>CBDBHJ010000001.1:0-18025 GCA_965205435.1 Vicinamibacterales bacterium
GCTCGTCGGCGCGGCGGCCTTCAGCCAGGCGCAGCCACCGATCATCCAGCCGGGCGCGCCGGGCGAGCCGAGTCGAGAGATCACATCCGAGGAGGCGTCCAACCTTGCCGGCATCCGCTACACCGGCGGCGACGTCAAGTTCATGCAGGGGATGATCTCGCATCACGCCCAGGCGCTCGAGATGACTGCGCTCCTGGAAACCCGTACCGAACGCGACGTGATGCGGCAGCTGGCACAGCGGATCGATATCTCGCAGGAGGACGAGATTTCGATGATGCAGGACTGGCTTCGTGAGCGCAATGAGTCGGTTCCCGATGTCGACGCTCATCACGAGCCGGACTGGATGCCGATGCCGGGCATGCTGACCGACGAGGAGATGGACCGGCTTGCGGCGGCCTCTGGGATGGAGTTCGACCGGCTGTTCCTCGAGCTGATGATCAAGCACCACCGCGGCGCCGTCACCATGGTCGAGAACCTACTCGACCAGCCGGGCGCGGCCCAGGACTCGCAGCTCTACGCCCTTCACGTCGGACGTCACTGGTGACCAGAGAATGGAGATCGACCGGATGGACGTGATGCTGGCTGAGCTGTCGACCGATCCGCGGGTGCAGCTCGCAGCGGGGTTCAGCGGTGCCGGCGAGGCGATCTGGAACATGGCGCTAGTTGCCACGCTCCCGAAACCTGACGGTTTCTACGACCCGACAGCCGCCATCACCGAGGACAAAGGCGGTTCGGACGAGCCGGATGACGACGAGCCGGAGGAGCGACCTCGGCGCGGTCTGCTCAGCTTCGCCAACACGGACATGGCGTTTGCTGGGGACGTGCTGTTCGAGGGGAACTACCACGGGTTCAACACCTATCGAGTGGAAGTCCCTGCTTCGCCGCAGCTCGTCAGCTCGGTCGTGTGCCCCGGCGGCCAAGGCGACGTGTCCGTCCTTGGCAACCTGCTCATCATGTCGGTCGAGCAGACCAGGGGCCGTCTCGACTGCGGGCTGCAGGGAGTGGCGGAGCCGGTGAGCCAGGAACGATTTCGTGGACTCCGTATCTTCGACATCAGCGACATGCAGAGCCCACGGCAGGTGGCCGCGGTGCAGACCTGTCGCGGATCCCATACCCACTCGCTGGTGGGCGTCCCCGACGACGAGGGCAACGTCTACGTCTACGGCTCAGGCACCGCCTCGGTGCGGTCAGGCGACGAGCTCGAGGGCTGTTCGGACGAGTCGCCTGCGGAGAACCCAGACACGGCGCTGTTCCGGATCGATATCATCCAGATTCCGCTGGCGAACCCCGAGGAAGCACGCGTCGTCAGCCGCCCGTTCGTCTTCCGGGACCCCGAGACCGGCGATGTCGCCGGCCTGTGGCGGGGCGGCGACCACGGTCCCGGCACCCAGCGCACGTCCGAGACCAGCCGGTGCCACGACATCACCGCCTATCCGGAGATCGGACTTGCGGCCGGTGCCTGCTCCGGCAACGGCATCCTGCTGGACATCTCCGACCCGGTGAACCCGGTCAGGCTCGATGAGGTGGTTGACCCTGGGTTTGCCTACTGGCATTCGGCGACCTTCAATAATGATGGCACCAAGGTGATCTTCACCGACGAGTGGGGTGGCGGCGGCCGCGCCCGTTGCCGAGCGTCCGACCCGAGACAGTGGGGTGCCAACGCGATCTACGACATCGTCGACCGGCAGCTCGAGTACCGTGGCCACTACAAGCTTCCCGCTCCACAGGCTGAGACCGAGAACTGCGTCGCACACAATGGATCGCTGGTGCCGGTGCCAGGTCGCGACATCATGGTGCAGGCGTGGTATCAGGGCGGCATCTCGGTCTTCGACTTCACCGATTCGACCAATCCGGTCGAGATCGCGTACTTCGACCGCGGCCCCCTCGATCCGGACCAGATCGTGATGGCCGGGTACTGGTCGGCTTACTGGTATCGCGGCTTCATCTACGGCACCGAGATCGCCCGTGGTCTTGACGTCCTGGAGCTGCTGCCGAGCGAGTTCCTGACTGAAAACGAGATCGCCGCCGCGTCGACCGTGAGGCCGGCGACGTTCAACGCGCAGGACCAGCGACGCATCGACTGGTCGACCCGTCCGGTGGTGGCGAGGGCCTACCTAGACCAGCTCGGCAGGACCGACACGTTGAGCGCGGCGCGGAGATCTGCGTTATTCGGGCTGCTCGATCGCGCCGACGCCGCGCTGGACAGTGGCACCGACGCCGCGCTAGCAGGGGCGCTCACGACCGCTGCGTCGGAGGTGCTGCGAGAGGCAAGCGCAGCAAGCGGTCGCATCCAGGCGCGAATGGAAGCGCTGGCGGATAGGCTGACGCGCCTGGCCGAGAGGCTACCGTAACGGTAGCCTCTCTCTCTGAGCGACGATAGATCCTTTTTGGGATATGCCAACTCAGTTCGTGTGGCGTCGAGATCTCCTCGGTCAGCGTTGATCTCGGTACGCTTCTGTTACGACGAACCGCGTTACCATTGGGATTCAAAAGCGAAGTGGGAACGGCAAGAAGTGGGTCAGCCGACGTTCGTTCATCACTGTAGACTCGGCCGATGACTACGCCTCTTCCGATTGAAAATATTCTGGTCTGGTCCGCCCCGGCAGCGGACCTGGAGGAGGTCGGCCGCTCGCGCGACGGCCGGCCGATCGGCGCGTGGCGCGGAGGGCGGGGGCCGCTGTCGGTGAGCCTCGTTGCCGGCTGCCACGCCGACGAACCCGTCGGGCCGGCGACCCTCCGACGGCTCGCCGCATGGCTGGCGACCCGTCCCGAGCACGACCCGGCGGTTGCTGATGTGCGCTGGTCGATTGTCCCCCACGCCAACCCCGATGGGGAGGCTGCGAACGCCGTCTGGGAAACGCGCACCCTTGAGGTGACGGATCACCAAGGCGTTGCCGACCGCGGATTTGATCTTGCCGCCTACTCGGCCGGCGTCGTCCGGGAGCCCCCGGGTGACGACGTTGAGTTCGGCTTCCCGCGCTCGACAAACGACTACGAGGCGCGACGCGAGAACCGCGCGATCGCCGGCTTTCTGGCCGACGGGGCGCCGTACGATGTCCACGGCTCGCTTCACGGCATGGCGTTCGCTCCGGGACCGTGGTTCCTCATCGAAGAGGGTTGGGCGAAGCGCACGACGGCGATGCGAGATCGGCTCCGACGACGGGTGCTTGAGATGGACTATGTCCTATTCGACCCCGACCGCGGTGGCGAGAAGGGTTTCAGCCGGATCGACGAGGGCTTCACCACCCGTCCCGAGTCGGGTGCCATGCGCCGCCACTTCCTCGACCGTGGCGACCCTGAGACTGCTGCGCTGTTCCGCCCGAGTTCGATGGAGTACGTGCGCTCGCTGGGTGGCGACCCGCTCACCTTTGTTTCCGAGATGCCGCTCTTCCTGCTGCCGCCGTCTGGAGCGGTGCGCGACTTCCCAGACCCCGCGTCGGGGAGCAAGGGCCGGGTCGCCTTCCATCGCTGGCTAGCGGACTTACTGACTGGCCGGTCGGGTGCCGAGGTTGTTCGTGCCGCCACCAGCCACGGGATCCGGCCGATGCCGATCCGCGACCAGGCGCGGTTGCAGCTCGAGTTCCTGAACGCCGTTCTCGTCACCGCGCCCACGCAGCCTCGGAGTTGAAGCGGGCTTCAGCTTTGTTCCTGCCCCCGCACAAAGCCTCGTCTCGTCCGCCTCATGTCTTCACTCGTACGGCTGGTCTCCGGCGCTCTGGACTATCACCCTAGCGGCACCGGTGTGAGCCCTTCGGCCCGCCTCCACGCTGCGATTTGACCAAGATGGTCCATCTCGTGGGCCGTCATCGCATACACGACTTGGTCCCCGAGAGTCGGAAAATACGGCCGCGCGCCTTCCACCGGATGGGGCTGGTCAAGCACTGACTGGTCGATACCGGGCAGTTCGTCACCTAGGCTGCGATGAACTGCTCGAAGTGCATCCAATAGTTCATCTTTCGGCGGGTACTTCGAGGCATCCACCGTCGGCGGCGAGGCGGCCTTGAACCGCTCTGTCCATCCTTCCGGGACACTCGACTTGACCCCGAGCAGCTGGCAGACGCGGTCGCCGTTTATCACCAGATGCCAGAGGTTCCACGACGGGTGGTTGATGAGACCGTGGGGCTGGGCGACCATGAGGTCGTTCGGTACGTCCTTCACCATCATCTCAGCGACAATAAGGTTGAGACCGAACGTATGCAGCACATGCTTGAGCACTAGACATTCCTCCATGTTGCAGACCGGACTTGGTTGTCGGTCAGGGGCGCAGATTCTATCAGCTAGCCTCGTCGTCGCGCCCTGAGATGTCCCCGGACCCCCGAGATGATGGGATGCGTAGCTTGACAATGCCGCGTCCGGACAGGGAGGACAGTTTTCCCAGGGCATATACTGACAGGCGTCCGCGAATTGAGCCACACTCTGACGGAGGACATATGAGCCATCCATTGGGGACTCGACCTGCACTCGACTTGCTCGTCGTCACGTTCGCACTTGTGGCAGCCATCGCTTCGGCCCAGGATCTGGCGGGGGTTCCGGCCCTGCCTCCACCGAGCGACCCGGTTGTGCTACACACCGCGGAGTACCAGATTCGGGTCGTGCCGGTCGTGCGCGGGCTTTCCCATCCATGGGGGCTGGCCTTCCGACAGAACGGAGACATCCTCGTCACTGAACGCGACGCAGGAACTCTCCGCGTCATCCGAGACGGCCAGCTGGTCGAACGCCCGATTCCCGGTGTTCCCGAGGTGTTTGCCGAGTCGGCACGAGCAGGCCTGATGGATGTCGCTGTCCACCCGGATGACGACCGCGTCGTGTACCTGACCTACTCCAAAGTGGTAGAACGTGACGGTCGGCGCGGTTCGACCGTTGCGTTGGCTCGGGGGCGCCTCGATGCGGGTGCCCTGACCGAGGTTCGAGATATCTTCGTAGCCAATGGCCTCGACCGGGGCATTGCAGCCTCGAGACTGCTGTTCGCGCCGGACGGGCGTCTGTTCATGACCGTTGGCGGTGCCTACCGGTTCGCATCGACCGGGGACTACGCACAGGATCCGAATATGCACTTCGGGAAGTTGCTGCGGTTGAACGACGACGGAACGGCGGCCGATGACAACCCATTTGTTGAAAACCCCGACTACCTGCCCGAAATCTATTCGATGGGCCATCGGAATCAGCTCGGCCTGAGTTTTCATCCTGAGACGGGCGATCTCTGGGTCACCGAAAACGGCCCGCAAGGCGGTGACGAGGCGAACATCATCAAGCGCGGCGCGAACTACGGGTGGCCGATCGCGTCCTACAGCCGCGAGTATTCTGGCGTTCCGGTGTCGCAGACGCCGTGGCTTGCGGAATTCGAAAGCCCAGAGCTCCTGTGGTGGCCGTCGATCGCGCCGTCTGGGCTGACGTTCTACACCGGCGCGGAATTTCCCGAGTGGCAGGGCAATCTCTTCGTAGGCTCGATGATGGAAGGTCGGATGCGACACACGGGCCACGTCGAACGGGTCGTCTTCAACCCACAGGGGCAGGAGATTGGCCGCGAATCGTTGCTCGGTGAGCTCAAGCAGCGGATTCGAGAAGTCACGCAGGGCCCCGACGGGTTCCTGTACGTGTTGACTGAAGAGGATGATGCCGTTCTGCTCCGGATCGAACCGGCACACGATCCCGAACAGTAGTCGGTGAGGCCGTCAAGGAGGGCCAATGGCTCGCTCGCTGCGTCGGCGTGCTCGGCTCGGATTGCCCTGTTCCGGAAGGGGACGACTGTCCTCGATCCCGTGGATCGCCGTGGCGGCCCTCCTGCTCTTGCTTCCCGCCGACGGGATCGCGCAATCCGACGGTGACACGGCCGCTGTGCCCCGCACGCCGTGGGGCACACCGGACCTACAGGGGATCTGGGACTTTCGGACGATCACGCCGTTGGAACGTCCCCGCAATCTCGCAGACCAAGAAGTTTGGTCCGAAGAGGAAGCAGCGGAATACGAACGGCAGGTCCTGCTCAGTCGCGAGCGCCGCCGTCTCGATCCTGGGAGCGTCCACGCAGCGTGGTGGTTTGATGCTGGCACAACCGTGACCGAAGACAGGCGCACGTCGCTGATTGTCGACCCGCCCGATGGGAGAATCCCGCCCTTGACGGCCGAGGCGCAGGAACGGCAGGACGCCGGTCGGGATCGCCGCCCGGTGAGGTTGCGTCAATCAAGGAATTCACCTGCGCATGGCTCCGAGGACTTGGGCGTTGGGGAGCGGTGCCTGTTGGGATTCAGCTCCGGTCCTCCGATTACGCCGAGTGTCTACAACAACCATCTGATGCTGTTTCAGACGCCGGATTACGTCGTGATCTTTACAGAGATGGTCCACGAGGCACGCATCATTCCGTTGGACGGCCGCGCCCATCTGCCTGAGGGCATCCGTCAATGGTTGGGAGATTCGCGTGGACACTGGGAAGGCGATACACTGGTCGTCGATAGCACGAACTTCACGAGAAAGCGGGGAAGCTTCGACACGCTCACTATGTCTCTGGGGTCGGGCGAGACGCTTCATCTGATAGAGCGCTTGACGCGGGTCGGTCCCGATCAACTGGTCTACGAGTTCACGATCGATGACGAGACGACGTTTGCGCGATCATTCACCGCAGCGGTCCCGATGCAGCGAACCGATGTGCCACTCTTCGAGTACGCCTGTCACGAAGGGAATCGGAGTATGGCGTTCATGCTCGAAGTAGCACGTGCGGCCGACGCAGCGGAAGCCGGGTCTCGCTAGTTGCCAGACGCCTCCTTTTCGAACGCAGCGATGACTCCAGTCGCAGGGGCTCTTTGCCGACGACGCCGTCGCGTTGCTTTGGCTCGTCGTGCGCGGCTCTCCCCTGGATCGCGCCGCGTTATCGCGCCGCCTGCACCGCGAGCCAGTGTTGCATCATCTCGGTCACGAACGGCGCACGTTCGGTGACAGCCCAGGCCGGTTTCAAGGGGTCGTCGCAACACGTCCTCGCTGGTGTGAGAGTAGCAGTTCGTTGAAGGCTTCGGATGGGGTTTTCCAACCGAGAGTCTTCCGCGGTCGGCGGTTGAGTGTGGTCGCGACAGCAGCAATGTCGCTCGCACTGTGCCGATTGAGGTCAGTCCCTTTGGGGAAGTACTGGCGCAGCAGGCCGTTGGTGTTCTCGTTCGTGCCGCGCTGCCACGGACTGCGGGGGTCGCAGAAGAAGACGTGCAGCCCCGTGTCGATACGCAGTTGAGCGTGCTGGGCCATCTCCGCGCCTTGGTCCCAGGTCAGGGACCGACGAAGCTGATCAGGGAGCGCAGTGATCGTCGATGTGATCGCATCCCGTACGGCTTCGGCGCCATGCCCCGCAAGAGCCAGACCGTTCTTGACCCTGAGTCGGCCACGTTCGGCCATGCGGGGTAGGTGGAGCAGCATCGTGAATCGGGTGGTGCGTTCGACCAATGTGCCGATCGCGGAGCTGCCAAGGCCGATGATGAGGTCGCCTTCCCAGTGTCCAGGAACCGCTCGGTCCTCGGCCTCGGCGGGCCGCTCGCTGATCATGATGTCGGGGCCTACAAACGCCTTGCCGCGACCACGGCGGCGAGCCCTCGGCGCGCGCAGCGCCCGCCCGGTGCGCAGGCAGGCCGTCAGCTCGCGGCGCAGTGCCCCCCGCCCCTGGATGTACAGCGCTTGGTAACTCGCCTCGTGCGAGACCCTCATCGAGTCATCGTCGGGATACTCGATCCGGAGCCGATGGGCGATCTGCTGCGGGCTCCACGATGTCGCCCAATGTCGGTCCTGGCGGCGGCCATGACGTCGACCACTCCAGGAGCCCACGGTTGGGCCAGGCACGGGCGTCCCGTCCTCAGCCATCACTGTGCCTGCGAGGCGGTCCTGCACGTAGCTCCTCAGCCGATCGTTCGCGGCCAGCTTGGCGATCTTCGGGCGCGTGGCACGTCGGGCGCTGTGCCACTGCGCAGTCGACGCCCGATACGCCAGACCGCCGCTCCGAGTCGCCGCGTTGCGACGCAGCTCTCGCGAGACAGTCGACGGGGCTCTCCGGAGCCGACGGGCCATGTCGCGTACCCCGGCGCCCTGAGCTCGCAGGATCGCGATCTCTTCCCGCTCCGCCAAGGACAGGTAGCGAGCCGATCGGGGCGCCAAGCTGATCGGCGGCATACCACCGCCCTCACGGAACCAACGACCACCCACGGGCGGCGACACGCCACATGCCACAGCGGCATCCTCACTCGACAGCCCCCTGGCGATCGCCTTCCAGAACCGTTGCTGCTCCTCACGCCCCGCTACCGGCGGCCGACCAGGCGAACGCATCGCAGGCCGACCCGCCCGGTCTGACCTTCTCCGTTTCCGTTTCTGCATCGCAGCACCTCATCATCGAGGTGTTGCGACGACCAGTTGAATTCACCCAGGCACCCGCGATCCGAGTGATGCACGACCGCCTCGGGCCGGCGTTGCGTCAACGCCATGTCGAGTGCGGCGAGCACGAGTTCAGTCCGGAGATGCGTCTCCATGGCCCAGCCAACGATGCGTCGCGACCAGACGTCGAGCACGATGGCGAGATAGAGGAAGCCGGCCCACGTCGGGACGTACGTGATGTCGGCCACCCAGAGACGATCCGGGCCCGCTGCAGTGAACTCCCGATCCACTTGATCCAGCGCCCGGTCAGCGGTGGGATCGCCGATCGTCGTGGTCACGAAGCGCCGCGGCCGCAGGCCCTGCAGGCGCGCTGCGCGCATCAGGCGGGCCACACGTTTCTTCCCGACCCGACGGTGGTGATCGTCGGCCAGCTCCGCGTGGATACTCGGCGCCCCGTACGCGCCGTCCGACCGCCGGTGGATCGCATGGATCAGGGCCGTGAGCCCGATGTCCTCCACGGCCCGTGCCGACGGCGGCCGCCCAGCCCACGCGTAGAAGCCGCTGGCGGAGACGCCCAGCAGCCGGCCCATGACCCGGACCGGATAGGTGGCCTGATTCGCTTTCATGAACCCGAAGATCGCTTCGTGTTCGGCGCGGTCTCCTGTGCGAACCAGGCCGCGGCTTTTGACAAGATCTCTCGCTCGAGCTTCAGCTGGCGATTCTCGCGGCGGAGCTGCGTCAGCTCGGCACGCTCGGTCGTCGTGAGGCCGTCGGTCCGCCGACCGGTATCGCGATCGGCTTGAGCCACCCAGTTGCTGATCGACTGGGCGGTCGGTTCAAACTCGTGAGCGAGATCTTCGGGAGTACGCCCGGCCCGGACCAACGCGACCATCTGTTCGCGAAACTCCGGCGGGTAGGGTTTCCTGGTGTTCGGCATCGTGGACTCCTTCTACCACAAGGGTTAGGTGTCCACGGAAGCGGGTCAGGCCCATGACGACGATCTGCTTCCGCGTGATCATCGCCGAGGTGCGGGCGTTGACCGCCGTCCGGCGCGCGACCTTGAGGTGGCGCATCATCTCGACCGCCCCGTCCGCGGTCTTCGGGATAGCGGTCGATTGGCCAGCCAGGACCGACCGCGCGGCGGTCTCGGCATCCACGGGGTCGGACTTCCCGGCGATTCGACGGGTGCGCCGGTCGCCCCGGTTCACTTCGAGCACCTGGTGCCCGGCTCGCCGGACCGCGCGCGCGAGTCCCGCCCCGTCGCTGCCGGTGCCCTCGATGCCGAACGCGGCGACACGTCCGTGACGCTCGGCCCAGGTGATCAGCTGTTGGTAGCCGTCTGAGTCGGCCGCACACGATCGATCGCCGAGGCGGATCCCCCACGTGTCGATCGCCACGGCCACGTGGACGTGCTTGTGGGTGTCCACGCCGACGATCACCTTCCGCGCGTCGGGCTGGATAGTCCTGTGGTTCGTCACCGGGTGGCCTCCTCGGGTGCTGATGCGTCGGCCGGATGGGCGGACAGGACTGTGATGGGTCGACGTTGCCGCAGGCCCCTATTGGGTCACGGCCCATCCGGTCAGACGGGTTGCCGTGTCCATCGCCGACGGACGATGACCGACAGATCAGTAGCGAGGACCGTAGGTCAGTCAAGTTGCGGGTCAGGCCACCACCCGCCGGCACCCACCAGTGTCACCGAGCGACCTCGGCAGGCAGCGGAATGATGCTCACAGTCAAGTTAACGAGTCCGGGCCAAAATCACCGCTGCTCCCGAAGAGATAGTCCCCCGGATAGCGCGGACATCATGACCAGTCAAACGGGCGATCCGCGGCGATGAATCGCAGCTGCTCCTGGGACCACCCGGTGGCGGACAGCGTCACACTACTAGTGGCTTGACAGCGCCTTGCGGAGGCACCGTTGAGCCTGGAATTCGAGAGGTCTATACTCGAACCATGGACAACGCGGCACGGGGTTGGCGCGACCGGCAGGTGCGCCGAGCAGCCACGACACTCCTGATACTGACGTTGGGCGCCTCGCCAGCAGCGTGGGCCGAGAAGGCTTACTTCGCTGGTGGCTGTTTCTGGTGCATGGAGTCAGACTTCGAGGGGCTGCCAGGTGTTGAGGACGTGATCTCGGGTTTTACCGGCGGGACCGCGAAGAGTCCGACCTACAACGGCGATCACACCGGCCATTACGAAGCCGTCGAGATCACTTACGATCCGAGCGTCGTCAGCTACCAGGACCTGCTCGATCACTACTGGGTCAATATCGATCCATTCGATGCCACGGGGCAGTTCTGTGACAAGGGCCCGAGCTATCGCGCCGCGATATTCGTGTCGACGCAGGAGGAGAGTCGACTCGCGGAACAATCGAAGCAAGATGTCCAGGCGACGTTTCCGGACCAGCGGGTGGTCACGAAGATCTTCGATGCCAGCACCTTCTATCCCATCAAGGGCGACGAAAGTTATCACCAGGACTACTACAAGAAGAGCCCTTGGCGATACAGGTTCTATCGGTTCAACTGCGGCCGCGATGCGCGCTTGAAGCAAATCTGGGGCGACCGGGTTACGCATTGACAGTGTCCTAGTCGCGACCGCAGACATCAGGGCTGACCGTCATCGCACTGCTCCGCAACCGTTGTGTTCGCAGGGGGCGCGTTGGAGCGTCGCCCTTCCCGCTCGACTTCATAGACCCACGTGGCCGCTTGCCCCGCCGCCTGGTAGAGCATCACGCCAACGATCTGGCCACGGTAGGGTTCTGTCAGGTTAACTCTCCCCGCGGCACAATGTCGGGATGAACACTCGCAGATCCCGCTACTTGAGGCATCGCTTTCCGGGCCGCGGCCGCATTCATGCCACGCTCAAGCGAGAATCGGGCAGATGGGCCAGTGTGGCGGCCGTGCGTGACGTCAGGTCTGCCGGAACCGCGTCTGCCGTGCAAAAGCACATCTCGTCAGGCGTCTGTCCACAAAACTCAGAATGCAGAAGCACGCGGTTGTGTTCGTGGACGTTTTTCCAACTAGGGAGCAGTGATCATGGCTATATCCGACCACGTCAATCTCCAGCAATTTGTCGAGGGAGTCAACAAACGCAACCCGGGGCAACCCGAGTTCGTCCAGGCAGTGAAGGAAGTGGCAGAGAACGTCTTTGACTTCATCCAGGACAAGGAGGAATACCACGAGTACCAGATCCTGCGACGGATCGCCGAACCGGATCGGGTGGTGAGCTTTCGTGTTTGCTGGGAGGACGATAACAGCAACATCCGCGTGCAGCGCGGCTGGCGCGTGCAAAACAACAACGCGATCGGTCCCTATAAAGGCGGCATCCGGTTCCATCCGACCGTGACCGAGAGCGTGCTGAAGTTCCTCGCGTTCGAACAGACGTTCAAGAACAGCCTCACCGGCCTGCCCATGGGTGGCGCGAAGGGTGGTGCGAACTTCAATCCGAGCGGAAAATCAGAGCACGAAGTGATGCGCTTCTGTCAGTCATTCATGACGGAACTCTACCGGCACGTCGGCCACGACATCGACATCCCCGCCGGCGACATCGGCGTCGGCGCGCGCGAGATTGGCTACATGTTCGGACAGTACAAGCGGATCACAAACGAGTTCACGGGCGTGCTGACGGGCAAGGGACTCGAATTCGGCGGCAGCCTCATCCGCACGGAGGCGACGGGTTACGGCGCAGTCTATTTTCTGCGAGATATGCTGCGTCACGTGGGCAACTCGCTGGACGGAAAGGTAGTGCTCGTGTCCGGCTCAGGCAACGTGGCCATCCACGCGGTGGAAAAGATCCTGCACCTCGGCGGCCAGCCCGTCACCTTGTCCGATTCCGGCGGCTTCATTCACGATCGCGAGGGCATTAGCCAGGAGAAGCTCGATTGGGTCAAGGAGCTCAAGAACGTCAGGCGTGGGCGCATTTCCAAATATGCCGAAGAGTTCAACGGCTCCACTTACCACGAGGGTCAGCGGCCCTGGGCCGTGCCGTGCGACCTTGCGATGCCGTGTGCCACACAGAACGAGCTGCTAGGAACGGACGCGAAGACCTTGTTGAGCAACGGCTGCATCGGCGTGTCGGAGGGCGCGAACATGCCAACCGATCTTGACGGCGTGCACGCATTCAAGACGGCCAAGATCCTCTATGGACCGGGGAAAGCAGCAAACGCCGGCGGCGTGGCGGTCTCCGGGCTCGAGATGAGCCAAAACTCCGCACGGATCTCCTGGAAGGAAGAAGAGCTTCAGCAGCTTCTGTGCGACATCATGAAGGGCATCCACGACAAGTGCGTGCAGTACGGAGGCACGGCGGCTTCCGACCACGTCGACTACGTGAAGGGTGCGAACATCGCAGGCTTCGTGAAGGTAGCCGACGCGATGCTGGCCTACGGTGTGGTGTGATGAGACGGGGTTTTTATTCGACCCTCCATCCTGAAGATGGAAGATGAGTTTTCGTCAAGCGGCGACGGATCCTTGCTTCTCCAGGTATTATTAAGTTAAGCAGAATCGGCTGACCGACCCCGTAAGGTGCGTTTAGTCGGCCGAGGTCCGGCCGGTGCTCCCGGCCATGAAAACCGTCTAAAGTGTGCCCAAAAGCGGCCGAAGTCTGACGAATGAGCGTCGGCCCATTAATGGCACACTACGCGGTCATGAGTGAGCAGAGACCATCATGACGACGGCGCAGACGCTGCGGACGCTCCTCGCGATTGTCGAATGCGTACCGCCGGCCCGAGCGATGACGGGATTTGAGAGCGCGGCACGGCGCGGAGATCTTTCAGCCTTCTGGGAGCACTACCAGGATGTGCTAGGGAAGGAGAAACAGGGCGGGGACCTGAAGGTTGCATCGAACAACGAGGTCTCCTGGGAGATGGTCGAGCCGGCCATGCAGGCCGTGTATGACCTGCCGACGCGTGACTGAGGGCCTCATTCGGGATGGCCAGACGGAAGACGCCCGAGTCCGAACCACGTACCAATGGTGTCACCCCCCGCCTGCTGCATCTGTGAACGTCCGGCCCAGCTCCACCACGACTGGCGGGACCGCTGGACCGTCGCCTGCGTACACGGCGGGACGTGTCAGATGGCCGCCGCGCTGACACGCGCGTTCGACGCGGCCCACGCCGCTGGGTGGCCGGATGGACAGCGGTTTCTTGTGGACCTCTCCCAGCTCACGCGGACAGCGCGCGAGCCGCGGTACCTCACGAAGGACAACTGGCTGGCGCTCGTCCTGGAGACACGGGGAGTGTGGAGCGGGTAGTGCCCCGAACTCGTTAGCTTGATAGTGCTCTTGTGAGGCGATGCACGACTCACAGCCGAGGGTCGGGAGGATGGGACGTCTCGTCTTTCGTCAAATCCAGAACGGCATCCAATACGCGCCGGTCTCTCGCCAGGTTCGTGACGATCGTTGTGAAGAGCCGAACCGCCTGCTCTTCGTCGGCGTTGCGGATCATCTGAGCCCGGATCTTGATGACATTCTTCTGGGTGTCGGAGAGGAACGTGGCGTCCATGGACCTGGAGTCTAGCACCGGTCCCACTGTCGGCCAGCTGGCACGTTGACAGAGCAACAGAGGAGTGCCAGAGTATCGATGCTCCCTGTCGTTGACCGCCCAGCATCGACCTTCCCGTCGGGTCCGGCGTTCCCCAGACAACTCATGGCCACTGGACATACACCGAGATTGACCGTTGAGACCTCCTGAGGGAGATGATCGCGACCGCACGAGGCGATTGAGCGAGCACTTCGCGCAGGTGTCGGCACGGTACCGGACGCTGCGCGAGCTGGATCTCGATGCCGTGCGTATCATCAGCGAGGTGGTGGCTCGGGGCGCGGAGCCGGGGAGGCCCGTCCGGCTCCTGGACGTCGCCACGGGCTCGGGGCGGTACCTGGACGCGGTCAGTCAGTGCCTCGCCGCAGCACTCGCCGTGGAGGTTGTGCCCATCGGGCTGGATCTGAGTCCTGCGATGCTCACGCAAGCGCGCATCCGCAACGGACACACCGGTCTTCGTGCGCGACATCTGGTCGCGTCCGTCGAAACGCTCCCGCTCCGGACCGCGAGTTGTGACGTCATGACCTGCTTCAACGCGGTGCATCACGTCGACCTCGCGCGGTTTGCGGGCGAGGCGTCGCGGGTGCTCACCCCGGCCGGCCAGCTCGTCGTCTACACGCGCACCCCCGAACAGAACCGCCGCACGATCTGGGGCCACCATTTTCCCGAGTTTGCCACACGAGAAACGAGACTCCACGCCGTCAAGGATCTGCGGTCGGCCCTTCTGGCCACCGGGGCCTTCACGTCGGTTCGCAGCCAGACGGTCGCGTGGACAGTCACCACATCGTTGTCGCGCCTTGTCGACCAAGCTACGCACTATCATTATTCGACGTTCAGACTGTATCCAGATGACGCCCTCCGCGCGGCAATCGACACCTTCCGCCAGCGCGTGCGTCAGGCGTTCCGCGACCTGACACACATCACGTATGACAACGACCACGTGCTGGTGATGGCCCAGCGTGACGGGATGTGAGAGTGCGGCGCGGAGACCTCTCCGCCTTCTGGCACCACGACCCAGAGGTGCTGAGGAGGTCGAAACACGAGGGGAGGGTGCAGGTCGCATCGAAGGGAACGATCTCCTTCAAGATGATCGAGCCGGCCACGCAAGCCGTGCATGACCTGCCCACCCGTGACTGAGCGTTCTCAATCCACCTGACCGGAGAGTCTGCGCGACGCCCGTACACCGGTGCGGTGTACGATGGGACGTGCGGCCTACCGGCACGTGAACTGGAGAGTTCAACGTCCGAAGACCAGACCGTCAACACGAGCGGGAGTCAACGGGCAAAGCCATGAATCGACTGGGTGCTGTGTACATGATGACGGTCTCTGTGGGTCTGGGCATGGGCGCCGCCGCATCTGCTCAGACGAGTGAGCCGTTTCTCGTGGGAACCACCGTACGTTCAATCCCGAACGCCACATCATCCGTGGGCGAGGGAAACCCGATCCCCGTGGACGGCAGGTACTGGTTCGCCGACATCCCAATGGCGGAGAACCAGTTTCCCATTGTCGACGACCGGCTCTTCGTGACGACAAATCTCAACCTGACGTTTGGCACGAGCCCTGACTTCAGCCTCGTCCCGACGGTTGGGCCTGGCCTTCGGTGGTATCCAGTACGCTTTATTAGCCTGTACTCGCAGGGCCGTCTTGGCACGCTCACATTCAGCAGCTACACGCTCATGGCGAACGTGGGCATCGACGTCAATATCCCTGTCGGCGAATCAGCGGCCCTCGTGGTCGGCGCAGAATACTTCAATCGCAGAGTCAGAGAGCTCGCGGGATTCATCGACGGAGAGCAATGGTACATCTCGGGCGATGGTGTTGGATTTCGGCTCGGTATTCTTTGGCGCGAGTGAGCGGTGTTGGCGCCGTCATCGCCTCGCAGGCCCATCAATTAGGCGCCGAGAGGCGGTTAGGCCGCTAAGGTGACCGAATCCACATCGGACATCCGTGGCACAAGCTCGGTCCACGTGTTCGTCGTGGACGAAGAGGGCAATCCTGTCACAGGGCAAGACGTCGCGGCCCACGTCTCCGACGCCCAGGGACGGGACACCGCACACCATCAGTACTCAGATATTAGGGGGCACGTGGAGTTCGTGCGTGAGCACGCCGCCGAGCCCCTGCGCGTGACGTTCTTCGTGCGAGGTCAGTCGTGTGGGCCGCATACGATAGAGACCGGGGCGGAATACACGGTCGAGATCAGCGAGTGACACCCCCCCCGTGGAATGCCGGCCGACGAGCGTCGCTGCTGATCCACATCTACGGGACGGCTCCCAGCAGGCGCCCTTCGCGCCACCGCGGCGGGCGAGTCCAATCGGTCGCGACCGTGCCTGAGCATCCACGACCCGCGTCCCTCGAATCGACGAGGCCACGTCTCATCGACGAATCGCAGGCGTGTGGTGAGGGATGGCGAGGGAACAAGACGCCTCAGAAACCTCGAGAGACGCGCAGAACATCCTGCGACGAGCCGACGAAAGGAAGGACATGCAGGCACTCCTGGACGTGATGGACACCCACTTTCTTGGGAACACAGTCGAGGACTACCTGATCGCCGCCGCGGTCTTCCTCGGCGTCCTCCTCGTCCTGCCGATTGCCAGGGCGATCATCCTGCGGCGCCTGAAGGCCCTCTCTCAGCGGACGGCGAACGACCTTGATGATCTGCTCCATGACCTGCTTCGACGCGTCGTCGGACCGTCTGTCTATCTGATCACCGCGCTGTATTTCAGTACCCTCTTCTTGACCCTGCAAGAAAGCCTCGGCGGCCTGGTGCAGGGCGTCGTCGTCATCGTTCTCGCGATCAAGGTCGCGCAGGTCCTCCAAGGGTTCGCCGCTTACGGTATCCATAAAGGGACCGAGCAGACCGCGAAAAAGGACCCGGCCCACGCCGCGATGCTCACGAACATGATCTGGCTTGCCCGGTTCATGATCTGGACGGCGACCCTCTTGTTTGTCTTCGACAACCTCGGGGTCAATATCACCGCGTTCGTGGCGAGCCTCGGCATCGGGGGCGTGGCTGTCGCCCTGGCCGCTCAATCAGTGCTGGGGGACGCGTTCAGCTCGTTCGCGATCTTCATGGACAAGCCGTTCCAGGTCGGGGACTTCATTATTGTGGGCGATCTCCTCGGCACCGTGGAGCAGGTAGGGTTCAAGACCACACGCCTCCGCAGCCTCGGCGGCGAGCAGCTGATCTTCTCCAACAGCGACCTGACCAGTAGTCGGATCAAGAACTATAAGCGGATGAAGGAGCGGCGAGTTGTCTTCAGCCTGGGAGTGGTGTACCACACCCCGGTCGAGAAGGTGAAGGCGATCTCGCCGATGATCAAGCGGGTGATCGACGAGCATCAGGACGCGCGATTCGACCGGGCCCACTTCAAGAGCTTCGGCGACTTCGCGCTCATCTACGAAGTCGTCTATTACGTGCTGAGGCCCGATTACAACACGTACATGGATCTGCAGCAGTCCATGAATGTTCGGCTGATCGAGGAATTCCAGGAGGCCGGGATAGAGTTTGCCTACCCCACGCAGCAACTCTACGTGACCACAAACGAACCGACGTCCAGCACGAGCCACTGAGCGGTATTGTCACGTTAGGCAGAATCGGGGCAACCGAGTTTTCGTTAACGTGACAGTGCCGTGCTCGCTCATGCCGTGTGACTGGTCATTTACGTCTTTGACCAGCCGGTCCTCGATGGGTACGACCTCTGGATCGTCGTCGTCAGACGAGCCTCTCTCATCTACATGCTTCTGGTCACCCTGCTCGCGATCGACGGCGCGTTGAATGCCGGGGTCGACATCTTGCAGTCGTCGAAGGCCTCGCGCGATCTGCCGATCAAGACCGTCGTTCAGGTACTCAAGCTCATCCTCTACAGCGTCGCCGCGATCGCCCTGATATCGCTGCTCATCGGTCAGTCGCCCAGTCTTCTGCTCGGCGGTCTCGGCGCGATGACGGCCGTCCTGATGTCGATCTTCAAGAACGCGATCCTGGGTGTGGTTGCCGGCATCCAGCTCTCCGCGAATCAGATGGTGGCTCCGGGTGACTGGATCGAGATGCCGAAGTCCGGCGCCGATGGCGACGTGCTAGAGGTCGCACTAACGACCGTCAAAGTGAAGAACTGGGACAAGACGATCACGACCATACCGACCTACGCGCTCATCACGG
>CBDBHJ010000002.1:0-35419 GCA_965205435.1 Vicinamibacterales bacterium
AAGAGCAGCCTGTGGTGGTAGGCCGTGATGAAGCTTCCGTCGAACCCGTTTACCAGCGGCTTCCAGTGATAGGTCGAGTAGACGAGGTAGAACGTGTTGAGATCCCTGTCGGAGGGGAGCTCGACCACCGCAAATTTCACCGGGGTTGCTCGGCGAGCCATCGATAGATAGGGGGTGGCGGGTGGTAGTAGTGACTTGACGGGGAAGCTTACGTGGCCATTCCTGCGCCCTAGGGTTTTCTTGGACACTTGATTGCGAGAGAGTACTCGCAGGAGGCGTGTCGAGATGGGGAAACCAGATCAGGGTTCGGCGGCGGTGGAGGAAGCCCGGAGGGCGACCGGAGGGGCCGCCGGGCGCGGCCGTGGGGGGCGGTTTTCGGTCGGGCGCAAGCGCGCGGTGGTGCTGCGTCTGCTGCGCGGGGAGGATCTCGAGTCCGTGTCGCGAGAGTTGGGAATCACGGCGGCGCGGGCCTCGCAGTGGCGGGATCAGTTTTTGGCCGCGGGCCAGGCGGGCCTGAAGAGCCGCGCGACGGAGGCCCGGGACGAAGACAATCGTCGACTGCAGGCCAAGATCGGCGAACTGTTGATGGAGAACGAGCTCCTGTACGCGAAGGTGGACCAGCTGGAGGCCGACGTCCCTTTGGCCCGGCGGAGGTCGACGCGATGAGTAGCGCCCAGTCGATCTCCACCCGTCGGGCGTATGGCGTGCAGCGTGTCTGCCGCGTGTGGCACTGCGCCCGCTCCAGCGTCTACGCGCGGCGGCAGACGACCACGTCCCCGGCACCGTGTCGGCGGCGTGGGCCGATCGGCGCCGCCTCGGACACCGTCCTGGTCGGCCACATTCGCCGGGTGCTCGAAGCGTCGCCCTTTCATGGTGAAGGGTACCGGAAGGCCTGGGCGAAGCTCCGGGTCGCGGGGATCCGCACCGCGCAGGAGCGGGTACGCCGGTTGATGCGCGAGCACGACCTCCAAGCCCCGCAGCGCGCGGGCCACGCGCACGGGCCGAAGGCGCACGATGGGACCATCACCACCGCGGCGCCCGACGTGATGTGGGGCACGGACATGACCGCCACGATGACCGTGGGCGAGGGGGCGGCGGTCGTCTTCGTGGCCGTCGATCACTGTACGACTGAGTGCATCGGCCTGCATGCGGCCAAGCGCGGGAACCGGTTCGAGGCCCTCGAGCCGATCCGCCAGGGCGTCCGCGAACGCTTCGGCCAGATCGGCGAAGGCGTCGCCCACTCTCCGCCGCATGACGCGCGGGTCGAGCAGGGTACTTTTGTTCGTCCACGACGTACGGGACGAGAATCGCGGCGAGACGGGTTCGCTCGCGACTGGGTGCTTCCGCCATCAACTGTGGGCTCTCTCGCCCTTATCTCCCTCTAACCAAGTCGCTTAGACCAGGTTTTCACAACCAGAGGTGTTGCCAGCGTCAAAATCGACCGTAAGTATGTGTATGATTAGAACTTAACCTCTCTTTGCCAACACTTGATGACGGAAGCACCACCGTTTTGCGGGAATCAGAAAATCGACGCCGCGTGCCCCTGTTGGCCATGAGGTCCTCCTTGGGAAGTCTGTGGGTTCGATGCCTCTAGCCTGGCTAACGTGCGTCGTCACGCTCCAGTCCCGCATCCGGCCGGGGAGCCAGAAACGCCAGGTGCCCGCAGGTGGTGCACTGCCACGCCGCTTCGTATCTCCGCGGGGTCGCGTACGGCACGCGCTGAGCGTTGGGCGTGAAAAGCCTCGACGGGTTCCCGCATTTGGGACACGGGGCTGGCCTGATGTCAGCGCCGAGCATGTCTCTCTCGTGCTCCGCTTCCTCGGTCGGGTGCCACGCACCACACAACTGTACGACTGTCGTCCAATTCTCACTCCACGTCTATGGAGGCGGTCCGACCGAGCTCGATGCTTCGCTAGGCATGGTATGCAGGGAGCCGGGACGGGTCAACGCACACAGAGGCCTGTGCGTGTGCGGTGACGAAACCCAGGAACAGCAACGGACGGTCAGTAGTCGGATGCTACCCTCCGACGAGAGAACCAGAGGAGGGTCCCACGCGGCAGATGTGGACACCCTCTGGAAGAAGTTGGCTCGCAGAACGCACCCGCAAGTGAGAGGGGACACGACGAAGGGCCGTGGGAAGGCTAGACTCGACGGTCGACAGGGTTAGCCTCTCGCATGCCACGCGGTACGTGCTCGGCTGGGCACTCTGAAGGCTCCGCGCTAGAATCGGGGGGAGTGGCTGATGTCGACCTTCAGATGCGTTGCCAACGGTGCGGCGCGTTCATGGATCTCACCGATCCAGGTCCCGGTCAAACCTGGACGCCCGATCAGTTCTGGACCTGCCTGGCATGCGGCCGCCACTTTTGGACGACGTATCCCGCCCCGAAAACGGCCTATACCATCCTCCGGCCCAGTGGAAAGAGGGAACGCTACCCACGTGACGATACCTAAGGCGTTATGTCTCCGAGTGCCACAGGTCCTCGTCTGGAGCGCGCTTCCGGACGAGCGGGCAGTCGGTCAGGCATGAAACGCAGCCCAGCGACACGCTAGCCCACCGGTGAGTAGACCGGCTAGCGTGCTAGCTATAGGATGAAAGTATGTCCGAGCTGCAACGCCCATTTGTGAGCGTCAAATTCGATGCGGTCGGGCGCGTTCATCGTTTTCTGCTTCCCGAGGTCGACTTCGACCCTCCTCTCGACCCAGGAGAGCCGGTCGTCGTGACGCGCGGCGAGCACCGTGCGTATGGGACCGTCACTCGGTCAATGCCACAGCTGGCTGCGCGGAGAGTCCCGTCGGCCGCATCGACAAACCGCGTCCTGCGGCGCGCCTCGACGCAGGACGTCGCGGCTCGTCTGCAGCAACAACATCGCGAGCGCGAGGCCCACCGGGTCTGCGTGATGAAAATCAAGGAGCGCGGGTTGACGATGAAGCTGGTCAAGGTCGAACAGCAGTTTGACGACCCGCGGCTCGTGTTTCATTTCACCGCTGAGGCCCGCGTCGATTTTCGGGAGCTCGTGCGAGAGCTCGCGTCGCAGTTCCGCTGCCGGATCGACATGCGTCAGATCGGTCCGCGCGACGAGGCCAAGCTGTTGGGCGGATATGGCACCTGCGGGCGCCCCCTCTGTTGCACGACGTGGCTGCAGGGGTTCGAGCCCATCTCGATCAAAATGGCCAAGCAGCAACACCTGAGCCTGAACCCCTCTCGGCTGTCGGGCTTATGCGGTCGGTTGAAGTGCTGTTTGCGGTACGAACTGCCGAACGCGAAGGGTGAGCAGTTCGCCGGATGCGCCAACGAGAGCAGTTGCAGCAGCAAGGGCGGGACGGGCGGCTGCGGTGGGGGGTGCGGCGGCGGCGGCTGTGGCACGGGCGGGTGCGGGACCTGCGGGTCCGGCCGGTCACGATGATCTTCGCTGCCGCACTGGCTGGCGGCACCGAATCTTATCCAGACCAACTGAACAATGCGTCTCACCTCGCCGCCCCTTTCAGAGACCCTGTCGCGCGACCTGTCGGACGCGGGCAGCCAACTCGAGGGTCAGTTCTCAGCGACGTCAGACGCTGACGATTGCTGCCTCGGGTGCCGTGGTATTGTGAACAGCGAGACAGACTAGCAAGGAGGGTCCCGTGTATCCAGAATTCCTTATCGGCCCGATGCGTGAAGAGCTCACGCGCCACGGTGTCCGAGAGTTGCGGTCGGCGGCCGACGTTGATGAGGCCCTCATGAACACACCGGGTACCGTCATGGTCGTTGTGAACTCCGTCTGCGGGTGCGCGGCGGGCAAGGCGCGCCCGGGCGTCGCTTTGGCGTTACAACACGCCGTCAAACCGGACCTAGTGACGACCGTGTTCGCAGGCGGCGACGTGGAGGCCACCGAGCGGGCACGCGGCTACTTCACCGGATATCCGCCCTCGTCTCCGTCGATCGCGCTCCTGCGCGGCGGCACGTTGATCTACATGATGGAGCGGCATCAGATCGAAAACCAGGAAGCCCAGGACATCGCCGCACAGTTGACAGCGGCGTTCGACACGCATTGCCCCAAGACGGCGGTGGCCGGCTAGCCCTGGGCGCATGGTTTGACGTGCCAGCGTCTGCCGCGCCTCCCGTGTGAGCATTCCGTGAGGTGGTGATGTCTGCGATTCGCGAGTCCTCGGTCCTGGAAGCGCTCAAGGTGGTCACCGACCCCGACCTGGGTCGGGATATCGTCAGCCTGGGTTTCGTCAAGAACCTGGCGATCGACGACGGGCGCGTCTCATTCACCATCGAGCTGACGACACCCGCGTGCCCGGTGAAGGATCAGATGCGCGATCAGGCCCAGGCGGCGGTCTCGCAGGTGGGTGGTGTGACCAGTGTCGACGTGGAGATGACGGCCAGCGTCCGGTCGGCGGTGGCACCGGACAGCGGTCGCGCCCCGATCCCCGGCATCAAGAACATCATCGCCGTGGGCGCGGGCAAGGGTGGCGTGGGGAAGACGACGGTGGCGGTCAATCTCGCGGTGGCGCTGGCGCACTATGGCGGGCGTGTCGGCATCATTGATGGGGACGTGTACGGCCCCAACGTGCCGATCATGCTCGGGCTCGACACGCAGCTCTCCAACGACGGCAAGAAGATCGTGCCGGCCGAGAAATATGGGATTCGCGTCGTCTCGATGGGCTTCTTGACTGACGACAAGGCCCCGATCATCTGGCGCGGCCCGATGCTCCATGGAGTCGTCCGGCAGTTCTTTCAGGATGTCCGGTGGGGTGAGTTGGACTACCTCGTGATTGACATGCCGCCCGGGACGGGGGACGTGGCGCTGAGCCTCACGCAGACGGTGCCGGTGGCGGGCGCGATCGTTGTCACCACACCGCAGGGTGTCTCGCTCGCCGACAGCCGGCGGGCGGTGGCGATGTACCGCAAGCTCGAGGTGCAAACCCTCGGTGTGATCGAAAACATGTCCTCCTATGTCTGTCCGGGCTGCGGCTGCGAACACGCCATCTTCGGGAAGGGTGGCGGCGAGGCCGTTGCCGCGGAGCTCGACGTTCCATTTCTCGGGCACCTGCCTATCTACGAGCCTATTCGTATCGGGAGCGACACCGGCATACCGATTGTGATCGCGGAACCTGAGTCACCCGCGGCGCGTGCCTTCATGCAGGTGGCTGAGCGCACAGCTGCACAGGTCTCGATTGCCAGCTATGAGGGTGCCGCGTCCGCCACACCGGCCGGCTGACCTCCGTAGGTCGCGCTGCGGCGAGCTAGTCCAAATAGTTTTTTGAGACCTTCACCAGAACTTCGCTAGGCGCTGACGCCCCTATATGTCAAGACACGCGTTTTAAGCGGCCTGGATGAGCTCTTAGCGAGCGCGAAAATCGGTCATGACTCGCTGGTAGATCTCGCGAGCGAGAAAACGTTTCAGGCACCGGATGATCTCCCGTTTGGTTCGGCCGTCCGCCGTGCGGCGTGCGACGTCATCAACGGTCGGCTGATGGTACCGCATGCGGACGATGACCGCTCGATAAAGGGCGGCGTTGGCGTGGCGGTGGCCGCCCCGGTTGAGCCGGTGCCGGCCGGTGGTCATCCCGGACGAGGCCGGGAGCGGACACGCACCGCAGAGCTTCGCGAAGGCGGCTTCCGAACGAATCCGGTCGGGATTGTCGCCGAAGACGATCAGCAGTTCGGCCGCGGTGTGGGCGCCCACACCGAAGCCCTCACGGAGGGTCGGTGATGTTTCGGTCGTGAGGCGCGCGAGGTGCTGGTCGTGTATCGCCATTTCCTCGGTGAGAGCCATCCAGCGGCGGGCGAGGGCCCGGAGGGTGTACTTGGCGGACGCGGTGGGCGTGTCGAGGGGGCCCGGTCGGAGTCCGGCGCAGCGCGTGAGCAGGCCGTGGTCGGTGAGGTCGTGGAGGGCTTCTCGCAGTTCGGGCGGGGCGTGCACGATGATCTGCTTCAGCGTGTTCATCGCCGTGGTGCGCGCCTTCACCGCGGTATCCCGCGTGATCTTCAGCTGGCGCATCATCTCGACGGCACCATCCGCGGTCTTCGGGATGGCCGTCGACTGTCCCGCCAGTACGGACCGCGCGGCGACCTCCGCGTCGATGGTGTCGGACTTGCCAGCGGCACGTCGCGTGCGCCGGTCGCCCCGATTCACTTCCACGACCCGATGCCCCGCGCGGCGCACCGCACGTGCCAGGCCGGCGCCATAGCTGCCGGTGCCTTCGATGCCGAATGCGTCAATCCGCCCGTGGGTCTCGGCCCACGTGATCAGCGCCTGGTAGCCGCCCGAATCAACAACGAACGCGTGATCGCGGAGACGGCTCCCCCAGCTGTCGATCGCCACCGCGACGTGGACGTGCGTATGCGTATCAACGCCGACGATCACCGTCCGCGCATCAGGCGGCGTGGGTATGCGGTTGGTCACAGGTATACCTCCTCGGGTTGCGGCCCGAGCTGGCCCGGGTGGGCGGACAGGACTGTGACGGGCCGTGGGTGCAGCAGGCCCCTATTGGGTCACGGCCCATCCGGTCAGCTGGCCGCCGTACGAGTGGCCGGTGGGCGATGACCGACAGATCAGTAGCCAGGACCAAAGGTCAGTCAAGTTAAGGGTCAGGCCACCGCTCACCGGCACCCACCGGTGTCATGGAGCGACCCCGACAGGCAGGGGGATCATGCTCACAGTCAAGTTAACGAGCCTGGACCAGGATGAGGCGGGCTCATCAGAGGATCAGGCCGCGGTCACCTCGGCCCACACGGTGAATGATCGTGCTCGCAACATCCGATGATGAGCCGACCTCAGCAGGTGTCGGCCCACCCGAAACAGATTCTGAATGACACCGTGCACATGTAAGAACCGCTGCGCGTGGTCGGATGACGTGAAGCCGCGCATCTGACGTTCGCGTTGTCGCGTCGGTTGGTGCGAGACTTCGGCACGATTGTTCGCGTATTGAGTCGTGTCATGGGTGACTAAGGGCATGACGTCCCGATGGGCGACGCGGTAGCTACCCAGCTTGTCGGTCACGACCCGCGCGGGTTCCTGTCGTTGACTCTTCAGCAGTCGGCGAAAGAATCTCCGCGCTGCCTGCGCGTCACGATGGGGTTGCACGAGGATGTCGATCAGGTCACCGTCTTGATCTACCGCGCGCCAGAGATATTGGCGCTGACCGTTGATCGTCACGAAGACTTCGTCCAGGAACCACGTATCTCCGAGTCGGCCTTGTCGTCGCTTCAACTTCCGAGCGTAGTCGGGGCCGAACTTCCCGCACCACTGCCGAAACTTTTCGTAGGACACGATGATGCCTCGTTCGGCCAGCAAGTCCTCAACATCCCGGAAGCTCAGGCAGTATCGGTGGTAGAGCCAGACGGCGTGGCTGATGATTTCGGGCGGAAAACGATGCCTCAGGTAGCGAGATCGACGAGTGTTCATCCCGGCATTGTGCCGCGCGGAGAGTTAACCTGACAATGCCGCGGGCCGTGTCCGAATTCGGCCGCGTCGTCGTCCGTGCCGCTGGCGGGGGATCACCCAAGAGCATTCCCGACTGAAAGGTATGGTAGAACTCAAGGTGACCCGACTACGCACCCTCACCCAAGCCATTCAGGGTGCCGGCTGGCTGGACTAGGTATCCGTCGCCATGACATTCGGTACGTTCGACACCATTGCCTCCCTCTTCCAGGCGTAGGAGACATCGCTATGACACAGCCGACCGGATCACTCGGTGTCAGAGTTGAAGATGTCCACTGCCATCGGCCAAGAGCCGTCTACCTGCTTCTCCGAATCTCAACGTACTTCATCACTTCTTCGACCGGCCCCCTGGCACCCTCAGGGTGTAACGTCATCGTGGCATGGCCTCGCACGTACGCGACGTCCCCGTATCCTCCGATGTCGCTGATGCTGAGTGAGAACGTACTCGCTTTCGGGAACGTCTTTAGCCATGCCAACAGTGCATCCCGCCCCTCTACTGCAGGGTGATTAGGTGGCATGAGGACCGCGTCGTGCGTGTAGAGCTTCACCAACTCATCGAAGTTGTGCGCAACCATATGCTTGGCAAACTCGTGTGAGCTTGACTGAATCGTACTGAGATCCTCAGCGGTAAGAGCGCCGACAGTCTGAAGCGTCATGTTCTACTCCAACTCACGGGACACGATCCCACGTTCGCCGATCTTGGCGGTGACGGAGCACACCGAGTCGGCAGCCGACGTTCAGGGGTATTCGCTTTTTCGCTACTTCCCGGTTTGAGCCTTCTTGTCCGCCCAGAACGCCATCATTCGCGTGCTCGCAGCCTTCCTCGCTTTCGCACTCATTGTTCGTCGAGCGCGTGGACTCTTCTTCTCGGGCGCCTTCTTGGCTGGCGTGCGCCCCGACACTCCCTGCAGGGCAGCCAGCGCCTCTTCGAGTGCCGCAATCTCACGGTCAATTCTTGTGCGCTGCGTCTGAAGCTGTTTAAGAGCATGTCGGACAGAAGCACGAACGTTAACGGCCATGATTGTTCCTCCTCGTCTTGACGGTCGCGCTCGCCCATCCCCCTTCGCCGATCAGGGCCGTCACGTCGTAATGACCGAGTCGTTGAGAGAGTCGCCCAAACGCTCGCGGCGAATCCTCACGCAATCTCGCACGGAGCGCGCGCAACAGCCAGTGCGAATCTTGCTCGAGCACATGTGTCCAAAAGAAAAACTCCTCTGATCCATTCAGGAACGTGGCTGCGCTTCTTTGGAGTGACGCGTCGCAACCCTGAATATCCCTGACGGCACGCTCAATGACCGACAGTGCCAACCGCGTATGTGCTGGAAGCTCTGCCCGCCGTGCATGCCCCGTAGGACGACTAACCAGCCGCATCGGTCCATCGGCCTCGATGTCCTCTCGGCGACACTTCTCGGCCAACGCCTGGAGTTGCTCCGTCGTCATGGCGGTCACCTGGATGAACAGGCTCCCTCGTTGATCGATTCCTCCAACCGGAGGCCCTGGGGTATGCCGCGGGCAGAACACGTGAGCCGCATGCCGCTCTTCTGAAGTTCCCAGAGCACGGTGGGGGTTGCAGTGATGACGACGGGTACAGGGTTGGTGCGCGACGGCATCCCTCACTCCCTCGTATTCAGTGGGTCGCCCGGCACGCTGTTCCTCGTGGAGCACACTTCGGGGTGGGTGCTTCACGGACGAGCCGAACCGTAGCGCCTGGAACGCGTGGCACTGGCCCTCCCTGGGGCTGGCTGGAGAACAGAGGTAGCGCCAGTATACTCCTCAATCGAGACTGTGCTAGCCAGCTACGACTGCACTGGCGTGCAATGAAAATGCAGCAGGAATATCGGTGCGAAAGTTGCGGCGGAAACAAAGGGGTTTTGTGGTACAGTGGATCCACCTGCAGGATCTAGTGGATCGGCGTAGCGTTGATCAACACATCCCCCTTACAGGAGGTCCCGATGGCATCTCATCACATCGAGGACACGTTGGAGCGGCTCCGGTCTGAGTTCTTGACCATCCCCAGTCTCTCCCTCACGCCTGGTGAAGTAGCGCGGATCTTGAACGTCGATCCACCGACCGCTCGGAACCTGGTCCACGCGCTCGAAGAGTCGAAGAGTCGCACTTCCTGGCACGTACGCGGGATGGACGGTTCACCCGCTTTGTGCCACGTTCCCAATTACGAACCTGTGCCCTGTGCGGACAGGAGCGTGTGCAGGGCAGCCGACTCCGGGTGGAGGATACCGACGAAGCGGAAGCGATGTGGGTATGCGGCGACTGCCAGCACAAACTGACTCGCCGGGTCGATGACGAGGGCGTCCTGGGCGGATAATCTGACCGGCTCGCTGCCCGATTGACGTGGCTCGCCCGGGACTCTCACATTGAGCGAGATAGCGCTAGATAGACCACTGGTGTAGGAGCCGGAGCTACGCAGGGCTTGTCTCGCGCCGAGGCGGCAGAGGGAAGACTTGATGGCAGGCCGCAAGGTCGGCACTATTCTTTACAAGCGGGAGCTTTCCCCTCTCTTGACGATTTTTCGGCTTCATCCTGAGGAGGGGAGTCGGTTTCCCCCGTCGAAAGCGGGACAGTACATCGCTCTGCGCCGCGACGATTGCAGGCTCACCAAAAAGGTCGATAGCACACCAGAGGGAAAACCTGTCTATGGGCCCGATCTCGACGAATCAGGAAGACAGAAGACGGGCCCAGTGACGCATTCCTACTCCATCGCGTCGGCGCCTTGGGAGCAGGAGGAATTCGGTTACCTTGAATTCTACGTCGTGCTAGAGAGCGATCACGGAGTTAGTGGTCGTCTGAGCGCTCGGTTTTCAATGATGAATGCAGAGTTCGACAACCAGGTGTCCTACTTCGACCGGATCACCGGTAGCTTTACGCTGGAAGACCGGGCCACGAATCGGAACGACGTGTGGATGGTTGCGACCGGCACCGGCGTGGCGCCGTTCATCTCCATGGTGAAGCAGCTACATCACACCGCTGTCCTTGGGCGTCGTGACGGACGTCGCTTCACGCTTCTGTATGGGAATCGCACGTTTGAAGAGCTCGCCTATCACCACGATCTTGTGAACATCGCACACGCAGGCAGTTTCGACTTTGTCTATCTGCCGACAGTCAGCCGGCCAACGCAGAGAGACTTCGATGACTCCGGGATAGGGACAGGGCGGGCGAACAACGTCCTTCGCCATGTGTTCGGACTCCCGACGAAAGAGGAGGAGACGCTCAGGGACGCCAAGGCCGGGAAGGGAGACCTCGCCAGAGCTGTGGACGGCTTGAAGCGAACCCCCAAACCGCAGTTACCCGCACACTCGACGGCCGCCGCGCTGCGCGACCGGCTCGACCCCTCCACGACAGTGATCATGAGCTGCGGCAATCCGCAGGCGATGGCTGACATCGAGTTCACCGCTGCGCGAAATCAGATCCACTTCGAGAAGGAAGAGTGGTGAGGGTGACGTCTGAAGCGATAGGTGGGGTCGAGACGCTGTGTCCCGCCGGGTCCCGAGGAGGACGCATGCCGCGACCGGGACTTCGAGGCGTTGGCGCAACGGACGTCGCTCTGTTCGCGACGTGACGCCTGCGAGGGAACATCATGGCCGCGATCACGGCAGCAAACATCATGGCTCGTTCGGAAGCCACGCTTTCGCCCGACCTGAACATCTACCGGGCGTCGCGACAGCTCCTCAAGTCCAAGCTCACGGGCGCACCAGTCGTTGATGACAACGGGGTCCTCCTCGGCATGCTCACGGAACGGGACTGCTTAAAGGTCGTCGGCGGCGGGGCGATGGACGGCCTGCCGGGCGGGCGGGAACGTCAGTGACTATATGAGTGCTCCGGCCGAATCGATCAGACCAACGGCACGCTTGTACGACATCGTTCATCTGTTTCTTACCCGGGCGTATCGGAAGTTGCCTGTGGTCGACGACGAAGGGCGGGTCATCGGGCAGGTGAGTCGCCGCGATACCCTCAAGGTACTCGAATCCATCCGGGGCGACCCGCGACTGCATGGAACATTGGAGTCCCCGTAGGTTACGTTTAATCGGCCGACCACTCACCAGAACCGCCGCACGCTCTTCCAGCTCCCAATCTTCGGAAATCCGGAGCGCTATACTCTCGCCAAGCCGAAACCGCTGGAAGTCTATGCCGAGCCGCGTGACGCAAAGGCGTGAATTTGATGGGGTTCGAGTGATTGCCCTTGAAAGTCGTCGCTCAGTTGAGATGGCGCGCCTCATTGAATCCTACGGCGGTGTTCCGCGTGTCGCTCCGTCAATGCGTGAGGTGCCGATCAAGCGAAACCAGCACGCGCTCCGCTTCGCGGCCGCGCTACTGAGCGGCCAATTCGACATGATGATTTTCCTCACCGGTGTGGGAACCCGCGCACTCACAAAGGTTGTGGAAACCCGTTACCGACGAGAAGAATTCGTCGAGGCGTTGACCAAGATTACAGTCGTGGCACGAGGACCCAAACCGGTCGCAGCGCTCAAGGAACTCCGTGTCCCTATTGATGTGAAAGTGCCGGAGCCAAACACCTGGCGGGAACTATTGAAGGCGATCGCTCCTGTGCGTGCAGGTCTGCGGGTCGCCGTACAGGAATACGGCAAGCCGAACCTGGCATTGATCCAAGGACTTCGGGATCGTCGCGCTCAAGTAGCCCCGGTACCAGTCTACCAGTGGGAGTTGCCCGAGGACACCGGACCGCTACGGCAGGCGATCCGCGACATCACCGAAGGGCGGGCGGATGTTGTCCTGTTCACGACGTCGGTTCAGGTGCCGCACCTATTTGCGATTGCAACCGAGATGCAGTTGGAAGACGGGCTACGAAAAGCCCTCGTGCACGCAATGGTTGCCTCGATAGGTCCCATCTGCAGCGAGACGCTGCTGGAGCACGGCGTGCACGTCGATATGGAGCCAAGCCACCCCAAGATGGGTGTCCTGGTTCGAGAGGCGGCTGAGAAAAGCGCAGGGATTCTGGTCGCCAAACGGGGTACGAAGGCGGCGGAGCGCTCACACTAGGCTGCCCAAGAAAAACCAGACCGCCAGGATGACCCCCAAGCGCACCAGACCTGTGGGGGCACTGACGCCCCTATATGTCAAGACAGTCGTTCACGCAGCCAAGTCTGCGGCTTGGCGCGCTCGGTAGTCTGCCATCACGCGCTGAAAGATCTCGCGGGCGAGAAAGCGTTTGAGACAGCGGATGATCTCCCGTTTGGGCCGCCCTTCAGCGGTGCGTCGTTCGACGTCGTTGAGGGTTGGTGAGTGGTACCGCATCCGCACGATGACGGCCCGGTGGAGCGCGGCGTTAGCCTGTCGATGCCCGCCGCGGTAGAGGCGGTGGCGGCCCGTCGTCATCCCGGACGAAGCCGGGATGGGGCAGGCCCCGCAGAGCGTGGCGAAGGCGGCTTCCGAATGAATCCGATCGGGGTTGTCGCCAAAGATGATCAGCATCTCGGCGGCGGTGTCGGCACCGATGCCCAAGCCCTCACGCAGCGTCGGCGAGGTCTGGGTGGTGAGTCGACCCAGGTGACGGTCGTGGTCCACGATCTCGACGGAGAGAGCGAACCAGCGACGGGCGAGCGCCCGGAGGGTATGTTTCGCCGAGGCGGTCGGCGTATCGATCGTGCCGCAGCGCCATCCGCGCCAGCGTTTGAGGAGCGCCTGGTCGGCGAGCGGGTGGAGGGGCTCTCGCAGCGCGGGCGGCGCGGTGACGACGATCGGCTTCCGCGTGATCATCGCCGAGGTGCGGGCGTTGACCGCCGTCCGGCGCGCGACCTTGAGGTGGCGCATCATCTCGACCGCCCCGTCCGCGGTCTTCGGGATAGCGGTCGATTGGCCAGCCAGGACCGACCGCGCGGCGGTCTCGGCATCCACGGTGTCGGACTTCCCGGCGATTCGACGGGTGCGCCGGTCGCCCCGGTTCACTTCGAGCACCTGGTGCCCGGCTCGCCGGACCGCGCGCGCGAGTCCCGCCCCGTAGCTGCCGGTGCCCTCGATGCCGAACGCGGCGACACGTCCGTGACGCTCGGCCCAGGTGATCAGCTGTTGGTAGCCGTCTGAGTCGGCCGCACACGATCGATCGCCGAGGCGGATCCCCCACGTGTCGATCGCCACGGCCACGTGGACGTGCTTGTGGGTGTCCACGCCGACGATCACCTTCCGCGCGTGGGGCTGGATAGTCCTGTGGTTCGTCACCGGGTGGCCTCCTCGGGTGCTGATGCGTCGGCCGGATGGGCGGACAGGACTGTGATGGGTCGACGTTGCCGCAGGCCCCTATTGGGTCACGGCCCATCCGGTCAGACGGGTTGCCGTGTCCATCGCCGACGAACGATGACCGACAGATCAGTAGCGAGGACCGTAGGTCAGTCAAGTTGCGGGTCAGGCCACCACCCGCCGGCACCCACCAGTGTCACCGAGCGACCTCGGCAGGCAGCGGAATGATGCTCACAGTCAAGTTAACAAAAACTCGGCTGACCGACCTCCAAGATGATGGGCTTGAGTCCTGTCGTGACCGGGGCACGTTGGGGGTCGGTCAGCCCGATTCTGCCTAACTTGACAATACCGTCATGACAACGCAGACCGAGAAAAAGACACTTGACTCTGGAGTCCACTCCAGGGTGCATACTCATATGAGTGGCTGGATTGAGCAAGGGCTACCGTATCGGAGAATTGGCAACCCTGACCGCGTAGGGTGCGTTTAATCGGCCGAGGTCCGGCCGGTGCTCCGAGGCCGTGGAAACCCTCCTAAAGGCGAGGGCCTTGCGCCCCCCGCCCTGTGTCCTGCTAACTCCTCGTCGTCATCTTCCCATCCGCACGGGCCATCTTGCAGTAGGGTGGCTAGTACAGACGACGAGCGGAGGCAAGAATTGGCCACTGCTGAACTTTGTCTCAGCGGCACGTTCCGACTGACGGAACCGAACGTACCACCGAGAACCAAGGGGCGGTTCGGTCAATTCATACACGCGAACGTCCGCCGGCGCCATCGTCGCTTGTCACAGCGAACCACAAGACTCAACTCCTACTACGACGACAGCTAGAGCGCACAACCGCCAGGTGTACTACCTCGGCCGCGCCCCACACAGCGGACACTCGTCTGGTGGTGATCGACCCCCGTCGAGTCCCCCCAGGCGGACCTTTTCACCCGGCGGGCGATTCGGGCCGATTACCTGGACGTGGACGGCGATCTCATCGAAACCTTCCTTACCAACCACCGGGGGCGGTTCTATTGCACTCAGTGTCTGAGCGACGAACTTCTGGTCTTCAGCGCGAACCAGGTCAATCAGATTACGCGTCCCCTGCGGAGCATCCCCCCCTACCGTCATGGCAAGATGATTTGCACCCCGGTGTCGCACTGACCGCCAGTGCATCGCTTACGGACAAGAGCCACCGCTCCCTGCCAACGTAGACCCGGACCTACACCCCTGACGGCGACGGGGCGCATCGCAAACATCCTCTAGAGACCCGAGTCGGCTTCCGTAGGCGCCGGTCGCCACCAATTCAACCCCCACTTCGTCCGGCCTCTGGTAGAATCGGGGCGCTGGGCCGGCTGTGGGGCATGGCCGGACTTCGGTTGACCCATTCTCTCGTCCCGAAGCCAGGGAACCGCGCCGGCAGCCGCCCAGCTCACTCACGTCGTAGGCGGCAACACGTCTCCACCAGATGCCACTTGAACCGGGCACCACCCTCGGCCCGTATGCCGTCACCGCCAAGATCGGCGAAGGCGGCATGGGGGAGGATCGCCTGGTGGTGAGTCGGAAGGCTACGGGCCATCTCCCGACGGAGCATCAAGCGCGCTCGATGCACACGGGTCTGGCTGTATCACCGCTTCCGTCTGGCGAAACCTTCGGACCGAGGCTATTCTCAGTCCGGGATGTTTCTTGCCCTCTTCGCCGCCATCGGAATGGCGTTACTCCTCCTGGCTCAGGTCGCTCCCTTCCCGTTCATCTTTGACTCCATCGGGCCTGCCACGACGATCTGGAGCATGCCTCAGCAGGACGCTGCGCCGACGGTGTATCTGACATTCGATGACGGACCGAACCCGACCGCGACGCCCGGTCTGCTCGACACGCTCGCCGCGACAAATGCCGTCGCGACCTTCTTTGTGATCGAACGCTACGTGACCGAAGACACGGCACCCATCCTGCGTCGGATGTTTGCCGAAGGGCACGCGGTTGGGCTTCATTCCCACACGCGTGTGCTGGCGGCCCTGCCGCCCGACGACCTCGCCCAGCTCCTGACCGAGATGGCCGACCGGATCGAGGGAGTGGTTGGGGACCGACCGTGCCCGGTGTTTCGACCGCATGCCGGGTGGCGCAGCTGGTCGATGTTGGCGGGGCTCGCGTCGATCGACCACGCGCTGGTTGGGTGGGGATGGGGACTCTGGGACTTTACCTGGTTTCGGGCGCCCGAGCCGAGGGCGCTCGCCGAACGACTTGCCGATCGCGTGTCGGACGGCGACATCATTGTGCTGCACGACGGTCACCACCTCGACCCCAGCGCCGAACGCCAGTATGCCGCAGAGGCAGCCGCCCTGCTGGTTCCCGCCCTCCGCGACCGAGGGTTTCGCCTGGGTCGGATCTGCTCGCCGTCCGTTTGACCGTGCCGTCTGGCGTTCGGCGCCGTCGGATGTGCTTATAATGCGGGCTGATCCGCGTCGGTCGTTCCATTACAGCCTATGGCCCTGCAAGTCGGCTCCCGACTCGGCCACTACGATGTGACCGCCCTCATTGGCGAGGGTGGGATGGGCCAGGTCTATCAGGCCACTGATACGAAGCTGAACCGGGGTTGTGTGGGCTTGTTGAAGCCTATCTCGTCGTCAGGGAAAGTCAGATTCAGGCGGAGGGAGCGAAATGAACCTCCGCAAGCCCAACCGTCCCGGCACGCAGCCGAACCACGAGGAGCAGACAACGGCGCGGGGCACAACACGGACCCCCCCCCGGCCCTTCTGTGAGACGCGATGACACCTGACGAGCAGCACTGCATCGAGCGCCTCGAATGGCACCAGGATCGGCTGAGCAAGTTGCTTCAGCTCCTGGGCGGGGCCAAGTTTGTACCCGGCCGGGACGACGATGTGACGCGAGGTTTCTGCGGTGAGATCAAACGCGGCCTTAAGGACGAGTACGAGGAAGGCGCAGCCGAAGGTGTAGCCCTCTCGACGCCGGAGTCTGGCTACACCCGTCCGTCTCTGATGCGTACACGGCGCTCGCGGTGACATCCCACGGTTCCGGTCGGGCGCAAGCTGTTCGAGAGCGTCCTCGAGGCGCATAGAAAGGTTCACGATGCGCTGGTGGGCTTGAAGCGGCGCGTGGACCACGCCGAGATTCCAGGAAGATGTCTAGGGCTGCGATCTACGAGATGTCTCTAGCTCTCGACAACGCGGCCTGGATGACGCGCCAAGGTGAACCGTCCATCCGAAGTACGCTCGAGGAAGCGTGAGTGTTCCAGCGCCCGGAGGAGTACGCCGGCGGTGGTCCGGTCGAGAACGAAGTGCCGCGCCACCTCGGCGGGTGTCAGGGAGAGCCCCGGCGTATCCGCGTACTGAGACCGCAGAAGCTGCAACGTGTCTTCGATCCGCTGCGATGCCATGCTGATGCCTCCCGTAAGTGGCGAGCACTCGGCGGACCACGTCCTTGTCGATCTGGATCTCGAAGGCCAGACCGATCTGTTGGGCGATCCGCGGACAGCCCCACCTGGGATTGCGCCGCTTCATCGCCACAATGGCGTCCACCAGGGCCTGGGACGGCCCTTTGGGACCGGTGCGGCGGCGCCTGGGGGAAAACAGCCAGCGGTATTTGTGGCGACGCAGCATCCGATGGAAATCGAGGATCGTCGATGGTCTGAGCACGACGGCCGAGCGGAGCACGCGGGCCGGACGCATGAAGAGCGCACACACGCCAGCGAGGATTCGATCCGTCGCGCGGAGGTTCGGCGCCCGCTGTCGCGAGCGATTGAGGATGAGCAATTGCTGCTTGACCAGAAGCGACTCGGCGACGACAGACCGCAGACCGCCGGGGCCCATCAACCGAGCGAGGGTGACGATCAGGTGGACGAGCAGGATGAGCAGGTCGCGCATCGGCACATCCTAGCGACCTCCCCCACGATCGCAAAACTTGATACGCTCACCGGATTACGGGCCTGACTAACAATTCGCCACGCACAGGTTCCCCATGGCAAACCCACCGGCCCCGCTACCCAGTCTGGATTTCGAGCTTGATCCGAGCAGTCCTTCGAAGCGGCCCGAGCAGTTTGTCATTCTACTGGAACGGGCCCTGGGACAGGAGTTCCCCGAGGCCCTGGAGATCATTGACATCTGGCACGCACCGGGGCAACCGCTCGTCAGCGTCAGAAACCTCGGGAAGCTAGACGAGCCGACCGCCAAAGAACTCGCCCACAGGGCCCGGGGAGTCTTCAACGACTTCATGACGAGTCCCTGGTACTAGGAGACGGTTCGCGAAGCCTAGGACTATTGCGTGAGGGCTCTGTCAAGTTAACGCAAACTCGGCTGGCCGACACCCAAGATGATGGGCTCGAGTCCTGTCGTGAACCGGGCATGTTGGGGGGCGGTCAGCCGATTCTGCTTAACTTGACAATACCCGTTCGTCTAAACCGCTCGCATTGCCACGGATCGACTGATCGTGCCGCTACGCACTGCTGACGAGTATCTGGAGAGTCTGCGCGACGGACGCACTGTCTACTATCGCGGCGCGCGTGTCTCGGATGTCACGACCCACCCCGTGATTGGTCTCGCGGCGAAGCATGCCGCCATCGACTACACCCTCGCCCATGATCCCGCGCACCGGGATCTCTGTGTTGTGGACGACGGCGCCGGCGAATATTCCCGCTACTATCAAGTCCCGCGTTCGGCGGACCACCTCATGAAACGACGCGAGCTTATCGAGCTTGCCACGACAGAAGGGGCGACTCTCGTCGTGTTGATCAAAGAGATCGGCACGGATGCGTTGGCCGGGCTACTGCGTGTCTCGCCGGCAATCGACAGGCAACACGGCACCGAGTACGCCAAGCGTGTCCAGGCGTACTACGAGCGCTGCCGCGACAGCGACCTGGCGGTGGCGGTAGCCCAGACCGACGTCAAAGGGGACCGCTCGCTCGGGCCGTCGTCCCAGGATGATCCGGATCTGTATGTCCACATCGTTGAGCGTCGAAGCGATGGAATCGTCGTCCGGGGAGCCAAAGCGCACACCTCGGTCAGCACAAACGCCAACGAGCTGATCGTGTTACCGACACGCGCCATGCGTGAGACCGACAAGGACTATGCCCTGAGCTTCGCGCTCCCGATCGACACTCCAGGTCTCGTCTTGCTCGCGTCGGCGTTCGATTCCCACGGTCCGCAGACCTCGGACACCGAGCTTCCTATCAGCGCCCGACACAAGATGATGGAGACGACAACGGTGTTTGACGACGTCTTCGTCCCTTGGGATCGTGTCTTTCTGGCTGGCGAGCACGAGTTCGCCGGTCCGCTTGCGTTGGGCTTCGTCGAGCATCATCGCTTCACGGCGATCTCCTACAAGCTTCCACTTGTCGATGCGATGGTCGGATCCGCCCTGGTGATGGCCGACATGAACGGGATCGCCAAGGCTGGCCACGTCCGCGAGAAGCTGGTACAGCTAATCTGCTATGCCGAGACGTTGAGGGGGCTGACGCACTACGCGGCCATGATGGGATGTCCTCGCGAGGAGGGGATCGTCGCCCCGAATACGATGTATGTGAACATGGCAAAATACCATTTCGCTCACGGCTATCACGACGCGGTTCGGAACGTGCAGGACATCGCTGGCGGGGCTCTCGTGACCGGTCCAGGCGCCGAGGATCTAGAGTCTGAGGAGACGGCGAAGTACTACAACAAATACTACGCGGGCCACGGCGTTTCCGGCGGGGACCGACTCAAGGCCCTGGCGTTCGTCAAGAACCTCGTCGCATCGGAGTTCGGCGCCTACCAAGAGGTCTTGGCGGTTCACGCCGAAGGGTCACTCGAAGCCGAGAAGCAGATGGTCGCACGCAGCTACGACGGCCGACGCGCCATTGCTCTCGTGCGCCGGCTTGCCGGTCTCGACGAGTAGCTCCTTCTAACCGTGTTCGAGGTCGTAAGGTGCGTTTAATCGGCCGACCACTCATGCGGCCTCCCGGTGGTAGAAATTGAGTAGTCCGCCGAGACGCTCCCGCCGCCGAACGGCGGCGGACAGGCTCACCGGCGGTGGCGGTCGTTGCAGGAGCTGGTTGTCGAGTCCCTGGTGGTTTCGCTCGCGGTGGTAGTGTTCGACGTACTCGCGCACGAGGAGACGCAAGTCCCCCTCGCCGAGGGGGACGACACGACTGAGACACTCCTCTTTAATAGAGCGGACGAACCGCTCGGCATAGGCGTTGAGATTGGGACTCTTCGGCGGGAGCCGAATCGCCTGAACACCCCCGCCCTCGAGAATCTCGCCAAAGACCCGCGTGTAGAGCGGGTCGCGGTCGTGAATCAGATAGCGGGCGCGTCGCAAACAGCCATCGACCGGGTCCGTCAGATTGCGGGCCATCTGCTCCATCCACGCGCCGTACGGCTGCGGATGGATCCCGGCGATGGTCACGCGGCGGGACTGCAGCCTGATCACGAAGAAGACCAGGTACCGCCGGAGCCCGGTCAGCGTGAGCACCTCGACGGTGAACAGGTCGCAGGCCGCGAGGCCCTCCCAGTGCGCCTGCAGGAACGTCTTCCAGGGCATGCGCCGGCTCCGCTCGGGCGCCAGAGCGATCCCGTGGTCCCGCAGGATCCGCTTCACCGTGGTCCGGGCGATCGCGTGGCCAAGGTTCGAGAGCGCCCCGCGGATCCGGGTGTACTCCCACTCTGGATTCTCGACCGCCATGCGGACCACCAGCGCGGCGATTTCGCTGCGCGTCATCGGCCGTCCTCGACCGCAGCAGGCGCTGCCGTCGTATTTCTCCCCGATCAGGTTCCGGTACCAGCGAAGGATCGTGTCCGGTGTGACGATGCCAGCGACCTGCGTTAAGACTCGCCGTCCGAGCTTCTTGCCGCGCACGGCGAGTCGACGGCGCTGAGCATCGGTCAAGCGAAGCCGCCGACGGCCCAGGTGCTCCCGGAGGACCCGATTCTCCTCCCGGAGATACTCGATCAGATCGTCTTGGCGGCGGTTCACCCAGCCAGCGAACGTGAGGACAAGGAACTGCAGCGCAGGCGGCATGGCCTGAGACTACTTGGGAAACTCGACCAGCACTGACCTGACCTCGGCCGATTAAACGCACCTTACGGGGTCTGCTCACTGGTGCCGAGCTTGCGACAGATCCAGAAGGCCCACGACGCGACAATTTTCAGATTCCGGCAAGACAGTGCAAGGACGTCGCACAACCGACGTCGTTTCAGCAGGTTGGTCCGCATCACCGTACCGCCACCCCGTAGTGTGCCATTAATGGGCCGACGCTGATTCGTCAGACTTCGGCCGCTTTTTGTCACCTTTTAGAGGGTTCTTATGGCCATGAGCACCGGCCGGACCTCGGCCGATTAAACGCACCCTACGGGCATGATGTCCCGATGTGCGATCCGGTAGCTGCCCAGCTTGTCGGTCACGAGCCGCACCGGTTCCTGTCGCTGACTCTTCAAGAGCCGCCGAAAGAATCGCCGCGCCGCACGCGCGTCCCGGCGGGGTTGGACGAGGATGTCGATCAGGTCACCGTCTTGGTCCACCGCGCGCCAGAGATACTGGCGCTGACCGTTGATCCCTACGAAGACTTCGTCCAGGAACCACGTATCTCCGAGTCGACCTTGTCGGCGCTTCAACCGCCGCGCGTAGTCAAGGCCGAACTTCCCGCACCACTGCCGAACCGTTTCGTACGACACGATGATTCCCCGTTCGGCCAGCAGATCCTCGACATCCCGGAAGCTCAGGCAGTATCGGTGGTACAACCACACGGCGTGGTTGATGATTTCAGGCGGAAAGCGATGCCGAAGGTAGCGGGATCGACGAGGGTGCATCCCGGCATTGTGCCGCGCGGAGAGTTAACCTGACAATGCTGCATTATAGGTGCTGGCGGAGGAATAGCGAGCTACAGAAGTCAGTTCGTGTGCATCGATAGGACAGAAGCGACACTGTGGTGGTTGGCGAGTATGAGAGGCGCTTCAAAAAGCGCACGTACGGATGCTGGGGGGGTTCAAACTCCTGGTTGGTGGTCAGGAGAGGTGGACCCCGAAATTCGGACAGGTTGTTAAGGTGGGATCCAGACCAAGGAGAAGGAGTCTGGCATGCCACGGAAGAGACGGCGTTCTCCGGCTGAGCTGAAGACGAAGGTCGCGTTGGAGGCGCTTCGCGAGGAAGCGACGATGGCGGAACTGGCGGCCCGCTACGATGTGCATCCGAACCTGATTGCCAACTGGAAGAAGAAGGCTCGACAGACGGTGCTGGTCGGCTTCTCGGAGAACCACGAGCGGCAGGAGGCCTCTCGGGAGACCGAGGTCAGGGAGCTGCGGGCCAAGATCGGAGAACTCGTCATCGAGCGGGATTTTTTGTCGAAGGCCTTCGGTCGTTGAGCCGCGGCCGGAGAGTCGAGATGGTCGATCCCAACCACCCACGGCTCAGCATCGTACGGCAGTGCCGCTTGGTGTCGATCGCCCGCTCGTCGTTCTCCGACGAGGGCACGGGCGAGACCCCGTTGACCCTGCGCCTGATGCGGTTGATCGACGAGCAGTTCTTGGAGACGCCGTTTTTCGGTTCGCGTCAGATGACACGCTGGCTCCGCCGGCAGGGCGACACGGTCTCTCGCAAGCGGGTGCGCCGCCTGATGCGGCGGCTGAGGGTGCACGCGCTCTTCCAGCGGCCCCGGACGTCTCAGCCGCACCCGGCGCACCGGATTTATCCCTACCTGCTGCGCGATTTGCCGATCACACGGCCGAACCACGTGTGGTGCACGGATGTCACCGACATTCCCCTGCAGCGGGGCTTTCTGTATCTGGTCGCCGTGATGGACTGGGCGAGCCGCACGGTGCTGTCCTGGCGGCTGTCCAACACGCTCGATGCGCGCTTCTGCGTCGAGGCCTTGCACGCGGCGCTCGAGCGTGATGGCCCTCCGGAGATCTTCAACAGCGACCAGGGTAGCCAATTCACTAGCGTCGACTTTACCGACGTGCTCACGGAGGCGGGCATTCGCATCTCGATGGACGGCAAGGGCCGCTGGATGGACAACGTGTTCATCGAGCGGCTATGGCGCTCACTCAAGTACGAATGCGTCTACCTGTCCGAGTTTGCCACCGGCTCCGAGGCCCGGAGTGGGATCAGCTCGTGGATGGACTTCTACAACGAGCGCCGACCGCACTCTGCGCTCGACGACCGGACGCCGCAGGAGGCGTACACTAACGGAGGGGTTGCTCGGAGCCCGGGGCTACGCCCCGTCTCCCGTCAGCCCAAGGTCGCGTGAATCATGAACCCGGATTCCACCTTAGCTGTGACGCAAACCTGTCCAAAGGATGGGGTCCACCTCTGGATCGTCTTTGCCGGTCGGAAGGCCGCAGAAAGCGTGCGTACGCTTCGGGCGGTGCAACGTGGTGCACCCGGTAGATGTGAAGCGGGCTTCAAGACTTCACGGCAGCGGCACCCGCCGGTGAGTTCGGCTGGCCAACGCCCTGACCGCATGGCTAATCCATTGGCTAGCCACACCCCTACTTGAATGAGCTGCGACTGCGTACTCTCCATTGGCCCTTGGAGCACTGCGGGTCGGTCGAGCACGTTTCTCAGCTCTGAACTCATTCCTGGCAAGACGTGTTCCAATCGGCCCTACGGTGGGCACGCAATTTGCTCATGTTCGCACCATCGTGAACTCGTCGTCGTCTCTTCCTACCAACAATCTCGAGGAAGCGAGGAACCTATGAGCGCCATTGAACGTCGCACCACCGAACGCCAAGCAGTTACCTTCTCCGTCATTCTCGCGACCGATGGGGCAGTACTCTCGGGGCAGGCCCTAAATGCGAGCCATCGAGGCCTCCTTCTACTCGCCCGAGGCAATATCTCCGCTCGCGTCTCCGTGAAGGGGAAGAACTATCTCGGCCGGCTGGTTCGAGCATCAGCGGTGGGCCCCGATACGATCGCCTACGCCGTCGAACTATTAGAAGACGTGGCCGACGACGCATGGGCGGCCGCGTGAAATAGCGGCACCGTGAAGCTGGCGGTAGTCATTCCTCGTGATCAGTCACGACGATGCCGTCAGGATCGTCCGTGAAAGCTTGCGGCAGGACTTTGAGTGCCACGTCCCGATCCAGCTTGGTGTCTCTCGCTCGATACACCTCCCCCATACCGCCTTCGCCGATCTTGGCGGTGACGGAATGAGCGCTGAGGGAGCTATCGTCGGTTTGCCTCCGCCTCCACCGTCTCCTGCAGCCTCGCCATCTCCGTGACGGCGCCGTGGAGCGGCACGATCCGGTCGACTTGCCACTCAAAGTCGTTGATCGCCTCGAGCAAATCGCCGGCGAACGGCGCCACCCTCGCGTTCGGCGTATAGGCATCGGCCTCGATCAGAATCCGCTCTCGGGGAAGATAGGCCACGAGCATCGCATCCGCGTGCGAGCCGAGACGCATGCGTGCGATCTGCATCGTGCGGCGGCCGTCGCTCAACTCGTAGACTTCGTTGCCCACCAGCTCCATGCTGAGTTCCTGCGGCGTACGCGCCAACGCGTCGGACTGGAGCGTGTGCGGTCGTCGCACGATGTCCTCGTAGAACTCGGCGTTCCCTGTGTGCGTGATGACCGTCAATCCCGCGGAGACCGCGGCCCGAATGCCGCCTGAATGGTCGAAGTGATGGTGGGTGTTTACAACGTATCGAAGAGGCTTGTCGGGCTCAAGCTCGCGCGCCTTCTCGATGACGGCGAGAGTGCGTGCATCGTGCTGAGGTGCCTCGACCAGCACCAGAAACTCATCGAATTCGACAAGCGCGCTGTGGTGGGACTGTCCTGCCAGCAGCCAGAGTCCGTCGCCAATCTCTTCCACTTGCACATCGGCTCGAAACTCTGGAGGCGGCGCAGACCGCGCTTCCTCTGGCGCGCTGAGGTCACCGAGCTCCGCGTCCGGCGTGGTCGTGACACGAAGCTCCCGCGTGGTGAATTCATCCGTCGCGACCGAAATTCGCCGCGGCATTGTTAGCCGCGCCTGGAAGCCACCAAGTCCCCCGGTCTCCCAGTAGTCCTCGAACTGTGTCGTCAGCGTAACGTCCCCCAGGTTGGTGTTGTACCTCGTGGAGACGATCTGGCTCGGGAATCTTGTCTCTGGATCAACAGACATCGTGTACGTTTCCCCGGACAGCGACATGATGTCGACGGCGTCTTGGCCATCTTGCTGCCGCAGGTTGCCCACCGTCGTGCCCTCGGCCAGCGCAAGTTGTATGAGAGCGACCGGGTGATGATAGTGGTCCGCTCGACGTTCCAGTGCGGCTTGCGCCGAGGCGCGAGTGACGGTGCCATCCTCCGAGATGTTGTACGCCGTGTCGCCATCGACTCCGAAGGTCTGCTCTTCCCGCAGCATCGGGTTTCCGGTCTCGTACCTCGACGTTCGCACCTGAATCACACGCGACTGATCGTTCACGAGGTCGATCTCGTGGCGGTATTCATCCAATTGCCAGTGGGTCAGGGAACCGCTGGGAGTTGAGTTCTGCCCCAGGCGATACTGTTCTCCGTCGCCCTCCAGGAGAAGGGTTTCGGTATCGACGATGGTGTCTTCGCCGCCGATCGCCTCCGCCGCGTCGTGGATCAGTTGCATCTCCGGCGTGCGCTCCACGCACCCGCACAACATACATGTCACAGAACTGAGAACGGCTAACCCCTTCATCGTCATGGCTCTGTTCTCCTTTCGCGGCCGGGTCTCCCGTCTTGGCCGCATGGACGGACGACCACTCTCCTGTTTGAGCCTTCTTGTTCGCCCAGAAAGCCTTCGTTCGTGCTCGCAGCCTTCCTCGCTTTCGCACTCATCTTTCGTCGAGCGGGTGGACTCTTCTTCTCGGACACCTTGCCTTGACGGTCGCCCGTCCCCCCTCGCCGATCAGGGCAGTCACGTCGTAATGACCGAGTCGTTGAGAGAGGCGCTCAAACGCTCGCGGCGAATCCCTTTGCAACCTCGCTCGGAGTGCGCGCAACAGCCAGTGCGAATCTTGCTCAAGCACATGTGTCCAAAAGTAAAACCCCGCTGATCCATTCAAGAACGTGGCTGCGCTTCTTTGGCGCGATGCATCGCAACCCTGAATATCTTTCACGGCACACTCAATGACCGACAGTGCCAACCGCGTATGTGCTGGCAGCTCCGGCTGGCGTGCATGCCCCGTAGGACGACTAGTCAGCCGCATCGGCCCATCCGGCTTCGATGTCCTCTCGGCGACACTTCTCGGCCAACGCCCGGAGTTGCTCCGTCGTCCTCACGGTCACCTGGATGAACGGGTCTCCCTCGTCGATCGATTCCCCCAACCGGAGGCCATGGGGGGTGCGGCGGGCAGAACACGTGAGCCGCAGGCCGCTCTTCTGAAGTTCCCAGAGCACCGTGGAGGTTGCAGTGATGACGAGGGGCACAGGGTTGGTACGCGACGGCATACGTCACTTTCTCGTTTTCAGAGGGTCGTGGCCCCGGAACACGGTTCTTCGTGGAGCAGACTTCGGGTGGGTGCGTTTACTGACGAGCCGAACCGTACGCCTGGAGCGCGTAACACTAGCCCTCCCTGGGTTGGAGAACAGAGGTAGCGCCAGTATACGCCTCATCGAGGCTGATCGAGGTCATAGAACTGCTGGGGTAGTCGGCGGGGCAAGCAGTGGACAAAACGACCACAGCTTGACCGCCAGCTTAAGATCGACGCCGCCGAGGGGTGGTGCCGGGCCCAAAGACCCGGGTTGTAGCGGCATTGATCAATTCACCGGGACACGCTCTCAGGCCAGTGTGACGTTTTTCGCTCGCGGGCCTTTCGGTCCCTGGCCCTCATCAAAGGCAACGGCTTGACCCTCATGAAGCTCGTGGAACTCCACGCCGCTACAGGTGGACTGATGGAAGAAGTACTCGCTACCGTCTTCCGACGCCACGAACCCGAAGCCTTTGTCACTCATCAGTCGCTTGATTGTCCCACTCCGTCTCGCCATCTCGTCTCCTGTCGTATCGACGAACACGCCCATCATACGGCGCTGAGGGGCCGGGTCAAGCGCCGGTGACCACCCCATAGACAGTGGTCGCCTACGAGGATTCGCGTCAGCGCAAGTGGATCTGAACCATGGCGAAAGTCGGTTGAGCAACCCGCTCGTGGACCGCTCTGAACGTCTCAGGCGTTCTCGAAGGACGTGTCTCGCGCTCCAGTCTGTCGTAGTGTGGACATTGCATCGCGCAACACGCCGAACGCGGTCCAGAGGAACAGACCCGCGATGCCGACCCCTACGAGGACATCAGGCCACACGCTCTGAAGTCGAGCGACGAAGAACGCCGCCATGATGACGGCGCTGTTAGCCACCAGGTCATTGCGTGAGCAGAGCCATGTGGACCTGAAGTTAATGTCAGAGGTTCGGTGCCTCCAGAGGAGAGCGAAGCAGATGGTGTTTGCCGCCAGCGCCAGGACTCCGACACCTGGCCTGCTTTTGTCTCGGCGAGTTGGCGATCTGACCGTTGGAAGAAGTGACTTGACACTCTACCAACTAGTTGGTAGAGTATTACGCGATGGACCGCAAAGAGCAGATTCTGGAGGTCGCCACCGAGCTCGTGCAGACCCGCGGCTACAGCGCATTCAGCTATCAGGACCTGTCCGACCGGCTTGGCATCACCAAGGCGAGCATTCACCACCACTTCCGCTCCAAGGAGGACCTCGGGAAGGCCGTGGCTGAGCAGTACAACACTGAGGTCCGTGCGATTCTCGACAGCGCGAGCGCGAAGTCTGACGACCCGTGGGTTCAGCTCGAGGGATACCTGCAGATGGTGCTCGGGATCGTCAAGACGCGTGACCGTATCTGCGCCGCTGGCTCGGTCCAGTCCGAGTTCAACGTCGTACCCGAGACCATGGGGAAGTCGATGGGGGCGTTGGTCCAGTTCGTGATTGGCTGGATCCGCAACGTGATCAAGCGGGGCCGTGACCTCGGTGTCATGGAGTTCCCAGGGTCGCCTGATGATCAAGCCGCGCTCCTGTTTTCGGCCGCGCAGGGCGCGATGCAGTACGGGCGCGCCAACGGCCCGAACAAGGCACGACGTGTCCTCCAGCAGATGAAAGCGAGCTTGACGCCGCGGGAGTGATTTTTTTTGACCATCGAGTCTACCTACTAGTAGATAGACTTAATGAGTAAACCGAGACCGGACACCCGGTCTTTTCTTAAGGAGGAAGACATGAAAGCCGCCATCATTCGAGAGTTTGGAGACCCCACCGTCTTCACCATCGAGGAGGTTGACACACCGACGCCGCGGCCCGGCCATGTGCTGGTCAAGATTCTCGCCGCCGGGGTGAACCGATTCGACCACTACATCCGGGAAGGTTCCGTCGTCCCCGACCTTCAGTTCCCACACATCCTGGGGACGGACGCGGCGGGCGAAATTGCCGAGGTTGGCCCGGGCGTCGACACGCTGCGCGTCGGTGATCGCGTGGTTCCCATGACGGGGTACCCAGACGACCCGGACGACGCCGACATCCACCCGAACAGCGCCGCACCGAGCTTCGGCGTCTCCGGTCTGTCCAGACCAGGGAGTTACGCGCAGTATCAGGAGATCCCCGCACGCTGGGTCGTGAAGGACGAGACGGGTCTCCCAGCCGAGCAGGTCGCGGCCCTGCCCGTGGCGGTACTCACCGCCGTTCGGGCCGTCAAGGTGGTCGGCGAGGCCAAACCGGGCGACCACGTCCTCGTCACGGCCGGCTCGTCCGGGGCCGGGTCGTTCACCGTGCAGGTCGCGAAGGCACTCGGCGCGAAGGTCGCGGCTACGACGCGGAGCGACAACAAGGTCGACGCGTTGCGCGACCTCGGCGCGGACCTGGTCATCAACGCGACCGAGAAGAGTCTGGCAGACCAGATCCAGTCCTGGACTGGCGGCAAGGGTGTCGACGTCGCGGTGGACTTCGTTGGCGGACCGCAGTTCTCCCAGGTTCTGGACGCCACACGGCCTCAGGGCATCGTGGTGCCGGTCGGGTTCATGGGCGGTACCGAGGTCACCTTCGACATTCGCAACTTCTTCTTCGGGCAGAAGCAGATTCGGGGTGCGCTCGCCGGCGACATCGAGGACCTACGTTGGGCGCTCGAACAGGTCAAGGCCGGTCGGCTCCGACCAATCCTCGACCGTGCGCTACCGCTAAAGGATGTGACAGAAGCGCACCGCCTGGTCGCGAGCAATCAGCTCACGGGAAGTGTGTCGTTACTGCCCTGGGCCGCGTGAAGCCGCGGAAAATCGTCAACCCGAATGTGTTCAACATGACGCGAGGAGTGAGACTCATGACTACTGCACCCACCAACGTGAACGAGGAGGACGCCATCGCCAAGGCTGTCCAGCACTACATCGATGGCGCGAAATCCGGCAAAGGCGACGACATGAAACCCGCCTTCCACAAGGACGCGACGATCTTCGGCTATGCCGGTGCCGACCTCTTCGGCGGCCCGATCCAGCTGCTGTTTGACTGGAGTGACGGGAATGGTCCAGCGAAGGAGCTCAACGCCCGGATCGCCAATATCGATCTCGTCGAGACGGTAGCCACCGTACGGCTCGAGCTCGACAACTGGTCCGGTGCCCGGTACACCGACTTGTTCACGATGCTGAAAGTAGATGGCCAGTGGAAAATCATGAGCAAGGTCTTCCATCTGCACCCTGAAGGCGTCGCGAGCGAAGCGGACAGTTGAAACAGGTGTTACGAGATCACGTGACCCTAAAGCGAATTGCACTTGTACGTAGTACGCGGTCGTGGTACTCCTGTGGCGCAGGAGGTAGCTATGGCCGCGTACTCGATGGATCTACGACTCCGGGTGCTGCGCGATGCGGACGCGGGGTTACCGTCGGACGAACTCGCCGAGAAGTACTCCGTCAGTCGCGCGTGGGTCGATCGGCTGAAGCAGCGTCGGCGCGAAACCGGCGAGGTGGCGCCTCGCAAGCAAACCCGCTGGCGCCCGCGGATCCTCCACGCCCAGCTCACGGAGCTGGCGGCCTTGATCCGCGAGCAGCCGGATCGCACGATGGCCGAATTACAGGAGGCCCTGCGCACGCCGGCGAGTCTCCCCACGCTGTGCCGCACGATCAAACGGCTCGGCTTCCGGTTTAAAAAAAACGGTGCACGCGTCGGAACACGATCGCGCTGACGTCCGCCGCGCCCGCACGGCCTGGCGCGCCGCGGCGCCGACGCTCGATCCCGCGCGCCTCGTGTTTCTCGATGAGAGTGGTGTGCGGACCGATCTGATTCGCCGCTATGGCCGCGGGCTGTCCGGCGCCCGGGTCCCCGACCACACGCCGGATGGCCGCTGGCACACCACGACGTTTCTCGGGGCGTTGCGCGTGACAGGCCTCACCGCGCCAGCCGTGTTTGATGGCCCGATCGACGGCGCCAGTTTTCTGGCCTACATCGAGCAAGTCCTGACGCCAACGCTCGCGCCTGGCGACATCGTCATCATGGACAACCTCTCGTGTCACAAGAGCCCCGCGGTGCGACGAGCGATCGAAGCCGTCGGCGCGCAACTCTGGTTTCTGCCGAAATACAGTCCTGACTTCAATCCGATTGAGCTGGCGTTTGCGAAGCTGAAGGCGATCTTGCGCAAGGCCCGCTGTCGCACACGGGAGGTCCTGTGGGACACAATTGGCGCCGCCGTACCTGGCTATGATCCGGCCGAGTGCCGCAACTACTTTCGACATTGCGGCTATTCGGTCGCTACGACCTCATGAAATCCGCTCTAGGCACGAACATCCTGTGAATCGCGGAGGAAGAACATGACCGTCCAACACAGTCCACTCCCCACCCCGACGCTGTTCGACTCGATTCAGCTGGGACCCTACGTACTACCGCACCGCGTCTTCATGGCTCCCTTGACCCGGGGCCGGGCCGACCCCGATGGGACGCCGACTGACATCATGGCCGTGTACTATGCGCAGCGCGCCTCGGCCGGCTTGATCGTCTCGGAGGCGACCGCCATCTCCGCGCAGGGGGTCGGCTGGCTCAATGCCCCCGGCATCTTCACCCCGAGGCACGTGGAGGCGTGGAAGCCCATCACCGACGCTGTACACCGCGCCGGCGGCCGCATCTTCCTACAGCTCTGGCACACCGGCCGCGTGTCGCATCCAGACTTCGTCGCCGGCGGCCGACCGGTCGGGCCATCCGCCGTGGCCGCTGCGGGCCAGGCCCGTACGACAGCGGGCATGAAACCGTTCGTGGTGCCGCGAGCCCTCACGGTCAACGAGCTGCCCGGCATCGCCGAAGACTATGCTCGAGCCGCCCGACGCGCGATCCACGCCGCCAACGGCTACCTGCTCGATCAGTTCATTCGCGACGCGTCGAATCGACGTCGGGACGACTTCGGCGGTTCGATCGACCGCCGGTGGCGCTTCCCGCTCCAGGTCACACAAGCGGTCATCAACGAGATCGGTGCATCGCGCACGGGTATCCGCGTCTCCCCGTACGTCTCGTTCAACAGCATGCGCGACAGCGATCCCGTGGCCACCTTTACGTATGGCGCACGAGAGCTCAGCCGACGCGGCATCGCCTACCTGCATGTGGTCGAGGCACCGCCGGGACACGCGTTCGGTGCCGAAGGGCCGAGCGTCCATCCGCACCTCCGGACCGCCTTCGACCACGTCCTCATCCTAAACGGGGGCTTCGATGCGGCGACGGGCCATGAGGCCGTGGCGAGCGGCGCGGCCGATGCCATCGCCTACGGCGTCCCGTTCATTGCGAACCCGGATCTTCCGACGCGCTTCCGCACTGGAGCGACACTCAACGTGCCGGATCAGGAGGCCTTCTAACTGGGTGGTACGAGGCAGGACTCGACTCGCCGAATCCCCCCTTCCGCACCATCAATCAAGCCCGTAACGACGGGCCTCAACGGACATCTTCACCCGCGCTTCGTAGCGCTTCGCTACCTCTATTAGAGGAGGAGGGAAGGAGGAGTGTGCGGTGAATGTGCGGTAGATGACACGCCCCGCATGTCAAAGGCGGCTACTCCACGTCAGAATCGAAACAGTCGATTCACCTTGACCACAAAGGCTCGATTCCGGATCGCTGAGAACCGGTCGGGCATCAGGACGTCCGTGTCGCGGTCCTCGTTGTAGACGATAAACAGCTCGCTCCCCGGCGTGTACTCCCACCGCAGGCGCAGGTTGGTGCTCAACGAGTCGGTGCTCGAGTTGTACTGCACCAGCGCACTGACGAACATCAACGGCGTCATTGTGTAGGTCGTCCGCGTCCGCACCAGGTGCGTCGTAAACAGCCCCTCCGGCAGGTCCACCCGGTTGTACGCATAGCTCGGCTCCAGCGACAACTGCGGCGTCAGCTCCACCCGGCCCTGGTTGACGCCCACCGTCGTCTTGTCCCCACTGAAGAAGCTCCCATGCTGCACCGAGACCCCCCCCGACAACCGCCGCTGCAGCCCAAACGTGAAGCCGGTCTGGACATCCTGAAAGCCATAGCCGCCCACCGGAATGATCACCCCGGGGGCAATCCGGAACGGCCGCTCCAGAAACTCGTAGCTCCGGGTGTACGTCGCGTTGAACTGGTCGCTGTTCTCGAACTCGATGCCAAACTGACCCTGGGCCTCCCGGGTCTCCAGCATCCCCGCCCGGTTCGTGATGTAGGCGAGCCGCCCTTCCCACGTCAGCTTGCGAATGGAGTCAATCGACTGCGGCCGCGGGCTGAACCGGAACGACCCGACGCTGCGCTCGAAATCATCGCGGAGGAGAAACCCCACCTCCGGATTGAAGTGGTCCCCCACCACCAGGTACTCGAGCTGTACGCCATAGCGGTCACCGGTGTAGTCGAGCTGCCCACGGTAGCTGAGGTCGTCCTGACGCAACCCCGGTGTCGTCGTCTTGGCCCAGTAGGTATTGATGTTTAGATTGTCGTAGAACGAGAAGAGCCCATCGATCCCGTAGGTCTCGGCCGACCCCGTGCCTGTGGTCGAGGTCGAGACCGACCGCCCTGTGAACAGGGCGCCGACGCTACTCCGCCGCAGCAAGTCGCGGCGCACCCGGACGACCGAAAAATTGGTCGCCACCGCCCCGGCCTCTGGCAAGTCGTCCGTCTGGATGTTCAACACCCCGAGGCTGAACGCGCCCACCCGGCCGGTCAGGCGCCCCCCGACATCAATCGGCACTTCCTGGCCCCGGCTCAACCCAATCTGCCGGCTGTAGAACAGCACCGGCATCGTGCCTCCTCCGCCAAACGCCCCGGCGCCGGCCCCCCCAAAGGTGAAGATTCCCTGGTTCTCCAGGAAGAACTCGCGCTTCTCGGGAAAGAACAAGCTGAACCGCGTGAGGTTGACCTGTTGCTCGTCGGCTTCGACCTGCGCAAAATCAGTGTTCACCGTGAGGTCGGCCACCAGCCCATCGGTGACGCCGTACTTCACATCGAGGCCGAGATCGCCGCTCGGGTCATTGGAGATGTCGCGCGCCCGGTCGCTCGTCAGGTCGGCGATCACGTACGGCTTGATCTCGAGCGTCCGGCCACTATCCGGCACCTCCAGTCCGACCAAGGCGGCCGCCAGCGAGGCCATGAAGAGGCCCTGTTGACCCTGCTCGGCTGGCAGCGGCGCCAGATACGAGCTCTCGTTCAATCGCCGCACGCCCCGGCGGACGTTGAGATCCCAGACCTGGGCCCGACCCGGTCGGTACCGCAACGACTTGAACGGGAGCGCCACTTCAACCGTCCAGCCGCCCTCGAAACGTCCCGCCCGGGTCTCCCATATCGGGTTCCAATCCGGGTTGAAATTCCGCTCATCAAACAACTGGGCGTCCAAGCGGCCGCCGATCGCGTTGATGTTGAAAATGATCCCGTTGCGGCGGTCGTAGAACGTGTCGAGGAGAAAGCTGAAGCTGTCATTCCGAAAGATGCCAAAGTTGTCGCGGCGCATCTCGTTGACCACCCACTCGGACTCGGGCGCGGAGTCCCAGCACCGGGCGCCGATGTACAGGTTGTCGTCGTCGAACAGGATCCACACGTCGGTCTGCTCCGTGGCCAGCATGCCCTCCGACGGTTCCGCCTGGATAAATCCGCCGGCCGGGAGGACCTCGTGATACACCCGCTCGTCGAGGACACCGTCGATGCTCAAAGGTTCACTGACGCGCACGGCCCGCACGGTCACCCTCCCAGCCGCATCGCGGGCGATCGTCTCGGGGAGCGCCGGGGGTGGGGGGCCCTCGTACACCGGCAGCGACTCCTCCTCTGGCACGGAGGCTTGCGTGGGGACAGGAGATTGCTGGGCGCGGACCGTTCCGGTCAGCAGCAACGCTGCGACCAATCCCCAACACGCCACCTGGACCGTATCCCTAACGTTGATGGCGACGGTGCGGTCCCCCCCCAGTGCCGATAGATCTCAGGACCTGTCCCATCCCACCGTCGCCAATCGGGTCGGTCACGTCGCACCGGCCGAGTCGGGAGCCGATACTGAGAGCCATGGCTGACCGAAGCGATCGAAACTAGCCCGGGCCGATCATATGGCAAGAGCCAGGGGATGGGGAGTAGATGGCCCACTCGGTGTGCAGCGATATGACAGGAGCGACACCTCAGGTACGTTCTTTCCCGCGCGGAGGAATGTGCGACAGTGTGCTGTGAATTCCGTTCGAGGCGCCCACTTGTGATCACGTCTGATCAGGATCGCGTACGACGGGACCGCATCTGATCACCAAATTCCCGCACCTCAGGAGCTTGTGCCTCACAAGGGCGTGGGGGTTCGAATCCCCCTTTTCGCACCATCAATCAAGCCCGCAACGACGGGTATCAACTGACATCTTGGCAGGGCCTTCGCCGCCTCTATGAGAGGAGGAGGGAGGGAGACGTGTCTGGTGGATGTGCGGAGGATGACACCCAGAGGTGGACCCCGAAATTCGGACAGGTTGTTAAGGTGGGATCCAGACCAAGGAGAAGGAGTCTGGCATGCCACGGAAGAGACGGCGTTCTCCGGCTGAGCTGAAGACGAAGGTCGCGGTGGAGGCGCTTCGCGAGGAAGCGACGATGGCGGAACTGGCGGCCCGCTACGATGTGCATCCGAACCTGATTGCCAACTGGAAGAAGAAGGCTCGACAGACGGTGCTGGTCGGCTTCTCGGAGAACCACGAGCGGCAGGAGGCCTCTCGGGAGACCGAGGTCAGGGAGCTGCGGGCCAAGATCGGAGAACTCGTCATCGAGCGGGATTTTTTGTCGAAGGCCTTCGGTCGTTGAGCCGCGGCCGGAGAGTCGAGATGGTCGATCCCAACCACCCACGGCTCAGCATCGTACGGCAGTGCCGCTTGGTGTCGATCGCCCGCTCGTCGTTCTCCGACGAGGGCACGGGCGAGACCCCGTTGACCCTGCGCCTGATGCGGTTGATCGACGAGCAGTTCTTGGAGACGCCGTTTTTCGGTTCGCGTCAGATGACACGCTGGCTCCGCCGGCAGGGCGACACGGTCTCTCGCAAGCGGGTGCGCCGCCTGATGCGGCGGCTGGGGGTGCACGCGCTCTTCCAGCGGCCCCGGACGTCTCAGCCGCACCCGGCGCACCGGATTTATCCCTACCTGCTGCGCGATTTGCCGATCACACGGCCGAACCACGTGTGGTGCACGGATGTCACCGACATTCCCCTGCAGCGGGGCTTTCTGTATCTGGTCGCCGTGATGGACTGGGCGAGCCGCACGGTGCTGTCCTGGCGGCTGTCCAACACGCGGCGTTGGTGCGCGGAAACAAGTGTTCGTCGCGGCCCTGGCCATCGTGACGGCCGAAGGGGCATGCTCTCGACGTGAAGTCGAGAGTGCATCCCAGGTACAAAACGAAATACCGCGTCGGAAACTGGCCGGCGTACGACCGAGCACTGGTCCAGCGAGGCGACGTCACCCTGTGGTTGA
>CBDBHJ010000003.1:0-208163 GCA_965205435.1 Vicinamibacterales bacterium
TGGTGGTCGTTCCCACCGCCACAACTCTTCGGCCCTCATCGAGCGCCGCGTTGATCCGTTCTGCCGCCGTGGCCGACATCTCAAACCGCTCGGTCGCCACCTGATGGTCCTCGACCCGCTCGACCCGAATCGGCTGGAACGTCCCGTAGCCGACGTGCAGCGTTACCTCCGTCCGGTCGATACCGGCCGAGGCGAGGCGCGTCATCAGTCCCGGGGTGAAGTGCAGGCCGGCGGTTGGCGCGGCGATCGAGCCTCGTGCCTTGGCAAAAATGGTCTGATACCGCTCGCGGTCGGCGGGGTCGGCCGGGCGCTTGATATACGGTGGGAGCGGTGTCTGGCCGATCCGGTCGACGACGGTGTCGACATCTCGTGGTCCGGTGGCGTGCAGTCTGACGGTTCGACGACCGTGAAAATGCCGCTCCAGCACCTCGAGATGTAGCTGGTCATCCCCTGCGCCAAAAACAGCTCGAGCCCCGACCTTCATCTTCTGCCCCGGGTGAATCAGGACGTCCCAGCGATTCTCATCAAGTCGAGCGAGGAGCAGGCACTCGACCGTGCCGCCGCGCGGGTCCCGGCGGCCAAGCAGGCGCGCCGGGAATACCCGGGAGTCGTTGACAACCAGAAGGTCGCCCGACCTCAACAGTCGTGGCAGATCATCGACACGGTGATGGGTCCGCGTCTGCGTGGCTCGATCGACGCACAGGAGTCGAGACCGGTCCCGTTCCGGTGATGCCTCCTGGGCAATCAGCTCGGGCGGAAGGTCGAAGTCGAGATCAGAAACCAGAGTCGACAAAAGCGGAGCTCCGGGGGACAGGAGTCTGCCTCCAGTCTCCTAAAGCGCTTTTCAGATAGCCCTTGTACTGCTTGGGCTCGTCGTGGTACTTCTGCATGCACCAATGCAGGAGGACCGATGCAAGCCTATTCGATGGATCTCCGAGAACGGGCCCTGCTCGACAGTGATGCCGGGATGAAGGCCGCGGACGTTGCGGTGAAGTACCGCGTGAGCGGGTCGTGGGTGCGGCTGTTGAAGCAGCGTCGGCGGGAGACGGGCGAAGTCGCGCCGCGCGTCCAGCGGCACGGGCGGCGCCGGATGTTGGAGCCGCACCTGCACACCCTGGCCGCGCTGATCGCGGAGCAACCGGATCGCACCGTAGCCGAGCTGAAGGACGCGCTCGGCACGCCGGCCAGTCTGGCGACGATCTGGCGCGCGGTGGCGGCTCTGGACGTGACCGTCAAAAAAAACGGTCCGGCCCTCCGAACACGATCGACCTGACGTCGCGGCCGCGCGGGTCGTGTGGCACGCCGCCGCGCCGACCTGGGATCCGACACGCCTGGTTTTTCTCGATGAAACCGGCATGACGAACAATCTCCTGCGGCGGTATGGTCGGGCCCTCCGCGGGGCCCGCGTCCACGACCACGCGCCGTGCGCCCGGTGGCAGACCAGTACGTTTCTCGCAGCGCTGCGGGTGACTGGCCTGACCGCGCCCGGGGTCTTCGACGGCGCCATCGACGGGGCGAGCTTCCTCGCCTATATCGAACAGATCCTCGTGCCCACCCTGCATCCCGGGGACATCGTCATCGCCGATAACCTCAGCGCACACAAAGTGGCCGGCGTCCGCCAGGCGATCGAGCGCGTCGGCGCCACGCTCTGCTATCTGCCGCCCTACAGTCCGGACCTCAATCCCATTGAACTCTGCTTCGCGAAGCTCAAAGCCCTCGTGCGCGCCGCCCGCTGTCGATCCACCGAAACCCTCTGGCCTTTCCTCGGCGCCTGTCTGCCGCACTTCAGCCCCGAGGAATGCCGCAATTACTTTCGACACTGCGGCTATCCGGGCACCACACGGTCATGAAAAGCGCTTTAGTGTCCCGACTGCGTGATTCGCGGTCGGGACACTAGTTCTCTTAATACGCCCACTGCAGCAGGACGGCGCCGACCGTGAATCCGGCCCCCACCGACGTCAGAAGAACGCGGTGACCCTTCTTCAAGCGGCCTGCGGCGATGGCATCAGACAACGCCAGAGGAATGGTCGCGGCCGTAGTGTTCCCGAAACGCTCGATATTGATCACGATCTTGTTCCGGTCGAGCCCGAGGCGCTCGGCGGCGCTCTCGATAATCCGACGGTTGGCCTGGTGGGACACGAACAGATCGACGTCATCGGCCCCGATACCGTTTTGCGCCAAGACCTTCCCGCAGATCTCCTCGGTCTTTCGAACGGCAAACTTGAAGACCGTGGCCCCCTCCTGGTGGACGTAGTGCATCCGCTGCTCAACCGTCTCGTGGGACGCGGGACGGAGGCTCCCGCCCGCAGGCATACACAAGGCGGGGCCGCCTTTGCCATCGATCTCATGGGCGAAGTCAACGATACCCAACCCTTCGTCAGTCGCAGGCGAGACCACGGCTGCGCCGGCACCGTCACCGAACAACACACAGGTGGCACGGTCCTCATAGTCGATGATCGACGACATCACGTCGGCACCGATCACGAGGGCGTGGTCGTGAGACCCACTCACGACCATCTGCGCTGCTGTCGTCAGGCCGTAGGTGAAACCGGAGCAGGCCGCGCCGAGGTCGAATCCCCATGCGTTGACCGCCCCGATCTTGGCCTGGACGAGGCAGGCGGTGCTCGGAAAGAACATGTCGGGCGTGGTGGTCGCGACGACAATGAAGCCGATATCCTCAGGGCAAAGACCGGCCTGGGTGATCGCCGACAGCGCGGCCTCCTTGGCAAGGTCTGAGGTTGCAATGCCGGGCTCAACGATGTGGCGCTCTCGAATTCCGGTCCGCTTGAGAATCCATTCGTTGGAGGTCTCCACCATCTTTTCGAGGTCGGCGTTGGTGAGCACGCGTGGCGGAACGTAGGTCGCCAGCGACGCGATCCGCGCCTGTCGCAACGTACCGCCTCCGGCCAATCGTCCTCCACGTCCCGTGGTGGTTACGCGCGTTCGCTTCGGCACTGGTGGGGGCCCGGTATCGTCGATGATTGACGGCAGATAGTACTCCGACTCACCATAGCCGCGAGTTACGCTCCGGAGCCGACAGGCCGAAGTAGTCGTAGGCGCGAGGGGTGGCAACCCGACCCCGCGGGGTGCGGTCAAGAAAGCCGGCCTGAATCAGAAACGGTTCGTAGATGTCCTCGATGGCCTCCTTTTCTTCGCTGATCGCTGCGGCCAGACTGTTGAGACCCACAGGGCCGCCGCCAAACTTGTCGATGATGGCCATCAGGAGTCGCCGGTCCGACTCATCGAAGCCATTGTCGTCGACCTCGAGCATCGCCATGGCGCCTCTCGCCACTTCGATATCGATGGCGCCGTCGGCCCGTACTTCTGCGTAGTCGCGCACTCTGCGGAGGAGTCGATTCGCCACTCGCGGTGTCCCGCGGGACCGACGGGCGATCTCCCGGGTGGCCGGCTCGTCAATCGGGACGTTGAGGATGCGAGCGGAGCGCAGCACGATCTCACGCAGATCGTCGTCGGTGTAGAAGTCGAGCCTGTGGACGATGCCAAAACGGGCACGGAGCGGCGACGTGAGGAGTCCCGCGCGCGTTGTGGCTCCGATCAGCGTGAATCGCTGCAACGGCACCTTGACCGAACGCGCTCCCGGACCTTGGCCGATCATGATATCGAGCTCGTAGTCCTCCATGGCCGGGTAGAGGATCTCCTCGATCACCGGACTCATCCGATGGATCTCGTCGATGAAAAGCACTTCGCGCTCTTTGAGATTCGTCAGCAACGCGGCGAGGTCGCCGGGTTTCTCCAGCACGGGGCCGGCAGTCGCGCGGGCCTGAACACCGAGCTCCTGCGCAACGACATATGCCAGGGTCGTCTTCCCGAGCCCCGGCGGACCGTACAGCAGAACGTGGTCCAGCGCCTCATTGCGGTTCCGAGCGGCGGTGATTGACACGGTGAGGTTCTCGCGAACGCGGTCCTGTCCTATGTAGTCGTTGAGCGTCCGCGGCCGTAGGCCGGCCTCATACTGGGCCTCCTCCTCGGTCTTCACGGAACTGACGATTCTGTCTGATGACATGATCGCTACTTGGCCAGCTCTCTGAGCGCCTGCCGTAAGGCGTGCTCGAAGCCTTCCGCGCCGGCCGTCGACGTCAGGGCCGCCTCAACCGCCCGCTCTGCGAGCGGACGATGATATCCAAGGTTGAGGAGAGCCGAGAGGACGTCGTCTCGAAGCTTGCCGTCCGGTGGGCCGACCTCATCCGTATCTGTTTCGATATCCAGGGTGGCCGGCAACCGATCCTTCAGCTCCAACCCGATCCGTTCTGCGGTCTTCTTCCCGACCCCGGGAATCTTGGTCAGCCGAACGACGTCGCCCGCCCGAACGGCGCGAACCAGCTCTGGAGGCTCGATTCCCGACAGCACGGCGAGCGCGAGTCGCGGACCGACTCCACTGATGCCGATGAGCCGCTCAAACAGATCCAACTCGAGCCGGGTGGCGAATCCAAACAGGGCCAGCGCGTCCTCTCGGACATGGGTATGGACCCGAAGCGAGACCTCAGACCCGACCTCCCCCAACCCATAGAACGTCGACAGCGGAACCTGTAGCTCGTAGCCAACGCCTTGAACGTCGACGACCAGCCGGTTCGGTTGTTTTTCAGCAAGTCGTCCATGCAGCGACCCGATCATGATTCGCTTCGATGCCTCGGAGAGTACTTTCGCCAGCTTCGAGGCGCCGGCGACGCCGGTCGGTTCTTGGCGATTTCGGTCTGAACAACCCCCTGCAGGTGCGCGTGACAGACGGCAACCGCGAGCGCGTCGGACACATCGAGCGGTGACGGTCGCTCGTCCAGCCCGAGCAGCAGCGACACCATCTCCTGAACCTGATGCTTCCCGGCTCGGCCGTACCCGACCACCGCCCGTTTCACCTGCGTGGGCGTGTACTCGGCAATGGGCAGACCGGCCTGCGACGCAGCGAGCAACACGACGCCTCTCACGTGACCAAGCTTGAGAGCGCTTCGAGCGTTCTTGGCGTAAAAGAGGTCCTCGACGGCGACGGCCTCGGGGCTGTGCTGAGACAATAACTCGGCCAGACCCGCATGCAGCAACAGCAGCTTCTCGGCGAATTGGAGGCGCGCAGGAACGGAGAGTGCCCCACAGGCCACAACCCGGTGACGGCTTCCAGACGTGTCAATGCAGCCGTAGCCGGTGCGGGCTGAGCCAGGGTCGACCCCGAAGATTCTCACGCGAGTGAGGCCTCGATCTCCTTGGCATCGATGTCGCAGTTTGACCAAACGTGCTGTACATCATCCTGGTCTTCAAGGATGTCCATCAGTTTGAGCAGCTGCTGCGCCTGCTTCCCTTCAACCTTGACCTGGTTCTTGGGCAGCATCGCGATCTGGGCCGTGACCGGCGCCCCCCCGGCCGCCCTGACCGCGCCGAGCACGTGATCATGCGCGTCGGGCGGGCTCACGACTTCCCAGTTGTCGCCGTCCTCTTCGAAATCGTCAGCACCGGCGTCGATTGCCGACGTCATGAGTGCCTCTTCATCAGATCCGGCTTTCTCGATCACGATGTAGCCACGCTTGTCGAACATCCACGCGACGCTGTTGGTCGTCCCGAGATTGCCTCCGTGCTTGGAAAGCAGATGTCGAATCTCTCCGACTGCGCGATTCGTGTTGTCGGTCACAACCTCGATCAGCAGGGCCGCGCCCCCAGGCCCGTACGCCTCATAGGTTATTTCCTCGTACGAGACACCCGGCTCTTCACCCGTACCACGGCGGATCGCGCGTTTGATATTGTCAGCCGGCATGTTGGCCGCCTTGGCATCCGCGATCACGGTCCGGAGACGAGGATTGCTATCGGGGTCGCCGCCGCCATCGCGAGCGGCAACGGTGAGGTCTTTGATGATTCGCGTGAACAACTTGCCACGCTTGGCATCAGCGGCTCCCTTCTTGTGTTTGATGGAAGCCCATTTAGAATGGCCGGACATATGACATTACTCCCGATGGCAGAATGGCTGAGTCAGGTCCTCACGGAACTGCAATTATCTCACGCTATCCGCGCCGCGCCACGATCACCCAAACGTCGGAGTCAGGTGACCACGCCCGCCCCCGGTAGTCCCCGAGCACGCTGTCAATACGGAATCCGGACCGCTCGAGTCGACCCGAGACCTGAGCGACGGTGAGCGTCCGAAACGCGATCGAAAATCGGTGAGACTGCCGACGCCGGCCGACCCGCTCGATATATTCCTGATCGAAGATCGTCATCTGCCGGCCGTAATCCTGCCGAACCGTCTCGATCAGGGTCAACTGACCGCCACCCCGACGGCGCCCTCGCAAACTGACCCTCCGTTCATACTCCTGCCATCTCGGAAGGTCTGGCACGAGATCAACGACAAAGAGCCCCCCACGGGGCACGACGGCGGCGACAGAGCGTAGCGTCGCGCGCAGATCCCGATCTCGGAGCAGTGACTGCAACATTCCGTACGGCGCCATCACCAGGGGGAACCGCACACGCTTGCGAAATGGCAGGGCGCGAATGTCGCAGCGGACCGCAGACGCACGCGAGCCCAACCCGGCGCGCCGGAGCCTGGACCGCAGACGCCGGAGCATCGGCGTTGAACGGTCCACCCCCACAAAGCGATCACAGACCTTCGCGACCGGCAACGACACACGACCGGTTCCGCACCCTAGCTCGAGGACGGCACCCCGCGTACGCCGTGCGAGGTCGGTCCAGAACGGCAGATCTCGCCGCCCTACGGTCTGAGCATTCTCCCAGTCGTAGAACGGCGCATAGTCGTCCCATCCGTGCCAACCCTGCATAAACAGCGAGGTATTATAGAATCGGTTTCCTACCCGAGGCGTGCACCGACGGCGGCGAAGGCGATGTCCCTCACTCCGGATTGGCTTCCGAATCTCCATCCGATCGTGGTCCACTTCCCGATCGCGCTCCTCCCAGCTGCCGCGCTGGTCGACTTGGTCAGCCTCTTCTCGCCGCAACGTCGCGCACCGAGGGACACGGCCACCTGGCTCTATCTGGCCGGTACCGCGTTCGCGGTGCTGGCGTACTTCAGCGGCCGCTCGGGGGCTGAGGCAATGACGCTGTGGCCGGTGGTTGAACCCCTCGTCGACGCCCACGAGAGCTGGGCGTTCCGGACAACATGGTTCTTCGCGTTCTTCGCGTCACTGCGTCTCGCCGTGTCGTACATCTTTCCACCCAGGCCAGTCATCCTGGTGATGGCGTTCGTCCTGGCGGTTGGGGGGCTCGTGATGCTGTTCGAGACGGCCGAGCATGGGGCCGTCCTGGTCTACCAGCATGGCGTTGGCGTCAGGGGAGCTATCCCGACTCCAGACCGCTGATTCCTGACGTCTGCGCATCCAGCCGCATCGCCATCGGTGTAAAAAGAATGCCGTTGACCGACCGCTCGGGCCCAGTTTGGCGAAACCCCAGTGCCTCGTAGACCGGGACACCATAGCGTGACGAGTTCACTGTCACCCGCTCGAGCTCGTCACCCCACTCTCGAACCTGGGCGATCGCGTGATCGAGAAGCTCTCGGGAGAGGCCTTGTCGCTGGAACGCCTGGGCGACGAACAACAGCGCCACGTGGTTGTTCTGGCGCATCTCGATCATCCCGGCAAGAATCTCGTGCCGTCTGGCCACGACCACGAAATGGTCGTGGTTGGCCCGGTCTACCAGCGCGGTGGCCTCGGCGTACTTTCGGAATTCCGCGATCCCTTGTGGCGTGTACTCGGGAGCGATGTATTCGTCGAACAGGGACAACACCAGCGTCGACACGCCAGCGGCGTCTTCCTTGCCCATGAGCTGGTAGGTGATGTCTGACATGATCACCACCCCACCGCATACATCATCCGCCGCGGGTCAGCCCCGGCGGTCAGCGTCTGCGTCATGGTGTTGGCGAGAATACCCTGCATGTTACCAATCGAGTATTCAGGCCCCGTGACGACGGTGTGCCCCATCGCCCCGAGGCGTGCGACCACGTCGGATGAAATCCGCGACTCGAGTCGCACGGTTATGTCCGACCCAGAACGGTAGAAGTTGGGCTCCGCGATCAGGGATATCCGCGGCGCTTCGATCGCTTCCTGAATCTCCATGCCGTAGTCCAGCACGTTCAACAAGACCTGGAACTGCGTCTGGCCGATCGTCTCACCACCCGGTGACCCAAGCGCCAGATAGAAGGCGCCGTCCTTCATGACGACAATCGGTGAGTTGTTGAGCACGGGAATCTGTCCCCCGCGCGCATAGTTCACGTCATCGGGATACGGCGATGTCGAGCCATGCCTCGCGCCGTTATTAAAGATGATCCCGGTGGTGCCAACCACGACACCGGTCCCCCACAGGCTTCCTAGGGTGGGAGTACTCACCACGACGTTGCCGAACCGATCGGCAACCGAAAAGCTGGTCGTGCTTCCAGGGTAACTGCGCTCAGACGCCACCTGCATCGGAGCTCCGTCTCCCCCCGACCTGGTTATCTGGGCTCCGGCGGGCGCCCCGTGGTCCGGGTATTCCATCGCGTCGCCTGGCGCGATCAGCGCACGCCGGGTGTCAGCGTAGGCCTTCGACAGCATGCCCTCCGTCGGCACGTCGGTGGCGTCGGGATCGGCCACGAAGTGATAGATGTCGGCCTTGGTGACCTTGATCGACTCGGCAATCAGATGCAGGGCGTCGGCCGAGTTGTGCCCGTGCGATGCCAGGTCGAAGCCTTCGATGACGTTGAGCTGCATCGTCATTTCGAGCCCACCGCGCGAGGTCGGAGGACTGCTGTAGACATCGTAGCCACGGTAGGTCGTCCGGACCGGCTCGGCCCATACCGGCTCGTAGCTGGCAAAGTCGGCCCGGGTAAAGAGCCCGTCATTCTCCTGATAGAAGCGCGCCATCTCGCGCGCGATATCGCCCGAGTAGAAGCGGTCGAACGCCGCCCGCAACGCCTGCGTTCGTGACTGTCCATTTGCCAGCGCACTGTCCTCGGCCTCCACGAGCCGGCGCAAGGTCCGTGCAAGGTCGGGATAGGCGAACACCATTCCTGCCGGGGGCGGCTCGCCGTCTGGGAGAAAAACCGGGGTCGTCGTCTCGTACGCCCCAAGCAGCACCCGATTCTGGTCGATAGAATCGGCCACAAACGGGTCGAGCGGGTGCCCTCGCTCGGCGTAGTCGACGGAAAGTTCCAGCACTTCGCCAAGCGTCATCGTCCCGAAACGATCCAGCAACGCGATCCATCCGCCGAACAGCCCAGGTGTCACACCGGCCTTGAGACCCCGCGCCAGATCGTCGGCCGTGAGCTCACGCGCGTCGAGCGATTGAGGTGCAGCGCCGGTGGCATTGAGCGAGTAGACGCGGTCGCTGGCCTTGTCGTACACGGTCATGAACCCGTTGCCTCCGATCCCGGACATCATCGGCTCGACCTGGTTGAGCGTTGCAAGAATGGCGACTGCGGCGTCGGCGGCGGTACCGCCCTGCATCAAGACGCGAACGCCGGCGATGGACGCCAGCGGGTGTCCTGACGTGACCAGACCATTTGGACCGGACACCGCCGGACGATGTGCCACGAGACCGTCGGAAACGTGTTCGACCGGCGCGCGCGCAACGGCGTCAGCCTCGGCGAGGGTCTCGGTCCCCCCGCTACAGCCAGCCGCGACGCCGCCGCCGCCGATGCTGACGATCAGGACGCCCCGAACGACACATCGCCATCGGTTCCACATAGACTTGTCAGTTCCTCACTTCAACCTTCTATCCGTCGTGCGCGAGCAGCACCGTGGAGCCGGTCGTGCGACGACCCTCCAAGTCCCGGTGCGCCTGGTCGGCACTCTTCAGCGGATAGGTCTGGTTGACCTCGACCACGACGGCGCCGCTGGCCACGACATCGAACAGGTCTGCAGTCGTCGATTCGAGTTCGGCCCGCGTTCGAGTGTACGTCGCCAACGTCGGCCGCGTCAGAAACAGCGACCCCTTGGCCGCCAGCACACCGGGGCTGAAGGGCTCAACGGCCCCCGACGCGTTCCCAAAACTGACCATCAAGCCTCGAGGCTGCAGGCAGTCGAGCGACCCGAGAAACGTGTCGTTGCCCACCGAGTCGTAGACCACGGGTACGCCGGCGCCGTTCGTGATTTCCTTCACCCGTTCGACGAAGTTCTCACGTGTGTACACGATCGGGTGGTCACATCCGTGCGCCTTCGCCAGCTCGGCCTTCTCGGGTGTCCCCACCGTCCCGATCACCGTGGCGCCAAGGTGCTTGGCCCACTGACACGCCAACAGCCCACACCCGCCGGCCGCGGCGTGGAACAGGATCGTCTCGCCACGCTTGACCTGATGGGTGCGGCGCAAGAGGTACTGGACCGTGCATCCCTTGAGCATCATGGCGGCGGCCTGCTCGTCTGTGATCCGGTCTGGGACCTTGACCAGCAGTCGTGAGGCGATCGCTCGCCGCTGAGTGTAGCTACCGATGCTCATGCAGTACGCGACCCGATCGCCGACCTCGACCTCGGAAACTCCTTCGCCCACGGCCTCGACGACGCCTGCCGCCTCGCTGCCGATGATCGCCGGCATCGCTGGAACGGGATAGAGACCGGTTCGATGATAGACATCGATGAAGTTCAGTCCGATTGCAGTCTGGGACACAACGGCCTCACCGGGGCCAGGCGATGACACATCAACCAGCTCCCACTGCAACACCTCAGGTCCACCGGTCGTGTGAATACGAATGGCGTGTGACGTGCTGTTCATGGCGGCGATTCTAGCAGCCCGTGGTGAAAGTCGCGCGTGGCACCGAGGCCTGGCAGACATCTGCCTGGCCAGGCGCGACGAGGAAGAATATTGAGCATATTCGCCCCCACTCGAAGAAGTCTCAGCGTCGCCCCTTGCGGGATGGATGGCCGGTCGAATGCCGCGGGACTTTCACCACGGGCTGCTAGCCCGTGGTCTGCGGGAGTCGATCCAGGGGGCGCCGGGCATTACCTAGCCATCGCGGCGCCGCACTTGCGACTCAGGGTGGGGCACACTACGCTCAACCGAGCAGATGCGGATCCCGATCGGCAAAGTATGGGTGGAACCGTGATGAGGCGCACACCCGCATGACACCCGTGACACCGGTGTCGAGTGTGTTCGACGCCCACCACCCTCCGTTGGAAGATCAGGTCGCAGACTGCGTCCACTGCGGCTTCTGCCTGCCGGCCTGCCCCACGTACGCACTCTGGGGGAAGGAAGCCGATTCCCCGAGGGGTCGAATCTATTTGATGCGCCTCGGTCTTGAGGGGCGGGCGCCGATCGACGACGGATTCACCCGCCACATCGACACCTGCCTCGGGTGCATGGCGTGCGTGACCGCCTGCCCCTCCGGCGTCAAGTACGACCAGCTGATTGAGGCGACCCGACCGCAAATCGAGCGACATGCCACCCGGCCGCTCGGCGACCGGCTCTTTCGACGGTTGGTATTCTCGCTGTTCCCCTACCCCGGCCGTCTGAAGGTGGTGGCGCTCAAATTGTGGGTGTACCAACGCACCGGCCTGCAGCGACTCATCCGGGCCAGCGGGCTGCTGGGACTGCTGCCCGCACGACTGCGAGCGATGGAGGCAGTGACGCCATCAGTCGCGCTGAGGTCGGTCTTTTCCAGCCTTCCCGAACACATTCCGGCGCATGGCGAACGACGCCGAACGGTCGCCCTCCTTCTCGGATGCGTCCAGCGAACGTTCTTCCCGGATGTGAACGCCGCCACGGCGCGCGTTCTGGCCGCCGAAGGATGCGATGTCGTGATTCCACAACCGCAAGGATGCTGCGGCGCGCTCATGGTGCACTCGGGCCTCGAAGACGACGCGATCGAGATGGCAAAACGACTCATCGACACGTTCGACGGCCTGGACGTCGACACGATCGTCGTCAACGCTGCGGGTTGCGGGTCAACGCTCAAGGAGTACGGGCACCTGCTTCGTGACGACCCAGCTTACGCTGCGAAAGCGACGGCGCTGGCCGAGAAATGCCGGGACATCTCTGAGGTGCTGGCAGACCTGTCGCCGCGTGCGCCGCGTCACCCGGTTCCGCTCACGGTGGCGTATCACGACGCCTGTCACCTTCAGCATGCCCAGGGGATCACTACCCAGCCGCGGACCGTGCTCGCCTCCATTCCAGAGCTCGAGGTTCGCGATATCCCAGAGGGCGGACTCTGCTGCGGCTCAGCCGGGATCTACAACTTGGTGGAGCCGGAAGCCGCGCAGGACCTCGGCGCGAGGAAGGTGAGCCATGTGCTCTCGACGGGAGCCGAGGCGGTGGTGTCGAGCAACCCCGGGTGCTTGTTGCAGCTCCAGAGCAGCCTGGCGCAGACAGAGCCCAGACGGTCGATGCCGATGTTCCACCTGGTCGAGATCGTCGACGCGTCGATCAGAAACCAGCGACTGGGCGAGTAGAGTCACCGGGCCGTGGCACGATCCGACCCGTGCTCGGGACGTCGAAGAGAGGCGTTCACGCTTACACAGGTCCGCGACCAGGGTTCAGCCGGCCGCCGGGATCGAAACGCTCCTTGATGGCCCGCATGACCGGCAGTCCGTTCCCGATCGGACCCCACGGGTCCACCGATTGCCTGAGCTGGGGGACTGCCCGACGGATGACCGCAGAACCGGTGCCCACCTCGAACCGATCACGGAGCTCGCGAATCATCTGGGCCTGGGCATCGACCGCGCCATCCATCCGAACATCAACGACGCCGAGCGCGGCCCGGCCCTGCGCGCTCATCGCAACGTTGCGGTCCCCGCACGCCTCGCGAAGCCAGGTCAGAGTCGGGACGACTGCGTTCGTCAACGTGCTGACCTTGACCAGCGCGCCGGGCTCATCCCAGCGGCTCGCATGGGCCTCCCAGAGAGTCGATTCTTCGTCGTCCCTGTACACCGTAGACCGACACGATGCGTCACATGCGGCGCCAAGACGACCGACCTCCTCCGCCTGCGGCTCGACCGCGCTTTCGACCGAGTCGAATCTCACGAGAAGCCGGGCTGGCGGCCACTGCAGCTCGATCGCGGATGGAGTCAACGCCGACGACACCAGGTCGGCCACGATGGGCGCCATCGCCTCGAGCGACCCGAGCTCGATCAGCACCGTTCGTGATGCTGGGGCAACGGGCGCCAGCTTGAATGTCGCGTCGACCACGACGCCCAGGGCTCCGAACGCACCGGTCATCAGTCGGGACAGGTCGTAACCGGCTACGTTCTTGACGACGATCCCTCCGGCCTTTGCCATTTCCCCGTCGGCGCGGACGACCGTGACACCGATAATCACGTCCCGCGGTGCGCCGTGGCGGTAGCGGCTCGGGCCACTGTCATTCGTCGCAACGATTCCGCCGATCGTCGCGCGCTCGGCCCATGGTGGGTCGAGTGGAAGCCATTGACGATGGACACTGAGGGCCGCGTTGACATGCGCGAGCGTGGCACCGGCCTCGACCGTTGCGGTCAGGTCGCCGTGGCGATGCTGGACCACAGACGAGAGACCCGCGGTCGACACCACCAGGTCGACAGCCCCAAGGACGCCGCCCCAGTCGGTTTTCGTCCCGCCGCCGCGGACGGAGGTCGTCAGCCCCTCCTGCGAGGCCCACCCAAGGAGGGCTGCCAAGGCTTCTCCCGAGTGGGGCTCGGCGACCACTCTCGGGCACACTCCGTCGATCGTGTCGGCCTCGCCGCCTGGTCGTGCCGACTCTGCTCCAACGAACGACGCGGCCTGCATAGCGAGCGAGTGATTCGACACGGTTAGGTGAACCTCGATCAGAAGCGATCGGCGAGCCCAGCGACCTCGATGGGATGCGCGCGGTACGGACCCGGTACTTCGCCGCACAGGCGGGGCGTGGGGAACACCTTGCCAGGGTTGCAGAGATGCTGAGGGTCAAACGCACACCGAACAAGCTGCATGGTATCCAGATCGATCGGGCTGAACATCTTCGGCATCTGGTCGGCCTTGTCGGCACCGACGCCGTGCTCCCCGGTGATCGAGCCGCCCACGTCGAGACAGAACGTCAGGATCTGCGAGGCGACGCTCTGGGCCAGCGCGGCCTGGCCCTCGATTCGGTCGTCGTAACAGACCAGCGGGTGCAGGTTGCCATCGCCGGCGTGAAACACATTCCCGATCTTCAGTCCGGATTCGGCTTCGAGCGCACGGATGCGGCGTAGCACTTCAGGGAGCTTGGTGCGAGGAATCACGCCGTCTTGGACGTAGTAGCTGGGCGACACTCGTCCCATCGCGGCAAATGCCGCCTTCCGGCCCATCCAGAACCGCGCCCGCTGTTCCTCGGTTTTGGCAACCTGGATCTCTCGAGCACCGACATCGCGACACACCGCCTCAACGTGATCGAACAGGGCGGAAACCTCGGCCGCCGCCCCGTCCAGCTCCACGATCAAGACCGCCTCGGCGGGTGGGAAGTTGGGATGCACCGCGGCTTCTGCTGCTTCAATGGTCGTCCGGTCCATCATCTCGACCGCGGCGGGGATGATCCCCGCGCCAATGATTCCACTGACCGCGTTGCCTGCCTCCTCGGTCGAGTCGAATGCCGCGAGCAGCGTCTTCACGGCTGCGGGTTTTCCCAGAAGCCGAAGGGTCACCTTCGTGACGACGGCCAGCGTCCCCTCGGACCCCACGAGAACGCCGAGGAGGTCGAGACCCGGAGGGTCGAGGGCGCTACCTCCGACCTGAATCATCTCGCCGTCGGGCAAGACGGCTTCGAGCCCCAAGACGTGATGCACCGTGAACCCGTATTTCAGACAGTGGGCCCCGCCGGAGTTCTCCGCCACATTTCCACCGATGGAGCAAATCACCTGGCTGGACGGATCCGGTGCGTAGTAGCAGCCTTGCGACGCCACCGTTCTGGTGACTTCCAGGTTCATCACACCCGGCTCGACGGTGATTCGCCGGTTCGGAATATCGATATCGAGAATGCGATTGAGGCGCGTCATGACGATGAGGACACCGTCGGGGTGGGGCATCGCCCCCCCAGATAGCCCGGTCCCCTGGCCACGAGCCACGAACGGCACGCTGGCCTCGTGACAGAGACGGACGACCTGCTGCGCTTCAGCGGCGGTGCCGGGCAGCACCACCAGCCCCGGCGTCGAGCGGAGCTTGGCCAGGCCATCCGACTCGTAGACCGCCAGCTCGGTGCCGTCCTGGACCACGTGCTCCGCCCCGACGACCTGTTCACACGACGCAATGAATGTAGGGTTCATGGCAGCCTCGGCTATGGCCGCGCGTACTGGTCAATCACTCGATTGATGGCGCGCTGACACACACGACAAAACCCCACTGGATTACGAGTGAACATGATGCAGTCTATCTCGGAGCGATAGAGGCCCACCGGTTCGTACGAGGCCCCCTCAAAGGCTCCGACCGCGCCGGCGTGCTCCATCGAACCGAGAAAGGCTGTCTCTCGCTCCATCTGCTCGGTGAACAGACGATCGACCTCGGACTCAGGTGCGCCTTCGAGTCGCAAGTCCCGGCGCCTGACCTGGGCCGCCGAGCTCTCCGCTTCGAACGCATTCTTGTCCCACGGTGTTGGCAGCGGAGTGCCCGGTTCAACGAGGTCACCCCACTTCAGGCGCTCCGGATCGTGGAGTGCCGTCACGTTCGGCTCCCACGGCTCAGGATGAGAGGCGCCGCCTGTCTCATACGCGACATCCGAGGTGTAATACTCGTCCGCGAGTCCGGCAAAGTGGTGACCGAACTCGTGGACAAAGACATACTCGGCAAACCCCGTGTCCGCCGCGGCGGTCGCCTGAAAGTTGAAGATCCCTCCACCGCCGTACTGCTCCTCGTTCGCCAGGATCTCGATGAACTCGTAGGGCGCCGCCGACGCGGCATCCCTCAACGCGCGATTGTCGTAGGTCAGCAGATACCGCTCGGAGTCGAAGATGTTGTACTGCGCCGACAACGGCGTGCGGCGAAACTCCATGGCCCGCGGACGTGACACCCCCGACTGCGGTGAGGGCAGATCCAAGCCCCACACGTTGAAATCTGACCGCCGGCTCGCAAACGGCTCTTCGTCGAACAATGCATCGACCAGCCGTTCGGCATCGGCGTGAAACTTCGGTATCTCCGCCGCTGTGTATCCCTCTCCTATGACCAGGAGGTCGACCTTCTCCGACGACGGTCCGCTTTCGACTATCGGCCACACGTCCCCCACCGGAGCCCGGTCCGACGGGTTTACGAACCTGGAATCAGGGTCGATGACGGTCGACCAGATTCCGTGAAAGCTATTCTCCCGGTCCCGGACCTTCAGCACAACCTGTACAGCTCGTCGTGGCCACGGAAAGCGGAGGGACTCATGGAACGTACCGTAGACCTCCCGAGCCGCCGGTGTCGTCTCCCACTCGCCGTAGATCGAGGCGAAGCCCCGCGAGTAGAGGACGCGGTGTGTTTGGCGGTCAACGACCTCGAAGCGATACTTGCCCAGGTTCAGATCGTCGACCAACCGCGTTCGGCTCCCCGACCACGGTCCGTCAGAAACGATCGCATCTAGAGCCAGGGTTTCCGTCCCACGGCCCCCGGAGTGGAAGTAATCGACACGCATCGTCTTGTCGATGAAGTCGTCGTCGAACCGGTCTGGAGTCGGCGCCTGGGATCGCGCCTCGACGGCCCCGATCGGACCTCTCACCGGGGGAGACAGTTCGACGCCGATCAACGCTCCGAGATCGCGATGGAACCCAGACCCAACGGTACCGGCAATGATTAGTGCTGCCGCGACCTGCATGGCGGGCATGCGGTAGGGTCTCATGTCACGTATTCTACTGGTCGTTGGCCGTGAAGGAAGACGCCCCGACGCTGAACCGGGGCCAGATCGCTCGTTTGCATGCTCGAGCCCTGAGGCACGCACCGTTCCTCAAGGGACGTCTCACGCTGGACGCGTTCGCCCTGGGCGTCGGACGCAGCGTCGCCCACAGATTTCGCGATGATCAGCCTGAACCCGACGCCCTGGCAGCCTATACCAAGTCGCTACGGATCGAGGACCTTGCCGTGGCGGTGGCCTGCGAGACAGGTGACGAGCGGGCCTGGGAGCATGTTGTCATCACGTATCGGCCGATCGTGTACCGGGCCGCGAGTGTTTTGACTGGCGACGACGCGGCCGGTCGTGATCTGGCAGACACGCTGTGGGCCGAGTTGTACGGCGTCGGCCGAACACGCGCATCGATGGAGTCGGGCGGAGAACCACGATCACTGCTGGCCTACTACCACGGACGCGCCAAGCTCTCGACCTGGCTCCGGTCGGTGCTGGCCCAGCGGCACGTCGATATCGTGCGCGCGCAGCAGCGGTTGGAATCGCTCGATACGGGAGACGACCCGCCGGGCGACGGGCCATCGCAGGCCTCCACACCGGTCGCCCCCGATACCGGCGACATCGAACCCGATCGGGCGCGATACGACGCGGCGTGCCGTCACGCGTTGCAAGCCGCGCTGATGGATCTCGACCCGGGCGACCGCTTAAGGCTGAGCTGTTATTACGTGCAGGAGCTCAAGCTGGCTGAGATCGGTCGTTTGTGTGGTGAGCACGAAGCGACCGTTTCGCGCAAGCTGAGCCGGGCCCGAAGACGGGTCCGTCGAGAAGTCGAGCGGCTGCTCCGGGAGCAGCATCAACTCACACCTGCCGAGATCGAGCTATGTTATCAGTACATGATCGATGATTCGCTTGTCGATCTGTCGAAGAGCCTCGAATCTGATGAGTAGAATGACGCAAGATCGCTGCGTGGCATCGTTCTCGTGGTAGGGGGACCTGTGCGCGACAACCAGCACGACCCGCACGACACCAATTTCGAGCGAGCTCTCGCCAGTGGACTAGAGGGGCAACCTGGGCCGGATTCCACCTGCCCCGATGCGGAAACGATCGCCGCGTTCGTGGACCAGTCACTCGCACCCGATGAGCGGCAGTTCTGGGAAGCGCACTGTGCGGGGTGTCTCCGGTGTCAGGCGCACCTCGCCGCGCTTGCTCACACGTCGGAAGTCGAGGACGACCTCGCGGAAGAACCTCGGTCACCGAGATTCGGATGGCTGATTGACTGGCGTTGGCTGGCGCCAATGGCGACCGCTGCAGCAGTCGTGCTGGCCGTCTGGGTCATCGACCCGGCACCGCTCACCGAGCCGCCGGTGCCCACGGTGGGCGACGACAACTTCAGCGACACCGCGACCGGGTCGGTCCAGGAGAGTGCCGAGGGCCGGCAGACCGCCGCTCTGGAACGTCAGGATGTCCCACCGGCCGAGCGTGAGAACCTCGCACCAGAAGCCGACCAACGTCTCGCCCAGGATCCAGATGACGTGTCGGCGCTCGATCGGACTGCACCCGCGGACCCAGCCGACGCCGATGCTCTGCGCGACGACTCCAGGAACAGGGCATCCGCGCCCCCGGCCAGCGCGGCGCTCGCCGAACGACGTCTCGCCCCACCATCAGTCGACGCGCGTGCAGCCACGTCCGCCATTTCAGCGGATCGACTCGAGGCCAGCAACATGATCCAGGTCGCTTCAGAAGACGGATCGGTACGCTGGCGACTCGTGCCACCGAGTCGCGTGGAACATTCCACTGACGGCGGAATGACGTGGACACTACAGATTGCCGACGCCGGTGCCCCGATGAGCGCCGGGTCTTCACCGTCACCGTCCATTTGCTGGATCGTCGGCCGAGGTGGAACGATCCTGCGAACGGTCGACGGCGGTGAAACCTGGGAACGCGTCACCGCACCTCGCCAGATGGACCTGACCGGCGTGGCAGCTGAGGATGGACGTTCTGCGAGAATCGACGCCGTGGATGGCGTCTCGTTCCGTACCGAGGACGGGGGCCTGACGTGGGAACGCTGAGAGAGATTCGTTCAGTCGCTGACTGCGAGCTCGCCGGGGACAATCGGACGGGTGCGTGGCAGCACGCCCCGATACGAAAGCCAAGCGACAAATCCCAGGACCCCGACGAAGACGACGAGCTTCAGCCCGTCGGCGGCGCGGGTGTGCGGCAGGACGGCCCACAGAAACCAAAGTACCGGCTGCGCGAGGCACACGGCCCAGACAGAGCCATAGAAGTACCTCCGTTCGTGGCCTTCACCCTTTGTTGACCGCTTCACTCGAGGAAGCTGGCCAAAGGCCCCGAGGGTCCAGATGACAATGGCGATCGGAAAATATGCCACGTCATACATCTCTCGCAGATACCATCCACCGGTCAGGATAGCAACGATGAGGCCGGTGATGTTCAACCCCGCGAACGTCAGCACCGCGCTCCACGCGAACGTGTAACAGACACGTCGATACAGTGGGTTCGGCCTATCCTCGGTGAAACGAATGATGTACGGACGCGGCTCAACACCGGGGAGCCGGCCGCGCAGGCCAGCGATGCCGGTCGCGAGGAGCACCGCGCCAAGCCAAGCCGCCATTCTCCGGTCGAAACCGGCTTCGAACAGGTCGACCGTGAGCGGGCCGGGCGCGATAAAGAACACCCAGATCCAGATCGGCCAGTGTGAGAAGCGATAGTGGAGTTTGTTGCGGTGACGGATCTTCCGTTCGCTGGCAAGCTCTACCGGTATCTCGACCCCCGTTTCGCGAGTGAAGGCGTCGTCGGCCGGTTGGGGAGAAGGCAGGTGTCCGGTCTGCGTCATCTGGATGGGGCGCGAATCACTGCACCAGTATACGCGAGGGACTGACAGCCCTGGACTCGACAACTCTGTAGGAGATAGCCACAGCAGGGGGCAGCTGCGATCCAGTAACAATACTGTCGAGTCGTCCGCAGTTTCACTGGGCCCCAGACGCAAGGGGCTCACCGAACCGACCCATCGACGACGAATTCCGCTTACGCAAAACCATGCATTCAGCGGTCAGGACGTTACAGACTGAACACCGACTCGGGTGGCCTTCTTCCTCTCCGTGTCTTGGTCCCAACCTTGCTCCGATGTCTCCCGACCGGAGGAAACCATGGCCATCCATCCATTCGTGCTCCTTGTTGAATCCGACGCCATGCTTCGAGACGTGATTCATAGCGAACTCAAGGACCACGGCTGTATCGTCTTCGACGCCGCCGACCCACGCGAGGCGCTCGCGTTCGCAGAACTGTATCCAGGATCGATCGACCTCGCCGTGACCGACCTCCCGACGACGCACCAACAGGACCAGCTGTTCACAGACGCGCTTCGTTCGCTTCCACCTGGAACCCACACGAAGGTACTGCACATGGCCACAACCGTACACACCCCGCACCGCACCGTGACCGCCCTTGGACAGTCCTACCTCCCCAAGCCGTTTGACCGTCAGGCACTGCTTGACGCGGTCTTTTCGGCTCTGCCGACCGGCGGCCCGGTCGACACCCGGCCCGGCTGCGGAGACCGTGCGGTGTTCTGGGGTGCCACCCGCGCCGAAAGTGAGATCGGCGTCGCGGCGCGGTGAGGAGTGGGCGGCAGGGTTCGGATCGAGAGCGGTCCTGAGAGACAGCTTCACCGGTCGCGGACAGCCGCACCACCGAGTCCCAGCAGTCGACGGAAGGTGTCGAGCATCCGTCCGCCGCCTCGCTTGACGCGGTCGGCCTCGTCAAGCACGCTCAGACACTCGGCGACTGATGACACCGAACCGATGCCGAGACGTCGAGCGCTCGCCGGCACGACTTCGGTGACCCCACGCCAGACCAAGATCGCCCGCGCGTCTGACTCCATCGCGATATCGAGACAGTTTTCCGGATTGTCGTCCACCACGAGGTCCAGCGAAAGCGCCGACGCGATCTTGCCACGTGAACCCCTCGTGACGAAGACCGACGGGAGTCGGTAGCCCTTCTGCTCGAGCCATCGCTGGCTCTGGACCTGAACGGAGTCACCGGCACTGTCGGGACGACTCGTGACGAAGATCACTTCCCATCGCCGCTCGCGCGCCAGCGCGGCCAGACGTTCCACTGCACCATCCTCGATCTCGTCGAGTGTCTCCCAGAAATTCTCTATGGCGGAGAGACGACTCCACACACGTCGACTCGCACCTTTGAGATGGGTGGTGTCAAACGGTGACGCCACAGATCCCGCCTGCTGGGTCGCGGGCTCGGTCTGCGGATCGGACGGCTGGGCTGTCTCGGTGGAACCCGCCGGCTCTACATTCACCTCAGGCACTTCAGCCCCGAGGTGGGCCCCCAGGTCGGCGAAGACTCCGTCGAGGTCAAAAGCAATGCGAAGAGACATGTCAATTCCTGTGGAGCGCGTGTCTGTCTGGCGCGAGCGGCACGAAGGCATCTCCCACGTGTCGGCGCTCACGTTCCGGCGCGCGTCAGGTTCAGAGCCCGCACCTTCCGATAGAGGTTCGTTCGTTGAATGCCCAGCGCGCGGGCAGCATCTGCCATCCGCCCTCGATGCCTTCGAAGAGTCGCGGCGATATAGTCGCGCTCGAAACGCGAGCGAGCCTCCCGCAGCGTGGCGCCCTGCTGTGGGCCCTGCAGCTCGCCCCCGCTGAGACTCACGTGAGTGAGAAGGTCCTCGAGGCGCACAACGCCACCCGGCAGCATCACCGCCAGACGTTCGACCAGCCCACGAAGTTCCGGTAAGTTGCCCGGCCACGGCAGGGCTCCCAGCAGGGTCATCGCCGACTTCGTCAGGGTTTTCCGGGGGTAGCCGCGGGTCAGACACAAATCGCTCAGCATCTGACGCGCCAGCAACGGTATATCGTCACGCCGGTCTCGAAGCGGTGGAACGTCAACGCGGACGAGGGCATATTGCTGGTACAACTCGGTGCGAACGCTGCCGTCACGAACCAGGTCGGCGACATCGGGCTGGACGGCGACAAACAGCCGTGCCGCTGTGGTCTCTGCGTCGGCCGCCGACCGCAGAACTCGAACCAGGCGTCCCTGCAGCTTGGACGGCATCTCCTCGATGTGTTCGAGGAACAGGGTGCCTGACTCAGCCCGGCTCAGCAACCCTCCGGCGCCCCCCCGTCCGAACAGCGCGGCGTTCAACTCGTGGAACGACGCACCGTTGCAATCGAGCTTGACAAAGGGACCCGCCGAGCGAACGCTCGAGGCGTGAAGGAGGCGGGCCACTGTCTCCCTCCCGGTCCCGAACTCGCCGGCGATCATCACGTGGCACCGAGCCATGCCGACGCGGTGGACGAGCTCCATGAGGCGACGCATCGCGACAGACGCCAGCACCAGACCGGCCACCTCTGACGTTGAAGAATCATCGGCTGTGGGATCGGCCAGCGACAGAAACTCATCAGCGTTGCGAACGACCGACGCGAAGTCCAGCGCTGACACCGGCTCCGACAGCACATCGAAGACACCCTTCTGGAACGCCTCGAGTGCACCTTCACGACGGCGCGGATCGATGATGCCGACGACCAGCGCTCGCGGGTCGCGCTTGCGGATCGCGCGTAGGGCCTGCCCATCACCCGAGCCGCTCGCCAGGTCAATCACGCAGAGCGCGTGCTCAGCCGGCTCCAGCCGGCGCAACAGCTCGTCGGCCTCTCGCAGACGGGCCAGACGCACGCCGCGCTCAGAGAGTACCTGGGCCGCTGTGGTGTAGTCGTCGTCCGCACCGTTCAACCAGAAGACGGTGGTCAGGCCAACCGGTCCGGCCTGTGTCGCGATGCTGACCGTTTGAGCCACTCTAGTGTCCTTACACCTCGTCCCAGTCGTCGCTGTCGTCTAGCGCGGTCGGCTGATCGCCGCCGACGCTCTCCATACCTTCCGCCAAGAGCCGCCAGTCGGGACCGGAACCCGTTTGATCCTCGGGCTCTTTCGCCTGAGGCACCTCAGCCTGCTCCGGCGTCTCTCGGGCCTGCGAGCGACGCCACTCGGGGTAGTCCTCCCACACGCGGACACAGTTGCGACCGTCCCGCTTCGCGCGGTACATGGCGGCGTCGGCCCGCGCGAGTAGCGCTTTGGCATCGAGCTCACCCGGCGTCGCCGCGCTCACGCCGATACTCGCCGTCACGAAGATCGACCCTTCGGGCCGTTCGATCGCCCGCCGCGCCAGATGGCGTCGCATCGACTCTGCCACGCGCTTGGCGCCGTCCAACGGTGTATCGGGCAGTAACACCACGAACTCCTCGCCGCCGTACCGGCACCGTAGGTCACTGCCACGCAGGGTCTCCTTCATGGCGGTACCAACTGCGCTCAGAACGGTGTCGCCAAAGAGATGTCCGTATCGATCGTTGAGTTGCTTGAAGTGGTCGAGGTCGATAAACAAGAGCGACACCGGCTGTTCCGACCGCTGGGCGCGCCTGAGCTCGGCGGCGATCAGGTTCATACCGTGGTGCTTTGTCAGACACCCAGTCTGCACGTCCACCGCACTGAGCTGACGGACTCGACGAAACAGCTGGGCGTTCTTGATCGACAGGCCAACGAGCGACGCGGCCATCTCCAGCAACCGTCGCTGACTGTCGGTCAGCTGCTGGGGTCTATCACCCACGGTCTGTCCCACACCCATCAACCCCACCAGCTTGCCAGCCGCGAACATCGGGAACGTATCCCACGCCCCGGGTTTGCGATTCGGATCCCAGGCCGTGTCGGGCTCCGAGTCGGACGGCTGGGGACCGCCGATTGCCAGGCGCCAACCATCGGTTCTCACAGTCATCCAGATCTCCCGCTGCCCCACTACCGGCTGCAGGTGCTGCGTGACCGTGTGATGAATCGCCTTCGGATCCAATGTGGCTCCCAGCGCCTCGCCAAGCCGTACCAGCTGTTCGAACTCGCGAGCGCGTTCCTCGGCGCGCCGCGCGTCATCGGCGATCGCCTCGGTGTCCTCCTTGACCCTCTGCTCTGTCTCGGCCTGCCTCAACCGTTGGTGGAACATCATCGCCAGCAGGAACAGGCCCATCGCCAGGACGACGACGACGCCACTGGTCCCAAACGCGACAAGGGCCGTCTCGAGAAATCGTGAGACAGGGTCGGCGAACACCACCGCCGCGGCGCCCACGATGCCAATCAGAAGCGGCCCGTAGTTCCAGTTATCAAGACGCATACAAAGTGTCGACTCTAAAAACGTGGCCTCTAGGACACAGTATCTGACACCTATCGCTACGAAGGGATCAGTCCCGGCTCAGAGTCGGACGCAAAGATAGATCCACTTCACCGACCGGACAGGCTTCCTATTTTCAGTAGTTTACGACACCCCTGGAATACAAAACTGAAATGAGCACGGGTGGAGAGAACTGCGCGATTTGAAAGGAGTTATCTGACATCAACCGAGCTGGTGGCCGGCCGTGCCGGTCCTGGACCTCGCCAGCGTCCGACGCCCGTCACGATGATTCGAACGATCTTGGCAGTCGGTCACCAAGAAAATCACTCTCTGACCAGAACACTGTCTTGCCGACGACCCGTCAGGACGACCGCGTCGCAGCTGGTCGTGCCAGTTAACGTTCAGTCTAGCCGGGCCGATATCAATAGTAGTCTGGTCGATTCGGTATTTTCCAGACGATATAGAGGTGAGCTGGAGCTCCCCAGCATGAACGAAGCCGGCGTACAGAAGAAGACCAACTGGACGGTCCCAGGTCCCAACGAACCTCTGTTCATCGCGGCGAGTCCGGCGATGCAGGAGGTCAAGACCTGGCGGCGCGCGCGTCCGGTGGTGATGCGAAGGTGCTCGTGACTGGAGAGAGTGGTGTCGGCAAGGACGTCGTCGCCCGCTTCATTCACGCCAGGTCGAACCGATCCCCACGACCCTTCGTGGCCGTCAACTGCGCGGCGTTCTCAGAGACCCTGCTCGAGTCCGAGCTCTTTGGGCACGTCAGGGGCAGCTTTACCGGGGCGCATCGGGACAAGATCGGCAAGCTACAGCAAGCTCACAAAGGCACGGTCTTTCTGGATGAGGTCGGGGAGATGAGTCTGCGCATGCAGGCTCTTCTATTGCGTTTCCTCGAGAGCGGCGAGATCCAGCCGGTCGGTGCGGACGGTGGTGGAACCAAGGTGGATGTGCGGGTCATCTCTGCGACCAACCGGGACCTGCCCGCCCTGATCGCTTCAGGCCAGTTCCGCGAAGACCTGATGTATCGCATCCGCGTCATCCACCTCCTGGTGCCGCCTCTCCGTGCGCGTCGGGAAGACATCAAGCCTCTGATCGAATTCACGATTCAACGAAGCGGCCGGCCGCTCAAGCTCTCAGACGACGCGATGCAGGCCCTCGAGCAGTATCGATGGCCCGGCAACGTGCGCCAGCTGCAGAACATGATCGAGCAACTCAGCTGGATGTCGTCGAAAGACACGGTGGAGCTGGACGACCTGCCTGGAGCGTTGCGCACACCCGCCGGCACAGGCATCCTGCCCGCTCGGGAACGTCGCCGCCAGGTCGCCGACGACCTCTATCACGGTCTCGTCACCGGCGTCTATTCGTTCTGGGACCACACATACCCGCTGTTCATGAATCGGGATGTCACGAGGCACGACCTGCGGGAACTGGTCAAGCGGGGTCTCTCAACGACGTGCGGCAACTATCGAGCGTTGGTAAAGCTGTTCCGGATGCCGACCAAAGACTACAAGCGGTTTCTCAATTTCCTGGCCGCGCATGAGTGTCGGGTCGACTTCTGCGAGTTCAGAACCGGAAACGAGCATGTCCCACCGCCGCGTCCGGCAAAGCCTGTCGTCGATGACGCCGGGCAGGCGAGCGAGCGAGACCGCCAGGAGACACCACCCCGGGCCGCTGCATCGAACGGGTAACCCAACGCGAGAACGCCGGAGTCTTCCGGGTGTGGTCCGCTCCAAATGCCGAGTTTCCTATCGCCGATGCTGAAGCAACCCGGAACGGAGTATCTGCTCCGTAACGCCCGGACCGGAGTGTGTCTCGCAGGCACGGTTAAAGAGGCGTTCGACTCAGCCACACGCAATCGTGGCCTGCTCGGTCGAGACAGCTTCGCTCCTGGGTCGGCACTCATCATCGCGCCCTGCACGTCGGTACACACCTGGTTCATGCGGTTTCCAATCGACGTGGTGTTCGTCAGCAAGCTCGGGGAGATCAAGAAAGTACGGCCGGGGATCGGTCCCTGGCGACTTGCCGCCGCCTGGAACTCATTCGCGGTTGTCGAGTTTCCTGCCGGCGGTGCCGGTGACTCACGGGCAGGTGACGTCCTCGAGCTCGTCCCAAACGAGGCCGAGTGATTACAGAACTGAATGACAGATTTGGAAAGAGAACTATCTGGTCCCAGCCAGATTTTCTCAGTTTTGCCATCTCTGTCAGAGAACGGCATCAAACGCGACCAAATCTGATGGCTGATGACTTTGAATCCGATAGAAAGCGCAGAAGCCGAGATTCTCGTCAGCCGATCAACGACAAAAATGTGTCAGATCTCGGCTGACCGAGTGGCACTCTGATTGCCGAGTTGTAAGCGCCACTTACGCAGGATTGTGGCTCTGTGGAGACCGGATAGATGGGAGATCGTCGCAGGCACCAACGTTTCGTGATGGCCGATGCCTGCGAAGGCACGTTCCAGCTACTCGAGGACGTCACGATCGAAGAAGTCTCCGCAGACCAGCTGAAGCTGCCGAGCGTGACACCGGCCAGGCCTGGAGAGGTCGTGTCGGTGGAGGTCCCGGGTGAGCAAGGCAATGGCAACGCCGTCTTCAGGGGCCGGGTCGCGGAGAGCCGGCCGGTGATGACCGATGGCACGCTCCGTCACGTCGTGGTGGTGAAGATGGAATCGAGTGGGCGGGAGCCGGAGCCCCGCGAGGGCTGAGAGCGAGACAGGCAATGAGAGGGTTACTGGTCAGACAGATTCCAGTTCGGCTCGTCAACCTGAGCCTGTCGGGATTTCTCCTCGAGAGCGACAACGGGCTCGATCTCGGATCGACCGGTGAGCTGCAGGTTGATCTTGGCGGTGCGAAATACAGCGATCAGGTTCGTGTGGCCAGAACTGTCGCCCGACCAGGGGCCACGCATCAGTATCACTTGGGCGGGGAGTTCTCGTGGGAAAAGCGCCCGACGCAGGATTCAATGCGGTTAGCCGTGAGGGCATTCGAAACGGACGGCCAACCGCAATCGCGAGAACAGTGAAAGATCGCGAAGTCAGGGTCGGAAGTGAGCAATGAGCAACGACACGATTCATGGTACGTGTGACCGTCTTGGCCGGCCACGTCGTCGCCCGCGTTTGGCCTATGCGATTCCGATTAGCGACGTTTAGCGACGTTTAGCGAACTTCTTCGTTGCCGCGCTGTCCGGCCCGAATGGCCTCGACGGTGTAAGTCTTTGGTGGCTCGGGCGCGGCCTGGATCGCAACCCGGGCGCTCGCTCGGTCGAACAATTACGGGCGGCTTTGGGGCAGGGCCCATCAACGCTGCGCTGCGGATACCTTCGGTCTCGGTCGGCTTCGTATCCAACGGATTCCTGAGCGTCAGCACGGGCTGTCCTTCGGTGCCCGCCAGCGAAATTCGCTCGGCCTCTTCAGGGGTGACCATGAGGGTCACGACCGTCGAGGGCATCGGCTCGCCGCTGCGCGCCTGCTCGAGGTCATACCGGGTGCCGGCCGTCAAGACCTGGACGTTGCTGACGACGACCTTGGACATTGAATCGCGCTGACCTTGACTGACGGTAGCCAACACGTCGACGCGGGTGCCCGGCACAACGAAACCGGCGACGCCGATGACGTCGTTCACTCTGACTGAAATCGCGCGCATACCGAGCGGAATCGACGGCGGCAGTCCAGCGCCAGCCTCGCGCGGCGCCAGCTTGGTCTCGGTCATCGGCTCGTTCGTGATGACCGACGCGATCAACCCACGGTCGGTCAGCTCCTCGGTGCTCGAGAAGGAGCCTGCCACCGCGCTACTGGCGGGCCATTGCACCGTCTTGAGATGGTCGACGGTGATGAGTGTCCCCACGGGACGGGCACCCGGCACGATCAGCCTGATCCTGTGGGGTCCAGGCGTTCGACGGCAGTACGACGTCGTCGTCGAGCCGGGAATCTCCACACTCGAGCAGCAGCTCAAAGCGCTGTTCCCGGGCGAGGATATCCGGCTCAGTTATAGCAACGAGGCCCTGGTCCTGTCAGGCACGGTCTCCAGTACCGATGTCATGCTGCGCACGGGCGAGATCGCAACCGCGTCGTCCGCTGACACCCGCATTATCAATCTTCTGCAGGTGCCGGGTGGCGATATCAGTCAAGCAGGTCATGCTCCAGGTGCGGTTCGCGGAGATCAACCGCAGTGCGCTCTACGAGGCCGGGTTGACGTTTTTCACCAACGATCGCTTCCTCACACGCACCACGACTCAGCAGTATGCCGGGCCCGACTTCGAAGGCGATGAAACGGGAAACAAACTTGTCTTCAGCGACTTCCTCAACCTCTTCCTGTTCGATCAGAAGGAGGGTGTGGGCGGGTGGCGAACCAAGAGCTCGCGACCGTCCGCAACGCGAGTCGAATCGCCGAGCGGCTTCGCAAACGGTACGGGAAGGACCGCGTCACCATCGCCATCAGCCGGTCCGACCAGAACTCAGAGATCGGACACTAGGACGTCGAGAAGGCAGTCGGGAGCTCCGTCCGGCACACCTTCCCCAGTGACTACAAGCTGGCCCTGCAGGCGATGAACAAGGGGCGCCCGCTGATGCTCGACAATCACAGTGGCCTGGCCGACTCGTTCAAGAAGTTCGCACGCGACCTCGCCGATGTCGGTCTCGAGGAGACCGAGGATGCGGCGTCGTCTGGAATCTTCTCGCGTCTGGCTGGTCGCCGCAATTGACGTTGTTTTCGGAGAGAGGTCGTTAGCCCATGTCCACGTTCGAGAGCCCATCGTCGACACAGTTCGACGTACGCGGTCAGCACTATCAGGAACTCAAGGGCCGCATCCATCAGGAACTCCTCAACCGACTCAACCTCGAACGCTTGACGCGGACGAAGCGTGAGGAGGCGGAGCCGGAGCTGCGCAACGTCATCGTCACGATTCTCGAACGTGAAACCGAGTCGACGCCGCTCAGTCTGTACGAGCGCGAGAATCTTGTTCACGACGTGCTCAACGAGCTGTTCGGCCTCGGACCGCTCGAAGAGCTGCTCGCCGACCCAGACATTTCGGACATCTTGGTCAATCGATTCGATCAGGTCTATATCGAAAAGAACGGTCGGCTCGAAGACACGTCGGTGATGTTCCGCGACGACAAGCATTTGATGCAGATCATCGAGCGGATCGTCAGCTCGCGCTGGACGGTCCGTCACTGTCGATCCGGCGTTTTCGCACAGACAAGCTCGGGGCCGCCGACCTCGTCGCTCGCGACGCGCTGACGCAACCGATGCTCGACTTCCTCGAGGCCGCCGTCAGAAGCCGGATGAACGTCATCGTTTCGGGTGGAACCGGTGCCGGTAAGACGACGTTCCTGAACGTGCTCTCGGGCTTTATCTCTGACAAGGAACGGATCGTCACGATCGAGGATGCGGCCGAACTGGTGCTGCGGCAACGGCACGTCGTGCGACTGGAGACCCGGCCACCCAACATCGAAGGCAAGGGCGCGGTGGCGGCGCGACACCTCGTGATCAACGCCTTGCGTATGCGTCCTGACCGTATCGTCGTCGGTGAGGTCCGAGGCGAGGAAGCGCTGGACATGCTGCAGGCGATGAACACCGGTCACGACGGGAGTTTGACGACCGTCCACGCCAACTCGGTGCGCGACGCGCTCTACCGTCTCGACACGATGGTGGCGATGGCCAACCTCAACATTCCCGAGCGCGCGATTCGTCAGCAGATTGCTTCGGCCGTCAACATTCTCGTGCATGTTTCGCGGATGTCCGACGGCACGAGGAAGATCACCGGCGTCGCCAAGATCACCGGTATGGAGGGCGAGACGGTCAGCCTCCAGGACATCTTCGAGTTCGAGCGGATCGGGTTGACCAAAGATGGTCTGGTCAAAGGCAGGTTCCGCGCCACCGGCGTTCGACCCAAGTGCAACGCCAAGCTGGCTGCATCCGGCAGCGAGCTGCCGATGGACATGTTCGAGCACAGCAAGGAAGTGAACTAGGCGATGTCTCCACTAGCAGCCCGTGGTGAAAGTCACCGAATTAGATCGATCGCCAGAAGTGATCATGCGTACTCCACTGACGCGCATGGCCATGGGCAAACGACGGCGACGTCCCAAGCAGACGTCGATGTGGGTCGCCGCACAAGATCTGCCTCGCAGCGCCGCGCACCCGTTCTACACGCGACTGAATCACATTCTCGAGAGAGCGGATTTCGACGGGTACGTCGAGTCGCTCTGTCAGCGATTCTACGCGGATGAGATCGGCCGGCCGAGTTTGCCGCCCGGCCGGTATTTCCGCGTGTTGCTGCTCGGGTACTTCGAAGGGCTCGACTCCGAGCGGGCGATCGCGTGGCGGGCGGCCGAGTCGTTGAGCGTGCGGAGCTTCTTGGGGCTGGAGCTGCACGAAGCGCCGCCGGATCATTCGACGGTCTCGCGGACGCGTCGGCTGATCGACCTGGAAACGCATCAGGCTGTCTTCGCGTGGGTGTTGCAGCGACTGGCTGAGGCGAAGCTTGTCAAGGGCAAGACGATCGGTATCGATGCGACGACGCTGGAAGCGAACGCCGCCCTGCGAAGTATCGTGCGGCGCGACACCGGCGAGGCGTATCAGGACTTCTTGATCCAGCTCGCCCAGGCCTCGGGGATTGAGACCCCGACGCGTGCCGATCTGGCGCGCATCGATCGGAAGCGGAAGAAGAAAGGCTCGAACGACGACTGGACCCATCCGCACGATCCTGACGCAAGAATCACCAAGATGAAGGACGGCCGCACGCACCTCGCGCACAAGGCGGAGCAGGCGGTCGACCTCGACACCGGCGCGGTCGTGGCGGTGACGGTGCAGGACGCCGATGAAGGCGATGTGGCGACGAGCCGCGCGACGCTGATCACCGCGGCGGAGCACATCGAGACCGTGGTGCCTGCGGGCCGTCTTGCCGAGGTCGTCGGGGACAAGGGCTATCACAGCAACCAGGAACTCGTCGATCTTGAAGCCATCGGCCTCCGCAGCTACATCTCGGAACCAGATCGCGGCAGGCGTAAGTGGAAAGACAAGGCGGAGGCGCGCGACGCCGTCTACCGAAACCGTCGGCGTCTTCGCGGCGCGCGCGGGCAACGCCTGCTGCGCCGGCGCGGGGAACGACTCGAACGCCCCTTTGCCCATCTCTATGCCACCGGGCGGCTACGCCGCGTATACCTGCGGGGGCACGACAACATCCTCAAACGCGTCCTGCTGCACGTTGCTGGACTGAACCTTGGGTTGCTGATGCGGACGCTCACGGGTGTCGGGACACCCCGCAGTCTTCAGGGGCATGCGGTGGCGTGTCTTCGGCTGTTGTGGTCGCTCATGCGACTCCCGGAGACGCGTTGGGGCGCGCCGTGGATCTTATCTCGACCTACCATCGCCGCCAACGACCTCCGCGTGGGGCACTGCCATGTCTGGGCCGACCCGTCGTTCGGTGGTGCTTTCACCACGGGCTGCTAGTCCACAAACTCGACCGGGACGGGTTTTGGAATGAGCTTCTTCTCGTAGGCCTCGCTGAACAGCCGTTCGACTGCGGTCCGACCTCGCTCACCGTAGTCGAGGGTCAGATCGTTGACGTACATCCCGACAAACCGGTCGGTCTTGTCTTTATCCAGACCTCGCCCGTACTGTTGCGCGTAGTCGATCGCTTCCGAACGATGACCGAGCGCGTACGCGATACTGTCGTGGAGCAGCCGCGACACGCGTCGCATGGTATCGGCGCCAAGGTCGCGCCGGATCACGTTGCAACCCAGGGGCAACGGAAGGCCGCCTGTCCGATCCGCCCACCACACACCCAGGTCGACAATCGGACGGAGCCCTTCCTCGGCGTAGGTCAGCTGTCCCTCGTGGATGAGGAGACCTGCGTCGACCTGACCCTCGTGTACCGCCGGCTGTATTTCGTCGAACGGAACGACTTCGTAGGCGACACCTGGATGGTACAGCTGCAGCGCGAGATACGCGGTGGTCAATGTGCCGGGGATCGCGACCGTGACCCCGTCAAGGTCTGTCGGTCCGTCGGCCCGGGTCACCAACACCGGCCCGTACCGATCACCCATGCTCGCGCCGTGAGGCAGGAGCGCGTATCGGTCGATCAGATGCGCGTACGCGTGAAACGAAACAGCTGTGACCTCGTACCGACCCTTGAACGCATCGCGGTTCAACGTCTCGATGTCAGCCAGCACGTGACCGACGTCAAAACCGTCGACGTCGACCGCCCCGGACGCCAGGCCGTAGAACATGAAGGCGTCGTCAGAATCTGGGCTGTGGGCAACGGTGATCTTCGTCGGCTGTTCAGTCATCGTCATCTTCTGACTCGGCGTATGGCTGGGCAGCTTGTCGAACGACGATTGTCAGGCCGAAGATCGTGATCAGGAGCGAGGCCGTCAACCCTACGTAGGCGCCGATACCCATGGCCGGGAGCGGCACGTCGACGGCGGTTGTCCCCTGGAGGATCGCCTGAGCCTGCGCTCGCGCCCAGAGCTGGTCGGCGGCCGACCTCTCGAGGAACCGCTCTCCGAGCCAGAGGACCGCAAAGGCCGCGAGTCCCACGAGCAGCAACGGATGTCGTGAGTTGCGGCGCGTGAGGACGCTCAGCGACGCGAGCAGAACTGCCAACAGGCCGAGTCCGAGTACCCACAATCCGGCGAAGCTCGGAACGCCGCCGAGTCCTCGGTCACCCATCTTCGTCCACGGTAGAAATGCGCTCGCAACGAGGGCCACCCCGCACGCGATCGGAAGATAGTACGCGCGCATGCTGTGGTGGAGCACGCCGGAGAGACCCTCCCGCACCGACATCGCGGGGAAGTGTATAGGAGTCGAAGGCCGAGCGTCGATATCGGGTTGCCCGAAAGGCCTGGGTCGGGTTCAGGGTGACCTACGAGTCTCGATCGATGGGTCTCCCGAGCGTGGTTGTTCGAGTGAGCGTCGATTTCCCGGGCGCAGGCGGGAGCGCCTTCGGATCCAGGTTCTCGAGCCCTTCGAGAATGTCAGAGGCCCAGCTGAAGATGTCGCGGCCGGCCACGACGCGGCGGAGGTTTTGCATCCGCCGGCGGCGCTCATCGCGTGGCATGTCGATCGCCTGCTCCAGCGCCTGTGCAAACCGTTCGACATCGTAGGGGTTGATCATCACCGCGTCACGAAGCTCCTGGGCCGCCCCGGCATTCTCACTCAACACCAGGACACCACCGAGATCCTCACGCGCCGCCACGAACTCCTTGGCCACGAGATTCATCCCGTCGTGCAGCGAGCTGACGATGCAGAAGTCGGCGAGCCGGTAGAGCGCCACCAGGCGTTTGAGACGCAGGGCGGATTTTCGGTATCGGACCGGATCATCGTAGCGCCGGTTGATCTGAGAAATCTTGCGATCGACGGCCTTCGCCACGGTGACGTAGCTCTCGATTGACGACCGTGATGGGACGCCGATCTGGACGAATGTAATTCGTCCCTGCAGGTCGGGCCGACGTTGCAGCAGGAGACTGAGGGCGTCGATACGCTCAGGAATACCTTTGGTGTAGTCGAGACGGTCGACGCCAACGCCAACGATTGGCGTGTCGATTCGGAGCTCCGCGACGAGCCGCTTCGTATCGGACTCGAGCGACGGATCTGTGGTGATCTGCTGAATCCGGTCATAGTCCACACCGATCGGCACCGCCTGGACTACGGTGGGCCGGCCCTTGTATCGCACGGTGCTCCGGGTGATCTCGGCACCCAGCTCGTCTCGAGCGGCGGTCACGAAGTTGCGACGGTCGCGTCCGATCTGAAAGGCGAGCAGATCGTTGGCCAAGAGTCCTTCCACGATCTCGCGCCGCCAGGGGCAGAGCCGCAATCGATCGGGATGTGGCCACGGGATGTGCCAGAACAGAGCTGACTTGACCTGCGGACAGCGCTTCCTGAGCGACGGGGCGACCAGCGCCAGGTGATAGTCCTGAATGAACACCGGGGCTGACGGGTCGGGTAGTTCCTGCTCGATAGCGGCCGCAAACCGTGCATTGATCCGCTGGTAGGCCTTCCAATCACGTGGCCGAAACACGGGACGCACGTGCGCTACGTGGCAGAGCGGCCACAGTCCCTCGTTGGCAAATCCCTCGTAGTAGCTCTCGGTCTCCCCGGCCGTGAGCCAGATCCGGCGAAGCGGGTACGTGGGGTCGTCAGGCGGGACCATCACGCGGTCGTTCGTATCGACCGCGGCCCGGTCAGCATCGCCCGACCCGTGCGCGATCCAGACCCCGCCGCGCTCCCGCATCAAGGCGTCCAGCGCAACGGCAACGCCGCCCGTGGTCGGGGACCACCCAACACCGCCATCGTCGTTTCTGATGTGTTGGAACGGCTCGCGGTTGGACACGACCACGAGCGGCCTGGGCAGTCGGTTGGGGGTGATCGTCGGGTCCGGGTCGATCGCCATCTTCCTAGTGTCCTGACCGAGTGATTCGTCGCACAAGCTCCGGAGCGCGGCGCCCGGCGAGCAAGGCGCGGCGATGGAGAATACCGGGAGTATTCGACCGACGAGGACCGGCGGCGGGCGCTGCCTTACTTCAGACGTTGAACGAGAGGCCGCAGCCGCACTCGCTCTTCGCGTTGGGATTTCGGAAGATCAGTGACTGCCCGAGCATCTCGGAATCGCAGTCCAGCACGGTTCCGTTCAGATAGGTGTAGCTCTTCTTATCAACGAAGATGCGGGTGCCCTCTGGGCTCTCGAACACTTCATCATTGGGCTTGGGCCCGGTATCCCACCGAAATACGTAGCTCATGCCGTTGCAACCGCCGGCCTTGACACCGACGCGCAAACCGCCCTCAGTGACGCCTTCGCTCGTCATGCCCTCACGGATTCGCTTCGCCGCAGCGGCCGTAATCTCGATCATCCGTCCTCCTGATCAGTGTATCCGATCGACACCGCCACGGCACTGAGCTCGGCAACCGGTTGCAGCACGCCAATCTCGTTATTGGCCGTCATCACCGTGATGAGCACGGTCTCCGGAGTCAGCGCCTGCTCCACCGATTCGACGTCGACAAGCCCATCCTCCCGAGGCCGGATGTAGGTCACGCGCACACCGTCACGCTCGAGTCGCCGGCACGGATCGAGCACCGCGCGGTGCTCAGTGGCGACCGTCACAATGTGGGCGGGACGACCGGCCGCCGTCACGCAGCCCTTGATGGCCAGGTTGTTCGATTCGGTCGCACCGCTCGTGAACACGAGCTCGCGGGAATCGCAGCCGACCAGTTGGGATACCTGTTTTCGCGCCGCCTCGACGGCGTCGCGTGCGGCCCACCCGAAGGCATGATGACGGCTGGCCGGGTTGCCGAACGTGTCTGTGAAGAAGGGCTGCATCGCCTCGACAACCCTCGGATCAGTGGGAGTCGTCGCGTGGTGATCCATGTAGATTGGTCGATGCAGCATGGGACCGAGCGACCGACGGTGGGCGGCCGACTAGTGGCCTGTATCGACGGAACGTACTGCGACCGCGACCGGTTCCTCGCCACCTGCTACTACAGTCACTGGGAAGGTCGACAGACGATCGTCCTCAGCGAGGTCCCGTAGGGTGAACGAGGCGAGCGACTGCACGATCCGGTCTTTGAGACGCCAGAGCGGATCCCGCACGTTGCACTTCGAATACTGATCGCACGTCTCATCTTCGTCCGAGCATGCGGTCACCAGCACCGGCCCGTCGATCGCCTGAATGACGTCCGCCACCGAGATCCGGCTCGCTGGACGTGAGAGCTGGTAGCCCCCACGTGTGCCCTGATGCGACTCGAGGAGTCCGCGCCGGGCCAGCCGCTGGAGCACCTTGGCCATCAGTTCGACCGGGATGTCGTAGCGCGCGGCGATCTCACGCGCACTACAGGACGTCCCTCGCTCACTCGAGGCCAGATCCTTCAACGCAATCAGCGCGTAGTCGGTCTTCTTGGACAGTCGTAGCATCGGCTATTGTCAGTATAGCTCCCAGACAGGTCGGGAGTCATGAGCGATGACGTAGAACCGGTTTCAATTCCGCACCGGCATTCGGCGTTCTAGTACTTCGGAAGCGACGGATCAACCCTATCAATCCAGGCGAGGATCCCCCCCCGCAGGTTTTTCGCCTTCGAAAAACCGGCCTCGTGCAGCAGTTTCACCGCCTTGGCACTCCGGACCCCCGATTTGCAGTGGACCACCATGTCGTCGCGCCCCTCCAACTCGACCAGACGCTGCGGCAGGTCACCGAGCGGAATGAGCGTCGAACCGGGAATCCGACAGATCTGAGCCTCCTGGGGCTCTCGGACATCCAAGATGAACACGTCGTCCCCCTGGTCGAGGCGCGCCTTGAGATCCCCGACCGTGGCCTCCGCCGCATCTGTCGATTCGGACGGGATCAGATCCGGTGTGATGCCACAGAACTGTTCGTAGTCGATCAGCTCAGTGACCGTCGGATGGTCACCGCAAACCGGGCACTCTGGATCTTTGCGAAGTTTGAGCTCGCGGAATCGCATCCGCAACGCGTCGTAGATCATGAACCGATTGACCAACGGTTCGCCCACTCCGATGATCAGCTTGACCGCTTCTGTGGCCTGAATCGTCCCGACGACGCCGGGCAGAATCCCCAAGACGCCACCTTCGGCGCAGCTTGGCACCAAACCGGGAGGCGGCGGCTCAGGATAGAGACAGCGGTAGCACGGTCCATCCTTGGTCGCGAAGACCGACGCTTGGCCCTCGAATCGAAAGATGCTGCCGTAGACGTTCGGCTTGCCCAAGAGCACGCAGGCGTCGTTGACCAGATACCGTGTCGGGAAGTTGTCGGTGCCGTCGACGATGATGTCATAGGCGGCGAGCAACTCCAGTGCGTTCTCGGACGAAAGCGCAACATTGTGGGTCTCGACCTTCACCTCTGGATTGAGCGCGTTGAGCCGGTCGCGCGCCGAGTCGAGTTTCGAGCGACCCACGTCAGGCGTGCCGTGAATCACCTGCCGCTGTAGGTTGCTGTGGTCGACCACGTCGAAGTCCACCAGGCCGATCCGCCCCACACCGGCGGCGGCGAGATACATGGCCACCGGCGAACCAAGTCCGCCGGCACCGATACAAAGCACGCTGGCGGCTTTGAGCTTGAGCTGCCCGTCCATGCCGACTTCCGGCATGATGAGGTGACGGCTATAGCGCGCAACCTCTTGGTTGCTCAGTGACGGCAGAGCTTCATTCATCCGCACCACCCGCCACGGAGGGCACGATGCTGAGGGTGTCACCTTCCTTTACCGCCGTGGCCTCCTTATCCAAATAACGAATGTCGTCGTCGTTGAGATACACGTTGACGAAGCTCCGCAGTCGCCCGTCCTCGTTGTAGAGATGATTTCGTAATTCCGAGTACTTGGCGGTCAGGTTCTGCAAGAGCTCACCGACCGTTTCCCCTTCTACCTGCACGACATCCTGCTTGCCCGCATAGGCACGAAGTGGTGTCGGTATCAGTACATCATTGGCCATGTTAATGTGCCCTATTCGTTGCGTCGTTCGATGGGCGCTTCATCGAACGCTGAGCGGTCTTCGCGTAGTCGCCACGAGGTCATCGCACCAGCTTCACCCTTCTCGACGGCGATGATCACATAGGCAAATGTCGGCCACGCGTGATCCAGATCATACTGGGACGGCCGAGCTGGGTGGTCTGGGTGCGAATGATAGAAACCGATCAAATGGTAGCCAGACTCCGTCGCATGTCGCTCCGCCGCTCGATAATCGTGTGGGTTGACCAAGAAGCGCCGACGCGGCCCTTCCTCGGTTGTGTTAGGTAGTGAGAAGCATGCCTCCACGACGTTGTCGATCCCGATCAACGCGCCGCAGCACTCGTCTGGATACGTTTCACGACCGTGATTCTGGATGTGCAGGGCGACATCGTCACTCACGATCAGCACGTTCTGGTGACGGCCTACCATTGACTTGACGTCAGTGATTTCAGACTGGAGGGCGACTCGTTTCACAACCACCGGGTTATGTATCTCTCTCTGGCCCTATTCCGAGTCGGTGTTGAAGCCCTTCTCTCGCCATGCGAGAGTCCCTCCGACAATGTTTCGTACGTTGCGATAGCCAAGAGATTTGAGAAGCAGAACACCTGAGAGCGAGGCGTTACCGCGCTGGCAGACGCTCAAAATCGGAGTGTCGAGATCGCTGGGAAGCACTGAGAGATCCTCGCCAAGCTCCGAGAGTGGCAGGCTGAGGGCACCGGGGATATGCGCCTCCTGGTATTGCTCTCTCGGACGCACATCTATCACGGACGACTTCCCATCCTGCCACTGCCCATGAGCGGCATCGACATCAAGAGTCAGGTCAGTGTTGCCTCGAACGTTCTCCACCATCTTGTCGAGCAGCGCATTTCTCGGTGCCGCACTCTTTGGCTCTGCCGCTGCGAGACCCGGTAGATACTTCACAACCGAAGATGCGTACTTGAACGCGCTATCGGGGAAAACCACAACCGCAATGTTGCCAGGTTCGTCTGGCACAAGTTCAAATGCGCCAGAGAGCGCCATGGCTGAACTCGGACCGGCGATGATGCTCTCCTCCCGGTTCAGGCGCAAGCAGAGGTCGAACGCTTCCTGGTTTGTCACCTCGACCAAGGCGTCGTACTCATCAGGAGAGAAAAGCTGTGTCTGCTGCAACTGACGGATGCTTCGCACGCCTGGGATGTCGTGTCCCTCCTGTGGGTGCACACCGAGAATCTTGACGGAATTCTTCTGCTCCTTGAGAAAACGTCCAGTTCCCGTAATCGTGCCGCACGTACCAAGCCCCGCCACAAAGTGCGTCACCTTCCGGGCAGTCTGCCGCCAGATCTCTGGCCCGGTAGTTTTGTAGTGCGCCTCAGGGTTCGCTTCGTTGACGTACTGGTTCAGCATGTGAAACCCGGGACGATCGGCGATTTCGGTAGCCTTCGCAATGGCTCCCTCCGGCGCCCCCGGCGCCGGACAGAGTGTGTCGTCCAGCTCCATCACGTCGGCGCCGAAGAAGCGCAGCATGGTGCGCTTCTCGAGTGGGATCTCGCTCGAGAGCGGCGTCGTCAGTGAATATCCTTTGAGGTTCGCTATCATCGCGAGCGCCATCCCCGTATTGCCTGACGTGGGCTCAACGAGCTTCTGGTTGTCGTGCACCGTGTGGCGTGCCTCGCCATCGGTGATGAGATTTGCTGCGACCCGATCCTTTACTGCCCCGAAAGGGTTGTACCACTCGAGCTTGCCGTACACCTGAGTGTGTCTGAAGGGCGACACCCGGTTCAAGCGGACCAGCGGCGTGGGATTTTCAGCACTGGACAGTAGGCCCAGAATAGAATCGTAGACGCGCAAGGAATGATCATTCATCGTTCAGTGGATCCTGGCATACACCGTAGTGTTCTTGCTCTGACGCTCGTCTCATCACGCCGAAACAGTGATATCGCGATCGTAGCATTTCGTTTAGACGCCGCGCTGCCGCTGGAGGGTGGTTGTGTGGAAGGCTGTGGTCGCTTATTCTGACGTGCAGGCCTGATGGAACCCCTCTCATTCCTCGCCGCGCTTGTCCTGGGACTCGCTCTTGGGCTCGGATCGGGGTGGGCCATGGCTCACGCCAGCAGCACCCGAGAACAGGCCGCCCGGCAGGCGCAACTCGGCGCCGACATTGCGGCCACGCAGGCACGGCTCGAAGCCACCGCTGAGCAGGCCGCCGTGTTGGAGGATGCCCTGGCCGAGGCACGACGCGAGGCCTCGGGATACCAGGAACGGCTCGCCATGACCACTGCGGCCCTCCAAGCTGAGCAGAAGACGGTCGCGGAGCGCCAGTCCCTGCTGGAGCAGACCGACGACCGTCTGCGGGAGGCATTCGCGTCCCTCTCGGCCAAGGCTCTCCAGACCAACAACCAGTCGTTTCTGGAGCTAGCCCGGGCGTCGCTCTCCGAGTACCAGAAGCAGGCCACGACCGATCTCCAGCATCGCCAGCAGCGAATCGGAGACCTGGTCAAGCCGCTCCATGAATCGTTGGCGCGGGTCGACGCGAAGCTCCAACAGGTCGAGAAGGAGCGGACGGGGTCCTATTCGCAGCTCTCGGAACAGCTGCGAACGCTCGCGGTCACGACGACGAACCTCGAGCGCGCGTTACGCACGCCGAACGTTCGAGGCGGCTGGGGGGAGGTGCAACTGCGCCGGGTCGTGGAGATGGCGGGGATGGTCAATCACTGCCACTTCGTCGAGAAGAAAGCGTCGTCATCGGACGATGGTCGCTTCATCCCCGACCTCATCATCAAGCTGCCCGGCGGCCGGAATATTATCGTCGACGCCAAAGTGCCCTACATCGCCTACCGGGAGGCGGTCGAGGCGTCGAGCGATGCGATACGGACGGCGAGACTCAAGGACCATGCGCGTCAGCTGCGGGAGCACATCATCCAGCTGAGTAGCAAGAAGTACTGGGACCAGTTCCAGCCGGCCCCCGAGTTCGTGTTCATGTTTCTGCCGGGCGAAGGCTATTTCAGTGCGGCGCTGCAGCACGACCCGGCGTTGATCGAGTTCGGCGTCGACAAACGGGTCATCCCGTCCAGTCCCCTCACGCTGATCGCCTTGCTGAGAGCGGTGGCGTATGGCTGGCAGCAAGAGACGGTCGCCCGCAACGCCAGGAACGTGAGTGACCTGGGACGCGAGCTCTACGATCGCGTACGCGTCCTCGGTGGCCACTTTGAGGAACTCGCGAAGGGGCTCACCCGTTCGGTCAACGCCTACAATGGCGCCGTTGGGACCCTGGAATCGCGGGTCCTGGTCACTGCGCGACGCTTCAAGGAGCTTGGAGTGTCGGCAAACGACCCGATTCCAGAGCTGCCGCCCGTAGACCAGACGCCTCGCGCCCTGCAGTCTCCGGAGCACGCTGACCTGTTTGGAGACCTGATTGACGGCGAAGCGGTCGAAGTGGGTGAGGAGCAAGACTGAAGCTCACTCGCGTCGGTTCGGACTCGTCGCGCAACGGTTCATCAATTCCTCCTCGCGCAAGACGTCGATTCTCAGGAGTCGCTCCGACCCGACGGCTCGGGCGATACAGGTCGTCTCAGTCGGGTGTGGACACACGGCGTGACGCGGTGCGAGCTGACCCTGTCGAGGTGAGCGGGCGAGACGAATCGAGGAGATAAAAACTCATGAGCGGCGATCCGACCGGCCCACTTACGGGAACCACCGTTCTCGACCTGACGCGCGTCCTCTCTGGGCCGTACTGCACGATGATGCTCGCCGACATGGGGGCGCGGGTCATCAAGCTCGAGCAGCCGGGGCGAGGCGATGACACCCGCGGGTGGGGACCTCCGTTCGAGACAGGAGAAAGCTCCTACTTCATGAGCGTCAACCGGAACAAGGAGAGTCTGACCCTCAATCTCAAGCATCCCGAGGGTCGGCAGATCCTTGAGGCGCTTCTCGACCGGGCCGACGTCCTGGTTGAGAACTTCCGACCAGGGACCCTGACGCGTATGGACCTAGGGTACGCTGACGTCGCTCCCAGGTGGCCCCGACTCGTCTACTGCTCGGTCTCTGGTTTTGGTCACACCGGGCCCCGCCGAGCAGAGCCCGGTTACGATGCCGTCCTCCAGGCGGAGGGAGGCCTCATGAGCATCACCGGCGACAGCGACGGTCCCGCGTACCGTCTTGGTGTGGCAATCGCCGATATCACGTCAGGGATGTTCGCGGCCTACGGTGTCGCGGTGGCTCTGCTGGCCCGACATCGCACCGGTCGCGGCCAGTTCGTGGACGTTGGCATGCTCGATTCCGTCGCCGCGCTGCTCACGTACCAGGCGGGAATCTATTTTGCCACCAACCAGGCCCCACAACGACTTGGTAACCGCCACCCGACGATCGTTCCCTACGAAACGCTGGAAGCGGGTGACGGCGAACTGGTTGTGGCCGTCGGGAACGACCAACTCTGGCGTTCGTTCTGCGTGGTCCTGGGTGCGGACGACCTGGCCGACGACCCGCGGTTTGCGACCAACAAAGATCGCGTCGAACGACACGACGAGCTTCGACCGATACTCGTCGAGCGCCTTCGTGCCCGTCCGGCAGCCGATTGGATCGCGCTCTTGACCGAGGCAGGTATCCCCTGTGGAGCGGTGCGTGACCTCGAAGCGGTCCTCTCGGACCCACAGATTGTGGAGCGAGCCATGGTGGTCGCTCTGGATCACCCGGTGGCCGGAGCCATTCGCGCACTGGGCGTTCCGGTCAAGCTGAATGACACACCAGGAACTGTCCGTACGCCCCCCCCAACGCTCGGACAACACAGCGAGGAGATTCTCGGGCGAGACCTCGGTCTTGACGCAAGCGCGATCGCTCGACTCAGGGACGCAGGGACGGTCTGAGACGACAGGAAACAGGGTCGCTTACTCTAGCAGCCGTGGTGAAAGTCGCGCGTGGCACCGAGACCGGGCAGGCACCTGCCTGGCCAGGCGCGACGAGGAAGAATATTGGGCATAGTCGCCCCCGCTCGAAGAAGTCTCAGCGTCGCCCCTTCGGGATGGATGGCCGGTCGAATGCCGCGGGACTTTCACCACGGGCTGCTACGCGACGAACGGCCCAAGCGTTCCGAGCAGGAACTCCAGTACGTCCGCCTCGCTCAAGGTCTCCATCTCGGAGCCCTCGATGACGACTGTCTCCTCGACGAGCACTCTACGGCCTCTGGTCCGACTGATACGGCCCCGCAGCGCTGCCTGATCACCCGAGGTGTCGAAGACCAACTCGATGAAGTTGTCGCCAGACGCCTCCGCTGACATCCGCACGGCGTCGACGGGCGTCGAGATCCTGAAGGGGTGCCCCTCTGCCTTCAACGCCGCGGCGACGGTCTTGAACACTGGGGCCACCACCCGCCGCAATGCCTGCTCGCCCGCACGAATCTCGGACGCGGCACGCGTGCGGCGTTCTTCGGCCGCGCGTCTGGACTGATCGATCATGCGCCGAACGCGTTGTTGGACCTCGGAGATCTCAACCATGAACGTGGGCGTGGATCACGTACGCGGTGGCGTACCGACCTCGTAGATGCGAACAAGCTCTATCAGCTTGTAGCCTTTGGTTTGATACGGCGGGATGACCCGCTCCGTTCGGAGAAACTGAATCATGCCTTCGTCCGCATAGTCCGGCACTCCGATGGTCTCGTCTTCACCCAGCACCGACTCGAGCTGCTCGAGCGTCATCAGTCTGTCGGTCACGGTTCGCTCACGAGGAAGGATGCCCCACCATCGGTCCCGCTCGACGCGCTCTCGGGTGCGGAACCTCAAGAAGATCTCGTTGCTGATGAGGTTGTAGTCAACATCCGTTCGGGTCGAGACCGCATCTTCAACTCTGAGAAATGCAACGGTGTCGTGCTGCAGAAACCAGTCGATGAGCGTCTGCGTGAAGTCTCCCTCGCCGGACCACTTCTCATGATCGAGGTGTGCTGACATCCTGACTACCCTAGCGTCAGCAGCCTCCACACCTGAGTCACGAGAAAGCAGACCGCCAGACCCATACCGACCGGCAACAGCGCTGCCAGTGTCGTCCATTTCGCGCTCCGCGTCTCCCGGTAGATCGTGTAGATAGTGGTGGAACACGGGTTGTGCAAGAGGCTGAAGAGCATGAGATTCACGGCGGTCAGCAACGTCCACCCGCCCGCGCGAAGCAGCTGGCCAGTCGCATCGACGCTGTCGAGCTCAAACATGACGCCCGCCCCCGACCCGGCTCCCGCGACATTGGCTGTGAGCACGGTCAGCATCAGGACGGTAGGAATGACGATCTCGTTGGCCGGAATGGCCACGACATACGCGAGGAGGATAACGCCATTGAGTCCGATGAAGATCCCAAACGGATTCAGCCACGACACGGCATGCTGCGCGAGGCTCGCGTCACCCATGTAGATGTTCGAGACGAGCCAGATCACCGCGCCCGCAGGCATCGCAAAGACGATCGCACGCCAGAGCACGATCAGCGTGCGGTCTATCACCGACGTGTAGAGGGTCTGGAGGATGCGCGGCGGGCGATACGGCGGGAGCTCGAGGCTGAAGCTCGTGGCTTCGCCACGAAGGACGGTCCGTGACAGCAGCCAGGACGTTACGAACATCACCACGATTCCCAGTACGGCGATCCCGACGACCGCTGCCGCCGACACAATTCCCGCGAGGCGCACCGGCGCCAACGCACCGATGAAAATCGTCGCGATGAGGATCTGTGTGGGCCAACGCCCGTTACAGAGTGAGAAGTTATTGGTAATGATCGCGATGAGGCGTTCCCGAGGACTGTCAATGACGCGGGTAGCTACCACACCGGCCGCGTTGCACCCAAAACCCATGCACATCGTGAGCGCCTGCTTGCCGTGGGCTCCGGCCGATCGAAAAAGCGCATCGAGGTTGAACGCGACGCGCGGGAGGTAGCCAAAATCCTCGAGCAACGTGAACAACGGGAAGAAGATGGCCATCGGCGGGAGCATGACCGCGATCACCCAGGCAGTGGCCAGATAAACTCCGTCAAAGACAAACCCATTCAGCCACCAGGCAAGACCCGCCGCCTCACCGATGCCCTTCAGCCAAGGATGCGCCATATCGATGAGAAGCGTCGCGAGCATCCCAGATGGAACGTTGGCACCCTCGATCGTGATCCAAAAGACCGCGGCGAGTATCGCCAGCATCAGCGGAAATCCGAGCCATCGGCTCGTCAGGAGTGCATCGAGGGTTCGGTCGACATCGAAACCGGCCTTCTTGAGCCCTCGCATCTCAGCGCTCCCTGCAATCTCCTCCGCGGCAGCATAGAGACGCTCGCTGATCCGGTCGTGGAAATCGGTGGGAAGGTCCCACCTCAACCGTCGCGCAGTATCCAGCACGTGCGTTCGTACGGCGTCGGCCGCGACCGGCTGATCATCGCTGTCGGGCTCATCGCCCAACCGCCCCAGCTCTCCGGATCGGACAGCTTCGATGACGGCCTCGTCAGCGTTCAAGAGACGCAGCGCGACCCACCTGGCATTCGGCACCCGAGGAAACGCGTCACCCACCACCTGAGCGAGCGAGGCCACCGTGTTCTCGACCTCGTCGGCATGCCGCGCCAGTCGATACGGTCGAGTGGACGTGTCGCCGATAGCGAGGCTGTGGGTGGCGTCGAGCAGGTCGTCGATCCCGACGTGTGCTCTCGCGATGCCACTGACAACTGGTACACCCAGCTCTCGCTCCAAACGCTTCGCATCGACCGCGATGCCCCTCCGCCGGGCCTCGTCGACCAGATTGAGGTAGACGACCACGCGGTCGGTGATATCCAGAATCTGCAACACGAGATTCAGGTTACGTTCAAGACGCGTGGCATCGACCACGGCGATCGTGACATCGGGTCGTCCGAATAGAATGAAATCGCGCGCGACCTCCTCGTCCACGCTCCCAGCCTGGAGCGAGTACGTACCGGGAAGGTCGACAATCTTCATCCGCTTGCCCTGGTGGGCGACGGCGCCCTCCGCGCGCACGATCGTCTTGCCCGGCCAGTTGCCGGTATGCTGCCGAAGCCCGGTGATGGCATTGAACACCGTGCTCTTTCCAACGTTGGGATTACCAGCAAGCGCGATCAGCACGTCCCACTTGTCTGGGCTCAGGCCGAGCCGTACCAGACTGTCGGTTCGGTGCTGCGAGCAGGTGCCGCATGAGCCTGCCATCACGCGACCTCCGCGGCGTCGTGGTCTTCAATCCGCTTGACGGCGATCCAGGACGCCTGCGTCTCACGGAGCGCGATCAGCGCACCCCGTATCCGGTAGGCCACTGGGTCCCCGGCAGCACTCACCAGCTCGGGTGTGATCTCGGCGCCGCGGACGACTCCGAGGTCGAGCAGCCGTCGACGCTGCGTGCCCTGACAGGCGCCGGAGATCTCAACGACTCGCACGGTCTGACCTTGCTGCGCGTCGAGGAGCGTGATCCGTTCCGACTCGGCGCGCTCGCCGAGCGGCAGCTGCCGTACGCTAATGTTCCGAGCGGCGACGGGGTCGAGCACCCACTCGCGGCCACCGGTGCGTACGCGAACGCCACGATCGGTCCGGGCGACGACGTCAAGACGCCCTCCGAGCACCAAACCATCATCAAGGAGTGCGTCGTAGATCTCACGCGGCTCGTCCTCGAGGTGGACGATCTCGACCGTGCGACCTGGATCCGCGGCCAGCAGCCCGATCCCCGGCACTGGTGGAATCTCTCCATCCGCTGTGGGGATTGGGTCGCCGTGCGGGTCCCAGCTCGGATGCCCCAGTCTCGACTCGAGACGATCGGCTTGCTCGGCCGAGAGCGAGTGCTCCATTCGCTCCGCCTGATCGTGCCATTCGACGGGCGGTACACCGGTCCGGTCGGCGAGATATCGCTCCCAGAGGCGGTGCGTGCGAACGATCCGTACCGCGGTTTGCGCCCCGTTTGGGGTCAACGTCGGTCCGTCGCCCTCCATCTGCACGAGGCCCATCTCAGCCAGACGGGAAAGGAGTGAGGCCGCCTGTCCGGTCGAGACCTCCAATCGACCGGCGAGACTCTGCAGTGAGCTCGTCTGGCCGCTCTGCCGGCACATGAACACATGCTTCAGCGCGTCCTCCAACCGGACGCGTTCGTCCAGTCGAGACAGGCGCAGAAGGCGCGGCACGACGCCAACCTGAGGCCAGGCCAGGACCGCGAGGAGAAGCGCAAGCCCGAAGAACGCGATCAGCGCAAGGCCCGGATCTACCATCGATGCGTGTTCATCCCCGTTTGAGCCAGTATCCTGACAGTGTGAGATCGAGTCACAATGAGACTGTATTTGATGTTTGACAAACGAAATTTTGATAATTCAAAATATATAGGTACATCTTGATACCCATGCGGCGACAAGTCAAGCTGGGTTCCGAGGAAGGCTGAAGAACTTGCCACCTTCGAGCACTGTTGAGAACTATCTGAAAGCCATCTTCAAGGCCCAGGCAGTCCAGGGCGACGAGAAGCGGCTCGTCCCAATGGGTCAGTTGGCGGCCTCGCTCGAGGTCGTGCCTGGCACCGCGACGACCATGGTCAAGGCGCTGGCCGAGTCAGGGCTGGTCCATTACGAGCCGTATGCTGGGGTTCGCCTGACGGGCGCAGGCAACAGGCTGGCCGCGCTCGTATTGAGACGTCACCGACTGATGGAGCTGTTCCTCGTCAAGGTGGTCGGGATGAGCTGGGCCGAGGTTCATGACGAGGCCGAACGTTTGGAGCATGCGGCGTCAGACCAGCTGATCGATCGGATCGACGCCATGCTAGGGCGCCCGTCAACCGACCCACATGGCGACCCGATCCCTGACTCCGAGGGCACTGTCGTGACCCGTGAATACGAGACGCTGCTCACCTGTCCCGTCGACACGCCAGTTGTCTTGGCCCGTGTCACCGACCAGGACGCGGAGTTTCTCCGGTTCTTGGAAGGCAGTGATCTGACGCCGGGTCAATCGATTCGCGTGGAAACTCGTGATACCGCAGCAGACCACGTGGTTGTGCGTGGAAAGAACGACCGGCAGATCATGATCGGGATGCGCGCGGCTGCGAAGCTTCAGGTTGCGCGGGCGGACTCGGTTTCGTGAAGCGCGGAGAGGTCCCCGACCTTCCGGCGACTCGCGTGAGCGCCGGGATTAGCCCGTTCTGCGGCTCGCCACGAGAACGTTGTACTCGTTGTCGAGGGCCGCGTGACGAGTACGGCGCGCACGGCGCGCCTCGCGGCCGCGGAGTGGGGCGTTCGGGGTCCCCGCGAAGCGGCCGGCGGGGGTCCGGGGCGACGCCCCGTCTAGTTGTTAGAGCGACTCCAGAAACGCTATCAGCTCGGCGAACGCCGTCGGGGGCACGCCTCCGAGACGTTGCATTGTCGGGCGCGCCTCGCGCTTATGTCTCTGTAAGGCCTCCGTGATCGTGGCCGCGCTGCCGTCGTGCAGGAGCGGTCGGCGGAACCTGAGGCCCCAGAGAGCCGGGGTACGGATCTCCTCCGGCTCGCCGTCGGCCTGGCGAATGCCATCACCCGTACCGATGTCATGGAGTAGCAGATCGGAGAAGAGCGGCACCGGTCGGCGGTCGAAGAGCGGGTTCGGATCCGCTCCGGTCATCAGCGTTGGCACGTGACACGTCGTACAGCCCACCGCTCTGAACACCTCTTCCCCTGCCAACGCATCGGGTGTGATCGGCCCCCGAGGTGGAGGCGCCAGCAACTTCATGAACGCCTCGAAGTTGTCGATGCCACGAAGACCGGTCCCTGGTTCGGGAATATCCTCCGGCTCGGGGATCGGGTCGCAATCGCGCAGTTGGGCCTCGGACAGATTGAACGTGAGCTCCTCGGGAAACAGGTCGTTCGTGATCCCCATTTCATTGCGGTACGCGTCACCACTGAAATCGAGGAGCGTGGCCACCTGCGACTTCCACCCGAATCTGCCAACTCGACGGTCCCCCGACGCACGGTCGGTCACCATGGCGGCGCGGCCGCTCACACCATCGAAGTCCAGGTCTGACGGGTCCTCGAGATCCAGGATCGTGTCGTCGGGAATCGCCTCGACCAGCCCGGCGCCAAACAGCGGGATGGGCACCCGGCGGGCAATGACGTTCGCGTCAGGGGGGATCACGGACTGACACCCGTGGGTGGGAATCGAGAACAGTTGAAACAGTGAGCCGCGTGACGGGTCGAAATCGTTGAACTCGCCGTTCGCCAGACGCCTCCCTGCCCGCACGGTTGTCACCGGCGCAATGCCACCGACGGCCGGGACGTTGTGGCATTCTGAGCAGCCGGTACCGTTGTAGGCTGGGCCCAGGCCCTCCTCAGCCGTTTCGACCTCGAGAAAATCGTCCAGACCCAATCTGAACGCCTCGAACTCAGCGGGCGTCAAGCCGGGAAGTGGGTCTCCAGGTTGCGGAGACTGCTGCGCATCGGGCGCGACCTGGCACATCGCGGCGCCAACCACTATCGCCACAACGGTTCTTCGTATCGTACTCATACCCTCAACCACACTCGGAGGTCTGCGATCGCCTATCGACCTCATGGCTCGACGACGATCTCGCCCTGCATGAAGTTGTGCCCGGCGCCACACAGCCGCGAGCACTCAAAGCGAAACCGACCGACCTCATTCGCCTCGAACAGCACGACCGCCTCGCCCTGCCGTCGTTTCGGTACCGTGAGATTCACGTTGCGGCCGACAATCCGAAAGCCATGCATCGTGTCGTCACTCCGGACCCTCAGCTCGAGTGTCCTCCCGACCGGCACGCGAATTTCAGACGGCGTGAAGGTGAAACGTTCGGCGACAATCTCCACGATGTGACGTTCCTGCGCGCCAGCCCAGTTGGAGCTCGGAGCCAACACGGTCGTCGCGACCGCTGCGACCAGGACCCAGATCCGACGAGAGCTTGCCGGTGTCATCAGAACCACCACCCTAGACCGACGTTCAACGAGTCTGGTGCGTTGACGACGTCACTCTGGCTGCGTAGCACGGTGTAGTCGAGCTTGACGGCGACGTCCGGGTCGGGGAAGTAGGTGAGCCCGAACACCCAAGCATCGCGGTCAAACTCCTTCAGCGGCTGAAACCCTGTTGGCATCCGGTACTGGGTGTCGAAGTTTTCGTATCGCACGAACAGCGCCAGCTCCCTTGGGGCCGGCAACGGACTGACGAAGTAGGAGCTCTCCACGTAGAAGCCTCGAACCTGCCTGGCTACATTGGGACTCACACCGACGGTGCGCTGCCGGGAGGCGTTGAGCTCGCCCATGCCGTCCAAGAATCCGTGGGCGTATTCACCGCGCGCTTCAAACTCCCCATGGCGATACCGCCCGTCGAATTCAACCATCGTCACACTCGTGTCGAATCGCAGGTCCTGAAAGCCGGTATCGCCGATCCAAAAGCTGGTGCCGAACACGAGCCCCGGATATCCGACGTACTCGAGTCGTCCGGTGCCGGCGATCGAGCTGACGTTCGACTCGGCCCCCTTCTGGCGTCCCTCTCGAATCCCCTCGTCTGCACTAAACCCGGTGGAATCGAGGGGTGACATCAGATAGGCGCGATACCGCAATCCGTGGCGGAACTCGCCGTGCACGCCGACCCCAGTGTCGAACCAGGTCGTCGGAATGATCACGGTATCGACGAACGGTCGCTCCACCCCATGGAAGACCGGCGGCTCATGTCGCTCGTTGATGATTCCGACGGGGGCGAGCAGCATGCCGGCACGCACATTGAACGAGCGAGTGATCAAGAAGTCGACATACGCCTGCTCAAGCTCGAGATCTCCCGCCGTCTCGCTCGACACCAAGGCATGCTCAAGCTCCAGCTCGGAGACGAACCGAATGCGGTCGGAGAAGCTGTGAGAAAAGAGCAAGACGAAGCGATGAAAGTCGAGTAGCGCGTCCTCGTCTTCGCGATTGTTGTAGTGAAAGTCCATGTATCCGGAGATCGGTCCAGTCAGCGAACCCGAGGCCGACGCGTCAGGGTTGGTCGCCGACGGGATCGGCGCTTGACCATTCAACGATCCCGACCTCCCCACCACTCCCGCGAACACCATCAGCACAGTGCACAGGATTTTGCGTATTGAAATTACTATTTTTGAGTGGCGCATATCTGTTATTTGATATATCAAGAAAACGGCGGCCAGCACAAGCCGCACGACTCCTCCCGGTCAGGATGCTGACTCCCTGACGACTCAAACCCAGGGCTCACTTGGGTGCGTAAGCCGCCGGATCTGGGAGTCCCGTTGAGGGCACAAAAGACACGAGAGCGCCCGAGCAGAGCATGGCCGAAACCGTTTCTTGACCGTCGCTCGAACCGTCAACTACCATCGATCGTCTTTCGCGATCGCGATTCCGATGTACTCAGTCACGAAGCGAATCGACTTCTGCTACGGACACCGCCTCTTGAACTACGAGGGGATGTGCAGACATCCCCACGGGCACAACGCGGTGGCCGAGATCGAAGTCCGTACGGCGTCGCTGGATGATCGTCACATGGTCTGTGACTTCAGCGACCTCAAACGCACGGTCAAAGGGTGGATCGACCGGGAGCTCGACCACAAAATGATCCTCCGCCGTGACGACCCGTTGCTCGAACCGCTGCGCCAGCAGGGCGAGCCGGTTTTCGTCGTGGACGAAAACCCAACGGTCGAGCACATCGCCTACCTGATCTTTGAGCAGACTCGACACGAAGGCTTCCCGGTCGTGCGAGTGACGGTGTGGGAAACCCCGACGTCGTTCGCGACGTACGACGAAGCCGCCGACGCCCCTCCCACACCGGCTGACGCGACAGCGCGGACGAGCACGATCTAATCTGCGTCATGAGCGCCGATGTTCTGTCGCTGGCTCATCCGGGCCGGGCGCGCCGGCGACGAGTCGTAGCGGGATAGGACCAATCTGGGTGCACCTGAATCTTCTGTCCCTCCAGCGGGAGGACCGCCGGGCGATGTCCCCCTCGACCCGACCCAAAGAACGCTCGGTCGATCTTGGTCAGCAGTCGCACCAAACCTCGTTCATCCGGCGCCGAAAGAATGATGACCCCGCCGCTGGCGTCGGGTGGAAACTGCCGATCGTCGAGAAAATCATCATCCAGACTAATCAGCGTGCGCCGAAGCATTGATGCCGTCCGGTAGTGGTGAACATCGCTGGCCCGTCGCATCGTCTGGTCTTCAATCACCGCCAACACGTCCCACCTGAGACGACGGCGCATGTGGCGTACGGCGCCGGCAGGCACGTTGGCATCAGCGTAGATTCGGGGCCGCGACGTCAGCTTCTCGACGTGCGGCCCGAGCTCCGACGCTAACGTTCTCACCGCCTACTCCTCGGGCCCTCTCGCTGGACGCAGTGCTTCGATCGAGGCCTGGGCCTGGCGCTCGAGCTCCACCAGAAGGGCTGAGCGCTGGTGATACAGCGCTTTGCGCGTTCGGCGTCCGTGCTCGGAGCTCGCGGCATACTCACAAAACAACGGGAAGGCGATTGTCGTGTCGCAATAGGCCACCACGGTGTCTGGCAACACCTCCGGATTGACTTTTCCCCAACTGACGGCCTCGGAAGGCGTGGCGCCAGACAAGCCACCCCACACGACCTGGTCGGTCGTGATCTGAATGAAGTAGTCGTTCCCGCCCTTCCGGATACCGTAGATCTCCCACAGCGTCGGCTGTCCCTGAAGATAGAAATTCTTCGGCGAGCCACCGCCGAGAATGACACAGCCGTTCTTCTCACCCGCCAGGATGATCGCGCATACCTCGTTCACGTCGAGGTTCGGATCAATCATGAGCCCGCTGCGGTTGATCAGCTCGTGGAACGCCAGGTTCATCCCGATCGAGCTGTCGCCGGGCGAAGACGTGTAGAGGGGAACTCCGAGCGCCGCCGCCTTGGCGACGACGGAGTGCTCTTCACACCCGGGGTATCGGGCCCGCAGGTCTTCGCCAAGCCGGAAGTGGAGCTCGGCAGATGCCATCGGCCCGTCGAGCTTCGCGCGGGCCAAGAAGTCCCGAAGATACGCGTCGGTCTCGAGGAGAACGTCGGCCGGAAAGAGAACGTCATAGATCCGGATGACCCCGTGATCATAGAGCTCGACGTCGTCAAGAAACGGCGACCCTCGATGTAACGTAAAGTTCAGCGCGTAATGGAGATCGTGGTACAGATTTGCGCCGGTACTGATCACGAAGTCGACCAGGCCCCGCTCCATCAGCTCGATCATGCAACCACCGAGACCGGCCGGGGTCATCGCACCGGCGACTGTCAACCCGATGGTGGTGTCGTGGGCCGGGTCCAGCATCCCGTCGGTGAAAATGTGGCAGGCCTCCGACAACCGGCCAGCGTTGAACGCCTGGAAGCCCTCATCGATAAGCGTGCGGACCCCGGCACTCCCCTGAGGCCGGTAGTAGGTGATCGGCTTGCCGCGGAGGTATTCCCGCTGCTGGCTCTGGGAGGAACCCGGCGACCGGTGGGGCACGCGGAAAGTGTAAACCTTATTCAATCCAGTCAGGTCGACGTCCGCTGAGGGCCGTCATGACGAGCGCCGCTCCGGTTCCGCCGAGGACCAGACCCAGGCCATCCGACACCCACGACTCCCACGAGAAGTCGATCATGAGAAGACTTGCAGAGAAGAAGATGAGAACCGCCCCAGCGACGCCCGCAGGGACGCGGGCCTGAGCCAGGCGTAGAAGTGACCCGCGCGCGCGCCTCAGCATCGGCGCCGCCATCGCTACATCCCCGTGATGTTGTAGCCGGCGTCGACCATCATCACTTCACCCGTCACGCCCCGGCTGGATGGCCCGAGAAGGAAGACCGCCACGCTTGCCACCTCGGTCGCGTCGACCGTCCGACCCAGTGGAGCACGCTCGCGGTAATGCTGGAGGATCTGGGTAAACCCGCCGATCCCTGACGCCGCCAGTGTCTTGATCGGCCCGGCTGACACAGCATTCGCCCTGATATTTGACGGTCCTAAATCGCTCGCGAGATATCGCACGGTCGCTTCGAGTGCCGCTTTTGCCACACCCATCACGTTGTAATTGGGGAACACCCGTTGGCTGCCCATGTAGGTCAGGGTCACGATACTTCCACCGCCGCGACGTTCCATGAGCGGCTTGGCACCACGGGCCAGCGCGACCAATGAGTAGGCACTGACGTCGAGCGCCTGGAGAAAGTCGGGGCGAGTCGTCTGGACGAACGGGTTGGAGAGGGACTCGCGTGACGCGAAAGCGACGCCGTGAACCAGAAAGTCCAAGCCCCCATACTCGGTCTCAACCGCCTGGTAAAGCGCCTCGACTTCATCGTCCTGGGCCACGTCGCAAGGCACGAGCTGAGCCGTCTGGCTCAGAGTCTCGGCAAGGTTGTGCGCGTTCTTGGCGAATCGCTCATTGGCATAACTGAGTGTGAGTCTGGCCCCGGCTGCGTCGGCGGCCTTGGCAATCGCCCAGGCGAGCGACCGCTTGTTGGCGACCCCTACGACCAGACCATTGGTTCCACTCAGGTCACCCATCGTCGTGACTCGGACGGTCGAGGACTCGTGCAATGATCTCGAAATAGCCAGGCATCGAGGACGCCGAGGCGACCGTCCAGCAAGGCGCGACGAGGGAGCAAATCGGGAATGTGTGACCGTTGAGCAACGCCGCGGGGTGGGATAGCCGAATGCCGAGTTGTTTCGAGATCACTGCACGAGTGTCCTGAGTTCGATATACCTGTACATTCGGCCAGCGCTGCATCCCGTCTGGCGGCGTTCCTCATCGCTCGAATATTCCCGATATGCTCGCTCTTCGCGCCTGGCCATCCGGGCACATCGCCGCCCGCGGTGTACAGGTATATCGAACTCAGGACACTAGCGGGGGCGGCCCTTGTCGCGGCGGGATGAGGGCGCGCGGTTGCCGGAAACCGGACCATGCTGCCCAGAGGCATCGGAACGCGGCGGCCGTTTCTTGCCGCCCGAGCTGTTGCCCTTCATCGCATTCTGGGCATTCTGGGACCCACCCTGGCCTGAGCGATCACGCGGGCCTTTCTTCTTGTTGGGGTGTCCAGAATCGCGGGCAAAACGACCGTTCCGGTTCGGGCCCCGGCCGGGTGACGATCCACCTCGCTCCTGTTGATGCATCGTGAACACAGGTGGCTGCCTGGGCGGCGGCGGCGTTCCCTCGGGGTGCTTGAGCGTCGCACGAATCAGCGGACGGCGGACCGGCCCTTCATCAAGGTCTTCCGACATCTCTGAAGACTCGATGTCTGCCGGCTCGACAGAGTCCGCCTGTTCCGGCGGGTCGGTTACCCGATTCTGCTCGCTCATCGGATCGGCTGGATCCTGTTCACGCTCACTGAAACCTAATCTGAGTGCGCCGGCACGGCCGTCACGAGAGGTTATCCGGTGCGTCGTACCTGACGTTACTACGGCTTCCCGATGGCGGGAGGCTGGTATGGGACGTAAGCGCGCAGGAGCTTAAAGTCTAGCAGAGGGCCACAGCCGAGGCAAACTGGCGAAAATTGTTCAAGACAGCAGCGGACCCAGACTGCATGTCGGTCTCAGGTTACCCGCCCTTCGGACCAATCTGTCGTCGCACCCAGACCCGGAGCTCGGCCAGAGCCGCAGTCACGGCATCTGGATTCGTCGACTGGGGCGTCGTGCGGGCTTCGACCGAACCGCGACCAGTAATCTGGATCACGATATCCTCGGCAAACAGTGCGTCGTACGCCTGCCACTCCGCGACGGTCAGCGTCTCAAAGTCGCGGCCGCGTTCGACGAGGTCACGGACGATCCCCCCGACAACCTCGTGCGCCCGCCGAAAAGGAAGGCCTTGGTTGACGAGGTAGTCGGCGACATCCGTTGCGAGCAGCATTCCACTGGCCGCCGCCTCCGCCCGATCACCATGCACCTGGAGCGTGTCCACGACGGTCGTGGTAGCCCGCAGGCAGCCCATCACCGTTCGCTCGGCGTCGAATAACGCCTCCTTGTCTTCCTGGAGATCCTTGTTGTACCCGCTTGGGAGACCCTTCATCGTCGTCAGCCATCCGAGATGGTGACCCAGAACGCGACCGGTCTTCCCCCGCACCAGCTCGAGTGGGTCGGGGTTCTTCTTCTGGGGCATCAGACTGCTGCCGGTGGCCACCGCGTCGGCCAGCTCGAAATACCCAAACTCCTCCCCGGTAAAGATGATCAAGTCCTCGGCCAGGCGACTGAGATGCACCATGATCAGCGCGCATGCATGCAGGGTCGTCGAGACGAAGTCCCGGTCGGCCGCAGCGTCAACACTGTTGGCCACAATACGTGAGAAACCAAGGCGAGCCGCGAGCGCGTCCGGGTCGACAGCGTAGCTCGTCCCGACCACCGCTCCCGAACCCAACGGGAGCACGTCAGCCTCGTCGCGTGCCCCGTTGAGGCGCGCATGGTCCCGTCGCAGCGCCGCCGCATGCGCAAGGAAGAAGTGCGCCACAAGCATCGGCTGAGCTCGCCGCAAATGGGTGTACGCCGGGATGAGTGCGTGTCCGGCGGCTTCCGCGCGCCCAGCAAGTGCAGACACGAGACCGGCCACCCGCTGCTGCATCAGGGGAAGGCGCCGCCGGAGATACAGGCGGAGGTCCAGCGAGACCTGCTCGTTGCGCGACCGTCCGGTGTGCAGCCGGCGGCCGACATCCCCGACGCGTTCGATGAGCTGCCGCTCGACGAACGCATGGACGTCCTCGTCGGAACCGGTCAGGAAGTCAGAGTCCTCGCGACCGCGCTCGCGGATCTCGGTCAGGGCCTGGCGGATCGTGACCGCGTCGTCCCGGGTCAGTACGCCGGCGTTCGCGAGGGCCTCGGCCCAGGCGAGGCTGCCTTCGACGTCATCGTCGAATAGCCGTCGGTCGAACCCAAACGACGCCTGGAACTCGAAGACGTCGGTGTCTGGAGGCTCGGCGAATCGACCCGACCAGAGGTGCGCCTTATCGCTCATCGCTGTCGTGAGTCGCCCGAGTGAGTTGCCGACGTGTCCGCATCCCGGCGGGTGGCCGACGCTGCTTCGCGCCGTGCGGCAGTTTCGACGGGAAGCCCCCAGATCTTGATGAATCCCTCCGCGGCCGCATGATCAAACGAATCGCCATCGTCGTAGGTGGCCAACGACGTGTCGTAGAGCGCGTGGTCTGACTTTCGTCCCACCACACGGCAGTCGCCCCGATACAACTTGAGCCGCGTCGTCCCGGTGACCTGCCGCTGCACGTTCGCGACAAACGCGTCGATCGCTTCGCGCGTCGGCGTGAACCACAGGCCGTTGTAGACGAGGTCGGCGTAAGTCGCCCCGAGAGACGTCTTCAACCGCTCAAGATCCTTCGGAATCACCAAAGCCTCCAGCTCCCGGTGCGCCGCGTGCAGGACGGTGGCTGCCGGCGCCTCGTAGATCTCTCTGGACTTGATGCCGACCAGTCGGTTCTCGACCATGTCGATGCGGCCCACTCCATGAGCCCCGGCGATTGTCTCCAGCGAGTTCACAAGTTCGGTCAACGGCATCGCCACGCCATTGACTTTGGTTGGCACGCCGGCCTCAAAGTCGACTTCGACGTAGGCGGGAACTTCCGGGCATTGGGCGGGGGATTTCGTGAGGACATAAATATCCTCGGGGGGCTCGACCCACGGGTCTTCCAGTACCCCGCACTCGATCGACCGCCCCCAGAGGTTGGAATCGGTGCTGTACGGGCTTTCGATGGTGGTAGACACCTGGATCCCATATTGCCGCGCATACGCGATCTCGTCCGGGCGGGTCATCCCCCACTCGCGCGCCGGAGCGACAACGCCGATGGCCGGGTCGAGCGCCCGCGCAGACACGTCCATCCGAACCTGATCGTTCCCCTTTCCGGTGCATCCGTGGGCGATCATGCCGGCGCCCTCAAGGTGCGCCACCTCGACCAACTTCTTTGCGATCAGCGGGCGACCGAGCGCGGTCGCCATCGGATACCTCCCTTCGTACATCGCACCGGCTTGCAGTGCCGGCAGGATGTACTCCTGAGCGAACTCTTCACGCACGTCGACCACGTGGGCCCGAATGGCCCCCACGGCCAGCGCCCGCTCGCGGATGTCATCGAGCTCTCTGCCCTGACCGAGATCCATCGTCACAGCCACGATCTCGGCATCGTACTTGTCGGCCAGCCATTTCACCGCGATCGACGTGTCCAACCCCCCCGAGTACGCCAAAACGATTCGTTCCATGAAGCCTCCGTCCCGCCCACCTCCGTGGGTCGGCGCTGATCATCGACTACCCCCGAGCCCAACCCTCGAACAACCTCGTCACCTCACGGCCAGCCCGCGGATGGCGGGTAATCACGAGAATGGTATCGTCACCCGCCACCGTCCCGACCACCTCCCGGAGCTGCGCCCGGTCGATCGCGAGGGCCAAGGGTTGTGCCAACCCCGCGTCGGTGCGAAGCACCAACAGCTGCTGGACTTGGTCGACGCTGCGCAGATAGTCGACGATGGCTCGCCGCACCGCCACATCGGTGTGTGCGCGATTCCCCGCCGCGTCGCTGGGCTTCTGATACGACCCATCGGCAGCTCGCTTGACGAGCCGGAGCTCTTTGATGTCTCGTGAGATCGTGGCCTGGGTCGCGTTGAAGCCCTTGACCCGAAGCCGTCGACGTAGCTCATCTTGGCTGCCGACCGACTCCCGAGTCACGAGATCAAGAATCGCCGCCTGTCTGTAGTGTTTCATATATATCCGTTACGGTGAATTATTATACATTGGCCGTTGCGTGGAGGCAACTCGTGATATATGCCTTTTTTAGGCGTGTTGTACGGGATCTTCCTCGGACTCTGCTTGACCTCAGTGGTGTCACTGATGTATAGATAAGCTTAAGTTTGTATAAATATACATAGCGAAGTCGACTGTATGCTACGAATCGGAGTCGTGGGTGCCACGGGATATGGAGGCCAGGAACTGATCCGCCTCGTCGCTCGGCACCCTCACGCTGACGTCACCGTGGCGATGACGTCGAGTGCAGGCGATGAAACGCGGACGCTGCCCGGCCTCACCCGTATCTGGGACGGAGACCTCGCCGCGTTTTCACTCGAGCGTCTCGGCGCAGAGGCCGACCTGGTGTTTCTCGCTCTGCCAGACACGGCCAGCGCGGGACTCGCTGGCAACTTGCTGTCACGTGGTGTGCGGGTCTTCGACCTGTCTGGTGCGTTCAGGCTTCGTGATGTCGAGATACGACGACGCTGGTATCCGGAGGCGCCGCAGCTCGAGCACGTGGCGGTGTACGGTCTGACCGAGCGACGGCGACAGGCACTCCGCGACGCACGGTTCGTGACCTGTCCCGGCTGTTATCCGACCGCGGCCCTGCTCGCACTCGAGCCGCTGGTTGAGGCCGGTCTGGTGGCAGGTGACGTCACGATCGACGCAAAATCGGGTGTGTCGGGTGCCGGCCGGAAGCCGAGTCTCCGAACCCACTTTTCGGAGTGTCATGGGAACGTGGTCGCCTACGGTATCTTTGCGCACCGCCACGGAGCCGAGATCGAGCAGGAACTGGCCTGTCCGGTGACATTCGTCCCGCATCTCGTTCCTCTGGACCGCGGGATACAGGAGACGATCTACACACGGGTCAAGCCGATGACATCTGAGGCGACGATTGCGGACGTCTTGGGGCAGGCCTACGCCGACGCCCCGTTCGTCCGGCTGCGGGGCAACGCGGTTCCGGAGATCAGACATGTCGTGCACACGAACTACTGCGATATCGGATGGGTCCTCGATGCCGCGACCGGGCGTCTCGTGCTGGTGTCGTGTCTGGACAATCTGGTCAAGGGTGCGGCCGGACAGGCTCTACAGAATGTAAACGTCGCCTGTGGGTTTGACGAGACGGACGGGCTGACGTAACCCGGCCGGGAGCGCGCTTCATAAGGCAGCCGTACGCTGATGCCAAGACGAACGCCGATCCTCGTCAAGTTCGGAGGGGAGCTGCTCGAGGAACCGCGCCGGCTGAGGCGGCTCGCCCAGGCGCTGGTCGAAGCGACGGCCGCCGGTCCGATGGTGGTCGTTCACGGCGGGGGCCGCGAAGTCGACGCCGAAATGGCCAGACTCGGGATTGCCAAGCGGGCGGTCGATGGGCTGAGGCTCACCGATGCCGCGACGCTGGATGTCGTGGTCGGCGTTCTGGCCGGGCGCGTGAATACGCGGCTCGTCGCGGCCATCGGTGCCGCGGGGGGACGCGCGGTAGGGCTCACCGGAGCCGATGCTGGAATCGCCCGAGTGCGGCGGGCGAAACGGTACCGAGGGTCCGACGGATCGGCAGTCGACCTTGGCTTCGTTGGCGTGCCCGATGGCAACGAGACGCCAACGCTCATTGGTGACCTCGTGCGACGGGGCTACATGCCAGTCGTGGCCAGTATCGGATGCGACGCCGCTGGGCATCTGTTCAACGTGAACGCCGACACGCTGGCGGGAGACCTCGCACGACGTATCGGAGCGCGTCAACTGGTCATTGCGGGCACCACGCCCGGCGTGCTCGACCCAGCGGGCAAGACGATTCCGCTGGTCGATGACGAGGGTCTCATCAGGTTGATCCGGGAACGACAGGCGAGTGCCGGCATGGTCGCCAAGCTCCTGGCCTGCCAGGCGGCGCACATGGGCGGAGTCAAGCAGGTTGAGATCGTAGATGGCCGGCGGGCAACGTTTCTCGACAACGAGCGGCGCCGGGGCGTCACCCGAGTCACGAGTCAACGTGGGGCGTGAGCGCCGACCCGTGCCGGGATAGATGCACGACAAAGGATTCAGCGGGCGATGACAATAGATCCCAGTCAGGTGCGGCAGGTCGAGGCCACCTCCGTACTCCAGGTCTATCGACGGATTCCGGTCGTGCTCGTGCGGGGTGAGGGATCGCACCTGTTCGACGCCGACGGTAAGGAGTACATCGATCTGCTGTCCGGTATCGGTGTCGCATCGCTCGGTCACGCCCACCCCGGACTCGCGGATGCGCTCGCCGCGCAAGCTCGCGAGCTGCTGCATACATCCAACTTGTTCTTTCATCCGCTCCAGGGTCGCGTGGCCTCCGCCCTGGCTGGCCTCTCAGGTCTAGACCGAACGTTCTTCACAAACAGCGGCACCGAAGCGGTCGAGGCCTGCCTGAAATTCGCGCGGAGGTACTGGTTCACAAACGGGTCGCCCGGGCGCACGGAGCTGGTCGCCTTCGACCGTTCCTTCCATGGCAGGACATTCGGGGCCCTCTCCGTCACGTCCGGCGTTCCGTATCGTGAGCCGTTCGAGCCACTGGTTCCGGGTGTAACCTTCGTCTCCCCAGACGATCCTGCTTCGCTTCAGCGGGCGGTCTCCGACAAAACCGCAGCGATCATCGTCGAGTCGATTCAGGGCGAAGGTGGGGTCTGGCCTCTGTCCGCCGCGATGGCCGACGCGATCCGGACCACATGCGCCGAGACCGGCACACTGCTGATCGCCGACGAGATCCAGTGTGGTCTTGGCAGAACCGGCCGCCCCTTTCACTCGGCCGCCCTCGACCTGCAACCCGACCTGATGCCGCTGGGTAAGGCGTTGGGCGGCGGCGTGCCGGTGGGCGCCGCGCTGATGACTGAACGTGTGGCCGAGGCAATCGCGTTTGGCGACCACGGAAGCACCTACGGGGGTAATCTGCTGGCCTGCCGCGCGGCACTCGTGTTCCTGGGCGCGCTCGAGGCAGGGCTGGGGGACCGCGTGAACACCGCTGGAGCCCGTTTGGAAGCTGGACTGCGAATCTTGGAAAAACAATATGAGGCGGTCAGAGAGATCCGCGGAGCCGGACTCATGTGGGGACTCGACCTCGATGAGTGGGTTGCCGAACGGATGGTGGGAGCGGCGCTTGAACGAGGATTGATCATCAATCGCACCGCAGGGACGGTCATCCGACTGCTGCCACCGTTGACGATTAGCGACGACGACATCGACGCGGGGCTGACCCGACTCGACAGCGCCATCGAATCGGCGATCGCGGGGGCACCGTGACGACCGCGTCGCCGGGTGTGGGTGCGAGACCGCAGTCGGAAATGAGCGACGTGATCGTAAGACCGGCGGCGCCTGACGAAGCCGCTGACCTGTTCCGCCTGATCACCGACAATCTAGAAACCGGTCATCTGTTACCCCGCCCTCTCGGTGAAGTGGTCCTGCACGTCCCGAGGTTTCTTGTGGCGGCAGACCCAACCGGCGTTGTGGGGTGTGCTGAGCTGGCCCGTCTGGGCCCGAAGCTCGCGGAGGTGCGGTCGTTGGTCGTTGCGGCCACCCATCGCGGCCACGGAATCGGCACACTCCTGCTGAACGAGATGGTCGAGATGGCGCGCCAGCAGGGATACGCGAAGCTCAGCGCGTTTGCGTATAACCCACGTCCGTTCGTCCGGTTGGGGTTCTCGATCGTGCCGCACCCGTGGGTCCCTGAGAAGATCTCGACCGATTGTCATCGGTGTGTATGGTTCCGGCGCTGCGCGCAATACGCGGTGGTGCTCGAGTTGAAACAAAAGGTGGTGAGGGCGTGACGACACTGGACCCCAACATCGCCGACGCGATTGATGCGATTGACGGGGGGATCACCGCCGCGGAAGGGTTCCGGGCCGCCGCGGTCCCCTGTGGAATCAAGACCGACGCGTTGGACCTCGCCCTCATCGTCTCAGATGAGCCGGCGAGCGCGGCCGGCGTGTTCACGACCAGCCGTGCCATTGCGGCGCCGGTCGTCGTGTGTCGGGAGCATCTCGAGCGGTCAGGTGGTATCGCCCGCGCGATCGCGGTGAACAGCGGGTGCGCCAATGCCTGCACCGGTGACGCCGGAATGACGGCGGCTCGGGAGATGGCGGCGGCCGTGGCGACGGCCGCGGCGTGCCCGATCGAGCAGACCCTCGTGGCCTCGACTGGTGTCATCGGGCTTCCGCTCGAGATCACCAAGATTAGATCGGGGATCACGGCGGCAGCGGACCGACTCGACCGCGCTTCGGACCATGCGGCGGCCGAAGCGATCCTGACGACCGACCGTGGGCCGAAAGAGACCGCGGTTCGCGTCCGCACCCCGGCGGGAACGTTCGTCATCGGAGGGATGGTGAAGGGTGCAGGGATGATCGAGCCGATGATGGCGACGATGCTCGGCTTCGTCACCACCGACGCCGCGATCGACCCGGTGCGCCTGCGCCAGGCGTTGGTCTCAGTCACCAACGAAACCTTTAACGCCATTACAGTAGACGGCGAGTGCTCGACCAACGATTCCGTCTTTCTCTTGGCGAATGCAGCCAGCGGTGTAGAGGTCGACGACGCGGTCTATCCGCAGTTTGTCGCAGGACTCGGTCAGGTCTGTTCCGCGCTGGCCCGTGAGATCGTTCGCGGGGGTGAAGGCGCCACGAAGATAGTCGCCGTCCACGTGACCGGCGCCAGCACACACGCGGAGGCCAAGCAGGCCGCACGAGCGATCGCCAACTCCCCTCTGGTCAAGACGGCGCTCCACGGCGGAGACCCGAACTGGGGGCGGCTGGTGGCTGTGGCCGGTCGAGCCGGTGTGGAGTTCGAGCTGCGTCGCGCCCGTGTACGAATCGGTCCGGCGGTGCTCTATGAGGACGATACCGTGTGGACGGACCGAGAGCCGGCGGCAGCCGATCACATGCGCGGAAGCGAGATTGACGTCGAGGTTGATCTCGGTACCAGGGGCACCGCCGAAGCCACGGTCTTGACCTGCGACCTGAGTGCGGATTACGTCCGAATCAACGCAGACTATCGGACATGATCGGATCATGACCACCCATCTGGCGGGCCGTTGCTTTCTGTCGATTCTCGACTTCGACCCGGAAGACCTACTACATAACCTGCAGCTGGCCGCGACGGTCAAACGCGACCGCCACCTGGGGAAGGAGGCCGCCACGTCGGCAGCGCTCGAGGGTACCTATATCGCGCTGCTGTTCGAGAAGCCCTCCTTGCGGACCCGGTCAACGGTCGAGATCGCGATCCGGGAGCTGGGTGGTGATTTCATCGACCCCGATGCCGACGTCGCGCTCGGCAAGCGAGAGTCGCTCGCGGATGTTGGGCGCACACTGGAACGCTGGGTGACGGGGGCGGTGGTCCGTACCTATGAACAGGCGCGGCTGGTCGACCTCGCGAGCGCGACACACACGCTCAGGGTCATCAACGCCCTGAGTAACGAAGAGCATCCGTGTCAGGCGCTCGCCGACTGCCTGACGTTGCAGGAGCGGTGGGGCACGATGCACGGTCGGCAGGTCGCGTTCGTCGGCGACGGAAACAACGTCGCGACCTCCTTCGCTCAGGCGGCGACGATGCTCGGTGTATCCGTTCACGTCGCGTCACCCGAGGGTTTCGAGCTGCCGGCATCGGTCGACCAGGACATCGATCGGATCGCCACCCACGGGGCCGTCCTGCGACGGTTCCACGACCCGGTGGAGGCGGTCCGGAACGTCGACGCGGTGTACACCGACGTGTGGACATCGATGGGGCGGGAGTCAGAAGTGGCCGTGCGGCGGCGTCTGTTTGGTCGGTATCAAGTCAACGAGAATCTCATGGCCCACGCCAAGCCCGATGCCTGCTTCATGCACTGCTTGCCGGCCCATCGTGGTGAGGAGGTGACGGACGCCGTTTTGGACAGCCGCGCATCGGTTGTCTTCGACCAGGCCGAGAACCGCCTGCACACGCACAAGGCCCTGCTGCTGATGTTGTTCGAGGACTGAGAGCTCGATTGCCGCTACGACTCGACCTTGGCCGCGGCGTGCTCGACCTTGGCCGCGAGCTGTTTCTTGTACTCGCTGACGACCGTCGCGATGCCCTCATCTGCGGTGGCGAGAATCTGCGCGGCGAGCACAGCCGCGTTGGTCGCGCCGGCCTTTCCGACCGATACCGTCGCCACCGGCACCCCGGGAGGCATCTGGACAGTTGCGAGGAGTGCGTCCCACCCCTGCAGGGGAGACGAATCAATAGGCACGCCGATCACGGGCAGCGCCGAATGCGCTGCCACCACCCCGCCGAGGTGCGCCGCTGCGCCAGCCCCCACGATGAAGACCTTGACCCCCTGGGCAGGTGCGTCCTCGACAATCTGTCGAACGCGGTCCGGAGACCGATGCGCCGACGCCACCGTCATGTGACACGAGATCCCCAGTTCGCGCAATAGATCGACCGTCCGCTGCATCGTTGGAGCGTCGGAATCTGAACCGATCAAGATCTGAACCTGCCGCTCAGCCATCGCGCACCTCACGCATCATCGCTGCCGGTCATCGCCGTGTGGCTCGCGAGGGCCTTCCGACCGATGTCCGTTCGGTGATACTTGTTGGGAAACGAAATCTGTCCGACCGCTGTGTAGGCCGCGTCAATCGCCTCGGGAAAGGTCGGGCCACGCCCAACGACGGTCAAGACGCGACCACCGTTGGTGACGGCCACTCCGTCACGCAGTGCAGACCCGGCGTGGAACACGATGACGTCCGGCAGCGCCGCCGCTTCAACGAGGCCCTCGATCGGAAACCCGGTTTCATAGGCGCCCGGATAACCGCCCGACGCCACCACGACGCCCACGTGGGGATCAGAGCCGACGCGCCACGTGGTTCCGTTCAGGTTACCCTCCGCGGCGGCCAGAAGAATCGGAGCAAGTTCGGTTCGCACCATCGGGAGCACGACCTGCGCCTCAGGGTCTCCGAACCGGACGTTGAACTCGATTACCTTGGGCCCAGTTGGCGTCAGCATGAGACCAACATAGAGCACTCCCCGGTACTCGGTACCTTCAGCGCGAAGGCCGTCCAACACCGGAGTCACAACCTCACTCATCACACGGTCGGCTAACGACTCCGAGAACAGCGGGCTTGGGGCGAACGCACCCATGCCCCCGGTGTTGGGTCCCGCATCGTCATCGAACACACGCTTGTGGTCCTGCGCGGCCGGCAGCGCCACGCCTTGACGACCGTCGCAGACGACAAAGAACGAGACCTCTGGCCCGACGAGACACTCCTCGATAACAAGCGCCGCCCCCGCGTCGCCAAAACGGCCGTCGACCATCGCCTCATAGACGGCTGCCTCCGCAGCCGAGCGATCGGGAGCGACCGTGACCCCCTTGCCGGCCGCCAGCCCGTCGGCTTTCACGACGACAGGAAACCCGAAAGCTTCGCAGGCGTTGATCGCATCGTCAGTGGTGTGACACACACGAAACTCAGCCGTTGGAATCTTATGTCGCGCCATGAATGCCTTCGAGAACGCTTTGCTCGATTCGAGGCGGGCAGCCGCCTGGAGAGGTCCAAACAGAGGACGCTCGGCGTCGGCGAACCGATCAGCGACACCGAGGGAGAGTGGAAGCTCGGGGCCAATGACCGTGAAATCGACGGCCTCGCGGGACGCCAGATCAAGCAAAGCGGCCGGATCGCCACCGTCGACTGATACGCATCGCGTGCGCGACCCGGGCGGGAAGCCAGGATCGGCGGCTAGGGCCATCCCGGCGTTACCCGGCGCGCAAATGACCTCTTCGACACCAGCTTCCTGGCCGAGCTTCCAAGCGAGGGCATGCTCACGCCCACCGGAACCCACCAGCAGCAGCCTCATCCTCGTATCCCTTTACCAAACAACATGTTGCGGCGTGCGTTGTCGACTTCCTGCGGAAAGGATCCGATTGACGGCGGTTCGACTTTCATCTTATGATGGCAGATTCGCGAACGCCTCATGGTTCGGCCGTCTTCACCGAAGCGAAGAACCATACGCGGCCGGTTCCTGCCAAGAACCGGGTCAGGTCCTGCTGGCTGGCAGGGCCCTGTTTCGCGCGTAGCCTAGCATATTGCGCGCGGCGCGATGGCCGCGGATGGAGGGGGTGAAATCTCAGTTGGCGGAAGTTAGAGTTCAGGATGGTGAATCGATTGAAAGTGCGTTGCGCCGATTCAAACGCAAGGTGCAACAAGAGGACATCATCAAGGATATCAAGAAGCACTCCTTCTATCTGAAGCCTGGTGACAAGCGTCGGGCGAAGCAGGCGCTCGCCAGAAAGCGGAGCCGCAAGAAGATGCGGCGGGACGTCGAATAACCCCGGAAACACCCCGTGTTTCTTGACAGTATTGAAACGACCATGGCACGGTGTCGGGTCTCGGAGCGGCAGGAAAAGGCTGACATAGAGCACAGTCATCCGGGGCTCGACCTGGTGTGCTGTTGATGCGCCTGACAGCTTGACCCGCTGTCGGATTCAGGTGTCGGAGGAAAACGAGCGATGCAGATCGAGGAACGACCGTCAGGCGACGTAATGATCCTGGATGTGACAGGCAAGTTGACTATCGGCGAGGGCGACGAACTCCTCAAGGACAAGATCAACAGTCTGATTCAGCAGGGTCACAAGAAGCTCATCCTCAATCTTGAAGGTGTTCCCTACGTCGATAGCGCGGGGCTCGGAGAGATTGTCCGCACCTACACGACGGTGAGCCGTCAGGGTGGTAATCTGAAGCTCTTGAACCTGACGAAGCGGATCGAAGATCTTCTCTCGATCACTAAACTTCTGACGGTCTTCGACACGTACGAGTCGGAGCAAGACGCGCTGAACAGCTTCTAGCGCACGAATACTGGGTCGCTCGTGCCAGAACCGCGCCCCTTGGCGCGTGACCCTCACACCCAAAGTGCAAGCGAGGGTTCGTCGACCGGCGAGGTGTCGATCAGACACCCCGTGGCCGCGCTTGCTATCTCTCTTCGTCCCGACCAGTGGACAAAGAACGTCATCGTCTTTGCGGGTCTGATCTTTGGCCAGCGTCTGCTCGACGCGCAAGCCTTTGGGGCGGCACTCTGGGCATTCGCGATCTTCTGCGGTCTGTCGAGCGCGATGTACCTGGTCAACGATCTGGTCGACCGCCACGAGGACCGACGGCACCCAACCAAGCGGAACCGCCCGATCGCGTCTGGTACGCTATCGACCGGCGGCGCCGTGGCCGGAGCGATGGTGCTCGGCGGGACATCGCTCGTCGCGTCGTTCGCGCTCAGCTGGAACCTCGGGGTCGTCGCGGTCGTGTTTGTCGGGCTGCTGGGCGCGTACAGCCGTTTTCTGAAGCACCTCGTCATCCTCGACGTCCTGGCGATCGCGGCGGGTTTCGTCATTCGCGCCGTCGGAGGCGCGGTGGCAGTGGCCGTGCCGATCAGCCAGTGGCTGCTCGTTTGCACCGTGCTCCTGGCCCTGTTCCTAGTGCCTCGTAGCGAAACTCATCTTGTGTTTTTCCCGGCGTTTGACGAGCTCGGTGTGGCGATGCCGGTTGCGCCACACGACGTAAGCCAAGATCGCCCGGCGGCTGTGCTCATGGTCCGGATAGTCGGAGTTGGCAAGCGCGAAATAGCGGACGCCCGAGAAGATCGCTTCGATCCGATTCAGCCACGAGGCGTAGGTCGGCGTGAACACGAGCTCCACGTTGTGGTCGGCGGCCCAGTCGGTCACCTCGCGTCGCTTGTGGGGCGAGAAGTTGTCGAGGACGAGGTAGAGGCGCGTTGGGCGTGGGTAGGTCGAGCGAATGTGCTTGAGGAACAGCAGCACTTCGCGACATCGCTTGCGTCGGTAGCACCGCATCATGAGTCGGTTGTCCGCGACGTCGTACGCCGCGAGGTATTGGCGGGTGCCATGGCGGCACCGGTACGTGGCGCGCAACCGCGCCGGGTGCCGGACCCTGCGCCACGCACGGCCATGGTAGGGGCGCACTTCGATGGGCCCGAATTCGTCGAAACAGATCACGCGGGCGTTCGGCGGCGCGGCCCGGTAGAGCGCACAGAGGCGTTTTTTTTGGCGGCAAAGTCGGGGTCGGGGCTCTCCTTCCAGGTCTTCGTGCGTTGGAACGAGAACCCCTGGTCGCGCAGGATGCGGCCCAGCGTGGTGGCGTGCAGCTCCTTGACCACCCCGCACCGCACAAGATGGGCCGCCAGTTTCCGGAGGGACCACACGGTGAACGGCAGGCCCAGGTCGTGCGGCCGCGTCCCCGCGACCTCCAGCATGACGCTGATCTCTTCCGGCGCATACTTGGACGGCCGGCCGGACGCTTTCCGCGGCCGCAGCACCGCGAAGCCGCCGGCGTTGAACCGCCGAATCAGCTCCCGCACATACTCTTCGTGGAGATACAATCGCCCGGCAATGGCTCGCGCCCGCATCCCCTGCCCCGAGAAGGCGACCACCTGGGCGCGCCGCAAATACGCTGCCGTCTTCGTCGTCTTCAAGACCCGCGTGAGCCGCCGGCCCTCCGCGAGCGTCAGTTCTCGAACATACAGACACACGTGAACCTCCTTTGGCTCTCACGTCTGTCCGTATTGGATACGAAGTGCGATTAAAGTACAAGATGCTTTTCGCTACGAGGCACTAGGTCTGAGCAAGCGTCGACATGAGCTGATCCTCTTGGGTGACATGGCCGCTGGGCATCGGCGTTCGTTGGCCCAATACAGTCCCCAGTTGCTCGATCAGCTCATCTCGATCGTCGCGGCGGCGACGCTCGTGAGCTACGCGTTTTACACTGTCGAGCCGGCGACCGTTGAAAAGTTTGGCACCGACCAGCTGACGTGGACTTTGCCGTTTCCCATCTACGGCATCTTTCGCTACCTCTACCTGGTCCACCGAGAGCAAGGCGGCGGGAGCCCGGCCGAGATGCTGCTGCGAGACCGCCCACTTCTGGCGTGCGTCGCGCTTTGGGCAGCCGCTATAGTACTGATCATTTACCGACCGCTGGTCGGGTAGGGTGGGGACACCCGAGAACGAGATGCCATGTCCGAATTCAACATCGAGTCAGAATCGATAGACGTCGAACGGATCATGGCTCAGATCCGCGCCCGTCTCAAAGACAAACGCGGTGAGGACTACACCGAAGAGCAGATTCGCGAACTGGCGAGCACCAAACTCGAGCGGTTTCTCGACCCGAAGAACGTCCGGTCGGGGATGGTCCAGTACTACCAGAAACGACTCAAGGAGAAGGAAGCGGCGCTACGCGACACGCCCCAGGCACCGCCGTCGTTCGAGTTCGACTCGGAGATCATCTACCGGTCGTCGCGCGGTCTCCCTGGCCAGGTCCTCTTCCGAATCCGGAAGCTCCTCAGTCCGCTCCTTAAATTCTTCTTCAACCCCGCTCCGATCGTGCACGCCCTGACGGTGCAACAGCAGATCAACGAGCGTCAAGCGAAGGTGATTAGCCAAATGGTACGAACCCAGGCCGAGTTCATCGAGATCGCGGCGTTGAACTATGAAGTTATGAACAACCTCGTCGTCGAGATGACGCGACTGTCCATCGAGATGAAGAATCATCGGATGCGAGTCGAGTCGGTCGCCGGACGACTGGATTTCGACGAGCGCCGCGCTCGCTCGCTCGAGAAAGTCGTGCAGTACCGAGAGGGCAGCGCCGCGCCCGCCGCCGCGGACGGCGACAGCCCGTCCGAACCGAGGCGACGACGACGCCGCCGCGGACGCCGACGTCCAAGCGGAGCGGCACCCACCAGCGGGGAGGCATCGTCGCCACAACCAGCTGACGAGCTGTCAGCCGCCCCTGGTGACGCGTCCGATGCCGCCGAGGCGGCATCAACCGCCGGGACCGACCCGGCCCACCCCGCCGCGGCGGCATCACCTTCGGCCGAGTCCCGTTCAACACGAGCGCCGACCGATCCATCGTCCGGAGAGCCAAACCGACCGCTGGATCGGGCGGGCGAAACGCCACCGGCGGCCAGCATGTCCCCAGGCGCGTCGGCGCCACCGGCTGACAACGCGGGTCCGGCTTCGAACGACCCGACGACGTCGGCCGGCGAGACAGACCCACCTGAGCGGTGAAGCTGGCCGTCGTCGTCCAGCGCTATGGCGCAGACCTCAACGGCGGCGCGGAGCTTCACGCTCGCTACGTCTCGGAGCATCTCGCGCGCCACACCGACGTCGAGGTCCTGACGACCTGCGCCCGGGACTACATCACGTGGGCGAATGACTTCGAGCCGGGTCTCGATCGGGTCAACGGACTTCCGGTCCGCCGGTTTCCGGTATCGCGAGTGCGGAACCCAGACGATTTCGGACGACGGTCAGAGCGCGTCTTCAAGATGACACACTCTTTGGCTGACGAGCTCAACTGGCTCGACAGTGAGGGACCAAAGAGTCCTGCGTTGATCAACCACGTCCGAGACCACGCTCCCGACTACGATTACTTCATCTTCTTCAGCTATCGCTACCACCACGCGTATCACGGGATCAGACAGGTCGCCTCTCGGTCGGTATTAGTACCCACGGCCGAGCGAGACCCAGCGTTGGGCTTGGCGATTTTTGGCCCTACGTTCCGCGCCGTTCGGGCCATCATGTACAACTCGTTCGAAGAACGCGCGCTCATCCAGGGGGTCTCATCCAACCATCACGTCCCGGGCGTCGTGGTCGGAATTGGGTCCGAAGTCCCATCCCGCGCGAGCTCACGACGTTTTCGTCAGCGGCGGGACTTCTCCCGTCGGTTTGCGATCTACATCGGACGTATTGACGAAAACAAAGGGTGTGCCGAGCTGTTCGACCACTTCCAACGGTATGCGCGGACCACCGGTCGGCTGGACCTCGTACTGATCGGCAATCCGGTCATGGCCATACCGTCGCACCCGCGCATCCATCACCTCGGATTCGTGCCAGATGACGAGAAGTTCGACGCGATGGCCGCCGCCGATCTGCTGATCATGCCGTCGTACTTTGAAAGTCTCTCGATGGTGACGCTCGAGGCGTGGGCTATGGGTGTGCCGGTCCTCGTGAACGGACGGTGCGATGTCCTGCGCGGGCAGGCCGTTCGGGCCAATGCCGGACTCTACTACACCAATTACGGTGAGTTCTCGGAGGCGTTGCGACTGCTCGAGACCAATCGCCAGCTTCGGCAGACGTTCGGAGAAAACGGCCGAGAGTACTTCCGGCATCACTACACGTGGCCTGTGATCGAACAGAAATACCTCGACATGCTGCACCAGCTGGAGAACGATGACCGGCCGGGCAACGCCATCGAGCCGCTACCGGGATGGCTAGCCCGACATCGACGGGCCGTTCCCGCTGCGGGTCAAGTCGTCGACCAGCTCCCGACCGGGCCAGTCTTGCCGGAAACGCAGATCGGCTGATCGTGCCAGACCATTCATCCCGTCAGGCCGGCGTCCATCAAGTCATGGCGACGCTCGGCTATGGTGACGCCATCGGTCATGAGGCGCTCGGCATCCAACACGTGCTCCGACGCGCCGGCTATCCATCTGCCATCTACGTACAGACTGCCGACCCGCGCCTCGAGTCATCGACCCGGGATTACCGGGATCTGATCGCGCACAGTCATCCCGACAATGTCCTCCTTCATCATTTCTCAATCGGGTCGAAGGCCTCTCGAGTGGCGTTCGCCTTGCCTGATCGCATGATCCTCGTCTATCACAACATCACGCCGCCGTCGCACTTCATCGGTGTGAACGCGCAGCTGGTCCAGCAGTGCTACAGTGGCCGCCGGGAGCTGCGTGCCTACGCCACACGGTGCGATCTGGCGCTCGGAGACTCCGAGTTCAATCGTCAGGAGCTGGAGCACGTCGGTTTTCCGCACACAGGCGTGCTGCCGGTCGTTCCGAGTTTCGCGCACCTCGACGTCGAACCCAATGCCATGGTGGCGACCGAGTTTGACGACGACCGAACCAATATCCTGTTTGTCGGCCGGATGATCCCGAACAAGCGAATCGATGATCTGATCCGCTTCTTTCATGCGTATCGCCTGAAGTACAACCGCCACTCTCGTCTCCTCCTCGTCGGCGCTCACAGCGGGTTCGAAGAGTATGTCGCCACGCTCTACGACCTGATTCGCACCCTGCGCGTACCCGATGTGCACCTGGTCGGCCACGTCTCGAACGAGGAACTCACGGCGCTGTACGACGTCGCCGACCTGTTCCTCTCGGCCAGCGAACACGAGGGATTCTGCGTCCCGCTGGTCGAGGCCTTCTACAAGCGGATCCCGGTGATCGCCTACGCGGCGACCGCGGTTCCAGCCACGATGGATGGTGGAGGCGTGCTCTACGACCGCAAGGACCCACGACACGTCGCGTCGATCATCCACACGATGGTTTCGGAGTCAGCGCTGTGTGATGAGGTGCTCAGGGCCCAGGACGCGGCACTGGACCGACTGCGCCAGAAAGATTTTGGGGCGGCGCTCCTAGGCTTCGTTGACGATGTGCGACGGCGTCCGCGGGCGTCCCCTCCGCAGGTGGCGCCAGACTTCTGGCGTCAGTTCGAGATCTCAGAGGCACTGGAAGACATTCGGCAGTCTCGTCCGGCGGCGTTTGAGGCACTGCCGAAACGGGGGAGTCAGGAGCCAGGAGTCTCCTGACTCCGCGGGCCTATGGTCATCAACCAATGGGTGCCCGCGGCACATCGCGGCGATGCTGTCGGCGACAGCGCGCGGGCCGTCCGTGACCTCCTGAGAGCCAAGGGATATGTATCGGAGATCTACGCCCTCACGGTCGATGAGGACCTCCGGCACGAGGTCCATCTCTTTGTGGAGCCCCGTGCGCGACGCGGTGATATCACGATCCTGCACGTTGCGGTTCCCTCGCAGATGAGCGACGCTCTCGCCGAGCTCTCGGGCGGTCGGGTCATCCAGCATCACAACATTACGCCGGCTCATTTCTTCGCGCCGTATCACCCGGAGATCTTCAGGATCGCCGCGGTCGGGCGGACCGAGCTGGCCGGGCTGGTTGGACGAGTCGACCTCGCGCTTGGTGATTCGGAGTACAACCGGCTGGAGTTGGAAGCGCTCGGTTTCGACCGGACCGGCGTGTTCCCGATCGTCGTCAACACCGATCGCATCAAGTTCGGCCGGCCTGTTCGAGCGCTGGAAGAGTGTCTCGACGACGGACTCTCGAACATTCTCTTCGTCGGTCGAATCGCACCGAACAAACGGATCGAAGACCACATCCGGCTCGCCGAGCACTTCAAGCGGTACGTCGACACCGACTACCGGTTTATCTTCGTCGGCCGGACCGACGCGGTGCCGCGATACTACGCGACTGTTCGCGCCCTGATGCTGCAGTACGAGGTGCCGGCCGACCGTTTCCTGTTCGTGGGGTCCGTGCCAGACGACGAGCTGGCCGTCTACTACCGCACCGCCAAGGCGTATGTCTCGCTGAGCGAGCACGAGGGCTTCTGCGTACCGTTGGTTGAGGCCATGGCCGCAGATCTCCCCATTTTGGCGTACGGCGCGGCTGCAGTCCCCGAAACGCTTGGCGGTGCCGGCGTCTGCTTTACACCCAAAGACTTGGAGTATGCGGCGGAGCTACTCGGCATGCTGGTATACGATGATGCGTTACGCGACCGAGTCATCTCCGGTCAGCGTCGGCGCTTGACCGACTTTGGTCTACCGCCGGTCGAACGAGCGCTTGACACCATGATCGCGAGCCTGACGTGAAAGTTGCCTTCATTGTCCAACGGTACGGCGCGGAGATCCTGGGTGGCTCCGAGTATCACTGCCGGCTCATGGCCGAGCACCTCTCAGCGGCCCACACCGTCGAGGTCTTGACGACGTGCGCCAGAGAATACACGACGTGGGAAAACGCCTATCCGGAGGGAAAGGACCGCGTCCGCGGTGTGACGGTGCGCCGATTCGCCAACGCGGAGACGCGGGACCTCGAGGCGTTCAATACCTACTCCGACTGGATTTTCTCCAACCCGCACAGCGCGGCAGACGAGCAGAACTGGCTCAAACAACAGGGGCCCTGGTGCCCGGCGCTCATTGAGTATCTGGAGCGGGAACACGGATCATACGACGCCCTGATCTTCTTCACATACTTGTACGCGCCGACGGCGCTCGGCCTTCAGATCAACCCCCGACGAAGCATTCTGGTTCCAACGGCGCACGACGAGCCAGCCATCCGCCTCGACCTATACAAGCAGGTCTTTTCTCTTCCGGCAGCGATCGCCTACAACACCCCGATGGAACGCGGCTTTCTGCGGCAACGCTTCGGGATCAACGGGAAGATGGAGGAGGTCGTCGGATGCGGCGTCGACCTCCCGCCGGGGATGGAGCTTTCGCCGCCGGCCGATCTGAACCCGGTGCACGACGGCCTGTCGGAGACCCTGAGTGGGGAGCCCGATGCCGACAACCGCGACAACGACGTGCCCGCCGCTCGCGGTGCCGTGTTCCGGCGCCGTCACCGACTCTTCGGACCCTTCGCGCTCTACGGGGGGCGCATCGACCCTGGCAAGGGATGCGAGGAGCTCATCGAGTACTTTGGCACGTACGCCGACGAACAGGGAGACGCCACGCTCGCGCTGATGGGGGCCAAGCTGATGCCGATTCCCGACGAACCATACATCCGGTTCGCCGGGATGCTGCCGGAGATCGAGCGACTCGAAGCGCTCGAGGCCGCGAGCGTCGTCATCGTACCATCGCCCTACGAAAGCCTGTCGCTCCTCGCGCTGGAATCGTTCGCGGTGGGCACGCCGATTCTTGCCAACGCGCGAAGTGATGTTCTGACCGACCACTGTCAGCGAAGCAACGCGGGGCTGTACTACGAGAACCGAGACGAGTTCGTCGAGTGCCTGAGGATACTCATGGGCAACGACGCGCTACGAGCCAAGATGGGACGCAACGGACAAGACTACGTCCGCCGCAACTACAGTTGGAGCGTCATCCTCGACAAGTACGAGACGATGATCACCGGTGTCGCCGGACGTCGGCCGAAGAAAGCGCCATCCCGGAGTTCAAGAGGACGCGGGCGGTCCGGCGGTGGACCGCGATCCCGCTCGCGGCGAAGCTGACCGGGCCCAGCGGCCGGGCCACACGCTACGACCGCCTGAAGCGTTTGCCCACGACCTCGACAAAGTCACTCGTGCCTCCGCCGGTCGAGGATCCCTTCGGTTCGGGCGCCGACGTCTCGCCGCGGACCTTGGGCTTCCGCACCGACGCAACCGACCCATCTGAGCTCCGCCGACGTCGTGCCCCGAGCCCGTAACGCTTGATCATCTCGTTGAGGGTCGTCGGCTTGACCTGGAGCAGCTCCGCCGCGCGCTTCTGCACGCCACCCGCCGCCTCCAGCGAACGGGTAATCAGCATCGACTCGATCTCCTCGATCACCTTCCGTAGCGGAATACCGTTAGGCGGCAGATCGAAACTCGGCAAACGGAACGACCGGGCCGTGCGAAGCGACTCAGGGACGAGGTCAGGACCGATTTGCGGGCCCGAGGTGAGAACAACGGCCCGTTCGATCACGTTCTCAAGCTCCCGAACATTGCCCGGCCACTGACAGTCCTCGAGGAGACGCAGCGTCTCGGGCAGCAGCTCCAGTCCAGGCTTCTCGTTCTCCTTGCCGTACTGTTCCAAGAAGTGCTGCGCCAGCAACGGAATGTCCTCGCGCCGATCGTGCAACGGGGGCAGCTCCACGCTGATGACGTGCAAGCGATAGTACAGGTCCTCGCGAAAGCGCCCTTCCCCGACCATCTGTTGGAGGTCAACGTTGGTTGCCGCAACGATCCGCACGTCGACCTTGGTCGTGTCAACCCCACCCAGCCGCATGAACTCACGTTCCTGAATGACGCGGAGAAGCTTGGCCTGGGTCTCCAGCGGCACGCTGCTGATCTCGTCAAAAAAGATCGTTCCCGTGTCAGCGACCTCGAACAGCCCCTTCTTTGGCGCAACCGCGCCAGTGAAGGCCCCCTTGACGTGGCCGAACAGGTTTGACTCGAGCAGGTCCGAGGGTAGGCTGCCGGAGTTCACGGTGATAAACGGTCGATCACTCCGTGCGGAGTTGGCGTGAACCGCCCGCGCGACCAGTTCCTTCCCGGTGCCGCTCTCACCCTGGACCAGAATCGTCGTTCGGCTGGGTGCGGCCTGCTTGATCAACGCGAACACGCGTTGCATCCCCGGACTGCCGCCGATGATGTCACTGAATCGATGCCCCTGCACTCGGAGGCTCTCACGAAGCGTGCGATTCTCTGACACCAGGCGGTGCTGTGCGGAGGCATTGCGGACGACCAGCAACACGTCATCATTCCGGAACGGTTTTTCTATGAAGTCGAAGGCGCCACGTTTGAAGGCCTCGCGGGTATTCGCCGCCGTGCCGAACGCCGTGATGATGATCACCGGGAGGTCGTCATCAATCCGCTTGAGCGCTTCGAGTGTCTGGATGCCATTGATCCCTGGCATCATGACGTCGACCATCGCGATGTCAAACGACGAGACCTTGGCAAGCTCGAGTGCCTCCTCTCCGGAGGCAGCCAGCGTCACACGATACCCTTCGCGTGTCAGCAGCGACTCGAGGATCTCACGCATGATCTCCTCGTCGTCCGCGACCAGCACCGATGGGTTCTCAGGCATTGTCTTACTGGACGGCCTCCGCCGTCCGCCCGCCGGTGCGGGCCACGAGCGGGAGCGTCAACGTAAACCGCGTCCCCTGACCGGGTTCGCTGTCACACTCAATCGCTCCATGATGTTCCTGCACAACGCCGTAGGTCACCGACAGACCCAGCCCGGTTCCCTGGCCGGGGGCTTTGGTCGTGAAGAACGGGTCGTAGATACGCGACAGCGACTCGGGCGCGATGCCCGCCCCTGTGTCGGAAATCTCGACGACAGCCGTCTGATCATCGGTTCGGGTTCGGATACTCAGCCATCCACCAGTCGGCATCGCGTCGCGAGCATTGAGAAACAGGTTGAGAAACACCTGCTGAAGCTTGAACTCGACGCCCTCTACAACGACTGGGTCGGCCGATAGCTCCCGCCGAACCTTGACGCTCCCCGCCGCGAGCTGGTGGTCGAGCAGCGCCAGGACGTCATTGATCACCGCATTGAGATCCACGGAGCCAGAGGTATCTGAGCGGCCGGGTCGGGCCAGGTTCAGTAACCCGTTGACGATCTTCGCAGCGCGAAACGTTTGTCGCTCGATCTTCTCGAGGATCTTTGTCTTCGGGTCGTCCGGCTCCGCATCCTCCAACAAGATCTGCGTGAAGCTCGAGATTCCGGTGAGCGGCGTGTTGACCTCGTGAGCTACACCCGCGGCGAGCAGGCCGATCGACGCCATCTTCTCCGAGATCTGCAGCTGTTCCTCGAGTTGGATCCGCTGGGTAATGTCTTCGACAATGACCATCATCCCGCTGATGTTGCCATCGGGAATCAGCAGCGGCGCCGTCGCCACATTCACGAGTACGCGCCGCCGCGCCTCGGCATCACCGTCGCCGTGCCGCGAGAGCAGCGGGATTCGGTAGAACACCGCCCCACCCGGAGTCGTCTCTCTTGCCTGCTGCATCTGCTGGCTGAACGGTCGATCGAACAGCATCGCAAGCTCTTGGCCGACCGCGGCGTCCCTGGACACGCCGTACAGTCGCTCCATGCCCGCGTTCCAGCGCACAACCCGATCGTCAAGATCCAGAACCACAAGACCATCACTCAGCGACTCGATGATGTTCTCGCTGAACTGACGCATCCGATCCAGCTCTTTGGCCTTCAACTGCAGCTGTCCGTACAACCGGCCGTTCTCAAGTGCCGTGGCCACCTGTCCGGCGACGGCTGCCAAGAGCGCCATGTCCTCGCTGCTCAGCGGCTCACCGCTCCCCTTGCGCCCCAATGCCATGACTGCGATCGTGCCCTCTTCGGCCACACACGGAACAAAGTAGTGGAGACCGCGCTCGCGCCAAAAGGCCACCTCGTCATCTCGCTCGGCCGATTGCCTGCCCGGGGCATCGAATACCACCGTCTGGCGTCCGCGCATGCGGCTGCTCAGCTTCGACGCCTCAGCGATTCGTGGGGGCGTTGACTCGAACCCAGTCCAGTGCAGCGGCACGAACGCATCAGTCGCGCCCTCCGTACTCACTGCCGCCTGCAACAGCACCATCTTGTTGACAACCAGCGTTTCGGCGACGCGGGTCACCAGCCGGTCGGTCAGCCGGTCAAGGTCGAGGTCACTGTTCAGGTCGCGGGCAAACCCGACCAGCGCTCGACGGTAATCGTATCGATCGCGGTAGTAGACACGATCGAGCATCGTCTGAATGGTGTTCTTGACCGGCGCCGCCAGCAGCACGACCACGGCGGTGGCCAGCAGTGCGATGATCGAGTTGTGACCATCCGATTCTTCCAGGAAGACCTCGCTGGCGAGCGCCTCCAATACGAGGTAGATGGCGGCCATTGCCGCCACGGCGGCGGTGTACACCAGGCTACGTTTGACGATGACTTCGACGTCGTGCAACCGATAGCGAATGATCGCTGACGCGAACGCCAGAGGAATGAGGCCTAGCGGAATCGCGGTCACGTCGAGACGGGCAACGGGATCAAAGCCGAGTGACCAGGGCAGGGCGTACCCAACGGTAAACGGAAGCCCACCCAACACCGCCCCGGACACGATCCAACGCAGCTGGCGACGCGCCGTGACTGACCGCACTCGCTGGAGTGCAACGATCATGATCGCGAGACCACCGATCACGCAGGCGGCCAGATACGCCATTTCCAGCCGCCAGATCACATTGATGGCTGTCGTGAATCCAGCGCTTTGGGCGCTGCCCATCACCGTGACGACCTCGGCGACCCACAGAACCAGTGCGGGGAAGTAGACGAGCGGAACGAACCAGAGCCCGAGTTGTCTCCGGATCCGTCCTGGCGTTCGTTCCGGAAACACCAACGCGAAGTGAATGAAGAGTGGTGCCAGCAAGACCGTCGAGACGGCGTCGGCCCAGAAGAACGCCCAGTCAAGCCGATCCAGCCGGCCGCTGAACGAGAAGGCAAACATGCCGAAGAAGGCGACGCTTAGCCAGAAGAAATGCAGCGTCGCCTGGTGACCGGGCCGACGCACGCGCACCGACGCACCAATCAGCAGCGCGAAGACACCGACGCCCACCAACACGAAGTACACAGGCAGCGCGCTCGACGGCGCGGGCTGCAGCGTCAGCTCTCTGATCTCCTGGGTCCCGAGGCGAAGCACGGTGTAGCGGAGTTGAGTATCATCCTCGCTCGCGTGCAACCGCTCGAGAACGTCCTCTCGTGTTTCGATCGCCTCGCCATCAATCGCGAGCAGCACGTCGCCGGTCAAGAGACCGGCGATCGCAGCGGCGGATTCTGGAGCGACGGCCTCAGCGACGAGGCCTTGTGATTGTTCCATCCACAGTGCGCCGTCCTCGACCTCGTTCCAATTGGCGCGGACAACCACGTTCGCAGCGGCCAGACACAGAAGCGCGGCGACAACACCAACCGCCAGAAGCGCACCGCCCCATCCAGCACGAAGCCACCGGTTCAACTCTCCGAAGCTCGACGGTGTAGAGGCGGTCATTAACTTACGTGTCGTCATCCCGCACAGGTAACATCGGCCATGAAACCACACCAACGATAGGCAAACCGGCAGCCCAAAACATCGATCAGTGCAAATCGTGTTCCGTTGTTTATGTCGTAGTCTTGTCTCAAAATATTGATAAAAAAGGGGTTATGCACGTTCGTAATCGTGTGTGCTGCACCTTAAATCCAAAAATATGAATCTATGATTCAATAGATCGGATCAGGAGGAATCTGAACTCGTCCGTGGCATGACCACTTCCGGCGCTGCTGGGGATTCTAGAAGTGAACGACCAGCCCACCCACGACCTGTTTGGGCGGACTTGCGACAAGCAGCTCGTCGTAGACCGAGGCACCGAGAACCTGTTCGCGGAATAGGCTTCTGATGTCCACGAGCACTTCCCAGTCGCTGCCCTCGACCGGTGAAAACGGCAGGGTCTGTCTGACACGCAAGGCAAACCGTCCATCGAGACCGGATGTCAGCGCGGCCGTGTCAGCATCGACCACCGAGAACGCGCTGTTGACGCGATACAACACGAAGACCTCTGTCGCGGTCTCGGGGATCTCAGTCTCGATCGACGTGGTCACATCGTGGAACCGCTCGGTGCCGGTTCGAAAGATACCAACCGTCTGAGGTGACAACCCACTGGCCGCCCAAGGCGCCCAGTCGGCATGAGTCAGGCTGTAGTCGACGGTTCCCCGCACGCGACCGGCGAGCGTGTGGCTAAACATCAACCCCCATCCCTCACTATTCACACCGGCCGCGCTGGTCAGGTAGTAGTGATCGGCCGACGAGACCGCGACCTGCGGTCGGACACCAAACAGGGCGACCGTCTGGTCGTCGACGTCCTGATAAAAGCGCCGAACACCGACCGTCGATGCACGTCCCAGATCACGCTCCACTGCAACCTCGAAATGTTGTGAGCGCTCGGCACGCAACGAATCGGTCCGAGACAACAAGGCGAACGTTCGTTCGGGAGGCAGCCACACTCCGTCTGCCGGGGGCAGGAACTCTTCGGCCCCCGGAGCCAGCATGTTTTGCGCAACCGCGACCCGAACTCGGGTGCGATCCAGCGGTTCGACCGTCACGACCGCATTTGGGCTGACAAGTCCGTCGTTGGGTAGATACCCGTACCGTGCCACGCTGGTGCCGTAGTCGAGTGTGACGTGACGCGAGGCGTCCCACCTCCCCTGTACACTGACCGCGCCGACTTCACGGCTGAAATCAGGGGTCTCGACGTCCTCGAGAAGGGCCGCAGTCGGGGACAACGACTCTCGATTCACCTCGGTGGGAACGTGCTGCCGACTGTACGAAAGGCCTACAGAGAGGGCGTGGGTCTCAGCCGGTGCCGCGACGTAGGTGCCCGACAGCACCCACGAGCCGGCATCGCCGGTCATCATGGCGCCACGCAGCCTCCAGCGGCTGTTGTGCTCAGGCCCGCCCACCGAGGCATAGGCGATCTGACCGGGCAAAATGTCGGTCGACCGCAGCTGAGTCGATGAGTCAACGGTCGCGCGAGTGAGCAGATGGAGCTGGCCTGAGACAGGGAAGGTGCTTCGCGCGTCACTCATCGCCCGGTTTGCCGCCAGGCGAGGGGTGACCGCAATCAGCGACCCGCCGCGACCATCACCGGCCCGAACGAGGTCAACTCCAGAATCCTTCAGGACGCTGCGCCGCGTTCGACGTAACCGCCACGCCTTCTCCGAGTCATCGTGCGGAGCGGTGCTTCCGCCCCCGGTCGGCTCCGTCTCGGCTTCCGGCTCAGGCACGACGGCGTCCGGCTGAACGCCCGCGCCAGAGTCATCCGGAGCGTCCAACGGGCTGCCCAGGCTGCCGAACCCAGCAGCAAGAAACGTCGGCGGCGACGAGGCCGGCACTCTGCGTCGGAGCGTGACGGGATGGTTTGTCGCGAGGCCCGGCCTCACCTCGACGACAGACCGCCACGCCGCGCCCAGACCAGCAACGTGCGTCCGTAAGAGGTAGGTTCCCGGTCGGAGAGCGCGAAACTCGAAGCGACCATCCGCATCGCAGACAGCCAGCGACACGCCGGCTGGCCCAGTCGCCGAAACCAGGGTGGCTTCCACCGGAGCGCCAGCGGTGTCAGTGACAACACCGACCAAACGACCAGAACCGGACGTTCGGGTGCGCTCTGCCGGCTCGTTCGGAGCTTCAGTGGCCAGAAGTGATACGTGCCCCGATATCACCTGGATCAAGAGAACCTGAAGTACGGCGGCGACGATGCGAATCACACCCACCATCAAATGGTCCTCCCGCGATGCCGGCTACTCGCTGACGTTGAAAGTGACGTCGCGCGTCAACGTCTGTCCTGCCGTATTGTCAGTGATCTTGATCTCCAACCTGAAGTCACCTGCGGGGAAACTCCCCAGCGGAACTGCTTGCCCGGATGGGAGTCCACCCGTGACCGGGAGTCCTGCCGGCCACGTCTGATCATTGAACTGCTGGGGGGTGGTCCGGTTAAAGAACGACTCACCCGCCGGGCCTACCCGATGAAAATCGAACTCCACGGTCACATCCGGGCTCTGATCGGCGGTCAATTGCGGGTTGTAGACCCAGAACAGCAGCGACAGGGCGTCGTCCTTGCCGAAGTTGCCGTCGCGCTTTGGAATGATCTGGGTCGTCCCAATGGTATATGGGTTCAATCTCTGGTCTTCCGGTGAGAGGGGTGTATCGATCAGGTCCAGCGACCGGGCAACGAGGATCGAGCTCGTCCGAAACTCCTGGTTCCAGAAGTTCGGAACCTCCACTTCGTCTTTGAACAGCAAGACCATCGACTCGGTCAGTGCTTCTGGATCCCCGTCCTCACCCACGCTATCGCGGACCACGACGTAGACGTCATAGTTCCCAGGCGGGGCCTGGAACGCCCGATGGACCTCGAGCTGGCCATCGTCCGAGGTGTTATCAGACACATCGACGAAAAACAGATCCTCGTAGGTCCGATTCTGGAACGGGTCTTCTGGAACGGTTTCCGCTGCATCCGCCGGGGCGGCATCAGTACTGGCCGCTGGGTCAGCGGAAGGTCTGACGAACACATACAGGGCGAACTCAGGCTGGCTGAACGCTGACGGATCTATTGTCATCGTAAAGGGAACGTAGATACTACCCTCTGCACCCTTCAGGAAGTCCCAACTTACCTCGAACGGGTTCTCGATCGGCAGGTCGTCCTCGATCACCACGCTCAGCCTTTCCAAGATTGGCAGTAATTCGTTCTGTTCCCACTCTTCGACCTCGTCCTGCGCCGACGCAAGACCCGGGTTGAGCAGGATCGTGATCGTGAAGACGCACGCGGTTGCGACGGTGCGTCGACGGAGCTTTCTGTCCATGTGAGTTGCTCTCCTACGGCGGGGATACCTGGGTGTTGCGTCCCCGTGAATGGTGCTGTTGTTCCGGTCTGGGGCGAAGCAACTCTTTAGGCAACGGGCGCTCCGCGGGACTCAGCGTAGACTGACTCTCGAGATCATAGGTCACGTGACCACCTAAGTCAAACTCAGCACCATGCCTCAAACTACTGCCAGAGAAGGCTTTATAGACGAGCCGAACAGAAGACGTTTGGCCTTGTGACGCTGGGCTCGTGGTATCATCCCGATCCTAAATCGCTCTGCGCAATGGCACGTCCGCACCCACCCGTGGTCCTGATCGTTCTTGACGGATGGGGCCTTCGACCAGATCGCGATCACAACGCGATCGCCCTCGCGCGAACGCCGACATTTCACGAACTCCTGCAGCAGTATCCGCACGGGGCCCTCGTCACGTCTGGCGAAGCCGTGGGTCTTCCGGCCGGGCAGATGGGCAACTCCGAGGTCGGTCACATGAACCTTGGCGCCGGTCGGGTGGTCTATCAGGACCTCACCCGAATCGATCGCAGCATCAGCCAGGGTGACTTCTTTCGAAATCCGGCGGTCGTGACGGCCATGAACCGCTGCACCGACGGCCGGCACGCGCTGCACATCATCGGACTGGTCTCAGATGGCGGCGTTCACAGCCATCTGCGCCACCTCAAGGCGTTACTTCGAATGGCGCATGACCAGAGGGCGTCGAGGGTCTTCGTACACGCGCTGATGGATGGTCGAGACACGGCTCCCACCAGCGGGGCCGACGTCCTGGCCGAGGTCGAACGGGTCATGCACGAGTTGGGCACCGGACGAATCGCGACTGTCAGCGGCCGCTATCATGCCATGGACCGAGACCATCGCTGGGACCGCACGCAGCGTGCCTACGACGCGATCACGTTGGGCGAGGGGCGCACCTCCACTTCCGCCCTCAGCCTGGTGACTGACGCCTATGCGTCGGGGGTCACTGACGAGTTCATCGAGCCCGGGGTCGTCGTCGACCAAGACGGTCAACCGATTGGCACCGTTGTCGAGGGCGACGCGGTAGTGTTTTTCAATTTCCGGGCGGATCGGGCTCGCCAACTGACTCGGGCGCTGGCCTTTGGCGACGAGTTCGATGGTTTCGCGCGCCGAACTCATCCAAGGGTGAGCGTCACGACGATGACCGAGTACGACGCCACCTACGGACTGCCGGTCGCATTCGAACCCCAGGCGTTCGCCTCAAACCTGGCCGACGTGCTCGCTGACAGTGGTCTGAGCAACCTTCGACTCGCCGAAACGGAGAAGTACGCCCACGTCACGTATTTCTTCAACTCTGGTGAAGAGCGTCCGTACCGCGGCGAGGAGCGGCTACTGGTGCCGTCGGCGAAGGTGCCAACCTACGATCTCAAGCCGGAAATGAGTGCCGCCGGTATCACAGAACAACTCGTGGCAGATGTGACGGCTCGACGCCACAACGTCATCATCTGCAACTTTGCCAACGCTGACATGGTTGGCCATACCGGCAACTTGGACGCCGCCATTACCGCCGTCTCTACGCTTGACGGGTGCCTGGAGACGATCATCAGGGCGGTCGAAACCGCAGGCGGAACGGCGGTCATCACCGCCGACCACGGCAACGCCGAGATGATGTGGGACCAGGAACGCAACGGTCCGCATACGGCCCATACGACCAACCCAGTGCCGGTTCTCGTCGTGAACCGGGACGTGCGTGGGCGTGGCTACTCACTCCGAGACGGCTCGCTCAGAGACGTCGCGCCGACGATGCTCGGAATCCTGGGGATTCCTGCCCCAACGGAAATGACAGGTCGGGATCTCCGCGGCTGGATCGACGGAGACGCCGTATCCGTCCCCGACGCGTGAGACACAAACCCGAGCGGTCGGACTATTCGACTTCCTGATTCAGCTCATCGGCCGCGATCCGTAGCGACCGAAGAAACCTTCGGTCGTTGGCCGTAATATCGACCGGCAAGTCCGGCTTGGCGGCGTTCGTGGCGGCCGTCACCTTGGTCAGCGCCTCCGCCTCGTCACGACTGCTGAAACCGATCACGGCTTCGAGAGAAATCCGCATTTCGTAGCCGGCCGCCCTCGCCTTCTCGCGGCAGGCCTCGACCCGGGGATCCTCGGCGACACCCGCGCCAATCGCGTGAGCTAACTCACGCGCCAACCGATGTACGACGTCGTCCATCCTGCGACCCTCCTGAACGCCGCCGGACCGGGAACCGGGGCAGACCCTCGTCCGAACCGATGATCTCGGGGTTGAGATGGTGTCGGTCGAAGAGGGAGAGCGGAGACATAAGGGAAGGAGTGGGCAAAAGTCGAAAAAATTGTAGCACGCAACGGCCAGGTGTCAAGGTAAAGGACACATCATGTCGTGCCTTCTTCTTCAGCACCACAATATTATGTGCTCACTACCCGCGCAGTTCAGACAGTCCAGCGTGTGATATGCCCGTGGCCAGATCGCGGATCTTCTGGTGCAATCGCTCGACAGTCCACTAGAATCTGAGCCGATGCCGACACCGGTGCGCACAAGCGCAGACCTTCCCCACTGGAACCCCGAGGAAGACCTCGGCACCCCTGGAAGCTTCCCGTATACCAGGGGGATCCATGACTCGATGTATCGAGGCCGGCTCTGGAGCATGCGTCAGTACGCTGGGTTCGGGACCGCGGAGGAATCGAATCGGCGATTTCGCTATCTCCTGCAACAGGGCGTCAGCGGCCTGAGCGTGGCATTCGATCTGCCTACCCAGATCGGCTACGACTCGGACGACCCGATCGCCGCGGGCGAAACGGGGCGTGTCGGCGTGGCCATCGACTCGATCGACGACATGACGGCGCTCTTCGATGATATTCCGCTCGATCGTGTCTCGACATCGATGACGATCAACGCAACGGCGATGATTCTCCTGGCGCTTTACGTCGTGGTCGCCCGGCGCCAGGGCGTCGCACCTGAGAGGCTGACGGGCACGTTGCAGAACGACATCCTTAAGGAGTACGTGGCTCGAGGCACCTATATCTACCCGCCGCGCCCGTCGCTGCGAATCGTGACCGACGTGTGTACCTACTGCGACGCTGAACTACCGAAATGGCACCCGATTTCCGTCAGCGGCTACCACATTCGCGAGGCCGGCTCGACCGCCGCCCAGGAGGTCGCGTTTACGTTTGCCCACGCCATCGCCTATATCGAGGCCGTTGTCGACGCGGGGCTCGAGCCGGCAGGGTTCGGACGTCGGTTGTCGTTCTTCTTCAACGCCCACAATGACTTTCTCCAGGAGGTTGCCAAGTTTCGGGCAGCGCGGCGGCTCTGGGCTCGCATCATGCGAGACCGGTTCGGTGTGACTGACGCCAAGGCGCAACAACTACGTTTCCACACGCAGACAGCCGGGAGCACACTCACCGCGCAACAACCGGACAACAACATCGTCCGGGTCGCCCTGCAGGCGTTGGCGGCCGTGCTCGGAGGAACGCAGTCTCTCCACTGCAACGGTCGCGACGAGGCGTTGGGGCTACCAACCGAGGCCGCGGCTCAGATCGCGTTGCGGACGCAGCAGATCATCGCGTCCGAGACCGGCGTCACGAACACCGTCGACCCGGTGGGCGGCGCCTGGGCGATCGAACACCTCACACATGAGCTCGAGAACGAGGCGATGACGCTGCTAGAGCAGATTGACCAACGCGGGGGCAGTCTCGCGGCGCTCGAACAGGGTTTCGTCCAACGGGAGATCCAGGAGTCGGCCTATCGCGCCCAGAGGGCGATCGACGACGCGAGTACGGTCGTCGTTGGCGTCAATCGCTTTACGAGCGACGAGCCCCCGTCCGTCGACCCGTGGCAAATCGATCCGGCGGTCGAGACGCGGCAGATCGAACAGGTCAAGGCGCTCCGTCGTTCTCGACCTGAGGCGACCTGGCGCCGGGCGCTGGACGACGTCCGTCAGGCGGCATCGGGGACAACGAATCTCCTTCCGCCAATCATCGCGGCTGTCGAAGCCCGCGCAACGGTGGGCGAGATCGCCGGTACGCTTCGAGACGTCTTCGGGGAGTACCGAGAAGCAGAATAGAACACACACCGCAGAAGCTAGTGTCCTGAGTTCGATATACCTGTACACCGAGGGCCGCGATGCGCCCGGATGGCCAGGCGCGAAGAGCGAGCATCTCGGGAATATTCGAGCCCGCGAGAAGATGGTCTCAACGCCGGCCTCTACGGGATGCAGCGCCGGCCGAATGTATAGGTATATCGAACTCAGGACAGCCCTCGTGCGCGCCGCCCGCTAGGGCCGTAGGGCCGTCCCGGTTCGTCGCTCCCCACCTTCCCATCTCTGATGTTGACGACGCGCGGCGCGTTCGCCGCAACATCAGCTTCGTGGGTGATAAGCAGGATGGTGTTGCCCTCCGAGTGTAGTCGAGCAAAGAGCGCGATGATCTCGGTGCCGGTCTTCGAGTCGAGGTTGCCGGTGGGCTCGTCGGCCAGCAGAATCGAAGGCCGGTTGACCAGGGCACGTGCGATCGCCACGCGCTGGCGCTGGCCACCGGACAGCTCATTCGGTCGATGGCTCATCCGGTCCTCGAGCTCGACCATCCGAAGCGCGTCCTGAGCTCGCACACGTCGTGCCTTCGGCGCGAGACCGGCATAGATCATCGGGAGCTCGACGTTGTGCAACGCCGTCGCCCGCGGCAGCAGGTTGAAGGTCTGGAAGATGAACCCGATCTCCTCGTTCCGTATCCGCGCCAGCTCGTCGTCACTCATGGCACCGACGTTCTTCGTGTTGAGCAGGTAGGTGCCGCGGGTCGGTGTGTCGAGGCACCCGATCAGGTTCATGAGCGTCGACTTACCAGAGCCTGACGGTCCCATAATGGCGACATACTCTCCACGCTCGATCTCGATCGACACGCCACTCAACGCGTGGATCTCTTCCGAGCCCATCTGGTAGCTCTTCCACAGATCGCGCGTCTCAATCAAGGCCATAGGTCGCGGTCAGCGGAGGAGAGGTGGAACCGACCCACAGATGGTCCAGACTCATGGTGTGTCATTTGCTAGCGGGCGGCTCCGTCTGAACACGACCCCGCCCAGAAGCCCGCCCAGGGTTGAAAACACCATCCCAAGCAGAAGCATGACGACGAACCCGAAGAGCACGGCGACCACGCCAGCGCCACTCAGCTGCTCAACCATCTCGGCCAGCTCGGGGGGGACCTCGGCATTGCCTCGCAGCATATCGGCCACCTGACGTTGGAGTGGCTGAGTCACCAGCTGGATTGGTACAGAGACTACCGCAGAAACGAACGCCCCAAACACGCCGGCAAGGCAACCTCCTACGGAAGCATCGGCGAGACTAATCGGTTCCGTCTGGCCCTGCTGAAGTAGATACGCCGTGATCACTCCGCCGCCGATCAACCAGACGCAGCAGCAGTTGGCCACGGACACGATCGGAAGAGCGGAGAGCACGCCGGTGAACGTACCGCCGATCAGGATCGCCTGCGACCGGGAGGACATGGAGGGGGCCGTTCAGTCGTAGTACTCCAACCCCAAGTGGGTGATGAGCTCCTCGCCGCGCAGGAACCGTAGTGTGTTCTTGAGCTTCATGAGTTGGATGAACAAATCGTGTTCTGGATAGAGATCTGGGGCATGGATCGGGCTCTTGAAATAGAACGAGAGCCACTCCTGCACGCCGCTCCAACCGGCGCGCTTGGCCAGATCCAGAAACAGCACAAGATCGAGCACAATCGGTGCGGCCAGGATGCTGTCGCGGCAGAGGAAGTTGATCTTCAACTGCATCGGATAGTCGAGCCAGCCGACGAGGTCGATGTTGTCCCAGCCTTCCTTGTTGTCACCGCGCGGCGGGTAGTAGTTGATTCGAACGACGTGATGAAGGTCGTCGTACAAGGTGGGATAGAGGTCAGGTTGGAGGATATAGTCCAGCACGGACTTCTTACTCTCCTCCTTCGTCTTGAAGGACTCGGGGTCGTCGAGGACCTCGCCGTCTCGATTCCCGAGGATGTTCGTGGAATACCATCCATCGATGCCGAGCAACCGAGCTTTCAGACCCGGTGCCACGATCGTCTTGATCAACGTTTGTCCCGTCTTCAGATCCTTGCCGGCCAGCGGTGATTCCGTCTGCGCCGCGAGCTCCGTCAACGCGGGGATGTCGGCGCTCAGGTTCGGGGCGGCGTTGGCATAGGGCAGTCCTTCTTTGATCGCCGCGTACGCGTAGATCATGCTCGATGGAATAGCCGGGTCGGACGCCTCGAGCCCCGCCTCAAACGCGGCCAGCGACCGGTGAACCGGCTGAGGGGTCATGAAGACTTCGGTGCTCCCGCACCACACCATGACCATCCGATCTAACTGGTTGTCGACCTTGAACTTGCGGATGTCAGCGATGACCTGGTCGGCGAGCTCACGCTTGTTCGCCGCAGTCTTGAGGTTGGGGCCCATCAGTCGTTTGACATACTTCTGATCGAACACCGCCGGCCACGGGCGAATCGCCTCTAGCTCCGGACGCAGCTTGTCAATCAGGGCCGACTCGAGCACACCCGCTGTTCGGGAGGCCTCATAGCAGTCTTCGTCGAAGATGTCCCACCCGCCGAACACGAGGTCGTCAAGCGAGGCCAGTGGTATGAAGTCCTTGATCAACGGCGAGCGACCGTCCGTACGTTTGCCGAGCCGGATCGTTCCGATTTGGCTGAGGGAGCCGGTGGCCGAGGCGAGGCTCTTCCGAATCGCGTGAACGCCTGCGATAAACGTCGTGCTCACTGCACCAAGGCCGACGAGCAACACGCCCAGACGTCCGTCAGGCGGCGCGATTTCATTCGAGCTTTTCACGAGGGGAGACTATAACATGTGGGTTTCTGAAGTCTTTTGATGAGCGCTATGTCCTTGTTCAGGCTCAAGAAGAGCGGCAGCCCTCGAGACATCGAGCTATCAATGGCGGGGCTCAAGCTCGGAAAAAACGTGTTGCAGATCTATGGCCGCGACTATGGTCTGATCACCGCCCTCGCCAGGGTCATTGGCTTGAGCGGTCAGGCCTGCGCGGTCGCCGAGACCCGGCCCGACGCCGAGGCGTTCGAACGCGGAGCGGCGGACGCCGGGGTGTTGGTCGATGTCAAGGTGGCGAAGCTGGCGGCCATCCCGTACGACGAGGACTGGTTCGACCTCGTCGTCATCAAGCAGGTCCTTGGCGGGCTGACGCAGAATGACCGTGTACTCTGTCTCCAACAGGCCCTGCGGGTGCTCAAACCCGGCGGCCGCTGCCTCGTGGTCGACCCTGCAATGCGTGGGGGCCTCGGTGCGATTCTTTCGCGCCAGTCGCTCGACCCTCGGTACGTCGAAGGCGGTGGCGCTCAGCGTGCGCTCAAGCACGAAGGGTTTCAAGGCATTCGTCTGCTCGCAGAGCGCGACGGCCACAGGTTCGTCGAAGGGGCGAAGTCCGCAGGTCCGGGAGCGGCGGCAACGACTCAGCCGTAGCTGGACGGTACGACTCGGCCGCTGGCCTCTTCGGAGCACACACGGTGTCCAGCCATGAGCACAGTCCCGGTCGGTGTCTCTTGTCTCGACGGCGTATCATCCTCGTGCGATGAGCGTGGCAATTCTGGACAGCGAGGCTGGCAACGCGCCCGCGCAGGGCGCGGATATCGAGAATCTGCCAGCAATTCGCAACACCGCTGCGGAATGGATAGATCTCTTGAACTCACCACGCTCGCTTCGGCGAGCACAGTGCTCCCGGCCCCGGTCCAAACGGCAAGACTTTTGCGATAAGACGCCCTAGACGCGTGTCAGGAACGCAGATGCCTGCCCGGACAGATCGCTCACGGACACCCCAACCAAATCTATTTCCAGAGGTGTACTCTGCGAGAGAGCTCGCAGCCGCGGGGGGGGTTAGCACCTGGGTCGTCAGGCAGCTGATCGCGAGCGCTGACATCCCGACGGTCGACGGTGAGCTCGTGTCGCAGGAAGAAGCGCTGCGCGCCGTGCGAGGTCTCCGGAGCGGCCGGTTGGCGGTCCACTCGTGGGGCGCACGCCCAGGAGTCCTCGGGGGAGCCCTTCTGAGCCGAGACATGGGGGATCGACAGTCGCAGGGGCTCTCGGCACTGGCGTCAACTACTCTGCATATGGGTGTGATCCTGTTGGTGGCGCTGCTCACGACCGTGAGTCTGACGACGGCCTCAGATGACACCGATTCGAGCCGGCCACAGCTGGCCCGACTGATCTTCATTGCCGAACCTGGACCGGGTGGAGGTGGCGGGGGCGGGGGACTTCGGATGCCAGAACCTCCGCCCAGGGCCGAGCGAGAGGGCGCACGCGCCGTGAGCAGTCCGGTTCCTGAGAGGATCATCCGAACGCGTATCGAGCCGACGGTCGAGCCAGAGGAGCGACCACTCGAGGCGGATCCGCTTCCCCGCATCCTCGCACCGGTCCTGGCGGCCGCCGCCGACCAACGAAATATCACGGGTCTGCGGCACGACGTCGACCGGCACGACGTCGACCGGGTGACCAGGGAAAGCACCGGTCCAGGAATCGACGGGGGCGTGGGGACCGGTTCAGGCACCGGTCTCGGAGCCGGGCGTGGCGCCGGGCTCGGGCCCGGAACCGGCGGCGGCTTCGGCGGTGGAGCCTATAGGCCGGGCAGCGGGATCGTGCCGCCACGTTTGGTCCACGAGGAACGGCCGCGCTACACGGAGGACGCCCGGCACCGCGGAATCACCGGCGACGTGCTTCTCGAGATCATTGTCCTGCGCGATGGATCGGTTGGTGATGTTCGTCTCCTGCGGCGCCTCGGCGCCGGCTTGGACGAACAGGCCATTGAGGCCGTGCGGCAGTGGCGATTCTCGCCGGCCGAGAAGTCCGGGACGCCTGTCGACGTCGTGGTGGAAGTGGCGGTCGAGTTCAACTTGAGATAGGGGCCGAAAGCCATGCCATTCGCGCTTGGAATCGTGACAGTGCTTGCGTTGCTCATGACGATCGGGATGGGTGTCGTGACGTGGCGTCTCCTGCGTGAGGAACGTCGACGGTCGGCCGCGCGACTAGCCGCACTTGCGGCCGAGCTAGGCGAACGACCCTCGGCCTCGGCTGAGCCCGTCGCCTCACCGACCGATCTCTTCCAGATCCGGTCCGACGAAAGAGGGGAGCGGACCCGTCGACTGGCCGGCTTCGGCGTCGCCGGTGTGGTCGTCGTTGCAATCGTCTCGGTCGTCTTGCTGTTCCCGACTGGACAGCCAGAAGTGGTTCGCGAGGAGCCTCGGTTGCCGGTCGAGCTGCTGGCCCTTCAGCACGAACGCCAGGACGGTATGCTGGCGATATCCGGCACGGTCCGCAACCCCAGGAATGGTCTCGCAGCCAGACAGCTGACGGTGATGGCCCTCGCCCTCGACGATCACGGTGGCGTGATCTCCACCGGACGCGCACCGATCGAGCTGGACAGCTCGGCCGCCGGGACCGAGTCGACCTTCGCCGTATCACTACCGGCCGAAGACGCGACGCGTTATCGAATTAGCTTTCTCCTTGAAGACACGACGGTGCCCCATCTTGACCGTCGGATGGCCCCCGCGGGTACGCCCGGACGGACGGAATCGTGAGGCGTAGGCAAAACCGATGACAGAGCGCACACCTGGGACACAGCGGCGTTGGAGCATCAGTCGGCCAATCGTAGCGGCGCTGGTCTGCGTCATCGCCGCGACCCTGGTCGTCGACGGTCAACAGCCCCGGACAGGAACCGATGGGGACCGAGCGTTTCGATTCCGCTCCGGTGTCGAGTTGATCAATGTCACCGCGACGGTCACAGACCGTCGTGGCCGCTTTGTGTCAGGCCTCGGCAAGGATGACTTTCTGGTCTACGAGGACGACCTGTTGCAGGAGATCAGCTACTTCAGTAACGAGCGGGTTCCGGTCAGCCTAGGGATCGTTCTCGACACGAGCGGCAGCATGGAGGGAGCGAAGATGGACGCGGCGCGCGACGCCCTCGACCGTTTTCTCTTCGACCTGCTCGGCCCAGACGACGAGATCTTCATCTACCGATTCAGCTATCAGCCAACGCTCGTCCACGGGTGGACATCCGACCGCGACAGCCTGAGTCGAGCCCTGCGCCGGATCCGGCCACGGGGTGGAACAGCGCTCTACGATGCCGTCGCCGACGCCATTCCAGTGGCCGAAGAAGGGCGACATCGGAAAAAGGCTGTCGTCGTCATCTCCGACGGGAACGACACCAACAGCGAAACAGATGAACGCGACGTCCGTCGACTGATCCGCGAGTCTGAGGTGCTTGTGTACGCCATCGGGATTGACGGGGACGGTGGCCCAAGGGTCACGGTCGGAAGACCAAACTCACGCTCTCCGATCCCGTTCCCGTTTCCGGTTCCTGGCGGCGGTCGCGGCCGCTTGCCCTTCCCAGCACCGGGACCACGCGGCGGCGGACGCGCCGGCATCGACGACCGTGTCAACGTCTCGGCACTGCGGGATCTGACCGACGATAGCGGTGGCCGCACCGAGATAGTCCGCGACGCGACCGACCTCGACCCGGCGACTGCGGGCATCGCCGACGAGCTCAGCCGGCAGTACTACCTCGCGTACCCATCGCCGGGTCACCGCGATGGGCAGTGGCATGCGATCGACGTCGAGGTTCATGACACCCGCCACCGAGTACGCGCACGGCGCGGCTATGTCGCGACACCCTAGAACCGGTGTCATAACCTCGCCGGCATTCGGCCGAACGCCTTCTGCTACCATCCCCTGGTGCCAGGGCTTGCCGTTGCCATAGCTCTTAGCGTCGTCGGGAGCCTTGGCGGGTTGCTACTGGCCTCGCTGCTTCTCCTGCTGCGGAGTCCCGTCAGGAATACGCTCATCCCGTCGTTGATCAGCTACGCTGTCGGCACGTTGCTTGGCGTCGCCTTGCTGGCGCTCTTACCCGAGGCGCTGGCCACACTCGAGCCGCGGCTTGTGTTCGGGACATTGTTGGCTGGCATCTTTGGCTTCTTCATGCTCGAGAAGCTCGTTATCTGGCGCCATTGCCACGACGATGACTGCAGCGTTCACGACAGCAGCGCGACTCTCATCCTCGTAGGTGGAGCCGTCCACAACTTCGCCGATGGCTGCATCATCGGTGCGGCCGTGCTCTCCTCGGTTCCACTCGGCATCAGTACAGCCATCGCGGTCGCCGCCCATCAAGTGCCCCAAGAGGTCGGAGACTTTGCCGTCCTGTTGGGCGCCGGACACACTCGACGACGCGCACTCACCCTCAACGCCCTAACCGCGAGCGCTGGGATACTCGGGGCGATCGTGATCTACGCCGCGGCGGGCTGGGTGCCACGCGCGTTACCGTACATCCTTTCGTTTGCGGCCGGGAACTTCCTGTATGTCGCCATGGCCGATCTGATCCCAGGTCTTCATCGGGGCGCGATCGACGTGGGCGCGGCGCGACAGGTCGCGCTGATTGCGGCGGGAATCGCCAGCGTCATGGCGCTCTGACCTTCGTCGGGGACACTGCCGTCCAACACTGACCCCCAAGTCCAGGTTTTCCGGGCGAGATCGTCCAATGATGCTGGCACGTGCCTTGCTGATTCAGTCGATAGCCGGACGAGCGCGCCTGCCACTGTCGATGCAGAAGGACCCGATGATGCTTTCCAGAAACACCCTGACGGCAATGGCTCTCGTGTGGCCGCTCGTGGGACAGCCGCTGCTCGCGGCCGCGGATCGAGACGCAGACCTGAGCCTGATGCGGCACATACAGCAGCGGTCGAAAGCACCGCGCAATTCACGGTGTTCGACGACGTGGAGATCGACATTGACGACGAGGGAATCGTGGTTCTCACGGGACACGTCACCGCCCAGACCAAACGCATTGACATCGCCCGTCGCGTGTCGGCGGTGAACCGAGTGGTCGGTGTCCAGAACGACCTCGATGTTCTGCCTGCGTCTCGCCTCGACACTGAACTTCGTTATGTGATAGCACGATCGATCTACGGGAGCTCGACCTTCTGGCACTATGCCGCGCGGCGGAATCCGCCCATTCATATCGTCGTCGAGCACGGACATGTGACCCTGACGGGACTCGTGGACTCCGAGGCCGATCGGGCCATGGCCGGCGTTCTCGCATCGAACGCCGCGGTGCGCTCGTTCACCAACGACTTGAGGCTATCCAGCGAAGTCAAGGCGTCGCTCGAGTCGCTCGATTGAGAGATCGAGAAGCCTCGACCGAGGGCCGGCCGCAAGTAAACGAACCCCAGACCTGCACTGTCTAACAAGGTAGGATGGGTAACGTCACCCTGATGGACGACCGTGCCGCGCAGTCCGGACCACCCCCCGCGTGCTCGCGCATCGGCGGCCGGGCCCAGCGTACTCTTCTCATCGCCGCGACAGCTGTCCTGGTCGTGACCCAGGTCCTCGGCCAAGATCTCGGCGGCCAACGACAGCGCCCCCGCGATACTCCGGCCCAACCTGGACAGAGCGCAGACGCGTCCGCCGTAGCCGACCGAGCGGTGATCTCCGGTCGAATCGTCGACGGGCGGACCGGGCAAGCGCTTCCTCGAGCGCGGGTGGTTGCGACCGCCAGGGAGACCGGCGGTCGACAGCACGCCGCACAGACTGACCAATCAGGACGATACGTGCTGTCGAACTTGGCCGCAGGGCGATTCACGGTGACCGTTTCCAAACCGGGGTACGTCACACTCGCCTACGGTCAGCGTCGACCGCGACAGCCGTCAACTCCGGTCCAGGTCGCGGCCGGTGAGCATCTGGAGAACCTCGACCTCGCGCTGCCTTCCGGAAGCGTCATTACGGGACAGGTGGTCGACGAGCACGGTGCCGCGCTCCCGCTCGCAACAGTTCGCGTCTTGCGCTACGTCTATCGGCAAGGGCAGCGGCAGTTGGTCCCGGTGGGGACCGACCGCTCCGATGACCGCGGTCAATACCGCGTGTTCGGCCTCGAGCCTGGCGACTACCTGGTGAGTGCCTCGCTACCTCGTCAGCGTCTGAATCCCGCCGCCGGCCGCATAGCGGCGTTCGGCCCGGGTGGCGGACGACCGTTCGACCCCGCCGGCGCGGCGGGCTTGGCGCAAGCGGGTCTTGGTGAGGGGGGCCAGGACAGCGGTCCCGTGGGGTACGCACCAAGCTACTACCCGGGTGTGACCAACCTCTCGGAGGCTTCCCGGGTTACGGCCGGACTGAGCGCCGAAGTCGGCGGCGTGGATTTCGCGATCCGGCTCGTCCCGACAGCGACGGTACGCGGCGTCGTATTCGAGCCCGATGGAGCGCTGGCAACCGGCATACAGGTGATGCTGCTTCCCGATGAAGGCGTGCCCTCGCGAGACTCGATACTTAGTGCTCGGGTCCAGGGAGGGACATTCGAGATTCGAGACGTGCCGCCCGGGCGATACACACTCGCCACGCGCGGAGGAGGGCGGGGACGACGCGGTGGATTCGGAGGACGTCCAGTGTTTGCCAGTCAGCGGCTCGACATCGACGGGTTTGACGTCGACGGTCTCGCGTTGGCGCTGGCACCCGGCACGACGCTGAGCGGGTCGGTCGTGTTCGAGACGACTCAAGGACCACCGAGTGGCATCGCGCGTGTCCGCATCACTGCGGATACCGTCCAGGACATTCCACTGCTTAGTAACTCCGAGAGTCGGATCAACGACGACGGTACGTTCGAGATGAGGAACGTGTCCGGAGGTCCGACACTCATTCGGGCCCGCGGGGTTCCGGACGGCTGGACGCTGAAAGCGGTGTACGTTGATGGGCAGAATGTGATCGATACGCCACTCGAATTCTCCGCCGTCGCTCGGGCAGACGGATTCCGCGTGGTGTTTACCGACCAGGTCTCGCGAATCGGCGGGATTCTCCAGGACCGCGAGGGTGCACCGTTGACCGACTACACTGTCGTCGCATTCCCGCTCGACGACAGACTGTGGCGGCCCCAATCCCGATACATCAAGGCAGCACGTCCAGACCAGAATGCCCGCTATGAGATCGAGGGGCTTCCTCCGGGCAACTATCTGCTCGCTACGGTCGATGCGGTTCAGGAAGGCGAATGGTTCGATCCGCGATTCCTTCAACGGCTACAATCCGGGGGAATCCGCCTCTCGCTGACCGACGGCGAATCGAAGGATCTGGACTTCACCTTGAACCCGCTCGCCCGCTGAACCGCTGCCGACAGTCTCAGGACAACGGCAACCCTGCCACTTGGGATGCACGGGGCCGGTGGTACAATCCAGCGCCTCATGCCACCACCGAGCGCCGGCCGGCTCTTTCTGATCGATGGCAGCTCCCAGATGTATCGCGCGTATCACGCGATCAGAGGTCTCACGGGACCTGACGGGCACTCGACGAACGCCGTCTACGGGTTCATCATGATGCTCCGCAAACTGATCGCCGACCACCAGCCCGAACTGATCGCCGCGGCGTTCGATCTCGCTGGGCCAACGTTCCGCTCTGAGCTTGCCCACGATTACAAGGCCAATCGGGCACCGATGCCGCCTGACCTCGTTGAACAGGTTGCGTGGGTACACGAAGCGTGCGAGGCGATGGGGGTCCCGGTGCTGACGTCGGAGACATACGAGGCAGATGACGTCATCGGCACGCTAGCGATGCAGGCCGTCACCGACACACTGGAGGTGGTCATCGTGACGAGCGACAAAGATTTCTTCCAGCTCGTCGGCGGACCGATCCGCGTCTTCGATCCGCGTGACACGGGGTCCTGGTACGACTCTGATGCGGTCCAGGAGAAGATGGGAGTGACACCCGCACAGGTGATCGATGTCCTCTCGCTGATGGGCGACGCGGTCGACAATGTCAAGGGCGTTCCGGGAATCGGCGAAAAGGGGGCGCGCGAGCTCATCGGCACCTTTGGGTCACTCGACGGGCTCCTCGAGCACGCCTCAGAGGTCCAGAAAAAACGCTACCGGACCGCGCTTCTCACCCATGCGGACGCGGCCCGTCAAAGCCAGGACCTTGTCCGGATCCGCACCGACGCGCCGGTTCCCTTTCAACCCGACACGCTACGGTATCGAGGTCCCGACGCGAACCGATGCTTCCAGCTCTTCTCTGCCCTTGGGTTCCGGACGCTGATCGCCGAGTACGCGCCGACTGCGAGCACGGTCGACAAGGACTATGCACTCGTGCGATCGATACACGAGCTCGACGCGTTGATCAGCACGGTGCGTTCGAACGGATACTGCGGCATCCGAGTCATCGGCGACTCTTCAGATGCGATGCGGGCCCGGCTCGTTGGCATCACGCTGGCGACGGCGCCAGGTCACGCGCGATACATCCCGATCGGACATCGGGCACTCGGTGAGGTCAGCGACATCGATGCGGCAACCGCGCTCGCGCGACTCACTCCGGTGTTGGAGGACTCGTCGATCCGAAAGATCGGTCATGACCTCAAGCCGGATTACCTGATTCTTGGGCGATGCGGGGTTGAATTGGGCGGTCTGGACCTCGACACGATCTTGCTGAGCTACCTGCTCGATTCAACCCGGTCGACCCACAAACTCGAGGACTTGTCCCTGGAGCAGCTCGGCTATCGCCCGATCACGACCGAAGATCTCCTGGGGCGTGGTGCAAAGGCCCTCAGCTTCGCGGATCTGCCACCTGACGCGATCTTGGATTACGCCGGTGAGCGCTCCGATATCGCCTTCCAGCTCGCTCAACGGATGGCGCCTCGATTGACCGTCGCAGGCGTCGCCGATGTCTACGCGGAGCTCGAGCGTCCACTCGTCCCGGTCTTGATCGCCATCGAGCGTGCGGGAGTTGGTATCGACACTGAGGCTCTCGCAGCGATGTCGACTCGAGTCGGACGCGAGCTCGACGCGCATCAACGAGAGATTCACGCTCTGGCCGGCGTGGAGTTCAACATCAACTCGCCCAAGCAGCTCTCGGAAGTCCTGTTTGACCGTCTGCAACTCCCGGCCCTCAAGCGAACGGGCAAGACGCGCGCGGCCTCGACTTCGGTCCAGGTGCTCGAGGAGCTCGCTCTGGTCCACGAGCTACCCCGAATGGTCCTCGAGTGGCGCAGTCTTCAGAAACTCAAGGGCACCTACATCGACGCACTGCCGTTGCTGGTCAACTCTGAGACCGGTCGTGTACACACGTCGTTCAACCAAGCGGTCGCGGCGACAGGTCGTCTTAGCAGCAGTGATCCCAACCTCCAAAACATCCCGATCCGGACGGAGCTGGGGCGCGAGATCCGCCGGGCATTCGTGGCCGACGCGGGGGCGGTCCTGATCTCGGCCGACTACTCTCAGATCGAGCTGCGCGTCCTCGCGCACCTCTCGGGCGACGCGACGTTGATCGACGCCTTTCGGCGGGGAGAAGACATCCACCAGCAGACGGCCAACCGAGTGTTTGGCCAAGACAGTGGGTTGGACCCGCACGAGCTACGACGTCGGGCCAAGATCGTTAACTATGCCTTGCTGTACGGGAAGACCGCGTTCACCCTGGCGCGGGACATCGGTGTCAGTCAGCAATCGGCGCAGGAGGTCATCGACGCCTACTTCGAAGGCTTTCCGGCAGTGCGGACCTACATCGATGCCATCGTGGAACGGGCCCGTGAAACAGGCGTGGTCACCACGATGTTCGGTCGCCGCAGGCTTGTGCCTGAGCTCACAAGCCGGAACGGTCAGATCCGAGCCGCCGCAGAGCGGGTAGCGGTCAACATGCCCATCCAGGGCACGGCCGCCGACATCCTAAAGCGAGCGATGATCGACATCCACGGGGCGTTGCCAGCCGGGGCCCGAATGATCCTCACGGTCCACGACGAGCTGCTGTTTGAAGTCCCGGAAGCCGGAGCAAAAGAGGCCGCCGAGTTCGCGCGAGCGCGGATGGAGCGCGCGGCTGAACTCGACGTTCCACTGACCGTCGATGTCGGTATCGGACGGAACTGGAAGGACGCGAAGAGCTGACTCCGTCTGCCGTATAATCCGCTCATTGGTTGAACCCACCGTCATTCCTCGCGCCGCCCATTCCATCTCACGCGAGCAGATCGATCCCGACGCGCTCAAGGTGCTCTATCGCCTGCGCAAGTTCAACCACCAAGCTTATTTGGTGGGCGGAGGGGTCCGCGACCTGCTCCTGGGGCGAGCCCCCAAAGATTTCGACATCGGCACGTCGGCTCACCCCAACGAAGTCAAACGGATCTTTCGAAACTGCTGGATCATCGGCCGGCGCTTCCGACTGGCTCATGTCAAGTTCGGCCCAAAGACAATCGAGGTCGCGACGTTTCGGCGTCAGGTGCCACCCGACGAACTCGCCGCCGCCGAGGCTGAAGACGAACGTGCCGCACAGGCCCAAAGCGCCGCCGGAACCAAGGCGCAGCGCCGCCCCATCCGCCGAGACAACACGTTCGGAACAGCCGAGGAGGACGCGTTCAGACGTGACTTCACGATCAATGCGTTGTTCTATGACATCGCCACGTTCTCGGTCATCGACTACGTCGGCGGCATGGAGGACTTGCAGGAGGGGGTGATCCGCTCGATCGGTGACCCAAACGAGCGGTTCATCGAGGACCCGGTGCGGATGCTCCGGGCGATCGCATTCACGGCGCGGTTGGGATTCACGCTCGACCCTCCGGTGCAACGCGCCATCAAACGCCACAAAGCCGAGATCGGTAAGGCATCGCCTGCCCGCATGATCGAGGAGCTGTACAAGATTCTCCGGAGCGGGTTCGCGGCTCTCACGTTCCGGTCACTCTCGGAGCACGGGCTCTTGGCGCCCATAACAGCTGAGGTCGAACGGCGGAAGACAAGCTCGCTGTGGCGGTCGCTGGAGCTTCTTGACACGTATCGGAAGAGATTCGAGAGTGCGCCAGACTCGCTCACCAACCCGATTCTCTTGGGCAGCCTCGTGCAGCCGGTCCAGCCGCTCGACCTGACCCCGCGACGGCGTGACGACAAGCGTCCTCTCGACATTAAACTGGGTCAGCTCCCGGTTGCGCGCAGGGATGTCGAGCGTCTCCGTCAGGCGCTCCAGATCCAACCGCGGCTGCAGGACTCGGACCTGGGAGCCCGAGCGCAGCGGGCCGTCATGCACCGCGGAGCGTTCGCAGAGGCGGTAACGTGGCTCGAGATCCACGGTGATGATGACGTGTCACTCGACAGATGGACGGTACTCGTGGCGGCGGGGGGACCCGAGCAGCCGGTCGTCAAACGGCGACGGCGGCGGCCGAGACGTCGAAGGGGAAAGACCGCGGTCGGGAGTCGGGAGTCGTAGGAACAGTCCTAAGTCGTACGTCGTGAGTCCTGAGTCGTGGATGGTCGTGGGCCGTCGGTCGGGGGTCGTGAGTCTAGGGTTGACCGAGGAGGACGCCGGTCACGCTCACGAACGAGAGCGCAATGCCGACCGCCGTCAGTCCAATCAGTAACAGCGCCGTCACGATGATACCGGTACTCTCCCGGCTCTCGTCGCTCAACCCCATGAGCTGACCTGCGACCCATCCGCCGGCGAATCCACCAGCGTGAGCCCAGTTGTTGACGCCCGGCATGATGAAACCGAAGAACCCTAGTATGAGAGCCCACTGCCACAACTGAGCTGACATCATCGAGTTGCCTCGTCGGCGTCCATAGACGATGAGCGCGGCCAGCAGCCCGAAGATTCCACCGGACGCTCCGATGGTTGGGGCACCGCTCATCACGTTCGACACGTAGAACCCGGCCGCGCCCGAGATATTGAACAGAACGAACGTCCGGGCCGGTCCGTAGATGTCGGTCGCGGCCGGGCCAAGATTGCGCACCCACATCATGTTGAAGAAGATGTGTAGCAGCCCACCATGTAGGTAGTTCGCGGTCAGCAAGGTCCACCACCAACCCAGGCCCCACGCCGCACCGCCGGTCATCCCCAACTGATACAGCGCGCGATTACCCGGCGACAGGAAGGACAGCATGCCGCCTCCAGACGCCAGCGCCTCGGGCTGCAACAGGAGGGCGACGGCATACAGCGTGACGCAGGTCATCAGAATCAACGAGACCAGATCCAGCCGGTTGCCCACCAGTCGCTGGAGGACGGGGGCAAACCCGAACAGGCCAGGGCGCCAAGCACCGCAGTACGGACAGTTGGGCTCGTTGATGCCGATCAGCTTGCCACAGTGGGCGCAGACCAATGACCCCTGTGTCTGGCGCATGGGTAAGAGTACACCGGAGCATGTCGGGGGTCGGGGGTCGAGGGTCGTGGGTCAGGTCCAGCCCCCGTCGCCACACCGGTGGTTCCGCCCGAGCGCCGATAGCACGGGTGGCGGCGGCTAGGGTCAAGGGTCAAGAGTCGAGAGTCGAGAGTCGTGGGTCGTGGGTCGGGGGGCTACCCGTTCACGCGGGCGAACTCGTCCATGAACTCGACGAAGGCGTCCACGCCCGCCTCGGGGAACGCATTGTAGATCGACGCCCTGAGGCCACCGACCGACCGATGCCCTTTGAGTCCGACGAACCCTGCGGCGCTGGCTTCCGTGACGAAGCGTCCCTCCAGTTCTTCGTTCGGAAGGCGAATCGTCACGTTCATCACTGAACGGCTCTCCGACTGGGCCGTACCCCGGTAGAACTCGTCGCGGTCGATCGCGGCGTACACTTTCTGCGCCTTTCGCTCGTTGCGCGTCGCCATCGCGCCGAGTCCTCCGTTGGCCAGCAGCCACTTCGTCACCAAGCCGACGATATAGATCGCAAAGACAGGTGGAGTGTTGTGTAGGGAGCCGCTGGTTGCGTAGGTGGAATAGCGCAGCATGGTCGGCACCGTTCGGTCGGCGCCCTCCGCTCGCTGAACCAGATCATCGCGCACGAGGACGAGTGTCACACCAGCCGGCCCCAGGTTCTTCTGCGCACCGGCGTAGAGCAGTCCGACGCCATCGCGTACCAGATCGAGAGAGCGGCTGAAGATGTCCGAAGAGGCGTCAACGACGAGAGGGCGGTCTCCGGTTTCTGGCATCTGACGCCACTGGGTCCCGCAGATCGTATTGTTGGACGTGATATGCACATATGCGGAGTCGGCCGATAGTTTCAACTCAGACGGCTCCGGTACGCGGGAGAAGTTCTCGTCCGCCGTACTCGCTGCGATACGAACAGTTCCGAAACGCTCGGCCTCCTGGGCCGCCTTCTTCGCCCAGGAGCCGGTCACGGCGTAGTCCGCCGTCCCACGGCTCGGAAGGAGGTTCATCGGAACCATGGCAAACTGCTGGGTCGCACCGCCTTGCAGGAAAAGCACGTGATAGTCGTCTGGCAGCCCTGCCAGCTGTCTGATGTTCGCCTCGGCGGTCTCGATCATCTCGGTGAACGTCGACGACCGGTGACTGATCTCGAGCACCGACATCCCAACGCCCGGCAAGGCCAGGAGGTCGCGGCGGACCTCCTCGAGCACCGGTTCTGGAATCACGGCCGGGCCTGCACCGAAATTGAAGACCCGGCTCGATTTTGGAGAGTTCGTCATGACGTGTCTCGGGTCTATATCACATGGATGAGTAGCCCATCACGAAGCTTCGGTTCAAACCAGGTGGACTTGGGTGGCATGATCGCATTGGCGTCCGACACGCTCAACAACTCGTCGGTCGTCACGGCTGCGAGCGAGAACGCGACGGCGGCGGCCCCAGAGTCGACGAGCTGCTCCAGGGCACTCGTGCCGCGCACGCCCCCGACGAAGATCATACGGGGGTCGGTACGGACATCGGCGACCTGCAGCACGGGGGCCAGGAGCTGATCCTGTAACCGCGCCACATCCAGACCTGCCACCAGATCGTTGGCCGATGACCTGGGGCCCGCGCCCAGGTCGATGCCGTGCCACTGTCCGTCGAGATACATCGCAACCTGGCCCTTCGGTGGGACGGGTTCTTCAGACGGCCGAACTGGAAACCTGGCCTTCACAGCACCGAGAAACTCATCGCGGGTCAGGCCGGCGAGATCGGCGACTGCACGATTGTACGGAAGTATCCGTGTTTCGGAATCAGGAAATGCCACCCCGAGGAAGTAGCACGCCTGTGCCGCAGGATCGTGATGATTGGCAGGCGCAAGCTCGGTGCGAGCACGCGCCGCGCTCGCAATCCGATGATGGCCGTCGGCGATGTACAGCCGAGGAATCGCCGCAAACGCCTCGACGACGGCCCGCTGGTCGCCATCGGTCAGGCGCCACAGTGTATGACGCACACCGTCTGGCGCCGTGATGTCGAACAGCGCTTCGCGCTGGCAGGCCAGAACCCTTATGGCGTTCACATCGGCCACCGCCCGATAGGTCAGAAACACGATCCCGGTCTGAGCCCCAACAGCCAGCATGTGGCGCGTTCGGTCATCCTCCTTGTCGGCTCGCGTCCGCTCGTGTTGCTTGATCACGCCTCGGTCGTATTCGTCAACGGAGTAGCAGCCCGCCAGTCCTGTCTGCTCATGAGAGCCGTCCCGGAGCCGGTAGAAATAGAGTGACGGTGTGTCCTCGACCACCAGCGGCGCGTCGGTGCGCAGAGTCTCCAGATAGTCGGCAGCCGTGTGATAAACCGCCTCGTCATAGGGGTCGGTTGCCGGGTCGAAATCGATCTCGGCCCTCGAGACGTGCAAAAAGCTCAAAGGGTTGCCGTCTGCCAGGTCGAACGCCTCCGACCTCGAGACAACGTCGTACGGGACGGCGGCCACAGCCGCGGCCGCTTCTGGCACCGGGCGGAGCGCATGAAAGGGACGAACGAGAGCCACTACTGCGCGAGCGCCACGTCGAGTGACTGGGACAGCGGTGAGAACATCCGCTCGAGCGCCTGGTCACGAGCCTCGATGAACGCCGGGAGGTGCTCCTCGGGAATCGGATCGCCAGGCGGGAGGTTCCGGTGCTCGATCAAGGGATTGACGAAGGTTCCGTTCTTACGGATGCGGTAGTCGAGGTGCGGACCGGTCGCCAGCCCCGTCGAGCCGACGTATCCAATAGTTTGCCCCTGGACCACGCGGTTTCCCGGTCGCATCCCGGTGGCAAAACGAGATAGATGCAGATAGTACGTTTCGTACCCGTTGGTATGACGGAGCCGAACCATGTTCCCAGACCCTCCGCTGGCTGCCGCGGAGACGACACGTCCGTTCGCGACCGCGATCACCGGGGTACCGGTTGGCGCACCGTAGTCGACGCCGAGATGCGGTCGGTTCGTCCCGAGGACGGGATGCAGACGACGGTAGGAGAACCGTGAAGTCACCCGTGGCTCGAAGCGGAACGGGGAGCGAAGGAAGAGCCGCTTGAGCGATCGCCCGTCGGCGTCATAATACAGTGCCTGGTCGTCACCAGGGATGACATAACTGAAGGCCTGAATGGTCCGACCATCGTTGTAAAATTCGGCCGCTACGATGTCACCGTAGTCGGAAAAGACGTCCTCTCGATAATACTTCTCGAACAACACCTCGAAGCGGTCGCCCCGGCGGAGATCATTGTTGAAGTCGATCTCACCGCTGAACACTTCGGCCATCAGGATCGCCAAATTGACGTTCTCGCCGATGTCGTCCAACGCCGCCGACAACGACGAATTCCGCTCGTCGATGAGGCCGCGGGTGGCCACTTCCGTGCGCTCCTTCACGTATGGCACCCGCAGCGCTTCGAAAGACGCCGCCGCATCGGTGAGATAGTCGACTCTTAGAAACTCGTCGTTGTCGATGTGATACTCGAACCGGCGAAGAACACCATCGCGGTCAACGACGAGCTTGTACGAGTTGCCCACCCGGATACGTCGGGGGTCGAACACCGGCCGAACAGCCTGGACAAACTGGTACACGAAGGTTCCATCGAAGGCGTGATTGTCGAGCAGCCCCGCCAGCGTGGCCCGTCGCGGCACGACGTCCTCGATGACTCGGGTGTCGTCCTCCAACACGATGTCTGCGCCATTCCAGACCGAGTCCGGAAGCGGAACCTCGTGGTTACATCCTACCGCCAACGCGGCAAGCGCCAGCCACCACAGCAATCCGTGCAAATTCGTGAATCGATTGGACATACGAAGCATAGGAGTCTACCACAGCCCTACGGTCATCCGGACGAACCGCCGTAAGACTGGTTACCAGTAACGGGGTGGATCGGCTCGCTAGTCGGCGGCGCCGCGTTCGGCGAGCTCTGCCACCTTCTCCTGTACTTTATCGGCATGTCCGGCGGCCCTTGCAGCGCGCCAGTGGTGGGCGACGATTCCCACCCGGTCGATAAGAACGGTTGACCGCCTCACGCCGACCGTTCTCTTGCCGTACAGAACCTTCTCTCCCCAGGCGCCGTACTTCTCCATCACCGCGTGCGTCGGGTCCGACAGGAGCGTCACCTTCAGCCGGTACTTCTTGACGAACGCGCGGTGGCGATCGGGGGGATCTGGGCTGCACCCGAGGACCACCGCATCGAGCGTTTGAAAGCCCCGAATCCCGACGGTGAACTCACACGCCTCCTTGGTACATCCGGGTGTGTCGTCACGCGGGTAGAAGTACAGGACGACCCACTGACCTCTGTAATCCGCCAAGCGAACGGGATCGTCGTCTTGATTGGAAAGCGTGAACGATGGCGCCTTCTTTCCGACTGTGATCATGGGGATAACGTCGTGGATCGTGAGTCAGATATTCTACATCTCAACCGATATCGGGGCGTCGGGGTCGGACTGCGGCAGGACAACACCGACCTCCGCCGCGTCCCGATACCCATGGGTGCGAAGCTCCGCAAGACAGGACTCCGCGTGCTCGGGGGGGACACTTGCGAGCAGACCCCCTGCGGTCTGAGGATCGAACAGCAGCGGGTACGCCGAAGCCGACCTGACGGCATCGTGGTTGGCCACGGCGCGACGAAGTCGAACGTTCTGCGGCTGGAGCGAGCTCAGGAGACCTGCGCCGGCCGTCTCGGCCGCACCGGTGAGGAGTGGAATCGACGACAGGAAGAGTCTGGCATCCAGACGCGAGGCCCGGGTCATCTCCAGAAGGTGACCGATTAAACCGAAACCGGTTACGTCCGTGCAAGCCGTCGCGCCGTGTCGTCGCATACACCCGCTGGCTTCCAGACTTGACTGAGTCATCGAGCGGATCGCCTCATCGATCCAGCGACCTTTTGCTCGCAACCGCATATGGGCGGCGAACAGCGTTCCCGTCCCGATCGGCTTCGTAAGAATCAACCGGTCTCCAGGACGCATGCCGCCCTTTCTCAGTAGTTGGCCGGGGTCGGCGATGCCAGTGAGGGCAAGACCGAGCTCCATCTCAAACCCTTCCTTCGTGTGACCACCAACCAGGGCGGCCCCCGCCTGGTTGAGCACCTCGACCGCCCCCGTGAGAAGTTCCTCGAGCAACTGCTCCACCTTGTCTTCCGGCGCAACAGGAACGGTGGCGATCGCCAGCGCGGTTCCGGGCGCGGCCCCCATGGCGTAGATGTCTCCAAGGCAGTGATGGGCTGTGATACGGCCGAACATGTAGGGGTCGTCGACGATAGGGCGGAACGCATCGACGGTTCGCACCGCGACCATACCCCTCGGCACCTGTTCGACGGAGGCGTCGTCCGGGGACTCCAATCCCACGATGACGTCTTCCCGGCCGACCGGAGTCAGGCGAGACAGCACCCGGTCCAGGATGGTGGCCCCCACCTTGGAACCGCATCCCCCACACCGCATGGCCGCCGACGAGAGCTCTTCGACAACCTCGGGCGCGGCCAGCTGGGAGAGGTCGGGGTGTGACCCGGTCTCGCTCACATCCATGTCCGGCAAGTCGCTGAACTTGCTCATGAAGCGGCGGTCGATCCAGTCCTTCCACTGCCAGACCCACTGTCCCTCGAGCGCCCACCCGCCGCGTGACGCAACCGCATATCGGTCGCCGGTGCTAATCAGACTGAGGAACGCCTGCTGGGGCCTGAACGGCTGCAGCGGCTGTCCGCGCAGGGCCCGTCTGAGATTCGCTTCGAGCGGTGGGCCTTGACGCACCGCGAACACCCCAGCCTTCTCGCGGGGGTGGTTGACCATGGCCGCAACATCGCCGGCGGCGAACACCTCTTGATGCGACGTTGATCGCAGCGTGTCGTCGACTGTGATGAAGCCGCGGTCGTCCACATCCAGACCGGCCGTCCGAGGCCACGCCTGAGCACCGGCTTCAGTCGCCCAAATGATCTCGTCGAGCTCATGCCGGATCCCGTCCTCGGTCTCGAGCCCGTCAGGGTGGACCTCAACGACACGGTGGCCGAGATGGACGTGCACACCCCGCTCTTCAAGCACGCGGCGGAACTTGGCCCTCGCGAGCCGTCCGTGCGTCGGCAGCACCGTCAGCGTGCTGCCGAACAGATGAAAATCAGGCACCTCTCTCGGGTGCTCCGCTGGCGACGACGGCTCCAGCAGGGCGTGCTGAATGGCCAGCGTCAACTCAATCCCGGCTGCGCCCGCACCGACGACGCCGATCCTCAGGCCGCCCGCCTGTTGGCGTACGCGTTCCCGAAGTCTCTCCCAGCGGCTAACCAGCGTGCTGATCGGTTTGATCGGGACCGCATGATCCGCCGATCCTTCGACACGCTGAATCGGTGTCACACCAATGTCTATCGACACGACGTCGTACGAAACGGGTGAACGATGTCGGCAGAGCACTCGACGGTTCGCCAGATCCAGACCGACCGCCTCGTCGTGGTAGAAACGAGCGCCAGCAAACATCGAGAGCCGACCCAGATCAATATGCGCGTCATCAAACTGATAGTGGCCAGCGATCAGGCCCGGCAGCATCCCAGAGTAGGGCGTGTCGACGTCCCTCGCGATGACGGTCACGCGCACACCCGGCATCGGATCCATTCCAAGCCGCTTGAGGACGATCACATGGCTGTGCCCACCGCCAACGAGGACGAGATCCTTCAGCACCGGAATCTGCGGAGCGTTCATGGGGGCGACGACTCGTTTCCGGCAGCAATCGACAGCACTCGTCTCGCGGCGGATTCGAACCGGTGTGGTTCAGGCAACAAGCTGATTACCAGGAACGCTTCTCTTGGAAAGTCGAAGAAGTATCCAGGGTGCACCAGCACATGGGCGCGTTCAAGGACATCGAGGGTCAGACGCTCCTCCGAGACCGTCGCCGGTACTCGCATGACAGCGTACCATCCCCCCTCGACCGGGAGCAGATCCGCCGCTGGGTGTTCGGAGACGATACCGGCGAGGCAGGCGTGATTCTGTCGGACCCGGCCGGCGATTCGCTGGGTCACGTGGCGGCCCTGGTCAAGAAGGGCGCCGAGCGCGAGCTGCACCGGCGTCGCCACCGAGAGATATGTGTCACAGATCAACTCGAGCCTATCAAGCGCCGCCGTCACCGGGCCGCTCGGTCCCGTCAACACGACCCATCCCAGCTTGAGCCCCGGGAGACCGACGGCCTTCGAAAGCCCGCCGAGCACGAACGTGAGCACCGCCGGATCTTCGTCGAGCACACTCGGACCACGACCCGATACCGTCAGGGGATAGAAGCCAAACACCTCGTCGACAATGAGCGCAAGCCCGTGCTGGCGGCAGAGCGCGGAGACCTCGCGCAGCTCATCGCTGGAGACGAACGACCCAGTCGGGTTGTTCGGATTGACCACAACAACCGCGCGGGTGCGTGGCGTCACGCGGCTCCGGAGCCCGGCAACGTCGACCTCCCATTTCGCGTGGAGCTCGAGCGCATACGGAACGGACACCACTGACTCGAGACGGGTCAGATACTCCAGCAGCGGGTAGCTTGGTCGCGGGATCGCCACTTCGTCACCGGGATCGCAGAGGAGCTTGAACAGCAGTCCATAGGCTTCGCTCGTACTTGCGGTCAGTACGACCTGCCGGCTATCGACATCGAGATCATGCTGGCGGAGATACGACGCGACGGCCTCTCGGGCAGACCCAAGGCCGAGTGACTCCGGGTAGTGGTCCGCATCGAGCGAGCACCGCAGGTCAGCCGGATACTCGAGCGCGACCTGCGTCGGGTTCGACACCGTCAAGTCGATGATGGACGTGCCGCGCGCCTCGAGACGAGCGCGAGCCTCAGCCAACCGATTGCGAGCGATTCGCCCCGGAACTCGGGACGAAAACGACGGGTCCATGCCAGTGAGAGGATAAGCCGAAAGTCGTCGCTTCACGACGAACGGTGCACCGGGTCGCCTGGCCTGGGGACGTCTGTGTGTCCGGATGCGTCCAAAAGCGTATGCGGGCCACTGTGGCCTGTTTCGATCGAGTCAGCACCGTTCGCCGGGCGGGGCATCCAGTCTGACGGCGTTGCGTCTCGGTCGAATACGGCCGGTAGGCTCCCTCGTCGCGCCTCGCCAGGCGGGCGCCGCACGCCAGCGACCACCACTGACTCAGTCGATACAGACCACTAGTTTACAATGGTGAAAACTGCAGCGACGAAAGTCGAGAAAAGGAAAGTGATGTCAGAGAACACAGCTACCCTCACCGACGGCAACTTCGATGAGTCGGTGATCAAGTCGACAGTCCCCGTCCTCGTAGACTTCTGGGCGGAGTGGTGTGGTCCGTGCCGTATGATCGCCCCCACGGTCGAGGCGCTGGCGACGGTCTACGACGGGAAGGTCACTATCGGAAAGCTGAACGTCGACGACAATCCGAATACCGCGATGCAGTTCGGTGTGCGTTCGATCCCGACCCTGCTACTCTTCAAGGGTGGTGAAGTTGTCGAGTCGGTCGTCGGTCTCACCGACAAGGCGCGGCTCCAAGCGCTCCTCGACAAGCACGTGTAGCCGCCGGTGCGCCGAGATGTCGAGCCCGTACTCCTCTTGGATCAGGGCAGCCGCGTCGGCATTGGCAGGATGTCCTTCGTACGCAATCGTGCCGGCGGATTCGACTGTCAGTCGGGCACACTGGGCGCCTCTTGATGCCGTGGCAGAACGGCGCCTCGGCCATCGGGTTCGACAGATGTTCCCGACGCACGCCGAGCAAGGTTCGGATGTTCAGGGCACCGTGATCTGGAGTGGCACTATCGTCTCCCCCCAGTGCAGGCGGAGCTCGGCATCCTTCTTCTCAACGGCGGGGAAGTAGAAGGCTAGCGTTTCTATATGCTGGCCCCTCTGGGGTGCCACCGCCAGGCGAAGCTCTTCGGTTTCTTCGCCTGGATACGGTTCGTGATACACGTCGGCGGCCCGGTTGAAAATGACCGTCCACTCATCGGGGTCTGGAATGGCCCAGATGCTGTAGTCCCCGGCGGGGAGTGACATCCCGTTGATCGTGACCGGTTGGCTGACACTGACCTTGGTCGCGTCATTGGCACCGGGATTCCATATCTCACCGTACGCCACGATGCCGCCAAACAGCTCTCGCCCGCGGGCGACCGGCCGGTCGTATGTGATTGTGATCTGTGTCGTCGCAATCGTCTGCGACACAGACCCGCTTTGACTCGCTTTAACGTCCTCGAGTGGAAGAATCGCAGGCTCGATGGCCTCGGGCTGCGCCGCCGCTTGCGCCGCGGGCGCGACCTCCTCCGCCATGCCCCCGCCGCCACCACAAGCGACGAGCACACCCACCGCCGATATCGAGAATATAGTTAGACGAACATTCATCCCAGACCTCCTACGGCGATAGAGCGGGCGTCAGAGTGGGAAATCCGACTGTACCGTCGGCGCTGACCTGAAAGACCAGCGCGTTGTTGCCACCGACGACTCTATCGACGACGGTACCGTTGACCGTGACACCCATCGCAACGTGTCCGTTACCTTCTGGATTCCGGGCGCATTCGTTCACGTCGTGAACGGTCATCGTGTTGGTGAAGCCAACTGGGACGTCGAAAGACGCCACCGTCCATACGTTGGTTGACGTCTTCATCAGCAGAATCGTGTCATTCCCTCGCCAGCTCGCCCGCAAGTGGTTGGGTAAACCGTCCATCCGCTGCAAGCACGAGGCGAAGGCCGCAAGCCCGTCAGCATCCGTCGGAGCCTCCGCGGCAACACTGGTCAGAACGATGTCGACCGGTGTGATCATGGTGGGGAAACTTGCCCGAGGCGTCTGATCACACTGAGTGGCCATCGAAGCGAGGACAGGTAAAACCACCCAGTATTGCCGCAAGAGCTTTCGCATGAGCGTCCTAGAACGTGGCAGGCCGACGAACCATCGAACTAATGTCCTAGTGCACTAGCTTATCGCGAATTCAGGTCCGACGCCGCCACGACTGGACATGTCCGAGCCTCTGACCGATAAGCGAGGCGACGGCATCCTGGAGGTTTGATGTTGCGACGGTTCATCCTTCTCGTGTTTGTGGCGGGTCTCTCCGGAACCGCTGGACTGTGGGTTGGACTGCTCTACGCACCGGCACCTGGCGAGGACACTCGAAAGAAACTGTCGGCCATCTTCGACGAGCACGATGGCACGTTCGACGAGCTCTTCGCACGGAGTCGCCAGGCACTCGGCGACGCCGTCGACGCTGTCAGCGGAACGCTGAACGCGGAAGACGAGCGCGAGCCCGACGAGTGACACACCGGCCGGCGACGCCGGCCTGCCGCCCCCGGGTCATGGAGATCATTCGAGGGAGATCATTCGAAGTCGACCGTCTGGCCGAGCTCTGGAACCCTTACCTCGGCGCCGAATCGATCTTCGAGCGTACGCGCGAAGCTGAGCGAGGCGTCCTCTTCTCCGTGGACGACGAACGTCCGCTTCGGCGGCCCGCCAAGCAACTCGAACCATTCAACGAGTTCGCCGAGGTCGGCATGAGCCGAGAATCCTTCAAGTGTCTCGATCTGTGCCCTGACCGGATACCACTCGCCAAAGATTCGCACCGGCGAGGTTCCGGATTGGATGACGCGCCCCAATGAACGCTGAGCCTGGTATCCGACGAACAACACGGTGTTCCGCGAGTCGGAGAGGTTGAACTTGAGGTGATGCTTGATGCGGCCGGCGGTGCACATTCCCGAGGCCGAAATGATCACCGCAGGCTCGTCTGAGCGGTTGAGCGCGATCGAGTCGTCCACAGCCGTGATGAGTCGGAGCCCCTCGAACGCTAACGGGGCGTCGCCGTCGGCGAGCTGCTCTCGCGTCGCCCGGGAGTATGCCTCAAGGTGGAGGACGAACGCCTTCGTCGCCGCCACGGCCATCGGACTGTCAACGTAGACTCGAAGACCGGGCAGCCTCCCTGCTTCAACGAGGTCGTTGATCCGCGCCAAAACCTCTTGGGTCCGACCAACCGCGAACGAGGGAATGATGACTTTGCCTCGACGACGTAGCGTTCGGTCGATGATCGCAAAGAGCTGCTCCGTTCGGTCGCCGTCCTCGCTGCGAATGCGGTCGCCGTAGGTCGATTCCATGATCAAATAGTCCGGGGTCGGCACCGCTTTTGGGCGAGCAAGCAGTCGCGCGTCGTGCACGCCCAGGTCACCGGAAAAGACCAGCCGTCGGGCCCCATCGCCGGTTTCCAACTCCAGGTCGATGATAGCTGCGCCCAGAATGTGACCGGCGGGCACGAACGTCACGGTACCCGCGCCCCGGAGACGATGGGGACGATCGAATGAAACTGTCTCGATCTGATCAAGAACGTCGAGTGCATCGGCTTCGGTATAGAGGGGGGTCACCCAGCTCGCGTCTTTACCCCGCTTCTCGAGCCGCTTGATCTTCCATCTGGCGTCCTCTTCCTGGATCCGTCCGCTATCCGAGAGCAGGATCTTTAGCAGACTGGCCGTCGCCTCGGTCGTCAGGATTGGCCCTCGGTAGCCAGCCTTCCGCAACAGCGCGAGCCGCCCCGAGTGGTCGATGTGGGCATGGCTAAGAATCACCCGTGTCAGGTTGGTAACGTCGAAACGAAACGGTTCGCGATTGCACTGGTGCCGCTCCTTCCCCCCTTGAACCATGCCGCAATCGAGCAGTAACCGGGCATCACCGGTGTCGACGAGATGGCAGGACCCCGTCACCTCTCGCGCCGCCCCATGAAACGAGATGTGCATCGCGCGTACTCTACACGACTGCCCGATCAGCGCGATCATTGGTGAGGTAGGATGCATGATCGAATGATCAACTTCGAGCAACTCGGTACCTTCTATCTCGGTCGGTCGTACAACCTCGACCTTCAGGAGTCCAGCGCGACACAGCCGCTGCTCTACGACGCGAAGGACCTCACGACTCATGCGGTCTGTGTCGGTATGACCGGCAGCGGGAAGACCGGTCTGGGGGTGACGTTGATCGAAGAAGCCGCGCTCGATGGTATTCCGGTGATCGCCATTGACCCGAAGGGCGACCTGGGCAACCTGCTCCTGACCTTCCCGGCGCTTCGTGCTGAGGACTTCGGACCTTGGATCGATGAAGCCGACGCGGCGCGCCACGGCCGGGCACCAGCCGAGCACGCGCAGTGGACGGCCGACCTGTGGCGCGAGGGACTCAAGACGTGGGGCCAGAAGCCGACGCGAATCGGTGCGTTCGAGCGCGCGGTGGAGCGAACCATCTACACGCCTGGGAGTCGGACTGGCGTCCCGATCTCGGTGCTTCGCTCGTTCGCAAGACCGGCGGCCGCCGTCCTGGAAGACCAGGAAGCCCTACGCGACAGGATCATGGGCGCCGTGTCTGGAATCCTCGGCCTGATCGGTGTCGACGCCGATCCGATTCAGAGTCGCGAACACATCCTCCTGGCAACACTGCTCAACCGGGCCTGGGTCGAAGGCGGTGGACTCGATCTGCCGACATTGATCCAGCAGATTCAAAAGCCGCCGGTGGAGCGCGTCGGCGTCCTCGACCTCGACTCATTCTTTCCAGCCTCAGATCGGTTGAAACTGGCGATGATGCTGAACAACCTGCTGGCCTCACCCGGTTTCGACGTCTGGGCCGCGGGCGAACCCCTTGACGTCGCGCGTCTCCTGAACACGGCCGCCGGACGACCACGCGTGTCGATCCTTTCGATCGCTCACCTGTCTGATGCAGAGCGGATGTTCTTCGTGACGATGCTGCTCAATGAGGTGGTGTCGTGGGTCCGGAGTCAGCCAGGCAGCCGGAGTCTGCGCGCCATCCTCTACATGGACGAAATCTTTGGCTACGTGCCGCCGACGGCGAACCCGCCGTCGAAGCGACCCATGCTCACCCTGCTCAAGCAGGCGCGGGCCCAGGGGCTTGGTGTCGTGCTAGCCACACAGAACCCAGTTGACCTCGACTACAAAGGGCTCTCGAACGCTGGGACCAGGTTCGTAGGGAGACTGCAAACCGAACGGGACAAGGCCCGGGTGATGGACGGACTCGAAGGCGCGTCGGCGAGCGCTTTCGACCGACGTGAGATGGACCGTCTCCTCTCGGGCCTGACCAGTCGCGTGTTTCTGATGAGCAACGCGCACGAAGATGCCCCGGTGCTTTTCCATACTCGCTGGGCCCTGTCGTATCTGAGTGGTCCACTCACGGGCAAGCAGATCTCGCGACTCAATGCGGACCGGCCTCAGACGGCGGTGGCACAGCCGCCGAAGACCACGGTCCAGAGGACCGAAGCGACAAGCGATCCGCTCACGCCTTCTCGTCCGACGATCCCGACCGCGATCGCCGAACGGTTCCTTAGGGTGGTGCACCCCGTGATAGGCGAGGAGCGTCTGGTGTGCCGCCCCGCCCTCGGAGCCACCGCCACGCTGCACTACGCGAATGTCAAGGCACGTGTCGACCAATGGCAGGATGTGACGGTGCTGGCTCCCCTCGGGAAGTCGTCCGGATCGCCCTGGACGACTGCGGTCGAGTGCGAAACCTCGACGCTGCTGTTCGACCCGGAACCGGCCAGGGGCGCGACGTTCTCAGCGCTGCCGGCGAAGGCCGCCAACGCCAAGAGCTACGTACGTGGAAGAAGATGTTGGCGAGTCACCTGTATCGTGAGCGCCAGCTGCGCCTCTGGCGGTGCCGTAAGCCGCCACTCGTGTCGCAACCCGGCGAGGCAGAGGGCGACTTCAAGGTCAGCCTGCGGGCGGCCGTTCGGGAGCAGCGTGACCTCGCCGTCGAGAAGCTTCGTCAACGGTACGCCCCAAAGCTCGCCCGTCTCGAGGAGCGGATTCAAGCCGCAGATCAGCGCATCGAGGTTGAACAATCGCAGTACTCGCAGAAGCGGGTGCAGACCGCCATCTCCATCGGCGCGACCGTGGTCGGGGCGCTGTTTGGTCGCAAGCTTGGAAGCATAGGAAACGTCGGCAGAGCCACCACCGCCATGCGTGGGGCCGGTCGAGCGACGAGGGAGCGGGGCGACATCAGCCGCGCCAAGGAGAAGGCCAGCGTCCTGAGAGCTCGGCTGAAGGAACTCGAGCAGCAGTTCGAGGACGATATCGAGGCACTCGAGGGGAGCATCGACTTGGACACGCTCGATATCAGGGAGGTGCGTGTCGCCTGCCGAAAGACCGACCTCGATATTCAGCCGTTGATGGTGGTGTGGACGCCGTGGCGGGTAGGACGTGACGGGATCGCCGAGCCCGCCTACGACGTCTGAGTGCCGGAGCGACACCCTCCGATAGTGTCCTGCGTGTTGCCTCGTCGTTGGTCATCCGCGGTCATCGGCGGTCATCGAGTGTGTCATGGGGCGGTCATCGGCTGCGATTGCGCAGAATACCCGCCGCAGCTCGTCTAGGGCCGCTTCCTTGGTGGGCATCATGGCACAGCATCCGGACAGCCCCGGCACCTCTGCCACCCAGGGTCCTTCTGCTTGCCTGTAGACGATCGCCTGATAACGTGACTTGTACATGGCTCCCTCGCGTGTCGTTCGTAGCGGGTCTCTGAAGGTTTCGGCCGTTTCGAGCAAAAACGACACCTTTTTCTCGAAACAGCAGAGCGGCAAAAGGGTGACGCCGGTCTTGATGTGACGGGACGAGACCAGACGCCGCTCGAGTACCCCGGTGTCAAGCGGGGACGTAGAACCGGTTTCACAACCTCTGTCGTCGGTGCTCGGGGTGCTTTGTCAGATACAGCTCGACACGTTCGCGGCGACCGAGGGCTTCGCCCATGAATGCCACGGCCTGATGCAGCCGTTCATCCGGCTCCGCACAACTGAGACGCAGAAACCCCTCGCCGGCAGCCCCAAAACATTCACCGCCAAGACAGGCTACCCCGAGGCGGTCGTCCGCACCTTCGAGCAGATAGAGCGCCAGCCCGTGTGACGTAATGCCGTATGTCGAGCAGATCGGCTGAACCGATGGGAACACGTAGAACGTGCCGCCGGGCATGAAACACGACACGCCGTCGATCTCGTTGAGACCAGAGACGAGCAGCTCGACCTTGCGCCGAATCTCGGCCATTCGTTCGTCGCGATACGGCCGGTCCAGTTGCAGTGCGGCGACGCCAGCGGCCTGAGAGAACGGCGGGACGCAGGAAACGGATGTGATGGTCAGCACGTCGAGCAGGCTGACCGTCTCGACGTTGGTCACCGCAAAGCCGAGCCGCCACCCGCTCATCGAGAACGACTTGCTGAAGGTGTAGGCAGCCACGCTCTGGTCGAGCATGCCGGGTTCGGACAAGATCGTCCGGTGACGGCCACTCCAGACCATGCAGTCATACGGCTCGTCGCTGAAGATGGCGACGTCCCGCCCGCGAACACGGTTGGCGATCCCAGCGAGATCCTCGGCATCGGCCACGCCACCGGTTGGGTTATGCGGGCTGTTGAGAAATATCGCTTTCGGACTGGGATCATCCGCCAGGAACCGTTCGACGTCGTCAAGACTCGGTCTGAAAGCCCGGCTGGCCTCGAGCGTCGCTAGGCAGATGCGCCCGCCGCGGCGTGCGATGTTGGGACCATAGGTCGGAAAATGGGGACTGAAGACAAGAACCCCGTCGCCCGGATTCACAAAGGCCTCGCAGAATAGCTGTTCAAAGGTCTTCGCACCCGGCCCGGCGACGATGTTGGCGGCAGTCGTCGCGAGGCCATGCTCCTGGTTGACATAGGCGGATGCCGCCTCGCGGAACTCCGGTAGCCCACTCGCCGGACCGTAGTGCGTCCGACCATCTCGAATCGCTTGCACACCCGCCTCGATCGCGTTGGGCGGTGTGGCAAACGGACTGTCGCCGATCTCGAGCTCGATGACGTCCTTGCCGGCAGCCTGAAGCTCGCGGGCACGAGCCAGGACGATGAAAGCCGTCTCCGGTTGGGTCGTCGAGGCGAAGCGGCTAAATGTCGGCGCCATTCGCATGTCTCCGCACTGCGCCATCGGTGACCGGGATCATCAGCTCGTGTCCTGCCTGGCCAATCCGGTTGCCGCCCAGTGCTGAACGACGTCGAGGAATCCAACCGTCGCGTCCACACGTATGACGACGGGTTTGGGGGTCACTTGGGTACGCCGCGATGGCCGCGATCTTCCGATGGGCATCGTCGAACTGATCGTGGTTTGAGATGATCACGTCGGCACCCGCCGCCTTCGCGACTTGGCCGAACTTGACGACATCCTCGCTGGTCTCGGTCTGGGCACCCGAGATGCGAGTGCACTAATTTTAGGGCACCCGAAAGGCGGTGAGCCGGCCCGACCGACCGCCTCCACTCGCCGCCACCACGATGAACTGGACGCCGTCGACCATATAGGTCATCGGTGAACCGCTCTGCGGCGCCTCCATATACACGGCACCGACCTCCTCACCGGTCGCCTTGTCGTATGCGCGCAGCATCGATCCAAGCTCACCTGATTCGGTCGTATGCAGGGCCGACTCACCAGCAACCGTCAGCGTCTTGGTCACGAGGACACCGATCCGACCCGGCCATCCGGTACGTGGGAGCTCTATTCCCTCGAGCAACCGGTGGTTCCGGATGTTGTCCGGCGCCATGCCGTGGGCGATCTGCCACGCGATCTCGCCACGGGTGAGGTCGACCGCGGTGATTCGGCCCCATGGCGGCTTGATGATCGGCAATCCACTGATATTGGTCGAGGTCTCGCGCCGCGCCACCCCCTCGGGAGTCCCGCGAATGAAGTCCATGTCGGAGCGGTCCGGATCGTTGACCAAGCCAAGTGCTCCCAGCTGGGTCTTGGTATAGACGTAGAACATCCCGGTCTCTGGATCGAATGCCCCACCAGCCCAGTTCACGCCACCTGTGGAGTTCGGAACCGCCAGTGTGCCAAACGTTCCGTCGGCAACGGCAACACTCGGAGGGGTGTAGATCGAGCCAATCCGGAACTTCGACACGATCTCCTCTGCCTGGGACCGAAGCTCGGGTGTATAGTCGATCAAATCGTCGATGCCGAACTCGATCCGGTCGACGGCGGGTGGCTTGGTCGGAATCGGCTGGGTCGGCGAGTACCACTCGCCCGGCACGTCGCCCTGCTCGACCGGCACCTCCTCGATCGGCCAGACCGGCTCGCCGGTCTCTCTGTCGAGCACGAACAACCACGACTGCTTGGTCGGCAGCACCAGCGCTTTGATCTCGCGTCCGTCCACGGTGATGTCGGCCAAGACCGGCGCGGCCGGCAGATCCCAATCCCAGATGTCGTGATGCACCGTCTGAAAGTGCCACACGCGCTCACCCGTGTCGAGGTTGACCGCCACCACGCTTCCGGCGAACAGGTTGTTCCCAGGGCGATGCCCGCCGTAGTAATCACCGGTCGGAGCCTCGACCGGGAAGTACGCCATGTTGAGCTCGGGGTCGATGCTCATCTGAGCCCAGACGCCCGCGTTTCCGGTGTAGCGCCACGACCCGTCGAACCAGGACTCGTTCCCAACCTCGTCGGCAGTCGGAATCGTGTGAAAGATCCAGCTGCGCTCGCCAGTCCGCAGGTCATAACCGCGCACGTATCCTTTGACGTTCTCCCTCGAAGGAGGCGATCCACCTGGACGGTGCGCCGCGCCGATGATGATGGTGTTACCAGCGACGATCGGCGCCGCATGGAGTCCGATCTCGGAGGTCGGCTCGAGATCCTGATCGATGTTCTGTTTCAGGTCGACGATCCCGTCGCTCCCGAAGGTCGACACGGGATCACCGGTCGCAGCGTTGAGGGCCACCAGCTGGTAACCGGGCGTTACGTATAGGATGACTCCGGAACCGCCATCATCCCAGTAGGTCAGCCCGCGCCCGGAGAGTCGACGCGGCGCCGTTTCGCCCCGTTCGCCCTCGGCGAGCCGGTACATCCACAGCAGCTCTCCGGTCGCCGCATCCAGCGCCACCGCCGCCCGTCGCGTGCCGGCGGTCGAGTAGAGCACGCCGTTCACCATCAACGGTGTGGACTGAAGGTTGCTCTCAGGACTAGGTCCGAAACTGTCGGTGCTGAACTGCCACGCGACTTCCATCTCACTGAAGTTCTCGGCCGTGATCTGGTCGAGCGGCGAATACCGGTCGTTCGAGAGATTGCCGCCGTAGGTCGGCCACTCTCCGTTCGCCGTGCCTTGTTCCTGGCCGCTGAGCCCAACCACCGTGGACACGACGGCCGCGGCAAGCGTCACACACGCTAACTTCCACGTCATAGGAGCCCCTCTTTTGTCACACCTGCCACTTCATGTAGTGGCGCGCACCGAAAACCCGCGAGATCGAGGATCGTAACACGTCATCCTGGGCCACCGGCTGCAAGAAGCCGGACACGCCCCGTTCTAAGGGAAAGGGGCACGAATGACCACCCATATCGACCCGCGTCTCTACCAAATCGCCGTGCTCGGGAGCCTGCTGTCGTATGGGCTGATATGCTCGATTTCGGCATCAGCGGGGAGCAGATCGCCCTCGTTCTCATCGTCTGTCTCGTGGTCCAGTACGTGTGTACTCGATGTTCGAAGCTCCCCCATTATGACCCCCGGAGCGCGCTCATTTCGGCACTGTCACTGTGTCTCCTGTTGAGGACCGGGCACCCGACTCTGGCCGTGCTGGCCGCAGTCGTCGCGGTCTCCAGTAAGTTCCTGATCCGCATCGACAACCGCCACATCTTCAACCCCACGAACCTTGGTCTGGTCGTGATGATGCTCCTCACCGACCAGGTGTGGGTCTCACCCGGGCAGTGGGGCAGCGTCGCGTTCTTCGGATTCCTGCTGGCCTGCCTGGGCGTTGTCGTCGTCAATCGGGCAGCCCGAAGCGATGTGACCTACGCCTTCCTGGGGTGCTATCTGGCGATCGTCATCGGACGAACCCTCTGGTTGGGCGACCCGGTGTCGATCGCGATGCACCAGCTCCAGAACGGCGGACTGGTGCTGTTCGCCTTCTTCATGATTTCCGACCCCAAGACGACACCCGATTCGAGATCGGGACGAGTGCTATTTGCGCTGCTCGTGGCCCTCTGTGCGGCATACGTGCAGTTTGCCTTGTATCGACCCAACGGTCTGCTCTGGTCATTGGTCGCCTGCGCCATGACCGTCCCTGTAATCAATCGATGGCTCCCCGGCCGCCGCTACACGTGGGCCGCGCCTCGCGATACCCGTCTACCGATCGATGCCAGCGCTCCCGTCACGGCGACGTGACGAGCGAACCCACATCCAGACAAAGGAGAAAACCGATGCAACGACTACTCCAAGGAGGAGCGACCATTCTCGGACTTCTGGCGCTCGCACAACCGGCCTCGGCCTTCTGTGGCTTCTACGTCACCAAGGCGGATACGCAGCTGTTCAACAAGGCATCCCAGGTAGTGTTGGTCAGGGACGGCGACCGAACCGTCATGACGATGTCCAACGACTTCCGCGGTGACCCCAGCGAATTTGCGATGGTCATCCCGGTGCCGACGGTTCTCGAGCGTGACCAGATCCACGTCGGGGACAAGCAACTGATCGATCATCTCGATGCCTACTCGGCTCCGCGACTCGTGGAGTACTTCGACGAGAACCCCTGCAGTGTCATCTTGCGAGAGAGCCTCGATGCCTCAGCGCCGATGGCTGCGTCGAGCGCGCGCGCCGAAGCTCGCAACCGGGCACTCGGCGTGGCCATCGAGGCGAGCTACACCGTCGGCGAGTACGACATCCTGATTCTGTCAGCGCAACAGAGCGACGGTCTTGAAACGTGGCTCACCGAGAACGGCTACCGGATTCCTGCCGGGGCGTCGGCGGTCCTGGGGAGCTATATCCGTCAGAACATGCGGTTCTTCGTGGCTCGGGTCAACCTCGAGGAACGGTCGGCGCTCGGCTTCTCCTCTCTCCGACCGCTGCAGATCGCGTACGAATCGCCAAAGTTCATGCTGCCGATCCGCCTCGGTATGGTCAACGCAGACGGCCCGCAAGACCTCTTCGTCTATGCCCTCACCCGTCAGGGTCGTGTTGAGACGACCAACTACCGCACGGTGAAACTGCCTAGCGATGTCGAGGTGCCGCTCTTCCTGAAGGACAGTGAGGAATTTGGCAACTTCTATCAGGCGATGTTCGACCGAAGCGTCGAGCGGGAGAACCGCCGCGGTGTATTCCTCGAGTACGCATGGGACATGGCCTGGTGCGATCCCTGCGCGGCGGCGCCCCCGACCAACGACGCCTTGCGGCAGCTCGGCGTCTTCTGGGTCGAGCCCGACGACGGGTCGGGTGGGGTCGGTCCGACCGACGTCTTCATCACGCGGCTACATGTGCGATACGACAACGATCACTTCCCGGACGATCTCAGGTTTCAGGAAACCGGCGACCGGTCCAACTTTCAAGGCCGCTACATCCTGAGACACCCCTGGGATGGAACTGAGAGCTGTGCCGCGGTGACCCAGTATCGCCAGGCACTGGCTCAGCGATACGAGCAGCAGGCGCAGACGCTCGCGTCGCTCACAGGGTGGGAGATCCAGACGATCCGTCAGAGGATGGGAACCGATGATCTCTTCCCCGTGCGCGACGCACGACCCTGGTGGCAACGCCTCTGGGATCGGTAGGGGACGGTCGAGGGTCGAGGGTCGTGGGTCGGAAGTCGCCGGGGGGCTGAGTCCGCCGGCGGCGACCGTCCTATCGGGGCGAGGGCGAACCTTGGAGGCACGGCGCACTGAGATCGCCTGGGCCAGTCGTCAGAACCCCGTGTCGTCCATCCTTCGATGTTCCACTCAGCAGCACAACCGTTGCGAGGGCCGCTCCGGTCTTCGGAGCGAGACTCGGTTCGGCGTGACAGACATGGTCGGCGGGCGCCGTTTCGTGACCGAGCCGGGGACGTCGGGGGTCGGGGGCTCACCTAGGGCGGGCGCGGGCCTCCTTCAGCAACCCGATAAGCGCGTCGCGTGCCTGCTCAGGCGTGGTGACCGCTTGCGGAAACGCCAGGCGAATCGGACGGGGGCCATCCGGCGTGACGGCCGACATCTCGAAACCGTAGCGGTCGATGTTCGTCATCTTGGCCGATGCCACGTCGCGTGCCTTGGAGAAGGCCAAGCAGTAGTCCACCATCGCATCGGCATGGTCGGCATTCATGTGCGTGATCACGCCTGCCGCTGACGCGGCGAGTGGATCCGGTTCCGCTTCCTCCCATTCCGCTTTTTCGACCCACGACATCCGACCGTAGCCTCCAATGTAGCGGACCGATTCGACGTTGAGTCGCCAGAAACCGAAGTCGCGAAACCCTGCGTAGTAGGCCGAGTTGGGATGCGCCGCGAGGAACGCGGTGCGCGCGCTCGCGACATCCCCGTCAACGGGCCGACACGAACCCAGCAGGGTCACCCGTCCATTGGCAAGCGGATCGTTGGAGACATCTTCGGCCACGAGCAGCGACGCACGAGGGTCGTGTTGCAGGTTCTTGGTGTGCTCGGCAAGAGCACTCAAGAGGAATACTGGGTCGTCGCCATCGAAGGCCACCGTTACAAACGAGCCATAGGGGTGTCCCTCGGGCTCAAGGGCAAGGCTACACAGGGTGCCGGTCGAGACCTGCGTCACCAACGTACGCGCCCGCTCCGCGTGCGATGGGGTGGCCACATTGACGTCGTACAACGGTTCGGGTGCGGCGCCGGTTGGCCGGGCATGCGCATCCTCGGGCATGGTCGTCTCCTCTTCGAAAGCCGCACTCCGCTCGTTTCACCTGCCGAGCGCCGCTTCGGGTGCCACCGTCGAACACGCTGGACCTCCCAACCGCCTCGGTCAAGTCGGCGTGGCCTCATTCTAACCTCCGGACCGCCGGATGACGTCCGCCGGCCGCGGCTGGTGCCGCTGAACGATAGGCTGGACCGACTTTCCAGGGTGGAGCGATGAAGCATCGGTGAGCCTCATCGGCGCGTGGACTTGTAGACGGCAGTCAAGCACCGGCCGTAGTCTGCCGATTCCTGAAGGAGAGGCCGGCTGGCGGCATGCTGTATCTGGGTCGAATACTCGCGTTCGGAGCGTGTGCATGATGGATGTCAATACGGAACTACTCGACCGGGTGCTTCAGTCACCACGCCTCCCGAGCCTTCCCACCATCGCCCTGAAAGTTCTCGACCTCGCTCAACAACCGGATATCGACTTCAGGCACATCGCGGACGCGATCCAACACGATCCCGGGCTCTCGACCAAGATCCTGAAGACAGTCAACTCGGCGTTCTATGGTCAGACCCGCGAGATCGGCACGGTGAGCCGAGCGCTCCAAGTGCTGGGACTGAATTCGGTGAAGACCTTGGCGCTGGGCTTCTCACTGGTGGGAAACATGGAACAGTCACATGGGAAGGGCTTCGACCACGTCGCCTACTGGCGCCGCAGTCTCTATACCGCGACGGCGGCCAGGACTCTGAGTCGTCGCGCAGGGATCGTTCAGCAGGAAGAGGCCTTCATCGGAGGGCTACTCCAGGACGTGGGTATGGTGGCCCTGAGTCAAGCTCTCGGAGACGAATACGCCGAGGTTCTGGCGAAGGCTGGCGGTGACCACGCGGCGCTCCGGGACCACGAGCTACAGACGCTCGGATTGGACCATGCGGAGGTGGGCGCTGCCCTGGCTGAATCGTGGAAACTCCCACCGTTGCTCGTCGCGCCCATTCGCCACCACGAAGCGCCCGACGGCGTGGACCCCGAGCTTCTGACCCTTGTTCGAAGTGTCTCACTCGGCAATCGGGTCGCCGACATCTTCCTGAGCGCCGACGGCGAAGGTGAAACGCTGGAGACGTACTACACGCAGGCCAAGACATGGTTCGACGTCCCTCGCGACGAGGCTGAGCCGGTACTCAAGGAAATCCACACAGAAACAGAAGAGTTCGGAAATCTCTTCGATCTGCCGAGCGGCAACCTGGGAAACCCTGACGAGATTCTGGCGCGTGCGAACGACGCCCTCATGGATCTTACGTTGCAATCGCAGCAGGAGAACAAGCAACTGATCAACGAGGTGCGCGCACTGATGCACTGACCGGGGTCGCCAACCGACGCGCGCTCGATCGGTATGTCCAAGAGCAATTCGAGCGAGCGACATCCGACAGTCCAACGAGCGTCCTCTTCAGCGACCTGGATCACTTCAAGCGCTTCAACGACAGGCATGGCCATGCAGTCGGCGACCAAGTGCTGGTCGTCTTCGCGGAGACGCTGCGTAAGACGGTTGGCGATCGAGGAACCGTCTTTCGATACGGCGGCGAAGAGTTCACGATCGTGTGTCCCAACACCGACCGTACCACCGCCGCGGGGTCGGCCGAACTCGTTCGTCGCGCCGTCGAGGAAAACACCGAGATCAGTGCGGAGGACGGTCGCACCCTGACGCTCACGTGCAGCATCGGTGTTGCGACTCACGCGGGAGACACGTTCGAGTCGGCAGAACAGCTGGTCCAGGCGGCCGATGAGGGCGTCTACGCAGCCAAGGCTGCAGGTCGCAACAGGGTGAAAACGCACTGGTCGCTTGACAACCTAGGCCACCGAACCGACCCGCCGTCCAGCCCATCAACGGCGACTCCGGATCGTGCCCAATAAACCATCGACCCTCGACCTCAGTCTAAGCTAGGAGGAGGGCATGGTCGGCGCCGCCAGGCCATCAGCCTCGCCCACGGGGTTGGGGCCGCGACGGCCAACGCCCAAGTCGGACCGGAGCCGGGCGGCAAGGTCTTTGGCCTGGTCGGAGGCTCCTTTGGAGACGGTGAGACAGCCGTCTTGGTGTCCGGCGGGGCCGGCGTCCGCCTGACCCGGCACTTGGGGCTCGACATGGAGGTCTTGCACGTCTCCGGTCTGGACCTGTCGGAGGACAACGTCTTCATTCTCCCACTGACGTTCGCGCCGCCCATCGACATCGAACGTGAGGGTAGTGTGACCGCGTTTCTGACGAAGCTGAACATTGATTTCCCTGTGGGCGACCGGCTGATCCCGTTCGTCTCTGGCGGGGGTGGTATCGGGCGGCTCTCGGAAGAGATCAGCTTTGACATTGATGGACGAAACGACGTGACCGATGTGCGGCAACAGATTGCGCGGCGGATCGGGGTGCTCCGCCCGCTGATTTTTCCACCGAACGACATCACGCAGTCAGAAACGGGTCTCGTCCTGACAGTCGAAGGCGGGCTGGACGTGCTCCTCTGGAACGGTTTCAGCCTCGGAGCAGACGCCCGTTGGTTGCGACTCCTGGCCGATCGTGGGACCTTCGACTTTGCGCAGGTGACCTCACGAGTGAGCGTCCGGTTCTAACTCTAAGAACCCCATGCTATTCTCGGCGGGATGTGGCGTCTCGTCGAGCGGCTGCTGCAGATCATCCTCCTGGTCGCGACGGCGGCGACGGCGTTCGTCATCGCCGCGGTCGTCTGGTCATCGTTGCGTCCCCAGGATGGCACGGGTCTAGCGGTTGACCCGGCAGACGCACGGGTCGAAGTTCGGCTGAGCAGCCACGGCGACGTATCGCGCGTGTTCATCGGTCAGCCGATCGTCGTCGAAGTGGTTCTCCTGAACCTTGAGGCTCGTCGAGCGCGGAACGAGACCCAGGTCGACCCAGCGGGCGCGGCCGCGGCGGCTGAGATCCTCCTCGACTATGAGGACTCCGCTAGCGACCTCCCATGGGAGCGGCGCCTGACGATGACACTGTCGACACCCGGAGGTGCGACAGTACTGAACACGCTCGACTGGCATGCTCGGCTGCTCGACCCCGGCGGCGCTTCAACCCGCCGGCGGCTGGCCTTGGCACCGGCGAGAACGACGCTCGTCATCGATGGCGCCGACCTGGCGAACCTCCTTCCCGGCCGATACATCCTGCGGGTCACGTTACCGCCAGAGATCGCGGCGCCGGAGAGCGTGACCGTGATCCCGCTTGAGTTCGAGCTGGTGCCGGAACCGGATCAGGATACGGATCGAGCGGTCGTCAGCCTCGCCGTGGCTCGCGTGGCGGCGCTACGCGGAGAACCGGCACGGGCTGTCGAAGCCGCGCTGACGGCGCTGGCGTTGGATCCGCTTCAGGACGAAGCGCTGACGGTGGTGGCCGAAGGGTGGGAGCAGTAGGGGGACCTGGAACGTGCTGTGGAGTGGTACGAACGGTATCTGGAGACGCTTCCGGACTCGGAGAACGAGCAACGGAACGCCTTGGAAAGATATATCGAGGCGCTACGTCAATAACGTGATTGACCCGGGCCGGATGGTGGCGCTCGTTCTCATCTCGACAAGACCCAAATCGGGAGTTTTGCTAGAATAAATGGAGTTCCTGTGGTCCCCGCGGGGGCCCGCCCGCCACTTTAGACCTGGAGGTACCCTTGGCGAACAGAGGAAGACCGACGCAGACCAAGCGTCAGCGCGAGCGGGGGCGGATTGAGCGTCAGAAGATGAAGGAAGTCCGTCGGGCCGAGGTGAGGGCCCGCAAGCTAGAGTCCGGGCCACGGCCCAAGGATTTCGACCCCGATCTCCAGGGCCTCCGACCGGGCCCGCAGGAGATGCCCGACTGGCAACGCGAGTTCTTCGAGGAAGAACAGCGCGCGAAGGAAGCCGCGGAGCTCGAAGAACAAGAGAAGCAGCAGTAGTCACCGCGACCGCGCCGCCACCCAACAAGAAAGGCCGGAGTTCCGTGGGGAATCCGGCCCTTGCTCCGTACGGCTCAGGCAGGCACGTGTCTGAGTCAGATCATCGTAACAGGAAACACCCGCATGGCAGAAGCGGACCGGAGCTACGCTCCGGTCCGAGTGTCCTCTCAGAGTCGACGAGCTTGACGCTACGCGACTTTTTTCGACCCCTTTACCTTCGGTCCCCCGATGTCGATTCGTCGAGACTTGGCTGACTCGGCGGTGGGCAACGTCAACTCGAGCATCCCATGCTCGAACGTCGCGGTCACATCGTCAACCGCGATGTCTTCCGGAAGGGTGAAGCGACGCTCGAATCGTCCGTATCCGATCTCCGACAGATGGCGGGCGGTCTGTTCATCCTTTACCGAGCGCTCGCCAGAGATGGTGAGGACCCTACCGGTCAGCTCAACATGAACGTCCTTCGGGTCGATGCCCGGCAGCGCCATCCTCAACGTCCAGCCTTCGCTCCCTGAGGTAGCCTCCGTGGCGGGTAGCCAGGACCATTCCGGCGCTGCGGGCCAATCGCCAAGCAACCGGCCGAACACCCGGTCTACATCGCGGTGAGAATCGGTCATTTCATTGAACGGGCGCCAACGCGTCAGGCTCAGCATCTTTGTCCTCCTTGTTGTTCGTTTGTTCCTTGTTTCTGCGTTTCTGCTTCTGTCTGTCACCGGACTTCACTCGAGCCGGCTGAAGGAATTGTTACATAGTTACTATAGTTTAGTCAAATTACATGAGCGTAGTTAACTCATATTTTATCAATGCGATCGATGAGGCGGGTCTCCCGGCGACACACAGGTATAAGAAGCTGTGGCTATGGAGCTTGCGGGTCTCGTCCGAGGAGATCGTCTATGGCCTCCGACGAGATCGGGTGATACCCGGGCCGGGCCAGTCGGTAGATGGTGAGGGCGCGCTCCCGTCCATCGGGCGAGGCCGCCAACGCTTCGTAGAGGGGGCGGATCAGCTTTCGACGGCCGATCTCAGTCAGATAGGCCTCGAGCCGCGAGTCAGCGGCCGCATACTGCATCCGAATCGCCAGGAGCAACCACGCATGGGCGACTTCGGCATTTCGAGTGTCGGTCAGGCGAAACGCCCCGTCGAGATCCTCGAGCCGGTGTTGGGCAAGCTCGTCCGGAAGATTCGTGAGGAAATGGAGCCACTCGTGTGTGGACCATGCGGCAGCTGGGAGCTCCGCGGCAGAAAGCCGCCCTTGCAGCCATGCCTGAGACGTCTCCTCAACCAGCGCGAACCGATCCGACTGGGGTTGGGGTGAGCCGGCCGGCAGCCCGGGCTGATGGATCCACTGCTCAACGACCTCCTGATCCACCCGCGCTGACAACGACGGATCTTCGCGCACCTTCTGTCGGAGGTATGACAGGAAGTCGTCCGTCGTGATGCTCTGAAACGCAAACCGATCAAAGTACGAACGGAGGAAGTGGTCGAATGGCTCCCGACCGACGGTTTCCTCGAGATACCGCACGAACAGCGCGCCCTTCTCATACGGCACCTGTGTCATGCCGTCGTCGGGATCACGGCCGGTCAGGTCGACGTGTAGGATCTCGTCGGCATCACCAAGCCGGTCGAGCTCGTCCTGCAAGGCCTGCCGCCCCAACACCGCCTCCATCTCTCCACGAGACCGGCCGTACACCTCCTCGATGATTCGCCGCTCGATATAGGTCGTGAACCCTTCGTTGAGCCAGAAGTCTCGCCACGTTGCATTGGTGACCAGGTTCCCAGACCAGGAGTGGGCCAACTCGTGCGCAACCAGTGACACGAGGCTCTTGTCGCCCGCAAGAATCGTCGGAGTTGCGAAGGTCAGGCGCGGATTTTCCATCCCCCCGAACGGAAAGCTCGGTGGCAAAACAAGCACGTCGAAACGCTCCCAGCGATACGACCCATACAGCCGCTCGGTGGCCAGGATCATCGCTTCGGTGTCCTCGAACTCCGCTGCGGCGGCAGGGAGCACCGACGGTTCCGCGTACACACCCACGCGCCGACCCAGGCCTTGGAAGGCAAGATCCCCGACGGCCAGGGCGATGAGATAGGAGGGAACTGCCTGGCCCATGTGAAAGGTGTAGTCACCGTCGGTCGGCGCCTCGCTATCATTCGATGCGCTCATCACGGCACGAAGCGCTGGTCGCGTTCGGACCCTCGCGGAATACGTGACCCTCACGCTGGGACTGTCCTGCAGCGGAATCCAGCTGCGTGCATGGATCGCCTGCGACTGCGTGAACATGAACGGCTGCTCTTTCCCGGCCGTCTGTTCGGCTGTCAACCACTGTAGGGCGATGGCTGTGGGACTGGTCTCGTAAGTAACGCGCACGTGGGTTGTCCCGCGGTGCAGCTTGATACTGAGAGGCGTACCGAGAATCGGATCGGTCTCGCCCAACTCGTACGCGGCCTCGAGGGTGCCGTCGTCGCCGGTGATGTTCTCAACTCCCCGGATCGCCAGGTCACGGGTATCGAGTACGAGCGTCTCCGCCCCTGTCCTCACTCGATCGACCGAGAGCGTAACGGAACCGCTCAGTCGGCGTTCGGCGAAACGGACGTCGAGGTCGAGGTCGAGATGATGGACGCGCACCTCGTGGGGGTTGGAATGGGAATGGACATCCCGCTCGACAACACGACGACGAGGCTCGGGTTCGGTCATGGACGGCGGGTCACCGCTACAGGCCATCGTGAGCAGGACTGGATATGTGACAAGAATAGACGCCACCGCGCTGCGGTGGAACCCGGGAAACATAGCCTACTACTGACGAATGCTCACGTGCCTAGACACGTCGGGGTCGACTCGCACCGCCTGGAGCTCGAGAAACGACTTGGCCTTGAATTCGAACTCGATCGGGAAGACTGAAACCGGCACCAGATCGGTCCGCACGGCCGGCAGCTCCGTCCAGACCCGGAAACGCTGCACTTCGTCCTTGTCTCGGTCGAGGATTCGGTAGTCGAGCCGGTGCACGACCGCGTCCGACGTCGCGAGGCCTCGGTCCACATAGAACTGCTGTCGTTTGGTGTCCACTCGGTGGTCCGTTAGCGCCAGAAACATCAGCTGGCCCTTATGGGCAAAGGGGTGACGAATCATGCGTGGAGCTGACCGTCGCCGGACATCCTGCGCCGCGATGTCAAAACTGTGATGCAGAATGCCGAGGAAGCCGAGCGGCCGCATCGACGGCACTTCGGCCTGGGGCCGCGACGATATCTGCTTTATCTCGGCCTCACCCTCACGCCACACCTCCATGAGCGTCTTGTAAAAGTGCTGAGCCGACGACCACGAGCCGTCAATCGCGAGATGCGCGTCGACGTTCGACGAGTGTGAGCGGTTCGTGAATCCGTCGAGGACGGTGTAGGACTGCAGGCTCTCATCACTGTCGAGCGCCACTTCTTGGTGACTCGTTTCAGGGTTGGACGACAATGCCCCGAAGTGGGCCGTCCACCGGATACTGCCTTGACTGATACTCACGACTTCGCGAATGAAGCCGGTTCGGTTCAGCCCTCGTGCTCGCTCCGGGAATGAGGCTGAGAAGAGCTCAAATGTCCGCATGAGTTGCGGCCCTTTCGAGAACTCCTGGACCTCCGCACTCGCGAAACCGACGTCGTCACGATGCGCGAGAGGAATCGAGAACAGTGGAAAGATAACGGTGGCGTTAATCTGATATTGAACGTGGTCCGCACGGTCCGGACGACGCTCTGTCCCGCTATAGATGCCTGGAGCCCAAACCTCTATTTGCGGAGCCCGGGATGCCGAGCGAACCGGCAGACCCTGCTCAGCACGGCCAGGTCCCGCGAGCACTACGCCGACGCACACAGCCAGGCTGAGCGTCAAACGTTGAGTGTTCGACTGTAGGAAACAGGAGCCGTACCGCATCGCCGTCACAAATATTAATTCATTAGTTCAATAAAGGCAAGATCAGGAGCCGTCGACCAAGCCTCTCCTTCTGTTCCTGTATTCTGCGCAGAGCCCATTGCTCAATGTCTCACATGTCCCCGAGGCAACCCGTCACGCTGCGACCGCTCGACACGCGACAGGAGTGTCTGACCTGCGTGAGGCTACAACGAGAGATCTGGGGTGCGGATTTCATCGATGTCGTGCCCGCAACGATCCTGATGGTGAGCCAGCGTGTCGGCGGTGTTGCGTGCGGAGCGTTCGATACCGACGACCGCCTCGTCGGCTTCGTGTTCGGAATCAGCGGGGTGGTCGACGGCACTCTCGCGCACTGGTCGGACATGCTCGGAGTCCGGCCGGAGGCACGACGGCTCGGTCTCGGGCGACGTCTGAAGCTCTACCAACGCACGCAGCTCCTCGAACGGGGCATTCGAGTCGCCTACTGGAGCTACGATCCGCTGATGGCCGCAAACGCGAGCTTCAACCTGAACGCGCTGGGCGCCTGTCCGACCGAGTACATCGTCGACATGTATGGCGACACCGACAGCACGTTGCACCGCGGGCTCGACACGGACCGGCTCCTGGTCAGGTGGCAGCTCGACGATCCTGGTGTGGAGCGGCGCGTCGCCGGGGGCCGCCATGTTTCATTGCCCGACACCGTAACCGCGACACCGATCGTGCTCCCACCAGGTCCCCTGGAGTCCGGCGCAACCGCTCGGTCGCTGCCGACCGGCGCTTGGGTGCGCATCGGTGTACCGTCGGATATCGGATCCCTCAAGGCGACCGATCCGGCGGAGGCCCATCGGTGGCAGCAGTCGGTCCGCGAGGCGTTCCGCACGTATCTAAAGAGGGGATATCGAGTCGTCGACTTCTGCGAGCGTAGCGAGGCTGAGCCGCCCGCCTACGCGCTCACAACTGAACCGGTGTCATGTCCCTCCGCCTGAATCGGGTCACCCTCCGTGAGATTCGCCTCACCCTGCGCGAACCGTTTGAAATCTCGTCCGGCGTCACGACCGACCGACGCATCCTCCTCCTGGAGCTCGAAGATGTCGACGGGATCAAGACGTGGAGCGAGTGCGTCGCCGGCGAGCTGCCCAACTTCTCGGCGGAGACGATCGACACGGCATGGCTGGCGATCACCGACTGGTTGGCGCCGCGCGCGCTGAGCGGAAGCGTCCCGCATCCGTCTTCACTCAGTGACAAACTCGGCACCAATATCCGAGGGCACCTGATGGCACGGGCGGCACTGGAGATGGGCGGATGGGCTCTGTGGGCCGCCCGGCAGTCGCTCAGCCTGTCACGCGCTCTCGGCGGGACACGGCCGGCCATTGCCACCGGAATCTCCCTCGGTATTCAACAGACGCCGGCAACGCTCGTCGACAGAAGTCGCACAGCCATCGAGTCGGGGTATCGGAAGATCAAGATCAAGATCCGCCCCGGCGCTGACATCGAGTACATCGCCGCGGTGCGGGAGGCGCTGGGAGCCGACGCCCCACTGATGGCCGATGCCAACAGCGCCTACACGCTCCGGCACGCCGATCATCTCGCCGAGCTCGATCCCTTTCACCTGATGATGATCGAACAGCCGCTCGCGCATGACGACCTGCGACGTCATGCGGAGCTCCAGGACCGCCTGGCCACACCGATATGTCTGGACGAATCGATCACCGGTCTCGACCGGGCCGAAGACATGTTGGCTCTCGGCAGCGGCCGGATCGTCAACATCAAAGCGGGGCGCGTGGGAGGCTTCACGCCGGCGAAGGCGGTGCACGACCTGTGTCAACACCATGGGGTGCCGGTATGGTGCGGTGGAATGCTCGAGAGCGGTGTCGGTCGCGCGTACAACGTGGCCCTGGCGTCGCTTCCCAACTTCACGATTCCTGGCGACGTCAGCCCCAGCGCCCGCTACTGGGAGCAGGATATCGTGGTCCCCGAATGGACCATGGATGCCGACGGAATGGTGACGGTTCCGGCCGAGGAGCCGGGTCTTGGTGTTCGCGTCGATGTCGACCGCGTGGATGATCTGACGGAGCGCGCGAAGACGTTGCGACGCGTTTAGTGTCCTGAGTTCGAGTCACCAGCCCCTACCGGCCTGTGCTTTTGAGTTGATACCAGAGACCGAGTCCCTGATCACGGAGCACACCAAATACCTGCTCGGCATCGTTCCAAATTCTTCGGGCCGTCACATCCACACCGGCACGGTCAGCAAACACCAGGGCAAACGCGACCGCGTACTGCGCCGGCATCCGAGGTCCTTCGACGTCGGCGGCGATCGTTCCGTAGTCGAGATCCGAATCGGTGATCCAGACGGCCGCTTGTTCGACACCATTCGTCACGAACGGGTACAACGTCGGCAAGTTAGAGACGGTGTAGGTACCAACCTGAATCTGATACATCAGCCGCTCGAGGTGTGGCTCCGTGCTCGGCCGAAGAATCTCGAACGAGTCGCTCTCGGTCGGAATCCTGCGTTCACGCTGGCGCCCAATACCCCGGATGGTCCAATCCCGCCATTCGGCATCCGAGAGCACGACCCATCCATCACGGCGGGCTACGATGTCGCGGGGACCGCCGTCAGACCGGAAGTACGTGCCGACCGGCGACGTCACGGCGATCGGCCGGTCTCCAGTCCGCCTGATCCGAATCCTCACGGCGTCGCTCCCGGCACCGACCGCTTCAGCCTCGACGAGACCGGTGTCGATGGCATCGAACAGATCGTAGTCATCCAGTGAGGCCTCTACGGTGTCGGCCGTCGAGAGGAAGAAGAAGAGGTGCTGACCTGGAAGAAAGTCGTGCAGTTCCGCCAGCGCGAAGCCGGCCGCTTTCCACTCCAGGAGGACCTGGCGAACCGACATCCGGTGGTCGGCTTTGATCTGGTCTCCGGTGCCATCCTCCACGCGATACTCCAGCAGGGCAACGCGCCCGCCGGGCGACAGCGCTCGACGGATTGCGGCCAACATCGGCTCGGGATCGGACATCTCGTGGTAGACATCGGTGATAAGCACCCAGTCGACCTGCCCTTCGGGAAGCTTCGGGTCGACAGGCGTACCAAGAATCGGCTGCACGCCGGTCACGTCTTCCTCAGCAGCCAGTCCCTGCATGATCTCGAGCATCTCGGGTTGGATGTCCTCGCAGTACACGGTCCCACCCGGCTGTACGAGCGGTGCCATCTGACGGGCGTAGTACCCTGACCCGCATCCCACATCGGCGACAACGTCGCCGGGCTCCAGGGCCATCGCTTCCAAGACACGCTGCGGCTGCTCCTCGACCCGGCGGTCTTCGCGCTCGAGCCACTCTGCGCCAAGATAGGTCATGAATGCCGCCGGCACCCGGTGCCGTTCCTGGCGATCGATCTGCGCTTCCGCTGAATGGAGACTGGCGGCGGTGATCAGGAGAAGGGCAAACAGTCCGCGATACCGTGATGGCCCGCGGCGACGCGGGCCGCGGGGGTCACCCTGGCCCGCGAACCGATCCACGCACGGTGTATTCTGCGGATGAGAGATCAGTCGCATGACTCAGCTCCACACTCAGGACACTAAACCGGCCGCCTACGAGCAGTTCCTCGATGCCTCTCCCAACTATCGCGACACGGCGGTGCTGGATGACGTCCGGGCTCGTGACTTTGCGAGGCTGGACGAACAGCAGCAAGTCTATCTTGACTACACGGGGGCTGGGCTCTGTGAGGCGTCACAGATTCAGCGACAATCCTGATGCGTTGCATCGACGCCGAGAGTGGTGGGGCGGTGCGAATCTCATTTGGTCTCGTCTCGAACTTCTCCGACGCCCGCGCGTTCCTCACGTTCGCGCGGGGGTTCGTCTCAACCGAGTAGCGTGTTATCCTGAGTGTTTCTAGGCATTTGGGAGTAGACTCCATGATCCTTCCCGGCTGCCGCCGCCTGGCGGCGCCACCGCTTCGTGCAGGCGTCTTCCTCGCAACGCTTGCCGTTGTCTTCATGTGGCCGGCAAGTGCCTCAGCCCAATCGATTCAGACGCCGACCGAGTTTTTCGGGTTTAACATCGGGACCGACGGCGAGCTCGCACGTTTTCCGAGAGTGGTCGAGTACCTGCAACATCTGGCCGATCGCTCGAATCGGGTCGAGCTCGAGCATCGCGGCACCACGACCAACGGGTATCCGTATGTGCTCGCAACGTTCAGCTCGACGTCGAACCTGGACCGGTTGGATCGGCTCATCGAGATCAATCACCAGCTCTCCGACCCGCGCGTGATCACGGACGACGAAGCGGCGGACCTGACCCGTGAAGGTGTGCCGTTCTACTTTCTGTACGCAACCATTCACTCCACCGAGGTCGGCAACGGTCAGACGATCATCACCGTCGCCCATCGTCTCGCGACAGAGGACTCGGCCGAGATCAACGAGATCCTGGACAACGCCGTCGTTCTGCTGGTGCCATCACAGAATCCCGACGGTCAGGTGCTGGTCGTCGATCACTGGTACGCCACGAAAAACACGCCGTACGATCGTGTCTACCCGGACCTGTATCACCGCTACACCGGACACGACAACAACCGCGACTGGTTCATGTTCACCCAGAAGGAAACGCGGCTGTCGGTCGACATCCATACCGAGTATCGTCCTCAGCTGACCCACGATATGCATCAGATGGGGTCCGGAGGAGCACGGATCTTCGTCCCGCCGTTCAGCGCTCCGTACGACCCCAACATCCACCCACTCCTCATCGAGGGACAGGAGCAGATCGGGACGGCGATGACGTCAGCCTTGCTCGCGGCGGGGAAGAAGGGTGTCATCCACAGCGATCAGTACGACCTCTGGACACCGGCGCGCCAGTACATGGTGTACCACGGGCAACCTCGTATTCTGACCGAGATCGCGAGCGCACGACTGGCAGACCCCTTCGTGAATCCCGCCGGGATCAACCGGTCATTCGGGCCACAACAGCCGAGTTGGAACTTTCCGGCGCCGTATGACTCGGGAGTGTGGCGATTGAGCGATATTGTCGAGTATGGCGAAATTGTAGTCTTCGCCGCACTGGAGCAGTTCGCCAGAGAGAAGACTCGTTGGCTCGACAGCTTCTATCGCGTCCACAAGGACTGGGTCGAGCGCGAGGAAGCACCGTACGCGTTTGTGATCCCGGCCGACCAACCCGACCCGTTCGAGACGTACGAGATGCTCGAGATCCTCGATCGTGGTGAGGTCGAGATCCACGAGGCGCACTCGGCGTTCTCGGCCGGTGATACCACCTATCCTGCCGGCTCCTGGGTCATCGACCTGGCGCAGCCGTATGGCGCATTTGCGAAGACGATGCTCGAGCGCCAGGTCTACCCCGATCTTCGCTACTACCCGGGGGGTCCGCCGATTCCGCCGTACGATGTGACGGCCCAGACCCTTGGGCTCCTGATGGGGGTTGACGTCGATCAGATCGACGCGCCGCTCAACGCCGACCTCGAGCTGCTCGACGAGATCGCTCCGCACATCACCGCGATACCGGAGCGCCCAGACTGGGCCTACGTGATTTCGCCGACCTCGAATGCAGGCTTCAAAGTGACCACACGACTACTCGACGCCGGCGTTCCGGTCTTTCGCGCCGCTGATGCCGTCACGGTTGGCGATCGATCGATGGCTCCGGGGGCGTGGATCGTGCCACCGAGCGAGACGGCCGAACAGATTCTGGAGCGTGTCGCAGCGGACACCGGCCTCGTTGTGTCGGCGCTGGATCGGGCGCCAGAGGTGCCAGGTTTTCGGATCAAGGACTCTACGCGTGTGGGTCTCTGGCGGGCCGCAGACAACATCCCGGCCGGCTGGATGATGTGGCTCTTCGAGGCATACGGTCTCCCTCACAACGTGATCTCCTCGGTGGATTTCGAGGGTGACCTCTCTGATCTCTACGATGTCATCGTGCTCCCGTCCGGGACGACGACGACGCGCATCGTGGAGGGTCTCAGTCCGCGGCGGCACGACGAGTCGTGGCGCTGGGCTTACGGCGTCGGCCCGACGGGCTGGCAGAAGCTTCGGCAATGGGTCCACGATGGCGGAACCCTGGTGGCGCTCGGGACCGCTGTCGAGGCTGCGCGAGAGCTGCTGGACCTCCCGATCGAACCGGTGTTGCCGCTGCGCGAACCTGGATTGGTGGTCGCCCCGAACGCCCAGCGTCCCGTCACGCCACCAGACGCGCGGCAGGTACGCGACGGGTCGGCAAACGCGACCCCGGTCGCCGAGCCGACGTCGGTCTTCTACTGTCCAGGCTCGCTGCTCTTGCAAGAGCACGACCCGAGCCATCCGATCGGCTTTGGGATGCCCGAACGCTGGCCGGTCTTTTTTCGTTTTGACCAGGCCTATCGCGTGACACCGCGCGTCGACATCTCGGCCGATGTCGTGTCGAGATACCCCGATGTGGAAGATATGACGGCGAGTGGGTGGGTGCTCGGTGGCGAGCTCCTGCGCAACCGCGCCAACGTCGTGTCGTTCGACGTCAGCGAGGGGACGGTGGTGACCATGGGAAGCCAGATCGCGTTTCGCACCCAGCCACGGGCGACATTTAAGCTGCTCTTCAACGCGATCTTCCATGGGCCGTCGACCGCACTCGACGCGGCGCAGCTCGCACAACTTGAGTAGGAATTCGACGCTGGCACTGAGGCTTCTGGGCTTCGGCCGTCAGGCTCCGGGGTCGTGGCGGGGCGAGTCACTCGTCGCCGCCGCGATGGCGGCATCGAGAATCTCGAGGGCCGTATCAATCTGCCGGCGGCTGATGATAAGCGGAGGACTCAGACGTACCGCACTCTCGCCGCACCCAAGCACGAGCAACCCGCGTGTGAACGCCTCCTGCACGACCCGGTCTCGGACGCCTGGATCGCCCGTCCGCGTGTGCCGATCTGTGACGAAGTCGATCCCGATCATCAAGCCGTGCCCACGGATCTCGCCGACCGCGTGACGGCGGGCCATCAGGGTCCGGAGCTGATCTTTGAGGTAGATACCGACCTCGGCGGCGTGCGTCATGAGGCCCCCCTCGAGAAGGTCGAGGGTCGCCAGCGCCGCCGCACACGCCACCGGGTTGCCGCCGAACGTCGACGCGTGCGCACCCGGTCCCCAGTCCATGAGGTCGGCGCGCGTCACCAGCGCACCCAGCGGCAAGCCCGACGCGATCCCTTTGGCCACCGTGATCATGTCCGGTTCCACGCCGACATGCTCGACGGCGAACATCTTGCCGGTACGCCCCATTCCGCTTTGCACCTCGTCGCACACGAGCAGGATTCCGTGCTGTGTGCACAATCGGCGTAACCCACGGAGAAACGACGGGGGCGGAACGAGATACCCGCCTTCCCCCTGGATCGGCTCGACGACGATCGCGGCGACCTCGCTCGGGGAAACGAGCTTCGTGAATACCACGTCCTCGAGCTCGCGCAGGGCTCGGTCGCAGCAGCCTGTTTCGGGGTCGGCGTCATCGCGATCGAGACAGCGGTAGCAGTGGGGGTAGTCGATGTGCGTGACTTCAGGAATCAGCGGTCCGAACTCTTGCCGCTGCACGATCTTGCTGGCGGTCAACGACAGGGCTCCCATCGTCCGACCGTGGAACGCGCCGTAGCAGGCGATCACGTGCTGACGGCCTGTCTGGTAGCGGGCCAGCTTGAACGCCGCCTCGATACTCTCTGCGCCGGAGTTCGTAAAGTGTACCCGGCTCGGTCCTGACCATGGTGCGACACGCGCGAGACGCTCGGCGACCTTGACCTCGGGCTCGTAGTAGAAGTCAGTGCCCGACATGTGCAGGTATCGGTCGACCTGCATCCGAATGGCCTCGACGACGTGCGGGTGGCGGTGACCGGTCGAGCAGACCGCGATGCCGGCGTTGAGGTCAAGGAACCGATTGCCGTCGGGGTCTTCGACGACCACGCCCGTGGCCCGTTCCATCACGAACGGATAGCTGCGAGTATACGAGGGACTAATGATCGCGGCGTCACGGGCCACGACCATCGACGCCTTGGGGCCAGGTAACCGAGTCACCAGGCGTGGGGCGTCGGGCTGGGGCGGAATCAGTGTGAAGTCTGTCATCGCTGGACAGATGCCTCTTCGGGCCCGACGCCGGTCGATTCCTGTCCGGCCGTCAGGCCTTCCGCCGCACCCTCAACTTGCGCAGATAGACCAACGGTCTCACGTAAAGGGACTTCCTTGAGAAACCAGGCCAGGACGAACCCGAAGAACATCAAGGGCACTGACCAACGGAAGACGGCCTGGACTGCAAGCTCGACGGATGAGGCAATCCCCGCTGCGACCTCAGGCGGGAGTGCGCGTATCGCGGCAGGACTGTTGAGAAGACTGCTCACGTCCCCACCCACCTCGGTCAGCGCGGCTGGAGGAATCAGCTTCGGCAGGTCTGTTTCCAGTCGGGCGTTCATAATCGCACCGAATACGGCGACTCCGAACGACCCGCCCATTTGCCGAAAGAACTGGACGGCAGACGTCGCCACGCCGAGCTCGCGATGGTCGACGGCATTCTGAACGACGAGCAACGTCACCTGCATCACCGCGCCGACGCCAAGGCCCAACACGACCATATAGAGCGCACTGAGGACGAGCGGTGTGTCGGCCCGCATGACCGAGAGTAGCGCCATTCCCACTGTCGCCAGCGCCAATCCCCCGATCGGCCACACGCGATATCGACCGGTATGGCTGATGATGCGGCCCGAACCCACCGAGGCGGTGACGATGCCCGCCGTCAGCGGGAGCAGCAGGAGACCTGAGTTGGTCGCCGAGAGCCCGGCAGCCACCTGGAGGAACAACGGCAAGAAGATCACCGCCCCAAACAACGCCGCGCCGGTCACGAAACCCATCGCCGAGCTGAGTGAGAAGATCGAGTTCTCAAACAGACGCATCGGGAGAATCGGTTCCGCCGCCGACCCAGCCTCCCACACCACGAAGGCCACCATCGCGACCACCCCGCACAACGCTAACCCGATGATCATCGGTGATGACCACGGATACTCGGTGCCACCCCACACCAGCGAGAGCAGCAGGCAGGTCACACCTATCACGAGGAGAACTACACCTTCGAAGTCGATCCGATGTGAACGTCGCACCGTCGGAAGATGCAGCACACCAGAGATCACGGCCAGGGCCGCCAACCCGATCGGCAGGTTGATCAGAAACACCCACCGCCACGAGACCCGGTCGACCAAGAACCCCCCCATCAAGGGGCCGATCACACTCGCGAAGGCCCAGACCCCCGCCAGCAAACCGATGTACCTCCCCCGTTGACGGGGTGACACGACGTCGCCGATGACGGCGAACGTCATCGTCATGAGACCGGCGGCACCCATCCCCTGGATACCCCTGAACGTCACTAGCTGCGGCATTGTTTGCGCAACGCCGGCGAGGACCGACCCCCCCAGGAATACGCCGACAGCCGTCTGGAGCACTGCGCGGCGGCCATACATGTCGCTGAATTTTCCGTAGAGGGGTGTGCAGACGGTGGAGCTCAACAGATACGCCGTGACGACCCAGGAGTAGTAGTCAAGCCCGCCCAGCTCCCCGACGATCGTCGGCAGCGCGGTCGCCACAATGGTCTGGTCGAGCGCGGCGAGGAACAGACCGGCCATGAGGCCGGCAAAGATGACCAGGATCTGGCGGTGTGTGAACGCAACCGCAGCGGGACCCGGGTTGGCGTCGTTTGTGGGCATCGAACTGTGGCGCTGAGGGGAAGACCCCAGCCTACGACCTGATCAACGTGGCCGGCTTCGTGTCCATCAATTGGGAGTAGAAGTCGTTGCCTTTGTCATCGGTCACGATGAACGCTGGGAAGTCCTTGACCTGAATCTTCCAGATAGCTTCCATGCCAAGCTCGGGATACTCAAGCACCTCGACCTTCGTGATGCTGTGGTCGGCCAGCCGCGCGGCGGGGCCACCGATCGAACCGAGGTAGAAGCCGCCGTAACGGGCGCAGGCGTCGGTCACTTGTCGAGAACGGTTGCCTTTGGCCAGCATCACCATGCTGGCACCGTGGGACTGAAACAGCCCGACGTAGGAATCCATACGGCCGGCGGTCGTCGGTCCGAACGATCCGGACGCACGGCCCTCGGGTTTCTTGGCCGGCCCAGCGTAGTAGACCATGTGGTCCTTCAAGTACGCCGGGAGGTCCTCGCCCTGATCGAGGCGCTCCTTCAGCTTCGCATGCGCGATGTCGCGCGCCACGACCATTGTCCCTGTCAACGACAACCTCGTCGCGACAGGATACTTACTGAGCTCGGCCAGGATTTCCTTCATCGGACGATCGAGGTCGAGCCGGACACAGTCGCCGTCCAGTTCGTCGTCAGTCACGTCCGGCAGATACTTCGCGGGGTTCTCCTCGAGCTGCTCGAGGAACACGCCGTCCCGCGTGATCTTGGCCAGCGCCTGGCGGTCGGCCGAGCATGACACGCCGAGACCGACCGGACATGACGCACCGTGCCGTGGCAATCTGATCACACGCGCGTCGTGCGCGAAGTACTTACCACCAAACTGCGCGCCGACACCGATGCCCTCGGCGATCTGCAGCACCTGTCGCTCCATATCCAGGTCACGGAATGCACGACCCTGGGCGTTCCCGCTCGTCGGGAGCCGGTCGAGATACTTTGTGCTGGCGAGCTTCACGGTCTTGAGCGTGAACTCCGCCGACGTGCCTCCCACAACCAGCGCAAGATGATACGGCGGACACGCCGAGGTGCCGATGGCCTTGAGCTGTGCTTCGACGAAAGCCAGCAGCGAGGTGGGATTGAGCAGCGCCTTCGTCTCCTGATACAGAAACGTCTTGTTGGCCGAGCCGCCGCCCTTGGCGATGAAGAGCAGCTCGTACTCGTCGCCAGGCTCCGCGTAGATCTCGACCTGCGCGGGCAGGTTCGATCCGGTGTTCTGCTCCGTGTACATGTCGAGCGGAGCCAACTGCGAGTACCGGAGGTTGCGTTGGGCGTACGCGTCGAAGACACCGTGCGAGAGGGCGTCGGCGTCGTCACCCTCAGTGAGCACACGCTCGCCCTTATGTCCTACCACGATCGCCGTGCCCGTATCCTGGCACCCGGGCAGCACCCGGCCGGCGGCGATGTTGGCGTTGCGAAGCAGCTCCATCGCCACGAACTTGTCATTGGACGACGACTCCGGGTCGTCCACGACCTTCCGGAGCTGCGCCAGGTGCGCCGGACGAAGGAGATGCGCGATGTCGTCAAACGCCTGACGAGACACTTCACGGAGCACGTTGGGGTCGACCCGCAGAAACTCCCGGCCATCGAGCGTGACGACCGAAACCCCCTCGGTCGTCAGCTGACGATACGGGGTCTCGTCGGGGCCAAATTCGAAGGGTGGTTGATACTGGTATTCGGACATCGATCAGGCCGCCGCCGTCGAGGCAGCGTACCATCAGATTTTACTGTAGAAGCGTGACGGACCGCCGACCCGGCTGTAGTTCACAGCTCTCGATACTTGCGTAGCAGCTCGTAGAGCACGACACCGCCGGCCGTCGCGACATTCAGGGAATGTTTGATTCCCCGCATGGGGAGTCGGACGTAGGTGTCGCATCGCGCCAGCAGATCCGGCGAGAGTCCGTCGACTTCGTTGCCGAAGAGCACGGCGACCGGAAACCCCGGTCGCCAATCGAACAGATCCACCGAGTGCGCGCAGGTCTCGATGGCGGTGATCTCGTGCTCCTGACTCCGCAACTGGTCGAGACACGACACCACGTCGGGGCACGCCTCCCACTCGACGTGGTCCTCGGCACCCAGCGCGGTCTTGCTGATTTCGCGATGCGGTGGCCGGCCGGTGATCCCCGAGAGACACACCCGTTCGAGACCCACCGCGTCAGCAGTCCGGAGGAAGGCGCCGACGTTGTAGAGGCTGCGCACGTCGTGCAGAATCACCCGTACCGGCAGTGTCCCGACGTCAGCGTACGACTCCGCCAGCTGCGTCGCGGCAAATGGAAGACGCTGAACGGCGTCAGTCATCAGGGCACTCGTGTCCTGACACTAATATCGAAAGAGATACGAGACCTTCGTGAAGACGGCCCGATTGGTCCGTTCGAATCGACTGGTCGTTGGGAACATCGCATCGCGAATTCTCGAGCCTTGTTGGTAGCGGTCGTCGTACCCGACAAACACAACGGTGCCGGTGTTGATCCGATACGTCAAGAGCAGGTTGTTCCCGAGCGAGCGCGACGATGTATTGTGCTCCAGGATATGACGGAGGAGAAATCGATCGGTGAACTGATAGGTTAAACGATTGCGCAAGATCTTGACGTCGAAGACCTCCGAGTCGTCGCGGGGGTCGACGAACCGACTGAAGATCGCCCTGAAGTCGGTCCGCAGCCGAGAGGTGGGCCGATAGATCACGATCACGTTGCCGCCGCTCGACCGCCCCAGAAACGGTTCGTCACTAAAGAACACACCGTCACCCCAGTTGAAGCTGGGGACGACCGACAGGATCCGGCCGCTCAGAACAAGGTAGAGCGAATAGCCGTTCTTGCGAAAATCGATACTGCCGAACCGCTCGAGAGTTCGGTTGAGGGTGCCGGAAAACCGTACGTTGCGCTGAAACTCGAGGTCCACCTGGCCCTGGACATGCTCATCTTCCAATACCCCGGCGTGATTGTAGTTCCGAAGATACGTAATCGTCGGCCCCCAGTTGACGAGAGTCGCTTCAGGCCACCATTTGTACGACGCCGTCGCGGTCGTTCGCTGCACGTCGACCCGCGGGACAAAACCGGTCGCCGTTCGAAAATCCGGATCGATCCGACTGTGAGACACGCGGTAGCCGAGACGGCGGCCCTGGCGATTGAAGTCAAATTCGAACACCGGACCACTCAGGCGTCCTTCTACCTCATCCTGATTCTGCGAGGCAACTGCGACGAAACTGAGGTTGTGCGTCTGGCCCAGACGAAACCGGCCATCCACGCCGGCGACTCGACTGTAGTCGTCCCCGAACTCCCGCGAGGTGACGATCGCGCCGACGTACGACTGGGGATAGAGGTCGTATCGGGCTCGGCCAAGGAAGAATTGTGTGTTTTGACCAAACGCCGGATCGAGAGGGTCGTCGAGCCGACCGAGGGCCTCGTCGTTGGCCACCACGACACCGAGGGAGGTCGAACCGAGCTTACCCGTCAGCTTGCCGCCATAGCGCGGGTCGACGATCGTTCGCGTGTGGACCAGGTTAATCGGTGTCGCCGTGCCGAAGATCTCCTGTCCTTCCAGGAAAAACGGGCGCTGCTCCGGGTAGAAAAGTGCAAACCGCTGGTTCGTCTCGATCTGGGGCCGATCAGATTCAATCTGAGAGAAGTCGGGGTTAAAGGTGAAGTCGGCGGTGAGGTCTGGCGTCACACCGTATTTCACGCCGAACCCTGCCTCGCCGTCGCCCCTACCCTCGTTGAAGCTCCCGGTCTGCGTATCGAGCGACCCAGCCTGCACGGCCGTCACGGTCGGGAGGACCTCCAGGTTGCGGCTCGTGGACAAGTCCGTCAGCCCCTCGAGCACACCCATCTGGTTCAGCTGGCCGGCAACAGAACGCGACACCGGTGCCCAGACCACACTCTCGCCCTTGCCCCGGATGACACGAACGATCTGAAAACCCCAGCGATGCGGCTGACCGCTAGGCCTCGACGGGTACCGCAGGCTCTTGAACGGAATGGTCATTTCGGCGGTCCAGCCGTCGTCGACCGGCTGGCCGCGAGTGTCAAATAGCGCGTCCCAGGAATCGTCGCCCCTGATACCGGAACTCGACGACGTTGATCGACCGCGCGAGCTGCCGCTACCCGAGGAGGACGCACCACTTCTCGAACCCGAACGAGCTGCGCCACCGCCACTGGACCCACCCGACAGTCCGGCATTGACGATCGAGTCGGACTGGATACCGTAACCGTTCACCGAGAACTGATAGGCCCGCTGCTGGTCCATGAACGGGTCGAACATCACCGACATCGTGTCGTCGCCCGGTGTCTCGTCACGTTCGGATCGATTGGCGCGGATGATTCCTGGATCGGAGTGGTGGGCATAAAACGCGAAATAGAGGTTGTCTCTGTCGTACGCGATCCAGACTTCTGTCTCTTCGGTGCCCGGCGCCCCCTCGAGCGGCGCCATCTGAACGAACTCGGTGATGTGCGTTGCTTCCGACCAGACGACGTCGTCGAGTCGGCCGTCGATCACCGGAGGTCTCGACGTGCGAACCGCGACCGCCCCGGGACCGGCTGACCGTGCCGGCCTCATGAAGCCAGCACCGGTGGCCGCGGCACCCGATGAGGTCCGAACACCTTCGGGCAGGTTGAGGGTCAGGGCGCCGGTGACGCTGTCGGGACCGAGCGTTTCATCCGCTCGTCCGCCCTCGAGCGGCGGGGTTTGACGGTCTCGGGGCAGCTCGGCTTTCTCTGCCCGGACCGGGTCTGCGAACCGTTCCACGATTGCTTGTGAAATGCGGTCCTGCACGGCGAACAGGTCGTGCAGAGGGCCATCAATCTTGACTCGATGCACCACACCCCCGGTCCTGACCTCGACGACCCGAACGGTCACTCGGAGGTCAGGCCCCAGGTGCTGAAAAGCCCCGCTAACCAGCCAGGTGGCACCGACCTTACGCGCACCGGCAACCACCGCGTCATCTGGATCGACAGATCGTTCACTTCGGCCACGATTCATCACCGCGTCTATTACGACGCCCGGGCCCATCACAGCACGACCCAGTTGGCTCAGATCCGCCGCTACCACCTCTGCGATGCCGGCACCGATCCAGTCGTCGGCTGGCTGGCCGGTGACGTTTGTAAACGGCATCACGGCGATTGAATCAGCGACGGCCGGCACCGTCTGGGCGGCGGTGGAGAGCACACCGCACAGCCAGATTGCGTGGCAGAGAAAAACGACGGCGACAGGACGACCGCGGCGCCCGCTCATCGAAGATCCATCATTCTACGCGAAGTCCACCTATGCGAAGTCCACGTCAGCACTCCCACGGATCAGGCGCTTGGGCAGTCCGCGGCCAAGACAGGAACGTGTGGCCTTTGGCAAGGACCCGTAGCGAGCTACGAAAGGAAGGAAGGACGCTAGAGTCGGAGGATGGAAAGCACCGCGCCACCGTAGAGCATCGTAAACACCACCGCCGCCCAAGGCCCAGACGCAATTCCGGAGAACCCGCTGAGCACGAGACCGGCCAGTGCAATCGCCTGCCAACTATCGCTCGAAAGCATGTAAGAAGTGTGAAACCAGATGCAAGAATGACACCCTTCTTCGTCGATAAGCAAACTGGTGCAAAACCGCAGGAATCGTGTCGGTGGTGCTTCGTCAGTCGGGACGAGGGCCGACATTCGGCCCACAGAAGGTGACCTTCACGGACTTTTTGTGACGAAAAGCGGCTGTGCGGACCGCCTACTCAGGGCTCTCGGTTGGGGCCGGGGCGGCTCGCTCATCCGCCCGGGCGCCAGAGAGCAGGTTCGTCATTCCATAGTCCCTCGTGGCACGCGTACTCGAACATCGGCTCCCCATTGCGCCGCATTGGTATCATGGCGGTCCACGGCTGGGTGAAGTTTTCAGGCTCCTCAACGGTGAACTCGTAGACCAATGTGTCTGCGTCAGCCCGAGTGAACCGCTCTACGAGATGAAGATTCGCCCCTGAACCGGTGAATCCGGTCTCTCGCAGGAAGTTGGTGCTCTCGACGACCAGCGTGTCGCCGTCCCAGTGGCCACGGGAGTCACCAACCAGCTGTCGGATCTCCGAGGAAAGGTGGGGCCGTCGGTCCAGCGGCACGATCCGCGCGCTGTGGACCATCTCGTTGAGAATCACCGCGTGGTCCGGCGTCTGCAGAAGCTGAACGTTGTTGTTGTAGGCGCTGGGGAGCATCGGTGGCCCAGAGTCGAACCCGATAATGCAGCGCTCCCAAAGCGGTCGGTCCTCAGGACCCGCCGGAATGCGGTCACTGTAGAGAGCTGCAAGCTCACTCCGGCTCTGCTTGCGGGGGATCCGCCCATCGGGCGGATCCACGACGAGCGAGGTGCGACGATCTTCGGTGAGAGCGTCCCCATAGTCCCACCAGAACTGGTTGTAGGCGTTGGCCACGTCCCGGTCGGCGGAGATGCCGTCTGACGCCCGCTGATCCTTGTTGCGTGCCGCGAGGGTCTCTTGTTCGAATGCCGCTGCCTCTTCGGCCGTCAGCACTTCCTTGCCTTCGAGCTCCGCTGGACGCTCAAGGGGTGTGATGGTACGGAAATCCCAAACGCCCTGCAGGTCCGGATCACCCCAGGCCGTCGTCGGCGTCTGGGCAGCGACGCGACAGCAGCGACGACCGTTACCGCGACGAATACTCGATGCCTCATCTCGAACCTCCTGTGCCCGCCGGTTCACTTTCCGGCATTCCCGCACGTATCCTATCGTAATCTGAGGCACAAATCATGAGGCTGACTCCTTATCTCAGGTTCAACGGATCCTGCGAGAATGCTCTGAACTTTTACCGGGAATGTTTAGGCGGAGAGTTCGAAATCAACCGCTTCAGAGACGGCCCGGACGTCATGGGCGGGACGCAGATACCGGTCGACTTCAAAGACAAAGTGATGCACATGACCTGGCGTTTTGATGGCAACGTGGTGATGGCGTCTGACAGCGTTGAACCGGTGCCCGCAGGCGGGAACGGGACCCTCTTTGTCAACATGGACAGCGTCGAGGCACTGGACGCAGCCTTCGAAAAACTCGCCGATGGAGGGACGGTCACACTGCCACCGGACAGAACCTTCTGGGGCGCGAGGTTCGGGATGCTCACCGATCGATATGGCACGAGGTGGATGCTCAACTGCTCGGTGAGCACGTAGCCGCGGTCCCGCCTCCCGGCCGATGCCACGCGTCAGCGTCGACACCGCGTGGCGAGCGCGTTCCTCACTGTGGCATTCGACGATCAATAAACGGCTGCGCGACCACGCCGGCACGCGCCACTCCGACCGACACGCTTGCTCCGGGTGGATCCGGACGCTCGTAGATGACTCGATACCGCAATGAGACCTCATCGTAGTGGTCCCCCAGCCGCGTGGCGAGCTCCGGAAGCGCAGTGGCCAGCCGCGTGCCGGCACCGAACGCCTCGTAGAGGCCACCGGTGTTGTCGGTCAGGTTGATGGCATAGTCGGTCACGCCGCTGCCGCCGCGCGTCGACAGCAACATGATGTGAACGGTCACGCCCTTGGAGATCAGCTCGTTCACCAGCTCGGCGTACTCGTTCTGATTCATATTGCCGCTCGACTCCGCACTATCGGTGACGACAACCACGAAGATCGGCCACGACTCCTCGTCCTCGAAACGACGCTCCCATGTTTCCTTGATGCCGTCCAGCAGGACGGGGCCCCCGCCACCGCGGACGAAGATCTCTCCTGCCGATTCCCTGAGCTCGTCGCGATCGGTGGTGAAGTCGACACGCCACTGAATGTTTCCGCCGATCGTGGCGAGCGCAACTTCGTGTTGCTCCGGGAGGGACGTCAGAAACCCGTCCAACCCACCGCGGAGCGACGTGAGTGCACTCGCTTGATTCAGCATGTCGCTGTTATCCATCAGCAAGGCGATCTTCATCGGCCGCGTGCCGAGTTCGGCGGAAACGATGGCGCACTGGACGCCATCTTCCATCACGGTGAAATCCTCGGGGGTCAGATCGGTGACGCCGTCGCCGCCCTGATTCAGGACCTGGACGAAGAGCTGACCGAGATCCTGGGCCGCGACGGGCCCAGGCGTGAGCGACCCACCGACGGACAACGCCACGATGCACGAGAGCCCGCGAGTGAACACGCAACCCATGATGAGAACCCCTCTTCTTCCCGGAACGACGATCCGGAACGCTGCACCTCAGCGTGGCGCGATTATAGCCCCGCGGGACGAGCCAGGCGTCGGATGGAGCGGCTGGCGAAACCACGTGGGCGATCGGTCGCATCCCGGCCCAGCTAACGGTTCTGTAACCGGAAGACAAGAATGATATCGCTGCCACCGCTGCGTCCCATCGTTTCGCCAACGTTGTCGGGTGGTTACGACCAGTGCGGACGTTGGCCTCAAGCGTGCACAACCAGAGTTGCTCGAGGCCGGCAGGAAGGACCCAAGAACGACCTAGCCAGATGTCGCACCAGACCCCCAGCCATAGGCTGATCTCACGGAACGCCGCAGACATCGTCGCCCGTATCGCCGTCGTTGGATTCTTTGCAGGCTTGGCCTATCGCGTCGGCCTCGACGTGTTGGAGACCGCGCGGCTCTCTGGAGTGCTGTTCCTCACGAACGAGCTCCTGGTCGTGATGTTCACCCTGACCCGCCGATTCGCATCTCAGGTGGACGCAAGCGCGGCGGCGCGACTCGTCACCCTGCTGGCCACGTTGGGTCCACTCCTTGCACGACCTGATGCCCGGTACGTGCAGCTGGCAGAAGCCGTGGTGGTCCCGGTGTCACTGCTTGGTGTCGCCATCGTGATCGTGGGCAAGCTGTCATTGGGCCGTAGCTTCGGTCTGTTACCGGCCCACCGGGGCATCGTTTCTTCCGGGCTCTACCGTCTGGTCAGGCATCCGATCTACCTTGGATACTTCCTCAGCCACGGCGCCTTTCTTCTTGCCAACGCCAGTCCATGGAACCTGATGGTCCTTCTGATCGCCGAGGCGTCGCTCGTGATCCGGATGGGAGCCGAAGAGCGGGTCCTCCTGGAGGATGAGGCGTATGAACGGTATCACCGGACCGTGCGGTATCGGCTGGTCCCGGGAATCTATTGATCTAAGGGCACACCCGTGTCGGAACTGCTCCCCCTCAAGACGCTCCTTGTCATCGCACTCGTCTTTGTGCCGCTCGAAAAGATTACGTCTCTTCACCCCAAACAGAAGATTCTCCGGGCCCACTGGGCGAATGATCTCATTTATCTTTTCTTCAACGTCATCCTGATCAATGTCGGTCTATCGCTCCTGATAGGCGTTGCGATGATCGGGATCAGACTGGCGGTGCCGGACATCGTCGGTGCCACCGTGCGCTCTCAACCGCTCTGGCTTCAAGCGATAGAGGTGATCGTCGTCGCCGATTGTGGCTTCTACGCCGCGCACCGCGCATTCCACGAGGTGCCGTTTCTGTGGCGGTTTCACGCGATCCATCACAGCATCGAGGAGATGGACTGGTTGGCCGCGCACCGCGTCCACCCCATGGATCAGATCCTGACCAAGGGTGTTTCCGTTCTGCCGGTCTTTGCGCTGGGTTTCTCAGATGCGGCGATCGCGATCTTTGGATTGAGCTATCAGTGTCAGTCGCTGTTGATTCATTCAAATACTCGAATCGGGTTTGGGCCGCTGAGATGGATCTTGGCGTCACCGCCGTTCCATCACTGGCACCATGCTAACGAACCAGAGGCCATCGACAAGAACTTCGCAGCACAGCTGCCGTTCATCGACGCCCTGGGCGGCACACTCTTCCTGCCGCCACAACGGATGCCAGCGCGGTACGGCACCGATGATCCCGTTCCTGCGCTCTACCATCAACAGCTGGCATATCCGCTGACAGGCAGGGAGTCACAGGCGGTGCCGACCCCGGACATCCAACAAGACAAATCGCGCCCTCCGCTTCCGGATCAGACGGCGGACAGCTGCTAAGATCCCCGCTTGGTGGTGGCGTGGGCCAGCGTCCCGATTCGGCTGCGATGGGTCATCGAACCGCGCAGCGACGTGTACGTTGCGGATGCACGGGTTTGAATGGTCGGCATGACGGCCGCGGTTCCGTATCATTTCATCTACTTCATCTCGTCCCACGGTTTCGGTCATGCGGCGCGAGCGAGCGCGGTCATCGCGGCGGTCAACCGACTGATGCCGGGGAGCCGGTTCACGGTCTTTACGACCGTGGAGAGCTGGTTCTTCGAGAGCTCACTCGACACGCGAGTCGTTCTTGAGCCGCTCGACGCCGATCTGGGCCTTATGCAGACAGACGCGTTGACCGAGGACCTGCCAGCTACGTTACGCGAGCTGAACAGGCGAATCCCGTTCCCGGAGTCGGTGCTGGACGATATCGCTCAGCGCGTCGATGCACTCAGCGCCGATGTCGTGGTCTGTGACATCGCGCCGATCGGTCTTGCGGTCGCCGGGCGCTGCGGCGTCCCCTCGGTGCTCGTCGAGAACTTCACCTGGGACTGGATCTATCGAGGCTACCTTGACGAGTGTCCGGATCTGGAGCCGGTCGCGGTCTATCTCGAAGAGGCGTTCGCGGGAGCCACATACCGTGTCCAGACTGAGCCGGCGTGCTCACTGTCGACGCACGCCGTGCAAGTGACACCGGTCAGTCGCAGGCCACGCCAGCACAGAGCCGAGGTTCGCCGGCGGCTCGGCGCACCTGACGATGCGCCACTCGCGGTCGTCAGCATGGGCGGTGTGGACTGGAGCTACGATAGTCTGGCAACCGAACCCGACCGTCATGGGCTGTGGGTCGTCGTGTTCGGCAGCCAGACGCCAGTCCGTCACGGACGCGTCATCAGGCTTCCCAACCATTCGGAGTTCTTTCACCCCGATCTGGTCCACGCCGCCGACGTGGTGGTGGGCAAGCTCGGCTACAGTACCCTGGCGGAGGTGTGGAGTGCAGGGGTGCGACTCGGGTATCTTAGACGTCCGCACTTCCGGGAATCTCCAACGCTTGAAGCCTGGGCACAGCGGGAGCTCACGTGTCGCCATCTTGAGGCGTCCGCGCTCAAAACCGGGGAATGGCTCGAAACGATCGCAGAACTCTTGCAGGAGCCGCGAGGGCGGTCTGACCAGACGGGCGGCGCCGACGAGGTCGCTCGATTCCTGTTCGAGGTCGCTTCGGCGACAGGGCGGGGCCGGCGGGATGGCGCGTAACACCCATCCGCCAACCCGAGCACTCAACCCACGCCTGACTCTGTTACCCTGAGTCCCATGGAGCAGGTAGCCAAGTTCTTTGTGGGACAAATCGTCCATCACAGGAAACTCGACTACCGTGGCGTCGTCTTTGATGTCGACGCGACGTTTCAGGGCACTGACGACTGGTATGAGTTGGTGGCGCGATCTCGTCCACCGAAACAACTGCCGTGGTATCACGTGCTCGTCGACGGCGCCGAGCACACGACCTATGTGGCCGAGCGCCATCTCGTGGAGTCGAACGACAGCGACAGGCCGATCAATCACCCCTTGGTCGCCGAGCTCTGCGGCGAGTTCCACGAGGGACGGTACTCCTTGAGAAACTGGCTCCAGTAGCGGTCAGTCGATCGCGAAGCAGTAGAAGAGTCCCGCCCCGCCCGTGCTCTGCAGATTTTCCTGGCTACAACCGCTGGACGGGTGCGCCGAATTCCACGAATTCGCGCCGTCACCGCGGCCCATCCGGTCGTGATGGCCGACCTGAGCGCTCCCCGTATCGCTCGAGGTCCAGTTCCCGCACGTCACTTCCTCACGTCCCGTGAACGCCGTCCCGTCCGGCTGCGAGCCGGTCAGGATGTCGTGCATGTTGGGTGTGTCGCCGACGCCGTTCACGCGGTCCAGACGTTCGGTCGTTGCGATCTCGCTGGTCATCCTATCGCCACCACCGTGCAGCGCCTCGATGTTCGCCGCGACCAGCAGCCCTTCGGCGTTGTACCAGGGACCAGTACCGATCCGGTCGCGGGCGTTGACAGCTGGCTGATCCCCATCGGCCGTCGTGCTCAGGTAAGCCCGCCAGGTGTGGTCTCCGGCATACTCGGCTGCCGCGAGTGCCTGGCAATGCGCGTCGGCTCCGGCCAGTCCGCCAAGGTCACCACCCCGCCCGAGCCCTGCGCTCGTGATGAAGAAACTCGTGACCGACCTGGCGCCGCCCATCTCAAGGAATTCAGGAACACTCTCGGCGTCGACCGCGCGTTCCATCGCGCCTTCCGTGCTGGGCGGGGGGTCGTCAGTCTGGGCGCAACCGGAGAGGACAAGAGTGGCACCCAACGCTACGCAGAGACCGATGCCACGCATGGGTCGAGGAGATCCGAGCCGAACATGACGCCGATGCAGTGAGCGAGACATGGTCCGTGACATCGGTGCGAACCTAGCCGCCCTCCGGTTGCTCGAATCCGTCCGTATCGAAGACCAGGCGCATCTCCACGATAACGTGATTGTTGAATCGAAACAGCTGCGCGACCGTCAGTGCTCCGTCACTCTTCCGGTAGTCGTAGAAGACGGCCACCGTGTCTTCACCGGCCGTGATGCTGAGCACCTGGTGTTCACACGATTGTGGCGGATCAGTCTTGAGACTACTCAGATACGTGGCGCGTGAAGCGAATCGGTGGAGAGGGCCGGTGACCTGGAGTCGCTCATCGAGGAGGGGCACCAATCCATCAATGTTCCCAGCACAGAAGCACTCAAGGAACGCCAGGGCAGCGTCGGGGTTACTCATGCCTGTGAGTTGTCGCACGATCCGGGGTCCTCACTCAATCACGCCCATCAGCCCCCGACCCGACCACCGGTACGTTCCAGGAGTGCTACTGTTCTGACCGCGTGATTCGCAACATGATTCCCGGGCGGCGCTTCTTGCCCTCTGAGATCAGCGAGGATGAACCTAACGTTGGCGAGTCACCTCGGAGTCCCGGACTCTTCCGCGGCTCGTTCTTTGGCACGCGCGCCAGCGAGAATCACCTCCATGGCGTAATTCCCTTCGTAACACGCATACTCGTAGATCGGCTCCGAATTCTTCATCATCGGCACGGCATAGGTCCAGGGTCTCGTCCACGTCGTGGGATCATCAACCGTGACTTCGTAGAGAAGCGTGTCCGCGTCGACCCGCGTGAAACGTTCGACCAGATGCAGGTTCGCGCTGGATTGGCCCTGAAGGACGGCCGTTTCGCGGAGGAAGTTAGTGGTGTTGACGACGAGGGTGTCGCCGTCCCAATGGCCCCGCGAGTCGCCCACCCACTGGCGGAGATGTGGCTCGAGATGTGAGCGCCCGTCCAAGGGCACGATGCGGGCGTTGTGGTTCATCTCGTTGAGGATCACCACTTGGTCCGGTGTCTGTATCAATTGGACATTGTTGTTGTACGCGCTGGGAGTCATGGGCGGTCCGGAGTTGAAGCCCAAGATACAGCGTACTCGGAGCCCTCCGGGACCCAGGTCATCGAGCCACCCTCCGGGGGTGGGCTCGTCGCCACCGATGCCACGTCGCGCCTCTTCAATCGCCGCCCGCCGCTCCTGTGCCGCCGGCGTCAAGGGTGGAATCTTGCCGTCCGGCGGGTCCACGACCAGCGACGTCCGGTGGGTCTCGACGACGGTGGTGCCCCGGTCGAACCAAAACTGGTTGTAGTTGCCGACGATGTCCGCGGGAACCTCGTCGTCGCGAGCGGCGATTTCAGCGAGCTGCACTTCTTGGAATTGAGCGGCTTCCTCAGCTGTCAACACCTGCTTGTCTGCCAGCTCATCGGGCCGTTCCATCGGCGTGAGGGTTCGAAAATCCCAGACCCCTTGCAGGTCAGGAGCCCCCCATGCCGTACGGGGCGACGCCGACGTATCTCCAGCACCTGATCGAGTCTGGCCAGAGACGGAGACCGGCACCACCAGCGAGACCGAGACCGCCAGAGCACCCATTGACGCGTGTAGTCGTCGGCTCATTCGAACCTCCCCCATAGTGAGTGTAGATTGAAGCAATCCTGGCTTCAGGCCCTCAGGTTTCATCTGCACTGCGGTGCCGAGCGCGCGGTCAGCGTGAAGCGGCTTCCTCGGCAGCTTTCTCGGCTTGACGAGCGCCCGCCAGCATATTGTAGAGCCCGTAGTTCCCCTCGTGACAGGCATATTCATAGAGCGGCTGATCATTCTTCTGCATCGGAATCTCGTAGGTCCACGACTGCGCCCACACCGTCGGGTCGTCGACCCTGGCTTCGTACCTCAGTATGCCCGGAGAGATCCGGGTGAACCGCTCTGTGAGCTGCAGATTGGCGTCGGTGAGTCCCTGGTTGAAGCCGGTCTCGCGTAGGAAGTTTTCGGTCTCCACCACAAGAGTGTCACCGTCCCAGTAGCCACGCGAGTCGCCGGTCCACTGACGGATGCTCTGGTCGACATGCGCGCGACCGTCCAACGGGATGATGCGTGAGCTGTGCACCATCTCGTTCAGCAGCACCACATAATCCTCGGTCTGGAACAGCTGCACGTTCTGGTTGTAGCCGCCTGGGGTCATCGGCGGGCCGGAGTTGAACCCGACGATGCAACGCACCTGCAAAGCGTTCCGACCCATATCCTCGAGCCAGCCGCCCGGGGTGATATCGTGCATGAGCAGCCCCCGCCGCACCTGTTCGATTTCCGCCTGACGTTGCGCCTGGGCCGTCGTGAGGGCCGGCCGACGTCCATCCGGCGGATCGACGATGAGCGACGTGCGGTTCGTCTCGACGATACTCGTGCCAGGGTCGAACCAAAACTGGTTGTAGTTGCCGACGATGTCCGCAGGAACCTCATCGTCGCGAGCGGCGAGTTCCGCGAGCCGCCCTTCTTGGAATTGAGCGGCTTCCTCGGCTGTCAACACCTGTTTGTCCGCCAGCTCATCGGGCCGTTCCATCGGCGTCAGGGTCCGAAAGTCCCACACGGGAGAATGTCTGCGGCGCCGCCCGTGGAGGCGGTCTTCTGATCGAGAACGCGACGACGGCCATCGACTACAATCTGACCATTTCATCGAGGAGCTGAAGCGCTGAGGTTGTTCTCCATGACAGACATTCAGACAAATGACGCCACTGAATTCGACCATCACACGCGGGTCGAATCCACTCTTCGCGCGATGCACGATATCCAAATGGCGAGCGAAGGGATCGAGTTTGCGAGCCAAGTGCGAGGCATTCTCGAGATCGGTATCCGCCAACTGGGGCTTCCCGTGGGCCTGGTCTCCCGGCTGGATGGAGACCGGATCAGCTTGCCGTATGTGGTGGGGGGGGTGATGCCCTTCCTGAAGGCACGATTGTCCGAGCGTGCGACTCATTCTGCGGCGAAAGTATTCAGAGACGGAGCCGCCTGGTGATCGAAAACGCCGATGACTCAGAGTTCCGCGACCATCCGGGGAATAGAGTTCTCGGGCTCAAGGCCTATTTGGGACAACCGATCTACGTCGACGATGCCATCTGGGGAACAGTGTGTTTTCTCGACACGACACCCCGAGCAGAAGCCTTCACAACCGTCGATCTCGATCTGTTCGAGCTGATCTGCCAGAGGGTTCAGGTCGGTATCGATCACCAGTCTGTTCTGGCCGGGTTCCGAGCGGTTCTGAGTGGAACCGCCAACGTCACGGGCGATGGCTTCTTCCGCTCCCTGGTGGCGGAACTCTGCCGTGGGCTGAAGGTCGACACCGCGTTCGTGGCGGAGCACCTCGACCGCGGCTCGAACGGAGTGCGCGCCCATACCGTCGCTGTGTGGTCCCATGGTGCCCTCGCAAACAACTTCGAGTACAACACCGGCGGCACCCCCTCCGACGACCTGCGTCTGGGCGAAGTCACATGCCACGCCGACGAGGTTCAGCGGCTGTTTCCGGATGACTCCGACTTGACGCGACAGAACCTACGCGGATGGGCCGGGATCGGACTCTGCAACCGCAAAGGCCAGAGCGTGGGTCATTTGGTTGCGGCATCGGGTCAACGTCTCGACCTCAAGACGCACGAAAAGTGGCTGGTTGAGATCTTTGCCGCCCGCGCGGGGGCCGAACTCGAGCGGGTGCGAGGTGACGAGGAGCAGCTTCGCCTCGAACGGGAGATGCTACACGGTGAGAAGCTCATGAGTCTTGGCGTCCTGGCGGGAGGGATTGCCCACGACTTCAACAATCTCCTGACCGGAATCGTCGGAAACGTCGGCCTCATTCAAATGGATGCGCCGGCTGGGTCGACCCTGGCTCATCTCGTCGACCAGATCGAAACCGCAGCCACGGGCGCTGAGCGTCTGACGAAGCAACTGCTGGCGTACTCTGGTCGAGGCTCGTTCATCGTCGAGCCGATGGATCTCACCGCCTGTGTCCAGGACGTCGCAGAACTACTCGATAGCGCTGTGTCGAAGAGCGTCACCTTCCGGCGGTCGTTTGCGGACAACCTTCCGCCGGTCGAGACCGACAACACGCAGGTTCGCCAGGTGGTGATGAACCTCGTCATGAACGCCTCGGACGCGGTGGCCGGGAAACCTGGCGTCGTGTCTCTGAGAACGGGCCTCGTCGAGGTGTCGGCCGAGGCACTCCGGGAATACCACGCCGGGACTCAGATCGGTGCCGGCACGTTCGTGTACATCGAGGTAGAAGACGACTGGATCGGGATGGATGACGAGACACAACGCAAGATGTTTGATCCGTTCTTCACGACAAAGGGAACTGGACGCGGCCTCGGCCTGTCGGCGGCGCTGGGCATCGTGCGGGGCCAACAAGGAGCCATTCGGGTGCGGAGCGTGGTCGACGAAGGTACGTGCGTCAGGATTCTGTTCCCGGCACGGTCCGGTGCTGCCTCGCTACAGCCCGAGGGGGAGGGGCGCCTTCAGAGCCTCGGCATCAGCGGTACGGCTCTCGTGGTGGATGACGAGGAGATGCTGCGCAACGTGGGCGCCGCGATCCTTCAACGTAGTGGCATGTCGGTGCTCTGCGCGCGGGATGGGGCCGAGGCCGTCGAGATGTTCGAGAAGCGCCACGCCGAGATTGTCGTCGTGCTCCTCGACCTGACGATGCCGGGGATGGACGGGCGCACCGCAGCAGAAGAGATTCGACAAATCGATTCAACCGTGCCGGTCATCCTGACGAGCGGCTATGACAAGGTCGAAGTTACAGGCGGACTCCACCAGTCGGACCGTCACGTGTTCCTTCAGAAACCCTTCACAGTGACATCGCTGAGAGAGGCCGTGCGACGGTCGGTTGAACGCCCAGCGGTCACCGAGGAACCGCCAACCCGATCGGGGGGCTGATTCCCGGTCGCCGTCAAGGAGCAACAGTGTCCGGCTGGCTGGCCAACGTGGGGTCTTCAGGGAAATCTTGGGTCAAGCGATCAAGCCACAGCCACTGAGCGAAGACTGAAGTCCGTAAATCAGCGACATCTCGCAGCGCTCGGGTCGCCTCGTCGAAGCGGGGCCGTGTTCCGACAAGCGGCCTCGCTTCACCTTCGAGTAAGTGAAACAAGCCGCGAACAACTTCCAGACCGACGACGGTTGTTCGTCATTACTCAGATCGTTTTCAATTCGGTGGGCCCAGACGCCTGGGAGTCTGCCAGTCTCAGCGACCCATTCCAGTTCGTCTGCTGCGAAACGTACTCTTATACATTTTGTAGCCACTACATTGAGCCGCTCAGCCAGTCGAACGTCGCCTACATCTTCACGAACCAGATTGCTGACCGACACAAGGGCTACACCGAGGCTTCTGCGTGCAGCTCTATGAAACCACGCTTCGCGTCCACGTGGAATGAGAACAGCGTCGGTGTCTAACGCCGCTACATCGTTGAGATAACGCACTGCCGCCTCTTTATCGGACCGTAGTGCATTGACCATATTTAGTGATCGAGCGGCGACAAGAACGCCGACAGCTAGCAACTGCAGCAATAAGCCAGCATAGTAATCGGCCCAGACACAGTGTCCTCGCTTCCGCGTGTCCTTAATCCATTGAGCGATACTGGATAGCCCCGTGTGCCCGGTAACTCGGCAATATTGGTGCAGTCGGTAGAACAGACGTGCTTTTGCCGGATATTCACGAAACGCTTGGAGCAACAGATCGAAGCAATGTTTTAAACGTCGCCGTTGTTCACGTGATTGTACTGACAACAATTCCTTAACGTGTTCGGATGTCTTCTGAAGTTGGTGGTCACTCGCGAGCGTGTCACTGTCCTGATCGGTTGTCCTCACCGCTCTGAGCATGCGACCTTTGAGAGACGCGAGGGCACGTGTTGCGTCGATCAGATCATCTGCCTCCCGAATCAAGAGTGGTGCCAGAGTCGCGATCTGGCCAGCCGCGAATGCGGCACGCGTATCTGGACGTATCTCACGCTCGGGAATATCAGCTAACAGTAACCACTCGAGGAGTCTTAGTCGCTCTTCAAGATCTTCATCATCCAGGATGTCAGGAGTTGTGGCGGCGATGGCCGATACCTGTCCGAGAGTCTTGGTTAGCAGCCTGGTTGGATTAGCACCATCTACCTTCGTATCGCGGATGGCAGCCTCCTTGTGCGCCTTTCTCTTTTCAGTCTCACCCATAGAACGAGATGTGTTTGATAATGCCATCTCCTCTCGATCGTTCATCCATATGCTGAGGCTAGGTGGATCGTACTTGTCGTTGTTTACTTCCATACCAATATCGTGCTGAACGAGCAATTGTTTGTAGTAGGTAATCCAATCACAAAGCTCATCGAATTCGTATGCGATGATCGTGTGGTCATCGACAAACCTGAAATGCGCAATAGACCTCAATTCATTGATGCGCCTAGCGACATCCTTAATCTATTGACAACATGGCTACATTCGCTAAGAAGCCAGAGACAAACAGGCCGGTTGGAATGCCGTGGACATGCTCGTTGTCATAATCGGGCTCAACGTCCTCTAATGTAGCAACAGTCATGTCGGCCTTGTCGAGCCTGAAGCGGAGCATATCCGCCAGCACTGTGCACATGGGATCGCTGGCTTCGTCAGTGTCTTTCGTCATACCCAGTCCGCGTATGACAGCAGTGAGCCGAATCCTTGGATAAAAATGCTTCAGATCGATGGACGCATGGTAGAGATCCGTATCTATCACCTTCTTCGCAGGGCGCGTCCAAAAGTCTGCTTGCAGGTAAGGTAACTTGTCTCTGTGTGCCGACGGGGATGTCCCGTGCGCTGTTGAAATTCAGCGGCGGCTCGGTTCACGACTACGCGACCATCTCTGACGACTCCCCGAGTCCTAACCGTGCGTCGCGTGCCCGGAGGGCGGCCACCAGCGCTGGCATATCCTTGCATCCTTTCACCCGACGGAACCCCTTCGTCGCTTCGAGTACCCCGGCAGCGACCCAGCGGAGGACCATCGTCCCACCGCGCCAGCGTTTCACGTTTCGCTTCACATGGCGCGTGCGGCTGAGGAGACTCTCGATGGCGTTCGTGGTGGCGAGCGATCGTCGGAGGCGCTCTGACAGCCCCAAGCCGAGCACGGTCAGCGTTTCGTCGAGTCCTTCCCGTACGCTCGCGGCCGCACTCGGGTAGTCGGTGTCCAAACGACGAGCCAGGTCCTGCAGCAGACGCTGCGCCGTCTTGACGTTGCTGTGCGTAGAGGCGCGCGTGAGGATCGCTTTCACCCAGGGACGCTGCGCGTCGGGGAGATACTCGAGGATATTCCGGCCCTTCTGGACTTGACACCGCTGCACCACGGCGGCCCGACCGAACACCTGGGTCACCGCCGTGTCGAGGGCCTTCGCCCCATCGAGGATCACCAGGAGGCTCCGGTCGGTGCGGAGCCCGCGGCTCGCGAGATTGGTCAACAGCCCCTGACAGACCGTCGCAGTCTCCGTGGCCCCTTCCCAGAGGCCGAGTGGGTGTTTGGCGCCCGTTTTATCAATGCCCAGCGCCACCACGATACAGTGCCCGCCGACGTGCACCCCATCGATCAGGAGCCCCGTCAGGTCGAGGGCGTCGAGCGGCGTCGCCCGCCACGCGTCCAGCTGCGTTTGCGTTTGGGCCACAAAGCGCCGACTGACCGCACTCTTACTCGTGCCCCGCGTGGTGATATCGGCGCCGAGCGGGTCGAGACTCCGCGCATACTGGCGGGTCGCCACGCCGATGAGCATCTGCTCAACGACGCGCCGGTTCAGCGGGTCAGGGTCCGTGAACGCCCGCGCCGTGGGCAGCGGCACCTCCGTGCCGTCGCGGCGGACGCGCGGTCGCCGGATCGCGACCTTCCGGCCGCCCAGCACAACCTGACTGGGGGCATGCCCGGCGCGAGAGGCCTGCCGCTCCGATTGATGTGCATACCGGGGTCCACACACCGCGGCCCGATCCTCTTCCAGCATCGCCTCGAGCACCTTCAGGCCCGAGGCCACCACCAACTCCTGGAGCTCGGCCTCGGTGTCAATGAGGATCTCGACCAACGGGAGGTGGCGAGGCGCCGGGGATTCCGATTGGCGACGACGAGGGACTGTGCGAGACTGCTTCTTCATGGCGGCTCCTTTGCTGGCGAGGCTTTCACCTCGGTTTAGCTCACCGGTCGTATAGCACGACCAGCGAGGAGCCGCCGCTTTAAATTTCAACAGCTACTGGGACATCCCCGTGCCGACGCCATGGCCAGCTGATCGGATTCGTCAAGATCTTCCTCCGCAAAAGGCGTGTCCCGGACCATTACCTTTGCGGTGAGCGCGACATGGCGCCGAAAGAGGGGCCAGCTATGCTGAAACCTGCGATATAAATGCCCACTTTCATGGCGATACGGCCCGATCTCCAACTGTGACCGTCTGTCTTCATCTTCTTCATACCAGGCCGGACGATATATCCGGTAACTGTAGCTCCAAGGAGGCATCACTTTATCGAGTTCGGGCCCAAGGGCGTTGGCGACTGCTATCCAAGCAACTTGATCGTCTATCGCTACATGGAAATACTGACGATTGATCGGCTTCTCATCTGTGAGCGGCAAAGGACGCAGCTTACTCAGCCGATAGTGGCCATTCTCAAAATAGGTCTGAATTCGTTTCAAACGGCGTTCTAGATCAAGTTCGAACTCGGCTATCTCTCCGTGGTCGACGTATCCATCGGCCATGCGATAGAGAGTTTTGGCCTTTCGCCACGCATAGTTCAGATTTTCAGGCAGTAAGAGCCGCTCGTAGGCATTCATGGGTGCTTGTTCAATTCCACAAGATACTCATTGAGGTCTTTCGCCCTGGGTGAGGGGCGATTCTTTCGCGTTGATACGATGCCGAGCCTGCGCATGTTACGTTTCAACTCTGCAGACTTAGTGTCTCCTGGTCGATCCCAGTCCAATAAAATGTTGACCTGCCTTCCACGGAGTCTGATCAATTGGTCTGTCGACGGCGTAAACCCTATTCCCATAAGGCCAATTGCTCTACGGCCCAGTTCAATAGCAGACAATGTGTCTATAACTCCCTCGCAAATATCAAGAGCGCTCGCCTTAGAATCGATCAATGCGTCCACGTTGTAGATGCGAGGCGTACGGCGATTGAGATTTAGCCATGTCCTAGTGGAATCGGAGCTCTTTATCACTCTGGCCTGCAAGTACGCAACTCTGCCATTTTCAAAAAATGGAAACAAAAGGCTTTCAGCCGGAAAAAGGAAACACGGATTGCGGAGAGATGAGTGTGTGGTCAATAACCCTGCGTCGTTGAGACGTGCAAAACCGTAACCGGAGTCAAGCCCATTCTTAGTTGAAACTCTCTACGGCTCCTGATTCATCACGCGGCTTTCTTCTTCGACGTCGTCGTGTCTATCTTCAGTTCTCGCTTCAGCGCGGCACGGAGCGTGGGCAGGTGGCGGTAGCCCATCACCTTGCGCAAGCGCGGTTCGATGTCGAGGAGCGCAGTGGCCAGCCAGCGGTGGCGTTGGCTCGAGTTCTGCCAGTGATCGACCTTCGCACAGCGTTCCTCGACGAGCGCATTGATGGACTCCAGACAGTTCGTCGTCTTCAGTGACCGGCCCAGCACCCCGTACAGCCCGAGGCGATGCAGCGTCAGGGTCTCGTCCAGGCCTTCGGCCAGGCTGCCGGCCGCGGATTGGTTCCGGTCCTCCAGCTCGCGATGGAGCGTCTCGAGCGCACCCAGAGCCTCTGGATACGCCGGGCGGTTGCAGGCGCGCTGGAGGCGCTGGCGCCACACCGCCTGCTCGCGCTTGGCCAAGTGACTCACCACGTTTTCACGCTTGTGCCACTGGCACCGGTGGACCAGGGTCCGGTCCCGAAAGGCCTTCCGGACGGCCGCACGCAGCCCCTTGCCGCCGTCGAGGATCACCAGCACGCCCTGGGAGAGGTCGAGGCCCCGCTCGACCAACGACCGCAGGAACGGCGTCAGCACCCGCTCGTTCTCCGTGTCCGTTTCGACCAAGCCGAGGAAGCGTTTTTCCCCGGACATCGTGATGCCTAGCGCGATGACCATCGTGGCCTCGGCGAACGTCTTGCCATCCAGGACCACGGCCACCACGTCCTCACCGGACAGGTCCCGCTCTTGGAACTCCCGGAGTTGCGCCGCGCTGGCCTGGATAAACCCCCGGGACACCGTCGACCCCGACAGCCCGATCGCCCCGGGAATCGCCTCGGCGGCAGCCTCGTAGTTGCGGCATGAGATCCCATACAGCACGCGCTTCAGCAGCAAGTCGTTCACCGCACCATCGCCATGCAACGCCGCGTACGACCGCAGCGGAATCTCGCCGCCCGCGACACGACGAATCCGCGGTACACGAATCGGCACGCGCTGCCCCGCCAGGCCCACCGTCCCGGGGTTGCCGCCGTGACGGCGTCCCCCGATCGACGCGTCCTTGCGGGCGTAGCGCTCGCCGGCCAGCGCCGTCACCTCCGCGTCGAGCACCTCCTCCACGTGCATCAAGCCCAGGGGGACCAAGGAGCGGATCAGCTCCACCTTGGCGTCGAGCTCCAGATCGGCGTAGTCCTCGCGGCGGACGATGTCGACCGGACCCAGCGTGCGACCCTTCTTGCGCTTCCTGACCGGACGTAGGACACTGCTCATCTCGGCTCCTTTCTCTCGTGGGGTGATGTCCGTTTGTGTCAACGTCATCAAACCACAGGGTTTGGAGCCGCTTCAATTTCCAACTAACTTTCGCTCACCCTCCGTAACCGTTAAGCAGTGTCTTAAGGATCGCATACGGGTCTGTCACTTGGCCGATGCCGAACGTAGCTATCGTCGTGCTCGAAATACATCTCTCCATCAGATATTGGCGACCACTTTGGTAGCTTCTTTGAAATCCATAGTGACGTACTGGTGTGGTCGGAGTGTTACGTAGGAGCTTTGGATCGCCGAAATCTTCGCGCGGCTTGAACACCGAGAGCGTCAAGCCATCGACTTGCAGCAAGCGCGGCGAACTGCTGATGTGGGGATGTCCCAGTAGCTGTTGAAATTTAAAGCGGCGGCTCCTCGCTGGTCGTGCTATACGACCGGTGAGCTAAACCGAGGTGAAAGCCTCGCTAGCAAAGGAGCCGCCATGAAGAAGCAGTCTCGCACAGTCCCTCGTCGTCGCCAATCGGAATCCCCGGCGCCTCGCCACCTCCCGTTGGTCGAGATCCTCATTGACACCGAGGCCGAGCTCCAGGAGTTGGTGGTGGCCTCGGGCCTGAAGGTGCTCGAGGCGATGCTGGAAGAGGATCGGGCCGCGGTGTGTGGACCCCGGTATGCACATCAATCGGAGCGGCAGGCCTCTCGCGCCGGGCATGCCCCCAGTCAGGTTGTGCTGGGCGGCCGGAAGGTCGCGATCCGGCGACCGCGCGTCCGCCGCGACGGCACGGAGGTGCCGCTGCCCACGGCGCGGGCGTTCACGGACCCTGACCCGCTGAACCGGCGCGTCGTTGAGCAGATGCTCATCGGCGTGGCGACCCGCCAGTATGCGCGGAGTCTCGACCCGCTCGGCGCCGATATCACCACGCGGGGCACGAGTAAGAGTGCGGTCAGTCGGCGCTTTGTGGCCCAAACGCAAACGCAGCTGGACGCGTGGCGGGCGACGCCGCTCGACGCCCTCGACCTGACGGGGCTCCTGATCGATGGGGTGCACGTCGGCGGGCACTGTATCGTGGTGGCGCTGGGCATTGATAAAACGGGCGCCAAACACCCACTCGGCCTCTGGGAAGGGGCCACGGAGACTGCGACGGTCTGTCAGGGGCTGTTGACCAATCTCGCGAGCCGCGGGCTCCGCACCGACCGGAGCCTCCTGGTGATCCTCGATGGGGCGAAGGCCCTCGACACGGCGGTGACCCAGCTGTTCGGTCGGGCCGCCGTGGTGCAGCGGTGTCAAGTCCAGAAGGGCCGGAATATCCTCGAGTATCTCCCCGACGCGCAGCGTCCCTGGGTGAAAGCGATCCTCACGCGCGCCTCTACGCACAGCAACGTCAAGACGGCGCAGCGTCTGCTGCAGGACCTGGCTCGTCGTTTGGACACCGACTACCCGAGTGCGGCCGCGAGCGTACGGGAAGGACTCGACGAAACGCTGACCGTGCTCGGCTTGGGGCTGTCAGAGCGCCTCCGACGATCGCTCGCCACCACGAACGCCATCGAGAGTCTCCTCAGCCGCACGCGCCATGTGAAGCGAAACGTGAAACGCTGGCGCGGTGGGACGATGGTCCTCCGCTGGGTCGCTGCCGGGGTACTCGAAGCGACGAAGGGGTTCCGTCGGGTGAAAGGATGCAAGGATATGCCAGCGCTGGTGGCCGCCCTCCGGGCACGCGACGCACGGTTAGGACTCGGGGAGTCGTCAGAGATGGTCGCGTAGTCGTGAACCGAGCCGCCGCTGAATTTCAACAGCGCACGGGACATCCCCCAGTGGTCGCCACCGCGATGATTGAGACCAGAGAACCGGAAGCGAGTTGTTCGGACAACCGTGTTCAAAGACCACAGCCAATTCAAGGTCGCCGTACCCCAGCGGGCACCTCCGTTCGAGACGCTTACCATAGCGCAGCGCAACGTCCTTTGCGCTCTCTCGGCCTGCAGACTCGGGGAATGCTCTGCTTGTCTCGTGAAAGCACCGGAAGGAAGAATCCAACACCTCGCCAGTGCACACCTTGACTTGAAGCGGCCATGAATCACTGGCCTTCTCAATTCGGCTCTTCCCGTCGACGAAAGCCACAATGATCCCGAGGACGACGGTTATCTCCTTTTCCTTGATCAGCTGGATCAAAGCAGGCGGAAGAGCATGGATGTAGGTTGAGACAGATTCGCCAGTCCCGATGAAATCGTCAAGAAACACGACTGTACTGAGCTCCTCGCGAGCTTGCAATTTCTCCGCAATCCTCCCTGGTGGTACAACGTTCTCGACGTAAATGCCCGCTTCTTCTGCATACAGACTAGCTAGGCCGGCACCACTCTTTGCCGGACCGTCCAAGTAGCTAACAAGCACATCGCTCCGTTTGCGGCGGCCAGCTTGACTACGCGTCACGATCTCGGGGACCTGGGCGTCGATCTCCCGTAGCTTTTCTCTGATAAAGGAGTTGGAACGGAAGTGGACGTTCTTGAGGATTTGGAAGCCAGCACGCTGCTCCGTCGCTGTTGAGAGTTGCCCGAGCCAATGACGAATTCGATCCTCGGTCAGTCGCTGACCGCGGTAGTGGGGCCAAGTCGCTGTGAGGGCCACTATCTCCTGCGAGCCCACCTGGATTCCCGCCTCCTCGCGTCGCGCTCGTGTGTAGTGATCGACAGCCTCGAAAGACGCGATGACCTCGTGGACTCCTCGATCTCGGAGCCAGGCAGAAAAGAGGGGCACCTTGAACCCATAGCCGTTCCTGAAGAACAGAACCTTTCGAGTGACGAATTCGCGAAGTTCTGCCTCAACACCGGCGACGTCTCGAACCAACTGCTCCTTGGTGATTTCCGGTACCGTCGCTGCCGGGGTGCGGCGGAGGACGTCTGCTGTGGCCAGCAACACTTTCTTCCGTCTCGTCGTGCGTTCCACTGCTGCCGCGCCGGTCTCAAGAAACCCGTCATCCCAAAAGTGCTGGAACGTGTTCCGACCTGCAGCCATTGTGGTCCGGAGCTTCGCAGCCTCGACTTCTGAAACAGTGACATGCGAATCGCGTGTCCGCAGGGCCGTCTCAAACACTTCTTGACAGAGCATGTGTGTGAAAAACGGATTGCCGGCCGAAAGTCTATAGAGGGAGACAATCGCTTCCTCTGAGAATTCGAGAGTGCCCTCCGTCGGTTTCAAGATCAGCTCACAATAGTCGGCCCAATCGTTCTCGCGTTCGAAGTAGTCGAGAGATTCATGCTTCCACTTGTTGAGTTGTTGCCCTTGCCGGTCGATGATGTGCGTCATTCGCTCGCCACCGACAATGACGAATGCGACTTTGCGACGGCTTGAGAGACTTCGCAGAGAGACAAAAAATGCATCGCCAATTGGCGTGCGATCGTAGAGTTCAAGGGGCAGTTGGTCAAACTCGTCAAGAATTATCACGATCCGTTTATCACTTGGCAGTAGCTCACAGAGATCATCAAGAAACTGGGTCAGTGGAGACAAAGCGTCAGAGAACAGGGGTGGCGCCAGGCGGGAAAATGCGGGGCGGGCTTTCTTGAGCCTGGTGCAAATCGTGGTGCCAAGGCACGCGAGCGTGTCTTCGGCGAATGGTGTCATGTAATCACCAGCTTCCAGGTAGATGACGACATGCCCCCCGCTTTGTAGCCGGGATTTAAGTGCCTTTGCGACCGACGTCTTCCCAACCCGCTTCTGGCCGCTGAGAATTACAGAGCCGGCGCTCTTCGCGGTCACCCTGGCAAGAAGTCTTTGAAAGAGTTCGCGGCGACCGACGAGGTCTTCTTCAGTTTCGACAGGTTCCAGCGAGTAGGGCTGGCGCTCAGCCAGTTCGTCCCATGGGACATCTGGTCGCTGAGCCGGAAGGGCCAGCGAGAACATGTCTTCCTGGACTGTTCCGTCAAAGTTGCGCCAGTTGACCATCATGTCCATAGACGTGGACGCGGCAGGGTTCGACATTACGCCCTGGACCTCAAGGCGATACGTGGTGCCAGGCTTCAGGCGGCCGACGTAGATCGGATCCTTAGTTAGCTCCAATTCCTTACCGCCATCAACAATGACAGCGACGGAATTCGCATAGCCTGGTCCCTCGTTTCGGAGTAGAAGGCTGAGTTGAAGCGGCGTGTTTGAGAGATGTAGCGGAAATTTCTTCGCGTCCCGCTCTACGAGTATCTTCGCGGGCATGGCCGCAGTGTTACCGGCGAAATCTGTATCGAGGAGGGTCAGCAGGCGCTCGACCATGCCTGCAAGGATCAGGGCGTAAGAGAGGCCCACCTTTGTCAGGCTGTCCCTGGCTTGTCTTGCTTCTTCTGACGCGGTGGCGAAGAGGTCGGCGGCACCGCTGCTATCTCGGTCTTGCACATAGGCTTTGGCGCTCGCTAAGAGCGCCTTCAGTAGCAAGTCCATGTCCGGTGGAAGGAAGGGGCCAATGAGGATCTGGCCTTGCCGTCTATTGAGTTGCGCAAAGACTGCTTGGATGCTTGTCGACAGTCGATCCAGGTTACTGAGCGCGGCGGCGGCCCTTCCGAATCTCCGCTCGATGTCTTCGACGACAGATACTACGCAGGCGACCTTCTCGTGAGCCTGGGATGCCTCTGTGGTTGCTCCAGAGTAGAAGGCCGAGCCAATCGAACGATCCAAGTACTTGATCAACTTGGGCCGCCAGGGATGGTCCTGCAACCACGATAGGTCCGGAGTCGCGAGAAGCCGCAGCAGGCAACCCGGTCCGAAAGGTGTGATGGGTAGCTTGTCCAACGCCGCGAGGCCGGCGTCCTCCAGGTGCTGAGCCGTCGGAGTGTCGTACGCTGCGAAATCAACCAGCCAGCGAAGCGTTTGATTCTTAACATCGAGGGACTCACGAGCGTTGCCCCTCGGTAGGACGATGGTGTCCAGGCGTCTCACAAGTTCGCGACTATCTGCCATCGAGTGGCTACCCTGGCCCTGATTTACCGGGATTTCCGTTTTGCCTGCCCCAGATGGCCGCTTTATACACCCGAGAGCCGCCGAGCCCACGAGATGGTGTTCGTCGCACCAACGTCCAGGTCAGAAGGCCGTCACTTCAGCCCACGCTGACGTGTAGCGGGCTGGAGGTCCGTGCTTCCATGGCATTCCTTCGACACCGCTCTTCACGTGTGTCCTCGCTTTGCCAAGCCGGCGTTCTTGCACTCGCCGCACGTCAACCTGCCGGGACCGGTAACGCCCAGATCCGCTGGAGCATCGCCCCGCACAGGCGTCGAGTCAGGTGGCTCTCCGCCAGCAGCAGCCAGTAGTAGCGGGCGTGCTTGACCAGCCGCCCACCCGTCTTGACGAGGTGTGCCTGCTCCTGAAGACGTTCAAATTCCTTAATGCGACGGGCTACATGCAGATTTGCCGCACCCTTGCTGCGATTGCAGGACTGGTGGGTCAGCGCGAAGTTGTTCTCGGCGTCAAGGCCGTCCTCGGCTAATGGGTCGATGTGATCGACGTCGAGTTGCCCCTTCTGAAGCATCAGGTCCAATGGGTCGTCGCAGATAAAGCATCGGCCCGACTGACGGGAGCCCAGTCGTTGCTCCAGCGTCGCCCGTTCTTCGACGGTCAACGCTCCAAGGTGCTTCGATGGTGGCATCTACCCCTCTCTTGTTGCACTCGGACTTGTTCGCAGTCTGACGCCAGCAGCAACCCGTCACCGTATGCGTCTCGTGCCATACGTGTCGAGGCGACATCCGAAGTGGCCGAGGCGGCCTCGGCCGTCACTCTTCCTGTTCCTCCGGCTTGTCCAGTTTCTGCTCAATGGCATCGAGCCGCTGGTCCCAAGTGAGTCTTCAAGTTGACCGACGCACCAAGAGAATCAGGATGAATAAGACGACTCTGAAGAGCCCGACTAGCCCCAGGAGTGTAAGCGTTGCCGATGGATTCATGCGGGAAAGTTTCTCCAGCTTGGTTCCCAGATACGCCGCAAGCGCTGAAATCGTCCCTCAGGGAAGGGTGTCGCCGCCATCGTCACGGTCACGCCGGACGGCCGCCCTAGCGGCACCGCCCCGCGGCTACACCAATCCGCACCTTCGCATCGGCGAGCCTGCAGCCATGCTACGCTGATCGCCCGGATCATCCGCCACATGGCACGAGACTCAGCAATCGAATGGACGGGTCACACGTTCAACCCGTGGTGGGGTTGCACCAAGGTTTCTCCGGCATGCGACCACTGCTACGCGGAAACCTGGGCAAAGCGCACGGGCTTCGATGTCTGGGGTGCCGATGCTCCGCGGCGGCGCCTCAGCGACGACTACTGGAACCAGCCGCTCCGCTGGGATCAGGACGCCGCGCAGTCCGGACGGCGGGCGCGTGTGTTCTGCGCGTCGATGGCGGACGTGTTCGAATGGGATCGAGCCTTAGACGGCCTTCGGGAGCGATTGTGGACGCTCATCGAGAGCACACCTAATCTCGACTGGCTCTTGCTTACGAAACGACCGCATCTGGCTCGACGACTAACGCCGTGGGCCAGTGCTTGGCCAACCAATGTCTGGCTCGGAACCACCGTCGAGAACCAGCGCTTCGCAGATCGCCGGATCCGTTTTCTACTGAACGTTCCCTGTCGGTATCGATTCCTGAGCTGCGAGCCGCTTCTGGGACCCGTTGATCTGTCCGCGTACATTGGCGGACTACACTGGATCATTGCGGGAGGGGAAAGCGGCGGCCGCGCGCGGCCAACGCATCCGGACTGGATCCGCGGCCTACGCGACCAATGCGTGACCGCTGGCGTCGCCTTCCATTTCAAGCAGTGGGGCAACTGGTACCCGCAGGAGACCTGTGGAATCGTGGACGACGGCGCGGCAACGTCGTTCATCAGGATGAGCAAGAAGAACGCCGGCCGTATCCTGGACGGCCGGACGTGGAACGAACTCCCGTATGGCTACTCAGACCGAGTTGTTTGGCGATCTCAGCCCGGAGAAGCCGCGCCCGCGGGCGCGCCCACAGCCAGTTAACATCGTGGCGCCGCTCTGGACCGGCAACAAATCCAGCCTGATCGACGAGTACATCCATCACTTTTTGCTGGTCACGAAGCACGGTGTCTACTTGGACCTGTTCGCCGGACCGCAACACCCAACCGACACGGAGAACTGGTCCGTCCGGCGTGTTCTGGAACGACGGACGGAAGGAAATCCCTCGATTCGCCACTACGCCGTGTGCGACATCAAGCGCGAGCAGGCGGAACGGTTGCGGGACGTCGGGAAGAACCACCCCTCGTTCCGGGTCTATGAAGGCGATGCCAACGAACGTGTTCACCGGATGCTGAGTGAGGCCCCGATCACTTCGAAGACGGCATGTTTCTGCCTTATCGACCAACGCACCTTCGAATGTCACTGGACCACCGTGGAAGCCGTCGCACGATACAAGCGCGAGGGCTACAAGATCGAACTGTTCTATTTTCTCGCGCAGAAGTGGCTGGACCGCGCTTGGGCCAGCACCACGGACCAGGAGAAGCTGGCGGCGTGGTGGGGCAAAGGCGACCACGAGCGCTTCCGCGCACTGCCGGCCGTCGAGCGTTCACGCGCGCTGTGTAATCGGTTCCGCGACGAACTCGGCTATACGTACTCGGATCCGTTCTCGATTCACGAGAAGGGAGAAGGGTCACGGACGATGTACTACATGATCCATGCATCAGATCATCCCGCAGCCTGTAGCCTCATGGCGAGAGCGTACCAGCTAGCTCAACCCGTACAGGACGCTGTCACGCAGAAGCTCCCTTGGTGAGCGCGGAAGCTGCCCGCATCCGGCAAACTAGCGCGAATGGTGTGCTCGGGGCCGGCTTCGGCGCCGCACTGCACGTGTGGATCCCCTCAACGGCCACGCGCTGGGCAGACGGTATTCGGACTGCGAGTCAACGCAGCGGGAGATGGCCGCCGATGTAGCCGATCTCAATCTTCCGGGTGTGCGCGTCGAACCGCAGGTGGATACGGCCCCCATCGCCGTAGCGCGCGTGCCACTCGAACAGCAGCGACTCGCCACATGCTGACCTGAACCACCTCGCCTTCTGCAGTTTCGGATGATTCATCACCGACATGCTCTCTGGCGTCACCTTGCACGTCCACGGCGGTGCGTCGCCGCCGTCAGCCACCCACGCCGCCGCCGTCTCGTCGAGGTCGACCAGCCTGTTGACGAGCGTCGGGACCAGCCCACGATTCAGCCTCCCGAGGTGGTCCTCCACATCTAGCCCGAACGTCAGATGCGGGAACATCTTCACCCGCCGGCGCCACAAATCGGCAGCATCCGAGCATTGACGTCGCAGGCGCTTGCGGTGACGGTTGACGATCAGAACAGCGTGCATGGACCGTGCGAGGTTGTCGATCTCTTCCTCTGTGTGACCGAACGTCTCGTCCGGCAACAACTCACGGAACTTGACCGAGATCCAGTCGAGGTCCCATACCGTCTCCGACGGCACGCTAACGGAGATCGCATCAGTGAAAGCGCAAAGGACAAGCGGCGCGCCATCCTCTGGAGGCAGTGTCTTCGCCTCGCACATCAGAAACCGATCGGCGATGTCCGGCCCGAGGCCGCTCAGGAGCGGCGCCTTGTTGCTCAGTCCCATCAAAAACACATACGTATCCCGCTCCCCCTGCCGTTGCAGCTCCAGACACGCTTCGTGCAACGACCGGCCATCCGCACATGTGATCCTGTCCATCCAATCGCACATCCGCAGGATTTTCTGCGCGGCACCGCCCCTGACGAGGGCCGCTATACCCTCCGCCACGTCCGGCAGCCACTTCACTGTCTCATGCCAGCCAGCGGATGCCAGACTCGCATGGTTCAGGACCAGCTCGCGCACGTCAGTTCCTCGGCGCGAGCAGTCTCGCGAGGTTGTCCTCGTGCTGATCGAAGAAACCGGCCGGCCAGCGCGACAGGCGTCCGTCGGCATCGACGGTCGGTGAGGACACAACCGTCCGGCCGCCGCGTCGCTCGAAGTAGTGCACACTGGCCTCCGTCGGCGCGATCAGACCGTCTCGGACGGCAATCCGTATCCCGTCGATGAAGTGATCGCTGTGGGTCTCGACAAACACCTGAACTCCGGCCGCGGCCGCGCGCGCCGCGAGCTCCGCCAGCTTCGTCTGCCCGCGGGGATGGAGATGCGCCTCAGGGTTCTCGATGAGGCAGAGCGTGCCTGGCTCCGAGAGCAGGGCCAACACGACCGGCAGCACGTACGATAGTCCGAACCCTACGTTCGTGGCGCGGTGTCGCCGCGTCGGGACGTCGTCCAGCCGATCGAACGAGAAGCCGGCGATGACCGCATCAGCAGCAGGAACCGATTCGAGTTGCAGATGCGCGCCGGGGCTCACATCCTGCAGCCAGTGGTCGATGACGTCGAGTAACCGGCGGCGCCCAGGCATGTCACCACACCGGGGATCGTCCACCTGCAGCAGTTCATTCTGATGGCCGTTAAGGAAATTCCAGGCGTACTCGCCCCGGGCGCCGAAATCGCCGCGTCGGGCCAGGATTTCCGATAGTGGATACGATTTACGAGGTCCGACCCGTTCCGCCTGGACGTAGACAAGCCGTCCAGCGAACGGCGGGACGGCGCGCCAATCTGTCGAAAGGTTCATCGGCTCGACGAGTTCGATCAAATTTCGCAGGCCGGACGACGGAATGCTACGCCACGCCTGTGGGGCGCTCTCGGCCCGCAAGACTTTTTCCACCTCTCCGTGCCCGACCGCCATCAACTGATCGTCGGCTCTCGAATAGCGGAACGCCGACGCCCACGGATCTTGGGCTATCGAAAACTCAGCGCTTGGGTACTTGGATTTCGGTTCGTTGCCGAAAAGAACGAAGCCGATGACCTCGTCGTCGGCATCCTCGAACAGCACGTCAGATCCGGCACCGAGATCGGTCAGCGCGCCGCCAAGGATCAGCCGCCCCTCCTGAAGGTCTCCCGTCTCGAACGACTGCCTGAGCACCAGCAGCGCCTGGATCACACTGCTCTTGCCCATCCCGTTCAGGCCGCACAGCAGATTCAGAGAGGTGCACGGCAGGTCGAGGCGCTCGAAGCACTTGAAGTTCATCAGGCCGAACCGTCGCAGCATCAAAACAGCTCCTGGACCAGATCCTTGATGGCGGCGAAGCGCCGCTGTATCCGCTGCGGCATACCGGTCGAATAAGAGATTGCGTTGTAGAACTCCGAGTTCTCGTTCACGAGCGTCATGAACCGATTCCGAACCTCCTCGCGCCGGGCAACAAGCCGGTCGATCTGCTCTGGTGAACAACGCGCCAACTGTACGCTCCACGCTTCGAAGAGCGGCATACTGACCGGGTTGCGAGCATCGTCCTGACGGCTCCGCTTACGGAATGCGTCGTTCCCGAAGATGCGCTCCGCCGCCCGCATCGCCTTCTTGAAGTCGTCGGCCAGCGAGTCCAGCCGTTCGGAAGTCATGGCGTCGATCGTTTTCATTGCCGCTGCAAGATAACTGGCGAGAGAACCGCCCGCGTACTGCTCCCACGGCGCCATGTGGAACGCAAGAAACCTGAGGACGCATTCTCGATCGGCCATCCTGTCCTTCTTGACCGAACCATCCGTAGCGACCACGAACTCATCAGATTCAGCCATGTTCTTGAGATACACCCGGCTCGGACCAGGGTTGAGGGCATGTCGGATCTCCTGCCCTCTGAGAGGCATCCCACCGGTGTTGATCCGGCGAAAGATGTTGAACATCACTTCCGGAGGCGTTCCCGGCTCGATGACGTTGACGATGATCTGCGTCTCGCTGATCCGCCGCTGCATCGCCCGCGGAAGCGAGTCGTGCAGTCTGCCGTTGAACTCCTCCCGATATTCGAGCCTCGTCAGCGGAAACTTGCCCGTCACGTAGCTATAAATGGTCGAGATCCGTTGAACGCCGTCGACCACGGCCCACTTTTCTTGTTCGTCCGCCGCGACGTAGAAGACGGGGATCGGAATGCGCAGCAGGATCGATTCGATCAGGCGGCTCTTCCGCTCGCTGTTCCAGATGCCGCTCATGCGTTGGAAGTCTGGTGCCAGATCGATCTCGTCGTGTGTGATTCGTGAAATAAGCTGACCAACGACGACCGGAACGGTGCGAACCTTGATCTTCGACGGATCGAACGGCCGTTCCATCGCACCTTCTTGCGAGTCTTCCTGTTCAACCTCGACACCGCTCTCCAGTTCGACCTCGACACGACGATCCGCTACAATGCCTTCACGCACCTGCGGCGGCCCTTTCTTCGCGCGGCCCTTTCTTCGCGGAATCACCCTGGTCCACCTCGCCTCCTGTCAGTCCGACATCGACCGGCGCCAGCCCCGAATTAAACCCTTCGTTCGCCGGCAGGAACTCCGTGGTCACGAACTGTCTGTCTTTCATAGGTTGTCGACGCTCAGCGACCGGTAAGTCCCGCTGGGGCGCGAGCGCGTGTCTGCGGCTCGTTCTTTGCTCATCGAAGTTCCACCGCTCTTTCACTCGTTTAACGCATTCCACCCGGAGCGTAGCACCGCGAGCCGGCTGTGCTGGAACACTGAACCATGGTGACCTCCCAGTGGGCAAGCGCCTTAGGATACACAGCAGTGCGGAGCGACTTCTGGCTTCGCGGTCGAATACTGCGCGATAAGTCCAGTAATCATGAAGGATTAAGAGGGCAGAGAGGGCAAGCACACATGACCAACAGACCGGAGATCGTTATCAAGGGAACTTTCGATAACTGGCCCGGCGGCTCCCAAACCTTGATACCGCTGGACCCCGCCCCAAGACCCAGACCCGCCACTCTCCAGTTTGGCGCGCAGGTGGAGCCGGCGGGCCGCCTCGTCTGGTTCCGAATCGACGCCGACGATATCCGACTGCTGCGGGAGGATACGCCCCAAGCGCGTGGCGCACTCTTAGTAAACGCCCTTATCGTTTGGCTTAATGAGAACCCAGACCACCAGTTGGACGCCGGAAACACGTTCCACGTCCTCGTTTGTGAAACCGGAGATGTGAAAGTCGAACCCGCACGCGACGATGAGTGATTCTCTCGCTGCGATCGTGTCGGCCGAGACGGCCATCGGCCGCCCTACGGCGACCGCACGCCGCCTAGTGAACGCGTCGATCAGCGACAACACCCACCGCGGCCGTGGCTGTTCTGCAAGCGTTGGAGAACTCGGGTTTTCTGACGCTCACACCCGTTGGCCGCTTTGGTCGGTCGCCTGACCGGCGGCGAGCAGCCCCTGGGGCATCGTCGACAGCGAAAAGGCCTGAGCGCCTGCCTCCAGTCTGTCAGGAAGAACTCTAGACCTTGGACTGGATATGTCCATTAATCTAAATCAGAACTCTATTCTGACCGTATCAGCGCCCCATCCCTGACGTGAGGCTAGGGCATACGCCAACCCGACACCGTTCTCGGGCTCGCTTGAGCGCAGGATACGTCCCTATCATCACCCCTCCGTCCAGCCATGAGGCCACGCGGACGTCTCTAGGAGCCCCGAGGGTTTCTGAGAACACGCGAAGCGGTCCACCCAACCCCGCGGTCGCCTCGCGTCCTCAAGCAATGCTCGCCTACAATCCAGAGAATATGACCGAAGACGAACGAGAACACCTGCTCAGCACGGTGGGCCAGGCGCACGCGGGCCTGTCCGAGGTGGCCCTCAAGTTGCGTTTGGGATTGCCGCCGAAAACACCGGCGCTCAAGACGGCGATCAAGGCCGAGCGGGTGGCCTTCGATCTCAAGCGCTCGCTTCAGCGGCTCGAGGTGAAGGACGGTGAAACGATCACACGGCGCGCAGCGTTGTTACCCGAGGTTCGCCGAGGCGGGAAGGTCGTCGACCCAGAGTCGCTCCTGCGGCACGAGAATCGACACGACAAGCGTCTTACAGGTCTTCCCCGTCGCAATACTCCTCGTCGATCCGGTTGACCGCCTACCGGATCCGGGTGCGCACGCCGATCTCGTGGACGACCATGAGACGCGCGAGTTCCTCCCCGTCGATCAGGACGATGCGCTTCGGACTCTTGGCCACATAGTCCGTCGCGGACCGCGTGAACCCGGCGGTGGTCACGAACACGCCCTTGGTCGTGTTCGCCGCATCGATCGCCCCGGCGAAGTTCCGGAGGTCGCCTTCACCCACGGTGGTGCCGGCGGCGTATTTCTTGGCTTGAAGATACACCTCGTCCAGCCCGAGCGCGTCTTCCCGGATCGTGCCGTCGATGCCTCCGTCACCCGCCTGCCCTGTCACCCGCCCTCGAGCAGCGTTGCCCCCGCCATAGCCCATGGCGATCAGGAGATCCACCACCACGCGTTCGAGAAACGTAGATGGCGCGGCCCGCACTCGGTCCAGGAGGTCGGCCTCCAGCGCCTGGCGTAATTGCGCGGCGGCATGGTCCAATGCTTCCTCCGGTGTATCCACCGCATCGTCCGCCCGCGTGGGTGCGGAATCCTGCTTCTGAGCCGGCGCCTTCCTCCACGCGACATACGCTGGGTAGCGACGAAGGAGTTGCATGTCGATCCGCGTCGGCGATTGGACCAGCAGTTGTTCGCCGGTCGCCGCCAGCCGGTAGATGCCTCGCTGGACCTTTTCCACTAAACCAGCTCTCTGCAGATGCACGAATGCCCAGCCAACCCGGTTCGCGAACTTTGTCACCTTGCCGCTGGGCAGCAACTCGTGTAACGCCTCGGGCGTGAGCCCTTCGGCGGCCGCGACACGCTGGCGCACCTCGGCGACCGACGTGTCCACGCCGCCGGACAGTGCCGTGAGGGTCGGGAGCATGAGCGATTGAAAGTCAGGGACGGGCAATGCGTCTTCCTCCGTTCTGTCTCCACCACCGGGGGCTAGGCGTCACGCGGACGACTCGCCGGGAGCCACCACGATCGCTCCGATCCGCCGGGCGGTGTCGGTAAAATATTGAATGTCCTCTGGTGTCAGCCCGCGACCAAGAATCTCGCGCTCGCGGTAGGAGAGCCATTTCTTGAGGATCTGGTAGCCACCGAGCTTGTAGGTCCACACGGCGGCCGGCACGTTGCGCCAGCAGGTGCGGGCGTTCAAATAGATATCGACGGTGGTCTCGCCGAGCGTCGGCAGGGCGTCACCCATTGCGAGACGCTCGTCAGGCGTGTAGGCCCGTTCGACCATCCGGCCTTGTCCTGGCATCACGACATCACCCGATCCGTAATGTCCCCATCCGGCCGTCACCGCAAAATCCTCGCCGATCATGTTGCAGCCGTCCGTCGTAGTGGGAACTGCAATCGCCGCGATTGCTGGGCGCAGTGCACCTACCGTGACGCCAGGAACGGGCATGTCAGGGTCGAGCAGGGCCGCAAGTTCGCGCCCCCGTGCGGCGGACTCGGCGAGCACCGCCGCTGCGCCTACGGCCTCGCCATTCGGCCAGCCTGGAAGCGGAATCCTCGGACCTTCCGCCCGCAGGGCGTCCGCATTAGCTTCCCTGTAGGAGGGATCGTGTAGAACGGCGATGACATGATGAAACAGATCCTTTGAGTCCGCGCCGAGGCGCTCCAAGTAGGATTGCGCGGCGTTGGATAAATTGGGACGGCGTTGCGTTCCAGTCCCGCCGATTTCAATACCGTCGTCTTTGCGCCGCACCGGGACACAGTACACGCTGCTGTTCATCTGATTAATATCGCCGATGTGTGAAATCACGAGTGGCGACGATAAGTCCGGTCGCGCCTTGTTCTGTAAGACCAGCCACAGATTCCCCTCGAACACATGCGGCCTGTAGTCGGCGCGCTTCTCGTCGAGTAGCTTCGCATCCGCTTCCCAGTAGAGCCAGCGATTGTCGAAGGGCCGGTAGGCGTAGCGGATAAAGCCGCTCTCCCTCGGACCGCCGCGTTTGACCAGCACGTCGCGCACCGCGCGGGCATCGAACCGCGCCGTGATCTTCATCACGCCCGGATAACGCCGAGCAATGTCTTCATGACTCACGCTCGCGTCGAAGTAATCCGCAACGCGTGCGCGGAGCCGGGCGAGATCGACATCGACGAGAAACCCGTCGCGGCTGGTCTTGACGCCGGGAAACGACACTGGGAACAGGTCGGGCAGCGCCGGCCAGTCGAACCAGTCCTCACTCACCGCCGTTCGCACGAACGGCAGCCCAAGCGGCAGAATCGGCGCAATCTCCTCGTAGAGCGCGCCCGGTTCGTCCTCCGCCGTCGCTGTCAGATCCGCGCGTTTCGCCGGCCCCCAGAGATGCCGGAAGCCCACCGCATCGGCGGGCGCGTGGTTGGCCTTGCGTACCAGCGTCGTGATGGCGGTGCCGACCTGGATACCGACCGGGTCGCCTTCGGTCGAAAAGATGCTCGGGTCCGGTGAACCGTCAGGTGCGGTTTTGCCGGTCTTGCGGCTGTCACCGTTCAGACAGTCGATGCGAACAGCGTCAAATGCCTCAAGGTATCGCTCCCGCATCCCCGTGAAGGACAGACTATCGAGCCAGGAGTAGTTGGAGATGAAGCAGACCACGCCCCGGCCCGTCTTCTCGGCGATGCGCCGTTCTGCCATGCGGAAGAAGCGGACATAGAGGTCGTTCAGCCCTTGGCCCTCCGGCCGGCGGACACGCCTCGTCGTGCGGTAGGCATCGGACAGGTCCCGTTCCTCGTCCACCGCCATGCCGGCGAAGCCGTTGTACGGCGGGTTGCCGAGGATCACGAGGATCGGCGTCTCCTGCTTCACCTGATCTGCACGGTCGCGTTCCTCCTCCAGTTCCGGGAATAGCAGCGGCTTCGTCGTTCTCGGCTCCCAGCCGGTCAGCGCATTGGTGAGGAAGACGCCAGCGCGCTCCGTCCCGTTGTCCGCCAGCGGTGCGTCGAGGTCCTGCAGCGTGAGCCCGATTTGTAGGTGCGCGACGACGAAGGGCGCGGGCATAATCTCGAAGCCAAACACCCGCGTCGTCGCCGCCTGCTTCACGCGCGCGCCAGCAAGCGCTCCCAGCCCCCGACCGGCGAGGTTGGCGGCGATGCGGCGCAGGACTTCCGCGAGATAGGCCCCGGTGCCGCAGCACGGATCGAGCACATAGACGTTCTCTGCCGCGAGTCCATCGGCGATACCGAGGTCGTCCCTCACCGCCCGGTCCACGCGAGCGACCATGTAGCGGACCACCTCCGGCGGCGTGTACCAGACGCCCAACTCCTTACGCAGCTCGGGGTCGAAGGCTTCCAGGAACGGCTCATAGAAGTAGGGCACGGCCTCGCCCTCGGTGAAGCGGGCGAAAAACACGGCCCGGTCAACCCGATTGAGGGCGGCGGCCGTCCAGTCCAGCACTTCGACCAACCCCAGCGGTTGCAGGCGGCCAGGATCGGAGAGTTGCTGGAACAGCGCCCGCAGCACCGGCGCGCGCAGATGCCAGACAGCCGTGCGCCAGTCGAATTGCGCCGGGCTGTATCCCCCGGCAAACAGCGGGTGGTCTTGGGAGGCGGTGTCCGCGCGCGACCACAGCACCCAGGCGGAGAAGACGCCATAGAACAACGTTTGCACCAGCGTCGAATGAAAGAACCGCGCCCCCCGCTCACCCTCGAAGCGGACCCCGCGCGCGTCTTCCAGCGCCGCGCGCACCGCCGCAAGCGGGGGCGAATCGCCCGCCGCCTCGACCCGCGCGAGCCCGTCACGCGCATACGACGCGAGCAACCACGCCAAGTCCTTCGGCTCAGCCAACGCCGCGCGGTGCGACAGCGCCCGGGTGAGATATTCGCCCAGGCCCGCGCCCACCTCTCGCGCGAAGGCCCGCGGTGTTTCGAGTCGGCGCACGAACGTGTCCGCGTCGTCGGCCAGCCGGAACGTTTCGAGCTTCGTCGGACGGCCCGCCGCATCCTCGCCCACCAGTACGAAGTCGCGCGTGTTCGTCACCAGTACCAGCCGGTAACGCCCCCAGTAGCGGCTCACCTGATCACCCGCCGCCGTAAGCCAGGCGTCGTCTCCGGCGGCCTTCACCTCGACCACGCCGCGCTCCGGCACCTGCGCCTCGCGCGGACGGCCCTGCTGCACCTGCTTCGCCGCGTAGAGCCCGAAGTCGGGATGGCCCGCGCCTTGATCGGCCAGCTCGCCGACGCAGAACACGTTCGGCGCAAGCGTCGCGCCCACGGCGTTGAGCAAGTTCGCGAGCGGCCCGTAACGCGACCGCTCCCCGGTCGCGCCGCCCGAGGCCCGCACTCGTCCAAGATCGGCAAAGTAGGTTTCGCCCGCGGCCGTCAAGGCCGTGGTGGTGTTGGACATTACGTCTGTTGTCGTATGGAACGCACGGCGCCAGCCGGAGCGCCGCTACCCCGGTTCACCCGGAAGGCCGACGCGCACCGTGTGAGCCACGCGCGCGCCAACACGTCATCCTGCGACGGCTCACGCACCTTACGCGACGCTCAGCGGAGCGCAAATACGAGCGCATAGACCTGCTTCGCCCGGTGCGTGGCCAACTGGCGCAGGCGTTGGGAGACGTCATCACCGTTGCGCGTGTCCCGTGGAAGCAGCGCATCTCAGCGTTTGCGACCGAGGAGCTCGAAATAGCGGTCTCGATTCATGCCGGCACTCCGGAGAAGATTTTTGATGATGAACGTCGGAACCGCCCGGTACGTGGGGATGACCAAGGGTCGCGTCACACCAGACTTGGTGTAGGCCAGATGATCTCCACGCTGGCGGCTGAAGACAAAGCCATCTTTTTCAAAGACGGCGAGGAGGTATCTGTAGTGAATAGGACGAATGGGGGGCATCTAGGCCGGCAGGTTGACGCTCAGCCGATCGAGGGATATGTGCTCCGGGGGCAGCCAGTGTCTCCCCTCGTGACGGTAGCCCGCCTCCTCTAAAATCTCCGTTAAGGTCCCTCGTTCTTTGGACGTTTCCAACAACAGGCTGACTGCGTCCTGGATATTGCGACGCGCGGCGGTCGCCGTATCTCCACAGCTCGACACATCGAGCTGTGGCACGTACGCAATAAAAACGTCACCCTCCTTGAAGACGTGGACGGTGAACAACAGATCCTCGTTGTGAACCTGGGTCGTCATTTGATTTACTTTAGTCGATTGGTTACGTATTGGTGCTCCCGGGGCGGTTGGCGCGCCTACCCGTAGTCGGCGATGAACCACTCCCCTCCCCTTGCGCTGGTCCAGCGTTTTCCTGCACACTTCTACATATAGGAATTTCAATAACCCTTAAACTAATATAGTAGTAAAGTATGCTTTTCTAGTTTACTACATGAAGACCATCGCTCTCATTGCTCAGAAAGGCGGCACTGGCAAAACCACGCTGGCGCTGAGCCTCGCGGTCGCCGCAGAGCAAGCTGGCAAGCAGGCGGTAATTATCGACCTCGACCCCCAAGCGACGGCCTGCAAATGGAGCGATAGACGCCAAGCCGAAACGCCTGTGGTCGTCGACGCCCAGTCCGCGCGCCTGGGCAAAGCGCTCAAGGCCGCTGAGGAGCGCGGCGTTGATTTGGTCATCGTTGACACCCCGGCTCGCAATGCAGACACTTCGCTCGAAGCGGCGAAGCTTGCCGACCTGGTTGTGCTTCCCTGCCGTACGCAGATTTACGACCTGGAGACGGTGCCCAGCAGCCGCGATCTGCTGGCCGTGGCTGGCAACACCCCTACCTTGGTCGTTCTTAACGCGGTGCCGGCACGCGGTAGCCGCGCCGAGCAAACCCGCAAGGCCGTCACGGATTTTGGCCTGCCTGTGTGCAGCGTCACCCTTGGCCAACGCGCCGCCTTTGGCGATGCGGCGACCAGAGGCTTAACCGCCCTGGAATACCAGCCGTCCGGCAAAGCGGCCGATGAAAGCAGAAAAGTATATAAATATATTAGTATGGTTATCTTAAATACTTAAATTAGAGATAGAGGGAATGAGCAAACCAGACTTGTCAACAGCGCTCGTTGATGCCGGCGGCGGCCACCGTTCCAGGTCAGCGAAGACCGAACCAGCCGCGCGGACGAAGGCCGCGCCGAAGAAAGCGCCCCGGCAGGCCAACAGGGTGGCGACCAAACCCATCACCGTGCACTACCCGGGCGACGTGCGCGACCAGCTTAAGATTTTAGCGGTGGAGCAGGGCCTTACGATGCAAACGCTTGTCGCGGAAGGCTTCAATATGCTGTTTGCCAAATACGGCAAGCCAGAAATCGCGCCGGCGACGGAGCAGGGCTCTTAACGCTGTGGACAAACGCCAGTTTTGCCTAGCCGGCGCACAGGAATGCTGGCTGAGTAGGGCTAAACAGCCACCAGTAGAGAAGTTTTCGAGCGAATGAGCAGGCAGGGAAACGATAAAGACGGCATGCGGCCGATTGGCGACATCATCAAGATGTCGAACCTACCCAAACGCATCAAACGCGAAAGCCGCTTGATGCTCGCCGCCGGTGAAATCCACGACCTCACAACCCTAGCAGCCCGTGGTGAAAGCACCACCGAACGACGGGTCGGCCCAGACATGGCAGTGCCCCACGCGGAGGTCGTTGGCGGCGATGGTAGGTCGAGATAAGATCCACGGCGCGCCCCAACGCGTCTCCGGGAGTCGCATGAGCGACCACAACAGCCGAAGACACGCCACCGCATGCCCCTGAAGACTGCGGGGTGTCCCGACACCCGTGAGCGTCCGCATCAGCAACCCAAGGTTCAGTCCAGCAACGTGCAGCAGGACGCGTTTGAGGATGTTGTCGTGCCCCCGCAGGTATACGCGGCGTAGCCGCCCGGTGGCATAGAGATGGGCAAAGGGGCGTTCGAGTCGTTCCCCGCGCCGGCGCAGCAGGCGTTGCCCGCGCGCGCCGCGAAGACGCCGACGGTTTCGGTAGACGGCGTCGCGCGCCTCCGCCTTGTCTTTCCACTTACGCCTGCCGCGATCTGGTTCCGAGATGTAGCTGCGGAGGCCGATGGCTTCAAGATCGACGAGTTCCTGGTTGCTGTGATAGCCCTTGTCCCCGACGACCTCGGCAAGACGGCCCGCAGGCACCACGGTCTCGATGTGCTCCGCCGCGGTGATCAGCGTCGCGCGGCTCGTCGCCACATCGCCTTCATCGGCGTCCTGCACCGTCACCGCCACGACCGCGCCGGTGTCGAGGTCGACCGCCTGCTCCGCCTTGTGCGCGAGGTGCGTGCGGCCGTCCTTCATCTTGGTGATTCTTGCGTCAGGATCGTGCGGATGGGTCCAGTCGTCGTTCGAGCCTTTCTTCTTCCGCTTCCGATCGATGCGCGCCAGATCGGCACGCGTCGGGGTCTCAATCCCCGAGGCCTGGGCGAGCTGGATCAAGAAGTCCTGATACGCCTCGCCGGTGTCGCGCCGCACGATACTTCGCAGGGCGGCGTTCGCTTCCAGCGTCGTCGCATCGATACCGATCGTCTTGCCCTTGACAAGCTTCGCCTCAGCCAGTCGCTGCAACACCCACGCGAAGACAGCCTGATGCGTTTCCAGGTCGATCAGCCGACGCGTCCGCGAGACCGTCGAATGATCCGGCGGCGCTTCGTGCAGCTCCAGCCCCAAGAAGCTCCGCACGCTCAACGACTCGGCCGCCCGCCACGCGATCGCCCGCTCGGAGTCGAGCCCTTCGAAGTACCCGAGCAGCAACACGCGGAAATACCGGCCGGGCGGCAAACTCGGCCGGCCGATCTCATCCGCGTAGAATCGCTGACAGAGCGACTCGACGTACCCGTCGAAATCCGCTCTCTCGAGAATGTGATTCAGTCGCGTGTAGAACGGGTGCGCGGCGCTGCGAGGCAGATCTTGTGCGGCGACCCACATCGACGTCTGCTTGGGACGTCGCCGTCGTTTGCCCATGGCCATGCGCGTCAGTGGAGTACGCATGATCACTTCTGGCGATCGATCTAATTCGGTGACTTTCACCACGGGCTGCTAGCGTGCGGATCGCATCGGGCTCCGGCAACCGGGCCGTGACGTCGGACAAGAAGGCGCCGCCCCCTCCGATGCTGGCGATGACCACGGTCGAGAGGACAAGCGCTCGACGGCGGCGTACGCTGGGCCAATGGCGCCAGCTTGGGCACATTCGTCGAAGAGTTCGTACGAGATTCAGGTACGTCCTCTGGGCTGCCTCGACGTGTGTCGATCTACGAGATTTCATCAGGCCCCGACATTCCAGCCAGCCCCACCCACGGCTAAGGCGTCCGCCGCGATGACCGGCACTACTCCTGGTCCTGTCCACCAGAGATCGGCCGGTTTTCAGATTCCGATGCGTGAAGCACCCTCACGACAACTCGACGGTTCTTCGCCCGGCCATCGGCCGAGTCGTTCGGGACGATCGGTTTTGTTTCGCCATAGCTGATCACGTTGATCTTGTGAAGCGGTAGCCTGTGATGCTCGTGCAGATACAGCCTGACGGACTCGGCTCTTTCGAGGCCGAGACGGTGGTTGTACTCTGCGGGACCTGTCTCGTCCGTGTGCCCTTCGATCTCGAAATGTGCCGAGGTGTCGCTGTCTCGTACGCGCGTCACGAGGGCGTCCAGGCTCGATGCCGCAGGTTCCGGCAGGGCGGTATCGGCGAAACGAAACTGTCCGTGGTCTTCGCTCAACACGATCTCGAAGAGCAACTGCCGGTTCGCCGCCTCCAGCGAGCGAACCCGAGTGATCGCCTCCGATGCAGCGCTGTCCGCACCACGTGCGGATGTGTCCGCCGACCGGGCCGTGTCGAGCGCCGTGGTTGCCGTCTGGTCAACTTCGCCGAGGCGGGCGGTGTTGGTCCGGGTATCATCCGCCACGTCCTCGACGGACCGCTCGACGGCGGTGACACGTCCTTCGATGACCGCGGCGCGTTCCTCGACGCTCTCGGCCACGAAAGACTTCGTTGCGCATCCGGCCGAGAGTGGGACGAGCAAACCGGTCAAGAGTGCCATTTCGATTCGAGTCGTCAACATCGTTTCCTCCTTGGTCCTCGGGTTCAGGAATCGCAGTACAGACACTCAAACCCTGTGCCATGAGACGGGCACGTGTACACGCCGCTTTCCGAGGGGAGAACATCGGATCGGAGGTAGATTTGACCCAGTTGGGACAGTTGTTCCGGTCGGCATATTGGCCCTTCGTGCGCTACAGTGGTGCGATGCGCGCGGTCACTTGCGTTGTAATGTCGGCTCTGTTTGTCGGCGGGCAGGCGGCGGTGGCGGTCGGGCAGGATGAGGTGGCCGACGCCAGGAGGGTCTACAATGAGGGTCGGTTCGACGCGGCGATCGCTGCAGCCAACACCATCTGGCAGCTGTCGAGATCTGATGCCTCAGCGGTCGTGCTCGCCCGGTCGAGACTCGAGCGGTTTCGCGCGGATGGACAGGCGTCGGAGCTTGAGGCGGCGCACGACATACTGCAGCGAATCGACCCGCGTTCGCTCTCCCCGATGGAACGGACTGAATGGGAGCTAGGAATCGCCGCGGAACTGTATCTACGCGACGAGTTCGGTCCCGCCGCCGAGATCCTCGATCGACTCCTTCGGGAGGATAGTGGCACAGGCACGGACCGGGATCGGCTGGTCGACTGGTGGGCGAGCGCAGTCGACCACACCGCGCATGGACACAGCCGGAGTGACAGAGTCGGTCTCTACGAACGACTCACGGATCGACTGGATGTCGAGCTCGCCCGGCATCCCACATCAGCGGCAGCCGCCTACTGGCTCGTTGCGGCCACGCGTGGTGCCGGTGACCTCCAGCGCGCGTGGAACCTGGCGGTGGCGGGCTGGATCCGTGCGGGCAGTACCAACGCCGCGCTGCGGACCGACCTCGACCGATTGGTGTTACAGGGCGTCATCCCTGATCTGGCCGTCTCTCGCACGGCGCTTTCCCACGTTGACGTCGTCACGATTGGGGTGATGGCGCAGCTCGCGGACGACTGGGAGTCTGTCAAGGCGCGCTGGGCGTCACGCTAGGTCGACCCTCACCGCAGAGTGAGATCACGAGCGAGCGTATCCGCTTTCTCGTTCAGATAGTGCGCGAACACGACGTTACCCGCCTGCAAGGCCGCCGTCGCCTGATGGTGAAACCGTCGCGCCGTGTCGTGCTGGGCTCGGCCCGTGCGGTCGAGTTCCGTACGGTCGATCCCCTCGAGCACCCGTGCTGTCGTCCGCAGTCCCCGGCGCACCCTCTCCGCGTCGACGTCTATCCCCGGGGCGGGCCTGAGCTGCGGCGGGTCTGGTGACGCTTCGGGCGTTTGCTCCACGATCGGTTCAGGTGCGGGAGGGGCCGGCGGCCGGCGGATCGGCTGCGACTCCACCGCGGTTCCGACGAGAGGATCTTTTTCAAGTGGCGCCTCCTCGATCGGGGGCGCCGCTCGGAAAGGAATATCGTCGGGGAACTCGGCCACCACACGGGGTGGTGCCTCGGGTACCGCCAGTGGGGGAGCGGGAGTTCCGCCACTGGCACCGAGCATCGCACACCCGCCGGACATCGTCGCGAGCGCGACCAGCCCGATCAGGCGTCCCGCCAGGTTGGCAGCCGAGACTCCGATCACCGCATCATCCTTCTCATTGAACACTACCATGGACGTCGTGTCTCGGGAGCGTGAGACGAAAACGGGTACCGGTCCTGACCGTTGATTCCACCTCGATCTCACCACCATGCAGCTTGACGATGCGATACACCATCGACAACCCGATTCCGCTCCCGCCCGGCTTACTGGTGTAGTACAGCTCGAAGATACGCTCGAGTGCCTCTGGGGAAATGCCCGCTCCCGTATCTGTTACGTCGATCACCATCGATCGCGGGACCGCGCTCACGTCCACCCGCAACGTTCCTCCTTCAGACATCGCTTGGCAGCCGTTCAACGCGAGGTTCAGCAGTGCCTGCCGCAACCCCTGGCGGTCCCCGGCAATAGAGGGGAGCTCTGCCCCGATGCGGCGTTCGAGGTGGACTCCGATCCGCTCCGCGTCGGGTCTGACCAGCTCGAAGACCTCATCGACCAACTCCGGCACGTCCACCGGCTCGAGCTCAACATCGGCCGGCCTGACGAAACGGAGGAATCCTTGAATCACATCGTCGAGGCGCCTGACCTCGTCACTGATGGTTGTGACGTGCCGCAGGAGCTCGTGCGTATCACCGCCGGCAGCGGGGGCGGGGGCCGCCGTCGCACTCGCGGCGCTCTGACTCGCGACGGCGTCGGTCCCGCCATCCCCCGATCGGAGTCCGAGCACCGACTGCGCGTGGAACGACTCATCACTCCCTGCCGAGGGCATGGCGTGCAGCAGTTTCTCCCTGATCAGCTCGAGGTGAATCGTCATCGCATTGAGCGGATTCTTGACCTCGTGCGCGACGCCGGCCAGCAGGCGGCCAAGCGATGCGAGCTCCCGTGACGACTCCATCGTCGACTGGACGGAGCTCAGCAGCCCGATGTCTCTGGCCACGAGCATGATGCCGACAAACTGACCGTCGAGATTCTCGAACGTGTGGGCCGTAATGACGAGCTCGGTCTGAGCCGGCACGCCGGCCGAGACCGCGTCGGAGACGACCGTGAGCGGTCCGGACGTCCGATTGTGCTCGAGCGCGTCCTGAACGAGACGGCGATACGGATGGTCCTCCGGCAGCGACGCGTCAACAAGACAGGTAGGTGCCGCCCCGTCAGGGAGACCTGTTACGATCGAAGGCGACGAAGATCAGGGCTTCCCGTTCGGTACGCCATTCGGGCACCGTCCACAGGTTCTGTACGGTACTCTGCCCGACGGGAGTGCCTTTGCCGAGGCGCGGGCCTCAAACAAGCTTGGGACCAAAGTCTTGGCTGCCTGGGCGAGGTCGAGTAGGTTGATGGCGGCGTGCTGACGTGCCGGACTTACCGTGCCCTAAGGAGGTCGTCATGGCACACCCCAGAGCGACGACCGCGACCATCATTCCAGGTTTGCGATATCAGAATGCCGTCATGGCACACCCCAGAGCGACGACCGCGACCATCAAGGCCATCGATTGGTTGTGCCGCGCGTTCGGCTTCGAGAAACACCTGGTCGTGCCAGGCGAGGGCGATACCATCGCTCATGCACAGCTCACGTTTGGCAACGGCATGATCATGCTCGGTTCCGCTGGCGAGCACGAAGGGGGTTACGATGAGCTGCTCGCGACACCGGCCGAGCGAGGCGGGACCGTCAGCCAGGCGCTGTACGTCATCGTCGATGACGTCGACTCCCATTGCGACGCGGCGCGCGCGGCCGGTGCCGAGATCGTGCTGCCAGCAAGCGACAAGGATTACGGCGGTCGCGACTACACCTGCCGCGACCTCGAGGGGAACGTGTGGACCTTCGGGACCTACGATCCCTGGGCCGACGACTGATTCGCCGCCCAGCGACGCGCGGCGGGCCCCGGTTCGGCCTGGAGCGCTTCGGTGGTGCCTACGCGCCTGAGGGGATCTCTCCGGCGGCTCTCAGTTGACGGAGCGCAACCGTTGGTCCGATCACCTCGCAGACCACCGTCGTCGCGATGACGAGCGGGACCGTTTCATGAAGCCGAAGGAGCCGCCCGATCCGGCGAAAGACGCAGCTGCGTTCCCCGACGCGAGCCCGGCGACTCAGCTCTCCGCCCCAGATGTTCATCTGAACCTCAACGTCCGTGGTCTCGCATCGTCGGCGACTCTCGCGGTGAACGAGCTGAGCGAACGGCTCATCCAGCAAGGACGAGAAGTCTTCAAACTCGGTCTCGGTCAGTCGCCGTTTCCGGTGCCAGAGCCCGTTGTCGAGGCGCTCCGCCAGAACGCCCATCGTAGGGAGTACCAGGCCGTCCGGGGGTTGGCCGAGCTACGCGAGGCTGTCGCCGGTTACCACCGTCGAGCTCAAGGGATCACGCGTCGCGCCGAGAACGTCTTGATCGGACCTGGTTCCAAAGAGCTGATGTTCTTGCTCCAGATGGTGTACTACGGCGATCTCGTCATCCCGACACCGTCGTGGGTCTCCTACGCTCCTCAGGCCAGCATTATCGGGCGTCACGTCCGGTGGGTCTCGACCACCGCGCAGACGCACTGGAAGCTCCAGGCAAGCGACCTCGAGCGGTTGTGCACTCACGACCCGGGACGGCCGCGGATCGTGATCATCAACGACCCGAACAATCCGACAGGGCAGACGTACGAAGCCGACGAGCTGCACGCCCTGGCCCAGGTGGCGCGACGATTCCGGTTGGTGATGCTCTCAGACGAGATTTACGGCGAAATCCACCATGCTGGCACCCATGTCTCAATGGCCGAGTTCTATCCGGAGGGCACGATCATCAGCACCGGGTTGAGCAAATGGTGCGGCGCAGGCGGATGGCGTCTCGGCACCTTTACGTTTCCTGACCATCTAAGCTGGCTGCTCGACGCCATGGCCGTCGTAGCCAGCGAGACGTATACCGCCACGAGTGCGCCCATTCAGTGCGCCGCGGTCACGGCGTTCGCCGGCGGCCCGTTCATCGATCGCTATCTCGTCGGTTGTCGTCGGGTGTTGCGCGCGCTGGGACGACACTGCGCAGCGGTCCTCCGGGAAGCCGACGTCGAAGTGGCCGCTCCTGGGGGCGCGTTCTATCTGTTCCCCGATTTCTGCCCGCATCGACAGCGGCTCGCCGGGCGAGGCATCCGGTCGAGTCTCGAGTTGAGTGAGCGCCTCCTTGAAGAGACCGGTGTCGCGACGCTCCCCGGCTCCAGCTTTGGCCGTCCCCCCACCGAGCTCACTCTGCGTATGGCCTACGTCGATTTTGATGGCGGCGCTGCGCTCGAGGCCATCGAGCACGCCGATCCCTCAGAAGAGCTGGACGAACGATTCCTGCGGCGTCACTGCTCGAACGTGACGGCGGCCATCGACCGGGTGAGGGCGTGGCTGTCCGGGGCCGAGCGCCCCGTGTGACCCGGTCCTCACACCCCTCAGATCCTGAATCGTGTATGCTGTCTAGTACCGCTTTCTTGAGACCTGCCGCTGACCCTCGGCGTTTTGCCGGGCCGAAAGCCCACAGACCTCACCAAAGCCCTATTCAATCTCCGCGACGCCGACCGCCGGCCTGAGCCGGACGGCACGGCACCTCGTGGTGGCACATGCGTCCAGCGGTTTCTTGAGCGCAGCGCAGCGTGCACCCGGACGGACACACGCCCGTCGAGGGTCTTGAGCCACGAATGAACGCCCGCCCTGCGGGTGTCACAGATAACCATCCGCGATAGCGTGAGCGCGGACAGGGAGCCATCGAAACGGATGAACTTCAACGAACTGGGGTTACGCCCGGAACTCGTTCGCGCCGTCGCCAGCGCGGGCTACACGACCCCCACATCAATTCAGGAGCGCGCCATTCCGGTCGTCCTCGACAGACGCGACCTGATTGCCTGCGCCCAGACAGGAACGGGCAAGACCGCGGCGTTCCTTCTGCCGGTGCTGCACCACCTGGCCGATGGAGGCAGGGCACGTCGCCCGCGCGCGCTCGTGGTCACGCCGACTCGAGAACTCGGTGCCCAGATCGGGGAGATGGCCGGACGGTACGGCCAACACCTGCGACTGCGCAGCACCGTCATCTATGGCGGTGTTGGCATGGAGCCGCAAAAGCGTCGCCTGGCGGCGGGCGTCGATCTGCTCATCGCAACCCCGGGCCGACTCCTCGATCACCTCGGTCGCAAGCAGGCCAATCTCGGCGCCGTGGAGATTGTCGTTCTCGACGAGGCCGACCGGATGCTCGACATGGGCTTTCTCCCTGACGTGCGTCGAATCCTCCAGCACCTCCCGAGCACCCGTCAGAACCTGTTCTTCTCGGCAACCATGCCGAAGGAGATCGAGACTCTCATCCGACAATCATCCAAAACCCCGGTACTCGTGGAAGTCTCGCGACGTTCAACCCCGGTCACCGCGGTCCGACAGGTGGTTCACCCTGTGGCGATGGCCCGAAAGCGAGACCTCCTCAAGGTGCTGCTGCAACGGACCGACGTAGGGCAGACCCTGGTCTTCACCCGCACGAAGGCACGCGCCAATCAGCTGGTTCGGCGCTTGGAGAACTCGGGCCGTCGCGTCGCTGCCATACATAGTGACAAGAGCCAGAATGCAAGAACGCGTGCACTCGCGGGGTTCCGGCGCGGTGACCTGGATACCCTGATTGCTACCGATATTGCCGCTCGGGGGCTGGATGTGGATGGGATCAGCCACGTGGTCAACTTCGATCTCCCGCATGTGCCCGAGGACTATGTCCACCGGATCGGGCGCACCGCTCGAGCCGGTCGACAGGGTGATGCCATCTCCCTGGCCGCGCCCGAGGAACACACCCAGCTCGCCGCAATAGAACGGCTGGTCGGCAAGCCGATTCGCCAGGAACACGTGACCGGCTTCACGCCGACGGCGGAGTCAGCGGGTCGCTCGCCGCGCCAATTCAAGCCAGCCTCCGCCGCGCGTGCAGGCCGGCTGCGTCATGGATCGGGTCGAAGGCGCATGCCTCACCGGACCAGAGGTGGATCTGCCAGGCCGGCATAGTGCTCAGGCACCTGGCAGTGGGACGAACCGTGATGAGTTGCGGGTCTACGACGTGTAGTGGACCCGATCATCGTGATTGAGTACGGGCGAGCCGGCTGTCGACGTGGACTCGCGGCGGTTCGAGAGGAGTGGATGTGGCGAAGGACGATCTGATCAGTTTACAGGGGCAGGTCACGGCGGTTCACAGCGGGGGTCTGTATCGGGTGCAGTGCGATCCAGGACACGAGGTGCTGGCACAGCTGAGTGGTCGGATGCGACGGTTCCGGATCAAGGTTGTTCCGGGTGACCGCGTGAAGGTCGGCGTGTCACCGTACGATCCCACGAAAGGGCTCATCACGTTCCGCGAGAGGTAGACCTGGGCTGAAAACACCGACACCGGAAGGTTAGATTTCCTCGGCCGGCTGGTCCAACTGTACCGCCCAGGCCGTCGTCCCGCGCTCGACCGGAAACCCCCGCACCAAACGTCCCCGATACCGCTTGCCGTTGATGGTCAGGAAGACACTGATGTCCCCCTGGGCCTCGAGGAGCACGCCGCGCGCACTGAGATTCACCGCTTTGCCCTCGAGTTCTTGCGAATCGGCGATGACCATTGAGATCTGTGTCGCGTCCTCTCGACGTTCAGCTTCACGACGTTCCGTTTGTGCCATGGCGTTTCTCAGGTCATCTCGCAGACCGCTCTTCTGCTGTCGACTACCCATTCTTTTGCAGCCGTCTAACGCAAATAGCTTGCCAGCCTCTCGAGGAACGGAACTTGCGGATGGAGGACCGTGAAGGAGGCATACGCATCGCCGAGCGAGGGCCGTTTTTGGCAACAACCGGCAGAGTTCGCAGATGCCTCAAGTAGGCCGTAGTGTGTTCGCGTGGCCAACATGTTGTCTACCGAGGCAACCGATTGGCCACCATGGGTCTCTGATGACGTCCAGAACGGTGTGAGTTGCTAGTGTCCTGTCCCCGTGATTCGCGAAACAATTCCCAGGCGGGGCATCCCACCTGGCAGCGTTGCTCCTCGGTCACAAATGCCCAATTTGCTCCCTCGTCGCGCCTTGCCAGCCGGGCGCCGCGCCAGGAACTTATTCCACGAATCACGGGGACAGGACACTAGCCGACTCTTCAACACCGTCCTGGCATCTGCGCCTCCGTCAGACAGTGGCGGATCCTGTCGTTGACCGCGCGACCCGAGGTGTAGCCGGGGTAGACTGCCTCCAAGACCAAGGGGACCCTACGGATCATGCCTGAAGTTGGACTGCTCCGAGACCTGTTGCTCCTCGTTGGTCTCGCGATACCGATCGTCGCTCTAGCCCACCACCTGAACGCCCCTCCGCTTGTCGGCTTTCTCCTCGCAGGGGTCGTCGTTGGACCCCATATGCTCGGGCTGATCGATAGTCCCGAAGAGATCGGCACCCTGTCAGAGCTGGGCGTGGCGCTGCTGCTCTTCGCGGTCGGTCTCGAGCTGTCGCTGTCGCACGTCCGCCAGTGGGCCCGTTCAGTCTTCGTCGGAGGCAGCCTTCAGGTTGCAGGGACGCTTGGCTCCGTCGCCGCGCTTGCGCTTGCGGTGGGCATTCCGTTCGGCCATGCCCTGTTCTACGGGGCGCTCGTGGCGATGTCGTCGACGGCGATCGTGACAAAGGCCTACGCCGACCGATCCGAGCTCGACACTCCCCACGGGCGGTCGGTGATCTCGATCCTGCTGTTCCAAGATCTGTGTGTCCTGCCCCTCATGCTCCTGGTGCCCCTTCTCGCCGGGCTCGGCGGGTCGCAGGTCGCCACCGCGGGCGGTGAGCTGGCCCGCGGGCTGCTGATGGTGACGGTGCTGGTCGTCGGCGGGCGGTTCCTCGTCAAGTGGACGCTCGACCGGGTCGTTCTGTTCCGCGACCGAGAGCTCTTCACGCTCTGTGTCGGCTTTTTCGGTCTTGGGGCAGCGGTGGTGACATCTTCTGCCGGTTTTTCGATCGCCATCGGTGCGTTCATCGCGGGGTTGATCATTTCAGAGTCGGAGTACGGGCTACAGGCGCTCTCCGACGTTCTGCCGTTCCGTGCGCTGTTCAGCGGGATCTTCTTCACCTCGATCGGGATGTTGCTCGATATTCCGACGGTCGTCGATCAATTCGTGGTGCTGTGTGCCCTGACGGTGCTGCTGTGTGTCCTCAAGGTCTCCTTCGTTTTTGTCTCGGTCCTGGCACTGGGTGGAGTGTTCACCACCGCGCTGATAAGCGGATTGAGCCTGGCTCAGATCGGGGAGTTCTCCTTTCTGCTGGCGGCGGTGGGTCTCCCGCTGGGGTTGTTCCGCGAGGGCGACTACCAGCTGTTTCTGAGCGCAGCCGTGCTCTCGATGATGGCGACGCCGTTCCTCATTCAACTGGCGCGGCCCTTGGCAGAGAATCTGGCCGGGCGCGTTGGAGGGGCCGACCGGTTTCAAGGCGTGCCGGATGCCGGGGTTGTCGAGGCTCTCAACGACCACACGGTGGTCGTGGGGTACGGTCTCGCTGGCCGGTATCTCGCCCGCGTCCTCCAGGCCGCCGGCATCCCGTGTGTCGTATGCGAACAGAACGCACGGCTGGTGCGACAGGCACGGGACGATGGCGTTGCGGTGGTCTTTGGTGATGGCACACGTCACTCGGTGCTCGACCACGTGCGGTTGCGCCAGGCCCGCACCATCGTGTTTGCCATCTCCTCGCCAACCGAAGAGCGGCGAGGCGTAGTCCTGGCTCGCGACATCAATCCTTCCATCCGGATCGTCGTACGGACTCGGTACATCCGCGCGATTGACGAACTCCGAACCCTTGGGGCGAATGACGTCGTGGTCGAGGAATTCGAGGCGTCGCTCGAACTGTTCGCGAAGGCGCTCGAGAGCTACGAGATTCCGATCAACCGGATCTGGAGGGAACTGGAATCGGTCCGGACCGAGCACTACGGACTGCTCCGTGGAACGGCCGCACCCGATCTCCGGCTGGATGCGTTGAAACACCTCGCGATTCACGATGCCCTGGAGCTCGTCGAAGTGGAGGAAGGCGCGCCGGCGATCGGTGCCAGCGCCACGACACTGGAGCTCCGTCGTCGAACCGGTGCCGTCCAGGTCGCCGTCGTCCGCGACGGAAAGCCGATCTATCAGCACGAGTCAGATTTCCACTATCGTGCGGGTGACACCGTCGTGCTGGTCGGTGACGCAGACAGCCTGAGCGACGCCATGCAGGTCTTTCGCGACGCCCACGATGGAACAGGACACTAGGACGGCTTCAAGAGCGGGTCGCGGCGTAGAAAACGAAACAGTGCCGCGAGATCTTTCATGATCGGCGTCTGGTCAAAGAGCGGGCGGCCGCGCGCACGTCCAACGTACTCGACCGTCGCGAAGTAGATGGCCGGCCCTCCGCCGCGGATCCGTCGCTCGAGGCCTACCTTGTAGACTCGCCCCGAGCGCCGGTTCTCCACCAGGAACCAGCGCGAGCGGATGTAGTGGGATTCGCGGTTCTTCATCTTCGCGACGCCGGTCGCGTTGTCGAAATCCTGGCGTGACGTGAGCGGGACGCTCGTCACCGGCCGAGCGTCTTCTCGGAAGATCGCGATCGGTGTGTCTGCGATTTGCTTCCGATTCCTCCAGTAGTCGAGCTGACTGCCGCTGATCTTGACGGACAGGCCCTTGTGGGTTCCCTCGACATAGTGTTCGTGCTGTTCCAGCAGGTGCGGCTCGTCGCGATAGAGCCGAAAGGTCTTGGAGCTCTGAATGTATCGAGCGAGATTGACGTAGTGCTCATGGTCCCGATATCGGACGGGGCGACTCGCGAACTCGGCGTAGACACGAAATCCGGGGAGCTCGTTCCGCAGTCCCTCGCGCCGGGTCTGGTATACCGAGCGGAGGGTCATACCGCGGTACTTCTTGGACGGGATCCGGAACGCGCGAAAAGCGACGATCGTCTGGTCGAGCCAGTCGCCAAGCTCTGTGTCGGCGAGGCGCGCCTCGTCCAGTTTGACCTCGAAGCGGGAGAAGTCCTCCGTGCCGACCGGCACGCCGACGTGACCGTCGCCATTCGTGTCGAACGCATAGTGCGTGACGCGGGTATCCAGGGTGGCGCGGAAGACATCCTGGTACTGCTCATCCCGTGTGACGAAGTGAGTCCGCTCGTACTCCGTCCCGATCACCGGGAGCCAGCTGAAATCCTCAAACGGACCGACGGTTTCAAGCAGGTGGACATAGAGTTCTTTGTCGATCGTTTTACGGGCGGATTTCGGGTCTCCGATGACTCGCATCAGGTCGGTGAGGGTAATGCTTGGCTTGCGTTTCTTCGACTTGTATATCGATCGGCCGAGGATCGATCCCGACAGCTTGAGGATCTCAACCATCGTGTCCCGCGTTCTCTCATGCTTGCTTTTCGCGCGCTTCTGGCGCCGCTGGTTCGACGACGCTCGCGGCGTCTGGCCAACGTCCACCGTCCGTTTGATTTCGAGGAGCTCGAACCTTGATTCGGAGACCAGATCCCATCGTCCAGGGAGACGTTCACGTTCGTAGGAGCGGGCCTTGATCGACAGGCCAGGTGGGAGTCCTCGCGCGACATCCCCGAAATAGACCGTCCGGGTGACTGGCGTGTCCGGGAAGGTCAGCTGGCGGGTGTGGGTGTTCAACGCCTCGATCAGCTCCCGTGTGTCGCGGACGTAGATGATGAACCGGTCCTCTCGGCGTTCCAGATCGACGTATCGCCGAGGCTCTTCTGAGTCGGGGGGCACAGCAGGTGAACTTAGCACGAATCCGCCCGGCCGAGTTCGCGGGGCGATGATCCTGCAACCGATCGTTGAGACGTTGTCCGGCCGCGTGTTGCAAGGCCGGGTGGATCGGTGAAAAACGGCCTGAATCCGGCTAGTATCCACTGTGTGCGGCCCTCAGCCTGCCTGTCGCGGGGCCGGTTTCTGGGATTGGGGCACTTGGGCTGAAACTTCGGTCGGTTCCGGAACGTCAAACGGCAGTGAACGCATGCGTGTTCGGTGTGTCGGCACGACTGACGCGTTCAGCAGGGAGGTCAATGTGACCCGCAGGCATCTTCTCGGGACGCTGACGGGTGTCGTGGTGGCGCCCTTTCTGACATCGATTCACGCGTTCGGCCAGACGATTACCGCACTCGAGAAGCCGCTCTCCGAATGGAGTGCGTTGCTGCTTCCGGACGCCTATGCGGTGTTGTTCAAGGAGGCGACCGAGCGGCCGAACAGTAGCCCACTGAACGACGAGAAACGGCTGGGCCACTACATCTGTGCCGCATGCTATCTCCCGCTCTTCGATGCAGCCACCAAGTATGAGAGTTTCACCGGCTGGCCCAGCTTCTTCGCCCCGATAGAGGGTCGACTGGAGACCAAACGAGACTGGAAGCTGATTATTCCCCGCACCGAGTATCACTGTGTCCGATGTGGCGGCCATCAAGGCCACCTCTTCTCGGACGGTCCGCCTCCGACCGGGCAGCGATGGTGCAACAACGGCGTGGCCCTCAGGTTTGTGCCTTCCGGCGAGCCGCTGCCGACATTGAGGACATGACGATCACGTCTGTCGGCGGTCGGCGATCTGATGAAGATCGATCGAATCCGTCATCTGCCGATCCTTGATGAGCAGGGGAGCGTGGTCTGAATCGTGAGCCGGCGCGACCTGTTCCGCAACGGACTCGTTCGAGCCTTGGGCTTTGGTACCGCTGCCACCGAAAGGGTCTTGGATTCGACACCACTCAGGGAACGAGGGGTGCGAGCGGAAAGACGACCACCAGTGAAAACGACCAAGGACTGTCGTTATCGAGAAACCGTTCCCGACCGTCGATAACGTCGCCACGTCTCGGCAGGCCGGTCGCCACATAGTCCAACGACCCTTCTACTTCGACGTGGCGGAGCCAGTTGCCCTCGGGCAACCAGTTGAAGACGAGGAATGCCGTGTCCCACTCGAAGTTCAGCTTGTGGGTGTAGGCACTCGTGTCGCTGGGCCGCTCGGCGGCGCTGATCTTGTCGACGACGTCGAAGTGGGACTCGACCCAGCCACCGGTTTGTTCCGGCTCCAGCACCCCAAGGTTCAGCTCGAGCTCGACTTCGATCTCGTTACCCCGCAAGGACGGTCGTCCAAGCTCGTCGGCCGTCGCTCCGGTGAACGGATTAGCGCTGGCCTCCCCTGACGGAATGAAGATTGTTTCCACGGTAAACCCGACACGCGGAATCTGAGTGGGGATTCCGACAGCCATGATCAGCTCGAACACGCTCTCTGTCTCGGGTTGATCGGTTCCGACCACCTTTCCGTCCTCGAGCGCTTCGACACTCGGACGTCGGAAGATCGGTTCGAACGTCAGCGTCGGCTCGATCTTGATGTCGGGAGCACACAGGACGAGACAACGTCCTTCGCTCCCCTGACCGAACACCGGCGCCGCCGTGATGCCCACGATCGCCAGGACAATCACCGGTAAACACGTCGTTCGCATGCGCGCGCCCCAGCGAATGTCCCGGCTGCGGACGTCCCGATGGTAGGATGCGCCATATGCCCACGGCTTCGAACCGCGCGAGCGCGCGGTCAGGACTCGTCGCTCCTGCACTTCTGCTGCTCCTCTTCTCATCTGGGTGTTCGCCAGCACAGACCCCGTCCGTGGCGCAGGATACCATCGGCGCATTCGTCGGGTCGTCTACCTGCAGGGACTGTCACCTCGACATCTACACGCGGTGGCAAGACACGCTCATGGCAAACGTGCTGCAAGATCCGCGCGAACGGCCATCGGCGATTTTGGCCGATTTCGACACCGACAATCCACTCGTCACGTTTCGTCCAGATGATGTTGCGTTCACCTACGGGAGCAAGTGGAAGCAGCGTTACTTCACCCGAATCGGGGACGACCTGTTTGTGTTCCCGGCCCAGTGGGATGTTCGCAACCGAGAGTGGCGACGGTATCATCCGCAGCCGGGCGCAGACTGGTGGGCTGACTTCTACCCGGACGACCAGATGCAACGCCCCACCGGACCGCTGTGTGATGGGTGTCACTCCGTCAACTACGACATCGAGACCAAGACGCCGACCGAGTGGAACGTCGGGTGTGAAGCCTGCCATGGCCCAGGTGAGCGACACCTTTCGGAACCGGTCAACGGGAACATCGTGAATCCCGCCCGTCTCGATCCGCTTCAGGCGACCGACATCTGCATCCAATGCCACTCCCAAGGTCAGCCGCGTATCAATCCCGTTGGGGACTTGTACTACGACTGGCCCGTCGGGTATCGACCGGGCTCCCAGCTCAGTGACTACTGGCGACTTGACGAGCATCACCTCGGCGAGGAGAGCTTCACTCACTGGCCCGATGGCTCGGCACATAAGAATCGGATGCAGGGAAACGACTACGTCCAGAGCCAGATGTATGTGAAGGGCGTGACCTGTTCCGGGTGCCACGATGTCCACGGGACGGAGCTCGACGCCGACCTGATCGCTCCGGGCAACGAGGTCTGCCTCACCTGTCATGATCCCCAGCTGCAGCCCGGTCCAGTCGCATCACTTGCGCGTCACACTCAACATGCGGCGGACTCCGAGGGGAGTCGGTGTGTGGCGTGCCATATGCCGCAGATTGCACGTACCGTTGGCAGCGTGAATGTGCGGAGCCACACCTTCAGTTTCATCTCACCGGCGATGACCGAGCGCTACGGCGTGCCCAATCCGTGCACCGGATGTCATGTCGAGGAGTCGAATCAGTGGGCTATCGATGAACTGAGGGCGTGGCCACACGTATCGGCCTGGCGAGTGGCCCCCTGATGCCATTCGGCCGACTGTGGCTCCCAGACTGGGCACCCAACCTGCATCCGATGCTCGTCCATTTTCCGATTGCTCTGCTGGTGGCTGCGGTCGTCGTCGATGCCCTTGCGGTGTTCAGGCGCGACGCGACACACACTCGGCGGGCCACCGGTTTCTATGCACTTGGCTCGACATTCCTCTTGGTGACGTATCTCTCGGGGAGAGATGCGGCCGCAACGGTATTCACCCCGGGCATGGCGCACGCGATCGTCCAGGAGCATTGGGCCTGGGCAATGTGGACGACCCTCTACTTTTCCGCGCTGACTGGTGCTCGGCTGCTGGACGGGCGACTGTCCCGAGGTCATCGTGGGTTGGGCGGTGTCTTTCTGATCGCTGGAACCTGCGGAGTCATTCTTCTGACCGCCACCGCCGAACGCGGTGCTCGGCTTGTATACCAGTACGGCGTGGGTGTCGTGGGCGTTCCGTGACGTGATAGGGCTCACCGGAGGAGGTAGACGTGGACTCTCGAACCGTGACGTGGTGTGTCGGTGTTGTCTCTTGCGTCGTTCTTCTCACGCCGGTCAGCATGGGCCGCGTCCAGCAGGACCTCCCCGAGGCGCTGGTCCACGATGCCAAGTTGCGGCTCCAGCCAGAGGAGACAGTCGACGGTGGACGCGTGTTTGGTTCCGCCTCAGAGCCTGGAATGTATGTCACGCGCATTCGATTCCAGGCCGGCCGACACACTCGACCCCACTATCACACACAGGATCGCTGGGTCACCGTCCTCGAGGGCACCTGGTGGACCGGTGAGGGCGATGTGTTCGATGCCGAGAGGATGATTCCGATCCGTCAGGGCGGCCTGATGTATCACCCAGCCGGCTTCCGCCACTACGACGGCGCCAAGGACGAGGACGTGGTGGTGCAGGTCATGGGCATGGGCCCGGTTGAGACGATCCGTACAGAAATCGACACGACCGGCGTGCCGGTTTCTCGGTAGGGCCAGTCCTCCTGTACCCGACGTTCGTGCGAAACCCAACCTCCGATAGGGAGAGCGAGACTGAGGCAGAGGCCCAGGGGCTGGCGCTGAGATTCAGGCGCCGTCGACGTCTCTCAGAAGACGGACCACGTTGCCTTCGTTCGGCTCTTCGTCGGAGGATTCCGGCTCCCTCACTCGAGCCCGCAGCTCGCGGTCTGAGATTGTTCGTTCGAGGGCATCTTCAAGGGCCTGAGCCGCTTCCAACTCGGCGACGGCCCGAGCCTTCTCCGTTGCGCGGCGTCGGCGCTCTTCGGCCTTGGCGTGCGCCGCCTCGAGTTCCTTGGCCACCGCTCGCTCGGCTTCCGCGCGGACCTGGGCGACGGTAGATTCTAGACGTCCGTTGGGCCGCGAGCTCGGCCGATTCCGTCGCGGCCTGCACCGCGTCGTCACGCGCACGCTCTGATTCCTTCCTGGCCGCCTCGAGCTGAGCGACCAGCGTTTGCTCGCTCCTGGCGACGACCCGCCGCAACTCGGCCTCGTGCCGCTGCGCCCAATCCGCCTCGGCCTGAGCCCGCCTCGATTCGGCCTCAGATCGTGCTTCGTGGACTGCGGCGGCAAGTCGTTCTTCCGCCCGCGACTCGAGCTCAGTCAGCTGTTGGGCTTGCTGGGCTTCCAAGTCCCGCCGTGCCTGGACGATTTGCTCCGTCTCGGCACGAACCTGCGCGAGCTCCTTGCCGTGGCGTTGTGCACTCCGCGCCTGTTCCTGGGCGCGGGTTGCCTCAGCTTGGGCACGGAACTGTTCGAGATCGGACCGATGCTGGGCATCAGACTGCCGCCGGGCCTGCTCGACACGGTCGGCCAGTTCTTGCTGCAACGTCTTGAGCGCGGCCTCCGCTCGCGCTTCGACCTCCGCAAGCCTGGCTGCCTGAGTCGTGATTTCCTCTCGACGCGCCTGCGCGACCTGGTCTGACACAGCACCCTGAAGACTCTCGATCGTCGCCTCGGCCCGTTCTGCATCCGAGCGAACTCTGGCCAGCGCATCCCTGTGCTGCTCGGCCATCTCGGCCTGCTTGCTGGCGAACGACGCCTCAGCCGCAGCATGCGCTTCACGGGTCGCACTCACTCTGGCTTCCATTTCAGCCAGCCTCGTTCCGTAGGCTCTGTATGCCTCCTGGCTTGCTTGCTCGACTCGATCTGAGAATTCGGCCTGAAGCCTGCCAAGCTCGGCCTGCGTCTTCTCTGTGTCAGCTTGAACCTGGGCCAGCGCCTCCTCGTGGTGCCGGGTGCTCTCGGCAAGCGCCTGGTCCAGCTCAGCCCGGGCGTGGCGGACGGACGCCTCCAGCTCTTCGGCCGCGAGAGCTTCCAGCTCAGCGATCTGCGCGGCGTGCTTGGCATCGGCCTGGCGTCTGTTCTCCGCAATCTCTTCGGCCAGCTCCTGCCGGAGCTGCGCGAGCTCCGCCCGAACCTGTGCCAACGTCGCCCGAGCCTCTTCCGCGGCGGCACCCTCCTGAGCGAGTGCGTCGTCGTGCTGCTTCGTCCTCTCGGCCAGCGCGCGCTCTAGCTTGCCCTCAGCCTGTGCCCGCGCGTCGGCGACGGCCGCTTTGAGCTCTTGAGATGCGCGTGCCTGTAGCTCGGCAACGTGCGTCGCATGCTCGTCGGCTTGGCGGCTCGCCTCGCCAACCTGCTGTGCCAGCTCCTGCTGCAGCTGTGTGCGCTCCGCCCGAACCTGCGCCAGGTCCGACTGGACGTGTTCGGCATCCTCGCGCACTTGAGCGAGTGCCTCGTCGTGCTGCTTGGTCCGCTCGGCCAGGGCGCGCTCGAACTTGCCCTCAGCCTCTGCCCGCGCGTCGGCGACGGCCGCTTTGAGCTCTTCTGATGCGCGTGCCTGTAGCTCGGCAACGTGCGTTGTGCATGCTCGTCGGCTTGACGGCTCGCCTCGCCAACCTGCTGCGCCAGCTCCTGCTGCAGCTGCGTGCGCTCCGCCCGAACTTGCGCCAGGTCCGACTGGACGTGTTCGGCGTCCTCGCGCAGTTGAGCGAGGGATTCATCATGCTGCTGCGCCCGCTCGGCAAGCGCTCGTGTCAGCTCACGCTGTGCCTTCGCCTGGGCATCGTTGATCGCTGCCTCGCGCTCCTTTGTCGCGCGGGCCTGCAGCTCGGCGACCTGGGCCGCGTGCTTGTCGTCGGCTTGGCGTCTGGTCTGCGCAAGCTTCTGCGGCATCTGCTGCTGGCGCTTCGCGAGCTCCGCTTTCACCTGTTCCAATGTCGACCGAGCCTCTTCCGCGGCGGCACGCTCCTGAGCGAGGGCTTCGTCATGCTGCTGCGCGCGCTCAGCGAGCGCTCGGTTCAGTTCGGCCTGTGCCTGAGCATCGCTGACAGCCGCCTTGAGCTCATCTGCGTCACGGGTTTCCATCTCGGCCAACCGAGTTGTCTGTGCGGCATCGGCTTCGAGGCGTGCCTGTGCCGCCAAGTCGGACATCTCTTGTTGCCGCAGGGAGAGCTGGCTCTTGGCTTGCTCGGCCTCCGAGCGCAGCTGGGCCAGCGCTTCGTCGTGCTGCTGCGCACTCTCGGCCAGCGCGCGCGAGAGCGTGGCCTGGGCGGCCGCCCGCTCCTCGCGGACAGCGGTCTCGAGCTGCTCGACGGCGCGGGTTTCCATCTCGGCGAACTGAGTTGTCTGTGTGGCATCGGCTTCGAGGCGTGCCTGCGCCAGCAAGTCGGACATCTCTTGTTGCAGCTGGGCGAGATTGCCCTTGACTTGCTCGGCTTCCGAGCGCAGCTGGGCCACGATTTCATCGTGCTGCTCCGCCCGTTCGGCCAGCGCTTGGTTCGACTCGGCCTGTGCCGTCTCGGCCTCGCGGCGAGTTTCCGCCACGCGGTCCGACATCTGTTTCTGGAGTTGGGAAAATTCTCCTTGCAGCTGTGCCAGTGTGTTGTGGGCCTGCGCCGCCTCGGATCGAACCTGGTTCAGAGCCTCGTCGTGCTGTTGCGCCTTTTCAGCCAGTGCGTTCGACCGTTCGGCCTGCGCCGAGGTCTGCGCCTCGCGAACCGCAGCCTCGAGCTGCTCCGCCGCGCGCGTCTCGAGTTCGGTGACCTGTGCGGCATGCGCGATTCCGGCCTGGCGGCGCGCCTCCTCTATCTCGTCAGATGCCTCCTGCTGCAACTGCGCGAGCTTCTGTTCCACCTGCTCAGCTCTGGACCGAAGCTCCGACAGATCGGATTCGTGGGCTGACGCGTCTTCCTGTTCAGCTTCCGAGGACGGCTCTGACTCGGCTTCCGAGGATTGCTCTGAAGACGATCGTCCGGAGGCCGAACCTGGGGCTTGCTCGTCGTCCTGAAAAGTGGGGGTGGTCTCTTCGGCCGCGATCGAAACCGCGTCGGCTGGTGTCTCTGTGTGTTCCGGTTCGTCGACGGCGTCGGTTTCGGACGCACCCGACCCCTCCTCCGCGGTGTCGGTGTCGCCCCCCAGCATGCTTTTCAGTCGACGAACGGCGAGCGAAGTGTCGCTCTCTACCGGCTCCTCAGAAGGCGCCGCACCGTTGCCGTTCTGTGCATCCTTGCCACTCTCAGCTCGATCCTGCTCGGAATCGGCAGGGTCGCTGTCCGCTGAGCCACGTTTAAAGAAGGCGAGACTGATGAGTGACATTCTGCGGTCTTTCTCCCCGCCATCGTGCACAGGCCGTGCCAGGCGTTCCGAAACAGAATCGGTCCTCCAATGCCGATTGTGGGCTGGTAAGTATTGATCCTTGCCGGCGTGGACGCTTCGGTTTCACTCTGACCTTGCAAAGCTGAAACTGATGTTTCAGTTTTGAATCTCGTTCCGACGCGAGTATGACGGATCTCAGGATCACCCGGTCGGCCGGACGGCGATCGAGTTCTTGACAGGTATAAATAAAAAGTCCGGTCCCTGCAAGAATTCCGGGATTCGACGCGTTTGGGGCCATAAGAAAGACCCGATTTTAGGCGCGAAACCGAGTAGGCTCACGGCACGGTACGTGCTTCCTCGGTCGGTGGGACCATTGCGCGTCGGCGGCCCTGATTTGAGGCGACCGCCACTCTTCAGTTGTTTTCGGGTCCGGTGACCGTCGCGCTCCTCCTTCAGAGGAACGTCGCGCTGGAGTGGCACGAGGCGGTCGCCGTTGTTCTCGAGATTGCGGACGTGCTGGAACGTTCGGGCCGGACGGTCTTGCCCACGTATCAGGACCTCGAGCTGAGACCTGACGGTTCCATACGGTTCTTGCGGGACCCGAGCCGTTCGGGCGATTCGCTGGCGGCGCTCGTCGACATCTGTCGTGCGCTGCTCCCGACCGATTCGCCGGCACAGGTTTGGGCGCTTGTCTCGGGCACAGGTCCCGATGCGCCCGTGTACGAGTCGACTCGAGATTTTGCCGCGTCGCTCCGCCCTGTCGAGCGCGGCGGTCGGCGCAACATCCTCGCCGACGTCTATCGTCGTGCCGTCGATACACCGCTTCCAGCCGGACAGCAGCACTCTGGCGAACCGGACGCGGCTCCGGGTCTTCCGGTTCGGATGCTGCAGGTTGATCAGATCCAAACCCACAAAGCACTCGCCGCGGTCCCCGAACCGGTGGCCGCCGTCGTTCGCGAACGCGGCCTACTGCCCCCGGTACTGGTCCGCCAGACTCGAGCCGGTTACGAGCTCGTGGCTGGTTCGAGGTGGCTGGCCGCAGCCCAGGCAGCCGACTTGACACGGTTACCCTGCCAGGTATGTGATGTCGATGACGAGCAAGCGCGGCTGATGTTGGCGCTCGATGACTTTGCGGCGGGTGAGGCGGAACGACCGGCCTCAGAACGCCAATCAGGTTGGCCGATGGTGCTCGGCCCGACCCTCGGTGAGGTCGCCGACAGTCTCGAGGCGGCCAGGTCGTGCTGGGGGTTGTCCGCCGAGGGCGCCGGACGTCCCTACCATCGGACCGTCAGTGAGGTGACCCGGGTCGAGCTCCAGCGGGCCACCTGGATCGTTGAAGGGTTGCGAGTGCTCGGTGAGCGACCGGTGCTGGATAAGCGTTCTCACAACATCGGTTCACTACTCGACCGCGTGTTCCAGGCCACGCAGCCGGAGCGTCGTCTGGCCGGTATCAGGTTGCTGGCGAACCTGAGCGAAGCCTCTATCGTGTTGACTGGCGACGCACGTTTGCTGATCATGGCCTACGGCGGGATACTGCAGTCGATTCTCACGCTTGTCGATCAGGTGCGCCCCGCCGTGGTCCGCTGCGAAGTGATGACCCGGGACTCGGACGCGGTCGTCGAGTTCTCACAGGACGTTATGACTCCTCCCCAGATTCTCCTGGAGCGGTTCTTTGACGAGGGCTACCACGGGAGGCCGGGTGGCTACGGCGCAGCCGTCGCGCTGGCCGCCGCTCGGCGCGTGATCGAGCTCCACGGCGGGTCGGCGGTCGTGAATCCGATGGAGTCGCGGGGCTTTCGGGTGGTGGCCCGGCTCCCTCTTTGAGGCCACGGTAGACAATGGCGGAAGACGTCCCAGAAGGCACTGACCGTCTCGAGGCGACTCGGCGGGAGCTCGACCGGTTGGCGAGGCTTCGCCGCAACGTGGCCAGTGGCCTGCTCGAGGTCAGCGAAGCGGCCAAACGCGACGCAGAACGGCTCCTCTCCGCGAGTGCCGACACGACCGGGTCAGAAGAGGCCTCGCCAGGTCCGATCGACACAGAGCCACGACACGTCTGGTCGAGCCCGCTGCTGTATGGCTCGTTCGCGGTCGGGTTGCTATGTGGATTGCTTCTTGCGTCGTTTCTTCGGACGCCCCAAGCGTTGCCCGCAGAGGAAGCAGAAGTGGCGGTCGTCGATCCGTCGCCCTCCCAGGCCCCACCCGGGGCAGGTCAGCCCGAGTCCGCAGCGCCGGCAGCATCAATAGACGCCGAGGAGGCGTTGCCCGGTGCAGACGACAGAGCCGTTAGACGTACCGTCGGCACCTGCTGACACGGGCCAAAGTCTCGTGCTCACGCTCCGGACCCACCGTGCCTGTTGGCTGAGCGTCCGCGTCGATAGCGGTGAGCCCGTGGAGCGTCTCCTGGCACCCGATGAGACCGTTGTTCTTCAGGTTGAGGAGGAGGCGATCCTGAGAATCGGGGACGCGGCCGCACTGTCACTGCTCATCAACGACCAGCCCAACGGATCACTTGGGGCCGATGGTCAAGTTGTTGAGCTTCGCATTACACAATCCAACTTCCGGACCTTCCTCAACGGAGCCTAGTCGAGGCGTTCATGACAGCTGGTGGCGCTCTCGCCACGGGCTTCCAGCGGTCCAGAGCTGCTCCCCTGCGCCCGGGCGCTCATTCTTGTGTTTCTTCCTTCAGTTTTGTCGGTAACGCACTACCGAACCTACCGCTTCCGCCAGTCATTTGGGAGGATGATGATTCTGGCATCGTTGCTGCTATGACGGATACGGGCACCCCGGCCACGAGAATGACAATCCTGAGTCTCACCTTCTTTCGGCGGCACCGGGAGCAAGACTCTGCGGACCGGCTCGACCGAGAGTCATCTGCGGAGGCCACCAAAGTGCTCCGCCGGCTGGAAGGGATGTTGGTGGAATCCCCCACCACGAACGAGATGCCCGTGCCGACGGGGAGCCCCGTCGACCTCGGGTCGGCCCCTCCGAGCAACGACGAACCGGCGGATGCCTCCTTGATGCCTGAATCGACGGCCGCTCGAGATAGCTCTGTCGTGTTTGTGATGGCACCACCAGAAGGGGATGAGGTCCAGCCTGAGACGTCTGACCCCGAGACGTCGGAAGAAGACGTCGAGGTCCGCCTGATGGCGGCGCTCGATAACGCCCGTTCAGAGCGCGAAGCGCGGCGCCTTGCCGAGCAGGAGCGCGATCGCCTACAGCATGAGAGCAGGCGCCAGCTGGACCGCCTGGAGGCTGAGCTTGGAGACGCTGTCGAGCGAGGTCAGACTGAAGTCGTGTTGCGGCGAGCAGCCGAGATCGAGCTCGAACGTGTCCAAGAAGAGAGTTCACAGCGAGTGGCCGAGATGGAGGCGCGGCTGGAAGGCCTGGCAGCCGATCTCTCGAAGGCCACTCGGAAAACCAAGGCGACCGTGAGCACAACGGCCGCCGCCGCCGAGGTGACGACAACGACTATCAAGGTCAAAGGCGCTACGACCGCCCGCAAGCCCAGGACCGCTCGGAAACCGGCTGCGGCAGCCCGGAAGAAACGGTCGGCTACGAAGACAGCCCCGGCTCACAAGCCGAAGACGGTCAAGACGGCGACCGTCGGAACCAAGCGAAAATCGATCGCTGGAAAGGTTCCAGCCACACGGCGCTAGGAGTCCCTGGTGAAACTCGCGCGTGTCACCGAGACCGGCGAGGCGCCCGCGTGGCAAGGCGTCACGACGGAGAATATTGGGCATATTCGACCGAGGAGCAACGCCGCCAGGCGGGATGCCTCGTCGGTCGA
>CBDBHJ010000004.1:0-336953 GCA_965205435.1 Vicinamibacterales bacterium
CCCGTAGACATAGAAGCACGTGACCTGAAGGATGTCGCCGATCAGGCCATCCGCCATCTCGTCCCGCAGCCGGTGGAGCAGGGGATCGAAGCGGCGACGGTGGTTGATCAGCAGATGGATGTTCCGTTCGCGGGCCTCGTCCACGATCTCCCGGGCCTGCTCCATGGTCTCGGCGATGGGCTTCTCCAACACGATGGCCGGCACCCCGTGTTCGAGGGCCAGCTTCATCATGTCGTAGTGGCTGTCCCGCCAAGTGGAGATGGAGATCAGGTCGGGCCTGATCTCGTCCAAAAGCTTATCGGGCGAGGTGAAGGTCCGGATTCCCGGGGCCTTGGCCTTGGCGATTTCCAGCTTTTCCGGGTCTCTGTCGCAGGCGGCGGCGAGAAGGGTCCGGGGATGGCTTTGCCACATGCCGAAGTGGGTCGCCGGCTTCACCCTGAGCGGGTCCGATTCCAGCCCCATGCCGATGCGGCCCGCACCGATGACCGCGGCAGTGTACTGGTTCTTGGGCATGGCGGGAGAGGGAGCTGTCATCCGATATGGGGGCGGAGGAACAGGCCCGGGTCGCGGGAATCTATGGCCGTCTTTATCGCGTCCTTGACCGGCGGGTTGTCCAGGTAGCGCTCAACGCAGCCGTCGGTGAAATCGGCGCCGCGGGAATACCTGATCTCCAGGCCCTTGTCCTGGGCCACCGGGTCCAGGTCGAGAAGGTCCCCGCGCTTTAAGTGTTCGACCACGCCCTTGTGGGCGGCCTCGACCGCCTTCATGCCCAAAAGGAAGGGGTCCATGGCCCGGGGGGCCTGGGGAAAGGCGTGAAAGAGCATGGGGCCGGAATCCAGGCCCTTGGATAACAGATGGATGGTGGCACCGACGTAGTCCGGCCGGCCGTCGTGGAGGGCCCAGAAGTTGCACGACGCCCCCCGGTAATAGGGGGAGGCGCCCATGTGGATGTTGACGGCCCGCTTCTCCACCAGGAAATCGATCAGGGGACCCTTGATGTAGCTGGCCCCAAAGACGACGAAAAAGTCGGAGTCCATGGCGGGCCGCAACGCCTCCTGCTCGAGAAGGTTGAGATCGCCCCGTTGCAGGACGAGCTGGCGAATCCCGGGGTCCAGGAACCTGGGGCCGCCGAAGACGTCCCGCTCGGCTGAGTTGACCCGGTCGAAATAGCCCTCCATGGACGGGGACCTGGGGAAAACGCCCCCGACGCGCCCGGGGAAGAGCGTCTTGCATTCCTGCACCGCGAAGACCTCGCCCGCGACCGAGCCCAGGGCCTCGATCAAGGACAGGTGCCGGGGCTGGGTGCTGGTGAAGACGGTGACCTTCATGCACGCATCCGCATCAGGGTAAGGGCGTGGTTCTCGCGGGGGTATTCAAGCGGCGACTTCAGCACGCTGTCCATCTCGGCCCGGAAACCGATCTTCACGCCTAGGGATTTAAGCACCTCCAGGGTCTTGGCGTCGTAATCGCCGCAGGGATGGGAGACGGTGGTGGGCGGGGCGCCGAGAATTCCTTCCAGCGCAGACAGATTCTCCCGGTATTCACGGACCTGCTCGGCCTCGGGCAAGGCCGAGATACGCGTCGGGTGGCTGTGGGAATGGAGTCCGATGACATTGTCTTCCGATTGAAGGCGGCGGAGACATGACGCATCCATCCACAACGTCTGGATCAGGGCATCGGTGTCCATGCCGTTCTCTTCGATCATCCGGTCCATGACGCGGTGATATCCGTCCGTCCCCAGGACGCGGTCGCGGAGATAACGGAATGTCCTGTCGGCAAGGGAATAGAAGGGCTTGTCGGCGAGATAACCGGAGGCATCGGCTTTATCGAGCACCGCTTTCGCCTTCTTGCCGCCGGGAGCTTGATCGAGGGCCCGATAGAAGCTGTCGTAGAATTCCCCGATTTGGCCGAAGCGGGTGGACCGGAAATAACGATAGACCTCGAGCCGTTCGGCCTTTCCCCTCCAAGGGGGAGGAATAGATGAAAAAGAATGCCGTGAGCCCGTGATCCCGGAGCACGGGGTACGCGACGTCATACTGGCAGCGAAGGTTGTCATCGAAGGTGAGACAGATGTCTTCGGGCCCCAACGCGCCCGCCTGGGCCCGGCGCAGCCATTCGCCCGCAGGCAGCAAGCGGTCTCGGCCGGTGAAACGGATGATGTCGGCAAGCGTATCGGCGGATATGGATCCCTGTCCCCGGGGGTGGCGGCCATCGTGGAAGTGGTGGAACAGGAGACCGTGGGGGAACATCGGCCTTCAGCCCTTCGAGGCGGCCATGAGGCTATCGGTGGGCGGCGTCCCGGTCGCTGTCTCCACAGGCGCGGCAACGGGGGCCGCCCCTTTCGGCGGCAGGCCCAGGTCGCTTCGGATGGTATCCCAGATGACGGCACCGGACAGGTCCACCAAGTCGGCATAGGCCTCGAAGGGATAGCGGTAGGTGCCAGCCTCTATGTCTTTGATCCGTTCGATGAAGGCCTCCACCGAGTCCACGCACAGGTCGGGAAACTCGTCGTAATAAAGATTCTTCCACTCGGGGATGAACTTGGCGGCGAAAGTCGGCATGCCGAACTGGATGCATTCCGCCACCAGGGTGGAAGGATCGCTGAGCACATAGCTCGCCTTGAATATGAGGTCGTAGGCCAATTCATGGGTCACCCGGATGTTGCCGGGCCGCCCGCCAGCCAGCCGGTCAAGCGCGGCGTCGACTTCATCCACCATCTCAAGGCGTTTCGGCCGGAAATAAACGGTGCGCTCGGGGAACGCCTGGGCGATATTTACGAGGGTGTCGATCACGGTCATGTCCTGAAGAGACGGTGAGGAGAAATAGATGATGTCCCTGGGGCGGGGGTGTTCGAGCCGGACGAGTTCTTCCCTGCTCAAGCTCCATGCGCCCGGTCACCTTCACGGTCATGGCCTCGGGCCAAGTGTCACGGTAGAAGCGGTGAAAGTCCCTGCCGAAAACATAGTAAACGTCATAATCGATATAGCGCAGTTCGCAGATCACCGGCGGCGTCGACGGCAGGCCGTGGAGAAGGCCGATGCTTGTGCCGCCCACCCTTCTGAGCTCCTGGCCGCGAATTATATGTTCCGCGTTGTAGTCGTCCCGGCCCCAGAAATATTTGCAGGGGAAGCGTGTGAAGAGGGCCAGGTAAGTGAAACGGGCCAAGGGCATCTTGGCCATGTTCCAGAAATAATCGGAGGGCAGCCAGGAAAGGCACCGATAGATCATCCAGCAGTCCTTGAGCGCCCGGGCCGTGGCGGCCACTCCTTGCGGGAAACGGAATCGTCCGTCGCTGATCGCGTATCGCGGCCACTCGGTTGCCAGATGCCGAAGCCTGTCCAGGTAACGGACGCTCCTGTAGAAAAGAACCACCGGGCCGGGGGCGCCGTCGCTGGTTTCCCGCCAGTAAACCTCTTCCCGATCATGATGCGCGGGTCCGACTGCATCGAAGCCGAGGAAGATGGGCTCGGGCCTGAAGGGACGGATGCGGGCCAATATCCAGAAAACAGTGTAAGCAGCCGCAACCAGGGCATGGATGCCGTTGATCAGGGGACTCATGCGGACCGAATACCGTACGCAGTCCGGCGGTGGAACGTCGAAGAGATTCCGGTACATGTCCAGGACGTCTCGGTCAAACCCAGAGATGATGAATTCCTCGCCGCGGTCCTCCAGATGCTTGACGGCATGGGCCAGGTACGCCCGCTGCAAAATCCTGTTGCAGATGGCGTGCTTGTAGGGCCGGGCGTAGTCCCCCGAGGGCTTTGTCCGTCGCTTCGAAGCGATAGTAGCGGTTCATCCAGGGTTCGGCCGCCGCGAAGGGGTCGCAGACCCGGCGCAATTGCTGACGATCGGCGGCGGGCAGGAGTTCCGGGCGGTCGCGGGCGACGTCGAATGCCAGCTCCCTGGCCCGGAGCCACCTGGAAAGCCGCTCCAGGGGCCCGATAAGGGACGGCATCAGGGGGCGGACGTCGAGGATTCCCGGGCGCTTCCCAGAATATGCGAGCCAGAGCAGGAGCGCGAGCGTGGTCTCACTCAGGACGATGAGATGGAGCATGGGTGTCGAGGGAGCTATGTGGTGTTTACTACGTTTGTGAGATTGTAAGAAAAAGCATTCTTGAGCGGGGTCGCGCCGCGTTCGGGCGAACCATCAACGGCCTTTTCGCAAGGGATGCATGGCCGGGGAATCGACGGTCAAGGGTCCGAGGTCCTTGTCGACTATCTTGCGTAGTGATTTGTAAGTGTGAGCGAAATCGACTTTACGCCGCATCCTTTTGGCCAGAAAGACGACGTATTAAGCCATGAGGTCCAGGGCCTCTTTCGGGCCATCTGTTTGCAAGGCCCTTAACAAGACCATCAACCATATGAAGCGCCGCATCTGTAGGCCACCACCGGATAACAGATCAGCGCCATGCCAAACTTTCGTTTCCCGAGAAGATGTAAAAGGCTTGGCGGTTTCCCCTTTTCAATGACTTCCGCTTTCGCCCCGACGCCGTGAACGGAATCGGTCGTCATGCTGGTGTATACAAGCCTTTTCGGGTTGGCGTAATAGCCCGAGTCTATTGGTTTCGCCTTGAAATGCTTGGTGTCCCTGAGCATCACGTCATGATACCCATCGAGGCCTAATTTCCGGACGTAACCGTAATTCACCTCTATCGAGATCTTTGGCCGCCAGCTTCGGGTGATCAGGCGCGGATAGGACGTGAAGTTCAGTGTGGTCACTTCATCGTGGGCGTCACGGTCCGAAATTTTCAGAAGGCTTATCCCCTTGCTTCCGGTTCGTCTAGATATTGACGTACGAAATGCAACGGTTTCAGCTGGCGGACTCAGAAAATCACAGCGCAGCCCGTGCCTTATCCGGGCCTTCCAGCAGTGGGAAGGCACGCAACATCATGCGCTCCCGGAGCCAAGGGGATAAGCCTTATTTTCAGAAGGTATTCCTCTTCCCCATCCAGGTCCTGCCCGATTAATCCCTTGTGCCGGGCGTATTCGTACATGGGTGTTCCCGGCAGCGCCTGGGCGTAGTTGATGCTCAGATCGTTCGGGTTCTGAGTCGGACTCAGCGTCAAGGCGTATTTGCAGAAGTCGGCGGTTTCCTGAACCGTTTCCGGAGTCTCGCCGGGCATTCCGACGATGATTTGAACAGCCGACCACAGATCCGCCCCGACGGTCCATTCGGCGGCGTTCCGGTTGCCTTCCATCGTGGTCTTTTTTCCATAATCTCAAGCATCTTGGGGCTTCCGGTTTCCATGCCGTAGACGATGGCGACGCAGCCGGCGTCCTTCATCATTTCGATCTGTTCGGGAGTTATGCAATTCACCCGCATGCCGGCGACGCACCACAGGATGTCGTATTTCTTTATGGCCTCGCAAAAATCCCTCAGCCATCGTCGGTCCGTGCCGAAATTTTCATCGGAACACTTGACGAAACCGACATTGTATTTTTCGATCACTTCTTCCAGCCGCTTCATAATCCGCTCCACGGGGATGTAACGGATTCCCTTATCGAAAAGATGGCAGAACGTGAATCTGGCCACGCAACCCTTGGCGCCTGGAAGAAGGACGACCCGCTTGCCCCGGCGGCTTGGGTCCTGGGCCCTGGGATCATGCCTCAGCCAGCTCCGGTCATAGTCTTCGTCATCCACCACATGGAAGTACGTGCCCATGTCGGCATTATCGATCAGGTCCGACCACTCAAAATCGTAAATTTCCGACTTGTCCAGAGGCGTTTCGTAGCCCGTCGAGCGGAGTTCCCCGTTGCCGTCGAGCATGACGAGTCCGGGGATGGTCAGATAGTCGTCCAACGTGCGGGCGCTTTCGGCCTTGCGGACGATGTTGAGGAAGATCTTTTCTCCCTCGCCGGCGACGCAGATGTCGACGCCCGTCTTGCGGAGTATGATCTCGGCGCTGGCCGCGAGATTGCCCCCGAGGACGACCAAGGTATCGGGCAGCATGATTTTTACATCGATGGAAAGTTTCTTGCTTTCCTATCCGGTTTACACCCACACCCACTAGGGCTAGAATGGGCGCAAACCGGATATAGGGGAGCGCGCCATGGATGTTCTCGACCGCGCCGATCTCCCATTCCCGCATTCGCTACCCGAGTTCCAGCGACTTTTCCCCGATGATGCGGCCTGCGCCGCCTACCTGGAGAAAGCCCGCTGGGGAGACGGCTTTGCCTGCCCGCACTGCGGCACGGCGGGAGAGCCGTTCCACTTTGAAAACCGCCCTGGCGTCCTGCGCTGCCGCAAGTGCCGCCAGAACACCGGGCTGACGGTGGGAACAGTGATGGAGCGTAGCCACACTCCGCTGAACGTCTGGTTCTGGGCCGCTTATCTGGTCGCCAGTCAGACGCCCGGCATGTCCGCCGTGCAGTTTCAGCGGCAACTTGGTCTTTCGCGCTACGAGACGGCCTTTCAAATTCTCCACAAGCTCCGCTCGGGCATGGTGCGGCCCAACCAAGACAGGATCGGTGGACAGCCCAAGAACCATGTTGAGGTGGACGAAACCTGGGTTGGCGGGCGAACGCGTGGGGAAGGCCGTGGTGTTCACCACAAGGTTCCCGTCTCCTGTGCCATCGAGGTGCGTCATCGAAAGCCGGGCACCAAGCTCGACAACCGGAAAGACGGACGCTATGCCGGACGCGTTCGGCTCGCCGTCTTGCTCGACCGTAGCGCCGAGTCGCTCTGTGGGTTCGTCGAGAGCACCGTAGCGCCGGGATCGCTGATCGTTACTGACGATTGGAGCGGCTATGCCGGCCTCGGTAAGCGCGGCTATGGGCACTTCGCTGTTGCCGAGTGTGGTGATCCAGAGGTTGCCGAGCAATACCTGCCGATCATCCATCTGGTTTTCGCCAACCTGAAGACGTGGCTGATCGGTATCCACCACGGCGTTAGCCACCAGCACCTACAAGCCTACCTCAACGAGTTCACCTTCCGCTTCAACAGGCGGTTCTACCCGTTCACGCCTTCCGCTCATTGCTCGGCATCGCGGGCGACACCTCTGCTCCAACCTATGCCGAGCTTTACTCGGGAGAGTGGCGGCACCCTACATGTAGCGGTCATGGGCGTTAACCGGATAGGAAAGGTTTCTTGGTGTAGGCGTAGGCAGTCGATACGACCGAGCTTATCCCCAAAACATCGGGAGCCGAGTCGCGAATATGCGCCAAGACTTCATCGTAGTCGGGTCGGTTGCCGTCGATATGATAAAATTCAATGTCCTCGACGCCGTGTTAGAGGAGGTTGTCGATGAGAGCTCGGCTTCTCACGCACGGATTGATGGTTGTCCTGACGGTTGCCGTCGCGAGTTGCGCGCCCGGGGGCGACCCCGACGTCGCGGCGGTCGACGAGGCCATGCCGGCGGTCACGGAGTACGCGCCTCCGACGGTGTCCCCGGAGTCGCACGACCTGACTCAGGCTGACATCGAGCGCCTGATGGACGAACTTTCCAACTGGGGTCGCTGGGGTCCTGACGACCAGCTTGGCGCGGCGAACTTGATTACACCGGCGAAACGACTGGAGGCAGCGTCGCTGGTCACAGAGGGGATCACCGTGTCACTGGCGCACCGGCTGCTTGTGGATGAAGCCGAGGACGTCCCCAGACCTTTCGGGCATCGGATGAACGGACTTCCCGATGCGGCGGCCGAACCGAGGTTCATGGGCGCGGTCAGCGACACCTACGACATTAGCTATCACGGCTACTCGCACAGCCATTTGGATGCCTTGTGTCACATCATGCACAACGGCCAGATGTACAACGGTGTCTCGCAGGACACCATTGGCGCGGGCGGCTGCGCCAACGCCGGCATTGATAACTTGCAGGGCGGCATCGTCACGCGCGGCGTGCTGTTCGACATACCCCGTCTCACGCGGGTGCCGTATCTCGAGCCCGGGACACCGATCTACATGGAGGATCTGGATGCCTGGGAGGAGATGGCTGGCGTGACCGTGCGCCCCGGAGACGCGATCTTCATCCGCACCGGACGGTGGGCGCGTCGTGCCGACGTCGGTGCCTGGGCGGTATCGCAGTCGGCGGCCGGGCTGCATGCGTCCACCATGCCTTGGGTCAAGGCACGGGATGTGTCCTTCCTCGGCAGTGACGTGGCGGCGGATGTCTCGCCTTCGCTGGTCGAAGGTGTCGGTCTGCCGGTGCACATCCTCACGATTGTGGCGATGGGTGTCGACCTGTTCGACAACCAGGACCTCGAAGCCCTCGCTGAGACCGCGGCCGAGCTGAACCGATGGGAGTTCATGCTGGTGGCGTCGCCGCTCGCCGTGGAAGGCGGTACCGGTTCTCCACTCAACGCGCTGGCGATTTTCTAGCAGTCGTCTAGATACCATGACCGGCCATACGGAGGGCGTAGGTCGAGTCGCCGTCTGCCGGTCCCGACAGGTCCGCTTGACGCGGCCTCGCCGGTTCGTATGATCCGCGTACGGAGCACTCGGTTACAAAGTGGGATCCTGGATGAGGCGCGGCTACGTGGCTCCCACCGGCAAGGAGAAGAGTATGAACGTTCAGATTCGGACTCGCGTTCACCTGTTGCTCGCGAGCGTTGGCGCGATGGCGTTCGTATGGGTTGTGTTCGGTCAGCAATCAACAACGACCGCCGCACAGACCAACTTCGTCGGCGGCTCGCCCAGCCGGCCAGATTCCTCGGATATTCGAGCGCTCCGTCTTCGCTTCGAGCCTGGCTCTCGGTCGAATTGGCACAGCCATTCGAACTGGCAGATCCTGATGGCAGAGGAGGGTCGCGGTCGCACCCAGATTCGCGGAGAAGAGATGGTAGAGCTGGTGCCGGGACGGCCTGTCCACGCTGGTGCTGGCGTGGTGCATTGGCACGGCGCGGCGCCCGACGAGCACATGGTGCAGCTGACCTTCATCAGCGGTGACGCCACCTGGGAGGAACCGGTCAGCGACGAAGACTACCTGGGGCGCTGAGACAGAGACGCACCGCCTCCCACGGTGCGGACGATCTATCAGGAGAATGCCGAGTCGATCTTCTCGTTGTCGCGTGGTCGGCGCAGTGTTCCTGCTCAGCTCGAGCGGATGCGTGCCGCCGCCAGCCGAGCCGCCGGCTGCAGTGTTCACCTTGGAAGAGGCGACGATCGCTGACATCCAGGCCGCGTTCGATGCCGGCGGGGTGTCGTGCGAGCAGCTCACACAACTGTATCTCGACCGCGTCGCAGCGTATGACGACGCCGGTCCGCGTCTGAACAGCATCATCACCGTCAATCCGCGCGCGGTCGAAACCGCACGGGCGCTCGATGAAGAGCGGGCGACCAGCGGACCGCGGAGCGCGTTGCACTGTATCCCAGTCGTGCTCAAGGACAACATCGATACCGACGATATGCCGACAACCAACGGATCGGCCATCTTGAAGGATGCAGTGCCCCTGGACGACGCCTACCTCGCTCGCGCGTTGCGAGAGGCCGGAGCGTTAATCCTGGGCAAGGCGTCGCTGGGAGAATTCGCGGGGGGGAACAGCTACAACTCGGTCGATGGACAGGTCATCAATCCGTACGATGCACGTCGCGGCGCGGGCGGTTCGAGCAGTGGCTCGGCGGTGGCGGTGGCGGCCAATCTCGCGGTCGTCGCGGTTGGAACCGATACCAGCACGTCGGTCCGGGGACCGGCATCGTTCAACGGCATCGTCGGTCTGAGACCCACCACCGGCCTCGTCAGCCGAGACGGCATCGCGCCCAAGAATCTGAACTTCGACACCGCCGGTCCGATGGCCCGGACGGTCGCCGACATGGCGATGTTGCTGACCGCCATCGCTGGACCGGACCCGAGCGACCCTGACCACCTCAATGCGATCGTCTACGCCGATCACCCGGTGGGTCCCCTGGCCGAGCAGTTCGACTACTCACAGTTTCTGTTGCGCGGCGCGCTCCAGGGCGCGCGGCTGGGTGTCGCCCGGGATTACTTCGGTGGCGATCCAGAAATCGATGCGCTCGCCGAGGCTGCGATCGAGACCCTGAGAGAGCTGGGCGCCGACATTGTCGACCCCGTGACCCTTGATGGGTCGTTCGTCACGAACGTCAGGAGAATCGCCGACTACCGGTTCCAGGCTGACTGGGAGGGCTATCTGGCGACCTTTGGACCCGACGTGCCAAAGACGGTGGCGGAGTTTCTCGAGCGCTACGACACAGAGGTGGCCGAGTCAGCGTTCCCCGCCGAGCCGTCGGTTGTGAATCTGCTGACTCGTGCCAGTACCACCTCTGTCGACGATCCGGATTATGTCGACCTGATCGACACCGTCCTGCCCAGGAACACCCAGCTGAAGCTGGAACTCTTCGCAAGCTACAATCTCGATGCTCTGGTGTTTCCCTACCATGCCAGTTTCGCCCCGCCGATCCGCAATCCGACCGGGACCGTCGATGACCCCACTTTCGTTCCGTCCGAAGATGTCCCCAGCCCCTCGACGCTGGCGGGGTACAGCTCTGTCGGCTTTCCGGGCATTGTGGTGCCGATGGGGTTCGGCACCCAGGGGCTTCCGATGACCATCTCCTTCCTGGGACGACCGTATGACGAAGGCAAGCTGATCGGCTATGCCTACGACTATGAGCAGGCCACGACCCTGCGTCGTCCGCCGCCGCTTGCCCCGCCTCTACCCGGCGAGGTCATCGAATATTGAATACTGAGTAACGAGGATACAAAGAGGGTCACAAGAGGATAACGCGCGGCAAAGTGAGTTGCACTGGCGCGCGTATTGCGGGTAACCTCGGCCCGGTGGGCACCGGACCCGGTGCCGAGAGCGACAACCATCCGAGACGAAGGGGCCAGAACAATGTTGGATCGCAAGCTGACAGGAATTCTGTTGATGACGGCGGCGGTGGCATGTGGAGCACCAATGGAACAGGCAGCTGAGCCGGAGCCGTCGGCAGAGACCGCCGCACCGATGCCGGAGAGTATGCCGACGGCGTCGGCGTTACCGCCGAACGAGGAGGGGGCGCCGGCCCGACTGGAGACATCGCCGCGGCACGGCGAATGGGTCGATGTGACGCTTCCCGGTGCTGAGTACCCTATCGCGACCTGGGTCGTCTATCCGGAACGCTCGGACCCAGCGCCAGTCGTGATCGTCATTCAGGAGATTTACGGGATGACCGACTGGATTAGGGGCGTCGCCGATCAACTCGCCGCAGATGGGTTCATCGCCGTTGCGCCCGACCTGCTGTCGGGCAAGGGGCCTGACGGCGGCGGCACTGACTCGCTGTCGGGCCGAGACGAGGCGGTGAGTCTCGTCAGGGAGCTGACGCCCGAGGAGTCAGTCGCTCGGCTCGACGCCGTTCGCGCGTATGCTTTGGAGATCCCCGCCGCGAATGGCGAGGTGGCGGCCATCGGTTTCTGCTGGGGCGGTGGCACGAGCTTCACGTATGCCGCGGCCCAGCCTGACCTGAGCGCGGCGGTCGTGTACTACGGCCGATCACTCGGCGAGCCGGCCGCCTTCGAAGGCATTGTCGCGCCGGTCCTCGGACTCTACGGTGGAGACGACGAGCGGGTCAACGCCACGATACCGGCGGCGACCGAGGCGATGACGGCACTTGGAAAATCGTACGAGCCGATCATCTACGACAGCGCCGGTCACGGGTTCCTCCGAGCTCAGTCCGATCGGGACGGAGCGAACATGCGTGCGACGGAGCAGGCATGGCCACGCATGATCGAGTTTCTGCGCCAGCACACGAGCTAGCACATCGGGAAGCAATCCATCCAGCAGCCGCGACCGTGACGTAGGCAGTCGCTCCGTGGATTCTCAGCGCTGTTCCGCGATTTGTGCCACACGTTCGCCGCGGAGGATATTGGCCAGGCCGTAGTTGCCTTCATGACAGGCGTATTCGAAGACCTGGCCTGACGTGACGCCGCGTCCCAACTGATCGCTCGTCAAGGGCATGCGAACCGTCCATGGCTGTTCGAAACGGACGGGATCGCTGATCGTGGCTTCGTAGTCGATGGTCGTGGCATCGACCCGCGTGAACCGTTCGATCATGTGCAGCGTGCTGCTCGGGTGACGCCAGGTGCTCGCCCAACGATATCCCGACCGATCAGCGAAATTGATCGACTCGACCACCAGCGTGTCGCCCTCCCACCGTCCTCGGGGGTCGCCGTTCCACTGGAGCATTCCGGTATGGGGGCGACCGTCGAGAGGGATGATCCGACGTTGCTTGAACATCTCGTGAACAATCACGACATGCGTCGGCGTCTGGAAGATTTGATGATTCGGGTTGTAGCCGAACCAGATCTGGGGGAGGCCGTCGCCCAGACACCGTTCACCCGTGTCGAGGTCGACGTGAGAGTCGTATGGGCCTTTTCCGTACGGACGTTCGTGCTGTCGCGCTGTCGCGGTGTAGGGGATCCTGCCGTCCTTCGGCTCGACGATCAGCGACGTGCGTCGGCTCGGGACCCATGCGGTTCCTCGATCGAACCAGATGGCATTGTAGGTACCGGGATCGCCGGCTCTCGATGCGCTTTCCTGGAACTGACCGGCGCGCGCCTCTGCCTCCAGGTCGGCGATCTCTTCCTCTGAGAGGAATTCCTTTCCTTCAAGACGGGCTGGTCGCTCCATTGGAGTCAGTGTGGACCCCACCCAGATTCCCTGCAGGTCCGGGTCGCCCCACGGCGTCACGGGCGCATCTTCCGATGTCCCGGGTGCCGAATTCACGGCTCCAGGTGTCGTTGCCTGCGCATACGACACGCCAAGACCAAGACCCGCGATGACCGCCGAGATGACGCCGGCCCGTCTGAGGCTGAGAAAAAGCTTCATAGTGATCCTCCGTGCTGATTACACCACAATTCACCGGTGCAGGCCTGCCAAAGTGCCGCTCCTTCGCCGTCAGCATGGTCAGCCGCGTTGCCCCCGCACGGCATGAACGGCGTGGTCGATGACGGTGTCGTCCGGTTACTGCTATCGTAGACAGTTCGGGCCGGCGACCGCCCACCCGGCTTCGGCCGGAGCCTTCTGGGCCAGACACCGCGATGGCGGAACTTAGCAAGATCGAACGGATCGTCGGCGAAGCGGAGCAGGCGACCTCCGCCGGAGACCACGCGAAGGCGGAGCGAGCCCTTCGCCGGGTGCTCAGGTTGCAGGAAGCGGGCCTCGGTCTATCGCATCCTGACGTGGCAAACACCCTCAATGACCTCGCAGTGGTGTGCGACCGTCTCGGACGACCCGACGAGGCCGAGTTTCTCTACCGTCGCGCGCTTGGCATCGCCAGGAGGACCCTCGAACCCGATCACCCCTACATCGCCACAAGCCTCGAGAACCTGTCGAATCTCTACCGGGCCCAGGGTAAGCTCGAGAAGATTCGCGAGGGCCGGTCCTCGGGGTCTGGGCTCCCGGAGCTTGAGGTGGCCGACGAGGTTGGGGAAGAGGTCGTAGGCCCGGACGTGATGTCTCGGCCTGAGACCCCAGCGCCGCCCGTGCCGGTCGGCGCCATCCAATCAGATAGACCTCAGGAGAGTCGACCGCATCCGATGTACGCGGTGGCCTCGCAACCCGGCGTCCTCATGATGGGCGCGGCCGTCGCCCTGGTGACGCTTCTGTGGCTTCTGTTCGGTGGGAGCGCCGCCCCTGACGTTTCCAACCAGGATGGGGCAGGGACGCGCCTGCAGGCATCGGACGGTGAGCAGGGCGCTGACGGCGTCGACCCCGCCGGAGGGTCTATACCCCGCGGCGCAGAGACAGTCCCTGACGCTGCCACCACGGCGTCTGACTCAGACGCCGTCCCATCGGCGCCATCGCCCGGGGACGGAGTGGCGCCCAACAGCCTGCCATCGTCCGATGGACTCCCGACCGCCGTTTCCGGCACATCACCTGTGCCGGCGGCAGCGCAGCCCGACGCGCCACCCCTGTCTGCCGTGCCGACATCGTCGGTCGTCGCGGCCGCCGGGATCTGCAGCCGGCTGGACACTCGTGCCGCCGACGGTGCTCCGCTCGCTGAATGGCAGTGTCAGGCCGTCATCGACCGTGCGGCGCCCGGACGGTTGTTCTTCTACACGCGCATTCGGTCAAGGACGAGGCCAATGGAAACCACCGACGGGACACTGCTGACGATCGGACACGGAACGCTCCACGTCCGCTCATGTGATGCGGAAACTGTGAGTGATGCCGATGTGGCGGCGCTGGTGAGGCTCTGGCGGCGGAGCTATCAGGAACAGTGAGCCACGACCGAGGCGCCTCGCGACGATCTTGTTGAACCACGTATCCGACAGGGATTGAGCGCTCCCGGTAGTCAGTTGTGGGCTGTCTTCACACCCGAGCCGCAAACCGCACCGGCCTACGCCGTGATGAATCAAATCGGTCAAACGCGGGCCGCCGTCTCCGTCCATGTGCTCCCTGAGTTCAGACGTCAGGGTATCGGGAAGACGCTGATCCGCGCCGTCGCGCAGCGGATGCGCGACACCGGAATCACGAGCCTCGAAGCCGTGACGACAACCCGTGAACTGGCTGGTCAGGCGTTGACCGCTCGTCTCTTGGGTCGGCCGATCACTGAGGCGTGCGTGCAGGAGCTTCCGGTTGGTGACGTCAACCACGCAATACTTCGATCCTGGCTGAGCCGCGGTGACGAGGTCGGAGTTCAACTGGAGACGTTTCAGGGTCGGTACGACGAAATGGATCTCTCCTCAGTGGCCCGGCTCAAGGCCGCGGTCCGGGCTGAGTATGGTCGGGTCGAGAAGAACCAACCGCCCGAGCAGTTTCTCGCGAAGTTACAGCAGGAGGAGAGTCGTCTGGAGGGCCGGCCGGATGAGCGATGGGTCTCGTGCGCAAGGACGTCATCCCGAGAGGTCGTCGGCTACAACGAAGCGATCCTGGGTGCAGAGCTCCCCACCCTGCTGGAGGAAACCGAGACCGCGGTTTCGGAATCGATGCGCGGCCGCGGGCTTGGACGGCTCATCAAGGCGCGTCTGTTGACTGATGTCCTTGAATCGAGGCCTTCGATACGCCTGATCCGGACGATTAACCTGACCCGCGCGACTGGTATGCTCAAGACAAACGAACAGGTCGGGTACACCGTCAGTCACCACTACACACGTTGGGAGATACCCGCCGAGAGCCTCTTCGAGTATCTCGTGCCCGCCTGGTCGAGGGTTAGTCATGATCACGACTCGTCGACGTCGATCAGGATTCCGCGAAGAGACGCCGCTGGACCCCACTGCGGTGATGCGGCCGGTCAACTGGCCGGTTCGACTGGTCACTCGGGACGGAAAGGCGGTTCTCGGGCGCCGCCAGGAAGGGATGTAGAGTCATGGTTCGCACAACGCTCTTGGCGCTCTTGCTCGTCGTCATGTGGCTACCCAGAGTTGGTGCGCAGGTGACCTTCGAGCGCCTGCTCGAGGCCGACCAAGAGCCGCACAACTGGCTGACGTATTCTGGAACCCATTCGGCCGCACGCCACAGCCGTCTCGACCAGATCGACCCGACCAACGTCGGTGACCTGGAGCTGAAGTGGGTCTTTCAGGCGCAGTCGCTCCAGGTATTCGAGACAACCCCACTCGTGGTCGACGGCATCATGTATCTCACCGAGGCACCCAATACAGTCGTCGCGCTCGATGCGAGGACAGGGCGGGTGTTCTGGACCTACGAACACACGCCATCACCGGCGTCGCGACCATGCTGTGGTCGCGTGAATCGTGGCCTGGCCATTCTTGGTGAGACGCTGTTCATGGCGACAATCGACGCCCAGCTGGTCGCGATCGATTCGGTGTCCGGACAACCGACCTGGACGACCACCGTTGCGGATCCGGCCATCGGGTACGCCATGACGTTGGCGCCGCTGGTCGTGAAGGACACGATCGTCGTCGGGGTCGCCGGTGGCGAATACGGCATCCGTGGCTTCATCGCCGCGTACCATGCCGAGACCGGCGACGAGGTGTGGCGTTTTCACACAATCCCCGGACCGGGAGAGCCAGGTCACGACACGTGGCCGAGCGGCAGCGATGCGTGGGAGCATGGCGGCAGCGCGACATGGCTGACCGGGTCGTATGATCCAGATCTCGACCTCATCTACTGGGGCACCGGCAACCCGGGCCCAGACTTCAATCCGGCGCAGCGTCGTGGGGACAACCTGTATTCCGATTCGGTCGTGGCGCTTGACGCCGATACCGGCGAACTGCGGTGGCATTTCCAGTTCACGCCGAACGATCCGTACGACTATGACTCGGTGCAGATTCCGGTGCTCGTCGACTACGAGGCGGATGACGGCAGCACCCTCAAGCTAATGCTTTGGGCGAATCGCAACGGGTTCTTCTACGTACTCAACCGCGAGACAGGGCGATTCGTGAGGGGTCAACCGTTCGTCGACGTCAACTGGGCCGAAGGTCTCGACGACAACGGGCGCCCGGTCCAGACGCCACAACCGCCGGGAGCGGTCACGTATCCCGGTGTGTCGGGTGGGACGAACTGGTACTCGCCGTCTTACAGCCCGGCCACGCGTCTCTTTTATGTTCCAACGTGGGAAGGGTACGGCACGGTCTTCACACCCGCCGAGTCGGAGTATCAGCCGGGCAGAGGGTTTGGGGGCGGCACCGTCGACCTCGGCGAGATGCCACCTCTTGGACGGGGGCCAGTCAATAGCTGGACTGAGACCGCTGGACGCGGCGCCGTGATTGCGATCGATCCGAGTAGCGGCGAAGAACGGTGGCGCTTCGAGATGACGGACGTCACCACGAGCGGGATCTTGACGACCGCGTCGAACCTCCTGTTTACCGGCGGACGCGAAGGGTACTTTCAGGCTCTGGACGCCGGTTCGGGCGAGCTCCTGTGGAGGACCAGCCTCGGCGGCCAGATCGCCAACGGCCCGATCACCTATGCCGTAGGCGGCACACAGTATGTCGCGGTTGCCGCCGGGAACGGACTCTTCGTGTTTGCGCTCGAGGAATAGCCGGTCTCCTGGCGGCCGCCCGGTCTTTTCGAGCGGTCCCGCCGTCTCGTACCCTGTCTCACGCTCACATCGAGCGGGGGGAGGCGGGCAGCCAGGCGTGAAACGGACGAGCCACCCAGGTCGTCATTGACTCTCGGTGGTGTCTAGGTGTATCAAACACAGTATTCATTGGTAGCCAAATCGGGTGGTCGCCCATTCGGGCGTCCAGCCTTAGGAGAGGCGTGTTTCCAGGAGGCAGGTAGATGAGTCGACGAGTCCTCAAGTCGCTCGGTGTGGTCACAGCGTTCACAACCACCCTGGTGGTTCTCCAGCTCACCGCGGTGCCGGTCGGTGGCCAGTCCCAGAGTGAGACCCCATGGGGGCATCCGAACCTGGAGGGTATCTGGCTCGACGTCTACGACACGCCGTTCGAGCGGGCGCCGGAACTCGGCGATCGCGAGTTTACCACCGCCGAGGAGCGAGCCGAGCGGGACCTGGCTCGCATGGAAAGCACGGGCCGCAACCGGCGCGTGGAGCGTGGGAGTCAGCAGGACGTCGCGGGTGCCTACAACGCTGTCTACACCTCAGCCAAGCCGGCGGGTCCGCGGACGTCGCTCGTCATCGATCCACCGAATGGGCGAATTCCGGCCGCGACGGCGAAAGCGGAGCAGATGACCCAGGTCCAGAGAGAGTGGGGCCTCATGCTCTTGCGCAACACCGAGACCTGTCAGTACGACGCGCGGGCCTGCGACGGCGGGGAGTATGGGCCGCCTTCGGAGCGCCGATATGATGTCGCGCCCTTCTACAACACGAACCGCATGAACCGCCACGATGGCCCTGAGGATCAAAGCTTGGGCGATCGCTGCATGCTGGGGCAGACACCCGAATTCAGGGGATTCCGTCGGATCGTCCAGGGCGAAGATTCGATCGCGATCGGCTATGACACGGGGCAGGGCCAGGGGTATCAGCGTGTCGTCAACCTGAGCGGGAAACACCCACCGAGTCAGATCCGTCTGCGGCACGGCGACTCCCGCGGCCGCTGGGAGGGTCAGACGCTCGTCGTCGAGACCACGAATTTCTCCCCGAAGTTCACCTTCCGCCCAGTGCGTCGTGGCGGCGTCGCATCGGGCGGCAACCGAACGCTCGTCGAGCGGTATCGGCGGGTAGACGCCGACACGCTCGAATACGAAGTGACGATCACCGACCCGACGGTGTGGACGGCGCCGTGGACGGTTCGACAGGAAATGAAGCGTCAGAGTGGTCAGGAGAATCGGATCTACTACGAGCCCCGGTGCCACGAAGGGAACTATGGCCTTCCGGCCTTGCTCGTCGGCGCACGCCTGGAAGAAGAGGAGTTCGCAGCCGGGCGCGGTCCGGATCCGTTCTCTCTGGACACGGCCACCGACTTCGGTCCCGGGGTGCAGTAGGGACGTTGATCTTGGCGAGCGGCGGGTGACCACCGACAACAGCAGTTGGCGAATGCGCGACCTGGCGAGCGTCGCGCGCTGACCGCAACCGGAACGTTCATGTCCGTTGGTTTACGCGGTCAGAGAGGCGTGGTCCGGCCGTGCGGTGTCGTCTTCATCGCGCTTGTTGCGCTCAGTTTCCCCGTTGCGTGCGCGCCTGACCCCGATGGTGCGGTCCTAATTCTCTGAGCACTGTGGCTCGTGTCACCTCGATCCGTTGTGGCCGCGCGCGCCGCACTTCGACATGATGCTGGGCTGGAATCCTGAGGTGATCATCACGGCGCTCAGCTCCGGAATCATGCAGGAGCAAGGCCGCGAGCTCAGTGGGGTGGAGCGAACCGCGGTTGCGAACTACATCAGCCTCGGGCTTACCGAGTCCCATCCGCCGCGGGGTGAACAGCCCAACCCACTGCCGTGACGATCCGAGTGGAGGTTTTTCCGCCGGTGTCCCCAACCACCGTCGGGCTATCTGGAGGGGTGCCATATGCTGAGAAGAGCAGTCGTCACGCTGACGGTCGTCGGGCTGATGGCCGGGTGGGTGGCCGCCACGGCCGACGCTCGGGTGGTCAGAATTGTCGTGGACCGCACGACCCCCTACGCTGGCGGGAGAACCTTCGGCGAGGCGGGGGTATTCGAGCGCCTCGAAGGGACAGTCCACATGGAGGTCGATCCCGATGACCCCCTGAACAGCGTCGTGGTCAACCTCGACCGGGCTCCGCGCAACGCGAACGGGCTGGTGGAATTCAGCGCGCCGTTCGTTATCATCCGACCGGTTGACGCGTCACGTGGCAACCGGAAGATTCTGTACGGGATCAACAATCGGGGCAACGCGATCGAGATTCCGTTTCAGACCTTTCCGAGGCTGCCTACAGGTGCCGACCCCGAAACCGGTGACGGCCTCTTCTTCCAGATGGGCTACACGTTCGTCGATGCCGGGTGGGCCGGCGATATCATCACCACGGAGACCCGGCTCGGGGCCGACCTTCCGGTGGCGGTTCAGGCTGACGGTAGCCCGATCGTCTCGAGGATCAGGGTGCAATACCCGACCGACTCGCCGGGCCGATCTGACGGTGAGGATGAAGGCGGCATCAGCGGTTACACCCTGCCGCTCAAAGGGACCGAGCGGTTCGTGAGCTACGAGACCGCGGACACGCGGACCGACAATTCGACACTCACGGTGCGTGGCGCCATCAGCGAGGCACGACGCGCGGTTCCATCCGACCGCTGGGCGTTCGGAACCTGCCCGACTGGCGAGACGTCGCTCGCGGCGACCACCTACGACATCTGCGTTTTCGATGGGCTCAAGCGGGACCACATCTACGAGCTCACGTATCCGGCGAAGAATCCGTGGGTCATGGGGCTGGGGTATGCCGTCACGCGAGACCTGGCGTCGTTCCTACGTTACGAGGCGGTCGATGACGAGGGCTCACCCAATCCTCTAGCCGAAAGCGACACCGTGGTCGGCATCCGTCGCGTGTATGGGCTCGGGATTTCTTCGACCGGAATGTATCTTCGCGAGTTCCTGTACCTCGGGTTCAATGAAGACGAGGCGCACCGGCAGGTCTTCGAAGCGGTTCGCGCTCACATACCCGGCACGCACCGGCTGTTTGCGAACGTCGAATTCTCGGATCCGAACATCTATTCCCGCCAGGATCGGAGCTCGGATTTCACGTCGACCTCATACCCTCCGCTGACCTACGCGGTGACGACCGACCCGATCACAAGTATTCGAGACGGTATTCTGAAGCGGCCAGACACCGATCCACTCGTGTTCCAAATCGACACGAGTAACGAGTTTTGGCAGATGAAGGCGTCGCTCAACGTACACGACGGTCTCGGCAATCCCGTGCCGGTGCCAGACAACGTGCGTCTCTATTTCATGGCAAGCCATCCCCACGGCGGTGCGACCGGTGTCGGGGTCCTGCCCACAGACCGGGGCTCCTGTGAGTACGTGACCAACAGCTATCGCAGTACGGCCCCAACGATGCGGGCGCTCCTGGTGGCACTCGACGAGTGGGCAGACCAGGGCATCGAGCCCCCGCGGTCGAACTATCCCGACACCCGCCGCGGAACGCTGGCCACCATTGACGAAGTAGCGCGGACCTTTCCCACCATCCCGGGGGTCAGGTTCCCCACGGTTGTTAACGGGCTCAACACTCTGGACTTTGGTCCGACGTTTGGCCCGCAGGGTGGTCGTCAGACGGTGCTGCCGCCGTCGATCGGGGCGTCGTATCAGGTGCTCATTCCCACCACCGATCGAGACGGACATGATGTGGCGGGGATTCGCTCCGTCGACATCGCGGTGCCGGTTGGCACGAACACCGGCTGGAATCTGTACCCGTCTGGCCCGCGCGGAAGGGACGTGTGCGGGTTGACCGGCTCGTTCTTCGCCTTCGCAGAGACCCGCGACGAACGACTCGCGAGCGGCGACTCGCGGCGCTCACTCGAGGAGCGCTACGGGGACCATTCTGGCTTTGTGCAGGCCGTCAGGCGCGCGGCCGAGGATTCAGTGGCGCAACGGACGCTGCTCGCTGAAGACGCCGAGGTCATCATCAAGATGGCTGAGGACAGCGATATCTTGCGCTGAGGGTAGGCAGGTATTGGCTCCGAGCACTCCGTGAGGCGTGTTCGATCGGTGTCTACCGCGGAAGTCGTGCGCACGTCGCCAGCAGCTCGTTGGTGTTTGGAGCGGCGGATGTCCAGTGCCGGTTCACGAGGTGCCGGCAACTGTCGGCACTGACGCTCAGGAACGACCACTCGGCTTCGCCCGGCTTGAACGGTTCCATCTTCGGTGCGCACGTCGTACGCCAGAGCTCGCCGATCGTTGCGGCACGGGTGCGATACCGCGTCTCGGCAAAGAGGTCGGCCATCCGGACTTCGTCCGCAGGATCCACCACACGGAACTCGAACCGCTTTGCTCCAGACTGGTTCTTCGGTACGGCGTTGGAGATGTAGAACAGCCGGCCGTCAGGCATGAATGCTGGAAAGTAGCTTCCGACTCCCTCCGTCTGCGAGGTTGTCACCCGCGCCATCCCACCGTATCCGATGATGTCGCCCGCCTCATCCTGCTCCAGATCGACCACCACGACATCGGTGATGGTCGGTGCCGGGATGCCGCCGTTCACAAAGGGCGTCAGATAGGCGTGCTTGCTGATGTGGAATGTCAGCATCGAGTTGTCGAAGCTGAAGTCGGCCTTGCCGGCGGCAAAGCCAAAGTCGACGCGCATGTCGCAGGCTGTTGTCCCGCTGACTGGATCGACGTCGGTGATCTCGAAGATCTTCAATGACGCCGCTTGTTGCGGATAGCCGTCGTCGTGGGCGACGACGTATCGTCCGTCCTTTGAGATGAACGGTGTCGCCATATCCTTGACGATCTGCGGACAGAGCCTCATCGGTGCGCTCGGCGATACCATGGTTGTCCCGTTCTCACGACGGAACTCGTAATCGATGATCCGAAACCCCGGCGGCTCGGGATGGTTGCCCCCCGAGAACATCATTCGGTAGACGGTCACCTCGGCTGGCCCCTCGCGCCGATCAGAGACGATGCCGACAGACTGGTAGTAGACGTCGGCCAAGTCGGCATCGGCATGCGCAAAGACGGGCGGCACGTCGGCGCCATCCTCGCCGCGGGCGAGCCGGTCGAGCAGGGTTGGCAGGTCGTAGAAGTTGACGGTGTCGGTCGCCGTATAGTGCGACGGCACGGTCATGTAGCGCCCGTCGGGTGTCGCCACGGCGTCCGATTCGTCCGGGATCCGGACCTGGTTTCCCGTCGTCAAGGCGTACAGGTAGTTGAGGTTGTGGCTGCCGTAGGCCACGATCCAATGTCCTTCCGGATTGGGCACCGGCCGTGCAAACCAGTTCACGTCGTCGATCACCGGCGGATTGTCTGACGGCCGGGGGCGCACGACCTCGACTGTCGTGCCGGCCGTTTCGACGGCGCAATAGTCCGAAGACGCGGCAGTCTGTGCGGCGACAGCCGTCGAGATGGACGACACGACGGCGCCGACTCCGGCGAACATCGTTGCCAGCAGGACGCATGCGATCCGAGTCGGGTGAGGAGTTGTCATGAGCTATCTCGTTTCAGGAATCGATGAATCGAAACCATCTGTGTTCTCGAGCCGGTTCTCGATGACGGCGCGATATCCGGCCCCGTCCCGATAGCCCGGAACGGCCAATCCGAGTACACGGCCGTCTGCGTAGACAAGGAGCGACGGCGCATGGACCGTGGCGTTCCGGAACGTCAGCTCCACCGAGCGAAGCGTTCGACGTGCGTCCTCGGGAATCGCAGACGAGGCGGCAATGCTCTCTGCGTAGCTGGGGTCAACCGCCCGGTCGAGCAGCGCGGTCATGGTGACCCCGAGGTCTGCGGTCACCCGCACGACGTGATGGTAGGCGTCGACCGATAGCGGCATGTGCGGAGACCAGACGTAGATCACACCCGGTGTCCCATCGCTCATCAGCGCCGCGAGGTCGTCATCACCGAACGTGTCTGCTGGCTGGTTGACTGCCGCCGCGCGCTCTCGAGATTGCGTCGGTGTACACGACGGTCCGAAGTGTGTGCGGGTCGTGCCATGTTCGTCGATCCGCGCCAGTGTCGGCATCGCCCACAGGTCGACGCTCACAGCGACCTAGGTGCCCACGCGACGAGTCGGTAGCCGCCAGTTTCGGTCGCCGAACGGTCCGCTCGCATCGCGGAACATCTCGCCGGTCGTCTCCCACCGGGCGAGGCTGTCTCTGACCTCGATCTCGCACTGCATATCCGGCTGGAGCTGCTCGGACGGAGCCTGCCCGCTCGCGGGGTCGGCCGAGATGAGCCACCCCACGACAACGGCTGCCCGACAGAAGGAGCGCAAGGAAACGAGACTCATGAGGTGCGTCATCAGTGCCCCCGACAAGGAATGACGATACCTCAAACTGGGGGTCGCGTTCGGCCAGAAACTCGTCGTTGATCGTTGGCCGCCCGAGGGCGACGGAGAAACGCCCGGTTGGCACGCGGAGCGGATCAAGTCGAGCGCCCTCGGTGCCGATTACCGTCTTGATGAATACCCTCGCCCTTGGCGCGTCCGGTCTGCACAGCGCCGAGGTGCGGCTGGCCGCCTCCGCCCACAACGTGGCGAATCTGACCACAGAGGGTTTTCGGCCGGTGCGGACCATCCAGGAGGAGGTCGTCACGGGCGGATCCACGGCCCGAATCGACCGGTTCCGTGGTCCCGCCGAGGTCGATCTCGTCCACGAGACCATTGAGCGGTCTCGCGCAAGCCTTCAGTACACGGCGTCGCTGCGTCTGATCGCCGTCGACACCGAGCTTCGAGGACTGCTCGCCGACCTGCTGGTCTGAACCCCGCCCGTACGCTCAGTCGCCGGTCAGCAGACCTCTTCACCTCGGACCGTGGCGAGCTTGACGGGCCAGATGCAATTCTGTGCATTGTCGTGACGCGGTCGCCGCTATAATCCCGTCCTAGTGGACAGGCCACGGGTGTGTGGCAAATGCGCCCCGCAACCAGAGAGGGTCGTCCGCCTGGAGAAGGAGACATGATGAAGCGGCTCGCTATTGTTCTCGCGCTGAGCATACTTGGGTCGTTTGGGCTCGGGTCATTTGGTGTGGTCAACGGCCAGAACCAGAGCTCTGGCACCGGCAGCGCAACCCCGGCCTTCGTCCCGGTCACCTGGGAGCGTCTCGTCAACGCTGCCGATGAGCCGCAGAACTGGCTCATGTATTCAGGCACCTTCGACAGCAAGCGCCACAGCGGACTCGACCAGGTACACAACCGCAACGTCCACAGGCTGGAGTTGAAGTGGGCCTATCAACTCTCGGCGTTGGATCGCGCCGAGACGACGCCGCTCGTCGTCGACGGCGTCATGTTTATTACCGAAGCCCCCAGCAATGTCGTGGCGGTCGACGCCGTGACCGGGCGGTCCTACTGGAGATACGAGCACGAGTTGCCAGAGGACCTGCGGATTTGTTGTGGTCGAAATAATCGAGGGGTTGCGATCCTCGGCGACACTTTGTACATGAGCACGCTCGACGCTCACCTGGCGGCCATCGATGCGAAGACCGGGAATCTCCTATGGACCGCCCAGGCCGCCGACTACCGAACGGGCTACAGCAAGACGGCGGCGCCGCTCATCGTGAAGGACAAGGTGGTGACCGGGATCGCCGGCGGTGAGTTCGGGATCCGCGGATTCCTCGACGCCTACAACGCCACAACCGGTACTCGGGACTGGCGGACCTATACGATTCCCGGTCCGGATCATCCCGACAACCAAACGTGGTCAGGTGATTCGTGGCGCACCGGTGGCTCGCCGACGTGGATCACCGGTTCGTACGACCCCGACCTCGACCTCGTCTACTGGGGGACCGGCAACCCCGGACCCGACTACAACGGGGACGTGCGGATGGGTGACAATCTGTATGCCGACTCGGCACTCGCGCTCGATGGCGACACCGGCGAGATGAGCTGGTACTTCCAGTTCACACCCCACGACGTGCACGACTGGGATGCGATTCAGGTACCCGTCCTCGCCGACCTCGAGGTCGAGGGTCAGGTCCGGAAGGTGATGATGTGGGCGAACCGCAACGCCTTCTTCTACACCATCGATCGCGAGACCGGTGAGTTTCTGTCGGCTACCCCGTTTGCGAGGCAGACGTGGGCCGAGCGGATTGATGAGAACGGACGGCCAGTCCGTCGCCCGAACACGTTTCCGACGCCAGAGGGGACCCTCGTGGCACCGAGTGCGGCTGGCGGCACGAACTGGCAGTCGCCCACCTACAGTCCGCGCACGGAGCTGTTCTACGTGATGGCGTACGACAGCGATGCCGAGTTCTATATTCGCGACGAAGACTACCTCGAGGGCGCCCGCTTTACCGGCGGCGGCCAACAGGCCGTCGTGCCGGTCGAGAAGTTCGTGAGCGCCGTGCGCGCGATCGATCCCCGGACCGGGAATCGACGCTGGGAGTACCGGGTCCAGCCGCAAACGTGGGCCGGCTTGCTCTCCACCGCCGGCGACCTCGTCTTTGGCGGAACGACCGACGGCTATTTTTTTGCGTTGGATGCCGTGAGCGGCCAGGAACTCTGGCATATATCGGTCGGTGCGCAGGTTCGGGCCGCACCGATGACCTACGCGGTCGATGGTCAACAGTACGTGACGATCGCGGCCGGGAACGTCGTCTATACGTTCGGGCTCGTCGAGGATGAGGAGTAACCTCGTGCTCGGGGTGCCACGGAACCTTGGGGTTCGAGGGGGAATCATGAATCGACGGGTGTGGCGACGCGCACCGTTCGTCGCGGTGTTCGGTCTGCTAGGGTTCTGTGCCCAGGTCGGGGCCCAGGTCCCCGAGCGCTACGAGCGCGCCGATATCGAGTACGGGATGAGCGTGTACCGTAGTCAATGCGTCATTTGTCACGGCGAAAACGGCAATGCGGTTCCCGGGGTCGACTTCAGTAGTGGCCAACTGCGGCGCGCGGCTAGCGATCGCGAGCTTCAGGCTCTGCTGACCGCGGGGATTCCGGAGAGTGGCATGCCACCCGCCGATCTCGACACCGCAGAGATGTCGGGTGTCGTCGCCTACCTGCGCAACTGGAACTTCGACGCCGAGGGCGTCACGCTCGGGGACGCGGCGCGCGGTCGTGTGATCTTCGAGGTGAAGGGCGACTGTGTGCGGTGCCATCGCGTGAAAGGACAGGGGCCGCGGGTGGCGCCCGAGCTGACGGCGATCGGGACGATGCGCCCTCCCAGCGCGTTGCGGCGCTCGATTCTCGATCCAACCGGCTCGATGCGGCCGATCAATCGTCCGGTTCAGCTGGTGACGGCGGATGGCACGCGGGTCGTCGGTCGCCGGCTGAACGAAGACACCTACACGGTGCAGCTCATCGACCAGCAAGAGCGCCTGCGGTCGTTCGACAAGGCCGACCTCCGCGAGTTCACGGTGCTCACAGAGTCGCCGATGCCGCCATACGGTGATCAACTCAGCGCTCAGGAGCTGGCCGACCTGTTGGCGTATCTCGTGTCGCTCAAGGGGTGACGACCGATGACCAGAGCAACAATGACCAAGCGAATCCTGCTGACGGCGCTTCTGTCGGGGGCGATCTCCGTCGGGCTGTCAGCCCAGGTCAGCTCCGACCGTCTGAGTAACGCTGCCGACGAGCCCGAAAACTGGCTCACCTACTCTGGTGGCTATTTCAGCCAACGGTACAGCACGCTCGACCAAGTGACCCCAGAGAATGTAACCGACCTGGAGCAGAAGTGGGTCTACCAGACGGGCGTCTTGGGGGCCTGGCAGTCGACGCCACTCGTTGTTGATGGCGTCATGTATCTCACCCAGCGACCGAACGACATCGTGGCGCTGGATGCTCGGACTGGACGGGTCTTCTGGGTGTATCGCTACCCGACGCCGTCCGGTCAGCGGTCATGCTGCCGGTCGAACAATCGCGGTGTGGCGATACTGGGCGACAAGTTGTTCATGGCGACCCTGGACGCGCATGTGGTGGCGATTGATGCGACGACCGGAGGTGAGCTCTGGGACGTCGAGGTGGCGGACATGGAGCTCGCCTATGCCTTCACGCTCTCCCCGCTCGTCATCAAAGACAAAGTACTCGTCGGAACCGGGGGCGGTGACCGCGGCATACGTGGGTTCGTCGCGGCGCTCGACGCTGAGACAGGCGAGGAAGCCTGGCGCTTCTACACGATTCCAGGGCCCGGAGAGCCGGGGCACGAAACCTGGGAGCCCTGCCCGCCAAACTCGGCCGAGTACTGCGATCCAGAAGCCTGGATGCATGGCGGTGGTGCGGTCTGGATGACCGGGTCGTACGACCCCGAGCTCAACTTGACCTATTGGGGGGTTGGCAATCCAGGTCCGGATTTCAATCGCGCTCAGCGTCCCGGTGACAATCTCTACACCTGCTCGGTGGTCGCCCTTGATGCCGATACCGGGGAGTTGCGGTGGCACTTCCAGTTCACGCCTGCCGACCCGTACGACTTCGACGCCGTCCAGGTCCCGGTCCTGGCCGATATCCAGCGTAACAACACCGAATTCAAGGTGATGCTGTGGGCCAACCGGAACGGGTTCTACTACGTTCTGGACCGAGCGACGGGCCGGTTCCTTTCCGGCGTTCCGTTCGTGAGGGTCAACTGGGCCGACCAGCTCGACGACAGCGGGCGACCGATCGAGACGCCGCAGCCCCCGGGTGCACCGACCTATCCCGGCGTGTCGGGTGGCACGAATTGGTACTCACCGTCTTACAGTCCGCGCACGGAGCTCTTCTACATTCCTGCCTGGGAGGACTACGCGACGGTATTTGACGGTGGAGAGTACCAGGATTACGTCGCCGGGCGGTCGTTTACCGGCGGTCGTCCGACTACCTACCGGGCGGCGCCGGATGCTCCGACCGTTCCTGTCGCCCGCGGCCCGATCAACGACTGGACCGACGCGACCGGGCACGGTGCCGTGGTCGCCCTGGACGCGTTGTCGGGTCAACCGCAGTGGAAGTACGAGATGACCGACGTCATCACGAGCGGAATTCTCACGACCGCCTCGAATCTGCTCTTCACCGGCGCGCGGTCGGGCTACTTCCAGGCGTTGGACGCTCAGACTGGCGAGCTGTTGTGGAAGGCCAGTCTGGGGGGGCAGATTGCCAGCGGTCCGATGACCTACGAGGTCGACGGCAAGCAGTATGTCGCGATCATCGCTGGACACTCGTTCTCGGTCTTCGCCTTGCGTGACTAGTGTCAGGACACTAGGTTCGCTCAAAGGGACATGATGATGCGCACACGCACACTCGTTGCTGTACTCCTTGTCGGTCCGACTCTCGCGACGACCGGGTGGGCACAGGGTCTTCCAACCGTCGCGCCGTCGGACGTCGGTCTTTCTGCCAAACGTCTGGAGCGACTCGAGGAGGTCGTACAGGGCTACGTTGATGCCGACGCCGTCGCGGGAGTCGTGACGCTGGTCGCGCGGAAAGGCGGCCAGGCGCACCTACAGACCTACGGCATGCGAGGCGCGGGCACTCCGATGACGGCCGACTCGGTCTTCCGAATCGCATCGATGACGAAGCCGCTCACGAGCGTCGCCGTCATGATGCTCTACGAGGAGGGCCGTTTTAAGCTCAACGATCCAGTTGGACTGTATCTGCCCGAGCTCGCCTCGCTCGACGTCCTCACTGAGTCCCGTGACGGTCGACCTCATGACGACCGACCACATCGGTGATATTCCCAACGGCTCCGTCGTGGCTCCTGGCAGCGGCGGGTTCGGTCTCGGGTTTGCGATTAGCGGAAGACCTGGCGTGGACGGCGAGCTCGGTTCGGAGGGTTCCTACTCGTGGGGCGGATTCTTCGGCACGATGTTCTGGGTGGACCCGAAGGAGGAGCTGTTCGGAATCCTGATGACCCAGGTCTTTCCGCTCGGCGCGGACATCCAGGAGAAGTTTCGAATCATGACCTATCAGGCGATCGTCGACCGCGACTGACGTGTCACGAGGGAACGCTGAGCCGTCTCCGATCACATGGCGTCGACGATCGCGTTGAAGGTTTCGCTCGGGCGCATCGCCTTCTCTGCCCGCGCAGGGTCGGGATGGTAGTACCCGCCGATGTCGACTGGGTTGCCCTGGGCGGCCAGCAGCTCTTCGGTGATTGCCGCCTCCTTCCCCGCGAGCTGCGCAGCGACCTCCGTAAAGCGAGCCTTCAGCGCCGAGTCCTGATCCTGGGCCGCTAGGGCCTGCGCCCAGTACAGTGCTAGGTAGTAGGTGCTCCCCCGATTGTCGATCTCGTTCACCTTGCGCGATGGATACCTCGCGTTCTCCAGATACGTCGCGATGGCCTGGTCCAAGGTCCGTCCCAGTAGTGCCACCGTCGCGTTCCCGGTATTGCCAGCGACCAGCTCGAGCGCCGGTACAAGCGCGCAGTACTCCCCGAGAGAGTCCCACCGCAGGTGCCCCTCTTTGAGGAACTGCTGCACGTGTTTGGGGGCCGAGCCCCCGGCGCCAGTCTCGAAGAGTCCCCCCCCGTTGAGGAGCGGCACGATTGAGAGCATCCTGGCACTCGTACCCAGCTCGAGGATCGGGAACAGGTCGGTGAGATAGTCACGCAGGACGTTACCGGTGACCGATATCGTATCCTCGCCCCGGCGGACTCGCTCCAGCGAAAACCGCATCGCGTCCACCGGCTTCATGATCCGAATGTCGAGGCCGGTCGTGTCGTGTTCACTCAGGTAGGAGTTGACCCGGCTGATGATCTGGGCATCGTGCCCCCGGTTCGGGTCCAACCAGAACACGGTGGGCGATCCAGAGGCCGCCGCCCTCGTGACGGCCAGCTTGACCCAGTCGCGGATCGGCTCATCCTTCGTCTGGCACATACGGAAGATGTCGCCCGTCTCAACCGGCTGTTCGAGGAGGGTCGTACCGGTGGTGTCGACCACCCGTATCAATCCCACCCCGGGTGCCGTGAACGTCTTGTCGTGCGAGCCGTACTCCTCGGCCTTTCGGGCCATCAGGCCCACGTTGGACACGCTGCCCATCGTGGCCGGATTGAACTGCCCGTGCGCCTGGCAGTCCTCGATCATGGCCTGATAGACGGTGGCGTAGCAGCGGTCCGGCACGATGGCGATCGTGTCTTGTAGCTCGTCGTCGTTGTTCCACATCCTGCCGCCGTCGCGCACGACATTGGGCATCGAGGCGTCGACGATGACATTGTTTGGTACGTGCAGGTTGGTAATGCCCTTGCGCGAGTCAACCATGGCCAGGGCCGGCCGGGTGGCATAGACGGCAGTGATGTCGGCCTCGATGGCGGCCCGCTGGTCGGGGGGTAGTTTCTGCAGCTTCTCGAGCACGCCGGCCAAACCGTTGTTGAGGTTGGCCCCGATCTCCTTGAGCACCTCTGCGTGCCTGTCCAAGGCCTCTTGGTAATAGACCGCGACGCAGTGGCCAAACATGATCGGGTCGGAGATCTTCATCATCGTCGCCTTGAGGTGCAGCGAGAGCAGGGCGCCTTTGCGCTGAGCCTCGTCGATCGCCTCGGCGTAGAACGCGCGCAGCGCCGCGACGTGCATCACCGCGGCGTCGATGACTTCACCCGCGTTCAGCGACACCGACGGCTTCAGGACGGTGACGTCGCCACCGGCGGCGACGAACTCGATCCGCACGTCACTCGGCCCATCCACGGTGGTCGACGCCTCGCTGCCGTAGAAATCGTCCGTCTGCATGTGCGCGACCCGGGTCTGCGATCCGGACGCGGGCCAGTCCTTCATCATCCGGTGCGGATGCTTCTGGGCGAATCGCTTCACCGACGGGGCTGCCCGGCGGTCGGAGTTCCCCTCGCGAAGCACCGGATTCACGGCCGACCCGAGCACCTTGGCGAAGCGGGCCTGCAGTGCCGCCTCGGCGTCGTCTGTGGGTTCCTCTGGGTAGTCGGGGATGTCGTAACCGAGATCCTGGAGCTCTTTGATGGCCGACTGCAATTGCGGGATCGATGCGCTGATATTGGGGAGCTTGACGATGTTGGCCGCCGGCGTGGTCGCCAGGTCGCCCAACGATGCCAGCTCGTCGGGGACCTTCTGCCCGTTCGTGAGGTTGTCGGGGAAATTCGCCAGGATACGGCCGGCCAGTGAGATGTCGCGCGATTCGATTTCGACCCCAGTTCCCTTGATGTAGGCCCGAACAATCGGCAGCAACGCGTAGGTCGCCAGGGCCGGCGCCTCGTCGATCTTGGTCCAGATGATTTTCGCGGATGACATGCACAGTCCTTTGGCGGTGGATACGTCGTTAGCATCTATTTCGCCGCCGTTCAGGCGATGAGGGCTCCCTATGGTATCGCGCTCGGGGGAAACCGATCACGGCGCGGCTCGGGAGAGGCCGGCCTCGGGCGCGCTCCATGCCTCGAGAAACCGAAAAGATGCGCCTCGCATCGGTCTCAGGAGTAGAATGCCCCACCATGGATTTTGTGTTCGTCTGGGTTGAATCGAGCGCATTCAGTATCTGGACTCGCGAGTCGACCTCGGTGTTTGCTTTTCCCACCTTTCTTGCGGTCCACGCCCTTGGCATGGCGCTCGTGGCCGGGATGGGCACCGCGATTAATCTGCGTATCCTCGGTGTGGCGCCACGCGTACCGTTGACGGAGCTGAAGCGGTTCTTTCCGCTCATTTGGGTTGGCGTCTGGCTGAGCGTGGCCTCCGGCGTGATTCTTCTGATCGCGTATCCGACGAAGGCGTTCACAAACCCATTCTTCTACGCCAAGTTGATCTTCGTTGCGCTGGGCATTATTCAGCTGAGGGTGATCGGCACCGGTGTGCTCGGCGATCCGAATCTGGACACGACTCCGGTGTCCGGTCGGGGTCGTCTCCTCGCTGTATCGTCCCTCGTGTGCTGGATCGGGGCGATCGCGACTGGGCGTTTTCTTGCCTACACCTACGTCCGCCTGCTGTCGATCTAGGGAATCCGGCAATGGGTGATCTTCAGCTCTGGTTGGTGAGAGCGCTTGGGAGCGCGGACTCCGTCTCGGCGCTCATGCGCACCAGCTGGGCGTGGCCGGTGTGCGAGTCGCTGCACTTCATCGGACTGTCTCTCCTGTTCGGCACCATCGGCATGTTCGACCTGCGGTTGCTTGGTGTGGCGAAACGGGTGCCCATTGCCGCCATGCACCGTCTGGTGCCGTGGGGTGTGGGCGGATACGTCCTCAATCTGACGACCGGGTCGATGTTTCTTCTCACGGAGCCCGACCAGTACATCTTCAACACCTCTTTTCACCTGAAGATGCTGTTCATGACGCTCGCCGGATGTAACGTCGCGATGTTCTATCTTCGTGTGTTCCGCGGGGTCAAATCTGTCGGAGCCGGGGGTGACGTCCCGCGGGCGGCCAAACTCATTGGCGCCGCCTCGTTGCTTCTGTGGATCAGCGTGATGGTGTGCGGCCGGTTGTTGACGTTTTATCGCCCGTATCTCTGCGACCCTGATCCTGGCTTCCTACTGAACTGTCTTCCCTACGGGTGAGCCTCGATCCAACGGATGTCCAACGCTACGCCTGGATCGTTCGATGACCTGATCCGGATCGCCGAGTCTCCCCTGCGGCCGATCATGAAGCACCTGCGCGCGGTCGTTCTCCAGGTCGATCCAGATGCCTATGAGGTCGTGCGCCTCGGCGATCGCGCCGCGACGTACGGTGTGGGGCCCAAGAAGATGAGCGAGGGCTACGTGTACATCATGCCGCACAGCAGGTGGGTCAACCTCGGCTTCTACAAAGGTGTCGGTCTGCCCGACCCCAAGGGTCTGCTTGAAGGCACCGGCGCCAAGCTGCGACATGTGAAAATCCGTTCCGGCGACGAGGCACGGGAGACTGCGGTGCGGCGCCTGATCGAGGCGGCGGTCAATGAGCGTCGGGCATCGCTGGCGCGTTGACAACACAGCGCGTCCGTCCCAGCAGGCGCTGCTCACGGCGATGTGTCCGTTGCGGCCGGAGTGGCTTCTCTTCGCCCCGAGCAGGTCCTCGACCGTGAAGCGTTCGACGACGCGCAGCGACTCACCGGGCGATCCAGTGAGACCCCGGAGCAACGCCCGGGAGCCGGAGCGCCGAATCCATGCGCGGTGTCTGGCACGGGGATAGAATGCGGCATGAGAGGACCAGATGGAAACCCGACCGTACTTCGTACTGGGTGACATCGTCAGCAATCTGGCGGTCGGTGCTCTCGTCGGAGTGGTGTGCGTGTTGCTGCTCCCTCCCGGCTGGAACAGCGTCGTCGCGATGGCTGCCGGAATGGTGCTCGGTATGGTGATTTCGCTACCAGCGGGGTTTCTCCTCAGCGGCCTGTTCGGTGCGATGGAGACGTTGTTGCCGGTCATGGTCACCGGGATGGTGACCGGAATGGTGGTCGCCATGGAGTCGAGCATGGCAGCGATGCCGTTCTCCGATGCCGCACGGCTCGGTGGTCTGTGTGGATGTGGGGTGGTCGTAGCGACGTATGTGGCCAACGCGTTGATCCGACCGAGGGCAAAACGATGGACGACATAACCCGCGGGAAGTGGGACCGCGCGGCGCCGACGTTCGACGTGATGGCCAGCTACGGGCCTGAGAAGCGGTGGGAGCCGTTCAAGCGCGACCTGTTTTCGCACATGGGCGATGGGGAGATTCTGTTTCTCGCGATTGGGACGGGTCTCGACGTCCCGTTCTTCCCCGAGGGCCGATCGATCACCGGGATCGACATCAGCCAGAAGATGCTTGACCATGCGAAGCGTCGTACCGACGCCTACCAGGGCACCTTGCGGGTCCTGCAGGCCGATGTCCACGACATGCCGTTCGACGCGGCCCAGTTTGATCAGGTCTTCACGTCGTGCACGTTCTGCTCGGTGCCGAACCCGGTCGAGGGACTGAAGGCGCTGAAACGGGTGCTCAGGCCACACGGTGAGCTCTTCATGTTCGAGCACACCGGAAGCCGCTTCTTTCCGTTCAAACCGATGATGGACTTGATGACGCTCGTGACTCGCAAGCTCGGTCCCGACATGAATCGCCCGACCGTCGAGAACGTGGTCGCTGCCGGGTACGAGCTCAAGCAGGTGACCTACGTCTACATGGACGTGGTCAAGACGATCCAAGCGGTCTCCGTCTAGCTGTTCAGCCCAAGGAGCGCTATGACTCGCTCACGCTGTTCGTCGGTTGTGCTCAGATACAGCCTCTCCGCGTACGTCGTCGTTGCGGCAATTGTGGTTCCCGATCGCACATTCGGCCAGACAGGCGAGTGGCGGGCGTACGCCGCCGACGCCGCCAGTACGAAATACTCGGCCCTCGACCAGATCGACGCCGACAACGTCCACGATCTCAGAATCGTCTGGCGGCAGTCGACGATTCCGGATGCCATCCGCCAGGGCAACTCCATGCGCCCGCCGGTCGCCGTGCAGAACACGCCGCTGATGGTTGGCGGCCTCCTCTATATCAGTACGGGGTTGGGGACGGTCGCGGCCCTCGACGCGACGTCAGGCGAGGTCGTGTGGTACGACTCGGCTCCGGTCGAAGACGGTCAAGCCGTCCGTCGAGGTAGCGCCACGCGTGGTGTCGGCTACTGGGACGATGCCGAGAGTGACGATGAGCGAATCATCGCCGTTGTGGCGTCAAAGCTCGTCGCGCTGAATGCGAAGACCGGTGCTCGCTATGCGGATTTTGGCCTGGATGGCGAGATCGACCTGACGCTGGGCTACGACGACCGGCGGGTTGAGACGTTCAGCTGGCGGTCAGCACCCCTTGTCGTCGGCGACATCGTCGTCATCGGATCGGCCATCACCGACATCGTCAGCCAGGGACAACCAGCGCTCAAGACGATGCCACCAGGCGATGTCCGCGGATTCGACGTTCGGACCGGAGAGCAGCGTTGGATCTTCCACACTATCCCGCACGACGGGGAATACGGGAACGACACCTGGCTGACCGACCTGAACGAAGACCGCGCCTCCTGGGAGTACACCGGCAACACCAACATGTGGAGCTGGCCGAGCGCTGACGCGGAGCTCGGGTACGTGTATCTTCCGCTGTCGACGCCGACCAGCGATTACTACGGTGGCCACCGTCCCGGAAACAACTTGTTTGCAGAGAGCCTCGTGTGTCTCGACGCGCGGACCGGCGAGCGCGTCTGGCACTTTCAGGCCGTTCATCACGGCCTGTGGGACTACGATTTTCCCGCCGCGCCGAATCTGGTGGATATCACCGTCGACGGGCGGGATATCAAGGCGGTGGCGATCGTCAGCAAGCAGGCGTTCACGTATGTGTTCGACCGGGTCACCGGGGAGCCGGTCTGGCCGATCGCGGAGCAGCCGGTCGCGGCCGGGGACGTGCCGGGCGAATGGTATGCACCGACGCAGCCGTTTCCGACCAAGCCGCCACCGTTCGACCAGCAAGGCGTGACGGTGGACGATGTGATCGACTTCACGCCCGAGCTGCGCCAAGAAGCACTCGACATTCTGAGTCAGTATGTCTACGGACCACTCTTCACGCCGCCGTCGATTGTCGGGGAGGGACCCGGTCGTACGAAGGGCACGATTCAGGTGCCGGGTCTGGTTGGTGGCGCAGACTGGAGCGGCGCTGGGGTCGATCCGGAGACCGGGATGCTCTATGTGGCGTCGATTCAAGGACCGGCACTCGTTGGCCTGGTCAGGTCGACCAATCCACGGTCAGACGTCAACTGGGTGATGCGGGCCATCGAACCGCCCCCCGGTCCCCAGGGGCTGCCACTCTTCAAGCCGCCGTACGGGCAGCTCGTGGCGATAGACCTCAATGCGGGCGAGATAGCATGGTCGACGCCGAATGGGGATGGTCCTCGCGACCATCCCGCCCTGGCGCATTTGAACCTGCCCCCGCTCGGGCAGGGCGGGCGTGTTTCGCCGCTGGTGACCAAGACGCTGGTGTTCCTCGGTGAAGGGATCGACCGCGGAATGGTCGCGTTGCCGGGGGGGAAGTGGCGGCCGAATGTTTCGGGCGTACGACAAGACCACGGGCGAGACGGTCTCGGAGATTGAGCTTCCAGGTGGCACGACGTCAGCGCCGATGACGTATGCGGTCGACGGCAAGCAGTACATTGTCGTTGTGGTTGGCTGGTCGGACATGCCGAGTGAGCTCGTGGCGCTCGCGTTGCCCTGAGTGTGCCGTCTCCAACGGGCACATGTACACTTCTAACGTCGATCGCTACTTCGCACCGAGTTATCGAGACGCACGCCGGCGGTTTCGGGATACCGCGGTGTCGGTCGGCGCTGGCTTGGAGCATGTGCCGTTGACATGCCGTGGTCCCGATGACGGGACCCTGACGATCGATCTCGCCTGGATCGGCAGCAGGCGACCCGACCGCGTCCTGATCCATACGAGTGGGATCCACGGTGTCGAAGGATTCGCCGGTTCCGCGATCCAACTCAAAGCGCTCGAAGCGGTTCAACCGCTCGGCCCGGCCGACGCCATCATTTTTGTCCACGGGCTGAACCCGTTTGGCATGGCCTGGCTGCGCCGAGTCAACGAGCACAACGTCGACCTCAACCGGAACTGGCGGGAGCCGGGCGTCACGTTGGCTGGCATACCGGAGCTCTATCGGGAGATCGGCACCTTGCTGAATCCAACCGTCATGCGACGCGGGGACGCGTTCTACCTCCGCGCCGCCCGGGTGCGCTACAAACATGGGCTGCTCGCGCTGAGACAAGCGATCGCTGGTGGTCAGTACGAAGACCCGCGGGGTCTGTTCTACGGCGGCCGTCATCTCGAGGAAGGTCCCGCCAGATTCAGGAGCTGGCTTGAGCGCCAGTTGCCGTCGATCCAGCGGATCTCGGTGATCGATGTTCACACCGGACTTGGCAGGTGGCGACAGAACTCGCTGTTCTTCGAGCCCCAACCGGTGGGTGCGGTGGGGGAGGATGAGCTACCGCAGGCGCTCACGGCACACGTCGCCCCAGCGTTCGATGCGTCAGACGTCGGCGGCTACACGGTTCGGGGTGGACAGGTCGATCTGTATCGACAGCTGTTTCCCAGCGTTCCGCAGAGCTTTGTCACCCAGGAGTTCGGAACGTATTCTGGTGTGCGTGTGTTGAAGGCGCTGCGCGCCGAGAACTACCAGCACCACTACGGCGATCGGCGTGTGGACCACCCATGCAAGCAGGCCCTACGGGACGCCTTCTGTCCCCGGTCGAAGCGGTGGCGCGCGAGCGTGCTCGAGGACGGCCTCAGGCTTATTCAGGCGACGATGCAATCGGGGCAGACGCCGGCGGAACAAAGCCACGATCGGACGTCATGACGGAGAGTGCTACCTCTCGCTCTGCTTCAGCGACCAGGCTCCCGAGGTGAAAGGGTTGGACTCCAAGTTTCGGATCAGTCTTCGCGCGAAGCTGTACTATTCGTCAATGGGGGAGCTGGGGGAGTTGTTCACGCCGCATGTCGCGATCAACGAATGCCGGCTCGCCGCGATCGCCGGGCCCGGCGGGATCACCCATCTCTGCAATCTCTTCGTGATGGACAAGGCCGACGTGGACCGTGGACGAATGATACGAATCGGTTCGTACAGGTTCGATGTTTCTCGGGAGGTGGATCATGCAGCGTTGCGTACTCCTTACCGGTCTGGCCATATGGTTCGCGGCCGTTGCCGTTCAGGCTCAGACCGACGGCTCGACGGTGCCTCGAACGCCAGATGGGCGGCCAGACCTCCAGGGGATCTGGGACTATCGCACCATGACGCCGCTCGAACGACCGGGCGACCTAGAAGGGAAGTCGGTGTTTACGGAAGAGGAGGCAGCCGAGTTCCTCCGCCAGGCGCTGAACAATCGCAACGCCGACCGTCGTGACGGGGCAGAACGAACCGCAGGGTTCGGGAGTGACGTCGAGCGTGCGTACAACGATTTCTGGTGGAACTATGAAAAAACGCTGACCGAGGACAAGCGTACTTCGCTGATCGTCGACCCGCCCGACGGGAGGATTCCCTACACGCCAGAGGCGCGGGCCGAGGAGGCAACGCGGTTCGAGAGGTTTTTTGGTATTGTGGCCGCCGGGCCAGAAGACCGGGGTTTGTGGGAGCGGTGCCTCACTCGCGACCTACCGCGGCTGTCCGGCGCCTACAACAACAATTTTCAACTGTTCCAGACGGAAGGATACGTGGCGATTCTGAACGAGATGATCCACGAGGTCCGGTTGATTCCGCTGGATGGGCGCTCGCATGTCTCTGAGACGATCCGGCAGTGGCAGGGGAACTCGACCGCCCACTGGGAGGGGGACACGCTTGTTGTCGAAACGACCAACTTCACCGACAAGACAAACTTCCGGGGCTCGAGGGAGCATCTGGATCTTGTCGAACGCTTCACTCGGATCGACGCAGAGACGCTCCTTTATGAGTTCACGGTTGAGGATCGGTCGACGTGGACGCGGCCCTGGACAGCCGCAGTGCCGATGGTGAGGAACGACGGCCAGATGTACGAGTACGCCTGCCACGAAGGGAACTACGGAATGGTTGGCATCCTGGTCGGTGCTCGCGCCGACGAGAAGGCTGCCGCTGATGGCAGCTCGACGGAATCGCGCTAGTGTCCTGCGTTTGCGGAGATTGGTGGTGAGACGACTCTTCGGGTTCAGCACGCTACTGATGCTCGGCGCGCTGGCCCTCGCCGCCGCGCCGCCGCGACCGGTGCAGGAGCCGGGTCCTGTGACGATCCAGACCATGGATGTCCGGGAAAACCTCTATGTCATCAGCGGCGGGGGCGGGCACACCGCAGCGCTGGTGACCGAAGAACACGGCGTCGTGCTGGTCGATACCAAGCTGGCCGGCTGGGGGCACTCGATTCTGCAGGCCATCGAGGCGATCACCGACCAGCCCGTGACCGTGATCATCAACACTCACAGCCACGGTGACCACGTCGGCGGCAATGGGGACTTCCCCAGCCCAGTCGAGATCATCGCCCAGGAGAAGACGGCGGCGAACATGAGTCGGATGGACGCGTTCACCGGCTCGCGCGCGACGTTCCTGCCCGACCGAACGTTCGGCGATTCGCTCACGCTGTTCGAAGGGCACGACCAGATCGATCTCTACTATTTTGGTGCCGGGCACACCGATGGCGACGCGGTCGTCGTGTTCCCTGCGCTGGGGGTGGCGCATCTGGGTGACCTCTTCGCGGTGAAGGGGACGCCCATCATCGACCGGCGCAACGGCGGCAGTGGTGTCGCCTACCCCGACACACTCGACCGGGCGGTGGCGACGATTGACGGCGTGCGACGCGTGATTCCGGGACACATCACACCCCCGGCAGGGAGCCCTATTCCGCGATGGGCCACATGGGACGACGTCATCGAGTACGCGCGGTTCAATCGCGATTTTCTCGACGAAGTCCGGACGGCGAGGGACGCCGGACGCTCGGTGGATCAAGTCGTCGAGGATCTGGACTTCGAGTCCCGGTATCCCGGTTACAGCCTGGACCGCGCGGAGGCCAACGTCCAGGCCATCTACGACGAGTTGGCACAATGAACCGCAGACGATCGCCTGTCCGGCTGTTATGTCGGTTGGTCGCCGGTGCGGCCGTATTCGTGGCGGTGACGGTGGTCGGTCTCGACGCCGACGACTGGCCCGAATTCCGTGGGAAGGGACGACTCGGGGTCTGGACAGAGACCGGCATTCTCGAGACATTCCCAGAGGACGGGCTGGAGGTCCGCTGGAGGGTGCCGATCAAGCGGGGGTTCTCGGGACCCGCGGTGGCCGATGGCCGGGTGTTCGTCACTGACTTCGAGCGGATGCAGGGTCTTGACGGGATTGAGCGGCTCGTCTGTCTGGATGAGACGACCGGCGAGCTCCTCTGGAGCCAGGGCTGGGAGGCGAGCTACGCCGGCATTTCATGGGATGAGGGCCCGCGCGCCACGCCGACCGTCGACGGTGATCGGGTGTATGCCCTTGGCGCGACGGGCATCCTCACGGCGCTCCGGGTCGAGACCGGTGAAATCCTGTGGCGGACGCGGTTCATCGAGGACTATGGCGCCGACGTGCCGATGTGGGGGTTTTCCAGCGCTCCGGTGATTGATGGTGACCGGGTCATCACGATTGTGGGCGGCGAGCCGGACGCGAAGGTCGTGGCGTTCGACAAGATGACCGGGGTGGAGGTCTGGCGCGCGCTCTCGTCGGTCGAATCCGGTCCTGGCGTCGGCCAGCCGATCATCATTGAGGCCGGCGGCGTCCGTCAGCTGATCATCTGGCACCCGGCAGCGGTGTCATCGCTCAACCCGGCAACCGGAGAGCTCCACTGGGAGCAGCCGTTTCAGGTCGGCTCGGACATGACCGTGGCGACACCGGTTCGGCGTGGATCAGACCTGTTCGTGTCGACGTTCTATAGCGGACCGATGATGCTGGCGCTCAACAACGACCGGCCGGTGGCAGAGCTCCGTTGGCAAGGCAGTAGCCAGAGTGAGATCCTGACCGATGGGTTGCACGCCGTGATCGGCACGCCCATCATTCAAGGTGAGTACATTTACGGATTCGGCAGTTACGGCCAGCTGCGGTGTCTGGTGGCGGCGACAGGTGAGCGGGTGTGGGAGACACAGGACGCGACCGGCGAGCGCGGCCGATGGGTGAGTGCATTCATCGTCCGCCAGGGCGAGAGGGTCTTCATCAACAACGATCGTGGCGACCTGATCATTGCCCGGCTATCTCCCGAAGGCTACGAGGAGATCAGTCGCACGACACTGATCACACCCACCTCGCGCCCCGGGAATCGTCGTGAGCTGACCTATGTGAACTGGTCGCACCCGGCCTACGCCAATCGCCATATCTACGCTCGCAACGACGAGGAGATTATCTCGGCATCGTTAGCGGCTCGGTGAGTCGGGACGCGAGCCGCGTCTTCCGAACCCCGTGAGGTGGACTGCCGTCACGGTCGCGAGTATCGTAACGTTGAAATGGTGCAGTCGAAGACCGTGCTCGCTGGCGTGATGGTCGTTATCGGTGCGGTCGTGTCCCTCAACGCGAACCGCGCGGGCCGAATCGTGTCATCTGGACCGGTCGCCCAGTCCGTGTCCGCACCGCCGACCTCTCCCGAATGGCAGCGCGGTCTTGTCGATCGGTACTGTCTCGCGTGTCACAACGACAGAGCCCAGACCGCAGGTCTTTCGCTGCAGACGATTGGACTCGATCGCGTCGGTCAGATCGACGCGGAGGTCGCGGTATGGGAAACGGTCGTCCGGAAGCTGCGCTCCCAAGCGATGCCGCCCGCGGGTCTGCCTCGGCCCGAGCCAGCTTCCTATGATCGGCTGGCCACATGGTTGGAGAACCAGCTCGACGCCGCGTTCACCGCCGCCCCGAATCCTGGCCGCCCGGTCGTCCATCGGTTGAATCGCGCTGAGTACACCAATGCGATCAGAGACCTCCTGGGTCTCGAGATCGACGGCCGGGAACTGCTTCCCCCGGACGATTCTGGGTACGGGTTTGACAACATCGCTGACGTTCTCTCGATGTCGCCGAATTTGCTCGAGCGCCACATGATTGCCTCAGCTCGGATTAGCCAGCTCGCGGTCGGCGATCCAGATATCCGTCCGACCCTCAAGACCTATCGCGTGCGCCTACGCTGCTGCAGTACGAACGGATGAGCGAAGACCTGCCGTTTGGCTCACGCGGCGGAATGGCGGCGCGCCATTACTTTCCTGTGGACGGAGAGTATCGGCTCACGATCCGCCTTCAGCGGACACACGCCAACCAGATCCGCGGTCTAGCCGAGCCCAACGCCATCGAGGTTCGGTTCGACCGAGAACGGATCGGCGAGTTCACCGTCGGGGGCGACGGTGTCCTCAACCCTTGGAGCGCGGTCCCGAGTGCGTCGGCCTACGAACAGACCGCCGACGACGGGTTGGCACTGGTCCTGTCCGTGACGGCCGGAACCCATACGATCGGCGTCGCGTTTCCCGAGCGACGCGGTTTGTCGGAGGGCGTCCTCGAACCGCGTCTCTCTGTGGCGTCGTACGAGTTCGCGGGCGACCGGGACGCGCCGATGAGCCTCGACAGCATCTCGATCAGCGGGCCCTATGCTGGGTCGAAGCCTGACTCGACACCCAGCCGGTCCCGACTCTTTGTCTGTGAGCCGAGCGCCGACGCTGAAGAGCGCTGCGCCATCGAGATTCTGTCCACGCTGGCGCGGCGTGCCTTTCGTCGGCCGGTCAACGACGACGATGTCGAGAGCCTACTCGGCTTCTATCGGGCGGGGCGAGACGCATCTGGTACGTTCGACGCTGGAATCGAGCGCGCCCTCAGGGCCATTCTCGTCGATCCTGAATTTCTGTTTCGGATCGAACGTGAGCCAGATGGGATCGAGCCCGCGACGGCATATCGGGTGAGCCAGGTCGAGCTGGCGTCGCGGTTGTCGTTCTTTCTCTGGAGCAGCATTCCCGACGACGAGCTACTCGAGGTCGCTGAGGCTGGAGAGCTCGATGCGGCGGGCCGGCTCCGCCAACAAGTCGACCGGATGCTGTCCGATGCTCGGTCGAGCGCGTTGGTCGAAAACTTCGGCGGGCAGTGGCTCTACTTGCGCAATCTGCCGTCTGTCGCGCCCGATCCCGACGCGTATCCCGAGTTCGACGAGAACCTGCGCGATGCGTTCCGCCGGGAGACGGAGCTGAGCGGCTGGCGCGTCACTACGAGATACCTGACATCTATGGCAGCCACTTCCGACGGGTAACGCTCGACGCCCCGGCACGCGCCGGTCTGTTGGGTCAGGGGAGTATTCTGACGGCCACGTCCTACCCCAACCGCACCTCGCCAACACTGCGTGGCAAGTGGGTGCTCGAGAACCTGCTCGGTGCACCACCGCCGGCGCCGCCCGCGAATGTTCCTGACCTCGCCGAGCCCAGCGCGACCGTCCCTGAGTCAGTCCGTGAGCGACTCGAGGCCCATCGAGCAAACCCTGTCTGTGCAAGCTGTCATGCGCCGATGGACCCGCTGGGACTCGCGCTCGAGCCGTTCGACGCCATCGGGAAGCGCCGCTCGCACGATGGTGGCCAGGCGATTGATCCGTCGGCCACACTCCCGGATGGGTCGGAGCTGCTTGGCCCCGCCGGCGTCCGGGAACATGTGTTGGCCAGACGCGAGCAGTTTGTCGCGGCGTTCACCGAGAAGCTGCTGACCTATGCGCTCGGGCGGGGGCTCGAGGCGTTTGATGCCCCGACCGTCCGTCAGATCGTGAGGCATGCCCGGTCTGACGAGTACCGCTGGTCGTCACTGGTGACGGGGATCGTCGAGAGTGTGCCGTTCCAGATGAGGAGGTCACGAGAGCCATGATCATTACCAAGAAACACTTGGCGCGTCGCACCTTCCTACGTGGCGTCGGGGCGACCCTGGCGCTGCCATTACTCGACGGTATGGTGCCGGCCCTGACGGCCATGCGGGCCACTGCGGCGCGTGGGGTACGGCGTCTGGGAGTGGTGTACGTCCCGAACGGGATCTACATGGACAACTGGACGCCGGCCGGTGACGGGCGAGCGTTCGGCCTCACACCGATTCTCGAACCGTTGGCCCGCTACCGCCGACGGATGCTGGTGCTGACCGGTCTGGCCAACAAGGAGGGCGACGCGTGGCCGGGCGAGGGTGCCGGAGACCATGCCCGCGCGGCCGCCGCGTATCTGACCGGCGTTCATCCCAAGAAGACCGAAGGCGCCGACCTGCGCGCGGGTCTCTCGATGGATCAGATCGCCGCCCGCACGCTCGGAGAAGAGACTCAGTTGGCGTCCCTCGAATTGTCGCTCGAATCGCGGGAAGCGATCGGGTCGTGCGATCCCGGCTATAGCTGCGCGTATGCGAACACGCTGTCGTGGCGCAGTCCGACCACGCCGCTGCCGATGGAGAACAACCCGCGTGTGGTGTTCGAGCGTCTGTTCGCCGGCAACGAGAGCACCGATCCTGAAGTGTGGCGCGCCCGGCGACAGGAGGATCGCAGCCTCCTCGATGCGGTCACTGACAAGGTCACACGGCTACAGCAGGACCTTGGTGCGCGCGACCGCATGAAGCTCGAGGAGTATCTCGAGGCTGTGCGGGACATGGAACGTCGCATCCAGATGGCCGAGACCCAGAGCGAGCAGGCGTTGCCGGTGATGGACCAGCCGGCCGGGATCCCCGCCACTTTCGAAGAGCATGCCAAGATGATGTTCGACCTGCAGGTGCTGGCCTACCAGGCGGACCTGACACGGGTGATCACGTTCATGATGGGCCATGAGACGAGCCAAAGGGCCTATCCCGAGATCGGCGTGCCCGATGCGCATCACCCGCTGTCACATCACGGTGGCAGCCGCGAGAAGATCAACAAGCTGCTCAAGGTCAACGAGTATCACGCACAGATGTTCGGTTACTACCTCGACCGTCTCGCGTCGACACCCGACGGCGATGGGTCGCTGCTCGACTCGCTGATGCTGCTCTACGGCAGCGGAATGAGCGACGGCAACGGGCATAACCACCACAATCTGCCGACGCTGCTGGTCGGGGGCGGCGGGGGAACGATCCAGGGCGGCCGCCACCTGCGATTCGCCGACAAGACACCGGTCACCAACCTGTTTCTGACCCTTTTGGACCGGTTGGGTGTTCCAGTCGAATCGATCGGCGACAGCACGGGGCACGTTGAGCACCTTTCTGACGTGTGATCGGTGGGCAAGAACGCTCCTCATCAAGGCACGACAGCGGTAGCGCCGATGATCGACCGACTTACGCCTTTCGGATTCGCGGTGCTGGTCACGATGTTGTCGGTGGCCGGCGTCTGGTCTGCCGCTGCAGATCAACGCTTGCTGGATGCGGCGGAGCGTAACAGCGTCGCATCGGTCGAGGCGCTCCTTTCCGAGGGGGTTGACGCAACCCTCACCCAGCCGGACGGGGCCACTGCGCTCCATTGGGCGGCCTACTGGGACAACGTTGAAGCCGCCGAACGTTTGATTCACGCGGGAGCATCGGTCAATGCGGCGAACGATCTTGATGTCACGCCGTTGGCGTTGGCGTGTCGGAACGGGAGCGCCGCGATGGTCGAGACGTTGCTCCGAGCGGGCGCGGGCGCCAGCACGGTGGGACACGCCGGTGAGACGGTGCTCATGACCTGTGCGCGGACAGGACGGCTCGAGCCGGTCGCGCAACTGCTCGCCGCCGGCGCCGATCCCAATGTGAAGGAGCATGACGGCGGGCAGACCGCGCTGATGTGGGCGGCTGCGGGAAACCACACGTCGGTGGTACGGACGTTGGTTGAGGGCGGAGCCGATCTCGGCGCCCGGTCGGACGGCCGATTTACCCCGCTGCTGTTTGCGGCACGCGAGGGGGCGTTGGACTCCGGTCGGTTCCTTGTCGAGGCCGGTGGCGATGTGAATGCTCTGACGCCCGGGGGCCACAGCCCGCTGCTCGTGGCCGCCGCCAGTGTCGATGCCGTCACCGGCAGCGACTACCGGCTCGTCGTGAGTGCCAGCCAGCACGAAGCGCTCGCGGTCTATCTCGTGGAGCACGCAGCCGACGTCCACCAGGCAGACGAGTTCGGGATGACGGCGCTCCACTTTGCCGTCGAGACCGGGAAGATGGCCCTGCTGGAGGTGCTGCTCGAGGCCGTCGCCGACCCCAACGTTCGCCTGACCCAGCCGCTCCCGTTTCGGCGCGGCGACTATGTCTCTCGGTCCGCCTACGACGGAGCGAGCCCGTTCTGGCTCGCGGCCCGCCTTGGCGAGGTCGAGATGATGCGTCGTTTGGTTGCGGCCGGGATCGACGCGACGTTGCCATCCGCGACCGATGTGACTCCGCTGATGGTGGCTGCCGGTCTCAGTCAAACCGATTCACGCATGGTTGCCCAGGAGAAGCTTCTGGAGGCAGTGACTTATTTGGTCGTGGAGCTCGGCGCCGATGTCCACGCGGGCGATGTGCGTGGACGAACCGCGTTGCACGGTGCAGCAAACACCTCGGCCGACAGTATCATCAGGTATTTGGTCGACCAGGGCGCCGTCGTCGACGCCCCAGATCGAAACGGCCGCACCCCACTCGATTTTGCCCTGAGCCCACGTCGTCCTCGTCCCGTCACCGCGGCGTTGCTGCGGGAACTGGCCGCCGAGCCTCGCTGAGCGGTCGTCTCTCACCCAACCGTTCGCGGGGGGAGTTTCACCACGGGCTCCTAGCAGCCCGTGGTGAAAGTCACCGAATTAGATCGATCGCCAGAAGTGATCATGCGTACTCCACTGACGCGCATGGCCATGGGCAAACGACGGCGACGTCCCAAGCAGACGTCGATCGCCGCACAAGATCTGCCTCGCAGCGCCGCGCACCCGTTCTACACGCGACTGAATCACATTCTCGGATTTCGACGGGTACGTCGAGTCGCTCTGTCAGCGATTCTACGCGGATGAGATCGGCCGGCCGAGTTTGCCGCCCGGCCGGTATTTCCGCGTGTTGCTGCTCGGGTACTTCGAAGGGCTCGACTCCGAGCGGGCGATCGCGTGGCGGGCGGCCGAGTCGTTGAGCGTGCGGAGCTTCTTGGGGCTGGAGCTGCACGAAGCGCCGCCGGATCATTCGACGGTCTCGCGGACGCGTCGGCTGATCGACCTGGAAACGCATCAGGCTGTCTTCGCGTGGGTGTTGCAGCGACTGGCTGAGGCGAAGCTTGTCAAGGGCAAGACGATCGGTATCGATGCGACGACGCTGGAAGCGAACGCCGCCCTGCGAAGTATCGTGCGGCGCGACACCGGCGAGGCGTATCAGGACTTCTTGATCCAGCTCGCCCAGGCCTCGGGGATTGAGACCCCGACGCGTGCCGATCTGGCGCGCATCGATCGGAAGCGGAAGAAGAAAGGCTCGAACGACGACTGGACCCATCCGCACGATCCTGACGCAAGAATCACCAAGATGAAGGACGGCCGCACGCACCTCGCGCACAAGGCGGAGCAGGCGGTCGACCTCGACACCGGCGCGGTCGTGGCGGTGACGGTGCAGGACGCCGATGAAGGCGATGTGGCGACGAGGCGCGCGACGCCGTCTACCGAAACCGTCGGCGTCTTCGCGGCGCGCGCGGGCAACGCCTGCTGCGCCGGCGCGGGGAACGACTCGAACGCCCCTTTGCCCATCTCTATGCCACCGGGCGGCTACGCCGCGTATACCTGCGGGGGCACGACAACATCCTCAAACGCGTCCTGCTGCACGTTGCTGGACTGAACCTTGGGTTGCTGATGCGGACGCTCACGGGTGTCGGGACACCCCGCAGTCTTCAGGGGCATGCGGTGGCGTGTCTTCGGCTGTTGTGGTCGCTCATGCGACTCCCGGAGACGCGTTGGGGCGCGCCGTGGATCTTATCTCGACCTACCATCGCCGCCGCCGACCTCCGCGTGGGGCACTGCCATGTCTGGGCCGACCCGTCGTTCGGTGGTGCTTTCACCACGGGCTGCTAGGGCATAGAATGGCCTCGAACTCGGCCTAAACAGCCCGAGGCCCGTTGTGAGGAATCGGTCCCCGGAGCTGGCTCTTGAACGTCTGGAGGGACGCCATGTCCGCGACGAAAATCTGCCTGTCGACCGTGCTGACGCTTACCGTGTTCGCTGGAATCGCTGGAAACGCCCAGGAAGACGCCACGCCCCACGAAGCTCTGGTCGCCATGGGGATTGTCGGCTATGCCGATCGGCTGAGTGTGCAGCCGGGTGAGACGATCCAGTTCATGGTGAGCAGCCAGCTGCCGCGATATCAAGCCGAGATCGTGCGCCTGATTCACGGCGACCCGAATCCGACCGGCCCGGGCATCAAGGAAACGGTGATCGAGGCCTCCGTGAACCGGGAGTACGCGGGGCGACATCAGGAGCTGGTCGTGGGGTCGTATGTCACGGTGCCTGATGCACAGCCTTTGCGGCTTGACGGCAGCTTCACGATCACCGCGTGGATCGCGGCGACCCGGCCTGGACAGGTCGGCTGGCCCAACGAACGTGCCGCCCAGGGGATCGTGACCAAGTGGTCGGAGGCTGATGGGCGCGGGTACGGACTCTTTCTCGACGCAGATGGCCGGTTGGAGGTGCGGGTTGGTGCGGGCTCGGGGCAGGTGGCGACACTCGCTGCGGATCCGGCATTGCGTCCGTGGTCGCCTGTGATCTACGGGGTCGAGCGTCCCCGAGGCCAGGGTGTTCCAACGATCTGGTATTTCGTGGCCGCGAGCTTTGACGCGGCGAGCGGGAATCTGACGGTCTATCAGCGGCCCATTGACGGCCATCCGGACGACCCGACACGGGTGGTGGCGGAGCAGCCGACCCAGATCTCGGGACCGGCGTCTACCGACGTGCCGTTGCTGATGGCCGCCCACTGGGTTGATGACGGCGAGGTCGGGGGGTACTTCAGTGGGAAGATCGACAACCCGAAGCTGTACGACCGAGCGCTGAGCCAGGCCGAAATCGACGCCATCGGGCAGGGTGAAGCTCCGGCCGACGCGGTGGCCGCCTGGGACTTTTCCGCCGACATCGGCTCGGCCCGGGTGCGGGACACCACGTCGCGGCAGCTCGACGGGCAGACCATGAACCTGCCGACGCGCGCTGTGACCGGGCACCTGTGGGATGCCACCGAGATGGACTACCGGCACGCCCTGGAGCAGTACACGGCGATTTACTTTCATGACGACGATCTGCTGGACGCGGCGTGGGATGTCGACTTCGCGTTTCAGGTGCCGGACGACCTGCCGAGTGGGGTCTATGCCGCGCGGCTACGCACGACAACGAGCGAAGACTACGTGCCGTTCTTCGTGCGGCCACCCCAGGGGGCGGCGAACGCGAAGATTGCGTTCTTGATTCCGACCTTCAGCTATCTGGCGTACGGCACGACCGGTCCCCGCGACCCGAGACGCATGAGTACGTACTCGCGTCACACCGATGGCAGCGGCGTGACGTACTCGTCACGACTCCGACCGATTACCGACATGCGGCCGAAGATCGCCTCGAACAACCCGTGGCAGTTCATGGCCGATACGCACATCGTGGACTGGCTGGAGGTCAAAGGGTTCGACGTCGACATCCTCACCGATGGGGACCTGCACGCCGAGGGGCCGGGGCTGCTCGAGCCATACAACGTGGTCCTGACCGGCACCCACCCAGAGTACTACTCCTGGGAGATGATGCAGGGTATGCGGACATACCTCGAGCAGGGCGGTCGGATGATGTACATGGGCGGGAACGGCTTCTACTGGGTGTCGCCGATGGATCCGACCGGCACCTATATCGAGCTCAGGCGGCGTGACGGGACGGAGGCGTGGCAGGGGGCACCGGGCGAGGGCCACCACAGCCTCACGGGAGAGCCGGGCGGGCTATGGCGGTTTCGCGGTCTTGCCCCGCAATGGCTAGCGGGCGTGGGTTTCACGGCTCAGGGGTTTGATCGGAACTCGCCGTTCCAGCGGATGCCAGGCAGCTTCGACCCCCGTGTCTCCTTTATCTTCGAGGGGATTGGCGAAAACGAGCTAATCGGCAACCATCCGTCGCTGGTGCTGGAGTTTGGTGGCGCCGGCTCGGAGCTCGACCGGGTGGACTACTCTCTGGGTTCTCCGCCGCACACGCTGATCCTGGCCACGTCGTTTGGGCACTCCGATGCCTACCAACATGTGGTCGAAGAGGTCAACTCGAGCAACTCCGAGCAAGGCGGGACGGTGAACGAGCTGGTCAAGGCCGATATGGCGTATCTCGAATACCCAAATGGCGGAGCAGTCTTCTCGACGAGCTCGATTGCCTGGGGTGGGAGTCTGTCGTTCAACAACTACGACAACAACGTCTCGCGGATCACGGAGAACGTCCTGCGGCGATTTGCGGACGACGCGCCGCTGCCGGGCCCGAAGGGCCAGCCATCGACCGACGATGGGGCCTTAGGACACTAGGGGTCTGCTCGCCATCGAGGTCGGGGCGGTGGCGCGGGTGAGCCGATGTATCAGGTCGAGGCGTGGTCAGCGCTGCGCAAGGCCCGCCGCGATTCCGGTGGGTCGTCCTACCTGAACGTTCATCGCAATGTCTGGGCGCTCGGCTTCACCAGCCTTTTCACCGACGTCTCCTCCGAGATGGTCAGCACCGTCCTTCCGATCTATCTGGTGCTGCATCTCGGTCTCACCCCATTCCACTACGGCATCGTCGATGGTCTCTATCACGGTGTCACGGCCCTGTTGCGTCTCGTCAGTGGAGTCGCGGTCGACCGTTCCCGCCGGTGCAAGGAGCTCGCCTTCGCCGGGTACGGCGTGTCGGCGGTCTCCAGGTTGGGGCTGCTGGCCGCCGGCGCCTCCTGGCCGTGGATCGCGACGGTGGTCGCGGTTGACCGAGCGGCCAAGGGCGTGCGGACCGTGCCGCGGGACGTCCTGATCTCGCTGAGCAGCCGGTCAACCAACCTGGCGACATCGTTCGGCGTGCATCGTGCGCTCGACAGCGCAGGCGCGATGCTTGGCCCGTTGGTGGCGCTCGGCATCCTGGCCGCGCTGCCGGAGGCGTTCGATGTCGTCTTTATGGCCAGTTTCAGTCTGGCGGTCTGCGGGCTTGGAGTGCTCTGGTTGTTCGTGCGCAACGCAGATCACAGCGCGCCCCTGACCAGCACGCCAGCGCCGGCACTGACCGACCTCCGACGCATTCTTCAGCAGCCCGGACTTTCCCGGGTCACGGTGGCGGCGACGTTACTCAGCGCGGCAACCGTCAGCGACGGGTTCATCTATCTGGTCCTCCAGCGCGAGGTCGGCTTCAATGCGGGCCTGTTCCCGCTGCTCTACGTAGGGACCGCCGGAGGCTATCTGCTGCTGGCGGTTCCCGCTGGGCGGCTCGCCGATCAGATCGGCCGCCGGACCGCGTTTCTCGGCGGCTATCTCCTCCTTGGGCTGACGTATCTGGTCGCGATGCAGCCGGGTGTCGGTATGATGGGACTCGGTGCGTGTCTCCTCTTGCTCGGCGGACACTATGCGCTCACCGACGGTGTGCTGATGGCGCTGACCAGCAGTCTGCTGCCCAGAGAACGGCGCGGGACAGGACTGGCCGTGGTCACCACCGCGACGAGTGTCACACGTCTGGTGGCGTCAGTCGTTTTCGGGGCGCTGTGGACGCAGATCGGATCGCGGTTCGCCTTCGCCGTCTTCCTGACCGGTCTGCTGTTGGCCGTCGCGACCACGCGTTTCGTCGTGGGACGTGACGCAGAGAGGGGGGCCGACGATCGTGCCTGAGAACGCGCCAGCCGGGGGAGCCCGGTTACGACCCGGGGTCGTGTTCGCGTTGCTGTGTGCGGCCTGTCTTGCACTGGCGATCGGCTACTCATGGCGCGCATCGGCCCGACGCTCGGCCCTATTTGAGGACGCGGTGCTTCCGGCCATCGCGAGTCTTGCCGAGCTCGAGGCTCCGTCGCCAGAACCACCTGTCGTAGCCGAACCGGCGCCTGGTGGCGCGGTTGAGCCCGAGGAGGCCGCCGACGAGCCCTCGGAGGTCGGGACTCTCGCTGACGATCGGGTTCCGGAGCCACGGTCGGAGCCGGCGGTTGACCCTGACCCATTGGTGATCTCGACTGAGCCTCAGACCTTTCTGATCCGCCACACCGGGCTCGACGCGAGCTACGGCGTCATGAGCGTGCTGCGTCTCGGCGCCTCAGGAGAGGACCGGCGTGGCACGCCTCTGCGCTGTGACCGTCTCCATTTCGTCGGCGATCGTGGCGTCTGCCTGGCGACCGACCGGTTCTACACGACTCACTCCATCATGGTGTTCGATGGCTCGTTTGAACCGTTGCACACGCTTCCGTTGAACGGAGTGCCGAGCCGGGCCCGTCTCTCCCGGGATGGCCGTCGTGCTGCTGTCACGGTGTTCGTGTCGGGCCACTCGTACGCGGACGAGGGGTTTTCGACCGAGACGAGCATCATCGACACCTACACGGGCGAACGAATCATCAGGAACCTGGAAGACTTCGAGGTGAGAGAGGGCGCCACTCGTCTTCGCGCCGCCGATTTCAATTTCTGGGGGGTCACTTTCGCGGACGATAGTGACCGCTTCTACGCGACACTTGGTACCGGAGGTCGTATCTACCTGGTCGAAGGGAGGGTGTCAGAACGGCGGGTGACCGTGCTGCGCGAAGGCGTCGAGTGCCCGTCGCTGTCACCGGATCAAACGCGCATCGCATTCAAGAAGCGGTTGCCTACCGGTACCGATTTCGTCTGGCGCCTCCATGTGTTGAATCTGGCCACGTCGGTCGAAACACCGTTGGCCGAGACTCGCCACGTCGACGATCAGGTGGAGTGGCTGGACGACACGACGATTCTCTATGCGATGCCCGATCCGTCTGCGCCTACGGCGCGGGTCACCGATATCTGGCAGGTGCCGGCGGATGGGCTCGGCGAGCCCGAGCCCCTTTTGCGGCACGCCTTCTCGCCAGCGGTGCTGCAGAGAAACGATTCTCGGTAGCCACGCGGCCACGACGCTGTACTGCGCGCTGGGGGCCGTCCCTCGCTATAATCGCGATGCGTTTGAAGGTGAGCCATGCCAACCCCGAGAGAAGAAGCTGACCAGCCCGCTCCCCGATACTCTCGCCGGGAAGTGCTCGGTTTGATCGGCACCGTTGCGGGCGTGGGCACACTGGCGACGACAGCCGCCACGCGGACGGCGGGGGCCCAGCAGCGGTTCACCAGTACCGAAGCCCTCAGCTTCCCCGTGGGGACTATCATTCGCACCCTGCAGGGCGACCTCGATCCCGAAGCGCTGGCCGCTGGTGCGACCCTGTTTCATGAACACGTCGGTCGCACGGAGGTCGATCTCGCCGTTGAAGAGCTACGGGCCTGTGCCTTCGACGGCCTGGGCTGCATCGTTGACGCCGCGACCGGTCGGCGGAGCGCGGAGCAGGTGCGCAATCTGGAGGCGATCGCCGCTCGTACTGAGGTGCGGATCGTGATGGCCGGCGGCTACTTCGAGGACATCGGCTTCGCGATCTATCCGGTGCGTGTCGCCGAGATGTCGGAGGACGAGCTGGTCGAGGAGCTCATCGCCGACGCCAGGACGCAGCGGTGGGGCGCGTTTGGAGAAATTGCGTCGTCGCTCGAGATGCGACCAGACGAGCGGAAGGTGCACCGCGCCGTGGCCCGGGCCCATCTCCAGACCGGCCTCCCTATCTTCACCCACACTCCGCACGAGAGCTGCCCGAGCTGCGCGATGGAACAGATGGACGTGATCGAGGGCGAAGGCGTCGACCTATCGCGCGTCGTGATCGGACACATGGCAACCATCAAGCCGGAGCATGATCCGCTGGCGATTCACCGTGAAGTGGCGCGACGCGGTGCGTTTGTCGGGCTCGATACGCTGGGGCACGAGATGGGCCGCTCCCGGATCCCGGCGGCCGACAAGCTGCGCATGGTCCAGGACCTGCTCGACGCCGGACTCGAGGACCATATCCTGCTGTCGTCCGACCAGGGCAACGTAAACCAGTTCAAAGCGAACTGGGGGCATGGCTGGGCGTCAGTGCTGATGCAGTTTGTTCCGAAGCTTCGGTTCGCTGGCGTCCCCGAAGACACGATTCGTAAGATCTTGGTCGACAACCCTCGGCGATTCCTCGCCTTTGAGCCGACGGTATAGGCGGGGCTGAGCGTGATCGTGGATCGGCCGGGGTTGCAGCTCTCAATCTGGTTGCGGCTGAGCGCTCGCGACACCGGCCAGTAGCCGGGTCCTCATCGACGTGAGCGTCCGCTCCATCGATTCCCGGGCTGCGCGGTCAATGAGGGGAGCCACCACCCATCTCACCGCAGATGGGATCGACCGGCTCAGGCTGATCGACTCGCATTCGATGATGACACCCGCGTCGGTTTCCTCGTAGCGCCAATACGAATTCAGCCGCCACAGAAAGCCTCGGTCGCGTCCGACCGGCTTTTCCATCTCGCGGGGTGTCTCCGCGCGGTCGAGCTCAGCGATCCGTGTAGCGACGCTCCGGCTCGACGCGCGTCGGTCACCGTGGCGCGTGAACTCGACGTCATGTTCGGTGTTGTAGTGGACGGTCACGAACTTCTTCCGTTTGAGCTTGAGGAACACTCGGGATCTCGGCCCCTCTCGCTCCAGCACTCGCGACTCGAGAACGTCTGGCTGAAGCTCGCGCCGGGCCAGGGGTCGTCGCAACTCCAACAGCACATCGTCAAGGGTTGCCGACGGCACAAAGATGCTCCCGCGCCAGTGGTGCACCTCTCCGTTCGGGATGCGGATAGAAGAATCGTCGGGGCCGCGGGTCTTCATCCGAGAAACAGGGACGTCGCCGCGTTGAACCAGCGCACGGGCCTTGGCGGCGTTCTCGCTGAAGTCCAGCACCAGGAACCCGTTCTCGGCCGCCTGCTCCCGGCGAATCCGCTGTTCGGTCGCGTCGACATAGTCAGTCCATGCCGCCACGGTGTGAGGCTTCAATTCGGAGGCCGCCGCCGTCGCACCGAATGTGAGTCCCAGAAAGAGGGCACCGAGCGTGGCCGCCCTCATCGATCGTGACGACCCCAGGTCGCCCTGAAACACGAAGCGATCGTTGACGACGAAGTTGACGAGTGAGCACGTTGTGATCGCGGATAGATTGGCGGCGGCATAGTGAATCCCCAGCGTCTTCGCGTAGAGGCCCGTCAAGAGTAGCTGGCCGCCGATCGAGACGATGCCGTTGAGCAGATTGAATCGTGCGAACCGGGTCCAGCGACCTCCGCCGTGAAGGTAAGAACGGTCGCTCCACGTCCAGCATTCGTGCCAGACGAAGTTGTGTACGATGGCGGCCTCGACCGCGATTCCTGTGCTGAGGAGATAGTGCAGCCCGAGCCATTCGGTCAGCGCGACGAGCGCGCCAAGTTGCACGCCGATTCCACCGACACCGACGGAATTGAACGTCACCCAGCGGGCCAGGTTCCCCCTGCCCGCGTCGATCGCGATCGTCATCGATGTGCCTCCGCATCCATTCTGGGAAGCGGCTCCGATTGATAGAGCGCTACCGTGTTGCGCCCGGTGGACCAGAGGAGAGCGACGAACAAGCTGACCGCCGCGACGATCCCGCCGACGTCGAAGAGGCGGTACGAATGACTACCCAGTTCGACCCAGGGTTGGTGGAGCAGGTAGAGCGTGCCGAATGCCAGGAGGATACGCAGTTCGGTCGGCCCAACCTTGAACAGGGAGGAAAGATACCACGGGCGTGAGTCGCCAGATAGATCTCAGCCGACAGCGTGAGATACGCCACCAGGAGTACGAGCGCGACGATTGGACTCATATATGGAGACAGGCTGAGACCGCCAAGCAGGAACACCGCACCGATGATGTCAATGACGTGGTCCACGTAAAATCCGTACATCGGTCTCTGCTGATTCCGGACCCGCGCGACCGTGCCGTCGAGGCTATCGCCGAACCAGTTCACGGCGAGGGCTCCGACGACGATGAACAGACTGGCGTCGAACCAGTGGGATGCCCAGAACGCGCCGCCGGCGCAGGCCATCGCCGCCAGGCCAAGGATCGTGAGATGGTCGGAATTCACCGACGGTGGCAGTCGTTTCGCCATCCAGATCAACGCGCGCTTCTCGATGGGTGCGAGAAGGCTTCCGTGTTCTCGAACGTGCCCTGCGGTTCTCCCGGAGCTCATCTGTTCTCCTCCTTGGGGGCGGATTCGCCCTCTGTCAGGTAATGCGTAAAGGCCCCGCGAATCGGCTCACCGAACCATTCGGCACCGCGGTGTATGGAGACCAGAGGAATCGTGCGGGCTCCGCTACGGAAACCCGAGTCGAATCACCGGCGTGTGGAGCGCCGTTGTTGCGGGCTCGACCGGCGGCGCTTGAAGGCCGCACGGGTCGTCGAAGGCTCGATGATCAGAAAGGCGATGACGCTGGCCACGGCAACGGCGACCAAGAGGGCGCTCACGGCCGGCCTCGCGTTGAGGTTGACGGTGGCAGCCATCAGGAGGAGCAGGGCGAAGATCGAATCGGATGTTCTTGTAGGCCAGAAGACTCGGCCTCGCTGCGCGGTCAGCTCGGCGGGATAAAAGTGTGAGGTGAACGAGAGGTGAAGGCGCAGCGTCGCCGAGACGCCGACCGCGGCGACCAGCAATAAGAACAACAGGACGCCCCAGGGGCGAGGAATCTCGTCCCGCAGGCTCCAGACGGGAATCAGTATCAGCGAGTACACGACGGCCACCGCGGCTTGATGAAACTGCCACCACGTTAGTGGGTTGAATCGTGCCCCCCGCATCGCGACTTCAGCCGGGGGCCGTGGTGCAGACGACGGTCGCGACTCCGATTGTACGAAGTCCCGGCGCAGCTGCTCCAGCACGTTGACGAGTTCTGCCATCGAGCCGAACCGGCGTGCCGGGTCTTTCTGGAGACAGGTGTCGATCACGTCGCTGAGGACAGGTGGGCAGGAGTGGCCGAGTTCCCCCAATTTGGGTGGGTTCGACTCCAGGACGCGAGCGATTGTGGATGCTGGATTGACGCTTGCGAACGGGTGAATCCCGGATGCCAGTTCGTAGAGCATGACCCCGAAGGAAAAGACGTCTGCGCGAGAATCGACGCTCGAACCGCGGAGTTGTTCGGGTGAAATGTATCCAGGCGTCCCCAGAATGGTGCCGGGCTCAGTCAGGCGGGTCTTCGACGCCGCGCCCGCCGGGCCGCCGATTCGTGCCAGACCGAAGTCAAGAACCTTGATTCCACCCGCTGACGTCCGAACGACATTTTCAGGTTTGAGATCACGATGGATGACACCCTGTTCGTGCGCCGCTGCGAGAGCTCGACCAATCTCGACGCCGGTTGTGAGCAATTTGCCGAGTGGGAGCGGACCCTGCGACACTTCGTCCCGGAGCGTCTTGCCGGGTACGTACTCCGAGACGATATAGAGGTCGTCGTCGAACTCCTCCAGCGCATAGACTGTGGCGATGCCCGAGTGCGACAGACCTGCCGCCGCACGGGCCTCACGCCGCAGTCTCTCGCGGCGTTCGCCGTCGCGCGTGAACTGACGAGTCAGTGCCTTTAGGGCCACCGGCCGGCCCAATCTGGTGTCGTCGGCCAGGTAGACGACACCCATGCCGCCCTCACCCAGCTTCTTGGTCACGACGTACTGGTTGAGGGTGCGTCCAACGAGCGATCCACCCTGAGACTCTGCAGACGACCGAGCGGTGGCGAGGTGGGTAGGCGTGTCGACACCGTCGCCGGATTCCTCATGGAACGCCAGAAGCGACACCACTTCGCTCCGCATCGATGGGTCGTCTCGACAGGCATCGTCGAGAAAGGCCATCCGGCGATCTGGCTCACACTGCAGCGCTCTGTGAAACAGATCGCTGAGCCGGTGCCAGCGCTCAGGATTCACTCGGTCGTCCACGTCGCATCTCTCGTAGCAGCCATGCCCTGGCCACTGACCACCCGCGTTTCACCGTTGCCGGCGAGATCTCTAGCGCGTCAGCGGTCTCGTCGACCGTCAGTCCGCCGAAGAATCGAAGCTCCACAATCCGGGCGCGCTGGGGAGCCAACTCCGCCAGTTTCGTCAGGGCCAGGTCGAGTGCCAGGACGTCATCGGGCTTGTCGTCATCCGCAACGAGCGCTTCGTTCAACGTGACACGGGCGCGGGAGCCTCCTCGCTTGGCAGCGGCCCGGGCCCTGGCCCGCTCGACCAGAATTCGACGCATGGCGATCGCCGCGATCGCCTGGAAGTGGCTCTGTGACTGCCAATCCTGCTTCTTATCTTTGGCGAGTCTGAGATACGCCTCGTGGACGAGGGCGGTCGCTTGAATCGTCTGGGCGCCGCGTTCTCGCGCCAAGTAGTACCGCGCGAGTCGGCGAAGCTCGTCGTAGACGACCGGCATGAGGGAGGACACGGTCATCTCAGCTCGATCTCGGGAATAGACGCCAGCTGATTATGCCGGTGGCCCGGTTCAGACTGCAAGGGGACGAGGCTCCGCCCGCTTCCCGAGGGGCGCATTGCGTGGGGCGAAGTCGAGTTCGCCACCGTACGGCGCGTCGTCTGGCCCTCGCGGCCCTCAGAAGAAACGAAGTGAATAGCCGATCCTCACGCCACGGCCGATCTCAGGGGCGAGGTCCTTGATGAACGAAGTATGGTTGCGATACAGCTCGTTCGTGAGGTTGAAGGCTGAGACACTCAGCACGTGCGCCATGTGCTGCATCGGCCAGACATATGAGCCACGCAGATTGACCACGGAGTATCCGTCGGTCGCAGTCTCGTCCCGAAAGAGCCGGTCCTGCTTCGACGTGAACACGAGCTCGGGCGTAACCGTCACACCGCGATAGGGCAGATCGAGGCTGACCGATCCCCGAAACGGGGGTATCCGGGGGAGTGCCTCGTTGGTCGTGGTCAACTCCGCGTCGACACGTCCGAGCGAGACGTTGACCTAGACCTGCGAGCCGAGGCGCGCGCTGCCCCTGGCGTCGAACCCCATGAACCGTCCGTCACTCTGGAGAAACTCGCCGACTTGCAGGGCGTCCACCTGCTTGTCCTGGAGGTCGAGAAACACGAAGTTGTCGATGTCGTAGACATAGACGTTGACGTCGCCTCGCACCCGCTCGGACTGATGGCGGAGGCTCAGATCGAGTCCGAGGGTCGTCTCAGGCTCGAGGCCAGGATTCCCGATCTCGAAGACCAGGTTTCCGACGTGGGGACCAAAGTTGTACAGCTCTTCGAGTGCCGGTGCGCGGTGCGATCGCGTGATGTTGGCCACGACGGCGCTACCAGCCCCGAGCTCGGCCCGGACCCCGACCGACGCTGAGCCCCCGGTGAAATCTCGGTCACGCACGGCCGGCGGCTCGAAGCCGCTCTCGTCTTCTCCGTCGTTGTGTTGACTCCCCTCGCGTTCCGCGACCGTGTAGTCGTTCCGTTCCAGCCGACCACCGAGCTGCACCCGATATCGTCCGAGGGTGAGCTCTTCGTAGGCGAACGCCGCGATGGCCGCCTGGTCGGTCTGTGGCGTGAGTGCCTCTTCACCCACCGCCTGGAAGTCGCGGAATTGGCTCCAGATGCCGAACGTGCCCGACAGGTGCTCGGTCTGAGGCTGGTTCAGATCGGCGCGGACCACATAGGTCCGGTTGTCGAACGCCGTTCCCAGGCGCTCCGCGCCTTGGTCGATTTCGACTTCATCGTGGTGCCAATCGATGACGCTAACAACCACGTGAAAGGAGTCGAGGAGACGGCTGCTCAGGCGCCGCATCCCCACGTCGAATCGGCCGACCCGACGTTGCGTATCAAGGTCGACAAAGAGCCCGTCGGTGTCGCCTCGGCGTTCCGCCGGCTGCTCGTGGAGAGCGCCCGCAAACGGCACACCGTAGCGGCCATCTTCAAGCGTGAACCCGCCGCTGGCAAAAACCTGTTCACCCGAGTACCCCAACCCGACCCGACCGCTCGAGAGCCGTGTCTTGGAGTTCTCAATGGTGCCGTCGGGTGTGTCGTAGTCGCCTGTTCGACGCGCCCCGCCTCCGACCCAGACAATCAGCCCGCCCTGTGCGTGTTGGGCGCTGGCAAACGTCCCGGCCTGATCGCTCGCACTACCGCGTCGACGCTGATCTGGCCCCGCGTGCCGGCCGCAAGCGATTCCTTGAAACTCTCGTGCGGTGTGATCGAGTTGATGACGCCACCGATCGAGTTCGAGCCGTAGAGCAGGGTTGCCGGACCGCGCACGACCTCGATCCGGTCCAGTCCGTTGGGGTCAGTGGCGACGCCGTGATCGCCAGACTGGCTCGAGAGATCGCCGGTGCGGACACCGTCCTCCATCACGAGCACACGGTCGCCGTCGAAGCCGCGAATGATCGGGCGATTCGCCCCCGGTCCGAAGCCACGTTTGGCGATTCCGGGCTGAGTCTCGAGCGCCTCGCTCAGGGTCCCGACGGGATTCTCGACGATGTCGAACGAGTCGAGCGTGGTCGTGGCGTTGAAGGCTTCAAAGGTCGTGGCCCGGCCACCGGTTGTTGCGGTGACCGTGACCTCCTCGTGAATCGGGGAGAGTCGCAGTTCAAACTCAACCGCGGTGGTTCGCCCAGCGTCCACCGTGATCATCTGCCGCGCTGCGCTCAGATGCTCGCGTTGCGCCAGGATCTCGTAGGTCCCAGGAGGTACGTCCTCAATCACGAACTCGCCCTGTTCGCCTGACAGCGCCACCAGCCCGGGCCCGACGATCAGCACGATCGCACCGTGCACGGCTCCACCGTTTTCAACGAGCGTGACGGACCCACGCACCGCGCCAGGAGTCTGTGTCCAGACCGCCGTCGACATCCAGAGGACCACGGCCGCGGTTGCCACCAGACGCACGTGCCACAGTCGATGCATCTGGTCCTTCTTCACCAACGTTTTCTTGTCACGCTTGGAGCTGGTCTTCGCTCACTCTGGCAACTCACAACCGCTGAGCGCCAACGAGTTGGCATCCACTCAGACCAAGCGACGAACACAGTGTACGTGGAGGAACTAGGCTGGTGGAGCGCGGGTAGGGATACTCGACCGGCTGTGATGGGCGATTCCGACGACGAAACCGCTCGCCGCGACCGGTTCCGGGGTGACGTGTGGTCTGATCCGTGGAGCCCCAGCCAGATCTGCGACGCTGTGGTATCGGAGCTGACAGACCACGCAACCTTTGTCGGTGCCATGGTCCCGATGCCAGACGGTCGAGGCCGATGTCGCTCCCACGAGCGCAACCACCAGCACGACGATCCAGATCGGACACCTCGGGCCGAATCGCGCGGGGCCTTCGATTGGCGTGTCGCCGCCTCTGACCATACCGTCCTTCGAACCTACCAAGAATAGCTCGCATGAGCAACCGCCCATCAGATCACGCCCGTTCGCCCGCGCAGGGTCGTCCTATATGCTTGGCACAGAACCCGATGACTCTGACCCGACGTGCGTTGTTGCGGTCGCTGCCAGCGTTGGCCGCTTCGACTCGACTGTTTGCTCAGACTGCGCCGGTCCCTCTGCGTGTGGCTGGGTTGCATCAGGTCACACTCGCCGTCTCGGATGTAGGCCGGTCGCTGGAGTTCTACCAGCGACTCTTCGGATTGCCAATCCAGGCCCGACACGGGGCGAACGTGCTTCTACGCCTCGGCGATGGACCGCACTTCCTGGCGCTCACGGAAGCCAGGTCCGGCCCGCCGCGTCTCGATCACTTCGGTATGGCCGTCGATGATTTCAGGGCCGACCGTGTTGTCGGGGCGTTGGCCGATCACGGTGTCGTGCCGATCGACGGGACAGAAAGCCTGGGCGGTGGTCGGCTGCGAATGTCCGTCACCAGCAGGGGGAACACGACTGAAGTCCACATGGGCGATCCCGACGGACTGGTGATCCAGTTGTTGGATTCGAGGTCTTGCGGGGGAAGCGGACCGATTGGTGATCGGTGTTCAGCCCCGGAGCCCGTGCCCGTGCCTGGCTCGCTCGTCCTACGAGGCTTGAGCCACTTGACGATCAACGTGCCGGATCCGGCGCGTACGACGGCGTTCTTCCAGCAGATGTTCGGGCTCGACGTTCAGACGTTCCAGGCCGAAGCACCTGTACTTGGGGTCGGGCCCGGCGTGCACTTTCTGCTGTTCATCGGTCTTGGTCGAGCCGCCGCGGCAGCCATCAATCATGCCTGCCTGACCGTTGAAGATTTCCACGTTCAACGGATACAGAGCATCCTCGAGAGTCACGGCGTGACGCCACGGGGCGAACCGCGAGTGGCTGTTCCACTGCAGCACTGGGTGTCGATGCGGATGCCGAATCGGGGCGGCGCTCCGGAAGGGACGCCGGAGCTCTACTTCAGTGACCCCGACGGTATCGCGATTCAGCTTCAGGACGTGACCTATTGCGGCGGTGGTGGGTATCTGGGTGGAGTGTGTCCATGAAGTCGTTTACGGTGCTCGGTGAGAACGTCTACATCTTGTGGACGGCCGAAGGTGAGACCGTCGCCTACGGGTTGCGACCGACACGTTCACGATCAAGGACGGCAAGATGTCGCTGTAGACCATCGGGTTCGTCAAACGGACGGCGTAGGAGTCCGTCCAGCCGCGTCAAGGTCGGCATCGCGCCAGGCGGAGCCCCGTCCCGGGGGCGCGTGCACCGACCGCGTCAACTTCGCGGTTGACGCGCGCTCGGCGCCGGTGTCACGATGACAATTCTGAGAGTAGAGAGACAGCCGCCTGCGCCGCCGACGTTGTCGTGCGGATGTTCCGCAACCCAACTCGCGAGGTGATTTCGATGAGAGGCTCCTGGGTTATCGTCTTCGGCGTTCTCGCGCTTGTACTGGCCGCACCAGCTGTCGCCGACGCGCAGACCTCCGATTCCGCGCGATCGTTTATCCACGTCGCCAACGGGTACCGCGTCGCGCCGAACATTACCTATTTGCGAGCCAGCGGACGTGACCTCACGCTTGACGTGTACCAGCCGCGGGCGACCACGGGCCCGAATCCAACACTTGTGTATTTCCATGGCGGCGGGTGGACGGGCGGCAGCAAGGAGTCTTCGGCGCTCACCTTTCTCCCGTATCTCGAAATGGGTTGGACCGTCGTCAACGTCGCCTATCGACTGGCCGATGTCGCGCACGCCCCTGCCGCGGTCGAGGACTGTCGCTGTGCGTTGCGGTGGATCTATCGCAACGCCGAACAGTTTAATTTCGATCTCGACCGAATCGTCCTGACGGGCAACTCCGCCGGCGGACATCTGGCACTGACGACCGGCATGCTGCCCGAATCGGCAGGTCTGGACCATCAATGTCCGGGCGACCGAAACCGGACCTGGTCTACCGGCACGACGTCGACCGACGAATTGAAGGTCGCGGCGATTATCAATTGGTATGGCATTACTGACGTGGTCGACCTGCTCCATCGGACCCCGGGGCGCTCCGGGGCGTATACCGTGGCGTGGCTCGGGAGCGCGACCGATCGCGACGAAATCGCACGACGGGTGTCGCCGCTCACCTATGTCCGACCAGGGTTGCCGCCTGTCCTGATCGTGCATGGCGATGCCGACCCAATCGTCCCCTACGAGCATGGTGTGCGCCTTCAAAAGGCCCTCGAGGACGCCGGTGTGCCAAATGAGTTCGTCACCGTGCCGGGCGGAGGGCACGGCGGGTTCACCGACGAGGAGAATCTGAGGATCTACACGGCGATCCGTGCCTTTCTCGGCACCCACGGTATCGCGGCGCCAACGTCGAACGATTAGCCGTGGCGACGTCGGTCACCTCGCCTCGTTCGAGGCAGGCGGAATGGCCGGATCGTCGTCCGCGAGTCTCCAGCTCTCCACCCATCTGTGGTTCTGTGGTGTGAGGGCGACGATGCCGTGCGCGGGGAAGACGGTTGCGCCTTCGCGGTTCCCTTCAACCAGGAGTCTGAGCAGCCGCTCGACGTGTGGCAGGTGGCCGACGAGCATGACGTCGCGTGTTTCCCCGATCAAGGCATCAGCCAATCGCTCTGGAGCGTCGGACGGTTGCAGCCCTCGAGCCGCCGAGACGGCCGCCAGGGGGTTGCACGCACGCTTGTACGCGTCAGCCGTCTGCCGCGCTCGTAGCTTCCCGCTGTGCCAGACGACCGCCGGCTTGACGCGGCGTCGAGCGACGACCTGAGCGAGCTCCTCGACTCGGTTCAAGCCGTCGTCTGACAGCGGGCGCTGCGGGTCGACCTGCGGCGGAACGGCCACACCGTGGTGAACCAAGTACAGATACATATCGTGTTTCAGGTCCCTGCGCCTTCGCGGCCCTGTCGAGTTTCCCGCGAGTCGTGTGACAGACGCTAACGCCGACGTTACCCAATCGGCGTCAGAAGGTTCGAGTATAGGTTCACGCGGGCCAGAGAGAGAACCGCTGTCAGGCCGACTTCGTCAAGCGGTCGCGCCTCCTCTGTTGCTTTTGCCACGGTTTTTGGTCGCCGTCGGGGTACGAATCTTGCCTTGTCGACTCAAGACCCTGTCTCTGACCTGGACCAGTCGAACCCTGAGGAGGCGTCCAGTCAACCTAGAGGGAGTACGGACGATGTCACACACGAGAACGCCACCCCGTCGACGTCGGCGCCGCGGCCAGTCAGGCGTCGAGCTCATCGAGTTCGCCTTGGTGTTTCCGCTTCTCTTGCTCGTCGTGCTTGGAATCGTCGACTACGGCCTCATGTTTCAGCGTTTCGAAGCTCTGACGAACGCCGCACGTGAGGGTGCTCGAGTCGGCGCGCTCCCGGGCTACGCACAGGTCGATATCGAAGACCGCGTGGCGAGCTATCTGACCGCCGGTGCCGTGCCGACGACTGCCGGAAACCCTTCGATCACGGTGACGCCCACGACGATTCCCAACGGTGCCGGGACGTGGCCGGCGACCACTGTCAGTGTGAGCTACGACCACACACACCTCTTCATTGGTGGCCTCATGGGTTATTTTGGTGGGGCGCTTGGCCCGAGCACGTTGGTGGCTCAAGCGACGATGCGAAACGAGGTCGACGTTCCCTAGAGGACGGGACCCGTTCCGTCGCGCGTCGCCCGCCCGTTGGATTAGAATCTCGTCTGAATGCCCGAGACACACCTGCGAATCCTTTCGTTGGCTGGGAGCACGCGCCGGGAGTCCTTCAACAACCGACTTGTGCGAATTGCAGAGTCCGGCGCGCGCGATGCCGGTGGGTCCGTGACCCACATCGACCTCCGGGACTATCGACTGCCGATCTTCGACCAGGACGAGGAGGCGGCGAACGGGAAACCGGACAACGCGCGGGCGCTGAAGCGGCTGGTGCGCGACCACGAGGGTCTCCTCATCGCGTCTCCGGAGTACAACAGCTCAGTCACCGCTGCGTTAAAGAACATGATCGATTGGGTGTCGCGTTCGGACGAGGGTGATCCGTTTCCCCTCATCGCCCTTCGGGGGAAGGTCGTCGCGCTGATGAGTGCGTCGCCCGGAGCACTGGGTGGGCTGCGCGGACTCGCGCACCTGCGGTCGATTCTCGGCAACCTCGGATGCATCGTGTTGCCGGACCAAGTGGCCGTTTCGAAGGCCCATGAGGCGTTTACCTCGGACGGGGCACTGGTTGACGATCGGCAGCATCAACGGATCGTCGCTCTCGGGAAGACGCTCGCCGAGACAGGAGCAAGGCTTCGGGTTGATTAACGGTCGACGCCGGCCGGCCGACTCCCTACTGTTCGGCCAGCGGAACGAAGATAGAAATCCGATCCTCTGAACCGACGGCTCTCGAAATGTGTCCTGACCCGCTACGTCCTCGGCAAGCAGGATGTGCCCGGGGTGGAGCCGGATGGTCGATCCGTCACCGATCTCGACCTCGCTTTCGCCGGCCAGCGTAATCACGTACTGGCGGCGCGGCGCCGTGTGCCAGTCGATGAAGTAGTCTGGTGACGTCCGACGGAACTGGATACTCGTGACAGGAACAGGCTCCGATAGCTCCGTTGCCCCCCGGGGTTGACCGAGTGGCACATCGAGCTCCTCAGCGTGGGTCTTCCCGTCGTCACCTGTATAGATCCGCGTCACTTTGATCGGCGTTCGTTCCTGTGCCGTGACGCCCTCGCTCACAAGCCATCGAAAGCTGCCGGCGACCATGAGGGTCGGGATCCATCCGAGCACCAGCATGCCCGATACGAGTCTTCGTGTCATCGTGCCGCTCCTCTGTCGTGTGGGCTCGATTATACGCGTCGGTGCGGTCATCGTCTCTGCCAACCGATAGAATGAGCCCAGATGCCCAGACGAAGACTCACCAACGTTGTTGGAAGAAGCCCTTGACGCGTGGGCTGATGCGCGGCAGGGGGTCATCGCGGAGGTCGAGAACATCCCGGCGGCGCGACTGGCCTTCAGTCCGGCCCCGGGCGCCCGCTCCGGTGTTGAGCTGGTCCAGCACATCATCGAGAGCGCCCTGATGTGGACCGGCGAGCTGACGAATCCGGCCGGAGACTTCACGCGACAGGGCTTCCCCGCCTTCATCGAGGAGTACGCCCCAGGCGGAGGTCGGCATCGGACGAAGGCGGCTCTCCTTCGACGGCTGAAGGAGACCCACGCTAACGGTGCGCGACGAATTCGCACCACAGGTGAGCTCGCCATGCTTCAACGCATCCGCCGGTTCGATGGCGAACGGGGCACGCGCCTGGCCTGGATGAACCATGGCATCGCGCATGAGGAGTATCATCGCGCCCAGCTGGCGCTGTACGCGCGCCTCATCGGGCGGACACCCGCTCTGACGAAACTCATCAATGGCGCGTCGTGATCACGGACGATGCAGAGGACAGACACATGAAACATCTGCTGCTGATGGCCGTAGTTCTTCTACTCGCGTCGCCGGTCTACGCTCAGCTGGAGCCGTCCAACGACGCCGGTTTGTCGTACGGACACGTCCATCTGAATGTGAACGACATGGAGCTGCACAAGCAGCTATGGGTCGAGCACTTCGGCGGCGTGCTGGTACAGAAGGGGCCGCTGACAGCGATTCGGCTCCCGGGGATGCTGATCGCCTTGAGTGACCGGGAGCCGACGAGTGGCTCGCAGGAGACCGTCATGGATCACTTCGGCTTCAAGGTTCGAGACATCGAAGCCGTCCTATCCAAATGGCGTGCCGCTGGTCTGCCGGTGGTGTCGGAGTTTACGGGTGCGGAGGGCTTTCCGAATGCGTATGTCATGGCACCCGACAACATCCGGGTGGAGCTACAGGAAGACAGGACGCTTCCGGTAGAGATTGCCGCCTACCATATCCACTTCCTCACCCCCGAGTACGAGGGTCTGCTGGACTGGTATATCCAGACGTTCGGTCTGGAGCGCTTCACACGGCGGCGCATCGAGACAACCGCGAATGCCCCGGGTATGAATCTAAGCTTCGGCAACGCGGACGCGCCGAGAACGGCGACACGTGGGACGGCGATCGATCACATCGGCTTCGAAATCGACGATCTTGAGACCTTCTGCAAGGAGCTCGAGGCCCGGGGAATCGAGTTCGACGTGCCGTTCCGCGAGGCTCCGAGTGTCGAGCTCAAGATCGCGTTCTTGACCGATCCGTCGGGCGTCTATATTGAGTTGACCGAGGGGTACGACGAATATTAGTGCGGTCGGTTATTTCCGTTTCTTGGAGTCGCCCATGAGCCACACATATCTCGGTCGCCCGCTGTTCTTGATCGTGTCGCTCGCTGTCGCGGCATTCGCGGCTGGTGTCGCCGTGTCAGCCCAGAGTGGGAGGCCGGGCCTCCCGCCGGTACCGCTTCCCGAGGGTCCGCTGGTCTACGAGACAGCCGAGCACCCGCAGGTCCGAGTCGTTGTCGTGACCCGCGGGCTCTCACATCCGTGGGCGATGGCATTTCTTCCCGACGGTCGTCTGCTCGTGACTGAACGGGCTGGTGCGCTGCGGGAGATCCGCGCTGGCCATCTCTCGCCGCGTCCGATTCCAGGCGTTCCCGATGTGCATGCTGAAGGTCTGGCTGGTTTGATGGATATCGCTCTGCACCCGCAGTATGCGGATAACCAGCTGATCTACCTGACCTACACCAAGCCGGGGGACGACGGTCCCAGAGTCGCACTGGCTCGCGGGCGTCTTGGCGACCAGGGACTGACCGACGTCGACGACCTGTTTCTCTCCGACGCCGTAGGCGGCGATGGGATCGCGGCATCCCGAGTCGTATTTGCGCCGGACGGCACCCTGTACATGACCATCGGTGGCGCGTTTGGTGTCGACACCGACGCGCCACGTGCACAGGATCTCAACGATACGATCGGCAAGGTCATACGGCTCCATGATGACGGACGCGTTCCGGACGACAATCCGTTTGGTGGCCGATCTGGTCACAAGCCGGAGATCTACTCCTTGGGTCATCGTAACCAGCTGGGCCTGACCATCCACCCTGAGACTGGCCTGGTCTGGGCGCATGAGAACGGGCCACTGGGTGGTGACGAGATTAACGTGATCCGTGCCGGCGCCAACTACGGTTGGCCGATCGTCTCCTACAGCCGCCAATACTCTGGCCCTCGCGTGTCGACACGGCCGTGGCAGGAAGGGATGGCGCAGCCCGAGCTCGTTTGGCTGCCTTCCATCGCGCCGTCTGGGATGACGTTCTACAGCGGCGATCGTTTCCCGGCCTGGAAGGGAAGTCTCTTTGTGGGGGCGCTCAGAACTGGGGGTATTCGAAACACGGGACACCTCGAGCGAGTCGTCTTCAATGAACAGGGAGAGGAAAAGTGGCGAGAATGGCTCCTCGGTGACCTGCGGCAGCGGATCCGCGATGTTCGACAGGGTCCGGACGGTCTCCTCTATGTCCTGACCGATGCCGACGAGGCGGCGCTGCTCAGACTCGAGCCTGTCGATTCTCAGTGAGTCATGGCGTGTAACAACACGTTGACTCCGAGAGCGTAACCGTCGGGCGCGAATCGCTCGAAGAACCCCTGATCCTCACCCTCACGCTCCCAGGCATCCTGGATGTCGGTGTTGTGGGTCATGGCGACGAGGATTCGCCCCCGGTCGTCAGTGATCACTCGAAAATGCGGTTCGGCGCTGTCGTATCCACGCTCCGACGTCGTCCTGCCGCCGGTGCTTCGCCAGAAGCGGATGTTCGCGATCTGTGGTACCTCCAAGATGTTGAACATCGTTCGAAAGAGCTCATGATCGATCGGGAGGTCAAGAATGGGGTACTCGGCCGCCGGGAGGACTCTCCCGATTTCCCGTGACCACTGCTCCCAGGCCCGCGTCCCCCAGAAGTCATCAACCCAGAGGAAGCCACCCTTCAGGAAGTAGGCGCGGAGCTGTTCCACCTCCGCGTTGGTCAGGCTCATCGTGCCAACATCTGAGGTCATCACGAATGGGCAGCTGAAGAGTGCGTCGTCCGAGATCGGGACCACCCAGTGATTGGGGTCGCCCTCGCCGTCCAGATCGACATGGGTCGACGTCATTTCCGAGAAACGGATCATGAAGTTGATGTCGGCAAACGGATAGTCGGTTGACCAGCCGCGTCCCGATGGGTCGCGGTGGTCGCTCGTGTACATCAAACGACAGAACGTGAATCCGTGATCGATATGGCCGGCAGGTTTCAAGCGCGGCGGATAGCGGGAGCGGCCGAACCCGCGGCCGGACCACTGACCGACAGCGACCGAGGCAAGCCCGAGGAGGATGACTACAGCCACTCCTATTTGCGTAGTCCGTCGATACGTCACGCTCACTCCCATTCCCGACAGGGCTCAGCCCTCGGCCCTCAGAAACCGGCACGAATGACATTGTTTCACGGCGCGGGTGCGGTGTATAGGCGGGGCTCCGGTCTATGGTGCTTGGCCGGCGGCCTCGATGATGTACTGCTCGATCGCTGCCTCCTGGCCGAGCCAAGTCAGGGCGCTGGCGGAGTCCGCTCTTGGACGCGAGCGTCAGGAGTGACGGCGAGCGCGAGAGCGAAGATCCCGACCTGCAGCGACGCGTGGCGAAGTAACTCCATGGCGCTCTCTTCGCAGAACCAATCGTTTCCCGGCATTCTCTCATGGCCGCGACCCCGACGACAGGAGCTGGTTTTCTATTGCGCCTGCCGATGCAGGCGGACTATCGTTCTCGCATTCGGGAACCTGTTGGAGGTCTGGATGCGGTTGAAGAAGTGCCCTGATTCGGCTCTCTCGAGCCTCTGTCTGGTGGCCGTGACGGCGCTGACCGTTGCCTGCGGCTTGAACGAGGCCGACGTGGTCGAGACGACACCGCCTATTGTGTCGCTTTCTCCACTGGACCCTGTCACCGTCACCGGTGGCCAGATCCGAGGCGCCCAGGCCGACTCCAGCTCGGAGGTCATGGTGTTTAAAGGCGTGCCGTTCGCAGCGCCGCCGATTGGCGATCTCCGCTGGCGACCACCGGATCCGGTCGAGCCGTGGACGGGCGTTCGGGACGCGACCACGAGCGGGTCGATCTGCGTGCAAGACGGCGAGCAGCAGGAGCCCCAGAGCGAGGACTGTCTGTTCTTGAACGTCTGGGCGCCACGGGAGCCGACGGATCCACAGCCGGTCATGGTCTGGATCCACGGCGGTAGCTACACGGGCGGGTCGGGGTCGACCCCTCTGTATGACGGCACGCGGCTCGCCGCGCAGGGGGTAGTGCTTGTCACCATCAACTATCGACTGAACGTATTCGGGTTCCTGGCGCACCCCGCCCTGTCAGCGGAGTCCGATCACGACGCGTCGGGTAACTACGGACTGATGGACATGGTCGCCGCCTTGGAATGGGTGCGCGACAACATCGCCGCATTTGGTGGTGACCCGGGCCGCGTCACGATCTTCGGCGAGTCGGCTGGCGGCGGCGCCGTCATGTCCGTCATGTTGATCCCCCAGTCTGAAGGCCTCTTCCACCGAGCCATCGCCCAGAGCAGCTATGTCATTGGCTGGGACCGTCAGCTCCGTGATGCCGTCGGTGACTGGGGGCCAGCCGAAGCCCAGGGCGTTCAGATCGCCGAGTCGCTCGGTGCGACCAGAGACGATGCGCTCGCCACGATGCGCGCGGCGACCTCGGCCGAGGTCAGCGACGCAGCCCGCGCCGGAGCCGGTAGTGTCTTCAGCCGTTCGGGCTATGTCTGGGCGCCGAATGTCGATGGGTGGACGATTCCGAGCGATCCATTACTCATGTACGAGGGCGGCCAACAGCACAACGTGGCGCTCATCACGGGGATGAATGGCAACGAAGGTTCCCTGTTTACTCCTCAGATGCAGATCAACGATGTCGGCGCATTCGAGAGGCACGTCCGGACGGTGTACTCGAGTGTCGCCGACGACATGCTGGAGCACTACGACGCGACGTCTCCAGGGTCGGCACCGGTCGCAATCGACCATCTGGTCCACGATATGTTCTTCGCCGGACCGGTTCGCACCCACGCGACGAACCACGTCAAAGTGACATCACCGGTGTGGCTGTATCACTTCACCCGCGTGCCGCCGACCGACTGGGGCGCGACCATGGGCTCGCACCACGCCGCCGAGCTCGTATATGTGTTTGGCGGGATGATGCCGCGCAGCGTGACGCCGACCGAGGATCCGCTGGGAATGATGACCGAGGGTGACTGGACGGACACAGACCGTCAGCTGTCGGAGACGATGACGGGGTACTGGGTACAGTTTGCTGCCTCCGGAAACCCCAACCGTGACGGTCTCCCAGCGTGGACCGAGTTTGACGCGTTGACCGACCAGCATCTCACCCTGGGCGAGAGCGTAGGCGAGGCAACCGGGTTGCACAACGAGGGGGCCGGTCTGTTCACGACGTTTGAGAAGCATCAGCGTGACTAGTGGTGTGGGACACACCACTAGCGAGCGTCCTGTCGCCCGTCGTTCTGCGGAGGGGATCATGAGACGAGGTATCACACTGAGCGCGATCGTCGTGGTTGGCGGACTGTCGATCACGCTGAGCTCTGTGCAATCGCTGCAGCAAGCGGCGTTGGACGCCGCGCAGCTCGAGCACGTGAGGGGCAATCTCTACGTCATCACCGGTTCGAGCCCGTCCAATCGCGAGGCGTTCAGTGGCGGCAACACCGGAGTCTTCGTCACCGACGAGGGCGTGACGATTATCGACACCAAGCTCTCGGGGTGGGGACAGGTCATTCTCGACCGCGTTCGGACCATCACGGACAAGCCGGTGACCCGGATCATTAACACCCACACCCATGGCGACCACAACGGCAGCAACGCTTTTTTCCCGGAGTCAGTCGAGATCGTCGCGCACGAAAACACGAAGGCTAACATGATGAGAATGGACGCCTTTCAGGGTGAGAACGCGAAGTATCTGCCAACGCAGACGTACGCGGAGCGGCTGACGCTCGGGGTGGGCGACGACCTTCTGGAGCTCTACTACTTCGGTCGAGGTCACACGGATGGCGACACGTTCATCGTTTATCCGGCCCTCCGGGTCATACAGACCGGCGACATGTTTCCCTGGAGGGATGCACCGTTCCTCGACCGCAACAATGGTGGGAGCGGCGTGGAGTTCCCGCAAACGTTGGAACGAGTGCTCGCCGGGATCCAAAACGTGGACACGGTCGTGCCCGGGCATATTCCCGTGACGACGTGGAGCGATCTTCGGGAGTATCAGCAGTTCACGGCCGACTTCCTGGCCGCCGTTCAGTCGGCTATGGCCGCGGGACAGAGCGCCGACCAGGCCGTTGCCTCGATCGATCTCGCCGCACGGTATCCCGACTACGCGTCAGAGCGCAAAGAGGCCGCGATTCGCGCCATGTACGACGAGTTGGAATAGCGGCCAGACCGATCCCCCGCGTCCATCTCGCCGTAGGATCTCCCTGGTGGGGTGTGATGATCAGTCAGCGAGGTGGTCTATGTCTGGGGTTGACCGTTATTGGCGTGGTGCCGGTGTTCCACTCTTGGCGCTCGGGCTGGTCTGCTGCGCCGGTCCGGCGCCCGCGGAGCCGGAGCCGAGCGGTCTTGATTTGAGCCGCGTTGAGGTCATCGATCTCTCACACCCGTACGACGGCGACAGTCTGTTCTGGCCGACCTCACCCACGACATTCGAGCTGACCTCACTCGCGTACGGTCCTTCCGACGGTGGCTATTTCTATGCCGCCAACACGTTCTGTACCCCGGAGCACGGGGGGACGCACATTGACGCACCGATCCATTTCTCCGAGCACGGATGGACGCTCGGAGAGGTGCCGGTTGCACGACTGATCGCTCCGGGTGTCGTGATCGATATCAGCGTTGAGGCGGTTCAGAATCCGGACTACCGGCTCACGGCAGCCGACGTGTGGATGTGGGAGCGAAACCACGGCGAAATCCCGGTCGGCTCCATCGTGCTCCTTCGCACCGGTTGGAGTGGCCGATGGCCCGATGCGACGACATACCTCGGAGACGATACACCAGGCGATGCGACCAACCTTCATTTCCTGTCATACGGCGCCGAGGCGGCCCGCCTGCTGGTCGAGGAACGTCGCGTAGCGGCTCTGGGTGTCGACACCGCCAGCATCGACTATGGACCGTCGACCGATTTCGTCGTGCACCAGATCGCGGCGGCTGCGAATGTCGTCGGGCTCGAGAATCTTACGAATGTGGAGGACGTACCGGCCGTTGGGGCCTGGGTCGTGGCGCTCCCGATGAAGATCGGTGAAGGCACGGGCGGACCGGTCAGAATCGTGGCGCTTCGGGAGCCGGTGTAGGGTGAAACGGCCGCATCTCGGCTGTGCGCGGCAGAGGGCGATGGTGTCGTCTTCGGATCTCGAGGTATTCTCTCCGAGTCGCCGAGGCAGCGGGCGTGGTGCCGATCGGCAAGTGGATGCAGGAATGGACCGACCTGCTGACCTTCGACGTCACCCCGATTATGAGCGACGAGGAGATTCAAGAGGTTTTGGCAAGCGAGTGACGATGGGGAGAAGACCCGCATGAAGAATTACGTGACGGAGCTGATTGGAACGTTCTTTCTCGTCCTGACGATAGGGCTCACGGTCACTGCCGGCACCCCGTTCGCGCCGCTGGCCATTGGCAGCATGCTCATGGTGATGGTGTATATGGGCGGCCACGTGTCGGGCGCGCACTACAACCCGGCGGTCACGTTGGCCGTCTTTCTGCGGGGCAAGCTGGCCGCCGGTGATGTGGCCCCGTACATGCTGTCACAACTCATCGGTGCGTTGGCGGCGGCGGCGACCGTACACGTGGTCACTGGAAGCGCCTTCGCACCCGCGCCCGGCGAGGGTGCCGGGACGGTGGCCGTTCTGCTGGTCGAAATCCTGTTCACATTTGCGCTGGCGCTGGTGGTCCTGAACGTGGCGACAGCCGACGCCGTGGCAGGAAACTCCTTTTATGGCCTGGCCATCGGCTTCACGGTCGCGGCCGGCGCATTCGCCGGTGGGCCGATTTCTGGCGGCGCGTTCAATCCCGCTGTCGGGGTAGGGCCGATCGTCGCAAGCGTCGCGGTCGGTGTCGGCTCGCTTGGCGACCTGTGGTTCTACCTGGTCGGGCCTCTGCTGGGCGGTGCGCTGGCCGCGGCGGTCTTCAACGTCCAGCACGCATCGGACTGACACCGCGTCGCCAGGCGTCGTGTACGTGGTCGTGATGAGAGGTGATGCCATGAAGTGCCTTGTGCTCACGTCGTGCCTAGCCTTGTTGGCCGTACCCACGGTGGTCCAATCCCAGACGGCGGGGGACGGGTGGACCGTGCCACGCACGTCGGATGGAAAGCCAGATCTACAGGGGTTCTGGACCACACAGACCTACACGCCCCTGGAACGTCCCGAGCGCTTCGCCGGTCGAGAGTTCCTGACGGAGGAAGAGTTTGCCGAACTGACGGAGATACTGACCGCTGACGGTGTCGACCCGCTCGGGGCGAGACGTGCCTTCGCGTCGGATGAGGACGAGAGGGTTCAACGGACCCGTCAAGCCGATCCGACTCACTATGACAACTCCACCTGGCTCAGAACGCCCACACCCAAGGGTTTGTCGAGTCGGCGAACGTCTTTGATCGTCGATCCCCCGGATGGCCATATTCCTTCCCTGACGCCGAGCGCGGAAGTGCGCACCGCCGCCCGCGCCGAGAGGCGGGGGTTCGATAGCTATCAGAACCGACCGTACCAGGAGCGCTGCCTCGTGTGGACCCACGAAGGGCCGCCGATGATACCTCCGCCCTACAACGACCTGTATCAGATCTTCCAGACACCAGCGTATGTCGTTCTGCTTCCGGAGCTGAGCACCAACTTGGTCCGGATCATTCCCACCGACGGGCGGCCGCACGTCTCAGACCGGATTCGCCAATGGCCGGGTGACTCGCGTGGACGATGGGACGGCGACACCCTAGTCGTCGAAACCCGGAACTTCACCGACAAGACTGCATTTCGAGGATCCAGTAGCGCGCTCAGGGTCGTTGAGCGTTTGACCCGAATCGGTCCCGACACGATCCGTTACGAGTTCACCGTCGAGGATGACACGTCATGGGTTCGACCGTGGAGCGTCGAGATTCCGATGGTGCGGACGGACGGGCCCATCTACGAGTACACCTGCCACGAGGGGAACTACGGCATGGTCAATACGTTACGTGGAGCGCGGCGGGCAGACCGGGAAGCGCGCTGAGCATGACCGGAGAGTACCGCCTCGGGTGCCGTTTGATCTCTCAGGGCGCTAGACTCTTGAGAGTGACCATCCGCAGCAGGCGCCGTCGGCGAACCGTCACGCGGTCGGTTCACCGGTATTTGTCTGCCCTGCTCATCGGTGGGGGCGCACTGGTTGTCTCGCCCAGCTTCGCCCAGACTGACGCGCCAAGTGAACGCAATCTTTCGGCGGGCATGCGGATCTACCATCAGAAAGCCGATTGTCAGGCGTGTCACGGCTGGGCGGGCGACGGCCGCAAGATGAACAACCAGATGCCGGATGGGGCGAATCTGCGGATCAGCGAACTCGACCGAGACCAGGTGATCTTTGTGATCAAGTGCGGTCTTCCGGGGCGTAGCATGCCGGCGTTCGACCGTCTCGCCTACGAGGACGACCGGTGTCTCGGTCGGACGCGAGCCGATCTCCGACGGATGGGCCTCGGGCTGTTCGACCCGGCGGCCACGCTGCAGCAGCGAGAGGTCGAGCGGCTCACCGACTTCCTCTTTGCCAAGGTGATTGGCCAGGGTCCGATGGACCGCGCCGCATGCATCCAGTTCTGGGGCTCAGACGTCGACGCCTGCAGCGAGCTCCCTCAGTGAGCGGTCGCGCGTTACACCGAGCCGCTTACTCGTCCAATGCGAACACAAACAGATAGCTCGAGTTCTCGAGCCCGTCATAGTTCACCGGGTGTAGGTGACGGCCGCTGGTCTGCACCGCGACATACTGTCTTGGTCCGATGGCATACGTCACCGGAGCGCCTTTGAGCGGTGTCCCGACGTTGAAGCGCCAAAGCTCCTGCAGCGTCTCGTCATCGTAGGCCACGACCCAGCCGTCCTGGAGCGCCGTGAAGACGAGACCGCCGGCTGTGCTGATGATCCCAGACCGCACTTCGATGTCGGTGACCGCCTTGGCGATGACATCGTGATTCACCGCGTCGAATGCGGTGACTGCGCCATAGTACAGCTCGCTGGTGTATTCTCGGCGCTCACCGGCCTCCCGGTCCAGACCGCCGTCTGGAGAGAGCGAGGCCATCATGGCGCCGGTCTGCGAGAAGCATCCTTCAGTACCGACACCGTACGCGATCTGCTTGATCGGGTTGAACGCGATCGGCTGATGGGCGACGCCACCATGCCACGTCGGGCAGGCGCGTTTCATCCGGTCACGGTCGCTGCGCATGGCGCGCGCCTCGGGATTGTAGATCTGCACGTCGAGGTTCGGGTCGTAGTCGACCGGTTTCCCGGTGACCGGATCGATACCCGCAGTCCAGTTGAGGTCGTTGACATACTGCTCGGCCTTGATGAACGCGCCAGTGGTTCGGTCGAGCGTGTAGAAGAACCCGTTCCGTCCGAAGTGGGCGACAGCCTTGCGCAGCCGACCATCGATCTCGATGTCGTACAGCATATGGACGCCGACTTCGTCGTAGTCCCATGAGTCGTTCGGTGTGTACTGGAAGTACCACGCTGGTTCACCCGTGTCGACATCGAGGGCCACGACCGAATTGGTGAACAGGTTGTCGCCGGGACGGAATTCGGCATCGTAGGCCGGCACCGGGTTCCCGGTGCCGACGATATATAGGTTCGTCTCTGGATCGTATGACCCGGTCTGCCAGATCCCGCCCCCACCCGTCTTCCACGCGTTGTGGTCGTCCTTCCAGGTCTCACTGCCCGGTTGCCCCGGCTCGGGCACGACATACCACCGCCACAGCTCCGCACCGGTGTCGACGTCGAGCGCCGCCACCCACCCCCGCGTTCCGCCGTCACCCGCGCCGTTTTGCACGATGACTTTTCCATCGGCGACCAGCGGAGCGGTGAGGAAGCGTTCCCGTGTGCCGAACTCGTTCGTGACGGCGACTTCCTCGTCCCAGATGATTTCGCCGTTCTCCCGGTCGATGGCGATGACCCGCCCATCAGGCAAGTTGGCCAAGACGCTTTCTTCCCAGAGTGCGATACCGCGCGTGCGCGATGTATTGCCCTCATGGTCGACACCGGGGTCTGCGATCCAGACGAGCTGGCCGTAGTCCGGGTTTCGCGCGTCAATTTTGTACACCGTCCCCCAGCCATCGGTGGTGTACATAAAGCCGTTGTCGATCAGCGGGTTGACCTCGGCCTCGGGACCGTTCTGTCCGACGTCTTGCATTCCGCCCAGCGCCAGTGCCCAGACCATCCGCAGGTCCCCGACATTGTCGCGGTTGATCTGCGTCAGCTTGGAGTAGCGCGTCGACCCGTAGTCACCGTTCATCAGGAGCCAGTTCTGGGGTTCGTTCTGCGCGTTGATCAGGCGATCTTCATTGACGGTGAGCGAGTACTGGCCACCGAGGGTGACCACCCACACCATGGCGAGGACAGCGCACGCGAGAATCATCGGTGTCGGCGAACGATGGCGCATGGTAGGTTCCTTTCTGGGACGGGACGTGAAGTGGGTCTAGTCTACCGCGTTTACCCGCTATTGCAGTGACATCGGCTCGGTCAGGTAGGACCGGAACTCCCGTCGCCACCAGTGCCCTGTTTCGACGCCCTCATCCGGTGTCGTGAACCGATACTCATAGATGGCCACCCTGACAAACCGGGGCGGGGCGTCGGAGAACGGATTCTCGGCCAGAAGCGCGACAACCGTCGGTGATCCGGCGAGCAGGTGCTCGACGAGAGGCCCCAGCCAGTGTTGATGGGTCAACGGATCAAGCGCCGCAAACCACATCAGCCAGTCCAGCCGAGGCATGTGCGGTTGCACGAACGCAGGCCGCCGGCCGGGGTCGCCAGGCTTCCACCGAAACGCGTATTCCGTCCACTGCTCACCGTCGGGCGTGCCCTCGATCACGATTTCTGGTCGCTCGGTGGTCATGGTTCGGAATAATCCATAGCCATTGATCGAACGCATCGGCCGCACCACGCTCACGAGACGGTTCGACCAGTCGGCATGCGGACGGGTGTAGGTGGCCTCTCGCCAGAGGGTCAGCCCGCTGAGGACGCCGATACAGAGTGCGGCCCCCGCCACCGCGACTCGCCACGGCATCGGCTCGACGAGGACGGCGACGCGGCTGCGCGCCGTGTGGACCAGCCGGTTCGGGAGGAAGTGGCTGACGTGATCGTCGTCGAGCAGGGTCAGATACAGCGCGAACGTCAACAGGTTGAAGAAGCCGTAGTTGCCGGTTGCGGCAATCGCGATCTGCAGCCCACACAGGAGCACGCACGCCAGGAGTCTCATCCAGCGCAGCCGTGCCGGGACAAAGATGAAGAAAGGCACGACGAGTTCGATCCCGAGCATGCCGGCCGCTGACGCCTGCTGAATCCATAGCGGGAGGTGATGCGCAAACCAGCTGGTCCAGGCGGGGATCGGCTGGGTCTGGTAGTGAAACGTGAGCGCAGTGAGTCCGCGCCATATTTCGTCTCCACTAACCAGCTTGGTGACTCCGGAGAGAAACGTCACCTTGAACACGAGTCCCCAGAGTAACCACCGGACGGGGATTGACGGGCGCCGTTCCGACGCAAGGCCTGGTCGCCATCCAACCGGGGCATAGAGGCAGGCGAGGAGGCCGGTCTCGAGCAGCAACGTGTCCCACTGGAACGAGAGAAACGTTTGCCCCCCGATGGTTAGGGATAAGTAGAAGATCCACAAGAGCGCGAACGTCACGGTCGGGGTGATCCCGACCATGGCGATCGCTGCCAGCACAACGCCACCCCAGCAGAGGACCTCGAGGGCGACGTCGCTCGCCGAGATCCACAGCAACGTCGGCAAGAGGTAGAAGGCACGCCCACCGTAAAACTCGCGTCCCCGTTCCAGAAAGACATCGACCGGGAGCAACCCGTCGGCACCGACGAGGCCGGTGATCTGAGAGGCAAGCGAGGCGAACGCCACGAGATACGTGAGGCTGAGCAGACGGAGGAACACCCAGCGCGACAGTTGGAACCGCACTTCAGTCATGTGAACGGCGGCAGCCTGAGGGACCCCGTCACGACCATGCTACTCATGTCCGCACGGGGACGCGGTCTCATTGTGCCCACGATTGGGCGACAGTGGGGTCAACGAGCGGCATATAATCTGGCCGACTGCGTACCAGTCGTCCCCTGGCGTCAAGAGGATGTGCCGATGGAAGGCCGGACCTTCTCTCATTACCGTGTCTTGGAGAAGCTTGGGGGCGGAGGGATGGGCGTCGTCTACACGGCCCTCGATACCAACCTCGACCGAAAGGTCGCCCTCAAGTTTCTGCCGCCGGAGCTAACGCAAGACGACGCGGCGCGGACCCGGTTGGTCCAGGAGGCGAAAGCCGCGTCGGCGCTCGACCACCGCAACATCTGCACGATCTACGACATCGACGAATCCCCCGACGGGCAACTGTGCATCGCGATGGCCCACTACGGCGGCGGGACACTCAAAGAGCGGCTGTCGCGTGGCGCCCTGTCTCTCGATGATGCACTGGACATCGCGATTCAGCTCGCGGATGGACTGGCCGAGGCCCACGCGGCGGCGATCGTGCACCGAGACATCAAACCGACAAATGCGGTGCTCTCGAACACCGGCGAGGTGAAGATCGTCGACTTCGGCCTGGCGCGTGTGCTGAGCCAGGTCACGGCCACGCAGTCTGGCACCACGCGGGGGACACCGGGCTACATGTCTCCGGAGCAGATCCTGGGGCAGGAGATTCGGGAGAGTACCGACGTGTGGTCTCTCGGCGTTGTGCTCTACGAGATGATCACGGCACGATCCCCCTTTCGGGGAGACCACGCGCACGCGCTCCTCTACGCGATCGTTCACGAAGACCCTCCCCCCGTCGGCGACCTTCGACCCGACGTTGCGCCTGAGCTCGTCCGGATCGTGATGAAGACGCTGGCCAAGGATCCCGACGCCAGATACCGCGACGCCCGCGATCTCCTCGCAGACCTGCGTGGCTGTCGCGAGGCCATGCAGTCGGCCGCGCGGGACACGCGGCGTGACGACGCGGTGATCGACCCGGAGGGTGAGACCCAGGATCTGGCACCCGCCCAGCGGGGTGGGTCGCCGGTGCGATCCCAGGAACACGTGGTCGGTCGCGTGACCCAACTCGAGCAGCTCAGGGCGGCGTACCAGGCGGCCGCAGCGGGGCGCGGCGGAATCGTCTGCGTCACGGGCGAGCCGGGGATCGGCAAGACGACACTCGTGGAGACGTTTCTGTCAGAGATCGAGCACGGAGCGGAGCCCTGTCGAGTCGCGCGCGGGCGATGCTCGGAGCGGCTTGCAGGCGCCGAAGGCTATCTCCCGATCCTCGAGACGGTGGAGAGTGTCGTCTCAGGACGTGCGCGCGTCGAGAACCAGATGAAGGAGGTCGCGCCAACCTGGTATGTGCGAACGGTCCCCCGCCCCGAAGCCTCCGGCCGACTGTCGACGGCGATGATCGACGATGCGAAGGCCGCGTCACAGGAGCGGATGAAGCGCGAGCTCTCGGCGTTTCTCGACACGCTATCGCGGGAAGCATCGCTGGTGATCTTTCTCGATGACCTGCACTGGGCGGACGCGTCCACCGTCGACCTTCTGTCGTATATCGGCGGCCGGTCCGGCTCGATGCGACTGCTCATCATCGCAACCTATCGTCCCTCCGATCTCCTCCGTGCCAAACACCCGTTCCATCAGGTTCAACTCGAGTTGCAATCGCACGGGCTCTGCCGAGAGCTCCCCTCGAGTACCTGGGCCCGACCGATGTCGAAGACTACCTGTCGTTGGAGTTTGCGGGTCATCGATTCCCACCCGACTTCGGCGCGATGATCCACGATCGGACCGAAGGGAATCCGATGTTCGCGATCGACCTGCTCCGGGATCTCCGAACCCGCGGCGCCATCAGCCATCAGTCAGGCGAGTGGACGTTGACCCAGAGCACAGGAGAGATTCAACGTGACATCCCCGATTCGGTTCGCGGGATGATCGGCCTCAAGATCGCCAAGCTGAGTGATGATGACCGCCGGTTGTTGACGGCCGCGAGCGTGCAGGGTCGCGACTTCCACTCGGCTGTCGTTGCCACCGTGCTCGGTCTCGACGAGACCGCCGTCGAGGAACGGCTCGAAGGACTCGACCAGATGTATCGGTTGATCCGACTGATCGGAGAGCATGAGTTCCCCGACGCGTGCCTGACGCTGCGATGGCGCTTCGTGCATGCCCTTTACCAGAACACGTTCTACGAGTCACTTCGACCCACCCAACGCGTGGCCATCAGCGATGCCGTGGCGCAGGCGCTGATCGACCACCACGGCGAGGCGACCGATGAGATCGCGACCGACCTGGCGTATCTCTTCGACGCGGGTCGGAAGTACGCCGAGGCATCTGACTACTTTCTGGCGGCGTCCCGAAAGGCGGCTCGGCTCTATGCGAATCAAGAGGCGGCCACCATGGCCCAGCGCAGTATCGCGTGCGCTCAGAAGCTCAAGTCGTCAGATGCCGCGTCGCGAGTGATTGCCGCGACGTTCCACCTCGCGGAAGTCCATCAGGCGATGTCGCAGTTCGACAATGCCGTTGTTGACTTTGAGCAGATCGAAACCTTGGCCCAACAGGTTGGCGACGTCAGTGCCGGGATTGACGCGTCGTGTCGGATGGCGGGGGTACTCTTCTTGCTCAAGAGAATCCCGGACGTGCTCGAGCGCTCACGCCGTGCGTTGGCTCTCGCTCGGGAGGCAGGGTCGGAAGCGGGAGTGGCATTCGCACAACTCATGCTGTCCTAGTGGCCTGTATCGACTGAATCAGTGGCGGTCGCTGGCGCGCGGCGCCCGCCTGGCAAGGCGCGACGAGGGAGCATACCGGCCGTATTCGACCGAGAAGCAACGCCGTCAGACGGGATGCCCCGCCCGGCGAACGGTACTGATTCAGTCGATACAGGCCACTAGGTGCATATCGGTTCGGGAGACGTGAGCACGATGAAGGAGCTTCTCGACCGATCGGTGCCGGTGCTCAAGGCGAAGGGCCGGTCGGATGCAGCGGCAATGGCCACGTTCTACCGCGGAAACCTCCACAACTGGCAGTCAGAGTATGCGGACGCGGCGCGGAGCCACCTGTGGTCGATCGACAAGGCGCGAGAGTCCGGAATGTTGTTCTCTCACCGGGTCGCGGCGCACTGGATGCGTGGCATGGCATTGGTCAACGGCGGACAGGTATCCGACGGCCTTGCCTCGTTGCGCGAAGGCAAGCGTCTCGCCGAGCTCAATGGAGAGAGGTTCTGGCATGCCCGGTATCCGAACACCCTCGGTTGGATATACCGGGAAATAGGAGACGCCGAGAACGCCCTGCGCCTCGACCAGGAAGGTGTCGTGTTCGCGAGGGAGGTCGGCTTTCCGGAGGCGGAGGCCAACTCCCTCGTCAACCTCGCTACGGATTTCCTGCCGCTCGGAGAGCATGCGCGAGCGCTCGAATGCCTTCAGAAGGCCGAGCGCTTGATTCGCGAGGATCCCACCAAGTGGTTACGCTGGAGGTTCACCATTCGGCTGGAGGCGGGATGGGCGGCGTACTGGCTGGACCGCGGTGACCTCACGCAAGCGTCGCACTATCTGCAGACGTCACTGGCGTCGGCCGGGAAGGTTCTTGCCCGCAAGCACATGGTGTGGGCACACAAACTCATGGCAGACGTCGCCGCGCTCGAGGACCGGGTCGAGGACGCGCAACGCGAGTATGACCTGGCGTTAGCAATCCTTCGAGACTTCCCGTGTCCCACAATCGAATGGCGTGTCGCGGCGGCGGCGGCGGCGGCGGCGCAAGCGGAACGGATGCACGACGACACGGCCCATGCACGATATCAGGTTGGAGGTCGGCAGGTGATCGATGCGCACCGGTTTTCTTGTTCACGCGGAGGCAGGACGGTAAGTGCCGTCCCGCCCGGCTCCATCACAGGAGCTCCAGCTCCGCCTCGGCTTCGTCACTGGTCTTGAGCTCGCTCGTCACTGAGTAGGCCCCGACGTGTCCAGCCTCCACGAGCGCGATCGCCTCGTCGCTCGCGTTGTTCACCACGCCGGTCAGGGTGACGTGCCCTCTCTTCACGACGATATGGATCGAGGGGTGCGTCCGGATGTATTGCCCGAATGACGGATGCCCGTAGATGGCGCGTGCGACCTGATACCGCAGGCGGTTGTCGAAACGTGACACGGGGAGGACTTCGATCTGGTTGTTGACCGCGAGTACCCCATCCACGTCGTCGACCCGGTTCTCAATGGCTCTCTTCTTGAACGGGTTCGTGACACTCCCGGTGAGCGTGACGACACCGGTCTCGTCGATGCCGACTTCGACGTTGTCGAAGATCGTGAAGTAGCCGTAGTAGTTGACCTGCTTCTGAATCTCTTTGAACACCTGCAGGGTTTCCGGCTGGGGATCCGCGAAGGCCGGGACTGAACTCATGGCCACAAGTGCGACGACGGCTGCAAGACGAGAAAACATGGCGTTTGCCTCCTCTGTGATCAGGTCCGCGGCGACTCTCGCCGACGGCCGATTCACGAATGCTTAGAGAGGCAAGTGGCGTGCCAGCCACGCTCCGCCCGCGACCTCCAAGAAAGCTAAGAGATTCGGACCGGTGGTGGTGCCTGCGAAGGAGGCAGTGTCACGTCTGGGGGACGATCGGCGCCCCGTCTAAGGACGAGGCTGTCTTGACTCCCGGGACCTGGTCGGGTGAGTCACGGTGTCGGTCAAGACAGCGACGGCGCGCACAGCGCGCCACGCGGTGCCCGGCGTGGGGCGTCGGGGCCCCACGAGGGCGAAGCGGGGGTGCGGGGCGAAGCCCCGTCTAAGGACGAAGCGGAACACCTTTCATCTCCTGAATGCGTGCGCCGGCCAGAATACCGTGTAACCCGATGTTGCCCTCGTGGCAGGCATATTCATACAGCGGCCCATCGGTTCTCCGCAGCGGCATCATCGCCGTGTAGGGACGTGTGTAGACGGTCGGATCACTGACCGTGAACTCGTATCCTACGGTATCGGGGTCCAGACGCCAGAACCGCTCGATCAGATGCATGTTTGTCCCGGTGCCTCGACTCTGACCACCCGTGAAGTTCGTCGTCTCGACCACGAGTGTGTCGCCCTCCCAGTGGCCCCGTGAGTCGCCGGCGTACTGCGACAGGTTCGTGCGTGCGCGGCCGTCAAGCGGGATGATGCGCGCATTGTGGACCATCTCGTTGACGATCGTGACGTAGCCAGGTGTTTGCAGAATCTGGACGTTGTTGTTGTAGGCGCCAGAGGTCATCGGTGGCCCAGAGTTGAACCCCATGATGCAGCGGTCGAACAGGCTCCGGTTTTCATACGAGTCGTACCGATGCTCGGCACGTGAGGCACGCTCCGCCTCGTTCCGCCGCTCCGCGTCAGGAGTCCGTGGCGGGATTCGGCCGTTCGGCGGGTCGACGATCAGTGAGGTTCGTTTGTCAGAGGTGAGCTCGACGCCGCGCTCGTACCAGAACTCGTTGTACGAGAGAACCCCCCCGTCGGCCCGAGGTTGATATCCGGCGGTCGGTGCTCCCGCTTCCGGATCGAAGAGGTCGCGATTGAGGCGGGTCCGCTCCGACGCCTCGAATGCCGCGGCCTCTTCCGCTGTCAGGGTCTCCTGGTCGCCCAGCGTTGTCGGCCGCTGCAGTGGGGTCAGGGTGCGGAAGGTGAAGATCCCGGAGATGTCGGGCTGGCCATCCGGCGTCCGCTGCGGACTCCGGTCCTGGGCGGCCACCGGTGGCGATGCAAGCGTGAGAATCGCGACGAATGTGAACGCGGCGACATGTCGATAGCGCATGATGATCACCCTTCTCCGTTTCCGCGGCACCCGGTTACCGTAGGACGTACTTGCTGATCCCACCGCCAGCGGTGGGACGTGAGCCCGGCCCTTCGGCGGCATAGACGTTGCCGTCGCCGTCAACCGCCACGCCCTCGCCGGCGACACCCTGCAGCACGCGGACATCGTGTGCGTGGGGAGGGATGAACGCCGTGACACGGTCCTCACCGGCTGGTCCGATACGCACGCCGGTCAACCAGCCCGGATGTCTGTCCACGTTCGATTCCGAATCGATCGCGTAGAGCGTGTCGTCATCCGTGATGAACAGCCCGCTGATCCGGCTGAACTGCCTGTAGATCTCAAGGAGGTTTCCATCCTGATCGAAGATTTGGATACGGTGGTTGCCGCGGTCGGCGACATACAGGCGACCCTGTGAGTCAAACTCCATCGCATGCGGTGTGCGAAACTGTCCCGGACGAAAGCCGATCTCGCCCCACTCCTTGATGAAATTACCCTCACTGTCGAACTTCAGAATCCGCCCGGTTGATCCGGGCGGGGGGTCATCGTTCTGGCCACTGTGACCGTCCGAGACGAAGATATCGCCGTTCGGCGCGGTGATCACGTCGCAGGGTTGGTTGAGCTGGCCGGGGCCGCTTCCGGCCACGCCTGCCTCGCCCAGTCGCATGATCTCCTCGCCCTCGGGGCTGAACTTGATGACCTGGTGGCCCTTTGTTCCGGCCTCGTTTCCGGCAAAGTCCGTCACCCAGACGTTGCCGTCGCTATCCACGTGGAAGCCGTGCGGGGTCACGATCAGTCCGGCGCCGAAGCTCGTCAGGATCTCGCCCGTATCGCGGTCGAACTTGAAGACCGGGTCTAGCTCGGGGTTGGTCTCGCACCCGCCGTCCAGACCCCCTCCGCACCGGTCATACGCCCAGACGTGGCCGTCAGGTCCGATGTCGATACCGGCTGTCGACCCCCATTCCCGACCGTCAGGAAGGGGAGCCCAGTTCAGGATCACCTCTCCAGTCGGATTCGGCAGCGGCCGCGACACAAAGTCGCTTGTCATCCCAGCGTCCGCCGCCTCCGCTGCCACCTCTACCTCGGGAGCCGGGGCGGCACCTCCGCACCCAACCAGGACAGCCAGCGCCGTCGATACCAGTGCCAGCCCGCTACGTCTACGCTCAATCAAGTGATAGTCCTTCATGATGTCCCTCTTTCTACCTGCACGGGTGCTGATCCGAACGAGCTGGCCCGACCAATCGATCGATCAATCAACGAGTCAGGCAATCTGTCAGGCAATCGTTCAATGGGAGACAGGCAGTGTGTTGTCCGTTGCTCCATGGGCGGCCCCATTCTACCGTTCGGTGGCGGTCGTTTCAACGAACCGGTCGTCGGGCCGTTCACCGCCACCCCCGCGGCTGAGGGCACGTTCCCTAGACGAAGTCACGAAAGGGCGCACGGTGAGCGACCGCAGATGTGAGGGTCGCCGCACCGAGCCGTCCGAGCTATCTATGGCGCCGTCTGGCCAATCCAGGCCGCACTCAGTCCGGTCCGGTCGACCGGTTCTCCACGCAGATACAGGTCGGTGATCTGGCGGGTGTTCGTGATGTCGTCGAGCGGATTCGCCGCCAGTACAACGAAGTCGGCGCTCTTTCCGGCTTCCAGCGTCCCGACGTCACTGAGTCCCAGTAGGTCCGCCGAGTTCCGGGTGGCGGCGACGATCACGTCATGAGGGGACATTCCCGCTTCGACCATGTCGACCATCTCAACGTGGGGGCTCCAGCCCGAGTTACCGTCGGTGCCGAAAGCGATTCGGACCCCGGCGGCGTGGAGCGCGACCAGGTTGCGCGCCTGAATCGCGAACCCTTCTTGCGCGTCCGGCCGGTCGGTGGCCGCCGCCTGAAGCTCTTCGAGCTCGGCTGACGGCATGGTGTCGCTCAGCCAGGACAGGTCCTCGGCGACGCCTCGGTTCCCGAGATTCGGAACGAGCACGACATCCGAGTCGCGAAACAGCGTGAGACCTTCCTCGTCGATGTCCATATCCCTCACACCGTGCGCGAACGCATCGATGCCGGCCTGCAGGAGGCCCTTGGCATCCTCGAGTGTGAAGATGTGTGCTGTGACGCGGAGTCCGCGCTGGTGCGCTTCGTCAATCACCGCACCGTAAAGTTCTGGCGTGAGCTTCTCGTACTGACCGTTCCGGTCATCGACCCAGACCTTGACCAGGTCGACCTCCTGCGCGGCGAGTTCCTGGACAGCTTGGCGGGCCTCCTCTTCGGTGTCGACCCAGTACGGGACCTCCGACCGTCCCGGCTCCGGTCGCGTGATGCCTCGTCCAGCCGTCCGATATCGTGCGGCGTTCGGGATCGTCTCTCCGCGGATCGCGAATGGTAGCTCTCCGGAGTCTTGACCCAAACTCATCGCAACGCCGACGCCGTAGTAGGCCTTACGCTGGAGATCCTCGATCAGTTCGTCTCGCGTTTGGCTGAGATGCGTGTGGGTGTCGACCAGGGCCGGAATGACGGTCCGACCAGTCAAGTCGACGTGCGCCGCGCCCTCGGGAACCTCAACTTCACCGGTTCGACCGATCTGGACGAGCTGCGTATCGTCCACCACGAAGGTCGCATTCTCGATCGGGTCGCTCCCGTCGCCCACGATGATGCGCGCTCCCTCGAATACGGTCACTCCCACCAGCTCTGGCGCGGGTTCGGGAACGGGTTCCGCGCACCCGGCGAGAACGAGGTGGCCGACAATCCACAGAGATGCGGTCGAGATGATGGAGTTTGGTCTCTTTCTCAGGTCGGGCATTGGCGCCTCCAGGGCAGGGGGTGGGTTGCGTACTTTGGCACGATCTGGGGCACAGTGCAACCACCCGTGCACGCATGCTGTCGATGCCACCGTGACTTGCTCCCCTCGTGACAAACATTAGAGAATCCAGCGCGTGACTGCGAGCCATGCACCGACGTTTCGCCGGCTCAGCGACGATATCATCCAGACACTCGACCCGCCCGGTGGCGTCTACTACGGCACGATCGCGGTCTTGCTGGCGATCCTCGGCCTTGGTCTCTACGCCTTCTCCTACCAGGTCCAGACCGGTCTGGGTGTGGCCGGCTACCAGCATCCTGTTCAGTGGGGCGTCTACATCACGAACTTCGTGTTCTGGATCGGGATCACCCATTCCGGCACATTGATCTCGGCGGTGCTGTTTCTGTTTCGGGCGCCGTGGCGAACGGGTGTGGCCCGGGCCTCCGAGGCGATGACGGTTTTCGCCATCATGATCGGCGGTCTGTTCCCGATCGTGCATCTGGGACGTCCCTACTTCTTTTACTACTTGATGCCGTATGTGAACGAGCGGCAGCTGTGGGTCAACTTCAGGTCGCCGCTCATCTGGGACTTCGTCGCTATCCTGACCTATCTCACGGTCAGCGTGACGTTCCTGTACATTGGGCTCGTCCCTGACATGGCGGAGCTCCAGCACCGTGTCCCAGGGTGGCGGCGACGCGTCTACGCGGTGCTGTCGCTTGGCTGGGTCGGTTCAGATCGGCAGTGGTATCACTACATGAGCCTGTATGGATTCCTGGCCGCCATCGCCATTCCGCTGGCTGTGTCGGTCCACAGCATCGTGTCGTGGGATTTTGCGACGACGATCACGCCTGGCTGGCACAGCACGATCTTTGCCCCATACTTCGTGTCCGGCGCCATCTTCTCTGGCGTGGCGATGATGATCACGTTACTGATTCCGCTCCGGACGCTGTTTGGCCTTGACCGGTATATGACGCGCCTGCACTTCGAGAACCTCGGAAAGCTGCTGCTGACGATGTCTCTGATCATGGGGTATGCATACGGCATGGAGTTCTTCACCGCCTGGTATTCCGGGAACATCATTGAGCGGGACACGTTCCTCGACCGAGCCATTGGTCAGTACGCGCCGTTCACCTGGGTGATGCTCACCTGTAACGTCATCCTTCCCCTGCTGCTCCTGAGGAAGCGCATACGCACCCACCTGGGAGCGCTGCTTGCGATTTCCGTCGCTGCGCTGATCGGCATGTGGCTCGAGCGATACGTCATCGTGGTGTCGTCACTGTCGCGTGGCTTTGACCCGGCCACCTGGGGCGAGCTCTATCAGCCAACCTGGGTCGAGGCCTCATTGACTGCGGCTTCGTTTGCGGGATTCTTTCTGCTGTTTCTGGTATTCGTGAAAGTGTTCCCCTGCATCTCGATCAGCGAACTGAAAGAGGGAGCGGCTGAGCGCCAGGACGCCGACGGTCGAGTGACCTCGATGCCCGAGCCGGTGTGAGATGAGTCAGGTCAGAATCCTCGCGATCTTTGGCGACGGTGCGAGCGCCGCTCGGGCCGCATCATTGCTTCGAGCCCAGGACGTTGGTGACGTTCTGGCCTATTCACCAATGATGGGATGGACTCCTCCCGCTGGTGCGGCATCATCGTGCCAGTGGTAAAACGGCCTCTACGGGCCACAGCTGAGGAGGAGTCCAGATGCAACATACAACGATCGCCGTTGACCTCGCCAAGTCCGTGTTTCAAGTGGCGGTCTCGCATCACACGGGGCGTGTGGATGAAGAGCATCGGTTGACCCGGGCCCGGTTCCTGCGGTTCTTCGCCCAGCGCCCGGCCGCGACCGTGTTGCTCGAAGCCTGCGGGTCGGCGCACCATTGGGCGCGCACCCTGGAACAACTCGGCCACACCGTCCAGTTGCTGCCCCCGCATGAGACCCGCCGGTATGTCCGTCGCAATAAGACCGATCGCGCGGATGCGAAAGCGCTGCTCGAAGCGGCCCGGAACGAGGAGATCCATCCGGTGCCGGTCAAGTCGGTGTCGCAGCAAGCCGTCGCGTCCCTCCATCGCGTGCGCACGACGTGGGTCCGGACCCGGACGGCGCGGCTCAATACGCTGCGCGGACTGCTCCGCGAGTTTGGCGTGACGATACCAGTGGGCGCGCGCCACGTCGTCCCACAGGTCCGCGCGCTGGTCGAAGATGCGGAGGCGTCCGTCCCGATGGCCTTGCGCCCCAGTCTGGCCGCGCTGTGTGACGAGATCCGGACGCTCGAGCAGCGGATACACGGACTGGAACGCGAGCTGGCCGCGCTCGCCCAGCAGGTGCCGCACGTGGCGCACCTCCGCACCATCCCGGGCATCGGCCTACTCAACGCCACCGCGCTGGTCGCGTGTGTCGGCGACGTGCGGCGGTTTCCGTCGGGCCGACACTTTGCCAGCTATCTGGGGCTCACGCCGCGCGAACACTCCAGCGGGAATCGCCGGCAGCTGGGCGCTATCAGCAAACAAGGCGACCGCTATCTCCGCACCGTGCTCATGCATGGCGCCCGGGCCGTGCTGTCCCACAGCGGCAACCCGCAGAAGACCACGCCGTTCCGGACCTGGGCGCGCGCGATTGCCGCGCGCCGCGGGGCGAACATTGCCACCGCCGCGATCGCCAACCGGCTGGCCCGGATGGTGTGGCGGGTGTGGCGTGACGACCGACCCTTTGTGGCTGAAACCCGCATCGCGGCGTAGCCCCGTGGTGACCACTGAACCGTAATCTCTCCAGGAGGACTGCCGCGCGACAGGATGGCACACCGGTCAGACCGGCGCGGGGATACGCCGACGACAGGGGCTGGCCAGACAGGGCCGTACCAACGATTGGCATCCCCGCGCGCATTTACCATCGTGGCCCGGAGCCGTGCGTGCTCCCTCGAGGGGCCGAAGATACGCCTGCAGTCTGACGCCGTGCCGCCTCGCAGAATGAGAGTGGAAGGAGACCGAAACCCAAGACGCCGAATGCCGCCCCGCTCCGCGCGCGTCAAGGCCACGCCGCCTCCGGCGGAGCGCTGCGCGCTGCCTTGACCCGTGCTCGCACCGGCGGCGGATAACCAAGACGCGACGAAGGTAAACCATCGTCGCTCATACGACGGGTTGAACCTCGGTTTCGTTCTTACGCTTGACAGAGGAGTCCAGATACGCCCGATCATGCGATTCTCTCGGAGCTGCAGCACGACGTGAGCCCGGTCCGACTGTTCACTCTCATCGGTGCCGGTCTCGGGTGCTTCCTGGGTGTGGCGTTCCCCGTCTACACGATGCTTGACTGGCCCCTCATCACCGGCGGCAAGCCGACGATCTCGATCCCCCCGCTCGTCGTGATCGGGTTTGCCGTAAGCATGCTGTTGGGCGCGCTGGGCGGAGTGACCGGATTTCTGTCACTGGCGCGACTTCCCGCACTGTCACGCCCAGCGTTATATGACCCCCGTTTCTCAGAGGATCGATTCGGTGTGCTCGCGACCTGCGAGCCGGGCCAGGCTGAGTCGGTCCGCACGTGTTTCCGGAAGGCCGGCGCCGAGGAGCTCAAGGAACAGATATAGGGCGTCCGGCCGCTTCGACGTGCGAGTAAGATCGCTCAGCATGCCGCCTACATTTGTCCCGTTGTCATACGAGAAGCCGGGTGCCGATGAGGTCGCGAGGCGCGCCCGCGCGTTCTACAAGGAGATGAACCGTCGTCGTTCGGTTCGAGCCTTCAGCGACGAGCCGGTGCCGAGCGCGGTGATCCGTGATCTCGTTCGAACCGCCTCCACGGCGCCATCCGGTGCGCATCAGCAGCCGTGGACCTTCGTGGTTGTCTCCGCTCCTGCCGTCAAGCGCGAGATTCGAGTGGCGGCCGAGCGGGAGGAAGAGATGAACTACGGTGGCCGTATGCCTGAGGAGTGGATCCGGGCTTTGGAGCCGATCGGGACCGACGCCGCGAAGCCATTCCTTGAGCACGCCCCGTGGTTGGTGGTGCTGTTCCGGCAGGATTACGGATACGATGATCGGGGCGGGCGTCGTCACCACTACTATGTCGCCGAGTCGGTCGGGATCGCGGCTGGGTTGTTCTTGACGGCGGTCCACCGTGCGGGATTGGTCGCACTGACACACACTCCGAGCCCGAGGGGTTTCCTCAAGCGGATCCTGAAGCGGCCAGACAACGAGACCGCATCGCTGCTGATCCCCGTGGGCTATCCTGCTTCGGACGTCCAGGTCCCAGACCTCGAACGCAAGTCACTCGACCAGGTCTTGGTCGTCATCTGATCCGTTCTGCAGCTCGTATCGCGCTCACGACGCCGACGTTGACACCGCTGCGAGTCACTGACTCGGTCCGAACGGTGCGAGTATGATGCGTGGGATGCCACGACGCTATTGGTTGATGAAATGTGAGCCGTCGGCGTACACGATTGACGACCTTGCCCGCGATGGTCACACGTGCTGGGAGGGGGTCCGGAACTATCAAGCTCGCAACTTCATGCGCGACGACATGCAGGTGGGTGATGGTGTGCTGTTTTATGCCTCGAACGCTGATCCTTCCGGCGTGACTGGCGTCGCTGAGGTCGTTAAGGCCGGCTATCCCGATCACTTCGCCTGGAAAAAGGGGCACAAGTACTTTGATGCGCGCAGCACGAAACCCGCTCCGGTCTGGGTCATGGTCGACATTGGGTTTGTCGAACGCTTCACCGCGATGGTGTCACTGGCGACGCTCAAGGGCATCCCGGGCCTCGGGTCGATGATGGTGACCAGGAAGGGCAGTCGGCTCTCGGTCCAGCCCGTCGCCAAGAAGGAGTTCGACATCGTCGTGCGCCGCGGTCGCCGCGCCCTGCCGTCTCCGTAGCGGTCCGGTGACGTCGTTCAGGATGTCTCGGAGGGAGGACAGTGCTACGATGAGCCTACCCTTCGAGAACGACGGCGCGGCCCCACGCCGGAGGACGGCGCCGGTCGCCGCGAACCTGTGAACACCGGGGAAAGGAGTCGGAGCGATGCTGCAGAGGGCACATGCCGTTGCGTCCGGGTGCCTCGTTGTCTGTCTCATCGGCGTATCCAGCGCCGGGGTCAGGAGACCGGCTTTACCAGAGCCGACATGCGAGAGTTCCTGCTCTCGGCCGAAGTCATTGCGTCCCAGGAGACCGGTACTGGCACCACGCGGCCGCATCGGCTGACGCTCAGTGACGGCGAACGAACCCACGACGCGCTGTTCCAAACCATTGACGAGCGAGCTGATGTCCAGCGCCTGGGTACGTCGCGAGAGCTGAATTTCGTCGATGCCTACCGCTACAACATCGCGGCCTACGAGCTGGCCGACCTGATCGGCCTCGGGCACATGACACCGGTCACGGTCGAACGCGTCTGGGACGGGAAACGGGGCTCGCTGAGCTGGTGGATCGACGATGTGATGTTCGACGAAGCCACCCGCCGTAAAGCGCGGGAGTGGCCGGAAGACATGGCCCAGTGGACGGAGCAGCAGTCGCGGATGCTCGTGTTCGCCGAACTGGTGTATGACACCGACCGCAACCAGACCAATCAGCTGTATGCGAGCGACTGGGATTTACACATGATCGACTTCTCCCGGGCGTTCCGCGTCTGGGACGAGCTCAGGCGGCCGGAGAACCTCGTCCGGATCGACCCCGAACTCTTTGCCCGGTTACAGACCTTGACCGAGATGGAGGTCGAGGAGGCGGTCGGTGACTATCTGAGTGGCTCCGAGCTGGACGCCGTGCTCAAGCGACGCGACCTATTGATCGAGCATTTCCAGCAGTTGATTGATGACCGGGGCGCGGCGACGGTTCTCTACTAGTGTCACACTATTACTACGGCTCACTCATGTCGATGATCGCGCCGAAACTGTCGGGACTCCTCCGATGCGCCGCGGGGATTCTCCTGCTCGTGGGCGCGGGCTGGACGCCCGTGTACGGTCAAGCCAAGTCGGCTCAGGCGATCATCGATCTCGCCGTGGCCCGCGCCGAGGAGCAACGGGTGTCCCAAGCCGACCTTGAGTTCGAGGTGCTCGTCGAGGCGGTCACCGAGCACCTGGACGGTGACGGGGCGGTCCGAAAGACCGAACGGGAGACCTACCGCCAGTACCCACTCGAGGGCGTTGTCTACGAGGAACTGGTCGCCAAGGATGGTGACCCGCTCGACACCGCCGACGCACGCTCGGAGCAAGAGCGGCGAGAGCGGTACGTCGAGAGAGTTCGCGAACGACGAGCAAACGGGGAAGATCCGCGTGGCGACAACGAGAACCATGTCGAGTTCAACGAGGAGTTCGTCTCACGCTACGACTTCCAGATCGTCGGCCAAGAGGAGGTCAACGGCCATATGTGCTGGGTCATCGCTCTCGTGCCGCGTGACGGTGACCTGCCTGTGCGCCGACGGATTGACCACGCGCTCAACAACTCGACGGGTCGCGTGTGGGTGAGCCAGGACGACCATGGTCTTGTCGTGGTCGAGTTCGAGATGGCCAAGTCGATTCGCTTCTGGGGTGGGATCCTCGGGACGCTCCGGAACACGGTCGGCCGGCTCGAGTTCACACGGGTTGCCGAACGCGTCTGGGTGCCGACCACGATCGATATCAAACTCGACCTCCGCATCGTGTTCCGAAGTATTCGACGCCGATTCGTGCGCGAATGGGCGGACTACGCGGCCGTTCGAGTCACCGCCGAGTAGCGTTCTGAGTATCGCTTCGACAAGGTGAGCCACATGAGTGAGCCACATGGGTGAGCAATGATGCCTAGACTGACAGCGGTACTGGGAATGGCGAGCGTCGCGTTGGGGATCGGATGCGCGGTTGTGGTGCACGCGCAGTCTGAGGAGCGTGACGGTCCGCAATATGTCAACGGGACCAATCTCGTGCGTCCGGACGACTACCGTGAATGGATGTTCCTGAGCTCGGGCCTGAACATGACCTATCTGGACGAAGCGCCGGCCGACCCGTCACGGCCCCGCCCCGAGCTCTTTCAGAATGTGTTTGTCAACCGCTCGTCGTATCGCCACTTCATGGAGTCGGGGACGTGGCCAGACCAAACGATTTTTGTCCTTGAGCTACGGCAGGCCGCTACCGACGCCTCGATCAATACGGCCGGACGGACCCAGACCGACCTCGCCTTTCTCGAAGCGGAAGTGAAGGATTCGAGATTTCCCGATGGGTAGGCGTTCTTCAACTTCGGATCAGCCCGCTCGATGAGAGATGTGGCGTCGCCACTCGAGGGCCAGCAGCTCGCGCGGTGCGTCGAGTGTCACACAGAGCACACCGCCGTCGAACGGACGTTCGTGCAGTTTTATCCCACCCTCTACGAGGTCGCTCGACGAATGGGGACCCTCAAACCAGGGTTCTGACGTTACCGATCCCCAGCGCTCGCCAGTGCGTTTCGCTCCTCGGCGCGGGTCCCCGACAGGATGCCAGCCATCCCGATGTTGCCTTCGTGGCAGGCGTACTCGTAGACGGCGTCCTCCGACTTCGAGAGTGGCGCCATCGCCGTCCACGGCCGAGTCCAGACCGTCGGGTCGCTGATGGTGATCTCGTAGTGCAGCGCTTCCGGTCCGACACGCGTAAACCGCTCGACGAGGTGCAGATTGTCGGACGCCCCCCGGTACAGGCTTCTCGGCGAGAAATTCCTCGTCTCGATCACCAAGGTGTCGCCGTCCCAGTGGCCACGCGAATCGCCATGCCATTGACGGATGTTGTCGGCGATGTGGGGGCGATCGTCCAGCGGGATGACTCGGGAATCGTGAATCATCTCGCTGTGCAGGACGACATGGTCAGCGGCCTGAAAGATCTGGTAGTAGCTGTTGTATCCCGCGCCAAGACCACCCACTCTCGGCACGCTGTAGGTGATGCATCGTACCTGCAGGGTCAAATCTTCGGGACCGTCCCTGACCGGATCGCCGCGGCGGGCCCGGCGCGCCGCTCCTCGCGCCTCTGCGTCTGGTGTCAATGCCGGCAACCTCCCGTCATTTGGGTCGGTGATCAGCGACGTACGATTCTCGAAGTCACGGTCGACCATCCACACGGTGCTGTAGTTGCCCGAGCCGCCATCTCCGGACACGTATTCGTCGACGCCCGCCAGTGCGGCCTCGAAGACCCCGTCGGCAAACGCGGCATCCCCGCCGTCGCCGAATAGTCGGTCGGCCGTCTGTTTGAGCTCGGCCAGTTCTTCTGGACTCAGTGTCGCCTTTCCAGCGAGCGCTTCGGGACGCTCGAGCGGCGTCGCGCTATTGTTGGCCCATACTCCCTGCAGGTCCGGTTGACCGTCGGCCGTGCGGGGTAGGGTCCATGACTGGTTCCCGGACTGACCGACCGCGACGCCCGGCGTGACCAGGATGGCCAGAACGAACAGATGACACAAAACTGAATGATGCACGTATCGCATCCGCAACCTCCGTGAGTGCCGCCACCGCAGGGTCGCAGCGACGCGCATAGATCATCTCAAACGGCCACCTCGATCGCAATCCGCATGCTGGCATCGCCGACCGAACCGATTTCCGAGGGTAGAATGACACGATCATCGAACACGAGGGCTCGATGAAGAATCTGAGGCTCCACGCCGCACCGTCTTGCCCGACAATGACCTTCCCCGGATTGGTCGTGGCGGGCGTGAGCGTCGCGACCCTCGTCACGCTCGGCACGCCGGTCGCCTCACAGGACAGGACCTATCGTGAGGTGGTCGCAGAGATCCGGGACGAGGGTTTCGATCGGTCGAGAGTGGTCGAATACGCCTGGTATCTGGCCGATGTCATCGGCCCCCGCCTCTCGGGCTCGGCCGCGCTGCGTGCGTCGCAGGCGTGGGCCAAGGCCGAGATGGACGCGATCGGTCTCACCAACACATCGCTCGAGCCGTTCGGCGAGCCCGGCACGAACTGGGACGTGGAGTACGTCTCGCTCCACATGGTCGAGCCTGACTATCAGCCGCTGATCGGCTATCCGCAGGTCTTCACTTCGGGGACGAACGGCGTGATCCTGGGGCCGGTCGTCGTTGCGGACATCCGGGCCCGATCGGACCTCGCCGCGTACCGGGGTCGGCTCAAGGACACCATCGTGCTCTCAACGCCGATGCGCGAGTATGAGCCACGGTTCGAACCGGCGGCGGTTCGTCATGACGAGCGTTCGCTGGAGGTCTTTGCGGAGGATGGTGTCGATCGGAATATCGCGGCCCGGCGGGAAGAGGCATGGGCGCGAAACCCGCCTCCGCTCTCGGACCTGTCCGCGGCGGAGCTCGAGGCATTCTATCGCGACGAGGGCGTGGCGACCGTGCTCGTGGCGGCCCAAGGTGGAGACGGGACGCTGTTCGTGACCGGGCGGCGCGACCGATCGATGGCGGCAGTTCGGAACAGCTTGCCGACGCTGTTGATTGCCGCCGAGCATTACGGCCGGATGTATCGGCTGGCGTCCCGGGACGTTCCGGTCACGATGCAAGCGGAGGTTCGCGTGACTCTCGAGGCTCGTGACGATCCCGAATACAACGTGGTGGGTGAGCTCGTCGGGTCTGATCTGGCTGAAGAGGTCGTCATGATCGGCGCGCACCTGGACTCCTGGCATCTCGGGACCGGTGCGACCGACAACGCCTCGGGGGTCGCGGCGGTGTTGGAGGCCATGCGGATCTTGAAAGCGATCGGTGCCACGCCGCGCCGGACCATTCGGGCCGCGCTCTGGGGATACGAGGAGGGCGGATTCCGTGGCTCGCGCGCCTATGTCGCGCAGCACTTTGGGAACCCGTCCGTTGGTGCCACCGACGACTACGAGAGGTTCTCCGTCTACTTCAATCTGGACAACGGGACTGGACAGATACGTGGAGTCCACCAACAAGGCAACCCTGCGGTCGCGACGATCTTCGACGAGTGGATGCAGCCGTTTCACGACCTGAACGTCAGGACCCTGTCGACCTTCAGCAACCTGGGGTCAGACCAGCTGGCATTCGACGAAGCCGGGTTGCCGGGATTTCAGTTCCTACAGGACCGCATCGAGTATCGGACGAGAACCCACCACACAAATATGGACGTGTTCGAGAAGTTGCTCCCAGAGGACCTCAAGATCAATGCGGTCGTCCTGGCGGCGTTCGCCTATCAGGCGGCCCAGATCGATCAACGACTTCCGCGCAAGCCCTTCAATCCGCAACCGCCTGGCAACTGACCAACCCTGCCGTCTCGTGTCCTGAGTTCGATATACCGGTACATTCGGCCAGCGCTACATCCCGTAGAGGCCGGCGTTGAGACCATCTTCTCGCCGGGCTCGAATGTTCCCGATATGCTCGCGCTTCGCGCTGGCCATCCGGGCGCATCGCCGCCCTCGGTGTACAGGTATATCGAACTCAGGACACTAGGGAGGCTGGCCACCGCGGCGAGTGCCGGTCAAGCCTGTAGGATAGTGACCGCATGGCCAAGAAATACACTCTCCCGCGGAAGCGCGCGGACAAGTATGTGCTCTACGAGCTCTCGGTTCAGGACCCCGCTTTCGAGGTCGAGTTTGCCCTTCGGCAGTACAGGCGCCGCCGCCGTCGGCGGCCATTGGTGCTTCGCGAGGACTTTTGCGGTACGGCGTCGAACTCGTGCCGATGGGTCGCGGAACATCATGAGGCGCGCGCCATCGCTCTCGACCTCGATCAGCCAACCCTGGACTGGGCGCAGACCCATAACCGAGCTCCGCTCGGTGGTGCGAGTCGGCGGGTCGACCTCCGGCATCAGGACGTGCGAACAGTGACCCGTCCGAAGGCCGATGTGATTCAGGCGTTCAATTTCTCGTCGTATCTGTTCAACCCTCTCCCCGAGTTGCTGACATACTTCCGGTGTGTGCGCCGGAGCCTGGCCCCAGGCGGGATCTTTATGCTCGATGGCTACGGTGGATGGGACAGCCAGCGGATCCTGAGGGAGACGCGAACGGTCAAGAGCCCTTCAGGCACCTTTGCGTACGTCTGGGATCAGGCCGACTTCAACCCGATCGACGGTCGCGCACTCTGCCACATCCATTTCGAGTTCAAGAACCGGAAGAGGTGGAAGCGGGCGTTCACGTATCACTGGCGGATCTACTCACCACCCGAGATTCGCGATGCGCTCGCCGCGACGGGATTTCAGAACATCACCGTTCTCTGGGACTTCGAAGACGACGAGGATGCGAGCGACTTTCGTCCGGCGAAGCAGGTCGACAACTGGCCGGGATGGATCTTCTATGTGATTGCCGAAGGGCCGGCATGAGTCGCAGAGGGACAGCGTCAGGTCAGCGGCGACGCCCGACGCGACGCATGAAGGTCCTGAGTCTCGTGGCGTGGGTAGGTGTGGTCACGGCTTTGCTCGCGCCGCCCCTGGCGCTCGGGCAACCGCCCGGTCCGGAGTCGGCGCCCGCCCGGTCGACGCTCCCGCAAACGATACCGATCTTCCCCCTCGAAGACGTCATGCTGTTCCCCAACACGTCGAGGCCGCTGCACATCTTTGAGACGCGATACCGCGAAATGGTGGCCGATGCCCTTGCCGGTGACCGCATTATCGGAATGGTTTTGCTCAAGCCGGGGTACGAAGCTGACTACGAGGGACGGCCGCCGATCTTCGAGGTGGGATGCGCCGGCGAGATCACCGACGTCGAGGAGCTCGCGGACGGTCGGTATCTGATCCTTCTCCGCGGTCTCGTGAAGTTTCGCGTGACCAGCGAAGATGCGAGTCGCTCGTACCGACTCGCGGCTGTCGACTCGATTCTCGAACCGCTCGACGACGGCACGCGTCAAGTGCTCGGTGAACGGCGTCAGCAGCTTGCCCAGATGGTATCGTCGATCGCGCCCGATTCTCCGCTTTTTCCACCGTCGCTATCGGACGAGGGGTTTGTCGACACGCTGGCACAGGTGCTCGCTCTCGACCCGGCTGACCGCCAGGCGCTGCTCGAACAGCGAGACTCAGTTGCCCGAGCTGATGTGCTGATCGAGATCCTGTCGAGACGGACATCGGTGCCGCTGTGAGCCGACACCGCGTTTCAGGGACCAGAGACCTCCATGCCGATGACCGGCTTGAGCCTCCGGCCCCGAGGTCGTCTGCCCCGGTGCCCCTGTCGGTCGACGGAGTGACCCAGGGGACACTGATGCGGCCGCCCGCACGGCCACCAACGACTTCTATGGCGGAGAGCTCACAGATGCCGGCATTGGCTCGCCCGTCTTCGACTCAGCACCCAACCCACCGGACCGCTGAACCCGAGCGGCGGCGTTCCGGCGCCGACCGCCGTTCGATGTGGCGCGGCAGCCGGCGTGATGGCGACTGGATCATGCATCTCGAGCGAGAGTCGGCGGACAGACGGGAGCGGATCGCTGGTCGGATGCCGTCGTTCTCCGGGCCTGCCAACGAGTCACACACGGATACGCGATGAGGGCACACCCGGAACAGGCTCGATGTTCGTCTGCCCGCTCGAGTCGGCTGAACCCGGCATCCCGTAGATCGACATTTGCCACGGCGGTTCATTCTTGACTCGAACATCGTGTCGGTGCTGCAGTGCCAGTCCATCGAGCTCCAGCGTTCGGTCGTGGCTCAGCACGCACAGCTTCGTCTGATCCCCGGCCTGCGCGGCGATGAAGCGTGCCAGTCTCTGTTGGTTTCCATCCGGGTAGTTGAAAACCAGGTGGGTGTCGCGGAGGGTGATCCCTGTCTTCCGATAGGTTGCGACGTCGCAGTAGTCGCCCTCGATCAAGTGAACCTGTGCCTCATCGGTCAGTCCCTTGCGGTTCAATGTCTCGAGGTTGAGGAGGGCGCGAGCGTAGAGCGTCGGGTCCCGCTCGATACCGTAGACCGACCTGGCTGGATCGAGCCGTGAGAGCAGCGCCGCGACCCGGCCATCGCCCGACCCCGCGTCCAGCAGATGTCCGGGGCGGGTGCGAGCGAGCCACCCGTCCGCCTTCAACCGTGCGCATGCCTCGTCGATGACCTTCATCGGGGTGGGCACCCAGATGCCGACGCTCGTCCGTCGAATCGGCAGACGCGGAGCGAATGATGATCCCGATCGCTCGAACACCGCATGCACCTGTCGTGGAAACATCATGCGATCTGCCCTGAGGCACAGGCACCGGCCCGGCGGGCGGCGCGTGTTGGGTAGCTTACCAGTCGGCCCGAGCCGGCACCGAAGATTACGTTTGTGTCGATCACTCACCGAAAACGGTCTCCACGACCCGAAACACCGCCACACCGACCCCATGACCTCGCATCGCACGCAGTTGGTACGCAGCTTGCCCCGAAGAACTGATGAATTCCCGGGCGCATGCTGCTGATCTCCGGGTTGAGAAAGGCGAGTGCGATGAGTGACGGGCCCTACTCGAGCGATTCTACGACCGATGTCGGGGGGATTGCGACGGCGCCTTCTCCCGAGGCCACCACAAGCGCGGCCGATGGTATGACCGGGCAGCCGGCGGACGAGCGGCAGCGCGCGAGAGCGCCTCGGATCATCTGGCTCCTCGCAACGTTGATCGTCGTTGGGCTACCGATCGCCGTGGCAACGTTCTTCAGCCCGCCGGGTCCAGTTGCGTCCGCGAGCGACGGCGCGTCTCTGGGTGAGCTGAGTAGTGCAGCGCCCTCGCGTTCAGGCGAGAGTGAAGACGTCACCGGACCCAGATGGGTCCGTCCCGCGTGGGCGGATGCGGTATCGGGGCTGACGGTATTCGAGCTCGTGGCTGGCGGCGACGTCTCGTTTGCGAACGGACGTCTGCGACCCAGCCTGGGCATCAGCTGTGCCGGCGGACAGACTGACGTGCACGTGACGACCGGTGGAACCGCCCATATCAACCCGGAAACCTCTGGCCATGTCGTCAACCTGACCTTCGACCAGTCGGGCACTCAGGCGCAGCAATGGACCGCCGCGCAGGATCAACGCGCCCTGTTCGCTCAGGATGGTCTCGCCGTCGCTGGCCGGATCGCCAGCGCCCGGCAACTGCGTTTCGGCTTCACGCACTATATGTCGGGCCCGGTCGTGGTGGATTTCGACCTCCGCGGGGCTGACGAAGTCATCGCGTCGATGGCCGAGCCGTGTGGTTGGGGCGACTAAGACTTTTCCCGCTCTTCGCGACTGCTCTCCTGTCGCGGTCAGGCTCCCCGTTGGTAACGTCTCTCCCCGGCTACGAACGCCCAACCATGCATCTTCGTTGCCCTTCCTGACAGGAAGCTGGCTATACGGACCGGTCCTGATCAGCGGAGACGGCCTACAAAGTGGCGATCGCCGCCGGCGGATGCGATAATCTGCGGGGTTTCGGCCACACTCGGTTTGTGGTAAGTATCACTGCAAACTACTGGGGGCCGTTGTGAGGCGCGCGCACTCGCCCTCGCGAAAGGGACCAAGATGACAAGACAGAGCAGTCGCCGCGACGTTCTCAAAGGCAGTCTCGCCCTTGCGGGACTCGGCGTTCTCGGCGTTCCGGAGTGGGTGTTACCTGCCCTCGCCCAGGGCGAGACGCTCGTGCCGTTCACCGATCTGCCCGACGAGATTACGCTCGAGCGCACGCCTGACCGGCGGATCATCGACGTGCGGATGATCGACGGCGTCTTCACTCCGAGAGACCAGTTCTTCACGACGCAGCACTACGGCCACCCGGTCGTCGACGGGAGCACGTACCGCCTCAGAGTCTCAGGGCTGATTGACCAAGCGCTGTCGCTCTCTCTCGATGATCTGAGGGCGATGGAGAGCCGCGAGCTCGTCTTCGGGTTCGAGTGCTCCGGGAATGGCGGACCGCTGAATGGCCTGTCGAGTAACGGCCGTTGGACCGGTGTCTCGCTGCGCGCCGTGCTGGAACGTGCCGGCGTCCAGGATGCGGCGCGGGAGTTCGTCTTTTTTGGGGCCGACCACGGTGAGGAAGAAGTGGAGTTTCGTGGGCGGACCTACAATGTGGATCAGCAGTACGGGCGGAGCTTGCCACGTGACAAGGCGCTGTCCCCGGAGCCGATGTTGGCGTATGCCCTGAACGGCGAGCCGCTCAGCGTGCACCAGGGGTTTCCCCTTCGATTGCTCGTGCCGGGGTGGTATGGCGCACCGAACGTCAAGTTTCTCGCCGAGATTCACGTGCAGGAGGATCAGTATCTCGGCAAGTACCAGGCCCGGTGGTATCGCACACTGAAGGGCGAGATGGTCAATGGGGAGATGAAGTGGAAGGAAACGGCCATCACCCGGATGCGGCTGAAGTCCTTTATCGCGCGGGTCACGACGAACGGCAGCCGACACCAGGTGTTTGGCGTGGTTCTCAACGACGGCACGCCGCTCAGGTCCGTCGAGGTGAAAGTCGATGACGGTGGCTGGCAGCAGGCGACCCTCGATCCGGCGACCAGCGAGACGTATTCCTGGAAGTTTTTCACCTGGGACTGGCAGGGTGCCACCGCCGGAGAACACACGATCGTGTCGCGTGTGACCGACGTGAACGGAGAAGTGCAGCCGACCGAAGATGAGCTGGCAGTCAAGCAGACGTTCCTCGAGCGCAACGCGCAGCTCCCTCGGACCGTCATGATCTGATCCCACCGGGGGCCAGATGCAGAGAGGACTGATTTCGGCGCTGTGCGTGGCGACGCTGTTCGTGTTCCTTGTCCCTGCCGACACCCGCGCGCAGGTCACGCGGATGGATCTGGAAGTTGTCGAATCGCCGGCGCTGGGCGGAGAATGCGGTTCGGACAGGTTGGGCCGTACGAGCGACTTCGAGGCATCGCGCACGTCGAGGTCGATCCGGACGATCCCCGACATCGCGAGATCGTCAACCTCGACAAGGCACCGCGAAACGCCCGCGGTCGTGTCGAATACAGCACGACGGTCGAGTTGTATAAACCGGTCAATATGAGCCGATGGAACCGCGCGCTGTATCACACGGTTCCCAACCGTGGCAGGGCCGGATCCGCAGAACCAGCCCTCCTCGAGATGGGGTTGGCCCTCGTGCGAGTCGGGTGGCAGGGAGATCTCTCGCCGAGCGAGACCAACATCGTGCCGTTCCTGCCAGTCGCCACCCAGGCAGATGGGTCGTCAATCGTTGGACCCGCGCTCGAGGAGTTCATCTTCAACGACGCCGACCCGGTGTCGACCGGCCATCTGACCTACCCGGCCGCCTCGCTCGATCTCGAGAAGGCGATGCTCACCGTCCGTCGCAACCAGTCGGCACCGCGTCTCACGCTCGACCCGCCCAGTTGGAGCTTTGTCGATGCTCACGACATCCGGATCGAACGTCCCGCCGGTTTCGATGGGGGAGCGATCTACGAGTTCACCTACGAGGCGAAGGACCCGATTGTCATGGGGCTGGGCTTCGCCGCGATGCGCGACGTGATCTCGTTTCTCCGATACGAGAGCACAGATGCGGCGGGACAGCCGAACCCGCTGGCATTCGACGGGTTGCCGACCGCTGCAATCTCCTTCGGCAGCTCGCAGAGCGGCCGGTCGTTGCGCGATTTTCTGTATCAGGGGTTCAACGAGGATCTATCCGGTCGCATCGTCTTCGACGGGTTGCATCCCAGTATCGCTGGCTCGCGCAAGACGTTTACAAACTATCAGTTTAGCCAGCCCGGCCGGTGGCAGAAGCAACACGAAGACCACGTCTTTCCCGGTGACCAGTTCCCATTCACGTACACGACCCTGACAGACCCACTCACCGGGCGGACCGACGGTCTCCTCGAGCGTTGCACGTCCTCTCATACCTGCCCCAAGATCATTCACAGTGACGGTGAGGCCGAGCTCTGGCAGGCACGCGCGTCGCTGCTGGTGACTGATCCTGTCGGCCGTCACATCGAGCTGCCCGACACCGTTCGGGTGTATCTGGTCTCGTGGACGCAGCACGGCGGTGGGCAAGGTGTGCACCGGGCCACTCCGAGCCAGGGGATCTGTCAGAACCTGAACAACCCGCTGGCCTTGGCGCAGATTCGGCTGGCCCTCTCGGTCGCGTTGTACGCGTGGGTGGTCAACGGGGTGGAGCCGCCCGCGAGTCGTTTCCCAACTGTGAAGAACGGCGGACTCGTAGCTGCTGACGGACTTGGCTTTCCCGCGATTCCAGGCGTGAAGTACTCCGGCAGCTACAACGGGCTGCAACTGCACGACTACCGCTCTTTCCCCACGACCGACGGCGACGCCTACACCGTGCTGGTGGGACGGGTCGATGCCGACGGTAACATGGTCGACGGGGTCCGGCATCCAAACCTGTCGGCACCGATCGGCACTCACACCGGTTGGAATCTGCGGCGGGATGGGTTCGGCGAAGGCGGTCAGTGCGCCGGGACCGGGTCGTTCGTTCCGTTCGCGAGCGATCGTGCAGAGCGTGACGCCTTGGGCGATCCGCGCCCGTCTCTGGCGGAGCGCTATCCCACCCGCGCCGAGTACGTACGAATGGTGACACACGTCGCTGATGACCTGGTACGCGACCGGTTGCTCCTACCGCACGACGCCAAGACCATCGTCGAGCTTGCGCGGAACAGCAGCGTCGGCAACGTCAACTAGGAACCCCGTCCTCTCCCGGCCCGGACCTCCAGAAGCTGCGCCCGTCGCTCCCTAGTGTCCTGAGTTCGATATACGTCTACATTCGGCCGGCGCTGCATCCCGTCTGGCGGCGTTGCGTATCGCTCGAATATTCCCGATATGCTCGCTCTTCGCGCCTGGCCCATCGCCGCCCTCGGTGTACAGGTATATCGAACTCAGGACACTAGCAGGGGCTTCTTTTCGGTGCGAGCTAACCGACAGAAGAGCGACGGCGTGAGGGCGCCTGGACCGCCAGCCAGCGGATATCGATCGTGAACGAGTAGGTGAGCAGCAGGAGTGCCACTGCCGCCGCTGGGGTAGCCACCGACGATGGGATGATCGGGCCCAGGCACACCAACAGGACCACACCGTCCACGACGCAGACCGTCTTACGTCGTTGGCTCGGTGGAAGCTCCGCCGTCAACGCCGGCCACAGCCAGCCAGCGACGACGAACAGATATCGAAACGCACCGATCAGGAGGATCCACGGCCCTACTTTCCCGCTGCGCCAAACCAGGATTGACAACGCGAGTGCGAGAAACGAATCGAGCTCCATATCGAAGCGAGCGCCGAACGCGGTGCTGGTGCCGGTGCGGCGAGCGACATATCCGTCGATGCCATCACAGACCATAGCAATCGTCGACACCGCGATGACCCACCACCACATCTCGTCAGTGAAGCCCGCTGGCTTCAGCGCGAGTGCGCACACCGGGAGCACGAGCGCGCTGCGCCCCAGCGTTACTCGATTGGCCGGTCCGAGCCCGGGTCCGGTGAGCTCGTCGGGGGCGGACCGTAAGACAAGCGCTGCCAACCCGAAGTACAAGCCAATTGACTGCGCGACGTATATATAGGAAGCGCCGAACAGCCAGCGGGTCGCGGCCGTCATCACGAGCAGGGGGATGAGCCCGACGGTTAGATCACCCGCCGCCCGACGTCGGGTCGCCGTTGCCCAGCGTGGCGGCGCGGTGTTGTGGGCGAGAGTGGTCATGAGTTAATGTCCGTGTCCGGGCAGACACAACCGTGCCGCACACCACCACCACTCGACAGTTCTGGATCCAGTCGACCGGCCACGGGGAGATTGTGAGCGCCGAGCTGCCTCCGAGGCAAGACGATCAGGTGCTCGTGCGAACACTGTACTCGGGAATCAGTCGGGGGACGGAATCGCTTGTCTTCAGAGGGCGGGTTCCCCGATCCCAGTTCCAGACGATGCGCGCCCCGTTTCAGGACGGCGAGTTTCCGGCCCCGGTCAAGTACGGCTACATGAGCGTCGGTCGGGTTGAAGCGGGGCCTGAGGCACTGATTGGACAGACGGTGTTCTGTCTCTATCCGCACCAGGACCTCTACTGTGTGCCCGACACCGCGGTCACGTCGGTTCCTGCCAACGTGCCACCCGGTCGCGCGATTCTTGCGGCCAACATGCAGACGGCCGTTACCGCGGCGTGGGACGCCGGTGTCTCGGTTGGCGACCGCGTTGTCGTCATTGGAGCCGGTGTCGTCGGCCTGCTCATCGCCTGGGTATGCCGTCAGCTACCTGGCGCTGACGTTCTCGTGGTCGACATCGATCCCGCTCGTGAGCTGGTGGCGAAGCGGCTGGGCCTGACATGTCTCACCCGGGCACCAAACGAGACGCGTGCCGACGTTGTGGTGCATGCCAGCGGCCGGCCCGACGGGCTGGCCACGGCGCTCACACTCGCCGCCATGGAAGCGACCATCATCGATGTGAGTTGGTACGGGGACACACCGGTCGCGCTGCCTCTCGGCGAGGCCTTTCACTCGCTACGGCTGACGGTCCGGAGTAGCCAGGTGTCACGGATTCCCCCTGATCGCGTGTCGCGATGGAGCCATGCTCGGAGAGCCGCGCTGGCGCTCGAACTGCTCGCCGACCCGGCGCTCGACCTGTTGATCACGGGAGAGAGCGATTTCGAGGATCTTCCGAGCGTTTTGGCGACACTGAGTCAGGACCCGGCCGGCGCGCTCTGCCACCGGATCCGATACCCAAGCGATTGAGAAATCGAGGAGCCAAGCCGTGTACAGCGTGACCGTTCGAGACCATTTCATGATCGCCCATAGCTTTCGCGGCGAGACGTTTGGCCCGGCGCAGCGGCTCCACGGCGCGACGTATGTTGTGGATGCGACGTTCAGACGAACGGACCTCGACGATGAAGGAGTGGTCATTGACATCGGCCTGGCGAGCGAGCAGCTGGCAGCGGTGCTCGCCGATCTCAACTACCGCAACCTGGATGACGAACCGGCCTTCGCCGGGAAGAACACCACCACGGAGATGCTGGCGAAGGAGGTCTTCGACCGGCTCGTGGAGGCGGTCCGTGCCGGCAGCCTGGGCGATGCGGGACGCGGCGTGTCGGCGATCTGTGTAACGCTACGGGAATCACACGTGGCGATGGGTAGCTACGAAGGCTCGCTGTGAGCCCACCGAATCTTCATCTGGTCGTTCCTGGCCCATTGGACCAGCGCACGGGCGGCTACATCTATGACGCGTCTATTGTCGCTGGCCTCCGGCGGATGGGTTGGCGGGTGGTAGTGCATGAGCTCGAGGGCACGTTCCCCGAGGCCGACGCGGTCGCCCACGCGAGCTTGACCCAAGCGCTGACAGACCTGCCGGACGACGCGCGCGTGGTGGTCGACGGTTTGGCAATGGGCGGCCTGCCCCAACCGTTGCACGACCACGGCGGACGCCTCCGGATTGTGGGTCTCGTGCACCATCCTCTCGCCGACGAGACCGGTCTCGATGCACATCAGCGCCATCGACTGTCGGCCTCAGAACGTGAGGCCCTCTCAGCGTGTCGTGGCGTGCTCGTGACGAGCGCGACGACGGCCTCCCGGGTGACCGCCTACGGCGTGAGGGCTACACGTGTCTGTGCCGTTCCCCCTGGAACCGATCCGGTCCCTCCGGCCGACGGACCGGGTCCCGGCGCTCCGCCTCAGATCCTCTGCGTTGGTGCGGTGATTCCACGGAAGGCACAGGACGTGCTCGTGCGTGCGGTGGCGCGTCTCCGGGAGAAGCCGTGGCGCTGTATCTGCGCAGGCAGCGTGACCCGCGATCCCGCGTATGCCGCGGCGGTGGAGACCCAGGTCATCGACGCCGGTCTCACAGAGAGGGTGCGTCTCGTCGGGGAATGTGAACCGGACGCCCTGGACGCGCTGTATCACTCGAGCTCGGTGTTCGCTCTGCCGTCTTACGATGAGGGCTACGGCATGGCCCTGAGCGAGGCGCTGGCGAGGGGACTTCCTGTTGTGAGTACGACGGGCGGGGCGATCCCCGACACCGTGCCGGATGGTACCGGCATCCTCGTCCCACCCGGCGACGACCAGGCGCTGGCCGCGGTGCTCGACGAGCTTCTGGCCAACGCCGCGCAGTGTCGGAGTCTCGCGTCTGCGGCGCGGCGGTACGCGGCGACGCTGCCCAACTGGGATCAGGCAGCGGCCGCGTTTGCGGCGGCGGTGACGGCACTCGGATCTCGGGCACTCTGATCCCTCACGATGACCCGACAGACGAGAGACGTGTTTGACGCCGGCTGGCTCGCGCTCCGCGAGCCGGTCGACCACGCGTCACGAGCCCCGGCCCTGCTCCCGCTGCTGGCGGCTGCGGCGCGGGCGGGTCAGTGGTCCCGAATGCTTGATCTGGCCAGCGGGACCGGCTCGAATATCCGATACCTCGCTCCAAGACTCCCCGAGGGGCAGGCGTGGACGCTCGTCGATCACGATAGCGCGCTCCTGGCTCGCGTCGAAGTGCCGGACAGAGTGCGGAGTCTTGACCGGATGTGCGGCGATATCGCGACGGATGGGATCGCTGCGGTTGCCGAGACACACCTAGTGACCGGATCATCCCTCCTCGATCTGGTGTCCGAAACGTGGATGCGGGCTTTGTCCGAGGCGTGCCGTTCCGCGGCGTGCGGCGTGCTGTTTGCGCTCACATACAACGGTCTCATCGAATGGGAGGGCGCGAACGCGGCCGTTCCGGATCCGGGCGACGAGATGGTCCGACTTGCGGTGAACGCTCATCAGACGCGCGACAAAGGCCTAGGGCCCGCACTGGGACCGTCGGCCGGCTCGGTCGCGCAGGCGTGTTTTCGAGCGGCCGGCTATCGGACGTGGTTTCGCCCGAGCCCGTGGTGTCTCGGCTCGTCGCATACCGCACTCGCTAAAGCGTTGGTTGATGGGTGGGAGCGGGCCGCGGTGGAGGAGCGGCCGGAACAGGAGCGTGAGATCGGTGCCTGGGCGAACCGTCGACGGGAACAGCTGGCGGGGCATGAGGTTGGTGTGACGGTCGGCCACGTCGACATGCTGGCCCTCCCGACGGACACGGCATGACGGTCGCTGGGCGCCTGATGACACGACGGCGGGTCGGCCGTCTGGGTGTCAGCTTCGGGCTGTTGGTCGTTCTGGCCAGGTGGCTCGAAGTCGGAGAAATCGCCGAACGCCTGGCCCGGATGCAACCGTCCTGGGTCGGTCTTGCGCTGGCACTCTCAGTCGTCCAGGTGATCGCCTCGGCATGGCGCTGGCAATTCACCGCCGGGCGGCTCGGGATCGAGTTACCGTTCTCTGTCGCGGTGCGCGAGTACTACCTGGCCATGTTCCTCAACCAGGTGATTCCCGGAGGTGTCGTGGGAGATGTGTCCCGGGCATGGCGTCACGCGCGGGCTCAATCAGCTCTTCGGTCGGCCGCCGGCCCGGCCGTTCGTGCCGTGATCCTCGAGCGGGCGTCGGGTCAGGCGGTGATGGCGATGGTCGCGATGCTCTCAGTCGTGTCCTTGCCCTTGGGCCTCAGGGTGACGTGGTGGTGGGCTGCGCTCGCCGCCTGCGCTGTCGTGGCCGGGCTCTGGTTCTGGGTGCGCGAATTGAGTGAGGCATCGCTCGTGGGTCGTTTCTGGAAAGACGCACAGCGCGCTCTGTTCGCCAGATTCGCGTTTCCCCTGCAGCTCGCGAGCTCGGTTCTGGTGGTCGCGACGTACCTGGTCACGTATGTGATCGCCGCGAGGGCGATCGGAGTCGAGACACAGCTGGTGGTTCTGGCGCCACTCGTGGCCCCGGTGCTGCTCACGATGCTGGTCCCGGTGACCGTTGCCGGGTGGGGCGTGCGCGAGGGTGCCGCCGCGCTGCTGTGGGGCGCGGCCGGTCTCACGGTGGTCGATGGCGTCTCGATCTCGGTGGCCTATGGGCTCCTGGTCCTGCTCTCCACCCTACCGGGGGGCCTCGTTTTGGTCCTGGGTCCTGCCACGGGAGGTCGAGGGTCGTGAGTCGAGGGTCGTAGGTCACGGGACGTCGGTCGGGGTCGGCGCCCCCACGACCGACTCCGAGCGTGCTCGGAGATCGAAGTCGAACAGGACGTCCTCCCCTAGACGGAACAGCCGACACGGCGGGCGCCACGCTCCCTCCAGGGTGTCAACCGGGTCGAGCGTGAACGCAGGCTTGCCCGATCCGATAATGAGCGGTGCGACCGTCACATGAAGTCGGTCAACGGCTCGGGCCTGAAAGAACCTCGACACCGTTACTCCGCCACCCTCGATGAGTACTCGCTCGAGTCCCTGGTCATGCAGGGCGCCGAGGACAGCCATCGGCTCAAAGCGACCCTGAGCGTCCACAGGCAATGCCAGCACGGAGGCGTCGCTCTCTCGCGTCCGCCGGTCGGTCCCACGCATCTCCTGTCGGACGTGCACCGTGCGGGCCGTTCCGTCTGAAAACACCCGCCGGGTCGGGTCTAGCCGACCATCGGGGTCGAGGACGACACGGACCGGACTATCTCCTTCGACCTCACGGACGGTCAGCTGTGGGTCGTCAGAAGCGATGGTGCCGGCGCCGATGACAACCGCATCGACCAAGGCGCGAAGACGATGCAAACGAACGATATCCTCTGTTCCCGTGATGTAGTGAGAATGCCCACTTTCGGTCGCGATTCGACCGTCGAGGCTCAGACCGAGCTGCGCCACGGTCAAGCGATCCTGAACCTGGAGCGGCAAATAAAGCTCGAAAACGTCACGTGCCTCGTTGGATACTGGCGCAGAGGCTTTCCATTGTCCCGATCGGTCGACTTGCAACCAGACATCGGGACTGGGATTATTGGTCAGGCAAACCTGAGGGTAGGTCGTCGTGAGGCCCCGAGGTGTGGCGCGGACCAGATTCCAGGCCGTCCGCTCATCGATGGGGCTACTCAAGGTAAACTCCTCAGTTGGCAGGTCGACAGTAGCATGCATCAAGCGCAACGTGGTTTGTTCGATCTTCAGCGGGGGCGCCCCGTGTACGTGACCAGCCCGACCGATCACGGGCTGGCCCGGGGTGCACTCCTCGCGACCGTCGAGGGGTTGACCGCCCAGACGCTGGATCAGGTGAGCAGTCTGGACGGCGGACGGGTTCGCTTGGCTGTGACCAGCCATCGGGCCGAGGCGATGGGGCTCTTCACGAACGGCCATGGTCGCAGGGCCCGCACGGCGATGAGTCTGGGTCTCGCTGGGCGCACAACTCCCGCAGACCTCCTGCGAATCTCCAGCTCGACGGGGAGCCACACCCGAGCGAGTCTCGATGTTCGGCAGGCGTCTCCCGCCGAGGTGGGCGGGTTGACCCTGGCGCGGCTCGGTCGACTGCTCCCGGCAATCGTTGCCGCTCCGGTCGACGCGTCTGCGACCGACGACGTTCTGATGCTGGTCGAGACCGGTGCGGTGTTGTCGGTGACCGCTTCACAGATCGACGCGATGGCGCACGCCGTTCGCGTCGAAGTGACGCACGTCAGCGAGGGACCCGTTCCACTGCGGGATGCAGAGGACGCCAGGTTCCTCTCGTTCCGAGAAGCAAACGGCATACTCGAGCACGTGGCGGTCCTCATCGGCGACCGGGCGCAGTGGCCCGAACCGGTTCCGGTTCGGATCCACTCGGCCTGTCTCACCGGCGATCTCTTCGGCAGCCTGCGGTGTGATTGTGGCGAGCAGCTCCGAGGGAGCTTGCGTATCTTCAACGAGCGTGGCGGTGGTGTTCTGCTCTATCTGGCGCAGGAGGGGCGAGGTATCGGGCTCGGCAACAAGCTCCGCGCCTACGCCCTGCAGCAGGAGGGGTTGGACACGGTTGATGCCGATTGCACGCTCGGGTTCGGTGCCGACGAGCGCCGATACGATGCCGCTGTCGAGATGCTCCAGTACCTCGACGTCAGTCGGGTCCAATTGCTGACCAACAACCCTGAGAAGGTTCGTGCCGTCCGTGAAGGCGGGATTGAAGTGGTCGACCGCCAGCCGCTGTATGGGACACTCAACCGCCACAATCTCCGTTACGTCAAGGCGAAGGTCCAGCGAGCGGGGCACTGGCTGGGCGACATGCTGTCTGGCGCCGTTCCCGGCGAGTGACGCCGAGCGTCAGCGTGGTCCGCTTCGTTCCATTCGATCGATCGGAAACTCCTTGGTGTCCCGAATGACTTCGGCGAGCACCTGCCCGTAGCTATTCACGAGGCGTTCCCCGATCGCCGCGCTGGCCAACGTCGCGTTTCCTGCCGCACCGGCGCGGTTGAGGTCCTCGGCCAGCCAGGACACGGACGCCCCCTCCTCATCCGTACCGACGTGACGCAGCGTGCGCTCGAGCAGATCACCCAGCGGTGGAAAATCGCTCACACACGATGTACGGACCAGGTCGGGACGCAGATGCAGCATCATCGCGGTCTCGACCGCCCCACCGTGCAGTCCGTGACGCCATTCCTGCTCAGGAAGGTCGACGCCCGTCGGCCGTGGGAACAGGAAGTAGTGACTCTTGACAACCAGGAGATCCGATTCGCGGCGCAGCTGGAGACCCGCAGCATCTATGATCTGCCGGTTGCCGCCATGGCTGTTGCTGATGAGAAGCCGTCGGACACCACACCGCGCCACCGCGCCGCCCTGGGCGCAGATGACACCGCCGAGCAGGCTCCCGTCGACGCTGAGCGTCCCTGGAAAGCTCAGGTGTTCAGCGCTAGACCCGATCGCCTGTGGCGGGAGCACCCATGCGGGAAAGTCTGACGGAAGATGCTGGAACGCGCTCTCCAGTAGGCCCACGCCGATGTCGAGGTCGGTGGAGAGGGGGAGATGGGGACCATGTTGTTCGATGGCCGCTACCGGTAGGATCACGACCGGATCGCTGAGGCCCAGGCGCTGGGCCTCGGTGGTGGTCATCGATTGCCAGGACCGAATTGAGGAGTCAGGCATGACAGGACACTCTACCTGAGCCGCCGAAACACGGCGAGCTCGTATCCGATCCATCCACGGGAGAGACAGGTCTGCAACGCGCTGCCACCCAGCAGATGGTCGAAGCGGTTCGACACAGCGGGAATCCACCCGAACAGGCCAACGAGCAGGGCAATCGCCTTGTCCCGTGGGCGACCCAGTTCGAGATACTCTGTCAGGTCGACCGTCGAGTGATGGTCGAAGCCGGCGGCACCGGCCAGCTTCCTCAGCTCTGACGGCTGGAGCAGTGAGTTGACGTGCCACCCGTGGCAGAACCGCTCGATGGTGCGCTCCGCGGTTGGATCACTCGCCTGTCGCCTGAAGTCGTCACAGATGATCAACAACCCGCCAGGCCGAATGATGCGTGCGCACTGGTCGAGGAAGCGCTCGGGGTCAGGCCCGTGCACGAATGATTCGATCGCGTAAGCGAGGTCGGCAGTGTCGCAATCGTTCGGAAGTTCGCAGTAGTCGGCTTCGATGCACCGAATGCAATCAGATCGGCCGGCCTCCGCGATTCGCCTTTGCGCCAGTTGCGCCTGCAGCGGGCTCAGCGTGACCCCGGTCCCTCGAATATCGAGGCGTTCTGCCAGCGCGCACAAGCTCGATCCGATTCCGCACCCGAGGTCGATCACGTGTGGCCTGACCGCCCCATCCCACTGAGCCAGACCGCCGAGGTGCTCGGCGATCCGATCCTCGACGTACCGGAACGCGCCCTCCCGGGTTCGGGTTCCTGGGCCCCAGACCGTCCGATGGATGGCGCCGAGGTGACCGCCCTGGCCGAGGGACACGAATGCTGCGGTGTGACGCTCGTAGTAGTCACGAACCTGCGCAGTGTCGAACTGAGGCATCAGGATGTCGACCGGTCGAGTCGCACGTAGATGTCACCCGAACGACGTCGCGCATCGACCGTGTCGAGCGCGGCAAACAGCTCGACGGCGTTCATCCAGCGAGTGCCGGCCAGCAGAAACGTCTCGCCACGCGACCAGTTGTAGCGATAGTGTCCCAGTTCGGCCAGACGGCTTATACAGGTACGCGTGTAGTCGAGGGCGTCAGGCAAGAATTCGAACGACAGCGCGGGCAGTGGGTGGGTGAGACCGGCGAGCACACTCGGTTCGGCCCCCTCGACGTCGATCTTGACGAACGCTGGCACCCCGAACCGTCTGATCAGCGCGTCGAGCGTTGTGGTCTCCACCGAGATCGGTCGGTCCCACTGGACCCCTGAAAAGAGAGGCTGCTGCGCCCGGGCGTCACGCCACGCGACGGCTAGGGTCGTCATCGTGGGTGTCCGGTCGCTGACCGAAAGTGTGGCTTTCCCCTCGGCCTCGGCGACGGCGGACTCGATGATCTCGACTCGCGGGACCCTGGCGAAGAGCGTTCGGAGGAGACGCGCGAAATCGGGCTGCGGCTCCAGTGCGACAACGTAGCACCCGATGGCTGCCAGCGCTCGAGTGTGGTTTCCGGCATGTGCACCGAGATCGAAAACAAGGTCGTTCGCTGAGACGAACTGGCCGTAGAGCGCACGCAGACGGCGTTGGCGCAGCGGGATCGCATGATAGACCGCAAGCGAGCGGAGCAATCCGACAAGACGGTTTCCGACGGTCATTGAAAGGCGTCTACCGGCTATCATTCTCTGGCGGATCCGTGCCAGTTACAATGCCTCCGGCGATTCCGGTGGACGGACGCCGCGAGGAGAGACGATGGCGGTTGGGCTGCGGGGGCTGTCGGTGCTGATGGGGGTCTTCCTGGTTTTTATGGGTCTGGGGAAGACGGCCTGGCTGACAGACGGTGGGCTCCTGTTGGCGGAGCTCGAGCGCTGGCGAGGACTGGCGCCGGCGACGAGCCTTTGGTATCTGGAGACAGTAGCGATCCCGGGTGCGCCGCTGTTCGCTCGCCTCGTGCCGCTGGGTGAGCTGGCGACGGGCGCTGCATTGGTGATCGGCTATCGGGTCCAGCTGGCGGCGGCGATCGCGTTGCTGATGATCGTCAATTTTCACTTTGCGAGCGGCATCGTGTTTACTTATGGCTATCTAACCAACGGGTATGGCTTACCGGTGATCGGCGGGTTGTTTGCGCTGGCCGCCGGAGGGGCGGGGCTTCCATTTGGGGTCTCGTTGAGCAGAAGAACGTGACGACTTGGCACTGGATAGGGCTGGTGTGCGGGCTGGTGCTTCTCAACCTGTCGCTCACGTTCGCGAACGTCTGGCCGACACTCGGTATTCGGCTGACCGGCGATCTCTCGGTCGAGCTGGCCATCGTTGCACTGACCCTGGTGCTGGCGTGGCGCTGGATTGAGACGCGGTCTCGCAGGACCGTGCATTGGCTCTCGGCCCTGTGGGTCCTCCTGGTGGTTGGACGCTACGCCGACGTCACCGCCCGGTCGCTCTACGGCCGTGACATCAACCTCTTCTGGGATCTCCGACACATGCCGAACGTCGGTGCGATGTTCGCTGCGGTCGCCGACCCCGGGCTTCGAATCGCTATCGTCGTCGGTGTGCTGGTGATACCCGTCATGATGTACGCGATGGCGCGCTGGGCGCTGGCCCGACTGGTGGACGCCACGTTCCATGCGCAGGCTCGGGGTGTGCTCGGCGTGGCGGCGGGCGGTGTGCTCTTGCTCGGTGTTGCTCAAGGAGTCGGTGCCAAGGCGCTCGCTGAGCTCCGATTCTCTGAGCCGGTCACCCCCGCCTATGCTGGGGAGCTGAGTGAGCTTGTCTATGAGATGAGCGGCGCCGGCGTCCGTTCGCTTGGTCCGCCGCCGTCTCTGAACTCCGACCTGTCGCGGGTCGATGGCGCCGATGTGTTCGTCATCTTTCTCGAATCGTACGGCACCGTGAGCTGGGACCGCCCTGAATTCGCGGCGGAGCTGGTCGACGCGCGGGCGCGTCTGGCGGCCGACATCCGCGAGACTGGACGGTCGGTCGTCTCGGCACGTGTCGAATCGACGACGTTCGGCGGCGAATCATGGTTGGCGCACATCAGCCTCCTCTCGGGTACCGAGGTTCGTGACCCTGGGACCAACAAGCGATTGATGGGGCAAGAGCGGGACACGCTCGTGAAGGCGTTCGGACGCCGGGGTTACCGGACCGTCGCGGTCATGCCAGGTCTACAGCGTGCCTGGCCCCAGGGCGCGTTCTACGGGTTCGAGGAGGTATACGACTTGGCGCGGCTGGACTATCGTGGGCCGCCGTTCGGGTGGTGGGACCTCAACGATCAGTTTGCGTTGGCCCGGATCGACGCCCTGGAGGTGGCCACACAGCCTCGTCGGCCGGTGTTCGTCTTCTTTCCGACCGTCACAACTCACGCGCCGTTCGTTCCCTCGCCCCCGTATCAGCCCGACTGGGCGCGGGTGCTGACACCGAGTCCGTACGACAGCTCAGACCTTGACCGCGCCTGGTCGGACTACCCGGACTGGCTGAACCTTGGGCCGAGCTACGTCAAGGCGCTCCGGTATGCCTATCGGACGGTTGGCGGGTATCTTCGACTGCGCGCGGAGCGTGACTTCGTTCTGGTACTGGTGGGAGACCATCAGCCACCCGCACTGGTGAGCGGAGAGGGTGCATCGTGGGACGTGCCGGTCCATATCGTGGCAAGCCGGTCTCCGGTGCTCGACCAGCTCCGGCGACACCGCTTCGTTGACGGCCTCCTGCCGCCGTCCTCAACCGTGGCGCGAATGGACGGGCTGCTTCCGATACTGCTGGACGCGTTTGGCACAAGCGACGACGATAGTTTGATCCCAACCTTGGAGTAGGAGGTCGGGACCGGGAGGTGTGATATGACAGCGCGAATACGAGCCACCCTTGTCGCGACGTTCGTCGTCGCAGTCACGATCATCGTCGCCGGCACCACCCCGCCTCCGCCGATCGCGCCGTGGCTCGACGTCATGACTTTCAACATCAGGACGGCCTATGGGCGCGACGGTGAGAACGCCTGGCCCCACCGCAAGGCACTGGTCGCAGGGACCATTCAGCGTCGTGCGCCCCACGTGGTTGGTCTGCAGGAGGTTGTCGGGCAGCAGATCGAGTATCTCGAGGAGGTCTTGCCGGACTACCGATGGCTCGGCGTCGATCGCGGGCTCAACGGAGGTGAGGGCCTCAGCGAATACACGCCGATTTTCTACCGTCACGCCGAGCTGACCCCAATCGAGTCGGGGAATTTCTGGCTGTCGTCGACGCCTGACAGACCGCCCGACATTCGTGACGCCCGGGGCCGCCGGCTCAGGGTTGGGCGAATCGTCACCTGGGCCAGGTTTCACCACCTGTCGACCGGTCGGCGCGTGTACGTCTACAACACCCACCTCACGATCAGGCGAGGCGAGCGCCAGCTCGAGTCGGCGAATCTGATTGCCGATCGGGTTGCCTCACTCCCCGAGGAGAGCGTCGTGGTCGTGACCGGGGACTTCAACGCACCCGCAGAGGATAGTGATACGTGGCGAGCGGCCACCGCCACCGGATTGCTGGACGCGTGGGTCGTGGCAGACGAGCGCCAGGGGCCGGGGTTTACGCTGAGCGAGTTCGGACCGCCCGTGGACTGGGATGTGGGCCGGATCGACTGGATCCTCGTCGGCGGCCCGATCAGCGTCCGCTCTGCAGAGACGGTTCTCGACAACGACGGAGGTCGCTATCCATCCGACCACTACCCGGTGACCGCCCGCCTTGTCCTTGAATCACAGTAGAACGGTGTGCAGGTAGATCGAACTCAGGACACTAGCTGTAGCGTGGTGGCAGATCAAGGAGGACCCGTCGGCGTCGCAGCTTAGCACCGTCTGTCTCGGGGACCTCGACTCCGCCGGCCGTGGTCAGGTCGCCGTCTATGGTGACCGTGTCCGGGAGATACTGACGACACGCGCGAAACTCGGCCTCATACTCGGGTGACGGGAAGGCCAGCGTCAGCACCGAGCGCCCGTCTCGACAGTCGACCTGGTAGAGCGGGTTAACTCTAAGCTCTCCAGAGACCTTCTGGAGATCCGGCACCTCGTATCGACGAAAGATATCCGCACGTCGGCTGGCGATGAGTGTCAGCGCCGGCTCCGTGCTGAGCTCCGCAGGCGAGATTTCTCTCGAGAGATCTACCATCTGGTGATCGACCACGTCCGCGAGTAGTCGTGAGTCACCAAACAGACGGGGGGTGTGCCGCGAGAAGAGGTTCCGGTAGGCATCGGGCGTGAGCGTGTCTCCGGCCGAGACGTTCTCCCCGAGCGCGCTGTGCAGGTGAGGCATGACGATAAGCCCATCGGGCCCGCTGATCCGCATCATCTCATCAGCGAGGAGGCGCTTGTGCCAGATATACGGAAACGCATCCGAAAGGACGACCATCCGGAACGCGTCCGGTGCGAAGGGAAGGGGTTGATTGGCGTCACAGCAGACCGGTGTGCATCTCGGCGCCGTGAATCGCGCAGCAAGCCAGAGTTTCCAGAACGCGACGTCGGCCAGTACCGTCGCGTCCGTCGGTCTGCGCCCGGAATCAGTCGTGTCCAGGACCCGAGTCAAGTGGCCTGACCCCCCACACAGATCGAGGCGGTGTCCCGTTGTCGACGATCGGTGTTGACCGAGGGCGCGGAGCAGCGCCTCGGCCGTGACATAGGTTGGGTCCGAGAAACGATAGACAAAGTACGTGCCCTCGGCATCGCGGCTCAATACCTCGAGCGCGGCGCGATAGGTCAACCCCGACCCGGTCGCGAGCAGCCCTCGGAATGCCGCGCGGGCGGCGTCGGTGAGGCCGAGAAGCGTCAAGCGAGCGGACTCCGGGTCGCCCGCTTCCAGGGCGGCGATGGCCTCTCGCGTCGTGTCGTCGGCGATCAGTGTGGGGATGCCGTCGACAACCGGAAACGCACAGCACTCGCAGCCGAGAACACCGGCATCAACCTCTGAGCCGCGGCGTTTCAACGCGGCGTTGTCGACCAGCGACAGTCGGGTTCCGCAGAATGGGCAGCGGAGCAGATCGAGCAGACGCTGGTCCATGGTCACCACCTACCGGGACGCTGTTGACGCGAACTGCTCGATGAACGTATCACCTTGCCAGCCGATGGTCGCGCGACGGTACAGCTCTAGCCCGAGCAGGCTGGCCGCGTATTCGTCCTGGACGTGCGCCAGCGCGTTGTGCTGGAGCTGCGACGTATGACAACGGATCGCAGCCAGTTTGCGCGTCGCGTAGCTCCCGCTGTCGACCACAAGCGTCGGGGGGAGGGCCAACGAGCCAAAGGCATCGACATCCGCGACACCGAAGATTTGGCGCGGCGGGTCATCGGACAGGCTCGTCACGTGCGAGACGTGCTCCACCACGTCGCGCATGCGGCCAGCCGGGAGTGTGACGTAGTACAGCGCAGGGGCCTCATCGGCGAGCGAGATCACGGCCGCCGTCGTCCGTTCGTGGACCGCCACGTGGTCAGGATGCCAGTAGAGGCCGTCTTCACCGAAGGTGATGACGACACTCGGTTGACACCTCTGGATGGTATCGCGGACGTCCGACTCAAGCTGACTCGCATCGGCCCATGGCAGCATGCCGTCCTCGTAGCCGAGGACATCGACCTGTTGGGCGCCGAGTGCCTCGGCGGCCGCGCGAAGCTCCGTCTCACGGGTGGCGCCCAGATCCGCCGACTCCCCCGGGCCATGCTGGCCGCGCGTCATGCAGAGGAGGGCGACATCGGCGCCGAGGTCGGCGCACCAGGCTAGAAGTCCGCCGCAGGCCAACGACTCGTCGTCGGGATGTGCGAGCACCGCGAGGAGCGAACATCCGGTGAGATCGGACCGGTTGGATTGGGCCTGCATCTCACGCCGTTCGTTCCGAGCGCCGGTGCACCCCACCCCGGTGCGCCAGCCGCCGGTAGACGCTGACATAGGCATCAACCATCCGGTCGGCGCCGAAGCGCTCCTCCGCCCGTGCCCGGATCGTTGCCCTGTCGAGCGCGAGCAGACGTGGCAGGCCGGCGACCAGCGTATCGATCGTGTCGAAGACCCCACCGGTCACGCCGTCTTCGACGAGCTCCCCGACCGCACCGTGATCGAGTGCGGCCACCGGCGTCCCACACGCCATCGCTTCTGTCAGGACCAGACCGAACGGTTCGGCTATCTGGACCGGATAGACCAACGCCCGCGCCCCCCCCAGGAGCCTCACCTTGTCTCGGTGACCGACCTCGCCCGCATAGACAATCTGATGTTGGTCGACCCGCGGCGCGACAACGTCGCGGTAATACTCGTTCTCTGCGGCGGCCAGAACGAGCCGATGACCGGTTCGACGGGCGACATCGATCGCCTGGAGAACCCCCTTCCCCTCGGTGAAACGGCCAAGAAACAGGAGGTAGTCATCCGTTTCGAGGGTTTCCGCACAGAAGTCGAACGCCGCGATGTCGAGGGCGTGATGAATAGTCGCGACGATCTTCAATCCGGACAGCTGGTCGGCCTGCGCCGCCGACACCGCCACGAATGGCGCATCCGGATACCGAGACCACAGCGCGACTTCCTGCGCCGTCGGGGTGTGGTGCATCGTCTGCAGCACGGGGGTCGGCGACACGCGGTCGTAGGCGAGAGAAATAGGCGAGTACTCCGCTTGATAGTGGATCACATCGAAGCGGGTGGCCTGCTCGACCGCCGCCGCGAGGTTGAAGAGTTCGCAGAGTTCCCATGGCCAGAGCGTGGGGTCTTCGTTGTAGCCCTTGGCGAAGGTGGCGTGCAGGGTGGCTGTCGTGCGTGAGGTGCCGGTCGCAAATAGCGTCACGGCGTGACCTCGTGCGACCAGTCCGTCGGCGAGGAGCGCGGTGACGGTCTCGATCGACCCCGATCGGAACGGCGGAACTTGCTGCGCGACCGGGGCGACGAGGGCGATTCGCAACGCGTCAACGTGGGTCATGCGCATGCCAGGTCCAGGAATGGGGGCAGCACGCGTGACGCGTCGAAGTGTTCGGTGGCGATGCAACACGCCTCCGCAGCGTGCGCCGCGTAGTCGCGGTCGACCCGTTCCACTCCGTCAATCGCTTCTTCGGGGGTCGAGAAGGCGACGAGCCCGGTCCCTGCCGGGAGGTGGTCCGTCCACCCGGTATCTTGCACGACGACCGGACGTCCAGCGGCCAAGTAGCATTCGGTCCGGTCACTAAACCATCCGGACCTGCGCGCGACGTAGGCGTGCTTGGCGATACTGAACTCGGCCTTCGACCGCTGAACGAATGCACGATAGTCCCACAGCGAGCGCGAGACCTGCATTGCGTCGACCGGTGACCACCCATGGTCGCGCAGCAGTCGATGTGGCCCGTTGACCGCGAGCTCGAATCGGCTGTTCGTCCGCGCGGGTAGATCAATGAACCGGATGAACTCGCGGTCCTTGTTGCCATCGACGTCGGTGAAGCTCTCGTTCTTCCAGGTCATGACCGTCGTGAAGCGGTCGTGACTCGGCGGACCGCCAGTCCGCCACAAATCCGTGACGACCGGCTGCCACGTCTTGTGCCACACGAAATTGCCAGTCGGCACGTCAGAGCTCGGGGACCCGATGTTGGCACCAAAAGTGAAGAGGTGGTTGAAACCTCGGAAGAAGTCGACATACCAGCTGTCGCCCTTTGCGATCGCAAGCTGCGTGAACACCGGATCGGAGTCGATGAACACCCGACGCTCGATCCCAGCGTACTCGTCACGCCAGAACCACGATCCGCCGGACAGATTCACGAAAAGGTCGGCATCGGCACAGTAGGCCCGAACCGCCTCACGGGACTGCCCGTGATACGTCTCGTCGTAGTTGACAAAGCACCAGCGGTCCCCCAGGTCGAAGGCCGCCAGCGCGTCATGAATGTATCGAGTGCCATAGGCTGGATCGAGGGCGATCTCGTCGCGCTCGGCATCGTAGACGCACTCGCCGGTGTCTTCGATGTAGAGCACTTCGTGCCCCAGAGCGCGAAGCCCAAGGAGGTACATCAGGGAACACCAGGTCACGCCCCCGAACGGATAGCGTCCGATGATGCCGGCGAAGAGGATCTTCACGTCTCTGTCTTGCTTCCCTACACCTGGAGCAGCTCGTCCACCGTGTCCGCCTCATCCAGACTGCGTCCAACCGAGAGCCGCGCCCACATCCGCTGGTACAGATCGTTCGAGGCCATCAGCTCATCATGCGTTCCCTGCGCGACCAGCCGACCGTCGTGCAGCACGAGAATCCGCGTGGCGTGGCGAATCGTTGCGAGCCGGTGCGCAATCACCAGGATCGTGCGGTTCGCTCTCAGCGACTCCAGCGCGTCGAAGATCTCCGCTTCGGAGATGGCATCCATCGACGAGGTTGGCTCGTCCAGGATGAGAATCGGCGCGTTCTTGAGCAGCGCGCGGGCGATTCCCAACCGTTGGCGCTCTCCACCCGAGAGCGTGGCCCCGCCCTCGGCGACTTCCGTACCGTAGCCCTGTGGCAGCCGATCCACGAGATCGTGAACGTGCGCCGCGCGCGCGGCGGCTTCGATCGCTGTCATCGATGCGTTCAGGCGACCGTATCTGATGTTGTCGGCGATCGAGCCAGCGAACAGGACCGGGTGTTGGGGGACGACGGCGACCCGCTCGCGGAGCGTTCGGAGCGAATACTGACGTACGTCGATCTCGTCGACGAGCACATGGCCGGCGGCAGGTTCGAACAGTCGAGGAATCAGGTTGGCGATCGTGGTTTTGCCGGCCCCAGTGAGCCCGACCAGCGCGAGCATCTCACCTGGGTGTGCCTCAAAGCTCACGTCGTCGAGGACGCGGTGATCCGCGTCATACGCGAAGCGCACGTTGTCGAATCGGACATGCCCAGAGATCTGTGTTGCGTCGACGGCGTCTTCCGCGTCCAGCGGTTCTGGAGTCAGCGCAAAGATGTCCCGAACGCGACGAGCGCTCACCATCGCCTGTCGGAGCGAACCGGTCGTATGTGCGATCTCAGAGATCGGGTTGTAGACCGCCGCGAGGTAGGCGATGACGACCAGAAGTCCCCCCAGGGTCAGAGTGCCCCCCAAGACATGCAGCCCCCCGACGACGAGCACAAGCGCCGTACCGGCCAGGGTGATCACCGTGACGGTCAGTGAGAACAGCGACTCCTGCCACGTCAACCCGAGCCGGGCCCGCATCGTTTCGTCCCCTTTCTGGGAGAATCGCTCAACCTCGTGTCGCTCGCGGGCGAAGCTCTTGACCGCCGCAATGGATGACAACACCTCAAAGGCGCGCTCGACGACCGACGACTCCAGTGCCTTTACTCGTTCGGCCCGGTCGGTCATGGTTCGTGCGTAGTAGCGGAGCGACAGGTAGAGGAACGGCACGACCGCTACTGAAAGCAGCGCGAGGGTCGTATCGAGATACACCAGCACGGCACCCATGACACTCAGGTTCAGTGTGGCCAGCGCCAGCGGGAACACCCCACCGATAATGAGGTCGTCGACACAGTGGGCGTCGGCGTCGAGGCGGTACACCGAGTCGGCGGTCTTGGTCGCGATGTGGTGGCGCAACGGCAGCGCCTGCAGATGATGAAGCAGCTCGGCGCGCAGCTTGTAGACGATACGCTGGGCCATATCGACTTGGAGCTGGGTATGGGTGATCCGCACGAGCTCGCTCAGGATCTGTATCAGGAGCCCTCCGATCACGACCACGACCAGGAGTGTGACGACACTGTCGCCGACAGTTGATCGTGTGAGCGCTCCGACTGGCTCCGGCAGCTGGCGCCCACCCAGGACGTTGTCGACGACCACTTTCAGCGGCCATGGTGCCAGCGCGGCCAGTCCGATCTCTGCGAACGAGAGTGTCGCGATCGCCACAACACGGGCCCGGTACGGTTGGAGAAACGACAGGGTCCAGCGTGCCAGCGTCATTCACCCCTACGGAGATTCTGGCTCGGAAACCGTGGTCTTGGTGGAACCACGCGCGGGGCTGCCGATAGCGCGTGGCACTGTCAGTGGTGTCATACCCGCGGCCGTCGCCACCCGGGTGACGGCTCGGTCGAGGAGCACGGTCGCGCGGGTCGCCTGCCAGGCCGTCTGTGTGGCGATCGCCGCCATGGCAGCGAACAGCACAGCGACGCCAACCGAGGGACGATAGAGAAACATCGACGCGCTCGTTCCGCCGGCCAGCGCGACCGCCAGCGCTGAACCCCGGACGGTGCCGATGAAACTGGGTCGCAGCCGGGCCCGGACACGGAAGAGGCAGCGCCCCGCTTCATGCTCCTCCACCAGCGTCCGGACATGGAGCCATCCCCACCGACCGACGGCCAGGCTGAGATCCCGATCGGGGCGCCAGCCCTCATCCACGTCAACCCGTTGCGCCGGACGCGAGGCGCGGAGGACGCCGACGAGCTCGCTGAGCAGCGACGTGTGCGACACCCACGATTCGCCCCAGAACGAGCGTTCACTCCCGCCTCTATCAAACAGGCGAACCGACGCCAGCGCGTCGCGAAGCGTTGGGACCGGCGTCTTCCATGGATAGCGGGTGACGTGCTGCGGATCTACCGCGGCCGGCTGCGAGAGGCCACGGAGGCGACCCCTGAATCTGGCGATGGGCTGGATCAGGTGCAGCCAGGCGATGAGACTGCGGTACAGCACCTGGTGCTCCCGCAACGGCCATCGGCCAACATCCGGCAGTCCGCTGAGGTTGGACCGCCACCCGCACATCGCGCAGCGGAACAGCGTCGTCACGATGCCACCCACCCCGGCGATCAGCGGCAGCCACGCGGCGTCCATGCCGGCCAACGGACCGAAGACCCCGATGAACAGCAACCCTAGTGAGGCGACCATCCAGGCTGATGAATGCGGGAGGAATCGCCACGCATGGGGTTGTGCGGTATAAACCGACGGGAACGCCGCCGTACCCCACACGCCGCTGTTGACCCTGCGCCCGGTCGCCGTGCCGAGGAATGGCAGGGGGCTGTAGATCCGCCCGTGCCACAGCGTCTGACCACGAAGGAACTTCTCGGGGTGATGGGCGTCCAACCACGTCTCTCCCTCGCCGTACCCGACCTGCTGCCGCCAATACGCCGTCACGCTGGCTCGGCGGTGGTGCCACACCAACGCTGACGGGGAGAACCCGATCGTGAGGCCTCTGGCCTGCAACCTCCAACAGATATCGACGTCGTCACCGGCACGGAGGTAGACCGGGTTGAAGCCCTCGACTGACAGCAGCACCTCCCGGCGAAACGCCATATTGCAGCCCGGCACGTGCTCCGCGATTCTGTCGTCGAGCATGACGTGGGTCGGTCCACCCGGCGCGCGCGCGACACACTGCGCCACCCAGGGATCGTCGGACGGCACGACGTTGGGACCGCCCGCGCCGACCACGTTCGAGGTGAGGATCGGCTGCACGAGATATGTCAGCCAGTCAGCATCCACCCGACAGTCAGCGTCAGTGTAGGCCACGATCTCACCGGTAGCAGCAGCCAGACCGGCGTTTCGTGCCGCACTGAGACCGCCGTTTGGCACGTCGATGACCCGGACGCCGGTGTAGCGTCGAGCGATCGCGGCGGTGGCATCACGCGATCCGTCGTTGACGACAATGATTTCGACAGCGGGATAGGTCAGCCCGCTCACCGAGCTGAGGCAGTCGTCGATCGTATCGGCGGCGTTGTACGCGCAGACAACGACGGAGACTTTCGGCCACCGTTGTCGGTTGGCTGCTGGGAACGGCGTGTTTCTCAAGAGGTCCGTGACCGCGGCGAGCGCGGGTTTCGGTCGCCGCGCCGCGTCGACGAGGCCGAACGCCCAGTCATCGACCGGTTGCCCCCCCCGCCACCACTCGTCGGTCCAGGTGTAGGCGACGGCGCCGCAGGCCCCTTCAGCGAACGCCGCTCGCAGCTGCATGGCGATGACTCGCGCCTGCCCATCGAGTCCCTCGCGGATGCTATCGCCCCCGGCCTCTGCGAGCAGCAGCGGCTTTGAGCCGGCGAGGTGCTGAAGACGCGCCAGGTAGGCGCGTAGCTCTGGTTCACGGTGCAGGTACACGTTGAAGGCGCAGACGTCAAAGCATGAGAGGTCGAGAAACTCGGTTGGCGGGTAGTTGACGTAGGTACAGAGGCTGTCAGGGGCGGCATCTTTGACGTCGGCGTAGAGCGCCTGCAGAAAGCGTTCAACACGGCGCGGTCCATGCCACCGCACGACCCCAGCCGGAATCTCGTTGCCGATGGCAAACATCAGGACCGACGATCGCTCAGCGAGTCGCCGCACCAATGCTGCCACCTCGCGTCGAATCCGCTCCGCGAGTGTGGGGCTGTCCAGGAACGGCACGTGCTGCGGCCACGGCAGACCGACAATGAGTCGAAGGTCGTGGTGCGCGGCCGCATCGAGCAAGGCGGAGCACGGCGCCGTGTAGGTTCGAATCGTGTTGAACCCGGCCCTTGCGATCGACGTCACGTCGCGGGCGATCTGTGCTGGTGGCGGATACTGCTCTCCGTGGGCGTCAGGGGCGAACGTACCGTAGGCCACACCCCTGATGTGGAAACGGCGAGGGCCGAGCGCGAGAAACTTGCCGTCGATCCGCGGCCGCGCATCGGACGGGGTTGCCGAGTGTAGCAAACTAGTCACTCATCCTTCGCCAGGTGAGAGCCGACTGGCCCTCGCATCCCTCGTCGTCGGTGCTCAGGGGCGGTCTGAGCGTGAGGGTCGTTTCGTTTTCGTAGGAATCTAGGGCAGCGCCAACGCGATCAGCTCGGGAACCCGCCCGCCTCCTACCGTGAGAGCGATGTACTGCTTTCCATTAACCGAGTAGGTCATCGGCGTGCCTATCGCTCCACCGGGAAGATCCACCGACGCCAGCTCATCGCCGGTGGTCTTGTCGAACGCCACCAACCGTGGCCCGCCATCGGTGCCACCCGTCGTCAGTGCGAAGATCAACAGCGTCTTTGTCAGCAGCGGCCCGGCCCGGCTGCTGTCGCCCCCCAGCGGCGGGAGGTCCAGGTCACGGAGCATCGGCAGGTTCCGAATCCGGTCGCCGCTGCCCATCGGCTTCATCCAAACGTGGTCGCCCGTCGTCAGGTCGATGGCCGTCATCCGGGAGTAGGGCGGCTTGAACAGCGGCAACCCCTGCGGAAGTTGTGGACGATGTGTCAGCTCTCCGCGCGCCTCGATGACGGCGAGCGTGGCTCCCTCGCCTGGTTCGGGCTCCCGAAAGTGCTTCACGGAGAAGGAATTACTGGATGGGATATACAGGATTCCTGTCTCGGGATCGAACGCGGCACCTGACCAGTTCGCCCCACCCGAGGCACTGGGCCGCTGGATCGTTCCCTGCAACGACTGCGGCGTGAACAACGGTCCGATGCGATACCGTTCGACCGCGTCGACCGCCATTTGGCGGATCTCAGGAGTGAAGTCGGCCAGGTCGTCAATGGTGACACCCTGGTATTCGAACGGTGCGGGTCGAGAGGGGAACGGCTGCGTCGGTGACGGCTGCTCACCTGGCACATCAGTGTCGGTCGGGACCGGCCGTTCTTCGATCGGCCAGATCGGCTCGCCTGTCACCCGGTCAAACGCATAGACGAATCCCTGCTTGCTGATCTGAACGAGCGCCTTGATGGGACGGCCCTCGACCGTGATGTCAACCAAATTCGGTGCGGCCGGAAAGTCGTAGTCCCAGAGTCCGTGGTGGACCGCTTGGAAATGCCAAGCGCGTTCACCGGTCTCGAGGTCGAGAGCGATGACACTCTCCGCAAACAAGTTGTCACCCAGGCGATGGCCACCGTAATAGTCCGGTGCCGGCGTATTGGTTGGAAGGTAGACGTAACCCAGTTCTGGGTCGGCACTCATCATCGTCCAGACGCCGACCTTCCCGGTGTGACGCCACGAGTCCCCGGCCCAGGTGTCGTTCCCGAACTCGTCGCCTTGGGGGATCGTGTGGAACGTCCAATTGGTCGTTCCGGTTCTGACGTCAAAGCCACGCATCCATCCGGGCGGCGCCTCCTTCGTGATGTTGTAGGACGAGATCGACGACGGCGTCACGATCGTGTCGCCGACGACGAACGGCGGCGACTGGACCGAGTACAGCAGCGCATTGAGCCAGTCGCGGCTCTCTCGGCCCGCACGCGGCAGGTCGGCGACAAGGTCGACCCATCCGTTGTCGCCGAAGTCACGACACGGTCGACCCGTCTTGGCGTCGACACAGATGAGATAGCCGTTGCCGGTACCGAAAAGGATCCGCTCGTCAGTGCGCTCCGGGCCGTCAGACCAGTATGCGACACCTCGCTGGTTCCATCGCGCGCTCATCGTTGTCGTCCCAGACTCGTAAGTCTTGGGGTTGTAGACCCAGAGCGTCTCGCCAGTCTGCGCGTCGATCGATGCAGCTTGAGACGTCGGCATGTTGATGAAGAGACGGCCATCGACCATGATCGGCGTCGCCTTGAAGTTGGTGATCGTCGGGGGCTGGCCATCACGCCATCGGTTTGCATCTTGTCGGTTGAGCTCTTCGAAGATGAGCCGAGAGTCGGCCCACCATTCGCTGCCGTCAGGCATCGTCAACCCGAGAAAGCCATCGGCCGATGTCCATCTCCATGCGACCTCGAGATCGCCAAAATTGTCCCGGTCGACCTGGTCGAGCGGCGAATACTTGGTGCTCCCGAGATCGCCGCCGTACGTGGGCCACTCGCCGTTGTCGGGCGCGCCTTGCTGCGCCAACGCCGACGCCGAGATGGCACACACCAGCCCCACCGCTATCCAGCCCACATGCCCCGTTTGCCTACCGCTCATCGCTACCACCTTGCCCTGAGAATGGAGAGGGAATCAGCAGGAATCATATCCCGGAACCCCGAGCGCGGGGACCGCTGGCCGGGGTTGTGTCAGTTCGTCTGTGGGGAGGATAATTACAGGCGCCGGACCTGCAGGGGCATCGGGTCGTCGGCTGGCGGTGCGAGGCGGTATGACTGCGACACGACGACTGCAGGAGTTTCTGGCACAGAGCCTCGCAGCGTTTCCCTGGCCCATCGTCATCAGTGACCCGGACGATCACTCTTATCAGGTTGGCGGGACCCGCGAACACTGGTGCGGGCAGCCCCTGACAATCCGCTTTAAGACCCCTCGAGCTGTCGATGACGTCCTGTCGCTGAACGGTCTAGGCGTGCTCGAACGGTTTGTCGTGGGTGAGGTCGACATGACCGGGAACCTCTATGCGCTTCCGTTTCTCAAGCACTACTTGAACCTGAACCTGTCGTACCCTCGATTGCTGGTGTCGCTGTTCCGGAACCGTCTGGCTCAGACTGTCGAGCGGGCACGGGTCAACGTCAGCAGCCACTACGACATTCCACAGCCGGTTCTCGACCTCTACCTCGATCGCACGTACATGTCGTACTCGTGCGGGATGTTCGAGCACCCCTCCGATCTCGATACCGATGCGATGAGGACGGCCGGAGAAGGCGAGCACGATACGTTTGACTCGCTGGAAAAGGCGCAGTGGCGAAAGTTCAAGGATGCGGTCGATTTTATCGACCCCGCGCCGGGCGACACGCTCCTCGATGTCGGATGTGGCTATGGCGGGCAGCTGGTCGTGGCGCTCGACACGTGTCCCTTTGGCAAAGTGGTCGGATGCACCCATTCACACAACCAGGCCGTTCAGGGTCGACAGTGGCTCAGTCGTTTCGACACGGCTCGGTGGGAGCTCCTTGAAGCCGACTATCGGACCGACCAGCGAGTATTCGACCATGTGACGTCGACCGGCATGATCAGTCATGTGGGACCAAGGGGACTGACTCCGTATTGCGGACACGTGCGCCGCCGCATCAAGACCGGTGGTCGCTACGTCCATCACGCGCTCATGACCCCCTACAGGAAGCACCCGATCGACATCTCGCCGGGCATCGCGTTCAACAAGAAGTATGTGTGGCCCGGGTTTCATTGGTTTACCGTGGGTGACCATGTGCGGGCGCTCGAGCGCAACGGGTTTCAGCTGCTACGCGCGGTCAACCTTTCGGCCCACTACGCCAAGACCGCGGCCGCATGGTATGAGCGACTCATCGCGAACGAATCAGAGGTCCTGAAGCTGATCAATAGCGAGACCTACCGCGCGTGGCAAATCTACCTGGCTGGCTGTTCGGGCGCCTTCCTGTGCAACGATTCTCACGTCTATCGCTTGTACTGTGAGGCAATCTGAATCCGGCGCACTGTGCGAGTGACGGTGCCCGCGAGCGGCCCGCTCGTCCAGTCGGGTACCGGCGATCCAGTATCCTGTGGATGCTCGCACGGGTAGTCAGGATCACAGACATGTCGGAGCAACGAGTTCTTATCACGGGTGGCAGTCAGGGGATTGGCGCAGCGCTCGTCGGCCGGATGCGCGACGCAGGCCACGACGTCGTGTTCACCGGCCGCAACGAAGATCGGATCGCTGCTGTCGCGGAGAAGTCGGGGGCCGTGGGGCTGCGTGCTGATGTGTCGGTCGCAGACGATAACGCCCGTGTGGTCGACACCTGTCGCGAACGGATGGGTGGAGTCGACATCCTGGTCAACAACGCCGCGTTTCCGTATACCGCCGAGATCGGTGACTTCGATGTCGATCGGATGCGCGAGCTGTTTGCGACCAACGTCTTCGGCGTGGTTGATCTGACCAACCGCATCGTGCCGATGATGAAGGCCCAGCAATCTGGTGATATCGTCAACATCGCGTCGACCTCAGGCATGAAGGGACACAAGACCGGGACCGCCTATGCCGGGAGTAAATGGGCGCTCAGAGGCATCACCCAGTGCTGGCAGGCCGAGCTTCGGCCACATGGTATCCGCGTCATCAGCCTGTGCCCGTCGGAGGTTCAGACCGACTGGGGGGGCAGGGTTGGCCGGAACAACGCGAACAAGCTGTACGCCGAAGACATCGCCGAGACGATCATGGCCGCGCTCAGCATGACGCGCCGCGCACTGTGGCCCGAGCTCGCGGTGTTTGCCACGAACCCATGGAAAGAGGACTGAGTCGGGCGCACTGCTGCCTCCTGGTCGTGGCGGTTGTTGCGGCCGTCGTCGCGGCTGTGCCGTCGGGGGGCTGGGCTCAGTCGCCTCGCGAACGGCGGGTTGTTGTGCTGCGCGCGGCTGACGACGACGGTCGCCCATCGGTCGCCTCCGAGGCGATCGCGTTCTGGAATCGAGTCCTCACAGACTTACAGCTGGGCACACGGCTTGTCGAGACGACGCTGATTACGACATCCCAGAGCGCACGTACTCTCGAGAACTATACGCGGGCCGTGTGGCAGCAGGCCGGTCGACTCTCTCCTGGAGGCCCCGGGCCAAAGGAGCCGCATGATCTCGGGGGGCTGGGTGCCGACGTCGTCGTCTTCCTGTCGCGGCAGCCGACGATGTCGTTCGCGTGGCCGCTTCGCCAGTCGCCTGGCTTCTTCGTCGCGGTCCCGTCGGAGACGGTCACGCCGAACATCATCGCTCACGAGCTGGGACACGCGCTGGGCCTCACGCACCACAACGACCCGAGGGTGCTGATGTGCAGTCCGTGCCAGGAGGGCCGGATGATCGATACGGCGCCGTTTCTTCCGCTGACGCGGTACGACCTCCTACGCCTGCGCGAGCTGCATTCCCCAGCGCCGTAGGGGCGCCGCCCGTTCTCCCGACCGGCGCCCCCGACGTCCTCTCAGTCGCGGTAGGTGTTGACCGGCGGCAGACGCGCGCCCGTTTCGCCCGGCGGCGGCTCTCCTGCAACCACCGGCAACCGCAGTGTGCCGATGCCGTCGATACTCGCCTCGACGACCTCACCCGGTTTCAGGTACCGATCCTCCTCGCCTCGCGTGGACGCCGACCCGGCCGCCGTGCCCCCCGACGTGCCGTTGTTGATGACGTCACCCGGGTACAGCGTGATGATCGACGAGCCATACTCGACCAGCTCCCAGAGTGAGTGGATCATGTCGCCCGCCCTGGCGTCCTGCAGCTGGGTTCCGCCCACACTCAACGTCTGTCGGAGGTTCTGCATCGGGTCACCGTAGAACTCCTTCGGAACGATCCACGGACCTTGCGGCGCGAACGTGTCGTGACCCTTTCCGACGAACCAGTCCGACCGTGTGGCGTTGCCTCCGGGCGGGCGCCCGCCGCGATCGGAAACGTCGATCGACACGGTGTAGCCGAAGACATAGTCTTGGGCGTCCGCCGCCGACACATACTTCGCCGTCCGGCCGATGACGGCCGCCAACTCGACTTCCCAGTCGGTGCGGTCGCGGCCGTGCGGAATCACGATCGGGTCGCCGTGCCCGATCACCGCACCCCGGGACGGCTTGAGGAAGAGATACGGCACGCCCCGCTCTTCGCGCCGACGCCGTCGCTCAGTCGCTTGCTCCTCCGGGGTACCCGATTCGTTGATGTGACTGTAGAAATTGACCGCAGCATTGAGCACCTTCCCCGGGTACATGATCGGGGGACGCGCTCTCAGGTCGTCGACGTCGTGGATGAATTCTGGTCGATCGGGTCCGGAGAGCAGGTTGTTGGCCACGATGTTGTTGACGATCTCGTAGAGCCGGTATTTGAGACCGTACTCGTACCGTCCGATCAACTCGATCATGTCTTCCGGCATCGGGACTCGCGGGTAGTCAGGGTTCGACTCGAGGGCCATGTTCGCCATCTCGACATCCACGATCAAACTGTCCTCGAGGATCAACACGACATGCGGCACGCCGTGGATATCGAAGGTTCCGACCTTGAACGGTTGAGCCACGTCCATCGCCTGGGCGACAAGCGTCACCGGGTTCGCGAGCAAGGCGAGTACGCCGAGGGCGACGCTCAGTCTGGCAAGTCGCATGATCCTCCTTCTTCTACGTCGACCGGAGGGGTCGACTCAAGATAGTGCTGTTGGGGTGAGTTTCTACTCCGGCCCAGCGGGTGTGTCAAGAACTGGCCTCGCTCACGACGCGCGCATGGCGCCGACCGCGAGCACGAGCCAGCCGACGGTGAAGCAGAGGCCTCCGATCGGGGTGACCGCACCGAGCCAGCGAATACCGGTGACTGACAGAACATACAGGCTTCCCGAGAAGATGATGATTCCAGCGACGAAGAGCCATCCTGCGGCTCCGACCCAGGCGTTTGGCCACCGCGAGGCGGCCCAAGCGACTCCGAGCAGCGCCAATCCGTGGACGAGGTGATACCGCACACCCGTCTCGAACACCGCCAGCATTTCGGGCGTGACCCGTCCTCGGAGCCCATGTGCGCCGAAGGCTCCCAGGAGGACTCCCAGCCCGCACAACGCCGCCCCGGTGGAGAACCACGCCGCAACCATAGGTGCGTATCATACATGGGCGCATGGGCGCGTCGGGTGGGTTTGGAGTCGCGGTCGTATAGACTGGCCGTCGGCTGGGAGGAACGCCATGAGAAACGTCGTCGCGGCGTGGTTGGGCTGCGTCTTTCTGATTGGTGGGGCGGTCCGGGCCCAGGTTGACGAATCGGCTCTGACCCAGGTGCAGCGGCAACGGGCACCGTTCATCGACACGATGCGTGAACTCGTGTCGATCGAATCGGGGAGTCGAGACGTGGACGGTCTGTCACGGATCGCCGAGGTGATCGCTGGTCGTCTACGCCTGCTCGGCGGTGACGTCGAGCTCGTCGATCCGGCAGACATCTATCCGATGCAGGATACGCCGGTGCAGATCGGCCAGACGGTGGTGGCGCGATTTCGTGGCACCGGTACGCGACGTATCCTTCTGCTCGCGCACATGGACACCGTCTACTTGCAGGGAATGCTCGCCGAGCAGCCGTTCAGACTCGAAGGCAACCGGGCCTATGGTCTCGGGATCGCTGACGACAAGCACGGGGTCGCGCTCGTGCTCCATGCGATCGCGACGCTCAAGGCGCTCGATTTTGACGACTACGATCTCATCACGGTGCTGATCAACGCTGACGAGGAGGTGAGCTCCCCAGGCTCTCGCTCGCTGATCACTGCACTGGGGCGGCTGCACGACGTCGTCTTCTCGTGCGAAAGCGGCGGCCGTGACCGGGTGAGGCTCACGACCGCTGGTGTCGGCGCGTTCAAGCTCAGCGTTCGCGGCCGCGCGTCGCACGCTGGTGCGGCGCCAGACCGTGGCCGGAACGCCCTGTACGAGCTGGCCTACCAGATCATGCAGACCCGTGACTTGTCGGAGCCGGCAACCGGCCTGAAGATGAATTGGACCCTGGCGTCGGCCGGCAATACCCGGAACGTCATTCCGGCTGAGGCGCAGGCGACCGCGGATGTTCGTGCGCGTTCGATGGCCGACTTCGATCGGATCGAAACCGATGTTCGTCGACGGGTCAGGCGCCAACTCATCGCTGGCACGGTGCTTGAGCTGATCTTCGAGCGTCGCCCGCCGCTCGAGCCGACCGCAGCCTCGCGCGCGCTTGCTCGCCACGCCCAGCGCATCTATCGAGAGCTGGGGCGGGAACTGACCGTCGACGAGGAATCGTCGGGTGGCGGTACCGACGCGGCGTTTGCGGCGCTGGAGACAACCGCGCCGGTGATTGAAGGGATGGGACTCCACAGCGTCGGCGCGCACTCGAACGACGCCGAGTACGTCGAACTCGATTCCATCGAGCCGAGACTCTATCTGCTGACACGCTTGATCATCGACGTGGCAACGGGCAAACTCGGGATCGGCTGATCCGGCGCCGCCGCCGATCCTATAATGCGACTCGGGTTATCCACGCAGACTGGAGCGTCTGACTGTGACTGCACCATCTCCGCATGCCAGGGTCGCCCATGTGCGACCGACCAGATGACCACGCGACGGAGCGGTTCGGCGCGACGACGACAGGTGGCGACCGTCGGTCTGTTGGTGTTACTGATGACGACAGGATCGGAATCGTCTGCGGCCGGTGTGCCGACCATCGATGCGGATGTCGCCGGCCGTTTCGCGCGGCTTGCACTCGACTGCGTCGAGCGCGAGTATCCCAACAAGATTTCGCATGTGCTCAATGGTGACGCGGACGCGAGGCCACCGCGGGAGCTGACCCCAGCTTTTTTTGGGTGTTTCGACTGGCACTCCTCCGTCCATGCCCACTGGCTGCTCGCCCGTCTGGCGCGGTTGGTTCCGGACGCCGCCTTCGCCGCCGACGCCCGTCGGGCGTTGGCGCGCAGTCTAACGCCCAGGAACATCGAGGTGGAGGTTGCGTATCTGTCGACCGAGGGTCGGGCCACGTTCGAGCGGCCGTACGGGCTGGCGTGGATGCTGCAGCTCGCCGCCGAGCTCCGGGAGTGGAACGACGTGGAGGCGGAGCGGTGGCTGGCTGCCCTGGTGCCTTTGGAAACGGTGGTAGCCCGACACGTCAAGGACTGGCTTCCGAACCTGAGTCATCCCATCCGGGTCGGCGAACACTCGCAGACCGCCTTCGCCTTCGGTTTGGTGCTCGACTGGGCACGTGGGTCCGGTGACGAAGAGATGGAGCAGTTGCTGCGCTCCCGAATCGATCAGTACTACCTGTCGGACCGCGCGTGTCCGCTCGCCTACGAGCCGTCAGGGCAGGACTTCCTATCGCCGTGTCTTGCGGAGGCCGATCTCGTGCGGCGGGTACTGGCTCCCGACCCCTTCGCGAGTTGGCTCGATCGCTTCCTTCCTGACATTCCTCGGCGGGCTGGCGCTCGCGTGACCTGGTTGATACCGGCGGTCGTCACCGACCCGACTGACGGCAAGCTCGCGCATCTCGACGGCTTGAACCTTAGCCGGGCCTGGATGCTCGAGGGGATCGCGTCAGGCCTGCCTCCTGCCGATCCTCGCCGAGCGCCACTCGAGGAGAGCGCCCGGGACCACCGCGACGCCGGGCTTGCGTCGGTGACCGGACTGCACTACGAAGGTGGCCACTGGCTCGCGAGCTTTGCCACGTACCTCGTGACGCAACGTGGATACTAGTGTCCTGCGTTCGATATATCTGTACATTCGGCCGGCGCTGCGTCCCGTCTGGCGGCGTTGCTCCTCAGTCACAACTGTCCAATTTGCCCCCTCGTCGCGCCTGGCCAGCCAGGCGCATCGGCGGCCTCAGTACACGAGGTGTTTCTGAATCACTGCACTAGATTGGAGGTTTCATGCGCACCTTGATACCGGTGGTCACCGCCATGATGGTCGCGTTCGTGCTGGGGAGGCTGTCGGCGCAAGACGTCCAGCCATCCTGCGACATGTGTCCGTCCACGTACGTGTCGGCCGAAGAGATTCAGGAGTATGCCGAGCTCGGCCGGTCGTCGGGCCTGGTCGACCAGCAGGTCCGTTCGCTCGATATCGGAAAGAGCAATCTGCAAATCGCCGTCGCCCACCGCGGCCGGCTCGAGGAACGACGGGGACGCGTCGCCGAGCACGACCTGGTCACCGAGGTCTACTACGTCCTGAGTGGGTCCGGCACGGTGCTCACCGGGCCCGACCTCGTCAACAAGCAGCGGAGACCACCCGACAACCGTGCGGTGATGTTTCTCAATGGTCCCGGTAACAATGCCGAAGATGTGCGAAACGGCGTCACCAACGAGCTGAGCGCCGGTGATGTGTTCGTGATTCCAGCCGGCACCGGGCATGAGTTCATAGAGATCGACGACCACATCACGTATCTGATGGTGCGCGCCGACCCGGACCGAGTGGTTCCGCTGATGGACGCCGATGCCTCCCGCGTCTATCTGGCCGGACGCTAGTGTCCTGAACGCGTAGTTCGCCGCATTATTCCCGGGCGGGGCATCCCGCCTGGCGGCGTGGCTCCTCGGTCACAAATACCTGATTTGCTTCCTCGTCGCGGCTGGCCATCCGGTCGCCGCGCTCCGGGACTTGTGCGGCGAACCACGCGGTCAGGACACCCCCGAGGGCCAGATCGTTGTCACCTATCAGTAAGACTCTTGCGGCCGTCTGCAAGAAACACCCTGATTTTACGGGCGTTATTGTCGGCATTCTCATTGCTCTTTCTTGTTATCAAGAGAGAGCTGATGAAGACGACCTTGCTGTTCGCGATATTGACCGCCGGACTCAACCAGTTGGGTGTCCCTCAGTTGGCTGAGTTCACATACTGTGTTGCTGCCTGTATGGCGCTGATGTATGGCGGTCCCGCCGTTCTTCAGGTGGTTGCCAGCAGCGGCCGGGAGCGGGTGATTGGCGACGCTGCGTCAGCCTCGGTTCGCACGGGATCGGTTCCGACCGCCGTGTGATCCTCGTCCCTGAGCGTCATCCCGCCGGCCAGACAGCCGGTTTACAATCGCGGATGGCCACACGCAATCTACTCGTCAAGTCGATGCTGGGCCTCGCCGTGCTTGTGGGCCTTGGGTTTCTCTTTGCCGCGACGCTTCGGGACGTAGCGTCTGAGCCGTACATCGTTCGACAGGATGACCTGCAGCGCTGGACGGTGGAGATGTCCACACGAGCCGATCCGGACGGCCCGCTCCTTGTGCTGCGGCCGCCTGCCGCGCTTCCGATTTCTCTCTTCGATCAGGTGTTTCAGCGGACCATGGCATCCTTTGCGTCGCCGGTCGAGCCTGGGATCCCACTCATTCTCAGACGCGAGTTCGAGATGGCCTTGGCGGGGACGATGACGTCCGATGAGTTGATGTCGCTGGCGCGTGGCGTCGGTCTGGAGACCACCGGGCTTGGGCCTGCCTGCATGGCCGTGTATCGCACGGCCGAAGGGCGCGAACAGCAACTGTTCTTCGTGCTCTTCGATCTCCCACAATTTTCCAGATTCCGAGCGGAGGTGTCTGGACTTCTCGCCTCGCGGGGCGGCGACGTCAGCCGATTCAGCACGGACGCGGTGACACCGGCTCTCCTCGTGGCGTCGTCCGAAGGGGCACGGATCCGACAGATTCCGTCTCGTGCCGACCTGGAGGCCGACTGTGAGGCGCCGGTGCTGGCCGGTTGAGCGTCGGCGGGCCGGAGCGTCTCCGCAACTTCGCGATGGCGACCCTGGGGGGAGCCCGCTGCAGCCGATCAGCTCACACGAGGCAGGCTCGACAGGACACGCTGCCGCACCTGCTCGGCGTCCTGCAGCAGCGATGATTCGAACGCGCGTGCCTCTGCCGACGCGTCTTTATTTCGGAGGACGAACACCGCTCGCGCATGGTCGGCGCGCTCGGCTCCGAGGGGGATCAACCCGACACCCAGGACCACGCGCTGTAGAGTGCCGGTGTAGAGTGCCTCCTCACAATAGACAACCTTTGGTGACGTCTCCGGCGATTCACTGACGGCATCGATCTTCGGGCAGTGGAACGCTCATGGTCTCGTCTACAACCGGGAAAACCTCGAAACATCGCTTCCCGAACCATTCTTGCGGCACCAACTGCTGCGCCGCACCATTGATGTAGACCAGTTCCATCCGTTCCGACACCACGATGCATGGGTCGCGCTCGTCTTCGAGGAAGTTCCAGCTCAGCGCCGCTTCGTCTTGCAGGGTGGGGTCCGAGATGTCCTTCAGTGTATAACGGCAGACGCCATGCAACACGACAACCGACCGACCGATTCCGAAGGCCAACTCGACCGGGTGGCGCCATGGCGATGACAACCGACGTCGTCGCGCAGCTCGGGCAGATCGACATCTACCTCTTTGACCAGATCGTCAAGGGACGGATCGCGGACGGGGATACCATCCTGGATGCGGGGTGCGGTGACGGGCGGAACCTGGCCTACTTTCTGAGGTCTGGGTTTTGCGTGCTGGCCGCCGACTCGGACCCCGATGCGGTGGCTGAAGTGACCCGTCTCGCGGCCCACCTCGCACCCCAGCTACCACGTGACAACTTCCGCGTGGAGTCGCTCGAAGCGATGTCGTTTGCTGACGGCGTCGCCGATGTTGTTGTCTGCAGTGCTGTGCTGCACTTTGCGCGTGATGACGGTGCCTTTGATGCGATGTTGCAGGGGAGCTGGCGGGTGTTGCGGAACGGCGGGCTGTTCTTTGCTCGGCTCGCGTCGTCCATCGGGATGGAGGGACGTGTCACACGACTGGAGGGGCGACGTCACTGCCTTCCGGATGGTACCCAGAGATACCTCGTCGACGAGCCGCTCCTGGAGCGGTACGCTCGTTCCCTGGGCGGAACGCTCGTCGAGCCACTGAAGACGACCGTGGTCCAAGACCAGCGGTGCATGACCACCTGGGTGTTGCGCAAAGGCGTTAGGCCCGAACGACGCAGCGTCTGACCGAAGAGGAACTGGCCTCTTTGCAGTCATGTGCAGGCGAGTTATTTGCCCAGGACTCTGGGGACGCGGCGTTCGGTGACAGCGTCTTCGCGGCGGCACTGGCCGAGGCGGAGAACTTCACGTCGCGGGACACCGGTACCGGGAACTACAACCATTTCTGGCTTGTTGAACGTGATTGGGACACGCGGACGTCGCTGATCACTGAACCGCCGAATGGGCGTATTCCTCCCCGCACGACCGAGGGCCAGGCCCGGGTGGACAACCGCAGCGCGCGGCGAGGAATCCATGCCCGCTGGACCGACGACCGCAGCCTCGGTGAGCGGTGTGTGAGCTTCGGTGCCCCACGTCTCGGCGCCGGCTACAACAGCTACTACCAGATCTTCCAGACCGACACCCACGTCGTGATGTTGATGGAGATGGCTCACGATGCGCGGATCATCCCCTTGAATGGAGGCCCGCACATCGATTCAGACGTCCGGCAGTGGCTTGGCGATTCTCGGGGGCATTGGGAAGGCGAGACACTTGTGGTCGAGACGAAGAACTACTCACCCAAGATCTACTTCCAGGGAGCGGCGGAGAATCTCGAAATCATCGAGCGGTTCACCCGGGTTGCCCCTGACGTGCTCGAGTACGAAGTGACGGTCAACGACTCGTCCACATGGACCAAGCCGTGGAGCGCGATGATCCCGCTGCGACAGTCCGAGGACGCGGTGTTCGAATACGCCTGCCACGAGGGAAACATCGGGATGGAGGGCATCCTGTCAGGCGTTCGGGCCCTGGAAAAAGCTGAAGCCGAGGCCCAAAGCCAGAGTTCTCGATAGACTCATGACGGAGGCCGGTGCCCCGGCCTCCGTTTTGCGGAGCCGGTGCGGGCAATCGACCATGCGTTGGGTGCCGCCCGAGCGAGGCCCCACGCGAGGATCCGGTCGAGCCGGTCGAAAAACGTCGTCGTCGTCGTGCAGGAGCGTAACGTCGTAGACCGCTGATACCCACCCTTGCACGAAGCCCGCGCCGCGGGATTAGTCCTTGAGGACAAACGTCACCCGCATACGCACCAGGTATTCGATGACTTCTCCCGAATCGTCGACCTGGACTTCCTGATCTTCTATCCACGCCGACTTCACGTTGGAGAGTGTCTTGGTGGCGCGACGCAGCCCCTGGCGAATGGCGTCGTCGAAACTGTCCGTGGACGATGACTTGATCTCTGTGACACGAGCGATCGACACGATATGTTCCTCCTGTGGGATTAGTGTTGTGGTTCGGTCGTCATCTTAACGGCCGGACTGAAGAAGATCGCGAATTTCCGTCACCAGAACCTCTTCTTTTGCTGGTTCCGGCGGCGGCTTGGGAGCGGCTTCCTCCTGTTCCTTGAGTCGATTGTACTGGCGGACCAGCATGAAGACGGAAAACGCCACGATGATGAAGCTGATCACCGCGTTGATGAACAGGCCATAGTTCATCGTCACCACGCCGGCTTCTTTCGCCGCATCGAGCGTCAAGTACGGGCCCGGCGTTTCACCGACCCGCAGCAGGATGAACTGCTCGGCGAAGTCGATCCCGCCCAGCGCCAGTCCGATCGGCGGCATGATGATGTCTTTGACCAGTGAGCTGATGATCGTGCCGAAGGCTCCACCGATGATGATCCCGACCGCCATGTCAAGCATGTTGCCTTTGAGTGCGAACGTCTTGAACTCTTTGAGCATTGTTTTCCCCTGACTGCGGTTTGGCCGGTGGCCCGCCCGCGTCTGGTACGCTACCCGTTCGGTGCGATACCACGATCGACAGCGCCACGGGCAAAAAGTCACATCGGATGGCACGATGTGACTTCGCGCACGCATATCTGTCTCTACCTACGAGGGGATACATTGAGCTCTGATGCGACCGACGCTGATTTGGTCAGCCAGGCGAAACGGGCGGACCGGGACGACTGCGGCGCGTTTGAACTGCTGGTCCAGCGGTACCAGGACAGGGTGCTTGGGAACTGCCGGTATCTCACCGGGTCGCGGGAGGACGCCGACGACATGGCGCAGGAGGTCTTCGTCAAGGCGTTCTTCGCACTGTCGAGGTTCGAGGGGCGGTCGAGCTTTCAGATCTGGCTCTGGCGCATCAAGGTGAACCATTGCCTCAACCATCTCCGGCGTAGCCGTCGGGAACGGACCATCGATATCGAGGCGCCCGGGTTGGATCGAGTGCCGGAGCTGCAGGTTGAGGCCGCAGCTCACCGTGCGTTACAGACCGAACTTGACCGAGAGTTGATCGACCGGACCCTCGAGAGCTTACCCGACACGCTCCGCATCCCGCTCCTTCTCAGGGACCTCGATGGGCTGTCGTATCAAGAGATCGCGAACGATCTGAAGCTCTCGCTCTCGGCGGTCAAGATGCGGATCAAGCGTGGCCGCGAGGAGTTTCGACACCGGTATGACGAGGGTGTGTCCGGTGACGAGCCGCGACTAGACCAAGTGAGGGCACATGGCTGACGATGTAGACCTGCCCGCGGAAGAAGCGAAAATGGACGATGTCGACACCGGCGAGCCGGTGGAGCTCTTGGCCGGCTTGCGGCAGACGCCGACGACGGGATTCCTCAGCAGAGTTCGGGGGCGGATCCGGAGACGCCATCTTGCGGCCGACACGGCCGATTTCTCGCTCGCGGGAATGGCGTTCGTCGCCCTGGTATTTCTCACTATTCTTTTTCAGGCCTTTCGGCCGTTGGACCGTGCGGAGGGAGATGAGTGATGGGGGGAATGATTCAGGAGCAGCTCACGACTACCGTTCAGGAAACGATAGCGTCGCTGGTCATGTGGACCCCTCGAGTCGTTAGTGCGGTCGTGCTCCTCCTACTGGCCTCGATCATGGCGAAGGTCATCGAACGGACGGTTCGATCGGTCCTAACCCGAGTCAAGCTTGGCGCGGTGATGGAACGGCTGGGGCTCGACGACACACTGAAGCGGGTCGGCGTCGCCCAGCCACTCGAACACTTGCTGCCGCGCCTCGTCTATCTTCTGCTGCTCGTCCTTGTCGCTCGGACTCTGGCCGAGTCGCTTGGGCTGGGGCCCGTCTCTGACGCCATCGGTGCTTTCTTCGCCTACCTTCCCAACGTCGTATCAGCGGTGGTCATTTTGCTGTTTGGGACCGTCGTCGCAAACCTCGCCGGTCAGATGGTGTCGCGCGGGAATCCGGGCTCGACTTCGCTTCCTCCCTGGGGAGTCTGGTGTCGGCCTTGATTATCTTCGTCCTCGGCATCATGGCGGTTGCGCAACTGCGCATCGACACCGAGATCGTTCGTCTGGTGATCGCATGCGCCCTGGGTGGGGTCGCTCTGGCCTTCGGTCTGTCGTTTGGCTTGGGGACGCGTGAGATCACCCGGAACATCATCGCCGGGTTCTATGCCAGGAAGATCTTCAGCGTGGGCAAGGAACTGGAGATCCGGGGCGAACGTGGAGTACTCCGTTCGATTACCCCTACACAGACACTGCTTGTCCAGTCTGACGACACGGTCGTAGCCGTCTCGAATGCCTCGTTTCTCAACGATATTGCGAAACAATGACGGCCACGTGACTTCCGGCGCTGTTACGGGTCTATGTGTGTGACGCGGGCCTGTGATACGTGTTGGAACCTTCCCACACAGGCGCCGCGGGCGCTTCAACCATCCGGCATGCCGGAGCATCGTTAGGCGGAGGATTAGAGTGTGGAGGACTGAATGACGCAACGTGTCGTGACGACATCGGTTTCCCTGGCCCTGACATTTCTGTTGACCACCTCGGTGGGAATCTCCCTCGCTCAGGACGACGAAAGAGAACTCGGCTGGTCCGACACGGCCGAGCTGACCGTCGTGTCCACGAGTGGCAACGCCAAAGGCAGTACCGTCGGCTTCAAGAACGAGCTGACCAGGGCCTGGGAGAGCTCGGGTTTCGTCGTTGGTCTCGGTGCGCTCCGGGCCGAATCCACCGCCTTTTCACGGACCGCGGTCGGTGCCTCGCCCGAGAGTTTCGAGGTCACGAAGCAGTCGGTCACCGCCCTGACGGCCGAGAGCTACTACGCCCGGGGGCAGTACGACCACGAGCTGAACGCGCGTACCTTTTGGTACGCGGGCACCGGTTGGGAACGTAACACTTTCGCTGGGATTCAAAACCGCTACTCGTGGGGCGGGGGGCTCGGCAACACCTGGGCCGATGACGAGACATCGACCTTCAAGACCGAATATGGTGTGACATACACGCTCCAAGATAACGTTGCCGAGACGGCGGATGGCAACGACACCTTTGGCGGGCTTCGGCTGTCCTACGACTACCGCCGGCAGTTGAACGCCAACACGGAGCTGACGAGCGTGCTGGTGGCCGATGAGAACCTCCAGGACACCCAGGACTTTCGGACGGATCTCATCAACGCCGTCGCCGTGAGCGTCAATAGCCAGCTGGCGCTCAAAGTGAGCTGGCAGCTGCTGTATGACAACCTGCCTTCACTTGTGGGGATTCCACTGGCTGGGGTTGGGGGCGTGCCGACCGGGGACACGGTGTTCGCCGAGCTCGACACGGTCGACAACCTTCTCACGTTCGCACTCGTTGCGAACTTCTGAGACTCGTGGGGACAGGGGTAAAAACCTTCGTAGCAAACACACTTCCACCGACGCTAACTAAGGAGATCACATGGATGAGCTAATCAAATTGATATCGAGCCAGGTTGGGGTAACACCGGACAAAGCCCAACTCGCGGTGCAGCTGGGGATGTCCCAGTAGCTGTTGAAATTTAAAGCGGCGGCTCCTCGCTGGTCGTGCTATACGACCGGTGAGCTAAACCGAGGTGAAAGCCTCGCTAGCAAAGGAGCCGCCATGAAGAAGCAGTCTCGCACAGTCCCTCGTCGTCGCCAATCGGAATCCCCGGCGCCTCGCCACCTCCCGTTGGTCGAGATCCTCATTGACACCGAGGCCGAGCTCCAGGAGTTGGTGGTGGCCTCGGGCCTGAAGGTGCTCGAGGCGATGCTGGAAGAGGATCGGGCCGCGGTGTGTGGACCCCGGTATGCACATCAATCGGAGCGGCAGGCCTCTCGCGCCGGGCATGCCCCCAGTCAGGTTGTGCTGGGCGGCCGGAAGGTCGCGATCCGGCGACCGCGCGTCCGCCGCGACGGCACGGAGGTGCCGCTGCCCACGGCGCGGGCGTTCACGGACCCTGACCCGCTGAACCGGCGCGTCGTTGAGCAGATGCTCATCGGCGTGGCGACCCGCCAGTATGCGCGGAGTCTCGACCCGCTCGGCGCCGATATCACCACGCGGGGCACGAGTAAGAGTGCGGTCAGTCGGCGCTTTGTGGCCCAAACGCAAACGCAGCTGGACGCGTGGCGGGCGACGCCGCTCGACGCCCTCGACCTGACGGGGCTCCTGATCGATGGGGTGCACGTCGGCGGGCACTGTATCGTGGTGGCGCTGGGCATTGATAAAACGGGCGCCAAACACCCACTCGGCCTCTGGGAAGGGGCCACGGAGACTGCGACGGTCTGTCAGGGGCTGTTGACCAATCTCGCGAGCCGCGGGCTCCGCACCGACCGGAGCCTCCTGGTGATCCTCGATGGGGCGAAGGCCCTCGACACGGCGGTGACCCAGCTGTTCGGTCGGGCCGCCGTGGTGCAGCGGTGTCAAGTCCAGAAGGGCCGGAATATCCTCGAGTATCTCCCCGACGCGCAGCGTCCCTGGGTGAAAGCGATCCTCACGCGCGCCTCTACGCACAGCAACGTCAAGACGGCGCAGCGTCTGCTGCAGGACCTGGCTCGTCGTTTGGACACCGACTACCCGAGTGCGGCCGCGAGCGTACGGGAAGGACTCGACGAAACGCTGACCGTGCTCGGCTTGGGGCTGTCAGAGCGCCTCCGACGATCGCTCGCCACCACGAACGCCATCGAGAGTCTCCTCAGCCGCACGCGCCATGTGAAGCGAAACGTGAAACGCTGGCGCGGTGGGACGATGGTCCTCCGCTGGGTCGCTGCCGGGGTACTCGAAGCGGCGAAGGGGTTCCGTCGGGTGAAAGGATGCAAGGATATGCCAGCGCTGGTGGCCGCCCTCCGGGCACGCGACGCACGGTTAGGACTCGGGGAGTCGTCAGAGATGGTCGCGTAGTCGTGAACCGAGCCGCCGCTGAATTTCAACAGCGCACGGGACATCCCCGTGCAGCTGGTCATGAGTCACATTAAGGGTAAGGCCCCGGCCCTGTCGAGTCAGCTGGACGGGTTGATGGGCGGGGAAGCGGCCGCCGGCGGTCTGGGCGACGTTGCGGGCAAGCTTGGCGGTCTGATGGGCGGACAGTAGATCCACCCGAGTGTTGGGGCTGGGGCGCTCGTTGGGAACAGGTGCGGTGGCCAGACGTGACCGCCTTGTGGCGCCCTGGCCACTTCGCCCTGTCGCGATCTACGGCTCATCGGGTTCGGCGCTTAGGTCTGCCTGCAGCGCCGAGACGAGGTCTGGTCGCTGTTGGTCGACTGCGAGGTCGAGCGCCGTCTTCTCGTGGAATCCGGGTGCACCACTTCCGCGAATGGACCGGTCGGCCCCAGCCTCTACCAGCGCACCGACGATCTCGGTGCGGCCGTTGATCACCGCCAGCATGAGGGCGCTGAGATGAAACTTCGCCGTATGGTCGAGTTCGGCGCCGTGACCCAGCAGAAGACGCACCAGGTCGACACGTCCATCATGGGCCGCGACCATCAGGCCGGTCTGTCCATGCTGGTCCTTCGCGTCGATATCAGCACCCGTCTGGATGAGACGTGTCAACGTCGCGAGGTCCCCGCGCCGCACCGCATCTTCCCAGTCCCGGGTCACCGGCGCCACCCTCCGGTTGCGCTCCCGTTGTGTCTCACATCGACCTCGCCTCGGAAATTGTGACCGCGGACACACGTCCGCCACTGGCAGGAGGTAGAATAGGCGCCTCACACTCTGGAGGGAAAATCATGTCGCTACGTATCAACGCCGAGGCGCCGAATTTTACTGCCGACACGACGGAAGGGACGATCACGTTCCACGACTGGATCGGCGACGGCTGGGCCGTTCTGTTCTCTCATCCCAAGGATTTCACGCCGGTCTGCACGACGGAGCTCGGCACCGTCGCCGGTCTCAAGCCGGAGTTTGAAAAGCGCAACTGCAAGGTGATAGGGATCAGCGTGGACGGGGTCAGCAACCACGAGAAGTGGTCGAAGGACATCGAGGCGTCGCAGGGCCACGCGGTCAATTACCCCTTGATCGGTGACCCAGAGCTGAAGATTGTCAAGCTGTATGACATGCTCCCGGCCGATGCGGGTGACACATCCGAGGGGCGGACCCCCGCGGATAACGCTACGGCGAGGTCGGTCTTTATCATCGGTCCCGATCAGAAGATCAAGGCGACACTGACCTATCCGATGAGCACCGGTCGCAACTTTGACGAGATCCTTCGACTGGTCGACTCGTGTCAGTTGACCGCGACAAAGAAGGTCGCAACGCCGGCAAACTGGAAACAGGGGAACGACGTCATCATCCTGCCGTCGGTCTCGGATGAGGCGGCGAAGGCGGCGTACCCCGATGGATGGGCATCACCGCTGCCGTATATCCGAGTGGTGCCTCAGCCCAAGTAGGACGCCGCGCCGGAGCCATCCGATCGCTATCCCGACGAACGAGTCGGGATACGTAGCTGCTGACCGATCCGTATCGTCGTATTGCGTCCGAGGCTATTGGCGGCCTGGATGGACCGAACGCTGGTGCCATAGTGACTGGCGAGGGCACTCAGCGTGTCGCCGCTCGCCACCCGGTGCGCGATGTAGGTCGGCTTGGGTGCTTCGGGGCGAACCTTGAGCACCATCCCCGGGGTGAGCGACTCGTCCCAGAAGAGCGTGTTGTCGCGGATGATCCGCCACGGCTGTGATTTTCGAGCCTCGGCGATCGTCTTCAAGGTTTCTCCTGGCTCGACCCGATGCTCGTTGTATTTCCCCGTCCAGGCCAGCGGCATCCTCAAGACCTGCCCGGCCGGAAGTGTTTGGAGCCGCCACAGGCCGTTGGCGTCACGCAGTGCGTCGAGGTCAACCCCGAGCGTGAACGCCAGGTTGAAGTAGTTGTCGCCGTGCCGCGCGGTGTACTCGATGTCGTCGCCGGTGGGCGAGAACAGGTCGGTCCGCGGCGATGGCGGAACGGCCATGACCTGTCCAGGCCGGAGAGCCCTGGTGGACAGAAACGGATTGTGGAGACGCAACTGCAGGATCGGCACACCAGTCCGCTCCGAGATGCTCCACCAGTCATCACCCTCGCGTACCTCGACCAGTGACATCTGCTCCGCGTGATGTCGAATCGAGCCGGCGTGCAGTTTGAGCACACTTCGGTAGTGACCGACACCGAGCACATACTGGAGGGACTCGAGGGGCGGTCGACCCCGGCTCACGCGCCCCGGGCCGCCGTTGTAGGCCGCCAGTGCAAAGTCCTCTCGGTCGAAACGCCCGATCATTTGTGAGAGATACTTCACGCCGGCCTCGATGTTGGTATCGACCCGGAGTGAACGGAACGTGGCCGGCATGACCTGAAAGTAGCCTTGTGCACCGGCCCACGAGTTGAGGTTGCCGTTGCCCCCGGACTCGTACAAGCAGACCGCCCAAGCCAGATCGACATCGACGCCGTACGACTCGGCGTGCCGGCCGATCTCGTCCTCAATCTCCATCACCTTGCGGTAGATGCCGAGAAAGGCCGGCGAGAATTCCTCGAGGGGGAGGAGACGAGTGTCGTCGATGGGTTGGACGGGAGTCTCAGCGAGAAGCGGAGACGGGGTACCCAGGACCATAGCGGTGAGCGCCAGCCACCCGGCGGCTCGATGGGTCAAGAGATGCAACATAACGGCCTCCCTGACTCCACTATCGTTCAGTCCGCACTTCGACATTAAAGCATAATGGTGCGCATGTCCAAGCTTGCATGCGCGCAACGAACATGGGGGTTTACCGAGTCGGTCATTCGGGAGATGACGCGCCTCTGTACTACGCACGGCGGGGTCAATCTCTCCCAGGGCTTCCCGGACTTTCCGGCGTCCCAGCCGGTCAAGGATGCGGCGAGCCTGGCGATCCAGGACGACATCAATCAGTACGCGATCACGTGGGGCGCACCCGAGATGCGTCACGCTGTTTCCCGGGAATTCACGCGCCGTTACGGCGTCTCGGTCGATCCCGATACGCAGGTGACAGTCTGCTGCGGATCGACCGAGGCCATGATCTCGACGCTGCTCGCCGCCGTCGATCCCGGCGACGAAGTCATCGTATTCGAGCCGTTCTATGAGAACTATGGGCCTGACGTGATGCTGTCTGGGGCGACCCCCCGGTATGTCACGCTGCGCGAGCCGGAGTGGACGTTCGACGTCGATGCGCTGGCCCGAGCGTTCACGAACCGGACGAAGGCGATCATCATCAACACGCCGAACAACCCGACGGGGAAGGTGTTCTCACGCGACGAGCTGACCGCCATCGCGGGTCTGTGTCAGCACTGGGGTGCCCTGGCGATCACCGACGAGATCTACGAGCACATCATCTACGACGGCGCGCACCACGTGCCGATGGCCACCATCGACGGAATGGCCGACCTGACGGTCACGATCAACAGCCTGTCCAAGACCTACAGCGTGACCGGCTGGCGGGTCGGATGGGCGATTGCACCGGACTGGCTGACCGCCGGCATCCGGAAGGTGCATGATTTCTTGACTGTCGGTGCGGCGGCCCCTCTCCAGGCGGCGGGAGCTGCCGCGCTGGCACTCCCGGATTCGTACTACACCGAGCTCGCGCGAGCGTATCAGCGCCGCCGCGACTTGCTGCTGGAGATTCTCGAGCAGCATCGGTTCGTCTGCTATCGCCCGATGGGCGCGTACTACATCATGACGGACATCAGCCATTTTGGACTTGGCGACGACGTGACCTTCGCCCGTCGGTTGGTTGAAGATGGAGGTGTGGCGGTGGTGCCGGGCAGCAGCTTCTACCACGATCCGGAGCTCGGGCAGACCCAGGTCAGGTTTTGCTACTGCAAGCGGGATGAGACGTTACGCGAAGCGGACCGCCGATTGGCACGCCTGGCGGGCTGCTAGCACACTAGAACCGAAACGCACCAGAGAAGTACATCCCTTCGACCTTGAAGTCACCGACGTCACGATTGAACAGGTAGTTCATATCCATCGATCGATATCCGATGTTGAGTCCCACTGAGTGCGTGAGGTTGACCGTCCCATAGATATCGAAGTCGACGAGGCGAGCCGAGTAGTCCTTGACGAGATCATCAGGCATCTTGAACGCCGTGAACTCAGCCGTGATCGGAGTAAAGCGGGTCATGTAGACCCGCCCGATCGCGCCGACTGCTGGAATCGGTGCCCGGGCCCTCGCGTACTCGAAGCCGATAGCGCTGTCGAGTTCCGCCCGCACGTCCGTGTACTTGGCCTCCAGAATCAGCCCGAGGAACCCCCGGTCTCTGACCATGACGTCGAGCTCGTAGCCGAACCGCCACGCGTTCCACGTCAGGGAGGAATCCACAGGGAGTCCGATGTTGTACTCGATACCCTGAAACACGATCTCGCGCTCGAGGACTGCGCTCTGCCGGTATCGCATCGGAAGCCAGTGAACCCGGAGTTTGTGCCGGCGCCCAGGTTTCAAGGTGAGGCGAAGCTCATGGTGGCGTTGCTGCACCATGCCCAGATCGTTCCCGAAGTCGATCGTCGTGCCGACGATCCCGAATTGCTCACTCGACGCTGAGATGGATGGCACTGGGTTCCAGAGCCCACCACTGACCTCGAGATGGTAGTTCTCGCCGATTCCGGGTCCGTTCCACAGCGAGTCGTCCGCCGCTCAGATCGTCTCGTTCGGTGATCGGACCGGTTCAATGGGCCGTCCCTGGAGGGGCCCCTGCGCTGATTGAGCATCAACCGGTCGCGCGACTCCGAGGAGTGCGGACGTCGTGGTCAGGACCACGAAAAGAAGTCGGAGATGTGCCATGGGTCCTCACAGTGCACACCTCGTACCAGTGACGCACCGATTCTCGGGGTCTCGCGCGTAGGCCGTTTCGGCCCGTGTCTCACAATCCCGGAACAATGGCGTAAGAGGAGATACAGAACTGTTATTCTGATCTGTTGCGAACCGGTGCCTCACTGCGGAAGCTTGTTCCCTACCTCGCTCGTTACCAGCGTCGTTTCGCGGCTGGACTTCTCTCGATCATCCTCGCCACCAGCATCCAGCTGGTCTCGCCCTGGATTCTCAAGCTCGCGGTTGACGATCTCACCCTGGACGTGACCCGTCAGAAGCTCGCGATCTACGCCGGCCTGTTGATTGCCGTCGCCCTGGCGGGCGGAAGCTTCCGTTTCCTGATGCGACGCATCATCATCGGAATCTCCCGTCAGATCGAGTACGACCTCCGGAACGACTTCTTCTCGCATTTGCAGCGCCTGCCCCTCGCCTATTTTCAACGTCACCGGACCGGCGACCTGATGTCGCGCGCCACCAACGATCTGAACGCCGTGCGGATGATGGTCGGACCGGCCATCATGTACTCCTGCACCACCTCGATCGTACTCGTCGTGGGCGTACTGTTGATGCTCTCGATTTCGCCGCAGCTCACGCTGCTGGGCCTGCTGCCGCTGCCGTTCGTGTCGCTCGTGGTCAGGGGGTTCGGGCGCGCCATCTACCAGCGGTCAGAGCGAATTCAAGAGGCGTTGGCGCACCTGAGCGCGACGGCGCAGGAGGCGTTGGCCGGCGTCCGTGTCGTGCGGGCGTACGGGCGAGAGGCCGTTGAGATCGAGCGCTTTCGTCGGTCGAATGACGATTACCTCGATCGCAGTCGGGCCGTGATTAAGCTGCAGGGGCTCTTCTATCCGAGCCTGGCGCTGTTCCTGGGTCTGTCGGCGCTGATCGTGCTGTGGCTGGGCAGTCGTCTGGTCGTGGCCGGTCAGATCACCGTTGGTGATTTCGTCGCCTTCAACGGCTATCTCGTGATGCTCAGCTGGCCGATGATCGCGTTCGGTTGGGTCACCAACATGCTGCAGCGGGGCCTGGCCGCGTGGCACCGCATGCTCGACATCCTGGAGACCCCGCCGTCGATCACAGATCCCGGTCCGCACCCGACCCTGACGACGCCGAGTGACATCATGGGCCGGGTCGAGTTTCGCAACCTGACGTTTGCCTACAACGGCCGGCCGGTCCTGGACGGCATCTCCGCCGCAGTGGAGCCGGGGCAGATGCTGGCGCTGGTGGGTCCCACCGGTGCGGGAAAATCGACGCTTATTGATCTCCTTCCGCGGCTCTTTGACCCGCCGCCTGGCGCCGTTCTGATCGACGGCGTTGACGTGAGAGAGATCCCACTGACGGTGCTCCGTGGCGCGATCGGGTATGTTCCGCAGGAACCGTTCCTCTTCTCCCAATCGATCGCCGACAACGTGGCGTTTGGCGCGCGCGAGTCCGGGCGCGCGTCCAGGTTCGCCTCCGACGACCGCGCGATCGCCAGAGCGGTCGATATCGCGCGGCTCGACAAAGACCTCGTCGATTTTCCGCAAGGGCTCGACACCATGGTTGGCGAGCGTGGGATCGCCCTTTCGGGCGGTCAGAAACAGCGCGCGGCGATCGCGCGCGCGCTCATGGCCGATCCCCGAATCCTGATCCTTGATGACGCGTTGTCTGCGGTCGATACGCACACCGAGGAAGAGATCCTGGTCCGGCTTCGTCGGGTGCTCCGCCAGCGGACGTCGATCGTGGTCTCTCACCGGATCTCGACCGTTCGAGACGCCGATCTGATTCTCGTGCTCGACCGGGGGCAGGTAGTCGAGCGCGGCACCCATGACGAGTTGGTGGGCCGGGCCGGCCTGTATGCGGGGTTGTATCGGAAGCAGTTGTTGGAGGCCGAGCTCGAGGCGTCGTGAGACTCCGGTGACGACAATGGATGACGAGGTCCTCGGTAGAGCCTACGACTCGCGGTTGATGCGTCGACTGCTGGCCTACCTGCGTCCACACCGGCAGGGCGTGACGGTCGCCCTGGTCGCCATCATCGGCCACTCGATGATGCAGCTCGCGCAGCCCTACCTCACCAAGGTCGTCATTGACCGGCACATCCTGACTGGCGACCTCAACGGTCTCGACCAGATTGCCATTCTGTTTCTCGTCATTCTCCTGACATCGTTTGCTCTCGAATACGTGGAGACCTACACGATGCAGATGATGGGGCAGCGGATCATGTACGACCTGCGGATGCAGATCTATCGTCATCTCCAGCGGCTGGACGTTCGCTTCTACGATCGAAATCCAGTGGGGCGGTTGATGACACGGGTGACTACCGACGTCGATGCGCTCAATGACCTGTTCGCGTCGGGCGTGATCTCGGTCTTCCGCGATCTCTTCACACTGCTGGGCATCATGGCGATCCTCCTGTTCATGGACTGGCGACTCGCCCTGGTCGCGTTTTCCGTCGTGCCTTTGATCGCGGCCGTGACCCACTGGTTTCGCACTCACGCCAGGGAGTCTTACCGGCGGGTGCGGGGCTGGGTGGCACGAATCAATGCCACCTTGCAGGAGAACATCACCGGGATGACGACGGTGCAGCTTTATCGGCAGGAGGGCCACAGCTTCGGGCAGTTCGACGACATCAACCGGGCTCATCGAGATGCCAACCTCGACTCGGTGTTCTATTACGCCACCTTCTATCCTGCGATCGAGTTCGTGGGGGCGCTGGCCACCGCCCTCATTATCTGGTTTGGCGGCGGGTGGACGCTCGAGAGCACTCTCACCCTGGGGTCGTTGGTGGCCTTCCTGCAGTACTCTCAGCGGTTCTTCAGACCAATCAGTGACCTTTCGGAAAAATTCAATATCCTCCAGTCGGCCATGGCGTCCTCTGAACGTGTTTTCGGTCTTCTCGACACGCCGGTGGAGGTCACCGACCCGGCGACGTCACGTGCGGTGAGCGTGTCGCGCAACGGTCGGATCACGTTTGACCACGTGTCGTTCGCCTACCGCGACGAGTGTGTGCTGCGCGACGTATCGTTCAGCATTGCGCCAGGTGAGCGGGTCGGGATCGTTGGGGCGACGGGCGCCGGAAAGACGACGCTGATCAACCTCCTGCTTCGTTTCTATGATGTCAACCGAGGGAGCGTGTCGGTCGGCGGCGTTGATGTGCGCGACATGCCGCTGGCCACGCTGCGGCGTCGGTTCGGGCTGGTCTTGCAGGATGTCTATCTGTTTTCTGGGACTGTTCGCGACAACATCGTCATGGGCCAGGAGGGAGTGACAGACGACGCGGTTCTGACGGCGGCGCGCCACGTGCACGCTGACCGCGTCATCGACCGTTTGTCCGATGGTCTCGACAGTGCGGTTGCGGAACGAGGTGCCACGCTCTCGGTCGGAGAGAAGCAACTCGTGTCGTTCGCCCGGGCGCTGGCCTTTGAGCCGGCCGTGCTAATTCTCGACGAGGCGACCTCGAGCGTCGATACCGACACGGAGCTGCTGATCCAGGATGGACTGCGGACGCTGATGCGCGGACGTACGACGATCGCGATCGCGCACCGACTGTCGACGGTGCAGGATATGGACCGCGTGCTGGTGTTTCACCGGGGCGAGCTCCGAGAGTCGGGGACCCATCAAGAGCTCCTGGCCTTGCATGGGATCTACTACCGGCTCTACCAGTTGCAGTACAAGGATCAGGAACTCGAGCGTCGGGACTGACGAGTCGGCCGGATACGGTCCGGGCACTACCCGCGAGAATCGGAGGCGCGAAAGTGCTCGTACCCGACCGGGAGCTCCTCGGCGTTGCCGTCCCGCACAAGCACGAGGGAGGGGTCCTTGGTCATTTCTCCTATCCGAGTCACCGCGAGCTTGCCGGCGAGGCGCCGAGCGGCAGCCACCCGTCGACGCATACTCGGTGACGCCGTGAACAACAGTTCGTAGTCCTCGCCGCCCGTTATCGCGGCCAGAATCGGGTCGGCATCGTGGGCCCTGAACCAGTGTCGGGCTCCGGGTGCGATCGGAATGAGCGTGGCGTCGACCCTGGCGCCGACTCCACCGGCCCGGGACAGCTGGCGAATCCCGTCAGCGAGCCCGTCGCTGAGGTCGATACATGCTCGGGCGGCGCGGTTTCGCCCCAGCTGAGTACCGAGCTGGACGCGGGGCTCGGGACAGAGGTATCGGTCTCGGCACGTGTCGATGGCCACGTCCGTCGGCTGGTCCGGCATTCCGTCTCTCATCCACGAGAGACCTGCAGCGGCGCCGCCGACCTCGCCGCTGACGTACAGGTCATCGCCTGGGTGTGCCCCCGCTCGTGTGAGGACTCGCCGACGTTTGACGCTGCCCACCGCGGTCACATCGAGATACAACGGACCGCCTGACCGGGTAATGTTGCCTCCGACCAGCGCCGTCCGGAACCGAGTCGCGACTGCCAACAGACCGTCGAGCAGGGCATCGAGGTCGCTGACGCGCAGCGTGTCCGGGAGGGCGAGCGACAGGAGTGCATGTCGGGGAACGGCGCCCATCGCCGCGAGGTCGCTGAGGTTGACGGCCAGCACTTTGCCGCCAACCGCGTCCAGTGGGGTGAACGCCCGGTCGAAGTGCACACCTTCGACCATCGTGTCGGTCGTGATGACTGACAGTGAACCGCGGTCGGGTTCGACGACGGCGGCATCGTCGCCGATACCCAGGAGTACCGATCGTGGGGGGAGAGGCACGCGGGTGTGGATTCGGGCAATGAGCGCGTGCTCACCGAGGTCAGCGACGGTCTGATCGGTCAACTCACGACCCACTCATGGCCCACGACTGACGACCTACGACCATCCACGACCCCCGACGACCCTCGACCCACGACTCACCTGGCGTAGTCAATGGCCCGGGTCTCGCGGATGACCGTGACCTTGATCTGACCTGGGTACTCGAGCTCGTTCTCAACCCTCTTTGCGATGTCCTTGGAGAGCCAGACCGCTTCTTCGTCGGTGACCTGATCGCTCTCGACCATGATGCGGATCTCTCGACCGGCCTGGAGCGCGAACGCTTTGGAGACGCCCTGAAACGAGTCGGCGATGCTTTCCAGTTTCTCGAGTCGCTTGATATACGATTCCAGGATATCGCGGCGAGCGCCCGGCCGCGCGGCTGAGATGGCATCTGCGGCCTGTACCAACATCGCTTCGAGCGAGGGCCAGTCGATATCCATGTGATGGGCAGCCATAGCGTCGACGACGGCGTCGCTTTCGCCGTGCTGGCGAAGAAACTCGATGCCCAACTCGAGGTGAGTGCCCTGGAGCTCACGGTCCATCGCTTTGCCGATGTCGTGCAGGAAGGCGGCACGGACCGAGACATGGGCGTCGAGACCCAATTCCCGAGCCATGATGCCGGCCAAATAGGCGACCTCTTTGGAGTGTGACAGCACGTTCTGACCGTAGCTGGTTCTGAACTTCAGGCGGCCCATCATTCTGTACAACTCGGGGTGCAGATCGTGCAGCCCAAGTTCGAACCCCGCGGCCTCACCCTCCTTTTGTATGGCTTCGTCTACCTCGGTCCTCACGCGTTCGACGACCTCCTCGATGCGGGCGGGGTGGATTCGGCCGTCGGCGATCAACGACTCGATGGCCTGCTTGGCCACCGCCCGGCGATACGGGTCGAAACACGAAAGAATAATCGCGCCCGGCGTGTCATCGACAATGAGCTCCACGCCCGTTGCGACCTCGAGGGCGCGAATGTTTCGACCCTCTCTGCCAATAATGCGGCCCTTCAGGTCGTCGCTGGGCAGGTCGACGACCGAGACCGTTGTTTCAATGGCATGCTCAGGCGCGCTTCGCTGAATGGCCTGCGCGATGATGTGCTTGGCCTTGTCGGCCGCAGTCTCGCGGGCTTCATGCTCCAGTTTCTTGACGAGATTGGCCGCATCCCGGCGCGCTTCGGTCTCCAGCTCTCGGAGCAGGGCCTCCTTCGCCTCGTCAGAGGTCATGCCCGACACGCGCTGCAGCTCGCGCTGTTGCTCGGAGACCAAGTGTGTGTAGCGCTCCGTCTGGGCGGCGAGGTCTCGCTCCTGCTGCTCGACCGTGGCTTGACGCTGGCTGAGGGTTTCCTCGGCCCGCTCCAACGCCGACCTCTGGGCCGTGACGGTGCGGGCTTCTTCGGCCAGTTCCCTCTCGCGATCTACGACCTCCGCCTGTCGAACTCTCGATTCCTCTTCAGCAGTCCGTTGAAGCGCGTGGGCCTCCTCCCGCGCAGCCAGCACGATCTCCTTCTTTCGCGTGTCCGCGTCGCGCTCGGCGACGAGCAGGAGGCGTTGGGCCCGTTGGGAGGAACGGGCGACCGTGTCCGCGATCCATTTCTTGGTGATGACCCAGGCGAGAAGAAGACCCAGACCGGTGGCGAGAATGACGATCAGTGCGGTCGACTCGGAAAGCAGCTGGTTCATGCGCACGTTCCTGACGGAACCTGCGGCGGGACCCGCGAGTCGCGGGTGTCACGGGAGGCTGACGTGGAGAAGAACCCCGCGTTGCCGTGTGGGGAGGTCGTATGAACCTGCTCTAGCAGGTGGAGCCGCTAGGGAGCTTCGCTTCAGGCTTCCTCACTCGAAGGCATGCACACCACGAAGCATCGCAGCTCGCTTCGACATAACGTTGGCTCAAACGAGCCTCCGAACCATCACGAACATTGCAGGGAAACTCAAAACTTCACGCCATCCACCAACCGTCAGTTGGATCGTGACTGCATCAATACACGCCGCTATTCCGTTTTGTTGATCATCTTACGGGGAAGCTTTGGTCGGTGGCAAGGCAGGCCTGACGAGGTGGGTTTTATCGCTCGGCCAGGGCCTCGTCAACCAGCTGTTCGAGCTCGAGTGTCGCCTTCCGGACCGCAGCGTCCGGTGTGGCGCCGCTCTGCCGAAGGCGGAAGTACTCGTCTGCGATGTTCAGGGCCGCGAGAACGGCTACGCGGAGCGAGTCGCCTCCGGCAATTCGTTCGGCCGCGACCTGCATCTTCTGATCGACATACGCGGCTAGCTCCGTGACGTAGTTCGTGTCGAGGCTGCTCCGGATTGGGTACCGTTGCCCCAGAATCTCCACGGTCACGACGACCCCAGATGCATCAGCCATGGTGTACTCCGGTTGGTCGCACTAGACGCTGATTTCCTCGATCTGCTCGAGCATCGCCGTGACGCGGGTCCGAATCTGTTCCCGCTCATCCATCAGGCTCGCCATTTCGGCGCTCGTACTCTCGGCGCTGGAGAGTTGCGTCTTGAGATCCTCGACCTCACGACTCAAGCGAAGATTGTCCTCGATCGTTTGTGACAGCTCGCCGCGGGTGCGTTCCAGCACGCCAATGAGGTCTCTGACCTTGTCAGCCAGACGCTCGATCGACTCCACGTCGACGGTGTGGGTTGGCATATGTGACCTCCGGGTGTCTTCTTGCTGAAGAGCTCGTGTACTTGTGTCGATGTCACGCTGCGGTTATGAAACCGGTTCTAGCGCAGCGTCGCGTCGTGGTGTTCCCGCACGGCCGCCACAACGGCGTCCACCGCCGCCTGGACCTCGACATCAGTGAGGGTACGGTCGGACGCCCGGAACGTCAGACGCAGCGCCAAACTCACAGACCCGTCCGGGATTCCCGTGCCGACGTAGCGGTCGAATTCACGAACGCTGACAAGCGTCTCTGGCGCGGCGGTTTGGATCGTGTCACGAACGGCAGCGGCAGGCAAGGTTCCGTCCACAATCAGGGCGAGGTCGCGGATCACAGACGGATAACGGGGCACCGGCATCGCATGCAGCCGGTCCCGGTCGACCGCAACCGACGCCAGCGCCGCAAGATCGAGCTCGGCCACGTAGACCTCGTCACCTGTGCTGGGAAATCCTCGGGCGGCAGCGATCGTCGGTGCGAGCTGGCCGAGGATGCCGAGAGACACCTGGTCACCCGTATCGCGGGAGATCGCTTCGACGCGTGACGACCGGCCCGTGACGAGTGCACGGTTATCGGCCTGCTCGAATAGGGGCGTGACGCCGAGCGCCTCGCAGGTTCGCTCGACCAACCCTTTGATGTCGAAGAGGTCCACCACGCGGTTCGGCGCACTCCAGTGCTCGGGCGTGCCGTCGCCCGTGACGGCAATTGCGATTCCGCTGGTCTCGCCGGTCGTCCGCCGGAAGCGCTTCCCGATCTCAAAAAGCCTGATGTCGCGGTGCTCACGACGTCGATTCCGGATCAGTGAGTCAAGCAGGCCGGGGAGCAGCGACGGCCGAAGCACCGTGAACTTCTCAGACAGTGGGTTCGCGATACTGACAAGGTCCTTCGGGTCGTGTACGAACGGCGTTGTTGCGGTGCGCTCGATAAAGGTGTAGGTGATGGCCTCTGAGCACCCGGCAGCTGTCAACACGCGACGCAGCAGACGCTGGCGTCGCTGATAGGGACTGAGAGGTGCCGGAGGCTGGATCACCGGTGGGAAGGTCGAGGCGAGGCGGTCGTATCCGTAATGCCGCGCGACTTCCTCGATCAAATCAATCTCTCGACTGACGTCCACTCGCCACGTCGGGACGCCGATCTCCCAACTTGCCCCGTCGTCCGACGGCATGTCGCTTGGGCCCCCAGGCGACACACTGAAGCCGAGTCGTCCGAGCGTTGTCGTCACGAACCTCGAGTCGACATCGACGCCCAAGATCCGAGTGATCCTGGCGTGGCGCAGCGCGACCGTCGCGGCGGGGCGCGGATGAGGATAGGTGTCGATCAAGGGTCCCCGGGCCCGGCCGGCCCCGGTTTGCTCGAGCAACGTCAGCGCGCGACGCATGGCGACGACCGGCGCGTCGATATCGGCGCCACGTTCGAAACGATAGGAGGCGTCTGTCGACAGCGCCAAGTGTTTGCTCGTCCGGCGGACCGACGTCGGGCGGAAGTAGGCACTCTCGAACGCCACCGCCCGGGTGTGGCCAGATACCTCTGAATCTGCACCACCCATGACGCCAGCGACGGCGTGAGGGCGGACGGCGTCGGCGATCACCAACATCTCCGGCCGGAGTTGCCGGTCCTGCCCGTCAAGTGTCCGCACCGTCTCGCCGGGGGTCGCCTGACGGACTCGGATCGCGTGGTCCGCAAGCGACTCCAGGTCGAACGCGTGCATCGGATGACCGAGCTCCATCATCACGTAGTTCGTGATGTCGACGATGTTGTTGATCGGCCGGACCCCCGCGGCATCGAGACGCGCTGCGAGCCAGGTCGGTGATGGCCCGAGCGTGACATCCGCCACTGCCGCGACGTACCGGGGGCATAATTCGGGGCTGTCGATTGCGACCGACACGTCGGAGCCGACGCCAGCACTCGTCAGGTCGTTCGTGGTGTCGATACGTGGCGCCCGCAGCTCGGCGTCGTAGATGGTTGAGACCTCGCGTGCAACCCCGACAACGCTCAGGCAGTCGGGACGGTTGGTCGTGATTTCGAGGTCCAGCACCGCATCGTCGCCATCGCCCTGGACCGTCGGGGGCGCCGGTTCGATGGCCGATACCTCGAATCCCCGCATCGTCAACACCGCAGCTAATTCATCGATGCTGGTGTCGACGGCGACGAAGTCACGAAGCCACGAGACGAGGATTCTCAATAGGGAAACTGCTCCAGAAGACGGAGGTCATTATCATAGAAGAGACGGATGTCCTCGACGCGATACTTCAGCAGGGCGACGCGGTCGATGCCGACCCCGAACGCCCACCCTGTGTACCGCTCCGGGTCGTATCCAACCGCCTCGAAGACAGCGGGATGGACCATTCCGCTCCCCAGGATCTCGAGCCATCCCGTCTTCTTGCACACCGCGCATCCGTTGCCTTGGCAAAACACACAGGTAATGAATACCTCGGCGCTTGGCTCGGTATAGGGGAAGAAGCTCGGACGAAACATCACGTCGATCTCAGGGTCGAACAACTGGCGCAGAAAACACTCGAGCGTGCCCTTGAGGTCGGCCATCGTCACTTGCTCACCAACCAAGAGACCTTCCACCTGCTGAAACATCGGTGAATGCGTGAGGTCGGGGGTGTCGCGACGATACACGAGCCCTGGCGCGATAATGCGGACAGGCGGCTCGTGCGTCTCCATGTACCGGATCTGCATCCCGGAGGTGTGGGTCCTCAGCAGCGTGGCTGGACGCGTGTCGATCTTGCCGCCGCCGGCCTCGAGTGGTTCCTCGAGGTAGAGCGTGTCCTGCATGTCACGCGCCGGATGGTCGGCCGGCATGTTGAGGGCCTCGAAGTTGTGGTAGTCGTCTTCGGCTTCCGGACCGTGCAAGATCTCGAAGCCGAGACTCGAAAAGATGCTCTCGATTTCTTCCCGTAGGATCGTCAGCGGGTGACGATGGCCGAGGACGGCTTCACGACCGGGCAGTGTGACATCGACGGTTCCTGCTGGAGTCTGGGCTGCCTCGAGACTGTCACGCTTGTTGGCGAGCGCGGCTTCGATCTCCTTCTTGAGCGCGTTGGCGCTGGACCCTAGTACCCGCCGGGTGTCGGGCGGAGCTGACGCTACACTCTTGAGCAGGGCAGCCAGCGCCCCCCGCTTGCGACCCAGATAGCGGTCGTGGAGGTCCTGGAGATCTCGTTTCCCGGAGACGCTGTCGAGTCCACTCTGGAACTCGGTGCGCAGCCGGTCGATGTCGGAAGAGGCAGTCACCCGCGAAGAATCGCGACGGCGTTAGTTGGCCCTCGCCTCTTTGGCCTGGACGGCCAGATGAGCGAATGCGTGAGGCTCCCGAACGGCGAGGTCAGCCAGGGCCTTGCGGTCCAGGCCCACGCCGGCGGTCTTGAGACCTGAGATGAACTGGCTATAGCTCAACCCATGCTCCCGGGCCGCGGCGTTGATCCGAATCACCCATAACCGACGGAAATCACGCTTCTTGCGCCGCCGGCCGACAAAGGCATACGAAAGCGATGTATCGACCGCTTCTTTGGCAGCACGATACAGCTTGCTCTTCGTCTGATAGAACCCCTTGGCCCGGGCCAGCAGCCGTCGCCGCTTTCGTCGTCGCAAGGGGCCACGTTTCACTCGAGGCATGGTGCGCTCCTAGATACCGTCTCCTCCGTACCCGTCCTACTTGTACGGAATCATCTTTCCCACGCGCGGCGTGTCGGCGGGGGACACGACTGCCGTGCCACGCAGATCACGCCGACGTTTGGCGGTCTTGCTCGTCAGGATATGTTGCTTGAACGCCTTGGCGTGGGTGACCTTACCGTTCGCGGTCTTGTTGAACCGCTTGGCGGCGCCGCGGTGCGTCTTGATCTTCGGCATAGTGTGCTCGTCTGTTAGTGACCCTTGCGGGTCCCGGTCTTGCTGGTCAGGATGGTGTGCATCTGGTTGCCCTCCATCCGTGGCATCGTCTCTTGCGTCGCGACCTCTGCGAGCTCCTCGACCAGCCGGCTCAGAATGTGACGCCCGAACTCCGGGTGTGCCATCTCGCGTCCCCGAAAGAAGATTGTGGCCTTGACCTTGTCTCCATGCGCAAGGAACCGCTCGACGTGCTTCTTCTTGAACTGGTAGTCGTGCTCATCGACCTTGGGTCGGAACTTGATCTCCTTGATCTCGATCGTCTTCTGTTTCTTCTTGGCCTGCCGGGTTCGTTTCTGTTCCTCATACTGGTACCGGCCGTAGTCGGTGATGCGGCACACCGGCGGCTGCGCCGTTGGCGACACCTCGACCAGGTCGAGTCCCTTACCGCGGGCAATGGTCAGGGCTTCTTGGGGTGTCATGACACCCAGTTGCTGCCCCTCGTCGTCGATCACTCGGATCTCTCGGACCCGAATTCGTTCATTGATGCGCGCGCGGCTCTGACGAAAATCTCGTCTGGGTCCTCGAAAAGCGATACTTGACCTCCTAGGAACACACGATGGTCACGTGAGGTGACGCGAGCTGTCGGTCCCCGCTATCTTACTCTGCAGCGGGTGCACGTTTCGCTCGAACCTCTTCGAGTGCGGCCCGCAGAAACGAATCAACCGTCTGGGCGCCGCGATCGCCGGCACCTCCGCTTCGCACCGCGACGCTATCCTCAGCGGTCTCCCTATCTCCAACTACAAGCATATACGGAACTTTTTGGATCTGTGCCTCGCGGATCTTATAACCGATCTTTTCCTGGCGCGCATCAACGGCGACACGCAGTCCAGCCGTACTCAGCCGCCTCTCGACCGACCGCGCATACTCGGCGTGACGGTCGGCAATCGGCAGGATCGTCGCTTGAACGGGGGCAAGCCAGAGCGGAAATCTTCCGGCATAGTGCTCGATCAGGAGCGCGATGAAGCGTTCAAAGCTGCCAAAGATCGCCCGGTGGATGACAACCGGACAGTGTTCGGCGTTGTCCGCCCCGATGTACTTCAGCTTGAACCGTCGCGGCAGCTGGTAGTCGAGTTGGATCGTGGCGCACTGCCACTTCCGCCCGATCGCGTCGGTGACGTGAAAGTCGATCTTGGGTCCGTAGAAGTTCCCCTCGCCTGCAGAGACCGCATACGGCTGCTCCGTCACTTCGAGTGCGTCTTTGAGCTGTTGCTCGGCGTGATTCCACGTCTCGATCTCACCAAGATAGTCATCGGGGCGCGTCGATAGCTCCATGGTGTACTCGAGATCGAAGTCGCTGTAGACTCGACCGACCAGTCGGAGCAGCCGCTCGACTTCTTCGCGGATCTGGTCGTCCGTGACGAAACAGTGCGCGTCGTCCTGTGCAAACTGTCGAACCCGGGTGAGTCCGGACAGCACGCCCGATGCCTCATTCCGGTGCAGAACACCTTGGTCGTGGAAGCGCAGTGGAAGGTCCCGATAGCTTCGCACCTCACCGGCGAAGACGAGCATGTGAGCGGGGCAGTTCATCGCCTTGAGCCCGAAAGGCTCACCTTCGGACTCCACGAGGAACATATTCTCCCGGTAGTGTTCCCAGTGGCCTGATGTCTCCCACAACTGTCGGTTGAAGACCAGCGGCGTTCGGAGTTCGATATAGCCCTCCGGGTACAACGTCTCGCGCATGTATGTCGCCAGCTGGTTGTAGAGCGTCGTGCCGTTCGCGAGCCAAAACGGCGCGCCCGGGGCGAAGTGATGAAACGTGAAGAGCCCCAGCTCTTTGCCGAGCTTCCGATGGTCACGCTTCTTCGCCTCTTCCAACCGATGAAGGTGCGCTTTCAGGGCCGAGTCCTTAAAGAAGGCCGTACCGTAGACCCGCTGCATCGGATGGTTCTGCGCGTCGCCTTTCCAGTACGCGTTCGAGCTGGTCAGCACCTTGAACGCCTTGAGACGCCCCGTGGACGGGACGTGCGGTCCGGTACAGAAGTCGGTGAAGACGTCGTCGATGGTGTAACACGACACCACCGGGCCACCCTTCTCGTCGATCAGCTGAACCTTGAGCGGCTCACCCTTGCCCTGAAAGTAGGACTTCGCCTCCTCCTTCGGGAGCATCTTGCGCTCGTATCGGAGGTCCTGCGAGGCCAGCTCTTTCATCTTCTTTTCGATGGCGACCAAGTCCTCCGGCACGAACGGGCGGTCGACGACGAAGTCGTAGAAGAATCCATCGGTCGTCGGCGGACCGATTCCGCATTGGGCCTCAGGAAACAGCGCTGTGACCGCGGCGGCCATCAAGTGGGCCGTAGAGTGGCGGTAAAGGTCCAGGGCCTCGGGCGATTCTGGAGTCACCAGGGTGACGACCGCATCAGTGTCGAGCGGAAACGACAGGTCGACCATGCGATCGTTCACGACCGCAGCGAGGGCCTGCTTGGCGAGGCGCGGGGAGATGCCCTCGGCTATCTCGGACACCGGTGTTCCGGGCGACACATCGCGGGTCGCTCCATCGGGCAGCGTCACGGTCACGGTACTCATGGCGTATGGAAATCGCGGACAGGGCTGGATGAGTGGAAAATGGTAGGCACGAGCGGACTTGAACCGCTGACCTCCTGCATGTCAAGCAGGCGCTCTAACCAACTGAGCTACGCGCCTATGTCGTGAAAACATAGCAGCGGTGATATCGAGCGTCAACGCGGGGAACGCACGCACAAGGGCCGGGTCAGAGGATCGTTGAGCGGAGGTGCTCGAGGCCCCGCTCCAAGATCACGTCGTCCGCGGGCACCGGTTCGCCCAGCTCGACGGCAGGGACATCGACGGCGACCGTCGGCGGGACTCCCGACCGATGAATCGGATCACCGGACGCCTGGAGATAACGTGCCCAGGACAACCAGAGACCAGTACCGTCGGGAAGCTTCACCAGTTTCTGGAGACTCGCCCGTCCCGCGGTTCGCTGACCCACGGTGTCTGCCCGATCAGTCCCAGAGAGACCAGCGACGAACAGCTCCGCCGCGTGCGCGGTACCGAAATCGGTGAGCAGGACCAGTGGTGTGTCGATGGCCTCCGTCCCGGCGGTGGCCGACACATCCACCTGCTGATCGCCATGTTCGATTCGACGAAGCAGTGTCCCGGACCCCACGAACAGACGTGCCGCCGCGATACCTTCCTCAAACGACCCGCCGGCCGTATTGCGCACGTCGACGAGGAGCGCACGTGCCCCGCCGTTTCGCAGGTCAGCGACGGCGGTGGCGAGCTCGTCGGACGCCCCCGCGCTGAACCGAGTCATCCGGACGTATCCCAAGCCCTCGTTCAACATTCGGGTGGCGACAGCCGCGCCGGCGAACCGCTGCCGAGTCAGCTCGAGATCGTATGGTTCACTACGGTTGCCACGAATCACCGACAGTGTGACGATGGTTCCCGGCTCTCCCCGCAGCCGTCTGCCGCCTTCGAGGGCTGAGAGTCGCCGGGTGGTCTGCCCGTCGATCGCCCGAATGAAGTCACCCGGAATCAGTCCCGCCCGGAATGCAGGTGAATCGGGACGCGCGGCAATGATCTGGAGGTAGTACTGACTGGTGACCTCAATCCCGAGCTCACCGTCTGGGAGGGTCTCGCCCGATTCCATCCGCCGAACGTCGGCTGCCGACAGGAACGCATTGTCCGAGTCGAGCCCCCCGGCGAGACCGCGGAGCGCTCCCTGCGTCACGGCTTCGAGTTCGACCTCCTCGACGTAGTTGCTGCCGATGAGTGACACGACGTCCTCGAAGATCCGGAGGTGGCGATAGGTGTCCTCCCGTGCGACGCCCTGGCCGAGAAAGCCTCCCACCATCGTGAAGGCGACGACCGGAACCGACACGAAAAGGACGATAAGACGGGCCCTTTGGCTCATCGAGACCATTATAGTAGATATGTGCGGGTGCTTGGCGTGGACGTCGGTGAACGCCGGATAGGCTTGGCCCTCAGTGACGCATCGGCCGTGCTGGCGACTCCCTTGCGAGTCCTCACCGTCTCCCGGCCGGTGACGCAAGGAGCGGTTGCGGTCTCCCGTGAGATCGCGGTTCTCACCGGTCAAGAGGACGGTCTGGCCGGTGTGGTGGTCGGCCTGCCGCGGTCTCTGGACGGGACATCCCATCGTCAGACGAAGTATGTCCTGGGCTTCGTCGAGGCATTACGCCGATTCACGACGCTACCGGTCCATCTTCAGGATGAGCGACTCTCGAGCCACGAGGCTGAGAGCCGTCTCGCCCAGCAGGAGAAGAGCTGGCGCCGGCGGAAGGCTCGACTTGACGCCGCGGCTGCGGCGGTCATCCTTCAGGATTTCCTCGATCACCAGCCCAGACCGCTCACCAGAAATCAAGATGCCGAGGGCGGTGATGCTACGTAGGTTGCTCATCGTACTGGCCGTCTTGCTCGCGGTGTCGCTGGCCGGTGCCGCGGTGGCAGTGAACCAGCTCCTGGAGCGGGTGGAGACGCCCTACCAGGCGTATGCCGAGGAGGGCGTGTTCGTCGACGTTGAGCCCGGGGACTCGTCTCCGGTGATCGCCGCGAGACTGGCAGCGGCCGGTGTTGTGCGCGACGTGTGGACGTTTCGTCTTGCCGTGTGGCGGAGCGGCCTCGCGCGTGACCTACAGGCCGGCGAATATCAGTTCACCGATCCCCTGTCGTCGATGCAGGTCATCGACAAGATTGCCACGGGGCAGGTCTACCTGCGAAGCATTACGTTCCCGGAGGGCCTCACAGTTTCCGAAACGGCCGATGTCTTCGACTCGAGCGAGTTTGGCACGCGGGACGCATTCATCAGCCAGGTCCAGCGAGTGGAGTTGATCCAGGACCTGGACCCGGAAGCCGTGACGCTCGAGGGGTACCTGTTCCCGGAAACCTATCTGTTGCCGCGTGACGCAACCGCAGCGGACCTTGTCGAGTCGATGGTCGCTCAGTTTCGACGCAGTCTCAGTGACAGGGTGCGAGTGGAGGCGGCCCGTCAGGACCGCAGCGTGCGCGACGTCGTGACCCTCGCCTCGCTCATCCAGAAGGAGACAGGGAGCGCCAACGAACACCAATTGGTCTCGGCGGTGTACAACAATCGCTTGCGGATCGGAATGGCCTTGCAGTGTGACCCAACGGTCATCTACGCGCTCCAGCTCGACGGTCTCTATGACGGCAATCTGACGCGAGAGAACCTCCAGCACGATTCGCCGTACAACACGTACCGTTACCCAGGCCTGCCGCCAGGACCGATCGCCGCACCGGGTCTCGGGGCACTGGAGGCCGCGGTCGATCCCGCGGACGTCACCTATCTGTACTTCGTCAGCCGGAATGATGGGTCACACGAGTTCGCCGACACGCTGCGAGAACACAATCGCAACGTGCAGCGGTATCAGGTGGAATACTTCCGAGCGCGAAGACGAGAGCGAGGTGAGGACAGACGGTAGACCGATTCACCGATTCTCTGTTGTCTCCTGCCTCCTGCCCCCCGGCTCCTCTCCGTCTGACCGTATCCATGTCCCCCAGCCGGGCACCTCGGTATAGAACAGCGCCGTCGCCTCAACGTCAGTATCGATGTTGTTCTGGATCACATTGCCGGCCCCGGTGCCCTCGGCACTGACAGGAATCCGGTCGAACAGGACCCCGCCGAACGCGAGGTAGGCGGCCAGGAGCGTTAGCACGACGTTGAATGCTTGGCCGACGACATACAGCTGGACCGGGCGCCCGCCGGCCGCGTGGCGTCCGAGGTCTCGGAACCGCGACTCCAGGCCGATGGTGACGAACGCCAGACAAAAGAGCCACCCTCGCAGATCCGACGTCAGGTCGAGGACTCCCTCGACCTGAGCGCGGCCCAGCGTCGGTGTGAGCACGAACGAGAAGACGAGCGACGCCGCCACGAAGCCAAGAATGAATTTCGGGAATCGATACCAGACCTCCATGGCGTGTGGAGCGCGGGCCCCAGCCGACCGATCGCCGGATTCGACCTGCGTCACCCAGAACACCGCGATCGCGAACGCCACGACACCGATGAGCGTGTTCTGGATCATCTTGACGACCGCGGCGATTTGCTCGGCCTGCTCTCCAAGTAGCGCCCCGGCCGCGACGACTGCACCGGTGGCGTCGACGGTCCCGCCGATCCACGCGGCCCCCACCACCGGGTCGAGGCCGACCGCGCGGATGCCGAGCGGCATGACGACCATCATCACCACGGTGAAGATCAGGGACATGCCGACGGCGAGTGCGAGCTCCTCCTTCTTGGCGCGGGCCGCCGCGGCCGCAGCAATGGCCGCAGAGACCCCGCACACGGATGTCGCCGCCGCGATCACGATCACGAGAGCCCGGCTCTCGATCTTGAGCTGGCGAGTGCCGAATCGATACATGAAGACAATGACCGTCGGTGTGACGATCCAGGCGACGAAGAGGCCCGGGAGACCGAGAATTAGGATATTTCCGAAAAGGATTTCCGCACCCAGGAGCACCAGCCCCGTCTTGATATACAGCTCACTCCGGAGGGCTGGCTTGATCCACCCGGGCGTTCCAATGGCATTGGCAATCACAAGCCCGATCGCGAGTGCCCAGAAGGCGTAGCCCAACCCCGCCGCCCGAACACTCGTCTGCTGAGCGCATGTGTAGGCAGCGACCGCGAGCGTAAAGACACCAAGGAAGCCGATCGCCTGACTCCGGGCGACTCCGCCCATGATCTGAACCGCGACCGTGGTGAGCAGGGTCAGCACGAGCCCGAGCGCGATGAGGCCGAGGCTGCGCCCCTCGCCAAAGGCGTCGAGCGGCGACCCAGACCAGCGTCCTACCCCCGGCACCGCCGTGACCACCTGGACGACCACAAGGGCGAGCAGCAGACCGGCCAGCCAGATAGCCCACCAGTCTTCGAGTGCCAGTAGAGGGTGACGGGATGAGTCGGGGCGCGTGGTCATCGGCGAACGAGCATATAATGCCACCGAATCGGTCTTCATCCCACTGGATGCAGAGGTGTGAGTCCCGTGATCTGCCGCGGGGGGCTGTTTCAGGAAATGGCGCATGCTCAGCAGGCGTTTCAACCGCCCGGCGACGGTCGCCGTCAACACCATCAATCCCCGGCAACCCGCACGGCCCTGAACGCAGGAGGTGACATGTCTACACGTGTGCTCGTAGGTATCGGAATTGTTCTGGCTGGACTACTGGTGGCGCCGCTCGAAGTCGACGCACAGGTCGGAGACACGACGGGGTTCCTGGCGCACGTGTCGAACGAGTATCGGGTCATCCCGAACGTGACGTATCACGTTGCGAGCAACACTGAGAGCACGCTCGATCTGTATCTCCCGAGAAACGCCGACGGCGCGACGCCGGTTCTGATGTACATCCATGGCGGCGGCTGGGTCGGCGGCACCAAGGAGAGCAACGTGCTGCGTCTGCTGCCCTACCTCGAGATGGGGTGGGCCGTCGTCAATGTCGAGTATCGACTCGGTTCGGTCGCGCGCGCCCCGGCCGCGGTGGAAGACTGCATCTGCGCGTTGCGTTGGGTGATGGCGAACGCCGAGGAGTACAACTTCGACACAGCCAGAATCGTGACGACCGGCAACTCCGCCGGAGGCCATCTCGCCCTGACGACGGCCATGATTCCGGAGTCGGCCGGTCTGGATCGCGAGTGCCCAGGCTCTGAGGCCCTTCGGGTGGCGGCGGTGATCAACTGGTATGGCATCACCGACGTCGGGGACCTGCTCGACGGTGCCAACGTAAAGAACTATGCCGTGGAATGGATGGGGAGCCTCGAGAATCGGTTGGCGATCGCCAAGCGCGTCTCTCCAGTGACCTATGTGCGCTCGGGGTTGCCGCCGATACTGTCCATTCACGGAGATGCCGACCCGACGGTGCCGTATCAACACGCGGTGATGTTGCATGACAAGCTGTCCGACGCTGGGGTCTCCAATGATCTGCATACGGTGCCCGGCGGTCGGCATGGCGGATTCAATCGGGAGGAGACGCTGGCGATCTTCGCGTCGATCCAGAGGTTTCTCGATGCGCACGGTCTGACACCGTCTCGCAAGACCTCTCAGGAGCAATGACGACATCGGGCTGTCTCACCAACGTCGTGCGTCGCGCGCCCGTGGGCTCACGCATCGCGCTCCTCAGCTCGGTGGTCTGGGTGCTGGCTGTGTCTCCGTCAGGCCGTGCCCAGGACGCCGAAGGGGAGACCCCTTTGGCGGCGGCGGTTGGAGCGTTTTGGGCGGCGACGTCCGACGCGGAGCGCTCTGACGCGGCGGACACCGTTGTGGCGCTTGGCGCGTCATTCCAGGACGTGGCCGCAGCGTTGCGGGCCGGACGGGTCTACTCGAGTCAGGTGGAAACGGGCCGACGAGTGCTGACGCGGCGCAACGAGGACGGCCTCGAGTATCCCTACGTCGTCCACGTCCCCGACACCTATGACCCATCGCGGTCCTATCCGGTCCGCGTCTATCTACACGGCGGGGTCATGCGTCCTCTCCGCGACGATGGTACCTGGTGGCGCAATCAGGACCCGTACCTGCGGTCCGACTCGATCGTGGTGTTTCCGGCTTCGTGGCCCGAGTCGATCTGGTGGCAGGAGAGCCAGGTCGAGAACCTGCGTGGCGTGGTGAACGACATCAAACGGGTTTACAACGTCGACGAGAATCGGGTCTATCTGCTTGGGATGTCCGACGGGGCGACGGGATCCTTCTACCATGCCTTCAAGGCCACAACACCGTGGGCCGCGTTTCTCCCGTTCCACGGCCACCCCGGCGTCCTCGCGAACCCGTCCGCCGACGCCGACGGCCAGATGCATGTCACCAACCTTCTGAACAAGCCGTTGCTCATTGTCAATGGTGGTCAGGACCGTCTCTATCCGCTGGAGGCGGTCGGCCCGTTCATCGGCTTGTTCGAGAGCGCCGACGTCCCGCTCGATTTCCACGGGTTGCCTGAGGCGGGGCACAACATGCAGTGGTGGCCCGAGCTCTCGCCGATGATCGATTCGTTTATCGCGTCAACGCCGCGGCAGCCGCTGCCCGATCAGCTGAGCTGGGAGAGCGAGAACGTCGATCGTTTCAGTCGCGCCCATTGGTTGATCATTAGCGGACTCGGCTCGGTGGAGGGCGAGAGCGAGCTGGAGCCGTTCAACACGCTGACGCGACGGGTACCCGACACACCGCTAGGCATCAGTACCGTCGGCGAGCTTGTCGATGGTTCTGGACTTCAGCTGTTCGACGTTGGAGAGGGTTCCATCGTTGACGCGGCAGGGATTGAGCCTGAAGATATCATCCTGACGGTTCGCGGCCAGCCGACTCCGACGCCCGATGCGTTGCGGCAAGCGATCATCAATTTTTCACCGGGCGATGAGCTGCCGATCTCCGTCCGACGGGACACCGAGGTACTGAATCTGATGTTGCGTTACCCGACGACGTTCAGCACCCTGGAGCGCCCGGCCTTTGGACGCGACGAGCCGTCTGGCCGGGTCGTCCTGTCTCGCGACGGCAACACCGTGTCGGCGCGAACCCAGGGTGTCCGGCGGTATACGCTGCTACTCTCGCCCGCCCAGTTCCGTTTCTCGGAACCGATTCGGGTGGTGACCAACGGCGTCGTCTCACACGATGGTCTCGTCAACCCTGAGGTGGAGACGCTGCTGCAGTGGGCCGGGATCGACCAGGACCCGTCGCTGCTGTTCGGAGCCGAGCTGGAGATCGAGGTCGTCGCTCCGTAGTGGTTGAGTCTGAGTGTTGGTGAGTTGAGAGGTCGCATCCTGCGGCGACCCACCTTCGATGGCCGGGACGATGTCAATTTCGTCGCCGTCCCCGACGGACGATGTCAGTTGCTCGGACGACAGCTGTTCGTCGTTGAGAAAGACCACCAACATGGAGTTGATCTCACCGTTCGGACCCAAGACAAGGTTTCGCAGTTCTGGATACCGCGCGGCAAGCGTCCGGAGCGCCTCCTGCACGGTGTGCGCCGGTAGGTCGACCGCACCGACTCCGGCGATGCGGTCCGCGAACAGCGCGGGTAGTCGCACGCACACACTCATAGCGCCGCGATCTCTTTGTCAAAGACCGCCCAGACGCGGCGGCTGAGCTCATCGAAAAACGGACGGGTCAGGAACGGCGGCGTCGCGAGCTTCAGTGCCGGGTTGGGTCTGTCGAAGACCTGCGCCGGGAGGGTGTAGTCCTCGCGCACGTAGCCCTGTTTCTGTTCGAGCCACAGCGCGCGGATAAACGCCCGTCTGACCGCCGCCAGCAGCTCGTCCTTGTCGATCTCCAGACCGACCTCCTGCGTGAGTGCCTGCGCAGCCTGGTCGGTATTGAGCATGGCGAACTTGCACAGACCGAGGAGGTCGTCCCGTACGAAGTAGAGTCCCCGTTCGGTAATCGCCTTGGTCCAATACTCAACACTCGTGTCGCCTTCGAGCGCGAGCAGCATGTACGTGGCCATCGACATATGCCCGCCGGCGATCGCCCAGGGGTATCCCGGGTTGGTGTCGGGGAGGTAGGCTGGCAGCTCGAGGCCCTTCACATGCATCGCGTAGCTGCTTTCCCCAAGTGCGTCAGATAGACGCTTGACCCCGCGTCCGACCTCCGGGCACAGTCCGGTGCCGGCTTGTTGGATCAGCTCCGCAACCGCGGCCGAGTCACCGAATCGTGCGCCGTTGAGGATCGGCGCGCCCGGATGACGTTCGTTGTAGTCGAGCACATACGCGATCGTCGTCCCGACCGAGATGGCATCCATTCCCAGACGATCGATGAGCGCGACGAGCGGCCAGACCTGGTGCGGGTCGTCCACGCCGATATTCGTCGAGAGGAGATTGAGGGGCTCGTAGTCGAACTTGGCTCGAAACGATCCGGCGCGCCCCTCGGCGGTTCGTTCGTAGACGTTCTTGTGACAATTGATGCCGCATCGAAAGCACGATTCGGCCTTGATCACAAACGCGGGCTCGACGGCGCTCCGATACATCTTCGTGGCTCGGTCGTCGCCGTGCGGCCGAAAGTTCAATTCGGGAACGAACGAGAACTGGTCGAGCGGTTCGTAGTTCGCCCAGGTGCCTCCGAGGCCGCCTTTGTTGGCTTCGCGGAACTTGCGTGATCCGGGCCCCGTCGCGACCTCCTTGTTGAGGGCCCGAATCTCGGGTGCCGGTCGAGTGAACCGGTCAGGACACTCGGCGACGATCCCGATGAGGTTCTTCGAGCCCATCACCGAACCCATTCCACCTCGCCCGGCCCATCGACACTTGTCGTCGCCGCTCTTGAGGAGATTCTCAGTGCTCATGGCGACGGCGGCCATGTAACAGCTCTGGTAGTGTTCGCCGGCGGGCCCGATGACCGCGAAGTGCCCGTCGCGATACTGCTCATGCAGCGTCAGGATCTTCTGGTAGCAGTGGAGCTCGAGCAGCGCCGTCGCCGGTTCGAGGGTGCCGATTGGGCCACGGTCGGTTGCCCGGATCACCAAGAGGAGGGGGCGTGAGGCGCGGCGTTCGACGACGATGTCATCGACGCCTGACCACTTGAGCTTCGAGCCGAACTTTCCGCTTCCGGCCGACCACATCGCGGCGGGGAGTCCACGCCGGGAGACCTTGAGCGGGCTATACGCAGAGAAATACGTCCGGAGGCCCGTCATGACGTTGGTTCCGGTGAGGATTCCGGTGTTCACGATGAGCGGATTCTCTTCGCTGAAGGCGTCCGTCACATTTCGCGTAGCCAGTTGCTGGAACGAACGACCGAACCCGCCGAGGACGTCTTCGAGGTTTTGGCACCGAACGTTCGCAAACGAGACCGTTTCGGTGGCCAGATCGACGGTGCAGCGTGTGTAGAGGACACGCGTGGGATCGCTGAACCGGGGGTTGGCGTCAGAATGCATCGTCGCCCTCGGGTGTGGTCATGCGCTCTCGCGGTATCCTAAGCCAAGTCATCGCGATAGCAGTCGACGACCGACGTCGAAGTGGATGTCTGATCTCAAGAAGGTGTATGTCGCGCGGGGACCCGGCGATGCTCACGTCCTGCGGAGTTTACTGGAGTCGGTGGGCGTTCGGTGTGTGATCCGCGGAGACGATTTCGTTCCGCTCCAGGGTGGCACTCTGATGCATCTGGAGACCCGACCGTCGCTATGGGTATTGGAAGACGACACGTACACGCGGGCGCTCGAGGTCGTTCAGGACTACGTGCGGCGCTCCGAGGGGGAGCCACGGTCGCCCGTCGACACGTGGCGCTGTCCACACTGTAGCGAGGAAGTGGAGCGGCAGTTCACTGCATGTTGGAGCTGCGGGGCAGACCTTCCATCGTAACCGCAGGTGTACCGCCGCCCCCCGCACGTAGCGCGAGGCGGCGATTCCCGACGCTCTACGGCCGGACCATCTGCTCTTCGAACGTGACCGTCTCGCCGGCGATAATCAGCACATCAAGGTCGATCGGCAGATACGCCGGGTGGCGGATCTCGATTTGGTATGTGCCCTCCTCGAGCCGCAGGCGCTGAGCGAACCCGTCGAAGTGATCGACCAGGCCGACATAGTAGCCATCCACAAATACCTCGGCGTCACGCGGCCTCACCTTGAGACGGAGTGAACCCATATACGGGTTGACGGCGATTTGTCCGTACCCGTAGCTGGTGTAGCCGTACGGGTAGTATGGATATCCATACGAGTAATACCCGTACCCAGGGTACCCCCGTCTTCTTCCATATCCGTACTGTCCGAACGCGAATCCAGACCCGAAGCTGATGCCGAGGTTGAAACCGAAACGGGGGTAGTATGACGCCCCGTAGAATCTTGGCCGGTACGAGTAGCTCGGGTAGTAGCCACGCCCGTAGTACCTAGTCGAGCGCCCGAATCGGACACGACCGCCGTCATAGGGGTAGCGGTACCCGTATGACGAGGCGGTTCCACGTCCGGAGACGGTCCTTCGGCCGCGTGTGCCCACACTGCCACCGAACGTGCCATCGAGCGACGGTCGGGGGACCGCCGTGCCCACGACGTTCGCCGGGCCGGTCGGCCGCCGATTGGGCCGCGCGGTTGCGACGTGGACAACCGGCCCCGCTCCCGCGACAACTGCGTCGCGCACCCCAGGCGCACTCCGCGCGCTCGAACCCACTCGAACCGCCGCACGGCGAGCCGACGCGGACTGGCGGGTCCCGTTCACTTCGACCACACGACTCGGGCGGCGTCGTACGGCTGTGCGGACGCTGTTGCCGGTCTCTATTGCCTCGGTCGTGGCCGGACCCACGACTCGTCGTTGGGGTGCTACCCGGGAGGCATTTTCCCGGCCGCGCCGTGTGGTGCGCGTGACACCGCGCGACGCCGGCACCCGCTGGCGTGTTCTGGTCGATGATGTCGTCGATGTGGTTCCGGACGAGCGAGGTGCAATTCGCCTGACGGCCCGGGTCGTGCCGGTCGTCTCGCGTCGCTGATTGCCTTCGACCGTGGTGCTCCGCCCGCCGCTGCGAACGATGGGCGCGCGACGTGACGGCTCGTGCGACGTCTGTCTCGGTGTCTCGGCTCTTGGCCGGGTGGCCCGAGCCCCTTTAGCGACGGAGTCGCCGCTACGTGCTGCTGGCTCTCGCCGTGACGTCGCCGGGGCCCGCCGCTGGGCTGTCCTAGCGCCAGACCGAGCTCCTGGCGATGAAGGCGTACTCCTCGCACGGCTCCGAGCGGTGGGCGCACGCCGCGCCGGCGGTCGTGTAGCTCTCCCGCCACTCCGGGCGGCCGGTGCCCGGCGGGAACCACCACGGGAGGTCTGTGCCGGTGCCGACACGGTGCGACCCGGGCTTCGGGTGCGCGCACGGGCCCGCTGGTCATCTCCGGCGGCCGTCGCAAGGTGTGGCACGCTCAAGAAGACTGCTGCTGCAAGTGCGACCGTCAACGAGCTTAAACGTGACATGACGTACCCTTTCGCCACAGGCTGACACCTCTTAGAATAGCATGTTTCGTGCCAGGGCTAAAGGCTATTAAGTAGTTGATAATAAACATCTTACACTAGTGATCGCTGTCACTTTTTGCGGTCGACGTGTCACGCAGGGGACACCTGCGGACCCCTTCGTCGTAATCAGGCTCGCGCTCCGGTCGGAACTCTTCGCGTCGACTGGACGTGAGAACTCGTGACGCCACGGTTCTTACCCTCTTTGAGCAACATCCCGTTTGCGCAACAGTCTCGCGTCCGGCCCGGATCGAACGTCGACCGGCGGCAGTGCGAGGCGGACGTGGGGACGAGTTCTGTACAATCGCGCGTGTTGCGCCCGTGGGCTGACCCTACGTTGGGGCGTCGCGCCAGCAGGTCGCCTTGACCGTATCCTGATGAGACCGTTTCAAACGCGATCGTCAGCTTCTTCGATGCGTCGCTGGACGGGACCGATCTGCAGCTGGACCAGACGTCGGTCGGGGTCTCGAGTTCGTTGAACGGTCACACGCTGGCTGAGGTGGACGTCAGCGGCAGATGGGGTCTCAATATCGTGGCGGTGCAGCGCCAGACGGAAGTTCATCCAAGTCCGACGCCCAGCTTTACGCTCTTGGCAGGAGACGAGTTGGTGGTGTTCGGTCGTCGAGACCAGATCTCGGGTTGTGAACGGGAATGCAGCGAATCGGTCGCATGAACAGCGAGCGTGGAGCAAGACCAATGACAACATGGCGGGGATGGGTGGTCACGATCGTCGTGGTGACGATGACCATGGGGGGGTTGGCCCGACGACCGGTGGCCCAGGAAGTCGGCGACGTCTTTCCGTTTCCGGTGACGGTGACTGAGCTCGATAACGGGTTGAAGATCGTCAGTGTCGAGTACGACAGCCCCGGGATCGTCGCGTTCTACACCATCGTGCGTACGGGTTCGCGCAACGAGGTCGAGGGGGGGTTCTCAGGCTACGCGCACTTCTTCGAGCACATGATGTTTCGGGGCACCGAACGGTATCCGACTGACGCCTACAATGCCGTCATCAAGCGTATGGGGGCCGATGCCAACGCCTTCACCACCGACGATTGGACGGCGTATCACATTGTGGCGAGCGCGGAGTCGCTCGAGACGATCATCGATCTCGAATCAGATCGCTTTCTGAATCTTCAGTACTCCGAGGACGACTTCCGAACGGAGGCGGGAGCCATTCTTGGCGAGTACAACCTCAACTTTTCGAACCCGGTGTCACTCCTGCGTGAGCGCCTGCATGACCGGGCCTTTCTGGTCCACCCTTACAAGCACACCACGATTGGGCTGCTCGCCGACATCCAGGACATGCCCAACCACTATGACTACAGTCTCGAGTTCTACGACCGGTACTACCGCCCGAACAACTCGATTGTGGTGGTGGTTGGGGACGTCGATGCGACTCGGCTGACGGCGCTCATCGAGCAGTACTACGGTGATTGGGAGCGTGGCGATTTCGAGCCGAACATTCCGGTCGAGCCGCCTCAGACCCGCGAGCGATCCGACACGGTGACCTGGCCCAACCCAACGCTGCCGTTTCTGATGTTTGGGTATCACGCCCCACCGTTCTCCGATCAGGCGATCGACATGCCGGCGCTCGATGTTCTGTCGCAGCTTCTCTTTTCCGAGACCTCCCCATTGTTTCGGAAGCTCTATCTCGAGGAGCAGGTGGTCGACGTGCTCACCGGCGGCGCCGTCGACCATCGCGATGCACCGCTCTTTACAATCCTGGCCCGCGTCACCGACCCCACCAGGGTCGACTACGTGCGCGACGCGATCATCGCCGAAATCGATCGGTTGAAGGTCGAGTCGGTCGACGATGCCGTGCTCGCGGCGACGAAGTCCCACATGCGTTACGCGTTCGCGCAGGGGCTGGACAACCCATCGAGTGTTGCCGAGACGATGGGGCACTATTTACAGCTGACCGAGGACCCCGAAACAGTCAACCGGGTGTACCGGTTGTATGACGGCGTCACCGCCGACAACATACGGCGGCTCGCGACGACCTATTTTCCGGACTCGAATCGGACTGTCGTGACCCTGACACAGGAGGGGCAGTGATGATGTCGTGGATCGCCACCAGGAGTCGAACAGGGGTGGCCGTCGCCGTCGCGTGTGCTCTGGCATTCGGCTGCGCGGCACCCGACGAGATGGAACCCGATACGGATACGCGGATCGGCTTGGCGATGCCAGGTTCTCCGCTGGTGACGATCCGAATCGCGTTCCGGACCGGTTCGATCAACGACCCTGCCGGTAAAGACGGTCTCAACGCCCTCACGGCGTTGATGATCGGTCGGGGCGGAACGCAGAACATGAGCTATGAGGAGCTGACCACGACGCTGTATCCGTGGGCCGCGTCGATCGATGCCCAGGCCGACAAGGAGGTCACGACGTTGATCGGTCACGTGCACCGCGATCATCTGGAGCCGTTCTCCGTGATGCTGAGGGATCTCGTGCTCTCGCCTCGGTTCGACCCGTCCGACTTCGAGCGGAACAAGGAGTTCCTCACCAACTCCCTTGTCTCGAGTCTGCGGGGTAACGATGACGAGGAGCTTGGAAAGGAAACGCTGAACGCGATGTTGTACGGCGGTCATCCGTACGGGGCTCCGACGATCGGCACCGAGCGCGGTCTCGACGCGATCACCCTTGACGACGTCCGGACCTTTCACGCCCAGCAGTACACGCGGGACACCGTTCAAGTGGGGATCGCCGGGGGGTATCCCGCCGGGTTCCTGAGCCAGATGGAACGTGACCTGATCGAGGGGCTGGGGGCGGGCACCGCAGAGCCTCTCGAGCTGCCGCCACCGCCGAGCCTCGACGGACTGGAGGTCTTGCTGGTTGACAAGGATGCCATTGCGACCGCGATCTCCATCGGGTTTCCGATCGACGTGTCCCGTGCCGACGATGACTTCTATGCCCTCCTCGTGGCGAACTCGTATTTCGGTGAGCACCGCAACTTCAACGGCTTGCTGATGAACAAGATGCGTGGCGACCGCGGGCTCAACTACGGGGACTACTCGTATATCGAGAGTTTCATCCAGGACGGCGGGTCACGTCTCCCAGTCCCCAACATCCCCCGGCGGCAGCAGTTCTTCAGTATCTGGATCAGGCCGGTGCCGCATCACAACGCCCACTTCGCGCTCCGCCAAGCGCTGCGCGAGCTCGAGCGCCTGATCACCGATGGACTGTCGTCGGGCGATTTCGAGGCGACGCGTGAGTACCTGCTCAACTACTCGAACCTGTACGTCCAGACGGCGAGTCGGCGGCTTGGGTATCTGATGGATTCGCGGTTTTACGGCGCCGGCTACTACATCGATGAGATTCAGCAGCGCCTGCCACGGTTGACGGTCGACGACGTGAACGCTGCCGTCCGCCGACATTTGCGGTCTGACGACCTGGCGATTGCCATCGTCACACGCGACGCCGAGGCGTTTCGCGACGCGCTGCTCGCGAACGATCCTTCTCCACCGACCTACAACACGGAGGTGGCCGACGAGATCATGGCCGAGGACGAGGTGATCGCCAGCTACGAGCTGTCGATCAACCCGGACCGGGTGCGAGTCGTTCCGGTCGAGGAAATGTTTCAAGCGGTGAATTGAGTCCCCCGGGTCGATACCCCCTTGGGTCCACGTCGACGTCGTCGAACCCGGCGTCCTTGAATCGCCGCGTGACCTCCGAGAGGATCTCCGGCCGCCGCAGTCGCGAGATCTCGGCGGGGGCGACCTCGATGCGCGCCATGGTGACATGGTGGCGCACTCGGCACACCTGAAACCCGAGCGTTCGGAGCACGCGCTCGCAGTCGGCTACCTGGGTCAGGCGCTTCGGTGTGACCGGCGTACCGTACGGGAATCGACTGGAGAGACACGCCAGCGCCGGCTTGTCCCACACGGGCAGCGCCAACCGCCGCGCCGCCTCTCTGATGTCAGCCTTTGTGAACCCGACCTCGTCGAGGGGCGACCGGACGCCGTGTTCGCGTGCCGCCTGTTTTCCCGGTCGATAGTCGCTCCGGTCGTCCACGTTGAAGCCGTCGACGACGAGCGTGGCCCCAAGACCCCGAGCTTTCTCGACCGCCCGCCCGTAGACCTCAGTCTTGCAGAAGTAGCAACGGTTGACCGGGTTCTCCGCATACCTTGGGTCGTCGAGCTCAAAGGTGTCGACGAGCACGTGCCGGGCGCCGAGCTGCTGGGCCAGTTCCCGGGCGGCCGAGCCCTCCTCCGGCGCCAGACTCGGTGACACCGCGGTGAGCGCGACCGCACGGTCCCCCAGTACCCGAATCGATTCGGCGAGGAGATAACCGGAGTCGACACCGCCAGAAAAGCAGACCACGACACTGTCAAGTTCCGCGAGAAGCTGCCGGAGGCGCGTGATCTTGCGCGTCAAACCAGACATAATGTGGGGCTTCCACGTACTTCAACACAGCCGGGTCACAGCGTCAACTAGTGTCCTGACCGCGTGGTTCGCAGCATAAGTTCCGGGCGGGGCATCCCGCCTCCCCACATGCTTCAACTACTCGAGAATGCGACGTCGGTGCTGCTCGGGACGACCGCGACGGTGGCGATCGCGCACGCGCTCCTGGGCATCGACCACTCGCTGCCGTTCATCGTCCTTGGCCGTTCGCGAGGGTGGTCGCTGCGTCGCACGATCACCGTGACGGTCGTGTGCGGTCTCGGACATGTCGCATCGTCGGTCGCGATTGGTGGACTTGGCGCGGTGGCGGGCGCAACGCTCGATTCGCTGGTCTGGGTCGAGTCCGCGCGCGGTCAAGTCGCCGCCACCTTGCTGATCGGTTTTGGGCTGGCCTATGCGGCCTGGGCGGTCTGGCAGTTACTCCGAGGGGTGACCCATTCGCACCCGCACACTCATCTGGACGGCACCGTGCACGACCATGTGCATGCGCACCACGGTGAGCACCTCCATCCCCATGGCGGGCGCACGAGCCTGACGCCCTGGGCGCTTTTTATCATCTTTCTCTTTGGTCCCTGTGAACCGCTGATTCCGCTCATGGTGGTCCCGGCGATGAGCGGAGCCTGGTCGGTGCTGACGGCGGTCGTGGCGATCTTCGGTATGTTGACCGTGGTGACGATGGGCGTCACTGTCGCCGTCGGGTACCGGGTGTGCGCTGCGGTCCCGCGTCACGGCTTGACACGTGCGGCTGACCTGGTCGCCGGCCTGGTTGTTGCCGCGAGTGGCGCAGCGGTGCTGTTTCTGGGACTCTGACCTGAGAAGACTTCTCCTGTGGTCCTTGACATCATCCTGCTGATCATCGGGTTCGGCCTGATCGCCAAGGGTGGCGACATGTTCGTCGACTCGAGTATCCACATCGGTCGGGCGCTCGACATCCCCCGTTTCATCGTGGGTGGCACCTTGGTGAGCCTGGCGACGACGACCCCGGAGCTTGTCGTCTCGGCGACAGCCAGTGGGTTGGGTGATTCGGGCATCGCATTGGGCAACGCCGTCGGATCGTGCATTTGCAACATCGGGCTCATCGTCGGGACGGTGGCGATCATGGTGCCGGTGAGTGCGGCCGCGCGCGATTTCGCCAATCGTGCGCTCTGGATGTCGGCCGGCGGCGCACTCGTTGTGATCTTCTCGCTGGATAGAACACTCAGCCGACCGTTGGGGATGCTGCTGCTGGTGCTGGCGCTGGCGTATCTGGTGTGGGACTACCAAGGCATCCGGCGCATGCGAGCCGGCCGGGACAGGACGGCGTCCTCCGCCGAGGAGCGCGCAGCCTTGGTCCGGTCCATAGCCCTGTTCGCCCTGGGCGCCAGCTTGATCATTGTCGGATCCCGACTGTTGGTCACCTCGGGTCAGAGCGTCGCCGCGGCGCTCGGGGTTCCCTCCGCCATCATCGGCTTTTCCGTCGTCGCGATCGGGACGTCGCTTCCGGAGTTTGTGACCGGCGTGTCGGCGGCTCGAAAGGGCGTCCCGGACCTGTCACTCGGGAACATCATCGGTGCCAACGTGCTCAACCTGTTCCTGATTGTCGGCGTGTCCGGCACCATCCAGCCCCTCGAGCTCGACGGGTTCACGCAGTGGTACGCCTTTCCGTGGATGGCGGTCTTCTTCGGAACGCTCATCTTCCTAGTTCGGCGCAATGGCCACGTCGGACCGCGAGCGGGTCTGGGTCTGTTGATTCTCTACCTCGCGTATTCGGTGGGACTGGCTACGTTGCCGGCGCTCGGATTGGCCAGCTGAGCCTGCGCGCGGCGCCGTCACACCGATGGGGTAGGTCCCGGAGAGAGTGGATATAATCAACCATGTCAGCTCGCCCGCGAGCCTTCTCCACCTATCTGTTCGACCTTGACGGTACCCTGATCGATTCGATCGAGTTGATCATGTCGTCGTTCCGCCACACCATGCTGGCGCATCTTGGCGAGGTGCCGCCGGACCACGACTGGCGGTCGGGATTTGGGACGCCGCTTCGGACTCAGCTCGAGAAGTTCGCGCGTGACGCCCGCGAGGTCGACGCCATGCGGTCGACGTACGTCGAGTTCAACGAGGTTCATCACGACCGCATGGTCGAGGCGTACCCAGGTATTCGTGATGCGCTCGAGGATTTGCGTCAGCCGAATACCCAGCTGGGGATTGTCACCAGCAAGAACCGCCGCGCCATGCGCCGCGGGCTGCGATTGTGCGGGCTCGACGGCTACTTTGACGTGTGTGTGACGGTCGACGACGTCGACGAATACAAGCCGCACCCGGCGCCGGTGGTTGAGGCGCTCGATCAGCTGTCGGCCGACGCAGGTGACACCGTATTCATAGGCGATTCCCCTCACGATGTCGCGGCCGGTCGGGCGGCCGGTGTGCGGACGGCTGCCGTACTGTGGGGACCGTTTCCCCGTGAAGAGCTGGCGCGGCAGACACCCGACTACTGGCTGACCCACCCGACGGAGATCAGCTCTTTGCCCCGACCGTGAGCGTCTGATCTGGTTCCCATGCCGACATCACTGCCGCCCGGTTACCGTCCGTACGACTATGCGGATCCGTTCGAAAACCGTGTGGGACCGCTGGGATACAGAGTCGACGCGGGTCGAATCTCGTTCGTCTTCAATGCGCTGCCGTACCATCGCAACTCGAGCGACAGTCTGCATGGTGGGATGCTGATGACCTTTGCGGACTACGCCATCTGTCTCACCGCGGTCTGGGACCAGCCGGGCGAGAAATGTGTGACCGTGTCCTTCAACTGTGAGTTTGTGGCGGCCGGCCGAGTTGGCGATCGTGTCGAGTCGGTCTGCGAAGTCGTGCGGCGCACCCGGTCACTCACATTCGTGCGCGGACAGGTCTTTGTCGGGGACCGGGTGCTGCTCAACTGCAGCGCGATTGTCAAGCGTCTTCCCGGCGCCCGATCGGCCGCCGATCGGCCATAAAACACGGCCGCGGCCCACGTACAAGAATGTTGTCGTCGGCTCCGCTATAATCCGCTCCACAACCGAAGGAGGCGCACACATGCGTTTGGCTAGGGGTCTCTCCGTCTCACTCGCTGCCGGCCTGCTCTTCCTCTTCAGTGTGGCTCACGTGCTCGCGCAAGCGGGGAGCCCAAGTGGCCAATGGCGCCACTATGCTGGCGATCTCGCCGCGACCAAGTACTCGCCGCTCGACCAGATCAACCGAGACAACGTCAACGACCTGGAGGTCGTGTGGGAACGAACAGCCATCGACCAGTCCATTCTGGATGTCGTCCCTGACTTGAGCTACGGGAACAACTTCATCGCCGCACCTCTGATGGTCGATGGCGTGCTCTACAGCCCGAACGCGGTAGGTTTGGTGGAAGCGTTCGATCCCGGCACCGGCGACACCGTCTGGGTGCAGCAGCCGTTCGATGACCCACCGGCATCGTATCGCGGAGCGGTGACACGTGGTGTCGCCTACTGGTCCGATGGCGACGACCAGCGAATCATCGTGCAGCGCGGTCAGTGGCTGATCGAGCTCAACGCACAGACCGGGCGTCCCTACAGCGACTTCGGCGACGGTGGACGGGTCGATCTCACGACCGGATTGGCGGAGGGTGCGCGGTATCGCTGGGGCGGTGCGCCGACGGTGATCCGAGACGTTATCGTGGTGGGGCAGTCGATGTCAGACACCTTCGTGACCAAGGAGGATATCCGGGGCGACGTGCGGGCCTTCGATGTTCGCACCGGGGAGTTGCGCTGGGTGTTTCACACGATCCCGCAGGCGGGCGAGTTCGGGACGTCCACGTGGGAGGACGACTCGTGGCAATACACCGGTCATGCGCCGGTCTGGTCGTTGTTCAGCGCCGATGCGGAGCTCGGTTACGTCTACCTCCCGGTCACATCGTCGACGAACGACATGTTTGGTGGCCACCGCGTCGGCGACAACCTCTTCAGCCAGAGTCTCGTGTGTGTCGATGCCGCGACCGGGGAGCGCGTGTGGCATTTCCAAACTGTCCATCATGGTCTCTGGGACTACGACCTGCCGGCGGCTCCGATACTGATGGATCTCGAGGTTGACGGCCGAGAGATCAAAGCCGTGACGCAGATCACAAAACAGGCATTTGCGTTCGTGTTCGACCGGGTGACCGGAGAACCGGTCTGGCCGATCGAAGAGCGGCCCGTCCCACAGTCGACGACGCCCGGTGAGCAAGCGTCACCGACGCAGCCGTTCCCCACAAAGCCGCCAGCGTTCGACCGACAAGGCGCGACGATCGACAACCTGATCGACTTCACCCCCGAGCTGAGGGCCGAGGCGCTGGAGATCGTTGAGCGCTATACCATCGGACCGCTCTTCACGCCGCCATCGGTTCGCACCGACGAATCGGGCGGTAACCTCGGGACGATTCAGCTGCCCGGGTCGCAGGGTGGTGCCGATGTGCAGGGTGCGGCCTTCGATCCCGAAACGAACATTCTGTATGTTCCCTCGATCACCGCGCCGTTTGTGGCGGACGTTCTCGAGGGGAATCCCGACCGAACGAATCTGAGCTATGTCAAGGGAACGCGCCTCTGGATCGGCGGACCGCGTGGCCTCCCGCTCTTCAGACCCCCGTATGGTCGTATCACGGCGATCGACATGAACCGAGGCGAGATCGTCTGGCAGGTACCAAACGGTCACGGTCCGAGAAACCACCCGGCCATCCGCCATCTCAATCTCGGCCGGCTCGGCCGGCCAGGTCGCCCTTCACCGCTGGCCACCGGGTCGCTTCTCTTTATCGGCGAAGGGTCTGACGCGCGGAGCACCGGTGGACGGGTGCCAGAGGGAATGCCGCCGGAGATCGTGACGAACTACGGGGAGCCGTGGTTCCGGGCGTATGACAAGGTGACGGGTGATGTGGTGTGGGAGTACGAGCTGCCAGCCGGCACCACCGGTGCCCCGGTCACCTATCTACACGAGGGGAAGCAATTCATCGTCGTGGGCATGGGCGGGAAGGACGGGATGCCACCACGGTTTGTCGCCTTCAGTCTGCCGTAGGGAAGGTCGAGGGTCGCGGGTCGTCAGTCGGGGTCGATGTCGTGACTCGACAATGACGTCGCTCCCTTAGACGGTCCCTGACCCTTGCCCCTCGACCTTCGACTCACGACTCTTGACCCCTAATAACGTCTTGATCTCGTCGGCGCGAGCGGCGGCGTCGGCTTCGCCGATCTGCATCAGCGTCGAGAGGTACCCTGGGTCGAAGGCCAAGAGACTGAGGAGGTCGGGCGTGGACGTCTCTCGTGAGCCGAGACTCCGAATCAGGTGCCGGAAGAAACGGGGGAGCCGTGATTCGAACTCGGCAACCAGCTTGCTGATATCTTTCGAAGGACGGGCAACCAGGAGCTGGATCGTCCGGAGTCCACGGCGTTTCTCTGCGGGGACATCGCGGAGCAGCATGTTGATCCGCTGCAACTCCCGCGAATCGCGACTCAGGTCGTCGAGAAAGATCGCGTCGAGCAGCTGTCCTGAGATTTGAAGCGGCGCCGGATAGCCGGCCATCATCGGTTGGTCGGCTTCCTCGCGAGACGCGGCATACCGTGTCGAGAGCGCCAGGATGCGAGTTGCCCCGAGGTGAATGGCGGGTGAGCACGGCGCGGTCAAACGAATTCCACCGTCTCCGTGCCACGCTCCGGTCAGCTGAACGGCAGGGAAGAACAGCGGTAACGCTGCCGAGGCCATGACATGGTCGAGTGAAATCTCGGTCGTCCGGCTGCGTCGGGTCGGACGCTCCCAGTCCCGCAGATCCCGGCCCTGAATCCAGGCAACCGACTGGCCGGTCGTGTAGTTACTGGTGACAATAGCCAGCGCCCAGAGGCGCCGTGTTTCCAACTGACGCGCGATGCCCCGAGCCATCGCGCCCTCCGGCAGCTTGAACACCGCAGTCAAGGTCTCCCGCAGGGGCGCCGTATCGACCAAGCCCCGCACTTCTGGAGCGATCGCGCTCCCTCCGGAAACCAGCCGAACCCCCCACCGCGCCATGTTGCCGAGCAGTGACGACGTGTCAACTCGAAAGACCTGGTCGACCGACAGCTTCTGCCACAGGCCCGCCAGTCGCTCGATCGCTTCGGCGTGTGTCCCAGGAAACGCAGCCAGATAGGCGGCATTGATGGCGCCCGCCGAGACACCGGTGATGATCGGGAAGTTCACGTCTGGAATGTGCCGCGCAATCCAGCGCAGGAATCCCACCTGATAGGCAGCCCGCGCACCGCCGCCTGTCAGCACGACAGCCACGTCACCCGCTCGGTCTGGTTTGGCGAGCGTGGGCGGTGAGCGTCCAACCATGGCAACTAGTGTACATTCGCGCCGTTCCGGTAACGTCTACCCGTGACCGATGACCGTCTGCTCCCGCTGGAACTCCGGCAGGCCCTCGATGACGCGGCTGCCGGCGTCTCGTTCAGTGAGCTGCGCGCGGCTGCGTCGGGGCTCTCGGTCGCCTATCGGAACGGCACTGAGGGGCACACCGCTCCTCCAGATCTTGACGATCTGGCCGCGCTTGCCTACGCCGCCACCAGGATGCCTGCGACCTTCGCCGCCACCCGGGCCGTCTTGCACGAGTTCCGTGAGCGCTGTGACGCTCTTCACGTGGAAACGCTGCTCGATCTTGGAGCGGGTCCCGCCACCACACTTTGGGCGGCTGGCCTGGAGTGTCCCCATCTCGCGCACGCGCAGCTGATCGAACGCGATCCGGCCATGCGGAGTCTTGGTCAGAGGCTGCTCGAGCGATCCTCGCTCGGCGACCGGGTCGAGACAACGTGGCTCACCGCTGTTGGTGCACTCCCGCTGCCGGCGCGATTCGACCTGGTGGTGATCGGCTATCTGTTGACCGAGTTGGCCGAAGGCGCGCGGCGTGACGTGCTCCACGTGGCGTGGCAGGCGTGTCGTGGCGCGGTGGCGGTGATCTTGCCCGGTTCGACGCGGGGGTTTCGCACCATGCTCGAGGCCCGGCAGCTGCTGTTGTCGCTGGGGGCCTCGGTCGTCGCGCCATGTCCCCACATGGATCGGTGTCCCCTCCCGGATGACGATTGGTGCCATTTCGGTGTACGCCTGAATCGATCGAGTCTGCACCGGCGGCTCAAGGATGGCGCCTTGGCGTATGAGGACGAGAAGTACTGCTACGTTGTCGCGACCCGGGGGACGGGGAGCCCGGCCCCTGGACGTCTGATCCGTCGCCCGCTGACCGGTGACCGGCGAGTGACATTGCGGGTGTGTGGCATCGAGGGGATTCGCGAACAGATGCTAACCCGCCGCGATCGGGCCGCCTATCGCCGCGCACGCAAGGCGCGGTGGGGAGAGACCTGGGACTAGTGCCCTGCGATTATGAAACCGGTCCGCGATAGCGCAGAACGAGCGCCGTCATATCGTCGCCCTGGAGCTCGTTCACCGTGAACTCGTGGAGGTGATCGAACAGGCGGGTCAAGACGACGCCCGGGTCACGGTCGTCTGGCCCGACCTGAACGCTCTTGATGATACCGTCGTCACCGAACTCTTCGTCACGATCGTTCGTGGCCTCACTGATGCCGTCGCTGAACACGACCAGAAGGTCGTTGGACGTGAGCTGTATCGTTTCCTCCTCGAACTCGGCATCGTCGAACAGACCGACGATTAGCCCGCCCGTGTGTAAGCGGCGTACGCCGGTCGAGGTCACCAGCACCGGTGGGTTGTGTCCGGCGTTGCAATACCGCAGCCGTCCGTCCGGGTACAGGATTCCGTAGACCATCGTGACGAAGCGAGATTCGAGCGACCGTCCCAACAGAGTCGTATTGATCCGCGCCACGGTCGGCGCCGGTGCGGCCAGAGCCGGCGCGTGGGCCGAGAAGATCTCCTGAATCCGGGCCCCCAGAAGACCGGCCGGTGCGCCTTTGCCCGGCGACGTCGCCGAGCGTGAATCCCAATGCGCCATCAGCCAGGGCCACATACTCGAAGAAGTCTCCCCCGATCATGCGACAGGGCACCATCGACGCGGCCGCGTCGAAGAATCCGAGATTCGGCGCCGCCTTCGGCAGCAGCGCCTGCTGAAACTCCTGCGCGGTTCGTAGATCCTGTTCGAACCTGGCCTTCTCCTGGGACTCGCGGTAGAGTCGCTGTAGGCGATCAAAAGTAATGAAACCTCGGATCAAAACTCTGCACCAATAAACCGCAAGTGTTTTGCGTGGTATAAGCAGGCGTTATGATCTGAGGCCATCCGAGGCCCGCGCTCACTGGGCCGCGACGACCCACGTGTCGGTCAGGGGGTCGACGCGCAGGGCGGTCCGATACAGCTCCGCCACCGCCACCCCCTGGACCTCGGCGAGCACCCGCATGGCCCACTGCCGGCCGGAGGGCTCGTAGCGGGGCGCGATCGTGGCCAGCCCCGCTGGGCGGCGATGTAGGCCTCGAGCCGCGTGAGGAGATCGGCCTGCTGGTCGGCCGTCAGCGCGGTGGCGAGCGTCGTGATGACGGCCACGCTCGGGACCCCCATATTCACCACCCGATGCGTCGCGTCGTCGGTCGCCAGGGGTGCCACCGTCTCGTCCGCGCTCACGGGGTCCTCGGCTTCCCACAGGCTGACCATGGCGCCGGTCGGATCGACCACCGCCCAGATCGACGGCGTATCGGACGCCGTGATATAGCGCCACCGCGCCTTCACCGTGCACAGGCTGGAGGCCCGCACGGTGAAGGTGCCCGCGGTGGACGTGGAGCCGGTGGTCGGATAGGGCTGCAGCCGCGTCTCGTCCCGCGTGTCGCAGTTGTTACTCGTGGAAATCTCCACGGCCGGCACGAAGCTGTACTCGTGCATCGTGATCCGCAGATCCCCGGTGCCGCTGGTCGAGCCACTCGCGGTGCGCAGGGCGCCGGTGCCGACGGTGTTGGCCAGCCGCGCGAGCGCGAACGTCCCGCTGGTGATCTTCGAGGCGGACAGGTTCGCGATCCGCCCGGCGGCGACCGTGCCGGTGGTGATCCGACTGCCGTTGAGCCCCGTCAGGTTCGCGCCGCTGAGGTCGGTCAGGATGATGCTCGACAGCGGCCCGATGATCCGGCCGTCGGCACCGATGAGCGCGACGTCGCCGCTGCCGAACTCGGCCCCGCCGGCGACATCGAGCGCTGCTGCGGACGTGTCCCCGATCGTGACCGTTCCGGGATGCCCGGTGTTGCCGGCCGGTTGCGCGACGAGGCCCCCGGCCACGCCCGCGACGAGGCCGCTAGCGATGGCCAGCGCGGCTAGCTGATAATAAGTTTGGCGCCCAAAATGGCGATCCATGTGGTTCCTTTCTTCGCCTCGACGCGATAGGTGTTGGTGCCCGCCGCCACATCCGAGAATCCCGATCGACTCGTCAGGAGCGTCGGGGTCGTCGCCGTCACCACGAACCAAGACCCTGTGACGGGGGCATCGTCGGTGACGTTGTAGAGCCGCACCCGGCCCTCCCCGCCGTCGACCCGCGCCATAACGGAGAGGGTGAGCGTCCGGCCCGTGAGCGCGTCGCCGTCGAGGACCACGTGTTCACTGGCCTTGATTTCCGCGTATGCACTCGAGGTCTGCTGAAAATCCTGCTCACCCCCCAGCGGCCAGGCCAGCCACGTCCGATCGCCGGTGATCGTCACCGTCGGACTCAGCGTGACGGTGAGCTCGGCGTCGGCCGCCTGGATCTCGACGACGGCCGCGATGACGACGAGGACATCGGGCACGGCGGCGGCGAGGATCTCGCCATCGGCCGTCCAATAGGCGCAGAGGAACTCGGGGTCCGTGCCAACCTGAGCGAACAGCCCCACCTCGGTGATCGTGCAGGTCCCGGTCGGCGTGAGGTCGGCGCGCAGGGCGATCCGGCCCGGTTGGGTCGTGGAGCCCGTCACGCGCGCGCGGTCGCGCGCACTGCGCAGGGCGGTGCGCGCATCGTCGGTGGCGCCGCCGGGGCCCGCGCCGTCCCCGACGCCGATCCGGGTGAACTGGAGGGCGCGGGTCCCGCGGTTGGTGCCGTCAGCCAGCTGCGTGCGTCCCGCCGTGGTCAGTCGGAGGATCATGCGACCCTCAGCGTGGGAGCGACGACGACGGCGCGCAGGCCGGCGGCCCCCCACACGGGGACGCAGAACCCGGCCGACACCTGGAGCGTGAGGTGGACGCTGGCGCGCTTCACGCGCTCAAGCTGGACGCGGACATCGGCGAAATCGTCGAGCAAGAGCGCGGCGGTGTTATGGATCGTGATCGTCGCGGTGAAGGGCGCGTCCGCCGGCTCGGCGTAGTCGTAGACGGCCCCGATCGCGTCGAGCACGCGCCGCAGGCCGGCCACGGTGCCCTTCTCGCGGTGGAGCTCGACGGTCTCGCGGATGACGGTGCGCTTCTGATCGTCGCGCCAGGCGGGGTCCCAGAGGTCGACCGAGAGCGCCCAGGCCAGGATGGGCAACCAGGTGGCGGGGATCTGGTCGACCTCCCAGGCCGTCTGGGGGAGCTGGGCGGGGACGGCCGCGAGGCGCGCGGCGGCCGCGGCGTCGAGGCGCCGCTCGGTCTCGCTCGCGCCAGGGGGCGCGAGGGTCGTCACGTGACCTCCACGGTGAGGGTCCGGGCCTGCAGCGCGACGCGGTCGGATGCGGTGATCTGGTCGACCACGGTCTCGGTGTCAATCCCGCCGGCCAGCGGCGTCGCCGCGACCGCGGCCAGGACGCCGGTCCCATCCGATCCGTCGGCCAGCGCGACGCGCGCCAGGGCGACGACGGCGGGAACGGCGGCCCAGGCGGTGACCAGATCGGCGGCGGTCGTGGTCACGGCGCCGGGGGTGGGCGAGGTGACCCGCGCGTCGGCGACGCCGGCGACCCCGTGGGCCAGCGATTCGTACCAGGGCCCGGACAGCCCCACGGCGTAGCGCTCGAACGCCCCGGCAAGTCGGTGCCGATAGGCGTCGTCGCGCTCGCGCGGGAGCCGGGCGAGCGTGTAGTAGGTGATGCCCAGGTGGTCGAGGTTCGCGCCGGTCGCGTAGGCCAGCGAGGTCTGGGCCATGGCGTCACTGACGGCCTGGCGCAGCAGGACTTCGCGGCCGGCGAGGAGGCGCGTCAGGCGGTACGCCGGGTCAGCGCCGCCGGCGGCGACGGCCCAGCCGTGGACCGTCTCGAGCCACTGGAGGATCTCGGCGTGTGCCGCGTCGAGGGTGAGCCGGAGGCCGGGGAGTTCGGGGCGCTGGAGGCGCGAGAGGTCAATCGCGGTGGTCACGGGGTGGCCTCGGCGGCGAGCTGCTGGCGGAGCCCGATCGGCGTGACGCCCGCGCCCCCGGTCCAGTCGGCCTCGATCAGGACGTCCACGCGGCCGGGCTGGTGCTCGTCCGTGTCGGTCTCGAGACGGACGGCGCGGAGCGCCAGGTCGGCGAGCCCGTTCGGCGGATGGGTGAGCGTCTCGGCGACAGCGGCGAACACGGCGGCCTCGGCGCGGCCGTCCAGCGGGCGGTCGATGAGGGTGACGACCGTCGCCCCGTAGTCGCGACTGAAGGGATAGCTCCCGCGGGGCACGGCGAGGGCGTCGGCCAAGCGCTGGCGGGCGCTCGCGGCGCCGGTGAGCAGGCGGTCGCCCGCGTGGGCCATCACCTCCATTAGGGCGTCCTCACGGGCGGCCCGCCGCCGGGCGGGTGCGTGTGGGTGAGAAGCGAGACGCCGCCGATGTCGCCGCCGGCGAGGACATCGCCGTGCACGATGAGGCGGCCCGCGACGTGCAGGTCGCCCATCAGATAGGTCCCCCGGCTCTCGGCCCCGCCGGCGACGACCGGCTCGATGCGCCCGGTCGCCAGGGCCGGGAGCACATAGGCGACCGCGTCCGAGCCGCCGGGCGCCAGCAGCAGGCAGCCTTCGCCGACCGAGAGCGGCGAAAAGGCGAGTGTCTCACCGGCGCGGGGCAGCAGGACCGGCAGCCAGCCGGTCGTGACCGGATAGCCGGCGACCCCGACGTCGACCTGGGCGCGGTAGGGGCGCTGTTGCACGGCGGCGATTTTTCCGACCCTCACCACATCATTCACGCGGGTTTCAAGGGCGCTCACACGGCCTTCAAGCTGCGCGATCGTGTTGATCATGGGGCCTCCGGATAGACGGTCTCGCGCGCCTGCGCGCGGACGGCGTCGACCTGGGCCGGCGTCTGGCGGTCGGGGGCCTCGGGCCGCAGCTCGATCTCGCGGCGGCCGACCAGGGCGAACGCGGTCAGGCCGTTGGCGGCCAGCGCCTCGGAGTAGAGATTTGTGCCCGTCACGTCGGTCAGGGCGGCGTCCACCAACACGGGGATGGCTCGCTCGGCGAGCGCGAGCGCGGCGGCGGCCCGGCGCGGGGCGCTGGGCTGGGCGGTGACGACGGTGACGGCGATCTCGGCGCGGACGGTGGGCGCGGAGGCGGTGAGGCCACCGGCCCTGAGCTGCCCGGGCGCGAGCGCCAGGTTCCGTGAGGCAATCTCCAGATCAATCAGGGACACGAGCGCCGCCGATTGCCGGAGCGACGCGCGCGTGGGGGACTTGAGCACATCCCAGGCGCCGTCCCAGACCTCGACGGTCTTCAGATCCGGCAGGGCGCCGCGGAGCCGCTCGACCAGATCCTCGAGGACGCCCTGGAGCGTCATGCCGGCGCGCCTCCTGGGAGCTGGCGGTCGAGCCAGCACTCGATGACGGCGGCGGCCTCGCGCGCTTCCGCCTCGCCCCAGCCGAGATAGGGGCGCGCCGGGATCGTGACCGCGCGCGCGACGATGGGGGTATCCCCGAGCCGAAAGTGGAGCGCCGTCGCGCGGCGGGGCCGGATGCGGCCGCCCAGCTGGTGGATCCGCGCATAGACGCGGTTCGAGCCCCAACGGGCCTGCTGCTGGCGGGCCGTCGAGACGAGCGAGTCGACCAGGGAGCCCTCGCGGTTGAGGAGCGGCTGGGTGGAGGGGTCGAGCGGATGCCGCGGGTCCCAGGTCTCGCCGTCTGGTCCCGGCCCGCCCTGGCCGATCCGTTCGCGGGTGGCGGACTCCCCGGCGGCGGCGAGCCCGGTCGTGAGGGGGCGGAGCGACGCGCGGGCCGCCTGGCTCAGGGCGCGGCCGAGGGCAGCGATCTCCCGCGCGTCCACCGCGATCGTCACGCCCTGGGGCACTTAGATCACCCCCGTGGGCCGTCCGCGGGGAAACCACCGATCGCGCGGCGTCGGCACCCGGACCGCCCGGCCCTGCCGGGTGCGGGGATTCGCGTCGCCGTCCCGGTCGTCGTCGGCCGTGTCGAGCCGATAGGTGCCGGCGGCGACGCCGTCGATGATCTGCCACGCGTCGGTAGCGCGCGACTGGATGAGATCGGTCGAGTCGTGCTGGCCCTGCACCAGCTCGGCATGCGCGAGCCGCGCGACGGCGCGCGTCAAAAACGCCGGCACATCGGCCAAGGGCAGCTGGTAGGCGGCGCGGAGCCGGGCGTCGACCCGCTCTGCGACGGCGGCGAGGGCGGCGGCGATGCTGGCCGCGTCCCACGCGTCGGGGTCGTCGGGCCGCCCGGGGTCTGGGGCGGCGGTGTTCAGCGCCTCGTGGCCGATGACGTCGGCGAGTTGGGCCGGGGTGCAATACGGGGTGGCCATCGCGGCGTCATCCGGTGTCCTGGACGAGCGCCGCGGCGTGGGCGCGCCAATCGGCGCGCATCTTGGCCTGGGTGGCGGCGTCGAGCGCGAGCGTGGCGATGGCGTCGTCGGAGAGCGCGGCCAGGGCCGCCAGGTCCGCGACGCCGGCTGATCGGAGCGCGCGGGCGGTGATGGGGCCGATGCCGCTCACGCGCTCGAGCGCCCGATCCTCGGCCGGGGCGTCGTCGTGCGCGTCGGGGGGCGGATCGTCGAGCGGCCGGGCCGCGCCGCCGGCGAGTAGCGCGTCGGCGATCGGCCGGGGCACGTCGAGCGTCGCCCCGGGCGGATAGATCAGCCCGCCGCGGGTGACTTTCGTGACGGCGGTGAGCCGGATCCGGTCCATGGGGTCTAGGCGCTGATGACCGAGTCGATGAGGTAGCCGGCGTCCCGCCCGACGATCTCGTTCGACCATTCCTCGCACACGCCGTAGATCCAGGAGTTGGTCTTCGCGTCCCAGCAGGGCTGCTCGACCAAGGGGGTCCCGGCCAGCGTGTAGCCGTAGCCGAACGTCGGCTCGTAGCGCGAGAGCGCCCCGGTCGCGGTGTAGGCGATGACGACAAAGGCCCCCCAGATATCGTGGGGGGTGTCGTCCTCGTCGACGTAAATACCATCGCCGATGACCACCTGCGCGACGTCCCACAGCTCGGCCAGGTCCGCTTTTGAGGCGATCTGCTTGCCGCCGGTCTTGTAGCGGATCTGCTGCAGCACGGTCGGGTGCTGCCGGATCGCGGAGTAGACCTTGCCGCCCATGACGATGGTGGTGGGCCGCAGGCCAATGGACGCGCGGATGGTCTCGACGGCGTCCATGATGTGCGCCGTGGGCGTGGCGGCGGCGTCGTCCCACCGGTCCGAGCCGGTCAGGGTATTGACGTGGCTGGCGTCGTAGGAGGCGGCCTGGCCGACCAGGTCGGCGGCGTCGCGCTCGCGCTCGCCGCTGATGATCGCCTGCGTGCCATCGACGGTGCGCATCCGCAGGTCAATGCCCGGCACGCGCGCGGCCTCCTCGGCGGTTTCGAGCGGCAACTTGCCGAAGAGCCGGTGCTGCGTGAGCCCGAACTTGACGCCCTCGTGGCCGAACTGGACCTCCCGCGTGCCGGCGCCGGGCGCGCGGCGGGAGTTGATCTTGCGGAAATCGGTCCGGTCAAACTCAATGCGGGTGCCGCCGCGCGCGGCGGTCGTCACGCGCGGAAAGAGCGCGGCGTGGATATGGGTGGCGTGCCGGTAGCCACGGGCGGCGGTCGTCAGGACCGGGTCGATGACCCGGGCCGAGGCCGGCGTGAGTGGGCCGCCGTCGGCGGCGTGCAGTGCAAGCGGTGGCGTCATGATGCGTCCCATCTCCTAGGCGCGGTTGAGGAGCACGGTCACCAGGTCACCGGCGGCGCCCGCGGCCGTCAAGGCCAGACCCCCGGCGGCGACCTCGCCCGTGTGCGTCACGGCACGGCCCTCGGCGTCCGGCATCACTTTCTGGGTCCCCTCGCTCAGGGCAATCGCCGCGCCGGCCACGACCCACGCGAGTCCATCCACCTGCACCGTGATCCGATCGCCGGTGGTCGTGGAGGCGGTGCGGCCGACGCCGATCGGCTGGTCACCGGCGACGCAGCGCTGCCCGTCCGCGCGAACATAGCGTTGGAACACCTCGTTCGTGTCGGCGTGCGAGACGGCCAGGACCCGCTGGGCGCGCTCCCGCGCGAGCAGGACCGGGACGACGGCGCCCGCGGCGCGGGCCGCGGCGAGTGCGATCCCCGCCGGGGGATCGGGGTCGAGATCGCCGACTGGGATCGCCCGGCCGTCGGCGTCCGGTTTCACCCCCGCGAGGCCCGCCTGGAGCGTGAGCGCCGCGCCCGCCTCGACGAGCACGATCCCGTCCGTATCGACCGGCACGATCTCCTCGGCCCGCGTGGAGCGGACGCGGCAGACCCCCAGGGCGAGGTCCCCGGCCGAGCAGCGGTGGCCGTCGGCGCGGACAAAGCGGCGGAAGAGCTCGGGCGTCCCCGCGCGCTCGACCGTGACGGTCTGGAGCGGCTGGGCGGTGACGGTATCGACGAGGATGCCAGGCATCGGGTCGCTCCCTTTACGCGCCCGTCAGGGCGCCGAACTCGATCGCGGCGTCGCGGAACGTGATCCCGCGCGCTTTGGCGTGATCGGCAATCGTGGCGTGCAGCGCCAGCTGGTCCTCGGCCGGTTGGTAGCCCGCCGGGACCGGCACCGCCGGGGCGGTGCCAGAGGGTCGGGGCGCGCCGCGCGGGCCGACGCGCGACTGGAGCGTCTGGGCGCCGAGGGCATGGAGATCCACACCGTCGGCGTCGGCGCTGGCGCCCAGAAACGTCTGGAACGCCGTCAGCCCCGCCTCGATCCCGTCCTTGTGCGCCTGGATTGTGGTCAGGTGAAAGTCTCGGTGCGCCGGGAGGATCTGCCCGGCGGCCACGGCCTGCTCGACCGCGCGGGTGGCGGCGTGGAGCAGCAGCCTCTCGGCGGTCTGCTCGCGCGTGGCGAGCTGGGCGGCGTCGTCTGGGGTCGGGGTCGTGGGGTCCATGTGGTGCACCTCGGGCGCGGACAAGGGGAGATTCGGACTGTTGGTCAAGGCGATCGAGCTAAGGCCGGCGACCTCGCGCGTCTGCGGCGACAGCGTCAAGGCCGGCGAGAGATACCGGTAGGCGCCGCCGCGGGCATTGGCGCGGAACGACCGCGCCCAGCCCTCGGCCGCGGTGGAATCGTGGAAGGTCGAACTCACGGGCTCCGACTGATGATCGAAATCGACGCGCACGTCAATCGGCTGGGCGTTGAGCGTGGCGGCGAGCGCCGCCGGGTCGCTGAGCCGGTGCTGCCGGCCGTCGCTCGTCGGGAGCAGCCCCTCCGCCGTCACCGGTGGGAGAATCTCGGCGCGCACCACGACCGTCTCCTCGCCCTCGACCGCCGCGGGCAACGCGGGGAGCGGGGCGTGCAGCGCATGGAGCACAACGACGTCGGCGGGCGACATGGGGATCATGCTACCCCGAGGGAGATCCCCCGGTTTTCCCAACACGCTGAATTCCCGCGTCGTGGTCCCTGGGCGGCGGCGGCCCGCCCCCGTGGCGCTTCCAGACGACGTCGCGGTATACTGAGGGCGAGACCCTGGCAAACCCAAGAAACTGAGCCTCATATCGCCTTGGGCCCGTAGGGCCGACTCGTTCGGCCTCGGCGGTCAGGGGTGCCGCGACGGGGTCTCACCGTGGCGTTGGGTCGGCGCGAGTCGGCCCGGCGTCGCGCCCATGATACGAAATCACGACCGGCCGACCGGCCGGATCCACCCCGACCACCACCCGCCGCCCCTGCCGCTCGATGTCCCACCGCCCGGCCACGCTCGGATTCGGGCCGATCGCGTCGGGCGTCTCCAGGATCGCCTGGAGATCCGCATACCACGGCGTGGGCACTTCGCGTCGGCGTGTCGGCCGGCGCTGGCCCGGCCCATGCCGCCGCCATTGCTTGTCGGCCACCGGCTCGGTCAGGCGCAGGAGACGAGAGGTCGTCCCGAGCCGCGCGGCGGTGGCCGCCGGCAGCACGGCGAGCGGGACCGCCTCGACGTCCTCGAGCCGCGTGGTGTCCCAGGTCGGCGCCCGCGTCGCTCGCGGGCGCTCCACAAACCACCGAAACCCCGGCCCGGTGACGTATTGCTGGAGGCGTGCCAGGACGCGGTGGACCCGCGTGGCCGCCGCGACGCCGGCGAACCGGCGCCCGGCGAGCGTGTCCTCGAGCTGCCCCAGGAGTCGCCGGTGGATGCCGAGCGTCCGGTGGGCGCCCGGGTGATAGTCCCACCCGGGGTCGATGCCCGCCGTGACGCGGCGGCGGGATCCGGGTGTCTCCGGCACGCGGCGGACCGGCGGCGCGGTGGTCCGACTGCCGGTCGGGGGGCGGGCGACCTGGCGCACCCGGCACCGGCATCCCCAGCCGTTCGGCGGATAATGCGTGTTCCACCACGGGTCGTCCACCCGCAGGCAGAGCCCGGCCCAGGCGGCGTGCTCGGGCCGATGCGTCTCGCTGGGGCCCAGCGCGTAGACCAGATACGGGAGCAGATCCGTCGTGCGGAGGATCCGGTCCCACTGCCCGGCGGCCCGCGCCGTCCGCAGGTTGACGCGGTAGATCCGTCGCAGGCGCGTGGGCACGGTCCCCCCGCGCCCGGTGGGTGCCCAGCCGCGGTGTTGCAGCCACGGACCCAGGCCGTCCCGGAACGTCTCGAGGGTCTCGCCCTTCGCCAGGGCCTGGGTGACCGCGCGGTGGGTCTCGGCCAGCAAGTCGTCCTGCGTCATCTGGGCGACGGTGAACGCCGTGGCGTGCTCCTCGCGCCACACCGCCCGCCAGTGGGCCGATGGGCGCCGGTGCTTCGACCGCAGATACCGGATCGCCGCGCGGGGGAGGCCGCCCCGGGGCGTCACGCGGGGCGCCATCGTCAGGCGTCCTCGCCGTCGACCCGCGCGGCGAAGAGCTGCTGGGCGAGATCGGCGGCCAAGGCGTTGGGGAGGTCGGCGTCGGCCGCGGCCTCGAGAACGGCCTCGGGCGTCTCGGCCGCCGCGAGCGCCGCAGCCAGCGGCGCGGTCAGATCCTCGGCGAGGGCCGTCCACGCGGCGGGGTCGGCGGCGTGGAGGCCGCCCCGGGGCGCGCCGGGCCCGGAGGGCGGGGTGGACGCGTCGTCCCCCGCCGCCGCGGGCGACGCGCTGCCGCGCAGCACCGCCGCGCCCTCGGCCGGCTCGGGAATGCCCACCCGCGCATGGAGCCAGGCGGTCGGGACCGGCAGCCCCCCGGCGCTCGCCGCGAGAATGTCTGGCAGCGAGGGATCGGGCGTCTCCGGCAGGGCGAGGCGCGGCCACCCCGCCGGACGGGGCGCATGGTTCAAGGCGCCATACCAGGCGATGAGGGTCTCGGAGAGCGTCGCGGCGAGCTGGCGGATGTCGTCGCGCACCAAGTCCTCGCGCACGGCGAGGTGCACCTCGGCTTGGCTGCGGCTCGCGCCGTCGTCGGCCGTCATGGTCGCGCCGACCACGGCCTTACTGATCTGCTGGTCGCACCAGGCCGCCTGCGCCGGGAAGAGCGCCGACGACCCGCCGCTTCCCCCGCCCGTCCCCGGCGACTGGACATCGATCGCCATCGAGTCGGGAATGACGCACCCGGCGTCCGTGGCGAGCGCCGCGACCGCCGCGGTCAGGGTCTCGATGTCGGTGTCGGTCGCGGTCTGATCGTCGTAGGTGCCGACGCGGACCGGGAGCCCAAACATCTCGCCGTAGGCCCACCAGTCGCGTACGGCCACCGACTTGAGGAGCGCGACGGCGGCCACGGCGTAGGCGAGCCCGCCGCGCATGGCGAGCCCCGACTTGGCCCGGTGGCTGTGGAACACTGTCCATAGTTTGTCCACTAGTGTCAATTGCCATGTATAGAAGACAAATAACTTGCTGAATAATAACAACTTATTTCTCACATCTACGGTCTACACCGGTTCAGGATGTCTTGCTGAATCCCTCATCATCCCGTATATAATGCATGGATGATTACATGGACGAATCAAGCCCAGTCGTCCCGAAGAACCAAGCGCCGAGGCCGCCATCCCCACCACGCCCTCGCCCCCGCCTTCGTCCGCACCGCCCCGCCGGGGCACCACATCGACGGCCACGGTCTCTACCTCTACGTCCAGCCGACCGGCGCCCGCAGCTGGATCCAGCGCCTCGTCATCTGCGGCCGGCGCTGCGAACTTGGCCTCGGCGCCGTCGCCCTCGTCTCGCTGGCCGAGGCCCGTGAGCAGGCCGTGGCCAACCGGAAGCTCGCCCGCGCGGGCGGCGACCCACTCGCCGACAAGCGCCGCGTCCAGGGGATGCCCACCTTCGCCGAAGCCGCGACCACGGTGATCGATCAGAAGCGGGCCGGGTGGAAGACCCCCGCGCAGGTGCAGGCGTGGCGAGGCAGCCTGGAACGCTACGCGTTCCCGCGCATCGGCCGGCGGCCGATCTCGGAGGTGGCCAGCGCCGACGTGCTCGCGATCCTCACCCCCATCTGGCACACCAAGCCGGTCATGGCCAAGACCGTCAAGCAGCGGATCCACACCGTGCTGGAGTGGGCCATCGCCATGAACCTGCGCACCGACAACCCGTCGGACCGGGTCGGACCGGTGCTCGGTCCTCAGCGCAACATCGTGCAGCACATGCGGGCGTTGCCGCACCGGGAGGTCGCCGCGGCGCTCGCGACGGTGCGGACGTCAGGCGCGCCGCCGGCCGTCACGCTGGCGTTCGAGTTTTTGGTGCTGACGGCCGCGCGGTCGGGCGAGGTCCGGCTCGCCGCGTGGGACGAGATGGATACGGCGGACCACGTATGGACCATCCCGGCCACGCGGATGAAGATGAAGCGCGACCACCGGGTCCCGCTGTGCGGGCGGGCGCTGGCGACCCTCGCCGCCGCACGGACGCTCGGCGACGGCCCGATCGTGTTCCCCAGCCGGAGCGGCCGGCGGCTGGCTGTTCCGCAACTGCGCCTGCTGCTCGCACGCTGCGGTATCGCCTGCGTGCCGCATGGATTCCGGTCCAGCTTCCGGTTCGAGCGGCGGCGGCGGCTCATGGACGATTGGGCGTCTGCCATAGAGACGAGGTAACTCATTTTATAGCAACTGTTTAAAGCTTAAGATGTAATCTCTTCCCCTCATCGCACCCCTCGTTCGCAATCATGATGTCCGAGGGCGTTGAAGACCCTCTGTGGACGGCGTGAGATCGTGGACCGCAGGATGACTACGCGCTGATCAGGCGCTGCGGGGCACCATCGCCACCCCCGCCGTTGTCACCGAACGACGATCGCGCGTCGGCCAGCGACGCGTACGCGTGGCCGGCGGACAGAGGCACAAGAGAGCCGAACCGCCGCGCAGGACGTGCCTGTACTTCCGCTGGCGTGCGGGCCTGCTCGGCGGCCGGCGCTGAGCCGCACGCGACCTTGGACGATGCTGGCACAGCGGGAAACACTCCTCATACAGTGGCAGTGGTGGCAGCGCAGGGAGTCGAACCCGAACCACGTGATTTTTTAAGTTGATGATGGCAAAGGACTTCTGGCGATGAACCTCTGTCGGTCATCACATTCCAGCCATGCGGACGTGCCCTCCTGTCCCCTGGAGTCCACCCGAGTGGACCCCAGTCGTGGCAACATTGTGGCAACGCTCCTCGCTCGGAGGACCGCCTGTTCAGTGACGTCCCCAAGACCTACGGTGAACTAACATTCCAAGAGGACCACCCGGTGGGGGGAACCCGCTGGTGCAACATCTGCCACACCAGCAGACGAACTGGTCGTGGAAGGGTCGCTCGACGTGCTCGAACTCGGGGCCGGGACTCATGTCGATGCCTCCCTAGCTGCGTCGACCCGGGGTGCGAGCGCACCATAGAGGCGCTGCATGGCGTCGACGGCCCGTTCGATCGCGGCAGGCCACGTAAGCTCGTCTACCCATCCCCCTCGAACCGAAAAACTAATGCGGCAGGCGCGCTTGTCGTCGAGGCGCTGCCAGGTGAGGGGTCCGCCGAACGCCGCCTCGACCGCGGCACGCTGTGCATGGAGGAAATCGAAAAGGGCTTTGTTGTCCGTCGCGACCGGATCGTCAATGTACAACTCCGCGCAAGTTTCATCCTGGAGCACAGAGTAGTTCCACCACTGGCCGTGTCGTCTCGTCCCCAGCCAGCTGTACCGGTTGGCAGAGATTCGGGCATGGAGGTCCGATTGTTCATTGGCGCGCGCGAGCAGGGCCGTCCAGAACGCCTGCCTCGCCTCGTGTCGGTCCGGGCGGTCGACGACCTCCTGGGCTTCGTCGTCCGGGTCTTCGATCGGATCGGGGACGGGCGGCTTCTCTCCGTCGAGGTCTAGCCGAGATGGGTTCCAGACCCACTCGGCAAGGCGTATGTACAGCTCCTGCCGCTCAGCCTGCGCCTCCGGTCCGAACGCGTCGTAATGCCGGAAAGGGAGGCCCGTCCGCTCCAACAGGCTCCGGAAGCTCGGGTTGTTCTGGTATGCGTGGGGATGCAGGCTTCGGGCCAGGAGGTTCTCGCTGTTGTAGGCGTCCCATTTGGCCTCGTACGAGGCATCGCCTAGGCTTTGGTTGACGCCGCTCTGGAGCAGCACCAAACCACCTAGCAGCCCGTGGTGAAAGTCACCGAATTAGATCGATCGCCAGAAGTGATCATGCGTACTCCACTGACGCGCATGGCCATGGGCAAACGACGGCGACGTCCCAAGCAGACGTCGATGTGGGTCGCCGCACAAGATCTGCCTCGCAGCGCCGCGCACCCGTTCTACACGCGACTGAATCACATTCTCGAGAGAGCGGATTTCGACGGGTACGTCGAGTCGCTCTGTCAGCGATTCTACGCGGATGAGATCGGCCGGCCGAGTTTGCCGCCCGGCCGGTATTTCCGCGTGTTGCTGCTCGGGTACTTCGAAGGGCTCGACTCCGAGCGGGCGATCGCGTGGCGGGCGGCCGAGTCGTTGAGCGTGCGGAGCTTCTTGGGGCTGGAGCTGCACGAAGCGCCGCCGGATCATTCGACGGTCTCGCGGACGCGTCGGCTGATCGACCTGGAAACGCATCAGGCTGTCTTCGCGTGGGTGTTGCAGCGACTGGCTGAGGCGAAGCTTGTCAAGGGCAAGACGATCGGTATCGATGCGACGACGCTGGAAGCGAACGCCGCCCTGCGAAGTATCGTGCGGCGCGACACCGGCGAGGCGTATCAGGACTTCTTGATCCAGCTCGCCCAGGCCTCGGGGATTGAGACCCCGACGCGTGCCGATCTGGCGCGCATCGATCGGAAGCGGAAGAAGAAAGGCTCGAACGACGACTGGACCCATCCGCACGATCCTGACGCAAGAATCACCAAGATGAAGGACGGCCGCACGCACCTCGCGCACAAGGCGGAGCAGGCGGTCGACCTCGACACCGGCGCGGTCGTGGCGGTGACGGTGCAGGACGCCGATGAAGGCGATGTGGCGACGAGCCGCGCGACGCTGATCACCGCGGCGGAGCACATCGAGACCGTGGTGCCTGCGGGCCGTCTTGCCGAGGTCGTCGGGGACAAGGGCTATCACAGCAACCAGGAACTCGTCGATCTTGAAGCCATCGGCCTCCGCAGCTACATCTCGGAACCAGATCGCGGCAGGCGTAAGTGGAAAGACAAGGCGGAGGCGCGCGACGCCGTCTACCGAAACCGTCGGCGTCTTCGCGGCGCGCGCGGGCAACGCCTGCTGCGCCGGCGCGGGGAACGACTCGAACGCCCCTTTGCCCATCTCTATGCCACCGGGCGGCTACGCCGCGTATACCTGCGGGGGCACGACAACATCCTCAAACGCGTCCTGCTGCACGTTGCTGGACTGAACCTTGGGTTGCTGATGCGGACGCTCACGGGTGTCGGGACACCCCGCAGTCTTCAGGGGCATGCGGTGGCGTGTCTTCGGCTGTTGTGGTCGCTCATGCGACTCCCGGAGACGCGTTGGGGCGCGCCGTGGATCTTATCTCGACCTACCATCGCCGCCGCCGACCTCCGCGTGGGGCACTGCCATGTCTGGGCCGACCCGTCGTTCGGTGGTGCTTTCACCACGGGCTGCTAGTACAGTTAGGGATCGCTGCGCGAGCTCGTGGCGAGCTCGACGTCGACGAGGCGGCGCGCTCGCGCTACCAGCAGCGCCGCACCTGCGCGCGCCGCGGCACGGTCACCCGCGGGTGTGGGGTCATCGAGTCGTGTGGTCATACCGACCCGACCGAGTCCAATGGCGGTCTCGACCAGGTCATGTGCGACCTGTAGCGAGACCGGAGGAGTGACCATCTCCAGCTCGTATTGCAGGCGCTGCCACTCGAGACCAAGCATCTCCGGCGGTGTGTCTTCCACCGCGTTGCGCGCGGCCTGGGGTGACAGCAAGCGTTCGATGTCTTGAGTGAGCCGCACGAACCAGTCGGCGTACTCCTCCAAGACGGTCGACGGGACACCAAGGCTGGCCGGAGCCGTCGGTTCCACCGGTGCGTCCGGTCGCATGGTCGTTGAGGACGCGCCGGGGCCGACGAGGATTCGGAACTCGTGGTCATCCGCGTCTGCTTCCACCCGGTACGTTGACCAGTGGGTCAGATCGAGGACGACCCGGGTGACCGGCGGGTCGGTCTGGTTCAGCGCCACACGCACCTGCGTGACTCCCCCCTGATGGACTGGTGTCACCGCGTCCACTTGTGGCACGACATCGACGAAATCGACGAAGATCCGAAACGGGGCGACCCTGATTTCCTGCACCTCGCCCGACAGCGCCCTGTTGCCGACCAAGCCGACGACAACCTGGTCGACCGAGCTCATCACCGAGACCTCGACGAGAGCGTTGCGTTCAGGTGTGGTCTGAGCGAATGTCCTCCCTGCTCCACCCATTGGGGTAAGACCGATTGCGATGGCGGCGAGGAAACAGACGCGGAGCGTCGTAGGCTGGCGATTCACCGATCCTCCTGAATCGGCTTATCGGTCTGTCGCAGGCGCGACACCAGTGGCCGGCCGCTAGGCCAGCGCGGCCCGGGCGGCTGTAAGTCGAGGTCTGGACGCGGTGCCAGGCGGGCGCGTCCCGGGTGTCGCGCGCCCCGTGGTTGACGGCGCTTCGGCGATTTTGGCGGAAGTGACTGTGTGAATGTCACTCCCCACTCGACCCACGATCGCACTGCTTGATCTGTCCGGAGACCTTCTCGCGCGACGTATACGTAGCCCCGGAGCGGTCGACCTGTGAAGTCCATCTCGCGGGCGCGGCGTTTCGCGAGCGCGGTAACGTAGGCGAGAGGCCCCACGCAAACCATGAGCTCGTCTCCCACGATTCCGCAGCAGGTGTGTCCATCGATGAGAAAGGTCAAACCGCCGAACATCCGCTTCTCTGACACTCCTCGCCAGGTGGCGAGCACCGCCCGAACCCTGTCAGCGAGCTGCTCGTCGTACGCCATGTCTCGAGTGTGGAGTGACGGGCGCTCCGTAAGGAAGGAAGAGACGTCACTGCGAGTGTGACGCGCACCACGGGCTGCTAGGACACTAGCTCGTGCCGCTACCCATCCGTCGGTAGAGCGACTTCCCCGATCTCTTCACATCGGTCGAGTCCTTCACCCCCGCGCCACTCGGAGTCTCGTCATGCGATTGGTCATCTCCACCTGAGGCGGGCTCCGACGCGAATAGCTCGAGGCCGGATTCCGCCTCATCAACCTCTTCCACGGTCGAGGTGGTTGCCGTCTCTTGTGCGGCAGGTTGTTGATCGACCGACCCAGCGGCCGGGTCGGCCGGCGTCGCTTCTGGCGCTGTGTCGTCCGCCGCGCGGTTGACGGCACTCTCGACGTTCTCGCTCTGCTCGACAGGCTCGTGGGCAGGCGGCGCCTCCGCGACGGGCGGCCGATCGGCGACAGGCTGCTGGCCGGAGACGGCCGCTGCAGCTTCTGCCGCAGGTCTGGTCACGAGTTGAGGCGGCCAGGGGCGGGCTTCTGGCACTCCGGCTTCCGTGGTCGAGACCGCCTCGCCGTCGGTCCGAGACGGTTCAACCGGGGCGGCTGCGGCCACTTCGATACCACTCCCTGCGGCCTCTGCGACATCGGGATCATCGGCGTCAGGCGGTACGGGAAGACGACGCAAGTGTGCCATCTGCGCGCGCAGCTGAGTGACCTCAGAACCAAGGTGCTTCACGGTTGCGCGGAGCTGTTGGAGCTCTCCCCGCATACGTTCGACCGGCGTCGTCAAACTACGGAGGTCCCGTGGGTCAGGGGCGGGGACGGCCGGCGTCTGTGGCTGTTCCGGCTGCGACATCTCCGGTCTGACCCTCGCCTGATCCAGGTCTGGCGCCCAACCCAACTCCTCGGCCAGCTCGCCCAAGAATCCTGCAATCTGCTGTTTCATGACACCTGTTTTCGACAAGCAGACGTCGATCTCCCGCCTACAGACATGGTGTCAGTGTTTCAAGACTCGTGCCTGCCACCGACCGGCCCAGATTGCCCGGATGTTCGACCTCGTGACGCCCATACGTCTTCCCCACAGGACAAACGCCGAACTTAAGTCACCATCGAGGACGACTTTGGGCGCCCGCGCGTCCCTTTAGTCTTCCCTCTGGCCGAAGGGGACGGGGCGCTATACTTGAGGCCGTGAGTGCATCAGGCACGCCTTTGCCAGGACGACGACTGAGATGACTGATGAGAAGACAAGGCCCCCCGATACGGTTGAGTTCAGGTTGGATTCGAGCAGCCCGACCAAGCATCCGGAGCAGCTGTACAACCTACTCGACCGGATGCTCCGCCAGGAGTTTCCTGCGATCGTCGAGCTCGTGGAGGTCGTTCACACGCCGGGCGACGCGGTAGTCAGTCTCATGAACCTCGATACGCTTGAGGCGGCTACGGCACACGACGTGGCTCGTCGTGCACGCACCGTCTACAACGAGTTTATTACCAGCCCCTGGTACTAAAAGGTCACTAGAGGTCACTAAAGGCCAGTGAAGGTTGCCGAGGAACGTGCTCGAGGCGATTGAATCGCGCCGCCCTTACTTAGGACCAGCAGCCTGCCACACCGTAGAGGGGAGACCCAATGAGGATACTCACCGCCCGATCGGCGTGGGTCGTCGCCGCGGTGCTTGCGTTCGGTGACTGCGCCACGCTGGTTGGTCAGGACGAAGACGAACGTGAGAATCTCACAGATATTCGCGAGATCAATGTCGTTGTCGAGGACCTGACTGACGACGCCGAGGCCGCCGGCCTTACGCGACGCACTCTCGAGTCTGCGATCGAGCGTCGGCTAGAGGGGCGCCGGGTGCCGCTCGGGAATTCGCGGAATGCGGCCGATTTGTACGTCAGTGTTGACACCCACCTAGGCGCGACCGGTCTGTATGCCTACTGTGTCGAGGTGGCGGTACAGCAGCTGGTCACAATCGAGGGCAACCAGCTTCGTACCTTGGCCGATGTCTGGGACGTCGGGAGTCTTGGCACCGTTGGAACAGCCAATCTTCCCCAGGTTGAACAGGTTGTCATTCAGATAGTCGATAGCTTTATCGAGGACTATCTGGAGATGAACCCACAGTAGGGATCCGGGCAGAAAATGTTGCAATGCGGCCCCGGCGCTGGTAGTTTGCAGTGAGTCCTGAGTAGTCAGTGTGGCAGTGGCGGGCCCCGATGTCCTGAGGAGGTCGTCTCATGGGAGACGTAGCACAGAGTCAGCAGGAAGACACAGCACCGGACGGCTTTTCGCGGCGCACGTTTATCAAAGGGGTGATCGCGACGGGCGCGAGCGTGTCGGCGTCGAGCTACGTGTTTCGGGATGGCACGGTGGCGCGGGCGCAGGCGCCGGGGGCGGTGGAGCGGCTGGTGACGTTGACGGTCAACGGGCAGCAGCGGCGGGTGGATGTGTTGCCGCAGGAGACGCTGGCGACGACGCTGCGGTACAAGCTGGGGTTGACGGGGACGAAGATCGGGTGCGACCGGTCGGAGTGCGGGGCGTGTACGGTGCTGGTGGCTGGCGTACCGCACTACTCGTGCTCGATGCTGACGCATCAGGTACGGGGGCGGGCGGTGCAGACGATTGAAGGGCTGGAGGCGGCGGATGGGACGCTGCATCCGGTGCAGCAAGCGGTGGTTGACGAGCAAGGGTTCCAGTGTGCGTTCTGCATGCCGGGCTTTGTGATGAACATGGTGGCACTGGTCGAGGCGAACCCGACGGCGACGCGCGCGGAAGCGGCGCAGTATCTGTCGGGGAACCTGTGCCGGTGTGCGGACTACAACAAGATCTTGAACGTCGCGGAACGGGCCGCGGAACTCAGTCGGGCGGGTCGTGCGTAGTCCCGACTTCGTAACGAGGGTGACGGGGTTCGGGGCGAAGCCCCGTCGGTGAGTATCGGCGCGCCCGGCGCGGCGCCCGGCGTGGGGCAGCGGGCCCCCACGAGGGCAACGTTGGGGTTCGGGGCGAAGCCCCGTCTGAAAGAAGAAAAAGGAGTCTGACGTGGCCGACTATAAGTTGATCGGAAAAGACTACTCGACGCCGGACCTGGTGGCGAAGGTGACGGGGCGGGCGAAGTATGCCGAAGACTTTCGGGCGGAAGGCATGCTCTTCACGAAGCTGCTGCTAAGCCCGATGCCGCATGGCCGGGTCCGCAATCTGGACACGAGCGCGGCGATGGCGATGCCGGGGGTGGAGGCGATTCTCACGGCCGACGATCTCCCGGAGATCGAGGCGCCGGGTGAGCAGATGCTGACGAACGAGCCGCTCTACGAGGGGGAGCCGATCCTGGCGATTGCGGCGGTGACCGAAGAAGCGGCGGCCGATGCGATCGAGCAGGTGCGGATCGATCTCGAACCGTTGCCGTTTGCACTCGACCCGCTGGACAGTCTTCGTCCCGGTGGGTCGAACGCTCGTCTCGACGGGAACACGCTGGCGGGCCGGGAGCTGCTTGACGTGAAGTGGACCAATGTGGATTGGTCCGAGGTCGATCGCGGCACGCTGCCGATGGATGGTGAGGTGACCGACGAGTGGGAGATTGGCGATGTCGAGGCCGGTTTCGCCGAGGCCGACCTCATTCTGGACGAGACAGTGTTCATGCAGTCGCTGTCGCACCAACCGCTCGAAAGCCGGAGCGCGATGGCGTACTGGCAGAACGGCAAATGCTATCTGCATGTGTCGACGCAGAGCACGGCCCGCACCCACGGGCCCGCGGCCCGCTGGATCAACGCTTCTCCCGACGATGTTGTGCTGGTGGCGGAGTACTGTGGCGGTGGGTTTGGGGGCAAGGCCTCCGGTTCCATCCAGAGCGGGATTCCCGCTCTGTTATCGCAGAAGGCCGGCAAGCCGGTGATGATGCGGATCAACCGCCAGGAGGAGAATTTCATCGGGCGGTCGCGACCAGGTAATCAGGCACGCATCAAGGTTGGCTACAGGGCAGACGGCCGAGTGACCGCGCTCGACATGCTGATTGTGCAGGACGGCGGTCCCTACGGAAAGTCCGGCGACTTCATGGCGGCGGGCGATCAAGCCTCACTCATGCATCAACCCCTAAACATGCGGATGCGTGGCCTGTCGGTGTATACGAACACACCGCCTCGCGGCGCGCAGCGTGGGCCGGGTGGCGTGCAAGCGGTAACGATGATCGCCCCGATCATGGACAAAGCGGCGCAGCAGCTGGGGATCGATCAGCTCGAGATGATCAAGATCAACGCCCCGTCGGGACAGGCGATCTTTGGCCGACCACGTCAGGGCGTGCAGGGCAATGTGTCGAGTGCGTTCGTGCGGGAGGCCGTCGACAAGGGAGCCGAGGCGTTCGATTGGCAGGCGATGAAAGCCAAGAGTGGTCAGCGTAACGGAACTAAGGTGACTGGTGTCGGCGTCGCCCTGAGTTCGTATGCGGCCGGGTCGTCGGGCATGGACGGTCTGCTGACTATTCGACCCGATGGGAGGGTCTACATCCAGCAGGGGATCGGGAACCTGGGCACCGAGTCGGTCTTCGACACGGCGCGCGCCGCCATGGAAGCGCTCCAGACCGATTGGGAACAAGCCGAAGTCGTCTGGGGCGACACGAGCAAGCATCTGCCGTGGAGCTGTATTCAGGGTGGTTCGATGACCACTCATGCGCACACCCGTGCGAACTGGGCCGCCGGTCTGGATGCCAAACGGAAGCTCCAAGAGATTGCGGCGCGCGATCTCGGCGGCGCTCCCGACAGCTACGACGTCGCCGACGGACGGGTGTTCCGCCGGGGGAATCGGTCGCAGGGGATGACATTCGCGCGTGCAGCCGAGCGGGCGGTCGCGCTGGGCGGTCAGTACGACGGGCACGAGCTACCTGAGGGTATCAACGACATGACGGTCGCGTCGGCAAACGCCTTGGCGGGTCTCGGGCTGATGGGTGTGGCACAGGACAACTTCGAGACCGGTGGCCGGAACATGTCCTACGCGATCGGGTTTGCCGAAGTCGAGGTTGACCTCGAGACCGGCGGTATCGCACTGAAGGACTACAAGGTCTCGTCCGATGCCGGCACGGTTGTCAATCCTCGGACGTTTGCGGCGCAGTTGCACGGCGGCGGCGTCCAAGGTTTCGGGGTCGCCCGCGGGCAGAAGTGGGTCTACGACCGTCGGTGGGGGCTGCACGTGTCGAAGCGGTTCTATTCGAATCGGCCACCGACGATTCTCGACGTGCCCCATGAGCGAGAGATGGCATGGGTGGCGGCCGGCGAGCCGGATCCCTTCAATCCATTGGGGGCCCGCGGGATCGGCGAAGCGCCGCAGGGCGCCGGTGCTGGGGCGGTACTCTGCGCCGTGGCGAATGCGCTCGGCGAGGACGGGTACTTCAACCGCACCCCGATCATGACCGACATGATCTTGACCAAGCTGGAGGGGCTACCGGAGCCGCACTCCCGGTTGGCGACGCACACGTAGTCGTATCGGATGATGACGAACTGACGGAGACAGACAGATGGTGAGCCGGTCGACCGACCGGCCCACCGGGAGAGAGAACCCATGGCGGTAATACGCGACAACATGCCGGCTTTCGAGCTCTTCCAACCGGCCAGCACCGACGCTGCGCTGGGGTTGCTGAATCAGTATGGTGCGGAGGCCTGGGTCCTGGCCGGCGGGCTGGATACGTGGGATTGGCTGAAGGACCGGGTGAAACGGCCGTCGGTGGTCGTGGATCTCGGGAACATCCCGGCGTTACGGGAGATCCAGGCGTCGGGTACCGGCCTCGAGATCGGGGCGATGACGCCGCTGAGCGAGGTGGTGCGGCATAGTGCGGTGCAGGAGCAGTATCAGCTGCTGGCAGACGCGGCGGCGGTGGTGGCCTCGCCGCAGATCCGGAATCAGGGGACGCTGGGCGGGAACCTGAGCCAGGACACGCGGTGCTGGTATTACCGGGACGGGTGGAACTGTTACCGGGCGGGGGGCAACATCTGCTATGCGGATACGCCGACGGCGATGAACCGGGAGCACTGTGTGCTGGGGGCGAGTCGGTGTGTGGCGGTGAATCCGTCGGACACGGCGCCGGCGCTGATGGCGTTGGATGCGCAGATGGTGGTGCGGAACGGGAGCGGCGAGCGGGTGGTGGACGCGGCGGCGTTTTTTGTGGGCCCCGAGGTGGACATTGAGCGGATGACGGTGCTGGAGCCGGGCGACCTGCTGACGGCGGTGCGGATTCCGTCGACGTGGGCGGGGGCGCGGTTCTACTTTGAGAAGAGCCGGGACCGGCAGGTGTGGGACTTTGCGTTGGGGAGTGTGGCCTCGGCGGCGAAGGTGAGCGGCGGGGTGATTGAGGACATCCGAGTGGTGGTGAACGGGATGGCCCCGACGCCGGTGCGGCTGACGGCGGTGGAAGATGCGGTGCGGGGACAGCAGGTGACCGACCAGACGGCGGAGCAGGCGGGGCAGATTGCGATCCGCGGCGTCAAGCCGTTGGCACACAACGGCTACAAGGTCTCGCTCCTCAAGAACCTCGTGACCCGATCGATCCGAGGGAATCAGAGCGAGGCATAGTTGCACATGTGAGTCGGCATCGCGGGTGCGATGCCATCGACGTGCAGAGAGTCTGCACATCATCGGTAGTCGGCAGTACGGGTAGGTCCGAACTCCGACGAGTAACCCAGTGGAGTGAGGACATGCCGACGACTGGAACAGTCAAGTGGTTTAACGACAGTAAAGGGTACGGGTTCTTGACCCGCGACGATGGCGAGAAGGACGTCTTCGTTCATCATTCGGCTATCCAGGGAGAGGGTTTCAAGAGCCTGATCGAAGGTCAGCGGGTGGAGTTCGACGTCGTGCAGGGCCAAAAGGGACCAGCCGCAGAGAACGTCGTGAAGTTGGACGGCTAACTCTGCTGTTTCGAATTCAACTTGCTTCGTCTTTGCTGGCCGTACAATCGGCGCCGTGAGACCGCGGGGGGCGTGTGCCATCATTTGACGTTGTGTCAGAAGTCAATCTGAGCGAAGTGACCAACGCGGTCAACCAGGCGAGCCGGGAGATCGATACCCGGTTCGATTTCAAGGGGAAGAACGCCAAGTTCGAGCTCGAGACGAGTCAGATCACGATGCGCGCGCCCGACGAGTTTCAGCTCAATCAGATGTATGACATTCTGACCAGCAAACTCGCGAGTCGTAAGGTCAATATTCGTTGTTTGGCGCGCGACGCCGTGCAGACGAACGTGAGTGACGCATGGCAGATTGTCCGTGTGCGTCAGGGAATCGACGCCGATCTGGCACGGCAGCTTGTGAAGATGGTCAAACAGACCAAGCTCAAGGTCCAGATTGCGATCCAGGGTGATCAGTTGAGGGTCACCGGAAAAAAGCGGGATATCCTCCAGGAAGTCATCGGTCTCCTCAAGGACGCCGACGTCGAGCTCCCGCTCCAATACATCAACTTCCGGGACTAGGACACGAGTGTCGTGGACATGATCTCCGTCGGCATTCGGCCGGCGCTGTATCCCTTTTGTCCGCGCGTGACGTCATGAAGACTATTCTTAACAAGACTCGTCGGCCGTTGAAGATTAAGCTCTCGCAGGGGCGGGTGCTGCGATTGGGGCCCTCCAAGGAAGGTCAGATTGCCACGCACGACGCCGAACGGGAGTCGGTGCAGCGTATGGTGGAGGCCGGAGAGGTCGACATCATCGATGATGCCTCGCCCGGGGCCGGGAGGGGCAGCAAAGGACCGGCCGGGATGGCGCAGTCGCAGGGCCATCACCGCCAGTTCTCCGGCTCGAAGCGCGGCGACCGTTAGCCGGGACACAACGTGGGTCGACTTGGAGAGGCCTTGTGACCCTGAGTGGCGTTCGATCAATAATCTGAACGATGGAGGGACCCTTTCGATGCGGTTAGCCATTCTGATCATGTCGTGCTGTTTGGTCGTTGCGGGGATTGCGGTTGGCGCGGCACCCGGACAGGAGGAGCCGGTCGTCGAGGTCTACAAGTCCCCGACCTGAGGCTGTTGCTCGATGTGGGTCGCACATCTTGAAGAGCACGGGTTTACGGTCAAGGCCACGGACGTACCGAACATCAATCGGGTCAAGGAAATAACTGGGGTCCCGGAACGGGTGACATCGTGTCACACGGCAATCGTTGACGGGTACGTCATCGAAGGCCACGTGCCAGCGGAGGATGTCAAGCGCCTTCTTGCGGACCGTCCGGCGATCACGGGGATCGCGGTGCCGGGTATGCCGGTCGGGTCGCCGGGTATGGAGGGGCCAAATCCCCAGCCCTACGACGTGATCGCGTTCGATGAGGATGGCGCGTTGACCCGGTTTTCTTCGCACTAATTTACAGAGTCGTAGGCGGCCCTTTGGCGTGTTGTCTCGATGCCGATCACATTGTAAAGTTGCGATTTGAGAGCAGGCTACAGACCTAACATCCCATACGTCATCGTCGCTCGCTATGCAGCCACTGCCCCCAGCCATCGGCCGCTACGAGGTGCGTCAACGCATCGGTCAAGGGGGTATGGGTGCTCTGTTTCTGGCGCTCGACCCTGCCATTGACCGACTCGTTGCCCTCAAGCTTCTGAGGGTCGACAACGAGGAAACGCGCGCGCGCTTCCTGCGAGAGGCGCGCTCCGCCGGTCGGCTCCAACACCCGCACATCGTCACCGTTTACGACGTCGGTGAGCACCAGGGCCAGCCGTTTATCGCCATGGAGTACGTCAAGGGCGAAACGCTTGGCGAGGTGATCGGTCGTCGAGCCCCACTGTCGATCGTAGGCAAGCTGACTCTGATGGAGGATCTGTGTGCGGGTTTGGACTACGCGCACAATGAAGGCCTGGTCCATCGTGACATCAAACCGGCGAACTTGATGGTCACGAGTGGAACCGACGGGCTGAAGATCCTTGACTTCGGTATTGCCAGGGGCTCTGGCGATTCCGGGCTGACCGAAGTCGGTACCATGATCGGGACGCCAAACTACATGTCACCTGAGCAAGCGTCGGGACAGACCGTCGATCAGCGGAGCGATATCTTCGCGGTCGGGGCGGTGATCTACGAGACGATCGCCTACCGGCAGGCCTTTCCCGGCAAGGAATGGCAGGTGGTTCTTCCGAGCATTCTCAATGAATCGCCGGCCCCGCTCACACAGATCGATGCCACCCTCGACCCGCGCCTGAGCGACATCGTCAGCAAGGCGCTGGCACGCGACCCAACCGAGCGGTATCAGAGTCTGAAGTCGTTGGGCCGCGACTTGGCTGACTTTCGCCAGCACCTCGCGCTGACAGACGCCGACACCACGATGCCGGTTCCAACGCCCCAACCGGCGGCCAAGAAGAAGTCGCGGCCGACGACAGACAGCAACCGGCTCGACGCGCTGCGCAGGGCCAAGGTGATGGCCCACGTCGAGGCAGCGCACGCGGCGTTGGATCGGGGTGACGTCGAGTCGGCGCAGATCGCCGCCGAAGAGGCCTCACTTCTCGACGTTGACGACACGCAGGTCGTCAAATTACTCGAGGCGCTGACCGAGGCTCAGGACGAGCACGACTTCAGCCGGCATGTATCGGATGCGCGTGGTCAGCTCGCGTCCGAGGCGCTGACCGAGGCTCTGGGGAGTGTCGACCAGGCCCTCGAATTACAGCCCGACGCGGCCGCCGCCATCGACCTGCGCCGCACGGTAGTCGAAGCCTTCGACGAGCGGGCCCGCCGGCGTGAGCGTTCAGAGTTGATCGAGCGGGCACTCGTTCAAGCGCGCGAGGCTCTCAGGGCCGGTGCGCCGGAGGCGGCGCTGCGGGCTGCGAGTGAAGTGCTGGTGTGGGACCCGGACCACTCGGAAGCTGCCACGCTCAAACGGCAAGCTCTGAAGGCGACCGATGGACGCCGACGTCTGGAAGCGGCTGACCGCAAGGCGCGTCAGGCCATCGAGGTCGCGCGGCGCGAATTCGAGGAGGGCGATCACACGGCTGCGTTCGAACGGCTCGAGCCGTTGTGCGCGACACAGCCGAGTGTGGCCGAGACGCTGGCAGAGCTTCGGGCCAAGGCTGCCGAGATCGCGCGCGGTCTCGAGTCGGACGCAGCGGCGCAGCAAGGGCGGTCCACGCGGCAATCGCGGACGAGCGCTGGGATGATGCGGCTTCGATTGCGCGCCCCGCTGACTCCGGACCTCCCCTCGCTCAGTGACGACGTCGAGCGCGGTCAACTGGCCGCGCGGCGCCACGCTGAGGTCGAGCGCTTTCTTGGTGATGCGCGTCGGCGAAAAGCAGAGGAGGATTACCCGGGCGCCCTCGGGCGGGTTGATGCCACCCTCGCGTTGTGGGATGACCACCCGGAGGCGGCCGCGCTCCGCGAAGAAATCGAGCAGCTGGCCACCGCGGCAGATGAGCGTCGCGAAGCTGAGGCGGTCGCGAAGCGCAAGGCGGCCCAGGAGGCGGTCAACACGTGGCTCGTTACTGCAGACGAGGCGTTGCGCGCTGGGCGGTTCGACCACGCGTTGAAGGCACTCGAAGATGTTGACCCGAGCGTCGCCACGGCGACGCAGACCGCGCGTCTTCGGGCACTGAAGCATGACGCAGCAGCCCGGCGTATCGAAGCGCTCGAAGCGGCCGCGAGGCGGCGGAAGGAACGCCATGAACAGATGCGGCGGCAGTTCGACGTGCAGCTGGCCACCGTCGTGTCGGCGGCTCGCCGCGCATCGATGGACCGCCGGGTCCAGATCGGGGCTGGTGTGGTCGCCGTCCTTACCGTTGTCCTCTGGTGGATCGTGCCGTCCGGCCCGTCGCCGGCCCCGGCAACGGCCGCGTCGTCACCGCCGCCGCAGGGCCTAGATCGAGCCGCGGTGGCGCGAGAGGTCCCGTTGTCACCAGTTCGTCCCCGGGACTTGACGTCTGCATCGATTGTTGCGGGTGAGCCGGTCATCGATCCAGTCGAGACCGCCCTGGCGTCGGTGGGTGACCTTTCCGCGGCGGGTGACTTCGTCGAGGCGTTTGCTCGGCTCGATCGGCTGACCCGGTCCGACCGCCGGGTGCCGATATCCCGTGGGCAGGTCGAGCGCGCCTGGAACGACGCGGCGCAGGAGACCGCGACCCAGGCACGACAGCTTGCTGAGGCAGGTAACTTCGGCGAGGCGCTGGCCCTTGGTCGGCGGGTTTCAGCCGATTCATGGTTTCGTCGATGCGGCGCGTGATGATGTCGAGGCGGCGTGGGCGGATGACGGTGCGGACGTCTCGAGACAGGCTCTCGAGATGGCCGCCGCGGGCAACCACGACGGCGCAGTCGCCCTGCTCGCAGCGTCGGACCCGCCGCATGCGAGCGTTGTCGAGATCCTCGCCGAGCTACGGGCCAACCCGACGTGCTCGGAAGAGCTCCCGTCGGTGTTGGACACTCTGAGCGCATTCAGATTCGAGTCGACGGCCGTCAGGCCTCAGGTCGTGACCGCCGCGTGTGACGAGTCGTTCCGGGTCGAGATTCAGAATGAGCTGGTGCGCTTTGGCGCGCGATGTGAACGCGCCAGCGCCACGGCGTTTGTTCCGGTGCTGTGCCAGGGGAGCAGCACGTGGAGTGAACCCTTCGTCCTGAGTTTCGTGCTCAGAAAGTCGGGCGGCGATTGGGTGATCACGGAAGCGGCCGAGCTTGAACCCGATCAGTAGCCATCCCGGCAATCGGCCGGCATGATGGAGACCGAGCAGATTTACTGCCCATACTGCGGAGAGATGCTCGAGGTTGCCATCGACTGTTCCGTGCGGCGGCAGGAGTACGTCGAAGACTGCCAGGTGTGCTGTCAGCCGATCACGCTCACCGTGACGGTTGCGGTTCGTGTCGACGACGAAGGCCACGACGTCACGGTTGCGGCTCGGTCCGGGGACGATTGACGCGGCGTCGATCCCGTTCTACACTGCGAACGCGACAGCCTAACCCTCCCGGCCGTTCCCCCCGGCCTCCTGCCCGATCCTCCCAGCGACGGGTCGTCATGCCCGTGGTCTCTGTGCGAAGGGTCCACCGGCGGCTGCGATGATCGAGGTGACTAGATGACCAGTGATCACTTTCTTGTAGTTGGCGTGAAGACGGCCGAACGCGAGTGGTTCGCGCTCTCGGCGCACGATGCCTCGCTCATCGAGGCCGGCCTGGAACCAAGTCTGGCACGTTCAGAACCGGAGCTTCGGCTTCAACTCAAAGACCTTGGTTTGTCAGAGCTCGACATCGAGGAGCGTTTTCGCAACTCGAAAATGGATGCCGAGTCTATCCCCTGCGCGCGCCCTGGAAAACTAGTGCACCGCACGAGAACCTATCTCATCGACACGGCGGTTGTATGAGATAGGTTCTCAGATCCAGGTCGGATCGTCGGCTCTGTAGGCACGATCGATCGCCAGACATGTGATCGAAACGGTGCCCTGATTCAAGGACAGTGCCCCTAACGGTGGCTTGGCCGTGAGCGGCCGTCAATGGGACTTGCACGGTGTTCCCCGCTTCGGCACGCCAGCGCCGCCCTCTTCGGTCGCAATCCGCGACAAGTCGCCGCATGGCACGCGAGTTGCTGCTCATGTGTGCGGGAGGCCGCACGGAGTACGACAGTCACCGCGGGCAGTCGAATGGGACTACTCAGGGGCTTACTGGCCAGCGACCACCGGCAGACGCTGGATTTCTTCATCGTCGGGCTGAGGGACGTTTCCGGACCGTCGGTTGACCGACAGGAGTTGCTGTACAACGCCAGCGTGTTGGCGCACTACGCTCAGGTGTCGACGCAGGCTCACGGAGAGATCCCAGCGCCTGCATCCCTTGGCACCATCTTCGACAACTTCGTTCTCGACACCACTCTCCGGTTGGATGGGGCGATGATGGAGACCGCTGGCGCGCAATGCCTTCTGCTCGCAGGTTTCTTTGAAGAGCAGATGCGTCGACGCTACAACATTCGATGGTACGCGCAGCTGGGCTCTGGGTTCTTCACCCGCGCCGCCGTGCAGGAGCCGTTTTCTCACAAGGCTCGCCTCCTCCGCTCGATCGCCAAAGGGTTCGAGGAGTGGCGCCGCCGCCACGAGCGTCTTAGTCGCGACCTCCGTGACCGGCAATACCTGCTCACGCTGCCGCCACCCCAGCCGCCACAATAGCTTCGCTGCCGCCCTTCGTTCTCTTCTGTATAGTGGGGAGCCGTTCGACCGCTTCGCAGGAGCGCGGCCGAGCACGAAGCGTCGAATCCACGACCGACCTGGCGGGCTGTCGGATCGTCACGAGCCACAAGGGAACAGGAGCGGAGAATCATGCCGGACGGCAAGAGCGGAACGAGTGCAGGACAGCGGGATTGGCGGTCGCTCAACGACCGGCTGGTGGCGACACTCAAGCCGTATGCGCCGCCGATCGCGATTTCCTTTCTGGCCCAGGGCCAGGCTGCGCCGGTGGCCAGGCTTGATGACGAATACCCAGAGCCGAATGCGAGCGGGCGAACCGGACAGGTTCCGGCGGGATGCGTGTTCTGGATTCGCGGCGCGACCGAATCGTTTGCGACCACGGCCGCTGACCATGCCAACTGCTCGGTTGGGAGCCTGACCCACGGGTTTCTCACGCTCGAGGAGGCCGCGACGAAAGACGATGTCGGCGCCGTGCTGGAGTCGGGGTGGGTCGACGCGGCCGCGGTGGAGAAGCTACCGGTGGTGACAACTAGACCTGGTACCGTCGTGTATGGTCCCTTGGCCGAGAGTCGGACCGAGCCTGACGTTGTCTTGTTGCGGATCAATGGTCTGGCGCTGATGATCTTGAAGGATGCGTTTCCGGACCTGCAGATCGAAGGGAAGCCGCAATGCCATATCATCGCCCTCGCCAAAGAGCAGGGCGCGGTGGCCGCCAGCGTCGGATGCGCACTCAGCCGTTCGCGAACCGGGATGAAGGCGGAAGAGATGACCTGCGCCATTCCCGTCTGGCGTCTGAGTGAAGTCGTCGACGCGCTGGAGTCGACTGTTTCGCTCGACCGCGCGATGGCCAGCTACGCTTCGGCGGACGCGAAGCGGTTTCAGTGAGGTCCACCCCCGCCCGCTCACTCAGCCCGTCGGGCCAGAAGGTGCCGTATCTGACCGAACGACGGAGCGGACCTGAGCTTCTCCAGGAGTGGTTCAATCGGGATGCTCCAGCCTGCTGCACCCGGTGGCGCCTCCCCCAGCATCCGCTCGAGGGTTGCCACCGCGTCCTCCGTCCGAGTCTCGATCGCCGCCGTTCCCGCAGTCATCAACTCGGCTTCTACCGTTCGCCCTCCTCGGCGTAGCTGAGTGATCGCGTCTCGAGCGTCATCGAGGTGGATCGCCGCAGAGTCTGACTCCCGTCCGCCCTGGCCAGGAGTCGTCAGACCCGCCACACCCGCCAGACCGAGATGCGCCCGCGCTTGCTCCCGATTGGCGGCCAGTGCGTGTCGAAAGGCAGCTTCGGCCTGCTCAGCGTGGCCGGCGCGTGTGAGCGCGAAGCCGCGGCCGTTGAGGGCGGCAACAGCGAACTCCGCGGCATACAGCGCCGGTGCCTCGGTGCCGAGTTCGCGCGAAAAGTCAGAGAGCGCACCGTCGACATCGTCGCGCAGGAGGCGTATCGACCCGGCGAGCCAGTGTAAGCCGCTGGCCGGAAACCGACTGCGCGCGGCGCCGGCCATGTCCAGGACCGCTACGCCTTCATTGATGACGTGGGCCGCGGTGTCCAGGTCCTCTCGGGCGACATAAACCATCGCCATCTGAAAATGGGCAAAGGGAAACGACGGATAGAGTTGCAGACATCGGCGCAGTGCGTCGAGTCGCGTCTCACCCCACGACGCATGGCCCAGTCGGAAGTGGTGGCGCCACTGCTGCGGTTCCAAGCTGACTGCGGCACGCGCAGCCTCGCACGACTCGTCTGCACGACCCGTGGCGGTGAGCAGGTGTGCAAGCGTCGCGTGGGCTTCCGCGTAGTCGGGTGCGAGCGCGATCCCGTGTCGCGCATCGTTGATGGCGGCGGCGAGCAACGCCGTGTCCGGTCGATAGCCATACTTCGTCCGTTCGTATTTCCAAAAACGCGCATTCGCCTTCCCGACGTATGCGGCAGCGAACGCAGCGTCCAAGGCAATCGCGCGGTCAAAACTCTCGATCGCCGTCTCTGCCTCGGCCGGGTCGAGTGCTTCGAGCTTGAGTCGTCCCTCAGTGGCTGCGCGCAGCGCGTCGAGGTTGGAGGTTTCATGACTCCGAGTCTGGTGGGTGCTCGAGTTCGCCTCGTTGCTCCGATGCCGCGGTTCAGCCGGAACAACCGACGCGACGAAGCGATATCCCCGTCGTGCAACCGTTTGCACATATCGCGGTGTCACCGACGGATCGCCGAGCGTGTGTCGTAGCTCTGAGACCAGCTGGGTGAGGGCGTTGTCGGTGACGGTGACGTCGGGCCAAAGAGTCTTGAAGAGCTCGTCCCGGGTGACCAGTTGAGAGGGGCGGGCGGCGAAATAGGCGAGGAGGTCGAGCTGTCTTGGCGAGGCGTCGACCACCTTGCCGTCTCGCGTCAGACGATACGCGGCCGTATCGAGATGGAAGGGTCCGAACACGAAAGCCGGCATCGCCCCAGTCTACCGTCAGTCGCCAGTCGCCTCCCGGATGCGCGCTCACGTCATTCACAGTACTCAGAGCTCGGTTTTCGCCTGCCGAGCAGATTGTTGTTGACTGGGGTCGGCGTCTAGGTGTATCTACCGTGCAGTACTGCGATCCGCGGCCCCAGATTCCAGGAGGTTTTGAGTATGAGGCGACGACTGTTGAGGTCGCTCGGTGTGGCAACGGCGCTTGCAACCGTGCTGGTGCTTCTCCAGTTCACGGCCGTGCCGTTGGGTGGACAGACGCAGACGACCCCCTGGGGGCATCCGAACCTGGAGGGGATCTGGCTCGACGTCTACTCCACGCCGTTCGAGCGGGACCCCGACCTCGCCGATCGAGAGTTTGCGACCCCTGAAGAGCGGGCGGCTCGGGACCAGGCCCGCATGATCAACCCAGGGCGTAACGTGCGTTCGGGTCTCGCCGCCCGGGACGTGGCTGGTGCGTACAATGCCGTCTTCACGTCGGCCAAACCAGCCGGTCCACGAACATCGCTCGTCGTCGATCCACCAAACGGGAGAATTCCTGCCCTCACAGCCGAAGCTCAGCGTCTGACCGAAGTCCAGCGGGAGTGGCGCCTCATGCTTCTGCAGAACACCGAGACCTGCGAGACCGACTCACCCGGCTGCCGGGGCGGCGAGTACGGTCCGCCGTCACCGCGCCGTTTCGATGTGGCGCCCTTCTACAACACGTCGCGCATGAATCGCCACGATGGTCCTGAGGATCAGAGTCTGGGCGACCGGTGTATGAGAGGCGTCACACCCGACTTCCCTGGGTTCCGTCGCATCACACAAGGTGACGATTCGGTGGCGATCGGTTATGACTCGGGGCAGGGGCAGGGGTATCAGCGTTTGGTGAATCTGAGCGGAAACCATCCGCCGAGCCAGGTTCACCTTCGGCACGGGGATTCTCGGGGCCGCTGGGAGGGTGAAACACTGGTCATCGAGACCACGAATTTTTCGAACACCTCCACGTTCCGTAATTCCGGCGAGCACCGCAAGCTCACCGAACGGTACACGCGTATTGACGGGGACACGCTCGCCTACGAGATCACGATTGAAGATCCGACGGTGTGGACGGAGCCGTGGACGGTTCGTCAGGAACTGAAGCGTCAGAGCACCCAGGAGAACCGGATCTACTACGAGCCACGGTGCCACGAGGGCAACTACGGCCTGCCGGCGCTGCTGGTCGGCGCGCGGATGGATGATCAGGCATTCCAAGAGGGTCGCGGACCAGACCCCTTCTCGTTGGACACCGCGACGTGTGTCACCGGCCTGCTCGACGAGCAGTAGTGACCCAGAAGCCAGGAGTAAGGAACGAATAATGCGAAAAGGTTTTACAGGATCGACAGTTCTTACGGCATTGGTCGCTGCCGTTGTGGGTGCGATCATCTCGGTCTCGGTGACCGGGACGGCGAGCCAAGTGCCTCAGGGGCCGGAGCGTCCGGCAGAGACCCCCGACGGGCGGCCGAACTTCAACGGTGTGTGGCAGGCCCTCAATGAAGCGCATTGGGACCTGCAAGCCCATGAGGCGCGTTCCGGCATGGTGATGCAGGAGGGGGTCTACCCGTTCGAGTTCGCCAGGGTGCCCGCGGCGCCGGTGCTGGCGCTGGGCGCTGCGGCCGGAGTCCCAGGTTCGATCGGCGTCGTTGGCGGTGACGGTGAGATTCCGTACACAGCGGAGGCACTCCGCATCAAGCAAGAGAATGGTGCCAACTGGATCGATCGGGATCCGGAGCTCAAGTGCTACCTGCCCGGCATCCCGCGGGCGATGTATATGCCGTATCCCTTCCAGATTGTCCAGAGCACCGACAAGATCCACATGACGTTCGGGTTTTCGAACGCCGCGCGCGTCATCCATCTGGACGACGTCACCGGTCCCCCGGACTACACCTTCATGGGACATTCTGTCGGGCGGTGGGAAGGGAACACGCTGGTGACCACCGTCGACTATTTCAACGGTAAGACCTGGCTGGACCGCGCCGGTAATTTCCACAGTGAGGCCCTGGAGCTTACCGAGCGCTTTACCCCGTTGTCGCCCGATGCCATCTGGTACGAAGTGACGTTGACCGACCCGAACACTTTTACCCGGCCCTGGACGATCGCCATGCCGCTCTATCGGCGCCTGGAGCCGAGCGCCACGGTGCTCGACTATCCGTGCATCGAGTTCTCAGAGGAGTTCATGTATGGGCACCTTCGCCGGGAGCAGTTGGTCGAGCGATGGGAAGGCGAGACGATAATCGTCGACATTACTCGAAAGATTCCGGAGGGCGATGCTCTCCACGATTGGTATCGACGGTAGCGGGGGGGCCAGGTTGCTCGAATACCGAGATAAAACAGATATAACGAGATATAATCATGGGAACCGTTAACGGGTAGGAACAGGGAGGAACATCGATGAGAGCGAGACAGATGATTGCGGTGGTGGTAGCGGTCGGCGGGCTCGGCCTGTGGCTGGCGGGGACGACAGCGCCAGTGGAAGCGCATCACGCTTTTGCTGCCGAGTTCGACGCCGAACGGCCGGTTGACTTCAGCGGAACCGTCACGAAGGTCGAGTGGGTCAACCCACATGTGTGGATTCACATAAATGTGAATCTCGACAACGGCGCGACCGAGGAGTGGGCATTTGAGGCGGGGACGCCGAATGTGCTGTTCCGGCGCGGTTTCACGAGAGAATCGCTTCTCCCCGGCACCGAAGTAATGGTCGACGGGTATCAGGCGAAGGATGGTACGAATCGGGCCAACGGCCGTGACATCACACTTGGCGACGGCACCAAGCTGTTTCTGGGTTCATCGGGTACCGGCGCACCGTACGAGCTGGCCCGACCGGGTGTCGACACCGCGGATCCAGGTCAGTAGGCGGCGGGTCGGAATTCCGTTCGACCGCCCGATCCGGGATTCTGCAGTCTCGTTCATCGACGCGTTCGCCTGTTGAGCCGGTTCTGTCTGTCACTGGCTCGTTTCTCGCGGGTGCTGCGGCTCATGCTGCTGGCGCGGATGGCCTCCCTGAGGCCATCCGCGTCGGCGACTCTTGCCTGGACCTAGGACGCCGCACTCCGGTTTCTGTCTCACGCCTTCACGGAAGACCCTGACCGGTTGGCCGTTGCCATTGGGCCAACAGCATTGTGGGCCGACTCAGGGTGCCAGCCTCACTCGACCGCCAGACCCCGCCAGACCAGCCGGCTTCACGGTCACAAGGCAACCCGATCGTTCTTTCGCCTATCGCGAGCTTCGGCCTGGTGGCCATGTTCGCCCTCGGTCTCGTTGCCTTCGGATTCCTTGAGACCGTCAGCTACGATCCGGCGTTTCAGTGGTCCTTCTTTGGGCCAGGCGCTGCACTGCTCACCTGGAACGCCGTGGTGTTCGGACTGGCCCAGCGCAGCGGCCGAACGCTGACACTCCAGATCGCCCTTCGGAAACAGCACTACATCCAGGCGTGTGCGCAGGGCGCCTTCTTGCTGTATTGGGGGTGGCACTGGCAGACGGTGTACGACTCAGCGTTTCTCATCGCCGCCCAGCTCGTCTTCGCCTACGGGTTCGACATGCTGCTCGCGTGGTCGCGACGGGATGCGTATACGCTTGGGTTCGGTCCCTTTCCTGTCATCTTTAGCATCAATCTGTTCCTGTGGTTCGCAGACGAGTGGTTCTACCTGCAGTTTGTGTTGGTGGGGCTCGGCTTCGCGGCCAAGGAGCTGATCCGGTGGAACAAGGGGGGACGGCGAGTCCACATCTTCAATCCCTCGTCGTTTCCGCTGGCGGTCTTTTCCCTCGGTCTCATCATCACCGGCACGAGCGATCTCACGTGGGGCCAGGACATCGCGATTTCACAGTTCTATCCTCCTCACATCTATCTCGTGTTGTTTCTCGTGGCGCTCCCTGGGCAATACCTCTTCGGTGTGGCGTCGATGACGATGTCAGCGGTGGTGGCGACCTACCTGTTCGGCCTCCTGTACTTTGCCGCGACTGGCGTCTACTTCTTCTACGATTCCTACATTCCGATCGCGGTGTTTCTCGGGATGCACCTCTTGTTCACCGACCCGTCAACAGCCCCACGCACACAGTTGGGACGAATGATGTTTGGGGTGCTCTACGGCCTCGGCACGGCGGCCCTCTACGTGGTGCTCGGTCGCGCCGGTATCCCGACCTTTTACGACAAGCTGTTGCTCGTGCCGGTCTTGAACCTCTCGATCCAACTGCTGGACCGTGCGGCACTGTCGAAGTGGCTTGGCGGATTCGATCGCGCCGTGCTGGCTCGCTGGCAGGGACCGCGCCAGCGCAATCTTGCCTACATCGTGCTCTGGACGGGCGTGTTTGTCGTGATGAGCGCAGCGCAGGGTGTGGGCGATCGTCACCCAGGCCAGTGGGTGCCGTTCTGGCAGCAGGCGTGCGGCGAAGGGCGACCGTATGCCTGTCCCTATCTCGCCGACATGCAGCTGACGTTTTGCCGAACCGGGTCGGCGTGGGCATGCAACGAAGCCGGCGTGCTTCACGTCGCGCTGGCGCGTGCCGGCCAGGACCCACGCCGGCTGGATCCTCTCGATGCGACCGCGTCGCTTCGGCGCGGGTGTGACCTTGGCTTCGGGCCGGCCTGCCAGAACCTCGAGACGCTTGCGTCTGGGCTCGGCTCGCTCGAGCGCGCGCCGCCGACCGTGGACGACTTTCCGATCATTCTGCGTGGCACCAAGGGCCCGATCACCGACCAGACGGCGAACTTCCTCTATGCTCGTGCCTGCAACCAGGGCTGGGCCGACACGTGCGGTCGAGTCGTCGAAGACTGACGCCGCTCAGCCGACCGAATCGCGCCAATCCATGACCCTGTCGCCGATCGGGACCGCGTCGGCGATGTCGATCGCCAGATGCGCCTCGAACTCGTCAAAGGCGCGAAACGGCAGCGTCGGTTCGTAGAGGGTGGGACACCGTCACCATGCCGAATGCACCGTCAGTTGTTCGGGTCTCAGGAATCCGCAAGACCTACGGGTCGGCTGTCGCGGCCGACGACGTATCATTCGACGTCATGCAAGGTGAAATCTTTGGCTTGATCCGTCGACGCCAGAGTTCGTCGACATGATCAACGAGCTCGTGCTCACCGATCCCGGTCGCCGAGACCATCAGACCAACCGAGAAGGGCCGACCGATGACCGCCGCCACCTCGGCGAGTCGCCGAGCATCGTCAGGTAGTTGGCCCAGTCGGGCGCGCAGCACCGCCCGCATCGTCGGTGTGAGCACGGCCTGACTTCGATCGGAGGAGATTCCGGCTCGAAGCACTTCGATGACAAAGAGCGGATTGCCCTCGGTCTCGCTCCAGAGTCGTGCCGCCACGGTCGGATCAATCGTGTCTGTCGCGCGTAGCTGAGCAGCAAGTGTCGCAGTGGTGGCTTCGTCGAGCGGGTCGAGTGGCACGGTGGTCACTGCCTGGTCGTGGCCCAGAGCATCGACGAGCTCGCCAAGGGGATGATGCGCTGTGAGCTCCTCCGAGCGGACAGTGCCGACGAGGAGGACCGGGGCCGTCCGTCTTGAACGGACGACGAAACCGATCAACTCGATGGTCTCGGCGTCACACCACTGGAGGTCGTCGATGATCAGCAAACACGGACGGTCGGCGACGACGATAGCTCGGCTCACAGCATCGAACAATCGTTGGCGTTGAGCCAGGTCGCCCGACTGGCTCCGTCCAGGGGGCTGGGAAGCGTCGAGGAGTTCGGGCAGGAGACGAGCGAGCTCGGACCTCCAGACCGTGTCGAGGGTGTCGATGTGGCTCCGGAGAGCATCCGATCGGAGTAGGTCGACCACGGGACCCCACGGCAGCCTGCCCGCAGCCTCGTACGCGCGAGCCCAAGCCACCACGTGTCCCTCTGCTCGAACGCGGCGGCCGAGTTCCTGTGCCAGACGGGTCTTTCCGATCCCCGGTTCGCCGGTCACCAACAAGAGATGTGCCCTACCCTCACGCGCGGTGTTCCATCCCTCGTTGAGCTGGTTCAATTCGAGGTCGCGGCCCACGAAGGGCGATTCGGCGACGGGTGCCAGGTCCTCGCCCAGCCCTTCGCCCTGTACTTCGTCGCGGTCGAGTGCGCCAGCCCGGAGCCGTTGGTACATGGCTCCGATCGCCTCGCCGGGCGCCACTTCAAGCTCGCGCTCGAGCACCTCCGCGAATCGGTGGTAGGCGCGTAGCGCCGCGGATCTATTGCCAACCGCGAGATGTGCTTCCATCTGAATTCGAACAGCCGCTTCGTCGGTCGGCTCCAGGTCGATGAGGCGTTGGGCGTACCTGATCGTGGCTTTGTGATCGTGGTGCCCCGCAGTCTCTTCGGTCAGCCGCATGAAGGCCCCATACGCCTCAGCTCGAAGTTTCGCTCGCTCATCCAGGACCCAGTCCTCATAACAAGCTGGAAGCAGGTCACCCGAATAGAGGCGCGCGGCGAGCTTGAGATCACCGGCCGCGATGGCGTCGCGGAACCTCAGCACGTCGACGTCGGCCGGCCCAGTCGGAATCCACCGCACAATCTCGTTGTCGATCTCGACGAACTCACTGGCGTCGGGAAGGGAAAAACGGAAGTCGTGGAGCAGCTTTCTGAGGTTGGTGCGCGCCTGACGTTCGTCGGAGTCGGGCCAGAGCTCGAACGCAAGTCGTGAGCGGTGCTGCAGGTCTCTCCGTAACGCGATCAACGCCAGAAACCGTTGCAGGCGCAGAGAGTTGAAGGCGCGAAGACGCCGACCGTCCAAGATGATCTCGACTTCACTGAGAAGCCGGACCTCGAGGCGCGCCGGCACCGGTTCACCGCCGACCCCACTCGTGTCACTCGGCATACTGCTCTCTGGGATTGGGACGCGGCTGACCGCGCATACCTGCGGCCCTCGATCTCAGCCCCGGCGATACGCAAGCCCGGAGTCTAGGCGCAATGTTACTCGGGTGCCTGCCAGTAGCCGCGCAGCTCCAACAACGTGAGCAACGGCTACCAGCTGTGGTCCAAGCGCTACGACCGCGACACGGACGACGCCCGAACCGACATCTTCGCCCTCGGTGCGGTTGTATGTGCGATCGGGCACAAGCGCCTGGGCCAGTTTCGCGTTGACTGTGTGCGGCAGCGGTGTAACATACGACCCCGTACTTGCTGCCGGCCGACTTCCTGATGAGCTTCGCCTACCAGAACCTGTCGGGGCCGAACTTCACAGCGGACCTGTTCTACGGTACCAGTGACCTCAGGTTCGTAAACGGCCGAACCAGTCTGGCCAGTGGCGGCAGCGGGGTCGTCGTGCCGCTCGTGGCCCCCGACGAGTTGTACGGGGACCGGATCTCGCGGCTCGACTTCCGCGTCAGCAAGATCATCAACTACAACCGGTTGAGGTTCCAGATCAACCTCGACGCATACAACCTGGCGAACACCAGCGACGTTCGGGACATCACTAACGCCTACGGCCCGCGGTGGGGGTTCCCGAACAGGATCATCGACCCGCGGCTGATCCAGCTCGGCGGGCAGATCGACTTCTAGCACGGAAGCGTATCGTCGAACCTATCCGCCACGGTGGGTCCCCTTTTGGGGGGACCTGCCATGGCGGTTTTTTTTTGGCGTTGTTGCAAGATTGCACGTTGAGGGACCTTTCCGTAGCGGCGTCCCCTCAGTGACCGATGCGGTAGGATCCGGGCCGACCGAGCTCGGTCATCCGATTCAACACGTTACACGCGAGGAGCGCTTCGGTCTTCCGCCCTCCGGCCGTTCGGGCTCGCAGACCCGGAGACCGCCCACGAGGCCGGTCAGCATCGTCGCCACTCGCCATGTCGGCACGGCTCGACAGCACCCCGAGACTCAGGGGCTCGGGTTGCGCCCACGCGAGCCGCGTCCTGGGGCTAGAATGCCCCTGACACCGCGTCACTAGCTCAGCGACAACCCATGGCCCTGAACCCGTATCGAGTCACTGCCAAGATCGGCGAAGGTGGCATGGAGGTCTATCGAGAGCGGGATACCAAGCTCGACCGGGACGTGGCGCGTCAGAGCGATCGAGCGAAAAGGAGTTGACTCGTGCGAAAACTGGCCTCTGTCGGACTCACCGTCGTCCTCTTGATGGTCACGGCGAGACTTGACGGCCCACAGCGGCTGTTTCGGTAGGCAACTCAGAGGCCGCGGGTCTTTAGACCAACTCGCAGCCCGCTTCACCCGCAACACGCTGCACTGACAAGGCGTATGCTCTGCTTGTGAGGCGCTCCAACCAGCCCAGACGAACCGCGCACCTGCGGGGCTGCTAAGCCTCTGACAATGCGTGCGCTTTGTAGAGGCATTCCTGTGAAGGCTATTGGGTCAGCCGGAGCTTGGACCTAGAATGAGCTGGATCTAGCCCTACAACTTATGGCACTCGAAGTCGGCTCCCGACTCGGCCACTACGACGTCACCGCCCTCATCGGCGAGGGTGGCATGGGCCAGGTCTATCAGGCCACCGATACCAAGCTGAACCGGCAGGTCGCGCTGAAGATCCTGCGACGAGGGAGCGGTCCTTGGCATTCGTTCACGGGCTCAGTTGAATGTAGGAGACTGGCTGGAACCCTCGGCATCTGGCTCCTGGCGTGCGGGGTGCTGGCGGCGGCCGACTTCTGGGACGACAAGTACTACACGTCATGGTCCGCAGAAGAAGTGGAACAGATGCTGACCGATTCACCGTGGTCGCGTGCGATTACGGTTGTCCTGCCTGGGGCAGCACTTGGGGATGGGGCTGGAGGGCCTCGAGCCAACCCTGACGACATCGGGCGCCTCGCAACCAGAGACGGCGTGGCGGACTATTTGCTGACGAGAGAAACAACTCGTTACCTCCCACGTCGTCGGGAGCGCCTCCCCTCGAGTACGGTGCCCCCACGGATGACTCTGACGGTGTCGTGGCGCAGCGCCCTGCCCGTCAAGCAGGCGTTGGCGAGGGCACAAGCCGGCATTGGCGCCCCGATCCCACCGGCGCAACAGGCCTTTCTGATTCAGTATGAACCGCTGTATATCGTGTCCGTCGCCGGGATACCGCGGCAGTTGACTGAAGGGTTAAACCAACAGGCGCTGCTCGCGGAGACGATCCTGGCGCGCAAGGACAAGCAGCCGATCGTCGCTGAGGACGTCGAGCCGTTCTTCGAGAGTGACGAGACCGTCATCCTCGAGTTCGCCTTCTTGAGAGACGATGCGATCACGTTGCTCGATAGGGAAGTCAAATTCGTCACAAAGTTGGGCGACACCGAGATCGAACGGAGTTTCGAGCTCCAAGACATGATGTTCGGTGACGCTCTTGCCGTGTGACTAAGGATGCCACTCGAGCCCGGCACCACCCTCGGCCCCTATGCGGTCACTGCCAAGATCGGCGAAGGCGGCATGGGGGAAGTGTACCGAGCCAGAGACACCAAGCTCGACCGGGACGTGGCGCTGAAGGTCTTGCCGCAAAGGTTCACGGACGATCCTGATCGCCTCGCGCGCTTTGAGCGCGAAGCCAAAGTCATCGCGTCGCTGAACCATCCCAACATTGGGCACATCTATGGCCTGGAGGAAGCGGAAGGTCAGAAGGCACTGGTTCTTGAACTCGTAGAAGGTCCGACGCTCGCTGATCGTATCGCCCAAGGTCCGATCTCGATTGACGAAGCCGATCAGAGTGTCAGGTGCCAAACTGTTGCTCTTTCGTAATACGTTCACGCGCAGAAAAACGTCACTCAGCGGTGGTGTTGCGCTAGAAGAGCTCATTGTTCTCATTCTGGCAGTTCTGTGTGTCCTCGGGGTTGCGCTTCTCGCGGTCGGCAGACAGCAGGCCGCCGACTACGACGCGCGCGCCTTGGTTGTCAGGGCGTTGGAACGGGCCACCTGGAACGAGGAACAGGATTTAGGGGCCCGGTATCGCAGCCTGATGACCCGCGAGGTCCGGCGCTTCGACGGCGACGGGCGCGTCGAGGAGGAAGACTTGGGCGATTACGAGGTCATTCCGATCGACGGCGCGCCGTTCGAGCGGCGGCTTACGATCAACGGGCGTCCGTTGAGCGAGGAGGAGCAGGAGGGAGAACGAAAACGCGAGGCCGAGTTCCGCGAAGAGCTCCGCCAGAGGCGCGACGGGACCGACGACGCGAAAGAAGAGGAAGCCGACGACGAGATCGTCTTCAACGAGGAGCTGATCGGGCGGTTCGTCTTCGCCGTCGAAGCCGAGGAGCCGCTGCGTGGCCGCCCGAGCTATCGCATCTCGTTCAGGCCGCAGCCCGGGCGACTGCCGATTCGCCGCCGCATCGACTACGCGCTCAACAAGGCGCGGGGGCAGGTCTGGATCGACCAGGAGACGTTCGAGGCCGCCCGCGTCGAGTTCGAGCTGATCGACAAGGTCCGGCTCTGGTGGGGCGTCGTCGGCACGATCTCGCACGCGCGTGGCTCACTCGATCGTGGTCCGGCGCTCGGGGACATCTGGGCGCAGCTGCAGTTCGAGACGTACACCGATGTCCGCAGGTTCCTCAGCCGGACCCGCCGCGCCGAGCTGAGACGGTGGCGTGATTTTGGGCTGATCGAGGAATAGCGACGCCACTGCTGGTCGAGACCCTGGCCAGGTCTATCAGGCCACCGATACCAAGCTGAACCGGCAGGTGGCGCTGAAGGGACGCGGGCGCTGGGGGAACCGTTGCGTGGGATCTTGTTTGAAAGAGATTCAAGGAAGACGGGGAGCATTTCATGCCCGATAACAATCCACTGGAAGGCCGCTTCGAGCTGGGTGATTTTGAGTTGCAGGCAGGGAAAGTACTGCCCGATGCTCACCTGGGCTTTGCGGCCTACGGCGAGCTGAACGAAGCCCGGGACAACGTCATTGTCTATCCCACCTGGTACACCGGCCTGCATCACAATAACGATGCCTTCATCGGCAACGGCAGGGCGCTGGATCCGGCGAAATACTTCATTGTCGTACCGGACATGTTCACCAACGGCCTGTCCACGTCCCCAAGTAACTGCTCAGCGCCGTTCGATGGGATGAACTTCCCCCTGGTCACGCCGTACGACAACGTCATCGCCCAACATCGACTCCTCACCGAGCACTTTGCTGTCAAGAGAGTAGCGCTAACCATCGGCTACTCGATGAGCGGCCAACAGGCCTACCACTGGGGGGCTCTCTATCCTGACTTCGTCGACCGGATCTGCGCGATCTGCGGCTCGGCGAAAACCTCAGCACACAACTGGGTCTATCTCAACGGCTATAAGACCATCATGGAAGCCGGTGAAGGTTGGGACGAGGGTAATTGCGCCGAGTGGCCACCAAAACTCCTGACCGCAGTGGCCAGTTTGGGTGCCACCATGGCCTGGTCCCAGGACTGGTATCGGGCTGCGGGATTCGAGTTGATGGGGGCTGCAAACCGTGAAGAATTCCTGGCCGCCGTAGAAGGGTTCTTTGCATCCTGGGTACCGGCGAATCTCTATCATCAGACCCGTACGTGGATGGCCGCCGACGTATCGGCTCATCCCAATTTCGACGGCGACCTGGGCAAAGCTCTCGGCAGCATCACATCCCCAGCCTTGATCATGCCGTGCGATACCGACATGTATTTCAGAGTCGCCGACAACGAGATCGAGATAGCGCAGATGCCCAACGCCGAACTGAAGATCATCCACTCGATGTGGGGGCACCTGGCGGGCATGCCGGGCGTCAGCACGGCCGATGATGCCTTCATAGACGACGCAGTTAGGAAACTACTGGCGCGCTGAGCCTGACGACCGTGTCGCTCACCCCCAGCACCACCCTCGGCCCGTATGCCGTCACCGCCAAGATCGGCGAAGGCGGCATGGGGGAGGTGTATCGAGCACGAGACACCAAGCTGGACCGGGACGTGGCGCTGAAGGTCTTGCCGCAGGCCTTCACGGACGACCCCGATCGCCTCGCGAGGTTCGAGCGTGAAGCCAAGGTCCTCGCCTCGCTGAACGATCCCAACATCGGACACATCTACGGGCTGGAAGAAGCCGAAGGTCAGAAGGCGCTGGTTCTTGAACTCGTAGAAGGTCCGACGCTCGCTGATCGCATCAATCAAGGTCCGATCTTCGTGGATGGCCCACCAGCCCCAGGGGATCTCGGTCAAGGACGCGGGCGACATTGGCGGTGAATCGGTGAGTGACCGGGTGGCGAAGTGGGTGTTCGAGTAGCGCGGTTCTCCGGCGGACAGAGCGAGCGCCAGACAGGGTTTGGAGGCACGATGACTGGGCTTTGGATGAGGTTGGTGTTGATCGGGTTCATGGCTGCCGTATCACCGATTCTGGCCGATGACTGGACTGAGTGGCGGGGCGATGGGCGACTCGGTGTGTGGCACGAAAGTGGGGTCGTCGAGGAGATGCCCTCGGAACTGAAATTTACCTGGCGAGTTCCGGTCAAGACGGGGTTTGCCGGACCGGCCGTGGCCGACGGTCGCGTCTTCGTGACCGACTGGGAAGAGGATCCGGAGTCCCGGACGATGGACGGGACCGAGCGTGCCATGGCGCTGGATGAGCAGACCGGCGAGGTGTTGTGGACTCGGGAGTGGCAAACAACCTACCGCATGCTGATGGGGTCGTATGCGATCGGCCCACGCGCGACGCCTACCGTGGATGACGACCGTCTGTATGTCGTCGGGGCGTCCGGGATGCTCCTCTGCCTCGATGCTACGACCGGTGACGTCGTCTGGCAAAAGAATTACCGCGCCGACTACAACTCCTACGTTCCGACGTGGGGCATCGCCAGCGCGCCGCTGGTCGATGATGGCCGGTTGATTGCGATCGTCGGGGGTGAGCCTGGAGCCCTGGTTGTGGCCTTCGACAAACGGACCGGCGCGGAGCTCTGGCGTGCCATCGATGTCGTCGGCGAGATGGGGTATGGCCAGCCTGTGATCTACGAGGCCGGTGGGGTAAGACAGCTCATCATCTGGCACGCGGCGGCGCTGGTCTCGCTCGATCCCCAAACCGGAGAGGTCTACTGGGAGGAGCCATGGGAAGTGGGAGACGGTATGTCGGTCGCCACTCCGGTGAAGAGCGGCGACTACCTGTTCGTGACGCAGCTCTACAACGGGCCGATGATGATGCGGCTCAACCAGGACCGTCCGACGGCGACGCTCATGTGGAAAGGCAACAGCCGCAGCGCGCTGCCTGACGGCACCGAGGGCCTGCACTCTCTCATTACGACACCCGTCATCGCCGGTGACTACATCTACGGCGTCGGGAGCTACGGTGAGTTGCGGGGGCTCGACGCACGGACGGGAGAGCGGCTGGGATGAGTGATCAGATGACGGCTCAGGCGCGCTGGGGGACCGCGTTCATGGTCAGGAACGGCGACCGCTATTTCGTCAATAACGACGACGGCTATCTCATGATCGCCGAGTTCACGCCGTCAGGGTATATCGAGCGAGGTCGCGCATTCTTGATCGAACCAACCTCCAGCTCGGGATACGGACCACGGCGCCTGTTCGACCGGATGGTCAACTGGTCGCACCCCGCGTACGCCAACCGGCACATCATTCACCGCAACGACAAGGAGGTCGTTCGCGCGTCGCTCGATCCAGCAGACTATTAATTTTGGGGCGTACCAACTTCAGATACCGTCATCACGCCACCGGGAGTGAAGCGCGAGGGGAAACTCGATGCCGTCCTCAAGAAGGCCGTAGGCCCTCACCTTCTAACCAGCCAAAACGATCCTGAAAACCACCCACGAAGCTGCTGAAGCCCCGCAGAATGGCCACGTACGCGTTTGAGACGTAATTCTGCGCAGGTCACCCGCCGCTTGGGCATAGAATGCCTCTGAAACTGCGTCATAGATACGCAAGCCATGGCCCTGACCCTCGGCTCCCGACTCGGCCACCATGACGTCACCGCCCTCATCGGCGAGGGGGGGATGGGACTCGGTCACGGACGAGTCCTAACGCGTCGTCCTTCTGTTAACGGAGCGGGTCACGGTTGTCGCCATCAAATCCCGATCCACATCCAGCCGTGCACGTGGTGGCCGGATCCGGACCCCGGCCTTCGGCGAATGCCCGCTCCTGGACCCGGCCGCCAGCGAGCAACCCCGGTAGACCGTAGTTCCCCTCGTGACACCGAGGCTCTTTATATATCCGATTGGCTTCGTTGCTCTGTTGGCTCAGCTCGAGCGCGACCGTCCACGGACGCGTCCACGTCGTCGGATCCTCCATCTCGGCGACATACTCGATCGTCTCCGCGTCAACGCGGGTCCAGCGCTCGACGAGATGCAGGTTCTCGCGCGATCCTTGGATGTCGGTCTTGGGGCTGAAATTGGTGACATCGACAACGAGCGTCTCGCCCTCCCATCGGCCGCGCGAGTCCCCCCACCACTGGCGTACGTGAGGGGGCAGATGCGGGCGGTCGGTCACCGGGATGACGCGCTGCCACCCTTGTCCCTGCCCCGTGTCGTAAAAGATCGACACCGTTCCGGGCGACTGCACAATCTGGAGGAAAAAGCCAGCCCTGCTACTACCAAAGTCGGGCAGGCGGGCCGACATACACCGCTCCCCCAAGCTTCGATCCTCTGGACCATCAGCGCGATTCACAGCGCTGGTCAGGTAGTGCGGAGGCGTCTCAGCACGCCTCGGTGACGGCGGCCCGTACAGCCCACCCGCGCACTGGGGCATGTCGTTCTTGCAGGTGTTTGTGGCTTGCAGGAGCGCGAGCTGATACTCGCGTAGGTCGTCCCGCCGCTCCTGGGCTGCAGGCGTGAGGGGAGGAATTCTCCCATCCGGCGGATCCACGATTTGCGACGTGCGCCGACCGGTATGCTTGTAACTGAAAAAGGTCGACCGGTCGTATGCACCACCGACGTCCTGTTCGCTCCCGCGCTGCGAGCGCGGGCGGCGGTAATTGATGGCCGCTCGTTCACTGTCGAGTTCGGCTCGTTCCTCGTCGGTGAAGACCTCTTGGTCGGCAAACCGAGCGGGTCGCTGTAACGGTGTGTCGTAAGTCGTGGTCCAGATGCCCTGCAGGTCGGGCTCGCCCCACCCGGTAGCGGGAACCGTCTGGGCCTGACCTGCGACCGAGACCGGCGCGAGCTTCAGAAGGACGGTCACGGCCATGATCACCGCTAGTACACCGATGCACTCGAGAAATCGTTTACTCATCTCATTTCTCCTGTGACTGCCCGTCGACGTGGGAGAACCACCTCTTGACACAGTCCAGGTACACCCGAACCACGTCACGAGTCAAGAGTGAAGGTGAGGTCTCTTGCGGCATACGCAACATCAGGGATCGAGGTTGAATCCTTCGATGTCATCAGCTCCGCACGTCCAGATCCACGTCTTCAATTACGTTTTTTCTGCCGAGACAGTCCTCATCTGGCGACCTGTCGGGCTCGAGTCAGGTCAAGGCCCACGAACTGGCTCTGCTCGCCGCTCCGTGCAGGTCGGTGATCTTATAATCCAGCTGAAGTGCGTCGATAGATCACAACACACTATGGCCCTGACCGTCGGCTCCGGCGTTGGTGCACGAATCGAAACTGGCACGGCACGGGCCAACCAACGGCGCTTCATCGACCGATGGGGTGCGAGTCTGGCCGGCCCATGTTGGTCATCGCGTTCAGCAGGTTGCACGCGAGCAACGCTTCGGCCATCTGCCCGTGTGGCGCGCGCGCTCGAAGACGGCCGCCGATGATGGACTTGTAGCGGAAGAACATGTTCTCTACACTGGCTTGTCAGTGTAGCCGAACTCCTTCTTCCACCGACGGCGTCCCATCCTATCTATCCTTCTGATCGTCCGGTCTCGAGCACTCGAGCGTGGCGTGTGTCGCGACACCGTCGCCGTCTTGACCGGCGGAATGACGACCGTCGCGCCACGGGCATCCGCGGCCTCGTAGATCGCGATCGAGTCGTAGGCCGCGTCCGCCGTGACGCGGGCGACCTCGCCGTCGACCGCCGCGATCAGACCGAGGGCCGTCGTCGCATCGTCCACATGTCCACCGGTCAGCGCTTGCGCGACGATGACGCCGTCGACGCCCAGATGAAGCTTCTTCCAACCGCGTGGGCCGCGGCCGCCGTGTTTCGCGGCCGCCCACTCGCCCTCGCCCGCGATCGAGAGTCCGGTGCTGTCCACGATGAGAATACCATCGTCGATGGGCACTCGACGCAGCGACAGGTCGAGCCGCTGGCCGCGCCGCGAGAGCGTCGTGTGATCGGGGGCGGAGAGGTCGACGCCCAGCATCTCGAAGATCGAGGTAAGAAAACCCTCCGTCTGGCGGAGTGGAAGGTGGAAGAGGAGCCGAAGCGTCAGTGCGGTTTCGATGGCCGTGTCGGAGTAGTTGCAGCTGCCCGCCACGCTTGCCGATCCCCGCGGCCGCCCACGTGGCGATCGCGTCCGGGGTGAGCCACACGGTCACGCTGCCTCGCTGGACGAGCGCGCGGTCGTACGCCGGCCAGTTGCCAACGCGGTATTGCGTCTTGTACCTCGGATGCACTCTCGACTTCACGTCGAGATCATGCGCCTTGGCCCGTCACGATGGCTAGGGCTCGACGGTTCCTCGCCAGAGCGCAGTATCCGTGCACCAACGCCACGCCTTCTGACCGTCCGCTTCCTCCAGCCCATAGATGTGCCCGATGTTGGGATGGTTCAGCGAGGCGAGGACTTTGGCTTCGCGCTCAAACCGAGCAAGGCGGTCTGGGTCTTCTGTAAACGCTTGCGGTAGGACCTTCAGCGCCACGTCCCGGTCGAGCTTGGTGTCTCTGGCTCGATACACCTCCCCCATGCCTTCGCCGATCTTGGCGGTGACTTCACACGGGCCGAGGGTGGAGCCGGGTTGTAGAGACATCAGCCGTCTAGGTCGATGGACGAATCGGCGTCCCCATCTCTCCTGCTGCCTCCGCGAGCGCCGCAAACATGTCCTCGTCGTAGTCAACACCCCCGAACGTGGCCGACGTGCCCCCGTCAACAACAAGCGTCGTGCCCGTCACGAAACTTGATGCATCGCTCGCAAGGAACAGCAGAGCAGCGTCCAATTCGTGCTCCTGTCCGTGACGCCCCATCGGGGTCATGGCCTTGACCCGTCTAAAATAGCTCGGCATACCGAAGAACGGGGCGGTCATCTCGCTGGCGAACCATCCCGGCGCCAAGGCATTAACGCGAACCCCTCGCTTAGCCCAACTCGCGGCAAGATTTCGCGTCACATTGATGACCGCAGCCTTACTCGCCTGGTAGGCTGTCGGAAAATAGGGCTGGGCTCCCAACCCGGCGGCTGAAGCCACATTGACGATGGCCCCCCCTGGCCGTCCGCCAGTTGCCGTGCGCCGACTTCACGACAGAAGCCGAACAACCCGCTCACATTGGTCGCGATCGTCTGAGCAAACATGGCATCAGTGACTCGCTCAGGCATGACCCCCAGCTCGGCGATAACGCCCGCGTTGTTGATAAGGATATCGACACGCCCGAACGTGTCCCATGCCTGCGCCACGGTGGATGCGACGTCCTCAGGCTTTGAAACGTCGCATCCAACCACAAGAGCTTTCACGCCAACACTCTCAACCTCTTTCGCGACGTTCGTCAGTTTGTCGACGCTCCGAGCGGCGAGGACCACATTGCCGCCGGCCTCGGCGATGACCTTCGCGAAGCGAGCACCGAGTCCGTACGACGCACCGGTCACAATCGCGGTACGGCCTTTTAGCGAGAACTGATCCAGCGTATTCATCGGGCATCCCTCCCTTTCTTGAACCACCATTGCTGACGCAACGGCGACGAAGTTTCTGAATCGTCGGTGAACACCCGTTGCCGCAGCTCATGGGGAGCGGTCATGGCGAGCTTCGTATCCGTGGCCTGATAGACCTGGCCCATGCCCCCTTCGCCGATGAGGGCGGTGACATGATACGATCCGAGCTTCGTTCCTGGCTCTAACGCCATCTGGACATCCACGGGGTAGACGGGTAGCCAGTTCCTCGCTCTCGAAGAGAGCGGGTTACGTCGTAGTGGCCGAGTCGAGAGCCGACGGTCAAAGGCACTGCCAGTTACCTCGGCTCCTTCGCGGCCGCCGCTTCAAGCGCCCGTGTGCCTGCCAAGGGTCAGGACCATCTGTCAAGGGCGGAGCAAAACTAGACCACCGTGGCGGAGGAAAACTAGACCATCCGGCAGTGGGTCGGAGTGCCTGAAAGCGGCGTCGCGGGGGGAAGCTTCAGGATGCCGGAGCGGCCGCGGGCTGGCGGGCTTTCTTGCTGTGTTCGAGGCGATAGCTCTCGCCGTTCAGCTCCAGGATGTGGACGTGATGCGTCAGCCGATCGAGCAGCGCGCCCGTCAGCCGTTCGGAGCCGAAGATCTCGGTCCATTCGTTGAAGGGCAGATTCGAGGTGACCAGCGTCGACGCTTGCTCGTAGCGCTGGGAGAAGATCTCGAATAACAGCTCGGCGCCGGTCTTCGATAACGGCACGTAGCCGAGCTCGTCCACGATCAAGAGGTCCTGTTTCGCGAGCTGTTTCTGCACACGCAGCAGGCGCTTGTCATCCCGGGCCTCGAGGAGTTCGTTCACGAGCGCGGCGGCGGTAGTGAAGCGCACCCGATAGCCTTTCTGACAGGCCGCGAGTCCCAACGCGAGCGCGAGATACGTCTTGCCCGTGCCGGAGTTGCCCAACGCCAACACGTTCTCTCTGCGGTCGAGATACTCCGAGCGGGTCAGCTCCAGCACGAGGCGTTTGTTCACCGACGGGATCGCACGGAACTCGAAGGTCTCGAGACTCTTCAAGACCGGGAACTTCGCGGCCTTGATGCGGCGCTCGGTGGCGCGCTGCTCGCGATCGAGGAGCTCGAGCTCGCAGAGGCGGAATAAGTAGCGCGAACAGTCCAGCCCTTCTTGGGCGCAGTGCCGCGCCACTTTGTCGTACTCGCGCAAGAAGGTCGGCAGGCGGAGGGCCTTGAGATGCGCCTCGAGCAGTAGGGTGGGTTTCGTCATCACTCGGCCCCCAGGAGTGCCAGGTAGTTCGCGGCCGCGGTCGTGGCCACGCGGGCGACCGGCAGATGCGGATACTGCGCCAGATTGAGGCGGGCCGGCCGGGGGTCGAGGCGGCACAGCACGAGATGCTTGACGGCGTCGAACCCGATCGCCCCCAGGCGCACGGCGTCCTGGACGGCGCCGCGGACGTGGTCGAGCCGAAAGTCCTCGAGCAGCCGCAACACCTGCACGTACTCGCGCGTGCCCGGCTTACCCAGCCGCGCCTCTAAGAGACGCCGCAGCCGGAGGAACTCCTCTGGCAGCGCCCACCCGGCGAGCGGTGCCGCTTGATGGAGTGCCCCCGTCTTGCGCTCCAACAAGGCCAGGTAGTGCCGCGGATCGAAGATCAACTCCTCCCGCCCGTAGCTGCGCCGATGCCGGGCGATCTCGTCACTCCCGCACACGATCACGACGTCGTCCACCGAGCCCTTCACTAAGACCTCCCGGTGGCCGTAGGCGGTCGGCACCGAGTAGTCGTTGCGGCGGTCGCGCACCAGGGACAACGACGTGACCCGCGTCGGGCGCGTCTCGCGGGCGTCATATGGGACCGGCGGCAATGGCAACAACGCCGCGCGGTCGCGCGCGAAGCGCTCCCCGATCGTCTCCGTGTGCCGCCGCAGCCGGCGCCCGCGCCGCGCGCGGCACTGGCACGCGAGGTCGGCGTTCAACGCGTCCCAACTGTCGAACCGTGGAATCGGCACGAAGAAGTTGCGCCGGGCGTAGCCGACCAGCCCTTCCACTTTCCCTTTGTCGTTGCCCTTGCCCGGGCGTCCGAAACGATCGTCGAATAAGTAGTGCGACTGGAGCTCGCTGAAGACCTGCGTCCGCTGGCGCGTGCCGTCCCCGAGGATCCGCGCCACCGCCAGCTTGGTGTTGTCATAGACGATGCGCCGCGGCACCCCACCGAAATAGCGAAACGCGGCGTTGTGCCCGTCGCAGAACGCCTCCGTGGTCTCAGCCGGAAACGCCTTCACGAACCCGTCGTCGCTGTGCGGGAGATCGACGACCAGGTAGTGCGCTTTGCATTCGACGCCCGCGATCACGACCAGTGCTTCGCCGAAGTCGGCTTGGGCGTCGCCCGGCGGATGCGCCAGCGGCACGAACATCTCCTGCCCGCCCAGCCGCCGCTCGCGCACGTAGGTGTTGACGATCGTGTCGCCGCCCGTGAAGCCGTGCTCCGCCCGTAAGCGCTCGCCGATGCGCTTGGCCGTGTGCCGTTGCTTCTTCGGACGGGACTGATCCTCGCGGAGGATCTGATCGATGATCCCCGTGAAGGCGTCCAGCTTGGGACGCCGGATCGGCTGCGCCCGGCGATACCCGGGCGGCCGGCGGTACCGCAGCATCTTGCGCACCGTCTCGCGGGCCAGCCCGAAGTGGCGCGCCGCCGCGCGCTCGCTCAATCCCTCCACATACACGCTGCGCCGCACCGCCGCATAGAGCTCCACTCGATACATCCCTCCTGTGTTCCACAAAACACCCTGGGAATGCTCGGTGGACCACGCGAGCGGTCTGGTTTTCCACCGCCCTCAGGCGGCTTCATCCCGCCGCTCTGTAGTCTATTTTTGCTCCGCCGTTCTCAGGGAACTACGGGCTCTACAATATGCTGGCGGGCGCTCGCCAAGCGGAGAAGGCTGCCGAACAAGGGGCTTCACGCTGACCCCGCGACAGGCAGACAATCAACTGATGATGTGGATAATGCCTCGACGCACACCTTCGGTGACGGCGGCGGTTCGGTCGGCGACGCTGAGCTTAGCAAGAATGTGTTTGACGTGAACCTGCACCGTTTCGGGCGAAATGGCCAGATGGTGCGCGATTTCCTTGTTTCGCCGTCCTTCGGCCATAAGCTCGAGGATTTCGACTTCGCGACTCGTTAAGCCTAGATGTAGCTCGCGCGAGGCCAACCGCATGGCGACGTCCGGGAGCACAGGACGTTCTCCTTCATAAACAGCCCGGATCGAGCGCACGAGGTCGTCGGCGAGACACTCCTTGAGAACGTATGTAGCGGCGCCTGCCTTGAGAGCATGATGGATGTCTTCTTCGCCATCGGACATCGAGAGCACGACAATTTTGGCGTCCTCGTGCACCCTCCGAATTAAACGGATCGCTTCCAAGCCGCTCATGCGTGGCAGCCGGAGATCCATTAGCGTCACGTCCGGCCGGTGTCGCTCATAGCTGACGAGCGCGTCTTCGCCGGTTGACACGGCCGCGACGACTCTCATGTCGGGTTGTTGTCCTAGTCTCAGCGCAATCCCGTCCAGAACGACGGGATGATCATCGACGCACATCACGCGGATCTTAGACCGTCTCATCAGCGACAACGCCACCAGGTCATGCTTCTGAATCGATCGGCACCGTCACCTCGACAACCGTGCCTGCCCCTGGCCGGCTCCGAATGTCGAGCCTGGCACCAATTTGCTCCGCTCGCTCTCGAATGCCGATCAAGCCCCACTGATTCCCGGAAGTAGGGGTCGACTCGTCCACGCGAAACCCACGCCCATCGTCGCTGAGGCGCAGGCAGAGCCCGGCAGTCGTGTACTGCAGATCGACACGTACCCGCTCTGCCCCCGAGTGGTGGACGGCATTTCTCAGCGACTCTTTGACGATCCCTAACAGCTCCTGTTCGACCGTTCTCGGATACCGAACTGCCTTCCCGTGGACGACAAGGTCGAACGACCCAGATTTTTCGCAGATGGTCGAACCAGCCTCTCGTAGGACCGTCTCGAGCGAGGACGGCTTGTTATCTGGTGATCGCAGATCCCAGATGGACTGGCACGTCTCACGAATGCTGCGCTGTATCTGCTTTCGAATGCCCGCGAGATCTTGCTTCGCCCGCTGGAGGTCTGTCGCGGGCCCCATCTGCTCCTCGACGGTAGCAACCTTGAGTGCCAAACCAGCGAGCGTCTGGAGTAGCGTGTCATGAATCTCGCGGGTATACTGCGCCAGCTTGAACAGGGTTTCAAGAACACCGTCGGGTGTGGGCTGCTCCCAAGGGGGAGGCTGCACGAGCATCCTATATCGGGTGCGTTGAGATATCAGTCCTAGCGCATGCCCGAACCCGGGGGGGAAGACTTCACGGAAGTCGTCCAGAGTCATGGCGCTGATTGCAAGGGCGCGTCCCTCCTTCGCGGTGATGGCGTTGGCGAGGTCCTCGACACACTGCTCCAGGATCCTGTCATAGGCGCTTCGACGATCCGCCCAGGCCGCAAGTGGCGTGCCTGCCGAGACGGCGTAGTCCGGATGCTGCGTCAGATAGGTCAGGAACGCCAGATCCCGCAAGAACCGCGGTCGAATGGGGTAATGAGGATCCCTTAACCTCAGCATCATCTCCCTGGCGGCATAATCCATCAGCGACGGCGGTGCTCCAATGAGTCCGAAGGAGAACTCATGCTGGCAGCTCCTGGCCGCACGCAGCGGGTAATGGTCCAGGATGGCAATCACGGCTTCAGCCGTTCCCACGAATCTCAGGACCCGGCAGGCGGCTTCGAGCTCGGTTGTGTCGCCGTCGTTGCGAAGCGCGGCAACTGCTTCCGCGGTCAGACGTTGCTGCCACGATGCGTCGGCTGGAAGGATCTCGAGGTCGATGACGTTAGAGGCCACGCTCAGACCTGCATACTGATCCACGGGTTCCACTCGGTTGGATACGACAAAAAGACGGTAACGGCCAGGCCGATTGAAGCGCAAATGCTCGTTGAGCACCAGACTCGCCGAGACCGGCTCCTGACCCAGGACCTCGGGGGGCACTGTCAAGTTAACGAAAACTTGGCTGACCGACACCCAAGATGATGGGTTCGAGTCCTGCCGTGAACCTTGTGTTGGGGGTCGGTCAGCTGGGTCTTTGTTAACTTGACAGTGCCCCCGAGCGGTACCCCCGGAAGCGGCCAGCGGCCTCGTTGGCACCCGCCTCGCTCACTGATTCCCGGTCGTGGGAATGGACAGCGCCCGGGTGGTGTTCTCCACACAGAGGCACAATGTAGAATGACGGGAGCGATTCGGCACTCGCAAAGGGAGAGCGGTGGGTGATGAACTATCGTAATTTCGGTGTGCTCGCAGCCGGCGTGGTACTGACGGCGCTCACGGTGGCGGCCTGTGGCCCACCCGCTGAGCCGGCCTCTGCCGCCGTCGGCGCACCCCAGCCCGTTTTCGACCTGCCCGTGACCGACATGACCCTCCAGTTCGTGCGGGATCCGGTGCACATCGACGATCTCGTGATGCAGGATCTCGAGGGCAGGACCTTTTCGATGGCCGACCTGCGCGGCAAGGTCACCCTGGTGAACTACTGGGCGACTTGGTGTGGGCCGTGTCGCCTTGAGATTCCCCAACTCGTGGAGCTCCAGGATCGTTACGGCGATGAGCTACAGGTGATCGGAGTCTCAACCGACGAGGGTGATCCGGCCAACGTCGTGGCGTTCGCACAAGAGTTCAAGATGAACTATCCCGTGGTGATGGCGACACCCGAGATCAACCGTCAGTTTTCAGGGGTCTTTGCCCTCCCGACGTCGTTCGTGGTCGATACCGAGGGCCGCATCGTGCAAACCCACGTCGGTCTCATCAACCCCGCAGTGCTGGAGCAGGAGACTCGGTATCTCGCCGATCTACCCACCGACGTCACCGTCGAGCTGATCGAGAGCACGCAGCAGACGCGCTTGGCTGATGCGGCGCATGCTACCGAGATTCCGGGCCTTGATCTCTCGCACCTCACCGCCGAGCAGAAGGCAACGGCCTTGCAGCGTCTGAATGAGGACGGCTGTGTGTGCGGTTGTCAGCTGACCCTGGCTCAGTGTCGGATCAACGATGCCTCCTGTGACGTGAGCCTACCGCTAGCGGAGCAGGTGGTTGCCGAGATCGCCGGGTAGTCCGCTCGTGACCTGCGGTGGTGTCCCTCGCCCGCTGGGGCCCGCCGCCGGGCGGTTGTCATTGTTCGCTCTCCCTACTCAGCTTCGCGCGTCGCGCCGGGCGCCTTCACCGCCGGTCGTCAGGGTGCAGCCTGTCCGGCCCTATCGTCCCGCCGCAACCCGTCGAACGCCGGGGCCTCGGCGAGAGGCGGCGCGTCATCTGCGGAGTCCCGCTTAAAAAGGCGACGCATCCCGCGGCCGAGATCATCCAGCATCAAATACTCGACCGGCACCAGTATCAGTGTGATGGAGGTGGCAAAAATGACCCCGTAGGCCAGCGACACGGCCATCGGGAGGAGGAACTCGGCGTCGAAGCTCCGTTCGATCATCAGCGGGGTGAGCCCAATAAAGGTCGTCAGCGACGTCAGGAGAATCGGCCGAAAACGAGACACTCCCGCTTCTCGGACAGCCGTGCGAAGGTCGACATGTTCCGCCCGCTTCCGGTTGATGTACGACACCATGACGAGGCTGTCGTTGACGACGACGCCTGACAGTGCGATCAACCCAAACATCGACATCATGCTGAGGGTGACGTCCATCAGCATGTGCCCCCACACTGCACCGACCAAGCCAAACGGAATGGCACTCATGATGATCAGGGGCTGAACATACGACCCGAGCGGGACGGCGAGGAGCGCAAAGATGGCCAGCAAGGCGATCCCAAACCCCGTCTCGAGACCAGCGATGCCTTCCGCTTGTTCGGCTTGCATGCCCTCAAAGGACCAATTGACTCCGGGATAGCCCGCGAGCACCTCCGGCAGAATTCGGGCCTCAAGGTCGGCGTTGACCGCTGCCGCTGAGGTGACCATGGAATCGACCGAAGCGGTCACGTTGACGGCGCGATTCCGGTCCACCCGCTTGATGGAGGCGAACCCACGGCCTGGTTCGACGACGGCCACCTGGGTGAACGGCACTTCACCGCCAGTCGGGGTCCGAATCCGCATGTTCTCGAGGTTCCCGAGCGACCGCCGCTGGTCGGCTGGATAGCGCACCATGACGCGGATGTCATCTCGACCGCGCTGTATTCGTTGCGCCTCCTCGCCGTAGAACGCCTGTCGGACTTGCCGGCCGAGGTCCTGCAGGCTCAAGCCGAGCGTCTCGGCAGCCGGTTTGATGCCAAGCTTCATTTCTTCCTTGCCTTCGAGGAACGAGTCGCTGAGCCCATGGACGCCGCTGTAGTTCCGGAGCGCGTTCTTCACGGCGTCGGCCGCAGACCGAAGCTCCCCGATATCGCTGCCCATGAGCATGACGTCGACGTCTTCGCCAGGGGACATGGCTGATGCGTTGAAGTTGAGCTCCACCGCCTCCGGAATCGGCCCGGTCAGTTCCCGCCACCGATTACCGAGTGTTTCGCTTGTGTACTGGCGGTCCTCCGATGGGATGAGTTCGATCGTGACTTCTCCGACGTGCGACGCTCCGCTTCCGCTTGTCTGTATCGGGCCCTCGCGTGACGCCATCGGCTGGTCACCGACCGAGCCGAACATGTGCACGAAATAATCCGTTCCCGTGTCCTGGGTCAGCTCGCGTCGAAGCTTCTCCGCACCCGCCTCGAGCTCCTCCACGGCCTCGGCGGTCAAGGTGACCGGCGAACCCAGCGGCATCGTGACCGATGCCGTCATGAAAGGGGCTTCAATCGGCGGGAAGAACTGAAACTTCGTCCATCCCCCGAGCACCATCCCAAGGGTGATGATCAGGGTCGACATGAAAACCGCCGAGGTGAGGTATCTCCATCGTAGGCAAAGCTCGAGGCCCGACCGATAGACCCTCTGGATGAACCACTTGAGCCCGTTCGCAAAGAGCAGCTGAAACCGACGCCAGGGCCCTGGCGGTCGCTCTTTCAGATGCGCGAGGTGAGCCGGCAGGATGCAGAGTGACTCCACCAGCGAGAAGAGCAAACAGGGGATGACGATGAGTGGAATCACGACGAAAAACTTGCCCAGTATCCCCGGAACGAACATCAGCGGGGTGAAGGCGGCCACCGTCGTGAGCACGGCGAAGACGACCGGAGTAGCGATCTCCTTCGCGCCCTCGATCGCCCCGTGAACGCCGTCGTCGTGTCTCTCCATGTGGGTGTGGATGTTCTCTCCTACGATGATCGCGTCGTCCACGACGATGCCGAGCACCAGAATGAAGGCGAACAGCGACAGCACGTTGACGGTCACGTCGAGGCCGGGCATCAGCAGGATCGCGCCCAAGAACGAGATCGGGATTCCGATGCTGACCCAGAAGGCAAGACGAAGCTCGAGAAACAACGCCAGCAGCACGAACACCAGCACGAACCCGGTGAGGCCGTTGCGGAGCATTGTGCTGAGGCGGGCACTGAGCACGACCGACTGGTCTTGCCAGATAGAGGCTGAGATGCCCGCCGGGAGGGACCCTTGCTTACCATCAACGTACTCGTGCACCAGGCCGGCGATTTCCAGTGCGCCCTGGTCACCGGTTCGGAACACGGAGAGCAAGATCGTCGGCTCGTTGTTGAACCGTGCCGATTGATCGGTTTCCGCGAATCCGTCGACGATGGTGGCGACGTCGCGTAGGTGCAGCCGCGTCCCGTCCGCGGCGGTCAGCAGGATGAGGTCCTCGTACTCCGCTCCCCGATAGGCCTGCCCGATCGTGCGAAGGAGGATCTCGCCGCTGTCGGCCCGCACCGACCCGCCGGGCATGTCAAGCGACGACCGCCGCACCGCCGACGCCACGTCATCGAACGTGAGACCGTGACGCCGCAGCGCGACCTCCGAGACTTCGATTGAGATTTCGTAAGGGCGGGCGCTCGTGATCTCGACTTGTGAGATTCCCTGGACCGCTGACAGCTCGTCACGGATCTGCTCGGCGACCGCTTTCAAGGTGAACTCGTTCGCGGCCCCGGACACCGCGACGTCCACGACTTGGTTGCGCGCAACGAGCTCGGTGACGATCGGCTTCTCGGTTTCCACAGGAAAGGTATCGATGGCGTCAACCCGGCTCTTGATCTCGTCGACTACCCTCCGAGCGTCGGCGCCCAGTTCCAGCTCTACCAAGACGGTGCCCATGCCTTCGGACGCCGTTGACGTGATCTCTTTGATGCCATCGAGGCCCTGGATCGCTTCTTCGACTCGAATCGAAACCGCCGCCTCGACCTCCTCAGGCGCGGCGCCCAGATACGGCACCTGGATGCTGACCATATCGAGCGAGAACTCTGGAAAAACCTCCGAGTTGACACTGAAGACCGAGATCGCCCCGCTGACGACGATGAAGATCATCAGCAGGTTGGCGGCCACCGGGTTCTTGGCGAACCATGCAATCATCCCGTTCACAACGCTGCCTCCCGCACGCTGGCACTCAGTTCAGTTGCGACTTGGTTCTGAAGACGGTTGAGCTGGTCGATCGGCCCATCGACCTTGATGGCATGAACGACGGTGCCTTCTCGCCTATCGATCAGATTTGCCGTGATCCGGACGACGTTTCCGATTCGCTGGATGCCTCCGCTGATAACCCACAGCGCGTCGCGCTCCTCTGTCACCACGGAGACCGACTGCAGAACCGCAAGTCCATCGGAGACAGCGGTCGTCGTAGCCTCGGCGATGGCGACATCCTCTGGCATCCGGCTTACGTTCGCGAACGGTCGCACCACAATGGCGCTCACCGTCGCGCGCTCCGCTCTCGTCGCGGGTGCGACGCCATCGAACGCGCCGACGATGCTGTCGCCAACGGAGGCAGCCAGGTCGGCGCGGACTCGCGGCAAATCGCTGACCGCGCCATCGATCTTCACGGCGTCGACGACCTCACCATCCCGCTGGTCGACGACCCGAACCGTTACGCGTACGACATCGCCCACACGCTGCACGCTGCCACCAACCACGAGACGTGCGTCCGAAGGGGAGGTCACGACGGTGATCGATCCGATCGCCTCGAGACGCGTCGTGACGGCTTGGGCGAGATCCACGCCAAGGTCAACGTCGCGATCGCTGGGGCTGATCTCTTCGAACGGCAGCACGGCGACGACGGCACCCTCGGGGACCGCCGCCGCCTCCGCCAGCGCAGCGGGCGTCGCCGCCGGAGGCGCTTCGGGGACCGGCACCGGCGTGCTGGTGGGCGGCGGGTCAGCACTCGGTGTTGGACGCGGACGTGGAGTTGGACTGGCATCTCGTGTCAGATCCGCCGGCGCGCTGGTGGCGCGAGCCGCTACCGCCGGGGCGTCCTCGAGTAACTCGCGCAGCCAACCTGGCTGTCCAGACGCCCCTTCCGGGTCGTTGGGGGCAGAATCGACCCCTCTGGCCCCGGTGCTAGTCGGTGACGACTGTGCTCCCGGTGTCGCCCCGAGCGCCATTCGATCGCTGTCGAGGTCGGTGACCTGGACCAACATCCCGTCGGTCGGGCTGTCGAGCGCCGAGACGGCGATCAACTCGCCGGCCGAAAGCCCACCCTCGATGAATACGGACTCCGTGGTTGCGCGCAGGATCTCGACATCACGGAAGTGCACCCGATTCTCGGGATCGATCACCAGCACCTGGTTGCGACCGCGAAGCGCCGCTCGTGGAATGACCGCAATATCTGTGAACGCGCGTCCCTCGATCTCGGCCTCCACATACATACCCACAGCTAACGGAGGACGCCGTGGGTCGGGCCCAGCCGCGTATGGGTCCTGCACTTCCGCGACCACCTGCACCATCCGGCTCACGGGATCGATCTCGCTCTCGGTTCGCACGACACGGCCGCCCCACTCATACCTGGCTCCGGCGAACGTCGTTCTCAGGACAACCCGGGGGCCACGGAGGTTCGCCGCACCGCGATACGCGAGCTGGAGATCGAGGTAGGCGAGCTCTTCATCCGGGAGCGCCAGTCCCACTTCGGCCACATCGACCGAGTAGATCGTGGCAATCGGAGCGCCGACCGTGACGAACTGACCGACGTCTACGCTCTTGGTCCGGACGCGACCAGCGTACGGAGCAATCACGTCTGCTCGTTCGAGGTCACGTGCGGCACGTTCCACGTTGGCTTCGGCCGCGGCAACGGAAGCACGTGCATCTTCGAGCTGCGGTTTTCGTAAGGTCAACTCGCGTGGGTCACCCCGACCGAGAGCGTCCCATTCTCGTTGCGCTACCTCCGCTTCCGCTTCTTCCTGAGCGAGCCTAAGACGGGCCTGCGCCAACTGCGACCGTGCGGTGACGACGGCCTGCTCGTAATCGAAGCGGTCGAGTCTGAAGAGAACGTCGCCCTCCTCGAAAAAGCCACCCGCGGCAAACGACGGCGCGACCCACGTCACGCGGCCTGCGATTTCGGGCACGAGCTGGCTTTCCGTTCGGGGGCGAACGGTGCCTTGGCTTACGACCGATATCCGAACCGTCTCCAGGGTGACCACGGTTGCGCGCACACCGGGCGGCGTGATCGTTGGCGCCTGCGTTTCGACCTCGGGACGATTTCGAACGATGGTCATGGCCACAAAACCGGCCACACCAAGAACGAGCAGGGGGGACAGAATCTTCAGGAGACGAATCATGACACTCATGAGTTACTGACCTTCCAAACCGGCGAGCTGGACCGGAGCTTCGAGCGCTTCGAAGCCTCCGCCCAACGCCAGATACAGATCGACACGGTTCTCCAGACGGGTCCGTCGAGCAGCAATCAATTCGGCCTCGGCGGTGACAGCTGAGCGCTGCGAATCGAGCACGGTGATGTACGTCTCGAGTCCGGCCCGGTACCGCTCATCGGCGAGACGCTCCGCCGCCCGAGCCTGCAACGTTGATTCGGCGAGGTGACGTTCCCGCTCCACCAGAAACTCTTCGGCGGCGAGGGCGGTTTCAACTTCCGCATACGCTGTCAGTGCAGCGTTGGCGTAGGTGGCGAGCGCCTCGGCTCCGCGCGCTTCAGCTCGGTCGACCTCGGCGCGCAGTCGTCCACCCTGCCAGAGGGGTGCAACGACGTTTCCCAGCAAGCTCCAAACACCGAAGTCGCCGTCGATGAGTGACCGCAACCCGTCCGTAGCCGTGCCCGTCGCGCCGGTCAGACTCAGTCGCGGGAGCAGGTCGGTTCTGGCCACATCGGCTCTGACCAGAAACGCCGCGAGCTCCCGTTCGGCGGCCACGAGGTCCGGTCGTCGGGCGACCAGATCGGCCGGCATGCCAGCCGGCACTGAGGGAGTGATCTGTGGTAGCCCGGCCGGTGTGTCGAACACGCCGTCGGCGTACTGACCGAGCAGTAATTCGAGCTGCCGGGTGGCGCCGTCGAATTGCTGACGGCGCTGCTGGAGTTGCGCTTCCGCATTGGAAAGGTTGAGCAAGGCCAGTCTCAGATCGAGAGCGGGCCGGATACCCGCTTCGAAGCGCTCCCGCACCTGTTCAGCCGCCGACCGGAAGCTTCGGACGGTTTCGAGCGAAAGGTCGACCTGTTGCTGGGCCTCTGCGATCGCGAACCAGGCCTTTGTCGTCTGCCCCGCGATCGACAACTGGGCTCCGCGGAGGTCGGCGGCCGAGGCTTGCAGGTCGGCAAGGGCGGCCCGGGCCGTGTTGCGAAGTCGGCCCCACAGGTCGATCTCCCACGACACATCGAGCGAGACGCCATAGTTCGTCGACACGGTGCTCAGCACCCGGCCCTCGCCACCTGGAATCGGGAACCCGACGAAGTTCTGCTTCCGACGAGAGCCGTTAAAGGTTCCCTGTACGGTTGGTTGCAGATCTCCCTCCGCGGCTCGAGCATCGGCCGCCGCCTGTTCAAGTCTCGCCGCAGCCGCACGAAGGTCGTAGTTCTGTGACAGCGCGATGTCGACCACCGCCGCGAGACCGCCGTCGCCGAAGTCCTCCCACCACGTGACGTCAAACTGACCGTCTGGCAGTTCTCGAGCGGTCCAATTTTCGGGCAGCGCAATGTCGAGCGCCGGGTGCTCGACAGGCGCAGCGGACGCGCACCCTCCAGCGAGCAACGCGACCGCCACGAGAGCGCGCACGTTCATTCTTGGCCTCCGGTGAGTGCGTGGACCGCGACCGGCTGCCGTGACGGCGCCGCCAAGCCGGCGGTGGCAAACTGCATCAGCGACGCCAAGACTTCACTCGGATCGGGGCAACGTGTGGAATGAGAGACAAACGACTCACACCACATCATCGTGTGTGCCATTGAGCCGACCAAGAAGTGAAGCCTCCACGCAACCTCATCCGCGTCGAGGTGAGGCAGCGCATGCTGAAACGCTCTTGTAAAACGAGAGATGATCGGCTCGAACAGGGTGATGAACACAGCTCGAACGTCGTCAGTCTCAGAATGAATCCTCCCGACGAGACGTAGAAATGTCCGTCTGTCTTCGGTGCCGCCTGGATGCAGTTCAAACGGTGGAGAGAGAAACGCTCGAACGAGAGCCGGCAGGTCAACTGCACCATTGGCGGAAGCCTCAAGTCCGTCGAGTAGCTCGAGACGCCGACGGTTGACCGGTTCGAACCTGCGGTCCAACAGGGCCGTGAGCAGCGCATCCTTCGATCCGAAGTGGTAGTTAACTGACGCGAGATTGACTCCCGCTTCGCTCGTGATGTCGCGCAGCGACGTCGCCTTGTATCCAAAATCCGCAAACAATCGTTCAGCCACGTCGAGGATGCGCTCTTTGGTTTCTATTGCCACTGCTTCGTTCCCTTCACTGAAACGGGATCGGCACTCGCTCTTCTTCAAATGACTGTTTTAATCATACGTATGATTAAATACGTGAGCAACCAGCTAGAAGTTCCTCTTGCTGGGTTCTCTAACCAAGAATTCCATAGAAATATGGGGCTTGACAGTTGGAAATTCATGGCGTAACTTGTGCATCCACGCGGTCTGATAACTCCCCAGGCTCAGGACCTGTTGCAAGGCCAGGGCGCTGGTCCCGGTCTTGGCACTCGTCACGCACCACATCGCGCGGAACCACGTCCGCAGGGGGGTGAGCAAAGCCCTTGGGCGGACTCCACACCGGGCCGCGGCGCAGCGTGACGTCCATGTGCTCAAGGAGGTCGCGAACACGTGTGCAGCGAGCACAGGTCGCGATATGGGTCGCGATTGCATCTCGCACGTCCGGTGTCACCTCGTCGCGCAGCAGCTCCGTTTGTAGGAATTTCTGACCTCGCTGGACACATTGTGCGAACGTACGTGTCTAGAACCAGGAGGTCAGTCATGAACAAGGCTCAGCGAGACATTCGGCGCAAGAAACGGGTATTGGAGCATGCCGCGCGGATCGGCAACGTCCGTAAGACCTGTCGCTATTTTGGCATCGCCAGGTCAGGATTCTCCGTCTGGAAGAAGGCGTATGAGACCCGTGGGGACGAGGGCCTAATCAACAAGAAACCGTGCCCGTACAATCCACGACTCCGCACGCCCCCGGAAATCGTCGAGAAGGTGCTCCATCTGCGCCGCACGTATCATCTCGGCCCCACGCGTATCGTCTGGTATCTCGAGCGGTATCACGGGATCACGATTTGTGGCGCGACCGCCTACCGCATCTTGCGACGCCACGGCCTGAACCACTTACCCAGCCGAGTCGGTCGACGCGCCGTGAAGACGCATCGCTACGAAAAGCAGGTGCCGGGGCATCACGTGCAGGTCGACGTCACGTTTCTCAAGCTGATCGACAAGGGCGGCAAGGCGACACGGCGCTACCAGTACACGGCCATTGATGATGCCACGCGCGCGGACGGGAAGCTGATCTGGCGCGACGGCGTCGCCGCGGTCGCGTTCGGGGCGCAGGCGGGGACATCCCTCGCGGACCTGGCGGCCCACAACCGCGGCTTTCTCGAATGGGTGCTGCGTAAGGACTTCTCCGATGAGGTCAAGACAATCGTCCGAGATGCACTGGCAGGACGATTTCCCGTTCGAAGCGAGACGGAGTCAGAATAGCCGTCGTTCCACGCCTAACCAGTCTGCGTTCACGGTGCAGTAGATAGCGCCGAGCACGATTACTTCTTCGGGCAGTCGACGACGAACCATCATTCTGAATCTCTCCAAGGGCTCGGCGATCAGAGGGCAGCGGCGACCGTCCGGCCGATGATGCGATGACCCCAGTGGTTGGGGTGTCCGTCCCGGTCCACCGGATAGGGCTGGTGCCTGGAGTCGATCAGGGGTTGCACGACATCGACAACAAGAATGTCGTGGGCGAGCAGGAACTCCGCAACATCGGGCGCAGGCGCGCTTCTGCCGCCACGAGTCGATCGAGACCCCGATGTTCCCGCGGAAGCCAGGAAGGCCGGCGTTACCTACGTCGTCGTCCTCATACCCACCAAGGAGTCGGTGTTCGCCCCGCGGGTCGGCAACCCGCCAGGTCGATGTCGAAGCGGACCGGGTACTTTTCGATGTGGGGATCGGGATGCTCGCCAGGCACGATAGTGATGCACTTGGCCGGGCACACTGTCTCGCAGAGCATGCACCGCAGACAGCCACCGTTAAGTCGTTGTCCTCGCGCGAGTCGCATCCGCCTTGAGCAGCGAGACAGACTGTTCGATCAAAAGTTTGATCAGAACTATCCGAAACAACTGAGACGTGCGACGCTCGTGGGCACAACAACTTACGGGGAGGGCGACAGAATTGGGCCGGGCCGAACCCGATCCGACATCCGCCTTCTGGGGGAGGGGTGTCTCTCACGCAGCGCCCAACCCGGACCACGGAACCCGGCTTGCGAGACGATCACGCGAACACCGGCCGCCACCTCGCCCCAGGCGCGACTTACCTCCCCGGTGCCGCGGCCGTGACCGCTGAAATCACCTGAAATCCACGGGAAAACTCGGGGCCGCCCCCGAGCAATCCCGTAGCGCGAGCACCGATGGGACTGGGTGGCGGTGGGCGCAGTCTCGAGCGAACCCGTCTCGCCGCGATTCTCGCCCCGCACGTCGTGGGCGAACAACAGTCGCATGCGGGATGGATCCCGGCAAGTCCCGCAATATCCCGCTTCAACGCGAGCCGATCTTCTTCGTCGCGCGGCGCCGCTGAGGACCCAGTGTCGCCTTCGCTGACTTCGCTCGCGGCGGCATCCGTTCAGCAGGTGTTGGTGATTCGCCGGAATTCAATTGCGGCGAATCCGGCGACCCGACGGGGCTTCCTGAAGAGCCGATCGACTTGGCGCCCGGAATGGCCGGATCAGAGAGCCGACCTGGCCGACTCGGACGGCGCATAGACCACGCCGACGTTCAGCTTTTCCAACCCAGATCCTCTGACCGACACGCGCTGGCTGGTGGCTTCTTGTCCTAGGCCCCAGTCGGTCACTTGAAACTTTGCGAACATCACGGACACGACGCTCGTCGGATTGCGCTCGTAGACCGGCTCGGTCGTGTCGTCGAGCGCATAGTGAAGCACCATCAGCCAGCCGGCTGCGATGTTGTGGCCCTGGTAGCTGCCCACGAAACGGCTCGCCTTCACCTCAATACCTTGACCGCCGTACTGGACGGCGTCCCCGGCGTAGAGGCCACGGGGCACGAGAGTAGGTCGGCCATTGTGCCACTGATTGACGGCAAGCCCTGGCTGTGCGTTGCCAGTGCAACGCGCCATGGCCTGGGCGAAGATGTTAGAGAAGAAGCCTGAGAAACTTGCTGACGGCGGGATCAGCTCTTCCAGACGGCCATACCCCTGACCGACGCTGGCGTCGTTGAGTGTGTGCAAGTAGGCATAGACATCGTTGAGGGCCTCGACGATGGCCGTGGCAGTCACGCCGTAAGGAAGCGCGAGCGCGGTATTGGCGTCTTGCTCGTTGGCCGCGGGACGGTCTAGGTAGCGCGGTGGCATCAATTTGCGTATCGGCCTGAGTGCACAGCAACGTTACCGGAACACGTGGGCGCTCGTTCGCGACGTGTCCCTTGATCGTCACGGACGGATTCAAGTTTTACGGAAAGGTCATCCGTCGGGTCTTTGGTCCAGCGGTTCTCTACGGTCAGGTGCTCAAGACGCGAAGAAACGATCGCATCGTTCAGGTCGAACGACGAGAGCTGATGGGCGCGTCGTGGCGGTTCGAAGCAGAGTCTCAACAGCGCCGAGGACTCGTCGACATTGAACACGTCGTTCATCGAACGGCTGAATCTGACGACCGCCAGGGCTCGGCCTATCTGTTTCGGCGAACGCCCTCCCATGCTCGCTCGGTGCCAAACGGCATCAACCAGTGGGCGACACCGTATGAAACCAAATTCAGAATCAAGGCGGACGCTGGGGCCTACGCGCAGGATCAGTGGGCCATCGATCGTTTGACATTGAACTACGGCCTGCGGATCGATTACTTCAACTCGCATGTGCCTGCCCAAACGGTCCCTGCGACTCCGTCCGGGTGGTTTCCTGAGCGCAACTTCGCGCCAGTCAAAGGGGTGCCGTCGTGGACGGACGTGAATCCACGCTTGGGCGTGTCCTATGACCTGTTCGGCACCGGCCGGACGGCCCTCAAGACCTCGCTCGGCCGGTATCTGTCGCCTCTGGGGACCGATCTCTCCAGCGCCAACAACCCGATCAACACGTCGATCAACACCGTCAGACGGACCGCGGCCCTTCATTTGCTCGAAATAGTTGCGGCTCCTCACGTCGCGCATGAAAAGCAGGCATTCGAGCGGCCTGACGTCCGTGCCCGTGGCGATCATGTCCACGGTCACGGCGATGCGCGGGTAGTAGTCGTTGCGGAACTGGGCCAGGACAGATTTCGGGTCCTCTTCGGCCTTGTAGGTGATCTTCTTGCAAAACTCGTTGCCCTCGGCGAACTCCTCGCGCACGATCTGGATGATGTCGTCGGCGTGGCTGTCGGTCTTGGCAAACACAAGCGTCTTCGGAACTTCGGCGCGGCCGGGAAATATCTCCGGCCGCTTGTCGCGAAAGGTGCGGACGACAGTGCGAATCTGGTCAGGGTTGACGATGTCACGATCAAGCTGCTCGGCCGCATAGGTGACATCCTCGTCCTGAATCTCCCAGCGCTTTCGGCGTGTCAAGCGCTCGCGCTTCTCGACCCACTGGTCGGCCCCAAGTTGGCCGCCATGCTTGGTCTTCTCCGTGTCGATGACATAGATTTCGTTTCCGACATTGACGCCGTCGGCAACAGCTTGCTCATGGGCATACTCGCTGACGACGTTCTTCCTGAAGAATCCATAGGTGCGGTTGTCCGGCGTGGCGGTCAGGCCGATGAGAGAGGCGTCGAAATATTCCAGAACCTGCCGCCAGAGGTTGTAAATTGAGCGGTGGCATTCGTCGATGATGATGAAGTCAAAGAACTCGGGTGGGATCCTGCCGTTATAGACGACCGACATCGGTGGTTTGGGCTGCACCATCTCCGCCGGGTTGATCGTCTCGGCGGCTTCATCCATCTCCTGGTCCTTCAGAAGCGAGTACATGCGCTGAATGGTGCTGATGCAGACCTGACTATCGTTGGCGACAAAGGACGATTTGAGGCGCTGGACGTTGTAGAGCTCGGTGAACTTGCGGTTGTCGTCATTGGGCACATAGGCCATGAATTCCTGCTCGGCCTGTTCGCCCAGATTCTTAGTGTCTACGAGAAAAAGGATGCGCTTGGCATCAGCGTGTTTGAGCAGCCGGTAGATCGACGTGATGGCGGCGTAGGTTTTTCCCGAGCCAGTGGCCATCTGGATGAGCGCACGTGGTCGGTCGTCCTTGAAGGACTCTTCCAGCTTCTCGATGGCGTTGAGCTGGCAGGCTCTCAGTCCCGTGGCGTCCAGGACCGGAAGCTTCCGGAGTCTGGCGCGGAGCGACGCAGGCTGGGTGTGCCATTCCTGCGTCGTCTCCGGCCTGGGGAAATTGAAGATCTCCCGGGAGCGTGGCCTCGGATCGCGGGTGTCGGTGAAGCGTGTGAGCACACCGGTGCTTTCATAAACGAACGGCAGGGGCTCTTTCTTGTTCACCCACTTGAGCTTGGCAGCAGCATAGCCGGCGGATTGTTCTTCGACGGTCGTGATCTTCTGGCCCCAATCCTCCGGCTTGGCCTCGACAACGCCGACGGGCTTCTTGTCGATGAAGAGAACGTAGTCGGCGGGGCCAACATGCACCGAGAACGTAGTCGGCGGGGCCAACATCTGTCTGATACTCACGAACGGCGATCCCGAAGCCGGTACTGAAGTCGATCTTCTTCTTTGACTGCACCTTCCAGCCGGCTTGCTCCAACATCAGGTCGATGTTGTCGCGCGCTTGCTGTTCGGGCGTGCGATTCTTATCAGCCGTGGCTGCGGTCATTCGCCCAATCAATCCGATCCGTGGTCTTGTTATTCTCGTGACTATTGCACGCTAGAGAGCGCCGTTCGGGAGCTTCTTGCCACTACCATGCCTAAATCCTCTGGGTGACGTGGCGCGGCTGACTAAGGGCAATGCGAAGCTCGACCCTGCGCTCGCGTGCCCTCGTCTGATTACGAAACGGTGTCTCCTGGTTCCGGTAAGCTGGACGAAAGGCGGCACGCCTTGATTAGCCGCCGTGAAATTCTCGATCAAGCCACCAGACTCGGCCTTCAATCGATTCAAGATGATGCACGTGAAGCACGCCTCGACTGCTTGGCTTCCTGGCAGCTCGTGGTTACGCAAAGCGGGAGGCTTCATTTTTCGGTTAAACCGCTCTTCTTGGCGTACACGCGCAACGCCTCGTTCGCTCGCTTCTGCCAGCCGGAGCCCGTCGCACGATAGGCCTCCACGATGTCGCGGTCGATCCGCAAACTGACCAGTTCCTTCGTCGGGCTCTTCTGAGGACCGCGCTGCCCTCGATACCGGCGAACGGTTCCCGCTGTTTCCTTGGGCAACACGTCCATCAACGGCCGTGCTTGGCGAATCTCTTCTGCGGTCCATTCCGGATTCTCTACGTCAGGGCGACTAGCGTTCTTTCGCATACGCTCGTTCCTCTCTCGTGTTCGCTCGCCGCAAGCTGATCACGCGCACGGCGTCGCCCCGCGCCGTGATCACGGCCGCATGAAGCTGGCCCTCAATGTGGCCCAGCACCCGTAAACGCCGTTCGCCATAATCCTTCCGCGCGTCCTCGACACTGATGGCGGTGTCGAGGTCCATGTCAGCGAAGCGCTCAAATCCGATCCCGCGTTCGCGCCGGTTCTTGGCACTCTTCGCTGGGTCAAATTCGATAAACGCCATTATATAGTATCTACAATTAAAGTGAAAATGCCACGGATATGATGACAAGCGCCGAAGTGCCCGACTGATAGAATCGCCACGTGATTGTGTGTCTAGGCTGGGGTTCCCTCATCTGGAGACCCGGTGACCTTCCGGTCGGTGACTGACACGACGATGGCCCGGAAATCAAGGTGGAATTCGTGCGCGAGTCGACGGACCATCGTCTCACACTCGTGTTAGACCCTGACGCCGACGATCCCGTGACCAGTCTCTGGGCGCCGATGACTGTGTGCGACCTGGATACGGCCGTCACAGAGTTGGCTGATCGTGAAAGAACCGGTCGGGACAAGATAGGTCAATGGTCCACAGACCAAGATGACCCGGAGAGACTGCCCGGCCTCGACGTCTGGGCTACCGGCCGGGAAATCAACCACGTGCTCTAGACGGCGCTGGAACCGCAGTTCCGGAGAAACCGGGGAGTTCGACCAACCGAGGACCAAGCTGTCGATCATTTGCGCAACCTCACCGGCCATGACCGAGTAAAGGCGGAAAAGTACGTGCGACGTACACCGCGACAGATCCGCACAGCCTACCGCAGGCGCTTCGAGCGTTGTCTTGGATGGACAGCGGCGTTCTAGCTTGAACCCTACATGAGGACTCATCTCGCGCCCATCCTCTTGTTGTGCGCCATTCGCCCCACTCCGCGGCGGCAGTCGGGTAGCGCACACCGCGCCGCGCCAGGTCGCTACGCTGACCTCCGGTCCCTGTCACGTTCGCTGCTACTGCGCTCCTGGTCCTCCCGCCACCGCTCCCGCACGGCCTCCTGTCCAGGTCGCTCATCCCCTTCCGCCAGCTCTACATGAGCGGAAGGGCAATCACGCCCACAACGGACAAGAGACAACCCATGGCGCACAACAAAGACGACAACCCCACCGCGAACCGCCCGTGGTTCGGACCCATCCCCACCGGTGCCGATTGGAACCCGGCCCACGGCGCCGATCCTGACGTTATCGACTTCCACCGCTACGCGGCCGGCGAGCCAGAGCACATCGTTCTCTCATCGGTCGACACCCTCACGCGCCTGAATCGCATCCGTTGGCGATGAACCTCACCGTCGCCAACGGCTCCACACCAGCTCCCCGCTGCCCATCTCTCACTGCGACTTCCGCAACACCTATCCGCACCTTCCGACGCCCGCCGCTACGCGGCCGAATGCGGGAGCGCGATCCCAACGCCCCCGACGACGCTCCACACCCGGACGGCCTACACCCCCAACCGCCGCCATGACTCTGCATCCAGCGCCACCTATCCACCGACACGACCCCGCCGATCTCGCCTCATGTTGTCTGCCATCAGCCCCGCTCCGCGGCGGCAGTCGGGTAGCGCGCACCGCACCGCGCGACGTGCTCGCCGCTCGGGATTCGTCGCTTGCCAGCTCAAGAGCTGGCGGGCGAACGGGTGCATACAGGCCGACGTCTTGCCGGAGCCGACGGCCTCGAAAATAGCCACGCCGGTATAGAGGCCACGCTCGAGGATCGTCAGCCATTCCGGGGTCGGGCTCTCGGCGAGTTTGACCGGGTGATGCACTTCGCCGATGACGATGGCCGGGCCGTCCGCCGTGGGCGAAAGCGGCCACGTGGGAAGGCGGGACCGGAGCCCCACACGGACGCCCGTCCGGGCGAACCAAATCCGCGATGTGCTGATGAGGAATTGGCCGGCGAGGAACGCGGCCACGCCGGGCGCCACGTAGTACCACGCGACGACGGCCGTGTACACGTTCGGCGTGTGATAACGGACGAGCACCGCCACGGGATCGCCCTCGGGAAACGCGCCGGGCCACGTCCAGGCGCACGCGGCGCTGACGCCGCCGATGACGAGCACCGCGCGGAGGAGTCGGTCAATCCATCGCGCCGCTCGGTGGGTCTCGTCGCCCTGCCCGCACGCGGGCAGGGGAGCCTTCCTGCAGGGATATATAGGCGGGAGCGACCCCCCCTCGCCGAACCGCGCCAGCGGTGAAAAAGGGGGGGTCGCTCCCGTCCTCTCCCTCTCCGCTGGCGCGGTTCGGCAGCGACGGGCTAGGACGAAAAACCCGAACAACTACAGGGAAACAACGCCGAGTGGCGTGGGACACCCCCCACGCTGTTTTTGGTACACCCCCCGCTCTGTCTGTGTACCATTCTGCTCGACCCCCGCCGTGACCCCGGAACGGTCCAGACGACGGGGCACAATGGCGCGGGTCAGAACAATGCCGCCTCGGGACTGACCAACCGGATCGTGCTCCAGATCGAGTACCGGTCAATCGCGGCTCGTCGATGCTCTTTGGTGGGCGCGCCCTCGGGAAGTCTCTGCAACAACTCCAGACGATCTGCCGCCTTGTCGAACCCGCCGGCCGCGCGCAAGCGTTGACGATTGCCGCCGGTGATCGCTTCCACGAGCCGGGCGATTTCTTGGCGGATTTCCGGGTCGGCCTGGGTCGGCCCGGCGGGGCGCGTCTCGGTCTGGCCGTCGCCGTCGCGCGTCCAGCGTTTCAGCACGTGCTCGGCGCGTTGTGCCGCCCCTACCCCCGTGCCGATCGCGACGACGTGCACGGCGAAAGTCCGCGCCCGCAGCGCGGCCCACACCGGCGCGTGGGCCACGCCCCACGCGCGTAACTCGCTATCGGTCGTCAGCCCCGGATCGACGTAGGTGAACGTGGCCACCATCTCGTCCACGGCGACGGGACACTTGAGCGCCACAAACCGCTTTTTCGCCGTCGCGCCCTCGCCGTACGTGCGGTACGGCAACACGCCCCGGTCGATGCCGAGCGCCTCGAACCGCTGCACCTTCTCCGCCTCCGTGGGGAGCCATCCGAGGGTCGGCCGATCGATGACGTAATCGAGCGCGAGCAGCCGGCGCATGAGCACCTGCGTGGTCGCCTCCTGGCCCCGGCGGTGGCAGAGATCCGGGATGCCAAGCGCCCGGTAGATCGATTTCTGTGTGATGTGGACGGCCCGCGCGCCGCCGGGAAAGATGGCCCGCGCGTCCTCAACGGCGAGCTTCTTGTCGAGCAGCGCGCGAACGAAGCGGCCGGCGGGTTTTCGGTCCTCACCCGTCTTGAAGTACGCCCCGTACTGGAGGGTGAGCGAAAGTTAGTTGGAAATTGAAGCGGCTCCAAACCCTGTGGTTTGATGACGTTGACACAAACGGACATCACCCCACGAGAGAAAGGAGCCGAGATGAGCAGTGTCCTACGTCCGGTCAGGAAGCGCAAGAAGGGTCGCACGCTGGGTCCGGTCGACATCGTCCGCCGCGAGGACTACGCCGGTCTGGAGCTCGACGCCAAGGTGGAGCTGATCCGCTCCTTGGTCCCCCTGGGCTTGATGCACGTGGAGGAGGTGCTCGACGCGGAGGTGACGGCGCTGGCCGGCGAGCGCTACGCCCGCAAGGACGCGTCGATCGGGGGACGCCGTCACGGCGGCAACCCCGGGACGGTGGGCCTGGCGGGGCAGCGCGTGCCGATTCGTGTACCGCGGATTCGTCGTGTCGCGGGCGGCGAGATTCCGCTGCGGTCGTACGCGGCGTTGCATGGCGATGGTGCGGTGAACGACTTGCTGCTGAAGCGCGTGCTGTATGGGATCTCATGCCGCAACTACGAGGCTGCCGCCGAGGCGATTCCCGGGGCGATCGGGCTGTCGGGGTCGACGGTGTCCCGGGGGTTTATCCAGGCCAGCGCGGCGCAACTCCGGGAGTTCCAAGAGCGGGACCTGTCCGGTGAGGACGTGGTGGCCGTGGTCCTGGATGGCAAGACGTTCGCCGAGGCCACGATGGTCATCGCACTAGGCATCACGATGTCCGGGGAAAAACGCTTCCTCGGCTTGGTCGAAACGGACACGGAGAACGAGCGGGTGCTGACGCCGTTCCTGCGGTCGTTGGTCGAGCGGGGCCTCGACCTCTCCCAGGGCGTGCTGGTGATCCTCGACGGCGGCAAGGGGCTGCGTGCGGCCGTCCGGAAGGCCTTTCGGGACCGGACCCTGGTCCACCGGTGCCAGTGGCACAAGCGTGAAAACGTGGTGAGTCACTTGGCCAAGCGCGAGCAGGCGGTGTGGCGCCAGCGCCTCCAGCGCGCCTACAACCGCCCGGCGTATCCAGAGGCTCTGGGTGCGCTCGAGACGCTCCATCGCGAGCTGGAGGACCGGAACCAATCCGCGGCCGGCAGCCTGGCCGAAGGCCTGGACGAGACCCTGACGCTGCATCGCCTCGGGCTGTACGGGGTGCTGGGCCGGTCACTGAAGACGACGAACTGTCTGGAGTCCATCAATGCGCTCGTCGAGGAACGCTGTGCGAAGGTCGATCACTGGCAGAACTCGAGCCAACGCCACCGCTGGCTGGCCACTGCGCTCCTCGACATCGAACCGCGCTTGCGCAAGGTGATGGGCTACCGCCACCTGCCCACGCTCCGTGCCGCGCTGAAGCGAGAACTGAAGATAGACACGACGACGTCGAAGAAGAAAGCCGCGTGATGAATCAGGAGCCGTAGAGAGTTTCAACTAAGAATGGGCTTGACTCCCGTACTGAGACCGCGTAAAGACGCCGCTCTGGAGACAGACCAGGGCGATCCACTCCGCATCGCGCCCGGTCCACCCGAGGGCGCCGAGCGCCGCGAACTGGCTCGCGCGGTCCTGGACCGGGGGGCGCGTGACGGGGCGAGTCACCCGGGCACCCGCGCCCGATCGCGGCGCACGTCGTGGCGGCGGGTTCCCCTTGGGTTGACGATCATCCGCTCGGGGTCCGGGGGCGGCAACCACGGGCAGGGGCGGGCGCGGGTCCAGTGGTCGCGCCGACGGCGCGGAGCTGATTTGTGGACTCCGTGCGGCGGAGTATGTGTCGGCCAGCTGGGCGTATTTCTGCGCGATCGCCTGTTCGTGCTCACGGACCTGGCGCAGCAGGTAGTCCGACATGTGTTGCGCCTCGGCGGCGGCCTTGTCGATTTCCTGCGGGTCGTGGTCCAGCGCCGTGAGCCAGCCCGTCACGTACGTCGCGCCACGGCTCCCGTCGTGGCCGACGCCGACCCGCACGCCGGTCAGCATCGCCGATATTTCGGCGCGGAGTTCTTCGCGGGCGTACGCCACGCTGCCGAAATCCCCGGCGCCGTTCTTGAGCGTGGCGCGGTCCAGCCGATCGGGGTGGCCGGTGGCGTGCCCGAGTTCATGCAACGCGGTCTGGTAATACCCGTTCGCGGATGCGAACTGGTCACGTTCGGGAAGGGTGACGCGGTCGGTCCGTACGTTGTAGAACGAGCGATCGCCGCGCACGTGACGAACCTCCATGCCGCTCTCCTGGATCACGCGCTCGGCGAGCTCATGGGTTTTCAACTCGGACTTTTTGTCGCGGTCGTCGTCGCGCCGTTCCAGCGTCAGGCCGTCGGCCTGTTCGACGTTGAACGCGGCGTGAACCCTCACCATCGGCGGACGGATCTGCTGGTGGTCCTGCTCGCCGCCGGGCCGCTGGCCCGTGTCGGGCACGCCCAGCGGTTGTCGCGGTAGCCCTTCGCGGTTTGGGTGACACTCAACTGCAGCGCGTGCACGCCCCGGTACGCGTGCCCGCTCACGAGGTGTTCCGGGAGCCGGCGCGCGCCGGACCTCCACGACTGCTGCCACGGTGCCACGCCCTGCTCGATCTGCTTCTTGATGGTCGCGATAAAGGCCGCGTGGTCGTCCTCCACGTTCCACGCGCTGGTCTGCGTCGACGGTCTACGCCACCAAGCCATCAGCTCCCGCCTTCCCACGGTACGGCTTCAGCGCCCGGCCGGTCAGGCCCATCGCCGTACGCGCTCCACGAATCGGTCATCCGCAACTGCAAGGTTATCGTCCATTGGTTATCATGGTAGGCGCACGTGTGCGCCGGTCGCCGGTCGCGTATGCGCGCCGACGCGGGCTGTCGAGCCGCCTGGCGTGCGCCGTATTGGCGGGTTGACGGCCGTGCGTGAACGCGCGCGAGGCGGACGCGCCCCGAGCACCACGACGGCGTCACCTCCGACCACCGTCACCGCGCTGAGTCCGCCGCCCGGCGCTTTCCTGCGAGATAGGCGGCCCAGTCGTCCATCAACCGCCGCCGACGCTCGAACAGGTCGGAGCGGGCATAGGCGGCTTCGACTTTATTCTGGACCACGTGCGCGAGCGCCGCCTCGACGACCTCGCGCGGGTGATTGGTTTCCTCGGCCGTCCAGTCCCGGAAGCTCGAACGAAAGCCGTGCGGGACGCCGCCGATCGCCAGGTCCTTGAGCAGCCCCGACAGCGCCATATCGGCCAGCCGCTTCCCGCGCCCGCTCGGGAACACCAGCGCATGGCCGTCGCCGAGCGCGCGCGCCGCGGCGAGGATCTGGGCGGCACGCCGGCACAGGGGAACCCGGTGTTCCCGCTTGGCCTTCGTGCGCGTGGCCGGGATGGTCCAGACGTGGTCCGCCGCGTCGACCTCGGCCCACTGCGCCCCGCGGACCTCACCGGATCGCGCCGCCGTGAGCACGAGGAACTCGAAGGCGAGCGTCACCACGGGCGGAGCCCCCGACGCCTGCACCGCGCCGATGGCCGCCGCCACGTCGCGATGGGGCAGCGCCCGCATGTGCTGGACCAGATTCTGCTGCGGGCCCAGGACCGGCCCGATGCGGTCGCATGGGTTGTCGGCTCGCAGGTCCATCGCCACGGCCCATTCCATCACCGTGCTGATGCGTTGCGCACCCGCCGCGCCGTCGCCGGGCGGACATGCCAGACGGGCCGCAGCGTCTCGATCACGTCGGCGCTCGTCACCTCCGAGACCGGCAGCTGACCCATGCGCGGGAACGCGAACCGCGTCAGGCTCGACATCCAATCCTTGCCGTACTTGGGATTGCGCCAGCCGGGCTGCATCTGGGTCCAGACCTGCTCGGCGGCGGCGGCGAAGGTCGGCGTGCGCTGGAGACGGCGCTTCTCGGCGAGCGGGTCGCCACCGGCGCGGGCGAGCTGGCGGTTGGCGAAGGCGAGCGCGCGGGCCTCCTTGAGTGAGACCAGCGGGAAGCCGCCGAGCCCGAGTTCGCGGCGGCGTCCGCGGATGGCGATCCGCTGGACCCAACTCCGGCTGCCGGACGGCTGGACGTCGAGATACAAGCCCTGGCCGTCGCAATACCGGCCGGCCGCGGCGATGGTGCGGACGAAGACGGTCGAGAGGGCGTGTTCGGGCTGGCGCGTTGGGGGGTGAGTCGGCAGCATCCTTTCCACCAGTATTTCCACCGTTATGTGGTGGAACGTAGTGGATGTTATAGGTTGCTCTGGCTTGTGTCAAGCCAAGACACACTGTATTAACTATCTATAAATGAGATAGTTATAGACGATATTTGACGTTATTGGACGACTCACGCTGACGAGACATGGTGGACACTGCTTCTGCCACGGCGCGACGCCATGCTCGATCTGCTCTTTGATTTTCGAGGCAAACGCGGTGTGGTAGTCGTCCTGACTCCACGCGGGTTTCTGCGCCGCGGTGTGCTTTCGGCCCCACGCCATCAGTTTTCCCCCTCCGCGCGCCACGCGTCGTCGCGCCAGTCCGACGCGTCCACGATGTCCTGCGTGTCGGAGTTGGCGGTGTCCGTGAGCCCGTACGCCGCGCGCACCGCGTCGGACGCGACGACGTACCGGCCGGTCAAGAGCGCCCGGCCCAGTTCTTCAGCCGTGTCCACCGCAAGCGCCTCCTCGCCATCCACCGTGATGTTCCGGATCATGTCGACCACCCTTTCTCTGCGGGACGGGGTGTGCGTCCCCGCGCCCGGTATCCGTCCTCCGCCGCCACCGTCCTCCGCTCCGGCCGCGGCGCGATCTGCCGGCGTTGCGCGATCCGCGCGGTGAGCCAGGCGTTCACCTCGGCCTCGATCCAGCCCACGGCACGGCCCCCGAGGGACACGGGGGCGGGAAACGTGCCGCGGGAGATGCGGAGATAGATCGTGCTGCGCGACAGGCCCGTGCGAGCCTTGACGGTCGGAAATCTCAACATCGTGTGCGGCATCGTCACCCTGCTGACCGTGCAAACGAACGTCCACCACCGTAGCTGTGCGCGTTGTGCGCGAACAGGGGGGACCGGCCACCCCCGGTGCCAAAAAAGATCAATTAATACGGGCCTCGGCCGGGCGGGCGCCCGGCGCATTTCGGTCGACGTCAAATTAATGGCAGGCGTAACCCCTCTGAAATCAGAGAGATCGAGAGAGTGAGTTGTGCGCAAAAATTCCGCGCAACTTTTTTTTACGTTCTGCGGGCCGATCGGTCAGACGTGTCGCGTCGGAAACACCCCGTCCACCGGGCTGACGCCGCCACGGGGCGTGGCTCGCTCGAACACCACCGTTGCCGGCCGAGGCAGCGACGCACGGACGTCGTACAGCACGGAGCAGATCGTCAAGAAGTGGCGGCAGGCAGAGATCGACCGCGGCTGCGGTCTGCGGACGCCGCAGGTGTGAAACGACGCTCGGGGTCAGTGAGCCGACGCACGACCGATGGCGGCGGGAGTGATGTGATTTGTCAGGCGTACAAGTGCGCCATTCTCGTAGCGTACGATGGAGAAGTAGCACGCCACGGCGCTGGTCACCTCGCCGACCGGGCGCCCGCCAATGCGCGGGAACACGTAGCGTTCCAGACTTGTCAGCCAGTCCTTGGGGTGCTTCTGGTTGCGCCACGCGGGCCGCTTCTGTTCAAGCACCCGTGCGGCGGCGTCCTGGCGGGTGCCTTCCCGCGCCCCGTTCAACCCGACACCCGACGGGACACCCCAAGCCCCACGCGGTCGTCGTGCCCCCGAGTCAGTACTCCGAGAACTCCGAAACGCGTTAGACGTCAGGCCGGGGCACCTGCAAGTCCTTGCAGATCTTTAGGGCGAGATCCTCGTTGATGTCGTTGTGACGGGGAATCGTCGACACCCTCTTGGCCGTCCGGTTGACGTACACAGTGTGGTTACCGCCTTCGCGCAGGAAGGCGCACCCGTGTTGTGCCAAGTGCCGCAGCAGATCCCGACGCTTCACTCCGTGACGGTGAGCGGCTCTCTGATGACCGCACCGTCGGCCGCATCCTCGCGGGCCAGCATCCGGTTGGCTTCGACCACCAAGGCGACGGCTTCGCGAAGGTTCGTTCGGGCTTCGTCGAGGGAGGCGCCTTGGGTGTTGGCGCCTGGGAATTCCTCAATGAAGGCGATATAGCCTTCCGGAACCTTCCGGAACACCGCCGTGCATTGCAGGTCCATATCTAACTCCTGACGACATGATACCCCTGTCCGCCACTCGTCGGCCGCGTCATCGTGTGCGGCGTTTCCTCCGGGTCAAAGCCGCAGTGCCGCTCCCCCGGTCAATGGCAACGGCAGCGGGGCACCTGGCGATGCTGTGCGGGCGCTACCGGCGTAGCTGAACGACCTGCCCGCGCTCCCCGCCAAGGTAGGTCGCCCACTCGTCCATGAGGCGGCGCCGACGCTCGAAGAGATCACTGCGGGCGTAGGCCGCCTCGGTGGCGTTCTGTACCGTATGGGCGAGGGCGGCCTCGACCACTTCGCGGGGGGTATTCGTCCGTTCCGCGGCCCAGTCCCGGAAGCTCGACCGGAACCCATGCGGCACGGCGGCGAGGCCGAGTTCCTTGATCAATTTCGAGAGCGTCGTGTTGGAGAGTGGCTTCCCGCGCAGACTGCGGAATACGAGGCCCGGGCCGTCACTGCGTCTCCGTGCGTCGTGCAGGATCGCGAGCACCCGCCCCGAGAGCGGGACGCGGTGATCCCGCTTGGCCTTCATGCGCCCGCCGGGGATGGTCCACACGCCCGCGTCCAGGTCCATTTCGTCCCACGTCGCCAGACGCATTTCGCCGGAGCGCGCCGCCGTCAGCACCAGGAACTCGAACGCATCCTTTGTGGTGACCGAGGCCTGGGAGGCTCGCACGGTCGCGAGCGCGTCCGCCACCGCGCCGTGGGGCAGCGCCCGCATGTGCTGGACGACGTCCTGCTGCCGCCCGAGGGCCTGCCCGAGGGCGTCGCCCGCCGGGTTGTCCGGCCGGTGGCCCATCGGCTGCGAACATTGAGAGGTAAGTTATTTATGTATAGTATTTTAGAGTGTGTTCCCAGCCACGGTCCCAACACTGTACCCCACAAAATGAACGGGACCGCATGACACCACAGACGCCGCCTGCGGACCGATCGAGACTGAGTGCGCCGGCCATCACCGCCGACTGTCCTTCCGGTTCCTGGTGGTGCGGCGCGAGATCAGAGAGCGTCAACATGCCCACGAGCCCTGATCGACCTCGTGTCCAGGAAACCAGCACATCAACCGGACCACGGCACACGCAGGACAACCGCGGCAGGTGAACCACGACGATCCACGGAACCAGAACCACATCGATCCTCGGAACATGGGCACCCGCGGCCGAAGAATCACGATGTCGCCACCCGCCCATCATGCCTCTGCTATCGTTTCTCTGGGCAGGTCGTCTACGGGCACCTCCAACGCGCGGACATCCGCTGGCGCTGAGGCGGGAGTCGAACCCGAACCACGTGATTTTCTAAGTTGATGATGGCAAATGGCTTATGGCGATAACCCTTTGTTGGTCCTCACGTTCCAGCCATACGGTCGTGCCCTCCCGTCCCCTGGAGTCCCCTCGAATCGACCCCGGTCGTGGCAACATTGTGGCAACGCTCCTCGCTAGGAGGACCTGCCTGTTCAGTGACGTCCCGATCACAATCGAACCGAGGGCCTCTGTCGATCGGCCTCGGGTTCCCGGTGTCCTCATTCGCGCGGTTCGGTCCGGCACCGGGCTCGGCACGGCGATTCACAGCCGCACGGTATACGCCGCAGCGCTGCGCGCCGGCCAGACGAGTCTCGATACGAAACCGTCCGGGAGGAGCACCGGCCGAGCCTCAAAATGCATCAGGCTACTGCAGCGCTAGGAATGACCCGTCTTCCTCCCGACCGAACTGCAGGATGTCCAAGAGGCGTTGCCGAAGCAACGATATGACAGCCGCAGTCGAGCAATTTCCTCTTTGAATCCAGATTACCTTCGGAGGATGTCCAAACAGGAAACTGAGTTGATGGAAATCAGAATCTTTCGAGACAATCACGAATCCGTTGTCCCTTGCATAACCCCAAATGGATTCGTCGACCGCTCGCTCCAGACCAATGTCCCGAACATGTAACGACTCCGGAAACTCGCTGGTCAGGTCCGCGACCAGTCTAGGACTCAGGTTTTCGTCGAACAGGAGCTTCACTCAGAAGGAAGCGAGACGAGCTGGCGCTCGCGGTCAGCCGCGAAACGCAGGCAGGCACGGATATCACCTGCATTAAGATCTGGGAAATCTGAAAGAATCTCTGACTCGGTCATCCCGGAAGCGAGGTAGTCGAGAACGTCGTACACCGTGATACGAAGGCCGCGAATGCAGGGTTTTCCCCCCCGCTTGCCACCTTCGATCGTAATGATGTCCCGGTAACTCATTTCACTCTCAATCTACTGCCTCGGCGGGTCTGAGATCAAGGCCTAGCGGCTGCAGTTGGCCGCAAAATCACAGGGTGTCGGCTCACATATCTGATCCTGAGCCGTGGACCGGTCGCCGAGGGAACGCAGTCCGATCGTTTCTCTGCTATGGGTTCCTCACCGAAGCCTCCGCCGACGGCCCCGGAGCAGAGACGCGCCACTGACGTGCGCCCCGGCGGCCACGCTCATGCGCCGTTTGGCGACGCGCCTGAGGCGCACTGGCCGACCGTGGTCACGGTCGAAGGCGACCGCGTGGAGATCATGTTGCACAGCCCGCAGGAGGCCATGGCGCGGGCTCGTCACCAGCGCGCACTCGTCGATCCACGCCGACGAGCGCTTTGAAGCGCTGGTGGAGGCGATAGTGCACAGTTCGCGTGAGCCATGAGGACTCACGTTCACCGACCCTATTACACGATTCCGATCGCCTTTCTGATGTTCTTGAACTCCGTAGGCGTGAAGCCGTGCCAGTTGCCATTCTTTGAGTATTTACCGTCAAAGATCCGGTCGCCGTAGCATGCCCACAGTTTGCCGAACAAGGCGTCAACGTCGACAGCCTCTTTAAATTCGCTGGGGTTCCAGGTTAGCGATTTCACCGAGTGCCCCATGGCCACCACAACATGCGCCACGGTACCAGGACACCATTGAATGTGAACTCCGGAGCCAACAGGCGCGTCGTGCATTTTCTTGAGAAGAGAATGCAGCTCGACTTGCGCGGCTGCTCTCGTGTCGGGTGCTTCACCAACGGGATCTCGAATGGCTCCTACGATGAAGGGCAGGGTTGGTCTGTAGGTCAGCTTGGCTAAAGCCGAGTAGCTCTTTACGATCCGAAACCAGTTGAGCGTATCGGCTTTCATGGCCCTTCCCTCTCCCAAGGTGTTGACGTTGATCCCGTTACGAGACAAGTTGTAACTAGAGCCGCGCGCCGAGCCCGTGCCCTCTAACGGCTCTAGAGCGGCGCATGCGCGCTGTCACCTCAGGCGAGGCTCCGCTGGCTCCAATGATCCCAGCAGCAGTTCATACAATTCCACGAAAGATGCCGTTGCATCGTTGGCTCAAAGCAGCGAGAACTTCTTCGCGCGAACGACTCAGAACGTTGGTCGAACAGCAGACGAAGAGCGGTGCTTCGAGGCGAGCCCGTGAAGCGCGTGGTGCTGGTGGGGAATAAGATCTCGCGCTCGCCGGCAATGGTGATAGGTTCGATGGACAGGCCCATGAGATTCTTCCGGGTCAGAGTCGCATCGGTCGCACCTTGTTAGCCTGCGCGTCGGCGCGCCAAGCGCGCATCAACTAGCGAGTCCAGTTCCGAGAAGAAGGCCTCTTCCGGAAGCGGACCCTTGAGCGTGTTGCACGACCAGCATGATGTAATGCTGTTGTTGAACTGGTAGACACCCTTTTGTTTTATCCGTGCGTCTTGATGATCCACTACAAGCCAGATTGTTCGCTGTCTTTCGTTCTGTTCGAAGAAAGCAAACGCATCTCGGCCACAGTAGCGGCAAGTGTAATGATCACGTTCAAAGATCAGGGCATCAAAGAAATTCCGTAAGATCTGTCCTCCGGGTCTCGCGTGCCTCCGAAGGCTGTCTAGGAGCGCTTGATTGCCAATCAGCTCCTGCGGTGTCGTCGGCCAGTCTGACACGCAACGAACTGCAAACTTGTCAATCGCTTTCTGAACTCTTGCAACGGCCGCTTTACCTCGCTGTGTGATCGCGTCAATGTCTTGGCGTCGCAGACGACCCTTCCTGTTCGGAACCCGCTTCATCGTGCCCCACACGGGCATCCTAGTTAGGGATTGTCCGGCGCCATGCCCACCGGAAGCGTGGTCCGGCATGGCGCAACCGTTCCTTTACGCAATCTATCCCGTTCCCCCGACCAACGCGCTACAGCTCGTGGTCGAGACGAGCAAGGCTTCGTCTCGCCGAAATGCTGAGGTCATAATGGTACGGGAGATTACGCGCTGGCGTTCAGAGGTTGAACGGTTCGCCCCGGCGCGTCTGGTAGAGTTCGAGGACGGGATCAGGCCGCGGGTAAACGCCTGTCACCCGAAGATCGATGCCGAAAGCTGGATCGATTCACCTTGATGTAGGCTTCTGCGAGACATGCTTCACGCCTTTCTCCATGGCAAAATCAAGAAGAACCGCAAGCTTCGTTGTCAGCTTCCAGTCGGGGTGGAGACGGAGCCGCTGTACTCGCTCGACAACCCAGAAGAACTCAACAAGCTGGTAGGCCGCATTCGCACAATGTGGTGGGATAAATTAAACACGAAACCCACGAGCGACTGGAAGGCCCAGCCTCACCGATGAGGAGGCTCGCAGCCACGCGCCGCGAGGCGTCCTGCCGCGGGAACGGTCCACCCACCCAGGCAGGTTGCTTGACGCGGTCTTGGTAACGCGTTGGCGATAATGCTATATTCTGACGTGCTGGCGACCATGGCGCGTGGGTTGTCTTTGTCCATGAAGAGTATCCCGATCATGGATTGGTCGAGCACATGCCGCGCAGGAGAAAAAACCCTTGACATCAGGCAGCGCTTGTGATTTCGCTGTTATAAGCGCCCAGCGCGGCAGGTCTAGCCCGCTGGCCGTCCCCGCCTGATTCCCGGTTCGCGGCGTCCGCCGCCGAAACATCGTCCGACACCCGTACCGCGTCCGGCTCTTCGTCAGGCCTCGCCCGCTTCGCCGCGGACGAGGCGCGGCGCGCGGCGGCTGTGCTGCTGCTGACCCTCGCCGGCGTCGCTGGCATCCCCCAGCAGGCGGCGGCCCAACCCTGCACCGGCGACACCGCACCCGAAGGCGCGGTCTGGACGGCGTGCCTGACGGTGGCGGATGGACCCGGCGCAGAGAAAGGATACCTCGCCGCCAACGCTGGCTCGCTTGACCCGGCCACGTTCACGGTCGATAACGTCAGCTATACAGTTGTTGATCTCACCACCGACAACCCAGGCCTGTTTTTTTCAGTTCGCCGGCGGCGTCAAGGCTCCGGCGCGTGCTGGTAGGCTCCACGCTGGCCCTGACACGTTCCCCCTCGCGAACGCTTTTGGTCTATCCGCGTACGTCTGGAGCACCGGGGCACCAAGTTGGTCCATCGACGACAAGGTGACCGTCGCACTGGTCGAGACCATGCCGGCGGTGACTGTGGCGGCGGCCCCGAGCACGGTCGATCCGGGCGGTTCGGCGCGGCTGACCGCCACGGCCCGCGACCCGGACGGCGGTTCGATCGTCAGCTACGCCTGGAGCCAGACCTCCGGGCCTGCGGGGCGCTTCGACCGGACCGATGGGGCGACGGCGACCTGGACGGCCCCGAAGCCCGTGGCGGTCGAGAATCCGAAGGTCGAGATTCAGGTGGTCGTCACCGACGACGACGGCGAGACGGCGACCGGCGCGGTGACGATCGCGGTCTCGAACCCGACGTACAGCGTGCGGTACAGCGGCCAGCAGCACTCCCAGGCGTGGCAGTACTACACAGGCGATAGCAGGACTCGCGGACAGCCGGAGATCACCGTCAGCACCTTGGCGGGCATCCCCATTTTGATCTGCGGGCACGACGGCGCGACAAACGGCGGGCTCTACTGCGGGGACGGCGTGAATCACGAGTGGGCAGACGTGGATGCGAGTCTCTCTGGCTCTGGTGATGGCGGAGGCGGTGGTGGTGGCGGCGGTGGTGGTGGCGGCGGCGGCGGAGGGGGAGGGGGCGATCCGCAGCACCCGGACCTCGTGGTGGGGTCGCCGTCGGTGACTGACAACAGCCCGGCGACGGGGGGGCCGTTCACCCTGTCGGTGACGGTGAGCAACGCTGGCGACGGGGAGTCAGCGGCGACGACGCTACGCGTCTACCGGTCGACGGACGCGACGATCACGACGGCCGACACCCCGGAGGGCACGGACGCGGTGACGGAACTCGCCGCGTCGGGGAGCACGAGTGCATCGGTGCTGCTGACCGCGCCAGCCGACCCCGGCACGTACTCCTACGGGGCGTGCGTGGACGCGGTGGCGGACGAATCCGACATCACCAACAACTGCTCGGCGTCCGTGCAGGTCACGGTACCCGACCCGGTGCCGGCGCTCCCGCTGCTCGGGCAACTGCTCCTCGCGTTGGGGCTGACGGCCGCCGGGGCGCGGGTCATGCGTCGGCGCCCGCGCGTGCCACCCGTGGCGTAGCGGCGCGCGGCGGGACACGTCCCCGGCGGGCTGGCGTGCACGCCCGAGGCCCTGGACGGCGCGTCCACGCTCGCGCGCGCCGAGATTTTCCCACCGACAGCCGTTTGTCCCGCTCGTCTCGCGCTCGTGCGATCGCGAGGGCATCGGGATCCGTGTACGCGTGATCGCAGCCCCCCGGGACTGGCGCCGCCGTCTGCTCCCGCCGGTCGGTCGGTCTCCCCCGTCCCGCCTCGTCGCGTCCTCCCCCTGCGCCGGCGCCGCGGCGGGCCGGCGTGAGCGCCAGAGCCGAGCGGTGGCGCACGGTGCGCTGCCGCGGGGCGGGGTGCGGGACGGTGTTCTCCATCTGTGGGTCCTGCTGGCGGGGGCAGGCCTACTGTGGGGCGATCTGCCGCGAGGCCGCGCAACGCCTCCAAGGGCGGCGGTCGTCCGCCAAGCATCAGCGCAGCTCGGAAGGCCGGCTCGATCACTGCGACCGCCAACGGGTCTACCGCGCGAAATGTCGCCTCCGCGTGACTCAGGCATCTTCCCCCCGCCCCCCTCGATCCCCCACCATCGCACCACCAGTCAGGCACGCGGGCATCCGGCCCGTGTGCCACGTGTGTGGGCGCGTGTGGGCGACACGGGCGGCCTGGCGCGGGCCACCCGCGCGATCGGGCGCGGCACACCGACGAAAGGCACCCGACGATGGCAATCCGTAACCTCCCGACGACCGACGGGCTGCCGGCATGTGAGGTGGAGACCGCCGAGGAACTGACCGAACGCCTCGTGCCGGGCGTGTATGTCCGCGCCTCGCGCGACGTCCTGGCCGCGTGCGGGTGGACCGACACCGAGAACGCCGATCCTCCGGAGATCGTGGCCGGGGCCGACTGGCGCGACGACGCCTGGATCGCCGAGGGCGGCGACTAGCCGCGCCCGACAAGGAGCTGCGCGATGGCATGGGGTAAAAAAAAGCCGCCGGCTGACACGCCGCGCTGGAACCAGGACGACTATCACCAGGACTTTGCCGGCAAGCTCAAGGAGCAGATCGCGGCCGGCGTGGCGCCGTGGCAGAAACCGTGGAAACCCGGCGAGCGCCGACTCCCCAGGAACATCCAGACCGACAAGCCCTACCGGGGTGGGAATTCGGTCTACCTCAGCGTGACCCAAACGGCGAAGGGCTACAGCGATCACCGCTGGGTCACCTACAAACAAATCAGCGACATGGGCGGGCAGGTCCGCAAGGGCGAGAAGGCCACCCACGTGCTCTTTTACAAGTTTGACGACGAGAAGGAGAAGACCCAGGCCGGCGCGCCCGACCAGCCGGCCAGCTCGCCCGAGGGCACGGCCGAGCGGGAATCCACGCGCCCGCCGATGGTCCGCTGCTACGCCGTGTTCAATGTCGAACAGGCCGACGGGTTGACGCTGGAACGGCCCGGCGACGGCCGCGAGGCCGAGCCCGAATGGAAGGCGCACCAGACGGCCGAGCGGGTGATTCAGGAGAGCGGGATTCACGTCGCCCACGAACGCGGCGACCGCGCGTTTTACAACCTCCAGACCGACAAGGTGACGCTCCCGGAACGCGAGCAGTTCGCCTCGGCGAACGGCTACTACCAAACCGCGTTGCATGAGCTCGGCCACGCCACCGGCCACCCCGCCCGGATGGACCGCGACACCCTGAAGGCCGGCGCGGGGCACTTCGGCAGCGTGGAGTACGCCCGCGAAGAGCTCCGCGCCGAAATGTCCGCGATGATGACGGGGGAGCGGGTCGGCGTCGGCCACGACGGCAGCCGAGGCGCGGCGTACGTCGAAGGCTGGATCAAGGCGCTGGACCAAGACCCGAAGGAAATCTACAAGGCCGCCGCCGACGCGCAGAAGATCTCCGATTACCTGCTTCGCCCCATCCGGGAGCGGGAGCAGGAGACCGAGCAAGAACACCGCACGCTGGCCGAGACATACTCGGCCGCGTGCAGCCCGCAGATCAGCCACGCACCGACGCCGACGCCCCAGGCGGAGCCACCCGGGCGGGAGTCCGGCATCAGCCGCTAGGCGGTCGCCATGTTTGATCCACGGGATCTCTTGCGTGAGGACACGCCGACGCCCAGGCCGGCGCGCGCGGACACGACACCCGATGACCAGGCGCGGCCAGGTGCCTCGCGCCAGGACCGCCCCGCCCGCGAGGACCGGGCCCGCGACCAGCGGGCCGGCCCTCGTCGGGAACACGACGCCCGCGCGCAGGCACCCGAGGCGCGTCACCGGCCGCGCCGCACCCGCACCGAACGGACTCGCGACGCCATCGCCGACGTCGGGCTGTATCGAGCCGTGTCCTACACAGACCTGTCCGCACAACATTTTGACGGCCACCCGTTCACGACCCGGCGACTGGTGACGCAGATGACGCACGCCGGGCTGATCGAGGAGCACGAGGCCACCGGACCGGACGGCAACACGTTCACAGTCCTCACCGCCACGGCGCGAGGGAAGGACGCCGCGCACCGTGCGGCGGTCGACGCCGGCCACGTCCCCGAGCAGCAGACGTGGACCGGACTTGTCAAGCCGGCGGAGCTCTCGCACGACACGGCCGTGTACCGCGCCGCGCTCGGCGAGCGGGCGCGCATCGAGGCCGCGGGTGGGCGCGTTGTTCGCGTCCGCCTTGACGCCGAACTCAAGAGCCTCGTCGCCACCGCGACGGAGAAGGCGCGCGCCGAGGACGGCGACCGCGCAGCCGACGCCGCGAAACGCGCCGCCGCGACCGAGCTCGGGCTCCCGATGCAGGACGGGCATGTGATGTACCCCGACGCGCAGCTCGAGATCGAGGACGCTGACGGCAGAAGCGGCCGTGTGAACGTCGAGATTGCGTCGGACCACTACCACGCGGCGGCGATCGCGGCGAAGGCCGGGGCCGGCTTTGCGATGCACGGCAGCAGCCGATCCGCCAGCCGGAAGATCGCCCGCGCGCTGGCGCGCGAAACCGACAGCGGACCGGGCGGCGGCCAGGCCCGCGCCGGCCGCGATGGATCGGTGGAGCTGTAGACGATGCAGCCGATCACCGTCGCTCTCGGGTTGACCGTGACGGTCCTGGCGCTGACGGCGCTGCTCGCCGGCCCCTCGTTCGCCTACCTGGCCCCGCACACCCGCGTCCTCCTCTCGCAGTACTGGCCGGCGCTCACCGCGTACGGCGCGCTGGCCGTGCTGACGGTGATCGTGGCGATCTACGCGACCGCGCGCGCGGCCGGGCTCGCGGACCTCGGGCGCAAGGTGGATCTCGTGGAACGGTCGATCCGGCGCGGCGCGGGCGGTGATCCCGAGCTGGCCGAACAGATGCAGCAGCAGGACCGGGGAGAGTTTGACGAATGACCTACGGGCACGAGGCCGACACTCGGCGCGGCTCGAGCACGGCTGTTGAGCCCGCGCCCCCACACACACCACACAAGGAGAACGCCATGCACCCGCACCGCTCACGCATCATCACCGCCCTCGCGGCTGTGTTCGCCGTGGGGCTTGCCGAGGCCCCCGTGTTCGCCCAGGGCGTGAGCCCGTGGCTGAACGCCGTGGACGTGCTGCAGCAAGCCTTTACCGGCCCGCTGGCGCGTGGCCTCTCGCTGATTGCGATTGTCATCGGCGGGCTGATGTTCGCCTTCGGGGAAGGCGGCAGCAAGAAGGCGCTCGCCGGGATCATCTTCGGGCTGGGGATGGCGATGGGCGCGGCGAACTTCCTGACGTGGCTGTTTTCATGACCATCGGCCACGGTGCGCGCGCCTGGCCCGCGTACCCCGCGCTGTCGGCCCCCCTGACCATGATGGGGGTCGAACGGCGCTGGTTCCTCTTGTCCGCGACGATCGGCATGGCCATGTGGAACGCGATCAACTCGATAGTCATCGGCGCGGCGACCTTTTGCCTCCTGTACGGCGTGGGCTGGTGGGCCTGGCGCGTGGACCCGCACATGCTCACCATTCTGCGTGAGTCCGTCCGATTCAAAACGCGCTATGACCCGGCGAAGTGGGCCGAGTCGCCGTGGTACATCCTCATCACCCAGGCCCGCCGGCAGAGCCGATCCTCATGACCACCACCGATCGAGACGTGGCCGACCACCACGCGGCCGGCGCGCTGGCCGACGAGCTGCCGTATTGGGGCTGGCTCCCCGACGAGAGGACGTGTCTCACCCGGCGCGGCGAGCTGGTGACGCTCGCCCGGCTGACGCCGACCGTCGTGGACGGCCACACCCCGGAGCAGCTGGACGCCGTGCTCAATCGCTGGCAACGGATGCTCTCAGGCATCGACGCCCGGACCCGGATGTACTTCTACCTGCTCCGCCGGCCGGCGACCTTCCCCGACGCCGATACCGGCTTGTCGGCGGTCGCCGCCCTCGGGCAACGCAAGCGGCGCGCGTTCCTCGGATCGCGCATCCAACAGATCGACACCTTTGTCGCGTGGTGCTACGACCCGCGCCTGTCCACGGCCGCCGCCGGCCAGCACCACGCGCCGTGGTGGAGAAACTACCTGCAGACGTGGATGAAGCGGCGGCGGACTCCCAACGAAGCGATCTACTTCCGGGAGCAGATCGAGGACGCGACCGCGCGCTTTCGGCAACAGGTTGACGCCAGCCGGACGCTCGTCGCGGACCTCACCCCCCTCGACATCCTCACGGCACACGCCGGCTCGCGGTTGCTCGCCGAGCTGGTGAATAGGCCCGGCCGTACCCCGTGGGAGGGGGCGACCGGCAGCGGCTTGAACTGGCGACTGGCGACCAGTGAACTTGAGGCCGAACGGCGGCACCTTCGACTCGACGGCGAGCCCGTCATTCTCTATTCGCTCCTCTCCCCGCCCGCCAGGGCGACCGCGAATCTCTTGCATGACCTGTACCGCCTCGACAGCGTGATGACTGTCTCGCTCGAATGGTGCCCGTGGGACCTCGACGCGGCGCGCCGCAAGATCCGCGGCGCACAGCGCCACTACTTCAGTAAGCGGTACTCGATGATGGCCCACGTACAGGAAACCGAAGGTACCGCGTCGGCGATGGTCGATAGCGCGGCCGACGTGGAATCCGGCCGCTTGGGCAATGCCCTTGTGGAGCTGGAAACCGAAGGCGTGGCCTACGGCGATCTCGCGCTGACGATTGCGCTGCACGGCGACCTAGAACAGACCGAACGACTCGACGGCGATGTCCTTCGCATCTTCGCGGCGCACGACGCGAAGGCGATCCGCGAAGGCTACGGCCAGCTCCCCGCGTGGTTCTGCCGACTGCCGGCGCAGCCGCGCAAGCGGCAGGTCCGATCCGTGTTCCTGTCGGCGGGCGCGGCGGCGTGCCTGGCGCCCATCTACGGCCCGCCGACCGGATCGCCGCGTAGCCGGCACCTGGACCGGGCCGCGCTCGCCATCCTCGAAACCCAGTGGCAGACGCCGTTTCATTACGACCTGTTTCACGGCGACGTCGGCCACACGCTGGTCCTCGGGGCCACCGGCGCGGGGAAGAGTTTCACGCTCAATTTTTTGCTCGTCCAAGCCCTGCAGTACAACCCGCGCGTCCTCATCCTCGACCTCGGGGGCTCGTACCGCTGGATCACCCGGTTCCTCGGGGGCGGCTACCTGGAGCTGTCCCCCGGCGACGCCACCGGGCAGGGCGGGTTTCGACTGCGGCCGTTTTCGCTGCCCCGCGCCGAGCGGACCTTGCAATTTCTCACCGGCTGGATCATGCGGTTGCTCAGAATCGGCGGCTGGACCGTCAGCGGATCGGACCCGTCCGAAATCCGCGCGCGCATCGAAGACCTCTACGCCTTCCCGCCGGCCCGCCGGACGATGACCGTCTTGGTCCACTCCTTGCCGGCGGCCATGTGGCCGGCGATGGGGCGCTGGTACGGCCACGGCGCCTGGGGGCGGTATTTCGACAACGCGGCCGATGGTGACGATCTCGACTTGGCCGACTGGCAGGTGATCGACCTCGCGGGCGCCGCCGAGCATGAGGATTTGTGTGAGGCCGCGCTCTTTTACTTGCTGGAACGCCTCCGACTCTCGCTTGAGAATCCCGACGAAACCGCACGGGTCAAGTTGATGGTGGTCGATGAAGCGTGGCGCTATCTGCGCGATCCGGCCATCCTCGCGTACCTCGCGGAAGCGGCCAAGACGTGGCGGAAGAAAAACGCGGCGCTCATCATGGCGACCCAAAGCGCCGTCGACGTGACCGGCACGGCTGGGGCCGAGGCGCTCCTCGAATCCATGCCGACCAAGCTCTTCCTTGCGAACCCCGAGCTGCCCGAGAAGGCCGCTGACATCTTCCGATTGAACCCGTCGGAAGTGGCGACCATCCGGGGACTCGTCAGCAAACAAGAGCTGTATCTCCGTCGCCCGAACATGGCCGCGACCGTGCGGCTCGAAGTCGATCCCGAATCGTACTGGTTGTACACGTCGTCGGCGCGCGACAGTGCGCGCCGCGCCGAGGCCGTTGAACGCTACGGCTTAGAGGCGGCGCTCGCGCATCTGGCCGCCGAACGCTGAGACCCACGTCCATAAGGAGAGGAACCGATGACCCGACGACGCTCGACCGTGGCCCTTGTCTCGATGCTCTGCCTGGTCCCGGCGCTGGCCCAGGCCCAGGACGACCCAGCCGACGCACCGGCCGGCGCGTCCGTCCTGCAGGTATACGACGCGCCCGATCAGATCATCCACGTCACCACCCGCATCCGGCACACGACCGTGATCCAGCTCCCGCCGAGCGAGACCATCCTCGATTTCGTCGTGGGCGACTCGGAGTACTGGCATCTGACCGGCGCGGCCAATCTCGCGTTCCTCAAACCCATCGGCGAAGGCGTGCATACCAACGTCGCGCTCGTCTGCGAGAGCGGGCGGATCTATTCGTTCCTCGTCACCGAACGAGACGCCCCGCCTCATCTGATTGTCCGCGTCGGAGCCGATCCGGACACGACGACGCCGGCCGGCGCGGCGGTCCCCGCGTTCGTCGCCCGATCGCGCGTGGCCGAGTATCAGCTCATGGCCGAGCAAAGCCGCGAGGCCGTGCACGTCGCGCAGATCGAGGCCGAGGCGCAGATCGCCGCGATGCGCCAGGACGCCGCCGCGCAGGTGAACGAGTTTCGTTCGACCTATCCCACGCGCTTGGAGTTCCCCTACGAGCTGGACGACAAGGCCGCGCGCTGGCCGTTTCTGGTGCACGGCATGTGGCACGACGGGCAATTTACGTATCTCCGATCGACCGCCCAGGAAACGCCCGCGCTCTACGAACACCGCGACGGCGAGCCGACCCTCATCCCGTACGACCTCCAGCAAGACGGACTCTTTATCGTCCGCCGGCTTGTCGGTTCCGGCTGGTTGCAGCTCGGCCGCGACCGCGCCGGCTGGAAAGTGGACCTGGACGACCTGGAATAAGGCCATGCCGAACTGGACCCGACTCAGCGCCCCCGCGGCCGGCGCATTTTCAGCGACGTGGATCACACGGATCGGCGGGCTCGTCTTTGCCGTGCTCCTCGGCGGGGCGTTCCTGATGCAATCGTGCTTTTCGACGGTCCCCACCGACTCGGAATCACTCCTTGAGCCCGAGGGGATCGCCGGCGACCGCGCCGCCCAACAACTCGGCCAGCGCGTACAGGACCTTGAGCAACGCGCCACGCTGGACGCCGCCGCGGCCGAGCGGCAACTTGCCGCCCAAGGCACGCAGTTGACCGGCGGGCACGTCACGCCCGCCTTTAACGAGACGACGGGCGAACCGTTACCCGACGGCGCGGCCGGTCCCCTCGTGCCCGTGACCGAGGCCGAGGCCGAACTCCGGGAAGTGCTGCGCCTTGAAGCCATCGAGCGGCGCACCCGGTCGCTGCGCTCCGCACCGGTGGCCATCACGTACCGGCGACCCTCCGCCGCCGACACGTCGCCGGCAGCGGCCGAAGCCGCGGACGCGCCGGCCCAAGCCGGCGACCAAGACCGCGCGAGTACGCCGCTCACTCCTGCCAGCCCGGACTTTTTGGGATCGCTGGCCGCCTTGCAAGCCCTTGATGCTCAGCTCACCGGGGAGACGGAGCTCGACGCAGAACGTACGCTCCCGACGGGGCTTCAACTCCAGCCCCCGGCCGCGTCCCCGTTGGGGCCCACGGACCGCGCGCGCGTCCCGCAGGGCGATCCCTTGACTCCCGCCATCGTCCGCACACCCGACGACCCGCCAGGATGGGAGCGGATCTATGAAGGCTCGTTCCTTGAAGCCGTGCTGGTGAACCAGCTCAACGGTGACTTTCCCGGCCCGGTCCTCGCGGCCGTGGCCGTGCCGGTCTACTCGGCCGACCGCCAGCGGATGGTGATCCCGCGCGGCGCGCGCGTCATCGGATCCGCGTCGGCCGTCGCCGGCCAGGATCAAGAACGGCTGGCCGTCGGGTTTCACCGACTCATCTTCCCTGATGGTCGATGGGTGTCGCTGGAGTTTGCCGGCCTGAATCAGATCGGCGAGGGCGCGCTCAAAGACCAGGTGAACCGCCACTACTTCTCGATGTTCGCCAGCGTCGGCGCCGTCGGCATCATCTCGGGCTTGACCTTGCGCGGGTCGAATCCGTATGCCGGCGGCGTGGAAGGCGTTCGCGCGGGCGCGGGCCAGGGCCTCGCGCAAGGCGCAACCTCCATTCTTGACCGCTTTTTGAATCGACTCCAGACCATCACGATCCGCGCCGGACACCGGCTCCGGATCTGGCTCACGTCCGATGTGCTCGTGCCCCGGCCGGCCTAACCCCGAGAGACAAGGAGTAGACCCATGAAAAAGATGATCCTCTGGACGATCGTGCTGTTCACGCCGCTGCTGTGGACCACCACCGCACACGCGATTTTCGGCATCCCCGACGTGGCCGCGCTCGCGCAGCGCGTCACCATCATTGCCAATCAAGGCATCCAGATCGGCCACGCCGTCTCGGGCCTGTCGGCCCTGAATGACCAGTTCGACAAGCTCAAAGAACAGTACGACCACATTCGGCAGTCCACGCTTGGCGAAGTCGGGGCGCTCACCGACGCCTTTACCGATCTGTCGGCGCTCCCCGGCCAGCTCGTCGGCACCGGCCTCGGGTGGCGCGATGACTTCGCCAACACCGACGCGGCCGGGCTCGTCGATGCGCTCGAAGTGTTCAGCAACGACGGCACTCCGCTCACCGACTATTGGCGCGACCGCTTGCGGGCCGCGCCGGCCGTGACCGAGGCCGACGTGATCGCCGAGTACCGCACGCTCCCCGTCTCGCTCGCCGAACAAGCGGCCGCGAACTACCGCCGGCAGCGCGCCGAGGCCGAGCAGCGGACGGCGCTCACCTACACCGTCAACACGGCCGCGTCCGCCGCCACCGCGACCGTCGCGTCGGCCCTCGACTCGTACGAACAGCTCCGGGGGCAGACCAACACCAGCGGCACCGCGCTCCAACAGGCTCAGGTCGCCGGGACGATCACGAGCGGCGAAGTCATGGCCGCGCTCGTGCAGCTGCAAGCCTTCGAGGCGACCCAGGACGCGGCCGAAGCCATTGCGGCCGAGGCGCGACGCCGCGCCCTCGAAGCGGCGCGCCTGGCCACCCAACGCGCGGCGCGCGTCGAACACGACCGCCGCCTGGCCGGCATTGCCGCCCACCGCGACGGCGGCGACGAACTATTGTTTCGCGTGCGCTAGCCCGGAACCCGAACCATGACCGGAACACGAGCCGGCTTGAGACCATGCTCGAGCCGGCGCTCCCCGCCCCGTCCGGCGCTTCGCCCGCTCACCCGCGCGGCGTGCTTCGCCTTGGCCGCGCTCCTCCTGTGCGCCGTCCCCGTCGCCGCACAGCTGCAGATCGATCCGACCGTCCCGACCAACATTCCCCCCGAAGACCGCGACGACTTTAAAGGGTTTCTCGACACCGTACTGGACGACATTCTCGCCACGAACGGGCGGACGACTTTAAAGGGTTTCTCGACACCGTACTGGACGACATTCTCGCCACGAACGGGCCGACGGTTCTCAACGCCGGCAACACGTTGTGGCGCGGGCTGGCGACCATCGTGGTCGTCTGGACGGGCATCAAGATCGCCATGTCCGGCACGTTCGCCATGTGGACCCTCATCGAGCTGGTGATCGGCCTGCTGATTCCGTGGATGATGCTCGCCTTGTATGCCACCCCGATCCCCGGCGTGGGGTTCAGCTTCCCCGGCATGATCGCGGCCGGCGGCAACTGGCTGATGGATTTTTTCCTCACCGATATCGTGACCGCCATAAAAACAGAAATGGCGAACATGGTGGACCAACACATGACGAATATGGCCGACGCCTGGGCCGGCGTCGGCTGGACGGACGTGATCGTGTCGGGGATGGGCGCGTTCGCCACGCTCATCGTCGGCAGCGTGATGACGCTGCTCGTCATGCTCTGCTTGATCATCCTCTACGCCGTCACGTACGCCCAGGTCATTTGGGCGCAAGTGGCCATCCTGATCCTGACGTTCCTCGGGCCGATGATGATCCCGTGGCTCGTGTTCGAGCCGATGGCGTTTCTCTTTTGGGGCTGGTTCCGCTCGATGATCACCTTCGCGCTCTACGGCGCCGTGGCCGGCGCGGTCATGCGCGTGTTTCTCAGTATCACCTTGGGCTACGTGACGAGCTTTTCCACCAACGCCACGCTCGACAGTCCGGGGCAGATGATGGGCTGGTTACTGATTGTCTTGCCTCTGATGGTGGCCGGCGTCATGTCGGCGCTCAAAGTCGGCGAGCTGGCCGGGATGCTGGTCAGCGGCGCCGGCGGGGGAGGCGCGGGCATGACCGGCGCGCTGATGACCGCCGCGACCGGCGGGAAAGCGGCGCTCGCCGGCAAAGCGGCCGTAGGAAAATAACGATGACTAAAGACCCACAGACCGAGCAGGACAGCGGGAAAACCTATGCCGACATTTGGGGCGAGGCGGTGCACAGCAACCGCCACTTGCGGGTGCTCTCGATGGGGCTCGCCGGGCTGGTGTTGTTGCTCGTCGTCATCATCATCCGGCTGTCGTCGGTGGAACTCCCCAAGCCGATTGTCGTCCGCGTGGACGAGGTCGGCCGCGCCGAGGCGCTGGCCTATGACGCGGTCGAAGCCCAGGCCGATCCGCTGGACCCGACGACGAAGTACTTTCTCAACCGCTTCATTGATGACTACTACAGCCGGCGCGGCGCGACGGTCGAAACCGCCTGGCCGCGCTCGCTCCGCCTTCTGACCACGACGCTGGCGAATGAAGCCTTCCGCGTGGAAGGCGAGAACGTCGCCATGCTCGCGGCCGGCGCCGCGCGCGACGAGCTGCAAGTGGAACGGGTGACGCTTCGCATCCAGGCGAACCCGGAAGCCCCGCACGGCGCGGCGGCGGACTTCGATCTGGTGCGTCTAGTGAACGGCGCGGAAGTGGGCCGCGACCGCTGGACGCTGTCACTCCAATTCACGTTTATCGAGACGGTCGATCCCGAGCTGATGATCGTGAATCCGATGGGCATCCTCATCACGTACTTGCGCGGCGATCGCGCGCTGGTGACCGGATGACGACGAGCCCCGCCCAGGCGACGACGAACCCCGCCACGGTCCCGACGCTACAGGACCGCGCCGGCCAGCTCGCGGCCCTCGGCTGGACCGGTCGCGAGGCCGAATGGATCGCGCTGATCGCCTTGCATAGCGGCGTCTTTACGCGGTCGCAATGGTGTCATTTTTTCGGCGGCGCGAACCGCGAAGCGGCGCGCGTGTTCGTGCGCGCGCTCATCGAGAAGCAACTCGCCATTGAGGACGAGCGGGCCATCTTCCCCGGCGGCGCGCGCGCCGTCTTGCTGACCGGCAAAGCCCCTTATCGGGCGCTTGGCATCTCGGATGTTCGCCACCGTCGCGGGAAGGACGCGACGACGCAGGTGCTGATGCGGCGCTTGCTCTCGCTCGATTACCTCATCGAGCGGCCGACCCTCGGATGGCTCCCGACCGAGGCCGACAAAGTGCACCGGTTCGAGGCGCTCGGCATCGACCGGGGCACCTTCCCGTACCGCCTGTACGGCCCGCACGGGAAGCCGCAGATCCCGCGGTACTTCGCCTTCAAATTACCGATCGCGGTCGACGAGCACACGGCGACGTTTGTGTACGTCGATGCGGGCCAGTCCACCGATAGCGAACTGCGCGCCTGGGGCGTGGCCCACGCCCCGCTGTGGGCCGCGCTGCGGGCGCGGACTTTCGCCGTGCACGTCGTCGCCGTCGGCACGGGCATCGAGGCCGAGGAACGCGCCGCTCCCGTGCTCACACGCTGGACGATGGACGGCGACGGCCAGGGCGCGGCGGACCCGGCCGGGCCGACCCAAGCCGACCCGGAAATCCGCCAAGAACTCGCCCGGCTCAGCCACACCCTCAGCACCGGCAGCCGGCAGATGTTGCGCGAGTGGGGCGGATGGGAGCAGGCGGCCGATCGCCTCACGGCCGTCGAACAACTCCCCGACGGTACACCCACCACACAGACCGCGCGCGGGGCGATTGACCGCTGCTCGCAGTGGCTCACCGGACGGTTGACCCACCCCGAGGCGACCATCTGATGTGTTCCCCCCCGCCTGGCCTCGTTCCGTGGCAGGCCGCGTGGCAGGGAAAATCTGACACCCACACAGGGGGGGGTGTCAGGACACAGCAAGGAGGGGTGTCAGGCCACCCCCTTCATTTCTCCGCTGTCGTTGTTGGGCTTTTCGTCCTCAGACCGGACGACCCGAACCGCGCCAGCGGTGAGGGAGAGGACGGGAGCGACCCCCCCGTTTTGGCCGCTAGCGCGGCACGGCGCGGGGGGGGGTGTCAGGCCCGGTGTCAGGCACCGTGTCAGACATCCCCCTCGCTGTTGGGGGGGTTTTTCGCTCCCGTCTCCATCTATCCCTGCAGGAAGGCTCCCCGGCCCGCGTGCGGGCCGGACGACGAGCCGAGCCGAGCGGCCCCATGCTTGACCTATTCATCCGCGCGTTCCTGGTCGTCGGCGTCGTCAGTCTCACGTGCGCCTGGACGTGGCCCGGCGCATTTCCCGAAGGCGATCCAGTGGCGGTCCTGGTCCGCTACCACACCCCGAACGTGTACCGCGCCGTCGTCGCGTGGTACTACGTGGCGCCTGGCGTGGCGGTGTTCCTCGCCGGTCAGTTTCTTCTCAGCTCATCACGGATCTGGTTCGCCCGGATGGGCGTCAGTCTGGGGCTCCGGTCTCGTCTTCCCGCGTGGCCACTTTCGCCCACGGCGGACGGCCCGGCGATCGTCGTCGGCGAGGTCCATCACCCGGTCCGAGCCATCGAGAGCCCGGCCCCCGAATGGCTGACGATCCCCGAGCGTGGCCTCTATACCGGCGTGGCGATTTTCGGCGCCGTCGGGTCCGGCAAGACGTCCGCCTGTATGCACCCGTTCGCCCGCCAGCTCCTCGGCTGGCACGCCACGAATCCCGAGCGGCGCGTGGCGGCGCTGGTCCTTGAAGTCAAAGGCGATTTCTGCCACGACATCCGCCGGATGCTGACCGAGCTGGACCGAGGCGGCGACTACATCGAGCTGTCCCTGGACGGCCGCCTGACGTGGAACCCGCTGAGTGCCACCTGGCTCGATGCGTACTCGCTCGCCTACACGGTCGCGTCCCTCTTGAATCAACTGTTCGGCAAGGGCAAAGAACCGTTCTGGCAACAGGCGTACACGAACCTCGTCCGCTGGATCATCGAGCTGCACCGGGTGTTGCCCGGCGGATGGGTGACGTTGCAGGACGTGTACCACTGCGCCATCGACAAGGCGCTGTTTGCCCAGAAGATTCACCAGGCACAGACCTACGCGGCCGATATGTCCGACGCCTGGATCACCGTGCCGGTCAGCCACTACCTCGACCATCGTGAGCTGCGCGATCTCGGATTCACACACCACCCGACCCATGAGGGGCTGATGCGCGCGCGTGCCACATGGATCAGCGTGCCGCTGACCGAGGTGGCACTCGCCCACACCGCCGAGCTGCGGGCCCTCGGATTCTCCCTCCACGCGACCACCGGGGCGACGTGGCGCGGGCCGGACACGGAGACAGCGCGCGCCGTCCTCGCTACCCACACCATCACACACCCCGAGCCGGACGCCGATGGCCTCAGCGTCCCACTGACCGAAGCGGCCCTCACCCACACCGCCGAGCTGCGGGCCCTCGGGTTCTCCCTCCACGCGCCCACCGGAGCGATGTGGCGCGGGCCGGACACGGGGACGACGCGCGCGGTCCTCACCACCCACACCATCACGCACACGATCCAGACGACGCGCGCGGTCCTCACAACGCACCACATCCCGTGCGAGGACGAGCGGCACGAAAGCACCACGGCGACGGAGATCCGGCTCCGGGTCGAAGCTGTCAACCGCTGGTATGTCCACGACTGGAACACCCTCGACAACAAGATCCGGTCGAGCATCGTGGAAGGCGTGTCCGTGTTCCTCAGCCTGTTCGACGTCCCGAGTGTCGCGCGGGTGTTTTGCCCGCCCGCGCCCCAGGCGCGGCGGTGCCAGAACACGGCCGAATCCCGGCCGACCGACACCGAGGGCCACATCCAGCCCAGCCTGGCTGCGAGCGCCATGAAAGACGTCGATCTGCCGCCCCTCGATGCCCTCATCGAGCGCGGCACGGTGCTGGCCCTCAACATGCCCGCCGGCACCAACCCGGCGCTGGCCCGCGCCGTCGGCGTCATGCTGAAAAATGCGTGGCTCCAATCGCTCCTGCGACGGCCGGCGGCAATGAAGGCTGAGCCCGATCGCTACGTCCGGCCGGCTGTCTTTTTCTGCGACGAATATCAAGCGTTCGCCAGCGTCGGCGAGGACGATCCGAGCGGCGACGAAAAAGCCTTTGCCCTCACCCGGCAGTGCCGCGTGATCCCCATCGTCGCCACCCAATCCATCAGCTCGCTCCGGTCCGTGCTGGGCAGCTCCGAGGCGTGGCGGACGCTCTTGCAAACGCTTCGCACCCGGATTTTTTTGAGCCTCAGCGACGAGGCCAGCGCCGAGATCGCCTCGAAGCTGTGCGGGCAGGTGGCCAAAATCAAAAGCTCGTACACCATTAACGAAAGCGCGCGGTCGAGCGGGATCAACCTGATGTCCGCCCAGGCCGGCGGTGGACGCGGGAGCGTGGGCGCGAGTAAGAGTTTTCAGGAGCGGCGCGAGGCGCTCTTTCAGCCACGCGACTTCGCCCTCCTTGGCAACTGTCAGGCGATCTGCTTGCCGTACGACGGCGTGCAATCGCTCCCGCCCCGGCGCGTGTACTTGAAGCCGCATTACCTCCCGGTCGACCTCCCGTACTGGACCGCGAAACAGACAGGACAGCTATGAGCAGTGGCGACGGGCTGGACCTCTTGAAACCGTTTTTGCCGGGGCTGGAGACGGCGCTCGATGACCCGGACGTCAGCGAGATCATGATCAACGGGCCGGGCAACGTGTGGCTGGAAGACCATGGCCGGCTCCGCTCGATTGACGCGCCCGCGCTGGACGCGGCGGCGCTGGAACGGGCGGCCATCCATATCGCCCGGCCGTTGGGCCTGGACCCGGCCACGACGCCGATCCTCGATGCGCGCCTGGACGACGGCTCGCGCGTGGCGATCTGCGTCCCGCCGGCCAGCCCGCACGTGGCGATCACCGTGCGGCGCTTTGGCAAGCGTTCCTTCTCGGCGGCGCAACTGGTCGCACAAGGCGCGCTGCCCGAGCACATCCGCGCGGCGGCGGAAAAGACGTTGCACACCCGGCGTAACATCCTCGTGAGCGGCGGCACCGGCAGCGGCAAGACCACCCTGCTCAACGCGCTCATTGCCCTCATCCCCGGCGACGAGCGGATCGTGGCGATCGAGGATACCTTGGAGCTCCGCATCGACTCCCCGAACTGCGTCCGCTTCGAGGCGCGCGGCGTGCGCGAGGGCGCGGTCACGATCCGCGACTTGGTGCGCCACGCCCTCCGCCACCGACCCGATCACATCGTCGTCGGGGAAGTGCGCGGCGGCGAAGCGGCCGACCTGTTGCAAGCCCTCAACACCGGCCACGGCGGCTCGCTCACCACCGTCCACGCCAACAACGCGGAGAGTGCCCTCTCACGGCTCGCCAGTTGCGCCATGCAGGGCGGCGGCGACCTCCCGTGGGACGTCACCTGCCGGGGCGGCGTGGACGGCATCGCGATGGTGATCCACATGACGCGCGCCGATGGTCGGCGCGTTGTCGAAGAAGCGGCGTACGTCAAAGACTACGACGCCGGGAGGAACGCATGGGACATGCAACGACTCGACCGCGTGACGGTCTAAGGGCGTGTCGCGCGGCGCGCCGGCGGGCCAGCGGCGATCCGATCAACGCGACCCGCATCCGTGACGGGTACGCCACGGCGATGCGGACGGTCTGCGACGCCCTGCAGCGGGCGTCTCGACAGCTCGACGCCCAGGCGAGACGGGAGCGGTGCGGACGAGGGTCCGTCACCGATCGGGACGGCGTGCGCGCCGTCCCGTGGTGGTCAGGCGTGGGCGCGGCGTGCGCACACACGCGAACCCATACACACGGCCGGGCCGACGGATGAACGAACCCAGGAGAGCACCCATGACCGACATCGATCGCAAAGCGGCAGCAACACTCAGTACTCGGGCGAGCAAGAGCCTGGACGCCATGCGCGCCAAGATCGCCCGTGCGGACGAGGCGCGTTCCGACGCCGCACACCAGGCGCGGGCCGCACACGTCGTCGACGCGGCGCGCAGCGCCGTCACGGATCACCGTGCGGCTGCCGAGGCCTGGGACGCGCTGGCGACCCACGCGGCGACACAGGCGAGCGACTGCCGGCGCGGGGCAGAGTTGGCCGATCGCACCCGGCACCGCTGGGCGCCCTAGCAGCCCGTGGTGAAAGCACCACCGAACGACGGGTCGGCCCAGACATGGCAGTGCCCCACGCGGAGGTCGTTGGCGGCGATGGTAGGTCGAGATAAGATCCACGGCGCGCCCCAACGCGTCTCCGGGAGTCGCATGAGCGACCACAACAGCCGAAGACACGCCACCGCATGCCCCTGAAGACTGCGGGGTGTCCCGACACCCGTGAGCGTCCGCATCAGCAACCCAAGGTTCAGTCCAGCAACGTGCAGCAGGACGCGTTTGAGGATGTTGTCGTGCCCCCGCAGGTATACGCGGCGTAGCCGCCCGGTGGCATAGAGATGGGCAAAGGGGCGTTCGAGTCGTTCCCCGCGCCGGCGCAGCAGGCGTTGCCCGCGCGCGCCGCGAAGACGCCGACGGTTTCGGTAGACGGCGTCGCGCGCCTCCGCCTTGTCTTTCCACTTACGCCTGCCGCGATCTGGTTCCGAGATGTAGCTGCGGAGGCCGATGGCTTCAAGATCGACGAGTTCCTGGTTGCTGTGATAGCCCTTGTCCCCGACGACCTCGGCAAGACGGCCCGCAGGCACCACGGTCTCGATGTGCTCCGCCGCGGTGATCAGCGTCGCGCGGCTCGTCGCCACATCGCCTTCATCGGCGTCCTGCACCGTCACCGCCACGACCGCGCCGGTGTCGAGGTCGACCGCCTGCTCCGCCTTGTGCGCGAGGTGCGTGCGGCCGTCCTTCATCTTGGTGATTCTTGCGTCAGGATCGTGCGGATGGGTCCAGTCGTCGTTCGAGCCTTTCTTCTTCCGCTTCCGATCGATGCGCGCCAGATCGGCACGCGTCGGGGTCTCAATCCCCGAGGCCTGGGCGAGCTGGATCAAGAAGTCCTGATACGCCTCGCCGGTGTCGCGCCGCACGATACTTCGCAGGGCGGCGTTCGCTTCCAGCGTCGTCGCATCGATACCGATCGTCTTGCCCTTGACAAGCTTCGCCTCAGCCAGTCGCTGCAACACCCACGCGAAGACAGCCTGATGCGTTTCCAGGTCGATCAGCCGACGCGTCCGCGAGACCGTCGAATGATCCGGCGGCGCTTCGTGCAGCTCCAGCCCCAAGAAGCTCCGCACGCTCAACGACTCGGCCGCCCGCCACGCGATCGCCCGCTCGGAGTCGAGCCCTTCGAAGTACCCGAGCAGCAACACGCGGAAATACCGGCCGGGCGGCAAACTCGGCCGGCCGATCTCATCCGCGTAGAATCGCTGACAGAGCGACTCGACGTACCCGTCGAAATCCGCTCTCTCGAGAATGTGATTCAGTCGCGTGTAGAACGGGTGCGCGGCGCTGCGAGGCAGATCTTGTGCGGCGACCCACATCGACGTCTGCTTGGGACGTCGCCGTCGTTTGCCCATGGCCATGCGCGTCAGTGGAGTACGCATGATCACTTCTGGCGATCGATCTAATTCGGTGACTTTCACCACGGGCTGCTAGGCAGCGGCGGCGGGCGCCGTTGCCCAGCTCCGTGTCCGAGGTCGAGATCCCGTGGGCCCCGGGCGCGCGGTGCCCGGCCCCCGCGAAACGCCGCCGCCACGTCCCGAACGATATGGGGCAGTGCCCCATATCGATTCAGGTATTCTTCCCATATGCCCCTCGATCGTGCGACGGCATGGCATCCCCCGTTGTCCAGGCCGAGGCACGAGTGCGTATGCCGGTAACGAGGAGTCCCCGTCCCCGATCGGTCCCGGCCCGGCGGCGTTGGTCATCGGAACGGCGGCCGTGACGACCGTGCTGCCCGAGATCCCGCCCGAGACGCTGGCCGAGTGGCAGCGCGTGGTCGACCTGACGGCACGGCTCGCCCGGGTGCCGGCGAGCCTGATCATGCGCACCGAGCGTCCGACGCACACGGTCCTGGTGAGTAGCCGCACCGAGGGCAACCCCTACGATGTCGGGCGCGAGTACGATCTGAATGCATTGCTCTATTGCCAGGGCGTGTTCGAAAACGACGGCGAGTTGGTGGTCGAGGACGCGACCCGCGACCCGGTCTGGGCGGCCAACGAGGATCTGGCCGACGGGATGCGCTTCTACATCGGCTATCCCCTGAAATGGCCCAGCGGCGAGGTGTTCGGCACGATCTGCGTGCTCGACCGCGAGCGCAACGACCACGCGCTGCTGTTCCGCGAGGGGCTGCAGGCGTTCGCCGGCGTGGTCGAGGCGACCCTGCGTGCGCTGGTCGAGATCGCCGAACGACGGCGGCTCGAAACCGCCCTGCAGCACTCGCTCGACCAGACCGCCCGGCACGTGGTCGAACGCACCAGCGAACTGCAGGACGCCAACACGGCGCTGCGCGTGCTGCTCGGCAATGTCGAGCAGTCCAACGAGGCGCGCAACGAACAGCTGCTGCAACAGATCAATACGCTGGTGATGCCGCATGTGGCGAAGCTCGCGCGGCTCGTGGAGCGCGACCGCGCGGCCGTGGAGTACGTGCGCCTGATCGAGACCCACCTCACGACCCTCACCTCGTCGCTGTCATCGAGGATGGCGCGCGTGTTCCAGGCCTTGACCGCGACCGAAGCCGACGTCGCGCATCTGGTGATGCGCGGCCTGACCACGAAGGACATCGCCGCCACGCTGTCGCGGGCGCCGAGCACGATCGACTTTCACCGCAACAACATCCGCGCCAAGCTCGGCGTGGAGCGGCGCGTGACCCTGCGCGCGTACCTGCTGTCGATCCGCTGAGCGGGTGCGCCGGCGCCGCGGCGGGCTCCCGAGACCGGGCACAGGACCGGCGAGCGGAACGGCCAACACCATGGGGGGTTCCCCCTCATAACCACCCGCGATGTTCTCGTATACCCATCCTCCCGGCGCGTCGGTAGCATGGCCTCCACGTGATGAACGGCAGGGATGGCATCTGCCGCCCACCCGCGGCGGCGGCGCCGCGGGCGACCCGTCTGGGGAAGGACGAGGGTGACGAAGACCACCGAGATCGGGACGGCGATACGGCGGCTCCGGAGCGTGACCCTGCCGGCGCGTGCCGCTGGCTCGCCGAGCGCGCCACGCCGTGGCGGACGTCCGCGCGTACCCTCCCCACCTGATCCAGATCCGTCCGCCCATCCGGGCGTTCCAGCAACGAACCGTCGCCGCGGCGCCGCGGGCAGACCGCGCGCGCGCACTGCCCGGGCGTGCCCGACCGTCCGCGCCGGACGTGCGGCGGCGTGCCTGCTGGGTCGACGCAGATGCCGGTCGCGCGATTCGCGCCACGGGCGCGACGTCACGAGGGATCTCGATGGTCGACGGGTGGGGCGAGTCACCGGCGGCGACGGGCGCCTCACCGATGGCGGCGAGACCACCATCGTGATCAACGACGGGAGGCCGCCACGACGGGGAAATGGGCAGCACCGGTTGGCGCTGAAATGCTGTGGCCTGAAGGGCCGGGCAACACGATCACATCAAGGCTTTTTACTCGCGATAACTGGAATTATCGCGCACAAAAATCAGTTCCGCACCAAGTCGGTACGGCGAGAGCATAGCACGCCGGGATACGCCTTCGCCTTCACCGTCGGTCATAACCTGCTGCAATCACTGCGGTTGTGTCCGAACAGGGGTGCGTCTGCCGACGTCACACCGGCGGCGTGCGACGCGCCCATCTCGTGACATGTAACAAAAATGTCGACTTTTTGCTCGCGATAACGTCACGCCGATCATCCCTCGCGACGCCTTCGAACCTGGGCGCACGTCCACCCTGGGGCCTCCCGCCGGCGTCGGCGTGACGGCCCGTTCTCCTCGGCGGCGCGGTCTTCTCAGCGCTGCTGCCGCTCGGCCAGCTGGGCGGCGCCGCTACGCCGCGCCAGCAACCGCTCCCCGTAGCGGTGGACCATGCGCGTCGTCTGCCAGCGCCCGGACTGCAGGATGGCCGGCAACGCGATACCACTGGCGATCATATCCTGCACCGGCCCGACGCGCGTGCTGTGCCCGGCCAGCGTGTCCACGATGTCGTCGGGAAGCCCGGCGTGTCGCGCCATCCGCTTGTAGATGCGCGGCACCTGACTCGCGTCGAGTTGCTCGCCGACCGTGCCATCCTTGCGCACGGAGCGGAACACCCGCCCGTCATCGACGCCGCCCCGTTCAAGCCACGTCTTGACGAGCTGCACGGTGTCGCGCGCCAGATAGAGCGTCGCGCCTCGCCCGTCCGCGTCGGTCTTGCTCGCGCGCACCAGCACCGTGGCCGTGCCGTCGATTTCCTCCAATACATCAGGCACTTCCAGCGACACGAGCTCGGAGCGCCGCAGCAGCGTGTCGTAGCTCAGCGCCAGGAGCGCGCGGTTTCGGGCGTCGATCAGCCGGTCTCCGGCCGCCTCCAGTAACCGGTTCCGCAGCGGCCAGGTCAGCCCCTGGACTTGTGCCTGCCGGCGCCCCCGGCGCCGGTGCATCCGTTGCAGGGCGAACCGGACGCGGGCGTGCTCCAACGGATTCGTGTGCCGGAGCGCCTTGTGCAGCGTGGCAATGCTGGAGACGTAACGACGCACCGTCGCTGGGGCCTTGACGCACGCCCGGTCGTCGATGAACGCGACCACGGTGGCGGCGCTCGCGGGCTCCGCCACCCGGAGATGGTGCCGGCACCAGACCGCGAAGATCGCCACGTCCGCCCGCAGCGCGCGTTCCGTGTTGGGGCTGAACGCCCCCCGGGCCGCGTCGAAATAGGCCGCCAGGGGGTCCTCTTCCTCTGCGGCGTGTGCCACGCTTATCACAGGCTCAACATCGCCTGGCGTCTCGGCAATCAGCATCGGGCGGCCTCCCTTTCCGTCGAAAAAGACCGCGCATTTTTGCTCGCGATAATTCCAGTTATCGCGAGCAAACGAGAGTGACTGCGCGTCCGTCTTGGAGCATCGGCCAAGAGCCAAGGGCGATTTCGGGACGGCGATATTGCGTACGGCAGCTTCGAGCGAAGCGGAAGGCGGGTCAAGAGCCGTCGTCACGGTCAACGAAGGCTGTGACATGAAGAAGGGTGTGACATGAAGATCAGTGGCGCTTGGAGAAGAGAAGCCTTTGGGCAAAGGGGACAGGATCGAGACACGCCGTCCGAGGGAGGTCGAGCCGAGTCTCGAGGTGCCTCCGTGACCGGGTCTCGAGCCGCTCGGAGCGGCCCTTCCCGCTCTGAGCCGCCTCGTTCTTCAGCCGCGTTCGCGCGACCACGGCCCCGCGAGACCTGCCCCGCTCCCGTTTCGCCCGGCAGCATGGCCCGCCGTGCGGTCGAGGCCGTCGCCCGTGCTCATCGGCGCTGCCGACGCCTCCTCGCTCCGCTGGCGCCGTGGACCCGCCGCGTAGCGGTCGGGCTGGCGCTGGTGCTCGCGGTGTCCTTCGCCCTTCCCTTGCTGCCGGGCATGGAAGGTGTGGCGCAGGCCGTGGGCCTCAACGCCTCGATCTCGAATTGGAAGCAGGAAGAGAAGTACATCGATCCGGCGAGCTCGGATTACCGGCCGCTGAAGACGACAGAATGGGCGCAGGCCTTCAGGACAGGGGCGTGCAGCGGGAGCGGCGGGTTTCAGCTGAGAATCGTCACGATCAAGTTTCAAGATCCGTCGACGGACGGGACCAGTGAGGATCGCCTGCTGCTGACGCTTCACGCGACAGGGAGTGGGGCTACGCCGGGCACGGAGCTCGCGACCTTTCGCCAGAACCAGTCCCGGATCGTCAAGCAGCGGCGCACGACCCAGGAGAAGATCGGCGAGTACTTCCACACCGTTGGGACGTATACGCCGACGACGCGGGTGACCCTGCAGCCCAACACCGATTATTTTCTGAAGCTGGTGGATCCGCACGTGAGCGACGATGTCGGGGCTACGACCGACCACGCGGATGTGAGCACCGCGGCGCTGAGCTTTACTGCAAGCACCGACGAATCGCGGACGCGGCGGAACGACGCGCACTGGATGGGTGAGAACAAGTGGAAGATCATAGATAGGAGCCTGTATCGCGCGAAGGGGGCTACGACCTGGCAAGATACCGGGTTCCCTAGCGGGGACAGCATCCGGCTGTTCATCGGTGCGAGCACATCCTGCGGGTACGTGGATGAAGACCCTCCCGAGCCCATCAATACCAGTAAAGTCGTCAGAGCGGTGCCCGAGGACTGGCCCCTCGTGCCCACCAAGCTGAGGGTGGGCGACCGGTTCCGGCTGCTGTTCGTCACCAAGGGGACCCGCGACGCGATATCCACAGACATCGCGACGTACAACAGCTTCGTGCAGAGCCAGTGCACGTCCTGGGGTGTCGAGGCCATCCAGGACTACTGCTCGGATTTCAGGGTCGTGGGCAGTACCAGTAGCGTGAGTGCGAGAGACAACACGTACACGAATTGGAGAGGGGTGGACCGAGGCCTGCGTGTCTACTGGATGAACAGCGACGCGCTGTCGGCCGGCCTGATCTACGCTCCCTACGCCCCCTCCATCTACGGGTTACCCAACTTGATACAAACCCCGGCGCTGGCGGCCCCAACCTACCAAATCTTTTACCTTTGGTGGCTCAACCGTGATAGGGGGGTGCGGTCGGACGGCACGCAGGAAAATGTGTCGAATCTGCAAGTGTGGACCGGTACCGAATATGACGGAAGTAGTAGCAGTCTCCCGCTTGGAGATGCCAACTATGTCCATTATGGGCGGCCCAGGGAACAATTTGCTTACACTCAGGTGTCTCCAGTCCATCAAGGAGCTAGCGCGCAGCCCAGCAACGTTAAACCCTTCTACGGCATCTCTCCCATTTTCAAGATCGTCTCGGCCACGGCCAACGCGGAAGTCCTCCCGGAGCTGACGGTCACCAACGTGGCGGCATTCGAGAGCGGGGACGGCACCGCGGTCGATTTCACCTTTGACGTCCTCCTGAGCTTCGAGTCGGACAACGAGGTAACCGTCTACTACGAGACCGAGGACGGCACGGCCGAGGCCGGGTCGGACTACACCGCTCTTCCGAAGACGGAGCTCACCTTCGCGCCGGGCGAGACCCGGAAGCAGGTCACGGTGAAGGTCCTCGACGACACGATCGAGGATAGCGGGGAGACCTTCTACCTCAAGTTCTCCGACCCCTCGGGCGCGGTCCTCGACCCGAATCTCGACCAGGGCCGGGTGACCGGCATGATCTTCAACGCGGAGTGGGAGACGCCGGAGGTCTCGATTGCCGCGGGCTCGGCGTATGCGCAAGAAGGCGCGGAGGCGGTGTTCACGCTGAGCCGGTCCGGAGACGCGGCGGAGGCGCTGACGGTTCCCGTGACGGTCGCGGAAGACGGTTCGGTGCTGGGGACCCCGGTTCCCGAGAGCGCGACCTTCGCGGCGGGTGCGACGGAGACCGAGCTTCGGGTGCCGACCGAGAATGACTCGCTGGACGAGCCCGACGGCACGGTGACCGTGACGCTCGCGGAGGTGTTCGACTGGCAGCTCGCGGAAGGCGCGTCCTCGGCCTCGGTGACGGTGCTCGACGACGACTCGCCGCCGGTGCCGCCGGGGTCCGGCGTCGTGCTGTGGTCGGCGGACATGGAGGTGCGAGAATACGCGGGCGTCAATCTCGGCGTGGCGAGCGCAGAGCTGTTCTCGAACGTGGGCGGCACGGCGGGTCTGACGGCGCAGCACCTCTGGTACGACGCTTTCGGGCGCAGTATCCGCCTGGGTTTCACCGGCCCGGTGGCCGATGCCGGAGTGTCGACCCTCTATGTGGGCGAGGTGGGGTATCCCTTCCCCGAGAACAGCTCGGGCGAGTCGGCCTTCACCTTCGACGACGTCGATGTGGACTGGACGGCCGGCGAGACGTTGCGCGCGCGGATCGTGAAGCCTTCGAATGGCGCGGCGTCGAGCGATGCGACGTTGAGCGCGCTGGCGGTGGAGGACGCGACGCTTGCGCCGGGATTCGATTCGGGCGTGGCGGTGTACCGCGCGAGCGTGGATTCGGAGAAGGCGTCGGTGACCGTGACGGCGCAGGCGAACGACAGCGATGCCACGGTCGTGATCGGATCGGAGTTGGACGCGGACCCGGACCGTGAGGGGCACCAGATGGCGGTGCCGTTCCGCGAAACGGTCCTCACGGTGACGGTCACCGCGGCCGACGAGAAGACGCAGCGGGAATACCGGGTGGTGCTGGCGCCCGCGAACCCGCCGGTGACGGTGTCGTTCGGCGCGTCGTCCTACACCGCGGTGGAAGGCGGCGCGTCCGCGGCGGTGACGGTGCGGCTGAGCCGGGATCCGGGCGAGGCGGTCACGGTGCCGCTGACCGCAACGTCCGCGGGCGGCGCGGCCGCCGGGGATTTCGAGGCGCCATCTGTAATCACCTTCGAGAGCGGGGGCGCGCTCACCAGGACGGCCACGGTGACGGCGGTCGACGACGAGTCGGCGGAGGACGGCGAGAGCGTGGTGCTCGGTTTCGGCACGCTGCCGGCGGGAATGGCCGCGGATGGGGTGACGAGCACGTCGGTGGCGTTGCTGGACACGGCCCCGAACAGTGCGCCGACGGGACGTCCCGACATCGTGGGCGATGCGCTCGTGGGCGAAGGGCTGTTCGCGGTGGTGGACCGCATCGACGATGCGAACGGGCTCGTGGACGCCGTGTTCACGTGGCAGTGGCTGCGGAGCTACGGGGGTTCGGACACCGCGATCGCGGGCGCGACGGGTCCGGCCTACACGCCGGTCGAGGGCGATGTCGGCCGGGGCATCAAGGTGCGGGTGACGTACACCGACGACGACGGGTACGAGGAGTCGGTGACGAGCGAGGCGACGGCCGCGGTGGCGCGGCCGCTTGCGGCGCATGTCGTGGACGTCCCCGAGAGCCATGACGGGAAGACGGTGTTCACCTTCGGGCTTCGGTTCAGCGAGAAGGTCGATGTGACCGAGGAGGCCATTCGGGACTCCGTGCTCGAGGTGAGCCGGGGGGTGGTGCGCAAGGTGGTGCCCGGGGTGGTGAACGATCCCCACTCGGGCTCCGACTACCTGGGTTGGCGGATCACCGTCAAGCCCAACTCGCAGGAAACCATCGAGGTCGTTCTGCCCGCGGGGCTGGACTGCACCCTGGCGGGCGCGGTCTGCACGACTGACGGGAAGCGGCTGCACGAGGGCGTCGAATTCCGGGTGCCGGGTCCGGCGACGGTCAACCTGCCGCCGACGGGCCTGCCCGTCATCGAGGGCACGGCCGCGGTGGGCGAGACGCTGGTGGCGTCGGCGGACGGGATCGAGGACGCGGACGGGCTCACCGGCGCGACCTTCGCCTGGCAGTGGCTCTCGAATGACGGCAACACCGACACGGAGATCGAAGGCGCGACGGGCAAGACCTACACGCTCGCCGCGGCCGATGAAGGCAAGACCGTCAAGGTGCGGGTGACCTTCACCGACGACGGCGAGACCGAGGAGACGCTCACCAGCGAGGCGACGGCGGCGGTGCTGCTGCGGCTCACAGCGAGCTTCGAGAACGTGCCGGAGAGCCATGACGGGTCGACGCCATTCACGGTCGAGCTGCGGTTCAGCGAGGAGGTGGAGCTCAGCTACCAGACCCTGAAGGGCACCGGGATGGAAGTGACCGGCGGCAAGGTGAATTCAGCATCGCGGCTTGAGCGGGGCTCGAACATCGGCTGGGAGATCGTCGTCGAGCCGGAGACGCAGGAGACTGTGGTGGTCGCCCTGCCGGCGGACCGGGCCTGCGGCACGGCCGGGGCGATCTGCACCGACAGCACCGACAGCGGGAAGCAGCTGTCGGGCCGCGTGGAGTTCCGGGTGGCGGGGCCGGCGACGGTCAACAGCGCCCCGACGGGCCTGCCTGCGATCGAAGGCACGGCGCGGGTGGGCGAGACGCTGACGGCGTCGGCGGACGGTATCGCGGACGCGGACGGGCTGACGGGCGCCGAGTTCTCCTGGCAGTGGCTCTATGTGGAGGCGAGCGCCGGAGACGGAAGCTCGGAGACCGCAATCGAGGGCGCGACGGAGGCGAGCTACACGCTGACCGAGGCGGATGCGGGCAAGGCGGTGAAGGTCAGGGTGACGTTCACCGACGGCCTCGGTACGGAGGAGAGTGTCACGAGCGAGGCGACGGAGAGCGTCGCCGCGCTGGTGCCGGGCGCGCCGCGGCAGCTCGCGGTGGCGAGCCTCGAAGACGGGGAGCCCGTGCTCGCGCTGGTGTGGACGGCGCCGGAGAGCGACGGCGGCTCCGCGACCACCGGCTACAAGGTGCAGTGGAAGTCGAGCTCCGAGGAGTATGACGGGACGGAGTCCTCGACCCGCCAGGCGGTGGTGACCGAACTTGACAATCTCACCTACAGGATCGCGGGGCTGACCGCGGGCGTCGAGTACACGGTGCGGGTGATGGCGAGCAACGCGGCGGGCGATGGTGCCCCGGCGGAAGCGACGGCGACGATGGCCGACACGGTCGCGCCGACGCCGATCGGGCTGTCGGTCGCCGACGCCGAGGCGACCGAGGAAGAGGACACGACGCTGGACTTCGTGGTGACGTTGGATCCTGCGGCGAGCGGGCCGGTGACCGTGGATTACGCCACGGCGGACGGCACGGCGACGGCAGGCGACGACTACACCGACACCAGCGGCGCGCTGACCTTCGAGGCCGGCGACACGACGAAGACGGTGTCGGTGCCGATCAGCGACGACGCGGCGGACGACGGCGGCGAGACGCTGACGCTGACCCTGAGTAACGCCTCCGGCGCAGAGATTGCCGACGCGGAGGCGACCGGGACGATCCGGAACACCGAGGCGGCGGACGAGGAGCCGGCCGCGACGAATACGGCGGCGACGGGGGCGCCGACCATCAGCGGGACGCCGCAGGTGGGCGAGACGCTGACGGCGTCGGTGTCGGACATATCCGACGCTGACGGGCTGGACGACGCGAGCTACGCCTACCAGTGGATCCGCGGGAGCGCCGACATCGAGGGCGCTACCGACTCCAGCTACACCCTGGTGAGCGCCGACGAGGGCGAGAGGATCAAGGTCCAGGTCAGCTTCACCGACGACGCCGACAACGCGGAGAGCGTCACCAGCGCGGCAAGCGATCCCGTCGAGGCGGCGCCGAACAAGCCGGCGACGGGAGCGCCGACGATCAGCGGAACGCCGCAGGTGGGCGAGACGCTGACGGCGTCGGTGTCGGACATATCCGACGCCGACGGGCTGGACGACGCGAGCTACGCCTACCAGTGGATCCGCGGGAGCGCCGACATCGAGGACGCTACCGACTCCAGCTACACCCTGGTGAGCGCCGACGAGGGCGAGGCGATCAAGGTCCGGGTCACCTTCACCGACGACGAAAGCCACGAGGAGAGCCTCACCAGCGAGGCGACCGACGCCGTTGCGCCGGCGCCGCAGCCGCTGACGGCGACCTTCGCCGACGTGCCGTCCGAGCACGCCGGGGAGGGGGAGATTTTCACCTTCGGGCTGACCTTCAGCGAGGAGTTCGGGCTGAGCTACACGACGTTGCGCGACGACGACGCATTCGACGTCAGCGGCGGCGACGTGCGCATGGCCAAACGAAAGCAACAGGGGAGCAACCAGAGCTGGACGATCCACGTCGAGCCGTCCGGGCACGGGCCGGTGACGGTGACGCTGCCGGAGACGACCGACTGCGGCGCGAGGGGGGCGATCTGCACCGGCGACGACCGGCCCCTGTCGCACTCGCTGTCGGCGACGGTCGCCGGCCCGGTGGGCATCTCGGTAGGTGACGCGCGGGTGGAGGAAGGCGACGGGGCGGTGCTGGCCTTCCTGGTGACGCTCAGCCGTGCGGCGAGCGGCGCGTTGACGGTGGCCTACGCGACGTCGGACGGCAGCGCGCAGGCGGGGGCGGACTACACGGCGGCGAGCGGCACGCTGACGTTCCAGGCGGGCGAGTCGTCGCGGACGATCGAGGTGACGGTGCTCGACGACTCTCACGACGACGGTGGGGAGACGCTGACGCTGACGCTGTCGAACGCCTGGGGCGGGCGGCTGGTGGACGCCGAAGCGACGGGGACGATCGAGAACTCGGATCCGCTGCCGCGGGCGCTGCTGGCGCGGTTCGGGCGGACGGCGGCGGTGCACGTGGTCGAGCACGTGGAGGAGCGGCTGCAGGCGTCGCGGCAGCCGGGCTTCGAGGGCCGGCTGGCGGGCCGGGAGTTGCGGCGGGGAATGGAGCGCGAGCTGGCGCTGAGCTTCCTCGGCCAGCTCGGCGGTTTGGCCGGAGCGAACGGGTACGGCGTGGGCGGCCACGACCCGATGGCGGGATCGCCGGGCGCCGGCTTTGGCGGCATGGGCTCGCTGGGGATGCCCGGCGCGGCCGGCGCCGTAGGCGCCGGCGTCCCGATGCTCGGCGCTGGGACCGGCGCAAAGAGTGGCGCCGGAATGATGGGCGGCGCGCCGGGTCCGATGTCCGCCGTGGCCGGGCCTGACGGCGGGCTGTTCGGCGGCGGGCTGCACTCGATGGACCTGGGCGGCGACAACCTGCTGACCGGCTCGGCCTTCGACATGACCGGCGCAAAGGGTGGCGCCGGAATGATGGGCGGCGCGCCGGGTCCGATGTCCGCCGTGGCCGGGCCTGACGGCGGGCTGTTCGGCGGCGGGCTGCACTCGATGGGCCTGGGCGGCGACAACCTGCTGACCGGCTCGGCCTTCACCATGAACCGGGAGAGCCACGGCGGCATCCTCTCGTTCTGGAGCCGCGGCGCGCGGTCGCACTTCTCCGGGCGCGAGGGGACGCTGTCGCTGGGCGGCGATGTGAGGACGACGATGTTCGGGGCCGACTACGCCAAGGGGCCGTATCTGGACTCCTCTGTCAAGCGTAAGAACGAAACCGAGGTTCAACCCGTCGTATGAGCGACGATGGTTTACCTTCGTCGCGTCTTGGTTATCCGCCGCCGGTGCGAGCACGGGTCAAGGCAGCGCGCAGCGCTCCGCCGGAGGCGGCGTGGCCTTGACGCGCGCGGAGCGGGGCGGCATTCGGCGTCTTGGGTTTCGGTCTCCTTCCACTCTCATTCTGCGAGGCGGCACGGCGTCAGACTGCAGGCGTATCTTCGGCCCCTCGAGGGAGCACGCACGGCTCCGGGCCACGATGGTAAATGCGCGCGGGGATGCCAATCGTTGGTACGGCCCTGTCTGGCCAGCCCCTGTCGTCGGCGTATCCCCGCGCCGGTCTGACCGGTGTGCCATCCTGTCGCGCGGCAGTCCTCCTGGAGAGATTACGGTTCAGTGGTCACCACGGGGCTACGCCGCGATGCGGGTTTCAGCCACAAAGGGTCGGTCGTCACGCCACACCCGCCACACCATCCGGGCCAGCCGGTTGGCGATCGCGGCGGTGGCAATGTTCGCCCCGCGGCGCGCGGCAATCGCGCGCGCCCAGGTCCGGAACGGCGTGGTCTTCTGCGGGTTGCCGCTGTGGGACAGCACGGCCCGGGCGCCATGCATGAGCACGGTGCGGAGATAGCGGTCGCCTTGTTTGCTGATAGCGCCCAGCTGCCGGCGATTCCCGCTGGAGTGTTCGCGCGGCGTGAGCCCCAGATAGCTGGCAAAGTGTCGGCCCGACGGAAACCGCCGCACGTCGCCGACACACGCGACCAGCGCGGTGGCGTTGAGTAGGCCGATGCCCGGGATGGTGCGGAGGTGCGCCACGTGCGGCACCTGCTGGGCGAGCGCGGCCAGCTCGCGTTCCAGTCCGTGTATCCGCTGCTCGAGCGTCCGGATCTCGTCACACAGCGCGGCCAGACTGGGGCGCAAGGCCATCGGGACGGACGCCTCCGCATCTTCGACCAGCGCGCGGACCTGTGGGACGACGTGGCGCGCGCCCACTGGTATCGTCACGCCAAACTCGCGGAGCAGTCCGCGCAGCGTATTGAGCCGCGCCGTCCGGGTCCGGACCCACGTCGTGCGCACGCGATGGAGGGACGCGACGGCTTGCTGCGACACCGACTTGACCGGCACCGGATGGATCTCCTCGTTCCGGGCCGCTTCGAGCAGCGCTTTCGCATCCGCGCGATCGGTCTTATTGCGACGGACAGACCGGCGGGTCTCATGCGGGGGCAGCAACTGGACGGTGTGGCCGAGTTGTTCCAGGGTGCGCGCCCAATGGTGCGCCGACCCGCAGGCTTCGAGCAACACGGTCGCGGCCGGGCGCTGGGCGAAGAACCGCAGGAACCGGGCCCGGGTCAACCGATGCTCTTCATCCACACGCCCCGTGTGATGCGAGACCGCCACTTGAAACACGGACTTGGCGAGGTCAACGGCGATCGTTGTATGTTGCATCTGGACTCCTCCTCAGCTGTGGCCCGTAGAGGCCGTTTTACCACTGGCACGATGATGCCGCACCAGCGGGAGGAGTCCATCCCATCATTGGTGGCGGGCCTCTCGCTGTCGCACAGCCGGGGCCTCGGCGAGTATGCGGGCGTTGCCGCCGGGCAGGTCGCCTCGGCCGTGACGGGCCTCTACCCGTGGGTGGGGTACAAGGCGACCGACCGCGTCACGGTCTGGGGCGTGGCCGGGTACGGCCGGGGCGGGCTGCTGCTGACGCCGGACAGCGGGACCGCGCTGGAGTCGGGTCTGTCGATGGCCATGGCGGCGGCGGGGACTCGCGGGGAGTTGCTCGCCGACGGCGCCGGCGGCTTCGCGCTGGCGTTCAAGGCCGATGCGCTGTGGGTAGGAACGGCCATCGACGGGGTGGACGGCCCGGCGGGACGCCTGAAGGCGACCGACGCGGCGGTGACCCGCTTCCGGACGGGCCTGGAAGGCTCACGGGCCTACACGTTCGCCGGGCGGCTGTCGCTGAGGCCGAGCGTCGAGGTCGGGCTGCGGCACGACGGCGGGGACGCCGAGACCGGCGCCGGCATGGACATGGGCGCCGGCCTGATCGTGTCGGACTCGTCGACCGGGCTGGCGGTGGACGTGCGCGTGCGGACGCTGCTGGCGCACCAGGCCGAAGGGTTCCGCGAGCGGGGCATGGCGCTGTCTCTGAGTTACAACCCGACGCCGTCGACGCCGCTGGGCTTCACGGCGAAGGTCGCGCCGTCGTGGGGCGGCCAGGCTCAGAGCGGGGCCGAGGCGCTGTGGGGCCGGGAGTCGATGGCGGGGATGGGGCAGGGCGGCCTCGCGTCGGGCAACCGCCTCGACGGCGAGGTCGGCTACGGGTTGCCGGTGGGGAGCCGATTCGTCGGGACGCCGCGGGTCGGCTTGAGCACGTCGGAGTACGGCCGGGACTACCGGGTCGGCTACCGCCTCGGCGCGCTCGGCGCCGAGGGTACGGCGTTCGAGCTGGGGGTCGATGCGCAGCGGCGCGAGAGCCCGATGTTGGGCGGCACCTCCAACGGCGTGCTCGGCCGGGCCTCGCTGGGCTGGTAGCGGCGGCGCCACGGCACGCCTGCGGCGCGCCGTGGGCATGCGAGAGGAGGTCGGCGGAGATGAGCTGGCGCGCGGCGCGGTGCCGAACAGACCGCATGACCGGCTGACGCGCGAGGGGCGCGCCGGTCGAGCGCACGCCCAGGCCCCGTCGACCGTGAGGGCACCCGACGTGCGCCCGCACGGCAGACCGCGCCCGATCACGGCGTCCGGCGGCGCATGGCGGTGCACCGGGAGGCCCGGGGCGGGTGCGCAGAGGGTCCATGGCGCGTCACTACGCCACCCGCGACTTCTTCCGGCAGATGCCGAACCCGCTGCTGGCCCGCTATTTCCATGCCCGCGGCGTCTTCGCCGATCTCGACATTGCCGCGCTGCCGGAGCCCCAGCCCGAAGAGTTGTGGGCGGCCTGGTTGACGCTGGACGCCACCCAGCGTGACGCGATGGACGCCGCGTTCCGGGACATCGCGGCGCTGAGTGGCGAGAAAGGCTACCGCGCCATCCTCGACGACGCGGCGTGGCACTTCGCGACCGACCCGGCGGCCCACGCGGCCTTCGTCGAGCAGCTCGCCTCACTCGAGCATCATGGCGCGCGCGCGATGACGACGTTCCTCGACCATCCCGCCTGCTGGCGGCGCGCCGCGCGCTTCTTTTATGCGGAGGCGTTGCCCGCTTGGCGCAAGCGCACCCATCTGCCGCACGTGCCCGCAGCCGTGGACGAGGCCAGTCTCCAGGCGCTCGCCGCCGGTCTCAGCACGTACTTCCGCCGCACCGAGGGCCGGGGCACGCACTGCGTCGTGGAACCGGTCCGCCGGGGCACGCTGGACTATTTCTTCGCCTACCCCGAGGACTACGCGCAGCACAGTGTCGAATGGGTGGACGGCCAGTTCGGGCAGCGGCCGCACCACCCGGCCTTCGAGGTCATCTACGTCTATTCGCAGTCGGACGGCACGCTCGACGTGAACATCCGCGGCGCGCGCCCCGCCGTCGAACCGCTGCAGGGTCTGTTCGCGGCCACCATCCTCAAGCAGCCCGCGCTGCCCCCCGATCCGACCGACGAGAGGGTCTACGACCTGAATGCGTTACGAGAGCCCGGGTTCGAGTTCGTCTATGACAGCGGCAGCGGCATTCAGGACGTCGCGGTGACGGCGCTGCGCCTCGCGTCGCGGGTGACGATGGGGGACCGCCTCACGCTTGAAGCCGATACGATCGGCCACCCCACGGCGATCTACGACCTGATCGCCCGGCTGGACCCGGCGGGACGCTTCCACCTCTACCGCGTCACCCAGGTCGAGCTGGCGGCGTCAGTGATCACGGAGATCACCCAGCCGCCACAGCGGGTGACGATTCGCCTCACCCGTCCCAACGCCTGCTCCCTGCCCTACGACGACCTCGGCCTGACCCTGCGCGCCATGCTGCACGCCTCAGGGATCGAGCCAAAAGCGCCCGCCAACGCGGAGCCGCCGACGGGATGACGCCGCGGGAAGCCCTGCTCGACCTCGTGGTCCGGGTCGGGGCGCGAGACGGCGCGGCGGTGCGGATCAGCGAGACCGACGTCCGCCAGTGGCCGGCCGAGGCCGCCTCTGCCCTCAAGGCGCACCGGCTCCTGGTCCGGGCGCGTCCCGCCAGGACGGTGGTGTGTCCCGGCTGCGAAGCCGACTGCGTCATGCCGGTGCAGACGATCCCCGCGGGGCCGCGCGCGGCGGCACGGTTCATCGTCTGTGACAAACGGAGCGACATCAACCGGGTCGCGCTGACCACGGCACACGTGGACCAATGGAAATGCGATGCCGAGGCGCTCGCCCGGTTTGTCGTCGAGCAGCTGGGCCTGCACCGGAGCCGGCACCGGACCGACGATTCCGGGACGCGGCCCCTTGGGCTCGCCGCCGGGGACACGCGGCACCAGATGCTGGGCCTCCGCACGCGCGGGGACGTGACGCTGGTCGTCGCGGACACGGCCGTGGCCCTGGCGGACCTGATCGACTTCGAGCACCGCGCCTACGTCCTGGACACGGCTGCCATTCGCCACCTCGTCGATGCGGCGACGACCGCCGACCCCCACTACACGCCGAGCACGACGCGGCGCGAGGCCTACACGCTCGACACGCAGGCGCGGTACGCGCGCTGGCAAACCGCCTACCGCAAGCTGAAGCAGCGGCGCCCGCGGATGTCCGACGTGTGGTACGCCCGGCAGATCGCCAAGCAGGCGGTCGCGGCCGGCCGCGACGCGAGTACCATCCGCAGACACATGACGGGACGGCCGGGGGCCGTCACGCGGCGCGGCTGAGGCGATGGGCCACGGGACGGAGGCATGGTCGAGCCGCCGCCGCTCGGTCGGGCAGGCCGTCCCGAGCGAGGACACCGCACCAGATGGCTTGTAGAGCAATCTGTATACTCAGGGGCCATGTGAATATACAACTGATTTATTTATAGCAACTTACAGGTATAAAATTGGAGAAACATCATCAACGAGCAGGAATTGCTCGACGCCGGGGACCAGCTCGTCGCGTATCTGGCGCAGCAGGCGCAGGCGGGGCCAGCCCGTCGGCGGCCCCACCCGGCCGGCACCGCCGCCCCGCGCCCCGCACCGGCCCTCCGCCTCGTGCGACGCACCACCGCATAAGGGCGCCCCCCCCGGCAACAGCTCGCGGCCACGGACCGGGGGGCGGCGGGTCGCCGGACACCACCCGTCTGTGCGCCGGGGATTGCATCCAGTGCACCGTGGGGCGACACGCGATCACAGGCTCTCTCGACACCCGTGGCTGGCGCCTCTATGATGGCGCCGTTGCCGACCACCGCGCCCGTGCACATGACCGCGAAGAAAACCCTCTATTTGGCGAACCCCTATGGCTTCTCCGCGCAACAGCGCGGCGGACCACTCCACGCGCTTGTGAGGGCGCTGGAGTCGATGGGGGCCGACGTGTGGGAGCCGTTCGCCCGCAACAACCAGATCGACCGGGCGAGTGTGGGCTGGGCGTATCGGATCGGGCAAGCCGATCTGCGGGACGTGCGCGAGGCCGATGGACTGTTCGCGGTGGTCAACGGCTGTCCGCCGGATGAGGGCGTTATGGTGGAGCTGGGTCTGGCGATCGCGTGGGAGAAGCCGGTGTTCCTGTTCCGAGACGATTTTCGCCGGTGCACCGACAGCGAGGTCTACCCGCTCAACTTGATGTTGTTCACTGGCTTGCCGGCGGCTGGCTGGGAAGCCGCGTGGTACGGCTCGATCGAGGAGATCGCTGATCCCGGCAAGGCGCTCGCACGCTGGTTACGGCATGACAGGCCGCCCGGCGCGTCGTCGGCCGAGGCGGACCCGATAGAAGTATGAGAGCGCTCACTGCCGGGCTGCGGTCGGTTGGGGTATGCGTCTCGCGGCGTTTACCAAGGCGCGCCCCGGCCGGGCTCCCGCAGAACAAGGAGAACCCGACGAAGCTGCAGGGCGACGACATCGCGCACGCCGTTCGGTCGGCGCTCGAGATGGACGACCGCGGGTTCACGATCGAACTGACTGTGTTTGCCACGAACCCGAAAGACTGACGCCGACGTGGACACACCCGATGATCGCGGGCCGTGATGCCCTCTCTCGGTACCTGAAGCGAACGGCAGCGCTCGCGTTGCTGCTCGCGCTCACGCCTGCGGCAGCGGCCGCCCAGCAGGGCCGCCTGGCCACCGGCAACTGGACTCGTGGACTGGTGGGCGGCTGGGGACATTCGTGGACCCCAGGCTACGGCAAGACCAAGAGCGACGTGCAATTCGTCGCGTTTCATCCCCAGCTCGGCCGATTCGTCACCAACCACCTGGAGTTGTACGGCGAAGGCACGCTGTTCCTCTACTCCCAACCGGAGACTGCCGTCGGCGGCGGCGCGGCCGCGATTGGCGGGCGCTACCACGTCTGGAACGACCGTGGATGGACGCCGTACGTCGTCGCGATCAGCGGACTGATCTGGACTAACCTCAGCATTCCTGAACTGGACCGCGTGTTCAACTTTCAGTTGATCTACGGCGTCGGAATCCGGGTGGCGCCGTCCCGCGGACCAGGGTTGATCGTCGAGTTCCGCAGTCACCACATCTCGAACGCCGGTACCGCGGGCGAGAACCTCGGCGTGAACGCCGCCACCGTCCTTACCGGAGTGCAGTGGGTTCTACGCTAGATCAAGGCCACCAAGTCATGGGTTAGGCAGCTCCTTGAGTAGTGGTTGTGTTGCAACGTTGGCCGGTGGCGGCTGGTCGCCTGCAGAGATGGTGACGAAGGCAATTCGACCGGCGATCTTCAAGTGGCGACACACGGAGCCCGAGCTGATTCTGTGCGCCGTGCGCTGGTACCTGCGGTACTCACTCTCGTTCCGCGATGTCGAAGAACTGCTCAGCGAGCGCGGCTTGGAGGTAGACCACACGACGATCTGGCGCTGGGTCCAGCGCTACGGGCCCGAACTAGAGGAGCGGCTGCGCCGTCATCTCAAGACAATCAACAGGTCCTGGCGTGTCGATGAGACCTACGTTCGTGTCAAGGGGCGCTGGTGCTACCTCTACCGCGCCCTCGATTCCACCGGCGCCACGATCGACTTCGTGCTCTCGGGGCGACGCGATGCCGCAGCGGCCACACGCCTGTGCCGCAAGGCGCTGACTGATCCGGCACATCCTCAGCCCCGCGTCATCAACACGGACCAGGCACGCCTCTACGGCTCGGCGATTGCAGGAATGAAAAAGGAAGGCATCCTAAGACGCCGTTGCCGCCACCGGCCGGTCCAATACGTGAACAACATCGTGGAACAGGATCATCGAGCGATCAAACGACGCGTGAACGCCAAGCAGGGGTTTCGCGAGTTTCAGGCGGCGCGGCTCTGGTTCCAGTCACCTTGGGGCCGAAACGCCATGTCGGCGAAGTCATACGTGCCAGCGGCATCGGACGCCGCTTGGTCCACTGCGGTCTTCGTAGAGGAGCCCCGAGGTCACAAGCACGTCGATGATGAGGGTTAGCATGGGTCCTGCTCCCGTCCCGCATTGAGGGCGCCCAGCAGGTCCCGCACGTCGCCTCCCGTTGGGCTCTGGTAGACGCGCAGGTCGAACGCCGGCGCGATCGCCAGGATATGGTCGAAGATATCGGCTTGGATCCCCTCGTAATTGCTCCACACCTGGTCGCGGCTGAACACATAGAGTTCGATCGGAAGACCGTGTTCGGTCGGCGCCAGATGCCGCACTAGGAAGGTCATCTCCTGGTGGATCATCGGATGGTTCCGCAGATACGCTACGACATAGGCTCTGAACGTGCCGAGGTTGGTGAGCTGTCGGCCGTTGAGCGGGTCCGACGCATCGACGTTCCGCTCCGCGTTCCAGTTCGAGATCTCGTGTCGCTTTTGCTCCAGATATTCCGTGATGTATTGGATCTTCGAGAAGCGCTCGAGCATCTCCTGAGTACAGAAGCGAATCGAGCTCATGTCGATGTTGATGGCGCGCTTGATCCGCCGTCCGCCCGACTCGGACATCCCACGCCAGTTCTTGAACGACTCGGTGATCAGCGCGTAGGTCGGGATGGTCGTGATCGTCTTGTCCCAGTTCTTCACTTTGACGGTCGTTAGTGCGACCTCCAGCACGTCCCCATCGGCGCCGTACTTCGGCATCTCGATCCAGTCGCCCGGAGCCACCATTTGATTCGCGGAGAGCTGGATGCCGGCGACCAGTCCCAGGATCGAGTCCTTGAAGATCAGCATCAGAACGGCAGTCATCGCGCCTAGACCGCCGAGCAAAAGACTGGGCGACTGCCCGATGATCAGCGATATCAGGGCGATCGTGGCGACGCTATAGAGGACGAGCTTGAGCACTTGAACGACGACCTTGACCGGCAGATTGCGCGAGAACTTCGATGATCGCAAGATATCGACCCCGGCGTTCAATACGCCGTCGATCGCGAGAAGCGTGACCAAAAGCATGTAGATGAGAGAAGCTCGTCTGACGACGACAATCCAGAGGTCGTACCCCTCGAGCACCGGCTGGGCGAAGACGTAGATGACCAACGCCGGTGCTAGATGCAAGAGACGATGGAACACTCGGCGCTTGACGATGATGTCGTCCCAAACCGTGCTGGTCTGTCCGACCAATTTCTCGAGCTGGCGGAGGATGATCCGTCGTGCGACGATGGCGGCGATGGCGGCCAGCGTGATGACGAGAGCGATCTCGACCGCCGTGGTCACGAAGGCGGCGGTCTGGCCACCGAGGCCTTGTTGGACCAGCCAGTCGCGCAGGAGGTTTAGCATCGCCAGTGAAATTGTACTTCGATGCGGCGGCCACGACCCTGGACTGACCTGCCCCCCAGGGTTGAGCCAGTTCTTATGAGAGAGCTGGGCTCATGGTCAGTCCGTTCAGGGACGCTGGGCTGATGGCTGCCGGAGCCGGCGGCCGATAGCCCAACGCCGTACTGTCCAAAAACTAGATCGTGGGATTGGCGGCCGGTCATGTATCACGCTGCTGACCGATAGTCGTCGTGCAACATCCCACCGAGCCGCTGGCGGCCCGGGACGCGACCACGGGGTGGCGGTGCCGTCGACAGCGGCAGGATCCGGCGATTGTCGAGCCCCTGGTGATTCCGTTCGTGGTGGTCGTGCGCGACGAACTCGCGGCCGGCGCGACGCCGCGAGCCCTCGCCGATCAGGACCATGCGCTCGAGGCAGGAGTCCTTGATGGTGCGCACGACGCGCTCCGTGTAGGCGTTCAGGGTCGGCGCGCGGGCGGGGCGTCGGAGGGGGGTGACATCGGCCGGGGGGAGCGTGTCGCGCCCGGCCGGCCGGAAGCGCGGGTCGCGGTCATGGATGAGGACCCGGATGTGTCGCAGGCATCCGTCCTCGGCATCGGTGGCGTTCCGCATGAGCTGGGGGCCCCCCGGCCCGTCGGGCTCGGCGCTGATGCCCGCGATCTGACCGCGGCGGCTGGCCAGGTGCATCAGGACCAGCACGGTGAAGCGGGTCAGGCCGCGTGGCGTCCAGACCTCGACCGTGAAGCAGTCGGCGGCGGCGAGCACGTCCCCGTGGGCCGCGAGACACTCCCGCCAGGTCGTGCGCGTCTTGCGGTCGGGGGCGGGTTCGAGGCCGCGCTCCTTGCGCACGTTGGCGAGGGGGCCCCGCGCGACCTGATGACCGAGGTTGCCGCGGGCACCCCGAATACGGGTGTCGCCCCACTCGCGGTGCTCGGTGGCCATCCGGACGATGAGCCGGCGGATCGTGTCCATGACCCGTGGGCGGCCCGGTCCGCGACGGCCGCGGCCGTCGTATTGCCTCGCGATCAGCTGTCGATGCCAGCGGCGGAGGGTCTCGGGCGTGACCAGGGTGTGCCGGTCACGGCGTACCCGTCGCCCGAGGCGCGTGGCCTGTGCGGCCCGGCGCCGGCGCTGGGTGTCGGTGACCCGGAGACGGCCAGGACCGAGCGGCTCTCGGCGGACGCGATTCTCTTCCTGGAGAGAGTCAATGACGTCACGCGGCTGCTGGTGGATCCAGCCCGCGACGGCCACGACGAGGAACTGCAACACGTGGGGAAAAGGCGACAGACGGGGCGAGCCGAGCAGAGGCTCTCGGCGGTCACGAACGTCGCGACCCGGCGAGCGTCCAGCGTAGAATCAGCCCGTCGGACGGCGTCGATCGGGTTCTTGGACAGTACGGCGTCAACGTGCCCACGAGACCGGATCGACCTCGTGTCCATGAAGTGGCCGACGACTTTCAACAGGAGATCGCGTTCTTCGGGATTGAGAGTTCCCCGAGCTTTGTGCGAGAGCCCGAAGGCAAGGTGTAGCCGAGGGAGTCAGGTCTCGTTCTGAAGCTCTGCGCGGCCCATTTCGGAACAGATGCCCAAGCACAGTATCGTCACGATACCCGCCCGACCTGCTTCCACGAAGCGACCAGCCCATCGCGGTACGACGCGTATTTCAGTCGCAGACCCAGTTCGTGGACAACCCGAGTATTCCGCACACGTTTACCCAGCTCACACCCGCCCTTAAACAGCGGTGGGGGCACTCCCAACCACTTCGCCAGGAGTCCCACATACGTCCCGCGCGTTGGGGGCGTGCCGTCTGACACGGCGTACGTCCGACTGGTGACGTGCCCCGCAGCCGCAGCCGCCACCACCGCTCGTGCGGCGTCGTCCACATGGATCAGATTCAGGTGCGCATCAGGAGCACCGGCAATCGCCTTGCGCGCGACGATGTCGGCCAGGAGGGGAATCCGCCCCGGGCCGTAGAGTCCGGCGAGCCTCAGCACGAACGCGTCGCGCCCGCGCGCGTGCGCGAAAAGGAGTTGCTCACTCGACAGGCAGGCTCTTGCCCCATCGCGCGTGGGGGCACACTCCGACTCCTCATCCACCCACTCGCCACAATTTTGCGCGTAGACACCAGTCGTGCTCACGTAGATCACGCGGCCCGTCGATTCGGGTAATGCATCCAATACCGCGCGCAGCCCGCGCACGTGAATGTCGAACATCGTCACATCCGATCGCCGGGCTCGCCCCACCGCGAACACGACCGTGTCCACCACCGGCAGGGTGCCCAACGCAGGTCCCTGGGTCACGTCGAGTGTGAGCGGTCGCAGCCACGCCCGGGACAGGGCGTCGGCCCGCCCTCCTCGTGTGGTCGCGTACACCTCATCCCCCGCGTCGCGCCAGCATCGCGCGACCCGCTCGCCAAGGAATCCACAGCCGATCACAAGTCTGCGCACGCGACCCCTCTATGTCTCGCTGATGTGTTCTGCCGTCGAGCGTTGAAAACCTACCTCGCTCTTCTTGATCCGGCTGACGGTACTCGCCGAAAACGTGTGCCCGCAGAGCTCTTCGGTGACCGCCTTGCCCGTGCGGGTCGAGACCCCCTGGACAGACATCTCAGCTCACGCGCTCACCAGGGCTTTCTCGGACCGTTGGAACCGATCAAAGCGCTCGGTCGAGAACCGCCCCTCCCGATCCCGCGGCACCCGGGGTGCTTGCGCCGGTCGCTGTTGATCGGTCGCCTTCACCTACGAGTTCTTGGGCGAAAACCGCGGGTTCCCCCCAGGGACACGTGAGCGATGCCCGCGATCGACGGGATGGCCTACGCCAAGCGCGGGTGTGACAACCGTGGAAAACTGGGCCTCAATATCGTGGGCCACGGCTCGTTTCCGACGAAGTGGGGCCGACGCTGGCGGTACCGCTGCACGGTCTGCGGGGGAACGGTCAGCACGCACACGGGGACAGCGTACAGCGGCCTTCGCTTGTCTGTTTACGATTGGCGAGGAATGGGCCTTGAGATGGCCCAGCCCAGGCGGCGCCTCTGGCAAAGCGCCGCCGGGCAGGCGGTGGTCGGACCGTGTCCTTCGCGGGCCGTCGAGGGGCCGTAGCGCAGTGTGGTCGCCACCGTCTTTTCCTACGTCCTGAATGGATACGTGAGCGTGAAGGCTCGAATGACAAGCACAGGAGCAGGAAAGATGCCCAATTCTACCGTCGGTGTTGACATCTCGAAGACGCATCTCGACGTGTACGTGGTTCCCGCCGGCCAGGCCGCGCGGTTCCCCAATGACGCGGCGGGATTCAAGGCGTTGATCGCGTGGATCGAGGTGCCGGTTCGCGCCGTCACCTACGAGCCGACCGGCCGGTGGCACCGCGCCTTCGAGGGGCTTTGGTGCATGGCTCCTGACCCTTACTTCGGCGGGCATCGTCAACCGGCTGGTCCTGTGGCCGCGGCCAGCGCACGATCCTGCTTATGAAGTCGAAGGTGCATCCGAAATACAAGACCACGTATCGCGTCGGGAACTGGCGGGAGTACGAGCGAGCGCTCGTCCAACGAGGTGACGTGACCCTGTGGCTCTCGGCCGCTGCCACGGACGCGTGGCGACCGTCGCCCTCCGGTCGCCCCGGTGGGCAGAAGCGGTTCTCGGATGTGGCGATCGAGACCGTGTTGATCCTCCGGCTCGTCTTCGGCTTGCCCTTGCGCCAGACGGAGGGGTTCGTGCGGTCGGTCCTGGCCTTGATGGGCACCGATTTGGACGCGCCGGACCACACCACACTCTCGCGGCGGAGTCAGCAGCTCGCTGTGATGCTCCGTCGCATTCCGGCCACAGACCCCATCCATCTCATCGTCGATAGCACCGGCCTGTCGATCGTGGGCCAAGGCGCGTGGGCCGCCGCGAAACACGGGGGACACGGCGAGCGTCGGTGGAAGAAGCTCCATCTCGGTGTCGACCAGTCGGGTGTGATCGTGGCGCAGGCCCTCACCGATGCGCATGTCGACGACGCCACGACTGCGGTCGATCTGATCCCCGTCGTCGATGGCGATATTTCACGCGTCACCGCGGATGCCGCCTACGACACGATCGCGGTCTACGAGGCGGCGGGCGCGCGTGGTGCGCAGGTCGTCGTTCCCCCGAAGAGGACCGCCGCCGTGTCTCGCCGACGGCCGCGATCCCTCGCTCGCGACCGTACCGTCAAGCGGGTGCAGGAGATCGGGCGGCGGCGATGGAAGAAGGAGACGGGCCACCATCGGCAGGCGCGCGTGGAGAACGTCTTCTTCCGGTACAAGTCCATCATCGGAGAGGGCTTTCGCGCGCGGAGTTCAGCAGGGTAAGGGGCTGAGGCGGTCCTCGCGTGTAACGTGATGAATCGGATGAGGGATTTGGGCAGGCCTGCGTCGTACGCGATCAGGCGGTGACCAACAACTGGGTCGGGATCGTTGCGGGCCACGTTCGATTCATGCAACAAAGCCGGTCGGAGCTGAGGCGCTTCGGACGCGAGAGCCCTCGAATCGCATGGTTGAACATACGGCACAGGGCCCGGCCATCCACGGTTCCAGCATGGATGCCAAAGCCGACGATCCGCCGCGTGTAGTGGTCCATCACTACCAGCACCCAATGGCTTCGCAGGATCGCCGACTCGCACCGGAACAGGTCGATGCTCCACAGGCTATCCTTCGCATGCCCCAGGAACGTCAGCCAGGACGGACCACCCGAGTGGGGTGCCGGTCGAGAGTGCGTAGCGAGCACTCGGCGCACCACGTCCTTGTCGATGTCGACCGCAAAGGCGAGCGCGATCTGTTGTGCGATCCGCGGACAGCCCCACCTGGGGTTGCGCCGCTTCATGTCGACGATGGCATCGACCAGTGCTTTGGACGGTCCTTGGGGGCCGGTGCGACGGCGCTTGGGTGAAAACAGCCAGCGGTACTTGCGGGTGCGCAGAGCCCGATGGAACTCCAGGATCGTCGACGGTCTCAGCACGATCGCTGAGCGAATCACCCGGGCCGGGCGCATGAACAGTGCACACACGCCGGCGAGGATCCGATCCGACGCGCAGAGATTCGGCGCCCGGTGCCGCGAGCGAGTCAGAATGAGCAGTTGCTGCTTAACCAAGACCGATTCAGCCACGACAGACCGCAGGCCGCCGGGGCCTATCAGCCGGGCCAGGGTGGCGATCAGGTGCACCAGCAGGATGATCGGGTCGCGCATCGGAACATCCTAGCGACCACTCCCAGGATCACCAAACTTGATAATCTCAACGGATTGCGGGCTGAGTAGTAATTCGCCACCCACACGTCGAAATCGCGCAGCAGCCGGTGATTGAAGCACGCGGCAGCTGTCGAGGCTCGCTCGAGCCATCGCGCGATGATGGTGCGGGAATGGCCCGTCACTCGGGCGGTCGCAGAAATGCTGACGCCCTCGACTCGTAGGCTCGCGACCTGGTCGAACTCCCGTCGACTGCAGCGAAGACCGCGGTACGCGGTCCCCGTGTTCGTGCTGAGCGTTCCCCCGCATACTGTGCAGCGGTACCGCCGGCGGCGGCCCGACTTCGTCACAAACCAGCCGTGGCCCACGATGTTGAGGCCGGGCTTTCCAAAGTTGTCGCACCCAGGCTTGCCGCACGCCCTCTCGTCGATCGCATTCATCGCCCCAGTGTAACGGCGCGGCGAATCAACAGTGACCGGCACAAGCACCCGGCGACCTCGCCGGGGTCGGAGCGCGTGGCATGCGTGCGGGTGGGTTTCCCGGGAACCCGGGAGGCCTCGTCGTCTCCATCGTAAAGACCGCCGGGGCGCGGGCACCGGCTCACCAAGCCCGAGGCCGTGGACGTCGCACCTGGCGTCCGACGGAGCGAACCGCAGGTGCTCGGATGGTACCGCCGGGCGCAGGCAACGAAGCGCGGGGGGATGGGCGGCGAGGAGTCGGCGTGTCTCATAGTACCGCCGAAGCGGGGGAATTGAGCCCACGAGACCCCGTGGAGGGAAGGGGGCACCGGCAGGTGGCACCGGTGGAGGGAAAGGACGGCCAACACACCGCGGTTGGGTCCCGTCTCCACGTCACGACAACGGATAGCCGACCTGGCCAGACAAGCCTTAGGGATGGCGGTGGCCATCGCCTGGCTTCCTGGACCCGCGGGTACGCGACGGCGCGTAGCGAAGCTGTCTGTCGAGGAGCCGGATGCGGCAGAACCCGCACGTCCGGATCTGTGGGGGGCCAGGGTCAGCAACGACCCTGGTCTACCCGACGTGCGCCAGGCATGGCGCGTAGCGCCCTGTCTGGCGCTGTCAACCGGAAGGCGAAAGCCGACCGGGAAGTGACTTGAGGGTGCAAGTCCCTTGGAGGCCTTGATGACAGGAACTCCTAGCCGAACAGCAAGGGTGCCCATCGTGAGGTGGGATCTGAAGGAAGCTGAAGGCAAAATTCTGACCCGAGGCACACGAATCGCATGTGAGGCATCGTGCCGTGGGGCGAGGAAGCGTCGGTGTCCGAAGCCCTCTGTCATCCGGAACGGCCCGGTGTATATGCGGCGGGTATGGAAGGAAGGTCACGCGTCTTACCCTGGGAGATCTGCGTGCTTGCCTCGTGCTAGGGCTGCCGAGAGGGAGTCCGATGGGCGCGCAGAAGTCAGCAGAGGGCAGAAGGGTCGTCGCAGCGACCCGAGGCCCGAACAAGTGAACCCGGCCCGATGCCGTGGTCTCGAGTGCCGACGGAGGCGCAGTCATGGGAACTGAGACGCCCCAACGACCCCGGAAGGAGGCGGCCGGAAGTCGCCATGAGCCGGGACTCGTGCGTCAAACGGCACCGGCGAGCACGGACCCGATCGGACCACAGACCCAGACGTTGCTGGAGGAGGTGCTGCGGAGAGAGAACCTGCGAACAGCCTTGAAAGGACTCGAGGCTGCGCGTGCGCGCAAGGCCACCGCCACCGGGCGAGCGCCTGGTGGAACGCGGGGGCCTCGCACATGCATGCGGCCGTGAACAATCGCTTGCTTGCGGTGTGGGGACTCCTGAACCTTCTGACTCAACTCCGGGATCTGCAGCGGAGCACTTGAACCGCCGTGTACGGAACCGTACGCACGGTGGTGTGGGCGGACGGGAGGGGTAACCCTCCCTCCGACCCAATCGCGGGTTTCGTGTTCGGACCATGTTGCGGGCCGCGGGTGCGATAGTGCTCATGCCCGCGCAAACGGCACCTCACTCATCTGGTTCCTCGTCTGACGTTTCGCTATCGGCTACGCTAGACGCAATCCGTGTCGTCGGCAGGGTGACGCACCGTTCTTTCATGAATGCTCGTTCGCCGTCTATCAGGGCATCCTGCCGCTTTTGGATCAATCCGACTCGGTCGCCGTTCCGTAACAGTTGGAGCGACTCCGTAGCGAACCCATGCGTAGGCAGCAGTTCCATCAACGCGTCGTCTTGCAAATCGATCAAGTCCACGAACGCTTGGCCGACGTGGCTGGCGTCGACGAACAGTCGGTTTGCAGGGCTACTGACAAGGGCTGTGGCCGACTCCAGATTCGATATCACATAGCCCACCGCCCTTGTTCCTCGAGCGGACAACAGTTGACCAGGGTGAAGGGGTTCCTGACCGCGAAGCGAAAGAGGTTGAAGAGACACGAGGTAGAGGAGAAAGGCGCGAACGCGTGCGCTTCTACCATCAAAGCGCTCCGGAAACGCCTGGGCCGGTGTATTCAAATCCACCACCCTGAACTGGGTCTCCTTGCCCCTGGCAATGTCGCGGATTTCGCCCAGGGCACGGGTGGCTTGAGTACTGTTGACCCCGCCGAACCACCCGGTAAAAGAGGTCACCCAGAACCAGCGCTCCAACAACTGGACCACATTGGCGTCTGGATCCGGGCACAGCCTGAAAAACTCACCAAGCAGCACGAGTTGAAGTCCATAAGGCAGCAATCGATCGGATTTAACTCCCAGATTTTGAAGGAACTCAAGTGCTCCCCTTATTCCCTCCGTCGACGAGTCGAAGGCCTTCGGAAGTTTAGCTCTGACCTCCTGCTTGACCACAAGGTTCGCCCAATCCCTTGCGTAGATGTCATGGTCGAGAGACGCCAGTATCGCCCTCAGAAGGAAGATGCGATCGAGATTTCCAAACCCGTTGGCGTCAAGTTCTTCGTTGAACTGGTCAAATTTCGCGGCGAGATGGAATTGTCCTTCCTGATAAGTCAACGCGGATACCATCTGGTCCGCCGTCATCTTGCGTCCGGTACGATTGAGTCGGGCGAAGACCGTTACGGCACTGTCGAGGTTCGCCTCGCGAATATGAACGAGAGGAATCTGATAGTCTCGAAACGCGCTCGCCAGACGGTCGGCTTCGTCGAGCCATCGTTGGGCCGTGCTCTCGTCAACACTGGCCGATTCGATACGGCGGCAGGCGGCAAAGAATCCAGCTGTGTTTAGCAGGCTGCTTACTGGGAAGTGGTGTGGTTTGACTCCGTCCGCAGGCTTACGGAGAAACTCTCGGGTGTCGAGGTCGCAGTACACACGCCAGTCGACGTCATGTACGATCGACTTCGCCGCGTCGGGCAACCGAAGCGTGCCGACCAGCGTCGAAACCCGCTGCTGGCCGTCGAGCAGGTATCCGACCAACCCGCCCGGGTGTGGACGAACTTCGATTGGCCCGACGCTTTGCGTGGTCTCGACAGAGTTCGCCGTATCCCAGACCAGGATAGAGCCGATAGGAAAACCGCATAACACGCTGTCGAGCAGTGCGTGTAGGTCCGCCTGTTTCCAGACGAAAGGCCGTTGGAATCTCGGCACGCGGATTTTCCCGGTCAAAATGCGTTCGACCAGTTTGCCGAGAAAAACAACTTCCGGGACGACCTCGGTGCGAGCCGGCTGACTGTCGGACATGATCCTACACTTCCTCCCGAATCATCTCGATGCCGCGCTCAAGGTCACCTTGTCCGCGCCTCCGAAGTTCGATCTCGGCCTGTCCGCGCCAGAGAGTCCAGCACTGGTATACATTCTTACCAAATCCTGCGGATAGGATCTCCCGGTCGGTCCGCGACAATCCATCGAACAGTTCCTGTTCAATCGCAGAGAGCGCTACCGGCAAGCCATTCTTCATGTCGAAGAAGTTCTTCTGATCGTCGGTGAGTCTGTCCCATGCTTCGACCAATCGTGCGTGGTCTGCTCCTACATCCTCCTGCTGACTAAGAAGGATTCGCGGCAGGTAGTTTTCATTTTCCCGTTTCGCCAGGACCCAACAGGACACATTCAACTCCGCACATTTGCGGCGTAACGCATCGACCACGGCGCGGTCCGTATCGCTCGGCCCTTTCCATTCGCTATCGATGATAGCGACCAATCGCGGTCGATACCTCCTTCCTCCGACTCGGCGCTCGACTTCCTCCGGCATTTGTCCCGCGCCGCCCAAGCTGTCGAATCGGATCGGCTCGCCCGGCCGTTGCCAAAGTCTGTGAAGGGATCTATCGAGTTCCGTCACGACGCGCCTCACGAACACGCCGTCACTGTTCCGATTCTCGACAAGGATCACGAGCGGTTCCTCCGCAACCCGGACAGCGTCTTCGGGATTGAGTTCATCCCCGCTATTCGGATACGCGGTCACTCGCACGCGTCGTCCGTGCCGTGCGAAGGTCCATGCGTCCCGCTGAATCGAGGCGACGAGCGTCTGACGCACCCACTCGCCTTGAGATCCGCGGTCACGAACCCACGTCGTAGCCTCGATTGCGTCAGGGTCCGACTCTGTCACTGTGTCCCACACGTGCCAGCCATCCTCTATCTTGTACAGAAGGCGATCCAGACGCCCATGGGCATCTGGATCATTCGCTGCGCTGGAGTCGATCTCGATGCGCACGGGCCTTATTCCTTCGGCCGGGCAGCGCGCCGGATCGCCATGATCTCTTCATAGTCCTCGACGAAGACGCCGTCCGGCCAATTATCTAAGTCACCGCTCTTGTTTATCTTGATTTTCCGCAGAATGGAACCGCGTCCAGGTTCGGCGTGAATCCAGTAAATCAACACGTCCTCGGCCGGCAGCCGCCCTTCCGCAATCCAGCGCCTCGCGCGAAGCAGCACCATCTCCGAGTGAGTCTCAACGACCATGGGCCGTCTGCGTCCCACGAGGTTATCGAGCACGAGCTCGGCGATATCCGCGTGGGCCGCTGGATGGAGCTCGGCTTCGGGGTGCTCGACGACATCGACTCCCGGCCCAGTCTTCCGCGCCGTGAGCGCCGTGACAACGACTGGGAGAACATGCGAGAGACCCCGGCCGGCGTGCTCGAGCCGCACGTTGGGGCCGTGGGCCCACGCTGGGACAACAAGTTCAAAATAGCTGCCTTGCGCCACGACATCGACGCTCACTCCGAAAGCTTTGCGATACCACTCGCGAACCGATGTCCTCAACTCGTCGTCCGCCGCCAGAGCCAGGGGCGTGTCGTTCCCATTCGGCCCGAGAGCCAGAGGCGCGCTTTCGGCCATCGTAAATGGCGACGCGAGGATGCTGCGTGGGCACTTCAAATGGCGAACGCCCGAAGCCCAGTCTTTGAGGGCCTTCGCTGGCGCCCCAATCCAGTCGGCAAGATCGTTCGCCTGCTCGGGGAAAAGTCCGCGCCAACTGATTTGCCGCAATTCCTGCACCGTTCCTGGGACAGCCATATCGTAGGGGGCGTCTTTGGCGAAATCTTGCCTTTTCAGTACGACCTCATTGTTGCGACTCGCGAGACTCCACACCCAAATCTGACGTTCCGATGGAAGAGACGGCGCCACGACATTCCTTACAGTGGCGGAGAGCGACAATTCCGTGCCGTTGTTCGTCCAGTTCGCGGACAAGCCTAGCGAACCATGAGCGGTGCGGCCGGTTACCAAATCCTCGAAAGTATTCCCGTGGTGGATCCCGCCGGACACCAGCGGGAACGGCTCCGATAGGTCGTTTTCCGAAGGGGCCAGTCCCCCGCAAATAACTGGATCGCTTGAGCCAGAGCTGTCTTGCCCGCGTTATTGGCACCCACCAGAATAGTCAGGGGAGCGAGTTCTATCTCGACCGGCTCGGCATAACCCTTGTACCGTTCGAGACTGAGCTTCCGAAGTTCCATTGTTGATCACCTGACGGGGACGCGATTAGGACTGCCGAGGCCAACTGCTACGCTTCCGAAGTTGTTTACCGAAATCAGAGCATCGGGGGACGCCGTCGTTGTGTGATTCCCAAGTTTATTCATTGCGAGCCTCCTGAATCGTACCGGAAACATCGGAGACCGAATTTCTTGAATCAGGCCACGGCGGCCTGCTCATAGTAGCGCGCTTCGAATTCCGCTGGCGGCACGTAGCCGATCGGCTCGAGCAGCCGGCGCGTGTTGAACCAATCGACCCACGCCAAGGTGGCGAATTCAACCATCTCCAGATTCCGCCAGGGACCTTGCCGCCGAATCACCTCCGTCTTGAAGAGCCCAATCACCGACTCGGCGAGAGCATTGTCATACGAGTCGCCGCGGCTGCCGACCGACGGGGCGATGCCTGCGTCCAGGAGTCGGTCCGTGTACCACATCGACAGGTACTGGGTGAATTCAACTGGTCGTCGCAACACCTCGATGATGAGGTGCTGCGATGGAGAAACGGAAACGGAGACGGTCAGACCGAGCAGGTCGGCCTGCGATGCGTTCGCCCGGTCGCCCGCGAGTCGCGGGGCGGGCGGAGCAACAACGGTTCTGGAAGGCGATCGCCCGGGGGCTGTCGAGTGAGGAGGCCGCTGTGTCATGTGGCGTGTCTTCGCACGTGGGTGGTCGTTGGTTCCGTGAGGGCGGTGGGATGCCGCCGAATCAGCTTGGCGCCGCCGTCGGCTCGTTTACCTGTGCTTTGCGGAGCGGGAGGAGATCGCAATCCTACGCGCCGATCAGCCTGGCCGCCGACGTTCAGCGGCGGGAGCGTCTGGGCGGATTGCTCAATTTCTACCACCGGGAGGCCGCATGAGCGGTCGGCCGATTAAACGCACCTTACGGGGTGGCCTGCTCGGCGGCAGCCTATTCAGACGTAAGATGCTGATACGAAGATGTTTACGCCGTGACGATCATGCAGCCAGGTGAAACTCGCGGCTGACTCGCCCCGATGGCCATCGCGCGCCCGGAGCTTCCCTCGACCGCCTCGAAAGCTGGCGGCCTGGTACCACGCGCCCTCAAGTGCAGCCGGCGGTCCAGGCCCACGCAACCACGTCTTAGATACCGGGTCATTGCTGACTCTCGCAAGTGGCTGATTCTACACAGTTTAAACGCGGAGAGGACTTACTCTCCTTGCATACATTCGTGAGAGGAACCCCATTTTTCTTGTTGCACAGTTTTCCACGCGGCAACTATAGGGTGAGGTGGATCAAGCGCGGAACGCCGAGCGGACAGAACGCTAGCCATTTGCCGTCTCTTGCGGTAGATTGAGCGTCATTCAGGCGGAGGACTTATGGCCCATCCTTTCCGAATTCGACGTGCTTTCTTCTTGTGTGTCTTGGCGTTCGCACTCGTCGGGGTGCCGGCGTCTGCCCAGAATCGTGCCGGTGTTCCGGCCGTGCCGCCGCCGGACCGACCCGTTGTGCTCCAAACTACGGACGTTGACCGCATTCGCGTCGTGCCGATCGTCGGCGGGCTCTCCCATCCGTGGGGGTTGGCGTTCCGGCGGAACGGGGACATTCTCGTCACCGAGCGCGACAAAGGCATCCTGCGTGTGATCCGTGACGGGCAGCTCCTCGAACGGTCCGTCCCGGGTGTGCCAGAGGTCTACACGGACGTGCGGCGCGCGGGGCTGATGGACATCGCGATCCACCCAGACGACGACAGCCTCGTCTATCTGACCTATTCCAAGGCGGCCGAGCTCGACCCGTCCGAAGAGGTACCGACGTGGTCGTATGACGGCCAACGCGGTTCGCGGGTGGCGTTGGCCCGGGGCCGGCTCGACGGGGGCGCCTTGACCGAGGTCCGCGACATTTTCGTGACCAACCGCATCGACCTCGGCGTCTCCGCATCGCGAATCGTGTTCGGACCGGACGGGCTCCTGTATATGACCGTCGGCGGGGCGATCAGGTCGGGGTCGACCGGCCAGTATGCTCAGGATCCAGGCACTCATTACGGAAAGGTACTGCGTCTGCGCGATGACGGAACCGTCCCCGACGACAATCCGTTCGTCGGCAACCCCGGCTACCTGCCGGAAATCTATTCGCTGGGGCATCGGAACCAGATTGGGCTCGGCTTCAACCCTGCGACGGGTGATCTCTGGGCGACCGAGAACGCGCCGCAAGGCGGCGACGAGGCGAACGTTATCAAGCCGGGTGCCAACTACGGCTGGCCGATTGCGTCGTACAGCCGCGAATATTCCGGCATTCCCGTAACAGAGACGCCGTGGCTGGAGGAGTTCGAGGCCCCGGAAATCCTCTGGTGGCCGTCGATCGCGCCGTCCGGGTTGACGTTCTACACCGGCGAACATTTCCCCGCGTGGCAAGGCAACCTGTTTGTCGGTGCGATGCGAAATCGGATGCCTGGCCGAACCGGGCACCTCGAACGAATTATTTTCAACCGGCAGGGTCAAGAAATCAGGCGGGAATGGTTACTCACGGAGCTCAAGCAAAGAATCCGAGACGTTCGACAAGGCAAGGACGGCTATCTCTATGTTCTGACCGAGGAAGCTGATGGTGTCTTGCTTCGCATTGAACCGGCCCACGCGATTGTTGACCCGCCGGGTAACATTCTGACGATAGAACGGTCCTCTGAGGCACGGGTGTCTCCTCTTTCCGAATCGGAGTGGACAGCTGAACAAAGGGAGATCGTTGAGCGGTATGCGTCTGACGGAAATCCTGGAAATGCGCTCCGCACGCTAATTCGGGTGCCGGCCTTGGCCCATCGGGTGTTGCCGCTGTTGACCTACATCGCCAACGATTCGACGCTAGCGCCGCGTCACCGTGCGATCCTGATCCTTCGGACCGCCTGGCTCACGCAGAGCGCGAACCATTGGGCGACCTATGCCAGCCGGGGCGACCTGACCGACGCGGAGGTGCTGCGGGTTGCCCAGGGACCCGATGAGGGCTGGAGCGAGTTTGAAGCGGTCCTCATCGGACTGGCCGACGAGCTGTTTCGGCACTCGTCGGTCACGGCCGCGACGTGGGATCGGCTCTCGGCCCAGTACGACCTTCCCCACCTGGCGGATGCCGTCGTGACGGTCACCGAGATCACCGCACAGGCCGTGTTGTTCAATGCCCTCGGCATTCAGCCGGACGAAGCCACCACGGCGCGGCTTCCCACGACGTCGGTCGGCTACCGGGTGGTCGTCCCCGACCGCGAGCCGCCGCTGACCACACCCCGCATTGACCCGGCGGCTGGCGACGGCCTCAGGGTGTCGCGAACCCTTCGCCGGCATCCTGCGCTCGCGGATCAGTGGTCTGTGAACGAACGATATGTGCTTGACCCCGAGAAGTCCCGCCTGACGCCCCACGACCGCGAGCTCCTCATCTTGCGAACCGGATGGAACGCGCAGGCGGTCTACGAGTGGGCAAAGCATGTCGGCAGCGTCGGGCGGGCGCGCGACCACGGGCTCGATCCTCTCTGGATTGCGCAAGGTGGGGACGCGGACGGGTGGAATGCCAACGAGCTCACGCTCATCGACGCGGCGAACGAGATGTATCGTGACACCACGATCTCGGATGAGACTTGGCAGAAGCTGTCGGAGCGATACGATACCCATCAGATGATGAGTATCGTGTGGACCACGGCACGGTATCGAAGAGTGTCGATGACGCTCAACGCGTTTGGCGTGCAGCCACTCCCGGACGACGAGCGCTTTCCAGAGCTGGAGGGGTACTAACGAAAGGACTTCTTCTTCCTCCGCCTTCATTTTCGCGAAGGCATTTTTTTCTTTCAGAACAGCATGTTCGACGAGAACGGCCACTTCTTTGTCGTCCATGGAAGTCTTGTACTCAATTTGGACCACTGTTTCGTGAGACACCCACGTTGCTGTATCGACCCACGTACCACCCCACGTGCTTGGCGAGTCAATCTTCTTACCCCAATCCCTGGTGTAAATAATCCCGTTCTTAGACTCCGGTTCCCGCCACAGCTGAAGCCGTACCGTTAACTCGCGTTCGGCGTAATCAGCGTCGACCAGGCACGAGAACAGCATGCGCACGAAGAAGGCCACGCAGAAAGCATCCCGACGCCGTAAGGTGCGTTTAATGGGCCGAGGTCCGGTCAGTGCTGGTCGAGTCTCCCCAGTAATCTCAGGCCATGCCGCCTGCGCTACAGTTTCTCGTACTCACGTTCGCTGGCTGGGTGAACCGCCACCAAGACGATCTGATCGCGTATCTCCGGGAGGAGAATCGGGTCCTCCGGGAGCACCTGGGCCCTCGGCCGCTTCGCCTGACCGATGCCCAACGCCGTCGACTCGCCGTGCGCGGCCAGCAACTCGGACGGCGCGTCGTGATGCAGGTCGCCGGCATCGTCACGCCTGACACGATTCTCCGCTGGTACCGGAGATTGATCGCCCAGACATACGACGGCAGCGCCCGCCGCGGTCGAGGCCGGCCGATGCCGCGACGTGACGTGGCCGCGCTCGTGGTCCGGCTGGCGGTCGAGAATCCCCAGTGGGGGTACACACGGATCCGCGGGGCGCTCTCGAACCTCGGCCACGAGATCGCTCGGACCACGGTGAAGCGGATCCTGCACGACCACGGGATCGACCCGGCTCCCGAGCGGAGCCGGCGCATGCCCTGGAAGACGTTCCTGCAGGCGCACTGGGAGTGCCTCACGGCCTGCGATCGGTTCACCGTCGAGGTGCTCACGCTGGCCGGGCTCCAGCGGTACCTGGTCTTCTTCGTGATCGCGCTGCAGTCCCGCCGCGTGACCATCGCCGGGATCCATCCGCAGCCGTACGGCACGTGGATGGAGCAGATGGCCCGCAATTTGACGGACCCGGTCGATGGCTGCTTGCGACGCGCCCGCTCTCTGATGCACGACCGCGACCCGCTCTACACGCGGGGGTTTGGCGAGATCCTGGAGGACGGGGGTGTCCAGCCGATCCGTCTCCCGCCGAAGAGTCCCAATCTCAACGCGTATGCCGAGCGGTTCGTCCGCTCTATGAAAGAGGAGTGTCTCAGTCGCGTCGTCCCCCTCGGCGAAGGGCACGTGCGTCTCCTCGTGGGCGAGTACGTCGAACACGACCATCGCGAGCGAAACCATCAGGGACTCGACAACCAGCTCCTGCAACGACCGCCACCGCCGGTGAGCCTGGCCGCCGACGTTCAGCGGCGGGAGCGTCTGGGCGGATTGCTCAATTTCTACCACCGGGAGGCCGCATGAGCGGTCGGCCGATTAAACGCACCTTACGCGGTTGATGTTTGGGATCGGCAGAGAGGCCATCTCAGCGACGGTGCCAAGCGTGTAGCTCTTGCCACCGCCCTGCACGCCGAAGAGGCTGATGGTGTGCGTCTGATTGGTGCTTCCGCCATCAACTGTTGCTACCCCGCCCTTATCTCGTTCTAACCAAACCGCTTAGACTAGATATTCAGTGCCAGAGAGGTGCCAGCCTCAAAATCGGCTGGAAGTATCTGGAGGATTAGGGCTTAAGCTCTCTTCACCAACACTTGATGACGGAAGCACCCGACCGGTTCGCAGCCTGTCCGGTCACCTCAAAACCAGAACCGAATCCCGGCGACCAGCGTCGCGCCGTCCAGTGTCTCCCCCGCGGCGGCCGCCAGGTCGGCCGTGTCGCCGACGATGTTGTCCCACAGCACGCCGAGATAGGGCGCAAGCTCGCGGCAAAGCTCGTACCGGAGGCGTAGGCCGGTCTCGACGTGGCTGACGCCGGCGCCGATGCCCCGTTCGCGGTTCCCCTTGCCGTAGAGGTCGACCTCGACCCGCGGCTGCAGGATCAGTCGGTTCGTCAACAGCAGCTCGTACTCGGCTTCAAGACGCGCCGCCGTCTGGCCCTGTTCGCCGAGGTAGGCGGTCGCCTCCAGATCGAACCAGTACGGCGCCAGCCCCTGCACGCCGAACGCCGCCCATGTCTGGGCGGGCCCGGGGCGCACATCCTGTCGCACACCGACCACGACGTCCCACCACCGCGCGAACGCGCGGCCGTAGAGCAGATGCGCCTCGGCACTGCCCAGCGTGCCATCCGCGCCTGCGCCTTCGCTTCGAAACCAGAGGCGGTTGCGGTCACCGCCCACCCACCCGGTGGTGTCCCAGCTGACCCGGGCGATGTGCTCTCCCGCCTGCCATTCCACCTGGTCGAAGAGCACGAAGGCGTGCACCGCGTCGCCGTGCGGGGCGTGGCGCGTGACGTCGGGGAACGCCGCCGTGCGGTCGGCGTCGGTGATGGGCGGAATGGGCGTGCGGGGCTCGTCCTCCTGCTCGGTCGTCGCGTCGGTCGTCTGCTGTGCGTCAGACGATGCCGGCCACCCGAGGGTGGCGACCACCACGCCCGCGCCGAGCACGAACGCGAGCACTCGGTTCGTCATTCGTCGACTCGCACTTCCCGGAACATGCCGGCTTCCATGTGGTACAGCAGGTGGCAGTGAAACGCCCAGCGGCCGAGCGCATCGGCCCGCAGCCGGAAGCTGCGTCGGGTGCCGGGCGGCATGTCGACGGTGTGCTTCCGGAGCTGGAACCGACCGTCGTCGTCCTCGAGATCGCTCCACATGCCGTGCAGATGGATCGGGTGCGACATCATTGTGTCGTTCACCAGCACAACGCGCAGCCGCTCGCCGTAGGTCAGCCTGATCGGCGCGGCGTCGGCGAACTTGACGCCGTCGAACGACCAGGCGAAGCGCTCCATGTGGCCGGTCAGGTGCAGTTCCATCGTCCGCGACGGGTCGCGGCCGTCGGGATCGGGAAAGAGGCTCCGCAAGCGAGCGTAGGTCAGGACGTCGCGCCCGTTGTCGCGCAAGCCGATGCCGGGATTGGCGAGCCGCGAGGTCGGCGTCATCGTCTGCATGTCGACCAGCGGGTTGCCGCGCTCGCTCGCCGGATGGTTCTGCTCGCCGTCGCCTTCGGTTGGACCACTCGTCGCGGGCAACGTGTGTCCGACATGGTTTCCGTCGCCCATCGCGGCATGGCCCATGTCGGCCATGGTCAGCAGCGGCCGCGGATCCGGGTCCGGGATCGGCGCCGCCAAGCCGTCGCGCGTGGCCAGCGTCCCGCAGGCGTACCCGCTGCGATCCAGCGACTGCGCGAAGATCGTGAACGCCTCCTGGCCCGACGGCTCGACGATGGCATCGACGGTCTCCGCCGTCCCGATCCGGAGCTCGTCGATCGTGATCGGGTGGACGTACTGGCCGTCGGCCGCGACCACCGTCATCTTCAGACCCGGAATGCGCACGTCGAAGTAGCTCGCCGCCGAGCCGTTGATGAACCGGAGCCGGACCCGCTCGCGGGGCTGGAAGAGACCCGTCCAGTTCCCCGCCGGTGCGTGACCGTTCATCAAATAGGTGTACGTGGCGCCGGTGACGTCGGCCAGGTCGGTGGGGCGCATCCGCATGTCGCCCCACGCCAGGCGATCGGACACCGTAGCGCCGAATCCGCGCTTGCGCGCGTCGCGGAAAAAATCGCCCACGGTGCGCCGGTGGTAGTTGTAGTAGTCCGACTGCTTTTTGAGCTTGGCTAACACGCGCGCCGGGTTCTCGTCCGTCCAGTCGGACAGCAGCACGACATGGTCGCGGTCGTAGCTGAACGGCTCGGGGTCCCGCGGCTCGATGACGAGCGCGCCGTAGAGCCCGCGCTGTTCCTGGAACGCCGAGTGGCTGTGATACCAGTACGTGCCGCCCTGGCGGACCCTGAAGCGGTAGACGAACGTCTCACCGGGCCGAATCCCGTCGAAGCTCAGCCCCGGTACGCCGTCCATGTTGGCGGGCAGCAGGATGCCGTGCCAGTGAACGGACGTCTCGTCGCGCAGCCGGTTGGCCACCCGCACCGTGACCGTGTCGCCTTCACGCCACCGTAGCGTGGGGGCGGGGACGGAGCCGTTCACCGTCACGGCGACCCGCGGTGACCCAGTGAAGTCCATCGGCGTCTCGCCGATCGTGAGGTCGAAGTCCGTACCGGCGAGATCCGTCGGCGTCGGCGCGCGGCCGGACGAGGCCGACAGCGACGGGCGCCAGAGCCCGAGGCCGGCGGCGGCGCCCCCGACTGCCAATCCCTTGACGAACGTGCGGCGTGACGTCGCGGAGACGGTCGGAGCCCGAAAGTCTCGTGGATCCTCCATCACATCTGCTCCAATCCACCGCAGTTGGCGCCGACGCGCGCGGCGCCAAGGCGGAGGTGTCACGCTCGGTGCGTGACGGCGCTTTTCGAAAAATGGAAGCTGGAGCGTGACGACGGGAAAGGATCAGATCCGAAGCGGCGTGGGGAAACGCCGAGGGGCCGGAACCGCGTGGAACGGCAGGGTCGACACGCCCACGCGCGGGGTCATCGCGGTCCCGTCGTGCACCCCGGCGGGGGCGACGTGCAGGAGAGCCCGCGAATCTGCTGACAGGTCGACCGGCTTATGTGCCGTACGCAGACTCCGCGCGGGGGATTCGTCCCCGTGCCGGCACCCGTCATCCGACGTGTTGGAATCGGACGGTGGCGACGATTCGTGCGACTCGTGACAGGCCGGCTCGTCGTGACCGGTGGTCTGCACCGCGTCCGTGTCCGACACGCATGAGTCGGAACACAGCGCTCGCAGCGGCGACGCCGCGAGCAGCACGACCGAGAGCAACAGGTGGATGACGGTGCGGTTCACGGACTTAGAGGACCTTTCGGGCACTTTAGCACACTGGCTCCGCCCCTCGTGCCGATCGATCGCTTTACCGAAGCATCGTTGGTCATCGGTTTGCCTCCTTCCGATATCCACCACGGCTCCTTGTCATCTGGTGAGCCTGGCCGAGTACGCGAACCGTCCACAGCTGGCGGTGTCGGCCTGCATGGTATAGCGCATCGTGTTGAGGGTGAACGTCATCCGCCGCGAGACGTAGCGCACGCGGCCGCAGTCCAGGTCCGTGTGGTCCCTCGGCCGCGGGACCGGTGAACGTGCCGACGGTGTCGATCGTGCCGACGACGTTGCTCCACACCGCCTGGTCGCCCCACGGCCAGCGCGCGGTCGCCGAGATCGTGACGGTGGCGCCGGACTGGGTCACCGTCGCGGTGAGCTGCCCGGTGTCGCGCATCGGCCCTTGGCCGGGCGCGTCGGTGATCGTCAACGTGATGGGCCCGAGGTAGGTTCCGGCGACGTCTGGCGCCGCGTACGGCAGTAACCAGTGCCGACCGTGAAACGGCCGTATCGGATCTGTTGCTGCAACTTCCTCTTGTTGCACGGCGACAGCATCGCTAGCCGCTCGGCCGTACGCGAAGCGCTCTCACACGGGGCGTGCCGATCGCACAGATCAGTAAGCGCCGCGACGCGGCTATCTGGAGTTGGGAGCGCCCACCATACCCAGTCAGGATCCGCGACCGCGTTGGCATCGTAGACGGCACCCTTCCTTGGACAGATGTCGTTCGCTCATACCGTGCGGAACTCAGGTTCGAGTCCGACCCGAGCGAGGCCGCTGCCGGCGAAGAAATCGAGAGCGCGGGCCGTCACGAGACCTTCCGTTCCAGCGCTGCCGGCACGCGGTCTCGCGACAGAATCGCTAAACCCGCCCGCCGAAGCAAGGCTGTGCTCACCATGTCCCACGTTCGCCCGAACGTTCCGCTCTTGCACCATCCGACCAACGCTCCCATCGGTCCGGTCCCGACGGTGAACATCCCGGGCTGCTCCGCCGCGTACCGCCAGTCGATGTTCATGCGCCCCAGCAACGCGCCCGGCCTCGACAAGATCGACCTGACGAGCGTGACCTCCTGCTTCTCCGGGGGCGCGCCGCTGCCCCCAGATGTACTCGAGCGATTCGAAGTGCTGACCGGGAGCAAAATCGTGGAAGGCTACGGCCTGACCGAAACATCACCAGTGACGCATGCCAACCCGCTGAACGGCCGGCGCAAGATCGGCAGCATCGGTGTGCCGGCACCGAACACCGACGAGAAGGTGGTCAGCGTCGGCGACCCCTCGACCGAGGTGCCCTTGGGCACGCAGGGCGAGCTGCTCCTCAAGGGACCGCGGGTGATGCGCGAGTACTGGAACGCGCCCGACGAATCGGCGGCAATCCTGACCGATGGCTGGCTCCACACGGGTGATATCGCGACGATCGACGAAGACGGGTACTGCTTCCTCGTCGGCCGCAAGAAGGACATGATCATCGCCGGCGGCTACAACATCTATCCCGACGAGGTCGATACCGTCCTGATGGCGCACCCAGCGGTACACGAGTCGGCGACGATTGGCGTGCCGGATCCCGAGCGCGGCGAGACGGTCAAGTCCTTTGTCGCCCTGCGCCCTGGAGAGACGGCAAGCGCGGATGATCTCATCACCCACTGCCGGCTCGAGCTTGCCGCCTACAAGATTCCTCGATCGATTGAGTTCTTGGACGAGCTGCCGAAGAGCAGCGCGCTGAAGATCCTCCGTCGGGAGCTGCGAGACAGGGAGATCGAGGCTGGGCGGCCGCGATCTTCATGATGACTCTGCGGCGCGGGTCTACGTGTCGCGCCAGATCGTCAGTGAGAGGGGGAGAGAAGGCAGAGGTCTGGAACTGGTGGCAGCGTGGCGAGTTACTGATTGACATCGGCCGGGCACTGGACCGCATCCCTGGAGCGGTCGACCACGTTGTGGTGGCGCATGGCGGCGAACGTGGCAGCGTATTGGAGTTACGGAAATCTGCCTGTTATTTGTTAGCCTGGTAGTCAAATGTCGGCACCGAAGTTTGCTCTGCGGGACCTGGTGTATCTGGACTTCGACAAGGCCGCCTCGATCTGGAGTCAGTGCCAGCAGGGTCTACCCGACCGAATGTCCGTTACAGAGGACAGCGGCCAGAGCACCGCAACTGGTACGAAATTCGGGCTGCTGAGTATCGCCGGCGCGAATCTTGGCGTCGACTATCTGGAGAAGCGTTCTACGCTTGAGTCGAGGACGCTGCATCACGATGTGCTCAATCGGGTCGAGTTGCATTTGGCTGACTCCGGCCTTGTCACGGACCTGTCGGTCTCGAATTCGTCATCAGGCTGCCGCTGGAAGCTGGACCATGCCCCGGCAGTGGGAGATCCAACGCACATGGTTGAATTCGGCACGGGCCGCCGTGCGTTCGCCCGCGAAGCCTAACGGCGTGTAGCCTTCCCACGACGCATGGCTCCGTGCCGCGTTGTAGGAGGCCTGGAAGTCGGCGAGCTTCCGCTCCAGATCACCGGCATTCCAGAACAACACATGATCCAGGCATTCTCGCCGCATCGTCCCGATCAGCCGTTCCACAAAGGGGTGTGACAGGGGCACATGGGGCACCGTCTTGATTTCGTCGATCTCCAGAAGCCGAAGGTTCGCGGTCCACCGATGCGCCTCGAACAACGGATCATGATCCGTACTGAGATGTCGCGGCGCGCCCCGCCCATGAATGGCGGCGTTGCACATGCGGCAGAGGCTGGGGGCATCGACCGGTCCGCGATGCACACCGAATCCCACGAGGCGCCGCGTGAACTGGTCCATGACCACGAGCACCCAGTCGCTCTGGAGCACGATGGACGCACAGCGCAAGAGGTCCACGCTCCACAGACTGTCTGTCGTGTGTCCGACGAACGACAACCACGAGGGCCCGGTTCCGCCCGGGGCTGGACGATAGCGTTTCGCCAGCACGCGGTGCACGACGTTCTTGTCGATGTCGACCCCGAACGTCTGCGAGATGATGCGCGCAATCCGCGGGCACCCGAATCGAGGATTGCGCGATTTGAGCTCGACGCTGGCGCGGATGAGCGCCTCGCTCGGCCCCGTTGGGCCCGGCTTCTTCGGTCGCGCGCTTGAGGAAAACAATCGGCGGTACTTGCCGCGCACCAGCGCCTGATGGAAGGTCAGCAACGTGGACGGGCGCAGTCCGATGGCGACCTTGCGAATCCGTCCCGGACTCAGAAAAAGCGCCCCGAATCCGCATAGGAGCCGATCGCCCACTCTGAGGTTCGGCGCACGCTGGCGCGAACGGCGCAGCACGATCAGCTGCTGCTTGAGCAGGAGATTCTCAGCGATGACGGCTCGCACGCCGCCGGGTCTGCAGAGCTTCGCGGCTGTGACGGCCAGGTGAAGCAGGGGGAGCAGGAGATCCTTCATGCGCGAGACAGCGTAGGTCAGAACTCAGGCGCCACGCAATGGTGTCCCAGGCCTCGATTTAGCGACCGAATTCGGAATTCGAGACCCACAGGTAACAACCCAGCGGATTTTTCCTCAGTGTTCCTACCGAACGGCTGTGACCGAGACCGCAACACCCCACCCCAAAACAGCCCGGAGTAGCCTTCACGGGCCTGGCGCGTCCACGGCGCCGCTGGCTGCCGCGCCGCGCCGGCCCTTCGGGTGACTCGCCCGGCTCGCGGCGGCCAGTTAGGACGGGCCGGAAAATACTCCAGAAAGTCCTGGCTATCTCGACAAAGCCATAGGGACATCCCGGGCAGGTTGGCGGTCATGGCGGGTCCAACCCGAGGATACCAGGCCGGAACGATGGGCCGGAGCCGGCTGGGTCCCTGCGTCACGATGCCGAGCATCGACCCTGGTACAATCAGACGCCACGTGGCTGACGAGCAGACCCCTTTACCGTTCGTCTCTCCCACCGAGTCCCCCGCCGAAGCGACGCTGAAGGGGATGACGGCCGGGATTCTCTTCGGGATCCTGTTCGGCGCAGCCAACGCCTATCTGGGGCTGCGGGCGGGGCTGACGATCTCGACGTCGATCCCGGTGGCGGTGATGACGGTGGCGCTCTTTCGAGCGCTCCGCGCCGGCGGTGTCCAGAGCGGCATCCTCGAGGCCAACCTCTCGCAGACCGTCGGGTCGGCCTCCAGCTCGGTCGCCAGCGGGGTGATCTTCACGTTGCCGGCGCTCTTCCTCTGGGGTTTCGACACCAACCTCCTGCAGATCACCATCCTGGCGATGAGTGGGGGGCTTCTTGGCGTCCTCTTTATGATCCCGCTCCGGCCGTTTTTGATTGTGCAGGAGCACCGAAATCTGCCCTATCCAGAGGGCACCGCCTGTGCCGAGGTGCTCAAGGCCAGCCAGATGGGCGGCGCACGCGCCCGCAACGTGTTCCTCGGTCTGGGACTCGGGGCGCTGTTCAAGGGGGTCACCGGCTGGATGCGGGCCGTGCCGGACGAGCTTCAGATCTCCATTCCGTTCCTCAGGAAAGGCCAACTCGGCACCGCGGTGAGCGCCGCCCTCTTCGGCGTCGGCTATATCCTGGGCCCGCGCATCGCCACGATCATGGTCGGCGGCGGGCTGCTGTCCTGGCTGGTCATCATCCCGGCGATGGCGTGGTGGGGCGAGGGCCGGATGGTGCCGCTCTATCCCGAGACGACGCTGGTGATCGATGAGATGACGCCGGGGCTGCTCTGGACCCGCTACGTTCGCTATATCGGAGCGGGTGCGGTTGCCACCGGCGGCCTGATTACGCTGATCCGGAGCGTTCCCACCATGGTCGCAAGCTTCCGGATCGGCGCGCGGCAGATTCGGGAGCGGCTTACGGCCGGGGCGGGCACCGCCCTTCTTCGGACCGAGCGGGACCTCTCGCTCGGCGTGGTGGGGGTCGGCGCTCTGGCGATCTTTGCCATCCTCGCCGTCGTGCCGATGGCGTTTAGCAGCATCGAGGTGGCTGCCGGGCGTGCCCTGGCGGCGCTACTGGTCGTCGTCTTCGCTTTCTTCTTCGTGACCGTCAGCTCCCGGATTGTGGGACTCGTAGGTGTGACGTCGAATCCGACCAGCGGGATGACGATCGCCACCTTGCTCGGTACCGTCCTCGTTGTTCCTGCTGCTCGGCTGGACCGACGACGCCGGCAAGGTGGCCGCACTGACGGTTGGTGCCGTTGTCGCCATCGCCGCGTCGATCGCGGGCGACACGTCGCAGGATCTGAAGACCGGCTTCCTGCTCGGGGCGACGCCGCGGCGTCAGCAGATTGGCGAACTAGTGGGGGTGATGACCTCCGCGGCGTTCGTGGCGTTGACGCTGCTGCTCCTGGCCCGGGCGTATGGTTTCGGCGGCGCAGAGCTCCCCGCCCCCCAGGCGATGCTGATGCGGCTCGTCATCGACGGGGTGCTCAGCCAATCGCTCCCCTGGACCCTCGTCGCCGTCGGCGCTGGAATCGCCATCGTCGTCGAGCTGCTGCGGATCCCATCGCTGCCGTTCGCGGTCGGCGTCTATCTCCCGGTTTCGACGATGATTCCGGTCTTCCTCGGCGGGTTGCTTCGGATGATCCTCGAGCGCGGTGCCGCGACGAGCGGGGAGCGGGCCGCCCGGCGCGACCGGGGGATCCTCTTTGGGTCCGGTTTGGTGGGTGGGGAAGGATTGATCGGGGTGGTGATCGCCGGTGCGGCCGGCTATGCGGTCTCTCAAGGGCGGACGCCCTGGAGCCTGGGAGACGCCTGGCCGGCGCGGCGGCGGAGTGGCTCGCGCTCCTGCTGCTCGTCGGGCTCATCGTCGGTTTCTGGCGCCTCGCGGCGCCTCGGGCCGCCCGACCACACGGGAGGGCCTAGTCGGGTACCCATAATCCGCGCGCGCGCAGATCACCTCCAGGGCCTCGGGTCGTCCAGTGCGGTGTCCGGCGAGAAGTCCGGGATGCGATGGCGAATCGGGGTGAGGTGCCAGAGATACACCCTTGAAGCAAGAAGACGATAGTCGTAAGCATGTATCGTAAACGCTCGTTTGCGACAGGCGGGGCGTGGCGGAGTTCAGTGATGAGGTGTGTGCGGCGCTGGTCCTCGTCGCGGAACGCCGGGTTCTGCTGATAGGCTTGGAGTTGTCGGAGCGGCTCTTTACCTTAAGGTTGAATTGGCCGGCGCGCGGCTCATAG
>CBDBHJ010000005.1:0-402046 GCA_965205435.1 Vicinamibacterales bacterium
CGAGGGCGTTGATGACGAGGGTGTTCTGCACATCGACCAGGACGGCGACCGACGGGTCGACCCGCGCCAGCTCCTCGACGGCGATGACCGAGAGGAAGAAGTGTCCGCCCGCGCCGCCATGCGCTTCGGGGACCTCGATCGCCATGATGCCCAACTCGAACAGCTGGTCGATCAGCGTGCGCGGAATGGCCCCCTGCTCTTCCATCTCTCGCACCCGCGGGGCGACCTCGCTCGCCGCGAATGACCGGACACTCGAGCGGAGCAGCGCTTCATCGTCCGAGAGCTGACTCACGGCGGGAGCAACCTCTGCCAACCTGTTCATCGATACGACTTCGTCCACTACACGGCCGGTGTCTCTTCGTACTCACCCCAGACGTCTCGCAAGGCGTCGCACATCTCACCGATAGTCGCATACGCGCGGACCGCATCGATGAGTATCGGTAACAGATTCTCGCTCCCGCCCGCGCCGTGCCGGAGCCGATCGAGCGCCCCGGACACCGCCGCGTTGTCTCGGGTGTCACGCAGCCGCTCGAGCCGTTCGACCTGTTGCACACCGACGTCCTCATCGATCGAGAGCGTTGAGATCGACGTCTCCAGCTCGTCGGTATAACGGTTCACCCCGACGATCGTCTTGTCGCCCTCCTCGATCTCTTGGTGGAATCGATACGCGCTTTCTGCGACCTCGCGTTGCGGAAAGCCCTGCTCAATCGCCGGCACCATCCCGCCAAGCGCGTCGATCCGGTCGAAGTAGTCGCGAGCACCGTCGTCCATTTCCTGCGTAAGACGTTCGACAAAGTACGAACCACCCAGCGGGTCGATCACGTTGGGGGCGCCGCTCTCGTAGGCGATCAACTGCTGGGTTCGCAGCGCCAGAAGGGCCGCCTCGCGGGTCGGCAGGGCCAGAGCCTCGTCGAGTGAGTTGGTGTGCAGCGAGTTGGCACCACCGAAGACGGCGGCGAGGGCCTGAATGGCCGTCCGGACGACATTGTTATACGGCTGCTGTGAGGTGAGTGAGACACCCGCCGTTTGGGCATGAAACCGGAGTTTCCATGAGCGCTCGTCCGTGGCGCCAAACCGGTCGCGCATCACCGTCGCCCAGAGTCTCCGCGCAGCTCGGTACTTGGCGATCTCCTCGAAGAAGTCGTTGTGAGCGTTGAAGAAGAAGGAGATCCGCGGGACGAAGTCGTCAACGCGGAGGCCGGCGTCGACGCCGTACTGCACGTACTCGATCCCATCCCGCAGTGTGAACGCCAGCTCCTGGAGCGCGGTGGCACCGGCTTCTCGGATGTGGTATCCGCTGACCGAGATCGTATTCCAGCGCGGGACACGATCCGTGCAGAACGCGAAGACATCGGTCACCAGACGCATCGATGGGCGTGGGGGGTAGATGTACTCCTTCTGCGCGATGTACTCCTTCAGGATATCGTTCTGGAGCGTCCCGGAGAGTCGTGACCAGGCCGCGCCCTGTTGTTCTGCGACGACGAGATACATCGCGAAGAATCATGGCGGCGGGGGAGTTGATCGTCATCGAGGTCGTCACGTCCTCGAGGGCGATGCCGTCGAAGAGCACCTCCATGTCGGCCAGCGAGGCGACGCTGACGCCGCACCTGCCCACTTCGCCGCGCGAGAGAGAGTGGTCCGGGTCGCGTCCCATCAAAGTGGGCAGGTCGAATGCGACGCTCAGGCCGGTTCCGCCGGCCGCGAGCAGCTCTTTGTAGCGCTCGTTGGTCTCCTCAGGCGTGCCAAAGCCAGAGAACTGGCGCATCGTCCAGAGCTTGCCGCCGTAGCCGCTTGCGTGGATGCCCCGCGTATACGGGAACTGGCCGGGGCGCTCGTCAGCCGATACCGGGGCGTCCTCGGGGGTATAGAGCGCCTTGACCGGTCTCCCCGAGACGGTCGTGAAAGCCGGCGTAGTTGGGGTTGAGGTAAGGGTGGGCGCCTCGGTTGCCTTCTTCATGACCAGCCTAGCGAGTATACAGGCGCCGCCCGCGGTTCAACCCGCGCGTCTGCCGTCGTTCGGTGGGGGGGTGATGGTCAGTTACGAAGCTTCGGCCTGGGCTTTGACGCGAGCCAGCAGCGGCTTCCATCCCTCCGAGAGTCCCTTCCGATGGTCATCCGGAATGAACCCGAGCGCCGAATGGCGTAAGGTGAGGAGCGTTCCGGCCTCAACCGCGGCGAGCCGATACTGAAGGTTCGAGGTGACGGCGTACGACATGAAGAGCGGTCCGGTGATCTCGAGCAAGGTAGGTCGCCTGATCGCCTGAATATGTCCCCACAGATGCCCGTTGTCGCCGCCCAGGTCTCGATACCACCGTCCACCTGGACGAGGTTCAATCGTCATCGGGAGAGGCGTCCCATCCGGCCCTTCGTTTCGCGGGCCCATCTGTTCGAGCAGTGCCGCAAAGCACTCTTCGAGCGATGCGTCGATCTGGATGTCCTGTGTCAAATCGAGCACGAGGTCTTCGAGCGATGTTGTCGCTACGGCCATCTCAGTCTCCTTGGCTGTGTGCGCTCTGGTGAAGCGCGCGTCGGTTCTTGTCCGTTACGTCTCGTCTGTCGCCGGCGTCGTTCGTTCCGTTTCGGCCGTGGTCTTGACTCCTTCCAGCTGACTTCGCCAGATCCGGAGGAAGGTTGACGTCCATTCGCGGACCGGCTGGAGCGCTCTCGCGTCGGTCCGATAGAGCATCCGACGTCCCTGGCGGCGAACCGTCACGAGTCCAACCTCCCGCAGGACCCGGAGGTGTTTCGAGACCGTCGGTTGTCCCAGGTCCAGCCAATCGACGATGTCGCCGACGGAGCGCTCACTGTGTGCGAGGCAGGTGAGGATCTCGCGTCGATGTGGCTCGGCCACCGCCGTGAACGCATCGGATGCCGCCGTCGCGCGTGGCATGGAGGCACTATATATTCCTATATAGGAATATGTAAAACCAGGCTCGCCTGGATGCTGGGCTCGACGAGCATGCCGACGCCCAGTTTCGTTTGGAAACCGTTCGCATCGGAGTAAGATCATCGGCCACAGAAGGGAACGAGAGGAGGGTAAGAGCATGCGAACGTCAGTCCTAGTCCTTGCGGTGGTCGTCGCGGCCGGGTCGCTCGCTGGTCCCGTGTCGCTCCAGGACCTCGGGCCGATGGGCCCGAGTCCATATGACGTTGTCGACGATTGGATGACGCCGTTTGCCGAAGACGGTTTCGCGTGGGGCTCGCACTCGGGCGTGTATGTCGAGTCGCCAGACCGCATCTTCGTGATCCAACGGGGTGAGTTTCGCCTCCCCGATCCGGTGCCTTCGGGGTTCGCCGGGTTCGTCGGTTCGATCGGGCTCAACGCTCTGCAGCCGGACGGTGCCCGGGTCTGGAGGAACTGCATCTTTATCGTCGACGGTGATGGAAATCTAGTTGACACGTGGGACCAGTGGGACTACCTGTTCGAAGGGTCCAACGGTCCACACAAGATCCGGATCAGCCCCTACGACCCGGAGCGCCGGGTGTGGGTCGTGCATGAAACCGGACACCAGATCTTGGCGTTCTCGAACGACGGCAGCGAGTTGCTGATGACGCTCGGTGAGAAGGACGTGAGCGGCAATGACGAGACGCACTTCGGACGACCACAGGACGTGGCGTTCATGCCTGACGGGAGGATTCTGGTTGCCGACGGTCTGGACAACTCGCGCATCGTGATATTCGACGCCGAAGGGACGTATCTTACCGACTTTGGCGCGCACGGCGGTGGCCGCGGTGAGCTCGACGGCGTCCACGCAGTCGCGACCAGCGCCGACGGTCGTATCTATGTGGCCGACCGGAACAACAGCCGGATCCAGGTCTTCAACGAGACGACCAGGGCTGCCGCGTGGTATCACCCGACCATCGCCCCGATCGGTGTCTGGACCGACTTCGACTTCCCCAACGACATCATCGTCAACGGTTACAACGTCTGGGTCGCGGACAACCAGCCACCCAAGATCGTGCAGCTCGACCTGAACGGCAACCGAGAGTACACGTGGGACATCGAGGGCGAGGGACCAGGTCAGTATCGCGAACTGCACCAGTTCTCGGTCGATGCCGATGGCAACCTCTACGGCGCGGACAACATCTTGGGGCGCACCCAGAGATTCGTGCCGACGTCCGACGCGAACCCGGCACGCCTCATGCGGATGCAGGAACCGCCTTTGATGCCCACACCATGACGGACAGCCGACATGCGATCCCACACGCAGCGTCTGACGTTCAACCTGCCGGCTCGTATGGCCTTCGAGAACATCACACCGAAGGTCGAAGCGATCGTTCGCGAGAGTGGTATCACCGAAGGGCTGGTTCTGTGCAACGCGATGCATATCACGGCGTCGGTCTTTATCAACGACGACGAGTCGGGGCTTCACGAGGACTACAAGGCGTGGCTGGAACGGCTGGCGCCTTTTGATGCGTCACCCACGCGGTATGCGCACAATCGAACCGGGGAGGACAACGCCGACGCGCATATGAAGCGCCAGATCATGGGGCGTGAAGTGGTGGTCGCCATCACGGGTGGTCAGCTGGACTTCGGGCCGTGGGAACAGATCTTCTACGGCGAGTTCGACGGCCGACGCCAAAAGCGGGTCCTGGTCAAGGTGATCGGCGAGTAAGCGCGCGCCACACCACCAACCACGACCTCGACACAGCGCGAGGGGTAATGTCCCTTCCACGCCCCAACCAGCCCACACCGCGATACCGGTCGTGCAGGAACTGCGTCGTGGGGCCGACGCTTGGATATACTGCTGTCGCACATCCCGCAAGAACGTCACCATTCTGAACGAGAGGAGCCGACGTATGTCCCTAGAGAGTCCCAGAGGTCGTTTCGTGTGGCATGAGTTGATGACCAGTGATCCCCCGGCCGCACAACCGTTCTATACCCAGTTGACCGGGTGGTCGACCCAGTTGTGGGACGGTGGGCCGACGCCCTACACGATGTGGATGAACGGCGAGACGGCGGTCGGCGGTCTGATGCAACTGCCTGATGCGGCGAAACAGCAGGGCGCGCCACCGCATTGGCTTGCGTACATCGCAACTCCGGATGTGGACGCCACGGTCGCGGATGCGTTAAGTCGCGGGGGGCGGGTGCTGCATGAGCCGTTCGATATCGAGACCGTCGGACGCGTGGCGGTGCTTGCCGACCCACAGGGAGCCGTGTTCGCCGCGCACACGGCCGCGGGTACTGCACCGGGCCACGATGGGCCGTGGGGAGTTGGGGAAGTCTCCTGGCACGAGCTCGCCACGACCGACCCCGACGCGCCGTTCGGTTTCTACAGCGACCTCTTTGGGTGGGTCAAGACGGATGCCATGGACATGGGCTCGGCCGGGACCTACCAGATGTTCGGCCGGACGAACGAGCGTTCGGTGGGCGGCATCTTTCGGCAAGCCGCCGAGATGCCAGGGCCGTCGGCGTGGTTGCCCTACCTGAGTGTCGACGACGTCGACGCTCGCGTCGAGACGGTCACACAGCTGGGTGGCCAGGTCCTCAATGGTCCGATGGACGTTCCCGGCGGCGATCGAGTGGCGCAGTGTATGGATCCCCAAGGTGTGGCCTTCGCCATCCACTCGACCGCAAAGACATCTGGTTGACCAAGAAAGAGTTCCTGGCGTCGGTCATCGTGCGCACGGCCCAGTGGCTGTCGGCGCGGTCAGTACGGGTCCGCTTGCTGACCGATGCCGTCGTCGAGCGGCTCTTCGTGACCGAGCAGATGGTCCTGCCCGTTGCGCGTCCCCGGTTCACATCCGACGAGCTGATTGCCAATCTGGACGAGTACAACGAAGCGTCGGAACGGTACTTTGCCGACTACAAGGATCACGACTACTTGCTCGGCAAGCCGTATACCGACACGATGAACTTCGCTCGCCGACTGTTCGATATCGGCGTGCTCGTGCACTGGCTGCGCTTGAGCCCTGGAGAAGTCCTTGCCGAGCTGGGCGCCGGGACCTGCTGGCTGTCTCACTTCATCAACCGGTTCGGGTGCCGCACGATTGCCATCGATATTTCACCAACGGCGCTCAAGATCGGTCGGGAGCTCTTTGAGCGTGACGCGCTGACGAACTGGGAACTTGATCCACAGTTTCTCCCCTACGACGGCCATTGCATCCCTCTGCCCGACAGCCACGTCGACAAGATGTTGGTGTACGACGCCTTTCACCACGTGCCCAACCAGGCTGAGATCTTGAGGGAAATGGTCCGGGTGCTGAAGCCTGGCGGGATCGTCGCGATGTGTGAGCCTGGCAAGGGCCATGGCACCTCCGAGCTGAGCAAGCTCGAGATGGACGAATGGGGTGTCCTCGAGAACGACATCTTCGTCGAAGAGCTGGGTCGGCTGGCCGTCAGTTGCGGCTTCACCGATGTGAGTGTTGTCCCGGTCAACTTGCCGCTGTCGGTTGAAGTCCCGACCGAACGGCTGAGAGGCTTTCTCCGAGGCAAAGAGCTTCGGCACTATTGGAGCCAGTGGGCCCAGGCGTTCCAGGACGTGAACTACATCCTTCTGTACAAGGGTGAGTATGTGCCGACCACACGAAACCCTCAGACGGCGCGGGCCCGGATCGAGCCGGTCCGGGACCAGGTCGAGATGCGGACCGGAGAAGGTGCGGACTTGAGTGTCCGGCTGACCAATACGGGTGATACCAAGTGGCTGGCGAGCATTCCCGATCAGGCGGGCTGGACTCGTTTGGGCGGTCACTTGCATCCGAGCGAGCGGGGGACCGCCGCCCTCGACTACGACTGGTATCGGGGTGAGCTGGCGCACGACGTAGCGCCAGGCGAGGCGATCACGGTCAACGTTCAGCTGCCAGCGATCGACATGCCCGGTCGCTACCGTGTGGTGTTTGACCTCGTGGCGGAACAGGTTTTGTGGTTCGCACACCGGGATTCACCGACTGCGGAGCTGCGCATCGATGTGTCGTAACTAGTGTCCTGTCCCCGCGGCCGCGAGGCGCGCCGTGCGCGCCTTGCCCGTCAGGCGGCTCTCCACCGTGAGTACAAAGTTCTCGTTGCGAGCCGCAGAACGGGCTAACAATGCGACGCCTCACACCGTCGGGCGGGACTCGTCCGCTGACCAAAGAACTCTGACCCGGGGACGCGGGTGCGTCTTTTCCTCCGCTGCTCCGTCTTCCTAGTGTCAGGACATTACAGGGAGAACGACATGGAAAAGACGGAAGAGACCACGCGCTTCGTGCGAGAGAAATACGGACACATCGCAGAACAGGGGGGCGACTGCTGTTCGTCGAGTTGCTGCCAAGGTGACGACGCGGGGACGCCGCGTTCGAAGACGGCAAGACTCGGATACCGCGACACGGATCTTGCCGCCGTGCCCCAGCGTGCGAACCTGGGTCTGGGTTGCGGGAACCCTCACCAGATCGCCGAATTGCAGGAAGGCGAGACAGTACTCGATCTTGGCAGTGGAGGCGGGCTCGACTGTTTTCTTGCGGCGAGGCAGGTCGGCAGTCGGGGCCACGTCATCGGGGTCGACATGACGTCGGAGATGGTGTCACTTGCGCGTCAGAACCTGAACGACAGCGACGTGCATCACGTCGAATTTCGCCTGGGGGAGATCGAGCATCTTCCCGTAGCCGACAGGTGCATCGACGTGATCATGTCGAACTGCGTGATCAACCTCTCGCCAGACAAGGCGGCCGTCTTCACGGAAGCGATGCGGGTGCTCAAGCCGGGTGGCCGGTTGGCGATCAGCGACGTCGTGGCGACGGCGCCACTACCGCAGTCGCGGCGGCAGGACCTGCGTGCGGTGGCGAGCTGCCTCGGAGGCGCGGCAACGGTCTCCGAGATCACCGGTCTGCTCTCAGGCAGCGGCTTCGTCGATGTCCGGATCGATACGCTCGAGCAGCGTGACGAGCGCGTCGAGACCTGCACGGCGCCGCCCAGCCTGCACGATGACATCGTGTCGGCTACGATCGAGGCGAGGAAGCCGGCATGAGCGAACGAGGACCGTCGATCGACCTGGAGACCGTGTGGCACGCGTTTCATGACCGACTCTTCGGGTTCGTCCGTCGTCGGGTGGCGTCGGATGACGACGCGGCTGACATCGTGCAGGACGTGTTCGCTCGCGTCCAGGCCCGCTCGGACAACGGCGCTCGCGTCCGGGACGTCAGTGGGTGGGTCTTTCAGATCACACGCAACGCCGTCATCGACTATCACCGGGCCCGGGCCAAGGCCGGGCGCATCGAGTCGGCTCTGGAACGCGACCCTGCATCCGATGCCGCTGAGGTATCCCCGCTGCACGACGCGAGCAGCGAGCTCTCCCGCTGCCTGCGGCCCTTTGTGGATCATCTGCCAGACCCCTATGCGCAAGCGCTCAGGCTGACCGATCTTGGGGGGATGCCGCAGACCGAGGCGGCCCGGCGGCTGGGACTCTCGGTGTCCGGGATGAAGTCGCGGGTTCAGCGGGGTCGGGCGCGGCTCAAGGCGTTGGTGCTCGAGTGCTGCGACGTCGAGCTGGATCAGCGGTGTCGTGTGGTCGACTACCGACGTCGTTCGCCGATCTGTAACAACTGTTACTAGTGTCCTGCGTTCGATATACCTGTACACCGAGGGTGGCGCTGCGCCCGGGTGGCCAGGCGCGAAGAGCGAGCATATCGGGAATATTCGAGCGATGAGCAACGCCGCCAGACGGGACGCAGCGCCGGCCGAATGTACAGATATATCGAACGCAGGACATTAGCTGACCCGCGGACTAGATGCACACGACGATGCCCTCATCGCGTCTCGCACTTCTGTATTCCAGAGCTCGGATCGAGCAGCGGGTGGCCGAACTGGCCAAGACGATCCACGCCGACTGCGAGGGATGCGATCTCGTGGTGGTTGGCGTGTTGAAGGGCGCCTTCGTGTTCCTCGCCGACCTCGTTCGCGAGATGGAGCTGGACATGCGGGTCGGATTCGTCAGTGTGTCGAGCTACGGTTCAGGAACCGAGTCGTCTGGCTCACCGGTCGTCCAGATACCGACGGATCTCCAGATCGCCGGTCAGGACGTGCTTGTCGTGGAGGACATCCTGGACACCGGACGCAGCATCGCCGCGTTGCTCGACGCGCTCCGTGGTCACACGCCGCGTTCGATTCGCTTGTGCGCCCTCATCGACAAGCGCGAACGACGGGTGACACCGGTCGAGGCCGACTATGTCGGCTTTCAGTTGGCCGAGGGCTTTGTGGTGGGGTATGGAATCGACTACGCGAATCGATACCGTGGCCTGCCAGAGATCTTTACGCTCGATCCGGACGCGGCCGAGTCGTAGCACCAGATTTCACAACCGCAGCGTCGTGCCGAGGGCGGTCGAATGCCAGTGCCTCCCTCAGCGATCGTCCGGGGCGAGTGTGACGACGAAGCGACCACGCATCGCTCCGTTCAGGAGCGTCTGGAACGCATCGGGCAGTCCGCTCAGCGGCACTCCCCGAGCGATCGCGTCGAGATGAGTCGGACGCATGTCAGTCGCGAGCCGGTGCCAGACGTCGCGTCTGCTGTCACTGGAACAGGTGACCGAGTCAATACCGAGGAGGTTGACGCCCCGCAGAATGAACGGGAGGACGGTCGTGTGGAGCTCAATCCCCGCGGTCAAACCTGAGCTTGCGATTGAACCACCCGTCTTCATCGTGCGAGTGAGCCAGGCGAGGACCTCTCCGCCGACAGGATCGACGGCTCCGGCCCAGAGCGCCCTCTCGAGCGGACGCGTGCCCATCTGAAGTCCGGACCTGGAAATGATGTCTTTCGCGCCCAGCGCGCGGAGGTAGTCGTGCTCGCGGTCCTTCCCTGTCGTGGCGGTCACGTCGTAGCCCAGCGTGGCCAGGATGTCGACGGCCAGGCTGCCGACGCCTCCGGTGGCGCCGGCGACGATGACCGGTCCGGTCCCGGTCGTCAAACCGTTACGCTCCATCTGCACGATCGATAGTGCGGCGGTGAAGCCGGCGGTGCCGATCGCCATCGCGTCGAATGTCGTGAGTCCGTCCGGGAGTGGCACGACCCAACCGGCCGGCACGCGGACGTACTCCGAGTATCCACCGTCTACAGAGACACCGAGCTCGTGCCCGGTGACCAGCACCTCATCACCCTCCCGATAGCGCTCGTCGGTGCTCGACACGACGGTGCCCGACACATCGATACCGCCAATCAGTGGGAATCGACGCAGGATCTTTCCGGCCCCGGTGGCCGCGAGCGCATCCTTGTAGTTGACGCTCGAATAGTGCGCGTGGATCACAACATCTCCGGGACTCAGCTCGTCGAGCGTTGCCCGAACACGCCTTCCTCCGATCCGGCCGTCTTCATCAAAGATGCGGAAGGCGTTGAAGGTGTCCACTGTTCTCCTCTCCCATGTCGGTGTCCGGAGGACGGGGTTCAGGCGTACGGCCCGCCCCGCCCTCGCCGTCGTCAGATCGTGCGAGATCGGTCACGGGACGTCAACTGGACCGGCGGTTCGTCCGAGTGCGCGCCGCGCTCCGTCGATCCAGAACCGTGACCGCGCCGTGAGCTGGGCGCTCAGATCGTCGGCCACGTCGACCCATGGGCACGTCTCGGCGACGTAATCGAGCCAGTGCCTCCGATAGTCGTCCAGCCACCGCTCGTAGTCCTGCACAGCGCGCGGGTTAACCACGATCGCCCAGGTTCTCCGGGCCCAGACATCGAACCGCGCGACCGCGAGGGCGACCAGTCGCACCCGGTATGGCTGCGGATGATCGGCCTGTCCACCCTCGAGCCCAGCGTCGAGTCGAACCAGCGTGTCTTTGGCGTGCCCGGTCGCCCCGTGCCACACCGGATGTCGGTCATCGTCCGACGCGAACGGGTTGCCGCACTCCACCGGGTCGCGGTGTGACCACCGCGGGACCGCTGACGACCGCAGCGTGTCTGGGAAGGCGCCTGGCTCTGACATCACCAGGATCCTACGGCGAATCGGATCCGCTCGGGCCGCGGACCGGAACGTCTCGCTCAGGACACTAGGGAGTCTCTGCCGTGACTGAATAGTGACCGGACGATGGCGGCACGTTGCTCAAGACCACCGTCCACCAGCCGTCGACGACGGCATAGCTCTTGTACAGAGTACCGTCGCTTGCCACCTGTGGTAGCCGGGCCGCGGCGTCAGTCGCCGACCGAACCATCCGGACGTAACTCTGCGTTTCAGCAAATGGGGGAACCCGGTTGCCGTAGCGCTCGACCGCGCCTGGGCCAGCGTTGTAGGCGGCCAGCGCGATTTCCTGGTTTCCTTCGTACTGCTCCAAGAGCTGCTTCAGATAGGTGATGCCACCGCGGAGATTGTCCGCAGGGTCGTACGGGTCGGCGACACCCAGTTCGGCGGCCGTTTCTGGCATCAGCTGCATGAGCCCCATCGCTCCAGCCGATGAGCGGGCGGTGGGATCGAAACCTGACTCCACCTGGACCACGGCACGGACGAGCTCAGCCGGGACCTCAGACCGCGTCGCGTACCGTTCGATCAACGGATCGTATGGGGTCAGTGTGGGCGTCGGCACGACGATGTGGGTCGTCCGGAAGCCCTGAGAGCGGTCGCCCGTCGCCGCCTCCGTATCGCGCATGATTCGCGGCACCGCCACGGCGGGTGTTCGCCGTTCCTCGAGTCGGGAATAGATCTGCCCGGCGACCCGGTCGACAGACGCGAGGCCAATCAGAAGCCCGCAGAGCAGCAGCTTGCCTGTCAGTTTGAGCATCGGTGACTCCGGAAGGGCTCCCTACCGAAGCAATCGTCCTCCAGCGACGATGCCTTGAGCTCAGGACACTAGGCCGCAGGGTCCGGCCGACCGATTCTGACGATGTGCCGTTGCGATCACATCGTGGACTCACGAGTCCGGCTCACAGTCGCCGTCTGAAGCCGACCGTTCACGTCCACCTGCTGGGTCTCCTGCGCGATCACGGTTCCGCCACGACCGTCTGGACTGACTCGTTCGACCACTCGTTCGACCACGTGCATCCGGCCGTTTCGAGGCTCTCGGACAGTACGTGTCGTCGACGAGCGGCCATCCAATCTGTCCGTCCTCACGATCTCGACCTGCTGAGCGAGCCGAGGGGTCGCGGCGCGAACCTCGTCTGGGATATCTCGGCTGAACGTGCCCTCCGGGTCCGGTCCACTCTCGGCTCACGATTCGCTCACTTTGGACCAGAGTCCCGGCATCGTCGGCCGTGTAGACCGATTCGATGGAGCGAACGGCGTCCCCCGAATAGTCGCGCGTGAGGACACGTCGTTCCTGAGCGACCCAGGCACCGCCGCCCGTCGGATTTATGTAGGTCGTTCGATCGAACTCGAGGACCTGCGCGCCGTCCCGACGTTCCCGCTGTTCCACACGTTCCGTCGCCACGAAACCGTTACCGCGTGTCGAAGGCTCTGACACTTCGATCTGGGTCACGAAGACACCGTTATCCTTGGCGACCGTGTCTTCACGTTCGCGTCGCGTGGCTCGGTCCCGGCCGTTGACGTCCGGTTCCGTGAAGTCTCGAACGATCCGCTCGCTGCCGTCAGCCCGAACCGTTCGGTGTTCCTCGAGCGTGGAGACCACGCTCGACCGGCCGTTCGTATCGGTCACAAATTCCCGCCGGGTGCGTCGGACCGTCTCGGTTCCGATCGATATCTCCTGGTCTTCGACTGCAGACGGCACCATCGCACCGCCATTGATCGAAGGACCCTCGATGACCGACCGCTCGGAGATGCGACCCTCACGTATGTCACGCGTGGTCACCACCCGAAACCCCTCGATATCTGCTGATGAAAACTCCTGCGCCGCCGACCGAACCTCGGTCACGTTCTGAGCGAGCACAGTGTGGGTCGACGGACCCACAGCGAGTCCAAGTACGAGACTTAATGTGACGACAACACAGCGTAGGATCACGGTCTGCTCCTTCGTTTGGCGACAGTGCCCAGTGCCTAGTGTCCTGAGTTCGATATACCTATAGATTCGGCCGGCGCTGCATCCCGTCTGGCGGCGTTGAGACCATCTTCTCGCGGGCTCGAATATTCCCGATATGCTCGCTCTTCGCGCCTGGCCAACCGGGCGCATCGCCGCCCTCCGTGTACACGTATATCAAACTCAGGACACTAGCAGCCCGTGGTGAAAGTCACCGAATTAGATCGATCGCCAGAAGTGATCATGCGTACTCCACTGACGCGCATGGCCATGGGCAAACGACGGCGACGTCCCAAGCAGACGTCGATGTGGGTCGCCGCACAAGATCTGCCTCGCAGCGCCGCGCACCCGTTCTACACGCGACTGAATCACATTCTCGAGAGAGCGGATTTCGACGGGTACGTCGAGTCGCTCTGTCAGCGATTCTACGCGGATGAGATCGGCCGGCCGAGTTTGCCGCCCGGCCGGTATTTCCGCGTGTTGCTGCTCGGGTACTTCGAAGGGCTCGACTCCGAGCGGGCGATCGCGTGGCGGGCGGCCGAGTCGTTGAGCGTGCGGAGCTTCTTGGGGCTGGAGCTGCACGAAGCGCCGCCGGATCATTCGACGGTCTCGCGGACGCGTCGGCTGATCGACCTGGAAACGCATCAGGCTGTCTTCGCGTGGGTGTTGCAGCGACTGGCTGAGGCGAAGCTTGTCAAGGGCAAGACGATCGGTATCGATGCGACGACGCTGGAAGCGAACGCCGCCCTGCGAAGTATCGTGCGGCGCGACACCGGCGAGGCGTATCAGGACTTCTTGATCCAGCTCGCCCAGGCCTCGGGGATTGAGACCCCGACGCGTGCCGATCTGGCGCGCATCGATCGGAAGCGGAAGAAGAAAGGCTCGAACGACGACTGGACCCATCCGCACGATCCTGACGCAAGAATCACCAAGATGAAGGACGGCCGCACGCACCTCGCGCACAAGGCGGAGCAGGCGGTCGACCTCGACACCGGCGCGGTCGTGGCGGTGACGGTGCAGGACGCCGATGAAGGCGATGTGGCGACGAGCCGCGCGACGCTGATCACCGCGGCGGAGCACATCGAGACCGTGGTGCCTGCGGGCCGTCTTGCCGAGGTCGTCGGGGACAAGGGCTATCACAGCAACCAGGAACTCGTCGATCTTGAAGCCATCGGCCTCCGCAGCTACATCTCGGAACCAGATCGCGGCAGGCGTAAGTGGAAAGACAAGGCGGAGGCGCGCGACGCCGTCTACCGAAACCGTCGGCGTCTTCGCGGCGCGCGCGGGCAACGCCTGCTGCGCCGGCGCGGGGAACGACTCGAACGCCCCTTTGCCCATCTCTATGCCACCGGGCGGCTACGCCGCGTATACCTGCGGGGGCACGACAACATCCTCAAACGCGTCCTGCTGCACGTTGCTGGACTGAACCTTGGGTTGCTGATGCGGACGCTCACGGGTGTCGGGACACCCCGCAGTCTTCAGGGGCATGCGGTGGCGTGTCTTCGGCTGTTGTGGTCGCTCATGCGACTCCCGGAGACGCGTTGGGGCGCGCCGTGGATCTTATCTCGACCTACCATCGCCGCCAACGACCTCCGCGTGGGGCACTGCCATGTCTGGGCCGACCCGTCGTTCGGTGGTGCTTTCACCACGGGCTGCTAGGAGGTCCTATGTTACCCCGGGCGTGCGCCACGCGCGAGGCTCCGCCATCCAGTGGGTATATCGCTCTCTGTGGGGGGAGAGGAGGCCGACAGCGGCCCTCAGACGAATTCCGTCAGGGAGGCCCGCACCGTCCTGGTACCGCCGACCGCGCCGCGCCAGTGGATGAGGATGGGGCTCTGATAGGTGCCCTCGACGAGGGCGGGGCGCCCACTCGGATTGTCGTCCGAGACCAGGAGATCGACCCGACGCTTCACGCCGAACAGCCGCTCAGCCGGTTTGGCCAGTGCGCGGGCCGCCCACTGCTCGATGCGAGAGGTGGGGAGTCCCAGAACGTCAACAAGTTGATTCGCTGCTTGCACCACGTCGTACCGAGCGTACGCGCGCGCCTTCAGCGGAACGGCTCGGGGCTCGTTCCAGACGTGGCGTGCCTTCTCGGCCGCGAAGCGAAACGGCTCGCGAAGCACGTCTGTCAGGTCGTGGCGCATCAGCAGCGTCTCGTACTCGTTGACCGTCAGACACGCATCGTGCTCGCCGGGTGCGAGTTCCAGCTTGAGACGGCCCTTGCCCGACCCGTGACGGGCGATGAACTCCGAGAGCTGCTCGCGCAGGGCGTATCGTGGATCTTTGAGGCTCACGGCCGCAATCGGATGACTCGAGACCGGGACACGCAAATCGGTCTGCGCCACTTTCACTTCGTCGTCGTAGCCGACCAGGACGGTCGTGCGATTCCTCGGGGTGCTGCCACACATGCCATCGAGGTCGACAAAGTACACTGGCGCCCGCTGCAGACGATACGAGACACACGCTCGGAGCCCCCCGAGGATGAACCGGAGATGCGAATCGCCGTTCAACGGTTCCCGCAGACGCTGTTCTGCCGTGAGCTCCGTACGCTCACCGAGTTCGTCGTGACGATATCCGCCCCGTTCCGGAAACAGGGCGCGGTACAGCTCGAGATAAGAGGTGATGCCTTGCCCTCGCCCAGCGAGTCGCCTCTGGAGGCTCTGCGGAAGATATCCCGCCGTCGTATGCAGGGAGCTGTAAAAGCAACGCGTGTAGCGTGTGAGCTCGTTGCCGACAGTGGCCGCAGCGCGGCTGTGGACGTCGGTGAGCGACAGCCTGGACTGGGGGGTAATGTCGAGCGCGAATTGAAGCGGCGCCATTCGTTTAAATGAGCGGTCCGTCCAGTGATTCCGCGATGCCTGTTACGGTCAGAGTCCGAAATACGTTATCACGTCGGCGACCGTGTCGAGAAGAACCTCAGGTCGAAGTGTGAAGGCGAAGTCAGAGGGGCTCGGGTAGACTCTCCGTGTGCCCAGTCTGCTGGCCGTATTGCTTCTTGTGGCCGTGGCCACGCCGACGATGCAGACGGCGTGTGACGAGAGCGCTGGCGCGAGTCCGTTTGACGGGGTCCCCGATACCGGCGAGGTCTTCGCAAGCGGTGACGGCGTTCGCTTTCGAGCACAGGTGATCGCGACTAATCTGGAGATTCCGTGGGCACTTGCCTTCGCCGACGACGGCCGCCTCTTCGTGACCGAGCGTCCGGGCCGGCTGCGGGTTATCGAGAACGGCCAGCTGCTCCCAGAGCCGGCACTCACGCTCCCCGGTGTGTACACCGCGGGGGAAGCTGGCCTGCTCGGGGTCGCCCTCGACCCGGATTTCACGCAGAACCGGTTCGTGTATCTCCTCTACACGGCGACCCGACCCGGACGCGACCCGGTCAACCGGATCGTCCGGTTCTTCGAGGCGAACAATACGCTCATCGACGCCGTGACGATCCTCGACGACATTCCGGCGCAGCGGCTGCATGACGGCGGTCGGCTCAGGTTCGGTGCCGATGGGTACCTCTACGCGACGATCGGGGACACGCTGAACACGGCGAGCGCGCAGGACCTTGGCGTGCTGTCCGGGAAAATCTTGCGGATCGCCAGCGATGGGACCACGCCCGGTGACAATCCGTTCGCATCCCGAGTCTATTCGTACGGGCATCGCAATCCCCAGGGTCTCGACTGGCATCCGGTGAGCGGCGACCTCTGGGCCTCCGAGCACGGCCCGGTTGGGAACGACGAGATCAACCGGATTGAGTCGGGCGCCAACTATGGGTGGCCAACAATCGAAGGGTCCGAGACGATGCCGGGGATGCGCACGCCGGTGCTGTTCTTCACGCCGTCCGTCGCACCGTCGGGGGCATCGTTCTACACCGGCACCATGTTCCCGAACTTTCGGAACGACCTGTTCGTCGCCACGCTCCGCGGGTCGCATCTCCACCGGGTAATCTTCTCCCCGACGGACCCCCGGGTGGTGACGCGCGACGAACGGCTCATCGAAGACCAGTTCGGGCGGCTGAGGGACGTCGTGACCGGACCGGACGGGGCACTCTATTTTTGCACGAGCAACAGGGACGGACGCGGCACCCGCGTGCCTGAGGATGACCGCGTCATCCGCCTGGTTCCGGCCCCCTAAGACGGGACACTCCACTAGCGCAAGAGCTCGAAGAGATAGCTGTATTTCAGCGTGAGCGTGCGTCCGGCACCCGATGGGATCCCCGTGCCGAGCCCCTGGACGTCGTTGTAGACGACGAACAGCCCGGTATTAGCGTCGGACAGCAGGCCGAACCGGATATTCGACGACCACAGGTCGGCGCGGTCGTTGTACTGGACAAGCGCCTGCAGAAACATCCGGGTCGTAAAGGAGTACGCCACGCGCATGCGCGCGAGGTTGGTCGTAAAGTCGCCTCCCGGGAGCCGCAAGTCGTTGTAAGACCACTCGAAGGCGGCGTTGAACGTTTCCCCGAGGCGGGCTGCAAGCGTCGGGGTGATGGTGACGCGGTCACCGCCGAACAGCCCGCCGATGATGGTATTGAAGGTGGCGCTGATGGGTGCGCCTAGGTTCGTGTTCCCGGCGATCTGGGCTTCCCGATGGTCGTAGGTCCCTGGCGGAACAAACACACCGGGGGAGATCTCGAATGCTTCGAACACGCCCTCTTGGCTGATGTTCATGCCGGTGTGAATTTCGTAGCCATTCCGCCACTCGGTGTGGTTGTCGATATGCGTGAACTGCGTTTCGTGCAGGCCGGTCTCGTACTCAAAGTATGTGTTGTGGGAGACGTGGGGCCGGAATTCATGAACGCCCATGAAGTTTTCGGGGCGGAACGTGGTGAACACGCTCCCGTTCATGCGCCGATAGCTCTGGCGCGCCAGGAATCCGACTTCAGGATTGAAGTTCGGCGCGACTTCGGTGTACGCGATATTGAGACGGGCCCGCTCCGACTCGTGCTGGGCAGTGAAGCCGTACGCGTGCGTCTCACCGGCTGGCGCACCAGGAGTGTCGGTTTCCGCGACGTAGCCTGAAACGGTGCCGCCTTGACCGATTCCCCAGCGTCCGTCGAACGCATAGGTCCGGTTGTAGTCGCGATCGCCCGCCAGGCCACCAGTGGCCTGCCGATTGACAAAGATGGCGCCGATGTTGGAGCGGTTCGGCAGATCCTGTCGGACCCGCCCGACGGTGAAGTTCTGTTGAGGCGTCCCGGTCGCGTCGACCGACTTCGTCTGCATGTTGAGAAACCCGACGTTCGTGTTCGTTCCGACCTTGCCCGACAGACGTCCGCCCCCAATGATCGGAATCTGCTGGCCGGCGTCGAGTCCGATCCGTCGGCTGAAGAAGATATCGACGGCGCCTGACTGCCCCACAGAGAAGAGCCCGGCGTTTTCGAGGAAGAACGGTCGCTTCTCGGGAAAGAACAATTGGAACCGGTCGAGGTTGACTTGTTCGTCGTCGACCTCGACCTGCGCAAAATCGGTATTGAGGGTCACGTCGAGTGTCATGCTCGGCGTCACGCTGTACTTGAGGTCGGCCCCGATATCGCCGGTCCGCAGGTTGCGGGAGCTCTCAGTGCGGTGGAGCGCCTGACCCAGCATGTACGGCGTGAATTGCAGGTTCCGCTGAGGCGGCACGCGAAGTCCCTGGAGCTCACCCGCGGCCGAGATCCGATTGAGGTTGTACTGCCGCGGTAACGGCGACCAGTAGGACTGCTCGTTCCGCGACCGGATGTTGCGCTGGAAGTTCATCCCCCACGATTGCACATCGGTCGTCGGGTACCGAAGCGTGCGAAACGGAATCGCGATCTCCGCGGTCCACCCGCTGTCGGTCACGCTGGTGGCGACCTGCCACGCTCCGTCCCAGTTGATGTTGAAGCCACCGCCCGACCCACGCTGCTGACGATTGTTACCGGGTCGTCCGCCGCCCCCGCCGAACCGACCGCTGCCTCGCCCTTCGTTGGTCACCTGGCCGTCGTACTCGACGCCCGCCGGGTTGGTCCCGAAGATGAACCCGCTCTGACCGTCGAGGTAGGTGTCGAGCATGATCTGAAAGCTGTCGGTTTCGGTCATGTCGGAGTCACGGCGACTATCGGCCGCGATAATCGTGCTCGCGTCTTCGGTGTAGCACACGACGCCGAAGTACAGCGTCTCGCTCGTGTAGACGATGCGCACCTCTGTGCGCTCGGAGGCCGGCTGTCCTTCAAACGGCCGGCTCTGGACGAATCCGGTCGCCAGTCTGGCGTCTGCGTAAGCCGGGTCGCTGAGCACGTCGCCATCGATGACCGGGCTCGTTTCGACTGCCAACGCTCGGGTCAGCGGTACACCGGCTTCGGTGAGCTCACGCGTCTCGACGCCCGGTGCGCCAGACGTCGACTGCTGGGCACCGACTGAGACGGGCATCCACACCCACGAGGCGCCCAGGAACAACACGATGCGGACGCACGGTCTGAAAGAAATCATAAATGTGGATCTCCACCCTTCGAATCACCTTGAAGTATACCAGCGGAGGCGAGAACCTAGGTGCTAGTCTCCCGGTGTCCAGATGCGCGACCGTGCCCCGCCCGCCATCGCCAGCATCAGTGCGTTCAAGCGTTTGACGAAGCCCGCCGGGTCGTCCAGTTTTCCACCTTCGGCCAGGAGTGCCTGGTCAAACAGGATGCGGGTCCAATCCGAGAACCGGTCGTCATCTGTCTCGTCTTTCAGCCGCGCCACGATGGGGTGTTCCGGATTGATCTCCATCACCGGCTGGGCCGTCGGCACGGCCTGCCCGGCCTCCTTGAGGATCCGTTCCAAGTTCATGCCCGGCCCGTGATCGCTGACGAGACAGGCGGGTGAATCGGTCAAACGGGATGTGAGACGCACACGCTCGGTCCGGGGTCCCAGCGCCTGCTGCATCCGTTCGAGCAGCGGCGTGTACTCCGTTTCGGAGGTCTGTTGCTTCTGAGAGTCGGCGGCCTCACCGAGCGTTCCTAGGTCGAGGTCGCCTTGGGACACGGACTGGAGAGACCGGCCTTCGAATTCGGTCAGATGGGCAACGACCCACTCGTCCACGCGGTCATGCAGGAGGAGCACCTCGACCCCGGTCTTTCGAAAGATCTCGAGATGGGGGCTACTGCGCGCCGCGGCAACGCTCTCCGCCGTGATGTAGTAGATCTTGTCCTGGCCGTCCTTCATCCGACCGACGTAGTCGGCCAGGCCGACGTTCTGATCATCTGTGTCGGCATGCGTTGACGCGAATCGCAGCAGTTTCGCAACGCGTTCCCGGTTCGGAGCGTCCTCGCCGACCCCCTCCTTGAACACCCGACCGAACTCCCGCCAGAAGTTGGCGTACTTGGCGGTGTCGTTTTCGGCCAGCCCCTCGAGTAGTCCGAGAATTCGTTTCACCGACGCCACTCGAATCGCCGCGACGTCCCGCGAGTGCTGCAGCAGATCGCGGGACAAGTTGAGGGGGAGGTCGTTCGAGTCGACCGCGCCCCGCACGAATCGCAGGTAGGCCGGCATCAGCTGCTCTGCGTCGTCCATGATGAAGACACGCCGGACATACAGCTTGATGCCGTGACGCTGCGCACGGTGCCAGATGTCGAATGGTGCCCGCTGCGGAACGAATAGGAGGACCGTGTACTCCTGCCGTCCCTCGACCTTCGCGTGGGTGTACGCGAGAGCGTCCTCGAAGTCGTGCGCCACGTGCTTGTAAAACTCCTGGTACTGCTCTTCGCTGATCTCCGACTTGGGACGAGCCCACAGGGCAGATGCTTGGTTGACCTTCTCGTCCTCGGTGGCTGCGTCCGCCGCCTCTGTCCGCATGAGGATCGGGATCGCGATGTGGTCCGAGTACTTGCGAAGGAGGTCACGCAAGCGGTCACTCGCCAGGAGTTCGTCCTCGCCCTGACGCAGCTGCAGGATCACCTCGGTCCCACGTGTTTCCTTGCGCACCGGTTCGAGCGTGTACTCGCCCTCGCCGGCGCTCTCCCACCGGACGCCGTGCTCCGGCGTCAGGCCGGCGCGGCGGGTGACCAAAGTCACTCGTTCGGCCACGACGAACGCCGAATAGAAGCCGACACCGAATTGGCCGATGAGCTGAGCATCCCGCGTCTGGTCTCCGGTCAGCTTCTGCAGAAACTCCTGGGTGCCCGACCGGGCGATCGTGCCGATGTGCTCGACCACCTCCTGCCGCGACATGCCGATGCCGTTGTCGCTGACAGTCACCGTGCGAGCCTCCTTGTCGTAGCCGACCCGAATCGTCAGCTCCTGCTCCTCCTCGAACAACGCGGTGTCCGACAGCGCTTCGAACCGCAGCTTGTCGCAGGCATCCGACCCGTTCGACACGAGCTCTCGCAGAAAGATCTCCTTGTTCGAGTACACCGAGTGAATCATCAGGTTGAGAAGCTGCTTCGCTTCCGCCTGAAAGCCAAACGTTTCCTTGGTCGTGGTGTCGGTCAACGTCTATCTCCTCTGTTCTCAGACAGGCCTGCGGCCCCGAACCCCGCCGCCGTCGCTTGCGGGGGCCCTGCGCCCCGCGCCGCGTCGGCGAGGCGCGCCGTGCGCGTCCCTCGCCGTGCTGCCGGGCGACACGTGAGCGTTCGGTACACATTGGCCGGGACAAGCCCGGTTGACCAGCTCGGCCTCAGCGCCGTCGCTCTCATTCATGCTATCTGGGACAGGCCCGCGCCGGTTTGCCGACCGTGTCGGTGCCGTGCCGAGTTGTGTGTCGGAGGGTTCCTCCTCTAGGATGACTGGTCGATCGATTCTGGCAGCCACGATGTCGAGGCGCCGATGCTGTCGATCGCGATTGTGGCGCGGCTCGACAGAATCTGGCTAGCGTGAACCCCGCTCAGGGAGGATACGAAGACTCATGAGACAAGCCTCTGTTCTGCTGCTTGTGCTATCCGCCCTCTCGGCTGGATGCGACTCCAATCCTTCGGCCCCGTCGGTGAACGTCCCGTTCACGGTGACCGACCTCACGGTGGGCATGGGTGTCGCCGCCGCAAATGGCCAGGTGCTGACGGTGAATTACACCGGGTGGCTCTACGAAGTCGGCGCCGCCGACAACAAGGGCACGGTCTTCGACTCCTCGGCTGGACGCGGGCCCTTCGTATTCACGCTTGGTGCCGGGGAGGTCATTCAGGGATGGGACCAGGGTCTTGTCGGTATTCAGGTCGGGGGCGAACGCCGACTGGTGATTCCGCCCGAGCTTGGATACGGACAGCAGGGCGCCGGCAGCACCATCCCGCCCAACGCCACACTCATCTTCGAGGTCGACCTCATCAGCATCCAGTAGCGGACGGTCCCTCTGCTGTCGAGTAGGAGCCGGTGGTGCTCCCCGACCGTCGGTCGAGGTCTCGCAGGCTCCGACGCTCGGCCTTCGCGTCGTACATGGCCGCATCGGCGTGGGTGAGCAACGTCTCGGCGTCGGTGCCATCGTACGGGTAGACGCTTACCCCTGTGCTGGCGGTGACGATCAGCTCGCGCCCATCAACAGAGAAGGGATGAGTAAACGAGGCCCGGATCCGGTCAGCGACGGCGGTCGCCGCCTCCACGGTCGCAAGGTCGGAGACACAGATTGTGAACTCATCCCCTCCGACACGACCTGCCACCTGCGTCGTCTGGGGCGCACCCTGAGGCATCACCATGACCTCCGAGCGCAGGCCGTGGGTGAGTCGTTCTGCCGCCAGCTTGAGGATCTGGTCGCCAAAGCTATGCCCGAACGTATCGTTGATCTCTTTGAAGCGATCGAGGTCGAGGAAAACAACGGCCAGCAGTCGGGACTGCTCCTCGGCCCGTAGGAGTCCTTCTCTCAAGTGGCTCCGAAACGTCGACCGGTTGGGCAAGCCGGTGAGGCCGTCGTAATGGGCCAGCCGCAGCAGCTGTTCGGCGTCCTGTTTGGCCCGCAGCATGTACTTGACGCGTTCACGGAGGACCCGCCAGTTCAGCGGTTTGGTCTGGAAGTCGGTGGCGCCAACGTCGTACGCGCGTGCGACAGCGTCGGGATCGTCTGAACCCGTCAGCATGAGGATCGGGGTGCGCTCTCCATCGGTTCGGCCGCGCAGTGTCGCGCACGTCTCGTATCCACCCATGATCGGCATGAGGACATCGAGCAGCACGAGGTCCGGAGCCCGCTCGGCGAAGAGGCGACAGGCCTCCTCCCCATTTCCAGCGAGTGCGACCTCATGTCCGTCCTGCTCCAGCGCCGCCTGGGCCAGGGCACGCATGGTCGGATCGTCGTCGGCGACGAGTACCGAACCATGTCTGGGTCGTGCTGTCGTTGGGTTCGTTCGTCGTGCCATCCGTCTCAATCCCAGAATCCACTTGACGTGACGCATCTGACTTGTCCTGGCCACCGACGACTGCGTTGCTCCTCGGTCATTTGGACCCTCCAAACTCCCTCGTCCCGCCTTGTCCTCGCTGCCCAGCCCGGCGCCAGATACGCCAACCCAAGTGCATCCTGGGATTAGGCCTGCCCGGGCAGGAGTCGACTCCTCGATGTTCTTTAGAGCAAGGGGAGTACCAGCCCGACGGCCCGATGGCAACCTGCGATAACACATTCCAAACACACCACTTAGTCTCACGTCTGGGTATGCGGTGCACCGCCGCGCATATCTGGCTGCTGGCTGACTGATCAGAAGGGAAGGGGCGGGGGTGCCGACGGGGCTCACGGTCGCTCGCCTTCAGTGACGAGATTTCCCCAGGGTTCGACCCCGATTTTCGCGCCGTTGTTTGACAACCGCGTCAACAGGTCGCGCCGATGTCGGACGCCCCGCAGAATTCTCTGCACTATTCTGGCTCGAGGTAGAGAACTGGTGCAGTGATTCTGAATCACTGCACTAGGAGTCGCGTCGCGAAGTCAGGACGGAGCGCCAGTCCCCAGCCGGCCCTCGTGGACAGCGTGTGGGCATCGGCGTTCAGCCGACCGGCCTGGCCGAACATCAGCGGAGGGATCGCGACGTCGGCTTCGAGCAGGTGGGTGCCGAACGCCCCCTCGTGCCCGACGAGATGCTCGCCGGCCGCCCGCGCGACGATCAGGCCGGCGCGCGTGAGGACGCTCGTTTCGCCGACTTGAGCGCCGACGATGATCGACAGGCCCGAGTTGCGCGCCGCCTTGACAAGCGCGAGCGAGCGCAACAGCCCCCCCATCTTTGAGACGCGCACATTGATGATCCAGTGCTCCGGGTCACCGGTGATCTCCGCCAGCTGTTCCGCTCGTAGGAAGCTTTCGTCGAGAACGATCGGACAGCCGGTGTGCTCCGACACGCGGCGCATGTCATCGAAGGCGTTCGCCGGAAGTGGCTCCTCGATACCGACGAAGGCGCAATCGAGGCTCTCGAGGTGTTGGACCGCAGTCTCCGCGTCGTCCCACAAGTTGTTGGCGTCGACGCGAATGCGGAGGCGTTCCGGGTTGTCGACATCTCGCAACGTGGCGATCTTGTCGCGATCCCGAATCGGGTTACCCGACAGCTTCAGCTTGAAATCGACAAACCCCAGCGCACGATACCGGGTGACCGTGGCTCGAAACATGTCCGCTCCACCATCGCCCACAACGGCCGAGTAGTGGAACTCTCCGGTTGTCGGGGGCGCCGCGACCACCAGCTCGACCGGCACGTCCTCACGTCGCGCGAACAGCTCGAGCATGGCCAGTTCGACGGCGCACCACGCCGCGGGGTTGTCGTCGATGAGTGCGTTGTGGTCATTAACCCACCCCACCAGGGTGTCGACCGAATCGATTCCCTGACAGAGGACCTCTCGGTGGTCCGCGAAGAAGGCCTGAGCCGACGCGAGGCTCTCGCCCGTGACGTACTCGCGCGGGCAGCCCTCCCCGACCCCGGCGACGTGATCAGCGCGAGCGGTGACCCAGACGCTCTGCGTGGCCGTACGGACAGCGGAACTGTGCGTGAAGGCTGCCGTGAACGGGATGTCGAGCCGAGAGAACTCCAGTTGCACGGCTACGTTATCCTCTCGGTCGGCGCGTCCTGGTAGAAGTCGGCGAAGGGGAATGCGCAGTCGGATTGATACTGCAGGGCGATGAGCTTGAACTGCCCCTCCCGCTGTCCTTGCTGCAGGCAGTACTGCTTGTATGCGTCCCCGGTTCCCGGCCGGACTGGCAGGATCTCGAGGTGCCGCAGTCGTCCGCTGGCCCGTTTCGCAGCGTACTCCACATTCAATTCTCCCAGATTCAATTCTCCCAGCTTGCGTTCGATTCCACCGCGCGTCGCTGTCCGCCACGCCTCCGTCGGAGCGGGGCATTCGACGACCAGACGGTATACCCCATGATCTGCGTCGGCCAGCATCATAAAGAACTCTGACACCAGCCCGGTCTCCTCTTCAGTTGAGCGAACGGCGTCGATCACCTGGCTCTCGTACACCTTCTCGCCGGTGATGTTCGTGACGCCTTTTCCCTTTTGGACGAACTCGATTGCGGGGGTCGCGTGGAATGCCCCCGTCACCCGCACGATGTCGTTCATGAAGTAGCGGTACAGACCGGTTCCGGTGGTCGCGATGATGTAGTACTCCTTGCCCCGTTCGATCTGCTCCACAGTGAGAAACACCTTGCGACCGGAGTCCCAGTCGTCTCGCTCGACGAACTCGAAAAAGTTCTCTTGGATCGTGGGCGTGCCGATGTTTCGGTCCAGGTCGGCGATGAGGGTGCCCCGTAGCTCGCTCGACAGATACCCCAGCTCGGCCACGCGGGTACCCGACGGGAGTGTCGGCCGCACGCGGGCGAGAGGGATTCGACAGCTGCCGTCGGTCCAGGTTGACACGAGCCGGAGCTCTGGCCAAAGCTGGGCGAACGTGGGGCGCGGAGAGGACAGGATCGGTCGAAGCTCGGCAAGCCGTGTCGGCGGGCATGACAGACGCGGCCCGATAGCGGCCTGCACGTCAGCCGCAAGTTCGTCAGTCCGAGAGAACGTACCCGCTGTGACGTCCTCCAGGAGCAGCGAGCGGGCAGAATCGAGGACCGAGAGCAGCTTGACCAGCGTCGATGGGTTCGCGCAGGCAATATGCGTGACGTTGCGGTGGGTCACGGCCAGCCTCAGGACGAGAAGATACTTAAGGTCGTAGTCGGCGATCCCGAACACCTGCGAGGGCAGCACGTACTTCGTCTTGGCGATCGCAGGCATATTCTCGTACATGAATCCTGACGTCGATCCGTACGGCGTGCCCGATTCGAGGGTGCCTTCTTCGGCCGGACTGACGATGGCGAGGAAGCGGCCGTAATACGCGTCGGCATCGGCCGAGAACTGGACGTACGCCTGGATGGCCTGGTTGCGTTTGTACTCCCGGATCGTGCCACGGAGGATGGGAATCAGTTTTGGCTGCCCGGTGGTGCCGCTGGTCCGCGCGTACATCACCGGTCGCTCGGCATTGAGCGCCGGGTCTCCGGTTCGCTCCTGCTCCTCGATGTAAGGGCGGAGGGTCTCATAGGTTTGCACCGGTACTGCCGCTGCAAAGTCGGGGTAATTCTTGATGCCGGCGAAGGCGTGCTCACGCCCAAATCGCGTGTCGCGGTTGCGGCGGAGCAGGCGCAGCAGGACGTTGAGCTGGGCGTGTGGCCGCGTTGACGAACGGCTTCCAGTGCGTCCACCGCAGCAGCTGCATGCGCGCCCAGAGGGCACAATTGAGGAGTCTGTCAGCGGGCATCGGACGGCGGCTTCTTGTCAAGACCTGGTGTCAGGGGCGCCGTCATCTGGCTGACAAAGTCCGGCGGGTAGCTACGGTTCAGAAGGCCCAGGTCGCCGACACGGGCGTTCCGGGGGAGAAACCACGTGCCGAAGACGAGGTCCCATACGATGAGGTTGTTCCCATAGTTTCGGTTCGATTCGGCAATCTGCTTCGAGTGGTGCCAGCGATGAAGCTCGGGGCCGCTGACGAGGTAATTGAGCGGACCGTATCGGACATTGACATTGGAGTGTTGGAAGAAGCCGTTCACGGCGTAGAACACGAAGTAGAGCGCCACAACCTCGGGTCCCACCCCGATCAGAACGAACGGCAGCGTGTCGAGTGTGTACTGCAACGCCTTCTCCGCCGGGTGAAACCGCCCGACATTGAGCCAGTAGAGCTTTTTCGGCGAATGATGCACAGCATGGAGCCGCCAGAGGGTCGTTGTGTTGTGCGCGGCGACGTGAAGCGGGTAGCGCAGCAGCTCGGCGACGAGCAGCATGAGAGCCACCTGTGGCCCGACGGGAAGCGTGCTCGGCCACAGCCGCGCCATCGGGAGTGCAAGCGGCTCGAGGGAGTCGAGGAGCGTCAGGGCCACGACCAACCCGAGGAGCTGTGGGAGCACCATCTGAACCGCGACCATGAAGAGAAGGTCGTTCTTGACGTCGGTCCAGCGGGGTTGCCACGCTCGGTCATAGGGGATCACGAACTCGAAGAACGTGACCGCACCGGCTGCGAGTGTCACCGCCACGTAGGCAGCGGCAAGGATGGGGACACCGGCTGACTGCAACGCTGCGTGCACCCCGAACGCGCCTGTCATGGTCGCGGGATAGACGACCCAGGCGAGAATGCCGCGAGTCATGAAGGGCATGACGGCTCCAAGGCTGAGTGGACGAAGAAGGATCGGCCGCGGAGATGTCGCGAGAGAATCCACAGATACGCCGCCAGCACCCAGTGAAACACGATCGGAATCGTGTCGCCGAACTGGCCCGCCTCCGGCAGTATCACCCTCGTGAGGAGAAAGCGGCCAGCCATGACGAGGAAGTAGACGAGGCTACCCCAGGCGAGCGCTCGGCCGAGCGCCGGTCTGGCGACCGACGCCGCACCGGTGCCGACCCAGAGCTCCCGAGAGATCTCGAGCTGGAGTGCGACGATGCCGAGCTGAATCGTGAGCAACACCGGATACGCGATGAGTCCGGAATACCACGCGTCCATCGGCGGCAGGAATTCGATACCGAAAACGGCGACGAGCAGCTGGCCGAATACCCGAGCGGCGAACACTGCCGACAGCAGACCGAGTACGCAAGCATAGGCGCGCACGACGATTCCCCTCCAGTTAGCTTATCGTGCCAACCTGCCCTCATCTTGATCTCTCAGTGCTTCGAGGCACCCCTGACGCCGACCGGCCCGAACCCGTCGCTCTGGTGCCAAGCCACGCCGAACGGTATGATTAGCGGTTTGGCGGGAACGCCGCACAGGACGTGTGACGAACGAAGAAGAGAAACAGCTCACGGAAGCGATGAGACGTTCTGAGGTCGGCTCGCACTTCCACGATCGAAATCCACCGCCCCGGAGCTGATTTCGCAGGCACGGGCGAAACTGTCGACCTTGGCCGCCTGAGACTTAAACAACAATTTGGGCGAGAGTTGACAGTCACAGTCTGTCGCTCAAGATTCCGAATAGGAGAAAAGGTATGTTCGACTACAAGTTGCTGGGAGTTCTGTTAGCAGCGCTGACGCTCGCCTGCGGAGCGCCGCCCGAACCGCCCGTCGAGATGGCGGAAGAGGTGTCGGAGATGCCGCCCGCCGACGCCGCTGGCGCTGAGATTCCCGAACTGGCGCCGACCCCGCCTGGCTCGACCCGTTTCGAGCTCGGTGAGGGGACGCGCGTTTATTACCGAGTGCGGGAGCAGCTCGTGGGGGTCAGCTTCCTCAACGACGCCGTCGGTGTCTCGAATGGGATCTCGGGGGCCATCGTGGTGGGCCCAGATGGAAGTATCGATTCGAGTCTGTCTCGCCTGACACTCGACCTGTCGACGTTTTCCAGCGACCAGGCTCGCCGGGACAACTTTCTCCGCAGACGGGTGTTCGAGGTGGAGGAGAATCCAGAGGCGGTGTTTGTTGCGCGGAGTGTCTCGAGCTCGCCACTGCCGCCCGAGAACCCGGAAACCCCGTTTCCGATCGTCGGTTTCCAGCTCGTGGGAGATATGACGCTTCACGGCATGACCGACGAGATGACGTGGGACGTCCTCGCTACATACAACGATGACGGGGTTGTCGAGGGCAAAGCGCAGACGAGCTTTTCGTTTTCCAAATTCAACCTGACTACGCCCGAGCTGCCATTCCTGTTGACGGTCGAGGATGAGATTCGACTCGAGATCGATTTCAAGGTGTCGAGGTCGTAGGCGTTCGTGACGTAGGTACAGCAGGCTCATCCGAGTAAACTGTTGGGCAGGTCTCAGCATGCAGGAACCGCCGTGCATGCACCGTGTTCGTCTGTGGCGGAGTAGGGCTCACGGCCGTCTGTGTCGGCGTGGCGCGTATTCCGTACGATTCGTACACGACTGACAGTTCACAGGCTGTCGGACAATGAGGATTCTCGAGGAGGCGATGATGTTCAACTACAAGTTGTCGGCTGTTCTGTTGACGACGCTGACGCTCGCATGTGGAGCGCCGGCGGACGACGTGGCGGAGGAGATGCCGGAGATGCCGGCGGCCGAGATGCAGAGCACCGGCTCCGTGATTCCAGATGTCGTCTACGGCCACAAGGACGGGATGGCGCTCACGTTCGATGTCTTCAAGCCAGAGTCGGCTCCCAACGGTGCCGGTGTGCTCTACGTAGAGAGCGGAGGCTGGAGATCCCGGTGGCGACCGGCCGATGAATCCAAAGCGAGGTTCGAGCAGTTACTGGGTAACGGCTTCACGGTCCTCGTGGTCCGTCACGGGAGCGCTCCGAGATTTAATGCCCACGAAGCCTATGGGGATGTCCAGCGTGCCGTGCGCTTCGTCCGTCAGCATGCCGAGTCCTACGGGATTGACCCCGATCGGCTGGGCGTCCATGGCGGAAGCGCGGGGGGGCACCTGTCCCTGATGCTCGGTCTCAACGCCGACGACGGCGACCCTGCCGCCGAGGACGAAGTGCTGCGCGGCAGCAGTAAGGTTGCCGCGGTCGTCGCCTACTACCCACCGGTGGATCTGCGTCCGCAGAGTTCGCCTCACGATGACTTCCCGCCGCTGACCCAAGAGTCATTCTTTTACAACAATGGCCTCGTCGTCCCAAAGGCGGTCGAGCGGTTCTCCGCGCTCGATCTCGAGGAAGACATCGCCGCCAGCGTGTCGCCGATTCTGCACGCCTCGTCCGACGATCCGCCGACAATGCTCGTCCATGGCGACGCCGATGTGGTCGTTGACCTAAACGCCAGCCAGACAATGCACGCAGCGCTCGAGGCGAACGGCGTCGCGACCGAGCTCGTTGTCATCGAAGGGGCGGCACACGTGTTTCCAGACCCCGAGAACAAAGCCCGTGCGATGGATGCCCTCGTGGGATGGTTCGAGACACATCTGGTCGGGGACTGACGGCCATCCCCCTTGGATGTCGGCTGGTCGGGTAGTCGATTGAGGCGACGGGTGGTTGACGTCGCCTCGGTCGTAACAGGCTGCGAGAAGACGCGTGGCGGCCCCAAGAAGGGTCTGCGCGGGCTATGAGGTATGGGCATGAGCCGTGAGGTTGTCGAGGAGTGAGTCGAGTGGCCCAATGGGTGCGGGATCGCCGACGGGTACGGCTGGGCCGCTTCGCCGCCTGGTTGACTGTTGCCGTGACGTTGATCGTCACGAGCACAACGGTGTGGGCCCAGCAGTCCACGTCGCCGGGAGACGCCAGTCAGGTGGAATCGGTACCCGCAGACCAAGCGCAGCTCGATCCCGCCGATGTCACCGGTGGCATCACCATTCGCGAGGGTCTCGAAGCGACGCGTCCGGCGGTTGACGACGGCACCGCCGGAAACGAGACGGCAGATATTCTGACGGGGCGCCCCACCGTTCTTGCGCCCCGGATCACAGATGGCCCGCGCCTCGACGGCCGTCTGGACGACGACGTTTGGCGGACGGCATCGCGCCTGACGGACTTCGTCCAGCAGCGTCCGCTCGACGGTGCCCCAGCCAGCGAGCAGACTGAGGTGTGCGTCGCCTACGACAGTGGCAACCTCTACTTCGGGGTCTATGCGCACTACTCCGATTCGGGCCTGATTCGGGCGAACCGGGTCGACCGGGATCAGACGACACTCGACGATCGCATCACCCTCTACCTCGATCCGTTCCTCGATCAGCAGCGGGCGTTTCTGTTTTCGGTCAACGGGTACGGCGTGCAGGGAGACGCGATCGTTGGTGCGCGTGACCGAGGCCCCGGGGGAGGGCGAGGCCGCCGGAGAGGCGGCGGCGGTGGTGGTGGTGGTCCGCGCGGCGGTACCGGGGGTTCGGTGGCGCCGACGGGGGACCCATCCTGGGATGCGCTGTTCGACTCGGCGGGGACCCTCGTTCAGGATGGCTGGACGGCCGAGATTGCCATTCCGTTCAAGAGCCTACGCTATCCCCAGCGAGGGGCCGACGAGGTGCACCGGTGGGGGTTCCAGATCGTCCGCACGATCGAGAGCAAGGACGAGAGCGACGTATGGGCGCCGATCTCTCGAGATGTCGCTGGCTTTCTGCCCCAGATGGGTGTACTGGAAGGGATGGAGGGGCTCTCCCTCAGTCGGAACCTCGAGATCATGCCGACGGTCACCGCCGTGCAAGCTGGCACGCGTGACACGACCGGACAGTTCATCAATGGCAACAACGCGGAGGGCGGTGCCAATATCAAGTATGGCATCACGTCCAATCTGACGTTCGATTTTACGTACAATCCGGATTTCTCGCAGATTGAGACCGACCGGCCTCAGATTGAGGTCAACCAGCGGTTTCCCATCAACTTCCCAGAGCTCCGGCCGTTCTTTCTCGAGGGTCAGGAGCTCTTCAACATCCGTGGTCCCGTCACACTCGTTCAGACGCGGACGATCGTCGATCCGAAGTACGGCGCCAAGCTCACCGGAAAGCTGGGCCGGACAGCCCTGGCCCTGGTGTATGCGAACGACGAAGCCCCTGGCAAGGTCGACGACCGGGACGATCCGGCGTTCGGCAAGACGGCCCAGGTCATGCTGGCGCGGGCTCCGCTACGACCTCTATTCGGAATCTCACCTCGGCGTGCTCGTGACCGACCGGGAGTTTCTCGACGGATACAGTCGTGTGGGTGGGTTCGATGGGGCGCTGCGGGTCGGGAGCACCCATCAGCTCTCGTTCTTCGCGATGGGAACGAATGATCGCGATCTCGAGGGGGTCGAGCGAAAGGGCCACATTGTTGAGGCGAACCTCCGCAAGCAAGGCCGGAATCTGAGCTACCCCCGGCGGCCCCGCACCAGACGATCGGTCGCCGCCGCTACTTCGTCGCCCATTACCAGATCGATCCCGACTTCCAGACCGACTCTGGTTTTGTCCGGCGGGTCGATCAGAAGAACACGACCAGCAGAATGTCGTATCGGTGGTGGCCCGAAAGCTGGATTGTCAACTGGGGTCCCGAGGTGAGATACAGTCGCAATTACGCCTTCGACGGCGCGCTGCAGGATGAGCGGATGGGGCTCTCCATGGACGCGCGGTTCGCGCGGAACATCGAGTTCAATGCGTCGGCCAATCGTGAGATGGAGCGATTCCGAGACATCGATTTCTGGAAGACGCGGGTGACGGTGGGGGGAAATGTACGGACGAGCCGGCGCGTCTCGTTCGGCGGAGAGATCGAGACGGGCGACCAGGTGCTCTTTGAGGACAACCCCTACCTTGGCTCAGGCACCGATTTCCGGCTCAATATGACGCTGCGACCCACATCACGGTTGCAGTCGGAGGTCACGCTGGACACGAGCCGGTTCATCGACGTGCGGGGTGGCCTCGAGGAGGAGATCTTCGATGTCAGGATTTGGCGCGCCTTTACGACGTATCAGTTCACCTCGCGTCTGCTGCTCCGGAACATCATGGAATACAACACGTTCGACAAGCGGTTGTTGGCGAACGTTCTCGGGACGTATCGTGTGAACGCCGGCACGGTGTTCTTTGCCGGCTACGATGCTCGGTACGACCAGGGTAATCGGTTCGACGAGCAACTATTCCCCAACACCCGGCTGCTGCGCACCAACCACGCGATCTTCATGAAGCTGCAGTATCTGTTCAGGCTGTAATCTCAGGATGCAAGTGGATTCTTGGATGAAGCACACGTGAGGTTGAGATGGAGCGACGACACCTCGGATCCGTGTTGATGGTGACGGCACTCGTCTGGCTAGCGCCAGGGTCTGCCGCGAGTCAGGATCAGGCCGGCTCCGAATCCGACTCCGCGCTGCGGACGTCTTGGGGCGACCCGAACTTGCAGGGCATCTGGAACAACAACACCACGACACCCCTCGAGCGTTCGAGTGAGTACGAGGGGAGGGCGGCACTCACGGACGAGGAAGGGCCCGTTCTCGGGTCCGGAGGGCCGGACCGTTTTTTTTGACGGTCACGTCCAGAGCCGCCCCCGCGCGCCAGGCACTCGATGCCGAGGCCGCTCAGGATCCGGGCCGTGACCGGCGCGCCGAGGCGGGGACGCGTGCTGACGTGTCGGGAGCCTACAACGACTGCTGGTGGGAGTACGGTCGATCGGACGGGCGGACGTCACTGGTTGTCGATCCGGCTGACGGGAGGATACCGGCGCGAACGCCGGTTGGAGAGCAGCGTGCCACTCGACGGCGGAGGACCCGGGACCTCATCCCGGCTGGTCCGGAGGACCGAAGCCTGTACGAGCGGTGTATCACGCGCGGCATCCCGGTGCTTCCTGGCGCGTACAACAACAACTTTCAGATCGTGCAGACCCCGAACCATGTCGCCATCCTCATCGAGATGATTCACGAGACGCGCGTCATCCCGCTGGACGGGCGGCCGCACCTGTCTCAGGGAGTCCGGCAGTATCTCGGTGACTCGCGCGGTCACTGGGAAGGAGACACCCTGGTCGTCGAGACTACGAACTTCACCGATCGCACTACTTTCAGAGGCTCCACCGAAAATCTCCACCTGACCGAACGTCTGACTCGCGTGGATGCGAACACGATCCACTACGAGATCGCACTTGACGATTCGCAGACCTGGGCGCGACCCTGGACGGCGCTGATTCCCTGGACGCGACCGTCGATCGGTATTCGGGGGGCAACGATGGACACGATGTACGAGTATGCGTGCCATGAGGGAAACTACGGGATGTTCGGTATCCTCGGCGGGGCTCGGGTCGAGGAAAAGACCCAGCAGTAGACTCCGGCATCGCCAGTGTGGCCAAGAATTCCAGCGCCTTGGCCAGGCGTGAGAGTCATACAGGTCGAGCGCCTCGGCTTGCGTCCAGTTGCCCGATCCTGTAAAAAGTGCTCCCTTGGTGCTCGTGATCGGGCGGTCCAGGTGACACTTTCCAACCAGCTGTAGCGGTCGCAGTCTGCATCGGCGGCCTTGCGCCCACCGGCACACGATCGGCGGTGGGCATCTGACGTGAGAGGGAGAGAAAGATGAGTGACGTGCTAACCGGAGCCGAGTTCAAGAATCAACTACGCAGCGGAATCCCGAAGCTGGGCCTGTTCGTGAACTCGCACAGTCCAACGCTGGCGGAGCAGCTGGCACATAGTGGCTACGACTGGCTGCTGGTCGATTCCCAGCATGGTCCGATGGGCCATGAGACTCTGTCAACGATGATCGGCGGCATCTCAAGCGGTGGGGCGAAATCGCTGGTTCGCGTTGCCGGCTACGGCGACCGCGCCGGTATTCAGCAATCACTCGACGTCGGCTCCGACGGCGTCCTGGTCCCGTATATCAACACGGCCGACGAAGCCCGCCAGGCCATCAGCTGCTGCCGCTACCCGACTGCGGGCACACGCTCCGTCTACTTTCCTCAGCGCAGCATGAACAAGGGAGGTCTGCTCGGCTACGCGGGCAGCGCAAACGACAACGTGATCGTCGCGCTGCAGGTCGAAACCGCAGACTGCATCAAGAACATCGACGAGATCGCCGCGGTGCCTGGCGTCGATCTGTTGTTTCTCGGCCAGAACGACCTCTGCATGTCGATGGGTCTGTACGAGAAGTACCAGTTCCCGGACATGTACTTTTCCGATGAGCTCCAGGACGCGACCGACAAGCTGCGTGCGGCCGCCAAGCAGAACGATGTCATTCTCGGGCTCTTCTTGTTTGGGACCGACCGCGTTGGAGAATTCCTCGATAAGGACTTTTCCTTGATCAGCCTCGGCAACGATCTGCATCATGTCTTGACGCAGACCGGTGCATATGTGGCCAATGTCGAGGAGACTTCAAAGGAGAAGGGCCGGGCGTGGACCCGACGCCCGACCGCGCTGTTCTAGGTCAGCACGTCTTCAACCGGTGAGGTGATCGGTTGAAGACGTGCCCTCGGGTCTCGTGCGCGACTGCGCGTCAGCCGCATGGTGATGCGCGAGGGCCGAAACGCCTATCCGCTGAGGTGCTCCCGGAAGAAACCGATCGTTTCATTCCACGCGAGCTCGGCACCCGCTTCGTTGTAGCGCGGTGTCGAATTGTTGTGGAAGCCGTGCAGCGTGCCCTCGAACTTGTGCATCCGGTGTGTCACCCCGTTCGCCTGCAGCGCCGCCTCGTAATCGGGCCACATGCTGTTGATGCGGTTGTCGGTGCCCGCATAGATGATCAGGAGCGCCGCCTGGATGTTGGGCACATCTTCGCTCGCAGCGGCGGCCCCGTAGAACGGTACCCCCGCATTCAGGTCGCTGCCAAGGGCGACCGCGAGGCGATTGACCATCCCGCCACCCCAGCAGAATCCCGTCGCACCGAGTCGGCCGTTGGAGAGCACGTGCGACTTGAGATACCGCGCGCTGTTGATCATGTCTTGATCCAAGGTCGCCGGATCGATGTTCCGCTGCAGATTCCGACCGTCATCATCGTTGCCGGGATACCCGCCGACCGGAAACAACCCGTCCGGGGCGAGGGCCAGGAACCCGGCCACGGCTGCGCGTCGCGCGACGTCCTCGACGTAAGGATTCAGACCGCGGTTCTCGTGGATGACCACCACCGTCGGAAACGGCCCATCGCCGGCAGGCTGCACGAGGTACCCCTTCATCGTTCCCGACGTGCCACCGGGTGATGGGTACTCGACATAGGTGCCTTTCAGACGCGGATCGGTGAACGAGATCGTCTGGGCCTCAGCGTAGCGTGGCATCAGTGCCTGCGCCATCCAGAGAGCAGACGTTCCACCGATCGTGATCGCCGCGGCCCGGCTGAGAAACTCTCGCCGTTCCATTCCGCCGTGGCAATACTCGTCGTAGAGATCGAAGATCCGTTGGTCGATTTTCTGTTCCTGCGTCTGCTGTTGAGTCAATGGTCTCGCTCCTTGAGGGGGGGCTCGGCACACTAGCTTACCGCGGAATAGGCCCGGTAGCGCCAGACAAAAATCTCCCGCCTGACACGGCCTCACTGTGACAATGTGTCGAGCAAGGTCTCGGTGACGACGTCGGAGCGCCAGCCCCTGAAATACTCTGGAACGTCACTCCCGTCGCTCATGGCGCTGATCAAAAGCGCCTCGAGAGCTCGCCGATTGGCAAGGAGCTCCGGGGGCAACTTGCGAGCTTCGGCCGTTTGTCGGACGATCTCCTTCAGCCGTTTCATCATGGCTGCGTAGGGACGTAGGTTGACGGTGGTGTCGGTCTCATCGGGCCCCCGCGATCGGGCGGCATCGACGCACGCGATGATCGCCTGCCCGTATCTGACAATGGCCGGCTGGGACAATCCCGGGATCTTCTGCAGCGCCGCCGCGTCGAGGGCGGGTTCCGACGCGACTGCGATCAGGACGTCGTCCGTCAGCAGGTGGCGGCGGGGCATATCTCTCGCCGTGGCCTCGGTCTCGCGCCATTCGCAGAGCGCTCGCAGCACCGCATGATCGGCGGGGGATAAGGACTCCCGTCGTCGAACCCGGAGATAGGCCGCTTCGGGCCGCCTGTCGACAGCTCGCGCGCGGTGCCGGTAGGCAAGCTCCTCCTCGAACCAGGCGATGCGACCCAGCGCCGCCATTTCTCGCGAGAGCCGGTCGCGTATCGGTAAGAGATACAACACGTCCAACGCCGCGTACTTGAGCTGCGCCTCCGATAGTGGACGTTTGAGCCAGTCGGAACGGGTGGCGCCCTTGTCCAGGACCACATCCAAAAGGACCTCCACCAGGCTGCTGTAGCCCAGCGAGAATCCGTAGCCGGCAAACGCGGCGCCCAGCTGAGTGTCAAAGACGCGTTGCGGTGTGACGCCGGTCAGCAGCTCCAGCACCTCCGCGTCCTCCTCGCTGGCGTGCATCACCTTGACGACCGATGGGTCGGAGAGCAGGCCTTCGAGTGGCCCAAAATCGGAGATCCCGATGGGATCGACCATCGCCACACCGGCGCCGTCCGCCACCTGGATGAGCCCTGGGCGTGGATGGTAGGTGCGCTCGCGCACGAATTCGGTATCGACCCCGATGACTCCGGCCGTCGACCAGCGTGCGCACGTCGCTGCGAGGTCTGCGTCGCTGGTGATCGGCGACGTCAGAACGTGAGACTCCGAATCCGGACGAACCACGGGAATCAGCTGGCCGCCTCGTTCCTGCCGGGTGCGCGTTCCTCTGATGTCGCGGCGGTATATCAGGAAAGGGGAGGGCTCAGACCATGTCCTTCAAGCTCTTGAGCGCCCTCACTTTGACTTTCGTTGTCGCGGGCCGCGCGGCGATGTCCATAAGCTCGCCCGGCTTGAACGGGTTCGGGACGCCTCTGCTCGCCTTACGCGCCGGAACCTTCTTCTTTTCGATCTTGATCAGACCTGGAAGCGTAAACGCGCCGGCACCGCGCCGCCCGAGGCTCTTGGAGATCTGCCCGCTCAGCGAGTCGAGGACCGCACTGACTTCGCGGCGGTTGAGGCTTGTCTCCGTACTGATCGCGTTCAAGAGCTCGCTCTTGGTAATCGGTTTCTTCGCGGCGGGTTTGGCTTTCGCCGTGGCCTGATTCTTTGGCATTGCGTAGAGATTCCTTCCTGGAGGGACGGTGAATGTCGTTCGTGACCAACGCAGTCTAGCCGCTTTCCTGATACGGAATCAATGGGGCCGGCCGAGCGATCGGCTCAGGCCGCCGATTGACCGTTGACTCGCCGCTCCAAGCGAGCCACACGAGTACCCTACGCCACGTCCTCAGACACCGGTGTTCATCACCTGAGGTGGTGGCCGGCTCGGGGGGTGCCCGGCGTGGCCCTCCTGGTACACGCTGGGACCGACCAACCGAGGGAGCGTTTGCTCCAGAGCGAGTAGTTCCCTTCGAGCGTCGTTCAGACACGCGCCATCATCGTGCACCTCGTCCATGAATGGCGCGCACCGGATCGCATCCTGCCAGGGGAGCGAGGACGCCGCGTGGTGCCGCACATGATGAATCAGCTTCAAGGTGCGGAATCCATCGAACCAGTCATGAAGACGACGCAGCCGCGCCAGCGGAGTCGGAGACTGCTCGCACAGCTTCGGCCAGGCCGCGAGCGCACCCTGTGACTCGAGAAACCCCTTCACCAGGGGGTTCAGCTGAGCCAGCAGCTCTCGCGCTGACCGATTCGGAGACTCCGACACGCGCTGCAGGCAGCGGGTCGCGTCGCGAATGGCCGCGAAACAGTCAGGGTGGTAGAGCTCGAGGCCCTCACCCCCTGTGAGCCTGGCGGTTTCGGCGCCGGTTCCGAAGGGCACCCGACGAGATATTCGACTGCGAATCCGAACCGGCTTCCCCTTCACACGCGCGACAGGCCGCAGCTTGCTCAGCTTGCCCAGCAGATAGAAATCCTCCGCTGCTTCCCGCCTGGGTACACCGCGCACCTGAGCGTAACTGAGGGCGTGCACCGCGATCGTGCTGCCCACGGTATGAAACGCGTAGGGCGAGTTCGCCCACTGGAGTCCGCGCTGGATGTATCGAAGGCGGATCTCGTAGAGCGCGGTGGCTCGATCCACGTGGTGCTCGCCCATCGGCTCGTGCCAAAAGGGAAAGACCGCGGCCGAGCAGTCTGGCTCGAGCTCGGCGAGCCGACCGAAGTAATCTTCGGGCAAATGGGTGTCGGCGTCTGTCATGGCGACGAACGGGTGGCGCACGCGTCGTTGGACGATGAGTTCGAGGGCGATATCCGCTCCGACCTTGCGAGCCAGGCCGACGCCCTGGCGCGGGGGTAAGCGACGATTCGTCGCGAACCGGTCGACTACGAGCATGCTCATACTCGCATCGTGTCCCAGCCAACCGCCAGACTCGAGCGGCCGCAGGGAAAACCGAGCACTGAGTTCACGCATGCACCGGGCGTTCAACGCATGAACGGATTCGTCTGCTCCTATCCGGCCGTTGAGCACCGCAATGACGAGGAGGCGGCCTGCACCGCTGGCGGCAGCCCGGTACCCATCAACGAAGGTCGCCGACTCGGCGCACACCGGCACGACCATCACCACATCGAACGAGTCTGGGCAGAATGCGGCCAGGCCCGATTCGGGTTCGGCGTAGCGATCCCGATACTGAGCGGAACGCTCACCGATGCTCCGCCTGGCCCGTCCGGTCGTTCGCGGCATCGGTCGATCGCTCCTGGGATGTGGTGTCACGCCGCGACCACAGTGCCAATCTCTGCGGGGAATCGCAAGTGTCTCCCTGGTCGCGCGAGCTGCGAGGATTCCTCCTTTCGGCATGTCTCTCGGGTTGATGGCGACTGAGCTGGTATCCTCCCGGAGCGATGTTGTCGCCAGATCGACCCGGTGCCGGCCCGGTCCCCGCATCCGAATACGACAGCTTTGCTGACATCTACTCGATCTGGACCGACTCGGCCGACGCCGCGGCGGCGAACCTCCCGTTCTACGTCGAGGCATACCTGGCGGCCGACGGCCCGGTCGTCGAGCTGGGTGTCGGAGACGGGCGTATCGCGGTCGAGGCTGCGGGCCGCGGGTGTGCGGTCATCGGCGTCGACCGATCGGCCGCCATGCTCGCGCACTGCCGCGAACGGGCCGATCGAGCTGGGGTCCTCGACCACGTGACGCTCATCCAGGCCGACTTCCGTGATTTCGATCTCCCGCAGCCCGCAGGTTTGATTGTCCTCCCGTATCACACCATCGGTCACCTGGCGACGCGCGCGGGGAAGCGCGACGCGCTACGCCACATCGTCAGCCGTCTTCGCCCCGGCGGGCGGTTCATCTTCGACGATTTCTTCATGACGCCGGCCCTCAGTGCCCACATGCGAGAGGTGCAGCTCCGGGCCGCGTATCAGTCGGCATCTGGCGCCGACCGACTTCTTTGGGTGACGTCGCTCATCGACGAGCCATCGCAATCGATCTCCGTCGTGACCTGGGAAGACCAGCTCGATGACGCGGGGGTCCTGGAACGGCGTCGATACCGACGATTGAGCTTGAGCTGGCTCCGGCCGGACCAGGCACGAGCACTCCTCGACGAGACCGGCTTCACGGTCGAGGCGTACCTCGGTGATTTTCAGGGGACGCCTTTCGATCCGACGTCGGCGCTGGAACAGGTCTGGATCGCCCGCACGCCAGGTTGAAGCGGGCCACATACGGAGCGCACAACATGATCGCCACCACAGGACTCAAAGGCCTTCGGCTCGACTGCGTCGTCGGCGTGTACGCGTTCGAACGCGAGGAATCCCAGCCGATCGTCATGGATATCGAACTCGACTACGACGTGGCCGCCGCGGCCAGTTCCGACGAGGTCGGCGATGCCGTCGACTATGATCGAGTGGCCAAAGGAGTGGCCGAGTTGGTCGGGCGGCGAGAGTTCCACTTGATCGAGGCGATGGCGGAGGAGACGGCCGACATGCTGCTCGGGCAACATGCGACGGTCCAGCGGGTCCGGCTCGAGGTCCGTAAGCCACATGCCGTGGAGGCCGCCGACTGCTCGTTCGTGCGTCTGGAACGAGCTTGCCGATGAACGCCACACCCCCCCGCAACCCGGTGGCCGTCGTCACCGGTGGCGCTCGACGCCTGGGGCGCCAACTCTGCACGACCCTCGCCGGTCGTGGGTTCGATGTGGTCGTCCTGTATCGCGACTCCGAGGCCGATGCAGACTCGCTCGAGCATGAGCTTGCGGCAACTGGACTGCGTGCCAGGTCACTCACGGTCGACGTCGCGGTTGAGTCGCAGGTCGCCGGCGTCTTCGACAATATCGCCGGCACCGAAGGGCGGGTCGACGTACTGGTGAACAACGTCGGCAACTACAATCCGCAGCACATTACCAAGCTCGATCCGTCCGCGTGGGACGCGACGCTCGCCGCCAACCTCTCCGGTGCCTACTACTGCTGCTACCACGGCCTCAGACTGATGCGCGCTGGGGGCAACATCATCAACATCGGGATGGCCGGTCTCGAAGGCAGCCGCGCCAACGTCCATGGCACCGATTACTTCGTGAGCAAGACCGGATTGCTGGTACTCACACGGTCGCTCGCTGCCGCGTACGGCGCGCAGCAGATCCGGGTCAACATGGTGTCGCCCGGTCAGCTGGACAACTCGATCGATCTCCCGTCGCCCGGGGAGATCGGCGCCTGGGTCCCGCTGGGCCGAGCGGGCAGCCTCGACGATGTCACGCAAGCAGTTGAGTACCTACTTGAGGCCACGTACGTCACCGGTGCGAACATCGACATCTCTGGCGGCTACCGCCTCTGACGCACCCTCTCTTGCCGATGCTCACCGCGTCCTCTCTGCACCCGCTCTGGGACCGCGCGGCCGAATGGGAGTGTCGCCTGGCGATGATCAGGGAGGCGACCGAGTTCCTCTATCTCTCGACGTTCTACATCGAGTACGACCGGTACGGCATCGAGCTCCTTGCCGCCTTGCTCGCCGCTCAGCGGCGAGGCGTCGCGGTGAATCTGCTGGTGGACGGCTTCGGTCAGCTCCTTGGCGGTGCGCTGATGACTTCCGAGAGCAAGCGGGCGCTCGGCGCGCGTCTGGATGCCTTGGGTGGCGCCGGTGCAGTGATCACGACCTATCGGCCGGATCACTACCTGCAGCGGCGGTTGGGCGGCGGCCAACATGTGAAGATCCAGGTCTCCGAAGCGGGCGAGGCCATCTTCGGTAGCAGTAACGTGACCCGGGCGTCGTTCGAAGGCTGGAACGAGTACTCGGTCTCGCTTCGCGGCCCGATTGTGCCTGTTCTTCTCGAGAGCTACCGAGGGATCGGTGGTCGGGTCGACGACGGTCATCTCAGCAGACTCGGCGATGTTGCCGAGGCTGGATCGACGCAGACGGCACCGATCGAGCTCGAGTACTGGTTGTGCAACCCCAATCTCCTGCAAGGCCGTCTGGGTCTCGTCGGGTGGCGTGGTCAGAACGTGGTCACCGACCAGATGATCACGATGGTACAGGAGGCTCGAGAGACGATCGAGCTCACCAGCTTCTTCTTCAAGCCGATCCCACCGCTCATGGTGGCGCTACTCGATGCGGCCAGGCGAGGGGTGCGGGTGGAGGTGTACCATTCCCACCGAGACGCGTTGCCGGCCATCGACCTGGCGTGGATCGCCTCGGCGGTTAGCTACGCGCGGTTGCTGGATGCCGGCATCCAGGTGTACGAGAACCGACACGGGGAGCACTCCAAGCTCGTGCTGGTCGACCGGGCCTGGGTCGCGTTCGGTAGCTACAACTTTGAGGATGCGGCGCACGACCGGCTGGCGGAAGCGATGCTCGTCTCGCGAGACGCGCGAGCGATTGATCCGGCGGTGACGATCTTCGACGGGCTTCGTCGCGATCCGGACAACGTGCGAGTGACGGAGGAGAGCCTGCGCGCATTGCCGAGACGAGTGAAGAGGCGGCTGGCCTTGTATGGACGCTTCAAACGATGGATGTAGACGGACCTGAGCCTAGCGCCAGTTCACACGAGCTGCGGTTCAAGGAGATCGAGCACAAGTTCGTCGTGGACGACCGGTTCAACCTTGACCGCTTTGGCAGGTTGCTCGCGGCGCTGAAACCGACGCGGACGACGTCGCTTCGTGTGCTCGATACCTACTATCTCCTTCACGGGAGCCGCACCGGACGGTTCGTGATTCGGCATCGATTCGACGAAGAGCTGCACCACCTCACCGTGAAGACGCTCGAAGCCGACACCGAGGTGCGGCGGGAGATCAACATCGACCTGGGCCATCATGCGGGCGACCAGCGGGTTCAGGTCGACGCGTTCCTGGAGCAGCTGGGTGTTGAATGGAGCGGCGCCCTGCGGAAGGACCTCATGGTGTGGTACTTCCCGGATATCGAAGTGGTCCACTATCGGGCCACCACCGATTCGCGAGCCGTCCGCTGCGTGGAGTTCGAGGCGACGCGAAAGCCCTCGGTGACGGAGGCACTGGACACGGTGCGCCGATACGAACACGCCACCGGCTTCGATGAGACGACACGGTCACACCGGTCGCTGCTGCGAATCCTGTTTCCCGAGGTCGTCGAGCGACTTCGATAAACACAGCTCGCCCACGGCGTTGCTGCGTCGGTACAGACGCCCAGTCTGCCCCACCTCGCGTCTTGCGGGGCAGCCCGCCGTCCTCGGTGCTGCGGCAGAGGGTGCGAAACCGGTTCTAGTGCCCCGGTGTCATGATGTGGGCCGTGCTCGTGCCCGCGTTCATGAGCCACGCACCACCCTGTCTGGGATTATCAGGCAGACCGATCGACTCGGGGGTGGCACCGGGAACGGCGATCGTGGCGTGGATTCGAGCGCTCGCCTGGTCCTCGCCGTTCATCGAGATAAACAGCGAGCCGAACTCGGGCTTCACACGCGTTCCGTCGGCTTCGGCGCCGTCCAGCATCGCCTGCATCGCCTCGCCGTCGGCGCTTTCCGCCTGGAACTTCCGGTTCTGGGCCACACGGTCGAGGTTGCCGGCGCTGGTGCATTGCACCGCGAAAGGCGCCCGTGTTCCTGGCTCACCCGACTTGTCGTAGCAGACCCAGGTATTGGTGCCTTCCTTCAGAGTCTCGTACGTGTGATCCGCGTTCCACGTGATCACAGCGGCCCCCTCCGCCGCACGACCTGGCGCGGCCGCCAGGGCCCGTTCGATGGTTTCCGCGGTCGTCTGCGCGTACCCGCTTGTCGGGAGCGCAAGCGCGCCAAGAATCATGAGCGTGAGAGTGAGAACGATGCGGTTCATGGTACCTCCAGTCGGACCGGCACCGGACGACTCGCTCCGCCACGGAGCCTGACGTCAAGGCCTGCCGGATGGCCGAGAATGCTAGGAATTCGTCTATTCAGGCAGACGCCGCCGCCGGTGCAGTCGCTTACAGCCACCAGCCGTCAGAAGAATTTAACACGAAGACGACTTGCCTTTCCGCGGGATTCCCGGCTTTGAAGCCAGGTCACCGCGGTGGTCGCTTGTGCTCAGGAACCTCTGTGTGTCTGTCTTCGTCCCCTAAAGTCGTATAGAGTCTGCACGATTATATACTCGATGACTTCACGTCGCTGGCGGGGGAACTTCGCTCGTGGAACGGGACGCGCTGGACACGGTTCTTAGATCGCCCCGGCTGCCAAGCCTCCCGGCCATCGCGGTCGAGGTCCTCGGCCTCGCTCAGCAAGACGTCAACATGGAGCGGATCGCCGAGACGCTCCGGCACGATCCGGCCTTGTCGAGCAAGATCCTCAAAACCGCCAACTCGGCCCTGTATGGGCAGTCACAGACGATCAGCACGATTACCCGTGCCCTCCTTGTGCTCGGGCTCAGCGCCGTCAAGACCCTCGCGCTTGGCTTTTCGTTGGTCACCACCCTGCGGCGCCCCGAAGACACCAGCTTCGACCACGTCGGGTACTGGCGGCGGAGCCTCTATACGGCGACGGCCGCGCGCACACTGAGTCAGCATCTACGAATGGCACGACGAGAAGAGGTGTTCCTCGGCGGTTTGCTCCAGGACCTCGGAATGGTCGCGATGAGTCAGGCTCTGGGGGATGGGTACACGCGGCTCGTGCGGCAGGCGGGCGCCGACCATGCGTCGCTCGGTCGGCTGGAGGAGGACACATTCGGTATGGATCACGCGGAGGTCGGGGCCGCACTTGCTGAACGGTGGAACCTTCCGCCGATGCTGGTTGCAGCGATCCGATTCCACGAGAACCCAGACGCCGCTGAGGAAGATGTCCTCCCGCTCGTGCGCTGCGTCGCGCTCGGTAACCGCGTCGCCGAGGTCTTCCTCAGCGAAGAGACCGCCGGCAGGGCGCTGGAGCTCTACCACACGCAGAGCGGCGCGTGGTTCGATGTCGGGAGTGAGCTCGCAGACCAGATGCTCCGAGAGATTCACCAGCAAACCGACGAGATGGCTCGGCTCTTCGACCTCCCGACCGGCAATCTCGGAAATGCGGAAGAGATCCTCGCCCGCGCCAACGAGGCGCTGATGCAGATCACGCTGCACTCGCAACAACGGACCAAACAGCTCGTCGATGAGGTCAATGCCGACTCGTTGACCGGGTCCCTGAACCGCCGAGCGTTTGATGCGTGTGTCGCCGAGTGCTTCAGCTCGGCGACTGCGAGCCGTCCCCTCAGCGTCCTCTTTGTCGACATCGACCATTTCAAGACGTTCAACGATACCCACGGGCATGCCGTCGGCGACCGTGTGCTGAAGGTGTTCGCGGCCACGCTGAGCGCAGCGGTGGGTGATCGAGGGCAGGTCTTCCGCTACGGCGGTGAAGAGTTCGCCGTGGTCTGTCCAGGCGCCGACGTCGGAGCTGCGGTCGCGGCGGCCGAAGAGGCGCGGCACGCCGTGGCGCACGAGCCCGGGTGCGTAAGCGTGACGACGGCCAGGAGTTGGGTATCACCTGCAGCATCGGTGTCGCGACTCACGACGGTGGCACGTTTGATAGCGTCGCATCACTGGTCAAGGCAGCCGACGACGGTCTCTATTCCGCGAAACATGCGGGTCGAAACTGCGTCCGCGCGTACGCGTCAGGACACTAGGAAGTGCCCTCCTGGATCACCCCGGCAATGTCGTCCATCACGCTGCGTAGGTAGAAGTACGAGCTGTAGTGCCCACTGCGCATGTCAAACCTGGCAGGTCTCCCATAGACGACCCATAGCTCTTCCTGATAGCGAGTCGGCACGACCGTGTCATAGAGCGCGACGTACTGCTTGATCGTTCTGGCCTTCGTGTGCCTGCCCACGACGGCGAGATCCGTGATGCTCCAGACCCGGTTGAGCGCCGCCTCGTCGATGCCCCGCTGTTCGAGGTCTCGTTTGATGTACCGCGTGATCAGCCCCTGCCACGTGATGCTGCCGAGATGACAGCCGGTCATCAGAGGAAAGAGGAAATCGACCTCTTCACACAGGGCAGCGAGTCCCGACTGAAACCCGCCGCTACTCATACCGAGCAGGCCGATGAATCGATAGCGCTCCCGCATCAACTGGATCAGCACCCGGATCTCGGACACCAGCTGTCGGAAGTTAGCGATGGTCCAGAAGACGTTCGAGCTGATGAAGTACTCGCCGCTGTAGGACTCAGGGGGCGTTCGAGCGAGATGGTACGGTGTTGTCAAGAGGCCGACGTCGATGCCACGAGCCATGAGGCGAAGGCACATCTCATCTTCCACCCGCTGGTTTTCACGACCCCAGCCCGGAACGAATAGGACGAGGACCTCAGACCGAGTGTCTGGACGGCGGAACAGCTTGAACGGGACGACGTCGTTCGTGGTATCCCCTGACGGGAGCGGCGAGTCGAACAGCATCATGTGAGCCGACTCGGGGACGGGCAAGGTGTGACGGGGATGGAGCCCGTCTCGAAGGCAGACCGATTCCGGCTGGGCGGCCGTTCGGTAAAACTCGTGGGGACGCTCGAAGTACTGGTTGATGTCGGTTAGAAAGTCGTCGATTCCATAGACTCGACCGTCGAGAAGGTCGGGCTCGAGAATCTTTCGACAGATCTTCTTACGGTGCGTTCGGTAGTACAGCTGCTCGAACGCAGCTGCGAAGAGCCTGTTCCGGAGCGGCCACGGCACCCTCGCAGAATCTTTGTTCTGTATTTCCGTCTCCGTTCACCGACGACTCCACCACGCGCTGGCAACCGCTGAAGTATATCGCGGCCGCGCCACCCGCCCGGCACAAGGGCCCGAGCTCTCAACGCGTTGAGGGCCCACGCCCTGACTCATGACGGATCCCTCATGACGTATGGCGCATGCCGACCTCAGCATACTCCTCAACGAACTGCCTGAACTCTTCGGAAGGCAGCCCCTGACTGAACAAGAATCCCTGTGCCTGGTCGCATCCCATTGCCCCGAGCAGCGCCGCCTGCGCCTCTGTCTCGACGCCCTCGGCGATCACCGTCAGACGGAGATGGTGGCCAATATCGATGATGCTCGCCGTGATCGCACGGGCACTCTCGCTGCTGTCCAGGTCTCTGACAAACGAGCGGTCGATCTTGAGCCCGTCGACCGGGAGCCCCCGCAGGGTGCTCAGTGAGGACTGCCCGGTCCCGAAATCATCGATGGCGGTACTGATGCCCAAGGCCTTGAAGGCCGCCAACTGCTCGCGGGCTGCGCGAGGGTTGTGGATGACCACATCCTCGGTGATCTCCAGCGCGAGGCAACTCGGGTCGAGCCCGTAGCTCGCGAGGGCTTGCGTAAGCTGGTCCACGAGTCCGCTGACGCGGAACTGAGAATTGGAGACGTTTAAAGCGATCGGAAAGACCCGACCTCCAGATTCACTTTGTCGCTGGCAGTCCGACAGGGTCGTCCGCAGTAGCCAGTCACCGATCTGCGGACCCAGTCCGATCTCCTCCGCAAGCCCGAGGAAGTCAGCCGGTGCCAGCAGGCCCCGCGTCGGATGTTGCCAGCGGATGAGTGCCTCAGCTCCCACAACGGTCCCCTTCAGAAACTCCACCTTGGGCTGGTAGTGCACCCGGAACTCCTCGCGGTCGAGCGCTCGCCGCAGCTCGCCGGCCAACGCCAGTTTCTCTGACGCTCTGGTGCTCATCGACGGCCGATACAGCGCGTGGTTGTTTCGGCCACGGGCCTTGGCATCGTACATAGCGGCATCGGCGTGCTTGAGTAGTGTGTCCGCGTCCATCCCGTCGAACGGATAGACGCTCACGCCCGTGCTTGCCGTGACGAAGACCTCGCGTCCGTCCAACTGGAACGGGCCGGCAAAGGCGTCCCGGATTCGGTCCGCGACGGTTGTCGCCGCCTCGACGTCCTGGATATCGGTTGCGCAGACCGTGAACTCATCGCCTCCGAACCGACCCGCGACCAGCGTCGACTCGGGACGTTTCGCACGCCCCAGCGTGTCTCCGGCGCGAAGGCTGTGGGTGAGTCGGTCCGCCACACGCTTGAGAATCTGGTCTCCGAATCCGTGGCCGAACGTATCGTTGATCTCTTTGAACCCGTCCAGGTCGAGAAAGATGACCGCCAGGAGCCGCCCTTGCTCCTCGGCGAGGCGGAGTCCCCGCTTCAGCTGGGTTCGGAAGGTCATCCGGTTGGGCAGGCCGGTGAGGATGTCGTAGTGGGCGAGCTTCAGCAGCTCGTCCGCATCGCGTTTGGCCCGAAGCATGTATTTGACACGTTCACGGAGCACCCGCCAGTTGACCGGCTTGGCATAGAAGTCCGTTGCCCCGACGTCGTACGCGCGGGCCACCGACTGCGCGTCTGAGAACGGCGGAGCAAAAATAGACTACAGAGCGGCGGGATGAAGCCGCCTGAGGGCGGTGGAAAACCAGACCGCTCGCGTGGTCCACCGAGCATTCCCAGGGTGTTTTGTGGAACACAGGAGGGATGTATCGAGTGGAGCTCTATGCGGCGGTGCGGCGCAGCGTGTATGTGGAGGGATTGAGCGAGCGCGCGGCGGCGCGCCACTTCGGGCTGGCCCGCGAGACGGTGCGCAAGATGCTGCGGTACCGCCGGCCGCCCGGGTATCGCCGGGCGCAGCCGATCCGGCGTCCCAAGCTGGACGCCTTCACGGGGATCATCGATCAGATCCTCCGCGAGGATCAGTCCCGTCCGAAGAAGCAACGGCACACGGCCAAGCGCATCGGCGAGCGCTTACGGGCGGAGCACGGCTTCACGGGCGGCGACACGATCGTCAACACCTACGTGCGCGAGCGGCGGCTGGGCGGGCAGGAGATGTTCGTGCCGCTGGCGCATCCGCCGGGCGACGCCCAAGCCGACTTCGGCGAAGCACTGGTCGTGATCGCGGGCGTCGAATGCAAAGCGCACTACCTGGTCGTCGATCTCCCGCACAGCGACGACGGGTTCGTGAAGGCGTTTCCGGCTGAGACCACGGAGGCGTTCTGCGACGGGCACAACGCCGCGTTTCGCTATTTCGGTGGGGTGCCGCGGCGCATCGTCTATGACAACACCAAGCTGGCGGTGGCGCGGATCCTCGGGGACGGCACGCGCCAGCGGACGCAGGTCTTCAGCGAGCTCCAGTCGCACTACTTATTCGACGATCGTTTCGGACGCCCGGGCAAGGGCAACGACAAAGGGAAAGTGGAAGGGCTGGTCGGCTACGCCCGGCGCAACTTCTTCGTGCCGATTCCACGGTTCGACAGTTGGGACGCGTTGAACGCCGACCTCGCGTGCCAGTGCCGCGCGCGGCGCGGGCGCCGGCTGCGGCGGCACACGGAGACGATCGGGGAGCGCTTCGCGCGCGACCGCGCGGCGTTGTTGCCATTGCCGCCGGTCCCATATGACGCCCGCGAGACGCGCCCGACGCGGGTCACGTCGTTGTCCCTGGTGCGCGACCGCCGCAACGACTACTCGGTGCCGACCGCCTACGGCCACCGGGAGGTCTTAGTGAAGGGCTCGGTGGACGACGTCGTGATCGTGTGCGGGAGTGACGAGATCGCCCGGCATCGGCGCAGCTACGGGCGGGAGGAGTTGATCTTCGATCCGCGGCACTACCTGGCCTTGTTGGAGCGCAAGACGGGGGCACTCCATCAAGCGGCACCGCTCGCCGGGTGGGCGCTGCCAGAGGAGTTCCTCCGGCTGCGGCGTCTCTTAGAGGCGCGGCTGGGTAAGCCGGGCACGCGCGAGTACGTGCAGGTGTTGCGGCTGCTCGAGGACTTTCGGCTCGACCACGTCCGCGGCGCCGTCCAGGACGCCGTGCGCCTGGGGGCGATCGGGTTCGACGCCGTCAAGCATCTCGTGCTGTGCCGCCTCGACCCCCGGCCGGCCCGCCTCAATCTGGCGCAGTATCCGCATCTGCCGGTCGCCCGCGTGGCCACGACCGCGGCCGCGAACTACCTGGCACTCCTGGGGGCCGAGTGATGACGAAACCCACCCTACTGCTCGAGGCGCATCTCAAGGCCCTCCGCCTGCCGACCTTCTTGCGCGAGTACGACAAAGTGGCGCGGCACTGCGCCCAAGAAGGGCTGGACTGTTCGCGCTACTTATTCCGCCTCTGCGAGCTCGAGCTCCTCGATCGCGAGCAGCGCGCCACCGAGCGCCGCATCAAGGCCGCGAAGTTCCCGGTCTTGAAGAGTCTCGAGACCTTCGAGTTCCGTGCGATCCCGTCGGTGAACAAACGCCTCGTGCTGGAGCTGACCCGCTCGGAGTATCTCGACCGCAGAGAGAACGTGTTGGCGTTGGGCAACTCCGGCACGGGCAAGACGTATCTCGCGCTCGCGTTGGGACTCGCGGCCTGTCAGAAAGGCTATCGGGTGCGCTTCACTACCGCCGCCGCGCTCGTGAACGAACTCCTCGAGGCCCGGGATGACAAGCGCCTGCTGCGTGTGCAGAAACAGCTCGCGAAACAGGACCTCTTGATCGTGGACGAGCTCGGCTACGTGCCGTTATCGAAGACCGGCGCCGAGCTGTTATTCGAGATCTTCTCCCAGCGCTACGAGCAAGCGTCGACGCTGGTCACCTCGAATCTGCCCTTCAACGAATGGACCGAGATCTTCGGCTCCGAACGGCTGACGGGCGCGCTGCTCGATCGGCTGACGCATCACGTCCACATCCTGGAGCTGAACGGCGAGAGCTATCGCCTCGAACACAGCAAGAAAGCCCGCCAGCCCGCGGCCGCTCCGGCATCCTGAAGCTTCCCCCCGCGACGCCGCTTTCAGGCACTCCGACCTACTGCCAGATGGTCTAGTTTTCCTCCGCCACGGTGGTCTAGTTTTGCTCCGCCCTTGACATACGACCTACGAGTACGAACGCACGACGGAGCTACTGCGGGATGCGGGCCTGATGCAGCCCTCATGATCGCATCACAACCATGGCACTCGTATCTGGCACGACCCTCGGCCCGTACCAACTCGAAGCCCCCCTCGGTGGAGGCGGCATGGGTGAGGTGAACGCGATACTGCGGGTCACGGAGCGACGATCGTGGGTGGGGTTGGTCGTTTTTGTCCTCAGCGTGGTGGGTCTATGTCGAGTCGATGCACAGACCTCCCAATGGACACAGTTTCGGGGTCCTGGCGGGGACGGGGTCGCCCACGGCTTGGGGCTTCCTGATAGATGGTCGGTCCCGAGAATGTGGCGTGGGTGAACGAGGTCCCCGGTCGGGGGTGGTCATCACCGATCGTCCGGGGACATCGGCTCTTCGTGACGTCGGCCATCAGCGACGGCCGTTTCATGTCTCCGTCGGCCGGGATCTTCGGTATGGAGCTGTATGACGAGGCACTCCGACAGGGCCTGAGCGCGGAAGAGGCGATGGCTCTGGTGTCGGCAAGAGATGTCGAGACCACAACACCAGATTCTCCATCAGTCCGGCGGATGCTCTATTGCCTCGATGTTGAGACCGGGAAGGTCCTCTGGGAACACACGGTGCACACCGGTCTCCCGCCCGGCGGACGGCATCGCAAGAACACCTACGCCACCGAGACTCCGGTCACCGACGGGGAGCGGGTATATGTCTACTTCGGGAACATCGGGCTGTTCGCGTATTCGATGGATGGGAACTTGCTGTGGTCGCGCACCTTTGACTCGCATCCTATGTACTACGACTTCGGCCCGGCAGCCTCTCCGGCGCTCGACGAGGAGCATGTGTATGTGCTCAGCGACAACGAAGAACGGCCGTTCTTGACAGCGCTCGACAAGACAACCGGTGAGGAGGCCTGGGCGGTTGAGCGGACGGCAGTCGAGGGGGCCGCTTCGTCAGGTTGGGCGACACCCTTCGTGTGGAGGAACGCCGATCGGACTGAAGTCGTGACGATTGGTCTCGGGCAGGCGATTAGCTACAGCACGCGCGGGCAGGAGTTGTGGCGTCTCGGCGGGCTCGGGAGCCAGGCGATCCCGACACCGCTGGCAGTTGATGACGTGCTGTACTTTGGAACGGGCGCTCAGGGCGGACCGAACCGTCCAATGTTTGCCGTGCGCCCAGGAGCCAGCGGAACCATTACACTGCGCCCCGGTGAGACGAGCAACGACTATGTCATCTGGTCCCAGAAAACGGCGACGGCGTATGTGCCGTCACCGCTGGTGTATCAGGGATATGCCTACTCGGTCCTCGACAATGGTGTACTCAACGTGTTCGACGCATTGAGCGGAGCGAGAGTCTACAGGGCTCGCGTTGGTGGCGGCGGGCGCACCTTTGCTACGTCCCCGTGGGCCTACGACGACAAAGTGTTCTTTCTGAGCGAGGAGGGCGAGACCTTCGTGGTCGCGGCTGGGTCAGAGTACCGTGAGGTCGGTGTAAACGCCCTCAACGAGATGTCATTGGCCACACCAGCCCTGTCGGGTGACAGTCTCTTCATCCGAACGGCAACGAGGCTGTTTCGGATTCGTGCGGCACAGTACTAAGGCGGTATCGTCACGGCCACGCCACTTCCCGAGGGTGAGGTCACATGGCGCTTGTGCGGGCTATGGCTGAGTGCCTTCTTCCGTCGTGGGTTTCGCTTCCAGGCTGAAATCAAGCTTGTCGATTGAATATTCCATGAAGGGCTGGAACATCTCGTCCCAGCTCTGCTCGCCCCAGTAGACCTCTTTGTCAGGCGCGGGGTTGTACCGATTCCCGAGGCTGTTGTCGTAGTGCGCGACGACCTTGATCGTGCTACCGGCCGGTATGGGCAGCGGCTCTTCGAATTCGTACTGCACCTGCCAGTTGAAGTCGTAATTCGGCACGTTCAGGATGATCTCTTCCCTGCCGTCTGGGAATGTCACGATGTAGGTCATATCCTTGCCGCGGAGATGCATGTGTGGCCACAGACCGTAGAGGGTCAGGTCGTCGGTCACGGCGTTGATGCCGGTGATCTTCCAGTCGGCGATCTGGGGCGGGATGACCGGGATCGCCGGCGGCCTCCGGTCCAATTCTTCCTGGACGCCGGCCCCACTCACCTCGGCCGTCCGCTGCTGCGTCTCGACGATGTGTGTGTCCACGAGGAACTGGGTGACCACCTCATGATGTGTCGGCTCTTTCTGGAACCAGAACCCGAGGGAGGTACGATCCGACTCGGGCTTCCCCGTCACGGCGTAGTGCATCTGGAACACGAAGTACCGATCCTTGTGGATCCGCTTGCCTACGCCCGGCCGAAACACCTGGACCCCTCCGCCCGGCACGTAGATCTGTAGGAGATCGGTGCGCTTGGGTCGGAACACGCTCCGCGCTTGGCGGTCCCGCTCGGCGTCGTCGGTCTCTCCCTCGTCGATCGGGACAGGAAAGGGGATCATCGGCCCACCCCTCCACGCCTGCGTCTCGCCGAGCCGCGTGCCCGGTGGCAGCGCCTTGTTGTAGCCGCCGGCATGATGCACGACTGCCATGTTGCCAGGGCGCATCTGGATGGCCTCAATGAACTTGTCCTCGTCGAAGGGGTTCTCTACCCAGACTGACAGGTAGGGGACCTCGCCGTCGGCCGGGATGTCGAGTTCGAGGGGCATCTCGACGATGGCGTCGGGTGCCCGCTCGGGGTGGCTCCACCCTTCCGGAAAGCCCGGCAGTTCGGGAGCCGGGCCAGTGCCCTCTGGAGCCCCGGCGTCTGCCCACGCGACGACCGTGTCAATCTCCTCTTGGCTCAGGCCGCGCGAGTTCCTGAAACTGCCGAAGCGGGGATCGGCGAACCACGGCGGCATCTCGCGAGCGAGGACCTTCGACTTGATAGCTCTGGCCCACGGCCTTGCTTGTTGGTAGGAGGTGAGCGACATCGGGGCCACCTGGCCGTCCCGATGGCAGTTGGCGCAGTTGTTGAAGATGATAGGCGCCACGTGCGTGTTGAAGGTCGGCACGCCCTCGGCCTCGGCGGCACTCGCCCCTGTTCCCATCACCACGATGACCAACCCCGCCAGTCCGACGATTGTCAGCAAGCTCTTCATCGTTTCCCTCCACGGCCGTGCGGAACGGACGCGCTTCGAATAACGGACGGGATCTACACCTAATAGTGAGTAACCGAAAGATACATCGCGACCCGACCCCCGTCAACAGGAACAATCTGAGGGACAGCCCTTTGGGACGGAGTCTCGGGGTGAACCAGACCGCAGGCCAGCGCAAGACCAGGAGAAATCAGCCGCAACTCTCGGCGAGACCGATGACAGAGGTCAGGTTAATCCGCTGGTTCTCCGGGTCTTCGATGAAGAGCCCCTTCACCAGCACCTGGTGCCCAGACACCAGAGCCCCGGTCGAATTGACCGACTCGGTGGCGGTGAATTCGGCGCGTTGGAACTGCTCCAACAGCCCATCGACCGGCAGGAAGTCGGCCACGCCGATCAGGGTGTAGGTGCTGGAGCCCAGCGGGGTACTCTTGGCTTCTTCGATCTCTGCGGTGCTGGAGAAGGGCACACCTGTGACCATTGGCTCGGATGCGCGCGTCAGGGTCCAGGTCGCGCCGTCCTGCGTCGCGCAGCCAACCGACGAGACGATGTTGACCGTCGGGGTGGTGAGATCCGGGTCCTGTGCACCGACGATCGTCGGAATGAGCAAGGCGAACCCGAGCGACGGAGCGAAGGTCACCCATTTCTTGCTCACGTGTTTTCTCCTGGCATGCACCGCCTCGAGGCGCCCATATGTACCACACGATGACGTGCCCGATCAACCGATCAACCTCGCGATGTCAGTTGCGACCTTGACCTGTTTGCGGCGCCCTCCGTACAATGGCACCTCCGTGCCACACTGGTCCGTCCAATCGGGTCCGGGCGCGCGATTCGCCTCAACCAACGCGCGATTCCATTTCATTCAAAGCGGAGTACAGGCATGAAGAAAGCGGTACTGGTGCTGCTGGTGGTGTTCGTGTCGAGCCTGTCGGTCGTGACGAGCGAGGCACAGCGCCCGCAGCCGGGCGCCACACAGGGGGGACCGACGACCGGCGACGAGATGATACCGACGTTCGACATGCGGTACTTTGTTGGCGAGTGGGAGATCGAGTGGGCCCCGTTGGACACGCCGCTGTTGCCGGGCGGGACGTACACCGGGACCGAGACGATTCGACATATCGAGAACGGCCGCTACTTCGATGTCACGGTGGAACTCGAGGGGCCTGACGGATCGTTGAGCGGCAGGGGCATCATGTTCTTCGAGTCTGGGCCCTTTGGCTCACATCTGACCAAATACGTGGTGTACGACACCGGGTTCACCCTGCTGCAGCCGGGCCCGGTCGGCGGCGACCTGGGCGGCCACTACAGCCAGTTCTGGGAGACACCTGAGCCGATATACCACAACGACTCGAAGATCCTGATCAAGGGCCGCAGCTACTACACCTCGCCGGCCGCCTATCGTGTGAACCAGCAAATCTCGGTGGATGACGACCCGTTCATCAACTTCGGCATCATGTGGTACACGAAGGTTCTCGAGCAAACGGGGCAGTAACGCGAACAGTCCGTATCCCGCACGTCACCTCTTCGCCTCACGCCTCTGACCACGCAAGCGCCACCCGAGGCGCATGCACCTATCGTCCGGCTTTGGACGTAGAATGCGCGTATCTAACCCGCTACGTCCATGGCCCCGACTGTCGGCTCCCGACTCGACCACCGATAGAGGTGGCTGTGAAGAGGAGAGTGCATGACTACCTTTCGCCTCGCGCTCGCCGCCATCCTTGTGAGTGCGGGCGTGGCAGACGCTCAAACCCTTGAGGTTAGCGGCGATGTCATCTCAACGACTGTGGTGCTGTCCGAGGGTGACCTGACAGCACTTCCACAACATCTTGTCGAGGTTCGCGACGGGGACCGGACTGTGAGATTCGAGGGGCCGTGGCTGGCGGACGTGCTGGAGCGTGCGGGTGTTACGTTTGGCCACGGGCCCGGTCTCACTCAGTACGTGATTGTTGAAGCCGCAGACGGATACTCGGTCGTCTATGCCTTGGCCGAACTCGATCCACAGTTCATCGATTCACATGTGCTGCTGGCCGTCCAGCAGGATGGCGCGGTGCTATCGAGTGACGATGGCCCGTTTCGTCTGATAGCGTCCTCACATCGCCATCCGGCACGATGGGTGCGCCAGGTAGGTGCATTGCGAGTGATGCGGGCGAACTGAGGGTATGGTCGGACTAACTTTGTTGCTTCTTGCTGTCGCACAGCCTGAGGCGAGCTGCATTGCGCCCGATGGTTATGAAGTCCGAAACATCGGTGGCACCCTGCAAGCCGGCGAGAGGCTGCGAACTGCGTTCGGCAGCGAGTATTTCTTCGTTCTGGAGCCGAACGACTACGGGTGGGTCATAGAAGTGCAACAGCGCGGCCGCAACGAGAATCTCGCGCGGCTGACCCCACCTTGGCATTTTGTGCCCAATCCCAGGTACGTGGAAGGTTGGCACTTCCGGAACGCATCGAACACCGGGCCAAACGACGGCAGCGTCAATGCGCCACAGGAGACACGAGAGTTCATTTTCTCGCCTGAAGTGGGTCGGTCGCTCGAGTACGAAGGGTCTGCGACGCCGGCCTCGGTGGTGGCGGAAGTTCGCACGTTCGGTCGAGGCCAGCTGACGCTGACAGAGTATCGCCTGAGTCCGGTGGCGGACGGTCAACGAGCGTCGTTTGAAGAGGCTCAGGTCGAAGTCTGTTTGATCTGGCGTTCCGCTCTGAGATGAGCCGCCAGTAGGCCCATCGGGTCGCGCATACGCCGCGCGACTTACACCACGGGCTGCTAGAATGCCCCTGAAATGCGTCAAGCGATCCACCACCGCACGCGTGGCCGAATCGGCCAGGACCCGTTTGGAAAGTAGGCACTGATGAGAACTGCACGCTTCGCGTCGGTCGTCGCCTTCGTATTGCTGATGGTGTCGGGGAGTGCCTTGGCCCAGTTGGCCTACTACCCGCCACCGGGTGACTGGGAACGTAGGACACCCGAAGAGGTCGGGATGGACTCGTCAGCGCTCGTCGCTGCAATCGAGTTCGCCGAGTCTCAGGAAACGAGCAAGCCGATGGACTTCTCCGATCAGGAGACGATCTTCGGTCGTCTGCTCGGCCCGATTCCGGACGAGCGGGCCCACACGAACGGCTTGGTTCTCCGACACGGCTACCTCGTGGCGGAGTTCGGCGACTCGACCAGGGTCGACCCGACGTATAGTGCGGCCAAGAGCTATCTCTCGACACTTGCCGGCCTGGCGGTCGACCGAGGGTTGATCCGCGATGTCCACGACCCGGTGCGCGAATATATCGACGATGGCGGATACGACTCGTCGCAGAACGCGACGGTGACCTGGCATCATCACCTTCAACAGACGACCGAGTGGGAAGGCGAGCTCTGGGGTAAGAAACACGACTTCGTTGGCACCGAGGCCTTCGGTAATGGCGAGCGTGAGCCGCGCGAGTTGCAGGAGCCCGGGACCTACTACGAATACAACGACGTACGGATAAACCGACTCGCGCTGTCGTTGATGCGTCTGTTTGGCAAACCGCTCCCCGAGGTATTGAAGGAAGAGATCATGGATCCGATCGGGGCTTCCGATACCTGGCGGTATCTGGGGTACGAGAATTCATGGGTCGGGCTCAACGGACAGCAGATGCAGTCTGTCACCGGTGGGACCCGCTGGGGTGGCGGCATCTGGATCAATTCCTACGACCACGCCAGGTTCGGTCTGTTGATGCTGCGCGGTGGGAAGTGGAAGGACCGGGCGTTGATTTCCGAGGAGTGGATCGAACAGGCAACCACTCGAGGCGACGTCGGGCCCGACTATGGGTACCTCTGGTGGCTCAACACGGATGGTCAGGCGTGGCCCGACGCGCCGGGGAGCGCGTATCGCGCAAGCGGCCACGGCTCGAACACCGTCTGGATTGACCCTGAGCACGACCTGGTAGTGGTGTGGCGCTGGCACCAGGGTCGGGCGGCAAACGACTTCTACAAGCGGATCATTGAGTCGATCACAACACCGACGTCAACGGAAGGAGCACTGGAGTAGGTCGTCGTCTATTCCTATCTGGATCCTCGCATTCAACCGGTCGATGCAACGGATTCCGCGAGTATATCTGCCGGCGTCCGATAGCCGAGTGTCTTGCGTGGCCGCGTATTGAGCTCGCGCGCGATTCGATTCAGTTGAGCCTGTGTGTAGCGGGCGAGGTCGGTCCCCTTCGGCAGATACTGGCGGAGCAAACCATTCGTGTTCTCGTTGGTGCCGCGCTGCCACGGACTGTACGGGTCGCAAAAATAGACCTGCACGCCGGTGGCGATCGAGAACGTGCGATGGGCCGCCAGTTCCAGGCCGCGATCCCAGGTCAACGTGGCCATGAGGCCGTCGGGCAACCGCCGCACGTGCTCGGTGAGCGCTCGCACGACCGTGCGCGTCGTGCGCCCGGCCAGCCGGACGAGACAGACGTAGCGCGAGTGCCGCTCGACTAGCGTCGCCACGTAGGACTGGCGCGCGCCGGCGATCAGGTCGCCCTCCCAATGTCCCGGCACCGCGCGGTCCTCAACCGTCGCGGGGCGCTCGCGAATCGAGACGGCCCCGACGATGTAGCCGCCCGTCTTCGGCGCCGCGGCACGCGGACGTCGAATCGTGCGTCGCTGACGCAACTGCGCCTGCAGCGCCTTTTTGAGCACGCCGCGGCTCTGCACGAACAGGCTCAGGTAGATCGTTTCGTGCGACACGTGCATCGTCGGATCATCAGGATACGCCTGACGGAGCCAGCCGGCGATCTGTTGGGGCGACCACTTCTGTGCGAGCTTCGTGGCTACCGCGTCACGCAGCGCAGGGTACGTCGCCAAGCGACACCGCTTGGGCCGTCGGCCGCGCCCCCACGCCGCCGTGTCGGCTCTGGCCGCCCGATACCACCGCCGCCCTCCGTGCCGACGCACCTCTCGACTCACGGTCGAAGGGGCCCGCCGCAGCTGGCGGCTGATCTGTCGCACCGACGTCCCGCGGGCCAGGCCGCGGGAGATGGCCTCCCGCTCCGGCAGCGTCAGCGCGAGACGGGAACGTTGGCGCGCCGGGGGAGGGATGCCGCCCGTCCGGGCTACCTCATAGCGCACCATCTTGGGAATCCGGCCTAGGGCACGGCCGATGGCATTGAGCGATTCCCCGTGTCGCCACCGGCGCCACACTTCCGCCTTCTGCGCCGCCGTCAAGCGCGGACCACGTCGTCGCACCATGAAACCTCCTTGTCAGGTTCATGTTGCATCGACCCATTGAACGCACCAACCAAAGGCCTGACTCGGGCGGTATCGTGCCACCCGAAGAAACGGTTTCGTCGCGTTCTAGAACCGGTTCTAGAAACCGGCAGCAGTGAGCACGCGCCGGGCGTCCAGCCGGTCCGCCGGTTCAACGTGCACGTGCCATTCGACCTCCGCTGTCGCCGGCGGGAAGCCAAACGGTGTCATCGCACGCCTGGTATCGAAAACGTCCTGGCACGACCAACTCGCCAGGTGACACATCAGCGCCCAGCGCCAGCCGGACCTCGATCGTGAACTCGTGCTCGAAGACCGCCAACGGTTCTTTCTGCCCCGCCTGGACAAAATCCGTGGACGGCGGATAGGTGATCTCCTCTACTGTGACTCCCTCCGGCAGCGTGAAGGTGAGGATCGTCGGAATGAGAAAGGGATCCCGCGGCTTGTCCGACTGGACGTGAATCTCCTCGGGAAGCTCAACCTTGAGTTCAATCACCACGGTCTGGCCAGGCTGGATCGCCTGCTGCTCGACCAGGGGCGTGAGCTCTGCCGTCGGTCTGCGGAGCTGCGCGTTGGTCGAGACCCCGCTCAGCACGAGCCCCGCACCTAGCAGGTGAAGAACAACGACGACGGTGCGTGTCGTGGGCATGATCAATGCGACGACGCAGGTTCAGCAAGCAATCGCTCAATCTGCGAGGTGATCTCATGCTGCGCCTCGGTGTAGAAGCTCCCGCTGGCCGGGCTGGGGAAGCCGGCGTGCACGGCACGCACCCGTCCGTCACGACCGAGCATGAATGTGGTCGGAAACGCGTTGAGATTCACCGCTTGGGGTACCTTCTCGGCAAGCTGGTCCGGCACGCCAGCCAGTAAGACGGTGTAGGGCAGGTCGTACTTCTTGATGAATGCTCTCAACCGCGTGGGGTTGGCCAGCTGCTCTTCGTCCTCGAACGAGAGGCCGACGATCTCGAGCCCCTGGTCACGATAGGTCTTGTAGAGACTCGAAAGAAACGGCGCCTCATCGTGACAGTTTGGGCACCAGCTGCCGGTGATGTTCACCAGCACGACCTTGCCATCGAATCGCGGATCCTCGTGTGTCACCGTCGTTCCATCAAGGTCAGAAAAACTGAACCGAAACGGTTCGGTGGGATCTGTGACGCTCGTGTGACGCGACGGATCTGTTGGTTCGTCAAGTTCGGTGGCTCGCGCGCTGTCCGATCGGACGGCGACAAATGTCCGCTGCCCATTCTGCAGGAGGCTCAACGAGCCGTCTTCCATGAGTGTGATCTCGAGCAGCTGCGGGCGCGCGCCGGAAAAGTGGCTGACCACGAACGTGCCGTCACGATACGAGCCGGTGAGGTCGCCCGTGTCGCCGTCTACGCGAAGAATCGCGGCCGACACCTCGGCGCCGGTCTGTCGAACGATGAAGCGCCAGGCCTTTTCGCCCTTGCTGCTCTCAGTTGGAATGGTCCAGAGACCGGCGATAGATGGCGCATCGGAGCTCGCGGCAACCGACTTGGCCGCCCGAACCGCCCGAAACGCGTACGCAGGGCGGGAACCACGTACGTACTGCCCCTCGAGCTGTCCGTCGGTATAGGTCGCTTCGATCTTCGATGCGTACTGGTCGAAGGCGAGCACGAGCCGAGTGTTCTCTCGCGTGCCATCTGTCGACGTAATCGCCAACTCACCGTTGAAAGAACGACCCCATCACGCGGCCATTGTCCTCGGTAATCTCGAAGGGGAAGGGAATCTCAAGGTCGTTGACGATGACCGTGGCGTCCCACCGACCGGCGAGGGAGGGTCCTTGCCCGACAGCGACGACGGCCGTGCCCAGCACCAGAGCCACGACGATCTGATTCCAGCGAACGAAACGCTCGAGTCTCATGACGCGATCTCCCTGTCCAACGTGTCTTGACTTTTCACACGGCACGTCGGCCGCTGTCAAGGAGCAGCTCAAACGATGTGGAGCCTATTTGGCCAGAAGGCGTACAATCCGCCTGATTTGCGTCCATCGTTGCACGAGGGCTCATGGTTCTAGCAGTGCCGGTCAACGCGAGAGAGGCGACGGGATGAAAAGATCTACCGTCCTTTCGGCGGTGTTGGCGTGTCTCTTGTCGGTCTGGACTGCGGGCCGCGGTGCCGACGAGCTGCGTTCGCAGAGTGTGCAGATCGATGGCGTCAGCGTCGGTGGAGTCGTTCTGAACACCTCTGGTCGGACGCCTGAGGCGGGGGTCTGGGTGATCGCTGAAACATCCGACCTCCCCACTCGTTTCCGCCGATATTGTCGTTACCGATGAGCTGGGGCGTTTCGTTCTGCCCGATCTGCCCGAGGCCTCTTATAGGCTGTGGGTCCGCGGCTATGGGTTGAGTGACTCGACGCCAGTCGCGGCGTCTCGGGGCCAGCAGGTGACGCTCGACGTTGTCGACGCGGCGACGCCCCAGGCCGCAGCGCAGATCTATCCGGCCAACTACTGGCTGTCGCTCTACCATCCTCCCCAGATTGAAGCGGTACCCGACCGCTTCACGGGTCAAGACCACTGGATCGCTCAGATGAAGCTGAACTGCATGCTCTGTCATCAGCTTGGCGCCCGTCCAACGCGGTCGCAGACGACCCCCGAGGCGTGGGAGGCTGCGTTTCGGCTCACCGGCATGATGCCGACAAGCGCGGTCGCGCTCGGAGCCGATGCGCTGACACAGAGCCTGGCCGACTGGGGCTCGCGCATTGCGGCGGGGGAGCTCCCACCCACGCCACCGAGGCCGGTTGGTGTTGAGCGGAACATCGTGGTCACGCAGTGGGAGTGGGGGAGGCCTGATTCGTACATCCACGACGAGATCTCGACCGACAAGCGCAACCCGACGTTGTATCCGTACGGACGGGTGTGGGGTGTGGACCTGGGACAAGATTTTCTGTGGGCCCTCGACCCCATGACCCATACCGTGTCCTCATACAAGGTTCCCACCCGGAACGGGTACAGCGGCCGGTGGGGCTTCGGCAGTTGCGAGGTGTACTCACAAGTCGCGAATCCACACAATCCGATGATGGATGACAAAGGCAACGTCTGGATGACGACTCAGGTGAGAGGCGAGCAAGACTACCCGCCCTGGGTGGCCGATGTGATCGTCGACGTGGCGGGCAGTGGTCGTCAGTCGGTCGAGCAGCTTGCCGCTGACTGGGCCGAGGGGGGTCATCATCGTCAGCTTGGCTACTTTGATCCGAGCACTGAGGCGTTCGTCTTGATCGACACCGCGTTTGGAACCCACCACCTGCAATTCGACGCGGACGGGCGGCTGTGGACGTCTCTGGATTCGGCCGCGCTGGGTATGTTCGACCCGGCGGCGTTCGACCCAGATCGTCCTCTCGAGACCGAACAGCAGGCGCAGCGCGCATGGGTCGATGTTGACGAGCAAACGGGGCGCTCAACCGCCGGCGGTGGCTATGGGATCATCGTGAGTCCGGTTGACGGTACCGTGTGGCGAGCCCACGTCGGCAGCGGCGGCGCCCGTAACAAGATCGACAGGTTCGATCCAACCGCCCAGACCTTCACCGACTATTCCCTTCCGACGCCAGGGCGCGGCCCCCGTGGCATCGATGCCGCCACCGACGGTTCGATTTGGTTCGCTACAGGGAGTGGTCATCTGGGGCGGTTCGACCCCCAGGCCGAGGCATTTACCTACTGGGAGACCCCAGGTCCCAAGCTGCACGGCACCGGCGACGAAACCGGAAGCGCCGATTTCCATTACTACCTGTGGGTCGATCAGTTCAACACATTCGGGCTCGGTACCGACATCGTGATCGTCAACGGAACGAACTCCGATTCCCTCATCGCTTTCGACCCCGCTACCGAGCAGTTCACGATGATCCGCATGCCGTTTCCGATAGGCATGTTCAGCCGTGGCCTCGACGGGCGAATCGACGACGTGGATGCCGGATGGAAGGGGCGCGGACTATGGGTGAACTACGGAAGTGACCCGATTACCCACATCGAGACACAGATGGGGGCAGTCAATCACATTCAGCTACGACCAAACCCACTGGCGTACTGATGGGCGAACCGAATGCTCCTCACGCCCCGTCGCTGAGATGACTGAGAACAAGACGAAACCGACCTCGGCATCTGTCGATGACTTCATCGCTGCGATCGACAACCCCCGCCGTCGGGCTGATTCACTGACCGCCCTGGCGATCTACAAGGACCTGACCGGCTTGCCCCCGGTGATGTGGGGGCCGTCGATCATCGGCTTCGGCGCGCATCGGTATGTCTATGAGTCGGGGCGCGAGGGCAGTACGCCGGCGGCTTGTTTTTCGCCGCGTAAGGCCAACATGACCTTCTATGTCGGCGATGAATTCGAAGGCGCGAACGCGCTCTACGCCACGCTGGGCAAACACAGGAAATCGGTTGCCTGCCTCTATATCAACAAACTGGACGACGTTGATCTGAAGGTGCTGCGCGAGATCATCGCCCGACAATACGCCAGGGTCAGCGCGAAGGAACCACGATGAGCACGCCCTGACCTGTCGACCGTCCAATCCAACGGCTGCCGGGATGGACCCGTCCAACATCGTGCGGTTGAACCGCCGGCCACGCGCCAACCCCGGTCTTGCGTTACCCGAGGCTGCTCGTGCTCGCCATCCTGGCGCCTGCCCCGTTACAGCAAACCCTCAGCCGCCGTGACTCACCTCGTCTCGGCATCGGCCGCGCGCTCGTCGGCCTGAGCGCCGGCGAGGATGTTAAACAGGCCGTAGTTACCTTCGTGACATGCATACTCGTACAGCGTGTCCTCGGTCTTCGTCATCGTCATTTCGACGCTCCAAGGCTCCGCAAACGCCGTCGGGTCGTTGATCGTGAACTGATACAGCAGCGTGTTGGCGTCGAGGCGGCTGAACCGCTCAACCAGAGCGAGATGCCGACCTAAAGCTTCGAGGCGTTCCATGTTAGGCGCAGGGTGTGCGGTTCCAAGACCCATGAAATTCCGGGTCTCGACGACCAACGCATCCCCCTCCCAGCGGCCACGTGAGTCGCCCCTCCACTGGCGGATCTGCGAGGGCAGAGGCGGACGGCCGTCCAGCGGGATGAGCCGAACGTCATTCACCATCTCGTTGAGAATCACGACGTATCCCGGAACCTGAAACAGCTGGACAAAGTTGTTGTACGCGCCGGGCAACATCGGCGGTCCGGAATTAAATCCGAGGATGCACCGCTCGTCCACGTCGCGGTCTTCCGGACCGGCGTTCCGGCGTCGCGCTGCCTCGCGGGAGGCCATCCGCACCTTTCCGTCGGGTGCGTAGCCAGGCAGTCGCCCGTCTGGCGGATCGACAATCAGCGCAGTTCGCTTGGTTCCAGCCACCTTCGTGCCTCGGTCCATCCAGAACTGGTTGTAACTGCCGGGGTCGCCGGGGCGTGGCGGACGGTCGACCTGACCCGCGGCCTGCGCTTCCAGCGCAGACACGTCCTCCTCGGTCAGGAATTCTTGCCCGGCCAGCGAGGCGGGTCGTTGCAGCGGTGTCAGGGAGCCATAATCCCAAACACCCTGGAGATCCGGTTGGCCGTCTGGCATACGCGGCACCGACGTCGCGGCGGACGATGACGGCTGCGCGGCGGCAGATAGCGGCGCCACTGACACGAGCGCGGTCAGAATGGCGAGAACCCGGACGATAGCGGCACGCTGAACGCTCATCTGAACTTTCCCCTTCCTCCACCCGCTGGTCTTACGTCTGTCGGTGAGGGTCACTCACGAGCACCTGTTTCAGTCGCGAGGCGCTCCTGGACACGTGCGCCACGTATGATGTTGAGCATGCCATAGTTGCCTTCATGGCACGCGTACTCAAAGAGCTCCCCCGCGACCTTTGTCATCGGAACAATTGCGGTGATCCTGTCCGTGAACGTGGACGGATCGTCGATCGTCCATTCGTAATCCACCGTGTAAGGATCGACACGGGTAAAACGCTCGGTGAGGACCTTATCCCTTGACGTACCGAGTGCACTGAAACTTTTGGTCAGTCCGTTGAGTCACCACCACTAGCGTATCGCCTTCCCAGTAGCCTTTGGAGTCGCCAGACCACTGGCCGATCGCGTGATCGATATGTGGCCGCCCGTCTAAGGGTACGATGCGCGTATCATGAATCATTTCGGTCAGGATCACGACGTGATCCGTGTTTTGAAAGATCTGTACATTGTTGTTGTACAGGCTCGGGACAAACGGTGGACCCGAATTGAAGCCGACGATGCAGCGCTCTGAGAGGCCACGATCCTCAGGACCGTCTTTTCCGATGCCACCCACCACAAAGCGCACAGGACGTTCCCCTTCAACGTCTGGTCCAAGACCGCCAGCAACAACTTCGACACCTGCGACTGTTGCCGGGATACGCCCATCGGTAGGGTAGACGATGTGCGACGTGCGGATGTGATCGGTAATGCCGGCACGCTCCACCCAGAAATCGTTGTAGCCTCCTGGCCCACCTTCTCTCTGAGGCACCGCTTGATCAGAGGCGGCATCGGCTGCGGCCAATCGGGCCCGCATCTGCGCCACCTCTTCATCCGTCATGAATTTCCTATCACCGAACTGCCGGGGCCGTTGCATCGGCACGTCGGAGGAGAAGTTCCAAACACCCTGCAGGTCGGGTTGCCCCCCTTCGGTGCGCGGAGCAACATAGGTGTCGGCTGTCTGACCGTGCAGTGCTACGGCGGCCACAGCAGCGAAGAGAACTGTCGAGATCGCCTTCGTCATATTCATAGGATTCTCGGCGAGAGAAAAAAATTATAGCTGCAACATAGTGAATCGTGGCCGTGGAATCAATGCGAGACTTACCTGCGCCTCGACGCACCGTTCGGTCATATCTGCTTGACCGGCGGGGTGGACCTATAATTTGGCGACACTCACGACGGACCGACCGATGGAAACCCGGCCGGATGCGAGGAGATGCCTCATGGAGAACTTGAATAGTGGACGAGCAACCGCCGTGTGTTTGGGCACGGCTCTCGTGCTGATCACCTCGCCGGTGCTCCTTGCGCAGGACCGCATGCCAGCTATCGCTGACAGCCAGATGACAGAGGCGCAGCGCGAAGGAGTCGAGGAATTCAAGGCGGCGCGTGACACTACAGGCTTCGGTGGACCGTTCGTCCCGCTTCTGAGAAGCCCTGAGATACTCAGCCGTGCGCGCAACGTGGGCGACTACGTCCGATTCAACAGCGCGTTGCCCCCCAGGCTCAGCGAGTTCGTCATCCTGATCACAGCACGTCACTGGACACAGCAATATGAGTGGACCGCCCATGCGCCGATCGCAGAGCGGGCAGGGCTCCGTCCCGAGATCATCAGCGCGGTTGCCGATGGGCGGCGTCCTGACCGCATGGCGGATGACGAAGCCACCGTGTACGACTTCTGTATGGAGCTGCTGCGAACCCACGGCGTCAGCGACCCGACCTATGCTCGGGCGGTGTCGCTCTTCGAAGAGAAGGGGGTCATCGACACCATCGGGATCAGGGGGTACTACTCGCTGCTGGCGATGGTGATGAATACGGCGCGCACGCCGCTCCGCGACGGTGTGTCCCCGCCGCTCAAGGCCTTCTCTCGGTAGGGGGCCGGTTCGCAAACGTTTTCGTCCAAGAGGCGGAGGTTGTCAGAGATCTCTGCGTGCAGCCCGACTAGTAGTCACACGTCAGCCAGACGCCATCCGATTCCCTTCAAATACCTCGCGGTCTCGTTGATTGCTGGACTGGCATGCCCATTGCCCTACAGGAGGCGAGGCCTGCAGCGATGTAGTCCCACTCCCCGGCGGATGAGAGAGGCACGATGAATCGGAATCACCTTCAGCGACATCAAGCGATCAGAATGTGGACGGCGACGTTCGTGACCTGCGTCGGAGCTCTCGCGGCGTTGCTCGTCGTGGACACTGTTGCTCCGATGTTCCTCGAGAACAGTCTGCCTGGGTTCACCGTGAGGCTGGCCCTGGCGACCCTCTGTCTAACCGGTTTCATTGCGGCTCATCGGCGCATGGTCTCGGTCCAGATCCAACGTCAGGGTTGAGGGCTCTGCGTCACTCCGGTGCACGACGTAGCACCCGATTCCACCACATCACTACGCCGGTCACGAGCAGCGCCGGCGGAATGAATCCGACGACGGCCCAGATGGCCTTGGTCGTCTCGTTGCACAGGCCGCGATCACAGCCGGGGATCCCCCGGCCCCCCAGGCGGCCGAAGTGCAGGTAGGCGAGCCAGTAAAGAACGCGGTCACCTAGTCGATCGGCGGGATCGGATGGGTCAAAGGGCTCGAAGTAGTCGACGGTCGCTTGGAACATCTCCGGAAAAGAGAGGTAGACGCCTGACACGCCCCAGATCAGGACGAACGGCATGAACCAGAAGCCGAATGCACTGTGTAGACTCCAGTTCAGTCGCCGCCAATTCGCACGCAGGTCAGGGGTCAGGCTCCGCCGCCAGCTTCGAATGCCGGGCCACCAGATGAAGGTACCGGTGCCAGCGAGAACGATGAAGAAGAACGCGCCGACGCCGTTGATTCTCCGACCGGTTCGCCCCCCCAGCAGATTGTCATGAAGGTCCAGCATCCATGCCGATACGCGATACCCGACCGGTAATGGGTCCCCCAAGTCCTCCGCTGTATAGGGGTCGAACAACCGCCGTATCGTCTCGTCGCCGCCTCTGAGCGAAATCTCGACCGCGTGATTCGGTGTCTCGCCCATCCGAACGTTCGTGACCTCGTACTCCGGGTAGATTCGTCGCGCGGCTCCGGTCAGTGCCTCGGGCGTCAGAGACTCACCAGACCCGACAACGACCGTGGGCTCGGGCGAGAATGCACGGAACAGTTCATTTCGGTAGACGAGCACGCTGCCCGTCACGCAAATCATGAGGAGATACAGCCCGATGCCGATTCCTGTCCACAGATGAATCTGAAAGATGGCCCGTCGCACCCACAGAGTCTGGGGCGCTCGCATCCACCGATCCCACACGATCATGTTCGTCTCCCTCGTTTCCGTTGAATCAGCCTTGGGTGGTCCACGAAGCGTAGCCCGATATTGCCTTCGCGGGTAGACCGGATCGATCGTCGCTCCGGTGACTGGACGGTCCGCCCGCACGAGGGCGTCGGTGTGTTGGTGTAATCTTGATCTCTATCGAGAACTATCCACGACCTCAATCAGGACGATCGACCATGACGCTCAAGCTGCGAACCCTGGCCACCTTTCTCGTTGCGGCACTCTGCGTTCCCACGCTGCACGCCGAGGTCGCATCGGTCAAGATCACCGAGCGGCATCTTATCGAGGATGGTCGCCAATTTGGCGACACCGGCTCCTACGAACAGATCGAGGGTGAGATCACCTTCGCATTTGATCCTGCCAATCCGGTGAATCAGGTCATCGTCGGCCTGGATCGCGCGAAACGGAACCGGAGGGGGATGGTCGAGGCGACGGGTGACTTGCTGATCATGAGACCTACCAACTCGCAACTGGGGAACGGTGTGGCGCTGATTGATATCGCGAACCGGGGCCGCCTGGACTATGTGCTTAGGCTCAATCGCGGCGGCTCGGGGCCGTATGGTGACGGTTTCCTGATGCGCGAGGGCTACACCATCGTCTGGGTTGGCTGGGAGTTCGACGCGCCGAGCGAGCGTCCGATCCATCTCGATGTGCCGTCGGTCGACGGCTTTCCCGTCGGCGGTCTCGGTTTTGCCGCCGTCCGTGATGCGGCTTCGTGGATCAAGCACGAACCCGAGGCCCTGTTGAGGGCGGACCACACGCTCGCGTTCGGTCATTCTCAGAGCGGCCGCTTCCTGCGCACGTTTCTCTACCTGGGATTCAACACCGACGAGTCCGGACGTCAGGTCTTCGACGGCATGATGCCGAACGCCGCCGGAGCGTCGCGACTCGACCTGAACCGGCCAGGCGCCGATCCGGTCTCGCAGGGCATGTTCACCGCCACATCGTTTCCGTTCGCCGACGATGCGCTGCGCGACCCCGTGACAGGTGCCGTCGACGGGACTCTGGGGAACGACCGAAGTCGAGGGCACCAGCCATACATCTTCTATACGAATACGGGAGTCGAGTACTGGGGTGGCGGCCGTGTGGCGTCGCTGGTTCACTCAACGCCTGACGGCAAGAACGATGTCACCCCGCCGGACAACGTTCGCGTCTACTTTTTCGCCGGTACGCAGCATGGGCCCGGCGCGTTCCCGCCTCCACCGGGCGGCAACCGACAGGAGATGGGGAACCCCACCGACTACTGGTGGAGCATGCGGGCCCTATTGACAGCGATGAAGGACTGGGTCGTCCACGGCGTCGAGCCACCGCCAAGTCGGCACCCCCGGCGGGCTGACGGCAACCTGGTACCACCGGCGGAGGTCAAGTTCCCGTCGATACCCGACGTTCGCTCTCCCAGCGATCGGACCGCGGGCACCCGGATGGCGAACGCCTGGCTGAACGATAGGGGTGGCGAAGAGGTGGCGCTGCCGCTGTTCGTGCCCCAGACAGACGTCGACGGCAACGAGACCGCCGGTATCCGTCATCCCGAGGTCGAAGTCCCGCTGGCCACCTACACCGGCTGGAACTTCACACATCCCGACGAGGGAGATCCCGACACACTGGTCGCCCTCGCCGGGTCGTACATACCGTTCCCTGCCACACCCGCCGAGCGCAATCGCACCAACGATCCGCGACTGTCGATCGCGGAGCGCTATGAGTCGCGCGAAGACTTTCTCGGCCGGATTGAGGGGGCAGCACGAACGCTCGTCGGTCAGCGCTACCTGCTGGATGGAGATCAGGCTCGTATTCTCGAGAGAGCCGCCCAGCACTGGGATCTGCTGATGGATGGCAACTAGTGGCCTGTATCGACTGAATCAGTACCGTTCGCCGGGCGGGGCATCCCGTCTGACGGCGTTGCTTCTCGGTCGAATACGGCCGGCATGCTCCCTCGTCGCGCCTTGCCAGGCGGGCGCCGCGCGCCAGCGACCGCCACTGATTCAGTCGATACAGGCCACTAGTGGCCTGACCGTTCTCGTCAGAGAGGTAAAGCCGACCCGAACTGTCGTCGATTGCTTGTACAGGGAGGACGCGAACCATGCTCAGAGCCGTCGTGCAACTACTCTGCACCGTGATCGCGGTAGCGGTCTTGACGCTCGTGTTTTGAGGCCGCCTCTAATCCTTACGGCCGGCCACGCCTGCGTGCTCATTCAGACGCGAATCACCATCGACGAGAATCCTCATCGTGGCCGCGGCCATCTTCGGTGAGACGCCAAACAGTGGACCCGGGTCCGCTTGAGGACGCATCGCCGAGATCGAGTTGCCTACCAGTCGTCTGAGAAACCGCACGTGTGGCTTCTCTGGTTTGAGCCGCCTGATGATCTTCTGCAGTGGGATGGTTACGCTGATGTCGATGTGGCCCCGGAACGAAGCGCCTTCTTCAATGCCGACACGGGGCGCCACCACGGCACCGTCGACCGTGGCCGTCTCGCGGATGTTGATCGCTTCGGTCGCACTGATATCACCCTCGACTTTGCCCAGGACGGTCACCTCCTTGGCATGTACCTGAGCCTCGATCCGCCCGTTTGGGCCGATGGTGAGCACGTTTCGGTCTAGATCGATCTTGCCTGAGACCTGACCCTCAATGGTCAGGTCTGCCGTGGCACTCACCTGACCCTTGACGACCACAGACTGCCCGATGGTGTCCATGTTCCGTTCCATCGCCCACTCCCTCCGCTGGTCCCGTTGTCCTCGTATCGGCCTCTGATGCGACAGGCTTTAGGGCTGAGCACGAAACGCCCCTCCTCGGGGGAAATCGAGGCGGGTCCTGACTACAATATGGGCATCATGGGCCAGCACGGAAGAACCAGGCCGAGCCGGTGGCGGTCACCCTGGCGGTGGATGGCAGTCGCCCCCGCGCTCCTGACAATTGCGACCGGAGCGTCGGTGTGTCTTGTTGCTGCTCAGCCGCCGGATGGGTCACCCGAGGCTCGCGGTGTGGCCTTCCTGTCCGGCGAGGTGCCGCGCTGGCCGGTCGAGAACAGCTGCTATTCGTGTCATAACAACGGTGATGCGGCGAGAGCGCTCTACACGGCCATCAGGCTGGGCCACGACGTGGAGCCGGGCGCGCTGCAGGACACGACCGCCTGGCTGCAGACTCCCGCGGCGTGGGACGACAGTGTGCGCGGTCTGGAGTTTGCCGACACGAAGCTGGCTCGGATTCAGTTTGCGGGCGCGCTCCTCGACGCGATGCTCGCCGGCGAGATCCGCGATCCTGTGCCGCTCACCCAGGCCGCCGCACTGATCGCCGCCGACCAGTCTGACGATGGGTCCTGGGCGCTCGACACGAGTGGCAGCATCGGCTCGCCCGCCACATACGGCACCGCCCTGGCCACATGGGCGGCCTTGCGCGTGCTCACGCGTGCAGAGGTGCCGGATCTGGCCGGGACGATCGGGCGCGCCGACGCGTGGGTGCGTGGGGTACAGGTGCAGACCGTCATCGACGCGGCAGCGGTCGTCCTCGCGCTGGGAGTTGCCGAGGACGCGGCGGCGGGTGCCCAGCGGCGGCGCTGTCTGGCGCTGATCAAGGAGGGCCGTGCGCCGTCCGGCGGTTGGGGCGCCTATCTGACGTCGGCTGTCGAGCCATTCGACACCGCGCTCGTTCTGCTGGCCCTACAGCCGCTGCGAGGACGACCAGAGCTGGCAGCTCCCGTGTTCGATGCGGCAACCCTGACGGAGGCGGTTGAGCGGGGCCGGGGCTTCCTGATAGGCGAGCAGCTCGGCGACGGCAGCTGGGTCGAGACGACACGGCCGGCGCGGCAACAGAGCTACGCGCAGTACATTTCAACGAGCGCGTGGGCCACGCTTGCGCTACTCGTGACGCGGTGAGGTCCATCCTTCATCGCTTCATCGCTTCATCGTTTCATTGAATCTCGAACGGAATTCTGATGTCCTCGCCCCCGGTGGACGTCTCGACAGTTTCGAAGACATCGATCTCGAACGGCGTCCCGATCCGGTTACCAGCTAGTGCCTCGTAGCGAAAAGCATCTTGTACTTTAATCGCACTTCGTATCCAATACGGACAGACGTGAGAGCCAAAGGAGGTTCACGTGTGTCTGTATGTTCGAGAACTGACGCTCGCGGAGGGCCGGCGGCTCACGCGGGTCTTGAAGACGACGAAGACGGCAGCGTATTTGCGGCGCGCCCAGGTGGTCGCCTTCTCGGGGCAGGGGATGCGGGCGCGAGCCATTGCCGGGCGATTGTATCTCCACGAAGAGTATGTGCGGGAGCTGATTCGGCGGTTCAACGCCGGCGGCTTCGCGGCGCTGCGGCCGCGGAAAGCGTCCGGCCGGCCGTCCAAGTATGCGCCGGAAGAGATCAGCGTCATGCTGGAGGTCGCGGGGACGCGGCCGCACGACCTGGGCCTGCCGTTCACCGTGTGGTCCCTCCGGAAACTGGCGGCCCATCTTGTGCGGTGCGGGGTGGTCAAGGAGCTGCACGCCACCACGCTGGGCCGCATCCTGCGCGACCAGGGGTTCTCGTTCCAACGCACGAAGACCTGGAAGGAGAGCCCCGACCCCGACTTTGCCGCCAAAAAAAACGCCTCTGTGCGCTCTACCGGGCCGCGCCGCCGAACGCCCGCGTGATCTGTTTCGACGAATTCGGGCCCATCGAAGTGCGCCCCTACCATGGCCGTGCGTGGCGCAGGGTCCGGCACCCGGCGCGGTTGCGCGCCACGTACCGGCGCCGCCATGGCACCCGCCAATACCTCGCGGCGTACGACGTCGCGGACAACCGACTCATGATGCGGTGCTACCGACGCAAGCGATGTCGCGAAGTGCTACTGTTCCTCAAGCACATTCGCTCGACCTACCCACGCCCAACGCGCCTCTACCTCGTCCTCGACAACTTCTCGCCCCACAAGCGACGCGAGGTGACCGACTGGGCCGCCGACCACAACGTGGAGCTCGTGTTCACGCCGACCTACGCCTCGTGGCTGAATCGGATCGAAGCGATCTTCTCGGGCGTCCGCTATTTCGCGCTTGCCAACTCCGACTATCCGGACCATGAGCACAGCCGCCGGGCGATCTTGGCTTACGTCGTGTGGCGCAACCGGCATCGCCACACCGAGCTCGTCAAACGCCGGGAAAAACACAAGATGAGTTTCGCTACGAGGCACTAGATCTTCCAGGACCGACGACGCGACGAGAGAGTAGGCGCCAGAGGTCCACGGTTGGAACGGCGTCAGCGTCCAACGGGTCTCCTCGTTGTCTACGTCCACCTCGCCCTCGACGCGACGTCCAACCCCATCCTCGACCCCGACCGCGCGCCGCAGGAGCGCGTGGTCGAGCGGTTCCGGGAACGAGACGACCAGGGCATGCGTCGAGCCACTCGGGGGGACCTGGAGACGCCAGGTCGTCGTGTCCAGCGGTATCGTGTCGGCGGGTCCCACCGTGAACCGCTTCTCGAACGGCGCCTACAGCGGATTGCCCTCAGCGTCGGGCCATGCGGGATCGACGGAGAGTGTATAGGTTTCACCCTCCTGCAGCGGCCGACCCAGACGGTCGTTCAGTTCAAGTCCCTGCTTGATACGGCCCGGGTCGAAGAACACCGTGTAGCGCAGGTGGTCTGGATCCCAGAACTCGCCGCCTAGAGGTAAAAATGGCGCGTCGACCGTCTGTCCCGTCGCATCGCGCAGGCTGAAATACTCCAGCCCGTCGACGTGGCTCATGGGCGCCGAGAAATGCAGGTAGAGCTTGAGCTGGTTCTCCGGAAGACGGTCGCCGCTGGGGAAGACCCGGTCGACGACCGTCGTCGGCTTCGCGTCCGGCTTCGGCAGCGACACCAGCACCACGATCGGATCGAGCGCCGACGCCTCCCGTCCGGGAAGCCGGGTCGGGTCGAATCGCGCCGCGTATGGACGACCGGGGTCGAACGGAAACATCGGAGTGAACCGCAGCACGCCGTCGGTCCCGACCGCATGCGATCCGAGGACTGCCGGCATCTCGAGTCCGCCGCCATCGCCCTCCTGTACGACGGTCACCTCAAGGAGCTCGGCCCACTGGTCATCGGTGAGTCCGGCGGTTCGCAGCGCGTCCAGGTCCTCGATGGTCAGCCCCTCGACCGCGACGCTGACCCGATCTGGACCGTCACCGGGGGGCTGCATCCTGATCGTGACCGTCGGCATCGCGACATCCGGGTCGCTGTCGACGGAGCACGCGGCGGTCAGCGCGAGCAGCGAGACGGTGAGTGCTGGAAGAGGTCTGAGCAGGAAGGGACGACGCGTACCGGTGTGACGCCGGCGGCCATACGCCTGCGTCACACCGGAGGTTGTGGTTCGCATGAAACGCGAGGCGCGGTGACTACGGCAGCGCCACCGCCTCGAGACTCGCGACACCGGCGTCGTTCCGGGCAATGACCATCACGTGCAGGTCGTCGAAGAGGTCCAGCTGCTCCACACCAGTCATCTGGGCGATCGTCTCATAGCCGATTCCGGCCTTGTTGCCACCACGGACCGGGTCGGTCAGACCGGCCTGGCTCTCGAAGTGCTCAGTTGGAATCTTCATCACGCCGCGGCTCGTGTTCGACATCAACAGGAAGTCCCTGCCGCCCTTCTGATACACGATCATGTCGGCGGTCGATTCCCGTTGCCGAGCTCCGCGATGGTGGTGCCCATGACCTTGGCGCCCGGCTTCAGGTTGTCGACCGGAAACTTCACGAGTGGCGTGCACAGATAGCCGGCGATGAGGTTCTGCACGCCACCGACTTCATACGGCACGAAGGTGTAGACGGGCGAATGGGTCTCGAACTGTCCGTGTGCCGCATGCCAGATCTCGACGCTGGTGCCCTCGTCAACCGAGGTGAACGGGTAGGCGACCGACCGCAGTTTCGAGGAGAACTCCTCATTGGACAGCCCTGCGATGAACAGCCGGCCGTCGACAAACGCCATGTCGGTGATCGAGGAGGCGCGTGGATCGCGACGCGCGCCAGGCGTCGCCTCGGGCGCGTTCGGAAGTGCGGCCTGGGTGTAGGTCACGTCGGTCAGTGAGATCACGTCGATCTCACCGGCGCCGTCCACCCGGAGCAGGACCGGCATCGCGTTGGCGCCACGCCCACGTGACACCGAGATAAAGGCGTTCTTGGACGTCGCATTGATCGCCAGGTCATTGATTTGGATCTCACGCGCGTCCGTCCCAAGCAGCGCGGCAATCTTTTGATCGATGCCGGGCATGTTCTTGGTGCCAGGGGTTCCGCTCGACACCCGGTCGCCCAGTTCGAGCGCCACGATCTTTGCGTCCGCATTGTCCGCGATAAACAGGACATCGTCAGGGCCAAACGTCAGCGGGCCGCCGGACACGAGCGTGGGGCCCTCCGCGGCCGAGACTGCCGACTGTGGCGCCAAAAGGAACGCGCACAGGCCGACGAGAGCGAACAGAGGAAGCCAGGTTCGAAGCGACATAGTCCCTGCCGGATTTGTAATGCGGTGAGTCGCCATCCTACCACGATATCCAAGGTTCAGCCGCCGGTTTCGGCCCGACCATCGTCCTGAATGAGCCAGCCCGCCTCGAGGGCGTCACCAGTGGTTGTCACGTCGCACCTTGATCAGGACTCGACCGCATGGTAGAAAGCTCTCGATATGTTGACGGGCAGACTTCGAATCGGTCAGCGGAGCTGAAAAGGGGGGGGACGGATGAAGACGACTCGACGCCTGGTGTCGGTGATGGTGATAGCGGTCGTGCTTGGGGCGATGGCGTCCACCGCGCGAGCGCAAGGGAACTTTCGAGGCCAGTACACTGACGACTGGGATAACCCCATTGCGGGTGCCTTCGTGATCATCGAGCCCGGGGAGCGTACCGCTGGCACGCGGCAGGAGACCACGACTGACGAGGACGGCACCTTTCAGTTCTTAAACCTTGGACAGGGCGGATGGGAACTCGAAGTGGAGGCAGACGGGTATTACCCGACCCGCACGGCGGTTGCAGTGAGCCGGGCGCGCGCGAATCGTCCTGTTGGGCTTAAGCTCGAAGCCATACCCCCCGGTGGAAGATTCCGGGGTGACACAGAATTCGAGGCGGAGGGTGGGACTCCGAGCATCAAGTTCGACGGCGAGGGAAATTTCGAGTTCGAGGACGCCGATGGCGAGGGCGAGGGTACCTACGGCATCGTAGAGCAGACCGCGGTCATGATCGTGCGCGACTACGATGGGCCTGACGACAAGTACTCGATCAGTCAGCCCGTGACGGTCACGTTTCTCACCGATCAGTTCGTCAGCCTGACCTGGGACGACCAGGCGCTCGCGAAGAAGTAGAACGCACGCGGGCCGTCGGCGTGCTACGTGAACATCCCGAGCGTCTTGAACTTGTCCCCGAGGATAGCCTCGGACTCTTTGTGTCCGAGGAATTCCTCGATAAGCGTCGCGTACACGTTCCGAAAATCCACCGTGTGCCGCAGGTTGTCGCCGAGCACGAGGTCGGTGAGGCTGACCGGTGTGCTGTACTGGCCCCCCTTGACACCGCCCCCCAGGACGAATGCGACGTTCGCGGTGCCGTGGTCGGTCCCAAGACTCGTGTTCTCGGGTACGCGTCGACCAAACTCGCTGTGCACGAAGATGGCGACTTGGTCCTGCTTGCCGATGCGCTTCATCTCTTCGAAGAAACCCCAGACGGCGTCGGAGCAGTACTGCACCTGGCGATTGTGCGGGCTTTCCTGATTGACGTGCGTGTCGAAGAGGCTGCCCTGTAGCCGGACATAATACAGCCGCGCCGGAAAGTCGTTCTCGATGAGCGCGACCACCTTGTCGAGGTCGAGGAGCCGCAGATCGGGGTTGCGCGTGGCGTTGTATGACTCCCACGCCTGGCTCACGAGGGCCGATGCGTCACGCGCGCTGCGATTGACATCCAGCAGGAACTGATGGACGTCGTTGCGGGCCACTTGGCCGCGGTCCAGATGCTCGATGTGCGGGCGCTCGGGGTGAAACACCGCACGTGTGAACGACGATGGGTCGTCGAAGACGACGGGAACATGCTGGCGCGCACGCACGGCTAGCGTCTGGGTTGCCGAGATGTTCACTAGGTAGTTGGGTGTCCCGTGTGGGTCCAGCGCATCGGCGGTTCGGCCGTACCAGCCGTACTCCTCCCCGCTGTTGGGCGCACCGGTGTGCCAATACGAGCTCGAGGTGAAGTGGGAGAACGATGGCTGGTCGTATCCAGCGCCGTGAATCACGGCGACGTTCCCCTCATCCCACAGCCGATGCATTCCGAGCATCGACTTCTGGAAGCCAAAGTGGTCGTCGACCTTGATGACGTCGGCTTCACGGACGCCGATGGTCGGACGCTGCCGATAGAGCGCGTCGTCTCCGTACGGGACGAAGGTGCTCAGACCGTCGTAGCCACCAAACCACTCGAACACCACCAAGATCTTGCCCGGCGTAGCCGCGATTGCCTCGGACGCCGCCCCGAACAACGGGGGCAGGGCGCTGATGCCCCGCCCGGCGAGACCGAGCGCGATGCCGCGGGCGCCGATCTTGAGGGCCTGCCGTCGTGACACGCCAGATTGGTCGCACAACTTGTTGCTTCTGGTCGTCATGGCTTCTGTCCTAGTTGATCTGATACTCCGGCGTGCTCATGATGAGGTGAGCCACCATTCGGAGGGAATCTTCCATGTAGGTCGCGGCGCGATTGATGTCGGACGTACCGAGCTCTCCATCGAGGAGCGTCACCAGTGCGTCGCGCGTGGTCGACGAAACGGGAACCCGTACGAACCGGCCCAGGAGATAGTCCACCGCCTCGCCCGTCGTGGCAGAGCCCGAATCGAGGATCATTTGCGTCAGATCGATTTGGGCGGCGCGGCGGGGCGTCGGAATCAGCTTCCGCATCGCCCGTTCGTACCCGCGGAAGCTCGAAATACGTGTATTGAACTGCTCGTCCCGCTCCTTGGCGGCCAGGTCGAACATCGACATCACGCCGGGGTCGTCGAGGGCGGTAGCCGACAGGAAATCGTAGCCACGTCGTAGCCGCTGACCGGCCTCACCGGCGCTGCCATACAGCAGATTTGGGTCTCGGAACTGAGTGACGTTCGGAAACAGGAAATCGAACGCCACGTTGCCACGCTCCTGGATCAGCGCCGGTGTGATCCACGACTGCCCCTGGGCCCACCCGGCGACCGACGGCGGATTCAGGAGATGCTGGCCCAGGGCGACGGTCGTGGCGTTGAAGTCGGGCACACCCGGCACGTCCTCAGCGCCCAGCTGATTCAGCAGTGCGATGACGTGTTCGACCGGGCCTTTGATGTGCGCGCCATACGTGGCGGCGCTGTAAAAGTCCCGCGAAAGGAACGTCGTCATCAGCAGCGGTCGCAGCTCGTAGTCGTTGTCGCGCAGCAGGGCACCGAGTTCGGACGCCAGCTCGGGGGACACGTCGTCACGGACGAAAAAGCGGAAGATCTTGGTCGCGATGTATTCGGCGGTCACCGGCTGCTCGAGGATGATGTTGAGCACGTCAACGCCATCGAAGTTGCCGGTGCGTCCCAGGAACTCCTTGGGGCCATCGTCGTGCAGGGCGGGGTCGACCACGAAGTCGAGGTTCTCGAAGTTCCAGCCGGTGAAGGCGCGGGCTGCCTCGCGGACATCCCGTTCGGTGTAGTTGCCGACGCCCATCGTGAAGAGCTCCATCACTTCACGGGCGAAATTCTCGTTGGCCGCGCCCTTCACATTCACGCCCGCATCGAGGTAGTACAGCATCGCCGGATCCCGGGCGATGGCGATCGCGAGGTCGCCAAAGTTGCCGGTCGCGTGGCGCTCGAAGGTGTCGATCTGCTGGAGCATCTTGCGATAGTCGCGCACCTTGGATTCGGCGGTCGCGAAATGCCCGTGCCAGAACAGCGCCATCTTCTCTTCGAGTGGACGGTTCGTGTCGAGCATGCGCTCGGCCCACCAGTATCCGACACGTCGAGTTTCGAGTCGCGTTGCCCGGAGCCAGTAGAAGAATCGGTCGGACACCGGTTGCGCGTAGCGGTTGAGGTGGTCGGGCTTGACGCGGATCCCCATCCCTTCGCCCTGCTTCATCGCCATGTCGGTGGCCGCGGGGCGGCTCGCAGGGAAATCGGCCAACGTCTCATCCCATAACCCCGAGTGCTCGAAGAGCACCAGGTGGTCGTTGTCGACATCGTCGTAGTAGACGAGTGACCGGACGGCCTGCTCCGGGGTCATGTCAGCGAGTTTCTGAATCTCATCAGGGGTGCCGCTGAAGCCTGCCCGCTCCAGAAGGTGGGCGGCGCGGTCGTAGTTCCACTCAGCGGCGGTGATCGGTTGCAGATCACCGGTCCACGAGGCCGGCCCTGGCGACCAGTCTTCGTTGGTCGCCGCAACGCCTGGACCGATGTACGCAAGAGCCAGACCGATGATCGCGACAGCCGCAAGACGGGTGTTCCGGATCGTCATGCTCCGTTCCTTCCTCTGACCGCTCAGATTTGAGTCCCTTATACACCCGACGTCCGGTGGGTGCCAACTTCTCGTTCCGAGTTTCGGCGGGATGCCCGGGATCCGGTCCGGCCGGCCAAGACGTACAACAGCCGACCTCGTGTGACCGAGGTCGGCCGCCGTTTGTGCTGACGCGAGCCCGGAGACGCCGACTTTTCGGCTACTCGCCCGATTGCTTCTCGATGGCCCGGGCACCACTCAGCGTGCCGTCCATGCCGTAATTTCCCTCATGGCAGGCGTACTCGAAGAGAGGGAGCTCGCTCTGGCGCATCGGGAGCTCCACCGTCCACGGCTGCGTCCACGTCGTGGGGTCGGTGACCGTGAAGGTGTAGAGCAGCGTGCCCTCGTCCAGTCGTTCAAACCGCTCGATCAACCGAAGATTCTTGGTGGAATTCCGGAAGCTCGTCTCGCGCAGGAAGTTCTTGGTTTCGACGACGAGCGTGTTGCCGTCCCAATGTCCGCGCGACACGCCGGTCCACATCGGCACCGTGCCATGGTCGCTCCCATCGAGCGGAACGATGCGTGTGTTGTGCACCATCTCGTTCAGCAGGACCACGTGGTCAGCACTCTGAAAGATCTGCACGTTCATGTTGTACGCCGCCGGCAGCATCGGCGGTCCTGAATTGAAACCGGTGATGCACCGCTCGCCGAGCGGACGATCTTCGGGGCCTTCCGTCGGACGTTGGTTCATGCGGACCCGTTCCGCCGCGCGGGCGGTGGCCGCCTCGGTCAGCGGCGGGATCCGTCCGTCGGGCGGATCGACGACCAGAGACGTGCGACGCGTTTCGACAACAACGGTCCCGCGGTCCCACCAGAAGTCGTTGTAGGCGAGGGCGAGGTCGCTGCTCTCGCGCGTGCCGTTCACCTGGCCGCGATCTGTTGTCGTGCCTTTTTTCTCTTCCCGGTTTAGGTCAGCGTTTCTAGCTAACACCCGTTCTGCGGCGTACGCGGTGACCTCTTCTTCCGAGAGGAATTCCTGGTCGGCGAATTCTTCCGGGCGCTCCAGCGGCGTGACGGTCCGGAAATCCCAGACACCGCTGATATTCGGCTGGCCGTCCGGTGTGCGCAACGGGGTCAACCCGGCGTCAGATTGAGCAGCGGCTGGGAGTGAGAGGAGCAGCGCCAACGCAACGCTGCTAGCAACAAAGACGAGTCGTCTCATAGTCATCTGTCTTTACAGCTCACGATAGACAGAGATCCTACACCATCGACATGACCGGGCTCGCCGCGTCGTCGATCGTCGTCGCATCCGGACGGTTGGGGGACTCCCCGAATATCGCACGCGTGTTCAAGACGCTGATCATTCAGTCCGCTTGCGCGTAGAATAACTCTGGGAGCCAGAACGTTCCCAATCCATACCATCATCATCATCCATGTTTCATCCAGGGATCTGACGTTCAGAAATGACGACCAACGTCTGGGACGAAGTCCTCACTCGGGCAGAGACCAAGATCAACCGCCACAGCTTCTATACCTGGTTCAAGCCGACGGCGTTCGTGCGTGAGTCCGACAACGAGGTCACCGTCAGGGTGCCCAACGGTCTCTTTCGCGACTGGCTGACCACCCACTATGCAGGTGTCATCAGCGAGGCGCTGACCGAGATCCAGCGGGACGGAATCCAGATCACGTTCGTCGCAGCCGGTGAGGCCTCGTCCACGGAACCGCCCGCCGTGGCGCCGACGCCACCCCCGCCGGCCGCACCGCCAGCCGGGTTGAACCCACGGTATGTCTTCGATACCTTCGTCGTTGGCTCGTCGAACCAGTTTGCCCACGCGGCGTCGCTGGCTGTGGCCGAGGCGCCGTCCCGATCGTACAACCCTCTCTTTCTCTACGGTGGTGCCGGGCTCGGCAAGACTCACCTCATGCACGCCATCGGGCAATATCTGCTCAACCAGACGCCACACACCAAGCTGACCTACATCTCGTCTGAGCGGTTCATGAACGAGATGATCAATGCGGTTCGGTACGACAAGATTCTCACGTTTCGCGAGCGCTATCGGACCATCGACATTCTGCTCGTCGACGACATTCAGTTTCTCGCGGGCAAGGTCGGCACCCAGACCGAGTTCTTTCACACCTTCAATTCGCTCTACGACGCACAGAAGCAGATCGTCTTGAGCAGCGATTGTCTCCCCACCGAAATCCCGTCGCTCGAAGAACGGCTCCGGTCGCGCTTTCAATGGGGCCTCATCGCCGACATCCAGCCGCCCGACCTCGAGACGAAGGTCGCCATCCTGAAGAAGAAAGCCGGGGCGGAGGGTGTGCCACTCCCGGATGACGTCTCGCTCTACATTGCCGGAAAGATCAAGTCGAATGTCCGGGAGCTCGAAGGATCGCTGATCCGGCTCATCGCCTATGCCTCGTTGACCGGCAGCGAGATCTCGCTGCCGCTGGCTCAAGAGGTACTCCGTGACCTGCTCGACCACGATGATCAGACCGTGACGATTGAGGCGGTGCAGCGGTTCGTCGCCAATTACTACAAACTGAAGATCGCCGATCTGAAGTCGCGGAACAATTCGAAGAGCGTCACGCTTCCGCGGCAGATTGCGATGTATCTGGTGAAGTCGCTGACAAGTCATTCGCTGCCGCAGATCGGCAAGAGTTTTGGTGGGAAGCATCATTCGACCGTCATTCACTCCATCAAGAAGATCGACGAACGCTGCAAGCGAGATTCAGAGTTCCGGACGCTGGTCAACAGCTTCCTCCAGTCGTTGAACTAACGACGCTGCGCCTCAAACCGCCGTGCACGCACTCGGAGAGCCCCTGGGCGTAGAATGAGCATCATCAGAAGGAGCATCACTCGGTCCCGCGACCCATGGCGTTAGCCGTCGGCTCCCGTCTCGGCCATTACGATGTGACCGCCCTCATCGGGGAGGGCGGGATGGGACAGGTCTACCAGGCCACCGACACGAAGCTCAACCGGCAGGTGGCGCTCAAGATTCTTCCGGAAGCCTTCGCCGCCGATCCCGATCGCCTCGCACGGTTCCAACGAGAAGCGCAGGTGCTTGCCTCGTTGAACCATCCACATATCGGCGGGATTCATGGGCTGGAGGAGTCTGACGGCGTCAAAGCGCTCGTCCTCGAGCTCGTCGAAGGTCCGACGCTGGCGGATCGCATTGCCCAGGGACCGATTCCGGTCGATGAGGCGCTGCCGATCGCCAAGCAGATTGCCGAGGCGCTGGAGGCGGCCCATGAAAAGGGTGTCATCCACCGCGATCTTAAACCGGCGAACGTGAAGGTGAAGGACGACGGGACGGTCAAGGTGCTCGACTTTGGATTGGCGAAGGCGCTGCAGCACGAGGCGAGCAACGTGAGCGCCTCGATGTCGCCGACGATCAGCCTGACGGCAGCCGGGACGCAGTTGGGGATGGTCATCGGGACCGCCGCCTACATGGCCCCTGAGCAGGCAAAGGGCAAGGTGGTCGACAAGCGAGCCGATGTGTGGGCGTTCGGTGCCGTTCTCTACGAGATGCTCACCGGCCGGCGGGCGTTCGCCGGAGACGATGTGTCCAAAACGCTCGCCTACGTGATCACCAAAGACGTGGACTGGGCGGCGGTGCCCGACGGCGCGTCGGTGGCGCTCGTCCGTGTCTTGCAGCGGTGCCTCGAAAGGGATCCGAAGCGTCGACTCCGGGACATCGGCGACGCCTGGCTCGAACTGGACAACCGGCAGGAGCGTTCCGTGACGCAGGCGACGACCGAATCGGTTGTCGCCCCAAAGCTTCAGGTCTGGCAGCGCCCCGTTCCGGCGGCCGCCGCCGCGGTGGGTATCGCCGCTCTCGCCGGGCTCGCCGTCTGGGCCGCAACACGACCCCAACCCGCTCCCGCGCCTGACTTGATGCGGTTCGCGATCGTCACACCCTCCACCGCCCCATTGGATTTACCTGGAGGCGCTCCGGACCTCGCGATCTCCCATGATGGCACCTACGTCGTCTACCAGAGCGCCGGCCAGCTCAACCTCAGGCCGATCGATCAGCTGGGGGGGGGGCTCTCTGCGGGGAGCGGAAGGCGGTTTTGGCCCATTCTTCTCCCCTGACGGCGAGTGGCTAGGATTCAGATCCAGTAACTCAATCCTTCAGAAGGTCTCGATTTTCGGCGGACCACCGGTGACGGTGACCGAGTCGCCAAACAGCATTCGGGGTGCCAGCTGGGGGAGGGACGACCAGATCATCTTTGGCACCAGCGCGGGTCTGTTCCGTGTTCCGGGAGGCGGAGGTGAACCGGAGGGGCTCACGACACCGGATGCCGAGCAAGGCGAGCGCAGCCACTTCTGGCCCTTTGTCATCCCTGACGCGAATGCGGTGCTCTTTGTGGTGAGCACAGCTTTACCGCGAACCACCGGGCAGCTCGCCGTGCTCGACCTCGACACCGGCGAGGTGACCCGGTTGGGTCTCGCCGGGGTCAGCCCGCACTATGTCTCGACCGGGCACATCGTCTATGCCGTCGAGGATGGCTCGGTGCGGGCCGTGCCGTTCGGCGCTGTGTCCTTTGAAGTCACCGGCAGCCCTGTTCCGTTGGTCGAGGGGGTCTCGGTCAAGGGCAGCGGTGCCGCCAATTTCGGCATCTCCGACAACGGGCGGCTGGTGTATGCATCGGGGACCGGGAGTGCAGGCGGCCAGCGGTCCCTGGTCTTGGTGAACCGGGACGGTGACGAAGAACTGCTCGGAGAGTCTTGGCAGCCCGACCGATATCTCTACCCGCGGTATTCGCCCGACGGCACGCGGGTGGCGCTGGCGATTCAGGAGGACGAGGCGACCGACCTCTGGGTGCTCGACCTGGCGAGGGGGTCTCGTTCCAGAATCACATTCGGCGGCCTCAATCGGTATTTCCCGGTCTGGTCACCCGAGGGGTCGCACCTGGCGTTTGCGGATGGGGCTGGTGCGACGAACCGCCTGATGTTGGCCATGGCCGACGGCAGCGGTCAGATCGAGACGCTGCTCGATCGGAACGAGCGGGAATTCCCCACGTCGTGGTCCCCTGCGGGGAACGTCTTGGCGATCTACACCCAGCACGCAGAGACAAACCGGGATCTCGGCGTACTTCCGATGGACGGAGACCGAACGCCGGTGCCATTCCTCGAAACGCCCTTCATCGAACGAGCCGGTGCGTTTTCCCCAGACGGTCGCTGGCTCGCGTATGTATCTGACGAGTCTGGACTAGACGAGGTCTACGTCCGTCCATATCCGGGTCCGGGACAGGAGTATGTGATCTCGACCAGTGGCGGGAAAGAGCCTGTGTGGTCACGAGACGGCCGCGAGCTGTTCTTTCGCAACGCGGACCAGGTTCTGGTTGTGGCGACGGACACGACCGAGGTGTTTCGCGCAACGGCCCCTGAACGGCTCTTTGACGGCGCGTACCAGTTGGATGACAGTGCGGGTGGGATCGGTGGCGTGCCGAACTACGACATCGCGCCGGATGGTCAGCGATTTCTCATGGTCAAGTGGGATGAACCGTCAGGACAGGATGCTCCCGAGATCACCGTCGTTCTCAATTGGCACCAAGAGCTGATCGAACGGGTCCCGGTCCCGTAGAAGAGTCGATGAGGCATCTGACTACCAAGGGGCTTGTGTATGAGCAATCGAGTGTTCGACGCACCGTTGTCGTTGATGGCTCTTGCCGTCGTCGTGTTGGTCCCCACGTCTGGGTCGGCCCAGACGGATAGAGCCGAGGTTGAGCTGCGGGCGCCCTGGGGTCACCCCGACCTTCAAGGGGTCTGGGACTTCCGGACGATCACACCTCTGGAGCGACCTGAAGAGCATGCGGGTCGCAAATTCTTGACGGACGAGGAAGTAGCTCAGCTCAACGTGGATGCAGACACCCGCGCGACCCCTGAGCGTCGCAGTCAGCTGACTCGCGAACGCGACGTCGCGCTCGCCTACGACCAGTTCTGGTGGGACCGGGGCCAGGCACTCCGGCGTACGGCGCTGATCGTCGATCCCCCCGAGGCCAGGATTCCGTGGTCAGCCGAGGCGTTGGAACGCGAGCAGACGCCGGAAGCGGTGCGAGCGGAATCGGCCCGTCGCGGACGCAGCCCGGCGCGCTCGTGGAACGACATGGACCTGGCCGACCGGTGCATCTTGGGGTTCAACGCCGGTCCACCGATGACGCCCGGTGGGTATAACCAGAATGTCTAGATCTTCCAGACGCCGGATGCCGTGGTCCTCCTGAACGAAATGGTTCACGACGTTCGCATCGTTCCCCTGGACCAGCGAGCGCATCTGCCGGACCGGATGCGCCAGTGGAGAGGCGATTCGCGTGGCCGGTGGGACGGCGAGACGCTGGTCGTCGAAACGTCAAACTACCTCCGTGAGACGAGCTTCACTGGGTCGAGTGCCAATCTGAGTTTGGTGGAACGCTTCACGCGTGTCGATGCCGATACGCTGCTCTACGAGTTCACAGTCACCGATCCCACGACGTGGACGCGGCCGTGGACGGCGCAGGTGCCGATGCGGAAGAGTGAGGCACCTTTGTACGAATACGCGTGTCACGAAGGGAACTACGGGATGACAAACCTTCTGGCGGGATCGCGCGCCGAGGAGAAGGCCGCTGCCGCGAAGGAGTGACGCGCCGCGACCACAGGGAGTTGTCACGGGCGCCAGACCGGAAATCCCGGAGAGCCGAGCTTTCGAACCAACCTACCGGTGTGGGTGGCGCTGTCGTACGGTGAGCATCGTCGCACTGATGACGCTCTTATCCTGTGCCGGCTCGGACGATGGAATGACGACTGCCGCGGCCCCCGATGATGCCGCCGCGAGCGCGACGGCTGAAGAAGGCGTCCCGCAGTTCGAGTACGACCCGACGTGGCCGAAGCTCCCGCTTCCGAATCAGTGGATCTTGGGCGAGGTGGGAGGACTCAGTGTCGATGGCCTTGGCCATGTCTGGGTGATCCATCGCCCGTGGACCGTGACCGGTCGTGAGTTGGGGGCCGTGGCGGCCGAGGCGGAATGCTGCAGACCGGCTCCGTCCGTCATTGAATTTGACCAGGAGGGGAACGTCGTGCAGGCGCGGCCGGAGCTTCAACAGTTCTCGGCCAGTCCTGGGACTCCGGCGGGCCAGGGTAACCGGGTGGGCCCCGATGGGGCCATCTTGTGGGAATCTGGACCGGGCCCCTACGGCGAGTGGGGCAGACGAGAGCACACCGTTCTCGTCGATCACACCGACCACGTCTGGGTCAGCAACGACACCTCTCAGGTGATCTACAAGTTCACGCGGGATGGCGGGCACGTCTTGACGATCGGTGAGCCGGAAGTGACCGGCGGCAGCAACGACACCGCCCACCTTGGCCGGCCGGCCTGGCTGTGGATCGGGAAACGAACGAGTTGTTCGTCGCCGACGGCTACGTCAACAAGCGGGTCATCGTCTTCGACGCAGCGACGGGCGAGTACCGGCGTCACTGGGGCGCCTATGGGAACCCGCCGCAAGACGGGGACCTCGGTCCTTACGATCCCGACCTCCCGCCTGCCGAGCAATTCCGGGGGCCTGTGCACGGCATCGTCCTTTCACTCGATGGGCTCGTGTATGTGACCGATCGTCGAGCCAACCGCGTCCAGGTCTTCCGGAAGGACGGTGAGTTCGTCCACGAAGGCTTCATCGCCCCTGAGACGCGGGATCTGGGCACGGCGTACGGTGTGGCATTGTCACCCGACCCGCGGCAGCGGTGGGTGTATATCAATGATGGATCGAACAACAAGATCTGGATCCTCAGGCGCGACACTCTGGAGACCGTGGGCAGCTTCAGTTCGTATGGCCGCCACGGCGGCCAGGTCCTGTCGGCTCACAGCATGACGGTCGACCAGCAAGGTAACATCTACGTGGGCGAGACGCGGGTCGGCGTGTCCAGAGGTTCCGTCTGGTCTCGGGGTCCACTACCCCTTGACTTTACAGGCGTTCCGGCGCACCCTGAGCCTCAGGAATGATCCGACCGGGCGACGGTAGGAGTTGATGAAATGGCATACCGAATACTTCGTGCGATGAGCGTCGCGGCGGTAGTCAGCCTCGTGCTGGTCACCATAGCGCACGTGACTCAGACGAGCGCGCTTGCGCAGCAGAACGGGGCCGAGCCGCAGGCGGCCGAAACACCGCGGACACCGTGGGGCGAGCCGGACCTGCAGGGCATCTGGAGCATCGAGCGGCTCGTGCCGCTGCAACGACCGGCCGGCGTGACGACCGAGTTCTACACAGAGGAGCAGGTCGCAGAACTGGATCGAGAGCGATTGGATTATTCAGTCTTTGGCAACCATCTCCGCGCAGAGCCTGGAAGCGAAGCGGACGTTGCCGGCGCCTACAATGCTGTGTTCACGTCGCAGCGGCCGACCGGTCGGCGGACGGGGATGGTCATCGACCCGCCGGATGGCCGGGTTCCTCCTACGACGCCGGAGGTGCAAGAGCGGCAGGCCGTGATGCGCGAGTATCAGGTGGCCCTTCTGCAAAACACCATAGTGTGCCGGGATGGTCTGCCTGGGTGCCGAGGCGGGCAGTACGGGCCGCCGTCGCCGAGGCGAGCGGAGCGACCGCCGTTCTACTCGACCAGCAACATCAATCGGGCGGACGGTCCGGAGGATCGAAGTCTCGGCGAGCGGTGCATGAGCGGTCGTCTGCCGCACTTTCGTGGTGGATTTACCGGCGTCTTCCGCCGGGTCGTGCAGTCGCCCGGGGTTGTCACGATGTTCTATGACTCGGGCCAGGGACAAGGGTGGAATCGCGTCATCCCAATTACCGACGCCCCCCACCTCCCGTCACATGTCCGCCAGTGGTGGGGTGATTCACGCGCCCTATGGGAGGGTGACACGCTGGTGGTCGATGTGACCAATTTCAGTTCGAAGACCGACTACCAAGGGTCCCGCGAGAACCTGCATCTGGTTGAGCGCTGGACACGCACCGGCCCAGACACCATGGAGCTGATTACGACGCTGGAGGATCCCGCGGTCTGGACGAGACCGTGGACGGTGATCCAAGAGTTCAACATGCAGAGCAACGAGGCGAACCGAATCTACTATGAGCCTCGGTGTCACGAAGGAAACTACGGACTGCCCGGGGTGCTCGCGGGCTCGCGGGCAGAGGAGCAGGCATTCGCCGAGGGCCGGGGCCCTGATCCGGCGACCCGGTGCCTCGCGGGATGTGCACCTGCTGAAGGCCGGGACCCACTGCGATAGGCCTCAATCGCAGACCCGAATCTCACTTACCGCGCGAGCGTGTTTATTCTGCTTCACCAGGCGCCCAGCAAAGGATGCTCCGTGCCCGTCGCGGACAGCATCGCCGTAGTCCACCGGTTGCCTTCGACCCGCCAATCGTCCCGACCGCCTCGAGAGCCGCAGAGATGCGGGTCACACCTGGCGACGACGCTTGGAGTATGCGGATACCGTAGACTGTGGGCGGACGAGTCTGGGAAAGAGGTGAAGGATGGGATGGCTGCGTTACGCGTTGTTCGGGGCCCTGCTGGCCGCGTGGGCTGTTCCCGGGTCGGCGTCGCAGAGCCCGCCTGTGAAATCCGATCAAGAAGTGTTGATCGAGCTCGAAGAGGCCTGGAACGAGGCGTTCTATCGAAAGGATATCGCGTTCATCGATGGGATCCTGGCCGACGAGTTCGTAGCGACGTACGACGATGGCAGTCGGGGCGACAAGGCGAAAGAGCTGGCGCTGGCGGCGGAGTTCGATCAGCAGGTCCAGTCAGCCATTCCGGATGAGTTCACGGTCCGAGTTTTCGGCGACACAGCGGTCGTGTGGTTCACGCTACGCCTCGTCGGTCTTCGGCAAGGGCAGCGGGCAGAAGTGACGCTACGCTATACCGACGTGTGGGTGCTTCGCGACGGCATGTGGCAATGCGTGTCGACTCAGAGCACGAAGGTGAGCGCGCCGTAGCGTGAGAGCCGCAGACCGGCCGTCGGGGCGCAGAGCCGGGCGGCCGTGGAGGACGACTGATGAGTGACCGGGCGCGAGTGATGAGGTTGCGGCAAGCGGGCGGCGTGGCGCATCGTCCCCACGTGTGGGTGGCCCTCGCGGTTGTCACTGTCATGGGGATGGCTGCGTGGAGCTGCGCACAAGAAGATCCAGACCCGGTGGCCTCAGGTTTCGACGTCACGGAGAAGTCGATCCCGGAGCTGGCGCAGGCCATGGAGTCAGGCGAGGTGACCTCTCGCGGACTCGTGGAGGGATATCTGGAGCGCATCGGCGCATACGACGAGCGCGGCCCGGCGCTTCGGGCGATGATCACCGTCAACGCGAACGCGCTGGCTGAGGCGGACGTGCTCGATGCAGAACGGGCGACGAGCGGCCCCCGGGGGCCGTTGCACGGCGTTCCGGTCATCGTCAAAGACAACTTCGACACGGTCGACATGCCGACGACGGGTGGCATCATCGCGCTCGCCACCTCGGTGCCGCCGGACGACGCCTTCCAGGTTCGGAAGCTGAGAGAGGCGGGAGCGATCATTCTGGGGAAGGCTAATCTGCACGAGCTGGCTCGCGGAATAACGACCATTAGTTCGTTCGGAGGCCAGACGCGGAACCCGTATGATCCCGAGCGCAACCCGGGAGGATCGAGCGGCGGCACCGGTGCGGCGGTGGCCGCGAGCTTCGCCGCGGCCGGAATGGGAACCGACACCTGCGGGTCGATCCGTATCCCGTCATCGCACAACGCCCTCGTGGGATTACGTGGAACTCGCGGGCTGTCGAGTCGCGACGGGATCATCCCGCTGTCACATACCCAGGACATCGGTGGACCGCTGACCCGGACCGTGACGGATCTGGTCGCCGTACTCGACGCGACCGTCGGGTTTGATCCTGCCGATGAGAGTACGCAGCTGTCCGAGGGCAGCATTCCCGAAAGTTATGCCGAGTTCCTCGTAGCGGATGCGTTGCAGGGAGCCCGCCTCGGCATCCTCACCGAGCTTGTCGGAGACGCGAGGGCCGACCGTCCAGTCGGAGACGTGATCGAAGCCGCAGTCGAGCAGATGAAGAGCTTGGGAGCGGAGACCATCGACCTGACTGAGACCGGGTTGCCGGAGTTGCTGGAGGGCTCAGGTCTCCGAGAGTTCAAGTTTGACTTCGCCGACTATCTGAGCCGCACGCCCGACGCGCCGGTGCGGTCGCTGGATGAGATCGTCGAACGTGGTCTGTATCACGCGGCCCTCGAGCGGGGCAACCGGACGTCGATGGAGGTCGAGAGCCTGGATACTGACGAGTACCGGGAGGCGTTCGCCCGACGGGACGAGGCCCGCCAGGCGGCAGTGGCGCTGATGGACGCGAATGAGCTCGATGCGCTCATCTACCCGACCATTCGGCAGACGGCGATGCGAATCGGCACGCGTCAAACCGGCAGCAACTGCCGACTGAGTGCCCAATCTGGATTGCCAGCGATCACCGTCCCCGCCGGATTCGCAGAGGACGGGATGCCGGTCGGCGTCGAGTTGCTGGGGAGGGCATTCGCGGAGCCTCGCCTGATCGCCCTGGCGTATGCCTACGAGCAGGCCACGAACCATCGACGGCCCCCGGTCACCACACCGAGCCTGGTGAGTCCCCCTGGGAATCTCACAGCGAGCGCCGAGGCCCACGCCCTCGATGCCGACCATGGTGTGACCGCGCGGGCCAGCTTCAGGGTCGACCGGAGCAGCCTCGAGCTCATCTATTCGACGTCGGTCGCCGGCGCGCGCGACTCCGATGTCCTAGGTTTCCATCTCCATCGCGGCCAGCCAGATGTCTCGGGACCCATCGTATTTCTGCTTGGAGGTCGGGGGGTCGGACGCGCTTCCGGCGCGGTCAAGCTGAGTCCAGGAGATCTCACTGATCTGCGTGAAGGGGGTCTCTACTTCGACGTTCATACGACCGCTCAGCTGAACGGTGTTCGCGGTCAGCTGGTCGCGCTCGAAGAGTGAGGCGCGAGGTCGGCGGTAGCAGGACAGTCACGCACACTCGTGGATAGGAGGTTTATGCGATGAACGACCGATTCCCGGCATCACTTTCATCTTCATTGTTTGTGCCTTTCGTGTCATTCGCGTTTCGGGTGGCGATGGCAACCCTGACGGTCGTCACGTTACCGGCGACCGGAGCCGCGGGCCAGAACGCGGCCGAGCCGAGCCGCTCGGCGCCGCCGCGGACGGCCGATGGTCGACCCGACCTGCAGGGCGTCTGGAACTATTCCACCGTCACACCGCTCGAACGACCGAGGGAGCTGGCGGGAAAGGAGTTCTTGACAGAGGAGGAAGCCGCCGCGTTCGAGGCCGAGCGCGTGCTGAGTCGTAACGCCGATCTCAACCGCGACGAGCTGGTTGGCGAGGTCACCGACCGGGGGGTCGTCAACGGGACGACCGAAACCAGGGATCTCGCGCTGGCCTACAACGACTTCTGGTGGGATCGGGGGACGAGAGTCGTCGGGACCCGGCGAACGTCTCTGGTGATCGATCCGCCAGATGGGAGAATTCCCGACCTCACGACGGCTGCACAGACCCGGCAGGCGGCCCGCGCGGCGCTGAGTCAACGCCCCACGGAGGGTCCGGAGGATCGGTCGTTGTCCGAGCGATGCATTCTGAGGGGTAACGCCGGACCGCCGATGACGCCTGCCGGCTACAACAACAACTTCCATCTGATCCAGACACCCGGGCACGTGGTGGTTTTCAATGAGCAGATCCATGACGCTCGAATCGTCGCGATGGACGGGCGTTCACATCTTCCGCAGGGGATCCGCCAGTGGATGGGGGACTCGCGTGGTCGGTGGGAGGGCGACACACTGGTTGTCGAGACGAGGAATTTCAACGACCAGAAAAACTTCCGAGGTGCGGGCGAGGGGATGCAGCTGACCGAGCGCTTTACCCGCGTCGATCTGGAGACACTCACCTACGAGTTCACCGTCAGCGATCCAACATCGTTCGAGCTGCCGTGGACCGTACAGATTCCGATGACGCAGAGCCTCGAACCGATCTACGAGTACGCGTGTCACGAGGGTAACTACGGTATGGAGGGCACGCTCACCGGCGCCCGGGCAATCGAGAGGGACGCCGGGGTTTCGAAGTAAGGGCGAGTCAGACAGACCGTGCCGAGGGTGCCGTAGGCACGCTCGATGATCTTGAAAGCGGTGCGTCGCCCCGGTGGAGCCGCCACCGGGGCGAACGCGATCTCACGACACGGTGGCCGCGGTCTTGGCCGCGGCGACATGCTCCTCCCGCAACCTCGTCAGGTGTGGCACGATTCCCAACAGTCGCTGGGCCACCGCCAGTTGACCCCTGTGGTGCATTTCGTGCTCTTTGGCTGAGAGCAGCATTTCGAAACGGCTCTTGGAGGCCGGTGTTGCCCCAGGTGGCATCCCGAACGGTTCTGCAAGAAAGTCCTCGGTCACCCCCTCCAAGAAACTCGCCCATCGCTCGCCCTCGGTCTGCAGAAGCTCGAGCACCTGGGCCTTCGTTCGGTCCTTGGCCTCCTCTTCCGAGAGCCGTTGTACGAATGCCGGGAAATCGAAACCCTCGAAGCTGTTTCGAGGCTCCTTCGCATGGATCGTCATCTGAAGCTGCGGGGACAGGGCGATATGGACGAGTGTTTGCGCGATGCTCTTCGTGCCGTCGGCCGGGGTGAATCCGTACTGGTCTTCCGGAATGTCCTCGGCCGTTTGAATCGTGTTCTTGCGAACCGTACGAAAACTGCTTGCCAGTTCTTTAGCTCCGTAATAGTTCATCTACAGCGCTCCTCTGTCTTGATGTCAGTGATGAGGGACAGGTGTGTTCAGATGTCCACGGTGTCGTCAGTTTCGTCAATGTCGTCAATGGGATGCCGCGACCGCCGACAAACGGTCGCACACATTGTACGTCGAACGCTTCGACCCCGCGACGAGCGTGAGGTATCGTCGGACGAATAGCACTTGCCTCTTCCTGGAGAGTCCCTTAGGATATCCGCTTGCCCCAGCCACCCCCCGTGGCTTTCAGAAAGGAATCCTCAGCCGTGACGAAATCTGTAGCAGTTTTCATCACTTCCGTGTTGCTCGTATCATCCCTCGGTGCCCGGGGCGCAGGAGTCGGAGGTGCTCACCGTTCCGCAGGCTGTAGAGCAGTTCGGGTCGGTCCTCGATGACGAGGGTCTCACCCTCGTGGTGATTCACCTGAACGACAAGTCTGTGGAGGCGCTCTTCAGCACCGCACCGAACATGCGAGCGCTTCAGCTTCAAGCGAAAGACGCAACGATGTTCTTTGTGCAGGGGACGAATGCGACGTCCGAGACTGTGGCGCCGGCTCTCGAGTGGCAGCTCCGTCAGGGCGATGACGTGCTCGGGACTCGACCGATCAATATCGCCAATTTCGAGGAGAACTCGGAAGTGCCGGATGGGGAGCGCTATTCCGGTCTCGTCGTTGCGGACGGAGTCGTTGACGTTCGGACCGAGTTTGTCTTGGAGAACGGGGAGCGCCAGTTCAGTTTCGCGTTCTCTCCCACGCAGATCGAGATGATCGTAGGGGCCGAGGGGTAGCGGTCCGCGACCCTGGTTTTCTCAAACCGCCCGTCCTGCCCGCCTCGACCATGGCGAGGCACGTGCGTTTAAACCATGAGTCATTGGCTCAGACGGAACGTTGGCCATCGTGAGCCCATCGACCGACTCCCCACGCGTGTCGAACAGGAAGAAGCGGAGGCGTTCGAGCTGTACCGGATCGCCGCGGAGCAGGGTGTCGCGGGCGCACAGTGCCGACTGGGAGTGATGTATGCCGAGGGCCGGGGGGTGACACAGGACGACACCGAATCGGCGCGGTGGTTTCAGCTGGCTGCCGAACAGGGCGAAGCCGAGGCGCAAGGCGGCCTCGGGTTGGCATACGCCGCCGGCCGAGGTGTCGCACAGGATCTTGTCGCCTCACACATGTGGATCACCCTCGCTCTGGCGCAGTTGACCGGCGTGACTCGCAACGGCGCGTTGCGGTTCCGAGAAACGATTACGGCGGCGATGACTTCCGAGCAGATCGTCGAGGCCGAACGCCTCGCCGAGGCGTGGACTACTAGGAAGCGTCCCGAATCGCTTTGAGAAAGATTTCCCCGAGGTCGTCCGCTTTCCTGGCGCCGACACCCTTGACGGTCAGCAGCGCGTCGAGGGACGAGGGCCGCAGTCGGGCCATTTCCCGAAGCGTCGCATCGTGGAAGATCACATAGGGCGGGACCCCCCGCGATCGCGCGATCTCGAGTCGCACGGCTCGAAGCCGGTCGAAGAGGTCGCGGTCGACGCCCTCCCATGATTCGGCTTCAGCCCGAGATTGTGCACGCGTCGCAGCCTTTCGAGGGGGACGCTGCCGCGCGAGCCTCAGGTGTGAGCACCGTGTCTCGTCCTTCAAGCACTCCAGGCCGGCAGATGTGAGCGCGAGCACGGGGTACTCGTTTCCGGCTTGTCGCAGCAGACCCAGCCCGGTGAGCTGCTCGATATAGCCCCGCACTTCGGTCACCGAGGCGTCCGGCAGTAGCCCGAACGTGCTCAACTTGTCGTGACCTCTCGTGGCGACCTGTTCCGAGGCGTGCCCTCGCAAGATATTCGCCACGTGCGTCGCACCGAAACGCTGCTCGACCCGGGCGACACACGACAGAATCTTTCGAGCGAGCTCGGTCGGTTCGGCCACCGTCTCGAGCTCGTCGAGGCAATAGTCGCAGGCGGCGCATCCGCGCTGCTCGCCAGTTGTCTCCGTCGGGTACTCGTCCCCGAAATACTCGGCGAGATGCCGATGGCGACAACCCACCCCGGTCGCGTAACGCTCCATTTGCCGCAGCAGGCTCTCATTGGCGGGGGAGAGCTCACCGCTTCGTTCAAGCATGAGACGCCACTTCATGAAGTCGGCGCCCGAGGAGATCAACACGCACTCCGCTTCGAGACCGTCGCGGCCCGCGCGTCCCGACTCCTGCTGGTAATGCTCGAGCGAGCGCGGCGCGCCGGCGTGGACGACGAACCGGACGTTCGATCGGTCGATGCCCATGCCGAAGGCGACAGTGGCCACGATAATATCGACGCGTTCGTTCAGGAACGCGTCCTGGTTGTGGCAACGCTCCTCGTCCGAGAGCCCCGCGTGATACGGCAGGGCCGGGGTGCCCAGCCCGGTCAGCCACCCCGCCAACGCATCGACCTCCCGGCGCGAGATGCAATAGATGATTCCCGGGTCGCGACGATGCCGCTCGAGCACGGTCTGCAGTTGTTGCTTGAGCGCCGCCCTCGGCAGCACGCGATACAGGAGATTCGGCCGGTCGAATGAGCCGACGAACTCCAGCGGATCGTTCAGGGCAAGCGCCGAGGCGATATCGTGCCGGACCCGCGACGTGGCCGTCGCGGTATAGGCATGCAGGCTGACGCCAGGCAGCAGTTGGCGCAGACGTCCGAGCTGACGATACTCGGGCCTGAAGTCGTGTCCCCACTGGCTGACACAATGGGCCTCGTCGACGGCCACAAAGCTGACCTGACAGGACGACAGTAGTACCAGGAAGGCGTCGCCTCCCTCGCCGACGAGCCGTTCGGGTGAAACGTACAGGAGGCGGTAGCGTCCCTCGCGGAGTCCCGCGACGACGGCCGCCTTCTCATCAGCCGCCAGCGAGCTGTTGTAGAGCCCAGCCGGCACGCCGTTTCCAACGAGTGTGTCGACCTGGTCCTTCATCAACGAGATGAGAGGAGACACGATCAGGGCGAGGCCCGGACGCACGACTGCCGGCGCCTGGAAGCAGAGTGACTTGCCACCACCGGTCGGCAGAACGACGAGAGAATCACGGTCGGCGAGCACCGCGTCCATCGCTTCGAGCTGCAGGGGCCGGAAGGTTGTGTAGCCCCAGTACCGCGCGACCGCGTCGTGGAGCGTCGTCACCGGCGTCAACATTCTCTAGCAGCCCGTGGTGAAGGTCCCGCGGCATTCGACCGGCGAGGCATCGCGCCTCGCGGCGTTGCTTCTCTGTCAAATATGCCCAATATTTTCCCTCGTCGCGCCTTGCGAATCGGGCGCCTCGCCGGTCTCGGTGCCACGCGCGACTCTCACCACGGGCTGCTAGAGTCTATCTCCGGTTTCGGCGCGGGGTTCTTGGGGACGAGCCGCTGACCGGTCAGTCGCGTTGCCACGGGCGAACCCCGCCGGCGAGGCCATCGACGTTGTCGAACAGGCGAACGTTGTCAGGCAACGGCCCCTTCAGCTTCTTGGCGTTGCCGCCGCCGATGTGCAGCGTATCGTAGTTGAAGATCCGCTCGAGGGTCTCGATCACGAACGCCACGCGCTTGCGCCACGCTTTCTTGCCGACGCGCGAGAGCTCCGCGTCGCCGACCAACTCCTCATAGGTCTTGCCGTTGCGCAACGGGTGGTGACCGAGCTCGAGGTTCGGCACCAGGTGGCCGTCGACATAGAGGCCCGCGCCGAGACCGGTGCCGAGAGTGAGAACGATCTCGACCCCTTTGGCGTTGATGACGCCGTATCCCTGGAGCTCGGCGTCGTTGAGCACCCGTGCCGGCTTGCCGCACACCTCAGTGAGGGCCTGCTGCAGGTTGAATTCCTGCCACTGTGGGGTGCCGAGGTTCGGCGCGGTCTTGACGACACCGTGGCGGACGACGCCAGGAAAGCCGGCGCTCACCCGGTCGAACGGCTTCTGGGCGGCGACCATCTCGCGGATCACCGCCATGACCGCGTCGGGCGTCGAGGGCTTGGGGGTCAGCTCGCGATGGCGCTTGGCGAGCGCGCGACCCTCGTCGTCAATCGGGAGGAGCTTGATGCCGGTGCCACCAATATCAATGGTCAACGTTCTCATGACATACCGACTTGACGCGAGCACAAAGTCCTGGTTACGAGCCGCATAGCGGGCTATCTATCTATCTAGACGGGGCTTCGCCCCGGACCCCCGCCGGCCGCTTCGCGGGGACCCCGAACGCCCCACTCCGCGGCCGCGAGGCGCGCCGTGCGCGCCTTGCCCATCACGTGGCTCTCCAACACGAGTACAAAGTCCTGGTTACGAGCCGCATAGCGGGCTATCTATCTATCTATCTATCGTACACTCGCCCGACTTGGTGTATTCGGGCGTAGAATGGACGCTGATGTCTGTCGAGGCCCCATGACCGCGCGGTTTGCCACTAGTGAGAGGCGGGAGGTTGGAGATGAAGAATCGGTATGTCGCAGCGGTGCTGGCGGCGGTCGTAGCCGTCGCGTTGATGCCAGCGCCCACGGCGGGTCAGGAGCCGGCGGGGAGTGGGGATGCGTCGACCGGGCCGCGCACGCCGTGGGGGGCACCGGATCTGCAAGGCGTCTGGAACAACAACACCAGCACGCCCCTGCAGCGTCCAGATGAGTTTGCCGACAAAGAGGTGCTGACGGAGGAGGAGCTGTCCGAGTTCACCCTCGAGCGACAGGCCTCACGGGAGGATCGCGATAGCCGTGAGGGTAGGGGGACCGAAGCGGACGTGCGCCGCGCCTACAACGCGCACTGGTACCCGGTGCCCGGAGAACCGATTGCTCGCACATCGCTGATTCTCGATCCTGCGGATGGGAGATTGCCTCCGCTCACGCCACAAGGGCAGGCCCGATTCGAAGGCCGCGGCGCGGCGCGCGCACGCGCTCCGATCGGCCCAGAGGATCGCAATCTCTGGGAGCGCTGTATCTCGCGCGGCGTGCCCCGGCCGCCGGGTGGCTACAACAATCATTTTCAGATTGTCCAGACTCCAGACCACGTGGTGATCCTTCTCGAGATGGTCCACGAGGCCCGCATTATCCCGTTGGATGGACCGTCCCACATCGGGTCAGCCATCCGGCAGCGGCTTGGAGATTCGCGCGGCCATTGGGAAGGCGACACCCTGGTCGTCGATACGACGAATTTCATCGACGATACTGAGTTCAGAAGCTTTGGTGGACGTCTTAGCGACAGCCTCCACCTGGTCGAGCGCTTCACGCGAGTAGATGCCGACACGCTTGGCTACGAAGTGATGGTCGAGGACCCGGCGACCTTCGCGAGCCCCTGGACCGCCGCATGGCCGGCGACGACGCTCGCGTCGGACGTGGGGGGCATCGATCAAGTGCAAGTGCCGCAGATGTTTGAATACGCGTGCCACGAAGGGAACTACGGCCTGGTGGGTCAGCTGGCCGGTGCGCGGGTCGAAGAAGGAACGACGGCTGCGGCACAGACCGAGTCGAGGTAGTTGCCCGGACGGAGCGACGAGACATGTGGAGAACACGAAAGCGTTTGGTCTGGCTGATCGGTCTCACGGCGTGCGTCGCGTGTGGCGGGGGTGCCGAGGTTCCCGCGGAAGAGACCACCATCGTCGACGAGCCGGCGGCCGCGTCCACGAGCATCAATGATCGGTTTGCCGGCACCTGGGAGCTGGTGACGGTGGAGCGGTTCGACGAGAACGATCAGCTGTTGCCACCGGCCGATCCCCCGGGTTTCGGTCAAGTCGGCACGATCGGGTATATCACCTACGACCCCGCCGGCCACATGGGTGTGGTGATCATGGGGCCGGACCGCAAGCCGTACTCCGAAGACGGCCCGACAGCGGACGAAGCACGGGCCTCGATGGGCGGCTATGTCTCGTACTTTGGCCCGTATACGGTGAACGAAGCGGAGGGCTCCGTTACCCACCACCTGATTGCGAGCCGCAACCCAAACAGCGCCGGGAGCGACAACCTGCGCTCCTACGAGTTGCACGACGACCAACTCACGCTCCGGCCCCCACGTGGTGACTCAGGAGTTCAGCTCGCCCTGACCTGGCAGCGAGTGCCGGACGCCGATCTCACGCCAGAGCAGCAGAAGTTCGTCGGTTTCTGGCAGATTCAGAATGTGGAACGCCGGAGCGCCGACGGCGAGTCGCTGGAGACTCGGCAGTGGGAGAACGGCTATATCATCTACACCGCGGCCGGGCACATGCAGGTACATCTCGAGCGACCCGCCCGACCGCGCTATGCGAGCTCGCCCCCAGGCGATGATGAGGTTGTGGCGGCCGTCAGCAGCCACACGAGCTATTTCGGGCCGTTCAGCGTCGATGAGACTGCGCAGCTGGTCACTCACGAGCGGGTCGGCTCCACCACGCCGAGCGACGGTCGGCCCGCCCCGCTTCTCCGTAACTATGAGTTCCGTGACAACCTGTTGATCCTCTCGCCAGTGCCGGCGGCCGACGATGCGTCGGCGGCGCGCACCTATTTGAGCTGGGAGCGGATGGGCGGGGACTGAGAGGGTGGAAATGAGAAATCGAGACATCGGTGTCTTGCTCGTCGTCCTCGGCCTTATGGTCCTGGCGACCGTGCCTGCCGCGGGCCAGGCCCCGACGGAGCGGTGGGTCGCACCGCGGACAGTGGACGGTCAACCCGACCTGCAGGGCACCTGGTCGTTCGCCAACATCACGCCGCTGGAACGGCCCGACGAGCTCGCCGGCCGGAAGCTTCTGACGGATGAAGAGGTGGCGGCGCGGAACCAGGACGCCGCAACCCGCGCGTCGTCCGATCGCCGTGGCGAGTTGACGGTTGAGCGCGACGTCGGTCTCGCGTACAACCAGTTCTGGTGGGATCGCGGCACGTCGGACGGACGCACGGCGATCATCGTTGACCCGGCCGACGGTCGTGTCCCGTATACGCCGCACGGGCGGATGCAGGCGGCGATCCCCAGACAGTTCCGAGGGCGACCGGCGCACGGACCGGAGGACCGCGGCCTGCAGGAGCGATGCATCCAGTACCGCCCGTTACCGAGGCTGCCGACCGGTTACAACAATCACTATCAGATCGTGCAGACACCCGGCCACGTGGCGATTCTCGTCGAGATGATCCACGCGGTTCGCGTCATCCCCCTGGATGGGCGCCCGCACATCAGCGACGGCATCCGGCTGTGGAACGGCGACTCGCGGGGCCGCTGGGAAGGTGATACCTTGATCGTCGAGACGGCCAATTTCTCCGACAAGACGAATTTTCGGGGGTCTGGAGCCGATCTGCGCTTGGTCGAGCGTTTCCGGCGCGTCGATGCGGACACGGTCGAATACGAGTTCACGGTCGAGGATCCCGCGGTGTGGGAGCGGCCCTGGACCGGAATGCTGCCCTTCACGAAGACCGACGCGCCGATCTACGAGTACGCGTGCCACGAGGGGAACTACGGGATGACCAATTTGCTTATCGGCGCGCGGGTCGACGACAGAACGGCCGAGGAGTCGCAATCAAGGTAGACGACGATCGGGAGGCCGCCCCGCCCATTCGCGGGGGCTGACCTCACCGGGTTGCCGGCTGAGAACCTTTCACGACGGCCGCGCCGCTTCCGGGGCCGGTGCGGTCCATCGTCGGCTGGTCCCTTCGTTGAGCGCGAGCGCACGCTCGAGACCGACGAGCACGAGGTCCGGCAGCACGACATCGAACACGTTCTCGCGGTCAAAGAGACGCGAGAGCCCGCCGGTGCCGATCACGACAGCCGGCTCTCCCCGGAACATCTCTTCACTGATCTCCCGGGTCAGTTCCCTGACGACGGCCCGGTTGCCGAAGTAGAGCCCGGACTGGATGCTTTCGACCGTCGATCGGCCGACGAGGGCGGTGGCGGGCACAATTTCCACGGTGGGCAGGCGCGCCGTGTTCTTCTCGAGTGCCTCCATGGCAATCCGGGGTCCGGCGACGATGATGCCACCGAGGTACTCGCGGGGGGCGCGGATCACGTCGAAGGTGGTGGCGGTCCCGAAATCGATGATGATCAGATTGCGGGCGGGGTACAGGTGCATCGCCCCGATGGCGTTGGCGATCCGGTCGGGCCCGACCTCGAGAGGATTCCTGTAGCGAATCCTTAGTCCCGTCTTCATCCCCGCCTGCAGAATGAATGGATCGACCTCGAAGTACTTCCGGCAGCAGCTCCGCAGCGAATAGAGCAGGTCCGGGACGACCGAACACAGCGCGATCTGATCGATTCGAGCGGGATCGCTCTCGTTCTCCCGAAGGACAGCTCGCAGGAAGAGTCCGAGCTCGTCCGACGAGAGCGAGGGCCGGGCCGTTGTCCGGAACCGGAGCGTCAGCTCACCGCCATCGAACACGCCGCCAAACACCTGGCTATTGCCAACATCGAGGGTGAGGATCACGGGTGATCTCCAAGGGGCACGTTGTCAATAAGCCGCACGTCACCGAGTCGCACGGCTCCGAGTCGGCGGCCGTCCCGGTCTTGAACATAGTCCACATCGAATCCCGATGCTCGCAGCTCCCGGGCCGCCGCCTCGGCGGTCGAGGCGGACGACAGGGCGCCGTAAAACCGCGGCGCCCGGGCTCGATCGTCCGGCGGAAGTCGACGATTCCGCGAGCTGACGGCGAGGCCGTCGGCTTCGCGGACCGTGGCACACGCGACAATCGAGGTGGGCACGAAGAACGCGTCGACCATCCCTTGCACGAGTGCGAGCTGTTGCCAATCTTTTTCGCCGAAGTAGGCTCGCTCGGCCGAGGCGATTTGCAGGAGCTTGAGGACCACGGTCAAGACGCCGTTGAAGTGCCCAGGCCGATAGGCCCCTTCCATCAGCGTCGACAAGTCCGTCTCGGTGACACGGTACTGGTAGCGGTCGGGGTACAGATCCGACTCGCTCGGCAGGAACACGAAATCGGTTCCTTCCGTCTCGAGCGTCGCCAGGTCGGCCGCGACTGTTCGCGGATACTTGGCCAAATCGGTCTGGTCGTCGAACTGCGTCGGGTTGACGAACAGGCTGACAAGGGTCAGGTCGTTCTCGGTCCGACAGCGCCGGACCAAAGACAGATGCCCCTGGTGCAGCGCTCCCATCGTGGGAACAAGTCCAAGCGTGCGCCCGGCGAGCATCTGCCTGCGCCGCTCGCCGCACCACCAGGACGGCTCTTCGAAAGTCATCATCGTTCGTAGCGTTCCTCTGGTCCCGGAAAGCGCACGTCCTTGACGTCGGCGTCATACCGATCAAGCGCATCGGTCAGCACGCGCTCCCCGTCGACGTACCGCCGCACGAATCGCGGGGACGGATTCGGATCCACACCCCAGAGGTCCTGCAATACGAGGACCTGCCCATCGGTGTCTGCCCCCGCCCCGATACCGATCGTGGGGAGTTGTAGCTCTGACGTCATGCGCGCCGCCAGGTCTGCCGGGACGCACTCGATCACGATCGAGAAGCAGCCCAGATCCTGGAGTGTGTGCGCCTGACGGATGAGATTCGCTGCGTCGGCATCGTTCCTGCCTTGTACCCGAAATCCGCCGAACTGGTTGACCGACTGTGGTGTCAGTCCGACATGACCCATGACCGGCACCCCCGAGCCCACGATGTGCCGGATCACATCTTCGTGACCGTCGACGCCTTCGACCTTCACGGCCTGGGCCCCGCTCGAGATGAGGGCACCGACGGCCGCCATCGCCGTGGGGATGCCTTTTCGACACGACAAGAAGGGGAGATCGGAGACCAGGAACTTGCCGTCGACAGACGTCGCCACCGCGCGGCTATGGATCGCCATCAGGCGTACCGTGGCTGGAAGCGTCGTCGCGTGACCATGCATAACCATCGCCAGGGAGTCGCCGACCAGGATGGCATCAACGTGCGAGCGTGCGATCAGGCGGGCCGACCACGCGTCGTAGGCGGTGACCATCGAGATCTTCCGCCCTTCCGCCTTGAACCGGGCAAAGTCACGAACGTTCTTCATAGGCCTTCTTGAATGCGGCATAGACCGCGTGGTACGGATCGCCTTCGAGCGCCCTCAGGTTGGCCGTGATCGTCTCCGTGTCGCCGCGCACGAGCGGGCCAGTCAGGGCGTTGTCGCCATCCGCCATCAGATTGGCCGCCATCTGCCTCAGGTAGGGGTGGGCGGCCGACGCCGGAATTCCGAGGCGACCTTCCAACTCGTCGAAGAGCTTCACCCACAGCATCGTCGAGAAGTTTCCGGCGATCACACAGAGGGCATGGTAGTACGGCCGATCCGCGGCTGGGATCGTGAATGATGGGTTCGGCAGTCCGGGGAGCAGCGTCGAGAACGGCGTTCCCCCAGCGTCTAGGACGAACGGAATCGCGCGATACGCCGAGAGCTCGTAGAGCTCTGGCCCGAACGTCATCAGGGGATGCGCTCCCTCGAGAGCCGCGGCGACGAGGCGTCCAGAGCAGTGCACGAGCCGCTTCTCCCGCAGTACGGGCCAGGCGTCGATAAAAGGGACGATCTCGCCGTCGGGAATCAGGACCAGAACGGTCTGGCAGGACGCAAGGGCCTCGGGTGGGGAAGGTCCTTCCCCGCTCCGCGACCACCCGGACACAGGCAGACCGAGCGACGTGAAGTAATGACGAAAATGGCGGGCAACGCGGCCATCCCCCACAATGCCGAGTGGGGGAGTGGCTGACGGCGGTACCTGTCGCATCGATCAGGTCCTCGCAGGTCCCTCGAGCAACGGCGGAGACGACATACGCTGGTCACCGTTCTCACGAATCGGCGCCAAAACCATCTTAGTGTGAAACCGAATCAGTTCACAATGCGGGTGCGACCGCCATCTCGGTTCTCGTCCACGTGTCAGAGGTCCCGGCGTCCGCAGGAGTAAGATCGTGATGAGACGGTCGTCCGCTGTGCAGACGCTGACGGTCGCAGGAACAACCGCTCGGAATCGGTCTATGTCACTCTGGAGGACTCAGCGTGCCCAATAAGCGGACGAAGGAAGCGGTCGCCCAAGAGGCGGCGACGAAAGTGGCAGAAGGAATCGGCGAGGCGCTCGCAGGTGTTGTCAACCGTCTTGAGTCGCTCGATGCTGAGCGGGAGAACTTCTACAAACAGCTACTCGGTCTTCAGAAGGGCTTCAACAAGCTTGTCGCCCGCTTCGGCGACGCGATGGGGCAGCGAGTGACCGGTGCGGCGACGGCTCGCCGCGGAGGGGGTCGGTCTCGCCAGAAGGCGCGCACTGCGGAGAAGAGGGCTTCGACTCGAAAGGCCGCGACGCCACGCCCGCGCAGGAAGGGTTCGATCACGTGCAGCATCTGTGGGACACCCGGCCATAATGCCCGAGGGCACGCGAAGTGGGAGGCGTCGCAGAGCCGGTAACGCGACGTGCCTGGCGACCACTAGCCATACCGTAGACACGGCGGTTGTGCGCCTACGGCTCCAGAACGGCAATAACAGATTGGTTAGCTCTCTACTAGTCTTTGCCGGTCCTTTCTAGGGCAGATGCTGGTGGTCGGACGACTCGGTATGCAATAGCGTGCAACGGCGTCTGTCCGGGTCTGGCCGGCGAATTGCACATACCGGGCTCTGTCATGCCGAGTGATGGCTTGAACCTGGGCCAGATTCCGTTTTCCTCGTCGCATACGCCTTCCAAGTCTGCGCGACGTCGTCAGCACAAGCGCTCAGCTGGCGCCGATCCCGCCGCGGTCCCGACCGGTCCGCCAAACGCCGCGGTCGGGCCGATGTTCGAGCTCGTAGCAGGCAAGCTCGACCGGCCACTTCAGGCGCGTTCGAGCGTTCCGACAACCATGGTCTCCTCAGTGGCGCACGCCGCCACCCTCGTCGGCGTCTTTCTGTTGGTCTCGATGTCAGAGCGGATCGCGCTTCCCACACCACAGGAAACGACGCACCTGGTCGCGCTTCTCGCTGCATCGCTGCCGCCGCCTCCGCCCCCGGCACCGGCCGCCGCGGCGCCTCCGGCGGCTGCGGCCGCAGCACAGCCTGACCCGCCGCCCCAGATGTTCACCGCTCCACCTCCAGAGCTTGCTTTCGCACTTGCGGAACTGCCGGAGGCGACGCCGCCCGAGCCGTTTTTCGCGCCGCCCTCGCTCGACGTCGGTCTCGGGAGCGGTTTCGGTTCAGGCTCGGAAGAGGGATCCGGCTCCGGCTTCGGGGTCGAGGGTGGTGTCGGGTGGGGCCAAGGGACGTCGTCACCAGGTCGAGAACCGGTCCGTGTGGGTGGCGCCATCACCACGCCTGAGCTTATGCACCGCGTTGAGCCGGTTTACCCTCCCGATGCCGTTGCGGACCGCGTCGAGGGGACCGTTGTGGTGGAAGCTACTGTCGATGAGCAGGGACACGTCGAGGCGGTTCAGGTCCTTCGGTCGATCGGGCCCCTCGACCAGGCGGCGATCAACGCTGTGATGCAGTGGCGCTACTCGCCGCTCCGCATCGACGACGTGCCGGCTCGGTTCATCCTCACGGTCAACGTGAGCTTCCGTCTTCACTAACTAGACGGGGCTTTGCCGCGGACCCCCGCCGGCCGCTTTGCGGGGACCCCGAATGCCCCACTCCGCGGCCGCGAGGCGCGCTGTGCGCGCCTTCCCCGTCACACCCGCCGTTTCCGTGCCCGTACGCGCAGCTCCGGCGTAGTCGCCGCGGCTGCAGTCATAAGTCGCCCTTGCGCCGTATAATCTCCGAATCGAACGCCGCCGCACTGTCACGAGGAAACTATGCCGTGCTGAACTCACTGAGTGGGGCTCACGGCGAGGAGCGGTGATCATGTCTTCAGCGAAGTACAGTCCGGGCAGATTCGCGTTGGCGGTCGTCGTCGCGATCGTGGCCAGCCTGTCGGGCGGCGTCGCGCAAGACGCCCGGACGGACTGGGCACAACACAACTTCGACACGACCAACCGGCGATACGCACCGCTGGATCAGATCAACACCATGACGGCCGGTCGACTCGAGCTTGACTGGTCGTTCGAGGTCGATGGGGCGAACAATATCGGCCAGGTGACACCGCTAGTGGTGGACGGTGTGATGTATCTCCATTCGCTGTCTCGGCTGATGGCGATCGATGCGACGACCGGCGAACCGATCTGGACTCACGACCTGGATCCGTCCGGCTCCGGTCCGGTCCGCGGGCCGACCTACGCCGATGGACGGGTCTATGCGTATACCGGATCGAGTCTGTACGCGCTGGACGCGCAAACGGGAGACCGACTTGAGTCGTTCGGCGACCAGGGCGTCTTGGCGGTCGTCGGCGCCGCGCTCCAGTTCAAATACCCAGATACCTTTCCCCCGACGCTGGACCCGGTCTCGATCGGGTACCGCTTAACGACGCCCCCCGCCTACTCCGACGAGACGCTCTACGTCGCCGCCGCTCTCTCGGAGGGGCACATTCCGGGTGGTCTGGTGATGGCGATCAGCGCCAGCACCGGTGAGATCAAGTGGGTGTTTAACACGGTGCCGCAGGGCCCACAGGATGATGGCTGGGACATCGCGCGAGACACGTGGGGCAACGGAGCTCGTGCCGGCGGCGGGATCTGGACCCAGCCTGCGATCGATAGCGAGCTGGGCCTGGTGTACGTCAATGCTGGCAACCCGTCGCCCGACTACGACGGTTCGGCACGGCATGGGATGAACCTGTTTACGAATTCCACTATCGCACTCGACATGCGCACCGGACGGCTGGCCTGGTACTACCAGGCGATCCATCACGATTTGTGGGACTGGGACCATGTCAGTGGACCGGTGCTTTTCGATATCGAGACCGCCGAGGGCACGATCAAGGGGGTCGGGGCCGGAGGCAAGAACTGCCTGCTGTATCTCTGGCATCGAGACACGGGAAAGCCGATCCACCCGATGGTCGAGACGGTCGTCCCTACTGAGACCGACGTTCCAGGCGAGCAAGTCTGGCCGACCCAACCGATGCCGCACACCGCCCGCGGCGTGCCGATGACGCCGTTTTGTGCGACGTTCGTCAACGTCGACGATCCGGAGCTGGCCCGCCAGACGCGCCAGATGTATACGCCGTACTCGATCGACGAGCACTACATCGTTGCCCACGGTGGCTCAAGTTTCGGTTCGCCGTCATTCAGCCCGCGGACCGGCCTGCTCTACATCACCGGGAAGAATGGGGCCGTGTCGCTCATCGTCAAGCCGGTCGGTGATACGTTGGAGCCGGGTCCGGATAGCCGAGGACACACGGAGAACTTCGAAGAGATCAGCCGTGTGAGCCCGGCCTATACCCCGTCGGTGACGGTCACGGCCTACGACCCGGCGACGGGTGAGGAATCGTGGCAGGCGGTCTTGCCGGCGATTTCCTCGATCGGGAGCAGTGGCAATCTCGTGACCGCGGGCGATGTCGTGTTTCAGGGAACGGACGCCGGCACCTTCTATGCGCTCGATGCACGCTCGGGGGCGCAGTTGTTCACCTACGACGCTCCACGATCGATCCGGTCGAGCCCGTTGACCTTCGAAGTGCACGGAAAGCAGTATGTCTCGGTAGTGGCGACCAACACCGTCTTGACGTTTGGCTTACGTTAGACCGACGAGGCATGAACCGGCCAGCGGCGTTGCACGTTGATTCAGTTTGTATCGGCGAGAGCCAGGACCGCGTAGGCAGTGGCGACGTCGTTCATGAACCGCGCGGCGTCGGCCGACGGGTCGCGCTCCTTGTTGAGCGAGTAGCCGGGCCACGACCCCGTCTGATCCTGATGTCGTAAGAGCCAGGACACTCCCCTCTCGACACCGTCGTGATCGGCCGAAAGACCGGCCTGCCTGAGTGCGTATGTGACGAGGCCGGTCGCATATCCATCGCTCTTCGTTTCGAGGACCGTCCCGTCGCGTCGTTCCCACTCACCGAGCGAGGAGAGGCTCCAGCCGCCGTCGTCCCGCTGTCTCGCAAGCACCGCGCGGATGAGAGACGCCCGTTGCTCCTCATCGAGAAGTCCCTGCACCTTTGTCGACGCCCACAAGAGCGTCACGCGATTGAAGAGCGGCTGCTTTGCGTAGTGTCGCGCAAAGTACGCGCGCAACAGGTCGAGCCGTTCCTGGACTTCGCTCGTCGCAGCGTAGTTCTCCGGTGCGATGCCGACCGCAACCGCGGCCAGGGCCGCTCCGTAGAAGGGGCCGTCGATCGATTCCCACGGCTGCAACCCGAAGAATAGCCAGGGCCAGGCTCCGCGGCTGTCGCCGCTCTGTTCTTGCAGCACCCAGAGGTGGTCGAATGCCGCCCGGGTGTTGGCGCTCAGTGTTCCCGTGGCCGCGTCATGGTTCGAGAGGATCAAGGCATTGAGGATCGCTTCCGTCCCTCGCGATTGGCTGGTCTTTGGGGCTCCGTGCCGCTCGTCGGTGTAGTACGGCGCGATCGTGTCCCACGCCCGAACCCGCGTCGTGACATTTGCCACGAGATCGCGCTCGCCGGGTGTCGGCCCAGCGTTCGCCGACCCCTGTCGAACGTGAGGACGTGCCAGGGCATACGGCAGGCCTCCATGACAGGAGACGCAGTAGGTATCGTTTCCTCGGTCCGCGTTCGACCAGCCGGTCCACCAGTCCTGGCGCGTGTCCAGGTAGGTCGCCGCCGCCGCCTCGTCCCACGTGACGAGAGCATCAGACTGGGCACTCGGTGTCAGCACTGTTGCAGCCGAGATACCGCCCGCCGCCAGGCACCAGACTAATACTGGAACCCGTTGTCTCGTCCGCTTCATGTCGCACCACCCTTCTTCGCTACACGGCCTCCACCTTACGCCGACTACATCCCCATCGGGTTCTCGTCGGCAGAGGGGCCGTAGATGGACGGTACCGGAATATCGTTGAGCCGCAGATAGACACCGAGCTGTGCGCGGTGATGAATCAGGTGGTTCATCACGAAACTCCGCAGCACCGCGGCCTTGGGAAGCGTCATCATCGTCTTGCCGTTCTGGAGCAGTGACCACGGTCGCATCAACTCTTCGTCGCTGACCCCCGCGATTGCGGCACGGGCTTCGGCGACGTTCTTGTCGAACGTGGCCAGGATCTCGTCGACGCTGCCGGGGGTCGGTGGCGGGTCGGGTGCCTGGCCTCCGGGGGCCAGGTCCAGCTCATCTTGCCCGATCGTCAGTGTGACCCAGGTTGGGAGGTTGGCCAAGTGACCGGCCAGCCAGACCATGGACCCCGATTTCTCGTGTGGCGACCAGGCGAGGCGGTCTTGAGGTACCCGCTCGAGCGTCCTGCGTGTACCCGCCGTTTCCTGGTCGAATTCCGGTAGTAATGCGTCGCGTATGGCCATGTCAGTCTCCTTGGGGTGTTCGCCAGTGCCGTAGCCTGCAAGTGTATCCGGGAACCCTCTCCGCACCACGGCCAATTTCTTCCCGAGCCAAGGGAACTCACCCGCTGCGGTATCCGTCCAACCCGAATGACCAGTCGACAGTGGACGTCCGACTTCTGAGGGGGAGAGCGCAGCTCGAATGGTGAGCTCGAAGAGCGGCTGGAAGAACGGTCTTCTCATCGTCGCGGTGGTGTCTGTCTCGGTCTTCGTGTTCCTGATCGTCGGGGCCGGGATGGCGTTGCTCTGGGCGGTCTCGACCGCCACCAGCCTCGGCGAGCCCACGGCCAAGGCCGTGATCCGAGCGATCGCCGTCGCCGAATCGCCCACTCTGGAGACCCAGGGGACAGCGCGGCTGACCGACGATCCGCTGCGCTTGCACATCGAGCTACAGGACGGCACCTTCGACATCCGCCCAGGTCCTCCGGGGACCGACGTGACTGTCGAGGGGAACTACGCCGCGCCGTACTACGAGCTGGTCGAAGAGCGCGGCATAGCGCCGGACGGCGGGCCGACGATGCGGATCGGCGTTCGGCCGACCCGCTCGATACTCGTTCGCATAGTGGCAGCCCTGAGGTCCCACGGTGACGGCGCGCACAACGACCTCTCGGTCACCATTCCAGAGGGCGTGGCGATCGATCTCGTGCTGAGACTGCGCGCCGGGGAGACGCACACTGATCTTGGCGGGCTCACGCTCGTCGACCTGGAGGCCGATCTGTCGATGGGGGAGCATCGTCTGGATTTTAGCCGACCCCTCGCGCGACCGATGCCCAGGGCCCGAGTGAGCGGCCGCATGGGTGATATTGCTCTGGAGAACTTGGGAAACGCCCGCGCGCTCGAGTTCGAGACCTCGAGTCGTATGGGCAACTTCAACGTCGATCTCGGAGGCGACTGGCCGGTCGAGAGCGTGGCCGAGCTGGTCTTTCAGCACTCGATGGGCGACTTGAGGTTGAACGTCCCCGACTCGGTCCGCATCGCAGCTGATTCGGAGAGCTCAGTGAGACTCGGTGAGAGTGGCGTCCTCGCCACGGCTCAATCCGCCGATGACTCGGCGGGGCCGGTGGTCCGACTCCGCGTCTCGACCACCATGGGCGAGACACGATTCCGACGCTACTGACACCGCGTCAGCAGCCGGTCCACCTGCACACCCGTGTCGCCCGGGTTCCGCGTTCCCTATCGAAGGCTCCGCGCCCCGGGGACACAGCGGCCCGTCGCGGTCTGATGGGACTAGGAGCCCGTGGTGAAACTCCCGCGGCATTCGACCGACACGGCATCCCGCACGAGGCGACGCTGAGACTGCGTCGGGCGGGGTCGAATATCACCCAATATTCTCCCTCGTCGCGCCTTGCCAGCCGGGCGCCGCGCCAGGAACTTATTCCACGAATCACGGGGACAGGACACTAGGCTACAATCGCCCCTGCCATGTCTGCGATGCATCCCTCGTGTGCATCCGACCTGCCGTGCCTATGCTGATCGAATGGACGGAGTTTGTCGTTTTTATCTCGGAGCGGGCGCAGGAGCTCGTCCAGACGGAGTTCGACCAGGTGCGGTACGCCGATGTGGGGCTGGCATTCGTGTTGTCGATCGCCTTGGGCTTGGCCGTGATGCTCACCTTGACGCGGGTGACGCTGACGGCTCGGAGGCATTCTCGGCATCACTCGGGTCACTTCGTCGATCCAAAGTTCCGTCGCGGTTTCGTCGCGAAGCTCCTGTACAACACACCCAAGCTGTTGCTGGCCCTCGCGGTGGCCGCCGTGGCCGTCGCGCTGTCCGATCCGTTTCTCACTGCGACCGAGGAAGTGACCGGCGACGTCGAGTCGAGAGTGCGCGTCGACCTCGTGGATACCTCGTTGTCGATGGCCTGGGAGTTTCCACTGACCGGCCAGTCGAGGGCCGAGGTGGCGCGCGAGGCGCACCTCCGGTTTCTGGAGATGCGCCGCGGCAAGAACGACCGGGTGTCGCTGTGGTTGTTCTCCTCGTACCCCTACATGGTCGACGACTTCGTACTCGACGACGAGTTGTATTACTTCCAGGTCATGGATGCCCCGTACGTGACTGTCAAAATCCTGGCCCCAGAGCCAGGAACGTCTCTCGATGAGTTCTTCATTCCGGCCGACAAGGTCCGAATCATTCCGAGTGAGGGGAGCACCGATCTCGTGCAGGCGCTGCGGGCGGTCATGAAACATTTCGACGGGGACGCTGCCAGTGTCGGAGGGTTCGGCGACCAACATCGCGCCGTGCTGATCGTGACCGATGCCGACGTCGACGAGATTCCGAGGGCCGAGCTCGCACAGCTCGAAGACCGGAACATCGTCCCGTACGTCATCTATATCAACGCCGGGAGCGCGGCGACCGAGACGCCCGACGTCCCCGACGTGCCGGCTCTGATCGAGATGACACGCGAATTCGGAGGCGACTACTTTGATGTGACCGACCAGGATAGTCTCGACCGCGCGTACGAAGCGATCGACGAGCAAGAGGCCGTTCGCGTAGAGGTGTCCCACCGGGCACAGAGAGTCCCGATCTATGCGAGGTTTCTCCTGCTCAGCATGGTGTTGCTGCTGGTGGGGATTCCTGCCGGTTTCGTGGCAGAGCTTCTGTGGGGCACCAACCCCTGACCGAATTAAGGACACGAGAACCTATCTCATAAACACGGCGAGGCCGATGCCGGCGCGTTTATGAGATAGGTTCTCGTGTCCCGCCTGCTGGACGACACGCGGCACCTGCTCCCACAGCTCATCGACTCTTGGTACCAGACCCAAGATCTCGGTGCTTGAAAGCGTGGCCAGCTCGAGGTCGGGCTGCATGTCGGGCCCCAGTTCGGCTTTCGCACACATGCTGTTGGCGAGACTGACGGTCGCGCAGAGTGGGCGGTCGGCTTCGGCCATGGTCGGGTCGTGATGAAACCGGATCGCCTCGGCAATCGCGGGGGGAAACCCCCACGCCGTCACGGCCACGAACCCGATGTCTGTGTGGTCGAAGCCAAACACGCGCTGCTCAGCGCTGAGGAGTGACGCTGCGACACCATTCTTGACGAGCGTGATCACCTCCGCGTACTGGTCGCCCAACATCTGATCGAGGATCGGCCGTCCGATGTCGTGGAGGAGTCCGGCCATGAAGGCTTCTTCGGAATCCGAGCGGCTATGAGCCAGCGCGAGATGTTGGCTGATACAGCCGGCGGCCAGCGCGTCGTCCCACAGGATCTTGCCCTTGAAATTGCTGCGTTTACCCTCGTGGAGTCCCTCGAGTGCCGCGGCCAGCAGGACCGACCGTACTCGCGTGATACCCACCATGTTGATCGCACGGTCGAGCGTGCTGATCTTGGACCTCGCACCGAAGAAGGCTGAGTTGGCCAATCGGAGGAACCTCGCCGCGAGCGCCTGATCGCGTCGAATCGTGACATCCAGCTCTCGGAGGTCCCACTCGGGGCTCTCGGCCAGGCGCATCGCACGAAGCGCGACATCGGGCAGTGCCGGGAGATCGCCAAGAGTGTCCGAAATCTCTTTGAGCCGCTCGCCGCTGAGGGGCTCCCCAGGATGGTTCAGGGGCGAGTCCTCAGGGCCTGAAGACAACGGAATGCTGGGGCTCTCCTTGACAGTGCTCATCTCGACCTGACGGGGCGGATCTGACCAATGCTCTGACTCATGCAGTGAATCACTGCACCAGGAATCGGCACCGGGGGTGACTGACTTGAATGAGGGGTAGGAACGTGCGACTCCGTCGACATCGTCCCCCATGGAGTGGGGGACGATCGGGCCGACGTCAGCCTGTCTTACCTGACGTATCCCAAAGACCGAAGTCGCTCCAGCTGCTCCTCGGTGAGACTCTGCTGCTCTGGGCTTGGTGCTCTGGCCTCGGCCTCGGCCAGGCGTGCCAGCAGGATCTTGGTGAGGTTGGCCGCCGTCTCCGGATCGTCCGAGACGAGGTTCTGCTGTTCGTCGGGGTCTACAGTGAGGTCGTAGAGCTCCTCGAGCGAGTCTTCCGGTGTGAGGATCAGCTTGAATCGGTCAGCGATGAGTGCCTTGCGGTCCTTGCGTGACTCAGGCTTGAACGTCTCGGCGACGATCGGGACGATCTCGACGTCGTCTCGTGTGGAGTCGAGCAGCGGGGCGAGCCGGCGACCGGATCGCACACTCGAGTCACGTATATTCAACAGATCGGCGATGGTCGGGAGCAGATCGATATGGGACACGGGATCGCTCACGACAACCCCTTCGGGAAGCTGCCCGGGCCAGCTCATGATCAGCGGGACTCTGAGTACCGAATCGTAGAGCCGACTGACGTGGCCCGGAGGCCCATGCAGGCCGAGCTCTTCGCCGTGGTCAGCCGTCAGGATGATGAGGGTGTCTCGACCGGCACTCGCGGCCTCCACGGCGGTGAGCAGCCGTCCGATCTCGCGATCGACATACTCGACCTCTTCCCGATAGCGGACACGCACCTCTGCGTTGGACAGTCGCTCCGAGACGCGGAACCGTACAGATCCAGATACCACCTCCTCCGTCGGATTGTTGACGGTGATCGTGGCCGGGAGCGGTGTGACGTACTCCACCGCCGGCGGGTTCGGATATCGCTCGGTGCACCCGTCGGAACATGTGGCCGCGAGTCGTCCCGTCGCGCGAAGATTGTTGATTCGGACCAGCTGGCGTTCTGACGCCGACGAGAGGTGGATGTCCGTGGTGCCGGACGGCCATTCGAGCTCGATGCCGAACGTTTTGCCATCGGCCGTCACGTCCACGTCGACCGTGTCTGCGTATTCTGCGTGCAAGATCGGATACGACCGCCCCGGTGGCGTATACGGCTCGTGGGGATCAGAGTAGTGGGCCCAGAGAAAGAACGGTTCTGACGATTGGCGACCCAGCCAGGGCAACAGGTCGGCATTGACCTCACCCGCTGACTTCCACCAGTCCGACTCGAAATCGTCGTAGTACCGGTCGAAGCCTTGCGCTACGCCGAACTCGCTCTTGAGTACCCCGAGACTGACGAACCCGGCCGTGCTGCGATAGGAGGCGCGCATCAGCTCGGCCAGCGTCGAGTGACTCTCCCCGAGGATGCTCCCATTGTTCAGCGCCGCGTGCTCGGTCGGAATCAGTGACGTGAACATCGACGAGTGGCTCGGCACCGTGATCGGGACGTGACTGTACGCATGCTCGAACAAGACTCCACGCTGCGCCAGGGCGTCCATGTTGGGGGTCTCCACCTCGCTGCCATAGGCTCCGAGGTAGTCGGCCCGCAGTGTGTCGATGACGATGAGTACGACGTTGGAACGGACGTTCATCGCGGCGACCTCACCGTGGAGAGCGGGTCGAACCCACGTGACGCCATCATCGGCCTGACCGCCAACGGCTCGGAACACCAGGTTGACCTGCTCGCCGGCCCATTGAGACAGGTCGGCCCGCCAGGTCGTCGACTCGTCTCCCGACCGCTCGGTGAAGAAGACCTCCTCTTGACCGTCAAGGCCCCGCACCGCGACCTCGCCGCGTAGCGCTGACCCGTCGTCGCCGCCGTGCCGAATCATGCCGAACTCGACGAGACCGTTTGCGGGCACCGTGAGCGGAAACTCGGTTTCCGAGTCGGCCGGTAGCCTCAATCCTTGCGCGGTCGCGCTATAGGCCAGCGAAGGGGTCGTGGGTGTGATCTGCTCCGGGGGGTCGGGGTCAGTTGTTGTCGCGATATAGTCAAACGCCGCAGCCAGGGTTCGCCGATCCTCAGACGATGAAGAGAAGCTGTTGGGAGACGTCGCATAGGCGAAATCGAGCGACACCACATTGTCTCCAATCGTCAGCGCTGTTTCTGGCAAACGAAGGGTGTAGCTATCGAAGTCGCCAGGTCGGAGGTCGACGCTCCCGACGGCCGCCCCGTTCAACTCGACCGACACGGTCTGGGTGACATTGGGACCGATCTGAAACGGTCGGGCACGAAAGTGCAGCCAGGTGCGCTCGAGGTCGAGCAGTCGCAATTGCAGCTCGGCTCGCTCGCTGATTGCCCACGCGAACCACGAACCGTCGTCGGCCGGTTCGGGGGTCGACCATCCGTCACGCAACACCTCTCGCGATAGCGCCGGGTCGAAATCGTAGCCCGGTTCCGCGAGGCGGAATCGGCCGCTGTCGGCGCGTGCCGCGAAATCGATCAGCCGTTGGCCAGGGGGATCGTCTCTGGCGATGACCACGGGAATGGTGCCATCCGAGGACCCGCACGCAGCCGTCAACACGCAGGCCAACAGCGCGGTAGTCAGTCGCGGGTCACGATGCATCACAGGTTCGGGCCTAGCGGGGCGGGCGCCTCACCGCCCTCGGTACCACGCTGCGGTTGTGAAACCGATTCTAGAATACCTAGTGGCCTGTCTCTAGAGTTAATAATATTGAGTTATCCGATAGTAAGTTATATAACTTTGACTTCTACCCGGTCGGGCAGGGTAGAATGGGCAGTCGTGACGTTTTGTCGGATTCTCTCTCGCATCGTCGTTGTTAGCACCGTCGGCGTTCTCGCGCCGACGGTAAGCAGCGGATGATGCGCCTTGACATAGCTGAAGAGAAGTAAAGGCCATCATCCGACGGATGATGGCCTTTTTTGTTAGGTGACCGAGACGCTGAGACTATGACGAAGACACGACGAAGTGCGGCCATTACTCAAGGGCCGAGCCGAGCGCCCGCCCGGGCGATGCTCAAGGCGGTCGGCTTCACCGATTCCGATCTGAAGCGGCCGATTATCGGTGTCGCCAATACCTGGATCGAGATCGGCCCCTGCAACTATCACCTCCGCCGGATCGCCCACGACGTCAAGGAGGGCATCCGGGCGGCAGGGGGCACGCCGATGGAGTTCAACACCGTGTCGATTTCCGACGGGATCACGATGGGCAGTGAAGGGATGCGGGCGTCGCTCGTAAGCCGGGAAGTCGTGGCCGACTCCATCGAGCTCGTGGCGCGCGGGAACCTGTTCGACGGACTGGTGGTGCTGGTCGGCTGCGACAAGACCATTCCGGGTGGGGTCATGGCACTGGTGCGACTCAACATTCCCGGACTTCTCCTCTATGGCGGTTCGATCGCACCTGGCCGCTGGGAAGGCCACGACGTCACGATTCAAGATGTATTCGAGGCGGTCGGCACCCATGCCGCCGGGAAGATGACCGATGCCCAGTTGTGCGCCCTCGAAGACAGCGCCTGTCCCGGTCCGGGCGCCTGCGGCGGTCAGTTCACCGCCAACACCATGGCCACAGTCTGTGGATTGCTTGGTGTCTCCCCGATGAGCGCGAACGCCGTGCCGGCGATGGATGCCACGAAGGATGAAGTGTCGCGCGACGCCGGAGGGATCGTGATGCAGCTGGTCGAGCAGGACCTGAAGCCGCTGCAGATCGTCACGCGGGAATCGCTCGAGAACGCGATCGCCTCGGTGGCCGCGACCGGGGGATCGACCAACGCCGTGCTGCATCTGCTGGCGATCGCAAGAGAGGCTGACGTGGCGCTCGATCTCGACGATTTCGACCAGATCAATCAGCGGGTTCCGCTGCTTGCCGACCTGAAGCCGGGCGGACGCTTCGTCGCGACCGACCTCTACAAAGCCGGTGGTATCAGTCTCGTGGCGCATCGGCTCAAGGAGCTGGGGCTCTTGCACGAGGATGCGATCACCGTGACCGGCCGGACGGTTGGGGAGGAAGCGGCCGGAGCCCGAGAAGCTCCAGGGCAGGAGGTGGTTCATCGGGCCGCCGACCCGATAAAGCCTACAGGGGGTCTGGTCGTGTTGAAGGGCAACCTGGCGCCTGATGGGTGTGTCGTCAAGGTCGCCGGCCATGCCATGTTGCAGCACCGAGGTCCCGCGCGTGTGTTCGACAGCGAAGAAGGGGCGTTTGATGCCGTCGAACACGGCCGGATCACGGCTGGAGATGTCGTGGTGATTCGCTATGAGGGCCCGCATGGTGGTCCCGGAATGCGCGAGATGCTGGCCGTGACCGCTGCGATCGTGGGCGCCGGTCTCGGCGAGTCGGTCGCGCTCTTGACTGATGGGCGCTTCTCCGGGGCCACGCGGGGTTTGATGGCAGGCCACGTCGCGCCGGAAGCCGCCCGGGGGGGGCCGATCGCGGCGGTGCGCGAGGGCGACATGGTCGAGTTCGATTTGGAGCGGCGAATGCTGACGGTGGAGCTGACCGACGATCAGATCACCGACCGGATGGCCGACTGGACGGCGCCCCCGGCCCGCTACGATCGGGGCGTTATGGGGAAGTATGCGCGCTTGGTGTCATCGGCTGCTATCGGGGCGGTCACAGGGTAGGGTCGAGGGTCGAGGACTGACGACTGACGACCCACGACTCTCTTGGAGAGAGATCATGTCATCGATGAGAACCGGCGCGCAGATCATCTGGGAGGCGCTCGTCAACGAAGGCGTGACCACCGTCTTCGGGTATCCGGGTGGGGCGATCCTTCCGGCGTATGACGCCATGCTTGACTATCCGATCCGCCACGTGCTGGTTCGGCACGAGCAGGGCGCGACCCACATGGCCGATGGCTACGCCCGCGCGAGCGGCAAGGTTGGTGTTGCGATCGCGACCTCCGGTCCCGGTGCGACCAATATGGTCACCGGTATTGCCACCGCGATGCTGGACTCCTCACCGCTGCTGTGCATCACCGGCCAGGTGGGCAGCAAGGTCGTTGGAACCGATGCGTTCCAGGAGACCGATGTCACCGGCGTCACGCTCCCGATTACCAAGCACAACTATCTTGTCTCGCATGTTGATGAGATCGCACCGACCATTCACGAGGCGATGTATATCGCACGTTCAGGACGTCCCGGTCCGGTGCTCGTCGATATCACGAAGGACGCGCAGCAGCTGACGACCGAGCTGCACTGGGACCCGAGTGACGTCAAGCTCCCTGGATACCGTCCGGATCTCAGCCCGACCGCTGACGGGTACAAACGGGCTGCCGACCTGATCAATGGCGCGAAGCGGCCGATCATTTTCGCCGGTCACGGTGTGCTGCTCTCGGACGCCACCGCACTCGTTCAGCAGCTCGCTGAGAAGGCCCACATACCGGTGGCGATGACGCTACTGGGTATCGGCGGCGTGCCCGCGTCGCACCCGCTCAACCTGGGCATGATGGGCATGCATGGTGAAGCGTGGGTCAATCAGGCGATTCAGGAAGCGGACCTGCTCGTCGCACTGGGGATGCGGTTCGACGACCGAGTCACCGGCAACTTGAAGAGCTATGCGCCGAATGCCCTCAAGATTCATGTCGATATCGATCCAGCCGAGTTCAACAAGAACGTCAAGGTCGACCTCGCCCTCGCTGGCGATCTATCAGACGTCCTGCGGTCGCTACTGCCGCACATCGAATCCGGCGGCCGCACGAACTGGCTGTCGACGATCGATGAGATGAAGGGCGATGTGGCGGTGCGTGACATTCAGAACCTACCCGACAGCGGTCATCTGTACGCGGCGCATGTCATCAGTGACATCTGGCGCCTGACTGAAGGCAAGGCGGTCGTCGTGACCGACGTCGGACAGCACCAGATGTGGGAGGCCCAGTACTACCACCACGAGGCGCCGCGTTCGCTGATCACATCGGGTGGCCTGGGGACCATGGGGTTTGCCCTGCCGGCCGCGATTGGCGCCAAGCTGGCCTGTCCAGACAAGGAAGTGTGGGTTGTGGCTGGTGACGGCGGGTTCCAGATGACCATGGCCGAGCTTGCGACCATCGCCCAGGAGAAGATCAAGATCAACATCGCAATCATCAACAACGGGTATCTGGGAATGGTTCGACAGTGGCAAGAGTTCTTCTATGAGCGGCGATACGCGGCCACACCATTGCTGAGCCCGGATTTTGCGAAATTGGCCGAGTGCTTCGGACTGAAGGGGATCATGGTCGATACGCGGAAGGACGTGGTGCCGACGGTCCAGTCGGCGCGGTCGCACGAGGGCACCGTCGTGATCGACTTCAAGGTCGAGCAGGAGGACACGGTCTATCCGATGGTGCCGGCGGGTGCCGACCTGCACGACATGATCCGTAGGCCCAGCGCGGCGCCGATCATCGAGACCGCAGCCGATGAATGATCGATGAATGATCAATGTTCAATGACGACTGACGTACAGATCCCTCGGGCACCGCGACGAGGGCGCTTCGGTGACTCGACCATGAGTATCGAGAGATGAGACATACCTTCGTCATCTACGTAGAGGACAAGCCTGGCGTCTTGAACCGCGTGGCTTCACTGTTTCGTCGCCGGGCGTTCAACATCGAGTCGCTGACGGTCGGGCACACCGAGCAGCCCGGCGTGTCACGAATGACGGTTCTGGTCGAAAGTGATGCCCACGGGGCGCGCCGTGTCGAGGCAAATCTCTACAAGCTCGTCAACGTGTTGCGCGTGCACGACATCACTCCCGAGGCGTCGGTCTATCGGGAGCTGGCGATGGTCAAAGTTGCGACCGGTTCGCCTGACACCCGCAGCCACGTGATGCAGCTGGTCGATGTCTTTCGCGCACGCGTGGTCGACGTGGCCCCAGACGCCGTGATCATCGAGACCACCGGCACCGAGGCCAAGATCGACGGCCTGCTCGAGGTCCTGCGCCCGTACGGCATTCTCGAGCTGGTGCGCACCGGCCGTGTCGGGATGGTTCGGGGGTCACAGAGCGTCATGGTTGAACCGCCGGAACCGCCTCGACCGAGTCGTGGCCCGTCCCCAGACGACGAGGACGTCTCCTATTCGGTATAGTACGTCGCCGTGTTCGACGCTGAACGCGGGCCCGTGTCCAGATCTGGATTCGGGAATCCAACAAGCGAGGACTGTGTTCAATGGCCACGATCTACTACGACGATTCCGCCGACCTGTCACTGATCCAAAACAAGAAAGTTGCGATCTTCGGCTACGGCTCACAAGGCCACGCGCATGCGCTGAACCTCAAAGACAGTGGGGTCGATGTGCAGGTGGCGTTGCACGAGGGGAGCCGGTCGAAGGCCAAAGCCGAGGCCGAGGGCTTGACGGTTGTCTCGGGATCTGACGCGGCCGCGTGGGCCGACGTCATCATGATCCTCACGCCCGACACCACGCAGGCGGGGATCTATCAGACTCAGATCTCCCCGCACTTGAGCGCCGGCAAGATGCTGATGTTCGCGCATGGATTCAACATCCGCTTCAACACTATCACGCCGCCTGCCGATGTCGACGTGACTCTGATTGCCCCGAAGGCGCCGGGTCACCGCGTTCGCGAAGTGTTTCTTGAGGGCGGCGGGACACCGGCGTTGATTGCGGTCGAGCAGGACGCCACGGGTGGAGCCAAGGCTCTCGCGCTGTCGTATGCCAAGGGACTTGGCGTGACGCGCGCCGGGGTCATCGAGACGACCTTTGCGGAGGAGACTGAGACCGACCTGTTTGGAGAGCAGACGGTCCTTTGCGGCGGAGTCAGCGCGCTTGTCAAGGCCGGGTTCGAGACGTTGGTCGAGGCCGGGTATCAGCCAGAGGTCGCCTACTTCGAGTGCATGCACGAGCTGAAGCTGATTGTCGACCTGTTTTATCGCGGCGGCCTGAACTACATGCGGTACTCCGTCAGCGACACCGCGGAGCACGGGGACTATACCGGTGGACCGCGTGTCGTGACCGAGGAAACGAAGCGGGCGATGAAGCAGATCTTAGCCGAGATTCAGGACGGCACCTACGCCAACAACTGGATTGCCGAGGACAAGGCCGGTCGCCCATCGTTCATGGCGACACGCAAGCAGGAACAGGAGCATCCGATCGAAGAGGTCGGATCGCGACTGCGGGGGATGATGCCGTTCCTTGATGCCGTGACGTTGAAGGAGTCAGTGTAGGCTAGGCGCTTGCGTGAGTCGCCTGGCAGTCGGGACCGCGCCTCGCGTGGGTTGGGGTGCCGAGTCGGACTTTGGGTCGGGCGAGAGAAGGCTCGACGTCGGGGAAGTCGCGGCACTCGTCGTGTCTGGATCACAGGGCCGCGATCCACTCAGCCATGATGTCCTGGACGGTGTCGTAGACCTCTTCGGGACGGGGGGCGCCTTTCCCGCGCACGTTCAGGGAATGGTCGCCCCCTTCGACCACGTGGAGTCGGGCATCCTGACACGCGGCAACGACCGGCTGCATTTCCGCCTCGGTACCGAACGTGTCTCGGCTCCCCTGGACGAACAGCATCGGCGCGGCGATCGAGGCGAGGTGCGCATCCCGTCTTCGTTCGGGGCGGCCTGGCGGATGCAAGGGATACCCGAGACAGATCAGTCCGTCGAGGCCCACCGGGGCGGCATCACTCGCAGCGACTTGAGATGCGATGCGACCGCCCATCGATTTTCCTCCGATGACGAGCCGGGTCGCGGCCGAGGCCACCGCTGCGCGGGTCGTCTCGATGGCTGCCCGGTACGTGGCCTCGAGCCGAGTCTTGGGATCCGGAGCCCGCCGACCACGCTCCATGTAGACGAAGTTGAAGGTCACGGTGTCGATGCCCCGCCGCGCCATCCCTTGGGCGAACTGTTGCATAAACGGGCTCAGCTGCGGCGCGCCTGCGCCGTGGGCCACGAGAAGGGTCGCCCGCCTCGAGACGCCGGGCTCGGCGGGGTAGTGCAGGCCGGTGACGACGCCGGTCGAGCCGGTATCGATGTCGAGGTGGTTCGGCATCAGCTCTGCGCTGCCTGGAGAAGGCGCCCGGCCGCGGCACGAAAATCGTCGTGCCACTCGTGGCCAGCGGTGAATACCACGGAGTCGAGAGACACGCTCCGCGTGGCGAGAAAGGCCAAGTCCGACTCGAGTTGCTCTTGCGTATACCGCCGATCAACGTTGCCGCGGCCGACCAGCACTCGGGGCCAGTGGGAGGGCTCGCCCGTCTGCAGCTCTGGCGGTACATCTCCAGCCAGCGCGATGATGCCCGCCGCCGGTGCCCGTCCCCGAATCGCCGCTCGGTAGGCCATCGCCACACCCTGTGAGAAACCGCTGTAGACCACGGTTGATGTCGTTTCGTGCGCGCCGGACACAGCTAGGATCACCGAATCGACATACGCCAGGTTGTCGAGGATCATCTGCTCACGGTCCTCGGTGGTCATCCAGCTGCCGACGACGGTGCCGGTCTTGCGCTCGTAGAAGCGATGAAGGGCTTGAACCGACACCAGGAGCCAGCCGTCCGATCCGGGTATCGACGAGAGCGCGCGGAGGTGCTGTCCGGCGTTCTCGCCATACCCATGGAATCCGACCAGGAGCGACGCCGGTGCGTGACTGGCCGGTGATCGGACAAGGTAGCGTCCTGTGATCCGAGCGTCGATCGTCTCAATCTTCAGTTCTCGTGTCACGAGATGTATTCTAGTGGTCTATGCCACGAGTCGAGTTCGAGCAGCTTCCCCCAGACGCTCGCGTCTGGATCTTCTCAGCCGAGCGGGCCCTCACGCAGGATGAGCAAACCCGACTGTTCCAGGAGGTGGATGCGTTCCTCGCCCAATGGGGAGCCCACGACATGCCGCTCACGGCCGGTCGCGACATCCGATACGACCGCTTTCTGTTCGTGGCCGTTGACCAGAGCCGGGTTGGCCCATCCGGGTGTTCGGTTGACGCACTGGTCAGGCAGATGAAGGCGCTCCAGCAAGACATCGGTGTCGAGTTGGTCAACCATGCACCGGTCTTGTTCCGTCGAGGCGATCAGATCGCCCGCGTGGCGCGGGATGAGTTCGCGGCGCTGGCGACGCAGGGCGAGGTCGGACCCGAGACGACAGTGTTCGACAACACGCTCACCCGTCTGGGCGACGTGCGAGATGGTCGGTGGGAAACCAGCGTCGCCGAGTCGTGGCACGGCCGAGCGTTCTTCTAGGAAGAGTCGAGGGTCGTGAGTCGTCGGTCGAGGGTCGTGGAGGGTCGTGAGTCGTGCGTGGTCGAGGGTCGACGGTCGTCGGTCGAGAGTCGTGGAGGGTCGTCGGTCGACGGTCGTGGAGGGTCGTGAGTCGTGGGTTCTAGAACATGACGACGAATGTTCCGTCAGGCTGGACCGCGATCGCGGGGGTGCTGCCGCTGGGGATGGTGTCGGTTCCGGGCCCCGCGTCTGAGAGGGCACGATGCTCCGCGTCAAACAGCTGCCAGTTGAGGGTCCCCCCGGCTCTGTAACCTGGCGCATCGCCCCAGGCAAGTAGTGTCTCTCCACGCTGATTGGTCGCGATCACCGGGTTCTTCCGTCGGAAGCGGGCCTCGCCTCCGGGGGACACGGCGTCGCGCACGTCGTGAACCGAGGCGAAGTAGACCTGCCCCCCGGTTTCCCAGGCCACCCGGGTCACGTCGGGCCCGCGCGCAAACGTCGTGGTGGTCACCGGACACGCACCGATCGGCCACGGCTGGATGAGCGTATCGACGAAGGCCTTGCTCTCGTCGGTCGACATCAGGAGATGCTGGCCGCGGCGTAGGTTCTCTCCAGCCCCACGATACGACACCCACACCGTGTCATTCGCGGCGAACGTCTCGAGGCTACAACATCCGCAGGCGCCTTCCGACTGACGAGAGATCACGACCGGTGGCCCGAAGCTGTTGCCGCCGTCGTGAGAGGTCATCAGGAAGACGGCTCGGTGCGCATCGTCGGCCTTCTCGACGGTCGCACCGTGCCAGGCGACAAACACCCGCCCGCGGCCGTCGGTCGTCACGCTCGGACGCGCTTCGACGATCTCGTCGCCCCGCTCCAGCAGGACCCGTTGCGGCTCGAAGCCCGTGCCGTCCTCCGTGCTGCGCGTGTAGATGAACCGAAGCGGATCGGTCAGGAACCAGACGACATGGAGCCGCCCGCCATCGGTCGGACCGAGGTCGAGGGCCATGTCGCCGCCATCCATCGGGCCCATGCCGACGGCCGAACGTGGTTCGCTGTTGATGCGGGTCGGTGTCGACCACTCCGCCGCGCTCTGTGCCCGACTGACATACAGGAGGTCGCCGCCGGTCATGGCGCCACGGTAGTACATCAGATGGGTTGTCCCGTCGCGACCGACCGAGGCATGCGGCATCCTCCCACCGTCAGGGATCCGCATGACCGCGACCGGGTCCGATGTTGGCAGGCAGGCCGCCGTCGGGACGGCCCCCACGAGGGTGAGGAGGATAGACAGACTCCGCATCGTCGTCGCAGCTCGCACGAAGATGGTCATCGTTGGCGTGATACGTGTCAAAGGCGGTCTCCCGCTTGGCGTCATCCCGTCCGGAAGCGTAGCATCGTATAATCCACTGACCAAACGGAGAGCGACGTGACCAGGAGCGCGGGACGTCGGCTAGCGTGTGTCGCGGCGGGACTGGCGGTCTTGTGTACACCCCTGGATCGCCTCGGTGCGACAACGTCCAATCAGCAAGCTGCAGATTCCCCGAGCCATCGGGCTGAGTCTGAGCTGATCGAGACCTACTGTATTCAGTGTCATAACGGCCGCGCGCTGACTGGAGGCGTTGCGCTCGACGGTGCCGATGTTGCTGATATCGGCGCCAACCTGGAGCTGTGGGAGCGGGCGCTTCGAAAACTCCGCGCTCGCGCGATGCCGCCCGACGGACTCCCGCGTCCAGCGGAGACCGCCTACGCCGGCCTGGTCTCGTATCTGGAGGCCGAGCTGGACCGTCTGTCCGTTGCGAATCCGAACCCCGGTCGCACCGATACCTTCCGCCGGCTCACACGCACCGAGTATCGGAACGCCGTTCGCGACCTCCTGGCGTTGGATGTCGACGTCACCGCGCTCCTACCGCGTGACGATGCAAGCTTCGGGTTCGACAACGTGAGTGCCGTGGGACTCTCCCCACTCCTCATGGAACGATATCTCTCGGCGTCACAGAAGGTCAGCCAGCTGGCGGTCGGGCCAGTTGGTCTCGGACCGGGCAGTCACGTCGTGGTGCTTCCAGTCGACCTCACCCAGGAAGACCACTTCGACGGTTTGCCGTTCGGCACACGTGGTGGCGCGGCGGTCGACTATCACTTCCCGCTCGGCGGCGAGTACGACATCCAGGTTCGGCTGTCGCGCAACCGCAACGAGAATGTCGAGGGCCTGACCGAGCCGCACACGATGGAGATCACCGTCGACGGTGAGCGGGTGGGGCTGTTCACCGTTACGCCCAATCGAAACCGTTTCGGCGACTACTACGCCGACGAAGATGTCGACAAGGGGTTGGAGGTTCGAGTGGCCGTCACGGCCGGGCTGCATCGTGTCGGTGCCACCTTCATCAAGAAGAATTCTGCGCTCATCGAGACTGAGCGACAGCCCTATCAGGCTCACTTCAACATGAATCGACACCCGCGGATTCAGCCGGCCGTGCGCTCTGTGGCCATCACCGGTCCGTATGATGCGACCGGCGCGGGGGAGACTCCAAGCCGCGAGCGGGTCTTCATCTGCCGGCCGACTGCGACCGCACAGGAGCCCGATTGCGCCCGGACGATCGTGTCTAGCCTGGCGCGCCGTGCCTATCGCCGACCGGTCACCGAACGGGACCTCGATGCCCTCCTCGCCTTCTACGATGGTGGTCGCGAGCAGGGCGGTTTCGAGGCTGGCATCGAGACCGCCGTCCGGGCGCTACTGGCGAGCCCAGAGTTCCTGTTTCGTGTCGAGCGTGACCCCGATGACATCGCGTCTGGAGTGACCTACGGTCTGAGCGACCTTGAGCTCGCGTCGCGGCTGTCGTTCTTTCTCTGGAGCAGTCTGCCGGACGACGAGCTTCTGGATCGGGCAGAGCGTGGGGAGTTGAGTGATCCCGCCGTGCTGGAAACTCAGGTATTGAGGATGCTCGATGATCCGCGCGCCGCCGCCCTCAGCACCAACTTTGCGTCCCAGTGGCTGCACCTGCGAAACCTCGACACGGCCAGGCCGAATCTGAGGGCGTTTCCTGACTTCGACGAGAATCTGCGGCGGGGGTTCCGACGCGAGACCGAGATGTTATTCGCACACGTTGTTGACCGGGATCGGAGCGTTCTCGAGCTCGTGTCGGCCAATTACACATTTCTCAATGAACGGGTGGCCAGGCACTACGGTATTCCGAACGTGTATGGAGACCAGTTCAGGCGGGTCGACCTGGACCCGAGTGGTGTGCGCGCCGGACTCCTGAGCCATGGGAGCGTCCTGACGGTGACCTCGTATGCCACTCGCACGTCGCCCGTGCTGCGAGGGAAGTGGGTTCTCGAGAATCTGTTGGGGATGCCGCCGCCACCGCCGCCGCCGAACGTGCCGCCGCTCGAGGAGAGCGGCCCGGGCGGGCAGGCGTTGTCGATGCGCGAGCGGATGGCCCAACACCGGGCGAATCCGGCATGTGCCGCGTGCCACCAGCTCATGGATCCGGCCGGGCTGTCGATGGAGAACTTCGATGCGATCGGGCGCTGGCGCACGTACGGTGAAGGCCGGACGACGATAGACGCAACGGGGAGCTTGCCCGGCGGTCTGACATTCGACGGGGCATCCGGACTTCGAGAGGCGGTGCTCTCCCGGCCCCAGCTGTTCGTGAGCACGATGACAGAGAAGCTGTTGACGTTCGCCCTGGGTCGCGGTGTCAATCATTACGATGCCGCGGCGGTCCGAGCGATCGTGCGGAATGCGGCCGAGAATGAGTATCGGTTCTCGTCACTCATACTCGGCATCGCCAAGAGCGTGCCGTTCCAGATGCGGAGGTCACAATGATCGTCACCAAGATGGCGCTGCCCCGGCGGACTTTTCTGCGTGGGCTCGGCGCGACGCTGGCGCTTCCCTTGCTGGATGCGATGGTCCCGGCGCTTTCGGCCCAGGGGGCGAGAGTGGCTGAATCGGTTCGCAGGCTCGGCTATGTCTACATCCCGATGGGGATGAACCCGGTGCCGTGGATCCCGCAAACTGAGGGCCGTATCACGGAGCTCTCACCCTCGCTGGCGTCACTCACTCCCTATCTCGACGACCTGACCGTGGTGTCGAACCTGGAGCTCCGAAACGCGTATACCACCGGGAACCACGCCTCCTCCAATTGTGCGTTCCTCAGCTGCATGCGGGCGAAGCGAACGGAGGGCAGCGACTACGAGCTGGGTACCACCGTCGACCAGATCGCCGCTCAGGAAATCGGGCAAGAGACTCCGATTCCATCACTCGAGCTCGGCACCGATCTGATCGCTCAAGTTGGCAACTGCGACAACGGGTATGCGTGTGTCTATCAGAACAGCCTGTCGTGGTCGTCGCCGACGGCACCGCTGCCGACCGAAGCCGACCCACGTGCGGTGTTCGAGCGGCTGTTTGGTGACGGCGGAACGGCCGAGCAGCGTCGCGAGCAGCGCCAGACAAACGCCAGCATCCTGGACTGGGTTCTCGACGACATGTTCCGGCTCCAGAACCAGCTCGGCGAGGGCGACCGGGCCAAAGTCGACGAGTATCTCGACACGGTTCGCGAAGTGGAGCGTCGTATCCAGCGGGCCGAGCAGCACGCCGCTGAGTCCCCGCTCACCGAGCTCAATCGGCCGACGAGCGTACCCGAGTCGTGGGAAGAGCACGTCAAGCTGATGTTCGATCTGCAGGTGCTCGCCCTGCAGGCTGACCTGACCCGAGTGATCACGTTCCAGCTGGCCCGAGAGGCCAGTACCCGGACCTATCCGCAGATCGGAGTTCCCGAGCCACATCATCCGGTGTCGCATCACGTGAATGACCCGGTCAAGCTGGCCAAGCTGGCGAAGATCAATGCGTATCAGGTTTCGCTGTTCGCCTATTTTCTCGAGCGGCTCCGGCAGACGCCCGATGGCGACGGCACCCTGTTGGACCATTCGACCTACCTTCTTGGAAGCGGTATGGGTAATCCGGACGTGCATGACCACTCCAACCTCCCGATCGTGGTTGCGCGCGGTGGTGCCGGAAAGGTGAGAGGTGGTTGGCACATCAAGTTCGGGCGGGACACCCCGTTGGCCAATCTTCACCTCACGTTGCTCGACCATGTAGGGGTGCATCTCGATAGTTTTGTGGATAGCACGGGACGTGCGGATAGCGTGCTTGAACCTCTTTCGCTCTAGTGTCCTGCGTTTGATATATCTGTACACCGAGGGTGGCGATGCGCCCGGGTGGCCAGGCGCGAAGAGCGAGCATATCGGGAATATTCGAGCGATGAGCAACGCCGCCAGACGGGACGCAGCGCCGGCCGAATGTACAGATATATCGAACGCAGGACACTAGTGTCAGGTGGCACGAGGGCCCGGCCGCAGGTGCGTTGACGGGTATGTTGAGATGACGCGAGTGACGACCGGCGCGACCTTCGCGACAATCGCGTGGATCATCTTTGGGGGCCTCGCGGCGGGCGCCGCCGGTGACGGCCTGGTTGATGCGGTGAAGCAGGGAAACCTCGTAGCCGTTCAGACGCTGCTGCGCGAAGGCGTGGACGTGAATAGCGTCGAACCGGACGGTGGCACTGCGCTTCACTGGGCAGCCTACCGCGACGACGTGCCGATGGCCGATGCCCTGATCAGGGCCGGTGCCGATGTGACCGCGCAGAATCGCTATGGCGTGGGCCCTCTCGCACTGGCGGCGGCCCATGGCAACGCGGCGATCCTCGAGCTGCTGCTCGACGCTGGGGCTGACGCGAACGCCACCGTGGCCGAAGGAGAAACAGCCCTGATGACCGCTGCACGCAGCGGTCGCAGCGACGCGGTCAGGACACTACTCGGGCATGGCGCCGATCTGAACGCGGTTGAGAGCTGGCGCGGGCAGACGGCGCTGATGTGGGCGGCGGCAGAGGGTCACACCGACGTGGTCCGAGTCCTGATCGACCACGGTGCTGACGTGCATGCGAGGTCAGAGAAGGCATTCACCGCGTTGCTGTTTGGGTCGCGCGAAGGGCAGATCGATACCGTGAAAGCCCTACTGGACGCCGGAGCCGACGTTAAGGAAACGCTCCGCGTGTTTCCACGCCGGACGACGGGTGGGGTGACGATCGACGCTCCAGCAGAGCCGGGTCTCAATGCGCTGCTGCTTGCCGCCGGCAACGCCCACTACGAGCTGGCGACGCTGTTGCTGGGAGAGGGGGCCGATCCCGATGCATCCCCGCGTGGGTGGACCGCCCTGCATCAGGTGTCGTGGGTTCGCAAGGCCGGCATCGCCGGCAGTAACAACCCGGCGCCGACAGGCTCAGGCGACATGGGTAGTCTCGAGTTCGTGCGGACGCTCGTCGCGCATGGAGCCGACCTCGATGCCAGGGTCTCACGACGTCCGCCAGCCGGAATCACGGCGCTGAACATGGTCGGGGGCACGCCGTTCCTCCTGGCGTCCCGAACCGCCGACGCGGAGTACATGCGCCTGCTGGTTGAACTCGGCGCCGATCCCCATCTGTCGAATGAAGATGACGCGACGCCGGTGATGGTAGCGGCTGGTCTGGGAACGTCGTCGCCAGGTGAAGACCCCGGGACGGAACCCGAGGTCATGGCGGCGGTGCTCCTGGCGTTGGAGCTGGGTGGCGACATCAACCACATGGATGACAACGGTGAGACGGCGATGCACGGAGCGGCCTATAAGCACCTCCCATCCGTGGTCCGTCTGCTGGCCGATCTGGGCGCCGACGTCGACGTGTGGAATCAGAGAAACTCGAAGGGATGGACACCCCTCAATATCGCGGAGGGCGTGCACCGAGGCATGAACATCCTCAGCTCTCCGCCGACAGCCGCGGCCATTCGCGAGGTCATGACTGCGGCCGGCGTCGAGCCTGTCTTCCGACCCTGACAAGCTCGCGCTACGGCTCGCACGTCGGGGCGAGAGTTTGCAGCGCCGTCACGTTGAGCTGGTCCTGCGGTCCCCGAATCAGGAATCCCTTCACTTCGACTCGATGACCCTCGAGGGGTTCCGGGCTTGGATACACGTACAAGAGCTCGAACGCGCCGGTCCCAGATGCGATCGCTTCTGCGACAGTCCGAGCGTCACCCGTCGACCCGTCGGGGACACGGGTTCGAACCGGTTCGCTCGCCTCGGTGACGATCCAGGCTTCGTTTGGTCGCTGCGTCAGACAACCGACGACCTGGACCAGCGCGAACTCCGCTGCTGGCTGCGGTCCGTCCTCGCCTTCCACCATGATGCCGGCCAGCGTCCCACTTTGGAGCGGTTCGACGCCCGCGGGTAATCCGTTCGCGGACAGGAGGTAGGCGAGGAGTTCGAGATAGGTTTCGGTACCCAGGCTCAACATCCCACCAGGTGGCATCGACTGCACCCTCTCGAACAGGTCCTCGAGTGTGAGTCCGATCCAGAATCGGAGAAAGTCCTCTCCGGCCAGCGCGCGGGCAGTCGCTCCCGAGACGTTGGCCCCATGGCAGGCCTGACAGTGGGTTTCATAGTGGACCAAGCCGCGGTCGGCTTGCGCCGGGGTGTATACGCCGTCTTGAACGGTTCTGGCTGGATCGCTCTGGGTGGCGGTCGCGGCCAGTGTTGCTAGAAGGATCCCAGCCTGCACCACCGCAACCGCCCTCAGCAGCTTCAACATGTCGACGGTGTTTGACTAGCGTGCCCGTCCCGAGAGAAGGGTAACACTCCTTCCCGGGACATCCTTAACGAGATGCTATGTGCCAAGTGTTGCCCCATTCGTCTCTCACCATTCCCCTGCGGTCGCCATCGGGCATGTCCGCCGGTTCTTCGAGCCGCACCGCGCCCGATGTGACGGCACGCTCAAACGTCAGATCAGCGTCGTCCACTCACCACCCGAGGTGTCACCGTCTTCCAGCCATCGGGTTGTGTCTTCGTCAACGGGCTGAGCCCAAACAGGCGACTCGATCTATGATTCGGCTGGACTAGTGGCCTGTACTCATTGAAGTAGTACTGGTACCGTGACGCGCTATATGGCGCTGACACTGACGTCCGATGAACGTACCGAACTGGAACGACGCGTTCGCAGTCTCAAGATCCGCGCGGAGGACGCGCGCCGCGCGCGCGTCATTCTGATGCTGGCTGACGGCGCATCGTACTCGGCGATCGAGGCCGCGGTGCCTTGCTACCGCGACTACGTCAATCGCTGGCGACGGCGCTTTCTGGCGGACCGCGTGGCGGGCCTGCAGCCGCGGTATCGCGGCCAGCCCCCGACGATTCTGACGCCGGCGATGGAAGCGCGCATTCTGGCGAAGACGAGGCAGCGTCCGCCGGATGGCAGCACGCATTGGAGCACCCGCAAACTGGGCCGGTTGCTTGGCATCCATCACAACCTGGTCGCGAAAACGTGGCGGCGGGCCGGCCTGCAACCTCATCGGTTCGAGCGCTACATGCGGTCGGACGATCCGGACTTTGAACAGAAAGCCGCCGATGTGATCGGGCTGTATCTCAATCCGCCGCAACACGCCGCGGTGTTCGCCGTGGACGAGAAAACGGCGATTCAAGCCCTCGATCGCTTGGTCCCGGTGCTGCCGCTGTCGCCGGGGCGCGCCGAACGGCACGGGTTCGAGTACTACCGCCATGGTACGTTGTCGTTGTTCGCCGCGCTCGATACCCAGTCCGGCGAGGTGTTCGGCCAGCCCGTGCCGCGCCACACCAGTGCCGCCTTTGTCCAGTTCCTCGGCGACATCGTCGCCAGTCAACCGCTGGGCCGCGAGATTCATGTGATCGTCGACAACCTCGCGACCCACAAAACATCGGCGGTCCGGGGGTTCTTGGCCGCGCACCCTAACGTCCAGCTCCATTTCACCCCGACGTACTCGTCGTGGCTGAACCAAATCGAACTCTGGTTCGCGAAGATCGAGCGCGACCTTTTGGCACGAGGGATCTTCACCTCCGTCGCCGACCTCGCTCGCAAGATCCGGCGGTACATCCGCCATTACAACAAGACGGCAAAACCGATCCGTTGGAGCTACCGAAATCCGATGCATCGAATTGGTAGTACTTCAGCGAGTACAGGCCACTAGAGGCCCCATGAGGCGAATGACGACACGACTGATCGTGGTCGGTGTGCTCGTTTTGGCTGGCGGATTCATAGGCGGCTGCCGGTCGGGTCAGCCAGGTAGCGAGGCCCAGACGGCACAGGGTGCCGCGACAACGATCGACGTGACGGTAGACGAAGGCACGTCGATGTCGGTGGCCGTATCACCCGACGGTGGGACGCTCGCGGTCGATTTGCAGGGTAGCATCTGGACCCTGCCGGCGCCGGGCGGCGCGGCGACGCGGATCACCGACGTCTTCAACGACGCGCGCCAGCCCACCTGGTCGCCAGACGGACAGACCATCGCCTTCTTTGGCTTTCGTGACGGGGGCTATGACATCTGGGCCGTGGCGCCAGATGGTACGAATCAGCGCAAGCTGACGTGGGGGCCCTTCGATGACCGCGAGCCCGCCTGGTCGCACGACGGCACGCGCGTGGCCTTTTCGTCCGACCGCGGCAACCAGCTCGAGGGCGACTACAACGTCTGGGTGCTGGACGTACGCACCGGCGACCTCCGACAGGTGACGAACGACTCCGCCAACGATTTCATGCCATCGTGGTCGCCCGACGACACGGAGATCGCGTTCATCTCGCAGCGGAGCGCCACGCCGGAGGGTGGCGGTGGGCAACAATCGGTATGGGTCGCCAAGGTGGCAGGCGGCGCCGAACGGAGGCTCACCAATGTCACCTCCAGAGCCGACGCGCCCTCGTGGGGCCCTGGCGGCCAGATTGTGTATCACTCACTAGCAGAAGGTGAGAGCCGTCTGGAGGTCGATGGAACGCCGCTGACCGGCAACGAGAACGCGTTCCCGTTCCGCGTGAGCTGGGCATCGTCTACCGAGTTCTACTACACATCGGATGGCAAGATCCGCAAGCGCGCCCTCGGGTCCGACGAAGCCCAGACCGTCGAGTTCGCCGCCACCCTTCAGGTGACGCCACCCAGCTACGCGAAGCGCACCCGCGACTTTGATTCCACGGCGCCCCGCAAGGCACTGGGTCTCGTGCGGCCCACGGTCTCGCCAGACGGCACGAAGGTGGCCTTCGCCGCGCTCAACGACATCTACGTGATGCCGATCGGCGAGGAGCCGGAGAACATCACCAACGACTCGGCCTACGACACGGATCCCGCCTGGTCGCCCGACGGATCCCAACTCGCGTACTCGTCGGACAAAGGAGGCGACCAGCTCCAGCTCTGGGTCCGCGACATGGCCACGGGCGAGAGCCGACGGCTGACGACGATGTCGACCCAGCCGCTGGGCGCAGCCTGGTCGCCAGACGGGACGCGCATTGCGGTCTTCAATGTCACCGGCATGTGGCGCGTCGCCGAGCTCTCGATCGTCGACGCCGCCACCGGTACGGTCACTAAGGTGCACGACCAGCTCCCGCAGCCTGGTCCGCCGACGTGGTCTCCGGACGGGACGCGGCTTGCGATCGCCGGAAGCCTGCCGTACTCGAGCCGCTTCCGTGAAGGGACGAACCAGGTCCTGACGATGTCGGCGACCGGTGAAGGCGACGATCAGTGGTTCGTGCCGGTGCAGCATCTCTCGATCGACTCGCGCGGCGGCTGCGGACCTGTCTGGTCGCCGGATGGCACGAAGATGGCCGCCATCTACGAGGGGATCCTCTCGGTCTGGCCGGTCGCTGCCTCTGGTGAACCGCTCGGCCCACCACGACAGGTCACGACCGAACATGCCAACTCACCGAGCTGGCAGGGAGACTCGAAGCATCTCGTCTACCTGAGCGACGACAAGCTGAAACGAGTGAACATCGAGACGGGCGAGGCGCGCGAGCTGGCCCTGAATCTGACCTACACGGTGGACGTGCCAGAAACGCGTCTCGTCGTGCACGCCTCGCGCCTGGTCGACGGCACGACCGAGGCAGCACAGAGCGACGTCGACGTCGTCATCGAGGGCAACCGCATCCGTAGTGTCGAGCCGCATGCCGAGAGCCTGCACACGGGGACAGTCGTGGACGCCTCTGGCCTGACCGTCATGCCGGGTCTGATCGAGTGGCACTCCCACCTCCAGCCCGATTTCGGCGAAGCGGCGGGTCGAGCACACCTTGCGTTCGGCGTCACGACGGTCAGGAGCCCCGGCGGCATCCCGTACGAGGCCGTCGAGGAGCGCGAAGCCAGCGACGCCAATCTCCGCCTCGCACCGCGGTACTTCACGACCGGCCATCTGATGGAGTACGAGCGCGTCTACTACAAGATGGGGACCGCGATCGCGAGTCCGAGACACCTCGAGCTCGAGCTGCAGCGGGCGCAGGTGCTGCAGTACGACCTGCTCAAGAGCTACGTCCGGATGACCGACGTACTGCAGAAACGAATCGTCGAGTTCGGACACGGCATCGGAGTTCCTGTCTCGACTCACGAGATCTATCCCGCGGCGCTCGTGGGCATGGACGGCAGCGAACACACGTCAGGCACGAGTCGTCGCGGCTACTCGCCGAAGATCGGGACGCTGCAGCAGAGCTATGCGGACGTGTCGCAGATCTTTGGCGCGACCGGCACGGTCTGGTGCCCGATGGTGTCGCGGACCGGACTCGAGCGTCTCTGGGAGCTGGAACCGGAGATGCGGAGGGACCCGCGCTTCAACCTGTATCCCGGCTGGATGCAACGGCAGGTGTCCGAACAGGGTGGCGGTGTCGGAGCCGGTGGCCAAGCTGCGGGTGGTGGAATCCCGGGCACGCTGCAGATGGTCATGAACATCCAGAATGCCGGCGGCAAGGTCGTGGCCGGAACCGACTCGCCGAACGCGTTCAGACTGCACGGCGAGTTGATGGCGTATGTGATGGCCGGCATGACGCCCTATCAGGCGCTCCAAGCCGCCACGGTGGTTCCGGCCGCGGCTCTTAGCCTCGACGCCGGCAGCGTCGAAGTCGGCAAGCTCGCGGATCTGGTGATCGTGGAGGGTAATCCGCTCGAAGATATCGCCGCCGCCCACCGAGTGCGGCATGTCATCTCGAACGGCCGTGTCTACAGCCTCGAAGACTTGATCGCCGGCACCGCCGGCCGACCGATGCCGGCCAGCCCGACCGCAGAATAGACTCTACGTTGTCAAGCCGCTCCGGGGTACTGAGCCGGTTAGACGCATCACACCTGATAGTTCAAGACCGACATTTAGAATCGTTCGCCCATCCTCGCACGCGGCGCGGGCGTCCTGCATCGGCACCTCAAGCCAGCCCACTAGGAGCTTGGAGTCGTCGCTCGCGTGCCGTCTGGCGCGTATGGTTGGGTGAGGGGGAACGCCCCGCTCGAGGGTCCTTCTCGCCAGAGTTGTTCCAGACGAGCCATCGCCTCATCGACGGTCGGACGAGTGCCAACGGGGATCCACCACATGGCGAGCGGCGGTTTCGGGGGGCGCAGGAACCAGTCGTGCCGGCGCCGCAAAAATGCAGCGTGCTCAGTGCGATAGACGTACCGTCGGAGATCGTCGACGGAACGCCAAATCGTCAAGTTGAAGAGCACGCGAGGGTCGTCGAGCACGCGCACGTCGGTGGCGTCGCCCTCGGCTGTTCGGAATCGCCAGATGAAGCCGGGAGAGCCGTCACCAAGCGCGTTGATCCGGTCGATCTCACCGCGCATGGTGGCCATTCGCGGGTCGTCCAGCGGATAGCGCATCCAGGCTAGGTTCGCTTCGGCCAGTTGCATCTGCGAAAGGCTCATGTGATTCGATCTTGCCAAAGGCGACAAAAGCCCTCTATGACCGGCAGGCGCATTCGGCTCGATGCCCTCGGGTCGCTACGGCCCGACGACCGCGATCCCCTCGATTTCGATCGCCGCCTCTGGCGCGTATAGCGACTGGATGCCGAGCAAGGTGGACGCCGGCGCCGTACCGTCCTGGAAGCCATGCCTTCGCCGGACTGCGCCGAGCACCTGCAGATCTTCGTCGCGATATCTCGGGATGTACACCGAGACTTTGAGGAGGTCAGCCGGTGAAGCACCGGCTGCTTCCAGCCGCCGCCTGAGATTCGCGTAGGCCTGATCAGCCTGAGCCGCCAGCGGATCACCCGGCCGCCCAAACTGTCCAGACACGTAAATCGTTTTCGGTCCTGACCCTCGAGCGGTGACGACCTGCGTGAACGATCCCGCCGGGTCGATGAACTCTCGTGCGAGTGATTCGCCTCCCACGCCGACCACCGCGACACCGTCGACCTCGACCAGAAACCGGTCGTCGGCCAGCGACGGTACGCCGAGCCACGTGCTGGCTGCCCTGTCGTCTAGGTTCGCGACGCTGGCTGGCACCCCGTCGTCGTAGAGCAGGAAGTACGTACTGGGATCTAGGTTGACGATGTACGTGGTCGTCTTCACAAGGTCGGCATACGACGCTCCGGCCTCGTCGAGTCGCTGGCCAAGCCGCTGCCAGACTGACGCAGACTGCATGGCCAGTCCACCGCCGTCTCCTACCTGACCGGAGACATAGGTCGTCTTGACGTCATGCGCGGTGACAGCCACGGCACCATTGAATCCACCGGATGGCGCGAAGCGTTCAATCGACAGGTCGACACCATCCTCGGCGACCACGGCCACGATCTCCACCTCGACGTGAAACGGCTCTTGGGCCAATGCCTGCACACCCACAACCGTGCTGGCCGGCCACGAGCCTTCCGGGAAGGTCTGACGACGGACTTGGGCCAGGGTGCGGTACAAGTCGGAGGTGAGGTTCTTCACAAAGGCCCGCATCTTGACGACGTCGTGCACCGACGCGCCGGCCTGCTCGAGCCGTCGCACCACGCTGGCGAACGCCGATTCGACCTGGGTGTGGTAGTCATCGCCCTGTCCCACTTGACCCGAGATATAGACGGTCTTGACACCGCGGTCGGTGGTGGTGACCACCTGGGTGTAACCGCCCGCTGGATCGATGTACTCGGGTGTCTGCGCGGCGGCCGAACCCGTCAGGGCGAACGTGATTCCGACTACGCGGAGCTGCGTGAGCATCAGGCCTCTTGGTATGTCCACGCCGACGTGATCCTTTGCTCGGGGTCTTTCGGCCTCCCTATCGTGACCTACGATATCGAACTGCGCAACGCTTCGCCCCGCCGGCCTCGGGCGGCGCGGTGGCCATCAAGCCGCGAGGTCCGCATGAACTCACCAGGAGTGTCGCTTGTTTCATATCGCTGCAACCGCACACTGCTTTGTCGGCCTTGTGAGCTGTTGAAGGCACGTGCAGGGCTATAATGCGAGCCGGGCGAGCCTGCATCTCGGTAACCCGACATCCCAGGGGAAGGGGCGTGTGATGGAAGGCCAGACCCTCTCTCACTACAAGGTTCTGGAGAAGCTTGGTGGCGGCGGGATGGGGGTCGTCTACAAGGCCCTCGACACGCACCTCGACCGGCATGTCGCGCTCAAACTCCTTCCGCCCGAGCTGACCCGAGACGACGACGCCCGCGAGCGGTTCGTGCTCGAAGCCAAAGCCGCGTCGGCGCTCGACCATCCCAACATCTGCACGATTCACGACATTGACGAAACCCCCGATGGGCAGATGTTCATCGCCATGGGGTACTACGACGGCGAGACGCTGAAGAAGCGGATCGAGCGTGGGCTGCTGCCGGTTGCGGAGGCGCTTGACATCGCGATGCAGGTTGCGCAGGGCCTCACGAAGGCCCATGAGTCGGGCATCGTTCATCGTGACATCAAGCCCGCCAACGTCATCGTCACCGCTGATGGTCTGGTGAAGATCGTCGACTTTGGCATTGCCAAACTGCTGGGCGTCACGGGACCGACACAAACGGGAACCACGCTGGGCACTGTCTCTTACATGTCTCCGGAACAGGTCTCAGGTCAGAACGCTGATGAGCGGAGCGATGTGTGGTCCCTGGGAGCAGTCCTGTACGAAATGCTGACTGGCGAGCGGCCCTTCCAGGGCGACAATCAGTGGGCGGTGATGAACGCAATCAGGGCAGTCGATCCCAAGGCGCCGTCATCGCTTCGTCCAGAGGTGTCAGAGAGCGTCGAAGGCCTCGTGAATCGGGCGCTCGAGAAGGTACCGGATAAACGCATTCCATCGGCGAGCGATTTCGTCGCGGCGGCACGCATTCCTTTCGCGCAGGCCACAAAACCGCCGAGAGTCCCAGAAGACACGTCCGGTTTCCGAACAAGACGAATGGTCCTCGCAGCGGTTCTTGCGGGAGCGGCTGTCGTCGCCGTAGGTGTCTGGGTATCGCGTTCTGACGGTGACTCCGGCCTCACCTCGCAGCGGCAGATCGATGAGGTCCAGGGACTGATCAGCGACGACTCGTATTTCGCGGCCTTCGAGGCAGCCGAGCTCCTTGATGCCTCGACTGCGGGCGGCCCCGCGATGTCAGACCTGTGGCCGCAGATCTCGGCGGTGGGTTCCCTTATCACGGATCCACCGGGAGCAGAGGTCTTCTACCGTGCGTATTCCAACCCCAACGCGCAGTGGCGGCGGCTCGGCGAAGCGCCCCTCGAAGGTATACGGCTGCCGCGTGGTTTTCTCAGTCTCAGGATCGAGAGGAACGGTTTTGTCTCACGGCAGCTCGCGGCACTGAATCCGGACCCTCTCGGCAACTTCCTACGTGAGACACCGGTACCCGTTGCACTTGCGGAGGGCGGCACGATCCCGGAGCGGATGGTGTCCGTGCCGAGTCGGAGTGTCAGAGAGATCGCACAGGGAATGATTACGGGGAATGATCCCGTTGCGCCGATTCCCCTAGGCGAGTTTCTCATCGATCAATACGAAGTCACTAACCGTGAATTCAAGCAATTTGTCGATGGTGGCGGGTATGGGAATCCTGACCTCTGGGCTGATGAGTTCAGGCTGGACGGCCTGGTGTTGACCCGGGACGAAGCCATGGCCGACCTTGTGGATGCGACCGGGCGGCCAGGACCGTCGACCTGGGAGCTTGGAACATACCCGACCGGCGAAGACGACCATCCTGTGACCGGCGTGAGCTGGTACGAAGCCGCAGCCTACGCGCGCTTCGTGGGGAAGAGTCTTCCGACCATCTACCACTGGGCCACTGCGTCCGGTCGTCGATACAGCTCGTTCATCGTCGCCCAGAGCAACTTTGGAGGTGAGGGGCCTGTCCCAGTCGGACAGTTACCCAGCTTGGGTCCGTTTGGCACATACGACATGGCCGGCAACGTTCGCGAATGGTGCCTGAACACATCCCGTGAAGACCGCTGGATTCTCGGGGGCGCGTGGAATGACCCTTCCTACCTGTTCACCTACGCCAACGTTCAGTCACCCTTCGACCGGTCGGCGGTGAACGGCTTTCGGCTGGTCGAATATGAGGGGGCCGGCCCGCCCTCCGCGGATGCTGCTCGAGACATCGAGTTGTCTCGTCGTGACTACTATTCGGAAGCGCCGGTCTCCGACGAGGTGTTTGCCGTCTACCAGGATCAGTTCCTCTATGACCCAGCCGACCTGGAGGCGGTCATCGACGAGGTCGTGGAGGATGCAGGAGGATGGACTCGAGAAACCGTCAGCTTCAATGCGGCGTACGATGGCGAACGCGTCAGCGCACACTTGTATCTTCCCGCCGGGCTGACCCCGCCCTATCAGACGGTCATCGTCTTCCCAGGTTCTAGTGCCATTTTTGCGCCCTCAAGCCGAGTCGCGGGGTTGCCTTTCTATGACTTCTTGGTGCGCAGTGGTCGTGCCGTGCTGTTTCCCGTCTACAAGGGCACGTTCGAGAGAAACGATGGACTCGACTCGACCTGGCCCAACGGTAGCGTGCGATACGCCGACTACCTCGTGAAGTGGGTCCAGGACCTAAGCCGATCGATCGACTACCTCGAAACCAGAGACGACATCGATGCTGAGCAACTTGCCTACTTCGGCCTAAGCTGGGGAGGGCGGATGGGCGCGATCGTGCCCGCGGTCGAGCCCAGGCTGAAAACGGCCGTACTCTACTTGGCTGGGCTGGCCGCGGGGAACTCGCGTCCAGAGGTGGATCAACTCAACTACGTGACCCGCGTGACCATACCGGTCCTCATGCTGAACGGTGAGCATGACGCGATTGAGCCGCTCGAAACCAGTCAGCTGCCGATGTACGAGCTACTCGGAACGCCCGACGCTGACAAACGGCACCGTAGTTACGACTCCGATCACTCCATACCCAGGAATGCGGGGATCAGAGAAACCCTCGATTGGCTCGACAAGTACCTCGGCCCCATCAACTAACCTGCCTTCATGCCTTTGAACGTCGGTTCCCGACTCGGCCACTACGACGTGACCGCCCTCATTGGCGAGGGGGCATGGGGCAGGTCTATCAAGCCACCGATACGAAGCTGAACCGGCAGGTGGCGCTCAAGATCCTGCCCGAGGCGTTTTCCGCTGATCCAGACCGGCTGGCCCGGTTCCAACGGGAAGCCCAGGTCCTCGCCAGCCTCAACCATCCGAACATCGCCGCCATTCACGGACTTGAGGAGTCTGAGGGCACTCGCGCGTTGGTGCTGGAGTTGGTGGAGGGGCCAACACTCGCAGACCGGATCGCTCAAGGTGCCATTCCTCTCGACGAAGCCCTACCGATAGCGAAGCAGAGGCTCTGGAGGCTGCCCACGAAGCCGGTGTGATTCACCGCGACTTGAAGCCCGCGAACATCAAAGTGCGCGAGGACGGGACCGTCAAGGTCTTGGACTTCGGGCTGGCGAAGGCATTGGACACCACGCCTGAAGGCGATCCCTCGCAGTCCCCGACCCTGACGGCGGCCGCCACCCAGATGGGTGTGATCCTGGGGACGGCGGCGTACATGTCACCGGAGCAGGCGCGAGGGAAACCCGTTGATCGTCGCGCTGACATCTGGGCGTTCGGCGTCGTCGTCTACGAGATGCTGACCGGCGCTCGCCCATTTCAGGGCGAGGATGTCTCGCTCACACTGGCGTCGGTGATGAAGTCCGATGTTGATGTGAAGAGGCTCCCCCCAGACCTGCCCGAGACGCTTCGGACGGTTCTTCACCGATGCCTGGAGAAAGACCCGCTCCAGCGTATCCGTGACATGGGCGATGTGCGGTTGGCGATGGCGGGGGCGTTCGAGACGACAGTCAGTGCACGGCCTGAACCGACAGCGGTTCCTCGGCTTCAGATCTGGCAGCAGCCCGTCCCGGCCCTCATCGCCGTTCTACTCGTGGCCGTCTTCTCAGTTCTCACGGTGTGGTTCTTTACACAGCCGGGCCCGCAACCCGTCGTCCGGTCGACGCTCGTCGATCCTGGTTCGGAGACGATAGGTAATGCCCTCGATGCCGGAGTGGCGCTCTCCCCCGATGGTCAGCGAATCGTGTACTTCATAACTCCTGGTGCCGGTGGCCTTGGGGCCCTGTACGTGAGGGAACTGGATCAACTCGAGCCCAGGCTGCTGGCCGAGTCAGCACGGGCGCCGTTCTTCTCGCCCGACGGCCAGTGGGTCGGTTTCAAAGGAGACGGTGCGGCACCGTGGATGAAGGTGACCGTTGCGGGGGGACCAGCTGTGTCGATCGGCGGAGCCGAGACCCAGGGCGTGCGAGGCGCCTCCTGGGGCCCCGACGATGCGATTGTGTTCGCCACGAGCGACCTCTCAACCGGCCTGTCTCGAGTCCCTGCGGGTGGAGGAGAGACCGAAGTCCTCACGACGCCGGATTCGGAGAATGGCGAAGTTGACCACCTGTTCCCTGAGTTCCTGCCCGGTGGCAACAGTGTGCTGTTCACGATCACGCACACCGAGGGCCTCGACACTGCTCAGATCGCTCTGCTCGACCTGGAAACCGGCGAGCATCGGACCCTGATTCCTGGCGGGAGCGACGCTCGCTATGTGGCCTCGGGACACATCGTCTACGGTGTCGCCGGGACGTTACGCGCCATCCCCTTCGACCTTGATACGCTGGAGGTACGGGGAACACCCGTTCCCGTGGTTGACGGGGTCACCACGCGAGGCAGCGGTGCGGCTAGCTTTAGCGTCTCTCCGGACGGGACGCTCATCTATGTGGTCGGTGGCGCCGACAGTGCCGCCGTTCAACGGTTCGTCTGGGTCGATCGCAACGGCCGAAGCGATCCGATTCCAACCATTCCTCCGGGGAATTTCGGCAATCCGAGACTCTCTCCAGATGGCGAGCGCCTCTTGGTCGGAGCGGATGGGGACCTGTGGATCTACGACATGGCCACTGGACGCCGGAGCGCCATCACGACCGACGAGCTGACCGATGGACGCTATTCCGCCTGGAGTCCAGACGGTTCCCGAGTGGCCTACACATCGACCCGCAACGGAACGAGCGAGGTCTGGCTTCAACCTGCGGACGGGAGCGGGGAGCCGCAGCAACTGACGCAGTTCGACGGGGGCAATACAGATGTCGAGTCGTGGTCGCCAAACGGAGAGGTTCTGGCCTTCCATCATCATGGATCCACTGGGGCCGATCTGTTCACGATTCCGCTGGACGCCGCCGACCCGACGCCACAGCCGTTTCTGGCGACCGAGTTCGCTGAAGAGATGACCCAGTTTTCCCCAGACGGGCGCTTCGTGGCGTACCTGTCGGATCGCACGGGAGAGCGTCAGGTCTACATTCGTCCGTATCCCGGACCCGGTGCGGCGGTCACGGTGTCGATCGACGGTGGGGTCGAGCCGTTATGGGGACGGAACGGAGAGTTGTTCTATCGCCACCCGGCGACCAACACCATGATGGGCGTCATGGTATCCACCGAACCCACGCTGACAGTCGGTGTCCCCGAACGACTCTTCGATGGGCAGGAGTATGTCGGCTCTGGGCCCGGTCGTTCGCCGGCTCCTTACTATGACGTCACCGCAGACGGCCAACGCTTTCTCATGAAGCAAGACGCCGATACCGAAGGATCGGGTGCGGTCCCATCACAGATCATCATGGTCCAGAATTGGCTCGACGAACTGACCCGCCTTGTGCCCATCCCGTAGGGAAGTCACGCGCTTTCTTCTGGCGTCGTGAACTGGTGGGCGGAGTTGGAGTGAGCCCACTGGAGGATACGACCTGCGCAGCGAATGCCGCATAGGCGGACTCGCGGACGTCTTGCAGTGGGTTCGCCAAGAGGGCGGTTGGAGGGTGGCCGCCTGCAACCCGTGGCGGGCCGTCAGAGCCCAACCCGTTGCGGGTCAGGACGTTGGGTCAGAAGGAAAATGGTCGGGGCGCCCGGATTCGAACCGAGGACTTCCTGCTCCCAAAGCAGGCGCGCTACCGGGCTGCGCCACGCCCCGACGTAATAGAAATAATACTAAGAAAAACAACGGAAAGACTTGATAACGCGCGGGTTCATCGACAACCGCCATTTTTCCCACCGGGCTGACACTCCCCAGGTGTCCCCTCAGTTCCCCACAGAAACCCATGAAAGGGATCACAAAAGAGATCACAGTGCCCGTTAGCTACAGACTCCGAGAGGCGATCAACCAGCTCGAGCGGGTCATCGACGGCGCACCTGACTACATGATGTCGTACGGCACGTCGAGCGTGGACTGCAGTGCGTTGGCCATGCACTCCGAGGCCATCGAATACGGCGAAACGGCCGCTCGACTCAGCGAGCGCGCACCCTGCAGTCTGGGCTTTCTCGGACAAACGTACACACACGCTGGGCGGCGTTCACAGGCCGAGGCGATCTTGGACGAACTTCATGCCCGAGAGGACCGAGAGCACGTGCCGCTGGTCCCGATGGCCCTGGTGTCGATGGCTCTTGGCGACGTTGGACAAGCATTCGATTTGCTCGAACAGGAGTATCGAGCACGAGGCATCTTGTTGTGGTTGGCCAATGTGCATCCGATGTTCGACGATTTCCGCTCTGACCCCCGCTTCCAAGCCCTCCTCCAGAAGATGAACTTCCCCTCGCTATAGCCTCGATCCGCCATCATGAAAACATTGGGGTATTTGACCCCAAAGGCGAGGGTCTGGGGGTCACCCACAGAACGCCAAAAACACGCTCAAAACCCCCTATATAGAGACCCCGGAAAGTAGAATGCGGGAGTCCTGATCCACCCCATGGCCTCCAAGAGTGTGGTGCTCGCCTGGTTCTTGCGCGTCTTCGGCGGAATCACGCTACTAGCCCTGCCGTTTGTCTTCATTCCCACCGCTTGGATGGCCGCGATTCACGAATCACTGGAGCTCGGTCCGTTTCCGCCGGGTCCGATCACTGAGTACCTTGCCCGCTCGCTCTCCGCGTTCTACGCCTTCACGGGCGCTCTCGCGCTGATCTTTTCCACCGATGTGGTGCGATATCGGCCAGCGATCCGGCTGTTCTCGGGCGCCATTGTTGCCTTCTCGGTGGTGCTGCTGTGGGTCGACCTGAAGGTGGGCATGCCGGCCAGCTGGACGTGGACGGAAGGACCGTTGGCCTTGCCGCTCGGAGTGGTCCTGTGGTGGCTTTCGCTCGGTACCAACGAGCCGCCAGACGCTCCGAAAGCCTGAGACCTGACTATCGCTTGGGCGTAGAATGACCCTGAGATCAGCCCAGCGACCTATGGCTCTCGACGTCGGCTCCCGCCTCGGCCACTACGACGTCACCGCCCTCATCGGCGAAGGCGGCATGGGCCAAGTCTATCAGGCCACCGATACCAAGCTCAACCGGCAAGTCGCGCTGAAGATCCTGCCGGAGGCGTTTGCCACTGATCCTGATCGGCTGGCGCGGTTCCAGCGGGAAGCACAAGTCCTTGCGAGCCTCAACCATCCAGGCATTGCCGCGATCTACGGCATCGAGGAAGCCGAAGATACCCGGGCGTTGGTGTTGGAGTTGGTGGAGGGGCCAACGCTGGCTGACCGGATCAGCAAAGGTGCGATCCCACTCGACGAAGCGTTACCGATAGCCAAGCAGATCGCGGAAGCCCTGGAAGCCGCGCATGAAGCAGGTGTGATTCACCGTGACCTGAAGCCCGCGAACATCAAGGTCAGAGAAGACGGCACCGTGAAGGTCTTGGACTTCGGCCTCGCCAAAGCTCTTGACACAACAGCGCAAGGTGACCCGTCTCAGTCCCCCACGTTGACTGCTGCCGCCACGCAGATGGGGGTGATCATGGGAACGGCGGCGTATATGTCACCGGAACAGGCGAGTGGTAAACCTGTGGACAAGCGTGCCGACGTATGGGCGTTTGGAGCAGTGCTCTACGAGATGCTGACAGGCAGAAGGCCGTTCACGAGCGACGACGTGTCGAAAACGTTAGCCCATGTTATTGCGACGGCTCCCGACTGGGGCCAGTTGCCAGGCGGCCTGCCGCCGGTGCTAGCAGCGTTTCTGCAAGGCTGCCTGGAGAAGGATCCCAGGGAACGCGTGCGTGACATCGGTGATGTTCGACTCGCGATGAAGGGCGCATTTGAGACGACGGTCAGCGCACCATCTGTTCCAGTTGCTGCGCTGTCGCTTCAGCTCTGGCAGCGACCGATTCCGGCGGCAATCGTCGCGTTGGCTATCGCCGCCATCGCTGGGCTCGCAGTATGGACCCTCAAGCCATTGCCCCCGCAGCCGGTATCTCGGTTTGCCGCCTCGGCGCCCCCGAGCGCGCCGGTGTCGCTTAGTAACGGCCACAACGACGTTGCGATCTCGCGGGACGGCACTCGAGTCGTCTACCGGGCAGCAGGAGGCGTGTTTCACGTTCGTTCCTTCGATCAACTTGAAGGCCTGCTGCTGCGTGGGGCTGAAAGCCCGAACGAGCCGTTTCTCTCGCCAGATGGTGCCTGGGTGGGGTTTGTCGCCGAGGACGAAAACTCGATGCAGAAGGTGTCAATCCTCGGGGGGCCGCCGGTGACGATCTGCGAGCTGCCTGCGGACCTGCGAGGCGCCAGCTGGGGACAGGACGACGTCATCATCTTTGGAACGGCCAGCGACGGTGGGCTCATGCGAGTATCTGGAGCTGGGGGCGAGCCGGAGACGATCACAACACCCCAGGAGGGGCGGCACGTGCGGCCCGACATCCTCCCTGGGGGCGCTGGGGTGCTGTTCACCATCGACCGAGGCCCAGGGTTGGGGAACGAAGATGTCGCGCTCCTCAACATGGACACGGGCGAACACCACGTGATTATCCCTGGCGGTACCGACGCGCGATATTTGCCGACGGGGCACATCGTGTATGGGGTGGACGGGACGTTGCGTGCGGTTGCCTTCGACCTGAGTTCGCTGGAAATCACGAGTGACCCCGTGCCCGTCGTGGAAGACGTGCTCGTGAAGTCCAGCGGCGCAGCCAACTTCAGCATCTCCGACGATGGGCACCTCGTGTTTGTGCCGTTCACCGGAGGCGATGGGGCGAACGTGACGTCAAGATTGGTCGTCACTGGACGGGACGGGGCTGGCACCGCGTTGGCCGAGATCGACGGATCTGCGTCGTACCCACGGTTCTCGCCCGACGGTACGCGGGTGGCCTTTGCGGTTCAGGACGCTGACGGGGCTGACTTGTGGGTCCTGGACATCGAACGTGGAACACGTACGCGATTGACGTCCGAAGGGGTTAACCGGTTCTTCCCCGTGTGGTCCCCCGATGGATCGCGGTTGGCGTATGCCGACGGAGCGGGCAATACGAACCGCTTGCTTCTGACGTCTGCCGATGGCAGCGGCGAACCCGAAACTCTGCTAGACCGCGATGAACGCCAATTTCCCACGTCGTGGGTCGCCGAAGGCAACGTTATGGCGCTCCACACCGAGTATCCCGAAACCGCGCGGGACCTCTACATGCTGCCGATGGATGGAGACCTCACACCCGAGCTGTTCTTGGCGACGCCGTTTGAGGAACGAGGGCCGAGCTTTTCTCCTGACGGACGCTGGGTGGCCTATGTTTCCGACGAGTCGGGCCGGGACGAAGTGTATGTGCGGCCGTATCCGGGTCCCGGCGGCCAAGTGATCATCTCGACCGGCGGTGGCGAAGAGATGGTCTGGGGTCCGGATGGCTCCGAGCTGTTCTATCGGAATGGCGACCAGGTTATGGTCGTAACGGTCGATACAGACGAGACTTTCTCAGCGGAGGCGCCAGCGCCCCTCTTCGCGGCGCCGAGGGTCGTGCCGGGCTCGAGAGGCATGTCGGGCGGACATCCAAGCAACGGAACTGCAAATCTTCGAGCTGAACCAGAAACTGGTCGAGCTACGCAAAGCTAACCCTGCCGTCGAAGTGCCGAATTACACGTTCCGCACGCAAGCAGGCGATACCACATTGCTTGAGCTTTTCGGGGACCTGGACAGGTTGCTCGCGATCCACAACATGGGCCAAGGGTGCCGCTACTGCACTCTATGGGCAGACGGCTTCAACGGTTTCTTGCCACACCTCGAGTCAGTAATGAGTGTCGTGTTGGTGTCGAAAGACGATCCCGACACGCAGCGTCGCTTCGCTAACGCACGCGGCTGGCGATTCCGTTTGGCGTCGCACGGCGGTGGCAATTACATCAAGGACCAGACGTGCAGTGAGGGACCGGACAATGCGCCTGGCGCAGTCGTGTACGAACGAGGTGGTGACCGGATCACTCGCAAGAACGCCTGCACATTCGGCCCCGGCGATCTCTATTGTTCGATGTGGAGCTTGTTGGGGCTGGCGGGTCTCGGCGAAGGTGAGTGGACGCCTCAGTATTCCTATTGGCAGCGCCCGGCTGAGCTCGACGATGGCGGTCAGAATGTGTTGGATTAGGGTCACGTCGCCGCATGAACTCCCCCCCAGCCGTAGCTGAGTGTTGAAGCCCGCGAATATCAAGCTCAAGCCCGATGGGACCGTGAAGGTGCTGGACTTCGTTGGCGAAGGCGCTCGATACCGCTCCTGAGGGTGATCCAAGTCAGTCCCCAACGCTCACGGCAGCTGCCTGTTGGTTGCACGCTCGCCTGTTCTGTAGTAGCGTGGGCATATCGAAACCAGGATATTCGCGAGAGGTGTCAGTATGCTTGTCTTCCCCTTCCACGCTCCGTCGGGCGGCCGGATGGTTGCCTGGGGTCTTGGGATCGCCATCCTCTGTGCGGCCTGGGTCGCGCCCGTGGCAGCCCAGTCGGCCGGCGACTCGCACGCGGTGACCTTCGCCCAGGACATCGCCCAGATTTTCCAGAAGAACTGCCAGCAGTGCCACCGGCCCGGCTCGATCGGCCCGATGTCGCTCGAGACCTACCAGGAAGTACGCCCCTGGGCCCGGTCGATCAAGAACCGCGTGGTGCTGGGCGAGATGCCGCCCTATCGGTACGACCGCCACGTCGGTATTCAGGAGCTGAAGGACGACCTCCGGCTCAGCGAGTCGGAAATCGAGATGATAGCCCGCTGGGTAGACGACGGTGCGCCCCTTGGCGACCCTGCCGATCTCCCGCCGCCACTGACCTTTCCGGATCTCAATGAGTGGGCTTTCGAGGATGAGTTTGGCCCGCCGGACCTGGTGATCGCGACGAAGCCGTTCACCGTGCCGGCCGAAGGGTCGGACGTCTGGTGGCGGCCGATCGTGGCGAGCGGCCTGACTGAGGATCGGTGCATGAAGGCGGTTTCGGTCAGGCCGTCGCGCCAGGCGCGCGGCGTGGCACACCACGCCAACAGCCGGTTGCTCGGCTTCGACGAGGAGACCGAGGAGTGGGTCGAGGTCGAGCGGCTCTCCGAGTACGCGCTCGGCAAGCGCGGCGAGATTGTTCCGGAGGACGCCTGTCGTCTCCTCCCGGCTGACTCCATGGTCAGTTGGGACGTCCACTACTATCCGAACGGCGAGCGCGCCGAGGACGATGTGGTTGAGATGGGCGTGTGGCTCTACCCGCCGGACCATCAGGCGAAGATCAAACAGGATCTCAAGCTGTACTCCCTTCTGATGAAGGGCGCCGAGCTTGAGCTTGCACCGAACGGCACGGCGATGACCCAGGGGTTCCATTCGTTCGACCACCCGGTGCGGATCGACAGCTTCCAGCCGCACGGTCACTTCCGTCTGGTGGGCAAGACCCTCGAGATCTTCGATCCGCAGTCGGGCGAGCTCGAGATGGTGAGCTCGGTGTCCAACTGGACTAACGACTGGCACACCAGTCACATCTACGCAGAAGACGCCGCACCGCTCGTGCCGGCGGGGTCCGTCCTGGTGATTACTGGCTACTACGACAACACGGCCGGGAACAGGCAGAACCCCGATCCGAATCAGTGGGTGGGGCGCGGCAGCCGTTCGGCGGACGAGATGTCGCATGCATGGATCGCCGTGACGCATCTCGACGACGAGAACTACGAGCAACTGGTGGCCGAGCGGGAAAGCCGCAAGCAGACGGACAACGACCAGGAGTAGCAGCACGGAGACGTGCGGAATTAGTCTGTGGCGGAAGAGCCTCTCGATATCGAGAGGCTCTTTCGCTTTCTCGGCAACGACGCGCTGATGGAGGGAACAGCAGTGTTCGGACGATGGCTCGTGGGCGGCCTCGCAGCCGCGATCCTCATCGGCTCCACGTCGTTGGGGGCCCAACTACAACGACCACTTACCCCGCTGCCGCCGAACGGACTTCGGGTGGCCCCGTTCTTCGACGGCTGGTACCAGAATGCGGATGGAACCGTCACCCTGTCGTTCGGGTACTCCAACCTCAACCTGACCGAGGTCGTGGAGATTCCTCAGGGTCCCGACAACTTCATCGCACCGGCGGAGTTCGACGGCCGGCAACCAACTTCCTTCCCGCCGCCCGGGGCACGGGCACGTGACGACGAGGACCCGCCCACGCGCCGCCAGCGGGAGCGGGGGGTGTTCACCGTGACCGTGCCGGCCGGCTTTCGCGACGACGTCGTCTGGACCCTGGTCAACCAGGAGCGGTCCTTCTCCGTGCCTGGAAACGCCCAGAACAGTGCCTACCAGCTCCAATGGCCGATGGCTATGGGGTCGCAGCCCCCACTCCTCCGCTTCAGCCCCGACGGCCCTGCCGCCCGGGGTCCCACCGGGATCGACGCGGAGCCGATCCAAGCGTCGGTGGACACGCCGCTTCCGCTGACGGTCTGGATCCATGATGACAGCCTGCGGGAGGAAGAACCGCTCGCGGTCAGACGGCGGCAGGGCGACGCCCCGGCGATGAACGTGACCTGGTTCAAGCATGCCGGTCCGGGCCCGGTGGTTTTCAGTCCGGATACCGAAGAGCTCGAAGAGACCGAGGGGATGGCGACCACGGAAGCGACCTTCGAGCAGCCGGGCGAGTACGTGATCCGCGTGCGCGCCGACAGCTTCGGCCGGATCGACAGCTCCGCCGGCAACCAGTGCTGCTGGACGAATGGCTATGTGAAGGTCACCGTGACGTCGTAGCCCTCCGGAGCCGGCCGCGACCTGACCGTCGTTGGCAGGATCGAGTAACGGGGGTTGGACTAAACCTTCGGTAGGCCGTGCGCTCAGTCGGGTGAAAGGCGCCCAGTCGGGTCGTCCCGGCCGCGGTAATCGCTGATCCTCCCCTACGCTGCCGATGACACCATCGTGTACAACCCGGCCATCGGCGCTGGCCTCTGGAGGGTGTCGTCTGCCGGGGGAGAAGTGGAGCAACTGACAAAGCCTGACTTCGGGGAGCTCGGTTACGCGCACACATGGCCGCAACATCTGCCAGACGGGCGGCACCTGCTGTTCACCGTGTGGGGAGCTGCGAACGGGTTGTCGGTGCTCGACCTCGACACGGGAGAGTGGATCTCCGGCTCGCCAGGTAACGAAGCGGGACAATACCTGCGTAACGGCCGGATTCTCTTCGCGGCCTCGGAAACTGGTCGCGGCCTGTTCGGGGCCCTCTTCGATACCAACGCGGCGACCCGGGCATCCGACCCGGTGCCGGTCCTCGAGGATATCCGCTTGTAGGCCGTCGCATTCGTCCCGTGGATTTCTTGCGGTGGCCGAGACCGGAACGCTGGTGTTCGTCCGCGAGCCGACGACTCCACGCGCGCTCGGCTGGGTCGACCGGACGTCACCGCCAAGATCGGCGAAGACACCGCACCCTAAAAGCCAGAAAGCCTAAGGAAACGGCTTTCCCGACCGCTCAGAAAGTCGGCAAATCCGTCTTTCGGTGGAGCTTCACACCTCTTCTTGATGGACACCAAAGCCGAACCCGAGAGATCGCCTGTGGAAACGGACTGTATTCAGTGTGCCATGCAACTGCGTCTAGCCGATCCTCTTCGCTCTGTAGATGATGAACGCTGTATCCTCGCAGGCCATCGTCCACCACGCGTCAAGATGCTCGTCGGGGTTGGCCGATCGAGGTAGGCGCACGTTGATCATTGTTTGCGCACTACTCATCTGCTTACACACCTGGGTTATAGCCGGACTAGCGGTGCCGCCAGGGGCAAAGAACGCCGCATTGTCGGCCCCATAGATACAGACCTGGCACCGGCCACTGTTCGTGGTCTTGTTGACTTGAATTTCCGGCACCCGAGGATGCTCCCAGTGATGAAGCGGAAACACGAGTTGTATATCAAGCCCCGGAACCAGCAACAGACCCTCGTGAAGCCTCCCGGTGAACGTTCTCACGTCTCCGAGGACGTCTCCGAAGTCCCCACCCTCGACTGGCTCCTGTCCAGCAACCGTCGATGTAAGACCGACGACGAGAATCGCGACAACGACTGCGGTAACGTTCCTGCCCATAATTCCTAACCCTCCTTGAGTTTCAGAGCCGAAGCGACTCTTGGCACCGGTGTGACCAGAGCGGACAAGCCCGCCCCCCTCACCCCCGAGAAGTGAACACTGTCAAGGGCGGAGCAAAACTAGACCACCGTGGCGGAGGAAAACTAGACCATCCGGCAGTGGGTCGGAGTGCCTGAAAGCGGCGTCGCGGGGGGAAGCTTCAGGATGCCGGAGCGGCCGCGGGCTGGCGGGCTTTCTTGCTGTGTTCGAGGCGATGGCTCTCGCCGTTCAGCTCCAGGATGTGGACGTGATGCGTCAGCCGATCGAGCAGCGCGCCCGTCAGCCGTTCGGAGCCGAAGATCTCGGTCCATTCGTTGAAGGGCAGATTCGAGGTGACCAGCGTCGACGCTTGCTCGTAGCGCTGGGAGAAGATCTCGAATAACAGCTCGGCGCCGGTCTTCGATAACGGCACGTAGCCGAGCTCGTCCACGATCAAGAGGTCCTGTTTCGCGAGCTGTTTCTGCACACGCAGCAGGCGCTTGTCATCCCGGGCCTCGAGGAGTTCGTTCACGAGCGCGGCGGCGGTAGTGAAGCGCACCCGATAGCCTTTCTGACAGGCCGCGAGTCCCAACGCGAGCGCGAGATACGTCTTGCCCGTGCCGGAGTTGCCCAACGCCAACACGTTCTCTCTGCGGTCGAGATACTCCGAGCGGGTCAGCTCCAGCACGAGGCGTTTGTTCACCGACGGGATCGCACGGAACTCGAAGGTCTCGAGACTCTTCAAGACCGGGAACTTCGCGGCCTTGATGCGGCGCTCGGTGGCGCGCTGCTCGCGATCGAGGAGCTCGAGCTCGCAGAGGCGGAATAAGTAGCGCGAACAGTCCAGCCCTTCTTGGGCGCAGTGCCGCGCCACTTTGTCGTACTCGCGCAAGAAGGTCGGCAGGCGGAGGGCCTTGAGATGCGCCTCGAGCAGTAGGGTGGGTTTCGTCATCACTCGGCCCCCAGGAGTGCCAGGTAGTTCGCGGCCGCGGTCGTGGCCACGCGGGCGACCGGCAGATGCGGATACTGCGCCAGATTGAGGCGGGCCGGCCGGGGGTCGAGGCGGCACAGCACGAGATGCTTGACGGCGTCGAACCCGATCGCCCCCAGGCGCACGGCGTCCTGGACGGCGCCGCGGACGTGGTCGAGCCGAAAGTCCTCGAGCAGCCGCAACACCTGCACGTACTCGCGCGTGCCCGGCTTACCCAGCCGCGCCTCTAAGAGACGCCGCAGCCGGAGGAACTCCTCTGGCAGCGCCCACCCGGCGAGCGGTGCCGCTTGATGGAGTGCCCCCGTCTTGCGCTCCAACAAGGCCAGGTAGTGCCGCGGATCGAAGATCAACTCCTCCCGCCCGTAGCTGCGCCGATGCCGGGCGATCTCGTCACTCCCGCACACGATCACGACGTCGTCCACCGAGCCCTTCACTAAGACCTCCCGGTGGCCGTAGGCGGTCGGCACCGAGTAGTCGTTGCGGCGGTCGCGCACCAGGGACAACGACGTGACCCGCGTCGGGCGCGTCTCGCGGGCGTCATATGGGACCGGCGGCAATGGCAACAACGCCGCGCGGTCGCGCGCGAAGCGCTCCCCGATCGTCTCCGTGTGCCGCCGCAGCCGGCGCCCGCGCCGCGCGCGGCACTGGCACGCGAGGTCGGCGTTCAACGCGTCCCAACTGTCGAACCGTGGAATCGGCACGAAGAAGTTGCGCCGGGCGTAGCCGACCAGCCCTTCCACTTTCCCTTTGTCGTTGCCCTTGCCCGGGCGTCCGAAACGATCGTCGAATAAGTAGTGCGACTGGAGCTCGCTGAAGACCTGCGTCCGCTGGCGCGTGCCGTCCCCGAGGATCCGCGCCACCGCCAGCTTGGTGTTGTCATAGACGATGCGCCGCGGCACCCCACCGAAATAGCGAAACGCGGCGTTGTGCCCGTCGCAGAACGCCTCCGTGGTCTCAGCCGGAAACGCCTTCACGAACCCGTCGTCGCTGTGCGGGAGATCGACGACCAGGTAGTGCGCTTTGCATTCGACGCCCGCGATCACGACCAGTGCTTCGCCGAAGTCGGCTTGGGCGTCGCCCGGCGGATGCGCCAGCGGCACGAACATCTCCTGCCCGCCCAGCCGCCGCTCGCGCACGTAGGTGTTGACGATCGTGTCGCCGCCCGTGAAGCCGTGCTCCGCCCGTAAGCGCTCGCCGATGCGCTTGGCCGTGTGCCGTTGCTTCTTCGGACGGGACTGATCCTCGCGGAGGATCTGATCGATGATCCCCGTGAAGGCGTCCAGCTTGGGACGCCGGATCGGCTGCGCCCGGCGATACCCGGGCGGCCGGCGGTACCGCAGCATCTTGCGCACCGTCTCGCGGGCCAGCCCGAAGTGGCGCGCCGCCGCGCGCTCGCTCAATCCCTCCACATACACGCTGCGCCGCACCGCCGCATAGAGCTCCACTCGATACATCCCTCCTGTGTTCCACAAAACACCCTGGGAATGCTCGGTGGACCACGCGAGCGGTCTGGTTTTCCACCGCCCTCAGGCGGCTTCATCCCGCCGCTCTGTAGTCTATTTTTGCTCCGCCGTTCTCACCCGTCGGTAGACGGCCTGCGACTCCGCCGCCAGTCCCTTCGTCCTCGTCCATCTTGGTGCATGGCCGTTCGCCTTGAGCACCGTCGCCTGCCACGCCTTGGAGTCGGGGCGCCTCCGCTCACCGATCTCGTTCCCGAACACGTGATGCCGGGGACCGAAGGGGTCGCCCGCGGGGTCGTGTCGCGGGACCATCCCCAGCACGGCGCGCAACCGGGTCGAGATGGGGACGTGGCGGTTCTCCCCGTCCTTCGCGTTCTCGGCGCGGATGGTGATCTCACCGCGCTCCAGGTCCACGTCCCGCCACTGCAGCCCCAGCAGCTCGCCCAGTCTCGCCCCGCTCTCGATAGCGGCGACGATCAGCCACTGCATCCTGAGTGGTGCGGCGGCGACGAGCCGCTGCTCCTCGTCACCCAGTAGACGCCTCGACCGGCGCGCGTGCCTCTCGCGTTTCAGGCCCGAGTCCTCGGTGATGGGATTGCGGGTGAGGTAGCCCTTGCGGACCGCCCAGCGGAACATGTGCCTGAGCAGCTGGACGCACTTGTTCCGTGTGCTCGCCACCAGCCCCTCGGCGCGCAGGGCGTCCATGCACAGCTCCAGGTCGTCCTCCGTCACGGCCGCGAGCGCCTTGTCCCCGAGACGCCGGCCCGACTCCAGCCGGAAGTCGCACAGCCGCTTGAGCCGGGACACGTCGTTGCGTCGCTTGTCCAGCTCGCGCCTGAGGTAGATCTCCGCGACGGTCTCGACCGTGGCCAACGCCGGCTCGACAGCGACCTCGGGGGCATGTGCGCGGAACTCCCCGTCACGGATGGCCGCGCGGATCTTCTCCGCCGCCGCCTCCGCCTCGGTCTTGCTCGGGACGTGCCTCCCGAGGTGCCGGTCGAGCGAGAGCCGATGGTTCACGCCCTTCCAGCAGAAGTTCAGGTGCCAGCTGTGGGGGCAGATGGGCCACCGCTTGAGTGAGCACGTGCAGAGCTTCCTGAGTCCGTGGTTGCGATTCTGTCGTGCCATCCGTCCACCTCCTGGGCGGCCGGCAGCATAGGCGGGCGCGGTGGAATCTTGCAAGGCGTTTACGAAAAGAGGGGCGCACGCGCTCGGAGATCACGGGGAATGCGGGTCGCGCCGGAGGGTCCAACTGCTTGCTATACTACGGGTTGCTGCCACAGCGAGCGGGAGTAACTCAGTGGTAGAGTGTCAGCTTCCCAAGCTGAAGGTCGCGGGTTCGACCCCCGTCTCCCGCTCCACTTCCTAGCCTCAATTCACCAACGACTTACCGTCGGTTTCGGTGTGGTGTTTGCCCAACGGCTGAGGCTCCGGATCGGGCGCATGGCCCAGCATGCCGTGCACATGCTGGAGCGGCCAGCCGGCTTCGAGAAGGCGAGACGCGCCTTCGTGTCGCAAGTCGTGAAACCGTAGACGACGTCGGCGTTAAAAGCCGAGGCGATAAAGTCGAGGTCGCCGTCGGCCTCGACGCCCCCCTCGGTGCGGGCGGCATGGGCGAGGTCTACAAAGCCACCGACACCCGCCTCGATCGCACCGTCGCCATCAAGGTGCTGCCCGAGCATGTCGCCGCGGAGGCCAACACGGTCGCGGCGCTCAGCCATCCCCACATCTACCCGGTTTTCGATGTCGGCGAGCAAATCGGGGTCAACTTCCTGATCATGGAATACTAGGGAGTACGGTCACATCGCAAGCGCGTCACCGAACATCATATCTTGGAGCTTGAAACTCCGTTCGATCTCGATCTCACCTAACTTCGTGACGAATTCGACCTCCCTGTCGAGCAACGTGATCGCATCGTCTCTCAAGAAGGCGAACTCGAGGATGACGGTCTCGTCACTCACGAAGAAGGGCTCCACGTCCTCGGCGATGATCGGCGGCTTGTCGTTGCGCGCCAGGACCGTCTCCGCGAGCAGCGCCTGTAGGGTTGTCTCTTCAGCAAACTGCCGCGGAATCCCGGCGACGGACACGACATACAGCGGTTCGTGCTGGATCAGAAAGACTCGTTGCGCCGGGGGGATCGGGGCCCCAATGCCGGCTTGTGACCGCGCCAACGCCTGCTTGACCGGCAGGGCGCTGCGCCATGACACCGTCAGCGTGATCCGGTCGGGCACCGGACTCGAGGAGAGGCGGCGCGCCACCAAGTAGTCCGCCACGCGTCTTCTGGTCTCGCTGTCCATTCTGACAAGGCGAGCGCCTCCATCGATCCGACTGCCTACCCCCTGCAGGACGACGGTGACGCGACGCGACCACGGAGAATCGGTCAGCATCTGTTCCACTTCCTCTGCGGACCAGGACCTGTAGTCCTTCTCGTCCCAGAAGTCGGCGGCCGCCAGCACCGCGCAGGCGAGGAGCCAGATGCCGAGGGTTCCGACCAGTCTCCTACTCATGACCCACCTCCAGACTCATTGCAAGTATAACGAGGGATCGACCTCCCCCCCGTAGTTGTGACGGTTCTTCTGAGAGAGCTCGACATGGTGATCCGCTACCCGAAATAACCATTGAGATGCCAGATGGCTTTCGCTACGGAGTCGGGTTTGAGTTGAGGTCGCCGACGAATCGACTCGAGCTTGCCTTCGTCCGCGACCGGTCTGAGCCGGAAATGACGGATTGTCTCCCGATGCAGTTCGGATTCCCGCTCGAGGCGCGCTCGTTCCACCGCGACTCACGCCGTGATCTCGACTTCGAGCTGTTGGCGGGTCTTGACGTGGACAGCACGTGACGACGCGCCAGAAATCGGAACGAAGCCGAAGGCATCTCTAGGGAGTAGGACGCTGCGCCAGGTCTTTGAGATTCGGACCCTCCGCGTGGGTGGCTTGGCCGAGGAACTGATGGCGCGGGTGCCGACCGAATTGACGGACCGCTACTACAGTGTCTCGACCTGAAGCTCGGGATGGTTGTCTGGTACCGCCACTCGGAACCAAATAAAGGGCAGCAGGGGGTTCGGGAGCCAGTACCGCCAGCCCAGGCTCCGCACCGTCACGCCGCTGGGGAGATGGAGATCCAACCAGACGTACAGGAACTTGTACACACACAATCCGGGGATGAAGTTCGAGCGAAAACCGTCCGTGTTTAAGATACCGCCCGCTGATGTAGTAGTTGCCCTCGAACGGGGTAATGCCCCAGCCGACCGGTCCTTCGGCGATGACGGTGCCGGACGGGCGGTGGGTGACGCGGACGGACCTCTTGGGCATCTCTTGAGTTAGACGTCATTCCCCGGCACGTGGATGCCATCTGACGCCCACTTCACTCCGCCCCGGATCAACCGGCAGCGCCCCAGCCAAAAGCTCCCTGAGCCGATCCGCCTCCTGCCGCCGGGACAACGCTGCCCGACACCGTCCTGAGCAGCACCGCTGCCACCGCCTCGTCGGTGTAAATCCCTGGCCACAGCATTCGCAGGAAATAGCTGCCAAACGCGCACGTGCGTGTTTTCCCGCGATCGACGCCCTCGGATCGGCCCTCACCCTGCCCTCCGCTTCGACCAGGGACCGGGCCGACAAGGCAGGCAGGAGATCGACCACAAGCGAAATGTTCTACTAGGGTCCACTCTCTGGTATAAGAGGAACACCTGCGGCCACTCGGTGTGGAGACGCCATCCGACGGCGTCGAGGAGTTGAGGATCATGTCGAAGCGTACCTGGTTTGGATATAGCGGATCGCGTTGGCGGGGACCGAATCTCGCGGGAGCGATGATTGGGTTGGCGGCCGCCGGACTGCTCGTGGCGGGTGGCCTGACCGGCGGACTGGGTTTCCCGTCGGGTGTCGTCGTCGAGGCGGCGCAGCAGCCGGCGGCGGACGGGGGCTTCACGGTAGAGCAGGTCGCGGCGGGGTTTACGGTGTATGCGCGGCGGTGCGGGGAGTGCCATGGGGTGAGCCTGGAGGGGGCGGAAGCGCCGCCGCTTCGTGGGGTGGACTTCCTGAACGGCTGGGCCGGGCGGACGACGGACGAGCTGATCGTGTACGTGCGGGACGAGATGCCGCCGGGCCTCGGGGGATCGCTCAGCGCTCGGGTCTACCTGAACCTGGTGGCGTACATCCTGGCCGAGAACGGCGCCCGGGCGGGCGACGCGTCACTGACGGCCGACGCGGCGGTCATGATTGGCGATGCGGCGGACGTGGCGGAGGCGCGGCGTGCGGCGCGGGACGGCGAGACGCCACAGCGGCGTCCGTCGCGGTTCGTCAACCGTGAGGTTGAGCAACGCCTGACACCGGTTACCGACGCGATGCTGGAGGTTCCGCCGCCGGGCGACTGGCTGAGCTGGCGGCGGACGCGCAACAGCCATGGCTACAGTTCGTTGGCTCAGGTGACGCGCGACAATGTCGGCCAACTGCAGCTGGCATGGGTGTTGGCGATCCGGGAGGGGAACCATCAGACGACGCCGCTGGTGCATGACGGCGTGATGTTCCTGGCCAATCCGGGGAACGTGGTGCAGGCGATCGACGCCCTCACCGGTGACGTCATCTGGGAGTACCGGTCGCCGCTGCCGGAGGATGCGCCGCAGCGGGGAGCGACCCGCACGCTTGCGCTCTACGGCGACAAGGTCTACCTGGCCACCCACGATGCAGCGCTCGTCGCGATCGACGCGGGAACTGGCACCGAGGTGTGGCGCACCGTGAAGGCGGACTACACGCAGGGCTTCACGCAGCGCGGCGGACCAGTTGTCGCCAACGGTGTCGTTGTGAGCGGCATCAACGGGTGTAACCGCTACAAGGAACAGACCTGCTTCATCACCGGGCACGATCCGGACACCGGCGAGGAACTGTGGCGTACGTCGACGATTGCGCTGCCGGGCGATCCGAACAACGCGTCGTGGGGTGACACGCCGCCGTACCTCCGCGCTGGCGGCGACATGTGGATCCCGGGCAGCTACGACGCGGACCTTGATCTCTTCTACATCGGGACGGCGCAGGCGAAGCCGTGGGTGGCGGCGAGCCGCGGGATGACGACGCGGCAGGATGCGCTCTACACGAACTCGACGCTGGCGCTGAACCCGCGGACCGGGCAGGTGGAGTGGTACTTCCAGCATGTGCCGGGCGAAACGCTTGACCTCGACATTGTGTACGAGCGCGTCCTGGTCGACGCTGACGGCGAGCAGTGGCTCTTCACGATTGGGAAGGACGGCATTCTCTGGAAGCTCGACCGGCGGACCGGCGCGTTCGTTGACCTGCGCGAGACGGTCTACCAGGACATCTTCGAGTCGATCGACAGGACGACCGGACGCGTCTCGTACCGGCAGGACATCCGTGACGCCGGCGTTGGCGATCGTGTGCCCGCCTGTCCCAGTCTGCTCGGCGGACACAACTGGCAGGCGTCGGCGTACCATCCGGGCGTCGGTGCGCTCGTAATTCCGCTCCACCAGGCCTGCATGCACCTGACCGGCCGCGAGGTGGAGTTCGTCGAGGGAGGTGGCGGCTCGGCCGGCCGGTACGAGTTGCGCGAGATGCCCGGCACGAACGGGAACGTGGGGAAACTGGCCGCCTACGACGTCCGGACGATGGAGGAACTCTGGAGCCGAGAGCAGCGGGCCGCCTTCCTGACGTCGACGCTCACGACGGCTGGCGGCCTCGTTTTCGCGGGCGATGCCGACCGCTACTACCGGGCGTTCGACATCCGGACGGGGGACGTCCTCTGGGAGACCCGCCTGGGCGCTGCGGCACACGGATATCCCATCACCTACGAGGTGGCCGGCCGACAGTTCATCGCCGTCCCGGCCTCGCTCCCGGGCGTCTTACGGGGCCTCGCCGTGCAGCTCAGCCCGGAGATCTACCTGCCGGAGGGTGGGAACGCCCTCTACGTCTTCGCCCTGCCGAAGTGACGCGGCGCACGGGCGCTACGCAGCCTTAACAGCTACGTCGCCGAGCAACGACGCTCGCTCAACTGCACCGATAATTGCGTCCAAGTACTGCCAGCCGTACTGCCAGCCGAAACTGGTCTCAGGTGGTCCTTATCGACCTTTTCTGACCCGTGGGGTGTTTCAAGAACGCCCTGTTTTTGTTGAAGTCTTCGTAGACTGGCGTTTCCGCTTTGGGCTTCCCAAGCGGAAGGTCGCGGGTTCGACCCCCGTCTCCCGCTCCATTTCGTACTTATAGCTCAAGAGGTGTCTCTTAAAGCGCTTTTCATGACCGTGTGGTGCCCGGATAGCCGCAGTGTCGAAAGTAATTGCGGCATTCCTCGGGGCTGAAGTGCGGCAGACAGGCGCCGAGGAAAGGCCAGAGGGTTTCGGTGGATCGACAGCGGGCGGCGCGCACGAGGGCTTTGAGCTTCGCGAAGCAGAGTTCAATGGGATTGAGGTCCGGACTGTAGGGCGGCAGATAGCAGAGCGTGGCGCCGACGCGCTCGATCGCCTGGCGGACGCCGGCCACTTTGTGTGCGCTGAGGTTATCGGCGATGACGATGTCCCCGGGATGCAGGGTGGGCACGAGGATCTGTTCGATATAGGCGAGGAAGCTCGCCCCGTCGATGGCGCCGTCGAAGACCCCGGGCGCGGTCAGGCCAGTCACCCGCAGCGCTGCGAGAAACGTACTGGTCTGCCACCGGGCGCACGGCGCGTGGTCGTGGACGCGGGCCCCGCGGAGGGCCCGACCATACCGCCGCAGGAGATTGTTCGTCATGCCGGTTTCATCGAGAAAAACCAGGCGTGTCGGATCCCAGGTCGGCGCGGCGGCGTGCCACACGACCCGCGCGGCCGCGACGTCAGGTCGATCGTGTTCGGAGGGCCGGACCGTTTTTTTTGACGGTCACGTCCAGAGCCGCCACCGCGCGCCAGATCGTCGCCAGACTGGCCGGCGTGCCGAGCGCGTCCTTCAGCTCGGCTAAGGTGCGATCCGGTTGCTCCGCGATCAGCGCGGCCAGGGTGTGCAGGTGCGGCTCCAACATCCGGCGCCGCCCGTGCCGCTGGACGCGCGGCGCGACTTCGCCCGTCTCCCGCCGACGCTGCTTCAACAGCCGCACCCACGACCCGCTCACGCGGTACTTCACCGCAACGTCCGCGGCCTTCATCCCGGCATCACTGTCGAGCAGGGCCCGTTCTCGGAGATCCATCGAATAGGCTTGCATCGGTCCTCCTGCATTGGTGCATGCAGAAGTACCACGACGAGCCCAAGCAGTACAAGGGCTATCTGAAAAGCGCTTTAATGAGTCCCTTCACGCGAGCAACAAGAGGGCTATCTGACTCACGCAGCTGGTTGATCACCGCGAGGGGCATGGCGAACACTCTTGTCTGAAAGTATCGGGGCCTCTTGATGGCCCGAAACAGGTTCATGCGTCTCTCTAACTCACGACACCAGTAGCACAGCACGCTGTCGCACAGGCTTCTTTCCGGGCTGTTCGTCAGAGCCGTCGTCATCACCTCGAGCGATTCTCTCGCCGGCACCAGAATCGCTGACGCCGCACCTATCGTCCCGTCCTGTACCAGGTCCCTCTCTCGAAGGTCCTGGACCAAGTCCGCGAGTTTCTTGGGGCAGCAGCCGCCATCTCTCAGTGTGAAGAGTCTCGTCTGTCCCTTGTCGGACTTGAACCGAACGACCCGCACCCAAGGCACGACGTGCGCGAGCCCCGCTGCTCGCTGGGCCTGATGACGAAATCCCACGAGTCGATCTCCGATCCCCACAGCTAGGCACTTGCCTCCAACCTCCGCAAACCTGGCGTAAGGCATGTATGCGTCGGCGTGCTCATCGTGACTCCGGGTTAGGTAGTCGGCGTGCCGTCCTGAGGCGGCCACGGAGTGAGTTGGATGTCGGCTGCGAACTGATTCGGTCCGCCGCCTGAAGGTCTCCGGGACGATGCCGGTGCTTGCTTTGGTCGACTCCACCTCAAACACATAGTCGACCCACCCTTTCTCAACCTCAGCCCCGTAGAAGTATTCCGTATACGTGTTCATCATGAGAGTCCCGTCAGGACCGACGGCTTCCAATAGCCCGTCGATCAAGGCTCCTGGGCCGCCCTCGAGAACACCAATACTCTTGAAGGAAAGGCCTACCCCGAGAGTGTCACCTCGCTGAATCCCCATGGCCTCCAAGTTACGAATGAGGTTCTTTCGCGAGAACACCGGCCGTGACACGGTGAGGCGTTCTGGTCGGTCCTTCATCGCGGTGTACTAGGACGTCTCGTGGTGGGCACGAGTGTGCCGCTCGTCGCCCCGGCGCTCTTCCGGACCGTCACAGGGGGGGATCATGGAAGGAATGCGATCGACGACGGGGATAATCAGCACAGGTGAGGATAGGCCAGCCGCCCGGCCAGGGCGGCAGCCGGATACGGTATCAGCGGCACGAAGCGGCGCGCCAAGGAGTGCCTGGCCGTCCCGGGCTTCACGTGAGACCCCAAGTTGTACGTATACATCGGCAACGCCTCGGCGCCCCATCTTTCTTTGAACTTGCGCAACCCCCGGTTGTCCCTTTGGGTCCGACCATAGTCGTACCACTTGAGGCCCATTTCCCCAGCCAGAGCCATCTCCGCCTCATTCAGCAGGTGGTTCGGGCGTAGGTTGTGAAACTGGTGATTGGAACCGGCGTACAAGCCGTAGAAGGTGGAACCGGCACAAATGCCCAGACTGCTCGCGATGGGAATCCCACCAGTGGTCTCGGCGACCGACACCAGCAGGCGCTTGCCGAAAAGATCGCGCATGGCTTGGAAGAACTTGAGCGGCTGGGGCAACAGCCCCCGCCGGATGCGTGTACAGGCGAGGAGGCGATGGAAGGTCTTGAGCGTCGCATCGTCGAGTCCCCTCCTGAGCCTCAAGCCAGCTTCGTGCGCCAGGCCGACGCTGCGCCGGATGTCGGGCTTGCAGCGACCCATTACCTCGTTGTGGGAGCCCTCCAGACTGATGACGTGGCGGACGCAGGAGTCATCCAGGGTCCAGCCTTCCACCGCCTCCGCCAGAAGCGGATTCCTGGTGCGCAGCTGAGCGGACGGCGCCTGCTGCGACTCTCCGTGTCCGCGGAAAGCCTTCAACAAGAGCAAGAGGTCCGCAGCGTCCTCGACCAGGGGATCAGCAAATTCCGACAGCGGGAGAGCGGAAAGCCGCCGGCCGGTCAGAGGGCTAGCCACCAACGCTCCCGGCATCCCCGCCCGCGGCGATCCATCGGATCGGCGCAGGACACAGCAGAAGGGCTGAACCCGTAGGCTTCGCTGAAGCACGCGCAGCCACCGGGATTCGTGGCACAGACCCGCTTCGGGGTGGGACTGGACCAGGGTGTCCCAGTCAGTCCCACCCAGAGGATTGATGATCTCAGGTACCGCGGACATGACAATCTTCCGACCCGGTCAGGCGCCAAGCTAAAGGAAGTCAGCGTAACACTCGAACAGAGTGATACAAAGAGGGGTGAGCGCCCAAGGCGTACGGGCTCAGGTCGTGCCGTCCCCCAGCCAGCGATTGACCCAGCTGGCAAAGATCAAACCAACACCGCTCACCCTGCCCTCCTCCTTTTCGACCAGGGACCGGGCCGACAGGGGGCAGGTCAACCGAGAGGCTCAGTACTCTATTAGGTCGCGTGGCACCGGTACGACCGAACGCTGGGCGGTCGTGAACTGCAGCCCAGGGCGAGCCGCCGCTGCGAGACAAACAGGTCCACCGTGGAGGACGTCACCAGCGTAGGCTGAGTCTTCACCGCAGCGTGCCGCTGAACTCCAGAATGACCCGCTCTCCGGGACAGCCAGCACCGAAATCCAGGGTTTCCTCACCCGACATGCTGTCGTCATGAACGTCGCCGTCGATGCTTCCGGTGAAGTCGTGAAGGGGAAGGAACCCGGGCGTGAATCCGGACCCGGTCCCTGAAAACGAACCACTCGACCTCAGTCGCCCTCGACAGTTGCGCTCGGCACGTTCGAAGACATCGATTTCCAGAGGGGATCCGTCGGGGTCACCAGACAGGGTGATCGTCCCGGAGGTCTCGAACTTGATGTTGCAGCCGGTGTCGAGCGACTTGACGAACGTCACATCGTAGACTCCAAAGAATTCCGAGAAGTCAGGGGCGGTCGTGGTGGTGGTCGTCGAGGCAACCGAAGTGGTGGTTGACACGGAGCTTGTGGAGGCCACCGAGGACGTTGTCGTGGTGGTCGTTGCCGGCACACTGCTCGTGGTGGTCGTCGCTGCGGTCGAGGTCGTCGTGCTTGAAGGACGGCTTGGCCCTGAGGCGCACGCCAGGGCCAAGACAACGATGCCCACCGGCGAAACCATCTTGGCTGTACGCATGTCGACTCTCGCGACGGCTGATTTGACGCGAGGCAGTATATGGGTGCCCCGCGAGCCGAGTCCACTCGGCGCGTGCCTGGCCTTTCTTGCGCAGCCTCTCCCATTGGTGTGGACGCAGGCGTGTCCGCAGCGTACCAGCACGTGATATAAGAAGCCGGGAAATGCGATCAGAATCCGGAGTATCTCGATGGCTTGTGGCGGCCCTTTTTCTGATAGCGGCGGAGCCTCTGTCAGCTCAAACGGCGACCGTGTCGACAGGAGCGTCGTCGGCGGAGGCCGCTCAGGAAGAGGCGATGATGATGTCGTCGGTGGGGTGGCGGTTCATGCAGGACGGTGTCGTGTTCGGCACCTTCAGCCACCAGAGCGGACCCCGCGGCAGCGACGAATTCAGGTCCCAGAACTGGTGGATGGGTATGGCGACTCGGACCTTCTCGTCTGGAGCCACCCTCGCGCTCACTGCGATGGCCAGCTCGGAGCCGGTCACCGTGCGGAGGCGTGGCTACGCCGAGCTCTTTCAAGTAGGTGAGACGTTCGAGGACCTCCCCCTCGTCGATCGGCAGCACCCTCACGACCTATTCATGCAGCTGAGCTCCGCTTTTCGGGTGCCGGTCGGAGACAAGGTTGGCTTGACGATCGCGGGAGGTCTGGTCGGGGACCCCGCGCTCGGTCCCGTCGCCTTTATGCATCGCCAGTCGGCAGCGGAGAACCCGATCGCGCCGCTGTCGCACCACACCCTCGACTCCACCCATGTGGGAATGGGCGTCATCACAGCCGGTGTGGACGTCGGTCCAGTCGCGTTCGAGGGGTCCGTCTTTCAAGGCGCCGAGCCGGACGAGAACCGGTGGGACCTCGACCTGGGAGCGCTGGACTCCTGGTCGGCGAGGGTCTGGTACCGGCCGACCTCGGCCTGGGAGCTTCAGGTCTCACATGGTTTTCTCAGGCGACCCGAAGCGCTCGAGCAACAGGACGTTCGGAGGTCGACGGCGTCGGCGGCCTGGTCACGTGAGAATGGTGACGACTTCACGGCCGTTACAGTAGCCTTCGGACGGAACGTCCGCGAATTCAGCGACTCCAACGCGGTGCTGGCCGAGGTCACGCACCGGTTCTCACGAAACACGGTCTACTCACGCGTTGAGTACATTCAGCTCGAGACCGAACATCTCCTGTTTCCCGGGTTTCCGCACACCCCTCATCCCGGTGAGCTCATCGACCCTCTGACGGTCACGACAATTGGCGGAGTCCGAGACCTCTCAGAATTCGGTGGATTCAACTTCGCTGTCGGTGGTGATGTGGTTCTGTATGCGGTACCGACAAACCTGGAGCGGACTCATGGCGAAACGCCAGTGGCGTTCCACATCTTCTTTCGCCTCCGGATTCCTGCCAGGATGGGGCGCATGTGGGGTCACAGCATGGCCCAGCCGATGCACCGAGGTATGATGGACCGCTCGGCGCAGAACTGACCGGTTCGAGGACACCCGGGGCGCGCCCTCGACGGATCTTCGTCCTTCGGATCGACCCGCAGGGGCCGGGACTCAACCCCTCTTGCATATCCATTCATCCGAGATCATGCGCGACTGGCTGTCTCCGACACTCCGCAGGGCGCACGAGGCTGTTCAGCTGCAGTCTGAAATCTGGCGCTACCGGTGTCCCCAGTGTTGGACGGCATGCGAGGCCTATCAAAGCATCCTCGGCAACCTTGCGCGGCCCAATCGCGCCGACGCACCGGTGACTGCCGGTGAGGGACGGCAACGAGCCTGACCGAGAACACCCGACCAGACGCAGAGTGCGACGGTTGGACGAGCCGAGAATGCGCCCAGACAGTGACATCACGGTCGTCGTTCCCGCGAAGAACGAAGCGCCGACGATCGCCACAGTGATCCGACAGTGTTGTCAGCTGGCTGCCGACGTGATCGTCGTCGACGGGTGCTCGGCCGACAACACCGCGGGGCTCGCTGCCGATGCGGGTGCTCGAGTGTTGGGCGAGAGCGCAACCGGCAAAGGTCTTGCGATGCGACGGGCCATTCCCCACATCCACACCGGGATCACGGTCTTCATAGACGCCGACAAATCGCACACGCCTGGCGACATCCCGAACTTGGTGCAACCGATCCTGGATGGACGCGCCGATCATGTGTCGGCCTCACGTCTCATCGGTGGTTCGAGCGAGCTCCACGGCAGCTTTGACGAGTTCTTCCGGCTGGCTGGAAGTGCGTTCATCACCGCGTGTATCAACAAACGGTTTGGCGTGCGTCTGAGCGACAGTCAGAATGGGTTTCGCGCCATCCGAACACCCGTGCTATAGCAGCTCGATCTGCGAGAGCGGACGACGACGATCGAGCAGGAAATGATCATCAAGACGCTCAAAATGGGTTTCAAGATGGCCGAAGTGCCGAGTCACGAGTACCGGCGAGAACATGGCACATCACACATTCGAGTGTGGCAAGCGGCGCCACGATACGTATACAGCCTCATCCGGTACGCGCTCTTCTGAAACGGCCATTCTCGTGAACATACTCGGCATCTGGGACGGTCACGACTCTGGTGCCGCGGTGCTGGTCGACGGCCGGGTCGTCGCCGCCGTCAATGAAGAGCGGTTCACGAGACGCAAACTCGAGGTGCGCTTCCCCCTTTCTGCGATTGGCGCCTGCCTACAGATCGCTTGTCTCGAGGGGGCAGATATCGACCTGGTGGCGGCCTCGACGACCGATGTTGCCAAGACACTCGCACGCTGGTTTCCATCGACGAAGGAGCGCTATTACGCGCTACGACGTCGCCAGACAGAGCCCGGGCCGCTGGCGTCGTTTCAGCGACACCTCAAATACCGTCTCACAGAGCTCGGCTCGGGTCGTTCTTCACGGTATCTCAGCCAGGTTGCATTGAGACACACGCTGCGCGAGACCGGTATCGACGGCACTGACGTAGTGCTGTTCGATCATCACGAGTGTCACGCCATAGCGGCAGCCCAGACGTGTGGCCAACCATGTGTCGTCCTCACGGTGGACGGGCTGGGTGATGGACTATCGTCCACGGTGAGTGTGTGTCACGGCGGGAAGCTCGAACGCGTTACGGTCAGCCGGGCCAGCGAATCCCTCGGGGTCTTCTTCGAGCACGTGACGCGGCTCCTCAATATGCGCGAGCTGGAGGACGAAGGGAAGGTCATGGCCTTGGCCGACTTCGCCTCGCCCGTCCCTGATGAAGCCAATCCACTGCTCTCTTTGGTACGGGTCGAGAACGGCCGGATCCGAACGACACATCCTGGGCACGCGCTCTTCGCACCGCTGCAGCGGATCCACTGGTCGTACCCCAACGAGCAATTCGCGTTCATGGCCCAGCGGGTGGTCGAGCGCGTGTGTGAGACCTTGGCGCTGGACGTGCTGCGCACGACCGGCATGAAGCGGATTGCGCTGTCTGGTGGGGTCACGTCGAACATTAAGGCAAATCGCCGGATCCGACTGCTCCCGGAGGTCGAGTCGGTGCATGTGTTTCCGCATATGGGCGATGGCGGACTCGCGGTGGGAGCTGCCATGGCGGCGGCCGTCCGTTCTGGCGAGGCGGTCCGTGACGGGCTGTCGGAGCTGAGCCTGGGCCCGGATTTCTCGGACGAGGTCATCGAGACAGAGTTGCAGGCGGCCCGTCTCAGCTCGCAACGACCCTGCGACCTACCGGACCAGGTGGCCGATCTGCTGGTGCACGGACTGGTGGTCCTGTGGTTCCAAGGACGGATGGAGCTCGGTCCGCGGGCGTTGGGAAACCGCAGCGTGCTCGCACGTCCCGACCGCCGCGCACGGCGACCACCGTCCAGACGAGTCCGACAGGGGGCACCGCGTATCTGCTCGATTCGGGTATCGTTGGTGCCGTGATTCGGCCTTCGTACTATGGATGGAGGGTGGTGCTGGTCGCCGCCGCGGCCATGGTGGGCACGCTGCCTGCCCGCACGCAGGGACTCGGTATCGTCACCGAGCACATCCTCGCCGACCTCCACCTTGATCGCGTCACGTGGGCTGAAATCAATCTCTGGGCGACTCTTATCGGATCGGGTTTCGCGCTCGCGATCGGTCGTGTGCTTGATCGGCTCGGGGCACGGGTCGTGCTCACCGCGACCGTCCTCCTGCTCGGCGTCGTCGTGGCGCTCATGAGCGGCGCCACCGGAGTCGTCGCGATGGTCGTACTGGTCACGCTCACACGCGGCGTCGGACAGAGCGCGCTGTCGGTTGTGAGCCTGGCGATGGTCGGGCAGTGGTTCGCCCGCCGGCTGCCCCTGGCCATGGGGATCTACGCCGTGGTCATGAGCGTCGGCTTCATGCTGGCCTTCCCGCTCGTGGGCGCCACCGTGCAGTGGTACGGGTGGCGGACCGCATGGCTGGGCCTGGCAGCGGCGCTGCTCTTCGGACTCGCCCCACTCGCATGGGCCATCGCCCGGCGTGGACCGGAAACACTGGGGCTGAGTGTCGACGGCGCCTTCGGTGCGCCCGAAGCTGGCCACGAGCCACATGGCGGATGGAGCTGGCGTGATGCACTCACGACGATGTCCTTCTGGGTGTTTGCGGTCGGGGCTGCACTCTACGGCCTTGTTGCGTCGGGAATCGGCCTGTTCAATGAATCGATTCTTGCCGAGCGCGGCTTCGGCCCGGACATCTACTACCAGACCCTCGTCGTCACCGCGCTCACGGCTCTGATCGGGAACTTCGCAGGCGGATGGCTCGCGGAGCGATGGTCGATGCCACGATTGATGGCCTTGGCGATGGCGGTACTGGCGATGGGGTTGGCGGTGCTGCCGCACCTGAAGACAGTGCCGCACGTGATGGGCTGGGCAGTGCTCATGGGCCTCGGCGGCGGATTCGTCATGGTGCTGTTCTTCGGATATTGGGCCCGTGCGTACGGGCGACGCCACCTCGGGCAGATTCAGGGCGCGGCACAGGCACTCACAGTCGTGGCGTCGGCCATCGGCCCACTGCTGCTTGCACAATGGGTGGCGCGCACCGGCTCCTACGGGTCAATGTTTACGCTGCTGGCTGGCGTCGTGGCACTCAATGCGCTCGCGGCGGCGGCCATTCGCATGCCCCAGCCAGCGGACGCACCAGGTATTCTCGTTGGCGAATCCGCCAGCGTTTCATCGTGACGACTGATGTGATCGTGCGCGGCCTGATCTGGCTGGCGCTCGGGTGCTTCGTCGCTGCACACCTGGGCTTTCGGCGCGCCGGTGGAGGTGCTTTCGCTCGGCGGGCACGCGCAGCGTACTGGACCGGTGCCGGACTCGCGCTGACGCACTTCTTGGCCGCATTTCACTGGCACTACGGCTGGAGCCACACTCGGGCTGTCTCGGCCACGGCCGAACAGACCGCTCGAGTGTTCGGCGTCGACTGGGGCGGCGGCGTCTGGGTGAACTACGCCTTTCTTGCCGCGTGGGTGGCGGATGCCGCGTGGCGAACGACACGGCGTGCGTGCAGCATCCCTCGTGTGCCGGGGGGCGGGACCTGGGTACTCCGCATCTTCTACCTCATCATCATCGCGAACGGCGCGGTTACGTTCGTAGCGTGGCCGATGAATCTCGCCGGTGGGGTGCTTGTTGCGGCGCTAGTCTGGTCATGGCGGCCGCGGGCGCCCGTCACGAATCGGTGTCACGCGACGCCGCCGAACGGCGTCGGTTCGCACTCAGAATGAATCGACCGGTGCGCGTTACGTTTCAGGCCCGGCGCTGTCGCGGAAGCCAAGCCTAAAGCGCTTTTCATGACCGTGTGGTGCCCGGATAGCCGCAGTGTCGAAAGTAATTGCGGCATTCCTCGGGGCTGAAGTGCGGCAGACAGGCGCCGAGGAAAGGCCAGAGGGTTTCGGTGGATCGACAGCGGGCGGCGCGCACGAGGGCTTTGAGCTTCGCGAAGCAGAGTTCAATGGGATTGAGGTCCGGACTGTAGGGCGGCAGATAGCAGAGCGTGGCGCCGACGCGCTCGATCGCCTGGCGGACGCCGGCCACTTTGTGTGCGCTGAGGTTATCGGCGATGACGATGTCCCCGGGATGCAGGGTGGGCACGAGGATCTGTTCGATATAGGCGAGGAAGCTCGCCCCGTCGATGGCGCCGTCGAAGACCCCGGGCGCGGTCAGGCCAGTCACCCGCAGCGCTGCGAGAAACGTACTGGTCTGCCACCGGGCGCACGGCGCGTGGTCGTGGACGCGGGCCCCGCGGAGGGCCCGACCATACCGCCGCAGGAGATTGTTCGTCATGCCGGTTTCATCGAGAAAAACCAGGCGTGTCGGATCCCAGGTCGGCGCGGCGGCGTGCCACACGACCCGCGCGGCCGCGACGTCAGGTCGATCGTGTTCGGAGGGCCGGACCGTTTTTTTTGACGGTCACGTCCAGAGCCGCCACCGCGCGCCAGATCGTCGCCAGACTGGCCGGCGTGCCGAGCGCGTCCTTCAGCTCGGCTACGGTGCGATCCGGTTGCTCCGCGATCAGCGCGGCCAGGGTGTGCAGGTGCGGCTCCAACATCCGGCGCCGCCCGTGCCGCTGGACGCGCGGCGCGACTTCGCCCGTCTCCCGCCGACGCTGCTTCAACAGCCGCACCCACGACCCGCTCACGCGGTACTTCACCGCAACGTCCGCGGCCTTCATCCCGGCATCACTGTCGAGCAGGGCCCGTTCTCGGAGATCCATCGAATAGGCTTGCATCGGTCCTCCTGCATTGGTGCATGCAGAAGTACCACGACGAGCCCAAGCAGTACAAGGGCTATCTGAAAAGCGCTTTAGCCCCCGAACTTGGCCGTCCAGTGATCAGCCGCAAACCCCACACCTACTGCCGTGGCCCGCGCATCCATGATGAGACGGCAGTGGCCGTTGCTCGACACCCAGCTGTTTACGGCGGCCTGCGGTGTCGTCTGACCGGCGGCCAGGGTTTCTCCGAGAGCCGGGCCGAGGTAGCCCGACTCTTGGATACGCTGCTGAAACGTCTTGCCCTCAGGGGTGATGTGGGAGAAATAGTGGCGGTTCACCATGTCAATGCTGTGTGCGCGTGCGGCCTCTCGGAGATCCGCGTTCATAGTCAGCGCGGGCGCGGGCGGTAGTTTCGTGGGGCCGCAGGTTGTCCCGTCGGCCCGAAGCTGATTCACGAGGGAGACGACCTGAGTCTCAAAGGCAGCGTTGAGATCAGGGCCGGGGGAGGGTCCGCCGCTTTCCCCGATGCCGCCTGGCGCGATCGGTGACGACGAGTTACACGCGACGGCCAGGACGAACACGGATGGCAACAACAGAAGATGCCGTCGAACCATATACACCGCCTTTGTTCGGGCGATCGGCACGAGGCGCTACACCATGAGGCTCGCGGCCTCGTTGCCGACTGTTCTTCCCACACCTGGTCGGACCTCCACGGCCAGATCCAGGAGTCGTTTCCACACGGCTCCCGAGGACCAGTGGCCGGCCGATCACACTGCACCGGAGGTCGGGCTGAAGATCCTGCCCGAGGGACGGTCCGCCTTTCTCTTGACACACGCACCGGTTTCGTCGAGTCCTACAGCGCTGACGTCGCAGGCTCCCGACCGTAACAGGAACGGGAACACAGATCCTTGGCGCTTGAAGGCCGACTACCTCAGAACTGAGGTGGCGAAGCTTCGAGAAGAGCTGGAGCAGCTCATCGAGGCCGAAGAGCTACGAGTCTTCATCTACCGAATCAAACACAATCGAGCGTCGCGCCATGTTCGTCCCGACGGACCATCACGCGGCGCCAAGAGAAAGACGTGAGTGGCAGACTGGCCTGCTGAACGTCGTCCCGGGGTCTCAGCGGAGGCGGTCTCCTTTCCCGGCAGTAGCCGCGGCTTCCTTCCGTCACCTGTAAGAGTGGAGTATCCTTGGGGTGCGTTCCTGCGGGTCCATCCCTCGGTCTTGTGCGCGTATTATTTCTTTCCTGAGGAGGGTGCGGTGTTCATGCAACGTCTTGCTACGACGCGGGTTCTCAGCGTTCTGGCCGTCTTCGTATTGTGTCTGCCACTGGCTGCCGTCGGGCAGACGGGTGCGGAGGCGTGGAGCGCGCCTCGGACCGCGGACGGCCAGCCGGATCTTCAGGGTGTGTGGGCCCACAACAGCGTCACGCCGCTTGAACGGCCGGAGGCCCTGGCGGGACGGGAAACACTCACCGCTGAAGAGCTGGCCAGGGTCCAGGCACGGGCCGCGGAGCTATTCAGTCAGGATGCCGGGGACGCGGCGTTCGGCGACCAGTTCTTCCAAGCGGCTTTGGAGGAGCTTGACACCTTCACGTCGAGTGACGCCGGGACCGGAAACTACAATCAGTTCTGGCTTGCCGACCGCGACTTCAACAACCGGACCTCGCTCATCGTCGATCCACCTGATGGCCGGCTGCCGGCTTCGACACCGGCCGTGATCGCGGCAAGAAAGGAGCGCGCCGACGGCCGGCTGCGCCCGGCGGCCTGGACGGTGGACCGTGGCCTGAGTGAGCGGTGTATCACGTTCGGTCTACCGAATCTACTAGCCGGATACAACAGCTACTACCAGATCTTCCAGACGAAGGACCACGTGGCGATCCTGCAGGAGTTGATCCACGACGTACGCATCGTTCCGCTGGACGGACGCACGCATGTCGGGGATGACATCCAGCAGTGGTATGGCGACTCGCGCGGGCACTGGGAAGGGGATACGCTCGTCGTTGAAACGAAGCACTTCTCACCAAAGAGCGACTTCCGTGGGGCCCGTGAGGATCTGCACCTCGTTGAGCGGTTCACCCGTGTCTCACCGGACACGATGGAGTACTCGTTCACTGTCACAGACCCGACCGCGTGGACAGCCCCATGGACCGTCGTGGTGCCATGGGCCCAGAGTGACGAAGCGATCTTCGAGTACGCCTGCCATGAAGGGAACATCGGCATGGAAGGGATTCTCTCGGGCGCGCGCGCGGAGGATGCGTCGGCCGGGACGGCCTCGAGGTGATCAGTGTTAGGCATACAGGGTTGGGGGGGTGAGTAATGAAGGACTCCGTTCGACGCGACATGACCCTCATGATCGCCATGGCCGGCGCGATCGTACCGATGCTGGCACACATCACACCACCGAACGCTGTGGTGACCGCGCAACAACCGGAGCGAGAGATTCGTAGGCCCGACAGCCTCCCCGAACCGGTTGGGCCGGAGATGCGAGTCGAGGCCGAGGACCTGGACGACGTGCTGGCCGACGCGAACGTCGTCCTGCTCGATGTGCGAGAGCCGTGGGAGCTTGAAGAGTACGGCACGCGCGCCGGGTACGTAAACATTCCATTGGGCGAGCTCGAGTCACGGCTTGACGAGCTACCAATAGATAAGACGATCCTCACCGCTTGAAACGGCGGAGGCAGAGCCGCGCGTGCCGCGGCCTTGTTGATCGAGCGCGGGTATACCTCTGCGGGGTTCTGTGGTCTTCGGGACTATGCGGGCGAGAAGGTGTATCCGGAGGCTGACCCGCAACCCAACTCGCGGTGATCGCCGCTCATTGATCGAGAAAGAGACTCTTGGGAATCTTTCCTGAGACGAGCTGTGTCAGGTCTACGGCTTCAGCCACGTGGAAGTCGACCGCAATGCTTGCCAGCGAGAACGCTTTGTCTGGCGTGAGCCCTTTTTCCAGGACCAGAAAGTCGATGACCTCCCGAACCGCCTTCCGCAATGATCTATCGAGGTCGAGATCGATCCCCATGATGATGTAGTGCGTGTCGGTTTCGGCCCGGGGGGCCGTGATCGTCGTCCCTTTGTGCACCGTGAACCTGAAGACACCTGTCAACGACTGCTCGATGGCGGTACCGCTTACCTCACCGTCGCCCTGCGCCGAGTGTGGGTCTCCGACATAGAAACGTGCGCCCGGGTGAAAGACCGGCAAGTAGAGCCTGGTTCCAACCGTGAGGTCCTTGACATCCATGTTGCCGCCGAAGGGACCTGGCGGACGTGAGCCCTGCACACCAGGCATCGTGACGCCCGGCTGTCCAACCGTCGGACGGTCGGGTGCGACGGCCATGATGCCCATGAAAGGGGCGAGAGGCACGTGGATATCGTCCGAGAACAGCGCGACCTCCCGACCGTCGACCATCGCAGTGCGGATGAGATGCCGGTCCCGCGGAATATCCAACTGCGAATCTTCGGGACGTGTCCCTGGGTAGCCTGAGCCCAACACACCGCTGGTCGGGCCGGTGTTGTTGATCCCATACGGAACGCGCGTTCGGAGGTCGAGGATCTCGACCTCCAGCGTGTCACCCGGCTCGGCGCCATCGATATAGACCGGACCAGTGATGATATGACCGCTGCGTCCATCCCGTGTTCGCCCCTCCCGCGTTCCCCAGAAGTCGAGCACATCTTGGAGGATCTCGTCAGGCTCGACGCCGAGCTCCGCCAAAGAAGTCGTGGGATGTGCATCTTGCGTCGCGCCGGCATGCGAAAGCGTATCGATGCGGACCGTCTCGCCAGACTGGACCGTCAGAACCGGTGGGGCGTCGATCGGAAACCACCCCCACCTCAAGGTGTTCGGTCGGGAGGGGACGAAGTGTTCGTCCTGCAGTTCGACAGACATCGACTTCCTCGAGCCCAGCGAAGACACAACGGCGAGCGCCAAGAGTATCACCGCTCCGCGGCGTGCTCGTTGATATGGTGACCGCTCATGTCGCATGTCGACTCCCCTCCTTCGGGTTGCCTGTCCACAGCTTATCGCCATCTGGAAGACTGCATGCGGACGACCGTCAGTCACCTGGGTTGCTGGGTGCGAGATCGACCACCGATCAAGGCTTTCCCTGTGGGGCAAGACGCGAAGGGAGTCGCCCGTTTCAGGGTCAGCCTATAGTAGGATGTCGATCGATCGAATAGGGCTGGAATCGCGTGAAGCGATGCCCGATATTGGATTGAGGAGGTTCTGGTGGGCTACCCACGAATGACGTTTGCGGGACTGTTCACGATCGGCGTGCTTCTGACGTCAGTCTCGATGGCCGGGCAAACTGCCCAGTCGGCTGGAGCCACGGCGCCGGCAATGAAAGACATAGTCCGCACCGCGTGGGGGGCTCCGAACCTGCACGGCGTGTGGTCCACGGCGACGGTGACGCCGCTGCAGCGTCCAGACGGAGTGGGCGAGTTCCTCACGGAAGAGGAGATCGCCGAGATCGAGCGGAGGGCCGTGGTGGCCGCGACCGATGAGGCGCGCGGCCAGGACCAGCAGGCCGACGTAAGAGGCGCCTATAACGACTTCTGGTGGGATCGCGGAACACGGGTCGCGGGTAGCCGCCGAACCTCCTTGATCTTCGATCCCCAGGACGGGAAGCTGCCGGCCCTGACGCCCGAGGCCAGGACCTACGCCGACTCCGACGCCGCGATGATGGCTCGGGAAACGCGCCGCGGCATGCATCCCGCTGCGTCCTACACCGACACCGACCTCTGGGACCGCTGCCTCACCCGCGGCCTGCCTATGCGGCCGGGTCCCTACAACAATAACTTTCAGATCTTCCAGACGAAGGACCATCTGGTCGTGCTCCACGAGATGATTCACGACGCGCGAATCATCCCGATTCGCAGCGAGCCCGGCGATCCGAGCGCGGCGATCCCGCAGTGGTTCGGCACCTCGTCTGCCCATTGGGATGGCGACACACTGGTTGTCCTGACGAAGAACTTCGCCGCGAAGCAAGAACTGCCGTTCGCGCCGCAGATGACGTCTGCCGGGATGACGCTGACCGAGAGGTTTACCCCGAGTAGAGACGGCACGCTGAACTACCAGTACACCGTGGATCACCCAACGATTTACTCGCGACCGTGGTCCGCCGAGCTCCCGCTGCGTCCCCTCGGGGAAAACACGTACGAGTATGCGTGCCATGAGGGCAACTACGGGATCGTCGGCATCCTGCAGGGCTCACGAAACATCGAAAGACAGTAGAACCGGCGCGTCTCCCGCGAAGCCGCGTTTCGTTGTCGATCGATTCGGGGCAACGGAGTAGAGCAGTTGTCGTGATCGGGAGCCGAATCGGCCACTTCGAGATCACTGCGAAGCTTGGCGCAGGCGGCATGGGTGAGGTGTCGCGGGGCATCAGTCCGTGGCGCCCCAGAGCTGCTCCAGCCTCTTCCCGCGACCGCATTGATAGCGATAAAACTTGTACCGCAGGGGATTCTTCAGGTAGTAGTCCTGGTGATACTCCTCCGCCGGATAAAAGGCTGTCGCCTGGGTGATCTCGGTCGCGATTGAATCGCTGAAACGTTCCGACCGTTCCAGCGTCTCCTTCGTCTCGCGCGCTAACCGCTCTTGTTCGTCATCGTGAAAGAAGATCCCGCTGCGGTACTGCGATCCAGAATCGCAGAACTGCCGGTTACGCGCCACCGGATCGATGTTGTGCCAAAAGACCTCGAGGAGCTGCGCGTAGGTTATCGTGGATGGGTCGTAGAGTACTTCCACCGCTTCAGTATGGCCGGTTCCACCCGCCGACACCTCCCCGTAGGTCGGGCGCTCGACGTGGCCGCCGATGTAACCCGACGTCGTAGAGACCACGCCCGCCAGTTCATCGAACGGAGGTTCCATGCACCAGAAACAGCCGCCCGCAAACGTGGCCTTCTGGAGACGGGTGTCGGGCTCCTGCCCCAGGGCCACGCCGGTTGCCAAGAGCAGTGCAAGCACAAGATTGGTCATCTTCATCGTCGTGTCCTCTTCCGCTTAGACGGTGGAGGGCTGCGATCTGTTTCGGCAGCCGATACCCTGGACGGCGGTCCGCGACGTACGTCTGCAGTGTTTGGCAAGGCACCCTCTCTCGTACCTGCCCTGGACAACCGGCCGAGATCGAGACAGGGATCTACAGCGCTGCCTCGATGGTCTGCGACTCGACGCGCCATCGGCGATCATCCCTATGAACCCGCAACGCCGTCACCTTCGTCGATCTCGACTAGGCGCCGCCGCTAGCGGCGGATCAACGATAACACCTCGTCCCGCCTCGTCTCCATGTGTGCCTGTGTATTTCCTTCGAGATTGAGTCGGATGAGCGGCTCGGTGTTGGAGGGCCGGACGTTGAAGTGCCAGGTAGGATACTCCACCGACACACCGTCCATCCGGTAGGTGTACCCGTCCTGGTAGTGATGCTCGAGCCGATCGATCGTCGATCGAACCGCATCCATGTCGGGCATTTCGGTGTTGATCTCACCCGAGATGAAATACTTCTCTCGCAGCGGGCTCAGCAACTGGCTGAGGGTCATGTTTTTCACCGACATCAGCTCGAGGATGAGAAGCGCAGGGATAAACCCGTTGTCGGCGAAGAAGTTGTTCCGGAAGTAGTAGTGCCCGGTCACCTCGCCACCGAAGGCCGCGTTCTCCTCACGCATCCGCTTCTTGAAGAAGGCGTGGCCGACACGGTTCATCAGGGCCGAGCCTCCAAACGTCTCCACCGTGTCTTTTACCGCGTAGCTGGCTCGCACGTCGTAGATGACCTTGGCGCCCGGCTCCTTCCGCAGGAACGCCTCGGCCAAGAGCGCCGTGATGAAGTCGCCGGGGACAAACTCACCGTCGCCATCGACGAAAAAGCATCGGTCTGCATCGCCGTCCCACGCCACCCCGGCATCTGCTTGCTCTGTGATCACGCGGTCGACGAGGTCCCGCCGGTTTTCCTCGAGGAGTGGGTTGGCCTGGTGATTGGGAAACGTGCCATCGATCTCGAAGCACAGCCGGGTGGTTTCGCACGGGAGTCGGTCGAAGAGCGGAGGACCGACCAGACCACCCATCCCACTCCCCGCATCGAGGACCAACCGGAAAGGGCGAATCACCGAGGAGTCGATGAACGACAGCACGTGGTCGATATAGTCATCGAGGAGGTGACGCTCGGTCAGCGTCCCGGGTGGCCCCGGAGTCGGGATCCGGTCGTCGAGGATCATGTCTCGGATGTCCGAGATGCCCGCGTCGCCGCTCAACGGTATGGCCTGCTGCCGTACGAGCTTCACCCCGTTGTATTGCTTTGGGTTGTGGGACGCGGTGATCTGTGCGCCACCATCGAACGCATCGCGCGCAACGGCGAAGTACAGCATGTCGGTGCCCAGCATCCCGAAGTCGACGACATCTGCCCCTTGCTGGCGGGCACCGCCGATGAGCGCGGCCGCGAGTGTGGGCGACGACAGACGCATGTCGCGCGAGACGGCGATGCGCGTGGCGCCCAGATACGCCACGAACGCTCGCCCGATCTGCGTCGCGACCTCTTCGGTGAGCTGATCGGGATAGAGCCCGCGAACGTCGTAGGCCTTGAAGATGCTCGGATCGAGTATCGGTGACGGCATAGTGTGTTTAATCCCAGAATCCACTTAAGTTGACGCATCTGACTTGTCCTGGCCACCGACGACTGCGATGCTCCTCGGTCATTTGGGCCCTCCAAACTCCCTCGTCCCGCCTTGTCCTCGCTGCCCCAGCCCGGCGCCAGATACGCCAACCCAAGTGCATCCTGGGATTAGGATCTCTGCTGGGACGACTCACGCGACGCGAGTGTAGCGGGTGATGACCGACTTGTCGCCGACGACGGCACCGGGCCCGACGACTGCGTGATCCTCGACGTACACGTCGCGGCCGAGAATCGCGCGCCGAATCGTCGCCTCCGGTCCGACGGTTGAACCCGGCCAGAGGACGGCCCCGTCGATGATCGCTCCTGCGCCGACCGACGCAGATGTCCCGATGACGCTGAGGGGCGCGATCTGAGCTCCGGCCTCGACACGCGCGTGACGAGCGACGTAGCAGGGGCCTTCGAGCTGTGCGTCTGGATCAACGACGGCGTCGGCGGCGATCCGCGGTTGGTCGGTCGGGTGGCCAACGAAGGGATACGCGCGACACGCTCCGGTCATGATGTCGCGATGGGCCTGTAGATACTTCTCGGGCGTCCCGATATCGATCCAGTAGCTGCGGTCGACATAGGCGACGAACGTTTCGCCGCGCTCGACCAGTGACGGAAAGTACTTCCGCTCGATCGACCAGTTTGTGTCGGCCGGGATCCGGTCGAACGTCTCGGTTTCCAAGATATAGATACCTGCGTTGATCGTGTCGCAGGTGATCTCGTCCGCGCTAGGCTTCTCGAGAAACCGCTGCACGTCGCCAGCCTCGCTCGTCTCCACTAGGCCGTAGGCCGACGGGTTCTCCACCGGCGTCAGCACGATAGTGGCCCTGGCGTCACGACTTCGATGGAGGTCGAGGACCGCCGGAAGGTCGGTGTCAGTGAGGACATCCCCATTGAACACGACGACGGTGCCATCGATGCCGATCGACGCGTACTTGACGGCGCCGCCAGTGCCGAGCGGCGTCGGTTCGACGACGTATCGAATGCGTAGACCGATGTCGGACCCGTCGCCGACGACCCGCTCGATCGCTTCCGGCTGATAGTTCAAGCTGAGAATGACCTCGTCGATTTCAGGCAGGCGCTTGAGCAGTTCGATCTGGTGATAGAGAAACGGGCGATCGAAGATCGGAACGACCGGCTTAGGGGTGTTAAGGGTGAGCGGCCGGAGACGCGTACCAAACCCTCCAGCCAGGAGGACGGCCTTCATTGCCAGAGATCATAGCTTACTGACCTGCGGCCGGCGGTGGACCCGGTCACGAGTCGGCAGGTTACAATAGGCGTGGCGAGCGTGGCGCAGGCGCAACGGTGTGCGTGATGAATCTCCCGAATGCTCTGACCCTCGTGCGTATCTTCCTCGTCCCGTTTCTCGTCGTGGTCCTGCTGACGAGATTCGAGGCGGTTCTGATCTTCGGTCTCCCCAAAGAGGTCATTGGCGCGGCGATCTTCGGCGTGGCGGCGTTCACCGACTGGCTTGATGGGTACCTGGCTCGTCGGCGTCGCCAGGTGACGTCGCTGGGCCAAATGATGGACCCGCTGGCCGACAAGTTGCTGGTCACGGCGGCGCTGGTGTCGTTGGTCTGGATGGAGCTGGCGGCCGCGTGGATGGTGTGGGTGATCCTTGGCCGCGAGCTCGCGATCACCGTGCTCCGCAGCATTGCCCATGCCCGCGGCGTGAACATCCCGGCCTCACGCATGGGCAAGGTCAAGATGGTGATGGAGATCGCCGCCATCTTGCTGCTGATGCTCGGGAACCAAGTGCAGCTGTTCTACGTCCTTGGGACGGTGGCACTGTGGGGCGTGATGATCGTGGCGCTTGTCTCGGCCGCCGACTACTATGGGCGCTACAACCGCGTGCTGTCCGACCCGAAGGTTGCCGATTTTGAACAGGCCAGACGGCGGTCGACACACTCATCGAGACGCGTCGGCTGACGCGTCCGAGGCGGAGCAGTACCTACCGCTGCGGTGCCACCAAATCACCGATTTCCACAATATCGCGGAGGCGGACCATCCGGGCTGTCGTGGTGTCGGTGTTGACCACGACTGCAACCGCCTCGCCAAGCTCTGTTACGGCGCGGAGGTCCTCGAGCGTGTGACGAAACACGGTCAGCCGCTGACCGGAAGACACCCCGTGTGCATCGCCGAGGCTGAGGACAAAGTAGTCGTGCTCGGCGATCAGGGACCGCCCGTCGAGGCCGAACATGATCGTCCCAGGTTGGTTGTAATCGGGTTCGCCCGGTCACGGACTACTAACGGCTGGGGCCACTCGAGACGCTCGAGAAAGTCGCCGCGCTGCAGACCGTCGCAGACTCCGACGACCTGGGCGACCGAGGCTTCCCGCTCTGTCGCAACGATGCGAACCCAGCCGGCAGTATGGAGGACGGTCGCCGACCGCCCGGTCACACGCTCAGGCGACACCAACCGCCGCACGAAATACTCGTGCCCGACATCAACGCCGGCTGCGCGTCCGCCGCTGATCACGAGGGTGTCCGACGGTCCGAAGTGCGACTTCGCTGTGCCCTCCTGTGAGCCGACGACGGTCAGCGCGCGGTCCCCGACCGTCGCGGCGATGCGGGGGGCACAGGCGATCTCGTTCGGTTCTCCGGCTTCGGCAACGGGTCCTTGCCCAGCCGCCAAGCTGGGAAGGAGGAGTGCCGCGGCGGCGCAGATGAGACTACCCGGAGATGGGAGATTCCGCGGCGTCGGGATCATCGGCGGTGCCAGCCTCGTCCGGTTCGGGGGTCGCGGCCAGATCGACCTCCAGCCGCGTTTCGATATCGGCGACCGCTGCGGTGGCGTCCTCGATGAAATCCGTGTCAGGGAACTGCTCGAGGAGACGTTGAAACATCGGCAACGCCTCTGCGAGCTCACCGCTGTTATAGAACGCGTCGGCCAGATAGAAATAGACGAGCTCACGACCCGTATATTCGGGGTTGGAGTCGAGTACCGTCCCCAAGCGGTCGATCGCGCCGGGCCACCACTTGTTTCGGTGGTAGTAGCGCCCCACGACAAACTCCGACTCCGACAAGCGATCTCTGGCCTCTCGGAGGTAGCCTCGCACTTCGCCGATCAACTCGCTGGTCGGGTATCGTTCGATGAAGAGCTCGAACTCTCGAATCGCAGTCTGCGTCCACGACTGATCCCGCTGCGGTGGTCGCATCTGATGATGATGGACCATGGCGAGCTTGAACTGTGCGTATGCGTTGCGAGGATGCGTCGGGTACAGGCTCAGGAAGTCCTGATATTCGGCGAGCGCTGAGACGTAGCTTGCGGAGCCGCCCTGGCCCTCGAAGCTATCGGCCACACCGAGGCGGGCGTCCGCTCGAAGTGGGCTCTGCGGGTAGTTGTCTCGGACCTGAAGGAAATATTCACGCGCCTCGAGCCAGTTGTCCTCTGCGAGGGCGGCCGTACCGCGCTCGAACAGGATCTGGTCGCCACCGACGGTTGCCGGCGTAATCTCCGGTTCGGTCGATCCGCAGGCCGTGGAGAAGGCGGCCATCGCGATGACTGCCATGCACCGGAGACGTCCCCGCGCCCCGATCGACTGTTGGTGGGTTGAATCGGTCACGACGTTAGTACCGGTATCGTAGATATCCATTTGTGCTCCGAGCGGATTCCGTCCTCCAGCCCGACGGCCGGAGCAAAGCCAAGGTCATGTCTCGCGAGCGTGGTGTCGGCGTAGGTATCTCGCATATCACCCTTCTGCACCGGCTGGTGTGCGATCGTCGGCACCTGTCCGGTGACCGTCGCCATCAGCTCCAATACATGATTCATCGACACACGTGACCCGCCTCCAATGTTATAGACGCCCCCGGCGCTCCCACGGTCGGCCGCCGCGACGGTGGCGCTCACCGCGTCATCGACAAACGTGAAGTCTCGAGTCTGCTCGCCGTCACCATACAATGTGATCGGCTGGCCGGTCTGAATCGCGCGCAGAAAACGATGAAAGGCCATGTCGGGGCGCTGTCGAGGACCGTACACTGTGAAGTAACGGAGCGAGACGGTCGGCACGCTGTAATTGCTACAGTACAGCTGACATAAATGTTCCGCGGCCAGCTTCGTCACCCCGTACGGCGACACCGGCTGTGGGCGGGCATCCTCACGCATCGGGATCGTAACCGCATCGCCGTAGACTGACGAGCTCGAAGCATACACAAAGCGCTCGAGGTCCCGTCCGACACACGCCTCGAGGAGTACCTGCGTCGCGTCAATATTACAGGTCGTATAGATCGAGAAATCCGCCCCCCAGCTCCGCCGGACGCCGGCCTGAGCGGCCAGGTGAAAGACGTGGGTCACATCGGTCAGCAGCTCGGTCCAGTCCGCTGTCGCGATCTCGGTCTCAACGAAGCGACACCGATCGTGATCACGGAATCGATCGGCGTTCGTCTCTTTCAGTGCCCGCGCGTAGTAGTCGGTGAAGCAGTCGACGCAGGTGACGTGCGCCCCGGCGTCGAGCAGTCGCACGGTGAGGCTCGACCCGACGAAGCCGGCTGCGCCGGTGACGATCGCCTTCACTTCAGGACCGCCTGAATCTCTTCGGGGAGTCGGCGGGGCTGCCCGGCCGCATTGACGGCCGCGTGCACCGTCCGACCCACTGCCAGAGGCGTGCCATCCGCGCGCCGCGAGACCTCATACTGAAACTGTACTCGCACCGGCGAGACCAGGGAGCCTGTCGTGGCGATCTGGAGGTCGTCGTCGTATCTCGCCGAATCGCGGAATTCGCACTGGGCTTCGATCAACGGCAGGAGGATTCCGTCGTCCTCAAGATCGCGATAGGTGCGTCCCAGCGACCGCAGCAGCTCGCATCGTCCCACTTCGAACCACACGAAGTAGTTCGCATAGTACGCCACGCCCATCTGGTCGGTTTCGGCGTACCGGACTCTGACATGCGAGGAATGCGCCGCCACGACCTCAACTACCGTGACTCACGCAAGGCCATCGGTGCACCGGCGAGCGCCGCGCTGCGCAAGGCCCGCGTCGCTGCCGCAGGATCATCGGTTCCATAGATCGCCGACCCCGCGACCAGGATCTCGGCCCCGGCCGCTACCACGTCCGCGGCGTTGCCCGGTTGGATACCACCGTCAATCTCGACCGGCGCGTCGTTTCCTGCCTCGTCAAGGAGCGCTCGTACCGCGCGGACCTTCGAGGGGCTCTGCGGGATATAGGCCTGACCGGAAAACCCCGGGTTGACGGACATGACCAATACGAAATCGACGAGATGCGCCACCGGTCCCACCGCGGTGGCCGGGGTCGACGGATTCAGCACCGCCCCGGCCTGCACCCCGAGTGCTTTGATCGCCTCCAGGGTGCGGTGAAGATGGGGCGACACTTCCACGTGGACAGACAGCATCGCCGCACCCGCGTCGGCGAACGCCTCGATATGACGTTCCGGTTCGACAATCATCAGGTGGACATCGAGTGGAACCGTCGCGACTCGGTGGAGCGCGCGCGCGACCGGGATTCCGATCGTGATGTTGGGAACGAACCGTCCGTCCATGACGTCGACGTGAATCAGGTCAGCCCCACCGCGCTCAACGTGCGCGACCTCTTCGGCCAGACGTCCGAAGTCCGCCGACAGGATCGATGGAGCAATCCGCAGGGTCACCGGCTCACCTCGAGGGAGATCGATTCACCGGGAGCGATCTGGAAACCGGCTTCGGGAGACTGACGCAGGACGATTCCAGGCGGGACGCCCGGGTACGGGTGGTCGCCCACGACCGTGATGCGGAATCCGCGAGTCCGGAGCACGTCAGCCGCCGCCGCGCTCTCGGCGCCGATCAGATCCGGCATGACGAACGTCCGACCACGTTCACCGCGATTGACCAGGAGTGAGATCCGCTGACCATTGCTGTCGGGGGGCTGCTGCTGGGCGACGACGGCGTCAATCGGGTAGCGATCCGATCGGATCTCGGAGAGCTCGTGCAGAGAGAACGCGTTCTCTTCCAAGCTGCGTCGTGCTGCCGGTTCCGAGGCTCCGATCAGCCCCGGAATCGAGCCCGGTGTCGGCCCTGAGCTCAGCCAGGTTTTCACGCTGCGCTGGCTCCGGGTTGTCAGGCCTGGGCTCGGGTCCTGTTCGGCGACCCGGCCAAGGGTAATCGTGTCGTGAACGCGGCGCACGGGGTCGATCCGCAAGGTCAGACCCGCATCAGCCAGCACGGCCTCGGCTTCTTCGGGGGTCAGGCCCCTGAGGCTTGGAACAGGAACCTCTCGGCTCTGCAGGGCCAGCTGAAGCGAGACCATCGCAAACAACCCATACGTGGCCCCGAGCGCGCCCAGGAGCGCGACTAGTTTACCGACTCCAAAGGCCCATTTCTTCAGTGGCGCTTGTGCCGCCATCCAGTCTACAAGTGTAGCGCAAGTCCCTAATCCGTACCGGGTTCAGAGCACGTGACGCCTGAGCGTCGCGGCGAAAAAACCCCCTAGACGGTCGCGGTGGGTGAGTGTCTGGAAGAAGCCGTCCTGATCGATGAGCGCAGCGAGACGAGGGATTGATGGACGTTCGATTGCAAACGTCGGGTGGGTCTGCAGGAACCGTTCGACGACCGCCTGGTTTTCCTCGGGTTCACTGGAGCACGTGGCGTACAGCAGCCTCCCCCCTAACTGGACCGCGGTCGCCGCGCCGGCGAGCAGCGCTGATTGGGTGGCTGCCAGCTCGGGGAGTTGGTCGGCGGTTCGTTTCCAGCGGATGTCTGGGTCGCGTCTCAGCGTGCCCAGACCCGAGCAGGGCGCATCCAGTACTACCCAGTGATGCACCGGACCGAACGGAGGATGCCGGGCGTCGAGCCGCACAACCCGGGTGCAACGGGTTCCGGCTTGCGACAGGGTCCGTGAGAGCAGGGCCGTTCGGTTAGGACGGACATCGGCTGAGACCAGGACGCCGCGGTCGGCCATCGACCCGGCGATGATGAGCGACTTCCCACCGGGGGACGCGCAGGCGTCCAGTACGCGGTCGCCGGGCTGCGGCGTGACGAGCTCCGCGACAAGCTGCGCCGCCTCGTCCTGGAGCCAGAAGAGGCCACGCTTGGCCAGCGTCGAGCTCAGCGGATTCCCCCGGGTCACGACCAACGCGTTTGGTGTCCACGCGCCGGTCATCGTCTCGACACCGTCACGCGCAAGCTCTTCGGCCACCTGCCGGGCCGACCCGACCAAGGTGTTGACCCGCAGAGTGATCGGCGCCGGCGTGTTGTTGAAGCGGGTCCACGCCGCGGCGGCCTCGGCGCCGTATCGTTCGTACCAGCGCTCGACCAGCCATCTCGGGTGGGACTGCGTGACGCTCAGGTAGTCGAGGACCTGTCGGCGCCGGTCGCGGTCCTCGAGATCGACCGCGGTCGGGAGCGCCGGAAGGTGGGAGGCGGGATCTCCCGTGGCGATCGCGCGCAGCACCGCATTCACGTAGGGCGCGGCACTCGCCTTACCGCAATCACGGGCCAGGCCGACGGCGTCGTGGACCACCGCATGGTCGGGTACGCGCTTCAGATGGAGGAGCTGATAGGCGGACAGTCTCAGCAGGTCGAGGACGTCCGGATCGATGCGGGTCAGTGGCCGTGATGAGGCTTCCCCGATAACGAAGTCGAGGTTGGCCCGCCATCGGAGCGTACCGACGACGATTTCGGTTGCGAGTGCGCGGTCACGGCGGTCGGACAGTGTCGGACGCACACGCGCCTGGGCATGCGGGAGGTCCGCTCGTTCGGCGTTGATGTCACGAAGGATCCGCAGGGCGGCGCGGCGAGCGGGCGCCGTCATGAGGGGTCGGGACGAAAGATTGCACCGGGAGATAGTCGATGCCCCGCCAGGAAGGCGCGTGTCGTCAGCGGGCGTCGGCCCTCCGGCTGGAGCGCGAGGAGCGCGAGGGCGGATCGCCGACCTGTCGCAACGACCAGGCGGTCCTTGATCGCCTCCAGCACTTGACCGGGAACGGGTGGCTCCTGGCTCGAATTCGCGGCCGGGACCTCGACCACACGGGTGTGAAGCAGAAGGTAGCGCACGCCGTCGAGGTAGCCAAAGGCGTGTGGCCATGGGTGAAGGCCGCGAACCTGGTTGTGGATCTGGGGTGCCGGCTGCGTCCAATCGATCCGGCCGTCGTCGCGAGTGAGTCGGGGCGCGAACGTGACCTCGTCGGGATTCTGTTCCTGCTCGACAATGTGGCCCTCGTCGAGCGCGTCGATCGTCGCGACCAGCAGCTTGGCGCCGAGCTCAGCGAGCCGCGGCTCCAAGCTGGCACTGGTGTCGTCCGGCACGATAGGCAACGCCTTCCAGCGAAGCATCGGTCCGGCATCCATCTCGTGGACCAGCTTGATAATCGTGATTCCGCTCTCTCGCTCTCCGGCCATGACGGCCCGATGAATCGGTGCGGCGCCTCGGTACTTCGGAAGCAGTGAGGCGTGCACGTTGATCATGCCAAGTCGCGGAAGCGCCAGAAGACAGTCGGGCAACAGCTTGCCGTAGGCCGCGACGACACCAAGATCTGGCTTCAGCTCTTCCAACGCCGCGACGAAGTCAGGGTCTTTCATCCGTTCTGGTTGGAACACCGTCAACCCGTTGGCCAGGGCGACGGCTTTCACGGGGGACGCCGACACTCGCTGGCCTCGACCGCGGGGTCGGTCGGGCTGAGTGACGACACCCACGACGTCATGGGCGGAGGCGAGAAGCTGTTCGAGGGTCGGCACGGCGAACGCCGGGGTTCCAAAGAAGACCGTCCTCACCACTTCCCCGATCGTTGGAGCTTCTTGATCTTCCGCAGGATTAGGTCGCGCTTGAGTCCACGCAGATGGTCGACAAACAGCGACCCATCGAGATGGTCGATTTCGTGCTGAAACACTCGCGCCAAGAGCCCGATCCCCTCGACCGACCGCGCGGTCCCGGCGCGGTCGAGGCCCCGTATGACCACCCTCGTCGGCCGAGCCACCGGCGCTTCGAAACCGGGAACGCTCAAGCATCCTTCGGGTTCTGCCTGAACGCCCTCGCGCTCGACGATGTCCGGGTTGATCATGACGACCAGGTCATCGGCTCTCCGACCGGATGAGGGGTCGGCGACAAGGATTCTGAGCGACATATCGATCTGGGGCGCCGCCAGACCAACGCCCGGCGCGGCATACATTGTTTCGATCATGTCGTCGATGAGGGCCTGGATGTCGGCTGTGATATCCGTGACCTCGATGGCGCGGGTCCGAAGCACCCTGTCGCCGTACTTCATGATCGGCCGAATCATGAGTCAGATCTTAATTCCTTTCGGGCACCCACCAGCCCGACCGCAAGTGTCAGGACACTACATCACCACCCTCACGTGCTAGAAATCGCAGTCCGCGACGACCCTCCAGCACAGAGATTCCGCACGTGGCCAAGTGTCGGCTCACTGATCTCGGCACTGCGCGGGGCTGATGCACAGCGCATTCTTCTTGCAAGGTGGCTGTGTCGCTTCATTCGTTCACGTCATTGAATAGCGCGAATAACGCCGGGCATGACGCCGGAAATGTGTCGGAGGGTAGTCAGGTACAGACGGTGAGTGACGACGCACGTGTGACCCGTGCGCGTTTACACGTGGCGAGCGCGTTAATGATCGCCGAACGCGGCCGGCCGGCCGAGGCCGAACGACGACTGCGTGAGGCCCTCGGTGTGCTCGAGCGACGACGACGCTTCGCCGGCGCGGCGCGCGCCGCCGCCACGCTCGGCTGCCTGCTACGCGAGCGCGGGGAGCCGTCGCGGGCTGAGTCGACACTCGAACGGGCGCGTGTCCTCTTCGCCGCGGCCGAAACAACCACCGAGTGGTCGCCGTTGACGGGGAAGCGACCGAAGTCTCCTTCGGACACGCTGACGGTGCATCCCGGCGAACGAGAGGACTACGTTTTGGCGCGCGCGTTGCTCTGGGCCGGAGGGGGCACCGATGATCGACAGTCGGCAGGGCCATCCGCGGGTGATGGCCTCGCCAGAGTGGCCGATGGGACGATTGAGCTGTTCCGCACCCAGACATGCGGGGATGGGCTCGAGACGATCTGCGCCCGCCTGAGGACGATCATCGACGCGACCGCCATTGCCGTCCTCTCGCCGACGGCTGCGACGACACCACTGGTCACGGCCGGGCCACTGCCGCACGCGATTGGGAGGCGAGCTCGAGAGCTACGACTGTCAACGCGGGGTGTCTCGATCGACGGCGGTGACGGTTCCGCACAGGCCGTGGTTCCGATACGCATCGCCGAGCACGATCAGGCGCTCGCGAGTCTCGTCGCGTACTGGTCTCGCCCGCCGGTGGCAGCTCGTCACGCCGGTGTTCATTGTCTCCTCCGAGTGGCTTCAGTCCTGTGTGCCTCAGCGGTCAATCTGGTCGTGGATCGCCGGACGAATCAATCGCACGAGCATTCGAGCGGTCTGGTAGGAAGCAGTCGTCAGATCAGGGAACTTCGCGCGACCGTAACGGAGCAGGCAGCCTGTCCGTTTCCGATTCTGATCGAGGGCGAGACCGGCAGTGGCAAGGAGGTGGTGGCGCGCGGGCTCCACCGCGGCGGTCCGCGCCGCAATGCCGCGTTCTGTGCCGTGAACTGCGCCGCGCTCACTGATGAATTGTTCGAGGCCGAGGTCTTCGGCCACGCCCGTGGCGCCTTCACGGGAGCGGTCACGCAGCGGACGGGACTGTTTGAGGCCGCCCACCGCGGCACGCTGTTTCTGGATGAAGTCGGTGAGCTCTCCGCGCGGGCGCAAGCCAAGCTCCTGCGGGTCGTGCAGGATGGGGAGGTGCGACGGGTGGGGGAGACGACGACCCGCCACGTAGATGTACGGATCATTACGGCCACCAATCGTGTCTTGGCATCAGAGGTTGCGGCGGGACGTTTTCGTCAGGATCTCCTGTTCCGACTTGCGGTCGTCCGGCTCTGTGTCCCCCCGCTGCGGACTCGGGGCGAGGATATCGTCCTCTTGGCGAAGCACTTTTTGGCGAGAGCCCTGGCTCAGACCGGCGGGCACGCCGCGTTGGGCACCGACACGCTCGCCGCGCTCGCTAGCAGCCCGTGGTGAAAGTCACCGAATTAGATCGATCGCCAGAAGTGATCATGCGTACTCCACTGACGCGCATGGCCATGGGCAAACGACGGCGACGTCCCAAGCAGACGTCGATGTGGGTCGCCGCACAAGATCTGCCTCGCAGCGCCGCGCACCCGTTCTACACGCGACTGAATCACATTCTCGAGAGAGCGGATTTCGACGGGTACGTCGAGTCGCTCTGTCAGCGATTCTACGCGGATGAGATCGGCCGGCCGAGTTTGCCGCCCGGCCGGTATTTCCGCGTGTTGCTGCTCGGGTACTTCGAAGGGCTCGACTCCGAGCGGGCGATCGCGTGGCGGGCGGCCGAGTCGTTGAGCGTGCGGAGCTTCTTGGGGCTGGAGCTGCACGAAGCGCCGCCGGATCATTCGACGGTCTCGCGGACGCGTCGGCTGATCGACCTGGAAACGCATCAGGCTGTCTTCGCGTGGGTGTTGCAGCGACTGGCTGAGGCGAAGCTTGTCAAGGGCAAGACGATCGGTATCGATGCGACGACGCTGGAAGCGAACGCCGCCCTGCGAAGTATCGTGCGGCGCGACACCGGCGAGGCGTATCAGGACTTCTTGATCCAGCTCGCCCAGGCCTCGGGGATTGAGACCCCGACGCGTGCCGATCTGGCGCGCATCGATCGGAAGCGGAAGAAGAAAGGCTCGAACGACGACTGGACCCATCCGCACGATCCTGACGCAAGAATCACCAAGATGAAGGACGGCCGCACGCACCTCGCGCACAAGGCGGAGCAGGCGGTCGACCTCGACACCGGCGCGGTCGTGGCGGTGACGGTGCAGGACGCCGATGAAGGCGATGTGGCGACGAGCCGCGCGACGCTGATCACCGCGGCGGAGCACATCGAGACCGTGGTGCCTGCGGGCCGTCTTGCCGAGGTCGTCGGGGACAAGGGCTATCACAGCAACCAGGAACTCGTCGATCTTGAAGCCATCGGCCTCCGCAGCTACATCTCGGAACCAGATCGCGGCAGGCGTAAGTGGAAAGACAAGGCGGAGGCGCGCGACGCCGTCTACCGAAACCGTCGGCGTCTTCGCGGCGCGCGCGGGCAACGCCTGCTGCGCCGGCGCGGGGAACGACTCGAACGCCCCTTTGCCCATCTCTATGCCACCGGGCGGCTACGCCGCGTATACCTGCGGGGGCACGACAACATCCTCAAACGCGTCCTGCTGCACGTTGCTGGACTGAACCTTGGGTTGCTGATGCGGACGCTCACGGGTGTCGGGACACCCCGCAGTCTTCAGGGGCATGCGGTGGCGTGTCTTCGGCTGTTGTGGTCGCTCATGCGACTCCCGGAGACGCGTTGGGGCGCGCCGTGGATCTTATCTCGACCTACCATCGCCGCCGCCGACCTCCGCGTGGGGCACTGCCATGTCTGGGCCGACCCGTCGTTCGGTGGTGCTTTCACCACGGGCTGCTAGCACAACTCGCGTGAGGAAACGCTCCGTTCGCCTTTTGGTCGAGGTTTCGCTAACATGGCCGGACGTCCGCTGCTCAATTATTCACATTCTGGCTAAGGAGTTTTCACTTGCTTGGAAGGCTGCGTATCGTTTCAATTCGACTCGGGGTTCTGTCACTAGTCGTGTTTCCGCTCGCGTGTGAGAGTTCAAGCCCCAGCGCGCCATCGGCCACCAACGCCGGGCCCGGGGGCGGAGCAGGGACATTCTCGGCCGCTGACATCACGGGAACGGCGGCGGCGGACGGATCGACTCTCAAGGTCACTGCCCCGGTGCCGCAGAGCCCAATCGCGAACGTCGAAGTCGAAGTTCTGACGCCCACGTTGACTGCGGCAAATGCCCAGTCGCCGTTTGTGTCGGGCGTCAATTTCGGTCACGAATTCCAGGTCTATCGGGTCGAGGCCAGTGGGGGGCTTACGCCCGTTGACTCCGGCACGGTTCCGCAAGGCGTCGGTGAGACCTCGTACGCCGTCCAGAATCCGCTTGACGACGATACCCCTCACCAGTGGCAGGCCCGCGCTGTTTTCGAGGATTCTTACGGACCGTGGTCCGAGATGGTCCCGTTCCGGACCAATGTTCCGGTCACGATCTTCGAACCGACACCGTTACAGCCAGCCCCGGGTGAGGTCGTCGACAGCATCCGGCCGGTTCTCGAAATCGAGAACCCTCGGATCGACGGCGACCCAGGGAAGGTCTTCGTCGAGTTCCAGGTCGCCGCGAATGCGAGTTTCCAAAACATCGTCGCGGTCTTTTCCGAAGAGATGGGCAAGCACGCCGGTATCGATACGCCGCTGTCCGGGCCGAAGCAATCGGTGCTCACGAGAGAAGAAAAGACCAGCGCGCAGGTGAACGTCGACCTTGACTTCAACAAGGTCTACTACTGGCGAGCTCGCGGGACCAACGGACCAGTCGACTCTTTCCCAGCCGCTGCGCCACCCGGGTCGGTGACGGGTGAGTTCTCTGCGGCGAGCTTCTTCAAAGTCGCAACACAGGCTGTGGTGAACGCGGGTGGGAGTAGCGGCGGTGGTGGTGGCGGCGGTGGAGGGGGAAGCGTCAGCAGCGGTACTGCCGATGACGAGCTCGACCTGAGTCAAGTGAAATGGCTCCATTTCAACGTCAGCAGCTGGCCCCAGACATCGACGATTACAAGCACAACCATCGGTGCGCCTCCGATCTGTATCAATCACACGAAGGTTGGTCAGTGGCCGACGGGAGACTTCAGTGGCAGTGGCGCGATTGTCGACAGCAACGTCTGGGTGTTCGCAAAGATCGGCGGTACGTGGTACGCGGCGACGTGGGAGTGGTTGCGGGCCGGGACGACGTACAAGGACCTTGGTGCATCTGACTTCAAGACCCATGTCAATGACGTGTCGCCGTTGAACAGTTGGACGCCCAAGTCGGGCGAGCAGATCGGTCTGATGGTCAGCACGCCGGCACGGCTCGGACCGGATGGGCCGGTGAACGAACGCTCGAACGTCGTCCTCCGTACCTGGCCGTAAGCGTCGCTGGGGTCATCGTAGCGGCGCCCCGCTGTGGCTCGTATCACTGTCGCAACGTCGCACCCCCCCTTTTCAGAGGGGGGGCACCTGGTGATTGCCAACGCCTTGGTGGCCGCGCTCGGGGCGGCCGGTCACGACGCTGCGCTGCTGCAGACTCCACAGAACCGGTTCGGCCGGCAGGCCTCCGCCTATCTCGCTACCTGGCTGACTGACGTTGGACAGGCCCACGACGGCCGGCCAGTCGACCAGGTCATCAGCCTTCGATTTCCCAGCTACGCGGTGCGTCACCGGGCGCACGCGTGTTGGCTCAACCATCGGATGCGAGAGTACTACGATCAATGGCCGCGCTTCAGCGCGTCGCTGTCATCTCGTGGTCGTCTCAAGGAGAACGTTCGCCGACGTCTCATTCATACCGCCGACCGCTATCTGTTGACGCAGAACGTCACACGACTCTTCGCGCAGTCACGAACAATCGCGGCGCGGCTTCAGACGTGGGGAGACATGGCGTCGACCGTCATCCATCCGCCTCCACCCCCGCGAGCGTACCGGTGCGAGGCGTATGACGACTTTGTCTTAGTCGTTTCGCGGCTGACTCCGCTGAAGCGGGTCGGCTTGGTCATTGAGGCGCTCGACGATCCGATCGCAGGTCGTGTGAAGTGCGTCGTGGTTGGCGACGGTGAGGAACAGGCAGGGCTGCGGCAAACGGTCAGCGAGCGTGGTCTCGACGCGCGCGTGACGTTTCTTGGAGCGGTGAACGACGACGAGCTCCTGACCCAACTCGCCCGATGTCGGGCCGTTTGCTTCCCGGCCCAGGGGGAAGATTACGGTCTGGTGACGGTCGAGGCGTTCGCATCCGGAAAGGCGGTGGTGACGTGCACCGACAGCGGGGGACCCGCCGAGCTGGTCAGGGATGCGGAGAATGGCTTTGTGACCCCGCCAGACGCGTCGTCGCTGGCTACGAGGTTGGCGTCACTCTCGGACGACCGCAACCTGGCAGAACATCTCGGTGCCGCCGCGCTCACGGATGTTTCGGCGATGACATGGGAGAGAGCGCTCGCGCAGCTTGTGCTCGTGTAGAATCTGGTCGATCATCCACGACCCGAGACCAACCCAACTCACGACCATCCACGACCGATGACTCACGACCCGCGACCTACGACTTAACCATGGCTTACCGCTCGAAGCTCGAAGCGAAGCTGGCCCGCAAGGTGACCAGAGCGGTCAGTGCCTTCGACCTGATCGAAGACGGCGACCGCATCATGGTCGGCCTGTCCGGAGGTAAGGACAGCTGGGCACTGATGCAGGTGCTCGATGTCTTGCGTCGACGGGCCCCAGTCGAATTCTCCATGATCGCGGTCAACGTCGACTCCGGTTACGACGCGTACAAACATCACGAAATCTCCCGGGCCTGCGAGTCGCGTGGCTGGGAGTATCGGATCGAGCACACGTCAATCGGCGAGGTGATGGACGACGTTCTCGATGCCGACGCGACGCCCTGCTCCCTGTGTGCGAAGCTGCGTCGCGGAGTGTTGTATCGGATAGCCGCGGAAGTGGGCGCCACGAAGATCGCGCTCGGCCATCACGCCGATGACTTCATCGAGACCCTGTTGCTCAACCTCTTCTTCGCCGGGAGCTTGAAGGCGATGCCGGCTAAACTGCTGTCGGACGACAAGCACCACGTGGTCATTCGGCCCCTCGTGTATGTAGGCGAGGACGAGGCGCGCGCCTACACTCGCGAGAGCGAGCTCCCCGTGATCGGCTGTTGTTGCCCGGTGTGCGGCGACCTGAGTCTCAAACGCCAGCGACTGAAACGCCTGCTCCTCGACTTCGAGACAGAGCACCCCGGAGTCAAGAACTCGATGCTCAAGGCACTCAGCAACGTGGTACCCCGTCATTTACTCGATACACGTCTCAATCCGGCAGGCGAGCTTCGCGCCCGCGCTGTGGCTGAGCTCGAAACGGTCGTCTAGCAGCCCGTGGTGAAAGTCACCGAATTAGATCGATCGCCAGAAGTGATCATGCGTACTCCACTGACGCGCATGGCCATGGGCAAACGACGGCGACGTCCCAAGCAGACGTCGATGTGGGTCGCCGCACAAGATCTGCCTCGCAGCGCCGCGCACCCGTTCTACACGCGACTGAATCACATTCTCGAGAGAGCGGATTTCGACGGGTACGTCGAGTCGCTCTGTCAGCGATTCTACGCGGATGAGATCGGCCGGCCGAGTTTGCCGCCCGGCCGGTATTTCCGCGTGTTGCTGCTCGGGTACTTCGAAGGGCTCGACTCCGAGCGGGCGATCGCGTGGCGGGCGGCCGAGTCGTTGAGCGTGCGGAGCTTCTTGGGGCTGGAGCTGCACGAAGCGCCGCCGGATCATTCGACGGTCTCGCGGACGCGTCGGCTGATCGACCTGGAAACGCATCAGGCTGTCTTCGCGTGGGTGTTGCAGCGACTGGCTGAGGCGAAGCTTGTCAAGGGCAAGACGATCGGTATCGATGCGACGACGCTGGAAGCGAACGCCGCCCTGCGAAGTATCGTGCGGCGCGACACCGGCGAGGCGTATCAGGACTTCTTGATCCAGCTCGCCCAGGCCTCGGGGATTGAGACCCCGACGCGTGCCGATCTGGCGCGCATCGATCGGAAGCGGAAGAAGAAAGGCTCGAACGACGACTGGACCCATCCGCACGATCCTGACGCAAGAATCACCAAGATGAAGGACGGCCGCACGCACCTCGCGCACAAGGCGGAGCAGGCGGTCGACCTCGACACCGGCGCGGTCGTGGCGGTGACGGTGCAGGACGCCGATGAAGGCGATGTGGCGACGAGCCGCGCGACGCTGATCACCGCGGCGGAGCACATCGAGACCGTGGTGCCTGCGGGCCGTCTTGCCGAGGTCGTCGGGGACAAGGGCTATCACAGCAACCAGGAACTCGTCGATCTTGAAGCCATCGGCCTCCGCAGCTACATCTCGGAACCAGATCGCGGCAGGCGTAAGTGGAAAGACAAGGCGGAGGCGCGCGACGCCGTCTACCGAAACCGTCGGCGTCTTCGCGGCGCGCGCGGGCAACGCCTGCTGCGCCGGCGCGGGGAACGACTCGAACGCCCCTTTGCCCATCTCTATGCCACCGGGCGGCTACGCCGCGTATACCTGCGGGGGCACGACAACATCCTCAAACGCGTCCTGCTGCACGTTGCTGGACTGAACCTTGGGTTGCTGATGCGGACGCTCACGGGTGTCGGGACACCCCGCAGTCTTCAGGGGCATGCGGTGGCGTGTCTTCGGCTGTTGTGGTCGCTCATGCGACTCCCGGAGACGCGTTGGGGCGCGCCGTGGATCTTATCTCGACCTACCATCGCCGCCGCCGACCTCCGCGTGGGGCACTGCCATGTCTGGGCCGACCCGTCGTTCGGTGGTGCTTTCACCACGGGCTGCTAGAGGCGGACCCTGCTGTCGGGACACTACGTTAGCCCGTTGTGCGGCCGGCAACGGGAACTTTGTACTCGTTGTGGAGAGCCGCGTGACCGGCAAGGCGCGCACGGCGCGCCTCGCGGCCGCGGCGTGGGGCGTTCGGGGTCTCCGCGCAGCGGCCAGCGGGGGTCCGGGGCGAAGCCCCGTCTGGCTAGATGAAGGTCGTTCTGCAGCGTGTCGGCTCGGCGCACGTGCGTGTCGATGACGCCGAGGTCGGGCGGATCGGGCCCGGGCTACTCGTCTTCGTCGGTGTCGGCAAGGAGGACGGCTCCGAAGACGTCGACTACATGGTCGGCAAGATCCGAAACCTCCGCATCTTCGAAGACGGCGACGGTCGCATGAATCGGTCTGTCGTGGAGGTGGGCGGCGAGCTGCTTATCGTGTCTCAGTTCACCCTCTACGGTGACTGCCGACGTGGTCGTCGGCCGTCGTTCGACTCCGCCGCACCGCCCGACCAGGCGCGCGATTTGTATGACCAACTCGTGAACACCCTCCGCGCCAGCGGTCTGAAGGTCGAGGCCGGACGGTTCCAGGCGATGATGGACGTGGAATTGGTCAACGATGGACCGGTGACGATTCTGTTGGACAGTAAGAAAGCGCTCTAGTTGGGGACGGTCGAGAGTCGACGGTCGAGGGTCGTGGGTCGAGGGTCGTCGTCGAGTTACTGACGCGGGGGCCGACGGCGGCCGTTCTATCGGGGCGAGGGCCGATCCGGTTTACGGAGCGAGACTCGCGGGGTTCGATGTCGGGAGCCCGAGGGGTTCGTCATCGGGGGACTGTGGTCATGACCGGACGACCGGATGACCGAGGGGCTCTTGGCAGGACGTTGTAATGCGCTCGATCTCTCTGCTCCGTCTGGCGATTCTCGGTGAGGGCCTTCTCGTCCTCATCGCGCTCATATGGGCGCGGTGGCGCCAGACCTCGTTCATACTGGGTGGTGCCGCGGAAGGTGTAATCATTGGGTCTATGGCGGCAGCGGGCTTGGGCGCGGCAAACTACTACCTCCTATGCGGCGCTCCAGATATTGCGGGCGTACGTTCGATTAGGCGGCTGTATGTCGAGGGGCTACGGCCAATCTTCCGCAACCTCTCCGCGACAGAGATTGCCGTCATCAGCCTCGTTGCGGGGATTGGCGAAGAGCTGCTGTTCCGGGGTGTTCTGCAGACCGAGATGGGTCTCCTGCCGGCCAGTGTGATCTTCGGACTACTCCACATGGGCGGCAGCGGAACCCTGGTCTTCGGCTGTTGGGTGATGCTGATGGGCGGAGTCCTCGGTGGTCTGGCGATCTGGACAGGTGGGTTGTTGGCTCCGATCGTCGCGCATGCGTTGTACGATGCCGCGGCGATGAGCTTTATACGCTGGGGCGGGGAGTGCGGGACGGTCGAGGGTCGAGGGTCGAGGGTCGTGGATGGTCGAGGGTCGTGAGTCGAGGGTCGTGGGGCTCGCTCGAGTATTGAGATACAAATGACGCAGTCACATCAGTTCGTCGTCGTCATCCTCATCGCGTCGCTAGTCACTCTCGTTGCGTGGCCGGCTTTGGCACAGCAGCGACCGCTCGTCACCGAAGACCCTGAATCGATCGGCAGCGGCCTCGTGCTGGTCGAGGGAGGATTCGACTACGCCCGCGACCAGCAGTACCCCGTCTCAGGGATCGAAGGCCACCGGTTTCGGGTGCCGACGCTGGGACTCAGTATCGGTGTCAGCTCGATCGCCGAGATCCAGATCGACGGCGTCTCTTATCAGAGCCTGAGCGTCACCGAGCGGACGGAGGCGCCGCTGTCTGCAATAGTTGATATCAGGGGCGACACCACGTCAGACATGGACGACATCGTTATCGGCGCGAAGACACGGGTGCTATCGGAGACCGGCCGCCGACCAGCCGTAGCGCTCCGCTTTGCGACACGTCTCCCAAACGCCGGCAACGAGAGTGGACTCGGTCTCGATACGATCGACTTCATCAACACCCTCCTGGTCGGCAAGACCATCGGCTCTGTGCGCGTCGTCGGGAATATCGGCCTAGGGATCCTGAGCGACCCAACGCGTGGCGACCGGCAGAACGATGTCGTCGTATATGGCCTCTCGCTCGCGCGGGCCATGACGGACGCGACCCAGATCGTCGGCGAAGTCAGCGGCCACGCCAACACCCGACGGGGAGAGCCTCCGCCGGGCACCGACAGTACGTCGTATATGAGGGCCGGAGTGCGGTATACGCGCGGTCCAGTTCGATTCGACGGCGCGCTCATCGCCGGACTGACGTCTCGCGACGCGACCGTCGGCCTCTCCGCCGGGTTTACCTGGGTGTTTCAAGCGATGGAGATTCCCTGATGTCCCTCGGGTTCATGAAGTTCATCAACTTCATCAAGGCCCACGCCTACGGGAACGACTTCCTCTTCATTGATGAGAGTGCCGTCACCGCTGATGAGGCGGCGGGCGTCGCCACGTCGATCTGCGACCGACACTCTGGTGTCGGCGCCGACGGTCTCATCTTCTATCGCATCACGACGGCGGGTGCCGCGATGAAGCTGTTCAACGCCGACGGGTCGGTCGCCGAAGTGTCGGGTAACGGCGTGCGATGCCTTGGCGCGATCGTGGCCGATGACGACGACGTGGGTGGAGAGACGGTGATCGAGACCGACGGTGGCGTCAAGGTCTTGACGTTGCTCGAGGTAGCCCCGCCCCGATACACCTTTCGCGCCTTCATGGGCGCACCGGTCGGTCTCCGACAGGTCGATCTCGACGTCGCGGGTGAACGGGTGCGAGCCGTGGTGCTGTCGGTCGGCAACCCGCAGTGCATCGTGCTGACCGACAGGCTCGATGAGGCTCGCTTCACTCGGCTGGGGCCGGCGCTGTCGACCCACGACGCGTTTCCCGAGGGGACCAACGTCGAGTTCGTGCAGGTGGAGCGGTCCGACCGGGCTCAGATCCTGATCTGGGAGCGAGGGGTCGGCCCCACGTCTGCATCGGGCACCGGTGCGTGTGCGTCGGCCGTCGCAGCGTCTGCGTTCGGCGGGGCCGACCGGTCGCTCGAGGTCGTGTCCCCTGGCGGCTCGCAGTACGTCGACTGGCGGGGCGACGGGATCTATCTCACCGGCTGGGCGGAGATCACCGTACGTGGCGAATGGCTAGTGTCCTGCGTTTGATATACCTGTACACCGAGGGTGGCGCTGCGCTCGGGTGGCCAGGCGCGAAGAGCGAGCATATCGGGAATATTCGAGCGATGAGCAACGCCGCCAGACGGGATGCAGCGCCGGCCGAATGTACAGATATATCGAACGCAGGACACTAGTGTCCTGACACGAGCCGCTCATGCAAGTCAGGTCCATCATGACCCGGGCTGTGAGAGCACGTCGTCGGATTCGTCAAACGTGTTTCGCGGATTGCGTCGACACCGCGTTCCCCGTATTCACGAGACCGGCCTGTAGTACGATGATTCACGGTGTTTTCAGTGTGAAATACCACGGCACGCGGCTTGAAGGGTGGGTGGCTGATGAAGTCGCTCGCTCCGCACGACCGGCCTCGCGAGAAGCTTGACCGATTCGGGTCGAGCATCCTCGGTGACAACGAGCTCATCGCCGTCATTCTCGGCCACGGTTTTCGCCGGGAGAACGCCCTCGAGATCGCCAACCGGGTGCTGGAGCTGTCAGGTGGCGTGCATGGCCTGACCCGGATGAGCGAGGGCCAGCTCCGTCGGGTGGCGGGCGTCGGTCCGGCCAAGGTGGCCCAGATTCTGGCGGCCGTGGAGCTTGGGCGCCGCACGCTGGCACGCCCGCCGGAAGAACGGACACTGTTGGGGAGCCCGCGCGAGGTGGCATCGTATCTGCTGCCTAGCCACGGGTCTGGTCCAGTGGAGCAGTTCGGTGTCGTGATGCTCGACACCAAGCACCGCGTCATCCGGACAACGGTGCTGTCGGTGGGGACGCTCGACGCCAGCCTCGTGCACCCGCGTGAGCTATTTCGTGCGGCGGCCGAGTGCGGCGCGGCAGCCGTCGTCTTGTTCCACAATCACCCGTCCGGTGATCCGGCACCAAGCGCCGATGACGTGGCGCTCACGAAACGACTGGTTGATGCGGGAGTGCTGATGGGGATCGAAGTTCTTGACCACCTCGTGCTGGCAGACTCGAGGTACTACAGCTTCAAAGAGGCTCGCGGAATCTGAACAGGGTCGCATGTCCAAGGTTCTCTACTTCGACTGCTTCTCCGGCGCGTCCGGAGACATGATTCTCGGCGCGTTGATCGATGCCGGTCTTCCGGTTGAAGAGCTCCGTGCGGCGCTTGGCAGCCTGGCTCTCGAGGGTGTGCGTGTCGCGGCCAGTCCGGCCCAGCGCTCCGGTATCGGTGCGACGAGCTTCGAAGTGATCGACGAATCAGGTGGTCACATACACGCTGAAGGCCGTGAACAGAACGCGGATCGGACCGACGATCGCTCCCCCGGGAACGACCACACCTACGCGCGTGACTACGGACATGCCGGGGACTCTGAGCATGGGCATGGGCAACACGACGACGAGCACAGCCACAGTCACGACGCCGGTCATCATCATCATCATCATGACCATCACCACGACCATGCACATCGCGGTCTCGGCGAAATCTGCGGGATGGTCGATCGGTCAGCGCTCTCCGCGGCGTCCAAGGCTCGCTCCAAGCACCTCTTTCGACGTCTTGCGGAGGTCGAGGCGACCATCCACCAGATGCCGGTCGAGGAGGTCCACCTGCACGAAGTCGGGGCGGTCGATTCGATCATCGATATCGCCGGCTGCGTGTTCGGACTGGAGTGGTTTGGTGCCGACCGAATCGTCGTGTCGCCGATCAACGTCGGGTCGGGGACGGTGCAGTGCGAGCATGGCGTGATGCCGGTTCCTGCACCCGCCACCGCAAGGTTGATTGAGGGAGTTCCGGTCTACTCGAAGGGTCCCGCGGTGGAGTTGCTGACGCCGACCGGTGCGCTGGTTCTGACCGACTATGCAGACAGCTATGGGTCGATGCCGGCGATGCGGGTGCGCCAGAGCGGTTACGGTGCCGGCGACCGTGACTTTCCCGACCATCCGAATCTGCTGCGGGTGCTGGTCGGAGAGGACGAGGAGTCGAGTCAACTGCAGCGGGTCGTCGTGCTCGAGTGTGAGATCGACGATATGAATCCGCAGATCTTCGGTGTGCTGATGGACCAGTTGTACGAGGCCGGGGCACTCGACGTCTTCTATGCTCCGGTGCAGATGAAGAAGAATCGGCCGGGGACACTCGTCACCGTCGTCGCGCTGCCCGAGCATCGCGAGGCGCTCAGCCGTATCGTCTTTCGAGAGACCACGACCATCGGCGTACGGTTCCGTGAAATGGACCGCGAGCGGCTCGAAAGAGAGCAGATTGATGTAGAGACACCGCTCGGCACTGTGCGGTTCAAGGTCGCCCGCCGCGCCGGCGAACAGGTCATACTGAACGCCGTACCTGAATTCGAGGACTGCGCCCGATTGGCCGAGGAACACGGGCTGCCGGTCAAGGCGGTGCAAGGGGTGGCGACACGGGCATACTTAGAGAGTCGAGAGTCGTAGGTCGAGGGTCGTCGGTCATGAGGCGTGGAATAGGAGTCGCGAGTCCTGCGGCCATGAAACGGCCCCAGGTGATTTATCTGGCGCGTCAAACCGAGTCTCGCTTCGAAAACCGGATCGGCCCTCCCAACGAACTGGCTGCTTGTCGAGGCATCGAAGGACGGCCTTTACGGTTTTCTCCGCGGAGACTGCGGTTCGACCCACCAGGTTTCATGACCACAGCCTGCGCGATGCTCGACTCACGGCTCTCGGCGTTCCACGCCTCGTGACAGACGACTCACGACCAACGACCAACGACCAACGACCGACGACCCATGCCACGACCCGTGACCCTGTCTACGTTCTACATCACGACCGCGATCGATTTCGTCAACAGCCGCCCACATCTGGGAACGGCGTACGAGAAGATCACAGCCGATGTCATCGCTCGGTACAAGCGTCTGTCAGGTATTGAGACCCGTTTCCTCATGGGAAACGACGAACATTCACAGAATGTCTATCAGCGGGCGAAGGAGGAGGGGCTCGAGCCGCTGGCGTTCTGCGACAAGATGGAAGAAGTCTTCCGAAGCGTCTGGCGACGGCTCGATATTTCCTACGACGATTTCATCCGAACGACCGAGGAGCGTCACCGGCTCGGGGTCACCGCTCTGGTTCAGAAGATCGCTGATGCCGGGGACCTCTACGAAGGAGCCTACGAGGGTTGGTACTGCGTCTCGTGCGAAGCGTTCAAGCAGGAGAAGGACCTAGTGGACGGCAACTGTCCGATCCATCACCGTCCGCCCCAGTGGATCAAGGAGCGCAACTACTTCTTTCGTCTGTCGAAGTTTCAGCAGCCCCTGCTCGACCACTACGCGGCTCACCCAGAGTTTCTCCAACCGGAGGTTCGTCGCAATGAGATCCTGAGGCTTCTCGAGTCCGGGCCCGAGGACATCTCAATGAGCCGGACCGGGCAGGCCTGGGGGATACCGCTCCCGAGCGACCCTGGCAGCGTCGTGTATGTCTGGGTCGACGCGCTGATCAACTACATCTCGGCCGTAGGCTTTGGTTGGGACGAGGGGTTGCGCGAGAAATGGTGGCCGGCCGATCTACATGTCATCGGAAAGGACATCACCCGTTTTCACTGTGTGATCTGGCCAGCGATGCTGATGAGCGCGGGCCTCCCGCTGCCCCGACAGGTGTTTGGCCACGGCTGGGTCCACTGGAAGGGTCAGAAGATGAGCAAGTCACTCGGGACCGTGGTCGACCCGCTCGAAGCGGCCGATCGGCTGGGACCCGATCCGCTCAGACTGTATCTGACGAAGGAGATCGGGTACGGGAACGACGGCGACTTCACATGGGATCGATTCGAGGACCGATACAACGTCGACCTCGCGAACAACTTCGGCAATCTCGTCAGTCGCCTGGCCTCGATGGCGCATCGCTACCGAGGGGGAAGGCTAGTTGCGCCGACGGGCACCCCTGGGCGACTCGCCGTTCGGGCGACATCGGTCGTCGCGGCGTATCGCGCGGCGATGGACCGGTTTGCGATTCACGGCGGGGCGTCGTCCGCGTTCGACCTGATCGACGCAACCAACGAGTACATCGCCGATGTTCAACCGTGGGCGGTCGCGAAGGATCCGGCACGATCAGATGAGCTGGACCGGCAGCTGTTCGACATCAGCGAGGCCATCCGGATTGCCGCGCTGCTGCTCCTTCCAGTCATGCCACAGTCGTGTGCCGAAGTACTTCGTCGCGTCGGAGAGACACGGGATGCGGGCAGCCTGCGTCTGGAAGAGGATGGAATCTGGATGACGACTGGAGACAGGGTCATCGCGAAGGGTGACCCGCTCTGGCCACGAATAGAAGCGCAGAAAGGACCTGTCGCTTCGAAGCCGGAGATTGCCGGCGAGTCGAAGGCGGAAGACAAGATGACTGAACAACCGAAGAGCGAAGAGGTGAATGACTCGGTCGCCGCGGCCGCAACCCCTCACCCTGGCGACCAGGCACCTGCCGCAACCGAAGTCTCGGCGATGCCGTCATCCGGCGACGCAACGAAGGCGGCGCCGGTGCCTGACGACTCGCCGAAGATTTCGATCGATGACTTCTTCAAAGTCGAGCTTCGGGTCGGCCGCGTCGTCGCAGCCGAGGCGGTTCCGAAGTCGCGTAAGTTGATCAAGATTCAACTCGACACGGGCGACGGGGAGCGGCAGGTCCTGGCCGGTATCTTGGGCGCCTACGAGCCAGAAGCGCTTGTCGGTCGAACGGTGGTCTTCGTGGCGAACCTGAAGCCGGCGAAGCTCGCCGGTCTGGAGTCGAACGGGATGATCTTGGCCGCGTCTGGTCCCGACGGTGGCAAACCGGTGCTGCTAACGGTAGAGGACTCGAACGCCGCACCACCGGGATCTAGAATCAGCTGACCGTGGGGTCCAAGATCAGGGATGGTCGTGGGTCGACGGTCGAGGGGCGTGAGTCGTCTACTTCGTGGGTCAGTGGCGTACAGTGCGGCTCTCGCGAACCAGATACCGAATGAGGGTCGTCAGCATCCGAGAAACGCTCTCGCAGATCTCGGCCAGCGACTGGCCTTCGTCTGGGCGAATCTGTTGGTGTTCGGACGCCAGTATGAGCAGACTACGAACCTCAGCTGTTGATCCTCGGGCAACTACGAGGTACCGCGCGAAACCGCGGTCGGAGCTTTGTGCAAAGCCTTCGGCGATATTAGCGACGATCGACACGGACGCGCGCCTGAGTTGGTCGCGAAGGGCGAAGTCTTTTCGAAGTGGGTCACGGTCTGTGAGTGCAGAAACTGCATTCGCGAGTTCTTTTGCCTGCTGCCACACACGAAAGGTCATCGACTCGTTTGACACCCATACCGGTGACGGTGCACATGCCGTGCCACCGACGACTCACGACCTCCGACTCACGACCCTCGACCATCCACGACCCACGACCCCCACGACGATGATCGACTCCCACTGCCATCTGGCCGACGACGCCTTCGTCCCTGATCTCGCAGAGGTGATGGAGCGCGCGAAGGCTGCCGGGCTGACCGGCGCACTCTGCATCCTCGACCCCACGAATCCCGAAGAGGCCACTCGGTTCACGAGAGTCGCAGAGCTCTGGCCCTCCGCTCGGTGCGCGACCGGCATCCACCCACATCACGCCGGGAAGTTCAGGGATAGGGTCGACGAGGTCGAGCGGTTCGTGGCCGACGCGATCGCCGGGTCTGCGCAGAGTTGTGCCGTGGGAGAGATCGGTCTCGATTACCACTACGACTTTTCGCCGAGAGAGGTCCAGCAGGAGGTGTTCCGCCGCCAGGTCCAGTTCGCCCGCGAGAGGGACCTCCCGGTGGTGATTCACACCCGCGAGGCCGACGATGACACGGTCAGCATCCTTCGTGAAGAGGGAGGTGGAACCCTCCGCGGTGTGTTCCACTGTTTCACCGGGAATACCGCGCTGGCTCGGCAGGCCCTCGACCTCGGTTTCTACGTCTCGTTCTCTGGAATCGTGACGTTTCGCCGGGCCGACGAGATTCGCGAGGCCGCCAGATTCGTCCCGGCCGATCGGCTTCTGGCCGAGACCGATTCGCCGTATCTCGCTCCAACACCCCATCGTGGGAAGCGCAACGAACCGGCGTGGGTCGCTCGCGTTCTCGAGGTGCTGGCTGAGACACGCCAGGAAGCCCAAGCAGACGTGACGGCCGCGACCTCGAGGTCGTATGGTTCACTGTTCGGAGCGGAGTGCTGACTGACAGGATTCGGCTAAAGGGTTGGTACGTTGACACTTGTGAAGTAAGTGTGGTCTGATCCGTTCCGGCGCTATGCAAACTGTTCGTTCGTCTGCTCCGGCTGAGCTAGCCCGAATCTTCGAGCCGATCCAGGACCAGCTGGAGGAGGTCGAAGAGGCATATGCGAAGCACATTCAGTCCCGAGTCGATCTGATCCCTCAGATCGGGCGTTATATCCAGTCCAGCGGCGGCAAGCGAGTTCGCCCGGCGGTCTTGCTGATGGCCGCTCGCCTGGCCGGGTATTCCGGCGAGCAGGCGGTCAATTACGCCTCGGTCGTCGAGTTCATCCACACGGCGACGCTGGTCCATGACGACATCATCGACGACGCTGACCTCCGCCGCGGCAAGATGGCGGTGCATTCTCGGTGGGGGAACGACATCACGGTCCTCCTGGGCGACTACCTCTATATCAAGTCGATGGGGATGGCGCTCTCTTATGACTCCCTGGAGCTCGTGCGTCTGCTGTGTGACGTCACGCTCCGGATGATCGAGGGCGAGCTCTACCAGCTCACGAAGACCGGTGACGTCGATATCACCGAGGAAGAGCACCTCGAGATTATTCGTCGAAAGACAGCCTACCTGTTCGGCGGATGTGCCGAGATCGGCGGCATGCTGGGCGATGTCAGTTCAGATGAGCGGATGGCCTTGCGTGAGTATGGATTCAACCTGGGCGTGGCATTTCAGCTTGTTGACGACCTGCTCGACTACACGGCTGACAAGACCGCGTTGGGTAAACCGATCGGCGGAGACCTGCGCGAAGGCAAGGTGACGCTTCCGGCTATTCTGCTGCTGCAGCGTGACGGTGGTCGGTCGAGCGAGCTGATTCGATCGGCGGTCAGCGAACAGGCCATCACCCAGGAGGCTTGGCGCGAGCTGAAGGACCTTCTCCACGAGCATCGAGCCGTCGAACACGCCTACGATCGAGCGGTAGCGTATGCATCCAGCGCCAAAGAGTATCTAGAGGTGTTCCCGCCATCGGCCGAGCGCGACGCACTCGCGGCGTTGCCCGACTACGTCTTGGCCAGAGACCGGTAGGCCGCGTTCGTCCTGCGCGGTTTGCACAGGCCGCGGCTTCATAACCGGTGGGGATCAGCGGGTCCTGTCACCGAACCGTTCCTGTCGTGCTCGGACCTCACAACAACAGTCGACGGGGGTCGGTCCTGCGCGCCAACAGGAAGGCGGTTTCGGTGCCACCCGCCCAGGTTATGAATCCAGGTGAGTGAGTCTGCCAGTGAGCACCGTCAGTCAACAACTCGAAGCGCTCCGAGACCGCATTCGCCGGCACGAAGAGCGGTACTACGTCCTCGACGACCCAGAAATATCCGATTCCGAGTTTGACGCCCTGCTGCGTAAGCTCCAGGCACTGGAGGACGCGCATCCGGAGCTGGTGACGCCCGATTCGCCCACTCAACGCGTCGCGGGACGTCCAGTCGAGGGATTCGAGACGGTCGAGCACTCGGCGCCGATGCTCAGCCTCGACAATGCCTATTCCGACGACGAGATGCAGGCGTTCGATGAGCGTGTTCGAAAAGGAGTGGGCGTCGACGAATCGGGAGAGCCGGTCCAGTATGTTGCCGAGCTCAAGATCGACGGCCTCAGTGTCGCGGCGACCTACACAGATGGTCAGCTGGTCCGGGGGGTGACCCGTGGGGACGGCGTGCGCGGTGAGGACGTCACCTCAAACATCCGGGCCATTCGGGCCATTCCGCTGCGTCTCAGGAATGGCCCGAGCGGCAGCGTGGAGGTTCGCGGCGAGGTCTATCTACCCCGTCGAGCGTTTGATCGGATCAATCTCGAGCGGGAGGAGTCGGGTGACCCGGTGTTTGCCAACCCACGCAACGCTGCCGCCGGAACCATTCGCAATCTCGATCCGGCACTCGTCGCGAAACGCGGCCTGAGCGCCTTCATGTACCAGGCGGTTCTAGTCGGAGAGGGTAGAGCGTCCACGACCCAGGCGGTCACGCACGACCGCATGCTTACCGAGCTTCGCGGGTGGGGTCTCCCTGTTGAATCACACTGGAAGGTCTGCGAGGGCGCCGACGAAGTGATGGCGTTCTGCGAGGCGTGGCGTGACAAGCGGCGGTCGCTGGGATTCGATACGGATGGCGTCGTCGTCAAGGTGTCCGAGACGGCGCTTCGAGCCCGCCTCGGATCGACGTCGAAGTTTCCCCGGTGGGCGATCGCCTTTAAGTATCCGGCTGAGCAGGCCACCACACGGCTGATCGCCATCGAGGCAAACGTTGGCCGTACCGGTGCAGTCACGCCCTATGCCGTACTTGAACCGGTTCGTCTGGCCGGGACGACCGTTCAGATGGCGACGCTCCACAACGCCGAAGAGGTCGCGCGGAAAGACATCCGCGCTGGGGATATGGTGCTGGTCGAGAAGGGTGGCGATGTCATTCCGAAGATTGTCAAGCCGATCGTCACCCTGAGGCCGACCGGAAAGGCCGAGCCCGAGCCGTTCGTGATGTCGACCCGGTGCCCGGCGTGTGACACGCCGCTCGAACGACCGGCCGAGGAGGTCATCTGGCGGTGTTCCAACGTCACCTGTCCCGCGAAGATCCGACGGGCACTCCAACACTTCGCCTCGCGGGGAGCGATGGACATCGAAGGGCTGGGTGAATCGCTGGTTGATCAGCTCGTAGAGAAGGGGCTCGTTTCTGACTTCGCCGACCTCTATTCGTTGACCGCCGAGGCCCTTGAGCGTCTCGAGCGGATGGGTACGAAGTCGGCAGCGAACGTCATGGCCCAGCTCGACCGGAGCAAGACCAACGAACTGTGGCGGGTGCTCTACGGGATCGGCATCCGTCATGTCGGCGAGCGGGCGGCACAGGTTCTCGCGCGAACGTTCGGCAATCTGGACACGCTGATGGCCGCGTCGACGGAGGAGCTTGAAGCGGTTTCAGACGTCGGGCCGGTTGTCGCCGCGTCGTTGAGACAGTTCTTCGACGAGTCTCGCAATCAGACGTTGTTCGAGCGTCTGCGACAGGCCGGCCTCACGATGGTGGAAAAGGTCGTCGAGCCTGACGCTGTCGGGCACCACGCGCTTGCGGGAAAGACATTTGTGCTCACCGGCACGCTCGAGTCGCGGTCCCGGGACGAGACAAGGCGGGCGATCGAGGCGCTGGGAGGGAAGGTCACATCGTCGGTGAGCAAGAAGACCAGTTACGTTGTCGCTGGCGAGAATCCCGGAAGTAAAGTCGCAAAGGCGCAGAAGCTCGGCATCCCGACCCTTACCGAAGCGGAGCTGCTTATAATGGTCGAGGGTCGTCGGTCGTGAGTCGTCGGTCGTGGATGGTCGAGTGTCGAGAGTCTGAAGTCAGGGGTTGGACATGACCCATGACCCACGACCCACGACCCATGACCATCCACGACCCACGACCCTCGACCTTGACCCTATGAAACCCCGAATCCTCGTTATCGACGACGAAACGGCCGTCCGGGATTCCCTCAAGATGATCCTTGAGTACGATGGCTACGATTGTCGACTGGCTCCAAGCGGCAAGGACGGGATCGCCGAAATTCAGCGCGATAGCCCCGATCTCGTCTTCCTCGACGTCAAGATGCCGGGCATGGACGGACTCGAGGTCCTTCGGACGATTCGAGAGCAGGACGAGACCGTCCCGGTTGTGATGATTTCCGGCCACGGCACGGTGACCACCGCCGTCGAAGCGACCAAGCTTGGCGCTTTCGATTTTCTGGAGAAGCCGCTCTCCACTGAGCGAGTGAAAGTCACCATTCGTAACGCGCTCGACCAGAGGAAGCTGATCGACGAGAACCGGAGCTGGCGACGGGCCGATCAGGTCCGCCACGAGATGATCGGCGACAGCACGGTACTAGCCAAGATCACGGAGGAAATCCGTCGGGCCGCCCCGGTTCGGAGCTCTGTCCTGATTCAGGGTGAGAGTGGGGTCGGGAAGGAGTTGGTCGCCCGGGCGATCCATCGGAACAGCTCTCGCACCCGGGAGCGCTTCGTTCAGGTCAACTGTGCGGCGATTCCGGACGACCTGATCGAGTCGGAGTTGTTCGGTCATGAGAAAGGGTCGTTCACCGGCGCAACCGAGAAGCAGATCGGCAAGTTCGAGCAGGCCGACCGCGGGACGATCTTCCTCGACGAAGTGGGCGACATGAGCCTGAAAACACAGGCGAAGGTGCTCCGCGTGCTTCAGGAAGGCGAGGTTGAGCGGCTCGGATCGTCTCGCACGATGAAGGTGGATGTGCGCGTGCTTGCAGCAACCAACAAAGATCTCGAGAAGGCGATCGAAGACGGAGAGTTTCGGGAAGATCTGTTCTTTCGCCTGAGTGTGATTCCGATTCATGTGCCGTCTCTCCGCGAGCGGGCCGAGGACATTCCGCTGCTCGTTGCGCATTTCGCCGCGCTGTTCGCACGGGAGAACAACTTCAAGCCGAAGAAGTTCAGCGACGCGTCACTCGAGGCGTTGTCGCGTCAGCACTGGCGGGGCAATGTCCGAGAGTTGCGTAACTCCGTCGAGCGGCTGCTGGTGATGACTCCGGGTCAGACGATCGATCTGCCCGATGTCCAGCTGGTGCTACGAGTCGATGATCGTCCCGCAGGCGTCGGCAACGTCGGACAGGTTGCCCGGACGCTTCGCGAGTTCAAGGAGATCAGCGAACGGGCGTTCCTCGTGGCCAAGCTTCGCGAGCTCGGGTGGAATATCTCCAAGACCGCCGAGTTCGTCGACACACCTCGGAGCAACTTGTATAAGAAGCTCGAGCAGTACAAGATTAGTCAAGAGACCGACGGGTAGGAAGTAACGCTCTTTGACATTCCGCCGTAGCCAGCTAGACGACCGCCGCGGTCGTCCGTTTCGACGGACGCACGGGGAGGAAAGTCCGAACTCCGTAGGGCAGTGCGCCGGGTAATCCCCGGTCAGGGTGACCTGAAGGAAAGTGGCACAGAAAACATACCGCCCTTCGACATGCTCAGGGCAGGCCCGCCTGTCTCGAGCGCGCTGGGCTCAGGTCCAGCACGTCGAGAGGTAAGGTTGAAAAGGTGCGGTAAGAGCGCACCGCGCTCGTTGTAAGACGAGTGGCAGGCTAAACCCCGCACGGAGCAAGACCAAATAGGGAGGCGCTTGAGGGTGGTCCGTCCGAAGCCTCCGGGTAGGTCGCTTGACCCTGCCAGTGATGACGGGGCTAGAGGAATGGTCGTCGCCCTGCCTGGTCGCGAGCGATCGCGATTGCGCAGGAGACAGAATTCGGCTTATGGCAGTGCTGCGGCGGAACCTTGGGGAATGGTCGTGGGTCGTGGGTCGAGAGTCTTGAGTCGTGGATGGTCGTGGGTCGTAGGTCGTCGGTCGAGGGTCGGGAGGTCGCGGAGCTCCTCGTCGGCGCGTCGCACGTTCGAGGTCCCTCTCGTGTTTCGGTGGTGCAGGGCGGTGGCCCTGCTGCGGAGCTGACGTGATGAAGCGTGTTGGGTTTGTCGTGGCGGCAATTGCCTTGGTTCTTGGACTCGCCTCCTTCTTCGGTTCCGCCCCAGAAGCCCAGCGTCGTGGTCAGCGACGCGCCGATGAGCCGGCTCTGACCGTTGAGGAGTACACGCCCCGCTCCACGCTCGTTGTCGACGAGCATCCGGTCCCACGCGCGAAGTATCCGGTCATCGACGTCCACAGCCATCATCGGTCGCCGTCACAGAGCCGCTGGGCCGAGATCGTCTCCGAGATGGATGCGCTCAACTTGCAGGTACTCGTCAACCTGAGTGGTGGTTCCGGGGACGGGCTTCAACGCGGCATCACGACCATCAAAGAGAGCCCGGTGCCCGATCGGATGGTCTTTTTCGCCAACCTCAACTTCGGGCGGGGCGTCTATCCAGGATTTGGGGAGGCAGCGGCGGCTCAGCTCGAAAAGGACGTGGCCGCCGGCGCCGTCGGCCTCAAGTTCTTCAAAAACTTCGGGATCGACGTCAGGGACCAGGACGGACAGCGGGTTCCGGTCGACCACCCTGAGCTCAACCCTGTGTTCGAGATGTGTGCCAGGCTAGATATCCCGGTCCTCATTCATGTCGGTGAGCCGTCCGAGTTCTATCAGCCTGTCGATCAGTTCAACGAGCGGTGGCTGGAGCTGACGTTGCTTCCGAATCGGCGGATGCCGGCGACTCAGTATCCGAGCTTTGACGAGATGATGGCTGAACGCGATCGTCTGTTCGCCAAGCATCCGACTACGCGATTCATCGCGGCGCACTTCGGATGGCACGCCAACGACCTTGGTCGTCTCGGGAAACTGCTCGACCGTTTGCCAAATGTCTACGCAGAGACCGCAGCGATTCTGTACGAGCTTGGCCGACAGCCCCGGGCGGCGAGGCAGTTCTTCATCGACTATCAAGACCGGGTGCTGTTCGGGAAGGACACCTACCGGGCCGAGGAGTTTCCCTACTACTGGCGCACCTTCGAGACCGCCGATGAATACTTCGACTACTACCGCCACTATCACGCGTTCTGGAAACTCTACGGGATGGACCTGCCGGACGAGGTGTTGAGAAAGGTCTACTACGCGAACGCCCTAAAGGTCGTACCGGGTATTCCCCGCGATCAGTTTCCGATGTGAGGGGACGACTGATGCCCGCTGCGTCATGAGTCGCTATCTGGTGACCGGAGGAGCCGGCTTTATCGGCTCTCATCTTGTCGATCGGTTGATCGAGGTGGGGGAGACCGTTCGCGTCGTCGACGATCTGTCGACGGGCCACCGCCAGAACCTCATCCACGACGTCGGCGCGTTCGAGTTCATCGAGGCCGACCTCGCCCAACCTGGCGTCGCGACCCGCGCGGTCGAGGGGATCGACTACGTCATGCACATCGCCGCCATTCCCTCAGTGCCGCGGTCGGTGAAGGACCCGGTGACCAGTCATCGCGCCAACGTCGACGCGACCCTGCTCCTGCTCGAGGCGGCGCGTGCAGCCCAAGTCAGGCGGCTCGTGTTCGCTAGCTCTTCTTCGGTGTACGGCGACTCGCCAACGTTGCCCAAGCACGAGAGGATGCCGACAAGTCCGCTGTCGCCCTACGCTCTGCAGAAGCTGATCGGCGAGCAATACGGGCAACTGTTTCACTCCCTCTACGGACTCGATACCGTGGCACTCAGGTTCTTCAACGTGTTCGGACCGCGGCAGGATCCGAGCTCACCCTATTCGGGTGTGATCTCTCTGTTTACGGCGGCACTGAGTGAGGGAAGGCAACCGACGATTCACGGCGATGGCAGGCAGACGCGCGACTTCACCTACGTCTCCGACGTGGCATCGGGGGTGATTGCTGCCTCGACCGCGGCCGGCGTGAGCGGGAGGGTCATGAACCTGGCTCCCGGGGGCCGTGTCTCTCTGAACAGTCTGTTCGAAGTGCTCCGCGACGTGATCGGCGTGGATCTGGAGCCGCTCTATGGCCCCCCACGCAAGGGAGATGTTCGAGATTCCCAGGCCGACAACACGTTGGCGCGGGAGCTGCTCGGGTTTGACGCACAGGTCACCGTCGAAGAAGGCCTCCGCCGAACGGTGGAGTGGTATCGGGAGACTGTCTCCAGCTAGCCGGTAGGGAGTGTTCCTCCCGACGATTGGCGACCCACCACGCCAGACTTCACCAGTAGCGTCGTTCCATCCACTCCGGTCACCTCCACCGGGTCACCTCGACTGATGCCCGTGTCCTGCCCGCTCGTTCTCGCTCGCCAGAGCTCGCCGCGTACTCGGACATAGCCGGTCGGCGAAAGCTGGTCGGTCGCGTGTCCGCGCTCTCCGATCAGTCGTTCAATCGGGAGGCGGTGGTCCAGCTCGTAGGCCGAGCGGAGGAATGGGAACAGGGCATAGTCCTTGATCACCCACACCACCAAGACCCCGGAGGCCACCCAGACGGGTACGTCGAGCCACCGGTGGATCCACCAGCCACCGCCGGCCGCGATGATCCAGCCCGGGACCTGAAAGGCGGTGTATCTCCAGAAGGCGGGATGCCGTGTCACTGTCTTCTCTCCAGGGTTGGATTCTACTGCGGTGTCGTCCCTCTCCTATACCTCTCCTATAATTGAGTCGCCAAAATGAAAATCATCTTCAACGGATCGCCGGGGCCGACACTCGGTGCTGAGCTGGAGCTGCAGATTATCGATCCCGAGACAAAGAACCTCGTCTCTGGAGCTCCGCGTATCATCGAGCGCTCGCAAGACCAGATGCACGTCAAGCCAGAGCTGATCCAGTCGACCGTTGAGCTCAACACCGATGTCTGCGAGAACGTGGCGGAGGTCCGGCGGGAGCTATCTGAGCGGATTCGCCGGCTACTCGCCGTCTGCGACGAGCTGGGTTACGAGGTCGCGTCCGCCGGGACACATCCGTTCGCCGAGTGGTCCGAGCAACAGGTCACGCCCAAGGAGCGGTATGAGATGCTGATGGACCGGTGCCAGTGGCCCGCCCGTCGGCTGATGATTTTCGGACTGCACGTGCATGTGGGTGTGCAGAGTGGCGAGAAGGCGGTTGCCGTCTTCAACTCACTCTCGGGCTACCTGCCTCATCTGCTGGCGCTGTCTGCCAGCTCGCCCTTCTTCGATACCCTAGATACCGGTCTGGCAAGTTGTCGCGTCAAGATCTTCGAAAGCCTCCCGACGGCGGGTCTCCCGTACCGCTTGCTCAACTGGGCCGAGTTCCAGCGGTTGATGCTCACGTTGGTCAACTCGAAGACGATCGAGACGATTCGAGAGATCTGGTGGGATGTACGCCCACACCCAGACTTCGGCACTGTCGAGGTTCGCATCTGCGACGGTCTCCCGACGTTGGATGAAGTCATCGCGATGACCGCGCTGATCCAGTCGCTCGTTGTCTGGCTCGGAGACAAGTACGACGAGGGCACCTATCTTCCACTGCAGCGCTATTGGATCGTCCGCGAGAACAAGTGGCGCGCAGCTCGCTGGTCGACAGAAGCCGAGATCATCGTCGACGAGGATGGTCGGCTCGAGCCGCTGTCGGAATCGATCGAGCGTCTGGTCGAACAGGTGACACCGGTCGCCCAACGACTCGGTTGTGCCAAGGAGCTGGCCGGGGTCAGGACGATGCTGAAGAACGGGCCCAGCTACTGGCGCCAGCGTCGGCTGTACGAGGAAACCGGAAGTTTCAAGACGGTCATGGAGTCGCTGGTTGGCGAGTTCCGCGAAAGCGTTCGGGCGTGAGCCGCCGGACGCCGAGGTATTGATGGTCTCCGGGTCGATCTCCTCCGCCCCGGGCCCTTCAGCCGCAACCCCGACCTGGAACATGCTGCGGGGTAGGCTTATGTCGAGGATGAGCAGCGCCGACTCCTTACCGCTGATTCGCGTCGAGCACCTGAGCAAAACCTACCCGACCGCGCGGTTTCTCAAGCGCTCGGAGGGTCAGCTGCCCGCTCTGCATGACGTGAGCTTCGACATAGCCCCCGGAGAGACACTTGGTCTTGTTGGTCATTCAGGGTCGGGAAAGACGACCGCCGGTCGTGCGATTCTCCGTTTGATCGAACCGACTGGCGGACGAGTCACGGTGCGGGCATCCAGCGATGAAGCTATTAACGTGACGGCGCTGGGGCCTGAGGCGCTCAGGACCTTCAGACGGCACATGCAGATGGTCTTTCAGGACCCGTATACCTCGCTCAACCCACGGTTGAGTATCCAGAACATCGTTGAGGAGCCGCTTCGCATTCACCATACGGTCTCGCCGAGCGACGTGGCGGATCGCGCCCGACAGCTGCTCGAACGGGTGGGTCTGGACCGCGGTGTGCTCAAGGAGCGACCGGGGACATTGAGCGGAGGGCAACGACAGCGAGTGGGTATCGCGCGGGCGATCGCGACTGACCCGTGTTTTGTGGTAGCGGATGAACCGGTGACGGCACTCGATGTGTCGGTTCAGGCGCAGATTCTCAACCTGCTCAGGGATCTGCAAGACGAGCTCGGTCTCAGCTATCTGTTCATCTCGCACGATCTCGCGGTCGTCGAGCAGATGTCCGATCGCATTGCCGTTCTCTCGGGTGGTCTTCTGGTCGAAATCGGCGCGACCGCAGAGATCCTGAATCATGCCCGGCACCCGCATACCCAGACCCTGGTGCGGATGGCCCGGCGGGCGGCAGACGCATGAGCGTGACGCTGCCTTCCGAATCCCTTCGGCGGATCCTGATTCGTCTGCCGAACTGGGTCGGCGACATGATGATCGCACTGCCGGCGATCCAATCGCTTCGGGTTGCGTATCCGGGAGCGCATGTGATCGGGATGGCGCGGTCCGAACATATCGAGCTGGCGCAGAGAATCCAGGCGCTCGATGAGGTCGTGCCGGCACCGCCACGTGCTGGTTCGAACCGTCATCTGGCGATGCTGGCGGTGACGCGTTCGCTGCGTCAGGCAAAGCTAGACGCGGCTGTGCTGCTCGCGCCCTCGTTTGAGGCGGCGCTCACGGTGTGGCTTGCTGGTATTCCCGTTCGTGTGGGCCACGCCACCGATCATCGGTCCGCCCTGCTGAACCGGGTGGTGGGAGTCCGCGAGTGCCATCGATCAGACGGATTCAGGGACGTGGTGTCCGCGTTTGGCGCCACATCAACGGACGACACGGATTGCCAAGAAGGCCTGCGAGTGGCGGCCTCCGACCATGCCTATGTCGACCGGATGGCGGCGACATTGGGGCTTACCGGTCACGCCCCGGTTGTGTTCGTCAATCCCGCGTCGGGTAAGAAGCCGAGGGCCTGGGCGTCAGACCGTTTCCGCCAGCTTGCGGAACGGCTGGCGAAACGTCACCCAGAGATGTCTGTCCTCGTTCACGATCACCATCCGTTTGATCGTCCCGACGCGTGGCCATCGTCGGACTCGATTCGAACGGTGTCGGGGGCGAGTTTGGTTGAGCTGGCCGGTGTGATACAGCGGTGTTCACTCTATGTCGGGAACGACAGCGGTCCGATGCATATTGCGGCCGCGCTCGGCGTTCCGACGATCGGTATCTACGGACCATCCAGCCCCCAGCGAACGTCGCCGCATGGTGCGAGGGGAGCAGCACACATCGCCGTGTCAGCCTCGTTAGCCTGTTCCCCCTGTCGCGAGCGGTTCTTCGAGGAGTGTCCGTCACCACCTTCGCTGGACGAGCGCCCGCCGTGTCTGAACGACGTCAGTGTCGAGATGGTCGTTGAAGCAGTCGACAGGACACTAGTGGAGTGTCCTCGCAAATGGTAAAGCGATCTACGGCCGGGGCATCCCGCCTGGCTGCGTTGCTCCTCGGTCACATATGCCCAATATGCTCCCTCGTCTTGCCTTGCCAGTCGGGCGCCGCTGTCCGAATCTCACTTCACCATTCACGAGGACACTCCACTAGCCCAGCTTTGATTTGAGCTCTTCGATTTCTGTCCGCAGTCGCTTGACCTCGTCTGCCAGCTTGGGAAGCCGGCCGAGGTGTGCCTGTTGCTGCTTGACGCTTCGCAGTGGTCTGGCCGGTGTGCCCCAGTACACCTCGCCCGCCGGCACGCGCTTCCGGCTCGGAACTCCGCACTGCGCACCCACAACCGCGTGGTCGTCGATCCGGCAATAGTCGGCGATGCCTACCTGCCCTCCGATGGTGGCGTGGGTACCGATGTGCGAGCTTCCCGCGATGCCGGTCTGTGACGAGATGACCGCGTTGGCGCCCACCTGTACGTTGTGCGCGATCTGACACAGGTTGTCGATCTTCGTGCCCTCGCCGATGACCGTCTCGTCAAGCGCGCCACGATCGACGCAGGTGTTGGCTCCGATCTCGGCATCGGATCCGACTTCGAGGTGGCCGATCTGCGGAATTTTCACCTGGCGTGTTCCATCGAAGACGAAGCCGAAGCCGTCGGCGCCGAGCACGGTCCCCGCGTGCAAGACGACTCTGTCGCCCAGCACGACTCCTGCATAGAGGACTACCCGTGGATAGACAACGCAGCCGGTACCGATACGGCAGTCGCGACCGATGTAGGAACCCGGATAGATGACGGTTCCACTGCCAATCTGGACACCGCTCTCGATCACAGTCCATGGGCCGACTGTGACACGAGTGGCCAGATCGGCGTTCTCATGGATGATCGCGGATGGATGGATGCCATCGAACGGGTGTTCCTTCGTGAGCAGCCACTGCGCGACGTTGGCGAACGCGACACGCGGCTGGTCGACGACGATCACCGTGCGGTCGGGGAAATCGTTCGAGGGAACGAGCACACATGCTGCGTGGCTCTTCAGAGCGTCATCAAGATACTTGCCGTCCGCATAGGCCAGCGCACCGGCGCCCGCGCGATCCAGGCTGGCCACGGTCGTGATCTTCGTAGCAGCGTCACCGTGAACCGTACCACCGACGAAGTCGGCGATTTCTTGTACCATCTTCATGAGGGTCTCCTCGAAGTTGTCGAGATCATACAGGGACCCGGATGTCCGGAACCGGCGCTCGTAACGGGCCTTGGGATAGGAAGCCGAACCAATGTCGACGAACACCCGTCCGGTAAACGCTCCAATCGCGAAGTGTCTGACTCTCCTGCTCGGATGGATGTTGGTCGGGAGCGTCGGGCAGGCGCAGTTCCACGCCCCGATCCTCGAGCATAAGTTCGCCTGGGACTACCCAGACCTATGGGTCGGGGAGTTGAATGTAACGCGATTCGAGATCCGTGTTGATGGAGGACCCTCCTCCTCTGTGGGGATGTCGATTCTTTCCCGAGAGGCTCAGAGCTACTCTACGCCGCTTCCGGACATGCCGATCGGCCAGCACCTCCTTGAGGTGCGAGCGTGCGGCCCCACGATGTGCGGTGCGTGGTCAGAGCCGATGTTGTTTGTCTTCTCGCCTCCGTTCGTTGTCGAGGTTCAACGCTTTGGCTGGCCTGGACACTAGAACAGGTTCCAACACCAGGCCTGACCCACGTCGCGGGTTGCGGATGACCAACTGGACAGGATTACCCAGCCATATTCTTCGAGCGTGAATCATTTACTCAACTGATGCTGCGCCGCACAGCGGCCTTGTCTGAAGAGCGGTTGACAGACCTGTACGATGCCCGACTGATCCGTTTCCTCGTCGGAGTCCAGAGGCCCCTGGAGGGTGACGGTCTTGCCCGTAGGTTCACGTATCTCACACGGTTCTCTTGGCGGAAAATCTCTTGCACCACTGAGCACCAGCAGGCAGCCCCAGCTGTTCCTGTGGTGCTCATATGTCAAAAAATACACGCCTGTAGAACCGTTTGTTCCCGTTGGCTTCGGGCCGCCTCCGTCGTCATCCTTCTTGTTCTCGTGCTCGCGACGCCGGCGGTGGCCGGGACGGCCTCACTCAACTTGGCCTGGGACGCAAGCTCAGACGCCGACACTTACATCGTTGAGTGGGGTGAGAATAGCGGGGCCTACACAGACGAGATCGACGTGGGTGATGTCACGGCATACACGATCAATGGCCTGATAGATGGTCGCACGTATTTCATCATCGTCCGCTTCCGTACGGCTGGTGGAGTAGAGAGTGCACCCTCCAACCAGGTGTCTGGTGTAGCGGCCGGTCCGCCGCCGCCGCCGCCTCCTCCGCCGCCGCCTCCGCCTCCGCCGCCTCCGCCAGAGCCGGAACCCGAGCCGGAGCCTGAGCCTGAACCTGAACCTGAACCCGAGCCAGAGCCCGAGCCTGAACCGGAGCCGATCGATCCGGCACCGGCCCCGACCGATCCGGCACCGGTCCCGACCGATCCAGGACCGGCCCCGACCGATCCTGAACTGGCCCCGACCGATCCCGAACTGGACCCCACCAATCCGGAACCGGACCCGACCTTCGATCCTAGTCCGGAGTCCGCGCAGGAAGGTCTTCGACTCGACTTCGATGCCGACTCGATAGATGACCTGGGTGTCTACCGTCCGTCGCGGGGCGAGTGGTACGTGCGCGGGTCGAGCGGGCTAGAGCTGTTCGTCAACGATGGGGAGAATCGCGGTGCGAACGTCGTGCCGATGTCAGCAGATTTCGATGGTGATGGGACAGCCGACATCGCCTCGTGGAACCCTTCGAACGGTCGATGGGTCGTCTACGCGTCTGGTAGCGGTTTCAGACGCACAAGCAGCAGCCGCTTTGGTTCTGAGGTCAGCATCCCGGTGCCCGCGGATTACGACGGCGACGGTGATGCCGAGCTTACGGTATTCGATCCAAATGGTCGCTGGAGAATCAAGGGGCAAAAGAATCGGCGACTCGGAAAACGTGGGGATATCCCGGTGCCGAGCGACTATGACGGCGACGGCGCAGTGGATCCCGCCGTGTTCCGACCGTCCAACGGTCGATGGTATGTCTCGGATCAATTCCAAGCTCACTTTGGTGCGGCAGGCGATGTGCCGGTACCGGCCGACTACAACGGCGACGGGCTGATCGACCTCGCCGTCTATCGGCCATCGACGTCAATGTGGTATGTGCGAGATCAGTTCAGAGTGAAGTTCGGAGAGCCCGGTGACGAACCTGTCCCGATGGATGCGGATGGTGACGGCCGCGCCGAGGTCGTCGTCTACCGGCCGAGTGATGGCACCTGGTTGCTGTTCAACCCGAGTACCGGCACGAGCGACCAGATCCGCTATGGGGAAAGCGGTGATATCCCGATCGGTGTGGCACCCTTCCGCGTGCTCGCATCCGGCTCGGGTTCCGAGGTGGAGACTGACCCCGAGTCGGGTGGCGACCCGGCACCGCCTGGCGGTGATTCCGCGGCCGGTGGTGGGTCCGAAACGAACGGTGACACCGGCTCAGGTAGTGGCTCCGGGGTGGAGTGGAAAGGGAGAGGGCGTTGGCCCAAGCGGTAGCCCGCCGCGTTCAGAAACCGGCGGCGATCAGGCTCGATCGACGAGCCTTTGCCGCCCTCCCCGGCAGGACGTGATGGATCCGCTAGGCAGGGATGACGAGCGGGAACCCCTGTCGGATATCCGACCAATTCATCGGTTCGACGACGCCTTGGGTGCGCTCGAACTTAACAGTCCTACCTGGAAGTTCACGTATCCCCACCTAACCTCAAATGGGAAACCGATTTGCACAGTTGAGTGCCAACAGGCAGCACCGGCTGGTCCTGTTGTGCTCATATGGCAGACCTACATTCCTCTACGGCTCCGTGCTCGCCCCGGCCACGGGTGAGTTCGTTCGTCATCCTTCTGGTTCTGACGCTCCTTCTAGCGCTCGCGACGCCTGCGGTTGCTGGTACGGCCTCACTCACCCTGGCCTGGGACGCAGCCTCGGACCCCAGCGTCGACCGCTACATCATTGAGTGGGGTGAGAATAGCGGGGCGTACACAGATGAGGTCGACGTAGGTGATGTCACGTCATACACGATCAACGGCCTGGTCGACGGTCGGAGGTATTACATCATCGTTCGCTCAGGTACGGCTGCTGGAGTGGAGAGCGTACCATCCAGCCAGGTGTCTGGTGTAGCGACCGCTCCGCTGCCACCGCCGCCGCCGCCGGAACCCGAACCGCCGCCGGAACCCGAACCGGAGCCGGAACCTGAGCCCGCACCGGAACCAGAGCCCGAACCGGAACCAGAGCCCGAACCTGAACCGGAGCCAGAACCGGAACCGGAGCCCGAACCGGAACCAGAACCAGAGCCGGAGCCAGAACCAGAGCCCGAACCCGAACCAGAGCCCGAACCTGAGCCCGAACCGGAGCCGGAACACGAGCCCGAATCGGAGCCGGAACCAGAACCCGAACCGGAGCCGGAACCAGAACCCGAACCGGAGCCCGAACCCGAACCGGAGCCCGAACCAGAGCCGGGTGCCGAGCCGCCGCCCGACCCGGATCTCGTCGACCCGACGCCTGAGCCAGCGGCCGAGCCGCCGCCTGACCCTGATCCCGTCGACCCAACGCCCAATCCGGGTTCCGATCAACAGGCCGACCCTGATCTCGGCCCGACCCCAGATCCTGTTCCTCACGCGACCCCGGTTCCACCGTCCTCGACGAAGGGTCGTGGAGATCTTGACTTCGACGCCGACTCGCTGGATGACCTGGGCGTTTACCGTCCTGGGCGGGGCGAGTGGCACGTGCGGGGATCGAGCGGCCTGGAGCTGTTCGTCGACGATGGAGGGAATCGCGGCTCAAATGTAGTGCCGGTAACGGCAGACTTCGACGGCGACAGGGTGGCCGACATCGCGTCATGGAATCCCTCGGACGGGACATGGGTCGTGTACACCTCCGGAACCGGCTATCGACGCAAGGGCGACTATCGCCTGGGTTCGAGCCAGAGCATTCCGGTGCCCGGGGACTACAACGGCGACGGCGCCGCCGAGATCGCGGTGTTTGAACCTGATGGCCGCTGGAGAGTGCTCGGGGGTCAAAGTCTGAAATTCGGAAAGCGCGGGGATATTCCGGTACCGGGGGACTATGACCCGTGGTCGGCTTTGATATGGAAGCCTCGCATAGCCAGATTCTTGGCGATAGCGCGTTTCTCCAGGCCGAGGGTGTGGGCATCCCGGCCCAGCTAGTCAAGGCTGGGTTTCTCGATCGAGCGGTTTTCGAGGAGATGGTCCAAAGTTGGAAGGCGATGCTTCGTCATCCCCACCATTGCATCACGCGCCTGCTGTTTGTGGCCACCGGTGCGGTCGCGGACCCAAACGAAGCCGAGGCGTCAATCGCGCCAATCGGGTCAGTCGCTTCAGTCGCATCAAACAGTGACGCGAGTCAGAGCCGCCGCCCCGCGGAGGTCGCTCCTGACTATGTCGCACCCAGTTCCGAGCTCGAAAAATCGATCGCGGCGATCTGGGGGAAGGCAATGGGCGTCGACGACGTCGGCGTGCGAAGCAACTTCTTCGACCTCGGAGGCGACTCGCTGATGCTGGAGCAGATACATGCCGATCTCGACGCGATACTGGATGTGAACATCTCCAGTGTCGTTCTGTTTCAATACCCGACCGTCGAAGGACTCGCCAGGTATGTGGGGGAGCTTCAGGGTACATCTCGAGTGTCACGCGACGGTGATGTCAATCACGGAGCCGTGACTGCTTCTCCAGTGGAACGTGGCGTCGAGTCTAAGGAAGTTGACGAACGCGCGCTGGACGAACAAGCGCAGAAGAGACGCGACGCGCTGTCGCGAAGAAGGCGAAGGGTGAGTTGACGTCGTGAGTGATTGGCCGCCAGAGCCCGCAGCGGGAATTGCGATCGTTGGCCTCGCAGCACGATTCCCCGATGCTCGAAACTACAGGGAATTCTGGAAGAACCTCTGCGAGGGACGCGAGAGCGTGACCCGCTCGACCGATCAAGAGCTCAAGATCCGTGGGATCGAAACAAAGTCGACACGGTCGAGCCCGGTGTCTGCGCGCGGGATCCTGTTCGAGGCAGACCGGTTCGACGCCGCATTCTTTGGCTACTCTCCCAAGGAAGCGGAGATCATGGACCCGCAGCAGCGGGTCTTTCTGGAATCCGCATGGGAGGCACTCGAGGATGCTGGGTACGAGCCCGAGCAGATGCCAGGGGCCGTTGGGGTCTTTGCCGGTGTAGGAATCAACACGTATTACGCCTACCAGTTGCAGAAGAGACCAGATGTCTTGGATGCCTTCGGTGTTCTTCCAGCTCTTCTTCTGAACGAGAAGGACTTCATCGCCACACGCATCTCCTACAAGCTGGATCTGCGCGGTCCCGCGATGACGGTGCAGACGGCCTGTTCCACATCGCTGGTCGCGGTCTGCCACGCCTGCCAGAGCCTGCTGAACTTCGACTGCGATTTCGCGCTGGCCGGTGGAGCGCACATCGTTTTCCCACCAACCCATAGTTTCATCCACGGCGACGGAGGAATGATCTCGAAGGACGGCCATTGCCGCCCGTTCGACAAGAACGCCAACGGCACGCTGTTCAGCGATGGTGTCGGGGTTGTCGCGCTTCGCAGACTCGAGGATGCGCTCCGAGACGGAGATCATGTACTGGCTGTCATCAAGGGGTATGCGGTCAACAACGATGGTGCGGACAAGGCGGGCTTTACGGCGCCAAGCGTCAATGGTCAGGCCGAGGTCATTCAAATGGCGCACGCCTTCGACGGGACGCCACCCGAAAGCATCTCCTATATCGAGGCGCACGGTACGGCCACGCCGCTGGGCGATCCAATCGAAATCGCCGCGCTCACGAAGGCCTTTCGCAGAGGCACTCAGGCGAAGGCGTTCTGCGCCATCGGTTCCGTCAAGTCGAATATCGGGCATCTCGATGTCGCGGCTGGCGTCGCCGGTCTCATCAAGACGGCGCTGTGCCTGAGACACAAGAAGATTCCCGCCACGCTCCACTACACTGAGCCGAACCCAAAGATCGATTTCGCGAACAGTCCGTTCTATGTGGTCGACAGATTGACCGAATGGACGAACGCCGGCGGGCCGTTGCGCGCCGGAGTCAGTTCGTTCGGGATCGGCGGCACCAATGCCCATGTCGTTGTGGAGGAGGCCCCACGGCAACATCGTTCAGTCGACGTCGCCAGGGAGTTCCAACTCGTGACGCTGTCGGCACGGAGCGAGTCGGCGCTCGAGGCCAGCTGCGACCGCCTGGGGCAATGTCTCCGCAGTAACCCGGAGCTCAACCTTGCGGATACGGCCTTTACCCTGAATGCCGGGAGGCGGCGGTTTGTCCATCGGGCGTTTGCGGTGGCACGCGACGATCGGGACACGATTGAGGTGCTCGAGTCCAGAGACACGGAACGCGTGGAGCGGCGTCGCGTGGAGGCAGGACGTGCCGGGGTCGCTTTCATGTTTCCTGGGCAGGGCGCCCAGCGGGTTCAGATGGGCGGTGAGCTCTATCAGACAGAGCCGGTCTTCAGGCAGGTCGTCGATGAGTGCTCAGAGTCGCTCACACTAGCGCTCGGTGTCGACCTGAGAGGGATTCTCTATCCCGATGCAGCGGACAGCGATGCGGCATCCGAGCGACTTCGGCAAACGGAGGTTACGCAACCGGCGCTGTTCGTAACCGAGTTGGCGTTGGCCAGACTGTGGATGTCGTGGGGCGTCAACCCTTCGGCCATAATCGGGCACAGCGTCGGCGAATATGTCGCTGCCTACCTTGCGGGTGTCTTCTCAGTGGAAGATGGCCTCAAACTCATCGCGGCGCGGGGGCGATTGATCCAGCAGCAGCCCACCGGATCGATGCTGGCCGTCTGTCGACCGTCTGAAGAGGTTGCGCCCTTCGTGACTGGGTCGATCAGCCTGGCTGCAGAAAACTCTCCTTCTCTGTGCGTCGTCTCCGGTCCCACGCCGGATATCGAGAGACTCGGGGCCGAGCTCAAGCGGAACGGCGTCATGACACGTGTTCTTCAGACGTCGCACGCATTCCACTCGTCGATGATGGAGCCGGTCATGGCTCCCTTTGTCGAGCTATTCCAAAGCATCACGCTCAACTGTCCGAGACTGCCGTGGTCCAATGTCACAGGAGATTGGATCAACGACTCCGAGGCGGTCGAACCCGAGTATTGGGCTCGGCACCTCCGCAGCGCCGTTCGGTTTTCCAGCGGTATCGCCACCCTGCTGAAAGACGAGGGGAACCTCTTACTGGAAGTGGGTCCAGGTGTTACCCTATCAACACTCGCCAAACAGGATCCAGCCTTCGGACCCAAGCGGTTCTCGATAGCCTCTCTCCCGATCGACACGGCGGGGCGTCCTGAGTCGTACAGCATGATCCGTGCGCTCGGCATGTTGTGGCAGGGCGGGGCGGAGATCGACTGGAGCGGATTCTACGCAAACCAGGAGCGCCATCGAGTGGCGCTCCCCACCTATCCGTTCGAGCGCGAATCGTATTGGGTGGACGCCGATATCGGAGCTATCGGTGGACCATCTCGTGGCTCAGACGCGGCCGAGCCCGTGGATACGTCTACAAACCCCGACGGTGAACTGATCCCAGGAACGGCGCGTTTCGTTGATCGCGTTACCGACATCGTGCACACGCTGTCTGGCATCGACAAGTCGTCACTCGATTCGTCCAGCACGTTTCTCCAGCTGGGGTTCGATTCCCTCTTTCTATCGCAAGTGTGTCGCGCGATCGACCGAGAATTCGACGTCGCCATCACCTTCCCACAGCTGGCCGGTCAGCTCACTACGATCGACGCGGTCGCCGAACACCTGAGCGACGAGTGCCGACCGGCCGAGCCGTCGACTGCTCCAACGCGGGTAAGAGAAACAGCCCCCGACGCTCAGAGCACCCGGCAGACACTCGAGGGCATCCAAGTTTAACTCGCTGCGCTCACCCAGAAACTCGACGTCATCGCCGATGCGGTGCTGAACGATTCGACGCGAGATCGTGTCGGGTTCGAGGAGGGCAACGCTCCCACGCCGGCTCGCATCGCGGTAAGCGACGACCAAAGAGAGATCTGGCTGGCGTCCCAACTCAGCTCCGACGCCGCGGCCACGTACCATGAATCCTACGTCGTCCAGATAGAAGGGGTGCTCGACCAAGCACTCCTTGCGTCGGCCATCCAAGAAGTCGTCAATCGGCATGACGCACTCCGTATCACCTTTGCCAGCGACGGCAGCACTCAGGTAATCGCGTCCCGGCGAGAGCAGGTCCTGGACGTCGAGGAGCTAGATGCCCGTGCCAGCGAAGAGGACGTCGAGGGCCGCATTCGCGAGCGGATCCTCGAACCGTTCGATTTCGAAACCGGTCCTCTGTTTCGCTCGATTCTGTTCACGCAGGGGCCGGAACGATTCCTATTGCTACTCGTCGTTCACCACATCATCGCCGATGGATGGTCACTCGCCGTGCTACTTGATGAAGTGAGCACCGTGTATACGGAAGCCCAAGCTGGCGTCACCTCATCCCTCAAGCCGGCCCTCCAGTATCGGGACTACGTCTCCTGGCTGACTCATGACGAGACGAAGGCACAGGAGACAGCGGCCAGGGACTACTGGCTGGAGGCCTTCCGGAACCCGCTCAGTGTGGTTGAGTTGCCCTCCGACCACCCCCGGCCGGCGGTCAAAACGTTCGCGGCGGGACACCGCCGGGAGTCGCTGGGCGAGGAATTCTACGCCAAGGTCAAACGGGCAAGCCAGGAGTACGAGTGCACCGTCTTTCAGTTGATGTTGGCCGGCATGATGGCGCTGCTCTTCCGACTCACGGGGCAGTCTGATGTCGTCGTTGGAATTCCGCACGCCGGCCAGCTCTCGAGTGGCCTCGGCGACCTCGAGGGAACTGACAGTTTGGTGGGGCATTGTGCCAGCCTGCTCCCGATCTGCGCGCGTCCACGCGGAGAGCAGACGTTTGGGGATCTCGTGCGGGAGGTGAAGGAGCGGCTGCTCGAAGCGAGGAATCATCAGCAGTTCACCTACTCGAAGGTCTCGGAGCAGCTCAAGATGTCACGCGACTCGAGTCGAGTGCCGTTGGTCTCCGTCTCGCTGAACCTCGTTCGTGTGCACCACGCCAAGCTTGGCGATCTCGCCACGCAGGTGACGGTGCCGCCAAAGGCATTCAACTTCTTCGACGTCACCATCGATCTCTTGCAGGGCGATCGGGATCTGTCTCTCGATGCCAAGTACAACTCCGATCTTTACGAGCACAGCTCGGTTGTCCGGTGGTTGTCTCAATGGCGACGGGTTCTCGAACAGGCGCTCGAATCATCCGACCAACCTCTGTCGCAACTGACGCTGCTGACCGAGAGGGAGCGGGGTCTCATGCTGGAGGAGTGGAACGCTACAGAGCGAGAGTACCTGCGCGATGGTGTCCTGCATTCCCTCTTCGAGCGGACCGCCGACCGCGATCCCTCGGGCACGGCGCTGGTCTTTGGCGAGCGGTCCCTCACATACCTCGAGCTGGAGCAACGCGCGAACCGCATCGCTCACCAGCTCAGAGAGATGGGGGCTCGGCCGGGTCGGCTGGTTGGTGTCTGCCTGGAGCGATCACCCGACATGGTGGCAACGCTGTTGGCTGTTCTGAAGTCGGGAGCGGCGTATGTGCCGCTCGACCCGGCCTATCCGCCCGACCGCATCGCCTACGTTCTCGACAACGCGGACGCTACGATTCTGGTCACCCAGGCGACCGTGGTCAGCAGTCTCGAGAAGATCCCATGCCAGGTCCTGAGCCTCGACGACGACGCCGAGAGCATCGAAGGCCAGCCGGTCTCACGCCCGGATCCGTTGGCCGGGCCCGAGGAGCTGGCCTATGTTATCTATACCTCTGGTTCCACCGGACGACCCAAGGGTGTGCAGATCGAGCACCGAGCCGCTGTCAACTTCGTGCAGGCTATGGCCGAGCGGCCAGGTCTCGGTCGTGACGACGTCTTGCTTGCCGTCACCACGGTGTCGTTCGACATTGCCGTCCTCGAGTTATTCCTGCCGATGTACGCTGGGGCAACGGTGGTGCTGGCTTCGAGAGTCACCGCCCACGACCCGGAAGCCCTTCAGCATGCTTTGCGTCAGCACGGTGTCACCGTCATGCAGGCCACGCCTGCCACCTGGAGCATGCTCATCGAGACAGGATGGACCGGGTCGCCCGGGCTCAGGGTCCTCTGCGGCGGGGAAGCCCTTTCCGCAGACCTCGCCGAGCAGCTCTTGCCGCGATGCGCGGAGCTCTGGAACATGTATGGGCCGACCGAGACGACCGTGTGGTCATCGTGCTGCAAGATCGAGGAACCCGCCAACATCCATATCGGGACGCCGATCGCCAACACACAACTCTACATCCTGGATGACGCCCTTCAGCCACGGCCCATCGGCGCAGCGGGAGAGCTCATGATCGGCGGCGATGGGGTGGCCCGAGGCTACCTCGGTCAGCCCACCCTCACCGCCCAGAAATTCATCGCGAGTCCGTTCAGGGAGGGGCAACCCATCTACCGCACCGGAGACCTGGCCAAGTTCCGCGACGATGGCAGCATCGAGTGCCTCGGGCGCGTCGACTTTCAGGTCAAGATCCGTGGGCTACGTGTAGAGCTCGGCGAGATCGAGTCGGTGTTGACCGCTCAGGCCGGCATCGAGCAGGCCGTCGCGGTCGCCAGAGAGGACCGACCAGGTGACAAGAGGCTTGTGGCCTATGTGCGGACGGCGGAAGGTGCTCCGTTCGGCGAGACCGAGCTTCGGCAGGCCGTCAAGGCGACACTGCCCGACTACATGGTCCCTACTAGGGTCGTGGCACTCGACGCGTTTCCCCTGACCCCGAATGGTAAGGTCGACAGACAGGCGTTGCCAAAGCCACAGAACGCCGCGCCGCAGAAGAACGGTGAAGACGAGCGGCCACGAGGGGAGATCGAAGTGGGGCTCGAGAGACTGCTGAAGACGATTCTCCAGCTTCCGAGCGTCGGCAGGCACGACAACTTCTTCGACGCGGGAGGCCATTCGCTTCTCGCCGTGAAGTATTTCAACGAGATTCACCGAGCATATGGCATCAGGTTGCCGTTGAGTACCCTCCTTCGTGCCGGGTCGATCGCCGAGCTCGCCGCCGAAATCGGGAACCGACGACAATCCAACCATGGTCCTCGGAGTCTGGTAGAGATCCAAAGCGAAGGCACGAAGCCCACGTTCTTTTGCGTGCATGGGGCAGGTGGCAATGTGCTCTTTTACAGGGACCTCTCGAGGACGCTTGGCGCGGAGTTTCCGTTCTACGGACTGCAATCACGTGGGTCGGATGGGAGCTCGGAACCGTTATCCTCAATCGAGGAAATGGCCAAGACCTACGTCAAAGAAGTCAAGACAGTGCAGGCGAGCGGCCCTTATCACCTGGGTGGCTATTGCCTCGGAGGCCTCATTGCCTACGAGATGGCCCGTCAACTCGAAGACAGCGATGATGAGGTCGCGCTACTGGCGCTGTTGGATAGCTACAATCTCTCGCGGATGGAGCCGGTTGGCACCCCCCGGAATCTGACCGAGAAGGCCTATTTTCATCTCCGAAATCTTCTTCACGCTCCATATAGCACCTGGCGCTCGTACATGGCGCAGAAGATTCGAACTGCCCGCGACGGAGAGCTGAGCCTGATCGCGAACTCGATCTTCCGACGCAGGAGGGCCACTGAGGACTCGCTCCAAGGACGCATTCACAGACTGAATGTCGCGGCGGCGATGCGGTATCAGCCAAGGCCGTACCGGGGCGTCGTGACGAATCTCAAGCCCACGCGGAACTACTCGGCCTTTCCCGATCCGGACATGGGCTGGAGTGGTCTCGCGCTCGAAGGCGTCACGAACATCAACCTCGACCTCAATCCGCACGCGATGCTGGCTGAACCGTTTGTCGCGCAAACGGCCGCCGCCCTGTCGCGTCTGCTGTCCACACCGGAACGACGGTTACGGGTTGTGGATCGGCGATCGGCGTGATCGGTCCTCCGATAGAATCCTCGTCGCTGCGGGGCCCGAGATGAGGATAGTCGTCACTGGCGGAGCCGGATTCATCGGGTCGAATTTCCTGAACCTGGTGGTGCCGTTGCATCCGGAGCATCACTTCGTCTGCGTCGACAAGCTGACCTACGCTGCGAATCTCGCCAACCTCCGTGCTGTCTCCAACGCCCCGAACTATACGTTCGAACGGATCGACATCGCCGACGGCCCGGCCATCCAGAAACTCTTCGAGTACCACCAACCGGGCATCGTCGTGCACTTTGCGGCCGAGAGCCATGTCGACCGGAGCATCACCTCACCCCAGACCTTCGTTCGTACCAACATCGAGGGCACCTTCCAGCTCCTCGAGGCGTACCGTGGCCTGAAGCCTGGCCCGGACCATCTCTTCCACCATGTCAGCACCGACGAGGTGTATGGGTCACTTGGCAAGACCGGTGCCTTTACCGAGTCGACGCGCTACGATCCATCTAGCCCCTATTCCGCGTCGAAGGCCGCTAGCGACCATCTGGTCCGCGCCTATGGGCGGACGTACGGCCTGCCGTTCAAGCTCACCAACTGCTCCAATAACTACGGACCCTATCAGTTCCCGGAGAAGCTGATTCCGCTGATGATTCTCCACGCGTTGGAGCGGAAGCCGCTGCCGGTCTACGGCGAGGGTCTGAACGTGCGGGATTGGTTGTATGTCGAGGATCACTGTGAGGCGATCTGGCACGTCATCCAACACGGGACGATGGGCGACACGTACAACATCGGTGGTAACAGCGAGCGCACCAACATCGAGGTTGTGCACGACGTCTGCCGTATCGTCGCCGAGGAGACTGACTGCGCGCAGACCGAGCTCGAGGCGCTGATCACATTCGTGGCTGATCGACCGGGACATGACCTTCGCTACGCCATCGACTCATCCAAACTGAGGCGCGAGGGTGGCTGGGAACCGCGTGAGACCTTTGATTCCGGACTCCGTCGGACAGTCCGCTGGTATCTCGACAACGCATCCTGGGTCGCGCAAGTCAGAAGCGGTGCATACCGGAAATGGATGGAAGAGAACTATGGAAATCGGTCTGGCGGAGGTTGAGGCAGGATATTGACTATCGTGCGAGGCGGACTCGCTGAAGACCGACGTCATGGGTCAAATACTCCGCCGCGGCACGGCCAAACAGTATCAGTCCGATCATTTCGAGGCTCTCCTCGGCCGTGACGAAAAGATCGAACGTCACGTCGAAGCGGTCACCAACGCTTTGATAGTGCCATCCTCCGACGCCTTCGAGCACGAGAGTACCGACCAGGTACACTGCCGCCGCGATACCCAGCCGACGCCGGGTCGACGTCGGCAGCTCAAAGAACCAACGAAAGAGCCCCACAGCCATCAGTGCGACGACTACGCCATACGGAATGATCCAGGCAAAATAGAAGAATCCGGAGCTGCCCAAGAGTGACCGAACTGGCGTGATGAGCTCCTCGTGGATAGAAGCAAATTCATCAAGTGCCAACGCAGAGAAGATCACCGCCAGGAAGCCCCACGCCACGCGCCGTCGTACTCGCCGAGTCGCGATCGTCATCGACAAAAAAGAAGCCTGCAGCATCAGGATGACCGAGAACAGTGTTGGCAGGTTTCTCTCATAGTCAAGATGAACGAGCGGAATGACCCCCTTCGCAAGCTGTGTAATCTGCCCACCGGCGACATCACCTCCGCCCTCGGCGTTTCGGTCGTAGTACCCAAACCCGTGTGACAGGACGAGCGCCAGGCAATTCAGGCACAGAACCGCGGCAAAAACTCTCCACTGCACTGCCTGCACCTGGGAGAGTGAGATGCGGAGCTCGGCGCCCGTGCGTATTTGGGCTGTTTGGGCTCGCGGTACGGACATCGTCATCGGCTGGTGCACGCAGCTAGCCATCAACGGAGGCGTGCAGATGCGGCTAGACCTGAGCAGCCTCGAGTAGACGACGTCATTTTGTCGCGATGGGGGCAGGCTTTTGTGTACCGTGACGGCACTTTCTGGTCTCCCAATGCCTTGGGAGAGGCGCTTCTTGGGAGACGCGGCGTGACAATATTCATCGACAAGCGTACTGTGTGCGTCTGGCTCACGTGTACAGTCGCAGCCATACACCTGCTGAATATTCCGGCAGTCTGGCTTCGCTACTCCGAAGATCTGTCAGACGCAGAACGACTGTTCGTATTGCTCTTTCAGGTCAGCAGCGAAGGAAAGATCCCAACGTGGTACTCGGCATGCACCCTTCTCGCCTGCTCGGTGCTACTTGTCTTGATCGCCGTCGGCTCCCGTCTGAAGCAGCGGCCACACACGTGGCACTGGGCCGGACTCGCGGCGATATTCGGCGCTGCTGTCGCTGGACGAAGCAACCGGAATACATGAGTTGTCAACCGGACCACTGCGAGAGCTCTTGGGGCCTTCCGCTCCGATGTACTATGCGTGGGTGATCCCGGCGTTTCTGTGCCTGGTTCCCTTCGGGGCTTGTCTATTCCAAGTTCGTGTTTCTCCAGGAAGAGGGAACACGCAACCTCTTTGTCATTGCCGGAGCGGTCTACCTTGGCTGGCGCTCTGGGTGTCGAAATGATCGGGGGCAGTTACCGCAGCGGCTACGGACTTGACCTTACGTACGGAATCATCGCGACCGTTGAAGAGATGTTTGAGATGACGGGTATCGTAATCTTCAGTTACGCGCTAATGGACCACATCGAGCGGGACAGTCTAGCAGCCCGTGGTGAAAGCACCACCGAACGACGGGTCGGCCCAGACATGGCAGTGCCCCACGCGGAGGTCGTTGGCGGCGATGGTAGGTCGAGATAAGATCCACGGCGCGCCCCAACGCGTCTCCGGGAGTCGCATGAGCGACCACAACAGCCGAAGACACGCCACCGCATGCCCCTGAAGACTGCGGGGTGTCCCGACACCCGTGAGCGTCCGCATCAGCAACCCAAGGTTCAGTCCAGCAACGTGCAGCAGGACGCGTTTGAGGATGTTGTCGTGCCCCCGCAGGTATACGCGGCGTAGCCGCCCGGTGGCATAGAGATGGGCAAAGGGGCGTTCGAGTCGTTCCCCGCGCCGGCGCAGCAGGCGTTGCCCGCGCGCGCCGCGAAGACGCCGACGGTTTCGGTAGACGGCGTCGCGCGCCTCCGCCTTGTCTTTCCACTTACGCCTGCCGCGATCTGGTTCCGAGATGTAGCTGCGGAGGCCGATGGCTTCAAGATCGACGAGTTCCTGGTTGCTGTGATAGCCCTTGTCCCCGACGACCTCGGCAAGACGGCCCGCAGGCACCACGGTCTCGATGTGCTCCGCCGCGGTGATCAGCGTCGCGCGGCTCGTCGCCACATCGCCTTCATCGGCGTCCTGCACCGTCACCGCCACGACCGCGCCGGTGTCGAGGTCGACCGCCTGCTCCGCCTTGTGCGCGAGGTGCGTGCGGCCGTCCTTCATCTTGGTGATTCTTGCGTCAGGATCGTGCGGATGGGTCCAGTCGTCGTTCGAGCCTTTCTTCTTCCGCTTCCGATCGATGCGCGCCAGATCGGCACGCGTCGGGGTCTCAATCCCCGAGGCCTGGGCGAGCTGGATCAAGAAGTCCTGATACGCCTCGCCGGTGTCGCGCCGCACGATACTTCGCAGGGCGGCGTTCGCTTCCAGCGTCGTCGCATCGATACCGATCGTCTTGCCCTTGACAAGCTTCGCCTCAGCCAGTCGCTGCAACACCCACGCGAAGACAGCCTGATGCGTTTCCAGGTCGATCAGCCGACGCGTCCGCGAGACCGTCGAATGATCCGGCGGCGCTTCGTGCAGCTCCAGCCCCAAGAAGCTCCGCACGCTCAACGACTCGGCCGCCCGCCACGCGATCGCCCGCTCGGAGTCGAGCCCTTCGAAGTACCCGAGCAGCAACACGCGGAAATACCGGCCGGGCGGCAAACTCGGCCGGCCGATCTCATCCGCGTAGAATCGCTGACAGAGCGACTCGACGTACCCGTCGAAATCCGCTCTCTCGAGAATGTGATTCAGTCGCGTGTAGAACGGGTGCGCGGCGCTGCGAGGCAGATCTTGTGCGGCGACCCACATCGACGTCTGCTTGGGACGTCGCCGTCGTTTGCCCATGGCCATGCGCGTCAGTGGAGTACGCATGATCACTTCTGGCGATCGATCTAATTCGGTGACTTTCACCACGGGCTGCTAGAGCTGCGCCTGCTGTTTCATATGGAGCGATGTTCGAACGAGGAGCCCGTTCACGTGCCTACTATAGAATCAGGGCGAGAGAGAGCCAGCAGCGCCGAGGTCACCGACCGACTGGGAACAGAGTCGTGATTGAAAAAGGCATCGTTCTGGCGGGAGGCGAAGGCACGCGGCTGCATCCGTTGACCAGGTCGTGCAGCAAGCAGCTGATGCCGGTCTACAACAAGCCGATGATCTACTACCCGCTGACTACCTTGATGTTGGCGGGTATCCGGGATGTGCTGGTCATCACCACGCCCAGAGACGTGCCGCAGTTCGAGGCTCTCTTGGGTGATGGCTCCAGCTGGGGCATCGGCATCCAGTACGCTGAGCAACCCAAGCCTGAGGGTCTCGCTCAGGCTTTTCTCATCGGCGAGCGGTTTATCGGCGGTGCTGGCTGCGCCCTCGTGCTCGGTGACAACATCTTTTATGGGCACGGCTTACCCGCCGCCCTTGCACGAGCCGCAGGCTGCGACTCCGGCGCGACAGTCTTCGGATATTTCGTCAAGAACCCATCGGAGTTTGGCGTCCTCGAGTTCGACACGGCGGGCCGGGCGGTGGGGATCGAGGAAAAACCGGAGCAAGCCAAGTCTAATTACGCGGTTACCGGTCTGTACTTCTACGACGCCGATGTCGTGGGACTTGCAAAGCAGCTACGGCCCTCGGGACGCGGAGAGCTCGAGATCAGCGATCTGAATCGCCTCTACCTCGATCGTGGAACGCTGCGGGTGGAGAAGCTCGGCCGTGGAACGGCGTGGCTGGACACCGGGTCGCCGGATGCGCTGCTGCAGGCGGCGAACTTCGTGCAGACGATCGAGGTCAGACAGGGTCTTCAGGTGGCGTGCCCTGAGGAGATCGCCTTCCGGTCTGGCTGGATCGACAGGCCGCAGCTCGAGCGGATTGGCCGGGCGTTGTCCAAGACCTCCTATGGAAAGTACTTGTTGCAGCTACCGGACCTCTAGGGACGGTGACGTGAGGCAAGCCTGGTGATGAAGGTGAGCGGAACCGATCTTCCAGGCGTTGTCGTGATCGAACCGACCGTCTTCGACGATCCTCGGGGGTCCTTCTATGAGAGCTGGTCTGCGCAGCGCTACGCCAAAGCTGGCGTCCCCGGACCATTCGTGCAGGACAACGTCTCAGAATCGAGTCGTGGCACTCTCCGCGGCCTCCATTTGCAGCACCCGTACGCCCAAGGCAAGCTCGTTTACGTGTTGGTTGGAGAGGTGTTCGACGTGGCGGTCGACGTGCGCCTTGGCTCGCCGCAATTCGGACGCTGGGCGGGCGTGACCCTGTCCGAGAGCAACCGGCGCCAGATCTACGTTCCACCGGGCTTCGCCCATGGTTTCTGCGTGATTTCTGAGACCGCACTGTTTGCCTACAAGTGCACCGCGGAGTATCACCCAGAGACCGAGATGACTCTGGCCTGGAACGACCCCGACATCGCGATCGACTGGCCCGTGACCGATCCGACACTGAGTAAGAAGGATAGGAAGGGCCAGCCGTTGGCGGCGCTCACAGACCAGTTGCCGCGGTACACAGCGTCCGAGCAGTCTCGGTCGTCCCGGGAGTAGACGGGGACGACGTACTGCCAGATTCCGACAGCGAGGCTCAGGTACGCAGAAAGCCCGACATAAACTGTGTCGGGCTTTCTGGTGTACGTCGCCGAACGCTGTGCCTTAAACGATCCAGGCCAGAGCGACAGCCGTGGCGATCGATGAGCCGGCGAGGCTGCCAAGGAGTAGGGCCGACCCGATCCAAACCATCGCGCGGCGTGCCAGCGGAGGCGCGACACGCCCGAGGTCCAGTCTCACGGATGGTGATGCAGCCGACTCTGGCAACAGGGACGGCCGAGCTTCGACCCGGGCTTCGTTCGTCCGACCAACTACCAGGTGCGCGACGCCTGGAACCGGCGTCAGCGGCGTCCCTTGCAGTGCGGCATCGATCCGCGTCAGTGCGTGTGCGAACAATGCATCCTGATTGCCCTCTGACTCGAATGTCATCGAGTCCGAGTCGGACGGGGCGGTGAAGTCTATGAGCTCCGGGTCAGCTGCCATGAGCGTGAGGGTGTCTCCTGTCTCGCTCTTCTTGGTCGGCCAGGATTACGTCGACGAGGGTCTGGGGGGTAAATGCCCCTTAGTAAGACGACGCCCGTGTTGAACGAAACCTGAGCAGTGGACTTCATGGCCGATGCGCTCTATGACCGTCGTCGCTTTCGCGCGTTGACCATCCCGGATGAAGGCAATCGCGAAGGCTTGGCCATCGACGTCGGGCGGTCGATTCCGGCCCGACGGGTGATTCGGGTCTTGGAGGAGCTCATAGCGCTCCATGTCCGACCCGCTGCGCTTCGCATGGACAACGGCCCCGAATTGACGGCCGACGCCTTTGTGGACTGGTGTGACGGGCGGGGGATCGCGTTGCGCTAGATCCAGCCGGGCAAGCCCGATCAGAACGCCTTTATCGAGAGCTTCCATCGCACCTATCGTACCGAGGTGCTCGACGCGTATCTCTTCGAATCGCTGGCGGAAGTCCGAGCCCTCACCGAACGGTGGCTCGTCAGCTACAACCAGGAGCGGCCGCACGACAGCCTCGGCCGGGTGCCGCCCCTTACGTTTCTGCCGAGGTCTAACACGCCGATGCAGTCCCCTGTCGAACTGTCTACTCGACGGGGAAGCTTGCGCCAGCACCAGACTTGTGGACAGTCAAGGCTAAAGAGAGTGTGTGTTTTCACGATCTGACTGGAACGCCGCTTGGATGGGAGTGCAGGCACCGCGTTCCGTTCTGATCCCGGTGTTCAGTCGCGAATAGCGACCTCTTCCTTCCATCTGTCGAAGCGCATCGGCGTCTCGAGGGGTTTCGAGACTTTCAAATCGACATAATAGTCAGGAATATCCTGATCAAACCATCGCTTGACAGCAACATATGGGTCTCTGCCAACGGATGCTCGCTGTGCTGCCTCGAAGCTAAGATCCGTCATGATTAAGTCAAAAGTTGCACGATCCATCGAGCCGTGGAACGTGATCAACCCTGCCATACAGGCTCCGGCGGGAACCGTGACGGACGGAGAAATTCGGTCGTTCGGAGTTAGGACTGGGTAGCCTGCGGAGCTCGTGTGATAAGCGAGTAGGGGATCTCGAGTAAAAACAAAGGTTGAGTCGCAATCAGAAGAAAGCTCGTCGAGAATTCTCACCACTTGCAACGCCGGTGTGTTCCAGGAGCCTTTCGCAGTACCCTCATGCTGCAGCAGGTTTATACAGCCCAAGAGGTTCGCCACTCCAATCAGAGAAAGCCCGACTAGTTTAAGTCGCCGGTAGCGCGACTCGAGAAGGGCGTAAAACGTAATAATTCCAAGTATTAGTGGAAGGATTGGCGTAACATTTCGGAACTTGACGCCAATGCCTGTCACGATCAGCAAGGAGACGAGGGCGAACGCAAGCCATACCTTGCGATCCCTTGTAATCGCCTGCCAGTGCGAGACGATGACAACCAAAGCGGTGCCGGTGATACCAATGAGTGCGAACGCGCCTTGAACCGACAACGGAAAAATCCCGGAATTCACTAGAATTCCCTGGAAGACGCCCGGAGTGCTTCGAAGGATCGAGCCGGTCTGCGAACCCACTGCATTTTGCACAGCGTCGAGAAAGCTAACGAATTCCCAGGCGCAGGCCAGCGCAAGCAGCACGATCATCGCGAGGGCTTGGCGAGCCTCGCCACGGATCGTCTCACGACGCACATGGACCGCATAAAAGAAAAACACGGGCGCAAAGAGAAACCTGTGGGTGGCGAATTGCTAATCAGCCCCGCAATCCGTTGAGATTATCAAGTCTTGTGATCCTGGGCGTGGTCGCTAGGATGTCCCGATGCGCGACCCGATCATCCTACTGGTTCACCTGATCGCCACCCTGGCGCGGCTCCTGGGCCCCGGCGGTCTACGGTCTGTCGTCGCCGAATCGCTCTTGGTCAAGCATCAACTGCTGATTCTCAATCGCTCGCGACACCGGGCGCCGAATCTCCGCGTGTCGGATCGGATCCTCGCCGGTGTCTGTGCGCTGTTCATGCGCCCGGCTCGTGTGTTCCGCTCGGCGATCGTGCTCAGACCGTCGACGATCCTGAACTTCCATCGAACGTTGCGCCAACGTAAATACCGACTGCTGTTTTCACCGAAGCGCCGCCGCACAGGACCCAAGGGTCCGCCCAAAGACCTGGTCGACGCCATCGTCGACATGAAGCGGCGCAACCCCAGGTGGGGCTGTCCGCGGATCGCCCAACAGATCGCGCTCGCCTTTGCGGTCGACATCGACAAGGACGTGGTGCGCCGAGTGCTCGCCACGCACTATCGACCGGCACCCCGCTCGGGTGGTCCGTCCTGGCTGACATTCCTGGGGCATGCGAAAGATAGCCTGTGGAGCATCGACCTGTTCCGGTGCGAGTCGGCGACCCTGCGAAGCCATTGGGTGCTGGTGGTGATGGACCAATACACGCGGCGGATCGTCGGCTTTGGCATCCATGCTGGAACCGTGGATGGCCGCGCCCTGTGCCGCATGTTCAACCATGCGATGCGAGGGCTCTCGCGTCCGAAGCGCCTCAGCTCCGACCACGACCCGCTGTATCGGTTTCACCAATGGTGCGCCAACCTGCGGGTGCTGCAGGTGACCGAGGTGAAGAGTGTGCCGTCTGTGCCGCTGTCGCATCCGTTTGTCGAACGGTTGATCGGCACGCTGCGACGAGAATGCGTGGATCAACTGCTGTTCTGGTCTGCGTCGGACCTGGAAGACACACTGGTGGCCTTCCAGGACTTCTACAATGCGCATCGGGCCCATGCGTCGTTGGACGGGCGGACGCCCGTCCCGATACGAAAGGATGTCGCACGGCTCGACCGCTACCGCTGGGACGCGCATTGCCGCGGACTCTATCAGACGCCGATCGCGGCGTGAATCTGAACAGCGAAGACGGTGGCGAGCGGGTCGACGCGCCCGCCTGCAGAGTCTGCCGCGTTCCCGCCATCGCGCAGCAGGGCAGTACTTCAGCAACACATCTCACGCACGCCATCGCGAGAACTTCGCGGATGGTTCCGGCTCCCGCGACATGAAGATCGAGCGATAGATCGAATTCTTACGAATTCGCCACCCACAGGTACACCCATAACCGACACACCGTCCCCGAAGGTGACGCCCGGGCCCCAACTGACCTGACCTCCACCCTGACCAGTCACTTTCGTTCGCTGACTCTCGACCCGAGTCTGTTCGACCAAATCACCATGCTTGTTCATGTTGTTCACTTGGTTGAATTGACCAAGCCACTCCTGGCCAGACTGGAAGGGCTGGACCTCTTCGAGCGCAGTGACAACTGCCGGTGCTGATCTCCGGAGTCCTGGAAACCATTGATCGATCCGAGCGTTGAAGGTCTTCTTGTCGGGAAGAATCGGAAAGTAGAAGCGGTCAAAACTCGACGCCGTCGGGCAGTAACGATCTCGAATGTCGGCAGCCAAATAGTCGAGGACGGATCGAAGATTCTCACAGGCGTTCTTGAGATCGACTCTGAGTTCTGGATCGATTGCCTGCGAATACAGTGACTCCTTGTACTCAGCTTCGATCTTGCCCACTTGGGCATCAATCTTGGCAAGAAGGGCCCGAATGCTGGCTTGGCGTGAACCCATGAAGGCTCCGGTTGTTGTCTGGCTAACGCCCAAGCATCACCAGCGGCGCTTTACGATCGCCGCACGCCGTCTGGTGCATGCCGTGTTAGGTGGCGCCGGCGAGCGAGTCGCGCTTCTGTCTTTTCAGTGCTTCAATCATCGCGCGCTTTTGCCGGCTCCAATCCAAACTCACCTCGTGCGCGACCGACCGAACGTGGTTGACTGCAGCGAGTAATTCCTTCGCTTCGGCAGTATTCCGATCTCCGCTTTTCATGATCATCTCTGCTGTCTCCCGATACTGTTTGCCGGCTCTGTGGGGAGCCGCCTCTGCTATGTCTGCTGGGAGCCAACCAACAATGCCGTGAATCGCGTCTGCGAGTTCATCTTGAGACTTCGGGTTGATACCAGGAGGATGTGCCATCTCCCAAACGACACGCTTGAATTCACCGCGCAGCAGAAACGCCCATATGGCCGAATGCTCGCCCTCTCGAAAGAACGCCAACACGCGCTCATTGATCAGATCGGGCTGGTAGTGATAGACACCGTTTCGGAACCGACGCAACAACTGAACGTTCTGCTCGAACGCAGGATCGGTAAGCAGTTCGTCAATCGTTTCGTCCGTCAATGGACACTTGCGCCACGCCTCTATGGCCACCCACAAAGCCGAATAGAAGTGCAGCATCAATACGGTGCCCACTCCAAGCGGCGACTCGTCTTCCACAAGCTCGTACGTGTCATACTGCTGGCCTTCAACTTCAGCCCAGAAGACGTACCGAGCCCAGGCGTATATTCGTGTCGCGTCGTCTTGACAAAATGTGTGGATCGCCTTAACGGGCATTGTCTTCTCAAAGCTGTAGGAAATTCCGACCTCGCTGGACACATCTGTAACCGTGGGTGTCCAGAATTTCAACTACGAATGGTTGTGTAAGTCAAGTTGTGCAAGTGCAGATTCATGGCTGAGGCTGTGATCGGTTAGGCGGCGGTCCGCAGTTCTTTCTTCTGTTCTTTCAGGAACTCCATGTTCACGTAGCGATGATCCTCGAGCCAGCCCTCGTGGGTTTCGGCACAGAGGGCTCGGACCAACCGTCGGCAGCTCGCGGCGTTGGGAACGATCCTGACCACCCGCGTGCGCCGCTTGATCTCCTCGTTGAGGCGCTCACGCATGTTCGTGCCCTTGAGATGCGTGTGGTGTTGGCGCGGCAGGCTGTAGCAGTTCAGGGTCTCGCCGATGTGCGCTTCGACCCAGTCGGTGAGCTTGGGGTCGCGCGTCGCCCAGCGGGTGAGCCACGCGTGGAGGTCCTGCTGGGCCTCTTTGAGGTTGCGCCGGTCGTAGAGCCAGCGCAGCTCCTGGCGGCAGTCATCGTCGGCCTTGCGCGGCAGATAGTCGAGGGCATTGCGGAGGAAATGCACGGAGCAGCGTTGCCAGACCGCTTCTGGGAGCAGCTCCCGGACGGCCCGTTTGATTCCCGCGTGATCGTCGGAGACGACGAACTCCACGCCGTGCAGGCCCCGCGCCTTCAAACCCGTCACAAACGTCGTCCAACTCGATCGTGACTCCCGGTTCGACAGCTCCACCCCCAGCACCTGGCGCCGGCCCTCCTCGTTGATCCCGAGCGCAATGAACACCGCCTGCGACTGGATGACCCCGTCGAGGCGGACCTTCTCGTAGCGCGCATCCAAGATCACGTAGGGAGACGCCTCCTCCAGCCGCCGCTGAGCAAAGCGCCGGAGCAGGCCATCCAGGCTCTTATTGATCCGGCTGACGGTACTCGCCGAAAACGTGTGCTGCGTTGCACATCGATCGCAGATGCACACTCTGCCGAAGATCCGTGTTGGCCCGGCCACCAGCTTTGCGACATCCGCGGCGCGTCTGCCACAGAAAGAACAGCCCATTCTTGTTCCGAACATGTCTGACACCTCCAACGCGACGCTCAAGGGCCAGCGTACTACAATGCTCGGCATGGCTATGGGCAAACGCCGCCGCTGGCCAGGCCCTCCTGATCTAAACTTCCTCTCCTGCCCGCCGATGTCGGCGGGTCGGAGCGTGAGGAGGGCCTTTACGTAGTCAAGCTTCCTGGTGTCCCGGGGCGACCCGCGAAGGGGTCTCGGTGGCTCGCACCGGGGGTCTTCGACGGCGCAATCGATGGCGAGAGCTCTGACGAATGCCGCAACTATTTTCGGCACTGCGGGTACTCAGCCGCCACACGGTCATGAAAAGCGCTCTAAGTGTTGGTGAAGGCGAGGTACCCCAGTACGTGCCAGCGGTTGACGGCGTTGGTGCACAACCCTTCGGCTGCGACGAGGCAGCTGTAGGCTCTCTGGCCACGGTGACCGCTGCGGGTGCACGATCTCGACATGAGATCAAAGGTCCATCCGAAGTACAAGACGAAGTATCGCGTGGGGAATTGGTCAGCGTACGAGCAGGCCTTGGTCCAGCGAGGGGACGTGACGCTGTGGCTCTCTGCCGACGCCACGGACGCGTGGCGCCCGTCGCCGTCCGGTCGACCAGGCGCGCCGAAGACGTTCTCGGACTGTGCGATCGAGACGGCGTTGACGCTCCGCCTTGTCTTCCGGGTGCCCTTGCGCCAAGCGGAAGGCTTCTTGCGGTCGGTCTTGTCGTTGATGGGTGTCGATCTCGCAGCCCCCGACCACACCACGCTCTCCCGACGAAGTCAGTCTCTCGCGGTTGAATTCCGCCGCATCCCATCGAGAGGACCCATCCATCTCATCGTCGACAGCACGGGACTGTCGATTGTGGGCGAAGGCGAATGGGCTGCGGTGAAACACGGTGGACGCGGCCACCGAGGCTGGACGAAGCTGCATCTTGCTGGTGATCGAGTGGGCGTGATCGTCGCTCACGCGCTGACCGAGCCGACGGTGGATGACGCGACCATTGGCATCGACCTAATTGAGACGGTCGACGATGAGATCGCACGGGTGACCGCTGACGCGGCCTACGAGACGGTCGCGTTCTACGAAGCGGCGGGGATGCGTGACGCGACTGTCGTGGTTCCACCGTCCAAGACCGCGAGGGTGTCTCGGCGTCGGCCGCGGTCGCGCGCGCGAGATCGCACGATCACGGACGTGAGGACGCTCGGCCGGCGCCGCTGGAAGCAGGAGGCCGGCTACCATCTCCAGGCGCGGGTGGAGAATGCGTGCTTTCGGTACCAATCGATTCTCGGGGATCGGCTTCGCGCCCGGTCCCGAGGCGGGCGAGTGGCCGAGTCCGTGGTCGCGTGTAACGTCCTGAACCAGATGACCGAGCTCGGTCGGCCAGAGTCGTACAGTATTGGTCGGTGACTTGCCTCTGGGTTGGGATCGTTGACGGTCAGTTTCGAGTCATGCAACAACGCCCGAACCCGGCACGAGAAACGGCACGTGAAGCTGTGGTGCGGCGGCCAGGTGGTGCTACGCTGGGACACAGCGGGCGTCCTGGAAGCGGTCAAAAGGGTTCCGTCGATTGAAGGGACACAACGGCATGCCCCAAATCGTCGCCGCCCTCCGGGCGCGTGATCAGCCGCTCGGTTTCCTCGTGGATGTGGAGAACGTCGCATAGTCGTTAACCGAACCGACGCTGAATTTCAACAGACGACAAGACATCGCCCGACTTCGACCCGGAGGTCACTGTTCGACTAAGGAGTACGGATGCTCACGAGGCTTCGATTTACGAACTTCAAGACTTGGCAGGATTCCGGCCACCTTCGCCTTGCGCCGCTGACCGTACTGTTTGGTAACAATAGTGCTGGCAAGACGAGTATTCCGCAATTGCTGCTGTTACTGAAGCAGACTGCCGAATCGTCGGACCGCCAACGGGCTTTGCAGTTTGGCGACAACCGGACCCTCGTCGACCTGGGGACGTACGAGGACGCGGTGCACAACCACGACACGTCTGAACCTATGGAAATCGAGTTCGATTGGACCCTCGGCGAGTCCCTTGGAGTAACGGATCCCATAAGCAAGCATGCCTATAAGGGCACAACGCTATCCTTTCAGGTATCAATTGCCGCTGATAGACAACACCAGCCCATTGTTCAGAGTCTGCGATACGCCCTGTCAGATGAAGGACAGGCCGCGCTTGCGGTGGAGATGCGGCGTCGCGACTCTGGCAACGGATTTAACCTTAGCTCGGAGCACTACAATCTCGTCCGTCATGTGGGGCGAAGCTGGCCTCTTCCCGATCCGGTGAGGTTCTACGGGTTTCCGGATGAAGCAACGGCGTACTACCAGAACACTGCGTTCCTCTCAGATCTGGTACTGGAAGTTGAGCGGATGCTCAAGAGCCTGTTCTATGTCGGGCCGCTTCGGGAGTATCCGAAACGTTTGTACCCGTGGTCAGGCGAGACACCAGGTCACGTCGGCGACAGGGGCGACCGGGCCGTTGAGGCCATCCTGGCGGCTGGTAGCCGAACATTCAACTTGAAGGCGGGGCAGCGTAAAAAAAAGCTAGCGCAGTTCGTGGCGGAGAGACTCCGTACGATGCGACTCATCAGCGAGTTCAGGGTCCAAGCACTCGCAAAGGGCCGCAAGGAATACGAGGTACTGGTCCGCACGAATACGAAACGTCCAGAGGTCAAGCTGACCGACGTCGGATTTGGCGTGAGTCAGGTACTTCCGGTGATCGTCGAGGCGCTCTACGTCCCTCGAAGATCTATTGTTATCTTCGAACAGCCAGAGATTCACTTGCATCCTCGGGTTCAGGCCGACCTCGCCGACCTGTTCGTGGACGCAATTCGGGCGCGTGAAAATAGCATGCCCCGCGAATGCCAGTTCATCGTGGAGAGTCACTCTGAACACTTTCTGCAACGTCTGCAGCGGCGCATCGCAGAGGAAGAACTCGCTGTCGACGACGCGGCTCTGTATTTCGTGCACACGGATGGGGCAGGAGCTCGGATAGAGGAACTGAAGATCGACTTATTCGGGAACATCCTTAATTGGCCAGACGGGTTTTTCGGAGATGAGATGAACGACCTGGTCGCTCGCAGTGAAGCTCAGGCCACTCGCCTGGCGCGGAGTAGTGGGCAATGACACCTGTACGTTGTGTCGTGGACACGAACGTTGCGATCACGGCGAGTGGTAGAAATGACGCGGCCAGCGCGAAATGCGCGGCGGCCAGTGCTAGGGCGCTTCAACGGGTGATGTCACGTGGGCACGTGTTCATTGACGCCGCCGGGGCGATCGTTGCTGAGTATAGGAAGACCATTGATCTCTCCGGACAGCCGCACCCTGGCAGCGCCTTCCTCAAGTGGTTGCTAAACCATCAGCATGGCGAGACACATGTCACCAGGGTTGTGCTCACGCCAAAGGCGGACAACCAGGAAGACTTTAAAGAATTGCCGCCAGCACCTCCCGGGGTTCATTACGATCTCTCCGACCGCAAGTTTCTAGCTGTGGCAGCAGCTCACCCCGAACATCCGGCGATTCTTCAGTCGATGGACAGTAAGTGGTGGGGCTGGCAAGACGCGTTGGCGAATATTAAAGTGTCCATCCACTTTTTGTGCCCAAAAGAGATTGAGCAAAAATACAAGGACAAGATGGGACCGTGACGAAGTTCGTGCGATTCCCCAAGACGCCCCACCTGAAGTGGCTTGGCTCCGGACCGCTACGTGACAACAAAGTGCTATCACCGGTCGATGCAAAGAAACTGCTCTCGCACAGTGTGGTTGTCGAAGAAAAGCTCGATGGAGCAAACGTAGGACTTTCTGTAGGGGACGAGCAGATCCTGCGCGTGCAGAATCGTGGTGGATTTCTGCCGTGGGACTCGCTGCATCCACAGTTCAGCCCGCTTCGCCAGTGGATCGATCACCGTCGTCACTTGTTGCTCGATGCGCTGTCTTCGAGACTGATCCTGTTCGGTGAGTGGTGTTACGCGCGCCACAGCATTCACTACACCCATCTGCCCGACTGGTTTGTGGCGTTCGACGTGTATGACCGTTCGGTGGGAAGGTTCTGGAGCACGAAACGCCGGGATGCCTTTGCACTCGAACTCGGTCTAGCGATCGTTCCGCAGCTTGGGCGGGGAAGCTTTGACATTAGGGGCATCGCGTGTTTACTCGGTCCATCGCGATTTGTCGACGGCCCTGCTGAAGGCGTCTACGTGAGGTGGGACTGCGACGACTATCTTGAACGACGAGCCAAGTTGGTGAGAGCTGAATTCACGCATGCCGTCGGTGCACACTGGACTCAGGCTCCATTTCAGGCGAATCAGGTCGTCTTTGACGGTCGGGGGGCACTCGCGCACCCACCGTGAGGTCCGACGAACAGTGAGCGTTGCGGACCAGAACCGCGAAGGTTATGACGTCTTGCCGGTCTCTGGCTCTATCGCAAACGCCCCGCAGCTCCTCCCGGTGCCTAGCACAGATCCTGCACCCGCGCCGCTACCTTTTCGCGAGCCCAAAACTCTTGGGTCTATCCGGGTTTCCCAAAGACATTTTGCTGATGCAATGACTTGATTTTTGCCCGTAACCACGGGCTTCCTTCCCTCTGTTGAGTGGCATCGACAGGAAGGAGGAGAAGCCCGTGAGCAACCTGAAGTTGCTGCGCACGATCCTACGTCTGAAGAGTCTGCAGATCACGCATTTTCGGTTCATGCATCGCGACACGGAGCTCCACCTGGCAGTCAAGCCATACAAGAACGGCTGCCGCTGCCCGGCGTGTGGGCGGCGCGGCCGGATCGTGCACCAGACGACGGAGCTGCGGCGGTGGGAGGATGTCGCCGTGATGGGCCTCCGCATCGTGCTCTGGTATGCCCCAAAGGAAGTGCAGTGCCCGACCCACGGGCGCGTGCAGGAGGAGATCCCCTGGGCGCCGCCCTATGCGCGGGTCACTTACCGCCTGGAGTGGCGCCTCTGTGCCCTCTGCCAGATCATGACCCAGAAGGCCGCGGCGGAGATCCTGCGGCTGCCGACCTCGACCCTGTCCAACCTGCTGCATCGAGTCATCACGCGGGTACGCCACGAGCATACCATCCGCGGCCTGACCACGCTCGGGGTCGACGAGATCTCCTACTGCAAGGGCCGGAAGTTCGCCACCCTCGTCTACGACCTGGACCGGGCGCAGGTCGTGTGGGTGGGCCAGGGCAAGGGCCGCGACACCATCGATCGCTTCTTCAACGACTGGATGAGCCGGGGGCAGAAAGCGCGGGTCGCCTGGGCCAGTTGCGACATGAGCCCTGCCTACATCGGGGCGATCACGCACCACTGTCCGAACGTGACCCTCGTCATCGACCGCTTCCATCTCGTCAAGGCGCTGAACCAGGCCGTGGACGAGGTCCGCAAGGAACAGTGGCGGGCGCTCGACACGCAGGGGCGGAAGGCGATCAAGGGCCTGCGGTGGCTGCTCAGCCGGCACTCCCGGCATCGGACCCAGGGCCATACCCGGTTCCTCAACAGCTTGCGGAACTCGAATCGGCGCATTCATCGCGCGTGGGTGCTCAAGGACGAATTTGAGCACTTCTGGAACTACCGCTATCGGGCCTCGGCGAAGAAGTTCCTCAGACGCTGGATGACCGCGGCCCTGCGCAGTCGCATCCCCACGATGCGGACCTTTGTCGGCACCCTACGGGCACACATCGTCCACATCATGGCCTTCATCGACAGACCCCTGACCAATGCCGTCGGTGAAGGCTTGAATCGGCTGATCAAGATCGTCAAGAACCGGGCATCTGGCTACCGCCACCTCGACTACTTTACCGACATGATCTACCTGACCGTCGGGGACCTCGATATCCCTGCGCAGATCCCCAGCCAGTTGCGTACCTTGTGAAAGACGTCGAAACCGCTATGACACAGCCCTATTCGCGTAGTTCGCTAGTTGGGAAACTCGGATATAGCCCCGGATCTGTGGGGGGCCAGGGTCAGCAACGACCCTGGTCTACCCGACCGCGCTGTGCCGTCGCGAAGGGCTGAACCCGCAGACTGAACGCCCCCCAATCCTCATCTGAAGCCAGGCATCCCCGTCCGCCGCTGGCGCCTCATGCCCGGCGGGCGAGCCGCCCGGGACGAGGATGGGGCCCACGAGACTGGCGTGCGCCGCGGCACCGCGTAAGGGCGCGCGGCCCCCCGTGGGTCGTGCAGGTTCTTCTGGCCACGGCGGATCTGGTCAAGGGGCAGACGCTCGGGATCGATGCCACGACCCTGACGCCCCGCCAGGAGCAGCCAGTAGTAGCGCGCGTGTTTCACTAACCGCGTGTCAGACCGATGCTGGCCAAGATCTCGTCAGCCGTCTTGGTCCAGATGACAGGCGTGGGGTCCTCGCCGTAGACGTCGAGAGTAGTTCACGAGCTGGCTTCGACGGCTCTCGGAGGGTATACACGTGGCATCCGAGACAGGCACAATGGAACATCCTGGTTCATCCGTGCGACTCGCGTGGAATGAGGTATCGACACCATGGCAACGACGTTGACCGAACAGGACGGGGACAAGGTGCTGGAGGTCGCGGCGAGCGGGAAGCTGACGCACCGTGACTACGAGCAGTTCGTGCCGACATTCGAGCGTTTGGTGAAGCAACATGGCAAGATCCGTGTGTTGTTCCACATGACCGACTTCCACGGCTGGGAAGCCGCGGCCCTCTGGGACGACATCAAGTTCGATCTGAAGCACTGTGCAGACGTCGAGCGGCTGGCCATGGTCGGCGACAGCCAGTGGGAGAAGGCGATGAGCGTGTTCTGTCGCCCGTTCACCACCGCCACGATCCGCTATTTTGACGCTACTGCGATTCACGAGGCGCGCGCGTGGCTCAGGGCGCCCTAACGGTATTGTCAGATTGAGGCGACAAGTGGCAGAGTAGGCCGATGAGGAGCCAGTCGGCCGGCTATCACGGATATCGATTCCCACCCGACATCATCAGCCACGCGGCCCGGGGCGCTGCGGGCATGGGCTTCCCAGGCCTAGAACGGCGGGGACAGCTAGCACGACGCTGGCGCTGAAGCGCATGGCTAGTCGCGGCTCGACCATCTGCCGGCACGCCGGTCTCCCGTAGCACGGCCCACCGCGCCCGCCAACCGACGCCACACGAGATCGAGACGACACCTTGAGTGAACACTACTCGAATCTGACACGCCGGTTGCGCGAGACGGCGACGTTGGGCTCGGTCGGCGAGCTGCTGGCCTGGGACCAGGAAACGATGATGCCCCGAGGCGCGGCGCGATTCCGGGCCGAGGAACTGGCCATGGTATCGTCGCTGGTTCACCAGAAGGCCACCGATACCGTGGTTGGTGACCTGATCGCCTCCTGCGAGGCCGACCGGGCGCTGGTCGCCGATCCGGCGATCGCGGCGAATCTCCGTGAGATCCGACGCGACTACGATCGCGCGCTCAAGCTGCCCTCGGAGTTGGTGGCCGAGATCAGCGAAACGAGCTCCCTGGCGCTGGAGGCGTGGAGGGAGGCGCGAGCGAAGAGCGCGTTCCGCGAATTCGCTCCGTGGCTCGAGAAGCAGCTCGCCCTCCAGCGACGCAAGGCGGAGTGCTACGGCGCACCCGCGGGCGGTGAGTTGTACGACGCGTTGGTCGAGGACTACGAGCCGGGCATGCGCGGCGACGAGATCGAGCGCCTGTTCGGACCGCTACGCGAGGGACTCCGGCCGTTGATCGCGGCCATCGCGTCGGCCACCCATCAACCCGATCCCACGCTCGATCGGATCGAGATCCCGCAGGCCCGGCAGCGTGTGTTCAACGAGGCGGTGCTGGCGCAAATCGGCTTCGACCTCGCGGGCGGTCGCCTCGACATCTCGACGCATCCCTTCTCGACTGGGCTCGGGCCGGGCGACACCCGGATCACGACCCGCTACCGTGACGACGCCTTTCTCGCTTCGCTCGGATCGACGATGCACGAGGCCGGGCACGGCCTGTACGAGCAAGGGTTGCCCAAGGCGGAGCGCCTGGGCCAGCCGGCAGCCGAGGCGCTCAGTCTCGGCTGGCACGAGAGTCAATCCCGTTTGTGGGAGAACCAGGTCGGACGCTCGTGTGCGTTCTGGAAGTGGGCCGGGCCCGTGGCGCGCGGGATCTTCGGCGACCTGGTGGACGGGGTCACCGACGAGGACTTCTATCGCGCGGTGAATATCGTGCGGTCGAACCTGATCCGCGTCGAGAGTGACGAGGCGACCTACAACCTGCACATCATGCTGCGTTTCGATCTGGAGCGGGCGATGATTCGCGGCGATCTGGCGGTGGCCGACCTTCCAGGTGCGTGGAACGACAGAATCAAGAGCGACCTCGGCCTCGACGTACCTGACGACGCGCGGGGCTGCCTGCAGGACGTCCACTGGTCGATGGGATCAGTCGGTTACTTCCCGACCTACACGCTCGGCAACCTGTACTCGGCACAACTGTGGGACGCCGTCGTTGTCGCGATTCCCGATGTGGATCAGCAGGTGCAGCGCGGCGAGTTCGTGGCGCTGCTCGGCTGGCTGCGCGACAATGTCCACGCCCACGGTCGCCGCTTTCCGGCCCGCGAGCTCGCAAGGCGCGTCACCGGCCATCCTCTCGGTTCGACATCGCTTCTGCGCTACCTCGACGCCAAGCTTCGCCCTCTCTACGGCCTCTAACCCTATCCATCACTTGAGTTGATAACCTGCATGCGCAAACCAGTTCCGACCATGTCGCGGTCGTACGACCCGACGGGCCCGCTTCCGCCGATCAAGTCTTCGGCGATCAACCGCTTCGACCGAGAGTAGATCGAGGCGGAACTCCTGCACCGGGTCAACACGAAGGCAGATGGCGATGTCGAAGCAAGAGAATTCGAAACAGGCACACGAATTCGGATGCCTTAGGGCGGCCCAGGAGTCACTGGCAGAGTTTCCACATGGAGAGATTAAGCCTGGTGGCAACCCTCCGGACTGCTACATCGCAGTGCCCGATTGCGGTGATGTCGCGGTCGAGTTGACGGAGCAGGTCGACCGAATCGCGGCGTTGTTGCGCGGTTCGAAAACTGACCCGCAACGCCCCCTACCCACAGACCCGTTAACGACCGATAGCGTACGACGCCGGCCTACCAAGCTGAGTCATCTGATTGAGGATGTTACATGCGAGGATGGCCTCCGTCTCTTGCCCCGCCCGACTGCGCGCTCGAAGGCTCTCCCCGATGATCAACTTGTACCGGAAGAAGGCGTTCTCCATACGGGCCTGCTGATGGTAGCCCGAGTCCTTCTTCCACTGTCGCCGTCCAGCCTGCTGCACCTGTCGGATCGTGCGGTCGCGCGCGGGCGATCGTGGTCGCCGTCCAGACACGGTGGCTGTCCTGGTCGGTGGAATGACGACCGTCGCGCCACGCGCACCCGCAGCCTCGTAGATGCCACGCGTGTCGTAGGCCGCGTCCGCCGTGAGGCAGGAGACGTCGCCTTCGACCTTGTCGATCAGATCGAGGGCCGTCGTCGCGTCGTCAACATGCCCGCCGGTCAGGGCGTGAGCGACGATCACGCCCGATCCGTCGACGCCCAGATGAAGCTTCTTCCAGCCGCGTATACCGCGTCCGCCATGTTTCACGGCCGCCCATTCACCTTCACCCACAGTCGAGAGCCCGGTACTGTCGACGATGAGATGTATGCCTGCGCCCGCGGGGAGGCGGCGAAGTGCAAGGTCGAGGTGCTGACCACGCCGTGAGAGAGTCGTGTGATCGGGCGCGGACAGGTCGAGGCACAGCATCCCGAAGATCGACCTCAGAAAGCCCTCCGTCTGACGAAGGGGCAGGTGAAAGATCAGGCGGAGCGTCAGCGCGGTTTCGATGGCAACCTCGGAGTACTGCAGCTGCCCTCCGCGCTTGCCGACGCCCACGGCCTCCCACGTGGCGATCGCTTCCGGCGTCAACCACAGGGTGACGTCGCCTCGCTGGACCAGTGCTCGGTCGTACGCCGGCCAGTTTCCGACGCGGTATTTCGTTTTGTACCTGGGATGCACTCTCGACTTCACGTCGAGATCATGCCCCTTCGGCCGTCACGATGGCCAGGGCCGCGACGAACACTTGTTTCCGCGCACCAATGATGGGATGGACTCCTCCCGCTGGTGCGGCATCATCGTGCCAGTGGTAAAACGGCCTCTACGGGCCACAGCTGAGGAGGAGTCCAGATGCAACATACAACGATCGCCGTTGACCTCGCCAAGTCCGTGTTTCAAGTGGCAGTCTCGCATCACACGGGGCGTGTGGATGAAGAGCATCGGTTGACCCGGGCCCGGTTCCTGCGGTTCTTCGCCCAGCGCCCGGCCGCGACCGTGTTGCTCGAAGCCTGCGGGTCGGCGCACCATTGGGCGCGCACCCTGGAACAACTCGGCCACACCGTCCAGTTGCTGCCCCCGCATGAGACCCGCCGGTCTGTCCGTCGCAATAAGACCGATCGCGCGGATGCGAAAGCGCTGCTCGAAGCGGCCCGGAACGAGGAGATCCATCCGGTGCCGGTCAAGTCGGTGTCGCAGCAAGCCGTCGCGTCCCTCCATCGCGTGCGCACGACGTGGGTCCGGACCCGGACGGCGCGGCTCAATACGCTGCGCGGACTGCTCCGCGAGTTTGGCGTGACGATACCAGTGGGCGCGCGCCACGTCGTCCCACAGGTCCGCGCGCTGGTCGAAGATGCGGAGGCGTCCGTCCCGATGGCCTTGCGCCCCCGTAAGGTGCGTTTAATGGGCCGAGGTCCGGTCAGTGCTGGTCGAGTCTCCCAAGTAATCTCAGGCCATGCCGCCTGCGCTACAGTTCCTCGTTCTCACGTTCGCTGGCTGGGTGAACCGCCACCAAGACGATCTGATCGCGTATCTCCGGGAGGAGAATCGGGTCCTCCGGGAGCACCTGGGCCCTCGGCCGCTTCGCCTGACCGATGCCCAACGCCGTCGACTCACCGTGCGCGGCCAGAAACTCGGACGGCGCGTCTTGATGCAGGTCGCCGGCATCGTCACGCCTGACCCGATTCTCCGCTGGTACCGGAGATTGATCGCCCAGACATACGCCGGCAGCGCCCGCCGCGGTCGAGACCGGCCGATGCCGCGACGTGACGTGGCCGCGCTCGTGGTCCGGATGGCGGTCGAGAATCCCCAGCGGGGGTACACACGGATCCGCGGGGCGCTCTCGAACCTCGGCCACGAGATCGCTCGGGCCACGGTGAAGCGGATCCTACACGACCACGGGATCGACCCGGCTCCCGAGCGGAGCCGGCGCCTGCCAGGGAAGACGTTCCTGCAGGCGCACGGGGAGGGCCTCACGGCCTGCGATCTGTTCACCGCCGAGGTTGCTCACGCTGGCCGGGCTCCAGCGGTACCTGGTCTTCTTCGTGATCGCGCTGCAGTCCCGCCGCGTGACCATCGCCGGGATCCATCCGCGGCCGTACGGCACGTGGATGGAGCAGATGGCCCGCAATTTGACGGACCCGGTCGATGGCTGCTTGCGACGCGCCCGCTATCTGATTCACGACCGCGACCCGCTCGACACGCGGGGGTTTGGCGAGATCCTAGAGGGCGGGGGTGTCCAGCCGATCCGTCTCCCGCCGAAGAGTCCCAATCTCAACGCGTATGCCGAGCGGTTCGTCCGCTCTATGCAAGAGGAGTGTCTCAGTCGCGTCGTCCCCCTCGGCGAAGGGCACGTGCGTCTCCTCGTGGGCGAGTACGTCGACCACGACCATCGCGAGCGAAACCACCAGGGACTCGACAACCAGCTCCTGCCACGACCGCCACCGCCGGTGAGCCTGGCCGCCGACGTGCAGCGGCGGGAGCGTCTGGGCGGATTGCTCAATTTCTACCACCGGGAGGCCGCATGAGCGGTCGGCCGATTAAACGCACCTTACGCGGTGAAGCGGGTCAGGCCGCGTGGCGTCCAGACCTCGACAGTGAAGCAGTCGGCGGCGGCGAGCACGTCCCCGTGGGCCGCGAGAAACTCCCGCCAGGTCGTGCGCTTCTTGCGTTCGGGGGCGGGTTCGAGGCCGCGCTCCTTGCGCACGTTGGCGAGGGGGCCCCGCGCGACCTGCTGACCGAGGTTGCCGCAGGCACCCCGAATACGGGTGTCGCCCCACTCGCGGTTCTCGGTGGCCATCCGGACGATGAGCCGGCGGATCGTGTCCATGACCCGTGGGCGGCCCGGTCCGCGACGGCCGCGGCCGTCGTATGTCCTCGCGATCAGCTGTCGATGCCAGCGGAGGAGGGTATCGGGCGTGACCAGGGTGTGCCGGTCACGGCGTACCCGTCGCCCGAGGCGCTTGGCCTGTGCGGCCAGGCGCCGGCGCTGGGCGTCGGTGAACCGGAGACGGCCAGGACCGAGCTGCTCTCGGCGGACGCGATTCTCTTCCTGGAGAGAGTCAATGACGTCACGCGGCTGCTGGTTGATCCAGCCCGCGACGGCCACGACGAGGCACTGCAACACTTGGGGAAAAGGCGACATACGGGGCGAGCCGAGCAGAGGCTCTCGGCGGTCACGAACGTCGCGACCCGGCGAGCGTCCAGCGGAGAATCAGCCCGTCGGACGGCGTCGATCGGGTTCTTGGACAGTACGGGGACCGCGCTAGCGCTCGCGGCATCATGCCTCCGGTTCGAGCCATGAACCGCTGGATTGACTGGGTCGAACATCCGACGGCCGCTGCCGCGCTCGCGAAGGTTTCACCCTCGGAGACCCGCCGCTGGATCTCGACGTGGTCTTCGTGGCTCAGTTGCCTTCCATGGCCTGCTCGTCGACGCTGCATCTGGCCTCCCCCGAATCCGTGACTCGGATAATCGCCAAGATGTTGCGTCGTTCACATGAGACCGCCGGCCGAACCCCAGGAGAACGTCCTGACACCCTCTACTGGGAGCGGTCACCACACCACGACGCCGTACGATCTGGCGCATCATTCCACCAGCGGACTGTCTTGATCGTCCGAGCTTCGGTTGTCTCAGCAGGAGTTCGAGAAAGCGTTTCGAGCGGATCGAGGCGCTACCGGTCGCGCAACTCGACCGCTGCGACGCCCACGCCGAGCGTGCGATTGTCACTGGTGTCGGGGACGTGTGTATCGCTCGCCAGCAGGATCTCGAGGCTGGGCGGCGTCAGCCGGCAGCTGTCCAATATGAACGACTCGGCCCAGCGGCTGCTGATGGTGTCGTCGAACAGCACGCAGCCGTCAGCCTCGATGCGGAGCCACTTCGGCGGCCCGGTCATCACGACGTCGACGGCGAGTGCGGCAGGCGGCGCGTCCGGATCGATGGGAACATTGATCCGTGCCTCCCCGGTGGTCCAGCGGAACGCACGGTCCTCGGTGTATTCCAGCCCATGGAAACCCGCGGCCGTGGCGCCCAGCAGCGCACCCGTCGTGTCAAGGATCAGATTGAGGGCGCGCGGTTCGCCATCTCCGACATACGCTTCCGCCAGGGCGACGGCGCCGTCGGCGCGCTCCTCGACCCTGAACACGGCGAGCGTATTGGCGCCCGGCTGCAACAGACCGGGATCGACGATCGTCTCCCAGGCGCCGTCGCGGCCGGATACGCTGAAGGGGTACGGCCGCGTGATCGCCGCGACCACGCCGTTGAGCGCCACGGCCAGCAGAGGCGGCGGCGCGCTGGCCGGGACGGCGGCGGAGCCGGTGATGTGCGCCGGCATGAAGTCCCCGGCCGGATCGACGGCACCCAGCAGCTCCGGCGCGTCGACGGTCACCTCGATATCAGTCGCGGCGACTGGGTAGTCGGTGGCCCGCTGGCCGATCAGATCCGCGCGGCCGCCCGCCGCCGGCGCGTTCAGCGGATCGCCCCCGTCGAAGAGCGCCAGCTTGTGGCGCACGCGCGCCATCACCGCGCCGCGCAGATCGGCCGGTCCGGCCATGCGGCGGGTCGCGCCGCCCGCCAGCATCGTCTTCGCGGGACGGCCGCGCCAGGCCGGGTCGAGCACGTTCGCGCCATCGGCGGTCCACGGCAGCCGGACGCCCAGCCCGGCCGCCAGCGTGGGAAGAATGTCGATGGTCTCGACATTGGCATCCACGGTCTCGCCTTGCCGCTGGCCCGGGCTCTTGAAGAACAGCGGCACGGCCGCGATGTCGACGAACGAGGCCTCGGTCGCCTGGAGGAACGGGAAGCCGGACCGCAGGCTCGCGCCGTGGTCCGCGGTGATGACGATCAGCGCATCGTCGTACACCCCCGCGTCGCGCAGTTGCGACACCAACGCGCCGACGACCGTATCGACGTACTGCAGTTGCAGCAGGTGCCGTTGATAGCGAATCGTGGCGGCCCACTCGTCGTCCAGCCAGCGCTCGTTGCTGAGGCCGACGTCGCCGCGCTGCAGTGTGAACCGCTGGCCCGTCCGGAGCAGCATCCACGGATGATGCGGGAGCAGCACGTGCAGGAAATAGAGAGGCGGTCGATCGCCGCCGGCGGCGGCGCTGACCGAGTCGAGGAAGGCGGCGGCCGTGTCGCGCTGGTCTGGCCGCGGCGCGAAGAACCGCTCGGCAAACGTGGTGCGCGCGGTGAAGTCGCGCCAGCCCTGGGTGACGGGCGGCAGCCGTGCGGCGAGATCGTCGGGCAGGATCACGGCCAGATAGACCACCGCTAGGTCGCTCAGGATGCCCGCCAGCCGCGCGGCCGGCGGCGCGGGGCGCGGCGGGCAGAGCGCCGCCGGGCACAGCTCCGTCAGCGGCTCCTGCACGTGCAGGCGGTAGCGGCCGCCGAGCAGCGTGAACAGGTTCTCCGGGTAGTCCGCCGCCACCGGCAGCCGGCCCCACTCCGGATAGTTGCCGGTCAGGATGGCCGGCAGTGCGAAGCTGGTGTACTCGGCGACGGCGCTCGCGTTGCGGAACCATGTCGACTCGCTGGCCAGCGCCGCGAAGTGTGGGTACAGCGCTGGGTCGATGCGGCCGTCGGCATCGAGCAGGGAGATCAGCGGCAACTGATCGAAGATGACGATGACGACCGGGGGCGTGGCGCCGAAGGCGACGTCGAGCGCTGGCTCCTCGTCGGACGCCGCCAACAGGCCGGCGATACCTGGGGTGAGCAGGAACACCGCTGGCACCACCACGAGAGCCGGCGAGAGAAAAGTGGCGAACAGGCGGAGCGGTGCGAGGCGGATGTACGCGACACCCGTGGCCGCGCCGCAGCCTGCCGCCAACGCCAGCGAGAGGCCGGGGTGCCAGCCGCCAAGAGGTTTGAGCGCCGCGAGCGCGACGGCCGCAGTGAGGCTGCCGACCATGATCCCGGCGGTGCCAGGCCGCCATCTGGGTGCCAGCTGGCCGACGATCCAGAGCGCAAGCGCAGCGATGGTGGGTCCGGCCAAGCAACAGAGCAGGACCAAGCCCATCAGATTGGCCGGCCCGGCATCGTGGGCGACGAAGAACTCGGGGCTGCCCTGCAGGACGTCGAAGAGCGGCTGCGCCACGGCGAGGCACCAGGCGCCCGGAGGCTGGCGATGTGCAGCGCGGCGAGGCGCCCGGACACTGTCATCGTGCTAGGAGTCCGTGGTGAAACCCAGCGTCGCACCGAGACCGGCAGCCAGTGGTCGGCCGCGGTCGCCTCACGTTGCGGGCGTAGTGCGGCCCGAATCGGCGACACCACCGTCGAATCGTTTCGGAGCTCACAGCGATCCCACGCTGCGCAAGTAGGTCCTCGACGTCTCGCAGACTGAGGGGAAATCGGTGATAGAGGAAAACAGCGTGGGCGATGACCTCTGAGGGAAAACAGAATCCGCGGTAGATGGATCGAGTTGTTTTCATGGACGGCTTATCGGCCCGCGTTGCCAAGTGTGACAGAGCCGTCGCAACTCACGTGGCCAGGGCAATTGACGACTTGCAGATGTTACATTGGCAACGGGCATGATATTTTGCCCCGTGGGTTTCCGCTACTACGCGCACACCCTATCTGGTCGAGCTGAAGAAGAATGGCAGGAGCTGCAAGCGCACCTCGAAGGTGTGTCAAAACGCGCCGCAGCCAGCGGTGCGTCCTTTCACGCTGGCGACTGGGCGCGAGTCGCTGGACTCTGGCATGACTTGGGCAAGTACTCCGATGCCTTCCAGAGCTACCTAAGGACAGCCTCTTCACCAGACCCGCACATTGCGGATGCCCCACATGCAACCGGGCGGATCGATCACTCGACCGCTGGCGCTCAACACGCGGCGACCCACATCGATATTCTCGGTCACCTCCTCGCCTATTCGATTGCCGGTCACCATAGCGGATTACTCGATGGTCGGGGTTCCGGTTCGTGCTTGGAGGCCCGCCTCGCGAAGGCGGTCGAGCCGTGGAACCACGCTCCGAAGGCCATCGCCAGTGCCCCAGCACTCGAGCTTCCAGTGTTCGTGGCGAAGGCTCTGGGAGGGCGCGATGCGTTCAGCGTGGCATTATTCGTGCGTATGGTGTTTTCATGCCTCGTTGATGCCGACTTCCTGGACACCGAGCGGTTCATGAATCCGGAACAGGCGGCGGAGCGGCCCACCTGGCCGTCGGATGTGCTCACGCGCATGGAAGCCTGCCTCGACGCACACATGACCAAGCTGAAGAGTGGCTCGACGCCGGTCAACGTCGAGCGATGTAAGGTGCGCGAGGACTGTCTCGCCGCGGCCGTGCAGCGTCCCGGGTTGTTTTCGCTCACCGTTCCGACCGGCGGCGGCAAGACGCTCTCGTCCCTGGCGTTCGCGCTTCGACATGCCCAGCGGCATGGCCTGCGACGCGTGGTGTACGTCGTCCCGTTCACGACCATCACCGAACAGATCGCCGAGCAATTCCGCCACGTCATGCAACCCCTCGGCGACGGCGACCCAGTGGTCGAGCATCATAGCAACCTGGATGCCGGTTCGGAAACCACAGCCAGTCGGCTCGCCACCGAGAACTGGGACGCGCCGTTGGTGGTGACCACAGCAGTGCAGTTCTACGATTCCCTCTTCGCGGCGCGCCCGTCACGGTGCCGCAAGCTGCACAACTTGGCGAAAGCGGTGATCGTGCTCGACGAGGCACAGACCCTCCCGGTGGACTATCTGGATCCATGCCTCAGGGTCCTGCGCGAGTTGACGGCCAACTACGGGAGCACGGCCGTACTGTGCACAGCGACCCAGCCGGCGGTACAGCGACGGGACGATTTTGGCATTGGTCTGGACGGCGTTCGCGAGATCGTTCCGGATCCGCCACGGCTCTACGCGAGGCTGAAACGAGTCGACGTTGAGCATCTTGGTCAACGAAACGATGCCTCTCTCGCCGAGGACATCATGGCGCACGAACAGGTGCTCTGCATTGTGAACACGCGAAGGCATGCTCGAACGCTGTCCGAGGCGATCGGCGACCGCGACCACCAGCACTTTCATTTGAGCGCCTTGATGTGTCCGCAACATCGGACTACGGTGCTCACGGAGATCAAGACCACACTCACGGCGAAGCAGCCCTGTCGCGTCATCTCGACCCAGCTCATCGAATGCGGCGTGGATATTGATTTTCCGATCGTCTATCGTTCCCTGGCCGGCGTGGATTCCATCGCGCAAGCGGCCGGGCGTTGCAACCGAAACGGCGTACAGAAAAGAGGACGAACCTTCGTCTTCCGTTCTGAGCATGAGGAGGCTGAACGGTACTTCGCGGACACAGCCAACTGCGCGGCTCAGGTGCTCCCGCTGCACGAGGACCCCTTGTCGCTCGACGCAGTCGAGCACTATTTTCGCCTCTACTACTGGGATCAATCCGCGCGGTGGGACGCGAAGGGCATTCTCCAGGAGTTCCATCTGAACCAGGACCGGCAGTTCCCATTCCTGTTTGGATTCTCGACGGTCGCCGAGCGGTTTCATCTTGTTGACGACACGGGACGCCCGGTGATCGTGCCCTGGGAGAAAGCCGGTAAAGCGCTCTGTCAGGAGCTTCGAGTGTCCCCCCCAGTCCCGGACCGCACGCTGCTCCGGCAGCTCCAGCGGTATACGGTTCAGGTGCCGGTGACACTGTGGAACACGCATGTCGGACGGTCGATTGATCTTGTCCACGACCGGTACCCGGTGCTCGCAAGCCCGGAGCTGCACTATTCCGAACGGACGGGGCTGGATCTAGATCGGAGCCTGGTCGAATCGCTGGTGGTCTAAACTAAAGGGTCCTTCCGGGATCTGCGTGGGCCGCAAGGCTCCCGGGTGACTGGTGAGGCCGCCTGCGCGGACCCGGCTGGTGGGTGGGGGCTTGCTCGGCGGCGGATTGCCCTCGAAGGTGTCCTGCTGATAGAACGCTCCGGCGGAGGAGCGGATGCAGGATACCAAGCTGTTCGAGACGATTTTGGAGATCACCACCCCCTGGCACGTGGCGCGCGTCACGCTGAAGCCCGAGGACGAGCGGGTCGACGTGTGGCTGGAGCACGAGCCGACGCGCTGGCCCTGTCCCGACTGCGGCGAGACGGTGCCCGCCTTCGATCATGCGGCAGAGCGGACGTGGCGCCATCTCGACACGTGTCAGTTTCAGACGCACCTGCACCCCCTGTGCCAATAATCTGTGAGACAACCTCCCCAGTGAGATTTAGTGTAGGGGCGGGGAGGGTTTGATGGATGAATCAGATGCCACCAACCGTGGAGATGGACGTGGTCGTGGGGCCGGAGGCGGAGGGAGCCCGGAGGGCGACCGGGAGCCTTCGGGCCTACGATGACGTCACGCGCGCCCGACCCCGATCCTGAAGTGCCGGCCAAGGCCCAGCGGCGACGCTTCCCCGCGGAGTATCGGCTCCGCATCCTCAAACAAGCGGACGCCTGCAAGAAGCCCGGCGAACTGGGCGCCCTGTTGCGCCGCGAGGGGTTGTACTCATCGCTGCTGACGACTTGGCGGCGGCAGCGCGAGCAGGGCGCCCTGCGGGAGATGCGCGGCCGATCACTTACATCGGCGTCGACGAGAAGGCGTTCCGCAAGGGCCATCGCTATCACACGATCGTGTGCGACCTACAGCGGGCGACCGTCGAATTTGTGGCTGAAGATCGCAAGACGGAGAGTCTGGCCGCATACTATGCCCAGTTGACGGACGCCCAGCGGCGGGCGCTGCACGCAGTCGCGATGGACATGTGGGAGGCGTACATCGGCGCCACCCGGGACGGCTTGCTCGGCGGCGCCGAGAAGATCGTCTTCGATCGGTTCCACATCATGCGCGAGATGACAAAGGCGGTTGACACGGTCCGCAAGCAGGAGCATCGCGCCTTTCGGCGGGCCGGCGCGGATTCGCCGCTGACCGGCACCAAGTACCTGTGGCTGTTTAGCGACGAGCGCCGGCCGGCGCGGCATGCGGCCGCATTCGCGACGCTCCAAGCGCTGAATCTCAAAGTTGGGCGCGCGTGGGCGATCAAAGAAGAGCGTTGCGGGCCTTGTGGACCTACCGTCACCAGGCGGCCGTGAAGCGGTTCTTCACGCGCTGGTATGGTTGGGCGATCCGCTCGCGGCTCGCGCCCGTGAAGCAGGTGGCGAAGACGAAGCGGACGTTTGAAGCCGCCGGCCTTTCGCTTGATGCTCATGGCTGATTGGGGTGCTCCGCTTTGTCTCCGATCACGAATGGCGTAGGGGTCTCCGCGTGCCACCGGATGGTCGAAACCCCTCGCCTTCAGGCGAAGAGAAGAGCGTGGTAGTGTGGGTCGCGTCGGATGGAGCGCACACGAAAACGGCAAAGTTCACCTGGTGTGGATCGAAATATCGGAAGCGCTGTTTGGTGGTGGCTCGTGTGCGCGATTTGATAGATAGCGCTGGAGCACGAGTTGGTAGTCCTGTCAGGAAAAGTGGCACGCGACCACGTCCACGTGTTTGTTTCGTATCGCCCGAATCAGGACATCAGCACGATTGTCCAGTGGCTGAAGGGGATCACGAGTTTCCGCATGCGCCAAAGCGTTCTGGGGTAAACATTTCTGGGCTCGTGGCTAAGTGTCGTCGGGCACGCTCACGGACGAGATGATTCAGGAGTATATCGAGGCGCAAGACGGGGAACCGATCCACGACGACAGTCAATTTCCAATTGACAACTCATGAAGCCACCGCCTTAGAGGCGGTGGTTGTTCACCTTGGTCCTTCCGGGTTTAGCGTGGGTAGAGGTCGAGCCCTCCACAGTGAAAATAGATCGCCGTTCGTGAAGTGTGACGGGAATCAAGCTTGAGGTCTGGGGTGAGTGGGCCGCCTTTAATCGACCGGAGATGAAAGTCGAGCGCGTGTCATACGATGTGATGACACCGAGTGCAGCGCGTGGAATTCTCGAAGCGATCTATCGAAGCGATCTATTGGAAGCCGCAGATGCGATGGATTATTGACCAGATTCATGTGCTCCGGCCGATCCGTTTTACCCACGTGCGACGCAACGAAATCAGTGCCAAGATTCCCGTAACCGGGAAGACCGGCGTGGCGGCAGCGATGAAGTCGAGACGCGGCGTACTGGGCATCGCCGTGGCCGACAATCGGCAGCAACGAGCCGCAATGGTGCTCCGTGACGTCCACTATGGGGTGGCCGCGTCTGTCGAAGTGTTGGATCAGGAAGACCGGGACGGCGCGCCGCTCCAGAGCGCGGTCGCCAAGCATCTCGAGATGTTCAAGCGACGGGCCAGCCGGGGTCAGTACTTCCATCATCCCTACCTTGGCGTGAGGGAGTTCCCGGCCTCCTTCAGGTTGGTGGAGGAGTTTCCCGGGTTCTGTTGCAACTTCGGGCCGGCGACTTCAGGATGGACAGTCTTTGACAACGACTGGACCGGATCCCCCATCATGCCCAGCGACAATCCGTTCAAATGGCGTCAGTTTGAACCAGGACTCATCCTCCTGTGTGTGCGGTGGTACTTGCGGTATGCCGTGAGTTACCGCGACCTTGAGGAAATGATTCGCGAGCGGGGCCTGTGTGTCGACCATACGACGATCTATCGATGGGTGCAGCGCTATGCGCCAGAGATCGACAAGCGGTGTCGGCCATTCCTGAGACGCACCACGGATTCGTATCGAATCGACGAGACGTACGTGCGTGTCGGCGGGGCCTGGCACTATCTTTACCGGGGCGTTGATTCCAACGGTGACACGCTGGATTTCTTGCTCCGGGCCACGCGCGACAGGAATGCGGCCATCGCGTTCTTCCGCAAGACGGTCGGTGCGTCTCATACGACGCTCCCTCGCGTTGTGAACGTGGACAAGAACCCCGCTTACCCGATCGCGTTCGAGGCCATCAAACACGAGGGATTGTTCCGACCACGTTCGTCTCTCCGCCAATGCAAGTATCTGAACAACGTCATCGAGCAGGACCATCGATTCATCAAACGCCGCACCCGGCCGATGCTGGGGTTCAAGCGGTTCACCACGGCGTGGCGGACCGTCCGCGGTATCGAGATGATGCATGCGCTCCGCAAGGGACAGGCGCGGTGGATGGCGAAGGGCGACGTGGTCGGTCAGACGCGGCTGATCCACAAGGTGTTCGGATTGGCCGTGTAGCGAGGTCCACCCAACGGACTCTCGCACGTGATCCCAAACGTTGCAACAGAACCGGTGTGTGGAGCAGCCGCGCGCTGGAAAGCACTATCCGCGGTCGGTGGGTGAGTTCCAGGCGTGGTTCCGGACCGATGCGGATTGCCTCGACTATCTGGACTGGCTCCGGTGGCCTGAGGGCTTCGCCTGTCCGGGCTGCGGCCACGGCGAGCGCTGGTCGCTCAGCGACCGGCGCATCATGTGCGCGAGCGGCGGCGGCCGGACCTCGGTCACGGCGGGCACCATCTTTGAGCGCACGCGCACGCCGCTGACCGTCTGGTTCACCGCGGGCTGGCTGTTCGCGACCGGGAAGGACGGGATCTCCGCCCTGAGCCTGCAGCGGACGCTGGAGATCGGCTCCTACCAGACCGCGTGGGCGATGTTGCACCGACTGCGGTCGGTGCTGGTCCGCCCCGGCCGGGACCGGCTGGCCGGCGCGGTGGAGGTGGATGAAACCTACATCGGGGGAGAGGAACCGGGGCTGCGGGGCGGTCGTGCGCGGGGGAAGAAGGTGCTGACGGGCATTGCCGTGGAAGTCCAAGACCCAAAAGGACTTGGCCGGTGCCGGATGGGGCCGCTGCCGGATGCATCGGCCAGCTCTCTGCATGGCTTCGTCACCGATCACGTGGAGCCTGGCGCCCGCGTCATCACTGACGGCTGGCAGGGCTACCACGGAGTCGAACAACTCGGCTACCTCCACGACCGGCACAGCCAGCGGGCCGCGCTGGCTCGAGGGGACGATCCCCACGAGCTGCTCCCGGCGGTCCACCGGGTCGCCTCCCTGGTCAAGCGCTGGCTCCTGGGCACCCACCAAGGCTCAGTGGGCGACGCGCACTTACCCGGATACCTGAACGAGTTTGTGTTTCGCTTCAACCGCCGCCGCTCCCGCAGCCGCGGGCTGGTGTTCTTTCGGGTGCTGCAGCTGGCCGCGACTCGCCCTTGGAGAGCTGTGGATCTGGGTTACTCCGGTTAAATGGATACCCCCAATCCCGGCATATCCCGGTATATCCCGGCATATCTCGGATCCTTTTTTTTGTTCGCGGGCACCCGGGTGGCGCCGTGACCTCCAACTGGTCCACCTTCGCGTAGAGCAGTTCGTTCTCCATCAGTAACTCACCGATCTTGGCTTGCAGCCGACGATTGGCCTCGTCCCGGGCGTCCGGCGCCCGGCTCTTCAGGCTGGCCTGGCCTGCGGCCAGAAACTGATCCCGCCACTGCGAGGCCCGCGCCGCCGTGATCCCCAGCTCCCGCGACACGGACTCAAGATCCTCGCCGCGCAGCAGACGCAGCACCGTCTCGCGCTTGCGCCGGGCCGAAAACCGTCCCCCACGGCCGTTCCCGGCAGCATCTCCGGTCGCCCTCCGGGCTCCCTCCGCCGCCGCCGCACCTTGATCTGGCTTCCCCATTTCGACACGCCTCCTGCGAGTACTCTCTCGCAATCAAGTGTCCAAGGAAACCCTGGGGCGCAGGAGGATGGCACTGACTGACAACGAAAAGGATGTCCTGAGAGCGCTTGAGAGAACGCATCGACACTGTGGCGTTCGTGGTGAGCCGCATTGCCGAACGGACATTCCGTTGCAGATGAACGTGAGAACATCGCTGGCCTAGAAGAAGCACTAGCCGGGTTGGGCAGCGTCAACTCCGACGAGCTACGTGAAATAAATTGTTCTATGGTGCTCTGGGTGGTTATTAAGCTGGCTGGTTCGCGTCCACGGTTGTAGCGGTGAAGCAAAAGTATGGGCTTTCGGTGAATCCCGCTGAAAGAGACGCGCTCGCGCAGATGCTGGTTTCCGATTCCAGCCGAACGGTCATGTGCTCAGCGACGCCAATTCCAGTATTCCCTTTTCTTGACGTGGAGACGGGTTCGTTCCTCTCGGCGACGTTGCCGAGGCGGTGGGCGTGGGGGTCTTGTCAGTCTCTCGCGGTAGGCCCGCTCGACCAGCTCGCCCACATGCGGTAAGCGTGGATCGACCTCACGCGCTAGATCGGAGTCCGTCGGCACGCCGTTCCACTGCGACCACCGGACATCGCGGTGACTCCGCTGCATCGTCGGGTGACGCTGGCCCTCGATGCGCTCTGCGTCCTTGGCGGCGTCCATCCGGCGAGCCAGCGCCGGAAAGGGAGAAGAAGACGATGTGGAAGTGGCTCACGAGTGTCGGGATCGCGGTCACGATAATGAGTTGCGGTACGGAAGCGATGGGCCAGATTGCGAAGGCGGAAGGCTGGGTGGCCGTGGTGGAACAGGTAACACCCTCGGTCGTCGTGATCCGGTCAGACAGAGGCCAGGGCTCCGGATTTCTTGTGGATGCCAATGGCACGATCGTGACGAACGAACACGTGATTGACGACGTAACAGAATTGACTATCACGTTGAATTCCGGCGCCGCCGATCGAACAGGACGTCATCGACGTACTCGGACTGAAACAACAGGATGCCTGGTTCACGATGGCTGAGCAGCTGATGTTAAAAGACTACGGCCCCGAGCATCTTCAGCACTGCGAGAATTGTGGGCGTTTCACGCTGACGCCAGACATGGGGTGCCAAGCTTGTTTTGCATACGATTAGGCTTGAGAGCCCCCGTCTGATGCACCCAATCATTCGGCGCCAAGTATTCGACCCCTCTTCCATTATGGCGCTCACTACGGACAAACTGGAAGTATTGCAACCTCGTAAACGGTGACGAAGGCCGCAGGGGATCGAGGTCTCATGCGTTGCCAACGGCAGACCTCTTTGACTACATTGAGATCTTCTACAATCGGCAGCGTCGGCACGCCGTTGCTCGGGTACCTGAGCCCGGTGACGTACGAACGCGAGCTCAACGGCCTTACCTAACTCGTCCGGAAAACCGGGGGCGATCTCATGTGGTCATCGCAACATTTGAACCGCTGCGTGGTAAGGAAACAGTGGAGGTGTTGGGATGGCAGAAACGCGTATTCGCGGTGTGCGGCTGACGCGAGAAGAACGACTGGCTGTACGTCGGCTGATCAGTGCCGGTCGGAGTTTCGAACAAGCGGCGGCGGCCGTCAGGTGTTCGACGAAGACCGTGCAGAGACTACTGAACACGGTGGGCGGCATGCCACCGCAGAAGCCGACGCGTTCGAAGCGGCACCTGTCATTGGCGGAGCGAGAGGAAGTCTCGAGAGGATTAGAAGGCGGCGCATCGTATCGTGCGATCGCACGGCGCCTTGGACGGGCACCGTCCACCATCGCTCGCGAGGTCAACGGCCATAGCGGCCGCCGCCGGTATCGGGCGTGTCGCGCGGACGAGGCGGCCTATAAGAGAGCGCGACGACCGAAAGCCACGAAATTCCGACGCTGTCCTCGGCTCCGCGCCCAGGTGGAATCGATGTTGAACGCGCAGTGGTCTCCGCAACAAATCAGTGCGAGACTGACCATTGACTACCCGGACGATCCCGAGATGCGCGTGTCGCACGAAACCATCTATCGCTCGCTGTTCGTCCAGTCCAGGGGGGCGTTGCGCAAAGAGCTCACCGCGTGTCTGCGTTCGGGGCGTACCCGTCGTCGCCCGCATGGGCGCAAAGATCCAGGAGGCTATATCAGAGATATGGTCCTCATCGCGGATCGACCGGCTGAGATTGAAGACCGTGCCGTGCCTGGTCATTGGGAAGGCGATTTGATGCTGGGTGCCCGGGGCCAGTCGGCGATCGCCACGTTGGTCGAGCGTCAGACTCGCTACGTCATGTTACTGGCCGTCGGCCGCAACAAGACCAGTCCCCATGTGTGCGCGCTCATCGCGAAGAAGATCAGAACGCTGCCGCAGCATCTCGCCGTGTCCCTCACGTGGGACCGCGGCAAGGAAATGGCTATATCCGAGTTTCCCAACTAACGAACTGCGCTCATAAAGCTGTGTCATAGCGGTTCTGACGTCTCTCACAGTGTACGCAACTGGCTGGGAATCTGCGCAGGAATATCGAGGTCACCGACGGTCAGGTAGATCATGTCGGCGAAGGAGTCGAGGTGGCGATATCCGGACGCCCGATTCTTGACGATTTTGACGATCCGGTTCAGGCCCTCACCGACGGCATTGGTCAGGGGTCTGTCGACGAAGGCCAGGATGTGGACGAGGTGAGTACGCAGTGTGCCGACGAACGTGCGCAATGTGGGAATGCGACTGCGCAGGGCAGCGGTCATCCAGGCCCGGAGAAACTTTTGTGCCGAGGCCCGATAGCGGTATGTCCAGAAGTGCTCAAACTCGTCCTTGAGCACCCAGGCGCGGTGGATGCGGCGATTGGAGTTCCGCAGGCTATTCAGGAAGCGGGTGTGGCCCTTGGTGCGACGTCTAGAGTGCATGCTGAGGAGCCACCGCAGCCCCTTGATCGCCTTCCGGCCCCGCGTGTCGAGGACACGCCACTGTTCCTTGCGGACCTCGTCCACGGCCTGATTCAGCGCCTTGACGAGATGGAAGCGGTCGATGACGAGCGTCACCTTGGGGCAGTGGTGCGTGATCGCCCCGATATAGGCGGGGCTCATGTCGCAACTGGCCCAGGCGACACGCGCTTTCTGTCCCCGGCTCAACCAGTCGTTGAAGAAGCGATCGATGGTGTCACGGCCCTTGCCTGAGCCGACCCACAGGACCCGCGCCCGGCGGTCCAGGTCGTAGACGAGGGTGGCGAACTTTCGGCCCTTGCAAAAGGAGATTTCGTCGACCCCGAGCGTGGTCAGGCCGCGGATTTTGTGCCCGTGGCGCACCCGCGTGATGACCCGGTGCAGCAGATTGGACAGGGTCGAGGTCGGCATCCGCAGGATCTCGGCCGCAGCCTTCTGCGTCATGATCTGGCACAGGGTGCAGAGGCGCCACTCCAGGCGGTAAGTGACGCGGGCATAGGCCGGCGCCCAGGGGATCTCCTCCTGCACGCGTCCGTGGGTTGGGCACTGGATCTCCTTCGGCGCATACCAGAGCACGATGCGCAGGCCCATGAGGGCAATATCCTCCCACCGACGCGGCTCGGTCGTCTGGTGCACGATCCGGCCGCGCCGCCCACAATCCGGATAGCGGCAGCCGTTTTTGTACGGCTTGACCGCCAGGTGGAGCTCCTTTTCGCGATGCAGGAACCGAAAATGGGTGATCTTCAGGCTCTTCAGACGTAGGATCGTGCGCAGCAACTTCAGGTTGCTCACGGGCTTCTCCTCCTTCCTGTCGAGGCCAATCAACAGAGGGAATGAAGCCCGTGTTTACGTGGAACAATCAAGTCATTGCATCAAGCCAAATGTCTTTGGGAAACCCGGATAGACCCAAGGAAATGGCTGGGCACCGCCAATTCAGCATTGCAACTGGCGTCCACGTCTACTTCTGTGATCCGTCAAGCCCGTGGCAACGCGGCAGTAACGAAAATACGAACGGTCTGCTGCGTCAGTACTTCCCAAGAGGAAGCGACTTGTCCGTCCATAGCCCAGCGGCACCTAAACCGGGTCGCGCACATGCTCAACGACCGGCCTCGACAAACGCTGGGCTGGATGAAAACCATCTGAGAAACTGGCTGAGTTGTTGCGTTGACCATGTGAGATCGCCGGGGGAAGGCCATCCGGGTGCTAGATTCAACCGCCTTGAGCTGATGAGGCGCTCACCCGAGAAAATGCCGCTGATGACAAACTTGTACATTGGATCGCCGATCGCGTATGCGTCCGAGCGAGGAGTGCTCGAACGGGTTTTCGATTTACTCGCACGTGAAGGACGACCGGCTGTTGTCTTCGCAAATATTAGCCTTAATGCGTCATTTTTCTGAGCGAGCAATGGCGCTTCTGGGATTGAAAAAGGCCTTCCAGTGTGGTTGAAAGGTGGTGCAACCCAACGCCTTCTTCCACACATGAAAGGCCACTGACCGTGAGACGAAGAAAATCCGATTTGCATGCCCGTGGTCAATAGGAATCTGCCAGCTGGAGTTCGATGACGTTCGCCTCACGTCGGTACGCCGGGCTGGAACTCTTGGAGCGCTACCTGCGCACCCGTCGCTTCAATCAGCTGGTGCGCGAGGCGTTTGCCGACCTGCCGCGCGGGGGCGACTTCGGGGTGGTGGTGATGGTGCGGGTGTTCGTCGGGTTGGTGATCGTTGGCGGCCGGCGCCTGCGGCATCTGGCCTACGTCGCCCGACGACCCGATCTTCCAGCGGTTCGGCAACGTGCGCGTCGTGCCCACCGCGCGGACGTTGAGTCGGTGGCTGCGGCACTTCACGATGCGGACGGTCACCCGCTTCCAAGCCCTCAACGCGGCCGTCGGTGCGCCAGCTGCTGCCCACGCTGGGGCTGCGCACCCTGGACGGTCGGATGTGGACGGCGTCGTCGTGTCCGACGGGGTTGCAGGTCGAACGGGCGGCGCGGGGCTACAACCCGCACCAGCGGAAGGTGCCCAGCTACTACCCGATCATGGCGCAACCTGGCCGAGACGACCCACATCCTGCGGGTCAAGAATCGGTCGGGCAACGTCCACGATGGGAAGGCGGGCCTGCCGTTCTTGCGGGCCCTGTGGCCGCAGCTGGTCTGGGCTGCGCACGGGCGGGGCCCGGCTGCGGTTTCGCATGGATGGGGCGTTTTTCCGCCAGGATGTGCTGCGGTGGTTGCAGGGCCGCGGCGTGGGCTATGCCATCAAAGTCCCGTTCTATCGCTGGCTGGATCTGCAGCGCTACATCCGGGACAGTCCCACCTGGGTGCCGGTGGCGCCCGGCGTGACACATCCTCGGTCGCGAGCGAGATCTGCTTGTTGCCGTTCTTGACGTTCGCGCGGACCGCGCTGAGGATGCCCTCCTTCGGAAGGTCGATCTGCGGGTTCAGGTCGGGGACACAGAATTGACATCGGCGCCCACAGCCCGTGGTCATCTCGACGACGCCGAAGGTTGTCGGCAGGTCGGGGAACAGAATCGTGGCGCGGTCGGTCGGGTGCTCGACGGTGACCACTTGTGGGAGATCAGTGCCGTTGACCGCGTCCCGGAAGAGCTGAATGGTGTGGTCGGACTCGCTTCGTCCGCCAATCACACAATCTATGCCCAGGCGCTCTGACGACTTGGTTTGGGTGATTTGCCAGCTGCCGGACCCGCCCAGCATGACCTTGAACGTCGGCCGGTGAGGGTTGTCCTTGATCCGCGTGAACAACTTGCCCGCGTGGTGCGAATTGATCGGCTCCCTCGAGCTTCCGAAGATTGAGGTGTAGACCCCAGCTGCGAAGGTGACGCCCAGGGGATTGTGAGTCGACAGCGCTACGATCTTGGTGCTCTCGTCGACGAACTGGTCGAAATCGTCGGGGTAGCAGACGACGACGTTGTCGCGCCCAAACTCGGCGACCATGACCTTTTCCAGAACGCGAAGACCGGCAGGGGCCGACTGCGCCGACCCGTCCTCGAAGCGCTTGACGTTGCGCCACTCCGGATACTTCTTGTCCATGACCCACTCCATCCACACAGGAATGGAGGCCATGCCCATCTGGATGAAGTACCCAGCGTGGTCGATCATCTCGGTAAAGGGTGCCGTCAAGACGATCTGCTTCGCCCGACTCATAAGGCCTGTCTCTCCTCCTCAGTCCTCTGGCTGGGGGTCTTACAAAGAACAAAATCTAACACGTCTGCCCCCCCCCGTACGGGCGGCGATTCGGCCTATCCTTGCGGCGGATGTTAAGGTTTTCATCGCGCGTACCAAAGGCCCTTGCTAAGAATAGGCTGGCCCGAGCGAGGCGTCGTCTGCGCCGCGAGGGGGTCGATGTAGCCGACCTCACCGAGTCGAATCCCACCCTGGTCGGTCTTCGGTATCCGCCTCGGTTGCTGGAATCGCTCGCCGACCCCCGGGGCGTGCGGTATGAGCCGGCTCCGCTTGGGCTGGCATCGGCCCGCCGAGCCGTCGCCGACGAGCTTGGCCACCTAGGATGTGACGTTGATCCAGGTCGGATTGTTCTGACCGCCAGCACCAGTGACGCGTACGCCACCCTGTTCAAGTTGTTGTGCGACCCAGGTCATGGGGTCCTCGTGCCCTGCCCCAGCTACCCGCTCTTCGAGCACCTCACCCGTCTCGAAGGCGTCGAGGCCGTTCCGTATGCCCTGGAGTTTCATGGCCGGTGGGAGGTCGACATCACAGGCCTTCGGGCCGATCAGACGGAGGACATCCGGGCCGTGTTGGCGGTCAGTCCGAACAACCCGACTGGATCGTTCGTGACGGCTTCCGAGTTTGAACACATCGCGGCGGTGTGTCGGGCACGTGGGTTGGCATTGATCGTAGACGAGGTCTTTGGTCGCTATCCGATGTCTGACGACCAGAGGGGACCGAGTGTGCTCGCTCGACCGCCCGACGACGTGTTGACCTTCGTTCTCGGTGGCCTCTCCAAGGCGGCTGGGCTCCCGCAGCTCAAGCTCGGGTGGCTCGTCGTGGCGGGGCCTGATTCGCTGGTGGAGGAGGCGCTCGCTCGTCTGGAGCTGATCTGCGACACCTACCTCCAAGTCGCGGCGCCCGTGCAACATGCCGCGGCGACCCTTCTGCAGGCCGGCGGTTCGATTGCCACTCAGATCGCACAACGGGTGCGAGCCAACTATGGATACCTCTCGCGGCTGTCCGCCCGCTACCCAACCGTGACACTGCTTCCGACTGAAGGGGGATGGTACGCTGTGCTCCAGGTGCCGGGCGGTCGCTCGGAGGAAGAACTCGTGTTGGAGATCCTCGAGCACGACCACGTGCTCGTGCAACCTGGGTATTTCTTCGATTTCCCGCGTGAAGCGTTCCTGGTTGTGAGCTTGCTACCGGAACCAACGGTTTTTGAGGCTGCGATAGGACGGGTCCTCACCGCCGCAAGCTAGTGCACCGCCGTCGAGAAACGGTCAAGGGATCGGCTGCGAGCGCGAGGATTGACCGGATCTCGATGGCGTTGCACTAGCCTACGAGTGTCCGGACCCGAAAGTACGATGAAGAGTTCAGCTGTTCCCGTGGTCAAGGACCTCGTGCTGATCGGGGGGGGGCATAGCCATGTCATCGTGCTCAAGGGGCTCGGTATGAAACCGATCCCCGGCGTCCGGCTCACGGTGATCGCCAAAGACATCGATACGCCGTATTCCGGAATGCTCCCGGGGTTGATTGCAGGGCACTATGAGTTCGACGATGTGCACATCGACCTCGGCCCGCTGTCCCAGTTTGCGGGAGCGCGGCTCTATCACGACGAGGCGGTCGGGCTGGACCTGGTCGAGCGTCGCGTGATCTGCCGAGGGCGTCCGCCTGTCCCCTACGACGTGCTGTCCATCGACATCGGCGTGACACCCGCGCTGACCATCGAAGGAGCAGCCGACCATGCGGTTCCCGTCAAGCCGATCACCGGGCTGGTCGCGCGCTGGGAGCGTCTTAGCGAACGCGCTCGAACCCATCCGACTGCCCTCAGGATTGGGGTGGTCGGCGCTGGGGCCGCCGGTGTCGAGCTCACCCTGGCGATTCAGTACGCACTCAGCCAGGCGCAGACCACGTCGCCGGGTTCGGCGACGCCTGTCTTCCATCTGTTCAGCGCGGCCGATACGGTGCTCCCGACCCATAACGGTCGAGTCCAGACGACCTTTCGTCGAGTCCTCGACGCTCGCGGGGTACACCTTCACCTCGGCCGTCGGGTCACGGCGGTCGAGGCGGACGGTCTCGTCACCGACGACGGCGTCCATCACCCGTTGGATGAGACCGTGTGGGCGACAGACGCGGGTGCGCAGGGGTGGCCCGGTCAGTCGGGGCTGGATGTGGACGGGCGGGGGTTCATTCGCGTCGACGATACTCTGCAATCGACATCCCACCCTGGTGTGTTCGCTGCCGGAGACATCGCGGCTGTGGTTGCCTACCCGCGCGAGAAGGCCGGTGTGTTCGCGGTTCGCCAGGGCCCTCCACTGGAGGCGAATCTTCGTCTGGCGGTGCGCGGTCTGTCCCCCGAGCCGTTCACTCCGCAGCGCAAGTTCCTCAGCCTGGTGAGCACCGGTGACCAGTATGCGGTTGCGTCGCGTGGGGGCTGGTCACTCGCCGGACGCTGGGTGTGGACCTGGAAGGACTGGATCGACCAGCGTTTCATGACTCGGTTCAAAGACCTGCCTCAGATGGAGACGGACGGGCCAAACGGAGACGTGGATTCGGACCTCAGCGGGCTCGCGTCCCCTGAGGTGGTCAAGGAGCTCTCGACCGTTGCCATGCGATGTGGCGGGTGTGGGTCGAAGGTCGGGGCCTCGGTCCTCGACCAAGTGCTGTCGCGTTTGACCCCGGTGCAACGCGACGACGTCGTTGGCGGGCTGAGCTCTCAAGACGATGCGTCGGTCGAACGCATCCCGGCTGGGATGGTGGCCGTTCGGACTGTTGATGCGTTCCGCCCGATCGTGGACGACCCCTTCACCTTCGGCCGGATCACGGCCAATCACAGTCTGGGTGACATCTACGCCATGGGTGCCGAGCCTCGGACGGCGCTGGCGATTGCCACGGTGCCCGTAGGCCCTGAAGAGAAGATGGAGCAGCTGCTCGAGGCATTGCTGACGGGCGCTGTCGAGCAGCTCAATATGGCGGGAACGGCCCTCGTGGGTGGCCACACCAAGGAAGGCCAGGAGCTAGAGCTCGGGCTGTCGCTGAGTGGGGTATGTCGTCCGGATGCCCTACTTCGCAAAGCCGGGATGCGGCCCGGCGACCGATTGGTGCTGACCAAGCCAATCGGGACGGGGACGTTGTTTGCCGCCCACATGCGACTTCAGGCCAAGGGCCGCTGGATTGACTCGGCCATCGAGTCGATGCTCCAGTCGAGCCGAGAGGCAAGCGACTGTCTCCGCCGGCACGGTGCAACTGCGTGTACTGACGTCACCGGGTTCGGATTGCTTGGTCATCTTGCCGAGATGACACGCGCCTCTGGCGTCGATGCGTCTCTGGACCTGACAGGCGTGCCGCTGCTCGAGGGGGCGCAGCACACCGCGGACGCCGGTTTTCTGAGCTCGCTGCAACCGCACAACGTTCGGCTGCGCCGGGCGGTGATCAACCACGACGAGGTGTGCTCGATGTCGACCTACCCGTTGATCTTCGATCCGCAGACGGCGGGCGGTCTCCTCGCGAGCGTCCCCGAGGCCGAGGCCAGCGCCTGTCTCGACTCACTCAGGGACGCCGGCTATCGGCGCGCCGCCGTCATCGGCACCGTCGAAGCGCCAACCGCTGGTAGCGCATCGATACGTGTCGGCGTGTAGAATCCGTCTCCATGATTACTGTTGGAAAGAAGGCCCCGGCGTTTACGCTCCAGAACCAGATGGACGATGCCGTTCGACTGGCCGACTACAAGGGGCAATGGGTCGTTCTCTACTTCTATCCAAGGGACCACACCCCCGGTTGCACGACCGAGGCGTGTGAGTTCACCTCAGGGATTCGTGGCTTCAGGAAGCTCGATGCCGTCGTCCTTGGGTGCAGTCCCGACACGACGGAGCGTCATCGTGACTTCATCAAGAAGCACAGGCTCAAGGTGACGCTGCTCTCCGACCCAACCCACGCCGTCATGGAGAAATACAGCGCGTGGGGCGAGAAGGTGCAGTACGGAAGGAAGACCGTCGGCGTGAAGCGGTCCACCGTTATCGTTGACCCAGGCGGGAAGGTGGCACACCACTGGCGTGCCGTGAAGGCCTCTGGCCATGCTGACAAGGTGCGGGAGAAGATTGCCGAGCTGGCCGAACGGGGCGCCGCGGACTAAGGGTCCGCACTCTCGGGGCGCTGCGGACTAAGGATCCGCATTCTTGCAGCCGATTATCCAGGTGTTCCTTGGGTTCGCGGGGGGTTCGCGGGTTAGTAGGGGTGGTACCCGGGAATACCCCCGTCGCTATGCTAGACTGCCTATTCCGTATGTCCATTCGATTCACGCAGTTGCGCGTATTGTCAGTGTCTTTTCTCGCCCTTGCGCTGGTTGGAGGGTGCGCGCAGGAAATCCCTCTTCCCGAATCGACCACACATGGCTCTGACGTCTTCCTCAAAGTTGATAGCCGCGTGATCGAAGCGGTCGTTCCGCGGCAGGCCACTCTGGCGGGACTGCTCGGCCGGCACGCCTTTGATGGCCAGCGGATAGCGTATGAGTTCATCGAGGCGGTGCGGCCGGTCTTCGACCCCCGCCGGCTGCGGGTGGGGAACCCCTATTCCGTCGAGATGGGTGATGACGGTGGGTTGCGCCGCTTCGAGTATCACATCGACAACGACGAGTTCCTGAGGGTCGACCACGTGATCGGCAGCTCGTTCGAAGCTGAACGTATTCCATACGTCAAGATGCGTTCGGAAGTTGTGGTCCGCGGCGCTATCGACGCCAGCAACTCGTCGCTCGTTGCCTCGCTGAACGACAATGGCGAGGATGTCAATCTGGCCATCCTGATGGCCGAGGTGTTCGGCGGCGAGATCGACTTCAACAACGACCTGCGTCGCGGCGACCACTTCGATGTGTTGTTCGAGAAGTATCACCGCGACGGTCAGTTTTCCGGCTACGGTGACATCGTGGCGGCCGAGTTCCACAACGATGGCCGGACCGTTAAGGCCTTTAGCTTTACGATCCCGGGTGATGACGAAGCCCTCTACTACGACGACGAGGGCCGGTCGGTCAAACGATTGTTCCTCCGGGCGCCTTTCCGTTTTGAGCCTCGCGTCACCTCGCGGTTCTCGTATCGCCGCTTGCACCCAGTCCTGGGCAAGAACAGACCCCATCTTGGTGTCGACTATGGGGCGCCGACTGGTACGCGCGTCATCGCGGTGGCCAATGGCCGGGTTGTATCTGCGGGCATGAACGGCGGCTCAGGCAACATGGTCCGCCTCCGTCACACCAACGGCTACGAGACCTACTACCTTCACCTATCAAAGTTCGCCAAGGGCATGCGCCCCGGCGCACGCATCGTCCAAGGGCAGACAGTCGGCTATGTTGGCGCGACCGGTCTTGCGACCGGACCCCATCTTGACTACCGCATCCGCAAGAACGGCACCTTCGTCAATCCGCTACTCGAGCATCGCAACCTGCCCCCAGGTGACCCGGTGCCCGACGAGCACATGGAATCGTTCTTGGCGGCGCGGGACCGCGCACTCGAGCAGATGTACGCAGTGACTGATCCGCCGGTCGTATCCGGCGTCCTCGCACAGTAGGGTAGGGCACCGCACACGTCGGGCTCCTGAGACCGTGGCTCTCGTTCGTCCCTTTCGCGCGCTCCGTCCCATTCCGGACGCGGCCTCGGCTGTTGCGTCAGTCCCCTACGACGTCGTTTCGAGGCCTGAGGCCCGCGACCTTGCGGCCGGGAATCCCTTGAGCTTTCTGCATGTATCCCGGGCTGAGATCGATCTGGAGCCGGACATCGACGCCTACGCCGACGCCGTCTACCGGCGGGCGGCTGACAATCTCGAAAAACTGCGGACCGAGGCCCCCTTGGTCGTGGAGGGGAAGGCGTCCTTGTATGTCTACCGTCTTCGCGACGGCTCCCACGAACAGACTGGCCTCGCCGGCTGCTTCTCGCTCGACGAGTATGACAACGGGCTGGTCAGACGGCATGAGCGGACCCGCGCCGACAAGGAAGACGACCGGACCAGGCACATGCTCTCGCTTGGCGCGCAAACCGGGATCGTGTTTCTCACCTATCGGGCATCGACGGAGGTCACGGAGGTGACAGGTCGGGTCTGCGGCGAGGAGCCGATGTTCGACCTCACGGCCGCTGACGGCGTCCGACATACGGTTTGGCGCGCTAGACCGGTCGACGGGGCCGCAGCGGTCGCGGCGTTCGGGCGTCTACCGTTTCTCTATATCGCCGACGGTCACCACCGGATAGCCAGTGCCGCCCGCGCCCGCGGCGAACTCTCGCAGAGAAGGAACGACGACAGCAACCTTGAACCTGAAGCGAGCTTCTTTCTTGGCGTCGCGTTTCCCGACACCGAGACCCGGATTCTTGCGTACAATCGCACAGTGGCGAACCTGGCTGGGCTCACACCCACCGGCTTCGTCGATGCCGTGCGAGCCCAGTTTCCGGTGCGTGCGGGCGCTGACCCCGTGCCGGCAAAAGGCCACGCGGCGATCTATCTCGACGGCGTGTGGTACGGGATTGACCTTGGGCAGGGTGTGGTCGGCGGGGAGGCGCGTGATCAGTCCGGTGAGCTCGACATCGCGGTCGTCCAGAAGCGCATCCTGGCTCCGGTGCTTCACGTGGCCGACGTCAGGACAGACCCAAGGATGACCTTCGTCGGCGGCGTCCGGGGGACCCGTGCCCTCCAGGAACTGGTTGATTCTGGACAAGCGGCCGTCGCGTTTTCCATGGCCCCGGTCACGCCGGACGAGCTGTTTTCAGTTTCCGATGCCGGCGGAATCATGCCGCCGAAGTCGACGTGGTTCGAGCCAAAGCTTCGCGATGGATTGCTGTGCCACCTGATTTGATGTCCCAACGAGTGTTCAACTTTGGTGCCGGCCCGGCGGTACTTCCCGAGGCCGTCCTCGAAGAAGCTCGATCCAACTTGATGGCCCTGCCTGGGGTGGGGATGTCTGTCCTGGAGCTCAGTCACCGCTCCAAGACGTTCACCACCATCATCGATACGAGCCGCGACAATATTCGGACGCTCGCCGGCGTCTCGGACGACTACCACATCCTGTTTCTTCAAGGCGGTGCGACCCAGCAGTTCGCCATGGTGCCGATGAACCTGCTTCCCGACGATGGTGCGGCCGACTACGTCCTGACGGGAATCTGGGCGAAGAAGGCGGCAGCGGAGGCCGGACAGTTCGGGACTGTGAGGATCGCCGCCTCCTCCGCAGACGATGGCTTCTCACGTATTCCGTCAGCTGCCGAGCTTGAACTAGCGTCGGATGCCGCCTACGTCCACATCGCCTCGAACAACACGATTTTTGGGACACAGTGGCAGGCGTTCCCTGACACGGGGGATGTACCGTTGGTCGTCGATGCATCGTCGGACATCTTTAGCCGCCCGCTCGACCTGGCTGGTGACGGGGTCGGACTGGTCTATGGCGGAGCACAAAAGAACTTGGGGCCGGCTGGTGTCACGCTCGCGGTCGTTCGGGACGACCTCGTGCAGAAGGCCGCAGCGCTCGCTGGGTTGCGGACCATCCCGACCACGTTGCGGTACGGCACCTATGCCACCAACGGGTCGCTGTACAACACCCCTCCGGTCTTCGCGATCTATCTCGTCGGGCTCGTCACGAAATGGCTGCTGTCGAACGGCGGTCTCGAGGTCATGGCCGACAGGAACCGGGTGAAGGCGGACAAGCTGTATGCAGCGATCGACGGGACCGCGTTCTATCGTGGTACCGCGCAGACCGACAGCCGGTCGTTGATGAACGTCACGTTCCGACTGCCCACCGAGGCGCTCGAAGCTCGGTTCGTCGAGCGGGCCGCAGAAGCCGGTTTGGCTGGGTTGAAGGGACACCGCGCCGTGGGTGGGGTGCGCGCCTCCATCTACAACGCGTTCCCCGAGGCTGGGGTCGATGCGTTGGTAGAGTTCATGAGAGAGTTCGAACGAGTCGACGGATAGAACTCGTGTGTGACCAGATGTTGTGTCATGCTAGTCTCCGGCGTCGCGCGTGGTTGTCGCGTCGCCCCATCCACGGAGGTCTCGTGTGCTGACATCCCTCGCCATTGCCCTTGTCGTGGCGTTCGTGCTCGGCCAGGTCGCGGTCTTCTCGACCACGATCTTCCTGCATCGCACTGCAACCCATCGAGCCCTGGTTCTGCACCCGGCCGTCGAGCTGATGTTCCGGGGAGCTCTGTGGATCACGACCGGGATCAACACTCGCGAGTGGGTCGCCGTTCATCGGAAGCACCACGCGTTTACCGATGAAGAGGGTGACCCTCACAGCCCGTTGCTGGCCGGCTTCTGGTCGGTCCAGGTCGGTAACGTCTTTCACTATGTCCGGGAAGCCAAGCGACCAGAGGTGTTGGAGAAGTACGCACGCGACATTCCGGAGGACGGATGGGAGCGCTATCTCTTCCGATACGGCGTGGCCGGTCCCGTGATCGGGGTGGCCGCGCTCTCGATGATTATCGGCGTCGGCTGGGCGGTGCTCGCCGCGACGGTGCACGGCGTCATCTACGTGTTCGTGCTCTCCTCGTCTATCAACGGCCTGTGTCACTATCACGGCTACAAGAACTTCGAGAACACCGCGACGAACATCCGACTCGTGGCCCTGCTCACCGGAGGAGAGGGCTTGCACAACAACCACCACAGCTTCCCGCGAAGTCCAAAGTTCAGCTGCAAGCCGAGTGAGCTCGACCCCGCCTGGCCCGTGATCTGGCTGCTCACGAAGCTGAGGCTTGCCACCCCGTACAAGACCATCGAGCAGAGCCGGGCTCAGGCCTAGTCACCTGGATTCGGCGCTCGGATTGCTCCGGCCGGCTTTCACGTGATGCGTAGAACCGAAGGCTCGCTCGTATGTGCCCGGTGCGGCAAGCTCGTTGGCATCAACGAGCCGACGTGTCCGTATTGCGGCGCCTGGCGACCCGGGTTGTTCGGATTCGCCCCGGCACTTCAACGTATCGTGGGCCGTCAGCTCGACCTGGTCGCGCTGATCCTCATGACCTGTATCACCCTGTATGCCGTGTCCCTGCTGTTGGAGCCTGAAGCGGTGTTTTCCGGTAGTGGGTTCCTCTCGTTCCTGTCGCCGGGAACCCGCGCGCTCTACCAACTCGGCATGACGGGCGGAGTCGCATGGGACCTCGGATGGTGGTGGACGTTGCTGACCGCCAACTACCTGCACGGCGGCCTCCTGCACATCTTCTTCAACATGATGTGGGTCAGAAACCTCGCACCGGCAGCGACGGACGTCTACGGACCGGCCCGTACCTTTGTGCTGTTCAATATCTCCGGCGTCACCGGCTTCTATCTCTCGAACGTGATGACGGGGGCACCGACCATTGGCGCGTCGGCTGGGATCTTCGGGTTGCTCGCAGCCCTGATCGTGTATGGCCAGAAGCGCGGAAGCTCGATGATGTCTGCCCAGTTGTGGCAATGGGCCCTCATCCTGGGCCTGCTCGGGTTCATCATGCCGGGCGTCAACAATTGGGCCCACGGTGGTGGCTTTGCCGGCGGTTGGGTCGCCGCGCACCTCATGGGTTTCAGCGACGAGCAGCGGGAGAGCACAGCCGTGATCGTGACCGCACTGGTGCTGATCGGCATCACGGCGGTCGGGTTCGGGCTGTCGTTCGTTCGGGTGACCGGAATCCTACTCAGCTAGTAGACGCCGGTGGCCGCCGGCGCCGGCCGCGCGGTCGCCGCCGGCGTTTCTTGGACGTTCGCTTTGGTCCTCCGGTCGAGTTGAGCTCCTTCCACCGGTTCAGCGACTCGGCGTCATCCCCGTGGACCTCGAGCCAGGTCATCGCGTCGTCGAATGATCCGCGATGGAGCACGGCGCGTTGCGCGCCGGGTCCCAGCTGAGGGTCTTGCAGCCGCGGCTGTAGTTGGAGGACCTGGCGCAGACGCTCCACGTCCCGTCGTGGGACGGGAAGCCGTCCCAGCGTCACGTCCAGCGGCCGCTTGTCGTCCCGACGTCTGGGGGTGAGGTCGAGCGGCTGTACTGGCTGGACCAGGCTCCCGAGCAGGATAGTGTTGGTGAGCGTCGGTGGTGCCTCCTTGAAACCGGCGCGATAGGCGTCGAGCGTCTCAAGAGACCGCCAGAGCGCACCCGACTTCCGGCGCTCGACCTCCGGAGCGATCAGCATGAGCAGTCCTGTCTCCGATAGCGCACGAAACGTCACAGCGGAGACCCCGCTTCTGAGTATCTTGTAGAGCTCCTCGATCATCCTGGCGGGTGAGGCGTTTGCGATCTCGTCTCGGTGTCGCCGGATCGCTCGTTGGACGGGAGGGTCGAGCTCGAATCCGAGTCGTGAGACGAACGAAAGCGCCCGGACCATCCGGACCGGGTCCTCGACGAAGCGCTCGTTGGGGTCGCCGATCGACCGGATGACTCCAGCCTTCAGGTCGGCCATACCGCCGACATAGTCGATCACGGAAAACGTCGCGATGTCGTAAAAGAGCGCGTTGATGGTGAAGTCTCTCCGGAAGGCATCCTCCTCGGCAGTGCCGAAGGTGTTCTCGCGTCGAATCGGGGGACGACGTTTGCGCTTGGCGTCTCCTTTCGAAGCCTCGGTTTCTGCCGGGGCACTGGGCTTGGGTTTGGCCTCGGCTTCCGTCTCGGAGTGTTCGATCAGCGCCACTTCCTCGGCGGAGAGCTGTCGACGGAACGTCGCCACCTCGATCGTCTTTGGTCCGAACTTGACGTGCGCCAACCGGAACCGACGACCGATGATCCAACAGTTGCGAAAGAGCCGCTTCACCTCGGACGGCCGCGCCGAGGTGCCGATGTCAAAGTCCTTTGGTGTGCGGCCTAGCAGGAGGTCGCGTACCCCACCGCCCACCAGGTAGGCGTCGTGGTTGAATCGTCGCAACCGGTACAGAACCTTCAGTGCGTCTGGGTCGATCTCGTCGCGGGAAACAGGGTGATCTGCTCGCGGGATGATGTTTGGTTCAACCAAGGCCCGGATTATACGGCAGGCACCCAACCCCGCCCGGGGCCGCAGAGTCTCAGCCCTTGGCGTCCTTCCAGTTCTCCCCGACACCGATGTCGACGGTCAGGGGAACGGCCAGGGCGGCGGCTCCTTCCATCCGGTTCCGTACAAAGTCAACGATCGTATTGGCTTGCGGCTCCGGCACCTCGAACAGCAGCTCATCGTGGACGGTCAGGATCATGAGAGCGCCCTTCGGCAGATCGGGCTGGATGTCGATCATGGCGCGCTTCAAGATGTCGGCGGCGGTTCCCTGGATGGGCATATTGACGGTGACGCGTTCAGCCGCAGCCCGGAGCCGTCCGTTTCGGCTGGTCAGCTCCGGAACCAGCCGACGTCTGCCCAACATCGTCTTCACGACCCCAGTCTCCCGAGCGTCCTCGATCACCTGGTCGATATAGGTTCTGACTGCAGGGAACCCCTCGAAGTAGGCGTCGATGAACGCCTGGGCGGCCTGCTGAGTGACCCCGATGTCGCGGGCCAGGGTGAACGCCGTCTTTCCGTAGAGGAGGGCGTAGTTGACGATCTTGGCTCGGCGCCGCAGCTCGTGGGGGTCGAGGCCGCTGTCGCTGCCGAATACCTTGCTCACGGTCTGGTCGTGGATATCGTCACCGCGCTTGAAGGCGTCGATGAGGGTCTCGTCCCCCGAGAGGTGGGCCAGCACCCGCAGCTCGATCTGGGAGTAATCGGCGGAGATGAGGACCGTACCGGGCTCGGCGATGAACGCCCGTCGAATCTCACGGCCCAGCTCTGTGCGTATCGGGATGTTCTGCAGGTTGGGGTCGCTGCTGCTCAGACGACCGGTGGCGGCTACCGCCTGGTTGAACGTGGTGTGGACGCGACCGGTCTTCGGATTGACGAGCTGGGGCAGCGCGTCGATATAGGTGCCCTTGAGCTTCTGAAGACTCCTCCATTCGAGGACCCGGCGTGGCAGCTCGTGACTGAGCGCGAGTTCCTCGAGCACCTCCACCGACGTGGAAGCCGCTCGGGTCTTGCCGGTCCGCTTGAGGGTCGGCAGCTCCAGACGTTCGAAAAGCACCTCGGAGAGTTGCTTGGGTGAGTTGATGTTGAACTCCACTCCGGCCATCGCGTAGATGTCGCTCTGTCGAGTAGACAGTTCGTCTCCGACTCGCGTCGACATCGAATCGAGGGCGGCGGTGTCTATCCGAATACCGACTCGCTCCAAGGCCGCGAGGACGGGGAGGAGCGGATGCTCGAGCTCCGTGTACAGCTTCTCCAGGGCGATCTCCGCGAGTTGGGGTCGGAGGCTGTCGGAGAGCTGCAGGGCCACGTCGGACCGCTCGCCGGCGTACTCGAGGACGCCCTCTGGAGGGAGATCGGCGAAAGTCATCGCCTTGGCACCTTTGCCCAGCACCTCCTCTATCGGAATCACCTGATACCCAAGGTGCTCCAGCGCCAGGTCATCCAGCGTGTGGGCCGACCGCGTGGCGTCGATCAGATAGCTCAGCAGCATCGTATCGACGTCGAGACCGTCCAGCGAGATCCCATGGCGAGCGAGCACCACGGCGTCGAGCTTCAGGTCGTGACCGTTCTTGAGGACCGAGGCGTCCGACAGGAGTGGTCCGAGCCTCGTCATCGCAGTCGCCATGCCGAGCTCGCTCTCATCTCCCAGCGCGCGGTGGTCGAGCGGCACGTACCGGGCTTCATGTGCCTCAATAGAGATAACTATCCCGACCAGACGTGCCGACATCGCGTGAGAGGAATCGGAGAGGACTCGGAGGCCGCATCGTCCGGCCGCCCGCACGTCCGCGACCAATCGATCCAGTTCCGCGACCGAGCGAACAACTGAGTAGTCGTTGGCCACCGTGCTTGCCGTCGGGGCGAACTCGGCGACCAGCGAGCGAAAGCCAAGAGCCGAGAACAGCTCGAAACATCGCTGGGGGTCGGGGCCCGTATAGCGCAACGCCTCTGGTTCGTAGGTCACTGGAGCGTCGGTGTGTATCTGTACGAGTGTCCGACTGTCGCGCGCAGCTTCCGCGTGGCTTGAGAGCGCGTTTCGGTACCGCTTCTGGGGAACCTCTGTCGCTCGTTCCAGCAGGGCGTCGAGCGAGCCGTATGTCGCGATGAGCTCTCGGGCCCCCTTCTCCCCGATGCCGGGGACGCCCTTGACGTTGTCGACGGCGTCGCCCATGAGAGCAAGCACGTCGACGACCTGATCTGGCCGAACCCCCATCTTTTCTTCGACACCCGCGGCGTCGTACCATGTTCCTGGTTCGCGCGGGTTGAAGACCTGGACCGGTCCGCCGACCAGCTGGAAGAAATCCTTGTCACCGGTGACGATGACGACGTCCAGGCCCGCCGCTACAGCCTGGCGTGTCAACGTGCCGATGACGTCATCTGCCTCGAACTTCTCGGAGGTCAGCACCGGTACGCCAAACGCCTCGCAGGCCTGGTGCACCCAGGGAACTTGCTCCACGAGGTCGGGGGGCATCGGCGCCCGGTTGGCCTTGTAGTCGGAGGCCAACTCGGTCCTAAATGTTGGACCCCGAAGGTCGAAGGCCGCCGCCAGGAACTCGGGCTGGTGGTCAGCCACGAGCTTTCGAAGCATCGTGACAAAGCCATAAACCGCGTTGGTCGACTTGCCGTCGGGACCGGTCAGGCTTCGGATCGCGTGGTACGCGCGATACATCTGGGAGCTGCCATCGATCAGGAGCAGGCGGCCGGCTGCGGGAGGGGGCATCGGGGGGCTGCATTGTAACCTGAAGGCTTGTAGTCGGGAGGTGGGGAACTCGTTGGTCGGAGGTCGGGAGTCGGGGAGTGCGGCTCAGATAGTCGGGGGTGTGGATCACCTAGTCGGGGGTCGGGTTGTGTAGCTCACCTAGTCGGGCGGTGGAGTGCTTGATGGTCGGGGGACTTGCAAGGCTCGCCGTCGGGAGACTCGCGGTCGCGGGTGCGGCACACTTGGTCGGGAGTCGGGGAGCGTGGCTCAGATAGTCGGGGGTGTGGATCACCTAGTCGGGGGTCGGGTTGTGTAGCTCACCTAGTCGGGAGTGGAGTGCTCGATGGTCGGGGGACTTGCGGGGCTCGTAGTCGGGGGTGTAGTGCTTGATGGTGGGGAGACTCCCGACGAGGTGTACCGCACTCCCCGACGAAGTGCGCCGCACTCCCCGACTCCCGACTTAGTGCACCACACTCCCCGACCCCCGAACAGCGATGCCGCACTCTCCGACTAGCTGCACCACACTCCCCGACCCCCGACAAGGAGTGCCACACTCCCCCGACTCCCGACTTAGTGCTCCGCACTCCCCGACTAGCTGTACCGCACTCCCCGACTTAGTGCGCCACACTCCCCGACTAGGGAAGTCGGGGTTCGCCCGCCAGACGAAGGTGGTTAGTTAACGAGACGGCGGAGAACTGTGACGCAAGCACTCCGGCCATCGCGCGTTCCGTGCCATTGTCCACGATCCCCGTCAAGGTCACGTGTCCATGCCTGACCAACACATGGATCGGAGGATTCTGTCGCGCGGCATAGTGCCAGAACGTCGAGCTGCCGTAGATGGCCCGTGCGATCTGGTATCGGAGCGCGGTGTCCCGTCGGGACACCGGTAGGACATCCAGGTCATTCCTGACCTCAGTTACTCCGTCGACCGCGGCGACTCGCCGGCCGATCGCCGTTCGCTTGGCGAGTTCGGTGACATCTCCACTGATGACCACGATGCCGTCGGCATCGATGTCAATTCTGACGTCGTCGAAGACAGTGAAGAACGCGTAGACGGTGATCGCGCGTTCGATGTCTCTCACCAGTGCCTGGTCGATGGTGGCGCCGGCCCGCAGGATCTCCGTCGGCTGGCTGGCGAGCAGCAAAGCTGCCGCGACACCAAGCCAGGTATGTCTCTTCACGTTGGCGAAAAGAGCAAGGAGTGTGCCATGCCGAGGCGACGTCAAACCTCCGAAAACGGCCTATTCGCTGCGAGGTGTCCTCGCCTCCGTACCCCGAGGTGTCACAGAACGACGACGGTGGCCACGCCGGCTGCGACCAGAAGTACCTGACGGACCGCCCCGCCATCGACCGTGCGCAGATGTAGGCCGGGGATCAGGTCGGCCATCGCCACGTACATGAAGTTCCCGGCCGCGAACGCAAGGATGTATGGCAGTGCGCGTGGTACCCATCCGGCGGCAAGGTAGATCACACACGCGCCTAGGACACCGGCCAATGCCGCGATAGCATTCCACGCCAGCGCGCGACGACGTGAGTATCCGGCACCAAGAAGGATGGCAAAGTCGCCCACCTCTTGAGGTACCTGGTGCGCGGCCACGGCTATGGCCGTGGTCACTCCCAGCCCGACAGACGACAGGACGGCGGCCCCGATGATGCATCCGTCTGCGAAGTTGTGGACGGCCCCCCCGACCAGGATGAGCGCGGCACTGCTGTCGTGTACGTCGCATTCGTCCTCATGACAGTGCCGCCAGATGACGAGCTTTTCGAGCATGAAAAAGGACAGGATGCCGGCGAGCAGGGTGCCGAGGACCAGTGAAGGGTCGAGCAAGTCGAGTGCTTCCGGCAACAACTTCAAGAGGGCGACACCGAGGAGCGTGCCAACGGCGTAGCCGATCAGTGCCGGCACGAGTGTCTGTCGCAGGGAGCCCTTCAGCAGGAGCAGGAGGGAGGCGAGCAACAGACCGCCGAGGCTGCCGACCACGCTGAGGCCGATCGCGATTGGGAGAATAGACAAGGGCCGATCTTAGTGGAGCGTCCTCGTGATTCCCAAAGCGATCTTCGGTCGGGGGCCCGTCAGGGCGACGCGACGTATCCACGCCTTGCCCGCACGCGGTGACGTGAGTTCCGAACCTCCACGTCGATCGCGTGCCACTGGCCGTCGTCGTGCCCTGGGGCTGGGTAGGCGAGATAGTACTGCTGGCTCAATTCGTTGGCGACGCCTGCCGTTGCCGACTCGAGGTCCCCCGCGTTGCGGATGATCTCTGTCCGGCCGCCGCTGTCATCTGTCAGGTCCCGCAGCGCAGACACGTTGACGCGGTCGTCACCCGCGCCTGAGCGCCCCCCACCGGGCCAACCCGTGGGGGCGGGGAAGGGGGCCCGACCCCCTCCGCCGCCCGGCAACGGAAAGGGAAATGGCGAACGCGGGCGCGATGACCCCCGGCCGATCGTCACCCCGGAGCCGCCATTGCCGTCGATTCCGATGGCATACACGAGGACTTCCGACTCCCGAATCAGCCGTTGCACGTCACGGACATGGGTTTCGCTATTGGTGTCGTTGCCGTCCGAGATAACGACGACTGCTTTCTTGCGGTGGTAGCCCTCCTCAGCCAGCGGGATGGCATCGGCAACTGCGTCATACAGCGCGGTGCCTCCCCGCGGACGGATCCGCCTCATGGCCCGACTAAGGCTGTCGCGGTCGCTGGTCCAACCGTGTACCAACCTGGGTTGGTAGCTGAAGCTGTAGATGAAGATCTCGTCGTCTGGTCCGAGCAAATCAAAGAGGAACCGATCGAGTGCTTCCAGTGCGGCGCGCATCTTCTCGCCCTCCATGCTGCCGCTCGTGTCGAGGACGATCCCCAGGCTCACGGGGACTCGCTCATTGCTGAAGTGACTGATCGTCTGGAGTGTGTCGTCTTCGTACACCAGGAAGTCTTCCTTCTCAAGACCTGGGACGAACCGCCCGCGGTTGTCGGTCACTGTGGCCGTGACGTTGATCAGCTCGACGCCAGTTCGAAACCTGAACGACCCCCTGTCTTGCCGTTCAGGTTGCTGTCCACTAACGACACCCGCGCTGCCGATGTTGAGACCAGTCATGTCCGTGGTGCACACGACCAGGGCAACCGCCGCAACCACGCAGCTGGTCGTCGCCCGGGCGGTCACGACTCGGTCTCCTGAGACGTGGTCGTGCCACGACGGTCGAGGTGCGGGACGGTGGTCTCGTCATCGAGGAAGCTGATTCGATACCGGCTCGCCTCCTCGGCTGGCAGGGCGATGGTGAACGACGACTCGGCTCCGGGCGGAACCGTGTCGGCCTCGAGGTTGGTGCGGCCGCTTGCGACCATCGTACCGTCGTCATCGAAGGCCATGGCGAGGACGGAGAGCTGCTCGTCCGGGCCATTCTCGAGGTTGCGAACGGTTCCTGAGATCGAGAGCATACCGTCGTGGCGTTCGTGAGCCAGCGTCAGAAGCTCAACGGGCGCCCGTTCGTTCTCCTGTGTTCCGTTCGTCCCATCGTCCCTGCCCGCCTCATCCCCCGTCACCGCGATGAGGGCGACCGACACCAGGACCGCGAGCAGCGCTCCGGCCACGCCGACGCCGGTGAGCCGTCGCTTCCATCCCCCGGTGGAATCGAGCGGCGGCTCGAAGAGGTCTGCGGGCGGCGCCGGCTCGGTCTCGGGTGGGTCGCCAGGCCTCGGCGTGATCCCCCGTGCCTTCAACTCGGCGGCCAGCGCCGAGAGTCTGGCGGCCGACCGCCGGCGCTCCTCGCGGACGAGACGCCACGTGACGACGCCCATGGTGATCGTCATCAACAAGGCAATCAAGGTCACCACGCCAAGGGCGAATTGCATCTGTCTTCTCCTCGGTCTTTCGTCCTTCTGTGCTATCGAAGCTGGAACTCGACCGCGACCTCTACCAGAACATCTACCGGTGTCCCGAACCGTGTCGCGGCAGAAAACTTCCACTGACGAACCGCCTGAACCGCCTGCTCGTCGAGGCCAGACCCGAGGCGGCGGAGTACCCGCACGTCACCGACCGAGCCGTCGGATCGCACGACGATCTCCAGGATGACGTCACCCTGGACCCCGCCCTGGCGCGCTTCCTCGGTGTAGCGCGGACGTGCTTCATGCAGCAGTCGGGGCGGATCGATACCGCTCCCCGCGCGATAGGGCCCGCCCCCGGTTCCGCCACCCGATCCCTCGCCGAGACCTGAGCCGCTTCCCGAGCCAATGCCGGTGCCGCCGCCCGATCCGACGCCTCCGTCGAGCCCTGGTCCCTGACTCTCGTCGTCCGCGGCGTCCGGCTCGGGAGTCTCGTTGATGAGACCACGGATATCGCGGCTGTCCGAAGGCGCGGCGATCAGCGGCGCGAAGATCGGCGGAAGAGACTCGTTGTCGAGCGGTGGTGGATCGGGCTCCGGAACAGGCTCGACCCGGAGGGGTTTCACTCTTTCAGGGACCGGGCTGCTCTCGGTCCTCGTGCCCTCGCGCTCTGCTTTTGGAGGTGGTACCGGCATCTTCAGTCCGCCACCGCCACCTCCCCCGCCGGGCCCAGGTTCGGCCACGAAGATGAGCCGGGCCAGCCGCGGTGGCTCCCTCTCACCGTCATCGTCCGACGCGGTCGTCAAACCAACTGTCGTCAGGACCACCACGACTAATATCACGGCGGCGTGAAGCCCTGTCGACATGAGCAGCGACAGTTGCCTGGAGCGAGGATGGGCAGTCGTGTGGCCCAAGAGGGCACCGCCGAACACCCCTGGGCGTCCGCCCCACGGCTGGGCCTTGAGCCGGCCGCTTCTGATCCCATGAACGGCCTCCACGGCCTCTGGTAGCGCCATCAGCTCCCCGTCCACCGACAGGATCTCAGCCCCCGTGATCAGCTCTTCAACCACCGTGGTCGGAACCCCGGAGGCGTCGGCCACTTCCCGGGCCGAGTAGACCTCCGGAAGGTCGAGGCTCTGGGGGTTAGTCGACTGATGGCGATCTTGCGTGGGCATCGGTCATTCCGAGGGACAAAGGTACGCCTCGTAAGAGGCAAAAGCGGTGCCGTCTGCCGAGCATTCAGCGACCGGGTTTCTGGCCCGTTTCACGCTATCACCAAACCCAGGGGATTCCGAATAGCCTCCCCAGGGGGACAGAGGGTGTGCTCTCAAGAGGGCGGCGCCGTTGACGGACCGCCCCCGAAGCCCGCCTAAAACTTTGTTCCCTCGATAAAGGTCAGGCCGTCGCGGTCGGCCAGCACTCGGACACCGCGAAACCCCTCCTCCTCGAGCGCACGCTGAGCGCCACCATTGCTCACATAACGCGCATCCATCGAACGCTTTGAAAAGACCGAGCCGATTCCGCCTCTCATCGCGGGGTCGATGGCCAGGCAGCGGCCACCGACACGAAGCACGCGGAGGACTTGCTGGAGGCAAAGCACCCGGTCGGTTTGCCCCAGACCGCCCAAAACGCTCTTGAGCACGACAAGGTCGAAGAAGTCGTTGTCGTGGGGGAGAGTGGACAGCCTTGCTGTCTTCGCGTCGACCAGAACGCCCGCGGACGCCGCCGCTCGCTGGAACGCATTCGTCCTCGACTCGGTGTCACCCACCGCGCACGCATGACCGCTCAATCCGACCACCTTGGCAAGCGCGGCAATGAGCCCTGGGTCGTCGCCCCCAACCTGCAGGGTCCGAGACCCCATCTTGAGGCCAGCCATGGAGAGCTCCAGGTCCCGGGGACCGCCAGACTTTCTGAGCTTGAAGAGAGACATCTGCGTCTCAGACAACAGCAGATACGGGGAGTCGTCGGCGGTTTCTCGAGCTCCGCGGATCACCCGCGTCCGCCCGCCGTCTGTCCTCGGCCTTCGGACTGCTGCCCAAGACCTGCATGTTATAGTTTCCCCCCGTGAAAAGCCCGCCGGCAATAGCGCCCCCCAGTGGTAGACTCGGTGTCCTTCTCGTGGGGCTGGGTGCTGTCAGCACGACATTCATCGCCGGTGTCCACGCCATTCGGAAGGGACTGGCCACACCGACGGGGTCTCTCGCCCAGATGGGAACGGTCCGTCTCGGCAAGCGTACCGATGGTCGCTCGCCCCTCGTCAAGGATTTCGTTCCGCTGACCTCCCTTGACGACCTCGTGTTTGGCGCCTGGGACATTTTCGACGACAACTGCTACGAGGCGGCAAAGACTGCCGGTGTCATCGACGCGCCGCTCCTGGAGCAGCTACGCCCCGAGCTCGAGACGATCCTCCCGTGGCCTGCCGTTTTCGACCAGCAGTATGTCAAACGGCTGATGGGGCCGAACGTCAAGACTGGCACGAACAAGCGGGACTTGGCCGACCATGTGATCGCCGACATACGACGGTTCAAGGAGGAGAACCAGCTCGATCGTGTGGTGATGGTCTGGTGCGGCAGCACCGAGATCTTCATGGAGCCCAAGGCCGTTCATCAATCGCTGGAGGCGTTCGAGAAGGGTCTCGAAGAATCTGACCCAGCGATCCCGTCCAGCATGATCTATGCGTATGCGGCCTTGAAAGAGGGTCTCCCCTACGCGAATGCCGCACCCAATCTGAGCGCAGACGTTCCGGCCCTGACAGACCTGGCTGCTCAGACCGAGTCACCGCTGGCTGGCAAAGATCTCAAGACGGGACAGACGCTGATCAAGACGATCATCGCGCCCGGTTTGAAGGCACGGCTCCTCGGGGTGGCGGGCTGGTACTCGACCAATATCCTGGGTAACCGCGACGGCGAGGTCCTGGACGATCCCGAGTCGTTCAAGACGAAGGAAGAGAGCAAGAAGTCAGTGCTCGATTACATCTTTCAGCCCGATCTGTACCCCACGCTCTACGACAACCTCCATCATGTCGTCCGAATCAATTACTACCCACCTCGAGGCGATAACAAAGAAGGCTGGGACAACATCGATCTGGTCGGATGGCTCAACTATCCGATGCAGCTAAAGATCAACTTTCTCTGTCGAGATAGCATCCTGGCGGCGCCGATCGTCCTGGACCTGGTGCTCTTTCTCGACCTGGCGAAGCGGTCGGGGCTGAGCGGCGTCCAGGAGTGGCTGTCTTTCTACTTCAAGAGTCCGATTCACGCTCCCGACCTCTATCCGGAGCACGACCTGTTCATTCAGCTGATGAAGCTCAAGAACACCTTGCGGTTTCTGCGCGGTGAAGAACTCATCACGCACCTCGGGCTCGAATACTACGATTAGTTGGGCACGGACCATGTCCCCCCGAACCCAGGCCGTTCTCATCGGCGGTGCCTTCACCGGGGTGCTGTCGGCCCTGCCGATCGTGTCGGCGGGCAACGTCTGCTGCTGCCTGTGGGTCGTCGGTGGCGGTGCGGTGGCCGCCTATCTGTTGCAACAATCACAGCCGCAGCCCCTCGAAGTTGGGGATGGCGCGCTCGTTGGTTGCTTGGCCGGCGTCTTTGGGGCGTTCGTGTCAACGCTGGTGTCCATCCCCGTTCAGCTGGTGACGGGTCCCGTCCTGGAGCGGACGGTTGAAATGATGCGAGGGCGCTCAGATATGGCCCCAGAGGTGCTCGAGATGCTCGACCAGTTCGGCGAAGTTGGCGGGGCCGGCGTGTTGGCGATTCTTGTTTCGTTCCTCTTCATGCTCTTCTTCGGCGTTGTGTTCTCCACGTTGGGTGGCGTACTAGGCGCCGTCGTTTTCAGCCGCGGTCGTAAGGATCGTCCGGAAATTCCCGCGTGAGATGGCCCTCATCGAGACCCGCCAGCTCTGGAAGACCTACGAAATGGGCGCGGAAAAGATCCACGCGCTCCGAGATGTGTCGATTGAGATCGAACGCGGTGAGTACGTCGCGATCATGGGACCGTCCGGGTCGGGCAAGTCGACGCTCATGAACCTGATCGGATGTCTCGACACCCCGAGTGAGGGCAGCTATCTGCTCAACGGCAAGAACGTGGGTGGGATGAACGACGATGAGCTGGCTCGGATTCGCAACGAAGAGATCGGCTTCGTCTTCCAGACCTTCAATCTTTTGCCTCGTGCCACGGCGTTCCAGAACGTCGAGCTGCCGATGATCTATGCCGGGATGACCCTCGCCGATCGTCGGGAACGGACCCACGAAATGCTTCGGATGGTCGAGCTCAGTGACCGGATGACCCACCGTCCGAACGAACTATCGGGTGGACAGCGGCAGCGTGTCGCCGTAGCGAGGGCGCTGGTCAACCGGCCGTCGATCTTGTTGGCCGACGAGCCCACCGGAAACCTCGACTCGAAAACGGGTGACGAGATCATCGCCCTGTTCAAGCGCCTCCATGAACAGGGCAACACGATCGTGTTGATCACCCACGAGGCCGACGTAGCCGCCAACGCTCGACGCGTGATTCAGATTCGGGACGGGGAGGTTGGGAGCGACACCTATTCGCCCTCCTGATGCTCTCCGAACACCTCCCGAAGGGTGTTCGCGATTTCTCCGACCGTCGCCTGAGCCTCCACGGCGGCGATGATCGGAGGAAGCAGGTTCGCAGTGCCGTGCGCAGCGCGTCTGACACTCTCAAGCGCCTCTGTCCATCGCGGTTGGTCCCGAGCTGCACGGAGCGCGCGGACGCGACTGATCTGCCGGGTCTCGAGCCCCGGGTCGATCTCGAGCACTTCAATGGGGGTCGGTTCGTCCGCCGTGAATCGGTTGACGCCGACCACCGTGGCGTCTCCTGTGTCGATCGCCCGCTGAGCCAGGTAGGCCGATTCCTGGATCTCGCGCTGGATAAAGCCGTTCTCGACTGCGTGTAGCCCTCCGCCGAGGTCGTCGATCTTCGAGAGCAGGGCCACCGCCTCCGCTTCGATCTCGTCGGTGCGGCTCTCGATCGCCCACGAGCCTCCAACCGGATCCACGGCGCTGGCGACACCGGTCTCGTACGCGATCACCTGCTGCGTACGCAGGGCAATCTGGGCCGCATCTTCCGTTGGCAGGCCCAGCGCCTCATCGCGTCCGTTGCAATGCAGCGACTGCGTGCCTCCGAGTACCGCCGACAGCGCCTGAAGAGCAACCCGGACGATGTTGTTGTCCGGTTGCTGTGCGGTGAGCGTACTCCCCCCAGTTTGGGTATGAAATCGCAACTGCTGAGCCTTCGGTTCCGTCGCGCCGAAGCGGTCGCGCATGATTCGGGCCCAGAGCCTGCGCGCGGATCTGAACTTCGCGATCTCCTCGAGAAAATTGCTATGTGCGTTGAAGAAGAAAGACAAGCGGCGACCGAATCCGTTGACGTCGAGTCCTGCCGCCATCGCCGCCTCGACGTACACGATGGCGTGCGCGAACGTGAACGCGACTTCCTGTGCGGCCGTCGCTCCAGCCTCCCGTATGTGATAGCCGCTTATCGAAATAGGATGCCATCGCGGCAGTTCCTTGTCGCAGTACGCGAACAGGTCGGTCACGATGCGGAGGGACGGTCGCGGGGGATAGATGTACGTTCCGCGCGCGACGTATTCCTTGAGGATGTCGTTCTGGACCGTGCCCTGGAGTTGTCTCACATCGGCGCCCTGTCTTCGGGCTACGGCGATGTAAAGCGCCAGGAGAATGATGGCGGTCGCATTGATCGTCATCGATGTCGAGACCCGTTCGAGAGGGATCTCATCGAAGAGTTCCGCCATGTCCTCGATTGAGTCGATGGCGACCCCCACGCGTCCCGTTTCACCGGTAGCGAGCGAGTGGTCGGAGTCGTAGCCGATCTGAGTGGGGAGGTCGAAGGCGACGCTCAGTCCGCTGACGCCCTGCTCCAGGAGGTAGCGATATCGACGGTTGGATTCAGCCGCGGTGCCGAATCCAGCGTACTGCCTCATCGTCCACAGGCGCCCTTGATACATCGATTCGTGGATCCCCCGCGTGAACGGGAACGTGCCTGGCTCGCCGAGGTCCCTCTGCGGGTCCCAGGTGCCCAGGTCGGCCGGAGTTCGTGCGCTAGTCGACATAACGTCCTGAGATTCTAGTGCAGTGGTTGAGACGCACCTCGGCATCCGGCCACCGATTGCCTCCCCTCTGCCCGCGTTGAGAGAGCGTTGGGAAATCTGTTGTTTGACCTAATACATCCACATCATATTGCGGTGTTCAGCACGGATACGCGATATGAGGTGGTGTTTGTCTTGACACCATGAAGCACCGTGCTACACTTTGCCGACTTTCTTTCTCACTCCTTCCCCATGATCTCGCATTTCCTCTGTGACGGACCGCACTCCAACCCTGGGAGCGCCGGTGCGAAAGAGGACCTCGCCCCGGCTCCCGGCCCGGCGGCACGCAGGAGGCCGCAGCATGGACGACGTCGTACATCGGCTGGCGCGTGAGTTAGCCGAGGCTATTGGTGCCGGTGTTTCCGAGGACCCCAAGGTCGAGGCGTGCAGAGAAAAGGCCAGAGCAGCCGGCTACGAGATGCGGATCTCGCTCGAGGCCGTCATTGGCTTCGGCAGCTGTGATGGGACGCACGCGCTGGCCAAGGTGGCTGCTCCAACAAAGGCGAGCAAACTTGTCCAGCGGGCTGACATTACGGCCAACGACAGGAGATTCCTTCGTTCGCTGCGAATCGCAGCCGACGAAATGAATCAAGAAGTCGAGTAAGCGATCCCGCCGACCGAGCCGACGGTCCCCCGGCGTTGCGTCCTGCAATGTATCCGGCATGCCGGCAGTGACTCTACCGCTGCACCGACCGTAGAGCAGACCACAAGTGCCATGTAAGATGAATAAACACAGAAGGTTACAGCCTGTTTTCACTCTTTGACTTGGATTGACCTGTGACCTATTATGTGAGGACTGGCTGGCCGACGCCCGCGATCTCAGGACGGTTCTACATGCATCGGACGCTCTCTCTGCCCCACGTCGGGTTAGCCGGCTTGCTGGCGTTGCTGGTGATCCTGGCACCAGCGTCTGGCGTAAGTCTTTCGGCCACTCAGGATGAGACCGCTCCACAAATCGAAGAGTGGCAGCGGGCGGAGTTGCAGGCGCTGGTGGATGTTGTCGGTGAAGCGCTACGAGGTGAGCTGGTCCAGCGCGAGGATCCGTTCACGCTCACGTCAGATTTCCTGAAGGGAATAGACGGACAGACCTATGTTCCCCTCACAGTTACTCTCGACCCCGAGGCTCTCGGCGAATCGTCGCTGGCCATGTATCTGTACGTCACCCCCCACCTTGACCCGGGGGCCGCAGAGTTCGAACCGGCCGATGGGGGTGAGGTGGGTGCCGGCCGAATATCAGGCTTGCCCACGGCCGTCTTCGAGGACGCCTTCTTCATTGACGTGTCGGCGGCCAAGGAGGAAGCTGGGGCCATCGTACTGAGCCGCGCCTTCACAGCCGTGGGCGGTCTGTACGACGTCTATGTGGCAATCCGGGACAGTATGGGTGAGGTCGGATCGGACGAAGACGAGGACGAGGCGGCCGAGGCTCCTACTGCCGCGGCCCCCCGGGTGCTGATGGTGAGGTCAGAGATTGAGGTTCCAGACTATTGGAACGGTCAATTGCAGGCGAGTTCGGTTATTCTTGCGGAGGTCGTGGAGCCACTGGACCGGCCGCTTACGCCAGAAGAGCAGAGCGCAAATCCTTACACGCTCGGAACGACCCGGATTGTGCCAAAACAGGATGCCAACTACACGCTGACCGACGAACTCTCGCTGCTCATGCTTGTCTACAACTCGATGTTGACCTCGAATCAAATGCCCGACCTGAAGGTCGATTACGATTTCCATAAGCAGAGCGACGCCGGGGAGGAGTTCTTCAACAAGACGAGCCCACAGTTTTTCAATGATGAGACGCTGCCGCCCGGGTTCGACCTGGCGGCCGGTCATCAGATCGTCGCTGGGCAGTCGGTACCTCTGGCCGGATTTCCGATAGGCGCCTTCCGTTTGCAGATAACGGTGACCGACAATGTGGCTGGCACGAGCATGGTCCGCGACGTGCACTTCAACCTGAGTCAGTGATGACCCGAGTGAGCCGAATGGTCGGAGGACCGCTTTTCGTGTGTGCCACCGTTCTGGTAGCCGAGCTTGCCTCGGCCTCCGAGCCCGCCGAGCTTGCCTCGGCCGCCGAGCCGGCAGCCGGTGTAGCCGTCAGCGTCGGCCGTCTGCTGGGGGTCGTCACGGACGCGGCCGGCGCGCCGCTCGAAGAAGTCCTCATCTCGGCGACTGGTCCCACGGGCGCGACGCTGGCCGTGTGTGACGCCGATGGTCGATTCGAGTTTCGTGCACTTTCCCCGGGCACGTATCTTCTCCGCACCCACATCGCTGGCTTCAGCCCGTCTGGGCGACACGTCGTCCAGGTGAAGTCTGACACGGCGACCGTTCACTCTGTCACCCTGCACCGTGCTGCTTCAGAGGCAGCTTCGCCGGTGTTTCTCGCTGCGGCGTTTGGCATAGCGCCCAGCGTGCTCGCCAGTGCGGGCGAATCGGAAGCGGGTACGGTTGCGCAGCCAGAACTCGACCGGTTGATTCCTGACGCGAGAGATGTCGAACGACACTCCGTTGCGCCCCACGACGACTCGGAGAAGGCGTGGTGGCTCCGTCGCGCCCGTCGCAGTGTGCTCAAGGATTCCGCTACCGGCGTGTTCACGGCGGGGACGCTCGACCCGCCGTCGGCGCCTCTGACCGGCTTTGGGAAGTCGTTGGCGGCCAATGGCGACCTCATGGGTGAGGTGCCGTCATCCTTCCCGCTGTCCGGTCAGCTGCATCTTTTGACCCGCGCCTCGGTTCACTCGTCATCGGAGCTATGGTCCAGCGACATCCTCCCTGGCCAGATTGCCTACGTATCACTCGGTGGTCCCGAGCAGCGAAGTCCTTGGGGATTCCAAGGCGCGGTGAGGACCGGTGACGCGGGGTCGTTCGTCTTGGCTGGTACCTACGCGGCCGAGACCTCGAGCACACATGCCCTGGTCGTCGGCATGTCGTATAGCCGGCAGCATCTCTCGGTAGGCACACTGGACGCAGCGACGCTCACGCCGACGGCAGACGGCGTCGGATCCGATCCGAGTCGGGAAGTCGCTAGCGTGAGCGCGGAGGGAGCCTGGGCCGTCGCTCCGCAACTCGACTTTGACTACGGTGTTAACGTCGCGAGGTACGGCTATCTGGACGAAACCCAGCTCTTCAGTCCACACGCCGTCTTCACGCTGAAGCCATTGCCGCGTACTCGGGTGCGGTTGGCTGTCTCTCAGTACATGCTGGCTCCCGGGGCCGAAGAGTTTCTTCCGCCATCCCAGGGTGTGTGGTTGCCTCCTGAGCGCACCTTTGCTCCACTGTCACCTCTTGAGCCGCTGAGGGCCGAGCGCACCCAGCACTTCGAAGCCGCACTCGAGCGCGACTTTGGTCAGAGCGGGACAGTCAGCGTTCGGCGATTCACTCAGGACGTCTCCGACCAAATGTTCACGCTCTTTGGCGTAAGGCCGAACTTTCCCACGTCGCCGAGTAACCACTACTACCTGACTCGGGCCGCGGGCGTCAGGGCGCGGGGCTGGGGTGTGATGGTGAGCCATCTTCTGGCCGGCCGGGTACGCGGGACCGTGGACTACAGCCTGGCGCACGCCGAGTGGGCTCCGTGGACGGCGAGTGGTCTCTCTCCCCAGACGCTCGCAGTCGTCCGGACTGGTAGCGAGCGTTTCCATGACGTGACCACGTCGGTAGAGACGGAGATCCCGGAGACGGCAACCCGCGTGCTGCTGCTCTACAGGGTCAACACCGCGTTCTCGAGGGCCGATGCAACCGGGCAGGGGCTCACATCCGGTTTCGACGATCGATTCGCGCTGCGGGTCAACCAGACGCTTCCGTTCTCGCCCATCGAGGGCAGCGAGTGGGAGGTGCTGATCGATATCCGAAGTCTCTTCCGAGAGCAGGTGGCCGGCGCGTCCGTCTACGACGAGCTCCTCGTCGTGAACCCGCCCAAACAGATCGTGGGCGGGTTGGTCGTGCGGTTCTGACTTCCCGGCGGGTCCATCATGGCGTTTGCGGCTTGCCTGAGTTCCGTGTGCGTGGAATTACGATCCAAATACATGGTCACAGCGTCCAAATACTTGAACATCGATACGATGTCTCACTGCCTGAACGTTTTGTAAACGTAATAATATCAATGCCTTATGGTGTTTCAGTGCAGCCGATGGTGGAACATCGTTTGCAGCGGTAGTAGGTTTCGATGAAGCGCCTGCTGTCGAACCTCCGCAGCGTTCTTGACTGGCGTCGGACCGGTTGGGGCCCCGCGCTCCTGGCGGTGGTGGTCGTGGCGTGCCTCCTGTGGCTGGCCGCCGCGAACGTCGTTGTCCTCGCCAATTGGGCCGAGGTGGAGGATGGGGTTCTCTGGTCAGACGAACCGCTAGGCCTCGTGGCCTCGACGATCGCACCCGGTTCGGCAGCCGCCACCGCAGGCATGCAAACCGGCGATGTCCTTCTCCAGATCGACGGTCGGACGATGGAGACGCGTGACGACGTTCTGGGTGTTCTCCACGCGAGCGCCGAGCACACCCGGCTGACCTACACGGTGCTCCGCGTCGGGAGCCGGGAAGTTCACGAGCTCACGCTGCAGGCGGCACCTACCAGCGCGCTCCCGCCGTATTTCGTACTCGTGGGGGTCGGTGTCTTCGCCCTGCTCATCGGCGCGTCGGTCCGTGTCCGCCGTCCTGGCAACCAGGCCACCCTGCACTTCTTCTGGCTGACCGTCGCCTTCTTCGGAACGTTCGCCTTCTCGTTCAGTGGGCGGCTGGACCGACTCGATTGGGTGTTCTTCTGGGCCGACACGGTGTCGATGTTGCTCCTGGCTCCGTTGTTCATCCACTTCGCGCTCGTGTTTCCGGAGCGAACACCGGGGCACTTCCGTCACCGAATCGGTCGTTGGATGACACCCTTGATCTACCTTCCCGCTCTGCTCCTGGGGGTTGCGTATGTCGTTGCCGTCGTCGGGAGCGGTCAGGATGAGGGACTGGCGCGTTCAATCGAGGTGATCTGGAACCTGGAGATTGGATATCTGGCGGTTTGTGTGCTCGGTGGGCTCGCGATCACGATCGTCGCCCTCCAGCGAGTCCGCTCGGTGACGGCGCGTCGCCAGCTGCGATGGATCGTGTCCGGGGCGGTGCTGGGAGGATTGCCGTTTACCGTCGGCTACGCCATTCCCTTTTCGTTGGGTTTCGAGCCGTTGGCTCGTCTCGATTTGACCGCGATCATCCTGTGTGTCGTGCCTCTCGCATTTGCGTGCGCCATCATTCGGTACCGGCTCCACGACGTCGAGGTGATCGTCAAGCGCAGCCTGGTGTATACCGCGGCGGTGGCCGCGATGGTCGCGATTTACTTTGTGCTCGAGAAGCTCGCGAGCGAGGTGTTTCTCGAGGAGTCCGACGGCCACAATTCAATCATCGCGCTTCTGGCGACCGCGGTCGTCGTGCTGCTGGCCGGACCGATCAAGAACACGATCCAGACGATGCTCGACCGGGTCTACTACCGAGACCGCTATGACTATCGCCGAGCACTGGTCGGCTTTGCTCGCGACCTCAACAGTGATCTGGATTTGGAGCGTTTGGCCGATCGGCTAGTGACTCGGGTGTCCGAGACTCTGGTTGTGGACAAGATGGTCCTGCTTCAGGGGGCTGCCGAAGTCGACCCCGTCGGTGGTGCGTTCGTTCCGCTTCGCTGGACGGGTTTCGACACGCCGCCACCGCCGATTTCCGAAGGCTCAAAGTTGGGGCATCGCTTGAGTGTTCGCCAGACACTGGTGATCGACACGCCGTCCCGACACCATGGGCTGCCCGATGACGAGGTCACGTTCTGGCGCGACCAGGGTCTCCGTTACTTCGTGCCGTGCGTGGCGGAGGAGGGGACCATCGCTGTCATCGCCCTGGGGCGGAAGGGCAGCGGGGAGCCACTCAGCAGCGAGGACATGGCGCTGCTCGCGGCGGTGGCGGGTCAGGTCGCGACCGCACTCGAGAACGGGCGTCTTTACGGTCAGCTTCAGCTCAAGGCCGCAGAGGTGGATCGAACACGTCAGTTTAGCGAGAACATTATCGAGTCGCTGAGCGACGGTCTCGTCGTGTTCGACCTCGAAGGCCGCGTCGTTCGATGGAACGCAGGTCTTGAACGCTTGTATGGCGTTCCCCGTGACCTGGCGGTTGGCCAGCGGCTTGAGGAGTTGTTCGACGCGGCATTCGTCGACCGCCTCCGGGTTGCGCAAGAAGAGACTCCACACGGTACCGTTCTCTACCGGGTTCCACTCGTCGCCCGCCACCTCACGACCGAGGGTGAAGCGCCTCGCCGACTCCTGGTGAACGTGGCGACGGCTCCGCTGCTCACTCCTGACGGCGCCACCAGCGGGATGGTGTTCATCGTTGAGGACATCACCGAGCGGATCCAGCTCGAGGAGCAGCTCCAGATCTCGGAGAAGATGGCGTCGGTCGGATTACTCGCAGCGGGTGTCGCTCACGAGGTGAACACGCCTTTGACTGGGATTTCGAGTTTCACCCAGATCCTTCTCCAAGACGCAGACCCGGCTGATCCAAAGACCAAAGTACTGGAAAAGATCGAGCGTCAGACGTTTCGCGCGGCAAAGATCGTCAACGGCCTGCTCAACCTCGCACGCCCGGGTCGGTCGGATGCCTCGGGTCCGGTCGACCTCAACGCCGTGATCAACGACGTGCTCGCGCTTCTGGAGCACCAGCTGGCGGTGGGAAGCGTTCAGGTGCGACGCGAGCTGTCATCCGACCGCATCATCGTGCAGGGCGTAGAGTTCAAGCTGCAGCAGGTTTTCTTGAACCTGTTCCTCAATGCCCGCGATGCGATGCCCCAGGGTGGGTGGTTGGCCATCCGTACGCACGCCGGCGAACAGGCGGTCGTTGAAGTGTCCGACACGGGTAGCGGGATTCCGGCCGAGCTACTGTCACGCATCTACGACCCGTTCTTCACGACCAAGGCCACGGGGCAGGGCACGGGTCTGGGACTATCCGTGACCTACGGTGTCGTCCAGGAGCATCGGGGAGCCATCGAGTGCGAGAGTGACCCGGGCCAGGGGACGCGTTTCACACTCACACTCCCGCTGGCGACCGGCACTCTGGAGCAGACGGCTGGCGCCGAGCACTGATTGAACGCGATGGAAGAGACCTCGATCCTCGTCGTCGACGATGAAGAGATCATGCGCGAGATTCTCGACTCGCTGCTGACTCGTGAAGGGTGCCGCGTGACCCTTGCGTCCTCTGGAGAAGAGGCAATCGAGATCGCGCGAACGGCGTCGTTCGATGTGGCAATCGTGGACATCATGATGCCCGGTATCGACGGGATCGAGGCCCTCGAGGGGCTGAAGCAGATCGACCAGGACCTCCCGGTCATCATCATCACCGCGTACGGAACGGCGGCCAACACTCGTCTGGCCTTCAAGCGTGGTGCGTTCGATTTTATCGAGAAGCCCTTCAAGAACGACGACGTGCTGGTCGTCGTCAGAAACGCTGGTGCTCAGCGGCGTCTGATCAGAGAGAATCAGACGCTCCGCCAGAGCCTACAAGCCCACGCCGAGAAGTTCAGCGACATCATTGGTGGGAGTCCACGGATGCAGCGTGTGTTCGCACTGCTGCGGCAGGCGGCTCCCAGTCGCACGACCATCCTGGTCCAGGGCGAGAGCGGGACCGGCAAGGAGCTGGTTGCGCATGCCGTCCACGCGAACTCTCCTCGGAGCGACCGCCCGTTCGTCACGGTGAACTCTGGGAGTTTGCCCCCCGACCTGCTGGAGTCGAATCTGTTCGGTCACGTCAAGGGTGCGTTTACGGGTGCGGTCACACCAAAGAAGGGACTGTTCGAGGTCGCGGATAAAGGCACGATCTTCTTCGACGAGATCGGAAGCGTGCCCTTGGAAACCCAGGCGAAGCTGCTGCGAGTCATCCAGGAGCGGGAGTTCATGCGTTTGGGTGGCGTCGAGACGATCAAGGTCGACGTGCGGATCGTCGTGGCCACGAACGTCGACTTGCAAGAGCTGGTCGCGGCGGGACGGTTTCGTGAAGACCTGTACTACCGACTCCACGTCATCACGATTGAGCTGCCCCCCCTCCGTGAGCGGCGGGAAGACATTCCGTCACTGGCGCAGCACTTCCTGAAGCATTACGGCGAGGAGAACGGGAAGCAGAATCTCGAGCTTCTTCCGGAGACGCTGAGGTTGTTGGAGGATTGTCACTGGCCCGGAAACGTTCGGGAGCTCGAGAACGTGATCGAGCGTGCGGTGGTACTCACTGCCGGGACCACGATCGGGCCGGACCTGATTCCTGATTCGGTCCACGCGTCAGAATCGTTTCACCTGCCCAATTTTGAGCTCCCTGCCGAGGGCATCCCGTTTCGTCAGGTTGTCGACGACATGGAGTCGAGGCTGATCACGAGAGCCCTCGATGCGGCCGGAGGCGTGCAGAAAAGAGCTGCGGCCCTCCTGCAGGTCAAGCCGACCACTCTGAACGAGATGCTCAAGCGGCATGGTATTCGTCCTCGTCGGCGCGGAAAATCTGGTATTGGGGCAGCCTCATCGCCCGGCGGGGAACGCCAGAGTTCGGCAAGAAGAAGAGGGCGACCCCCGGCGACCTGGCCGACATGATCGGAGGGCGGTCTACCCTCTGCGCTGGACCTTCTTTCGCGACCCACTCGACCGCGGGCCCCGGCTCCGAGAGCCGCGGCGGGGCCCTCGGCCCTCTCGGCGGCCGGCGACCTTCGCCATCATCCGTTCGTACTTCTCTAGGATGACGTCCCAGCTGTAGTGCTTCTGGACATAGGCGCGTCCCTTGTGTCCCATGCCGGTGCGAAGCGCGCCGTCATTCATGAGGACCTTCAGACATTCGACGAATTCCTCGCGGTTGCCGTAGTAAAGGCCCGCGTTGCTTTGTTGGCAGTGGTTTGTCAACACGTCGCTGCGGGCGTTGGCGAGAATCGGCGTGCCGACTGCGAATGCCTCGAGGGCGAGGAGAGAGAGGCTCTCGTATGGTGACGGAACCACGACGACCGTCGCGGCTTCGAGCGCCTCGAGCCGCTCGATTTCTGGAAGCAGACCGGCGAACCGGATGAACGGTTCTTCGGGGATCGACATCAGCTTGACCCCCATGAGCGCCAACGTGGCGTCGCCCTGTTCGTCGGCGTAGCTGCTGAAGTACTCGATGAGCTCCTCGCAGCCTTTTCCGGCATCGATTCGTCCGCCGTACAGAACGAAGGGGCCGTAGAGCCGGTGTCGTCTTCGGAAGACTGCCCCTCGCTCCTTGGTGAACGAGGACACGCTGTCGAGGGCAAAACCGTTGCCGGCACCCTGCCCGTCCGAGGTGGCTGCGTCGTCGGCATCAGCGTCCACGGCCACGTCGATGTCGGCGTTGACGTCGACGTTCTCAGAACTCTGGGCACTCGCTGCTAGCGGAGGTCCGAGGTGGGGGGGGAGGTCGACGCCGCACCCCACCACTTCCTGCACTTGAGCGCCGATCGCGAACTGTTGCTTGAGAAATCCTCGTTCGCTGGCCGTATTGAACGCGATCCCGGCGGGAAGCGAGAAGACCTCCTGGTAGATGCCGAGCTTGATCGCCGGTTCGTCGTGGGCGGTCGGCACGAGGATGCTGCGGCGCGGGGAGACCTTCAGTCCGAGCACCGTCGGCGCATACAAGTAGGTGAAGAAGATCAGCGCGTCATACGATCGGTGATGCTGTCCGAGGTAGTCGATCAGCGCTGGACACCACGGCCCTTGTTGCTCGAGCCAGTTCCACTCGTCTGCCCGACTGTGTTCGTGGCTAAAAATCCAGTCTGAGTACTCGTTGAACGAGTCGAGGTCACGGGTCTTGGCGTTGGGAAACCGCCGGACCGTGACCCCCCGAACCCGGTCCGTTCCCTCGGGATAGGCGTTTTCCCAGGTGGTGTACTCCCGGGCGCACGTCGTCAGCACCTCGATACCGTGTCCAGGTCGGCGCGACAGGTGCTCGGCGATAAGTCGGCAGTGATACTCGGAGCCTCCGAGAATCTCCGCACCGTAGCGCTGCACGATAAAGGCGATCTTCACGTCACTCTCTCAATCAGCTCGTCGACGGCGCGTTCGGTGGCATCCACGCCGAAGTCACGGAGACGATTGGTCTGTCCGGCAATAATCCGGTCTCGCAACGCATCATCGTACACCAGCAACCCGAGCAGTTCCGCCGCATGCTCGAGGTCCTTCGGCGTGAAACAGACACCCGCGCCACCGAGTGTCTCCGGAACCGCGGCGGCACCGTACGCCAGGATCGGCACGCGCGCCGCCATGGCTTCGACCAGCGGCACACAGAACCCTTCGTGCTCGCTGAGCGAGACGTATGCTCGGGCGGTCCGGTAGTAGACAGCGAGCTCGTCGTCCGGGACGGAGCCCACGAACAAAAACCGCTCGGGGAGTAAATCGAACCTGAGCATGAGGGCGCGGATGGTGGCGTAGTAGCGTGGGACCGCGTCTGTCCGCCCGACAAAGATGAACCGGTAGTCTGTATCGACGTAGCGCTTGTAGTGCTCAGCCATAAAGATATGGTCATCGATCCGCTTGTTTGGCGCGATGCGACCGACGAACAGGATATTTGAGAGGCCGTCCTCGAGTGTCGCTTCGAGCGCGGGGAGCCTCGGCGCGTCGGTGATCCGTTTCGTGTCGACCACGATCGGCATGACGCCCGTCCGTTCGAAACCCAGCGAATCCAGTTCGCGACGGTTGTATTCTGAGGCACCGAGCGCCAGGTCCACGCTGCCGGCCAGCCGAGCGAGCTCCCGCCTGCCCTCCGTCGTGATTCGGAAAATCTCCGGGTCATACCGCGCGAAGAAGTGCGCCGGAGTGACGTTGTGATATTGCAAGACCCGACCCTTCGGCAGGGTCGTGAGGGCATCGCTCATCGGTGAGGGCACGGCATAGTGCAGGATCGTGACATCGCCCCGACGAGCGTCGTCGTCGCTGAACGGATGCACATCGCCCTGGAGCTCGTCGTCGATCGAGAGGGCGTAGAGGTCCGACCGATGTCCCCGTGCCCTGAGCAAGGACCGCACGGCCCGCGCGCTGTTTCCCACGGCATCGCCATGATGGGCGGCCGGGACCCACTGGTTGATCACCATGGAGCGTCCACCCAGACCACAGACGTCATCGTGCCCGCGACCTTCGGGCTTCCGCCCTCTTATCGGGCAGCGCCCCATACGCCGACGGGCGACGTACTTGGAGCCCCTCGAGATCCTCGGCACGCTCGAATTGCTGCCAGAAATCCGCCTCGACGGGTGGGGGTTCGACCCGGGGCGAGGCGTGTACCTGCTCGACGAAGCTCAGCAGCGTGCCGTCGAAGTCCTGGTTCTGCAGCCGGTGCAGCGCCGCATCTTGCGCGCGCAGGATCTCCTCTTCCCATGCCGGGTCGGTGACCACGGTGTGGATCAACGATGCGACGTGTCGAGGGTCCTTTCGGTCGTAGAGGACTCCCCCGCCGTCCATCGTGTCAGGCACCGCCGCCGCGGAGAATGCGATCACAGGAATCCGCTTGTAGAACGACTCCACCAGCGGAACACAGAATCCCTCGTGCTCGCTGGCCGACAGAAAAACGTCGGCCACGTTATACAGCGCAGTGAGCTCCTCGTTCGAGACATGACCGATCAGGTGAACATCGGGTACCCGGAGCGTGGCGATCAAGTTCTGTAGGGATACGACATACTCCTCGAATCCTGCCTGCGCCCCCACCAGAAGCAATCGCGTCTGTCGGTTGTAACGGAGACGATACGCGTCGAAAAAGCGAATCAGATCCTCGATTCGCTTGTTGGGGATCATCCGACCGACAAACAAGATATTCGTACGCTCGTCATCGAAGTCGCCGGCCAGCATCGGGTTGGGCTCGACGTCGAGTTGAGAAAAGCTCGGGACGACCGGGAGGACACCGGTGCGCGGGAACCCAGCCTCGTCGAGCTCCCGACGGTTGAACTCCGAGTCGCCCAGCGCGAGGTCGCACCGAGTTCGGTACGCGCCGAGCTCCCGGCGTCCTTGATAGCACAGGTTGACGAGCGTCTCGTTGACGTCGATGAAGTACATCGGCGGAGTGACGTTGTGATAGACGAGCACCATCCGGTCGGGAAGTGCGAACGCGACTCGTGACGCTCGGGTGCCGATGGAGAAGTGATGAATGAGAATGTTGTCAGCGTGGCTCTCGGCGATCAGGTCGCGATAGTCCTCAGTCAGATGTTCCACGCGGGAGTCGGCGGTTTCGACGTAGATCCGCGAGTCGTAACCGGCCGCTCGCAGAACACGCTGAATACCAAGCGCCTCGTTGCTGATCGCATCCCCATAGCTCAGCGTCGCCATGACCTGGTGCGTCGGCGACTTGGTCACGACGCCGACTTTCGGGACTCGAGGACCGGACCGGTGGGCAGCTGGGCGACGACCTCGCCCGCCGGACGAACCGTGCGCTTGCGCCGAGCCAGCCATCCTGGCATCGGCTCTACTCCACTCGCTGCCTCAGCCGAGTCGGCGCGCTTCAGTTGCTCCAACATCTCGAGGTACTTTCGTTCGATCACGGGCCAGGTGTAGTGGTGGCGGAAGAAGGCACGCCCGTTCTCGCCGAGACCGTGACGCAACTGTCCGTCGCGGTCGAGGGTCCGGAGGCACTCTGAGAATTCCCGTGCGCTCGTGTAGTACAGGCCGGCGTTGCCTCGGATCGCCTGACCGCGGAGTACATCGCACTGTCCGTTGACCAAGACGGGCACTCCCATGGCCCATGCCTCGAGCGTCACCATCGAGAGACTCTCGAAGTAGGAGGGCATGATCAGGACCTCCGCTGCCACCATCGCGTCGTACTTTTCTTCGTCAGACACGAACCCCAGGTGATGAATCCGCGGATGGCTCGGAACTTTCATCACCGGATTACCGACGACCACCAGGTCGAGCCGTCCTCCCGCCTGCGAGTATCGCTGGAAATGGTCGAACAGCTCGCCGCATCCCTTGTTCTCGTCTATTCGCCCCACGTAAATCGCGAATCGCCGTGACAACTGGGTCCGCCGCCGGAACCGACCCGCACTGGCCCGGGCTGGCACCTCTGAGCCGACTCCGACCACGACTCCTGGGACGTGCTGGTTGGCTGACACCCCTTGGATCAGCGCCCTTTCCTCGTGCGAGTTGTACATGATGGCGCGGACGGCACGAAACGTTGGACCGAAGATCTCCAGGCCCAGCGCCGGATCCCGCTCGGCCGTTGGGACGAGAACGGCACGCGAGGCCACCGAGCGGATGCCGTGGTAGGCGTGATAGTAGCGGTAGCTGAAGAAGATGAAGTAGTCGTAGTCGGTCTCGTGCGTCCGCAGGTAGCTGATGAGTGAGGGGCTGGTCGGGCCCTCGCTATCGAGCCACCTGAGTTCGTCGTTCAGTGAGTGGCGCTGGTTGAAGACCCGTTCGGAGCGCCGCCCGAAGTCGTCCGGGTCGCGGACCCGGCTGACTCCGAAGCGCCGAACGGCAATGCCGTCGACCCTGTCCTCGCCTTCCGGAAACTCATCCTTCCAGCTGATGTAGTCTCGGGCGCGCGTCGTGAGGACCTCAACCCTCGCGTGACGCGCGAGCCGCCTGGCAATGTAACGCGCATGCAGCTCGGCTCCGCCACTGAGCTCCGCGCCATAGCGCTGGACGACGACCGCCAGCTTCACCGGTCGGTGGGCTCTTGGCCGTCCGCTGAGGGTGATGCCGCGTCAGGCTGAGACGTCACCGGAACCGCCGGGGCGCTCGAGTCACCGCTAGGTCCAGCGGCGGTCGGCTCCGCCGGGGCGCTCGAGTCACCACTAGGTCCGGCGGCGGTCGGCTCTGCCGGGGCGCTCGAGTCACCGCTAGGTCCGGCGGCGGTCGGCTCCGGCGGGGCGCTCGAGTCACCGCTAGGTGCGGCGGCGGTCGGCTCCACTGGCGCGCTCGAGTCACCTTTGGGCCCAGCGGAGGCCGGCTCCGCCGGAGTACTCGAGTCACCGCCGGGCCCAGCGGAGGCCAGCTCCGCCGGAGTACTCGAGTCACCGCCGGGTCCAGCGGAGGCCGGCTTCTCCGGCGCACTCGAGTCACCGCTAGGTCTGGCCGGGCCCTCTGCTGATTGGGTCGCCGCTCCCCCCGCCTCCCCGGTGGTCGTGGTTCCGCCCTCCGACGCGGCCGCACCAGCCGGGCGTCTCCGGCCGCGCCGCCGCCGGCGACGTCGTGGCTCTGGGCTCGCCGCCCCGGGCGTCGCTTGAGGCGGCGCGTCGCCGGGGGCTCGACCGGTCGCTCCGCTTCCGCTGGCGCGATGCTGGGCGACACGCTCGAGTGAGCGCGCGCGCCGCTCATCAAAATCCAGTCGGCCGGCGACCGATTCGACACGCATCTTGTGATTCTTCATCTCGATCGACAGCCGCGTCATCTCTTCGACGAGGTTGTTCATGACCTCGTAGTTCAGCGCAGCGATTTCGATGAACTCAGTTTGGGTTCGTACCATCTGACTGATGACCTCGGCTTGACGCTCGTTGATCTGCTGTTGAATCGTCAATGCATGCACGATTGGAGCAGGGTTGAAGAAGAGCTTGAGTAGCGGGCTCACCAGTCTCCGAAATCCAAAGAGCAGACGTCCCGCGACCCCTCGTGATGACCGATAGATGATGTCGGGGTCGAATTCGAACGAGGGCGGAGGCTGCGGCGACGCGCGAAGGGCGTCCTCCTTTTCCTTCAGCCGCTTTTGGTAGTACTCCACCATGTTGGTGCGGACGCTCTCCGGTTTGAGAAAACGGTCGAGCTTCACGTTGGCGAGCTCGCGGATTTGCTCTTCGGTGTAGTCCTCGCCGCGCTTCTTCTCGATGCGCCGGCGAATCTGTCCCATGATTCTCTCGACATCTATCGATTCGTTTTGAACAATGAATTCGGACATGAATGCCTATTCCAGATTCGTCGGTGACGCCGGGCTCACCCACTCCACGGGCGGTAGACGATCAGTACTATAGCCCCTGCCCAGAGTGCGACGCACACGAGCAAGGGACGGTCACGCAGGAGCGTTTCGGTTGGGCTCCCACCTCCCTGGTGGCGGTGAATCAAATAGAGATAGCGAAAAATCCCGTAGATCGGGAACGGGAGGGTCCAGGTCAGACGATCTGTCCCGAACTTCGCAACGGTGGCTGGCTCCGTCGTGTAGACGGCATAGCTTACCAGGCGTCGCGCCTGCGACGATCGTGATCAGCTGTTCCAGAAGCGATGGGGTGTAGTCGGCCAGCGCCTGACGGTGGGTTGACGCCGTGTCACCCAATAAGACCGCCTCGTGCAAGCGTTTGCTCAGACCGAGGAACAGGGTGAGGAGCACCGTGCAGACCAGTAGCCACTGGCTGATTGGTACGTCGACCGCGACGGCCCCTCCGACCGCGCGGAGCACGAACCCAGCGGCTATCCCGAGGACATCCAGGATGACCAGATGTTTTAGGAAGCGGCTATACGACGTGAGCACCGCCACGAACCCGGTCGCCACGATTCCGAGCTGTGTGTTGACCCAGAACCCGGCTCCCACCGAGGCGGCCACGAGCCCCACTACACCCAGGGCCGCCAGTGACACCGGCACCTGTCCCGCTGCGATCGGGCGGTGGCGCTTGACCGGATGCCGCCGATCCTCCTCCCGGTCCAGTAGGTCGTTCAGGAGATACATCGCACTCGAGAGTCCGCAAAACACGGCAAACGCCGTGACCGCCGTCAACGCGGCTGAAGGCTCAAACAGCCGTAAGCCGAAGATCAACCCGGCAAAGACGATGAGGTTTTTGGTCCACTGGTCTGGGCGGAGCGCCGTCAGAAAGGCGACAGGGAGGGATCGCACCGGCACCCCGCCAGCAGACGAGGTGTCGGTGTCAGATTGAGAGAGAGGGTGACGCGCCATGTAGCGCGAATCCGATACGGCCGGTGCCACGCTGCCCGACAGCCAAAAGGCCCGACAGCGTGTCGCCCGACACTATTGAAAGCTGTTCAGCGCTTCTTGTTCGGAGTCGTACGTATCAAAGACCGTCAGCAGCTTCGTGATCATCAGCAGGTCTGTAATACGCTTGGTGAGATTCAGCAGCTTGAGGTTGCCACCCTGCCGGCTGACGGTCGTGTACGTTCTCACGATTTCGCCGAGCCCCGCGCTATCGACGTACGGGACACCTTCGAGGTTAAGAATAAGTTTCTTGCGATCCTGCTGGATCAAGCTGTTGATCTTGTCCTTGAGGAGCTCGTCGCCGTCACCGATGGTCAACTTGCCCTTCACGTCCAGGATCACCACGTCACCTGACGCTCGTTCTTCGATCTGCATCGCTTACATCCTCAGAAACTGACCCGGACCGTACCATGGCCCTTTAAATTCTGTCAAGAAATACGGGGTTCCATTGCTCTATTCTGGGTCCCGACTACGCATTTTCTTCCGGCTGCGCTTGCGGGCCAGAGCCTGCTTCGCGCGACGCTTGTCGCCTGGCTTCAGGTAGAAAGAGTGTTTCTTGATGTCCTTGATGATGTCCTCCTGCTGCACCTTGCGCTTGAAGCGACGTAAGGCGCTTTCGATCGACTCACCATCCTGCACTCTGACTTCCGCCAACTGTGCTGTCACCCCCTCCATCGGTTGCGGTGAGTGGCACCGCTGTATGCTAGTGCAGTGATCGCGAAATACCTCAGCATTCGGCCGTCGCTGCATCTCGCCTGGCTGCGTTACTCTTCGGTCACAGACTCCCGGTTTGCTCCCTCGTCGCGCCTTGCCAGGCGGGCGCATCGGCGGCCTCGATGCACAAGGGATTTCACGATCACTGCACTAGGCTACGCGCGGACTTGAGATGACCGCGCGCAGGCGCAACACGCAACCCCGGTCTCAGATCTCAGAAAAGACCGGCCGCTGATGGTGTCTGTGCTCCAGTGACGACTGAACGGATCACGAGACGGTCGCGAACTTAGCATCTTAGGACGAAAGTCGAGCCTCCGTCAATCGATTTTCCAGACCACGCGCTCTCCGGCTGATCCCATAACACGTTGTATTTACGAAAGATATAGCGATGAAGGTGCTAGTGGTTGGCGGTGGGGGCCGCGAACACGCCTTGGCCTGGAAGCTCAGGGCCGAACCTGGGGTCGAGGAGGTCGTCTGCGCACCGGGCAACCCGGGCATCGGCGGCAGGACGGTCGCAGTCGACGCGGGTGACCCGGCGGCTGTACTGGCCCTGGCGGTCGAGGAAGGCGTCGACTTCACGGTGGTCGGCCCGGAGCTTCCGCTGGCCAACGGGGTCGCCGATAGGTTCGCGGACGCTGGCCGACCCCTGTTCGGACCGGTCCAGGCCGCGGCGAGGCTGGAGTCCAGTAAGGCCTTTGCCAAGGAGTTCATGGCGCGCCACCGGATTCCCACCGCGGCGTTTCGTATCTGCCAGACCCAGGCGGATGCGTTGAGCGCCTGCGAGCACTTCGGCTTCCCCGTAGTCGTCAAGGCAGATGGTCTGGCGGCTGGCAAGGGTGTCACCGTGGCCACCGACCGCGACGCCGCGGCCCTGGCGATTGACGACGCGATTGTCGCTCGCCGATTCGGGGAGGCGGGCGCCCGTCTCGTGATCGAAGAGTGTCTGACTGGACCGGAGGTTTCGCTCTTCGTGTTGTGCGACGGCACGCAGGGTCTCGTCTTGCCTTCCGCCCAGGACCACAAGCGAGCCTTTGATGACGACGAAGGCCCGAACACCGGTGGCATGGGGGCGTTCGCTCCGAGCCCGATCTTCTCGCCGGCCCTGGCCGAGCGGGTGGCCCGAGAGGTCGTGACGCCGGTGCTCGAGGGGCTCCGCGCTGAAGGCACCGAGTATCGCGGGGTACTCTATGTTGGCCTGATGCTGACACCGGACGGTCCACAGGTCATCGAGTTCAACGTACGGTTCGGCGACCCGGAGGCGCAGGTCGTGCTTCCGATGATCGAGACAGAGTTGGCCCCGGTCCTTCTGGCCGCGGCGCAGGGAGATTTGAGCAGATCGGCATGGCGCGTCACCGATGACCCACATGTCGGTGTCGTGATCGCATCGGGTGGCTACCCTGGTGCCTACGAGACCGGGTTCCCGATCGGGGGGCTGGCCGAGGCGGCCGCCGTCCCCGGTGTCGTGGTGTTTCATGCCGGCTCAGCTCTCCGTGATGGTGCCGTCGTCACCTCCGGTGGCCGCGTGTTGACAGTCGTCGCGCGCGGAACGACCTTCGAAGACGCCATCGCCCACGCCTACGAGGCGGTCGGCCGGATCTCGTTTCCGCACGCCTATCACCGAACTGACATCGGTCGAAAGGCGATTCCGAGGTAACACCATGGCAGAGACACACGTACAAATCCTCATGGGTTCTGACTCCGACGCGCCGACGATGCAGCGAAGCGTCGACGTATTGCGAGAGCTCGGCATCTCGTGTCATATGACGGTGGCGTCAGCGCATCGTTCGCCAGACCGGGTCAGACGGATCATCGACGAGGCCCCGTCGCAGGGGGTCAAGGTATTCATCGTCGGTGCCGGTGCGGCGGCGCATCTTGCGGGCGTTGTGGCCGCGCACTCTACGCTCCCGGTCATCGGCGTACCGATCGACTCATCCCCGCTGCAGGGCTGGGATGCGCTCCTGGCCACGGTGCAGATGCCCCCCGGGGTGCCCGTTGCCACGGTGTCCGTGGGGAAGGCCGGCGCGACGAATGCCGCAGTCCTCGCCGCGCAGATCCTGGCCGTAGGCGACGACGCCGTGGCGGTCGCTCTGTCCGACTATAAGAAGAAGATGGCCGACAGGGTCGAGACGGCGGCGGCTAAGGTCGAGGCGGGGACCAATTAGGAGACAGGACACAGAAGACAGAAGACAGAATGGCGGTGGCCTCCGGCGCATTCGTAAGACACGACACCCGATCTTTTCTCCTGTCTCCTGACTCCCGACTCCTGACTCCTGTCCAAGTTTGGTCTAGTCTTCGAAGACCATCAGAAGGAGCGCCTTCTGGGTGTGCAGACGGTTCTCCGCCTGGTCGAAAACGGCTGAGGCGGCGCCGTCCATGACCGAGTCGGTGACCTCCTCGCCACGGTGGGCCGGCAGGCAGTGCAGGAAACACACCTCTGGCTTGGCGTGGGCCAGCAGGTCATCGTTGACTTGGTACGGGCCGAAGAGCTGCCGACGTTCGGCGACTTCGGCCTCTCGCCCCATCGACGTCCATACGTCGGTGTACACCGCGTCCACATCCTTCACGGCGGCCACCGGGTCTTGGAAGCGGAGGAGCTCCGCGCCGTCGGTGCCGATGCGAGCGACGTCGGCGTCCACCGTGGTCGGAAGCTCGAAACCTTCGGGCGAGGCCACATGCACCGAGACCCCCAGCATCGTCGCCGCCTGGATAAACGAGGTCGCCACGTTGTTGCCATCCCCGACGAAGGCGACGCGTTTGCCGGTGACGCGACCCCATCGTTCCTGGAGGGTGAGACTGTCAGCGAGGGCTTGACACGGATGCTCTTCGTTGCTGAGCGCGTTGATGATCCGGAGCCGATGCGTTGCCTGGGCGAGGTCCACCAGCCGTGAGTGGGCGAACGTCCGAACGACCGCTCCGGACACCCAGCGCTCCAAGCTCCTGCCGACGTCGGCCAGCGACTCGCGTTTTCCCAACGCCACGTCTGCCGATGGATCGATAAAGTCGCCCCCGAGCTCCCTGATGGCGATCTCGAAGGTCGACCGGGTGCGCAGTGACGGCTTCTCGAAAAGGAGGGCGATATACGTGCCCTCCAGGGCGGCACTCGTGGCTGCCTCGCGCCCAAGCTTGCGGTCGCGCTTGAGGGTGGCCGCGAGCTCGAGACTGTGGGCGAGGTCCTCTGGGTCGAAGTCCAGGATCGAGAGAAAACAGCGACTTGAAAGCGGGCTCGTCATGCCTTAGTACTTAGCTCAGGTCCTATAGTCCGCGTTGATGTGGACATACTCGGCACTCAGGTCACATGTCCACATCGTGGCTTCCCCCGGTCCCTGGACGCCCAGGTCGACCCCGACCGAGACCTCCTTACCCTTCAGATGCTCGGCTGCCTGAGGTTCTCGGTCGGCGTGCACTGTGTCGTTCTCGAAGAGCACGGTCGTCCCCATCTGAACCCGCGAGTGCGAGAGGTCGAAGTCCACCCCCGCGCGCCCCGCCACCGCCACCAGGCGTCCCCAATTCGGGTCGCCTCCGTGGAGCGCCGTCTTGACGAGAGACGAGTTGGCGATCGCACGCGCCGCGCGTTTGGCTTCCTCCGGGGTTCTCGCCCCGGTGACCGTGACGGACACAAGCTTGGTTGCGCCTTCGCCTCCGCGCACGATATCTCGTGCCAGCGTAGTACACACCTCGCGGAGTCCTGCCACGAAGTGTGGATAGAGTTCATCGTTGATCGTCACGCCGCTCGCGCCACTGGCCAGCAGGAAGACCGAGTCGTTGGTCGAGCACTCCCCGTCAACGGTGATCGCGTTGAAGGTGTCATCTGTGACTTCGGTCAGGGCCCGTTGGAGGATGTCGGGCGCGACCGCGGCGTCCGTGGTGAGAAACGCCAGCATCGTCGCCATCATCGGCTCGATCATCCCGGCGCCCTTCACCATGCCGCCAACGGCGAAGGTTCCCCCGGCACACGCCACGCGGACCGCAGCTTCCTTTGGCCATAGGTCGGTTGTCATGATTGCTTCGGCTGCGGCACGACTGTCGTCTCGACCGAGCGTCCCCACCGCGCGTGCGAGTCCACGTGTCACCTTGTCAACATCGAGATCGAGACCGATCACACCGGTGGAGGCGATGAGCGCCTGCTCGAAGGGACATCCCACCGACCGCGCCGTGACCGCCGCCATCTCCCTCGCCGCGGCCATCCCTGTCTGTCCCGTACACGCGTTCGCACACCCGCTGTTGACGGCGATCGCGCGCGCGATGCCACCTGAGTGCTCCAGATGCTCGCGGCAGATGATGACCGGAGCCGCGATCGCCTTGTTGGTCGTGAAGACCGCGGCGACGCTGGCCGGTTCGTCTGCGACGAGCAGTGCGAGGTCGAGGGCGTCAGCCTTGATGCCGCACTTCACCGCTGCCGATCGAAAGCCGGCTGCGGCGAGGATGCCACCGTCGATTGGTCTGCCGTCGGTCATCGTTGCGCTCCCGGAGCGAGGTCGAGTATCAGCGCGTACTGCGCGCACTGCCGGAACCATATGCAGCTGTGACAATCGGTGGAGATCTTATCGGGCACCCACGGGTGCGGAACGATCGAGAAACCAAGATGAATGAAGGCCCGCGGGTCATGGGCGAATGCACACACCCTGGGATAACCCTGCTGCCCAGCCGCCTCGACGACGTGGGCCAGCAACCGCGTCCCCAGCCCGTGGCCCCGATAGTCATCTCTGACCACCAAGGACCGAACTTCCGCAAGCCGTGGACCGAGCTGCGCGAGCTCAGCACACGCCACCACCCCCGTTGGTCCGACGGCAACGTGGAATCGAGGGATGTGTAGCACGACCTCGCCCAGCGGTCGTGGCAGCAGATGGCCGGTCTCGAGGTTGTCGCTGATCAGGCGGAACAGAGCAGTCGCTTCGTCAGCCTCCGCTGCCCTGATCACCACACTGCGGTTGTGGTCGCCAGACGCCGCGGCCTCCGTGGCAGTGACATCAGGCACGGTCACGTCGCCTCCGCGATAGCCGTCTCGAACGTCGATCCGAGTCGCGTGAGGGCCTCGTCGATCTCGGCGTCACTGATCGTCAACGGTGGCAGAAGCCGGACGACCGTGCCGGCCGTTCGGTTGATGATCAGGCCGTTGTCGAGGGCGGTCTGGACCATCCGTTCGGCGACCCTTTCGTCGACGTCGAGGCCCCAGATGAGTCCTGCACCCCGGATGTCGCTGATTTCGTTGTGCGCCGAGGCGATCGCACGAAGGCCGCTCTCAAGCCGGGTTCCGGCCCGTCCCACGCGCTCGACCAGACCGGTCTCCAGTGCTTCGAGAAAGACCAGGGCAGCCCGACAGGCGAGCAAGTTACCGCCGTACGTGCTGCCGTGGTCACCGAAGGCCACCGCCGAGGCCACGCGCTCACTCAACAGTGCTGCGCCAACCGGCACCCCGGCACCAAGGGCCTTGCCGAGCGACATCAGGTCTGGCTGGAGTCCCAGCGCTGGCGAATAGAACGACTGGCCGGTCCGTCCGAGGCCGCATTGAATCTCATCGGCGATCACGAGTGTCCCCGTTTCGGCCTGGACCGTTCGGATCTCGTCGGCCATCGCCGACGAGACCGGCCACACCCCACCCTCACCCTGGATCGGCTCCACGATGATGGCCGCGGTTTCAGTCGTCACGGCCGCCCGGAGAGCCGCCGGACCATCGGGGGAGACGAAGGTGACACCGGGGACCAGTGGCGCGAACGGTTCGCGGTACGTCGAGCCCGATGTCACGGAAAGGGACCCGAACGTCCGACCGTGAAACGACCGCTCGAATGCTACGAACTTGGTCCGTGCCCGGTCGCCTTGGGTGTACCAGTATCGGCGCGCGAACTTCAGACAGGCCTCGACCGCCTCGGTGCCGCTGTTGCTGAAGAAGACGCGGTCGAGTCCAGACATCGCCGTCAGCTTCGCGGCGACATCGCCCTGTAATGGGTGAAAGAAGAGGTTCGACGTGTGGATCAGTTCTTCGGCCTGCGCACTGAGCGCCTGCGCCAGACCGGGGTGCGCGTGGCCCAGCGACGCCACGCCGATGCCCGAGAGCAGGTCGAGGTACCGTGTGCCGTCGGCGTCGAACAGCCACGACCCCTCGCCTCCTACGAGGACGAGGGGTATCCGTTTATAGACCTGCAGCACGTGCTCGGCTTCGACGCCACGGATGTGGCCAGCGTCAATCGTCGTCATCACTGATCCCCTGCCGTCGTCCTTCTCGGACCCTTCGTCGCCCCGGTGATTCTCGTGACTCCGGCTCCGCCCGCCGTGTTCAGGAACATCCTGCGCGTCCCATCGACGATCGCCACCCGTCGTACACCGCCACCGAGTGCCACGCGACACGCCAGCAGTTTCGCCACCATCCCGGCGCTCGCCTGTCCGTTGCGGATCAACCCCCCCACGCCTTGATCATCGTCGGCCAGAACTGGAATCGTCCTTCCCTCGGTGTCTAGCACACCGGCGGTCGCGCCCGCGATGACCAGTTCGGCCGCGCCGGCCCGCGCGGCGAGATCGCCCGCCAAGCTGTCGGCATTCACGTTGAACAGGCGACCACCCGGGTCGGCGGCGATGCTCGCGACCACCGGGATGTATCCCGCTCTGGTGAGGTCGCGAAGGAGTGCTGGCACTCCGACTCCCGTCGGGACGCCGACCATCCCCAGGTCCACAGACGATCCATCAGTCGCCCGATAGTGCCGTGCCCGGCGGACGGTCGTGATGCCGGCGTCCACGCCGGTCAATCCGACAGCCTGTCCACCGGCGCCTTGAAGCGCCGCCACCAGCCGTGTATTGACCCGACCGGCCAGAACCCCCAATACGACGTCCAGCGACTCCGGGGTCGTGATTCGGAGACCGTCGACGGCCTGCTTTGGGAGTCCGAGTCGAGCCATCTCGACGTCGACCTCTCTCCCCCCGCCATGAACGACGACTACGGGGCCTTGCTCCGAGGCGCTGACCAAGGTCCGCGCGATTCGCCGGAGTCGTCGCGGCTCCTCGAGGAGCTCGCCCCCGAACTTCACCAGCGTGAGTCGTGCCCGGGCCATCACCGACGCCTACTGCAATCCCGCTCGTTCGTCGAAGCCGACGGCGAGATTCAGACACTGAATGGCCTGGCCGGCAGCGCCCTTCACCAGGTTGTCGAGACACGACACGATGACCAGCCGTCCGGTCGAGCTGTCAAGCTTCCACCCGATGTCGCAGAAGTTGGTGTGGGTGACGTGCCGGATCTCCGGCATGTCGTTGCCTCGCAGACGAACGAACGGTCGGTCGGTGTACGCCTGCTCGAACGCTTCGGCGACCGCCGTCTCCGTCGTGCCTCGCTTGACCCGTGTGTAGATCGTCTCGAGGATGCCCCGGTCGAGTGGGACCAGGTGCGGAACGAAGGTCACGACCTGTCCTAGCTCCTGTTCGATCTCCGCGCCGTGCCGGTGGCCGAAGATTCCGTAGGCCGCCACATTGGCGTGACATTCGGAGAACTGCGTGCGGAGGTTGGGCTTTCGACCGGCGCCAGAGATACCCGACTTGGCATCGATAAAGACGTCTCCGGTGTTCGAGTCGGCGTGGTTGAGCAGGCCAGAATCGACCAGTGGCTCCAACGCAAGCAGAGCGGCGGTTGGATAGCAGCCGGGACACGTGACAAAGCGCGCGTCCTCGAGCTGGGTGCGGCGTCTCTCGGCGAGGCCGTAGACCGGTTCCAGCGTCGGACTGGGCGCTTCTGGATACCAGCGTCGCCGGGTGTCGGCATCCGTGAGGCGGAACGCCCCAGAGAGGTCGAATACCCTGACGTCTCGTTCGAGAAGCTCTGGACCAAGTTGGGCGCTCACGGTATCGGGAAGGGCGAGAAACGCCGCATCACTCTCGGCCGCCAGGCGGTCCACGGAGAAAGGTGCCAACTCGCCGGCCCAGACGTCAGTCAGTGCCGGGAGGGTTCGCGCCTCCTCTCCCGTTGTTGAAGTCATCGCGACCGTGAGATTGACGTCGGGATGCCGCGCCGCGAGGCGGATCAACTCCTGTCCCGCGTAGCCCGTGGCACCGACGACACTGACTCTGACACTCACGGTGTGAATAATTATGCGAGTTAAGGATTATTTATACGACACCAGGGCTCCCCGAGTCAATCCACAAATAGACAGTATTTAAAGGCTATTGATGAAATTTAGTGAAAATCAGCCGTTGCGTCATGAATTCAGCATGTGTATACTAATTCAGATTACTGCATAAGTATGAAACACTATCGCTTCAATCAGTCCGCCATACTCGAGTTGGTCACTCACGAAGCCGTTGCCAGCCAGGACCAGCTGCGGCAGCGGCTCCGCGCGATGCGGAAACGCGGCCGTCGGCTTCAATGCATGGCATCCTGCCCAGGCCACGATCTCGGTGGTTGAGGGATATGGCGCCCGGCAAGGAGCTGGGATCCTCTACGGTCAAAAGACCATCGCGCAGGCCGAAGCAACCGTCGTGCCCCTGCTGCAGAGCGTGCAGACGCTCCGCTTCGAACTGGACGGCGCGAAACACTATGTCCGCCCGGCCGTTGGCCAGCAGCCAGCTCCGCGCAAATCGCCACGATCTCGTGGGACTGCATGGCCGGCCGGGAGCCCAGCGACCGTTCGTCGCGCCGTATCTGACTACCTGCGTCGGATCGATCTGGTTCAGCAGTTGCTCGTGCTGCGCACCGACCCTGGGTTGGCTCAGCCACTCGCGCTGGCGATTGACCAGGCGGAACTCGCCGAGGTGGTAGGCACTGTCGCGGGAGACGACACGGTGCTCGTCATTACCCGCCACGCGCGGGCAGGCCGGGAAGTGACGAGACTGTTCGAGGGTTGGGCCCGAGGCTAGGGTGGTGAGTTCAGCAGATAGATCTGTTGAACTCACCACGCTAGCTGCCCCAGAAGGGCTGCACTAGAACAAGGAGCACAGGTCGATGGAACGGATAGTACTCGCGTATTCGGGTGGTCTTGACACGTCGGTCGCTGTCAAATGGTTGGCCGACAAGTACGACGCCGAGATCATCGCGGTGACGATGGACATCGGTCAGGGCAAGGAGCTCGACGATGTGAGGGAGCGGGCGCTGGCGGTGGGTGCGGTTCGCGCGCATGTCGTCGACGTCCGCGAGGAGTTTGCTCGCGACTACATCATGCCAGCGCTTCAGGCTGGCGCGCTCTACGAGGCAAAGTACCCCCTGGCCACCGCGTTGGGCCGACCGCTCATCGCGAAGAAGCTGGTCGAGGTTGCGCACTTCGAGGGTGCTGGGATGATCGCGCATGGGTGCACCGGCAAGGGGAACGACCAGGTCCGGATGGATGTATCGGCACGCGCACTCGACCCGTCGATCGTGGTGGTGGCCCCGGCGCGGGTCTGGGGAATGACCCGTCCAGATGAGATCGCATATGCGAAGACGCACGGCATCCAGGTTCCCACGACCGTGGAGAGTCCCTACAGTACCGATTCGAATCTCTGGGGCCGTTCGATCGAGTGTGGCGTACTCGAGGATCCTTGGGTCGAGCCTCCAGATGATATCTACGCGCTGACCAAGTCACCCGTTGAATGTCCGGACGTTCCGGCGTACGTCGAGGTCGATTTCGAGGCTGGCGTACCGACCAAGGTGAACGGCGTCGCCATGCCGTTGACCGAGCTGATCAACTCCCTCGAGACCATCGCCGGCGCGCACGGCGTGGGCAGGATCGACATGGTTGAGAACCGCCTGGTGGGCATCAAGTCGCGTGAGATCTACGAGGCGCCGGCCGCCGTCCTCCTCCATACGGCCCACCGTGAGCTCGAAGCGCTCGTGATTCCGAAGGATCTGGAGCGCCTCAAAAGCGACCTCGGTGTGACCTATGCGGACCTGGTCTACAATGGTCTCTGGTTTACTCCTACCCGAGAGGCCGTCGATGCCTTCGTAGCCAAGGTGCAGGAGAGGGTGACCGGGACGACCCGGCTCAAACTGTATCGGGGCGACTGCCGCGTCGTCGGCCGGAAGTCGGAGTACGCCCTCTACGACACGGCACTGGCGACCTACGACGAAGGCGATACGTTCGACCATGAGGCCGCCGTCGGCTTCATCAAGCTCTGGGGGCTGCCCGTCGAGACGGCGGCGCAGCGTGGCCCGAACCCGATCGCGACACTTGGGGTTCCGGCAACGCCGGCCGTGCCTGCTACTCGTGGTGCCGAGTCCGCGGCCGACTCAGAGCGATGACGGACGAACATCATCTGTGGTCGGGTCGGTTCTCTGAGGCGCCCGACCAGGACGTTTTCGAGTTCCAGGCGTCCTTCGGATTCGACCGGCGTCTGTTCGAGGACGACGTCCGGGGTAGCGTCGCGTGGACCGAGGCGTTGGCCGGCGCGGGTGTCCTCACCTCCGAAGACGCCGCGACCATTACGGCAGGGCTCGGCGACATTCTCGAACGTGGCCGAGCCGACCCAGGTTTCGTGTCGGGGGATGATGAAGATGTTCACGCCTTTGTCGAGCGGCAGCTCATCGAACGGGTGGGTGATGTCGGTCGACGGCTCCACACGGGACGCTCGCGGAATGAGCAGGTGTCGCTTGACTTGAGGCTCTACCTGAGACGGCGATTGCCGGTGATGCAGCAGGCCGTGGCCGCGGTCGTTCTGGCGTTGGCCGGACGAGCAACGGCAGCGGGCTCGACGCTCATGCCGGCGTATACCCACCTCAGGCGCGCTCAGCCGATGCTCGTGGCGCATCTGTTTCTCGCGCACGCCGCTGCCTTCAGACGTGACCATGCTCGTCTGGACGCGGCACGAGACGAATCAGACGCCATGCCCCTCGGTTCGGGCGCGGTGGTTGGCACCAGCTACGGCGTGGACACTGCCGCGTTGGCCTCCAGGCTGGGGTTTTCGCGGGTGGTGTCAAACAGCGTGGACGCCACGGCGGACCGCGACTTCGTGTCATCGACCCTCCACGCGTGCACGCTCGTGATGGTGCACCTCAGCCGACTGTCGGAGGACCTCATCATTTTCACCGGCGAGGAGTTCGGGTTCTTCGACCTGGCCGACGCGGTCGCCACCGGAAGCAGCCTCATGCCCCAGAAGAAGAATCCCGACCCACTGGAGTTGGTGAGAGGCAAGACCGGACGGATCATCGGACACCATACGGGTTGGCTCACGACGATGAAGGGACTGCCGAGCGGATACAACAAGGATCTGCAAGAGGACAAGGAGGCACTCTTCGATACAGAGCGAACGGTCCTCGGGTCGCTTCGAGCCACGACGACCGTCGTCGACACGCTGGAGATTCGTCGCAACCGCAGTGAAGCCTCGTCCACCGGAATGCTGCTGGCCACCGACGTTGCCGACTATCTGGTGAATCGCGGTTTGCCGTTTCGGAGCGCGCACGCAGTGGTGGGCGCGATCGTTCGCGACCTCGTATCGCGCGGCCAGGACTTCCAGGCCCTCACCCTCGAGGAGTGGCAGGCCTACCATGAGCTGTTCGAGCCCGATGTGATGTCGGAGATCTCCGGCCGAGGGTCGGTGGAGGCGAGACGCACACCACAATCGACCCACCCAGATTCCGTGGCCACCGCGCTCCGGGAGGCGACAGCCTGGGCCGTCGAGCACACTCCGCCGGCCGATTCTTCCAAGCAGGCGTGACCAGGGCCTAGTGGCCAAAAACTGCCAGCCGAAAGCAGGCCGCAATGCCAGAACTGCTGGCCGTATTTCGGCCGTTTGCCTCGCCCCTGGCCCTCTGCTACACTTTGATTTCCCGCGTGTTCAGGTTCCCAAAGCAGCCTCCGGCCACCCTGAGCCGATACTAAGCGTCGGGTTCGCGTGCGGGATGACCCCACGCGACATCGTTGTCATCACATTGGGATTCTGTCGTGATGCCAGCGAGCAGCCAATCGATCGGATGAGCGAACACAATCGCGCGACCGGCGATCCGGAAGATCCCGAGTCCGCCGCCCCGGCAACTGACGTCGATACGACGGCTGACGGAACTTCTGCACCTGCAGAACGAGACGACGGACCTGTCCGCCGCCCTTTGATTCGGGCCACTCTCAAGCATCCTGAGGGCACGCCGCCGCCGCCAAGGCAGCCACCCGTGTTCACGATGCACCAGAATCAGCCTGGGTCACAGCCTCGCGGGCAGAATCGAAACGGTCGCCCGGTCCGCTCAGGCGGACATCCCAACAATCAGAAGAGCTCTCGCGACCGCTCCGGCCAGGCCTCGTCAAGAGGCAACGGCGGTGGCAACAAAGGGTCGGCCCGTCCGGACCGAGGCCAACGGTCGGGGAATCGGTCGTCTTCTCGTCGAAACAAGGGTCGATCCCGCTGACTGGTCTCCTGAGCGGGACCAACGGGCTCATCGTCGGTATTGCCAACAAGCGGTCGATAGCCTGGGCCATCGCCAAAGCGGCCGATGCGGCCGGAGCCCGCCTCACTCTCAGCTACGCAAACGAACGGTTCGGCGACAAGACCCGGGTGCTCGCCGAAACGCTGAGTCAGCCATCCCAACTGGTCGCCTGTGACGTGACCCGGGACGACGAAATCGACGCGCTCTATCAAGCCGTCGACCAGGAGCACGGTGGCCTCGACTTCGTGGTTCACGCCGTAGCCTTTGCCTCCCGCGAGGCACTCAAGGATCCCTTCGTCCAGACGACCCGAGAGGATTTCGCCCAATCGCTCGATGTGAGCGCCTACTCGTTGGTCGCACTTGCGCGGGGCGCCGCGCCTCTCATGGAGAAACGGGGCGGCGGGAGCATTCTGACGCTGACGTACATGGGGAGCGAGCGGGTCATTCCTCACTACAACGTCATGGGCGTGGCCAAGGCGGCACTCGAGGCATCTGTCCGGTACCTCGCGAGCGATCTCGGTCCGTCAAACATCAGAGCGAATGCCATATCGGCCGGGCCGATCAAGACACTGGCAGCATCAGGCGTCTCTGGATTTACCGGGATGCTGCAGCACTTTCGCGAGCGTGCCCCGCTCCGACGGACCGTTGACGCAGACGAGGTTGCCGATGCCGCCGTCTTTCTCTTGAGCTCCGCCGGTCGGGCGGTGACCGGCGAAGTGCTCATGGTCGACGCCGGCTACCACGTCACCGGCATGTAGCCGCAGGGACACTCCACGAGTGCCGACATTCCGTCGAGCACGGGGCACACTACTCCGTCTGACTCGGGCCCGACCCGCCGCCGTCATCGTCGGCGTCACCCTCGCCACCGGGGCGGCCGTCCTGATGCTCGGCGATTACTCCTGGGAGTCGTGGCTCACTGACGGCCTCGGGCTCGTGCTGGGCGGCACCGGTGTCGCGCTGGTCGTGATCGGTGTCGGTGGGCAGCGTCCGGACTGGGTCGACCCCGACGGGAGGTGAAGCCCGGCGGTCCGCGAGGGCGTACTCGCCGATCTTTCGATAGAGCGTGCCCCGATTGATCTCGAGGATTCGCGCCGCCCGTTTCTTGTTCCAGCGGACAGCGTCGAGCACGCGCTGGATGTGCCGGCGTTCTATGTCACGCAAAGACTGAAGGCCAACGTCGTCGCGCGATTGGTCCCTGGCCATGGTTTAGACTACCTCGTGCCGCACCGCGCGCCAGGTTCTGCTTCCGGCGAGCAACGAGAGCTTCTTCGCGGCAAGTCGATCCGCTACTACCGCCCGCAGGGCAGCGCCGATATCCGGAACCTGATTGACGAAGGGTTTCAAGCCTTCAACGCGGGCCGCCTCTCTGAGGCCTGTCAGGTGTTCACCGAGGGAGTGCTTGACCCAGCTCACGATACGACCGTGGGTCTGACCGTGGCCGGCGCCTTGACGCCGGCCGGTCTCGGTGGGTGTGTGATCGAGCTCATGGAGCGCGGCCTGGTCGACTTCGTGGTCAGCACCGGGGCGAACCTGTATCACGATCTTCACTATGCGCTGAACTTTACGCTGCACCGCGGGTCCCCGTTTCTCGACGACGTCGAGCTCTACGAAAAGGGAATCATCCGGATCTACGACGTGCTGTTTCCCGCCGACGTCCTGCTCGAGACGGACGCCTACGTTAGGGACTTCCTGGTTCGCGAAGATATCGACGGTCCAATCTCATCCGCCGAGCTTCATTTTCGACTCGGGCAGGACCTCCTGGCGAGGTATCCGGGCTGTCAGGAACATTCGGTCGTAGCGAGAGCCGCGGAACTGGCGGTTCCCATATACACCTCGTCGCCCGGTGACAGTTCGATTGGGATGAACGTCGCGTATCACGAGCTGATCAATCGGAGCCATCTGATGATCGACCCAAATCGCGACGTCAACGAGGTGTGCGCGATTGTCCTGGCTGGTGAAAAGAACGGGTGTGTGATCCTGGGCGGCGGCTCGCCCAAGAACTTCTATCTACAAGGGCAACCCACGCTGTGGGAGGTGTATGGCATCCCCAAGGGTGGGACCGACTACTTCATTCAGCTCACCACCGACCAGGTTGTCTGGGGAGGCCTGTCCGGTGCCACGCCCGCCGAGGCCGTCAGCTGGGGCAAGGTGAACCCTGGAATGCTACCTGAGGCGGTCGTCGCCTATTGCGACACGACCATCGCGTTTCCGCTGTTCTGCGAGTACGTCGTGGGGTCGGAACGCGGACGACGTTCCAGAAAGGAACTGTATCACCGACGTGACGACCTGGTGGCGGATCTCGAGCGCCAGGCCCGGGCTGCCCTGAGCGAGAAACAGGGTCGCACTCGTGATACAAGCTGAGTGTCCACGAATCACGAGGACACTCCACCTGCCATGGGGACTCTCGCCTCTGAGCTTGGTCCGCACGCCGAGGAGCTGACTCGGCAGCCGCGCGTCTATGCCGACGCCAACATCCCAGCCGGCGTCATTGCGCGTATGCGCGGACACCTCCGATGGGATGTGCTGGCCGTGGTCGAGCACGACGAGTTGCGACGAGCGAGCGACGCCGAGCACTATCGGATGGCCCGTCAGCTACGCCGGACCCTGATCAGTCTGGACGACGACTTCCTTGGAGAGAAGCACTTTCCGGCTGGACGGAGCCCCGGCGTCATCGTGCTGTCTGCGCCCGATGAGCGCGGGCTCACTCGATTGCTCAAGAAAGTCGACCGCGCGTACTTCTCAGGGCCGTCGCGCCGCGCGCACCGCACGTCCCCCGTGCCCTTGCTCGGCCAGAAGATTCAGGTTCACCCAGATTGGTCCCCGCCCTCGACATAGGTAGCGGACGAGGTCGGAGTCTCCCAGACCGTGACACGCGCGACGGGAAAACCCTGGCGCCGCGTGTGGTCGAAGAGCAGGTAGGCGATGTGCTCAGCGGTGGGGTTCTCGTCGACCACGAACACCGGTTCCCCCTGCGCACGGAGCGGTTCCAGCAGAGGGTCGTCGCGACGCAGGATCATCTTGTGGTCGAGTTCTCGGTCGATCCATTCCTTGACGACTCGTTTGATGTCGTTGAAGTCGCACACCATGTGGTGATCGTCGAGCGACGCTGAGCGCAACTCGATCTCAGCCACGGCATTGTGACCGTGAAGGTGCTTACAGACACCGTCGTAGTTCAGGAGACGGTGGCCGTAGCAGAAATCGATTCGCTTGGTGACGGAATACATGAAGAAAGTGCTCTGGCGAGGACGCTGGATGGTAGTCGACGGTTCAAAAAGGGGTCAAGAAGCGTCGGCGGACCCGGTCGGCTTGCCTTGCCCCAGATATTTTGATATATCAAAAGATGAATATGATGTACTCAAAATCAGGGATTTCAGTGCACGAAATCTTTCGGGCCATGATCTCTGGGCTTCTCTGCCTGTGGCTCGTTACCGGGTCTGCGAGCGCCCAAACAGCAAGGGACGGGGCGACATCCGGCGCGGCACCGTCGCCCGCGCCGTCGGCTGCGCCGATCTCGGGCTACATGGACTTCCACTACAACAACCGCCAAAACGAGGATGGGGTTCTTGACTTCCATCGTTTCGTGCTCTTGTTCAACCACAGCTTTTCGGAACGCATCCGGTTCGTGGCCGAGCTGGAGCTGGAACACGCCGTCGTCTCGAACGAGACGGAGGGGGAACTCGAGCTCGAGCAAGCCTATGTCGACTTTCTCCTGAGTCGGCCGTTCAACCTCCGGGCCGGGATGATCCTGGCGCCAGTTGGGATTATCAACGAGCGTCACGAACCACCGGTGTTTCACGGTGTCGAGCGCCCCTTCGTCGATACCGTCATCATCCCCACGACGTGGTTCGACGCAGGCGTCGGGGTCCACGGTGAGCTGCGTGGCGGATTTCGGTATCGGGCGTACGCGATGGCGCCACTGGATTCAACAGGATTCAGCGCGGAGGAGGGCTTCCGTGACGGGCGACAGAAGGGGTCGGAGTCAAACGCTCGCTCGCTGGCTGGCACTGGACGACTTGAGTACGTGGGCCATCCCGGTCTGGTGCTGGGCACGAGTTTCTGGAGCGGTGACACCGGGTTCCGAGATCTACGGTTCGAAACGAGCGTGACGATGATCGAGTTTGACGGTCGCTATCGCCTCGGCGAGTTCGAAACCCGGGGACAATACGCCCACGGCTTTCTCGACGGGATGGGAGAACTGAACGCCTCCCGACAGCGGACGATCGGTGTCAATCCCAACGTGGCCGAGCAGATCCGGGGCTTCTATCTGGAGGGGTCCTATTTCGTGGTTCCGAAACCGGCTCCCCGGGAGCTCGCCGCGTTCGTTCGATATGAGAACTTCGACACCCAATACCGCATGCCATCGGGATACCTCCCCCTGAAGGAGTTCGACCGAGATGCGTGGGTGTTCGGGATCACCTACTTCCCCGACCCCGATGTGGCCGTCAAGATCGACTACACGGTGCTCAACAACCAGAGCGATGTCATCCAGGCACCGAACTCGCTGAATATCGGACTCGGATGGTGGTTCTAGTGACGAGACAGGCCAGACACATTCGGCGCGTGCTGACGGTGGTGGCGGCTGGGTTGACCCTGGCGGCGGGGGCCGGTTCGCGATGGGTGGGGGCGCAGGAAAGAGAAGTCGTCGAGATCGTGGCCGAGCGCTTCACCTTCACGCCCTCCGAGATATCAGTGACGGTTGGTACGACCCTCGAGCTACGAGTGCGCAGCGACGATACGATGCACGGGTTCCGGATCGTCGGTCGCGACGTCAACGTCGCCGTGCCAAAGCGTCGTCAAGGTGAAGCGGTGGTCCTGTTCGAAGCCACCGAGGCTGGACGGTTTCGTTTCGAATGTTCGCGCCTGTGCGGTGCCGGACACAACTTCATGAAGGGCGAGATCATCGTCACCGAAGAACCACGCGAGGAGGCGGAAGAGCAGTGACTCACATACGAGGTGGGCATTCCTCGACCCGCGTACCTTGGCACCTCGTGTGTGTGGTCGCTCTCGCGGCCAGCGCGCAGGTCGCCTCTCTCGCCCAACGCCAGCCGTTGCCCGGAGATCCACTTCCCGGACTGACCGCTGCAGAGTTCGAGGCGTTCAACCTCGGGCTGGAGGATTTCCTGGAGGTGGAGGACGCCGAAGAGGGGCTGGGTCCCGCCTACAACGGAACGAGCTGCGGCGAGTGTCATAACATTCCGGCCATCGGTGGTATCGCACCGATGACAGAAGTTCGCGCCGGGATGCGTCTGGCCGACGGCACCTTCGAGGACATCGACCCTTCTCGCGGATCCCTGTTTCAGGTCTTCTCTATCCCGACGCACGGCTGTCAGTCTGTGATCCCGCCCGAGGCGAACGTTATTGCCCGCCGCGTCCCGATCCCCCTCTTTGGGGCCGGGCTCGTCAATGCGATCCCGGACGAGACGATCGTCGCATTGGAGGATCCGCTCGACCTGAACGGGGACGGGGTGAGTGGTCGAGCCGCGCGGGTCATAGACATCGAGTCCGGCGACCTGCGCATCGGGCGGTTCGGATGGAAGGCGCAGGTGGCTACCCTGATCGTCTTCGGCGCTGATGCGTATCGAAACGAGATGGGGATCACGAACGATCTGTTTCCCGAAGAGCTCACGTTCAACCTCTCTGACGAGCAGCTGCGCGACTGTGATCCGATTCCCGACCCCGAGGACATTCCGGAGCCGGGGACGGGGTTACGCGGGATCGACAACTTCGAGTCGTTCATGAAGTTTCTCGCGCCGTTGCCGCGTGGACCGATCACGGCTGAAGTCAGTGCAGGAGCGGGAGTGTTCGCCGCGGTCGGGTGCGCTAGCTGTCACGTACCCACCCTGCGCACCGGGCCGAGTCCGAATCCTCTGTTCAACCGGCAGCCGGTGGCGCTGTTTTCAGATCTCCTCCTGCACGACATCGGGACGGGTGATGGGATCCGGCAGGGTCAAGGCGAGCCCGAGGAGATTCGTACGGCCGCACTGTGGGGGCTGCGTTTCCGGCGACCGCTGTTGCACGACGGTTCGGCAGCCACGATCGCCGATGCGCTCCTGGCCCACGATGGCGAGGCTCAGCCGACCATGGAGAGGCTTGGCGCTTTGTCACCCATCGCCATCGTCGAGCTCATGGCCTTTCTGGAGTCGCTGTAGCCACTTGGAGCTTCTCGGCGGCCCGCATCCCGATCATGATCTTCCGGCCACCCGAACTCCGAACGACGACGTGGTCGGCCGCCCGGTCTCTTCCTTCGACCACGATCATCTGACCGGGCGTGAGCTCACTGCCTTCGAGAAAGCGAAGAAACTCCGCATCCTGGTCGGTTACGCGCGTCAACATGACCTCGGCGCCAACGGGACAGCTCAGAAGCGTTTCGTATTCGCTGGTGGCCATCGCGCCGTCGGGGTCGGGAATCGGGTCGCCGTGGGGATCGACAGACGGCCGGCCGAGCATGGCGTCGATCCGGTCAATCAGCCGGTCGGACGCCGCGTGCTCGAGCCTCTCGGCTTCATCGTGAACCTCGGCCCAGCTCATCCCCACGACCTTGACGAGGAAAAGCTCCATCAGCCGGTGCCGTCTCAGGACGAGAGCCGCCAGCTTCTCTCCGGCCGCCGTCAAGCGCACGCCGGCATAGGGCTCGTAATGCACCATCCCCGACTCAGCCAGCGCCTTGACCATGCTCGTCGCGGTGCCCGGTACGACGCCGAGCGCCGCCGCCAGCTCGCCCATCGGGACTAGGTGCTGCCCCAGCCCCCGTGCGGCCTGTGACTTGTAGATGGCTTTGAGGTAATTCTCGACGGTACTGGACGGTAGCATCCTGGCGTCCCTCCACTGCGCTGGGTCGGGTGCCTTGACTTCCTCCCGCCGCCAGACGTATACCTATATTTTGAATCATCAAAATTTCAGTTGTCAAATGTCAAATTCACCAGGCGGGAGTTTTGAGCGATGACGGTCGACCCGGGACAGGCGCTCGTGGTCTTTGCCGCCGTTATGGCTCTGCTGGCTATTTCGTTCTGGCCGCGCTCGGGTGTCGTTCCGAGGCTTCTTCGATTGTCACGGCTCGGTGAGCGGGTTCGGCTCGAGGACGCCCTGAAGCACGTTTACACATGCCAGCGGGAGGGCCAATCGTGCTCCCTCGAGAGTCTGGCGGGCAGGCTCGAAATCTCGACCGCGCGAGCGGCAACCCTGCTGTCCGGATTGACACACATGGGAATGGTCCGCAGCGGAAAGACCGGACCGGTTCTGACGTCGGACGGCGAGCAATCGGCGGTGAGGCTGGTCCGCACGCATCGCTTGTGGGAGCGGTATCTCGCCGACCGTACCGGCGTGCCGGCGGGAGAGTGGCATGCCCAGGCGGAGCAGATGGAGCACGCCCTGTCGGTCGCGGAGGTGGAGTCGCTCGACTCGAGACTTGGACACCCACCCTGGGACCCACACGGCGACCCGATTCCGACATCGGGTGGTGAGATTCCGCCCATGCAGGGGATCGGGCTGGTCGCTGCGGAACCCGGCTCGATCTTTCAGGTCGTTCATCTTGAGGACGAGCCACCCAAGATCTACGATGCCTTGCTCGCGGACGGTTTCGCACTGGGCGGTCGGCTCGAGGTGCTCGAGCGGACTGACCAGTCGGTTCGTGTTCGCTCCATGGGGCGCGAGTGGACGGTCGACGCGGTGATGGCCGGCAACGTCACGGTGAGGCAGCTGCCGGCTGGCGAACGCTCCGACCCCAGTCGAATCACTCTTCTCGACGCGAACAAGGACGAGACGGTACGGGTGGTCAGGATCTCCCAGGCCTGTCAGGGATCACAACGGCGTCGGTTGTTGGACCTTGGCGTGGTGCGCGGCGCCGAGGTCACACCCGAGCTGGTCAGTGCCGGCGGGGACCCCGTCGCTTACCGGGTCCGTGGGGCGCTGATTGCACTGCGACGCGTGCAGGCTGAGCAGATACTGGTCGAACGTCTCGAAGGCGGTCAGGTGGAGGACGTGGCGTAGTGGCGATGCCCGCTCAATCCTGTGTGGGGTGCTCCGAGCATCGAGAGCAGAACCTCATTCGCCTCGGGCTCAATCCTGACAAGTGGGATGTCCTTGTCGCGCTAGCGGGCAATCCGAACGTCGGCAAGAGCACGGTCTTCAACGCCCTGACGGGGCTCCGGCAACACACCGGCAACTGGCCGGGCAAGACGATCGTGCGGGCCGAGGGAGCGGTGGCCCACCAAGGTCAGCGGGTAAAGATCGTCGACCTTCCTGGCACCTATTCGCTCCAGGCTGGAAGCGTTGACGAGGAGGTGGCCCGCGACTTCATCCTCTTCGGGCGACCCGATGTCACCGTGGTCGTCGTCGATGCCACGCGTCTCGAGCGGAATCTCAACCTCGCGTTGCAGATCTTCGACATCACCGACAAAGTAGTGGTCTACCTCAATCTCGTTGATGAGGCTCGACGCCACGGTATAGCGATCGACGCCAAGCGTCTCGAGTCAAGACTGGGCGTACCCGTGGTTGCCGGTATCGCTCGCTCGAACGTCGGGATCGACGAGCTTCTCGATGTCGCACACGAGGTCGCCGCTGGACGGAGGCATCCGAAACCGTTTCGCCTGCAGAAGCATGCGCCAGGCGTTGAGAAGGTCGTGGCCGAGCTGGCCGACGTCGTGGAAGAGGCCTTCCCGGGCGTCCCGAACAGTCGCTGGGTTTCGCAGCGGCTGCTCAACGCCGACGATGCCGTAGTCGAGTCGGTCCGTTCCGGTGAGCTTGGACAATTCGACGAGGACGGGGAAGGGGGTCCTGCGGTCGCATTGGTGCCCGAGGCGGTCAGGGCTCACGTGCTCAATTCGGCGCGCCGTCTCAGGTGGGACCTCCCAGCAGACTTCCACGACGTTGTCGCCGAGCGCGCGTATGAGGCCGCGCAGGAGATCAGCGAAGCGGTGCAGATGCGGGGTTTGAAGAAGGCGGGGTTTGACTTCGATCGAACGCTCGACCGGCTCCTGACCAGCCGGTGGCTCGGTTTTCCCACCATGCTGGCGATTCTGTCGGTGGTGTTCTGGATCACGATCGAGGGGGCGAACGTGCCGTCCGGAATGCTGGCGACCCTGCTGATTGAGACCGTTCACCCCTGGCTCACCGGCGCGGGTGAAGCGGTCGGGATGCCCTGGTGGCTGAGTGGCTTCTTGTTCGACGGGGTGTACCTTGCGACCGCCTGGGTGATCGCCGTCATGTTGCCGCCCATGGCCATCTTTTTCCCGTTGTTCACGCTTCTTGAGGACTTCGGGTATCTCCCTCGCGTCGCCTTCAATCTGGATGCGCTTTTTCGCTCGGCCGGGGCGCACGGCAAGCAGGCGCTCACCATGTGTATGGGTTTCGGGTGCAACGCTGCCGGGGTCGTGGCTACTCGGGTGATTGATAGTCCTCGCGAGCGCCTCATCGCCATCATCACCAACAACTTCTCGCTCTGCAATGGCCGATGGCCGACGCAGATTCTGATCGCGGCCATTTTTATTGGCGCACTGGCTCCCGCCCATCTCGCCGGGGTGGTCTCGGCCGGCTCCGTGGTCGGAATCGCAGTTCTCGGAATCGTGATGATGTTCGTGACGTCGTGGGGGTTGTCACGCACCGTCCTTCGTGGTGAGGCGACGAGCTTCAGCCTCGAGCTGCCGCCCTATCGGCCGCCCCGGGTGTTACAGACGCTCTATACGTCGGTGATCGACCGCACGCTGATCGTCTTGTGGCGGGCCGTGATGTTTGCGATGCCGGCCGGTGCCGCGATCTGGCTCATCTCCAATTTGTATCTGGGCGATGCCAGTCTGGCCGCGCACGCCGTGTCGGGGCTCAACCCCTTCGGCATACTGATCGGCCTGAACGGGGTCATCCTCCTGGCGTATGTCGTCGCGATCCCGGCCAACGAGATCGTTATCCCAACTGTACTCATGCTCACTGTTTTGACGGCTGAGGTCGCGGGCGCCGGATCTGGAGCCGGTGTGATGTTCGAGTTGGACAGCGTCGACGCCACCGGCCAGCTGCTGCGCGCCGGGGGCTGGACGCTGTTGACCGGCGTCAACCTCATGCTGTTCAGCCTGCTGCACAACCCGTGCTCGACGACCATCTACACCATCTACAAAGAGACTCGCAGCGCGAAGTGGACAACGCTCGCCGCGTTGTTGCCGGTGGCGATGGGGCTGACGGTTTGCTTCGTGGTCACGCAGGTGTGGCGGCTCATCGCCTCGTAGCTCAGCAGCCCGAGCGATGCCCCCAGACATCGACCGCGAGCAGTGGTCCGGCGAGGGCGATTTCACCCAGACCCTCCTCGACTGGCTGACCGGGCTGAGCGACGTGGCCTACCTGCGGGTCGAGGATTCCGCGTCCACGCGCAACGACGTGGATTACAACTTCATCAGCAATGAGATCTTTGTGCGATTCCAAACGGTGGAGAGGGTCGAGCGTCACCGGCTCTGGGGCGTCTTTCCCTGGAGCAGGAGCGTGGCGGAGAAGCTGATGACCTTGGAGCAGTTGGAGTCGGCCCTCGTCGCCGACGAGGACATCGAGTCGCCAGACTACGCCGACGAAGGGATGATCCAGTTTCTACACACTGAGCGGATCATTCCGCCATATCAGACGAAGGGGTATAAGCTCGTCGAGCTCGTGCGGATCTACGAGGTGGGTACTTCGTCGCGGGCGGCCCTTGATGACGGTTGAGAGCGGATGGAAGTTGAGAGCGGAGACATTCGAAAGCGCCTGAAGCGGGTCATCGAGGAGTCCCGCCGTGAGGCCCAGGAGCGGCGCGCCAGGGCGGTGGCTGCTTCCGGTGATGGAGAGCGTCTGCTCCGCGTGGTGGTCGCGCCGATGTTTCGCAAGATGGCTCAGGTGCTCAAGGCGGAGGGCCACCTCTTCACGGTGTCGACACCCAAGGAAGCGGTGCAGCTGGTGGCGGAGGGCCCGGGTGAAAACCGGATCGAGCTGGTGCTCGACACGACGGTCGACCCGCCTGCCTTGCAGAGTCGAGTCGTTCGCACGCGTGGGCGCCGGGTGCTGGTGGACGAGACGGTCGTCCGAACGGGCGTCGCCATCGCGTCCATGACCGACGAGGACACCCTCGAGTTTCTCCTGGCCGCGCTTCCCCCGTTCGTGGAGAAGTAGGGGGGCTAGTGGACACTCGGCTAGATCGCCGAGTCTTGCCTCAGGCGCTCGATGTCATCAGCTCCATACCCAAGGTCACCAAGCAGGATGTGATCGGTATGTTGCCCAAGGGTGGGCGGAGGTACCCGGACGGCACCGGGTGTGTCCTGCAGCTTGATCGGTACCCCGAGCGCCTTGATGGCTCCAGCCACTGGGTGGTCGAGAGCGACGACCATCGCGCGCTCGAGGATCTGGGGGTCGGTGAACACCTGCTCGAGGTCGCGGACGGCGCCGCAGGGAATGCCGGCGGCTTTCAGTACCTCGGTCCATTCCGCTGCGGTCTTGGACTGCAGCCGTTCGACGAGAATCGGTCTGAGTTCGTCGCGGTGCGCGACCCGGTCCTGGTTCGTGGCGAACCGAGGGTCGTCGGTCAGCTCCTCGAGTCCCAGCAAGGTGTTGAACGACTGCCAGATCTGTTCGTTGCCGACCGCGACGACGAGCTCTCCGTCGGCTGCTTCGAGCGTTTCATAGGGGACTATCGTCGGGTGTCGGTTGCCCATCCGCGTGGGCGCCGTGTCGGTGGCGAAGTAGATCCCCGCCTGATAGGTCAGCAGAGCCGCCACCGAGTCGAGCATGCCGATGTCGACGAACTGGCCCTTGCCAGTGCGATGACGGGCGAGGAGCGCCATGGCCACACCGTAGGCGGCAAACATCCCTGACGTGATGTCGGCGATTGCGATACCCAATCGGTAGGCAGGGCCGTCACCCGGACCGGTGATGCTCATCAGCCCGCCTTCACCCTGCATCACGGCGTCGTACCCAGGCTCGCTGCGTCTGGGGCCCGTTTGTCCGAAGCCTGACACGGAGCAGTACACAAGTCCCGGCCACCGGGACGAGAGGTCGGGATACCCGAGTCCCATCCGTTCCATCGTCCCGGGACGAAAATTCTCGACCAGTACATCGGCCTTCTCGAGCAGACCTTCGAGGACGCCGCGGGCGTCAGGGTGTTTCAAATTCAGGGTCAGGCTTTCCTTGTTGCGGTTGATGCTCATGAAATACGAGCTCTCACCGCTCTGAAACGGAGGCCCCCACCCGCGGGTATCGTCGCCTTTTCCAGGCTGTTCTATCTTGATGACGCGCGCCCCCATATCGGCGAGCATCATCGTGCAGTAGGGTCCCGACAGTACGCGGGTCAGGTCGATTACGGTGAGGCCGGTCAGAGGCCCTTCGGTCGGTTCAGTCATGGAAATGCAGCAGGCTACTCCTCGTCCTCGCCCACCTCGACCGCCTCGCCCTCTACCAGCTCGCCAAAGAGGTCGGCGTGCTCGGGGGCCTGGAGTGATCGAGGTGTCTGGTCGACCTGTGACAGCTCCGGGATTGGCTCGCTGGCCGCCACGCCAAGTTCCTTGAACTTTCGCGCGGTCACGAGCACCCGCGACTCGAGGGTGCCGACGCTGCTGTTGTAGGCGTCGACCGTTCGGGTCAGTCCGCGCGCGAGGTCCTCGAAGTGGCCACCGAGTACTCGAATCCGGTCGTAGAGCTCTCGTCCGAGGTCGCTTACGTTCTGCGCGTTTCTGGCGACCGTTTCCTGTTGCCACCCGTAGGCCACCGCTCTCAGGAGCGCGATCAGCGTGAGCGGACTCGACGGGATCACCCGCTTGTCTACGCCAAACTCGATCAACGACGGATCGTGTTGCAACGCGGCGCTGAAATACCCTTCGCCGGGGAGGAACATGAAGACGAACTCCGGTGCCGGCTGAAACTGGTCCCAGTATTTCTTGCTGCTCAGCTGGATGATGTGTTCGCGCAGCTGGCGCGCATGGTCCTTGAGCTTGGCGGTGCGGGCGGCCTCGTCGGCGGCCTCGACGGCTTCTCGGTAGGCGATATACGGCACCTTGGCGTCGACGATGATATTGCGTCCGCCGGGGAGCTTGATGATGAGGTCCGGGATGAACCGCCCGTCGTCCGTGGTCGAGGCCTTCTTCTCGACGAAATGACAGTGGTCGAGCATCCCGGCCATCTCGACGACCCGGCGCAGCTGGACCTCTCCCCACCCGCCCCGGACGTTGGGGGTTCGCAAGGCTCGCTCGAGATTGGTCGTCGTCACGGCCAGCGTTCGCAACTGCTCGGACAGCCGCGAATACGACCCGGTTCGTTCCTTTTCTACCTCCACGAGCTTGGCGTCGACCTTCGCTAGCGCTGCGTTGAGCGGCGTGACCAAGCTCCCGATCTCTTGCTGTCGATGTTTCAGGTCGGTGGTTGCCTGCTGCTGATACTCGGCGAGTGAGGTCTTTGCGAGGTCGAGGAACGACTGGTTGTTCGTACGGAGCGCCTCCGCCGACAGCACCGCGAACGTCGCTCGCAGCCGTTCGTCAGTTTGCTCCAGGAGCGCCTCCCGGTCCGCGGTGGCCTTCCGCTCGGCGGCCAGCGAGGCTTTGGCGGAAGCGGTCTCCGCCGACAGCCGGGCCTGCCGTTCGGCATGTTCCCGAGCCTCCCGGGCGCGCCCCAGAGCCCAGCCTCCCGCCAGACCCAGACCGAGACCAAGCACCAGCGAAACGACGAGAGAAAAGGGGTCCGTCAAGGCTGCACGTGAGAATAAGCCAACGTCCCGATCGGCACAACTGCGATCCGCACCCTTCCCCGGCGCGTCCTATAGGTGGTGACCATCACCGCCACGAAGGAGTGCTACGATCGCTGTCTCGATGTCACAGGGGGTGCAACAGCAGGGGGCCACCAACGTCGTCGACTTGATAGGCAACACGCCTCTGGTTCGCCTGCGAAGCTTTGAGCGCGCATGTCCCGGTGTGGAGTTGTACGCCAAGGCAGAGTGGCAGAACCCCGGCGGGTCGGTCAAGGATCGGCCCGCGGCTCGCATGATTGCCAAAGGCATAGCCGAGGGGGTCTTGACGGACGACAAGACGCTGCTCGACGCCACATCTGGCAACACGGGGATCGCCTACGCCATGATCGGCGCGGCGGCCGGTCACCGCGTGAAGCTGTGTATGCCGACCAACGTCACGCCGGAACGGAAGAAGATCTTGGGCGCCTACGGAGCCGAGTTGGTCTATACCGACCCGATGGACGGCTCGGACGGCGCGATTCTAGAAGCGCGTCGTCTCTATGCCGAGTCGCCAGAGGAGTATTTTTATCCAGACCAGTACAACAACGATGCGAACTGGCAGGCGCACTACGAGGGCACCGGCCGCGAGATCATCGACCAGACTCAGGGCCGAGTGACCCATTTCGTTGCCGGTCTGGGCACCAGCGGCACATTCATGGGGGTCGGTCGACGTCTCCGTGACTTCACGAGGCAGCAAAACCGATCGGTCACCGTGGTATCGGTCCAACCCGATGGCCCGCTGCATGGCCTCGAAGGTCTGAAGCACATGGAAACGGCGATTATCCCAGGGATCTATGACGCGGAGCTCGCGGACCAGGACCTGCGCGTTGACACCGAGGAGTCCTATCGCATGGTGCGCCAGCTCGCGTCCGATGAGGGCCTGCTGGTGGGGCCTTCGAGTGGGGCTGCGCTGGTGGCATGCTTGAGGGTGGCAGCGGAGATAGATGAGGGTGTCATCGTCACGATTTTTTGCGACGGCGGTGAGAAGTATTTGACTCAGAGATTCTGGGATGAATAGCCAACTGGGATGAACAGCCAACCGGAAGCGCGTCACGCGACGTCGAGCGACAACGTGCTCATTCTGAGCGCCGACGTGACGGCGCACATTCAGAATCACGGGCGAGAGACCTATCCCAACGAGTGCTGTGGGGCGCTCATTGGCACCGACCATGTGGTGGCCGAGTGTTTTTCCCTGCCGAATATGACCGAAGAGGGCCCGCGTCGCCGGTTCTTGGTGCGACCCGACGACTATCGGGCGGCCGAGAAGCGAGCGACCGAGGTCGGACACGAGCTGCTCGGCTTCTATCACTCGCATCCCGACCACCCAGCGAGGCCGTCCCAGTATGATCTGGATCACGCGTGGCCTGTCTTTGCGTATGTGATCATCGCCGTCGCCAAGGGCGAGCCGCAAGCCATAACGTCTTGGCGGCTGCGCGAGGATAGGACGGCGTTCGACGAGGAGAAAATCAGCAGCGGCGCGTGACGCCGGATCCACACCACGAACAGGACTGATACATGGCAAACAACGTACTCATACCCACACCACTCAGGGTGTACGCGGGCAAACAGGATGTCGTGCAGGCCGAGGGGAAGACGGTCGGTGAGCTCCTCGAGAACTTGACATCTGAATACACCGACCTGCGAAATCATCTCTACAAGGAAGACGGCAAGCTCCGGAGCTTCGTCAATGTGTATCTCAACGACGACGACATCCGCTATCTGCAACGGGAAGACACGCCGGTCGCGGAAGGCGACACGATCAGCATTGTGCCGTCGGTGGCCGGGGGCCTCGAGGACGAGTCCGAGACGGCAACCCTGACCAACCTGGAAGTCGCTCGATACAGCCGCCATCTGATCATGCCCGAGGTCGGCATGCGGGGGCAGCTCAAGCTCAAGGAGGCCAGTGTCCTCTGCATCGGGGCGGGTGGGCTCGGCTCTCCGGTGGCGCTCTATCTGGCGGCGGCCGGCGTCGGACGGATCGGGATCGTCGACTTCGATGTCGTCGACTACAGCAACTTGCAGCGTCAGGTGATACACGGTACGCCCGATGTCGGTCGTCCGAAGCTCGACTCTGCCCGCGACCGGCTGAACGCGATCAATCCGGAAGTCACGGTCGAGACCCACGATGCCGCTATTTCGTCTGAGAACGCACTCGACCTGCTGGCCGGCTACGACATCATCGTTGACGGCACCGACAACTTCCCGACTCGGTATCTGGTGAACGACGCCTGTGTCCTGCTGGGCAAGCCGAACGTCTACGGGAGCATTTTTCGCTTCGAGGGACAGGCATCGGTCTTCGCTACAAAGGATGGACCGTGCTACCGCTGCCTGTATCCAGAGCCGCCACCTCCAGGTTTGGTGCCGAGCTGCGCAGAAGGGGGAGTGCTCGGGATCCTGCCCGGCGTGGTCGGAACGATACAGGCCACCGAGGCCGTGAAACTGATCATCGGCGTTGGGGAGCCGCTGATCAACCGGTTCATGATCTACGACGCGCTCCGGATGCGCTTCCGCGAGCTCAAGCTCCGGAAGGACCCAGAGTGCCCGGTCTGCGGTGAGAACCCGACCGTCACCGAGCTGATCGACTATGAGCAGTTTTGCGGCATCGTGCCCGCCGCGACGACCGATACCCAGGCGAGCGATGACACCACGGTCGAGGAGCTCAAGGGTCGCCTTGACCGACAGGACGGCGTCTTCGTGCTCGACGTGAGGGAGCCGCAGGAATATCAGATTTGCCGTATCCCGGACTCGACCCTGATCCCGCTCGGCGATCTGCCTCAGCGGCTGACCGAGCTCGAAGGGCACGACGACATGGTGGTACACTGCAAGTCCGGGGTGCGGAGTGCGAAGGCCGTCAAGCTACTGCGTGAGGCCGGTTTCTCGAAGGCCAAGAATCTGCGGGGCGGCATCCTTGCCTGGATTGACAAGGTCGACCCCTCGCTGCCGAAGTACTGACTGGGGTTTCTATGCTGCGACTATCCAAGAAGACTGACTACGCGCTGATCGCCCTCAAGGATCTCGCCTCGAGTGCGCCGCATACATCTTCCAGCGCCCGTGAGATAGCGGAGCGATACGACATACCGATCGAGCTGATGGCCAAGGTCCTGCAGCGACTGTCGAAGCGAGGTCTGCTTGTCTCTCACCAGGGCACGCGCGGCGGGTACCAGCTGTCTCGTCCGGCCACCAAGATCTCCGTGGCCGACGTCATTCAGGCCATCGACGGCCCGATACTGGTCACGGCCTGTTCTGATGAGGACGAAACCTGCGACCAGTACGCCAAGTGCAACGTCCGCGATCCACTCTGGCAGTTGAAGAACCGGATCGTCGGCTCGCTCGAGTCGTTCACGCTTCAGGAACTCGCGGACGATAGCCCTGTTCCGTCGGCCGTCACGTTCTCGCGGACAGTGCCGGCCGCCGTCGCCGTCGGGTCATCCGGCAAATAGCCGGCACACCTCCTCGCCACGGCTCCGAGCTCGCGTGTTGAAACGACCGATCTATATGGATCACCACGCCACGACCCCGACCGACCCCAGGGTGGTCGAGGCCATGGCGCCATTCTTCACCGAGCACTTTGGCAACGCGGCGAGCCGCCACCACGCATTCGGATGGGCGGCTCGGGACGCGGTGGAGGCTGCACGTGCGAAGGTCGCGACCCTCGTCGCGTGCGACCCGCGGGAGCTGTATTTCACCGCCGGAGCGACCGAGTCCAACAACCTGGCGATCAAGGGGTGCCTCGCCGCAATCGGCGGGGCTCGTCGACACATCGTCACTCTCGATACGGAGCATCGCGCGGTGCTCGACCCTTGCCGACGGCTAGAGGAGACAGGGGTGCGGGTCGACTACGTGACGCCGGGCGAAGACGGTCGGGTTGACCCACTCGACGTTGACCGAGTCGTCACCGATGGGACAGCACTCGTCTCGGTGATGATGGCCAACAACGAGATCGGCGTGCTACAGCCGGTCGGTGAACTGGCCATGCTTGCGCACCGGCGAGACGCGTTGCTTCACACCGACGCCACTCAGGCCATTGGCAAGATTCTGTTCTCGGCGCGCGATCTGGACGTCGACCTCGTTTCGCTCAGCGCCCACAAGATCTACGGTCCCAAGGGTGTCGGGGCGCTCTGCGTCAGGCGCCGCCGACCGAGGATTCCCCTGGCTCCGTTGATCGACGGAGGTGGACACGAGCGTGGTCTGCGGTCGGGCACCTTGAACGTGCCGGCCATCGTCGGATTTGGCCGGGCGGCCGAGCTATGTGGGGAGGAAATGGTCGATGAGGCGAGCCGCACGCGCGCGCTGCGCGACCGGTTGTGGCAGCGACTTTCAGACCAGTTGACCGGATTACGGCTGAACGGTTCGCTCGAACATCGGTTGCCGAACAACCTCAACGTGAGCGTTAGCGGACTCGAAGGCGAAAGCTTGCTGATGGGACTGGACGACGTGGCCGTCTCCTCGGGCGCGGCCTGCACGTCGGTCAATCCAGAGCCGTCCCATGTGTTGCTATCGCTGGGTCTGTCGGCTGAGTTGGCGCGGGCTTCACTCCGGTTTGGACTGGGCCGCTGGAACACCGAAGCGGAAGTCGACTACGTGGTTGACAAGGTGTGTCGCCTCGTCACGCGACTGCGTGAGCTGTCACCGGCCTGACGGGCGCCCCAGGCAGTGATCGGCTACACTGGAATCGGAAGCCATGATCGAAGTGACTCCAGCTGCGGCGAAGCGAATACGAGAGGCGATGTCCACCGAGGGGGCCACCGGTGGACTGCGTGTCGGGGTCAAGGCCGGGGGGTGCAACGGCATGAGCTATGTGTTTCGTTGGGACGAGGCGCCCAGGGCGGACGACGAAGTGTTCGAGAGCTCCGAAGGGACTCGGATCTTCGTGGACAAGAAGAGTTACAAGTACCTTGACGGAACGGTTCTGGACTGCGACACCGAGATGTTGGGACAGTCGTTGATCTTTCGCAATCCTAATGCGACGAGCGAGTGTGGCTGCGGCTTGTCGTTCAACGTATAGCAGTCCGCGCGTCGTCCCTACCGCCCACCCAGTGGAGTATCTCTGCCACTGGCCGCCTGACTACGATGGTAAGCGACCCTCCAGATGCGGGCAGACCTGAGCCGCTGACGTCCCACCCGCTCGTGGTGGTGTCGAACCGCGAGCCCTATCAGCATACGAAGCAACCTGACGGGAGCATTGGTTGGGCACCGACGACCGGTGGCGTGTCGGTAGCGCTTGATGCGCTGATGCGGGACCGGGGCGGCGTATGGGTCGCGCACGGCTCAGGGGACGCGGACCGCGACGTCGTGGATCGATACGACCGTGTACTGGTCCCGCCCGATGACCCGTCATACGCGCTCCGCCGGATCTGGCTGAAACCCAACGATGCCGAGCGCTACTACGAGGGGTTCTCGAACGAGGGCCTGTGGCCGCTGTGTCATGAGGCCCACGTTCGGCCGGTGTTTCGCGCGGCAGACTGGAAGACCTACCGGCGTGTCAACACCCTGTTCGCCGAGGTGATCCGGGACGAGCTGCCTGACCTAGCGGCCCCGGTCTTCATTCAGGATTATCATCTCGCGCTGGTCGCGCGGTCGCTACGTGCTCATTGTCCAGAGCTGAAGACCGCGCTGTTCTGGCACATCCCGTGGCCCAATCCCGACCGACTTCGAATCTGTCCCTGGCGTCGCGCGATCCTTGAAGGCCTTCTTGCCAACGACCTGCTGGCGTTCCAGCTCGAGCGCGACCGACGCAACTTCATCGCGGCCGCTCGCGATGAGCTTGGTGCCGACGTGACACTGAGCACAGTCCGATACGCCGACCGGGTGACGGCCGTGCAGGCGGTACCGATCGGTGTCGACTACGACCACATACAGCGGATAGCCGCCGAGGCGTCCATGGGTGACGATATGAGTCGGCTGCTGGCCGAGTTCAAGATCGAGACGCCGATCATCGGTGTGGGTGTGGACCGTCTGGATTACACCAAGGGCATACCCGAGCGGCTCGACGCACTGGAGGGACTGCTCGAGCGTCGGCCTGATCTCGTCGGCCGGCTCACGTTCGTGCAGATTGGCGTACCGTCTCGCTCGTCGCTCGACAGCTACGTCGCGGTCGAAGCGGCGATCGACCGCCGGGTCGATGCGCTCAATCGGCGATTCGGTGTGGCCGGTGGACCGATCCGCTATCGAAAGTCGGCCCTCAAGCTGCGGCGGCTCGTCGCGTTGTTCCGGCTCGCAGACTTCTGCATCGTGAGCTCTCTCCACGACGGCATGAACCTCGTGGCCAAGGAATTCGTCTCGGCCCGGGACGACCTCGACGGTGTGCTGGTCCTGAGTGAGATGGCGGGGGCGGCCCAGGAGCTGCACGACGCAGTTGTGATCAACCCCTATGACGTGGTCGGCTTTACGGACGCCCTGGAGCGCGCGGTCGATATGCCGATCGACGAGCGTCATCATCGGATGCGGGCGATGCGACGTGTCGTCGCCGGGCGGAATATCTTCGACTGGGCCTCCCACATACTCGAAGGCCTCGAGGGCCTCGACCCGCAGGCGCTGCCCCCGGCTCCGGTCAGTCCGGTGCGTCCGCGACGCACGATGCCCGTGCCGTTGGCCGAGGTGAAATCGTGATGAGGGGCGTGTTCAGCCACGGCATGCGGGCGTACTATCTGCCGGTCGTCTGTGGGCTGGCCTTGGCTGCCAGCGCATTCCTGCCCTGGATGAAAATGGGGGACATTGGCCTTGGTGGAGTGCCCAGTACGTCGGGGTGGCTGGTGTTGGCCCTTGGGGTGTTCGCAGTCGTGCTCGCGTCGTTGAGTATCGTGACTCGCCGGAACTCGCGTCATCCGCTCCTGCTCGTTGGGCTCGCGGCGTTTTCCATCCTCCTGCTGGGAGAGAAGTTTCTGGAGCGTTCGGCCGCCGACCAGTTGTGGGCGAGAGCTCAGGCGCAGGCCATCGTCCAGGGCGAGACTGCCCAGGAGGTGCCCGCCCCCATGATGGGCGCGGGGGCTATCGTCGGTCTGGCGGCGTCTTCCATCATCACCCTGTTCGGACTGACGATCGTCGTCAAGCGTGTCTCGGCGCCCTACGCCGAACCGGAAGACGATGACGCCTAGCAGCCCGTGGTGAAAGTCGTAGTAGGGATCGACACAATCGATCCGTCGTACTACACTGACGTGCATGGCTATGGGAACGCGCGAGACGGATCAACCGCCGCTGTGGATCGCGACGTCGGACCTGCCCACCTCGCCGGGCCATCCATTCTACGCGCGGCTGACGACGCTGCTTGATGGGCACCACTTCGATCGGTTCGTCGAAGGCCTGTGCGCCCGGTTCTACGCGCCCGTGATGGGCCGACCGAGCTTGGCACCCGGGCGCTACTTCCGCCTGCTGCTGGTCGGCTACTTCGAAGGCATCGACTCGGAACGCGGGATGGCGTGGCGCGCGACGGACTCGTTGGCGGTCCGCAGCTTTCTGCGGTTGGCCGTGGACGAGGCGCCACCCGATCATTCGACGATTGCGCGCACGCGGCGCTTGATCGATCTGGAGACGCACCGGACCGTCTTTACGTGGGTGCAACAACGACTCGTCGAGGCTGGCCGGCTGAAGGGTAAGACCATCGCGATTGACGCCACGACGCTCGAGGCGAACGCGGCGATGCGCAGCATCGTCCGCCGGGACACCGGCGAGAGCGACCAGGCGTTTCTGGCGGGTCTCGCGACGGCCTCGGGGATCGAGACGCCCACGCGCGAGGCTCTGGCGCGACTGGATCGGAAGCGGAAGAAGAAGACCTCGAACACAGACTGGACGAACCCCCACGATCCCGATGCGAAGGTCACGAAGATGAAAGATGGCCGCACGCATCTGGCGCACAAAGCCGAACATGCCGTCGACATGGAGACCGGCGCGATTGTCGCGGTGACACTGCAAGGCGCTGATGTAGGCGACACCACGACGATCATCGAGACCGCCATCGCCGCGACCGAGCAGGTCGAAGACGCGCAGGCCAACGTTGGCGATCCACAGTCTCTGGACGAGATCGTCGGTGATAAGGGGTATCACAGCAATCAGACCCTGGTCGACCTGGCCGCCGGGGGCATCCGGTCCTACGTGTCCGAGCCGGACAGGGGGCGACGTGATTGGTCGAAGGCTCCCGAGGCCCAGGCGCCGGTATATGGCAATCGTCGCCGGATGCGGGGCCGCCGCGACCGCCGCCTGATGCGCCAACGCGGCGAACGGATCGAACGCTCGTTTGCGCATCTCTACGACACGGGCGGGATGCGGCGCACGCATCTGCGCGGCCACACGAACATCCTGAAGCGCCTCCTGATTCATGCGGGTGGCTTCAACCTCGGGCTCGTCATGCGTCATCTGATCGGGATCGGCACGCCGCGCGGGCTGCAGGGCCGCGTGGCCGCGGTTCTTGCGACGTTATCGGTGCACATGGGCGTCGTCCGAGGTCGGCTCACCCCGATTTCGTCGTCGCATCGACTCATCCCGGCCGTGCGCGATCGGCTCGCGTCGCTGACCACGTTTGCCGTCAACTCGTCAGCGGCGATCACTTGCACCACGGGCTGCTAGTGCAGTGATCGCGAAATACCTCAGCATTCGGCCGTCGCTGCATCTCGCCTGGCTGCGTTACTCTTCGGTCACAGACTCCCGGTTTGCTCCCTCGTCGCGCCTTGCCAGGCGGGCGCATCGGCGGCCTCGATGCACAAGGGATTTCACGATCACTGCACTAGAAGGCCTCCGGGTTCGGCGCCCTTTGCCGAGCCGGAAGATGACGACGCCTAATTCCGGCGCCCGCCTTACGGCTGCCGGTGCCGCTTTTCGACGCCGGAGTCGGGGGCGGAAGCGCCCACTGTCGGGAGCAGGGGGGCTCGAGAGTCGGGTGTCTGGTGTCCCGTCACTAGAAGGCCTCAGGGTGAAGCACCCTGGCGAGCTGTTCGGCCGCCTCCAGCACGCGAGGCCCGGGCACGACGAACTCGTTTCCCGTGAGGAAATGGACCTGGTTCGTCCGCACGGCAGGGACTGTTGCGAGTCGTTGCCACACCGCTCGCGCCGCGTCGAGTGAGCTGTCGTCGAACATGCCGGTATTCCGCAGCTCGATGATTGCCTGCGGTGCCGCCGCGAGGATCGCCTCGGAACTGACTTGAGACACCCTCTCACCCTGCACGGCCTTGAACACGTTGTCACCACCGGCGACCTCGAGCATGTCGTGGAGGAATCCGATCCCTCCGCTGGCGTACACGTTGCGGAGTCCATGGGGCTCTCGGGAAAAGACCAGGAGGGTTCGAGGACGCTCACGCCCTGCCAGGCGCGCGCGAAGCGCCTCGAGACCGCTCTCGAGTTCGTCGGCTAGCGTCGCCCCATCTCGCGCGTGCCCCGTGCGCTCACCCAACATGCGGATCGTATCGGGGATGTCAGCGAGGCCCGAGTGCATGTAGGTCATGACCGGGACTCCTGCGCGTTCCAGTTGCACACGAGGGTCTACCTGGCTCTCGTACAAGATCACGAGATCGGGTCGGAGCGTGAAGATGCGCTCCATGTCGGGGTCGAGGAGCCCACCCACCCGCGCGATCTCGGGTGCGCCGACGGGGAGGTCGTCGAAGCTCCCGATACCTACGACCTGCGGTCCCGCCCCCAGGGCGAACAGGATTTCAGTCACGGCGGGGATGACGGTGATGATGCGTTGCGGTGCTGCCGGCGGTTGCGTTGTCACCGTCGCCACCAGGAGTGTGGCGAGTATCGCCAGCACGAGCGCGACCCGGCCTGCGCGTCGCCGACGGACACTTCTCTCATGTGACTCTAACGGTGCCGAATGAGCAGCCATAGGAAGAAAGGTCCTCCGAGAACGGCGGTGATGATGCCGACCGGCAATTCGACCGGCGCCATCAGCGTGCGGGCGCCGACGTCGCAGACCACGAGAAACGCCGCACCAAGAAAGGCCGACGCCGGCAGCACAATCCGGTGGTCGGCCCCGACGAGCAGGCGGACCACGTGGGGAACGATGATGCCGATGAAGCCGATTGGTCCACCCACCGACACGGCAGCGCCCGTCGCCAGAGAGGCGCTCACGAAGGCCAGACGCTGAGCCCGGAGCACATCAACGCCACGCGCCGCCGCATGCTCCGGACCAAGCGTCAGGAGATTGAGCGACCGGGGAAGTGTGGCGAACGCGACGAACGCCAGACCGAGCATGGGCAACGCCGAGAGGATCGGGTCGTAACTGCTGACGTCCAGGTTTCCCATCAGCCACCGTATCGCCTGAAAGCTCTGCGCGAAGTCAGCGAGATACTGGACGAACAGGATGATGGCCGAGAACAGCGAGTTGAGGGTCACCCCGGCCAGGAGCAACACGTTGGTGGACAGTCCTCGACCTCGAAGCCGGGCAAGCAAGTAGACGATGCCCACGGCCACCAACGATCCGGCAAAGCTGGCCAGCGGCACCGCTGAGACGCCGGCAAAGGAAACTGTCGCCCCCAAGATGATCACCGTCATCGCGCCAAGCGAGGCACCGGCCGAAACTCCCAGCGTGAAGGGAGTGGCCAGCGGGTTCCGCAGGAGAGCCTGCAGCACGACCCCGGCCGAAGCCAGCGCGGCGCCAACCAGCGCGCCCGCGAGCGCCCTCGGCAGCCGCGCAATAAAGAAGATCTGCGCGTCCACGTTGTCGGCGTAGGGGACCGAGGAGTCAAACACACGGGCGAGACTGATGTTGGTCGAGCCGACCAGAGGGGCCAGCAGACAGACGACGACTGCAGCGCCCCCGAAGACACTCTGGGTGACGATGAAGCGCCGCCGTAGACTCCCCCGGTTGGCAAACACCGTCATTGATCGTGACCGACTGGCACGACCAGCATGTGACCGGCCGCTTGGCTGTGCGTGACTTCAGCCTCGACTCCGTACAGGGCCAGCACGTTGGCCTCGGTCAATACATCGCTCGTTGCGCCGGCGGCGATGATGCGGCCCTCGCGGAGCAGGACGAGGTCTCGGCAAATGCTGGCCGCGAAGTTGAGGTCATGGGTCGAGACGACGATGGTCACGCCCTCGCGATTGAGCTTCCGCACGAGGCGCGCCGTTTCGAGCTGATACGCGAGGTCGAGCGACGCAGTGGGCTCGTCGAGAAGGAGCACCTGGGTCACACCATCTCCGCCCGACGGGCCCGAGAGTTGCGTCAGGGCGCTGGCGATGACGACACGCTGCTTCTCGCCTCCGCTGAGTGTCATGAACGGGCGCGTCCGCAGCTCCGTCGTTCCGGTTGCGGCGAGCGCATCTGCCGCGTAACCCAGATCGTCAGCTCCCTCCATCCCGAAGGCGTCAAGATGGGGGTACCGACCCATCAGCACGACTTCCAGGACAGAGTAGTCGAAGGCCATGTGCGTTTCCTGTGGCACCATGGCGATTCGTCTGGCGAGGGTTCGACGCGGTGAGGCAGTCAGGTCACGGCCGTCCAGCTCTACCCGACCCTGCGACGGGGCACGCAGCCCTCCGAGCAGCCGCAGGAGCGTCGTCTTGCCCGACCCGTTCGGCCCGAGCACCCCGGTCAAGCCTCCGTCGGACACCTGGAGCGAGATGTCGTGGAGCACCTCGGTGTCGTCGTATCGAAACGAGACGCCGTCAGCGCGGAGCATTGCGGAAACCTCTGGCGAAGCCCGGGGAACCGGAGAGCCGGGAGCGGCGGAAGGGCATCGAATGGGACCGTGTGGGATTCGCACCCACTTCCCACGCTCATCGGGAAACGTCGAATCGAGGGGCGAGTATACCGGACACCTTCCGCCCGAACCACCGCGCTCCGGTCCAGGGTAGCTCTCTGCAATAGAATGGAGGCTTCTATGCAGGCTCGTCTTGTCGCCGGTGGACTCGAGGAAATCGCGGACAAGCTTGAGGCCGGCGAGCGCCTGAGCGCAGCCGACGGCCTACGTTTGTTCGAATGTCCAGACCTGCTGGCTGTTGGATGGCTGGCCAACCGCGAGCGCGAGCGGCGCCACGGTCGCAAGACCTTCTTCAACCACAACATCAGGCTCGAGGCCACCAACGTGTGTGTGGCCAGCTGTCTGTTCTGTGCATTCGCCCGGCTTCAGCCCGGCGACGCCGGCGCCTACACCATGTCGCTGGAGCAAGCGTGGAACAAGCTGCGGGAACGCGCCGACCAGTCGTTGACCGAGGTTCACGTGGTGAACGGGCTGCACCCCGATCTTCCGTTCGACTATTACCTCGAGCTGCTGAGAGGGTTCAAGCGGATCAAGCCAGACATTCACCTCAAGTGTTTCACCGCCGTGGAGGTCGCTTTCTTCGCCGACCTTTATGGGAAAACTGACGAGCAGGTGCTTCGAGAGTTCATGGACGCCGGTCTCGACTCGCTTCCCGGGGGTGGTGCGGAGGTCTTCTCCGACCGCGTGCGCCGCAAGATCTGCCACGACAAGTGCGGGACTGAACGGTTTCTCGACATCCACGAAACGGCCCATCGGCTTGGCCTGAAGTCCAACGTCACGATGCTCTACGGGCACATCGAGACGAACGAGGAGCGGGTCGACCACATGGTCCAGTCACGTGACCGACAGGACCGGACCGACGGTTTCCAGGCCTTTATCCCGCTGGCCTTTCATCCCGACAACAATCAGATGCGCAAGCTCCCGGCGCCGACGGCGGCCGATACCTTGCGGGTGCATGCGGTGTCTCGGTTGATGCTCGACAATTTTCCACATGTGAAGGCCTTCTGGATCGCGACCGGGGTGGAGGTCGCCCAGACCGCCCTCTGGTTTGGGGTCGACGACCTCGACGGGACGGTGCAGGAGGAACGCATCTATCACATGGCCGGGGCGTCAACGCCGGAGGTGATGACGCCGGAAGAGATCACGCGGCTCATAACCGATGCCGGCCGCGAAGCCGTCGAGCGGGATACGTTCTACAACGTGGTGTCGACTGCACACGGGCGTGTTCCCGCGTGATAGAATTCCTTCAGGGTCAAGTTCAGAACGCCGGCGTCGGGTAACCAGCGCGGCCGATAGGATTTGGCTTTTTTAATGTCCCTGGCTTGAGAAAAAAATCACAAGCCTGGGAGTGACGACCAAGCAACGACACGTTGACATCACATAGGTGAGGTCATGAGCGTCGACACACTCACTCAATACGAGAACGAGCAGATCGCGGAGCGGCAGCCTCTCCCCGACCGGTATCTCGGGTTGTCGGACGACGTAATGGAACGGCGTATCGCGGCGGCGCGGGCGGCCTTGGGCGACCGGTTGCTGATCTTGGGTCATCACTATCAGCGCGACGAGGTCATCAGGTTTGCCGATTGCACCGGGGACTCGTTCAAGCTGGCCCGCCAAGCGGCGGATCGCGGTGACGCGGAGTACATCGTCTTCTGCGGTGTCCACTTCATGGCCGAAAGCGCCGACGTGCTGAGTGAACCTGCACAGCAGGTGATCCTCCCCGACCTCGCGGCCGGGTGCTCGATGGCAGATATGGCCGCTCCCGACCAGTTGGAGGTGTGCTGGGACGAGCTACGACAGCTCGGCGTCACCGGCGCGATTCCGGTCACGTATATCAACTCGGCGGCGTCCATCAAGGCCTTCTGTGGCGAGCGGGACGGAGTTGTCTGCACCTCGAGCAACGCGGAGGCGACGCTGCGGTGGGCGTGGGAACGCGGGCAACAGATTCTCTTCCTCCCCGACCAGCACCTGGGGCGTAACACGGCCTACGGGATGGGTGTGCCCCTGGACGAGATGGTCGTGTGGGACCCGGATGTCCCGTTCGGCGACATCGACCCGGTCGCTCTCCGGAACGCGCGGATGATCCTGTGGAAGGGACACTGCTCGGTCCACGAACGTTTCAGCGTGCCGCAGGTCGAGCTCATTCGACGGCAACATCCTGGTGTTCGGGTCATCGTGCATCCAGAGTGCACCTGGGACGTCGTGCAGGCGGCCGACGACTCGGGGTCAACGGAGTACATCATCCGGCAGATCACCGACGGCCCGGTCGGTTCGTCGTGGGCAGTGGGTACGGAGATTCACCTCGTGAGCCGGCTGGCCGAGACGCTTTCTCCAGACCGGACGGTGATGACCCTCGACCCCGTCGGGTGCCTGTGTTCGACGATGTTCCGCGTTTCCCCGAACCATCTCCTCTGGATTCTCGAGGAGCTCGTCGAAGGCAAAGTCCACAATCAGATCGTTGTGCCCGAGCGGGAGAAATACTGGACTCGCGTGGCGCTCGACCGGATGCTGAGCATCCACTAAACTGTCGTCCTGCTGGCTTTGGGCCCTAGGCGTTCGGTCTCGGGGCCCCTGGTTTCAGTTCCCTGGATTTGAAAAGGAGAGGTGTCCCCATGGCCTACGAACTACCGGCGTTGCCCTACGCCTTCAACGCCCTCGAACCGCATATTGACGAGCGGACGATGCAGATTCACCACGGCAAGCACCACGCAACCTATGTGGCGAAGCTGAACGGTGCACTCGAAGGGCATCCCGACCTGGCCAGCAAGAGCGTCGAGGATCTGATCGCCGACCTGTCGAGCGTTCCCGAGAACATCCGTGGGGCCGTCCGGAACAACGGTGGAGGGCACGCCAACCACTCGATGTTCTGGCAAGTGATGGGGCCCGGTGGTGGTGGCGCGCCAAACGGCAAGGTCGCCGACGCGATCAACTCGTCGTTCGGGTCGTACGACTCCTTGAAGGAAAAGATCACGGCTGCGGGCGTCGGACGGTTCGGCAGCGGATGGGCTTGGGTGATTGATGCCGGAAATACCCTGGAGGTCTCTAGCACTCCCAACCAGGACACGCCGGTGATGGAAGGCAAGAAGCCGATTCTCGGGATCGACGTGTGGGAACACGCGTACTACCTGAACTATCAGAATCGACGGCCTGACTACATCTCGGCCTGGTTCAACGTCATCAACTGGGACGAGGTCAACCGGCGGCTGGGATAGTTGACTTCCGTTCTCTTTCTCTTCCTCACGCATCTCGGGATCGGCATTGCCTTCACCCTCCTGCTGGTTGGGGAGGGTGCGGGCATCAAGTTCTTCCGCTTCAACTCGGGTCTCGCGTCAGTGCTGCTGCTCGTCGCGCTGGCGTTTCGTCCCGAGACGGGTGGCGAGGTGCCTCTGGAGTCGTTGGCGCTGACGGCACTCGTCGTGGCAACCGGCACGCTGCTGCTCTATTGGGCGTCGATCGGGAGGGCGCTCGCTGGCGTTCGGCCGCTGTTGCTCTGGGCCACCATCATCGGTGGGGGCGTCGCAATGGTCGCCCAGGGACTTGGGTTCGGGGTTGGGGAGATGGCTCCATCTCCTGCCCTGACTGTCCTGAGCTTTCTGTCATCCGCCGCACTTCTCGGCGGCGCGTCGACCGCCATGATCCTCGGCCACTGGTACTTGGTGCTGCCGTCGATGGACGTGGCGCTGCTGCAGTCGATGGTCAAGTTTCACATCGGTACCACCATCCTTCGCGTGGCCGTAGTCGCGATCGTCGTCTGGGTGGCGCTGCAGACGTGGCAGTCGCCATCGGGAGCAGGCTACGACCGCTACGTGATGTCGCTCGACGGCGTCTTCCTGTGGCAGCGGGTGTTGTTCGGCCTGGGCTCGCCGGCGCTCTTGTCCTATCTGACCTGGGAGACGGCAAAGATCCGTTCAACCCAATCGGCCACCGGCATCCTGTATGTCGACTTCTTCACGGTGGTGGTCGGCGAGGTGCTCGCGAAGTATCTGTTGGTCTCGACGCGGGTGCCAGTGTGAGGGTCACCCTCAGGTGCCCCACCTGCAATAGCGGTCTTCGTATCGACGCCACCGACCCGCCCGACCACGCGACGTGTGGTGGATGTGGCGCGACGATACCGCTTGTCGTCACCGATGCCGTGCGTGCCGACGAGGCCGTGGATGCGTGCCCGCTGTGCGAGGGCCGCGATTTCTACTTTCGCAAGGACTTTGACCCGAAGCTGGGTTTGACCGTGATGGTCGTCGCTGCCCTCATCAGCGCTGGCTTCTACTGGTACGGTCTCGACCTTATCGCCTACGGCGTTCTGGGTGCCGTCGCCCTGATCGATCTGTTTGTCTACCGGCGGCTCAAGAGTCTCTCGATCTGCTATCGGTGTCACACCGAGTTCCGGGGAAAGTACACGGTCACGGCCCCGGTCTTCGATCTCGCCACCTGTGACGAGCTCGAGCTCGAGTGGTCTAGAGAAGTCGAGAAGCGCTGGCCCAGGCGCGGCACCGTGGCTGGCGCTTGAGACTAGTGGAGTGTCCTCACGAGGACACTCCACTAGAACAGCTTCACCTCGACCACCTCACCCTTCTCGACGATGTCCGTTTGGGCGGGAATCTCGATGTAGCCATCAGCATCGGACATGCTGGTGATGTCACCGGAGGCCTTGAACGCCCCGACAGCTTCGCCTCCCTCGACCCGCACCGTATAGAACTGATGGCGACCCGTGGTCGAGACGAAGCGCTGCGCCGCGGGCACCGACACGGTGCGCATCTGGTGAGATGGTAGACGTGCCATCCTCCGCAGGAGCGGAACCAGCAACATGTAAGCGTTCGAGAGACAGGACGTGGGATACCCCGGCATCCCCAGAACTGGTGTGTCACCGATTCGGCCGAACGCCGTTGGCTTACCCGGCTTGACGGCGATACCGTGAAACAGCACCTCCCCCTTCCGTTCGAGAACGTCGAGGGTGAGGTCTCGCTCGCCAACCGAGCTGCCGCCAGAGAAGACCAGGACATCGTGAGTCAACGCGGCGTCCACCGCAGCCTCGAGCGCCTCCAGCGTGTCGGCCGCTGTTGGATGACGGACGGCGACACCACCGTGTTCCTCGATCACGGCCCCGAGCGTGAACCGGTTGATGTCGTAGATCTGGCCAGGTCCCAACGGCTGACCAGGTTCAATGATCTCGTTGCCCGTGGAGAGGATCGCGACCGTCGGCTTGTCGAAGACGCTGACCTCCGACAGTCCGAGCGCCGCGATGGCACCGACCCGGCTTGGAGTCAGGACAACAGCCGGTTCGAGAACGGTCTGCCCCGAAGAGATGTCGGCGCCCTGTCGTCCGACGTGCTGTCGGGGATACACCGGGATGAAGACCCGGATCTCGTCATTGGCCCCAGGTTCCGTTTCCTCGACCATGACCACGGCGTCGGCGCCATCGGGCATCGGAGCGCCGGTGGCGATCTGGGTGCACTCACCGGCGGTTAACACCCGGGTCGGCACGCTTCCAGAATGCACGGTCTCCACGCGGCGGAGTACGCGTGGGTCCTGCCGGCTCGCGCCGAAGGTGTCTTCAGCGACGACGGCGTAGCCGTCCATCGCGGCGCGGTTGAACGGCGGGACGTCCTGCGTGGCCGTGACCGTTGACGCCAGCACCCGCCCGCTGGCCTCCGCCAGAGCTACCTGCACGGTGCGCTCTATGGGGAGCGCCGCTTCGTGGGCGATAGACAACGCCTCGTCGATCGGGATCGTCTCCCGGATCGGACGCATCCTCAACGTGACGCCTCCCTGACGAGGTGTCCGAGCTCGGGAAGAATGAGTTTGGTGACCGCCAGCCGTACGGCGTTGACCGAGCCGGGGATGCTGATGAGCACTTTGCCTCTGGCCGTGCCGGCCAGGGCTCGGCTCAACATTGCGGCCGTGCCCACTTCCTGATAGCTGAGCGCCCTGAAGAGCTCTCCGAACCCATCGATCCGTTTGTCGAGCAAGCTGTTGACCGCCTCATAGGTCTGGTCGCGCGAACTGATCCCCGTACCGCCGGTTGTGACGACGACCTGCACGTCCGGGTTGACCAACTGCTCCTCGACCGCCTCTCGCACGCGCCCGGGGTCGTCGGGCACGATCGACCGGCCGAGCACCTCGTGGCCATCTCCCGTCAACAGGTCGACCACCATGCGCCCACCGGTATCTGTTTCCTCCGTCCGGGTGTCGCTGATGGTGATGACATGACACCGTGCCACCCTCGGTGCGGTCTGTCGGTGTTCGACGTGGCTCATCGAGCGATTATAGATGGGGTAGTATCCGAGCGTGCACAGCGCCACGGTGCGGAATCGTGCCGTTGTTATTTCGTTTCTGACCGCGCTGTTGTGCGCCACCCAGGTCCTGTTCTCGACCGCTCCCCAGAGTGACCTCGACTCCGAGTCCCGCCGATGGGTCGCCGACACGCTGGCTGCGATGTCGGTGGCCGAGAAGATCGGGCAACTCCTCGTTCCCTCGTTCTACTCGTCCTATACCAGCAGCGACAGTGAGACGTACGCGGACCTCACCGATCTAATCCACGAGTATCACGTCGGGGGCATGCTGGTGTTTGGCGCCCGTCAGCCGCGGTCCAACCTCCTTCTGAACCCGCGCGCCGCCCGGAGCGTTCTGGGCCAGCCGCTCGCGGCCGCGTCGCTGCTCAACCGATTGCAGGCGATTTCGCCGTCACCCTTGCTTGTCACGGCCGACTTCGAGACCGGGATCGGTTTTCGAATGAGCGGGGGCACGACCTTTCCCAGGGCGATGGCGTTCGGGGCGACCGGTGACCCGAGCCTGGCCTACGAGGCCGGTCGCATCACTGCGTTGGAGGCGCGGGCCATCGGTGTTCACGTCAATCTCGCCCCGGTCGTGGACGTCAATAACAACGCCCGAAACCCCGTCATCAACACCCGGTCGTTTGGCGAAGACCCCACCCAGGTCGGAGCCATCGCCTCCGCATACGTCCAGGGATTGAGAGCAGGGGGAATGCTTGCGACCCTCAAGCACTTTCCCGGTCACGGTGATACCGACGTTGATTCGCACCGCGGGCTTCCACTCATCGCGCACCCGCGCGAGCGGCTCGAACAGGTCGAGCTTCCGCCGTTCCGGACTGGAATCATGGCCGGTGCCAACGCGGTGATGACGGCGCACATTCAGCTGCCGGCGCTGGAATCGGCCCCGGCCACGCCCGCGACCTTCAGTTCTCGCATCGTCGGGCAACTCCTGCGAGACGATCTCGGCTTCGATGGACTCGTCTTCACCGATTCGATGCGGATGAAGGCTGTGACCGAGCTGGTGTCGCCGGCCGAGGGCGCAGCTCGCGCCGTGGGGGCGGGGCACGACATGGTGCTTCACTCTCCAGACGACCGCGCCGCATTCCGCGGGATCAGCGAGGCTGTTGCCCGCGGCGAGCTCACGGAGGCTCGTCTCGACGAGTCAGTCACGCGCATCCTGTCGGCCAAGGCCGGTCTCGGTTTGCATCGGTCGGGTCGCGTCGCCCTCGACACTCTGCCGCTCATCGTCGGAACGCGTGCGCATCTGGCGGTGGCGCGGGATATCAGCGAGCGCTCCATCACGTTACTCAAGGACGAGGGAGATGATGTCCCGTTGAGAGTCGGCCGCTCCGCCAATCTGCTCTATCTGTCGGTGCTGGACTATCCGGCCGGCTGGGGGGTGACCGTCCCGAGCCGCGCTCTGATACCTGAGCTGGAGGTGCGGTGGCCGAATGTCACGGCCATCGAGCTATCCGACCGCACCACGGTGTCTGAGATCGAGCTGGTCCGAGAAACGGCGTCGCAATACGACGCGATCGTGGCCGGGGTGTTCGTGCGCGCGGCCTCGCTGAGCGGTCGGATGGATCTCGACGGTGAGCTCGTCGGAGTTCTCCGTCGCGTCGCCCGCGACGCGGCCGAGAGCGGACAGCCGTTCGTAGCGGTGTTGTTTGGGAATCCCTATATAGCGACCTTCCTAGGAGAGCTACCGACCGCGCTGCTCACGTACGACGTCCACGACCTCGCGCAGGAGTCAGCCGTTCGCGCGATCGCCGGAGAGCGGCCCATCGGTGGGCGCTTGCCCATTTCTCTTGGAGACCCTTTTCCGGTGGGTCACGGTCTGCTCAGGGAGGTGCAAAGGGGTCCCTGATATAATCCGGATCCCCTGCCCGCGATCTCACGGCGACGGCGGGTTCTGTGCGCCCTTAGCTCAGTTGGATAGAGCGTCTGGCTACGAACCAGAAGGCCGCAGGTTCGAGTCCTGCAGGGCGCGCCATCCACCTTCGCTCGCATGGGCAAACGCAGCGAGCTTCGGCGGGATGGGCTCACTGTTGTTGCCGGCCGAAGCGAAGTCAGTCGCGAAGGCTGGCAGGGCGCGCCATCCTCTCTACTGTCCGCAATCACGCCCAATCTACGGTAGCATCCCAGCCCTCCACAGACCCGCGAGGAGTCCCGCACCGCCCGTCAGGGTGCCTCCGGCGAAGCCGAGCCGGCCTAGGCGTTTCTGTTTTCTCTGTCGAGCCTCGGCCTGCGGGTCCGCCGCCCGCTCGGCGGCGAGGCGGGGGGCAGTGATGCGGGGTAGCCAGACGCCGTACATCCACCCCAACCCGAATACGAACACCAGGTAGACCAGGGTCGGCACGAGCCAGGTGCCGGATTCGCTCGAGAAGGCGAAACCTGCCGACGTAGCGAGTACCAACCCGACGCCGGTGCTGGCGAACCGGCGCAGCTGTCGTCTCTCGGTCGCATCCGCTTGTCGGAACTCCCAGCGCAAACCGAAAATGACGCCGAAGATCCCGCCGGACGCTCCCAGCAGTATTCCACCCACCAGGACCGCCAGCTTGGCGGCCAGCGAGGCGCCACCCAGCTTGGCCGCGGTACCCATGGCAGCGGAGGCGGCCACCGGCGGGGCGGCGACGTTGAGCCCGGTCACTACGGCAGCGGTGAACGCGGCGGTTGGCGCGGTTCGAGAGAGAGCGTGGCCCAGACGCTCGGCGACGGTCTCGCGCATCCGGCGGCGGCCACGGGCCAGACGCTGTCTGACCGCTTCCGGTGTGAGCTCGAGCAAGTCAGCCACCTGCGCGACCGACTGACCTTCGCGGTAGTACAAGATGATGACTTCACGCGCGTCGTCCGGCAGCTCGGTGAGCGCCTGGGAGACGAGCCGTCGCTCCTCCCGCTCGGTGAGCAGCGCGGCAGGGTCGGGGCGGCTGTCGGCCACCTCCGGCAGTAGCTCATCGACCCGGGTTGCCGCGAGCCGGCGGCGTCCGTGATCGCGCAGCCAGGTGTGGGCACGGTTGCGGGTGGTCTGTCGTAGCCACGGCAGGAAGCTGGCGGTGCTGCGCAGCTTGCCGAGATTGCGCCACGCCGAGAGGAACACATCCTGCGCGATGTCCTGGCTTGCGGGGTAGTCGCCGACAATAGCGAGCGCGATCGCGGTGACGGCGCTCTTGGTCTCGTCGACGAGTCGCCCGAACGCTTGGGCGTCGCCACCGGTAGCCGCGAGCACGTCAGCTTCGAGTCGCACACCCACCGCGCCGACAGGGCTCACCGCGTACTCCCGGGACCGGCGGCGGCGGCGAGGAATCCGGTCAGGGTCGTATGAAAAAAGTCGGGGTCGTCCAGCATGATGAAATGTCTGGCTTGGTCGGCCACGACGACCCGATGGTCCGGGATAGACGCGACCTGGGCTTCGTAGCTTCGCTGCAGCCGCGCTCGCCCCTCCGGTGTCGACGCCGCCGAGCCCGCGGCCATGAGGAGCACCGGCGATTCGATGGTCGCAACGTCGTCACGTAGGTCGGTCGTCATCAGCTCGAACACTGCCTGGGCCACGGTCGGCGGGTGAGACGCGGCACCTTGCGCCGTCAGCCACTCGACGTCTGCCGGTGCGGTGACCATTGCCGTGACCGACATCCGCGTTTGCATGGCGAATTGTTCAGGGGTCATCGAGGCCATCATCGCCTTGCTGCCCTCGGCCATCTGCCGAACCGAGTCCTCGGTGGCGCTCGCATCCATCAGACCTGGCAGGAAGGGCACGCCGTCGACCGCGACGATCGGCCCTACAAGGCCCGGTTCGGTCGCCGCAAGCCAGAACGCCAGAAAGCCTCCGAGACTGTGACCGACGACGGCGACACGGTCCAGCTGCTGGTCCCGAATGTAGGCCACGATGTCGTCTCGCACCCGCGGCAGGAACGCGCCCTCCACAGCAGGACGGCCCGCGAAGCCGGCCAGGCTCAGCACGTGGACTTCGTAGCGTCCCTCGAGCGCCGCGACAGTGGTGTCCCAGACATCGCCGCTGGAGCTCAGCCCTGGGAGGAGAAGCACGGGCGAGCCCGTGCCGTGAACCTCGACGCCGAAGGACGCCGGCGGTTCGCCGCCGGTCGCGATGCTCGGCGATCCGAGTAGCGCAAGCGCGACGATAACGACGCCGGCGACGAGTGTCCGGGATGTGATGACTCTCATGAAGACCTCCGTAGGATGTGAGAGGGCCTGTTGCGTGGCCGTCACAAACCTAGTCTCCACAGGTCGGAAAAGGTGACAGGGATGCTCTGCGATCTACGGCTTCTCGAAGATCGCCTCGTCCAACTCGGCGTCGATTTCAGTTGTCTCGTATGTCGTCTCGACCGTGATCATGCCGTTCGCGATATCCAACGACGTCGTATTGGGCAACATGACGCCGCTATACTCCGCGTAGTCACCGTAACCGATCATCAGCGTTATCTCACCCATCGTCGGATCGGTCGTCGTGATCGCGACGCCGACGAGATACTGCGACTCCTTGTCGACGTAGTAGGAGATAGGCGCTTCCGCCATTGTGACAGTCACGCAGTCCTTTCCATAGACCATCTTGTCCGTACCCAGAATGAGCGCCGAGCTGCCGAATTGCTCCACCACGCTGTGCAACCCGTCGAGATACATGGCCGCTTTCGCGAATTCAAGGTCGTCGCCTTCAAGATCGACCAGGCCCTCCGCTCCAACCTGCCAACCAGTCGTGCCATTCCAGCCCGTCGTTTCCGAGATAATGCCTACGTCGGTCTTGGCATACGATTTCTTGCCGACAACCACCGCTTCTTCCCTAGTTCCTTCCAAGTTGCCAGCGACACCGCCCAGTGTCGCGATACCCGAACGCTTGACGGTCTTGATTCCGGACAACTTGTCGATTCCGCCAATGGCTTGGAAGTGGGCCTCGAGGACGTCGTCCACTTGGGCCATGGCCGCGCTGGACATGGCCAGGGTGAGAACTGCGGTGAGAGCGAACTTGCTTAGCATCTTCATGCGTGTTGCCTTTCGAATCTGAGAGAGGCTACTGGCGATAATCTGCCTTGGAGCCGGGGAAGTCCTTGCCGAGGTCGTGTCCGAGGGTGGTGTCCGCCCCCAGCCGAACGAGGACCTCGGCAGTCCGCGGCTTGGTATTAATGGAGCCGGAGCGATACTCGCCTTTGGCCGCGATCAGCCACGGCGTCTGGCCACGCGCATTCACCGCGTCGATGTCCGCGCCGCGTTCGACCAGGAACGGCACGAGCGAGGTGCCGCCCAGATAGACGGCGCCGTGGAGCGGTGTCTGTTTGTAGCGGTTGGTGGCGTTGATGTCGAGGCCCTGGTCGAGGTCGAGCAGGAAACGAACGGTCTCGAGCGCCGATTCCTGTAGTGGTACGTCGTCGTTGAACACGCGCCGGCCATACTTGTCCTGCCCCTGGACATAGTCGGCCCCGGCGGCCACCATGAGCGCCGTCGTGCCGTCGTCGGTCCGCCGCATCGGGTCGGCGCCCCCGTCCAGCAGGATCTGCATCATCTTCAGATCGCCGAAGCTGGCGGCCAGGAAGAAGGGCGTGGCTCCGATGTTGGATGGCGCCAACCCGTTGTTCTGCGTGATCCGGCGCGACACGAACGGCAGCCGCCGCTCCAGGCGCGCGTTTGGGTCGGCGCCGTGTTCCAGCAGCGCCGTGGCCAGGTCTGGCATCTCCCGCTGGACCACCGCATGGAGCGCCGTTCGGCCGGCCCCCGCGTGGTTCGCATCGGCGCCCCGCTCCAGGAGAACGCGCGCCATGTCAGCGTGCCCGCTGTCGATCGCCACGAGCAACGCGGCGGCGTCGGTGTCGGGGACAAATCGAGTCTTCGCGTTTGTGTGTCCGCCGATCCCGTCCGGGGCTGATTCGTTTACATCGGCCCCGGCGGCAAGCAGGAGACGCGCGACGTCGACGTTGCCCTGCTGTGCGGCAAACAGCAGCGCCGTGAAGCTGTTCTTGGAGCGGGCCGAGACTGACGCCCCGGTTTCAATCAGGACCTGCGCGATTGGCACATGGTTCTCTGCCACCGCACGCATCAGGGCGGTCTGCTCCAGGGTAGATTCGGTGGCGTTCGGGTCGGCCCCGGCGGCCAGGAGCGCACGCACGACGTCGACGTTGCCGACCTGGGCGGCCGTCATCAGGGGCGTCTCACCGTTGACGCGAGCCGCGTTCGAGTTGGCGCCGGCAGCCAGGAGCGTCTCGACGACAACCGTGTTGCCGTTCAGACACGCGAGGGAGAGGGGGGTCACCCCGTGGTCGTCGGCGGCATTGACGTCGGCGCCTGCCGCGAGGAGCACGGCGACCAGGTCAGCGGCGTCGCGATGGGCCGCCCAGTGGAGGGCAGTCGTGCCGTCGCCGTAGCGGTCGTTGACATCGGCGCCGGCCGAGAGCGAGGCGCGGGCTCTCGTCGTGTCGGCGGTCCGGGCGGCGGCAATCAGCGGCGAGCCCTCGACACTCGGTTGGCCCGGCGCGAGGCCCGCCAGCGGCCAGCCCAAGAGCCCGACCGCGAGTGCGGCGACACACGGACGGTTGTGATTCGACATCAGCCTCGTGTCCGGTTTGTTGACTCCCCGCGTCGTCCCTCACTATATTGCATTCTAATGGTGGTACGAGGTGGACGCATCCTGCGGCTCTTTCTCGCCGCGCTCTGCTGCGGGGCTGCGCCAGCGGCCGCCCAACCGCAACCAACCGCGGAGTCGCAGACAGCCACCCAACCGCAGACGGCCACCGACGAAGACCGTCTCCTTCTCAACCGCCACTGTGTCACCTGCCACAACGACCGGACGCTGACCGCCGGGTTGTCGCTACAGGAGCTCGATCTCGCCCAGGTCGGCCAGAACAGTGCCGAGGTCGAGTTGTGGGAGACCGTGGTCCGCAAGCTGCGGACTCGGGCGATGCCGCCACCCGGCCGGCCGCGTCCAGACGATGCCGAATACGAACGCATCGCCGCCCGGCTCGAGAGGGCGATCGATGGGGTTACCGCAACCGATCCGAACCCGGGTCGGCGTCCGGCTGTCCACCGGCTGAACCGGGCCGAGTACACCAACGCCATCCGTGATCTTCTTGCCCTCGAGATCGACGGCCAGTCCCTGCTCCCGGCTGACGACTCCGGCTACGGGTTCGACAACATCGCTGATGTCCTGTCGGTGTCGCCGATGTTGACCGAGCGGTATCTGTCGGCGGCCAGGAAGATCAGTCGTCTGGCGGTGGGTGATGCGACGACGGCGCCGTCCACAGAGATCTTCGTCGTCGACAAGTATCTGAAGCAAGATGGTCGCATCAGTGACGATCTGCCGTTCGGCTCGCGTGGAGGCCTGGCGGTACGGCACACCTTTCCCGTCGACGGAGAGTATGTTGCCAAGGTGTATCTCGCCCGCACCTACGACGGGCGAGTGCGCGGACTCGTCGACCCACACCAACTCGAGGTGCGGCTCGACGGCGCATTGGTGAAATCACTCACGGTGGGCGGTCCGCTGCCGAACGACGGAGACCAGCCACGCGCCCGCGACTACAGAAACCCACCAGAAGATGGCCAGGAGGTGCGCTTCGTGGCTCCCGCCGGTCCGCACCAGCTTGCCGTGAGCTTCGTCGACCAGGCCGCGATGCTCGAGGGCATGCGTCGGCCGCACTATGCGGTCCAGAGCTACGAGTACGCTGGCGACGAGACTCGGGACCCGGGCATCGGACGGGTCGAGCTACACGGGCCGTACAACGTGACCGGTCGGGGCGACACGCCCAGCCGGCGCATCATTTTTAGCTGCCGACCACCGGCCGCCGCCGTCCCGTCCGGTCCAGAAGAGACTGCCTGCGCGCGGGAGATCCTCGCTCATCGTGGCCGCCTTGCATTCCGGCGTTCGCTCACCGCCGGCGATCTCGAGATGTTGCTTGGCTTCTTCCACCGCGGGCGGATTGACGGGGACTTCGATACCGGTATCGAGATGGCCCTGCGGCGAATGCTCGTGAGCCCCGACTTCTTGTTCCGCCGTGAGCGTGACCCGGACGGGCTCGCGCCAGGTGCTCCGTATCAGATCACAGACCTCGAGCTGGCCTCCCGGCTGTCGTTCTTCCTATGGAGCACCGTCCCAGACGATGAGCTGTTGACGGTGGCCGAGAGGGGAGACCTCCGCCGGCCGGGCGTGCTGGAGGCGCAGGTGGCGCGGATGCTGGCCGACCCCAGGGCTCGGACGCTCGTCGACAACTTCGGGGGGCAGTGGTTGTATCTCCGCAACATGGCCCTCGTCTCGCCCGACCCGTATGCCTTTGCCGACTTTGATGCCAACCTGCGAGAGGCGATGGCTACGGAGATGGAGCTGTTTCTCGACAGCCAAATCCGCGAGGACCACAGCGTGCGTGAGCTCCTGACCTCCGACCAGACGTTCGTCAACCAGCGGCTCGCCGAGCACTACGGCGTGCCGAACATCTACGGGAACCATTTCCGTCGGATCACACTTCGGGGCGATCTCACGCCGCGGCGCGGGCTACTGGGCAAAGGAAGCTTGCTGACGGTGACCTCCTACCCGCATCGGACCTCGCCGGTCGTCCGCGGGAAGTGGCTCCTCGAGAACGTGCTGGGCTCGCCGCCCCCCCCGCCGCCCCCGGACGTGCCGACGCTGACCGAGAACGACGACAGCGATGAGCCGCCGCAGTCGGTGCGCGCTCGGCTGGAGGCGCATCGGGCGAGTCCGGCGTGTGCGGCCTGTCACCGAGTGATGGACCCGCTCGGGTTTGCGTTGGAGAACTTCGATGGCATCGGTCGGTGGCGGACGACCGGCGAGGCGGGGACCCCAATCGACGCGTCCGGTCAGCTGGCCGATGGCACCCCAGTGGATGGGCCCAGCTCGCTGGCTGCGGCCTTGCTGCGGCGGCCGGAGAACTTCGTGACCACCGTGACGGACAAACTGCTGACCTTCGCGCTGGGGCGCGGTGTAGAGTACTACGATGCCCCTGCGGTCCGTCGGATCGTTCGCGAGGCAGCGGCGGAGGACTATCGTTGGTCGGCGCTGATTGTCGGGATCGCACGGAGTGTCCCGTTTCAGATGAGGAGAGGCCCCGCGTCATGATCATCACCAAGAAGGCGTTGCCGCGTCGGACGTTTCTTCGGGGAGTCGGCGCGACGCTGGCTCTGCCGCTCCTGGACGGTATGGTGCCGGCGCTGTCGGCGATGCGGAAGACCGCTGCTCGGCCGGTGCCTCGGCTCTTCGTCGGCTATGTGCCCAACGGCGTCATCATGGACCAGTGGACGCCGACGGCCGAGGGCACCAGCTTCGATCTCCCGCAGACGCTGACGTCGCTCGCACCGTTCCGCGACCAGCTGACCGTCGTGACCGGGCTCGCGAGTGCCCCGATGTTCCCGCTGCCGAGCGAGGGCACGGGCGACCATGTTCGCGCGGCCTCGGCGTTCCTCACCGGGGTGCACCCGAAGCAGACCGAAGGGCCGGACATCCGCGGCGGGACCTCGATCGACCAGATTGCGGCGGTCCGGATCGGACAAGAGACGCCGCTGACGTCGCTGGAGCTCGCGCTCGACCCGAACGAGCTGATCGGCGCCTGTGAGGCCGGATGGAGCTGTGCGTACGCGAACACCCTGTCGTGGCGCAACCCGACCACCCCGCTGCCGATGGAGAATCAGCCACGCGCCGTGTTCGAACGGCTCTTCGGTGATACCGACGACACGAGCCAGGCGGCCCGGCTCAAGCGGATCCGAGAGGACCGAAGCATTCTCGACTCGCTGGTGCACGAGGTCGATAGCTTCCGCAGCGTCCTGTCGCCAGATGACCGTGACAAGGTCACGCAGTACCTCGACGCCATCCGCGACATCGAGAGGCGGATCCAGCTGGCCGAGAGCCAGAGCTCGATCGAGTTGCCGGAGCTGGTGCGGCCTACCGGCGGGATTCCCGACACCTTCGCCGAGCATGCGCGGCTGATGTTCGATTTGCAGGTATTGGCGCTGCAGACCGACATGACACGGGTCATCACCTTCATGATGTCAAGGGAGGTCAGCCCCCGGACCTATCCCGAACTGGGGATCCCGGACCCGCATCACGGGCTGTCACACCACCAGAACAAGCCGGAGCAGATGGCGAAGCTGGCCAAGGTGAACCAGCATCACATCGAGCAGTTCGCCTACTTCCTCGACCGCCTACGGTCTACCCCAGACGGCGACGGCACGTTGCTGGACCACATGCTGATGCTCTACGGATGTGGCATCAGCGATGGGAACCGACATCTGCACGTCAACTTGCCGATTCTCCTGGCGGGCGGGGCCGGAGGCCGGCTGCGTGGTGGCCGTCATCTGAGGGTCGGCGACGACACTCCGCTGACCAACTTGCAACTCAGTCTGCTCGACAAGGTGGGGGTGCCGACCGAGCAGCTCGGCGACAGCACCGGTCAGCTGACCCATCTGTCGGACGTGTAGCGGGGCCTTCGGCCGGCTCAGACACATTCTGAAGGAGAAACAGCATGCGCCGTGTGCTCGTACTCGGCGATCGGTCTCGTCATCCGAGCCCGGTAATCACCCGGCGAAGCGTTTAGCGATCTGGTCGATGCCGGCTTGATAGATCCCCTTGAGCGTCCCCTCGAGCTCCTGCTCCTGTCCGGGCTCGGGGTCGAATTTGCACCTCCACTCCATTAGGGTCTGGTCGCCCTGGCCGCGCAAGGCGATCGTGCTCTCGTAGTTCGTCATCGGAAGCGGACCCTCGACAACGTCGTACGTGTAGGTGAAGTCCTCGTCCGAACGGGCCAGCTGTGTTTCGGCCAACGACCCCCCGCCCTCGATGGTGCAGGTTCGCCCGTCGCCAACTTGACGGCCCGTGGCCCCAGGCGCGAGCTCCGACTTGGCGAGGGCCGGCACCCAGTGGGCGATTTCCCCGAAGTTGCCGACCACGACCCAAACCTCTTCAATCCCAGCCGGAATGACACCGCTGACTCGAACTTCAGTCATGACCCCTCCTTGAGCGAGTGAAGGCACTGAGACGCTGTGCCAGTTCGCGATTTGCTGTTACGGTGACCACTCTACCGTTCCGTGTCAAGATGCAGTGACGGGGCCTATCCATCACCCGGCCGGCCCACTGGGCGGCCGGTAGGGCATCCTCATGAACTGGAATCTGTCTCTGGGCGTGTTCGGTGTGACCCTCGTGGCGTTGCTGGGTGCCGCAGCTTTGAGCGCCCAGGACGGAGCGTTCGAGCCGGTCACCGATGCGATGCTCCAGGATCCTTCGCCGGACGACTGGCTGATGTGGCGCCGCACGCTGGACAGCTGGGGATACAGCCCGCTGGACCAGATCGACCGCGACACCGTCGGTGACCTGCGCCTGGTCTGGTCGCGCGCCTTGAACTCTCCGGGGCGCCAGCAGGGCACTCCGCTGCTGCACGACGGCGTCATGTACATGCCGAATCCGAGCGATGTCATTCAGGCGATCGATGCGGCAACCGGTGATCTCATCTGGGAGTATCGTCGACCCCTTCCGGACGATGTGTGCGACTTCTTGCTCCCGGGTGTGTGCACAACGAACCGGAATCTCGCGATCTTCGACACGCTCATCATTGACACCAGCGTCGATGACTACGTGTTCGCCCTGGATGCGGCTACCGGAAAGCTGGTGTGGGAAACCGAGATTCTGGATTACCGTGTCAACCCGGCCAACCAGAGTTCAGGGCCGATCATCGCGAACGGAAAAGTCATCTCCGGACGCAGCTGCATGCCGCGCGGCGGTCCAGAGGCCTGTGTCGTGACGGCGCACGATGCGCGAACGGGCGAAGAGCTGTGGCGGCGGCGGATGATTCCCCGGCCTGGTGAGCCGGGTGATGAAACGTGGGGCGACGTGCCCTACGAAGAGCGCAGACACGTCGGCACGTGGATGGTGCCCAGCTACGACCCGGAGTTGAACCTCCTCTACATCGGCACGTCGGTCACCTCGCCCGCCCCGAAGTTCATGCTGGGCGGTATCGACAACGCCCACCTCTATCACAATTCCACACTGGCGCTCGACGCCGATACCGGCGAGATCGTCTGGTACTACCAGCACTTGAACGACCATTGGGATCTCGATCATCCGTTCGAGCGTCTGTTGGTCGACACCGCCGTGCGACCGAGCCCTGACGTGGTGCGCTGGATCAATCCTCGGCTGCAGCCTGGAGAGGTGCGTCGCGTCGTGACCGGAATCCCCGGCAAGACGGGCATCGTGTACACCCTGGATCGCGAAACGGGCGAGTTTCTCTGGGCCACGCCCACCGTCACCCAGAACGTCATCAGTGATATCGACGGGACCACCGGCGCGGTGTCGGAGAACGCGGAGGTCGTCCTGAGCGATTTCGGACAGGCGGTCCTGACCTGTCCGTCGGCCATGGGAGGCAAGGACTGGGAAGCAGGAGTCTACAGTCCGCGAACCAAGATGATGTACATGCCACTTCGAAACGCCTGCGCCCGCATGGCAGCCCTCGACGATGGTCGGACGTCTCTCTACAGCCTCAGCATGCGGTGGGAGCTGGCGCCGGGCACGGATCAACTGGGTTCGGTATGGGCGATCTCCGCCGAGACCGGTGAGACCGGCTGGACCTACGAACAGCGCGCGGCCACGATGTCGCTGGTGGCGACGGGCGGCGGACTCGTGTTTGGCGGCGACGTCAACGGCCGGTTTCGCGCCCACGATGACGAGACCGGCGAAGTGCTGTGGGAGATCAACCTGGGTTCGCCCGTGAGTGGGTTCCCGGTCACCTACGCGGTCGACGGGCGACAGTATGTGGTGGCGAGTACCGGAACCGGTGGAAACGCCTCACGCTGGAGCGCCATGACCCCAGAGCTGCGGCCGAGCAGCGGCAGCAATATCTTCGTCTTCGCCTTGCCGAACTGAGCCACGGTTGCATGTATGATCGACCCCCGATGAAGAAGAAATCCATGACGAGGAAGAAACACATGACGCTGTTGCGCTCGATTTTTGTCACCGTCACGGCCGTGTGTCTGGTGGCGCCGGGAGTGGCGAATGCCGGGGCAGACGTGACGATCAGCGACTGGAGAGGGGCGTCGGTGACCGCCACCGAGGGCTCGGTCGATTCGAACGGCGTCACGATCGTGTATCACACCGTCGGCGAGGGTCCGCTGGTCATTTTCGTCCACAGTATCTTCGGCCCGTGGTTCGACTTCCGGCATCAGATGGTGTCGCTCTCGGAGCACTATCGTGTCGTCTCGATGACCACGCGGGGGACCGACGGCAGCGATAAGCCAGTCGGGGACGAGCACTATTCGTCCGCCAAGATCGCCGAGGACATCAACGCCATCATCGATCACTTCGGCGAGGAGCGGGCGACCCTCGTCGGGCAGGACAGCGGCGGCCTGCATGCATGGTATTTCGCCATGGCCCATCCGGACCGCACGGAGCGGTTGATCTCGTTGGGGTCGATTCATCCGGCCGGGTTGATTCGCGAGCTAGTGGATAATTCCGAGCAACAGACCGCCAGCACGTTCCAGCGCGGCATGCAGGAGAACCCGGAGGCCGGCGCGCAGCTCGAGGGGTTCTTGCAGAATCCTCAGCCGGTTCCCGGCGAGTCGGCCGAACTGACGCAGCTGCGAAAGGATGCGTTCCAACGGCTAGACATCGGGTCCATCGTCAGCTTCTACAAGGCCAATTGGCCTCGGTCGCCGGTGACGCTCGAGACCGAAGGGTTCGGATTCACCTACGGCAGCTTCCCGCCCGTCCAGGCACCGACGCTGTTCATTTACGGCAAAGCCAGCGGCCCGTTCAAGAACCCCACGCTGAACGACATGTGGGAGTGGGTCGAAGGCGATCTGACGATTCAGGTGCTCGAGGGGGTCGGGCATGACCCGCATACCGCGGTCCCGGAGGTTGTCACACCGCTCATGGTGGAGTGGCTCCAGCGTGGCCCGCGAGCGCGCTGATTCGCCTTGCCGAAACCGCACCCGGGCCGCTACTCCTCCACGGTGATCTCGCCGATCGCCCAGGGGTGATCCGTGCAGTGGTAGAGAAACGTCCCAGGCTGGTCGAAGGTCACGTGTTCCGACATGGCGGGCCGGAGCGTGCCCGTCGTCCAGCTGCCGTCCTGCGCCGCGATAGAGTGCGGAATCTGGCCGTTGTTGCGGAACTGCACCGGCGCGCCAACGCTGACCAGCGCGCGGACGGGGTCAAATGAATGTTCATTGAGCTCGCTCCGCTTCCCGCCCGGCATCCGTTCGGGGTTCTCCGCCAGCCTGCCTGTCTCGATCACGTCCGTCTCGCGGGGCGGTGCGACGGGGCCGTACCAGTTCTGGGGCGCCTCCGGCGCCTCGGAAGGCCCCTCGGCTCTCGGTGGCACGGTGCCGTCGAGTGCGAACGTCCAGAGCTCGTTGCCCATCGGGACGGCGATGTGCTGCCTGCCATCGACCTCGTACGTGGCTGCAGGGCCCGGCCGGAGGCGTGCCCCGCCCGGGCTCGTCCGGAAGGTCCACACACGCTCGCCGGTTCGGGCGTCGTACGCCTCGAAGCGCCCATCGGCTGATCCCCAGAACATCAGGCCGCCGACGGTAGTGAGCGGACCGCTCGTGGCAAGCCGCCCGGCCGAAAACTCCTGCTTCCACGCCACGACGCCGGTCTGCGCATCGATGGCGGCGAGGACCCCGACTGGATCGGGGAGCGTGGGCTGATAACCGGTGGAGAACAGGAGCCACGGATCGCGAAAGCGTCTCGCGAGTCCGACCGTGGCGCGGCCCTGCGCGTAGATATAGCCGGTTTGAGGGCTGAACGACATCGGCGTGACTCGCACCATTGGTATCGGCGCACCGGGAGCCACGATCGTACGCTCGGTGCGCGACGGTGGTGTGTACGAGCTGCAGCTCAACTCGAACGGAGGCGGTACTCGGTCGCGCCAATACGAACAATCAGGAAGGATGCTGTCGCGCCCAACCGGGAACGGCTGGGTCGGCGCCGTATACTGGGACGCGTCCTGGGGCACCGGCCGTTCCTCGATCGGTGTCAGTGGCTCGCCTGTTTCGCGATCGAAGAGGAAGAGGTACCCGTCCGCGCGCATGGCGGCCAGCCCCTTGCGAGGTCGTCCATCGACCTCCGTTTCGTAGAGCAGCACCGGCGTGGCGATGTCCGCATCCCAGACGTCATGACGGACCACCTGGTAGTGCCAGCGCCGTTCGCCGGTCTCGACGTCGAGGGCGACGACCGAGGCCGTGAACAGGTTGTCGCCTTTGCGGATTTCGCCGCCGAACATCGGGACCGGATTGCCGGTTGAAAAGTAGACCATACCGAGGTCCGGATCGACGGTGCCGTTGAGCCAGACGCCGCCGCCACCGCGTGTCCAGATAGACGAGTCCTGCGGCCACGTGTCATGGCCGAATTCACCGGGACGCGGCACGATGAAAAAGGTCCAGAGCTTCTCGCCGGTGGCTGCGTCGAGCGCCACGATGCGGCCCTGCCCGCCGGCGTCGCCGTTGGCGACGCCGACGAAGACCCGCCCGTGCGCCTGCAGCGGCGCCGTTGTGACGATCTCGCCGCTTTCCCGCGGCACGCTGCCGACCGGCGTGATCCATGCGAGCTCGCCGGTGTCCCGGCGGAGCCCGATGACGTCGGCGCTGCGGAGGCCGACGAAGACGAGCTCCTCTCCCAGACCGACACCTTGCCAGGACGGCACCATCCCTGCCTCGGCGTCATCGGCTTGCCAGCGCCAGACCGGCTCACCCGATCCCGCGTCGATGGCAAAGACGTGGGCCCCGGCGGTGAGATAGATGACGCTGTCCTTGACGACCGGCGTCGCTCGCGACGACGCGCCCCCTTCGAGCTGCGTGACCCAGGCACCCCCGAGCCGGTCGATCGGCTCGGTCGAGATGTCGGTCAGGGTGGAGTAGCGGGAGCTGGACCAATTGCCGGCCACGAACGGCCAGTCGTGCTCGGCATACCCACGACCACCATCGTCCGCCTGCCCGGCGCTCACCCCTGAATGGACGGCGAAGGCGACGCCGAGCACGGCGGCGAGGGCTACGACCCGTGAACGGTGCGGTCTGCGCATACCAGCACTACTCCTTGTGTCAGGATCGACGTCGCTGCACAATAGTCGAGATTAGCCAGCTCCGCAACGCGCCACCCCGTGAGGGAGGCAGCGGGGAGAGGGGCGAACCCTAACCCACGGCGAAAGGAGAACGACGTGTTGCCTTCCAAACGATTCGTCACCGGACTGGTCGCGGCGGGTGTTCTCGGATCCATGCTGGTTGCGCGGGTCACGACCCAGACATCCGACGAGGTGCCTCGAACGGCATGGGGCGTCCCGGAGTTGGGAGGCGTCTGGGACTACAGGAGCATTACACCGCTGGAGCGCCCGGAGCAGTTTGCCGACAAGGCGGTCCTCTCGGAAGAGGAAGCGGCAGCCTTCGAGCAGGAGCAGGCGGAGTGGCAATCGAGCATTGACGCCGCCGAGGGAGGCCCCGTTCCGGGCAACGCCATTCACACGCGCGTTTTCCTCGACTGGGGAACCACGACCGTGGCGGATCGTCGGTCGTCGCTCATCGTCGACCCACCCAACGGTCAGCTGCCCTCCCGGACGCCAGGGGCCGAGAATCGGCCGGGGCTCCCTGCAGGGTCGTTCGGGACCGATCCCCTCGAGCAGATCGAGGACTTCAGCCTGGGCGACCGCTGCTTGGCCACGTTCGGCCACCCAGTCCTTCCACTTCCGTACAACAACAACGTGCAGCTGTTTCTGACCGAGGACCACCTGGTGATGTTCATCGAGATGTTTCGCACCACGCGGTTGATTCCGATCGGCGACCGACCGTTCGGAGTACTTCCTCAAGACCGAGGCGAATCGCGCGGACGCTGGGAGGGCGAGACCCTGGTGGTCGAAACCAGGAACTTCAAATATGGGCCGTCGCAGATGGCACGCGGCGCCAGTCGAGACACCGTCCTCGTCGAGCGCTTCCGGCGGGTCAGCCCGGATATCCTCGAGTACGAGTTCACGGTCGACGACCCAGCCACCTGGACGACGTCCTGGACGGCCCGGCAGACGTGGCGCAAGAACCCGGCTCCTATGTTCGAGTACGCCTGCCACGAGGGGAACTACGGGTTGACGAACATGATGCGGTACGCGCGACACGAGGAGGCGGTAGCCGAAGACGCCAGCGCTATTCCGCCGCGATGAGAGAGGAGGGCTTCCTACCCTTCATCGGGCAAGGCAAACACGAAAAGTCGGCTGCCGCCGCTTGGACGAATCTCCGGTGTCATGCTGAGGTTGATGCCAGCGCCACCCCCAGTGCTCACGGCGATGTATTGGCGCCCTTCGACGGCGTAGCTGATCGGAAAGCCGGTGACGGGCGTGCCGAGATTGATCTCCCACAGGACCTCTCCCGTTTCCTGATGTAGCGCGCGGAAGCGCCCGTTCGCGTCACCGCCAAAGACGAGTCCGCCACCGGTTGTCATGACCGACATGGTCGCGGCGCGCGTCTCGAAGACCCACGGCGATGTGCCGGTTTCGGCCGAAACCGCATGGACGGCTCCGAGCAGCTCCTTGCCAGGAGCGAGCTGATGACGTGCGGCGAGCGCGTACAACTCGAGCGGTGGCTGCCCTCCCGCGGTCAGGGCCCGCTCGCGAGCGCCTTGAGGGGTTTGGGTCGAGAGCATGCGTGCGCACGAATTGCGGAGCGGGGTGTACACCATGTTGGTGAGCGGACTGTACGCGCCCGCCTCCCAGTCCTTCCCGCCCTGCCACGTCGGGCAGGCGAGAACTTCCTGTCCGAGCCCGGTGAACACAACCTCCGCGTTCTCGGTGACGTCGCCAGAGGCGCCGTCAATGTGGCTCACGACGTTCTGCGTAATCGTCGGACGTGCCCAGAGGAACTCGCCCGTTTCCCGGTCGAGGGTATACACGATGCCGGTCTTGCCCGGGATGCCGGTGACCACCTTGCGCATTTCGCCCGACTGAATCCGCGGGTTGATCCAGCTGACTTCATCGGCGTTTGGGGCAACGGCCGTGTCGACGAGGATGCGTTCGAACGGATGGTCCAGGTCCCAGTGGTCGTTGAGGTGCTGGTAGTACCACCGGATGTCGCCCGTGCTGGCGTCGATGGCGAGCGTGCAGTTGTGATACAGGTGCGCGAGGTCAGTGCCGCCCAGTAAGAACTTCGGCGCGGGAGACGTGACGGACGTCCCGATGAAGATGAGATCGAGTTCCGGGTCGTAACTTGGCACCATCCAGGTGCCGACGTGCTTCCGGTCCTCGAAGGGTACGTCGCCCCATGTCTCGTCACCAGGCTCGCCGGGTGCTGGTATGGTGCGGCGTCGCCACCGTTCTTCTCCCGTCAGCGCGTCGTGGGCTGTGATCACGCACGCATCCGGTCCCCCTTCGGGCCTGCAGCTACGACCGGAGATGACCTTGCCGTTCGCAATGATCGGCCCCGAGCTTTGCATGGCTGGGTTGATCAGGTAGTCGACCACCTGCGTCTCCCAGACCTCCGTGCCGGTAGTCGCATCAACGGCATAGACGTAGTTATCGGCGCTCGTGTTGATGAGCAGCCGATCGTAGATGGCCATATTGCGGTTATTGAGGCTGTTGCCACCGATGATGCTGAAGATGTCGTCAGGAAGGTCTCGGGCGTACTCCCAGATCAGATCGCCCGTCACCGCATCGATCGCGTGAATACCGTCGCGTGTGAGCGGGACGTAGAGCACACCGCGATAGGCGATCGGGACGTTCTCTTGGTTCCCGCGTGTCAGTGCACGCGACCAGACCATCTGAATCTGATTGACGTTGTCTGTGGTGATGTCATTCAGCGGGCTGTAGCCCCAGCCATCGAGGGTGCGCCGCCACATCAACCAGTCTTCGGGCGCGGGGTCCTCCAGCATCGCGTCGGTCACCGGCACGAAACCGGCCGGCGCCTGCGCGCCGAGGCTCGACATGGCCGGGACGAGCACCGTCACGATGAACGCAAGCGGCAGGAGGTGGCGCACGGCCACTCGCCGCTTGACCTCCAGCCGTCCGGCCAGCCAGGCCACCACCAGATACAGCGGCAGCTCGACGTACATCCAGGCAGGTCCGTTGATGGTCATCATGTTCATGATCCCGCCGGCCAACGAGCCCATGCCCACGATCATGGCGAGCATCATCGGCCGAGAAGACCCGAGCCGAGCGGCCGTCCAGCCGCCCACGAAGGACTGGCCGAGATGCGCGGCCAGCACCACGAAGAAGGCCGCCGTGGGCAGGGTGGCCATGTAGGCGTTCAGCTGCTCCGGGTCCTGCATGTTCGTACCCGGCGGCATGGGGAAGAGCACGTACGCGTTGAGTGTGACAAGCGCCATGTTCACAACCATGCCCACAACAAGGCCGGCAATAACAGCGAGGATGTTCCGAATCATGGTTGAGTCTTCGTCACCGGGCAGTATAGTCCCAGCTCAGCCAGCCGCGGTCACGGGACGGCATCGATCCAGCAGCGTGAATCACGCGCCCCCCACACAGAATCCTACGATCAGTTCGGCCGGGAAGACCCGGGCAGCGTGAACACGAAGATCGCGTGCCCCTCTGCCGTGGGGCGATTCCGCTCAGGTGTGAGCTGACCCGATATGCCGCTCCACATCGACGGATCGGTCCCGACGGGGACCGCCAGGTATTGTCGGCCCTGCACGGCGTAGGTGATCGGAAAGCCCGTCACCGAGCTGGGGAGACGACGCTGAAACAGGATGTCGCCGGACACCGCGTCGTGCGCGTAGAGGTTTCGATCCCAGTCACCCACGATGACGAGGCCTCCTCCGGTCGTCAGCGTCGCGCTGTCGATGACCGTGCGCGTCTGGTGACGCCACAGCACATCGCCGTTCACATCGATCGCGACGAGCTCCCCGACGCCGTCGGGCCGGTCCGGGTGGATGAGATGGGTCCGACGCGAAATGCCCACGCCGCCGCCGCCCTCCACCTGTTCCGGTCCAGGACCAAACGTTGTGCGCTCGCAGCTCACGAGCATCGGCACATAGAAGGCCTGCGTGCTCGGGTGGTAGGACATCGCCCGCCAGCTCTTGAAGCCCGCTACGCTCGGACAGAACTCCAGCTCAACCCCCTCCTCGGGGATCATGCCGGGCCGATAGGTGACCTCGCCGGTCCGCGGATGCACGTCGAGAATCGTTTGGTACCCGAGATCGTGCGCGGCCAGAAACTGGCCGGTGGTCCGGTCGAGCTCCCAGAGAATCCCCAGCTTGCCCATCTTGAACAAGGATCGCCGGCCGTGATGATCGACCAGTAGATTCTCGAAGGTCTCGTCCATGTCGTGCGTCTCGCCCGGCAGGAGCTGGTTGTACCACACGATCTCACCGGTGTCCGGGTCAAGGGCCAGCACGCTGTTGGTATACAGCGCATCCCCGGAATGCCCTCGCTGAAAGCGCGCCCACGGCTTGGCCTGCGCGGTGGCCCAGTAGATGAGGTCGGTTCCGGGGTCGTAGCTCCCGGCGGTCCAGCTGTCACCGCCGATGCGGAACATGAGCGGCGTATCACCCCAGGTGTCGCCACCCGGTTCGCCCGGCCGCGCCACCGTCGACGTTCGCCACAGTTCGTCTCCGGTCTGCGCGTCCCTGGCCGAAATGAAGCAAGGGGCTTCCCTGGCCTCATAGAACCGATCGCACCCGTTGGTGCTGGCGATCACCTTGCCTCGCACGACGATAGGTCCCGCCGAATACTTGAAACCGAGCGCAGGGTCGGCTCCCACCACGTTCCACACGACGGTACCCGTAAGGGCGTCGAGGGCCACGATGTGCGCGTCGAACGTCGTCAGGTAAACCTTGTCATCGTAGATGGCGAGATTGCGGGTGGTGACGATGCCCTGGAGGTCGACCTCGTGCTCGTGTCGATAGCGCCAGCGCAGCTCACCGGTAACGGCATCCAGCGCTTCCACCACCCCGGGAGGGCTGGCGATATACATGACGCCGTCATAGACCAGCGGGTTCGTTTCGGGGCGGCCCTCGGCGCTCATGGCCCACGACCAGGCCAGTCTGAGCCCGCCGACGTTCTCCGTGTTGATCTCGTCCAGTGGACTGTAACCCCAACCGTCGAGGGTCCGCCGCCAGTTCAGCCAGTCGGCTGGTTGAGGATTCTGCAGCATGGCGTCGGTGACCGGGACGAACTCGGCCGAGGATTGGGCTCGCAGGCTCAAGGACCCGAGCATCAGCGGCATCCCGGCGATGAGAGCCACGAGGTATCGGGTGGTTTCATTCATCTCTCATCTCCTCGCAGCTGCCATCGTGCCCCGATCGTGGTGGAACGTGGCACGACACCCAGACCCGGGATGCTCATCGCCCAAGATCCTGCGGGCAACGCCATCGAGCTCATCCAGCCGCGGTCACGGGACGCTGCAACCCCGCTATGTGACGACCGTCGCGGCCCCGTACGTATTGGGGCGGACAGAATACCTCGGCGCCCAGCTCGTCCGCCGCGTCCCACACCCAGCGCGGGTTACGAAGGAACGCCCGGGCGAGGGCCACGCCATCGGCGCGACCGCTGGTCACGATCTCGTTGGCCTGAGTCGGATTGGTGATCAGGCCGACGGTGAACGTCGGCAGACCAACCGCCTTCTTGATCGTCGTCGCGTACTCTACTTGATAGCCGGGCTTGAGATCGATCTGCTGGGCCGCCGCAACGCCTCCGCCGCCAGAGACATCGACGAAATCGCAGCCCAGGTCGCGCGCCGCGGCCACGAAATCACGAACGTCTTCGACGGCGAGGCCGTCGGCAATGTAGTCGGTGGCACTGACCCGGACTCCGAGGACTCGGTCGGCTGGCCACACTGCACGTACGGCGTCCATCACTTCGAGCGGGTACTTGCGTCGAGCTTCGACGCTACCGCCGTAGCTGTCGTCGCGGTGGTTGGAATGCGGCGACAGGAACTCGTGGAGCAAATAGCCATGGGCGGCGTGGAGCTCCACCACGTCGAAGCCGATACGCAGTGCTCGCTCGGCGGCCTCGACGAACTCCGCCTTGACCTGCGCCAGGCCCGCCGTGTCCAACGCCTGCGGCCGGTGCCAGCCGTCGTCATGGGGGATCGCCGACGGGGCGACAATCGGCCAGGCCTGATCCAATGGCAACGGACCTGCGCCTTCCCACGGCCTCCGGCAGGCACCCTTGCGCCCGGCATGGGCCAATTGCACACCGATCGGGCAATCACGGTGGGCGCGCACCGCCTCGACGACGCGAGCCAGACCCGCTTCGCACTCGTCGGAGTAGAGCCCAAGGCAGTACGGCGAGATGCGCCCGTTTGCGCTGACATGGGTGGCCTCGGTCATGACCAGCCCCATGCCGCCGATGGCGAGCTGCAACAGATGGGACAGGTGCCAATCGTTGGCCACGCCGTCGTCGCAACTGTACTGGCACATCGACGACAACTTGATTCGGTTCTCGAGGGTGATCGGTCCGACGACCAAGGGATCGAATAGATTGGGCATAGTGATAGAGCGAAGGATACAGGCTCCCACCTATACTGGGCGAGCCACGTAGGTATGCTGAAGGTCGAACTGCACAGTCACACGGCGGACGATCCGAGAGACGACATCGGTCACTCGGCGCAACAGCTGATCGACCGCGCGTCCGATCTCGATTACGACGCGATTGCCATCACGCTGCACAACAAACAACTCGATGTCCGTCCTCTGGAGGAGTACGCGAGCCAGCGTGGGTTGGTGCTGATTCCCGGCATCGAGCGAGATATCGGAGGCAAGCACGTCCTGCTACTGAACTTCTCGACTCGCGCTGAGACCGTGGTGTCGTTCGAGGACCTGGCGGTTCTGAAAAGGGAAGAACCTGCCGGACTGGTGGTCGCCCCGCATCCTTTTTTCCCGGTAGGTAGCTGTCTGGGTAGCGCGATGAACAGTCACCCCGACCTTTTTGACGCGGTCGAGGTCAATGCCATGTACGCGCGGAACGTCAACTTCAATCGGGCCGGTGAGCGATGGGCTCGCGCGCACGGTAAGCCGGTCGTGGGCAATGGTGATGTGCATTTGCTGGAGCAACTCGGCACGACCTATTCACTCGTGGATGCCGCGCCGTCCCCCGACGCTATTTGCGAGGCGATCAGACTGGGGCGGGTGCAGGCCTCGTCCACTCCATTGCCACTGCTTCGCGCCGGGTGGGTCTTTGCCCAGATCCTTCAGTCCGACGTGATGAGGACGCTGCGACGGGCCTTCGGCATTCCTCACAGAACCCCTGAAGCACGTGGCTCCTAGACAGCTCCTCGTCGTCCCCGCCTATAACGAGGCAGCGCGTCTGGACCTGGCGGCGTTTGCCGGTGCCATCGCCGCTGAGTCGAGTCTCGAATTCATCTTTGTCAACGATGGTTCTACCGACGACACGAAGCCGTTGCTCGACGCTTTTGCCGCCGCTCACCCGTCGCAGGCCCGTGTACTGCACTTCGCCGACAATCGAGGCAAGGCGGAGGCGGTTCGGCAAGGGCTGTTGGGTGCGCTCGAGTCGCTCGCAGATGATCAGACGTCCCCGGAAGCCGACTGGGTCGGGTACTGGGACGCCGACCTGGCCGCCCCTCTCAGGCAGATCGGAGACCTGATCGATCATGGGCTTCAGGTCGACGCCGACGCCGTCCTCGGTTCTCGCACCCGTCTGTTGGGTCGCGACATCCACCGCAGCGAGCTACGCCACCTCGTGGGACGCGTGTTTGCGAGGGCGGCTTCCGCGTACTTGCGTACGCGTATCTACGATACGCAGTGTGGGGCCAAGGTCTTTCGGGCCGGCGCGCTGATTCGCAAGGCGGTCGCCGAGCCGTTTCGGTCCCGCTGGATCTTCGACGTCGAGCTGATTGAGCGGCTCCTCTCGGATGGTGCCACGATCGTTGAGTTCCCCCTCCAAGCCTGGTCGGCCGTCGACGGTTCGCGGCTGGGCGCCCGCGCGTATCTTCTCGCAATGCGCGACTGCCTGCGTCTGATGCGGCGCCGCAAGCCTGGTCCAGGGTAAGCTCAAAGAGGGATACTGATGAGCGTGCGATCCGTGTTCCTCGGACTGGTGTCTGTCTGGTCGATCTTGCTGACGATTGCGTCCACTGGGAGCGGGCCGGTCGCCGCGACCGCCGCACCGGTCGCCCCGCCGTTGGCACTGACCCCGGCCGAGTACAACAACACCATCGCGGACTTGCTCGGTTTTCCGAGGGACGGTGCTCGCTGGCCCGCCTGCCATCGCAGACACGATCAGTCCACGGCGCGCGGCCAGCAAGGGGGTCTTTCTTCCTCCTCCTCCCCCTCCGGTGTGGCCCTGGAGGTTTCCGGCGGAACCAGGCTCCGACGGCTTCGAGGGCATTGCGCAGGGGCAGACCCCGTCGTCCTACCAGGTGGAGGAGCTGCACCTCGCGGCGATGCACTTCGCGTCGTTCGCTCTGGTCTCTCCGACCTTCTTCACCTGTGCCGGCTGGGCCACCCTGTCCAAGGATGAACAGGAAGCGTGCGCGTGGAACAGCATCGAAGTGTTCACCCGTCGCGCGTATCGCCGACCTATCCGACCGGCAGAGGCGGGGAGGCTGGAAACGTACTGGCGGGATAACCTGGCGGCCGGCCCGGCGGACGAAGCGGTGGCCCTCACCGTTGCCGGAATCCTGCAGGCCCCTCCCTTTCATTTCAGGGTGGAGACTGCCGGTGACGGGCTCACCACCGACAGTCCGCTAACCCAGTGGGAGCGGGCCGCGCGCCTCTCCTACTTCTTGTGGGATTCGATGCCCGACGAGGAGCTGTTCGCGGCGGCTGACTCCGGCGCGCTTGCCACGAAGGCCGGAGTCGCTCGACAGGCCCGCCGAATGCTCGACGACCCGAAGGCTCGGAGTGCAGTGTCGCACTTTCACCATCAGTGGCTTGGCACCGATCAGGTCCTGCTTGTTGCTCCCGCCCGTCGCGCGTTCGGGCCGCTCTTTGGGATTGCGCCCAAGCTCGAGACAGCACGGGACGACGATCTCAAGTGGCCGGCCATCATGGGCCCCGTGCGTCACTCGATGAAGTACGAGACCGAACTGTTCGTCGAACAGGTCATCTTTGACGGCGCGGGAACGTTCAGCGAGCTGATGACCGACAACCACGGCTATCTGTCGGACGCCACGGCACCGATCTACGGAAAAGGCGTCAGACGCGTCACCGACCTGCCCACCGTGACCCGTCCCATAGAGATTGTGGTGGCCTCGATCGGGCGGGAGGAATCGCTCACGCTCTACCCAGCCGAGTTCCCCAGCCACCAGCGGGCCGGGGTGCTGACACTTCCCTCGGTCCTCGCGCTGGGTGCCTACGCTGTTCAGCCTGGACCGATCTTGCGCGGCAAGCGTGTGCTCGAGCGGATTGCGTGCATGGATATGGGCACTCCGATCCAAGGTGCAGAGACTGCACTTCCGCCAGACACGCTGACGGTTGAGAGCACGAATCGAGAACGCACGGCGACGGCCACCCGCGCTCCCACGTGCATGTCGTGTCACAGGCTGATCAACCCACCCGGGTTTGCCTTCGAGCACTACGACGCGGTGGGCCAGTGGCGGGCCGAGGACAACGGGCAGCCGGTCGATGCCAGCGGCACGCTCACGCTGACCGGCGGGGAAGAGATCACGTTTACGGATGGAGTCGACTTCGTGCGGCAGCTCGCAACCAGCGACCGGGTGAGAGACTGCTACACGTTGCACTGGACCCGCTATGCTCTGGGGAACCAGATCGCGGAAACGACGCCGGGGCTCGAGACGCTGCAGGCAGGCTTCCGACAGGACGACTCGATCAAGGAACTACTGGTCGCCATTGCCGGCAGTGACCTTTTCCTGACTCGCGACATGCCCTCCATGGGAGATAGTGCGGGAGCCAACCCATGATCACCCGACGACACCTTCTCCAGCTGGGCGGGCTCACGGCGCTCGGGGTTGGACTGCCCGCCGGCACGATCCGCGCGTTCGCCCAGAGCCCCGAGCCAACGAGGCGTCTCATAGTGATCAGCCACTGTCATGGCTGGCCGTACGCGACGTGGAAGATGCGTCCGACCGGCATGTCTGAGGCGGAGCCGTGGACACTCGACCTGAACGCCGTGGCTGAAAGCGACTTCAGTCGTCCGCTGGCACCGCTCTATGAGCATCGGCGCCGTCTGCTTGCTCTCGACGGCCTGTCGCTGGCCACCGCGGAGCTCGATAGCGGCGGCAACCGCCACGATCGAGGCTGGATCCACGCCTGGACCGGCAACAACGCCGATTTCGCCGCGCGGGACACACGGTCGATCTCCCCTTCCATCGACCAGCTCGTCGCCGGGCACGTTGCCAGACCCGACCGACTTCCGTCGCTGGAGCTGTCGGTCGATGCTGCCCTCGAAGCCGGACGTCCCATCGCGTACAGCCCGGGCGGTGTGCGCCTGCCGGCCGAGAGTACGCCGCTTCGTGCCTGGGAACGGGTCTTCGGGCCGGCCTCGTCCGGCGACGCCGTGGGCACGCGTCGTCGCACGACGCTCGACTTCGCCTATGACGAGTATCGAGAGCTGGTTCCGAAGATCGACTCGACCGATCGCGCCCGGGTCGAATCTCACTTCGGCCTGGTCGAGCGTCTCGGGTACCGGCTCGAGGGGCTGGCGACGCTGTCGTGCGATGCGCCTCCGCGGCCCGCGGCCGAGTTCGAACGGTACGACAGACGGTTCGACGCCTTCGCCGACATCATCGCCGCGGCGTTCAGCTGCGACATCACGAGAGTGGTCTCGCTATCGCTGGGAGAGATGCCGACGGCGGAGTTCGGTGCCGCCGGCATCAGTGACAAGGTGCACAAGGGCATCGCGCACTACATCTACGACGACGCGAAGAAACACGCCGCTATGACCGACTATGTTCAATATCACGCCGGTCAGGTCGCGCGGCTCGTGAGCACCCTGGAGGCCGTCCCGGACGCCGGCGGTGGTTCGCTGATGGACAACACGCTCATCGTGTGGGGGTCGGAGCTCGGCGACGGGTGGCATGGCTACCGGAACTACTGCCCCGTGCTCATTGGTGGCTCGTGGGCCTTCAACACCGGGCGCTACATGTACTGGCCCCACGAGACTCCAGCCGAGATGCGGGTGCCGTCTCAGATTCTGGCCACCGGAGCCACGAGGTTTTCCGGCATCCCTCATCAGCGGCTGCTGGTGAGCGTCGCGGGCGCGATGGGCCTCGATGTCGACTATGTGGGTCTCCGACACGCTCGGGGCCAGCGCGGTGACTTCATTGATGTGACTGGTGCGCTGAGCGGCCTCGCGTGAAAGCGTGGTCGCGGCAAATGGTTGGCCTAATCCGCCAGAATAGCCGGCTGACCCAAACCGTGATACCGTAGCAAGTCCCTACCCGCTTCACTTGTAGGGGTCATCGGCCGATAACCTCGTACATGGCGACGCTTCAGTTCGCGCTCGACATCACGCCCCAGTCACGGCTGTCCCTCACCGACGTTCGAGGTCGGGCGTCGAGTGTGATCGGCGACGAGCTCGATCGCTATAAGCGTTGCTTCTACAGTTCGCTTCACACCACGGCCGGATACCTCCCGCAGAGCCTCCAGAACCGGCTCACCGGGGGGCCCCAAGGCATTACGTCGTATCTCGACGTCTATCGCGCCATTTTTCCTGAACAGGGCGGATACCGCCACGACCAGCTCGGCGAGCGGACGGAGCTGACGGCCGACCAGCGTGAGCGCGAGCCGTTGAACGGCGACTCGCATCTGATGTTCATCCTTGGCCGCCTTCGTGCGTGTGTTTCCTATCCCGTGCGCCCGGCTCCCGTGTACTTTGTCGATCTCGATGGCACCTGCGACGGGACATCGAGGCATCGAACGACTGTGCTGGTCGGCTATGACGACGAGGTCGAGGTGGCTCGCACCAGCCTCCAGATTCCGGTTTCTTCGCACCCGATCGAGGCGGTCAATCTCAAGGATTCGCGGTACGGCCTTGACGAACAGATCGGTGAGTTCATCGCTCAACACGCACCGGGCAAGGGACGCTTGAAGCTGGAACTGGCACCGGGTGAGCGTAATGCCTGCCTCACCGTCAATGAGTATGAGACGTTGCTGATGCGGCACGATCTCACCGACGTACTGCGCGAGCCGTTCCGGTTTGCTGCTGAGAAGGCCCGCCACGTTTGGAACGATCCACGGGCCGTGCCAGGGAAAGCCCGGTCGTATGCAAAACACGATCTGGTGCAGGCGCTGAATCAGATGGTGGACGTCCTGGGATTGCCGACCTCGCGAATCGAGCAATGGGCCGCTCGGGCATTGTCAGTGCCGGCCGACCGCCTGTTCGGAGTGAAGCGCTCGATCGATTTGCTGGTCTCCGATGACAACTCCAACGGGCGTGACACCATCGTCCAGGGCACCTATCAAAGCCCCATCCTTATTCACTGGCGCGGCGCGCCGAAGCGCACCAGGACCGTGAACGTCTCCCTCACCCAGTTCGTCTAGTGCCGCACTAGCAGCCCGTGGTGCAAGTGATCGCCGCTGACGAGTTGACGGCAAACGTGGTCAGCGACGCGAGCCGATCGCGCACGGCCGGGATGAGTCGATGCGACGACGAAATCGGGGTGAGCCGACCTCGGACGACGCCCATGTGCACCGATAACGTCGCAAGAACCGCGGCCACGCGGCCCTGCAGCCCGCGCGGCGTGCCGATCCCGATCAGATGACGCATGACGAGCCCGAGGTTGAAGCCACCCGCATGAATCAGGAGGCGCTTCAGGATGTTCGTGTGGCCGCGCAGATGCGTGCGCCGCATCCCGCCCGTGTCGTAGAGATGCGCAAACGAGCGTTCGATCCGTTCGCCGCGTTGGCGCATCAGGCGGCGGCCGCGGCGGCCCCGCATCCGGCGACGATTGCCATATACCGGCGCCTGGGCCTCGGGAGCCTTCGACCAATCACGTCGCCCCCTGTCCGGCTCGGACACGTAGGACCGGATGCCCCCGGCGGCCAGGTCGACCAGGGTCTGATTGCTGTGATACCCCTTATCACCGACGATCTCGTCCAGAGACTGTGGATCGCCAACGTTGGCCTGCGCGTCTTCGACCTGCTCGGTCGCGGCGATGGCGGTCTCGATGATCGTCGTGGTGTCGCCTACATCAGCGCCTTGCAGTGTCACCGCGACAATCGCGCCGGTCTCCATGTCGACGGCATGTTCGGCTTTGTGCGCCAGATGCGTGCGGCCATCTTTCATCTTCGTGACCTTCGCATCGGGATCGTGGGGGTTCGTCCAGTCTGTGTTCGAGGTCTTCTTCTTCCGCTTCCGATCCAGTCGCGCCAGAGCCTCGCGCGTGGGCGTCTCGATCCCCGAGGCCGTCGCGAGACCCGCCAGAAACGCCTGGTCGCTCTCGCCGGTGTCCCGGCGGACGATGCTGCGCATCGCCGCGTTCGCCTCGAGCGTCGTGGCGTCAATCGCGATGGTCTTACCCTTCAGCCGGCCAGCCTCGACGAGTCGTTGTTGCACCCACGTAAAGACGGTCCGGTGCGTCTCCAGATCGATCAAGCGCCGCGTGCGCGCAATCGTCGAATGATCGGGTGGCGCCTCGTCCACGGCCAACCGCAGAAAGCTGCGGACCGCCAACGAGTCCGTCGCGCGCCACGCCATCCCGCGTTCCGAGTCGATGCCTTCGAAGTAGCCGACCAGCAGCAGGCGGAAGTAGCGCCCGGGTGCCAAGCTCGGTCGGCCCATCACGGGCGCGTAGAACCGGGCGCACAGGCCTTCGACGAACCGATCGAAGTGGTGCCCATCAAGCAGCGTCGTCAGCCGCGCGTAGAATGGATGGCCCGGCGAGGTGGGCAGGTCCGACGTCGCGATCCACAGCGGCGGTTGATCCGTCTCGCGCGTTCCCATAGCCATGCACGTCAGTGTAGTACGACGGATCGATTGTGTCGATCCCTACTACGACTTTCACCACGGGCTGCTAGGTGACCTTTCCCGACCTTCGGGCCTTTCTTGAGCAGCTTCGCAAGGACAAAGACCTCGTCGAGATAAACGCACCGGTCGACCCGAAGCTGGAGGCGGCCGAGATCCATCGCCGCGTCATCGCGGCGGGCGGACCAGCGTTGCTCTTCACCAACGTGAAGGGCTCAGACATCCCCCTCGTCACCAACCTGCTGGGCACCGCCAGACGGGCTGAGCTGGCGTTCGGCGAGAGGCCACAGCGCCTGATTCGGCGACTGGTCGAGTTTGTCGAGACCGCCTTGCCCCCGACACCGGCAAAGCTTTGGGGCGCTCGGGACCTGGGTCTCGAGCTCCTCAAGGTTGGTCTGAAGCGCGGCGCCGGAGGCCCGGTTACCGGGGTCGTGACCGACGAGGTTCGTCTCGACCGTTTGCCGGCGATGACGACATGGTCCGACGACGGCGGCCCCTTCATCACGTTGCCTCTCGTACTCACAGAACACCCTGAAGGTCGTGGTCACAACCTGGGCATGTATCGGATGCAGATCCACGACGCCACCACGACTGGAATGCATTGGCAGATCGGCAAGGGCGGCGGCTTTCACTACGACGTCGCCGAGCGCCGCGACGAGGCGCTGCCGGTCACGGCCTTTCTGGGCGGACCGCCCGCCCTGATGCTCGCGGCGATCGCTCCCCTTCCCGAGAACGTCCCCGAGTTGGTCCTAGCCTCTCTCATCGCCGGCGAGCGGCTCAGGGTGACCCCTGGCGTGGGACCGCACTCGCTGGTGTCGAGCGCCGAGTTCGCCCTGATTGGAGAAGTGCGTCCGCATGAGCGCAGACCCGAGGGACCCTTCGGCGACCACTACGGCTACTACTCACTCCGCCACGACTACCCGGTCCTCCGGGTCAAGACCATTGCTCGTCGCAGAGACGCCATCTTCCCAGCGACGGTCGTCGGCAAGCCGAGGCAGGAGGATTTCTTCATCGGCGACCTCCTGCAGGAGTTGCTCTCGCCGCTGTTCCCGCTGGTCATGCCGGCTGTGGAGCAGCTGTGGTCCTATGGCGAGACCGGCTATCACTCGTTGTCGGCGGCGGTGGTCAAGCAACGGTACGCCCGGGAAGCGATGGCCAGTGCCTTCCGCATCCTTGGCGAGGGCCAGCTGTCGCTCACCAAGTTCCTGCTGGTGACCGACCAGCCGGTCGACCTGAAAGACTTCCCGGCGACCCTAGAGCACGTCCTGGCGCGCACCCATCCGGAAACGGACCTATATGTGCTGTCGAACCTTTCGATGGACACCCTCGACTACACCGGTCCAGAAGTGAACAAAGGGTCAAAGGGGGTCTGGCTGGGGCTGGGCGACCCGGTCCGGGAGCTGCCCCGAGACTTTTCAGGGACGCTGCCCGTCGGTGTGGGCGAAGTTCACGTCTTCTGTGGTGGATGTCTGGTGGTCGGGGTGCCTTCGTCACGAGATGATCCGGACGCGCCGGCCAGAATCGCGACTCACCCCCCGTTCGCGGCCTGGCCGTTGGTCGTCCTCACTGACGAGCCTGCGCGCGCCGTCAAAAGCGCCATCAACTTTCTGTGGACGACCTTCACTAGGTTCGAGCCAGCGGCCGATATCCACGCCGCCGCCACCCGAGTGGTTCGCAACCATCTCGCGTACACGGGGCCGATTGTGATCGACGCCCGTCTGAAGCCTGGTTTTCCCGAGGAGCTCTCCTGCCGACCCGACGTGGCGTCAAGGGTTTCCGACCGCTGGAAGGAGTACTTTCCGGCGGGCGGTGTCGAGATGGGGGATAGCGAGACCGGGCATCTCGACTAAGTACTGAGAGACGACGCCTTACCACCGAAACTCTCGCCCACTACACTCTGCGTAGAGTCGGCCGGCGATGTCGTTGGCGGTGTCCCGTTCGAGATACGGGATGTCGATCGTGTATCCGCCCTTCTCGGCTCCCGCCGTGTCGACCCTGACCGAAGCCATTCCGTTTCTCCGGTCGAATGGCGTCTCGCGCTGGCTGACCGTCTGAATCTTGGCGTAGCGTACGATCTTCATCGTGCGATGGCGTCTCGCGCTGGCTGACCGTCTGAATCTTGGCGTAGCGTACGATCTTCATCGTGCGATCCCACCAGCCGTTCTTGAACACGACGCCCCAGGCAGTCAGCGAGTAGCCCGAGTGTTTCATCGTCAGACGCGAGTGGATGTAGGCCGCGGCCGTGGCTGGAAGGACGAAAGCCGCCGCCCACACGCCAAGCAGAAGCGTCACCGGTATAGTCAGAAGCGCCACGGCAAAGAGGCCACGATTGAAAATTCGCCGCCACGCACGCGGCGCGAGCGGCTCCCACGCCAGGTTGGCTATCTCCACCTCCGGCAGGACCTGGGTCACGAGCTCCGGGACGCGCTCGGTCGGCAGCATCGGCGCGAGCCACTGGCTCTTGGCCTTTGGTGCGGCACCTTCCAGGCCGATGTCGAGGTCCTCGCCCCCTCCGCCAACCGTACGGAGCTCGACCGACCGGCGACCGAACCAGCGGTGCAGCGGCGACTCGGTCGTGATCAAGGTCTGGATACGAGGTGTCGGGATGTTGCGTGAGATCTTGTTGAACAGTCCGTATTCTGCCCGCAGGTCTTCCTCATGCTGTCTCAATGTGAATCCATGGAGTTGAACCAGGAACCAGGCGATGGAGAATAGCCTGAGCAACACGACCGCCAGCATGACGACCCCGAGTAGCGAGAGTACGACCAGGAACACCGGTCCGGTCGCGAAACCTTCCAGCCACTGCGGCGCCGTCCCCAGATAGCTCTCCAGAACGGCCTCCTCGTCGCTGTCGCTCCACCAGTTATTGCGTTGCCACAGCAGGCCCACGGCGGCGCCAACCACGACCAGGCCCTTGTTCGAAACGATGCCCAGCTTGGCCAGCTCTCGTGCTGGCAGCTGCAGGATGACGTCGGACGCCGCACCATCATCGGCCTGGTCCACGGTCGTGCGTCCCTCGAAGACATGCGCCCGCATCTCTTCGACGGCGTCGAGAGAGAGCACTCGTATGATCGCTTCCGGTTTCTGACCGCTGGCCGTCTCCACCCGGACGAGGGCTACCTTGAGCAGTCGATGTAGAGGATTCTGAACCAGGTCGATGTTCTGGATTCGGGCATAGGGAATGTGCCGCTCGGTGCGGGTGAGAATGCCGTCACGCACCACCAGCTCGTCCTCCTCGAGTCGGTACCGGAAGACCACGTACTGCAGGACGGCGCTGAGCGCGACGGGGATGATGAACAGGCCGGCCCAGAGTTCGTACGCTTCCCCCCCGGATGCGAACAAGAAGACGAGAGCGGGGACGAGGAAGCTCTTGGCGGCCTGGGCGGCGGCGAAGAGCCACGACAGAGGATGCAGCCGCTTCTCGTCAGACATCAAATATCAGACACCCTCGCCGTGACCTCCGCCAATCAGGAGATCTCGAATCGGTAGGGCCGTTCGGTGGGCCAGACCACTGAGTGACACCGAAGCGTCCTGTGTGCCCGCAGTATGGATGACGAGGGTTGCCAGTTCGAACTGTCGCTGGAGCGGTCCTTGGAGGACGTCCGTGTGCTGAATGCGCGACTTGGGGACTGAGGTGACGGACCGCCAGAAGATGCCCCGTCGGATCGTCAGCCCGCGCTCGTCTACTCGATACCGGGTAGTGCGATATCTGAGCTCTGGCAGGAAGAACGCGGCGACCGTCCAGAGGCCGATGAGTCCGACCCAGACCACGAACAACCCGATCTTCAGTCCAGCATTCCACGGCGCCGTAAGCGCGGTGACGCCGACGCCGAGCAGGGTCGGGAGGGCGACACAGGCGAGTGCGATACCCCCCGCCACCCTGGCCGCGACGACAGACCGCGGGTCGAGTCTCGAGGAGCGGTCGTCGTCTGGCGCTTGCTCCATCCCGGTTCTCACGCCTACGACCGCTGGCCCCAATGGCTGCACAGTGACCTCCCGTCACAAACGAAGGCGAACGTTCGATCGACGACCGTTCTAGATTCTACAGCCCGCGCCGGACTTGGCCTTCGGTCAGAACCTTTGCTTGGCAGGAAGAACGCGGCGACCGTGGCTGCTCCGTATTAGGTACGGGAGGCAGTAACAACATGATGCGCCACATATACTCGCGAGTGCTCGCGTCGGCGGCGGCCGCCGCCATGGTCGTCGTGCCGCTCGGTGCACAGGAGGCGGCAGAAGAGACGGGCAGCTGGCTGCACGTCCAGATCGAGGGCGAAGACGCTGAGACTGGGCAGCTGGCCCTCAACCTCCCGCTCAGAGCCGTCGGTGCGTTCGTGGCCATGGCACCGGAAGAGATCGTGTCGTCCGACGGCCGACTCACCGTGGCCGAGGAGCACGGCGTATCGGTCAGTGAGATCCGCACGATGTGGCAGGAGCTCATGGCCGCTGGGGACTCCGAGTTCGCTACGGTTCAGCGCGATGACCAGACCGTCCGGGTCGCCAGGGCGGGCGACCAGATCGAGGTCAACGTCACCAGTGCGGATGAGAACATCCGGATTGACCTCCCGGTTGTCGTGATTGACGCCCTGTTGTCAGGCGATGGCGAGACCCTCAACCTTGTGGCGGCCATCGACCAGCTCGGCGACCTCCGAGGCGATATCGTCCGCGTCACAGAGGAGACACGACAGATCCGGATCTGGGTCGACGAGTCTGCCGAGCAGTAACCCCCTCACGAGGCCCCAAGTCATCTGCCGCATTTGAGGTTAGGATCAGGTGTGGCTGGCCGGCCGACCGCACCCGAGCATGAGCACTGGATGCGTCAAGCGCTCCATCACGCTGAACGCGCAGCGGAGCGTGGTGAGGTGCCCGTGGGAGCAGTCGTGGTCCACGAGGGCGAAGTGGTCGGTGTCGGTTTCAACCGACCCATAGGGGAAGCCGACCCCACCGCACATGCCGAAATTCTGGCACTCCGACAGGCGGCTCGCGAGCTGGAAAACTACCGCCTAGCGGGCTCCACGCTCTATGTCACCGTCGAGCCGTGTCTCATGTGCGCGGGCGCAATCGTTCACGCGAGGGTGGACACGCTTGTCTTCGGCGCGATGGAGCCAAAGGCCGGTGCCGTGCGATCGGCCATGCGGGCGCTCGACCATCCCGCGCTCAACCACCGGGTACAGGTCGTTGGCGGGGTGCTCGAGCACGAGTGCCGCGAGATCATGCAAGGGTTCTTCAAGGCGAAGCGTGACGGGGTGCGCTCAGTCGAGCCCTGAAGGCTGCAGCCCGAAGTTCAGACTGTTCATTCCACGGAGAGGTACCGAAGTGGTCGTAACGGGGGCGCCTCGAAAGCGTCTTGTCGGGCAACCGGCACGTGGGTTCGAATCCCACCCTCTCCGCCATTCTATTCCTGCCATCCGCGCGGTGTTGCGGGTGCCACAGAGATGAGGGAGACAACGATGGTGACTGGATGCTCCAGAGTAACCCGATATCCCAGGCAGGCCGTTCTCGGGTTGATGATCACAGCCTTGGCAGTCTCCGCAGACGCCGCGGGACAAGAAGCCCCGGCGTCGGAATCGGCGCCGCCACCGCACGTGGTCCGTACGGTGAAATACACCGTTGGCGACGTCGACGAGAACACGGCGTTCTACGAAAAAATGGTTGGCATGACGGAGATGAACCGCTACGTTGCCGAGGGGCGACTCGTCGAGCCGTTCATGGGGTTTGGAGACGCCGAGCACCGGCTCGGGTTGCTGTCGTACACGCAGAGAGAGGGGCTCGAGAAGAGCCCGTACCCGGTCGCGGTGATCTACACGGCTGAGTTCGACGACATGGTCGCGCGCTTCGAGGCCGCACAGAACCCGCTCTTCCTATTGCCGAGCACCGACACGGGCGGGCTTCGGATCGCCATCGCCACGGACCCGAGCGGCAATGCCGTCGAGATCGTGGACCGAGCAGACATGCCGGCCGTTGGCGGCTCCAGGCTCATCGTGGACGACCGACAGAAAGCGGAAGAGTTCTTTCTGCGTATCTTTGGTGAGACAGCGGTCACGCCAGGCCAGCGATTCGAGACGGAGGCCTTTGACGAAGTGGTCATGGACTTCGGTGGAGAGATGTTCGTGGCCCTGTTCGAGCCGAAGGGCGTCGCGCCGCTGCCCAAGAGCACGCACCCGGTCGTGGCCATCTATACGACTGAGCTCGATGCCGTCATCCAGCGTGTCGAAGCCGAAGGGTTTGGATACACGGAGTTCCGGCCCGGTGTGTTCATGGTCAACGACCCCTCAGGGAACGTCGTCGAGATTGTCCGGCAGCGGGACTAGCGGAGTGTCCTCACTCCACTAGTAGCGTGGGAGGTCGCGCGGCGGGGGAGTAGGGCTCGGTAGGTTAGTCAGTATCGCAGGAGTCCCCGGAGTCGGCACCCGCGCCAGTGTCTATGTTCCCGACAACGTCCCCTAAATCGCTGTCACAGCTGTCGGCTTCGTTACCGCACGCGGCGGTCAGGGCGGCGCCAACTGCCAACGTACTGGCCCCCATCGCCCTAGCGAGGAACGACCGGCGATTGACCTTGGCGGTCGTGATCTCGCTATCCTGCAGCGAGGCCTGTTCCTGCTGGCTGAGGTCCTTGGTTCCGTTGGTTGCCATCCGGTTCCTCTCATACGCTGTCGACCAGTTGCCGGCCGCATCGCACCCATCCTGACTGCGTTCTAGGCCGATGTCAAAGAGAATCCTTGAGGTAGAATGACGTCCTCGTGGCTCTGGAAACAAGACCGTTGCAACGGATTGATGAAGGTTCTCTAGGGTGGTTGATCCAACCTCTGCCGACATCTGAGTTCGAGCGCGACTACTACGAGCGGCGGTTATGTCTCGTGAGCCGCGCGACTCCGAACTACTACGCCGACCTCCTCAGCAGCCAGGATCTCGACTTGGTGTTGGGCACCCACGGTTTGAGTCACCCAGAAATCAACCTCGTCCACGGAGAGGACGACGTTGAGCGGCGGTCGTACTCGGACGGGGCGGGACGCGTCGACCCGGTCGCGGTCGCCAAGCAGTTCGACGAGGGTGCCACCATTATCTACACGCAGCTCCAGCGGCGGGTGCCTGCCCTGGCGAGACTCTGCGTGTCCCTTGGGCAGACCTTCGGCTCGCGGGTCCAGACCAACATCTATCTGACGCCCTCTGGCGCACAGGGCTTCAAGCCTCACTGGGACACGCACGACGTTTTCGTACTGCAGGTCAGCGGTCGCAAGCTGTGGTCCATCTACGACACCAAAGTGACACTCCCCCTCAAAGGACAGAACTTCGACACCACCGTTCACCATCCAGGGCCGGTCACGGAAGAGTTCGAGCTGGATGCTGGGAGCGTGGTCTACATACCCCGCGGCCTCATGCACTCGGCGCGGTCCTCCGCCGAGGCGTCACTGCACATCACGCTCGGGCTCACCGCCTTCACGTGGGCCGATTTCTTCGTGGAGAGCGTGGCGGCGGTCGCGCTGGAGGACGAAAGCTTGCGTCAGAATCTGCCGATGGGCTTCGCCAACGGGAGTGTATCTGCTGAAGAGAGAGCGCGAGTGTATCGAGAGAAGCTGTCGGTCCTGCAGTCAGGTTTCGACCCCGCACCGGTGTGGCGACACTTCCAGGATGAAGTGCTGGCGACGAACACCCCGCTGTTCACGAATCTGCTCGGGTCCCATCTCCGAGCCGACCCCGTTACGGTCGACTCGACCATGAGCCGTCGCACCGATCTGTTCGTGGAGGTCGAGAGCGGCGCTGAATCCTGTGTTGTGCGATTCTGCGGTACGGAAATCACATTGCCGGGTGGGCTGCTTCCCGCTATCGAGATGGCGACGACGGCTGAGAGGTTCAGGGTGCAGGACCTGCCGGACTGCATCGATGCTGATGGGAAGGTGACGCTGGTGACCCGGTTGCTCAAAGAGGGTCTGTTGTTCAGAGACCCGAAGAGATCGGAGAATCAGGAGTGACTCGGGGTACGGGCCTGGCGGTTCTGGCACTCGGCACCGTGGTCGTCGTCCTTGGACTGGTTGTCACCCGCCAACCCGATCCAGCACCGAAGACGCCGATGCCCTCCGAGACTCGCGTCTCCGAAAGGGACGCAAGCAGCACAGGCGAGGTGTCTGAGCTGACGATCTTCCAGGAGGTCGCCAAGGCGCGCAGCGAAGCGACGCTTCGGGCGCTGGCGGTGGCACCTCTGCCTGTCGGGGGCCATTCGCCTATCGCGCCGGGCTCATCGCAGAAGGGCGACAAGAAGCGGGCAGGTATCACGGCGGCCTTGACGGGTAAAGCGGTGGCCGAGATCGCGGCCGCGCATGCGATGACGGTCGAAGAGGTCGATGAGATCTACCGGCGTGGTGAAGCCGAGGGTTGGCCGCGCTGACCATCGCCCGTTGATGTAGGGTCTACACAGTCACAAACAACATGTGGGAGTACCACCGATGCGTATGAGCTATCTTTGGTCGTTCGTTCTCTGTCTCCTGTTGGTCTCGCTTCCCGGTACCGCGGCTGGCCAGAACGAAGACTGGCAAGGCCACCCGGCCGCCGAGTGGCCGCTCGCCGGTGGCCACTACGGGCAGACGCGACATTCGACGCTGACGCAGATCACCCCAGACAACATCGACCAGCTGGGCGGCGCCTGGGTCACCGATCTGGAGGGTGGCGAGGCGTCACGCTCGACGTTGGTCATGCGGAACGGGCTCGTGTTCTTCCAGACCGGCCGCAGCATTCGGGCACTCGACGCGACCACCGGCGAAGAACGGTGGCGAACGGCTGCGCCCATTGGCCGGATGAACAAGGGCGTGGCGCTCGGCGCCGGACTCGTATTCGCCGGGCTCAACGACTCGCGTCTGATCGCGCTCGACCAGCAAACTGGCGAGCAAGTCTGGGAGCACCTGGTCGGCGTGGAGGGACAGGTGGGCCAGTGGATCTCCTCCCCGGCCACCTACGCCGACGGCCTGGTGCTTGTCGGCATGGCCAACGGCGACAGCTATCTACGCGGTCGAGTGGTGGCGATCGACGCTCGCACCGGCGAGCGGCGATGGCTCTTCAGCGTCATTCCGGAGCCGGGTACGCTTGGCGCCGACAGCTGGCCGGTCGACAGCGACGTCTGGCGATATGGCGGCGGTGGTGTGTGGATGACCCCGAGTGTCGACGTCGAGCTCGGCACCTTCTACGTCGGCACGGGAAACGCCGTTCCGATGTGGGGTGGCGAGCTTCGGCCGGGCGACAACCTGTTCACGTCCTCGGTCGTGGCCCTCGACCTCCACACCGGTGAGTACAAATGGCACCAGCAGCTCGTGCACCACGACATGTGGGAGCACGACCTGGCGACGCCGCTGATCGTCTACGACGCGACGGTAGACGGGGCGACTCGGCGGGCGGTCGCGGCGATGCGGACCGACGGCTATCTTTTCATGCTGGACGCCAAGTCGGGTGAACCGATCTTCCCCGTTGAGGAGCGGCCGGTTCCCCAGGACGACTTTCTGAACACCTCTCCCACCCAGCCGTTTCCGGTCGGTGCCGACAAGGTCGGCCCCACCTGTGTGGATCCGGCCATGATTCCTGAGGGATTCGAGGCTGGCTGCTACTACGACCCGATCGGGCCCGACCTGCCCAACATGTTCATTCCCTACATGACCATGCGCTTCGCGCCGATGTCGTATAGCCCGGTCACCGGCTACTTCTACGGCATGTCCTGTGTGTATCCGAGGTGGATCAAGCGTCCTGAGAACGGATGGTTTTTCACCAGTACTACGGTCCGCGCACCGGGCTTGAGACAGTACGGCCTCCACGTGGCCCTCGACAGCCGGACCAACAAGATTGTCTGGCAACACCGGGTGCCCTACTCGGATTGCAACAGCAGCGGCGCCATGACGACCCAGAGCGGCTTGATGTTCCACACCGAGCCTGACGGCAACCTGGGCGCCTACGACCAGCGGACCGGCGAGCGGCTGTGGCATTTCCAGACCGGTCAGATCGGGATATTCGGCTCGAACGGACACGGGGGCGGACCGGTGGTGACCTACGAGATCGACGGTGAGCAGTACGTGGCGCTGACGATGAACCGCGTGGTCTGGGCCTTCAAGCTCGGGGGCACGCTGCCGCCACGGCCGGCGCAGGACCCGCCGTTCACCGTGCTCCCGTTCGACGGCCAGGTTGTCGACACCGACACGATCGAGCTGAAGCGGGTGATCACGCAGAGCAACGAGAACACCGGACGGAACGACGAGTGGCACGATGAGTACGGGTTGACACCGACCCGCGCCGCCACGAGCGGGGCCAGGGTGACCTGGACGAACCCGACCGATCTGACCCACACCATCGCGGCGCGTGACGGCTCGTGGACGACCGGCCCGATTGCTCCGGGCGGATCTGGGTCGGCGGTGGTCGACGCCAAGGGCGAGCACGAGTACATCTGCACCGAGCACCCCTGGACGATCGGGCAGCTGGTCGTCGAGTAAGGCTCACGACCTACGGCTGGACGCGCGCGCCGCGTAGCAGGAGCGGAAGGGCCCGGTTCCCTTCATGGCAGGCGTATTCGTACATCACGTAGTCCGGGTCCCGCGTGAGCGGCATGGAGACCGTCCACGGTCGGTCATACACCTCGGGGTCTTCCACGGTCATCTCCCACATGAGTTCGTTCTCTGACAGGCGCGTGAAGCGTTCAACGACCTGGTGTGCGTTGCTGACCGGGATCCCCTTCACGCGCGCGCCCGCGCTGCTCGTCGAGATCATGCCCCTGTCGTTGAAGTTAGCGGTAGTGACAACCAGGGTATCGCCCTCCCAGCGCCCGCGGGCATCACCCATCCATTGACGAATGTCGGCATCGATGTGCGGTTGGTCGGTCACCGGGATGATGCGCACGTCATGAATGACCTCATACAAGATCACGACGGTGTTGGGCGTCTGGACGAAGCGATAGGCGTTGTTGTACCCGGCGGGAAACATCGAGCCTGGCACGCCGCGTGAGATGCACCGGTCCCACCCAGTCATGTTGAGGAAATCATCGGCTTCACCCGCTTTCTTGTGGTCGCGGTCCGATTCGGCCCAGGCCTTGATCGGTACCTGTCCGTCTGGAGGGTCGACCACCAGGGAGGTCTGCCGCGTCGACAGCAATCCCTCGCCGGCGTCTAGCGAGGCGGCGACATAGCCAAAACGCTCGCGACCCTCAAGTGCGAGCGCCGCGTAACGAGCCGCCTCCTCTTCGGTAAAGAACTCCCTCTCGGCGGCCGAGTCGGGTGAGGCCACTCCACCCGAGTACACGAAGGCCGTTCCGCGTTCGAACGGTGTAATCGTCGGGTTCGTCCAGATGCCCTCCAGATCGGGCTGGCCATCGGCTGTCCGTGGTACCGTCCACGCCCCCTGGGACTCGCCTTGACCTTGATCGGCCGCACATCCCCCGCTCATTGACGCTACCGCCACACTCATCGCCAACGCCACCAGCACAGATCGTTTGGTCACCCTACCTCCTCATGAACGTCAACATCGAAAACCGCGGTCTCGACCGTCCCGTTTAACTTCACTTGCACGAAGATCCGATAGGGACCTGGACGGGGAAACACGAAGGGAAATGCCACGACGTTGGCGGGCTGGCCCGCTGCAGCCAGGCCCATGCTGGCCTGCATCGGTTCGGTTCCGTCACCCTCCGCGCGCTCGAACTGCATCTGCGCCGCCATGTTGATACTGCCTGACGGGTGCAGATGGACGAACACCGAGCCGTCGTTTCTCGAGACCGCGGCATGGCTCAGCATGCCCATATACGGCTCGAGTTGGGTCGGTGTCCCGTCGGAATCGGCCACGGAGAATCGTAAGGTCGCCTCCTGATCGCTGACGAACTCACTCTCCCGCTCCCAGGTTACCGTTCGTCCGCCGTCCAGCGCGTAGACTGCCAATCGAGATTCTGTTACGGGGAGTAGCTCGGCCCATGAGTCATCCGGATCCCCGCCGAGTGCCGTTCCCGGTTCTGGATCTGCCGCCTCTTCGATGTCGGCGGCTGGCCGAGTCGGCACCTTCATTTTATCGACGAGCGTTTGCGCGAAGCCCGACTCGTGAACGATGTCGGCATAGATACGGTAGTCACCCGACGGGAGCGGAGGCAGCGGTGTCACGAACGACCTCGAGTCGGCTGGCGTTGGATGGATGTGCGCGAAGGCCGACAGATCGTCGTCCTTGACCAGAAACATGTGCATCAGCTTCCCATGGTCGGCCATTAGCCGTGCCCTGCTCCCGTCTCCCCAGGCCGGATCGTCGATCGTCAAAGTGAGGACGGCCCGCTCGTCGGCCGAGACTGCCGACGACGTGTTCAGCGGTTTGTACAGCCGGCTCACATACCGGGCATCCACGCTGCCCCACCACGCCCAACCGCCCCAGCAGACAAGGCCGAGGACAAGGCCGCCGACGACCATCGAGACGAGCGCCCGGCGGCGACGCGTCCGATCAGGTGCGATTCCAGGGGGAAGGACGCTCTCTCTCACGGCAGCGCCAAACACCGTCAATGCTCCGACGAAGAGCAAACCTGCGACCCCCAGGAGTCCAGCCTCCATGGCGGGGTGCATATCGAGCCGCTGCTCGGCGACAGCCAGCACGGGAACAAAGGCGGTGCCCGCGCCCTCGGTTCCTGAGACATCGACGTGGACGCTGTACGAGCCGGTTGTCATCAGCCACAGCTCGGCGGCGTACAGGTCGGGTTCTCCCGAGACCGGTTGTGCCGTGTCTGGGGGCGGCGAGCCTTCCAGTCCCACGTCACCACGCAGGGGCCGGACGGTGATGCGCTCGACGCCCTCCCCGTCGATCACCCGTACCGAGATTTGTGCGAGTCCGGGGATGACACCGGGAGTCCGGATGATGACCCGGATTCTGTACGGTCCGGCCATCCCCTCGAAAGAGGCGTTCGACGTACCGACATGGGCCGACGTGCTCACGAAGACAACGATCAGGAGCGCAAGCCGGCACGCGTAGCGAACGACGGCACCGTAACGGGGCACGCTACCTCCGGACTCGGGACATCCAGTTGCCCCACAGGAGGCCGATCGTTGCCGAGACTACGGTCAACAGGGCCGTCAGGCCGCCTGCTCCCGCCGTCATCGGACTACCCCAGTATTCGTATTGCCATGATCCAGGCGGACTGTTGTAGTCCCATTGGTCGGCGCCGAAGAAGAAGTTGCGTGCTCCCGCCGACAAGAGGAACTCGGCGAAGTACCACTGCACGACCCCGAGCGTTACCATCGCGACCGCGGCGCCACCAACGGCCGTCATCCATAGGCGACCTCGACCCACACCATCTGGCAGGCGGTTCATCATGAAGTCGATGACGAGGGCAGGAAGAACCAGCAGAATCGGGAATGCGGGCGGAACCATCGACGTGACCTGCCTCATGATCGGTGCGAGCATCGGTTGCGCCGGGAAGAGCTGGAGGATCCAGATCATGAGTATCGTCGTACCCATGTAGAACCCAGCGGCGGCCGCGGCCCCCCACCGCAACAGTGAGCTGCGTGCGATCCCTACCAGCAGGAATGGGAGAATCAACGCGCTCACCACGAAGAACTGCGGTCCATGCTGGTCGTTGGGGAAGGTGATGTACTCGGTGGCGAGGGTGGCGAGCATGACGATCAGCATGCCACCTGCGCCGGCGAAGAGCAGCTGCAGCGTTCGGTCGCCCCTCCCGGCGCTGTTCTGGCGGGCCAGGATCATGAGCATCGCGCCAATCTGGATCGCGAGGATGCCCGCCGCCAGCACCGCGTGTGGTGGGCTGAGGATCTCGACATCAAGGCCGTAGGCGTTGTGCCACCAGTCGTCGAAGGGGCCTGACGCGATCATCGCGATCGCTCCCCAGATGCAGACCCAGGCACCAAGCGGACCCCGGAATCCCCAGAACGTCACGCCCGAGGCCTTCTCATGTTCGGAGCCGGCGAATGTCGTTCTGAGTACCAGCCACCCACACGACAACCCGGCGACGGCGCCGCCGAGATAGATCGCCAGGTGGGCGGGAGTCCAGAAGGTGTCCCGCCCGATGGTGCGGTGCCACGAGATGTCCCAGATGACCCCGATCAGCACGCTCGTCGAGGCGAACGCCACGGCCCAGAGATACCAAGGGACAGCAGATTCAGAGGCCGATGTCCTATCAGTTGCGGCCAGGCCGGCTGCCGCAGGTTGGACGTAGGTACTCATTCGTGGTCCCCCCCAAATACGTATACTACTCAAGATAGTCAGAATCGTGGCGTCGTTCACGGTTTTGCTGGCCACTAGAGCTCGTAGAGCGCCGTAGAGAGATCCGACTCCAGGGTGGGCGTCACCTCCAGAATCCCATCGACACCCCGTTGTCGAACCTCCTGCTCAGCGTCCTGGAGAAGGTCGGGGTGGCGGAGGAGCAGCTCGGGGACAGCACCGGCCACCTACCGCTCGACCATCAACCGTTGTCTGGTGTGTGACCGTCCGCGAGAGAACTGACGACGCCAAGGGGAAGCGTGTGAGGGTGTTCAGTCGAACCTGTGCGGTCCCGGTGCTCGCGCTACTCAGCCTCGGCGCGACCGCAAGTGATTCCCCGCTGGTCGATGCGGTCAAGGCAAGCGACGCCGCGACCGTTCGTGCTCTCTTGCAGCAAGAGGTTGACGTCGGCGGCACTGACATCGACGGCACGACGGCACTGCACTGGGCTGTCCACCACGACGATCCGGACATCGTCGACCTCCTTCTCGCGGCTGGTGTCGACGCGGCGGCGGCCAACCGGTATGGCGCAACGCCGCTCTCGCTGGCCTGCGAGAACGGCAACGCCGCGATCATCGAGCGGCTGCTGCAAGCCGGGGCCGACCCCAACACCACGATGGCGGACGGCGAGACGGCCCTCATGACGGCCGCGCGCACGGGCCGACCAGACGCTCTGACTGTGTTGTTGCGATACGGTGCGGAGGTCAACGCCAAGGAGCGCCAGAGGGGACAGACAGCCCTGATATGGGCGGCAAGCGAGAACAACGCCGCCGCCGCCGCCGTCTTGAGTCACGCCGGTGCACGCACCGATTGGCGGTCGACCGGAGGGTTCACGCCGCTGCTGTTTGCCACGCGTGCGGGGCACATCGAGACCACCCGGGTCCTGCTCGGAGCGGGCGCAGACGTCAACGACACGCTGCCGGATGGTACGAGCGCGCTCGCGCTGGCCATCATCAACGCCCACTACGAGCTGGCCGTTGTGCTACTGGACGCGGGAGCGGATCCGAACGCCGATCGACAAGGGTGGACGGCGTTGCACCAGGTCGCCTACACGCGCAGACCAAACGTTGGCCTCAGCAATCCCGGGGCCGTGCCGACGGGAACGATGAGCTCGCTGGAGCTGGCCGATCGGCTGGTCGCGCACGGCGCGAACCTGAATGCCCGCCAATGGAAAGAGCGAAAACTCAGCCGGTTCACCGATGATCGGAACGTCCTGAACCGGGTGGGCGCCACGCCGTTCTTGCTGGCCGCCAAGCACGCCGACGCCGGCCTCATGCGAGCGCTCGTCGCGCACGGCGCCGACCCGTTACTGACCAACGAGGATGGCACGACCCCCTTGATGGCCGCCGCCGGGGTTGGCATCTGGGTGGTAGGCGAGAGCGCCGGGACGAATGCAGAGGCCCTCGAGGCGGTCCAGTTGGCCCTGGAACTGGGCGGTGATGTGAACGCCGTAGACGACTACGGGTACACGGCGCTTCACGGCGCCTCGCACCGCTCGGCCGTAGCCATCGTGCAGTTGCTCGCCGACGAGGGCGCGACGCTCGACGCCAAACTGACCAAGACGAGCGTACGCCGCGACGGGGGAAAAGAAGGCTGGACACCGCTGACCATCGCCGAGGGGGTGTTTTATGCGAACACCTTCAAGCGGAGTTTCGAGACGGCTGCCCTGCTTCGTGACTTGATGGAACGCCGTGGTTCGTCGACGTTCCCCTAGGCACTATCTGGGTTATCCTGCCGCATGGTATTTGCCACTTGGCTGCGCGCCCTCAACGCCGTCGGGACCGTTGCCGAAGCCGCCCGCCTGTTTCGAGGCACACGAGGTTCATCGGACGTGCCAACGACCGTTCACGAGGCTGACGTCGGTGGTCTCGAGACCCGTCTGGCCAACGTCGTTGTCGCTGCACTTCGGGAGGCCTTTGACCGGGACCGCGCCAGGTTCGACCTCGAGCGTGAGCTCCATGCGGCAGAGCAGTCGCGCCAGGAGCACGCGCAGCGTCTGGAGTGGCTGCGACAGACCGGGACGTATGCGCTCACCCAGACACGGCAGCTGGCGATACTCAGCATCGTTGTGTGGATGGTATCTGCCGCAGCCGCAGGGTGGCTGGCACCCCTTGGTACCCTCGCCAAGTCCTTGGTCGGTCTCGGATGGTTCGGTCTTGCGGCTGCACTGTGTGCCGCCCTCTTGACCCACCAGCACCTTGCTGCATGGCTCGCTCGTGGTGCGAGTGAACCGGTCCCTCCGTCACCTGCCCCTTCCCAACTGCCGCAGTTCGCCGCGCAGACTGCGATGCCATGGGCGTTCCTGACCGGCTTCATCATCACGGCGGCCGGTCTGCTAACGGCGCTCTGAGCGCAACGGAAGCAACGTCTCCGGTCGAATTTACACAACTATTACATTCCCACCGACCAACCGGTCGATATTCATTGGTAGGCTGTCTTTCGGCTCGAGTCCGAGGAGAAACGATTGTCAACCATCGGTATCGATTTCGGCGACCGCAACAAGATCAACTGGCTGACGTTCGGGGCCGTGGCGGTGTTTCACGTCCTGGCGGTAGGTGCCCTCTTCTACATCACCTGGCAAGCGGTGCTCCTCGCCGTTGTTCTTCACTGGGTGTGTGTCGGGTGGGGGATTGGGATGGGCTATCACCGTCTCCATACCCATCGCTCATACGAGGTCGCCAAACCACTCGAGTATTTCTTCGCGGTATGTGGCACGTTGACCCTCCAGGGCGGACCGATCTTCTGGACGGCGTGTCATCGGGTCCACCATCAGCACTCGGACCACGAGGGTGATCCGCATACGCCACGCGACGGGCGGTGGTGGGCGCACATTCTCTGGACCGTCTTTGGCGAGCCGATGCATGCCAACACAGAAGTGATGGGCAGGTACGCCCCCGACCTCATGAAGGACCCGTTCTATCGCGTTCTCAACAGCTGGCACTGGGTTCCGCTCGTCGTCCTCGGGCTCGTGTTGCTGGCGATCGGCGGCCTGCCCTGGCTGCTGTGGGGTGTCTTCTTCCGCGTCGTTTTCGGATTGCATTGCACCTGGCTCGTCAACTCGGCCACCCATCTGTGGGGGTCCCGCCGCTTCCAGACGACCGACGATTCGCGAAACTCGTGGTGGGTGGCTCTGCTGACCTTTGGTGAAGGGTGGCACAACAATCACCACGCGCACCCGACCTCGGCTCGGCACGGCCTCGGCGCGTTCGAGCTCGATACGACCTGGCTCCAGATCGCCCTGCTGCGCAAAGTCGGGTTGGCCTGGGATGTTCGTCTGCCCACCCTCGCTCAGATAGCCAGAAAAGAAGCCCCGGTCGACATCGCGGCCTAGCTCCAGAGCATCCCTCCCCCAACCGCTCGCGGGCGGTATCCCTAGTGACTACACTAGGGGCATGGTTCCGTCCGAAGTTCGTCGCCGGAAGGTCCTGTACGTCAGTCTTTTCGGCTCAGTCCTGAGTCGCCGTTGCGGTCGCGCTGAACGTCGGGTGGATCGTGGTGAACTGGCGGACCGGACTCCTTCTGCTGGTCGGCATCATCAGCTTCGCCGTGTTGATCGCGGGACTGGCCCTGAACATGGCCTTTCTGATCCGGGAAATCCGCCGAAGCGAGCAGCACGACGCGTTCATTCACGCGGTTACCCACGAGCTCAAGACTCCGCTCGCTTCGATCACACTCTA
>CBDBHJ010000006.1:0-410079 GCA_965205435.1 Vicinamibacterales bacterium
TCACTTCAAACAGGACACTTCTGCGGCCGACAGCCAGCCTCTCGCTATCTTCGAAACGAACAGCCGTCATGGCGTCACCCCGTCGGTAGAAGAGTTCCCCATCCGGTCCCCAAACGGGGCGACATCCCCCCCCCGCTCGAAACTTGCAGACGTCGGCCAGGCTCGGGGAACGACTGCACGAAGACCTCCCACGTGCCCGATTCGTCAGATTGATATGCCAGCCATCGCCCATCGTGTGAAAGGTCTGGACGCGCCTCGTTGAACGGTCCGTCGACCAGAGGCTTCACCGTACCGTCCGCGCCAATCGCCAGCGTCGCAATGTCCCGTCCGGTCTCAGGGTTCGTTTCACTGACCACCAGCACTCGGCCGTCAGGCGTCCAGTCCCAAGGGCTTCTTCGGTTCGGACCTGCGGTAATGCGTTCTGCCGTTCCAGTGCCGTCCGCCGGCCGCCAGTAGACCTGAGTCTCCTGATCGCGGTTCGACCAGAACACGACGCGGTCGCCGTCAGGCGTCCAAAACAGACCCCCTTCGGAGGCGGCGTGAAACGTTCGACGTTCAAGAGTTGTCCGGACCGAATCGAACTCCCACGAATCCATGTTGGCCGGATCCATGATGTGCACGCCGGTGCGGTGCCCGTCCGGCGACACGCGAGGCCACCAGTAAGGGCGTGTTGGAGCGCCAATCGGCTCTTCCTGCCCGGACCGATCAACCCAGACGAGATTCCGGAGAGGCCACGCACGAACGTCGCTGACATAGGCGAGTGAGCCATCGCCGGAGACCGTGTAGAACGCTTGGCCATTTGATGAATTGATGTAGACGTTCTCGACCACAGGCACCGGCTCGCTCGCCAGCTCCAGCCGTTCCGCATCAAAGGCGGCCGCCCATAAGGTGTCTTCTCGCGCAAAAACGACATGCCCGCTTGACAGAAAACGCGGCGTGGTCCCCGCGGCCAAGACACGTCGTTCACCCGTCACCAGTGACTCAACTACGACACGCGCACCGTCGAAGTTCTCCGGGTAAGTGCTGAAGAGAACGGCGTTGGCCCCTGGGAGGACGTCCGGCCACCCGAGGATTTCTTCGTCGGACTGGACTATAGGCACTGCTTCGCCACCGGCAGAACGGATACGGGCCAGTCCTCGCGAATCAAATGGCCTGAAGTAAATCGCGTCGTCGTCCCCCCACGTTCCCGATGATTGGTTCGTCGCTGGCGCGAGAGGTACCGGGAGCCCTCCGTCCAGCGGCAGCTTCCGTAGGTCTCCTGCCGTTGCGATGAATCCCAGCGATGCGCCGTCAGGTGAGAAGAACGGACCTCGTGCACCTTCGGTCGCCGCGATGGGTTCCGCTTCCAGTTCATCGAGGTCGCGTCGATACAACCGATCTCCCCCGAGGTTTGCAGCATAGACGAGGGTTCGACCATCTGGAGAAAGGGCCAATCCGCCGTAACGGCTGAAGTACGCCCCGGCCGGGAGGGGAATTGCCAATCGCGTCACACCGCGCGCCGCCGGAACCGACGAGCCTTGGGGAGCCATTCCCACGCCGACTCCACCAATCACAACTCCCGCGAGAGCTGCGAGCCCCACGTGCCGCCAACCAAAGAGTTGCGTCGCCTTTAGCTCTTCAGCACGAGCGGCCGACGCGCTCTCGAAGGCCCCCTCCATCGCCAGCCTGACGGCCGAAATGTCGCGCACCCTCTGCTTGGGATCCTTCTGTAAGCAGACCTGGACCGCCTGAAGAACCCTCGAAGGCATGTCGTCGGGCAGTGCGGCCCAGTCGGGATCATCTCTGAACACCGATACGAGCGTGTCCGACACGTCATTACCCACGAACGCCCTGCGACCGGCCAGCATTTCATAAAGAACCGCCCCGAAGGCCCACACATCAGAACGACGGTCGACGGTCCTGCCTTTCGCCTGCTCTGGCGACATATACGCCGCCGTCCCCATGATCACGCCCATCTGCGTGGCGGCGGCGGTGAGTGTAGGTGACTGGGATGGATCGCCTTGCGGGGTTGTGTCGAGCGCCTTGGCCAAGCCAAAGTCCAACACCTTGACGGTCCCATCGTCGCGCACCTTGATGTTCGCTGGCTTCAGATCACGATGAATGACACCAGCTTCGTGAGCAGCTTCAAGCGCCTCGGCGATCTGCTTCGCTATCGGGAGAGCCTCGTCGAGAGGAATGGCACCTTGAGCAATGCGGTCGGCAAGGGTTGGTCCCTCCACCAACTCCAGCACCAACGCACGGGTATCGTCGGCTTCCTCGATGCCATAGATGGCGGCGATGTTCGGATGGTTGAGGCTGGCAAGAACTTGCGCTTCTCGCTGGAACCGCGCCAACCGATCAGGATCAGTAGCAAACGCCTCAGGCAGGATCTTGAGTGCCACCTGCCGGTTCAGCTTTGTATCCGTGGCATGGTAGACCTGCCCCATGCCGCCCTCCCCGATGAGGGCGGTGACGTGGTAGTGGCCGAGTCGGGAGCCGACAGTGAGGGCCATGAGTTGTTAGGCTGAGGTCGAGGTCATTCTAGCTAGGGGCCGGCGCATTGCGACCGAACAGCCTACTCACACGCAACCGGCCTCGCTCATGTAGTAGTTCATGGATAGCTGTTGTCGGGTGACGTTCTCTGCGACGAACGTCTGGTACTGTACCCATGCGGGGTCCCCTGGGTCGTCACGCACCGCCAAGGCGGCCGCCAACAGATCGGCCAGCTGACGCTGCCCCGCTGCTGTCGTGTCGGGCGTATCGAATTACAGGGCCTCGATCCCCGAGACGTCCAGCTGCTCGAAGGCGTTGGCAAAGGCACGGAAGTCCGCTGGCTCTGGCAGAGCTTGCAGCTCCTCCAGCGTCTCCAGATTCCGCGCTGGGTCCAGTTGGCGGATGGCGGTGTAACCCATGGCTACCTGTCGAATCAAGTCCTCAGGAAACGCACGACAGTCCAGGTCTCCTCCCGAGGCAACCGGAGCTGGGACTTCGGCGGCGGGTTCGGCGCCCACTTGGGCCGCCACATCGACGGGCGGCGCCTCCTCGCCCCCGCAAGACCCAGTCAAGCCGGCCAACATAATCGCGGCGACCACGCTCCCGAATCCTCTCCTCATGCCCAAATCACCGCCCAACGCCCCGGGATTTATAGGTTGCTCATGTGGCTTCGCGCTTGTGAAATTGAGTCCGGGCTGATTATAGGTCCGAACAGGTCCCGGACACTGAAAAACAGGCCCATTCGGACCAAGAAACATAGGGGGTACAGAGCGTGTTTTTGGCGTTCTGAGGGGTAGGGTCCAGACCGCCACTTTTCATGTCAAAAACCCCAGTGTTTTCGCTGGTCCGGGATCTGAGGAGCCAGACCGAAAGAATGTGCTTCGCAACCGTGTCTGGGAGAGCTAGGATGAGAGTGCCATGCCAGTTCGAGGTCGGCTGGTTCTTGCACTCATCCTGCTTCTTGTCTCGCGTGCCCTCTACGGGCAAGTCGGCGAGGTCTTCTCAGGCGAGGTTGTTGGCATCACCGATGGGGACACCATCCGCGTCATGCGGAACGGTGAATCCGTCCGCGTTCGACTTGACGGCATCGACTGCCCAGAGACCCGCCAGGACTTCTCAGAGCGAGCGCGACAGCTGACATCGAGCCTCACCTTCGGCGAGGTGGTCAGCGTAGACGTACGCGACATCGACCAGTACGGCCGACTGGTCGCCCGCGTGACAGTTGGCGGCCAAGACGTCAGTGTCGCGCTGCTCGATCGGCTGACCCATCACGTCCACATCCTGGAACTGAACGGCGAGAGCTATCGCCTCGAACACAGCAAGAAAACCCGCCAGCCCGCGGTCGCTCCGGCATCCTGACAGCTCCTCCGCACTGCCGCGTTCAGCCACGCCACTCAACGGCCGGATGGTCTAGTTTTCCTCCGCCACGGTGGTCTAATTTTGCTCCGCCCTTGACACACCTGATACCGACAAACAGACCGCAGCGTAAAGTGTTTATTCTGAAGGAGAAAGAGTGGTGCCGAGGGGCAGAATCGAACTGCCGACACCATGATTTTCAGTCATGGTAAATGAAACGCACCGTGACTCGCTGAAACCATATAACCCTATATATATTATAGTTATCGTCTCTATTGGTTTCGCATGGTAACAGGTTGTTGCGTCATTGTGTTACCATAGCGTTACCACGGGTTCAGTTGTACTCGGATTGTCGAGTCATGGGATTTGCTCCATGGTAACGCCCTATTTATGGGGGCGAACGCGGATTACATGATTTTTCGCCCGTGGTAACACTCTGCGACAGGGGAGGGGTAAATGCCGTCACGCACCAGTCGGCGCGTCTCGTTCACGGCGCGTGGGGTTGGCCGTATCGCGCCTGAACCGCAACCCGTGGACTGGTTCGACGCAACGACGCCGGGACTGGCTCTTCGCGTCATGCCGGGCCGGGCGCGCACCTGGTACGCCTTCTATAGGAAGGGCAAGGTGACCCGCCGAGTGAAGCTCGGCACTTGGCCGGCGCTCGGCTTGTCCACGGCGCGCCGGATCGCTCGACAGACCCGCGTCCGTGTCGAAACGGAAGGGGCCGACCCTGCCCACGATCGCCATGCGGCCCGTGCCGTGTTCACCGTCGGGGATCTCGCCAAGCGCTACGTCGAGCAGCACGCCATGCCGTACAAGAAATCCTGGCGGGAGGATCAGTGGAAGCTTGCCAAGTACATCCTGCCGACCTGGACATCGCGCCCTGTGGCAGAGATTACGCGAATGGATGTGCACGAGCTGCTCGACGTCATCGTCGCCGACGGTTCGCCTGTCCAGGCGAACCGTGTGCAGGCGCTCATCTCGAAGCTGTGGGCCTTCGCCGTCGACCGAGACCTCGTCGAGGCGAACCCGTGTTACCGGATGGCGAAGCCCGCCCAGGAACGGGCGCGGAGCGTGGTGTTAACCGATGACGACCTGCGCACGCTCTGGACGGCGCTGGACGCGCACTCCGGCGACGCGGCCGACACGATCCGGCTGCGCCTCTTGACAGGGCAGCGTGGCGGCGAAGTGCACCGGATGCGCTGGGCGGACGTGGACCTTCAGGCCGCTGTATGGACGATTCCGGCCGAGCAGGCGAAGAATGCGCGGGTGCATCGCGTCCCGCTGACGACGCCCGTGCTCGACGTGCTGTCCCGCCGACATGCCACTCGTCGGCCAGATGAGCCCCAGGTGTTTCCACGGTTCTACCACCAGCGCAAGGATCTCCGTGTCCTCGCGCGCATTCACGACGGTGCGTATCGTTGGCACGATCTGCGGCGCACCGTGGCGACACGCCTCGCGGCGCTCGGAGTGTCGGAAGGCACGATCAGCCGGGTGCTCGGCCACGCGCAGCGGGGCATCACGGCCACCGTCTACAACTGGCATTCGTACGATGCCGAAAAGCGACGGGCGCTAGATCAGTGGGCGCAGGCGCTGCGGGACCTGGTGCAGCCGCCTCAGACCAGATAGCCCCCACCGCCAAAATAACGCACGCACTTGCGCGACTTCTCGCCGCGTGGCACAATGGTTCCATTAAGTCGTTTTTAAACAGATACTTACGACATAAATGTCTATATGTTTGGACCGTCTGATTAGGCAGCGTGAGGTGTGCCATCGCGTCGGCGTAAGCCGGACATCGATCTGGCGCATGACGCGCGACGGGCGGTTTCCGCGAGCCGTGACAGTTGGTGGGCGTCGACTCTGGAGCGAGTTCGAGATTCAAAACTGGATCGCGAAGCGCCTGGCCGAGCGAGGCCAAGCGACCAGGGCCGAAAAAATGTGTATTGGATGAAGTGCGGTCGCAGCCGAGGCGGGGAAACAACGCGGGCGGTTGTGGCTTTTGGGCCTGAACTCGGAGACGCGCAGGCGAGGGTGACCGAAGGCAGCACACCCAGTCGGACCGGTCGGTAGAGCAACCGTAGATGCTGTCCAACGTCCCGCCAAGCTCAGCGGTAGGTCACGCGGCGAGGACGTGCACACACACCGAAAGGTCGGTTCCGTAGCGCTTTCGGAGTGTCAAGGTAACCAGGATCGTCGTGTGCGGAAACGGCTTTCTCCTGGGCCACCTCTGCACTTCGAGGCCAAAATCAAACGGCCTGAAAAAAAAAGACACACGCCTAAACCGAGGGACTGTACCTGAATCGTTTCGCATTGCTAACGCAATGCGGTTGCAATGCAAACGCATCACTGACATTAATTTTTTTCAGCAAGTTACGAAGATCCTAATTACCACTGATGCAAACGCATTGCTGAATGAACGGCGGCGGGAGTAGCTTGTGGCCGTGTTAACCAACGGCAGAAAGGGGCAGCATTATTATGGTTTTTCTCGTTCATCTCAAAGGTAAAGATAAGGACGACCCGCCGGATCGGGTCGATGCCGACAACATGCTTGCAGAAGACGGGGTATATCAGTTTTCTAAAAAGGGCGAGGGCATGGTCGCGTCATATCCAGTCGCTGAAGTGTCCAAAGCTGTGAAGGAGTAGCCTGCGCCAACCTGGGACCCTGCTACGTGTTTCTTGACGGTTGGGGGAATCGAAGGGTGGGGTCTTGCTTACAGGGACCGATTATGAAGCTTCAGCCGTTCCAACGTCGGTTTATCGCAGCCACAAACCGCCGGGGGATCCGTACGGCGGCGCTGTCGATTCCGCGAGCGAACGGAAAAAGCTTTTTGGCCGGCGCTCATATCCTGGCCGATCGGCTTCGCCAGCTGGACGGGCTCGAGTATGTCGTGGTGTCCGGGTCGCTGAATCAGGGCCGCATCGTGAAGCGGTTTGTCGCGGCTGAGCTGGGCGACGATTGGAAATGGGCGGACAGTACCACGCTGGTGGGCGGGCGCCATCCTGACAGCGGGACGCGGCTCCGGGTGATGAGCTCCAACCCCAAAACGGCATTCGGGTTTGTGGGCGTTCCCTTGGTCGTAGCAGACGAACCGGGAAGCTGGGAGGTCGAGGGCGGGCAAATGATGTATGACGCTCTCAGAACGGCTCAGGGCAAGCCTGGCTCCCCGTTACAGCTGATTCTGATAGGCACCTTGGCTCCCGCGCGGGGCGGATGGGGGGATGTCCCAGTAGCTGTTGAAATTTAAAGCGGCGGCTCCTCGCTGGTCGTGCTATACGACCGGTGAGCTAAACCGAGGTGAAAGCCTCGCCAGCAAAGGAGCCGCCATGAAGAAGCAGTCTCGCACAGTCCCTCGTCGTCGCCAATCGGAATCCCCGGCGCCTCGCCACCTCCCGTTGGTCGAGATCCTCATTGACACCGAGGCCGAGCTCCAGGAGTTGGTGGTGGCCTCGGGCCTGAAGGTGCTCGAGGCGATGCTGGAAGAGGATCGGGCCGCGGTGTGTGGACCCCGGTATGCACATCAATCGGAGCGGCAGGCCTCTCGCGCCGGGCATGCCCCCAGTCAGGTTGTGCTGGGCGGCCGGAAGGTCGCGATCCGGCGACCGCGCGTCCGCCGCGACGGCACGGAGGTGCCGCTGCCCACGGCGCGGGCGTTCACGGACCCTGACCCGCTGAACCGGCGCGTCGTTGAGCAGATGCTCATCGGCGTGGCGACCCGCCAGTATGCGCGGAGTCTCGACCCGCTCGGCGCCGATATCACCACGCGGGGCACGAGTAAGAGTGCGGTCAGTCGGCGCTTTGTGGCCCAAACGCAAACGCAGCTGGACGCGTGGCGGGCGACGCCGCTCGACGCCCTCGACCTGACGGGGCTCCTGATCGATGGGGTGCACGTCGGCGGGCACTGTATCGTGGTGGCGCTGGGCATTGATAAAACGGGCGCCAAACACCCACTCGGCCTCTGGGAAGGGGCCACGGAGACTGCGACGGTCTGTCAGGGGCTGTTGACCAATCTCGCGAGCCGCGGGCTCCGCACCGACCGGAGCCTCCTGGTGATCCTCGATGGGGCGAAGGCCCTCGACACGGCGGTGACCCAGCTGTTCGGTCGGGCCGCCGTGGTGCAGCGGTGTCAAGTCCAGAAGGGCCGGAATATCCTCGAGTATCTCCCCGACGCGCAGCGTCCCTGGGTGAAAGCGATCCTCACGCGCGCCTCTACGCACAGCAACGTCAAGACGGCGCAGCGTCTGCTGCAGGACCTGGCTCGTCGTTTGGACACCGACTACCCGAGTGCGGCCGCGAGCGTACGGGAAGGACTCGACGAAACGCTGACCGTGCTCGGCTTGGGGCTGTCAGAGCGCCTCCGACGATCGCTCGCCACCACGAACGCCATCGAGAGTCTCCTCAGCCGCACGCGCCATGTGAAGCGAAACGTGAAACGCTGGCGCGGTGGGACGATGGTCCTCCGCTGGGTCGCTGCCGGGGTACTCGAAGCGGCGAAGGGGTTCCGTCGGGTGAAAGGATGCAAGGATATGCCAGCGCTGGTGGCCGCCCTCCGGGCACGCGACGCACGGTTAGGACTCGGGGAGTCGTCAGAGATGGTCGCGTAGTCGTGAACCGAGCCGCCGCTGAATTTCAACAGCGCACGGGACATCCCCGCGGATGGTGGCCGGATCTCGTGGCGCGTGGCTCGCACGGGTCAACCCACGTTCAAAAATTGCAGGGGCGGCGTGGGAAGTGGGATGACTGGCGAGAGATTCAACGGGTTAACCCGCTCACCCGGATTAGTGCGGAGTTTCGCGAAGTGTTACGGGAAGAACGGGCGGCGGCGCGTGTGGATTCTCGCTTAAAGGCGGCGTTTTTGTCCTTCCGTCTGAACGTCCCGACGGAAGACGAAACCGCCATGTTGTTAACCGTTGACGAGTGGCAACGGGTGACGAAACGCTGGCTGGGGAAACGCGAGGGCGCGCCGGTCGTCGGGCTCGACCTGGGCGGCGGGCGTGCGTGGTCGGCCGCGGTCGGTATGTGGCCGTCGGGCCGTGTCGAGGCGATCGCGGTCGCTCCCGGCGTTCCTGATCTGGCCGAACAGGAACGGCGGGACCGGGTACCACGCGGCATCTATCAGCGGCTCGCTGCGGCGGGTGTGTTGCGCGTCGCGCCTGGGCTCCGTGTTCCGCCGGTTGGGATGCTTGTTGAACTCGTCGCGGATTGGCACCCGCGTGGGATCGTGTGTGACCGGTTCCGACTGCCAGAGTTGCAGGACTGTAACCCGCCGTGTCCGGTCAAGGCGATCAACATGCTGTGGTCGGAACAAACGCAGTACGTCCGGGCGCTCCGACGTGAGGCGCTGGACGGCTCGCTCTCGGTCGCTCCCGGCTCTCGAAAATTACTAACGGCGTCGCTGTCGGTTGCGCTCGTGGAACATGACACAAGCGGGAACACGCGGCTGAAGAAACGGGGAACGAACAACGAGGCACGCGACGATGTCGCCGCGGCGCTTCTGTTAGCCGTGGGCGTCAATGCGCGGGTGCAACCGGTAAGGCGAAAGCGGTTCGCCTTCGGGTAGATGAGTCGTCACCATAAGCGCTTAGACCGTCGCCTATGGCGGGCCTGTCGAGCCGCCGTTTATCGGCGCGTCCAGCTCGCGAACGGCGGGCGGTTGCGCTGCGAGCTGTGCGGGAAGTTTTCGCCAACGTTCGAGGTCGATCATGTTGTGTCGATCGACGCGGGCGGCGCATGGTATGACCACGACAATCTACAGCTCTTATGCGCGGACCCCTGCCACATTGAAAAAACGGCGCGTGAAAACGTACACGATCCGGCGCGCCTGGCCTGGCGTGATGCGCTCGCGCGGCTGCAATAATAACGATCCTACCGCGCACTCTCTCATACCTTTCTGTCTAGACATAAACGTCTGATTATAAAGCACTTACATTGACACACCGGCGCGCGGTGTGCGATTTTTAGAGCATGTCTGCGGACGGCTTTTCGGTCGACATCGATCCTTCGCTCGCTTCGGTCGAAGCGCGCCTAAACATTCTCGAAAAATCGTACGTCGACCTGCGCGAGTTTTGGCCGGTCTGGGCGCGATCGTGGTACGGCCAAGTACAAGCGAACTTTGACGCGGCCGGTCGGCTCTCTGGGGGCTGGCCACGAAGGAAAGACGGGCGGGTGTCGCACCTGACGCGATCCGGCCGTTTACGCGAGTCGTTCACCTGGCGCGGCGGGGCGCGCGGCGTCGGACCCGAAGGGATTTACGACCCGCGCTCCAACTCGCTCACGGTCGGCTCGTACGTTCCACACGCCTTCTCACATCAGACCGGCGAGCGTCACCTACCAGCGCGGCCGGTGCTTTGGTGGGATGACGCGCTCGCGAATCAATTCACGAACACATGGGAAAACTGGGCCGCGTCGCGCGTCACGGCGGCGGGGCTGTAAGGAGTAGTGCACGATGACGACGGCGCAAAAACTAGACCTACGATCGCGGGCCATCAAAACCCGGCTCAATGAGCTGTCGGGCCTGGACGAACTCACGCCGGAACTGCGAAGCGAGATCGAAGCGCTCACGGCTGAGCTGCCAGATGTCGAGCTGCGGTACGCGGCGGCGATCACTAGTGAAGCGGCCGAGGATGCGGCCGCGGCCGCGGCGATCCGCGACACGGACGGCCAGGGCGTGGAAAAGCGCGCGCTACTGAGCAAGGCGCGGCTATCAAATTATGCGCTCGCGGCGGCTGAGCAACGAGGCGTTGATCCGGCGTCGCCAGAAGGTGAACTCAGCGCGGCGTATGGCTGTCCGGGCCTGGTCCCGCTAGAGATGTTCGGCGCGAACGCGCCCGTGGAAACACGCGCCATTACTCCGGCACCGGCCACGGGAAACGCGCAACAGCAAGCGCTCCCGTTACCAAATATCTTCAAGCGCTCGATCGGAGAATACCTTGGGATCTCCATGCCGACCGTGGCGACCGGGACGGCCAGTTACCCGGTTTTGACGACATCGGTTACCAGTGCACCGAAAGCGAAAGGGGCGGCGGCGCCGTCGACGGCTGGCGCGTACACCCCGCACACCGTGACGCCCATCAGGATCACGGGGACGATCGAGATCACCAAAGAAGACATGGCGATCATGATCGGAATGGACGAAAACCTGCGCGACGATCTCAGCAAGTCCCTGCGCGACCAATACGACGATCAGCTACTCAACGGCAACGGGACAAGTCCGAACTTATCCGGGCTGCTGATGCAGCTCACGGACCCGTCCGCCCCAGCGTCTGGCGTCGAGGATTGGCCGCGATTCGTCGCGGCGTCGGCAAACGCGATCGATGGCCTGTACGCGTACGAGTGCTCGGACGTTCGGTCGCTTGTCGGCACCAAAACCTACAGCTTGGCGGCGACCACGTTCCGGGGGACGGATGGCCCGATCTCGGCTGCGGCCTATCTGGCGCGGACCACGGGCGGGTTCCTGGCGAGCGGTCGCCTGGCGGCTCCGGCGAACCACGTCCAGCAAGGGGTTCTGCGCCTGTCGGGTGCGGCGGCTGAGGGCATGGTCGCGGTGGTCCCGACGTGGCAAGGCGTCCAACTGCTCGTAGACCCCTACAGCTTGTCCGATGAGGGCAAAGTCCGCACGACGGCGAGCGTCCTGGTGGGCGGCGTGGCGCTGCTGCGTCCGGCCGCGTTTAAGCAAGTCGCGTATCGCGTGTCGACGGCGTAATGCCTAACGTTCTCGTGTCCGGGCCAGCGGGCGGCGGCAAGTCGGCCACGGTGCGCCGTGAGCGTGAGCTACTGATCGCGGGGGGGACCCCGGCGATCGTGGTTGAGTTTCAAGCGATCTACGCGGCGTTGTCGGGGGACGAACACGATCCAGACACCGGCCGGTACCCGGACCGTGATCCCGATCTCTTACCCGTGACCGAGTACGTCCGGCGCGCGGCGATCACGGCGGCGACGCAACGGCAGATCGCGGTTGTCGCGTCGAACTCGGACGGCGATCCCGTGCGGCGATCGTTCCTGCTGTCGCTGCTCGGGCTCGTGGCGATCGAAAAGATTATCGACCCCGGCCGGGCCGTCGTCGAGGCGCGGCTCGCGGACGCGGATGGCGCGCTGTCCGAAGATTGCGCGCGGGCGGTGAATCGGTGGCACCGACGATGAATCCGATCGAACGGCGGGCGGCGGTGACGTTCGAACGCGGCGACGCCTACAGCGGGCCGGGGCGGCTGTCCGGAAAGCTACTCACGTACGGCGAGCTGGCCACGATTGACCGGCGCGGCCGTCGTGAGCGGTTCGAACCGCATAGCGTCTTTCTCTCCCCGACGATCAGTCTCAATCGTGAGCACGATCCGGCCGCGCTGATTGTCGAGGAACTGGGCGAGCATCTCACCCTCCGGGATGGGCCGGACGCGCTCCTGGTCGAGGTCCGGCTCCCCGACACGGCGGCGGCACGGGCGGCGGCGGCGGCGGTCCGGGCGGGCGAGCTGCGCGGGTTCTCGGCCGAATTTCACCCGATCGACGAACGCGCGGACCGGGACGGTACCCGGGTGATCGCGAAAGCACTCCTAGCGGACATCGGTCTAGCAGCCCGTGGTGAAAGTCACCGAATTAGATCGATCGCCAGAAGTGATCATGCGTACTCCACTGACGCGCATGGCCATGGGCAAACGACGGCGACGTCCCAAGCAGACGTCGATGTGGGTCGCCGCACAAGATCTGCCTCGCAGCGCCGCGCACCCGTTCTACACGCGACTGAATCACATTCTCGAGAGAGCGGATTTCGACGGGTACGTCGAGTCGCTCTGTCAGCGATTCTACGCGGATGAGATCGGCCGGCCGAGTTTGCCGCCCGGCCGGTATTTCCGCGTGTTGCTGCTCGGGTACTTCGAAGGGCTCGACTCCGAGCGGGCGATCGCGTGGCGGGCGGCCGAGTCGTTGAGCGTGCGGAGCTTCTTGGGGCTGGAGCTGCACGAAGCGCCGCCGGATCATTCGACGGTCTCGCGGACGCGTCGGCTGATCGACCTGGAAACGCATCAGGCTGTCTTCGCGTGGGTGTTGCAGCGACTGGCTGAGGCGAAGCTTGTCAAGGGCAAGACGATCGGTATCGATGCGACGACGCTGGAAGCGAACGCCGCCCTGCGAAGTATCGTGCGGCGCGACACCGGCGAGGCGTATCAGGACTTCTTGATCCAGCTCGCCCAGGCCTCGGGGATTGAGACCCCGACGCGTGCCGATCTGGCGCGCATCGATCGGAAGCGGAAGAAGAAAGGCTCGAACGACGACTGGACCCATCCGCACGATCCTGACGCAAGAATCACCAAGATGAAGGACGGCCGCACGCACCTCGCGCACAAGGCGGAGCAGGCGGTCGACCTCGACACCGGCGCGGTCGTGGCGGTGACGGTGCAGGACGCCGATGAAGGCGATGTGGCGACGAGCCGCGCGACGCTGATCACCGCGGCGGAGCACATCGAGACCGTGGTGCCTGCGGGCCGTCTTGCCGAGGTCGTCGGGGACAAGGGCTATCACAGCAACCAGGAACTCGTCGATCTTGAAGCCATCGGCCTCCGCAGCTACATCTCGGAACCAGATCGCGGCAGGCGTAAGTGGAAAGACAAGGCGGAGGCGCGCGACGCCGTCTACCGAAACCGTCGGCGTCTTCGCGGCGCGCGCGGGCAACGCCTGCTGCGCCGGCGCGGGGAACGACTCGAACGCCCCTTTGCCCATCTCTATGCCACCGGGCGGCTACGCCGCGTATACCTGCGGGGGCACGACAACATCCTCAAACGCGTCCTGCTGCACGTTGCTGGACTGAACCTTGGGTTGCTGATGCGGACGCTCACGGGTGTCGGGACACCCCGCAGTCTTCAGGGGCATGCGGTGGCGTGTCTTCGGCTGTTGTGGTCGCTCATGCGACTCCCGGAGACGCGTTGGGGCGCGCCGTGGATCTTATCTCGACCTACCATCGCCGCCGCCGACCTCCGCGTGGGGCACTGCCATGTCTGGGCCGACCCGTCGTTCGGTGGTGCTTTCACCACGGGCTGCTAGTCCGGTGTGGGGTGCCGATGCCGAACCGCCGCCCGTACAGGCCTCCATGGTGGTTGATCCAGAGAATGGTCGTCTGCCCCCCATGACGGACGATGGTGCCCGTCGCGCGCAGGAGTGGAAGACGAAGTCTGCCTCGACCTACCCTTACGCCGGTACCGAAGACTTCCGGCCATACGACCGATGTATCTCGCGGGGTGTCCTCGGGTCCGCGTTTCCCAATTTCTACGCGTCGGTCATGGAGATTCGCCAAACACCGGGGTTCGTGATCATTCGTCACGAGATGATTCATGAGACACGGATCATCCCGCTCGATGGCCGGCCTCACCTGGCGTCCGGCATTCGGCAGTGGATGGGAAACTCGCATGGACGCTGAGATGGGGACACCTTGGTGGTGGAGACGACGAATTTCAACGGGCGGACCGGCTCATATTGGCGCAACGGCGACGGCAACCCGACGAGCGAAGCGCTACGGCTCGTCGAGCGCATCCGGCTGAGCGACGCCGAAACACGGCGTATCTGGACTCCTCTGTCAAGCGTAAGAACGAAACCGAGGTTCAACCCGTCGTATGAGCGACGATGGTTTACCTTCGTCGCGTCTTGGTTATCCGCCGCCGGTGCGAGCACGGGTCAAGGCAGCGCGCAGCGCTCCGCCGGAGGCGGCGTGGCCTTGACGCGCGCGGAGCGGGGCGGCATTCGGCGTCTTGGGTTTCGGTCTCCTTCCACTCTCATTCTGCGAGGCGGCACGGCGTCAGACTGCAGGCGTATCTTCGGCCCCTCGAGGGAGCACGCACGGCTCCGGGCCACGATGGTAAATGCGCGCGGGGATGCCAATCGTTGGTACGGCCCTGTCTGGCCAGCCCCTGTCGTCGGCGTATCCCCGCGCCGGTCTGACCGGTGTGCCATCCTGTCGCGCGGCAGTCCTCCTGGAGAGATTACGGTTCAGTGGTCACCACGGGGCTACGCCGCGATGCGGGTTTCAGCCACAAAGGGTCGGTCGTCACGCCACACCCGCCACACCATCCGGGCCAGCCGGTTGGCGATCGCGGCGGTGGCAATGTTCGCCCCGCGGCGCGCGGCAATCGCGCGCGCCCAGGTCCGGAACGGCGTGGTCTTCTGCGGGTTGCCGCTGTGGGACAGCACGGCCCGGGCGCCATGCATGAGCACGGTGCGGAGATAGCGGTCGCCTTGTTTGCTGATAGCGCCCAGCTGCCGGCGATTCCCGCTGGAGTGTTCGCGCGGCGTGAGCCCCAGATAGCTGGCAAAGTGTCGGCCCGACGGAAACCGCCGCACGTCGCCGACACACGCGACCAGCGCGGTGGCGTTTAGTAGGCCGATGCCCGGGATGGTGCGGAGGTGCGCCACGTGCGGCACCTGCTGGGCGAGCGCGGCCAGCTCGCGTTCCAGTCCGTGTATCCGCTGCTCGAGCGTCCGGATCTCGTCACACAGCGCGGCCAGACTGGGGCGCAAGGCCATCGGGACGGACGCCTCCGCATCTTCGACCAGCGCGCGGACCTGTGGGACGACGTGGCGCGCGCCCACTGGTATCGTCACGCCAAACTCGCGGAGCAGTCCGCGCAGCGTATTGAGCCGCGCCGTCCGGGTCCGGACCCACGTCGTGCGCACGCGATGGAGGGACGCGACGGCTTGCTGCGACACCGACTTGACCGGCACCGGATGGATCTCCTCGTTCCGGGCCGCTTCGAGCAGCGCTTTCGCATCCGCGCGATCGGTCTTATTGCGACGGACAGACCGGCGGGTCTCATGCGGGGGCAGCAACTGGACGGTGTGGCCGAGTTGTTCCAGGGTGCGCGCCCAATGGTGCGCCGACCCGCAGGCTTCGAGCAACACGGTCGCGGCCGGGCGCTGGGCGAAGAACCGCAGGAACCGGGCCCGGGTCAACCGATGCTCTTCATCCACACGCCCCGTGTGATGCGAGACCGCCACTTGAAACACGGACTTGGCGAGGTCAACGGCGATCGTTGTATGTTGCATCTGGACTCCTCCTCAGCTGTGGCCCGTAGAGGCCGTTTTACCACTGGCACGATGATGCCGCACCAGCGGGAGGAGTCCATCCCATCATTGGTGCACGGTTATTCCGCCCTGCCCAGGAAGACCCGTTGATCTACTCGCCGCATGTACGGCCGGCAGCACACAATCTCAGTATGAAGTCGCGGGTCCATCCCACGTACAAGACAAAGTATCACGTTCGCAACTGGGCCTCCTATGAAGACGCCCTCGTCCGCCGCGGCGACCTCACTGTGTGGCTGTCCGCCGACGCGATCGCGGCGTGGACACCTGACGGCGACAGCCGGCGGGGTGGGCAGCGGAAGTACTCGGACGTCGCCATCGAAACGGCCATGACGCTGCGTCTTCTCTTCCACCTGCCGCTCCGCCAGACCGAAGGCTTCCTCACGTCGCTGTTCCAGCTGATGGGCCTCGGCCTGCCCGCGCCCGATCACACGACGCTCTCCCGCCGCGGTCAGCACCTCGAGGTCACCCTTCGCCACCGGCCGTGGGACACCCGGCTGCACCTCCTCATTGACAGCACGGGGCTCTCGATATTCGGCGAGGGCGAGTGGGCCGCGGCCAAACATGGCGGTCCCGCACGGCCTGTTGATCCGTCGCGATGACTGCGCACACGCCGGGGCCGTGGGAAGCGGAGGGCCTGTTTGTCTCGTCGAGAGTAGACACCGGAGATCGCGACCACCCACAGGGCATGCTGGAGGAGGCCTGCCGCCACTGGTTGCGCCAGTCTCTCGAACTCTGGCGAACGCGGCTGAGTCAATCGGATGGCGGTGCATGAGCGATGACGGCCTACTACAGGTGGAGCGCACGACATGAGTAGAGCGATTGACCGTTCGGGATGGGGACGGGGTCCGTGGGATGCCGAGCCGGATCGCGTCGAATTTGAGCACACCGGATTGCCGTGTCTCCTCAGGCGGAACCGTTCGGGTCATCTCTACGATGTGGTGCCGTCAATGCCTGAACTTGAGGCGCGCTATCCGGTCGACGCGGTCTACCGCGACATGGCCTACGTCCGCACCGAGACGACGCGGCTGTCCCAACAGCTCGCCGCGACGACATGGCGATGACTCCCGAACCCGACGTGCTCCGCTTGGTCTTCATCCTGCTCGTTGGCATCGCGTGGGTGCTGCTCTTTGGACGGTATGCCGATGACGACACGGAGTGAGCCGCCGGTGCAGCACGATCTGTTCGTGTATCTCTCGGGGCCGATGACGGCGGCGCACGGCTACCGCGTCGACAACAACGTGGCGGCGGGCCTGCGGGCGTGCATGGCGCGAGGCATCCCGGCGTTTAGCCCACACGCGATCGGTGCGTTCCCCACGACGTGGGACCGGCCGCGGTGGTTGGCGTACGACTGCGCCGTGATCGATCACTGCACGCACGTCCTGCTGCTGCCGCGCTGGGAGACGAGCGCGGGCGCGGTGGCCGAGCGGGACTATGCGCTGCGCATCGGCACGCCGGTCATTACGTCCCTGGATGAGCTGGAGGCGACGTGAGGGGACAGGATTGGAGGGCGTAGATGGGGACGTTCATTCGCGACACCTACCTGCGACCGACGCGGAACGACGCAGAGCGCCATCAGCGCGAGATGATCGTGGCCAATTTTCGGCTTTTGCGCGCCGACATTGAGCAGATCTTCCGCGATGTCGATCACTGGAACCGCACGCACCCGGACGAGGACCCCATCGATCCTGACGCCGACGGGATGTTGCGCCAGCTGGCCGACGAGATCGACGCGCTGCTCCTGGCCGAGCAGACACCTGAGATGTAGATGCCCGAGAGCTGCCGCCTCCTCACCGGCGATTGTCTCGACGTGCTCGCGACGCTCGAGCCCGACAGCCTCGACGCCTGCGTGACTGATCCACCCTACGGCATCGGGTTTATGGGGCGCGAGTGGGACACGTTCGCGCCCGAGTCCGTGGCGAAGCTGGCGGACCAGACACGGGGCTTTGATCGACGCGAGCCAAACCTGAATCTGCGAGGTCGCCGCGAGTGGCTGGCCGGCGCGAAGGTCCAATACGATCGATCCGCCGCCGCCTCGCTGAAGTTCCACGCCTGGACGCAGGCGTGGGCCGCGGCGGTCTTGCGCGTCCTGAAGCCTGGCGCGCATGCGGTCGTGTGCGCCTCGCCACGGATGGGCCATCGGGTGACGTGTGGGCTCGAAGACGCCGGCTTTGAGATTCGCGATTCGCTGCTCTGGCTGTACGGGTCGGGTTTCCCGAAGTCCCTCAACCTTCCCGGTGGCTTGGGGACCGCGCTCAAGCCCGCGTATGAGCCCGTCATCCTCGCTCGCAAGCCACTGGGCGGCCGGACGGTGGCGCAGTGCGTCGCCGCGTTCGGCACGGGCGCGCTCAACATCGATGGGTGTCGGTTGGCTGGGAATGGCGACGTGGGTCGCTGGCCGCCGAACGTCGCGCTGGACGAAGACGCCGCCGCACGGCTCGACGCCGAAGGCGGGACGTCACGCTTCTTCTACGTGGCGAAGGCGAGCCGCGAAGAACGCGAACGCGGCTGCGAGAACCTGCCGCAACGGACGGCCGGCGAAGCCACCGACCGACAGGACGGGAGCGCGGGCCTGAACAGTCCGCGCGCCGGAGCGAGCCGGACGCGCGGTGCCCGCAACCACCATCCGACCGTGAAACCTGTCGCCCTCATGCGCTGGCTCGTGCGGCTCGTCACGCCGCCTGGTGGCCTGGTGCTCGACCCGTTCGCTGGCTCAGGGACGACCGGACTGGCCTGCATCAAGGAACAGTGCCGCTTCCTTGGCATCGAGCGCGAAGCCGAGTATGTCGCGATTGCCACCGCGCGGCTCCGAGCCGAGCACGCGCGTTTCGAGACCGGCGGGGCGCTGTTCGCGACGGCGGCCGAGACGGGGCGATGACGCGCATCGACGCCATTCTCGACGGCATCCGCCGCGAGCTCCTGAAGCGACCGCCGGCCCTGGAGGGCGGCATGTCGGCGCTGATGCTAACGTGCTACTTCGAGGGGGACACCTGGACGCCACGACGCGTCGTCGTGCGCCCCGAGTTCAACACACCGCCTCGTCGGCGTGTGCGCACGAAGTAGGATCAGGGCCATGCCCAAGTTCATACTGCACGATCTTCCTCCAGACGTGTGGGCTCGGTTCGCCGAACGCGCGCAGGCGGAGGGGTGGCCCCGCCCCGAGCTGATCACGCAGCTGATGGACGACTACGGCGCCGGTCGGATTCAGCCGAGTTGCCCTCCGCCCCTTCGCCCCGCTGGCCCGCCTGCGGCTTGACAACATATACGGAATCCGTATATACTGTGTGCTGGTCGTTGGCAATCACGCCGCCCGAAAGGGAGAGAGAAGATGCCGATCCGATCCTTCGCCGACCAGACCACCGCCGACATTTGGGACAGCCTCAACACCCGAGCGGCGCGACGGATTCCGCAGCGCGTCTGGTCATCAGCGAAGCGGCGGCTGTCGGTGCTGCACGCCGTCACAGAGACCAGGGACATCGCCGAGCTCCCTGGTAATCGATTTGAACCGCTGCAGCGACGACCCGGATTCTTCAGTGTGAGAGTCAACGATCAGTTCCGAGTCGTGTTTCGGTTTGAGAAGGGGGAGGCACACGATGTCCAAATCATCGACTACCACCGCTAGGCCGATCCCGGCCGGAGGGCTGTCGCGCATGCGGCGCCCCCCGACGCACCCTGGCGAGATTTTCCGCTATGACTTCCGCGAGGCGGCGGATCCGCCCATCAGCCAGGCCGAAGCGGCGCGCCGGCTCGGGTGGTCCACGGTGCGCATGAATCAGTTCGAGATGGGGAAGCGCGGAGTCACCCCGGAGAACGCGGTGCTCCTGAGTCTCCTGACGGGCACGTCGGCGGAGTTCTGGATGCACCTGCAGGTGCAGCATGACTTGTGGCACGCGATCCGGAAGGTGGGGAAGCAGGCGGTGAAGGCGATCGCCTAAGAGAAAAAAGAAGCTGAGGTAGTAGGGTAGACTAGGTAAGCACAACTCAATACGTGTTCGCGCCGGCCGAAGTGGAGAAGCCCGGCATCCTGCCTGACCGCAGGGTGTCCGGGCTTTTGTGTTGTACGGCGCGAGACAGAGGAGGCACGCATGCGACACCGACTGCTGGCCGCTCTGCTTGCGGCGGGGCTACTCACGGGCTGCGCGGTGCGGACGCAGTTTCAGGGCTGCGTGATCTGCTGCCCGGATATGACGAAGGACCCGGATCAAATCGAGGCCGAAGGCGCGCGCGATCGGACGCTGGCGCAGGTCTCACGCTGGGCGCCGCTCGCGCCTGTGGAGGACGCACCATGACACACAGACTGCTCACGATAATCGGCGGCCTGGCCCTGCTGGGTCTGGCGAGTGCCTGCCAATGGCCCACCCAGCCCTCGACGAGCTGCGTCAGCTTCGGCGGGGAGCCCCCTGGGGCGCTGCCCAGCGGGCAGACGACGGTGAACTGCGATTCGCTGATCAACCAGCCCGGGCCGGTGACGGCCGGCGGGGGCACCGGCGGTGATGGGGGGAGTGGCACGGGTGGGGATGGCGGCACCGGCGGCGAGGGCGGCGAGGGGGCTCCTCCTGGTGGTGACGACTCCACCGGAAATCCACCGTCTGGCCCGGCATCCATCATCGCGTCCGGCCGCAATGATGAGGGAGCCGTGATCTATCAAATCGGCCCGGGCCAGGTCTTCACTCGTACCGGTGGCGACGCGGCGACGGTGTGGTGCCGGCCCGCGTCGGACTGCAACGGCGAGGGCGGCAATCGCACGGCGGTGAATGCCGCGAGTCCACCAGTCGCGTGGATCGCGGATCGCCAGGCCGTCTTCCGCCGGTCGGGCACGGTGGGCACGACGGTGACGTTCACGGTGGACGGCGTGACGCTCGCCCACGACTTCTCAACAGGAGGATAGCCATGCCACGACAGACCGACACGCCGTTTGAGCAGCGGGCCGACTCGCTGCTGTTCGCCCTCGCCAACAAGGGCTACACCGGGCGGGCGGTCCTCATCTTCACGGGTGTCATCTTCGCCCTGGGCGTCCTGGTCGGCGCCTGGATCGGGTAATGCTCGGCCGGTTGTGGGGGTCGCTCGTCGGGGGCCCGGTCGTCACCGCTGCCGAAGGGATTGCCGGTGTCATCGACCGCTTCGTCGAGACCGACGATGAGAAGCAAGCGGCGGCGCTCATCAAAGCGAAGCTGATGTTGCAGCCGAGCCTCGCGCAGATTGAACTCAACAAGATCGAAGCGGGGCATCGCTCTCTGTTCGTGGCGGGCTGGCGACCCTTCATCGGCTGGGTGTGCGGGTGGGCGCTCGTCTGGCACTTCATCCTGCACGATCTCCTGATGTGGCTGGTGCTCGCCTGGTCGCCGACTGCGACGGTGCCAGAGCTGGCGGGCACGGAGACGCTGGTCACGATTGTGCTGTCGCTGCTCGGCCTCGGCGCGCTGCGTACGGCCGAGAAGATGGCGGGGAAGGCGATGTGACACGGCCCGACCGCGGGCCCTCGGTGCACCTCACATGGGCGGAGCTCGCCTGCCACGATGCGGCCCGCACACCGTATCCCGTTCGCTGGAGACAGAGCCGCGCCCGTCGCCTGGCCACGGTGTTCGAGGCCATCCGACTTGCCTGCGGCGACAGACCGCTGCGGGTGCTGAGCGGCTACCGGACGCCGGCGCACAACCGAACGGTGGGCGGAGCCCGCCACTCGCAGCACGTCCAGGGGCGGGCGATTGATCTCGCGCCACCCCGCGGGTGGACCGTTGAGGGATTCCACGCGGTCGTGCGGGCGGTGGCCAGGGAGGACCCACGGATCGGGGCGGTCGGGTACTACCGATGGGGCGTCCACGTGGACATCCGATCTCGTCGGGCGGGTCGGCTCGTGGCCTGGTCGGCGGTCGGACAGGGTACACAGATGCGCGACGTGGCATGACGACCTGAGCCCGAGCTGAGAGTGGGTGACCACTATCTGGCAGGACATCTGTCCCTGTGGGGAGTCGAGCGTGAGCGGGCGGGGCCGGCCACTGGGTGGTGCCCGGGCCTGTGAGGCTGGTGCCCGCCCGTCACGGTGAGGAGGCGTGATGCAAAGAGTCGTCGTGGTGTCGTTCGGCACGGCCGCGGCCTGCTTCACCTACACAGGGTGGGCCCTGTGGGGCTGGGGTGGCGCCGCGACCATCGTGGGTCTGTTCAGTCTCTGGATCATGGCTGCCGCGGAAGCCGAGCTCAAGAAGAGGACCGAGTTCGAGAAGGGGACGGAGGACGGGTGACATGGACCGCTCGCATCGTCGCTATCGTCAGCTGCGCGCCCGCGTCCGGCGCGACCACCCGCTCTGTGCCCACTGCGCCGCCCACGGGCTGACCGTCGCGGGCACCGACGTCGACCACATCATCCCACTCGCCCACGGTGGCCGCCTCATGGACCGCGCCAACCTGCAGCACCTCTGCGCCGCCTGTCACGACGCGAAGACGCAGCAGCAACACCCCCGCCGCCGAGCCGGCGCGACCATCCACGGCGACCTCGTGAGGCCAGGGGGGGGTGAAAGTAACAGACGAGGGCGTTACCGGAAACCGCGAGCGTTTTGGCCAATTCCTGCTGTGAAACGCCGATTTCGGCCATCCGGCCCCTCACGCTTGGTAGCTGTTCTTTGGTAATCATTTGAATTGATAGCCAAGTATCAATCATTTCAGATGATGTGTCAACAGCGTGCTACCGATAAACTGAATTGATGCTCGGTAAGCGGCTAGCGGCGGCGCGCAAGCGGGCTGGAATCCCTCAGGTCGAACTAGCTGTTGCGTTAGGCAAACGCTATAACCAGTCGATGATTTCGAATGTAGAAACTGGGCGTTCTGCTCTTCTCTTCGACGGCGCAACGAAGGCCGCGCGGGAACTGGACGTCTCGCTCGACTACTTGGCGGGCCTCACGGACAACCCCGATCCCGCCGCCACGCTCGCGGCCGAGCTCGCCCAGGAGCGGGCCAAGGTGCGCGAGCTGGAAGACGCCGGGGCGCTGGCCGCCGCCGACGCCGCCCCAGACAGCCTTCGGCAAGTCAACCTCGCCGAGCTGGACGCCGCCGCCGGGGACGGGGCGCAGATCGATGGCGAGCAGATCACGGGCCGGATTGCCTTTCGTCGCGCCTGGCTCGCCCGGCACGGCCTGAACCCCACCCAGTGCGTGATCATCGGCGTCAAGGGCGAGTCGATGGAACCGACGCTCACCGACGGCGGCTCGATCCTCATTGACCGCAACCGGCGAAGCCGCCGCGTGGGGCACATCTACGTCGTGCGCACTGACGACGGGCTGATCGTCAAGCGTGCGGGGAAGAGTCGCGCGGGTAACTGGCAATTTGTGAGCGACAACCCGGACAAGCAGGACTGGCCGACGCTGCGGTGGCCGGATGACGCCGAGGTCATCGGTGAGGTGAAGTGGGCGGCGCGGACGTTCTGATGAGAGGGGAGAACTAGTGCCATGAGTGCTGACTCTGAGCCTGACAACAAAGAGGGTGACCCAACGCAGGCTGGAACTGACTCTGAGCCGAGCAACCAGGCCATCAAGGATCAAATTGAAGCCGACAAACAGAACATCAAGTCCTCGCTGCCACGAGCGTGTTCTTTAGAGGCACGTTCGCACTAGCTGATCAATTGGGAAACGAAAGTGACGTACAAGCCAGTGCCGTGGCCGGACGACGCGATCGTGCTGGGGGCAGGTCATGTGGACGGGGCGGACGTTGTGAGACACGCCGAATCGTAGATCGCGAATGACTGAACAGCCCCTCGACCAACGTAAGCTGACGTTCTCTCAAGCGGAAGGAATCGATCCGCTACCCCAACCCGTCAAGTTGGGCGAGTTGCCTGAGATGGCCCGTAATCGTCTCTGGAAACTCATCTATGAGTCCATGAAGCAGAGCAGAATCGACAACGTGATAGGCGGACCGTCTTTTGTCGGGGAACCGTGGCGTAGCGTTTTGTACGACTACCATGTAGACCAAAACGGAGCTGCCGACGAGTTTGACTACGGATTCGACACGAGAAAGATCGCATTAAACAAATTGGTCCGAGGAGGCCCGTTTAATAAAGTGCTCGACTTCCTTGAGTTCGTAATGAGGCATGACCAAGTGAAGAAGAGATCGGTCGGCCTGCCCCTGCAACTGGAAGCCGTGCTGAAGAAATGTCAGTGCGCCTACACCGTCGTCGACGGGGACACGATTGTTCCTGTAGCTCTCCCCGAGCAACGAGAATCTATGAAACGCGCCTTCGATACCTTAAAGTCGGGTTCGTTCAAAGGCGCAAGCGAGCATCTTCGTGAGTCCGCCAAGCACCTCAATGCAGGAGAATACGCCGACAGCGTTACAAATAGCATTCACGCCGTGGTATCCGTCGCTCGCGTGCTCGATCCGAAGGAGAGCAAGTCGCTCGACGCGGCCCTTAACTCGCTAGAAGGCAAGGGCGTCAAGTTTCACGGCGCGTTCAAGGAAGGAATCAAAAAGCTCTACGGCTACACGAGCGACGAACAGGGTATACGCCACTCTCTTCTCTGGCAAAGCAAGGCAAAGGTGGACCAGGCCGACGCGGTCTTCATGTTTGGCGCCTGTGCGTTCTTCGCAGCTTATCTGGTGAGTAAGGCGCGCGCGCCGGACTCTCAATAAAATAGATATGGTTGACGTACCGCACGCACGCCGCCGCACCCGCGTCGCCGAAGGGGTCTGCAAGGACAGGCATGGCCTGGCCGCCACCGTCAAGGTGCACGGCGTCCAGCGCGAGATCCGCTTCCCGCCGGACACGTCGCTCAAGACGATCCGGGCGCGGCGTGACGAGCTGCGGGTGAGCCTGCGGACGCTGCCCCACGGCAAACGGCACACGCTGGCTCACGACGCGGGCCGGTACCTGGAACAGGTGCGGACGACGCTCGTGAGCATCAAGGACAGGGAACGCCACATTGCGATGTGGCTGCCGACGTTCGGTCACCTTCGCACGATGGCGCTCTCCGACCAGACCCCGGCGCTGAATGTCCAGCTCCGCGCGTGGCGCGAGACGCGCTCCGCCTCTACCTGTAATCTCCGCCGAGACGCGCTGACGAACCTCGTCAACGTCCTCTACGGCCGCCGTGCGGCCGCTGAGTTCGTCGACTTGGTGAGGTTTCCACTCCCACCACCGACGCCACGCTGGATTGACCGGCGGCACATTGCCGACGTGCTGGGGCAACTGTCTCCACGCTCGAAAACACACGCACGGTTGCAGCTGATGCATTGGACGGGCATGCGCCCGTCCCAGATGGGACGGCTGCGCCAGGCTGATTTCCGCCTGGCCGAACCGGTGCCGTTCGTTGCAGCTCCGCGTGGGAAAAGGGGGAAACTCGCCGCGATCCCTTTGATCGGCGAAGGATTGGACGCCGCGAGAGACTTTATCGCGCGTGACGCATTCGGCCCGTGGTCCTGCCCGAGCGCGAATAAGGCCATTCGGGCCGCCGCGTGCCGCGCCAACCGGGACCCCTTCACGGTGTACCAAATTCGCCACTCGTTCGCGGCGGGTCTGAGACGAACGGGCTCCGATGTGGCCGACATTCAAGATCTGTACGGGCATACGAACCCTGAGACCACGATGATCTACGCGCCGCCGCAGCTGGCCAAACATGCGGCGGCGATTAAGCGACTCCACGACGACGATGGACGTCAGGTGCCGCCGCCCAGGCCGACACGTCCACCGATTCGGCTGGTATTACCGGCTGGCAGTGAAAACATGAATACAGGTAAGTGATTGACTTAAAAGGTTTGGGCCGCTAGCTCAGCTGGGAGAGCGCCGCGTTCGCAACGCGGAGGTCGTGGGTTCGAGTCCCATGCGGTCCACCAACTACAACCCCCTCGATATCAGCGCTTGCGGGCGTGTCGTCGACAGACTCCGTCTGATCGTCATCGTCTCTATCGGCCCGTTGTGCCCATGTTGTGCCCACGTCTGACGACTCCAGGGCACTGATCTTTCGATCCTTGGTGGGATGGGTGTAACGCGCCAGCATCCTGGTGGATGAGTGTCCGGAGAGCTCCATTACGGTGTAATCGTCGCATCCGGCTTCGATCATCCGGCTCAGCGCGGTGTGCCGGAGGGTATGCAGAGTCACATCACCAGTCGTGATCCCGGCGCGGGCCAGGGCTCGTCGGAACGAACCCACGACGGTCGTGTACGGCCGCCCGGTACTCGGATTGGTGAATACCCACGGCCACGTCCGAGGCTGTTCCCCCAAGATCAAAGCAATGGTTGGGCTCATCGGAATCCGGCGAGTCTTACCGTTCTTCGTCTGAAGCAGCGCGACACCTTCCTCATCGCACTCATCCCAGCGAAGAGCAAGCAGTTCTCCGATCCGAGCGCTAGTGATTAAGGCGACGGCCACGATGGCTTGAAGCCTTGGGCCACACGCGCGAAGGAGGCGCCGTTGCTCGTCAAGCGACAAGATGCGCGTGCGCCGATTCGCCACCGGAAGCCGCTTCACTCGTACGGCTGGGGACTCTACGAGGATGCCCCACTCTACAGCCTTCGACAGAATCGACTTAAAGGTGTCGAGCTTACGGTTCACCGTCGCCGGTTGAACCGGCTTCGCACGCCTCTGCTGCTTGTGCGCCCGCCATCGGCCGTGAAGACGCTCCCGTTTGAATTGCTCGATCCTGTGGCTCGTGATCTCGTGCAACAGGAGCCTCGCGAAGAATCGATTCAGCGTTCGGATGATCTCGCAGTCGCGGGTCACGCTGCGCTTATGCAGCTCGGTGTGGTCGTGCAGGTAGGTCTCGGCGTGTCAAGGGCGGAGCAAAACTAAAGCGCTTTTCAGATAGCCCTTGTACTGCTTGGGCTCGTCGTGGTACTTCTGCATGCACCAATGCAGGAGGACCGATGCAAGCCTATTCGATGGATCTCCGAGAACGGGCCCTGCTCGACAGTGATGCCGGGATGAAGGCCGCGGACGTTGCGGTGAAGTACCGCGTGAGCGGGTCGTGGGTGCGGCTGTTGAAGCAACGTCGGCGGGAGACGGGCGAAGTCGCGCGCGCGCGTCCAGCGGCACGGGCGGCGCCGGATGTTGGAGCCGCACCTGCACACCCTGGCCGCGCTGATCGCGGAGCAACCGGATCGCACCTTAGCCGAGCTGAAGGACGCGCTCGGCACGCCGGCCAGTCTGGCGACGATCTGGCGCGCGGTGGCGGCTCTGGACGTGACCGTCAAAAAAAACGGTCCGGCCCTCCGAACACGATCGACCTGACGTCGCGGCCGCGCGGGTCGTGTGGCACGCCGCCGCGCCGACCTGGGATCCGACACGCCTGGTTTTTCTCGATGAAACCGGCATGACGAACAATCTCCTGCGGCGGTATGGTCGGGCCCTCCGCGGGGCCCGCGTCCACGACCACGCGCCGTGCGCCCGGTGGCAGACCAGTACGTTTCTCGCAGCGCTGCGGGTGACTGGCCTGACCGCGCCCGGGGTCTTCGACGGCGCCATCGACGGGGCGAGCTTCCTCGCCTATATCGAACAGATCCTCGTGCCCACCCTGCATCCCGGGGACATCGTCATCGCCGATAACCTCAGCGCACACAAAGTGGCCGGCGTCCGCCAGGCGATCGAGCGCGTCGGCGCCACGCTCTGCTATCTGCCGCCCTACAGTCCGGACCTCAATCCCATTGAACTCTGCTTCGCGAAGCTCAAAGCCCTCGTGCGCGCCGCCCGCTGTCGATCCACCGAAACCCTCTGGCCTTTCCTCGGCGCCTGTCTGCCGCACTTCAGCCCCGAGGAATGCCGCAATTACTTTCGACACTGCGGCTATCCGGGCACCACACGGTCATGAAAAGCGCTTTAGACCACCGTGGCGGAGGAAAACTAGACCATCTGGCAGTGGGTCGGAGTGCCTGAAAGCGGCGTCGCGGGGGGAAGCTTCAGGATGCCGGAGCGGCCGCGGGCTGGCGGGCTTTCTTGCTGTGTTCGAGGCGATAGCTCTCGCCGTTCAGCTCCAGGATGTGGACGTGATGCGTCAGCCGATCGAGCAGCGCGCCCGTCAGCCGTTCGGAGCCGAAGATCTCGGTCCATTCGTTGAAGGGCAGATTCGAGGTGACCAGCGTCGACGCTTGCTCGTAGCGCTGGGAGAAGATCTCGAATAACAGCTCGGCGCCGGTCTTCGATAACGGCACGTAGCCGAGCTCGTCCACGATCAAGAGGTCCTGTTTCGCGAGCTGTTTCTGCACACGCAGCAGGCGCTTGTCATCCCGGGCCTCGAGGAGTTCGTTCACGAGCGCGGCGGCGGTAGTGAAGCGCACCCGATAGCCTTTCTGACAGGCCGCGAGTCCCAACGCGAGCGCGAGATACGTCTTGCCCGTGCCGGAGTTGCCCAACGCCAACACGTTCTCTCTGCGGTCGAGATACTCCGAGCGGGTCAGCTCCAGCACGAGGCGTTTGTTCACCGACGGGATCGCACGGAACTCGAAGGTCTCGAGACTCTTCAAGACCGGGAACTTCGCGGCCTTGATGCGGCGCTCGGTGGCGCGCTGCTCGCGATCGAGGAGCTCGAGCTCGCAGAGGCGGAATAAGTAGCGCGAACAGTCCAGCCCTTCTTGGGCGCAGTGCCGCGCCACTTTGTCGTACTCGCGCAAGAAGGTCGGCAGGCGGAGGGCCTTGAGATGCGCCTCGAGCAGTAGGGTGGGTTTCGTCATCACTCGGCCCCCAGGAGTGCCAGGTAGTTCGCGGCCGCGGTCGTGGCCACGCGGGCGACCGGCAGATGCGGATACTGCGCCAGATTGAGGCGGGCCGGCCGGGGGTCGAGGCGGCACAGCACGAGATGCTTGACGGCGTCGAACCCGATCGCCCCCAGGCGCACGGCGTCCTGGACGGCGCCGCGGACGTGGTCGAGCCGAAAGTCCTCGAGCAGCCGCAACACCTGCACGTACTCGCGCGTGCCCGGCTTACCCAGCCGCGCCTCTAAGAGACGCCGCAGCCGGAGGAACTCCTCTGGCAGCGCCCACCCGGCGAGCGGTGCCGCTTGATGGAGTGCCCCCGTCTTGCGCTCCAACAAGGCCAGGTAGTGCCGCGGATCGAAGATCAACTCCTCCCGCCCGTAGCTGCGCCGATGCCGGGCGATCTCGTCACTCCCGCACACGATCACGACGTCGTCCACCGAGCCCTTCACTAAGACCTCCCGGTGGCCGTAGGCGGTCGGCACCGAGTAGTCGTTGCGGCGGTCGCGCACCAGGGACAACGACGTGACCCGCGTCGGGCGCGTCTCGCGGGCGTCATATGGGACCGGCGGCAATGGCAACAACGCCGCGCGGTCGCGCGCGAAGCGCTCCCCGATCGTCTCCGTGTGCCGCCGCAGCCGGCGCCCGCGCCGCGCGCGGCACTGGCACGCGAGGTCGGCGTTCAACGCGTCCCAACTGTCGAACCGTGGAATCGGCACGAAGAAGTTGCGCCGGGCGTAGCCGACCAGCCCTTCCACTTTCCCTTTGTCGTTGCCCTTGCCCGGGCGTCCGAAACGATCGTCGAATAAGTAGTGCGACTGGAGCTCGCTGAAGACCTGCGTCCGCTGGCGCGTGCCGTCCCCGAGGATCCGCGCCACCGCCAGCTTGGTGTTGTCATAGACGATGCGCCGCGGCACCCCACCGAAATAGCGAAACGTGGCGTTGTGCCCGTCGCAGAACGCCTCCGTGGTCTCAGCCGGAAACGCCTTCACGAACCCGTCGTCGCTGTGCGGGAGATCGACGACCAGGTAGTGCGCTTTGCATTCGACGCCCGCGATCACGACCAGTGCTTCGCCGAAGTCGGCTTGGGCGTCGCCCGGCGGATGCGCCAGCGGCACGAACATCTCCTGCCCGCCCAGCCGCCGCTCGCGCACGTAGGTGTTGACGATCGTGTCGCCGCCCGTGAAGCCGTGCTCCGCCCGTAAGCGCTCGCCGATGCGCTTGGCCGTGTGCCGTTGCTTCTTCGGACGGGACTGATCCTCGCGGAGGATCTGATCGATGATCCCCGTGAAGGCGTCCAGCTTGGGACGCCGGATCGGCTGCGCCCGGCGATACCCGGGCGGCCGGCGGTACCGCAGCATCTTGCGCACCGTCTCGCGGGCCAGCCCGAAGTGGCGCGCCGCCGCGCGCTCGCTCAATCCCTCCACATACACGCTGCGCCGCACCGCCGCATAGAGCTCCACTCGATACATCCCTCCTGTGTTCCACAAAACACCCTGGGAATGCTCGGTGGACCACGCGAGCGGTCTGGTTTTCCACCGCCCTCAGGCGGCTTCATCCCGCCGCTCTGTAGTCTATTTTTGCTCCGCCGTTCTCATGGGTACTTGACGCAGTAATCCTGGGTGGCGTCATCACTGGCCTCGCCATTCGTGCGCTCACACCGTCGCCCTCCCGACCGATCACCCGGCTTTCGGTGTCTGTACCTCCGAGCGTGCCGCTCGAACTCGGAGTCGGCAACAGGAATCATGTAGCCATATCTCCCAACGGAACTGTCGTCGTGTATCGGGGAGGCGAAGATAGTGTTGGGCTGTACGTTCGTGCGATCGACCAGATCGAGGCCGTGCCACTGAGGGGAGCTGAGCAGGGGGACAGTCCGTTCCTCTCTCCGGGCGGGCAGTGGGTTGGATTCACGGGCGAGAGCGGTCGTTCGCTTCAGAAAGTATCGGTTCTCGGCGGTCCGTCTATTACCATCACCGAGCTCCCAGCCAACTTGCGCGGTGCGAGCTGGAGCGACGAGGACGACACGATCGTGTTCGGTGTGGCGTCCGCCGCTGGTCTGATGCGGGTCCCTGCCGTTGGGGGTGAACCGATGGCGATCTCGACGCCGCCCGAGGGGGGACGCCACGTGTTCCCTGACATCCTGCCAGGGGGTGGCAGCGCGCTCTTCACCGTGGACCGAGGTCCGGGGCCAGGGAATGAAGAGATCGCTCTTCTCAACCTGGAGACCGGTGAGCACCGTGTGGTCATCCCAAGTGGCATCCTCCCTCGCTACTCGCCGACAGGCCACATCGTGTACGGGGTGGATGGCAGGCTGCGCGCTGTCGCGTTCGATCTGAGTTCCCTCCAGGTAACCAGTAACCCGGTGCCCGTCGTCGAAGGCGTGGCTATGACGGCCACGGGCGCACCTTCGTTCGACCTGTCAGAGACCGGATCGTTGGTGTGCGTCAGCGGGGGGCCAGCCGGCGTGACGCGGACTCTCGTGTGGGTGGACCGCGATGGCAGGGAGGAGCAGTTACCGCTGCCACCTCGAACGTATCAAACCCCGCGAGCCTCGCCGGACGGCACGCGACTCGCGGTGGCGGTCAGGGAACAAGAGGGCACCGCACTCTGGGTCTATGACGTCGCCAGTGCCGGAGGATTGCGGCTGACGGAGGGCGGCGGATGCGAACCTTCCGCTCTGGATGCCGGATGGCGACCGGCTCGTGTTTGGCTGGACGCGCGGTAATCTGACAAGGGACATCTACTGGGTCTCGGCCGATGGGAGTGACGCGCCCGAACGACTGACGACGAGCGACACATTTGATTCTCCCACCTCGCTCACGCCCGATGGGAGTGCCGTCGTGTTCGTCAGGATCTATTCGGATCGGCGAGAGATCTGCCACGCCCCGATCGATGGCAGCCGAGAGCCAGCCCCAGTCGTGCAAGGAGGGCTCGTAAATCGGGGTAACCCCCAGGTGTCGCCGGATGGTCGCTGGCTGGCATACCGCGCGGACCAGTCGGGCCAGATGGAGATCTATGTACAGCCGTATCCCGGTCCCGGACCCACAGTTCCGGTGTCGATCGGGGGGGGCAACCACTTGACCTGGTCGGCTGGCGGTTCGGAACTCTACTACCGGCAGGGCACCCGAATGATGGCCGTCGAGGTGTACGCCGATGGCACGGTCAGCATGCCCACGGAACTATTTGATCGCAACTACTAACTAACCACGGGAGAACTGCCATGCCGAAAGTCGTTGTTGTCGGACAGGTCGAAGATACCGCGAAGTGGGAGACGGAATTCCGCACCCATGGTGAGCACTTCAAGAATATGGGCGTCACCGGTTCCATCGGTATCGCTATCAACGATGGCAACGAGATCGCTGCCTGCTTTGAACCGGCGGACGCGACCAAGTTCCTGCAAATGATGGACACCCCAGAAAACGTGGCCGCGATGGAACAGGACGGCGTCAAGCGGGAGACGGTGAAGGTCTACGTGATGGATAAGGAGTTCCAGCCGTAAACACTAATGCCTCTCTCAGCAGGCACCTCACTCGGCCCGTATCAGATCGAAGCCCCCCTCGGCGCTGGCGGGATGGGTGAGGTCTACAAAGCCCGCGACACCCGCTTGGACCGCACCGTCGCCATCAAAGTACTGCCCGCGCATGTGGCCGCGGATCCCGATCTGAAGCAACGGTTCGAGCGCGAGGCGAAGACGATCTCCAGCCTGAACCATCCGCACATCTGCACGCTCTACGACATCGGTAGCCAAGACGGCATCAACTTCCTGGTCATGGAACACCTGGAAGGCGAGACGCTGGCCCAGCGGCTGGAGAAAGGCGCGTTACCGCTCGATCAGGCACTGACCTTTGCCATCGAGATTTCGGATGCCTTGGACAAGGCGCACCGCCAGGGGATCGTGCATCGCGATCTGAAGCCGGGGAACATCATGCTGACCAAAGCGGGGGCCAAGCTACCAAGGCACGAGTGCTCTCGGCTTCTTCGGTGCCGTAAGCCGGCCGGTGGGACGTCGGCCTGCTACAAGTACGGACCCGCGAGACGGCAGACGCGCCTGGCGAGGATTTCGCCGCCATCCGGGTACGGCGGCGCATACTCCGACAATCCTACGTCGGCACGATTTACACCTGGCGGCATGCGCGTGAGGGTGGGCCGCACCTGCAAACGGGCGGGGTCGATTTTAACCTGGTGACGTCGACGTTTCTGGGTGCGCAAAACGCGGCGTTTGGGGGCTATTTCGTCGAGAACACCAACCCACTTGGCACCGGCGGGGGCGCGTCCTACGGCCTACGTTTGAACCTTCCGAACGACCCGTGGAGCGGGCTGGTGTCCTTCCGCGAGCTACAGGAGTACTATGACCCCGCCCTTGGGTTCGTGCCGCGCAATGGCCTGCGGCGCTTGAATCCGGTCGTGCGGTTCTCTCCGCGGCCAGCCAATCACCCGCTCATCCGCTCGTTCACCTTCGGGAACAATATGCGGTTCTTTTGGGATCTGCGGAACGAGCTGATCACGCGCGAGGTCCGTCTCACCCCCTTTGAGGTCGAATTGCACTCGGGCGACAGTGTGCGCGTCGGTGTCACGCCGACGTTCGAGCGGCTCGAGCGCAATTTCAACATCCACGAGGGCATTGTCCTCCCGAGCGGCCGGACCTACGACTTCACGCGCTACGAGATCGAGCTCCGGACGGCGAGTCGGCGAACGCTGGCTGTGCAATCCTCTTACCGATGGGGCAGCTTCTTCTCCGGAAACCGTCGCGAGTTATCGCTCAGCGCCGGCATCCGGCCGCGGTCGGGCCTCGCGCTGAGCCTCGACAGCGAGTGGAACCAGATCGATCTGCCCGAGGGTTCCTTCTCGACCCAGTTGGTCCGCAGCGTCGTCAACGCGCAGCCGAGTCCGTGGATGTCATTCGTTAGTAACCTCCAGTACGACACCGTCAGCCGGACGCTGGGCTGGCAATTTCGGTTCTGCTGGATCAGCCGCCCCGGCGACGACCTCTATTTCGTCTACACGCACAACTGGATCGACGACGAGGTGCGAGAGTCGCTCAACCGTAAGGCAGCGGTCAAGATCATCCGTGCGTACCGGTTCTGAACCGCGTAAGGTGCGGTTTGTCAACTTCACAGTACTCTTTGAGTCACTCCGCCCGCCCCGGGTCATCCGGCAGCGCCCGACGGAGCCACTCGGCGACTCGTTCTTCTTTTCGTCGCCGTGACGCCTCAGCTCGGCACCGATCGGAACACTGTCGCTTGTTGGGTCGCGAGGGCGTGAACACCGCTAGATGATCCGCCAGGTTGTGTGCGCGTCGTTGATTCTGTGCTCATGACACTTCGTCCCGACCATCGGCATCGGTCGCGAGTGCGGGAGTCCAAGCGAAACGCCGCGCTGCAACTGCCTGAGCAGCACGCCGGCTTCGACGCGGGCGTCCTTCGAACGGCGGGGTCTTTACCTTAAGGGAACACGAACGCCCGAACACCGGGTCAGACGAGGGATCACGACCTAAGACAAGGCAAGACAACCAACACGTTAGCGATACTCAACTGGTCTGCAAAACCTCCATCACCGGTTCAAATCCGGGCAACTCCGTCCGACCGCGCGCCGCAGTATGCTCCAACGGGACCCGTGCCGATCTTTCTGAAACGTGCCTATGAAACACCGTCTCGATCAGACGGCTGCCGCATTCTGGTCGAACGGCTGTGGCCTCGAGGCCTGTCTAAGCAGGCCGCGAAGATCGACCTCTGGCCCAAGGAAACCGCTCCCTCGACTGAACTGCGACGGTGGTTCGACCATGAGCCGGGTAAATGGCCAGAGTTCAAGCGAAGGTACTTCAGGGAACTGCGCCAGCGTGAGGACTCGCTGCATCCGGTCCTCGAGCGCATTCGATCTGGCAAAGTCACGTTCGTCTTCGCCTCACGAGAATCGCGCTTCAACAACGCTGTCGCGCTCAAAGAGTACGTAGAGCGACTGACATGAGCACACCTCAGTCATCGCCAGGGCGTTGGATTAATGCACCGCGAATGTTGAGGTCACGCGTCCGTCTTCGCCTCATCGAGCCCGCGTCGAAGAAACCTGGGATTCTGACTCAGGCTCAAGCTCGGGACGACGGCTGGTACACTGTTACGAAACCAGGTGCAGCTCGTCAAATGACAGTGTGGGCCGCTGACGATGGACCATTCGAGCGGGGCTGGGCGGTGGTGTTAGATCCCGTGGCGCTGGAGGCGAACCCCGCCCACGAACACGTCTTCGACTCGCGTTCTATGGCGATCGGGCCGTCAGCGGCGAGCTCGTAGCTGGCCGAGACGAGCCGCACGGTTGTCACGATCGGGACATCCGCGGCCACGAGGCGCGCGACCTGCTCGTCGGAGAGCACGCCGCGTTGAGGCACGTGCGCGAGAATGGCCGCCCCGACGTCGATCGCGTCCATCGTGTCCTCCGGCGTCGTCGTATGGACGATGGCGCGTCGTCCCTGAGCGGCGGCTTCCGCAATCGCCTCACCGAGGGCGTCACGGGAGAGATGGGAAGAGCCGGGGGGTAGGTCGTCGTAGATGATCTTGACGAAGTCGGGATGGTATTCGCTGATGATGTCCCGGACCCGCATGGCCGCGTCTGTCCCGTCCGTGGCGGTAGGAATGTTTCGTGTCACGAACCAGCTCACGGGCCACGGCAGCATCGCCCGCAGCAACGGAATGGGGTGCCCACCGGGCGCAGAGAGTCCAGGTCCGCCCCAAAACACGGTGGGACCCAGTGCGATCCCCTCTCGCTGTTGATGCCTGAACGAGACCACTTCATCGAATCCCGCGGTGACGAGAATCGTGGTGACTCCGGCATACAGGAAGGCTTTCCCGATCGCTCTGGGGTCCGGTGCGGGTGGATGCTTCTCTCCCGCAGAGATCAGGTGCGTGTGACTGTCAATGAGGCCCGGCAAGAGGGTGAGGTCGGTCCCGGTTAGCTCCAGGGTCTCTGGTGGGACATCGATGGTCCCGGTGTCGGAGACTGCCTCGATCTTCGAGCCGGTGACCAGGACGTCTTGATGGGACCGCATCGTCCCCCCGTCGAAGACGGATATGTCCCGGAAGAGCGTGTGGGCCGGGACTGACACCGGAGCAGAGACAGAGGCCAACTCTGGTGCGCTGGCACACCCGAGCACCGCGAGCGCGAGGACGACCGTGCCGATCTTAGTGATGCTTGACATCGTGTCAAGATCATCACACACGCGAGTCGTCATTTTGGAAGCGGCGATCAAGGCGCTTGAAGAGCCCCCGCACGAGGTGAACGTGCGCAGAGTGGCCCAGATCGCACAGCGGTCCCGACAGGCCGTCTATCTCCACTTTGCCAACCGGGCAGAGTTGCTCATCGCGATGGCCCGCTACACCGACGAGCGGCTCGACCTGGAGGGTCACCTGGCACCACTGCGCGCGGCCCGAACGCCGGAGCAGTTGCTGGAGCGATTGGCCACGTTTCTGGCGACCTACAATCCGCTGCTGTACCCGATCGTGCGCGCTGCCGATGCCATGCGACACAGCGATGCGGCCGTGGCACGGGCCTGGGGTGATCGCCTACAGAACAGGCGCCGGGGCGCGTACCAAGTCGCGAAACGTCTCTCGAGGTGGGGGGATCTGTCGCCACGCTGGACCACCCTAAGCGCCGGAGATTGGCTCACCGGGCAGTCGTCGGTGAAGGTCTGGGAGGAACTCGTCGTCGACCTCGGCTATTCTGCCCGGCGCTTTGAGAAGGTCATGGTAGGGGCGTTCGTCGGCGCTTTGCTCGACCCTGGCTCGCATCGAAATCGGAGTCGCCTGGACGACGACTAAAGCCTGCGTCCAGGGTGACTTCCCTGTTGTCCTGCCCTCGGGACTACGCAATCTCGCACGTCACTTCACGCTAGTGCCGAGGTCGAGTTCTTGCAAAATCGTAATCGGTGGCTACGAGACCGGAGCGCCTAAAGACCATACCGACGGGAGACCCGTCGGCCGGAGAGAAACGACTTTGGTGGCGAGGCCTCGCGCCGAACCGGTTCGAGGCGTCGGTGCAAGAACTTGGCGGCCGGAGCGGCGACTTACTTGCTGATGACCGCGATACACTCGCAGTCTTTCCGCCTGAAGATCAGATCGATGAGCTTGAGCTGCACTCGGCCGAACGCTGGGAGTTGAACGAGGAGCCAGGGGTGGAAGAAACGACTAGCGAGACAGATGCCCTCACAGCCGAGGTCGCGGCGGCAGCGTTTCAAGCCGCGGTGAGCGATGCCCAGCAGGAAGCCGAGACGCAGCTGACTGCGGCCATCGGGCGGGTTCGACAAGAGGAAGCCGAGCGCCATGCGGCCGAGTTAGCCCGTGTGCGTAAGGAGCTTGAACAGCAGTACGCTGACGATTTACTGCGCGCCCGGAGCGCGGTTGTCGAATCGTTCAAGGCGCTGACGGGGAAGATTCTTGAGAGGGTGTAGCGGCGGCGCACCGACCGGTAAGGCGGTGCCCGATGCTATTCACCGTTCGTGAACCCTACCAACACGATCAACACTGGTTACGAGTGGCCGACGCCCTGTCGGCCCTGTGCGGAGCAGTCTCTGTCTTCTTGTTCGGCTTCCTGGTCGGCCGGCTCACGGAGCCGGTGCCAGGAACGCCTGGAAACGTCCCCTGGCTGTCGTGGCTTGTCCTTCCGCTGATCGTTTTCGCGGTGGTCCCTCCGCTGGTGACTCCACAACGACGAGTTCGACGCGAGCCGCGATCTGACGGCCGATCAGAGGGGTATGCCCTCAGTACAGGTGTCCCGACGCAAGAGGTCGATGGTGCTGACCAGGCGAGTCGACGGAAGGCAGCGGCAGCGTTTCAAGCGGCGGTGCGCGAGGCCCGGCAGGAGGCCGAGACGCAGTTGACGGCAGCCATCGAACGGGTTCGCCAGGAATAGGCCGGGGGCACGCTTCGCTTCGCTGGACCGACCCGACTCTTTGTGAAAGTCTACCGAGAACCGGTCGCGAGTGTCTCCTCCACCCGGGCTCCTCGGAGTAGGTTCTCCATGCCGTAGTTCCGCTCGTGGCAGGCGTACTCGTAGAGCAGACCACCGGTCTGGGGCATATCCAGGGCGGCGGTCCACGGAGCGACCCACGTGGTGGGGTCCTCGAACGTGACCTCGTACCGTAGGGTGCTCGCATCCGGCCGCGAGAAGCGCTCCACCACCTTGAGGTTCTCGCTAGAGCCGCGCCAGGGTGCCTGTCCCGAGAACTGCGCGGTCTCGACCACGAGCGTGTCGCCGTCCCAGTGTCCATGAGACCGGCCGAGCCACTGGGTGGGGGTCTGCGCAGCTTCCGAGCCGCCGTCGAGCGGAATGATCCGCATCTCGTGGACCATCTCCAGCAGGATCGCGACGTGGTCCTTGGTCTGGAAGATCTGGAAGTTGTTGTTGTAGGCGCCACCCAGTCGGACCGCGCCGCGCGAGAGGCAGCGCTCCCACAGATTGCGGTCTTCAGGGTTTTCCGAATTCTCGCGAGGTCGGGCCGCCGCTCGCCGTGCCTCCGCTCGCGCGACCGCCTCCGGAAGCCGCTCCGGGATCTTGCCGTCGGCCGGGTCGATGATGAGCGCGGTGCGCCCGTCAGAAAGTCCACGGTCCCACCAGAACTGATTGTAGGCAAGACCGACGTCGCGCTCTGCGCTGAGCTCGGAGCGGCGGTCGGAGGCTGCGAAGGTCGTGGCCCGGACATTCGCCTCGGCGATCTCCTCTGCAGTCAGGAACTCACGCCCCTCATACTCATCCGGTCGTTCGATGGGCGTCGCAGTGCCGTGGTCCCAGACTCCTTGTAGGTCGGGCACACCCCAGGACGTTCGCGGCGAAGAGCCATCCGGTGCCTCCCCGGACGAGGTGGGCTGGGCCAGCGCCATCGGCGCTAGTGCCAGGGTCGCGAAGACGGTCAATAGTAGGATCAGACGCTTCATCGAGGCCTCCGTATCATGCCGATTCGTAGTCACTCCGGGTGCGCACACCGCTTATTCTCTCGTATGACTATACGCGCGATCTCCCCATTTCCTTTACCAGGGCCCTGGCCTCCCACGTGTGCTGAACCAAGCTGGATCAGGCCGGACGAGGCTGGTGGAGCCATCGACCGCCGCGACGTAGAATGGTCAAAATCGGTGCCGGCGTCCGAAATCAGCTGCAACCGGTAGGTAGTGGTGTGTTCGTTGCCGACGCGCCTCTGAACTGTTTCGACGCGCTCAAGCGATTCGTGTTTATCGACCGATGCCCTTACACCCTGCCACCGCCCTCGGATCGCCAGGTTCGTCCCAATAATGCCGATTGAGGTTCTGGCGAGGTCGATGACGGGATCGACTCGTGGGGTCCTGTCCCGCGCCGGGCTTTCCCCAGTGCTCCTCATCGTGGCTCTACTCGTGACGACCGAGCCGGGTTCAGCGCAGAACGTGAACACTGCCCAGAACGATTCTCCGTCTGCAGAAGCCACGGTCCTCAGGGCCGCAACCGTACCGGTGGGCCAGAGCATCGACCTCGATGGTCTCCTCGGCGAGTCCGCTTGGCGTACGGCCACGCCGATCACCGAATTCAAGCAGCAAGAACCTGTCGAGGGCGCCGAGCCCACCGAGGCATCCGAGATCCGGATCCTGGTCGATGGCGTGGCACTCTTTATCGGCGCGATGTTCTTCGATGACCCGGGCGGTATCCTCGCATACCAAAAGCGCCGCGATGAAGGCCTCGGCACCGACGACCGGTTCATGTGGATCCTTGATACCTTCCGGGACGGCCGGACCGGATACTTCTTCGAGATCAACCCGGCAGGCTTGATGGGAGACGGTCTACTCAGAGCAGGAGGCAACGTCAACAAGGCCTGGGACGGCGTGTGGGAGGCGCGTGTCCAACGCCTCGATAATGGGTGGTCTGCCGAGATCCGGATTCCATGGAGCACCCTGAACTTCGACAACGAGTCGGACACGTGGGGTATCAACTTCCAACGGACCATACGCCGCAAACAGGAAGAGATTCTCTGGACGGGCCACCGAAGAACCGAGGGGCTGCGCCGACCGGTCCACGCCGGACGCCTGACTGGTCTCACCGACATGTCCCAAGGCATCGGTCTCGAGGTGAAGCCCTACGCGGTCGCAGGGTGGACCCGACAGACACGTCTGGCCGACTCGACGAACTACCCACGAGACGTGGGATTTGACGTTGGGTATTCCATCACCCCGAGCCTACGGGCCGCGGCGTCCTTCAATACCGACTTCGCGGAAGTGGAAGTCGACCAACGGCGAGTGAACCTCACTCGCTTTCCCCTCCGGTTTCCCGAACAGCGTGATTTTTTCCTCGAAGGGTCGGGCGTGTTCAGCTTCGCGCCCCGAAACGGTGCGGAGCCCTATTTCAGCCGGCGAATTGGCCTTCGCAGAGGAAACCCGGTCCCCATCCAGTTCGGTACCCGACTCGGTGGGCAAGCTGGGCGCTACGAGCTTGGATTCCTACAGGTGGGGACGGACGACCACTTGGGCATCGGAAGCGAAGATTTCACCGTGGCTCGAGTCAAGAGGCAGATCTTCGCGGAGTCGTCGATCGGCGCAATTTACACGCGACGCGCAGGGGGTGCCGACACCGTAGGCAATCGCCCCGCCGACAACCACACGGCGGGCATCGATCTGGACCTCCGGACCTCGCGGTTTCTCGGTGACAAGAACCTTCAGTTCGACGGTTTCTTCGTGTGGAACTCGAATCCGGAGCCCACTGCGGACCAGTCGGTGGCCGACCTCTCGGCGCGCGGCTTTCGGGTCGATTTCCCAAACGACATCTGGCAGATGCACCTCTCCTTCCGGGAGTTTGGGAGCTTCTACGATCCGGCGGTGGGCTTCGTCACCCGAAACGGTTTTCGACGGGTTGAGCCCAATGTGACCTGGCGTCCCCGCCCCGATATCTCGTGGATCCGGCAGTTGGAGTTTGGCACACAGTTCAGATACCTGGCGTCCATCGACACCGGTCGTCCCGAGGAGCGACAGTGGCAATTCGACCTCCTCGGTATCGAATTCGAGAACAGCGCCGAGTTCGACGTCGGCGTCACTCGGCAGTTCGAGTATCTCGATCGTGCGTTCGAGATCAACGACGGTATCGTCATCCTGCCTGGGGAGTACTGGACGTGGGAGTGGGAGGTGAGCGGAGGGACGCCGAATCAGGAACGAATCAGCCTGGACGTGGGCGTCGGGGGCGGCAGCTTCTGGAGCGGAGACCGGGTCGGCTACGAGGTCGAGTTCGGCTACCGTCCAGCCGGAGGCGTCGAGCTTGGTCTCGAATATGAGCGCAACGAGGTTACCCTTCCGCAGGGCGCTTTCGATACGAACCTGTTCCGCTTGAACACGGCTTGGGACATCAGCCCCTGGTCCTCGGTCACCGGCGACGTCCAGTACGATGACGTCTCTGAGATCATCGGGCTTTTTCTCAAGACGCGATGGATCATCGCGCCCGGGAACGACCTCTACCTGGTCTACACGCAGAACTGGCAGAATCTGAGCGCGGATCGGCTCGACGAGCGGTTCACGACACTGAGCCAGGGCCTGAGCACCAAGCTGAACTACACGTTCCGGTTCTAGTGTCCCGGCGAGAGACTGTGATGTCTACGTGATGGACACCGTTCAGGCCGAGAAGTCCCCGCAGGCCGCGTTTCGTCCGCCGTCTAGAGGAATGCTGTCCGGGTGCTGAAGCCGGCGACCAGTTGGACATAGAATACGGGCGAGTAGTGGAGAGTCGGTAGCAATGAAGCCTACGTCGCGTCACCACACCATTGACTACATTGAATTCAGTGTCACTGACATGGCGGAGGCGCAGCGGTTCTATGCAGCTGCGTTCGACTGGATGTTCAACGACTACGGGCCGACGTACGCTGGGATTCAAGGGGACGGACGCGAGATGGGGGGAATGGCACTGGTCGATCAGGTGGCGCGGGGTGGGCCACTCGTTGTCCTGTATTCAACCGATCTCGACGCGACCCTCGCACGAGTGCGCGAAGCCGGGGGCGACGTCGTCAAAGAACCGTTCGAGTTCCCAGGGGGACGGAGGTTTCATTTTGCGGATCCGAGCGGGAACGAACTCGCCGTCTACGCGGAGCAGTAACATGAGGAGTCGGCTCCCGATTCGGCCACGACGACGTCAGCCCGATCCGGTAGGGCCAGAACGGACTCAGCGAATGACGAAGACGAACTCAGTAATACCTCGGCTGGTCACCCTGCTGGCATTTGTCCTGTCGTGCGGTCTCCTGGCCGGATGCGTAAATGTGGTCACCATCACGACGCCTGTACTACCCGACGGCCGGGTCGGCGAGGCGTATGACTTCCAGATCATGGCCGACGCCGGTGACACATGGTCTGTCGTCACGGGCACACTACCACCAGGAATCTCGCTGTCTGCTGATGGAATGTTGACCGGCGTTCCCCTGCTGGCGGGAGACTTTGCCTTCACGGTCAGAATCCAAGACGAGGGTTTCCTGTTGGCTCCGAGTCAGGATACAGACGTGGGCCTGTTGCTCACGATTCAGCCCTCACTGCAAGAGATCTAACGTGCGGTCCCGGCGAGAGAAATCGGTCTTCCTAACCAACAGGCAACGAGAGGCGAGTGAACTATGAAAATCGCTCAAAGACTGTTGATGGCGATCGGTGTCCTCCTCCTTATCCCGATCGTCGCGATCGTTACTCTGGCGGTCACATCGGGTTTCTCCGACGGACCATCTGTGGTGTTCGGTGGCGGGCCGCTCGTGGCGGGCGAGCTCATAACCGGTCCAGAGCCAGACTGGAGTTTCGCACGCGACATCGGGACCATCGAGTTGCAGCTCCTCGACCCTCCCCGGTCCCGAAGGATTTGGGTGCTGGAGCATGACGGAAGAATCTATGTCGTGTCTAGCTATATGGGTAGCAGAATCGGACGTCTCTGGAAACGATGGCCGGTCCAAGCGGAACGAGATGGCCGGGCTATCGTGCGCATCGCGGGCAAGAGGTACGAGCGTACGCTCGTGCGCATCGAGACGGGTGCCGTGGTGGAGGGCGTAACCGCCGAGATCCGGCGCAAGTATAGAAACCAGATATCGCCCGGTGACATCGAGGCGGGGACAACGTGGCTTTTCGAGCTCGCCCCACGCAGCTCGGATACGGGCGGAGTCCCCAGTTGAAACGGTTCTCCTTGGTCGTCCTCGGTGTGATGGCCGCCGTGGTACTCATCGTTCTGTTCGTGCCTGGGGTGAGCGGGTATATCGAAGGACAGGTACTGAGCTGGCTGGCCAGGTTGTCCAGCTAATGGGTGCGGCCGGGGCCGGTCCGCACCTGGGAAATCTTCTGCTCGCCCAGCGGTGGCATGCTAGAGGTTACAGAAGGCAGGTCGAATCGATTCATCCGTCGTACCTACCCGAGACTGGCCGACAGCAGGCGCCTGGAGAGTCGGGAGCAGCTCTGCAGCGCCAAATGATCGTCTCACCTGTTGCGCCGGCGGCTCACCATATGCTGTCGAACGCTGTCTTGGAATTCGATCCAGCTCTGCAATGAGCGATTCCATCTCCTCGGGCCGAAGCTCCTGACCAAACGATGCCCCAGCCGCCCGCGTGATGCTTTCGTTCATCAAGGTGCCGCCCAGGTCATTTACTCCGGCGTTGAGGCACTGAGCCACACCGCGGGGTCCCATCTTCACCCACGACGCCTGAATGTTCGGAACGACCGGATGCAACGCCAATCGTGCGACCGCATGCATCAGTAGCGATTCTCGAAACGTCGGACCCTTGCGGGCATTCCCCTTCAAATAGATCGGTGCTTCCATGTGGACGAAAGGCAACGGAACGAATTCTGTGAAACCACCGGTGCGCTCTTGCAGGTCCCGAATTCTTCTCAGGTGTCTGCCCCAGTTGATGGGGCGATCGATGTGGCCATACATGATCGTGGCCGTCGTCTTGAACCCAACATCGTGTGCGGTTTCCATGACCTCGAACCACTGATCCGTGGACAGCTTGTCCGGACACAATTCCTGTCTGACTTCGTCGTCCAAGATTTCGGCCGCAGTCCCAGGCAACGTTCCCAATCCCGCGTCCTTCAAGCGCATCAAGAAGTCTCGCAGCGCTATGTTGAGAGTCTCGGCGCCCTGCCACACTTCTAGCGGCGAAAACGCATGAACATGCATCGCGGGGACCGCTGACTTCACCGTTCGACAGATTTCCAGATAGGTCTCGCCTGTATAGTCCGGATGGATTCCCCCTTGCATGCAGACCTCTGTGCCGCCCCGCTCCCAGGCCTCGAGGCTCCGGCGGCTGATCTCATCAAGATCCAGGTCATACGGCGCACCTCGCAGATTCTCGCTGAGCTTGCCCTTGGAGAACGCACAGAACTGACATCGGAAGTAGCAGACGTTCGTGTAGTTGATGTTCCGATTGACGACGTAGGTGACCTCATCACCATTTACCCGATGGCGAAGCAGGTTCGCAGCCCTCAAGACGGCAACGAGATCATCCCCGCGGGCCGTGAAGAGCTCTGCAATCTCCACCTCTGTGAGCCCAACGCCGTGACTTGCTTTGGCGCACAGGTCCTCTATCCTCGCCGATAGGTTCAAGGCAGCTGGTGTTCCGATTCGGTCCAACAACGTCTCGGGGAGTCGCGCATCTCCATCGCCCGGAGACCACGAATCCTCTCGTGCAAATCCCTCGGCATCCGACCCCCGTATGACCGCGGTTCTCAGATCCTCTGCGATCCACGTACCCATCTCTTGTACGTAGCGAGGATATGCGGTGAGCCGTTCAACGAGGACCTTTCCTTCCGCTTCAGTCTTCTTGGCTAGAAACTCCAGGTGCGGCCACGGCGCCTCGGGATTGACGTGGTCAGGCGTCACGGGAGAGACACCGCCCCAGTCGTTGATCCCGGCTCGGATCAAGGTGCTAAATGTCCCTGCGCTCAAGTTCGGAGGCGCCTGAATCGCCAGGTCAGGCCCACAGATGATTCTGGCGATGGCGATCGTCCATAAGAGATCGTTCAGCTTTGGTTCGGGAGAAGAGGCCATGGCGGTGTCCTCTTTCGCCCTGAAGTTCTGGATGATGAGCTCCTGGATGTGACCATACGTGTCGTGGAGATCACGCAGCGCAAGCAGCGACTCGATTCGCTCCTCCCGCGTCTCGCCAATACCGATCAAAATGCCTGACGTGTAGGGAATCTTGAGCTCGCCGGCCGCCCTGATTGTTTCGAGCCTCGCCTTCGGATCCTTGTCAGGGGAGCCACAGTGCGCTTCGCCTGGCTCGAGCAGACGACTCGACACACTCTCGAGCATCATGCCCTGCGACGGGCAGGTGTCCCGAAGTGCGAGAAGTTCATCACGCGTGACGACTCCAGGGTTTGCGTGGGGGAATAGACCGGTGGCATCGAAGACGGCCTTAGCCGCTGCGAGGAGATATGCAACGGTCGTTGCGTACCCCAACTCAGCGAGCTCTTCTCGAGCCTGGGGATATCTCAGTTCCGGTTTGTCCCCGAGGGTGAAGAGGGCCTCGCGGCAGCCTGCAGCCGCACCCCGTCGGGCGACGTCGATGACTGCATCGATCGTCATGTAGGCCTTCTCGCCAGGTCTGGGTGGGTGAGCGAACGTGCAGTAGTGACAGACGTCGCGGCAGAGGTGAGTGAGAGGAATAAAGACCTTTCTGGAGTACGTCACGACATTGCCAAAGCCAGCATCTCTTAGCTTGGACGCCTTCGCCATGAGCGCAGGCAAGTCAGATTCACCGACGAGACCTAGCGCCTCGTCGCGGGACGGCCGGACGTACGTCTTGTCTTCCATCTGCCTTACCGAGATGATTCTACAGCTGGCGTCCCGCTAGTGCAGGACATCGGGTCCCTATAGATGCGCATCGCGGTCACTGGAGCCAACAGCAGCGTAGGGAAGGTCTTGTTGAGGCTTGTGGCGTCTCGCGAAGACCTCGAGGCCTGGGCCTGCGTTCGCACCCAAGAGGCTGCAGCGACCCTACCCAGCGGTCCGGGAATCACCCCATGTGTGATTCGCTACGCCGAGAAGGACACCCTGGTCGCGCTGCTCGATGGAGTCAGCTGTCTGGTGCATCTGCCCGGTATTCTCATTGAAAGCGACCATTCGAGTTATCAAACCGCCAACGTGGACGCAACGCGGGCGGTTGTGGACGCGTGTCGACACGCCCATGTGGATCACCTCGTGTTCATCAGTTCGCTCGGCGCTGACGTCAACTCGGGCAATCGGTATTACCGCTCGAAGGGTGTGGCCGAACAGGTCGTCGCGCACTCCGGTATCTCCTCCACCATTATCCGCACTCCCATCCTGTTGGGTCCGGGCACCGCGGGGGCGCGATCACTCGTCGGAATGGCTTCACGGGCTTCGGTGAGAATGCTGGGTGGTGGGAACCACGTCCTCCGTCCGCTGGATGTGGACGACCTCGGCCACGCCATACTGAACTGCTATAGCCGTCGGGTGGAGGGCGTCGCCATCCACGAGCTCGTTGGCCCCGAACCGGTGACTCATCGCGATCTGATCATCGCGACCGGGCGGCTGATGGATCACGAAGTGTCGATCGCGGCCACACCGGTCTGGAGTGCGAAGCTGGGTGCGGCCATGGCTGGCTGGATCCGACGCGGCGGCATGAGCCCAACAGTGATCGAAGTGATAACCGCCGACGAAACCGTGCGAACGAACGCAGACGTCGACCTTGGCGTGAGTCTCACTCCGCTCGCGGCGACCCTCGAGAAACTCCTGCCGGAGAACGCCCATCGCGGTGGAGTGTCGTCGTAGTGCCCGAGTCCGAGAGCGAACCGGGTGCATCCGGTCACTCGAGTACACGGGGTCGCATCGTCTTTCTACTCATCACCGCCGGGTGTTTCACATATCTGTATTACCGCCTGAACGGCGCCGCGGCGCGCGAAGCGTTGTCGCTCGTCGAGTACATGACGCAGGTGTTTGCCAATGTGCGGTGGCTGCCCTGGTTGGCACTGATGATGGCGTACTCGGGCTTCTACTTCCTGGTCGACACACTGGTCGTCACTCGGGCTCTCAACTGGTTTGTTGAACCGATCCGCTACCGAGACATCCTACCGATTCGCGCGAGCGCCTACATCATCTCCATCTTCAACGAGCAAATAGGCAAAGGTGCGATGGCCTACTACCTGAACCGGCGTGACCAGGTGCCTGGATGGGAAGTGGCGTCGGTGATGCTGTTCATCATGTTCTGCGAGGTTTTCTATCTGCTGACCTGGGCCACCATTGGCTTCGCCCTGAGCCGAGATTCGCTCCCCGAAGTATTCGGCCTCATTCCGTTCATTGCGGCGGCCGCCGCCGTGGTATTCGTCGTATGGATTCTCTATTTTCGGGGGAGACTCTTTGCTGATCACCAGCTGCGGAACCAGAGAATTGTCCATGCCTTCAAGATCGCCACGCTCAAACACTACGGGTTGTTCTTTCTGTTCCGCTCGCCGGCACTCCTGGCGGCGGTGGTTGTCTACACGCTTGCGTTGACCCTATTCGGGGTGGAGGCCTCCTTTCTTTCGCTCCTGGGCTATTTGCCGGTCATATTCTTTGCGGCGGCCGTACCGACACCGATGCGAGCGGCGGCGATTACGTTCTGGGTCATTCTTTTCCCCGAAAACGAAGGCCAGATGGCGGCGTTTGGGTTCGTGCAGCACAACTTCTTCATCTTCTTCAACGCGCTGATTGGGGTGGTGTTCTGGCCCCGGGCCCAGCGTGAGCTGTTTGGGCGGTAATGGCACATGCGCTGACCGTGGTACGGCTGCTGCTCGTCGTGCCAGTTGCCGTGGCGTTCGCCCGGCCAGAGTTTCTCGACCCCGGCGTCGTGCTCGCTCTTCTGTGTGTCGCGATCGCGACCGACTATCTGGACGGACGAGTCGCACGTATGACCGGAACGGCCTCGCCGCACGGTCAGCTGTTCGACCACGGCACGGACTTCATGTTCGTGACGAGCGCGTTGGCAGGTGCCGCTCTGGCCGGGCTTGTGACACCGATCCTGCCTGCCCTGATCTTCATTGCCTTCGTCCAGTACGTAGTGGACTCCTATTACCTGCACCGGCAGAAACAACTGCGGATGAGCGTGATCGGGCGCTGGAACGGGATCCTCTACTTCGTGCCGCTCGTGGTCATATCGGTGTCACGATTATCGCTGTTCAGGGATGCCGCGTCGCTCTTGACGCTGACCGCGGGTGGGCTCGGTTACGCGCTGGTTCTCTCGACGGTCGTGTCGGTGATCGACCGCGCGGTCGCGCCCATTCGCGACAAGACTTTCTAGAAGTGGCGTCGCGTAGTTACCCCCCGGCGGTGATTCCGTGCATCCCGATGGAGCCGGTGCAGGCTACAATCCGCATGAACTGCATCTGAAGTGCGTTAGAACAAGAATGATGACGAGGATGAGCGACATCCCGCGACACCGCCTCCTCGCGCATGCCGTCATGGGCGTGGCCCTGGTTAGCGTCGTTGCCGGCTGCCAGGGCGGAGAGTCGGCGCTGGCCCCAGCCGCGACCGATGCGGTCGCTGAGTCGCTCGATCCCCGCGCGGCGTTCGTCGGGATGTGGACGCTCGCGCGGGTCGAACGCTACGACCAGACTGGCGCTCCGCTTCCCGATTTCGTGCACGCCACGATAGGGCATGGGGATCAGCTGGGGTACCTGATGTCCGACGGTGAGCGCATGGGGATCGTCGTACAGCAGGAAGGACGCCCGCGAAGTGCCGGCATTGGACCCACACCTGAAGAGGCGCTTGCCGCCGTCGAGAGCTACACAGCGCATTTCGGGCCGTTTGCGGTCAACGTGGCCGACGGATACGTGTCACATCAGATGAACGGGAGTCTCAACCCACGCCGGACCGGTGGCGAGACGCAGCCTTTCTACGAGTTCTCAGCGGATCAGCTCGTCCTCACGCCAGGCCTGCTGTGTCCGGATTCCTTCCTCACGAACCGCGGGTGTGGGTATGGCACGACTGGCATCCAGCTGCGGAACGTGTGGGAGCGGCTCGAGCCGTCGACGGCCGCCGGCGATGACGCGCGGTTCCTCGGGTTCTGGGAAATCGACAGGATCGAGCGACAGACCCTCGATGGTCGCACCGTCCCGACAACGCAGTACGCGGAGGGATACCTCATCTACATGCCGTCCGGATACATGGCGGTGCATCTCATGCGCCCCGATCGTGTCCCCTATAAAGGACTCCGACCAACGGCGGCCGAGGCAGACGCCGCGATGCGTAGCTACGTCAGCTACTTCGGTCCGTTCAGCGTGCATGCCGCGGAAGGCGTGGTCGTGCACCAGCGGGCCGGCCATCTCAATCCGAACGACGTCGGCGTCAAAGCCCGCCGCGCCTTCGAGTTTCGCGACGGCCAGCTCATCCTCAAGCCACCGGTCTCGACGGTCGATGGGCAAGAGATCCAGACATTCGTGTTCTGGAACCGTCTCAGTACGTTCGACCCCGACGGAGTGGCGTCAGGTCTGTAGAATGGCGGCAACTCTCGTGGAGTACACGACCACGGGAGACGACGAGGAGGCGCTTGCCTGGACACTAGTGGCCTGTACTCGCTGAAGTACTACCAATTCGATGCATCGGATTTCGGTAGCTCCAACGGATCGGTTTTGCCGTCTTGTTGTAATGGCGGATGTACCGCCGGATCTTGCGAGCGAGGTCGGCGACGGAGGTGAAGATCCCTCGTGCCAAAAGGTCGCGCTCGATCTTCGCGAACCAGAGTTCGATTTGGTTCAGCCACGACGAGTACGTCGGGGTGAAATGGAGCTGGACGTTAGGGTGCGCGGCCAAGAACCCCCGGACCGCCGATGTTTTGTGGGTCGCGAGGTTGTCGACGATCACATGAATCTCGCGGCCCAGCGGTTGACTGGCGACGATGTCGCCGAGGAACTGGACAAAGGCGGCACTGGTGTGGCGCGGCACGGGCTGGCCGAACACCTCGCCGGACTGGGTATCGAGCGCGGCGAACAACGACAACGTACCATGGCGGTAGTACTCGAACCCGTGCCGTTCGGCGCGCCCCGGCGACAGCGGCAGCACCGGGACCAAGCGATCGAGGGCTTGAATCGCCGTTTTCTCGTCCACGGCGAACACCGCGGCGTGTTGCGGCGGATTGAGATACAGCCCGATCACATCGGCGGCTTTCTGTTCAAAGTCCGGATCGTCCGACCGCATGTAGCGCTCGAACCGATGAGGTTGCAGGCCGGCCCGCCGCCACGTTTTCGCGACCAGGTTGTGATGGATGCCGAGCAACCGGCCCAGTTTGCGGGTGCTCCAATGCGTGCTGCCATCCGGCGGACGCTGCCTCGTCTTCGCCAGAATGCGCGCTTCCATCGCCGGCGTCAGAATCGTCGGGGGCTGGCCGCGATACCGCGGCTGCAGGCCCGCCACGCGGTCCGCCAGAAAGCGCCGTCGCCAGCGATTGACGTAGTCGCGGTAGCAAGGCACCGCGGCCTCGATCGCCGAGTACGATGCGCCGTCAGCCAGCATCAGAATGACGCGCGCGCGGCGCGCGTCCTCCGCGCGGATCTTGAGACTGCGAACGCGTCGTTCCAGTTCGGTACGTTCATCGGACGTCAGTGTCAGCGCCATATAGCGCGTCACGGTACCAGTACTACTTCAATGAGTACAGGCCACTAGTCGCCGTACGCACGGACCATCCATCGCTCGTCGGACCGAAACCCTTCGAGCGTCGGCTGGCCGTCGTCGTCAACCACTGCAGGCAGCTGGACGACTGACCGCTTCAGCGCTTTGGGTGCTTGCCGGGGAGTATCTCGGTCGCCCTCCCGCACCGACCGAGTCTTGGCCTTCTTGCTCATCCTTCACCTTCGGGGGACCTTGCCGTGATCCCTTGCCCCAAGAATGGGAAGCCGTTTCCATTGGGAGGAGCATATTGGGTGCCAATTCTGGATCCGTGGTCTACGGAACCTAAAGCGCTTTTCAGATAGCCCTTGTACTGCTTGGGCTCGTCGTGGTACTTCTGCATGCACCAATGCAGGAGGACCGATGCAAGCCTATTCGATGGATCTCCGAGAACGGGCCCTGCTCGACAGTGATGCCGGGATGAAGGCCGCGGACGTTGCGGTGAAGTACCGCGTGAGCGGGTCGTGGGTGCGGCTGTTGAAGCAGCGTCGGCGGGAGACGGGCGAAGTCGCGCCGCGCGTCCAGCGGCACGGGCGGCGCCGGATGTTGGAGCCGCACCTGCACACCCTGGCCGCGCTGATCGCGGAGCAACCGGATCGCACCGTAGCCGAGCTGAAGGACGCGCTCGGCACGCCGGCCAGTCTGGCGACGATCTGGCGCGCGGTGGCGGCTCTGGACGTGACCGTCAAAAAAAACGGTCCGGCCCTCCGAACACGATCGACCTGACGTTGCGGCCGCGCGGGTCGTGTGGCACGCCGCCGCGCCGACCTGGGATCCGACACGCCTGGTTTTTCTCGATGAAACCGGCATGACGAACAATCTCCTGCGGCGGTATGGTCGGGCCCTCCGCGGGGCCCGCGTCCACGACCACGCGCCGTGCGCCCGGTGGCAGACCAGTACGTTTCTCGCAGCGCTGCGGGTGACTGGCCTGACCGCGCCCGGGGTCTTCGACGGCGCCATCGACGGGGCGAGCTTCCTCGCCTATATCGAACAGATCCTCGTGCCCACCCTGCATCCCGGGGACATCGTCATCGCCGATAACCTCAGCGCACACAAAGTGGCCGGCGTCCGCCAGGCGATCGAGCGCGTCGGCGCCACGCTCTGCTATCTGCCGCCCTACAGTCCGGACCTCAATCCCATTGAACTCTGCTTCGCGAAGCTCAAAGCCCTCGTGCGCGCCGCCCGCTGTCGATCCACCGAAACCCTCTGGCCTTTCCTCGGCGCCTGTCTGCCGCACTTCAGCCCCGAGGAATGCCGCAATTACTTTCGACACTGCGGCTATCCGGGCACCACACGGTCATGAGAAGCGCTTTAGCAGCCCGTGGTGAAAGTCGCGCGTGGCACTGAGACCGGGCAGACACCTGCTGTCAAGGGCGGAGCAAAACTAGACCACCGTGGCGGAGGAAAACTAGACCATCCGGCAGTGGGTCGGAGTGCCTGAAAGCGGCGTCGCGGGGGGAAGCTTCAGGATGCCGGAGCGGCCGCGGGCTGGCGGGCTTTCTTGCTGTGTTCGAGGCGATAGCTCTCGCCGTTCAGCTCCAGGATGTGGACGTGATGCGTCAGCCGATCGAGCAGCGCGCCCGTCAGCCGTTCGGAGCCGAAGATCTCGGTCCATTCGTTGAAGGGCAGATTCGAGGTGACCAGCGTCGACGCTTGCTCGTAGCGCTGGGAGAAGATCTCGAATAACAGCTCGGCGCCGGTCTTCGATAACGGCACGTAGCCGAGCTCGTCCACGATCAAGAGGTCCTGTTTCGCGAGCTGTTTCTGCACACGCAGCAGGCGCTTGTCATCCCGGGCCTCGAGGAGTTCGTTCACGAGCGCGGCGGCGGTAGTGAAGCGCACCCGATAGCCTTTCTGACAGGCCGCGAGTCCCAACGCGAGCGCGAGATACGTCTTGCCCGTGCCGGAGTTGCCCAACGCCAACACGTTCTCTCTGCGGTCGAGATACTCCGAGCGGGTCAGCTCCAGCACGAGGCGTTTGTTCACCGACGGGATCGCACGGAACTCGAAGGTCTCGAGACTCTTCAAGACCGGGAACTTCGCGGCCTTGATGCGGCGCTCGGTGGCGCGCTGCTCGCGATCGAGGAGCTCGAGCTCGCAGAGGCGGAATAAGTAGCGCGAACAGTCCAGCCCTTCTTGGGCGCAGTGCCGCGCCACTTTGTCGTACTCGCGCAAGAAGGTCGGCAGGCGGAGGGCCTTGAGATGCGCCTCGAGCAGTAGGGTGGGTTTCGTCATCACTCGGCCCCCAGGAGTGCCAGGTAGTTCGCGGCCGCGGTCGTGGCCACGCGGGCGACCGGCAGATGCGGATACTGCGCCAGATTGAGGCGGGCCGGCCGGGGGTCGAGGCGGCACAGCACGAGATGCTTGACGGCGTCGAACCCGATCGCCCCCAGGCGCACGGCGTCCTGGACGGCGCCGCGGACGTGGTCGAGCCGAAAGTCCTCGAGCAGCCGCAACACCTGCACGTACTCGCGCGTGCCCGGCTTACCCAGCCGCGCCTCTAAGAGACGCCGCAGCCGGAGGAACTCCTCTGGCAGCGCCCACCCGGCGAGCGGTGCCGCTTGATGGAGTGCCCCCGTCTTGCGCTCCAACAAGGCCAGGTAGTGCCGCGGATCGAAGATCAACTCCTCCCGCCCGTAGCTGCGCCGATGCCGGGCGATCTCGTCACTCCCGCACACGATCACGACGTCGTCCACCGAGCCCTTCACTAAGACCTCCCGGTGGCCGTAGGCGGTCGGCACCGAGTAGTCGTTGCGGCGGTCGCGCACCAGGGACAACGACGTGACCCGCGTCGGGCGCGTCTCGCGGGCGTCATATGGGACCGGCGGCAATGGCAACAACGCCGCGCGGTCGCGCGCGAAGCGCTCCCCGATCGTCTCCGTGTGCCGCCGCAGCCGGCGCCCGCGCCGCGCGCGGCACTGGCACGCGAGGTCGGCGTTCAACGCGTCCCAACTGTCGAACCGTGGAATCGGCACGAAGAAGTTGCGCCGGGCGTAGCCGACCAGCCCTTCCACTTTCCCTTTGTCGTTGCCCTTGCCCGGGCGTCCGAAACGATCGTCGAATAAGTAGTGCGACTGGAGCTCGCTGAAGACCTGCGTCCGCTGGCGCGTGCCGTCCCCGAGGATCCGCGCCACCGCCAGCTTGGTGTTGTCATAGACGATGCGCCGCGGCACCCCACCGAAATAGCGAAACGCGGCGTTGTGCCCGTCGCAGAACGCCTCCGTGGTCTCAGCCGGAAACGCCTTCACGAACCCGTCGTCGCTGTGCGGGAGATCGACGACCAGGTAGTGCGCTTTGCATTCGACGCCCGCGATCACGACCAGTGCTTCGCCGAAGTCGGCTTGGGCGTCGCCCGGCGGATGCGCCAGCGGCACGAACATCTCCTGCCCGCCCAGCCGCCGCTCGCGCACGTAGGTGTTGACGATCGTGTCGCCGCCCGTGAAGCCGTGCTCCGCCCGTAAGCGCTCGCCGATGCGCTTGGCCGTGTGCCGTTGCTTCTTCGGACGGGACTGATCCTCGCGGAGGATCTGATCGATGATCCCCGTGAAGGCGTCCAGCTTGGGACGCCGGATCGGCTGCGCCCGGCGATACCCGGGCGGCCGGCGGTACCGCAGCATCTTGCGCACCGTCTCGCGGGCCAGCCCGAAGTGGCGCGCCGCCGCGCGCTCGCTCAATCCCTCCACATACACGCTGCGCCGCACCGCCGCATAGAGCTCCACTCGATACATCCCTCCTGTGTTCCACAAAACACCCTGGGAATGCTCGGTGGACCACGCGAGCGGTCTGGTTTTCCACCGCCCTCAGGCGGCTTCATCCCGCCGCTCTGTAGTCTATTTTTGCTCCGCCGTTCTCAGTCAACCACAACCGGCCCCGTTTGGGCTGTTTCTGGGGCACTTTGAGCCCTTCTCGTCGCCACAGTCGCTCGACCCGCTTGTGATTCACGCGCCAGCCTTCCCCCCGCAATAGCCCCGTAATCCGCCGATAGCCATACCGCCCATACTCGGTCGCCAACGCGATGATCCGTTCCACCAACCGCGGCTCATCCGCCGGCACCCGCGCCGGGTGCCGGTGGGTCGACCGCGCCTGGCCCAGTACGCGACACGCCCGCCGCTCGGAGACGCCCAGCTGGTGGCGGACATGGGCCACCGCCTGCCGGCGTCGGGGCGGGCTCAGAAGTTTCCCGAGGTCACCTCTCAGGATCGCGTTGTCGAGGGCTTGGTCGGCCACCAGCTTCTTGAGCTGCGTGTTCTCCCGCTCGAGCTCCTTGAGCCGCTTGGCCTGGTCGAGCCGCAGGCCCCCATACTCCTTCCGCCACCGGTAGTAGGTCTGCTCGCTAATCCCGAGCTTCTTACAAATCAGGGGAACCCGGAGCCCGCGGCTCAGCTCCACCTCGGCCTGCCGCAGCTTGCTGACAATCTGTTCCGTGCTGTACCGCTTGGTCGGCATCCTGCCTCCTCCTTCCGCCCACGATCCTAACGCTGGATCTGGACCGGTTTAAGGGGGGCAGGTCATGGTGTCGGCCCGCGTCGGACTGCAACGGCGAAGGTGGCAACCGCACGGCGGTGAATACGGCGAGTCCGCCGGCCGCGTGGATCGAGGCCGCCGCCGCCGTCTTCCGGCGCTCGGGATCAACGGGGACGATGGTCACGTTCACGGTGGACGGCGTCACGCTCACGCAGGGCTTCTAATGCTGGATCTGGTGCTGTTCGTCGTGATCGCGTGGCTGATCGTGTATCTGGTCATCGGCACCATCGCGGCGATCCTGGTCGCCCGCGAGTGCCGGCGCATTGGATGCCGCCGACGTCAGTGGAGAGACCGCAACGGTCGACGAGAAGGAGGAGGAAGAAGCCATGCCACGACACACAGACACGTCGTTTGAGAAGCGCACGGACTCGCTGTTGTTCACCCTCGCCAACAGGGCTACACGGGGCGGGCGGTCCTGATCGTCACGACCGCCGTCTTCACGCTCGGCGTCCTGGTCGGCGCCTGGATCGGGTAAGGCGATGAAAAACATTTTCGCCTCGCTCGGCAAGGCGCTCGGGGGCGCAGCCGGTGGGCCCGTGGGCGTGGCCATCGCGCGGGCGGCCACTAAGGCCGTGGCGGAGGCCTTGGGCGTCGATCGGGACAGCGACCCGGATCGCTTGGAGCAGGCGCTGGCTTTGGCCACCCCCGAGCAACTGGCCGCCGTGCGCCGGGCTGATCAGGCGTTCGCGGCGACGATGCGCGAGCACGATCTCGATGAGCTTCGCATTGCCGCCGAGGACCGCGCGTCGGCTCGGTTGCGCCAGGTCCGCGCCCGGGACCTGATGCCGGGCTATATCGCCACGTGTGTCATGGTCGGATTCTTCGGCATTTTGACGGCGATGATCTTCGTCGTGATCCCGGACACCGCCCACGACCCGTTGATGATCATGCTCGGCGCGCTGGGGACGCTCGTCACGCAGGTCGGGGCCTATTACTTCGGCAGTTCGGCGGGGTCCGCGCGGAAGACCGAGCAGGTCGAGCGCTTGGTCCAGGGGCGGGCGGTGCCGTGATGTTGAGCGCGACGGAGGCCGCCTGATGGACGCGATGACGCGGCGTGACCAGAGGGCGGGCCCGTCGCCTCATCTGACGTGGGCGGAGCTCGCCTGCCACGATGCGGCCCGAACGCCGTATCCCGTTCGCTGGCGGACGAGCCGGGCGGGTCGGCTGGCCACGGTGTTCGAGGCCATCCGGCATGCCGGCGGCGATCATCCGCTGCGGGTGCTGAGCGGCTACCGGACGCCGACGCACAACCGAACGGTGAGCGGAGCCCGCCACTCGCAGCACGTGCAAGGCCGGGCGCTCGATCTCGTGCCGCCCGGTGGCTGGACCGAGACGGGCTTTCACGCGGTCGTGCGGGCGGTGGCCAGGGAGGACCCACGGATCGGGGCCGTCGGGTCCTACCGCTGGGGCGTCCACGTGGACATCCGATCCCGTCGGGCGGGCCGGCTCGTGGCCTGGTCGGCGGTCGGGCCAGGCACGCCGATGCGCGACGTGGCGTAACAACCGTGCACCGCGCCCGAGGGATGACGTCACGGGCGAGTCGTCCACTCGACGTGGCGGGTCATCACGCCGAGTCGCCGGTTGCCCTCGGGACGCCAAGTGGGCTCGACGACGAGGTCGACTCGAACACCCTTGGTTGTTGACTCGGTCAGCGGGACGGGCACGCGTAGCGTGTGCCAGGCGTGGTCGTCTAGCGCGAGTTCTCCCACCTCCTCGCCGCCCACCGTGAGACGGACGTGTTGCGGCATCGGGGCGGTCGCACGGAGTTGAATCGTGAACCCGCGCGCGTCCGGCGGGCCGGCCCAGGCGGCGGTCGCGCCGGTCCACCGGAACGACTCCCCACGCCCGTCACGTTCGGCGTTGAACAGTCCGCGGGCTCGATCCTCAAGCGCAGTTGTCGGGTCGTAGATCGTCTCGACGAAGCGCCAGGCGCGCGGGTCGGTGAGACGGCCGGTGAGCGAGAAGATGTCCAAGTAGCTGAAGTAGGATTGCTGCCAATCTTCGTTGCGCCAACCATACGACGCGTAGGTGCGTTCGCGCGGGCTATCTGCGGCGAGGCGGCTGGCCGGGATGCCAGGCAGCTGATCCGAGGGCAACCCGAGCAGGTCGAGAATCGTCGCGGGAATGTCGGTGATCGCGGTGGGCGCCGTCGAGACGCGAAGCGGGCCCTCGCGCTGCGGCGGCTTGACCAGCAAGAGCGCCATCGCGCGCCCGGTCATCACCGCCAGGTCGCCCGCCGGCGTGACCTCGGAGGGCATCTGGCGCGGCGGCAGGGCCGCACCATGGTCTGATGACACGATGATGAGGCTGTCGTCATACACCCCGAGGGCGCGGAGGCGGTCCAAGAACCGCATGACGATCCGGACGGCGCACCGCGCTTGTCCGGTGTAGTTCTCCCGGGTGAACGCACGAAGGTCGACCACCGCACAGTGCTCGTTCAGGGCGATCGGTGGGTGCGGAATCATCACGTGTAGGAATTTGTAGACGGGCCGGTCGCGCGCCACGGTCATCCGTCGGGTGAACTCCTCGAAGAACACCTGGCCGTTGACCGGGGGCAGGCGACTGGCGATGGTATCGCTCGACTGCCCCGCGCCGACCGAGGTCTGTAATCGCCACGCCTGGCCGTTGTAGATCCACGGCTTGAGCACATGCGGCGCATGCCGAAACATCGCCAGGTCGATGAGTTGCCAGGTCGTAAACCGGGTGTAATCGCGATACGTAGTGTAGGGTCGCGCGATGCGGTAGGCGTTCGTGGCGTGGCGCCCCATAGAGAGGCCGGACAGGTAGTCGATGTCGTATCCAGCCTCGCCGAGGAGACTGAAGAGGGATTCCTGGTCGAATTGGTTCTCGATGAAGGCGGGAATCGGCTCGGTATTGCGGTAGGCCGCGCCGGTCAGCATGGCCGGGATGCTGAGGTAGGTGGTCGGAAAGGCTCCCGCATGGTCAACGAAGAACTCGAACCCCGCAAACCGTCGGTCGACCTCGTCTCGATCCGCTTGCGCGATCTCAAGAAACGTATCTGACTGAAACGTGTCGAGCACGATGTGCAACACGTTCCGGTGAGCGGACAGCTCAAACACTGCCTCGGGCGGACCCTGCCACTGCGGCACCGCATCAGACACCTGCACGGCGGACGCCCCCAGCACCACGGTTTGGAGCAGCACGAGCAGCCGGCTTCCGGTAACGGCGATCGGCACAACCGTGCGTGCCGCAGTGATGGCCAGCGCGGGCACGCCGATCCAGAGCGCCAGTTCATAGGGGGTGCGCCAGTCGTGTCGGGCGAAGTCCAGGGGCTGCCCATCCAAGAGCCCGTAGTCGCCGACGATCAGGTTGCCTTGTATCCAGAGCAGCAGCCCGACGGTGAAGGGGCGGTGACGTAGGCGGGAAACCGACGACGCGGCACAAGTAGTCCCAGCAGGACGAGGAGTCCGCTCGTCAATCCCACGACCGGGAGCCCGTAGGGTGCCAAACTCCAAAAGGGGGCACTGAACTCAGCCAGGTTGCTCGCGTAGAGATGATGCGGCCCGAAGACGACCAGCTGGAGGGGCCCCAGCAGCGCCGGGAAGAGCACGATGGCGAGGCGTTGCGGCCAGGGCAGTGCAGGCAGAGGACTGTCGGGCAACGCGCCAACCGCACGCTGCCACGCGCGGACGGCAGGACGCCCCACGATGCGCCAGCCGAGACGCATGAGTCGCATGAAGGGGGATGAGCCAGAGTAGGGCCACGACACGTAGCAGCCAGGGCGTGCCGGTCGTGAGCAGAACGTCCTGGGTGTCAGGGACGTTAGGGAACAGCCGAGTGGGCGCGAAGGGGGCCGGAGGCCCGCCACGAAAGGCGCGTTGCACGTTGAGGTGCATGCCGCCCCCGTCTTGTGCATAGCGAATGGCGACCGTATGCGGGCCGGCACCCAGCGTGACCGTCTCACGGGTCGTGCCCATGCCCAAGCTGAGGTTGCGCCGGTGCGCGAGCTGGCCGTCCACCAGGATGTCGACGCGGTCGTCCGCACCGACATACAGATCGACGGCCTGCGCGCGCGGGAGGAACCAGAAGCCGCGCCACTCCACGCTGAAGAATCGCCGAGGCAGCGTGGGGTCCTCGTCTAGAAACGCGAGGCTGATGTCGGGAGTCCGTGCCTGGGACAGGGGTTCGCCGGCAAAGCTGACATCGGCATACACACTGCGCACGAGGCCGGTCGGCGGCACGACCAGCCACGTCAGTAGGCCCCCGACCGCGGTCAGCGTCAGCGTGACACCCAGATACCACCGTGCAGCCCGTCGGTTCAGGACGTCCCACCTCACCGCGCCCACCCGTTGACGCCCAGGCGCCACCCGCGCCTCGATGCCGACCTGCGCCTCCTCCCACGCGATACCAACACGCTCAGCATCATGGTCCGTCTCGGCATGGTTCCGCTCTCGGCGTACAGCTCGCATACGTACGGGGCCCGGGGAAATGGAGGACTGGAAACTATAGACCGTCCTCGCATGGGGCGTCCACGATCCCGGCTATCTGTCTGGATCGAAGTCGTAACTGCAAGGAACGCGAGTGTGAGGCGACGAGTGCCCAGGTGCAAGCTAAAATCCACCACTGCTCGCTGCAACTTATTGGTGCGGAAGGGAGGTTCGGCTCGCCGTGGACCGTCAGAGCACGCTAGCGCGCGAGGCGTGTCTTCCTGCCGGTGGCCTTGCCCATCTGTTTCGTCTTGCTGAACGGCAGGTCCGCGGTCGCTGGTCGGCTCGGCGCCGTGTCGGCCTGTTGCTTCTTGCTGAACGACAGATCCGCGTCAGGCGGCGCGCCCTTCTTGTCAAGCTGCGCCTTCTTGCTGAAGGCGAGCGCGTCGCTGTTGCTTGGAGATTCTTTCTTCATCATCCATTCTCCTCCGTGGCACCATTGGATCGGGCCTGTGTTCTTGGGGATCGGATCGCCCCAGAAGACGGACGCTCTATGCACCTGAGCTACGGGCGCACATCGGTTGCAAGGACCCGTATATAGAGGATACACAAGCGGACCTGATCAATCGCCGCGTCCACCAGGCGTGATACGATGAATACATATATTCACTGGCTTGTAGAGGACCCACGACATGGCGACTTCGATTCGACTTGCTCCCGAAATCGAGCACCGACTTGATGTTCTGGCGTCGCAGACCGGGCGTACCAAGGCTTTCTACTTGCGTGAGCTGATCGAGCGCGGCCTTGAGGACATGGAGGACTACTACCTTGCTGCGGATGTGCTGGAGCGACTTCGTCGAGGCACAGAGAACGTGTACTCCTCTGCCGACGTGAGAAATGCCCTTCGCTTGGACGATTGAGTACACCGAGACCGCCCGGACTCAGCTTCGCAAGCTCGACAAGCTGCTGGCTCGACGCATTGTCGATTACATGGACGAGCGGGTTGCGGGACTGGAGGACCCGCGGAGACTGGGCAAAGCGCTGACCGGCCCACTAGGTGGCGTGTGGCGTTATCGGGTCGGGGAGTGCCGTGTGATCTGCGACATTCAGGACAGTGCGTTGCGTGTCCTGGTGGTGAGGGTCGGTCGTCGCGACAAGGTGTACCGGTGAAGGGGTCGCGTGGCTGTGGCGAATGCCACGCTGGCGCACCGGGACTCTATGCCTGCGGTGCTAGCCGATTCCCAGGCGGGCGGGGCAGGGACAGTGTCCGACTGGCGTGTTGAAGCCGTACTTCAGATTCCTTAAATCAGGTGGAGCGAGCGCTCGGCGAAAGAAAGGACAGAGATATTTGCACAAGATATGCACATGGTCTATAGAACCAAAAAACAAGAGTAAAACTTGATACTGTTTCAGCCTTCACACGGCGGGGGTCAGTGGTTCGAATCCACTAGCTCCCACCACTTTTCTTAAGGTGATTTGGGAATTTGGTTGACCCCACCCGAACCCTTCCGAACCGAAACGCACGGCGAAAGTTGCATGAAGTTGCACGGGAGTCTCCAGCCTATGGCTTCTGGCTGACATGCGCGCTGAACTGGTCGAGCGCGGCCACAAGCATCGGGTCGATCGCCGCCCGCGCATAGCGCTCGGTCGTGCTGGCCGCGCCGTCGAGCATCAATCGCTGGGTGGTCTTCAGGTCGCGTGTGGCGGCCAGCAGCGCGGTCGCGTACGAGTGGCTGAAGTAGGGCCGAACCCGGCTCAGATCGATCGCGAGGCCATCCTGCGCGAACTGCGCTTGGACTTTCCGGCACGCCGCCCGTAGACTCTTACGCATCGAGGCGCGTGAGAAGTCCCCCCAACAGTCCAGGTCGTCGAACCGCCGGGGCGCAGCGATCGCCTCCGCCAGGATCGGCTTTCGGTGACCCTTGCGTGCCTGGCCGGCCGCGCCCTTCCGCCGCCCTCGGACCCAGAGAGACAGCCCCTGCCAATCGATGTCGTCTCGACGGAGTCCCGCGAGCTGCCCGTGTGCGAGTCCGGTCCAGGCCATGACGGCCAACCTCGCCTTGGTCTGGCTCCCGGCGGCGCGCCGGGTGCCACGTGGGGCCCGTGTCACGTCGGGCATCGCCTCGAGAATGGCCTGGATGACGCCGTACGGGAGGGCGCGCGGCTTGCCTTCGATCTCGTCGGCCTCCGACCGGGTTCGGGGCGTGTCGGCCATCCAGCACCCGCCACAGGTTGCTCAGGGCACGCAGGCGCTTGTTGACGGAGCCCGCAGCGTACGGCGGGCGCGGGCGGCCCTGTTGATCAGTGCGCGGCTCGGTGAGCCAACGATCCCGCTGCGCCCGGATCTCGTGCGGACGAATCGCCGACGGGGCGGTCGACGATGATCGCTATTTCGCCTACGTCTGTGCGCTCGACACGGACGATGACCCGTGGGCGGACGAAGCCTGTTGGCCGAAAGTGAGTCCGTCGCTGCCGGTGATTCCAGGCGTGGCGTATATCCGGGACCAAGCGGCCAAGGCTCTGGGCATGCCGAGCAAGCGTTCCGAGGTCGAGCGGTTCCAGTTCTGCCGGTGGACCGATGCCGTGTCGCCGTGGATCGATCCGGCCATGTGGGACCCTGTCGTGGTCGAGGCCCTGGACGAGGCGTCGGTGGCGGAGGCCCCCTGTGTGGTCGGGCTCGACCTGAGCCGGACGCGGGATCTCACGGCCGCCGTCGCGGTCTGGTCGCTGCCCGAGGGCCGGTTCGCCGCGCGGGCGCATGCCTGGACGCCCAAGGACACCATCGGGCAGCGGTCGGACCTCGAGTCCGTGCCGTACAGCACGTGGGCGGCCGAGGGGTATCTGACCGCCACGCCTGGGGCCATCGTGGACTATGGATTCGTCGCCGCCTGGATTCAGGATCTCGTGGCGCGGTACGACGTGCGTGCGTTGGTCTATGACGCCTGGGGAATCGCGCACTTTCGGGAGCGCATGGCGCAGGCGGGCCTCACGTTATCGGAGAGGCCGGACGGGGGTGGGCTCTCTGCGGTGCCGCACAAGCAGGGCTTCGTGCCCGGGCAGGGGGATGTCCCGTGCGCTGTTGAAATTCAGCGGCGGCTCGGTTCACGACTACGCGACCATCTCTGACGACTCCCCGAGTCCTAACCGTGCGTCGCGTGCCCGGAGGGCGGCCACCAGCGCTGGCATATCCTTGCATCCTTTCACCCGACGGAACCCCTTCGCCGCTTCGAGTACCCCGGCAGCGACCCAGCGGAGGACCATCGTCCCACCGCGCCAGCGTTTCACGTTTCGCTTCACATGGCGCGTGCGGCTGAGGAGACTCTCGATGGCGTTCGTGGTGGCGAGCGATCGTCGGAGGCGCTCTGACAGCCCCAAGCCGAGCACGGTCAGCGTTTCGTCGAGTCCTTCCCGTACGCTCGCGGCCGCACTCGGGTAGTCGGTGTCCAAACGACGAGCCAGGTCCTGCAGCAGACGCTGCGCCGTCTTGACGTTGCTGTGCGTAGAGGCGCGCGTGAGGATCGCTTTCACCCAGGGACGCTGCGCGTCGGGGAGATACTCGAGGATATTCCGGCCCTTCTGGACTTGACACCGCTGCACCACGGCGGCCCGACCGAACAGCTGGGTCACCGCCGTGTCGAGGGCCTTCGCCCCATCGAGGATCACCAGGAGGCTCCGGTCGGTGCGGAGCCCGCGGCTCGCGAGATTGGTCAACAGCCCCTGACAGACCGTCGCAGTCTCCGTGGCCCCTTCCCAGAGGCCGAGTGGGTGTTTGGCGCCCGTTTTATCAATGCCCAGCGCCACCACGATACAGTGCCCGCCGACGTGCACCCCATCGATCAGGAGCCCCGTCAGGTCGAGGGCGTCGAGCGGCGTCGCCCGCCACGCGTCCAGCTGCGTTTGCGTTTGGGCCACAAAGCGCCGACTGACCGCACTCTTACTCGTGCCCCGCGTGGTGATATCGGCGCCGAGCGGGTCGAGACTCCGCGCATACTGGCGGGTCGCCACGCCGATGAGCATCTGCTCAACGACGCGCCGGTTCAGCGGGTCAGGGTCCGTGAACGCCCGCGCCGTGGGCAGCGGCACCTCCGTGCCGTCGCGGCGGACGCGCGGTCGCCGGATCGCGACCTTCCGGCCGCCCAGCACAACCTGACTGGGGGCATGCCCGGCGCGAGAGGCCTGCCGCTCCGATTGATGTGCATACCGGGGTCCACACACCGCGGCCCGATCCTCTTCCAGCATCGCCTCGAGCACCTTCAGGCCCGAGGCCACCACCAACTCCTGGAGCTCGGCCTCGGTGTCAATGAGGATCTCGACCAACGGGAGGTGGCGAGGCGCCGGGGATTCCGATTGGCGACGACGAGGGACTGTGCGAGACTGCTTCTTCATGGCGGCTCCTTTGCTGGCGAGGCTTTCACCTCGGTTTAGCTCACCGGTCGTATAGCACGACCAGCGAGGAGCCGCCGCTTTAAATTTCAACAGCTACTGGGACATCCCCCCGGACAGGCGGAGCCGGGCCGGCCCGCGCTCTGGATGCACAGCTCCTTGGAGGCCTTGGAGCGGGCGGTCTTGGAACGGACGATCGCGGTGGAGCGTAACGCGATGCTGCGGTGGGGGGTGCTCGGCGCGGCCGTGATCGAGGACGGTGCGGGCAACCGGAAGCTGTCGAAAATCAAGGAGGAGTCGCGAACGGATGCGATGGTCGCCTTGACGATGGCCATGGGCTACGCAGCAGCGGTCCCGCCAGCGCCCGCCACGCGCACGGCTAGCGACTACATCCTGCACGAGTTGTATGAGGTCCCCGCACCCTGAGAGGAGTACGCACATGATCACGAAGGATGCGCGGTGCTTCTGGCGTGACGCGCACGGAGGTCGCGGTGGCAGATGATCGCCAGCATGGTCTCGTCCGGCGCGCCCTGTCAGCCGTGGGCCTCGCGCGGCGCGAGATGACCTCGCTGGGGCTCACCGCCTCGGCCGACGGGGAGAGCTCGGGCGGCCGCTACGTGCCAGCGGGCACCACCTGGTCACAGATTCTCGACTACGCGAGCGGCACGGGAGACGCCTGGCCGCTGGACTTCTACCGCGCCGGGGTGCCGATCGGCCGCGACGTGGCGGTCAGCTACGCGACACTCAACCGCTGCGTGACGCTGATTGCGGGCACCGTCGCGCAGCTCGTCGCGGGCGGGACCCTGCGGGTGGTCGACGCCGACGGTCGCCGACGGACGAGCCGACAGGCCGAGCGCGTCTTGGACTTGCTGTCGGGCTCACCTGACGGCGGGACCACGCCGTCGTCGTCGTTCATCGAGGACGTGGTCGCGGATTACTGCTTGGACGGGAACGCCCTCCTCGTGCCGACGGTGAGTGGGGATGGCACGGTGCGGTGGCTGCGCCGGATGTCGCCCTGGGACGCCGACGTCACGTATGCGCGGAGCGGGGAGCCGATCTATCGGCTCACGACGGTCGACGGACCGCTGGCGACGGAGTATCACGCCGCGCGGGATGTCGTGCATATCCGGTGGCCGCGGCTGCTGCGGTCCGGGCGGATGCGGTCGACGCGCGAGGGGTTCGCCCTGGCGCCGGTGGTCGCGCTGCGACCGGCGCTCGACATCGGACTCCAAGGGGATCGATACATCCAGCGCTGGTTTAGTGGCGGGGCCCAATCGAAGCTGCACATCAACGTCGCTACGCCGCCACACGTGGCGCAGCTCAACACGAAGCAGCGCCAGGAGCTCGTGGACTACGTGAAGCTGGCGGTACGGAGCCGCGAGCCGCTGGTGACGTTCGATACGACGTCGAACACCATCCAGGACACCCCGCAGGACCGCCAGGCGAAGGAGCTCCGGCAGTTCCAGGTGCAGGAGATCTCCCGCGTCTACGGCATCCCGTCGCCGCTGATCAACGTCGACATCACGAACTGGGGCTCGGGGATCGAGCAGTTGGCGAAGCTCTTCTTCCGCTTCGGGCTCCGGCAGCATCTCGATCGTGTCCTGGCGCCGTTGCAGGTGCGGCTGCTGGCGCCAGGCGATCGGTTCTGGGTGGATACGAGCGACCTCCTCCGGGGCGACGCCGACGCGATCGGTACGCTGCTGACGGCGCTCCAGGGCGACGCGCAACACGCGCCGATCGCGACGCGCGAGGAACTGCGGCATCTCGCGGGGTTGCCACGTGACGTCGACGGGAACTTCGAGACGCCGCTGCTGCCGGAGGCGCCGTCATCGACCGGCGTGGCGGCCGCGCTCGAGGGCGGGACGGCCATGACGGCGAGCGCGTTCCAGGCCGCGCGGCACGAGCTCGGATTGACGATTGAGGCCTTGGCGGAACGGCTCGGCGTGGACCCGCGCACGGTGCGCCGGTGGCAGAGCGGGGAACGCGAGATTCCCGGACCGGTCGTGACCGCCTTGGGACTCCTCCTGCGTGCTCGGACGTGATTCTTCACTCGCCTTCACCGAATCACGATCGCGCTGAGGGGGCATCCACATCGGCGAACTGCGTGATCTTGACGACGCCATCCTGGAATCGCGCGATGATGTCGAGCTCCCCGCCCATGGCCTCGATGTAACTACGGAGCGTGCTGACGTAGCAGTCCGTCCGACGCTCAAGTTGTGAAATCTCCCCTTGGGATCGTTCCATCGTGGCCGCCAGGGTCACTTGCGTCATCGCCCTGGCCTTCCGCAGTTCGTGGAGCGGCATCTCTGCCAGCATCTGCTGCGCGCGGGCGTCCGACGCCGCGCGGGCCGCAGGACGCATCTTGTCGCTGAGCTCGGCAAACTTCCGTGTCATCGTCATTCCCTCAACACCCCTTCCAACCGCAACACTTCCAAGTGCGCGTCGTAGATCGCATCGGCCTTTGGAACGAACGCGTCATACCAGCGGGCGTTCCCCGTCTTGTCGCCCCCGATGAGCAGGATGGCGATCCGGCGGGGGTCGAACGCATACAACACCCGAACGGGCCGTCCCTGATGCTGCACGCGCAGCTCCCGCATCCGTCCATGCCGCGATCCCTTGATCTGTGAGCTGTGCGGATAGCCGAGATGGGGGCCGTGCTCGATGAGCAGCACAACGGAAGCTCGGACCGAAATCTGTTCGTCTTCAGTCAGGCCATTCCACCAGGCCTCGAACTCGTCAGTGTATTCGACCTCCCACTCCACGGCAGAAATATAGCATATGACTAATATGTTGTCAAGCAGATAATGTGCAGGCCAAGGGGTCAGCGGGCGGGTTTTCTGTCCGGACCAAATGGTCCGGGGGGGGGGAGGACCATTGGTCCTCCCAAGCCAAAAAACGTCCGTTTCTTCGGGGGTTGTAGGCGGACCATTGGTCCGGACGCCTGGTCCTTGTCAGGACGCCCGCCGTTCTGCACGCTCAATACATGATTGATCCCACGCAGGCGGCGCGGCTGCGCGCCCTGACCCTTGTGGACATTGTGCCGTCGGTCGTCGCGCGGTGGACCGAGGCCCCGGCGCTGACGGCCCAAGCCGGCGAGGGCGAAGTCCTCGTCTACGGGCCGATCGTCTCGGACCATGACGCCGCCTTCATCCAGGAGTTTCTCGGCGTCGAGGCGGTCACCGGCGCGGGGTTCCGCGCGGCGCTCAACGCGATTGCCGGCGACGTCACGGTCCGGATCAACTCCCCGGGCGGCGACGTGCATGAGGCGGCGAATATGCTCACGGCGCTCCAGGAGCATCGGTCGACCGGCGCGGCGGTCCACGTTGTCGTGGATGGGATGGCGGCGAGCGCGGCGAGCTTCCTGCTCCTGGTTGGGAGCGACGTGACGATCGCCGCACTCGGGACGGTGATGATTCACGAGATGGCCGTGTCGGTCCATGCGGCCTCTGAGCAAGACCTCACGAACCTGCTGTCGTTCGTCTCGCGGAAAAACCGCGAGATGGCGGGCCTCTACGCCACGCGCATGACCCTGTCGGCTGATGAGGTCCGCACGCTTCTCACGAAGGAACGGTTCTACTCGGCGAAGGAGGCGGTCGAGGTCGGTCTGGCCGACGAGGTGATCGCCATCGAGGAACCCAAGGCGACGGCGAAGACGGACACGGCGGTGACGGCGCTCTTCCGGCGCCGCAATCTGCGCCTGGCGGCGCTGACGGAGATCTAGGGGGGAAGCACATGAGATTCGATCCACAAAAGCTGGCGGACCTCGTCGACGAGGAATCGCGGCTCAAGCATGCACTGACCGAGGTGAGCAAGAATCTCACCGACCTGCAAGCCACCGACAAGAAATGGGATGACGAGCGGACGCAGGACTACGACCGTGGGCAATTGCCCTTCGATCAGATCATTGAGCAGCTGGAGCCGCATGCGCACAAGACCGGGAAGATCATGCAGATCTTCGGGCAGCGTGCGGGGCCGGCCATGAGTGCCCTGATCTCGCAAGGAGCCGATGCGCTCCGGGAGATGACGACGGCGCTGGAACAGTCCGGGGGCACGGCGCAAGAGATCGCGGACAAGAAGCTGGCCGGGCTCACGGGCGCGTGGACGAAACTCAAGTCAGCGACGGAAGGCGTGCTGATCGAAATCGGCGATCGGCTCAGTCCCGTCCTGGAACGCCTGGCGACGTTTCTCACGGATCGCGTCCTGCCGGCGGTGCGCATCCAGCGGGGGCTTGGGGCGATTGCCGATCTGAGTGGCGTCCGGGCCTTGGCGAAGGGCGGACTGGTGACGCGGCCGACGCTGGCGCTGCTCGGCGAGCGCGGCCCTGAGCAGGTGATCCCGACTGACCAGCTGGGGGCATTCGGCGGCGGGGGCCGCAGCGGCCCCGTCACGATCCAGGTACGGCTCGAAGACGACACGCTGCTGGCCGAACGGGTGATCCGCCACGCCCCACATCTGCTGACGCAACTGGGGCGCGCGTAACCAACGAGAGACCAGGAGAGAGATCGATGCTCACCCCGACCGGCGCCCGTGCGGCGCTGTCCACCGGCCTGCTCGCCCGCGACATCTATCTCGGCTTACACACGGAGGTGCCGACCGTCGACAACGAGCTGACCGGCCACGCCTATGCCCGCGTCGTCGTCGCGTCCGACGGCTGGACGGTGACCGATGACGCCGACAGCGGGGACGCGAGGAACGCCACCGCCATCGCGTTTCCCACGCCGACGGGGGCCTGGGCCGATCCCACCCACGTGGGCCTCTGGGACGCCGCCACCGCCGGCACGCTGCTCGCCTGGGCCGCCCTCGCCGACGACGTGGCTGCGCCCACGACTGATGACGTGGTGCGCTTCGTCGCCGGCGGCCTCGACATCTCGCTGCCCGGCTCCGCGTCATAGGACCGTCGTCGAGTGGCTGACATCCGAGTGCGGGCATCGATCGTCGCCACCGCGCCACCCGTGACGGCACGCCTGACGGTCATCCACACGGTGGCGCTGCGCGCGACCGTGCCCGCCGTGCCTGCCGTCATCTGCGCCACGTTGGATGTGTTCACGCCGGGGCTCAGTGTCGTCATCGGCGGGCGCCGCTACGCCGCGGGCGGAGGAGCGGGGCTGGTGTACGACACACTCAGCATCGAGCGCGCCGTCAACGCACGGCCCACCTGCCGCTTCACGCTCACCCTGTCCAGCGTCGATCTGCCGGCCCGTGCCCCGCGCGAGACCGAGGACGTGGTCGTCACCTCTGACCAGCGCCGGTTGTTCGGCGGCGCGGTCTACGAGACGACCACGACGCTGATCCGGGGGGCCGCCTGGACGCGCGTGGGGGTCGTCGCCGTCGGCTATGCCGCGCGGCTCGACGAGCGACGCATCGAAGGCTTTGTGCGCACGGGCGAGAACCAAGTCGTGGCCGATCTCGTGCGGCAACTGATCCACGATCACGCCGACGGCGAAGGGTTCACCACGCGGCAGGTGCGCGCGTCAGATCTGGTGCGGGGGGACGTCTACGACTACATCCCCCTCTCGGAAGCTCTGACGCGGCTCGCCGAGCAGAGTAACAGCCTGTGGTGCGTGGACCCGTACCGAGACCTCGTGTTCCACGCGCGCGACGCCGTCACGCCGTCGCCGATCACCGTGGACGAACGACGCAATCTCGCACGCATCGTCCGGAAGGTCGACCGCCAGCACTGGCGCAACGTGCAGACGGTGATCGGGAGCACGCCCGCCGCCGGCCAGCGGCGCGAGGACTTCACGGGCGATGACAGGCGGCGGGAGTTCGCGCTGCAATACCGGGTCGACAAGATTGTCCAAGTGTCGGTCAATGGCGCGTCGCAAGGCTTTAGCGCTCCGGATGATCCGTGGTCGGTGGACCGGGCGCGGTCCGTGCTCGTGCACGCCCCGAGCCAGACCCCGCTCGGCGCAACGGAGACGGTGGAAGTCGTCTACAACTACAACTTCCCGATTGTCGTGACGCGCGAGAACGCCCCGTCGATGGCCGCATGGCGGCGCATCCACCGCGTCGAGCAGGACGCCGCGCTCGACACGATGGAGCTCGTCGAGACGCGCGCCGAGGCCCTGCTCGCCCGGCACGACTTCCCGACCACGGTCCTCGAGATCGAGACGCCGCCGGGGGCGGTCGTCGGGCTGGCCGAAGGGACCGTGGTGCCGGTGGAGATCCCGTCGCTCGGGATCACGGGCGAGCGCTGGCTCGTGGACCGGATCACGATCACCGAGCGGACGACGCACCTCGTGTATCGCGCCCGGCTGCTCGCGCGGGACCACGAAACGCTGTATGAGGACTACTGGGACCGCCTCCAGCGGCACACGGTGCCGACCGAGCTGACACGCCAGCAGGCACCGGACCAGACCGATCCGATCGACCCCGCGGTGCTCGGGCTTGAAGGCCTGCGGTTGCCCGTGTTGCTGGGAGGGGACTACGCCACGCGCCTCCGGCACACCGACTGGCGGGCCATCCCAGGAGCGACGATCGCGCGGCTCAATGGCCGGCGCCTGCCGAGCGCGTTGGTCGAGTGGTACGCGACGGCCCAGCTCGTCGGCGGCGGCCGTGGCGAGCTGCGTCTCTACAATCGGACCCACGGCACGGCGCGGGGCGGCACGGTGACCGTCAGCGGCACGAACGCTGACGTCGTGTTCATACGGCGGATCACGCTCTCGGCCGACCTGAGCGACTACGAGCTACAGGCGCGCGTCACGGCCACACCATCATTGAGGGAGCATGGCTTGTCGGTGTGGGGGGCCGTGCTCGACGTGGGAGACTAGCGGCCATGATGAGGCCCACTCCCAGGGAGGAGGAAAGAGTGATGAGCTTTCGCGAGAAACTACAACTCACCACCATCAGCGCACTCGTCGCGGCCGTCGTGGTCACGGCGGGGAATCTGTGGGCGCAGGACGAGACCGTCACCTATCGGGCCGCCCTCGCCCTCGGCCAGCCCCTCGACCCGGAGTACGGCGGCGTGCCCCCCGGCGCGGTCATCTTCGTCACCACGGCCCGCTGCCCGGAGGGGTACGCCGAGTACGCCACCGCCCGGGGGCGGTACGTGGTGGGCCTGCCCCGGAACGGCACGCGCGCCGGGACGAGCGGCGATCCGCTGTCCAACCTTCAGGTGCGCCGGGGCGGGACGGCTCACGCCGGCCCGTCACTCAGCGCCATCAGTGTCAGCGACGATTTCTCGGTGTCCTACACGCGGCCCACCGTGTCCTACACGCGACCCACCGTGAATCACCAGCATACACACGCCTACACTCGTATGAGAATTGTATCCACTGGTCAGGGGACACGGACTGGCGAAGGAAGTGCCATCTTGAGAGGAGACAATCCACAGTCGGCTGGCCACAGTGCAGCCCCCGTGGTGGCCGGGGGCCGCGTCTCTCTTTCCGGCGGTGGCGTCTCTATTTCTGGCGGCGGCGTCTCGCTGGGGGGTGACGTCTCGCTGCGCGGCGGGGCGATCTCGGGCGGCAACGCCAGCAACCAGCCGCAGCCGGCCCCCTACATTCAACTCCTCGCGTGCCAGCGATCGTCATAGCCGGCCTTGAGCCAGAATGGGAACAGCGCGAGACGGAAGAGGGGAGGTCCAACCTGTCTGTGGGCCTATGAGGTGGTGGCGGCTGACTGAGGGGAGCGCCGCGCTGAAAATCCGGCGGGTCACAACACGACATCAAGCGGTTCCCACGTGGGATCGGATTACTGACCGGAGGTACTCCATGATCACTCCAGGTGATGGTTGGAAGTGATGGTGCGACACCGGGGGTGGATCGCACTGTATGCGGCCGTGGTGGTGCCGGCTACCGCTGCAACAGCTCGTCGTCTTTCACTTTCTGAAGGCCGTCGATCGCGTGGACGTGCGCGTCGGTAATCTTCTGGACCTCATCCAGCGCGTGACGTTCGTCGTCTTCGCCAAGCTCATGGTTCTTGTGCAGCTTCTTGAGCGCGTCGTTCGAGTCACGTCGAATCTGGCGGACGCTGTTTCGACCGTCCTCGGCCAACTTGTGAACGTGCCGTGAGAGCTCCTTGCGCCGCTCATCGGTCAGCGGGGGTACTGGAATCCGGATGACCTTGCCGTCGTTGCTGGGATTGAGCCCGAGGTTGGCGTTGCGGATCGCCTTCTCGATGGCAGCCATCTGAGATGGATCGAACGGATTCGCGACGATGAGGGTCGGTTCCGGCACCGACAGACTCGCGACCTGATTCAGTGGAAGCTGCGACCCATAGGCCTCGACTTGGACCGTATCGAGAATGCCTACTGACGCGCGTCCGGCCCTGATGCCGCTGAGCTCAAGACGCAGGTGCTCGACGGCAGCCTCCATCCGGCGCCGTGACTCTGCATACGCTTCTTCGGGTCCGCTGATGTCCATGCTTGCCTCGCATCAGTTCAGATCAATCACACGGTGACCAGCGAGCCAACCGTTTGCCCGAGGACGGCCCGCCGAATATTACCTTCGGTTCTCAAATTGAATACGACGATCGGGAGCTTGTTGTCCATGCACAGTGAGATCGCCGTGGCATCCATGACCTTGAGCTGCTGCTCGAGGACCTGGAGGTGCGACACGGTGTCAAGCCGGGTGGCTGTCGGATCAAGAACGGGATCGGCCGTGAAGACTCCATCAACCTTGGTTCCCTTGAGGATCACTTCGGCCCGAATTTCCATCGCCCGGAGCGCAGCGGCCGTGTCGGTGGAGAAGTACGGGTTGCCGGTGCCGGCGCCAAACACCACGACGCGACCCTTCTCCAAGTGCCGAATAGCGCGGCGCCGGATAAAGGGCTCGGCGACTTCGCGCATCTCGATCGCGGTGACGACACGAGTTCTGACGTCGTATCGCTCGATGGCGTCCGACAGCGCCAGCGCGTTGATGACGGTGGCGAGCATCCCCATATAGTCTGCAGTGGCGCGATCCATCCCATGTGCGCTCGCCGCCAGGCCGCGAAAGATATTGCCACCGCCAATGACGACGGCGATCTGTACCCCCAGCTGGCTAACTTCGGCGATGTCGTGGGCGATCGTCTCGGCGATTTCGGAGTCGATACCGAACGACTGGGAGCCCATCAGGGCTTCGCCAGAGATCTTGAGGAGCACTCGCTGATACTTGGGCGGCGTCATCAGCCTGGCCTATTCGGCCGTCTCACCAACCTTGAATCGCGCAAATCTCGATACGGTGATGTTCTCGCCGAGCTTGGCGATGGCCGCCTTCACGAGGTCTCCAATCGTCGTCTTGGGGTCGCGAACCGAAGGTTGGTCAACCAGGACGATCTGTTCGTAGTAGCTGTTCAGCTTTCCTTCCACGATCTTGTCCACCACGGCCGGCGGCTTGTCAGCATCCTTGAACTGTGCTCGATAAATCTCGCGCTCCCGATCAAGCTCCTCCGCGGGCACATCGTCTCGCCTGACATACAACGGGTTTGCCGCGGCCACGTGCATGGCGATTTCCTTGACCAGCGTTTGGAAATCGTCGGTACGGGCGACGAAATCGGACTCGCAGTCGACCTCAACCAGGACCCCCACCTGGCCACCCGGATGGATGTAGTGGCCCACCAAACCCTGGGCCGTTGTACGTCCGGCCCGTTTGGCCGCTTTGGCCTGACCGCGGGTGCGCAGGATTGTCACGGCTTTGTCGAGGTCGCCGTCGGCCTCGGTGAGGGCGGCCTTGCACTCCATAAAGCCAGCAGCCGTCATGTCGCGGAGCACTTTGACTTGCGTTGCACTGATTGCCATCGTGTCGAGATTCCTCTGAATGAAATAGGTCGAGACCGTGCCCGGCGATACGCCACGAGGACGAGAGAGCCGCCGGTGCCGTTCGTGCGACGTCAGGGGCCGTCAGACGGAGGCCGGCGAAGGCGTCTCGGTCGTTGTGGCGGCCGGCGGGGACAGGGCGTCGTCCGTGGCGGCCTGCGCACCGTTACCCGCTGGCTGTGCGGCTTCGCGGAGACCGCGCCCAGAGATGACGGCGTCCGCAATACGGGTCAAGAAGAGCCGAATCGAGCGCAACGCATCATCGTTGCCCGGGATGATGTAGTCGACATCGTCCGGGTCGCAGTTGGTGTCGACAATTCCGATGACGGGAATCTTGAGCTTTCGAGCCTCGTCAACGGCAATCTTCTCTCGCCGTGTATCGACCACGAAGACGGCGTCGGGAAGCCGCGACATCTTCCGAATGCCATCGAGGTTACGGTGCAGCTTGCGCTTTTCCTTCTCGATGCGAGCGATTTCCTTCTTCGAGAGCGTTTCGTACCGGCCATCTTCTGCCATCGCTTCGAGCTCTCGAAGGCGACCGATACTGCGCTGGATGGTCATGAAGTTGGTCAGGAGACCGCCGAGCCAGCGCTGGTTGACAAAGAACATACCGCAGCGCTGCGCTTCTTCCTGGACGAGGTCCTGGGCCTGACGCTTGGTGCCGACGAAGAGGAGGGTCTGGCCATTCTCGGCCAGGCGCGACACGAAGTCCTCGGCTTCTTGAAAGAGCTTCGAGGTTCTGCCAAGATCGATGACGTAGATCCCATTTCGCTGACCGAAGATGTACGGCTTCATCTTCGGGTTCCAGCGTTTCGTCTGGTGGCCGAAATGTGCTCCCGCCTCCAGCAAATCCTCCATTGTAATCGGCGTCAAACTACCTCCATCTACCTGTTCCACACTACCGCTTGCTGAATTGGAATCGCTTGCGCGCGCCTGCCAGGCCGTATTTCTTGCGCTCCTTGATTCGTGCATCGCGAGTCAGGAGGCCGGCCTTCTTAAGTTGAGGACGAAGCTCAGGGTCATAGCGCAACAGTGCGCGCGCGATGCCCAGCCGCAGCGCACCGGCCTGACCGGCGAAGCCGCCGCCAGCAGTTGTCGCGAAGATATCGACCCGGTCGAGGGCTTCGGTGAGTTCGAGCGGCTCGATGATTCGTTTTCGGATGGACGCGGTGGGAAAGCGAGCGTCAAGTGAAACCCGGTCGACGGTGATGGTGCCACTGCCTGGCTTCAAGAACACCCGAGCCGTCGATGACTTCCGTCGGCCCGTCCCATAGTGCGGCTCCGGGGATGTCGGTATCTCTGTTGGGGCTGTTTCCGTTGCCACGCTTAGCGCACCTCGTACTTGGTTGGTTGCTGAGCCACGTGTGGATGGTCTGGGCCCGCATAGACCTTGAGCTTTCGATACATGGCATTGCCGAGTTTGGTCTTGGGCAACATGCCACGCACCGCTCGCTCCACGATCCGAGCTGGCTGCCGCTGGCGCACGATCTTGGCGCGGTCCTCTCTGAGGCCACCCGGGTAGCCGCTGTGGTGGCGGTAAAGCTTCTGATCCTCTTTGCGACCGGTCAGCCGGATTCGCGAGGCGTTTACGATGATGACGTGGTCGCCGACATCGAGAAAGGGTGTGTAGCGGGGCTTGTGTTTACCCTGAAGCAGCTTGGCCGCCTCGGTCGCGATCCGACCCAGAACGCTCGAGTCCGCATCGATGACGTGCCAGCTTCGAGTGATATCCGTTTGCGATGGTACGAACGTTGCCATATGGTGAACGTGACGTACGAAGACATCTGCGACAAATGCCGTAAACGGAAATATTACAGAGAATTACGAAGGCTGTCAAGAAACGTGGCCGCAAGGAAATCCCGGAACTGAGACCCGTTCCCGCTTCTCAGTTCGGCATTTCTGACACCATGCAGAGACTCCGTCTGGGGTGGGTCGAGTCGAGCGATGACCCTGACCGGAGGAGAGTCTATGACCGATACTCGAGTGAGGGGGAATGGTCCAGATCTGCCGTGCTGGACCGTGGTGCGGCGGTAGGACCGAGGGACATTCCGTGTTTGGTCGCAGACAGAGATCGCTGGTTGGACTGGATATCGGCTCGAGCGCGGTGAAGGTAGTCGAGCTTCGCCGCAGCGGGACCTCATACAGCCTGGTCGCCGCAGGGATCGAGCCGCTGCCTCATGAGAGCGTCATCGATGGCGCCATTGTCGATCCGGGCGTTGTGAGCGACGCGATCCGGCGTCTCTACAAGCGTCTCAACGTCAAGACCAAGGAGGTGTCCGTCTCGCTCTCGGGTCATGCAGTGATCGTGAAGAAGGTCTCGCTTCCACCGATGCCTGACGAGGAGTTGAGGAGCTCCATCCAGTGGGAAGCCCGCCAGCATATTCCTTTCGACAGCAACGATGTCAACCTCGACTACCAGGTGATGGTGGACTCGGTCGCGGCGCTAGACTCCGGTCAACTCGACGTGCTGATCGTCGCGGCCAAGAAGGACAAGGTGCAGGACTACACGGCGGTCGTCTCGCAGGCGGGGTGCGTCGCGGTCGTGCTTGACGTCGATGCCTTCGCTCTACAGAACGCGTATGAGCTGAGTTCGGGCGTGCAACCCGATCGGGTGCAGGTGCTGGTGAATGCTGGCGCGAGCAGCATCAATCTCAACGTTGTGCAGGGGCGCCAGTCGCTGTTTACCCGCGACGTCGCGATCGGAGGCAACGCGTACTCCGAGGCGCTCCAACACGAGCTCAATCTTAGTTTTGAAGATGCGGACCAGCTGAAGAAGGGTGCCGCCGTCGGAGGCATCAGATACGCCGACGCGAAACCGGTGATCGGGGCCGTCACCCAAAACCTGCTTCAAGAAGTCAGCAAGACGCTCGACTTCTTCCGGGCGACCGCGGCAACCGACCATTTCGATGGTCTGGTGCTCAGCGGGGGCACCTCCGGGATCGACGGGATCCTTCGGGCGTTGTCCGAGCGCTTTGAGACCGACGTACAGCCGTTCGACCCATTCGGTCGGGTGACCGTGGACCCCCAGCTGATGAGCCTCGAGCAGCGCGCCGAGCTAGGACCGATGCTGGCTGTAGCGACCGGCCTCGCGCTGAGGCGGGCGGGCGATCGATGATTCGTATCAATCTTCTGTCTGGCAGCACCGTGTCCACGCCGCGCCGTGCGTCCATCGATCTGGGCCAGCGAGTAACGGTGGCGTGCAGCGTGATCGTCGTGGCAACGGTGGTGGTGATGGGATGGCGTTTCTGGTCACTCCGGCAGGAGTCGAACCAACTTCAGCAGGAGTTGACGGCGGCCGATCAGGAAATCGCTCGGTTGGGTCCGCTGGCGGATCGGGTGCAGGCCCTGGACGCCGAGCGATTGCGACTGGAGCAACACGTCGGGTTGGTCCAAGGGATCCGGCGTGGCCAGAGCGGCCCGGTGCAGATGCTCGACCAGCTGAGTCAGGCGATGCCAGAGGGTCTATGGCTGGCGCAGCTGAATCAAGACGGCGACGACGTCATCGTCGAAGGGCGGACGCTCACATTGGACGCATTGTCAGAGTTCATGGCCAATCTGGAGAGCTCGGGGTACTTCGAGCCTCCGGTCGAGATCATCGACAGCCAGCTCGAAGAAACGGACCAGGGCGAGGTTGTTCGGTTTGAGCTGCGCGCCGGTTTTGTGTTGCCAGACTCCTAAAGAGTGTGGCGCGGAAGACCGAAACGACTAGACGCGACGCATGGAACTCGGACTGGACAGGCTCCCGTGGTACGGGCAGATCGCGACGTTTCTCCTGGTTGCGGTAGCCGGGTTCGTCGTGTTTCACGTTTACTGGGTCGTGCCAGTGAGAGATGACATGTCGCTGGCCCAGCAGGATCTCGCTCAACTCCGGATGGAGATCAATGAGGCACTCCAGGTCGCGAGTCGGCTGCAGGAGGTCGAGACCGACGTCGATGATCTCACCGGGCGCCTCGACAGCCTTTCGGCGGCGCTGCCTCAAGAACGCGATGCGTCAGCCTTGCTACGCAGACTCCAGACGCTGGCCGCGCAGTCGAATCTCTCGATTCGTGCCTTCACACCGAAGGCGGTCGACCGACAGGAGCTCCATGCTGCGTGGCCCATACGGCTCGAGCTGAATGGCACGTATCACAACCTCGGTGGGTTCTTTGACCGGGTCAGCAAGTTCTCGCAGGTGATCGCGATTAGCGACGTCGTCGTCCGCGCGATCGACCCGCCTCAGCTCAACGCCACAATCAGCGCCGAATGCCCGGCAACGACGTTTGTGCTGGACGATGAGGCGACCGACGTTCCTTCGGCGCCTGAGCCGGCGATATGAAGCGACTCGCGGTCGGGATGGCTCGTCTTCGGATGTTTCGTCAAGCAGGGATCGTCTGCCTGATTGTCGGCGTCGGTCTGTCGAGCGCCACGCTGGACGGTCGGGGCGAGCTGCGGGCGGTACAGACCGCACCACAGCCCGGAGTCCAGACACCGGCAGAGGCTCCCGATGACGTCGCGGCTCCGGATCAGGTGCGGAGTGAGGTCTACACCTACGACCCCGAGGGCCGGCGCGATCCGTTCGTCAGTCTCCTCACGCGCGGCGCCGACCTGGGACCGTTGAACGAGCGGCCCGCCGGCTTGGCCGGTCTCAGTGTCAACGACGTGTCGCTTCGCGGCCTGGTCCTGAGCGGCGGTGTCTACTTGGCCGTCATGCCAGGCACCTGACAACAAGACATACATCCTGCGCGGCGACGAGCTGCTCTTTGATGGTGTCGTGAAGAGCGTTTCGGCGGAGGGGATCACGTTTCTCCAGGAGGTCAACGATCCTCTGTCGATCGTCAAGGAGCGCGAGGTGCTCCGAACGCTCCGCGGTCAAGAGGAGAGGCGCTGAGGATGCGAGGCTTCGATGGGCGCCGACGACTCACGATGGTCGCCCTCATGCTGGCGGTGTGCGGACGTCTCTTCCTGTCGGCGGTCTTCGCGTAGCCGTCGGCTGCGCGGCGGCTGAGCGCCATCGAGGTCGTCATCGACGGGCGGGGGCTGGTCGTCAGTCTCGCCGGAGACGGCCGGCTGAAGGCCCCTGCTATCGGCGGAGCAGAGCACTGGCCGCCACGGCTGGTCGTCGATCTGCCTGAGGTCATATCGGGGGTTTCCGGTACGACCTGGATCGGGGCTGGTCCCGTGGAGAACATCCGGATCGCAACGCACAGTCTGAACCCACTGATCACACGTATCGTGTTCGAACTCCGTCGCAGCACGACCTACGAGATCACCGAGCCGGAGGAAGGCAACGGTCGGATGTTGACCTTCGTGTTTCCGCTCGACCCTCCGCCAGACCCGCAGGCGCAAGACGATCTGGACGAGGACGTACTGGTGACTCCGCCTGTGGGCCGTTCGCGTCCGAGCGTCCGGCTCGCACGTGCCGCGTGGCAGCCGGCGTCCAGCGGGTCGGCCCCGAAGTGGGCGGGTCAACGCCGCGCCGCGCCGGCGGCTGTGCTGAGTGCCAGTCCGAGTATCCCTCCTGGCCAGACGCCATCACTCGAGCCGTTGGCCGCACTCTCTCGCTTCGGACCAATTCGGCCGCCAATCGGACCGGAGCCGCTTGCTGCCTGGACGGCCATGACTGTGCGTGATCATCCTCATTCGCTGTTGACCGCCGGGTCGCGCGACTTCAGCGCGGTTCGGTCGTCGGCGTGGACGGCGTCAATGCTCAGCGACGTCCCGTACATGTTCGGCGTCGGCGACGCGGTCGCGGGTGTTCGGGTATGGCCTGAACCGCTTGCGCTCGGCCGCTCACCCGTTCTGGCCAGCGCCCGGAATCCCATCGCCCGTGAAGTCGACAGAACCGAGAGCCCCGCGTCGTCACAGATTCGCCCGGGCCTGTCGCCGGTTGGGTCAACCACCACTCGCCTACAGCAGATCACGCAGGGCGCACCCCGTCAATACACCGGGGATCCGGTGTCGATGGACTTTCAGGGTGCGGATCTGAGAGCGGTGCTGCGCACCTTTGCCGAAATAAGCGGCCTCAATATCGTGATCGACCCCCAGGTCGACGGCACCGTTGACGTGGCGCTGACCGACGTGCCGTGGGACCAGGCCCTCGATGTCATCCTGCGAGCTAATCAGCTCGGGTATGTGGTCGATGGGACTGTGGTTCGAATTGCGCCGCTGGTCGTTCTGGCCGACGAGGAGACACAGCGACGGCAACTCGCGGAAGAGCAGGCACTCTCAGGAGAGATCGTGGTCGTCACCCGAACCCTGAGCTATGCCCGCGCGACGGCGATGGCCGACTTGATCACCCAGTCGGTTCTGTCAGCGCGTGGACAGGTGCAGACTGACGAGCGAACCAATACGTTGATCATCAGCGACCTTCAGAGCCGGCTGAGCGCAGCTGAAGACCTACTGGACACCCTGGACCGGGCAGAGCCTCAGGTCGAGATCGAGGCGCGTATCGTGCAAGCGGGCCACGACTTTGCCCGTTCGATCGGCGTCCAGTGGGGTCTGACCGGCCGCGTCGCTCCCGATCTGGGAAACACGACGCCCCTGACGTTCCCGAATCGAGGGGGGATCAGTGGCCGGGCGGGAGCGCAAGGGGCAGAAGCATCGGGGGCTGATGCACGGGCGCGCGACACCGAGAACGTCGGCACGGCCGTGAACCTCCCGGCGGCGGCGGCCTCGTCTGCGCTCGGTGTCACGATGGGATCGGTCGACGGTTCGCTGAATCTCGACATCGTGCTTTCTGCCGCCGAGGGTGACGGCCAGATTCGGCTGCTCTCCCACCCGCGGGTCACGACCCAGAACAACGTCGCCGCCGAGATCGTGCAGGGCGATCAGATTCCGATTCAGACGGTCTCCAACAACACCGTGACCGTACGGTTCGAGGACGCCGCGCTGAGTCTTCGAGTGACCCCCCAGATCACCGCCGATGACACCGTGATCATGCAGATCGAGATCGACAACGACTTTGCCGACTTTGGCCGCCAGATCAACCGCGTACCGCCGATCGTGACCCAGCGGGCGAGTACGACGGTGCAGGTGGCGAACGGAGATACCACGGTGATCGGAGGAATCTTCGAAAGCGAACGGTCGTCATCGAACGACCGTGTGCCGGGTCTGCATCGTATTCCGCTGTTGGGATGGTTGTTCCGCAGCCAGTCCAAGCGGGAGAGTACAGACGAACTCTTGATCTTCTTGACACCAAAGATTGTGCGGTAGACGCGGGCAACGACAGATGCACAGCGAGACTCGACTGAGGTGGCAGATCGTGGGGGTGGCCGCGTGGGCAAGTCTCGTGAGTGGGTGCATCAACGATCAACTCACGGCGTCGCGATCCAGTTCCCTCCTGGTCATTGAGCGGATCGGCGCGGCGCGCGGCGGGACCAGCGACGATCCGATTCCGACGCTGCTGCAGTCGGATGTGTCAACTGGCGGGGCCGTCTTTGACGATGTGGCACGGGTCACAACCCGACTGGCTCTAAAGGACCCGGGCACCGCGGAGAACCCTGTCTCCCCGACCACGTCGAACTATGTGACGGTGACGCGTTATCACGTCGAATATCGCCGGACGGACGGGCGAAACACACCGGGCGTCGACGTGCCGTTCGCCTTTGATGGTGGGGTGACGTTTACGACCGTGACCAGGAGTCAAACCGGCGAGTTCGTGCTTGTCCGGGCCTCAGCGAAGCTGGAGGCACCCTTGCTCGCCCTACGGGCCGGCGGTGGCGCCATCGTCATCAACACGATCGCCGAGGTGACGTTCTACGGACAGGATCAGACCGGGGCAGAGGTGACCGCATCAGGAACCATCGGGATCAATTTTGCCGACTGGACCGATGAGGGAGCCGAATGACCGGGCCGTGCCGCGAGCACGTCCCCGTGCTGAGCAGACGCTGGTATTCCCTGCTCCCCGTCTTGGCGCTGTGCGCGATGGTCGCTTGTGTTCAGGACTCGGGCGAACCCGGCCCACTCGGCGGACCATCAGAACTGGGGTTGTCGCTGAGCCTGACTGCCACGCCGGACATGCTCCCTCTGGACGGCGCGGCCCAGGCGGTGATCGAGATCCTTGCCCGTGACCAGAACGGCGCCGCGGTCTCCAACGTCACGCTGGCGCTCCAGATCGCAACCGCGCGTGGCTTCGAGGATTTCGGACGGCTCTCGGCGCGTCAGGTCGTCACCGGTTCGGATGGACGCGCCGACGCGACCTACACCGCACCGCGGCCGACCACGTTCGGCCCAAGTGTCGACGCCGGCGAGGTGGTGACCATTTCGGTCACGCCGGTGGACGGGGACTTCTCGAACGCGGTCGCGCGCGGGCTGATAATTCGACTCGTCCCGCCAGGAACGGTCGTTCCGCCGTTTAGCGCGACGCCCGGCTTTGCGTTTGCGCCAGCGACCCCGACCGTGTTCAACGCCGTCCTGTTCATGACGGCGTGCGCGACGGCAACGAGCACGGACTGTGTGCGCGACCCTTCGGGCATCGTGACGTCCTATCGTTGGGACTTCGGCACCGGTCGCTCCGGGTCCGGTCCGACGGCGTCACACAGCTATCTTCTCGCTGGGACCTACCTGGTGACGCTCACGATCCGCGACGCCACCGGCCGCTTTGCCGAGGTGACCCGATCGGTGATCGTGGCGGGTGGGACGCCCCCGACCGCTGTACTTTCGGTGTCGCCGACTGACCCGAAGGAACGGGATTCGGTCTTCTTCAACGCCAGTGGGTCGACCGCGGCGCCGGGGCGGACGATCGTGTCACACTCCTGGGATTTCGGGGATGGTTCCACCGGGTCTGGCGTGACCGCGTCGCATCTGTATGACACGGCCGGCACCTATACGGTGACGCTGCTGGTGACGGACGACAAAGGCCAGGTCGGGACAGCGACCGCATCCGTCGTCGTCGGGGTGACGGGACCGACCGCCAGTTTCGTATTTTCGCCGGCCGACCCTGCCGCGGGGAGAACAGTCTTCTTTGATGGCCACAGTTCCGACCCCGGACCTGGGCGTACGATCGTGGCGTTCCGATGGAACTTCGGCGATGGCGCTGGGACCTCGCTGGCCTCCAACGTCGACCACACCTACACGACGGCGGGGACGTACGAGGTGCAGCTGACGGTGACCAACGACCTCGGTGAAATCGACACGACCTCACGCACCGTCACCGTGACACCGTGAGCAGTGTGCCAACCCGTCGAACCGTCCGTCATCACTCGCTGTGCGACCGGCTGGCCGAGCATCGGCTCGATGCCTTGCTGGTGACCCATCTTCCGAACGTTGCATACCTGACGGGGCTACAGGCGAGCGCTGGAGCCGTGCTCGTCGCTCCGGGTGGCCTTGACCTGGTGATAGATTCGCGATACTCGACCGTCGCCGCCGCCCTAGCCGCGTCGGAGTCGGCTCCGGAAGATCTCCGGCTCGTGCCGGTGCAACGCTCATACGAGGAAACGATTCGGGCCCTCCTCGGTCGAGCGGGGTGTCGTCGGGTCGGCGTGGAATCTGAGTCGGTCAGTCTACGTCAATGGAACTGGCTCATCGACAACCTTGGGGACACCGAGGTGGCACTCGCGCCAGTCGAAGGCCTGGTCGAGGCAGGTCGGATCGTCAAGGACGAACAGGAAGTGACATCCTTTCGAGAAGCGGGTCGGCTCATCGCGGAAGCGGTTGCCACGATTCTCGCGCTGGTCCGAACCGGCCGCCGCGAACGCGAGATCGCGGCAGAGATCGACCTCACGCTGGCCACTCATGGGTTCGAGGATCGGGCCTTTCCGACGATCGTGGCGTCTGGACCGAACAGCGCGTTGCCCCATGCCCACCCGTCGGACCGGTCCGTCGAGGCGGGCGACCTGGTGCTGCTGGACTTCGGGGGCGTCTACGGCGGATACTGCGTCGACCTCTCTCGGACGGTCTGTATCGACCCGGTCAGCGAGCAGGCATCGCGTCTACACGCTGCGGTGCTTGAGGCTCAGCAGGCGGCGATCGCGGTGGTGCGTCCTGGCGTTGTGGCGAGTGAGGTCGATGCTGCTGCGCGTTCGACGCTGGGCCGTTACGAGCTGGCGGAGGCGTTTGGTCACGGAACCGGCCACGGTCTTGGCCTCGAGATTCACGAAGCCCCGCGCGTCGGACAGACGGGGCAGCCCGGGACCGACGCCATTCTCAGGCCCGGTATGGTGTTCACAGTAGAACCGGGCGTCTACGTGCCGGGTGTCGGCGGAGTGAGGATCGAAGACGATGTGCTCGTCACCGAGAACGGTTGCGAGATCCTGACCAACGCCCCACGAGGGTTGGCTGCGGGGTGACGTCCTCGTCCCTGGTGCGAGCGGGCCCGGCGTGGGCGACAGGATAGGTCGATGTACCAATGAGTGACTTCGACGATATCGAACGGATGGTGGAACTGATGGACGCGCACGGGCTCGAAGAGTTCGAGCTCGAGCAGGAAGGTCGCCGCGTACGTCTCCGAAAGGCGTCGCGTCACTTCGACCCGGCTGTCGGTGCCGGTGCGGCAGTCCCGGAGGTTGAGGTTCCCGCGCCGGCGGTTGAACGGCCGAGTGCGGCGGACGATGACGGTCTCGTGGTCGTGAAGTCGCCGATCGTCGGCACCTTCTTTCGGGCGCCAGAGCCCGACGCCGAGCCGTTCGTCGAAGTGGGATCATCAGTGCGAAAGGGCCAGGTCCTGTGCATCATCGAGGCGATGAAGCTGATGAACGAGATCGATGCGGAAGTCGGTGGCGAGATCGTGAGTATTCTTGTGGAGAACGGTCAGCCGGTTCAGTATGGCGAGCAGCTGTTTGCGATTAAGCCGGCCTAACCCCAGAGTGCACCTGTGTTGCGACGTCTGGCTTGTTCTGACCGCCGATCGCGGCGTGGCTCCTCGGTCATTTGGACCCGCCAAACTCTCTCGTCGCGCCTTGCGCTCACCGCTCAGTCCGGCGCCATACGGTGGCAATACAGGTGAACTCCGGGATTAGGCCTCCCACCCCGAGACCTACGACGCTCCGGCGGATGTTCCCCGGAGAGTCCCTTTCTCAACGATGCTCAGCAAGATTCTGATCGCGAATCGCGGCGAGATCGCACTCCGGGTGATCTATGCGTGTCGGGAGCTCGGTATTCGCACGGTGGCCGTCTATTCGGAAGCCGACGAGCATGCGTTGCATGTGCGTTTCGCGGATGAAGAGGTGTGTATCGGTCCGGCCCGGCCGATGGAGAGCTATCTCAATGTTCCGGCCATCATCACCGCGGCCCAAGTGACCGGCGCGGAAGCGATTCATCCGGGCTATGGGTTTTTGTCGGAGAGCTCGTATCTGGCCGAGGCGGCCGAAGCGTGTGGGATCACGTTCATCGGTCCTCCGCTCGAGGCGCTGCGCTTGCTTGGAGACAAGGCGCGGGCCCGGCACGCGATGAAGCGAGCCGGAGTCCCGGTGATTGCCGGCACGGCCCAGCCGCCCGATACGTTGTCGGCAGCGCTGAAGGCCTCGCGAAAACTTGGGTTTCCGCTGATCATCAAGGCATCGGCCGGCGGCGGCGGGAGGGGGATGCGGATTGTTCGCGACGCCTCGGACATTGAGCACGCGTGGAAGACGGCCCAGCGCGAGGCAACCGCGGCCTTTGGTGATGGCACCCTGTATCTCGAGACGTATATCGAGGCGCCCCGGCATATCGAGTTTCAAGTGCTGGCTGACGGCCAAGGGCACGTCGCGCATCTCGGTGAGCGCGAGTGCTCCATCCAGCACCGACATCAGAAGCTGGTCGAGGAAGCTCCGTCCGTCGTGCTGACTGACCGCCAGCGGCGCAAGCTCGGTCGGATGGTGGTCGACGCCGCGCGAGCCGTTGGCTATCAGAACGCCGGGACGTTCGAGTTTCTGATGGACGAGCAGGAGCGCTTCTTCTTTCTGGAGGCGAACACGCGTCTCCAGGTTGAGCATCCCGTCACCGAAATGGTGACCGGCGTCGACATCGTCAAGGAGCAGATCCGAATCGCGTCGGGTGAGTCACTCTCGTTTCGACAGGACGATGTGGCCATGAGCGGGCATGCGATCGAGTGCCGCATCAACGCGGCATCATCCGAGACCTTGCGACCAAGCCCCGGCGTCATCCGCGTGTTCAGTATGCCGGGTGGTCCGGGTATCCGCATCGACACGGCGGCCCACACCGATAGCACGATCACGCCATACTATGATTCGCTCGTGGCCAAGTTGATCGCCCACGGGCGCGACCGCGACGAAGCGATCGCTCGGATGCAGCGCGCACTCGAGATGACCGTCATTGAAGGCATCGAAACAACCGTGCCGCTCCAGCGCCGCATTCTCGAGGATCCGGATTTCATCGCGGGTCGCCTGAGCACCGCGTTCATGGATCGTTTCAACGGCGCATGAGTCTTCCCGGGCTCTACGCGGTCGTTGACCACCGCACCGCAACCCAACACGGATGGCGTGTGGGCGATCTAGCGAGGGCCTATCTGGCCGGTGGTGCTCGTCTTCTGCAGATTCGAGCGACCGATGTGGCGAGTGGGGAGTACCTCGCATGGTGCGACGAGATCATCAAGGATACCACCGCCGTCGGTGCGCAGGTGATCGTCAACGATCGGGCCGACATCGCAGCCCTGGCCGGCGCGGCTGGTGTGCATCTCGGACAGTGCGATCTCTCCCCAGACATAGCCCGGCGGGTCCTTCCGGCGCCCATGATGATCGGTCTTTCTACCCACACCCCCGTTCAGATTGACGAGTCGACGACGATCGCGATCGACTATGTTGCGGTGGGACCGGTCTACCAGACAAACACCAAGGACACGGGGTACGAGGCGGTGGGACTCGACCTCGTGACGTACGCCTCCCGCCTCCGGCCGGCGCGGCCGATCGTCGCGATCGGGGGCATCACTCTCGAGCGGGTTGAATCGGTCATGTTGGCCGGCGCGACCAGCGTCGCGGTGATTTCCGACTTGCTCAGCGGCGATGATCCGACCCGTCGGGTCGCCGACTATGTCCGTGCGCTGGAGTCGTCTTCCGCGAAGTAGTCGCGTGTCAGTCGTCGGACGGTTCCGACGAGGAACAGGATACCGACGAGATTGGGAAACGCCATGAAACCGTTGAGCAACGTACCAAGGGCCCAGACCAGTTCGACCGACACGACGGCTCCGACCATGATCAGCAGCGTGAACAGAATGCGATAGGGGACGATCACGCTCGACCCGGCCATGAACTCGACACATTTCTCGCCGTAGTACGACCATCCGATGAGCGTTGAAAACCCGAAGAGAAACGAGCACAGCGCCACCAGGAGGGACGCGAACGGGACCGATGTCGAGAGGGCCGCTGCGGTCAGGTCACCGCTCGCGCTCTGATACGCGGGATCCGTCCAGAGGCCGGATGTCAAGATCACGAACGCCGTCAACGAGCAGACGACGATCGTGTCGACGAAGACCTCAAAGACGCCGACCAGGCCCTGTTCCGACGGATGCTTCACCTGAGCGATGCCATGGGCAATCGGTGCACTGCCGAGACCTGCCTCGTTCGACAAGACACCGCGACTCACTCCGGCCGCGATCACTTGCGACACTGACGCTCCGACGAAGCCGCCCACGGCAGCCGAGGGACTCAGAGCGCTCGTGACCACGAGCATGAACACTCGAGGCACCTCACTGAAGTTCAACAGGAGGTAGGTGAGCGTCGTGGCAAGATACAGAACGATCATGCTTGGCACGAGGCGTTCTGCCACGACGGCAATTCGACGAATGCCACCGAGCAGAACCGACCCAACCGCTGCGGTGATGAGGAGTCCGGGGACCCATGCGGGCAGGTCCACGCCGCCAACCGTTCGCGCGGCCTCGAGAAACGTCCGGGCGACTGTATTGGATTGCGCCAAGTTACCGGTGCCCAGCAGCGCCGCACACGCGCCAAAGAAGGCGAACAGGTAGGCGAGGGGGCGGCCAACCCCAGGGAGCGAAACGCCCCGCGCGATGTAATACATCGGACCACTGGCCAGCTCCCCCGTCTCGCGCATCACGCGAAAGTGAACGCCGAGAACCGCTTCGGCGTATTTCGTGGCCATGCCGAAAGCGGCACAGACCCACATCCAAGCGATCGCGCCAGGGCCACCGATCAGGATTGCGGTGGCGACACCTCCGATGTTCCCGTTGCCCACCGTCGAGGCGAGGGCGGTGGACAGGGCCTGAAACGGAGTGATCGTACCTTCTGCATCGGTTGTCTTGCGGAACGCGCCCGCGGCCACGTGTCGTACGGCGAGCGGAAACCGACGAATCTGTACCACGCCTGTGGCGAGGGTCACCAGCCCTCCGACGATGACGAGCACAAGCGGCATGGCGAAGGGCTGCCATACGAAGCTGTCGATCGCCTGGATCTGCTCGGTCAGTCCGTCCACGGTGGGTCCCAGTCTTTACGAGAACATGGACAGCACGGCCGGCACAATGATCGCCAGGATTCCGAGTGGGCATACCCACCGGATGAGAAACGCCCAAAGTGCGGGTGCCGGGAACCAAGCATGGTGTGCGAGGAGCTCTTCGAGGGCTCCGTCGATCCGCCAGACCCACCCCACAAAGATGGCAGTGAGTAGGCCTCCGACCGGAAGCGCGAAGTCGTTCCAGATCGTGGCCATGAGCGTCAGGAAGTCGAGGTTCAACCCCGGTAGGCTCGAGAAGAACGGCAGCGCACCCGTAGCGAGCGCCGATGGGATCGAGAGCAGGAGCACGGCCAGCGTGACGACGAGCACCGCCCGCCCACGCGGCCAATCGTGCGCATCGACAAAGTGTGAGACAGGGACCTCGAGTAGTGAGATCGTCGACGTCAGCGCGGCCATGGTCAGGAGGAGAAAGAACGCCGCGCCGAATACCTGGCCGCCAGGCAGTGTGGAGAACAGTCTCGGGAGCACGGTGAAGATCAGCCCGGGTCCGCCGCTGCTGGGGTCGAATCCTGGGATCGAGAATCCGGAGGGAAAGATGATGAAGCCGGCGAGTAAGGCGATCGACGTATCGAGGAGGACGACCCACGCCGCGGCACCGGCGATGCCTTCTCGCTTCCCCAGATAGCTGCCGTAGGTGATCATCGCTCCCATCCCGAGGCTCAAGGAGAAAAACGCTTGGCCCAATGCTGCGCGGTAGAGCGACGGATCCAGTAGGCGCGACAGGTCGGGCTTGAGGTAATAGGTCAGGCCCTCGACCGCACCGGGAAGCGTCGCGGCCCGCGCCGCGAGCAGCAGCAGCAACGCCACGAGGGCCGGCATGAGCGCCTTGGTGACACGTTCGATACCGGCCCGGACACCGCCCAGCAGAACGGCCGCCGTGGTCCCGAGGACGAGGAGCGTGAGGAGAATGTTGGCTGACGCATTCGCCGTGAAATCCGCAAAAAAAAATGCGCCGACCGCCTGCTGATCGCCGACGACTTGACCGGTCAGCGTGAACCAGACGTAGGCGACTGTCCATCCCGCTATCACGCTGTAGAAGGAGAGAATGCCGGCGCCGGTTAGTACTCCGAGCGCGCCGACCAACCACCAGCGGGTCCCGGGACGAATGCGCGCGAACGATCCGACCGGAGACAGCTGCGCGCGACGCCCGATCGACAGCTCGCCGACCATGATCGGAAAGCAGATCAGCAGGACACAGAGGAGATAAATCAGGACGAAGGCTGCGCCGCCACCTTGACCGACCTGGGTTGGAAAACCCCAGATGTTCCCAAGTCCCACGGCCGAGCCTGCCGCGGCCAGAATGAATCCCGCACGGGTTCCCCACGTTCCACGGTCAGCTGTCATCGTGTCTGCCTGATCGGTCGCCTCGCCGGCAGTGTCAGCCCACGCATTTAGTGCGGACCGTGCATCACATGACAGGAGGAATGGTCGGCATTCTACTGAAACTCATCCGAAACCTGAAATAATGACCGGTTGAGGAGTCCCCGTGACAGAGCATCTTCCCGAGACACCCACATCCGACGCCCCAACCGCGCGTCGTCTGGACGGCGCGAGCGTGGCGACCGAGATTCGTGAGGGCCTCCGTTCTCGCATCGACGTGGTGACCCGGATGGCTGGCCGTCCACCGACACTTGGCATCTTGTTGGCCGGTCATGATCCAGGGTCGGAGGTTTACGTCCGGAACAAGATCGCGAGTGGTGAGGCGCTGGGTATGGCCACCGACCTCCGTCGGCTCGATGACACCGCATCGCTGGACGAAGCATTGGCCATCGTTCAGGCGTTCAACACCAGCGATCAGCACGACGGCATCCTCGTCCAGTCGCCCCTACCGGCCGGAATGGGTGCGGATGCGGAGCAGCATGTCTTCGATGCCATCGACCCGACGAAGGATGTCGATGGGTTCAATCCGGCGAACGTCGGTCGCCTGGTACAGAAGCGAACCACACTGGCGCCGTGCACGCCGTCCGGTGTCATCGAGCTCCTCGACCGATATGAGATCGAGATCGGTGGCGCGCGAGCCGTCGTGATCGGTCGAAGCGATATTGTCGGCAAGCCGATGGCCATGCTGCTGCTTCACCGCAACGCCACGGTGACCATCTGTCATTCCAAGACCTTCAAGCTGCCGGAGGTGGCCTCGTCAGCCGACATCCTTGTGGCCGCAATCGGGCGGGCGGCGTTCGTCACCCGGGACTTTGTCAAGCCGGGGGCGACCGTCATCGATGTCGGGATGAATCGGCTGGACGATCGAGCTCAGGTCGAAACGTTATTCGGCAGCGGCTCAAAGAAGATGGCCGCATTCGAAAAACGCGGGGCGGTGGTCACCGGTGATGTCCACCCCGAAGTCGAGTTGGTGGCGGGAGCACTCACACCCGTCCCGGGCGGCGTGGGGCCCCTGACGATTGCGATGCTGATGTCGAACACCGTCCGCGCCGCTGAAGCGCGGCTGGTCAGTCCGTAGGGCTCGGTCGTCGGGCCCGTACGTTTCCTGATCCGCGACCCTCGACCTACGACCCTCGACTCAGGACCCGTACGATCTCGTCTACTTGCCTCTCCGTGTCTGTGTAGCTCCCGTCGGTGCGAACCACGAAGTCGGCGGCCTCCACCTTCTCCTCCGCGGGGAGCTGTGCGGCGATTCGCTGCCGCGCCTCGGTTTCGCTGATGTGGTCGCGGGTCATGAGGCGGTCCAGCTGGAGGCTCGCCGGGCATGTGGTCACCACGACGCGGTCGAATTCTCCTTGTCGGCCGGTCTCAAAGAGGAGGGGGATGTCAGCGACCGCGAACCGCGCGTGTCCCTCGGCTTCGACATTCGAGAACCACCGGCCGATCGCGGCCCGCACATGAGGATGGACGATCGCCTCGAGAGTTTTTCGTTCCTCAGGGTTGTCGAACACGCGGGCGCCAAGCGCCTGCCGGTCGAGCTCCCCATCCTGACGAAAGACGTCGTCTCCGAAGCACTCGCGGATGTCAGCCGACGCTGGCTGGCCCGCCCGCACCACATCGTGAGCGATCGTGTCGGCGTCGATGGTCGGCACCTCGCGGTAGGCAAAGCGAGCGAGGACCCACGACTTGCCGGTGGCGATACCACCGGTGAGGGCGACCCGGAGCAGCGTCACGAGCTCGGGGGGCGGGAGATCCGCATGCTCATGCCGGGGTCTCCTCGTTGTCTTCGGCCGGGGCGATTCGCTCCTCGACGAAGGTGTTCCACTCATGGCATTGGGGACACTGCCACAGGAGTTCGGTACTTCGATACCGACACCGCATACAGACGTGCGGGTCAAGGTAGAAGACCGCGTCGTGGGTCAAGTCAACATACCGACGTACAAGCGTGGGATTGAATTCGAGCGCCATCAACGTTCTCCAGATCGCTTGATGGATGGCGAGCGCGTGTGGGTTGTGGACCAGTGATTCGAATAACAGGTCGAGGCCACGGGTGAGCTCACCGTGTGCCGCGTGATACTGTCCGAGGGCGAGGCGCGCGCGCCAGTCTTGCGGATTGGCTTCGATGAGACGACGACAGAGGTCGAGAAAACGCGATGGTCCGCTACTCTCGGTGAACGCCGCTTCCAGCCGACCAAACGCCAGGTAGGCGCGCTCGGGTACGACCCTCAGCATCTCCTGCCAGGTCTCGGTCGCCGCTTGGGTGCGACCCATCTTCAGGTGGACATCACCGAGATTCAGATACGCTGGAACGGTTTGCCGGTCGAGGTCGATCGCTGTTTCGAAGTGTCGCATCGCCTGGTTGAGCGCGTCGCCGCGCATCGCCTGGAGGCCCAGCTCGTTCTCGAGAAAAGCGAGGATCGCCTGGTCTTGCGGTCCCTCATTGTCTGCCGTCGCTTCCGCCATCCGTTGGCGGAGCACCTGGGCTTCACGCCACTGATGCTGCTCCTCGTGAAGCTTCTCGAGATTGAGCAGCGCGTACTGGTTCCCAGAGTCGAGCTTGACCACTTCGGTAAAGGCCTCGAACGCCCGATCGACAAAACCGCCACGCTTGAAGTCCAGCCCCAGACAGAGCAAGACGTAGGCATGTTCCAACGTGGTGAGGCGCGGGCGCTGGAGCAAGCTCTGGTGAACCTGGATCGCCTTGCTGACTTGCCCTTTCTCGCGATAGAGGTTGCCCAGGATCAGATGAATCTCGAGCGCGTCCGCGTCAAGGCCGGCAGCCTTCGTGAGCTCCTCGATCGCCAGATCGAGCTGGTTCGAGACGAGGAAGTTGAGTCCGAGGATATAGTGCGGTGACTCCCGCGCCCGCCGACGATCAATCCATCGACCATCCTGCAGCTTGTATCGCTCCCATGCCTTTCCGGCGGCCAGGCCGACCAACAGCGTCAAGAGCGGAACGATCAAGACGAACGTGTCGGTCATGGGCCGTGATTCTCTAGAACAGTTCAGTACGCCAGAGGTCGTGAAGGTGGACGACCCCTCGGACCCGGAGACTGTCGTCAACGACAATCAGGGACGTGACCCGTTCTGCTTCCATCAGGTTCAGTGCCTGCGCTGCCAACATCGACTCCGCGATGGTATGGGGCCTCGTGGTCATCAGGCCCTCGGCCGTTTGACTCATCAGCGCCGTTGGGTCCGCCAGTTTTCGGCGGAGGTCGCCATCGGTGATGATACCGGCCAGGGTCCCGTCGCGGCCCGCCACGCAGGTCATGCCGAGGCGCTTGGAGGAGATCATGGCCACGACCTCGGACAACGAGGCCGACGGTTCCACGATGGGGAGCCCGTCACCGCTGTGCATAAGTCGCGACACCCGGAGGAGGCGTTTGCCGAGATGACCGCCGGGATGCAGGCTGGCGAAGTCTTCCTCCCGGAACCCCTTCTTGACGAGGAGGGTCATCGCGAGCGCGTCGCCGAGCGCGAGCGCCGCCGTAGTACTGGCCGTGGGCACGAGATTCATCGGGCACGCCTCGCTATCAACGTGGCAGTCGAGGGTCACGTCGGCCGCCTGACCCAGGGCGCTTGACGGCGTCCCGGTGATGGCGATGAGCCGGGACCCGAGGCGCTTGAGTGTCTCGAGCAGCCGCAAAATCTCTGGTGTCTCGCCGCTCTGTGACAGCGCGAGCAGCAGATCGTCGGGCTGGATCACGCCCAGGTCGCCATGAACCGCCTCGGCCGGGTGCAGGAAGTAGGCCGCCGTGCCGGTGCTCGACAGCGTGGCGGCAATCTTTCGAGCGATGATTCCAGATTTGCCCATGCCGGTCACGATGACCCGACCGCTGCAAGACGCCAACAGCGCGAGCGCCGCGATGAAGCGGTCGTCGAGTCGGGCAGCGAGCCCACGGATCGCTGCGGCTTCAATCTGCAGCACGGTCCGCGCGCGATCCAGAATAGTGTCGGTCTCCGTCGGGTTGCTCATGGCTGGAAGGATCTACTCGGCTGCGAGGGACGTCCCTTGCGGATGCGAGAGCCGCGAAAGGGCGACGACATGCCGCAGCAGCGGTTCGAGCCGGCCCAGCGCGAGCGCGTTGGCTCCGTCGCTCTTGGCCAGGTTCGGCGTCTCGTGTACTTCGATGAAGAGCGCGTCGATGCCGGCCGCGACTCCGGCCGATGCGAGCGTCGGGATGTACTCGGCTTGGCCGCTGCTGACCCCATCACCGCCACCGGGAAGCTGCACGCTGTGCGTGACGTCGAACACCACGGGAAATCCCATCGCTCGCAGTATCGCGAACGCCCGCATGTCCACGACAAGATTGTTGTATCCAAAGCTGGTCCCACGTTCGGTTACCACGATCTGCTCGTGTCCTGTCGACGTGATCTTGCGAATGATGTGTTGAACGTCCGATGGGGCCAGGAACTGTCCTTTCTTGATGTTGACGACCCGGCCCGTCGCCGCTGCCGCTACCAGCAAGTCCGTCTGGCGTGAGAGAAACGCAGGGATCTGGAGAACGTCCGCGACCTCGGCCACCGGCGCGGCCTGATGCGCCTCGTGAATGTCGGTCAAGATCGGAACCCCGACCTCACGCTTTACTCGGCCGAGCACTCGGAGGCCTTCCTCGAGACCAGGGCCACGAAACGACGCGATCGACGTGCGGTTCGCTTTGTCGAAGGAGGCCTTGAAGATCAGCGGCACGCCGCAGCGGTTGGCAATCTCCCGGACGGTCGAGGCGGTATCGATGGCGTGAGACTCGCTCTCGATGACACACGGTCCAGCGATGAGCGCCAGCGGCTGCGCGTCGCCGAGCGTCACGTCACCGACGGCTACCTGGCGCACGGCCTCATTATAGACAGTAGCCGGCGAGACGCACGGCTCATGCTCTCGGTGCCACGCGTGAGTGATGGAAACGGGTCTTAGCCCGCCACCGACTGGGTCTGCCGATCGGTCGACATCGAATGGTGATGGACCGCCTTGACGAAGTCGGCGAAGAGGGGGTGCGGGCGGAGTGGTTTGGACCGGAATTCGGGGTGGAACTGAACTGCGACAAACCAGGGATGGTCGGCGAGCTCGAGGACCTCGACAAACTTGCCATCCGGCGAATGGCCTGACGCTCGGAGGCCCGCCTTGGTCAACGGCTGCTCGTATTCGCGGTTGAACTCGTATCGGTGACGGTGCCGCTCGTGGATCAGCGTCTCGCCATAGATGCGATGTGCCAGCGATCCAGAGGCAAGCTGACAGGGGTAGCTCCCGAGCCGCATTGTGCCCCCCAGGTCGTCTACGCCCAGGAGATCCCGAAGCTTGTAGATGACCTTGTACGGGGCATCCTCGCGGCACTCGGTGGAATCGGCATCTTCAAGCCCGCACACGTGACGGGCAAACTCGACGGCCGCCCATTGAAATCCGTAGCAGATACCGAAGTACGGGATCTCGCGCTCGCGTGCGATCCGAGCTGCTTCCATCATTCCTCGACTGCCGCGGTCACCGAACCCGCCCGGCACGAGAATGCCGTCGGCATCCGCGAGCAGCCGCTCGGCACCGTCGAGCTCTAACGCTTCGGCCTCGATCCACTTGATGTTGACCTTCACGCGCTGATCGAAGCCACCGTGGTACAGCGCCTCGTTGAGGCTCTTGTAGGAATCTTCGTAGCCGACATATTTGCCGACGACGTGCACTGTGACCTCGTCTTCGGAGCGGCGGATGCGGTCGGCGAGCTCCTCCCACTGCCCGATGTCGCACCGGGTGTCGGCGGGGAGGTGCAGGCCTTTGAGGACGATGGCGTCGAGCCCTTCGGTGCGTAGGACCAGTGGGACTTCGTAGATACTGTCGACGTCTTTGGCGGTGATAACCGCTTCTTCGTCGACGTCGCAGAACAAGGCGATCTTCCGGCGGATGTCGCGCGGGAGAAAGCGATCGGTGCGGCACAGCAAGATGTCGGGCTGAATACCGATCGACCGCAGGTCGCGAACGCTGTGCTGGGTCGGTTTCGTCTTGAGCTCGCCGGCCGTGCCGATGAACGGCACGAGCGTCAGGTGGACGTAGAGCGTGTTCTCTCGTCCCACGTCGCGGCGGAACTGGCGGATCGCTTCCAGATACGGCTGACTTTCGATGTCGCCGACCGTTCCACCGATCTCAACCAGGACGATGTCCACGTCGTTACCCACCGACCGAATCCCGTCCTTGATCTCGTTCGTGATGTGGGGGATCACCTGTACGGTACGTCCCAGATAGTCGCCGCGGCGCTCCTTCTGAATCACCGACGAATAGATCTTCCCGGTCGTCCAGTTGTGGTTCTGGCTGGTTACCGTGTTGGTGAAGCGCTCATAGTGACCCAGATCCAGGTCGGTCTCGGCGCCATCTTCGGTCACGTAGACCTCACCGTGTTGATACGGGCTCATCGTGCCCGGGTCGACGTTGACGTACGGGTCGAGCTTCTGCAGCGTCACCCGATACCCATGGCCTTCGAGCAGGCACCCGATCGATGCGGCGGCCAGCCCCTTGCCAAGCGAGGAGACGACGCCGCCCGTCACGAAGATGTACTTGACGGGGCGATCCTGACCAGACGTTCGTTGATTCATTGAGACGCTCCGGCGATCATCATCTGTCGAACGCGCTCGAGATCTTCGGGCGTATCGACACCGATGGGGTCGTGTGAGGTCGCTAGGACCTTGATCCGATACCCGTGCTCCAGGGCACGGAGCTGCTCGAGACGTTCTGCGCACTCGAGCGGAGTCGGTTTGAGCTCGGCGAAACGGAGCAGGAACTCGCGCCGGTACACATAGAGACCGATGTGCTTGCACGGACCGGCCGCATGACCCCGTGCGTGGTCGGCGCCGGAGGTGGACCCCGTGTGCGGGATCGGTGCGCGCGAGAAATACAGCGCGAAATCGTCGCGATCGACGACGACTTTGACCACATGAGGATTACGAAGGTCGTCGGGATCGGATATCGGGGTTCTCAACGTAGACATACACAAGGTCGGCTCGTCGGCGAAGGGGCTGAGGGCCAAGTCGATGGCGAGCGGGTCAACAAGCGGTTCGTCGCCCTGCACGTTGACGACCAGGTCGCACGTCAAGTCGCGGGCGACCTCTGCAAGTCGTTCCGTTCCGTTCCGGTGCCGCCGCTGGGTCAGTTGGACCTCGCCACCGAAGGCCAGCACGGCATCCCGGACCCGCTCATCATCGGTGGCGACGAGAACTGATGCGGCGCGCGATGCTGTCGATGCACGGCGATAGACGTGCTCGATCATCGGATGACCGGCAATGTCGGCGAGTGGCTTACCCGGAAGGCGCGTCGATTCGTATCGCGCGGGGATAACAATGACAGCCGTAGCGGGAGATGAGAAAGTTGCGGTCCCCTGAGGCGTGACAGGGTGCACGGCGAATATTACCACACGGTGCATCGTGACCGTGGGGCGGCGCGATCGACGGTGCGTGCTACAGCCGGACGAGCCGCGCGCGCAGGACGGCTGAAATCTGCTGGATCTCTTCGACGACCTCGTCGCGAAGCTCGCCGTCGTCTCCACCATCCTCGACATTGACGACGCCCACGGCCCCAGTCGTACTCCGGCCGAGGGCAAAACTTGCGATGTTTACGCCGTGGCGCCCCAGAATCGTGCCGACCTCGCCGATGACACCGGGCTGGTCGTTGTTGTGGATGACGACCAGCGAACCGTCGAGGGTCGATTCGATCGCGACTCCATCAAGCAAGACGAGGCGCGGCTCGTTGGGGGCGAAGACAGCCCCCTCCGCCCAGCGTTCGCCGCCGTCGGTGTAGAGCTTGACGGAGATCAGACTGGTGAAGTCCCTGGCTCGGGAGCTCTGCGACTCGATGACTTCGATCCCACGCTGCTTGGCGATCGACCGGGCGTTGACGAGCGTCACCGTCGATGAGAGGACCTGCTTGAACAGACCGACCAGCACCGCTCCGACCAACATGTCGTGGGTTTTGCCGGAGAGCTCGCCGTAGTACCTGACACCAACACCCCCGATTCGGTCCTCCGCGAGTTGGCCGAGCAGACTCCCGAGCCGCTCAGCCAGTGCGATATAGGGCTGAAGCCGCCTCGATTCCTCCGGCGGTACGGCTGGAAAGTTCACCGCGTTCCGAACGACACCCGACCGGAGGAAATCGCGTACGCAGCTGGCCGTCTCCACACCCACCAACTCTTGCGCTTCCTTCGTCGACGCCGCGATGTGTGGCGTCGCAACGACCTGCGGTAATCCGGCGAGTGTGATACCGGGTGGCTCGACCTGGAATACATCAAGCGCCGCGCCCGCCACGTGGTTCGATGCGATTGCGTCGGCCAGGGCGGCTTCGTCGATCAGGTCGCCGCGTGCGGTATTCACGATCCGCACACCCGGCTTGCATCGAGATAGTTGCGCCCGGTCGAGCAGCTGCGTCGTTCCGGCCGTTGACGGGACATGCAGCGTGATGAAGTCGGCGCGTGCACAGAGGTCGTCGAGTGACAGCAGCTCGACGTCAAGGTCTTCCGCGAGTTGGGCTGAGATGAACGGATCATGCGCAACGATCGCCATTTCGAAGGCCCGCGCGCGGCGTGCGACTTCGCGTCCGATGCGTCCCAGCCCGACGATGCCGAGGGTCTTTCCACGCAGTTCGGCCCCCTGAAATGACTTCTTTTCCCACCGCCCTTGCTTCATCTGCGCGTCAGCGAGGGCAACCGAACGCGACAGGGCCAAGATGAGCGCGCAGGCGTGCTCGGCGACGCTGATGCTGTTTGCGCCGGGCGCGTTGACCACGAGAATGCCTCGCTCGTCGGCGGCCTTGAGGTCGACATTGTCGACGCCAGTCCCGGCCCGTCCGACGATACGGAGTCGTGGCGCAGCCTCGATGACCTGCTGAGTTACCTTGGTCGCACTTCTGACGATGAGACCGTCGGCGTCAGCGATGTCGGTCAGTAGTTCCGCGAGGGAGCGACCGGAACGTGCATCAACAGTCCAACCTTGCTCACGGAGCAACGCCGCCGCTGAGTCCGGCAGAGGGTCTGCGATTATGATTTTCATACGAGTCGTGGTGACGATCTGTTCTTGCGGTTGATGTGGCCGCGCTCGCCGGTCTGGGAAGGTGGTAGGCGCATCGCAACCCTGCCCACGGTCGGCGTAACCAGTACAGTATAATGTCCTGCCTTTTCGGCCGACCTTCGCAACCGCGAGCTTGCTCGCACCACGATGGTGCAAATCGCTACATCGGCCCGGTTGAAGCGGCTCGAGTTTGAGTAACCGGACATTTTTCCACAAGGTTTTCCACACTTTCTGTTGAGGATCTTGCAACGCGTCACGGGGACGTGACCTAAAACGGCGCTTGCGTGAACAGTGTCGACGAAGGCGAGCACGCGAAGTCAGACTCTCGACGTACGAGAACAAGACAACGCGGCGCGCAGGGAGTGAGCAGTCATGAATCGCAAGGTTTCGGTGATCGGATCGGGAAACGTCGGGGCGACCGCGGCGCGCAGCATTGCGGATAAGGAGCTGGCCGACGTCGTTGTCCTGGACATCTTGGACGGTATCCCTCAGGGCAAGGGGTTGGACATGCTCGAGGCCTGTCCGGTTGAGGGGTCCGACGCGCGGGTGCTCGGGACCAACGATTATGCCGACACGGCCGGGTCGGACATTGTCGTGGTGACGGCGGGTCTCGCTCGCAAGCCGGGCATGAGTCGAGATGATCTCCTTCAGAAGAACCACGCCATCATCAAGAGCGTGACGGAGCAGGTCGTTAAATACTCGCCAGATTGCATCATCGTTCCCGTCACGAACCCGCTAGATGCGATGTGTCAGGTCGTGTACCGGGTCAGCGGTTTTCCTCGCGAGCGTGTGATCGGGATGGCGGGCGTACTCGACTCGGCGCGAATGCGGACGTTCATTGCGCAAGAGCTAAACGTGTCCGTCGAAAACACTCATGCCTTTGTCTTGGGAGGTCACGGCGACACGATGGTGCCGCTACCACGCTACTCGACCGTTGCGGGTATCCCGATCACGGAGTTGATGGATGCCAAGACCGTTGAAGCGATCGTGACGCGGACCGCAGGTGGCGGAGCCGAGATCGTGAAGCTGCTTGGGAGCGGGAGCGCCTACTACGCGCCGGGGTCGGCGGTTGTTGAGATGGTCGACGCGATTCTCAAGGATAAGAAGAAGATCCTCCCGTGCGCCGCATTTCTGCAAGGGGAGTACGGCGTGTCGGACCTCTTCGTCGGCGTTCCCGTGAAGCTCGGGGCTGGCGGTATCGAGGAGATTATCCAGATCACACTGACCGCCGACGAGCAGGCGGCGCTGATGAAGTCGGCTGACGCTGTGCGTGAGCTCGTGGAGGTCATCGGCGTGTAAGAGATGGTCATGAGGCCGTGAAGATCCACGAATACCAGGCGAAGAGTCTTTTTGCGAAGTTCGAGGTTCCCGTGCCACAGGGCGATGTGGCCAAGACCCCGGCCGAGGCCTGCGCCATCGCCGAGCGACTGGGCGGCCAGGTGGTCGTCAAGTCGCAGATCCATGCGGGTGGCCGCGGCAAGGGTGGTGGGATCAAGGTTGTGCACGACGTCGAGGCGGCCGAACAGGCGGCGAGTGCACTGATCGGCAGCACGTTGGTCACGCCGCAGACCGGGCCAGAGGGTCGACTGGTGACCCGGGTGCTCGTGGAGGCGCAGCTCGCGATCGATCGTGAGCTGTATCTGGGACTGCTGATCGACCGTGCACTCGCCCGACCCGTGATGATGGCGAGCTCGGCGGGGGGCATGGACATCGAGCAGGTCGCGGCCGACACGCCCGATCTGATCCTGCGCGAGACGGTCGAAACGGCTGACGGGTTGATGGCCTTTCAGGCGCGTCGATTGGCGTTCGGTCTGGGTCTCAGCGGCCAGGCTGTGACGCGAGCCGTGCATGTGATGCAGGCGGTGTATCGGATGTTTCGTGAGACCGATGCATCGCTTGTCGAAATCAATCCGCTCGTGGTGACGACGTCCGGCGCGGTGCTGGCCCTCGATGCCAAAGTGAGTTTGGACGATTCCGCTCTGTTTCGGCATCCAGATCTCGCGGACCTGAGGGACCTGACGGAGGAAGAAGACCTGGAGACTGAGGCGTCCGAATACTCGCTGAACTACATTCGACTGGATGGCAACGTCGGGTGCATGGTCAATGGTGCCGGTCTGGCGATGGCCACCATGGACATCATCAAGTTGGCCGGGGGGGAACCGGCGAACTTTCTTGACGTCGGTGGCGGAGCCAATGCCGATCAGATACGAAACGCATTTCGGATTCTCATGGCCGACGCCAACGTCAAGGCCGTCCTCATCAATATCTTCGGCGGCATTCTCCGGTGCGACGTGCTGGCGGAGGGTGTCATCGCGGCAGTGAACGAGCTGGACGTCAAGGTCCCGATCGTCATTCGTATGGAAGGGACCAACGTGGAAGCGGGAAAACAGATGCTCCGCGACAGTGGTCTCAATTTCGTGACCGCCGACACCATGGGCGACGCTGCCGACCGAGTGGTCGCGCTGGCAACATGAGGTGGGTGGGTCGTGAGTCGACGGTCGAGGGTCGTGGGTCGTGACGGATGTCGTGGGTTGCGGGCCGTGCGGCCGTTGGACCAAGAGTGAGGAACATTCGTGGCCGTACTGATTGACCAGGACACCCGTCTTGTCGTCCAGGGTTTGACCGGCCGAGAGGGCACCTTTCACGCCAAACAGGCTGCAGAGTTTGGCACGACCGTGGTCGCTGGCGTCACGCCGGGAAAGGGCGGCACGACCCACGAGGGCTGGCCCGTCTTCAATACTGTCGCCGAGGCGGTCCGTGAGACCGGCGCCAACGCGTCGGTGATCTTCGTACCGCCGCCCGTGGCCGCCGATGCGATCATGGAGGCGGCCGACGCCGGGATCGACCTGGCTGTCTGTATCACGGAGGGGATTCCGACCATCGACATGCTGGCCGTGATGCGGTTCCTCGAAGGGCGCCACACACGACTTGTCGGGCCTAACTGTCCGGGTATCATTTCGCCCGGGAGGGCCAAGGCCGGGATCATTCCCGGGCACATCTGTCGCGAGGGTCGCGTCGGGATCGTGTCAAAGAGTGGCACGCTGACCTACGAGGCGATTCACCAACTGACTCTGCTGTCACTCGGCCAGACCACCTGCATCGGTATCGGCGGGGACCCCCTCATCGGGACCAGCTTTGTCGACGCCCTCAGGCTATTTCAGGCAGACCCTGCCACCGAGGCGGTGGTACTCATCGGGGAGATCGGTGGGACGGCCGAAGAAGGCGCCGCCGCGTTTATCACCCAAGAGTTTTCGAAGCCGGTGGTGGGGTTCATCGCGGGCCAGACCGCTCCACCAGGACGCCGCATGGGGCATGCCGGAGCGATCATCGCCGGCGGAAAGGGAACCGCCGCCGAGAAGATGGAGGCTCTGGCACATGCCGGGGTGACGGTGGTCCGGAGTCCAGCTGACATCGGTTCGGCGGTGGTGACGAGCCTTGGCGCCCCCTCCTGAGGTAACTGCGCAGGTTCATCCGCATCCGCAAGTCCGTTCACAGTGCCCCCGACACACGAGCGTGCTAAACTCAACGGTTGTTTCCCTGATTAATCACGAGGCCATGAATGGCTGTTTCTGACGTAGCGGTTCAAGAGACTTCTAGCATTTCCCCCCCCCACCGACTGGTTAACGATTTCAGCATACGGGTCGCCACGGTCAATGGCTCAGGCAGCCAGACGGCCAATCTCGTACTGCTGCGCTCGATGTTCCAGATGGGCGTACCGGTGTCCGGAAAGAACCTGTTTCCGTCCAATATCGCCGGTCTTCCGACGTGGTTCACCATCCGGGCCAACAAAGATGGCTATATCGCGGCGAAGCAGCGGGTCGATCTGATGGTCGCGATGAACGCGGAGACGGCCCGCGAGGACGTGTTGTCTCTGGAGCCAGGGGCCGTGGTGGTGTACGACGAGCCACTGCAGCTGAGCAGTCTGCGCGACGATTTGATCTTCTACCCGGTTCCGTTCGACAAGTTGGTGGCGGACATCTGCCGCGACGCGAAGCTGCGGCGGCTCGTCCGGAATATGATCTACGACGGCGTGCTCGCCAATCTGCTACAGATCGACCTGTCTGAGATGGAGATCGCGCTGAACAAGCAGCTTGGCCGCAAACCGAAAGCGGTAGCCCTGAACAAGGGCGCGCTGGAGATCGGGTTTCAGTACGCCGCCGACAATCTTGAAAAACGTGACCCGCTGGTGGTCGAGGCGATGGACGGGCCGCAGGGCCTTGTTCTGATTGAGGGTAACGCCGCAGCCGCGATCGGCGCGATGATGGCCGGCGTGACGGTCGTGACGTGGTATCCCATCACGCCGTCGTCGTCACTCTGTGAGACGCTCATCGACTACCTGAAGAAGTATCGGATTGACGAGGAAACCGGAAAGGCCACGTTCGCAGTGGTCCAGGCCGAGGACGAGATCGCAGCGCTGGGCATGGCGATCGGGGCGGGCTGGTCGGGTGCGCGGTCGATGACCTCGACATCGGGGCCAGGCGTGTCGCTGATGTCCGAGTTCGCTGGGCTTGGCTACTACGCCGAGGTGCCGGCCGTCATCTTCGATGTGCAGCGGGTGGGGCCGTCGACCGGACTACCGACCCGCACGGCGCAGGGAGACGTGCTGACCACGGCGTTCCTCTCGCACGGCGACACGCGACACCTTCTCCTGTTCCCGGCGTCCGTCGAGGAGTGCTACACGATGGCGATGGAGGCGTTCGACCTCGCCGAGCGGTTTCAGACACCGGTGTTCGTGATGAGTGACCTCGATCTGGGGATGAACACCTGGATGTCGAAGACCTTCGATTATCCCACGAAGCCGATTGACCGCGGCAAGGTTGTCGATTCGGAGACGCTCGACCGCATCGGCAAGTTCGGTCGCTATCGTGATGTCGATGGCGATGGTGTCCCGTACCGAACGATCCCCGGCGACGACATGCCGGCGTTCTTTTGCCGAGGGTCGGGGCACAACGAATGGGCCCAATACAGCGAACGGCCGGACGACTACCAGAAGAATGTCGATCGATTGGCTCGCAAGTTCGAGACGGCTCGCAACTGGATGCCGGCGCCTGTCGTGGAGATCAACCGGAAAGCCTCGATCGGCATCATTGCATACGGCACCACCCATTGGGCCATCATCGAGAGTCGCGACCAGCTGTCGACGGAGGCCGACCTCCAGACGTCGTACTATCGCGTGTGCGCATATCCGTTCAGAACGGCTCTGGCCTCGTTCATTGAACGTCACGAGCGGGTCTATATCGTCGAGCAGAACCGGGATGCCCAGATGCTGAGCCTGATGAAGCTCGATCTGCCGGTAGAGCTCACGGGAAGACTGCGAAGCGTGCTGCACTACGCCGGCAACCCGATCGATGCCCGGACGGTCACCGACTCCATCTTGATTCAGGAAGGCTACCAAGTGCAGAAGACAGACGCGAACTTCGAGCGCACGCCACGCAACGCGGGCGTGGGCGGCGAGTAGGCGTGAGGTCATCAGAGGACAGACGAGGATAAACATTGTGGCTACCGTGACGCCGTCTCGCCCGGAGAAACCCGTCAACCGTATCGGTCTGGAAACCAAAGAGTATCGGGGTGCCAAAACCACCCTGTGTGCCGGGTGTGGGCACAACGCCATTTCAGAGCGGATCATCGGGGCCTGCTATGAGATGGGGATCAATCCCGATCGGGTGATCAAGCTGTCGGGGATCGGATGCTCCAGCAAGAGCCCGGCATATTTCCTCGGGTCGGCGCACGGGTTCAACGCCGTGCATGGTCGGATGCCGTCCGTGGGCACCGGCGCGCTCCTGGCCAACAAGCACCTGATCGCTCTCGGGGTGAGCGGAGACGGGGATACCGGGGCGATCGGGATCGGTCAGTTCGTCCACCTGATGCGCCGGAATCTGCCGATCGTCTACATCATTGAGGATAACGGTTGTTACGGCCTGACGAAGGGCCAGTTCTCGCCGACAGCGGACTTGGGATCCAAGCTGAAGACCGGCGTCGTCAACGACCTGCCGCCCATCGACACCTGTGCGTTAGCCCTGGAGCTTGGCGCCACGTTCGTAGCTCGGTCGTTCTCAGGTGACAAGAAGCAACTCTCATCGGTGCTCAAGGCCGCGTTGAGCCACCGAGGCACCGCGATGATCGACGTCCTCTCGCCCTGCGTGACGTTTAACGATCATGAAGGGTCGACCAAGAGCTATGCCTACGCCAAGGATCACGACGATCCGATCGAGGAGATCAGCTTCGTGCCGTTCTTCGAGGACATTGAGGTGGAGTACGAGCCCGGCACCACTCAAGAGGTCGTGATGCACGACGGCTCGAAGCTCTATTTGAAGAAGCTCGACGCCGACTACAACGCCCTCGACAAGATGCAGGCGATGCGCGTGCTGCACGAGACCCGGGACCGCGGCGAGTACGCAACGGGCGTGATTTATGTGCAACCCGATCAGGACGACTTCTTGACGTTGTTGAACCTGGTGGATGAACCTCTGGCGAAACTTCCTGAGAATGTCGTTCGACCACCGAAAGCGGTCCTCGACGCGATTATGGACGGCCTGCGCTAGCCGCCGCCCAGACCCCCGCCCTCCCACAGAGAGACGAGAACTCTCAGGATGCAACGAACGCTTGCGATTCTCAAACCGGATGCGGTAGAGCGCCGGCTGACCGGTGCGATTCTCCGGCGAATCGAGGAGGCGGAGTTCCGCGTCCGTGCGATGCGGCTTGTTCAGATGAGCAAGCGCGACGCCGAGGGGTTTTACGCCGTGCACCGCGAGCGACCGTTCTTCGATAGCCTGACTGACTTCATGTCATCCGGACCGGCGGTGGTGCTCGCGCTGGAAGCGCCGGACGCGATCGCACGGTGGCGTCGGCTGATGGGCGCGACCGATCCCGGGGACGCAGAGCGTAACACCCTGAGGCGGGAGTACGGCTCGTCGATCGAACGCAACGCCACCCACGGTTCTGACGCACCCGACACCGCAGCCTTCGAGATTGGCTATTTCTTTCGCGGCGTCGAGCTTGGGCCCTGACGCTGATTGACGCGAGACGGCCCGGTGCGGCGGCCTCGACTGGCGCGGCCGAAAGACGGGAACGTCGATGGGAAAGGCGCTCGTCTTCGTCGGATTACTCATCGCCGGCGTCGGCGTCCTGATCTTGCTGGGTGTTCCGTTCGGCCGCCTCCCCGGCGACCTGGTATACCGGCGGGGCGGTATGACCGTCTATCTGCCGATCGCGACCTCAGTCGTCTTAAGTATCGTGCTCACCCTCGTGCTAATGTTTGTGCGTCGCTGAGCTCGATTCCAGGCTTCCAAGCCGCCATCCGACCCGAGCCCAGAGAGCGGGAGTCCGTGCACCGATGAGTATCAAGTCCGATACGTGGATCACGCGTATGGCCACCGAACACGGGATGATCGATCCGTTTGTCGATGACCAGATTCGAGAGGGCGTCGTGTCCTATGGCGTGTCATCGTATGGCTATGACATTCGGGTTGCCGACGAGTTCAAGGTGTTCACAAACATCAATACAACCGTCATCGACCCCAAGTCGTTTGACCCACGGTCGTTCGTCGATATCAAGGCCCCGGTGTGCATCGTCCCTCCGAACTCGTTCGCCCTGGCCCGAACCATTGAGTACTTTCGGATCCCGCGAGACGTGTTGACTGTGTGTCTGGGGAAATCCACCTACGCACGATGCGGAATCATCGTGAACGTGACACCGTTCGAGCCTGAGTGGGAGGGCACGGCGACGCTGGAAATCTCGAACACGACGCCGCTACCAGCGAAGATCTACGCGAACGAGGGGATTGCGCAGGTCCTGTTCTTCCAGAGTGACGAGTCATGTGCGATCTCTTACGCGGACAAGAAGGGCAAGTATCAGGCGCAGCAGGTCGTCACGCTACCCAAGATCGAACCTCCAAGATAATTCGTTGAAACGGAACGGGCAAGACCCCCGTGGGGAGTCTTGACCGCAGTCGAACGATCATAGTAATCTTCGTCGGTTTCGCCGTTGGAATGGCCGCGACACGCGGTGTCCGCGGCGCTCGAAATCCCAGACACCAACGATGTCAAAGCTCGTCGAGCGCGAAAGTGCGTCCGATAGACCCCCGCTCACCAAGACTCCGGCACTCGCCGTCCAATTCTTTCTGATCCCGCTTGCCGTCGTCGCCATGGTGGTCCTCGTCTACGGCGGATTCAGGATGTTACTGACGACCGAGCGGACGCCAGAGGAGTTTCTACAAGATGTGCAGACTGGCGGACGAGAGCGCCGGTGGCCGGCCGCCTACGAGCTCTCTCGGATGATGTCCGATCCCGACGTCGAGTCCAGCCACCCGAGACTCGGGTCGGCAATTGTGCAGGCGTTCACCGACTCAGAGGGCGATGACCCACGCGTTCGGCGCTACCTTGCGCTCGCCGTCGGGCGATTGACGGATCCGCCGCCGACCGCGGTGCCGGCGCTGCTGGGCGGGTTGGGGGATCTCGACACGGACACGAAGATCAGCGTGATCTGGGCATTGGCGTCGCTCGGCGATCCGTCGGTCAGGAGCGCCATCGAGGAGATGTATCGGTCCAAGGATGCCGGTGTTCGAAAGATGGCGGTGTATGCTCTTGGTGGTTTGGGCTCTGGCGACGGGGCGGTGCTCCGGACCGCGCTGGAAGACCCCGCGCCAGACGTGCAGTGGAACGCGGCGGTGGCCTTGGCGCGTCACGGCAAACTCGATGGTATGAGGGTGCTCCGGCGGATGCTCGACCGAGAGTACGTCGAGCGAACCGTCACCCGCGTATCTGCGCCGGACGCGGCTCTCGATCCCGTCTCCGAGGTGATGGTGAGTGGCCTGCAGGCGGTCGGCGCGCTGCAGTCAGCCGAGCTCGCTGCGCAGGTCACGGCACTGAGTCAGGACGATGTGAGCCTCAGCGTCCGGGAAGCCGCGATGCGGACGCTGACCCTGCTGGAGCCCGCCGGGACGGAACCGAGGGCGGCGGTGAGGCACCCGTAGCCTGTAGAACGAGCCACATGATGTCTGAAGAGCAAAAACCTCCCGCCGAACCGGCCAGCGCGGCACCTAAACCTGCCGTGCCGGCACCGAAGCCGAAGCCGAAGCCTGCGCCACCACCACCGATGAATCCGGCGCTTGCCGGGAAGACCACCAGCGCGGCCGCGGCGGCCAAGAAGCCGCGCGCGAAGGCGCCGGCCAAGAAGACGCCCGACGACACCTCTCCACTGATGTCGCGTCGCGGCTGGCTCGGTTTGGCGTGGGGATCGTTTACCGCCGCCACGGCCGGGTGTCTGGCGGCGACCGGTCGCTTCATGTTTCCCAACGTGCTGAACGAGCCGCCGCAGCAGTTCACCGTCGGCTTTCCCGCCGACTACGGCGAGGGAGTCGACGAACGGTGGAAGGACCGCTTTGGCGTATGGATCGTGCGGACACCGTTCGACGAGTTTCACGAAGAGCCTGGCTTCTACGCTCTGTTGGTGACCTGCACCCATCTCGGCTGCACCCCGAATTACCTCTCAGCCGAAGCGAAGTTCAAGTGTCCGTGTCACGGCAGCGGTTTCAGGGAGACGGGCATAAACTTCGAGGGGCCGGCGCCGCGCCCGCTGGAGCGCGCTCGGATCGTGCTGGCGGAGGACGGTCAGATCTTGATTGACAAGAGCCGGAAGTACCAACAAGAGCTCGGGCAGTGGCTTGATCCTGAGGCGTTCCTGACTGTGTGAGTAACGTATATGGCCGACTCGAAGACCATCCAACCTGAGGAAGGCGCACTGGTTCGCGCGTGGAACTGGCTGACCGAGACACAAGTCTGGACGTCAGTCTTCCGACATACCGCACCGATCAACGACCGCAACCGCGTGCTGGTCATGCTGTCCAATGTCTTTCTGCACCTGCATCCGGTCAGGCTCAAGAAGCATGGTGTCCGTCTCCGATACACCTGGTGTATGGGCGGGCTGAGCTTCTTTCTGTTCCTCAACCTGACCTTCACCGGTCTCCTGCTGATGTTCTACTACCGCCCGACGCTGGAGTACGCCTACTCAGATATCGTCGGGCTCCGCGAGCATGTCCCGCTCGGCATCATGCGTGAGATGCACCGGTGGGGCGCTCACGCGATGGTGATCACGGTCTGGCTGCATATGTTCCGTGTCTTCATGACCGGGTCGTACAAACCGCCCAGAGAATTCAACTGGAACGTCGGCGTCATCATGCTCGTCCTGACGCTCCTCCTCTCGTTCACCGGCTATCTGCTACCCTGGGACCAGCTCGCGATCTGGGCGATTACGGTCGGCTCGAACATGGCGCGCGCGACGCCATTCCTCGGGTATGAGGGGCCGGGGGCACAGCTGCTGGCGATCGGCGACGTGCAGTTGGTACATGCCGCAGATGACGCGCGGTTCGCATTGCTCGGAGGCACGTTCGTGGGCGAGGGTGCCCTGCTCCGTTTCTATGTGCTGCATTGTGTGGCCCTGCCGTTGGTCATCGGGTTCCTGATGGCCATCCACTTCTGGCGAGTGCGTAAGGACGGAGGGATCTCGGGGCCGCTCTAGGCGGTGTCGAGCCATCAAATCAACTGACGTGATGACGTGAACGAAACCACCTGAACCATGGACGCGATTAAGGAATTCATCAATCTGTTCGCTGACCCGCGGATATTCTTCGGCTTAGGGGTCGCCGGCCTGGCGTTCATCGTCTGGAAGCGAGAATTGTTCGCCAAGAACGCGGTTGGATACGGCCTGATGGCGTTTCTCACCGTGTTTTTTGCCTTCGGTCTGTTCGATGAGAACTTCGTGCTCATTATCGCGAAGGCGGACAACGTGCCGATTGTCGGGCTGATCTTCCTGGTGGTGTTCTTCACCTGGTACTCGATGCGTGAGGCGGTGCGAAACGACCGCAGGATGGCAGCGGGCGACGACCCGATCGAGAAGGAAGAATCGGATCGCGTCTGGGTCTGGCCAGACCTGGTCTACAGTGAGCTAATTGCGCTGATTCTGTGCACGGCGATCATCGTCGTCTGGTCGATCCTGCTGGAAGCCCCGATCGAGCAGCCCGCCAATCCTGCGAATACGCCGAACCCATCAAAGGCACCGTGGTATTTCCTGGGACTTCAGGAGATGCTGGTCTACTTCGATCCGTGGCTGGCTGGGGTCGTCCTCCCCTCGTTGATCATCGTCGGATTGATGGCCATCCCATATGTGGATACCAACCCGAAGGGGAACGGCTACTACACGTTCAACGAGCGAAAAGCGGAAATCACCATCTTCCTGTTCGGATTTGTCGTTCTCTGGTCGTCGCTGATCGTGCTCGGCACGTTCTTGCGCGGTCCGAACTGGAACTTCTTCGGACCGTTCGAGTTCTGGGACATCCACAAGCTCGAGCCGCTCACCAACGTCCAACTGTCGGAATACATCTGGGTGCGCGGGCTCGGGCGGTCGCTCCCGGAGAACTGGTTTATCCGCGAGTTCTTTGGGCTCGTCCTGACCGTGATCTATGTCGCCGTCCTGCCGGTGATGATGGCGAAAACGGTGTTCCGCCGCTACTACGAGAAACTGGGGCCGGGGCGGTTTTACGTGACGGCGTTTCTCTTTCTGATGATGCTGTCGCTGCCGATCAAGATGTTGACGCGGTGGCTGTTCAACCTGAAATACGTCGTCTCGATTCCGGAGTTCTTCTTCAATATCTAGGGAGAACGAGGGTGGTCGAGCGGACGAGCGGGGTCGCACGCGCCTCGGGAGTGCACCAGGGATCGGCACCAATGGATGTGACAACGCGAGTATCACGTGGAGCTGAGTTGAGACACGATGGCTGACAAGAAGTCTGTTGGGCACGCGTACAACATCGATTTTTTGAACGTCGTCTTCGCTGCGTCGGGGCTGTTTCTGTTTTTCAGCAGCATCTGGATGGTGTGGGACGACTACGATCGCGAGTGGAAGGGGTATCAGCGGCAGTTTGTCCTCCTCGAGACCGAAGTGACGCAGGCGGGTCTTGCCGCCGCCGAGTCGGAGGTCGACCAGGCACAGATCGCGCAACTCCAGACCGAACGGACCCAGGCGGAGCAGGAGCTGGCATCCAACCAGGCACAGATCGACGAGCTTGAACGTCAGCTCGACGAGATTGATGCCGAGCTCTACGGAGTGAACCAGGACTATCTGTTCACCAAGGCCGAGTACGACGCCGAGCGTTACGAGTTCGAGGAGCTTCAGGAGGAGGACCCCGAGCGAGCGGCGGCGGTTCGCCCCGAGATCGACGAGATGTACCAGCACTGGCTGGATCTTGGCCTCCAAGTCGAGGACCTCGATGCGCAACGCGACGGTGTCCGGTCACAGATCGCTGACTACACCGCACGGGTCGCGGACATCGATGCGGAGGTCGGCGAGTTGACCTTCGAGACGAGTCGCCTCCAGGGCCGGCTGGCCGAGCTGGCCCCCAGTGTTGTCGACGACTATCTGCTCAACGCGCCACTGCTGGACTTCATGGCCCCTACGATCACCGTTCAGCAGGTGATCACTCCGGGGATTGTCGACGACGTCAACTTTACGCGCGTCGTCAAAATGGACCGCTGCACGAGCTGTCACCTGCCGATCGATCGCGAGGGGTACGAGGACTATCCCCAGCCGTTCACGACCCACCCGAACTTGCCAGCGTACGTTGGCAGCGCCTCGCCACATCCGCTCGGGGAGTTCGGCTGCACGGTGTGTCACGAAGGGATGGGGCAGTCGGTCAACTTCGAGTACGCCTCGCACACACCTGCGAGCCCAGAACAGATGCTCGAGTGGGAGGAGGAGCACCATTGGGAGGTTCCCCACCTGTGGGATTATCCGATGCTGCCGACCGACATGACCGAGGCGTCATGTGCGAAGTGCCATCAGAACAGCGTCTTCGTACCCGACGGGCCGAAGCTCAGCTTGGCCTACGGCGTCTACGAGCGCGCGGGCTGCTATGCCTGTCATACGACCCAGGGGTTTACCGACCTGCGTAAGCCGGGACCCGACCTCACGAAGATCGGTGCCAAGCTGACAGAAGAGTGGGTGACAAACTGGATCCGCGACCCGCGAGAAGTGAAACCCAGCACCTGGATGCCACGCATCTGGTACAACGGGAACACCAGCGGCCCAGAGGATGTGCCCCGGAACGAGGTCGAGATCGACGCGGTGGTGGCCTACCTGTTTGCGAATTCGGAGGACCACGAATTCGCCGTCGACTCGCCGCCGCGTGGAGACGCGACGCGGGGACAGGAGATCGTGGAGTCGGTCGGGTGTCTCGCCTGCCACATCAACGGCAATGAAGAACGGCTGGAAGCCGGTCCGCGACGTACTTTTGGACAACCGCTCCAGAACATCGGTAACAAGACGAGTTATGAGTGGCTATTCGACTGGGTCCGTGATCCCAAACACTACAGTCCAGAGACGTATATGCCTGATATGCGGCTCACAGACGGAGAAGTGGCCGATGTCGCGGCGTATTTGTCTGGTCTCGACGGCCCCGCCGGCGTGGGTCCTGGGGCGACGTACGACGCCGCGCTCGTGACGGAGACGCTCACTGATTACTACCGGTCGATCGTCCCAACGGAGGAGGCCATCTCGACCGTTGCCGCCATGTCGCTCCAGGAGCAGCAGCTCGACCTGGGTCGTCGAGCGATCGGCCGATACGGTTGCTACAGCTGCCACACGATTGCTGGCTTCGAAGATACGCAGCCGATCGGCATCGAGCTCTCCGAAGAGGGGAGCAAACTGGTTCAGCGGCTGGACTTTGCGTTTGTTCACGAGATTCCTCACACGAAGGTCGACTGGTTCAAGGAGAAGCTGCGCGCGCCACGAACCTTTGACCGGAGTCGGGTGTTGCAGCCGCTCGAGAAGCTGCGGATGCCCAACTTCGGTTTCAGCGATGAGGAGACGACCCTCCTCGCGACGGCCATCATGAGCTTCCAAGCCGAGGTTCAACCCGTCGGGTCACATCTACCTGGCTCGGCCCGCAACGATGCGCTGCGGGATGGTCGGAACTTCGTTCGGCGACGGAATTGCGTCGGCTGTCACGAGATCGAGAACGCCGGCGGCGATTACGTCAGTGTGGTGGGTGACCCATCACTAGCACCGCCGATGTTGACTCCGGAAGGTGCGAAGGTCAAACCGGAGTGGCTCTATGCCTTCGTGCGTGAGCCGATCACCATCCGACCGTGGTTGGGTGTGCGAATGCCAACCTTCGGCCTCGAAGACGCGCACTGGAACACGGCGATCGACTACTTCGCGGCGATCTCAGACACGATCGGACCGTTCAGGACTCACGATCTCACACCGTCGCCGACGGTTGTCAGAACAGGCGAGGAGCTGTTTGACCTTCTGCGATGCCAGCAGTGTCACGTCCTCGACACGATTCCTGACGACCAGCCGACCGACAATCTTGCGCCTGACCTTCGTATGGCCCAGGAGAGGCTCCAGCCCGACTGGGTGCTGGATTGGCTGCGGGCTCCCCTCGAGATCCAGCCCGGCACGCGAATGCCGATGTTTTGGTCCGAGTATCCCGGGTCGTTCTATCCGCAGTTCGACACCGACGCCGTTCGCCAGATCGAGTCGGTCCGGGACTACCTCTACACGTTCCGGGGTGGTCCGAGTCCGTTTACGGGAAACTGACGGACGTTCTTGCTCGCCATCTCAGAAACGGTCGTGAGGGTCGCTCCGGCCGTTCGCATTTCGTCCAGCGCACGGTCGGAGTCTCCGGCGACCAGGTTGACACCCGCGACCGCATCGGTCAGGACGGTCACCTCGAATCCAGCGCGAACCGAGTCGAGAACCGACTGCCGTACGCAGTAGTCCGTCGCAAGTCCTCCCACGAGAAGCTGCGTCACACGGCGCTGCCTCAGATCGTGCTCGAACGAACTCCCTAGCGGCGTCCGCCCCTCGAAGGCCGAGTAGCCGTCAGCCGAGAGGGATTCGCCCTTTGTGATGATGATGGCACCGTCTGGGAGGACGAGATCGTCGTGGAAGCGGGCTCCGGGGGTGTCGGCGACGCAGTGGACCGGCCAGCGCCCCCCGTACGGCGCGAAATGTTCCGACGTGGCCGGGTGCCAGTCCCGCGAGACATAGATGGGTCGCCCGGCCTGAGTATACGCGTGCGACATCAGGTTGAGTGGTGCGACGACCCGGTCACCATCGGGGACTGCAAGCGCCCCCTTCGCGCAGAAGTCCCGCTGAACATCGACGATCAGCAATGCGGTTCCGTCCGGCTTGGACATGGGTGATACATTACCACCCGATGCCTACCGCCCTGTCGACCGATCTGTACGAGGTCACGATGGCCGCGGGATACTGCGCGTTCGGGGAGACCGGTGAGGGTTCCTTCGAGCTGTGGGTACGACATCTTCCACGAGAGCGCGGATATCTGATCGCGGCCGGTCTGGACCAGGCGCTGGAGTATCTCGAGCAGCTGCACTTTACGCGAGACGAGGTCGAGTACCTCCGCCATCTCCCGGCCCTCAGCTCTGTATCGGCATCGTTCTTCGATGAGTTCTTGCCGCGTCTCCGCTTCGGTGGCGATGTCTGGGCCGTTCCAGAGGGCACGCCGGTCTTTGCGGGTGAACCACTGCTGCGAGTGACCGCATCGTTGCCGGAAGCGCAGCTCGTCGAGACGGCACTGCTCGCCACCGTTCTCTTCCAGACAATGGTCGCCACCAAGGCCCGTCGCGTCGTCGACGCTGCGGAGGGACGCCCGGTGATGGAGTTCGGGGCCCGCCGTGCGCACGGAGCCGACGCGGCAACGCTGGCGGCGCGCGCAGCCTTCATCGGCGGGTGTATCGCGACGTCGCAGCTCGAGTGCGGCATCCGGTTTGGTGTGCCGGTATCCGGTACGATGGCCCATTCGTGGGTCATGATTCACGAGCACGAGGCGGAGGCGTTTCGTCGGTATACCGATCTCTACGGGCAGGCGGCCGTGCTGCTGGTCGACACCTACGACAGCGTCGCGGCCACCCACATGATTGTGGCAGAAGGGCTGACACCGGCCGCGGTTCGTCTTGACAGCGGTGACTTGAACCAGCTGAGCCGGGACGTGCGTCGTGTTCTGGACTCGGGTGCGCGAGGGCAGACACGGATCGTGGCCAGCGGTGATCTCGATGAGCATCGGGTCGCCGCCTTGCTGGCGGCCGGTGCGCCGATCGACGGATTTGGCGTCGGCACGGCGCTCAGCACATCGCAGGATGCGCCGTCACTGTCCGGCGTCTACAAGCTTGTCGAGATGGCGCGCGACGGCCGGAGGGTTCCAACCGCCAAGCAGAGTCCCCGGAAGGAGATGCTACCAGGACGAAAACAAGTGTGGCGGGTCGGATCCGATGAGGTCGCCGCCCACGACGTTCTGGCGACTGCCGACGAGACCGGGCCCGACGGCGGGCGTCCGCTGTTGGAGTGTGTCATGCATCACGGACGCCGGGTCGGCGCAACCCAAACGCTACCCGAGATTCAGGCGCGGTGTGGGGCCATGGTGCAGCAACTCCCGCCAGCGGTACGGGCATTCGACGCTCCACAACAATACGAGGTGCGCGTCAGCGGCACGTTGGAGGCCCTTCGCCGCGAGTGGTCCGCATCATGATGGCGGGGACAGCGGTCCTCCTCGGTTCAGGTGGAGGGCGGGCCAGCAGCGCGCGCCTTCTCAACAGCCGCAAGAAGCTCCTCTGCTGGTCCGCGTAGCGTAATGTCAACAAGACCTGCCGCGGGTGCACTTTCGAGATTGTTCTCGGCGGTGACGGCCTTTCGGGCCTTCGCCTGCTGTACAAGCGCCGCGGCAGGATAGACCAACGACGAGGTGTCGACGGTCAGGAACAGGTCACAGTCGGTCGAGGCGAGACTCCGGTCGAGAATCTCAGGGTCGATCGCCTCGCCAAACCAGACGACACCGGGGCGCGCGAGCCCCCCGCACGCGGGACAGCGGGGTGGCCGGGTCGGGAGGGGCGTCGTCTCGTCGGGCCATCGCGCGGGCGATGCGACACAGTCGCCCCAGCAGCGGAGCTCCCAGATCGAGCCATGGAATCGCAGCACATCGAGCGTACCGGCACGTTCGTGGAGACCGTCGACGTTCTGGGTGATCAAGGTGAAGTGAGGTAACCGATGGCTCCAGTCGGCCAGCACCGCATGCGCCCGGTTCGGCTGACAGGCGGCGACCAACTGCCGACGCCAGTCGTACCACTCCCACACGAGGTCGGGGTCGCGCGCAAACGCGTCCGGGGTTGCGAGGTCCTCCGGGCGATGGGTCCGCCACAGTCCGTCAGCGCCACGGAAGGTGGGGACACCGCTTGCGGCTGACACCCCGGCTCCGGTCAGGACCGTAATGTCCTTGGCTGACCGGAGACACTCGGCCAACCGAGCGATGCCCGAATCATTCCTCTCGTGCACGTGACATTCTACTGTCGGAGGAAGAGGGCTCGCGGCTGGCGGTTCATCCGAGGAGACGCTGTTGTAGCATTGCGTGCGGAGAGCGAGGAGACAGTCTGGCCAGGAGACGGTCGTCGCTCAGACGCGGGAATAGGAGAACTGTGATCGTCAATCTGGACGCCGCCGCGGGCACTGCCGGTATCGGCGACCTCACGAAGTGGCCGACGCGTGTCGCGGCGGAGGTCAACCGGGTCATCGACGACTGGGAACAGGGCGAGAAGGTCGGTCGATTGTGGGCCGGTGATTCGACGTTGTGGACCGGAGCCGACGAGGCTCAATGGCTTGGCTGGCTGCGAATTCTCGACGAGCAGCGAGGCAATGCCGAGCTGGAGACCGTCTCGGGGGTGGCGCTCGGCGGTGGGTTTGACGATGTGCTGGTTCTGGGCATGGGCGGGTCGAGCCTCTGTCCGGAGGTGCTCGGATTGACTTTTGGTCGTCAGCCTGGGGCGCCGCGGCTAGACGTGCTCGACTCGACTGACCCTTCCCAGATTCGCGCATGCACGGAACGCCTAGCTCTGGACCGAACATTGTTCATAATCTCGAGCAAGTCGGGGACGACACTCGAGTCGAACATCCTGATGCGGTTCTTCCTCGACCGCGTCTCCACGTCAGTCTCGCCCGCGACAGTGGGGGAGCGATTTCTTGCTGTGACCGACCCGGGTTCGGCACTCGAACGGTTTGCGATCGACCAGAAGTTTGGGCAGATCCTCCATGGCGTGCCGAGCATCGGCGGACGATACTCGGCACTATCGCACTTCGGGATGGTCCCGGCATCGGCGATGGGAGTCGACGTCCCACAGCTGCTGGATCGGGCAGAAACGATGCGAGCACGGTGTGCTGAAACGGTGCCCGTTCGGGAGAATCCTGGCGCCATGCTCGGTCTCGCACTCGGTACGGCCGCGCAGACAGGCCGCGACAAAATGACATTCGTCGCGTCACCCGGACTGCGTTCCCTCGGTACGTGGGTGGAACAGCTTGTCGCCGAGTCAACCGGCAAAGGAGGACAGGGTGTTATTCCGGTCGATGGAGAGGCGCTGGCGGCGCCAGATGCATACGCCGACGATCGTCTCTTCGTCTACGTGCGGGACGAGGCAGCGCCCGACGCAACACAGGACGAGGCGTGCTCGCGTCTCGGTCAGGCTGGGTTCCCGGTGCTGTGGATGTCGGTGCGGGACCGCTACGCTCTGGGCGGAGAGTTCTTCCGGTGGGAATTCGCCACGGCCGTGGCAGGGGCTGTCCTCGGGGTGAATCCGTTCGACCAGCCAGATGTCGAGGCGAGCAAGGTGGAGACTCGGCGGCTAACCAGCGCCTATGAGGCCGCCGGCCAGCTACCTGAGGAGCTCCCGGTCTGCGTCGATGCGGATGCTGGACTCTCGGTCTTTGCCGATGATCGCAATGCCGCGGAGGTGGGAGCGGATGGCCGAGGCCTCCACATCGCAGATGTGATCGGCGCTCATTGTAAGCGCGTCGATGGTGGCGACTATTTCGCGATCCTGGCCTATCTGGAGATGAGCGACGCGCATGTGGCGGTGCTGCAGAAACTCCGTCACCTCGTGCGGGATGCGACGGGAAGCGCGACGTGTCTCCAGTTTGGTCCGCGGTTTCTCCATTCGACCGGCCAGGCGTACAAAGGTGGGCCGAACTCCGGCGTGTTTCTTCAGATCACATGCGAAGACGCCGAGGACTTCGACGTGCCTGGGCATCGGTACACCTTTGGTGTCGTGAAGGCCGCCCAGGCGCGTGGAGACCTTGCGGTGCTCGGGGAACGCCAGCGACGGGCGATTCGTGTGCACATTCTGGGTGACGTTCACACCGGGCTGAAGCGACTCACCGCCATGGTGAGGCAGACCATCGGGCGTTCCCTGTGAGTTCGACGCGCAACAGCGTGGCACTGGTGTGTGCGTCACGAACCGGTCCATTGGGGCGGCCGCTTGCTGAGGAACGATTCGACCCCTTCCTGGAAGTCGGCACTGGTGTAACACATCACGATCTGATCGCGAGCCGCATCGGCGGGGAGCCGCCGATGGGCGTGAATCCGACGGATGATCTCCTTGGTGGCTTTGATCGTCAGCGGCGCATTCGAGGCGATGGTCTGCGCTGTCTGGCGCACCACTTCGTCGAGCCGCACGCTTTCGACGACCCGGTTGACGAGACCGACGCTAAGGGCTTCGGCTGCGTCGAGGAGCCGCCCCGTGTACAGGATCTCCTTGAGGCGCGCCGGACCGACGAGGTCGAGGAAACGTGCGTGGTTCGCGGCCGATAGGCAATTGCCAAGCGTTCGAGCGATCGGGACACCGAATCGCGAGGTCGGGGTGCAGAGGCGGAGGTCGCACGCGGCGGCCAGTGCACATCCTCCGCCCGTGGTCACCCCATCGATCTGGGCGATTGTCGGCTTCCCGACCGCCTCGAGCCGGTCGACAACTGTATCGAGACGCTGTTCGTAGTCGATACCCGCTTGGGGTGACCCGAACGTACGGAATTGAGCGATGTCGGTTCCCGATACGAATGCCTTTCCGCCGGCCCCACGCAGAATCAGGACGCGGATGGACGGATCGGTCTCCACGGCATCGCATCGCTCGACGACGGCCTGATACATCTCCCAGGTCATCGCGTTGCGTGCTTGAGGTCGGTTGAAGGTCAGAAAGGCGAGGGCGCCATCTTGTTCGTAAAGTACATGGTCGGTCGACACGGGATCTCCTTATGACGGATTCACACATGCAGCAAGCCTTGCGCGGCATCCGGGTCCTGGACGTCACGCAAGTGATGGCCGGTCCATTCTGCGCAATGTTACTGTGCGACATGGGTGCCGATGTGATCAAGGTCGAACCGCCTGACGGTGACGCCACGCGCCACTGGGGGACGGGTTCGTCGACCGACACCGCGGCGTTCAACGCCGTCAACCGGGGCAAGCGGAGCATCGTGGTTGATCTCAGAGCGCCGGAGGGCGCCGACGTCGTGATGCGGCTCGCAACCCAGACCGACATCATGATCGAGAACTACCGTCCTGGAGTGATGGCGCGGTTCGGTCTGGACTATCAGAGTGTGCGGGCGAAGAACCGTGGGTTGATCTACGCGTCAATCTCCGGCTACGGGCAGACCGGCCCGTCGATGGGCAAAGGCGGGTTCGACCTCATCGCCCAGGGAGTGTCGGGCATCATGTCGGTGACTGGGGAACCTGGTCGGACGCCGGTGAAGGCGGGTGTTCCGCTCACCGACCTCGGCGCCGGGCTCTTTGGGCTCAGTGGAATCCTCGCCGCACTGTACCATCGCGCCGCGAGCGGTGATGGCCAGCATGTCGACACGTCATTGGTTGAAGCCGGGCTGGCTCTGTCAGTGTGGGAGGCGACGGAATACTTCGCCACCGGTCGACCGCCAGAGCCGTTCGGGTCGGCGCATCGGTTGAGCGCTCCCTATCAGGCGCTTCAGTGCGCGGATGGCCACATCACGATCGGTGCGGCCACCGATCGGCTGTTTGGGCGTTTGTGCCAGCTGCTCGGGCACCCTGAGTGGGTCGACGATCCCGCGTACGCCAGCAACGCTGACCGGGTCAAGAACCACAAGGCCCTAGCGAAGCGAATTGAAACAATCACGGCGCGGCACGCGGCCACGCACTGGCTCGGGCTCTTCGAGGCCAACGGGGTCCCGTGCGGACCGATCAACTCGTATGCTGATGTGATCGCCGATCCTCACATCGCGGCGCGCGACATGGTGATCGAGACAGACCACCCGACTCTCGGGCGCATCCGGACGCTGGGCACGCCGCTGAAGCTGTCACAGACGCCGCTGACACCTGGCCGCCCAGCCCCGCTTCTCGGCCAGCACACCGATGCGGTGCTGGCCGAAGCCGGATTCGATACCGCGTCGATCACACGGTTGCGCGACAGCGGCACAGTCGAGTGAGGAGAAGAGGTCGCGTCTGAGAATGCGAAGCGGCGCGCACAGCGCGCCGCGCGGAGCCCGGCGTGGGGCGTCGGGCCCCCACGAGGGCGCAGCGGGGGCCGGGGGCGCAGCCCCGTCTAAGGACGAAGCTGTCTTGACTCCCGGGATCTGGTTGGGTGAGTCACGCCGTCAAGACAGCGGGCGCGCACAGCGCGCCGCGCGGAGCCCGGCGTGGGGCGTCGGGCCCCCACGAGGGCGCAGCGGGGGCCGGGGGCGCAGCCCCGTCTAAGATTAGAGGCTGAAGCCGCGTTCGTCGTGCAAGGCGATATCGAGTCCCTGTCCCTCCTCGTCAGGCGTGACGCGGATGCCGATCATGCCGTCCAGGGCCTTGACGATAACGAACGTCAGGGCGCCGCTGTAGACGATCGTCGCCAACGCCCCGACAAATTGGAGTCCGACCTGGGCACCGATACCCACGTCGAGGCCTGAGCCGCCGAAGGCGGACGCGGTGAAGACGCCGGTCAGGATCGCGCCGACGAATCCGCCGACGCCGTGCACGCCGAAGACGTCGAGGGAGTCGTCGTAACCCATCGCCCGCTTCAGACTGCTTGCTGCGTAGAAACAGCAGAGACCCGAAGCGAACCCGATCGCCAGGGCGCCGAGCGGACCCACGGTGCCTGATGCTGGTGTGATCGCCACAAGCCCTGCGACGGCACCGGTGGCGATGCCGAGGACGCTCGGCTTGCCGTGGCGAGACCATTCGATCGCCATCCACGTCATCGCGGCCATGGCGGTCGCGATGTGCGTGACCGCCATGGCCATTCCGGCCACGCCGTCAGCGGCCAGCTCGCTCCCCGCGTTGAAACCGAACCACCCCACCCATAGCATCGAGGCGCCGACCACGGTCAGGACGAGGCTGTTGGGCGCCATCGGGGTCTCAGGGTAGCCACGGCGAGGTCCCAGAACGATACACACCACAAGGGCGGCGACCCCCGCGTTGATATGCACGACGGTGCCGCCGGCAAAGTCCAACACACCCAGGCCCCCAAGCCAACCGCCGCCCCAGACCCAGTGAGCGATCGGTGCGTAGACCACCGTCAGCCAGATGGCCATGAACCAGAGCATCGCCGAGAACTTCATCCGCTCCGCAAACGCCCCAACCATCAGCGCCGGTGTGATGATCGCGAACGTTAGCTGAAACATCTGAAAGACACTTTCCGGAATGGTCCCGCTCAGGCTGTCGACGCCCACGTCCATCAGCAGCACATGGCCGAATCCGACGAACGCGTTGAGACCGCCACCGTCGCCAAAGGCCAGCCCGTACGCGTAGAGCGTCCACAGAATCGTGACCATGCAGGTAATCGCAAAGCACTGCATCATGACCGAGAGCACGTTCTTTGCTCGGACGAGCCCGGCATAGAACAGTGAAAGGCCGGGAATCGTCATGAACAAGACCAGCACACTCGACGTCAGCATCCAGGCCGTGTCGCCAGAGCTCAACTCATCTTGTGCCGAGGCGATCCTGGGTACGGAGCTGACCAGGAGGAACGAGAAGATGCCAACCAGGTAGACCTTGTTCTTGAGCCGTCTCATGAGTTTGTTCCTCCCGCCGTCCCACCCGCTCGCTCAGAGGGCATCGTCGCCCGCCTCGCTGGTTCGAATGCGGATGGCCTGTTCAATCTCGCTCACGAAGACCTTGCCATCGCCGATCTGGCCGGTGCGAGCCGACGTGTTGATGGCGCTGACGACGGCGTCGGATCGGTCGTCTGGCACGACGATGTCGATTCTGACTTTGGGGACAAAGTCTACAGAGTACTCCGCCCCGCGATAGATTTCGGTGTGTCCCTTCTGACGACCAAAACCCTTCACTTCAGTCGCGGTCAGTCCGGTGACACCGAGGCGAGACAGCGTGTCGCGAACTTCGTCGAGCATGTGGGGCTTAATGATCGCAGTAACCAGCTTCATGCGTCGCCTCCTTGTGCACACCGTGTGATCTGACCCGACCGAAGGGGAGAAGGGCGACACTATACACCAGCACTCAAGGGCCACCAAGCACAACCACTGCCTCCGGTAAATAATGTGGCCAGTCCACCAAATCCGTCGGTCACCAGACCGCCCACCGACAATATTGTCGCCAGAAGATTCTGGACCCTTCGCGTTGGGGCATATCCGGGACGGACGTGAAGTCGTATGGTGTCTATCGGTTACAGACGATGCCCGGCCACGACCGAGTCGCGGACTAGAGCTTGCACGTCAGAACAACCACGGCTAGCAATCGGAACCTCGGAGGATCTCGCTAGGATGAATTCCGCTGCTCAGCTGGGAGAGGCCGTGGCGCCTCGGACCAGCTCGTCCCAAATCCTCACGACGTTCCGTCACGAGCTCGAGCGCGTCAACAAGGAACTCTGGCTCGTGCTGTCCCTGGTCGTGATCGCCTGGCTCCTCAACTCCGCCGTCACCTCGCAGCGAATGCTGCTGGGGTTCTACACGTTACCGACCATCGGGTCAGCCTATCTCTACGGGAGACGTCACGCCACGTTGACCGCGGTCGCCAGCGTGTTACTCGTGGTCTACATGCGTCTTCAGAACCCGGCGCTCCTCAGTGGGCTGATGGAAGGTCAGTTCGTTGGTGAAGACTGGCTCGAGATCGGGGTCTGGGGTGGGACGCTGGTCCTCACCGCCTATCTCATGGGCACACTCTATAACCACAAGAATGCGCAGTTGGTCGAGCTCCGAGAGAAGTATAACGGGATTCTGATGATTCTCCGGCACTTCATCTCCAAGGACCAGTACACCGAGAACCACTCGTGGCGTGTCTCGATCTATGCCACGCGAATCGCCATCCACATGGGGTTGGACGACGACCGGGTCGAGGATGTCCGTGCGGCCGCCCTGCTGCACGACATCGGCAAGCTCGATATTGGCCGGGACATCCTCTACAAGGCGGCACGTCTGACGAAGGCGGAGTTCACGGAGATGAAGACGCATGTGGACCGTGGAGTCCGGCTGCTCGAGCCGGTAGGCGGGTCACTCCGACGCATCTTGCCGATCGTGCTGTCCCATCACGACAAGTTCGACGGGAGCGGCTACCACGATGCCCGAGGCTCAGAGATACCGCTCGAAGCGAGGATCATCGGTGCGGCCGACGCCTATGATGCGATGACCAGCGACCGGCCGTATCTGAAGGGCATGTCGTTTCTTGAAGCGCGCGACGTCATGGCGGAGAAGGCGGGACGCGACTTCGACCCGGACGTGGTCGAGGCGTTCCTGGTGGCGCTCAAGAAGGGTGAGATGGAGGCGCCGTCGTTGGTCGTTTAGCGTCCTCCCCGCGTGTTCGAGTTACGGCAATTCTGCCGTGACCGGTCGTGAGCTCAACAGATTCTAGGCATTCGGCCGGGGCCACAGCCCGGCACGCAGTTCCGTCTAGGACCACACGAGGAGAAAAAGAAGCGCCACCAAGAGGATGGGGATGCCGAGTGCCACGACCCAGATGGCGTGCCCCTCCGCAGACTCGGTTCTCATCGGGCGGGAGACTCCAACTCGGGAAGGTACAACATCAACGACTTGTAGCAGTGCGGGCAGCGAGTGAGAGAGTTCGCGAGACGCGTACCGCAGAAGGGACACTCCACGCTTGCCATGCCTGACATTGAAGACCCGTGCGCATCCTCGCCCGAGTTTGCCTTCCCTGTCAAACGTCGCTGCACAGAATGGCACCGTTTCTCGAAGGCGACGGAGGAAGACTCATCCGAGATTGCCCACGTCGGGCGCTAAGACTCCTTCAGCCATCTCCCCGAGGGGGCCAGTAGCTGGGTGTCGGGCACCGGTGGACCGAACTCTGTCGAAAAGGTGACCGTCGACTACACCTGGCCGATCATGACGCCGATGATGCGGCCGTTCTTCACGAACGACGAAATCAACTTCCGGGTCGAGTCGGCAATGAAGAACGAAGGGGACATAGAGCTATGACAGACCGTCGAGGATCTCGCCTGCTGCGGGAGAGTGCGGGAGCAAGCTTGATTGAGGCCGCACTGACCTTGCCCCTGGTGCTGCTGATCGCATTCGGGACGGTGGATGTCGGCTACTCGTTGCTCGATTCGCATACGGTCACCCGGCTGACCCGCGAGGGGTCGAACCTGATATCGCGAAACACCACGCTTGACGACGCGGCCTCGGCAATGGGCGTCATGAGCACCGGTCTGGTCGACTTTAGCAGCAACTCGAAGGTGATCTTCTCCGTCATCAAGAAGGGCGGCACGCTCGGGACCGCCAACCTCGACGAGCTCGTCTTGTATCAACGCTATGAGTACGGCAGCCTCCCGGTATCGAGTCGCATCTCGACGGCCGGCGGTGGTTCTTTCGGTCCAGCCCCTGACTACATCGCCGTGGACTCCGACAACGACACCGGTCTCAGAGTGGGCCTGCCTAACAACTTGGTGACGGTCCGGGGTGGTCTCGTATACGTCACGGAGGTCTTCAGCCAGCACCAACGAATCACGCCGCTCCAGAACTTCGGAGTGGCGGTTCCGGAGACCCTCTACTCGATTGCGTACTTCTAATCTGGGGAACTGGACCGCACTCATGGACGGGCGAAGCGACATGACACGAGAACAGGTCACAACGAGTCACGGGAGTCACCAACGAGGATTCGCGCTGATCTATGTCGCGCTAATCATGACCCTTCTGTTGCTCTTCGCGGGTCTGGCTGTTGACAGCGGACGCGCCTACATGGTGAAGGCGCAGCTGACAAAGGCGGTCGATGGTGCGGCCCTCGGCGCGGCACGCATGCTCAACAGCGCCGACCCCAGAAATCAAGCGGTGCAGCTCTTCAATGCCAATTTTCCGTCAGGCTACTTCAATACCAACGGGGGAGATCCAACGGCCGCATCTGACTTCTTCACCCTCACCACCGACGAGGCCAATGCCGTCAACGTGGTGACCGTGACCGCGACGACGAATATGCCCACGACCTTCATGGCGCTGGGCAACATCTCCGATGTCAGGGTGAAGGCGACGGCGGAGGCCACTCGGCGCATGGTGGATCTGTGCTTGGTCCTCGACACGTCAGGTTCACTCGGGTTTCGCTGGCCGGCGGTGCGGGATGCCGCGCGAGCCTTCGTCAATGCGTTCGACGAGAACAGCGACCGCTTCTGTCTTGTCAGATACTCGAGTGGAGCGCCGGTTCTCCAGCAAATGACGGTGGGGCGAGGGTTTGACAAAACCGCGGCCATCAACGCGATTCCACAGAGTCTTCCCGGCGGTTTCACTGCCATGGCGGAAGGGGTGCATCACGGGTGGGACGAGCTCAGGACCGTTCCCAACGGGCAGCAGTCGAGCCTCCGGATCATCGTGCTCTTTACCGATGGTGCCGCCAACAACGTGCCGGGTATCTACGACATTTCTCCGGGGTCGGCCAAGGGGCTGGCGACGAGCGACTTCCCCAAGAACAATCCGGACCCCGATAACATGACCCGCGACAACCCCGCGTTTAACGGTCTGTATGACACAAACACAGAGGTGAGGAATCCTTCGTTTGGCCAGAATGTTGCGTGGAACAGTCTCTTCACGCATCCGGGCGTGCCGTACCTGCCTCCCACAAGCTTCCACGCCAATACTCGAAGTGGGGGCATCCCGACAGCGTTTCCTTTGGAGACCGGCTCGCTCACGGTGGGTGGGGCCGCTCAAGATGCGGTTCGGGGGCTGCGAAATTTTGACATCGGTGCCGGTTTGTATCCGGCCGACGTCTTCAATACGAACAACGCCGCGAGAAACCTCGTGGAGATCATCGCCGATGCCGCGCGGAGCGACGCGAGCGGTGACTACCGGATCCGGATCTTCACCATCGGTATGGGCGAGCTACTCCGATACTGGGTCGGGACGATGCCGGAACAGCCGGAAACGATCCTCCAAAGAGTTGCGAACGACAGCGCCTCCCCCGACTACAACCCTGGTCAGATCGAAGGCAGGTACTACTATGCGGCGACAGAGGCCGACGTCGGACCGGCCTTCCAGGAGCTGCAGAATCAGATCATCCGTTTGACCAAGCAAGGCAGCGCTTGCATCGGGTGAGATCACGAGGGCCAGGCTCTTGCGCTCAGGCGTTGAGCGCGTGCGGACCGACGTTGGGTCCGGAACGCGGGCTCGGGCGATCTGGGACTATCGCCAACCGAACCCGATGGACACGGCGATGGCACCGGCAAAGAACGCCGCAAGGGCCGTCGGGTTCGTAGCTGCCCTCGAGTAGATGAGAGGCTGCACCACCTCGACAAAGCTGCTGCCGACGAGAACGGCCCCGACCAGAATAAGAGTCAATCCCGCGATTCGCCGCGCGCCACCGAAACGGCTCACAGGTCCGCCGCACACCGAGCAACCGGCGGCTGAGACCTCCCATGAGCCACAGAAGGAACAACGGCGGGCCACTAGACGCACCCCGATGAGCAGTACAGAGTCTGTCGCATTCTAGATTCGGCTCGAACAACCGCACGCCGCCTAGGGCTAGAGACGTCGAAACGACCTAGCCGACATAGAGCAACAAGCAAATGTAGCGCCACTTCACAATGCAGGGCCCTCTGGCGTGAAACGAACCGAAAATACGGGGTCGAATCCAACTGGCACCCGGCGGCCACCGCAGAGTACAGCGACAGAATGAGCACTTTTGGGCCTCCCGTTAACGAAACCGCAATCTGTCCCGCGTGGTGAGCCATCCGATGTTGAACCGGTGAACTGGTAGGGCCGATTGTGGTACTGAGCCTCAGAATGCCAACGGCCATTATCGAACAGCTCAGAACGGAGGCTGCTCGCGGTGCCTGACGCCAGACAGGTGCCGGACAAGCATCGTGCAACCGATCATCTCACCAGTTGGGACGGGATGATCAAGCGGAGAGGTGTCGCCATGTACCTTGGGTTGTTCGTCATCGGTTGTCTGCTCATCTTCGCGTCTCAATTGGTCAGGCCTGGCGAGCAGGCGCAACGGCACGGCGAGCTCGCGGTGCTGATCGCCAACGCTCAGAGCCTCAGGGCGGAATCGCAGGGCCTCCTCCAGCAACTAAAGACGGCCGGTCAGGAGGACCCGGACTTCCTGACGCAGCTCCTTGACTACGAGCTCCAGTTCAAGAGCGTCGACACACGTATCGAAGAACTCGTCAGCCAGCTACCCGGCGAAGTGGTGGAAGAACAGGAACGACAGCAAGGCGTTGCTGAGGCCGAGTTGAAGGCCCAAGCCCGAGCGGCCGATCTGGCCGCGTCGATGAGGCCGAAGGTGGCCGAAGCCTTCGCACTCATCCGGGCGACGATCGCCAAGGCGGCGCTGCAGGGTCTCGTGCGTGTCGAGTCCGTTTCCGATCCCGCGCTACCCGAGACGGTCATGATGACCGCGTACCAGCTGCGAGGGCGGCCCCGTTCACTCCAAGACTCGGGATTGGTTGTGTCGTTCAACCCGGACTGGAAATGGACCATCTACGTTGAGCTAGGCCAGGTCAGATCCCCGCGAGGCCTTGCCGAGTGGAGCGGGGGGACCGACCTCTCCTACCCGACGCTTCGAATTACAGAAGACGGGGCCACATTGGCGACGGTTGCCTTCGACCCGAAGACCGCCGATCTGACGATCAGCACAGGTGATGGGAGTTCCCGATTCGCTCAGGCACTGGACGCGTTGAAGCGCGAGCATCAGCAGGAGGAGCTTGTCGCCAATGCGATTCTAGATCTCATTCAGGACGCCAAGGACCGCCATTCAGCGACTTGATTCGCGACCCTCACGAATCTGACCTGACCACCACCATCGCCCTGTATTCACCCAGCGAAGAGGAGTCGCCATGCTACCTGGCATCAACTTTCCACTCTACCTCACACTCGCACTCGGACTGGTCCTGTTCTTTGTCCTTCGCAGGATGCGGACCATCAGAGAGCAGCGCGACGACAGCGCGCAGATCGATCGCGGCCAGCAACGACACGATACGTAATCGCCGCGCCAAACACGACCCGAGGGGACCCGAGCTGCGGTCTGGAGGTTAGCCTCGGCGCGGCCCACTTCGATTCCAGCACCAATGATGGGATGGACTCCTCCCGCTGGTGCGGCATCATCGTGCCAGTGGTAAAACGGCCTCTACGGGCCACAGCTGAGGAGGAGTCCAGATGCAACATACAACGATCGCCGTTGACCTCGCCAAGTCCGTGTTTCAAGTGGCAGTCTCGCATCACACGGGGCGTGTGGATGAAGAGCATCGGTTGACCCGGGCCCGGTTCCTGCGGTTCTTCGCCCAGCGCCCGGCCGCGACCGTGTTGCTCGAAGCCTGCGGGTCGGCGCACCATTGGGCGCGCACCCTGGAACAACTCGGCCACACCGTCCAGTTGCTGCCCCCGCATGAGACCCGCCGGTCTGTCCGTCGCAATAAGACCGATCGCGCGGATGCGAAAGCGCTGCTCGAAGCGGCCCGGAACGAGGAGATCCATCCGGTGCCGGTCAAGTCGGTGTCGCAGCAAGCCGTCGCGTCCCTCCATCGCGTGCGCACGACGTGGGTCCGGACCCGGACGGCGCGGCTCAATACGCTGCGCGGACTGCTCCGCGAGTTTGGCGTGACGATACCAGTGGGCGCGCGCCACGTCGTCCCACAGGTCCGCGCGCTGGTCGAAGATGCGGAGGCGTCCGTCCCGATGGCCTTGCGCCCCAGTCTGGCCGCGCTGTGTGACGAGATCCGGACGCTCGAGCAGCGGATACACGGACTGGAACGCGAGCTGGCCGCGCTCGCCCAGCAGGTGCCGCACGTGGCGCACCTCCGCACCATCCCGGGCATCGGCCTACTCAACGCCACCGCGCTGGTCGCGTGTGTCGGCGACGTGCGGCGGTTTCCGTCGGGCCGACACTTTGCCAGCTATCTGGGGCTCACGCCGCGCGAACACTCCAGCGGGAATCGCCGGCAGCTGGGCGCTATCAGCAAACAAGGCGACCGCTATCTCCGCACCTTGCTCATGCATGGCGCCCGGGCCGTGCTGTCCCACAGCGGCAACCCGCAGAAGACCACGCCGTTCCGGACCTGGGCGCGCGCGATTGCCGCGCGCCGCGGGGCGAACATTGCCACCGCCGCGATCGCCAACCGGCTGGCCCGGATGGTGTGGCGGGTGTGGCGTGACGACCGACCCTTTGTGGCTGAAACCCGCATCGCGGCGTAGCCCCGTGGTGACCACTGAACCGTAATCTCTCCAGGAGGACTGCCGCGCGACAGGATGGCACACCGGTCAGACCGGCGCGGGGATACGCCGACGACAGGGGCTGGCCAGACAGGGCCGTACCAACGATTGGCATCCCCGCGCGCATTTACCATCGTGGCCCGGAGCCGTGCGTGCTCCCTCGAGGGGCCGAAGATACGCCTGCAGTCTGACGCCGTGCCGCCTCGCAGAATGAGAGTGGAAGGAGACCGAAACCCAAGACGCCGAATGCCGCCCCGCTCCGCGCGCGTCAAGGCCACGCCGCCTCCGGCGGAGCGCTGCGCGCTGCCTTGACCCGTGCTCGCACCGGCGGCGGATAACCAAGACGCGACGAAGGTAAACCATCGTCGCTCATACGACGGGTTGAACCTCGGTTTCGTTCTTACGCTTGACAGAGGAGTCCAGATACGCCTCTTTGCCGGGGAAACTGAGTGGTGCTCGCCGCTCAGCATGAGGTAGCATGAGTCATCCTGAGAAGGGCGCGACCAAAGCCGAACTGTCTGGCCGCGCGTATGGAGGATCCAAATGACTCAGACATCTTTTTTCGCTGGCAGGACCCTCGTCGCCGCGGCGGCTGTCATGATCGTGGGGCCGGCCCTGGCGGTCGGGCAAACGTCAAGTGCGCCACATACCCCGTGGGGCGCACCGGATCTGCAGGGCGTGTGGGACTTTCGGACCCTGACGCCGATGGAACGGCCCGATGAGTTGGCCGACAAACAGGTGTTGACCGCCGAGGAAGCCGCTCAATTCCAGCAAGTGCAACTCGCTGACATCGCCGCTCGCGACGACGAGGTTCCGGCGGATATCGTCGGCAACTACAACCAGTTCTGGTTCGACCGGGGCACCACCGTCGTCGAGACCAACCGCACGTCGCTGGTCGTGGACCCGCCGGATGGCAAAATTCCGCCATTGACGCCGGCAGCGCAGGAGAAGCAGGCGGCGATCGCGGAGGCTCGACGTGGCGTGGGGGGTCACCAGCCCACGCCTGGGGGATGGCTCGACGACTTGGGTACGAACGGGCTCCAGGTGCGATGTATTTTGGGGTTCAACTCCGGACCGCCCATGACTCCCAGTGGGTACAACAACAATGTTCAGCTGTTGCAGACTCCGGAGACGGTCGTGATCCTCAATGAAATGAACCATAATGCGCGCGTCGTACCCTTGGACGGGCGGCCGCATCTCGGCTCAGATCTCCGCCAGTGGGTGGGCGACTCGCGGGGCCATTGGGACGGCGACACGCTCATCGTCGAAACCTCGAACTTCCTGCGCGAAACGAGCTTCATGCGCGGTGCATCCAGCTCGACCCTGCATCTGGTTGAACGTTTTACGCGGGTCGATGCGGACACACTCCTCTACGAAGTCACGGTCGATGATCCCACGACGTGGACCAGACCCTGGACCTATTCCGTGCCGATGATGAGGAATCCTGAGCCCATCTACGAGTATGCGTGCTACGAGGGGAATTACGCCATGGAGACGATTCTCGCTGGTGCGCGAGCCGACGAGGCCGCGGCAGAAGCCGAGAACCAGAGGTAGGGGTAAGCGCTTCGGCACGCCGGAAAACAGGTGTTGCCAGACGCGGAAGCCGCTGAGTGTTGGAAGCAGTGCAGAGGTATGTAGGAGGTATGTCATGCGCCAACGATGTCTCGAGGTGATCGGTATGGCGGTCGTGATCATGGCGGTGTCGGGGCTGCTCAAGCTGGCGCCGGTCACTGTCGCGGGCCAGGCCCCGACGGCTACGGCCCAATCGGGGGCTGAGGCGAACACGGCCCCGGCGCCACGGACCTCCTGGGGCGAACCCGACCTGCAGGGCATCTGGAGAGACGACTACCAGATCCCCTTGCAACGACCTGCTCGGTATGCGAACCAAGAGTTTTTCACTGACGAGGAACGGGCTGCACTGGACGAGCAACGACTGGCCGTGTCCAGATTCGGTGATGTCGGCCTCGCGCCGCGGGGGACTGAACAGGATGTTGGCGGCGCCTACAACGCCGTCTTCACGTCGCAGAGGCACACGGGCCGGCGGACGTCGATGATTGTGGATCCGCCGGATGGGAGAATGCCTCCCCTCACGCCAGAGGCGCAGAAGAGGAGGGACGTAATCGGGGAGTATCAGCTCGCCCTCTTACAGGCCACAGATGTCTGCAAGAATGACCTGCCCGGCTGCGTGGGGGGCCAGTACGGGCCGCCGTCACCGAGGCGAGCGGAGACGCCTCCGTACTACCTGACGACGGGCCGCGCTGGAGGCCCCGGGCGTGGGGCCGGGGGTGGCGTCATCAATCGCTCCGACGGTCCAGAGGAGCGAGGTTTGAGTGAGCGTTGTATGTCGGCTATCCTGCCAGATTTTGGTGGGTTTCGTCGGATTGTGCAGTCGCCAGAAACCGTATCGATGTTCTACGATGTGGGTCAGGGACAAGGGTGGCAACGCATCATCCCCGTGACGGCGAGTCCGCACCTGCCGCCACAGGTCCGCCAGTGGTGGGGGGACTCGCGCGGCCGCTGGGAGGGCGATACGCTGGTCGTCGACGTCACCAATTTCAGTCCCAAGACGTACTTCCAAGGATCCTACGAGAACCTGCATCTGATCGAACGCTTTACCCGCCTCGACGCGAACATAATCGAGTATACCGTCACGATCGATGATCCGACGACGTGGACGAGACCGTGGACAGTCAAGCAAGAACTGACCAAGCAAGACGACCAGGCGAATCGGATCTATTATGAGCCCCGGTGTCACGAGGGCAACTATGGCATGGCGGCGTTGCTCGCGGGAGCGCGCGCCGAGGAGATGGCCTTCGCCGAGGGGCGCGGGCCGGATCCGGCCACAAAGTGCAGTGCAGGATGTGGATCTGGAATTGAGGACGTTGATGAGGATGATCGTGATCCCTTGGGACGCTGAAGCTGCACTTGTGCCTACCGAAAACCTCCTTCGCATGGTTCGAGTGACCGATCGCACGCGCCTGGGGCCGGCGAACGATCGCTAGCGTAAGCCTCGCAGACGTGTGCTCCTAGAGGCCGTAGCGCCATCCTTAATAACGGCAGTGTACATAATGAGGACGAGATTCTCGGTAGGCACAGGTTGTTGATTTGCGACAACGCCTCCCCTACGACTCTACGATGTGGATGTCCACGGTATTCCTGAGGGCATCGATTTCACACCCGACGGGACCCAGCTTTTTGTGCAGCTGACGGCGGCTCATCAGCTCACGGTCTTCGACGTCGAGGGCTACTTGCTGAAGAAGCCCCCTTCTCCATTCGGGTTAACCGCGGTCCTGCGTTAATGGCGCTGGGACGTCGATATGTGGCGCACTGACTAATGGCCCTGACCGTCGGCTCCCGACTCGGCCACTACGATGTCCCATGGAGGAGCTATGAGATTGCAGCCAGTCCCTGTGTTGTCACTCGCCGTTGTGTGTCTCTTGGGGGGCACCCAGTCGGTTGAAGCGCAGTGTGATCCGGACGGCGACGTCCAGTTCGTGTGCGGACCCGTCAGCCCTGAGGATCTCGTTGCCGCCCCAGGGGCGCCGTGGGTCATCGTGTCCGGCATGGAGGACGATGGATACCTGTATGCGACCAGTACGCAGGATCATCGTTCGACGGTGCTGTTTCCAACCGCCACTGTTCAGTCGCGACCGGACGCGTCCGTTGGCGACTGCACGGGACCATTGACGGAGGGATTCAGACCTCACGGCCTCAGTCTGCGTCCGGGCGACGGCGGTCGACACACGCTGTATGTCGTCCGGCACGGAGCGCGGGAGGCGATCGAGATCTTCGAGCTTGACGCTCGCGGGCCAAACCCGTCGGTGACGTGGACGGGCTGCGCGCTGGCGCCGGAGGGCGTGACCTTCAACTCGGTGGCGGCCCTCCCTGGCGGTGGATTCGCGGCGACACATTTTGACCGCCCGGTGGGCCACGTCTGGGAGTGGCAGCCAGACACGGGATGGGCGATCGTGCCGGGAAGCGAGACCAACGGGCCCAACGGACTCGTCGCGTCACCGGACGGCCATTGGTTCTACATAGGTGGATGGGGCACTCGGTCCCTGATTCGTCTTTCACGAGGACAAGCTCCGGTACAAATTGATTCCGTCGAGGTCGGGTTCCATATTGACAACGTCCGCTGGACGCCTGATGGATCACTGCTGGCAGCCGGCCACGTCGGCGAGGCACCGGAGTCGATCTTCCAGTGCGCGGGCCAAGGGGAATGCGACGGTGTGACATCACGGGTGTCCAGAGTTGACCCGGAGCGGCTGACGGCCGAAGAGATTGTCCGCTATCCCTCCAACGAACAGTTCATCCTCGGCACCGTAGCTTTGCAGGTGGATGATGAGATCTGGCTCGGTGGAGTCGCTGGCGCAGACAGGATCGTCCGATTCCCAATGAGGTAAAGGTCGCTTCACATCGATTAGTGCAACATCTAGCCTGCGATAACTATGGTCCCCAAGACAGGAGAGAGTTATGACCCTGCAAACGGTCGGTGCCCTTACGGCCGAAGACCTCAGTGCGATTCAGTCAAGCTCGCACGTGTTTGCGGAGGGTATGGTCGTGCGTGACTTCGCGGCGTTGGTCACGGCTCTACACACACCATATTGTTCTCATGCCGCCGGGGCACCCAGCCATCGAGGGGCGCGGACGCGGTGTTGGGCACCATGTCGGCCCGTACAAGAGGCGGGACACCAAGTTTGACTGAGCCCCTTCAGAGGGAGAAACCGCATGTCACTTGAGGAAGAACTTGCGGCGATCAGAGAAGGTGCCGCAAAGCACATCCCAGCTAACAGCCTCGCGGTCATGCATCGCGCGACGGAGCAGCTGCAGGAGTCCGGTCTGGCCGAGCAGGCCCTCGGGGTTGGAGATCACCTGCCGGCCTTTACGCTCTTGAGCCAGGATGGCCAGGAGGTACGCGCGACCGATCTGTGGGCGGGCGGGCCGCTCGTGCTCACGTTCTTCCGCGGCGAGTGGTGACCGTACTGCAATGCAGAGCTGGCAGCCCTGCAAGCCGTTCGTCCACAGCTCGAGTCACTCGGAGCGACGCTGGTCGCGATCACGCCGCAGCTTCCCGAACATAGCCGAGCGCTCGTCGAGAAGCATGCCCTCACCTTTGATCTGCTCTCGGACCCCCGGAACACCGTGGCGGCTGCATTCCGGTTGACGTTTCGGCTTCCGGACGATCTTGAGGCTCTCTACCGCGCGTTCAAGATCGATCTGGTCGCCTACAACGGCGACGACAGCTGGACCCTGCCGATGCCGGCGCGGTATGTCATCGATACGAGCGGCCACATCCGCGACGCTGCGGTCAACGCCGACTACACTCGACGCCCCGAACCGGAGCTGACGGTGGCAGCCGTCAAGGCGATCGTACCAACCGACTAGCTCGTTCGCGAGCGGGAGCGCACGAGCAAGCGCGCTTCCGTTCGCGAGAAGCCTGGTTTACCGGCGCAACATGTTGCGCCCCGAAGCGCACGCACGGCTTCTCCCGCATGCTAAGCAGCCAAGACGATCCCGACCACCCGCAGGGCCGGTGAAGCGCCACGGCAAGCGTTCGCACGCTTCCTAGCGGCAATTCCGTGCAAGCTGCTGGACAAACCGGGGGAGGGGCATAGAATGGCCTCGATCTCAGCCTGAACAGCTATGCCCCTCAACGTCGGCTCCCGACTCGGCCACTATGACGTCACCGCCCTCATCGGTGAGGGTGGCATGGGCCAGGTCTACCAGGCCACCGATACCAAGCTCAACCGACAGGTGGCGCTGAAGATCCTGCCGGCCGATACAGCGGCCGATCCAGACCGCCTCAAACGATTTCAGCGCGAAGCGCAGGCGATCGCCGCCCTCAACCATCCCAACGTCGTCACGATCTATTCCGTCGAACAGGCGGATGCCACGCATTTCCTGACGATGGAGCTCGTCGATGGGAAGGCCCTCGTCGAGCTCATCCCGCCGGGGGGGCTGCCGTTCGAAGATCTCTTGGCGGTGGCATTGCCGCTCACCGACGCCGTGAGTGCGGCGCACGAGCGAGGGATCGTCCACCGTGATCTCAAGCCAGCCAACGTCATGGTGGGAGACGACGGCCGCCTCAAGGTCCTGGACTTCGGTCTCGCGAAGCTAAGGTCCGAGTTAAGCGCCCCGTCAGAGGCAGAAACGGCGTCCGCCTTGTTCACCGCGCCGCACCGCGTGCTCGGGACGGCAGCCTACATGTCGCCCGAGCAAGCCGAGGGCAAACCAGCCGACGCTCGATCTGACATCTTCTGGCTCGGCGTCGTCCTGTTCGAAATGGCGACGGGTACGCGGCCGTTCGCGGGCGACTCTCCCGCAGCGACCATTTCGTCGATCCTTCGAGACGCGCTGCCACCTCTGAACGAGATCCGCCCCGACCTACCGGCGGACGTCGACCGTGTCGTGCGCCGTTGCCTGGCGAAGGAGCCGGCCCGACGCTACCACGACGCATCGGCTCTTCGGAGCGAACTCCTGGATTTGCAGGAGCAGGTGACACGTCCAGAGTCACTGCCCGCGCCCGTCGCGGCGGCCCCGGCACGGTCAGCGGGTCGGCGTGCCGCGGTGGTCGTTGGGGTGGGGACAGTCGTCCTCGCGGGGGCGCTATGGTTTGTCCTCGGTAGCCGGCAGACCGCGCCACAGCTCCCGGCGAACTTCAACCAATTGACGAGCAATCCCGGCATTGAGTGGTTTCCCAACCTCGCTCCCGACGGCCAGTGGATCGTCTTCGCGGGTGACGCGGCGGGTAACCGCGACATCTATCTGCAGAGCGTCACCGGCCAGACGGCCATCAACCTCACGACAGACTCCGTTGACGATGACGATCAACCAGCGTTTTCCCCGGATGGAGAGCGCATCGCCTTTCGGTCAGATCGCGACGGCGGCGGCATTTTCGTGATGGGGCGCACGGGCGAGGCAGCGAGACGTGTGACACCTGCAGGATTCAACCCCGCGTGGTCGCCGGATGGTACCCGCATCGTCTACGCCTCCATTCCTCAAGGGCTCCGACCGGCCAACACTGAAGGGTTCAGCGAGCTGTGGGTCGTTGGCGCCGCCGGCGGGGACGCGACGCTCCTGTACGCGGGTGATGCGACGTTGCCGCACTGGTCACCAAACGGGCATAGAATCGCCTTCGGCCAACGGCAGGGCGCGGCGCGGCAGGCTCACGTCGTGACGATTCCTGCTGAGGGTGGGGAGCCGGTGGCGGCGACTGCGGATTCTGACGTGAGCTGGAACCCGGTGTGGGGGCCCGATGGACGCCATCTCTACTACGTCAGTAACCGCGGCGGCAGTACCAACGTCTGGCGAGTCGCGATCGACGAGGCCACAGGCCGAGTCCTGGATGAACCGGAGCCATTGACAACCCCAGCGCCGTTCGCTGCGCACCTCACAATTTCGGCTGACGGCCAGCGGCTTGCGTACAGCTCGGTTCAAGAAACGCAGAACATCTTCCGGCTCGGTCTCGACCCTGCCACTGGGGAGGCGCAGGGTGATCCGCTCTCGGTCACAAGTGGCACCCGTTTTTGGGCGAATCCCGACCCGTCGCCGGATGGCCAATCGGTCGTCTTCTATTCGCAGGTGCAACCCGAGGGCGACCTGTATGTCATCCGAACCGACGGAACGGGTCTGCGCCAGGTGACCAGCGACACGGCAATGGATCGCGTGCCGCGGTGGTCACCCGACGGCGAGTGGATTGTTTCGTTCTCGGACCGGAGCGGTGAATTCCAGGTCTGGAAGAGTCGTGTGGATGGCAGCGAGTTGCAGCAGGTGGGGGGAGACGTCGGGGAGGGGGCCGTCGCGGCATGGTCGCCGGATGGGTTGCGGCTGGCCGTTACCGCGGGGGAGACGACCGGAATGGCTCACATCATGGAGGCGCACAACGCAGATGCCGAGGTCGTGCTGTTGCCGCCGGGCCCGCCACCTGAGTCACGGTTCGTCTCGAACTCCTGGTCGCCCGACGGCCGAAGGTTCGCCGGACAGAGCTGGTACGACAGGCTCGGCGTCGTCGTCTACGACCTGGAGACGCAGACCTACGACCGGGTGACGGAATTTGGCCAGTGGCCGGTGTGGTTCTTCGACAGTCGCCGCCTGCTCATGGTGTCTGAGGGCCGAGAGTTTCACGTCGTCGATATGCAAACGCGAACTACCACCCGCATCTTCTCGGTTCTTCGGGATACGCTCGGACCGCCGCGTCTCACGCGTGATAGTCGTCACGCGTTCTTTTCCCGGCGGACCACCGAATCAGACGTCTGGACCGCCACCTTGGAATAGTGTGAGATTTAGTCGGTTCCACGCAGATATGCCCGTTTCACCCGGTACCACCTTCGGCCCGTATGCAGTCACAGCCAAGATCGGCGAAGGCGGGATGGGCGAGGTGTATCGCGCCAGAGAGACCAAGCTCGACCGAGACGTGGCGTTGAAGGCGTTGCGGTGCCTACTCCAGAACCTCGTACTGAGGACGGACGTATCTTCGACCCGCCAGGAGGTTTCAGATGAACTATCGACGACTCCGTTTACTCGCCGTTCCGGTCATCGTGTTGGTCGCCACGGGCTTGGCGGCAACTTCGCTCGCGGGGCAGCCTGGGTCGAGGGACGCGGCGCGCCGGGCCGCACCGCCGACGGCCTGGGGCGACCCGGACCTGCAGGGCACGTGGGCGTCTTCCGGGGCGACCCCGATGGAGCGACCGGACGAGTATCAGGGAAGAGAGACGCTGAACGACGAAGAGGTCGCTCAAATTCGAGCAGAATCCGCCGCACGCGCCGAACAACTCTTGCTCGCAGAGGCCCGGCGAACCGTGGCTGGGGGCAACGTGGCCTCCTACAACAACTTCTGGAATGACAGGGGAGCGCCGACGAATCGGACGTCGATGCTGGTGGATCCGCCAGACGGCCGGTTTCCGCCGTTGACGCCGGCCGGGGAGATCGCCAAGAACAACCGACCCCGTGGAGACGACTCCTGGGAGGACCGGCACATCTGGGAACGGTGCGTCACGCGCGGCGGGATGCCCAACGCCATGTTCCCTCGTTCCTACAACAACAACGTGCAGATTTTTCAGACTCCTGGGTGGATCGCCATCCTGCTCGAGCAGGTCCATGAGACTCGCCTCATTCCGTTGGACGATCGTCCCCCGCTGCCAGAGGGCATCGGCCAGTGGAATGGAGACTCAAGATGTCATTGGGACGGCACCACGCTCGTGGTCGAGACCAGGAATCTCGATCGCCGGGTGAGCGCGCTTCAGCCGTGGTCGATCTTCAACTCGCGCAGCGGCTCCGGAGAGGGTTTGACCCTGCTTGAACGCTTCACTCGTGTCAACGCTGCCCTGCTCGCGTACGAGGTCGAGGTCAACGATCCGCAGATGTATACGAGGCCCTGGACGGTTGCCTATCCGTTTGAACGGGCAGATTACCTGCTGTACGAATACGCCTGTCACGAAGGCAACAGTGGCATGGAAGGCATTCTCAGCGGCGGGCGGGCCGAAGACGCCGCCGCCGCGGGTGGAAGCAAGTAAATGCTGATGTGCCACGGTCCTTGGGTGACGGCCACCTGGACCGACGGCAAGAACGATGAGGGCGACCGCTGTGTACGTGTTAGATTACCGGCGTCGAAACCCGTCTTCGGTCGCCGGTGTGATAGCTCTCGCTTGACAAGGAGTACTCAGTGAAGATGACTGCGCACAACGTGCACTCTCGAGGTTCAGCGATCGGACTTGTCGTTGTAGTCATCTCGGTCGCGGGTGCGGTCGGCTTGACGGCACAGGCGGCGTCTCCCCCCCAGTCGCCGGGAGCTGCGCCAGATTCATGTACCGCGCCTGCGAACAGGATCGTGGCCGAGAATTGCCGAGCCGGCAACCCTCGCGAAGAGTGGGATGTCTATTCGGACGGGGATCCCAATATTCAGGGTTTCGCAACCGACATGAGTGTCAATGTGGGAGAGACGGTTCGTTTCAAGATTAAGACGCACTCTCCTCAATATCGGATTGATATCTATCGGATGGGATGGTACCGGGGCCAAGGAGCGCGCTTGGTTCAAACCGTGCTGCCATCCGCTTCGCTACCGCAAGCGCAGCCCGAGTGTCGTATGCATACTCAGACGCGACTGGTCGATTGCGGGAATTGGAAGGAATCTGCGTCGTGGGAGGTCCCGGACGATGCGGTCTCCGGCGTGTACGCGGCGCGATTGGTACGCGAGGATGACGAGCCGGAGGGCTGGCAGTCTGAAACGGTCGGCCAAGCACCGATGGACAGGCCCCCGCCTGGTCCGCAGGCCTATGGCGCGCTCGGGCTGGGGCAACTGAGGGACGCCCTCATCGAGAAGCGGGCAAGCCACATGATATTCGTCGTTCGTGACGATGCTGGCGCCTCTGACATTCTGCTTCAAACCTCGGATCCGACCTGGGTCGCCTTCAATCGATTTGGTGGATCCAGCCTGTATGGATCGTGGCCCAACACGCAAAGCAGAGGGTTCGCAGCCAACCTCGCCTCGAACCTGTCGACACGAGCGTACATGGTGAGCTACAACCGACCTCTTGCAACGCGAGGGAGTTTTACGCAGGAGCAGTTCTTCAACAACGAATACCCACTGATCCGTTGGTTGGAGCGCAACGGCTTCGATGTGAGCTACTTCACAGGAGTCGATTCGGCCCGGCGGGGCGAGGAACTCCTCGAGCATCGGGTATTCATGATTGCGGGCCACGACAACTTCTGGTCGGGCTCTCAGCGTGAGTATATCGAGACGGCGAGAGACGCAGGTGTGCACCTCGCGTTTCTCGGTGGGGGGATGGGATTGTGGCGCAGCCGATGGCACGCAAGCAACGATGGCACCAACACACCATTCCGCACCTTGGTCTCGTACAAGGAGACCCACGCCGACGGCAAGTTGGACCCAGTCAAGGAGGAATGGACGGGAACGTGGCGCGATTCCAGGGAGTTCAATCCCTTTGGAGCTCAGCCAGAGAACGCTCTTACGGGAACGCTCCACACAGTGGGTGGCTTCCGCAACGATCCGCTCGTCGTGCCGGCCACGTACGCCCGACATAGGTTCTGGCGCAACACAGATGTTGCGGCGCTATCGGACGGAGAGCGTGTTGTCCTGGGGAAGGGAATCCTCGGGCACGTGTGGGATCAGGACATTGACAACGGGTTCCGTCCAGAAGGACTGATGCACCTCTCTGAAACCTCGGCCGATAACGTCGCCTACCTTCAGGATCTTGGCACGCTGTACGATTCAGGAACGGCCACGCATCACCTGACGTTGTATCGAGCCCAGAGCGGTGCGTTTGTATTTAGCGCCGGCGCACCGCAATTCTCCTGGGGCCTCGACAACTACCACACCAATTGGACCACTGGAGGATTGCGAGTCCGCCCCGAGATCAGTGGTACGGTAGGTGCCCTGCAGCAGGCGATGGTAAACCTCTTGGCGGACATGGGGGTCGAGCCTGGAGCTCTGTCGACGGACCTCGTACTTGCGGAGGCGTCGCAGGACCGCACTGCCCCGCGTTCGAACATCATTCAACCTCAGGCTGGAACCGTCGTGGCGAGCGAAGTCACCATCAAGGGAACCGCCGCTGATTCCGGAGGTGTGGTCAGCGCCGTGGAGGTTTCGCTGGACGGAGGAAAGACATGGCGTGCTGCTGAGGGAACCACCGCCTGGGAGTACACATGGAATCCCGTGCGGCCCTCTGCTCGCTTTGAGATCACGAGTCGCGCGGTGGATGACAGCGGCAATCTGGAGGTGTTTGGCGACCCAATCGCGCTCCTGTTGAACCCGACTGAACCGGTACGCGCCGGAAGAGCACGATAGGCGGACCAAGATCGACCGTTCCAGCATTCGGAGATTGGATGAGCCGTAGTCTGATGAAAGGGTGTTGAAATGCGAAGCACGTACGCGATATCCACGCTCACGATTGCCGCGGCAGTTGGCGTCGGGCTGCTTGGTGATGGTCCGATGGCAAGGAGTCAGAGTCGGGCACAGACGGGCGCCGCCTCCGACATCGCAGACGGTTGCACGGAACCGGCAAACGCCGTAGTCGCCGAGAATTGCAAGCCGGGCAACGCCTCGACTGAATGGGACATTAATGGGAACGGTGATCCCTCTATTCAGGGTTTCGCCACCGACATGAGTTACAACGTGGGCGACTTGGCACAGTTCAAAGTGAAGAGCGACTCCCCGAGATATCGAGTAGATATCTATCGGATGGGCTACTACGAAGGCCTCGGCGCCAGGTTAGTTGAAACCCTTCGGCCGTCGACGACCCTTCCACAAGCACAGCCGGAGTGTGTCGTTGACTGGAGCGTGCGTCTGTACGATTGTGGAAATTGGAGCGTTTCGGCGTCATGGCGGATCCCTGTCGACGCTGTCTCAGGTGTGTACGTCGCGAGACTGATTCGGGAAGATCCGGGTCCGGAGAACTGGCGTGCTGACAACGCCCAGCCGCCCGGCCCAAGACCTGAAGCGGTGCCACATGCCTATGGAGCCCTGGGTTTTGGAAGACTAAGAAACCCCCTCAGCGAACCGCGCGCTAGCCACATCATTTTCGTGGTGAGGGACGACGATAGCAGGTCCGATGTCGTCATGCAGACGTCGGATCCGTCGTGGACAGCCTATAACTCGTACGGTTTGGGCAATACGTACGGCGGACGCACGGTTACCGGCGCCGCGAACGGACGCCCTGGTCGGGCGAACAAGGTGAGTTTCAATCGGCCAATCAACAATCGACCGGGTGTCAATCAGTACTTCAACGCCGAGTACCCGTTGACGCGGTGGCTGGAGCGGAACGGGTTTGACGTGACCTACACTACGGGGGTAGATACGGATCGCCACGGGCAGCTTCTCACCAACCACAGACTCTTTATTTCCATAGGCCACGATGAGTACTGGTCTGCTGCACAACGAAGGAATGTCGAGGCCGCTCGAGACGCAGGTGTGAATCTGGCATTCATGAGTGGTAACGAAGTGTTCTGGAAGACGCGCTACGAGCCCAGTATCGATGGTACGGACACCGCCTATAGAACGTTGGTGGTCTACAAAGAGTCCCATAGCAACCAGACCGATCTCGGCGAGGTACAGTCACCACAAAAGATCGACCCGGTGTCCGACGTGTGGACGGGAACATGGCGTGACGGAAGTGCCGCCAACCCGGAGGGGCCACAGCCCGAGAACGCGCTCACCGGTACCATCTTTACCGTTAACGCCAATCGTCAGGACCCCCTCGCCGTTCCCGAGAAGTACGGCAAGCTTCGCTTTTGGCGGAATACGGAGGTCGCGATGTTGACCCCGGGGGAGGTCGCCGTTCTCGGTAACGGTATCCTCGGGCACGAGTGGGACGAAGATCTCGACAACGGATTCAGGCCCCCGGGGCTGATCAGGTTGTCTGAAACGACACTGGACGGCGTGTCATATCCGATGGACTGGGGGACTGTCTACGATGCGGGCACCGCGACTCACAACCTCACACTCTACCGAGCGAATAGTGGTGCACTCGTGTTTGGTTGTGGATGCGTGCAGTATGCCTACGCTCTTGATGACTTTCACGACAATCCCAGCGCGCTTAGAGCCGGAACGGCGAACCCGTACTCGACACGAGTCGGACGAGATCCCTACGGAACAGTCACGGCTCTGCAGCAAGCGACCGTGAACTTGTTCGCTGACATGGGAGTCCACCCCACCACGCTGCAGCAGGGCCTGGTTCCTGGTGTAGCCTCCCAAGACGATCGACCGCCGGTATCAGAAGTGGATCCTCAAGGTGACGGGCTTACGGTGGCTGCAGGCGACGTGACCGTTTCGGGTACTGCCAGCGACGCCGGCGGCGGCGTCGTGGCAGGAATCGAGGTCTCTGTCGATGAGGGTCAGAGCTGGCACCCGGCGGTCGGGACGGAGCAGTGGACATACACGTGGATGCCTTCTACACGTCAGGAGACTCCGACCATTATGAGCCGTGCTACGGACGACAGCCTGAACACGGAGAGTCCCTCGCGAGGTGTGACTATCCCATACGTGGACGTTGCGGTCGTCAGATAGCGTGTCGACCTCTAGTTCCTACACCGTCACGCCAAGATCGGCGAAGGCGGCAGGCCGTCATCGATGTAAGGTATCGCCATGCCATGCTCCCCCCCGAGGACGCCATCGATGTTCCGACAGCGTTCACGCCGAGCTCCAGCTTGGCGAGTAACCAAGGGAGTCGACGCGCTATGAACCAGCGGTTACGTTTCCGCCGAGTCGCGGCGCTGATCGCCAGCCTCTGCGCTCTAAGTGCTCCGGCTTTCGCCCAATCGGCCGAGCCAGTTGGCGGCCAGACAGGCGACGCGAGTACTGATGGACAGTCGCTCATATTCGAGTCCGACGAGGGCAGCCTCCCACCGAGCGAGCAGTACCGGATCGAGCCGCGTTGGGTCGAGACCGGCCCCGTGCTCGATGGCCAACTCGACGAAGAGGTGTGGCTAGAGGCGGCGGTCATCGACCAGTTCGTCCAACAGGAGCCGACCGAGGGCGATCCCGCGACGGAACGAACGCTGGTGCGACTGCTCTACGACGCACGCGCGCTCTACATCGGCGTCGAGGCCTACGATTCGGAGGCCGACGGCGTGATCGCGACCGAGAAGCGACGCGACTCTCAACGCCTGCTCGACGAGGACAACTTCCAGATCATTCTCGACACCTTCCATGATCGCCGGTCGGGCTACATGTTCGTGACTAACCCGCTCGGCGCGAAACTGGAGCAACAGGTCGCCGCAGAGGGCGAGGGCGGCTTCCGCGGAAACAGTTCGAACATCAACGTCAACTGGGATGGCGTGTGGCACGTCTCGGCGCACCGCACGGTCGACGGCTGGGTCGCCGAAATCGCCATCCCGATGGTCACGCTGCGCTTTCCGAAGGACGACCGGCCCGTGTGGGGCGTCAATTTCATGCGGAACATCCGCCGCAAGAACGAGCAGGTGTTCTGGGCGCCGATCCCTAAGGCCTACAGCCTGACGCGCGTCAGTCTGGCGGGTACCCTGTCAGGGATCAGCAATGTCAACCGTGGCATGGACCTCCGGGTCACTCCGTACGTGCTTGCGGGCGGTAGACAAGAGCGGGCCGAGACTCAGCTCGACGGGTCCGGGTTTAACGATGTGGGCCTCGACGTCAAATATGGGGTCTCGTCGGGTCTGAACCTCGATCTCACACTCAACACCGACTTTGCCCAAGTCGAGGTGGACGAGCAGCAGGTGAACCTGACGCGGTTCACCCTGTTTTTTCCTGAGAAGCGGGACTTCTTTCTCGAGAACGCCGGGATGTTTGGCGTCGCGACGCAAGGGTTTCGGCGCCAAGCCGACCTCTTTTTCACGCGGCGTATCGGGTTGTCGGCCTCAGGCCAGCCAGTTCCAATTTTCGGGGGGGCGCGGCTGACGGGCAAAATAGACCGGCACAACATCGCCGTGATGAACATCCAGACGCAAGAGGCATTCGGCCAGGCAGGCGAGAACTTTTTCGTCGGGCGGTACAGCCGGGACATCCTGGCTCGCTCCCAGATCGGAGGTCTCATCATCAATAAGGAGTCGATCGGTCATGCCCGCTACAACCGCACGTTCGCGGCCGACGCGACGCTGGCCCTGCATCCCAATTTCGTTGTGAATAGTTTCATCGCCAAGACCGAGACGCCTGGCGTCTCGACGGGCGACGGCGCCGGGTACGTGAGCGCCAAGTGGCTGAGCCCGTCGTGGCGCGTCGAAGCCGAATACACCGACATCCAGGATAACTTCAACGCCGAGGTTGGCTTTGTGCCACGCGTCGGTATCCGAACGTCGAAGCTCCACGCTGAGTGGGATCCGCGGCCGGGCAAGTGGGGCATCCGGCAGTTCGACCCGATGTGGAACGTGAGCTATACAACCGACCAGCACAATCGCCTCTTGACGCGACGGTTTCACAATATGATCGGCACCTACTTTGAGAATGGGTCGTCGTTCATCTTCTGGTACAACGACATTTTCGAGCAGCTCGATCTCCCGTTCCTCATCACGCCTGAGGTCACGATTCCGGCCGGCACGTATCGTTTTGGCCAGTGGATGTTCCAGTACCGCAGCGACCCATCGAGGCGCCTGTTTGGCGAGGCGGGATATCAGCCGCAGACATTTTTCGGCGGCAACCGAACTGACGTGAACGGCATGCTCGGCATGCGGATCACGAGCTCGATCGCGGCCGAAGGGCGGTTCAGCCGCAGCGACGTCGACCTCCCGGGCGGCGCGTTCATCGCGGACCTCGCCTCGGTGAACTTCGACCTCGCGCTGTCACCCGAGATGACGTTGCGCACGCTGTCGCAATACAACTCGACGACCCACGAGATCAGCACGAGCGTGCGGTTTAACTGGATCTACAGCCCCGGCAGCGACATCTACGTGGCCTACGACGAGCTGCGGCTCGACACCGTGCCGCAGTTTGCCGGCATGCGGCGGAACTCCCCATGGCTGCGCGACCGGCAGCTCGCCATTAAGCTGACATACCTGCTGTCGCGGTAAATCTTGCGGCGGATATGACGGTCGCCCCTGTGGGTGCCCACAGCTTGGCGGCTCACTGCGGAAGTCGGCTCCACATTTTCACTCCACCCGCCCTGGATCATCCGGCAGCGCCCGACGGAGCCACTCGGCGACTCGTTCTTCTTTTCGTCGCCGTGAAGCCTCAGCCTGGCACCGATCGGAGCAGTGTCGCTGATTGGGTCGCGAGGGCGTGAACGCCGCCCCGCAGCCCGGACGGGAAATGCCTTTAGTACGGGCGGGCGGACCGAGCGCACCGGGGGGGCCAATCCCGTTGCGGATAGACGATATTCGCCGGGTCTAGTGGTTGAGCCCATCTCGGCAGTCTAATTCTGACTATTGACCCGAACAAACGCGAGCGCGTAGTTGCTGTTCAATGGAATGACCAGCTGGTTCTGAGTCGAGTCGTAGCACATGGACGCCGCGCTTGGTATGCCCGAGGCGATGACCTCTGCCTCTTGACCCGGGCGGATACGGGACACGCTGCCATAACGCACGCTGCTCGCGTACTTCGTCCCGTCGGCGGTTATCACGATGCCATCGTTCCCGCCTTCGACGCTATGCTCTATCTGAGTGACCGCTCCGTCTTGGTCGTAGGTGATGATGGCATTGTCACCGACGTTCACCACCACAATGTTGCCGTCCTGGTCGATCGCCACGCCGTTGGGGGCAGCGAGTGGAGCGCCCTCTGCGAACACCGACACCTCACCGTCTGCAGTGACCTTCCAGATCTGCTCCGGGTTCCGGGTGTTGGAGGCGTATACGGTGCCATCATCCGCAACGGCAATGCCATTCAGTATCGTAGATTCAGGAACGTGGATGGACCGCAGGGGTCGCCCTGTTTCCAGATCAAATAGACGGACGTATCCCACATCAACGGTATAGAGCACGCCATTGCGGATGGCGCTGCCCAAGGGATCATGGAGTTCCAACCCGTCCCGAGTGGCGCCGATCCACTTGGGCGTATGCACGCTCCCATCGGGATTGATGAGGGAGACGAAGCCATCATTTTCGCCTGTGTCTCCGCGGTTACCGGTATTCATGGCCAGAATCAGGTTCTTGTTGGGATCAAACGTGCAGCTTTCAGAAAAATGAAAGCTGCCATAGACCGTGACGTTGTCCGACATCGGTTGCCACTCTCCGGCCTCATTGAGCGCGCCGATGGGCTCACCAGCCGCAAACTCCTGAGCGGCGGCTGGGACCGCCAAGATAACGCCGATGAGAACTGCGGGGACGATTCGCCGACGCGCTGAATGCATCATCACTGCGAACATAATCAATGACTTCTCCGTTTTCTGCAGAACGTCGTCGAGCTCCGGCACCTCGACCACAGGGGTTCACCGCCGCCGTAGACCGTGCGCCAGATCTCGAACGCAAGGTGCACCGGGGGCGCGGTATGTTGACGTCACGCCGGCCATTGTATCCGGTATGGGCTCTGTCAACTTAGCGAGTGTTGGTGATAGCGACGTGACAATGTCAGGTGCGCGTCGTAGCCGCAATTATGCGCAGCGTGTGGAGCCGAGCGACCAGAAAGCTTACAATCCGGCTGAACTGCGTCACTAGATCCACTACAACCCCGAGTTCATCGAAGGATGATATCGGGAGGGAAGCATGAGAAGAGTGGTTGTGCTCGGTGCCGTGATGGCCGTCGGTCTCTTGTCGCTTATCGTCGTGTCGGCACAGCAAGAGGAGATGGTCGTCGAAGTTGAACAGCTTGAGGACAACCTCTTCGTACTGCGTGGAGGTGGGGGCAACTCAGCTGCGTTCGTCACGAGCGACGGGGTGGTGCTGGTCGACACAAAAATCGCCGGATGGGGGCAGCCGTTGCTGGATGCGATTGGTGAGCTGACGTCGAATCCGGTGACGACGATCATTAACACCCACGCCCACTTCGACCACGTGAGTGGCAACGTCGAGTTTCCGGCATCGGTTGCGTTCGTGGCCCATGAGAACGCGAAAGGGCTGATGGAAGAGTGGAATCCAGTCACCGGCTTCCCCGGGGACTTTCCAGACGTGTTCGACCAGAACAACGGCCTCGGTCTGCCGACCCGCACCTTCTCGGATCGGCTGACGCTCGGCAACGGCGCGGACCAAGTCGACCTGTATTACTTTGGGCGTGGGCACACGGGCGGCGATGCCTGGGTCGTTTTCCCGTCGCTTCGTACAATGCACGCCGGCGACATGTTCGCCGGCAAGAACCTGCCCATCATCGACGCCAACAACGGCGGCAGTGGGGTGGAGTACCCGGAGACCTTGAGGCGCGCTCACCGGTCGATCGCCGACATCGACACCATTATCACTGGGCATAGTACCCAGATGACACGCGACGACCTGGGCGAGTACGCGCGGTTCGTTGGCAGCTTCGTGACGTCTGTGCTCAACGCAAAGACGGCGGGTCAAACAGCTGAAGAGGTGGCAAGCTCGTGGGAGGTGCCAGCACGATTCGTGGGCTATGGCCGAGGCGTACCGGGGGGGTTGAGCGCCTGGGTCCAGGCAATCCTCGACGAGCTCGAATAGCGCTCAGGGGACTGAGCAGGTTCCAGCGAGAGACTCAAGTTCTCGCCAGTCTCAACCATCCGAACATCGGTCACCTCTATGGTCTAGACGGTGATCCGGAGGAGGCGGTTGGACGATGAGGTGTCCATCATGAATCTGGTCTTGCGAGAACCGACGAGCGACGATGCGGCGGTGCTCGCGCGCATCGTGTTCGACGCCTTCGGAGCACTCGCCGAGCAGCATCGGTTTCCACCCGACTTTCCAGCGCCTGAGATGGCGTCGGGGCTGATCGGCGGGCTACTGGAGCACCCGGGCTTCTGCGGTATCGTCGCCGAACTCGACGGAAGGTCGTAGGCAGTAACTTCCTGGACGAGCGGTCGCACATCACCGGGCTAGGACCGATCACCGTCGACCCGTCAGTGCAGAACCAGACCATCGGACGCCGCCTGATGGAGTACATGCTGACTCGGGTCCGGGACGACGACCGACCGGGGGTGCGGCTATTGCAGGCGACATGGCACAACCGGTCGCTGTGCCTCTACACCAAGCTGGGGTTCGATACCCGGGCCTTACTGTCGAACGTCCAGGGGCTGGCGCTCAACCTGACGATCCCTGGATGCGACGTGCGTCCGGCGACGGCCGACGATCTTCCGGCGAGCGATGCACTCTGCGTACAGGTGCATGGGCATGACCGACACGGGGAGCTCGTCGATGCCGTGACGCAGGGGACCGCGACCGTCGTCGAGCAAGAGGGCCGTGTCGTGGGATATGCCAGCTCGGTGGGGTTTCTCGGGCATGCGGTTGCCGAGCACAACGATGCGCTCGAGGCGCTGATCGGCGCCGCCCAGTCTTTCTTTGGTCCCGGGTTTATCCTACCGACCGACAACGGCGACGTGCTGCGGTGGTGCCTGTCGCACGGGCTGCGCGTGGTGCAACCGCTTACCTTGATGACGATCGGCAAATACAAGGAGCCGACCGGTCCTTACATGCCTTCGATTCTGTACTAGTGTCCCGCGTTCGATATACGTGTACACCGAGGGTGGCGGTGCCCCGGGCGGCCAGGCGCGAAGAGCGAGCAAATTGGGAATATTCGAGCGCGCTAGAAGAAAGTCTCAGCGCCGGCCTTTACGGGACGCAGCGCGGGCCGAATGTACAGATATATCGAACACAGGACACTAGTCGACTGCACCAGATAGCGTCATGCCCCTGACCGTCGGTTCTCGACTCGGCCACTACCATGTCATTGCCGTCATCGGAAAAGGGGGCATGGGACAGGCCTATCAGGCCACCGATACCAGGCTGAACCAGCAGATGGCGCTGAAGCTGTTGCCACAAGCGTTCGCGGACGATCCGGATCGGCTTGCGCGCGGGTCGATTCCAGTCGATAAACCACTACCGATCACCAGGGGCGACGAACTGCGTGGCGAGACACGCAGCACATCCAGCGCGGAGGCATTATGTCGAAATTGAGTCGACGAGCATTTCTCGGTCAGCTCGGATCAACAGCAGTTGCCCTCCCGGGGTTGGGCTCGCTGCCGTTGGGGGCACGTTCCGCCTCCTCTCCGGCAGCGGTAGCCGCCATCCAAGAGTCGTCGTCGTCGGCGTCCTACGATCTCCTGATTGCAGGCGGCCGGGTCATCGACCCGGGGCAGCAGCTATCCGCGGTGCGTGATGTCGCCATTTTGCACGGGAAGGTCGCTCGCATCGACGAGAGCATCCCCCCTGCCGAAGCCCGCGACGTGTTCGACGCGGAGGGCAAGATCGTCACGCCAGGGTTGATCGACCTGCACTCCCACGTGTACGAGTATGGGACGCCGCTCGGCACGAATTCGGATCGCATCGGGAACCAGTCGGGGGTCACGACGATTGTCGATTGTGGGTCTACCGGCGCATCGATGTTCCCGGGCTTCCGGAGGTTCGTCATCGAGGGGGCGAGAACCCGGATCTACGCCCTCTTGAATATCTCGACCGCCGGTTGCTGCACGGACGAGATCTACCTCGATCCGCGACTGATCAACACCAGGGCCGCCCTCAGGGTCATCGAGGAAAATCGCGATCTGATCTTGGGCATCAAGGTTCGCGTCCGGGGGAAGCACGACGATCTGGTGCACGATATCTCGGTTATGAAGGCGGCGCGGGAGATTGGCGACGCGAATGGCCTGCCGATCATGATGCACTGGTCCACCGAGCCGGACCTGCTCGCCGTCATGAAGAGCGGCGACATCCTCACCCATCCCTTCAACCCTCCGTCGGAGAATTCGGCCAACGTTTTTGGCAGCGGAACGACCAGGGCCGACACCGTGTTGCCGCAGATCCTTGAACTCAGCGATCGCGGCATCTACACCGACGGTCAGCTCGGCACGACCCACCATCAGTGGGAAGTGTCAGAGAAAGCGACGAGCCAGGGCTGGTTCCCTGATGCGATTTCGACCGATGTTGCGAGGAACCCGGACGGGACCCACGCCAGCGTGCTGCTGCCGATGTCGGAGTTCCTGCATCTGGGACTGAGCCTCGAGCAAGTCATCGAGCGCGTCACAACCAATCCCTCGAAGATGCTCAACTACCCAGAGACGGTGGGGTCGCTGGAGCCCGGTTCCCCGGCCGACGTGGCCATCCTCGAACTGGAGCAAGGGAGTTTCACGTTTGGCGATGGCTCACGTCCTGAGGCCCACACGCGCGTGCTGCGCCAGCAGATCGTGAACGTGGCCACCGTGAAGAGCGGCGTTTTCGTCAAGGGCGGCATTTCGGAGTAGTCGACTGCTGCTATGTACACCAGGGTGGGGGCCGCCTGCTCGAGCGTGTACCTGCTAGCTGAGAGTGCACTCGGCTCACGCCCCGACAAGCCAATGACACTAGAACATAATTCTGTAAAACTGTGTTTATGTCGACACGCGAGCCCATCGTCTTTGGGATCGATCACCCGGGTTTGCGTTAACTTGACGGTGCCCAGTGCCACACGTTGCAGGGCCCGAAGCGTTTCGCACGGGTTCTACGAGGGGGGCCAACCCATCGTCGAGGAACAGCCGGTCCTCACGTGGCCACTTGCGTGCCTCTTCTGGAGACCGTCGTCTCAGAGAGGGGAACGGTGGATTGAAATCGATGGGGGGATTGATCGTAGGAGTGGGTTGGCAATCGAGCAGCCAAAGGGCAAGCAAGCAGATGGCGATCACAGAGAAACCTACCCCGAAAACAATGGCTGTCATGGACCGACCCTCTGCGACTGGCGCAGAAGGGCCAAGCATGGCGACGGTTCGTCAGCGCTGTCAAAGCTCAGCTGCACGAGAATGCATGTATCAGCCCACACTCTTTGTTGGCCGTCGTTTGCTTCACCGGTCGGCCAGTGCTCTACGTGTTGTTCTCCCGTTCACTCCGTACACCGCGCCATGCAGGACCTGCGTGTGTCGTCGGCTCTACTAACACCTCCCCGCCACGTCGGTCTGGCGGGGCCAAGTAGCCGAACTCACGACAGCGCCGGTTGCGGAGGTGCGTCTCGACGGTGAGGCGGATCGCTCCAGAAACAAGGAATCGCCGAACTCATGAGTCCGGTAGTCGTGATCGCGAGCTGGCCACCCGGCGTCACCATGCGCCACAACTCTGCGACCTGACCTTGCTCGTTATCAGCTGCTGTCATCTCGTGCACATGAATTGATTGGTCTAGGCGGCCACTTCCACGGCGGTGTGTCTTCTGCCTCCTCCTGCCGCTCACAAGAGCTGGCAGCTCGTTCAAGGGTTCCCGCGCGACTGCCGATTCTCCGTTCATGAGATCACCCATCCGTCACGGCGTTGCTCGGTTCCCCCTCGCGGTTCTCGTTCTCACGGCTCCCTTGATTCTGGGGACTCAGTCCTTGCTCGCGGCCCAGGAGCCCACGTCCCCAGTCCAGGCGACCTCGGGCCAACCTTCTGCCTCGCCGCTGGTAGCCGAGCACACCCCTTCCGAATACGACCACCGTGTCCTGGCGACGAACAAGACGTCAACGATGCAAGAGGAAATGCAGGAAGCTGCCGAGGCGGGGTACTCCTACGTGGGAATCATGGGAGGTGCGACGTCGTTCGGGGGCTCAGAGGTCGTGGTTGTGATGGAACGCCAGCCAGACTCTCCGCCACAGTTCGAGTACCGGCTGTTAGCGACTAGCAAAACGTCGACGATGCAAAAGGAACTGCAGGAAGCGGGCGACGCGGGATTCTCATACCGCGGTCAAACAGTCTTTGACACAACGTTCGGCGGCGAAGAGCCCGTGGTGATTCTTGAGCGCGACCTGGACGTTGAGAACCCGAGTCTTTTTGAATACCGACTCCTCGCAACGAAGAAGACGTCGACGATGCAAAAGGAGCTCCGCGAAGCCGGTGCGGCAGGATTTGAGTTCGTCGGTGTCACAGTGGCCTCAACGAGGTTCGGGGGTGACGAGGTTGTGGCCATCCTGAAACGACCGGTCGACGAAGACGAGTAATGATGTATCCGCTCAGACGACCGGCGGTTGTGACCGCTGGTCTTCTCGTCCACGTTCTCGCCCTGGCGGCGACCGCCGCTTCCCTCCAAGGTGGGGACCTCTCGTATCTGTCCTGGTCAGCGAGTCGCGCCGAGGCCGTGATTCAGGCGATGGACAAGGACGGACGAGTGGGTGGTTTTTTCGACACGCGGATTCTCTCGACGAACCGGTCGTACAACTACAAACTCTCTGCCACCTGGCTCACACCAGAGGTTGTCAGAGCCAGCCCGCATGGCCCAGCTCGAAGGCTATTTGTCTGACGACGCGACACGGCAACTCGTCTCCGAGGCCGAAGCCGCTGGTGACACCGTCGTTCTCATCGAGATCGATCCGCGCGAGGGCTCAGGAGTTATTCCTCTTAGCTGGCGGGCCTTCCTTCGACCTAAGGGGGTGACGAGACACGAGTCGCTCCCGGAGTCGTTGTTCCGGTGCTCAGGCGAGTCCGGGCACTGGCCGGTCGACTCCCGCGGAACTACGATTACGACCGCTTCTGGGTCGTGTTCCCGCTCCAGACATCCCAAGGTGAACCGTTGTTTGACGCCGATACGGCCGAAGCGGAACTGGTCGTTCGCATCTACGAAAAAGAAGGGCGTGTCACGTGGCGGCTTCCTCAGTCGATACTCAGCCGCATGGCGGAAACACGGTCGCACCCCGTGGGGCCGCCAAGCCGCTGACCCCGCGTTCAGGCACTCCGAGAATGTCTCGTCGTGACTGGCCGCATCAGGATTTCCGGGGCGGTCACCCCTGCCAATTCTGCCCAAAGCGACCATAGCGTCTGTCATGAGCCAGACTTGGCTGCCCGTTTTGTTCGCTGGTCGGGTATACCTGGCGTGGAACCAAGGCGTTTACTTCACGTAACTGACGGCATACTTCGTGCTTCTCCCCGATAGATCAGCGATCTGGGTTCCCAGGAGCGTGAGAATGCGAAATTATCTTCCACGGTGGTTGTTGGGTCTTTCGGCCCTGCTCGTCGTTGGCTTGGTCGCCTGCGGAGAGGCAAACAGTCCGACCCATCCAAGCGGGTCCAGCGGGGCCTCCGGTCGGGGGACTCTGGCTGTAAGACTTACCGACCTTCCGTATGGCACTGGGGCGCTGCATGTCACCTTTCTGAGGTGAGTGCCCATCTCAGCGGCGGCGGAGGGTGGCAAACCGTGTCTGAGAATGGCGAACGCACCTGCGATCTTGCGCAACTTGAGAACGGAGTCTCGGCTGGCTTGGTTGACGCGGAGCTCCCTGCGGGTGATTACACACAACTTCGCCTGACCGTCGTAGCTGCGACACTCTACTTTGGCGGGCCCGGTGACGGCCCATGTGGTGCAACGCTCGCGGCTCCTGGACCGGCCGCACCCGTCGAGATTCCGTCGGGCGAGATCAAACTGAACCGTCCCTTCAGTCTGGCAGACGGAGGCCTTACCTCGATCCTGCTCGACTTTGACGGGGACCGCTCCGTGAAGGAGATGGGAAATAATGGCGGCCCCCTGGAGGAGGGGCGCTACCGCATGACCCCGGTCATCGGCGTTGTCAGTGTGGATGAAGTGGCCTCGCCATAGCAAAACCGGATCAATGGAAGGCGAAGCTGGTACGCGAGTCTCGGCTTCTTGTGTGTACCGGCAAACAGCACCGGCTCTGCCAGACACACCGAGTGCAGCACACTGCACACCGTGCAAACGGTTTCTCCCGCGTCTCAAGCGTCAATCGCCTGGACGACGTTGCCGGGGTTCGCGGCGGTGATACCTGGATTCCTGGCAGTTACGACCCAGATCTTGACCTGTTTTACATTGGCACCGCGCAGGCGAAGCCCTGGGTGGCGGCCAGTCGCGGCATGTCGAACGCGCTCTACACTAACTCGACGCTCGCGTTGAGGCCGGCCACTGGTATCCGATCACCTACGCGGTTGGCGGAAAGCAATATGTCGCGGTGCCCGCGGGCCTTGGCCTCTTTCGATCGTTGTCGGCCAGGCTGAGTCCCGAGATCTTCACGCCCGAGAGCGGCAACGCACCCTACGTCTTCGCGCTGCCGGACTGACCTGATCAGTTGGTGAAGGCCACTAGCATGCCGTTTTTTCCGCGACCGGAACGCTGACCCCGCAGCTCAAAACCTGAACAACCTGTTCAGCTTGACAATAAAGGCGCGATTCTCGAGCTCAGAGAATCGGCGTGGGACAAGGGTGTCACGCTGTTCGTTATACACGATAAACAGCTCACTTCCCGGCCGATACTCCCAGCGAAGTCGAATGTTTGTGCTGAGCGCGTCGCTGCCCGAGTTGTATTGGACGAGCGCGCTCGCGAACATGAGCGGCGTCATCGTGTAAGTCGCTCGCGTCGTGACCAGTGTGGTCATGAAGTCGCCCTGCGGAACATCCACCCAGTTGAGTGACATGCCAGGTTCGAGCGACAGCTTCGAGGTGATCTCCACCCGGCCACCGCCGAAGGCCCCCCTGCCACTCCCGCCGATGGTGACGGTGGTTTTCGTTCCGTTGTAGAAGGTGCCGTGCTCGAAGCCCAGATTGCCGGACAACCGCCTTTGTGAGCCGAACGAGTAGGTTGCGCCCGTGTTGTGGAAATCGTAGCCGCCGGCAGGGATGACGACGTCGGGAACAATCTCGAACGGCTGCTTGAGGAAGTCGTATGTTTGGGTGTGGGTCACGTCCAGCTGATCGCTGTTCTCGAACTCGATTCCGAACCGACCCACTGGCTCGCGTGTCTCGACAACGCTGGAGGCATCGGTGATGTAGGTATACGAGCCCTCCCACGTCAACTTCCGGACCGCGTCGAGCGACCGTGGTCGAGGACTGAATCGAAACAACCCGTAGTTCTTTCGCATGTCATCACGACGGAGGAACCCGACTTCAGGCGAGAAGCGCTCGTCGATGAAGAGGTGCTCGACCGTCACACCATAGCGGTCGCCGTTGTACCTGAGGTCGGTGCTATAACTCGTATCCTTACCGTCGATCCCGGTCGTGTCGGTCTTCGCCCAATAGCCGTTAACCGAGAGGTTATCGTAGAAGGCGAGCGCGGTATCGAATCCGAACGCAAGATTCGACCCCGCCACGGGAGACGCCGTCGACACGGAGCGATTCGTGAGGATCGCGCCAATACTGCTCCGGCGAAGGAGGTCCCGGCGGACGCGCACCACGCTGAAGTTTGTGGTCTGCGCTTCGGCAGCAGGCTCGTCGTCTGTTTGAATACTCAAGAGACCAATCGTGTACGCGCCGGCCCGACCGGTAAGCCGGCCTCCGCCCAGAAGCGGAACCTCCAGGCCGCCGTTCAGTCCGATCCGCCGGCTGTAGAAAAGAATCGGGGCATCCTGAGAACCTCCGGACCGCGACCGGCGACCTCCGGTTCCGAAGGCGAAGGCCCCCTGGTTCTCCAGGAAAAACTCACGCTTCTCCGGAAAGAACAAGCTGAAGCGGGTCAGATTGACCTGCTGCTCATCGGCCTCAACCTGGGCGAAATCGGTGTTGAACGTAAAGTCCGCCGTCAGGTTCTGGGTCACCCCGTACTTGACAATGTCGATGCCGACATTGCCACCCGTCTGATTCGAGACGCGTGGCGACGCGGTGAGGTCCGAGCTAAGGTCGCCGATCACATACGGCTTGATCTCGAAGAGGGGACCGAGTTGCGGCGTCTCCAACCCTACGAGCGCGGGCATGAGTGAAGCCTGGAGCAGTCCCGACCTGCCGAGTCCGGCGTTGAGGCCTACGATGTGCGACATCTCATTTTTCCAGAGGACGTCTCGGCGCATCTGAAAGCCCCACACTTGCGCGCGTCCCGGGCGGTATCGCAGTGACTTGAACGGGATGCTGGCCTCAAACGACCACCCTCCGTCGAATCGTCCGGTCCTGAGCTCCCAGATCGGATTCCAGTCCCGGTTGTACGAGCCGTCGTTGTTGACCTGGCCGTCCATACGACCGCCGAGCGGTGTCACGTTGAACACGACCGCACTGCGGCGATCATGGAAGGTGTCGAACGCGAAGCCCATCCCCTCATTCTGCAGGACGTTGGAGTTGTCGCGTCGCATCTCGTTGGCGATCCAGTTCGACTCGGGCGTCGAATCCCACGCACGTGCCGCGACATAGACGTTCACCTCGTCGAAGAAGACCCAGGCCTCGGTCTGCTCCGTCGCAAGTTGTCCGGCGTTTGGTTCGATCTGAACGAAACCGGTGATGGAGGGCAGCTCCTGGTAGACACGCTCGTCGAGCGCGCCATCGAGGCTCAACTCGCCCTCGAGGCGCACCGCGCGCAGCGTTGCCTGACCTGTCTCACTGCGGTTCATCACCGCTGGAGGAACCGGCGGCGGGGGAGCACCGGGTGCCAGATCCAAGGGACGTACCGCGCCCAGCGCCCCCCCGCCCGTAGCCTCCACTGCCCTCTCAGGCCGAACCGCCGATGGCGCGAGCGGCTCTGCCGCGCGTGCAACGGTCGGTGGAGAAAGCACGGAGGCAGCGGCGCCCGGGCGGGCGCGGTTGAAGTCACCCAGGTCTGAGGCGACCCGGTCCTGGAGTTCGAAGAGGTCATCGAGCACACCGTCGACAGTCGTGCTGGTGACGATCGCCCCTCTCTCGACCTCCACCACCCGAGCCGTCACCCGCACGCCGTCGCCGACTCGTTGGTAGCCACCGGTCACCACGAGGTCGGCGCCGAGCTCCCGAGAGACCCTCAGTACCGCGGCCGCCGATCCCAGTTCGACGCCGGCGCGATCGAACGCGGCCCGAACCCTGCGGGGATCAAGGACGCGGACGTCCTCTCTCTGGGAAAGCTCCGCGACGACTGACTCGGCGATCCCTCTGCCTAGCCAGTCGTCCTCCGCCGCGGTGGAGATGTTGGCGAACGGGACGACGACGATGGTACGGCGCGCCACGTCGGGGGCTGCGGCGGCAAACTGTGCCACTGCCGTCCTCGTTCCCAAGCCGGTACTGAGGATCACGAGCACCAGCGCGACAGAGAGCACCGATGTCTGCCCGACAACCGAGCGCGCCCTGCTCCGCCACCGCGCGGGCAGCTCGCTGAGCCGCACCAAGCTCGTCATAGGCCACGCCGACGCACCGCCAAGTTGACGGTGACGGAATAACTTGATTCTACACATGGCGGGTTGGCGACGGGCCTTGGGCTCAAAATCTTGGCAGGCAGTCTGCTGAGTTTTCGTCAACGTGACACTACCAGTCAAGGCCATCGTCATGCCCCAATCCCACATACACGTACGCGACCAGGAGGACCGTCGTCACGAACTGGTTCCAGAAGCACCCCGAGCGGATGCCGCTCAACGGACTTCTGAAGTCTCCCGAAGCCGCGCGCGTCCTAACGGCGTGTCTTCGGTTGAGTGGACGGTGCGGAGGGAGTAGAATGCAGGTGTCAGGAACGACATTCCTCACAGAGGGGGTTCAGATGCGCCATCGAGCTATTGCGATCGTGAGTGCCGTCGCCGTGCTGGTCGCGCTCGTCCCGTCCGGGGCTGCGCCTGCGGTTGCCCAGACCGCCTCGGTTCAGACGGCGTGGGGTGAACCGGACCTGCGCGGTATTTGGGACTTCCGCACCATCACGCCGCTGGAGCGGCCCGCCGATCTGGCCGACCAAGCGTTCCTGACGGAGGAAGAGGCCGCCGCCCTGGAGCAGGAGGTGGTCGACCGGAACGCTCGGCTCTTGGCTCGAGCCGCCGAACGAACGACGGCGGCCGACCAGGTGGACAGGCGGGAGGATGGAACACCCGGCTTTTACAACAATTTCTGGCTGGACCAGGGCACGACGGTCGTCGGGACCAGACGCACGTCGCGGATCGTGGATCCGCCCGATGGACGACTGCCGCCCCTGACGCCGGAGGCGGAGCGGCGCGCCACATCGCCCGAAGCACTACGGGTCACCCAGGCAGGCCGCGGCATCGTCCCCCCGGTGTCATGGGAGGACCTCTCGCCAGGGTCCCGGTGCATCCATCACGGCAAAGCCGGTCCGCCCATCAACCCTGGTGGCTACAACAACAATATGCAGCTGTTTCAGACGCCCGGCTATGTCGCGATTCTCATCGAGCAAATTCACAGCGTGCGTGTCATCCCCCTGGATGGCCGGCCACACCTGGGCTCCGGGATTCGGCAGTGGATGGGAGATTCCCGCGGCCGCTGGGACGGCGAGGTTCTGGTTGTCGAGACCACGAATTTCAACGGGAAACATGCGCAGGCCGGGCGGCCGACTCTCACGTCTAGCGAGCACCAGTCTCTGATTGAGCGGTTCACGCGGGTGGACGCGGAGACGCTGCTCTACGAGTACACGGTCACCGATCCGGCGACATGGGCGGAATCTTGGACCGCACAAGTGACGATGAACCAGACCCAGGATCCGCTCTTCGAGTACGCGTGTCACGAGGGGAATTACAGCATGCAGGTCCGCCTCGCTGGAGCTCGCGCCACCGAAAAGGAGGCAGCCGCGAACAGTGTTTCGAGGTAAGCCCTGACGCGTAGCCGCGTCGATCTGCTCGATCCGTCCCAACCGTGCTTGTGGAACTACGGGTGAACACCCCTCCTACACGCCTATAAACATTTGCCCCATCCCTCTCACCGGAGGTATCGAGTGTCTGGCCGGAAGATCCTCGCAGGAGACGTTTGCGTGGCCAGCCAGGACCTCAACCTGACAACACCGCTCCAGACGCTCCGATCACGGTCTCGCGGCCGCGGCCTTCTCGTCCGCGCGCCGCCCACCCAGGATGCCGTACATGCTGTGATTCCCTTCATGGCAGGCATACTCGTACATCGGCACGTCGGTGCGCTGCAGCGGGATCGACGCTGTCCACGGACGCGTCCACGTCTCCGGGTCGGTCACCGTGTATTCGTACTCGAGCGTGGCGGCGTCAACACGGGTGAAGCGCTCGACGAGCGTCAAACTCTTGGTCGACCGGTATACGCCCACCACCGACTCCAGGCCTTCCGGATCCACCTCGGCACCAGCCGCCACGGACCTCCACCTTTGCCCGCGATTGAAGTTGGAGGTCTCGACGACCAGGGTGTCGCCCTCCCAATAGCCACGCGAGTCTCCCGACCACTGGCCGATGGCGTCGTCGAGTGGTGGACGCCCGTCGAGAGGCACGACGCGAGCCGTGTGGACCATCTCGGTCAGCAGCACGACGTGGTCCGGCGTCTGGAAGATCTGCAGGTTCTGGTTGTAGCCGACTGGATTGAGGGGTGGGCCAGCGTTGAACCCCAGGATGCATCGATCCGATGTGCTTCGGTCGAGCCAGGAGTCAGCTGGGTGCTCCCGACGATACGCCTGACTCGCGGCAGCTCGTTGCTGGCCGCTCGCGGTCAGGGCTGGGATCCGCCCGTTCGGCGGATCGATGATCAGCGACGTACGCCGAGTGCCGACGGTCGTCGTACCCTGGTCCAACCAGAAGTTGTTGTAAAAACCGGGCGTCCCGTCCTCCCGTGTGTCCACCTGGTCGGCCACCTTCGTGCGCTCGGGGGCTCGTGCCAAGAGGCGAGCGTTCAGGTCGACCACTTCCTGCTCCAGGGCGGCGGCCTCCTCTGCCGTCAGGAACGCTTGGTCGGCCAGCTCGTCGGGTCGCTCCAACGGTGTAATAGTGCGGAAATCCCAAATACCGCGCAGGTCCGGAGTATCCCACGCCGTCCGACCCGCGGCGGTCTGGGCAACGGCGGGCGCGGCCCCCGACGAAACGAGCGTGACCAGCACGGCCACTGCACTCACGACGACGATAGCTCCATGGCGCATCTGAACCCCCTCTGTGAGCGTTGTCGTTACGACTACCTGTATCCTACGCGCTCCGCGCCGTCTACTCAACAGGGCTTTGTCAACTTGACCACGAGAAGGCGGCCTTCACCGTGGTGGCCTGAGCCTTTGGCCTCGGTCAGCAGGCACACCCTACCGTGTCCGGACGGTGATCCTACGCTGGGCACTGAGGTCTTCGACATCCCGGAAACTCAGGCTGAAGCGAAAGTAGAGCCAGACGGCGTGGGCGATGATTTCTGCACGGTCTACGAGGTCCACGAGACGGACGACGGCCAGTTGTATCGGCACGATGAAGTCTGACAGCAGCGGAACTTAGGTCTCCATCTAACTTGATTTCAGGCCACGCACGCGGCCCCACGCGCGAACATGCGCTGTTTTTCTGGGCCGTCGCTCGACGGTATCTCCTTTGCCATCGAAGGCAACTTCATGGCGCAAACCCATTCTTTCCTTCGAGGAACATTGACGGGCGCGATTGTAGGCGTGGGCGTCGGATCTCTCGATGTCTGCCGGACTCTGCTGGCCACCGAACTCGGGAGCGGTGTGGCGGGTCGCTATGTCACCGGCGTGTTTTCGCAGCTGATGCTGTACGCCGCCGTAGGCGTCGCATTCGCGATCGCCTCGCGGATTTGTGGCGCGATCCGAGCACGTGTTCGTCGCAGCAACCGGCAGGCTACGCCGCGCGGGGAGTTTATCGAACAGACCGTCTTTCTCACGCTGTGGATGGTGGTCTTGCTTTTCGGCCTGCCACCGAGTGGCCACGACAAACTGTTCAGTGTCGTCGCTTTGAGTGCCTACTGTCTTGCGTTCGCATTCCTCGTCACACGAATTCGCTCGGCTGATTCGGCGCTGGCACCGGCAATCCGAATCGTTCGCGCCGCGTGGTTCGCGCTATTGGCGGTCGCGTCGGCGTCAGCCGTATTCGCGGCAACACAACTGAATCTGGAATCGCTCAGCGATCGAGCGACGGCGGACTGGAAAACCGGTCCGTCGACCGCCAGGAACGATCACCCCGACATCGTGCTAATCACGGTCGACACCCTGCGAGCGGATCGATTGTCATTGTACGGCGGCAGTACGATCGAAACACCGAATCTCGATTCCTTGGCGGCCCAGAGCGTCATTTTCGACCACATGGTGGCTCAATCGCCGTGGACACGCGCCAGCTTCGGCTCGATCTGGACCGGCCGCACTCCGTCGGTTCATGAGGCCAGTTGGCGCATTCTGCACGGCGAGGGCGGCAAGGACGTTCCGCTCGCAAGCTTTCCGATCAAGAGCGATCTGCCCACTTTACCCGAGATACTTTCCGATGCCGGCTATTTAACCGTGGGCATGAACAACAACATACAGACCTCCGCACGCTTTGGTTTTTCACGTGGCTTTAGAACCTGGATCGACGTGTCCCAACCGATTCAGGTCTTGGCCGATTCCTTGCTCTGCCGCACGATGGACGCATGGTTCCTGGACGACGGATGTCCGCTGTCAGCATCGCGCACAGTCGACTATCCCTATCTGTCCGCCGATCGCCTTACCCCGATCGTTTCGGCAGTGGTGTCGAAACTCGACAACGCGACTGCTCCGACGTTTCTTTGGATCCACTACTTGGACCCGCACGTCCCCTTCAACTCGCATGACGACGAAAGCGATTCGCTGAACTACGAAGAAATCCGTGAGGAACTCGCGCACGATCGCGGATCGATCCGCAAGACACTGGGACGTGCGTACGACGCCGAGATCGCTTTCCTCGACAATCATTTGGGAGAGGTGCTAACACGGATCCAATCCCTGCCGCGCCTACGGAACGCCGCCATCGTATTCACATCCGACCACGGCGAGGAACTGGGAGAACGCTGGAGACCCACCGACGAACGCGCGCCGGGCAGATACTTCGAATATAGAGGCTACGGCCACGGCCATACCTTGCATGAGGAGTTGCTCCACGTACCGTTTCTTCTTCGTTTACCGGATCGATCTCTTGCCGGTCAAAGATACTCGTCCACGGTACACCACACAGATCTCCTTCCCACGCTGGTAGCGATCGCGGGCGTGGCGACGAGCGTCCCCGCAGACTCGCGAGGACGTGATCTGATCGACTCACTCGGCGAATCTCCTCCAGCTACAGACACGCGCGTTCTTTTCGCCGAACACAGCTTGTACGTCCCGGAACTCAAGCAGGCCCGAAGCGATACGCTGAAGGTGATCTTGCGCACCAGCGACGATTCGACGGCGTTTTACGATCTGGAATCGGATCCCGGCAAACAACGAAGCTCGCCCCATGGCGATTCCGCCCGCGGGACAGGCTTGACCACAGATTTGAGGCTTTGGATGGCGACGCTTCCGGAGGATCCGTCTTCGGCCGGAACAGCGGCCGCGGACGCCGGCCTCGATCGACGGTTGGAAGCGCTCGGGTATCTCGAGCGCTGAGCGAGTAGGAGAAACCCGGGAGGAAACCGCTGAATCGTGCTCGAGAATCTCCCGCCGGACGAAATATGGCACTCGGCACAGACTCACGGAGGAGTTCGTCATGAAGCGCAGGGTTGTATTGGCATGGGTGGTCGGAACGGCCGTAGCGATCGGTGCGGCAGGCTGCACAAGCCGCGACGATGGCAAGCAGGGCGGAATGCCCGAACCTGAGAGGCAAGCGCTTACCGGACCCACGCGCCCGGCCCTCCTGCTGACGCACGCGTGGTTCTGGACCGACGCGGAAGGAGCTCCGAAACCTGGCCCGGCACGCCTGGACATCTGGCGTGACGGCAACGACGGCTGGAGCCGAACGCGCCTCGAAGACCCGGACTCCAACGTGTTCCACAAGGCCATGCCCTACGAGGGCGGAATACTCACCATCGGCGCCGAGGGCGCAAAGCTAAAAAAGTGGTCGTTTACCCAAGGCCAGTGGAAAGACGAAACCATCTGGGAGCAGTCGTGGGGCGGCCGTTTCAACCGGTTGCGCGACGTAGAAATCGGGGATGTCGACGCAGACGGCAAAGATGAAATCGTCATCGCCACACACGACGCCGGAGTCGCGACGGTGATCGACATCGCGGACGACGGCACCGCCACCGCCGTCGAAATGGATGAACGCGCCGATACCTTCGTTCACGAAATCGAAATCGGCGACGTCAACGGCGACGGCAAGCTTGAATTCTTCGCAACTCCGAGCGACCGAAACCAGGCCGGGCACTCACAGGCCGGCGGTATCGTGATGTATCGGTGGGACGGGAAGCAGTACGAGCGGTCCTGGGTTGAGAAGCAGGAAGGGACACATGCGAAGGAGATTCTGAGCTTCGACATGGACGGAGACGGTACTTCCGAACTGTTCGGCGTGCTCGAAGCCGAACTTGATCCAAACAATAAGGAGCGAATCCTGAAACCAGTCGAAATTCGCCAGTACTTTCCGAACAAGGACGGCTCATTTCGATTTGAAGTCGTCGCAACCATCAACGACCGGCAGACGAGGTTTCTCGTTCCCGGCGATTTCGACAACGACGGGAAAGCAGAGCTGATCGCGCCGGCGCTTTCAACCGGCGTCTACCACATTACACCGCCCGATGTGGGCAGAGGTCGGTGGACCGCCACCCTGATCGATGACAATTCCTCAGGGTACGAGCACGTGGCATACGTCGCCGATCTCAACCAAGATGGAACGCTCGAGTTGTACGTCGCCGCTGACGATCAGCGCGAATTGAGGCGGTACACCTTCGCGAACGGGCAATTCACACGTGAAGTCCTCGGAATACTCGATCCGTCCGTGTTGACCTGGAGCATTACCGACGGCGTATTCTAGTCGTCGAAGAGGACGGCCATGCCGCTGCCATCGCAAGCTCGGTTTCGAGCCGACGGTTTCTGATGGTTTTAAGGAGTGCGTGGCAACCGACAACGCCGAAGCTCCGGCGAGCCGGATGATCCTCGTACAGAACCAGTTCGAGGAGCTCAAGCGCCTGGTTCCCGTAGATTGATGCCACTGCACCCTGGCACCTCACTCGGCCCCTACCAGATCGACGCCCCGCTCGGCGCCGGCGGCATGGGTGAGGTCTACAAGGCCACGGACACCCGCCTCGATCGCACCGTCGCCATCAAGGTGCTGCCCGAGCATGTCGCGGCTGATCCCGAACTAAAGCAACGGTTCGAGCGGGAGGCGAAGACGATCTCCAGTCTGAACCACCCGCACATCTGCACGCTCCATGACATCGGGAGCCAGGATGGGATCGACTTCCTGGTGATGGAGTATCTCGACGGGGAGACGCTGGCCCAGCGGCTGGAGAAGGGCGCGTTGCCGCTGGATCAGGCACTCGAAGTCGCCACCCAAATCGCCGATGCGTTGGACAAGGCGCACCGGCAGGGGATCGTGCATCGGGATCTGAAGCCGGGGAACATCATGCTGACCGCGGCGGGCACGAAGCTCCTCGACTTCGGCCTGGCGAAGCTACGAAAGCCCGGCACCGGTGGCGCTGAAGGCTTCTCTGCGGCAACGGCCCAGTCAGACCGACGGCGGCACAGCTCCGGAAGTGGTGCAGGTGCAGAACTGGTTCGAGGAACTCAAACGCCTCGTCCCCGTCGACTGATGTCTCTCGAATCCGGCACAGCCCTCGGCCCGTACTCCGTCGCCGCTAAGATCGGCGAAGGTCCCTCGACGCGCCTATGGCAATAGAACCCAGTGCAACACGTTGCACCGCCCGAAGCGTTCGTACGTCACCTGCGGCCTTCCAACCAACCAAGACGATCCTAGCCACCTGCAGGTCCGGTAAAGCGTTCGCACGCTCCCTAGTGGCGATTCCGTGCAAGCTGCTGGACAAACCGGGGTAGGGGCATAGAATGCCCCTCAGATCAGCCTGAACAACTTATGGCACTAGCAGTCGGCTCCCGACTCGGCCACTACGACGTCACCGCCCTCATCGGTGAGGGCGGGATGGGCCAGGTCTATCAGGCCACTGACACGACGCTGAACCGGCAGGTGGCGCTGAAGATCCTGCCCGAGGCGTTTGCGACTGATCCCGATCGACTCGCGCGGTTCCAGCGTGAGGCGCAGGTCCTCGCCAGCCTCAACCATCCCAACATCGGTGGCATCCACGGCCTGGAAGAGTCTGATGGTATTCGGGCGCTGGTTCTGGAATACATCGAAGGGCCAACCCTGGCTGACCGAATCGCACAGGGACCTATCCCAATCGACGAAGCCCTGCCTATCGCCAAACAGATCGCGGAGGCGTTAGAGGCTGCTCACGAAGCGGGTGTGATTCACCGCGACTTGAAGCCGGCGAACATCAAGGTGCGGGACGATGGGACTGTGAAGGTCTTGGATTTCGGTCTCGCCAAAGCTCTCGACACAAGCCCACAAGGTGATCCTTCACAGTCCCCAACCCTGACTGCTGCTGCCACGCAGATGGGCGTAATCATGGGGACGGCCGCCTACATGTCACCGGAGCAGGCGCGAGGAAAACCAGTTGATCGACGTGCTGACATCTGGGCGTTCGGCGTCGTCGTCTACGAGATGCTGACCGGTGCTTCTCACCGGACGGAGAAGAGGCGGCTCTGGAGATTTCGGAGGACGGTGAGTCCGAGCTCTGGGTGACGGAGCTGGCGCGGGGGACGCTCAACCCCCTCACGAGCGAGGGTGGGTTCTCTCCGCTGTGGAGCCCGGACGGTCGCCGCGTGGTGTATGCCGCCCGTCGTGACGGACGCTGGCAGTTGCGCTCCAGAGCCGCCGATGGGACGGGCGAGCCTGACCTGCTCGCCAGCTTTGACGAGACCGTTCTGGAGGTGCGGCCCTCCACATGGTTGCCGGATGGTTCGACGCTCGTCTTCGATGTCAGGAATCCGGATACGGGCCTTGATGTCGGTCTCTTGTCGGTCGATGACCAGGGGGAATGGCGGCCGTTGATCCAGACGGCGGCGAACGAAAGCAAGGCCGCGGTGTCCTCTGACGGCCGTTGGATCGCGTATCAATCCGGTGAGTCTGATGGCAGTTCGAGCGTCCACGTATACCTCCAGCGGTTCCCGGACCTCGGCAACCGGCGGCAGGTCTCGGTCGGCTCCGAGCTGCAATACAACCCAACCTGGTCGCGGGACGGAAGCGCCCTCTTTTTTGTTCGCATGGGTGCGACGCAGACTGTGATGCGTTCGACCGTTGGCGAGGACGCTGCGGGCGCCCCGGTTATCGGAGCAGCCGAATTCCAGCTCGCCTATCGTTGGTGGGACAACCCGGGAAGTTTCAGGACCTGGGACCTCTCGCCTCCTGAGGCCAACCCTTGCGGCGTTGTCGATGGTCGTCGTTGCAGCCCAGAGTGTGCCCGTTGCGGCCCAGGTGATCCTTCCGACGGCAACAGCACCAATCGTCGACCCGGCCCGTTTGGAAAACGACCTGCCGGTCTCGCTTGACCGGATCAGCCGTGCCCTCGAGGAGATCCCGCCCGCCGACGGACGCTCTCGCTGGCTCAATCTCACCGAGTACGTGATCGTCGTCGGCGAGGCTCCTCAAATCTCCCTGTTTGGCAATGCCGACCTGAGCGGCGGACCGATGCGGAGCATGCATGCCGACATGATGACGATCGCGCGTCCGTCGCGCTTTGACCAAGCGGCGGGCTCTGATGCCCTCGGTGCGGCGACAACGGCGGCGTTTTTCAAGTTCGTCCCGCCCGCCATTCGCGCCGTCGCCGGGTGGTTCACGGGGGATGAGGATGACCGCGCGGCGGGCTGGGCAGCCTACACGGAGACGTTCGTGCTGGAGTCATCGGCCACGGCGCACACGCTGATCTTCCATTGGCTCGAGGGGCAGCGCGTTGCACTACACGCGCGCCTTTCACACGCGGACACGTTGGGGTTCAGGGTCGGTGTCGATGGTCAAGAGTGGGACACGTTTGACCGCGAGGTTGTGGACCACACGATCCCGAGTGAACTGCTCCGTCCAACTGGCACTGGGAATGTCCATCGGCTGGCAGTCCGTCGCGCTCCCGGAACCGCCGAGGCACCACTCCGCGTTGACCTGATGGTCGTTGTGCACGAGCCGCTCACCCCATAGACCCAATGGAGGAGCGTGCCCGGCTGACTCAGGCGTGGGTCGTCACTGAGCGCGTCCTGCCCGAGCACGCCACGACGACTGGGGCGAAGCCTTTGCACCCGATGGCCGTGCGCATCACGTTGCCGCTCCCAGCTCAGACGGATGGTTTGTGGTACACGTGTGGGACTCTCAGGAGCAGTTTGACAAATTCGGCGAGGTGCTCGTCCCCCTGTTTCAGGCCGCCGGGATAACCGTCACACCTGAAGTGCGGCCCGTTCTTGGGTCTATCTCAATGACTACAAAACCATCCTGGAAGCCGGTGAAAGTTGGGACGAGGGCAATTGTGCCGAGTGGCCACCAAAACTCCTGACCGCAGTGGTCGATCTGGCTGCGACCATGGCCTGGTCCCAGGACTGGTATCGGGCTTCGGGATTCGAGTTGATGGGGTCAGCAGACCTTTAAGAATTTCTGACCACCGCAGAAGGTTTCTTTGCATCCTGGGTACCAGCGCATCTCTATCATCAGACCCTCACCTGGATGGCTGCTGACGTTCTGGGTGGGAACCGGGATAGACGTAACGCGATGATGACTGGGCAGACGCAGACCACCCTCCACGTCGTGCAGGACGGTCGGTCACGCGCCATGCGCTCGACGAGACGCGCGCGCACGCTCGACTTCCGGAAGCTCTGGCACCTGGCTCCTCCGAGCTATCCGCCGGCGGATTTGCTCGCCTCCAGCGCATCCGGTCTGACGAAGATCGTCAGAGCGACCCCGTTCCAGCGACCGTCGCCGCTCGGGCTGTCGAGGGCGTTGGCCCCGACCGGCATCGTAGCGGTCAAGGTCGATACGCGACCGAACACATCGACGAGATAGTCCCGGACGCCGGTCGCCCGCTCCTCAGACCTGAGGTACTGCACGTCCCGCGCTCCCTCAGTCGCATACCCCTCGACCACGAGCGGGCTGTCGCGCGGGTAGCGAAGCAACTCCGCCATGGCGGAGTTCAACCGCTGGCGCCCGGACTCGGACAGCTCCTCTGAGCCGTCCGGATTGACGGTGAAGAGCTGGTCGACCTGGAGCCAGATCTGGAGCATCGCGTAGGTATCCCGGCCCGTCAACTCCCGGTACTCCGCCAGGGTCATCGCGTCGAGGTTGAAGAATCCGCGTCGATCGAAGAACCCGCTGAACAGCCAGTTGCGTTTCAACGCTTCGGTGTTCTCCTCGAGGTCCGACATTGCGTTCTGCGCGGTCCCGATCACCTGTTGCAGATCACTCCATATCTCGTCCCGGGGACCACCCGGCTCACGGAAATCGCCGAGGATCGACTCGACATGTTCGGTCGCCCCGCGAGCGGCCTGCAGCGTCGATTCCATCTCAGTCGCGATGCCCGTGGCGCGGGTATATAACGCGTCGTCGGTCAGCAGCTTGCCCAAGGTTCCCCGGCCGTCCCGTATGTCACTGAAGATTTGTCGGCCGTCCGCGGCAATCCCGCGCGCCTGGTCCATCAAGAGCGCACTCATGGTGCTCGTGGCCCGTATGTCATCCCCCACGTCATTGAGAAGCAGCGTCGTCCCCTCCACCGCCTCGCCGAGAAGATCGATCGTCTGCCCGAGGTTCTGCCTGAGCCCGGTGAACTCCGTCGTCAGCGTCCGGAACGTGTTCCGACCTTCGGCGATCAGATCCGCGATCTCGATGGCGTCGATTCCCCGCAGGGTGCCGCCGTCGTCCACTAGCGCCGCTTGGTTGCTGCCAGCGCGAATCTGAATGAAGACGTTGCCAAGCAGACCATCGGTCAGCACGGCGGCGACCGAATCGTTTCGAACGAGCGAATGAAGGTCCTCCCGGACGCGCATCCCGACCCCGAATCGCTCGGCCGGGCTTCCGGGAATGCCAATGGTCAAGACTTCACCCCCATCCAACCCACCCACGCGGACCCGCGTCCCCACCTGAATGCCTGTGACGTTGCCAAAGTCGGCGCTGACTTCGAAGTGGTCGGCAAACAGCAACCGCCGGTCGCCGATCATGAAGATTCCAACCGCGAACAAAAGAATGCCCACAACGACGAATGTTCCAACCATCGACAACTGCACACGACTCATGACCGCTTCCCCCTTTTACCCCGTGCTGTCGGACTTCATGAACTCCCTCACCATCGGATGCTCGCTGCGTTCCAGCGAAGCCGCATCGCCCCGAACGATGATTCGACCCTCGTGAAGAAACACCAGCTCATCGCCGACTCGGCGGGCGCTGGGAATGTTGTGCGTCACGACCACCAGCGTGGTCTCGCGGTCTTCGTTGAGACGAATCAGCAAGTCGTCGATCTCGCCCGCGGTCACCGGATCCAGACCCGCGCTCGGCTCGTCGACCAGGAGGATCGGCGGCTGCAGGGCCATCGCCCGCGCGAGCCCGGCTCGCTTGCGCATGCCGCCTGACAGGTTGCCGGGCATCCGATCGGCGGTCCGCTCGAGACCGACCTGCTCGAGCAGATCCCGCACGCGATCGAGGATCTGGTCGTTGGACCACTCCGTGTGTCGCCGCAGCGGGAACGCGACATTTTCACCGACCGTGATCGAATCGAACAGCGCGGCGTGTTGGAACAGGAACCCGATCCGCCGGCGGACCTGAGCCAGCTCCGACCGTGACACGGCAGTGATCTCTTGAACACCGACGAAGATCCTTCCCGCATCCGGTCGGAGCAGTCCGATGATCGACTTGAGCGTGACGCTCTTGCCGGTGCCACTGCGCCCGAGAATGACGAGCGCGTGTCCCTGTGGGATGTCGAGCGACACATCATCGAGGACCTTCAGCGCGCCAAATGACTTACTGACGTGGTCGAGGCGGATCGCGGGAGGCGCGGTCATTCAGAAAATGTCGGAAACAGAAAGAAAATCAGCTGCACCAGCACGACATTGCTGACAATCAGAAGGATCGAGGCAGCCACGACGCTACGGGTCGCCGCCCGGCCGACCCCTTGGGTTCCCCTCGATGTGTTGACGCCGAGATACGAGGCAGTGGTGGCAATGATGAAACCAAACACCATGGTCTTGAGTGTCGCCGGAATGTAGTCAGTGAAGCCGACGAGCGAGAACGCACTTCGAAAGTACAGCCCGAACGACATCCCACTGATCGCCAACTCGGCGATCCAGCCCCCGATGATGCCGGTGAAATTCATCAGCGTCGTCAGGAGGGGAACCGCGATCACGCACGCCACCGTCCGGGTCACCACGAGATACTTGAACGAATCGACAGCCGTTGCCTCGAGTGCGTCGATCTGCTCGGTCACCTTCATGGCGCCCAGCTCGGCGCCGATCCCGGCGCCGATCCGACCGGACAGGAGCAGCCCTGCAGTAAGGGGACCGGTTTCCCGGATCAGGGCCAGAGCCAGGGCCGCGGGAATCAGGGCCTCGGCGCCAAACCGTTCTAGCGAGGCGCGGGTGTGCATCGACAGCACGATGCCGACGGCCAAGCCTGACGCCCCGATGAGTGGCGCCGATTGCCAACCCAGTTCGTACAGCTGCCGCGCCGTCTCTTTGAACTCGTAGGGTGGCCGGAACGCATCCCGAAACGCCCGAGCCGCAAAGACAGTGATCTCACCGACCGTCGCGAGTATCGACCCGACCGCGTGCGCGGCGCTGACCAGTATGATTTCTCCTACGTTCCGGGTCGATAGAGCGGTCAGAACAGCCAGTATGCCACTCCGACACTGACGAGGACGGCGTCGGCGTTGAGCCGGTGCCTGGTCACGTCCGTGTCGCTGGCAAAAGTCACGTGAGGTCTGATGACCCGGTAGCCACCAAAGATGTTGAGTCCGATCCGCGGACTGACGTCGTACCAGACGCTCAGACCAGCCCTGAAGGCGAGGCTGTTGTCCGCGGCGATCGCGCGTCCAGGTCCGACCTGGCTCTCGTCGACGGCGAGCGAATTGAAGGCGTAGCCGCCGACCAGAGAAAATGCCGCCACCGCCGGCCCTCGGGAGAGTCCATACTCGATCCCCCCCATCACCGGCCTCACGACCAGGTCCGCGAGCCCGGGTTGACCGCCAGTCTCGCCTAGCGGGGTTCGGGTCCAGCTGAATCCGACCGACGGACCCCAGCCGGTGCGGGGCCGCAAGCGAATGACCGGGCCGAAGCCAACACCGTTGCCAAGAGTCTGGTCTGTTGGAAGTCCGAACGTGCCGCCCGCCCCAACTCCGACGAGCCGGAGCGGCTCATCCGTCTCGGGAGGAGTGAGGCTCGAAAGGCGCCCGGGACGGTCGCGCCCGACGAACGCTGGTGGTCCAACGTCGAGCGTCAGTTCGACCTCACGCACGCCGGGGACCCCCCGAACCAGACGTTCCGCCCTCGCAATCTGCTCCGCCCGGGCGACGCGTCCCGACAGCTGCACCCGACCTCCGCGCACCGCAACGTCGATCGGCGCCGTGCCGAGCTCCGAGTCGTTGAGCAGGGCCGTTTTGACCCGCATGGTAAGCTGGGCATCCTCGAGACCGGTCTGAATCGAGGGGCCGCAGCCCGCGAAGCATATCGCAAGACACACCAGGGCGAGCGCGTTGAGTGGCCCAACCCTCAGCTTCCTCGCGACGCGCCGTTTCCCGCTCATCCGGAAGCATTCTAACCGTCCAGGCGGCGAAGTCGACCAAGACTCCTCGTCGGCAGCCCGGTCGCGACGCAGCCCCGGGGCGTTGTTGCACGCAGCCCGTTCGATCCGTACTTGAGCCACTGCCGAACCCGTGTCCGCTCCTCTGGACGAGATGCAAAGAGAAAGGCTAGAAGTTCCGCAGGGTATTTGACGGTATGAGATTCGGGCATGACGTTGTGCTGCGATGCAACAGGTGAGTCTCGACCACGCGTGGTTCCGGAATCAAGACCCGGGTGATGAAATTCTGGACGAGGCCCGACCACTCGGACAGGCGCGATATCCTTGATGTATACAATGGGCACGAGGTTTCTAGTAGGCACAGATCCCATGCCGCGTTTTCGCGTCCTCGATCCCCCTGGCTCGACCGGCAACATGCTTGCGCAGCTGCTCGCATCAGGCCGGGGTGCCGCCCGGACTCCGCTCCCCATGTCCGTCGTGGAAATGCGGCAGCGTGGCTGGGACCAAGTCGACGTCGTCTTCGTGACCGGCGACGCCTACATCGACCACCCGAGCTTCGCTATGGCGATCCTTGGCCGGGTGCTCGAAGCGGCCGGCTTCCAGGTCGGCATCGTATCCCAGCCTGACTGGCGGTCCCCTGACGACTGGAGGCGATTCGGCCGGCCGCGACTCTTCTACGCCATTAGCGCCGGCAACATGGATTCGATGATCAACCACTACACGGCGAACCGGAAAGTGCGCAACGACGACGCGTATTCGCCCGGGGGCGGGATCGGCATGCGTCCCGATCGCGCGACGCTCGCGTACTGTCAGCGCGCGCGCGAGGCGTACCGGAACGTTCCGGTGATCGCGGGCGGCGTCGAGGCCTCGCTTCGCCGCCTGGCCCACTACGACTACTGGAGCGATACGGTTCGCCGCTCGATTCTGCTGGATTGTAAAGCGGACCTGCTTGTCTACGGCATGGGTGAAGAGGGTATCGTCGAGATCGCCCGACGCCTCGACGCAGGTCAGACGCCGGGAGACCTTCGCGACATGCGCGGGGTGGCCTTTGCCCTGGGCGCATCCGAGACGCCCCCGGTTGATGCCGTGACACTGCCTTCGTTCGAGGCGGTCCGCGACGACAAGTTCGCCTTCGCCGAGGCGACCAGGCTGATTCACGACGAGACCAACCCCTACAATGCGCGACGGTTGGTTCAGGCGCACGACCGGCAGGCGATTGTCTGCAACCGTCCAGCACTGCCGATCTCCGAGGCGGCGATGGACGCGGTGTATGGGCTGCCGTATACACGGCGGCCGCACCCGACCTATGCGGAGCCGATTCCCGCGTTCGAGATGATCAAGGACTCCGTGACGATCATGCGCGGCTGTTTCGGCGGTTGCACGTTCTGCTCGATCACGACGCACCAGGGACGGATTATCCAGTCACGCAGCAAGCAGTCGATTTTGGGCGAGGTGCGCGAACTGGCGAGCGACCCGGGGTTCAAGGGGACGGTCAGCGACATCGGTGGCCCCACCGCAAACATGTACCAGATGAAGTGCGTCAAGCCGGAGGTCGAGGCGATCTGCCGCCGCCAGTCCTGCGTGCATCCGACGATCTGTAAGCTGCTCGGCACCGACCACGATCCGCTCATCGAGGTGATGCAGCAGGCACGGCAGACACCAGGTGTGAAGAAGGTGCTCGTGGCCAGCGGAATCCGCATGGATCTGGCGCAACGCTCGCCTCGCTACACCCGCGATCTTACTCGTCATCACGTGGGCGGTCACCTGAAGGTCGCCCCAGAACACACTGACCCTGAGGTGCTGGCGCGCATGCGGAAGCCATCGGGCGACGACTTCGAAAGGTTCGCTGAGTCGTTCGAAAGTGAATCGAGGAAGGCCGGCAAGAAGCAGTACCTCGTGCCGTACTTCATCGCGAGCCACCCAGGAAGCGACCTCGATGCGATGATCCACCTGGCGGTCTTTTTGAAGCGGAACGGCTACCGGCCGGACCAGGTGCAGGACTTCATCCCGGCCCCGTTCGACGTAGCGACCGCGATGTACCACACGGGCATCGACCCCTTCACGAAGAAGCCGGTCTTCATCGCCAAGCACCTGCGCGACCGCAAGCTGCAACGGGCGCTGATGCAGTTCTTCAAGCCCGAGAACTACGTCGAGGTTCGACGAGCGCTGCTCAAGGCCGGCCGAGGCGACCTGATCGGCAACGGCTGCGACGCGTTGATTCCATCAACGCCGCCTCGCGAGGCGATCGTCCGACGGCGAAACGATGCGAACGCGCGATTCGCAGGAGCCTACGTGCACACCGTGCCCACCTCCGAGAAGGGGAAGCCAGCGAAAAGACAATCCCGGCACGAGCCTGGATCCGGCTACCGGCCAAAGCGAAAGAGTACTTCGGGGCCGGTCCACTAGTGTCCTGCGTTCGATAGAGTAACGCGTCGTGATACGGGCGGGATTCGTGAAGCCCGCCAATGGAGTTGGCCCATGCGACTGCTGCACGATCTGCCCCTGGACGAGCTGACACCCGCCCAACTGTGGACGAGGCTGGACCCTCCGACCCGTGCGCTTGCGGCCCGGGCCGTGTTCGAGGGCGACCGATCGACGCACGACCAGGCCAACCACGCAATCGCTACCGCCCTCCGGTTTCGGGATGCCGGCGTTCGAAAACTCTCAATTGATCGTCGCGTAGACTACCTCGCCCGAGTCGTGCGCCCTGACAATTCGCTGGCCTCCTCGTTGCTGATGGCCCTGCACTTCGGCTGCCGCCAGGAGTTGCTCATCGGTTTTCTCGATGAACTCCAGATCCCACACCAGGACGGCATGATCGCTGAGGACTACGAGTTGGGCCCGGTCGCGGCCAATGGGCTCGCGCCGGCCGTCGGCAAGCTCCACGAGCGTTTCGACGGTGCGGAGATCGAGGTCTACCTGGCCAGCCTTCTGGCCCTCGATCCGGACGTCTGGGGCGGGTTGGGCGAGCTCCTTCGAGACGACGCCGCCTCCCAAGGCGATGATGGCCCGAAGACCCGTCGATCGGCCGACCGTTGAAGGAGTGCTATGGCATCACCCGCCGCGAGAGACTGATCACGGATGACCCACGTGACGTGTCAGACAGTGAGGTCGAACAGAAGATCGATCGCGCCCCGAACCCTTTTCGGTCCGAGCCCGAGTTCGGATGCGATCCCGTGACCCCCTCGGTTTGACCGAAAGGGATGCAGGTCGGGCCTTCCTGTTGGAATCCATTGGTCGCCGCGCTCACTTGCCGGTCGACCGCGAATCGAGCGCGTCCCACCGTGTGTACAGGTCGCCGAGATCACGCTCGATCCCTTCCGCCCGCTCGAGGGCGGCGGCAATCTCTTGCGCCGGCCGCGTGTAGAACGCCGGTGCCTCGATCGTGCCGTTGAGCGCGCGCTGCTCAGCCTCCGCCGTCAGGCCGCTGTTCGCCACTCAGGATTCGCAGCAGTGACGATTTACCGGCGCCGTTCCTGCCGACAACGCAGACCCGCTCCCCTCGCTCGACCCGCAGCGTGGCGTGCTCGAGCAACGGGTCGTGTCCGAACGTCAGAGAGACACGATCGAGGGTAGCGAGAGGCATGTGTCGGCCGTGTTCGGCGTTGGAGCACGGCTCCTGCGGCAAGATCGACTTGGGGATACGTCGCCCCCGGCCGAGGTATTGTTACGATCTAAGGTTCTATGCACATTTCCTTCGACAACACCTATGCCCAGCTGCCCCGACGTTTCTTCGCCAAACAGGAGCCCATCCGTGTTCCGGAACCGAAACTAATCCGTCTCAACCGCGAACTCGCGGCCAGGCTCTTGATCGACACCGATTGGCTGGAATCAGCCGCTGGGGTCGCGATGCTTGCGGGCAATGCGATTCCCGAGGGCGCCGAGCCGATTGCACAAGCCTACGCTGGCCACCAGTTCGGTGGATTCGTGCCGCAACTCGGTGATGGGCGCGCGATCCTGCTCGGCGAACTCATCGACACTGACGGTGCCCGTCACGATCTACAGCTGAAAGGCTCAGGGCGCACACCATTCTCGCGCGGAGGTGATGGCAAATCCGCGCTCGGCCCGGTGATCCGCGAATACATTGTCAGCGAAGCCATGGCTGCGCTCGGGGTTCCCACGACCCGGGCGCTCGCCGCTGTAGCCAGTGGTGAAAGCGTCGTGCGCCAAGAAGGACCGCTCCCCGGCGGTGTGTTCACGCGGGTTGCGGCCAGTCACATTCGCGTCGGGACTTTTCAGTATTTTCTCGCACGCAACGATATCGATGCCCTGCGACTACTCGCCGACCATGCCATCGCCCGGCACTACTCAGACGCCACCGAGGCGCCAGATTCTTATCTGGCGTTATTAGAGTCGGTTGCTGCGGCCCAAGCGGATCTGATCGCCCAGTGGATGTCTCTCGGCTTCATCCACGGGGTGATGAACACGGACAATACCGCCATTTCTGGAGAGACGATCGACTATGGCCCGTGCGCGTTCATGGACGCGTTCCACCCGCAACGCGTTTTCAGCTCCATCGACTCCGGTGGGCGCTATGCCTGGGGCAACCAGCCCGACGTCGGGCTCTGGAACCTCACCCGCTTCGCGGAAACATTGCGACCGTTGTTGTCTGAGGATCTGAGCAAAGCGACCAATATTGCCGAAGCTACACTCGCGAAGTATCCTGAGCGCTTCCGCGCTCACTACATCGCGCGCTTCCGCGCGAAGCTCGGTCTCCCGCCTGAGGCGCCGATCGAGCTTATCAAGGAGTGCCTTGATCTACTCGACGCCCAGGGGGTCGATTTCACCCTCTTCTTCCGTCAGCTTACCCGTGTCGCCGGCGGGCAGGATTGTGAAACGCTCACTGCGATGTTTTCCAGCCCGGAGCCTTTTGACAATTGGTTTACCACGTGGCGTCGCGCGGCCGATCCGGTCCGGCACCTTGCCGACATGCGCGCTGCCAATCCGATCCTCATCCCGCGTAATCACCGCGTCGAGTACGCCATTCAGAGTGCCTATGGTGGCGACTTTGCTCCGTTCCACCACCTCGTCGATGCGCTAGCCGCGCCCTACGCTGATCAGGTTGAATACGCTGATCTCGAAACGCCACCACGACCAGAGGAAATTGTCTACGAAACGTTCTGCGGCACCTAGTGGCCTGTACTCATTGAAGTAGTACTGGTACCGTGACGCGCTATATGGCGCTGACACTGACGTCCGATGAACGTACCGAACTGGAACGACGCGTTCGCAGTCTCAAGATCCGCGCGGAGGACGCGCGCCGCGCGCGCGTCATTCTGATGCTGGCTGACGGCGCATCGTACTCGGCGATCGAGGCCGCGGTGCCTTGCTACCGCGACTACGTCAATCGCTGGCGACGGCGCTTTCTGGCGGACCGCGTGGCGGGCCTGCAGCCGCGGTATCGCGGCCAGCCCCCGACGATTCTGACGCCGGCGATGGAAGCGCGCATTCTGGCGAAGACGAGGCAGCGTCCGCCGGATGGCAGCACGCATTGGAGCACCCGCAAACTGGGCCGGTTGCTCGGCATCCATCACAACCTGGTCGCGAAAACGTGGCGGCGGGCCGGCCTGCAACCTCATCGGTTCGAGCGCTACATGCGGTCGGACGATCCGGACTTTGAACAGAAAGCCGCCGATGTGATCGGGCTGTATCTCAATCCGCCGCAACACGCCGCGGTGTTCGCCGTGGACGAGAAAACGGCGATTCAAGCCCTCGATCGCTTGGTCCCGGTGCTGCCGCTGTCGCCGGGGCGCGCCGAACGGCACGGGTTCGAGTACTACCGCCATGGCACGTTGTCGTTGTTCGCCGCGCTCGATACCCAGTCCGGCGAGGTGTTCGGCCAGCCCGTGCCGCGCCACACCAGTGCCGCCTTTGTCCAGTTCCTCGGCGACATCGTCGCCAGTCAACCGCTGGGCCGCGAGATTCATGTGATCGTCGACAACCTCGCGACCCACAAAACATCGGCGGTCCGGGGGTTCTTGGCCGCGCACCCTAACGTCCAGCTCCATTTCACCCCGACGTACTCGTCGTGGCTGAACCAAATCGAACTCTGGTTCGCGAAGATCGAGCGCGACCTTTTGGCACGAGGGATCTTCACCTCCGTCGCCGACCTCGCTCGCAAGATCCGGCGGTACATCCGCCATTACAACAAGACGGTAAAACCGATCCGTTGGAGCTACCGAAATCCGATGCATCGAATTGGTAGTACTTCAGTGAGTACAGGCCACTAGTGTCCCGAGTTCGATATACCTGTACACCGAGGGCGGCGTTGCTGCTCGGTCACAAATGCCCAATTTGCTCCCTCGTCGCGCGGCGCTGGATCTCGATGACGCTGTCGATTTCGCCACGCAGGCGGGGACCGGACTGGTCGAGGCGCACAGTGCTGGTATCTGCATCACGCACCTGACAGAACCGCGAACCGGTGTGTCTAGCGGGAGGAGATGGTGATGGAGACACTCGCCGGACGAGTCGCTGTAGTCGCCGGTGCGACCCGCGGGGCGGGGCGCGCCATCGCCTGCACGCTCGGCGAGGCGGGTGCCATGGTTTACTGCACAGGCCGAAGTGTTCGCGGTACGCCGGCGACGAAAGGCCGGCCCGAGACGATCGAGGAGACCGCCGAGATGGTCACCGCGCGTGGCGGCCAAGGCATCTGGGCAAGAGTGGACCACACGGTTGAGGAACAGGTGGCGGAGCTGTTCGCGCGGATCGCGCAAGAGCAGGGGCGCCTCGATATCCTAATCAACGACATCTGGGGCGGCGACGAGCTGACCGAATGGGGTACCCCATTCTGGAAACACTCCCTCTCGAAGGGGCTCCTGATGCTCGACCGTGCGGTCACGGCGCACATCATTACCAGCCGTTATGGGGCACCGCTACTCGTCGAGCGTAAGAAGGGGCTCATCGTCGAGGTGACCGATGGCGACACACTCGCCTATCGCGGCAACCTCTACTACGACCAAGCGAAGACCAGCGCAATCCGGCTCGCATATGCCATGGCTTGGGACTTGAAAGGGACCGGTGTCACGGCGCTCGCAGTCACGCCTGGCTTTCTGCGGTCGGAGATGATGCTTGAGCACTTCGGAGTGACCGAGGAGAATTGGCGGGACGCCACGAAGAAAGACAAGCACTTCAGCGAATCCGAGACGCCGAACTTCGTCGGTCGGGCCATTGCCGCGCTCGCCGCCGACCCCCACGTCCAGAACAAGGCAGGGCAGGTGTTGGCGAGCTGGACGCTCGCGCAGGAGTACGGCTTCGACGACGTCGACGGCCGCCGTCCCGACTGGGGGCGCTATGTCGACGGCGTCGTGGCGGAGCTCGTCGCGCGTGGGGGGCCGTTCGATCCGATAGAGCGGATCTTCCTCGACCTGCGAATCTCGCAGGCCGACTTCGATCCAGAGAAGAGGGAGGAAGCGGCACGCATTCGCTCCCTGCTGGCGGGTGCGGGATGATCACCTCTGGCACTTTGACGTGACGGCCCCGTGGATCGCCGACCCCCTCCGCTCCGACGCCCGCTTTCAAGCCCTCCTCCGCCGCATGAACTTCATCGAGACGGCGACGCCCGGTTAGCGTGTGGCCAACCAAGCGCGCGAGTTAAATATTGCCTAAACGCTTGTGGTTCGTAGACCAGGTACTCCAGTTCCATTGAAGGCAGTCTGAAGAACGGTGTCTGCCGAGTGATATAGCGGACAGCGTCGGGCGGGCCACCGTCGGCTTTATCTGGACCAGTTGCGCCGACGAAATCGGCATAGCGTTCAACCTTCCCGTCGATTTCACACTTGCCCCCGATGATCCACAGACGACCAAGTCTGTACCGCTGCCTTGCCTCTCTGTCGGCGACGGTTGACCAGGTGGACCCCGTACGATTGCCGGTGAACGCAAAGCACTGTGGTCTCAGGCCGAGGTGTTCCTCCAACAACGCGTCGTTCGTGTCCATCTCCGCCCGTACACCGACGAAGCATTTTGGCTTGCCTGCGCGTCTTTAGAGCTGCTACGTAACTCCTTGAAGCCTCGCAAAATGCGTGGGGCACGCATTCCAGAGGCCATTCTCTGCATGCCGGTGGAGCGATTGAACTCCTGGCGTAGAATGACCACCAGATCAGCACGAACAACCCATGGCGCTCACCGTCGGCTCTCGACTCGGCCAACTATGCCGTCACCACCAAGATCGGCGAAGGCGGCATGGGGGAGGTGTATCGCGCCAGAGACACCAAGCTCGACCGGGACGTGGCGCTCAGTTCCTTCGCTTCTTTCATCCCTGCCATCGTTCAGCGGTAACCCGATGAGTGTGCGCGGCACGACGATAATGCTGGAAGTGACCGAGGGTGAGACGGTTGTGGAACGATCCGCGCTGAGAGCTGCATGATTCCGTATCGGTTGCTTTACCTACTCGGCGTTGCGCCCTGGGAAGGCGCTCCAATACCTCGGTTGTTCCGGCGACTGACCGATGGTGCCGAGGCACTCCCGATCGGTCGGGCACTGGACGTGGGGTGTGGCTCTGGAGAGGATGCCGTCTACCTGGCCAATCGGGGATGGGATGTGACCGGCGTCGATCTGGTGCCGAGTGCGTTGGCGAGAGCCGAGTAGCGCGCCGAACGGGAGGGTGTCGCCGTGCGCTGGGTGGCCGGCGATCTCAGCAATCTTGAAGGACTGGGCTTAGAGCCTGGCTACTCCTTCGTCTATGACATGGGGTGCATCCATGGGCTGCCGGATGGCGTGCGGACGAAGGTGGCGGCGGGTATAACGGCGCTGGCGGGGCCAGATGCGACGCTGGTGCTACTCGCGTTCAAGGCAGCTCGCCGTCTGTTCTTACCACGTGGCATGGACGAAGACGAGATTCGGCACCTTTTCGCCGACGATTGGACGCTCGTCGAAATCGAATCGTGGACCGGCCCAGCCGTGCCGCTACCCATCCGGCGAGCCCAGCCGAATCTCTATCGGCTGACGAGGGCGGATCGGTCTTGACCCACCAGGCCAAAGTGGGCACTCACCCTGCACGTGGCCGCGAACTGAAGTCCGCTTCACATTCGCCGAGTGCAACACGTTGCACAGCCGAAAGCGCACGTTCGGCTTCTGCGGCTGCCTAAACCAGCCAGAACGATCCTGACCGCCTGCGAGGCTGTTGAACGCCGTCAGGATGCGTACGTTCGCGTGCTAGAGACATTTCTGTGCACCGGGTGCCACCATTCGCGCCTTGAGCGTAGAATGACCCCCAGATCAGCTTGAACAACCATGGCCCTTCAAGTCGGCTCACGACTCGGCTATTACGACGTGACCGCCCTCATCGGCGAGGCGGCCTGGGCCAGGTATATCAGGGATGCGAAGGTCGAACCAATTTGGACTAATCACGAACCGAGGAGGCGCTCATGACAGACGTGACTTCGTGGAGCTTGCGCGGAGACGTCATGGAGGCATGCAGTTGCGACACCACGTGCCCGTGCAATTTCAACAGTAACCCCACGCGGCTTCCCTGCGAGGCTGTTCTGAGTTGGCATATCCGCGAAGGGTCGTACGGCGAGACCCGGCTGGATGATCTGAACCTCGTGCTATACGTCAGCATTCCCGGATATGCCTTCGACGGCAACTGGACGGGCGGCGTCTATCTGGATGAGCGTGCCAATCCGGAGCAGGCGACCGCACTGGGCACCATCTTCTCCGGTCAGGCGGGTGGCTGGCCGGCGGTTGTCGCCACGATGTTCAGCAAGCAGTTTGACCCCAAACAGGTTCCGATTAGGTTCGAGGTCGTCGATGGTGACGGACACGTCGAAGTGCCGGGGCTGGTTGAAGCCGGGAGCGAGCGAGTGCCGAATCCAATGCCGGACCAGCCCGCTTTTGACCCGCAGGTCAATGCCCTGGCGGTTCCGTTCTACACCGGCCCGATGCAGGTGAGGCGAGCGAAGGTATTGAAGTTGACCGACCCCAATATGACGTTCGAGCATTCAGGGTCGTCGTCACTAGTTGGCTCATTTGAATACGCTGGGCCATAGCGGGCCGAGACGTGAATGCCCTTATAACCCGACGCCACCCTCGGCCCGCATGCCGTCATCGCCAAGATCGGCGAAGGCGGGATGGGGGAGGTGTATCGGGCGCGGGACACCAAGCTCGACCGAGACGTCGGCGCAATCGGGCCAAAGTGACGAGTAGATCGGACGGCTGTCGCTCGGTGAAAACGTTTTGAACATTCGGGTTATCAGGAAAGGGAGGACCACATGAGAAAGGCAGTCACTGTTATTGGCGTGATCTCGGTCGTTCTGCTGGGCTCCGGGCTGGCCCTGACGCAGGGTCCACAATCCACTCCGATGACTTTCTTCATTACAAGCAATGGCTCGGGCGAAGGAGCCGATCTGGGGGGTCTCGCCGGAGCCGACGCGATCTGTCAGAGGCTGGCGACTGACGTGGGTGCCGGCGACCATACCTGGCGAGCTTACCTCAGCACACAAGGCCCAAACGCGGTCAATGCGCGGGACCGTATCGGCACGGGCCCCTGGCATAACGCGCAGGGCACTCTGATCGGGAATAACGTCGACGAGCTTCACGGCATGGGACATCGGTTTACCGTCATGACAGTGATCGACGAGAGAGGCAGAAGGATACCCGGCAGTGGATACGCTCCGAACCGGCATGATGTTCTGACTGGCTCCCAGCCGGACGGCACGGCGTACCCGGCTGGCGACGACATGACCTGCAACAACTGGACGAGCAGCGGCGATGGAAAAGCCAGGCTCGGCCATCATGACCGTGCCGCTTGGAATTCCGCTCACGATAGCCGTGCTTGCAGCCAGGAGCTGCTACGGGCGACGGGTGGCGACGGCCTGTTCTACTGCTTCGTCGCTCAGTAAGCCGTGCGAAGCTATCGATTTCTTGGGGCAACCGACGAACCGATGGCTGATCGCTAGCATTGGACCGGCTCGATCGCTATCTTGGTCCTGTCGGCTTTGTCAACTTGACCACGAGAAGGCGGTCTTCACCCTGGTGGCAGGTACTGCTGGCAACCATTGATCGTCACGAACAACTCATCGAGACGCCAGGTGTCGCCGAGCTGACCGCGCCGATGCCGGAGTCGTCTGGCGTAGGCGCGCCCGAACGTCCGGGTCCACTGCCGAATCGTCTCGTAGGTGACCGTGATGCCGCGCTGGGCCAGGAGGTCGTCGACATCCCGGAAACTCAGGCTGAACCGAAAGTAGAGCCAGACGGCGTGGGCGATGATGTCGGCCGGAAATCGATACCCGTGGTAGCTCGGCGCCGGACTGTTCATTCCGATACTCTGATATCTTTGACCTCAACCTGACAATGCCCTGGGGAGGCCATGACGATAACACCCTTTGAGATCCACGGCATCGAGTATGGCAACTGCAACTGTGCGTACGGATGTCCATGTCAGTTCAACGCATTGCCCACCCAAGGCGACTGCCAGTATCTGATACTCGGAAAGGTCGACTCCGGGTTTTATGGCGAAACGTCGCTCGACGGCGCCGTCTTCGCCATGTTCGGAAGGTTTCCTGGTGCGGTGCATGAAGGCAATGGAACCCAGCAATTGGTGATCGACCAAGACACGTCACCTGAGCGGCGTGATGCGATCCGCAAGATCATCTACAACGAAGAGCCCTATGGAATGAACTTCCACTGGGCGATCTACAACGCGATGTCGACTAGCTCACTGGAGCCCATCGTGGCGAAGATCGAATTCGATGCCGACATCCAGAGCCGCACGGCGAGTGGCGGCTCGGCGGGACTATTCGAGAGTCATGCGGAACCGATACGCAATCCGGTCACCGGGGATGAACACCGGGCGCAGATTGTACTGCCGAACGGGATGGAGTTTACCGTCGCTGAGGTGGGAAGCGGCACGTCGACCACTGAGCAGCCGATTCCGCTCAGTTTCGCCGACAGCTACGCGCAGTTCAACGAGCTGCACATCAATCAGGATGGCGTGATTCGCTAGATCGAGTCGCGCGCTCGAAGCAGAAACGAGGCGCGCGCTAGTTTCAGAGCCAGTTGAGGCACTAGAGTGCCTGGTCTTGCCGATCACTAGCTGATGCCACTCGAACCTGGCACCACCCTCGGCCCATGTGCCGTCACCGCCAAGATCGGCGAAGGCGGCATCGGAGAGGTGTATCGGGCTGACGCCAAGCTCGACCGGGACGTGGCGCTGAAGGTCTTGCCGCAGGCGTTCACGAAAGATCCTGATCGCCTCGCGTCGGCCCCTCGCTCAATAGTCTTGGCCTCAACCTGACAATGCCCGATGGAGAGACCGCTTGTGATTCATTCACTAACTTCCGGAATCGGACCTCGCTATGTTGCCTTGTGTCTCTTTCCGATGCTGACCGCCTGTGCGTCACTGCCTGTCGAGTGGATAGATGTACCGCTGGCGGATCATGTCTATTTTGCAACCCGCCCCGCTTACCGGGCGGAACAGGTAGAAATTCCAGTGCCTGCCAACTCGGACCTGGAATACATGCTGGACATGCAACGAGGTTATTCAGTGTCGTACGAATGGCGATCCACAGATATCTCGGATCCTGAACTGCTCTTGGCAGAGTTTCACGGTCACACGGTCAGAGATTCTGAAGAGCCTGGAAGTGTCATGTTTTTCAAGCGAGGCCGTGCCGAGACGTCAAGGGGCTATCTGGTCGCACCTTTTGATGGTATACACGGGTGGTATTTCTCGAACGAATCGGATACTGATATCACTATCACTCTTTCCCTTTCCGGTTTCTACACAATCCCCTAACTCTGAACAAGTCCGTTCCGCTGTCGCGTCGGACCGCGGTGGTACCGCCTGTGGGTGGCGAATTACTAATCTGTCCCGCAATCCATTGATTGATTATCAAGTTTGGTGATCCTGGGAGTGGTCGCTAGGATGTTCCGATGCGCGACCCGATCATCCTATTGGTGCACCTGATCGCCACCCTGGCTCGGCTGATAGGCCCCGGCGGCGCTCGCTCCGTGATCGCCGAGTCGCTCCTGGTCAAGCAGCAACTCCTGATCCTGAATCGCTCCCGTCAACGCGCGCCGAATCTCCGCGCGTCGGATCGGATCCTCGCCGGCGTGTGTGCGCTGTTCATGCGCCCGGCCCGGGTGATTCGCTCAGCGATCGTGCTGAGACCGTCGACGATCCTGGAGTTCCATCGGGCTCTGCGCACCCGCAAGTACCGCTGGCTGTTTTCACCCAAGCGCCGTCGCACCGGCCCCAAAGGACCGTCCCAAGCACTGGTCGACGCCCTCGTCGACATGAAGCGGCGCAACCCCAGGTGGGGCTGTCCGCGGATCGCACAACAGATCGCGCTCGCCTTTGCGGTCGACATCGACAAGGACGTGGTGCGCCGAGTGCTCGCCACGCACTATCGACCGGCACCCCACTCGGGTGGTCCCTCCTGGCTGACGTTCCTGGGGCATGCGAAAGATAGCTTGTGGAGCATCGACCTGGTCCGGTGCGAGTCGGCGATCCTGCGAAGCCATTGGGTGTTGGTGGTGATGGACCAATACTCGCGGCGGATCGTCGGCTTTGGCATCCATGCTGGAACCGTGTGATGGCCGTGCCCTGTGCCGCATGTTCAACCAGGCGATTCGAGGGCGCTCGCGTCCGAAGCGCCTCAGCTCCGACCACGACCCGCTGTATCGGTTTCACCAATGGCGCGCCAACCTGCGGGTGCTGCAGGTGACCGAGGTGAAGAGTGTGCCGTATGTGCCGCTGTCGCATCCGTTTGTCGAACGGTTGATCGGCACGCTGCGACGAGAGTGCGTGGATCAGCTGCTGTTCTGGTCTGCGTCGGACTTGGAAGACAAACTGGTGGTCTTCCAGGACTTCTACAATGCGCATCGGGCCCATGCGTCGTTAGACGGGCGGACGCCCGTCCCGATACGAAAGGATATCGCACGGCTCGACCGCTACCGATGGGACGCGCATTGCCGCGGTCTCTATCAGACGCCGATCGCGGCGTGACATCTGAACAGCGAAGACGGTGGCGAGCGGGTCGACGCGCCCGCGTTCGACGTCTATCGCGACACCGCAGGGCAGTGCGTCAGCTGCACGCCTTACTCAGGCCATCGCGACAACTTCGCGGGGACTCCCGGCTCACGGGACCCGAAGATCGAACGATGTCTCGGATTCCTACGAATTCGCCACCCACACACCATTCCGTGCACGGGGTAGAGACGTTACCCACGGCAGGGGTAGAATGCGGCAGCTATTCCACAGTCCTGAGGAGGGCCTATGGCTCGCTCATTGCGTCGGCGCGCTGATCGGTTCACCCAATCCGTTTGCAAGATAGGGGGACGTATGTCCTTGGTACGCCATATCACTTTGGTCGGTGTGATCATGATGCTTGCGGCGAGTGCGCTCGCCCAGTCCCATGCCGATGCCGCTGTGCCTCAGACTGCCTGGGGGCATCCGGACCTGCAAGGGGTGTGGGACTTCCGCACCCTGACTCCACTGGAGCGACCGGCCGAGTTGGCCGACAAGAAGTTCTTGACTAAAGAGGAAGCGGCGGCATTTGAGCAACAGACGCTCGACGAACGGAACGCCGACCGGCGAGACGGGGCGGAGAGAGCGTTCGGCATCGGTGCCGACGTCGAGCGAGCATACAACCAGTTCTGGTGGGATTACGGCACGACGGTCACCGAGGACAAGCGGACGTCTCTGGTCGTCGTTCCGGCGAATGGCCGGATCCCTTACACAGAGGACGGGCAGGCGTGAGCGGCGGCAATTGGCGACGTCCTTTTCGGTAACGTCGCGGCCGGGCCAGAGGACCGCGCGCTTTCTGAGCGCTGCATCCTGGGCTTCAACTCCGGCCCGCCGATGCTTCCCAGCGCGTACAACAACAACGTCCAGCTCTTCCAAACGCCCGACACCGTCGTCATCTTCAACGAGATGGTGCACAACGCCCGAGTTGTGCCCCTCGACGGACGCCCGCATCTCGACGACGGAATCCGACAATGGGTTGGCAACTCGCGTGGTCGATGGGAAGGCGACGCGCTCGTGGTCGAGACCGCGAATTTCCTTGGCAGCACGAGCTTTCCTGCCTCGAGCGCGGCGTTACACCTGACCGAGCGATTCACGCGCGTTGATGTCGATACCCTCGTCTACGAGTTCACCGTCGAGGATGAGACGACCTGGACAGAGGCGTGGACCGCCTCTGTGCCGATGCGCAGGTCGGACGCACAACTCTTTGAATACGCCTGTCACGAGGGCAACTACGGGATGACGAACTTATTGGCCGGCGCGCGGATGGAGGAGAAAGGGCGCTAGGAAGTCAGTCGGCGCATATCGCATAGCTCCCGACTCGGCCACTATGACGTCACCGCCCTCATTGGCGAGGGCGGCATGGGCCAGGTCTATCAGGCTCGAACAAGACCGCTCCAAAGGACCAGATGTCTGCTCGTTTGTCGAAATTCAGCGAGGCGAGGACTTTGGCTTCCCGTTCACAGGACCGGACCCCATACGACGAAGCCACCTATCTCGACGCGCTCCGCCGACACGGGTCGCCACTCGTCAAGGATCTTGCTTGACGGCACAACTCAGATGTCCCTGCCAGCAGCGAAAGAGAATCCGCATCCATTTGAAGGCGAGCGACCGCAGGGCGGCATGATGGGTGTTGCCGCGGCCGCGCTGCTGATCGTAGTGGCGGCGCGCCCAGACGGAGAAGCGGATCGACTGGTCCGCGTATTCGGTGAAACGTTTGCTTGAGGAACTTCGGACAGGCCAGGCGGTGATGCACCCAGAGGGCCTTGCCGCTGCGTTCGGTGACCGGCGCGCTGCCCACGTGTGACTGGAGCTCGGTCGCCGCGTCCCAGCGAGTGCGGTCGGTGCCGAAGGCGGCCGCCAGGCGGGGCGCGCAGACGGCGCCGGCAACGGGGAAACTCCTGAACAGCTCCTGATCCGGGTGGGTGGCGAAGACGGCCGCGATCTGCGTGTCGAAGGCGTCGATGGCCTCGAGCAGGGGCCGCAGTTGGGCGGCGTAGCTACTGGACGGCCGCCAAACCGCACGCGGAGCTGGGCCACCCAGCCGCGCAGCACGTGGGGCCGCTGTTCCAACTCACTCTGGTCCACGGGACCCCCCGCGGCCGCCTGGACCTGGACCGCGTGCCGTTGATCGCCCCAGTCCAACCCGATGTATGCCGCCAACTCCTGATCGGTTCGCATGATCCCTCCTGTTCGGGAACACGCGCATGGCTTCGGCCCTACGCAGGCCCTATAGTAGAGTCCTGAGTGTCACACTCGGACGACATCTGAGTATGCGATGTCGGGCCAGAGCGCGCCGTCTCCGCTCGAACGTCCATGCCGAACCGTTGTGGCGGTGGGCGAGGTTGATTCGTAGCGGAGACGGTGCGTATTCCTCCATTTTCTTGTTGCACAGTTTTCCACGCGGCACAACTATAGGGGGAGGTGTATCGGGCCAGAGATGCCAAGCTCGACCGAGACGTCGTTGCGCATAGAATGCGTGCATCCAGCCCAGGATAGCCATGGCTCTCAACGTAGGTTCCCGACTCGGCCCATATGACGTCATCCAGAGTCTGTTCCTGCGCCGCGTTCTGTTCACAGGATTCGCCATCTGCCTGCTTGTGTCGACGCCGGCAGCACAGGAGTCGTTCGACATCATCATTCGCGGCGGTCGCGTGGTCGATGGGTCGGGCAACCCCTGGGTTGCGGCAGACGTCGGGATCGTGGGCGACCGGATTAGCCGGATCGGCGACCTCTCGTCCGCCACGGCGGGTCGGGAGATCGCGGCCGATGGGTTGGTCGTTGCGCCGGGCTTCATCGATCCACATACACACGCGTTAGGCGGCATCTTTCAGGTCCCCACCGCCGAGAATGCCTTACTGCAAGGCGTGACCACCTTGACGGAAGGCAACGACGGAGGCTCGCCACTCCCCGTCGGCGAACACCTCGACCAGATCGCAGCAACCGGGATTAGTCCCAACTGGGCGGTCTTTGTCGGCCAGGGAACAGTTCGCAGCGCCGTGATCGGGCGAGACGACCGCGACCCCACGCCCGCGGAGCTCGACCAGATGAAGGCGCTTGTCTCCACCGCGATGGAGGAGGGCGCGCTCGGTCTCTCGACGGGGCTGTTCTATGTCCCCGGCGCGTTTACCTCGACCGAGGAGGTTATTGCGCTTGCGCACGTGGTCGCTCAATACGACGGGATCTACATTTCCCATATGAGGAATGAGGCGGAGGGCTTGCTCGATTCGGTGCGTGAGACGATCCGGATCGGTGAGGAAGCCGGCCTCCCGGTCCAGATGACTCACCACAAGGCGATTGGCCGCGACGCCTGGGGCCAGAGTGCGGAGAGCCTGACGCTTGTCGATGCGGCTCGTCGGCGCGGCGTGGACGTGACGATCGACCAGTATCCCTACACCGCATCCCAGACGTCGATTGCGGCGCTATTGCCGCAGTGGGCGCAGGCGGGGACGCGTGACGAGATGGTGGAACGGCTCCGTGACCCGGAGACACGTCGCCGCGTCAAGGGTGAGGTCGTCTGGCGGATTGAGCACGACCGAGGTGGTGGCGATCCGGCCAACGTCGTGATCGCACTGTGTGCCTGGGACCGGTCTCTCGAAGGCCAAAGTCTCGCCGACATCCTCCGCGCACGTGGTCTCGACGTTACGACCGAAACCGCCGCCGACTTGACGATAGAGATCGTCGAGCAGGGAAACGCCAGGGCGATCTACCACGCGATCAGTGAAGAGGATGTCGAGCGGATCATGCGGCATCCCGCGGCGGCGATCGGGTCGGACGGTGGGGTATCGGTCTTCGGTGTCGGCGTCCCGCACCCGCGCGAGTACGGCACGTTCGCGCGAGTGTTGTCGCGGTACGTTCGTGACCGCGGGGTGCTCACACTGGAGGAAGCGGTCCGCAAGATGAGCAGCGCGACCGCTCAACGGCTCGGGATACACGACCGCGGGCTGTTGCGAGCGGAATCCTTCGCTGACATCGTGGTATTCGATGCGGAAGAGGTTCGAGACCTGGCCACGTTCGAGGATCCCCACCAATATGCCGTCGGCTTACGCTATGTGCTGGTCAATGGCGTTCTCGTCGTCGACGGTGGCGAGCACACAGGAGCGAGGCCGGGTCGTGTCATCCATGGACCTGGGCATCGTGACTGACGGCTTCTGCATGACCGGCGTTCTCACACCCTCGGCTCGTATGCCGCCACCGCCTAGATCGGCAAGGGCGACATGGGGTCGTCTGTCGAGCCAGAAACACCGCGCTCGCGGGGATTCAGCGGCACTCCGGAGGGTGGATTCCATCGGACACAAAGGAAGAGAGTCATGAAGAAGGCAACGATATTGATCCTCGCTTGCGCGCTCTCGGTCAACGCGATCGCGTTTGGCGACGAACTCGACGATTCGATACAGCGCGATTACGAGTTACATCTTGCGGCCCTTTTTGAACACTTTCATCGCAACCCGGAACTATCCCTGATCGAAACCGCAACGGCCGCCCGAATGGCCAGTGAGTTGAGAGACGCTGGATTCGCGGTCACAGAGGGCGTCGGTGGCACGGGTGTCGTCGCCATCATGAGAAACGGGGACGGACCCGTGGTGATGATGCGCGCCGATATGGATGGTTTGCCGTTAGAAGAGAAATCCGGGCTTGCCTACGCCTCCGTCGCGACGCAGGTGGATCCCATCACTGGCAACTCCGTCCCCGTCATGCACGCTTGCGGCCACGATGTTCACATTACGAGTCTTGTGGGAACGGCGCGCCACATGTCGGCGCACAGAGAAGAATGGTCCGGAACGCTCATGTTGCTCGTGCAACCGGCCGAGGAACGCGTGCTCGGCGCGCGCATGATGCGCGAAGACAACCTATGGGAACGGTTCGGTACGCCCGAGTACGCGTTGGCGTTCCATGTGTCGGCGCAAACTGAAGCGGGCAAAGTCAATATCGCCGACGGCAGTCCATACGCGGGTGCAGACACCGTTGACATCATCATTCACGGTGTGGGCGCGCATGGCGCGAGCCCGCATGCGAGCAAAGATCCGATTGTACTGGGTAGCCAGATCGTGATGGCTTTGCAGACGCTGGTCGCTCGGGAGTTGTCACCACGTGATCCCGGTGTCGTCACTGTCGGCTCGTTTCATTCTGGCACCAAGCACAACATCATTTCCGATCAAGCGCACTTGCAACTGACCGTGCGCAGCACCAGCGAAGAAACGCGTGCGCTGTTGCTCCGCGGTATCGAGCGAATCTCGGAAAACATGGGACGGGTGGCGGGTTTGCCGGAGGACATGCTGCCGGAAGTCATCATCTCTGAAGAGAGTGTCCCACCGACCGTTAATGACGTGCCCTTGGCGCGTCGATTGCGCGCCGCGTGGATCGAGCGCATGGGTGCGAGCAACGTCGTCGACCAACCCACGAAAGGAATGGGTGCCGAAGACTTTCCTTTCTTTTCAACAGATCCGAACGTCACGAGTGTCTATTGGGCGATTGGCGGTACGCCGAAGGAGGACTTCGACCAAGAGGCTCGAGGCGGGGCGCCGGTGCCCACCCATCACTCCCCGCTCTTCAAGATTTCACCGGAGCCCGCCATACGCGCGGGTGTCGAGTCGACGATAACCGCGTTGATGACGTTGATGAGCAAGCAATGATCGGGCGCTCCCTCGAGCGCATCCCGGTGAACTGACCGATGCCACTCACTCCCGGCACTACCCTCGGCTCATATGCCGTCACCGCCAAGATCGGCAAGGCGGCATGGGTGAAGTGTATCGAGCACGGGACACCAAACTCGACCGGGACGTGGCGTTTAATGCGGACGCCGGAGGCGACGATGTCTTCACTGCGGAGCGAGTCGCCTAACCCCACACTCGCTTTCCTCCGCGACCTTGTTGCCATCAATTCGGTGAACCCGAGCCTCGTCCCCGGTGCTCCGGGGGAGTGGGACATCGGACAGCGCATCGCAGCGGAATTCCAACGCCACGGCATCGACCCTCATATTGTTGAGGTCGCACCGCGACGCGCGAACGTGGTCGGAGTCGTCGACACCGCGAAGCCGGGACGCACACTGATGCTGTGCGGCCATATGGACACGGTCGGTGTTCAAGGAATGACGGACCCCTTCACGCCCGTCGAACGTGGGGGGCGCCTGTATGGCCGCGGTGCCCAAGACATGAAGGCGGGCGTCGCTGTGATGGTTGGGGCGGCTATTGAGCTGGCTGAGAGCGGTGGCTTGCCCGCAGGCCGTCTGGTCGTTGCGGCAGTCGTTGACGAGGAGCACTCGTCGCTCGGGGCCGATGCATTGGTACGCGACTGGCACGCGGATGGCGCTGTTGTCACGGAACCGACCGGGCTGGCAGCCGGAACCGCTCACAAGGGGTTCGCGTGGGTGAAGGTAGAGACACGCGGGCGGGCGGCGCATGGCAGTCGTCCAGGTGATGGCCGCGATGCGATTCTTCGGATGGGACGGGTGCTGGCTGGGCTGGAAGGAATTGACCGTGAGTTACAGGCGCGTACCCCGCACGTGCTGCTGGGGACACCGTCCCTCCACGCATCGACTATCGGGGGCGGACGCGAGCTCAGCATCTACCCAGACCACTGTAGGCTGAGCCTCGAACGTCGAACGGTGATCGACGAACCAGACCGAGTGGCCTTGACCGAAGTGAATGAGCTGCTCGACACATTGTCGAGGACAGATCCCGAGTTCGACGCGACTGCCGAGTTGATGTTCGAACGTCGCGCCCATGAGATACCCGAGGACCATGTACTCGTGAAGTCACTGGGAAAGGTCTTGGCCGATCACGGCCTGTCCACAGACCCGACAGGCATGTCGTTTTGGACGGATGCAGCCATCCTTGCTCGAGCAGGCATCCCGTCGGTGCTGTTCGGTCCTCTGGGAGCAGGTCTTCACGGAGTCGAAGAGTATGTCGAGCTGGATAGTGTCTTGACGTGCCAGCAGGTTGTCGTCGACTTGGCGCGGGCCTTCTGTGCCCGGGACTAGTGTTCGGGGACGAGCGACGACGGAGTACTTCGCGGACGTCATCTTCGCCCGAAACTGGTTTGAGGGACTCAAGCGCGTCTAGCCAGCCCGGTGTAGGTGAAGCCCGCTTCACCTGTGCAACACGCTGCACAGCCGGAAGCGAACGTACGGGGATTGGAGAAGCGTATCGGCGCGAAGCCAGCGTCCTGGTCTGGCTCACCGGATCGAGGCGGGCGCCGACATGTTCCTGATGCGACGGCGGAGAGTTCCTGCGTTAGACTCCAGCATGACCGATGCGGAAACACCATCTGGAGCGAGGAGAATCGATATGAAGAGAGTTCTAAGCGCTATTGTTCTGGCCGCGCTCATCGCGCTGGCTTCACCTTTCTTGTTTGCGCAACAGGCGCCCATGAGCTTCTTCGTCACCAGCACAGGACTCGGTGACGGCGGCAACCTGGGCGGACTCGAAGGTGCGGACGCCCACTGTCAGATGCTCGCGGCCGGCGTCGGTCGTGGCAGCGCCACGTGGCGCGCCTACCTCAGTCAAGCTTCAGGTTTTCGGGGCCCGGCTGCGGTCAACGCCCGCGATCGAATCGGCACCGGCCCGTGGTACAACGCCACCGGGGCCATGATTGCGGCGAACGTGGCAGATCTTCACGGAGATGTCCAGCGCGACCGAAACAACATCCGCAAGCCCACTGCGCTGGACGAAAAGGGGGAAGAGGTCAAGGGAGTCGGGGACGAGCCCAACGAACACGATATACTGACCGGCTCAGACTCCCATGGCCGGGTTGTTGGCCCCGTCGGCACGGCCGCGGCGACCACCTGTGACAACTGGACCAGTAACGGTGACGGTGCGGCGATCCTCGGCCACCACGACCGTATCGGTGGTCCCAACTCATCCTGGAATTCGGCGCATTCCAGTTTCGGCTGCAGCCAGGAGAACCTGGTGCAGACCGGCGGGGCCGGACTCTTTTACTGCTTCGCGACCAACTGATGTGATTCCGGGAGGTTCCCGACACCGGCATGTGCCACGGGAGCGGGCTTGGGGGTCGATCCGCGGAGTTCGCGTTAACTTGACCGTGCCCCCTCGGCTATTCCGTCACCGCGAAGGCGGCATGGGTGAGGTACCGCCAAGTTCTGAAGGCGAGGAGCAATATTCGTGGATGAAATTTCCCTCTTCATAAAGGTTAGAACCCAACCCGGCATGCGCGATGAGGTCCGCGCGGTATGGGAGCGACACCTGAAGCCTCGCGCGGAGGCAAGCGACGCCCAAACCGTCTACTTGTACACCTACGATGACAGTGACCCCGATGCGATCCACATCTTCGAGCTGTACAAAGATCGTGCGGCCTTGGGTGTGAACGCCGAGGCTCCCTGGTTCGCGTCATACATGGCAGAGGTGGCCCCCTTCCTTGCAGGACCGCCCGAGGTGGCCATGGCTACGCCTGTCTGGTCGAAGGTGCCAAAGCAAAGTCATGGCCTTGAACATCGGACCGCCTCGGGCATTACGACGTGACCGCCCTCATTGGCGAAGGCGGCATGGGGCAGGTCTATCAGGCGAGCTCAGACGTCACACTTTGGTGTGAGGGAGGGGAGAGATGGTTGCACATGGCGGCGCGAGTTCGCCGGTCCTGGTTGCGGCGATGGTCCTGATATTCGGCACCATCGGGTGTGCCAACACGAACGGACCATCGGCTTCCCCGGCCGCAGACGACGTCATCCCCGTCAGTGACTCTTCCGACGACACCCCGCGCTTCAGGGTTGACCCATTCTGGGCCCGAGATCTCCCGAATGATTGGATCTTGGGACAAGTATCGGGCGTGGCCATCGACGCGCAGGATCATGTGTGGATCGTCCATCGCCCTCGCACGCTGGATGCGCGCCAACGAGGCGAAGAGGGCATGTGCTGCGTCCCGGCGCCACCCGTGATCGAGTTCGCTCCTGACGGCACGGTACTCCGCTCGTGGGGCGGCCCCGACGAGCGGTTTGAATGGCCTGACAGTGAGCACGGCATCTATGTCGACCCTGACGATCATGTGTGGGTGGGCGGGAATGGCCCGGCAGATGCGCAGGTCCTCAAGTTCACCGCCGCCGGCGAGTTCCTGCTGCAGATCGGGCGATCAGGCCAGAGCGATGGGAGCAACGACACGGAGGACCTCGGGCGACCGGCTGGGATAGTGGTGGACCCAGAGACGAACGAGGTCTATGTCGCTGACGGATATGGCAACCGCCGCGTCATCGTGTTTGATGCCGAGACCGGCGAGTATCGGCGTCACTGGGGCGCGTACGGAGAGCGTCCCGACGACGTGGAGTTGCCTGCCTACAATCCCGAGGCGGAGCCCATTCACCAGTTTCGGAGTCCGGTTCACGACGTCACGATCTCCGATGATGGTCTCGTCTACGTGGCCGACCGGACGAACAACCGACTGCAGGTGTATCAGAAAGATGGAGAATTTGTGCGAGAGGCGTTCGTGCGGCCGGAAACGCTGGGCAGCGGCTCGGTGTCCGGTGTGACGCTCTCCACCGACGCAGACCAGCGCTGGCTGTTCGTCCCTGACGGTACTAATAATGTCGTCTGGATTCTCGACCGCATGTCACTCACGGTTGTGGATCATTTCGGACGGCTCGGCAAGAACGCGGGGCAGTTCTACCGGTTGCACAATCTGGCCGTCGACTCGCGCGGCAATCTCTACACCACCGAGGTCAACGTCGGTCAACGGCTCCAGAAATTCGACCGCGTGGGAGGCTAACACTCAACCAACTGCGGACGCCTGCTGTCCGTCCTACGTCGCACTCGGCTCTCTTCCAGAACTCGCGCTTGCCTTCCCTCGTTACACTGCCCCATGCGCACGTTCGGCCCCTGCGGCCCTTCCAACCAGCTCAGACGACTGACCACCTGAGCAGCGCCCGAACCCACTGACAAGGCGAACGTTCGCGTTGTAGAGGTAGTTGTGTGCGTCGGGTGCAGCAACTGTCCGCCTGGACGTAGAATGACCTCGACCAGCCCTTACAACCCATGGCCCTTACCGTCGGCTCCCGACTCGGCCACTACGACGTGACCGCCCTCATCGGCGAGGGTGGCATGGGCCAGGTCTATCAGGCCACTGATACCAAGCTGAATCGCCAGGTGGCGCTCAAGATCCTGCCCGAGGCCTTTGCCACTGATCCTGATCGCCTGGCTCGGTTTCAACGAGAAGCGCAGGTGCTTGCCAGCCTGAACCACCCGAACATCGCCGCCATTCATGGCCTTGAAGAAAGCGACGGCACCCGTGCGTTGGTGTTGGAGTTGGTGGAAGGGCCAACCCTCGCCGACCGGATAGCGCAAGGGCCGATCGCTGTCGATGAAGCTCTCCCAATCGCCAGCCAGATTACTGAGGCGTTGGAGGCTGCTCACGAAGCGGGTGTCATTCACCGCGACTTGAAACCCGCGAACATCAAGGTGCGCGAGGACGGGACCGTGAAGGTGTTGGACTTTGGTCTCGCCAAGGCGCTCGACACAAACCCGCAAGGTGATCCGAGTCAATCACCCACGCTGACCGCCGCCGCCACGCAAATGGGCGTGATCATGGGGACGGCGGCGTATATGTCGCCGGAGCAGGCTAGAGGAAAGACCGTTGACAAGCGGGCCGACATCTGGTCGTTCGGTGCGGTCTTGTTCGAGATGCTGACCGGACAGCGGGCGTTTCAAGGTGAGGATGTGTCGGTCACTCTTGCCGATGTGATCCGTGCTGACCTCTCGTGGGAAAAGCTGCCGAGCGATCTTCCGCCTGGCCTTGCCACCTATTTGCGTCGCTGTTTGGAGAAGGAGCCCAACCAGCGAATTCGTGACATCGGGGATCTGCGGTTGGCGATGGAGGGGGCGTTCGAGACCACGGCCAGCGCGCCGTCAGAACCGACCGCCGCTCCCCAGATTCAACTCTGGCAGCGGCCTGTTCCACTGATGCTGATCGGGCTGGTGTTGCTGGCGATCGGGGGCCTCGCGGTGTGGGGGCTGGTGCGTCCTGCGGCGGCCCCCGGTGGCACCGTGACCCGCTTCCCCTTCACGCCGCCCGAGGGCGACGTGATGCAGAACGCCTTCGGGATGGCCCTCTCGCCGGACGGGAGGACGCTCGTCTATGCGGGCCGGCGGGAGGGGGTGCTGCAACTCTTCGTTCGCACGCGGGACCAGACGACGGTCAGACCGCTGCCCGGCACCGAGGGGGCCCGGCACCCGTTCTTCTCGCCTGATGGCGCCTGGGTCGGCTTCTTCACGAACGACGCCCTGAAGAAGGTCGCCCGGGCCGGGGGCCCGGCCAGTGACGTTGTGCGCGACGGGACGGCTCGGGGGCGCAACCTGGGGGCCGGATGACACGATTGTGTTCTCGTCGGAGGCAGCTGGGTTGATGCAGGTCTCCGCGGCGGGAGGCGAGCCACGCCCGCTGACCGAGCCCCCGGAGGGCGCTGAACATCTGTGGCCAACGTTTGTGCCAGGCGGTGAGGCGGTGCTCTACACAATCAGGCAGTCGGGGAACATTAACCGCTTCGAGGTGGCGGTGGTGTCGCTCGACACGGGTGCGCGGCAGACCCTGGTCCGCGGGACCGACGGAGCGGTGACGGCCTCAGGACACCTGGTGTTCGGCCTCGAGAGGTCGCTCTGGGCGGTGCCGTTCGACCCCGACGCGCTGACGGTCTCCGGCGAGCCGATCCCGATCGTCGAGGGCGTCCAGGTCAACTCCGGCGGCTGGGCGCAGTATGCGCTGGCCGACGACGGGACTCTCGTCTATCGACCAGGGTCCGCCCAGCTCCGGCGCTCGCTCGTATGGGTCGACCGGGATGGCGCCCAGGAACCGATCAACGTGCCGCCACGCGCCTATACCTATGCGCGGCTCTCGCCTGACGGCCGGCGGATCGCACTCGACTCGCGCGACGACGAGAACGACATCTGGACCTGGGACGTGGAGCGCGAGACGCTGCAACGGCTGACACGCGACCCAGGGATGAACCGGGGTCCGGTCTGGAGCCCCGATGGCGAGCGGATTGCGTTCACGGCGGTGCGTGACGGGACCGAGTCGATACACTGGCAATCGGCGGACGGCTCCGGGACGCCGGAGCCGCTGAGCACCGAGTTGGGTTTCCCGTTCGGGTTCACGCCTGACGGCAGCCGGCTGCTGTTCTCGCCATCGTTGGGCAGGATTCTTGACGTCGGCATCCTCGATGTCGACGGATCAGGGCCGGCCGAGTTGCTCCTCGACCAGTCGTTCGAGGAGAGCAACGCCCAGGTCTCACCCGACGGCCGATGGCTCGCCTACGAATCGAACGAGTCTGGGCAGGAGGAGATCTACGTGCGCCCGTTCCCCGACATCGACAGCGCGCTCCACCCGGTCTCCACGAGTGGCGGCTCACGCCCGCTCTGGTCCAGTGAAGGAGACGAGCTGTTCTACTACGTTGACCCGGGCACGATCATGACCGTGCCGGTGACCTCGGACGCCGGGCTGGTGCTCGGTCGTCCCGAGGTGGCGGTGCAGGGGGCGTTTGCGTCCCCTGTGAACACCGGCACGCACCACGACGTGAGCCCAGACGGGCGGCGGTTCCTACTGATCGTCGACGAAGAAGTGCCGGAGGGGGAGGCGACTCCGCCGCCTATCATGGTCGTGCTGAACTGGAACCAGGAGCTGCTCGAGCAGGTGCCCGTCCCTTAACCATGCCCTTACAGCCCGGCACCACCCTCGGCCCGTATACCGTCACCGCCAAGATCGGCGAAGGCGGCATGGGTGAGGTGTATCGAGCGCGAGACACCAAGCTCGACCGGGACGTGGCGCTGAAGGTGTTGCCGCAGGCGTTCATGGACGATCCTGATCGACTCGCCAGGTTTGAGCGCGAAGCCAAAGTTCTCGCGTCGCTGAACCATCACAACATCGGGCACATATACGGACTGGAAGAAGCGGAGGGCACCCGTGAGTTGGTGCAGGGGCTTACGCTGAGAGACCGCATCAAACAGGGTCCCAAGTTCGTGCTGTCAAAGTGACCGAAAAGAACCGTTGCCGCGCACGATCGACTGCATCATTCCACCATGGAGGTGCCCCATGAACGCCGACTCTGTTTCACGCCGCCGATTCCTCCAAACCGCCGGTGTGGCGGCCGCGTGTATGCCGATCTCGGCACCTGGCGCGTCAGGTGCCGAAACGCACCCCGCCAATCTGGAAGCAGCCCGCGAGGTCGGCCTTTCCAAGTGGGGGCTCGACACACCGGCTCTCTGCGTCGACCTCGATGCGCTCGAGACCAACCTAGTGCCTCGTAGCGAAAAGCATCTTGTACTTTAATCGCACTTCGTATCCAATACGGACAGACGTGAGAGCCAAAGGAGGTTCACGTGTGTCTGTATGTTCGAGAACTGACGCTCGCGGAGGGCCGGCGGCTCACGCGGGTCTTGAAGACGACGAAGACGGCAGCGTATTTGCGGCGCGCCCAGGTGGTCGCCTTCTCGGGGCAGGGGATGCGGGCGCGAGCCATTGCCGGGCGATTGTATCTCCACGAAGAGTATGTGCGGGAGCTGATTCGGCGGTTCAACGCCGGCGGCTTCGCGGCGCTGCGGCCGCGGAAAGCGTCCGGCCGGCCGTCCAAGTATGCGCCGGAAGAGATCAGCGTCATGCTGGAGGTCGCGGGGACGCGGCCGCACGACCTGGGCCTGCCGTTCACCGTGTGGTCCCTCCGGAAACTGGCGGCCCATCTTGTGCGGTGCGGGGTGGTCAAGGAGCTGCACGCCACCACGCTGGGCCGCATCCTGCGCGACCAGGGGTTCTCGTTCCAACGCACGAAGACCTGGAAGGAGAGCCCCGACCCCGACTTTGCCGCCAAAAAAAACGCCTCTGTGCGCTCTACCGGGCCGCGCCGCCGAACGCCCGCGTGATCTGTTTCGACGAATTCGGGCCCATCGAAGTGCGCCCCTACCATGGCCGTGCGTGGCGCAGGGTCCGGCACCCGGCGCGGTTGCGCGCCACGTACCGGCGCCGCCATGGCACCCGCCAATACCTCGCGGCGTACGACGTCGCGGACAACCGACTCATGATGCGGTGCTACCGACGCAAGCGATGTCGCGAAGTGCTGCTGTTCCTCAAGCACATTCGCTCGACCTACCCACGCCCAACGCGCCTCTACCTCGTCCTCGACAACTTCTCGCCCCACAAGCGACGCGAGGTGACCGACTGGGCCGCCGACCACAACGTGGAGCTCGTGTTCACGCCGACCTACGCCTCGTGGCTGAATCGGATCGAAGCGATCTTCTCGGGCGTCCGCTATTTCGCGCTTGCCAACTCCGACTATCCGGACCATGAGCACAGCCGCCGGGCGATCTTGGCTTACGTCGTGTGGCGCAACCGGCATCGCCACACCGAGCTCGTCAAACGCCGGGAAAAACACAAGATGAGTTTCGCTACGAGGCACTAGTTCGTTACCCGCCCTCACTGATCTCGGCGATATCACGCTGCCGGCACCCACGCGGCTCACTGTGCGACTACCGCACCGTGGCTGCGAGCTCATGGCGGCCGGACCGGTCGGTGCTCTGGGCATGGGCCGCGTCACCTCGACGTTCGATGCCCAGGACAACGCTTATCGATTCCGACTCCCGGAGACAGGTTTCTGGTGGCTGGAAGCGATATGCGACGGAGAGCCCAGAACACTCGTGCCGCGGGCCGTTCGAATCGACAGCGCCTCGACAGCCGAAACGGTCGAGGCGACCTTTGCGTCATCTGGAGGCACGACGACCCCCTAGGGTGGCACGGCGCGTCGTCTTGACCCCCCCTTTGGCGGCATAGTACGGTTGTCCGCTCGCCGGTCGACGCTCCTCCGGTAGCCCCCCTTGCAACGGCAATGACCCACGCGACGGACGCTGATCTCAAGCGGACCCCGTTGAACGCGAGACACCGGGCACTCGGTGCGCGGATGGTTCCGTTTGGCGGCTGGGATATGCCGGTCGAATACTCCGGGATCACCGACGAACACTTGACCGTGCGCGCCCGGGTCGGTCTATTCGACGTGAGTCACATGGGTGAGGTCGAGGTCGCCGGCAGCGACGCTCTGGAGGCGGTGCAGCGAATCACCAGCAACGACGCGAGTCGACTGGAAGTTGGCCAGGCGCAGTACTCGGCACTGACCACCCACGACGGCACGTTTGTCGATGACCTGCTCGTATACCGGCTGGCGGATGCCCACTATCTGCTGGTGATCAACGCGTCGAACGTCGCGAAAGACGCTGCGTGGATCAAACAGGAAATTGCGTCGGTGGGCGATGCGGTCTCTGTCAACTCGAGCGGCCGATATGCTTTGCTGGCGGTGCAGGGGCCGCGGGCACTCGAAGTGCTGCAGCCGCTCACCGGTGTAGAGCTCGACTCGATTGGCTACTATTGGTTCGCATCCGGGGAGGTGGCGAGCGTTCGCGCCACCATTTCCCGGACCGGCTACACAGGTGAGGATGGATTCGAGCTGTTTGTGTCGCCCCAGTCGGCCGAGCAGGTGTGGAACGCCGTGCTCGAGGCCGGTGCCTCGGCCGGCATCAAGCCGGTAGGTCTCGGGGCTCGAGATACGTTGCGGCTGGAGGCTGCGATGCGTCTCTACGGCAACGACATCGACGAAACGACCACCGTGCTCGAAGCCGGGCTGGGCTGGGTCGTCGGGTGGGACAAGCCAGCTTTCAACGGCCGCGAGGCGTTGGTCCGACAGAAGGCGGAGGGTGTGTCTCGGAAGCTTGTCGGGTTCGAGATGGTCGAACGAGGGATCGCGCGCCAAGGGTATGAGGTCTACCGTGGCGGCGACAAGGTCGGTACGGTCACCAGTGGCACGATGACCCCGTATCTCAAGAAGGCGATCGGGATGGCGTACGTGCCGGTTGAGGCCAGTGCGGCCGGCACCGAGATCACGATCGCGGTTCGGGATCGACGCGTGGCGGCCCAGGTCGTCAAGATGCCGTTCTACAAACGCGCGTAGGATATCGCCGAGAAGCGTGTCCCGACCGTGAGAAGCTGAGGAGTCGAGTCGTATGTATTCCGCGGACCTGAAATACAGCAAAGACCATGAGTGGATCAGCGTGACCGATGACATCGGCCGGGTTGGCATTACCGACTACGCGCAGCAGCAGCTGGGTGATGTCGTCTATGTGGAGTTACCAGAGGCAGGTCGGATCTTCAAGCAGGGAGAGCAGTTCGGGTCGATCGAGTCGGTCAAGGCCGTGTCCGATCTATTCTGTCCCGTATCTGGAGAGGTGGTCGAAGTCAACGCGGCTCTGAGCGACGCTCCGGAGTCGGTCAACCAGCACGCGCACGACGCCTGGATGATCGCCATCAAGCTGTCCAATCCAGACGAGCTGGCTGGGCTGCTCGACGCCGACGCGTATTCCGAGTTGGTTGCGTAGCCCCGGTTCAGTCCAGGACACTAGCATGGCACACGCGTCACTCCCGTCACCGAGCGTCATGAACGTTCACCTGCATCCCAGGGACACGTTTACGCATCGTCACATCGGCCCCCGTCCGGATGACGTCCGCGACATGCTGACCGTTGTCGGCGCGTTCTCTCTGGACACCCTGATGGACGAGATCATCCCCGCGGATATTCGCCGTGAGACGCCACTCGAACTTCCCCCCGCCGAGTCGGAGTCGCAGTACCTAGCAAGAATGATGGTCATGGCCGGCCGCAACGCCGCGTACCGCTCCTTCATCGGTCTGGGGTACTACGACACGATCACCCCGAGCGTCATCCTCCGCAATGTGCTGGAGAACCCGGGGTGGTACACACCGTACACGCCCTACCAGGCCGAAGTGGCTCAGGGACGTCTCGAGGCGCTGCTCAACTTCCAGACGATGGTCGAGGACTTGACGGCGATGGAGGTCGCGAATGCGTCTCTCCTTGACGAAGCCACGGCAGGCGCGGAGGCGATGGCGCTCCTGCATCGGATTCGCGCCCGTCGGCCGGGAGGTGGCAACCGCTTCGTCGTCAGCGACACCTGTTTCCCTCAGACGATCGAGCTGGTGCGGGGACGCGCAGAACCACTGGGGTTCGAGGTGGTCGTGCAGCCCTTTGATGAACTGACGTGCGACGATCAAACGTTCGGTGTTCTGCTCCAATATCCGGACGCCAACGGGGCGGTCCGTCCGTTGGGGGATGTGATTGCGAACGCTCATGCGGCCGGGGCCTTGGTCGCGGTGGCCACCGACCTGCTGGCGCTGACGATGCTCACGCCACCTGGCGAGTCGGGCGCCGACATCGTCTGTGGCAGCGCCCAGCGTTTTGGGGTCCCCATGGGGTACGGGGGGCCGCACGCCGCCTTCTTCGCCACCCGTGGCGAGTATGTGCGTCAGCTCCCGGGCCGGCTAGTCGGCGTATCTGTTGACCGGCATGGGCGCCGTGCCTATCGGATGGCTCTGCAGACCCGAGAACAGCACATCCGCCGGGAACGGGCCACGTCGAACATCTGTACGGCGCAGGCGCTGCTGGCCAACATGGCCGGTCTGTATGCGGTCTACCACGGGCCGGAAGGACTGCGCGGCATCGCCCGTCGGGTCCACGGTCTTGCGGAGCACCTGGCCGACCGGCTGTCGGCGCTAGGCGTCGCTCAGCGCAACGATTACTTCTTCGACACGTTGCATCTGTCGACCGGGTCGATCGACGCCGGCGACCGCCTTCGACGGCTGGCGGAGGCGGCGGGGATCAACTTCCGATACTTCGGTGATGGCGAGGTCGGGATCTCGCTCGACGAGACGACGACGGCCGCCGACGTCGATGCGATTGTTGCCGTCTTCGCCGGAGAACGAGGGACCACGGGGCCGACGCCCTCGAGCGCACCGCCGGAGATGCCCGACGCCGTTCGCCGAACGAGCGGTTTCCTCAGTCATCCGGTCTTCAACACCTATCACTCTGAGCTCCAGATGATGCGATACCTCAAGCGGCTGGAGCGCAAAGACCTCGGACTCGATACATCGATGATCCCACTCGGGTCGTGCACGATGAAACTGTCCGCCGCTACAGAGCTCCGGCCGGTGACGTGGACCGAGTTCGGGAGACTCCATCCGTATGTGCCGCCGCAGCAGGCTGCCGGCTATCACGATGTCTTCGCCGAACTCGAAATGGCGCTCCGGACGATCACCGGGTTTGCGGACGTCTCGCTGCAGCCGAACTCGGGCGCACAGGGTGAATTCGCCGGCCTGATGGTCATTCGCGCCTACCACCATGCCCGCGGGGGCCCTCAGCGTGATGTCGTGCTGATTCCCTCGTCAGCCCACGGGACCAATCCGGCGAGCGCCGCGATGGCGGGCATGCGAATCGTGATCGTCAGCTGCGACGACGACGGGAATGTCGATGTCGAGGATCTGAAAGCGAAAGCGGCGGAGCACGCCGACCGGCTGAACGCGCTGATGATTACCTACCCGTCGACCCATGGCGTCTTCGAGGAGTCGGTCAAGGAGATCTGTGCCATCGTGCACGCGGCGGGTGGTCAGGTCTATATGGACGGGGCCAACATGAACGCGCAGGTTGGGCTGACCAGCCCGGCGGCCATTGGGGCCGACGTGTGTCACCTGAACCTCCACAAAACGTTCGCGATTCCTCACGGTGGCGGGGGACCGGGAATGGGTCCGATCGCCGTCGCTGCTCACCTGGCTCCGTATCTACCGGGGCATCCGGTTGTTCCAACCGGCGGCACCCACCCGATCCGGCCGATTTCAGCGGCCCCATGGGGCAGTGCCAGCATCCTCCTGATCTCTCACGCGTATCTCTGCCTGCTGGGCGCAGAGGGCACGACCCAGGCTACGCGTGTCGCGATGCTCAGCGCCAACTACATCAAGTCGCGACTCGAGTCCTACTTTGACGTGCTCTATACCCGCGGCAACGGCAGAGTGGCACACGAGCTGATCTTCGATCTGCGTCCCTTTCGGTCAGTCGCGGATGTCACCGAGCAGGATGTCGCCAAGCGGCTGATGGACTTCGGGTTTCACGCGCCTACCGTCTCCTTTCCGGTTCCGGGAACGTTGATGGTCGAGCCGACGGAGAGCGAACCCCTGGAGGAACTCGACCGGTTTTGCGACGCGATGATTCGGATCAGGCAGGAAATCCAAGAGGTGGTCGACGGTGCGGCGGACCGGACAGACAACGTGCTTCGACATGCTCCGCACACGGCGGAAGAGCTCACCGCGACGCAGTGGACTCATCCGTATTCACGGGAGCAGGCGGCATTCCCCCTTCCGTTTGTCCGTGGGCGGAAGTACTGGCCGCCGGTGAGCCGGATCGATGATGTGCACGGCGACCGGAATCTCGTGTGCACCTGCCCGCCGATCGAAGCATATGCCGACGATGGGAACCCCCGGCCGCCACACGATCACCCATCGGAGCCACCCGAGAGCAGCTCTGCCTGACGGCGAAACGCCGCCGCCAAGGTCAGCGTCACCGGACCCGGTTCCCCGGAGCCGACGGCGCCGTCATCCACACGCGTGACCGGGAGAATCTCACGGGTCGTGCTCGTGATGAACACCTCGTCAGCCTCGTGCAGATCTGAATCTCGTAACACGGTCTCGCGAACGGTGAAGCCGGTGTGGGTACCCACCTCGAAGACGAAATTCCGTGTGACACCCTCAAGCAGACCCGACTCGAGCGGTGGCGTGAGGACCTCACCCTCCTTGACGAGGAAGACATTGGACTGTGCGCACTCTGAGAGCTCGCCTCGGTAGTTGCGCATCAGGGCTTCCTGGGCGCCGGCCCGCATCGCCTCCTGCATCGCCAGCGCGTTGTTGAGGAGGTTGTTCGACTTGATCCGAGGGTTGATGGCCTGGGGATGGTTACGGAGGACCGACGAGACGATGACACGGATCCCTTCTTCCATGCTCTCTGGAGGATTCTCCAGATGGGGCTTGACGATGATCACCACCGTGGGCGTCGGACAGGTGGCGGGATCGTAGCTGAGCTCTCCCACACCGCGGGTGACGAGTAAACGAACATACTGCTCACACTCGAGCGAAGCGTGACGCATCGTCGTGGCAATCGCCAAAGTGAGCTCGGCATCGTCCTGGGGGATCGCCAGGTTGAGCAGTGACGCCGAGGTTCTGAGTCGCGTCAAGTGCCGGTCCAGCAGGAACGGAGAACGACGGTAGGTCCGGAGTGTTTCGTAGACGCCCTCGCCGTACAAGAATCCATGATCAAACACCGGAACAACGGCCACCGCGCCATCGCTAATCGTTCCATTCACGTAGACCGTTGAGTTGGACCAAGACTGTTCCACGCCCACCATTATCGCCTGGACGGACATATAATCCGACCCACGATGGGCGACCCGCGATGAGAGTCCTGACAGCCGAGCAGATGCGAGAGGCCGATCGGCGGACGATCGAGAAGGTCGGGATCCCGTCAATCGCGCTGATGGAGAACGCGGGGCATCAGGTCGTCTCGGCCATGCACGCGACGATCGAAGATCTCGAGAATCGTCGGGTTGGGATTCTGTGTGGGCGCGGCAACAACGGCGGCGATGGCCTTGTCGTAGCCAGGTTGCTGTCGCAACAGGGGCTCTCCGTCCGGGTGTTTCTCTTCGGCCAGGCCGATGATGTCGTTGGAGACGCCAGCACCAATCTGCGGATCGCCCAGAGCCTCGGGCTGTCGATCGTCGAGGTGGTGGATCGTGACGCCTGGGATTCCGCGCGGTCGAGTGTCGACGAATGCCAGGTGCTGGTCGATGCGATGTTTGGGACCGGGCTGAACAAGCCGCTCGATGATCTACTCAGCACGGTGGTCGGGGATGTCAATGCGCTGGACGTCCCCGTCGTCTCGGTCGATCTACCCAGTGGCCTCTTGGCGGATCGGACCGATCCGATCGGGGAGGCCGTTGAGGCCGATGTCACCGTGACGCTCGCCGCCCCAAAGGTGGCCCTGTTGTTGCCCCCCGCCGAGTCGTGGGCGGGTGACCTCGTCGTCGCCGATATCGGGATTCCAGCCGCGGTCATCGATGACGTACCCGGGGGGCGACTCGAGCTGCTCACGCCCGAGGAAGTCGGGCTGCTCATACCCCCGAGGCCAGATGACACGCACAAAGGCGATTTCGGTCATGTGCTCGTCGTGGCGGGCAGCGTAGGGAAGACCGGGGCAGCGGTGTTGGCCGGCCTCGGCGCGCTGCGATCCGGCGCCGGACTGGTGACCGTCGCGACTCCGCGCGGCTGCGTCTCGTCCGTCTCGGCGTCGGTGCCAGAGTATATGACCCTGCCGCTGCCAGAGACCGAAGATGGCGCGGTGGCCGCCGACGCGCTCGGGGCGATCCTCGAGTTCGGATGCGAGGCGATCGCGGTGGGACCCGGCCTTGGGACGAGTGCGGATGTGTCGGCCCTCGTCCATGGGTTGGTCGATCGATCCAGCGTCCCGCTGGTTCTCGATGCTGACGCGCTCAACGTCTTTGCGACCGATCCTCGTCAGCTCGCGGGGCGTGACGGTGTCCCGATGGTCATCACTCCCCACCCGGGGGAAATGGCGCGGCTCTGCCAGGAAACGTCGACCGAGGTGCAGTCGGATCGATTGAACACCGCGCGGCGTTTTGCGCGGGAGCACCATCTCTTCGTCGTGCTCAAGGGCTCTGGAACCGTCATCGCCGATCCGGATGGTGCGACGTGGATCAATCTCACCGGGAACGCGGGAATGTCGACCGGCGGAGTGGGCGACGTGCTGACCGGCGTGACGGCCGCCTGGCTCGCACAACTGGGACGACCGGACTACGCCTGCCAAGTCGCTGTGTTTCTCCACGGTTTGGCGGGCGACTTGGCGTCTGAGGAACACGGTGAGGTGGCCCTGATCGCGTCCGACCTGGTGGCCTGTCTCGGCAAGGCGGCGCGGGACGTGACCCAGCCACGTGCGTCGGACGACGCGTAGCGGACGTGGACACTCTCTACCCAAGTCGCAGCGAGGCGGATACGATCCGAATCGCCCGTCAGTTGGTCTCCGAGCTGGAGGGAGGAACAACGATCCTCTTGTTTGGCGAGCTTGGCGCGGGAAAAACTGCGTTCGTCCGAGGGGTGGTCGAAGGGGCCGGTGGAGACCCGGACGATGTCTCAAGTCCGACGTTTACGCTCCTGCAACCGTATCCTGGGCGCCTGACCGTGCACCACGTGGATCTGTACCGCGTCGCTCCCCGCGAGGTTGACGAGCTGGGTCTGGACGAGCTGGCAACCCCGTTGGCCCTCGTCGCGATCGAATGGGCAGATCGGCTCCCGCGTGTGCCCGCGAGGTCGATCACGGTCCATATCGAGGACCGGGGAGCTGACGAACGGGAGATCAGAATCGAGAAACACGCATCCTGACACCACGGAGGCGGTGCACTGAGGCCGGCGACCGGCCATCCTGCGCTATTCGCTGCGGTAGTTCGGAGCTTCCTTCGTAATGACCACGTCGTGTACGTGGCTCTCACGCACGCCCGCCGGCGTGATTCTGATGAGGCGCGCGTTCTGCCGAAGCAGTGGGATGGTTTCGGCGCCACAATAGCCCATCCCGGCCCGGAAACCTCCCACGAGCTGATGAATCATCGCGCCGACGGATCCCTTGTATGGAACTCGTCCCTCGATCCCTTCCGGCACGAGCTTCTGGTTGTGGTCGTCCCCTGGGACCTGGCTGGCCAGGTCGAATTCTTCTTGGAAGTATCGGTCTCGGCTTCCGCGGCGCATCGCACCGATCGAACCCATACCCCGGTACTCTTTAAAACTGCGGCCCTGGTACAGAATGAGCTCGCCTGGGCCCTCGTCGGTGCCGGCAAACAGGCTCCCGATCATCACAGCGCTGGCGCCGATGGCGATTGCCTTGGTGATATCTCCCGAGAATCTCACGCCCCCGTCGGCGATGATCGGAATGTCGTGATGGGCCGCCGCATCGGCGCAGTCCGCGATGGCGGTCACCATCGGCACACCGATGCCGGCCACCACTCGAGTCGTACAAATCGATCCCGAACCGATCCCAACCTTCACCGCGTCCACCCCGGTTTCGATCAGGGCCTCCATACCCTCGGCCGTGGCGACGTTCCCGGCGATCACGTCAACCGCCGGGAACTCTCGGCGAAGGCGCTGAGCCATGTCGAGCACGTTCTGGGAATGACCGTGCGCGCTGTCGAGTACCAGGACATCGACATGGGCAGCGACCAGGGCCTCGGCCCGCTCCACCGTGTCGTTGGCGATCCCGACGGCCGCGCCGACGCGTAAACGCCCGAGAGAGTCTTTGCTGGCACTGGGATACTTGATCGCCTTCTGAATGTCCTTCACCGTGATCAGGCCACGTAGATTGAAGTCCCCATCCACGACCAGAAGCTTTTCGACGCGATGTCTGTGAAGAATCGCCTTGGCCTCATCGAGCGTCGTCCCGACCGGAACCGTGATGAGCTTCTCGTGGGTCATCACTTCCGAGATCGGCCGGTGCACATCACCCTGGAAGCGCAGGTCACGGTTGGTCAGGATACCGACCAGTCGTCCCTCGTTTCGACCATCCTCGGTGATCGGTACACCGGAGATCCGATACTTCTTCATCAGCTCGAGCGCCTGGAAGATGCTGCTCTGGGGCGACAACGTGATCGGATTGACGATCATGCCGCTCTCTGACCGCTTGACCCGATCGACCTCGGACGCCTGGTCGGCGATCTCAAGATTCTTGTGGATGATGCCCATCCCACCCAACTGCGCCATGGCGATCGCCATTCGAGACTCCGTGACGGTATCCATGGCGGCGCTGACCAACGGCACGGTCAGCGAAATATTGCGCGTGACTCGAGTCGAGACATCGACGCGGCTCGGCAGGATTCGCGAGTGACGGGGCACGAGCAAGACGTCGTCGAACGTCAGGGCGGTCTCGACAGACAGTGCGGATGATGTGGCTGCTCCCTCAGTCTTGGTTTGCATGATCAGGCCCCATGACACTTCTTGTATTTCTTCCCACTCCCGCACGGGCACGGGTCGTTGCGTCCGACCTTGGCGGCATCCCGTCGAACGGTCCGCACCGCGGCGTCATCGCCGCCGGTCCGCGCGGGTCGCGGTGCCCCACCGCCGCCGGCCGCCGCCGCGCCGACGCCAGCCAGCGCGGGCGCCGCCGCTCGAGATTCGTTGTACGACAGCGGTGTCGCGCGGCGAATCTGTGGTTGGGCGGCCGCGGTTTCACCCTCCCTGACCACCGGCCGCAGGCGCCACAGGTACTTGACAGTCTCCTCGTCGATCCGTTCCTTCATCGCCTGGAACATGCCGAAGCTCTCACGCTTGTATTCAACAAGCGGATCTCGCTGGCCGTAGCCCCGGAGGTTGATGCCCTCTTTCAGATGGTCCAATCCGTACAGATGGTCCTTCCACTGCACATCCACGATCTGGAGCATGACGTCGCGTTCAACACGCCGGAGGACCTGGTCGTCGATCGCGGTCTCTTTCTCCGAGTAGGTCTTGCGTGCAGCGCTCCAGAGGATCTCGTGCATCTCCTCAACGGTCTTTTCATCGAGGTCGATCAACGAGAGCTGATCGGTGTTGAATGCGAACATCTCCCCGAATGACAACTTGACTGCGGGGGTGTCCCAGTCTTCGGGCTCGACGGCCTCACCACAGTACGACTCGACGAGGGCGTCGACATGCCCCTCGGCCAACGTCATCAGGTAGTCCCGAATATCGATGGTCTCACCGCCCGACTCGTCATCCTCATCCTCAACTTGGACCCGACCTTCAAGCAGTTCGCGGCGCAATCCGTAGACACTCTCGCGCTGCTTGTTCATGACGTCGTCGTATTCCAGTAGATGCTTTCTGACCGAAAAGTGCTGCGCCTCGACCTGCTTCTGGGCCCGTTCGATCGCCCGGGTGACCATCTTGTGCTCGATCGGGACGCCCTCTTCCATCCCGAGGCGTTCCATGAGGCCAGAGATCCGTTCGGACCCGAAGATCCGCATGAGGTCGTCCTCAAGCGACAGATAGAATCGCGATGAGCCAGGGTCGCCCTGTCGACCCGCCCGTCCGCGCAGCTGATTGTCGATGCGCCGGGCTTCGTGCCGCTCCGTGCCGATGATATGGAGTCCGCCCGCGGCGACCACTTCCGCGTGCTCGGCGTCCGTTTGCTGTTTGAAAAAGGCGAGGATGCGTTCCCAGTCCTCCCGGGGTGTTCGGTAGTACCGATCTTCCTGCGAGAAGTAGACAAACGACTCGTCGTCGATCACTCGAAACTCGCTCTTGGGAATCTCTTCGGCGACCTCTTCTTTGAGCGCTTGCTGCCGGCCCATGTACTCGGCGTTGCCGCCCAGGAGGATGTCGGTGCCCCGCCCGGCCATATTGGTGGCAATCGTGACGTTGCCCTTCCGACCGGCCTGCGCGACGATTTCAGCCTCACGCTCGTGATACTTGGCGTTGAGGACGACGTGTCGTACGCCACGGCGCTTCAGAGTGCTCGAGAGACGCTCTGACTTCTCGATTGACACCGTGCCGCACAGCACGGGTCGACCCATCTTCTGCCTCTCCTCGACGTCTTCCGCGATTGCCAGATACTTCTCATCGCTGGTGCGGTAGATGGCGTCGGGTTCTTCGACACGCTCGAGCTCGCGGTTGGTCGGCACCACGATCACATCCAGCTCGTAAATCTTGTGGAACTCCGGGGCTTCGGTCTCGGCGGTGCCGGTCATGCCTGAGAGCGTGTCGTACTTGCGGAAGTAGTTCTGAAACGTGATGGTCGCGAGGGTCTGGTTCTCGCGCTCGATCTTGACCTTTTCCTTGGCTTCCACCGCCTGATGCAAGCCGTCGCTCCAGCGACGCCCTGGCATCAGCCGGCCGGTGAACTCATCGACGATGACCACCTGGTTGTCCTTGACCATGTAGTCGACATCGAGCCGAAAGAGGCTGTGCGCCCGGAGGGCCTGATTGACGTGGTGGAGAAGGGGCATGTTGGCCGGTTCATACAGACCGCCGGGCTGGAGACGGCCCTTGAGCAGCTGCTCGACCTTGGCGATGCCGCTCTCGGTCAGCGTGACGGTCTTGTGCTTCTCGTCCTTGAGAAAGTCGCCGGTCGACTCGAGGGCCTCCCGCTCTTCGGCCGGGACGTTGCCCTGGGTGACGGCGCCCGGCGCCAGCCGCGGAATGATCCGGTCGACCTCGTAATAGAGCTCGGTCGACTGCTCGGCTGGTCCCGAGATGATCAACGGCGTTCGGGCCTCGTCGATCAGGATACTGTCGACCTCGTCGACGACGGCAAAATTGTGCGGCCGCTGGACGAACTGCGAGACGTCGAATTTCATATTGTCGCGCAGGTAGTCGAAGCCAAACTCGTTGTTGGTGCCGTAGGTGATGTCACACGCGTACGCCGCCTTTCGCTCGGCATCCCGCATGTCGTGTTGGATGACCCCGACCGTCATGCCCAGGAAACGGTAGATCCGGCCCATCCATTCCGAGTCGCGCCGTGCCAGGTAGTCGTTGACGGTCACGGCGTGCACGCCCTTACCCGACAACCCGTTGAGGTAGGCGGCGAGCGTGGCGACCAGTGTCTTGCCTTCACCGGTTTTCATCTCGGCGATCCGCCCGGCGTGCAACACCATCCCACCGATCAGCTGGACGTCGAAGTGGCGCATCTCCAACGTGCGCCATCCGGCCTCGCGGACCACGGCAAAGACATCGGGCAACAGGTCGTCTAAGGACTCGCCGCGTTCGACCCGCGCCTTGAAGTCGTTCGTCTGGTCCCGAAGCTGATCGTCGGAGAGCGCCCGGATGCGCTCCTCGCGCGAGTTGATCTCGGCGACCACCGGCCACAGGCGCTTGAGCTCGCGCTCGTTTTGGGTGCCGAAGACCTTGGCCAGCAGGGTATCGAGCATCAGATTGGGCGGGACACGAAGACCGTTCGTGCCCGATCGATCCCACAACGGGATGGTCGCGGCCGCCGAGTGTTCGTGCTGTGACTCATAGGGTGGGGTTCAATGAGTGCAGCTATCCCACGATTCTAGTGTCCCGTCTCTGCGATACGCAACCCGATCTTCGTGGACTCAGTGTTATCGGGGGTTGACACCGGCGTGGAGGCAGTCGCCGATAGAGCGAAGCGCTGCGGCGGTCGGTCGAGGGGCGGCGATACGCTGTACAGGTGATTCAAACGTAGGACACTAGTTGGCCGTGGTCGTGCGACGCTCAACCAGGAGCTGCATCGGGTTGACTGTGCGACCGTTCTACCAGATCTCGTAATGGACGTGATAGCCGGTGGCCCGGCCAGTCGCTCCCACATAGCCGATCACGTCGCCGCGCTCGACCGTATCACCCACCGCGGTAGCGAACTCCGACAGATGACCGTATCGTGTCCTCAGCCCAAATCCGTGGTCGATCTCAACGAGATTGCCGTACGCGCCGTTTCGACGGGCGGAGAAGACCCTGCCGGTTGCGGTCGCATACACCGGCTGCCCCTTCTGTGTGGAGATGTCGACCGCCGGATGGAAGTCCCGCTCACCGGTGAAGGGGTCAGTGCGGTAGCCGTATGTTCCCGACATCCATCCATCAGACGGCCAGATGATGGGCGTGGCCGAAGCCAGAGCCTCTCGATACGCCACGCCTCGTCGAACAAGCGTCAATCGCTCGTCGAGGGAGCCCAGCAGGATTCGCAGCCGGTCGAGCGCATTCAGCTGTACTTCCGCTTCATTGACCGTTTGCGGCGCGCCGATCATGGACGGATCCATATCAACCCGCCTGGTCAACTCGACCATAGTGGCATCGAGTCCAGCCAGATGACTCGCAAGGTCGCTCGCGGTGGCCCGGTAGGCAGAGTTCTCGAGCTCGAGACGCGTTTTCTGGAGTCGCAGGCGCGTCACGGCGAGCGAGGTGCTCCATTCCGCGTAGACAAGGAGTGCCGCCGGCAGCATCAAAAGCGCTAGAAATGCGGCACACGCCGGGCCGACACCGAACGTGTATCGGTTTGTCGCACCGGTGGTACGATTCGCGATGATGAGGGAGTACCGTTTTCGGAACATGAAGGGAGAAGGTGAAAACGGAAAATGGCCGAACTCTATCACACAGGCTATCGACTTGAAAAGCCGCCGGAATCGGGGACCGTCCGATCATCTCAGTATTGGTCGAACACCCTATTCTCCACGCCGGATGTCTGCGACGCGACGTCACTCGTCGGAACGCACTCCCCTGTATGAAAGTGCCTCGACGATATGTGACGACGACACCGTTTCCGAACCGCCAAGGTCGGCGAGCGTTCGTGCGACCCGCCTCACCCGGTCGTACCCTCGGGCCGACAGTTGGAAGCGAGAGACCGCCTGAATGATGAGGCGTCTGCTGTCGGCGTCCAGCTGGCAGTACTGGCTGAGTCTTGCGTGCTGGAGGTCAGCGTTGGTTGCGATGCCGCTCGTGCCGTATCGGTCGGCCTGCCGCTGGCGGGCCCGTTCGACACGACGACGGATCTCGTCTGACGATTCTGCCGCCGAGATCGACATGAGCTCGGCCGCCGAAACGGAATTCATCGGGATAACCAGGTCGAAACGATCGCGAAGAGGACCAGACAGCCGTCCCCGATAGCGGTCGGTCTGGTGGGGCGTGCAGCGGCACTCTCGCGCAGGATGGCCCGCATAGCCGCAGGGGCACGGGTTCATCGCCGCCACGAGCAGGAATCGGGCGGGGAAGACGGCCACTCCGGAGGCGCGACCGATCCGCACGACCCCTTCTTCCAAGGGTTGACGAAGCACCTCGAGGGCACGGCGGTGAAACTCGGGAATCTCGTCAAGAAAGAGCACGCCGTTGTGCGCCAGGCTCACCTCCCCCGGCCGTGGCTCTCGACCGCCCCCAATGAGTGCGGCGTCAGAAATGGAGTGATGGGGTGCCCGAAAGGGACGGACGCGTCGCAGCGGGCGTGCGCTGTTCATCAGCCCCACAACAGAGTGGATCGTGCTGGTTTCGACGGCTTCTTCGAAGCTGGGTGGCGGCAAGAGTCCCGGGAGTCGCCGCGCCATCATGGTCTTTCCGGCCCCAGGCGGTCCGACGAAGAGCACGTTGTGTCGTCCAGCCGCGGCCACCTCCAGGGCACGACGCCCGAGAAGCTGACCGCGAACGTCGCGCATGTCGGGACCGGCAAGACCTTCGCAGGACGGAGTGACATCGGCGCTGACGGCGGCGGGCGTCGTGGCGAGCCGTCCCTCAAGCACGCCCACGACCTCGGCCAGTGACCGGACAATGCCGGTGTCGAGTCCAGGAACCATCGCCGCTTCAGGCGCGGCAGCCGGGGGCGCCAACAGACGGAGCGCGTGTCGGCGGGCGACCAGGGCCATCGGTAGGACGCCGCGGATTGACAGGATGGTGCCATCGAGCGACAGCTCCACGAGGAGCAGGAGGTCGGCATACTCGCGCTGTGGGAGAAGACCGCTCGCGGCGAGCACCCCGACCGCGATGGGGAGGTCATACGACGTGCCGCGCTTGCGAACGTTGGCCGGGGCGAGATTGATCGTCACTCGATGGGCAGGGAACTCGAAGCCGGAGTTCCGAATCGCACTGCGCACTCGGTCTCGGCTCTCCCGGACACTCGAGTCTGGAAGCCCGACCATGTTGAAGGTCGGCAGACCGAACGACACATCGACCTCGACCTCGACCAGCGACGCCTCGATCCCAAACAGCGAAGCGGAGCGCAATCGCGCGAGCACGCCAAGGAGCGCCGCAAGGTCCGCTCCAAGCTGGGCTGTCGGGTTCCACGGCCATCGACGCGACCGCCCGCGCAGCGGTTCCAGAATTTGCTCCAGCACCTTGCCCCCGAGTGTGCAGCGTCTGGGATGTCTCGCTCAGTCTTCACGCCTGGTCACTCAGACGCATCGCCGCAATCGGTGCACCGGTATTCAGACTCAGGACCCTCATCCCAGAATCCGCTTGAGTTGACGCATCTGAATAGTCCTGGCCACCGACGACTGCGATGCTCCTCGGTCATTTGGGCCCTCCAAACTCCCTCGTCCCGCCTTGTCCTCGCTGCCCAGAGCCCGGCGCCAGATACGCCAACCCAAGTGCATCTTGGGATATAGGGTGGACAGCGTTCCGCCCCGCTGGACACTGGTCCGGGCAATCAGGTGAGGACCGAACTCAGCGCCTCGTGGAGAGCCCGGCGTAGATCAGGACGCGGTGGGGTTCAGCGAGGTCGCGCGCGGCTGGTGTCACGATCGTCTTCTCGTCGATGACGATCGACCGAGTATCCTGAATCGCCTGGCGCACATCGTCCTCGCACACAAACTCGACCGGTGCCGGCTGGGGTTCCGGTGGTGTCTCCGCGGATGGTGCTGGGGTGGGCGACGCTGCTGGAACCGGCGCCGGTGGTTCAGGTTGGCCGCCCTTGGCCACACCTCTGGTCGACAAGAACTGATCGATTCGCTGGGCCAGTGTCGCCGGGTCGATGCCGGGCCGCAGTGGCGGCTGCGTCTCTGTGGGTATCGTCCCCGCGGTGCGGAGGTCGGCCGCAGGGTGGATTTCGTAGGCCAGGCGCTTGATGTTGAGCAGATGCTTCGGGGAGATGTTGTCCGACGTGATATTCCCGCCGTAGCCTCCGCACCCGAGGGTCATGGCCGGGTCGAGTCCGGTGGTCATCCCGATCGACCCAAGGGTCGTTGACGTGTTGACGACGATTCGAGACGCCGGTTTCCTGAGGCCGAACTCCAGGACAATGGCCTCATCGCGCGAGTGAATCGACATCGTGTGACCCATGCCCCCGTACCGGAGAATCTCGATACATCGTTCGCACCCCTCCTTCCAGTCCTCGACGACATAGAACGAGAGGACGGGGCACAGCTTCTCGATCGACAGCGGGTGCTCGCGACCGACGCCGGCGAGCGGAGCGATCAAGACGCTGGTGCCCGCTGGCACTGTGATCCCCGCCGCTGCCGCCACCTCCGTCGCCGGTCTCCCGACCAGGGCCGGGTTGGGCAGCCGTTGCGCGCTCACGAGGACCTTGGCCAAGGCGTCGCACTCGGTGGCGGAGAGAAAGGCGGCTCCCCGCCCTTCGAACTCGCGTTTCACGTCATCGGCGACCACGCGGTCGACCACAACCGAGTTCTCCGAGGAGCAGAGCAGACCATTGTCGAACGTCTTGCCGGTGACGATGTCCTGCACCGCCTTGGGCAGGTCGGCAGAACGCTCGATGTAGGCCGGTGCGTTTCCTGGACCGACACCGTACGCGGGTTTCCCAGCAGAGTAGGCGGCACGGACCAGGCCCATACCCCCGGTCGCGAGAATCACCGCGACGTCACGATGACGCATGAGCTCCTGCGTGCCCTCGAGAGTCACGGTCTGCATCCAGGTGATCGCACCATCCGGAAGCCCGGCGGCAAGACCGGCGCGGTTCATCAACTCGGCAGCCCGTGTGATGCATCCGACCGCAGCCGGGTGCGGACTGATCACCAGGGCACAGCGCGCCTTGATCGAGATCAAGATCTTGTAGATCGTGGTTGACGTGGGATTGGTCGATGGGACGACGGCCGCAACGACACCGAACGGTTGAGCGATCTCCAGCACCCGTCGATCGTTGAGAGTACGTACGACGCCGACCGTTTTCATCGGGCGTATGAACTCGTGCACGGTGCGGGCCGCAAACAGGTTCTTCTGCACCTTGTCGCCGACGACACCGAACCCGGTTTCCTCGACGGCCAGCGCTGCGAGCGGCTCCGCCTCGGCCGCCGCGGCGGTGGCCATCGCGTCGACGACGGCATCGACCTGTGGCTGTGTGAGCTGTTCGAGACGAGGCTGGACCGCCTTCGCCCGGCGCGCCTGTTCACGCGCCTCGCCGATCGAGATGAGGTCGCGATCCGACGGAGAGGAGGGTTGGCTCATGCCCTCTCGGCGTTACTTGGACGCGTCTTTGACCTTCGGCAGAATCTTTTCGACCTCACTATGAGGTCGCGGAATGACATGAACGGAGACGAGTTCGCCGACACGCCGGGCGGCGGCGGCGCCGGCGTCGGTCGAGGCCTTAACGGCGCCCACATCTCCACGCACCATCACCGTGACATACCCCGCACCGATATACTCCTTGCCCACGAGGACAACATTGGCCGCCTTCACCATCGCGTCGGCCGCTTCAATCGAGCCGACGAGGCCCTTCGTCTCTACCATGCCAAGTGCTTCAAGCGTCATCCGAGGGTCCTCCGCGGAGGGATGGAGCAACCGCGTCCGTGGTCAAATGCGCCGGAAGCGTACCATATTGCAGTAGGTGCGACAACACGCTAACATGTCGCCACTCTTCCAATCGTGATTTCGAGTGAGGCAGTACCCCACCAGTTGAATCGTTCGGCCCGCCACAGGTTTTCGTGGCTTGTGACGATCGCCCTCGGCGTCGCTAGTGTCGGCTGCGCTCCGGGGGTGCCCGACGAACCTGTGGCCGCTGTGACGGTGCAGCTTGACCGGACCGTCGTGCCGCTGGGCGGTCCCCTCGAGATGGCCCTTCAGTTCGTCGTGCCACAGGAGCTGCAGCCGTTCAATGAAGACTTGCGGGTGATGGTCCATTTTCTCGACTCGGACGGCGTCATGATGTGGGCCGCCGACCATGAGCCGTCGGTGCCGACCAGCCAGTGGCAGCCCGGCCAGACCATCTCGTATACGCGGCGCGCTCGGGTTCCGATGTATCCCTACATCGGTGAGGCCGTGGTTGCGGTCGGGTTGTATTCGCCAGCGACCGGAGAGCGGTGGGCACTCGCGGGCGATCCCCTGGGCCAGCGCGCGTATCGAGCAGCGGCGGTCTCCCTCGAGCCTCAGTCCGAGAGCAGTCTCGTCTACTATCAAGACGGTTGGCACAATGACGAGGTCGACCCCGCAAGCAATCTGCAGTGGCGCTGGACGACCGATCTCACCAGCCTCTCGTTTCGAAACCCCGGTACCGACGCGGTGCTCTATCTCGAACTCGCCGGTCGTCCGGATTTGTTCGACGCCGCCCAGCGCGTGGAAGTCCGGGTCGGTGAGCATGCGGTCTATGAGGTTCGACTCGACAGCCAGGAGCGCCAGTTCCATGAGATCCCGCTGAGTGTCGAGCAACTCGGCGACGCCGACTCGGTCACGCTTGACCTGCACGTCGATCGGACATTCGTGCCGGCGTCGGTTCCCGGCGCTTCAAGTGCAGATCTGAGAAACCTTGGTGTACGTGTGTTTTACGCGTTCCTCGAGCCTCAGTAGGTTCTGGGGGTTTGTGAAGGTCGCATGACGTGTGCTAGGTTCGTGGGAATGTCCAGACCCGAAACGGCCGCCCTGGCGGGTTTCCTGGCCGTGATCTGCTTCGGTACTCCTGCGGCCGCCCCAACCGGCTTCGAGCAGGTGCACTTTGCGTCGGGTCGTGTGATGCCGATCGCTGGGCATCACATCGACGGAGCGGCCATCGTCCTCGAGCTGCGGGGAGGTGGGTCGGTGCGCTGTGATCCGCTGCTGATCGATCGGATTGAGCTGGATGGGACACCACGAAACGAACCGGAGCTCGTTGCGGCGGTCTCGCCCACGAGAACTTCAGGTCTGCGGATGCTGGAACGGCCGTACGGTGCCCTGATTCAGGGGGCCGCGATGCGGCATGGTGTCGATCAATACCTCATCCATGCGCTGATCGAGGCTGAATCTGGCTATCGCTCGACGGCTGTGTCGCACCGTGGAGCGATGGGGCTGATGCAGCTGATGCCGGTCCTGGCTGCCGAGTATGCCGTCGCCGATCCGTACGATCCGGCCGAGAACATCGAGGCCGGCACACGACACTTGCGCCGCTTGATTGACAAGTACGGTATCGGGGGGGCGCTGGCCGCCTACAACGCCGGCGAAGGGTCGGTTCGGAAGTTCGACGGTATTCCCCCGTTTCCCGAGACCCACCAGTATGTCGCCAGGGTTATGGACCTCGTCGAGGCCAATCAGGGCGACTGATCACTGATCGGTTCGAGCTCAGCCCGGCGGCTACAGCCCCCCCCCACCCCTGTTCAGTCGTAACTACAAGGAAACGTGTGATTTGGGCCATTCGGCCCTACATTTTGACAGGGCAAGCGCTGATAATCTATTGTCGGACAATAGGTTGCGACCGCGACTAGGGAGCGGGGTATGGAGTTCCACTGTCGACTCGGCTCGCCTAACGGTGAGATCGTCGAAGGCGTCTACATCGCTGAGGACGAGACGAAACTCCGACAACAGCTCGAGGAGAAGGGACTGTACGTTCTATCGCTCCAGCGAAAAGGGACGTTTGGCTCGATCGGCCTGTCGCTGCCGCAGCGGCGTCGGGTCAAGGCCCGTGAGTTCATTGTTTTCAACCAGGAATTGGCGACCCTGCTCCATGCCGGCATGCCGGTGGTCCAGTCACTCGACATTCTTCGTCAGCGAGTCGAGAACCCGGTGCTGAAGTCGGTGCTTGACGACGTTCACGACCGCGTACGAAGCGGGGCGGCGCTGTCTGACGCATTCGCGGCGCACGGAGACATATTTCCAGGCGTCTACACGGCGTCACTGCTGGCGGGGGAGAAGAGCGGCAGCCTCGAAGAGGTGCTCCGGCGGTACGTGGCGTATTCGCACGTGATTGGCACCGTTCGTCGGAAGACGCTCTCAGCCCTGATATACCCAGCGATCCTGATGGCGTTGTCGATCGTGGTGGTCGGAATCATTGTGCTCCGCGTGGTCCCTGAGTTTGGTGACTTCTATGAGGGGCTGGGTGCTCAACTTCCACTGGGTACCCGCGCCATCGTGGCGACATCCGAGGCACTCCGGCAAAACATGCTCGCGATTGTCATCCTTGCGGCTGGGGCGACGGCACTCGGGTGGATGTGGTTGCGCCAGTCCGGTAGCCGGGCGATGCTTGATCGTTTCCTGTTGGAAATACCCGGAGTCGGCGGCATCGCTCGAAAGTTTGCGACCTCTCAGCTGGCTCGCACCCTCTCCACATTGCTGAAGGGGGGGATTCCGCTCGTCACCGCCCTCGATGTGGCCGGCGGGTCGATTGGCAACCGGTACTTCTCGCAGCAGCTGGCGACCGTTTCTCGTGAGGTCAGGGAGGGCCAGCCTCTGTCGACGACGCTGTCGGGACGCGGCATCTTTCCACCGGTCGCGGTCAAGATGGTGGAAGTCGGCGAGTCAACCGGGGCGCTCCAGCAGATGCTGACCAGCGTTGCTGACTTCTTTGACGAAGAAATCGAGACCTCGCTGTCGCGATTCATGACCCTCGTCGAGCCGCTGCTTCTGGTGATTATGGGGATTATCATCGCGGGCCTGCTTCTTGCACTGTACATGCCGCTCATACAACTGGGATCGATCGTGTCATGACGGATTCAGGGAGCACCGAGACGCCCTCGCCGACCGGTCCGGACCTCGAGCGGACCGCTGACGCGGCGCCGTCGCCGACCGATCTGTATCTTTCCGAACATACCCGCAAGAGTGATGACGAGGTGGCCCACGCGCGACGACTCGCCGAGCGGTATCGGCTCGAGTATGTCGACATGGATCAGTTCTATATCGATCAGGAGCTGTTTCGATCGATTCCGGCCGACGTGATGTTGCGATACGGATTCGTGCCGCACCGTCGCGAAGGGCAATCGCTGGTGATCGTCGTTTCCGATCCGACCGATGTGCCAAAGTTGGACGAGCTGGCGCTCCTGCTCGGGTCGCCGGTCAAGGTGACCGTCGGAACACCCTCGGCGATCGAGTCGATCCTCAAGAAGAGTGAAGGCTCTCAGCGGGTCTTGGACGAGGCGACTGAGAGTTTCGAGCTCCAGCTGTTGCACGACGACGACGCGAGTGAAGACAGCCTGACCGTCGAACGGCTGACGAGCGATCTCAGCCCGGTCATCCGCCTGGTCGACTCGATGATCTACACCGCGATCCAGCGTCGCGCCAGCGACATCCACGTGGAGACCCAGGATGACGCGGTCTACGTCAAGTATCGCGTCGACGGAGTGTTGCAGTCGGCGATGCGGCCGATCGACAAGCAGTATCACAGTTCAATCCTGTCTCGGATCAAAGTGATGTCAGAACTCGACATCGCGGAGAAGCGTGTCCCGCAGGATGGTCGGTTCAAGGTGCGGCTGCCGGGGAAGACGATCGATTGCCGCGTGTCGATCATGCCGAGCCTTCACGGCGAAGACGCCGTGATCCGGATTCTTGATAAGGAATCAATCAGTGAGCAGTTCCGTGAGCTCAATCTGGACATTCTGGGCTTTCGCGACGAGGAGCTCAGGCGGTTCCGCAAATATATCGCCGAGCCTTATGGGATGGTGCTTGTGACGGGGCCGACCGGGAGTGGAAAGACCACGACCCTCTACGCGGCGTTGTCAGAGATCCAGTCGCCCGAGGACAAGATCATCACGATCGAAGACCCCGTCGAGTATCAGCTGCGAGGCATCACTCAGATCCCCATCAACGAGCAGAAAGGCCTCACGTTCGCCCGGGGCCTTCGTTCGATTCTGCGTCATGACCCGGACAAAATCATGGTGGGGGAGATCCGCGATCCGGAGACTGCGCAGATTGCGATTCAGTCGGCACTGACAGGTCACCTGGTGTTTACGACGGTGCACGCCAACAACGTCGTTGATGTGTTGGGCCGGTTTCTGAACATGGGCGTCGAGGAGTACCAGTTTGTGTCGGCGCTCAACTGCGTCCTCGCCCAGCGGTTGGTCCGGACGATTTGCGCCGAGTGCCGGCGCCCCGTCCAGGTGGAGCGCGGTGAGCTCATCGAAGCGGGCCTCGATCCATCGTGGAGTGAACGTCACACGTTCTTCGAGGGCGGTGGCTGCATCGAGTGTGGCGGGACGGGATACAAGGGGCGGACGGCCGTCTGCGAGCTCCTGGACCTGAGCGACACCATCCGGGAGATGATCCTGGAGCGAAAGGCGACCTCGGAGATCAAGAAGGCGGCGCGGGATGAGGGCATGCGCTTCTTGCGAGAGGCGGCCGTCGACTGTGTTCTCGCTGGGGTGACAACCCTTCGCGAGATCAACAAGGTGACCTTTGTCGAATGAGTGAGATCCTCAACCGTCTCCTCGGGGCGCTGTCGACGCCCGGTCCATCGGTGGGAGTCGAGATCGCGACAGACTGCGTGACGGGCGCCGCGCTCAGCTGGGTGAAGTCGACACCGAAGCTGATCGGCCACGCAAGCGTCCGCCTCCCGCACGGCGCGCTCGAACCGATAGCGGCCGCCCCCAATGTGATCGACCGCGACGTCGTCGTCGATGCCGTCCGTCAGGTGTTGGTGCGGCTTCCGCGGCGAGCCACACGAATCGGCCTCGTGGTACCAGACAGCGTCGGAAAGGTGTCGTTCGTCAGGTTCGACCAGGTTCCGGGACGGCCGGCCGACCTCGAGCGTCTCGTCGCGTGGCAGGTGCGCAAGGCGGTCCCGTTCCGCGTCGAGGACGCGCAGCTGGCCTACACGCCCGGCGTTCGATTGCCCGGGGGTGGCCAAGAGTTCGTCGTGGCGTTGATTCGTCGTGACATCGTGGAGGAGTACGAAGGGGTGTGTACCGCGGCGGGTGCCCACGCGGGTCTTGTCGATCTGGCGACGTTCAATCTCGTCAACGCGGCGACCGCCATGTCGCCGCCGTCACATGCGGACTGGCTCCTCCTGCATGTCGCGCATGACGACAGCACGTTGGCGATCGTGCGGGGCCCGGACCTCATTTTCTTTCGGAACCGTCCGACCAGGACCGAGGGCGAACTGACCGATCTCGTGCATCAGAGTGCGATGTACTACGAAGACCGGCTGGAGGGACGGGGGATGGCGCGGACGGTCCTCGTCGCGAGCGCCGAGACGGCGGTGGCGCCGGAGATTGCCCGACACACACTGGAGGAGCGACTGGGCACCGAGGTCGAGCGGCTGGCCTCGCACCGGGTCACGTCGGCACTTGGCGTCGATCCGGTCACACTCGATCCGCTGGCGGCACCCATCGGCCTCGTGATGCGCGAACAACTGTCGGCCGCGTGAAGACACGGCGAATCTGGATTCTCGATGCTGCGGACGAATCTCGCGACCCGGCCGTTCTACAACGAGCGCGCCATCCATTTCATCCTGGGCGGTATCGCGCTGGCCGCGGGGCTCGTACTGGCGACGAGCGGTGTCCGGTTGTCAGCGCTGTTTCAGGAGCGGGCGACACTGACGGCGGTGGCCGAATCGAACGAGCAGCAAGCGGACGAGATTCTCAACCAGACAGTCACACTCCAGCGCGGTGCCGGGGCGCCGGAGTTGGACCTGCTCGCCGCCGCCTCTCGCGAAGCGAATCGACTGATCGACCAGCGGGCGTTCTCGTGGACCGACTTCCTCAACCGGATCGAGGCGACGCTTCCGGACGACGTCATGCTGACGTCCCTCCGTCCGGATGTGACCGACCGCGTCGTCGGCGTGCAAGTGGGCATCATCAGCCAGAGCGTCGTCGCGATCGATCGATTCATCGAGCAACTCGAAGGTACCGGCGCGTTCGCTGACGTATTGTCGCGGGAAGAGGAAATCACCGACGACGGACTCTACCGCGCGGTTCTCTATGGGCGGCACGTCCCGTTGCCCGCGGTACCGCCGGCACCCCCAGTACCCGATAACGCGAACGACAGCGCGACTCCGACGGGGGTCACGCAGTGACATTGCTCGGTCGGATCGTCGCCGAGAAACGGACGGGGATAACGGTTGTCGTCGTCATGGTCGTGGCGGCCGTCGGTCTGTATGTCCTGGCGGTGTATCCCTTGACGATCCGGGCGGCGGCGATTCGCGCGCGCCAGGCCGCCTCCGTGCAGGCGCTCGCGTCGGCACAGCAGAGTTACGACGCGGTGCGGGCAACAATCGACGGGAAGGGCGCCGCCAGCGACCAGCTTGAGCGCTTCTATGGTGAGATCTTGCCACCCGATTTGGCGGGGGCTCGTGGGATCACGTACGCGAGACTCGCCGCGCTGGCCGGCAGATACAACCTCGTGATGGAACGACGCAGCAGCGCGTTGGAGCAGGACGACACCAGCGATCTGGCGCGGCTGCGAATGACCATGCTGCTGGCTGGCGAGTGGGCCGATATCCGCGCGTTCATCGCGGCGGTTGAAGACGCCCCCGAGTTCGTCGTGATTCAGGAGATTGTGCTGAGTCAGAGTGAGGAGGTGGGCGCCTCCCTGGCACTGGCCCTCGGTGTGTCCACCTACTATCGCGTCGAGCGTGGAGCCTGACGATGCCGATCACAGTGCCGTGGAAGCGAGTCCTTGCCCTCTGTTCGATGTTTCTAGCATGCGGAGGGTGTCAGGACGTGCAACCGGGCTCGACTCGGGATGCTCCGATCGAGCAAACTGGCATGAGTCCCGGTTCGCCGGCCGATACAGAAGGGGAGACCGAACTGGAAGTCCGTCTCGAGGCGATCGATCGTGTGCGCCCCCAGGTGTCGCTGCAGCCCCGCAACCCGTTTCGGTTCGGCGGGTCGACCCCGACCACGCCGGCCGTCGGGGACCTGGCGCCGCCACCTGGCGCCGGCGAGCCCTTGCCGACGTTTCCTTCCGGCGCCGATGTCGCGCCACGCGTTCGGTTACGCATGATCGGTCTCGTCGACGCATCAGAAACCGCCGGACGAATCGCCGTGTTGACCGATGGCGACGTCGTGTTTCATGGACGTGAGGGAGAGACCGTCGAAGGGCGCTACCGGATCCTGAGCGTAGGCCCGATGTCGGTGGAGATTGAGTTCGTGCGGGACGGCCGTCGCCAGGTGTTGCGACTCGCCGGTTCCTGAGCGTCATGTGTGCACGTAGAGGACAAGTAAGGAACGTGGGGCGACATCTTCAGCGCGCATCGCTCACTCGCCTGGTCAGTCTTCTCGTGGCTGGGACGGTGATCTCGGGCTGCGCCTCCACCGGTGCCTTTCGGAACGGGAGGGACGCCGCGGCGCTCGGGAATTGGGACGCGGCCGTCGACTACTACCGGCAGGCCCTTCAGGACGACCCCGGCGCTCCCGAGTACCGGATCGCGCTTGAACGGGCGATGCAGAGCGCGGCGGCGGTGCATGTCGCGCGGGCCCGTGAGTACGAATCCCAGGACGAGCTACCCGCTGCGTTAGCCGAGTATCGACGCGCTAGCGAGTTCGATCCGACGAACGGCCAACTCATCGCCATCGTGACGTCTCTCGAGCGACGGATTCGAACCCTCGTCGAAGCGTCGCGACCGCCTTCGGCGATCGAGCAGTTACGCGCGCAGGCGCGTCTGGACTCCGAGCCCCCCTTGCTGGATCCTGCGTCCGGTGATCCACTTGGGTTTCAGTTCAACAACGCAAGCCTTCGGGACATTTTGGATTTCATCGGCAACGCCACCGGCATCAACGTGACCTATGACCAGCAGTTTCAAGACCGTGCCTACACGGTTCAGCTGGAGGGGCTCACGATCGAGGAGGCGTTGGACCAGATCCTCACCGCCAACCAGCACTTCTACAAGGTGCTGAACACGCGGAGCGTCATCATCGTGCCCGATACGCCGCAGAAGCGGGCGCAATACGAGGAACAGGTGATCCGCACGTTCTATGTCTCACACGCAGATGTTGCCGAGCTGGCGACCCTCCTGACCCAGGTCGTTCGGGCTCCGACCCTCGCGGTGCAACCCCAGATCGTGCCGAACACCACCTCCAACACCATCACCGTTCGAGCCACCACGGCTGTCGCGGCGGTGATCGAGCAGGTGATTGAGGCCAACGACAAGCCCAGGGCGGAGGTCGTGGTCGATGTTGAGATTCTTGAGGTGAACCGTGAGCGGGCTCGTCAGTATGGGCTCGACCTGACGCAATACTCGATTGGTGCGTTGTTTTCGCCGCGGTCCGAGCCGGCGGTCGGAACCGGCCCGGACACCGTGGCGTCATCGGCGTTCAACGCGAACCTCCTCTCGAAGGGTGTCAGCTTGGCGGATTTCTACCTTGGCGTGCCGGCCGCCATCGTCGATTTCCTGGAATCGGACTCCGAAACCCGTCTGGTCGCAAAGCCGCAGCTCCGGGGGCAGGAAGGGGTTCAGCTCACCCTGAACCTCGGTGACGACATCCCGGTGCCATCGACATCGTTTACCGCCATCGCGACCGGCGGTGTAGCGGTGAACCCGTTGACGTCGTTCGAATATCGAGCGGTTGGTGTGAATCTCCTCATGACTCCGCGGGTGACGTACGACAACGAGATCGTTCTGGACCTGGAAGTCGAAAACAGCACGCTGGGTCCGAACATCGAGGTGGCGGGTCAGCCGTTGCCGACGTTTGGCACCCGGCGCGTGATCACCCGGCTGCGTCTCCGCGACGGTGAGTCGAATCTCCTGGCCGGATTGCTGCGGGAAGAGGATCGCCGCTCGTTGCGCGGCCTCCCGGGCATTCTGCGTCTGCCGATCATTCGTCAGCTCTTCTCGTCGAACGACGAGGCGATCAGCTCGACCGACATCATCATGTTGCTGACGCCAAGAATCGTGCGCACCCATGAGCTCACACAGCGGGATGTCAGCCCGATCTTCATCGGCACCCAGCAGAACATGGGCGTCACCGGTCCGCCGCCGCTGATCGCGCCGGCGGATCGCCCTCCTCCCGACCCTGAGGATCCTGCGGACGATGGCGGGACTCCGGCGCCCCCGCCAGGATTCGTCTCCGGTGAAGCCCCGACGATTTTTGGCGCACAGATCGAGGTCGTGCCGGCGGGCGGGACCGCGGTGACGCTCGGGAGCGAGGGCTACACGGTCCCGATATCAATCACCGGGGCGTCCCAGCTCTCCACACTGAGTCTCAGCCTGACGTTCGATCCTGAGGTGCTTCGCGTCAGCACGATCCAGGAAGGCAGCTTCATGCAGCAGGGGAGTGCGAGCGTCACGTTCGCCCAGGATGTCGACCCGGAGACGGGACGGATCGATCTGGCGCTGACGCGAACCGGCGATCAGACGGGAGCGGCGGGGTCGGGCCTTGTGGTGTCCGTGGTGTTTGAGCCGGTGACCCAGGGCGCATCCATACTGTCGCCGAGTGGGCTTGGCTTGACACCGACCGGGGCTCCACTGGCGCTGAGCTTCGAACCGACGACCGTGAGCGTTCGCTGACCGGCCGGCCGTATGACAGGATGACAGGCCACCCTCGAACTTGGTCGAAACACGCGACAAACGAGCGCGGGTACTCGTTCGTCGAGCTTCTCGTCGTCACCGTCATTCTCTTAGTACTCGCCTCGGCGATTATTCCACTGAGTCAGGTCACCGTGCAGCGGCAGCGGGAGGCCGAGCTCCGCCGGGTGCTGCGCGAGATGCGAACAGCTATCGATGACTACAAGGACGCCGTCGACCTGGGGGTCATTGGTGGGACGAACGTCGAGTCCGGGAGCGAAGGGTATCCACCCGACCTGGACACGCTCGTCGAGGGCGTCGAGGTTGTGAACGACGCGAGCGGGCGAAAGGTCCGATTCCTGCGGCGCGTGCCGATCGACCCCGTCACGAAGAGCGCCGACTGGGGACTCAGGTCGTATCAAGACGCACCGACCGCGACCACGTGGGGCGGGGGCAATGTGTACGACGTCTATTCACAGGCACGCGGGACGGCGCTCGATGGGACGAGGTACCGGGAGTGGTAACGAGGCATCGCTGGAGACGCGGTTCCAGTGGATTCACACTCGTCGAGCTGACGATCGTCATTTCGCTGATCGTCGTCCTCTCCACTATCGCCCTGGTCGGCTATCGCAACGCGATCAGCCGTTCGCGCGAGGCGGTGCTCAAAGAAGACCTGTTCCGCATGCGTGATGCGATCGATCAGTACTACGCCGACAAGCAGCAATACCCCAGCGCACTGGAGACGCTCGTGACCGACGGGTATCTGCGGGCGGTGCCACTCGATCCGTTTACAAACTCCGCGGAGACGTGGCAACCGATTCTGGCCGAACTGGATCCGGACGATCCGATGGCGCAGGGCGTCTTCGATGTGAAGACAACCTATGAGGGCACGGCACTCGACGGGACGGCGTACGTAGACTGGTAACGGCGTCTGCTCGCTCGGATCATGGACCTGGTGCGGGCGGCGACCCGATTTGGACCGACAGCGTGTTTGACGTCGACGCACCGGAAAACGCACTGACCATGGCGGTGCCGGCCGTCTTTCCACCCAACAATCTGGTCGTGGCCCGGCCGTCCTGGGTTCGACTTGCTTGCGGGTCGACGGTTCCGAGCGTGGTCGAGAAGCTCACCAAAGTGCCGTTCTGAACCGGAGTGCCTGCCGATTCCGTCACGATGGCCGTGATGACCGACGCGCCATCGAGTGCGATGGCCGGATCGCTGGCCACGACGACGATCGTTGATGCGGTCGGGGCCAGCAGCGGGAGGCTCTCACAGCCCTGTATCAAGCACAGGGAGAGCAGAACGAACCCGACGGCCGACCGTGAACATGAAGAAGAGTGTGTCATACGCGGTGATGACAGCGAGTGCTTGGGATTCGTGAGCTAGTGCATTCTATCGGCATGCGGCGGCTTTCGCCACACACGCGACTTCGTGATGCGCGCGGGTACGCAATGGCGGCCCTCCTTGTGATGCTCGGGGTCATGGGTATCCTGTCAACGATGCTCCTCCCGGTGTGGGACCAGGCCGCGAAGCGCGAGCGTGAAGCGGAGTTGATCTTTCGAGGCGAACAGTACGCGCGCGCGGTGGAGCTCTACCAGCGACGCTACGTCGGCGCGAATCCCCCGGATTTCGACACCCTCGTCGAGCAACGGTTTCTCCGGAAGATGTACGCAGATCCGATGAGCGAGGACGGTGAGTTTCAGGTCATCCACTTCTCTCAGATGGCAGAGGTGCAGGGCGAACCATCCACCGCCGACCGACCGGGCGAGTCAACGAGCGACGCGACTGGCGGAGCTCGCGCAGCAGCGCCGATCCGATTCGGAGATAACCAAGAGGGTGGGGTGGTTGGGGTCGTCAGCCGGAGCGACGAGGAGTCTTTGCGGGTCTATCACGATCGAGAGAAGTACAACGAGTGGGCCTTCGTCTATGCAACCAGCGCGACCGAAGCGGGTGCGGTGGTGGGCGCCGGCGGAGTCCAGCCCACTCGGCGCGCACCGGGTGGGGCCGCGCCAGGTGGAGATGTCGAGCCATTCAGTCTTGGTCGACGCGGTGATGGCTCCCCGAGAGGCGCCGGGAATCGTGGCTCGGTTGATGGCCAGCCGCGGCAGCCCCGAGGACGACAACCGCAGTAGTTGCGGAAGCCGGTTGCCAGTCTTGGTGCGGAAGGTCTACCGACCGGCAACCCCCCATCGGCGAGTCGTCAGGTCCCGATAGAGCCACGCGCCGGCGAGCAGTGCTCCAAGTAGCGTCGCGCCTGCGCGCGCTGGTGACCCGAACAAGAACGCCCCAACACCGAACAGAATACCGTACACGAGGACACATCCGGCCGCCCAGTCCAGCCACAGGCGAGGGAGTGACTCGCGACTGGTCGTCTCCGCACCCGCTGCCGCGGCGACCGGTGACCATCCAGGGCCACCCGGATTGACCCTCCGGTAGAAGGCGATGAGATGAGGCATCGGTTCGGGGGGCGTCAACCAGGTCACGGTCAGCCAGCAGGCCGTGGTCCATGGCACGAGATAGAGCAGTGAATCGGGAAACGGGACATCCGTGAATGCGCGGAGCGCGACAAACCCCGCGCCGGCGGCAACGAGCGCCGAGATTTCTGACGCGGCATTGACGCGCCACCAGTACCAGCGAACGATCAGAACAAGCCCGACCCCCGCCCCGGATTCGAGGGCGAACTCCCAGGCCTGGCGGACACTCTCCAAGTAGAACGTCACAACGGCGCTGAGGGCCATCACCGCGAGTGTCGTGATCCGAGAGATCCGTACCAGTTCCAGGTTCGACGCCGTTCGACGGACAAATCGCGCGTAGAGGTCGTTCACGAGATACGACGAGCCCCAGTTTAACTGTGTGGAGACCGTCGACATGTACGCGGCGAAGAACGCGCCAATCAAGAGTCCTCGCCACCCGGCCGGGAGGTGGTCACGCATGACCAGCGCGTATCCCGACTCTGCGTCTACCAGGCCAGGGTAGAGCACGAGCGACGCAAGCGCCACGAGCACCCACGGCCACGGTCGGATGCAGTAATGCGCCACGCTGAACCACAGCATGGCGAGCAAGGAATGCCGCTCGTCACGCGTCGACAACATCCGTTGGGCGACGTAGCCGCCGCCGCCGGGCTCCTGTCCCGGATACCAACTCGCCCACCATTGCACCCCCAGGTAGGCGACGAACGCGGCGACTGGCAACGCGAGTGTGTCGCTCGCCGAGGCGTCTGCTCCGATTCGAGGCAAGAGCTCGAACGTTGGCGGAGGCAGCCGCGTCAGCAGCCCGTCGAGACCCCCGACGTCGGGATGGGCGAGGGCGAACCAGGCGAGGGCGACGGAGCCGGTCATCGCCAGACCGAATTGAATGAAATCTGTCACCACGACTCCTCGCAGGCCGGCGAGAGAAGAGTAGAGGCCGGTGGCCGCCAGACCGATGAAGACCGCGGTCAGCCGGTCCCACCCGAGCGTGACCGACAGAATCTTGGACATCGCCAGGTTGACCCACCCGATGATCAGGCAGTTGATCGGGAGACCCAGGTACAGCGCGCGAAAACCCCGGAGGACCGCGGCCGTGCGGCCGCCGTATCTGAGCTCGGCGAACTCGACATCCGTCACGATACCGGCGCGGCGCCAGAGCCTGGCGAAGAAGAAGACGGTCAGCATGCTGCCCAGGCCCGCGTTCCACCAGAGCCAGTTCCCGGCAACGCCGTTGACCGCGACGAGACCCGTCACGGCGAGCGGGGTGTCCGCCGCGAACGTGGTCGCCACCATCGACGTTCCTGCCAGCCACCATGGGAGATCCCGTCCGGAGAGAAAGAACTGCCCGACATCCGAACCGGCACGCCGGTAGTACCGGAGTGAGATAAAGACCGGGATCGAGAGAATCACGATCAGCACGAACCAGTCGAGGGGGGTGAGCAACATTAGGCGACCGCGGCCATGACGGCGTCGTGGAACGCCGGCCGGACACCGAGAACCGTGTTGTTGGCTCGGGAAGGACAGACGCGGTTCGTGAGTAGCACCACATACAGGTCGGCCTCAATATCGATCCACAGCGACGTCCCTGTGAAGCCGGTGTGCCCGATCGCGGACGCTGACATCCGGGTGCCGCATGACGACGTCGGCAGCATCGTGTCCCAACCCAGCGCGCGGGAGCTCTCTGGAACGGTGGTGCGGGTGATGAAATGCCGGAACGTATCTGACCGCGCGAGCGGAGTGTCACCACGAGCCTGTCGCAGGATCGTCTGCGCAAAGCGTCCGACCGCTGACGCCGTTCCGAACAGCCCGGCATGACCGGCAACGCCACCTAAGGTCCACGTGTTCTCATCATCGACCTCTCCAACCAGCAGACGACCGCGCCACAGGTCGACCTCGGTCGGTGCGATGCGGTCCCGGGTTTTGAAGTCGGGCCGGAAGCCGAGCTCTCCCCAGTTGTGATCTGTCACCAGCCGGTCGAACTGCACATCGAGCGAGGTGCCACCGGCGTCCTCGAGGAGGAAGCCGAGCAGGATGAAACCGAGGTCGCTATAGACGGACTGCGACCGCGCGGGATACTCGAGCGGCAACGTGCAGATGGCATGCTCGAACTCCGCCCGTCCGCGATGGTCCCTGAAGAAGGGAAGGTGCGCTGTCAGGCCGGAGGCATGTGCCAGGAGGTCGGCGACGGTGACGATCTGTCGGTCCTGTCCACGCCACTCTGGGAGCCAGCGACTCACGAGATCATCGACCGAGAGACGCCGATCGTCGACCGCCGCCATCGCGACGGTCGTCGTGGCGAGCACTTTCGTCAATGAGGCGAGGTCGAAGATGGTATCGAGCCGTGTCGGCGGCGCCTCGGGGTCATGGCTCAAAACGCCGAATGGTTCCTGCCAGAGGACCCGATCGTGGTGTCCGATGTCGACCGCGGCGGCAGGAAACGCCGTGCGCGCGCCGTCCAGGATCACCTGCCGGGCCGTTCCAAAATCGGTCATGGGGTCACCGGATCTGTCTGGGACGGTCCGTTGGGGGAGACGCGACCGAGTACCCACCCGACCCCGAACGTCGTGAGCGTCCCAACCAGCACGTACCACTGCCACGACACTGCGGTGAGGAGCCTGAGCGCCACCAACAGGGTAGCGCCGACCACGATGCCGGTAGCAGGCGCCGCCGACCGGCGAGTAGGAGTAAGGGCCAGCAGGAACACGCCCAGGAGGAGACCGCCGGTGAACGATTGAATCCCCAGCACTTCGTCGACGACGCGGCTCGACAGCGACACGGCCACCACGGCGACCGCCATCTGAACGACAGCCCAGACGACGGTGGCCAAGCGGGAGGCCCTGAGATAGTGCCGATCGGACCGGGTCTCGCCGGTCAATGGCATATAGAAATCACCGACCGTCGAGGCCGCAGAAGAGTTGAGCGAGGACGACAGCGTCGACATCGCCGCCGCAACGATGGCGGCGACGACCAGCCCGCGAATGCCGGTCGGTAGGTGGGTCATCATGAACGCTGGAAAGATGCGGTCGGTTTGGACGACACCACCCACCGTGATGGCCGCGAGTCCGTCCGGGGCGTAGGTCGTGTAGTACACCCAGAGCATGAGGCCGATCACCAGAAACAGGGTGAACTGGAAGAACACGACAACACCGCTCCAGATCAGTGCGCGGCCTGCTTCGCGCGGCGTTCGACTGCAGAGGTACCGCTGCACGAACATCTGATCGGCGCCGTGGGTCCCGGCAGTCAGAAACATCCCACCCACCAGTCCGGACCAGAACGTGTAGCTCTTGGTCAGGCCGGCAGTGAAGTCGAAGACGACGAGCTTTCCGGCGGGCTGCGTGCGGGTCATCACTTCGGCCCATCCGCCTGGAATCTCGGCGAGCAGAATGAGACCGGCGATTGCCGCGCCTGACATGTAGACGACGAGTTGAATGACATCGGACCAGATTACCGCCGTCATGCCACCAAGCAGCGTGTAGGCGAGGGTCGTCACGCCGATCAGGCCAACCGACAACACCAGCAGGGCGTTTGATCCGTCGACTCCGGGCAGCAGGGCTTGGGAGATGGATCCGCTCCCCGGAAGAGTGGCCAGGACTGCGGCTAGCACCAGTCCGGTGGCAAACAGACGAAACCCGTCTGACAGCGAGCGTGTCAGCAGAAAGATCGACGCGCTGAGCCGTCCCACTCCGGCGCCGAACCGGGCCGCGAGTGGCTGGTAGGCGGTCATGAGATCGCCCCGAAACAGACGCGGCACGAGCACGCTGGCAACCGCGATCCGGCCGACCACATAGCCAAGTGCCAGCTGAAGAAACGTGAGGTCGCCCCCGAAGGCATAACCCGGGATACTGATCAAGGTGGCCGTGCTGGTCTCGGTGGCCACGATCGACCCCAGGAGCGCCCACCACGGCACCTGTCGGCCCGACAGGAAGTAGTCTCGAACGTTTCGCTGCCGTCTGAAACACCGGGCTCCGACCGCGACCATCGCCGCCAGGTACCCGCAGAGCACGACGAGGTCGAGTGGCTGCATCGCTGTCAGCGGTCGCGCAGCGATTCCCTGAGGGCTCGTTCAACATCCTCGCCCACGGCGGCCCGAACCGACTGATCGGCCTTCTTGAGCCGGGAGAGCGCTCCGGAGTACGTGTCGCCGGTTTTCTGCATCACGATCCCGACCTTCACGTTCCAGCGTGCACGACGTAGCAGCTTGCCGGCTTCTTCGTGGTCGAGGCCGGTGACGACGGTGATGATGCGCCGCGCTCGGTCACGCGCCTTCTCGGACCCGGTCTTGATGTCGACCATGAGGTTGCCGTAGGTCTTTCCGACATGCACCATCGAGATTGTCGTGAGCATGTTGAGTACCAGCTTGGTCGCGGTACCGGCCTTCAGTCTGGTGGAGCCGGCGATGACTTCAGGGCCGACCATGGGGGCGATCACGACGTCGACGAACGTTTGGAGCTCCGTGCCCGGCCAGCAGGTGATGAAGATGATCTTGACCCCACTGCGGCGGGCTCGCGACAGGGCACCGCGGACGAACTGGGTCATCCCGCTGGCCGACACGCCGATCAGCGCGTCCTTTCGGGTGGGACGGAGTCGGGCAATGGCGCGTGCTCCCTCCTCGTAGTTGTCTTCGACCCCTTCCTTGTCACTAAAGAATGCCGACCGTCCGCCGGCCATCACGGCCTGAACCAGGGCCGCGGGCGTGCTGAACGTGGGAATCATCTCTGCGGCCTCGAGAACGCCTAGCCGCCCACTCGTTCCGGCGCCGACGAAGAAGATGCGTCCGCCCTTGCGGAGCGCCGTGGTCAAGAGGTCGGCGCCCAGCGCGATGCGTGTGCGCTCCTTCGCGACGGCTCCGACGACCTTTCGGTCCTCGCTCAGCATCAACGCGACGAGGTCGTCCGTCGATGCCTTGTCCATCGCCAGGCTGCCGGGGTGAATCGCTTCGGTCGGAAGGTCTTTCCACTTTGATGACGTCGACATGGTGCGGCGATATTGTCTAACGAGGCGTTGGCAGCGGGTCAAGGTGGACGTTTGACTTCATCGCGAGGCCCGCGGTATAAATTAAAATCGCTTCTCGGTCAAATGACCGCTATGTCTGATCGGCACATCGCACTCACTCGTCTCATGTCCGCGACCCCGACGGGGAAGATGACCGGTCCGACCGGACCGGCGACATGTGACGGATGATGTAGCCGATTGTGCCATAGGCGTTGGCCAGGCCATCATCCGAATCTGGGTGATGGCCTTTTTCATTGGTATGAGATACGAAGGCGGAGGTTGAGGGTCGGTGACGGAGCATCACAGCTCACTCGGTGTTGCGATCGTAGGGTTTGGGACGGTCGGGCGGTCGGTTGCCCGCATCGTGTGCGACGACGCGCATCCATCGCTGCGCCTGACCCACATCTGCAATCGGGAAGTCGAACGGAAACGGGCGGATACCGACTGGGTGCCGTCAGACGTTGTGTGGACGGATAACATCGAGGCGGTGCTGTCGTCCGACGCGGACGTCGTGGTCGAGCTGATCGGGGACGTCCACCCGGCAACGGACTGGATCCGGCGCGCCTTGCAGTCAGGGAAGTCTGTGGTCACGGCGAACAAACAGGTGATCGCACACCACGGGCCGGAGTTGCTTGACATCGCAGCGCAGCAACAACGGCACCTTGGTTTCGAAGCCGCCGTGGCCGGGGGTATTCCGATCATTCATGGCGTGCGCGACGGACTTGCTGGTGACTCCCTCGTTCGTGTCCTCGGGATCTTGAACGGCACGTGCAACTACATTCTGACACGGATGGAGGCCGACCACGTGGCGTTTGACGACGCGCTTCGCGAAGCCCAGGCGCTGGGGTTTGCCGAGGCCGATCCGACGGCGGATGTCGATGGCTTCGACGCACAGGCGAAGATCGCGATTCTGTCTCTGGTGGCATTCGGCCGGCAGATCTGCGCCACCGATATCCCGCTGCGGACGATCCGGACGATCGAGTCGATCGATTTCATGTATGCCCAGCGCCTCGGATGCACGATTCGTCAGGTGGCCCGCGCGGACGCGGGCGGCGTGACCGACGGAGTGCGAGCATCGGTGCAGCCGACGCTCGTGCCGCGATCGTCGGCCTTGGCGCGAGTCGAGGGGAGTCGAAACGTCGTGGTCGTGGAGGGGACGTTCGGCGGCGAATCTGTGTTTTCCGGATTTGGTGCAGGCGGCGATCCGACCGGCGTCGCGGTGGTGTCAGACCTCGAGGCGATTGCGCGCGGCGTTGGTGACAAGCGACACGACCATGCCGCCGTGACGGCCGGTGTGATACGCGACTTCGTGTCACCGCACTACCTCCGGTTCGTGGTCGCGGACCGCCCCGGGATCATCGCGGCCCTCGCCAATGTGTTCTCCGCGCATGGGGTGAACATCGATTCCGTGTTGCAGGAGCCAGGGTGCTCGAAGACAGAGCTCCCGTTTGTCGTGACCCTCGAAGCGTGTGAGTCGTCGGCCGTCGAGCAAACCTTGCAGGAGTCTGCAGCGTTTGACTTCAATGTGCGTCCGCCCCTGTGGATGCCCGTGCTGGTGTCGGGAGAGCGCCATCAATGAGTTATTTCACCGGATTGCAGTGCTCGATGTGTGGAACGCCGTTTCCCGCCGAGGCCCTCTACGTGTGCGACCAGTGTTTGGGTCCACTCGAGGCGACGTACGATGCGGACGGGATCCGGGCGCGGGTGAGTCGAGAGCTGATCGAGTCGCGACCACCGAATCTGTGGCGGTATCGCGAGTTCCTCCCGATTCAGGGCGAGCCGCGCACCGGCTTCTTCTCGGGTTACACCCCGCTTGTCCGGGCCGAGCGCTTGGCGCAGGAGCTCGGGCTGTCGGAGCTGTACCTCAAGGATGACTCCATCAATCACCCAACGCTGTCGTACAAGGACCGGGTCGTGTCGGTGGCCGCGACTCGGGCCCTCGAGCTCGGCATGGGGATCTTCGGATGTGCGTCGACCGGGAATCTGGGAAATAGCGTGGCGGCGCACGCGGCGCGCCTGGGGCTCGAATGTTACGTGTTCATCCCGAGAACCCTGGAGCCGGGGAAGATTCTCGGGTCAGCGGTGTCAGGGCCCCACGTGGTGGCGGTGGACGGGACGTATGACGACATTAACCGACTCTGTACGCAGGTCGGAGACCGGTACGGCTGGGGATTCGCCAACATCAACCTACGCAGCTACTACGCGGAGGGGGCGAAGACGTTCGGGTTCGAGATTGTAGAGCAGTGCGGTTGGCGTTTTCCCCAGCACGTCGTGTCCCCCGTCGCGGGCGGCACCCTACTTCCCCGTCTCGGTCGAGGATTCCGGGAATTCCGTGAGGCGGGCCTGGTCGACGGTCAGCTACCAAAGATTCATGCGGCGCAAGCCGAGGGGTGCGCGCCGGTCATACACGCGCTCGACGAAGGGCTCGAGTATCCGGATCCCGTGAAGCCCAACACGATCGCAAAGTCGATCGCCATCGGCAACCCGGCGGACGGCTTCCAGGTCGTGAAGACGGTGCGTGAAACCGGCGGATCGGGTGCGACCGCGACGGACGCCCAGATCATCGATGCGATCCATCTCCTGGCTCGCACCGAGGGGATCTTCACCGAGCCGGCGGGCGGGACAACACTGGCGGCGACGATCTCGCTCGTCGAACGCGGGGTGATTCCGAAGGATGAGTCGGTCGTGGTCTGCATCACGGGGAACGGCTACAAGACATCCGACGTCATGGCCGACTCGCTTCGCCAGCCCACAGAGTTGGGACGCTCGCTTAAGGAGTTCGAGGCATTCTTCGCGAGTTGCCACGAGCAACATCAGTTGAGTGGATGAAATGACGCACACGACGGAACGTACCGAGATCGTCGAGGCCACCGGCCATCTTGTCGATTCACAGCTGCTCAACGCGATCTTTGACAAGGTGATCGAGCGGGGTGGCGCGTTCGAGGTTCTTCAGTTCGACTTGGGGCGGACCAACGAGGAGTTCTCCTACCTGAAGATGAAGGTCACGGCGCTCGACGAGACCGCACTTCATCAACTGCTCGAGGATCTCATGCCGCTCGGTGCGCATCCGGCCCCCGAGCGTGACGCGGGGTTGCGCCCGGCTGAAGCCGACGGAGTCGTGGCCGACGATTTCTACTCGACCACCAACCACCATACCGACGTGCGCCATCGGGGACAGTGGGTCGCAGCGTCGAACCAACGGATGGACGGCGTGATCATCGTCGACGGCGGTCGCGCGTCGTGCCGAAAGCTCCGCGATGTGCAGAAGGGCGAGCTGGTGGTGTGCGGCGTCGATGGTATCCGCGTGTCTCCGGAGTTCAGGGAGCGCGACCGTCTGGGATTTGCCTTCATGACGAATGATGTCTCGACCGAGCGGAGGGTCGAGGTGAGCGCTGCCAAGGTGGTGGCGATGATGCGTCACGTCAAGTCCGAGGGTGGTCGGATCGCGTTCGTGGCCGGGCCCGTGGTCGTGCACAGTGGTGGCGTCGACTACTTCTGCGATCTCGTGCGCCGGGGCTACGTGGACGTGCTGTTGGCTGGCAATGCGCTCGCGGTTCACGACGTCGAGCGCGCACTGTATGGGACATCACTCGGAGTGGATCTGGATGCGGGCGTCGCGGTAGAGGGGGGGCACCGGAATCACATGCGGGCGATTAACGTCATACGCAGGGCCGGCGGGCTTCGTGAGGCTGTGGCGGAGGGTGTACTTGGCTCCGGAATCATGCACGACGTGATCGCCCGGGACGTGGACTACGTTCTGGCGGGAAGCATTCGCGACGACGGACCACTTCCCGATACGGTGATGGACCTGATCGATGCGCAGAACCGATATGCCGCGGCGCTCCAGGATGTCAACATGGTCGTGATGCTCGCGACGATGTTACATAGCATCGGCGTCGGCAACATGTTGCCGTCGCATGTCCGGGTCGTGTGCGTCGACATCAACCCCGCGGTAGTCACGAAACTCGGCGATCGTGGATCCTCGCAGACCGTCGGTATCGTGACCGATGTCGGACTGTTTCTTCACCAGCTGTCGACCCAGCTCGCGGCGGCGCACGCGGCGGTAGCGACACCGGCTGTGACCACCGGGCAATGAATGACACTCGACCAGACTCCCCGTTGGCTCCGATCGTCGTTCAGAAGTACGGCGGAACGTCGGTCGGGACCGCCGATCGAATCTGTACGATCGCCGAGCGCGTGTCGCGACGCCTGGAGGATTCGCCGCGATTGGTCGTGGTGCTCTCCGCGATGGGGAACACCACCGACCAGCTGGTCGCCCTCGCACACGATGTCGCCGAGCATCCGCTGGGACGAGAAATGGATCTCTTGTTGGCCACTGGGGAACAGGTCTCGGTGTCGTTGCTCGGCTTGGCCCTGCAGGATCGGGGGATTCCGGCCGTGTCCCTCACGGCGTCGCAATGCGGGATTCGGACAGACAGCGCCTTCAATATCGCCAGAATCGAATCGATCGATACTCGAAGAATCGTGCGAGAGCTGGAGGCCGGCCGGGTCGTGATCGTGACCGGCTTTCAAGGCATCAGCCACGATCACGAGGTCACGACGCTCGGTCGGGGAGGCAGCGATATCACCGGGGCGGCCCTGGCTGTCGCGCTCGGCGCCCAGGTCTGTGAGATCTACACCGACGTCGACGGCGTCTTCTCAGCCGACCCGAGCGTCGTGCCCGGCGCACGTATGTGGCCGGAGATCAGCTACGAAGAGGCCATCGAGATGGCGTCCAGCGGCGCCAAGGTACTGCACCCACGGGCGGCGGAAGTCTGCATGGCCTACGACGTGCCGATCCACGTGCGGTCGAGTTTCAAGGCGACGGATGGGACCTGGATTCGAGGAGGCAAGGAGATGGTAATGGAGCAGGCCGCGGTCGTGGGCGTCAGCAGCGAGAGGAAGATTGCGAAGGTGACCCTGCTCGACGTCCCCGATCGGCCAGGTCTCGCGGCGCGGGTGTTCGCGGACCTCGCCAGCGAGGATCTCAGTGTTCGGTTGATCATCCAGAGCGCAAGCTCTGACGGTCGCGGGCGGATCACGTTTGTACTGGACGAGGCATATGCCAAGCCCGCCGCGCGGTTGGCGGAACGATGGAAGAGTGAGGAGATCTGCGGGGAGGCGGTTGTGGAACATGACGTGGCCAAGATCTCGATCGTGGGCTCGCGTCTGGCGTCGACCCCGGGTCTCGCCGCGCGGATGTTTTCCGTGCTGGCGCGGGAAGGGATCAACATTGACTGCATCAGCTCGTCCGAGATGAAGATCGCGTGTGTCATCGGCGCCGATCATCTCGACCATGCGGTGCGAGCCGTCCACGACGAATTCTTTCCTCAATCGGAGAAGACGGCGGGGGCGAACGGGACGGTCGGGTAGTAAGGTCATGGCACAGCCGAAAATCGAGGTTGGAGTGCTGGGTGCCACTGGTGCGGTGGGCCAGGAGTTCATCGCCCAGCTAGCCACCCATCAGTGGTTCACGTTGACGTGGGTTGCCGCGAGCCATCGGTCGGCGGGGCGGTGCTACGCCGATGCGACAGGGTGGCGTCTGCCGGCGCCCTGTCCCGACGACGTGGCCGAGATGGTCGTCGACTCGGTCACACCTGGTCGGGCTCCACGACTGGTCTTCTCGGGACTCGACTCGAAGGTGGCCGGCGAGGTCGAGGGAGCGTTTGCCGAGGCGGGTCATATCGTCGTCAGCAACGCGCGCAACTACCGGATGGAGCCGGACGTGCCGTTGCTTGTGCCCGAGATCAACGCTGACCATCTGCAACTCCTCACCACCCAGGCATCGGCGAGACACTGGTCAGGGCGAATCGTGACGAATCCGAACTGCTCGACCGTCATGCTGACAATGGCCCTCGCACCGCTGCGTCAGTTCGGTCTGCGGGCCGTCAACGTAACGACACTGCAGGCCGTGTCGGGTGCCGGGTATCCCGGGGTCGCCTCGCTGGACATCGTCGGTAATGTGATCCCGTACATTGAGGGCGAAGAAGAGAAGATGGAGACCGAGAGCAAGAAGATTCTTGGTCAGCTCAAGGACGGACAGGTGGAGCCGCATTTGGTCTCGGTCAGTGCCCACACGACCAGGGTACCGGTCATCAACGGTCATACGGAGATGCTGTCGGTCGGATTCGACACGACACCAACCCGCGACGAGATGCTGGCGGCGTTTCGCGAGTTTACCGGGCGTCCGCAGGCCGCCGAGCTACCAACCGCTCCGGCCCGGCCGGTCGTCTATGTGACCGCCAACGATCGACCGCAGCCTCGACTCGATGTCGATCGGGAGGGGGGAATGGCGGTCACCATTGGTCGTCTACGGCCGTGTCGTGTGCTGGATTACAAGCTGGTCGTGCTCGGACACAACACCGTTCGAGGCGCCGCGGGTGTCGCGATCCTCAACGCCGAGCTGATGCGGAGCGACGGACTGCTCGACTGAGTCGGAGGGTCAGACCAGCAGCACTCGTATCTGGACTCGTGGAGTGTCACTCGTTGGCTGTCGCCAACCCGCTGACGTAGTCGACCGAAAAACGGATCGGCGCGCTGTCATCGCCGAGCAATGTGGCCTTCTGCACACGCTGCGCGGCGGGGTCGAGAACCGCCCTCACCTCGATCTGACTTCCCGCGGGCAGTGCCACCGGGACGTCAAACCAGAACCGGGTTGGCCATCCGCGGTCGGGCTCCCGCAGCCACAGCATCGGTACGCGGTCGCCCCTGGGCGTCACGGCCTCGACTTGCAGCTCGGATGACTCGATATCGACCTCCGGGAACAGGGCCAGCACGGTCATGTCGCTGGCGAGGGCGTGGCTGAACGTGACCTCGCTACCGCCGACGACGTCCGCCGATGAGACGAGAATCGACTCGATGGTCGCGGCCTCCCCGTCTGCGAAGTGCAAGCCGACCTGACTCTGGTCAGAGAAGTCCATGCCTTCCGTGATCCACGTCTTCTTGTAGTGGATCCGGACGACGAGATCGGCACCAGCCGGCAGGAGGTACCCGGCTCCCTGGTTCACGACCGACGGCTGGCCGGGCGTCCAGACCGCGACCGGTGGGGCCGTGGGAAACCCTTGGCCAGCGGCCTCGCCGAATCCCGCCGTGGGGTCCGCGTCGTCCAGAGACCTGGCCGTCCCGGTGGTATCGACGAAGATCGCCGCACCACGCACGACCGCGCGAGCGCCCGGCTTGAGCTCGACACCGATGAGCGTGCGGTCCTCGCCGATGCCGGACGCGACCACGAAGAAGCGGACTGTTTCACTCGTGCCAGCATCGAGGGTGAACGCCTCTGGGATGTCGAGCACGAGGGCGGGTTCTCCGAGGGTCCACTCCTCGACGGAGCTCTCCGCGACCGGAGCCTGACCCCGAGGACCCTCCGGATAGCCACCTGCCGACCATTCAAGGATCATGTCCATCTCTGTCGCCGTCAGGGCGTGACCGTTCTTGAAGTCGCCGAACCCGTCCTCCGCCTGCCACGGCGGCATGCGGAGGCCCAAGACTTCTTCCCGGATCGACTGCGTCCACGGAAACGCCGACTGGTACTCGACCAGGGACATCGGTGCGACACCACCCTCAACATGACAGCTGCCGCACCGGTCTTTGAATATCGGGTAGAGGTGCTCGTTGAAATTCCATCGTGACGCGATCGGCGTGTGACCCCGGGGCATCGACCCCATCACGGCAACGACGCCAACGGCGAGAACCCCTACACACCATATCCGTTTCATGTCGACTGTCCTCTAGAAACCTCGTCCGATGGCTCAGTCATTCGACTACGGTGCGCCCTCGAACGCTCGAGCGATCTCGGTGACCGCAGCATCGAAGATCTCGAATGCGCCGCTGACCTGTTGCTTGTTTCCGAGATCGCCGTACCAGTCCAGCAGATACGCCGCGCGGACGAGATGACGGACGGCGATCCGTAATTCGTTTTGTCGGCGCGTCGGCAGGCTCTCGAGGTCAGTCCGTGTCTCCAGCTCGAGCGCCAGGGCCTTCCCCTGCAACGCAGGAATAAAGACCTCGGTGAACCGACCCGCAGTCACAAGCTCCCGCAGCTCCTGAGCGCGAATACCGATCTCCGAGACCAGTTCGCTCGTCAGCTGTGGGATCTCCGGCTGAATTCGGGTGGCGAGCGGGACCGCAGCGTCGGTGCCCTCCGCAGTCAAACTGATGGCTGGCGTCACGGAGTCGCTGGAATACTCCGAGAAGATGAAATCAAACCGCTCTTCCGGAAACTCCTCGCCACCGACGCCGAAGGCCACCTTGGCGATAATGTCCGTCGGGGCTGGCAGAGCGCCGACGACCGCCTCGAGAAAGTTTCCGTCGGGGCTGGGTATCAGGTCGAAGGCTACGACCTCCGTGAACTCGTCGGTGTCGGCGTCGTACTCCTCTTCGAGCACCGCGCGCCCACCCCACTCGCTCATATTGACCGGCTCGCGGAAGTTGTCGGTGGCGTAGAGGCGGAAGATCCCGGCCTCCGGATACGTTCCCTCAATATGATGAAAACTGTCGGGCGCCATGAAGACCGTGCCACCATGTCTCGGTGAGTGGTCCATGTGCGCCCCGGGCGCGGCGTCGACGACACCGCATGTCAGCATCACCGAGCCGTAGTACGGGTTTCGGACCGGCCCGTCGGCCTGGATCCAGTTCGAACCACCGTCGTACATCGGACAATACGCGCGCGCGTAACCCGCTGGGAGCTCCTGGGCGGCCAGATACTCCGACAGCGGCTTGAAGCGAGCACGCATCGTCGCGATGTCCGCGGCGCTGGCCGCAGACCGAACCAGCGGAGAGGTCGTCGCGTCTGCGATCGTCAGCAGGTCCCGAAGTGCGGTTCTGGCGTCGTCAACGTTGTCAGCCGCCAACGCCACCTGCGCACTGACATACTGCGCGATTTGGGTTTCCAAGTCAGCCGGGGTCGCGGGGGCTGGCGCGGGGGTTGTGTCCGGGGCCTGACGTGTCGCACATGCCGATAGCAGCACGAGGCAGAGGCACCCAAAGAATCCAGCAGAGGGTCTCGGTCCAACCATACGCATCCGTCCCGGTGGTGGGTAGCACAAGTGCCAACTCGAACCGCGGCGATCGACTCGAAAACGAGTATACAACCCTGAAATCTTGGGACGCAACGCAGCCGAGCACAGCACCGGCTGGTGTACCGTAGAGTCGATGGCTGGCTCGAACATTGCGTTGCTAGAGGCGTATCTTGACGAGTTGCGCGGTGTTCGCCGGTTGTCGCCAAATACGATCGAGAGCTACAATCGCGACCTCGCCGGCCTGCTGCGGTTTGCTGCTCGGCGTCGGGTCGTGACGCTGACGCGGTCGGATCTCGAGGCCTTCGTCCGGCAACTGATGGAGGCCGGTCTCTCTCCGCGGTCCGTCGCCCGAGCGGTGGCATCTGTGCGGGGCTTCTTCCGATTCCTCGTGCGTGACGGGCATCTTCGCCAGAACCCAGCTGATGAGCTGCGGGCGCCGCGCGCGTGGCCGAGTCTTCCGAGATTCCTCTCCTGCGATCAAGTAGACCAATTGCTTGAGGAGCCAGATACGTCGACCCCGATCGGTCTTCGAGACCGTGCGCTGCTCGAGTTGCTCTATGCCACCGGCATGCGGGTCTCAGAACTGGTGTCCGTCAGGCCAGCGGATCTGAATCTCAAAGCCGGGTATCTCACCTGTATGGGCAAGGGGTCAAAAGAGCGATTAGTACCGATCGGCCGTCCTGCGGTCGCGTGGATCCGTGGGTACGCGCGCACGTCCCGCCCGGCTCTCGCCGCGCCAGACTCGCCGTGGCTATTCGTCAACGCACGCGGTGGTCACCTGAGTCGGGTGGGCTTCTGGAAGATTCTGAAGAAGTATGCCAAGCAGGCCGGTCTCCCATATGAGCTGAGCCCCCACGTCTTACGCCACTCGTTTGCCACCCACCTCCTCGAGCGGGGGGCCGATCTGCGTTCGATCCAGATCCTGCTGGGTCATGCCGACCTCTCGACGACCCAGATCTACACCCACATACTCGAGGCGCGTCTGAAGGCCGTCTACGATGAGTTCCACCCACGTTCGTAATGGAGGGTCCACACGATTCGGAAGAGAAGGTCTGTGCCGCGCCGCCCGGCTCCAGAGGCGCGATGAGAAGATCATGCGGACAGGCCGCGAAGGTCCAAGCGCGCGGCAGGTCAGCCGATTGACCGGTCTGTTGTCCCTCTGCTACCGTTAGCCGGCTCTGGGCTTGGTCCGGTCTCCGACGATGTGATCGCTGCCCATTCCGAAACCGGGCGTCCGGGACTTCAGTCCGACCGCTATATCCGAACGCTCAACCCAAAGGAGTTTTGTTCGTATGCGCCGAACAGGCCGTTATCTGTTTACGTCCGAGTCTGTGACCGAAGGTCATCCGGACAAGATCGCCGACCAGGTGTCGGACGCCGTACTCGATGCCGTCCTGCGCAATGACCCGATGGGTCGAGTCGCGTGTGAAACGCTGCTCACGACAGGGTTGATCGTGCTGGCGGGTGAGATCACATCGAGTCACTCCTGTGACTATGCCGAGGCGGCACGACAGGCGGTTCGAGAGGTCGGCTACACCCGCGCCAAGTTTGGCTTCGACGCCGACACGTGCGCCGTGCTGTCAGCCCTGCACGGACAGTCGCCGGACATCGCGATGGGGGTCGACCCCGGCGGCGCGGGAGACCAGGGGCTGATGTTTGGGTATGCCTGCACCGAAACCCAGGAGCTGATGCCGCTGCCGATCATGATCGCCCATCGCCTCGTGCGTGGCTTGTCAGAGGCACGCCGGACGGGCGGGCTCGACTACTTACGGCCCGACGGGAAGTCGCAGGTGACGGTCGAATACGAAGGTGATACGCCTATTCGGATCGACGCCGTCGTCGTCTCGTCTCAGCACAGCGATAGCGTGTCCAGCGAGCAGATTCGCGAAGACCTCACGACCCAGGTCATCCGGAAAATCGTTCCGGCCGCGCTGCTCGATGCGAACACCAAGATCTATGTGAACCCGACCGGACGTTTTGTGACCGGCGGTCCGCACGGAGACTCGGGACTCACCGGTCGCAAGATTATCGTCGACACCTACGGCGGGATGGCGCCACATGGGGGCGGAGCATTCTCCGGTAAGGACTCGACCAAGGTCGATCGGTCAGCATCCTACATGGCTCGCTACATCGCCAAGAACTGCGTGGCGGCGGGTCTGGCCGACCGGGTTCAGGTTCAGCTGGCCTACGCGATCGGCGTTGCCGATCCGGTGTCGGTGCTGGTCGAGACGTTCGGAATGGGGAAGATCGAAGAGGCGAAGATGTCGAGTCTCGTCCGCGAGCATTTCGAGTTGACGCCCAAGGGGATTATCGAATCGCTGGATCTCCGGCGCCCGATCTATCGCCAGACCGCTGCGTTTGGTCACTTCGGCAGAACCGAACCGGAGTTCACGTGGGAGCACACCGACAAGGCCGACGCGCTCTGCACCGCTGCCGGCCTATAAACTGAACCCCAACAGGGACAGGAGATGGACACCCGGGGCAAGTGGGTCCTGACGGCGGTCGTCTGCGGGCTGGCCGCGTTCGCCTGGGTACTGGTGACGCTCCCACCTCGCCCTCAGGTGGTCGACCGGTCCGACCCGCTGCTCGAGTCGGCGGCGACGGTTGCAGGGGCGTTTCACATCCACACCACACGGTCCGACGGCGGGGGATCGGTAGACGACGTCGCCCGCGCCGCTGCCCAGGGCGGGCTCCAGTTCCTCATCGCCACTGACCACGGAGACGGTACCCGCCCCCCCGATCCTCCGCAGTATCGGTCTGGCGTGCTGACCATCGACAGCGTCGAGATCAGTACGGCCGGTGGCCATTACATCGCCGTTGGTCTCCCACAAACGCCGTATCCGTTGGGTGGCGAACCCGACACGGTGGTCGAGGACGTACGTCGGCTGGGTGGGTTTGGTGTGGTCGCGCACCCGACGTCTCCAAAGACCGGTCTGGGCTGGCGCGACTCCGGGCTGGCCGTCGATGCGGTCGAATGGCTCAATGCCGATAGCGAGTGGCGGGATGAATCGCGTCTACGTTTGTTGACGTCCGCCGTGCGGTACCCACTCCGGCCCAGCGAGACACTCGCATCGTTGCTGAATCGGCCGGATGACGCGCTCGCCGTGTGGGACCGCGCGTCGCGGCGTCGCCAGACGGTCGGGCTCGCCGGTCACGACGCGCACGGTCGGGTCGCGACCGGAACACCCGAAGAGGGACGTGTGTCGTTGGGGTTGGCGTTTCCCGACTACGTCGATCTTTTGCGAACCTTCTCTTTACGTGTGGAGCTCGACAGGCCGTTCACCGGCGACGCTCTTTCGGATGCCGAGCTCCTTCTCAACGCGATCCGTGCGGGGCGAACGTACACGGTTGTCGACGCGCTGGCTTCACCTGCGGCGTTTCAGTTCGAGGCGATCGGATCGGCGCGGACCTACTCGATGGGGGAGAGGGTCCCTGCCGGAACGGCCGTGGAGTTTCGAGCGGCAGCGGCGGCGCCGCCGGGCACCGACATCGTGCTCCTGGCGAATGGTCGGACCGTTCACACGGTCACCGACGAGGAGCTTCGCTATCGTGTGGACCAACCGGCCGTCTATCGGGTCGAAGTTCGGGTGAACGGCGTTGCAGGAGAGGCAGTGCCGTGGATTGTTGGCAACGCCATTATCGTCGGTGATCCCCCGGTCGAGCCTCCACCGCATCCGCGCACTCCAACCGCACGGCGCACGCTGATGGGTCGGACCAAGGCCCAGGGCGGAGTCTGGTCCGTGGAACACGATCCGAACAGTGCCGCGGAGGTCACGACGGACTCAGGCCGGATGCTGTTTCGTTATCGACTCTCCGATTCAGCGACAGGAAGTCCGTATGCGGCGGCAATGCGACCGGTCCAGGGTGCCACACTGGAGGCGTTCGACGGCGTGGTGTTCAATATCGTCGCCGATCGACCGGTGCGGCTCTTCGTGCACCTCCGGGCCGGGGCGCTCGCCGCGGAGTACCGATGGCGACGGTCGTTCTACGCTGACACCGTGCCACGCAGAGTGACCCTCGCGTTTGATGACTTCGACCCGGTGGATCCCGGTCCGAATGGCAGGGTAGACCGCACCGCGATCGACTCACTTCTTCTGGTGGCTGAACTGGCCAACGCACGGCCCGGAAGTGCTGCGGCGGTGACGGTGCGCCGGCTCCGTCTCGAACGCTGGTGAAGCGACGGTGCGGACCTCAGGTTCGCACCGTCAGCAACAGGTACGTTGCGGATGCACCGAAGAGGAGGTTGGGTGCCCACGCCGCGAGCATCGGCGCCAGCAGGCCGGCACTGCCAATCGCCCCAAAGACGCTCATCACGATCCAGTACGAGCAGGCGATGGAGATACCGACGCCAACACCGTACAACGCACCGCGCGGACCCATGGTGACGGCAAACGGGACGGCGATCAGCGTCAGCACCAGCGTGACGAACGGAAACGAGATCTTGCGGTGCAACGCCACGACAAGTTGGACAACGTCGAAACCGCTGGCGCTCAGCTCATCCACGTAGGTACCAAGCTCGCGTACGTTCATCAATTCGGCGTCCGGTGGCTCCGTCTCGAAGTAATCCGGCGGCTCGAGGAATGCCAGAGGCTGCACCTCGCTCGTGACCAGCGCGCTGCCATCGTCGGCTGTAGAGACAAGATCTCGCACCCACACTCGCTCGCCGTTCCATATGCCTCGTCCCTCCGCGAACGTCGCGTGCTCGACAAAGGTTCGTCGCACCAGGTGCCACGGGCGTCCGCGGAAGTCATAGACCGACAGGCTTCCGAATTCGTCGCGCTCGGGCTCGAACGACAGATAGTGATAGATCGACCCGTTCTTACCGACGACCCATCGCCGGTTCATCACGTCGACGGTGTTGGGGGTGCCGATTCGAATCTCGTGGTTGATCGCCTCGGCGCGGCGATTGGCGCGCGCGAGGATGCTTTCGCTCATGCCAAAGAGCACGCCGCTCCAGACGAGACTAATCACAAAGATCGGGAGAGCGGCTCGGTACAAACTGATCCCGCACGCCTTCATCACGGTGAGCTCACTGCTCCGGGTCAACAGGCCGACCGTGACCAGGGTGGCGACCAGTGCGGCGATCGGAAGGACGTAGTAGGCGAACTGTGGCGTCGCGTACCAAAAGTACTCCAGTAGACGGAAGCCGGTCGTCTCACCCTTGAACAGCTTGTCCGAGAGATCGATGAAGGTCGAGATATAGAAGATACCGAGCAGGCCGACGAAGGCGAGTCCAGCGACACCCAGGTAAACCCTGATGACATACCAGTCGAGGATGTGGAGCTTGACCCGGCCCAGCTGCGGGGCTGTGGAGCCGGCAAGCGATACCTTCGTCTTATGTTCGTTTCCTGTCGGATCCTCAACCGTCGGTACCCGTCTGGGGAGAAACGGAAGGAGGATGCGTCGCTCCACGGAGCGCGACCGCCAGACAACGAGACCGACCCCAAAAAGGCCGAGCAGGATATTCGGTAACCACATCGCCAGCTGTGGCGACACCAGCGCACCCTTGGCCATGGCCTCGGCGCCATACATGATGACGTAGTACGCAAAGATGACCCCGGTTCCCAGTGCGAAGCTGGCGAGCTTGCCATCCTTTCGGCTCGTCACGCCTAACCCCAGCGCGATCAGGATGAAGACCAGACAGGCCACCGGGATCGAGAACTTCCGATGGATTTCCATGACCGGTCGGTGAGGCGAGAGACCAGCCGCCGTCATTCGGTCGGCCTCGTCCTGCAGCTGCGCGACCGACAGCTCGCGGTAGCCGCGCTGCGGACCGGTACGAGGGAAGACGGTGTCAGAGTCCAGCCCGATCACGATCTCGTCAAAGTCGTGTACTTCGTAGGTCTCGGGCTCGGATGGGTCGACTTGATGTCCGCTGCCCTTGGTCAGGACAATATCAACCCGCCGCTGTTCACTGTCGAGCACGACCCGACCGTGCTCGGCGACATAGATATCGGGCTGTTCAGATGCCCGTGTGTCGGCCAGCAGGACGTCCGACCACCCGTCGCCAGTCGTCGAGACCTCCCGCACATACAGGACGACGTTGGGAAAGTACTCGTCGAATACACGCGGCCTGATCTCGCCTTCGGCCCGATTGGCGACCGTCCGAAACGTGATCTCCCGGAAGGCCTGGTTCGCGTCTGGCAGGGCAGTGATCAGGACAAACGCCGTGGCCAGCGTCGACACCACCCCCAGCAATGTGAGTGGAACGATCATCCGGAAGAGGCTCACGCCGCAAGCCTGCAACGCCACTGTTTCCCGGTCGCTCGAGAGCCGACCCAATCCCATCAACACCCCAAGCAGCAAGGCGATCGGGATCGTGATGCCGAGGCCCTGTGGGATCAGGGTCGCCATCAGCTTCACAATCGTCATCGCATCGACGCCCTTCGAGATCAGCTCCTCGGCCACCTCCATGATGGGAGGAATCATCAGCAGGAACGTGAACACGAAGAGCGCCAGGAAGAACGGCGGGATGACCTCGCGAAGGATATAGCGGTCGATGATACGCAGCATGCGCGATGACTTCCGTGACTGAAAGGATTCTACCGCGTTCCCTGTAGAGGAAATCGGAATCGGTGGAAAGTTCCGTATGGAAGGCAGAACACGGGAGGCCTAGGAGCCACGAGGAACCGATTTAGCCAGGCCCATTTCCTGAGTTTTAGTGGGTCCAATAATGGGTGTTATGTTAACCTAACGACGGATCACCGCGAACGGAGCTCCTCGAGAATGTCCTCGAGAGCCTTGATGAGCTCACCTTTACCGACTTTCGCCTTCCGAAACCTGAGCTGCAGCTTGAACGCTTTGGATGGCGCCGCATACTTGAAGACGTAGGCGTTCGGCCGCCCTCGCGCCGGTGCGGCAGTCGCCTTTCTCGCCTCAGCCCTTGTGATGCCACCGGCGCGGGTGATCTGCTCGACGAACTTCAACATCGCTTTCTCGTCTGCCTGACGTGCGACCTGCAGCAGCACCGACTTGGAGTTGATCTCGGCCAGCCGACACAAACTCTTGACCTCGTCCGGCATCGCATTGAGGGTGAGTGACTCGGTAATCGACGTTCGCGACTTTCCAAGCCGTCTGGCGAGCTCTTCATGGGTATAGTTGAAGGTGTCGCCAAGAGACTGAATCGCGTCAGACTCCTCGAATGGGGTCAGGTCCTTACGCTGAATGTTCTCGATCAGCGCGATCTCAATCAGCTCGCCGTCGTCGACGTCTCTGATGATGACCGGGACCTCCCGAACGCCCACCTGAACGGCCGCCTGGTAGCGACGTTCCCCAGCGATGATCTGGAAGCGGTCCACACGTTGGCGAACGATGAGCGGCTCGATAATGCCCTTCTCGACGATCGACGCCATCAGCTCGGATAGGTCGCCCATGACCTGCCGCGGCTGATCAGGGTTTGGGTCAAGCTGATCAATTGGAATCAGTCGTCCAACCGGCGCTCCGGACGAGGCTGCCAGGGCATCGACGTAGTGTGCGTCATGACGCATTCCAACGGTTTGCGGAAGTCCCCGCCTAGGCACGGTCCATCACCTCCTCGCACAATCTGTAATAGTCGGCGGCGCCGGTCGAATCGGGTGCAAAGCTGAAGATCGCCTCCCGGTAGGCCGGGCTTTCTTCGAGTCGGACGTTCTTGGAGATCACCGTATCAAACACCTTCGCGCCGAACACCTTTTGAATCTGATGCTGGATATCACGCGCCAGCGACGTTCGTCGGTCGTGCATCGTAATCAACACGCCAAGAATCTGCAGGCCGGTGTTCGCTCTGGACCGGACCTTTTCGATCGTTTCAAGGAGGTCGTCAGTTCCTTCAAGTGCGAAGTACGATGACTGAATCGGAATGAGCAGATGGGTCGCGGCGACGAGAGCGTTGACGGTCAGGAGACCCAGTGTTGGTGGGCAGTCGATCACCACGTACGGGAATCGCTCTCGAATGGGCTCGATCCGGTCCTTGAGACGGAAGTGTGCGTCGAGTTCTCCGATCAACCGCGCCTCGAGCTTGGCGAGCGAAATGCGCGCCGGCGCGACCCAGAGGTTTTCTTGATTCAACGCCGGCTTGACAACCTCCTCGAGCGCGCAGGTTGGATCGGCGATCACATCGAAGATGCTTCGGTCGAGCGCCTCTCGCTCGACGAACGAGAGGGTACTGTTCGCCTGAGGGTCGAGGTCAATCAGAAGCGTCGGCTTGCCGCGAAGGGCAAGCGCGGACGCCAGATTGATCGCGGTCGTCGTCTTGCCGACTCCGCCCTTCTGGTTGGCAATCGCGACGATCATCGAACCGCTGTACCGTGACTTGTCATTGGGTCATTGTGTGGGACAAGCGCGTTGCTTGGGTCGTTGGTCAAGGCCCGGCTATTCTAGGAATGCGCGGGAGGCGCTGTCAAGAACGATGAGACCGTGGGTAAGATGACCTGATATAAAGATCGGTATCAAGTCGTTGAAAATGTACGGCTTAGTCAGATTGTCGGCCGGCCGACAATCGATGCCTCTTTACATCTTGTATTTGCCGAGATCCTCAGGGTCGAGGCTCTCGAGCCATTTGGCGAGCTGCTCCGAGTCGGCCTTGTCTGGTGAGAAGTCGAGGGTCTTCGCGTTGTCGATGACAACCTCATCCACGAGGATCGGTGCGCGGACCCGAAGGGCGAGCGCGATGGCGTCGCTCGGGCGCGCGTCGATGGCCACCACTTCCCCGCCGAGACGAAGATGGATGAGGGCGTAGAAGGTGTTGTCCTTGAGGTCGCATACCACGATCTTCTCGACGTCGGCCTTGAGGTCTTCGATGATATTGCGAAGAAGGTCGTGGGTCATCGGCCGAGGGGTCTCGATGTTCGCGATCTGAAGCGCAATCGCGTTGGCTTCGAAGATCCCGACCCAGATCGGGAGGACGTGTTGGCCGTCCTCATCGCGAAGGATCACGATCGGCATGTTCGTGATCGGGTCGACCATCAAGCCCTTGATCGTCATCTCGATCAGCATGGCCAGCTCTGCCCTCTCTAGGCTCCAGGTGCCGCTGCTGTCGCGTTCGGCTTTGGCGGCTTCCTGAGGGTGGGGACCAGTCGCGAATCCAGCGCAAGCACTTCTCCGGAGAGGCTGTTCGGTCCGGCCCGTTGGATAGAAACATCGACGGTGTGCCCTATCCAGTCAGCCTGACCTGGGAAGTTGACGACCGTATTCTGACTGGTTCGCCCGGAGAGCTCCTCACGACGTCTCCGGCTTCTGGAATCGGCCAGAACACTGACCGTTCGTCCGACCTGTCGCTCGTGTAGCGAGGTCTGAATCGACTTCTGAAGAGCCTGCAGCGCCATGATTCGAACCGTCTTCTCGGATTCCGGCACGCTGTCCGGAAGCCGGTGTGCCGCCAGGGTATTGGGTCGCTCCGAGTACTTGAACGAGAACATGCTATGATAACCAACCGCCGCCGTCAGCGACAGAGTTTCCTCAAACTGCTCGTGTGTCTCACCTGGGAACCCAACTATCATATCGGTCGATAGGGCGATGTCCTGGATGGTGTGGCGGATTTTTTCGACCAGGTGAAGGTAGTCATCGCGGCTGTGGCGCCGGCGCATAGCACGGAGGACCGCAGTGGACCCTGACTGCACCGGCAAGTGGAGATGTCTGCAAACTTTTGGGAGGTTCCGCATCGTGTTGAGCATCCCCTGGGTGACATGTCGGGGGTGCGGGCTTGCAAAGCGAATACGTTCAACCTTCGGCACCTCGTGAACGAGCTCGAGCAATTTGGCGAAGTCACAATCTGCCAGATCGGGCGCCCGATAGTGGTTGACGATCTGTCCGAGTAGGTGGATCTCGCGGTGGCCAGCGTCCGCCGCCTGACGGACCTCTTCGACGATTTCTTTGGACGGACGCATCCGCTCATGGCCCCGGGTGTAGGGCACAACACAGAAGGCGCAGAAATCGTTGCAACCTTCGATAATCGTGATGAAGGCCCGCACCGGGTCATGTCTGACGGCGATACCCAGCGGGAAAGACACGTCGTCGTAGGGGTTGATATCGAACTGGTGGGTCCCTGAGTGTTCGGCCTCCGCTACGAGTACCGGCAACTGGCGAAGGGCTTGGGTTCCGACAACTACGTCGACGCCTGGAACGCGGCTGAAGATCCTCTCGCCCTCTTGCTGGGCGACGCATCCAATGACGGCGACCATCGGTTGGGTGTCCGGTGCTCGCTCGGCGGTCAGCAAGGCGAGGCGATTGAACAGCTTGTCTTCGGCGCGTTCTCGGACGCTGCACGTATTGACGACCACGAGATCCGCCTCTTCAACGTCGTCCGTGAGCTCGTATCCAGCCTGTTCAAGGAGGCCCGCGACGCGCTCGGAGTCGTGGACGTTCATCTGGCAGCCAAATGTCTCGATACACACCTTTCTAGCCACGAGTTTTCGCCTTTCGCCTTTCGCTTTCGCCTTTCGTATTTTCTTTGCCTTTCAGCATCTCTCTTGCACCTACGCGGGCACCAGCCGAATCAGCGCCGGTCATCAGTCGTGCAAGCTCGGTCACTCTACCCTCTTCGGCCAGTTCTTCGATCTGTGTAATAGTTCGACCCTCGCGAACGACCTTCGACACGTGGTGGTGCGCCGTGGCGTACGCCGCGATCTGCGGGAGATGCGTCACGCAGATGACCTGATACTCGTGACTGAGATGCTTCATCATCGCTCCGACGCGATCTGCCACGACGCCGCCGATGCCGGCATCGACCTCATCGAACACCAGTGTCTTCCCAGGGTGGTCGGTCGTGGCCAACGTCTTGAGTGCCAGCATCACACGCGAGAGCTCGCCGCCCGAAGCAACTTTGGCCAGAGGGCGTAGCGTCTCACCGAGATTGGCGGAGAAGAAGAACTCGACTGTGTCGACACCACGCTCGGTCCACTGGGTCTCGGGCAGCGGAACCGGTTCGAATCGCGCCTCGAATCGAGCGCGGGGAATCGCGAGGTCGGAGAGCACCTGCTGCAGCTCGGCAGCCAACCGTGGAGCGGCGCCTCGTCGGGCGCGTGACAATGTCTGCGCCACGCGGTCGTAGCTCGCCCGTCGGTCTGTCTCCTCGTGCTGTAGCGTCTCCAGCTGCTCGCTGCCCTCCGCGAGCGCCTTGAGCTCTTGCTCCGCGTGCTCGCGGTGCGCCACCACGTCATCAAGGGTCGGACCATACTTTCGTTTGAGGCGCTCCAGCTCGGCCAGCCGTTCCTCGACCGCGGCCAGCTCGTCTGGTGACACGTCGATCTTCGCGGAGTACGACCTGAGAAAGAACGCCAGGTCTTCAAGCTGAGACTCCACACCTGCCCGCGACTGGGCATGCGTCGCAAACTGTTGGTCTAGCTCGGCGAGCTCGTCGATGTGCCGCCACACCTGGCCGAGACCGGCCAGGATGGAATCGTCTCGTTCATACAGGGCGACATAGGCCTGGCCGCACAGCGCTGCCAGCCGGTCAGCGTTCGCCAGCTTTAGACGCGTGGCCTGCAGCGTCGTGTCCTCCCCCACGGTTGGCGCGACACGATCGATCTCTTGATCCTGAAACGTGAGCAGATCAACTCGGTCGGCCCGGTCGCGGTCGCTCCGTCGCAGCTGGTCCAGTCGACCGCGAACCGCCCGCCACTCGCGATAGGCGTCGCCCACGGCCGAGATCTCGTCATCCAGACCTGCGTAGGTATCGAGGAGCGTGAGATGATTTACCGGATCAAGCAGTGCCTGATGGTCATGCTGGCCGTGAAGATCCACCAAGCGGCGACCGACCTCTTGGAGCGCACTTGCCGTCGCCAACGTGTCGCCGATAAAGGCGCGACTACGGCCCTGAGCGGTGACCTCTCGCCTGAGGATCATGTCGTGTCCCGCGTCGTCCTCGACGGTTGCCTGGACACGTGCGCGCCCCTCGCCGGTCCGAACCAGGTCACTGGCGGCGCGACCGCCAACGAGGAGCCCCAGCGCGCCAAGGATGATTGATTTTCCCGCCCCGGTCTCGCCGGTCAGGACTGTCAGACCCGCCTGGAGCTCGAGCTCGAGCTCATCCACGACCGCGAGGTTCTGGATGCTGAGAAATCGAATCATCTGGACCGCCGCTTCGTCGACCCGATGTCGGCAGGATTGACGCCGATCCAATCGCGAACGGTGACGGGAACCAAGAGAAGGAAGTTCCATCGTATCATACATTTGACAGCATCGAGGGGCGCGTGGTATCTTCGCAGGACTGCGCTATCCCAGCGGCGCGCCAGTGTCACTTCGAAGGGGTTTGGGTGCGTAATTTTTTCTTCTACGCCCATTCCTTTCTTCAGACGCCAGGTGTCGTCGAAGCGTCGGAGGAGGGGTTTGGCGGCGGCGTTCTGGGACTGATTCTTCGAGCCTCACTCCCATCTCAAGTTGTCCTTCTTATCCTGATCGTTTTCTCGATCGTGTCGTGGGCCGTCATTCTGCTCAAGCTCGTCCAGTTCCAGTCGGTCCATCGTCAAACCGCGAGCTTCATCGAGGTGTTCCGTCGAAGCAGCAAGTTCTCAGAGGTGCAGTCGGTGTGCAAGTCGTTGGCGAAGAGCCCGCTGACAGGTGTGTTTCAGGCGGGGTATGTCGAGCTCAACGCGCAGCTTCGGCAACCGGACGCCTCGACCGAGCCGACCCATGAGTCCGATAATCCGACGGCGCGTCCAACACTGAAGAGCTTCGACGCGCTTGACCGCGCCTTGCTGAGGGCCTCGACCACGGAGGTTGCGAAGCTGGAACGCCGGGTGCCGTTCTTGGCCACAACCGCGAGTATCACCCCGTTTATTGGGCTCCTGGGGACGGTGTGGGGGATTATCATCGCCTTCCAGGGAATCGGTGACACCGGTTCGACAAGTCTGGCGGTTGTGGCCCCGGGGATTGCCGAGGCACTCGTCGCGACGGCGGCGGGACTCTTCGCCGCGATTCCGGCGGTCTACTTCTACAACCACCTTACGCAAAGGGTGAAGGAGATGGCCGCGTCGCTCGACGACTTTTCACTGGAGTTCCTCAATATCGCCGAGAGGAATTTTTCGTAGGACACGAGAATGCCGAAGATTCAACCGCAGGGCGGGCATGGCAGTGGACATCGAGGTCGGCGTGGTCCGCGGGTCGGGACGGCACTGTCGGAGATCAACGTCGTCCCACTCGTCGACGTCATGCTGGTCATGCTGATCATCTTCATGGTAGCGGCACCGATGATGCAGAGAGGTCTAGATGTGAGTCTTCCTGAGTCGCGCCGTGCCGACCAGATCAGCTCGGAGCGGATCTTTGTCACGATTCCGATGAGCTTTCGTTCCGACCAGGTGCTTCAGGTCGACGAGGAGCCGGTTCGGTTTGAAGTTTTACGCGAATTGATCCAGCAGGTCATGGACGGCCAGAGTGACCGCCAGGTCTTTGTGCGTGGCGACGGCGGGATTACGTACCAGGAGCTGATCAACGTGATGGACGAGCTCAAGGCCGGAGGGGTGCAGGAAGTCGGTCTCATCACCGAGCTCCCGCGGCCCTAATTCGAAGGCGGTGACGTCCCGGTGCGACAGACTATGGACACCGTCCTTCGGCAGACGCACACGGTGGCAGGGCCGCCCGAATAGCCAGATCTGTCGTGTGTAGGTCACAAGCTCGTGAGAGAAGCCGCCTCACAGGTGTTGTCGGAGCGAGCCACAGAATCCGACGGGTTACGTCGGACTCTCGCCGTGTCGGTGGGGGTGCATCTGGTCGCGGTTGTCGCCCTCCTGGCCGCACCTGCGACGTTGCTCGACATCACGGAGGATGAGCCTGTCTCGATGAGTATTCGATTGGGAGGTCCGGATGGTCCCGGCGAGGGCGGGCTCACGCCACTCGGGGCACGCCCGATCCAGCAGGTCATCCCTCTGATAGAGGCGCGGCGTCCACAGTGGATCCAGCCCCCAGCGGACACGGCCCCTGAGGTAATGGTTCCGGTCGAAGACGCACCGCGCGTTGAGCCGGAGAGCGAGGTCGAGACCGCACCCGAGGAGGCTCGGGGGCGGCAGCTGACCCGTGGCCCCCAGTTACGCGACGGCAACGCGATGTCCGAGACGGGCGCCGACGGGATCGGTGTCGGGTTATCTGCTGGTGGTCTTGGCGGCAGCGGAGCTGAGCTCAGTTTGAGTGACTTCTGCTGTCCCGAGTATCTGGCGACGATGGTGTCGCTGATTCGAGAACGATGGGATTCGAATCAGGAGACCGCTGGAGCTGCCGTCGTCCGCTTCACGGTGCGACGCGACGGAGGGATCGATGCAGTGAGCGTCGACCGGTCCAGCGGATATATCGCGCTCGATCAGAGCGCGCGTCGCGCCATTCTCTTGACCCGCGAGCTTCCGCCACTGCCGGCCTTGTTTATGGAAAACAGTCTAACCGTTCGCCTAACATTCGAGTATCGACGATGAGACGAATTCTTCGCACGCTGGTGTCGGTCAGCATGCTCAGTAGCGCTGTTCTGGTGTCCGGTCAACAGCCGGATGGACCGCCCCAACTCCCTCGCCCTCGGTCCGAAGTCGATCTAGTTATCGGCGACCGCATCGGCACGCAGCCGAGAATCGCGGTCCCCGACTGCCTCGCGCTGTCAGACGATGCCGAGACGGTGGCCATCGCGAAGACCATCGCGGAAGTCCTCTGGGACGACCTCGATTTCGAGCGTGAGTTCCGAATGGTTGCACGCGACACGTATGAGTCGATCCCGGCCGCGCGGTCGCTCACCGATCTGCCGCTGGATGCCTGGCGGGAGCTCGGCGCCGATGGCATCGTGAGTTGCTCCGTCGAACGAGTTGAGGACAATCAGCTCAGGCTCACGGCTCGGTTATTCAATGCGCGGTCGATGGCCTCGGCGTTCGGCGTGGAATACTCCGGCTCGCTGGCCAGCGTGCGGACGTATGCTCACCAGCTCTCTGACGAGATCCACCGGCATCAGCGCGGTCTCCGAGGCGTCGCGCGGTCGAAGATTGCATTCATCTCTGATCGCGACAGCGAATCGATGCTCGGTCTCGTCGAGAACCGTGCGACCAAGGAGGTGTACTTCGCGGACTATGACGGCGTGAACGTCAGGCGGGTCACCATCAGTCGAACGCTCAACAATAACCCGGCCTGGTCTCCGGATGGCCGCGCAATCGCCTACACGGCGTGGCGCCCGTATATGGATGTCCTCGTCTCGCACATCTACCAGGGTCGGCTCGAGTCGCCGGCGAGTGGAACCTCAGACGTGCAGAACTGGCTGCCTGCCTGGTCCCCGGATGGAACCCAGCTCGCGTTCACCTCCAACCGTGACGGACAGCCAGAGCTCTATGCCATCAACGCGGACGGGAGTGGGTTACGACGCCTCACGAATCATCCCGGCATCGACACCAGTCCGACCTGGTCACCTCAGGGGCACCAACTGGCCTTCATATCTGACCGAACCGGTTCGCCGCAGCTGTATGTGGTCGGCGCCGACGGGACGGGTTTGCGACGACTCACATTCGAATCACATTGTGATCGCCCGACCTGGTCACCCGCGCCGTACAACGAGATCGCGTATTCATCGCAGACTGGACCTGGGCACGACATCAAGGTCCTCGATCTGGCGACCAACGAAGTCCGTCAGCTGACCTTCGGTCTCGGCACCAACGAGAGTCCAAGCTATGCGCCGAACGGACGGCACATCGCCTTCTCGTCGACCCGTGGGAGTGGCAACAAACAAGTCTGGGTGATCGGACGCGATGGACGAGGTCTTCGGCGGATCACGAACGTTGGAAACAACGAGATGCCGAGCTGGTCGCCATGAATCGGTTGCGTTTCACGAGGGAGATTCGATGCGTAGTAGTGGAGTGACACTCGTGGCCCGACTCTTGGGACTTGCGCTGGCTGGCATGGTCGCCGCGGCCTGTGTTCGCAACCCACCGCCAGTGCAGCCTGACGCGCCGCCGCCACCGCCGCCAGCAGGCCAGACGAGCCGCACACCGCCGCCCCCCCCGGGGCCACCTCCATCGCCCCCAACCCCACCCCCGATCGGCGAAGAGGATGAGTTCGCGGCACGTAGTTTGGAGGATCTCAACCGCGAGTCGCCGCTCCAGCCTGTGTTTTTTGAGTACGATCGATCCGAGTTGAGCCCACAGGGGCAATCGGTTCTCGAGGCAAACGCCGACATCCTCAGACGCTATCCAACTTGGGTCATCACGATCGAGGGGCACTGTGATGAGCGCGGCAGCCCCGAGTACAACTTGGGTCTCGGCGAGCGACGGGCCTTGGTGGCTCAGGAGTACCTCATGGGCTTGGGGTTAGGCTCCGATCGGATCAATACCGTCAGCTACGGGAAGGAGTTCCCGTTCGATCCTGGGCACACCCCCGAGGCGTGGGCACGAAACCGACGGGCTCATTTTGTGATCACCGATCGGTAAGGCGGACTTTCGTAGCGTCGAGGTTTGCGCTAATCTGAATTGGGATGGGGGCAGATAATATGAGCCGCGGTGTCATCGTCACGTGCCTGATGGCCACGACCCTTCTGGCGTTTTCAGGGCAAGCGAACGGCCAGAACCGGGAGCGTCAGCAGATCATGGCCGACCTGCGCATGTTGCACGAGCAGACTATGCGGCTGCAGCTGCAGATCTCGGCACTTGACGAATCGCTCCAGCTCCTGACGACGCAATTGGCGACCCAGGCCGAGGCAACGGTGCGGGCCTTCGCGGATCAGCGATTGCAGGTGGACGGCGTCGCGGGCGATGTGAGAATCCTGCGGGAAAAGCTCGACGACACGAGCGTTCGGATTTCGTCCATGTCACAGGAGGTCGAGGCACTGCGGGTAGCGATACCACCGATGGCGGTTCCGATGACTCAGTTACTCACCGACCCGGAGACCGGTCTACCCCTCGAGCCCCTAGCCGATTCGGTCGCGCCACCGCCGGTGGCCGCGACGAGTCCAGGTGTGTCACCGCGCCGCACGTATGACACGGCCTGGGCCGACTACACGAACGGCCAGTGGGTGTTGGCCGTCGAGGGGTTTGAAGCGTACCTAAAGACGTTCCCACGGTCTGAGCTTGCAGATGACGCACAGTTCTATATTGGCCAGACCTACTATGCGGACGGGCAGTTCCGTGAAGCGGTGGCGGCGTTCGAACAGGTGCTCTTGAATCACCCGGACGGTGACGTCGTTCCGGAAGCCTCCTACAAGCGGGGGTTGGCCCTCGACCGATTGGGCGAAACCGACCGCGCCCGGCAGGCGTTCGAGCTCGTGGCCACGAATTATCCAGACAGTACGATGGCCACGCTCGCACAGCAGGCCCTCGACCGAATCAGCCAACCGTAGAGGGCGGACATTTATGGGCAGCGTGAACAAGGTCATCCTCGTGGGCAACCTCGGCCGTGACGCCGAGATCCGATACACCTCAGGCGGGACTGCGGTCGCCACGTTAAGTCTGGCCACGACCGATGTCTGGACCGACAAGGGCGGACAGCGGCAGGAGAAGACGGAGTGGCATCGAGTGGTGCTCTGGGGGAAGACAGCGGAAACGCTCCAGGAGTATCTCCTGAAGGGCCGTCAAATCTATATCGAGGGACGTCTCCAGACTCGGCAATGGGACGATCGGGATGGAAACAAGCGATACACGACGGAGACCCGTGCCGATCGGGTCGTGCTGCTGGGCGGACGGGGCGGCGGAGGCGGCGGGGGTATGTCTCGCGGCGACGACCCGGGTCATCCTACCGGCCCACCCGGGCCGGGCGGGCCGAGTGAGCCATCCGAGCTGACCGAGGACGACATCCCCTTCTAGGCGCTGTATCCCGTCCCACCGGCATCGGCACAACGTGGCTCAGCCTCAGGACGGGGGGGCACTACGAGTCGGCGCGGCCGTAGCGGTCTTCCAATCTCACGACGTCGTCGAGCTCCGGGGTTGAGACCTCGATGATGTCGCAATCCTCAACTGCCGTCATCCGGTGGACCGTCTTGGGCGTGACGTGGACACGTTCGCCCGGCGTCATCTCAAAGGTGGTCGTCTTCCCATCGCGGATGATCTCGAACTCCAGCCGACCGCTCCACAGCAGAATCGTCTCATCCTTCACGTTGTGATACTGCAGACTAAGCGCATGTCCGGCATCGACATGAATGATCTTGCCCACATACCGATCGGTCTTCGCCCAGTGCAGCTCGTAGCCCCACGGTTTGTCAACGCGCGTCACGTCCGGTTTGGTCACGGTTCTCCTCTCCGCCCTACTCCAGGAAGATGTCTCGATGCTTGACCCGAAGCCGAATGCCTGCGAGTCGTGGCAGTCGGCGTCGTAACCGTTCGGCGATCACGACCGATCGATGACGGCCGCCGGTACATCCAATGCCGACCGTGAGGTAGCTCTTCCCTTCACTCGAATACTGTGGGATCAAGAAACCCAACAAGTCGGTGGTCTTGTCGAGGAACGTCCCGGCTGCCTCCGCCTTGTCGACATACTCCTGGACGCCGCGGTCACGTCCGGTGAGCGGGCGCAGGGCTGGCACGAAATGCGGATTGGGTAAGAAGCGAACATCGAGCAGCAGGTCGGCCTCCAGCGGAATGCCGTGCTTGTAGCCGAAGCTGACCAACGTCACGACGAGTTGCTTATCGGGTCCGCCGCGAGAGAGATCCATGAAGACGCGTCGCAACTCGTGCACCGTGAGATCCGACGTGTCAAAGACCTTGTCGGCGAGCTGCTTGACGGATTCGAGTTGCTCTCGCTCCTGAAGAATGCCGTCGAGCACCTGGTCGGCTCCTATTGGATGCGGCCGCCGAGTTTCAGAGAAGCGTCGGACCAGCGCGGCATCGCTGGCCTCCAGGAAGAGCACCACGGCTCCCAGCGTCTTCCGACGACGCAGGTCTCGGAGGGCGCTGGGGAACTGACGGAGAAAGTGCGGGTCACGCATGTCGACGACCACCGCGGCGCGCCCAATCGGGCGGTTTCGCCGGCTCAACATGTCGGCGAAGGTCGCCATCAGCGAGGTGGGTAGGTTGTCAACACAGAAGTAGCCCAGGTCCTCGAGCGCTCTGATCGCTTCGGATTTCCCAGAGCCGGACAGGCCCGTGAGCACGACGAAACGAGCCTCGGTGCCGATCAAGACCGGCGTGCGGCGGCTACTCTTCATGCGTCATGACCTGCGCTCAGGTGATGTCGCTGGGTGGCGCGCATGGCGCGAAGGGACGTAACGCTGCGTCCTAATCGTCAGGCAGGGCGTCAACGACCGCGCGACGGCGACGTGTCTCCCATTTGCCTTTGAGCGTGTGGGCTTGCTGATCGACCTTGTCGATGGCGATGCCGATGGCCCGGGCCCAGGTCGGGTTCTCCCCTTCGCCATGCAGCACGTGGTCGCCACGCGCATGCAGCACGACCTCCGCGGTGCAGGTGGAGTGCTCCTGGCTCAAGATGACCTGAGCCGACACCGCACTGTCGTTCAGGACACGTTCGAGCTTCTCCAGCTTACGGAGAATCAGCTCGCGCACTTCTGAAGTGATTTCAACGTGACGTCCGGTGACCGTCGTCTTCATCGTTCGCGGGCATCTAATCGCCGAATCCAGTGGGTCCTGGGATTAGTAGAGCACCTTGCGCTGACTGGATGTCGGAATCTTCAGCTCTTCGCGATACTTGGCAATCGTCCGCCGCGCCAGAATCAATCCTTCTTCCTGAAGCATACCGACGATGCGAGAGTCGCTCAAGGGCTTTTGTGGGTCCTCGGCCTCGACGATCTTCTTGATCCGCTGCTTGATCGTCACCGACGAAACACTCTCTCCGTAGGAACTGTGGATCCCACTGTGGAAGAAGTATTTCATCTCGAACACACCCTGGGGCGTGTGCATGTACTTGTTGTTGACGACCCGGCTCACAGTGGATTCGTGCATTCCGATGTCATTGGCAACATCCCGAAGAACCAGCGGGCGCAGGTGTTCGATGCCCTGGTCCAGGAACTCCCGTTGGAAGTTGATGATGCTCGTCGCGACCTTGTGAATGGTCTTCTGACGCTGGTCGACCGACTTGATCAGCCACAAGGCCGATCGAAACTTCTCTTTGACATACGAACGAGTTTCATCACTGTTCTTGCTGTTCTTGTCCAGCGTCCGACGATAGACCGGGCTGATCCGCAGCTGCGGCAAGCCTTCCTCGTTGAGCATCGCCACGTACTGGTCCTCAACCTTGACGATATACACGTCCGGAATCACGTATTGCGACTGCGACGGGTTGTGGCGCGTCCCCGGCTTGGGATCGAGACGACGGATGATGTCGATGTGCTGTTTGACCTCTTCGATCGTCAGTTCGAGGCGGCGGGCGAGCTCGGGCAGCTGATGCTTCTGGAGCAGTCCGATGTGGTCGCGAATGATCGTCTCGCTGTATGTGTTCTCCATGCCGAGATGCTTCAGTTGGAGAAGCAAGCACTCACGGAGGTTCCGCGCGGCGACGCCGACAGGATCAAACTCCTGGACGATGGCCAGTACTCGTTCGACGTCCGACTCGGGCCAGCCCCCCATAGCCACGATCTCGTCGGTCGAGGCCACCAGATAACCGTCGTCATCGATGTTACCGATGATGGCAGTGCCGATCTTGCGGGTCAGGTCGTCATCGCTCAGCGCCGAGAGCTGCCACATCAGATGCTCTGAGAGCGATCCGACAGTGGACAGGGTATTCTCGATCGGCGGAAGGTCCTTGACCTCCCTCGGCACTCTCGGACGGTATCCCTCGTCGAGATAGTCGCCAAAGAAGTACTCGTAGTCAGCGTCGTCCCACGTGTCCTGCTTCTCACTCGGAGGTTCAGGTTCGGGGTCCGGCTTTTCCACCTGGGCCTCGGCATCGGCCTGCTGAAGCTCTTCCGTGGTGACTTCCTCCAGCAGGGGGTTTTCGACCACCTCCTGGTTCAGCATGTCCATGAGCTCGAGCGTCGTCATCGGCAGCAGCTTAATGGCCTGCTGCAGCGATGGCGTCAGGATGAGCTTCTTGGAAAGCCGTGTCTGGAGCTTCTGGGTTATCGCCATTCCAAGTCCGGCGCGCAGCGCTGCCCTTTCAATCGACTGCGACGGCCGGCTTCTTCAATCACACCACTACAATCCTGATTCTAGTCCAAACGAAAATCTGCGCCCAGGTAGATGCGCTTGACTTCGTCATCGTTTGCTAGATCGGCTGGAGTCCCTTTTCGAAACACCGCTCCGTCGTGGACGATGTAGGCGCGGTCGGTGATGCGCAGCGTCTCGCGCACGTTGTGATCCGTGATGAGCACGCCGATGCCGCGCTCCTTGAGATGGAAAATGATGGCTTGGATATCGGTCACCGCGATCGGGTCGATGCCGGCGAACGGTTCATCCAATAGGATGAAGGCGGGCGAGATGACCAGCGCCCGCGTGATCTCGACCCGGCGTCGCTCGCCACCCGAGAGGGTATGTGCCGGCGATTTTGCCAGCGGCGTGAGCCTGAGCTCGTCCAGTAGCGCCGCGACCCGCTCCCGACGCTCAGCACGTCCCAGGTTCAGCGTCTCGAGAATGGCCAGAATGTTCTGCTCGACCGTCAACCCCCGGAAGATGGAGGGTTCCTGCGGCAGGTAGCCGATCCCCTTCCGGGCCCGCACATACATCGGCGCGTCGGTCACGTCGGTGCCGTTCAGGATCACGGAACCCGAGTCCGGAGCGGTCAGTCCGACGGTCATATAGAAGGTCGTGGTCTTACCGGCTCCGTTGGGCCCGAGAAGCCCGACGACTTCACCGGAGTGCAGGTCGAGGCTCACGCCACGGACGACCGTCCGCCCGCTGTAGGACTTGGTCAGCTTGTCAGTCCGGAGAGTGGCCATCTACCGGGTAAGCTCTGGACAGGCGCCGCGCACAGTTTCCGTGCGCACCTCGGATTCCCCGTCGACAGACACGGCGTCATCGGTGAGGAAGAAGGTCAACGTTCGACCGATGGTCTTGCGACACTGAGATTCCATCTCCTCAATGATCTCCACCGGCCCGCCCTCCATTTCGTAGCGTCCCTCGGCGTCGTAGTACACGAGTGATTCGCCGGTGACCGACCGTCCAGGCATAGTGAGCTCGACCCTTCCCGCCGCCTCGATGCGCTCGAGCGTCCGACTATCAGACATGAGGAAGACCGAGATTTGGTCGGCCGTGAGATCGCCACGAGGACCGGTCAACTGCGCGTCCGTCGTGTACGTGGCCCGGTGGAGGGTATCGTCGTACGTGAACTCGTCGGCCGTCCCGGTGGTGATCGACTCTTCTTGAAGCCCCGTTTCGTCGTTGATCTGGTTGATCATCGAGCGAGTGCGGACCGCGCCTTCGGCAGTAATGTTGCCATTGCCTTCGTCAAGGACGATCGTGTCGCCCACAAACTCCGTGGTGGCCTGCCATAGCCGCGCGCCCTCTGAGTAGACCGCCACGTCGGTCGCCCCGCCGTAGGCGAGATGACCCGCCGTCACATACGTGGGTTCGCTTGGCTCGAGCAGACCGGGCCGGCGCGCACCGTCGACCGCATCCACATCGGCTGGGTCTGTCACAAGGACGCTCTCGACCTCTCCCTCAGCCGTGATCTGACTTTCGTTCACCCCGAGTTCGATGACTTCGGCCTGCACCGAACCCCGACGGTCCTCGACTCGTGGCACGCGACCGGCCGGACCGCTCGTCATGAGCTCGACGCGACCCCCGTCGACCGCATAAACGGCCTCATCGGCCACGCCGACCACGTCGCCGTTCTCGAACGTCACGTCACCGAAGAAGTGGGTCTCTCCAAGTCGCGTCATCCCGTCCGCCAACGTGGCGTCGAGACGATCCGCAGTGGTGACCATGGTGACTGGCGCACTGCCGTCGCCGAGCGAGATCTCCCGAAACGTCACATCACCCTCGAACCTCGCCTGCTCGAACCCCGCGGCGGACTGCCTGGTCACCGTGAGGAGGTCGGCGGTGACGGTCTGCCCGGCGGTTTCCGGACGCGCCGGGAGGCTGAGCGATACCTGGTTCCGTGCGACCAGCTCGACCAGGCCGATCCCATCGTCGTCGAACGCGAGTCGCATCGACCGGCTGTCGATCGTGCTGCCGGCCGCACCATCGGCACCGGCGATCTCAACGTGTGATCCGCCGGTCAGCACGGCGGTCTCGAGCGAGTCCGTTTCGGCATACGCGAGTCCGATGGTGCGAGCGGTCAGTTCCCGCAGGTTCCCCGCCTGAGGGTCAATGCTTGCGATCCGAGCGTCGCGCATCAGGTCGAGTGCCTCCACCGTCGTGCCCTCATGCTGGAGCACGGCCCGGCCGCGGCCGGCCGTCATTCGCTCGGTGTTGGTGTCGATGGTCACGTCGTCGCTGAACTCCATATACCGGTCGGTCTGCGCAAGCGTCGCGGCCCGGGACAGAATGCGCGTGCGGGTCGTGTCAGAGATGAGATCGACGTGTGCGTCGTTCAGCAGGCGCAGCACGTCTTCGCCACGGTCGTACTCGGCGCCGTCACCGGCGGCATCCATCCCGTCGCGTCTGAAGGTTGTGGGTCCCGGCATGCGAACGACGCCGTCGCGTTCAGTGTACGAGGCGTTGTCGGTGGACGCCGAGAGGCCATCCGACGACTCCATTTCGACAGTACCGGTCAGTTCGACCGCCGTCTTGCCGGCATCGAGGGTCGCCTCGTCACCCGTGAGGACGAACCCGGCTCGGTCCTCACGGTCGGCCACAGTCACCTGAACGTTGTCAACCAGCCGGAGACCGCCGTCCCGGTAGGTGTCCTGGCGGTCGGCGACGACGCGAAGGTTTTCTCCAAGCGCGTCGGCCTGGACGATACGACTCCCGCGGGTCTGGATCACCGCGTCAGGGTCGGTTCGCTCGACCACCAGGGCGCGGGCGGGCTCCCCCCGCTCTCTCAGACCCACCACCACGGCCGCGCCGACGCCGAGAATGCACAGGATGAGCGCGCCGCGGAGGGACCGTCGCCACACCGACATAAGGATCACTTTACATCAGCGACATTCAACTCGATGAAGGTCTCACCTCGGTACGTATTCTCGGTCAGCGAAAAGGCCATGTTCAGGGCTGAGCGGTGCAGGCGATAAAATTCCTGTCGCTCGGCGGCTCTCCAGGCCACCGCTCTGAAACGGCGGCGCTCCTGTCGCACCGTCATTCTGAGATGCCGGTCTTTGAGCGTATGCGGTCCGTCGACGATCTCCACCGGCTTGGCCTGGAACACCGGTCGTCGATTCCCTTGCCCGAAGGGCTCGAGCGCGCCGAGTCCCTCGAGGAGCGATTCGGTGATGCTCGACAGCGGTAGTGTCGCATCGATCCCCAGCCGAGGAATCAAGTCGTCGGGCCCCAACTGCTCGTTCGCGAGGTCGGTCAGTCGTCGCCGCAGCTCCGGCAGACGCTCGGCATCGATGGCCACCCCCGCCGCTTGACGATGCCCGCCGAATCGTTCAAACAGGTCATGACACCGCTCGAGGGCGCCCAGGAGATCGAAGCCAGGGATACTTCGTCCCGAGCCATGGGCCACGTCGCCATCGACCGAAAGGACCAGCGTGGGACGACAGAACTGGTCGACGAGCTTCGACGCCACGATCCCGATCACACCGCGATGCCACCCTTCGCCCCAGACGACCAGCATGTTGTGCGCACCAACGTCGGGGTCGGCGGCGATCACCCGACGTGCCTGCTTGAGAATCTCCGCTTCCTCCTCGCGCCGTCTCGTGTTCTCCGCATCCAGGCGCTCGGCGAGCTCTCGCGCTTCGCCCGCCTGTGACTCGTCCACGGCCAGAAGCAACCGCGTGGCGAGGTCCGGGGTCGCCATCCTCCCCGCGGCATTGACCCGCGGTGCCAGCATAAAACCAACCTCATAGCTCCCGATCTTCTTGCCCCCGAGCCCGCAGGCGTCGATGAGGGCCTGCAGCCCGGCGGTGTGCTTTCCACAGGTGAGCTGGTCGAGACCCAACCGTGCCATGACACGGTTCTCGCCGCGGAGGGGCACGACATCGGCGACGGTGCCGAGGGCGGCCAGTTTAAGGAAGCCCGGAATCCACCGAGCGTGACCTGTTCGGGTACACAGGGCCTGCACGACCTTGAACGCGACGCCAACCCCCGCCAGGTCCTTATCCGGATACGGACAGTCGGCGCGGCGCGGATTGATGACCGCCAGCGCCGGCGGCAACACCGAGTCTGGCTCATGGTGGTCGGTGATCACGAGATCAATGCCCACCTCATGTGCTCGCTCGGCCGCCGCGAGACTTCGAATTCCACAGTCGACCGACACGATCACCTGGATCCCCATCGCTTTGAGGCGGTCGATCCCTTCCGGTTGAAGACCGTAGCCATCGGTGAGCCGTTCCGGGATGTAGTGGATGACGTCGCCTCCGAGTAGCGAGATGACGCGTCGCAGCATGACCGTCGAGGTCACGCCGTCGACGTCGTAGTCGCCGTGGATGGCGATCCGCTCGCCGCCCTCGATCGCAGCGAGCAGGCGGTCCACTCCGATCGGCAGGTCGGTCACGAGGAGCGGGTCGTGGAGCTGATCGAGGTTCGGATTGAGAAACTGAACCGCAGCCTCCGGACTCGAGATGCCACGGAGGACAAGAAGGCGTGCGATGACGCGGTGGAGCCCCAGGGGTTCGGTGAGGGCGGTCACCTGGGTCTCATCAACCGCGGGATGGTCCCAGACGGCGGGGATCGGCATCAGTCGCCCGGCGCCTCCACCTGGCCCGCACGGCCCCCCGTCTCTGTGGAGGCCTCTCTCGATTGGTCGGCAGCCGGCGTAGCCGGGGTGGCCTCGAGGCCGACGTCGCCCATGCGGCGAAATTTCTGATACCGCTGTTCGAGGCGGTCGGTGGGCGACACGCCGGCGACTTGGTCGAGATTGATCCGCAGGGCCTGTTCGACCATCCGAGATGCCGCCTCAAGATCAGTGTGTGCGCCACCCACCGGCTCCGGGACGATCTCGTCGACCACCTTCAAGGTGAGGAGATCTCGGGCTGTGATCTTGAGCGCCGCGGCCGCCGTCCTCTTCTGTTCGGCGTCCCGCCAGAGAATCGCCGCACACCCCTCTGGTGGAATCACGCTATAGACGGCATGCTCTTGGATGAGGATACGATCGCCGATGGCGAGCCCCAGGGCGCCACCGCTGCCGCCTTCGCCGCTGATGATAACGACCACCGGCACGCGGAGCATCGCCATCTCCCGGAGATTCGTCGCGATGGCTTCAGCGACGCCCCGCTCTTCTGAGTCAATACCCGGGTACGCGGCCGGCGTGTCGACGAAGACCACGATCGGACGACCGAACTTGTCGGCGAGTCGCATCGCCCGCATCGCCTTGCGGTAGCCTTCGGGTCTCGCGTATCCAAAGTTTCGACGAATCTTCTCGCGCGTCCCGCGTCCCTTCTGATGCCCCACGACGAGCACCGCCTGTTCACCGAAGCGGGCCAGCCCACATACAATGGCCGGGTCGTCGGCGAAACGACGGTCGCCATGCAGCTCGGTGAACTCGCTGAAAATCCGTTTGACATAGTCCAGCGTATGCGGTCGATTCGGGTGGCGGGCCACCAGAACCTGCTGCCACGGGCTGAGCGCCGAGTAGATTTCCTTGCGGAGCGTCTCAACTCGCTGCCGAAGCTCTTCGATCTCCCGATGTCGTTCCGGCGTTCGAGGAAGCAACTCCAGCGCTTCGATTTCCTTCAGCAGCACCTCGATCGGTTCTTCGAATTCCAGCGTCTCGATTGGCATGGGGTTCAGGTTCTAAGGCGGCTCAGGACCACGTGACCGTTCCCTTCCCACACAGTCGCTCCACTTCCGTCACCAGTGCTTCTGAGGGACGGATTCGCGTCTGGGACAGGTCGGCACGTAGCCGCATCGGCAACTCGTCTTTCCGCAGCTCGATTTCGAGCGAGACACGACCGGTGCCGCGATGGCGACCGAATAGCTCGGCCAGAGCCTCGACGGTCTTGGGAGTATGTGGCGGTGCCGTTAGCCTGATCGCCATCGTCCGCTGCGCGCCCGTGGCCACACCTGCGATCGGTTCCACCTTCGTGACGATGAGGCGCGCGGCTTCGTCGTCCTTCTCGAGTTTTCCGGTGACAATGACGATTCGGTCAGGCTCAAGCACCGATCGGTATTTCGTGTACGCCTCCGGAAACACGACCGCCTCGAGGTGGCCGCCCCGGTCTTCGAGGGTGACCACGGCCATCGGTGCCCCCTTGCGCGTGGTCAGCGATCGGAGTTGGCCGATAATCCCCGCGACCGACACCGACGCCTCACTCGATACGAGCTCCTCGATCCGCTTCACGCCGGCGCCGCCCAGCGCATCACCAAAGCGGTCAACCGGGTGCCCGCTCAAATACAGGCCGAGCGCCTCCTTCTCGAACGCCAGCTGCTCGCTTTCCGTGAGAGGGTTGGCCCCGGGAAGACGGATGCGACCCTCGGCGCCCTCGGCATCCGACTCGCCAAACAGCTCGGTCTGCCCGAGGTCGCGGTTGCGCTGGCGCCTGTTCCCGTGCTCGATGGCCTGATCGACCGCCGCCAGCAGCCGCGCCCGTCCCACGGCGACGGAGTCGATCTGCGCGTCGCCAGGGATCGCGTCGAGTGCGCCGGCTTTGGTCAGGCTCTCCAGTACTCGTTTGTTAACGAGGCGGAGATCGACGTCTTCGCACAACCGGTTCAGCGATGTCAGTCGCCCGTGCTGGCGTCGAGCCTCGAGGATCGAGACGATCGCCGCCTCTCCGACGTTCTTGATCGCGGTCAACCCGAACCGCACCCCCGAATCAGTGACCGTAAAGTGAAGGTCGCTCGTGTTGATGTCGGGGGGCAAGATTGGCACGTTCATATCTCGGCACTCGCCCAGATAGATCGCGAGTTTGTCGGTGTTCTGTCGCTCGATCGTCAACAGCGCCGCCATGAAGTGCCAGGGGTAGTTCGCCTTGAGATACGCCGTCTGGTAGGCCAAGAGCGCGTAGGCGGTCGAGTGACTCTTGTTGAAGCCGTATCCAGCGAAGTATTCGATCAGGTCAAAGATTCTGCTGGCCTTCTTCTCCGCGATCTTGCGCTCCACGGCACCGGTGACGAACCGCTCGCGTTGCGCCTCCATGACCTTGAGGTCCTTCTTGCCCATCGCCTTCCGCAGCACATCCGCCTCACCCATCGTGAAGCCGGCGAGATCGCTTGCGATCCGCATGACCTGCTCCTGGTAGGCGATGACTCCGTAGGACTCCTGCAGAATCGGCTCGAGCTCCGGCAACTCATACGTGATGTCGACCTTGCCGTGTCGACGGTTGATGAAGTCGTCGACGACACCGCCGTGCAGCGGCCCCGGCCGGTAGAGCGCATTGAGGGCGATCAGGTCATCGAAACGCTGGGGCTTGGCCTTGCGAAGCGTCTCACGCATCCCCGAGCTCTCGAATTGGAAGATGCCCAGCGTCAGACCATCGCTGAACAGACGGTAGGTCTTCTCATCGTCGAGGGGAATCTTCTCGAGCGGGATATCGATTCCAGTCGTCGTCTTGATCTGGGTCACCGCGTCTTGCAACAGCGTGAGCGTGCTGAGGCCGAGAAAGTCCATCTTCAGCAGCCCGACGCGCTCAATCTCCTTCATGGCCCACTGCGTCGTGATCTCGTCCTTCTGACTCTTGTAGAGTGGGGCAAACTCGGCGATCGGTCGGGGCGCGATGACAACCCCAGCCGCGTGGACCGAGGCGTGACGGGTGACGCCCTCCAAACGCTTGGCGACGTCGACCAGTTCTTTGACCCGCTCATCCTGTTGCCACATCCCCTTCAGCGTGGGGTTCTCCTCCAGCGCCTTGTCGAGCGTCATGTCAAGCGACGGGGGGATCTGCTTGGCGACGCGGTCGACATCGGCATACGACATGCCCAGTGTTCGACCTACATCTCGAACGACCGCCCGGGCCTTCATGGTGCCGAACGTGATGATCTGCGCGACGTTTTCACGCCCGTACTTGCGCGTGACGTATTCGATGACCTCGCCGCGCCGCCGCTCGCAAAAATCGATGTCGATGTCGGGAAGGGAGACGCGCTCGGGATTCAGGAATCGCTCGAAGATCAGGCCGAATTCAAGTGGGTCGACATCGGTGATCTGCAGGCAATACGCCACCAGACTCCCCGCGGCCGACCCGCGTCCGGGCCCGACCGGTATCCCGTGCTCACGCGCGTATCGAATGAAGTCCCAGACAATCAAGAAGTACCCGGGGTACTTCATCCGCTTGATCACGTCGATCTCGTAGGCCAGTCTCGCCTCGTACGCGTCCAGAGAGTTGGCCAGGACGCCTTGGGCGTCGAGTGTTCGTAGTCGGGCGAGCCGTGTGTCGAACCCCTCCCGCACGACCCGCTCGAAGTACTCATCAAGCGTGTACGGCTCAGGAACCTCGAAGTTGGGCAAGTGGTTCTCGGACCCACTCAGATCGAGGTCACACCGCTCGGCAATCAGCAGGGTGTTCTGGAGGGCCTCGGGAAACTCGCCGAAGACCGCCGCCATCTCATCGGCCGTCTTCAGATAGAACTGGTCGCCGTGATACCGCAGCCGCTGCTCGTCCTGGACGTTCTTCCCGGTACCGATACACAGGAGGACGTCATGGGGATGCGAGTCGGCCTGCCGAAGGTAGTGCACGTCGTTCGTGCACACGAGTGAGAGTCCCAGCTCCTTGGCGATGGGCGCCAGTCCCTGGTTGACGACGCGCTGCTCTGGGATTCCCTGGTACTGCATCTCGAGGAAGAAGTTACCGGGTCCAAGGATGTCGCGGAAAGACGCGGCGGCGGCGAGGGCTTGCCGGTCCTGCTGGCGGGTCAGGTTCGTCGCGACCTCGCCCTTCAGACAGCTGCTGAGCCCGACCAGACCGCTCGCGTGCTCGGCGAGCAGCTGCTTGTCGATCCGCGGCTTGTAATAGAAGCCTTCGGTGTAGCCGGCCGACACGAGCTTGATGAGATTGTGATAGCCGTCGGCGTTCGTCGCCAGCAGCACCAGGTGGTTGGCGGTCTCACCGGGCACACCGCTCTTCGTGAGTCGGCTTCCATTGGCGACATAGACCTCGCATCCGAGGATCGGCTTGATACCGCGGGTCCGCGCCTGGTCGTGAAACGTGATCGCAGAGAATAAGTTGCCGTGCTCCGTCACGGCCACGGCCGGCATCCCGAGCTGTTGGACCTGGTCGAGGAGCTCCCCGATCCGGCACGCCCCGTCGAGCAGGGAGAACTCGGTGTGGAGATGCAGGTGAACGAAGTTCTGACTCATTCCCATTCGATCGTCGATGGTGGCTTCGAGCTGATGTCGTAGACGACGCGATTGATCCCGTGTACCTCATTGACGATACGCGACGAGATCGTGGCGAGAAGATCGTGCGGCAGCCGAGCCCAGTCGGCGGTCATCCCATCGCGACTGTCGACGGCGCGCACGGCGATCGTGTTCTCGTACGTGCGTTCGTCTCCCATCACGCCAACACTTTGGACAGGGAGCAGCACGGCGAACGACTGCCACACCTGCCGATAGAGCCCAGCGCGTCGGATCTCCTCGACCACGATTGCATCGGCCCGCTGTAGAAGCTCGACTCTCTCCCGGGTGACCTCTCCGAGGATACGGACGGCCAATCCGGGTCCCGGAAACGGCTGACGCCAGACGAATTCGTCTTCAAGACCCAGTTCGGTCCCGACCGCGCGTACTTCATCCTTGAACAACTCTCGCAACGGTTCAATCAGGGCGAAGCGAAGGTTCTCTGGGAGCCCCCCCACATTGTGGTGGCTCTTGATCGCTGCCGAGGGACCGACCACAGAGACGCTCTCGATCACATCGGGATAGAGAGTCCCCTGCACAAGATAGTCGACATCGCCGAGCTTGGCTGCGGATGACTCGAACACCTCGATGAAGGTCGCCCCGATGACTTTGCGTTTGCGCTCGGGGTCGGTCACGCCGCTGAGGCGGTCGAGAAACAGGTCACTCGCATCCTCGAACACGACCTGCAAGTGCAGTTTGTCGACGTAGCGTTGTTGGATCTGGGTGGCCTCATTGAACCGGAGCACGCCGTTGTCCACGAAGATGCAGGTGAGCCGGTCGCCGATGGCACGATGGACCAGGACGGCCGCCACGGTCGAATCGACTCCCCCGCTCAACCCGCAGACTACCTTGGCGGTGTCACCAACCGACTTCCTGACGCGCGTCGTCGTTTCGTTGATGAACGAGGCCATGGTCCAGTCGCCCGTGCACCGGCAGATGGCATGGGCGAAGTTGCCGAGGATCTCGGTGCCGCGCTCGGTGTGGGCTACTTCGGGATGAAACAGCAGCGCATGGAACCGCCGGGTTGGATCTTCCATCGCCGCCACGGGTGCATTGGCGCTGGTCGCACGAACCTCGAATCCCTGGGGCGGCCTCTCGACGAAGTCGCCATGGCTGGCCCAGACCCGCAGTTCGGGTGGGACGTTCGCCAGGAGAGGCCCGTCGCCACTGATCGCCACGGTCGTGTGGCCGTACTCCCGTTCGGGTGCACGTGCGACGCGCCCGCCCAGCGTCGCGGTCATCACTTGCATGCCGTAGCAGATGCCGAGCATCGGCACGCCGAGCTCGAAGAGTCCGGGCGCGCACTGCGGTGCCCCGTCGTCCGAGACACTGGATGGGCCGCCCGAGAGAATGATGCCGACCGGATGGCGTTTTCCGAGTTCTTCGGGTGACGTATCGAAGGGCAGGATCTCCGAATAGACCGACAGCTCTCGAAGACGGCGCGCAATCAACTGCGTGTACTGCGAACCGAAGTCAAGAACGACGATGGTCTGATGGGCCACAGAGACTATGATCTCGCACTGTCGGAAGGCGCGGAATGCAGGACGACCGCGATGAGATGCAGCTATTATAAGGTGTGATCGTTCACGGAACCACTACATCTTGTAGCGATGTCGTCAGGGTTCTCGTGATCGTCGCTGTCACCCTCCTCGGTCGTCCCGCGACGGGTGAGGTGCCGCCCACGCCGTTCTTCCCACTTCAGGAGCGTTGGTCTACCGACCTGACCCAGTCGGCAGTAGCTCCTCCCGTCTACGACGACGATCATGCGTATGTGCCGCTGCGAGACGGCACGCTGGTTGCCGTCAGCCTTGTCGATGGCAGCATCTCATGGTCTGCTGAGCAGGCCACCCGGGTCTCCCCCGCGGTGGGTGACGGCCTTATCATTGTCGCCCGCGAGGCGACCCTGTTCGGCCTGCGCACGACCGATGCCGCACCGATTTGGAGCACCGATCTGGGCGCCACCGTGTCTGCGCCACTCGTCTGGAACACAGGGTGGCTCGTCGCGGTTCTGGAGAACGGGGACGTCGTGGTGCTACGCGGGGCTGACGGGTTTGAGTTGTGGCGCGAGCCGGTGTCGGGCCAGCTCGACGTTCGCCCCTCGGTTGCCGGTCGCGAGCTGTTTGTGCCGGTTCGCGACGGACGAGTCCTGGCCTTCGAGCTTACGACGGGCCAGCTCTTGTGGGAGCGATCGCTGGGCGGAAGCCCGCAAGAAATCCTCGCACCCGATGATCTCTTCGTGGGAGCTACCGACAACTACTTCTACCGGCTGTCACGCTCGGATGGGAAGATGCGATGGCGGTGGCGCACGGGTGGAGACATCGTCGGGCTTCCCGCAGTCGATGAGCGTCGGGTGATGTTCGTCTCGCTCGACAATATCCTCTGGGCCCTTGACCGCAAGAGCGGCGTGCAGCAGTGGCGCCGCCCGCTGTCCGGTCGACCGGCCGGCGGCCCGCAGATTGTCGCCGAGATGGCGCTGGTTTCCGGGGTGTCACCCGTCCTGCGCGCATTTGGAACACGCGCCGGTCGAGAGGCCGGCGTACTGACCGCCCCCGGTGAGCTTGCCGGTCCGCCACACCTCCTACGGCCGCCCTCGGCGCTCGCGCCTGGACTCGTCGTCATGACTGGGGACGGGCGTCTTGTCGGTCTGCTCCAGGCAACCGGACCGCCACAGTTCTCCCTGGATTTTCCACCACCGCCGTTGTTGCCGGCGCCAGAGCTTCTGGGTCTCGACGATCTGCTGCCGTGGCCATCTGTGCTTGAGCCTGAGGCCGGGGTCTGGCCGTCGCCAGGCGAATCAGACCGGTCGATTCATCCCGCAGACCGGGACGAGGCGGGTGTGCGCGACCCGTTCGGGACCCCATAAGAGACATGGTCGTCGGCCACCATCCACTGCGACGGGCGGTGATCGTGGCAGCCGTCGGCGCCGCCGTGATCCTCGGAGGTGGATGGGTTGCCGAGCTTTGGCGGCTCGGCCCGACCACCGACGCATCCTACGCCCGCGTCGAGCGTGCCGTCGTGCGAACCGTCGACGAGATGGTCGCGTCGCTCGAGCGAACCGCGTCGCGGATCGCCACTGACCCCGACGTATCGGTCGGCCTGGGCAGTCCTGCCGGCCGGCCGCTCCTGTTCAACGTCATCCGCTCAGCAATCGAGAGTCCCGGTGACACCGACGTGTCGGTGACGGTCTACGACGCTGTCGGGTCGGCTCGAGCCTGGGCCGGTCGTCCATCCGAGATCCCGAGCGGGCGCATCTTGAATGACGATGACGAGTCACTCTTTGTGGCGCCAGGTCCGCTCGGACTCCGACTGGTCTATGTTCAGCCGCTGCGCGCCGCGGGCGGATCCGGAGGGTCCCAACGAATCGGTTCCTTGGCTGTGGAGCGTGTGCTCTCGCCCGCCGCAGGGATCACCGAGTCGGGCCCCGATTCGTATCGGCTCACGGCTCCGTTCGCCGATGTGTCGCTGCGCACGGTGTATGAAGGTGCAGGCTCGAGTGGCGGGCCGTTTACCATCGAGGTGCAGGCACCGTCGGGCGAGCTCCTGCTCGAGGGCGAGGTCCACGAGGAGGACCTGGTCGGCGCGAGAATGGCGTGGCGTCGGACGATTCAGGCGCTGACCCTGGTCTTCCTGGCTTTTGCGCTGGCGGTCGGGTGTGCGCCGCTGGTCGTCCGTCCGAGCCGGGGCCTACCACCTGGTGCTATCGCGATCCGAGCGTCCGGGGCGGCGGTCGGCTGTCTGCTCGGATACAGTCTGCTCCGATACGCTGTCGGGCTCGGCATGTCGGACACGGTCCTCGGACTCTTCGATCCCGCGATCCATGAGTCGATCCGTTTCTCCAATCTGATTCGGTCGCCCGCAGACCTTCTGCTTCTCGGAGCTTTGCTGGTCGGTCTCTTGTTGGTCGGAGCCTTCGTCGTTGACCAGGTGCGCCTGGCTCGGCGCCAGGTCGTCAAACCGGGCAGCGGCTTGCGTTCACCCGCCTGGATCATCGCCCATACGGCTGGTGGGTTCGGTGCTGCGGCCGCCCTCGTCGCGTTTGACGTACTTGTCAGCGACGCCTTCGACAGCGCCACCGTCGATCTGCTCCACACCTCTTTGCATCCGTGGGATTCGGGTCGCCTTGCGTTACTGGGAGGGGTGCTGTTGTCGAGCGTGGCGGTCGTGTGGGGATGCGCCACACTCCTGCTTGGCACCCAGCTGCCCTGGCGAGTGCACCACCGAGAGGTGTCGTACATCCTGCCGAGCGTCGTGGTCTGGGTCCTTCCGGGAGCTGTACTCGTCGCCGGCGGTGTGGTCGCGATCGCGCCGTTCGCCACGATGCTGGGCGGTTCGGTCGCGCTGGCGGTCTCGGTGCCGTTCATGCGACCGCGTTTCCGGCATGCTTCACATGCGGCACGGGTGCTGACGATCTTTCTCGCCCTGCTGCTGCCCGCGTTGCTCGCCTACCCATCGCTGCTCCACCACGGCGAACGGACCAAGCAGCGGTTCGTGGAGACGCGATATGCGGTACAAGCGGCGGCACACCCTGAGCAGCTTCAGGCCCAGCTGACGGGCGCGCTCGGACAGATCGACGCGGTGGCCGAGCTGGCGACGATTACGACGGTCGACGACACTGGCGCCGCCAATCTGGATACCGACCGCGCCTTCTTCATCTGGCGTCAGACCGATCTGGCTCGACGACGACTGACGTCGGCTGTCGAGCTCTACGACACGGATGGACGCCTGACCAGTCGGTTCGCGCTGAATTTTCCGGAGTACGCCGGACGTCCGTCCGATTGGCAAGTGACCGGCTGCGACTGGGAGGTGTATGGGGAGATCGCCCCGTTCGGTTCTGACGAGCGGCGGGTGCTGCATGCCGAACGGGCTGTTTGCCCGGCGCCCGACACGCGTGGCGCGGGCCGGTCCGCGCCGCCGGCGGGGTCGGTCGTGGTCCATGTCGCACTCGACTATCAGACGCTTCCCTTCATCTCGTCAGCAAACCCTTACACGCAGCTGCTACGCCCGCCCGCCCTTCCCCGTCTTGAGGGCCGAACTGGGCAGGACGTCGAGCTGGTGATCTACGGCTGGGGGTTGCAGCCGCTCTTTTCGTCCGGACGCGACGCGTGGTCGCTCGGAGACGGGCTCTTCGAGCGTATTTACGCGTCACGTGACCCGTTCTGGACGACCCTCGCAAAAGGTGGGCGCCGCTATACGACCTACGTGGCGAACAATCGGGTCGGCATCTATCTGCTGGGGTATCCCGTTTTTGGCCTGTTCGAGCATTTCGTGCACCTGGCCGAGATCTCGGTCCTGGCCGGTCTGCTCTTTCTGACCTTCGGGATGGCGGTGGGAGTGGGCAGCTGGTTCATCCCCGACCGGTATCGGTTCGGCCGGGCGCTCCTGCGCGAAGTGCGGACCAGTTTCTACCGGCGTCTCCTGCTCGCCTTCATCGCGGCCACGCTCATTCCGGTGCTGGCGCTCGCGTTCGTGATTCGCGGCTATTTCACGGCTGAGCTCAGAGCCGACGTCGAAGCTGGCGCTGCCCGGACTGTCGCGATCGCCCAACGCGTCATCGAGGAGTCGTTCGTGCTCCAGCAGGTTGGAGAGGAAACGAGAGCCCTGATCAACGACGACCTTCTCGTGTGGATCAGCCAGGTGCTCGACCAGGAGATCAATATCTTCAACGGATCGCAACTCGTTGCGACGAGCGAACGCGACCTGTTTGCGTCGGGCCTGCTGCCCACCCGGACACCGGATGCGGTCTATTCGGCTGTCATACTCGACGGGCTTCCGAGCTACGTCATGGAGGATTCGCTCGCGTCGCTCCAGTACCTGGTGGCCGCGACTCCGATTCGCGCTGCTGGTCGGGATGCGGTCCTGACTGTACCCCTCGCCTCCCGGCAACAGGAGATCGAGCGACAGATCGACGATCTCGATCGGGGGCTTCTCCTGGGGGTGATGCTCTTCGTGCTGCTGGGGGCGGCAAGCGGTCTTTATATGGCGGAGCGGATTGCCGACCCCGTGAAACGACTGACACGCGCCACCGGGCAGATCGCCAGAGGCGACTTCGACGCGCAGATCGCCGCGCGTTCGGCCGACGAGCTGCAGCAGCTCGTCGCGTCATTCAATCAGATGGCGATCGACCTGAAGGACCAGCAGATCCAGCTCGAGAAGACACACCGCCTCGAGGCCTGGGCGGACATGGCGCGGCAGGTCGCCCACGAAATCAAGAATCCGCTGACGCCGGTCCAGTTGTCGGCGGAGCATTTGCTGCGGGTGCATGCCGACCGGGGCGAGCCCCTTGGACCGGTCCTGCGGAGTTGCGTGGAGTCGATCCTCACTCAGGTGCGGCTGCTCCGGCAGATTTCGTCGGAGTTCTCGAGCTATGCCTCCTCCCCGACGGTCCAGCTTCGGCCGACGTCGCTGCGAGACCTCGTCACCGAAGTGCTCGAACCCTACCTCGTCGGGCTCGCGCAACGGATCTTGGTCGCCGTCGACATTCCAGAAGCCATCCCAGACCTCACGCTAGACCGCACGCTGGTTGGACGAGCGATCACGAATGTGGTCGAGAACGCCTTGCACGCCATGCCCGGCGCGGGCTCGCTCGAGGTTCGCGCCAGGCTGACGCCGGACGCTGTTATTCTTGAAATCGTTGATTCCGGTGTTGGGCTCGACGCCAAGACCCTAGAACGGATCTTTGAGCCGTATTTTTCGACCAAGGTGTCGGGCACCGGTCTTGGTATGGCGATCGCCAAACGGAACATCGAGCTGAGTGGCGGCGCAATCGGTGTGGAGAGCGAGAGGGACCGTGGGACCACGGTCACCCTGCGGTTCCCACTAGTGGCCTGTACTCATTGAAGTAGTACTGGTACCGTGACGCGCTATATGGCGCTGACACTGACGTCCGATGAACGTACCGAACTGGAACGACGCGTTCGCAGTCTCAAGATCCGCGCGGAGGACGCGCGCCGCGCGCGCGTCATTCTGATGCTGGCTGACGGCGCATCGTACTCGGCGATCGAGGCCGCGGTGCCTTGCTACCGCGACTACGTCAATCGCTGGCGACGGCGCTTTCTGGCGGACCGCGTGGCGGGCCTGCAGCCGCGGTATCGCGGCCAGCCCCCGACGATTCTGACGCCGGCGATGGAAGCGCGCATTCTGGCGAAGACGAGGCAGCGTCCGCCGGATGGCAGCACGCATTGGAGCACCCGCAAACTGGGCCGGTTGCTCGGCATCCATCACAACCTGGTCGCGAAAACGTGGCGGCGGGCCGGCCTGCAACCTCATCGGTTCGAGCGCTACATGCGGTCGGACGATCCGGACTTTGAACAGAAAGCCGCCGATGTGATCGGGCTGTATCTCAATCCGCCGCAACACGCCGCGGTGTTCGCCGTGGACGAGAAAACGGCGATTCAAGCCCTCGATCGCTTGGTCCCGGTGCTGCCGCTGTCGCCGGGGCGCGCCGAACGGCACGGGTTCGAGTACTACCGCCATGGCACGTTGTCGTTGTTCGCCGCGCTCGATACCCAGTCCGGCGAGGTGTTCGGCCAGCCCGTGCCGCGCCACACCAGTGCCGCCTTTGTCCAGTTCCTCGGCGACATCGTCGCCAGTCAACCGCTGGGCCGCGAGATTCATGTGATCGTCGACAACCTCGCGACCCACAAAACATCGGCGGTCCGGGGGTTCTTGGCCGCGCACCCTAACGTCCAGCTCCATTTCACCCCGACGTACTCGTCGTGGCTGAACCAAATCGAACTCTGGTTCGCGAAGATCGAGCGCGACCTTTTGGCACGAGGGATCTTCACCTCCGTCGCCGACCTCGCTCGCAAGATCCGGCGGTACATCCGCCATTACAACAAGACGGCAAAACCGATCCGTTGGAGCTACCGAAATCCGATGCATCGAATTGGTAGTACTTCAGTGAGTACAGGCCACTAGTGCCCTGAGTTCGATATACCTGTACACCGTGAGACTCGGTTTCAGAACCTCGCCATCCTCGGTGCGACGACGGAGGTTGTGAAACCGGGTCTAGCAGCCCGTGGTGAAAGTCACCGAATTAGATCGATCGCCAGAAGTGATCATGCGTACTCCACTGACGCGCATGGCCATGGGCAAACGACGGCGACGTCCCAAGCAGACGTCGATGTGGGTCGCCGCACAAGATCTGCCTCGCAGCGCCGCGCACCCGTTCTACACGCGACTGAATCACATTCTCGAGAGAGCGGATTTCGACGGGTACGTCGAGTCGCTCTGTCAGCGATTCTACGCGGATGAGATCGGCCGGCCGAGTTTGCCGCCCGGCCGGTATTTCCGCGTGTTGCTGCTCGGGTACTTCGAAGGGCTCGACTCCGAGCGGGCGATCGCGTGGCGGGCGGCCGAGTCGTTGAGCGTGCGGAGCTTCTTGGGGCTGGAGCTGCACGAAGCGCCGCCGGATCATTCGACGGTCTCGCGGACGCGTCGGCTGATCGACCTGGAAACGCATCAGGCTGTCTTCGCGTGGGTGTTGCAGCGACTGGCTGAGGCGAAGCTTGTCAAGGGCAAGACGATCGGTATCGATGCGACGACGCTGGAAGCGAACGCCGCCCTGCGAAGTATCGTGCGGCGCGACACCGGCGAGGCGTATCAGGACTTCTTGATCCAGCTCGCCCAGGCCTCGGGGATTGAGACCCCGACGCGTGCCGATCTGGCGCGCATCGATCGGAAGCGGAAGAAGAAAGGCTCGAACGACGACTGGACCCATCCGCACGATCCTGACGCAAGAATCACCAAGATGAAGGACGGCCGCACGCACCTCGCGCACAAGGCGGAGCAGGCGGTCGACCTCGACACCGGCGCGGTCGTGGCGGTGACGGTGCAGGACGCCGATGAAGGCGATGTGGCGACGAGCCGCGCGACGCTGATCACCGCGGCGGAGCACATCGAGACCGTGGTGCCTGCGGGCCGTCTTGCCGAGGTCGTCGGGGACAAGGGCTATCACAGCAACCAGGAACTCGTCGATCTTGAAGCCATCGGCCTCCGCAGCTACATCTCGGAACCAGATCGCGGCAGGCGTAAGTGGAAAGACAAGGCGGAGGCGCGCGACGCCGTCTACCGAAACCGTCGGCGTCTTCGCGGCGCGCGCGGGCAACGCCTGCTGCGCCGGCGCGGGGAACGACTCGAACGCCCCTTTGCCCATCTCTATGCCACCGGGCGGCTACGCCGCGTATACCTGCGGGGGCACGACAACATCCTCAAACGCGTCCTGCTGCACGTTGCTGGACTGAACCTTGGGTTGCTGATGCGGACGCTCACGGGTGTCGGGACACCCCGCAGTCTTCAGGGGCATGCGGTGGCGTGTCTTCGGCTGTTGTGGTCGCTCATGCGACTCCCGGAGACGCGTTGGGGCGCGCCGTGGATCTTATCTCGACCTACCATCGCCGCCAACGACCTCCGCGTGGGGCACTGCCATGTCTGGGCCGACCCGTCGTTCGGTGGTGCTTTCACCACGGGCTGCTAGGCCGACTGCTCGTCAACTGAAGAATCTTTCGAAACGGCACTCGACGCGCGAGCCGCGCGGCGATGCCGCAGGCGTGTGACTCCGGCCCCCGCCAGGCCGGAGATCAAATAGGTGTACGACATGACGACGAGGACGATCTGTGGGTGGACCGCGATCGCCGCGATGACCGCCGCGATCACCAGGAGAGACAGCGACGAACGGCGTCCCTCCGGAATGATGGTATTGATGCTGCGGAATCGAATGCGGCTCACCATCAGGACCGCCGGGACCAGCACAATCAGGAGCGCCAGGATCGCCTCACGCGTCCCTGTGAGTGCCGTGGGGTACGCGAAGACGGTGGCAACGAGCACCCCCGCTGCCGGCGGGCTCGGGAGGCCGACGAAGTATCGTTTGTCGCCGCCCTTGACCTGGATATTGAACCGGGCGAGTCGCATGGCCGTCGCGGTCACATAGAGGAAGGCCACCGCTCCGCCGAGCCGCCCCAGCGGCTCGAGTCCCCAGGCAAAGACGAGCGTCGCGGGCGCCACGCCGAACGAGATGACGTCGGCGAGCGAGTCAAACTCCTCGCCGAACGCGCTCGTGGCTCCCGTGAGGCGCGCGATCCGACCATCCAACGTATCCAGCACCATCGCGAACCCGATGAGCGGTGCCGCGGTGACGTAGTCGCCCCGCATAGCCAGCACGATGCAGCTCCACCCGCAGAACATGTTGGCGACCGTGAGGAGACTCGGCAAGAGAAAGACGCCCCGCTGGAAGCGTCGCTTTGGCTGCCGGCCATCAAACACGGAGAACACCTTGGCCATGTCAGTGCGTGTCCCTGGTCCGGCTGGCCGCACCGCGAAGCGGTTGCAGCCTGGCGATGATCGTCTCTCCACCGCGAACGATCTCTCCGACGGCGATATGCACCTCGGAGTCAGTTGGGAGGAAGACGTCCATACGCGAACCGAACTTCATGATACCTAAACGCTGCCCCGGTGTGACGTCCATTCCCGGAACGAGCCGACACACCACACGCCGAGCGAGCAGCCCAACCACTTGTCGACAGACGACGGTCCGGCCCTGGTGGTCGAGCCGTATTTCACAGCGTTCGTTGTCACGAGCCGCTTCGTGCCGATAGGCAGGAAGAAACCGGCCCGGACGGTAGTCGACCTCCAGGATGCGGCCGCTCACCGGTATTCGGTTCACGTGGACGTCCAGCGGAGAAAGAAAGATGCTGATCTGGGTCCAAGTGCCCTCTGGTGCCGCCTCCGTCTCCGCCGGGCCCGCATGAACCACACGGCCATCCGCCGGGGCCAGAACCATGTGGGGATCGTCTGTGTCACTCGGGACCGCCCGATCGGGGTCCCGAAAGAAGAATGCGAAGAAGCCGGCGAGCAAGGTCACCGGGAGCGCCCATCCTGGGCGACGGAGCACGACCAGTGCGGCGGCCGGGAACAGGGCACCCAATATGAACGGGAGTCCCGCTCGGTCGATCCTCATCCGGTCGATGACGGAAGTTGTGAGGAGTTGACTGACCGCTAGCCCCGAGCGTGCGGTTGCAGCACGGGCGGGGCGCCTCTGTCAGACAGTTCACGATGCCGGCGGAGCATCGTCTCCATTTGATCCTTCAACTGCAACTTGCGTTTCTTGAGGGTTGCCTCCTCGAGCTCCTCGGTGTTGGTCCGATAGAGCTGGCGTGAGAGCTCACTGATTCGGTTGTCCAGCTCCTGGTGCTGGAGAGAGAGTTGACGAAACTCCTCATCCTGCTCCAGGAGACTCTCGCGCAACGGGTCAGAGCTGCTCATTCCGCCTCCTCGATACGGGTTCGGCCGGCTGCCAAGATGGTGTGGGTCGCGAGAACACAGGGAGGACTCGACACGAACATGCACCTGGCAAGTTATCACACGGTCGGAGGCGTTTCAAGCGCCCCGACCAGCCGAACCATACCGGCGTGCGGAGCCCTCGGAGGGGTCCCGGAAATGGTCGTCATCGACGTCGCTCGCGAGCGAGTTCCGCATCTGGCCTGCGAACATAGACTGGTCGGATCGCATGAGGGGCGGTGGCGGCTCTGGCCTGAGCAAGCAGCGCCACCGTCGGCGCAAGTGGAGGCATCGAGGGCACCATCCGCGGCTCACCACCGACCGCGTTGCCAATGGCGACCCGGGCCCGATCCACCGCGTCACCCACGAACAAGACCGGAGACTCTGCGAGGACCGACGCCCATTCCTGGAGCAACACGTCGGTCGTGCCGACCGCCGCGCAGTGGTGTTCCGTCACGACTCCATGGTGATCGACACGGTACACCGCCCCGAACACTTCCCCGCGATGAGCGTCCATCCAGGGGATGACCAGTGCCGGACGATGCGCCTCGCGCGGCTGAGTGTCCAGCCCGGCGTGGGCGAGCGCCTCCAGTGTCGGTACGGCGATCACAGGTCGACGCGTCGCGAGCGCGAAGCCTTGGATCGTGGCCAACCCAATCCGCAATCCGGTGAAAGATCCCGGACCGGTGCAAACCGCGAAGATCTCGACGTCGTGAAGATCCGTGTCGTGCGCAGAGAGCAAACGGAGCAGGTCGCCTGGAAGCCGCTCACCGTGAGTACGTTCGGGGTCGCCAGAAGACCAGCCCAGCAGGGTGTCCCCAGACGCCAGCGCCACGCTGCCGGCCCGAGTGGCTGTGTCGAGGGCCAAGATGATCACGACCGATCCCCCTCACCGTACGAATGGCCTGTACCGACAGAGGCGGTACCGTTCGCCGGGCGGGGCATCCCGCCTGACGGCGTTGTGCTCGGTCGAAGACGGCCGGTATGCGTCCTCGTTGCGCCCTGCCAGGCGGGCGCAGCGCCGCCCTCCGTATACAGGTATATCGAACTCAGGACACTCGTGCACTGATCTCGAAACAACTCGGCATTCGGCCACCGAGGCCCGAGCTATTTCGAGATCACTGCACTAGTGTATCCTCCCCGCTGATGTCATCTTCGCCCGAGGCGAGTGCCGCAGACCACGCGAGTCCCACGCCAGCGATGCGCCAGTATCTGGACGTCAAGCGCCAGTATGAGGACGCGATCGTCTTCTTTCGAATGGGCGACTTCTACGAGATGTTCTACGAGGATGCGCTCACGGCGTCGCGCGTTCTCGAGCTGACGCTCACGTCCCGATCGAAAGATGCGGGCGGCAGCCCGATCCCGATGTGTGGCGTTCCGGCACATGCCGGTGATGGGTATCTGAGCCGACTGGTCAAGCGTGGATTCCGCGTGGCGGTCTGCGAGCAGATAGACGATCCAAAACAGACCAGGGGGACGAAGAAGTTGGTCCGACGGGAAGTGGTTCGGGTCGTGTCACCCGGGACGCTCACCGATGCGGCCGATCTCGATGCCAAGGAGCCTGCGTTTCTGATGGCCCTGGCCTGGAACGACATGCGGCACGGGGCCGCGCTGGTTGACCTTTCCACCGGCGAGTTCACGGCGGCCGAGTACGCCGGAACCGACGGTCGGCAGGCGATCGCCGACGAGATCGCGGTCCTGAGGCCGCGGGAAGTAATCGTGTCGGTCGACATCGATGTCGGCGATCGGTTGCCAGAGGTCGAGGGAACTCAGCTGCGGATCACCAAAATTGACGGCTGGGCCTTCGGACTGGATCACGCCCGCAGGGTCTTGCGCGAGCAGTTACACGCAGCATCGCTCGACGGTTTCGGTATGGAGGGGCATCCGGTCGCAACGATGGCTGCCGGTGCGCTCCTGCACTACTTGCAGGATACCCAGAAGGTCGACCTGGAGCACGTCCGGTCGATTGTCTACCGCTCGCGCGCCGACCATGTCCTCATCGATCCGGCGACCTTCAAACACCTCGAGGTCTTCGAGGGTGCGGATGGCGGACCAACCGCGTCTCTGCTCGCGGAGATCGACCGGACCGTCACGCCGATGGGGGGACGGCAACTGCGCGCGTGGCTGCAGCGTCCCTCCAACATGCTCGAGCGTGTACAGGATCGCCTGGACGCCGTCGAAGAGCTGGCCTTCCGGACGACGGAGCGCGCCAAACTCCAGGATGTGCTCAAGGGCGTTCACGATCTCGAGCGCCTGGTGGCACGCGTCGCGCTGGGGCGCGCTGGACCGCGCGACCTCGTCGGGTTCGGGGAGTCGCTTTCGATGGTCCCCCGCGTGCGCGCACTCTTGAACGGCCTTCAGGCTCCACTCATTCGAAGTCGCGTCGCCCAACTCGACGATGTGGCGGATATCCGGGAGGCGGTCGAGTCGACGCTCGTCGACGAGCCGCCCGCCCTCGTTCGCGATGGAGGGTTCATTCGCGGCGGCCGTGACCCCGAGCTCGACGAACTGCGTGCCATCAGTCGCAATGCCAAGCAGCACATCGCCGATATGGAAACCGCGGAGCGCGAGCGTACCGGCATCGCCACACTCAAGGTGCGATACAACCGCGTCTTCGGCTACTACATCGAGGTTTCGAAGTCGAAGCTGAGCGCCGTGCCTGATGACTACCACCGAAAACAGACGATCGCGACCGGCGAACGGTTCATCACCCCGGCGCTCAAGGAGTACGAGCAAAAGGCGCTCGGGGCGGACGATCGAATCCTGGAAAAGGAACTCGCGTTGTTCGAGCGGCTTCGGCAGCAGGTGGCGGTCGAGGCCCCCCGCATCCAGGACACCGCGGCCGCGCTTGCCGGTCTCGACGTCCTGTCTGGTCTGGCCGAGACGGCGACGCTACTCAACTATACGAAGCCGCAGATGTATGACGGGGACGAGCTCAACATCGTGGACGGTCGTCACCCGGTTGTCGAACGGCACTGCGCTGACCGATTTGTCCCGAACGACACCCTGCTCGACGGCTCATCTCAGCAGGTGGTCATCCTCACGGGACCCAACATGGGGGGCAAGTCGACCTATCTGCGCCAGGTGGCGGTCATCACCGTTCTCGCGCACGTCGGGTCATTCATTCCGGCGCAGCGGGCCAAGATTCCGATCGTCGACCGGGTGTTTGCGCGGGTGGGCGCGTCCGACAACATCGCCCGCGGGCAATCGACCTTCATGCTCGAGATGCAGGAGACGGCGAAGATTCTGCATACCGCTACGTCCCGGAGTCTCGTGATCCTCGATGAGATCGGACGAGGCACCGCCACGTTCGACGGGTTGAGCATCGCGTGGGCCGTCGCTGAGCATCTGGCGACGAATGCCCGATCCCGACCGAAGACGTTGTTTGCGACCCACTATCACGAGTTGACTGATCTGGGCGATTCCGTTCCGGGCGTGGTGAACTACCACGTCGTGGCCCGCGAGTGGCAGGACGACATCGTGTTTCTTCGGAAGGTCGAGCCCGGCCGTTCCGATCGCAGCTACGGGATTCAGGTGGCCCGGTTGGCCGGGTTGCCCGCGGAGACCATCCGGCGGGCGAAGGATATCCTGGCCGGTCTCGAAAGCGATGAGTTGTCACGGGGCGGCCGTCCCTCGCTCAGCCTGGGTCCAGGCGAACCGTCCGACCAGACGTTACAGCTGGGTCTGTTCCGGGCGGCCGCGCCGTCTGACACGCGTTTGTCCGAGCGCCTTCGTTCACTCGACGTCAACGAGCTCACACCACTCGAAGCATTGTCCTTGCTGGCTGAGCTCAAGAAGGATCTCGACCATTCGGAGTCCTGATTCGGCCGACATGACCAAGAAGTCAAACTATCTGAAGTTGCCGGTCGAGCCGTTTCTCGTCGAACCAGATCTGACCGCGGATCAGATCCTCGAGCGGATGGAGCGGATCTCGTTTCAGGGCCGCAATCTCGGAACCGCGCACCGGGTGTGGCAACGGATGCTTGGCGACGACCTACTGATCTTCTTGGGCGTGGCCGGTGCTCTGAGCGCCGGCGGTCTGCGGATGATCATCGCGTATCTGGTCGCCGGTCGTTACGTCGACTGCGTGGTCTCTACCGGGGCGAATCTCTACCACGACCTGCACGAGACCCGCGGCCGCCGTCACTTCATCGGTTCACCTCGGACGGACGACCGCGCGCTCCAGACGCATCACATCGACCGCGTCTACGACACATTCGTCGACGAGGATGAGTTCATTGAGAACGACATCTGGATCGCGCGGTTCGTGTCGACGCTCGAATCCCGGCCGTACTCGACTCGCGAATTCCTCTATCGATTGGGGGAGCATCTCTGGGACCAGACCGGGCAGGATGGCATCCTGACGGCGGCGTTTCGGTCGAAGGTGCCGATCTTCTGTCCCGCCATCGCCGATTCGTCGATCGGGATGGGTGTCTCGCAGGGCCGTATGACCGATGCCAGCAAGGGGCACCTCGATGTCATCGGCGACGTTGCTGAATCGGCCAACCTCGTCATCCGTCGTCCCCGAACGGCGTCAATCGTCTTGGGTGGCGGAACGCCAAAAAACTTCATCAACCAGGCCGGCGTGCAGGCCGACTTCTATCGCCCCGGTATCGCCGGGCACCGGTATGCGCTGCAGATTGTCACGGATGTCCCCCACTTCGGAGGCGCCTCAGGGTCGACGCTCGACGAGGCACAGAGCTGGGGCAAGCTGGCTGCGGACGCCGACCACGTCACCGTATATGCCGATGCGACGCTGGCACTCCCGCTGTTGGTGAGCGGCTTGGCAAGGAGTGCTCGCTCCACGCTCGACGCGCGCCGCCCGCCGACGTTCGAGCTCGGTCAGCCAGCGATGGTCGTCGACGGTGTCCCTCTTCCCGCCTCGGGATACGACGTCTCCACCCACGCCGATTGACGCGCTCGACCGGGTCCGTGGTGGCCTCGCTCGGGCGGGACATCTGCCCGGTCAGCGAGGTTCCTGCTGGGTCACGCAGTGGAGGGCACCCAGTCCAAGGATGAGGTCGCCGGAGTGAATCCCCACGACCTCCCGGGTCGGGAAGAGGGTCGCAAGGCGACGCAGGGCCACCCGGTCATTCGGATCGTTGAAGGTTGGCACCAGCACCCGGCGGTTGCTGACATAGAAGTTCAGATAGCTGGCGGGTAGACGCTGGCCGTCGAAGTAGACCGGCCTGGGCATCGGCATCGACACGACACGAAGCGACCGTCCCCGAAGGTCCCGCATCTGCTCGAGTCGCGCGCGGTTCGCGCGGAGCGGCGCGTAGTTTGGATCGGCGGGGTTCGATTCCATGGCCGCGACGATCGTGCCCGGGGACACGAAGCGCGCGACATCGTCGACATGGCCGTGGGTGTCGTCCCCTGCAATGCCGCCCCCCAGCCAGAGCACGCGGCGCACACCGAGCCCGGCCCCGAGGGCCTGCTCGATGGCCTCAGCGCTCAGACCGGGGTTCCTGGCCTGAACCGAGCTCAGCAGACACTGCTCCGTCGCCAGCAGCAAGCCTCGACCGTTCACGTCGATGCTGCCGCCCTCGAGGACCATCGGCTGGTATCGGTCGGTCCGCCTCACCTGAACAGCAAAGCGCCGCATCTTGAGACGGCGCGCCATTCGGGACGGCACGGCATCGTCGCGTTTCCACGCCCGGTACTTCGCCCAGCCGTTGAACCGCCAGTCGGTCATCGCCACTTCACGTCGTCCGGCCGTCGTTGTCCGGAGAACGAACAGGGGTCCAGAGTCTCGAATCCACGATCGGTTCGTCGGGATCCGATACATGTCGACACCCGCCGTCGGGACACCACGCAGCTGCAGCGCCTGGCGCGCACGCCGTTCGACCGTCTCGTCTTGAACCAGAATTGCGACTCGTTCTCCGTCGATCAGGTGCCTGACAATCTCCCCATAACACCACTCCACAGCCGCGGTCTTTACCTCCCAGTCGGCGCGGTTGTGGGGCCAAACAAGCCACGTGGCCCGATGGGGTTCCCATTCGGCCGGCATTCGAAACCCGAGACTGGACGGTGAGCCCCGGCGCGGGCCGAACCGCAGGACCGGGTGCGGGCGGCGTGTCATTCGGTCGTGTCGGTGGGGGCGAAGTCCGGCGGGTCGAGATAGCGTTCGGTGAGGCCGGTGTAACTCTCGATACGCCGGTCTCGGAGAAACGGCCACGACCGGCGCTGGGTCTCCAGGACGCTCCGACTGCAGGTCGCCACGAGAACGTCGCCACGCGCATCTGAGCCGACGGTCAGGACCTGTCCGGTGGGATCGCAGACGAATGACTGGCCCCAGAAGCGAAGACCCCCTGCCGGGTCACCTTCATGGCCGACTCGGTTCACGACGGCGACATACACGCCGTTGGCGATCGCGTGCCCCTGCTGGATGGTGCGCCAGGCGTCGTGTTGCGCCTGACCCTCCATGTCACGGTCGTCCGAGAGCCAGCCGATCGCGCTGGGATAGAAGATCACTTCGGCTCCCCTGAGTGCGGTCAGTCTCGACGCTTCGGGAAACCACTGGTCCCAGCAGATCAGTACGCCGATGTTCGCAAATCGGGTCGCGAACACCTGATACCCGAGGTCGCCAGGGGTGAAATAGAACTTTTCGAAATACTGCGGGTCGTCTGGGATGTGCATCTTCCGGTAGACGCCAAGTAGATCTCCCGTAGCGTCAATCACGACTGCAGAGTTGTGATACAGGCCTGGGGCGCGCCGCTCGAACACCGGCACGACCAGCACCACTCCCAGCTCCTTGGCGAGTGCGGAGCCCTGTTCGGTCGACGGGCCTGGGATCGACTCGGCGAGATCGAAACAGTCGGCGTCTTCGACCTGGCAGAAGTACTGGGATGCGAACAGTTCCTGTAAGCAGATGATCTGGGCACCACGGGCCGCGGCAGTCCGGATACCCTGGTCGGCCTTGGTGCGGTTCGTGTCGGGGTTGGCCTGGCAGGTCGTCTGAACGAGACCGACCGAGAACGTGGCCTGGTTCATCAGTCGCTCGACGACGGGGCACCATCACCCTGTCGGAGGGTCTCGACCTGCTGCTGGGCGTCGGTGAAGTACATCGAGATCGGAAACTCTTCGACCACTCGGTTGAACGCGGCGAGGGCGTCGTCCGGTTGACCGGCCAGTTGATAGGCGTGACCCAGTCGCATCAGTACGGCGTCAACCGGGATGAGCGACTCGAGTGAGCTAGTCTGGCCTTCAAGCAATGGAATGGCCTCTTGCGGCTGTCCGGTCAGCAGCAGTGCCTCGGCTAATCCCATACGGCTCATCTGACCGTAGAGTGCGTCGCCTGCCAGATCCATCACCTGCCGGTATTGCACCACGGCCTCAGCGGCACGCTCCAGCGCGATGAGCACGGCCGCCGCCTGGTATCGCGCGGTCAACCCCTGCTGGGTACTCGGATACGCGTCTGCTGCGGTCAGTAGTTGCGGCAGGGCCGCTTCGAGCTTGGCCTCGAGCGAAGAGAAGCTCCCCGGCGGCTGCACGAATTCGGCCGGTGGAGCTGGTAATTCACCTGCCGCATCGGTCGTTGCGTCATTCGTGTCACTTGCGTCATTCGCGTCATTCGTATCGCCGGTGCCGCCCGCCGCCGGTTCGTCGGCTGTCGCGTCGTTCACGTCGGGCACGTCGGGCACGTCCGACTCCGGCAGGGTGACGACGGGGTCTTCTGGTGGCGGAACCACCGCCGCCTCGAGCGTAAACATCGCCTCCGCGAAGAGTTCCCCGGCACGTCGCTCCTGCATCTGCGTCCACGAGAAGTAGGCACCGGCGACGATCAGGGCGGCGAGCACGATACCGCCGCCTATCAAGATGGGGCGTCCACTCTCCGCGATCCACGCCTGGGCCTCGGTTAGGACGATCGCCAGCGGATTCTGCTTTAGGTGGTGCCGCTCTTCTCTCCGCATCTCTTAACAGAAAAGTCTATCAGACGGGCCGGAACGCTGGAACCGACCAACCGGACCGACACGATGTCACTGCCAGCGAAACGTCCGCAGTGCGGCTGCGAACGTGACCGCCCCCCAGACCGTGAGAATACTGAGTGGCACCAGCACCCCGGCGAGCGCCTCGCCGTTGAGCATGACTCCCCGGAGCGCATCGACGAGCGCCGTCAAGGGTAGGGCGCGAATAAAGGGCTGCGCCGCATCCGGGAAGTTCGACGAGGCGAAGAAGACACCGCTCGCAACCCACATCGGGACCATCACGACATTCATGATGCCCGACACCCCTTCGATCGTCCGGGCGCGACTTGCTGTCAGCAGCCCGATTCCACCGAACGCCAGCGCCCCGATCAATGCCACCGTTACGAGGTTGAGCAGACTCCCGGCCACCGTGACCCCGAAGGCCAACCACGCGGACCCCAGCAAGGCAAGCATCTCGAGGCCGAGGAACGCCAACCGCGCCAGCACCAGGCTGGCCAGATAGTGCGACCGGCGCATGGGTGTGGCGACCATCCGCTTGAGCAGCTTTCGGGAACGAGCGACGACGATCAAAAAGCCCACGCCCCACATCCCCGTCCCCATGATGTTCATCCCGAGCAGGCCGGGAATCAGCCAGTCGATATAGCGGCTTCCAGGCGTCGATACTTCTTCGATTGTGGCCCGTTGCGACCGCGTCGCAGGGTCCGCGGCGTCGCGGAGCGCGCGGTCCACGAGGAGTCGCGACAACCGGCTCTCCGGCCGGGCCGGGTCATATCGATATGTCGGCGGGTCGCCGGGCACGACGATCAGATTCGCGATCCCGTCGCGGAGGGCGGTCACAGCGGCCGACGGGGGAATCACAACGACGTCCAGGTCGGTCGCGTCCGAGAGTGATGCCACCATGGCCGCCGCTCCGCGGCCGTCCTGCACCGCCACCGGCATCGGCTCGTCACCCCGCGTCCGAAACGCAATACCGAGCGCCAGCGCCATCAGCACCGGGAACACGAAGACCCAGAAGACCATCTCCGGTTCTCGGAGCATCAGTTTCAGACGCGCGCCGGTCAGCGCCACGAGGGGATGCGGCTGTGTGGGCGTTTCAGCCATCGCGCAGATGTCTTCCGGTGTACGAGACGAACACATCCTCGAGTGATGCGGTGTGGGTCGTCAACGATGTCAACGTGAGCGCTCCGGTGTCCACGTACTCGAGCACGGCTGGCAACGCGACATGAAGGTCCGACGACGTCAGGAGCCAGCTCTCCCCTTCTCGTGTCGCCGAGTGGACGCCAGGTAGACCGGCGAGCCGAATGCTGAACTGAGCCGGATCGCTCGGCGCCGTCTCGGTCCCGAACGTGATGACGTGGCCGGCTCCGAGCGAGGCGATCAGCTTGGCCGGTGACCCGAGGGCGATGACCCGCCCCTGATCGACGATCGCCACCCGGTCGCAGAGCGTCTGGGCCTCATCCATGTAGTGGGTCGTCAGGAGAATGCTGCCACCCTGCGCGCGGAAGCGGTTGAGGACGTCCCAGAGCTGCCTGCGCGATTGGGGGTCGAGACCGGTCGTCGGCTCGTCCAGGAACAACAGTTGCGGGTCGCCGATCAGGGCGCACCCGACCGCCAGACGCTGTCGTTGACCGCCTGACAGCTTGCTCACCCACGCCCCTGCCTTCCCATGGAGGCTCAAGAGGTCGAGGACCGAATCTGTGGTGCGACCATCGTCGTAAAAGGCACGAAAGAGGCGCAGCGTCTCGCGCACCGTAAGCTTTTCGTCGAACTGAGTGTCCTGCAGATGGATCCCGAGCCGCTGGCGGAGCACTCCATCGTCCGTACCCCACACACACCCAAGGATCTCGACCGTCCCGCGGTCGGACGGAAGCAGGCCCTCGAGGATTTCGATCGTCGTGGTCTTGCCTGCGCCGTTGGGACCCAGCAGGCCGAAGCATTCGCCTGTGCGCACTTCGAGGTCGATACCGTCGACCGCCAGAACCGTGCCGTAGCGCTTGACGAGACCGATGCAGCGGAGCGCGGCCGAAGGATCAGGGGGCATGGCGGAGAAAGTGCCGCACCGGCATCACGCGTCGACCGCGTCGACGAACGCGGTGGCCAACGTGTCAATCGTTGCCCGATTCCACGTTTCGTTGACCGTGAGCAGGAAGCGGCCCGTGTCAGCACGCGGTAAACCGATCCGAACGCCGCGTTCGGCAAGCCGTTGGCGAAACGTGGCCAGGTCCGGGTGCGACACGTCGAGCGTAAAGATGTTCGTCCCGGATGGGATTCTCTCCACTCTGAAGGCGACGTGGCGCTCGATCCGTTCGATCCACGCCTCCGACAGATCAACGGCCCGACGATACCGTTCCAGGAAGCCGGGCGCGTCGTGGAGCGCGATCGAGGCAAAGGGCCACGCCCCGGGGAGACCGGCCCCGAACATCCGACGGGTGTGAAACATGTCGTCCAGCAGGGCGCGCGGTCCGGCCAGAATCGCCCCGGACGCTGCGTTGAAGTACTTGTAGAGCGACACGTAGACCGTATCGAACGGCGCTGCGTAGTCGGCGACCGGCCGGCCGGTGTAGGCGCTCTGAAGAAAGATACGCGCGCCATCCAGATGTAGACGGATGCCTTCCGTTCGTGCGAAGTCAACGATCCGGGCGAGCTCGGCTTCGTCGAAGGACTCACCGAAACGCCGGCGTACGGGCGACTCGATCGACATCACCGAGACGGGCGTCGTGACACGCCCGCTCTTGGCCCGCTCGATGGCGTCCTGGACATCGGTCAGCGTGAACGTCGCACGCCCTGGAGCCAGGGGGATAAGGTTGATCCCGCTCAAGGTCTGCACACAGTCGCCAGAGTCATTGAAGAGATGACTCTCCGCTTGCACCAGCGCGCGACCGGTCCCCCCTGCGAGGGCGCGGACGGCGAGATGGTTGGCCAGTGTGCCGGTCGGCATGAACACCGCTCGCTCTTTTCCAAGGGTCTCGGCGAACTGCTGCTCCAGCTCCTGCACCGTGCCGCCATTCGAGTACGCATCCGGGACGATGCGCCGATCGCGGGCCAGCTCGCTCCATAGACCGGCCGACTCGGCCGGGCTGAGACTCAAGCCGTCACCGATCATCCTGACCGGCGACTCGCTCTCGGTGCTCGACTCTCGAGATGTCTGGGCGCCGACTTCCTCCGCGACGAGGCCCGTCAGGCCGATTGCCATCGCCCCGGTTTCGAAGAACCGACGTCGATCTATGGTTCTCATGATGTAGTGTCCTGGTGTCGCCCCTGGTGCCATCCCGTCTGTGACCGCTCACCCCACTAAGTCCTCGTGCAGTGATCTCGAGACAACTCGGCATTCGATGCCTGAGCTATTTCGAGATCACTGCACGAGTCGCCGTTGCGTCGCCCCGAGCACTCGCCGACTCGATCGCTCTTGAAGAAACGCGACGGCCCGCAGACGCTCGGCATTCCACTCGGGTTCGATCTCGATCACTGTCTCGGCGCTGACGTCGTCCGGGAGCGGAAGGGCAAGCGTCTCCACCTCCTGGAGGGTTCGGACCACGGCGCCGTGCCGAAGTCGGCGAAACGCGTTCTCGCCCCGCTTTACGTCAGTCTCCAGGCCATCTTCTGTGATAGCCACCCAGAGAACCACATCGTCTACCCTGCCGAGCCCCGCCATGCCCGAGACGTCGACGCTGACCGACACGCCGCCGCCGCCGCCCTGATCGACACGTGTCAACGAGAGCCTCCCCTTGGGTCGCGTCGATGCGTTGGCGATAGTGGTGTGGGCCAGTTCCTGCTGGCTCCCGATTAGCTGCACCTGTCCGTCGACTACCATCTGAGGCGTATAGAGCGCCGGTGTCGCCAAGGCTCGCTGATACTCGTGCTGTCGGTCGGTGAAGACCGCCGATGAGAACGGGTCGTGCCACTGACCGTTCCAGTACTCCACGTGCTCGCTCAGCGCGATCACCAGCGCTCCCGGCACCGGTTGCTCCGCATAGAGCCGAATGAGCAGTTCATCGGCCGGCGGACAGCTCAGACACCCCTGAGACGTGAAGAGTTCGACGAGCACCGGCGTTCGAACGTCCTCCGCCGTCGCAGCGGTTCGTCCCACGGAGATACCGGTCAACAGCAGCCCGAGGTAACCAGCAGCACACCCACCGAGAATGATCCAACGGTTCAGAAGCCCCTCCTCGATTCGACATGGATCGGACATTTTATTCTCCCACAAACCCAGGCGCACTTGGGTGAGAAGTACACCAGGGGTGGCGTTAGGTCGCCCTTCGGGGCTAATATTACGGAATGGGCGCTGTTGCCGGTCAGCGGGACACCCTTGGCACTACGTTTCACAAATGGCAGGCAGATACGTCGATGTGACTGTGAACCGCAGTGCTGGATCAGGACTGGATCTGGATGAGGAGTAATGATGACACGTAGTCGACACTTTGCCCTGATGGTGTGGCTCGTCCTTGCGCTCGTGACCACGCCGGTCTGGGCGCAGACGGTTCCGACGGCTGAACCCGAGGCCGTGGGGATGTCGTCAGAGCGGCTGGAGCGGTTGACCGCCACGCTCAATGAATACGTCGAGGCCGAACGGGTGGCCGGCGGGGTTGCGATCATCGCGCGGCGTGGCAAGATCGCCTACCTCGAATCGGTTGGCATGCGGGACCGCGAAGCGGGGTCCGCGATGGCCGACGATTCGATCTTCCGTATTGCGTCCCAGACGAAGGCACTCACCAGCGTCTGCATCATGATCTTGCAGGAGCGCGGTCAGTTGCTCATTACCGACCCGATTTCCAAATACCTCCCCGAGTTCAAGAACCGGACCGTCGCCGTCGACGACGGTCGCGACGGGTACGACGTCATCTCGGCGCGACGGCCGATCACGATCCGCAACCTCCTCAGCCACACGTCCGGTATCAGCTACGGAAACGGCGTCGCGGTCGATGAGTGGAGAGAGGCAGATGTGATCGGCTGGTATTTTGGCAAGCGCGACGAGCCAATTCGAGACACCGTGGCTCGAATGGGTCCGTTGCCGGCGGTGGCTCATCCGGGAGAGCGCTGGGTGTACGGCTACAACACCGACATCCTCGGGGCGCTGGTGGAAGTCGTGAGTGGACGGCCATTCGACGTGTTTCTCCGGGAGGAGGTTCTGGGCCCTCTCGGCATGAACGACACCCATTTCTATCTGCCGGAAGAGAAGCGAGACCGGCTAGTTACCGTGTACTCGTCGGTTCCCGGGAGCGGCATTGAGCGTGCTCCAGATCCCGGATACATGGATGACCGCGGAATCTTCGGAAACATCGGTCAGGGCCAGTACATCGACGGTCCCAGACAGAGCTTCTCAGGCGGCGCCGGCTTGCTCTCGACGGCCCAGGACTACGCGACCTTTCTACAGATGATGCTGGACGGCGGCGAACTGAACGGCGTGCGCATCCTGAGCCCGACCACCGTGAAACTGATGACCGTCAACCATCTTGGGGAGGTTCCCTTTCGGCCAGGTCAAGGCTTCGGCCTCGGCTTCTCGGTTGTGACCGACCTCGGCGCTCGCGGCGTTCCCGGCTCGGTTGGCGAGTTTGGCTGGGCCGGCGCCTACCACTCTACCTACTGGGTCGACCCGGAGGAAGAGCTGGTAGCCGTGTATCTCACGCAACTCATCCCGGCGATCGATATCGACGACCAGAACAAGTTCCGGGCGCTCCTGTATCAGGCGATCGTGGACTGACTGCCGTTCAGGCGTGGTGGTCAGATCGTACACAACCTTGTTCGAACGGGACAGCAACCCGGAGGTACGAAGCACGACGCGATCGCCTTCGGGAACGTTGTCGGTGAAGTATGCCTGGGCCGACCCACACAGGGTGCAGTAAGGGATTCCCACGTCCCGACCCCCAAGAGTCAGGGTGACCATCTCAGACACAACGCCTCCCCTCGATTCAGGTTCCTCGCGCGCCGCACAGATGCTCAGCAACCGACCGCACATGCGCCCAGGCGACCGTCGGCTTCACCGCCTACGCGGAAATCCCTTCAGGACACGAGGAACACGCGGAGCATGATCTTCCCCAGCGTGAGTAACGCCGCCATGAGAAACGTCATCCCGAGTGAACGAATCTCGAAGTCATCCACGAGCCTGTCGGTCAGCCAGAGGAGAAACGTATTGATCACCAGGCCGAACAGACCGAGGCTCAACAGCATCGGAATGAATGCGATCAGGGCGATCACCCAGAACAACAGGTAGTTCAGCACGCCATAGACGAGAGCGACAATCACCGCCGTGCCGAACGACCTCATCCGGACGCCGGGCAACACAGACGCTATGACGTAGAGTAGCCCCGCGTTGAGGACAACGTCGATGATGAGTCGGAACATGGTGATGGCGCCGGCGTCTCAGGGACCGGACCGCCACTTTCAGCTAAATGTCCACAGGGCCAGCGTCGACACGTCTTTGACGAATACGCGGTTGCCGGAGATGGCCGGCTGCGTCCAGGTCGCGTCGTCAGCAACGGTATAGCGTCGAAACGGTTCGCTGGGCGTGTCGACGTCACGGAAGACGACCAGCTCGCCATCATCCTCGAGGCTGAACACTAGGTCGCCGGCTCGGACGAGTGCGGCATGTCCGGCCTGACGCCCTTCGGACGTCCACTCTGTGCTGCCGGTTCGCGCATCGACGGCGAAATACTGGCCGCTGTTGCGGTTCGACAAGCCGAACAGCGTATCGCCCACCACGACCGCGTCGCTCATCCGCAGCGGTATATCTGCGTTCTCCCACGCCGTCTCGGCCACCCAACCGTCGTTCCGCCGCGTCACTGTCAGGGCAGTGGTTGGCCCCCATTTCCCGACACGATGAGGGTCTCTCCGTAGAGCGTCGGGGTGATCGTGTTTGTGTCGTTCCCACTCACAAACTCGCGCTCCCAGAGCAGAGTCCCGGTGGCAGCCTCCACTCCGATGAGCTTCCCTTTCGTGATGGTGACGATCTGGCGCGTGCCACCAACATCGATGACGACCGGCGAGCCGTACCCAGGGCCATCGCCACTCCAGGACCACTTCACCTCGCCTGTGTTCGCGTCGAAGGCGGTCAGCGCTCCCTGCGTCGTCCCGCCCACGTGGAACACCACACGCCCGCCGGCCAGCAGGGGCGAAAAGGCGTGGGTGGCATACAGGGGAAGAGGCTCAGAACCTGGCTGCTGCCAGAGCTGTACGCCAGTGGCTGCGTTGAAAGCGGTCACGACGCCCGTCATCCCTATCGAGTAGAGCCGGCCGTCGGCGAAGAGGGGTGTCGACTTCGGTCCCGGCCCATGACGCTCCGAGGCGCTGTGCATCGTGAAAGACGCCGGATAGGCCTGCTCCCAGATGACCTCTCCGCTGACCGCATCGAGTGCGCGCATGACCTCGTTCTCGCCCTCCCGCGAGAACATATAGACCGTATCTCCAACGACGATCGGGGTTAGCCCGACGTCGACTTTCCATCTTTGCGTCATGCGATCTGGCCACGGTTGCGGCTCCGCAAACGCGCCGACCGCACCATCGCGATTTGGCCCCTGCCACTGCGTCCAGTCGTCCGGTGCGCCTTGTCCCTCCACAACAGCGCTCTGACCGAGCATGAATACGCCCAGGAGTAATGGGTGCGCGAGCCTCATCGTCCCCTCCGGTCTTTATTGATTCAGTCGACCTAAACTATACGCAGTCCTCCACGTGATCAAGCTCTGGGCTGCCGTCGCCCAACAGCTATGGAGCTGGCGCCTCTCACATCCCAGGAATTGGACGACACCATCGCCGTGGTTGTGATTCAGAACCTCAACAGACGGTTGATCTTCACGATCAGGGCACGATTGGCGAGTGCAGGAAATGCCCGCGCCCGCGTGTCGCGCTGTTCGTTGAAGACGACGAAAAGCTCACTGCCTGGAAGATACTCCCAGCGGAAGCGTACGTTGGCCGCGACCGACTGGCCGGAGGAGTTGTACTGCAACAACGTGCTCGCAAACATGAAAGGCGTCACGGTGTAGGTGATGCGCGAACCCAGTAGATGGGTACTGAACGATCCCTCGACCAGGTCGACGTGATTGAACGAATATAAAGGCTCAACTGAGAATTGTGGCGTCACATTCAACCGGCCTCGGCTGGCACCAACTGACACCTTGTGGCCGTTGTAGAAGGAGCCGTACTCGGCGGTCAGGTTTCCCGACAACTTCCGGTGCCGGGCGACGTTGAAGGCGAGCCGTCCGGTCGCGAAGTCGTAGCCGCCGATTGGAAGGGTGATGCCCCCGACGCGGAACGGCTGCGGGATGAATTCGTAGGTATCCGCATAGCCGATGGTTAGCTGGTCACCGCTCTCGAAGTCTGTTCCGAACACCCCTTCCACTTCTCGCGTTTCGAGTCGACCCGCGCCATTCTCGACATACGCGACCGATCCAGTCCACGAGAACTTCCGGACCGCGTCGAGGAACGCCGGTCTTGGGCTGAAGCGCAGGAGGCCGTATGACCGCCGCATATCGTCGCGCCTCACGAAGCCGACGTCCGGACTGAAGTCGTCGCCCACGGCGAGGTGCTCGACCTCGACACCATAGCGGTCACCCGCGTAGTCGAGTTGTGCACGATAGCTCGTGTCGTCACCTGACGTGCCCTCGGTATCTGTCCGTGCCCAGTAGGTGTTGATCGAGAGGTTGTCGAAGAACGCAAACGTCCCATCGACCCCGTAGACGTAGTTGGAGCCATCGCCCGTTTGTCGGACCGATCGCCCCGTCAGCATCAGACCGAGACTGCTCCGACGCAGCACGTCGCGCTTGACGCGCATCACGGCAAAGTTGGTTGGCTGCGCGCCCGACACGACCTCGTTGTCGGTGCGAATATTCAGTGCGCCGAGACTGAACCGACCCAGCCGCCCGGTGAGGCGCCCGCCAGCTTGTATCGGCACGTTGCGGCCTTTGTGGAGACCGATCCGCCGGCTGTAAAAAAGGATCGGTGCGTCGCCGGAGGCGCGCGTCGCGGACGCCCCACCAAAGCCGAACAGACCCTGGTTTTCGAGAAAAAATTCGCGCTTTTCTGGGAAGAACAGACTGAACCGCGTCAGATTGACCTGTTGCTCGTCGGCCTCCACCTGCGCAAAGTCGGTGTTGTACGTGAAGTCGGTCGTCAAGTTCTGCGTGATGCCATACTTCACGTCGACGCCGATGTCGCTCGCGAGTTCGTTCGACGTGGGCGGTGCCGCCGTGACGTCGCTCGTGAGGTTCGAGGTGACATAGGGCTTGACCTCCAGGTTCCTCGAACCAGGTGGCACCTCGAGGCCCACCAGCGTCGCCGCCAGCGACGCCAGCTGGTGCCCGGTGCCGCTACGCGACGCCGGAATCCGTGTGATATACGACAGCTCGTTCTTCCAGCGATTGAGCCGTCGAACGTTGAACCCCCAAATCTGCGCGCGACCGGGCCTGTACCGGAGCGACTTGAAGGGAACGGCCGCTTCGACCGTCCAGCCCCCTTCAAACCGAGCGGTTCTGACATTCCAGATTGGATTCCAGTCGCCGCTGTACTGGCTTTCATTGGCCACCTGTCCGTCCATGCGGCCGCCAATCGGATTAACCGTGAAGTTGACGCTGTTGCGCCGGTCGTAGAAGGTGTCGAACATGAAGATGACGGTGTCGTCGCCGCCGTAGATGGCCGAGCCATCGCGTCGCATATCGGTGGCCACGACCCGGTCGGGTCTCGTTTCCCAGCAAATTAAGGAGATGTAGATGTTGTCGCTATCGAAGCTAACCCATACCTCCGTCTTCTCCGTTGCCAACGCTCCTTCTTGCGGATCCGCCTGGATGAAATCTGAGATCGACGACACATTCGTGTAGATCGCTTCGTCGAGCCGCCCATCCAATTGCAACGGTGCCGTTAGACGCACGGCTCGGATCGTCGCGAGGCCCGACGCGTCCCGCGAGATGGTTTCGGGAAAGATCGGGACCGGTGGTACGCCGGCAACCGGCGCCAGGTCGCCGGCGGGGCCCACAGCTTCCGCCTCGACTCGTGGAGCTACGGGACCCGAGCCGGCCGGGGGTGGCAAGTCGGCGTCGCGGACCGGTGCACCGGTCGTGCTGGCGGATACCTGGACCGGAGCGGCGGCTATCGCCTCGGTCCGCCCGAGAGCGGGGAGAATCTGATCCTGGAGAGCGAAGAGCTCTTCCAGCACGCCATCGATTCGTGTGCCGCCGACAACATCCCCGGTCTCGCAATCGATGAGCCGCGCGGTGATGCGGATCTGCGTACCGACCCGCTGATAGGCCCCTTCGATCAGCCAACGCGCGCCGGCGTGACGTCCCACCGCCCGCGCGTCGGTCCGGCTGAGAGCACCAGATTTCGCCAGTCCCAGCTCACTCAGTGCGACTGCGACGGCGCCCCGACTGACCACCTCCGCGCCAGCCATTCCCCGAAGATCAGTGCCCACCGCTTCGGCGATCCCGTCACCGATCCAGCCGGTGTCTGTGTCGCCGGAGATGTTGCGGAAGGGCAGCACGATGGCACCGGTACCGGCCAAGACCAGCGTCGGATCGCTCCCATGCTCCTGGGTCCGCGCCGGTGTGGCGGTCACCATCCAGACGATCAGGAGCACGCCGACGCGGGCGGCACCCAGGGCTCTGTGACGCCGCGTCCGCATCTCTCTCGATACGTGTGGCGGGCGAGCAAGCACGTTCAGCGTCTCAGCTCCCGATCCCCATCGGCACGCTCGCGAAGACCGTGTCCCACGTGAGTGTCAGCAGCCCGCCCGTCTCGTTCAGATCGGCGAAGCCCCACGTGAGCTGCTCGATGCTGTGCGGTAGGGTCTCCAGCGTCATGGGAACCCGCACCACGTCTCTGTCGGGTGTGTATTCGTATGATCCCCAGATCGCCGTTCTATTCGTGCGATCGAAGAATTCTGTCTGCGCCGACCAGGTGGAAACGATCAGCGTCCAGTCACCAGGCTTCAACTCGATGAACAAACTGTATTCGCCGGGCGCGATGGTCGTGCCGCCGATCACAAGCGGCACCTCCGTATTCAACCGAGTGGAGACGTTCGCTCCTGCTCGCCAGACCGGAGCACCGGCGTACAATGCCTGACCGTACTCTTCCCCAGCCCCCCAGAGGTCCCTTCCGCGCTTGAGCGGCCGGCCGTACGTGATCTCGATCCACTTTCCGCCTTCGTACAGGGGGCCTCTCGTGGCGAACCTGACCCTGACCGTCGGATCCTCTATTTGCTGGAGCGATTCGCGACTCTCGACGTACCTACCTCCAACCTGAGCCGCCGAGCTCCCCGACGGACTCGGGATCCGTCCTGTTTGGGCCGCCGCGGAAACGATTCCGATTGCGACCATAGCGACGACGGACGCCAGAGACCTGTATCCCATCATGAAGTCACTCCTAGGCATTGCCGGGTTGCTGGCGGTTTTAGCCTGGCACCGGTCGCCTGACAGACCGGTCCCGCGCTGCCCTCGCCGACGAGGGCGGTGGGGTCGTCGTGGCCGAGTCGGGAGCCGACGTCCAGGGCCATGAGTTGCGGTGGATTTAGAGACGCATTCAGGCGGATTGTAGTCCGCCGGGACGAAGGATGGTTGGTCCCGGCCCGATGGACCCACCCGTCCTCCCGGTGCCGAGCCACGTCCCCCGTCCCGGCGGCGAGCGCCCATGCGCCGAACCCACGTAAGATAGATGCGGTCGCCAGAGTCGATCCGGATGACGGGAAGCGAACGATGCGAAAACCTCTACGTTCTGCGGTCCTCCTCACCGGGATTATCTGCGGACCCGTTTCGTGTACCCAGACGGCCGCGCCGCCAGAGCCAGGAGCTTCGGAGCAAGTGGCAACCGCCACTGTTTTCGAGTATGAATCGATAGGTGAACTTCCCGCAGTTCAAATCTATCCTGATTCTGGAAACCGTCTTCCGCTCGTCCGTCGAGAAGACCTGGATGAGCAAGGTCAGCGGGCGTATGACGCCGCCATCAGTGCGGCTGGAGAACCGCGGGGAGCGGCCGCGATACGCCTTCACGGGTCTGGGGTGAACGTCCGGTGGGAGTCGCCGCTGGGCCGCCGGTTGACCGAGCTGGCGATCCTGACTCAGGCGCGTGAGTATCACCAGCCGTATGAATGGTCGCTCCACGAAATGGAAGCTGTCGCGGTCGGGTTGGAACCTGAGATCGTTGACGTCGTCCGCGACCAACGACCGGTGGCGCGGTCCGTCCCGGGACTGGGCGATAGGGAAGCCGTGATCATCCAGATGGGTCGTGAGCTTTTCGGTGAGTCCAAACTGAGTCCGGAAACGTACGCACGCGCGCTACAGCTCTTCGGCAAGAGCAACCTCGTCGACGTCGCAGGCCTGATGGCCCAGTATGCGGGAACGGCCACGCGGTTGACGGCGGTGAATCAGCACATGCCCTCTGGCTGGAAAAACTTCCTGCACTGCCATTCACCCGCCCTGCGGACATACACCCGGACACGCGCAGCCGCCTACCTCTGGTCTTGCGCCCGACCCAGACGCAGCAGGCCGCAACGCCGGAGAATCCTGGACTCTACCGCCGCACGCTGGCCCCCGAAGGTACGGGACCGGGACAGATTGGGCGACACGGTGCCGGCCTGGCGTCTCTGGAAGCCAGCGTCGGCCGGCGGCTCATGAGTCTAGCCGTTCTCGTGACGTCTCGCCCCCACAACCAGCAATATCACTGGACCATCAATGAGCTCGCCGCACGCCGCGACGGGCTGGATACTGCTGCCATCGACATCGTTCGCGAGAACCGGCCGGTCACCGGCCTCGATGAACCGGAGGCGGCATTGATCACATTCGGGCGGGAATTGTTCGGTCAGCGGAACATCGGTGCAGAGACCTACGCGCAGGCCTTGAGCGTCTTCGGCCAGACCGATCTCTCGGATTTCATCGCCTTGATGGCTCGGCACGCATCGGAGGTACCCCTGTTGATCGCGTTCGATCAGCAAGGGCCGGAAACGGAGTAATCGTCAGGATCGGGCAGACCTGTGTGCGAACATGTTCTTCGGGCTACGGCGGGCGAGCCAGGCTGGCGTAGAATCGGGGCCTGTCTCCCCTCCGCTCCATCGGGTTACGATGGACATACGGTAAGTCCTTACGTTGAGATGGGGAGGTTGCGGATGACAAAGTGGTCGGCGACCGTGGCGATGGTGATGACCGTCGGGTGGCTCGTGCCGGTCTCGGTCGCAGGGCAGGCTCAGACGTCGGCGTCAGACCGGCGGAGCGTGCAACGGACGTCGGACAGCACGCCAGACATTCAAGGTGTGTGGTCGTTCGCCACGATCACTCCCCTTGAACGCCCCAACGAAGTTGGAGACAGCGAACGGTTCACGGAGGAGGAAGCGGCTGCCCGGGATGAAGACGCCCGGACGCGCAACGATCGGGCGCCCAGAGCCGCGAGCACCGGCACGTATAACTCGTTCTGGTGGGACCGAGGAGACACGCTCCCGGACCGGCGCACGTCGTTGATTGTAGATCCGCCCGACGGCAAACTCCCTCCTTTGACGCCAGCGGGACAGACAAGAGAGGATGCCCTTTCGGCTCGCGGCTTTGCTTCATGGAAGGACCGCAGCCTGTGGGAGCGTTGCGTCCAGCGCGGCGGGGTACCACGACTGCCGAGCGGCTACAACAACAATCTTCAGATTCTACAGACCGATGACTACGTGGTGATCCTCTACGAGATGATCCACGAATCGCGCATTATTCCCCTGGACGGGCGACCCCATGTCTCAGACGCCATCCGTCAGTACCAAGGCGACGCGCGAGCTCGGTGGGAAGACGATACATTGGTCGTCGAGACGACCAACTTCACAAACCAGACTCACCTCACGTTCTCCGGAGTGCACCATAGCGAGGGCCTGCACGTGGTCGAACGCTTCACACGCACCGACGCCGACGAGCTCTTCTATGAATTCACGATCGACGATCCGTCGACATGGACGCGATCTTGGACCGCGACGCTTCCGATGCCGAAGAGTGACGGGCGGATCTACGAGTACGCATGTCACGAAGGAAACTACGGAATGGCCAACTTGCTCAGTGGAGCGCGGGCAGAAGAAGAAGAGGCCGCGGTAGGTGCGGAACAGACGGGATTGAGATAGCGAGCCACCCTGGGGCTGAGGGACCGAAGCCCGTCACTCGAAACTGACCTTCAGATTCAGTTCGCTGGTGCCATCGAGCTCAGCGCCGTTTCAAACTCCGTCCAGGAAATTGGCCTCCCGTGCACCGGTGCGAGCGTCACGACATCCAGTTTCATGCGCTGCACTTGGTTGTATAGGCTGCGCATCGCCGGTAACTGCGCCGCTCGAGGCGGCTCATGGGTGTCGAACAAATCCGCCTGAAACACGATCTGCTCGGTCGGCAGATAGGCCATCAGCATGCCGGCAACGTGTCGCAGCGGCTGCACGTAGTAGATACGCAAGATCCGGGAATTGTCGGTAATCACGTAGTTCTCCTGGATCGCCTCGTAGGTATACCCCTCGGCCAGCTCGGTCGGCGGCCATTTCGACACGATGTCAGGCTCGACGGTTCTTGGTTCGTACGTCAAAACGTCCCTGTTTAGGAACTCGAGGTTCTTCATATGGGTCACGATCGTCGAGCCGATGTGGAGGTAGGTGCGCAGCCCTCCGATGTGATCAAAGTGCGGGTGAGAACTGATCAGCCAGCGAATCGGCTTGTTCGGAGCCAGCTTCACGACTTCCTCGATGACCGCCAAGCTGCGTGTTTCGTTCACCGGCGCCTCGAACACCGCCACGAAATCACTGAACTCCACCATGTAGCTATTGGCGGGGCCGCCGCCCAGGAGGTACACCCCGTCGGCTATTCGTTCGACCGCCACCTGTGTGGGGAAAGTCGCCTGTGCCACCGACTGGGGCACCGGAACCGGATCCTCGCACACGTTGGGCTGCACATCAGGGAACTTTCCCCCGTAGGCATTGTGACCGGTGCTCGTGGCGTAGAACTGCCAGTTGTCGTCCCATCCCTGGTGCGAGTGCCAGGAGACCGGCCATTTTACGTTGCCGACAGGAATTTGATCGGTGGATTCGTGCTCGATATTGAAGTCGCCGAACGCGGGAATGTTCACTGTCGTCTTGATCCGCTGTATCTGATTTTGCGAGTTGATCGTGGCATCCACACGATATTTCCCGAGCATCGTAATCGCGACAACGTGCATTTTCTCCGGGATGACCACGTTCCCGTCTCGCCCTTTCTCGAGCTGCTCCCATCGCCAAAGGGCCACGGGATTGGCACCCGGCAGGCGAGCCGCTTTGAGGAACCCATGGGGGTTCAGCCACATATCTAATTGGTACACCTCCGCGAGCTCAGGCGGGACGGCACCGGGCGGCCCGTCGCCATCGATGTGCCAGGCAGACCTGCCATTGACGACGTGCGTTTGACGGGTCTCCTGCTGGGTCGGCGTACCACCTTCCCAGCCGATCCCGTACTTCCATGACGCCGGATTCAGACCCGGCTCGCGATCGAAGGTCTCCTTGCTTGTGCCGGTCTCCCAGTTGATGGTGCGTGTGTAGTTGGCCATCGAATCGATCCGTGGCCAGTCGACGTTGACGGCGTTCTCGAACGTCTGGCCGACCGCGCCGCTGTAGCCGACACCGGAGTACGTGATGCACCTCAGATTGGCTTCACCGATTTCCTCGGCGGCGGCGGCCAGGAGCGGAGCGGGATCTACGTAGCCCGGGGGAAACTGCTGGGCGGGCATCTGGACTCCCAGCATCACAAGCAGCGCGAAGGTGCCGAACAATCTTTTTGTCATCTGTCTTTGCCGCTGACCTCGAGGGCCATTAGTGTCTCGGGTCGAGTGGAACCCTATCGAACGCCTTGAGCACCTCGCGGGTTAGGCTCCAGCGGTCAAAGCCCTGACGGCCGTAGTCGAGCCCGCGACGAACGATGACGAGATCGTGAGTCGGAACGATGATGGTGTACTGCCCCCGGTTTCCGGAGGTCGAATACGCGTCGTTCGGGACGTCATCCCGATCGTCGGGGACAAGCCAGAACTGACCGCCATAGAAGTTCCCGCGGTCCGACGTCGCCGGCGCCGGGGTGCGGACGAAATCGATCCACTCCTGCGAGATGAGCCGTTGGTCGTTCCAGATCCCGTTCTGAAGATACAGGAGACCGAAGCGGCCGAGGTCCCGCGCATTGGTGTAGACCTGGCTGCTCAGCACGAAATCGCCAAAGCGATCGGTGCTGACCAGCGTGTTCTGCATCCCGATCTTGTCGAGAAGCCGCTTCCGTGGAAAGTCGCGATACGTCCCTTCGCCCAGCGCTTGCTTCATGGCATAGATCGCCAACAGCGTGTCGTAGTTTTCGTAGTCCCAGCTGGTGCCCGGCTCGCGAATGAGCGTTCGGCTGCGCGCACCGCTCACCGAGCTGGCACCCGCCCAATACGAGAGCCCCGATCCGATCGCATACTCGAGACCGCCGTTGTCGACCGTCTCGAGGCCGCTCGACATGTGCAGGACGTGCCGCAGCGTGATCGCCGAGCGAGGATCGTCCCCGGCTGCCGTCTCGGGGAGGAACGGGAAACCCAGCGGCGCGTCGAGCGACAGCGTGCCCTCATCAACCAGCATCCCGATCAGTGTCGACGCGATGCTCTTCGCCGTCGACCAGGTTCGCGTCCGGGTCGACATGTCGACGCCCGGCGCATACCGCTCGTGGATGATGTCGCCGCGGTGAACGAGAAGGAGACTCAGGGTCACCTGGTCGGGGGACTCTCGCTCGAAGGCCCAGTCCGACGCCGCCTGCAGCTTGGCTGAGTCAAGGTACGATGGGAGTGTCCGCGACGTGACCAGGTCGCCCTGCGGCCACGGCGCCTGAGCCGGATTCTCGATCGGATACGGCATCTCGAGGATCGGTAAGTCGTCGATATCATCGTCATCGAACGACTGGTCGGGCGCCAGGATCACACAGCCGATCCCTTCTCTGAACACGGCGCGCATCTTCGGCGCGCCGTGCCCGGAGCCGATTGTCACCGTCTTGCGCTCGTCGTCAACCTCGTAGTCGCCCCCGCTCGGGGTCCCAACCGGATCGGGGAGAAACGCAAGCTCCTGAGCGAACACCTGCTCGAGCGTCCGGTGCGACGTGAACAGGCCGTTGCACAAGAGCATCGCCTGCTGGCCGTGGCGGACCATCTGGCGTTGGGGTTGCCAGTAGTCGTAGGTCTCCTCCTGCTGTCCGACAACCTGTGCCGCGAACAACAGCGTCGATGCAACAAGCGCGACCACCAATCTCCTCATCGGAGCCTCCCTCCTGCTGTCCGGCGCTATCGACCGGCACGAGTGGCGATGGTTCAGCGAGGCGACAACGTTGGCTTCCGGTCGGTTGCAGGCATTCTATGCTCAAGCGGCCAGTTCCTTCACGGCATCCGTAGGATTTCTTGAGGAGGCGGACGAGCGCTCCTTGAGATGTCCTTCCGGCTCGCGCAAGGCTGGGGTCGGGGTGCGGTCGGCGCAGACCAGGACACTGCGCCGCGACCAAAGTCTGAGGCTAGTGCTGCTCGAGCCAGACGTGTCTTCCGCGCTCAGCGAGATGTTCATACACTTCGGGTCACGATCTGCCGGCCAATCCCTGACATTGTGTGCATCTCTCCGCCTGGCATCCGCCTTGCTCTTGCTTTTGTCATGCAGGACGTGGGCACCCCAGTCGCCAAGGGAGGCAAGATGCGAAGCAGGGTGAAGACTCGGCCGGCGCGGAGGGTTGAGCGAGACGTTCCGGAGCCAACACGGCGACCGCGGGTGCCGCCCGGCGTGCGACCACCCGCACGGTTCGACGAAGATGGCGAGCCGACTCTCGAAGGGTTCCGCTCAGACGAGCGATGGATGGTACGCGAGTACGGTGACTAGCCCTTCATGGAATGGGCACACGATTGGTGATCTCCTCGAACCAGTTCTGAACCCAGACCACCTGTTGCTGGCCACGTTCGGCTGGAGTATTCACCGGTAGGATTGACAGAAAACGACCATCAGGTGCGATGTCCTGGAGACCCACGAAGCCAGCGCTCTGGAACAGCTGATCCACAGTGCCGAAGTTAAACGTCGCGCCTGTCTCGACCGGCACACGCATCAGCCTGCGGCGATCCCCACCCACGTAGAACAACTCCCGTCCGTCGGGCGACCACTGGGGCAGGAAGCCCCTCGCGCTGGACACCCGCTGCCGCTGCCCCAGGTCTGGGAATCGGTCCACGTAGACCTCCGCGCCGCCCGTTTGGTTCGACTGGTAGGCGATCCACCGACCATCGGGTGAGAGCGTTGGATTAAGCTCCCGAGACTCGGTCGCGATCAACACGTCCCATTTCGGCTCCCCGTTCAGCGACAACACCCCGATGTCGCGGTTTTCGGCCGATCCGTATTGAAACACCAGCCGACGCCCGTCCGGCGACCAGCCGAGGGGATTCGGCCCTACCCCCTGGGATTTCTCGGTCGGAGAGGAACACGATCCGCTCGCCGTCGGTGGTCCAGAGACCGCGAATGTCGTTCCCAGGGTGGGTGGTGAGTTTCGTCAAGGTGTTTCTGTCCACCTCCGAAACCCAGAGGTCGTTGTTGTCAGGGTTCTCGATGAGCGCGACAAGCCGAGTGCCGTCAGGTGACAACTGGGCGTTGCGATAGGGGTTGGGAGGTAGTGGCAGAGGCTCTACCTGTCCGTCGCGGTCGAACCACACCAGTCTTCGTTCGGAACCGCCGTCATCCCCCAACACGTACACCAGCGAGCCGTCCGCAGACACATCGAAGTTGAAGGCGCCGGTCCGCTTCGAGGTCACGCTCTCCAGGATGAGAACCGAGTCACCCGTCACGTCCAGTCGTTCGAGGTCAAACGGCACGGCACGGAGTGTGCCCTCAACACCGTAGACAATATGCCCGGTGGGCGAGTATTGAGGATAGCTGCCGGCGACGAGGGAGCGGATCTCGCCCGTCTCCAGAGATACGACGGCGATGCGCGAGGCGCTGTCACCGCCCGACCACTCGGTAAAGAGCACGCCCCCACTGTCCGGTAAGACCTCCGGCCAGTAGTGGGCTGCACCGCCTTCTTCAACGGTTGTCAGCACGGCCGCCTCGCCTCCCGCCGCAGGCACACGCATCAAGCCGCTGCCTGCTTCCGTCGCGAACACGATGACGTCGTCCCGCCCCCAACTGAGACCGGCGATCGGAGGGTCCGCGCACGCACAAATGGTGACCGCCGGACCACCCAGAACCGACACGCGTCTCAGCTCAGGTTGGTTTGAAACCCGAAACAGCACATCTTCCCCATCGGGCGAGAAGACCGGGTAGTTTCCCCCCTCGGTGCCCCGCAGGAATGTGGGCTCGAGCTGACCTATCTCACGCAGGTAGATGCCGGCACCTGCTTGCGCTTCATAGGCAACTCTCCGGCCATCGGGGGAGATGGCGACTGCAGGCTCTTCCGCTCCGACCTCCACCGGCGCATCCGCTGGAGTTGTCACCAGAAATCGAGCAACCGGCGCCGGCTTCGTGGTCCCTGGCCGAATCAACGTCCAGACCGCAAGTCCCGCCACGGCGCCACCGATACCGAGCATCAAGAGCCCGAACGGCAGCGCCGCAGGCCAGCCCGCTCTTCCAGATGTCGGCGGCGGGACGGTCTCACCAGCAGAATCGAAACGCCCCTCCAACGCCAAGCGCACATCGCCGATGGCCTGCACACGCTGACGAGGTTCTTTCGCAAGACAGCGTTCAAGGTAGGTTCGGAGGGCCGGAGACACATCCTCTGGCAGCCGCTCCCATGCGGGTTCCGATCGCATCACATCGGCCAACGTGAGGGACACGTCCTGGCTCTCGAAGGCGCGCGTCCCGGTGAGCATCTCGTACAGGACGACGCCAAAGGCCCAGATATCCGCGCGTTTGTCCACGGTTTTTCCGCGAGCCTGCTCGGGCGCCATGTAGGCCGCCGTCCCCCTGATCACGCCCGTCTGTGTGGCAGCGGCTGTCATGGTTGGCGACTGCGAGGGATCACCCTCGTACGCAGTGTCGAGTACCTTCGCGAGCCCGAAGTCCAGGACCTTGACGGTCCCGTCCTCGCGGACTTTGATGTTCGCGGGCTTGAGATCGCGATGGATCACACCGGCTTCGTGAGCCGCCTCGATGGCCTCGGCGATCTGCCTGGCGATCGGCACGGCTTCGGCGATCGGGATCGGTCCCTGGCTGATCCGATCGGCGAGCGTCGGCCCCTCAACCAACTCCAACACCAGCGCCCGTGTGGTCACCTGGCCTGAGCCTGCCGAGGGCTCGCGTTCTTCAATGCCGTAGATGGCGGCGATGCCAGGATGATTCAAGCTGGCGAGAACTTGAGCTTCGCGCTGGAACCGCACAAGGCGGCCAGGGTCGCGGCCGAACGCCTCCGGTAGGATCTTGAGCGCCACCTGCCGGTTTAGCTTCGTGTCGGTGGCCTGATAGACCTGTCCCATGCCACCCTCTCCGATGAGGGCCGTGACGTCGTAATGGCCGAGCCGGGTGCCGACGTTGAGGGTCATACGCGGCTTCAGTTACCGAGCCGGAACCCGAGCGATTCGCTCGCCGCCGGCGATGCCGCCGACCCACAGCTCGTCCCCGACCTGAATCGCGGCCGTGCCGAGGAGCAAGTAGTCGTTGGAGGGATAGGTGAAGATTTCCTGGGCGGTGAGCGCCTGTGGGTCGACTCTTGCGACCCGCGAGGTGATCCCCTCGCACATCCTCTGCCGCATGCATTCTCCGACCCGGGTACTCGTGGGCGTGCTGTGTCCGGCTGCCAGTAGCGATCCGTCAAGCGCCCAGTGGACATTGTCGATGTTGAAGCCGACTTCAACGGTCTCCTTCTGGACCGGCGTCTGTCCACGCGACAGGCGAATCACCGACTGGCTTCCATACCCGGCGACATAGAACCACTGGCCGTTGGCGGAGATTTCCAATCCGTTCGGACCGATGTCCTCACTGCCCGGCACCCTCGTCCAGCCGCTCTGGGTATGCCACTCCCAGACGTCGCTGGTTCGTGGGCTCGTCGCCGCAAATCCGCCATCCGGTAGTGGCACCACCGCATTCAACCCGAGGGTATCTGGCGCAACGGCGCATCCGACCCAGGTAAGGGTCGGCGTCGGACCACTCGCATCGACCTCGAAAACCTCGACCGACTCCCGCGCCCCGTGGCGAACCACGTAGAGTGTATGGACACCGTCGCTGCCCGGGCGCAGATTGATACCGTGGGGCCTGAACTGGTCGGTCGCCATGCCGGGGCACGAACCGTAGGTCGCCGAGTCATGCCGTGGTTGCGACGTCGAGGTTGGGAACGCCACCGTCGAGCTGTAGTCGCGGGAATCGGTCACCGAGAGGTAGCCGTCGTCTTCCATGCTCGACACGACCACCCACGGCGATTGCGGGATCGGAATCAGGTCCTCTGGACTCACGGGACCACAGACGAACTGGACGGCACCATCTGGTTCGCACTGCGCCGCAGCCGGGCTATGCACTCCCAGCAGCCACGTGACGGCTATAAGAGAGATCGGGAACGTCCGGAACGCCATGGTTCCTCCTTGGCGGCGATTATCAGCGGAAGCAGAGCGATTATGCCACTTCCCCGGTCGTCCGGCAGAGAATGGACCAGGGGTGTGTGACGAGCGAAACCGCATTTGTGTCACCCAGGACACTAGCGCTATCGTTCGTGTGAGTTGCCGCGAGAGTCTCGTTCCAGAGGTCCTTCACCCGAGGTTCAGGCGGGCCCGGGAGAGGCGACCTCGCCGACCGGGGTGCGCTCGGTATCTCTTTCGCCAGCACAGAGCTTTTGTCTGGTACTCGGCTTGGCTCTGGGGCTGGTCGCCTTCTGCCTCCTTGACATCGTCAGCCAGAACAGGTCGCTTGAATGGTCGTTCCTCGGCGCCGGATCGGCACTGATCGCGTGGAACGCCGTCGTGTGCGGATGGGCCCACCACCGAGGTCGGACACTCACTCTCGACGTCGTGCTCCGGAAGCACCATTACCTCCAGGCCTGTGCGCAGGGAGCCTTCTTTCTGTACTGGGGGTGGTACTGGCCCCCGGTGTACGAGTCGGCCTTTCTCCTGGCCGCCCAATTGGTCTTTGGATACGTGTTCGACATGCTGCTTTGTTGGTCACGTCGAGACACGTACCAGCTGGGCTTTGGACCATTTCCGATCGTCTTCAGCATCAACCTGTTCCTCTGGTTTGCGGATGAGTGGTTCTACTTGCAGTTCCTGCTCATCGCCCTTGGCTTTGCGGTCAAGGACCTGGTCCGGTGGAACAAGGAGGGTCGCAGCGCCCATATCTTCAATCCTTCCTCGTTTCCGCTCGCCGTCGTGTCGCTTGGTCTGATTGTCACGGGAACAAGCGACATCACGTGGGGCCGGGACATCGCCATCTCACAGTTCTTCCCCCCCCACGTCTACCTGGTGCTGTTTCTCATCGCACTCCCGGGCCAGTACTTCTTCGGCGTGGTGTCAATGACGATGTCCGCGGTCGTCACGACCTACCTGTTCGGGCTCCTCTACTTCGCAGTGACTGGTGTCTATTTTTTCTACGATTCGTATATCCCGATTGCGGTGTTCCTCGGCATGCACCTCTTGTTTACGGACCCGTCGACCTCGCCACGAACCGAGCTCGGCCGCATCATGTTCGGTGTCCTGTACGGGCTGAGCACCGTCGCCTTGTACGCGCTGCTGAGCCGAGCCGGCGTACCAACCTTCTATGACAAGCTGCTGCAGATTCCGATCCTCAACCTTTCGATCGTGCTGATCGATCGCGCGGCGCGTTCGACGGCGCTTCGGAACTTCGATCCCGGGGTGTTTGGCCGATCGCTGCCAACCAGGCACCGCAACCTGGCACACATCGCGGTCTGGGTCGTCGCGTTTGCGCTCATCAGCGCAGCCCAGGGTGTGGGCGACAGGCACCCGGGCCAGTGGCTGCCCTTCTGGCAGCAGGCATGCGCGGAGGGGCGTCCACGTGCCTGTAACTATCTGGTGGCTCGGCAGTCAAGCCACTGCAACAACGGATCAGGCTGGTCGTGCAACGAGGTTGGCATCCTGCTCCGCACGGTGCTGCGCGCGGCCGGGGATGAGCGCGGACTCGATCCCCGGGAGGCGGCCGGGGCGTTCGAGCGTGGGTGCGAGTTGGAGTTTGTGTCGGCGTGCGGCAACCTTGTGGGAATGTTGGACGGGAACGTCACATTCGGGCGTGCTCCGCCGACGCTCCGAGACTATCCGATCATCTTGAGGGGTAGTAAAGGGGTGATCACCGCCCGCGATCCGGCGGCGCTGTACGCGCGCGCGTGCGACCAAGGCTGGCCCGACACGTGCGACCGGTCCGGTGTAGAGCCCGCCGCCGCACAGGAGTCCCTTCGCTGACGACGATACGGGCTAGCTCGTTGACCGTGCTCAGGCCATCGCTGCTGGACCATGGGACACGAATCTACAAGGCGGATTTGAAAATGGGCCTAGCCTGAGCCATGATTGGTGCATCCGTACGTCACATCGACGGACTCCGGCAAGGGGGATTAAGTGGATCATCGTAGTCTTGCTGCCGCGGCGACCGTCATTGCAATCGGGTGGCTAGCCCCGGCTCCAGCCCCCGGTCAAAGTCGGGCCCAGAGCGCGACCGAATCACCGACGTGGACAGTGCCTCGGACTCCCGACGGGCGACCAGACCTGCAGGGGTACTGGACGACTCAGACCTTTACCCCACTCGAACGCCCCGAGCACCTTGCCGGGAAGGAATTCTTCACGGAAGAGGAGGCGGCGGAGCTGCAGCAGCAGCTCACCGCCGATGCGGTCGACCCGCTCGCGCGCTTTGCCATCGATCTCGAAGATGCAAACGAGAGAGAAAGAGTTCTGGACCAGACCCATCGAGATGACACGTACGTGCACTACGACAATGCGATCTGGCTGCGAACGCAGGTGCCCAAGGGCCAGTCGAGCCGACGCACATCACTGATCACAGATCCACCCGATGGGAAGGTCCCACCCTTGACACCTGGAGCCGAGCGACGCCTGGCCGCCCTCCGCCAGGCGCGCCAGCAACGCGGCGCCTTCGACGGTTATGAGACCCGTCCGCTGGCGGAGCGATGCATTGCCTGGACCCACAACGGTCCGCCGATGCTCCCAACGGCCTACAACGACATACATCAGATTTTTTAGACACCGGACTACGTTGTACTGTTCACCGAGCTGAACAACGGCCTGCCACGCATCATTCCGGTCGACGAGAGACCGCCTATTTCGGACAAGGTCCGCCTGATTCCGGGAGTCTCACGTGGTCGCTGGGAAGGCGACGTTCTGGTCATCGAGTCGAGCAACTTCACCGACAGGACGCGCTTTCGGGGCTCAAGCGAATCGTTGCACGTGGTGGAACGCTTTACTCGGGTCGACGCCGACACCATCCTCTACGAGTTCACCGTGGATGATCCGACGTCTTGGACAAGCCCGTGGAGCGCAGAGATTCCGATGGTAAAGACGGAAGGTCCTGTGTACGAGTACGCCTGTCACGAGGGTAACTACGACGTGCGTCACCTTCTCGAAATCTATCGCAACCTCGAAAGTCAGGACGCGTCCGGCGACTCTACGCAGAACCAGCGGTAGGACGCGGGTCTGAATTGAGCGGCGCATCGAAGGCATGCTCCGACCCGTCACTCACTGGCTTCAAGGCGAACCGCGTGGTCCCGGCTATCGTGTGCGGGCTGTTTTAGTGGCTCTCGGCCCCGGTGTCACTTCTGGCGAACAGTCTTCTTCTTGGTCGGCGTCTTGCGAGTCGTCTTCTTTTTGGCGGCGGTGCGGACCCTCTTGCTCGCCTTCTTGGCCGTCTTCTTCGCGGTGCTCTTGGCCCTGGTGCGGGCCTTACCCGCGGCCTCCTTGGCTCGGTCAAGAACCACGTCGAAGCCCTCACGAACACGATCCATCACCTCGCCGGCGATGTCGTCTGCTCCGACTTCCTTGGCCCAAGAACGCAGAGCCCCGGCTATGGTCCTACCGAGTTTTGTCGTGGCGTCCGCCACCCTCTTGTCATGCCGACTCGCCATGGGTCCTCCTATCCGCAATCATACGGCCCGGGACAACTGGGTCAAGCCAACTACTCTGGAGTCGACAGCCGCCTGGAAAACGCTCGAATCCTGGCCGCGTTGGCACCGACGTCACCGCCTCCAACCCGTGACACCGAGCGGAGGTCGACGCGAGTCCCGCCGTCGGCCGGGCGGATCCGCACGACGACGTCGTCCTTGAACCCGAACCAGAAGGTGATGTCCGTGGCCTCGATCCGGCCGGCTTCGCGGTCGGTGTTGACGACCACCCAGCCGAGTGCGCCCGCGATCTGCACGCTACGTTCGAACACCTCCTCGGTCGGGTCCGGCAGTCGTAGCGGCTGGATGTCAGGATAGGCGCGTCGCTGCACCTCCGCGAGCTCCGGGGAGTACTCCAGCGGGTTGGAGCTCTCGCCACGCAGCGAGATCACTGCGTCGAATTGTGGCGGGTCCTCCGTGTCGGTCGTGATGTGGTGGATGGGCGGAGCGCCGAGCCCAGTCACAAGGGTCCATACCGGAATCGCGACAACGACAAGAGCCATGATGGCCGCGAGACCCGCGTGCTCGGCAACGTCCGGAATCTTCCGTGCGACAAACAAAGTAATGACCGCCATCGGGAGCGTAACCAGCGAGAGCAGAAATCCGATCCCGAACAACCCGAACGCCAGACCGAGGCCGACAATACCGAGCCGGCACCCAAGCGCCCCCAGGAGAATGGCAAGCCCTCCGATCATGAGCGAGCGACCGGCGAACTTGGAGGCGCGTGTGGTCATTGGTCTGTCTCCCACAAGGGGCATCGTAGGCCGAGTCAGCCGGACCCCATCCCGTGCGTGGGTCTGACACCGTCGTGCGGACGGTCGCCCAAAACGTGCACGAACCCATTGTCGCCGATCTTGAGTGGCAGGCGCTGGGTGAGCCGCGAATGGTGGTATAACCCTTGAAGTCCGGAGGAACCACAGGAGACAGGAGCAGAGCCCCATGACACGCGTGATGGTGGCCATCGCGTCAACCGCACTGCTGACAGCGGTCTGGTTTCAGCCGACCGGTGCATCAGACCTGTCCGACACCGTGGATCGCGCCTCGCGATACGTCGCCTCGCTGGGAGACGACCTCGCAGAGGTTGTGGCGGAAGAGCGCTGCAAGCAATCATGGAGCGTGCCGGGCTCGACAGCAGTCGAGCGGGTGCTCCAGTCGGAGTTCGTGTTGGTGCGGGCGGCAGACCGCGCCGAGTCGGTGGGGTTCCGAGACGTCCTCACCGTCGACGGCCGACGCGTTCACGACCGAGAAGACCGGCTGCGACAGCTCTTTCTACAACGCGACCCCCAGGTGCTGCAACGAGCCCGCGTTATCGCCGACGAAAGCGCCCGCTACAACCTCGGCCTGATCCACCGCAACGTCAATGTTCCTACGGCAGCGCTGTTCTTTCTCCACCCGGCGAACCGGCAACGGTTCACATTTGAGCTCGAACGGGTCGAGGACACGAGCGGAGGTTCACTCTGGGTAGTGCGGTATGACGAGCGGCAAACGCCGGGGCTTGTTCGCACGCAACAGGGGAAGACCGTCCCTGCGCGCGGGCGGTTCTGGATCGAGCCGGCGAGTGGTCGCGTCGTCCAAACCCAACTGTGGCTGCACACAGAGCCAGATCCGGACGGTCGGATCGTCGACGTCAACGTCGCGGTGAGCTATGCGCGTGACAGCAGGCTCGGACTGTGGGTTCCGGTCGAGATGAGGGAGCTCTACACCACCACCAGTGGCGACCGCCTCGTCGCGACGGCCACCTATTCCGACTATCGCCGGTTCCGCGTCGAGGCCAGGGTGCTCGTGCCGAGGCCGGAGCGGGCACCGCGGGAGAGGCTCAGGCCCGGACAGCCTCAACGGTAGTCCGCGTCTCACGCTATCAGGTCCGGAAATCCGACAATGACCCTTTTCTTGGCGTCGTCCGAGATCGAGTCCTCGCCCAGATAGAGGTCGAACAGCGCCCGACACAGAGCCGGTGAGTCGATAGGCGGGCGTTCGTCTCCTCCAAGTGAAGCCTTCAGCCGTCCAGCGGGACCGCACGAGAAGACGATCTCGGTACTGGCTTCGATCTCTCCGCCATCGAAGTAGCTGCGGAACGTCTGTAGCGCGGCAAACTCTGCTGCGTCGGTCGTGTCGGTGACGGCTCGGGCGATCCGTGGCCATATCGCATCGTCAAAGGTCTCCGCCACGTCAACGCCGTCAACGGTGCGGGTCATGACGAGGCGGAGCGTCATGGCGAACTCCAGGTCGAGGAGTTGCCGGTAGAAGCTCTCGTCGCCCCCAAGCGCTGACGCCGACGCTCCCGCGAACCGAGTAAGTGATGCGCGCGCGCCCTCCGGATCGACGTAGAGGCCGAACGCGTAGATCTTGACCCTGAAGATCGTGCGCTGGCGGACCGCCGTTCCCATCAACCGGTGTGGCATCGTGCCGCCAGGCGGGGTGAGCAGGACCGGAAACGGCGTGCGGCTGCGAGGTTCGTAGGCGATGGCCGAAGCTGGCGATTGAGATGCCGCGACAGCTGGCACGGGGACCCGTAGCGCGAGAGCCCAAACGGACCCCGCGCCCGACCGAAAGGCTGTGTTCGTGCCGTGATTCGCCGCCCGAGGCGGTGCCGCCGTATTGATCATCGGGTACAGCCAAGAGTGCTCGAGTCCTTGGTGACGCGTGCCGTACCTGGACGGAATATCCTGGGTCCAGTTACTCGGAATCGTCAGACAGAACACCAGCAGGTAGACGAAGGCGATGCGCTGAGAGACCAGCGGCGCCGCGTCGTGTGACCTCCCGTGAACGGGTGTGGTGGCTGAACTGCCGGTGAGACGACCCAGCCTCCGGAGGCGCGAGCGATACAGCAGCGCTACACCCAACAGGGTCATTGCGATGTTGAGCGTTTGCCCCGTGCCAAGGGCGAGCCGGTGCGTCGGATAATCTCGGAAGAGGTCGATGAAGAACCGAGGAAACGCATACCAGAATACGAACCGGGCTGCGGTTGCGCCAGGTGTCGTGCTCACCCGCTGTACGTGCAGGAGGTAGACCATCAGCGCAAGGTTCTTCAGCCCGTCGTACAACACGACCGGATGGCGAAACCCGTCGGCGTCCGGAAACTTGACAGCCCACCACACATCCGTCACGGCCCCGACGATCTGGCCGTCAATGAAGTTTCCGATCCGTCCGATCCCCATAAGAAAAGCCGCCGGAATGACGAGGGCGTCGGCCAGTGGCAGAAACGGCTTCTGGTACAGAAGGGCAAAGAGCCCCGCACCGATCGCCCCCCCAAGCATCAGGCCGTGCGTGGCCATCCCGCCAAGCCAATAGGCGGGGATGAGCGTGAGATGCTCTCGATAAAAGGGCCACTCGTCGAACATGATCTCGACGGCACGGCCCCCGATAAGGACGCCCAGGGCGATGAACAGGGTCAGACTCCACACCTCCCGGAGAGACAGACCCAGTCGTCGATGACCCCGTCTCAAGAAGAGATGGATCTCCAGGAACCCAATGGCAAAACCGAGCCCGTACCACCAGACGCACACGCCGGCGATGTTGAACAGAATCGGATCGATCTGGTGAATATAGGGTCCGAACATCTGCTCTCCTAGACCTGCGCCTACTGGCGAGCCGGCTTCGGCCGAGCCATCGATCCACGCCGTGCCGAGCCGTCCGCCTACCATCACGCTCGCAGCGTAGTCGACCGAAGGAGACGAAGTCCTGAGAGCTCATGACGAAACCCTGAATTACTGTGAGAGCTTCGGATCGGCGGTTCTGTGGTCATGGAGCAGCGACGCGGCGCGACGTATTTCTGGCGGAAGGGCGCGCCCTGACCGCCCGACGCGAGGAGAGCGAACACCGTTGAGAATCGTGAGAGAAGTGACCTACAGTCCCAGCTGGTCAGCCAGGTCGCCAAAATCGCTGGCGACGAGATCAAACGATGCGTCTGGGGTCAGATCGCGCTGACTGTCGGGTCCATACTCGAGTGGTCGCGGTACGTAGGCCGTCCTGAATCCAACCTCTGCCGAGGCCCGAAGGTCTCCGCCATGGGCTGCCACCATCATGACCTGTTCTGGTCGAAGCCCCAGCAGGTCGGCAGCCTTTCGATAGACCTCAGGATCCGGCTTGTAAGCTTGGGCGAGTTCCGCAGACAGAACCGCATCCCACGGGAGACCCGCATTCTTGGCCATGTTCACGAGCAGGGACACGTTTCCATTCGATAGGGTGGCGAGCACGTACCGCTCCCGAAGCCGTGTCAGTCCCGCTAGCGTGTCGGGCCACGGTCGCAGTCTGTGCCACACGCGGTTGAGGTCGTCAAGCTCCGCGTCACCAAGGTGCTCCAGTCCGAACTCTGGCACAAGCGTGTCGAGAATCATCCGATGCAGGTCGTCGATTTTGGTCCACGGCAGTTCGCCGGTGCGCACGCGTCTCATCGCGGGACCGTAACCCCCACGCCATCGGTCGGCGAACGCGGCCCAATCGCCGGAAATCTGCGTCCGCCCCTCGAGCGCCTGCATTTCGCTGATGATGCTCGAGCGCCCATCGACGACCGTACCGAAGACGTCAAACGTCATTGCCCGAACTCCCTGCACCCGTTCCGACATGACTTGCCCGCCTCCGGTCGCACGCGTTCCCGGCGGCAACATACCGGCCATTAACACCCCGGTCGTCGTCTGAGTGCGGGAGAACGTCGTGCCATCCCCACCGGTTTGTCTCACAGCCACGGCCGGCAAGGTCAACAGCACGCCGAGAAAGGCTAGCCAGAAAATGCCGCGCAGTGGCGGCCCGCAATCGGAATCGTTTCGACCGATCTCAGAGGCACGTCGTTGCACCGAGCGAGCCATGACCCTCCTTTGGCTGGAATGGGACTGCCGCATTATAGACACACCGCCGTAGACGTAGCCGGGCCAGCGGTGTTCTGGCCACCGTCGTGAGTACGGGCGAGTCGGTTCTTGGGAGGCCTCACGCGAGACGTGTCGGCCGGGGCATTGCAGGATGGGCCAACCGGTTGGAGCCGCTGGTGTGCAGAGTGGTAGCCTATGCAGGTCGGCCTGAGGCAACCTCTCCTCGCGCCTCGACCAACTCGGCAAGTTCTACGCCGTGTACCCGCAGACTCGGCTCCTCTGGGAACTGCCCCTCCGCTTCTTGTAGCCGCTCGAGTGCCTTTCCATAGTCGCCGTACCGAACCAGCAACTCTACCAGTAGGAGAGAACTGTCAAGACGGGGTGGCAGGAGACTCAACGAAGCCTCGAGCGACGAAACCGCGGCCCCAAGCCTCTCCTGAGTCGCAAACCGGTCGGCACGCTGTCGCGCGTCGTAGTGTTCGAGGTCTTCCGGGCGAATATAGAAGACGCCGTATTGTCCTAGGTGAAACTCGTGCAGTTCGCACTCCGTGGCTCTCGGTCTGAAGTCGTCGACCGACCAAAATGAGAGATGGCGTTCGTACGGATTGTCGTAGATAGCACCCTGCGCCCAGCGCTCACTCAACGGAATGCACAGAATGATCGCCTTCTCGCAATGCGAGCGGCACTTCTGGAGGAATTGCTCCGCTCTGGACCGCTCAAAGTGCTCGAGGACGTCACCGATCAGGATCACCTCGTACGTGCCGAGATTGTCGATGACGTCGAAGGCGTCACCTGTGTAGATATCGTCGTAGATAGCTCGTTGATGGTCCTGAACATAGTCAGGAAATGCCTCGATGCCGTCGACCCGAACCAACCACTCGTCCCGGCGATATCTCTGACCGTGCATCACGTCGAGTAGATCGCGCGCAATAAACCCCAGCTTGCCGTTGCCGAGACCGACATCGAGGACGGTCGTCGGCATGACACGTTCCAAGTACCTCACAACTGCTGTAATCTGCGCATATGTGCTGGTGGGCATGCCTCACACCTCGATACACAAGAACGACGCTGACGAGTGGCGCCTCTCGCTGGAAGAGTTATCGGCTCGGGCTCTTTTTACCATTCGGCATAATGAGGCCTCGCGGACGAACAACCGCCCTGGCCTTGGGGGAAGAGAAATGACGAAAGCCGACCGTCCACCCCGTAGAGTGCGTCCTCTCGTGCTGAGCCTCGTCTCCGCCGTCTCGATGTTGACGGCAGCGGCCGCCTTCGCTCAACGCCTGCCGGGGACCGAGAACGGCGAGTGGCGCTATCTCGGCGGTGACGCCGGGCACACCCGCTCCTCGCCGCTCGACCAGATCAATCGTGACAACTTCGCAGACCTCGAGGTGGCGTGGATTTGGCGGAGTGACAATTTTGGCCCCAACCTCGACTACTTTTCCAGGTCCACCCCGATCTAGGTCGACGGAATGTTCTAACCAGTGGCCACTCCGCGGCGCCAGGTGGTGGCGATTGATCCCGCCACGGGCGAAACGCTCTGGGCCTTTCGCGAGCCCGAGACCGTGAGGCACTTGCGCTCTCCCAGGCAGGCCTACGGAAAAGGGGTCGCCTATGGTGAGGTGAACGGTCGCGGAGTGGTCTATGTCACCAGCCCGGCCTTCTTCCTCTGGGCGCTCGACGCCAAGACTGGTCGGCCGCTGGAAAACTGGGGCACGCGCGTGCCGTTGGACGGCTTCTCCGAAACAGGGACCATTGACCTGATCCCGCCGCTCGTCGCCGACTGGGGACGGTGGCAGGACCGAGGTAGGAGCTACGACCCCGATTATGGGATCCCGAGAGAGCTCGGCATGGTCACCAGTTCGGCGCCGCCAATCGTCGTGAATGGTGTCGTCGTAGTACTCGTGGGTCACGAGCCCAGCTACGGCCAGACCCGGATTGAGAACGTCCCGGGCGACATCATGGGCTTCGATGCGGAAACAGGAGAGTTCCTCTGGAAATTCCACGTCATCCCTCGGCCCGGAGAGGTCGGGCACGAAACGTGGCACACCGACGCCTGGCAGTGGTCTGGAGATATGTCGTCGTGGGCTCCCGCGTCGGCCGATCCGGAGCTGGGGCTTGTGTATATCGTGACGAACGCCTCGACCGTCCAGACGTACACAGGTCATCGGCCCGGCGACAACCTCTTTGGCGGTTGCGTACTCGCGTTGGACGTCCAGACCGGCGAGCGGCGGTGGCACTTCCAGATCCACCGCAGTGATCAGTGGAATTACGACCTTCCGACTCCGCCCATGCTGATGGATCTGACGGTGGACGGCCAGCGAATCCCCGCGCTGATCCAGAACACCAAGCAGGGTCTCATCTTCGCCTTCAATCGGGAGACCGGCGAGCCGATCTGGCCGATCGAGGACCGCCCCGTCATCCAGACAGAAGTCCCCGGCAACTACACGTCGCACACCCAGCCCTACCCGACCCGGCCCGAACCTGTCGACCCCATCGTCGTGAACGGGCTCACAGAAGAATTCGTCATCGACTACACCCCAGAGCTGAAGCAACACGCGTTCGAGATTCTGAGTCAATACCGGATCGGGGGCCTCTACGTCCCACCGCTTCCCGAAAACCACGACAACGACTTCTACAACAACGTCGGCTGCCTCGGGGGTGGGAACGTCATCCCCCACCCGCCGGTTGCCGATCCGAGCACCGGAATCATGTACGCGTCACACAGACGAACGTGCAACGCCCCGGGGTTCATGGCACCGACGGGCGGTGTGGACGAGGACGATCCGAACTATGCCGCGCCCGGCGCGACCGGTGCCACCCCCAACAGCACTCCGACGACGGGCACCACGGTGGCCGCGTGGCTACCGGGTGGCTTCCGGCGCCCATCCAACACCCAGGCTCCCTTGGTCTCGGTCACGGGACTGCCAACAATCGATGGCCTCCGGCTCTACAAGCCGATGGATAACCAGCTCTCCGCTTTCCAGATGAATACCGGCGAGCGGTTCTGGTCGCTGCCAGTCGGCGAGACTCCGGAAGTGATCACGAACAATCCTCGTGTGAGAGGCATGGAGATACCCAATACGGGAGGCGCCGGCTTCTCGATCCAGATGGTCATGGGGGACCTGCTGGTGCAGACCAGGGCGCTCAGCGAAGGCGGCCGTCAGATAGTCCCCGACGCCCCGTTGGAGCTCCATGGCCGCGACAAGTTGACTGGCGAGATCCTGGCGAGCGTCGAGCTTCCGGCCCCCGGTCAGTACGGAATGATGACCTATATGCACGAAGGCAAGCAGTACATCGTCGTGCAGATCGGGAGTATCCAGACTGACTTCCCTGCCTCGCTGGTGGCGTTGACGCTACCGGATGACCCAGGGGGAGCGGAGTGAGGATACGAAACAGGCTTCAGAACTGCTCAGAACCTGAACAGCCGATTGATCTTCACAATGAACGCTCTATTCTCCAGTTGGGAGAAACGGGTGGGCACCAGCGTGTCGCGCTCCTCGTTGTAGACGACGAAGAGCTCGCTGCCCGGCTGATACTCCCAGCGGAGCCGGATGTTGGTCGCCAGGGAGTCGGTGCTCGAGTTGTATTGAAGCAGAGCGCTCACGAACATGAGCGGCGTCACCGTGTAGACCGTCCGGGTCGTGACAAGGTGTGTTGTGAACCGTCCCTCCGGAAGCTCGACTCGGTTGTACGACACGCTCGGCTCGAGCGACAGTCGCGGTGTTAATTCCAGACGACCGCGGCTGAAGCCAACGGTCGTCTTGTCTCCACTGAAGAAGCTTCCGCGCTGCACCGACACCGTGCCCGCCAGCCGCCGTTGCGGCCCAAGCGCGAACAAGACCTCAGTATCCTGAAACGCGTAGCCGCCGGCCGGCAACGTGAAACCCGGAGCGATCGGAAAGGGCTGCGTGAGAAACTCGTAGCTGTCGGTATAGGTCAACGTCACCGTGTCACTATTCTCGAACTCGATACCGAACTGTCCCTGGTTCTCGCGCGTCTCGAGCAGTCCGGCGCGGTCGAGGACGTACGCGCCCTGCGCCTGGAACGTAAACTTGCGTACGGTCGCGAGCCGCGCTGGTCTCGGACTGAACCGGAACAGGCCAAAGCGACGGTCGAAGTCATCCCGTCGGATGAACCCAACCTCGGGGTTGAAGTCCCCACCGACCACGAGCCGTTCCGCCTGCACGCCATACCGGTCCCCGGTGTAGTCAAGTTGAGCGCGATAGCTCACGTCGTCGCCGGTCAGCTCCGCCGTCGCCGTCTTGGCCCAGTAGGTGTTGAGATTTAGGTTGTCGTAGAACGAGAAGACGCCATCGATCCCGTAGGTTTCGCTTGAGCCTACACCCGACTTTGACACCGACCGACCGGCAAAGAGGACCCCAAAGCTGCTTCGACGCAGAATGTCGCGTTGCACCCTGGCGACGGTGAAGTTAGTGCTGCGCGCCCCAATATCGGGAACGTCACCGGTTCGGATGTTCAGGAACCCGATGCTGAACCTTCCGATGCGCCCGCTCATTCGGCCGCCTACATCTATCGGGACCTCCTGTCCTCGATCCAGGCCGATTTCCCGACTGTAGAACAGCACCGGCGTATCCGTCCCGCCACCACTGGTACCCGAGCTCCGAGCTCCGCCAAAGACGAAGGTCCCCTGGTTCTCGAGAAAGAACTCACGCTTTTCCGGGAAGAACAAACTGAACCGCGTCAGGTTCACCTGCTGCTCGTCCGCCTCGACCTGGGCGAAATCGGTGTTCACCGTAAGGTCGGCCACCAGATTCTGGGTGACGCCGTACTTCACGTCGAACCCCAGGTCCCCGACGACGTCGTTCGCCAGCTCCGGCGCTCCAGTCCGTGTTCCGGCCACCTCTGAGATGGCATATGGCTTGAGTTCAAGCGTTCGGCCTCCCGTTGGCGCCTCGAGCCCGACCAGCGTCGCCGAAAGGGACATCATGAATTGGGCCGGAAGACCCTGCGCCGCCGGAAGCGGCGTCAGCGACGACATCTCGTTCTTCCATCGCACGACACGACGGATGTTGAAGCCCCATGTCTGGGCCCGACCTTGTCGATAGCGCAGCGACTTGAACGGGATCGCCGCCTCCATCGTCCACCCACCCTCGAACCGCCCGGTCCGAACATCCCAGACCGGATTCCAGTCACCGTTCCAGTTGCGTTCGAGTGTGGTCTGGCCGTCCAGTCTGCCGCCGATCGGGTTCACGTTGAAGATGAGTCCGTTACGGCGGTCATAGAATGTGTCGAAGGTGAAGTGGATGCCTTCGTTATAAAGGATATTGGTGCTGTCGCGCCGCATCTCGTTGGCGATCCACCGCGACTCCGGTGCAGAATCCCAGGCCCGGGCACTGACATAAACGTTGTCGTCGTCAAACAGGACCCAGGCTTCCGTCTTCTCGGTGGCGGGCGCGCCTTCGTTCGGCTCCTGCTGAATGAAGTCGGAGAGTGCTACCACCTCAGTGTAAACGCGTTCGTCCAGCGTGCCATCAAGCGTGAACGGCGCCGTGAGCCGTACGGCCCGAACGGTCGCCCGGCCCGCCGCGTCCCGTGAGACCACCGCAGGCGGAACCGGTGGCGGCGGCCCTTCGATCACTCCACCTGGGCGCGCAAACACGGCGGCGGCGGTGGGCGTAGCGGCCGACGCGCCATCGGTCGGTGCCACCCGGGTCGACCCGGGTGGTGCCGGTTGGGTCGGCCACACCTCACTCAACGCGACAACAAGTTGGTCCTGCAGCGCGAAGAGCTCTCCGACCAAGCCGTTCGCCGTGACCGTATGGGCGGCGACACCGGTCTCTGTCTCGAGCAGCCACACAACCATCCTGAGGTTGTCGCCGACGCGGTGATAGCTCCCCGTTATGAACCACGCCAGACCCAGCTCGCGAAACGCTCGACGTCCGAGAATCTCGTCATCGAGATCGTCGATTGGCGCCGCCACGCGCCGTAGTGGCAGAACCGGGAGATCCGCCTCCAGGGTTTCGGCAACGCCTTCACCAATCCAGCGGTCCCGGTCCTCGCCCGTGACGTTGACGAACCGCATCATCCCGACAGTCTCGCCGCTGTCCTGGCCGCCATAGGCGGTTCCGGTCAGTATCGCAACCGCCGCCAGGGCTCCACAGGTGACCCGCGCGCTGAGCGTTATCAGAGCCGGGTACGATGCCCATCTTGGCTGCTTGGCTGGTCGGAGCGCCGGAGCGCGAAGGCGGCAGACGGAATGTGGGCTGAGGATCGCCCCGGGCTCAGGTGGCATCAGTTGGTAGGCACGAGGCGGTCGACCTGATATCGTCAGTTTCAGCCGGATTGTACGCCTTTTCCGGCGTCTTGACTCCGGCGGTGGCCGCGAAGACCAAAGAACCTTGTTCCGGGAACGGATGTAGCAGGGATCGTCGTGTCGGTTGGAATGATGGACTATCGCAGCGCCAAGTGCAGGTCTGCTACCGGTCGTCTTGACCGTATGAGCGAGCCAGGATGAGCCCATAATAGATAATCATCGAGACGCCGATGAGCAGCAAGACGTCGGGTAATGACATCTCGTTAAGACGTTGCAAGACTGAAGCCCGGCAACGCCTCGGTATTTGCGGAGCATACGGCGAGTAACGAGTGCCGGCGGACCTAGAAGTCTCCCTCGGCGCAGGCTTTGTGTCGCTGCCTCGGTTACTCCTGCACGAGGCCGCTCACGCACGTGGCAGTGTCCAGTGAGAAGGGGTCGGGACCGCTGCCTGTCTCGAACGCCTGCTCATCCAACCGCGCACCGATCAGCAGCGCCGGCAGTCCGTAGTTCCCTTCGTGGCACCGCGGCTCGTAGTAGATCCGGTTCTCCTGCTCGCTCTGGCGCCTCAGTTCCTGGCGAATCGTCCACGGACCTGCCCACACCGTTGGGTCCTCGATGGTTACTTCGTATTCGAGTGTATCGTCGTCAACACGCCGATACCGTTCGATGAGCGTCCGGCTCGCACCCGACTCAGGAAGGTCGCCACGGCCAGGTCCTGGTCGGAACGTGTGTCTGGGTGAGAAATTGGTGGTCTCGATGACCAGCGTCTGGCCCTCCCAGCGGCCACGCGAATCGCCGTGCCGCAGACGGACCTGACTCGGCGGATGGGCCCCGCTCAGGTTGACGAGGCGCTGATACCCTTGGCCCTGCCCGGTGTCGTACCCGAGTGCGATCGAATCCTCGCCCTGCACGATACGACGGAACCCAGGGAAATCGGGTGTGACCCCTCGCACACAACGGTCACTGATGCTTTGATCCTCCGGGCCGTCGTGGCGGTTCATGCGGTCTGTATTGTAGAAGGGCGCGACATCGTGCCGTCGCGGCGATGCTGGCCCATACCTCCCGCCCCTGCAGCCCGGCGCGCCACTCTCGCAGGTCTCAGTGTTTTGCAGGAGCATGAGGCGCCATTCTCGCTGCACTTCGATCTTCCGCTGCGCCTCTGGTGTCAGGGCAGGAACCCTTCCATTGGGCGGATCGACTACGAGCGAGGTGCGTGGACCAGCCGGCTTGGCCGACGTGAAAACCGCATTGTACGCCCCCGCCACGTCCCGCGCTGCACGACCCGATCGCTCGTTACGCCCCGGGTTGATCATGCGGGCCTGGTCTCGAGCGGCCCTCTCTTCAGGGGTGGCAAACTCTCGATCGCCGAGTTCGGGTGCCCGTTCGTAGGGAGTGTCGTATACATCGAGCCAGATGCCCTCCAGGTTCGGATGCCCCCACGCCGTCGTCGCACTCGGGGACTGCCCCGCCACCGGCACGGTCGCGATCTGAAGGAGTGCCATGACACCAGTCATCGCCGTGGCCACACTGAACGATTCAAGCAATCGCCGTCTCATCTCCCCACCCCCTGAAGTTGCACCCCGCCTGCGAGCCGATCCGACGGTCCTTTCGTACACCCAGACGACCGACCCTGTCAATCATGCAAATGGACAACTCGCTCTTTCCCGCCAGAGGCTCTGTTGAAGCATTGGAGTAGTCGATCTTCCGGCCCGACTGGGCCGTCACTCGGTACGTCGTGCCGACACCGAATGCCAGCAGACAGAGCGCGCCGAAGACAATCCGGAAGACGAGCGGATGGTTCACGGCCGGACCTCCTCTTTTTGCACTCTGTCACAAAGGACTCAACATCTGTGACAAAGGGTTCCTGAGACGCAGACTTTTGTTCGGTTCGGCAGACTCGCCTGGTCCCAAAGACCCCTATTTGACGGCCCTTGCGAGTCATCTTCGCTCTTGGCACTGACTTTGGTTGACATAAGTGGGAGACCGAATCCACTACTGGGTTCCCGACTCCGTTGGAGGACGTATGCACAAGCTTTCTGCCTGGTTTCCTCACCGCACCGTGCCGACCAACGACACGCAGAAGAAGCCGATGCGCGCCGTCTGGATTGTCACTGCAGTGGCCGTTGTCACGGGCTTTCATCTGTTCGTGCTTCGGCAGGTCCTCGTCGTTGTAAGTGCCGGTCAATAGACAATCGAAGGAGAACACCATGCGAACGCTCCTCAATGGGCTCGGTTGGACCAGCACCGAACCGATCGCGCTTCGGCGACTGCGAAGAATGCTGGAAGCAGATGCTCACACCGTCCCGAACGAGGAGGCCGAACCGGTGGCAAGAGACACGCCCCAGGCCCCGACCGAACCGAACCAATCTCTCGTGCCGCGCGCTCCAATAGGACAGGGGGTAGCACACTTTCGGACGTTGCATACGGCTGGTGGACGACGCTAAAAGCTCTTCGTTCTTGCCGAAGTGTTTCTGAATCACTGCACTAGCTCCGCCCCGGAGCTACGATTACCTTGCCGCCCGGAGTGATGTCGAACGCGGCGCATCCCCGCGCAACCACGCATCATCGGCCAAGCGCATCATCAGCCGCCCACATCGACGGAATCGCGTCTAGACGGTGCGCCTCAGGCTCCGCGGTAAATAGGTTCGTCCCATTGGGCGTCGTCCGACGTATCAGATAAGCTGTCTAGGATCACGCAGCCGGTCACACCGACAGTCGGTGTGAGGAGGACACCGTTGACGAGGGCATTTGGATTGACGTTTCGGTCACTCACGATCACTGCAACCGCGTTGCTCGCCTTGAGCACCGGCACGGCCAGGGGTACAGGTGTGCTCGCCGCGGAGAATTGGCCGCAGTGGCGCGGCCCGAACCTCGACGGCACGACCACCGAGACCGGCCTCCCCACTACGTGGAGTGACGCGGAGAACGTCGCCTGGACGCTTGAAGTGTCGCAAGAGTCGTGGACCGGTTCCACACCAATCATCTGGGGTGACACGATCTTCTTGAGCGTCTCGTACGTGGAACGCGGCGACGCAGGGTTCGGACGGAGAGGCGGTGGCCGGCGCCGTGGACCGGACGGCTCGGGCGGCAGACGTGGCGGCCAGCCCCGGCCAGCCTCACCGGCCCAGACGGCGCCTCAGACCGAGAGTCAGCAAGTAGAGCTGTGGCGGGTCGATCGCCGCGACGGTTCGGTGGTCTGGAAGAGATTCCTGAGTGGCAGCGACCGGCAGGTGCGGAAGCAGAACATGTCGTCCCCATCGCCGGTTACCGACGGCGAGCACGTCTGGGTCATGACCGGCACCGGATGGCTTCGGGCTTTCGACTTCGACGGTAACGAGCTGTGGGCACGGAACATCTCCAACGACTACTGGAGCTTTGGATTGAACTGGGGCTTCGCCTCGTCTCCCCTCTTGCATGAGGATGCCCTGTACGTGCAAGTCCTGCACGGCATGCGCACCGACGACCCCTCATACGTGCTCCGCGTGGACAAGATGACCGGCGAGACCGTCTGGATGGTCGAGCGTCCGACCAGTGCCCAGCGCGAATCACCCGATTCCTACACGACGCCGGCCCTGCTGCAGTATGACGGCATTTCCGAGATCGTCATCACCGGGGGTGACGTGGTCACCGGCCACGATCCCGAGACCGGCGTCGAGCTCTGGCGCGCAGACGGTCTCAATCCTCGGAACAACGGAGCCTACCGGATCGTTGCGTCGCCGCTGGTTGTGGGCGAGATCATCATCGCTCCAACGCGGGTGCGACCGATGCTGGCGTTGAAGGCGGGTGGTCGCGGCGACGTCACGACCTCGCACCGGGTGTGGTCGTTCGATGACGGACCCGATGTGCCGACGCCGGTGTCAGATGGCGAGCTGGTGTATGTCGTACAGGACAACGGCGTGGTGCATGCCCTTGACCTCGCCAGCGGCGACCTCGTCTACACGAACCAGCGCATCGAGCCAGGGACGTACAGTGCCTCACCGATCCTGGCCGATGGCAAGATCTACGCGACGAGCGAAGATGGCGTCACCACGGTGTACCGGGCTGGGCGGGAATTCGAGGTGCTGGCGACCAACTCACTGCCGGGCTACACACTGAGTACTCCGTCGGTGGCAGGCGGGCACCTGTACATCCGGGCGGGTGGTGTCCTTTACGCCATTGGTGAGCCGAGCGGCGGCTAAGTACTCTCCCGACCCCCCTCCCCGTCGGTCGAGCGGTTGCTGTTGAGGACGGCCACCCTCGCACGATCGAGTGGCTACTCCCGGTGCAGGGCGAATAGCTCACTGATGCTATTGATGTAGAGAACGCCGTTGGCAGCAATCGGAGCGCCGTAGACTGAACTGCCAAGATTCATCTCCGCGAGGGGCTCCAGCTCGCGGCCGCTGCGCAGCACGACCACATCGCCATCCTCATCCCCGAGATAGATCTTTCCGTCCGCGACCAACGGCGAGCCCCACACAGCCGCGAATGTGTCGTGCACCCAGATCTCCTCACCTGTCGTGGCGTCAAGACAGTGGAGGAAGCCGCTGAAATCGGCGATGTACAACAACCCGTCGGCGATCGCGACAGTCGACAGCGACCGGCGGATGACCTCGGTCCGCCACACGAGTCCCGCATCACTGATGTCACCGCGTTGGCGAGCATCGATGGCGTGGAGGCGGCCCCCTCCCTCGCCGCTCTCGGGGTCCTGGCCATTCGCGACAAACACTGTGTCCCTCCAGACCACCGGCGTGGCGATGACATTGTTGCGCGTGCTCGGCCACTCGGCGTCAACCGGGTTCGTGTCAAACTCCCAGAGCATTGAGCCATCGGCGACATCGAAGCCGCGCACCCAGCCGTCGCCCTGGCCGATGATGGCCTGGACGACACCCCCAATGTCGGCGACTGCCGGGGACGACCATTGGCCGTGCAGGATCCATTCTCCTACCGGATCGGAAGCCCAGACGAGCGCGCCGGTGTGCCTGTTCAGAGCGATCACGTCTGGGGCCTGCGGCGATGGCACGTTACCGTTCTCGTCCTGGCCGTTCGAGGTATTGACGATCACCAAATCGCCATAGACGGCGGGAGCGCTGCTGGTCATGTTGTGGGGGAAGACGTCGAGCTCCCCGATCATGTCGAAGGTCCAGATGACGTCGCCGTCGGTCTCGGCGGTACGTACCTCACCGGTGAACGGACCGTCGTTCTCAGCATCGAGAAATCCGTCGGTATCGAGGGCGATGACCTCGCCCCGGTTGCTGACGTAGTAGAGACGGTCGCCCTCGACACTGGGCGACGAACAGACGCCCTGAAACGGCCAATCATTGGCCTCTCCGTTGGACAGCTTGTCGTGCACCATCTGCCAGAGAAACGCGCCGTCTGCCTCGCGGAACGCCATCATGATCCCCTTGTCGACGATGACGCTGCGGTCGCGTGGCCGATCGTTATTGGTGCCCACGAAGACCTTCCCGCCGGCGACCACCGGGTTGCCGTAGCTCGCCGATCCCAGCGGGGCGACCCACTTAACGTTGACGCCCGCGTCGGTGTCCCATTCAGTTGGAAGGGCCGTTTCACCTGAAATCATGTTGCGCGCCAGCGTGCCACCCCACATCGGCCAATCGCCCGTGGCACCGAGACCGGTCGTGCGGAGACCCAGCGCCAGTACGACGACAATCGAGGCTCCGAACCGGTTTCGCGTCATAGTGCTAGCTGGTCGCCAAACATCATCTCGTCTAACCTGAACTTCCGTTTGACCTCCATCTCACCGACCTTGGAGATGAACTCGACCTCCGTATCCTCCAAGGTGATTGCGTCGGCCTTCGAAAAGGCGAATTCGATGATGAGCGTCTCGTCGTTCCCCACAAAGACCTCGGCATCCTCCGCCGGGATCGGTTCGTGGTCATCGCGCTTCAAGAGGGGATGTCCCAGTAGCTGTTGAAATTTAAAGCGGCGGCTCCTCGCTGGTCGTGCTATACGACCGGTGAGCTAAACCGAGGTGAAAGCCTCGCCAGCAAAGGAGCCGCCATGAAGAAGCAGTCTCGCACAGTCCCTCGTCGTCGCCAATCGGAATCCCCGGCGCCTCGCCACCTCCCGTTGGTCGAGATCCTCATTGACACCGAGGCCGAGCTCCAGGAGTTGGTGGTGGCCTCGGGCCTGAAGGTGCTCGAGGCGATGCTGGAAGAGGATCGGGCCGCGGTGTGTGGACCCCGGTATGCACATCAATCGGAGCGGCAGGCCTCTCGCGCCGGGCATGCCCCCAGTCAGGTTGTGCTGGGCGGCCGGAAGGTCGCGATCCGGCGACCGCGCGTCCGCCGCGACGGCACGGAGGTGCCGCTGCCCACGGCGCGGGCGTTCACGGACCCTGACCCGCTGAACCGGCGCGTCGTTGAGCAGATGCTCATCGGCGTGGCGACCCGCCAGCATGCGCGGAGTCTCGACCCGCTCGGCGCCGATATCACCACGCGGGGCACGAGTAAGAGTGCGGTCAGTCGGCGCTTTGTGGCCCAAACGCAAACGCAGCTGGACGCGTGGCGGGCGACGCCGCTCGACGCCCTCGACCTGACGGGGCTCCTGATCGATGGGGTGCACGTCGGCGGGCACTGTATCGTGGTGGCGCTGGGCATTGATAAAACGGGCGCCAAACACCCACTCGGCCTCTGGGAAGGGGCCACGGAGACTGCGACGGTCTGTCAGGGGCTGTTGACCAATCTCGCGAGCCGCGGGCTCCGCACCGACCGGAGCCTCCTGGTGATCCTCGATGGGGCGAAGGCCCTCGACACGGCGGTGACCCAGCTGTTCGGTCGGGCCGCCGTGGTGCAGCGGTGTCAAGTCCAGAAGGGCCGGAATATCCTCGAGTATCTCCCCGACGCGCAGCGTCCCTGGGTGAAAGCGATCCTCACGCGCGCCTCTACGCACAGCAACGTCAAGACGGCGCAGCGTCTGCTGCAGGACTTGGCTCGTCGTTTGGACACCGACTACCCGAGTGCGGCCGCGAGCGTACGGGAAGGACTCGACGAAACGCTGACCGTGCTCGGCTTGGGGCTGTCAGAGCGCCTCCGACGATCGCTCGCCACCACGAACGCCATCGAGAGTCTCCTCAGCCGCACGCGCCATGTGAAGCGAAACGTGAAACGCTGGCGCGGTGGGACGATGGTCCTCCGCTGGGTCGCTGCCGGGGTACTCGAAGCGGCGAAGGGGTTCCGTCGGGTGAAAGGATGCAAGGATATGCCAGCGCTGGTGGCCGCCCTCCGGGCACGCGACGCACGGTTAGGACTCGGGGAGTCGTCAGAGATGGTCGCGTAGTCGTGAACCGAGCCGCCGCTGAATTTCAACAGCGCACGGGACATCCCCCTTCAAGACCGTCTCCCTGATCAGCGCAGCTCGGTCTTTGGGTCAAGCGAGTAAACTGACGCGGAAACCCGCCGACCGACACCACATACAGTGGCTCCTGCTGCGCCAGAAACTGCTGTCGCTCAAGGAAACTCATCGCCTCTGGACCGATGAGCGCCTTGGCCACCGCCTGCTTGACCTTCCTCTTGGAACCATATGGTGAAGTCTTTCTCGTCCCAGAAGTCGGCAGCCCCCAGCGCGGCGCAGGCCACCATCCATCTACCAACCGTCCGAGCTATCGTTCTCACGGAGCACCTCCCGAATAGGGGTTTCCTCGCCTGGCTAGACGGAGACGGGTGTCATTCTGTTTACGACCGAACCGGCACGCCGACTCTCATGTGAGTCTCGGAGCGCCGCTACTCCGGCACCGGGAAATAGGCGATCCTCTCCCCTCGATACGTTCCAAGCCACATTTCGCTTCCTATTTGAAGAGCCGTGGTGCTCGCGCCGAACCCTTCGATGAAAGGGTGTTGAAACAGTTGCTCGACTTCCAACGTCTGGGGGTCGATCTTCACGACGTTCGACGTTTCCTGCGACACATCTCGAGGTGTCTGAACGTTGCCGGGGCCCGCTGCGAATATCACCAACCCGTCGGGTGACATCCGGAGGTTGTCGGGCCTGAAATTCAAGGAGACGACCTCCTTTTGAACGGGAGACCGCCCCCGCGACAGACGAGTCATCTTTGCCTCTCGAAACCCGGCCACGTACAGCCATCGCCCATCGCTCGAGATCTCCAGTCCATTCGGTGCGGTATCTTCGCTCCCGGGTACGCGCGTCCACCCCGAGCTGGCATGCCATTCCCAGAGGTCTCCGGTTCGAGGACTCGTTGCCACAAAGCCTCCGCCCTCGGGCAACGCCACCACCGAGTTCAGGCCGAGCGGATCCGGCGCGATGGCGCATCCGACCCACGTCAAGGCTGGCGGGGTCACTCGGGCATCCACCACGAAGACTTCGATCGACTCCCGAAAGCCATGGTGGACGACGTGAAGCCTGTGGACTCCGTCTGATCCAGGCGTCAGATAGAGCCCGTGCGCTCTGAAGTCGTTGCCCTCCTGCGGGTCAATCGGACCAGGACACGTCGGGTACATCGAGGTGTCGAGCCGCTCGGTTCGTTTCGGTGTCGGGAAGACTGCCGTCGCGGTCTTGTCGTCTATGTTGACGAGCTGGATGCGCCCACCCTCCTGATCTCCGGAGGCGATGACCCACTCTGCACCGGGGACGATGGCCAGGTCTTCCGGGCTGATGACATCGCAGATAAACTGAATCTCTCCGACAGGTTCGCACGTTGCATCGCTCCGTTGGGCCATTCCCAGCGACAGCGAGATCGCAACCGACCAACCGAGACACTTCCGCGCCCTCATAACCTGCCTCCTGTTTGGATCGAGCTGCCGCATTATAGGCACACCGCTGTGGATGTGGCCGTTAGAGACGTTGCCAGGCGCCAGAGGCGAGTTATTTGTCTGCTTCTTAGCTGATTCCGCAGACCGCAAAGGTCAAGTTCGGCACAGTTTCCGCCGAATCTACTAGATAGATAGTGTGGCGCAGTTTCTGCATGGTTCGGCGAGACGTACACGTGTGTGACGCCCAACGCGGATAGAGCAAAAGAAAGGCCTTTACAGAATGACGCATCGATTCTCGGTGGCGGGACTCGTGGTCGGACTCGGAGTCATCGGATTGATCGTCTTTAGTCCGGCCGTGTCGGCCGATCACGGGTGGTTGAACCCGGCTGGCCAGCAACTCCACTGGGCCCGCACGGCGAACCCGTTCCCCTTGGTGATCGTCAACAGCACGACCAACAAATGGGACCAACACGTGACGCAGGCGACCATCGACTGGAACCAAACAGGCGTCCTTTCGATGCAAGAAGAGAACGGGTCAACATCGCGCAGAGTGCGCCGCAGCTGTGTGGCGCCGCTCGGGAAAGTGCGGATCTGTAACTACAACTATGGCCTCACCGGATGGCTCGGCATCGCGTCGGTCTCGTACGACCAGGACGGCCACATCCACATGGGGTTCACGGCGTTGAACGACACCTACTTTAAGACGGCGAAATACAACAACATCCCGTGGAAGCAGAGCGTGACTTGTCAGGAGATCGGTCACAATATCGGTCTCGACCATCAGGACGAAGATTACAACAGCCCCATCCCTCTGGACTCCTGCATGGACTATCAGGATCCCCCTTTTGAGTATCCCAACCCTCACGACGACGAGGAGCTGGGACTCATCTATACCCACCTGGATTCGTTCAACTCGTTCTACGAAGCGCCGAGTGGTTGAAGAGGGCGGTGGCGAAGGCGGCGGCGGTTGCAATGCTCCGCCTGGCAGGGGCTGCAACAAGCCCGGTAGGGGTTCCAGCAACGCCACGAACGGGTGGGGCATTTCGCTAGGCCGCCGTGGCCATCATGAGAGATTCCTCCGGATTGACCAGGATGGTTTCCAACATCTCACGCACGTTCGCTGGGTCGACGATGACGATGGCAGCCGTGGCCGTGGCCGCGGTCGTTAGCTGTCTGTTCTGAATCTCGCCGCCCACACGCGGCGCAACAATGAAAGCGTCCGGTCGACAGTCGGCCGGGCGCTTTTTCCTTTCTGGCCCGCGCGCATCCATCCCCCCTCGGCTTGGATCGAACTGCCGCATCACGGCCACACGACCGCGACCCTCGGCGGCTGGACCCGTCCATTCGGTTGCAACAGATGACAGGACAGCCTCGTACGCACTGCTGGGGAATAGGACCTGAGCCGGACCAGTCTACACAGGTAGACCGCTTGGGCCGGGAGGCTACATGGAAGTCATCGTCATTCTCCAAATCGCCCTCAGGGCGCTGGGCCGCAACAGGTTGAGGACGGCGCTGACGATGTTGGGAATGGTGATCGGGATCGCTGCGGTCATCACGATGGTCGCTCTGGGACGCGGTGCGCAGCAGGAAATCGACGATCAGACTCGGGCCGTAGGCACCAATCTGATCACGGTGCGTGCCGGCAACTCGCAGCGTGGCGGGGTCAACAGCGGGGTGGGCGGAGCCCAGACCCTCACGGCTGCGGACGTCGATGCGATCCGAGAGCAGGTGCCCGGCGCGGTCTATCTGGCCGCAGGGGTCAGCACAGGCGAACAGGTCATCGCAGCGGGACAGAACTGGTCAACCTCGGTTGAGGGAACCGACGTCGAGCTGCCACTGATCCGATTCTGGGATGTGCAGCACGGCTCCTTCTTCACCGACACACACGTTCGGAGCGCGGCAAAGGTCGCTGTGCTCGGGTCACTCGTTCGGGACCACCTGTTCGGCGAAGGCGCAGATCCGGTGGGCGAGAACATCAGAATCCGCAATCAATCCTTCCAGGTGATCGGTGTGATGGAGCCAAAAGGCTCAGGGCAGTCCGGCCAGGATCAGGACGACACCATTCTGGTGCCCTACACGACGGTGCAGAAGAAGTTGCTAGGACGCAACGGCACACATATCGCTGGCATCTCGATCTCGGTGGCATCTCCCGACCAGATGACCCGGACCATCGCCGAGATCACCACCGTGCTTCGCGAACAGCATCGACTCATCAGGGGCGAGGAGGATGACTTCACGATTCGCACTCAGGCAGACATCGCCAGTATGCGGGGCGGGATGATCGAGACGATGACCGGTCTGCTGGCCGGAATCGCCGGCGTCTCGCTGATCGTTGGCGGCATCGGTATCATGAACATCATGCTCGTCTCGGTGACAGAGCGCACGCGAGAAATCGGCCTGCGGATGGCGGTGGGTGCCAAGGGGCGAGACATCCTCTTCCAGTTTCTGGTGGAGGCGACTGTACTCAGCCTGGTCGGCGGTCTCGTCGGCGTTGGCCTGGGATTCGGCGTGTCCGAAGGGATAACCCGAGTCCTTCAGTGGCCCACCTCTGTGCCGCTGGAGGCCGTGGCAATCTCGGTAACCGTCGCCGCGTCGACCGGTATCTTCTTCGGCTACTACCCTGCCCGTCAGGCAGCCAGCCTCGAGCCGATCGAGTCCCTGCGCTTCGAGTGAGGCCGCGTGCGAACCGGTCCCGAACGATCGGGACAGACGTTCCGACCGGTCCGCGAGCGGCCGACACTACTACATGGTGGGCCGATCGCCCCACCAGTTCTCCTCGACAGCCCGGGTAGAACATTCACGCGTCTGGGTAAAACGTTCCATCTCTCGCCACCGGACCCGATATGTCGGCCACGGGGCGCGTGAAGGTTTTCTCACATCGCCGACATTCGGCACGGTTGGAACGAAGTGTGCTTCTGGCGCGGGCATGACCGGGCTGTCGCATCTTCTTGCCGTTTGGAACCGAGTCCGCCCTCTAGTGCAATGAACTTCGCCCTCGTTGGCATCGCCGCCCTCGTGGCGGTGTGTATCGTGCTGCTGATCGGAAGGGCCTCCCGCCGAAAGTCCGTACCTATCACGCATGCCGAACTGGTGAAGCGCGTGAAGCGCTTGCCATAGAAAGCCTGTCAAGGGCGGAGCAAAACTAGACCACCGTGGCGGAGGAAAACTAGACCATCTGGCAGTGGGTCGGAGTGCCTGAAAGCGGCGTCGCGGGGGGAAGCTTCAGGATGCCGGAGCGGCCGCGGGCTGGCGGGCTTTCTTGCTGTGTTCGAGGCGATAGCTCTCGCCGTTCAGCTCCAGGATGTGGACGTGATGCGTCAGCCGATCGAGCAGCGCGCCCGTCAGCCGTTCGGAGCCGAAGATCTCGGTCCATTCGTTGAAGGGCAGATTCGAGGTGACCAGCGTCGACGCTTGCTCGTAGCGCTGGGAGAAGATCTCGAATAACAGCTCGGCGCCGGTCTTCGATAACGGCACGTAGCCGAGCTCGTCCACGATCAAGAGGTCCTGTTTCGCGAGCTGTTTCTGCACACGCAGCAGGCGCTTGTCATCCCGGGCCTCGAGGAGTTCGTTCACGAGCGCGGCGGCGGTAGTGAAGCGCACCCGATAGCCTTTCTGACAGGCCGCGAGTCCCAACGCGAGCGCGAGATACGTCTTGCCCGTGCCGGAGTTGCCCAACGCCAACACGTTCTCTCTGCGGTCGAGATACTCCGAGCGGGTCAGCTCCAGCACGAGGCGTTTGTTCACCGACGGGATCGCACGGAACTCGAAGGTCTCGAGACTCTTCAAGACCGGGAACTTCGCGGCCTTGATGCGGCGCTCGGTGGCGCGCTGCTCGCGATCGAGGAGCTCGAGCTCGCAGAGGCGGAATAAGTAGCGCGAACAGTCCAGCCCTTCTTGGGCGCAGTGCCGCGCCACTTTGTCGTACTCGCGCAAGAAGGTCGGCAGGCGGAGGGCCTTGAGATGCGCCTCGAGCAGTAGGGTGGGTTTCGTCATCACTCGGCCCCCAGGAGTGCCAGGTAGTTCGCGGCCGCGGTCGTGGCCACGCGGGCGACCGGCAGATGCGGATACTGCGCCAGATTGAGGCGGGCCGGCCGGGGGTCGAGGCGGCACAGCACGAGATGCTTGACGGCGTCGAACCCGATCGCCCCCAGGCGCACGGCGTCCTGGACGGCGCCGCGGACGTGGTCGAGCCGAAAGTCCTCGAGCAGCCGCAACACCTGCACGTACTCGCGCGTGCCCGGCTTACCCAGCCGCGCCTCTAAGAGACGCCGCAGCCGGAGGAACTCCTCTGGCAGCGCCCACCCGGCGAGCGGTGCCGCTTGATGGAGTGCCCCCGTCTTGCGCTCCAACAAGGCCAGGTAGTGCCGCGGATCGAAGATCAACTCCTCCCGCCCGTAGCTGCGCCGATGCCGGGCGATCTCGTCACTCCCGCACACGATCACGACGTCGTCCACCGAGCCCTTCACTAAGACCTCCCGGTGGCCGTAGGCGGTCGGCACCGAGTAGTCGTTGCGGCGGTCGCGCACCAGGGACAACGACGTGACCCGCGTCGGGCGCGTCTCGCGGGCGTCATATGGGACCGGCGGCAATGGCAACAACGCCGCGCGGTCGCGCGCGAAGCGCTCCCCGATCGTCTCCGTGTGCCGCCGCAGCCGGCGCCCGCGCCGCGCGCGGCACTGGCACGCGAGGTCGGCGTTCAACGCGTCCCAACTGTCGAACCGTGGAATCGGCACGAAGAAGTTGCGCCGGGCGTAGCCGACCAGCCCTTCCACTTTCCCTTTGTCGTTGCCCTTGCCCGGGCGTCCGAAACGATCGTCGAATAAGTAGTGCGACTGGAGCTCGCTGAAGACCTGCGTCCGCTGGCGCGTGCCGTCCCCGAGGATCCGCGCCACCGCCAGCTTGGTGTTGTCATAGACGATGCGCCGCGGCACCCCACCGAAATAGCGAAACGCGGCGTTGTGCCCGTCGCAGAACGCCTCCGTGGTCTCAGCCGGAAACGCCTTCACGAACCCGTCGTCGCTGTGCGGGAGATCGACGACCAGGTAGTGCGCTTTGCATTCGACGCCCGCGATCACGACCAGTGCTTCGCCGAAGTCGGCTTGGGCGTCGCCCGGCGGATGCGCCAGCGGCACGAACATCTCCTGCCCGCCCAGCCGCCGCTCGCGCACGTAGGTGTTGACGATCGTGTCGCCGCCCGTGAAGCCGTGCTCCGCCCGTAAGCGCTCGCCGATGCGCTTGGCCGTGTGCCGTTGCTTCTTCGGACGGGACTGATCCTCGCGGAGGATCTGATCGATGATCCCCGTGAAGGCGTCCAGCTTGGGACGCCGGATCGGCTGCGCCCGGCGATACCCGGGCGGCCGGCGGTACCGCAGCATCTTGCGCACCGTCTCGCGGGCCAGCCCGAAGTGGCGCGCCGCCGCGCGCTCGCTCAATCCCTCCACATACACGCTGCGCCGCACCGCCGCATAGAGCTCCACTCGATACATCCCTCCTGTGTTCCACAAAACACCCTGGGAATGCTCGGTGGACCACGCGAGCGGTCTGGTTTTCCACCGCCCTCAGGCGGCTTCATCCCGCCGCTCTGTAGTCTATTTTTGCTCCGCCGTTCTCACCGCCTTGTCCGCCTCATCCGGGGAGGGCACGGACTCCTCTATCCGGTGTGCGATCGTGCGTGATGTCACGGTCTCTTCGAGCTCCCGGGACCAGTGCGTCCACATGTCGTGACCGGTGTCGCTCTGATGCCACACCCAGGCGCTGAGCGCGGGCTTTGCCAGATCCGTCCGCTTCTCCACGACGACGCGTCGATTGTTCGCGGTGAAGCGCCCCTCCCCTTCCGCAATCTTCGTGCGGAGCTTGTCGGGATTGATGACGTGCTCGTAGACCTGAAACAGCGTCACGTAGCCGTCGACCGTCTGGTGCAGCAGGATCACGAACTTGACGAGGTTCGTGCTGGCCTGCTGCCAGAACGGCTCCTTCCCCCGGCCGAAGAGGTTCGTCATCAACGTGGCAATGCCGTATGCCAACGCATAGGCATCGAGATCGTTATGCAGCGGGTTGTAGCGATACCGGGACGTGAGACTGACCTCGATGTAGTCCTCGGCGCGCCCGTGCCGCGCGAGGATGTGTTGCACGTGCCGACAGAAGTCGCCCTTCACTTCCAGCACCAGGCCCCCGAGTCTGCGCGTCGGGTCGTCGGCGCGATACGCCAGGAGTTGCTCGACGTAGGGATAGATACAGGCGGACGTCTTACCGGATCCGATTGCCCCAATGATGGCCAGACCGGTATAGAGCCCCCGCTCCGGAATGACGAGCCGGTCGGGCTGGCGGCCCCGCGTCGGCGCGGTGCGGTGATGGCGTTCGCCGAGGACGAGACAGAGCTCCGTCCGGTCTTCGGGCCGTGGATACGGTGGCAAGGGCCGGGCGGTCGACTGGCGATCCACCCGCGCGACGAAGATGTAGAGCAACGATGCACCGACGTTGAGGATCAGCAGTGGGGTTGACCTTGCCCCCTGAAACCGAACCAGCCCGAACGTTAGAATTCGGGCGGTGGGACAGGAGGCAGGATGCCACGGAAGCGGTACAGCACGGAACAGATTGTCACGAAGTTACGCCAGGCTGAGGTGGAGCTCGGTCGCGGCCTGCGTACGCCGGAGATGTGCAAGAAGCTGGGGGTCAGCGAACAAACGTACTATCGTTGGCGGAAAGAATACGGCGGCTTGCGCCTCGACCAGGCGAAGCGGTTGAAGGAGCTTGAGCGGGAGAATGGGCGACTGAAGAAGCTGGTCGCGGACCAGGCGCTCGACAACATGATTCTCAAAGAGGTGGCCTCGGGAAACTTCTGAGCCCGCCCCGACGGCGGCAGGCGGTGGCGCACGTCCGCCGCCGGTTGCCGGTCTCGGAGAGGCGGGCCTGTCGCGTGATCGGCCACGCGCGGTCGACGCACCGGCATGCGGGCGCGGTGCCGGCGGATGAACCACGGTTGGTGGATCGGATGATCGAGTTGGCGACCACGTATGGGCGGTATGGCTATCGGCGGATTACGGGGCTGCTGCGGGGGGAGGGCTGGCTGGTGAATCACAAGCGGGTCGAGCGGCTGTGGCGACGGGAAGGGCTGAAGGTGCCGCAGAAACAGCCGAAGCGCGGGCGGCTGTGGCTGGCTGATGGGTCCTGCGTACGAAGACGCCCGACGTATCGGCATCACGTCTGGGCCTATGACTTTGTGGCGGAGCGGACCCATGACGGCCGGCCGGTGAAGATCTTGGCGGTCGTGGATGAGTATTCGCGCGAGTGTCTGGCGCTGGTCGTGGCGCGACGGCTGCGGTCGATCGACGTGCTCGAGACGTTGGCGGGACTCTTTGTGACCCACGGAGTCCCAGCGCACATCCGCTCCGCGTGCTATGAACAAGTTGTCAAGGCTCTCGGCGCCGTTGGGCCGTCCAATCGAGGGACAGATACGGGCTCAGGCTCAGTGGAGCCGGCCCATCGTGCGTCATCCGGACTCATACCCGAGGAGCGGAGGGTGCCAGGCGGACGTACGTCGAGCTGTCTTCGACGCGAAGGGCTCAGGACAACGGTGGGCATGGCCTCCTCTCCGGTTGGAGCCGGAGCCTCAGGTTTCTACGCGGCGATCGATTCGTCCCTCCACACGTGGTCAGCATCGAACGCCGTGCGGTTCTTGACGACGGCGAACGCGTAGTGCAGCAGTTTGGTCATGCAGGCCCCGATCGCCTGCATCGGAGGTAGGGGACGCGTGACTCGCTGCGTGAGGCGCTCGTAGTGGGCTTTGAGGCGCGGGTTATGGCGGAGGGACGACAGCGTGGCCATGTAGACCACGGCGCGCAGCTGGGCCCGCCCGCGCTTGGTGATCGGCGTCCGTCCAGTGTGCTGGCCGCTTTCCCGTCTCGAGGGCTGCAGGCCGGCCAACTTCACCAACTGCCGGCCATGCTGGTATCTGTCGAACGGGCCAATCTCGGCGATCAGCCCGGCGATGGTGATCCACCCGATCCCCGGCAGCGTGGCGAGATACGTGGCTTCGTCGAACGCTTCGAGGAAGGTCTGGAGCTCGCCGGCGACCTGCGCGAGCTGGTCCCCGACGAAGTCGATGCGCTCCACCAGCCGGGTCACCTCCCGCATGGCGGCTTCATGCCCATGGGGCGCCGCCACCGTCCTCCCGGCTTTCTCCCAGACTTGCTCAATCTTGAAGCGCCACATCCGCCGTCCGCGCCGGTGCGCCTGCACGATTCGTATGAAATCGGGCTTCGTCAGGTCGGCAATTCGTTGAGGAGGCAAGCCAGCCCTCAACACCGCGAGGCATCCCGGAGCCGCGACTGTTTTCCACTCGCCGACCAGTTCCGGGAAGACGCCGTAGAGCTGATGCACCAGCAGGGTCTTGAGTCGTGCGCGCTCGCGGCGAAGGCGATGGTATTCCCCCCAGGCCCGCCGTAGCTGCATGTAGTTGGCGGGGAGGAGCTGGCACTGGGTGACGACTCCCGTGCGAAGCAGCTGTGCGATCTGCTCCGCGTCGGTGAGGTCTCGCTTGTCTCGACCCATCTGCCGGGCCTCGCGCACCCGAAAGGTCGCCAGCGGATTGACCACGTGATACCGAAGTGCGTGCTGCTCAAAGAAGGCACCGACCGCCTCCCACACGTGCCCGGTCGCCTCGAACGCGAAGTGCACCTCTCCTCGTCCCCGGCGGACACGCGGAGAGGTGCAGCGCTCCACAAGCTCGTGGAGACCCTGCCGGGAATGTGGAACCTTGAAGCTCGTGAGACGGCAGCCCTGCGCATCGAGGACGACGACCTGGTGCTGGCGGGTCGCCAGATCGATACCCACGAAGAAATCGTCTGACGTGTGGTGCCTCTCATCCTGTTTCATGTGTGCCTCCATGCTTTGTGGTGATTGCACGGAGACTATGCGGAGAGGGGGTGAGGGCACTCGTTCTGTCATCTCTCACATATCCTGGACAATGGTCCGGAGTGTACGGCGACACTCGTGCGGTTGTGGCTTGAGGCTCTGGACGTCGAGACGCTATTCATCGAACCCGGCAGTCCGTGGGAAAACGGCTATGTGGAATCGTTCAACGGCAAGCTGCGCGATGAACTGTTGGACCGCGAGATCTTTTTCACGTTGGCGGAAGCCAAGATCTTGATCGAACGATGGCGGCGGGAGTACAACACGGTGCGGCCCCACAGTGCGCTGGGCTACCGCCCACCAGCCCCGGAAACGATCATGCCGGCGATGCGTGGGAGCTTAGAAATGAGTCCAGCTCTCTCATAAGAACTGGCTCAATACTAGGGGGCAGGTCAGTCCGAGGATACCTGCGGCTTCAGCATCATCAGACGCTGCCCCTCGGGGGCGATGTCGTAGTTCCGGATGGCGCCCGGATTGGCATACTGCCCCTCGACGAAGACCTGCGGATTCTCTTGCCCCGGCCGCCCGAATCAAGGTAGAGAAGCTCCCGACCGTCTCGTGCCCACACTGGACGGGTACCCCCTCCTTGCGAGATCTGCCGTCGGCTACCGTTCACTTCAGGGAAAGGTCGCACATAGACCTCGCGCCGGCCGGACTCGTCGGAGTTGTAGGCCAGCCACTGCCCATCAGGCGATACATCCGCGTTGCTCTCCACAGCCCGTTGGGTATGCAGAACCGGTTCCAAGGAGCCGTTGTCCTCCACCGACAACAGACTCAGTCCGCCGGCTGGAGTGACACCGTCCAGGAACAGGAATCCGGTCGAATCTGACCGCCAGGACATGGGGAATTGAGATGCCGGTCCTTCGATCAAACGGGAACACGGTGCGGCGAGAGCCCAGATACCCGTGCGACCGATAGAACGGAACCGCGTTCAAGGACGACCTCAGCGACAGCCGTTCGAGACCTAGCTTTGTGGCCGCCGGAGTTGTCGGGACCTGGCGAAACCGGCTCCGATCAGTAATACAATCGACCTGTTCCATTCCAGCCCAAGGAGGGCCATAGGCGGCACCATCCGGTGGTGTTCGAGTTCGGCGTCGAGGTCTTACCCACGCCGCCCTTGCCCGCGCCAACGGCGATGACCGCCTGCAACAGGTCGCTAGTGGGTGATCTGATCGTCGGGCAGGCTCGGCTGCACCGGCGTGGCCTCGGCCAGGAGGTTGGGACGCACTGGTTCGGTCAGGGCGATCTTCAACACCTCGTCCATCGTGTCGACCATGTAGAGATTGAGCGAGTCGAGGACGTTCTTCGGGATGTCGGCGAGGTCTTTCTCGTTGTCCTTCGGCAGGACGAGCGTCTTCAGCCCTGCGCGGTGTGCGGCGAGCACCTTTTCCTTCACGCCTCCGACGGGCAGCACCTTCCCGCGCAGCGTGATCTCGCCCGTCATGGCTACATCCCGTCGTGTCGGGATTCGGGCGAGGGTGGACACCAAGGCCGTCGTAATCGTGATGCCTGCTGACGGCCCGTCCTTGGGGATCGCGCCCTCCGGAAGGTGCACGTGGACGTCGGTCTTGCGATTGAACTGCCTCGGGATGCCGAGCTCCTCCGCCCTGGCCCGGACGTAGCTCATCGCAGCCTGCGCCGACTCTTGCATCACATCCCCGAGCATGCCCGTTAGGGTCAGTTGGCCCTTGCCGGGCATAAGCGTTGCTTCGGTCAGCAGCAGTTCACCGCCCGCCTCCGTCCACGCCAATCCGGTCGCGATGCCGACTTCGTTCTGCTCCTCGGCGACCATCGACCGATACCTCGGCACGCCCAAGTACTCCGTGATCTTGTCCGAGGTGATGGTTTCGGAGAAGGATTTGCCCTCGGTCACGACCTTGCGGGCCACCTTCCGACAGATCGAGGCGAGCTCTCGCTCGAGGTTCCGCACCCCGGCCTCCCGCGTGTAGCGCCGGATGATCGTCTCGTAGGCGTCATCCTCAAAACCGACGTTCTTCAGTGTTAAACCGGTGGCTTTGAGCGTTTTTGCCAGGAGGAAGAGCTTCGCGATCTCGATCTTCTCGAGCTCGGTGTAGCCCGCGAGCTGAAGAACCTCCATCCGGTCACGCAGGGCTTGTGGAACCGTGTGCAGCACATTGGCCGTGCAGATGAACATCACGTTCGACAGGTCATATTCGACATCGAGGTAGTGGTCGAGGAACGTGTGGTTCTGGTCGGGGTCGAGCACCTCCAGCAGTGCGGCCGACGGGTCACCCCGGAAGTCCATCGACATCTTGTCGACCTCGTCGAGCAGGAACACTGGATTGAGGGTCCCGGCCTTCTTCATCATCTGGATAACCTGACCCGGAAACGGCCCGATAGGGGCGTCGGTGCCCCCGAATCTCCGCCTCGTCAAGCACGCCGCCCAATGACAACCGCACAAACTTGCGATTCGTCGCCCTGGCGACCGACGTGGCCAGCGATGTCTTGCCCACCCCGGGCGGCCCCGTCAGCGTAAGGATCGTGCTGCGGGGCTTGCGCACAAGGGTTCGCACCGCTAGAAACTCGAGGATCCGGTCCTTGATCTTCTCCAGCGCGTAATGGTCCTCGTTGAGGATCGTCTCGGCCCGCTTCAGATCCCGACTTTCGCGGGACCGCCTGTGCCACGGGACCGCGATGAGCCAGTCGAGGTAGTTACGCGAGACGGTTGACTCGGCTGACATCGGCGGCATCGCTTCGAGGCGCTTAAGCTCCTGGACCGCCTTTTCCTCCACGTCGCGGGGCATCCTGCCTTCCTCGATCTTCTTGCGCAGCTCGTCGATCTCGTTGCCACTGTCCTCTTTGCAGCCCAGCTCCTTCTGAATCGCCTTCATTTTCTCGTTGAGGTAGAACTCCTTCTGCGCCTTCTCCATCTGCTTCTTCACGCGAGAGTGAATCCGGCGATCGACCTGGAGCTTGTCCACCTCGATCTCGAGGATGCTGGCGATCCGGACCAGCCGTTCCAGAGGGGAGATGATCTCGAGCAGGTTCTGCTTCTCCTCGACGCCGACCACCAGGTGGGCGGCGATGGTGTCAGCCAACTTACTGGGATCATCGACTCGCACGCCCGCGATCATCGCGTCGTACTGCAGATTGTTCGAACGCTTGACGTACTGCTCGAACAGTGAGACGACGCGGCTCATGGTGCCTTCGACATCGCCGCTTGCTTCCGACTGCCTAGCGAGCACCTTCGCGACGACGCGGTAAAAACCTTTGTCTTCCTTCCACTCGACGGCTCGGGCGCGGTCGACACCCTCGACGAGCACCTTCACGTTGTTGTCCGGTAACTGGACGTTCTCCACGATGTTGGCAACACAGCCCATCGTGTAGATGTCCGCGGGGCTGGGCTCATCGTTGGCCGCGTCCTTTTGGGTCGCCAGAAAGATCCGCTTGTCCTTCACGAGCGCGTGTTCGAGTGCGCGCGTTGAAGACGGTCGACCGATCACGAACGGCATCATCATGTGCGGAAACACAACGACGTCACGCAGTGGAACGATGGGCAGCGTTTCGTAGACCTCCATCGTGATTTAGCCGGGATTTCTGTTTTGCCTGCCCCGGTTGGCACCTTATATATACCCGAGGACCGCCGAGCCCACGAAACTTTCTTCGTCGCACAATCGTCCAGCTCCAGAGGCGGTCAGCAACGACACTGGTCTACCCGACCGGACGGGCGTGCGGCGCGGAGATTCTTCCGCCGACTGTTGAAGAGTCAGCGACAGGAACCCGTGCTGCTCGTGACCGACAAGCTGGACAGCTACCGTGTCGCACATCGGGACCTCATGCCTTTGGTCACCCATGATACGAAGCGATACGCGAACAATCGCGCCAAAGTGTCGCACCAACCGACGCGACAACGGGAGCGTCAGGTGCGCGGCTTCACGTCATCCGACCACGCGCAGTGTTTCTTGCACGTCCACGGTGTCATTCAGAATCTGTTTCGAGTGGGTCGGCACCTGCTCAGGTCGGTTCATCATCGAATGCTGCGAGCACGCTCGTTCGCTGTGTGGGCCGCGGTGACGGCAGCCTGATCCTCGGGTCAACTCGCCTCATTCTGGCTCGGACTCGTTAACTTGACAGCGCCGTACGTGACCAGGATGGAAGCGCCAGCGGTGTGTCTTTTATAGCTCCATGCAGATTCATTGCGAAATGGCTGAATACACCGGGCTGTCTCCGTTTCGCCCGGCGCCCCGCGGGAAACTCCACTACAATTAGCAGTTCGTCACGGTCACTCCTACCTCGCTGTGGCGAGTGAGTGAGTATCCGCTGGAAAGTTTTCTTAAGTTAAGGGGAAGGGAACATAGCATTTATGGCTGTCAAGGTACGTCCACTCCACGACCGGCTGATCGTCGAACGTATCGAAGATACGGAGCAGATGGTTGGCGGCATCATCATTCCTGATACGGCGAAGGAGAAACCGCAGCAGGGTAAGGTCCTGGCCGTTGGCAAGGGCAAGACGAAGGACGATGGCACGGTCACGCCGCTTGACGTCAAGGCCGGTGACACCGTGCTCTTCGGCAAATACTCCGGTCAGGAGATCAAACTCGATGGCACGGAGTATTTCATCATGCGCGAGGATGAGATTCTTGGCGTCATTGAAGACGGCAAGCAGAAGTAGACACGCCACTCACGCGCGTGCCGGGGAGTTGCCCGGTCGGTATCGCACGAAACTCAATTAGGTGATTGGAGTTCCAGGAACATGGCCAAACAGATTGTCTACGGTGAAGAGTCACGGCGACACATTCTCCAGGGGGTCAACCAGCTAGCTGACACGGTCAAGGTCACGCTGGGCCCCAAGGGTCGCAACGTCGTGCTGGATAAGAAGTTCGGGTCCCCGACCATCACGAAGGACGGCGTGACCGTTGCCAAGGAGATCGAGCTCAAGGACCCGCTCGAGAACATGGGCGCCCAGATGGTGCGCGAAGTGGCGAGCAAGACCTCCGATATCGCCGGGGATGGCACGACGACGGCCACCGTGCTGGCCCAGGCCATCTACCGCGAGGGGGTCAAGAACGTCGTGGCCGGTGCGAACCCGATGGAGATCAAGCGGGGGATCGAGTCAGCGGTCGAGACGGTCGTCGGCGAGCTGCAGAAGATGTCGACGCCGGTCAGCGGCGATATGATCGGACAGGTCGGGACGATCTCGGCGAATACCGACACGACGATTGGCACGATCATCGCCGAAGCGATGGACAAGGTCGGGAAGGACGGCGTCATCACGGTCGAGGAGGCCAAGACGCTCGAGACCTCGTTGGAGGTCGTCGAGGGGATGCAGTTCGACCGCGGGTATCTTTCGCCGTATTTCGTCACCGACCCCGAGCGGATGGAAGTCGTGCTCGAAAACCCCATCATCTTGATCCACGAGAAGAAGATCAGCTCGATGAAGGACCTCCTGCCGCTTCTGGAGCAGGTCGCCAAGTTGAGTCGTCCCCTGCTGATCGTCGCCGAGGACATCGAGGGCGAGGCGCTAGCCACCCTCGTGGTCAACAAGTTGCGTGGCACGCTGCAAGCCGTCGCGGTGAAGGCACCTGGCTTCGGAGACCGGCGCAAGGCCATGCTCGAGGACATCGCGATCCTCACCAACGGTAAGGCCATCACGGAAGACCTGGGCCTCAAGCTCGAGAACATCCGTGTGGAGGATCTCGGCACCGCGAAGAAGGTGACGATCGACAAGGACAACACCACGATCATCGAAGGTGGGGGCACCCAAAAGGCCATCGAAGGCCGCGTCAAACAGATCCGAGCGCAGGTCGAAGATACGTCCTCGGATTACGATCGCGAGAAGCTCCAGGAGCGGCTCGCCAAGCTGGTGGGCGGCGTGGCCGTCATCAAGGTGGGCGCGGCGACCGAAACGGAAATGAAGGAAAAGAAGGCGCGCGTCGAGGATGCCATGCACGCCACGAAGGCGGCCGTCGAGGAAGGCATCGTGCCGGGCGGCGGGGTGGCGTTGCTGCGCGGCACCCAGGCGCTTGACGATCTCCAAACGGAAGGCGACCAGCAGCTCGGGGTTAACATCATCCGTCGCGCGCTCGAGGAGCCGATGCGGTGGATTGCGCAAAACGCGGGGTTCGAGGGCTCGATCGTCGTGCAGAAAGTGCGGGAGGCGAAAGACCGCGGCGAGGGGTTTAATGCCCAGACTGAGACGTATGAGAATCTCGTCAACGCTGGCGTTATCGACCCCACGAAAGTGGTGCGCACCGCGCTTCAGAACGCCGGCTCCATCGCGTCGCTCCTGCTGACGACCGAAGTCATCATCGCGGAAATCCCCGAAGAGAAGGGTGCGGCCGCCGGCGGTGCTCCCGACATGGGCGGCATGGGCGGTATGGGCGGCATGATGTAGGCAGTTACCGAGAACGTCAGAACGCACTGGAAGGCCCGTCTGGCGCAAATGCCCGACGGGCCCTTTCCTTAGTACGGCGGCCATCGCCCCTCCAGGCGCCGTGTCAGAAACATGTCTTCGGAAACTCGGCCAAACCGAGGGTCGCCTGTCCTCTCGTCCTTCAACCCGGGCAAACACCAGTTGGCGCGGTGAGCCCATCGTGCCCCACGCCGCAGCGCGCGGCGCGGGTCTGGTTGCTCAATGCGCGGAGCGTGGATCAGAAGATCGACCACGCCGCTTTGTCGGGAGAATGCCAGCCACCACCAGTTGCCTCAGCAGCTGATCTGCGGCACCCGAGTTGGTTCTGCGAATGTGGGCTAAGCGGCCTCTTGCGGAGGTCTCTAGGTCTTCGGTCCGCTCACCACGCTGGCCAGCTGTGATCAAGTGGTGGACGTGGGAACGTACCGCTTTCCTTTGCTTCCGGCTAACCCTCGGTCGGTTCCCATTGACCGTGTATCCAGTCACAACATGAGCTATTGTGGGGCCTGCATGGAACACCTTCTTATGTCGTACGGGTAGACCTCGGCCGCGGAGGGCCTCGACCACACGCGGAATAACTTCTCGTGCCCGTAGCTTGCCAAAACTCGGCCGACCGGGGAGCCATCTGAAACACAGCCCGCCGCCGCCGCCAGGTAGCCTGAGGGGATCCCCCAGCGCTGCACTGGCACTGTCAAGTTAAGCAGAACCGAGCTGACCGACCCCCAACATGCCTGGCTGAGGACGAGACTCTGGCCCATCATCTTGGGGGTCGGTAGGTCGAGTTTTTTGTTAACTTGACAGTGCCCTTGAAAGGTACCCTGGGCGGTCGATATACTCGATGCGTGCCAGGAGGCACCGAAGATGACCACCGTGGCCGACCCAATCACTGTGACCGAAGTGGCAGCTAGCAAGATCACCCAGCTGCTCGACGAGGAAAAGAAGAAACTCGACGAGGAAAAGAAGCAGGATGGGGGTCTCCGCGTGTTCGTGCAGGGTGGGGGTTGCTCCGGATTCCAGTACGGCCTGATGATCGAGGAAGGTGTCGGGGACGCCCAGGTCGACAAGATCTTCCGGTCGAACGGTGTGACGATCTTCGTCGATCCCATCAGTATTCGCTACCTCACAGGTGCCGAGGTTGATTTCGTCGACAACCTGACTGGTGGCGGGTTCATGATCAATAACCCGACCGCCAAGACGACCTGCGGTTGCGGCCAGTCGTTCGGCGTCTAGGTCACCAGCCGGGGGCAGTTCGCCGGTCCGGCCGGCGTCGACGTGCCACGCCATCTCCGATCACCGAGATGGAACCGCAATCCGCCCACCTCGAGCGTCTGCGCCCCGCCGGCAGCAGACGTCCAGCAAGCGTGAGCTGATTGTCAACGTGTGGGTGGCGAATTGCTAATCCTTCCCGCAGCCGTTGAGATATCAAGCCTTGTGATCCTGGGAGTGGCCGGCCGATTAATCGCACCTTACGAGACCGTGCTCTAATGCGCGTGGAAGGAGTCCTCCATGCGCTCATGGTTGCTTGCTCTCGGGCTAACCATTTTTGGTGTCGGCCCCTCAGCTACACGCACAACCTCTGCTTCGAGACATTGGCGCGATCAGGGTCGATCCTCCCGATCACGCAATATGCGCCCGACAGCAACGGGGCCGCCGCTGTTGACGTTGTTGCGGTCAGGTTTTGGGAAGCAGCGTTAGACATACCGCGCACTCTCAGTTCTCTTGTTAGCGGAGTTTTCGGAGCAACTCCCGATACAATCGCGATGATCGCCAGGTCCGGCAGGGTCTAGGTCGGGGCCGAGGTAGGCCGCACAAAGAGGAATCAGCCGATGACACTCAAGCCTAATATCGTCAAAAAGCCGTGTAGTGTCGAAAATTGCCAGAGCTGGCCAGCGGGCGGGGGAGGCCGTTGACGACCGATGGCACCCTCAACACCTATGCGGACTGGACCGTGTCGGGGATGGAGGTCGCCTATTCAGTGACGCGCGAGTCGCGTGAGGACGTGTGGATACAACCGGCTGATGGGAGCGGCATGGCCCGTCGGCTGACCAGTCTTGACGCGGGAGGGGGTGTGCACTTCGAGTCGTGGATACCGGACGGCCGGATGTTCGCCGCGCATCAGCACGATACCGCCGGGGGGGGCTCGGACCTGCTGGTCGTTCCCGTCGACGGGGCAGATGCGGAGCCCGAGCGGTGGCTCGAGCGGGAGTTCAACGACGTCGGCGCGGTCTTCTCTCCCGACGGACGCTATGTTGCCCACATGTCGGATCAGAGCGGCGAGCGCGAGATCTACATCAGACCCTTCCCGGGACCCGGCGGACAGGAGGTGGTTTCGGTCGGCGGCGGGGACGAACCGGCGTGGGCACAGAACGGGGAACTCTTCTATCGTCGGCCAGGCGACTACATGATGATGGTCGTCGAGGTGTCGACGGTCCCGACGCTGACCATTGGCTTGCCGCGCGAGCTGTTTGGGGGTGGCGCGTATTCCGGCGGGTCAACCCGCGCCAAATATGCCGTCACCGCCGACGGTCAGCGTTTTCTCATGAGCGCCGAGCTGCATGATGCTCCCGTGACGGACACCCGCACCGGCCCTAGCAGCCCGTGGTGAAAGTCACCGAATTAGATCGATCGCCAGAAGTGATCATGCGTACTCCACTGACGCGCATGGCCATGGGCAAACGACGGCGACGTCCCAAGCAGACGTCGATGTGGGTCGCCGCACAAGATCTGCCTCGCAGCGCCGCGCACCCGTTCTACACGCGACTGAATCACATTCTCGAGAGAGCGGATTTCGACGGGTACGTCGAGTCGCTCTGTCAGCGATTCTACGCGGATGAGATCGGCCGGCCGAGTTTGCCGCCCGGCCGGTATTTCCGCGTGTTGCTGCTCGGGTACTTCGAAGGGCTCGACTCCGAGCGGGCGATCGCGTGGCGGGCGGCCGAGTCGTTGAGCGTGCGGAGCTTCTTGGGGCTGGAGCTGCACGAAGCGCCGCCGGATCATTCGACGGTCTCGCGGACGCGTCGGCTGATCGACCTGGAAACGCATCAGGCTGTCTTCGCGTGGGTGTTGCAGCGACTGGCTGAGGCGAAGCTTGTCAAGGGCAAGACGATCGGTATCGATGCGACGACGCTGGAAGCGAACGCCGCCCTGCGAAGTATCGTGCGGCGCGACACCGGCGAGGCGTATCAGGACTTCTTGATCCAGCTCGCCCAGGCCTCGGGGATTGAGACCCCGACGCGTGCCGATCTGGCGCGCATCGATCGGAAGCGGAAGAAGAAAGGCTCGAACGACGACTGGACCCATCCGCACGATCCTGACGCAAGAATCACCAAGATGAAGGACGGCCGCACGCACCTCGCGCACAAGGCGGAGCAGGCGGTCGACCTCGACACCGGCGCGGTCGTGGCGGTGACGGTGCAGGACGCCGATGAAGGCGATGTGGCGACGAGCCGCGCGACGCTGATCACCGCGGCGGAGCACATCGAGACCGTGGTGCCTGCGGGCCGTCTTGCCGAGGTCGTCGGGGACAAGGGCTATCACAGCAACCAGGAACTCGTCGATCTTGAAGCCATCGGCCTCCGCAGCTACATCTCGGAACCAGATCGCGGCAGGCGTAAGTGGAAAGACAAGGCGGAGGCGCGCGACGCCGTCTACCGAAACCGTCGGCGTCTTCGCGGCGCGCGCGGGCAACGCCTGCTGCGCCGGCGCGGGGAACGACTCGAACGCCCCTTTGCCCATCTCTATGCCACCGGGCGGCTACGCCGCGTATACCTGCGGGGGCACGACAACATCCTCAAACGCGTCCTGCTGCACGTTGCTGGACTGAACCTTGGGTTGCTGATGCGGACGCTCACGGGTGTCGGGACACCCCGCAGTCTTCAGGGGCATGCGGTGGCGTGTCTTCGGCTGTTGTGGTCGCTCATGCGACTCCCGGAGACGCGTTGGGGCGCGCCGTGGATCTTATCTCGACCTACCATCGCCGCCGCCGACCTCCGCGTGGGGCACTGCCATGTCTGGGCCGACCCGTCGTTCGGTGGTGCTTTCACCACGGGCTGCTAGGGTGATCGTCGTCCAGAACTGGCACCAAGAGCTGCTCGAACGGGTGCCCATCCGTGCGTCCAGATAAGGCAGGTGTGTCCAGTGGGAGTCAGTCCCACCGGGGTAACAGCGCCCGCGCTCCTCGTGCCTAGCGTTCCGGCAGGGCGTTACTTCCCGAGCCCATCTTACAAGACGTCTCTTCATCACTGCCGTCCGTCTACGAAGGATAGGCGTCAGGATGTAACGTCAAGTCCACCTGTTTAGGAGGCGACCCATGAGTCGAATCGACCCCAATAACGTCGTCGTGTATGTGCGAGATAGTAGCGACGCTGTTGTGCGCATCGGAGTCTCTCGTTGGTCAGATCTCCGTGAGGTCATCGGCAGGGTTGACGGTGACGATGCGAGGCGATTCCAGGACATCGAGGCCCAAGTCACTAAGGCCATGAAGGCCGGTATCGCGTCGTCCTGAGGGTATTGACGCCCCTATGTGTCAAGACACTCGTTCAGGCGGCCTGAATGATCTCCTGGCGAGCGCGGAAATCGGTCATGACGCGTTGGTAGATCTCTCGCGCAAGGAAGCGTTTGAGGCACCGGATGATCTCGCGTTTGGTTCGGCCATCGGCGGTGCGTCGGGCGACGTAGTTGCGGGTGGGCTGGTGGAATCGCATGCGGACGATGACGGCACGATAGAGGGCGGCGTTGGCGTGGCGGTGGCCGCCTCGATTGAGGCGGTGCCGGCCGGTGGTCATCCTGGACGAGGCCGGGATCGGGCACGCACCGCAGAGCTTCGCGAACGCGGCGTCCGAACGAATCCGGTCGGGGTTATCGCCGAAGATGATCAACAGCTCGGCCGCGGTGTGGGCGCCCACACCGAAGCCCTCGCGGAGGGTCGGTGCTGTCTCGGTCGTGAGGCGCGCGAGGTGCTGGTCGTGTATCGCCATTTCCTCGGAGAGAGCGATCCAGCGGCGGGCAAGCGCCCGGAGCGTGTGCTTGGCGGATGCAGTGGGCGTATCGATGGGGCCCGGTCGGAGTCCGGCGCAGCGCGTGAGCAGGCCGTGGTCGGTGAGGTCGTGGAGGGCTTCTCGCAGTTCGGGCGGGGCGTGCACGATGATCTGCTTCAGCGTGTTCATCGCCGTCGTGCGCGCTTTCACCGCGGTATCCCGTGTGATCTTGAGCTGGCGCATCATCTCGACGGCGCCGTCCGCGGTCTTGGGGATGGCCGTCGACTGACCGGCCAGCACGGACCGCGCGGCGACCTCGGCATCGATGGTGTCGGACTTGCCGGCGGCGCGGCGCGTGCGCCGCCGCGATTCACTTCCACGACCCGATGCCCCGCGCGGCGCACCGCACGTGCCAGGCTGGAGCCATAGCTGCCGGTGCCTTCGATGCCGAACGCTTCAATCCGCCCGTGTGTCTCGGCCCACGTGATCAGCGCCTGGTAGCCGCCCGAGTCCGCGACGAACGCTTGATCGCGCAGACGGATCCTCCAGCTGTCGACCGCTACCGCGACGTGGACGTGCTTATGCGTATCAACGCCGACGATCACCTTCCGCGCGTCAGGCGGTGTGGGCATGCGGTTGGTCACGGGGTGGCCTCCTCGGGTTTGCGGCCCCCGAGCTGGCCCGGGTGGGCGGACAGGACTGTGACGGGCCGTGGTGACAGCAGGCCCCTATGGGGTCACGGCCCATCCGGTCAGCTGGCTGCCGTACGAGTGGCCGGTGGGCGATGACCGACAGATCAGTAGCGAGGACCGAAGGTCAGTCAAGTTAAGGGTCAGGCCACCACTCACCGGCACCCACGGGTGTAACGAAGCGACCCCGACAGGCAGGGGGATCATGCTCACAGTCAAGTTAACGGAAACTCGGCTGACCGGTCCCCAAGATGATGGGCTCAAGCCCCGTCGTGAACCTGGATGTTGAGGGTTAGCCAGCCCGATTCTGTTTAACTTGACAGTACCCGTCTCAGGGGTGCATCAGGCGTCCGACTGGTGCGCCCCCCATTTTCCTTTTGTGCCAAACGGCGACAAGCCCCACTCTTTCCGCAGTTGGCCGATGGATTTGTCGGGTTGAGCGCTTTTGGCGGTTGGCCGGACAAGGCGGGGGCTCTTTTCAGGGAGACCACTCTTCTCGGCGACGGTCTTGACTGCAGCCACCTCTGCGTCCTTGCGCAGTGCCCTCGCTTTCTTCTTGGTCATAAATAAGCGATCTCCCTGGTGAGGCGGCCCGTTCTCAAAGTGCGGACAACGCCCGCACTTCTGGTCGCCCCTGCGAAACCCTTCCAACCTTGGAGAGAAAGTCCGCACGGTCCGTTTCAGAGACCTCCGTTCGGAAGCTTGTCTGAGTAATCGGCAAACATCTCGGGCACCATCACGGGCGCTCCGCACAGGCAAAGTGCTCGTCCCCGTGCAGCAGCTGGTGGATGGTCTGCTCGGCTTCGTACCCAACATCCTGGCGACCGCAGCGATATGACAGGAGCTGACAACGGGCGGCTGCGGTGTCCTAAACACTGCCTAAAACGCGCATGTCTGATGGGATGGACATCTCTATTTGCGTTGACACCCCAACTAGAATCATGTTTCTATCCAACCGCCGTCGCTGGGTGAAACGTTCTGAACATTCGGGATTATCAGGAAAGGGAAGACCACATGAGAAAGGCGCTATCTGCTATCGGCGTGATCTCGCTCGTTCTGCTGGGCTTCGGGTTGGCCCTGGCGCAGGGCCCAGAGTCCGCTCCCATGACTTTTTTCATTACGAGCAATGGCTCGGGCGACGGAGCCGACTTGGGGGGCATAGCCGGAGCCGACGCGATCTGTCAGAGGCTGGCCACCGAAGTGGATGCCGGCGACCCTGCCTGGCGTGCTTACCTCAGCACGCAAGGCCCAGACGCGGTCAATGCGCGGGACCGTATCGGCACGGGCCCATGGCATAACGCTCAGGGCACTCTGATCGGGAACAACGTCGACGAGCTTCACGGTATGGGACATCGGTTTACCGTTATGACGGTGATCGACGAGAGAGGCAGAAGGATACCCGGGAGCGGATACGCTCCGAACCGGCACGATGTTCTCACAGGCTCGCAGCCGGACGGCACGGCGTACCCGGCTGGCGAAGACATGACCTGCAACAACTGGACGAACAGCGGCGATGGAAAAGCCAGGCTCGGCCATCATGACCGTGCAGCTTGGAATTCAGCTCACGATAGTCGTGGTTGCAGCCAGGAACAGCTGCGGGATTCGGGTGGCGACGGCCTGTTGTACTGCTTCGCCGCTCAGTAGGACGTGCGAGGCCATCGATTTCTGACCTCGCGCGCAGATTCAAGACCCAAGACTCGATGCCGGAGCCACCTGGCGATTTGACGAGGCGCTCACGCGCTCGGAGGACTCGTCGGCAGTGAACACGTCGTTCATCGAACGGTTGAATCTGACCATCCGGCAGAGTTCGGCCTACCTGTCAAGACGGACGCTGTCCCATGCGCGGTGCTCGCGGGCGTTCTGCGCGAGCACGCGCCCCTCGGCCACCCGCGACTCCACTGGCTCGACGGTGCCCACCGTCAGTCCGCGGCCCTCGAGGACCCGACGCGCCGCCGCCTCGTCGCGGCCGATGACGTTCGGCACGGTGACCGACGCGAAGCGGATGTCATCGACGTTGATATATCCCCAGTCACCGGATGACGCGTCGACGATCCGGATCCGACCGCGATGTCCGGCGAACGGCGTCAGGTCCCACGTGACGCGCTGCATCGTGTCGGAGCCGTTTCCGGTCGCATGCAGCACCCGGTTCTCTCCGTCTATCTCGGAGATCACGACGAGCTCGACGCGCGTCGCGAACTCGCTCCCGCCTCCGATCAAGAAGCTCAGCGGTCCGGGCGGAATCTCGAACGCCTGCGAATCGAGCGAGCCCTGTGGTCGATTGCCTTGGATGGTTCCCACCGTTTCACGTCGCAGGGTCTCGGGTCAGGCGTCATCCGCCAGGTCAAAAAGCGTCTGACACATTGCGCGGGGAAGCAGGTCTCCCTGGTCAATGTCGTGCCAAACGTATCGCACATCTACAGCCGGCCTCCAAGCCTCAACCGTTCTATCGAGGGCAGTCTGTGGGTTCGATGCTGCTGGAGTGGTTAACGCGTGTCGTCACGCCCCAGTCCCGCCTCGGGTCAGGGTGCCAGAAACGCCAGGTGCCCGCATATGGTGCACTGCCACGCCGCTTCGTATCTCCGTGGGGTCGCGTACGGCACTCGCTGGGCGTTGGGAGTGAAGAGCATCGACGGGTTCCCGCATTTGGGACACGGGCCTGGCCCGGGTGAGAACGGCGGAGCAAAAATAGACTACAGAGCGGCGGGATGAAGCCGCCTGAGGGCGGTGGAAAACCAGACCGCTCGCGTGGTCCACCGAGCATTCCCAGGGTGTTTTGTGGAACACAGGAGGGATGTATCGAGTGGAGCTCTATGCGGCGGTGCGGCGCAGCGTGTATGTGGAGGGATTGAGCGAGCGCGCGGCGGCGCGCCACTTCGGGCTGGCCCGCGAGACGGTGCGCAAGATGCTGCGGTACCGCCGGCCGCCCGGGTATCGCCGGGCGCAGCCGATCCGGCGTCCCAAGCTGGACGCCTTCACGGGGATCATCGATCAGATCCTCCGCGAGGATCAGTCCCGTCCGAAGAAGCAACGGCACACGGCCAAGCGCATCGGCGAGCGCTTACGGGCGGAGCACGGCTTCACGGGCGGCGACACGATCGTCAACACCTACGTGCGCGAGCGGCGGCTGGGCGGGCAGGAGATGTTCGTGCCGCTGGCGCATCCGCCGGGCGACGCCCAAGCCGACTTCGGCGAAGCACTGGTCGTGATCGCGGGCGTCGAATGCAAAGCGCACTACCTGGTCGTCGATCTCCCGCACAGCGACGACGGGTTCGTGAAGGCGTTTCCGGCTGAGACCACGGAGGCGTTCTGCGACGGGCACAACGCCGCGTTTCGCTATTTCGGTGGGGTGCCGCGGCGCATCGTCTATGACAACACCAAGCTGGCGGTGGCGCGGATCCTCGGGGACGGCACGCGCCAGCGGACGCAGGTCTTCAGCGAGCTCCAGTCGCACTACTTATTCGACGATCGTTTCGGACGCCCGGGCAAGGGCAACGACAAAGGGAAAGTGGAAGGGCTGGTCGGCTACGCCCGGCGCAACTTCTTCGTGCCGATTCCACGGTTCGACAGTTGGGACGCGTTGAACGCCGACCTCGCGTGCCAGTGCCGCGCGCGGCGCGGGCGCCGGCTGCGGCGGCACACGGAGACGATCGGGGAGCGCTTCACTACCGCCGCCGCGCTCGTGAACGAACTCCTCGAGGCCCGGGATGACAAGCGCCTGCTGCGTGTGCAGAAACAGCTCGCGAAACAGGACCTCTTGATCGTGGACGAGCTCGGCTACGTGCCGTTATCGAAGACCGGCGCCGAGCTGTTATTCGAGATCTTCTCCCAGCGCTACGAGCAAGCGTCGACGCTGGTCACCTCGAATCTGCCCTTCAACGAATGGACCGAGATCTTCGGCTCCGAACGGCTGACGGGCGCGCTGCTCGATCGGCTGACGCATCACGTCCACATCCTGGAGCTGAACGGCGAGAGCTATCGCCTCGAACACAGCAAGAAAAGCCCGCCAGCCCGCGGCCGCTCCGGCATCCTGAAGCTTCCCCCCGCGACGCCGCTTTCAGGCACTCCGACCCACTGCCAGATGGTCTAGTTTTCCTCCGCCACGGTGGTCTAGTTTTGCTCCGCCCTTGACATCCACCGGTTGTCCGTGGTGTCGGCGGTCGCAGGCGCACCTGCGGCGCTGGTGGTGTCGAGTCGTTCTGTGTGCATGAGCCCCCCATCGGCTTATGGGGGGCGTAGGCTTGTGGTTCTTCGCCCGATGGTCCGGAGGGGCTGTGTGGTCAGCCCACCTACCGTTGCTGCCAAGCTGGACAGGTTGTATTCAACCTGGCAGTGAGGCTACTACGAATCGTCAAAACCGATCAAGACCGTTCGCGTGCACTCGGTAGACGCCACGCATGATCGGCACGTCGGACTGCAGTGTCATGCTCGCAACGTTTCGCAAGATTCCACAGCGCACGCGCGCTCAAGAGAGAACAGGGATGGTCAAGCCCACTCGGCGAGTCCCGCCGTTGGGGACGCGGCAGTCAGCAGCGTAGAAGGGAGGTGGGCCTGCCGGTCATTGGGAAGCTGACACTCTACCACTGAGTTACTCCCGCTCGATGTAGCAGCGAGAGCTAGTATAGCAAGCAGTTGGACCGCCTTCAGCGACCCCGAGCATGGCGGCTGACACGAGTCGGATCCGATTCGAGGCCTCCACGCCGACGACGTACCGCGGCCCCTCGCCGTTGATCCCGGGCGCAATGAAGACGGCCTGGGTTTCGATCAACGCTCGTCGAGCCGACGCTGGCCAAACCGCCGGGGCAAAAGCGTGTGCTCCGGGACAAGTCGGCGACCCGCCACCGGAAGCGATTCGGATCGCGAAGCGGGCCGGCGTGTGATTCTGCGAAGGAGCGCCCCGCCCTAGCGGGCTCGATGAACCGAACGGAAGATCGGGTAATACCGACCAGAAGTCGCCCCCGTACGCGACATCAGTCTCTTTTTCGGACGATAAATCAGCCCTCGGTCGATGACGACAAGCGGGCCCCAACGGGCGAGAAAGCAGAAACGCCTGGCGGCGCGGCGCCCAACCCAACCACACACTTTTGGCCGGGCGCTGGCATGAAACATGGACTGCTGCCTCATAGGAGCAAGGAACCATGTCCGACCTGCCTCGGCGACTTCTGTTCGAAGACGATGGCGCTCACGTACTCGAATACTCTCTGCTCATCATTGGACTCGGCACAGCCCTGTTCGAGCCGTTCCTTCTCACGGCCGCCTACTATCAGGTTGCCGACCTGACGCGCCTGCTGATGTCGCAGCTCGTCACATATTTCTAGCGGTCGTCTCCAGCCCAACGTCGTTCGGCTATGATTGGCTCGTTCCCTCTTCCCGACGACGCGTTTCTTCGTCGCACTGAATGGGGTGGCGACGAGCCGGTCCTCGCTGTCGCATGGGAACGTGCCACGAGCTCTCCGTCGACACAATGGTGGATTCCACCCAAGGAGGTCGCTCCCCCCCGGCTTGACGGCATCTACGAGCAGATCCTTGAGGGCGACCGAAAGATGTTCGTTGGCAGCCGGCCTTCGGGGTTGCCACCAGCGGTCGACCGCACGATCAGCGAGGCCTCCGGCCGTGTCGCTGCCGCGCTCCAGTTTCTTGGCTACGTTGGACGGTGTTCATTCGATCACCTAGTACTCGGGGATCCGACCGGCGACTTCACGATTCGCTTCACCGAGTGCAACGGCCGGTGGGGGGGGGACCAGCACACCAATGCACCTCGTCGACCGGGTAGTCACCGGACCGCGCCCACCATATCGGGCCCAGGACTTCCAGCACGATCGGCTGGCGGACCTGAGTTTCTTCGACATCCTCGAGCGGGTTGGGTCTCAGGTCTTCGACCACCGCACTCAACGCGGACGATTCATCTTCTACAACGTCGGTCCTCTTCCTCTGCACGGTAAGCTAGATGTCACGGCCATCGGCGCGACGCAGGCAGAGGCGGAGCAAGCCCTCCTGGCCGATCTTCCTCGATGCCTGGGCCTGTAGCGTCGCCACTCCAATCCGACACGGCGGGCCACAACCCCGGGGAATCGGAGACAATAGTAGACGTGAGCAGCCAAGTTACTCTCGACGAGCTATTCCCCCACCTGGTCGCCCTCCGGCGCCATTTCCATCAGAACCCCGAGCTCGCCTACGAAGAGGTTGGGACCGCTCAGAAGATCATGGAGGAACTCGACCGGCTGGGAATCCCGTACGACTACCCCGGGAGGGGCGGTGGGGTCGTGGGACGACTGGAGGGTACCGGCCCGGGGCGCGCCATCGCACTCCGCGCCGAAATGGACGCGCTTCCCTGTCAGGAGCGAACCGGGCTACCGTTCGCCTCCCGCGTACCCGGCCAGATGCACGCCTGTGGCCACGACGTCCATATGGCGATGCTGCTTGGCGCAGCCACGCTGCTCAAGGCGCGACCGCCCCAGGGCACCGTACTGTTCGTTTTTCAGCCGGCCGAGGAAAGCGGGAACGGTGCCTGTGCGGTCATGCAGTCCAAGGTGCTGGACGAGGTCGAGGCCATCTTTGCTGGCCACGTCACACACCACTATCGGCTCGGCGAGATCATGGTCTCGGCAGGTACGATTACGGCGCACGCCGACCGTTTCACCATCCGCGTCCGCGGGAAGGGCGGACACGGTGCCCGTCCGCACGAGGCGGTGGACGCTGTGGTGGTGACCAGTCTCTTGATCACCGCGATCCAAACACTCGTCTCACGTGGAGCCAACCCGGTGCATCCATCGGTCGTCACGATCGGGTCGATCCGGGCCGGTACCGCCCACAACGTCATCGCTGAGGATGCGGTACTCGAAGGGACCGTCCGGACCACCCGACGGGACGCCCGGGACCAGATCGTGGACGGTCTTCACCGAATCGCCGCCGCCTTCGGCCGCTTGCACGGCGCGGAGATCACCGTGTCGTTCGGTGAGAGCGCACCGCCGGTCGTGAACTCCGACCGGGAAACCGACACGGCACGCCGAGCGGCGAATCACGTCGTGGGCTCCGAGTTCGTCGTCGAGCAAGAGTACCCGAGCATGGGGGCCGAGGACTTCTCCTTCTACCTCCAGAAGATGCCGGGCTGCTACGTGCGCATCGGCACCCGCGGTGCCGACGATGAGTACGTTCCGCTCCACAGCCCCCTCTTCAACGTCGATGAAGACGCCCTGAAGATCGGCACCAAATTCTTCGATCGAGTCGCCCGCGAAGCCCTTCGTGGCGAACCCTGATCGCGAGAGAGGCTGACGAACGATGCGCTCCGGGATCCACCGCCGTTCGCTTGCATACCTCGTCTGGATCTTGGTTTCCCTCGCAGCGGTCGGCTGCGGCGACGGGGGCAGGCAACTTGACTGGAGTGAGGTCGACCGACGGATTCAGAACGACTTCCCCGGTGTGCCCACTGTGACGCGCGCCGAGCTCGCGGACGCCATCGCCGAGGGGGGCGCTGTCGTGCTCCTCGATGCCCGAGAGGCGGCCGAGTTCGCCGTCAGCCACCTGCCGGGCGCGCAACGGGTGACATCCGCCATTGGCGCTGCAGCTGTGCTCGAGGGCACCGCCCCCGACGCACTCGTCGTCGCCTACTGCTCCGTCGGCTATCGTTCTGCCGCTCTTGTGAAGGAACTCCGCGAGCGGGGTGTCGACAACGCGGTCAACCTCGAAGGGTCAATCTTCGCGTGGGTAAACGCCGGACTCCCCGTTTACCGAGGTGACCTGGAGGTCGACGAGGTTCATCCGTTCGACGACGCCTGGGGTGTACTCCTCGATCGCGGACTGTGGGCGTTCGAGCCATCGGTCGCAGGACCCTAATCCCAGGATGCACTTGAGTCGACGCATCTGACTTGTCCTGGCCACCGGCGGCTGCGTTGCTCCTCGGTCATTTGGGCCCGCCAAACTCCCTCGTCGCGCCTTGCCCTCGCTGTCCAGTCCCGCGCCAGATACGCCAACTCAGGTGCGTCCTGGGATTAACCAGACAGACGCCTTGTGGGGACGTCGTTCACGTATCTCTGAGGTGACTCAAGTCGCCTCGGGGGCTGACTCTCATCGGCTTTTGCTTAACAGAACGCCGCTTTTCAACGGCAATCCACTTGACGTCGGTAGGCGCGGGTCTTGCTGAACGTAGGTCCAGCACGAGTGCTCCCGCCGCAGCACTAGTGAAACAGGTACACAAGATGACGCTCCGTCAATTCCTCGACTTCACGAAGCACGTCCCCGCCGCGGACGTTACACGAGCGGTAAACACCATCTTGGCCAGTGGACCGGCCCCGCGAACACGGGCGGAGTATCTCCGCTTCAGAATGATCGTGTGGCTGGAACTCCACGGGCCGCCGTGCCGGACGTTACACGAGCGGTAAACACCATCTTGGCCAGTGGACCGGCCCCGCGAACACGGGCGGAGTATCTCCGCTTCAGAATGATCGTGTGGCTGGAACTCCAGGGCCGCCTGCGGCCCAGTCTGTAGGCCGGCAACATCGCCGAGAACCCCAAGAACACCGGTCTCGTCGCGCCTCCCACCGACTCGATCGAACCAGCACTCCGAGGGCCATTGTCCGCGGCTGGCCCGCACGTTGTCCGGCCAGGCAGGGACTTTTCTGGCAAGAGTAGAACCGCTTGTCATTTACTTTCAACAAGTTAGAGAGGGAACAATCATTGCTACACCGATCGACAGTTCCCCAGGCCAGAGGGCACTCGTGCGAACCGGTTCCACCAGGGTCTACATCGTCGCCTCCATACTGGTCTGTGTGGCCGTTTCGCTCTCCGCTCAGACCCGGGATCTCGAGCGACTCGGCGGGCGGGACCTTCCCCCTCTGGAGAATGCCGAACAGATCATGTTCTGCGATATAGAGCTTCCACCGGCTCGTCGACAGGGCCTCAACTCCTCCTGGGGCATGCCAGATGGCGTACCCCTCTCGTTCCAGCAAACACCTCCGATTCTTCGAGCCGATCATGGCGGCTCGATCAGTCTGTCCGAGTTTGCGCTCCTTGGAGACTACCCGACGCTGACCTTTGAGCGGGACGACGAGAGCGCAGCGTCAGGTATCGCCGTTGAACGGTGGCAACGCACCGGCACGACGACCATCAGCGGTCGAACGGTCAGCCTGTTCGACCCACGGTGGTCCCGCCGTGTCTGGTCCGAACGCCTGCAGCATGAGCGGCATGGGTTCGACCGACCCTACATCCTTTGGGGACGGGTTGTGCTTCCGTCGACCGTGAACGACCGCCGTACGGCGGGTCCCGAGACACGACCGCTATATCTGCGGGTCAGCTCATCCGCAATGCCGGGCTCTCGCGTCCGACAGATCGCACCCGACGTCCAGTACGCCAGTCATGTGGTCAATCTCGTCCTGCCCGGCTTCGGTGACACCCGCGTGTCGTCGGGAACGTACAACTTCGATCTTCCGACGGCCGCCCGCGCCTTCTTCGCACACTTCTCAGACAGCTACGACAGCATCGCCTTCATCCCTCAGCGAACTCAGGTGGCCGAATTCGGCGGGTTCCACCGCAACATCAGGAACAAGGTAGAAGGTATCGGCAAGCCACTCCTCGATCAGTCCCACGTCTATGGCAGTACGGGACGACTGAAATCGGTCGAGCTCTACCCCCAAGGCCAGTTTGCGACCAACGAAGATTCGAGCCACGAAATCGCGCACCAGTGGGGAGACGGATTCGACTGGGCGACACTCGGCGGAATCGACCGGGGCGGCTGGTATCCCTCATCACACACTCCATTGTTGTATCGCGGCGCAACGCTGATCGGCGCGGTGCTCAAAGGCGCGCGCCGGGTCAGAAGTGTTGATAATGGCCGCTTCGACATTGAACAGACGACGGGCCCGCTACGGTTCCATCCACTTCAGATGTATCGGATGGGCCTCCTGCCGGTTGACGCAGTCCCTGACGTTTGGGTGTTTGCCGACCAGAACCAGTTCTCCGAGAGCGGAAGCCGCCTGCCCGCACCCGGCTCGACCGTGGTCGGTCGCACGAATCGCGTGACGATCGGGAGCATCGTCGCCCACCACGGACCTCGGCGCGGACCGCGTCCAACCACCTGGCGCCGCGCGACGGTTGTGGTCTCCAGCGACGGTTTGCTGTCGCAGAGGGAAATGGACTATTGGAACTTCTTTGCCCAGCGGCTCGAGGACCCGAACCGTACGGGTGTCAAGAGCTACGACTTGTACCCGTCATTCGATGCGCTCACCGACAATCGCGTCGATCTTCAAACCGACATCGTGCCTCGAGCGGCAGCACCGATCATCCAACCTCTGTCGGTCGACTCTCCTGCCTTTGGTCGCCGGGATTGGCCAGGTGTCGTCTTCGATGCGGCCGTGCCGAGCCGATTCTCCACTGGCACGAGCACCCGGCTCTCGGGCCGCGTGACCGACACCAGTCGCAACATTGACACGGTGTTGGTCAGGTTGTGGAAGCACAATGGCAGCAGCGACCAGGCACTTCGCTACTGGGCATCAGTTGATCTGGACGGGTTCTTTTCGGTCAACGTTGAACCCGCCGCCCTTCAGACCGGGTCGTACAGCATCGGGGTCTTCCTCTTCTGGCCCGGCTCTTCGTCCCAGCATCCGCGTGCAATTCTGTCCCCTGCGTTCGTCGACTGATGTGTCCGGGACACGCTCCCGGGTCTAAAGCATCGCAGGCCGCCGACGATTACCGTTGTAGTTGTGGAAACACTGCTTTGACTGACGAGTGCACATAGACATGAGGACTGCCGCCGACACGGCGTCTGGAACCCTGGCACCTGAGTCAGAAGCGTGTAGCTCTCGGGACGTGTTCGTGGCGCGGCAGCCGATCTTTGACCGGCGACTCCGGGTCTATGGATACGAGTTACTCTTCCGGTCTGGTCTCGAGGACCTGTGCGCGCTGGCCAACGACTCGCAGGCGACACGCGAAGTGATGGAGGTGGCGTGGCTCGACCTCGGCATGAAGACCCTGGTCGGTGACAAGCTCGCCTTCGTCAACTTCACGCGGGAGCTGCTCCTCGGCGGCTATGAGTCGGTGCTGCCAGCCCAGTCGACCGTCATTGAGATTCTTGAGACGATCGAACCGGACGACGACGTCATCGCCGCGTGCCGTCATCTCTCGGCGGCCGGCTACAAGATCGCCCTCGACGACTTCGTCTACCGCCCCGGGGTCGAAGAATTGGTCGACGTGGCCGACATTATCAAGATCAGCCTCGGTGAGTGTGACCCCGCGGAACAGTGTCGTGAGATCAGGCGGATCAATCGGTACTCGACCCTACTGGCCGAGAAGGTGGAGACGAAGGAAGATTACGAGAAGGCGGTCGGGCTCGGCTTTGCGTACTTCCAAGGATGGTTCTTCTGCCGACCGGAAACCCTCTCAGGTCGCACGCTGAGCGGATCTCACACGATGTGTCTCAAGCTCCTTGAGGCGGTGTGGAAACCCGAGCTCGACATCGATGCGCTCGAAGAGTTGATCGGCGGTGACGTATCTCTGACACACCGGTTTCTCAGGTTCATGGGATCGGCGACCTTCGGATGGGCCGGACCGTTCACCTCGGTTCGGCATGGCCTGGCCCTTCTGGGCACTGAACTCACGCGGCGCTGGGTCAGCCTCATCTCGCTCAATCAGCTGGCAAAAGGCAAACCCGATGAGTTGCTGGTTCATGCCGCCGTCCGGGCCAAGATCTGTGAAGAGCTCGGCCCATGCGTGGGCTTGGGCGATCGCAGATCCGATCTCTTCTTCATGGGATCGTTGTCGCTGATCGACACGATGCTCGACCGACCGATGGACCTTGTCATCGCTCAGCTGCCGTTGACAGAGGATCTCGAAGGGGCGCTCCTGGGACAGCCAAACGACCTGCGACCGGTGCTCGAACTGGTGACGGCGTACGAGCGGAGCCAGTGGGGCGAGTGCGAGAGGCTCTGTGCACAGCTCGGCGTCGAAGAACCGACGATCGCCGGACTGTACCGCGACAGCTTGACCTGGGCGAACGCGATCTTTGCAGCGTAGGGCTGGGGCCGGTCCGCGGTCGGCGATTGCTCACCGTACGCGCCAGCTTCACATTTCCGGATCCGTGCAACTGCGCCAACCTTGCACAAGACGACCCGTGCGAAGAAACAGCCGACCTGTTAGATCGGCGGTTGCCCCGGGTTTCAAGGATGTCTTCCCGAGAGAAGGGTGACACTTCATTCCGGAGACATGGGTGACAGATTATTCCGGAGACCCGGAAGCTGGCCACTCGCCACGCGGGTCGACGGAGCCCTGGTAGCTAGGCGCGGGGTTGTTCATCCCGTAACTCTGCTACGCTTGACGTCAAATTGACAATGCCGTGGCACCCGACCCGAGGACGCAGAGCCAAGAGAGCGAAATGCCTGACGGTAACATCAGGCCAGACCCGTGTCCCAAATGCGGGAACCCGTCGATGCTCTTCACTCCCAACGCTCAGCGAGTGCCGTACGCGACCCCGCGGAGATACGAAGCGGCGTGGCAATGCACAATATGCGGGCACCTGGCATTTCTGGCACGCCGACCGGAGGCGGGGCCGGGGCGTGACGACGCGCGTTAACCAGGCCAGCAGCATCGAGCCTGCCGTCTTCCAACGGAGGACCCTCATGGCGGCGCGTGTCGAAGTCGGCCAGACTGCAGATGCCGGAACCGTGCGTAACCCGTAGGTGAAGTGATGAGAGATGGAATCAGCGTGCGGGGCGGTAGACCTGGGGCGATGAAGCGGTCGCGTGCGGCTGGAGGGCAAAATGTCATTGAGGGAACCCGCTACTAACGATGTGATCATCAAGGAACACGATGCGCACCCGAAGTTCGAAGTCAGCGGAGGCGTAAACCTTGCGCGCCAAGCGTACCCCACTTGGGATCAGGCCCGAGCGGCAGCACTTCAGCACGCTACGCTCAAGGGCGTCGATGTTTGGAGCATCACCCTCGACGGGATGCGCCTGGTGAGGAAGTTCCGCACCAGCTCGTGACGAAGCCTCGGTGAGGGTTCGGCGACCTTGGTAGCCTGGGTTATGTATGTCGCTGTCGCCATCGGTGTGAACAAGGATCTGTCCGCAGGGCCTTAGCCAAGTTGGAACTGCGGAGCGGTGGCTGGAGCCCGATATACGGCTGGTCTGCGTAGAGCCGAACTGACCGGAGTAAGTAGGGAGCGAGCGGGAGACTACCCTGGGTACTTGCCCTCGATGTAGTCATGCAGCCACCGGAGCTCAGTTTTCTGCGCCGAGGTGATCTGTTTGACGAGGTCGCCGATCGACACTAGGCCGACGACGCCGGTGGGCCCGACAATCGGGAGGTGGCGGCAGCGCTTCTCGGTCATGACTGACATACAGCGCTCTACCGTGTCCTCGATGTGCGCGCAAACGACCGGTTACGACATAATCTCGCCAACGTTCGTTGTTCGCGACGACCGGCCCTTGATCGCAATCTGTCGCAGGTAGTCGCGCTCAGTGACGATCCCGCAGATCTTGTCGTCGTCGATCACAACGAGGCAGCCGACGCGTAGCTCCTCCATTCGCTGAATGGCAGCGAACACGGTCTCGTTCCGATGCGTCGTGTAGACGTTGGGACCCTTCGCCTTGAGGATCTCGTCGACACGGGTCTGCATGGCTTCTCCGAACGCAGTCTAGAGCGGCGTTCAAAGAGAGTCAACGGCGATGCCGATGTCGATCGACCTGACAACTGTGCGCTCACAATTGCGGCAGTGCGCAGGCGGCGTCTTGACGGCTACTGGACTCGGGGGTAGGCTCGGACCCTCACCCGAGAACAGCCGAAGGAGGGCAGTGACAAACGCTTGGGCGTGCGGCTCGGCTTGCGAGCCAAACTCGTCGCCTGGCTCGGAGACCTGGCCACCGCGAGTGATCGGTCCGGCGAGTTGGGCCGTCGGGTCCTATGACGACCAAAGAGGACACTGGAGGCGATCATGGTAAACCTCACCGCGGCAGAGATGATGACTCGGACGGAGGCCACATTGTCTCCTGACGTGGATATCTACCGTGCCATGCGACAATTGCTCAAGAGCAAGCTCACGGGTGTACCGGTCGTCGACGACACTGGTGTACTGGTCGGCATGCTGACCGAACGGGACTGTCTGAAGGTGATCGTCGGTGGAGCGCTTGATGGCCTGCCGGCAGGGAAGGTCAGCGACTACATGAACACCCCGGCCGAGTCGATTGGACCAACGGCCGGCCTCTACGACATCGTCCACATCTTTCTCACCCGGGCATATCGGAAGCTGCCGGTGATCGATGACACCGGGCGAGTCATCGGGCAGGTTAGTCGTCGCGATACGCTCGTGGCGTTCGAATCGTCCGAAACGACCCTCGCCTTTACGGCGTCAAGGACGTGCGGCCGCCCGACGGTTCAGGCGTCGATTCCGCGATGAAGATCGCCCGCGGCCGGAGGTAGCGGGAAGGCGGGGATAGCGCCCAATGTGCTCCTCGTTACGCCTGGCCAGCCGTACGCATCGCCGGCCTCGGTGCACGAGGTGTTTTTGAATCACTGCACGAGGACCCGGCGCCGTCGGCCCAGCTGCCCGTCACCTCTCCGCCGTGGAGTTCGCACTTGTGGGGGAACTTCAGGCTGCACTCACCGATCGGTTTGCGTAACTGCGGATCCATCAGCTCATGGATGTCAAGCTTCATGGCGTCCCTTGAATAGGCCGCCAGGTCGAGAATTCCTGTGTCCATCCGGATCGCATCTTCAGGGCATACCTCGACGCAGTACCCGCAATAGACGCAGACGCCGAGGTCAATGTCGAAGCGGATCGGGTACTTCTCGATGTGGGGATCGGGATGCTCGCCAGGCACGATGGTGATGCATTTGGCCGGGCACACTGTCTCGCACAGCATGCACCCGACGCAGCGGGGCGTGTTGTCTTCGCGCAGAGTGAGCCGATGGCGGCTTCGGAATCTCGACATGAGGGGCCTGAGCTCCTCAGGATACTGAATGGTGGCCGAGGCGGGAAGGTGTTGGAGACCGCCCACGAGGTGCGCCGTGTGAAGAAAGAGGTTGCGGAAGAAGTGCTTGAACGTGATCCTGAGGCCGCTCATGATCTGGGGGATGTACAGCTTCTCCCAGAACGTCAGCTCCGGTCTGCGGACAACTATTGTGGCCATTACGGTGCCTCCCCGAAGGTGTTGAGCACGAGGGCCGTCACCACGACGTTGACCACCGCGATCGGGAAGAGCCCCTTCCAACCCAGGCTCATGAGCTGGTCGTAGCGGAAGCGCGGCAGCGTCCACCGCAGCTGCATGAACACAAACATGAAAACGAGACCCTTGATAGAAAAGCTCGCGAAGCCGAGCAGGACGTAGACCCAATTGGAGACGAGGAGCTCTCCTCCCCATGGGAAGTGGAACCCGTCCGGCATGAGGTAGGGCACCTGCCATCCGCCGAAGAACAGTGTGGTCACAAGGGTCGCTACGAGGATGGTCTCCAGAAAGTCCGTGAGAAAGAACATCCCGAACTTCATTCCGCTGTACTCCACGAAATACCCGATGATCTCCGACTCGCCCTCCGGCAGGTCAAAAGGGAGCCTCTTAGTCTCGGCCAGGGCCGCCGTCACGAAGACGAAGAAGGCAACGGGTTGCGTCAGGATGCCCCAGAAGGGAATCCAGCCGCCGATCGTCTGCCCCTGTGCCCGCACAAGCTCGGACAGATCCGTCGTTTCGTAGACCATCACCACGCCGATGATGGACACACCCAACGCGATCTCGTAGGAGATCATCTGAGCAGTGGCCCGCAGCCCACCCATGATGGCGTAGTTGTTTCGCGAGGCGAAGCCGGCCAGAATCACACCGTATACCCCCAGGGAGAGCATGGCGAAGACGTAGAGCAGCGCTGCGTCGAGCTTGGCGACCTGGAGCTCGATGACTCGATCCCCGAGGATAAGGCGGTCCCCGAAGGGGATCGCCGCAAACGCGACCAGGGCGAAAAAGACCGAGAAGAAGGGGGCCAGGGCGTGGAGGGTTCTGTCCGCGTCGCGCGGAACAATGTCCTCCTTGGTGAACATCTTCACCGCGTCGGCCACACCGTGGAACAGTCCCAGCGCCCGAAACCCGAAGATAGGGGCACGGTTGGCCCCAATCCGGTCCTGGATGAGCGCGGACTGCTTCCGTTCCACCCAGGTGTGGAACCCTGCCAGGTTCAACACCGCGAAGAGAACGAAGCTCGCCAGGACGAGCTTGATGATCACGTCTTCCATCACGGGGCGGCCGCCTCTGTCCTCGCCCCCGAGACGGAACTGGTCGGCGTAATCTGAGCACCTTGGTCTCCGACCGCCTCATAGCTCAATCCCGCGAAGGGCGCCTCGGTCTGGGCAAGCCCCAGAAAGATCTGCTGCGGATCCAGCCACTCGAGCGGCAGACCCAACAGGCCGGCCAATTCCAGAAGCATGCGCCAATCCTCACGCGAGTCTCCAAGCGGAGGAAAGGCCGAGCCGATGCGCTGAACCCGGCCGTCGCAATTCACGAAGGTCCCGTCCTTCTCCACATAGCCGGACGTGGGCAGGACCCAATGAGCGAACGACGCGGTCGGGTTCTCGTTCGTGCCCGAAAAGACGAACAATTCGACCTTTTCTGAAAGCTCTCGGACCTTCCCTTCCCCGAAGAACTCCACCATGTCGTGGCCGAAGACCCACAGGGCATCGAGGTTGCCGGTGAGCGCCTCCTCCACGATCTGCCCGGCGTCGGGTGCATCGGGACCGGCCAGGCCCAGCAGGGTTGCCCCCAGCGTGTTGGGGTTCTTATCCGCTTTGATAAGCAGGTCGTCAGAGGACCCAGGCGTCTCAGGAACAGAGGCGGTGACCCGGGCGCCCAGAGCGCCTTGAAAAATCTCTCGGACCAAGAAGAGCTCCTCGTTGGTGAGCTGGGCCGAGGCGATCACGCCAATCCGAGCGCCTTCTTCTTCCTCGCCTGCCCCCGCTAGAGCCGTAGAAATCGTGGTGAGGGCCTGCTCCCACGTTGCAGCGGCGCCATTCGCAGCGCGCACCTCTGTGAGTCGCTCCCGATCCAACCAGCCAAGGCCGTAGCGCCCTTCATCGCACAACCACCACTGGTTGACGTCCGGGTTGTAGCGTGGCTTGACGCGCACGACCCTGGCTCCGTCATTGAGGTGCGGCCTGTCGAGTACGAAGTGCATGTCGATGTTGCACCCCTGGCTGCAGCCGTTGCATACCGTGGGGGCGCTCGAGAGGTACCACACCCTCGCCTTGAAGCGGAAATCGCTTTCGGTGAGAGCCCCCACCGGGCAGATGTCCACTACGTTGGCCGAGTACGGATTGTCGAGTACCTGACCGGGGTAGATCCCCAGCTCGGCCTTGTCCCCGCGGTTGAAGATGCCGAACTCACCGGTCTTGGTGATCTCGTCGGTGAAACGAACGCACCGAGAGCACAGAATGCATCGCTCCTGGTCCAGTATCACATGGGGGCCAAGCGTCACAGCCTTTCGCTTCTTGACCTTGTGCTCCCTGAACCGCGGATTGTAGAGCCCGAAGTTCATGTAGAAGTTCTGTAGGTCGCACTCACCGGACTGGTCGCACACCGGGCAGTCGAGCGGGTGGTTGGCCAAGAGGAACTCCAACACGGCGCGGCGGCCAGCCTCGGCCCTGTCGTTCTGGGTGTGTACAACCATCCCGTCGGTCACCGGCATGTTGCAAGCGATCTGAAGCTTGGGAGACTTCTCCACGTCAACGAGACAGATGCGGCAATTGCCCGCGACCGAGAGCCCGGGGTGGTAGCAATAGCGCGGAATAAAGATCCCCAGCTGTTCCGCAGCCTGGATGACCGTCGTGCCCTGGGCCACGCTGACCTCACGGCCGTCGATGGTCAGGCTGAGCATGCGCCCACGTCCTTGTCCTCTGCGCGGTGGCCGGTACGGATGAACTCCTCGAACTCGTCCCGAAATTTCTCAATGTACGACTGGACGGGCCAGGCGGCCGCGTCCGCGAAGACGCATATCGTGTTTCCCTCCATGTCACCGGCGATGGCAAGGAGCTCGTCCAGGTCTTCGACCTTCCCCTTCCCGGTGAGGATCCGCTGCATGATGCGATGGACCCAGCCGGTCCCTTCACGACACGGCGAGCACTGACCACAGGACTCGTCGGCGAAGAATTTGGCCGCGGCCGCCAGCGCCTCGACCATGCAGGTGGTCTCATCCATCACGATGACACCCCCAGACCCGGCCATGCTGCCCGCGGCCATGAGGGAGTCGAAGTCCATGGTCACGTCAATCTCATCGGCGGTCAGGATTTTGGCCGAGATACCACCCGGGATGACGGCCTTGAGCCTTCTCCCCTCGCGCACACCACCGGCTTTCTCGATGAGTGCCCTCAGCGTGACACCGACCGACTCCTCGTACACTCCAGGCCGCACGACATGCCCGCTCACGCAGAACAGACGTGTGCCACCCTGCCTGGCCGTGCCCATGTCGGCGAAGCGTTCGGCTCCATGACGCAGAATGAACGGCACACAGGCCAGGGTCTCCACGTTGTTGACGATGGTGGGACACGAGAACAGACCGGAGATGGCGGGGAAGGGGGGCTTGAGCCGTGGAAAGCCCTTTCCGCCCTCGAGCGAAGTGAGAAGGGCGGTCTCCTCGCCGCAGATGTAGGCACCGGCCCCACTGTGGATCACGACGTCCAGGTCAAACCCGGTTCCCTGAATGTCCTTGCCAAGCCAGCCCTGCTCAAGAGCCTCATCGATGGCACGCTGCAGGCGACGGGCCGACTGGAAGTACTCGCCGCGTATGTAGACATAGGCCTTGTGACCGCCGATGGCATAGGCTGCGATGATCATGCCTTCAAGGAGGTTGTGCGGGTCCCGCTCCATGATGTAGCGGTCCTTGAAGGTGCCGGGCTCACCCTCGTCCGCGTTGACCACGAGGAACTTCGGCTTGGTCGTATCCTTGGGGATGAAGGACCACTTCCTGCCGGCCGGAAACCCCGCCCCTCCCAGACCGCGTAGGTTTGGCTTGGAAACCTCGTCGATCACCTGTTCCGGGGTCATGGAAGTAAGGACCTTTCTGGCGGCGACGTATCCTTCGTCCGCGACGTAGTCGTCGAACCAGGTCCCCCCGGTGTTCGAGAAGCGCACCGAGAGCACCGGCCCGTTCGAGCAGATGAAGGGATCAGGTTCTGGGGTCCCTTCCGGCTGGCCGGGTGCCACGAGGGCGTCCTGAATGATCGTGTCGACCGTCTCACCCTCGAGAGGCCCGACAAAGCGCTCGTCGAGCTGGGCCATGGGGGCCATCTCGCAGGCGCACAGGCACTCGACCTCCGTGAGGAGGACCTCACCACCGGGCGTCGTCTCGCCCGGGCAAATCCCCAGGCGCGTCTCGATTTGCTTGAGCAGGTCGTCGGCTCCGCGCAAGAGGCAGGGCAGACTCGTACAGACCCGCAGCTCGCGCCGTCCCACCGGTTTGGTGTGGAACATGTTGTAGAAAGAAACCGCCTCTCGCACGTGGGAACGGGCCACGCCCAGCTGGCGCCCGACCCACGCCTCCGCCTCTTGGGAGACGTAGCCCTGGTTCTGCTGGACGAGCCAGAGGAGCGGCAGCATCGCCGCCTTCGGATACTCGTATTGCCGCAAGATCTCTTCAGCCGGGCCTTTGAGCTCCGTCAATGTCACCGGTCGAGCTCTCCGCCGATCATGTTGACCGATCCGAAGGTGGGAACCATGTCGGCGATCAGGCCGCCCGTCAGGAGTTTGGGCAGGGCAGACATGATGGCAAAGCATGGCGGACGAACCCGGACCCGGTACGCGTTCCCGCCTCCGTCACTCACTACGTAGAACCCGAGCTCCCCGTTGGCTCCTTCCACTGGGTGGTACACTTCTCCTTTTGGCGGACGCACGCCGTGGCCGTGCATGACGAGCTTGAATTGCTGCATCAGCCCCTCAATGTTGCCGTAGGCGTCCTCCTTGGGAGGCAGAAAGACCCGCTTCTCGTCGGTGGCGATCGACGGATGCTGCGCGCGACCCGAGCCTTCGAGCGTTGGCCCGGTGACGGCACATCCGCCTGAGATGGCCGCGATGTTTCCCACCTTGCCCAGGTCCACCATCTCCGAGGCCGGAATCGGACGACCGGTCTCTGGGTTGACCAGCACAGGGCCGGGCGGCATGTCGCGCAGTGCCGTCTCGACGATGCGCATCGATTGCTCCATTTCCTCCATCCGCACCAGATACCGATCCATGTTGTCCCCACGAGTCCCGACCGGCACGTCGAAGGGGATCTGGTCGTAGACGGCGTAGGGGCAGTCCTTGCGCACGTCGAACGTTGCACCGCTGGCACGAAGAAACGGTCCTGTGATCCCATAGGAGATGGCGTCATCTAGGGAGATCACCCCGCTTCCATTCATGCGGTCCGTGAAGATACGGTTGCGTGTGAGGAGCCCGTTCGCGTCATCGATGACCTTGCGAGTCTCCTCGAAGGCCTTTCGGCAGGGCTCGGCGAAATCCTCGGGGAGGTCCGCCTTGACCCCGCCGACACGGCAGTACGTGATGGTCAGCCTCGCTCCGGTGACCTTCTCGATGAGCTCCCAGAGATACTCGCGCGCCTTGATCATGTAGAGAAAAACGGTGAAGGCCCCCAACTCCATGGCAGTTGCGCCAACGCAGGTGAGGTGGTCCGAGACCCTCGAGATCTCCGACATGATGACCCGCACGTAGTGGCAACGCTCCGGGACCGAAATTCCGAGAAGCTTCTCCACGGCCATGCAGTAGCCCATGTTGTTGATCAGCGGAGACACATAGTTGAGCCGGTCCGTGTACGGGATGACACCGTTGTAGTCGACGGTTTCCGACATCTTCTCGAAGCCGCGATGGAGGTAGCCGATTTCTACGTCGGCCTCCTCGATCTGCTCCCCGTCGAGCTTGGCCACGATGCGGATGATCCCGTGCATGGCTGGGTGCGCGGGCCCGATGTTGAGCATCATGTCCCGCGTCTCGAGATCGGCGGGGTCGCGCTGAAACGCCGAGGTCATGTCAGGCGTTGGGTTCGTTTCCATGGACACGACTAGTTCTTCGGCCCGATCAGGGGCTGGCGCTTGTTGACCGGATAGTCCTTGCGGAGCGGGTGGCCGTCGAACTCGTGATACATGAGAATCCGCCTCAGGTCAGGATGTCCCCGAAAGCCGACCCCGAACATGTCCCAGGCCTCACGCTCGAGCCAGTTGGCTCCGGCCCACAGCGACGTCAGGGAATCTACCTCGGGGGTGGCCTCTTCGACCGGCACCACCAGTCGCAGTCGATGCTTGTGGGTCGTCGAGTAGAAGTGGTACACGACCGCGAAGCGCGCGTCGTCGGGTGGCCCGGGCCAGGGGTCCTGATCCGGAATCTGAGGCGTTGGCTTCACCGCCACTCCGGAGGAAGAGAAGAACGCCCGAGCCGGCCGCTTCCCGAAGGTGGAGTAGTCCACCGCGGCCAAATCCATGAGGAAGTTCATCTGCATAGCAGGGTCCTCCTTGAGAAACCGCGCCACTTCGAGCAGAGATTCGCGACGCAGAATCACGGTGGCGTCGCCCCGGTATGCGTGGGACGCCAAGGCCGCATCAGGAAACTGGTCCGTGACCGACGTGATCAAAGAGGAGTCAGTCATATTGAGAGGATCACGGGACGAGGTTCGGGCGCCGCCCGCTTGCCAGTCGTGTGCTGGCTCTGAATCTTGTCTTGGAGCTTCATCAGGCCGTCCAGAACCATCTCCGGCCGCGGTGGGCATCCCGGGATGTACACATCCACCGGCATGATCGTGTCGATACCCATCACGGTTGCGTAGTTGTCATAGAACCCACCGGTGCAGGTGCAGACTCCGAAGGCGACCACCCAATTGGGCTCGGCCATCTGCTCATGAATGCGTTTCAATACCGGCGCCATCTTGTGACTGATCGTCCCCACGACGAAGAGCACATCGGCCTGGCGCGGCGAGAATCGGGGGAGGCCCGCGCCAAAACGATCGACGTCATAGTGGGAGCAGGCCGTGGCCATGTACTCCATCCCGCAGCACGCCGTGACAAAGGGATACTGGAAGATCGAGTACTTCCGAGCCCATCCAATGGCCTCATCGAGGCGGCTGGTGAAATACGACGGATCGTTCTGCATGTCACTCCCAGTCCAGGGCGCCGATGTCCCAAGCGTACACGTAGCCTACCATCAGGATCCCCAGGAAAACCCCCATCTCGACCAGGCCCAATGTCCCCAGCGTGCGGTACACCACGGCCCATGGATAGAGGAAGACGAGCTCGACGTCGAACAGGATGAACAAGATCGCGGTCAAATAGAACTTGATCGCCAACCTCCCAATCGGGACGGAAAAAGGCTCCTTTCCGCACTCGAAGGGTTCCAGCTTCACGCGTGTGGGATTCTTCTTTCCCAGCGTGGAGCTCAACACCACCATGGCGGCCGTAACGCCACCGGCCAGCACAAAGGCCACGGCGATCCCGATGTATTCGCTCACGCGTTGATTTCTCCTCGATCAGGGTACATCATTGTCGATCGGCATCACGGGGCCACCGCCCAAGGCATGAGGCTATTGGGGGAGACTCCACCGATCACCGTGACCAGTACGGCGACGGCAAGTGCTGCCGACACTGCGACGGGGAACCGCGACGGAGCCTTCTCCTGCGGCTCCTTCATATACATCAGGACGGCCACACGCATGTAGATGAATGCCGTGACCACGCTGCAGGCGACCGCCAGAACGGCCAATCCAACATGGCCCGCACGCACGGCGCTCATGATCACGACGAACTTGGCCACGAACCCGGCCGTTGGAGGAATGCCGGTCAGGGACAGGAGAAAGATCAGCATGAGTACGGCGGTTCCCGGCCGCTGCGCGGCCAGGCCTTGATAGCCGTCCAGGTGCTCGCCTCGCTCGCCAAGACCGATGATGACGCCAAAGGCTCCGAGAGTCATGAAGACGTAGAAGAAGGCATACGTCATCGTGGCCGAGGCCCCTTCGGAAGTACCGGCCATAAGGCCCAAGAGAGCGTAGCCCACATGTGCAATGGAGGAATACGCCAGGAGCCGCTTCATGTCGGTTTGAGATAGGGCGATGAAGCTCCCCACCAGGATAGAGAGGCCAGCGAAGCCGGCCAGAACGACGGACAAAACCGCGGCCTCGGAGCCGAACGCGACAAGGAACACGCGCCCCAGCACGGCCAGACCGGCCGCCTTGGAGCCGGCCGCCAAAAAGGCCGCAACCGGAGCGCCCGCACCCTGGTAGGCGTCTGGTGCCCAGGCATGGAAGGGCACCGCTGAAACCTTGAAAGCAAGCCCCGCGGCCACCAGTCCTACCGCCGCCAAGCGAAGCGGGTTGCTCTCCAGATCTGGGTCGGAAAGAGCCGAGGCGATCCCCGCAAAGTCCGTCGCACCTGTCACGCCGTAGGTCAGGCTTATCCCGTACAGCAGCAGAGCCGAAGCGAAGGAACCAAGTAGGAAGTACTTGATCGCAGCTTCGTTTGACGTCGGCCGCTCCACCCTGATCCCGACCAAGATGTAGGAGCAGAGGGTCATGAGCTCCAAGCCCAGGTACACGGTCAGCAGATCGAGGGCTGAAACCGCAAGCATCATTCCCGTCGAGGCCAACAGGAGAAGAACGTGGTACTCGGCCCGCGGAACCTGCTCCCGGTCGGTGCTCCTCACCGAGAGAAGCGCGGCCAGAGCCAGCGTGACGCCGATGAGGACCTTGAAGAATTGCGAGTAGCCATCCAGGGTAAGCCGGCCGCCAAACCCGCTCCTCGTGCCCGAGGACAGATCCCACCCCGCGACGATCACGGCAGTAAGCGCGGCGAGGACCGTTCCGACGACGGCCACGGGCGCTCTCTGGATCCGGCGCGCAGCGAGAATGAGGGCCAGGGCCATGCCGACCAGGATCAGCTCCGGGACGAGAAGTCCCACGTCAGTCAGGGTCGCGCCATTCACGGCATGACTCCGGCACCCAGGAGCTCCGCCACGGGAGCACGAAGGTATGAGAGGACGAGCTCCGGGTAGACGCCGAGACACAGGGCGAGCAAGCCCAGTGGGGCCAACGTTGCGGCTTCACGGGCGTTGAGCTCGAGCCTGAGTCCCTCGAGCCCTGAGTTGAGCTCGCCCATGACAACTCGGTAATAGAGCCAAATCAGATACGCTGTGCCCAAGGCGACCCCCCAGACCGCCATGGCCCCCAGCCAGACCTGGGTCTGGAAAGCACCGCCGATGATGAGGAACTCCCCTACGAATGAATTCAACCCCGGGAACCCTGCGGCCGCCAGGCAAAACAGCGCCAGAAACGTCGAATAGACCGGTGCGATTTTCGCCACCCCCCCGTAGTCCTTGATCTCGCGCGTGTGGGTTCGCTCGTAGATCATCCCGACGCACAAGAACAGCGCGGCCGAAATGATTCCGTGGTTGATCATCTGGAGGATCGCGCCCTCAACTCCGCTCCGGCTGAGTGTGAAGATGCCCAAGGTGACGAAGCCCATGTGGCTGACGCTCGAATAGGCGATGAGGCGTTTGATGTCCGTCTGGACCAGGGTCACGTACGCGCCGTAGACGATGGCCACCGCAGAGATGACCAGCATGGCCGGGAGGAACAGCTCGACGCCGTCTGGAAGTATAGGAATCGAAACCCGCAGGAAACCGTACGCTCCCATCTTGAGGAGTATGCCTGCCAGGATCACGCTTCCCGCGGTCGGAGCCTCGGTGTGGGCGTTCGGGAGCCAGGTGTGCACCGGGAACATGGGCACCTTGACAGCGAACGCAGCAAGAAAAGCGGCGAAGAGCCAGGCCTGATGAACGGGCTGAAGGCTCTCCCCGGCCTGGGCCAGGGCCTTGAAGTCCAGCGTGCCAGAGGCGAGGTATAGACCGATGATACCCACAAGCATCAAGACGCTTCCGGCCAGCGTGAAAATCAAGAACTTGACAGCGGCGTAGACGCGCTCGGGACCTCCCCAGACACCGATGAGGAGAAAGAGGGGAACGAGCATCAGCTCCCAGAAGATGAAGAAGAGAAAAAGGTTTGCTGCGGCGAACAGCCCGATCATCGCCGTCTCCGCAACCAGGAGCGCAGCGTAGAACTCCCCCACTCTCGTTTGGACACTCGTCCACGAGGCACCGACGCAAAGGATGCTCAGGAGTGCGGCGAGAAAGATGAACGGGAGACTGATGCCGTCGACGCCCATGGCGTAGGCGATGTTCAACGACGGGATCCAGTCCCGAGACTCGACGAATTGCAGGGCGCTCGACGTCTTGTCGAAGTGCAGGTAGAGCGGCGCCGAGGCCGCCGCGGTCGACATGGTGGTCGCCAGGGCGATCCAGCGCGACAGTCGTGCGCGACCCACGAGTAGAATCACAGCCGCACCTACGAGAGGCAGGAACGTCGCGAGCGTGAGAATCGGATAGGCAGTCATGTGACAAACGCGACCAGGGCCAGGAATGCCAGAATTCCGGCCGCCATGATCAGCCCGTAATGCTGGGTGTGCCCGGTGGCCGCAGTCTTGAAGACCCGGCCCAAGATCTGGATCGAACGTCCCACGCCCACGGCTCCGGCATCAATGACAGTGCTGTCGAATCTGCGTAAGAGACTCGCCGCCCCCAACACCGGCCGCCCGATCACAAACTCATAGATCTCTCCGACGAAGCCGTACTCCAGACGGGCGAGGGGCTTCTGAACCAACGTCACCAACCGGGCGGAACCCCGGCGGTAGAACCAGTCCGTGTCGAGACTGACCGTGGGCTCCGGGTCGAGGTGCTTGAGAAGCAGGAAGAAACCCAGCGCCGTGAAGCCTAACATCCCAAGGGTGCTTGTGACGTGGTGCAGGGTATATGGAACGTAGGCCACCGGCTCCGGGAGCCACGCGTACAGGAGTCCTGGGAAGACCCCGATGAAGACGCACGCCGCTGCAGCAAGGCCCATGGCCACAAGCATGTTCGTGGGCGGCTCCTCGGCCCGCCGGCCTGAATCCGTGCCGAAGAACATGTAATAGGGAAGCTTCAGGCCGGTGTGTAGGAACGTCCCGGCCGAGGCGAGAGTGAGCATGAGAAAGATCGGCCCCAGGTGGGCTTCGCCCGCGGCTGAGACCACCATGGACTTGCTCACAAAGCCGCTGAAGAGCGGCACTGCAGAAATCGCAAAGGCACCGATCATGTAGAGGCCGAGCGTGGCCGGCATCGTCTTGTAGAGCCCGCCCATTTCACTGAGCTTTCGCACACCGGTCATCTGCAGGACGGCGCCGGCTCCCATGAAGAGAAGCGCCTTGTAGAGGATGTGCGCGAAGGCGTGGGCCGTGGCCCCGTTTGTGGCCAGCGCGGTCCCGATCCCGACACCGCAGACCATGTAGCCGACCTGACTGACAATATGGTACGCCAACAGCCGGCGCGCGTCGTTTTCTAGCACGGCGTAAACCACGCCGTAGATCGCCATGAACGCTCCCAACCAGACCAGGAGCTCCGTCCCCGCATAGCCTCTGATCAAAACGTAGACGGCGGACTTGGTCGTGAAGGCGGTCATGAAGACCGCGCCGGTGACTGTCGCCTCGGGGTAAGCGTCGGGAAGCCATGCTCCCAGAGGCGGGACCGCCGCGTTGAGGAGAAAGGCGACGAGGACCATGGTCCAGGCGAGTCCGCCGGAGGAAGCTCCCATGTCCGCAAACGCAAGCGAGCCAGTCTCGGACCAATAGAGCACGACCCCTGCCAAGAGGATGAGGCCCCCGAATACGTGGACCAGAAGATAACGGAACCCGGCCGCGACCGCTGATGGCTCACGGCGCAGCAGTACCAAGAGCGAGGATGAAATTGCCATGAGCTCCCAGAAGATGTAGAGGGAGAGGAAGTCCCCGGCGAATGTCACCCCGAGAGCTCCCCCCGCATACGTGAGGGCGGTCACGTGCTGGGAATCGTCCTCAACATGGAGCGCATAGACCATACCCAGGAAGGCCATGAGCGAAAAGACGTAGGAAAAGACCAGGCTCAAGCTGTCCACGCGGCCGAACACGAGTTCCTGGCCGAGGAAGCTTGCGACGCCATAGGTCCCAGGCATCATGAGCAGGCAATCGACAAGCGCCGCCGCAGGCAAGATGAGCATCGCGGCGCGCTTGAGCCGACCCTTGAGCAGCGGCAGGAACCAGGCGCCGAAGATCAGCAAGAGCCCTGGATGCACCCACTCAAGAGTCATAGTGGTCCTCACGACGCATGAGCCACAGTTTTCCGAGGGCCTTGGACACGACGATGATCGCGACGCAGGAGAACAATCCGTACAGCGAGCCCCACGCCGGAAAGTTCTCGAAGGAGAAATGGGAATGCAGACCGTCGGAGATGCGCGGTAGAACGATTTCAGCTAGAGCCACCGCGACCAGGCCGATATAGAACCAGCGCTTGATCCTGGTGAAACGGACCGGATCTTCCAGCTGCCTCTCCAAGAAGCTCATGGCATCGTCCTTCCGGCAAGTTCTAGGACAGGACCAGGGAAGAGGCCCAGGAGCAAGCTGGCAGCGGCACTAATGGCCAGCGGGGCCACCATCCAGGGCACCTCGCGGATTTCCTCGTGAGACAGTGGCTCCTCTTCAAAATAGGCCTTATACACAATCGGGCCGAGGTAAGCCGCGCTCAGGAGAGAGCTCAGGAGAATTACCCCGAGCAAGGTAAGGTTTTGGTTCTCTAGCGTGCCGAGAGCGAGGTACCACTTGGAGACGAACCCGCTGGTGAGGGGAATGCCCACAATGCTCAATGAGGCCAGCGCAAATGCAGCCATCGTCCACGGCATACGCCTCGCCAGGCCGGACATCTGGCTGATTTCGGTCCTGCGTGTGGATACGTAAATCGAGCCAGCGCACAGGAAGAGTGTGATCTTCGAAACGGCGTGGTTGGTAATATGTGCAACCCCGCCCAGCACTCCACTAGAGTTCAAGAGCGCCGCTCCCAAGATGATGTAGGCGAGCTGGCTCACTGTGGAGAAGGCCAACCTGGCCTTGAGGTTGTCTTGACCGAGCGCCAGGAGCGATGCGACCAGGATCGTCACCGACGCGACACCCAGGGCCAGTTGGTCTGCGCCGAGTTCGCGCATGGCGTGCGGACCGAAGACGAAGAGAAAAACCCGGAGCGTGGCGAATACCCCGGTCTTGACAACCGCCACCGCATGCAGCAACGCGCTCACCGGGGTGGGCGCCACCATCGCAGCCGGCAGCCAGCTGTGCAGCGGCATCAGGGCATTCTTGGCGAAGCCGAACAAGAAGAGGGCGAAGATCGTGAGCAGGAGCACGGGCTGTTCGGTGAGCAGCGCATCCGGCAGTATCCCGCCGCCGCGAAAGTCCAAGCTTCCGGCCACATTGTAGGTAAGGATGATGGCGGCGAGCAGGAACACCTTGGCGGCACCCAGTAGATAGATCACGTACTTGCGGGCGCCTGCTTTGGCCTCGGCCGTTTCCTTATGACCCACGAGGGGGTAAGTGACCAGGGTCAGACCTTCATAGAACAGAAACAGCGTGAAGAGATTGGCGGAAAAGGCGACTCCGATGGTGGCGGACAGAGCCAGAGCGAAACAGGCAAAGTATCGGGTTTGCGCGTGCTCCCGAAGAGAACGCATGTAGCCAATCGAGTAGAACGAGGTCAGGATCCATAGCAGCGAAGCCCCTGACGCGAAGAGTAGGCCAAACGCATCCACCCGCAAGGCGAGCTGCATGCCGGGAAGAACCCTGAAGAGTACGCATTCGGGCGTCTGGCCGGCCAGCACCTCCGGAATCATGGAGGCGATGAAAGCAAACATCACCACGCCGGCAGCTACAGAACAGGACTCCCTCAGGTTGGCGCGACGCTCGCCCGTGCACGCGATGAGGAGTGCCCCCAAGGCTGGGGTCAGCACAGCGAGCAGGGGTATGGCCGAAAACGTCACCATTTGAGTGTGGTCAAGTCGGTCACCCCGGCACCTGGCTTGTTCCGGTTCAAGGCGATCAGGAGCCCCAGACCGACCCCGGCCTCTGCCGCTGCCACGGCGATCACGAAGAGAGCCAGGACCTGGCCGCCCGGGTCTTCAAAGTGCGAACCGAGGCCAACCAGGCTGAGGTTTACGGCATTGAGCATGACCTCAACCGAGACGAGCATCAGGATGATGTTGCGCCGCGCCAGGAAGCCGAATACCCCGATCCCAAAGAGGACCGCGCTCAATCCCAGCACCGAACTCACCGGTACAATCATGGGCGTGCGGCCCTCCTCCGGGCGAGCACGACGGCGCCGACGATGGCGGCGAGGAGCACGAGGGAGACCATCTCGAAGGGCAAGGCGAACGGACCGAAGAGCTCTACACCCATCGTCGACAGATTCCCCTGGGGCGGACCTTCGGCCGCGACGCCCGGTGCGGCTGGTGCGACGCCAGCTCCAGCAGGGGCAAGCATCTCGACCCGGGCGAACAAGGCCAGGGCGGCAAAGGAGAGCCCCACGATAGCGGCGAGCGGCCAGTGCTGCCCGAACGGCGGCCGAGCCGCCTCGTCTGGCAGGTCGAGCAGCATCAGAACAAAGAGGTAGAAGATCAGGATGGCGCCGGCGTAGACGATGACCTGCACCGCTGCAAGAAACTCGGCGTCCAGCAACAGGAAGATGCCCGCCACGTGGAGGAAGAGCGCCAGCACCCAGAGCATGCTGTGAACTGGATTTCTCCGCGTCACGGCCAGAAGCGCGCTCGCGACGCTAGCACCCGCCAGGTAATAGAAGCCTCCGGTAATCAGGGTCATGAGCTGGGGTGCGCGCCTGACATGGAACCCTCGAGGGGGCATTGTCAGGTTGAGGTCAAAGATATCAGAGTATCGGAATGAACAGTCCCGCGCCGAGCTACCACGGATATCGATTTCCGGCCGAAATCATCGCCCACGCCGTCTGGCTCTACTTTCGCTTCAGCCTGAGTTTCCGGGATGTCGAAGACCTCCTGGCCCAGCGCGACATCACGGTCACCTACGAGACGATTCGGCAGTGGACCCGGACGTTCGGCCGCGCCTACGCCAGACGACTCCGGCATCGGCGCGGTCAACTCGGCGACACCTGGCATCTCGATGAGTTGTTCGTGACGATCAATGGTCGCCAGCAGGACCTGTGGCGCGCCGTCGACGAAGACGGCGACGTGCTCGATATCCTGGTCCAGTCGCGACGGAATCGGCGCGCCGCGGTGCGATTCTTTCGCAAGTTGCTGAAGAAGCAAGGCGGTCTCCCCCGCCGACTGATCACCGACAAGCTGCGCAGCTACCCGGCGGCTCACCGGACGGTCATGCCGTCCGTCGTTCACCGCACCGACCGATACGCGAACAACCGGGCCAAGGTGTCGCATCAACCGACCCGGCAGCGGGAGCGCCAGATGCGCCGCTTCAAATCAGCGGCCCATCTGCAACGCTTCGCCGCGGCCCACGGCGTGGTCCAGAATCTGTTCCGAGTCGGGCGCCATCTGCTGCGAGCCGCACATCACCGCCTGCTTCGCACGCGGGCCTTCGCCGAATGGGACACGGTCACGTGTGCCTGCTGACCGAGGCCAAAGGCTCCCGCCACCAGGGTGAAGACCGCTTTCGCCTGGTCAAGTTGACAAAGCCTATTGGCTCCTTGTCCAGTTGCTGGATCTTCGAATTCTAGATACAGAGCCAAAGAGAATGATACTTCGAAGTCAGATACGTCCAGAGTGGTTGGCAAAGCATCGCTTCCGAACGCGGTGCGTGTGGGGTCACGTAAGTTGAACAACGGCCCTTGGAAGCCGCCAACAGATAGCCCTCCGATTGACGGACCGATGAGACCGCTGAATTGTCAAGGGCGGAGCAAAACTAGACCACCGTGGCGGAGGAAAACTAGACCATCCGGCAGTGGGTCGGAGTGCCTGAAAGCGGCGTCGCGGGGGGAAGCTTCAGGATGCCGGAGCGGCCGCGGGCTGGCGGGCTTTCTTGCTGTGTTCGAGGCGATAGCTCTCGCCGTTCAGCTCCAGGATGTGGACGTGATGCGTCAGCCGATCGAGCAGCGCGCCCGTCAGCCGTTCGGAGCCGAAGATCTCGGTCCATTCGTTGAAGGGCAGATTCGAGGTGACCAGCGTCGACGCTTGCTCGTAGCGCTGGGAGAAGATCTCGAATAACAGCTCGGCGCCGGTCTTCGATAACGGCACGTAGCCGAGCTCGTCCACGATCAAGAGGTCCTGTTTCGCGAGCTGTTTCTGCACACGCAGCAGGCGCTTGTCATCCCGGGCCTCGAGGAGTTCGTTCACGAGCGCGGCGGCGGTAGTGAAGCGCACCCGATAGCCTTTCTGACAGGCCGCGAGTCCCAACGCGAGCGCGAGATACGTCTTGCCCGTGCCGGAGTTGCCCAACGCCAACACGTTCTCTCTGCGGTCGAGATACTCCGAGCGGGTCAGCTCCAGCACGAGGCGTTTGTTCACCGACGGGATCGCACGGAACTCGAAGGTCTCGAGACTCTTCAAGACCGGGAACTTCGCGGCCTTGATGCGGCGCTCGGTGGCGCGCTGCTCGCGATCGAGGAGCTCGAGCTCGCAGAGGCGGAATAAGTAGCGCGAACAGTCCAGCCCTTCTTGGGCGCAGTGCCGCGCCACTTTGTCGTACTCGCGCAAGAAGGTCGGCAGGCGGAGGGCCTTGAGATGCGCCTCGAGCAGTAGGGTGGGTTTCGTCATCACTCGGCCCCCAGGAGTGCCAGGTAGTTCGCGGCCGCGGTCGTGGCCACGCGGGCGACCGGCAGATGCGGATACTGCGCCAGATTGAGGCGGGCCGGCCGGGGGTCGAGGCGGCACAGCACGAGATGCTTGACGGCGTCGAACCCGATCGCCCCCAGGCGCACGGCGTCCTGGACGGCGCCGCGGACGTGGTCGAGCCGAAAGTCCTCGAGCAGCCGCAACACCTGCACGTACTCGCGCGTGCCCGGCTTACCCAGCCGCGCCTCTAAGAGACGCCGCAGCCGGAGGAACTCCTCTGGCAGCGCCCACCCGGCGAGCGGTGCCGCTTGATGGAGTGCCCCCCGTCTTGCGCTCCAACAAGGCCAGGTAGTGCCGCGGATCGAAGATCAACTCCTCCCGCCCGTAGCTGCGCCGATGCCGGGCGATCTCGTCACTCCCGCACACGATCACGACGTCGTCCACCGAGCCCTTCACTAAGACCTCCCGGTGGCCGTAGGCGGTCGGCACCGAGTAGTCGTTGCGGCGGTCGCGCACCAGGGACAACGACGTGACCCGCGTCGGGCGCGTCTCGCGGGCGTCATATGGGACCGGCGGCAATGGCAACAACGCCGCGCGGTCGCGCGCGAAGCGCTCCCCGATCGTCTCCGTGTGCCGCCGCAGCCGGCGCCCGCGCCGCGCGCGGCACTGGCACGCGAGGTCGGCGTTCAACGCGTCCCAACTGTCGAACCGTGGAATCGGCACGAAGAAGTTGCGCCGGGCGTAGCCGACCAGCCCTTCCACTTTCCCTTTGTCGTTGCCCTTGCCCGGGCGTCCGAAACGATCGTCGAATAAGTAGTGCGACTGGAGCTCGCTGAAGACCTGCGTCCGCTGGCGCGTGCCGTCCCCGAGGATCCGCGCCACCGCCAGCTTGGTGTTGTCATAGACGATGCGCCGCGGCACCCCACCGAAATAGCGAAACGTGGCGTTGTGCCCGTCGCAGAACGCCTCCGTGGTCTCAGCCGGAAACGCCTTCACGAACCCGTCGTCGCTGTGCGGGAGATCGACGACCAGGTAGTGCGCTTTGCATTCGACGCCCGCGATCACGACCAGTGCTTCGCCGAAGTCGGCTTGGGCGTCGCCCGGCGGATGCGCCAGCGGCACGAACATCTCCTGCCCGCCCAGCCGCCGCTCGCGCACGTAGGTGTTGACGATCGTGTCGCCGCCCGTGAAGCCGTGCTCCGCCCGTAAGCGCTCGCCGATGCGCTTGGCCGTGTGCCGTTGCTTCTTCGGACGGGACTGATCCTCGCGGAGGATCTGATCGATGATCCCCGTGAAGGCGTCCAGCTTGGGACGCCGGATCGGCTGCGCCCGGCGATACCCGGGCGGCCGGCGGTACCGCAGCATCTTGCGCACCGTCTCGCGGGCCAGCCCGAAGTGGCGCGCCGCCGCGCGCTCGCTCAATCCCTCCACATACACGCTGCGCCGCACCGCCGCATAGAGCTCCACTCGATACATCCCTCCTGTGTTCCACAAAACACCCTGGGAATGCTCGGTGGACCACGCGAGCGGTCTGGTTTTCCACCGCCCTCAGGCGGCTTCATCCCGCCGCTCTGTAGTCTATTTTTGCTCCGCCGTTCTCAGTTGATCGGGACATCCGGCACGTGCTTCGCGAGTGGGGGGGCGTCGGCCTCGAGGATCTTGGCGAGCGTGTTGATGTCCGTCTCCCCGTCGAACGGCCGCTGACCGGTCGCCATCTGGTAGAGCATCGTCCCGAACGAGAACACGTCGGAGCGTGCATCGACCCTCCTTCCCTGCGCCTGCTCGGGCGACATGTACGCGGCCGTGCCGAGCACCCTGCCTTCCCGGGTCAGCTCCGCCGACTGCGTGGCTGCGGCCGACATCGCCGCGTCGTCCGTGGGACCCAGCGGCTTCGCCAACCCAAAGTCGAGGATCTTCACCCGCCCCTCGGGACCAAGCATCACGTTCTGCGGTTTGAGGTCGCGGTGGACGATCCGACGGCTGTGCGCCTCGGCCAGGCCCTCCGCCACTTGGACCGCGGTCTTGAGCAGCACATTGATGGGCAGCGCGCCGGTTCGTGCCAGGCTGGCCGACAGCGTTTCCCCCTCGACCAACTCCATGGCGATGAACGACTTACCCGCCACAATCGGATCCCCGCTCTCGCTCGTCGGAGCCTCCCCACCCTCCTGGACCTCGCCGACTTCGTAGATCGTACAGATGCTGGGATGATTGAGCGCGGCGGCGGTGCGCGCCTCGCGGAGGAAGCGGGCATGTCGATCGTCCCTGACGGTCGGGTTTTCGGACACGAGCTTGAGCGCGACCGGCCGCTTGAGGGTGGTGTCCTCCGCCCGATAGACGACACCCATCCCGCCCTCGCCGATCTTCTCGATGATCCGGTAGTGACCGAGCGTTTGGCCGATCATTGAGCGCTTTCTTCGGTTGGTCTACTTGACGGTCCCGTCTTCCCGCACTTTGATGTTGGCGGGCTTCAAGTCTCGATGGATGACACCAGCCTCGTGCGCGGCCTCCAGTGCCTCCGCAATTTGCTTCGCTATCGGCAGAGCTTCATCAAGGGGAATGGCACCTTGCGCGATGCGGTCAGCAAGAGTCGGCCCCTCCACCAGCTCCAACACCAGCGCCCGCGTATCCTCGGCTTCCTCAATGCCGTAGATAGCCGCAATGCCAGGATGGTTGAGGCTGGCGAGTACCTGAGCCTCTCGTTGGAACCGGGCGAGACGATCCGGATCAGTCGCAAACGCCTCAGGCAGGATCTTCAGCGCGACCTGCCGGTTCAGCTTGGTATCGGTGGCCTGATAGACCTGGCCCATGCCCCCCTCGCCGATGAGGGCGGTCACGTTGTAGTGCGTGAGGCGGTCACCAAGGGCCATGAGCCTCTCTATTGGGTGATCGGACGCAGAACAGCGTCATTGTATCGACTCGCGCGTCGGTGGGGCCGATGGAGGCACACTGTGATACAAGGTGTAATGTGGAGTTGCGTGTACAAAAGTTTTTACGTCCTCTCGTGAACGTTCGAGCGGAGGCCCCAATACTGTCGAGAGCAGAAGATGAGCGGAGTTCCTTCCACGCCCAGATCCGCTCTTTCGACTTCTCCGACGAATAAAGTGTGGTCCGCGAGTGGCACGCGTTCGACGACTTTGCATAGTAGATAGCCCAGGCATCCGTCGAGAGCAGGAGGAGCGTTTCTCCCGAATCTTTCGCATAGTGCTCGGCCTTGGAACTGCTGACTCGACGAGAGCTTGGGGTTGGCGAAGTGGTCGGACACCTCTCCCTGGTGATCCGAAAGCACGTTGACCATGAACCGGCCACCGTCGATCGGATCGTGGGCTCGAGATTTCTTCATGATGCAAATGAGCACCGTGGGCGGCGCGAGGCTCACGGACGTGAATGAGCTCACCGTGATGCCACGGGGTCCGTCCCCGTTCGGCGCAGCCGGCGCCGTCACCACCACGACACCTTGAGGAAAAGTGCGCATCACGTCGCGTAAGGACGTCTCACTCATCCTCGCGCCCGAATGTCTTTGCCCGCGGCATCGATGTCATAGAAGGCCGGTCCATGCGAGGACCACGAGTGAGGTGCTTGCTGCTTTTCGCGTGCGAGCAAAAGCTCTGCCTGCCCCGTTCCATCGGCCCGCTTCCGACTTAGGGTTGTGGGGGCTCAGGGATGCGCCTTGGAAACTCATAGATGATTTTCATTTGCCTTCTGCACCGCCTCCTCAACCTTGGTGGCATCAAACGCGAGGCGGTCGCGCAAGAGTTCTGCTTCGCGGTACGGCCGCTCATAGCTCCAGACCGCGTCACGGATTTCGCCCTGCTCGCTGCGGATCACGTAGTAGGTGGCAAGCCCCTTGAAAGGACAGTAGGTCATCTTCTCGGTCTTCTCCAGGCGGACCATGTCAACGCCATCGCGAGCCAGGTAGTGCCGAGCCGGATACCCGCTCTCCTCCACCGCAACCACGTCCGCTGTGGTGGCGATTTGCGTGCCCTCGGCGCGGATGGTCACAGGCGAGCGACCTGGGACATACGCCACTCGGTGCGCGGCAGCGCGCTCGTAACCAGGTGCGCGAGTGTCGGGCGGAATGTCAGTAGGTATTTCAGTCATGCGTCCTCCTGGTGTCCCGGGTCTTGTAGACCTGGCCCATTCCCCCCTCGCCGATGAGGGCGGTGACCTTGTAGTGGCCGAGTCGGGAGCCGACGGTGAGTGGCATAAGCTGTGGAGAGGCTGGCCCGATTCAGGGCTGATGGTAACCAATGCGGTCGCGGCGGGCTAGCGAATCGCTGACCCGAAGACCAGGACGCCTACAAGGGCTAGAGTGACCATGACAGCGCCCGCGACAGCGACGGCGCTGAGATATTCATGGAACAGCCCTAGTTGAGTGGATAGAGCAGAAAGACCCGGCGGCTCAACGAATGTCGCGCGACACTCCAACAGGTTGGGAAACCGTCTCACACTCTTCGCGCGGTCACCCAGGACACCTCGCTCTTCCAACTCCACCTGCTTGAGTGGTTCCCATTGCATCGACTGGACGGGAAACCTCCAGATCTCGACGATCGAGCCAACTATCCGACCCGCCGCCATTCCCGTATATACGGAGCCAGGGTTGCCTAAGGGGTCGGCGTAGATGCCAGACGCAGATCCCGAAAGAACGCTCGGACGTCGTCGACATACAGCTCCGGTTCCTCACTGGCCGCGAAATGGCCGCCGCTCGGCATCATGGTGAAACGTGCGAGGTTGTAGCGCGCCTCGAGCCAGCGCCGTGGCGTGAACCTGAACTCTCCTGGAAACGCCGCGCACGCGGTCGGCACCTCGATCCGCTCTGTGCTCGGGGGATTCTCCCGGTGCCGGCCCTCGTAGTAGTACCGAGCCGCTGACGTCGCCGTCTGTGTGACCCAGTAAATCGTGATGGTCGTGAGTAGCTCATCCTTGGTGAACTTGGTCTCGGGATTCCCCTCGCAGTCGCACCAGCTCCGATACTTCTCGACGATCCATGCCGCTAACCCAACCGGAGAATCGTTGAGGCCGTAGCCGAGGGTTTGCGGTTTCGTGCCCTGAATGTGGCTGTAGCCCCGCTCCTCCTCCGTCCAGAACGCGGCGCGTTCATTCATCAGCGCAATTTCGGCGGCGGGCACGCCGGCCGTGGGGTTTGACGGGTCTGGCGGGCCCGCAGTGCACAGGTTGAGGTGCAGGCCTGCGACATGTTCAGCGTCATCGGTCGCGAGCTGTCGACTGATCCCCGCGCCGAGATCTCCGCCTTGCGCGCCGTATCGGTCGTATCCGAGATGCGCCATCAGCTTCGCGAAGATCGCTGGCGTCCGTTCTCGAGAGCCCAGCTGGCGCGGCCGATCCGAAAAGCCGTAGCCTGGTATTGAAGGAACCACGACGTGAAACGCGTCCTCGGCGCGTCCTCCGTGGGCGACTGGGTCGGTCAGCGGCCCGATGACTTTGGCAAACTCCGCAAACGTCCCGGGCCAGCCGTGGGTCAGGATCAGGGGGAACGCACCCGGTTCCGTCGACCGACGATGTATGAAATGGATGGTGATGCCGTCGATCGTGGTCTTGAACTGCTCGAACCGGTTGAGCCGGCGCTCTTGCGCCCGCCAGTCAAACTCGTCGCGCCAGTAGGCGACCAGCTGCTTCAGATAGGCCTGGTTGGTCCCGAGCATCCACCCGACCCCGTCGGGCTCATCGGGCATACGCGTCCGTGCCAGTCTCTGCTGCAGATCGACCAGCACGTCGTCCGGCACGTTGATCGTGAATGGCTCGGTCTGAACGCCAGCCGACGCCTGGCCCTCGGCGGCGACCCTCGGTGTTCCGAGCGCCGACCCCGGGAAGTGGGAGAGGACACCGCCCCCCGAGGCTGAGAGGAACAGAAGCGAGAGAAAGACGACTGAACGCATCATGGGTCACGCTCCTCCCCGGAGCCGAGCTGCCGGTTCAGCTTCGTATCGGTGGCCTGATAGACCTAGCAGCCCGTGGTGAAAGCACCACCGAACGACGGGTCGGCCCAGACATGGCAGTGCCCCACGCGGAGGTCGGCGGCGGCGATGGTAGGTCGAGATAAGATCCACGGCGCGCCCCAACGCGTCTCCGGGAGTCGCATGAGCGACCACAACAGCCGAAGACACGCCACCGCATGCCCCTGAAGACTGCGGGGTGTCCCGACACCCGTGAGCGTCCGCATCAGCAACCCAAGGTTCAGTCCAGCAACGTGCAGCAGGACGCGTTTGAGGATGTTGTCGTGCCCCCGCAGGTATACGCGGCGTAGCCGCCCGGTGGCATAGAGATGGGCAAAGGGGCGTTCGAGTCGTTCCCCGCGCCGGCGCAGCAGGCGTTGCCCGCGCGCGCCGCGAAGACGCCGACGGTTTCGGTAGACGGCGTCGCGCGCCTCCGCCTTGTCTTTCCACTTACGCCTGCCGCGATCTGGTTCCGAGATGTAGCTGCGGAGGCCGATGGCTTCAAGATCGACGAGTTCCTGGTTGCTGTGATAGCCCTTGTCCCCGACGACCTCGGCAAGACGGCCCGCAGGCACCACGGTCTCGATGTGCTCCGCCGCGGTGATCAGCGTCGCGCGGCTCGTCGCCACATCGCCTTCATCGGCGTCCTGCACCGTCACCGCCACGACCGCGCCGGTGTCGAGGTCGACCGCCTGCTCCGCCTTGTGCGCGAGGTGCGTGCGGCCGTCCTTCATCTTGGTGATTCTTGCGTCAGGATCGTGCGGATGGGTCCAGTCGTCGTTCGAGCCTTTCTTCTTCCGCTTCCGATCGATGCGCGCCAGATCGGCACGCGTCGGGGTCTCAATCCCCGAGGCCTGGGCGAGCTGGATCAAGAAGTCCTGATACGCCTCGCCGGTGTCGCGCCGCACGATACTTCGCAGGGCGGCGTTCGCTTCCAGCGTCGTCGCATCGATACCGATCGTCTTGCCCTTGACAAGCTTCGCCTCAGCCAGTCGCTGCAACACCCACGCGAAGACAGCCTGATGCGTTTCCAGGTCGATCAGCCGACGCGTCCGCGAGACCGTCGAATGATCCGGCGGCGCTTCGTGCAGCTCCAGCCCCAAGAAGCTCCGCACGCTCAACGACTCGGCCGCCCGCCACGCGATCGCCCGCTCGGAGTCGAGCCCTTCGAAGTACCCGAGCAGCAACACGCGGAAATACCGGCCGGGCGGCAAACTCGGCCGGCCGATCTCATCCGCGTAGAATCGCTGACAGAGCGACTCGACGTACCCGTCGAAATCCGCTCTCTCGAGAATGTGATTCAGTCGCGTGTAGAACGGGTGCGCGGCGCTGCGAGGCAGATCTTGTGCGGCGACCCACATCGACGTCTGCTTGGGACGTCGCCGTCGTTTGCCCATGGCCATGCGCGTCAGTGGAGTACGCATGATCACTTCTGGCGATCGATCTAATTCGGTGACTTTCACCACGGGCTGCTAGACCGATGTCCGCTAGGAGTGCTTTCGCGATCACCCGGGTACCGTCCCGGTCCGCGCGTTCGTCGATCGGGTGAAATTCGGCCGAGAACCCGCGCAGCTCGCCCGCCCGGACCGCCGCCGCCGCCGCCCGTGCCGCCGCCGTGTCGGGGAGCCGGACCTCGACCAGGAGCGCGTCCGGCCCATCCCGGAGGGTGAGATGCTCGCCCAGTTCCTCGACAATCAGCGCGGCCGGATCGTGCTCACGATTGAGACTGATCGTCGGGGAGAGAAAGACGCTATGCGGTTCGAACCGCTCACGACGGCCGCGCCGGTCAATCGTGGCCAGCTCGCCGTACGTGAGTAGCTTTCCGGACAGCCGCCCCGGCCCGCTGTAGGCGTCGCCGCGTTCGAACGTCACCGCCGCCCGCCGTTCGATCGGATTCATCGTCGGTGCCACCGATTCACCGCCCGCGCGCAATCTTCGGACAGCGCGCCATCCGCGTCCGCGAGCCGCGCCTCGACGACGGCCCGGCCGGGGTCGATAATCTTTTCGATCGCCACGAGCCCGAGCAGCGACAGCAGGAACGATCGCCGCACGGGATCGCCGTCCGAGTTCGACGCGACAACCGCGATCTGCCGTTGCGTCGCCGCCGTGATCGCCGCGCGCCGGACGTACTCGGTCACGGGTAAGAGATCGGGATCACGGTCCGGGTACCGGCCGGTGTCTGGATCGTGTTCGTCCCCCGACAACGCCGCGTAGATCGCTTGAAACTCAACCACGATCGCCGGGGTCCCCCCCGCGATCAGTAGCTCACGCTCACGGCGCACCGTGGCCGACTTGCCGCCGCCCGCTGGCCCGGACACGAGAACGTTAGGCATTACGCCGTCGACACGCGATACGCGACTTGCTTAAACGCGGCCGGACGCAGCAGCGCCACGCCGCCCACCAGGACGCTCGCCGTCGTGCGGACTTTGCCCTCATCGGACAAGCTGTAGGGGTCTACGAGCAGTTGGACGCCTTGCCACGTCGGGACCACCGCGACCATGCCCTCAGCCGCCGCACCCGACAGGCGCAGAACCCCTTGCTGGACGTGGTTCGCCGGAGCCGCCAGGCGACCGCTCGCCAGGAACCCGCCCGTGGTCCGCGCCAGATAGGCCGCAGCCGAGATCGGGCCATCCGTCCCCCGGAACGTGGTCGCCGCCAAGCTGTAGGTTTTGGTGCCGACAAGCGACCGAACGTCCGAGCACTCGTACGCGTACAGGCCATCGATCGCGTTTGCCGACGCCGCGACGAATCGCGGCCAATCCTCGACGCCAGACGCTGGGGCGGACGGGTCCGTGAGCTGCATCAGCAGCCCGGATAAGTTCGGACTTGTCCCGTTGCCGTTGAGTAGCTGATCGTCGTATTGGTCGCGCAGGGACTTGCTGAGATCGTCGCGCAGGTTTTCGTCCATTCCGATCATGATCGCCATGTCTTCTTTGGTGATCTCGATCGTCCCCGTGATCCTGATGGGCGTCACGGTGTGCGGGGTGTACGCGCCAGCCGTCGACGGCGCCGCCGCCCCTTTCGCTTTCGGTGCACTGGTAACCGATGTCGTCAAAACCGGGTAACTGGCCGTCCCGGTCGCCACGGTCGGCATGGAGATCCCAAGGTATTCTCCGATCGAGCGCTTGAAGATATTTGGTAACGGGAGCGCTTGCTGTTGCGCGTTTCCCGTGGCCGGTGCCGGAGTAATGGCGCGTGTTTCCACGGGCGCGTTCGCGCCGAACATCTCTAGCGGGACCAGGCCCGGACAGCCATACGCCGCGCTGAGTTCACCTTCTGGCGACGCCGGATCAACGCCTCGTTGCTCAGCCGCCGCGAGCGCATAATTTGATAGCCGCGCCTTGCTCAGTAGCGCGCGCTTTTCCACGCCCTGGCCGTCCGTGTCGCGGATCGCCGCGGCCGCGGCCGCATCCTCGGCCGCTTCACTAGTGATCGCCGCCGCGTACCGCAGCTCGACATCTGGCAGCTCAGCCGTGAGCGCTTCGATCTCGCTTCGCAGTTCCGGCGTGAGTTCGTCCAGGCCCGACAGCTCATTGAGCCGGGTTTTGATGGCCCGCGATCGTAGGTCTAGTTTTTGCGCCGTCGTCATCGTGCACTACTCCTTACAGCCCCGCCGCCGTGACGCGCGACGCGGCCCAGTTTTCCCATGTGTTCGTGAATTGATTCGCGAGCGCGTCATCCCACCAAAGCACCGGCCGCGCTGGTAGGTGACGCTCGCCGGTCTGATGTGAGAAGGCGTGTGGAACGTACGAGCCGACCGTGAGCGAGTTGGAGCGCGGGTCGTAAATCCCTTCGGGTCCGACGCCGCGCGCCCCGCCGCGCCAGGTGAACGACTCGCGTAAACGGCCGGATCGCGTCAGGTGCGACACCCGCCCGTCTTTCCTTCGTGGCCAGCCCCCAGAGAGCCGACCGGCCGCGTCAAAGTTCGCTTGTACTTGGCCGTACCACGATCGCGCCCAGACCGGCCAAAACTCGCGCAGGTCGACGTACGATTTTTCGAGAATGTTTAGGCGCGCTTCGACCGAAGCGAGCGAAGGATCGATGTCGACCGAAAAGCCGTCCGCAGACATGCTCTAAAAATCGCACACCGCGCGCCGGTGTGTCAATGTAAGTGCTTTATAATCAGACGTTTATGTCTAGACAGAAAGGTATGAGAGAGTGCGCGGTAGGATCGTTATTATTGCAGCCGCGCGAGCGCATCACGCCAGGCCAGGCGCGCCGGATCGTGTACGTTTTCACGCGCCGTTTTTTCAATGTGGCAGGGGTCCGCGCATAAGAGCTGTAGATTGTCGTGGTCATACCATGCGCCGCCCGCGTCGATCGACACAACATGATCGACCTCGAACGTTGGCGAAAACTTCCCGCACAGCTCGCAGCGCAACCGCCCGCCGTTCGCGAGCTGGACGCGCCGATAAACGGCGGCTCGACAGGCCCGCCATAGGCGACGGTCTAAGCGCTTATGGTGACGACTCATCTACCCGAAGGCGAACCGCTTTCGCCTTACCGGTTGCACCCGCGCATTGACGCCCACGGCTAACAGAAGCGCCGCGGCGACATCGTCGCGTGCCTCGTTGTTCGTTCCCCGTTTCTTCAGCCGCGTGTTCCCGCTTGTGTCATGTTCCACGAGCGCAACCGACAGCGACGCCGTTAGTAATTTTCGAGAGCCGGGAGCGACCGAGAGCGAGCCGTCCAGCGCCTCACGTCGGAGCGCCCGGACGTACTGCGTTTGTTCCGACCACAGCATGTTGATCGCCTTGACCGGACACGGCGGGTTACAGTCCTGCAACTCTGGCAGTCGGAACCGGTCACACACGATCCCACGCGGGTGCCAATCCGCGACGAGTTCAACAAGCATCCCAACCGGCGGAACACGGAGCCCAGGCGCGACGCGCAACACACCCGCCGCAGCGAGCCGCTGATAGATGCCGCGTGGTACCCGGTCCCACCGTTCCTGTTCGGCCAGATCAGGAACGCCGGGAGCGACCGCGATCGCCTCGACACGGCCCGACGGCCACATACCGACCGCGGCCGACCACGCACGCCCGCCGCCCAGGTCGAGCCCGACGACCGGCGCGCCCTCGCGTTTCCCCAGCCAGCGTTTCGTCACCCGTTGCCACTCGTCAACGGTTAACAACATGGCGGTTTCGTCTTCCGTCGGGACGTTCAGACGGAAGGACAAAAACGCCGCCTTTAAGCGAGAATCCACACGCGCCGCCGCCCGTTCTTCCCGTAACACTTCGCGAAACTCCGCACTAATCCGGGTGAGCGGGTTAACCCGTTGAATCTCTCGCCAGTCATCCCACTTCCCACGCCGCCCCTGCAATTTTTGAACGTGGGTTGACCCGTGCGAGCCACGCGCCACGAGATCCGGCCACCATCCGCGGGGATGTCCCGTGCGCTGTTGAAATTCAGCGGCGGCTCGGTTCACGACTACGCGACCATCTCTGACGACTCCCCGAGTCCTAACCGTGCGTCGCGTGCCCGGAGGGCGGCCACCAGCGCTGGCATATCCTTGCATCCTTTCACCCGACGGAACCCCTTCGCCGCTTCGAGTACCCCGGCAGCGACCCAGCGGAGGACCATCGTCCCACCGCGCCAGCGTTTCACGTTTCGCTTCACATGGCGCGTGCGGCTGAGGAGACTCTCGATGGCGTTCGTGGTGGCGAGCGATCGTCGGAGGCGCTCTGACAGCCCCAAGCCGAGCACGGTCAGCGTTTCGTCGAGTCCTTCCCGTACGCTCGCGGCCGCACTCGGGTAGTCGGTGTCCAAACGACGAGCCAGGTCCTGCAGCAGACGCTGCGCCGTCTTGACGTTGCTGTGCGTAGAGGCGCGCGTGAGGATCGCTTTCACCCAGGGACGCTGCGCGTCGGGGAGATACTCGAGGATATTCCGGCCCTTCTGGACTTGACACCGCTGCACCACGGCGGCCCGACCGAACAGCTGGGTCACCGCCGTGTCGAGGGCCTTCGCCCCATCGAGGATCACCAGGAGGCTCCGGTCGGTGCGGAGCCCGCGGCTCGCGAGATTGGTCAACAGCCCCTGACAGACCGTCGCAGTCTCCGTGGCCCCTTCCCAGAGGCCGAGTGGGTGTTTGGCGCCCGTTTTATCAATGCCCAGCGCCACCACGATACAGTGCCCGCCGACGTGCACCCCATCGATCAGGAGCCCCGTCAGGTCGAGGGCGTCGAGCGGCGTCGCCCGCCACGCGTCCAGCTGCGTTTGCGTTTGGGCCACAAAGCGCCGACTGACCGCACTCTTACTCGTGCCCCGCGTGGTGATATCGGCGCCGAGCGGGTCGAGACTCCGCGCATACTGGCGGGTCGCCACGCCGATGAGCATCTGCTCAACGACGCGCCGGTTCAGCGGGTCAGGGTCCGTGAACGCCCGCGCCGTGGGCAGCGGCACCTCCGTGCCGTCGCGGCGGACGCGCGGTCGCCGGATCGCGACCTTCCGGCCGCCCAGCACAACCTGACTGGGGGCATGCCCGGCGCGAGAGGCCTGCCGCTCCGATTGATGTGCATACCGGGGTCCACACACCGCGGCCCGATCCTCTTCCAGCATCGCCTCGAGCACCTTCAGGCCCGAGGCCACCACCAACTCCTGGAGCTCGGCCTCGGTGTCAATGAGGATCTCGACCAACGGGAGGTGGCGAGGCGCCGGGGATTCCGATTGGCGACGACGAGGGACTGTGCGAGACTGCTTCTTCATGGCGGCTCCTTTGCTAGCGAGGCTTTCACCTCGGTTTAGCTCACCGGTCGTATAGCACGACCAGCGAGGAGCCGCCGCTTTAAATTTCAACAGCTACTGGGACATCCCCCCATCCGCCCCGCGCGGGAGCCAAGGTGCCTATCAGAATCAGCTGTAACGGGGAGCCAGGCTTGCCCTGAGCCGTTCTGAGAGCGTCATACATCATTTGCCCGCCCTCGACCTCCCAGCTTCCCGGTTCGTCTGCTACGACCAAGGGAACGCCCACAAACCCGAATGCCGTTTTGGGGTTGGAGCTCATCACCCGGAGCCGCGTCCCGCTGTCAGGATGGCGCCCGCCCACCAGCGTGGTACTGTCCGCCCATTTCCAATCGTCGCCCAGCTCAGCCGCGACAAACCGCTTCACGATGCGGCCCTGATTCAGCGACCCGGACACCACGACATACTCGAGCCCGTCCAGCTGGCGAAGCCGATCGGCCAGGATATGAGCGCCGGCCAAAAAGCTTTTTCCGTTCGCTCGCGGAATCGACAGCGCCGCCGTACGGATCCCCCGGCGGTTTGTGGCTGCGATAAACCGACGTTGGAACGGCTGAAGCTTCATAATCGGTCCCTGTAAGCAAGACCCCACCCTTCGATTCCCCCAACCGTCAAGAAACACGTAGCAGGGTCCCAGGTTGGCGCAGGCTACTCCTTCACAGCTTTGGACACTTCAGCGACTGGATATGACGCGACCATGCCCTCGCCATTTTTAGAAAACTGATATACCCCGTCTTCTGCAAGCATGTTGTCGGCATCGACCCGATCCGGCGGGTCGTCCTTATCTTTACCTTTGAGATCAACGAGAAAAACCATAATAATGCTGCCCCTTTCTGCCGTTGGTTAACACGGCCACAAGCTACTCCCGCCGCCGTTCATTCAGCAATGCGTTTGCATCAGTGGTAATTAGGATCTTCGTAACTTGCTGAAAAAAATTAATGTCAGTGATGCGTTTGCATTGCAACCGCATTGCGTTAGCAATGCGAAACGATTCAGGTACAGTCCCTCGGTTTAGGCGTGTGTCTTTTTTTTTCAGGCCGTTTGATTTTGGCCTCGAAGTGCAGAGGTGGCCCAGGAGAAAGCCGTTTCCGCACACGACGATCCTGGTTACCTTGACACTCCGAAAGCGCTACGGAACCGACCTTTCGGTGTGTGTGCACGTCCTCGCCGCGTGACCTACCGCTGAGCTTGGCGGGACGTTGGACAGCATCTACGGTTGCTCTACCGACCGGTCCGACTGGGTGTGCTGCCTTCGGTCACCCTCGCCTGCGCGTCTCCGAGTTCAGGCCCAAAAGCCACAACCGCCCGCGTTGTTTCCCCGCCTCGGCTGCGACCGCACTTCATCCAATACACATTTTTTCGGCCCTGGTCGCTTGGCCTCGCTCGGCCAGGCGCTTCGCGATCCAGTTTTGAATCTCGAACTCGCTCCAGAGTCGACGCCCACCAACTGTCACGGCTCGCGGAAACCGCCCGTCGCGCGTCATGCGCCAGATCGATGTCCGGCTTACGCCGACGCGATGGCACACCTCACGCTGCCTAATCAGACGGTCCAAACATATAGACATTTATGTCGTAAGTATCTGTTTAAAAACGACTTAATTGAACCATTGTGCCACGCGGCGAGAAGTCGCGCAAGTGCGTGCGTTATTTTGGCGGTGGGGGCTATCTGGTCTGAGGCGGCTGCACCAGGTCCCGCAGCGCCTGCGCCCACTGATCTAGCGCCCGTCGCTTTTCGGCATCGTACGAATGCCAGTTGTAGACGGTGGCCGTGATGCCCCGCTGCGCGTGGCCGAGCACCCGGCTGATCGTGCCTTCCGACACTCCGAGCGCCGCGAGGCGTGTCGCCACGGTGCGCCGCAGATCGTGCCAACGATACGCACCGTCGTGAATGCGCGCGAGGACACGGAGATCCTTGCGCTGGTGGTAGAACCGTGGAAACACCTGGGGCTCATCTGGCCGACGAGTGGCATGTCGGCGGGACAGCACGTCGAGCACGGGCGTCGTCAGCGGGACGCGATGCACCCGCGCATTCTTCGCCTGCTCGGCCGGAATCGTCCATACAGCGGCCTGAAGGTCCACGTCCGCCCAGCGCATCCGGTGCACTTCGCCGCCACGCTGCCCTGTCAAGAGGCGCAGCCGGATCGTGTCGGCCGCGTCGCCGGAGTGCGCGTCCAGCGCCGTCCAGAGCGTGCGCAGGTCGTCATCGGTTAACACCACGCTCCGCGCCCGTTCCTGGGCGGGCTTCGCCATCCGGTAACACGGGTTCGCCTCGACGAGGTCTCGGTCGACGGCGAAGGCCCACAGCTTCGAGATGAGCGCCTGCACACGGTTCGCCTGGACAGGCGAACCGTCGGCGACGATGACGTCGAGCAGCTCGTGCACATCCATTCGCGTAATCTCTGCCACAGGGCGCGATGTCCAGGTCGGCAGGATGTACTTGGCAAGCTTCCACTGATCCTCCCGCCAGGATTTCTTGTACGGCATGGCGTGCTGCTCGACGTAGCGCTTGGCGAGATCCCCGACGGTGAACACGGCACGGGCCGCATGGCGATCGTGGGCAGGGTCGGCCCCTTCCGTTTCGACACGGACGCGGGTCTGTCGAGCGATCCGGCGCGCCGTGGACAAGCCGAGCGCCGGCCAAGTGCCGAGCTTCACTCGGCGGGTCACCTTGCCCTTCCTATAGAAGGCGTACCAGGTGCGCGCCCGGCCCGGCATGACGCGAAGAGCCAGTCCCGGCGTCGTTGCGTCGAACCAGTCCACGGGTTGCGGTTCAGGCGCGATACGGCCAACCCCACGCGCCGTGAACGAGACGCGCCGACTGGTGCGTGACGGCATTTACCCCTCCCCTGTCGCAGAGTGTTACCACGGGCGAAAAATCATGTAATCCGCGTTCGCCCCCATAAATAGGGCGTTACCATGGAGCAAATCCCATGACTCGACAATCCGAGTACAACTGAACCCGTGGTAACGCTATGGTAACACAATGACGCAACAACCTGTTACCATGCGAAACCAATAGAGACGATAACTATAATATATATAGGGTTATATGGTTTCAGCGAGTCACGGTGCGTTTCATTTACCATGACTGAAAATCATGGTGTCGGCAGTTCGATTCTACCCCTCGGCACCACTCTTTCTCCTTCAGAATAAACACTTTACGCTGCGGTCTGTTTGTCGGTATCAGGTGTGTCAAGGGCGGAGCAAAATTAGACCACCGTGGCGGAGGAAAACTAGACCATCCGGCCGTTGAGTGGCGTGGCTGAACGCGGCAGTGCGGAGGAGCTGTCAGGATGCCGGAGCGACCGCGGGCTGGCGGGTTTTCTTGCTGTGTTCGAGGCGATAGCTCTCGCCGTTCAGTTCCAGGATGTGGACGTGATAGGTCAGCCGATCGAGCAGCGCGACACTGACGTCTTGGCCGCCAACTGTCACGCGGGCGACCAGTCGGCCGTACTGGTCGATGTCGCGTACGTCTACGCTGACCACCTCGCCGAAGGTGAGGCTCGATGTCAGCTGTCGCGCTCGCTCTGAGAAGTCCTGGCGGGTCTCTGGGCAGTCGATGCCGTCAAGTCGAACGCGGACGGATTCACCGTTCCGCATGACGCGGATGGTGTCCCCATCGGTGATGCCAACAACCTCGCCTGAGAAGACCTCGCCGACTTGCCCGTAGAGGGCACGCGAGACAAGAAGCAGGATGAGTGCAAGAACCAGCCGACCTCGAACTGGCATGGCACTCTCATCCTAGCTCTCCAGACACGGTTGCGAAGCACATTCTTTCGGTCTGGCTCCTCAGATCCCGGACCAGCGAAAACACTGGGGTTTTTGACATGAAAAGTGGCGGTCTGGACCCTACCCTCAGAACGCCAAAACACGCTCTGTACCCCCTATGTTTCTTGGTCCGAATGGGCCTGTTTTTCAGTGTCCTGGACCTGTTCGGACCTATAATCAGCCCGGACTCAATTTCACAAGCGCGAAGCCACATGAGCAACCTATAAATCCCGGGGCGTTGGGCGGTGATTTGGGCATGAGGAGAGGATTCGGGAGCGTGGTCGCCGCGATTATGTTGGCCGGCTTGACTGGGTCTTGCGGGGCGAGGAGGCGCCGCCCGTCGATGTGGCGGCCCAAGTGGGCGCCGAACCCGCCGCCGAAGTCCCAGCTCCGGTTGCCTCGGGAGGAGACCTGGACTGTCGTGCGTTTCCTGAGGACTTGATTCGACAGGTAGCCATGGGTTACACCGCCATCCGCCAACTGGACCCAGCGCGGAATCTGGAGACGCTGGAGGAGCTGCAAGCTCTGCCAGAGCCAGCGGACTTCCGTGCCTTTGCCAACGCCTTCGAGCAGCTGGACGTCTCGGGGATCGAGGCCCTGTAATTCGATACGCCCGACACGACAGCAGCGGGGCAGCGTCAGCTGGCCGATCTGTTGGCGGCCGCCTTGGCGGTGCGTGACGACCCAGGGGACCCCGCATGGGTACAGTACCAGACGTTCGTCGCAGAGAACGTCACCCGACAACAGCTATCCATGAACTACTACATGAGCGAGGCCGGTTGCGTGTGAGTAGGCTGTTCGGTCGCAATGCGCCGGCCCCTAGCTAGAATGACCTCGACCTCAGCCTAACAACTCATGGCCCTCACTGTCGGCTCCCGACTCGGCCACTACCACGTCACCGCCCTCATCGGGGAGGGCGGCATGGGGCAGGTCTACCATGCCACGGATACAAAGCTGAACCGGCAGGTGGCACTCAAGATCCTGCCTGAGGCGTTTGCTACTGATCCTGATCGGTTGGCGCGGTTCCAGCGAGAAGCGCAAGTTCTTGCCAGCCTCAACCATCCGAACATCGCCGCCATCTATGGCATCGAGGAAGCCGACGATACCCGTGCGTTGGTGCTGGAGTTGGTGGAGGGACCAACCCTTGCCGACCGCATTGCTCAAGGTGCCATTCCTCTCGACGAGGCTCTCCCGATAGCGAAGCAGATCGCCGAGGCGCTTGAAGCTGCTCACGAAGCTGGTGTCATTCATCGTGATCTGAAGCCAGCGAACATCAAGGTGCGCGACGATGGGACCGTCAAGGTGTTGGACTTTGGCTTGGCCAAGGCGCTCGACACAACCCCGCAAGGCGATCCATCCCAGTCACCTACACTCACCGCCGCCGCCACGCAGATGGGCGTGATCATGGGGACGGCGGCGTATATGTCGCCAGAGCAGGCGAAAGGCAGGACCGTCGACCGTCGTTCTGATGTGTGGGCCTTCGGGGCGGTTCTTTATGAAATGCTGGCCGGTCGCAGGGCGTTCGTGGGTAATGACGTGTCGGACACGCTCGTATCGGTGTTCAGAGATGATCCCGACTGGGCCGCACTGCCCGACGACATGCCTTCGAGGGTTCTTCAGGCGGTCCAGGTCTGCTTACAGAAGGATCCCAAGCAGAGGGTGCGCGACATTTCGGCCGTCAGGCTGGCGATGGAGGGGGCCTTCGAGAGCGCGTCGGCCGCTCGTGCTGAAGAGCTAAAGGCGACGCAACTCTTTGGTTGGCGGCACGTGGGGCTCGCAGCTCTCGCGGGAGTTGTGATTGGTGGAGTCGGCGTGGGAATGGCTCCCCAAGGCTCGTCGGTTCCGGCGGCGCGCGGTGTGACGCGATTGGCAATTCCCCTCCCGGCCGGGGCGTACTTCAGCCGTTACGGCGGATTGGCCCTTTCTCCAGATGGTCGAACCCTCGTCTATGCTGCAAACCTCGGGGGAGATCGGTTGTATCGACGCGACCTCGATGAACTGGAAGCGGAACCCATCGCGGCGACCGAAGGTGCACGAGGTCCGTTCTTCTCACCTGACGGCGCATCGCTGGGATTCATCGCAACGGCAGGAGACCTACGGAAGCTGCCGCTGGACGGAGGGCTCCCGGTACCTCTCGCGCCAGCGACGAACCAATCATCGGGAACGTGGGGGGACGACGACGCGATTTACTTCAGGCCATTTGATTCGCGAGGACTGGCCCGTATCCGTTCTGCCGGTGGCGAAGCAGTGCCTATAGTCCAGTCCGACGAAGAAATCCTCGGGTGGCCGGACGTCCTCCCAGGGGCCAACGCCGTTCTCTTCAGCACTTACCCGGAGAACTTCGACGGTGCGCGTGTCGTAGTTGAGTCACTGGTGACGGGTGAACGACGTGTCTTGGCCGCGGGGACCACGCCGCGTTTTCTGTCAAGCGGGCATGTCGTTTTTGCGCGAGAAGACACCTTATGGGCGGCCGCCTTTGATGCGGAACGGCTGGAGCTGGCGAGCGAGCCGGTGCCTGTGGTCGAGAACGTCTACATCAATTCATCAAATGGCCAAGCGTTCTACACGGTCTCCGGCGATGGCTCACTCGCCTATGTCAGCGACGTTCGTGCGTGGCCTCTCCGGAATCTCGTCTGGGTTGATCGGTCCGGGCAGGAAGAGCCGATTGGCGCTCCAACACGCCCTTACTGGTGGCCTCGCGTGTCGCCGGACGGGCACCGCACCGGCGTGCACATCATGGATCCGGCCAACATGGATTCGTGGGAGTTCGATTCGGTCCGGACAACTCTTGAACGTCGAACGTTTCACGCCGCCTCCGAAGGGGGTCTGTTTTGGACGCCTGACGGCGACCGCGTCGTGTTCTGGTCGAACCGCGATCAGGAGACTCAGGTCTACTGGCGGCCGGCGGACGGCACTGGAACGGCAGAACGCATTACCGCAGGTCCGAACCGAAGAAGCCCTTGGGACTGGACGCCTGACGGCCGAGTGCTGGTGGTCAGTGAAACGAACCCTGAGACCGGACGGGACATTGCGACGCTGGCGATTGGCGCGGACGGTACGGTGAAGCCTCTGGTCGACGGACCGTTCAACGAGGCGCGTCCAGACCTTTCACACGATGGGCGATGGCTGGCATATCAATCTGACGAATCGGGCACGTGGGAGGTCTTCGTGCAGTCGTTCCCGAGCCTGGCCGACGTCTGCAAGTTTCGAGCGGGGGGGGGGATGTCGCCCCGTTTGGGGACCGGATGGGGAACTCTTCTACCGACGGGGTGACGCCATGACGGCTGTTCGTTTCGAAGATAGCGAGAGGCTGGCTGTCGGCCGCAGAAGTGTCCTGTTTGAAGTGAACTA
>CBDBHJ010000007.1:0-438388 GCA_965205435.1 Vicinamibacterales bacterium
GCCGCTAGGCGGTCGCCATGTTTGATCCGCGGGATCTCTGGCGCGAGGACACGCCGACGCCGGCGCCGACGCCCAGGCCGGCGCGCGCGGACCCGACACCCGATGACCAGGCGCGACCAGGCGCGCGCGGCCCTGACCACCCCGTCCGCGAGGACCGGGCCCGCGAGCGGGCCGGCCATCGCCGGGAACCTGGCGCGCGCGACCGTCCACGCCGCACCCGCATGGAACGGACCCGCGCGGCCATCGCTGACGTGGGGCTCTACCGCGCCGTGTCCTACACAGACCTGTCCGAACAACATTTTGACGGCCACCCGTTCGCCACCCGGCGCCTGGTGACGCAGATGAAGCGCGCCGGGCTGATTGAGGAACACGAGGCGAGGGGGCCCCGCGGCAACACGTTCACAGTCCTCACCGCCACGGCGCGAGGGAAGGACGCCGCGCACCGTGCGGCGGTCGACGCCGGCCACATCCCCGAGCAGCGGACGTGGACCGGACTTGTCAAGCCGGCCGAGCTGTCGCACGACACGCCCGTGTACCGCGCCGCGCTCGGCGACCGCGCGGCCGACGACGCGAAACGCGCAGCCGCGACCGAGCTAGGGCTCCCGATGCACGACGACCGCGTGCTGTACCCCGACGCGCAGCTTGAGATCGAGGACGCCGACGGCGTGAGCGGCCGGGTGAACGTGGAGATCGCGTCAGACCATTACCACGCGGCGGCGATCGCGGCGAAGGCCGGGGCCGGCTTTGCCATGCACGGCAGCAGCCGATCGGCCACCCGGAAGATCGCCCGCGCGCTGGCGCGCGAAACCGACAGCGGGCCGGGCGGCGGCGAGCCCCGCGCCGGCCGCGATGGATCGGTGGAGCTGTAAACGATGCAGCCGATCACCGTCGCCCTCGGGCTGACCGTCACGATCCTGGCGCTCACGGCGCTCCTGGCCGGCCCGCAGTTTGAGTACCTCGCCCCGCATACCCGCGTCCTGGTCTCTCAGTACTGGCCGGCGCTGACCGCCTACGGCGCGCTGGCCGTGCTGACCCTCGTTGTGGCGATCTACGCGACCGCACGCGCGGCCGGCCTCGCGGATCTCGGCCGCAAGGTGGATCTGGTGGAACGGTCGATCCGGCGCGGCGCGGGCGGCGATCCGGAGCTGGCCGGGCAGATGCAGCACCAGGACCGCGGAGAGTTTGACGAATGACGACAGGGCACGCGGACATCGCCGGCCGCGGCTCGAGAAAATTTCCTGATCCCGCGCCCACCCATCACCACAAGGAGAACGCCATGCACCCGCACCGCTCACACATCATCACCGCCCTCGCGGCGGTGTTCGCCGTGGGGATCGTCGCCGAGGCCCCCGTGTTCGCCCAGGGCGTGAGCCCGTGGCTGAACGCCGTGGACGTGCTGCAGCAAGCCTTCACCGGCCCGCTCGCGCGCGGCCTCTCGCTGATTGCGATTGTCATCGGCGGCCTGATGTTCGCCTTCGGGGAAGGCGGCAGCAAGAAGGCGCTCGCCGGGATCATCTTCGGGCTGGGGATGGCGATGGGCGCGGCCAACTTCCTGACGTGGCTCTTTTCATGACCATCGGCCACGGTGCGCGCGCCTGGCCGGCGTACCCCGCGCTGTCGGCCCCCCTGACCATGCTGGGGGTCGAACGGCGCTGGTTTCTGCTCAGCGCGACCATCGGCATGGCGATGTGGAACGCCATCAACAGCATCCTGATCGGCGCGGCGACCTTTTGCCTCCTGTACGGCGTGGGCTGGTGGGCATGGCGGACGGACCCGCACATGCTCACCATCCTGCGTGAGTCGGTTCGTTTCAAAACCCGGTACGACCCGGCGAAGTGGGCCGAGTCGCCGTGGTACATCCTCATCACCCCGGCCCGCCGGCAGAGCCGATCCGCATGACCACCACCGATCGCGACGTGGCCGACCACCACGCGGCCGGCGCGCTGGCCGACGAGCTACCGTATTGGGGCTGGCTCCCCGACGAGCGGACGTGTCTCACCCGGCGCGGCGAGCTGGTGACGCTCGCGCGCCTCACGCCGACCGTCGTGGACGGACACACGCCCGAGCAGCTGGACGCCGTGCTGGGTCGCTGGCAACGGATGCTCTCAGGCATTGACGCCCGGACCCGGCTGTATTTCTACCTCTTGCGCCGGCCGGCGACCTTCCCCGACGCCGACACCGGCCTCTCGGCCGTCGCCGACCTCTGGCAACGCAAGCGCCGCGCCTTCCTCGGCTCGCGCATCCAACAGATCGAGACGTATCTCGCGTGGTGCTACGACCCGAAACTCTCGACGGCCGCAGCCGGCAAGCACAATGCCCCGTGGTGGAAGCACTACATACAGACGTGGGTGACGCGGCGGCGGAATCCGAACGAGGCGATCTACTTCCGCGAGCAGATCGAGGACGCGGCGGCGCGCTTTCGCCAACAGGTTGACGCCAGCCGTACGCTCGTCGCCGACCTCACCCCGCTGGACATCTTGACCCCGCACGCCGGCTCGCGGTTCCTTGCCGAGCTGGTGAACAGGCCCGGCCGTACCCCGTGGGACGGCGCGACCGGCAGCGGCTTGAACTGGCGGCTTGCCACGAGCGAGCTAGAAGCCGAACGCCGGCATCTTCGGCTCGACGGCGAGCCCGTCATTCTCTACTCGCTCCTGTCCCCGCCGGCCAGGGCGACGGCGAATCTCCTCAATGATCTGTATCGCCTCGACAGCGTGATGACCGTCACGCTCGAATGGCGACCGTGGGATCTCGACGCCGCGCGCCGCAAGATACGCGGCGCACAGCGCCACTACTTCTCCAAGCGGTACTCGATGATGGCCCACGTGCAAGAGACGGAAGGCACCGCGTCGGCGATGGTCGATAGCGCGGCCGACGCGCAGTCCGGCCGCTTGGGCAATGCCCTTGTGGAGCTGGAAACCGAAGGCGTGGCCTACGGCGATCTGGCGCTGACGATCGCCTTGCACGGCGACCTGGCGCAGACCGAACGACTGGACGGCGACATCCTCCGCATCTTCGCGGCGCATGACGCGAAGGCGATCCGCGAAGGGTACGGCCAGCTCCCCGCGTGGTTCTGCCGACTGCCGGCGCAACCGCGCAAGCGGCAGGTCCGATCCGTGTTTGTCTCCGCGGGCGCGGCGGCGTGCCTGGCGCCCATCTACGGCCCGCCGACCGGCGCGGCGCGCAGCCCGCACCTGGACCGCGCGGCGCTCGCCATCCTCGAAACCCAGTGGAAGACGCCCTTTCACTACGACCTGTTTCACGGCGACGTCGGCCACACGCTCGTCCTCGGCGCGACCGGCGCGGGGAAGAGTTTCACGCTCAATTTCTTGCTCGTCCAGGCCCTGCAGTACCACCCGCGCGTCCTCATCCTCGACCTCGGGGGCTCGTACCGCTGGATCACCCGGTTCCTCGGGGGCGGCTACTTGGAGCTGTCCCCCGACGACGCGACCGGGCGCGGCGGCTTTCGACTGCGGCCATTTTCGCTGCCACGGGCCGAGCGGAGCCTGCAATTCCTCACGGGCTGGATCATGCGCTTGCTCCGGATCGGCGGCTGGACCGTGAGCGGGTCGGACCCGTCCGAGATCCGCGCCCGCATCGAAGACCTCTATGCCTTCCCGCCCGCGCGCCGGACGATGACCGTCTTTGTCCACTCCTTGCCGGCCGCCATGTGGCCGGCGATGGGGCGCTGGTACGGCAGCGGCGCGTGGGGCCGGTACTTCGACAACCCGGCCGACGGCGACGACCTCGACCTGGCCGACTGGCAGGTGATCGACCTCGCGGGCGCCGCCGAGCATGAGGACTTGTGTGAGGCCGCGCTGTTCTACCTCCTGGAACGCTTGCGCCTGTCTCTTGAGAACCCCAACGAAACCGCCCGCGTCAAGCTGATGGTGGTCGATGAAGCGTGGCGCTACTTGCGCGACCCGGCCGTCCTCGCGTACCTCGCGGAAGCCGCGAAGACGTGGCGGAAGAAAAACGCGGCGCTCATCATGGCGACCCAAAGCGCCGTGGACGTGACCGGGACGGCTGGGGCCGAGGCGCTCCTCGAATCCATGCCGACCAAGCTCTTCCTTGCGAACCCCGAGCTGCCCGAGAAGGCGGCTGACATCTTCCGATTGAACCCCTCCGAAGTGGCGACCATTCGGGGGCTCGTCAGCAAACAAGAGCTGTATCTGAGACGCCCGAACATGGCCGCCACCGTGCGGCTGGAAGTCGATCCCGAATCGTACTGGCTGTACACGTCGTCGGCGCGCGACAGTGCGCGCCGCGCCGCAGCCGTCGAACAGTACGGCCTCGAGGGCGCGCTCGCGCACCTTGCCGGCCGGCGCTGACAACAGGAGACGAACCCATGAAACGACACTCCCTGCTCCTCCCCACGATCGGCACCATCCACGTCGGCGCCTTCGTCATCTTCGCGGGGCTGCTGTGCCACGTCGCCAGCGCCCAGGAACCCGACGCTCTGCCGCCCGACGCACCGGCCGGCGCGTCCGTGCTGCAGGTCGAAGACGCGCCCGATCAGATCATCCACGTCACCACCCGCATCCGGCACACGACCGTGATCCAGCTCCCGCCACGCGAGAACATCCTCGATTTCGTCGTGGGCGACTCGGAATACTGGCACCTGACCGGCGCCGCCAATCTCGCGTTCCTCAAACCCATCGGCGAAGGCGTGCATACCAACGTCGCGCTGGTGTGCGAGAGCGGGCGGATCTTTGCGTTCCTTGTCACCGAACGGGACGCCCCGCCCCATCTGATTGTCCGCGTCGGAGCCGATCCGGACACGACGACGCCGGCCGGCGCGGCGGTCCCCGCCTTCGTCGCGCGCTCGCGCGTGGCCGAGTATCAGCTCATGGCCGAGCAAAGCCGCGAGGCCGTGCACATCGCGCAGATCGACGCCGAGGCGCAGATCGCCGCGATGCGCCAGGACGCCGCCGCGCAGGTGGACGCGTTTCGCTCGTCCTACCCCACGCGCTTGGAGTTTCCCTATCAGCTGGACGACAAGGCCGCCAGCTGGCCGTTTCTGGTGCAGGGCATGTGGCACGACGGCCTGCCATTGAGACAATGTAACTCATTCTATAGCAATAGCTTACAGCTGTATCTGTAAGCTCTTCCCCTCATCGTATCCCTTGTTCGCAATCAGATGTCCGAGGGCGGTGAAGACCCTCTGTGGACGACTTGAGATCGTGGACCGCCGAGACGACCACGCGCTGATCAGCGCCGCGGGGCACCATCGTCACCCCAGCCGTTGTCACCGAACGACGATCGCGCGTCGGCCAGCGACGCGTACGCGTGGCCGGCGGACAGAGGCACAAGAGAGCCGAACCGCAAATCGCAGTCCCTCCGGCGCGTCCTCGCGAATCGTGATTTCCTTGCCCGCGCCGGCGTAGCGGTTCCGTCTTGAAAACGACTCTCCAGATGGCATAGCACCGCGTTCCATTCAGGCTAGGACCATAGCACCTTGCGTGAACATCCTGCGCCGTCAACTCGAACCATGCATCTCGGCGACCCCTCCGGGCCGGGCTTACGTTGCCCGACACCGTCTTCCCACGAATAATCCTCTCCGCTGACTCTGCTTCCGCTAGGGCCCCCGGGCGTGCATCGCCGTGGTCTTGTCCCGGTTCCGCCCTTCGTCATCGGTACGTGCGCTCGCTGTGCGAGCGGGCGGGGTTTGCTGTCGTGAATCGTACCGGGATCTTCGCAGACTGGATTCGTGGAATCAGGCCACCTCGGCCTGTTCATAGACCATCCGCCAGATCACCATGTTGCCCAGCGTCTTCCCGTGCCGACTCGGAAGCCACGCGATCCCCGGACACTCAGCGCCCCGGCCGAATCGTCAGCGCGGGATTCTGGACGAAAAAGTTGTGCGGCATGATGTGAATGGTCTTCCAGTCGGTCGACATCACCGGCCAGTTCTCGGCCCGCGGGAGGTGGTGGAACCCGGCCGTGAACCACGTCACCACGTCGGTGCCCTGCAGCGGCCGGTCGGCCTGGACCCACTCGGCCAGCGTGTCCGCGCCGTCGCTCTGCATCGGAAACTCGCCGCCAGCATAGCGCTGGGACCGGTCGTGGACGGTATTCCAGATCGTGTGCTCGATATAGGCGTTGCGTCTCATCGGCGGATCCGTCGCGTAGTCGAACGGACCGTAGGCGACGCTGCCCTGGTTGAGCATGTAGGCGGGGTGATGGCCCAGCCGCGTGCGCTCCGCCTCGTTCGCGACCAGGAAGTACTTCGGCGCCATCGCACTCAAGGTGTAGCGCGCCTCCAGCTCAGAGGCCGGGGCCGAGCGTGTGACGGTCCAGAACGACTGGCGCGGGCTGTCCGCCGCCGGCTCGCCGGCCACCACCTCCAGGATAGCGGGATGGTTGACGGGGCCGTCGACATCGAAGTCGAGGCGGAAGTTGAAGTAGTGGTCGTGGAACGGCGCGACGAGGTGGGGCGCCACCAACGTGCCGTAGGCGGTGTCGGCGGCGGCGGTCGCGTCGTCCATCGAGGTGGCGGCGACGCCCTTGACCGCATCCAGGCCGGTCGCGCCGATCTTGATGTACATCTCGCCGTTCTGCTTGAAGCGGTAGTCGATCAGATAGTCGTAGTTGCCGACGACCGAGGCGGTTCGCACCACCAGCTCGGTATCCGGCCGGCCCTCGGCCGGCACGACGGTGGTGTCGCCCTGGGCGAACACCTCGAAATGGCGCCACGCGGGATCACCGAGGTAACGCTCGAACACGCAGATGGCGTCCGGAATCTCCAGCGGCCGACCCTCGTCGTCGTTGACGAGCGCTGGCAGGAAGGTGGCGTGGCCGGGGCAATCGATCCCGGCCCTCAGCGGGCTGAGAAACAAGCCGAAGCCGTACTCGCCGCTGTCCATGTAGGTCCGGAAGTACCAGCCCGCGGACGGGTCCATGTAGGGCACGAAGACCTCGGAGAGGTGGGCCTGGTAGAGCACCGACCGCCAGCGCTCGCCGGCGCGCACGTCGATGTTCGAGAGCACGATGCCGGGCCGCTTGTCGACGCGCAGGCGGAACCGCCAGATGTCCCATTCGATGCGCGAGCCCGTGATGGCATATCCGGGGCCGCCCGCCTGAGTCAACTCGACCGGGTTGGACGCCGGGCGCAACGGGTGGCGCGCGGCAACTTCCTCCCGGGTGTAGCCCCAGTCGTCCTCCGGCACCGGCACGATGCCCTCGTCCACCACGGCGGTCGCCTCGCCCCGCAGCAGATCGACGACCGCGAACAGGCCCTCGATCGGCTTGGCGTAGTAGTTCGAGCCGGTCGGATTCAGGTAGCAGGGCACTTTCATCAGACGCGTACCCTCGTACTCCGGGGTCAGGTAGTTACCGGCGGTCAGCGGCAGGCAGAACACGTCGGCGGGAGTCAGGCCCCGCCTCGCCAACCCGGCGACCATCTCGGGATGCTCGAGGGCGGCGTTCATGGCGCCGGTGAACTCTTCGAACAGCACCATCGGCTGGCCCGTGGCGGGACCGGCGGCTTCGACCGTCCCGCCCGTGATGTCGACGACCACGGCGCGAAAGCCAGTCTGGTTGAGGAGGTGCACCCGGGCGCGGCGCGGCTCGGGATCTCCCTCTGACCACGCGAGCACGTCGGCCTTCGGCGGCTCGAGCAACTCGATGAGCGGATACCTCGTCTGGTCGTTCGCCTCGCCCGCCGCGCGCAGGATCTCCGTGACGCGCAGCATTTCGGCTCCGGTCAACCCGTCGAGCGGGTGGGAGATCGCCACCGTGGGCGCGAGCGCGAAGGCAGCAAGTGCCGTTGCAAACCGGCGTCGGGTCATGGAAGCCTCCGAATCACGATGCGCCCTGTACCGTCGTCGTTCCACCAGAGAGGCCTGCCGCATCGTTCCGCAACCGGCGCAGCACGACCTCGGGCAGCCGCTGCAAGCCGACTCGGTCAGCTTCAGGCGGTCTCGAACCCTCCACACCGACTTCCGATGGAATCCTGGCATTCAAGGTTCAGCTGGCCATGGGAGTAGGGATGCACGAATTCCTGTATTGTCAACAGTCATCGGCCTCAAGTTGACCATACCCTACAGGGCCATGGCCGCCGCAGCTGAACGCCAGTGGTTTAACAACTCACGCTGACACGCGGGACTGAAACCCCGCGCCGTCGTGTCATGCCGAGGCGGTCGCCAGAATGGCGGCCGCCGCTTCCGCCAGATCCGTCACGCACGCCTCCATGTGACGGGCACGGGTCCGGAAGCTCAGGACACAGACCCGCGCCAGGAATCTCCCCTCCACGACGGCCCCAGACAGCATCACGCGGTTCCGAAGGTTCACACGCTCCACCAGCAGCTGGGTAGCGGTGTTCTCCTCTGCCAGGTTGGAACCGGGCCAGCGAAGGTGAAACGCAAAGAGCGACACCTGCGGCGGGGCCACCATCACGATCCCGGGGACGGTGGCCACGCGCGCGGCCGCCTCCAGGGCGAAGGCACGCTTCTCTTCCAGGGCGGCCCGGAACCGCCCTGCGCCGTACAGCTTTACGCAGAGCCAGACACGAAGGCCCGGGAACCCACGCGAGAGCTCCGGCCCGTACTGATGCGGGTCGTAAAAATCGTCGCCTTCTGGCGGACCTGGCAGGTAGCTCGCGGTCGCCTCGTGCGCCCGGCGCAGCGCCGCGCCGTCGCGCACGAGCAGGGCTCCGGTGCCGTATGGCAGGAACAGGCCCTTGTGCGGATCGAGCGTGAGGGAATCGGCCCGCGAAAGCCCGGGCATGAGATCCCGAAGCGCCGGACACATGTAGAAGAACGCCCCGTAGGCACCGTCCACGTGGTGCCAGAGTCCTTCACGGGCGCACAGGTCGGCGATCGCAGTCAACGGATCGACCGCACCCGTATTCGTGGTGCCGGCCGACGACATGACGCAGAACGGTCGGAGCCCGCCGCGGCGATCCGCAGCCACCGCGTCGGCCAGAGCCCCCACATCCATGCGGAACTGCGCATCGACCGGGACCGCCCGGATCCGGTCCGGCATGATGCCGGCCAGCCGGGCCGACTTGATCATCGAGTGATGCATCTGCGTCGAGCCATACAACACGCCCGGGCGGATCTCCGAGCCGAGATGCTGCTCGCGCGCACACAGCACGGCGTTGAAATGCGCCATCGACCCGCCGGTCGTGAACAGCCCGCGAGTCTGGGCCGGAAACTCCATCCAGTCGCGCAGCCAGTCGAGCGCGTTCGCTTCGAGCTGCACGAGCGCTGGTGCCGCCCGCCACACCCCGGTGTAGCGATTGACCACGTCGGCAATCAGATCCGCCAGCCCCGCGGGATACAGCCCGCCGCCTGGGATGTAGGCCAGATACCCGGGCCCAGGTGCCGTAAAGGACCGCGGCACCCACTCGGCGAGCAACTGGTCGAGCAGCGGCTCGTACGCAACACCCTGTTCGGGGGCCGGTTCGCGGAGGCGGCGGCAGAGATCCGCCGCAGCCACGTCGCCTCGGGCCGGCTGCGTCTCGAGACTCAGAATGTGGTCGACGAGCCGCTCGATGGTGGCGTACCCCATGCGCCGCATCTCGTCGGCCGTGAAGTCTAGGTTGGCGAGGTCCGTGGACATGGGTGGCCACTCTACAACGAGGCACGCGCATCGTGCACTCGATCGTCTCTCGCTAGTGCAGTGATCGCGAATCTACTTGTACGTGGGCGGGACTGGACCGCGCTTGCTGAGCGGATCTTGGAGACAGTGATGATGAAGTGCCGAGCTATTTTCGAATCACTGCACTAGGTCGTATACATCACAGTCATACTTCGGAGGAATCCGCGACTTCATGCCGCGACAAACACCGTTCCGAGTGGGCGTGTGCTACCGGGACCTGGCTGCCAGCTCTGGCTCCGGGTTTCGGGCGCCGTCATCTCGTCAGAAGGATGAGGGCACTCGCCGCGGCGGGTCTGCATGCAACAACGCCTCATGGTCCTGTGGAGGAGACGGAACCGCACCCGTCGTCAGGTGGATCGGGAACATGTTCCCGCCGCCTCTGATTGCGGTTGCAATGCTTCAAGATGACCATGGAGGCAACGTCGGAGCTACCACAGCTAGACTGGGACATGGTCATACTTCGGCCGACACGAAAGCTGAACTCGTTGCTGCCGGCAACGGAGGTCATCCCGACCAGCTCCGATACGGCGCTCGGCGATTGGTACGTCAATCGAGTTGTGGTGGATCGGCAGCCGCTTCTCCTCTTGGTGAGTTCTACTTCGCTGCTGCCGATGCTGATTCCGGCACAGAATGTGCGGGGCCTCCCAGCCCGACTCGCTGCGCTCGTCGAGGCAAGATTGAGACGTTGCGGGCTCGACGATCGGACGATCGCCGCCGAGACTCTGGCAATGGCCTCGGTGGCAGTCGGTCCGACGGTTGATCGGTCCGTGCTCGGCATCATGGTCGACTTCGCGAAGGCTGTTCCGTACCACCTTGAGCCTGGGCAGTGGGGGGAAACCACCCTGCGGATCGTGGAAGAGCGCCTTGCCGCGACTCCGTGCCACGCAGCGCTCTCCTGGGACCGCGTGATATTTCTGGAAAAGAAGGCACCGGAGGTTCTGCGGGCGAAGTGGCTGGCGGACACACCACTGCAGCCGACGCGGGGCGCGTGGACCACTGTGCATTAGGCATTGAGGTCGGCCGTCCCGACCATCACGCCTAGGGCGGGCGCAAGGACAATGACGCGACGCACCCATGTTCCGAGGATCGATGTGGTTCTGGTTTCGTGGATCGTCGTGGTTCACCTGCCGCGGTTGTCCTGCGTGTGCCGTGGTCCGGTTGATGTACTGGTTTCATGGACACGAGGTCGATCAGGTCTCGTGGGCACGTGGACGCTCTCCGATCTCACGCCGCACCACCAGGAACCGGAAGGACAGTCGGCGGTGATGGCCGGCGCACTCAGTCTTGGTCGGTCCGCAGGCGGCGTCTGTGGTGTCATGCGGTCCCGTTGATTTTGTGGGGTACAGTGTTGGGAAAGTGGCGGGGAACGCACTCTAAACTACTATACATAAACCACTTACATCTCGATATCGGCAGCCGTTCGCACGAGAGGCTTGGCGCCTTCAATGTCTGGTCGCGTGACCACGTGGCCATGATCCGATTCAGTGGACGGTGTCGTTGAGTTGATCGTTCTTCGTTGTCTGTTCTTTTCTCATTGAAAAAGACAACGGGTGTAGAGCCTGTGGGAAACCGCGTCCTTGGCGGTTTTCCACAGGCTCCACACCCTCTTCGTTCGCGCGTCGTTCAAATGCCGCTGGACTGATCTGGCCAAGTGTCGAGTGCCGGCGTCGTTGGTTATAGAACACTTCGAAGTGGGTCGCGCCGCCGCCGTGTAGACGATTCCCCGCCCCGTGCATGAAGTGGCAGTGCGATACTGGCAGGCCATGCGTATCGCCACCTGGAACGTCAACGGCGTGCGGGCGCGCATGGAGTTCATCACGCATTGGCTGAAGAACCGCGCGCCGGACATGGTGGGCCTGCAGGAGGTGAAGGCGAGCAACGAGGATTTCCCGCACGCCGATTTCCGGGCCCTCGGGTATCACGCCGTCGTCCACGGCGAGAAGGGCTGGAACGGCGTCGCGGTGCTCAGCCGCACACCAGCAGAGGCGGAAACACGGGGGCTACCCGACCGCGAGAACGACGGAGCGCGTCTACTCCGCGTGCAGGTCTCCGGTCTTCACTTCGCCACGGTGTACTGCCCAAACGGCAAGACCCTCAACCATCCCGACTTCCCCCGGAAGCTCGCTTGGCTCGACGCATTGCGCGACTACCTGGTCGGCCTCGACCGGGATGTCGCGTTCGTCATTGGCGGGGATTTCAACATCGTCCCGGCGGCACTGGACTGCTGGCAGGGCGCCGCCGCCGACGGGTCGATCTTCTGCACCACCGAGGAGCGATCCCGGTACCGGTCCCTCCTCGATTTGAAGCTCACGGACTTGTTTCGCCACGTGCACCCGGAGGAGCAGAAGTTCTCCTGGTGGGACTACCGGGGCGGTTCCTTCCATCGCGATCTGGGGCTGCGCATTGATCTGCTACTGGGTACGCCCGCCGTGGTCTCGCGTGTGCGCCGCGTGGAGATCGATCGCGAGTACCGCAAGAAGAAGGAAGGTCGCACTGCGTCCGATCACGCGCCGGTGTTCGCGGATCTGGATTGATCAGACCCACAAATGGCTCCACCAGTGGTGCGTCCCGTGCGGACGGGAAGGCTCGGGCTATTTCGGCCCCAGCGCCAGATGTCGGCGCAGCCATCGCCGCCGCCTGGGACCCACGTGGCCGACATCGCTCACCGTCGCGAGTCCTTGGGCCGCGGTCGGGTGGCGGGGCCCTGAAACCACCCCGTAGCAGCCAGTAAACTATTAGTTGACGCCCAATAGACGGCCGATTCGCGGTTGGTCGCCGGCCGACTCGCTCCTCATCAGCCTACTCTGCCACTCGTCGCCTCAACGTCATTCTTGAGACGCGACCTTCTTTTCTGCCTGAACCTAGCCTCGCGCCAGCACGTGACGCAGGGCGCCCTCTAGGTCCGGAAAGGCGAACTTGAAACCGGCCGTGCGCAGTACCGCTGGGTCAACCCGTGTGCTCGCGAGCAACAGTGCGTCCGCCATCTCCCCGAACGCGAGGCGAAGCGCGAAAGCCGGAGCCGGCAAGCATGTCGGACGGCGCAGGACAGCGCCCAGCGTCTTTGTGAATTCACGATTCGTTACCGCCTGTGGTGCCACGGCGTTGACCGGTCCACTGACGGAGTCGTCAATCAGCGCGTGCTGCACGATGCTGAGCAGGTCATCGAGGGCAATCCAGCTCATGTACTGGTCCCCAGCGCCGAGAACCCCACCGGCGCCGAGCTTGAATGGCCTCAGCATTTGCGCGAGGGCTCCGCCCAGCGGGCTGAGGACAATCCCGATACGCAGATGCACGACCCGCATGCCTCGCTCGCGAGCCGGCGTGGCCGCAGCCTCCAACGCGTGACATACCTCGGGAAGAAACCCGCTTCCCGCCACCGCCGACTCGTCGAGGAGTTCGCGACCCCGGTCGCCGTAGAAACCGATCGCGGAAGCGGACACCAGCACCTTCGGCGGTGTGTCAAGTCTTGCCAGTTCCTCGCACAACTGGCGGGTGCCGGTGACGCGGCTCTCACGAATCCGAGCCTTGCGGGCTGCCGTCCATCGACCGCCGGCAACGCTCTCGCCGGCCAGATGGACGACCGCGTCGACCCCATCGAAGGCCCCCGCAGTGAACGTCCCGTCGGCCGGGTTCCACGACGTGGATGTATCCGAGGCTGACACCGCCCGACGCAGGCAGCGGACGTGATAACCACGCCCACCGAGAAACGACCTCAGCGCAGCCCCGATCAGACCGCTTGAGCCTGTTATCAAGACCGTCATCTTCATGTCTTCCATGCTGTGGATGCAGCCGGCTGCTTGTAGCGGCGCTGGTGCATGATTCGAAACTGCCCGACAGCGATCCCAGCCCGAGAGGATCCGAGCGTGCGGAATCACCCCGGTCGGCGTGCTAGTTTACCAGGATCGATCAGGTGCAACGCGCCCGCGACAGCCGCGTGGCGTCGCGGCCGTGCACACGAGCTTCGGCGCGACCGACTGCAGCACCACCCACTCCGACGCGTGGGCCTCGCGGTGCGGACGCGGACGTTCAGAGGCGTGGGCACCTCGGCTGGCTGCTCCGTCTCTACTATCGAGAGGCCAGATGAGTGGTCGGCCCATTAATCGCACCTTACGGGTGTCGGACGTGATGCGCGATCCCCGGAACGCAACCTTCAGACACCCGGTGAACGTGAACGCTCCTGTGGCCATCTAGCAAGAATTACCAATTTGCCTGCCTCGGATGGCCTCCTTATCACGCCGACAGGCTGCGGGAACACGATCGTCGAGTTGTTCTCGGCCGCGATGTCCGACAGCGCCACCCGAAACCTGATGCCGCTCGAGGAGCGTACGGAGAGCGTTCGTGAGGGGAAAGACTCGGCCCTCGCGGTTCTTCGCTGTGCCAGGGTCAAAACGGACCTCTTCTCCTGTTCAGTCGACCTGACCGTCAGCGTCAGTGAAACCACGCTACTGTATGGTGCCCGAAGTTGCCTTACTACATAGACGTAATCGGCTGGCAACAAGCGCGCTCGAAGTGCTGGTCGAGACAGTCGTGTGTGGGGTCATGGAATGGGTCCCCCCTTCGCCGTCTGGGCATGGCAGACTCCCCCCATGCGCGAAACGACCCTCTACCGCCCGGTCAAGGCGTTTCTCGAAGCTCAGGGCTATGCCGTGAAGGGAGAGGTCACCGGCTGTGACCTCGTCGCGATCCGGGGCGACGAACCACCAGTCATCGTTGAGCTGAAGACCAGGTTCTCCTTGTCGCTGGTCTTTCAGGGGATCGCGCGGCAGGATCTCTCCGACACGGTCTATCTGGCCGTGCCGCCGTTTTCCGGCCGTACGACCCGCCGGCAAGACGCCCTGGCGCTCTGCCGCCGGCTCGGGCTCGGGCTCTTGACGGTGCAGCGTGATGCACGGTCATTCGTCGAGGCGTTACTCGATCCGGCCGTCTACCGGCCGCGCAGGCGTACACCCAGACTCGGACGGTTGCTGCGGGAGTTCCAGCGGCGGGTTGGCGATCCGACAGAGGGCGGCTCGACCCGGCGGCAGATCATGACCGCCTATCGGCAGGACTCTCTCCGCTGCGCCTGGCACCTCCGCCAGCATGGCCCGACAAAAGCGGCGCTCGTCGCCAAGGCCACTGCTGTTGCCAGGGCCGGAGCTATCCTGCGTGCCGACTATTACGGCTGGTTCGAACGCGCCACGGATACGCCCCGCGGGGTCTATGGTTTGACGCCGAAGGGGCAGGCGGCGCTTGAAGAATATGCGGAAGCTGTGGCGGCGCTGGCGCGCCGCGGCGATTAGGGTCCCGCCGCGCGGGCGATGCCCTCGGGCGGCAGCAGGCCGTCGTCAACGCAGCGCTACTGCCCCCCAGTCGATGGGAACGCCAGCGGAGCGCATGACGCGACGCGGTGCGGGCGCTACCGGCGTTGCCGGACGACCTGCCGGTTCTCGCCATCTAGGTAGGCGGCCCAGTCGTCCATCAGGCGGCGCCGGCACTCGAAGAGATCACTGCGCACATAGGCCGCCTCGGTCGGGTTGCGCACCGTATGGGCGAGCGCCGCCTCCACCACGTCGCGAGGTGTATTCGTTTGCTCAGCGGGACATTCGGCGAAAGAAACGGGTATTAGAGCACGCGGCGCGCATCGGAAACGTCCGGAAAGCCTGACGCTATAACATGGGGACTATATGGGGGACCTATCTCAATATAGTAAACATAAAATATTGATAACAAACATGTTACCGTAAATAAGTGGCGGAGGTAGAGGGATTCGAACCCGAACCACGTGATTTGCTAAGTTAATGATGGCAAAGGACTTCTGGCAACAAGTCTATATCAGTCATCACGTTCCAGCCATGCGGTCGTGCTCTCCAGTCCTCTGGAGTCCTCCTGAGTCGACCCCAGTCTTGGCAACATTGTGGCAGCGCTCCTCGCTAGTGTGCCGAGGAACTGACCGTGATAGGCACCGGCGAGCGTCCCACGTTGCGAACAAGAATCCAGTAACCATTGCGAGATGCGTGCGGAACTACGCGATGGCTCTTGAGGGCGTTGTTGCACGAATCGTCACTGGCCCGCACGATGCCAACCGACAGGATCCTCACTTGCCGATGCGATACGACGCTGGTCGGCCGAGGGCGGTCAGCCGATTGAGGATCTCACAGCCGAGGACGACCTCACTCGCCTGCCCAGCTGGACTCCGGCCGCGAAGGCGTCAGCGCCTGCAGGTTTCGCGCTGCCATCACCCCTGATAGACCACCCGCCAGATCCGGCCGGTCTTGTCGTTCGCGATGTAGAGGCTGCCGTCCGGGCCCTGGGCAACGCCCGAGGGCCGGTAAGTGGCGTCGTCGCGCTCCATCAGTGGCACCTGACCGGCGAAGCCGTCGGCGAAGATCTCGTAGTCGCCGGTCGTCGGCTCGGCGCCGGTGAATGGGACGAAAACGACGTTGTAGCCGCCCTGCGGCAGCGGCGCGCGGTTCCACGAGCCGTGGAAGACGATGAACGCGCCGCCCTGGTAGCGCGCCGGGAACATCGCCCCGGCGTAGAACATCAGGTCGTTCGGCGCCCAGTGGCCGGGGAAGCCGATGAGCGGCGGCGGGTACTCGTCGCACCGGCCGACCATCTCACCGTCACCGCCGTACTCCGGATTGAGCACCCGCTTGCCCTGCTGCCAGTCGTGGAAGCAGTAGGGCCAGCCGAAGTTCGAGCCTTCCTCGACCTTCAGGAACTCCTCCGACGGCAGCTCGGCGTTCTGCTCGTCGGTAAACCGACCGGGCCACAAGGTGTTGAGCTGATCCCGCCCGTGCTGGACCAGGTAGAGCCCGCCCTCAGCCGGGTGCCACGCCATGGCGAAGTTCTGCCGCATGCCAGTCGCGTAGTGCTCGCCCGTCGCCTGCGTCTGATCGGCCGCAGCCTCGTCGAACTTCCAGACGCCGCCATGCTGCTCGAGCAGCGCACAGGGGTCCTCGCCCGGCTCCTCCGGGACGCGGCCGCCCGGCTGGCAAGCGTTCGACGGCGCTCCGACGTTGACGAACATCCCGCCTTCGCCGTCGAAGGCGATTCCCTTGGCGCGGTGGCCCTCCTGGTCCGGCAGCGTGACGAGGACCTCCGGGGGCGTCTCCGGCACGAGCGAGTCGGCGAGCATCCGGTAGCGCTCGATCGCAACGTCGCGGCCGAGGTAGAGGTAGCCGCCGTGCAGCTTCATTGCCGTGCCGCCGTCCGCGCCGAATCGCTCCTCGACGTCCATGCGGCCGTCGCCGTCGGTGTCGCGCAGCGCCACGATGCTGCCCAGCGTGTCCTGTTGGTTCCGGATGGCGACGTAGATGTCGCCGTTCGGCGCCACGGTCAGATGCCGCGCGGCGCCGAGGCCGTCGGCCACGACCAGCGCGCAGAATCCGTCGGGCAGCGTGATCCCGCCGTTGTCGGGGTCGCAGGCGGGGAGACTCGCTGACGGGGTGGCCTCTTCAGGCTCCGGAACCGGGGGCTGTCCGCACGCGGCGGCGAGGGCCGCCAGAACGAAGCCGATGATGATTAGTCGCTTCATGATTGCTCCCTTTGGGGGTATCCATTTAACTGGACTAGTTTAACGCCGCGTCGACGCGGCCGCCGCGGACGAAGTCCGGATGGCCAAGGTGTCGCTGGCCGGTGCGGAGCGGAGGCGAGTCCAAGCTCGTATTTGATGCGGCTGAGCGTGCTCGCCGAGAACGTATGACCGCGGTGCGTGTTGCTCCAGACAAGCGACAAGCTGGTCCGGCGTCGAGGAGTGCCGTTGACCGGCACGAGCGGCAGCAGCTCCTCTATGCCGCAGTAGATGTCGATACACTAGGTTACATGCTGCCCGACCTCAAGCCCGAGACGATGGCGTTCGGTCGTCCGATGCGCCAGCACTGGTCCCTCGATCCAGCGGTGACCTATCTGAATCATGGCACCGTCGGTGTCGTACCAACGCGGGTGCTCGCCGCACAACAGGCCATTCGCGATCAGATCGAACGCCAGCCGGCCGCCTTCCTCTTACGGGAGCTGTGGAACTTTCCAGGATCGTCGCGGTCTACGCCGACGCTCCTGCGCGAGGCCGCCGCCCTGGTTGCCGCATTCGTCGGCGGGCGCGGCGAGGATCTGGTATTTGTCGACAACGCCACGACTGGCATCAACGCCGTGTTACGTTCGCTGCCTCTGACCCCAGGCGACGAGCTGATACTGACCGACCAGGCCTACGGGGCGATCGCGAACACTGCGGCGTTCGTGGCCCGAGCCCGCGGAGCCCTTGTATGCACGATCCCGGTGCCCTATCCCCACTTCGATCCCGATGCGCTGGTGGATCGTATCGCTGAGGCGGTCGGCCCGCATACCCGTCTCGTCATCGTCGATCACATCGCCGCCGAGAGCGCGCTGGTGTTTCCGGTGGCCGCCATCGCGGAACGCTGCCACGCCCGGGGCGTGCCGGTCCTGGTGGACGGGGCGCACGCGCCGGGCGGAATCGCGCTCGACGTCGCGGCCATCGGCGCCGACTACTACGTTGCGAACCTGCATAAATGGGCATGCGCGCCGAGAAGCTGTGGGTTCCTGTGGGCGGCTCCCGCTCGCCAGACGGATCTCCATCCGACGGTGATCTCGTGGGGTCTGGACGAAGGATTCACCCGAGAATTCGATTGGGTGGGGACGCGCGATCCGTCCCCGTTCCTGGCGGCGCCTGAAGGCATCGCGTTCCTCCGCGAACTGGGCCTCGACGCCGTGCTGGCTCACAACCACGACCTCGCGTGGCGGGCGGGCCAATTCTTGGCCGATCGCTGGGGCACGACCCTCGGGTTCGGCGAAACCTCTGTGGGCGCCATGGTGACCGTGCCCGCGCCCGCGTCGCTGGGGTCCACCCGCGCGGAGGCGGTCCGTCTGCGGGACGCCTTGCTGTTCGAAGACGGCATCGAAGTCCAGGTGCACGCACACGTCGGCCGGGTCTGGGTCCGGGTGGCGGCTCAGGTCTACAACAACTGGACCGACGTCGAACATCTCGCCCAGGCGGTTGCAGATCGGGCGGCGCCGACATCGTAGCCCCTCATCTTTCCCTGGTGGACGGCGACGGTATTGTCATGTTGAGGCTGACGGCCGTTTCTGATGCCAGCATGGCGGGTTCACGACGGGCGTGAGCCTAGTATCTTGAGGGAGGTGATCGACGAGCCTTTTGTCAACCTGACCATGCCGCACAAAACGCTCCTCAAGGTCAAAAAGTTGGCTAAAAGGTTGGACTGCAGGCCGAGACAGCCCAGCAGCTGGCTCGTCTCAGCCTTTAGTATTCGGGGATCTATGATCCATCGACACATCGCCCAGACCGGGCTCTGGAGTATCGCGGCACCAGCCGCAGACCGCGCGTGACAGTGCTGGCCGATCTCGTCATCCTCGTGCACGTCGCTTTCATTGTGTTCGTCCTCGTTGGCGGTCTGCTCGCTTTCCGCTGGCGCTGGATGCCTTTGGCGCATCTTCCTGCCGTGGCGTGGGGCGCCGCCGTCGAGTTGCTTGGATGGAGATGTCCCTTAACGCCTCTCGAGAACATGTTTCGCCGAGCTGGTGGCGGGGAGGGGTACTCGGTGAGCTTCATCGAGCGGTACCTCGTCCCGCTGGTGTACCCGGATGAACTCACGCGCGAGCTTCAGCTCTTCCTGGGTGGCGCCGTTGTCGCCGTCAACGCGGGTGTCTACTTTTTTGTCCTGCGTCGAGGCGAGAACCTGGGCCGCACGGAGTCGTCTACGTAGGGAGATACCAAGTGTGACCGGACGGCATGTGCCGGAGCGTGTGGAGCGATGCGTCGCGCCATGATCGCTGCGGCCAGCCTCGTTACCGTGATCGGTGCTGTCCTGGTGTTGTTCTGGGCATTGCAACGCGGGTTGATGTATTTCCCAACGGCTCACGTGCCGACGCCCGCTGAAATCGGGTTGACGCCTGTTGAGTCGGTAACCTTCAAGACAGCCGACGGGCTCGAGCTAAGCGGGTGGTTCCTAGCGGCATCGGGGCTCTCACCACGGCTCACCGTCCTGGTGTTCAATGGGAACGCTGGCAATCGAGGGTACCGGGGGCCGCTGGCGGCGACGTTGCATGAACACGGATTGCAGGTTCTGCTCTTCGACTATCGGGGCTACGGCGGCAATCCCGGGGCCCCAACGGAGAACGGTCTCGCTGCAGATGGTCGTGCCGCCCGAGCGTACTTGCGGGGTCGCTCCGATGTCGACGGCTCGCGCCTGGTGTACTTCGGCGAGTCGCTGGGGGCAGCCGTGGCTGTCGGCCTGGCCGTCGAGCACCCGCCCGCTGCCCTCATCCTGCGATCGCCGTTCACCTCGATGGCGGACGTGGGACAGCATCACTATCCGTTCCTGCCGGTGCGGCTGCTGCTGCGGGACAGGTTCCCGTCGATCGATCGGATTCACCGGATCCGATCGCCGCTGCTCGTCATTGCGGGCGAGCACGATCGAGTTGTGCCCATCCAGCAGAGTCGGCGAGTCAAGCCCATTCTTAGTTGAAACTCTCTACGGCTCCTGATTCATCACGCGGCTTTCTTCTTCGACGTCGTCGTGTCTATCTTCAGTTCTCGCTTCAGCGCGGCACGGAGCGTGGGCAGGTGGCGGTAGCCCATCACCTTGCGCAAGCGCGGTTCGATGTCGAGGAGCGCAGTGGCCAGCCAGCGGTGGCGTTGGCTCGAGTTCTGCCAGTGATCGACCTTCGCACAGCGTTCCTCGACGAGCGCATTGATGGACTCCAGACAGTTCGTCGTCTTCAGTGACCGGCCCAGCACCCCGTACAGCCCGAGGCGATGCAGCGTCAGGGTCTCGTCCAGGCCTTCGGCCAGGCTGCCGGCCGCGGATTGGTTCCGGTCCTCCAGCTCGCGATGGAGCGTCTCGAGCGCACCCAGAGCCTCTGGATACGCCGGGCGGTTGTAGGCGCGCTGGAGGCGCTGGCGCCACACCGCCTGCTCGCGCTTGGCCAAGTGACTCACCACGTTTTCACGCTTGTGCCACTGGCACCGGTGGACCAGGGTCCGGTCCCGAAAGGCCTTCCGGACGGCCGCACGCAGCCCCTTGCCGCCGTCGAGGATCACCAGCACGCCCTGGGAGAGGTCGAGGCCCCGCTCGACCAACGACCGCAGGAACGGCGTCAGCACCCGCTCGTTCTCCGTGTCCGTTTCGACCAAGCCGAGGAAGCGTTTTTCCCCGGACATCGTGATGCCTAGCGCGATGACCATCGTGGCCTCGGCGAACGTCTTGCCATCCAGGACCACGGCCACCACGTCCTCACCGGACAGGTCCCGCTCTTGGAACTCCCGGAGTTGCGCCGCGCTGGCCTGGATAAACCCCCGGGACACCGTCGACCCCGACAGCCCGATCGCCCCGGGAATCGCCTCGGCGGCAGCCTCGTAGTTGCGGCATGAGATCCCATACAGCACGCGCTTCAGCAGCAAGTCGTTCACCGCACCATCGCCATGCAACGCCGCGTACGACCGCAGCGGAATCTCGCCGCCCGCGACACGACGAATCCGCGGTACACGAATCGGCACGCGCTGCCCCGCCAGGCCCACCGTCCCGGGGTTGCCGCCGTGACGGCGTCCCCCGATCGACGCGTCCTTGCGGGCGTAGCGCTCGCCGGCCAGCGCCGTCACCTCCGCGTCGAGCACCTCCTCCACGTGCATCAAGCCCAGGGGGACCAAGGAGCGGATCAGCTCCACCTTGGCGTCGAGCTCCAGATCGGCGTAGTCCTCGCGGCGGACGATGTCGACCGGACCCAGCGTGCGACCCTTCTTGCGCTTCCTGACCGGACGTAGGACACTGCTCATCTCGGCTCCTTTCTCTCGTGGGGTGATGCCCGTTTGTGTCAACGTCATCAAACCACAGGGTTTGGAGCCGCTTCAATTTCCAACTAACTTTCGCTCACCCTCGAGTCGGCGCCTGTACGAGGCGGCTTCGGCTCGAAAGACGCTTGTTGTCGTTCCGGAAGCCGATCACAACGCCGACGAATTGCTCGCGGGGGACGACGTGATCCGGGCCATTGTCCGTTTCCTCCTGCCCCTCAGATGATGAGAGGGTCAAGTCGCATGTGAAAGCGCTATATCTCCCCGTCACAGTCACGGCGGTACTGACGCCCCTATATGTCAAGACACTCGTTCAGGCGGCCTGGATGATCGTTTGGCGAGCGCGGAAGTCGGTCATGACGCGCTGGTAGATCTCGCGAGCGAGGGAACGTTTCAGGCACCGAATGCTCTCTCGCTTGGTTCGGCCGTCCGCCGTGCGGCGGGCGACGTAATCAACGGTCGGCTGATGGTACCGCATGCGGACGATGACGGCTCGATAGAGGCGGTGCCGGCCGGTGGTCATCCCGGACGAGGCCGGGATCGGACACGTGCCGCAGCGTCGCCGTTTCATGGGGAAGGCTACCGGAAAGTCTGGGCGAAGCTGCGGGTCGTGGGGATTCGGACTGCGAAGGAGCGGGGGCGCCGAGTGATGCGCGAGCACAAGCTCCAGGCCCCGCACCGTGTGGACCAGGCGCATGGCCCGAAGGCGCACGACGGCACGATCACCACCGAGGCGCCGGACGTGATGTGGGGCACCGACATGACGGGCACGGTGACCGCGGGCGAGGGGACGGCCTGCGTGGTCGTGGCCGTCGATCACTGCACGACCGAGTGCATCGGGCTCCACGCCGCCAAGCGCGGGAACCGCTTCGAGGCCCTGGAGCCGATTCGCCAGGGCCTCCGGGAACGCTTCGGGGGCATCGGCGAAGGCGCCGCCCGCGGAGTGCGACTGCGTCATGACTACGGGTCGAACTACTTGGCCGACGATTCTCAACAGGAGGTCGCGTTCTTCGGCATCGAAAGTTCCCCGAGCTTCGTGCGGGAGCCCGAAGGCAACGGCGGCGCTGAGCGCTTCATCCGCACGCTGAAGGAAAACGTCTTGTGGGTACGGCGCTTCGAGACGATCGAGGAGCTCCGCCTGGCCTTGCTCGAGTTCAAGCGGACGTACAACGCGCACTGGATGCTGGAGAAATACGACTACCGCAGCCCGGCTCAAGTGCGACGCGACCTCGTCGGCCTGGACGCGGCGGTGTAGCATGAGTGCCTTTAACGATGTCCAAGAACCCTGGGGCGATACACGCCATAGCTATTCTGTAAGCTCTGGGGTTAGACGCCGTACAGGAGAAAGGCGCCAAAAACCACGCCGAACACCAACCACAGACGAACGAGTGTCGTGGGTATGCGTTCGAACCAGCCAAGGAGCGCGCGAAGCCTCGCCCGGCCGAACAACGGTAGCGCGATGGCCGCAGCGATGGAGATCCAGCCCAGTACCGCGAACAGCGTCGGAAACCTGGCCGGAGGGGCCGCGACGATCAGCGCCACGCCCAGCACGACTCGGGAGCCGATGCCAACGTAGAGGCCCGAACTCCTGTTCATCGAGCCTGTGACCAGAGCGATCAGTCGGTTCGGGACCACGAACCCCCACACAGACAGCGCGACGATCACGACACCAAACAGATAAACGGTGTACTGCGAGATAAGGACTGTCATGATGATGTCCTCGATTCAATTTACGCGGTGTGAGCCACAATCGTCGTCCACTTTGGCACCTTTTGAGGCGTCATGTTTGAGGGTGTCCCGCGACACGGAGGGGTGTGAACCGCTCTGGGATTTCGAGAGGGCCTATTCCTTGAGAGGATGGCTCTATGTCACGAGCCAGTCGGTATGCCCCTGAGGTTCGCGAACGCGCAGTGCGCATGGTCGTTGAGCATGCGGCAGATCACGAGTCAGAGTGGGCGGCGATGCGATCCATTGCGGATCAGTTCGGGTGCACGGCGGAGACGCTGCGCAAGTGGGCACGGCAGGTGGAGCACGACCTCCCGACTCGTTGCCTATCGTACAACAGACAGCAGGGGAGGTGTTGCGACTGGCGTACCCAGCCAAGTGACCTTGCTGCCGTCGAGCCGGCACCAACTCTCGGACGCGTTCGAAGACTCACCCGTTCAAACCCTCGCTGGCTGGGTCATGGCTGACGCCGAGCGTCGACACTACCCTGGGCGGCAGTTCCGAGAAGGCACCTTTCAGGCCGGCGTAGCCAGGTCTCAGCCTCGGCTTCAGGCGAAGCCGAACAGCGGAGGGAAGACGATGACGACGGCCCAGGCCGCGTAGACGGGCAGGTACGTCACCTGCCAGCGCTCGAGCGCCGCGAACTCGCCCTGTCCGCGCAGGAAGCGCGCGTAGAGCGGCACCGACCACGCCAGGTTGACCAGCAGGATCAGGTTCTCGCCGAGCGCGGCCACGCGGTTGGGCGTGAAGCCGAACTCCGTGATGCGCGCGGCGATGGCCGCCAGCGCCAGCGCATCGACCAGGAGTACGCTGACGACCAGCAGCAGCTGTAGTCGGTCGAACGCGGTGGGCGCAGCGTCGGGCTCACGCGCCGACACGGCGTAGAGCACGAGGCCCACGACAACTACCAACAGCAGGTCGAAGGCGATGAGCACCTCGCGCTGCACGTCGATGGGGTTGCCGGTCCACGCCATCGTGCCCAGAAACGCCAGCAGCAGCAGGGTGAACAGGGGGGTGAACAGGTGTGTCAGCACGGGCGCCATGTTCTCGATCACACTCTGCTTGGCTTCCACGAGCCAGGAGCTCACGATCACCGCGCCTGCCGCACCGCACGGGATCATCCAGCTCTGGGCCAGCCACTCGGCGTCGACGTCGATGGCGGCGAACATCATCAGCGTGAAACCGATGAGCACGCCGCCGCCCATCGCGATGAGCACGTAGTAAATGAATAACTCGCCCGAGAAGCGCACGAAGTCCATCCGCCCGGACTCCGCCCACCAGCGCCTCCCGACGCACGCGACTCCGACGACCAGCCACAGCGCAATCGGTAGGTGCAGGATCATCAGCAATCCGGTATCGCTCCGGCCGGTGAACGGGTACACGTTGGCCACGACGGCGGCCGTGGCGAACGGCACGGCCAGCCATGCGGCTCGTGGCAGGTGGAACGCCCGCTTCCAGGCGAAGTAGCCCGCGACCACCGGGTCCCGCTGTGCAGGCGGGCGCTGGCGATCCTCGCCGCCGCGCGGACGCTCGGCGACGGCCCGCTCGTGTTCCCTAGCCGGAGCGGCCGGCGGCTGGTTGTCCCGCAACTGCGCCTTCTGCTCGCACGCTGCGGCATCGCCTGCGTGCCGCACGGATTCCGATCCAGCTTCCGGGACTGGGCGGCCGAGGAGACGGACCATCCGCGCGAAGTCGTCGAGGCGCCGCTGGCGCACAGAGTCCAGAATCCGGTCGAGGCGGCCTACGCCCGCTCGGACTTGTTCGAGCGGCGGCGGCGGCTCATGGACGATTGGGCCGGCTACCTCACCGGCGAACGTCGACCAGAGGAGTCGTCGCCGCGCTGACACCGTACCCACGGTGGGGACTGGACCCGAGCTATGTGGCGACGATCACGCCCGACACCCCTGATGGACGACTGTGCGGCCTACCTCAGTGGGGCCACGGCCCGGTGATGTAGCGATGCCGGTGATCGTACGCCGCAGTAGGCGATGAGGCTGTAGCTCTGTGTCTATGATGTGATCGTCGAGGTTGCGTGAGTAGGTTTCGAGCGCCGCCGCGCTTTTGACTCGCGCGGCCGACCGGGCTGCGGCGTCTTGGGATGTAAGCTAGGATCGTCGGCGATATTCTCCGAGCATCGCGCGATTCCCGCTTCGGACCGTAACGGTCCATGACTAGCAGCAGGTTATGTTGCGAACCACTGGACGGGACACTAGGCCAATGAGCATCGACTCGCGGCGACTTCTGGCGGTATCAGTTCCAGGGGTTCTAGGCTTCATCTTTGCGGTCGCGGTTGCCGCCTTGATCGTGGAGTTGTACGTCTACGTTCGCTTTTTTCCTGGAGAGATCGAGGCGGATCACTCGCGCTGGGGTGAGTTCGGCGATTTTCTTGGTGGAACGTTGAATCCACTCTTTGCCCTACTCGGCCTGTTGGCGCTTCTACTGACTATCGTTCTCCAAAGTAAAGAATTGAGGCTCTCGACGAAGGGAGGGTGAGCGAAAGTTAGTTGGAAATTGAAGCGGCTCCAAACCCTGTGGTTTGATGACGTTGACACAAACGGACATCACCCCACGAGAGAAAGGAGCCGAGATGAGCAGTGTCCTACGTCCGGTCAGGAAGCGCAAGAAGGGTCGCACGCTGGGTCCGGTCGACATCGTCCGCCGCGAGGACTACGCCGATCTGGAGCTCGACGCCAAGGTGGAGCTGATCCGCTCCTTGGTCCCCCTGGGCTTGATGCACGTGGAGGAGGTGCTCGACGCGGAGGTGACGGCGCTGGCCGGCGAGCGCTACGCCCGCAAGGACGCGTCGATCGGGGGACGCCGTCACGGCGGCAACCCCGGGACGGTGGGCCTGGCGGGGCAGCGCGTGCCGATTCGTGTACCGCGGATTCGTCGTGTCGCGGGCGGCGAGATTCCGCTGCGGTCGTACGCGGCGTTGCATGGCGATGGTGCGGTGAACGACTTGCTGCTGAAGCGCGTGCTGTATGGGATCTCATGCCGCAACTACGAGGCTGCCGCCGAGGCGATTCCCGGGGCGATCGGGCTGTCGGGGTCGACGGTGTCCCGGGGGTTTATCCAGGCCAGCGCGGCGCAACTCCGGGAGTTCCAAGAGCGGGACCTGTCCGGTGAGGACGTGGTGGCCGTGGTCCTGGATGGCAAGACGTTCGCCGAGGCCACGATGGTCATCGCGCTAGGCATCACGATGTCCGGGGAAAAACGCTTCCTCGGCTTGGTCGAAACGGACACGGAGAACGAGCGGGTGCTGACGCCGTTCCTGCGGTCGTTGGTCGAGCGGGGCCTCGACCTCTCCCAGGGCGTGCTGGTGATCCTCGACGGCGGCAAGGGGCTGCGTGCGGCCGTCCGGAAGGCCTTTCGGGACCGGACCCTGGTCCACCGGTGCCAGTGGCACAAGCGTGAAAACGTGGTGAGTCACTTGGCCAAGCGCGAGCAGGCGGTGTGGCGCCAGCGCCTCCAGCGCGCCTACAACCGCCCGGCGTATCCAGAGGCTCTGGGTGCGCTCGAGACGCTCCATCGCGAGCTGGAGGACCGGAACCAATCCGCGGCCGGCAGCCTGGCCGAAGGCCTGGACGAGACCCTGACGCTGCATCGCCTCGGGCTGTACGGGGTGCTGGGCCGGTCACTGAAGACGACGAACTGTCTGGAGTCCATCAATGCGCTCGTCGAGGAACGCTGTGCGAAGGTCGATCACTGGCAGAACTCGAGCCAACGCCACCGCTGGCTGGCCACTGCGCTCCTCGACATCGAACCGCGCTTGCGCAAGGTGATGGGCTACCGCCACCTGCCCACGCTCCGTGCCGCGCTGAAGCGAGAACTGAAGATAGACACGACGACGTCGAAGAAGAAAGCCGCGTGATGAATCAGGAGCCGTAGAGAGTTTCAACTAAGAATGGGCTTGACTCGACGAAGGAGTTGGCACATTCGGCCCGTGCGCTAAATGATCAGACTGCCGCCGTGAAGCTCCAGAATTTCGAGCGTACCTTCTTTCAGATAGTGCGACTTCATCATGACATTGTGAAGGCATTGGACATACGATCACCTGGTACACATACAGTCACAACCACTGGGCGTGATTGTTTCAAAGTGTTTTACAATCGATTCACGAAACAGCACTCCAAAGCCAACGCTGAGCACAACAATGAAGGACAGGGGATGTCCCGTGCGCTGTTGAAATTCAGCGGCGGCTCGGTTCACGACTACGCGACCATCTCTGACGACTCCCCGAGTCCTAACCGTGCGTCGCGTGCCCGGAGGGCGGCCACCAGCGCTGGCATATCCTTGCATCCTTTCACCCGACGGAACCCCTTCGCCGCTTCGAGTACCCCGGCAGCGACCCAGCGGAGGACCATCGTCCCACCGCGCCAGCGTTTCACGTTTCGCTTCACATGGCGCGTGCGGCTGAGGAGACTCTCGATGGCGTTCGTGGTGGCGAGCGATCGTCGGAGGCGCTCTGACAGCCCCAAGCCGAGCACGGTCAGCGTTTCGTCGAGTCCTTCCCGTACGCTCGCGGCCGCACTCGGGTAGTCGGTGTCCAAACGACGAGCCAGGTCCTGCAGCAGACGCTGCGCCGTCTTGACGTTGCTGTGCGTAGAGGCGCGCGTGAGGATCGCTTTCACCCAGGGACGCTGCGCGTCGGGGAGATACTCGAGGATATTCCGGCCCTTATGGACTTGACACCGCTGCACCACGGCGGCCCGACCGAACAGCTGGGTCACCGCCGTGTCGAGGGCCTTCGCCCCATCGAGGATCACCAGGAGGCTCCGGTCGGTGCGGAGCCCGCGGCTCGCGAGATTGGTCAACAGCCCCTGACAGACCGTCGCAGTCTCCGTGGCCCCTTCCCAGAGGCCGAGTGGGTGTTTGGCGCCCGTTTTATCAATGCCCAGCGCCACCACGATACAGTGCCCGCCGACGTGCACCCCATCGATCAGGAGCCCCGTCAGGTCGAGGGCGTCGAGCGGCGTCGCCCGCCACGCGTCCAGCTGCGTTTGCGTTTGGGCCACAAAGCGCCGACTGACCGCACTCTTACTCGTGCCCCGCGTGGTGATATCGGCGCCGAGCGGGTCGAGACTCCGCGCATACTGGCGGGTCGCCACGCCGATGAGCATCTGCTCAACGACGCGCCGGTTCAGCGGGTCAGGGTCCGTGAACGCCCGCGCCGTGGGCAGCGGCACCTCCGTGCCGTCGCGGCGGACGCGCGGTCGCCGGATCGCGACCTTCCGGCCGCCCAGCACAACCTGACTGGGGGCATGCCCGGCGCGAGAGGCCTGCCGCTCCGATTGATGTGCATACCGGGGTCCACACACCGCGGCCCGATCCTCTTCCAGCATCGCCTCGAGCACCTTCAGGCCCGAGGCCACCACCAACTCCTGGAGCTCGGCCTCGGTGTCAATGAGGATCTCGACCAACGGGAGGTGGCGAGGCGCCGGGGATTCCGATTGGCGACGACGAGGGACTGTGCGAGACTGCTTCTTCATGGCGGCTCCTTTGCTAGCGAGGCTTTCACCTCGGTTTAGCTCACCGGTCGTATAGCACGACCAGCGAGGAGCCGCCGCTTTAAATTTCAACAGCTACTGGGACATCCCCGAAGGACAACCTACGATCGTTCTCAAAGCCTATGAGCCATTCTATCGAGAACACCAGCACGAGATCGGGCACTACTTCCGAAACTTTTACCGAATCCTGTAGCTAGTGCCTCGTAGCGAAACTCATCTTGTGTTTTTCCCGGCGTTTGACGAGCTCGGTGTGGCGATGCCGGTTGCGCCACACGACGTAAGCCAAGATCGCCCGGCGGCTGTGCTCATGGTCCGGATAGTCGGAGTTGGCAAGCGCGAAATAGCGGACGCCCGAGAAGATCGCTTCGATCCGATTCAGCCACGAGGCGTAGGTCGGCGTGAACACGAGCTCCACGTTGTGGTCGGCGGCCCAGTCGGTCACCTCGCGTCGCTTGTGGGGCGAGAAGTTGTCGAGGACGAGGTAGAGGCGCGTTGGGCGTGGGTAGGTCGAGCGAATGTGCTTGAGGAACAGTAGCACTTCGCGACATCGCTTGCGTCGGTAGCACCGCATCATGAGTCGGTTGTCCGCGACGTCGTACGCCGCGAGGTATTGGCGGGTGCCATGGCGGCGCCGGTACGTGGCGCGCAACCGCGCCGGGTGCCGGACCCTGCGCCACGCACGGCCATGGTAGGGGCGCACTTCGATGGGCCCGAATTCGTCGAAACAGATCACGCGGGCGTTCGGCGGCGCGGCCCGGTAGAGCGCACAGAGGCGTTTTTTTTGGCGGCAAAGTCGGGGTCGGGGCTCTCCTTCCAGGTCTTCGTGCGTTGGAACGAGAACCCCTGGTCGCGCAGGATGCGGCCCAGCGTGGTGGCGTGCAGCTCCTTGACCACCCCGCACCGCACAAGATGGGCCGCCAGTTTCCGGAGGGACCACACGGTGAACGGCAGGCCCAGGTCGTGCGGCCGCGTCCCCGCGACCTCCAGCATGACGCTGATCTCTTCCGGCGCATACTTGGACGGCCGGCCGGACGCTTTCCGCGGCCGCAGCGCCGCGAAGCCGCCGGCGTTGAACCGCCGAATCAGCTCCCGCACATACTCTTCGTGGAGATACAATCGCCCGGCAATGGCTCGCGCCCGCATCCCCTGCCCCGAGAAGGCGACCACCTGGGCGCGCCGCAAATACGCTGCCGTCTTCGTCGTCTTCAAGACCCGCGTGAGCCGCCGGCCCTCCGCGAGCGTCAGTTCTCGAACATACAGACACACGTGAACCTCCTTTGGCTCTCACGTCTGTCCGTATTGGATACGAAGTGCGATTAAAGTACAAGATGCTTTTCGCTACGAGGCACTAGTAGATGAGAGTGATGTCGATAACAAGTCCAGCTACACTGGAATTCTTAGGGCGCAGATGTCGTCCTATGAACTCGTCTTGCTGTTTTATAACGCACTGAACCCTGTGGGGGCCAAGTTGAGAACCCTAGTGGAAAGGTATGAGTTTCTAGAGAACATGGAAGTTGGCCTCCTGTGTAATCCGCCGGATGAAGTACCGCTTGTCGACCAACGTGCTTTTGGCGATCAGGACTTGTCGGCCTATAGACACCGATAGTCAGCGTGGCGCCGGAGCAGGCTCCCGTGGGCGCCCCGGAAGGCGGTGCGTTCTTGGGGCCTGAGCCTGATCAAACGGAGCTTCGCGAGCGCCATCAATCGTTCAAGCCATGCACCAAGACTTCACGCGGGCACGGCGACGATCATTGACGGCGTCTCGCCGAGCGACCTCCCGACGGAGGCTGAGGTGGACATCGATCTGCTACCGCCGGAGAAGCCCGGGCCACCGACCGAATCGCGGCCCATCGCGAGTCGTGCTGGTGTTGGTGATCGAACACAAACCGAGCAGCCCGTTCCCGAACCTCTGGTGAGCACTTCCTCGGTCTTCCCATGGACTCCATACTTTCCGGGACATAGAACGGAAATCCCTGATACAGGGCACCAAGCGGGATATAGGCATCACCGAACCATCATTGATGTCATGGGATGATGACTGAGAAGAGCCCGATTGAAAACACGCCTTTGACAGCTACCCGCATTGAGCAGGTGGAGCAGGACCTTCGGTTCTGGGCAGACAAACCGATCGGTATTTCGTTCGATCCAAGAGGAACCCCTCTCTTCTCGATGATTGAGCTGGCGCGCAGCTATGCGCGCCGCTCTGTCGTCCTTGCCGATGCAATTCGCTTGCTACTTGCAAAGAACCACATCGTACCGGCTGCCGTACTGGGGCGAGCGCTTATCGAAACGGTTGCGATGGGGTGCCTTTATTTGCATGACATGGGGCGGCTGATTGCGGCGAAGGATCGTGATCGTCTGGAATCCAAGCTGGCCCGGTTCTATGCAGGCGTCAAGGGGAAGAAGATCGAGCCGGTCCAAGTCATGGATGCAATGCGCCACCTGGAGAAGATTGATGTCGCCTATATCGAGTACATTGATCGCAAGTACGGACTGTTCACACGCCTTATGGAAATGCTGAAAGCCAGTGGAGAGGATGTCGACGAGAGCTTCGGCGAAATAGCGTCGGTCATTCGAACCTATGACCGGCTCTCTGAAGTCAGTCATCCCAACGGGACGGGCACGCAATTCCTGTTTCCTGACAAAAGTAACGAGACGGAAGCGGTGAAGGAGGCACGGACACGTTTTCGCATGGCGTCACTTATGGCCATCTGGCACGGCCGGCACTTGGTAGCAGCACTGGAGCAGCGATCCGATTTACCAGAGCGCTATCGGATGGAGTTCGGCACTGGCTAGATCCTGAATCCGCCCAGCCGAAGAGGCGATTTGTAGATAGGACTTAGTATTTCACCGGGACTTCCATTTTGATGATCCAAGCCCTAGCAGCCCGTGGTGAAAGTCACCGAATTAGATCGATCGCCAGAAGTGATCATGCGTACTCCACTGACGCGCATGGCCATGGGCAAACGACGGCGACGTCCCAAGCAGACGTCGATGTGGGTCGCCGCACAAGATCTGCCTCGCAGCGCCGCGCACCCGTTCTACACGCGACTGAATCACATTCTCGAGAGAGCGGATTTCGACGGGTACGTCGAGTCGCTCTGTCAGCGATTCTACGCGGATGAGATCGGCCGGCCGAGTTTGCCGCCCGGCCGGTATTTCCGCGTGTTGCTGCTCGGGTACTTCGAAGGGCTCGACTCCGAGCGGGCGATCGCGTGGCGGGCGGCCGAGTCGTTGAGCGTGCGGAGCTTCTTGGGGCTGGAGCTGCACGAAGCGCCGCCGGATCATTCGACGGTCTCGCGGACGCGTCGGCTGATCGACCTGGAAACGCATCAGGCTGTCTTCGCGTGGGTGTTGCAGCGACTGGCTGAGGCGAAGCTTGTCAAGGGCAAGACGATCGGTATCGATGCGACGACGCTGGAAGCGAACGCCGCCCTGCGAAGTATCGTGCGGCGCGACACCGGCGAGGCGTATCAGGACTTCTTGATCCAGCTCGCCCAGGCCTCGGGGATTGAGACCCCGACGCGTGCCGATCTGGCGCGCATCGATCGGAAGCGGAAGAAGAAAGGCTCGAACGACGACTGGACCCATCCGCACGATCCTGACGCAAGAATCACCAAGATGAAGGACGGCCGCACGCACCTCGCGCACAAGGCGGAGCAGGCGGTCGACCTCGACACCGGCGCGGTCGTGGCGGTGACGGTGCAGGACGCCGATGAAGGCGATGTGGCGACGAGCCGCGCGACGCTGATCACCGCGGCGGAGCACATCGAGACCGTGGTGCCTGCGGGCCGTCTTGCCGAGGTCGTCGGGGACAAGGGCTATCACAGCAACCAGGAACTCGTCGATCTTGAAGCCATCGGCCTCCGCAGCTACATCTCGGAACCAGATCGCGGCAGGCGTAAGTGGAAAGACAAGGCGGAGGCGCGCGACGCCGTCTACCGAAACCGTCGGCGTCTTCGCGGCGCGCGCGGGCAACGCCTGCTGCGCCGGCGCGGGGAACGACTCGAACGCCCCTTTGCCCATCTCTATGCCACCGGGCGGCTACGCCGCGTATACCTGCGGGGGCACGACAACATCCTCAAACGCGTCCTGCTGCACGTTGCTGGACTGAACCTTGGGTTGCTGATGCGGACGCTCACGGGTGTCGGGACACCCCGCAGTCTTCAGGGGCATGCGGTGGCGTGTCTTCGGCTGTTGTGGTCGCTCATGCGACTCCCGGAGACGCGTTGGGGCGCGCCGTGGATCTTATCTCGACCTACCATCGCCGCCGCCGACCTCCGCGTGGGGCACTGCCATGTCTGGGCCGACCCGTCGTTCGGTGGTGCTTTCACCACGGGCTGCTAGCAGCCCGTGGTTAAAGTCAGGGGATCGACAGGATCGATCCCGCGTACTACACTGCCGGCATGGCGATGGGTCGACGCACGGACCGCGCACGGACGCCGGGGTTGTGGATTGCCGCGAACGAGCTGCCAACGACGGGCGGCCATCCGTTCTACCAACGGTTGAACCAGGTGCTCGACGCGCATGGCTTCGATGCGTTCGTGGAAAGCCAGTGCGCCCCGTTCTACGCGGACGGGGTGGGTCGCCCGAGCCTGACGCCAGGCACCTATTTCCGGCTGCTGTTGATCGGGTACTTCGAAGGTATCGATTTCGAGCGCGGGATCGCCTGGCGCACCGCCGACTCCTTGGCGCTGCGGGGCTTCCTGGGCCTGGGGCTCGACGAAGTGCTCCCTGAGCACTCGACGATCTCGCGGACGCGCCGGTTGATCGCCGTGGAGACCCATCGGGCGGTGTTCACGTGGATCGTGCAGGTGCTGGCCACGGCGCAGCTGGTCAAGGGGAAGACGATCGGGATCGATGCCACGGCGCTCGAGGCGAACGCGGCGCTGCGGAGCATCGTGCGGGGCGATTCGGGGGAGACCTATCAGGCGTTCCTGACGCAACTGGGGCAGGCCTCTGGCGTCGAGACGCCCACGCGGGCGGCCCTGGCGCGGCTCGATCGGAAGCGGCCGAAGAAGGGCCGGAACCGCGAGTGGCGGCACCCGCACGACCCCGAGGCCCGCATCACGAAGATGAAGGATGGCCGGACGCATCTGGCCCACAAGGCCGAGCACGCGGTCGACCTGGACACCGGTGCCATCGTCGGCGTGACGGTGCAAGGCGCCGACCAGGGTGACACGACGACCATCGCGGAGACCTTGACGACGGTGGCTGAGGACCTGGAAGCGGCCGCGGCGGTGACCGACGACGAGACCAGGGTGATCGACGAGGTGGTGGCCGACAAGGGCTATCACAGCAATCAAGTCCTGGTAGATCTGGCGGCCCTCGACCTACGGACGTACATCGCGGAGCCGGATCGTGGCCGGCGGAAGTGGACGAAACACTCGGCGGCACACGACGCGGTCTACGCGAACCGGCGGCGCATCCGGGGTGCGCGGGGCCGGCGACTGCAACGCCACCGCAGCCAGTACCTGGAACGGCCGAACGCGCATCTCTACGAGACCGGCGGGATGCGTCGCACCCACCTGCGGGGGCACGCCAACATCCTGAAGCGGCTGCTCGTTCACGTCGGCGGGTTCAATCTGGGCCTCCTCATGCGGACCGTCTTCGGAGTGGGTACGCCGCGAAGCCTGCAGGGGCAGCTAGCGGTGCTGCTCGGGGTTGTGGTGGCACTCTGGGGTGCCCGCCACGACCTCTGGAGCCCGCGAGACACGCGGTTCGCCGATCACGAGGCCATGTTCACCCCGTATCGCCATCTCGAACTGTTACCCGTCGAGGCGTCAGCATGCGGTCTTTGACCACGGGCTGCTAGCTAGACCCTATATACACCCAAGACGTTCCCACCTGACCACCCGCTTCGTGAGCTTAGCAACGGCGCTGCCCTGGGCCGCCAAACGACGCATCGCGGCCAGCGCCGGGGCATCCCGCACGGCCAGTCGCGACTGGTAGCCCAACGTCGACCGTGCCACCGAGAGCACGGCGCACGCGCGGCGGTCTGACAGACCGCGTGATCGGGTATACGCGACCTGCTGCCGGCGCAGGCGTGTGCCTACCATTTTTCCTCGTGATCTCCTTGAGGACGTCGATCTCCAGGTCACGGTCCGCCACCATCTTCTTCAGACGGCCGTTCTCCTGCTCGAGCTGGCGCACGCGCTTGACGTCGGACGGTTCCAAGCTGCCAACGTGCTTCCGCCAGCTGTAGATCGTCTGGCCGCTGACACCGTGCTGCTTCGCCACGTCCGGGACCGGCTTCGTGTCGGCCTCCCGGAGGATCGTGACCAGCTGCTCTTCTTCATGGCTCCCTCACTTTCCGAGGGCGCCATTCTCTCAAGCGTCAGCTGGTCCGAAAATCACCCAGCAGGTCAGGGTCACACGAACGAGTCAAAGGCCATGACAGGGCATGCACTGCCGACGCCTCCGTAAGCTTCCCCGTCAAGCGGACAGTTCGAAAGGAGACTGGCCGGCCACTGAATGCCTCGGCAGAAACGTGAGCGGCGGCACCCGGCCGAGGCTGTCATGGGGCCGTCGGTTCGTCGACCGGTATCGCGATCGGCCTGGGCCACCCAGTTGCTGATCGACTGAGCGGTTGGTTCAAACTCGCGGGCGAGGGCTTCGGGCGTGCGACCGGCCCGGACCAACGCGATCATCTGGTCGCGAAACTCCGGCGGGTAGGGCTTTCTGGTCTTCGGCATCGTGGACTCCTCTTACCAAAGGATTAGGTGTCCACGGAAACGGGTCAGGTCCAGTTCGATGTCGCCGCAGTTCGAACGCCTATACTCGTCAACTTACCCCTCAAGGCCGGAAGAGTGTTATGCACCGTCCCACTCAGTGCCGATCAGTTCAAGCCTTTCGATTTTGGGCGAGGTGAGGCTGGCAGTCTGAGTAATGTTCACGCTCCAGTGCACTTGGAACTTGGTCTTTCCAGCCCTAATCTCCTGTTTTTCGAGGCTCTGACGGCTTCCGCCCATAATGTCATCCCAGTGGATTCCCGACGTCACCCGCCCAAGATCCGCTAGGGTCGTTAGTCCTGAGCTGGTTGGTGCTGTTGGGCGTTGGTACCCGAAGAGCTTTGCATTAACGGTGATCGTCGTGATCCAATAAGTCCGTTGTCGTTCCTTGCGGTTGAATACCGGAGCCCCGATCCAACACGCGTCATTTGTTCTATGTTCACCCTCATTACAGACCGCCTCAAGTTCGTGTCCGAATTTCTCCCTCAATCTGTCCCACAGTCCCTCCTTGTAATACAGGCCAGATTCCTTCGTGTTATCGAAGAAATACGTCTGGACTCGTGACTTGAGGTCAGAAACGAATTCCTCTGTGACTTCTGAAACGAGCGTATTAATAAGGCTTTCCAGATCGTCAACACTCACTAGCACTCGGACATTCTTTGCTTTGTTAGTTTCTTCGCGGACATACCCAGCGAGGCGCTCGTCACCCGTCACAACTGCCAGCCGACAATGACCGGGCGTCGTTGGTGAGCTTCGGACTAGCTGAAAGAACGTCTGGGCGATCAGGCAATCTCTGAATCCTTTTTCAGTCTTTCCAGTTTCGAAAGGTGGCTCGCGACGGACTGCTCGGTTGATGACAGTCGGCCAGTCGACTGCATTGGTGTCCAGTTCCAGGACAGTGATTGACATTTTCTCGATCTGGTCGTTAATCGCCGCCTTAACACGAGTTGCCAGTATGTCTGGGGTGATATTCAATTTGTGACCCAGAAGCCGTTCGAGTTTCTCAAGACTCGGCAGCAACGCAAGTGCTCGCTGTTGCATTTGGTACTGGCGCTCGTCAACGACTACCTTAGGCAGATACCAACTCAACGCCAGATCGTGGTGCGAGGAGTTCTCTTCTATCAACTGCCGAACGTCAGGTCTTGTCAGATCGTACGCAATCTCCGTAAATAGGATGCTGGTATCGAAAAGAACCTTCAGTTCCGGTTTTGTCTGCCGCTTAGGAGTCATAGCGCGGTTCATGCATCGGCGCCAGCGCGTTCCACCCGAAGCGTAGCGCTGCGCGGGTGCCCCGTGCGGGGCGTTCGGAACACGCCTTGGGACGTTCGATATCCGCCGCCGGATCACTCGGCCGATCGATCGAAACGCGTAGAGCATCCCACAAGTGGTTCCCGGCGGGACGTTCGGCTGCGGCGTATTCTGCCGCGACGATCTGGTCCATCGCTTCGTACTTCCTAACCGTTTCCTCAAGCGCTTCGCCGATGTGTCTCTCGAATCGCTCCATTGACTCAAGGAAGTTCAACGGCGTTCGCAAGTCCTGGGCGACGACGAAGCGCGCGACGCTATGCCAATCGGCCGGCTTCATGGAAGAGCGGCTCAGAAGTTTTTCTATCGCCTGTTGGCCTGGCTCCTCGAATCCGCGCGTCATGAAGGTTTCGAACTCATCTTCCTCCTTTCTGCCGGACAACAAAGTGTACAAGTCCGGCTGCTGGGCCAATCCTCTGATCGCCCGAGGTTGCCATTCGGGCACGTTCGGATGAGACACCAACAGGCGATAAGCATAAACATGCGTTCCGTCATCCGACCAACGCTGGAGCGTGGCCTGCGGAACGTAGTGGTTATTGCGGGTGATGTTCGGGAGCGACATACACAAAAATGAGAGCCTACGCAGGAATTCGCTTGGTTGAAAGAGTCCCTCAGGAAGTACTCGGAAAGGAGACAACAAGTCACCTTGCCGGAGCGCCGCTCGGTCGTATTCTGGCAGTATCTGACACTGGCGGGACTTCGTATTGCAATTCGAATGCACGTTCGACATCACGTTGCAATCATGCTCCTTTCGCCATCACGATGCTACGACCGGATGACTGGGTCTCAATAGGTCGTCGACGTGCGGCGGCGCACGTCCAACACGTCGACGGTCAAGCTCTTGATGTCGATCTCGAAGAGGAGCCGGTAACTGCCGACGCGCCGGCGCCAGGTGTTTTCCTCGCCTTGCAGACGCACGACGTCGCCGGCGAACGGGTTGTCCTGCATCTCCGCGATCGCGGCGAGAAGCCGCGCACGGTCCTTAGCGGGACTTTTTGCGAGTGACTTTCGGATTCGGTGCGCGACCCGTAGCGTCCAGGACATCGAGGAGTTGATCGTAGGTGACGTAGTCGCCCCGGCGGATCTCCGCCCGACCCTTGCGCAGGCTCGCGCGTTCGGAAGCCACCGGTATCGCAGAGGGATAGCGTCCGTCAAAATAGGCGCGTAGCGCCTCCCGGATCAATTCCGAGCGGGTGCGATGCTCCGCGCGGCGGACCTTTTCCACTTCGGCGACCATCGCCGGCGGCAGGGAGATCGTAAGAGTATGTGTAGAGCGCATGATTGTCTGAGTGTGACTAAGTAATACTTATTTCCAAGTGTAAACGGGGACGGTAGCCCTGTCAATCTCGGTACGGTTTGTCTTGGCTGTGGGGCTTGCGCGAGGCCAAGCGAGCGTACCGAACGGCTTGCCGTAGCCGGTTTCACTTTCGCCCTGTTCCCACAGATCTATTGCACGAGAGTTACGGGGGAAATGCTGGATTCCGGCACAATGACACAACCGCAATCAGAGGCGGCGGAGTTACTGGACCTCACCCGCACCGCGACCGTGGCTGTTCTGCAAGTATTGGAGAACTCTGGTTTTCTGGCGCTCACACCCGATGGCCGCTTTGGCCGGCCGCCGGACCGGCGGCGAGCAGCTCCCGGTGCATCGTCGACAGTAAAAGTGGCCTGAGGGCCTGCATCCCGTCTGTCAGGAAAAACTCTGTAACCTTGGACTGGGTATGTCTATTAATTTAAATTCGAACTCTATTCTGACGCAATAGTGCCCCCTCCCTGACGTGAGGCTAGGGTATACACCAACCCGACACCTTCCGGCATCCCTGAGCGGCCGCCGCTTCAAACGGCGCCACGACACCCTGAGCGACGAAGACCTGCAGCACATCTGGGCTCGGCGGCGTCCCCGCAACAAGCTGGGTTTCGCGCTGCCGCTGTGCGTACTCCGCTACCCGAGCCGACCGCCTGGCGTTTCTCGGCGCGAGATTGCCCCGTAAGAGGTAATCGGCCTCGGGGTGTCTCTTGCCGGCCGGACCCCAAAAGCGGATCCTGGGGCTGCTCAGCGCCTCGGAGCGCTTCATCCGTACGTTGAAGGAGAATCTCTTGTGGGTGCGGAGCTTCGAAACGATCTAGGAACTCCTCCGCGGCCGTGGCAATAAGCAAAGACCTCGTCAGGCGCGGCTTTAAGTTCGTCGGACCGACGATTTACTACGCGTTCATGCAGGCGGCCGGTATGGTCAACGACCCCTGGCCCGATGTTTCAGATCGCGGTAGCTCGGTCCCTATCTAGGCGGCTCACTTCACGCCGAGCACCAGCAGCGCGTTGCCGGGCGGAATACGACCGTTCAAGGGTCGCGAAATCGGAAATGTCGGATGAGGGCCGAGAAACCATCGCATTCATTATAGCCCCCTCAAATCCCGATCTTCTCAATATCCTCAACGGTCACCTCGTCGGCCGTCCGGTCGTAGAGTTTGGTCGTGCGCGGGCTTTCATGCGCGGCGATCACCTGGGCGCACTCGAGCGTGCCGCCATTGAGCAGATACGCCGTGATGCCCGTGGCCCGGAAACTTCTCTACGCCGCCAACCGCGCTCCGAGACACCAGCGCCGGGCGGATCCCCCCTTTGGGTCGTACGGGTCCAGAACTGGTTTCCAGGTGTCAACGGTCATTCAAATTCCCCCCACATGCGGTCATCGAAAATTCCCCCACCCCTGGTTGATAAAGCGATGAGATGAGTGCCTGTGGTCGCTGTGGGCAGGCCGTCTGCGGCCTGTCCAAGGTGCGGTGGGCGCGTCTGCGCGTCCACGGCGCCGGCCGTCCACAGGCTTCCCATCGCTCACGCTCCCGCTGTGGTCGGCTTGACCACCCCTGACTTCAGTTTGTCCTTCAGCCGATACGAATCGCCCCGGATGCTGATCGTCGTCGCGTGATGCAGGATCCGGTCGAGGATCGCGCTGGCGATCACCCGGTCGCCGAAGACGTCGCCCCAGCTGCCGACGCTCTGGTTGCTGGTCAGGATCATCGGATCGCGCTCGTCGCGCCGGCTGATGAGCTGGAAAAACAGCGTCGCCGCCTGACGGTCGATCGGCAGATACCCGATCTCGTCGATGATGAGAAGCCGCGGGATCGTGAAGACCTTCAGCTTGTCGTCGAAGCGGCCCTCGCCGAGCGCCTTGGTGAGCGTGGTCAGCATCGCCGCGGCCGTCGTGAAGAGCACCCGGTCGCCGTGCGCGATCGCCTTGAGCCCGAGGCCCACGGCCAGATGCGTCTTCCCGACCCCTGGCGGGCCGAGCAGCACCAGGTTCTCCCCATGCTCGACGAAGTGGAACAGGCTCAGCTTCTGGATCTGCTTCCGGTCGACCGAGGGCTGGGAGGTGAAGTCGAAGCTGTCGAGCCCCTTGATGAACGGGAACCGGGCGAGGTTCGTCCGCATCGTGACGTGCTTGGCGGTCTTCGCTGACACCGCTTCGCTCAGCAGTCCATCGAGGAAGTCGGCAGAGGAGAGCTCCTTTTCCGACGCCTCCTGGAGGAGGGCTTCGACACGCTCGCGCGCCGTGGTTAGGCGCAGCCGCTGCAGGTGCTCGTCGAGGCGGGCCATCTGCGGCGACCTCATTGCGCACCCCCGAGGCCGGAGGCCGCCTCGTAGCAGGCGAGGTCGCGGACCTCGACGTCGAGCGGAACCGCCGCGGTCGAGCACCCGCCCGTCGAGTCGCGCCCGCGCGCATGGCGGGCGATCGGCCCCGGACCGTGCTCGGGCAGGATCCGGAGCTGGTGCCGCCCCCCGAGCACCGGATGCGTGGCAACCACCTGGCCGCGGTGCCGCAGCTGTAGGCATCCGTCGCGGCGGAGCACCTCGACCGGTTGCCCGATCAGCGTGAACGGCACCGAGTAGCGAGTCGTGTCGACGGTGACCAGGTAGTCGGTCGCCACCACCCGCGTCAGCGGTGCCTCGAGCTGGAACGCCCGGGCGCCGGAACCAGCGCCGCGCGCTCGCGCGCAAAGCGGTCTATCGGCCGCTCGTGCGTCGTCCCGTGCACCCGCACGTCGGCGACCGGCGCCGTCCACTCGTGCACCTGCTCGTTGACGTCGAGGTCGTCACGGAATCGCCGGCCCGCCAGGACATTGCGCGTGAAGTACTTCACACCCGACTCGACCTTCCCCTTCGTCTGGGCCCGATACGCCCGGCACAGCCGCGGCTCGACGCCCCAGAAGTCAGCGAACGCCTTGACCGTCGTGTTCCACCGCACCCCGGCCGCCCCGCGCGGTACGCATCCCGTCCGCGGCCGGTCGTAGCGATGCTCCTGGGTGTGGCCACCGAAGTGCGTGAACGCCTGCTCGTGCGCATCGAGTACATCGCCGAGCGCTTCCGTTAAAGCGCTTTTCATGACCGTGTGGTGCCCGGATAGCCGCAGTGTCGAAAGTAATTGCGGCATTCCTCGGGGCTGAAGTGCGGCAGACAGGCGCCGAGGAAAGGCCAGAGGGTTTCGGTGGATCGACAGCGGGCGGCGCGCACGAGGGCTTTGAGCTTCGCGAAGCAGAGTTCAATGGGATTGAGGTCCGGACTGTAGGGCGGCAGATAGCAGAGCGTGGCGCCGACGCGCTCGATCGCCTGGCGGACGCCGGCCACTTTGTGTGCGCTGAGGTTATCGGCGATGACGATGTCCCCGGGATGCAGGGTGGGCACGAGGATCTGTTCGATATAGGCGAGGAAGCTCGCCCCGTCGATGGCGCCGTCGAAGACCCCGGGCGCGGTCAGGCCAGTCACCCGCAGCGCTGCGAGAAACGTACTGGTCTGCCACCGGGCGCACGGCGCGTGGTCGTGGACGCGGGCCCCGCGGAGGGCCCGACCATACCGCCGCAGGAGATTGTTCGTCATGCCGGTTTCATCGAGAAAAACCAGGCGTGTCGGATCCCAGGTCGGCGCGGCGGCGTGCCACACGACCCGCGCGGCCGCGACGTCAGGTCGATCGTGTTCGGAGGGCCGGACCGTTTTTTTTGACGGTCACGTCCAGAGCCGCCACCGCGCGCCAGATCGTCGCCAGACTGGCCGGCGTGCCGAGCGCGTCCTTCAGCTCGGCTAAGGTGCGATCCGGTTGCTCCGCGATCAGCGCGGCCAGGGTGTGCAGGTGCGGCTCCAACATCCGGCGCCGCCCGTGCCGCTGGACGCGCGGCGCGACTTCGCCCGTCTCCCGCCGACGCTGCTTCAACAGCCGCACCCACGACCCGCTCACGCGGTACTTCACCGCAACGTCCGCGGCCTTCATCCCGGCATCACTGTCGAGCAGGGCCCGTTCTCGGAGATCCATCGAATAGGCTTGCATCGGTCCTCCTGCATTGGTGCATGCAGAAGTACCACGACGAGCCCAAGCAGTACAAGGGCTATCTGAAAAGCGCTTTAGGCACGGTACGTAAACGCTCCGCCGCGAGTCGCCGAGCGTCAGTACGAAGATGGGCCGGACCTGGCGCGGCGCACCCAGCCAGACCCGCGCGTGACCCCAATCAATCTGGCGCTGCAGCCCTGGCGGTGTTTCGAACCGCGTACGCGTCACCGCCGCGTCCACCTGCATCTCCCGCAACGGCCGCACGAACCGCTTCACCGTTTCGTCGCTGCCTGCGTACTGCCGACCGCGCAGCTCCTGAAACAGAACCTGCGCCGAGTAGCCGACATCGGCCGCCCGCCGCCGCAGATACGCCGCGTGCGTGGCCAGGAGCGTGTCTACCCGCGCCGCCCGCTGGTACGGCTTCCACTCCGGTTGCCGCAGGCATCGCCGCACCGTCTTGCGGTCCACGTCCAGCTCGCGAGCAATCGCCCGACTCGAGGCGCCCGCACCCGCCCGACGATGGATCTCCTCCCACCGGTCCTGTCCGACCATCTCGACCTCCCCGAGCATCTGACGCTCGGGGTCGATCATCGTCGCTCTCGTCGACATCCTGCTCCTCCCCTCAGCTATCAAGGTGAGGAGTTTTCAGTGACCACAGGGGGGGATTATTGGGTGACCGGTGACATCCAGGAACTCACTGAGCGCGTGCCGCGAATCACGGCCGCGCCGTGTCCACGCCGGGTCGCTGCAGCTCGTATGGGGCACCTGTACCCGACGAGCCGAGAAACAGCTTTGTGCCATCGGGTAACGTGAGATCCCGTCCATTGGCCCGTCGCGATCCGTCCTTCGCCCGATAGCCGTCGACGACGATCTCCACCCCTGGCAGCAGGGCCTCCTTGGTAAAGCCTCGCCTGAACAAGATGTTCGGACTCCCGCCCTCGACCGCCCAATCTTCGACGGTTCCATCCGATTGAGTCACGTCGATATAGATCCAGACGTGCGGATTGGTCCATTGCATCCTCGTGACCGTTGCCTTTTCAAACCTGACCGGTTCGTTGGCGTTGAACTCAGCAGAAAAGGCATGGTGAGCGTACAGTGGTGCGATGAGCCCTCCCGCCACGCCGACTCCGGCAACCAGCGCGACGAAACCGGCAAACTGTCTGCGCATGTCGACTCTCCTTCGTGCTCTTTCTCCATGTCCGATTCGATGTCACGGCCCCCTGACGGTTCCCAAGACCTGCTTGTTGCCGTCACCGTTCCTCGGGCGGGTTGCCCGACACCTGACGTTCGTATAGCTGCTCGGAGGGCGGAACGGTGCGCGTGACATCCAGACGCATCGTCAGGCTTTCCCAATGTTCCACCAGCGGCTCTTTGCGAAGGTGCCCATAGATGGTCTCTTCGACCATCTCGACACACCGGAATTCTGCCAGCTGTCTATCGTCCTCCAACCGCCGATACAACGGCATGCTCATCCGCCACGGGCGGGTGAAGACCTTCGGATCCTCGATGGTCACCTCATAGCGCATGGCGTCGCGGTGAATGGGCGTATACCGTTCGACCACGTGCAAGGCATCGCTATGGAAATTGCCCGCCCAGTCGAGCCAGGTGTACGGCGTAAAGCTCGTCACGTCGACCACCAATGTGTCGCCCTCCCAGCGACCGACCGAGTGTCCCATATACGCCTCACCCGGGTAGGGGTCGACCTCGTCCATGTGAACCACTCGGTTGGCATTGGCGAACTCGAAGACCATCATGACCTTCGTGGTTCCGTGAAGAATCTGGAACGGATAGGGCATATACATCGCACGCGGCACGCCGGGGAGAAAGCAGCCGATCTCGGGGTCACGATCCAGCCAATGCTCCATGTTTTCCCGCTTCCGTTCGGCCGCCCATGGCTGGTACGGAATCTCGTCGCCTTCCACGACACCGGGCCCCCCTGGGATCCAGCCGATCGCACCGAGCGCCACGACCGGTGCCGCTAACACCGGGGTGTCGAGAAACACACCCGGTTGAGCCACCATCGGTCGCGCCAAATGACTTTGCAGGTCCCAATTGGCGGTGTTGTTCGCCTGCCAAATCCCACTGAAATCAGGTTTGCCATCGGCGCGCCGCGGCATGTCAGCGGCGGCCTGCCCAGAGGCCAGCCTCACGGTGAGCGCCAGAATCAACAGTCCCGCAATCGTGATCATCCGGTGACTAAATGCGATCCGCATGCAGATCTCCTTGCCGTATCGAGCGCGTGGTCTCTACGAAAACTGCCTGTCAGACCGCGCCCAGGCTGCCCAGTCAGCACTCATGTGAGTCTGGGGCGATGTCGCAGCCTTCGTCTCTTTGGCGCTCGGCGCGCACAGCAGAGAAGGCCCGTCGATTTACCTCCTCCCTTGGACCCCCTGAAGTGTGTCTTGGAGGTGAAATTCGTGGGTGTGGTGTCGGCGACCAGCATCTTTCCCTTCTCGTGCAGTCAGGTCTCCACTCGACGTCCTTTGTCCTACCTGGCTGCTTCGGCAGCCCGGTCGTCGGCTCGTCCGCCGCTAAGAATGCCAGTCATCCCGAAATTCCCCTCGTGACATGCGGACTCAAAGATCAGATTCCGCTTTTCGTCGTTCTGTGCCAAATCCACGATAACCGTCCAGGGGGATGTGTTGCAACTTTCAAAAAGAGGCAGCAGAGCGATGGGTCGGGTCGAGCAGGCGCCGTCTCATGCAACCACCCCGAACAGCTTGTTGATGAACTGAATCTGTCGCCGACCATCCGAACCGCTCACCCACCTCGCCTGCCCCTTCCGGATCATGTGCATGGCCTCGTAGCCTTGGATCGTTCGCCGCGCCGCGTGGAATGCACGAAAGCCCTGCTTCGCCGTCACGCGTCGTTTAATCGCTCGATGATCCGGCTCCACGATGTTGTTCACGTATTGGACAGGTCGGTGGCGGCAACGGCGTCGCAGGATTCCTGCCTTTTTCACTCCCGCAATTGCCGAGCCGTAGAGACGGGCCTGGTCAGTGTTGATGACGCGGGGCTGAGGATGCGACGGATCAGTCAGCGCCTTGCGGAACAAGCGTGTGGCCGTAGCGGCATCGCGCCACCTCGAGAGCACGAAGTCGATCGTGGCGCCGCTGGAATCGATGGCTCGGTAGAGGTAGCACCAATGATGGGATGGACTCCTCCCGCTGGTGCGGCATCATCGTGCCAGTGGTAAAACGGCCTCTACGGGCCACAGCTGAGGAGGAGTCCAGATGCAACATACAACGATCGCCGTTGACCTCGCCAAGTCCGTGTTTCAAGTGGCGGTCTCGCATCACACGGGGCGTGTGGATGAAGAGCATCGGTTGACCCGGGCCCGGTTCCTGCGGTTCTTCGCCCAGCGCCCGGCCGCGACCGTGTTGCTCGAAGCCTGCGGGTCGGCGCACCATTGGGCGCGCACCCTGGAACAACTCGGCCACACCGTCCAGTTGCTGCCCCCGCATGAGACCCGCCGGTCTGTCCGTCGCAATAAGACCGATCGCGCGGATGCGAAAGCGCTGCTCGAAGCGGCCCGGAACGAGGAGATCCATCCGGTGCCGGTCAAGTCGGTGTCGCAGCAAGCCGTCGCGTCCCTCCATCGCGTGCGCACGACGTGGGTCCGGACCCGGACGGCGCGGCTCAATACGCTGCGCGGACTGCTCCGCGAGTTTGGCGTGACGATACCAGTGGGCGCGCGCCACGTCGTCCCACAGGTCCGCGCGCTGGTCGAAGATGCGGAGGCGTCCGTCCCGATGGCCTTGCGCCCCAGTCTGGCCGCGCTGTGTGACGAGATCCGGACGCTCGAGCAGCGGATACACGGACTGGAACGCGAGCTGGCCGCGCTCGCCCAGCAGGTGCCGCACGTGGCGCACCTCCGCACCATCCCGGGCATCGGCCTACTCAACGCCACCGCGCTGGTCGCGTGTGTCGGCGACGTGCGGCGGTTTCCGTCGGGCCGACACTTTGCCAGCTATCTGGGGCTCACGCCGCGCGAACACTCCAGCGGGAATCGCCGGCAGCTGGGCGCTATCAGCAAACAAGGCGACCGCTATCTCCGCACCGTGCTCATGCATGGCGCCCGGGCCGTGCTGTCCCACAGCGGCAACCCGCAGAAGACCACGCCGTTCCGGACCTGGGCGCGCGCGATTGCCGCGCGCCGCGGGGCGAACATTGCCACCGCCGCGATCGCCAACCGGCTGGCCCGGATGGTGTGGCGGGTGTGGCGTGACGACCGACCCTTTGTGGCTGAAACCCGCATCGCGGCGTAGCCCCGTGGTGACCACTGAACCGTAATCTCTCCAGGAGGACTGCCGCGCGACAGGATGGCACACCGGTCAGACCGGCGCGGGGATACGCCGACGACAGGGGCTGGCCAGACAGGGCCGTACCAACGATTGGCATCCCCGCGCGCATTTACCATCGTGGCCCGGAGCCGTGCGTGCTCCCTCGAGGGGCCGAAGATACGCCTGCAGTCTGACGCCGTGCCGCCTCGCAGAATGAGAGTGGAAGGAGACCGAAACCCAAGACGCCGAATGCCGCCCCGCTCCGCGCGCGTCAAGGCCACGCCGCCTCCGGCGGAGCGCTGCGCGCTGCCTTGACCCGTGCTCGCACCGGCGGCGGATAACCAAGACGCGACGAAGGTAAACCATCGTCGCTCATACGACGGGTTGAACCTCGGTTTCGTTCTTACGCTTGACAGAGGAGTCCAGATACGGCCCTTGACACGAACGTAGGTCTCATCGACACGCCAGGACTTATTGGTTGGCTTGAGATGATGGCGCAGCCGTTCCTCCAGTTCGGGACCGTAGCGCTGGACCCAGTGCCAAATTGTCGTGTGGTCCACTTCCAGGCCGCGCTCGCTGAGCAGTTCTTCGACATCGCGGAACGAGAGCGAGTACCGTAGGTACCAGCGCACGGCGCACAGAATCAGTGCGGGCTCCGTTTGCCGCCACTTGAAGATCGCCGGTCGGATTGCCTTCTTCACCATCTCTTTAGGCTACCAGTCGCCGCCGGCCACAGTTGCAACACAACCTTCCCGGCACACGCGTTGGTGCACAAATCGAAACTGACCGGCAGAACCCCAAGCGATGGTGCCTCACCGACCAATGGCGTACTGTGAGATTCTCAATCAGATGACCGACCTCGGCCGACCAGTGTCGTATCGCATCGGCAGGTGAGGATCCTGTCGGTGGGCATCGTGCGGGCCAGTCACGATTCGTGCAACAGCACCCAACAACACCGCCGATCGACGAGCGATTGCGAAGAACTCGTTGACGTAGGCTGGGGTTTATAGCGAGAGACCATGGGATGAAGGATGGCCAGCCGGTACCCTATGGTTCCTGGAAGTCGCCGATTACCTCAGACCTGATCGTCTCGGGCGGCATCGGGCTGGAACTGGTGGGCCTAGACGAGGACACGGTCTATTGGACCGAGGCACGACCCACGGAGGCAGGCCGCGTCGTGATCGTTCGGCGTGCTTCGAACGGCGCGACCAGCGACGTCATCCCACCGCCGTTCAACGCGCGCACCCGGGTCCACGAATATGGTGGGGGTGCGGTCCTCGTGGCCGCTGGCGTCGTCTTCTTCTCGAACTTCACGGATCAGCAGCTATACCGTGTCCGCCGAGACGCAGAGCCGCAGCCGCTGACGAAGGCAGCCGGGATGCGCTATGCCGATGCCGTCCTGGATGGTCCGAGAAACCGCCTGATTTGCGTGCGTGAGGACCACACGGTTGCCGACCGCGAGGCCGCGAACACGATCGTCTCGATTGACCTGACGTCCGGCGTCGAGACCGTCCTCGTCTCAGGCAACGACTTCTACTCCACGCCCCGCCTCAGCTCCGACTCCCGCCTCTGTTGGCTGGCGTGGGATCACCCGAACATGCCTTGGGATGGCTGCGTGCTTCGCGTCGCCAGCTGGAACCCCGATGGGACGCTCGGCGAGTGCGAACAGATGGCAGGTGGCCTATCCGAGTCGATCTTTCAGCCGCAATGGGCGCCAGATGGCTCGTTGTACTTCGTGTCGGACCGGAGCGGCTGGTGGAACCTCTATCGCTGGCGCGGTGGCCACGTGGAGTCCCTCTGCCTGAGGGAGGCCGAGTTTGGCCGGCCGCAGTGGGTGTTCGGGATGTCGACGTATGCGGTCGAGTCAGAGAACCGGCTCATCTGTACGTACTGCGAGCGGGGGACCTGGTATCTGGCGGCTATCGATACGCGCACGAACCAGTTCACCGACATCGAGACGCCATTCACGGCGTTCGGTGGTCTCGAAGCGAAGGACGGGCACGCATTCTTCACGGCCGCGTCGTCGGCGCTGGCAACCGTGTTGGTGGACCTCGACCTGGCGACCGGTGCATTCGATGTCGTGAAGCGGAGTACGAGCACCATCACAGACAGGGCCTACCTCTCGGTGCCTCAGACGATTGAGTTCCCCACCGAGGACGGCCTCACGGCCTACGCCTTCTTCTATGCTCCGAAGAACGGCGACACCGTCGCCCCAGAGGGCGAGAAGCCGCCGCTGTTGGTGATGAGCCACGGTGGTCCAACCGCGGCCACGAGCCCGACCTACTCGCGGCACAGGCAGTATTGGACCAGTCGTGGCATCGCGGTGCTGGACGTCAACTACGGCGGGAGCACCGGCTACGGTCGGCGCTACCGCGAGCGGTTGGACGGCCAGTGGGGGGTCGTCGACGTAAACGATTGCATCAACGGTGCCCGTTTCCTCGCAGAGCGAGGCCTCGTGGACGGCAATCGCCTGGCCATCACCGGCGGAAGTGCAGGCGGCTACACGACGTTGTGCGTCCTCACGTTTCGGGCCCAGTTCAAGGCTGGCGCCAGTCACTTCGGCATCGGCGACCTTGAGGCGCTGGTCCGGGACACTCACAAGTTCGAGTCGCGCTACCTCGACCGCCTCATCGGCCCATACCCCGACCACCGGGATGTGTATAGCGAGCGGTCGCCCATCCACCACGCCGATCGCTTGGTGTGCCCGGTGATCTTCTTTCAGGGGCTCGACGACAAAGTTGTGCCGCCGACGCAAGCCGAGTCGATGGTGCACGTGCTGCGCAACAAGGGCGTGCCTGTTGCCTACGTGGCCTTCGAGGGTGAGCAGCACGGCTTTCGCCGGGCGGCGAATATCAAGCGCGCCGTCGACGGCGAGTTCTACTTCTACAGCCGTGTCTTCGGGTTCGCCCCGGCCGAGGCGCTGGAACCGGTCGAGATTGATAACCTCTAAACCAATCTCCCAGCGGGCACGTCGTCCCCGTTGGGGCGGATTCCGTGGGCGTGCGCAGCGATTCGCTGGAAACCTAACTGTCTTGCCGTGGGACGCTGGACGCCGGCGCCGCATTGGCACCGGCCCGGGGTCGGGTAGACCAGGGCCGTTGCTGACCCCAGTCCCCCACAGATCCGGACGTGCGGGTTCTGCCGCATCCGGCTCCTTGACAGATGGCTTCGCTACGCGCATGCGACTGAGTGTGTGACCGTCATCCGCGGGAGAGGGTAGCGCGCGAGGAGACGGAGAAACCGCCGCCACGGCATGGACCTCTTCTGCGACCGACGGTTCAGCCGGAAGTGTTGCAACTTCGTAAACGGTGACGGAGGCCGCTCGGGATCGAGGTCTCAGGCAGCCACCTCGAACAGCCTGTTGATGAACTGATTCTGCCGCCAAACATCCGAGCCGATCACCCACCTCACCTGCCCCTTCCGCATCATGTGCAGTGCCTCGTATCCTTGGATGGTTCGCCGCGCCGCGTGAAACTCGCGAAACCCCTGTTTAGCCTGCACCCGGCGTTTGATCGCTCGATGGTCCTGCTCCAGAATATTGTTCAAGTATTGGACTGGCCGATGTCGGCAGCGGGAGCGCAGGGTTCCCTCCTCTTTCACGGCTGGAATCGCCGCGCCGTAGAGGCGGGCCTGATCGGTGTTGATGACGCGGGGCTGCGGATGTGATGGATCGCTGAGCGCCTTGCGAAACAGCCGTTTGGCCGCCGCGGCATCGCGGAGCACTGACAGGAAGAAGTCAATGGTGGCGCCTGTGGAATCAATAGCACGATACAGGTAGCACCAGTCGCCCTTGACCCGCACATAGGTTTCATCAACACGCCAGGATTTGTTGGTGGGCTTGAGATGCCGGCGCAGCCTCTGCTCGAGTTCCGGCCCGTAGCGCTGCACCCATCGCCAGACCGTCGTGTGGTCAGCCTGCAGGCCGCGCTCCTCGAGGAGCTCTTCGACATCGCGGAGCGAGAGTGAGTACCGCAGATACCAGCGCACGGCGCACAGAATCAGCTCCGGCGCCGTCTGTCGCCACTTGAAAATTGCCGGTCGGATTGCCTTCTTCATGATCTCTTCAGGCTACCAGCCCGCCGCTAGCCAAAGTTGCAACACATCCGGATCGTCGGAGAGCCCATTCGTTGACTCAGGCCACCGGAGCCTGCTGATCCCGAACGCGCCCGGCTGGAGTGCCAGATCACCGCCACTGAGGGTGCCCTCACGACCATGGCAACTGTCAGGCGATTTGTCTCCCCTACGACGGCGTGCAATCACTCCCGCCCCGGCGGGTGTACCTCAAACCCGTAGTGTCCCATGATTCGACCGAACTCAAGAATCGGGGCATTTCGGCTATCCTCCGCGACATGGTCGATCCGATGGCCCTGCGCTGGTTCGACGTGGCCCGAAGCGCCTGGCTCCACCAACGCGAGACCGAGGCCCTCTCCTTCAGGAGAACCGCACGCGGCGGGCCCAGCTCGACCACCGGCCGCTCCGACTCACCGACGACCAACGCCGCCGTCTCGCCGTACTGGGCCATCGCCTGGGCCGCGCCTGCCTGCAGAAGTTGGCCACCATCGTGACCCCGGACAGGGGGCGTGCCGGACAAGACACACCATGACCCGCGCCGAGTTCGAACGTCTCGTCGTTGAGGCGATCATGTTGATTCCTAAACGCTTCCGGCGTGAGATGCAGAACCTCGCGCTGGTGGTCGAAGAGGAGCCCAACGCGGAACTCCTCGCGGAGATGGAGATCGAGCCGCCGGATTCGCTCTACGGTCTGTACCAGGGAATTCCGCTGCCGGAACGCACCTGGGAGCACGGCAATGCGCTCCCCGATTGCATCACGCTGTTCCAGCGTCCCATCGAAGCAGACCACGAAGCCGAGGACGAGATTCGCGCTGCCATCGGCGAGACCCTCATTCACGAAGTCGGCCACTACTTCGGGCTCAGCGAAGAGGAAATCGAGGAGATCGAGGAGCGGTACTGGCGGGGTGACACGCTCGACGCCGATGAGGACGACAAGTGAAGGCGCAGGAACAAGTTCAGTGGGAGCGAGTAGGCTTGGACCCGTGGCCATTGGGATCGTCATCGCGTTGCTGGCGGGGATCGCTGCCGGCGGACTCGTGGTGGAGCGTAGGCGGCGTTCGCGAACCGGCACGCTGTTGGAGCTTGGTGCCGTGAGTGAGACGTGAATTGCGGAGCAGCAATCCAATAGACGCCTGGATCGGTAGTCCCACCACTGGCGACACGCCCGCCGCGTCCTTGGGCCGGACAGGCTCTCGCCCACCCCAAACCTCGTGCCCTCTTTCGGAGTCCCCTTCCCACGGCGCGACTCTCGGCCTACGATCCCCCCGCATGCAGGACTGCTATGCCTTTGACGTCGGGGACTTCGGCAAGCTGGACCTCCTGCGCCACATCCATCGCGTGACCAATCTGCGGCTTGGAGTCCTGTGGTGGCGAACCACCCTTGGAACGACCGGCAGTGACGGCAAGCACGTCGCCTACCTGCAGAACCCTGCGTTCCGAGCGTGCGACCCCGATCTGTGGGAGGAGATGCGCCGGCGTTTCAATCCCGGCGCACGGACCATTGCGGACCTCCATCCACTGCTGCCCGCCGGCACGCTCTTCCATGACACGCCGGTGCCAGCGCGCGCTCGACGCGCGCGGTGGCTGGATGAAGCGGTGTCGAGCGTGCAGGCCAGTACCGTGGTGTTCTGCGACGCTGACAACGGCCTGATGTTCGATGAGCCCTGTCGCTCACTCCGGCACATTGGCGTGGACGAGATCAGGTCGCTGTATAGCTGTGGACAATCGCTTGTCGTGTATCACACGCCTGATCGTTCGGCGCCCCACGCCGAGCAAATCGCGTCCTTCCTTGAGCGTCTTCGCCAAGCCATCCCCGACCTTGGAAGCTCGTGGGCAGCCCGCTTCCGCCGTGGCAGCAGCCGGGTATTCTTCGTGCTGGCGCAGCGGGCGCACGGAGCCGCCATCGATGGCGCGATGGTTCAGTCCATCGGGCAGCCCGCTCCCGATTTCACGCGGCATGAGACTGAACGAGGCTCCCGCATGCGGTCTTCCCGTACCGGTCCTGCCACGGCTCGGCGCGCCGGTCCGTGGCAGGCGATGACACCGGCGTGAATGGCGACAAGTCCAACGTCCGGCATGGGCCGCCAGTGAGTGCGACCACCGCCTCTGGCCGCGAGGTGCTGGCCGGCCTCGTCGAGCGGGTGACCTTCCACAACCCCGAGACCGGCTTCTGCGTGCTCCGTATCAAGGCCCGCGGCCACCGCGATCTCGTCACCGCGGTGGGCCATGCCGCGATGATTTCGGCTGGCGAATGGATCACCGCCTCAGGCGAATGGACCAACGACCGGACGCACGGGCGGCAATTCCGCGTGCGTTTCCTGAAAGCCTCCGCCCCCTCGTCGATCGAAGGCATCGAAAAATATCTCGGCTCCGGCATGATCCGGGGCATCGGCCCGATCTATGCCACGCGCATGGTCCGCCTGTTCGGCACGGACGTCTTCGACATCATCGAGGCCAGCCCGGTGCGTCTGCGCGAGGTCGCGGGGATCGGTCCGAAGCGGGCCGACAGGATCACCTCGGCCTGGGCGGACCAGAAGAGGATCCGCGAGATCCTGGTGTTTCTGTACCAGCACGGCGTCGGCACGGCCCGCGCGGTGCGCATCTTCAAGACCTACGGCGCCGATGCCGTGCAGGTTATGAGCGAGAACCCCTACCGGCTGGCCCGCGACATCCGGGGCATCGGCTTCCGTACCGCCGATCTGATCGCGGAAACACTCGGCATCGAGAAGACCGCGATGATCCGGGTGCGCGCCGGGATCGCGTTCGCGCTGACCGAGGCCATGGGCGATGGCCATTGCGGATTGCCCACTGCGGAGCTGAACACGCTTGCGGTGAAGCTGCTCGACGTGCCGGAAGATCTCATCGCCTCGGCGCTGGAGATGGAACTGGCCGCGCAGACCGTGACCGCCGACAGCGTGGCCGGCACCCGGTGCGTCTTTCTGAGCGGGCTCTATCATGCCGAACGGGCGGTCGCTGGACACCTGCGCCGTGTGGCCGGCGGACCCTTACCCTGGCCGGAAGTCGATGCGGCCAAGGCGCTGCCCTGGGCCGAGGCCCGCACCGGCCTAGCCCTGGCCGACAGTCAGGCCGAAGCCGTGCGCCTCGCGCTGCGCTCGAAGACGACGGTGATCACCGGCGGTCCTGGTGTGGGCAAGACCACTATCGTCAAGACCATTCTGCGGATCCTGCAGGCCAAGGCCGTGACACTCCGGCTGTGCGCGCCCACGGGCCGGGCCGCCAAGCGCATGTCGGAGGCCACCGGCATGGAGGCCAAGACCATTCACCGGCTGTTGGAGGTCGATCCCAAGACCTTCGGTTTCCGCCGCAACGAGGACAACCCGCTCAAGTGCGACCTGCTCGTGGTGGACGAAAGCTCGATGGTCGATGTCCTGCTGATGCAAGCGTTGCTGCAAGCCGTGCCCGATCATGCCGCTCTGCTGCTTGTCGGCGACATTGACCAGTTGCCCTCGGTTGGCCCCGGCCAGGTGCTCGCGGACATCATCGGATCCGGTGCGATTCCGGTCGTGCGCCTGACCGACGTGTTCCGGCAGGCGGCCAAGAGCCGGATCGTCATCAATGCGCATCGGATCAATGCGGGCCAGATGCCGGAGTTCGACGCGGGGGGGGGCGAGAGCGACTTCTACTTCGTGCCGGCGGAAGACCCCGAACAGGCGGTGGAGCGCATCCTGACCCTCGTCCGCGAGCGCATTCCCCGCCGGTTTGGCCTCGATCCGGTGCGCGACATCCAGGTGCTGTGCCCGATGAACCGGGGCGGCGCCGGCGCGCGGTCGCTCAATGTCGAGTTGCAGGCGGCGCTGAACCCCGCCGGCGAGGAGCAGGTCGAGCGCTTCGGCTGGACCTTCTCGCCCGGCGATAAGGTTATGCAGATCGAGAACGACTACGGCAAGGACGTCTACAACGGCGACATCGGCACCGTGGAAGGCGTCGACGTGGAGGCAGGCGAGCTGATCGCCGAGTTCGACGGACGCCGCATCGCGTACGGGTTCGGCGAACTGGACATGCTGGTGCTCGCCTATGCGGCGACGATCCACAAGAGCCAGGGCTCGGAATACCCCGCCGTGGTCATCCCGGTGCTAACGCAGCACTACGCCATGCTGCAGCGCAATCTGCTCTACACCGGCATCACGCGCGGCAAGCGGCTCGTCGTGCTGGTCGGCCAGAAGAAGGCCGCCGCCATCGCGGTGAAGAACGTCTCCGGCCGGCGGCGCTGGTCGAAGCTTGATGAGTGGCTGGCTGCGTCGCCGACGTCATAACCGTGCTGCCCGGATGTGTTGCAACCTTCAAGAAGCGACAAGAGCGCGACTGGTCGAGTAGAGGTGGACCCCGAAATTCGGACAGGTTGCTAAGGTGGATTCCGACCTCAGAATGGAGAGATCGGAATCATGCAGAAACGGAAAAAATACCCCGCTGAGCTGAAGGCCCGCGTGGCACTGCAGGCGCTTCGCGGCGAGCAGACGATGGCGGAGCTGTCGTCGCGCTACAAGATCCACCCGAACCTGATCGCGAACTGGAAGAAGAAAGCCCAGGAGGCGCTTGTGGACGTCTTCTCGGACCACCAGCAGCGCCGAGAGGCGTCTCGCGATGCGGAGATTCAGGAGCTGCGAGCGAAGGTCGGCGAGCTCGTCATCGAGAAGGATTTTTTGTCCAAGGCCTTCGGCCGTTGAGTCACGGTCGAAGGCGAATGCTGATCGACTCGAACCACTCCGAACTAAGCATCTCGCGACAGTGTGGCTTGGTGTCGATCTCGCGCTCGACGTTCTACTACGATGGTCTCGGGGAGAGTGAGTTGACTCTCGAGCTCATGCGCCGGATCGACGAGCAATTTCTGGAAACCCCGTTCTACGGATCGCGGCAGATGGCGCGTTGGCTGCGCCGGGAGGGCTTCGCCGTCAGTCGGAAGCGGGTGCGTCGTCTGATGCGAAAGATGGGCCTCCAGGCGCTGTACCAGCGCCCGAGCACGTCGGTTCCGCACCCGGAGCACCGGGTCTACCCCTATTTGCTGCGCGACCGAGCGGTCGAACGTGCGAACGAGGCCTGGTGCGCCGACGTGACGTACATTCCGCTGCACCGCGGATTCCTGTACCTGGTCGCGATCCAGGATTGGGCCAGCCGGAAGGTGCTGTCGTGGCGCTTGTCCAACACGATGGATGCCTCGTTCTGTGTGGAGGCCCTCGCGGAAGCCCTCGCGCAGTACGGACCGCCAGCGATCTTCAACACCGACCAAGGCAGCCAGTTCACCAGCCTGGAGTTCACTCAGACGCTCAAAGACGCAGGCGTGCAGATCTCGATGGACGGCAAGGGCCGCTGGATGGACAACGTCTTCATCGAGCGGCTGTGGCGCTCGCTCAAGTACGAGTGCGTCTACCTGCACGACTTCGAGGTTGGCTCCGAGGCGCGGGCCAGCATCGGCCGGTGGATCGACTTCTACAATGCCGAGCGACCGCACTCGTCGCTCGATGATCGCACGCCTGATGAGGCGTACTCGGATTTGGGAGGTGCGCCGACCTCGTCGCTGCGCTCCTCGTCAGCGCAGTCGGAAGCGGCTTAGAAACATGAACCTGGAATCCACCTTAACTTGGCCGCTGAGCTGTCCAAAGGATGGGGTCCACCTCTAGTCGCCCCGGCTTCGTCTCATGCCGCCACTTCGAACAGCTTGTCGCCGAATCCACCGGTCCGACCCGGGGCTCACCCACCTCGGCTGTCCCTTCGGCGGTACTGTGGATGAAGTGAATCTGTCGCCGATCCGACCCGCTCACCCACCTCGGCTGTCCCTTCCGGATCATCTGCATGGTTTCGTAGCCTTGGATGGTTCGCCGCGCCGCCTGAAGGTTGGGTAGACCAGGGTCGTTGCTGACCCTGGCCCCCCACAGATCCGGACGTGCGGGTTCTGCCGCATCCGGCTCCTGGACAGACAGCTTCGCTACGCGCCGTCGCGTACCCGCTGGTCCAGGAAGCCAGGCGATGGCCACCGCCATCCCTAAGGCTTGTCTGGCCAGGTCGGCTATCCGTTGTCGTGACGTGGAGACGGGACCCAACCGCGGTGTGTTGGCCGTCTTTCCCTCCACCGGTGCCACCTGCCGGTGCCCCCTTCCCTCCACGGGGTCTCGTGGGCTCAATTCCCCCGCTTCGGCGGTACTATGAGACACTCCGACGCCTCGCCGCCCATCCCCCCGCGCTTCGTTGCCTTCGCCCGGCGGTACCATCCGAGCACCTGCGGTTCGCTCCGTCGGACGCCAGGTGCGACGTCCACGGCCTCGGGCTTGGGGAGCCGGTGCCCGCGCCCCGGCGGTCTTTACGATGGAGACGACGAGGCCTCCCGGGTTCCCGGGAAACCCACCCGCACGCATGCCACGCGCTCCGACCCCGGCGAGGTCGCCGCCTCCACGGGACGATCTACGCGCCCGCCCCGTTCAGATAGGCCGCCCACTGGTTCATCAGCTGGCGCCGCCGCTCAAACAGGTCCGACCGCGCATAGGCCGCCTCGACTTGATTCCGGACCACGTGCGCGAGTGCCGCCTCGATGACCTCGCGCGGGTGGTCCGTCTCCTCGGCCGCCCAGTCCCGGAACGAGGAGCGGAAGCCGTGCGGCACGGCCGCAATCCCGTGCGCTCGGAGTGGCCGCCACAGGGTCATCTGCGAGAGCGGCGTGCCGTCGCCACGGGGGAACACGAGGGGACTGGCGCCGTCGGCGAGCGTCCGCGCCGCCGCCAGGATCTCAAGGGCGCGCCCGCACAAAGGCACGCGATGGTCGCGGGGCATCTTCATGCGCGTGGCCGGGATCGTCCACACATGCTCTGTGAGGTCCATCTCGGTCCACTGCGCGCCGCGGACCTCGCCCCACCGCGCCGCCGTCAGCACGAGGAACTCGAACACCAGCGAGACGACGGGCCGCGCGGCCGACGCCCGCACCGTCGCGATGGCCGCCGCGACCTCCCGGTGCGGCAAGGCGCGCATGTGCTGCACGTGGTCCTGCTGGGGGCCGAGGACGGGGACGACCCGGTCGCACGGATTGTCGGCGCGGAACTCCATCGCAATGGCCCACTCCAGCACGGCGCGGATGCGGTGACGCACGACCCGGGCGGTCTTCCGCTTCACGTGCCAGATGGGCGTGAGGATCGCCAGCACGTCCGCGCTGGTGATCTCGGAGACTGGCCGGGTGCCGATGCGCGGCAAGGCGTAGCGTTCGAGGCTGCGCCGCCAATCCTGCGCCTGCTTGGCACTGCGCCAGCCGGCCTGCTTGTGCTCGATCACGGCATGGGCGGCGTCGGCGAAGGTGGGCATGCCCTGCACACGGCGCCGGTCGGCGAGCGGGTCGCCGCCCGAGCGGGCCAGTTTGCGGTTGGCGAGCGCCTGCGCGCGGGCCTCGGCGAGCGAGACCAGGGCGACGCTGCCGAGCCCGAGTTCACACCGTCGGCCGCAGATGACGAGCCGCTGGATCCAGCTGCGGGTGCCGGTCGGCTGCACATAGAGATACAGCCCCTGGCCGTCGGCGTGTCGCCCCGGACGGGCGGTGCGCACGAAGGCGGCCGAGAGGGCGTGGTGGGGATGGCGGCCCCGGGCCTTGGTACGAGGTCTGGTAGCGAGTTCATTCACAGCATCCATTCCATCATTATATCAGGGAATATAGTGGATGTCATGGGATGGCCTGACCGGATCAGGTGTCGCGACGTATGCAGTAAATGATTATTTATAAGTCATTTATGTACTATTGTGGATGAAGATGAACGACTAGAGTTGATGTAGGTATGTGGCACGACGGGAAATTTACCTACGTCCGATCCACAGCCCAGGAGACGCCCGCACTCTACGAGAACACAGACGGCCAACCGTCCCTCATCCCGTACGACCTTGAGGCCGACGGACTCTTTATCGTGCGGCGTCTTGTCGGGCGTGGCTGGCTCCAGATCGGCCGCGAACGCGCTGGCTGGAACGTGGACCTTGACGATCTGGAGTAACCGTGATGCCGAACTGGACACGCATGACCCCGCCGGCAGCCGGCGCCTTGTCGGCGACGTGGATCACCCGCATCGGCGGGCTGGTGTTCGCCCTCATCCTTGCGGGCGCGTTCCTGGTGCAATCGTGCTTTTCCACGGTGCCGACCGACCCGGAATCACTCCGTGAGCCCGAAGGGATTGCCGGCGACCGCGCCACCGTGCAACTCGGGGCGCGCGTGCAAGACCTGGAGCAACGCGCGGCGCTCGATGCCGCCGCCGCCGAGCGGGAACTCGCCACACAAGGCGCGGGGCTTGGCGGCGCACAACTCACGCCGGCTTTCAATGAGACGACCGGCGAAGCCTTGCCAGGGCCACCCGTCCCGTTGACCGAGGGAGAGGCCGAGCTGCGCGAAGTGTTGCGCCTTGAAGCGATCGAGCGGCGCACGCGCTCGCTGCGTTCCGCGCCGATTGCGATCACGTACCGACGCCCGGAGACCGGCGGGCTCGCACTGGCCGCGGCCGAGCCCACCGCGGACGCGCCGGCCCAGGCCGACGCGCCGATGGACGACCGCGCGAGTACTCCGCTCATCCCCGAACCCGTGAGCCTGATGGACACGATCCAGGCCCTGCAGGCGCTTGATGCGCAGCAGACCGCCGGGGCGGAGCTCGACGCGGGGCGTGCGCGTCCGTCGGGGCGACAGATCCAGCCCCCGGCCGTGTCGCCCCTGGGCTCCCCGGACAGCGCGCGCGTCGCGCAGGGCGATCCCGTGCATCCGGCCATCGTGCGCGCACCCAACACCCCGCCCGGATGGGAGCGGGTGTACGAAGGCTCGTTCATCGAGGCGGTGCTCGTGACCCAACTCAACGGCGACTTTCCCGGTCCCGTCCTTGCGTCCGTGGCCGTGCCGTTCTACTCGGCCGACCGGCAGCGGATTGTGATCCCGCGCGGCGCGCGCGTGATCGGATCCGCCTCGGCCGTCGCCGGCCAGGACCAAGCACGCTTGGCCGTCGGGTTTCACCGCCTCATCTTCCCGGATGGTCGATGGGTGTCGCTGGAGTTTCGCGGGCTGAATCAGATCGGCGAGGGCGCGCTCAAGGACCAGGTGAACCGGCATTACGTGTCGATGTTCGCCAGCGTGGGCGCGGTCGGCATTATGTCCGGGCTGACCTTGCGCGGGTCGAACCCGTATGCCGGCGGCATGGAAGGCGTGCGCGCGGGTGCCGGGCAAGGGCTCGCACAAGGCGCGACCACCATCCTCGACCGTTTTCTCAATCGACTGCCGACCATCACGATCCGCGCCGGCCACCGGCTCCGGATCTGGTTGACGTCCGATGTGCTGGTGCCGCGTCCCGGTGAGACCGGGCCGGCGTCAGACGCCGGCCCATACCGGCCATCCGGCACGCAAAGGCATCCGGGCTTTTCAGGAGAAGGAGCGAACCGATGAAGAAGATGATCCTGTGGACGATCGTACTCCTCGGCCCCCTCACGTGGACCACCACCACGTACGCGCTGTTCGGCATCCCCGACGTGGCGGCGCTCGCGCAGCGCGTCACCATTATCGCCAATCAAGGCATCCAGATCGGCCATGCCGTGACCAGCTTGCGCCGCGCCACGGAGCAGTTCAATAAGCTCAAACAGCAGTACGACCACTTGCGCGAGCAAGCCCTCGGGGAAATCGGCGCGCTCACCTCACCCTTGACCGAGATCGCGGCGCTGCCCGGTCAACTGGTCGGCGCCGGGCTGACGTGGCGCGACGACTTTACCCACACCGACGCGGCCGGGCTGGTGGATGCGCTCGACCTGTTCAGCAACGACGGCACGCCGCTGACGGACTACTGGCGCGGTCGCTTGAACGCCGCGCCCGCCGTCACCGAACAACAGGTACTGGCCGCGTACAGCACGCTCCCCATCGGGCTGGCGGACCGCGCGGCCGAGAACTACCGCCGAGACGCCGCAGCCGGCGCACGCCGGACGGCCATGAGTCATGGCGTGAACGACGCCGCCGCCATCGCCACGTCCACGGTGAAATCGGCGCTCGATTCCCTGGCCGCGCTGCGCGGACAAACCAACGCCTCCGGCACCGCGCTCCAGCAAGCCCAGGTGGCCGGCCTCATCACCAACGGGGAAGTGACGGCCGCGCTCGCGCAACTGCTCGCCTTCCAGGCGACCCAGGAGACGGCCCAGGCACTCGAAGCCGAGGCGCGGCGGCGCGAACGTGACGCCGCGCGGCTCGCCACGCAGGAAGCGGCGCGCGCGGACTACGACCGCCGGCTGGCCGGCATCGACGCTCACCGCGACGGCGGCGACGCCCTCTTGTTTACCATCCGCTAGGGCGTGAGTCCTTCCCGTGACCAATGATCACCAAGGACGCCCGGAGCATCGTCACCCTCGACGCGCACGCCGCGCCGAGGGCGACGATGCACGCCACGCGGTACGCGCCCTGCACGGGCGCATCCCGGCCTCACGGAGCGGCGCGTTGCGCCCGTTCATCCGCGCGGCGGGCTGTGCCCTGGCCGCGCTGCTCCTGTGCGCCGCGCCCGCCCTGGCGCAGCAGCAGATCGATCCCTCCGTCCCGACCAACATCCCCCCCGAAAACCAAAACGACTTCAAAGGGTATTTGGATCAGGTCATGGACGACATCATGGCCACCAACGGGCCGGTCATCTTGAACGCCGGCAACACCCTGTGGCGCGGACTCGCGGCGATCGTCGTCGTCTGGACCGGTATCAAGATCGCCATGTCCGGCACGTTCTCCATGTGGGCCATCGTGCAGCTGGTGATCGGCCTGTGGATCCCGTGGGTCATGCTGCAGTTTTACGCCACGCCGATCCCCGGCGTCGGCTTCACGTTCCCCGGGATGATTGCCGGCGGCGGCAACTGGCTCCACTCGTTTTTTCTGGCCGACATTGTGCCGGCCATGCAGATCGAGCTGGCCAATCTGGTGCACACCCAGACCACCGCCGTGTCCGATGCGTGGGCCGGAACATCCTGGCTGGAGCTGTACACAGCCCTCGGGGATGTCGTCGGCACGCTCATCATCGGCACGTCGATGATGCTCTTCATTTTTCTGTGTCTGGTCGTCATCTACGCCGTGACCTACGCCCAAGTGATTTGGGCGCACATGGCGATGCTGATCCTCACGTTCGTCGGGCCGCTGATGATTCCGTGGCTGGTGTTCGAGCCGATGGCGTTTCTGTTTTGGGGCTGGTTCCGCAGCATGATCACCTTCGCGCTCTACGGCGCGATGGCCGGCGCGATCATGCGCGTCTTTATGAGCGTGTGCCTCGGGTACATCACCACCTTTTCACAGGTCTCCGACATTGAAAGCCCCGTGCAGATGGTGAGCTGGGTGCTCATCCTCTTGCCCTTGATGGTGGCCGGCGTGCTGTCGTCGCTCAAAGTGGGTGAGCTGGCCGGGATGCTGGTGAGCGGCGGCGGCGGCGGCGGGGCTGGCATGACGGGCGCGTTGATGATGGCCGCGACCGGCGGCAAGGCGATGCTCGCCGGCAAAGCCGCAGGCGCGGCAGGGGGGAAATGATGGGCCAGACCGAACAGGACAGCGGGAAAACGTACGCCGATATGTGGGGCGAGGCGGTGCACTCGAATCGCCATCTTCGCGTGCTCTCGATGGGGCTCGCCGGGCTCGTCCTGTTGCTGGTGGTCATCATCATCCGGCTGTCGTCGGTGGAGCTGCCGAAACCGATTGTGGTCCGCGTGGACGAGGTCGGCCGCGCCGAGGCGCTGGCCTATGACGCGGTCGAAGCCCAGGCCGATCCGCTGGACCCGACCACCAAGTATTTTCTCAACCGCTTCATTGACGACTACTACAGCCGGCGCACGGCGACAGTCGAAACCGCGTGGCCGCGCTCGCTCCGTTTTCTGACCACGACGCTGGCGAATGAAGCCTTCCGCATGGAAGGGGAGAACGTCGCCATGCTCGCGGCCGGCGCCGCCCGCGACGAACTGCAAGTGGAGCGGGTGATCCTGCGCATCCAAGCGAACCCGGAACCCCCGCACGCGGCGGCGGCGGACTTCGACCTGGTGCGCCTGGTCAACGGCGCAGAAGTGAGCCGCGACCGCTGGACGCTGTCCCTCCAATTCACCTTTCTGGACACGGTTGATCCCGAGCTGATGATCGTGAATCCGATGGGTCTCCTCATCACGTACGTGCGCGGGGATCGCGCGCTGGTGACCGGATGACGACGCGCCCCGCCCAGGCGACGACGAACCCCGCCACGGTCCCGACGCTACAGGACCGCGCCGGCCCGCTCGCGGCCCTCGGCTGGACCGGCCGCGAGGCCGAATGGATCGCGCTGGTCGCCTTGCATAGCGGCGTCTTTACGCGGTCGCAATGCGGGGCGTACTTCGAGGCGGGCGCCGACCGCAAACGTATCGCCCGCTTCGTCCACGCGCTCATCGACCAGCAGCTCGCCATCGAGGACGCACGGGCCATCTTCCCCGGCGGCGCGCGCGCCGTGCACATCACTCAGAAAGCCATCTACCGGGCGCTGGGCATCGAGAACGTGAAACACCGCCGAGGCAAGCACGCGGCCACGCCCGTGCTCATGCGCCGACTGCTCTCGCTCGATTACCTCATCGAGCGGCCGACCCTCGGATGGCTCCCGACTGAGGATGACAAGGTGCAGCGGTTCGAGGCGCTCGGCATCGACCGCGGCACACTGCCGTCTCGGAACTATGGGCCACCCGGAACACCCCAGGTCCCGCGCTACTTCGACCTGAAATTTCCCCTGGCGGTCGACGCGCCGCCGACGACGTTTGTGTACGTGGACGCGGGGCACGCGACCGATAGCGAGCTGCGCTCGTGGGGCGCGGCTCACGCGCCGCTCTGGGCCGCGCTGCGGGCGCGGACCTTCGCCGTGCACGTCGTCGCCATTGGCACGGGCGTACTGGCGGCACAACGTGCCGCGCCCGTGCTGAAGAGCTGGACCCGGGACGGCGACGGCCAGGGCGCGCCGGACCTCGACACGCCCACCAAAGCCGACCCGGACATCCGGCAAGAACTGGCCCGGCTGGACGAGGCGATCCGCGGCGGCCATCGGCAATGGCTGCGCGAGGCCGGCGGATGGGAGCAGGCATCAGATCGCTACCTGTACTTGAGCCAGCTCCCCGAGGGCACGCCCACCAGGACGACCGCCCGAGTGGCGATTGACCGCTTCTCGACATGGAGCACCATCCGGTTGATCAGTCCCGAGGCAGCGACGTGATTATGTGCCGACCTCTGGACCGTTCCTGGGTCCTGGCAGGGGTCCTGGCCGGGGTCCTCGAACATGCCACACCGACAGAGGGGGGGGGTGTGGCACAAACAGCAGGGGGGGTGTGGCACAGCCCTCGTCCATGTTTCGCCGTCGGTGTTCGGGATGTTCGTCGTCGAGCGTCGGACCCGAACCGCGCCAGCGGTGAGGAAGACGACGGGAGCGACCCCCCCTTTTTGGCCGCTGGCGCGGCACGGCTCAGCTCAGGGGGAGTGTGGCATGCCGTGTGGCACCCGGCGTGGCACACCCCCCGCCGCCGTTGGGGGGGGTCGCTCCCGTCTGTATGTATCCCTGCGGGAAGGCTCCCCGGCCCGCACGCGGGCCGGACGATGAGCAGAGACGAGCGGCGCCATGCTTGACCGACTCATCCGCGCGTTCCTTGTCGTCGGCGGCGTGAGTGTCGCGTGCGCCTGGACGTGGCCCGGCGCGTTTCCCGAGGGCGATCCCGTGGCGGTGCTCGTCCGCTACCACACCCCGAACGTGTACCGCGCCGTCGTCGCGTGGTACTACGTGGCGCCCGGCGTGGCGGTGTTCATTGCCGGGCAATTCCTCATCAGCACGTCACGGATCTGGTTCGCCCGGATGGGCGTCAGTCCAGGCCTCCGGTCCCGCCTTCCCGCGTGGCCGCTTTCGCCGACGGCGGACGGCCCGGCGATCGTCGTCGGCGAGGTCCATCACCCGGTCAGAGCCATCGAGAGCCCGACCCCCGAATGGCTGACAATTCCCGAGCGTGGCCTCTATACCGGCGTGGCGATTTTCGGCGCGGTCGGGTCCGGCAAGACCTCGGCGTGTCTGCACCCGTTCGCCCGCCAGCTCTTCGGCTGGCAAGCCACGAATCCCGAGCGGCGCGCGGCGGCGCTGGTCCTTGAAGTGAAGGGCGATTTTTGCCACGACATCCGCCGGATGCTCGCCGAGCTGGGCCGCGACGAGGACTACATCGAGCTGTCCCTTGACGGCCGGCTGACGTGGAACCCGCTGAGTGCCACCTGGCTCGATTCGTACTCGCTCGCCTACACGGTCGCGTCCCTCCTCAATCAACTCTTCGGCAAGGGCAAAGAACCGTTCTGGCAACAGGCCTACACCAACCTCGTCCGCTGGATCATCGAGCTGTACCGGGTGCTGCCCGGCGGATGGGTGACGCTGCGCGACGTGTACCACTGCGCCATCGACAAGGCGCTGTTCGCCAAGAAGATCGAACAGGCGCAGACCTACGCGGCGGACCTCGCCGACACGTGGATCAGCATCGCGGGAACCGAGATGAACCCCGAGCAGATCACCCCCTTGAAAGCCTTCGGGTTTCAGCCGCACCCGGCCGACGATACCCGCTTTCGCGCGCCCGCACACCCAGCCGCGATCACGTACCTCACCGGCCACACGATCACGCATCAGATCGAACGCACCGAGAGCACGACGACGACGGAGATCCGGCTCCGGGTCGAAGCCGTCAACCGCTGGTATGTCCACGACTGGAACACCCTCGACAACAAGATCCGGTCGAGCATCGTGGAGGGGGTGTCTGTGTTCCTCAGCATGTTCGATTTGCCGGCCGTCGCGCGGGTCTTTTGCCCGCCCGCGCCCGAGGCGCGGCCGTGCCGCGGAACGGCCGAACCGCGGCCGACCGACCAGGATGGCCACGAACTGCCCGCGCTCCCCGGCACCGCCTTGAGCGGCGATCTTCCGCCCCTCGATCGCCTCATCGAGCGCGGGAAGGTGCTGGCCTTGAACATGCCCGCCGGCACCAACCCCGCGCTCGCCATGGCGATCGGCGTGATGCTCAAAAATGCGTGGCTCCAATCGCTCCTGCGCCGGCCGGCGGCGATGAAATCCGAGCCTGGCCGCTACGTCCGGCCGGTCGTCTTTATCTGTGACGAATACCAAGCCTTCGCCAGCGTCGGCGAGGACGATCCGAGCGGCGACGAAAAAGCCTTTGCCCTCACCCGGCAGTGCCGCGTGATCCCCATCGTCGCCACGCAATCCATCAGCTCGCTGCGCTCCGTGCTGGGCAGTTCCGAGGCGTGGCGGACGCTCCGAGGCGGTGTTCCAGCCGCGCGACTTCGCGCTCCTCGGCAACTGTCAGGCGATCTGTCTCCCCTACGATGGGGTGCAGTCCCTGCCGCCCCGGCGCGTGTACCTCAAGCCCCACTATCTGCCGGCGGATCTCCCGTACTGGCACGCGAAACGGACCGGCCAGCTATGACCGGCGACGGGCTTGACCTGCTGAAGCCGTTTCCACCATGGCGCTTCAGCGTGAGTCGTCCAATAACGTCCCATGTCGTCTATAACTATCTCATTTATAGATAGTTATGACAGTTTGTCTTGGCTTGACACCGAGCCAGAGCGACCTATAACATCCACTACGTTCCACCACATAACGGTGGAAAGACTGGTGGAAAGGATGCTGCCGACTCACCCCCCCACGCGCCAGCCCGAACACGCCCTCTCGACCGCCTTCGTCCGCACCGTCGCCGCGGCCGGCCGGTATTGCGACGGCCAGGGCTTGTACCTCGACGTCCAGCCGTCCGGCAGCCGGAGTTGGGTCCAGCGGATCGCCATCCGCGGACGCCGCCGCGAACTCGGGCTCGGCGGCTTCCCGCTCGTCTCGCTCAAGGAGGCCCGCGCGCTCGCCTTCGCCAACCGCAAGCTCGCCCGCGCCGGTGGCGACCCGCTCGCCGAGAAGCGCCGTCTCCAGCGCACGCCGACCTTCGCCGCCGCCGCCGAGCAGGTCTGGACCCAGATGCAGCCCGGCTGGCGCAATCCGAAGTACGGCAAGGATTGGATGTCGAGCCTGACGCGGTTCGCGTTCCCGCGCATTGGCCAGCTGCCGGTCTCCGAGGTGACGAGCGCCGACGTGATCGAGACGCTGCGGCCCGTCTGGCATGTCCGTCCGGCGACGGCGCGGCGGGTGCGCGAACGCATCAGCACGGTGATGGAATGGGCCGTGGCGATGGACCTGCGAGCCGACAACCCCTGTGACCGCATCGGGCCGGTCCTGGGCCCGCAGCAGAATCTGGTCCAGCACATGCGGGCGCTGCCGCATCGCGACGTGGCGGCGGCCATCGGCGCGGTGCAGGCGTCGGGGGCTCCGCCCGTGGTGACGCTCGCCTTCGAGTTCCTCGTGCTCACGGCGGCGCGATCCGGTGAGGTCCGCGGGGCGCAGTGGGCCGAGGTCGACGCGGAGAACCACGTCTGGACCATCCCGGCCACGCGCACGAAGGCCAAGCGGGAACACCGGGTTCCCCTGTGCCGGCGTGCCGCCCAGATCCTCGACGCGGCGCGCGCGCTCGGCGACGGCCATGCGCTGGTGTTCCCGAGCGGGCGGGGGAAGCGGCTGGCCGATATGGCGCTGTCGGGGCTGCTCAGGGACCTGGAGATCGGCGGCGTTCCGCACGGCTTTCGTTCGAGCTTCCGGGACTGGACGGCCGAGGAGACCAATCACCCGCGCGAGGTCGTCGAGGCGGCGCTCGCGCACGTGGTCCAGAATAAGGTCGAAGCCGCCTATGCTCGCTCGGACCTGTTCGAGCGGCGGCGCCGGCTGATGGACGATTGGGCCGCCTATCTCAGTGGAACACACGGAGCCCGCCCGACTCCCGCCGCCATCGGGAGTACGTCTGCTCACTGACCCCGAGCTGTTCGCGCACAACGCGCACAGCGACGGTGGTAGGAGTTCCGTTGCACGGCGAGGAGGGTGACGATGCCGCACACGATCGTGGGACGGCCGACCATCAACGCCCGCACCGGTAGCGGCGCGGACGTGGGCCGCGACCGCTGGACGCGCTCACTCCACGTCATGTTTTTGGAGACGGTCGATCCCGAGCTGATGATCGTGCATCCGATGGGCCTCCTCATCATGTACGTGCGCGGCGATCGCGCGCTGGTGACCGGATGACGACGAGCCCCGCCCCGGAGACACCGCGCCCCGTCACGGTCTCGACGTTGCAGGACCGCGCGCGTGTGCTTGAACCCCTCGGCTGGAGCGGCCGAAAGGCCGAATGGATCGCGCTCGTCGCGCTCCATACCGGCGTCTTTACGCGGTCGCAATGGTGCCATTTTTTCGACGGCGCGAATCGCGAAGCGGCGCGCGTGTTCGTGCACCACCTCATCGACAAGCAGCTCGCCATCGAGGACGAGCGGGCCATCTTCCCCGGCGGCGCGCGCGCCGTCCTGCTCACCGGAAAAGTCCTCTATCGGGCACTGGGCATCCCCGACGTGCGGCACCGTCGGGGCAAGAACGCGACCACGCCCATCCTCATGCGCCGGTTGCTCTCGCTCGATTACCTCATCGAGCGGCCGACCCTCGGATGGCTCCCGACTGAGGCCGATAAAGTACGACGGTTCGAGGCGCTCGGCATCGACCGGGCCGTGTTGCCGTACCGGAAATATGGTGAGGGTGAGAAGGGCCAGCCGCGCTACTTTGCGCTGAAACTTCCGATCGCCATAGACGAGCGGGCGGCGACGTTCGTATATGTGGACGCCGGGCAGTCCACCGATAGCGAGCTGCGCGCGTGGGGCGTGGCCCACGCGCCGCTCTGGGCCGCGCTCCGGGCGCGGACGTTCGCCGTGCACGTTGTCGCCGTCGGCACGGGTGTTGACGCCGCGGAACGCGCCGCGCCCGTCCTGAAACGCTGGACGCAGGACGGCGACGGCCAGGGCGCGGCGGACCCGGCCGGGCCGACCAAGGCCGACCCGGACATCCGCCAGGAAATCGCCCGGCTTCAGACGGCGATCGGCATGGGCAACCGTGAATTGTTGCGCGCGGCCGGCGGATGGGAGAAGGCGGCGGATCGTCTTGAGTGGTTGCAACACCTCCCGGACGGCACGCCCACCAAGGCGACCGCGCGAGGGGCGATTGACCGCTTCACGATCTGGCCCACCGTCCGGTTGACCACGCCCGAGGTGGCGATCTGATGGTGCCCCGTCCTCTGGACCGTTCCGGGGTCGACGCGCAGGGCGGGCCGGGGGCGAGCAAAATCTGACACGGACACAGGGGGGGGTGTCCCAAAAACAGCAGGGGGGGTGTCACATCCCCCCCTTCCATTTGTCGCTGTCGTTGTTCGGCTTTTCGTCCTAAGACCGGCCGACCCGAACCGCGCCAGCGGAGAGGGACGTGACGGGAGCGACCCCCCCTTTTGTGCCGCTGGCGCGGCACGGCGAAGGGGGGGTGTCAGCCACGGTGTCAGGCACCGTGTCAGCCCCCCCCCTCGCCTTCGGGGAGGTCGCTCCCGTCTGTATGTATCCTTGCAGGAAGGCTCCCCGGCCCGCACGCGGGCCGGACGACAAGCAGCGACGAGCGGCGCGATGCTTGACCGACTCATCCGCGCGTTCCTGGTCGTCGGCGGCGCAGTGTCGCGTGCGCCTGGACGTGGCCCGGCGCGTTTCCCGAGGCCGATCCCGTGGCGGTGCTCGTCCGCTACCACACCCCGAACGTGTATCGCGCCGTCGTCGCGTGGTACTACGTCGCGCCCGGCGTGGCCGTGTTCCTGGCCGGGCAATTCCTCATCAGTTCGGCGCGGATCTGGTTCGCCCGGATGGGCGTCCATGTGGGGCTCCGGTCCCGCCTTCCGACGTGGCCGCTTTCGCCTTCGGCGGACGGGCCGGTGATCGTCGTCGGCGAGGTCCATCACCCGGTCAGAGCCATCGAGAGCCCGGCTCCCGAATGGCTGCCGATCCCGGAGCGAGGCCTCTATACCGGCGTGGCGATTTTCGGCGCGGTCGGGTCCGGCAAAACGTCGGCGTGTATGCACCCGTTCGCGCGCCAACTCCTCGACTGGCAAGCGGACAATCCCGAGCGGCGCGCCGCCGCGGTCCTTGAAGTGAAGGGCGATTTTTTGCCACGACATCCGCCGGATGCTGACCGAGCTGGACCGAGGCGGCGACTACATCGAGCTGAGTCTCGATGGCCGGCTGACGTGGAACCCGCTCAATGCCACCTGGCTCGATTCGTACTCGCTCGCCTACACGGTCGCGTCCCTCTTGAATCAACGCTTCGGCAAGGGCAAAGAACCGTTCTGGCAACAGGCCTACACGAATCTGGTCCGCTGGATCATCGAGCTGTACCGGGTGCTGTCCGGCGGATGGGTGACGCTGCGCGACGTGTACCACTGCGCCATTGACAAGGGACGCTTCCATCTCTACCGCGTCACCCAGGTCGAGCTGGCGGCGTCGGTGATCACGGCGATCCACCCACCAGCCGCCCGCCAGCGGTAGTACGTTTGCTCGCTGATACCCAGCTTCTTGCAGACCTGGGGCGTGCGCAGCCCCCGGCCGAGCGCTACCTCGGCCTGACGGAGCTTCGTGACGATCTGTGCTGTGCTGTAGCGCTTCCTTGGCATCGTGCCTCCTGATCGCTGCGCCCGAATCCTATCGTTCGGGCTGGAACGGTTTCAGGGGGCAAGGTCAGTGGAGCTCGGCGAGGTAGGCGGCGAGGCTGGCGTCCTCGAGCCAGGCGTCGAGCTAGCCGAGGGCGCCGGCGTAGGCGCGGCGGGTGTTGTCGCTCAGAGAGGCGTTGACCAGGTGGCGCGCGGTCGTGCTCGGCGGGCCGATCGTGGTCTCAGACGGGGCGATCCTAGCGAGCGAATCCTTCACCATAACGGCAATTATGGATCATGATATAAGGCCCTGTCACCCCACTGGATGGTGAACACCGCTGGCTGACATCGGGAACACGAGGCCAGCGGGCGGTGCGTGTACGGCCACCCGCAGCAGGTCTTCACTCACGCCACCGCGCGCAAACTAGGGCCTTCCTCCATGGGGTCTGGGTCCTGGGGTCGGGCGGACGCCTCCCGCGCGCGCACGGGGGGCACGGGGAGGGCTCACGAACACTGACCGTGGGGCCCTGGGGAATCTGGCGCGCAGCCGCCCATCGGTTCTGTCCCACCCTCACGTCCTTGTCACTGATCGCCGTCGGCGCAGGATTTCTCATCGTGGTCGTGGCCATCAGGTCTCCGCGCCAATGCGGAGCGTGAGGACCGGTGCCATGACCACCCTGGGGATGTCGTAAGTGCCCCGTGACCGCGGGTATACTGTCATAGGCGCACGGGAGATCATGAGCAGCGCACGCACCGTCTGTGATGGCGACGGAGGTCCCCAGCAGCCGCGACGCGCGCCGACGCCGCAGGCGGCCCGTCCACGTTGCGAGGACCCGGAGTGCTCAGCCGCCGGGTACATCCCGGCCTATGACGGCGGCTTCTACTGTCCCAGGTGCTTCCACCGGCGCACCGCCGCCTGGCGTCGGGAGAACCGGGCCGCCGGGCTCTGCGCGTGCGGCCGAGCCCAGACGCCGGGCTACAAGACGTGCGCCCGCTGCCGCACGAAGAACAACCAGCGCGATTGGCACCGTCGGATGCGCCGCCGGTACGGCCCGCCAGTCAAGGGCTGGTACACCATGTACAACACCATGTCTCCTGGGCGCTGACCGCCCCCCACGCACGCCTTCGCGCGTGGAAGTGTGGGCCCTTCCGCCATGGGGTCGGGGGGTCTCTGGGACAGCGGGAGAAGGGGGCACGCGAGTAGCTGGTGATTCGTCAGTAGAAACGAGCCGAGGAGGACGCATCGATTTGGTGGCCATGGCCCCTGATAGCTCGTTGCTGGTGATTGAACTCGAACGGAACCAGACGCCCGCGAGGTGTGTCGTAGGCCCTTTGACTGTGCCTCCTGGGTCGAGCAGTTTGACCCCAGCGACATGAGTACACGGAGACTCGCTTCGGTCCATCTGGTGGCTGGTCCGCACCGCTCTCGGGGACCATCGGGCAAGGGGGAAGACACGGGAAGCGTCCGTCACAATCGGGAATGACACGCGTTGGAAGTGACAATAGTCACGATGGCTCCTCCAGACACCAAACCCCCTGCTCGCCGGACAGCCGCGCCGCTCTCCGGGGCCACACCGACATCGCAGAGACGTGGGAGTACGGCCCGAGGCTCCAGGCATGCGGGGGATCAGCGACAGCTTCCAGGGAGCGAAACGAGTGCGGCACGTCAGGAATTTCTCCACGCGCTCAACGACGCCTTGCCGTACGAGGCGTGGGTGCAGCTGCACACGTGCACGCAGGACGAGGTGCCCGCGTGGGCCGAACGCTGGGGGATCCACGCACCCTGTGTGCTTGAAGCGGCCCGCGCCACCGTCGCATTCGCTTCGCAGGGATCGGACCCGCTGAACATCGAGGTGTGGAAGGACTGTACGTGCGATGGGGACCGGTGTCGGCACCACTACGTCTATCGCTTCAATCTTCGCGGCCATGACTACTGCGGCAAGACTCGTCGGTCGAACCACGCATCAGCCATGGCTGTCGCACACGCAGACTACCAGCGGATCGAGCGTGATCTCAGTGACCCGCCTCCAGAGTGGCGGTCTCTGTCAGAACAGTTCCCCGATTCGTACCGTGGTCCAGATGTCCCGTCTGCGTGGCGGAAGAAATTGCGTGAATTGAATGCGCTGCCGATGGACACGGCGTGGCTGGATGATGTCCTCGAGAGCCCGATCGACCCCATCGCTGATGGGCCAGACCAGCAGTTTCGGGACCGTGCGCAGAGACTTGCAGCCTCTGGCCCGAGGGGTCAGAAGATGGCGGCTCGACTCATCGCGACACTGCAGCGCCACGGTGGGAGCGTTCAAGGAGCGGCGCCCCGGCTCCAGCGCCACCTCGAGCTCTTGCGCTGCCTGCTCGCGAAACTCCGGTGTCAGGGACGCCTTGACGACGACACGTTGGGCTGGGTGCAGGTCCTCGCAGCGATCGTCCATGACGTCGATGCGCTGCAGCAGGCTGTGGAGGAGGCTCGCGCCGCCGCGCGCCGACAGCCTCGGGTGCTGGCGCCGATCGGGGCCGATCCCATGCGGGAGAGCCTGACGCAGTTTCGGCAGCGCGCCACGAACAACTGGCGCGCGCGGACGGTAGACGTGGACACCATCGCGCATCAGCTCGGTCTGACCCCCAAGGCGGCTTACGCCAGAGCCGCGCAGTCGCAGCACATCCGATGGCTCGTGCGCTACCAGGTCCACAGGGAATCGTTTGACGCGATTGGGAAGCAGCCTCGCCATGAGGATGATGTGCATGCCTCCCCCCACACCGTCAGACTCGAAGTTCAGCGCCTGGCCGCGCAGTTGGAGCTCACGCGTCGCCCAGGACGGCCCAGAGGGCGTCCTCGAAAAAACGTCGCGAACCCTCGCTGACAAAATCCTCACTTTTTTCGACCGTTTCGCGCTAGCGCACGAGGGGTCGTACTCGCTACTGTAGCGACTTATGACACCTCTTCTTCTTCTTCTTCGCGGCGACACCTCTCGCCTCGATCTCATGCGTGATCCGGTCGGTCCTCTCGCCTGCCGAGTGGTTGAGCGGCTCGCACAGACGCGCGCACGCGCAGCGGCGACGGAGCCGATCGCACCGCCGCTGTCGCCTCGATTCGAGATGATCGCGGATCAGAGGGCCAGCGCGAGCGACGGTCAGACTGGCTGGAGGTGCGCCGATCGCACTCGGCACGAGTGGGTGCTGCCATGAGGTCTGCCGTGCCAGTGATCCTGCTCAAACGCCCCGAGGTGGAGGCGATGACGGCATTGTCGCGCTCAGCGCTGTATGAGGCGATGGCCCGGGGCGATTTTCCGCGCCCGATCCGCATCGGCCCACGCGGCGTCCGCTGGATCGCGGCGGAAATCCAGGATTGGATCGCGCACCGCCCGCGGGCAGGATCTGAGCGGCCGGCCTGAGATGGACGCGGCGGAGATCGTCCGGGCGCTCGGTGGTCGAATGACCGAGTCTGGCGGCATGGTCCGGTGTCCGGCGCATGACGACACGAGCCCCAGTCTGCACGTCACGGCCGGCGAGGGGCGGGTGCTGGTGCACTGCCACGCTGGGTGTACACAGGAGGCAGTCTTAGACACCTTGAGGGAGCAGGGACTCGACCTCCGGCGGTCGCGCAGCAACGGTGCCGTCTCCATCGAGGCCTACCGACACCCCGAGCTCGGCTCGCCCTCGCGCACGTGGTCCTACTATGACGCGACCAGTCGGTTGGTTGGCTACGCCGCACGGTTCGAAACCCCGACGGGTAAGACGTTCCGGCCCCTCGTGCGCGACGCCGCCGGGCGCTGGCACACGGCATCGCTGACAAGGGGCTTTCCCAAGCCCTATCCTCTCTTCAACCTGCCCGCGTTGCTCGCCAAGCCCATGGCGCCGGTGCTGATCTGCGAGGGTGAGCAAGCGGCGGAGGCCGCGTCCCACCAGTTCCCCGACTGGGTGGCGGTCACCTCGCTACACGGCGCGAAGGCCCCGCAGAAGAGCGACTGGTCATCGGTTGCCACGCGGGACGTGACGATCTGGCCCGACGCGGACGAAGCGGGCGCGCGGTTCGCGGCCGCCGTGGCGCAGCTCGTGCACGAGGCCGGGGCGGCGTCTGTGCGGATCGTGCCGGTGCCGAACGATGTGCCGGGAGGCTGGGATCTGGCAGACCCGTTGCCCGAGGGGATGGATCTGGCGGCGCTGCTGGCCAGTGCCCGGAAGCCGGAGACCGAAGAAGGTGAGGACCGCGACGAATTTGCGCGCGTGGTGTCGCGCCTGGCCGCGCTCCCGCCGCACGAGTACGACGGGTGCCGGAAGAAGGAGGCACATGACTTGGGCGTCCGCACCCTGACCTTGGACAGGGCCGTGGAGAAGGCCTGCCCGGGAGCGCAGGGCGGCGTCCCGCAAGGGCGCACGCTCGACTGGCCTGCGGTCGAGCCGTGGACCACGGCGGTGGACGGTGCGGGGCTGCTCACCGAGATCGCGGCGCTGATCAGCACCTACGTGGCCGTGCCACTGCCGATCGCGGATGCCATCGCCTTGTGGGTAGCCCTGACGTGGGTGCATGACCGGCTGGAGATCTCGACGTTCTTGAACCTCACGAGCGCCACCAAACGCTGTGGAAAATCGCTGCTGCTCGAGGTGATCAGCGAACTCGTGTTTCAGCCCCTGCCAACGACCAACCTGACGCCGGCGGTGCTCTTTCGCATCATCGACCAGTCTGCCCCGACCCTACTGCTGGATGAAGCGGACCAGATATTTGCCAAAAAAGACGTCGACGATCTGCGCGGGGTGATCAACGGCTCCCAGCGACGGGCATCGGCCTACGCGCTGCGCTGCGTCGGTGACGATCATGAGCCGCGCGCGTTTGGAACGTGGTGTCCCAAGGCGTTGGCCGGCATTGGCGACCTGCCGGACACGGTGCGCGATCGTGCGCTGGTCATTCGCCTCGAACGCCGCCCATTCGATGTGGCGACCTCACGCTGGCGTGACCGTGATCGGGTGCAGATCGCCCGCCTCCAGCAGCAGATCGTGCGGTGGACATCTGACCACGTGACGGCCATGCTAGCGGCCCGGAATGAGGTCGTCTTTCCTGCAGTCCTCCACGACCGGGCGCGCGATGCCTGGGAAGCACTGTTGGCGATGGGGTACACGGTTGGTGATGACTGGGCCGGACCGGACGGCCGCGCCCAGCGCGCCTGCCAGTATGTCGCCGGGGATGCCGACGACGACCTTGGGGCGCCCGAACAACTGCTCGTGGATCTGCGTGCGGTATTCCGGGCCGCTGGCGATCCCGAGACGCTGTCAACGAACCACCTCCTCGGCGCGTTGCAGGCGCTCGAGGAGCGGCCGTGGAGTGAGTGGCGGCGCGGAAAACCGATCTCGGCGCGCGGGCTGGCGCACGTGCTGAAGCCGTTCAAGGTCCAGCCGGCAACCATCCGCTTCACAGCTGGCGTGGCCAAGGGGTATCGCCGTGACGCGCTACAACCGGCGTGGACGCGCTACCTGCCTCAAGACAGGGGTGTCCTACCCGTAACATCCGTAACATCCTTGAACAGAAAGGACTTATCGGCAGATCGATCCGTAACAACGGATTCTGATGTTACGGATAGAAGCGGAGATAAACCCTTTAGAATCAACGATGTTACGGATGTTACTATTGATAGGGAGCTCAGTATCACGGAAGCATGGGAGGAACGAGCGGCGATCCTGGAATTCGACGCTGGCTACTCCCGAGAACACGCCGAGGCCCTGGCCACCAAGCTCATCACCTGATACCAACGGTGAGGTCCTTCCGGTGGAGCGGCACCACGTGGCCACGCTCCCCACTGAGGTAGGCGGCCCAGTCGTCCATCAACTGTCGGCGCCGTTCGAACAGGTCTGAGCGGGCGTAGGCGGCCTCGACCTTGTTCTGCACTACATGCGCGAGCGCCGCCTCGACCACCTCGCGCGGGTAGTGCGTTCGCTCGGCGGCCCAGTCCCGAAAGCTCGACCGGAACCCATGCGGTACGGCGGCGATGCCGCGTTCCTTCAGCAGTTTCGACAGCGTCATGTCGGAGAGCGGCTTCCCGCGCGGACTGCGGAACACGAGGCCGGTTCCCTCGCTCCGTCTGCGTATGTCGTGCAGAATGGTGAGCGCCCGCCCCGAGAGCGGGACCCGGTGCTCCCGCATAGCCTTCATGCGCCCGGCGGGGATCGTCCACACGCCGGCGGCGAGGTCCATCTCGTTCCAGGTTGCCAGGCGCACCTCGCCAGATCGCGTCGCCGTCAACACCAGGAACTCGAACGCATCCTTGGTGGTGATTGCGGCCTGGGAAGCTCGCACGGTCGCGAGGGCGTCGGCCACCGCGCCGTGCGGCAGTGCTCGCATATGTTGAACGACGACCTGCTGTCGCCCGAGCGCCTGCCCGAGGGCATCGCCAGCCGGGTTGTCCTGCCGGTAACCCATCGCGACCGCCCACTTCATCACGGCACCGATCCGTTGCCGCACCCGCCGCGCGGTCTCGGGCTTGTCGTGCCAGATGGGGGTGAGGATTGCCAGCACGTCGGCCGTGGTCACCATGGACACAGACAGCGCCCCGATACGCGGAAACGCATAAGCGCGCAGGCTGCGCGGCCATTCCCGCGCGTGTTTGGCGTTTCGCCAGCCGGGGCGCTGCTGCGCCAGCACTGCGGCGGCCGCCTCCTCGACCGTGGGCAGGCCCTGGCGGTGGCGCCTTTCGGCCAGCGGGTCCCCGCCTGCTCGTGCTCGCTTACGGTTGGCGACTGCCGCCTCGCGTGCCTCGGCCAGGGACACCAGGGGGTAGCCGCCGAGCCCGAGGACGCGGGGGTGACCTCGAATGACCAATCGTTGCACCCACCGCCGCGCCCCGGACGGATCCACGCGCAGGTTCAAACCGTGGCCGCCGTCGCAATAGAAGCCGGGCGGGGCGGTGCGCACAAAGGCGGCGCTGAGGCGCTTTGTCAGGCGGCGCGGAGGACGCGGGAGCGTGTCAGTTGTCAACCGGACACCTGGTGCAGATATCCACAGTAACGTATACAGATATGATCAAGGAATGTACTGGAAGACACGGGAACTAGTCAAGGCAGTAAAGAATGATAACCAATTTTTATAGATAATCTTATGCGTAACATGAGGGAAGTATCAGGAACACATCGGAATGTTAAATATTGCAGACACTCTCTCCGCCGCCCAGTCCCGCTGATGCTCGCACTCCGGGATCGCTCGGGGGCGGCCCCGAGTTTTTTCTGTGGATGCCGGGCGATTTCGACGGTCGCGGGGCGCGGCGACGAGAAGACGAGACACGTCTGGAGCGAGGTGGCGCCGGTATGCGGGCGATCGTCTCGCGAGCCAGGTTCGGTGGTCCGGGGTTTTGAGAGAGCCATGTACGACTGACCCCTGTCAGTCGTCGGGTCCACGGAGCGTCGGATTCCGGGATGGATCCTTGCCACCGCCCACAAGCTGGTGCGCGTGATCCACGCTGGGCTGCACGACCGACCGTACACCGATCCGGGCATCGACGACGAACGCCTCGTCGTCGAGCGCCACGCGCCACGCTGGATCCGCCGCGCCGCGCCGGCGCGGCGGACGCGCGGCCGCCGGATCGCGACCTTCCGCCCACCCAGCACCACCTGACTGGGGGCCATCGACGACTGCATCGTCGGTGACGTTGTAGAGCCGCACCCGGCCCACCGACCCCCGCTGGGGCCGCCGCGTCCCCGTACGTCGTTGCGACCGCGAGAGTCGCATCCCGGGGTCATCCTGGCTTATCCCGGATTATCCCGGTTAAAACTTTTATGACGATGCGTGTGCCACCTCTGAGGGTCGGCAAAATGGGGAGGATTGAAATCCTTTTCTTGGGGTATCCATTTAACCGGACCAGTTTAGCGCCGCAGTTCTCCAAGGGCGATTCGCTGGAGGGCGTTCCAGACTCGGCGGGTGCCCGCGCGCCTGCGGCGGCGAGGGTGGCACTGCCCGGGGCCGCCTGCTGGCGATAAGGTCCTGGTAGCGTACGGGGTCGTGGGCCACGGCGAGCTCAAGCACTCGGTAGAAGACCATCCCCCGGCTGCGAGAGCGCCGCCGGTTGAAGCGGAACCCGAACTCATTCAGGTAGCTGGCCAGGTGCGCAGGCTCCACCGAGCCCTGGTGCGTGCCCAGCCGCCAGCGCTTGGCCAGCGAGGCAACCCGAGGCACCGGCGGCAGTAGCGCGCGGCGGTCCTCGCCGCAGGCCCGGGCCGCCCGCAGGCTGCGTCGGTCATGGACGTAGCCGAGCTTCTCTAGCCCGCTGTAGCCCTGCCAGCCGTCGGTGATGACCGTTGCGGGCGGCTCAACGTGATCGGTCACGAAGGTGTGCAGCGATTGGGCCGAGGCATCGGCCAGCGGCAGCATGCGGCACCGGCCGAATCCGTTCGGCACCCGGACCTCCACGGCGATGCCTGTCAGAACCTTCTTGCCCCTGGCTCGGCCTGCCAGCCCCGGCTCCTCGCCGCCGATGTAGGTCTCATCCACCTCCACCACCCCGCCCAGGGGGCACCGTTTATCTACCAGAACGTCTATGGTGGGCCGTTCCGGGCCTTTAGCGTGTTTGTCAAGAGCGAACGCAACGCGACCGTCCTTCTGCCGTTGATTCGGGAACGGCTGAGAGAACTCGACCCGTACGTTCCGGTGTTTCTCACTGGATCGCTGGCCGACTTCGTGGACGACTCGTTGAACAATAGATGCGCCGTCCTGTTCTTGCTGGTCATCTTCGCTGGCATTGCCGTGCTGCTCTCGTCGGTTGGCATCTACGGCGTGATCGCCTACAGCGTCTCCCAGCAGAGCCGTGAGATTGGCATCCGCGCCGCGCTTGGCGCCGACCGCAGGCAGATCAAGGCGCTGTTCGTCAAACGGGGTGTGTTGAAAACGGCGGTCGGGCTAGGTTTCGGCTTGGCTGGCGCCGTGGCGCTGAGCCGGTTCATGACGGCGCTGCTCTACGACGTCGAAGCGACCGACTCAGTTGTCTACGCAAGCGTGACCGCATCGCTCTTTGCCATCTCCATGGTCGCTAGCTATCTCCCCGCGCTCAAGGCCGCCCGCGTCCATCCGACCGAGGCGCTGCGTCTGGAATGACGCTGGCGAGCATTGGGTCGAGGAACTCACTTGCCTCGTACCTACGCCGTAGCCTGTCCCAAAACCTGTTTTCTGGTCCGCCACGGACTCGGGATGAATTAGGTCAACACTAGACAGGACCTATCGTCGTCGTCACGATTCTGGCGACGAAGCCCGCGCATGCATACCCCAGACCTGCCTGCCCTGACGCTGAGGACTGCGACTATTCGCGGTCTTCGGGCGCAACCCGGTTTTTCCTTATAGGCTCCGCGCGTGTATTAATGCAAGGGTTCGTTTTCGGTGTGTCGCTCGACGCACTTCCTGTTCGTTCCTGTCAGTCTCAATGAGGACGAAGAGAGTGGGCAGCTCCGGTGCCACTGCGGGTCCTCATCCTGCATTCGACAAGGGAGGGGCCGCCTCAAGACGGCCTTGACCGCAACTCCCGACAGACGTAGACTCCCAGTATCACCTAAGGGGAGTAACGGATGCCCGAGTCTCTGACCCTGCTCCAGGGCACGGTCGACCTACTGATCCTCCAGGCGCTCTCCTTCGGCCCCAACCACGGATATGGCGTCTCGCTCCTGATTCGCCAGCGTACCGAGGGCACTCTCACCCTGGAGGAAGCCGTGTTCTACCAGTCGTTGCACCGCCTCGAGCGGCAGCGCCTCGTCAGTGCCAAGTGGGGCCTCTCAGAGAACAACCGCAAGGCGAAGTTCTATCAGTTGACGGCAAAAGGCCGACGGCAACTCCAGCGTGAGACGTCGAAGTGGGAGCGGTACGCGGACGCGGTGTTCAAGGTGCTGCGGCCAGCCGGGGAGAGTTGATGCCGAGGTTCAGGCGGCTCTTTCGTTTCCCCTGGCGCACGAAGCAACAGATCGACGCCGACGTCGGCGCGGAGTTGCAGTTCCACCTCGAGATGCGGACGCAGGAGTTGATGGAGCGAGGGATGACGCGGGATGCTGCCGAGGTCGAGGCGCGTCACCACTTCGGCAATGTCTCGGAGGCCACGCAGTACTGCCAGAAGATCGATTCACACGTAGAACGGCGCTCCCGATGGACGCGGCTCGTCGACGAACTCCGACAGGACGTGACGTACGGCACCCGCACACTGCGCACGTCCCCAGGGTTCACCGCGACCGCGGTCATTACTCTGGCCCTGGGCATCGGGGCGAATACCGCCGTCTTTAGCCTGACCGATGCCGTTCTATTTAAACCCCTGCCTGGAGTCCAGGCCCCTCAACGACTCATCGCGCTCTATAGCGACGACCGCGAGACCGCGAACGTCGAGTATCAGGGCATCTCATACCCCGACTACCTCGACCTTCGCGTCGTGGGTGAGGCTCCCGCGGACCTGGCGGCGTTCCTGCGCTTTTCTTTCATCCTGACCGACCGGGATGCCGCCGACGCGGTGGTCGGCGACTTCGTCTCCGGCTCGTACTTCTCGGTCCTGGGCACGACGCCCGAGGTGGGGCGTCTTCTAGGACCCGCCGACGACCGAGCAGGCGGGCCTTTAGTTGCCGTAGTCGGGTATCGACTCTGGCAGGAGCGGTTTGGCGGAGACCCAACCGTTGTGGGGCAGACAATCACGCTCAACGGTGAGGTGTGGACGATCGTGGGTGTGACGCCCCGGGGGTTCCGCGGGTCATTGCTGGACTGGTACGGCGACGCGACCATCGACGTCTTCGTGCCGATGCACACACTTGACCGACATCCGGTCCTGAGTCGACCAGGGGCGTCCCGTCTCACCGCCCGTGGGTGGACGGGGCCTCAGGCCATTGGCCGACTGCGACCAGGGATGTCCGTGGAGGCCGCCCGGACGGCGTTGACCACCCGTGCGCGACAATTGAAAACGGCGTATCCGGCAACGAACGACGGCCGGGCCCTGTTGGTCAGGCCAGCGCAACAGGCACGCTTCTGGCCGGGACGTTACACGGACAACGTCCGGTTGCTCGCGCTGCTCAATGCCAGCACGGTGCTGCTCCTGCTCGTGGCCTGTTTCAACCTCGCCAACGTCTCACTGACACGCGCGCTGTCACGCGAGCGAGAGATGGCCGTGCGGGCGGCGCTTGGCGCCGGTCGGCCGCGTCTCGTCCGGCAGTTGCTGGTAGAGGTTTTCGTGCTGACGCTCTGTGGCGCGACGGCGGGCCTGGGTGTGGCCTGGATCTTGGTCACGGGCTTGGCAGCGTATCCCACCCCGTTCGAGGTCCCCTTGTATCAGGGCCTCGACGTAGACACGCGAGCACTCGCGTTCACGATAGGTCTCTCGGCTGTCACGGGTCTCGCGTTTGGTCTGTTCCCCGCGCTCAACGTCTCCCGTCGGTCACTCACTGCTGCGCTCACCGGCAGCGGATCGGGTACCGGCGGCACCACGCGCGTCATCGGGCGCCGGACACTGATGGTGGCTCAGGTCGCCATCTCCCTGGTCGTGCTGGTGGCCGCAGCCCTCTTTGGGCGCAGCCTGACCCAGCTGTCTCGCGTCGACCCCGGGTGGGACCAGGACGACCTGGTGATCGTGGGGGTCGACGCTCGTCGGACTGCGTTTGTCGCGTATGACGAAGACGAACTGGGCCGCGAGTTCTATCTGAACCTGCTCAACCATCTCCGGGCGATGCCCGACGTCGTGTCCGTGAGTGTGGGAGGGACGTCGCCCCTCGCCCGGATCTTTGGCACGGCGCAGGTTGCCCACCCGAACGACGCCGCACAGCCGCTGGCGGTTAGCTCGCGGCGGGTTGGCCCCCTCTATTTTCAGGCGCTCCGACTGCCCCTGCTGCGCGGGCGCGAGTTCACGGTGAACGAGGCCGATGACCGGGACACGATCATCGTGAACGATGCCCTGGCTCAACAGCTCTGGCCCGGCCAAGACCCGATCGACCAGGTGCTCCGTGTTGGGAATGAGGAGATCGGTCGTCGTGTGATCGGGGTGTCGAGCAACGCCGTTCACCGCGACCTCAGAGAATCGGACGAGCCTTACCTGTACCTGCCACTCTTTCGGGGAACCGTGAGAGGCAACGCGACACTCATCATCCGCACCCGCACCACGACCCCGGACACCGTCTCCCACGTGCGCGAGGAGATCGGCGCCTTCTCGGATCGCCTGGTGATCCTCGACGCCCGCCTGATGCAGGACCACGTGCGAACACACCTATCCCGAGAGCGGCTGGCGACTACGGTTGCGGTGGTCCTGGGCGTCATCACGCTGATCCTGGTGGCGGTCGGGATCTTTGGTCTCTTTGCGTTCATCGTGCGTCAACGTGCGACCGAGCTCGGGATTCGCATGGCGCTCGGCGCGGACCGCCGCCGTCTCGGACGCGAGGTGTTGACCGGAGCGCTGCGGCTGACGCTCGTGGGAGTGGGAGCCGGTGTACTGATGTGGGTGTCGGTGCATTCAATCGTTGCGAGCGAGATCTATGGTCTCGCCAGCAATGATCCCCTGACCATCAGCCTCGTGGCCGGTGTGCTCATTCTTGTCTCCCTCTGTGCGGTCTTCCGCCCCGCACTTCGAGCGGCGCGAACCGACCCGATGGTCGTGCTCCGGGCCGAGTAGACCGTCTCTTGTTGACATGGGGCGCGACATAGTCGATTCTCCCATCGATAAACGATGGGAAAGGCCGACACTCCGGAACTCCTCCCCGGCACGCTGGATCTCCTAATCCTCAAGACCCTCAACCAGCAGGCGGTGAACCAGACCGTGAGCGGCGTGCGCGTCCGGTCACAGATGGTGCCCGCAGTCACCGAAGTACGGCCGCGGCACCCGGAACACCTGTCGCGCCCCTCGCCCAGCCGCCAGCCTGGTTTTGTCAACTTGATCAGACGAAGGCGAGCTTCGCCCCGATCGAGTCCGGCTCCGCCGTCAGTCAGTAGGCACACGTCACCACGTCCCACTCGATGCACGCCCATGTTCGCAGCAAGCGGTGATCCGCCGCCCGCAACAGGTGTCGACCCACTCGGAAGAGATTCTGGACGACGCCGGGGACGGACGCGAAGCGTTGCAGATGGACCGCTGACTTGAAGCGCCGCATCTGGCGTTCACGTTGACGCGTCGGTTGGTGCGAGACTTCCGCGCGGTTGTTCGCATACTGAGCCGTGCAGTGGACCACCGATGGCATCACCGTGCGACACGCCGCCGGGTAACTACGGAGCTTGTCGGTGATCAGCCGGCGCGGCACCCAGCCTTGCCGTTTCAGCAATTTCCGAAAGAATCGCCCGGCCGCGCGACGATTTCGACGCGATTGCACCAGGATGTCGAGCACGTCTCCGTCCTCATCCACCGCGCGCCAGAGATACTGCTGGCGGCCGTTGAGCGTGACGAACAGTTCGTCGAGGTGCCACGTGTCGCCCTGTTGACCGCGCCGGCGCCGCAACGTCCGGGCATAGTCCGCGCCGAACGTCAGGCACCATTGGCGGATGGTCTCGTAGCTGACGGTGATGTGCCGCTGGGCCAACAGGTCTTCGACATCCCGGAAGCTGAGGGCGAATCGGTAGTAGAGCCACACGGCATGACTGATAATCTCAGACGGGAATCGGTAGCCGTGATAGCTCGGTGCCTGGCTGCTCATCCGCCCACTGTGCCATTCGCACTCTCAACCTGACAATGCCCTACAGAGACTTCCAAACCAAAGAGCCGCCGCGCGAACCGGCATCTTCAGATGTCTGCCAAAAATTGCGTGTCCTTTGCTGCGACACGTTCGAGTTCTTGCGCACGCTGAATTTCACGACGCGCTGGGACGCATGACAACGGAGCCGTCGACCGGCGAGCCCACGTTGACCTGGCCAACCGACGCTAAAGTCTTAGGCGAAGTAACGTGGGCGGCGCGGACGTTCGCGTAGCCGCGAGCCGTGCTGTGCATAGCTCTTGACGCTATTAGCGTTGTGAGCTATTATCCCGTGTGATTCGGAGTCACAGAGATGCCGACACCGAAGCGGTGGCCCATCGACAGCGTTGTCGGCGGCTGCCAGCGGACATCCAACGGCGAGCGCAGGCGAAACTCATGATGCTCAACAACGCCAAAACCTTGCATGATGTGCGGGTCCCGCCGGGGAACCGGCTTGAGGCGCTGTCAGGACCTCGGCGCGGCCAGTACAGCATCCGGATTAACAGCCAGTGGCGGATCTGTTTTACATGGAAGCACGGTGATGCCTATCAGGTTGAGATCACGGACTACCACTAAGGAGAACATCCCCCATGCCCGCACCATGTCCGCCGATTCACCCGGGCGAGATTTTGAACGAGGAGTTTCTCGACCCCCTCGGGATCACGCAGTACCGACTCGCGAAAGCGATTGGGGTCGACCCTCGTCGTGTTCACGCGATCGTGCATGGCGAGCGGGCCATCACGGCGGAAACCGCCCTCCTGTTCTCTCGGTTCTTTGGGAACTCCGCGGAATTTTGGATGGGACTGCAAAGCCAGTACGACCTGGAACGGGAACACGATCGCCTGGGCGATCGGCTCGACCACGTGGCGAAGCACCTCCGCGAGGTTCAGTCTCGGGCGGCGGTCACGTAGAGAGGGGTAGCTTCTGAGATGGGACGCCAAGGATCGCGCCGCCGAGTCGCGAAGGGCATCTACCGGGACGGCTCCGACCTCGCCGCCGTGGTCCACGCGAACGGCTACCGGCGCGAGCTCCGCTTTCCGGCGACGACGCCGCTCCGCACCGTCCGCACCGCCGCCGACGAACTCCGCGCACAGCTCCGCAAGCTCCCCCGGTCGCAGCGGCACACGGCGTTGGTGCAGGTCCCGCGCGGCATTCGATTCCCGACCCGCTGGTGTCGTCGGCCGCAACTGTTGCACAATGCCCCGGTGAATTCGAGGGTGCACCCGAAGTACAAGACCAGATACCGCGTTGGGAATTGGCCTGCGTATGAGCGGGCCCTCGTGCAGCGGGGCGACGTGACGCTGTGGCTCTCGCCGGACGCGGTGGCCGCCTGGACGCCGGGGTTGTCCGGTCGACCGGGCGGGCCGCGCAAGTTTTCGGACCATGCGATCGAGACCGCGTTGATCCTCCGGCTCGTCTTCGGCTTGCCCTTGCGCCAGACGGAGGGTTTCGTGCGGTCGGTCCTGGCCTTGATGGGCGCCGATCTGGACGCGCCGGACCACACTACGCTCTCGCGACGGAGTCAGCCGCTCGCTGTGATGCTCCGTCGTATCCCGGCTCTGGGACCCATCCATCTCATCGTCGATAGCACCGGCTTGTCGATCGTGGGCCAAGGCGCGTGGGCCGCCGCGAAACACGGGGGACACGGCAAGCGTGGATGGAAGAAGCTCCATCTCGGCGTCGACCGGTCGGGTGTGATCGTGGCGCAGGCCCTAACCGATGCGCATGTCGACGACGCCACGACTGCCGTCAATCTGATCCCCGCCGTCGATGGCGACATCTCAAGCGTCACAGCCGACGCGGTCTACGACACGATCGCGGTCTACGAGGCGGCGGGCGCGCGCGGTGCTAGGGTTGTCGTTCCACCGAAGCGGACCGCCGCCGTGTCTCGCCGCCGGCCGCGGTCCGTCGCTCGCGATCGTACCGTCAAGCGGATGCAGGAGATCGGGCAGCGACGGTGGAAGAAGGAGGCAGGCTACCATCGCCAGGCGCGCGTGGAGAATGTCTTCTTCCGGTACAAGTCGATCATCGGCGATGGCCTTCGCGCGCGGAGTTCCGCAGGGCAGGGGACTGAGGCGGTCCTCGCGTGCAACGTGCTGAATCGGATGACGGACTTGGGCAGGCCTGCGTCGTACGCGATCAAGCGGTGACCAACAGTTGGGTTGGGATCGTTGCGGGCCACGTCCGATTCATGCAACAAGGCCCAATCAAGTGTCTCGCATTCAACCGGTCGATGCAACGGATTCCGCGAGTATATCTGCCGGCGTCCGATAGCCGAGTGTCTTGCGTGGCCGCGTATTGAGCTCGCGCGCGATCCGATTCAGTTGAGCCTGTGTGTAGCGGGCGAGGTCGGTCCCCTTCGGCAGATACTGGCGGAGCAAACCATTCGTGTTCTCGTTGGTGCCGCGCTGCCACGGACTGTACGGGTCGCAAAAATAGACCTGCACGCCGGTGGCGATCGAGAACGTGCGATGGGCCGCCAGTTCCAGGCCGCGATCCCAGGTCAACGTGGCCATGAGGCCGTCGGGCAACCGCCGCACGTGCTCGGTGAGCGCTCGCACGACCGTGCGCGTCGTGCGCCCGGCCAGCCGGACGAGACAGACGTAGCGCGAGTGCCGCTCGACTAGCGTCGCCACGTAGGACTGGCGCGCGCCGGCGATCAGGTCGCCCTCCCAATGTCCCGGCACCGCGCGGTCCTCAACCGTCGCGGGGCGCTCGCGAATCGAGACGGCCCCGACGATGTAGCCGCCCGTCTTCGGCGCCGCGGCACGCGGACGTCGAATCGTGCGTCGCTGACGCAACTGCGCCTGCAGCGCCTTTTTGAGCACGCCGCGGCTCTGCACGAACAGGCTCAGGTAGATCGTTTCGTGCGACACGTGCATCGTCGGATCATCAGGATACGCCTGACGGAGCCAGCCGGCGATCTGTTGGGGCGACCACTTCTGTGCGAGCTTCGTGGCTACCGCGTCACGCAGCGCAGGGTACGTCGCCAAGCGACACCGCTTGGGCCGTCGGCCGCGCCCCCACGCCGCCGTGTCGGCTCTGGCCGCCCGATACCACCGCCGCCCTCCGTGCCGACGCACCTCTCGACTCACGGTCGAAGGGGCCCGCCGCAGCTGGCGGCTGATCTGTCGCACCGACGTCCCGCGGGCCAGGCCGCGGGAGATGGCCTCCCGCTCCGGCAGCGTCAGCGCGAGACGGGAACGTTGGCGCGCCGGGGGAGGGATGCCGCCCGTCCGGGCTACCTCATAGCGCACCATCTTGGGAATCCGGCCTAGCAGCCCGTGGTGAAAGCACCACCGAACGACGGGTCGGCCCAGACATGGCAGTGCCCCACGCGGAGGTCGGCGGCGGCGATGGTAGGTCGAGATAAGATCCACGGCGCGCCCCAACGCGTCTCCGGGAGTCGCATGAGCGACCACAACAGCCGAAGACACGCCACCGCATGCCCCTGAAGACTGCGGGGTGTCCCGACACCCGTGAGCGTCCGCATCAGCAACCCAAGGTTCAGTCCAGCAACGTGCAGCAGGACGCGTTTGAGGATGTTGTCGTGCCCCCGCAGGTATACGCGGCGTAGCCGCCCGGTGGCATAGAGATGGGCAAAGGGGCGTTCGAGTCGTTCCCCGCGCCGGCGCAGCAGGCGTTGCCCGCGCGCGCCGCGAAGACGCCGACGGTTTCGGTAGACGGCGTCGCGCGCCTCCGCCTTGTCTTTCCACTTACGCCTGCCGCGATCTGGTTCCGAGATGTAGCTGCGGAGGCCGATGGCTTCAAGATCGACGAGTTCCTGGTTGCTGTGATAGCCCTTGTCCCCGACGACCTCGGCAAGACGGCCCGCAGGCACCACGGTCTCGATGTGCTCCGCCGCGGTGATCAGCGTCGCGCGGCTCGTCGCCACATCGCCTTCATCGGCGTCCTGCACCGTCACCGCCACGACCGCGCCGGTGTCGAGGTCGACCGCCTGCTCCGCCTTGTGCGCGAGGTGCGTGCGGCCGTCCTTCATCTTGGTGATTCTTGCGTCAGGATCGTATTGAGCGATTCCCCGTGTCGCCACCGGCGCCACACTTCCGCCTTCTGCGCCGCCGTCAAGCGCGGACCACGTCGTCGCACCATGAAACCTCCTTGTCAGGTTCATGTTGCATCGACCCATTGAACGCACCAACCAAGAAAACCCTAGGGCGCTCCACATCGGCGTACGCGAGATAGCAAGGCGAATGGTCAAACAGCTAATCCCGACGGCTGGCCGGTCGTTTCGAACTGGCGAAGGGCCGCGTGCTTCGGCGATGCGACGGCGAAACTCGCGAGTTCTGGCTGCCCTTCCCGAGAGAAGGGTGACACTTCATTCCGGAGACATAGGTAACACTTTCTCCCTTTGCGGGAGAGAGCGATGCCCTGGAAGGAGTGTCATGTTGTGGACGAACGTCTCCGATTCATTGCCCGGCTGCTCGACGGCGAGAAGATGGCCGGCCTCTGCCGGGAGTTTGGCATTTCCCGCAAGACCGGCTACAAGATCTACGCCCGCTACAAGGACTGCGGCCTGGATGGTCTCACGGATCGAAGCCGGCGGCCGTATCGGCATGCCAATCAGCTCCCGAGGTGTCGCTTGGTAGTGCCACTGCAGCTCGCCGGTACGCGCATCAAGCACCACAAGCGAGTTCGTGTAGAGGTTGTCACCCTCACGCGCTTCCGCGTAAAAATCGGGTGCCGGATTCGAGACCGCGACATACACAAGTGCGTTGTCGGCGTCGAACGAGAATGGCGTCCAGACCGCCCCACCGCCGATCAGTTCACTCGTGGGGTCGGACCAGGTTTCAGCCCCGGGCTCTCCCGGCTCAGGAATCGTGTTGAACCGCCAGACAGGTGAGCCATCCGTCAGGCTGAATGCTCCAACCCACCCGTGGACACCTCGCTCGCTTCCGGCCGGTCCGATGATGATCAGATCTTCGAAGATGAGCGGTGGCATCGTGAAGCTGTACCCCTGCGTCGCGTCGGCCCCGACCGTTTCCCACAGCACGTCGCCCGTCGCAGCGTCCAGCGCAATCAGATACCCGTCGAGCGTGCCACGTATCACCTTGCCGTCCTTGAGTCCGACGCCACGTGTCATCGGGAAGTTCCGCTGTGCCTTCGGCACCCACTCGTGCCGCCAGCGAAGGTCACAGGATGTGGCATCGATCGCTAACGTGGAGAGTCCGGCTGTCAGATACATCACCCCTTGGTAGACGAGCGGATGGGCATGAAACGGGCCCGACTCGCCGGTCTGATACATACACACGGGGCGCAGCGTGCCGACGTTCTCGCGATTGATCAGCTCGATATCGACGTACCGCTGGCCGTTATACCCGTGGTTGGCATACAACCAGTCAGTCGTGTTCTCGGCAGCCGCATTCAACTGGGCCTGCGTCGGACCAGGCTGCGCCCCGGCACAGACGGCGAAGAACGCGACAGCGAAACCTGAGAGAGAAAGATGTGAGCACAGCTTCGGCATCGTCGACATCAATAGTTTCTCCGATAGCCCAGAGACGGTGGAGATCACCGCGCCGGCCGGGTACGATTTGGGGCTCGATGCCGGGCGCGCCGCGTCAGTTTGAAGACGGGGACGGTTTTCCCCCACCCCGATACACAGGACCCTCCTTGCTGGTCTAACCTCCGCCTGGCGGCACGCGGCCGACAGCTCGCGCTGCAGGGTCTCTGAAAGGGGCGGCGGAGTGAGAAGCATCGTTCTGGGTCTGCCCGAAACGTTTCAAGGTCGTCAGCCAATGCCCGACGAAGATCATCGTGACCGGCCAGATCCGCAGGTCCCGCACCCGCCCGTGCCACAGTCGCCGCCGCAACCCCCACCCCCGTCACCAGGCGCACGTGTCACCGCGTCAACCCGTTCAGCGGAGGCGATGGTCGAAGCCGCCGGTGAACACGTCCGCGAGGCGCTCGCGGTGCACCGCTGTGACGAGCGCCCCACATTCGAGGAACTGCCGAGGTCCCGCTGAATGCGACCGACACTGTTCCGTCAGGGGTTCCACGAGGGGATGGTTGACAAGCTCGTGGCGAGAATCTAGCCTTGAGGTCCGGCTTGTGGGGCCCACAACCTAGCGGCTTCTCCCAGCTAGTCTCCGGACCTCGGTTTGCCTCACGTGGCTAGCTGAATCACGTCGGGGCACATGGACCTTCTGCTAATAGGCACAGCGTTTCTGTTCGCCTTCCTCGCTGTCATCGTGTGGCAATCGGTGAGGAGTGGCCCGTTGACCGGTACGGAGTTGAGGCGGCGGATCAACGCTCTGCACCACGACAACATTGGACACCAGCCGGCTGGACCTTCCGCATGGGCGCCGCGGATGGTCGAACGCTGCCGGTTCCTGATGATTCGGCGAGGGCGTTCCGTCCGCACTGGTGGGTTCACTGGCCTCGGCATCACGCTGTTGGCGTTACTCGTGTGGATGGGTGGACGCTATGTTCCACCGAGCCACGATCTCGAGCCAGTTCAGGTCCCGGCGACCGTCGTCAGCGGTTCCCTGACGACCGTTGATCCGACAGCGGCAGAGCCGGATCCAGCACGGCTCGCACGAGGCACCGCTGTTCTCGACCGAGGCACCGCTGTTCTTGAGCAGGGGGTCGGCACTCGGCTCGTCCCCGAAGTGCTCGTCACCGACGATGCCCAGACACCGCGCTTATCGGTCGCTCGTTCCGGTGTGGGGACTGACGTCGTGGATCGAGAACTCGTCGGACGGTCGGACAGCTTCGCGGTCAGCACGCGAGCCACGTTTTGGACGCACGTGACCGGTGGGCGTCCCGGCGATATGGTCCGTCATGTCTGGTTTCACGAGAACAGAACGGTGGGGGCTGTTGACCTCGCGGTCGGGAGTCCCAGCTGGCGGACGTACAGTCGCAGGCCTGTCACTGAAGGTGACTGGGTCGTCGAGGTGTGGGACGTGGCAGGGCGCGTGCTCGCGCGCCACGAGTTCCGCGGCAAGAGGTAGGGCGTCCATGCTCGTGATCGGCTCGGCCACTCCACCTGTGGGTGGCGAATTCGTAAGAACCCGGGACATCGCTCGATCTTCATGTCCCTTTGAGCTGGAGTCATCCGCGACGTTCTAGCGATTGCCTGCGTAGGAGGTGCGGCTGAAGCACGGCCGCGCTGTGTCGCGATGGACTTCCGCACGCGGGCGCGATCGACACGCTCGCCAGGGTCTTCACTTTTCAGATGTCATGCCGCGATCGGCGTCTGATAGAGTCCGCGGCAATGCGCTTCCCATTGGTAGTGGTGGAGCGTGGCGACATGCTTCCGTGCCTGGACTGGAGTCCGTCCTTCCAAAGACGCATGGGCCCGATGCGCGTTATAGAAGTCCTGGAAGTCGGACAGTTTCTTTTCCAGGTCGCGTACGGACCAGAACAGCATGCGATCCAAGCATTCTCGTCGCAGTGTGCCGATCAACCGTTCGACAAACGGATGGGACAGCGGCACGTACGGGACACTCTTGACTTCGATCACCCGCAGGACCCGAAGATTGGCGTGCCATTGGTGGAACCGGTACAGTGGATCGTGGTCGGAGCTGAGACGCGTCGGACTCCACTGCCCTCGAATCGCATGGTTAAACATGCGGCACAGGGCGCGGCCATCCACGATGCCCGCATGGATTCCGAAGCCGACGATCCGCCGCGTGTATTGGTCCATCACCACCAGCACCCAATGGCTTCGCAGGTTCGCCGACTCGCACCGGAACAGGTCGATGCTCCACAGGCTATCTTTCGCATGCCCCAGAAACGTCAGCCAGGAGGGACCACCCGAGTGGGGTGCCGGTCGATAGTGCGTGGCGAGCACTCGGCGCACCACGTCCTTGTCGATGTCGACCGCAAAGGCGAGCGCGATCTGTTGTGCGATCCGCGGACAGCCCCACCTGGGGTTGCGCCGCTTCATCTCGACGATGGCGTCGACCAGTGCTTTGGGCGGACCTTTTGGTCCGGTGCGGCGGCGCTTCGGTGAAAACAGCAACCGGTACTTACGTGTGCGCAACGTTCGGTGGAAGTTCAGGATCGTCGATGGTCTGAGCACGATCGCCGAGCGGAACACACGGGTCGGGCTCATGAACAGCGCACAGACACCGGCGAGGATCCGATCCGACACGCGGAGATTCGGCGCCCGGTGTCGCGAGCGATTGAGAATCAGCAGTTGCTGCTTGACCAAGAGCGATTCGGCGACGACAGACCGTAGACCGCCGGGGCCCATGAGCCGCGCCAGGGTGGCGATCAGGTGAACCAGTAGGATGATCGGGTCGCGCATCGGAACATCCTAGTGTGCTGTCTTTAACACTTCTTTACAATGCCGGACCTTCCGGAGGATGGTGGCGGCGGGGGCGGTCCAGAGAAACGGCGAGGCGTGGCGGTTATGGTGCGTCACGTAGTCCTCGATAGCGCGAATCAAGGCCGGCACACTGCGAAACGTGCCGCGACGAATCCGCTTGCGGGTGATCTCGGCGAACCAGCGTTCGATCAGATTCAGCCAGGAGGCACTGGTGGGGACGAAGTGGCGGTGGTACCGCGGATGCGCATCGAACCACGCCTCAACTTTGGGATGCGTGTGGGTGGCGTAGTTGTCGAGAATGAGATGGATCTCGCGCCGCTTCGGGACCGAGGCGTCGAGGTGGGTCAGGAAGGCGAGGAACTCGGTATGCCGTTTCCGCGGCGCACACCGCGCGAGCACCGTCCCGTCCAGCACGTTCAACGCCGCGAACAGGTTGGTCGTCCCGTGGCGGATGTAGTCGTGGGTTTGACGCGCGGGAATCCCCGGCCGCAGCGGCAAGACCGGCTCGGTCCGGTCGAGTGCCTGGACCTGCGGCTTTTCGTCGACACAGAAGACCAGCGCTTTCGCGGGCGGATGCAAGTACATGCCGACCACGTCCCGCAGCTTCTTCACGAAGTCCGGGTCTTGACTGAGCTTGAACGTTTCGACGCGATGCGGCTGCAACCCGTGCGCCTGCCAGATGCGATGCACGATGCCGGGGCTGACGCCCTGCGCCTTGGCCATCGTCCGCACACTCCAGTGCGTCGCATCCGGCGGCGTCGTGTGCAGCGTGGCGTCGACGATCGCCTGAACTTTCTCGGGCGACACGGCCTTCCGCCGTCCGGGACGCGCCGCGTCTTTCAGCAGCCCTGCGATGCCGGCCTGCTCGAACCGCTGCCGCCACAGATACACGGTCGGGCGACTGACGCTGAGATCGCTAGCGATCGCATTGATCGAAGTGCCGTCGGCCGAGGCCAGGACGATGCGCGCGCGCGTGACGACGCGCTGGGGCGTCTTGCCGCTCCGCACCAAGGCCTCAATGTCCGATCGCTGCGCCGTACTCAGGGCGATGGGCTCTGCCGCGTTCCACATACACGGCAGGATAGTACGAATCGCCGGTATTGTAAATCTATTTGCGGAACACTACACTAGCGACCACGACCAGGATCACAAGACTTGATAATCTCAACGGATTGCGTGGCTGATTAGCAATTCGCCACCCACAAGCTCCGCAGCCACGTCGAGCTCGTGCGTTGCCACTACAATTTCGTCCGACCGCACAGAGCGTTGCGGTTCGGGCACGAAACCAGGACGCCAGCCATGCAGGCTGTTCTGGTGAGCACGCGATTGGCCTTGGGCGACATCTTCACAGCCTGCCGTGTCACTCTGCGTGTTTTTGTGGCGATCGTTGAAACTGGCCCGGCTGAGTTCCCGTCGCTCTCGTGGCCGCACGAGCAACGAACGGCTGCTTGATCAACAGCGAGCGGCGCAAGCACCGATGGCGGAGCCCGACTGGGAGGAGCCCGACCGGACGCACCACGCGAAGATCGCCCGGAATGAACCCTGCCCGTGTGGGAGCGGCAAGACATACAAGAACTGCTGCGAGGTGACCGCCCACTGAGCGTCCCTGGGCTCGCCAATCTTCGAGTCACTGATCGCCTAGTCTGTAGGAATGGCTGTCGTGACGTGGAGAACGCTGGCGCTCCCGGTCCTGGTGGCCCTGACGCTGCTGTCGGCAGCGACCAATCCGGCGCACGCCCAGGACATCCCCGAGACCGGCGGGCGTGTCTTCGGGTTGGTGGGGGGCGTGTTCGGCGACGGCGACACGACCGTCCTGACCTCTGGGGCCGGGCTCAGGGTGACATCGCGGCTGGGTCTCGATTTCGAGGTGCTCTACGCCTCGGACCTCGGCCTGCCGACCGACGTCGACGTCGTCATCCAGACCGTTGGCGCCTTGTTCGCGCCGGTCGAGCGCCTAGAGCGCTCGCGTCTGGTCACGTTCCTGACCAAGATGACGGTCGAGTTCCCGGTGGCGAACGGCCGGGTCTGGCCGTATCTGACCGGTGGCGGCGGGGTCGGCAGCCTTCGACAGACGATCACCTTCCGCAACCTGCCGCTCCCCCTCGCCGAAGAGCTAGGCGTGCAGATCTTCCCGCCCCCCGAGTTCGACGTCATCGCCAACGACCTGGCACTGACGATCGGCGGCGGGCTCGACGTGTGGTTGTGGAAGGGGCTCGGCGTGGGTGCTGACGTCCGCTATCTGCGATTACTCGACGACACGGAAGGGTTCGACTTCGCGTTCGTCACGTCGCGGGTGAGTTACAGGTTCTAGATCAGGCGCGCGGAGTTCCAGCCGGCGCCGTTTTGAAAATTTGAAATGATGAAGACGCCGCAGGCCCGTCACGCGCTCGACTTGCTCGCGGCGCTCTCACATCAGACGAGCCTGTCGGTCGGCTGCTACTGCGAGCGAGCGCTACCGGTCCGTGCTCGCCGAGCCGCTGCTCGCCCACGGCGCCCTACTGGTTTGACGGCCAGCGGATGCTGTTCAGTCGAGGTCGGTCTCTAGCGCCCGCCAGCAGTAGAAAGCCGCGGCGCTGCGCCAAGGGCGGTAGCGTTCGCCGAGCGGCTCGAGCTCTTTTGGAGCGGGCGGATCGGTGAGCCCCTGGATCTTCGCAAACCCTGCCCGTACTCCCAGGTCACCCACTGGCCAGACGTCAGGCCGGTGCAGACGGAACATGAGAAACATCTGGGCGGTCCACGGTCCGATGCCGCGGATTCGCGTGAGACGGGTAATGACCTCGTCGTCCGTCTCTGTGTGCAGGTCGCTGAGGTCGACTTCCCTGGACGTGACCTTTTGGGCCAGGTCTCTGATCGACGCCAGCTTGTTGGCGGACAGCCCCGCCGCACGTAGCCTCGACCCCTGTGCGCGCAGGACCCTCTCCGGCGTCACGTCCCCGCGCAGGGTGTCTAGGAAGCGACCATGAATCGTGCGCGCCGCCGCTCCTGCCAACTGCTGGTAGATGATCGCGCGAGCCAGGTAAGGGAACGGATTGTCATTCGATTCTGGTACGCGGATCGACCCGACCTGACTGACCCAAGGGCCGAACGCAGGGTCCTTGGCAAGCTGTCGGCGGCCGCCGGTCCACACCGCTTTATGTCTGGTCGTCATGCTGGTTTTCACTTCCGTGTCGGGCCAGTCCGGGCAGGATGAGGTGTACGTGCACCCGGTCGACGGTGGTACGCGAATCACGGAATCGGTGGATGGTAGCACCGAGCCGGTCTGGTCTCGCGACGGACAGCCTCGGTTGAGCTGCAAGTCATACTCAACTGGGACGAGGAGCTGAAGACGCGGGTGCCGACGAACTGACGCGTCTGCCTGCCTCGAACCCCAGTCACCACTGCCAATCCCTGCAGTCGGACCTACTCTCGTTCCGGCACCATCGTCAGTGAGACCTCACGCTCGGTCCCATCGCGCACAATGGTCGCCTCCACGGTCCATCCGGGCGGCGTGTCTCGCACAAGGATCTCGAACTGCTGTGCGTTCTGCACGCGCTCATCGTCAAACTCGATCACCACGTCGCCTTCTTGTAGTTCCGCATGCACAACGCCGCGCGCCCAGGCGACGTGGGTGGGTACCGGTCGTCACGATGTACTTTGAAGGCGTAGCCGTTGCCGCGAAGGACGCAGTGCTCCGGGAGGAGTCCATACATCTCTCTTACGAAACAGACTCACTGGTCAGGATTTGTTCTGATGACGTAGAATCCTTCTTTCTCGCTCCGGTGAACTGGCTGTTCACGGTAATGATCCAGCGGCCCACGGAATCGACCAGATAGTGGTGCGATGTGACTTGCCGCCGGGCCGGTCGGGATGAGCGTCTTCCCACTGGCGATCGTCGGCTGCCGGGCCAAGCCGTAGAAGCGAGACTCCCGTCTCTGGAGCACTGACGTGCCAGCCGTAGCCCGCCAGCGATCCAACCGCGCGGGCGGACCGCAGCGATTCCTGACCATCGACATCGGTGGGAGCGGCCTAAAAGCGGCCGTCGTCGATCGCCAGGGCCAGATGTTGACCGAGCGCATGCGCGTCAAGACGCCAGCCGACCTGACCCCCCAGACTCTCGTCGCCACACTCGCGACGCTTGTGGAGCCGCTCGGCGCGTTCGATCGCGTCTCGGTGGGGTTCCCGGGTGTCGTACGGGACGGCAGGATCATCACGGCCCCGAATCTCGGTACTGACAGATTCAAGGGATACGACCTCGCCCGTGCCTTGCGAGGTGCGCTCCAGTGTCGGGTCCGCGTGGCCAACGACGCGGTGATTCAAGGACTCGCGGCCATTCGGGGCGAAGGGATCGAGCTTGTGATCACGCTGGGCACTGGATTCGGCACGGCCGTGTTCGACCGAGGGCGACCGTTACCGACACTCGAGCTCGCTCACCACCCCTTCCGCAGCGGGGATACCTACGAAGCTCAGCTTGGGAAGGAGGCGCTCAGCAAAGTCGGCAAGAAGCGTTGGAACCGCCGCCTGACGAAGGCCATCCGCACCCTGCGCAAGCTGTTTCACTTCGACAGGCTCTACATCGGCGGCGGTTATGCGCGCTTGGTCACGCTTTCGCTGGAGGACGACATGGAGATTATCTCGAACAGGCTGGGCGTCAGGGGTGGCCCGCGCCTCTGGTAGAGCGCGGGCCAACAGAGATCTGCTTCGATGTGGTTTCACGGACGGCTGATCCCACCGGGTTAGACAGGAGCTCGAGATGGAGAAGCGATTGCCGCTGATGGGCGATTCCGGGCGGCTGTGTAGCGCGAACGACTTGGTTCGCCTCCACGCAGTAGCACAGGCTTGACGGCGTGGCCTATCAACCGATTCAGAACTACGGGATCATCGGGGACCTCCATACCATCGCGCTCGTTGGCATGAATGGGTCGATTGATTGGTTCTGTTATCCCCACTTCGACTCGCCAAGCGTGTTCGCGGCCATTCTCGACGACGAGAAGGGGGGGCGATTCAGCATCGCCCCGACAGGCGGAGACGTCACCTACAAGCAATTCTATTGGCCCGAGACGAATGTGTTGATCACGCGGTTTCTCTCGCCTGACGGCGTTGGTCAGGTCACAGATTACATGCCCGTCGGTCTCCCAGAGGATGACCCACGCCGCCATCAAGTGGTGCGAGGCGTGCGGGCCGTGCGGGGTTCGATGTCTTTCCGGATGGAATGCCTGCCAGCATTCAACTACGGTCGAGATACGCACGAGACGACGCTGGTCGGTCAGGGGGCCTGTTTCCAGAGCCTGACCCTCGAGCTTGCGCTCGGTACCCATCAGCGACTCCAAGTAGAGCGAACCGGAGTGGTCAGCGAGTTCACGCTGGCGGAGGACGAAACCGCCAGCTTCGTGCTGGGCGAGACCACGGGTCGACACTGCGAAGTCTTACTCACGCATGGCGACGCAGAGGACTTGGTCGCCAAGACGGAGGAGTACTGGCGGGGTTGGCTGTCGCAGTGCACCTACCGAGGCCGATGGCGCGAGATGGTGCATCGGTCGGCCCTCACCCTCAAGCTCCTGACGTTCGAACCGACCGGTGCCATCGTGGCGGCGCCGACGTGCAGCCTGCCGGAGCACATCGGGGGAGAGCGCAACTGGGACTATCGCTACACCTGGATCCGAGACGCGGCCTTCACGACCTACGGCCTCATGCGGATTGGGCTCACTGAGTCCGCTGGGCAGTTCATGAGTTGGCTCGAGGCCCGCTGTCACGAGCTCAATCCAGATGGATCACTGCAGGTGATGTACGGGATTAATGGGCGCCATGACCTCACCGAGGAAACGCTTGATCATTTCGAGGGGTACAGAGGATCTGGACCGGTCCGGATCGGCAACGACGCCTACGGCCAACTGCAGCTCGACATCTACGGAGAGTTGATGGACTCGGTCTATCTCTACAACAAGTACGGTTCTCCGATCTCCTATGACCTGTGGCAGCACCTGCGCACGCTGATCAACTGGGTGAGCGAGAACTGGCGGCAACCGGACGAGGGCATCTGGGAAGTGCGTGGTGGACGGCAGCACTTCGTGTATTCGAAGCTGATGTGCTGGGTCGCGATGGACCGCGGGCTGCGTCTCGCCGACAAACGTTCGTTCCCGACGGATCGAAACCGTTGGACCAAGGTGCGCGACGAGATCTATGAAGAGATCATGGTGAAGGGTTGGGATATGTCAGGGCAGGCATTCAGGCAGCACTACGCCGGCCGCGCGCTCGACGCCTCCAACCTGATGATGCCGCTGGTGCTGTTCGTCTCGCCGACCGATCCGCGTAACCTCGCCAACATCGAGGCAACACTTCGCAAGCCGGCCGCGGGTGGGCTCACGTCGAACAGCTTGGTCTACCGCTACAACGTCGATCAGACCGACGACGGGCTCACGGGAGAGGACGGCACGTTCAACATCTGCACCTTCTGGTTGGTCGAAGCCTTGACGCGAGCTGGCAAGAGCGACCCGCGCTATCTCAAGCAGGCGCGGCTAATCTTCGAAGAAATGCTCGGCTATGCCAATCATCTGGGGCTCTACGCGGAGGAGACGGGGAAGAGTGGCGAGGCGCTCGGCAACTTTCCACAAGCCTTCACACATCTGGGTCTCATCAGCGCCGCCTTCAATCTCGACCGGGCCCTCGGCGATCGTGACTAAGCACGTCCACGAAAGCCGATAGGGCGGTCGGAGCAAGCTATCGTGGCCACAGCTCAACGAGCGCCAGAACTTCGCATCTCGCCGAATCGGGACGTGTCGAGCCGAGAGCTCGCCGCGGGGTATTGTCACGTTGACGAGTTCAGCTGACCCGACCTCCGAGATATTGGGCTCGTGTCCCGTCGTGAACCCGGCATGTTGTGCATCAGGTTAGGGCGGTCAACCTCAGCTTGACAGTGCCCTCGGCCCCGCTCGCCGAGCGCAAGCAGCGCTGTGGCTGTACCGTGGACACCGTGGTCCCCGCCGCACGGGCTCAGATCGCTCGCGTGGCGGCAAGCGCCGAGGTCAAGCGATGAGACACGAAGCCACCGAGCCGGCGCAGTTCGTCATCTTCGGCGCAACCGGCGATCTCGCCCGCCGCAAGCTGCTGCCCGCACTGTGCCGCCTCGCGGATGCCGGCCAGCTGCACCCGGGCACGACCATCGTGGGTGTTGCACGGCAGGCGCTGTCGGACACAGAGTACCGGCGCGTGGCGCGCGACGCCCTTCGCCAGGCCGGGCTGGCCGCAGAACCGATCACGCGGTTCGTGGAGGGTCGGCTCCGCTACCAGCCCGTCCGGCAGGGCAGTCCCGAAGACTTTCGCGCGCTCGGACAGCGACTGGAAACGCTCGGCTCCGGCGACACCCCGGCGCACAACCGCGCCTTTTACATGTCGCTGCCACCACGAGCATTCTCCGCGACGGTGGCGGGGCTCAGCGAGGCCGGGCTTCATAGAAGTGAAGGCTGGACACGCTTGGTGGTGGAAAAGCCGTTTGGTCGTGATCTCGCCTCGGCCGGAGAGCTCAACGAGTTGGTGCACCGGCACTTCGACGAGGAGCAGATCTACCGCATCGACCACTACCTCGGAAAGGACACGGTTCAGAACCTCCTGGTGTTCCGCTTCGCCAACGCGCTGATCGAGTCGGCGTGGAACCGTGACCGCATCGACAGCGTGCAGATCACCGTTGCGGAGAGCCTCGGGGTCGGTACGCGCGCCAGCTACTACGACCACGCGGGCGCGCTCAGAGACATGGTGCAAAACCACTTGACACAGCTGCTGACGCTCGTGGCCATGGAAGTTCCCACCACCTTCAGTGCCGATGCGATCCGGCAAGAAAAGATCAAGGTGCTCCAGTCGATCGCTCCCATCCGATGCGAAGACGTCGTCCGCGGGCAGTACACGGCCGGCCATCTGAACGGTGAGCGAGCACCTGGCTACCTGGAGGAGGAAGGCATTGCCCCGGGCTCGGGCACCGAGACCTTCGTGGCGATGAAGCTTGGCATCGACAACTGGCGGTGGAACGGTGTGCCGTTCTTTTTGCGCAGCGGCAAGCGAATGCCGCGCAAAACGACGCAGATCGCCGTGAGATTCCGCGACGCGCCCGTCAGCCTCTTTCGGTCCGTTGATTGCGCGATGGACACGACCGACGTGCTGACGATCACCCTGCAGCCCCACGAGGGCTTCGCCCTCTACTTCGACATCAAGATCCCCGGTGAACGCTTCGAGCTGCGCCGTATCCCGCTCGATTTTGACTATGGCGAGATGTTCGACAAGATGCCCGAGGCGTACCAGACGCTCTTGCTCGACGTTCTCGATGGCGACCAGACGCTCTTCGTACACGCCGCGGAGGTGGAGGAGTCGTGGCGTGTGTACACGCCCCTCCTCGAAGCCCCCCCCGGCGTCCAGCCGTACGCGGCCGGCACTTGGGGGCCCGACGCCGCGAACGCCCTGGCAATCCCGGAGAGCGATCTCTGGCAGTCCAGGTAAGCCATCCGTGCCTAACCCGGAAATCCGTCGCTTCGCCAACCCGGCCATGCTCGCCGAGGGGGCCGCGGACCACATCGCCCGGCTGGTGGCGCAGACCATACGCGACCGTGGCGAGTGCCGCATCGCCTTGGCCGGGGGCAGCACGCCGCGCCCGGTCTACGAGCAGTTGGTGACCGCGGAGCGAGCGCATCGCGTGCGGTGGTCGGCCGTCCAGGTGTTCTTCGGGGACGAGCGGTGTGTGCCGCCGGACGATGAGCAGAGCAACTACCGAATGGCCCGACAGTCGTTGCTATGCCACGTTCCCATCCCCGCGCAGAATGTGCACCGCATCCACGGCGAGGCCGACCCCGAAGAGGCGGCGCAGCGCTATGTGGCGCGGCTCGGTGACACGCCGCTCGATCTCGTCCTGCTCGGTATGGGCGATGACGGCCACACCGCCTCCCTTTTCCCCAACACACCCGCGATCGGCGAGGCGACGGCGCGCACCGTCGTGACCGAGAGCCCGAAGCCTCCCCACACGCGGATCTCGCTGAGCCTGCGCGCCCTCGGCGAAGCCCGCCGTGTCCTCTTCGTGGTTGCCGGCGCCTCGAAGGCCGAACGTCTGTCCGAGGTCCTGGCCCAGGCGCAGAGCCCCAGTCCCACCTTGCCTGCTGCGATGGTACGATCGGCCAACGGCTCACCGGAGTGGTTCGTCGACGAACTCGCGGCAGCGCGTTTGGCGAGCCGCCTCAGACCACACAAGGCCTTGTCATGACCTCGTTGACCGAGTCCCCCGCATGGAAAGCCCTCGAAGCGCAGCAGCGCGACCTGGCGGGGCGCGGTCTGCGCTCCCTGTTTGCCGACGATCCTCGACGATTCGACAATTACTCGCTGCGGCTCGGCGACCTGCTCTTCGACTACTCCAAGCACCGGATCACCGACGTCACGCTCCGCCTCCTGCTCGATCTCGCCGACCAAGCGGAGCTGCGCCAGAAGATCGATCAGATGTTTACCGGTGAGCGAATCAACATCACCGAACGCCGTCCGGTCCTGCACGTCGCCCTGCGCAACCCGCGCGACCGACCCATTCTGGTGGACGGCGACGACGTCATGCCGGCCGTCCATGGCGTGCTCGACCGGATGCGCCGATTCTCCCACGCGGTACGCAACGGCGAGTGGACGGGGCACACGGGTGAGCGCATCACCGACGTCGTCAACATCGGCATTGGGGGCTCGGATCTCGGGCCCGTGATGGTCACGGAGGCCCTGCGGCCCTACTGGCAAGACGGGCTTCGCGTCCACTACGTGTCGAACATCGACGCGACCGACCTCGCGGAAACGCTGTCGGATCTTCGCCCGGAGACCACGCTGTTCACGGTTGCATCAAAGACGTTCACGACCCAGGAGACCATCACCAACGCGACCTCGACGCGCCAGTGGCTGCTCGACGCACGAGGGGATCGGGCCGCCGTGGCGCGACACTTCGTCGCGCTCTCCACGAACGCGCGGAAGGTGTCCGAGTTCGGGATCGATCCCAACAACATGTTCGAGTTCTGGGACTGGGTCGGGGGGCGCTACTCGCTGTGGTCCGCGATTGGACTCTCCATCGCCTGCGCGATCGGGTTCGATCGCTTCGAGCAGCTTCTCGCAGGAGCGCACGAGACCGACGAGCATTTCCGCACGGCGCCCTTCTCGGAAAACATTCCGGTGATCATGGCGCTGCTCGGCATCTGGTACAGCAACTTCCACGGCGCTGAGTCTCACGCCATCTTGCCGTACGATCAGTACTTGCACCGCTTTGCCGCCTACGTCCAGCAGGGTGACATGGAGAGCAACGGCAAGGGCGTCGACCGCTCCGGCGGGCGCATCCGCGACTACACCACGGGCCCGGTGATCTGGGGCGAGCCGGGGACGAACGGCCAGCATGCCTTCTATCAGCTCCTCCACCAGGGAACCCGGCTCATCCCGTGCGACTTCATCGCTCCGATCCGCAGCCACAACCCGATCGGGCGGCACCACGACATCTTGCTGGCCAACTTCTTCGCCCAGACCGAAGCCCTGATGAAGGGCCAGACGGCCTCCGAGGTCCGGGCCGAGCTCGGCAGCGCCGGGATGGCCGACCCGGAGGGTGTGGTGGCTCACCGGTCGTTCGAGGGGAACCGGCCCACCAGCTCGTTCCTCTTCCAGGAGCTCACGCCGCACGCGCTGGGGCGGCTCATTGCCCTGTATGAGCACAAGATCTTCGTCCAGGGTGTCATCTGGAACATCAACAGCTTCGACCAGTGGGGAGTCGAGCTCGGTAAGCAGCTCGCCAAGACCATCTTAACCGAGCTCCACGGTGACGATCCTGTCACGACCCACGATAGCTCCACCAACGGGCTGATCAGCTACTACAAGGAACATCGACAGAAAGAGACGTCATGAGCAAGAGTCTGTACGATCAGCTGCGCAGTATGACCGTCGTGGTGGCGGACACCGGCGACATCAAGTCGATCGAGCAGTTCGCACCACGCGATGCGACGACGAATCCGTCTCTCATCACCGCTGCCGCGCAGATGGACGAGTATCGTGACGTCGTCGATGCCGCGTTGCGCCGGTCACGCGAGGAGATCGGTGAACACGCCAACGAGGTCGTCGGCCGCGCCATCGACCGACTGTCCGTCGAGTTCGGTGTTCGCATTCTCGGCATTATCTCCGGTCGTGTATCCACCGAGGTCGACGCGCGACTGTCGCACGACACCGAGGCCACGGTCGACAAGGCCCACCGGCTCATCGGCTACTACGAGGTGGCGGGGATCGCGCGAGACCGCGTGCTCATCAAGATCGCCTCGACCTGGGAGGGTATCCGCGCGGCCGAGCGGCTGGAAGCGGAGGGGATTCACTGCAACCTGACGCTGCTGTTCGCGCTGCACCAGGCGGCCGCCTGCGCCGACGCCGGCGTTACGCTCATCTCGCCGTTCGTGGGACGCATCATGGACTGGTACAAGCTGCACGAGGGACGCGAGAGCTACGCTCCCGCCGAGGATCCCGGAGTGCGGTCCGTCACGCGCATTTATAACTACTACAAGCACTTCGGGTGCAAGACCGAGATCATGGGCGCGAGCTTCCGTAACCTGGACGAGATCTGCGAGCTTGCCGGGTGCGATCTCCTCACCATTGCGCCGAAGCTCCTCAGCGCTCTGCAGGCGACAGAGGGTGACCTACCCCGCAAGCTCACCCCGGAGACCGCGGCCGCGCATTCGATCGACAAGCTCACCGTCGACGAGGTGACGTTTCAGCGCCTGCATGCCGAAGACCGGATGGCGACCGAAAAACTGAGCGAGGGCATCACCGGGTTCAGCAAGGCCATCGTGGCTCTGGAGCGCCTGCTCGGCGACCGGCTGGCAGAGCTCGAGGGGCGCGAGTGCGTTCACCGCACCGCCCAGGAGGTGTTTGGGGTGTACGACCTGGACGGCGACGGCGCCATCACGCGTGAAGAGGGCGGGGACCTGCGCCGTGTTCGACGCACTCGATGTCGATGGAGATGGACGGGTCACGCCGCAGGAACTCGCCGCCGGACTGGGCGTCGCCTTTTGTCTGGAAGATAGAGACCGCCGCAATGCCCAGTGAAGCCATGGCTCAGTTCGGCATAATCGGGATGGCCGTGATGGGACGCAACCTGGCGCTCAACATCCTCGACCACGACTACTCGGTTGCTGGATACAACCTCGAGCCCGATCTCATGCAGCAAGCCGTCGAGGAGAGCGGGCGTCGGATCCTTCCCACGGCAACTCTCGCTGAGCTCGTGCAGTCTCTCGAGCGGCCGAGGAGGATCATGATGATGATCAAGGCCGGCAAGCCGGTGGACATCGTCCTCGATCAGCTCGCACCGTTGCTGGAGCCGGGCGACGTGGTCATCGACGGCGGCAACTCCTGGTATCAGGACACGCGCCGGCGTGAGACCGGCTACGCCGAAAAGAAGCTGCAGTTCCTCGGCGTGGGCGTCTCCGGAGGAGAAGAGGGCGCTCGCCACGGACCTTCACTCATGCCGGGTGGCCATCGGGACGCCTACCAGCAGATCCGCCCCATGTTCGAGGCTATCGCCGCGAAGACCGACTCCGGCGCCTGCGTCACGCATGTGGGTGCCGACGGCGCGGGACATTTCGTCAAGATGGTCCACAACGGTATTGAGTACGCCGACATGCAGAACATCGCCGAGGCCTACCACGTGCTGCAAGACCTCGGCGGTCTTGCTCCGGAGGCCATCGGGGAGGTGTTCACGACATGGAACGGGGGACCGCTTGAGTCGTTCCTGATCGAGATCACCGCCAAGATCTTCACCGTGCGCGATCCGAAGGGGAGCGGCTTTCTTGTCTCCGAGGTCCTCGATAAGGCGGGGCAGAAGGGGACGGGTCGCTGGACGGCGCAGGTCGCGCTCGATCTGGGGGTGCCGATCCCGAGCATCGCGGCGGCCATCGACGCCCGCCTCCTGTCGAGCATGAAGGCCGAACGCCAGCTCGCGAGTCGGGTGCTCGGCCAGGCTGAGGCAGCGACGCCCGGCGACACCGGCGGCGATCTAGTCGCCGCGGTGCACGACGCGCTCTACGCGACCAAGGTGGTGAGCTACGCCCAGGGCATGGCGCTCATCGCCGCAGGAGCGCGCGAGTACGGCTGGGCCGTCAATCTGCGAGAGATGGCGAGGATCTGGAAGGGCGGCTGTATCATTCGCGCGCGCTTCCTCGATATGATCATGAAAGCGTACGAGCGAGATGCCAGCCTGGTCAACTTGCTACTTGACCCGGAGCTCGGCGGCATCGTGCAGTCGCGTCACGGAGCGTGGCGACAGGTCGTCGGTTTCGCCCAGACGGCCGGAATCCCAGTCCCCGCCATGGGCTCGGGCCTCGCCTACTACGACAGCTATCGTTCGGAGAGCTTGCCTCAAAACCTTACGCAAGCACAGCGTGATGCCTTTGGCGCTCATACATACCAGCGCCGAGACGATCCGGAAGGGCCATTCGTACACACTGAGTGGCTGGACTGAAGCATCGTCAAGTAGGGCGATGACGGCTACTGCTCTCAGCTACCGCGGACACCGAGGGTGAGCGAAAGTTAGTTGGAAATTGAAGCGGCTCCAAACCCTGTGGTTTGATGACGTTGACACAAACGGACATCACCCCACGAGAGAAAGGAGCCGAGATGAGCAGTGTCCTACGTCCGGTCAGGAAGCGCAAGAAGGGTCGCACGCTGGGTCCGGTCGACATCGTCCGCCGCGAGGACTACGCCGATCTGGAGCTCGACGCCAAGGTGGAGCTGATCCGCTCCTTGGTCCCCCTGGGCTTGATGCACGTGGAGGAGGTGCTCGACGCGGAGGTGACGGCGCTGGCCGGCGAGCGCTACGCCCGCAAGGACGCGTCGATCGGGGGACGCCGTCACGGCGGCAACCCCGGGACGGTGGGCCTGGCGGGGCAGCGCGTGCCGATTCGTGTACCGCGGATTCGTCGTGTCGCGGGCGGCGAGATTCCGCTGCGGTCGTACGCGGCGTTGCATGGCGATGGTGCGGTGAACGACTTGCTGCTGAAGCGCGTGCTGTATGGGATCTCATGCCGCAACTACGAGGCTGCCGCCGAGGCGATTCCCGGGGCGATCGGGCTGTCGGGGTCGACGGTGTCCCGGGGGTTTATCCAGGCCAGCGCGGCGCAACTCCGGGAGTTCCAAGAGCGGGACCTGTCCGGTGAGGACGTGGTGGCCGTGGTCCTGGATGGCAAGACGTTCGCCGAGGCCACGATGGTCATCGCGCTAGGCATCACGATGTCCGGGGAAAAACGCTTCCTCGGCTTGGTCGAAACGGACACGGAGAACGAGCGGGTGCTGACGCCGTTCCTGCGGTCGTTGGTCGAGCGGGGCCTCGACCTCTCCCAGGGCGTGCTGGTGATCCTCGACGGCGGCAAGGGGCTGCGTGCGGCCGTCCGGAAGGCCTTTCGGGACCGGACCCTGGTCCACCGGTGCCAGTGGCACAAGCGTGAAAACGTGGTGAGTCACTTGGCCAAGCGCGAGCAGGCGGTGTGGCGCCAGCGCCTCCAGCGCGCCTACAACCGCCCGGCGTATCCAGAGGCTCTGGGTGCGCTCGAGACGCTCCATCGCGAGCTGGAGGACCGGAACCAATCCGCGGCCGGCAGCCTGGCCGAAGGCCTGGACGAGACCCTGACGCTGCATCGCCTCGGGCTGTACGGGGTGCTGGGCCGGTCACTGAAGACGACGAACTGTCTGGAGTCCATCAATGCGCTCGTCGAGGAACGCTGTGCGAAGGTCGATCACTGGCAGAACTCGAGCCAACGCCACCGCTGGCTGGCCACTGCGCTCCTCGACATCGAACCGCGCTTGCGCAAGGTGATGGGCTACCGCCACCTGCCCACGCTCCGTGCCGCGCTGAAGCGAGAACTGAAGATAGACACGACGACGTCGAAGAAGAAAGCCGCGTGATGAATCAGGAGCCGTAGAGAGTTTCAACTAAGAATGGGCTTGACTCCGGACACCGCTTTCCACCGAAATCATCAGTCACACGGTCTGGCTCTACCATCGTTCTGCCCTGAGTTTCCGAGAGGTCGAAGATCTCCTCGCCGAACGGCGTGTCACGGTGTCGTATGAAGCGATTCGGCAGTAAGGGTCAGACGTTCGGGCTGGACTACGCTCGGAGACTGTGGAGCCCGGTTGGGCGACATGCGACACCTGGAGGAATGGTGCCGCAACAACGCCGAGGGCTCGTGTGCGGAGTAGTCGATGGTGGCCGGCTCGCAGGTCTGGCGTTAGGCGACGTGTGTCTAGATCGGAGGCCGAGCCTGTCTCTTCAGCGTCAACTTGACAGTGCCTCGCCCGTGCCAGCCTCATGAGTCGCAGCCGAGCGCCCATGTAGACGCTCCTAGGGTCTCTCAGTAGGTGGTCGACCTCCCGGGCCAGGCAGTGTCGTTTTACGTCCTCCCACCATTTCGCCTGTCAGTAACGTCTCGAAATCGGGGTACGCGTAGATCACCGGGGCGTTGTTTTGCATCAGACCACCCGTGTCGGAGGTGGGTCCGTAGCTACTGTGCAGGTCTCGGTTGAGCATCCGGAGCATCGCCATCTGTTGGCCGCGATGATGAGACGTGTGCGCGATCCGTCGGACCACGACCCAGGCCCGCGACCGGGTCGTGTCGAAGAAACGGGTCTCCGCCTCCCACCACGACTCGGGCTGTGACCGCAGTTCGTCCAGTCGTTCTGCGGAACTCGAGGCATACTGCTTGATGAACTCGAGCCTGGTCTCGCTATCCGGAAGCGGAGCACTGACCTGGATACCAAGCATGGTACGAAACCACAGGTCCTCGCTGACACACTGGTGAACCACCTGTTCGTGCACGCTGCGACCACGTGTGTCGATGGAATGGGGACGGACCGGGAGGTCTTCGTCTCGAAACATGCTCCACACACTGACCACCTTGAGGCATTCCGTGTCGTACGTATCGATGAGGAATTGATATCTCATGTACCACCCATTTTGAGTTCGAGACCACGCTCACGGATCCTGCCCTGCGGCGAACTTCCCGTACAGCCGCACGTCCTCCCGGCTGCCGAGCACGACCGGGACGCGCTGGTGCAGCGAGGTGGGTATGATCTCAGCGATGCGTTGCCGCCCTGTGCTTGCACAACCTGTACCTACCGAAAACCTCATACGCACGGTTCGCGTGACCATCGCGCGGACGTGGGGCCGGCGAACGATGGCAACGTGAGCATCGCGGACGTGCACTCCGTGAAAGTCGACGGGTGGCTGCCGTCCTCGGACGTTCCTCCGGCTGCCGCGTCGGCGTGCACGGTCTTCCAGAGGCGACCGTCCATGGCGGTCGTCAGGCCGCCTGACGATGGTAGCTGTGGTGCAGCCCGCCGACGTGCGGCATCGCAATGACCTCGCCCGGTGCCGCAGGCTCGACGCGTCGGCTCACTGGCGCATCCTTACCCAACGAGAGATGCGTGCGCCAGTGATGGTAGTAGTCGATGTACGATCGCAGGGTTCGCTGGAGTGATCGCTCATTGAGCACGATCACGTGGTCGACGCACTCTCGGCGCATCGATCCGATCAGTCGTTCGACATACGGGTTCTGCCACGGACTCTGGGGCGCCGTCCGGACCTCGTCGATCTCCATCGCCTCGAGACAGGCCCGAAAATTTTGGCCGTAAGTCCCGTCGCGATCCCGCAACAGAAACCGTGGCGCCGTGTCCCACGGGAACGCGTTGCGGATCTGTTGGCCTGGGCCCGGTCGCGGAGACCAAGCTTGGTGAGGATACTCGACACATGGGATTTCACGGTCGCCGCACCGATGAAGAGCTTCTCTGAGATCTCGGTGTTGCCGAGGTCAGTTCATACGCGAAACCTTGGCCTGGCTCGACAAGTACCTCGGCCCGGTCGACTGACTCGCCGTCTATGGCACCCACGGCTCCCGCCTCGGCCACTACAACGTCACCGCCCTCATCGGTGAGGGGGCATGGGCCAGGTGTATCAGGCCACCGATACCAAGCTGAACCGGCAGGTGGCTTTTCGCCAGCTGGGCGTTCCGACCACCCAGTATCGGGATTACGCGTTGGAACAACTCAGTCCCACGGGGTTGAAATCCTTCGCTATAATCGCCATGAGTGTGGAGGTGGGTCATGCGGAGGAAACTGGCCGGAATCTTCGGCGTCTGGCTCTTGGCGTGGGCGGTGTTGGCGGCCGCCGACTTCTGGGAAGACAAGGTCTACACGTCGTGGTCCGAAGAGGAAGTGGAAAGGATGCTGACCGATTCACCGTGGTCGCGTGAGGTCACCGTTGTCGTGGGTGGGGCAAGCGGTCGGACCGGCGAACCCAGCGCTGGTGCCGTTGTGAATCGGGAATCAGACCCTCGCGCCGTACCGCCCGGCACCTATGGGGTAACACGTCTTCCTGTAATTGGCCGGGAAAGCGAACGGATGACGCTCACGGTGTCGTGGCGCAGTGCGCTGCCGGTCAAGCAGGCGTTGGCGAGGGCTCAAGCCGGCATTGGGCTCCCGATCCCACCCGCGCAAAGGGCGTTTCTCATCCAGCAGGAACCGCTGTATATCGTCTCCGTCTCCGGAATTCCGAGGCAGTTGACCGAGGGCGTGAACCGCGAGGCACTGCTCGCGGGAACGACTCTGGAGCGCGAAGACACGGATCCAATCGTGGCCGAGGATGTGGAGCCATTCGTGGAGGACGACGAGACCATCATCCTCGAGTTTGCCTTCCTCAGAGACGATCCGATCACGTTGCTCGACCGGGACGTCGTATTTGTCACACAGTTGGGTGAGACCAAAATCAAACGGAGCTTCAAGCTGCAAGAGATGATGTTCGGTGACGCGCTGGCCATGTGATCGGCCAGCGAAGTCTCCGCATGGTCTAGCAGCCCGTGGTGCAAGTCCCGCTGCATTCGGCGGGCAGACTCAACTCTTGAAGGATTCCTGAAACATTGCAGACGAAAAGGACTGCTCCGACCCGGATGGTGCCACGCGCTCTGCCACGCGGAAAATGAGGGGTTCTGGTGGGCGCTGACGGGCTAGGACGGAAGCCCTGACACGTCGTTTCTCGAACAAAACCAAAAAGGTTGGCACGCCCGGCAGGATTCGAACCTGCGACCCTCGGCTTAGAAGGCCGCCGGTGGAATGTCCTTCCCAGATGGGCCCTGAATCGCCAAAGAAGTGGGCCTGATCGGTTATACCAAGACGGTTATATTCTGGTGGGCGCGGACTGTCCGCACCCACTGATTTTCGTAGGGAAATGGCGACGTTGGGTCTCTTCGACCCGCATGTTGATAACCGATGGATGATGTGAGTGACCACGCCTCACATTGGGGCGATTCTTGTCCCCCCTTCCGACCCTCTCCCCGCCGTTGAGTCGGCCAGAAACCACTTCACTTGGGACCGGCGTGGAGCGAAGCTGGTGCTGGGCCGCGAGGGCCCCGCTCTTAATAAGGAGGATGGACCATCAGGATGGCAGGGACAGGACGGATCTACCGACGAGGCCACATCTATTACATCGCCTATCGCTGGGACGGGCGGGAGTACCGCGAAAGCGCGCGGTCCTCGGACCGGGCCGTGGCCGAGCAGCTGCTGGCCACCCGGCTCGGCGAGCGGCGGGGACGCGGCGTACCGCTCGCACCGACCTTCGACGCCTTGGCGGCGGGGTATCTCGACGACTACGGTGTGCGGCGCCTCCGGACGCTCGATACTGCCCGCGGGCGCGTGGCGAACTTGACCAAGGCGTTCGGCGGGTGGCCGGCGCCGGCGATCACGATCGAGGCGATTCGCGACTATCAGCGGACCCGCCGGGCGGCAGGGGCGGCGGCGGCCACGGTCAACCGGGAGACCTCGGCACTGAGCCGCATGTTCCAGCTCGGCGTTCGTAGTCGCCAGCTTGATGAGCGCCCCGCGTTTCCCGAGCGACTCGAGGAGAACGGCCCGCGCCAGGGCTTCTTCGAACACGGGGAGTACACGGCGGTGCGCCGGTACCTGCCGGCGCCGTATCAGGATGTCTTGGACTTTGCGTACTACTCCGGGTGGCGGAAGCGGGAGATTCTCGGTCTCGGGTGGGACGAGGTCGACGCGCGGGGCGGGGTGGTGCGGCTGTCGCCCGCGCGGTCCAAGACGCGGGTGGGCCGGGTGCTGCCGATCTCGCCGCCGATCGCGGCGGTCTTGGCGCGGCGGCGGGCGACCCGACGGGCCGGGGAGTCGCAGGTCTTCCGCCGCGACGCGGTAACGGTCAGGGCGTGGCGTCGCGCGTGGCCGGCGGCGTGTCGGCAGGCGGGGGTCCCCGGACGGCTGCTCCACGATTGCCGCCGGACGACGGCGCGCAATCTTGTGCGGGCCGGGGTGCCCGAACGGGTGGCCATGGAGCTGACGGGGCACAAGACGCGGGCGATCTTTGACCGCTACTGCATCGTGAACGAGGCGGACCTCCATCAGGCGGGGGCGCAGCTGGTCGCGTATCTGCAGGAGGCGCGGTGAGACCGCCCGCTGGGTTGGTCCGGCGTGACGACGAGACGCGTGCCCTTCAGCCCTGGCCCGACGCCGTGTGCCCGGAGGCGCAGGCGCAGTGGGCGGCGCTCGTGCGATCCTCCCCCGGCGCCTGCGTACGGGCGGTGGACCTGGCGATGTACCGGGCCCTCAGGTCCGACCCGACGTGGGGACTGGTCACGCAGCTGCTCGTGACGACCCGCTCGTATGACACGGGGCTCGAGCTGGCCCTGGCGCTGCTCGTGGTGGCCGACCGGTACGAGGCCCTGCGGCCCGCCCATGAGGCCGCGCGCTCCCCGGTCCCGCTGTACTCCTTGCTGCTCGACATGCTGGATCGGCTCGACGAATGGGAGACGTATCTGGCGGTCTGGCATCAGCTGCGGCGTCACACGACCGACACGCGCACCTATGGCGATGGCCCCCACAGTGCGGCGACTGGGGCCCGGGCCGCGCCGTACGTGATGCGCCGCACGCCGGGCCGGATCCATCTGCATCATCTCTGGCTCGGGAGCCATCGCAAAGATTTGATCGAACGGAAGGTGGCCCGACGCCGCGCGGGTCGACGGGTGGGTCACTTGCGCCACCATCCGCAGAGCGAACTGTCCGATGCCGAGCTGCGCCGCCGGGTGTCGGCGGTGGCCGCGTGGGCTCGTACGGTGCGACGCGAGGAGACCGATCCCACCGGCGCCGATCCCACGCCGGGCGCGCCGCCCCCGACCACCGCGCTCGTGCCGGGACCAACGGGGCCACGGTCCGATGCGTTGATGCGGCGGGGAGGTGCGTAGCGGCTGACCTGTGTCCGACCGAGCCCGCGCGCATCCGCATCCGCAGCGGTGTGGCGTGGTCCATCTCGGTCACGAAGATGCCCGACGGAGCGCACCCGAGGCACGCGTCGTTGGAGCGGTCCCCGTCACGGTGATCCAGGCCGGCCCTGTCACCGTGGTGCCGGCGGCGCGTGTCTCCCTCTCGAGATCGAACGCCCTCGCGCGTTCAGCGGTGCTTCCGTCATCACGTGTTGCTACGCCGCGACGGGCATGTAGATGACGCCAGCAGCAGCCATCCTGCGCGACTCAGCGCACACCAACGCGTCGCTCAGCCACGAGATACACCGTCGCAGCGAGACCTCGTCCCAGAACTGACCCCCGACCTCCAGGAGCCCAGTGTCATCCTGACTGAACGCCCCGTGCGTGTAGGGCTGGTGGTCCGGGCCCCGTCTGGACGTCCCGCCGTGCCGGTCACACCTCCCAACGACAGGCACCGGCCGCCGATGCCACCGATGTGCCTCGCCCGCCGCCGGGTGGCCTTTCTTCCATGCCCAGCACACCCCCTCCTTCCCCGGCGGTGTATTTAGCGGACGTCGTCGCCCCGTGCGCGCCACAATCCCTCCATCGCAGTCCTACCATAGGGTATCCCCCTTACCATGGGGTGATCTCTGACCCCGTAAGGTGGTCTAATCGGCCGAGTGTCAAGGGCGGAGCAAAACTAGACCACCGTGGCGGAGGAAAACTAGACCATCTGGCAGTGGGTCGGAGTGCCTGAAAGCGGCGTCGCGGGGGGAAGCTTCAGGATGCCGGAGCGGCCGCGGGCTGGCGGGCTTTTCTTGCTGTGTTCGAGGCGATAGCTCTCGCCGTTCAGCTCCAGGATGTGGACGTGATGCGTCAGCCGATCGAGCAGCGCGCCCGTCAGCCGTTCGGAGCCGAAGATCTCGGTCCATTCGTTGAAGGGCAGATTCGAGGTGACCAGCGTCGACGCTTGCTCGTAGCGCTGGGAGAAGATCTCGAATAACAGCTCGGCGCCGGTCTTCGATAACGGCACGTAGCCGAGCTCGTCCACGATCAAGAGGTCCTGTTTCGCGAGCTGTTTCTGCACACGCAGCAGGCGCTTGTCATCCCGGGCCTCGAGGAGTTCGTTCACGAGCGCGGCGGCGGTAGTGAAGCGCACCCGATAGCCTTTCTGACAGGCCGCGAGTCCCAACGCGAGCGCGAGATACGTCTTGCCCGTGCCGGAGTTGCCCAACGCCAACACGTTCTCTCTGCGGTCGAGATACTCCGAGCGGGTCAGCTCCAGCACGAGGCGTTTGTTCACCGACGGGATCGCACGGAACTCGAAGGTCTCGAGACTCTTCAAGACCGGGAACTTCGCGGCCTTGATGCGGCGCTCGGTGGCGCGCTGCTCGCGATCGAGGAGCTCGAGCTCGCAGAGGCGGAATAAGTAGCGCGAACAGTCCAGCCCTTCTTGGGCGCAGTGCCGCGCCACTTTGTCGTACTCGCGCAAGAAGGTCGGCAGGCGGAGGGCCTTGAGATGCGCCTCGAGCAGTAGGGTGGGTTTCGTCATCACTCGGCCCCCAGGAGTGCCAGGTAGTTCGCGGCCGCGGTCGTGGCCACGCGGGCGACCGGCAGATGCGGATACTGCGCCAGATTGAGGCGGGCCGGCCGGGGGTCGAGGCGGCACAGCACGAGATGCTTGACGGCGTCGAACCCGATCGCCCCCAGGCGCACGGCGTCCTGGACGGCGCCGCGGACGTGGTCGAGCCGAAAGTCCTCGAGCAGCCGCAACACCTGCACGTACTCGCGCGTGCCCGGCTTACCCAGCCGCGCCTCTAAGAGACGCCGCAGCCGGAGGAACTCCTCTGGCAGCGCCCACCCGGCGAGCGGTGCCGCTTGATGGAGTGCCCCCGTCTTGCGCTCCAACAAGGCCAGGTAGTGCCGCGGATCGAAGATCAACTCCTCCCGCCCGTAGCTGCGCCGATGCCGGGCGATCTCGTCACTCCCGCACACGATCACGACGTCGTCCACCGAGCCCTTCACTAAGACCTCCCGGTGGCCGTAGGCGGTCGGCACCGAGTAGTCGTTGCGGCGGTCGCGCACCAGGGACAACGACGTGACCCGCGTCGGGCGCGTCTCGCGGGCGTCATATGGGACCGGCGGCAATGGCAACAACGCCGCGCGGTCGCGCGCGAAGCGCTCCCCGATCGTCTCCGTGTGCCGCCGCAGCCGGCGCCCGCGCCGCGCGCGGCACTGGCACGCGAGGTCGGCGTTCAACGCGTCCCAACTGTCGAACCGTGGAATCGGCACGAAGAAGTTGCGCCGGGCGTAGCCGACCAGCCCTTCCACTTTCCCTTTGTCGTTGCCCTTGCCCGGGCGTCCGAAACGATCGTCGAATAAGTAGTGCGACTGGAGCTCGCTGAAGACCTGCGTCCGCTGGCGCGTGCCGTCCCCGAGGATCCGCGCCACCGCCAGCTTGGTGTTGTCATAGACGATGCGCCGCGGCACCCCACCGAAATAGCGAAACGCGGCGTTGTGCCCGTCGCAGAACGCCTCCGTGGTCTCAGCCGGAAACGCCTTCACGAACCCGTCGTCGCTGTGCGGGAGATCGACGACCAGGTAGTGCGCTTTGCATTCGACGCCCGCGATCACGACCAGTGCTTCGCCGAAGTCGGCTTGGGCGTCGCCCGGCGGATGCGCCAGCGGCACGAACATCTCCTGCCCGCCCAGCCGCCGCTCGCGCACGTAGGTGTTGACGATCGTGTCGCCGCCCGTGAAGCCGTGCTCCGCCCGTAAGCGCTCGCCGATGCGCTTGGCCGTGTGCCGTTGCTTCTTCGGACGGGACTGATCCTCGCGGAGGATCTGATCGATGATCCCCGTGAAGGCGTCCAGCTTGGGACGCCGGATCGGCTGCGCCCGGCGATACCCGGGCGGCCGGCGGTACCGCAGCATCTTGCGCACCGTCTCGCGGGCCAGCCCGAAGTGGCGCGCCGCCGCGCGCTCGCTCAATCCCTCCACATACACGCTGCGCCGCACCGCCGCATAGAGCTCCACTCGATACATCCCTCCTGTGTTCCACAAAACACCCTGGGAATGCTCGGTGGACCACGCGAGCGGTCTGGTTTTCCACCGCCCTCAGGCGGCTTCATCCCGCCGCTCTGTAGTCTATTTTTGCTCCGCCGTTCTCACCTGTCCCAACAAAGCCAGTGAGTGGGTACGTCTTGCCCATGATCAGGTTGAACTTGGCCCATTCACTGCCGACACGCGCAAAAAGGCTGGCATTCTGCCAGCCACCTGCGGCGGCGATGGCCCTTTGAGACGCCGCAACATTGCGTGCGCGGGCGGCCAGCAGACCTGCCCGCGTGACGCCTGAGAACTGTGCGGCCTCCGCGGCCGGAACACCCTGCGCCACTGCCCGCGACACCGCGCACATGCTGGCGATCTTGGCAAATGCAAAGGCGACACCGAACGTGGCGATTGATGTTATCGCCGTGATGGCGACGTCGCGGATCGCCTTATCGCATTGCTTTGCGATCTGGATCGACCGATTCGTTTCCACCACGTTTCCGTAGTGGAACATGAGGAGCGTCAGTCGCCGGTGTAGCTCGTCAACTATCACGAAGTCTCGTTGTGCTACTTCGAGCCGCGGTAACAACTCACCGAGCTCGTCGAGGATCTCATCAGCACGTCTGGACATAGCCGTGTCGCCTCATCAATTCCGGATCTTTGTCCTAATTACCTCGGCTTGAATCCGATCTTCTTCTCGTAGGCTGCCTGTTCAGCTTTGGCGGCTGCCTGCTTCTGCTGCCAACTTAAGTTGCCCTTCTTTATCATCTGGTCCAGCTTGGTAGGAGGCCCGGCAACATTCAGTGTCGGGCTGTAAATCTTTTTACTGATCAGTAGTTCGCGTTGACAATTGGCCCACATCCAATTCCACACCTGTTGCGAGGTAGCCTGGTCCTTCGCAAAAGTCACATTGGTTTCCAGCGCAGAATAGGGTTCCCTGATGAACTCCTTTGGCTTCCCTTTTGTATATGGAGCGTCCCCCAACCCTCCGTGTGTGCAAAAGAAAATCTGCTCCTTGTAGGTTGTCTTGCCTCCGTTCGCAACCTTCAGGCCACAGTTTCCGAAAGTGTCCCGTGAACTCGTATTGGGATGCCTCCGCGAGTGGTAGCAGATCTTGACATTGCTCGGGATGGCCTCGGCATTGAGCGTGTTTGTTCTGTCGACAGCGTCGAACAACAACAGGCACTCGACATTGATTCCCAACGTCTTCAAGGTCTTTGCGGCATCAATCAGTGCGGCGCCACCCCGGCTGTAGCCGGACAGGAAGACACCGAGCGGTGGGGTGCCGTGTTTGATCGACCAATTCACCCATTTCACCGCCTCGTTGGAAAGGTATTTGGTCTGACTCCCCGAGGTCGTCGGCGAGGGTGAGCGAAAGTTAGTTGGAAATTGAAGCGGCTCCAAACCCTGTGGTTTGATGACGTTGACACAAACGGGCATCACCCCACGAGAGAAAGGAGCCGAGATGAGCAGTGTCCTACGTCCGGTCAGGAAGCGCAAGAAGGGTCGCACGCTGGGTCCGGTCGACATCGTCCGCCGCGAGGACTACGCCGGTCTGGAGCTCGACGCCAAGGTGGAGCTGATCCGCTCCTTGGTCCCCCTGGGCTTGATGCACGTGGAGGAGGTGCTCGACGCGGAGGTGACGGCGCTGGCCGGCGAGCGCTACGCCCGCAAGGACGCGTCGATCGGGGGACGCCGTCACGGCGGCAACCCCGGGACGGTGGGCCTGGCGGGGCAGCGCGTGCCGATTCGTGTACCGCGGATTCGTCGTGTCGCGGGCGGCGAGATTCCGCTGCGGTCGTACGCGGCGTTGCATCGCCTCGGGCTGTACGGGGTGGCGATGGTGCGGTGAACGACTTGCTGCTGAAGCGCGTGCTGTATGGGATCTCATGCCGCAACTACGAGGCTGCCGCCGAGGCGATTCCCGGGGCGATCGGGCTGTCGGGGTCGACGGTGTCCCGGGGGTTTATCCAGGCCAGCGCGGCGCAACTCCGGGAGTTCCAAGAGCGGGACCTGTCCGGTGAGGACGTGGTGGCCGTGGTCCTGGATGGCAAGACGTTCGCCGAGGCCACGATGGTCATCGCGCTAGGCATCACGATGTCCGGGGAAAAACGCTTCCTCGGCTTGGTCGAAACGGACACGGAGAACGAGCGGGTGCTGACGCCGTTCCTGCGGTCGTTGGTCGAGCGGGGCCTCGACCTCTCCCAGGGCGTGCTGGTGATCCTCGACGGCGGCAAGGGGCTGCGTGCGGCCGTCCGGAAGGCCTTTCGGGACCGGACCCTGGTCCACCGGTGCCAGTGGCACAAGCGTGAAAACGTGGTGAGTCACTTGGCCAAGCGCGAGCAGGCGGTGTGGCGCCAGCGCCTCCAGCGCGCCTACAACCGCCCGGCGTATCCAGAGGCTCTGGGTGCGCTCGAGACGCTCCATCGCGAGCTGGAGGACCGGAACCAATCCGCGGCCGGCAGCCTGGCCGAAGGCCTGGACGAGACCCTGACGCTGCATCGCCTCGGGCTGTACGGGGTGCTGGGCCGGTCACTGAAGACGACGAACTGTCTGGAGTCCATCAATGCGCTCGTCGAGGAACGCTGTGCGAAGGTCGATCACTGGCAGAACTCGAGCCAACGCCACCGCTGGCTGGCCACTGCGCTCCTCGACATCGAACCGCGCTTGCGCAAGGTGATGGGCTACCGCCACCTGCCCACGCTCCGTGCCGCGCTGAAGCGAGAACTGAAGATAGACACGACGACGTCGAAGAAGAAAGCCGCGTGATGAATCAGGAGCCGTAGAGAGTTTCAACTAAGAATGGGCTTGACTCGTTTCCCATCTACAGGCCACTAGGCACGACTGTTGCTCGAGTGTGTCATATGGCAGGAAAGACACACAGCGGATGGCTCCGGAAGCATCGGTTGCACGTGGTCGTCGCGCTGATCGGCATCTACGGCGGTGCTGCCGTCTTTGGGTTCGGGTTCGTGATTGGTCGGTTGACTGAGCCGGCGCCCGAGATGCCCTGGGGTATTCACGCCCTGGCGTGGCTGGTCCTTCCGCTACTCATCGGGACGGTGCTGGTGGGTTTGGCGAGCGTGCGTCAAGCGGTCCACCGCGTTTCGCCTCCAACTGTTGGCGCGGAAGGGTTGGCTCTCGTCCAGTCCAAGCTTGGGCCGTCGACCGACCGTGGATACGCTGGGCCGCGGACGGACGTCTGCGACCTTGACTCGGCTCTTGAACAGTTTCCGCAGGAACGGCCGCTTGCGTCACCCAGCATCTCGAGCGCGGCACCGTCGGAAGTCGTGCAAGTGGCTTAGTGTCCTGAGTTCGATATACCTGTACGCCGAGGGCCGCGAGGGATGCATCGGCGGCCGAATGCCGTTGCAGCTATGAAACCGGTTCTAGCCTCGTATTGCTGCTATCCTGAGCCCCGGGTCAGCCGATGTTCTTTCTCTTCGCGGCCATCGGGGCGGCAGTGATGGTGCTGTCCCACGTGGCACCGTTCCCCTTTCTGCTCGACCTGGTGGCGCCAGCTCCATCGCGCTGGGAGATGCCGGTCGACGACGCGGCACCACGCGTCTATCTCACTTTTGACGACGGACCCAACCCAACTGCGACACCGGCCCTCCTCGACGTCCTGGCGCAAGAGGGCACCGTCGCGACCTTCTTTCTGATAGACCGTCACCTCGATACCGACACCGCGCCGATCGTCAGACGGATGTTCGAGGAAGGACACGCCGTGGCACTCCACTCGCACACGCGGGTGCTCATGGTCTTGCCACCTGACGACATCGCCAGTCAACTGCGGGCGGCGGCAGATCGAATCGAGGTGCTGACCGGTCATCGGCCCTGTCGGGCGTTCCGGCCTCACGGGGGCTGGCGCAGCGGTCAGATGTACGAGGGACTGGCGCTGATCGACCACGCGCTCGTCGGGTGGGGCTGGTTTCTTTGGGACTGGGATTGGTTTCGTTCGCCGAGCCCTGATCGGTTGGTTCAACGGTTTACTGCCCGGGTCTCCGGTGGTGACATCATCGTGATGCACGATGGTCACCACGAGGACAGACAAGCCGACCGTCGGTATGCTGTTGAAGCGACGGCTCGCCTGATTCCCGCGCTCCGAGAGCGGGGTTTCGGGTTCGGGACCGTGTGCTAGTGGCCTGTATCGACTGAATCAGTACCGTTCGCCGGGCGGGGCATCCCGCCTGACGGCGTTGCTTCTCGGTCGAATACGGCCGGTATGCTCCCTCGTCGCGCCTTGCCAGGCGGGCGCCGCGCGCCAGCGACGCCACTGAGTCAGCCGATACAGGCCACTAGTCTCTCGCACCCAGATCAGCCGCGGGCACAATCCCATTGCCAGGATGATGGTGTTGGGTTACCCTGGCCTTTCAGGACCGTACGAACACGTAAGAGCCAAGGAGGTTCCGATGAACTTTCGACCTGTCCCTGTATTCGGTGTGCTGATCATCGTAGCGGTGGCGTCGCTGGGCCTTGCTCCGTTGGCATTCGCCCAATCGGCCGAGGGGAGCTCATCGCAGACGCCATGGGGCGATCCGGATCTGCAGGGCGTGTGGGCGAGCGACTCCGCAACACCATTGGAGCGCCCGGCGCCGCTCGCCGGTCGAGAAACTCTCACCGATGAAGAGGTGGCGCTGCTGAGGCAGAAGGCGTCTGAGCTGTTCAGCGGTGAGACCGATGCGGCGTTTGGAGACAGCGTATACGAGGCCGTCCTCAACGACGCGAAAGACTACACATCTTCCGACACGACCGGCAACTACAACCAGTTCTGGTTGATCGATCGCTGGTTTGAAAACCGTACGTCATTGATTGTCGATCCGCCAGACGGGCTCGTGCCTGCGCTCACGGCTGAAGGGCAGGCGAGGCGAGAAGCCAGCCGAGTGAGACGAGACGGCTCACGGGGTTCGACGGAGCTCCCGGCCGGCCCCGAGGATTTCAATTCCGGCCTGCGCTGCACCGGTGGCCGAATCCCGATGACCGGAAGGGGATACAACAGCAATTACCAGATCGTGCAAGCGCCGGGATACGTCGTGATCAATATGGAGATGATGCACGATGCTCGTATCATCCCCCTCGATGGGCGTCCGCACGTATCGTCATCGATCCGCGGGTACCTGGGAGACTCGCGGGGCCGCTGGGAAGGTGACACGCTAGTCGTCGAGACGATCAACATCAAGAACCCGGGCCGCGAGCTGGCGGCGTCTTCGGGTGAGAACCTCCGCCTCATCGAGCGCTTCTCCCGAGCAGCCGCGGATTCACTGCGATACGAGTTCACGGTCGAGGATCCGACGACCTGGACGCAGCCCTGGACCGCGGCGATCTTCATGCGGCCCGCGCCGGGCACTGGCCTGACGTATGAGTTCGCCTGTCACGAAGGGAACTATGCGATCGGGAATAGCCTCAGCGGCGCACGCGCGCAGGAGAAGGCGGCCGCAGGCGCATCCAGGTAGCACCCGCCGCGGTGGTGTCACAGCTGCCGCGCCGATATGAGATAGGCGAAGGCGGAATCGGGACTGCGTCTCGTTCCGCCTTCGCTCTGTACGGGAAACAAGGAGAGGACCGATGCGACATCCACTCAGGGACCTGATGATCGTGGGCGGCACCGCCGTCGTGGTCGCAGGACTGCTGCAGGCCGTGGCCCCCACATCAGCTCAAACCACCGATTACCGTGCGGCGCGGTTGGCGGGGACGACCACTCCGGACGTGAACGGTATCTGGCAGGCCGTCAACACGGCCAACTGGGACCTCCAGGCCCACGTCGCACGCCCCGCACTCGCGACGTCCCCAGGCCCCTCGGGCGACGTCCCAGCGGCCGCGGTGCTGGCGCTTGGGGCGATCGGTGGTGTGCCGGGCGGGCAGGGCGTGGTCGAGGGGGGCAGCATTCCGTATCAGTCCTGGGCGGCGCAGCAACGGCAGGAGAACTTCGAGAACCTGCTGACTCGGGACCCGGAGGTTAAATGCTTCTTGCCCGGGATTCCGCGTGCGACATACATGCCATACCCCTTTCAAATCGTCCAGAGTACCAACCGGCTCTTACTGATCTACGAGTACGCGTCGGCCAATCGGAACATCTACCTGGAGGATGTTGGCCCTCCGCCCGTCGACACGTGGATGGGACACTCGGTGGGCCGGTGGGAGGGCGAAACGCTCGTCGTCGAGGTGACCGATCAGGTGGCCGACACGTGGCTAGACCGGGCCGGGAACTTCCACGGCAGTAGTCTGCGGGTCACCGAACGCTACACGCCGATCGGCCCCGATCATCTCCAGTACGAGGCCACGATTGAAGACCCCGACGTCTTCGCGCGGTCCTGGACGATCAGCATGCCCCTCTACCGTCGGAAAGAGGCCGACGCCCGCCTGACGGAGTACAAGTGTGTGGAGTTCGTTGAGGAGCTACTCTACGGACACCTTCGCCGGGAGCAGCTGGTGAGACGGTGGGAGGGAGATCTCGGGGACCGCGGCGGGAGGCTGATTGTCGACGTGACTCGCGGTCCAAGCGAGTAGCCGCGCGCATGAGGCAGACCCGGTCGGCAGGGCGCGCTCTCAGTGACGCGCCGAGAGCTCAAGCTCGCGTGGGTCATGGCTCGAGTTGCTCCGATCCCGAGGAGGGTGTTCGGAACCTGCAGTGCCGGCCCACGACTCTGACCGACCCGGTCGGCCCTCCGACGAGACCGACTCGACCAGCACCGAGAGTCGCTTGAGCGTGGCTGCCTTGCTACGCTCGAAGTCGTCCGCCGGGTTACCGGTGCGACGGTGATGACGCATCGCTCGGCGAGTGGTCACCGCCGTGGCCAGGACGATTCCGAGCACCACCGGCACGACGCTGAACCACCACAGTCGGCCCACACCCTCGATGCCTGACGCCTCCAATCGCTGCCCGACGACCAGACCATACAGAAAGACGCCGACCCCTCCGGCCACGCCGACCATCGCTGCGAGTTCGCTCAGACGCCTCTTCCGGCGATCGACACAGCGAGAATCTGTCATGACGTGGTGACGCGCCTCTTGATGAAGCAGAGCACAGTGATATTCAAGGCCAACCGCAAGACCGAGTCAAACGACACCTGCCCGATTGTGCACGTGACGACTAACAATTTTGAAATCGCGGGTGGTTGGTCGATCGGCTCGCGCCTTGTATTCTGTCTCCGTGAAGGCTGCACGCTGTCACGGCCGGACCTGGCCGACCTGGGTGCGACAGTAAAGGGTTGATGACGAGGGAGCTACCGGCAGCCGCGTTTGTGTTTCTGACAACCCTCTGTCTGTACTGGCTGACGCTGGCTCCAGGGTTGGTCGGTCTAGTTGACACCCCGAAGTTTCAGTTCGTCGGGGCGATCCTCGGGATTCCGCACCCGCCCGGCTACCCACTCTATGTGCTTCTGTCCTACGGGTTTTCCCATCTCCCGTTCGGGTCATTGGCGTACCGCATCAATCTGATGTCGGCCGTTTTCGGCGCCCTGACCGTGGCATTGGTCTTCTTGTGCGGGCGGCGCTCCGGCGCGGGTCGTCTCGCCAGCGCCGTCGGAGCGGTCGGACTCGCGGGCGGTCCGTTGTTCTGGTCCACTGCTGTTGTGGCCGAGGTCTATACGCTCCACACCGCCCTTCTCGCGGCGATTCTGCTTTCACTACTCACCTGGTCTCAGACCCGTTCACCGATGGCGTACTTCGGGGCGGTGGGGTGTGTCGCCCTGAGCCTCGGGCATCACACGACGATGCTGCTGCTGGCGCCGGCGTTCGCGGCGTATGTCTTGATGATTGACCCGCGCTTCGCGCTGCAACCGCGTCGGGTCGTGTTGGCCGCAGGGCTACTCGCATGTGGTCTCGTCCCCTATGGGTTTATCGCGATCCGGACCCTTCAGGGTGCGATCTATATCGAGACACCGATCGCGAGTTTCGCGGATGGAGTGGCGGCGGTCTCGAGTCGACGCTGGCAGTCGGCGTTGTTCGCGTTCGATATCCCGACCCTGCTGAGCGAACGTGTACCCTTCGTCGCCCTGAAGCTGGCCCAAGAATTCTCCTGGCCTGGCTTTGCCGCGGTGGTCGGCGGGGCCGTCTCCGTGCTTGTTCGTCACCGTCCACTGGGTGCCTTGTTGGTTGCATCTGGACTCATCAACGTCCTCTTCGTCCTTGTCTACGACATTGAGGAAATCTCGGTGTTCCTCTTGCCGACGGTTGTGACGGGATGGCTGTGCGCGACGGTGTTCGTTGAGCGGCTGAGTCCAATGGTTCGACGACGCGGATGGTTCTTCGCCGGTGTCTTGGGTGCCGGGGTAATCGCCTGGACCGGATGGCATGTACAACAAGGCTATGGTGAGAGCAATCGCAGTGACGAGTTGCAGGAAATCCGACGTTTCGATGCACTGTTCGAGATGTTGCCGGCCCGCAGCGTGGTTGTGGCCGACGACTACCTCGTCAACTCCATGGTTCGGTACAAACTGCTTGGCGAGGGGGCGGCCGGTCAACGAGACATTCGTGGACCGGTGCCCCCGACGCCGAGCCGGGTCCGGCGTCTGCATGACGCCGGCTTCGAGGTCGTCGCGTTCGCGCGGAGCGCGCTCGCGCTGCGCCTGGAGGGCTTTCGCTTCTCGGAGCTAACGCTCTTCGAAGGCGACGACCCCGTTCGCGCGATGGTTCCCGACGGGCTCACGGCTCGGGGCGCCGCGGAGGGCGGGTGGAACATCGACCCAGGGCGTGGTGTTGAGTTTGACCAGCGCCGGAAGGGTTTCGGAGTTGCACATATACGGAGCATGCAGCTTTATCGTCTTCTCACTCCTGGCACCTGTGCGGATCTTCCCATGGGGAAATGGGTCGATGTGGCACGACTTGCCCAGGAGGGAAAGGTTGTGGTGCGGACGACTGGGGGTGTGTCCCTGGCGATGTAAGTCGGCCGCGACCTGCCGCTCCGGCCACGATTGAAGTACAGATCTGACGGTAGCAGCCTGACCCTCGAGACACGGCAGATTGACGAGCACGAGCGCGTGGAGTCTATTCCTGTGGATCGTCCGGAGGTTGTCCTTGGCCTGACGGTTGAGGGGGCTCGTCAAGAGGTAGCCGAGGCGACGACACTCGTCTTTGGGGGTATTCCTGACCTTGCCGTCGCGGGCCGCACCGGTCCAGAAGCCGGCACCGTTCGCCTCTGCTCCGCGACCCTCGGATACGACGGCCTGTTCGGAGACCCGGGACGACGCGTTGAGCATCTCGATTGGGAGCGCAACGGATATGACGAGCTTCTGGGTCACGGCTGGCAGGGGCGGTACCCGGACCGTCTTCGACGGGTCGTACACACCACGGCCGAATTGCTGCTTCCCATCTGGCGGCGTGAGGCCGTGCAGGTGGCAGTGACGGCAGCTCCGCCCGAGTGGATGCCGACCGACCAGCTCAGAGTGATGCAGCTCGAGGTGAACGGGGAAGGGCTCGAGTCCTACCCGATGTCGTCAGGCTGGACCACGTATTCCTGGACGATTCCCGCACGCTCGATACGCGAGAGCGTGAGCCGCGTATCTCTCCACATGCCGACGGTCGACGTAGATCCCGACGACATCAATCGTCCGCGTGGTATTCGCGTGCGAGACGTCCGCCTCACCCTCGGAGGCTGACGCCGATGGCCAACCCGAGACGCCAGACCGAGGGGCAGGTTGTGGAGACATCGTCCCGGCATGGATAGAATGAGTGCGTTATCGACGACCGGACGGCCGCTGTGTCTCTGCATCGACGCTTGGTCGCCTGCAACGGGAGACTGGCAATGATACGAGGCCTGAGAGTGGTCCGCCATGCCGCGTTGGGTGGCATCGTCCTATTCCTCGGGGCGTCGCCTCTCATGGCGCAAACCGGCGCGGCCGATGGGGAGTGGCGCACGTACGGTGGCGATCTGGGCAGCACGCGATATTCGTCGCTTGACGAGATCACCGCCGAGAACTTCAATGACCTCGAGATCGTCTGGCACTTCAATACCGCCAATCTCGGTCCGAATCCTGACTTCAACTATCAGGCCACTCCGCTGATGGTCGACGGTGTCCTGTACACGACGGCGGGCAGCCGTCGCAATGCCGTGGCCCTCGATGCCGCGACCGGCGAGATGCTGTGGGTCTATCGGCTCGACGAGGGAGAGCGTAGTGCCAATGCGATCCGTCGTATGTCAGGCCGCGGTGTTGCGTACTGGACCGACGGCCAGGGCGATGACCGGATATTTCTCGTCACGATCGGGTATCAGCTGGTGGCCCTCGACGCAGAGACCGGCCGACCGATTCGCGACTTCGGCACCGACGGCATCGTCGATCTCAAGGCGAACAACGACCAGTTCATCGATCCACTCTCAGGCGAGATCGGGTGGAACGGCGCGCCCATCGTTGCTCGCGATGTCGTCGTGGTTGGCGCGGCGCATCGATCTGGAGGGTCGCCGCCGAGCCGTGAGAACGTCAAGGGGTACATTCGGGGCTTCGATGTGCGTACGGGCGAGCGGAAATGGATCTTTCACACGATTCCGCAGCCGAGCGAATTCGGCCGGGATACCTGGTTGAATGACTCAGCCGTGTACACAGGCAACACCGGCGTCTGGACCAACTTGACCGTGGACGAGGCGCTGGGGATCGCCTATCTCCCGATCGAGATTCCGACCGGCGACTACTACGGTGGGCATCGACCGGGCAAGAACCTCTTCGGCGAGAGCCTCGTGGCGGTTGGTCTGGAGACCGGCGAGCGGCTCTGGCACTTTCAGTTCGTGCACCACCCGATCTGGGACTACGACGTACCGTGTCCGCCGATTCTCGTCGACATCACCATTGACGGTCGGGACATCAAGGCGGTGGCGCAGCCAACGAAACAAGGGTGGGTCTATGTGTTCGATCGGGTGACCGGCGAGCCAGTCTGGCCGATCGAGGAGCGACCTGTCCCGGCGGGAAACGTTCCCGGCGAGTGGTATTCGCCGACGCAGCCCTTTCCCACGAAGCCTCCTGCATTCGAGCGGCAGGGGTTCCTTCTTGAGGAACTCATCGATTTCACTCCGGAACTTCGGGCTGAGGCCTTGGAGTTCGTCTCGCAGTACAAGACTGGACCGATCTTCACGCCGCCGATCGTCCGAGGTGACAACGGTCTGCTGGGCACGCTGTTCGTGCCAAACGGGGCGAATTGGCCGGGCGGTTCATACGACCCCGACACCGGCATCATGTATCTGTATTCGCACACGCTCTCCCGGGCGGTTGGACTGGTCAACGATCTGGAGCGCTCGACGATGGACTATGTGAATGGCCGGGGTTCTCGGCTTTCTATCCGCGGCTTGCCGCTGATGAAACCACCCTGGGGCCGCATTACCGCCATCGATCTGAACGCAGGCGAGATCGTCTGGCAGGTAGCCCACGGGGAGACTCCGGATTTCGTCCAAAATCACCCATCGCTTCAGGGGCTCGACATTCCGCGAACCGGCCGTCCCGGCGGCGCCGGAGGCAGCTCGGGCGGGATCGGCACGCTCACCACCAAGACGCTCGTCATCAGCGGCGAGGGCGGCGTCTTCATGACGCCGTCCGGCGAGCGGGGCGCGATGCTTCGCGCGTACGACAAGAGGACCGGTGAAGAACAAGGAGCCGTGTATATTCCGGCCGCACAGACCGGGTCCCCGATGACCTATACGCTCGACGGAAAGCAGTACATCGTCTTGGCGGTCGGTGGGGGCGCCACGCAGGGCGAGCTCGTCGCGTTCGCGCTACCGTGATCACGCCGAACCTGGTCGGAACGTCCGGTGGGCCGGCTCAGTTCACGAGCTGCCCGGCGGTCAGCTGCGCGCTGAGATTCGCGCCGCGACCCGGATTCATGATTGTGAGGCGCAGGAGAGCAGCCCCACCCTCCCGTGAGCGAAAGGCGACGTCAACCCGATGCAGACCGGGGGCGATCTCCTGCGAGGGCCACCGCCAGCTGGTGCGCTCATTGGCGAAGCGACGATGGTTCTCAGGGGTGACGAGATAGGCATGATGGTCGTCGAGATACTTGACGACGAGACCGACATACTGCATGTAGCCGCGCGCGAGCAGATCGGTCTCCGCTGAGACCCGACCCTGCTCTTGACCGTGCGTGCGATTCCCACCACCAAGCCAGAGACCCTCCTCCGTTCTCGCGTTGAAGAGAGGCGACTCGCTGTGCCAGCGCGTATGAAATCGAACATCGTGGGCATCCTGGGGTGTGCCATTGCTGACCCAGAGCCGCAGCATCTGGTGCTCGTCTATTGTGTCGGGGGCAAACGTCTGGCTATGGATCTGGTGGACGTGCACCACCAGTCGTCGACTCCACCGCGCAATCGGCGCACTGAGTGTTCTGAGTCCCCTGACTCGGGCCAACCACGCCAACGCGTTGTCAAAGCCGGCAACCGCCGGCCGTAGATCGATGACGGTCGTTGGCAATGTTACGTCGCGACGTTTCGGCGCCCCGCGCCGGCGAATGGCGACTGGAGGCATCGCCGTGGAGCTCTCGTCACCGGCCATGAGATACGAGAAGGACGCAAGTCGCGTGCCGTCAGGATGAAGGCTGAAAACCGTCGGTGTTTGCTCAAGTAACGTGCCACGGCGACTGCCGTAACTGTCACGATACCACCGAAAACGGCTGACCCGATTCGTCGCGCGGCCATCGGTGTGAACCGTGCCGCCCTCTCACAGATCTCTCATCGAGCGTATCGGCCCGGACCGGCCTCGTCCCGGGCCAGGTGGCGTAGAATGGGCCCCAGGGCCATGGCGTAGACTAAGAACCGAGGAGTCATTCCATGCACAGTCGATCTGTCGCTACCGTGTTCGTCGTCGGGATATTTGTGTCGCTTGTGCCGCTGGCGGCCGCGGGCCAGTCAGCTTCCACATGGACGCTGCCGCGAACCACGGACGGTCACCCCGACCTGCAGGGGGCATGGTCGTTTGCGACAATCACTCCGTTGCAGCGGCCGAGCCAGTATGAGGGACGTGAGCTCCTGAGTGAGGAAGAGGTGGCGGCCCTCAACGCAGACGCCGCCACACGGGCGTCGTCCGACCGGCGCGGTGAACTCACCGCCCAACGTGATGTCGACCTCGCGTATGACCAGTTCTGGTGGGATCGTGGCACGTCGGACGGTCGGACTTCCCTGATTGTCGATCCGCCGGATGGCCGCATCCCTTTCACGTCTGCCGGACAGCAGCGGACCGACCTCCGTCGCTCCCTTCGGGGTCGTCCAGCCAGCGGTCCTGAAGATCGCAGTCCAGGAGAGCGGTGTGTGCATCACACGAAGGCGGGTCCTCCGATGTCGGCCGGAGGCTACAACAATCATCTTCGATTGCTGCAGGCGCCGGGCTACGTGGTGATCTACACGGAGCAGATCCATGACGCGCGCATCATCCCAACCGACGGCCGTCAGCCGATCTCGAACAACATCCGACAGTGGATGGGGGACTCCCGGGGTCGGTGGGACGGCGATACGTTGGTGGTCGAGACGACTCACTTCAATGGCAAAGCGAGCTATCAAGGTTCCTCCGATGGGCTCGTCCTCGTCGAGCGCTTTACCCGCGTTGATGCCGAGACCATCGCCTACGAGTACACAGTCACCGATCCGGCGACCTACGCACGACAGTGGACGGCGGCACTCGACTTCAAGCCACTCGAGGGTGACATGCACGAGTTCGCCTGCCACGAGGGCAACTACGGGATGGAGGGCATTCTCGCGGGTGCCCGGGCCGACGAAAAGGCGGCCCAGAACACGCTTGGGGCGAAGTAGCGCGGCGTGCCGACCGATCGGGGTCCACGGGCCTCTACGGCAGACAGCACTTCTTGAACTTGCGTCCACTTCCGCACGGGCAGGGCGAGTTCCGGCCGAATCGGGGTCGACCCTGTGAGAGCTCGCGTCGCAGCGCGGCGGCGCGTGTGCGGAGATCTTGATTGAAGACACGCTCGAGTGCCGAATAGAGTTCAGGGTGTTTGCGCTGCATGGTGCCTGGCCGCTCGAAGAAATACTCCGACGCCACCGCGAAGAACTCAGCCTCGTTGGTCAACGCGTATCGATTGATGTCGGATTGTCCGGCTTCGATCTCGGCCATCTTGCGCCGGACCAAATCGACCCAGGGGCCGATCGCCTGGCGGTCAAGACCCACATGTGGCATGCCATCGACCACGCCGTCGCTCTTGTCTACGAGATGCGCGAACTCGTGGACCCCGACGTTACGCTTGTCGCCCGCGTTCCGGAATCCGTTGATGAGATCGGGCTTCGATAGGATCATGAGGCGGTTGAGACTCCCGGTGCCGACCATACCCAGGATACCGTGACTCGGTGCGTCGCCGAACGCGAAGTCGCCGTCAAAGCGCGTGGGGTAAACCAGCACCTCGCTGATCTGATCCCACTCCCAGTCTGGGAATCCGAAGATCGGGATGATCGCGCTCGCGGCAGCGAGGACTCGCGTCGTCGTATCGAGCGTGAGTGTGATACCGGTGATCTGCTTCTCACCCAAGAACACCTGAACCTGGCGCCGAAAGCGCTGCTGCTCGGTCGGGTCGAGAACCCGGAAGAACGCCACGTCGCGCTGTAGGACCGTTTCCCACTCAAGGGGAAAGGGCTCACGAATGATGGCCTGTCGACGGCGGATCCTGGCGGTTTGCCAGGCATAGACGGCGAATGCAGCCGCCACGGCGAGTCCGGCTGTCGCCGCCGCGGGTCGTCCGGAGCTCACTGCCACGAGCGCGAGCGGCCCTGAGATCGTCAGTGACAACACCGCCACGACAAGCGCCCAGCGTCGGGTGCGCCGCTCCCATGCTGCGAAGATGTCGATGGTGACCGCCGGGTCTATCGGCTCGTGTGCCGTGACTACCTCGATGCGGTGAGGGCGTAGCCCAGCCAGACGAGCGCCACACCCAGGGCAACATGCATGCCGATGTTGGACGCTGCCCGCACATACTCCTCGGCGCGCAGCATCGCGAAGGTCTCGTAGCCGAAGGTCGAGAACGTCGTGAAGCCCCCCAGCAGTCCGATCAGCGCGAAGGCGCGAAACTCCTGTCCGAGCAGCTGGCGCGTTTCTGCGAGCCCAGCGATCACGCCAATCAGGAGGCAGCCCAAGAGGTTGACCGCCAGGGTGCCGTACGGGAAGGCCGTCGGTGGCAGCTGTCGCTGAACGAATCCACCCAGGCCGTATCGGGCGAGGGCTCCCAGGAACCCGCCAGACCCGATCATGACACTGTTGATGAGCGCCGCCTTCAATGTGACATCCATCGCGCCTCGAACATTTCGGTGGTGCAGTGTACCGTGAGCGCAACAGATCTGTACACTGACGCTGAGCATGCGCCGGCGGGGCATGCTCAGCGTAGCCCTCCGAGCGCACAGGATCGTCGAGATGCGGGTGATCGCCCGAGGAACATGAAGCCCTTCGTGCTCGTGCTCGTCCTCGTATCGGGGTCTGCGTGGCCGACCGCCGCGGCGGAACAGAGCCTCGTCGTGCTGACGCCAACCGAGACCGATGATCGGTTGGATGCAGCACGGGAGGCCATCCGATTTCGGAACGCCGTGCTCAGAGACCTCGGTGTCGAGACCCGACTGGATGAGCCACGGATCGTGGTCGCGTCAGGAGTCGAACGGCGTCTAGAAAACTACGCCCGACAAATCGCGCAGCGTGCTGTTCGGCTGCCTGCGGGCGACGTGGAACCGGACCCACCGGAGGCCCTGACGAGTCTCGATACCGACATCGTCCTGTTGTTGTCGCGTCAGGACATCATGTCCTTCACGTGGCCGTTACCGAGGGTTGACCCGCCGCGGTATCTTGTGGTCATCCGCTCGGTGCGAGCCCCTGATCGCAACGACCCGATGGTGTCGCGCCATGTCGTCGCCCACGAGCTTGGACACGCGATCGGCCTGCTTCACAACGACAGCCCGCACACCCTCATGTGTGGGCCGTGTCAGCCATTGACCGCAGAGCCCGACGACGCGGGGTTTCTGCCGCTGATGGAGAGCGAACGCGCGCGGCTCGTCGAGCTGTACGGCGGGCGCTAGTGTCCTGCGTTCGATATACCTGTACATTCGGCCAGCGCTGCATCCCGTAGAGGCCGGCGCTGAGACCTTCTTCTCGCGGGCTCGAATATTCCCGATATGCTCGCGCTTCGCGCCTGGCCATCCGGGCGCATCGCCGCCCTCGGTGTACAGGTATATCGAACTCAGGACACTAGTGGTGTGTGCCACACATGAGTTGACAGACTTGCCGGAGCGACCTCACCGAGACGATGCAGTACTGGGCTCGGGTCCTGTGACCGCGCGCAAGTCGCACCGCCCCTGGGGTGGGGCCGGATCAGTGGTCACGTCGCACGAGGATAGCCAACACCACGGAGGGCTTCCGTGATTTCATCGAGGATCACCGGATCATCTATCGTCGCCGGCATCGTGTACTCCTGCCCGTCGGCGATCTTCTTGATCGTGCCACGCAAGATCTTTCCCGATCGCGTCTTGGGCAGTCGTGCGACGACGGTCGCCGTCTTGAACGCGGCCACGGGGCCGATCGTCTCACGGACGCGCTCGACCAACTCTGTCACGATCTCGGATGCCTCGCGGTCTACGCCCGCCTTGGTGACTACGAATCCCACAGGTATCTCACCCTTGATCGGGTCGGCGACTCCCACCACGGTGCTTTCGGCGACATCGGGGTGAGCGGCCAGCACTTCCTCCATCGCACCGGTCGACAGACGGTGCCCGGCGACGTTGATGATGTCGTCGACCCGGCTCATGATGAAGACATAGCCGTCGTCGTCCTTGAACCCGGCGTCACCAGTCAGGTAGAAACCCGGATACTGGGAGAGGTACGAGCTCTTATAGCCTTCGTCGTTCTGCCAGAGCGTCGGCAAGCACCCCGGCGGCAATGGAAGCTTGAGCACGATGGTGCCGATTTGACCTGGGGCGACGTCGCGACCGTCGTCGCCCAGAACCTGCACGTCGTATCCCGCGACCGGCTTCGTGGCCGAACCTGGCTTCACCGGCTGGGTTCCGAGTCCGACACAGTTCGCCGCCACGGCCCACCCGGTTTCGGTCTGCCACCAGTGATCGATGACCGGGACGTTCAGCTGTTCGCCGGCCCAGTTGAGGGTGTCGGGGTCGCACCGCTCGCCGGCCAGGAAGAGCGTACGGAATCGTGACAGATCGTAGTTGGGAATCAGCGCGCCGTTCGGATCCTCCTTCTTGATCGCCCGAAACGCCGTGGGTGCGGTAAAGAGCGCGTTGACCCCGTGCTGTTCGCACACCCGCCAGAAGGCGCCGGCATCAGGCGTCCCGACCGGCTTTCCCTCGTAAAGAATGGTCGTGGCACCGCGAAGCAGCGGACCATACACAATGTACGAGTGACCCACTACCCATCCGATGTCGGACGCGGCCCAATAGACCTCTCCCGCGCCGATACCGTAGACGTGTTCCATACTCCACTTCAACGCCACGGCGTGACCGCCGTTGTCCCGAACGACGCCCTTGGGAATCCCCGTCGTGCCTGATGTGTACAAGATGTAGAGCGGGTCGGTGGCCGCGACCGAAACACAACCAGCCGGTGTCGCTTTGGACATCGCCTGGTCCCAGTCGACATCACGGTTCGGCGTGAGGGTCGCGGTGGCCTGGGGACGCTGCTTGATGAGACAGCGTTCTGGCTTGTGAGCCGCCAAGGCGATCGCCTCATCGAGGAGCGGCTTGTACGGGATGACGCGGCTCACCTCGATTCCACAGGAGGCCGAGAGGATGAGCTTCGGTTTGGCGTCGTCGATTCGCGTACTCAGCTCTTTTGGCGCGAAGCCACCGAACACCACTGAATGCACCGCACCAATCCGGGCGCAGGCGAGCATGGCCATGGCCGCCTCGGGAACCGCCGGCATGTAGATGATCACGCGGTCGCCCCGTTCGACCCCTTCTGCGACCAATGCTCCGGCCAGTAGCGCGACGTCGTCGCGGAGTTGCGAGTATGTGTAGCTACGGACCGTGTTGGTGACGGGACTGTCGTAGATGAGCGCGGTCTGCTTACCCCGGCCGCGTTCGATATGGAGGTCGAGCGCGTTGTAGCAGGTGTTGAGCCGTCCACCGGTAAACCAGCGGTAGAACGGTGGGTTCGTGTCGTCCAGGACCGAATCCCACCGCCGGTCCCATTGAATCGACTCCGCTGCCGAGCCCCAGAACCGCGTCGGGTCGGCGAGCGAGGTCGCGTACGTTTCGTCGTAGCTATTGGGCATAAGAACTCCAGATCATCCGTGCGACTGCGTAGCATCGTACACTAGTGGCGCGCCCCAGCCGAGCCAGATCGTTGAGTGTTGTCTACTGATCCCGATGCAGAGCGTCCTTCGGCGGGCCGTGCCGTCGGCCTTGGTCGTTTTCCTGCTGCTGACGGCCATTCACACGTGGCCGCTCGCGACCGGTCTCCATGAGCTCTCGCGAGACAACAACGACGAGCGCCTCAACACCTGGGCTCTCGCCTGGATCGCGCACCAGCTGCCACGTGACCCGCTGCATCTGTTCGATGGCAACATCTTTCATCCGAATGGATCGACTCTGGCGTACTCCGAACCTCTGCTGATCCCCGGAATGGTCGGCGCGCCCCTTCGGTGGGCCGGTGCATCGCCGGTGCTCACGCACAACGTTCTGGTGATCATCGGACTCGTGCTGACGGCCCTGGCTGGTTTCGTCTTGGTCAGACGATGGACAGAGACATCTGGTCGGGACTGACCGCCGGGTCGCCTCTCGCCTTCAATACGCAGCTTCTGACGCGGTTGTCACATCTTCAAATTCTGCATCTGTTCTGGCTCCCACTCGCGATCCTCGCGCTTGACGTATTCATCGCTGAGCGCCGTCCTCGCCACGCGGTCGCCGTCGGCGCCTGCGTGCTGGGTGCCGTGCTCACCTCTGGGTATCTCGGCATGTTCGTGACGACCGCCCTGGTCGCGGCGTTGCTCGTGCGGAAAGATGGATGGTGGGGGCACGGCCGTATCCGCACACTGATGCCGCTGGCAGCGGCTGCCGCCGTCACGCTGCTCGTGGCGGTCGTGATCCTGTGGCCCTATCAGGAGCTGCGCCGAGAGCAGGGCTTTGTTCGCCCACTCGGTGACGTGCCGACGAGTCTGTCGGCGGCATCCGGGAACTACCTGTCGACCGCGGCACGCATCCATCACGCGACCTGGAGCGCCGCGTATTACGACGCCGCAGCCGAATCGCTGTTCCCGGGTGTCGTCGCCCTGGGACTGGCCGGGATCGCACTCTGCACTCGCCGGCGGGTAGCTCCGCTCGGAGTCCGTCGGATGCTCGTCAGCATCGGCATGGGGGGATTCGTCATGTCGCTTGGTCCGGCCACCCCGGTCTATATCTGGGCCTACCGTCTGCTGCCACCGCTACAGGGGTTGCGGGCGGTGGAGCGGTTCGGAATCCTTGTGGTGTTCGCGGTGGCCGCACTCGCCGGTCTCGGTCTCGCGCGACTTCGCCGACAGCTCCCGGGACGGTGGCGGAATCCCCTGGCCGTAGCGGTGCTCGCTCTCGTCACGCTCGAGGCGTTTCACGGCCCGATTCCGTACGACCGAACCGAGCAGAGCCCTCGGATCTATCAATCCCTCGAGGCGGAACGCCAGTCTGGAGCCGTCGCCGAGCTCCCGATCTACTCAGGCGACCTGCTTCCCTTGAACGGTCCGTATATGGTCGCGTCGACGGCCCACTGGAGACCCTTGATCAATGGATTCAGCGGTTTCCAGCCTCCTGGTTTCCATGATCTGGCTCAGGTCGTCGGGACGTTTCCATCGGTCGTGTCCTTGGCGCGTCTGCGCGCGCTGGGTGTTCGACACGTCGTCGTCCATACAGCGTCGTACAGCCGTCCAGACGCGATCCGGCAGCGACTTGCCCGTCTGGATGACCCGACCGGGGTGGTCCTGGTCGCGAGCGCCGGTCCCGACGTGCTCTATCGTCTCGACGACACGGCCCCGACGACCGTCGAGCGGATGCTGGGCGGCCTCGAGTGGTCCGCCCTCACCTTTGCCGACGGACCCCAAGCTCCTGGAAGCGTGCTTCGACAGGTCGACTCCCTCGGGACGACGTTTGCGCTACAGAGTCCGCAGCAGGTTGTGGCCTACATGGAAGAGACAAACGAGCGCTCACGCCTCGTCGTGCGTCTCCCGAACGATATGACGGGCGAATTCCTGGATGCGGGGACCGGCGCCGTGCTCGGGCGAGTGTCGGTCCGTGCTGGAGCAGCCGACCAACCACCGACGCCGCTCATCGTGCCCTCCCCGCACGACGCCGTCCTTCTCGTTCTGACGGGGACAGACACATCGTAGCGCGATGGCCTCGGGGGGACGGACGACCGGCGCGGCGGGCGCACGAGTTGCTTGACTCTGCGACGCCGGAGGCCCAGGATCTGACGACACGGAGGAGATTTCAGACATGACTCAACCTCTCTGGTCGTCCCGATGGACCCGCCGCGAGGCCCTTCACCTGATGGGAGTCGGAGCGGCCGGTCTCGTGGCGGGCTGTGGCGGCGAACTCGATTCGACGTCAACCCCACCGGAGGCGCTGACCGCGCCCGAGGCGGCTGCGCCGATCGACCCGACGACGCCGATCATTCGAACGGTACTCGATGATATCTCGCCAGACGAGATCGACGGTGTCACCCTCTTCCACGAGCACCTGTCGATCAAGCTGTCAGAGCGGCCGGCCGCGACCGACGACGTCGATGCCATCGTGCGTGAGATTCAAACCGCGTCGGCCGAGGGGCTCGGGTGCATTGTCTACGGTGGCCATCCCGACATGCGACGCGACCTCGACGCCTGCCGACGAGTGGCCACCGAAACCGACGTTCACGTCGTTGCGTCGGGCGGCTACTACATGGAGAGGTTCTACCCACCGGACCTCGCTACAAAGAGCGATGACGAAATTGCCGACGAGCTCGTGGACGAGGCGATTCGGGACCGACTCGGCGCGTTCGGAGAGATTGGGCAAACGTCCGATGCGGCGGAGATGAGCCCGCTGGAGCGGAAGGTCTTCCAGGCCGTGGGGAAGGCTCACGTCCGGTCCGGCATCCCGATCTTCACCCACAATGCCTACGGCACAGGACCAAACGTCACGCCCGACCAAGGTCTCGTGCAACTCGACGTGCTCGAGGCGGTGGGGGTCGACCCTCGGACCGTCGCCATCGGCCACGCCTGTTGTCTCGATGACCCGACCGCGGACGTCTTGAAGCAGGTCGCGGCCCGCGGAGCATTCGTCGGATTCGACCGGGTGACGGGTGGTCGAGTCGACGATGAACAGAAGGTGAGAACGATACTGGCGTTTCTCGAAGGCGGTTACGCTGACCGACTTCTGATCTCGTCCGACTACACTGGGCGGCGATCACCGGAGCGACCCGGATATGGCAACGCCATCACGGTCTTCGCGCCGATGATGCGCGAGGCCGGGGTCGACGAGACGACGATGCAGACGGTCTTCTATGACAACCCGCGTCGCTTTCTGGCCTACGCTCCCCAGAGATAGCCAGATGTAGATGGAGGTCGTGGCGAAGGCTCGTGTCCTGAGTTCGATATACCTGTACATTCGGCCATGCGCTGCATCCCGTAGAGGCGGGCGTTGAGACCATCTTCTCGCGGGCTCGAATGTTCCCGATATGCTCGCTCTTCGCGTCTGGCCATCCGGGCGCATCGCCGCCCTCGGTGTACAGGTATATCGAACTCAGGACACTAGTTCAGAGGCTCAGAGTTGCGGCGGATTTCCCCGGCGGCCGTGGCTCCAGACAGTCGACCGGCGGTCTCGGGGGCGAACCGCGGTCGCTGACGGTCGAACACTGAGCGGGCGTGCTTCACGACGGCCCCGACCTTGAGCGAGGCGTCCAGTAGCGTCGAAAGACGGACGCCGCCGGGGAGCGCGTGGCGTCCCACCGCCTCCAACCCCGCAGACGCTGCGCATCCGCACTGACTACAGTCGGGTGCGCCGCCGAATTGGCACGGACCGATCGTCGTGTGGAAATCGGCTGAGATGCAGGTGGTAGTTTTTGCAAATACGCAGCGGTCCGGCGAAGCGGGCGGGTGGCCATAGGCCTCGACCATCGGTCGCGGCATGGCGAGCTTTGGGAACTGTGACCGCAACCACAGCAGGTCGTCGACCACCCGTACTCGGTCGGCGGGCTCGAGTCGTTCGGCAGAAACTTCGCCGATCTGCGGCGTATAGAGACTGACCAGGATCTTTCGAACGGCTTCCTGGCGCGACCAAAACGCCACAAACTCTTCCAGGTAGCCAGGGCGCTGCGCCTGCTGCCGCGTGACGGTGCAGTGAACGGTCACGTCCAACCCAGCGATATGTTTCAGAATACGCTCATAGGTTGCCGGCGTCCGCCGCGCATCGTGTTCAGGCTGGAGCCCGTCGATCGACACCGAGACCTCGAGATTGGGCACAGACATCCACTCGTGTGGAATCGGCCGTACCGCGCTCGTGACGACCTGCGCGTGAATCTGCCTGCTGGCCAGCCGGGGCAGGATCTGGCTCAGCTCTCGGTAGCGGACGAGCGGCTCCCCGCCAACAATGAAGACGTGAAGCGGACGGTGCTTGTCGACCAACGCCAGGAACCGTTCCACCAGCGCCTCACCGCTGAAGTCGCTGAGTTGGCGAAGATTGATCGAGTCCCCAAGATGGTCGCTGGAGTACGCGTAGCACCCGGGGCAGGTGAGGGGGCACTCGCGTGTGATCTCGACCGACAGGACGGGCCGCTTGCCTTGCAGCATCCGCCCCCAGGCACGAATGATGTCATCTTTCATAGTCGTCGGTCCGCCGGTGACTGTAGCAAATCCGCCAAACGGGAGGGCCGGGGGAAACCTTATTGAGGGAGAAGGATTCCGTCCGCGTCGATGTGAAGGAGCTCGCCGAACGCCAGCTCTCTGATTCCGTCCTCGATCACCGACCGATCGCCAACGACGATCCACACCAGACGGTCTGGCTGGATGATGTCTCGCGCCGCTCCAGCGAGGTCCGAGGTATCGAGACTCCGGACCTGATCGACATACCTGTCGTAGTGGTCGGATTCGAGACCGTATCTGACCATCGCGACGATGTCTCCGCTGACCGCCCGGTTCGTCTCCCATCGGCCCGGGAGCGTGAGCGTGCGGAGGTCCTTCGCTTTGGCCAACTCTTCTGATGTGACGAGGCGGTCTGTACGGATGCCGGTCAGCTCCGCATAGATCTCCTGCATCGATTCCTTCGTCCGGTCGGTTTGAACCGGTGCGGTGACGATGAAGGGTCGCGGTCCCCGTGCATCGAACAGTCGGGTTCGCGCCCCATAGGACCAGTGCTTGTCCTCACGTAGGTTCATGTTGACGCGCGAGCTGAACGAGCCACCCAGGACCGTGTTCAACGCCTCGATCGCGATCTCCGCCGGGTTGCTCTTCGGTGGTGCGACGTGTCCCGCCATGATCAACGACTGCTGCGATCCTGGTCGATCGATCAGATACACCGCGCTCGTGTCTTGGTGGGCCACTGCTGCGATGTTTTTCGTTGGCACATCGGCCGGCCTCCAGTCGGCGAGCACCCGTTCAAGCTCCGGGGCCAGTTCCTCCAGGGAGACGTCGCCGACCACGACCAGGGTTCCGTTGTTGGGTCGGAACCATGTGGTGTGAAAGTCCGACAGGTTCTGACGAGTCAACCCCGCCACCGCCGCTTCGGTCCCGCTCCCGGTCAGGGGGACACCGTACGCGTGATCGTCGCCGTAGACCACGCGCGGGAAGACGCGGAGCGCCATCTGGGTCGGGCTCGATTTCTCGCGCCCGATCCGGGCGACTTGCTGACTCTTGAGCCGCTCGAACTCGTCCGCAGGGAAGGAGGGATTCCGGATCACGTCAGCATAGATATCCAGCGCGTCCAGGAGGTGCTCGGTCAGGACCGACAGAGTCACGCTGCTCATGTCCAGGTTCGAGTCGGTGCTGAGCTGCGCGCCCAGTCCCTGGAGCTCTTCGCTGATCTGGAGCGAGTCTCGATTGGTTGTTCCTCCGTCCAGCATCTCCATCGCCAGACTGGCCGTTCCGGGGATCCCGAGCTGGTCGGCGGCGTATCCGGCGTCAAGCTGGAGGCTGAGGCTCACGGTTGGGATGGCTCGGCGCTCAGCGAGGATGACCTCGAGTCCATTCGACAACGTCGTCGTCTGCAGCGGGGGAAAGCTGACCGACGGCGAGTCTCCCACCGGGGGTACTCCGGTCGAACGGTCCACCGTGGTCAGGGTCGTTGCTCCGTCGTTGTAGGGCAGCACGGTGAGAATGTACGCGCCGTCCGACAGCCAGTGCCGCGCAGCGTCGCGCAGATCGTCTGCCGTGGCGCTTTCAACCCAGTCGAGCTGGCGACGATAGTCGTCGGCACCGGTGCCATACACCTCACCCTGCGCGAGGATGTCCGACTTCCCGCCAAACCCTCCAACCCGCTCGGCCGACCGAACAACACTGGCCCGGTAGTTCGTCTTGATCCGCCAAAGCTCGGCTTCGGTCACGCCGTCGAGAAGAAGCCGGTCGAGCTCTTCGGTCAGCGCGGCCTCTACAAGCCCCGCGTCACCACCGGGCCGAACGGTCGCATCGAAGTAGAACAGACCACCGATCTCGCGAAGGTTGACATAGGCCCTGGCGTTGGTCGCAATCTGGTCGTCATACACGAGCCGCTTGTAGAGCCGTGACGTCTTGCCAACCGCGAACACGTCGCTCACGAGATCGAGGTACTTCGCATCCCTCGTTCGCCAGCTTGGAACATTCCAGACCATATAGACACGGGCTTGAGGGACGCGGTCATGCACCTGCCCGCGTTTGGTGCCGGTCCGTTTCGCGACCCATTCGGTATCCCGCTCGATCGGAGGACCGGAGGGGATGTCGCCAAAGTAGGTATCGACCTTGCGTCTCGCCGTTTCCGGGTCGATGTCGCCGGCAAGCACGACAACCGCATTGGCCGCGCCATAGTAGGTTCGGAACCACTCACGCACGTCGTCGAGGGAGGCCGCTTCGAGATCCTCCATCGACCCGATCGTGCTCCACGAGTACGGATGGCCGACAGGATAGGTGTTCTCGGTGATCAGTTGGCGGGTCACGCCATAGGGCTGATTCTCACCCTGGCGTTTCTCGTTCTGCACCACGCCGCGCTGTTCGTCCAGCTTGCCTTGGTCAACGGCGCCCAGGAGATGACCCATGCGATCTGATTCCATCCAGAGCGCCATGTCGAATGCCGGGGTCGGCACCACCTGGAAGTAGTTGGTCCGGTCGGCGTTGGTTGTCCCGTTCATCCCGGTGGCACCAACACGGTCGAACGGTTTAAAGTAGTCGTCGTTGTAATGCTCACTGCCGTTGAACATCAGATGTTCGAAGAGGTGGGCGAAGCCAGTCTTGCCGGGACGCTCGTTCTTCGAGCCGACGTGATACCAGATGTTCACCGCCACGATCGGCGCCTTATGATCCTCGTGCACGATCACCGTCAGGCCGTTGTCGAGCACGAACCGCGTAAAGGGAATCGGAACGTCGGAGGTCTCCGCACCGACCTCAGCCGATTGAGCACGACTCCGCCCGGTGGCCACAAGTACCAGCGCGACCGTGCCGACTGTGAGAATCGCATGCGACATGCTCGAACGTGCTCGCATCATGAGCCTTTCCTCTTTCTCTCAATCCATCAGGTATCGAGTGGATGCCGTGTAGGGTCGTCACGCCCCCAACGATCCGAGTGCTCCACCACCTCTCTGTTGGTCCTATACTAGTGCCGTCCGCAATCGCGTTCCAAGAGTCTCGGTGATGCCCGCCGGGTGACTCGACCGCGTCCTGGATGTCGCGTCGGGCCAGGCGAATCGGGTACAGAGGCTCGTCGCTTCGGTAGACGGGGGGCAGACGATGAGTCGCGAGGAGATCGTGGCGTTGTTTGAGCGTCGAGAGGAAGGGTGGAGGCGACACGACCCGAAAGTGCTGGTTGAGGCGTACGCCCCTGATGCCGTCGTCGAGAGTCCGGTCTCGGGGACCTCGACCGGCGTCAGAGAAATCGAGGACGTTTGGCTACTGGTCGCCTCTGGAGCACGTTCTCGAGGAGCTGATCGTGGAGGGCGACCGGGTGGTCACCAGCTTCGAAATGCGGGGGACTCATTCAGGCGAGTTTTTTCGGCTTCCTCCTACGGGCAAGAAGTTCACCCTTTGAGGTGTCAGCCTGATGACCGTTACCGGCGGGTTGATCGTGCAGGAGCGTCGGGTCTACGACTTCACCGGACTTTTGGTGCGCTTGGGGGTGCTCAAGGCGACGCCGGCACACTAGTGTCGGGAGGATAGGGGACGAGGGCGTATGACGATCAGTGAGATGACCGACGATGAACGCCACACCTTCGGGGCCGTGCTGCGCACGATGGTTGGCGCGGATGGCTCCACCTCTCCCGAGGAATCCGCTGGTCTGCAGGCCGCGGCCCATGAGCTTGGAGCGGACGAGTTTTGGGGCCTCATCCGAGAAACGGTCGGTACCGACTACTCGGCTGACGCGATTCGGACGCGGGCTGCAACAGTCGAGCGACAACCGGTTCAGGAGACGATCTGCGGTGTGCTGTTCGGGCTCGCCACCGCAGGGTCGGTGCTTGGCGAGGAGGCCAAGTTGCTCGACTGGCTGGCCGCGACATGGAATATCAAGGGCTCCGGCCCCGAAGGCGGTCCCACTGCGCGCGAAGCTACTTGACGAGCAGGACCGGGCACGCCGCGAGCATTCCGACCGTGTCGCTTACTGTGCGGCAAGGGCCGCACGTTTCAACGACCAAAATCATACGAGGAGATCGCTATGCGACTGTGTTTCTCTCGACCTTGCGCAGGTATCTTGCCACGGCCGGTGAGAACGGCGGAGCAAAAATAGACTACAGAGCGGCGGGATGAAGCCGCCTGAGGGCGGTGGAAAACCAGACCGCTCGCGTGGTCCACCGAGCATTCCCAGGGTGTTTTGTGGAACACAGGAGGGATGTATCGAGTGGAGCTCTATGCGGCGGTGCGGCGCAGCGTGTATGTGGAGGGATTGAGCGAGCGCGCGGCGGCGCGCCACTTCGGGCTGGCCCGCGAGACGGTGCGCAAGATGCTGCGGTACCGCCGGCCGCCCGGGTATCGCCGGGCGCAGCCGATCCGGCGTCCCAAGCTGGACGCCTTCACGGGGATCATCGATCAGATCCTCCGCGAGGATCAGTCCCGTCCGAAGAAGCAACGGCACACGGCCAAGCGCATCGGCGAGCGCTTACGGGCGGAGCACGGCTTCACGGGCGGCGACACGATCGTCAACACCTACGTGCGCGGTATCTGGACTCACGGAACGATCACGCCGCTCGAGCGGCCCGCCGAGTACGCCGGTCGGGAGCTGCTGACCGAGGAAGAGGTCGCCGCCCTGAACCACGCCTCCGACACCCGGGCCGATCAACGAGAGGGTCTCACCGCGGAACAGGATGTCGCGCTGGCCTACAACCAATTCTGGTGGGACCGTGGCGTGTCCATCGGTCGGACGTCACTGATTGTTGACCCTCCGGATGGTCGACTGCCCGCGCGTGTCCCCGATGCCGAGCGTGTCGCCACGTCGGCTGAGGCCGAGCGGGCCAGGGCGGTTCGACGGGGTCGGCTCCCGGCGTCCGGTCCGGAGGACATGGACCTGGGCGACCGGTGCTTCGTCTACCGTCCCGTACCGATCACGTCCAGCGGTTACAACAACAATGTGCAGATTGCCCAGTCTCCGGGGTATGTCGCGATTCTTCAGGAGCAGATTCACGAGATTCGTGTGATTCCGCTGGATGGTCGTCCGGACCTCGGGCCGGCTGTCGACCAGTGGCTGGGTGTCTCACGCGGTCATTGGGAAGACAGCACGCTCGTCATCGAAACGACGAACTTTCGTGACGATGCGGCATACCTGGGATCGAGCACCAACCGTCACGTGATCGAACGCCTAACCCGGATGAGCGATAGCACAATCCGGTATGAGTTCACCGTGACCGACCCGACCGTCTGGACCACACCGTGGACCGGTATGGTCCCGTGGCGGCAGACCGAAGGCCCGATCTACGAATACGCCTGCCACGAAGGGAACCACGGCATGGTCGGGATCTTGACCGGGTCACGCGTCGCGGACAAGTGATTCAAGTGACTGACGATGCGCCGCGCCAGGGTCTATGAGATAGGTTCTAGGCCTTTGTCCGTCCAATGGCGTGTCTGATCGTCTGTGAGAATTCTCGAGGCCGAGAAGGCCCAGGGGGTCGTTCCCCTGGGCCCTGAGCCTTGCCACGAAGGTTGACCGACTAGTGGTCCTCGGGAACCGCGAACGCCGCCAGAGAACCCGGGACGCTTCCGCCCTGTCCGATCTGGACGACGATGAACTGCCGTCCTTCGTGCAGATAGGTCATCATCCCATACATGCCAGGGGCCGGCAGTTCGATCGACCCGAGCTTCGCTCCGGTGCTCTTATCGTGCGCGTTGAGTACCGCCGGTCCGTTCGACCCTTCTGTCGCAAAGAGGAGCGTCTTGGTCGCCATCATGATCGCACGCCCCCTTCCACTCACCCCAGAGAGATCGAGGTCTCTCAGAGCAGGGTGTCGGGTGAGGCGTTCGCCTGCCGAACCGACCGGCACCTCCCAGGCGTGCTCACCGCTATTCAGATCGATCGCCGTGATCTTGCTATACGGCGGCTTGTTGATCGGGAGTCCCTGCGGACCGCTCCAACCGACACCGCCACCCTGCACCCAGTCGGACACGGTCTTACCGGTCGTGGTGCACTCTCCCGAGTCTGCCGTACACCCGTGACGGTCGCTGTCCACATCGGCACCGGGTTGCACCGTCCGACCTGAGCAGCCAAACCCGGACGACTGATAGAGGAAACCCGTCTCGGGATCCAGCACCGCCGGATGGGTGATGTTCAGACCGCCTGAACACCCAATCCAGCCCTTGACGTTTTCGGTGTGATTGTTGGGCAGTGGCGGCATGTACGGCCCGCCGACACGATACTGGCTCATGGTCTCGAGCGCTTCCTGTCGGAGCTCGGGCGTGAAATCGATCAGCTGGTCCTCCGAGAGCCCAAGCGGATTCAACGGAGCGGGCTTCGTGGGAAACGGCTGGGTTGGCGAAAGCTGCTCGCCCGGCACGATCGATCCCGGCACGGGACGTTCCTCGATCGGCCACACCGGTTGGCCTGTCTCGCGGTTGAAGACGAATGTCAATCCCTGCTTCGTGGTCTGGACCGCAATCGGTACCTCTGCGCCGTCGATTGTCACATCAGCCAAGATCGGCACGTTCGGGAGGTCATAGTTCCAGATAGGATGATGGACGGTTTGAAAGTGCCAGACCCGTTGACCCGTTTCGACATCCAGCGCGATCGTGCTGGTCCCGAAAAGATTGTTCCCCGGCCTAAAGCCCCCGTAGTAGTCGATAGTGGGGGCGTTGGTCGGGATATACACGATGCCTCGATCCAGGTCGGCCGACAGCGGAGCCCACGACGACACATCGCCCGTCCACTGCCACGCCTCGTTCTCCCACGTATCGAAGCCGAACTCACTCTCCGACTGAGGGATGACGTTAAACCTCCACTTGTGCTCACCGGTTCTGGCGTCATACGCGAGGATATGACCCGGCACGTTCTCGATTCGGCTCTGACTGTACCCTTGCTCATGCGAGTTGCCGACGACGACCGTCCCGTTGACGACGATCGGGGGCGATGAGCTCGTGATATATCCGACGTCCATCGGGATTCCGTTGTAGGGGTCGTAGTCGTAACCGAGGTCGGCGAGCAGGTCGACGACGCCCGTTCTCGGGAAACCGGGAATCGGCACCTGTCCTCCGAAGCCTTCCAGGTGCTCTCCGGTCTTTCCGTCGAACGCATGGAGGAAGAACGCCGGCGTGATGACATAGATCACGTCGCGGCCATCGACCTCCGCGTACGCCACACCCTTTCCGTAGCTCGATCGCATCGACTCTTCCCACCGCTTGGTGTTTGGCTCGCGATACGTCCAGAGCGTCTCACCCGTTGCGGGGTCGATTGCGGCCACGGTGCGCCGATAGCCGGTCACTGTATACAGGGTGCCATTGATATAGCTTGGCGTTGAGCGTGACAGGTAGCTCGGGTGCGGGCCGTAGTTGTCCCCTCGCCAGAGCCACGCGAGCTCGAGATCCTCGAAGTTCTCGGCGTTGATCTGATCGAGCGCGGAGTACCGCGTACCCCACGCATCCCCACTCTGGTAGCGCCATTCACCCTCCGGCGTCCCACGATCCTGCGCGATACCCACGACGCTGGGAAGAGCAAGGAAGGTGCCCAGGACCAGGGCCACCACAAGGCCTCGCGGGCCTCTCGGGACTGCTCTCATCTGGTTCCTCCTACGTTTCGAGAGTTCGATGGGTCATTATGCTGCGCCTTGGACATTTTGGGAATACCTGCGCATCGATTTTCTTCGCACGTTGAGAATGCCAGAATAGGGGAGTCGGGTGTGGTGGGGAGCAAAAGGCCGCGGGATGGGGCAGATTTACGTCATTCACGAGAACGACGGGTGGGTCGAACCCCTCCGCCAAGCCTTCAACGAACGAGACCTACCATTCGAAGAGTGGTTTCTCGACGCGGGAGTGCTCGATCTCGGTTCGGAGCCTCCTGACGGTGTCTTCTACAACCGAATGAGTGCGTCCTCGCACACTCGGGGACACCGTTACGGCCCCGAGTACGCCGGTGCGGTGCTCGCCTGGCTGGGCCGGTATGGCCGGCGTATCGTCAACGACGGCCGAGCGCTACAGCTCGAGATCAGCAAGGTCGCCCAGTACGCTACCCTGAGCGCGCACGGTGTCCAGACCCCGGAGACGGTGGCAGCCATCGGCCGCGACGCCGTCGTCGACGCCGCGCGGCGGTTCGACCCACCGTTTATTACCAAGCACAACCGAGCGGGGAAAGGTTTGGGTGTTCGACTGTTCAGGGAGCAGGAAGCCCTCGCGCAGTATGTGTCGGGGGACGAGTTTGACCCGCCGGTGGATGGGATCACTCTCATCCAGGAGCATATCGAGGCTCCGGAGCCGTTCATCACCCGTGTGGAGTTCGTGGGAGGTTGTCTTCTCTACGCCGTACGTGTCGACACCAGCCAAGGGTTCGAGCTGTGCCCCGCTGATGCGTGCCGCGTCGACGATGCGTTCTGTCCGGCAGGTGGCACGTCCGAGGTTGAACCGGTTGACTCGCCGATGTTTCGGGTCATCGAGGGCTTTGGAACACGGGCCGGCGATGAGTTTGTACTTCCGCTGGTCGACCGGTATGAGCGGATGCTTGCCGCTCACGGTATCCAGATCGCCGGGGTCGAGTTCATTCTTGACGCCCATGGAACGCCGTTCACCTACGACATCAACACCAACACCAACTACAACCGCGCTGCGGAAGCGACTGCCGGCCTCTGTATCGACTGAATCAGTACCGTTCGCCGGGCGGGGCATCGCGTCTGACGGCGTCGCGTCTCGGTCGAATACGGCCGGTATGCCTTGTCGCGCCTTGCGAGGCGGGCCCCACGCGCCAGCGATCGCCACCGATTCAGTCGATACAGGCCACGAGGCCGAGAGAACGTCTACCGCTGGGGGAGGGCAAAACTAAGAATCAGGTCGCCGCCTCGGCGTCCTCGCGAACCGCCACCCGAGGCGACGGTGACGAACTGCTCGCCGTTCACCATGTACACCGAGGGTGACGAGAACACGCCGGCACCGGTGTTGAACTTCCAGAGCAGTTCCCCGGTCTCGGCATCGAAGGCGAAGAAGTAGCCGGCGATGTTGCTACCGGTCCCAACAAACACCACACCACCGGCCGTAACGACCGAGCCCGCCTGGCCGTACCCCTCGAAGATCTGTCGCCACACGAGCTCTCCCGTCGTCGGGTCGTAGGCCGAGAAGTAGCCCTCCGCGCTCCGGCCGCCGTTGTACGGCGAATCGATTGCGTTCACATACAACAGTCCGGTGAGCGGGCTGTAGGCGATCGGCGCATAGTTGGCCCCGCCGCCGTATCCCGGAGCCACGATGTGGTTCGATGCATGCGGCGTGAACTGCGGCACGATTTCTCGTCCTTCAATCCGGCCCGGTGGAAGCTTGGTGGGGTAGACCGGCGCCACCGGCTCCATCCGCTCCCCGTTCGCCTTGTGCGGAATCGGTTGCGTCGGCCAGGGCTGCTCGCCGGGCGTGTCGGTCTCGGTCGGCACCGGTGTCTCGATAATCGAATGGACCGGGTTCCCGGTAGCTCGGTCGAGGATGTACAGCCACCCATTCTTATTGGCCTGGGCCAGTGCTTTGACCGGCTGCCCGTCCACCTCCATGTCGAAGAGGATCGGCTGGAGACCATTGTCATAGTCCCACACGTCGTGATGAACGAGCTGGTAGTACCACTCCAGCCGACCGTTCTCCATCGACAGCGCCAGGACCGAGTCTGAGAAGAGGTTCATGCCGGCCCGCTTGGTACTGTCGCCGAACGGGTTTCCGACTGCGACATAGACCAGCCCGAGCTCCGGATCAATCGACGGCGTCTCCCAGATCCCCCCCCCGTTCCGTTCCCCGCCGACCCACGTTGGTCCGGCGATGTCCCACCCTTGATCGTTCTCGTCCTGGGGAATCGTGTTGAAGTGCCAAAGGACCTCGCCCGTCTGCGCGTCGACGGCGAGCACGTGCCCCCCTGGGATGTGACTTTCGCTCCGGGTCGACCCGACGTAGAGTACGCCGTCGTAGATCTGCGGGGCCGACGTAAACCAATACCCCATCGAGATCGCCGTCTCGACGTCGGGATATCTGAGTCTGAGCACGTCCAGAATCACGCTGGCCTGGCCGTTGTCGCCGAACCCATCGATCGGCTCACCGGTCTCGGCGTCGAGCGCGAAGATGAACGAGCCGGCAGCGCTGTAGACCACTCCGTCGGCATAGGTCACGCCCCGGTGCCGGAAGATATACCCCTCGCGGCGTCCTCCGCCGAGCAACTCGGTCACATCGTACGACCACAGCAGGTGACCGTCGGACCCGTCAACGGCATAGACACTGCCGCGAGAATCGGTGACGTACATGACGCCGTCGACGATCACCGGAGTTGTCTGGTTGCTCACTCCATCGATGACACCGTGTTGGAACAGCCATCGCGGGGTGAGGGTGTGCACGTTCGACCTGTCGATCTGCTCCAGCGGCGAGAACCGGCTGCCCGCCAGGTCAAGGTTGTGCAGCGGCCAATCGACCGTCTCCAGCCGGTCCTGCGCTGAACCCGTGCCTCCGGTCACGAAGCCCAGAATGCCCAGCATGACCAGCACTCTCATTCCTGTAGACGTCATTGTGCTTGTGTGTCTCATGGTCGTCGTTCCGTATCCGCATCAGGTATTAGTGAGCACCACTCCGCGTGTCGAGTGCGGCGGTCAGCGTTCAGCAGTCATCGTTCGCCGGTCTCGGGGGGAACGGGATCGATGGGCAGAATGTCGCCCCATCGGCCAGTCCAGCGTTGCGGGATCTGGTAGCGAAGACCCCGACGTTCTCGGCGGCGAATTCGGCGTCGAGACCGGTGACGAAGACCGCGGAACAGAGTGTCTTCGCGAACCCGGACGCATGGTCTGAGAGCGGGTCACCGGGTGGCGGGGAACCGAGCTCGGCGGCGGCGCGAGCCAACATGACGTCGTGCTGTGACTCTTGACCCGTAGCCGACGGCCCGCCCCCGCCGAACAGCGACGTGGCGGCGAGTGTGACGCATCCGACGCACAGTGTGAGACGGCGAGCGTCTTCCTTCATCGACCCATCTCCTTTCAGACCGAGGGGTCGCCCTCAAAACCGCGCGATTGCCACCGATAGGATACATGACCCCCCACCTATCGAGTGTGCTGAGTTCGATACACGGGTACGCCGAGCGCGGCGATGCGCCCGGGTTGCTAATGTCCTGCGTTCGATATACCTGTACACCGAGGGTGGCGATGCGCCCGGCTGGCCAGGCGCGACGAGCGAGCATATCGGGAACATTCGAGCGCGCGAGAAGACGTCTCGGCGCCGGCGGGTCCGGTCGTCGTCGTGTTGCGAATGTCGTTATCAGGACCGCATCAGGGCGCGGCCGGTGGTCAGCGGTAGTAGGCCAAGACGTTGCCGGAGAGACACGCGCACCCACCACTCGACCTTCTCCGTAGGTTCACCGGCCGTTCGCAACCAGCGAGCCTCGGTCAAGACCTCGAGTAGGGTGTCCACTTCGTCCTGACGGACCATCTACAGGGAGATATCGGCCAGACGAGTCATCGGTCATAGCTATAATCGTCCCACCGCACAGACAGGAGACGTTGCACATGTCGGACGCACCGCCCAAGAGTGCCATCGAGCTTGCGATGGAGAAGCTGGCCAAGCAGGACGCCGAAGCCGGAACCGAGTCCCGCGCACTGACTCCAGAACAAAAGGAGGCCATCGCTGGGGCCCGCCAGGACTACGAAGCCCGGACAGCGGAGTGTCGAATTCTGTACGATTCGACTGTCGCGACGGTGTCGGGGCTAGAGGCACGAAGCGAGATCGAGGCAAACTATCGGCGGGACTTAGCGCGGCTGGCAGGCGACCGCGACCGAAAGATCGAGAAGATCCTCCAGGGCGGGTAATCCCAGAATCCACGTGGGTCGGCGCACGTGACTGGTCCTGGCCAGATCGCAAACCCAAGTGCATCCTGGGATTGGCGAGCGGTCACGCGATGCGGCGGTACGATCTCCACACAATCACGTCTCAGGCCGCACGAAGACAAGGCAGTAGTTGCCGGCACCCCAGTCGTCGCGGTGCGCTTCGAGGACAAACCCTGCGGCAGTCAACTCGGCAATCACGTCGTCGGGCTGGATTCCATGACCGTTCCGGCCGTCAGGCGCGCCCTCGACGGATGAGACGAGCGACAACCATCGGTTCGGTTCGAAGTCGATGATCGCCAAGCGACCGCCAGGTCGAACGACGGCAAACAGGTCTGCCGCCACGGCATCTGGATCTGTCAGGTGGTGATATACCCGTCGAAGGAACACCCCGTCGCAACAGCCAGGCGGTAGTCCGGTCCTCGTCCCGCTCGACTCGAGGGTCGTGACGTTGTCGAGTCCGGCTTCCCCGACGGCCACCCGAATGGCCGCGAGCCTTCCGAGGTCGATCTCGGTTGCGTAGACATACCCGTCCGGCGCCAGCTCGCGGGCCAGCTCGAGTGAGTAGGCGCCGGCCCCAGCGCCGATGTCGGCGACCCGGCTGGTTGGGCGAAGGTGGAGGGCCGTATAGATCGCCGCCGCCTCAACAACGGTCTGGCTGGCTTGGTACCGTGAAACACCCCAGCTCGTGAGCCCGGCGAGACACAGGACGCCACCAACGATCATCAGCCACGGTGTTTGGCGACGGGATACCATCGGTCTCACATCGGTGATCGCGGTCGCGCACCCTTTTCGCAGGTCGCGTTCGCAGCCCACCAGTGGAAGCTTCTCTCATTCTATCGAGTGTCTGCCTGGCGGCGCGATGACGCGGGGCGCGCGGGGCGGACGCTATAATCGCGACGCGTTGTCAGATCTCGGGAGCGGCCTCGTCTACTACGTCGTGTTTCTCTTCTCAACGACGCTGCACGAAGCGGCCCACGCGTGGGCCGCAATGCGGGGCGGCGACCCGACGGCGTATCACGGAGGGCAAGTCTCACTGGATCCCCGCCCGCATATGCGGCGGGAGCCGTTCGGGATGGTCGCGTTGCCACTCATCTCTGTCGTCCTCTCGGGCTGGCCGTTCGGGTTTGCCAGCGCACCCTACGATCCTCACTGGGCGATGCGGTATCCCAAGCGCGCGGCCTGGATGGCATTGGCCGGTCCGGGGGGCAATCTGCTCCTGGTTGTGGCGGCGGCCGTGGCTATCAGGATTGGCTCATCGGCTGGAGTCTTCGCTCCGCCAGGGGCCGTGACGTTCGATCAGGTGGTCACGGCGTCGACGGGCGGCGCCTGGTCCGGCGTGGCATTCCTCGTGAGCGTCTTCTTCTCGCTCAATCTGCTCCTGGCCCTCTTTAATCTGATTCCCGTTCCCCCGCTCGACGGCAGCGGCGCGGTCCCGCTGTTCCTGGACGATTCAACGACCAGCCGGTATCAGCACTTCATTTGGGGGCAGCCGGCCTTCGCGTGGATCGGAATCTTGATCGCGTGGCAGATCTTTCCCGCACTGTTTCAGCCCTTATGGCTCTTTGCAGTAAACCTGGTTCATCCTGGAGTGCACTACGGGTAGCTCCGTCGGGCGAGGATGCCCAGTCCATCTCAGCGAAACCCCAGTTCACTGTAGACGGCCAGATGGTCTGACCCGGTCGGGCCCACGACCGAGAACCGCTTCACGACGATTCCGTCAGAGACGACGTGATGGTCGATCGGGATCCCCAGCCAGGGGCGCTGGGCGGGCCACGTCGGTCGGTAGCCGAATCCGCCCGCGGCGTCACGGAGACCGGACCGACTGAGCAATCTGCGGAAGGCAAGGGACCAAGGTGACGTGTTGAAATCTCCCATGAGCAGGATCTCGCGGTCGGCAAATTCACGTCGCACGTCCGCAAGCGTGGCCAGCTGACGATCGCGAAGGGCCGCCGCCGACTGGCCGCCAAGTGGCGACGCCGCGTGCCCGACGGCCAACACCAGTGGGACCGCGTCGATGTCGAGCGTTCCGATGGCGTAATGACGACCTGTGCCGGGGAAGGGGCGTATTTCCGCGTCGCGGAAGGGGATCTGGCTGAAGAGCGCCACCCCAGATCCGCGTGGGCGGGCGTGCGTCACGCGGTGCGCATAATGGTGGTCGAGCGGGGCGAGCTCTTCCATCCAGCGCGTGTTGACCTCGACCAGAGCGACCACGTCCGAGTGCATCACTGCGATGAGGGCGAGCACCTCGTCGTAGTTTCGGCCGTAGAATGACACGTTCAAACTCAATGCACGGAGGGCGGTGAGTGGCTCCTCGGCTGGACCCGAGGGTACCCACAGGGCCGCGACGGGCGCCGCGACGAGGGCAGTGGTTACCGTGCCGAAGACCACGTGTCGCCATGCCCTGAGCGCCGCGAACGCCAGCACGATCGCACCGGTGCCCACCGAGAGGTGCGCCCGGAAGTGACCAGGAAGCTCCAAGAGCCAATAGGTGTCTGCGAACCGGGGAGCGAGCGCCGCCACCGTGAAGAGAATGTTCGTCAGGAGCAGCGCGAACAGCACCGGCTGTCGGAAACGTGGCCGCTGCATCGGGTTACTTGTCGTCTAAAGCGCTTTTCAGATAGCCCTTGTACTGCTTGGGCTCGTCGTGGTACTTCTGCATGCACCAATGCAGGAGGACCGATGCAAGCCTATTCGATGGATCTCCGAGAACGGGCCCTGCTCGACAGTGATGCCGGGATGAAGGCCGCGGACGTTGCGGTGAAGTACCGCGTGAGCGGGTCGTGGGTGCGGCTGTTGAAGCAGCGTCGGCGGGAGACGGGCGAAGTCGCGCCGCGCGTCCAGCGGCACGGGCGGCGCCGGATGTTGGAGCCGCACCTGCACACCCTGGCCGCGCTGATCGCGGAGCAACCGGATCGCACCGTAGCCGAGCTGAAGGACGCGCTCGGCACGCCGGCCAGTCTGGCGACGATCTGGCGCGCGGTGGCGGCTCTGGACGTGACCGTCAAAAAAAACGGTCCGGCCCTCCGAACACGATCGACCTGACGTCGCGGCCGCGCGGGTCGTGTGGCACGCCGCCGCGCCGACCTGGGATCCGACACGCCTGGTTTTTCTCGATGAAACCGGCATGACGAACAATCTCCTGCGGCGGTATGGTCGGGCCCTCCGCGGGGCCCGCGTCCACGACCACGCGCCGTGCGCCCGGTGGCAGACCAGTACGTTTCTCGCAGCGCTGCGGGTGACTGGCCTGACCGCGCCCGGGGTCTTCGACGGCGCCATCGACGGGGCGAGCTTCCTCGCCTATATCGAACAGATCCTCGTGCCCACCCTGCATCCCGGGGACATCGTCATCGCCGATAACCTCAGCGCACACAAAGTGGCCGGCGTCCGCCAGGCGATCGAGCGCGTCGGCGCCACGCTCTGCTATCTGCCGCCCTACAGTCCGGACCTCAATCCCATTGAACTCTGCTTCGCGAAGCTCAAAGCCCTCGTGCGCGCCGCCCGCTGTCGATCCACCGAAACCCTCTGGCCTTTCCTCGGCGCCTGTCTACCGCACTTCAGCCCCGAGGAATGCCGCAATTACTTTCGACACTGCGGCTATCCGGGCACCACACGGTCATGAAAAGCGCTTTAGTGTCCTGACCGCGTATTTCGCAACATTATTCCCGGGCGGGGCATCCCAGCTGGCGGCGTTGCTCCTCGGTCACAAATACCCGATTTGCTTCCTCGTCGCGCCTTGCCATCCGGGCGCCGCGCTCCGGAACTTATGCTGCGAACCACGCGGTCAGGACACTAGCCGAACATGAGGTTGACCATGAACGTCGCAGCCAGAATGCCGGTGACGTCGGCCATGAGGCACGCGGGGACCGTGTGTCGCGTCACCTTGACGCCGATGGCGCCGAAGTAGACCGCCAGCGTATAGAACGTGGTCTCGGTACTGCCCTGATAGGTGCTGACCATGTATCCGATCAGTGAATCTGGACCGTGCACCGTCATCGCCTCGCTCGCGACTCCCAACGCACCTGACCCACTGAGCGGACGGAGCAGTGCCATCGGCAGGGCCTCACCGGGCATGCCGACCAAAGCGGTGACCGGGGCAATCACGCTGACGATGACGTCGAGCCCGCCTGACGCGCGGAACATCCCGATCACGACCAAAATGGCGACCAGGAAGGGAATGATCCGCAGCGCGACCTGAAAGCCTTCTTTCGCGCCTTCAACGAGCGACTCGTAGACCCGGACCCGGCGGACCCAGCCGTAGAGCACGAAGACCGCGACCAAAGCCGGGAGCATCCAGAAGGAGAGGGTATCTCGGAACACGGCGCCGGCCGCCTCGGTCCCCAGGCGACGACCGAAATCCCGAACCGCAAGGGCCAAGAAGACGACCCAAAACAGTCGCCCGAGCCATTGCCGCCCTGGCGATATGGCAGGAGCGGGTCCGGCGTCACTCAGTGCGGCGGGTGCGTCGTCACCTGCTAGGGGCAACGGATCGTTGCCCGTTGCGGCGGGGGGCTCCGTGGCGCGGTAGCGGGGTAGTCGCGACAGAACGATCGCGGCGGTCACGCCCATGATGGTGGCGCACCCACTGGCAAACCATGTCGGTATCCAGATCCCTGCGGCATTCGCCGATCCGAGTGCCGCCCGAACACCGATGACCCCCGACGGCAGCAGCGCGAGCCCGGCGGTGTTGATCGCCAAGAAGAGTGCCATCGCATTGGTCGCGGTGCCCTTCTGGGTGTTGTACTTGTCGAGCTCTTCGATCGCCTTGATGCCGAACGGCGTCGCCGCATTTCCGAGTCCGAGCATGTTCGCCGAGATATTGAGCACCATGGCGCTCATCGCGGGACTCCCGGCTGGGATCGATGGAAACAGGAGCCGCATGACCGGGCTCACGATTCTCGACAGCTCGGCGGTCAGCCCACCGTCCTGGGCGACTCGCATCAAACCCAGAAAGAAGGCCATCACACCGACCAGCCCGATCGCCAGGTCAACCGCATTGCGGGCGGAGTTCAGCATCGCGTCAGTCACGGCCTGCATCTGGCCGGTGAAAGCGGCGAGGAGTACGGAGGCGAGTGCGACGCCGATGAAGAGGCCGTTGAGCATCGAGTCGGGTTGGCCTTAACCGGTCGGCTGGGTCAGGACGCGATGGCTCTGACGTAGGTGTCTCGCGCCGACCCAGTTCCGGTCGCTCTCCTCCAGCCACGCGAGGTGCAGGAACGCGGCAGGGTCGACCGGAAAACGGGTGGTCGCCAGGCCAAGTGCCGCGCGGGCGCCCTCCGGATCGTCATCCAGGATCAATGCCCGCCCGAGAAGTGTCAGCGTCTCACTCGACGCCGCGACAGTCGGCACGGATTGCAGAGCCTCGAGCGCCTTGCGGAGCGCGACACGGTCAGCACTTGTTTCCGCGATCTCGAGCCAGACCCGACCTAACGCGGCGTAGACCTGCGGCTGATCCGGGTGATCCTCGGCAGCTCGACCGAGGGCTAACACAGCCATCTCCGTTTCACCCGATCGCGCATATGCCAGTCCACGCGCGACATGCCGCTCCGGATGGGTGCGGTCGAGCGCAGCGAGGGCGTCGAGTTGTCTCAATTCCTCACGACGTTCACCCAGGCTGCCGTGCAGCGTCGCGAGAACTTCTCGTGCCTGAAGAAATCCGGGAGACAGCTCGACGGCGTCAATGAGAACGTCTCGGGCCGCTTCGGGTCGCTCCTGCTCCCGCAAGCACAGTCCCAGCACATAGTGGGCTTCGACGAACTCTGGGTCGATTGCAATGGCCTGGCGGAGTAGCAGCACAGCGCGATTCACGCGACCATCACGCTCGTTGGCCAGTGCCAACTTGTACAGCACCTGGGGGTTCTGGTCATCGAGCCGAACGTAACGTGTGTAGTGTGCAATCGACTCCTCGTAATCGTCGAGCGCGAACGCCACGTCTCCGAGGCGCTCGTACGGTCGAGTGGCTGTGGGGTCGAGCCGGGCCGCCCTCAGGAGGTCGCGTGTCGCGTTTCGGAGATCTCCCTGGCGTTGGTACGTCTCACCGCGTTTGAGGTGGACCGCCATCGAGTTGGGGTCGAGTGCCAGGGCCCCGCTGTACGCCTCGATCGCCAGAAACGGTTGACCATCGAGCACCGCTTGATCGCCTTCCGTAATCAGATGCTGGAACTCTCGCTCCCGGGCGGCTCCCTGGTAGACGAACACCCCGGCCATCCCCACGAGCAAGACGAGACAGCCGACGATGAATCGACGCATTCGGCCAAACAGTAGCAAGGTTCTACGGGCGACCATCCGTTTGCCCCAAAGCGGTCACGGTATTGCCCATCGTGTCGCTCGCTCGGATGACGAGGCGATCGGCATCGGCGGAGTCGAGCGTGATTTCGAACCGCTCGACCTGCGAGTCAGGAATCCCGTCAAGGGGATACACGACCTGCCAGCGCTCGGTGTCGAGCGAGTATTCGACGCGCTCAACGGACGAATGCGCGTCGGTGACGACAAACCCGATAACCGCCCTGCCGCGCTGCTCTCGCACGGCATCCAGCGCGATCTGCGGCGCCGAGTTGTCGACGTCAAACGGCTTGCTCTCGAGGGCGCCGCGCAGCGCAACCCCGGGTGGGTTCGACAGCGCGTCTGTTGCGACAACGCGAAAGACGTATGTGCCATCCGGCGCTGAACTGGTATCCCAAGTGAAGATCGACTCCCGCAGCTCTTCGGCCAGTGTGCTCCAGACCGTCTCCGTGTCGGTCCGATAGAACACGTCGAACGTCAAATCATCCTCATTCCCGTCGCGCGCCCCCCAGACGAAGGTCTGCAATCCCTTCCGAAACACCCTGCGTCCGAGCGTGTTCTGCTGACTGTCGCCATTCCCGTTCGCGTTCGCTGCTCGCGCCTCAGCTCCGTCCGTCAGGCCCGCAATCGGTGGATCCGTCCCGGAAAACGGCTGCTGAAACACGACGCCAGGCCGGTGCACGGTGACATCGGTGATTTCTGGTGCAAGATTTCGTGGGAGATACGCCGTGGTGACTGAAAGGAGGACCGGGCTGGCGTCATCGCCGTTCAGTTCTGCCTTCCACTGGATATATCGTGCCTTTGGGCTCGTGATGTGCGAACCGGTGGGATCCGAATAGGCCTCTGACCATGCGCTCCAGATCTCGTTGGGTTCTTCCGTGTTGCCGGTCCGGGTGAACAGCGCGACCGACGAGCCCACCGGTGTCGTCGCTCGCCAGCGGACCGTGCCCCACGTCGCGACCGTCTCCGCGTCTCTCACCGTGGAGAGATAGGTGCCGCTTGCCGCCTGCTCAGCCGCGAGTCGATACACCTTGCCGGGATTGGCGGTCACGTAGTGGTGCCCCCCGTCAGCGCCCGCGACAAACTGCATCACCTGTTGGGCCGGGGCCCGAGTGAGCAGGACGACTCGCTGTGGGTCCTCGCTCACCCGAAAGATCTTTCCATCGTCGCCGGTGGCGATCAGAAGCGTCCGACTCGTCCCCTCTAGGTCACCGCCTCTCAGATCAGGAGCGGCGAAGGCGACGTCGTACGGTGCGTCGGCTGCCGATTCCCACACGGCATCCCACACGCCGTCCGGCATGATTCGGTAGACGGCACCACTGGTGGCCGACGACCCGTTCGACCCGGACGAGGTTGACGCTACGGCGCTCGACGTCGATGCGCTGGCGCTCACCGATGCCGTTTCCGCGACCGAGGTCGTCACCGTCACGGTCGCGCCCCCGGCCTGCGCTGCGGGCGATGTCGTCGGCGCTTGGCCCGGCGACTGGCTGACGGCGACCGCATAGAGCACACCGTCAGGGGCCAGGCGCAGCGACCGGATTTCGCTAAACGGACTGTCGAGCACCACGAAGCCTTCACCGGTGGGAGTGATTCGAAAGACCCGCCCGGGCGACCCGGTGCCCGCGAGAAGGTTGCCATCGGCGTCAACGGCCAGAGACAGCACATGGGTCGAGCTCGTGTCGTAGAAGAGTGTGGTGGTGCCATCCGACGCCACCCGGTAGATCCGGCCAGGGTCGCCGGTCGCGATAAACAGGTCGCCCCCGGATCCGTTGGGCGTCACCGCCCAGATGTAGGGCTCGTCGGGGTCGAAGACCGTCTGGGCCTCGTCCGTCGTGGAGACTCGCAGCACCGAGCCGTCAGGCGACGTCCCCACATATGCCGTGTCGCGGTCGATCGCCGCGACCGCGTGAACGTTCAGCTCCTCGGCATCGAAGACCACTCGCCCCTCCGTGCCGTCTTCAACCCGAAACACGCGGCCGTCGTTCCCGCTGCCGATCCACAAGACACCATCGGCTTCGGCAGTCGACCAGAGGAACGGGGCTGTGGTTTCGTAGACCACTTCACTGAGTGGTCCCAGGAGGAGTTGACCGCTCGTGTCGACCGAGAGATTCTCGACCTCGCCCTCGAGAAACTCCGCCTGCGTCGAGACGCGCCAGAATATCGGTGATGCGGCCTGGGCCAGGGCAACCAGTAGGGCCAGTCCGACCGCCGTCAACCCCCAGCGCAGGTGAATGGGGCGAGCAGTGCTCATCTCTCGATAGTGATGGAGAGCCGACGCGACCCGGACACGACGTGGTCGCCGACGAGTTCCCACTCGCCCAATGTCGCTTCTCGGAGGCGACCGAGGCCGCCGTTGCTGCGGTTTCCCTCGAGGACGGCGAGAACGGAACCCGGCAGTGAGGGGAGTGGCTCACCCCGGTCGACCGCACCGGGGTCGGTTCTGAGAAGTTTGACGTAGATTCGGTTGTTCCGTCGGGTGTCGTTGAGATTGCGAATCAGCTGGTCAAGGGAGTCCGCCTCGGCCGGCGACCGCCCCTCCTGTCGCTCCTGTATCGCGAGTGTCGCCGCATCAGAGACCTCGATCACCAGGCGACCGCTGGCGTGGGGAGGAATCTTGACCATGACCGTCTCCAGTAGCTCCGTGCCACGATGGCTTCGAAACAGAATCCTCAGAGGGACCTCATCGCCGGCATGTGGCCGAACGGCGTCGAGCCAGACGCGCTCGAGCGTGGCTGTCCGGAGCTCCTCGAGGGCCGTGACGGCAACATCGATTCCCAAGATCTCAACCGGTTCGAAGTCGTTCGCAAACAGCATCGCCACGGGGTTGGCGACGGCCGATGCGGCGACCGACGACGCGCTGCTGCCGGTGTAGATGTCATCGAACCGCACGCTCGCGTGATCCCGAAGACGCGCGGTGCCGGTGACCTCATAGGTCCTCGGTCCCAGGTCACGCGTCCAGGTCACGAACGTGTTCAGGGCGGTGGTGTATGCAAGGAGCGGCGAGAACAGCGGGTCTTCGATTATCTCAAAGCTGAACGTCCTCTCCATGTCCCTCCCCGGTTCGTCCAGTGTCATACGGATCGGAATCATTGTGGGACCCGGTCCAAGGCTGCCGTAGATACCGGTTGAGCGGTCCTGGTCGATCGTCCCGAGCACCTGACCAATCGCCGCGATCTTGGATGAGAGCGCCAAGCTCGGCAGCAGCGTGGTCACGTGCGCTCGCGTCATCGGAAACCGTGCCGGGCCAAGGTTATAAAACGGATGGCCAAATGCGTAGACACGGTCATCTTCGACCATGGTGACGGTGCCGGTACCGGCCATCGTCAGGTCGCCCTGCACCAGGCTCGCTCCGATCGCGTCGCCCGGCATCAACGGCTGACCAGCCACCTCGAGCTGCGCCTCGGCCGTCATCGTCCCGCCGACAGTGGTAGCCAGCCCACCCGCACTGAATGCCGCGGTCCAGAGAGCCTGCAGCTCGGGCGCGAACCCGTTCAGCACCAACGGTGTCACGATCGGTTGGAGCAGCGTCCCCAACCGGCCGGCCTCGGATGAAGGCAGCCCGAAGGCGCGGACATCGGTCGGCCGCTGGGCGAACGCCTGGACCGACCCGAACGCCTCGCGTACGACGGCCGCGAGGTCTTGTTGGGCGACCGGCACGCGGAGCTGTGCCGGGGACCGCCTGGCGACGACGGTCGCGGCGGCATCTGTCGCGACCATCTCCTCAATCGGCGTGAGACCGGCGATCGCGTCTGTGGAAAACGATCCGAGAGAATAGGAGACGGCGCCGACAAGGCGCTCGTCGATATAGACCGGGCTGCCGCTCATCCCCTGGATGACGCCAGTCGTCGCCAGTGGTCCCCCGGTCAGGCGGGCGACGATGATGTTGCGCTGAGGTCCCATCACGTTGGTAAGCACACCCAGGACCTCGACGCCGAATTCCTCTCGCTCGGAACCCTGAAACACCGTCACCCCGACGCCGGTCATCCCGGTTTTGACTTCGTCAAGTGGCATTCGGGCGGTCACTGCCGGCAACTGGACGAGGCAGATGGTCGCGAAGAAAGCGAAGACGAGAGGCGCGAAGGCTCTCATGGCAGGGATCGGCTTCTGAGTTGGTTATATCGGACCAAATGCTTGATGGTCAAGGAGAACCGCGAAATTGACACGGCCCAGACGCGTCTGGTAGCGTTGTTTTTGGTCGCTATGACAGCCTTGTCTCTCCGGTCCACCGGGCACCCTGGTTATTGGCCTAGCGTTCATGGCTGGTGGTATTACCACCGGTTTAGCCGGAGCGCTGGAGGGGCTGTCAGCTAAACGAGGGTCAGCAAAAGGAACCTCGGTCGACCCAGGTAGACGACGACACCCAGGCCTCTTCAGCCCGCGCGGTTGAAGAGGCTTTTTCTATTTGAACGCAGACGACCATGAACGCGAAATTGGTTGCCACCGTCACCGGCACCACAACCGACGAGCTTCGGGCTCAGCGAGACGCGGTGGCCGACGCCGCCGACATTGTCGAGGTCCGTCTGGATTACGCGCGGGAGCTCGACGTGGCCGGCGTGCTGGCGGACCGACCGTGTCCCGTTCTGGTGACCTGCCGACCAGCCTGGGAGGGCGGGCATTTTCAGGGCTCTGAGGAGGAGCGCCGCCGGGTGCTCGGTCGTGCCTATCAGCTCGGCGCTGACTATGTTGATCTGGAGTGGAGGGCCGGTTTCGACGACATTGTCAAGGCTGACGACGGACGACGAGTCGTGCTGTCGGCGCATGATTTCAAACAGATCCCAGACGACCTGGATGACCAGTTTCGCGAAATGCGAGCATCCGGAGCCGAAGTTGTCAAGGTGGCGGTTCGGGCCAAAGCCTTGACAGACCTGATCACGCTCCGCGATTTCTGCGACCGACATCGGATACAGGGAAGCGGCGGTCACGTCGTGATCGGAATGGGACCGGCCGGCATTCTCTGCCGCGTGCTCCCAGACCGTTTCGGTTCGTGCTGGACCTACGCCGGCCACGGCGTCGCGCCAGGACAGCTCGAGCTGTCAGAGATGCTGCACGAGTTCCGGGTCCGCGCTCTGACCACTGACACCGAGCTGTTTGGGGTAGTGGGTTCGCCGCTAGCCCATTCGCTCTCTCCGGTGATGCACAACGCAGGGTTCGACGAGACCGGCCACGACGCGGTGTATCTGCCGTTCGCGGCGGCCGACGTCGACGACTTCGAACGGTTTGCCACGGCATTCGACGTGCGCGGTGCCAGCGTGACCGCGCCCTACAAGGAGTCCGTCCTCTCGCAGCTCAGCTCGACCGATGAGTTGAGCCAGCGGGTCGGCGCCGTCAACACCATCCGTATGGATTCCACGGGGTGGCGCGGAATCAACACCGATGTTCCCGGGTTTCTCGCACCCCTCCGCGACCGGATCGGTCTCGGCGGCTGTCGCGCGACCGTCCTTGGCGCGGGCGGCGCCGCACGCGGAGTCGCGACGGCGCTCGTCGATGAAGGGGCCTCGGTGACCATCTGCGCGCGCTCCGTTGAGAGGGCCGCGGCCGTGGCTCGACTGGTCAAAGGCCAGACGGCTCCGATGCCTCCGGATCCCGGGACGTGGGACCTCCTGGTCAATACCACACCGATCGGCACCTATCCGAACGACGGCGTCAGTCCGATGTCAGACATCGGTTTCGGGGGCGCGCTCGTCTATGACCTCGTCTACAACCCGACGGTGACGCGACTACTCGCAGACGCCGCGGCCGCCGGGTGCTCAACCATCGGCGGTCTCGACATGCTGGTGGCCCAAGCCGAGCGGCAGTTCTCCTGGTGGACCGGTGTTTCTCCTGGCGAACACACCTTTCGACGCGCGGCACAGCGACGGCTGCGGGCTGCCCGCGAACTCGAGACAGCGCGCGCTGACGTGTCCTAGGCCCTGAAGAATGAAGAACGACACCTCTTTCGAAGAATTCGTTGACCTGGCCCAGCGGGGTACGTTCGTACCGGTCTGCAAGGAGGTGATGGCCGACATGCTGACCCCGGTCTCGGCATTCCTCAAAATCGCCGAAGATGCCGACCACGCTTTTCTCCTCGAGAGTGTCGAAGGCGGCGAGCGGCTCGCGCGGTACTCGTTTCTGGGGAAGGACCCCTTCATGGTGCTGCGGTCACGTGACGGCCGGGCTTCCATCGACAAGCCGGAGGGCACCGAGCAGCGCCCAGAACCGTTCATTGACGTCCTCCGCGAGATGATGGCGCGATACCAATCTCCCTGGGTCGAGGGTCTGCCGCGGTTCACCGGCGGTGCCGTTGGCTTCCTGGGGTACGAGTCGGCCGCGTGGTTCGAACCGTCGCTCCGCGAGCGCTGGACGCGCCATCACCGGAGGACAGGTACCGACACTCACGATACCCACGATACCGATGACGCCGCGTTCATGTTGTTCGACACGATCCTGGCGTTCGACCACGTCAAGCATCGCATCCTGGTGATCGCGAACGCGCCGGTGCATGACGGATGCGATCTGAGAAGCCAGTACCAGCTGGCTCAAGCAAAGATTCGCTTCCTCGAACGTGAGCTGGAGCGCAGCGTGTCGGCACATGCCCTCGACGCAGACACGCCGCTTGCGTGGCGCTCCAACACCACGCGTGAGGCGTATGAGGCCGCAGTTCGCAAGGCCCAGGAGTACATCCTCGCAGGCGACATCTATCAGGTCGTGCTGTCCCAGCGCTTCGAAACCGACGTCACGGTTGATCCGTTCACCGTCTATCGCACACTGCGATACGTCAATCCGTCGCCCTACATGTATTTCATGCGAGTTGGCGGTCTGTCGATCGTCGGGTCGTCTCCGGAAATGCTCGTGCGGGTCGAGGGTCGACACGCGGAGACCCACCCCATCGCCGGTACGCGTCCGCGTGGTGAGAACGAGATCCGAGATGAGCAGCTCGCAGAAGAGCTCCGGGAAAACGAGAAGGAGCGCGCTGAGCACGTCATGCTCGTCGACCTCGGGCGTAACGATCTTGGGCGCGTGAGCGAGTACGGCACTGTGCGAGTACCCCAATACATGGGCCTTGAGCGGTACTCACATGTGATGCATCTGGTGTCGCGCGTGGAGGGCCAGCTGGCCACGGGCCGAGATCGGCTTGACGCGTTGGCGGCCTGCTTCCCGGCCGGCACCGTCTCGGGGGCACCAAAGATTCGCGCGATGGAGATCATCGCCGAGCTCGAACCGTCGATACGGGGTGTCTATGCGGGGGCCGTCGGATATCTCGACTTTGCCGGCCATCTGGACTGCTGCATCACGATCCGGACGATCGCGATGAAGGACGGGAAAGCCTCGGTTCAGGCCGGCGCCGGGATCGTCGCCGACTCCGATCCGGCAGCCGAGTATCAAGAGACGCGTGACAAGGCGTCGGCGCTGATCCGCGCGCTCGAGATGGCCCAAAGCGGACACGGGCCAAAGATCGTTGGGTAGGTGAGCTGGACGGCGGTACACATGGTGTTGGTCATCGACAACTACGACTCGTTCACCTACAACCTCGTCCAGTATCTCGGGGAGCTGGGTGCTGATCTGGTTGTCAAACGAAACGACGAGATCACCGTCGACGACGTGCGCGCCCTCGCGCCCGACCGGATTGTGATCTCGCCGGGCCCGGGTCGCCCCGAGGATGCCGGCGTCACCGTGGATACGGTGAGACAGTACGGTTCGTCTATTCCGATTCTCGGGGTGTGTCTCGGTCACCAGGCGCTGGGGTACGCGTTCGGCGCATCGGTGGTGGCGGCACCGACGCTGTTGCATGGCAAGTCGTCCCAGGTCGAGCATGATGGCAAGGGCGTTTTCACGGGAATCGCCAGCCCGCTCTTGGCCGGTCGCTATCACTCGCTGGTCGTTGCCGACGATCCGTGGCCGGATGTCCTTGAGATTTCAGCCCGGACTGTCGGAGGCGAGACGATTATGGGACTCCGGCATCGGACGTGGCCGGTCCACGGGGTCCAGTTTCATCCGGAGAGCGTTCTGACCGATGTCGGTCACAGTCTGCTCAAGAACTTCTTGGAGTTGTGAGTGTTCGCCGAGCTGACAGAGAAGCTACGTGGTCGCGAAGACCTGACAGAGGCTGAGGCCACCGCCGTCATGGTGGAGATCATGGAAGGTCGCGCGGCACCGGCGCAGATCGCCGGTTTTCTGATCGCCCTGTCGATGAAGGGTGAACGTCCAGAGGAGATCGTCGGCTTGGCCCGAACCATGCGGGCCCGTGCCGTGCCGCTCTCACGTTCGTTCACCGACGTGTTTGACACCTGCGGCACCGGAGGCGACCGACTGCACACGTTCAACGTCTCGTCGCTCGCGGCCTTGACGATCGCGGCGTGTGGTGTCCGGGTGGCGAAGCACGGTAATCGGTCGGTGTCCAGTTCGAGCGGCAGCGCCGACCTCTTCGACGCGCTCGGTGTCAATGTCGCCGCGGCACCGGCGGTGGTCGAGCGGTGCCTCACGGACGTCGGTATCGCGTTTTTCTTCGCTCCGACGTTTCACCCGTCGATGCGCCACGCCGGACCGACTCGGCGCGACCTGGGCGTGCGCACGGCGTTCAATCTTCTTGGACCGCTGACCAATCCCGCCCACGCCCGCCGACAGATCGTCGGGGTATCGGGACCCGAGCACACCGACCTGTTGGCACGGGCGCTCGGGCGGCTGGGATCGGAGCGAGCGTGGGTCGTGCATGGGGCCGATGGTCTGGACGAGATCTCACCGACCGGCTACACGAAGGTCGCCGAGTATCGTGACGGCGGGCTGCATGTGTTCTATCTCCATCCCTCCGACCTGGGGATCGAGCCGACGTCGATCGATACGCTCCGGGTGTCGGGTCCGGAGGAGAGTCTCGAAGTAGCTCGGCGGGTGCTGGCCGGCGCGCCCGGTCCGGCCCGGGACTTCGTCATCGCCAACGCGGCCGCTGGCCTGTTCATTGCCGACGGCGCACCGTCCCTCCTCGACGGCGCGGCCATGGCCGGCGCGGCCTTGGACGACGGTCGCGTCAGCCAGACGCTCGATGCGCTCGTCGCGTGTTCGCAGGGGGCCGAATGACGACGGCACGCCACGTGGTTCCGGAGTGGCCGACCGGTGCTCGACCTGATTTGCTCGACGCGATCGTTGGAGCGACGCGTCACGCCGTCGCCGCGGCCGAGCGCCGTCGACCTTTGGCGCAAGTCGAGCAGGCCGCCGCTCGACGCTCACCACGAGGCGAGGCGTTTCGAGCGGCGCTGAGATCGCCCGACCGTGTCCCGATCATCGCCGAGTGCAAACGGCGCTCGCCTTCACGGGGCGTGTTGCGCGAAGACTACCAGCCGCCGGCGATCGCTCGCGCATACGAGAGCACCGGCGCCGCCGCTATCTCGGTCCTGACGGAACCCGCATTCTTTGACGGCCGGTTGGACCATCTCGCGGCGGTCCGCGAGGCGGTGGCGATTCCGCTGCTGCGAAAAGATTTCATCGTGTCGGTGTATCAGCTCGCGGAAGCCCGGGCGGCAGGGGCAGACGCGGCATTGTTGATTGTCGCCGCATTGGACGACCCTACGCTTCGACGTCTGGTCGCCGCCGCGACCGGATTCGGACTGGCCGCTCTCGTCGAAGTCCACGATGCGGTCGAGCTATCGCGGGCACTGGCGGCGGAGGCTCGGATCATCGGCGTCAATAACCGAAATCTTCGGACGCTCGATGTCGATCTCGATGCATCGTTCTCGCTGGTCGCCTCGATCCCGGAGAATGTGATCGCAGTCGCCGAAAGCGGGATCAAGACATCCGATGACCTCAGGGCGTTGCGAGAGGCTGGATACGACGGGTTTCTTGTGGGGGAGTCGTTGGTCACCCGGTCTGACCCCGGAGCCGCCCTGACCGCACTCCTGAGCGACGTCGTGGCGACGCGGAGAGGAAAGCGGTGAGGGTCAAAGTCAAGGTCTGTGGAGTCACGCGATCCTCGGACGCCTTATTGGCGAGTGACCTCGGCGCATCGGCCGTCGGGTTCGTCTTCTGGGATCAGAGCCCGAGATCCATCGCGCCCCGCCAGGCGGCTGAAATAGCGGTGATTCTGCCGCCCGACGTTTCACCGATCGGAGTGTTTGTTGACGCGTCACGGTCCTGGATCGAAGAGGTGGCCGCACGTGTGGGGCTGGCCGCCGTGCAGCTGCATGGTGATGAGACACCGGAATACTGCCTGGGGTTGCCGTACCGGGTGATCAAGGCGGTGACTCTCCGAACTGCGGACGACGTCGAGGTCGTAGCGGGGCTCCCAGAGACGGTGACACCGCTCGTGGATGTGTACGACCTGAAAAGGAGGGGCGGCACCGGCCGAACGGCCGATTGGGCGCTGGCAGCCACTGTGGCTCGACGACGACGGATCTTCCTTGCGGGCGGCCTCACTCCGGCGAACGTGACCGAGGCGGTTCGAATGGTTCGCCCGTATGCACTCGATGTGTCGTCCGGACTAGAGGCGAGCCCGGGCATCAAGTCGCCAGAGTTGTTGCAGGACTTCTTTGGGGCGCTCCTGAAAACAGATCAGACCTCACCCGAGCAAGAACGATGGGCAGCGAAGCACCACGCGTGACGACACCGGCGTTCGGGCAGCGAGACCCAGACTCACGCGGGTACTTTGGCGCCTACGGGGGACGCTTCGTTCCCGAGACGCTGGTCGAGCCGATCGAGGCGCTGGAACGGGCCTATCGCGAGGCCAGAGCTGACCCCGCGTTCAGGTCGGAGCTGTCTACACTGCTCACTCACTACGTCGGTCGTCCGACACCGATCTACGAGGCGCGTCGTCTGGCTGCCGATGCCGGTGGAGCTCGTCTCTTTCTCAAGCGGGAGGACCTTGCGCACACCGGCGCGCACAAGATCAATAACGCGCTGGGGCAGGGTCTGCTGGCCGTCAGAATGAGGAAGGGTCGTGTCGTCGCAGAGACGGGCGCCGGTCAGCACGGCGTGGCGACGGCGACCGCCTGCGCCCTCATGGGCCTGAAGTGCGAGGTCTACATGGGCACCGAGGATATGCGGCGTCAGGCGCCGAATGTGTTTCGAATGAAGCTCCTCGGGGCAACGGTGACGGGTGTCGATGCCGGAAGCCGCACTCTCAAAGACGCGATCAACGAGGCAATGCGAGACTGGGTCACAAACGTCGACGACACGTACTATCTCCTCGGATCGGTTCTCGGCCCTCACCCCTATCCCCTCATGGTTCGGGAGTTTCAATCGGTGATCGGCCGTGAGGCTCGCCATCAGATCCTCTCGCTCACGGGCGAGTTGCCCCGGGCGGTCGTGGCCTGTGTCGGGGGCGGGAGCAACGCGCTCGGCATCTTCGATGGGTTTGTCGACGATGATGGCGTTCGACTGATTGGTGTCGAGGCGGGCGGCGAAGCTCTGGTCGCTGGGAAGCACGCCGCTCGATTCGCGACCGGCACCGCTGGCGTCTTGCAGGGCACTCGCAGTTATGTGCTGCAGGACGCTGACGGCAACATCGAGCCTACCCATTCGATCTCGGCCGGCCTCGACTACGCCGCAGTCGGTCCGGAGCACGCCTGGCTTCGCGATTTGGGACGCGCCGAGTACACGAGCGTCTCGGATCACCACGCCCTCGAGGCCTTCCGCGCGTTGTGCCGGCTCGAAGGCATCCTTCCCGCCCTGGAGTCTGCTCACGCTGTGGCCCACGCTCTTCATGTCGCCAAAGAGATCGGAGCGGATGGGGCGGTGCTGATCAACTTATCGGGGCGGGGTGACAAAGATGTACCAGCCATCCAGGACGCCGAGCTGGAGGCCTCAACGTGACGTCACGGATCGACGCCACGTTCGCCCGACTCCGGTCAGACGGCCGTACCGGCCTCGTGACCTATGTGACCGCCGGGGACCCAGACGCCGACCGGTCCGCCCTCATCCTGCAGACCCTTGCTCAGGCTGGCGCCGACATCTTGGAGGTGGGAATCCCTTTTTCGGACCCACTTGCTGACGGTCCGGTCATTCAGCGCGCGTCAGAGCGGGCCCTCGCGGCGGGCACGACGCTGAAGTCGAGTCTCCGGTTGATCGGAGCCGTCCGCCCGATGATCTCGAGCCCGATCGTCGTCTTTACATACGCGAATCCCGTGGTGGCTATGGGACTCGAGCGTTTCATGCGTCGCGCCGCCGATGTCGGTGTCGATGGTATTCTCGTGCTCGATCTCCCGATTGAGGAGGCCGATGAGCTGCGTGACGCCGCCACAGCCGTCAACATCGACCCGATCTTCCTGCTCAGTCCGACAACCACCGAGCACCGGATTCGCCGTGCCGCCAAGCTGGGCCGGGGCTTCCTCTATGGCATCTCGAGGTTGGGTGTGACCGGCGAGCGCGATACGATTGCCGAAGGCGCGTCTGCCATGGTCGAGCGGATCCGGAGGGTGACGGCGCTCCCGGTCGCGTTGGGCTTCGGTATTTCACGTCCCGAGCACGTGGCCGAGGTGGGACGGTTCGCTGATGCGGCGGTCGTCGGTAGCGGCCTGGTCAGCCGGATCGCGGACGCGGCAAACAGTAGTGACCTCATGGGCGACGTGCGGCGGTACGTGCACTGGCTGAAGAGCGGTCTTGACGAATCTCGGGCCTGAGGCAGGCGAGCACCACGTTCACGGCGACGAGAGATGACGAGCGATCGAGCTGGCGACCCACTGGAGAACGGACAGAGCGTACCTGGAGAGCTCGCCGAACGACTCGCGGAGTTCCGGGACCAGATCGACCGACTCGACGAGCAGATTGTTCGCCTGCTGAACGATCGTGCAACCTGCGCTCTGCAGCTAGGCACACTCAAGAGCAATGCGGGGATGGAGACATATCAGCCGGAACGGGAGATCGCCGTCCTCCGGCATGCGCGTGACACGAACGGCGGCCCTCTTGGAGCCGACGCGATCACGCGGCTCTTCGAGCGGATCATCGATGAGAACCGGCGATTGGAACGGCAAGCCGAAGAGAAGGAATAACTCGCTGGAGAGGTAACTCCGGTAGAAGCACGGGGGCAGCTGCCATGGTTGTGGTCATGGAAGAGCGCGCGTCTGAAGATCAGATACAGCACGTCATCGCGACGCTCGTTGAAAAGGGGTTCGACGTACATCGTTCGACCGGAGCTCTCAAAACGGTCCTGGGAGCGGTCGGAGGACACCGGGGGTTCGATACTCGGCTGATCGAGGTCATGGGCGGCGTCCACGAGGTGTTGAGGATCACGGAACCGTACAAGCTGGCGAGTCGCACCTTCAAACCGGAGCGCTCCGTCATTTCGTTGGGCGACCTGCGGATTGGTGGGGATGAAGTGATCGTCATGGCCGGTCCGTGTTCAGCGGAGACCGAGGAACAGGTGGAGATGGCGGCCGCGGCGGTGAGCAAGGCCGGCGCCAAGATCCTTCGGGGGGGCGCGTTCAAGCCCCGGAGCTCGCCCTATAGCTTCCAGGGGCTCGGCGAAGAGGGGTTGAGGCTACTGCGCGAGGCGGCCGACCGGCACAATCTCAAGCTGGTATCAGAGGTCATGGACGTGAGTCAGATCGACCTCGTGATGGAGCACGCCGATATGCTGCAGGTGGGCGCCAGGAATATGCAAAACTACACCCTGCTGCGCGAGCTCGGCAAGGTAAAGGCGCCGATCCTGCTCAAGCGCGGCATCTCCGCGACGATCGAGGAATGGTTGTTGTCGGCCGAGTACGTGCTGTCGGGAGGGAACAGCGATGTCGTGCTCTGCGAACGGGGGATTCGCACGTTTGAGAGCTACACGCGGAATACGCTTGATATCTCTGCGATACCGGTCATTCACAAACTGAGCCACTTGCCGATCGTTGCCGATCCGAGTCATGGGATCGGGATACGGGACAAGGTCGCACCGATGGCCCGGGCAGCGGTCGCGGCGGGCGCCGACGGTCTGATCATCGAGGTGCATCCAGATCCGGACCACGCCCTCAGCGATGGCGCGCAGTCGCTGTTTCCGGAGCAGTTTGACCGCTTGATGGCGGAGGTCCGCATCATCGCGCCGGCCATCGGCCGGAGCGCCTGTGTGGAGCCGGTTCCGCGGAGAGGATGGGGCACGTAAGGGAACACCGTCGGCCCTCAGCCTTGTCGACCTCACCTATGTCAGACACCAGCCGCCAGCTACCGGTGATCCAGCCGGGCACCGGGGACGGGACCTCCCCCATCTTCGATAAGGTTGCCATTGTCGGCCTTGGACTCATCGGGGGATCGATTGGGCTCGCCGTGCGGCAGACATGGCCCCGAAGTCTGGTGATCGGCGTCGATGACAAGGACGTGCTCGAGCGGGCGATGGTTCATCACGCAATCGATGTGGCTGCCGCCGACCCGGTCGTGATGGCGGAGGCCGAGCTGGTGATACTGGCGGCACCGGTCAAGCAGAACATCGGTCTCCTGGACGATCTCGACCAGCACGTACCTGGTGCAGCGATCGTGACCGATGTGAGCAGCACGAAGCAGGAGATTGTCGACCGCGCACGACGGCTGCCACCCCGGTTCACATTCATCGGCGGTCACCCGCTGGGCGGCGCGCCGCAAGGGGGAATCGACTACGCGCGACCCGATCTCTTCCGGGGACGGCCCTGGCTCTTCACGCCGACGAACGACGCGGCCGGTCCTGCGCTCGAACGGCTGCAGGACTTCGTGACGGCGCTCGGCTCGCGGCCCCACGTCATGACAGCGGCCGAGCATGACCGCCTGCTTGCGTACCTGTCGCATCTCCCGCAGTTGACCGCGTCGGCCCTGATGCACGTCGTGGGCGAGGCAGCCGGCCAGAATGGCCTCTCGCTCACCGGGCGTGGACTGGCCGATACGACCCGCCTCGCGTCGAGTCCACCCACGATCTGGCGGGACATCTGCTCCACGAACGTTGACGAGATTCGACGGGCGCTGGATACCTTGATCGGAGAGCTCGCGACGCTCCGCGACGGTCTGGACCAGGACGAGGTGATCGACCGCGTGTTTGACTCGGCCGCGGAGTGGCGCGGCCTTCTCCCCAAGAAACCCCGGGACCGAGAACGGCAAGGATAGCCGGCGACGATGCAGATCCGTCGAGCGGCGGTCAGCGCCATGCTCGACCATGCGCGTGACGCCCTACCCAACGAGTGTTGTGGCTTTCTCCTGGGCACGCCGGTCACGATCGAAGAGGCTTCGCGGGCGACCAATCTCACACCAAGCCCACATCGGTACCAGGCCGATCCCCGAGACCACTTCGCGGTCATCCGACGGGCGCGGATAGAGGGACGAACGGTCGTCGGCGCCTATCACTCCCACCCGGGTGCGCCTGCCGTCCCGTCCGCGTCCGATCTGGAAGACGCCACGTATGCAGAGTATCTCTACGTGATCGTGTCACTCGGGGGGGAACCCATGGTCGAGGAGGTCCGAGCGTATCGTCTGGCCGATCAGCGGTTCGAACCGGTCGAGCTGGCGGCGGTCGAGCGTTAGAACCGGTTTCATAGTTGCACCAGCATTCGGCCGCCGTCCTCGGTGCCACGCTGCGGTTACGAAACCGGTTCTAACGAAAGCCGCTTCTGATCTCGACTGTCGTCCGAACCGAGAGCACGACTTCGTCGCGTCTCTTCAGACTGAGGCGCACTTCGTAATTGCCGCCGTTTTGAAAGGTGTGGCGTTGGGAGAAACGACGCCGAATCTCGCTGGTTCCCGGTTCGTAGGGATCGCAATCAGGAATCCGCTCAGAACGCGTGTCGTCGTCCCACTCCCACTCGACGCTGGCACAATAGAGCGGCTCGTGGTCATCAGAGCCACCACGAAGTGTCGCGATAAAGAGAATCTCGACCGGTGCGAACCCGACACGCGGCGAGGCGCGCAGCCTCAGCTCCGGCTCCTCGGTTTCCTGACCGTTCGTCGACCCGAGGATCGTCGCCGTCAACGCCGTCCCGACGACGAGCAACAGGACCAGCGCCAGACCGCGTCGAAGAGCGCGGATCGGCGTCAGAACACCTTGGATCAGTCGAGCATACCTCACCCATCCATTCTAGATCCTTCCAAGCGACCGACCAAACTTCAATCCTACGTATAATCCGCTGATGAGCGAGAGTCGTTCCGAGCCGATTGTGGCCGTACACACAACCCCGCCGGCCGATGCGTCGACCGAACTCATCGCCGTGCCGGTCTTCGAGGACGACGAGCTAGGAGACTCTGGACTTCGAGAACTCGATGCGGCATCGGACGGTGAAGTCGGCCGCGCAATCGAGCAACGAGAGTTCCGCCCGAAGGCCAACGAGCTGTTTCTCACGCCGCTGCGCGGCGTCTGGAAGGCCGATCGGGTCGCGCTCGTGGGCGTCGGACGACGTGACGAAGAGACTGTGGCTCGATGCCGCGCGGGCGCGGCGGCCCTGGCCATTGAGGCCCGGCGGCGGCGCGTCACCCGAGTCGCATTCGTCATCCGCGGCGACGCCCCGCTTGCTGCTACTGCTCAGGCCGTCGCGGAGGGTCTCCTGCTCGGGGGCTTCGAGGACCGCCGCTACAGGACCGGGGACCACGCCGAGCGCTCCGCGCCACCGCTGGCGACGTGTGACGTCCTGACCGGATCGGCCGACCAGATCGCGGTCGAGCGTGCCGTGCACCGTGGTGTCGTCGTCGCCACGTCGGCCAATTTGGCCAGGGAGCTGTCCAACGAGCCGGCGAATGTGTTGACACCAGCCACGTTTGCCGACCGCGCGGTTGCGCTGGTCAGCGGAGAGGGGGTCGAGGTCGAGGTACTCGAAGAGGAGGCGATCCGACGTCTCGGCATGGGGATGCTCCTCGGCGTCGCGCAGGGAAGTGTCGAATCGCCTAGGATGATCGTCATGCGGCATGCCCCGGCGGACGCCCCGGCGGCGCCGGTGCTCGGTCTCGTCGGCAAGGGCGTCACCTTTGATAGCGGAGGCATCTCCATCAAACCGGCAGATGGCATGGACCGGATGAAGCAAGACATGGCGGGCGGCGCCGCGGTCGTCGGGGCGATGCGAGCCATAGGGGCGTTGCAGCTTCCGGTCCGTGTGATCGGTGTCGTACCGATGACGGAGAACATGCCGGGAGGGCGTGCCACCAAGCCCGGTGACATCCTGACGAGCGCCAGCGGGAAGACGGTTGAGGTTCTCAATACCGATGCCGAAGGTCGTCTGATCCTGGGCGACGCGCTCTGGTACACGCGGCAGCTGGGCGCCACCCATCTCGTGGATGTCGCGACGCTGACGGGTGCGTGTGTCGTCGCGCTCGGTAAGGCGGCGAGCGGACTCTTCGGGCGCCCGTCGACGTGGGCCACGGCTGTCCAGCGAGCCGCAGCACAGTCAGGAGAACGGGTCTGGCCACTGCCCCTGTACGAAGATTATGCGGATCAGCTGCGGTCGGAGATGGCCGATCTGGTCAACACCGGCGGCCGTGCCGCAGGCGCGTGCACCGCCGCGGCATTTCTTCAGGCCTTTGCCGGTGACCTGCCGTGGGCCCATATCGACATTGCAGGAACGGCGTGGTGCGACGACTCGCGGGCCGACCTGGCAAAGGGCTCTACCGGAGTGATGGTTCGCACGCTAACGGACCTGGCGGCCATGAGCGAGGGCTGGGCGGAACGATCATGAATCTGCAGCCGATTACAGTCTACGAAGTGGTGCAAGAGCCAACGACACAAACCACGATCAGTGACGTGCTGCTGGGCGTGGTGTGGGTTGTGCTGGGGCTTGCTGTCGCGGCGGTGGTACTCGGCCTGGTCTGTGCCTGGATTTTGATTGTCCTTCGCCGGATGCGCGGGGAAGGGCGTCCATCGGCCGACTTTGACGCAACTCGTCTCGGTCTCGACGCGTCGTCCGACGCACGGTCGAAAACAGTCGAGACCCGACGCCGTCAGAAATCGATCGTGGTGGCGAGTGCGAGCACCGGCTCAGCCCCCAGGGAGCGCTGATACTGCTGAATCGCGGCGAGCAGCGCATCGACGATCAGACCACGATAGGCGGCAGTCGACAGCATGGTCGCGTCCATACTGTTGGTCAGAAACGACACTTCCGCGAGGATGCTTGGCATCCGCGCGCCGATCAGCACCACAAATGGGGCCCGCTTGACACCCAAGTCTGGTATGTCCGGATCGACCGATCGGAGCGTTTGCAGCATCGTCCGCTGCACGGTCTTGGCAAACTCGCGCGACTCGTCGAGCTTGCTATTCGATGCGATGGCCTGCAGCAGGCCGTCCAGATGATTCATCGTCGCGAGACCGCCTACGTTCTCATGGGCGGCCAATGCTTCGGCTCTCGGATCGACCGCAAGGTCGAGGTAGTACGTCGCGATTCCACGCGCACTCGTATCCTCGCTCGCATTCGCGTGAATCGATAAGAACAGATCCGCACCAACGCGATTCGCGAGGGTCGTGCGGGCTTCAAGCGGGAGGTACTGGTCGGTGCGTCGAGTCAGTACGACCTCCAACTCCGGCCGGGTCGAGTGGAGACGTTGCTCAAGCCTGAGCGCCAGGTCGAGGACGAGGTCAGCCTCCGTGACCCCCAGGCTCGCCGCGCCCGGATCGTGTCCGCCGTGCCCGGCGTCAATGACGACCCGGGAGATTCCCAGCCCGAGCTGCCGCGCCACCGAATAGACTCCGTCGGCGGAGGAAGGGGTTGAGCCGGGCGCCGGAATCGGGTCGAGCTCCCTGACTGACAGCGTATCTTCTTCGAGCATCTGGACCGGTGCGACCGGGACGGCCACCGTGGTGGCCGGAGGGGCAATCGGGGCGACGACACTGCCGATCGGCGATAGCAGAGCGACCAACGCCGGCGCGCTGACGGTCAGACGGTTCGGTCCTTCGGCTACCATCGAGTCCGGGGCCGGAAACGTCCGACGGCAGTCGACCACCAGACGGAACGGCTCATACAAGGTGAAGGCGTGACAGCTTTCGGTGTTCTCGGCGTCGAGAACGACACGCGTAACCTCGTTCGGATGCCGTCCCAGTCGGACCGCCCGAACCACGTCGTCATCCTCAGTGAAGGCCAGCGTTGCATTGCGGAGCTCCGGGGCCGCCTGCGTCCCGCGAAGATCAAAGAACCAGCGTGACGGGTTCAGCAGATGTTCAGAATGGAACGTGACCTCACGGTCGAGAGTCATCGTGACCCGGACCGCGTCGGGCAGCGTCTCTCGACTGATCCCGGTGAGTCTTGCCACGCCCGTGAGGGCGTCGAGTCGATGCAGGCGACCCGGCACTCGGCTCGCGAACGAGCTTGTGGGATGGTTGATCGACAGCAAACGGAGGAGGCGGACACCCGTTTCGAGGTCCCGCTGCTGACGGTACCGTTCGTACGCCTCCATCGCAAGGCCGGCTGCCTGCCACAGCGAGTGGTCATCGAAGGCACTCCGCGGGAAGCGCCGGACGATCTCCTGGTAGCCGGAGATGGCGGCGCGGAGATCATTCAGGCTGGGCTGGACACCCGGCTCTCGCAAGCCACGCTCCCGAACCAGGGCTGTCGTGTACAGAGTCTCTGGGGTGCCTTCCGCGGCCAGTGACGGTCCCCACAACGGGGCAGCGGCCACCAGAAGAAAGGAGGCGAGTAGTCTTCGTCCACGGCCTCCACGGGAACCATACGGTATACGTCGGGTCATGATGCACCTCTCCAGCCACAGTGGCCCGAGCATCAGATGCTCTGCCATTCGGCGCTGTCTCTCGCCTGGCGGTACCGTCCGTCGCCCCGCTCGTCGCGGGCAGGGCGTCTGTTCGTCTCTCCTATCGGGCGCACGCCCCGGAAACCTTATCGGAGCTGCAGGTCCACTTCCTCGAAATAGTCAGGCTTGACGAGAACCTCACGCGGCTTGCCGGCGGTTCCTGATGACACCAGGCCGTCAGCCTCCATCATGTCGATCAACCGCGCGGCACGGCTGAACCCGATCCGGAGGCGCCGCTGGAGGTGCGAGATCGACGCCTGTCCGCTCGTGACGACGATTCGGGCCGCCTGATCGTAGAGGTCGTCCTTCTCGAACTCGACGGTGTCGGCGGTCTTCTCATCAGCCGTGATGGTCTCGTCGTACCCCGGCTTGCCCTGCTTTCTCAGGAAGCTCGCCAGGCGAGCCGTCTCCTGTTCTGAGATGTACGGACCATGTAGCCTGATGCACCGGGACGACGCTGGCGGCAAGTAGAGCATGTCGCCCTTGCCAAGCAGCTTCTCCGCCCCGTTCGCATCGAGGATGGTTCTGGAGTCGACCTTCGACGACACCCGAAACGCGATGCGCGCCGGCAAGTTTGCCTTGATCACACCGGTGATGACATCGACCGACGGACGCTGTGTCGCCAGAATGAGATGGATGCCTACCGCACGAGCCATCTGTGCGAGCCTCGCAATTGACTGCTCGACTTCGTTGCGGGCCACCATCATGAGGTCGGCCAGTTCGTCGATCGCGAGCACGACATACGGCAGGGGGCGGAGCTCGTCGGCTCCCTCCCCGGTGTCGGCGTTCCTTCCCTGATCCTTCAGCTCCTTCAGGCGAAGCGCGATGTTGCGGTTGAACTGGTCGATGTTTCTGACGCCCTCTCCAGCGAGTTGCTTGTACCGCTCCTCCATCTCGCGGACCGCCCAGCGCAGCGCGTTCGCGGCCTGCTTGGGGTCCACCACCACCGGTGTCAACAGGTGAGGGATTTCCTCGTACATCCCAAGTTCCAACCGCTTCGGGTCGATCAGGATCAGACGGACGTCGTCCGGCGTGGCCCGATACAGGATGCTCGTCAGCATCGCGTTCATCGCCACAGACTTTCCGGTACCAGTCGACCCAGCGATCAAGAGGTGGGGCATTTTCGCCAGGTCGCTCATCAGCGGCTCGCCGTGAATGTTCTTACCCAGTGTCAACGTCAGCTTGGAGCTCGACCGTCGGTAGAGGTCAGATTCGAGGAGCTGTCTCAATGAGATCTCGTCTCGACGCTGATTCGGAATCTGGATACCCACGGTCGACTTGCCGGGGATGCGCTCGATCAGCACCGATTCGGCCTGCATCGCAAGACACAGGTCGTCCGCCAGACCCGTCACCTTGTTGTACTTGATGCCTGCGTCGGGCTTGAACTCGAAGGTCGTGACGACCGGTCCAGGATGAATCTGGACGACGGAGCCTTCCACCGCAAACTCGCGGCACTTTTCTTCGAGCAGCTTCGCGTTCTCCATGAGCAGCCGTTCATCGAACTTCTGCACCGCCTTAGCCGAATCAAGCAGCGCGGGGGGGGGCAAGGTGAACGTGCCGTTTCGCCGCTCGACTGGCGGCCGAACGGCCAGGTCGGGGAGTGGCAGCTGCGGCGATTCCTTGCGAGCTATCTCCAGCTCGGGACGGGCTGCCTCAGCCGGTGGCCGCTTCTTTGTGCCCCGTGCCGGCCGACGTAGCGCACTCGGGGCGCCGCTCTGGCTCTTGGCCAGGACCTCTGCGCGCGCGGTCGACGACCCGGTCCGCTCGAGATGCTTCCGAATCACGCCCTGGCGCTGCCGTTCGCGCTGCCGTCGCGCCCACGACTGACGCGCGGTTGAGAGCGCTCCTGCCCCCCAACGGCGCACGTGGCTACCGGTGCTCGTAAACAGGCGTCCGAACGAGAACTGCGTCGACAGGATGGCTGACAGGAACAACAGGGTGAGAATGACGATGATTGAGCCGGTGCGGTTCAGATAGACTGCCAGAGTTCCCGCCAGCCATTCTCCAAGATAGCCACCGGCCCGATAGGTCTTGCCGGAGGCGGCCAGGCTACCAAAGGCCAGGCTCAAGAAGGAGGCCGTGCAGCCGAACAACAGAAGCAGGCCGACCAGCTTCGTATAGGCCGCGTCGATCGCTCGACACCAGAAATAGTGCCAGCCCAGCACCACGAGCAGCAGCGGCACGAGATACGAGGCAAAGCCGAAGATCTGGAATGAGACCTCGGCCAGAAACGCCCCGACCTGACCGACAAAATTCGCCGGCGGCACCTGACCGCCGGTGTTGAAGAACCAGACGGCGTCGGTGGCATCAAATGTGATGAGAGCGATCAGCCACACGAGGGCGAGCGCAAATAGCGCCACGCCGACAAACTCACTTACCCGTCGTGAGACCGCACTTGCCGACACCGTCAGATCTCCATGACGACCGGCACGACCAGTGGACGTCGCCCAGTCTCTTTTCGCAGGCCCCGCTGGAGTTCGATCCGAATCTGCTCTTGAATCAGGCCGTGGTCTCTGCGCTCTTCTACGCTGCTGCTTCGTAGCACGCCGTCCACACGATGGCGGATCTCGTTACGCATAGCGACAGTCGAGGTATCGCCGACGAAGCCGCGCGTGATCACCGTCGGCTCGCCGACGACCACCCCGGTCTGCCGATCAATCCCCACGACCAGGACAACCACGCCGTCGCCCGCCAGATGGCGGCGATCGCGTAAGACCTCATCGACGACTTCGCCCGTGCGGGTCCCGTCGATCAGGACGCGTCCGGTGGGCACCGGTTCTCCGCGCCATGCGCCGTCCTCGTCGAAACAGAGTCGATCCCCGTTCTCCATCAAAAAGACAGCCGTTTCGCCTTTAGTGACATCCTCCGCCACCCGCGCATGCCGGGCCAGATACCGGTACTCTCCATGTATCGGCACGAAATAGCGCGGTCTGACCAGGGAAAGCATCAACCTGAGATCCGCCGCGCTGGCGTGGCCCGACACATGGATTCGCTCATCGTCCTCGTGGACGATCGCGGCACCGCGCCGCGCCACGTGGTCCATGAGTCGACCGATCGCCCGCTGGTTGCCAGGGATCGCCCTGGCGGAGAACACGACGACGTCGCGGGGTTCGAGTTTGACGTGACGATGATGGTCGACCGCGATCCGGGAGAGTGCCGCGAGCGGTTCGCCCTGTGATCCGGTGACGAGACAGACGACTTGGTCGGCGGGACGGTTCGTCACCTCGCTCTCCGGGATCTCAATGCCCGGCGGAATCCTGAGACAACCAAGCTCGGCGGCGATCGCTGTGTTCTGTTTCATGCCTCGCCCCACGAACGCGATCTTCCGCTGGAACCGTGCGGCCAGACTGATCAGGAGCTGCACGCGGTGTAGGCTCGACGCAAAAGTGGTCACGACGATCTTGCCAACCGTGTTCGCAAAGATTCGTTCAAACGCGGCCACGACATCGCGTTCGGAACCGGTGGACCCATGTCGCTCGATATTGGTTGAGTCTCCGAACAGCGCCAGGACCCCGGCCTCACCAAGTGCTCCAAACCGATCGAGGTCCATCGACTCGCCGTCCGGCGGCGTCTGATCAATCTTGTAGTCACCGGTGTGCACAATGGTGCCGACGGTGCTGTGGATGGCCACGGCCGTGCAGCCGGGCATGCTGTGTGTGACTCGGAGAAACTCGACCTCGAGCGGGTCGACCCGAACCGTGTCTCCGGGCGCCACCGGTTGAAGGCGACCTACGGCATCGATTCCGTGCTCCTCCAGCTTCGGTCTGAGTAGTCCGAGCGTGAGGTCCGTTCCGTAGACCGGCCCCTCGAGCAGGTCCCACACATAGGGAACGCCGCCGATGTGATCTTCGTGCCCATGCGTGAGGACCAGCCCGGCTAGGCGTCGCCCCGACGTTCGAAAATGGGTCAGGTCCGGAATAATGAGGTCAACTCCAAACTGACTGGTTCCGGGAAACATCACCCCGGCGTCGACAAAAATCGTTGTGTCAGCGCTCGAGACGGCCATCGTGTTCATTCCGAACTCGCCGAGACCTCCAAGGGGCACGACTTCAAGAGCGGGCCGGCGCACGGGTGCACTCTGGGTCACGTTGGATGCAGTCGGACTCGGTCGTGGCCAGGTCGAACGGGTTCACGCGTGGCCTGTCACACGGGACGAACACGATGCGCGGTCGCGGCGCCCTGGCGAGCGACACTCACGCGCGACTCGGGAGCGGTGGGCCAACCGAGTCGTTGGCAGGCAGCTGGGTCTGTCTGCGGACTGAAAAGCGGCGTGAGTATAGCACACCTCAGCGGCGTGAATCAGCCAGAACCTCTGACAGCTCAGCAAGTTCCGCTAAGGTCAATTGCCCAGGGCGCGCCCGAGGGTCGACACCCGCCTTCTCGAATACCGCGTCTGCCGCGAGCGTGCTCATCTGTGACACCAGGGGGCGCAAAGCATTGACTGCGGTCTTGCGTCGCTGGCTGAAGATGCTGCGCACGAGTCGATCAAGGAGGCGCGGGTCACCGACCACGACGGATGCGGGACAGAACTGCAGTGTCACGACCGCGGACTGCACCTTGGGCATCGGTCGAAACGCTCCAGCGGGGACGGCCAAGACTCGTCTCGGTTGGGCGTGGAGTCGCACGGCAACCGCGAGCGGTCCCCAGTCTCGCGTGCCAGGTTCGGCCGTCACCCGGTCGGCGACCTCCCGCTGAAACATCAGCACCGCGTCGCGTATCCGAGCACCATGGTCGCTGACGCGCAGCAACTTCAGCAGGATCGGAGAGCTCACACTGTAGGGCAGATTGCCGACGGCGCGTAGAGGACCGGGTGAGAGCTCCTCGACCCGGTCGAGATCGAGCGCCAGGAAGTCACCGGTGACGACGGTGACGTTCGACGGCGCATCACGTCTGAGACGGGCAACCAGGGCGCGGTCGATTTCGACGGCAATGATGCGCGCGCCGGAGCGTGCCAGCGCCAGTGTGAGTGCGCCACGTCCCGAGCCTACCTCAAGGAAGGTGTCGGCAGGGGAGGGCTCCACGATTTGGACCAGTCGGTCAACCCAAGACGACTCGAGGAAGTGTTGCGAGAAGCGTCGTCGGGGTCGTTTGGGCACCTGGTCGAAACCGGCCACTAGCGGTCCGGCTTCCTCCGCGGTTTCGTCGACGGAGCTACGGCCTCGACCCGCGCTGGGCAGTCGGCTCGAGCGTGACACTGGCTACATAACGGTTGCGGTTTACAGACGCGACGTCCATGCAGAATCAACGTGTCCGATGCGACGGTCCACTCGGCCTGTGGCAGCGCGGCACAGAGCTGGCGCTCGACCGCCTCCGCATCCTCGCCGCGCGCAATCCCCAGTCGGTTGGCCACCCGCAGTACATGGCGGTCGACCGGCAGTCCGGGAACGCCTAGGGCATGCCCCAGGACGACGTTGGCCGTCTTTCGGCCGACACCTGGCAGCTTGACGAGGTCGGCCATCGCGGTCGGCACCAGTCCTCCGTGCCGTTCGACGAGAGCCGTCGCCATTCCGATCAACGACCGGGCCTTGGATCGAAAGAATCCGGTCGACCGGATCGCGGTCTCGAGCTCATCCGGCGCAGCCGCCGAGAGTGCCGGTGCGTTCGGATATCGTTCAAACAGCGGCGGTGTGACCTTGTTCACACGTTCATCCGTACACTGGGCCGACAGTATTGTCGCAACCAGAAGTTCGTACGGGCTCCGGAAGTTGAGCTCGGTGAAGGCGGCAGGATGCTGTCGCCGCAGTGTGGCCACGATCCGCCGGACACCGGCGGCGGAACGGGTGACGTTGGGCCGGGTCACGTGACTCGTATTTCGAGACAGGACGCTAGTGAACCGGGTCCTTGGTCTGCCCCTGGGGAGGTCGACCGCGGAGCCCAACCTTCGGGGCTCCTTCACCGAAGGCCCGGAGGTGTTCCTGCAGGGCCGAGATGAGGTTCGGCACGAACTGCATCGGGACGACGATTCGGGCGCGAACCGGCGCACGGAGCACACGCTCCTGCTCCACTTCGCGTACCTCCTTGTCGGACGGTGGAAGGACCTCGCAGAAGGTCAGCGTGAAGTCGAAGGGCGTGTGAGAGATCGCGCAGAAGTTGGCGTAGGTACGGGATGTGTCATCTGACTCCTCAGGCACGATCGTGAAGTTGATCTGCTTGCGCTCGCTCATGGATACCTCCGGTACGGAATGCCGACAGGCTTGGATGATCGAATGGGTGAATAAGAACCGCACTGACGCTCGCGTGGTGTCTAGGAGCCCGTGGTGAAACTCCCGCGGCATTCGACCGACACGGCATCCCGCAAGAGGCGACGCTGAGACTGCGTCGGGCGGGGTCGAATATGCCCAATATTCTCGTCACGCCTTGCCACGCGAGCGCCTTGTCGGTCTCGGTGACACGCGCGAGTTTCACCACGGACTCCAGGTCCGCCGCAGGTGTTCCTCTAGTATCTTCTCACGACCCCGACCACGACGCCCTGAATCTGTACCAGGTTGGCATCGACGACAAGCGGCTGAATCCTCTCGTTGGCGGGTTGGAGCCGGATGCGGCCGTTGTCTCGATAGAACTTCTTGAGTGTGACTTCGGTACCCTTTAACAGCGCGATCACCATCTCGCCGTTGTCCGCCGTCTTCCGGTCCTCGACAATCACGACGTCGCCGTCGCGGATTTGCTCATCGATCATCGAGTCGCCGCGTACCCGCAGCGCGTACGTTTCATTCTTCCCGACGAGATCCTCAGGAACGGCGACGGTCTCAGTGCTGACCACCGCTTCGATCGGCACCCCCGCGGCCACGTTGCCCAGCAGCGGGAGGTCGACGGCGCGACTCCCGACCCGCGTCGGCAAGAGCTCCACCGAGCGACTTCGGTTCCACGCCCGCTTGATGAAGCCCTTGTCCTGAAGATTCGTCAGATGTTTGTGGACCGTTGCCAGCGACGACAGCCCAAATCGGCGCCCCACCTCTTCGAGGCTGGGAGCGTAGCCGTTCTGCTCGATAAATTCGTTCAGAAAGTCGAGGATTTCCCGCTGGCGTTTGGTGAGCGGCTGCACAGTGGCCTCCCTGATTTCAGTTCGTAGTCACTATATGCAAACAAAAGGCGAATATCAATCCACCTTCGCCAAATCTGCGTCGACCCACGTCAGGACCTTCCTGAGGAGCCGTCAGCGGGCAACAGGTAGCATTGAGACGTGCGGATTCCTTTGGAGTTGCCAAGACGTGGATCACGTCCGTTCGATGCCGTAGGCCTCGGACTCAATACGACTGACATCCTGGCCGTCGTCGACGGTCATCCTGAACCAGGGGGGAAAGGTCCGATTCAGGATCTGGCAACGAGGCCGGGAGGGCAGGCGGCCACGGCGATGACGGCATGCAGCCGGCTCGGCTGGACCGCCCGGTATATCGGTCGCTTCGGTGACGACCCGAATGGCGTCGCCGGTCTGCAGAGTCTCCGTGAGGCTGGGGTCGACGTGGCCGCCTGCGAGACCATGCCGGGAGCGACGAATGCGTTGTCGCTGGTCCTCGTCGACGCCTCGACGGGCCAACGGACGGTTCTCTGGTCACGTCATCCCAACCTCACGATGACGCCTGACACGATTCCTCAGGCGGCAGTCTGTTCCGGCAGGATTCTCTTGGTAGATTGCCACGACACCGCTGCTGCCGCCGCGGCAGCTCGCTGCGCACGCGCGACCGGCATTCCGACCGTGGTCGACGTCGAGAAGGTCCGGCCCGGAATCGAGTCGCTCCTTCACGAGATCGACATGATCATCACGGCGCAGGATTTCCCGGGTCAGCTCACCGGTGTCGGCGACGTTGGGGCCGCCCTCCGGGCGATGAAGGAGGCTTTTCGAGCGACCCTCGTGTGCGCCACGCTCGGCGAAGAGGGTAGTCTTGCTGTGACCGCCAATGGAGAAATCCGCACTCCGGGCTTCGCCGTCTCGGTGGTCGATACGACCGGCGCGGGCGACGTCTTCCGGGGAGGCTTCATCTCCGGGTGGCTACTGGGTGGCGCCGCGGCAGAGACCGAAGACGTTCTGCGATATGCCAATGCCGTGGCGGCGTTGAAATGCCGGGCGCTCGGCGCGCGAGCTGGTATCCCCACCCGGCAGGAGGTTGCCCAGCTCCTGATGTAACCTTTTGAGAGGCTGCCAGGTCCAAAGACTTGTTGGGCGCCGGCCGGAATCCGGGGAGGGTGATGGCACTGGCGGCCGGGGGCGGCAAACAGAGTCATGTCCATCACGGCTGGAACCACCGCAACGGCAACGATCACATCTGTCTTCACTTCGACGGTGCCGAAGTCGACCGCTCACCCCGCCGACCGATCCTCGGGAACCCCGTACGCCAGCGATGCGGAGCTTGTCACCGCCTGTCTCGAAGGGAAGCCAGGTGCGTTTGCGACACTGATGCAGCAACATCAACGGCGCGTGTATACCCTGTGTTACCGATTCGTTGGCAACCACGAGGACGCGAGTGACCTGTCCCAGGAGGTATTCCTGAGGGTCCATCGCGGGCTGCATCGCTTCCAGGGCGGTGCGGCACTCTCGACCCGGCTGTATCGCATCGCTGTCAATATCAGCCTGAACCATGTCAGCGTGAAGCGCCCGATCACCGAGCCGGTCGAGCCGGAGCGGCTCCTCGATCAGCGGAGCGAATCGCCTGTCGAGCGTGTCGCGCGTGGTGAGCGCTGCGCGCAGGTGCGCGCGGCGATCGCCAGACTACCCAACAAGCAGAGGGCGACGCTGATCCTGCGCGTGTACCACGACCTGACCCATCGTGAGATCGCCGAGATTCTCGGAAACTCGGTCGGTGCGGTCAAGGCGAACTTCTTTCATGCGCTGGCGAATCTCAAGAAACAGCTCGCGGCACCGTCACTGTAAACAGAGGCCTTCCCGATGACGCGACACCTGAGCCCTGAAGAGTTGATCGACCTCGTCGAAGACCGTGGGGGTGCTCTTGGTGCGGGTTGCGCCGCCCACCTCAAGAGCTGCGAGTCGTGTCGTCAGCAGGTCCAGGAGCTCCGCAACGTCATGTTGGAGGCGAGCGACCTGACCGTGCCAGAACCGTCACCGCTCTTCTGGGAGCACTCGGCCACGCGCCTGTCCGCGGCGATCGAAACCGACGCGAGGTCTCACCGCGGGCGCTGGTCGGAACGACTGAGCCTCAGTCACATGACGACGGCTGTCACGACTGCCACGGTCGTTCTCGCGCTGGTGCTCGGGCTCCCGTTTCTGCGCGCCCTCTCCGAGCGGCTGGGGGGCGGGGGTGTCGACGGCTCCGACGGTGTCTCCGAGCGAACGATGGTAGGTAGTCAGGCCGATGATATCTCCGCTGACGACCCCGCCGATTGGGCGCTGCTCCTCACGATGGCCGACACCATCGAGTGGGGGGATGGTGAGACCGAGCTCCTCATGGTCGACCGTCAGGCGATCAGCACCGCGGTGTTCGAATTGACGTCGGACGAACGACAGGCGCTGGTGCAACTTCTGGAAGCCGAGCTGGAGGGCGGTCTGTGAGTGTGCCGGGCACGCGTCGAACGGTCAGGTGGATCGTGGCCGCAAGCCTCGTGCTGCGCGTGCCCGCGACGCTGGGCTTCGCGCAGCCGCGCGATTCCTTGCGGGCGCTGTCGGGCGACATGACCCCCCTCGAGGTCCAGCGGCTCTTCGAGGCGTTCGAGCTCGTTCGTGCGCAGGAGATGCTCGACCTCAGTGAAGAGCAATACCCGGAGTTCGTCGCCCGGTTCAAGGTCCTTCAGGACGCCCGGCGACGAGGACAGCAGGAGCGCCAGCGCCGCCTTCGAGAGTTGCAGCGAATGTCCAACCAGCCGGGGGCCGACGAATCAACGCTTGCCGAGCAGCTTGCCGCGCTGGCCGCGCACGATCAAGAGGTCGCTCAAAGCCAACGGGATGCCATCGCCGACATCGACACGCTCCTGAACGTACGACAACAGGTCAGGTTCCGGACGTTCGAGCAGGCCATGGAACGCCGTCGGGTCGAGCTTCTGATGCGCGCTCGCCGTCAGACCCCTCGACGGTAGACCGCGCTGTTCTCCCTCGCGGCGGGTGCTTGCGGCTTCCAAGGTCAGACCACTACACTCGCCAGAGAACGTTCCCCATGCAGAAACAGCTGGTCGTCGGTGTCGTGTGTGCGACGGTCGCAGCGCTGGCGGTGGTGGTGCAGGCGTCCCGCCAGTCCGACCTCGATCCGGCCGACGGACAGCGGTTGCTGGACAAGCTCGCTGAGATCTCCGGCGGCGAGGCCGCCCCGGGCGAGACCGACCAGCCGGTCATCATCCACCAACGTGAGATCAACGCCTATCTTCGTTTCCATGCCGGGCCCGAACTCCCCGCCGGTGTCACCGATCCACATGTCGCGTTGCGAAACCGCGGTGCCGTTGCTGTGCGAGCGACCGTCGACCTCTCGGCCCTGAGAGATGCCCGACCACGTGGACCGTTCGACCCGTTGCGGTATCTGAACGGACGTCTCCCGGTCGCTGCAGATGGTGTGGTGCGCACCCAGGGCGGCATGGCTCACGTCGACGTGGCGTCGGTCACGATTTCTGGGGTTCCGATGCCCACGTCGGTCTTTACAGAGCTCGTTCGGTACTACTCGCGGAGCGAGCAATACCCAGACGGCATCGACGTCACGAAGCCGTTCGACCTGCCCAGCGGGACGTCCGAGCTACGTGTCGAGCATGAGCGGGTCGTCGTGGTGCACTAACGCCTCGCACCGATGCCGACACCCGACGTCCTCCAGACTTCATTACAGTTCCTCAAGGGTGTCGGGCCGCGCCGATCGACCGACTTGGCCTCCAGCGGGCTCCACACGCTCGAGGACCTGCTCCTCCGCCTTCCGATTCGATATGAAGATCGCACTCGATTTCAGCCGATCGGAGGGGTTCACCCTGGCGAGACGGTGTCGGTCGAAGGCGAGGTGCTCAGCGCTGGCGTGCGGTCAACGCGACGCCGAGGGTTCCGTGTGTTCGAGATGCTCCTCGGCGATCCGTCCGGGCAGATCCGGGTCACCTTCTTGAACCAGCCGTTCCTCAAGGACGTTTTCGGCGTCCACCAGCGCGCCGTCCTGTTCGGCAAAGTCGAGCGTCGCCCGACCGGCGGTCTACAGATCACCAACCCCCAGTACGAGCTCGTGGGAGAGGACTCGGACGAGGACGAACTGATCCACACGGGCCGAATCGTACCGATCTACGAGCGGGTCGGGAAGGTGACGCCTAAGATGCTTCGGAGAATGGTCCACACCGCCCTCCAGCGGCTGCCGGACGATCTCGTCGATCAACTCCCCGCTCCGGTTCGCCACGAGCGGAGTCTTCCGGATCGACGGTCGGCGCTTGTCGCGGTGCATTTCCCGGCGAGTCGTGATTCGCTCGACGATCTCAATCGTTTCAGGGCGTCGGCCCAACACCGTGTGATCTTCGAGGAGTTCTTCCTGTTTCAGGTCGGCCTCGCTTTGCGCCGGGCCGAGACCGACATGCGGCGGAAGCCACGACGCATCACGGTCGATGATCGGATACGCCAGGCTGCGCTCGCTGTGCTTCCGTTCCGTCTCACCGACGACCAGAAGCGTGCGCTCAAGGAGATCGTGGCCGATCTCCAGCGGCCGCAGCCGATGAATCGCTTACTCCAGGGCGATGTCGGGTCGGGCAAGACGATTGTCGCGCTGCTGGCCGCCCTCGTCGCGATGGAGAACGGTCTTCAGGTTGCGGTGATGTCACCGACCGAGCTCCTTGCGGAACAGCATTTCTTCAATCTGTCACAACTCCTGCAGCCGTCCAGGTTCGAGCCGGTCCGGCTGACCGGGACGATGAGCGCTAAGGCGCGGCGAGCGGCATGGGAGTCGCTCGCATCGGGTGACGCGCAGCTTGTGGTCGGGACGCACGCCCTGGTGCAGGACGACGTGCGGTTCCAGGCACTGGGGCTGGTGATTGTCGACGAGCAGCACCGATTCGGAGTCATCCAGCGCGCGGCCCTTCGGGAGAAGGGGCTCGACCCGGATGTGCTGGTGATGACGGCGACACCGATTCCACGGACGCTTGCCCTCACGGCGTATGGCGACCTCGACGTCTCCGTGATCCGCGAGTTGCCCCCCGGGCGCCAGCCGATCACGACCCGCGTTCGTTCCGACACGCGGCGCGACGCCGCATATCGCTTCGTCGATGCACAGCTGGGACAGGGCCGACAGGGATACGTCGTCTATCCGCTCGTCGACGCGTCGTCGAAGCTCGAGCTGAAAGCAGCGACCGAGATGGCTGAGCACCTCTCGACCGACGTGTTCAGCCACCAGACCGTCGCACTACTGCATGGGCGAATGAAGCCCGCCGAGCGCGATCGGGTGATGCGGAGCTTTGCCGATCACTCGACCGACCTGCTGGTGGCCACGACCGTCGTCGAGGTTGGTATCGACGTACCGAACGCATCAATTATGCTCGTCGAGCATGCCGAGCGCTTCGGTCTCGCCCAGCTTCATCAGCTGCGCGGACGGGTCGGCCGGGGGGGCCACGCCTCACACTGCATCTTGCTGTATCACCCGCCGCTGTCCGACCTGGCCCGGGCGCGCCTCGACGCGCTCGCCGAGACGACCGACGGATTTGAGCTCGCAGAGCGAGACCTGGAGCTCAGGGGCCCGGGCGACTTCTTTGGCACACGGCAACACGGTATGCCGACTCTGCGCGTGGGCGATCTCCTCAGAGACCAGCCGATCATGGAGGATGCGCGACGAGCCGCGATGGGTTGGCTGACCACCAGCGGCGTCTCGAGCGACGCCTTGCACGACCTTCGGCTGAGATGGTCCGAGCGATTCGGTCTCGTTGGTGTCGGTTAGTCGTCGGGACACGAGTGTGCGAGTGATTTCGGGAACTCTGAAAGGCCGGCGTCTGCAATCGCCCGACGGGTTACAGGTCCGACCGACATCCGACCGCCTACGTGAGACGCTTTTCAACATCCTTGGGCATCGCGTCGATGCGGCGCGGGTACTCGACGCCTGCGCGGGCACCGGAGCCCTGGGAATCGAAGCGTTGAGTCGCGGCGCGGCGCAGGTCGTCTTTGTCGAGGCTCACCCCGACGCGGCCAGGCTGATCGCGGTCAACCTGTCTCACTGTGAAGTCGAGGGTCAGACGGCCGTGGTCGTCGACACACTACCCGGGGCCGCGAATCGCAAAGAGCTGGCCGATCCGTTCGACTTGATTCTTGTGGACCCTCCCTATGACGACCCACAGATTGGTGCCATACTGTCAGCGATCGCACCGCGGTTGAAGCGAGGGGGAACCCTCGTGCTTGAGCGGTCAAAACGGGCGCCATCACTCGAGTTACCGACGTTGGTGGTCGTCCGAACTGTCAAGGCAGGTGACAGCGTGCTCGACTTTTACCACAGCTCGACCGCGCCGTCTCCGGCAACGCGGGTGACGGGGTGACGGACCATACGACGCGCCTCGCGGTCTTTCCCGGGTCGTTCGATCCCCTCACCAACGGCCACGTCGACATCATCGAGCGTGGGGCGAAACTGTTCGACCGGATCGTCGTCGCGATTCTCGTCAACGCCGACAAGGCCCCGCTCTTCACAGCCGAGGAGCGGGTCGCCACGGTTCGCGACGTCTTTCGCGATGAGTCCAGTGTCGAGGTCGACACGTTTCGAGGACTCCTGGTCGACTATGCCCGGTATCGACAAGCCAACGCGATCGTGCGTGGGCTCCGCGCAGTGTCTGATTTCGAGTACGAACTGCAGATGGCCCTCATGAATCGACGACTCAACTCGGAGATCGAGACGGTGTTCATGATGCCAGCCGAACCGTACACGTACGTCAGCTCTCGGCTGGTCAAGGAAGTCTTCTCGCTCGGTGGATCCGTCGAGGGGTTGGTACCCGCCTCGGTTGAAGCCCAGCTGCGGGCCAAGCACATACGCCCGGAGTCGCTGGTGTCCGGCGACGGATCTCGATAGGCGCCGGGGCGCCTCGAGACTCTCCCTCTATAGACAGATGCCTCGACAGGAATTGTCGGTGCGGACGCGCCGGGTCAGCACATCGCCAACCCAACGGGTCGCGCAGGAGGCCGACCGGTTGCGCCGGCAGGGTGTTGACGTCGTCGACCTGGGTCCCGGTGAACCCGATTTCGCCACACCAGACCATGTCAAAGACGCGGCAAGAACCGCGCTGGATCAGAACCTCACGAAGTACACGCCCAACGCCGGCGTTCCCGAGCTACGGGAGGCAATCTGCGCGCGCTACTCCAGCGACTACGGCGTCACGTTCGGTCCAGACACCGTCATCGTATCGGCCGGCGGCAAGCAAGCGCTCTTCAATGTTGCCATGGCGCTCCTCGAGCCCGGCGATGACGTGATCACTCACGCACCCGGCTGGCCAACGATCGTCGACCAGGTGACGCTGGCGGAGGCCCGACCCGTCGTGGTCCGAACCCACCCAGATGACAGCTTCCGGGTTGGGGCCGATGCGGTGCTCGATGGCCTCACGCCTCAGACGCGGATGATCGCGATCAACTCCCCAGGTAATCCCACTGGCGGACTGATCTCCGAAGAGGACCTCCGCACGATCGCCGTCGCTGCCCGAGCGCGCGATATCTGGATGGTGTTGGACCTCTGTTACGACCGATTGATCTACGACGAGACCGCTCACAATCTTCCCGCGGTGCTGAACGACGTGATCCCGGAGCGCTCGGTCGTCGTGGGCAGCCTGTCGAAGACCTATGCCATGACGGGGTGGCGCTGCGGTTGGGCCGTTGGCCCCCGACCCCTGATTGCAGCGTGTGACAATATCCAGAGCCACTGCACGTCGGGCGCCTCATCGGTCAGCCAACACGCGGGGATTGCGGCCCTGACGGGGTCGCAGGCCTGCGTCACGGCCATGAGAGACGAGTACCGGGTACGACGTGACACCCTCATCAAGTGGCTCGGCGACGAGCCTCGCATCAGATGCGCGGTTCCGAACGGTGCGTTCTATCTGTTTCCCGACATCTCAGAGCTGCTGTCGCCGGCAGCGCTGCGCACCTCGCTGGCGTTTGCCACCCGGCTGCTTCGCCATGGTCACGTCGCGGTCACCGCCGGTGAAGCGTTCGATGCACCCGGGTTTCTCCGTCTGTCGTACGCCGCGTCGTTGGATCGACTCCGCGAGGGCGTCGACCGGATCATGGCGTTTGTCGAGGCACTCGACTCTGGGGAGATCGTGGATGAAGAGCGGAGTCAGACTCCGAAAAGATCTTCCCCGGGTTCAGAATTCCGTTCGGGTCAAACGCCCGCTTGAGCCGCCGCATCAGGTCGATCGTCTCCGACGAGAGTTCCAGCCCGAGAAACTTCGCCTTCGAAAAACCGATTCCGTGCTCACCACTGATTGAGCCTTCCAGCGCAACGACCTCCTCGAACAGGTGACGCTCGGCCCGCCCGGCCCGCCGCATCGCATCAGCATCGGCTGGGTCGACGAGGATGTTGACATGAATATTTCCGTCGCCCACATGACCGAAGCTTGGCATCGGCAGTCGGTAGGCCGCTCTTAGTCGGTCAATTATCGAAAACAGCTGAGGAATCCGTCCCTTGGGGACCACGACGTCGTGATTGATCTTCCGGGGCGCCAGCGCCCGCAGTGCCAGTGAGAGATCGCGGCGGTCGCTCCACAGCTGGTCTCGCTCCGCCTCGGTCGCCGCCGGCGTCACGATCCCGCCCGCAGATGCGCAGGCGCGTTTGACACGCTCCGACTCCTCCACGACGGACGCCGGCATCCCGTCCACTTCGACTAAGAGAACCGCACTCGAACCGGACGACGTCTCGGATCCGTGGTGGCGTTCGATCGCGCGCACACAGTCGGCGTCGATCAGCTCCAGCGCGGCCGGGACGACACCGTCGGCGATCACGGTCTCGACCGCCTCGAGGGCTCGAGGGATCGACGTGAAGGTGGCACGCAGTGTGGTCCGGGCCGGTGGTCGCGGAATGAGACGCAGCGTAATCTGCGTCACGATCGCGAGTGTGCCCTCTGAGCCAACCAGCAGCTGGGTCAGATCGTAGCCGACGACGTTCTTGACCGACTTGCCACCGGTGCGAATGATCTGCCCCGTTGGGAGGACCGCCTCGAGCCCGAGCACGTAGCGCTTCGTGGTGCCGTACTTGAAGGCGCGTGGACCGCCCGCACACTCGGCAACATTGCCGCCGATCACCGACCGAGTCAGACTGGCAGGATCAGGCGGGTAGAAGAGACCGATCTGCTCGACGGCCGCCTGAAGGTCGGCCGTCACGACATGGGGCTCGACGACGGCCAAGAGACTCGCCTCGTCGATCTCGATGATCCGGTTCAGCCGCTCCAGCGAGAGCACGACGCCACCCTTCACCGGAACCGCACCGCCGGTGTATCCGGTACCGGCCCCACGCGCGGTCAACGGGACGAGCGCCTCGTCGCATGCGTGCGCGACGTCCGCCACCTCGGCGGTCACCCCTGGCAGCACGACGACATCCGCGCGTCGTCCGCGCTGCAGGGCATCGACGCCATACGCGTCGCGGGATATCTCGTCGGTCCGGACGTGATCCGTGCCGACGATCGATTCAAGAGACTCGACGAAATCTTCCGGCAGTGTGGAGTCAGAGACCATTCAGACCAGTCCGGAGCGGTACGAACGGGGCGGGGGAGCGCTGGCCAGTGAACACCCTGTCCCAGCGACCCGGGACGGATGTCTCGCAGAACGGACAGCGACCGTCGGCAGTCAGTCGATAGGAGCGGATGTCGTATCCGAACCGTTCGATGACGGGCGTCTGGCAGCTGGCACAGTGGGTGTGCTCCAGAACGCCAACGTCCCCCGGTCGGTTTCCTGCGTAGACGAATCGGAGACCGTTCGATCGGCCAATTGATGCCGCGCGAGCCAGCATCTCGGCCGAGGTATCGTCTCGATCAGTCATCCGATAGGTGGGGTGGAACGCCGTGACGTGCCGGGGATCTCGGGTGACACGTCGCTAATGAAGCTCGTCAGACGCGTAAGCTCGTCGTCCGAGTCGTTGAAGTCAGGAATCAAGAGCGTCACGATCTCTAGCCACAGATCGAGCGCATGCAGCCGTCGAATCGTGTCGAGGATCGGTTCGAGTCTTCCACCCAACTGGCGATACCGTCGGTCATCGAAGCTCTTGAGATCGACCTTATACAGGTCGGTCCACGGCCGAAGGAAGTCGAGCGCTCGAGGTGTCGCGTTGCCGTTCGAGACGAAACCGGTGATGAGACCCGCCTGTTTCGCCGTCCTGAAGATCTCGACCGCCCACTCGGCCGTGATCAACGGCTCGTTATACGTACTCACCACGACGCGGGCATCGAGACGCAGGGCGTCGTCGACCAACGCGTCGGGAGTCGTGCTCCGAGGCGGCGCCACCGCAGCCGGGTCCCGTAACGCCTGCGACGTGACCCAATTCTGGCAGTAGCTGCAGTGCAGGTCGCACCCGAGCATCCCGAAGCTGTAGGCGAGGGAGCCGGGATAGGCGTGAAAGAACGGTTTCTTTTCGATCGGGTCACATTGGACCCCGCCGACGTATCCCCACGGCACCTGCAATCGACCGTCGCGATTGAAGCGAACCTTACAGACTCCGAGCGCCCCGGTGGGCAGGGGACACTCATGCCCGCAGGCGTAGCATCGGATCCGGTCGCCATCGATCGACTCCCAGAGCTCGCCCTCCCTGGTGTTCGTTGCAAGTATGTCGGCCAGAGACATCTCTTGATCGCGTGTGGGAAGTGCCACAGTTCAGGACACCCGGAACTCGCTCTTGACGCCAAGACTAGCGTCCCGGCCTGACGTGAGGGCCGGGATTAGAACTCGTGCAGTGATCTCGAAACAACTCGGCAATCGGCCACCGAGGCATCCACCCCGCTGCTCACACATTCCCGATTTGCTCCCTCGTCGCGCCTCGCTGGGCGGTCGCCTCGGTGTCCTCGATGCCCGAGCTATTTCGAGATCACTGCACTAGTGTGGAACTGGGTTCCGGAGAAGGCAAGTGGCGCGTCCTGGCGAAGTCGCAGTGCCATCGCAAGAGCCGTGGTCAGTCACTCACGATTCGCCACCACCACCACGCGATGAAGGTATCGGGCCGGATCTGGATCGAGCAGCGTCTGCAACGTCAGCCCACCGGTGTTGAGGTAACGCACCTCGCCCAGGCGTCGAAGGGGTAGCCCCTGAGCTTCGAGACGCGTGACCGTTTCGGCCGGCAGAACGGTGAGCACACGCTCCGGCGACCGGAGGAAATCGCTCACGGCCCGCTCCACGCTCAGCTCCCGAAACGGGGCCTGGGTATAGAAGATCAAGTTTCGGTGCAGCACCTGGTACCGACCATAGGGCTCGCCGTTCAAGCGAGCCGTTCTCACGATCTCGGCCACTCGCTCGACGGGAGCCGTCTCAGGAGACGAGAGGAGCACCACATGACCGCTGACGCTGACCAGGATCGATGCCGTGACCACCGCCGCGGGCGTCCACCCGGGACGAGCGACACTGAGCAGCACCCCAACACCCGACAGTCCAATCGCGAGGGCCACACCCGCAATCCACGCCGGTGCCCACTCCACGAGTAACGGGGACGCTCGATACACGAGACCGGCGACGAGACACAGGAGCACTCCGGCGAGTCCTGTGCAGACATCAAACAGGCGGTCGCGGTCACGGCGGACCAGGCGCGACCGGATTGCGTGAGCGAGCAGGATGGCAAGCGGGGGCAGAATCGGGAGGATGTATCGCGGTTGTTTCCCGACCGACAGACTGTAGAAGAGGAGTGGCGCCGCCGCCCACCAGCCGAATCGGATAGCGTTGACGCTGCCGGCCAGACGGCGACGGACGCCGCGGGCGATGGCCGGTATCCACAGCAGCATGAACGGCGACCACGGCAGCATGCCCCCGACGACAATCGGTGCGTAGTACCACAACGGTCGTGGGTCGTTGTATCGAGACGTCGCAAAGCGGTCGAGATTCTCCGCGATAAAGAAGCGGTCCAGATATGCCGGACCGTGGACCAAGGTCATGCCCAGAAACCAGGGCGCCGCCAGAACGAGCACGATAAGGGCGAAGAGCACGAGATCGGTCGGCCGGATCGCGGCGCGGGAGCGACCAGCCCAGTAGTCCCACGCGACAAGCGGACCCACGATGAGGATCGGGAGCACGATGCCAACCGGCCCCTTCGTGAGGATCGCCCCGGCCGCACCCACCGCAGAGAGGGTCACCCAGGCCGATCGGAGCCGGCGGTCGTGAGCTGGCTCCTCCCCCTCGGTCGACGGTCCTCGCCAGGCCACGAGCGCGGCCCAGGTGGCAAGGGTCACGAAGAAGGCCAGGCCGAGATCTGGAAGGGCCTGCCTTGCCATGGCGACGTAGCCAAAACTGGTCGCGGTGATCACACCCGCCAGGAATCCGGTGGGGACGTCGTACCATCGGCGGGCTGACACGAACGTCAGGAGCGTCAACCCCACCCCCGCCAACGCTGACGGAAACCGCGCGGACGCCTCCCCGACACCGGCCACGAGGTAGGCCGATGCCGCGAGCCAGTAATACAGAACCGGCTTCTCGAACCGATAGATGTAATTGAAGTGGGGAGTGAGCCAGTCGCCGCTCTCGACCATTTCGCGTGCGCTCTCCGCGTAGAACGCTTCGTCAGAGTCGGCGATGGCCGGCGAGCCAAGACCGGCGAAGAACGTCAGGAGGCAGATGCCGAGCAGTCCGACGAGATGTCCCCTCACGTGTGTGAGATTCTATACAAGCTATACTGGAGTCAGCTCGGCCCGAGACGACTTGTGGCATCACAGGACGGTATCAGACAGCCCTGGACGGACCTGGGGGCATGAAGACGGTGGCCGTCGTTGGCGCGTCGTCCCACCGACACAAGTTCGGGAACCAGGCGGTGCGCGGGTTCCTACGGCAGGGTTATACGGTGGTCCCGATCAATCGGCATGACGCTGAAATCGAAGGTCTCAAGACCTACCGTTCGGTCCTCGACGTGCCCGGTCAGATCGACATGGTGACCATCTATGTGCCTCCGACCGAGGGCCTGGACGTACTGATGGAGGTTGCCGCGAAGCGGATCCCAGAGGTCTGGATCAACCCCGGCGCCGACAGTCCGGAGGTCATACGGCGTGCGCGCGAGCTGGGCCTCCAACCGGTTGTGGCGTGCAGCCTGATGGCTCTCGGCGCGACGCTGTGAGGTGGTTGACAGGCCGATTTGTGAGTCCTATACTGCAAAAAGCTCCAGAGAAGGGTCTCCCCCAACCAACGTTCGTCGTTCACACATTACACATCCGTCGGGCAGAGACTCCCGCATCCTAGCCGCTAGGCTAATACTCACTCCAACCCTTAGCACGATTTAACCTCATGCCAACAAACCAGAAACGTACCTCACGGGCGTCCACGGACCAGTCCGGGTCCTCGGAAGCGATCGTCACCACCGCCACGGCGGCTGAAGAGACCAAACCCTCTTCCGGAAAGCCGGCGCCGGCCCGGCCCCCCTCCAAGCGTGGTGGCAATACCCTCAACATCGGCGAGCTCAAAGATATGAGCATCGCCAAACTGACCCAAGTCGCCAAAGACCTCCACGTCGCCGGCGCAACGGGGATGCGCAAGCAGGAGCTGATCTTCCAGATCCTGAAAGCGCAGACAGAACAGAGTGGGTTCATCTTCTCCGAGGGTGTGCTCGAGGTGCTACCCGACGGCTTCGGCTTTCTCAGGGCGCCCGATTACAACTATCTCCCAGGACCTGACGATATCTACGTCTCGCCGTCCCAGATACGAAAATTCGATCTCCAGACTGGTGACACGGTTTCGGGTCAGATTCGGCCGCCGAAGGAAGGGGAGCGGTACTTTGCGCTGATCAAGGTCGAAGCGGTCAACTTCGAGCCGCCGGAACAAGCCCGAGACAAGATCTTCTTCGAGAATCTCACGCCGCTGTATCCGCAAGAACGGATCACGCTCGAGGGCGAGACGGTGAACCTGTCCGGTCGGGTCATGGATCTGATGACACCGATCGGCAAGGGGCAGCGGGGTTTGATCGTCGCGGCCCCACGCACCGGTAAGACGATGCTGCTCCAGAGCATCGCGCAATCGATCGTCCGGAACCATTCCGAGGTCTACTTGATCGTCTTGTTGATCGACGAGCGGCCGGAAGAGGTCACCGACATGCAGCGTTCCGTCGATGGGGAAGTGATCTCCTCGACATTCGACGAACCGGCCCAGCGCCACGTTCAGGTGGCGGAAATGGTGATCGAGAAGGCCAAGCGCCTTGTTGAGCACCGCAAGGACGTCGTGATCCTCCTCGATTCGATCACGCGTCTCGCGCGCGCCTACAACACGGTGATCCCGCCGTCAGGAAAGGTCCTCTCGGGCGGTCTGGATTCGAACGCCCTGCAGAAGCCGAAGCGCTTCTTTGGGGCCGCACGCAACATCGAAGAAGGCGGGTCGCTCACGATTATGGCGACGGCGCTCGTCGATACTGGGTCCAGGATGGACGACGTCATCTTCGAGGAGTTCAAGGGCACCGGCAACATGGAGATTCACCTCGAGCGCAAGCTCGTCGATAAGCGGGTCTTCCCGGCGATCGATATTCAGAAGAGCGGAACTCGCAAGGAAGAGCTGCTGATAGGTCCCGACGACCTCAATCGTGTCTGGGTGCTGCGCAAGGTACTCAACCCGCTCTCACCGGTCGAGGCCATGGAGCTCCTGTTGGACAAGATGGGCAAAACGAAGTCCAACGCCGACTTCCTGGCGTCGATGCAGAAGATGGGATAGGGGCCCCTAGCAGCCCGTGGTGAAAGCACCACCGAACGACGGGTCGGCCCAGACATGGCAGTGCCCCACGCGGAGGTCGTTGGCGGCGATGGTAGGTCGAGATAAGATCCACGGCGCGCCCCAACGCGTCTCCGGGAGTCGCATGAGCGACCACAACAGCCGAAGACACGCCACCGCATGCCCCTGAAGACTGCGGGGTGTCCCGACACCCGTGAGCGTCCGCATCAGCAACCCAAGGTTCAGTCCAGCAACGTGCAGCAGGACGCGTTTGAGGATGTTGTCGTGCCCCCGCAGGTATACGCGGCGTAGCCGCCCGGTGGCATAGAGATGGGCAAAGGGGCGTTCGAGTCGTTCCCCGCGCCGGCGCAGCAGGCGTTGCCCGCGCGCGCCGCGAAGACGCCGACGGTTTCGGTAGACGGCGTCGCGCGCCTCCGCCTTGTCTTTCCACTTACGCCTGCCGCGATCTGGTTCCGAGATGTAGCTGCGGAGGCCGATGGCTTCAAGATCGACGAGTTCCTGGTTGCTGTGATAGCCCTTGTCCCCGACGACCTCGGCAAGACGGCCCGCAGGCACCACGGTCTCGATGTGCTCCGCCGCGGTGATCAGCGTCGCGCGGCTCGTCGCCACATCGCCTTCATCGGCGTCCTGCACCGTCACCGCCACGACCGCGCCGGTGTCGAGGTCGACCGCCTGCTCCGCCTTGTGCGCGAGGTGCGTGCGGCCGTCCTTCATCTTGGTGATTCTTGCGTCAGGATCGTGCGGATGGGTCCAGTCGTCGTTCGAGCCTTTCTTCTTCCGCTTCCGATCGATGCGCGCCAGATCGGCACGCGTCGGGGTCTCAATCCCCGAGGCCTGGGCGAGCTGGATCAAGAAGTCCTGATACGCCTCGCCGGTGTCGCGCCGCACGATACTTCGCAGGGCGGCGTTCGCTTCCAGCGTCGTCGCATCGATACCGATCGTCTTGCCCTTGACAAGCTTCGCCTCAGCCAGTCGCTGCAACACCCACGCGAAGACAGCCTGATGCGTTTCCAGGTCGATCAGCCGACGCGTCCGCGAGACCGTCGAATGATCCGGCGGCGCTTCGTGCAGCTCCAGCCCCAAGAAGCTCCGCACGCTCAACGACTCGGCCGCCCGCCACGCGATCGCCCGCTCGGAGTCGAGCCCTTCGAAGTACCCGAGCAGCAACACGCGGAAATACCGGCCGGGCGGCAAACTCGGCCGGCCGATCTCATCCGCGTAGAATCGCTGACAGAGCGACTCGACGTACCCGTCGAAATCCGCTCTCTCGAGAATGTGATTCAGTCGCGTGTAGAACGGGTGCGCGGCGCTGCGAGGCAGATCTTGTGCGGCGACCCACATCGACGTCTGCTTGGGACGTCGCCGTCGTTTGCCCATGGCCATGCGCGTCAGTGGAGTACGCATGATCACTTCTGGCGATCGATCTAATTCGGTGACTTTCACCACGGGCTGCTAGGCTAGCTAGGCCCTAGGCAACAACCGGCTCTTCCTTCCGAAATGCGATCTCTCCGTCGGAGACGTCGACCACGACGTGGTCGACGTCTCCGAACTCGCCCTGAAGGATCCGCATCGCGAGGGGGTCGAGCACCCGTCGCTGGATCGTACGTTTGAGCGGGCGCGCGCCGTAGGTCGGGTCGAACCCTTCATCGACCAGGAGTGTCTTCGCGGCGTCCGTCAGCCCAAGACCAACCTTTCGCTCCTCGAGCCGACTCGACAGCTGGCGCAGCTGGATATCGATGATTTCCACCAGATGAGAACGGCCCAGCGAGTGAAAGAAGACGACCTCATCGATACGATTCAAGAACTCCGGTCTAAAGTGGTCCCGTAGCGCGTCAGAGACCTGACGCCGCACGTTGTCGTCGATATCCCCTTCCTGTCCCGTCGCGGCATGCTCCGCGATGTACTGACTGCCAAGATTGGACGTCATGATCACCACGGCGTTCTTGAAGTCGACCGTCCGGCCTTTGCTGTCAGTCAGACGCCCGTCGTCAAGCAGCTGCAGCATGACATTGAGGACTTCCGGGTGAGCCTTCTCGATCTCGTCGAAGAGCACGACCGAGTACGGACGTCGCCGCACCGCCTCGGTGAGCTGTCCCGCCTCGTCGTATCCGATGTAGCCCGGGGGCGCCCCGATCATCCGGGAGACGGTGTGCTTTTCCTGATACTCGGACATGTCGATTCGAATCATCGACTGCTCATCGTCAAACAGAAACTCGGCCAGCGCCCGGCCGAGCTCTGTCTTCCCGACGCCGGTCGGCCCCAGAAAGATGAAGCTCCCTAGCGGGCGATTCGGATCCTGCAGGCCGGCACGGGCCCGCCGAATCGCGTTGGCGACCGAGAGGACCGCGTCATCCTGGCCCACGACCCGTCGACGTAGCCGGTCCTCCATATGCACGAGCTTCTCGATCTCTCCTTCGAGCAGCCGGCGGACCGGGATCTGGGTCCACTTGCTGACGACCTCCGCGATGTCGTCCTCATCGACCTCCTCTTTGAGCATGCGGCTCTGCTGATTCCCATCGTGGAGCCGCGCCTCCTCGGTCGCCAGTTGCCGTTCGAGCTCCGGGAGCCGTCCGTACTGCAGCTCGGAGGCCTGTGCATAGTCGCCGGCGCGTTGCGCTCGATCGATATCGTGCCGCAGGCCGTCCAGCTCTCCCTTGAGATCTCGGGAGCCCTGAATCGCGTCCTTCTCCCTCTCCCACTGGGTCTGCAGCCGATCTTGCTCCTCCTGGCGGTCGGCCAGGTCCTTGTCGAGCTTAGAGAGCCGGTCCTTCGACGCCTGGTCCGTCTCCTTTCGCAACGCCTCGCGCTCGATTTCCAACTGCATGATCCGACGCCGGACCTCGTCGAGCTCTGCCGGCAACGAGTCGATCTCGGTGCGTAACTTCGATGCCGCCTCGTCGATCAGGTCGATCGCTTTGTCCGGCAGGAACCGGTCGCTGATATACCGATGCGACAAGACGGCGGCCGCGACCAACGCGGAATCCTTGAACGTCACGCCGTGATGGATCTCGTAGCGCTCTCGGAGTCCGCGCAAGATGCTGATTGTGTCTTCCACGGTCGGCTCGGACACCAGCACCGGCTGAAACCGCCGCTCCAGCGCCGCATCCTTTTCGATGTGCTTCCGGTACTCGTCCAGCGTCGTGGCGCCAATCATGTGTAGCTCGCCGCGCGCGAGCATCGGCTTCAACATGTTGGACGCGTCGATCGCGCCCTCGGCGGCGCCGGCCCCGACGACGGTATGCAGCTCGTCAAGAAACAGGATGACCTGGCCCTGCGCGTCGGTGACTTCTTTGAGTACCGCTTTGAGCCGCTCTTCGAATTCACCTCGATACTTGGCCCCCGCGACGAGTGAGCCCATGTCGAGCGCGACAATCCGTTTCTCTTTCAGTCCCTCGGGTACGTCACCGCGTACGATGCGCTGCGCGAGCCCTTCGACGATGGCGGTCTTGCCGACCCCGGGCTCGCCAATCAGCACCGGGTTGTTCTTGGTTCTTCGCGACAGCACCTGGATCACGCGCCGAATCTCTTCGTCGCGGCCGATGACCGGATCGAGTTTGCCTTGCCGCGCCGCTGCCGTGAGGTCCTGGCCGTAGCGTTCGAGCGCTTGATACTTTCCTTCGGGATTCTGATCGGTGACGCGCTGCGACCCCCGGATCGAGGTCAACACCTCGAAGATCCGATCGCGCGTCACGCCGAGTTCCGACAAGATCCGGGCGGCGGGCGCCCGTCCGCCCTCCGCCGCGATCGCCACGAGCAGATGCTCCGTACTGATGTACTCATCCTTCAGGCGGTCGGCCTCGGTCTTGGCCACGGTCGCCAGCGTGTTGAGTCGCGGTGAGAGGGCAGGCTGCGCTCCGCCGCTCGTACGGGGCAGTCGGTCGAGCTCGGCCTGGACCGACGCGACGACCGTGTCGGGGTCAACCGACAGCTTGCGGAGCACCGCCGGGGCGACGCCGTCCTTCTGCCCGGCAAGTGTCACGAGCAGGTGCTCTGGCTCGATTTGCGGATGTCCAGTCGCTCCGGCCAGCTCCTGTGCGGCTAGCAGGGCCTCCTGCGCCTTCTCCGTCATCTGGTTCACGTTCATCGCCATCTCCCTACACCTGTCACGCGGACCGTTTCGTCGTCGTCTTCGCGTCCGTCGCGGTGCCCGGTTCGGATTCCAGCGCGGCGAGCGCTTCGTAGTGTTCCCGGGCTGTTGCGCTCAATCGATCCGGCAGCGTCACGTGGATGGTGGCGTAGAGGTCACCGCGGGTCGTGCGGCGCCCCAGCCCCGGCATCCCCTTCCCCTTGAGCCGGAATACCTGTCCGGGCTGGGTGGCCGCCGGAATCTTCAGCCGAAGCGACGTGCCGTCCAACGTCGGCACGTCGACCTCACCCCCCAACACCGCCGTCGTCACCGGGACGGTCGTCGTCACGTACAGGTGCTGACCCTTGCACTCGAACACCTGATGCGGTTTGAGGTGGACTCCAAGGTAGAGGTCACCGGCCCCGCCCCCGGCTCGTCCCGCCTCGCCTTCACCGGACACCCGAACGCGGGATCCCTCTGTCACGCCAGCCGGAATGCGAACCTCAACGTTCCGCCCTCGATCCTCGTCCGCTGGCCGAATCGAGAACCGCTGGGTCACGCCCCGATACGCCTGCTCCAGATCCAGTTCGATCGCATGTTCGACGTCACGACCCCGCCGCTTCCGTGGCTTCGGATCGCGGCCGGCCGGTTGGCCCCCACCCGCAAAGAAGGTCTGAAAGAAATCGGAGAACGGGTTCTCGCCGAACATCTCCCGGACCTCGTCCTCGGACATCGTCCGTCCGCCCGGACCACCGCCGAGATTGACGTTCCAGTGGACGTCACCGCGTGGGCCGGCGCCGAACGGTCCGGCCCCGCCAAACGGGCCGCTCGCGCCCGGTGGCATGTTCTCGTACTGTCGCCAGTTTGCTCCGAGCTGGTCGTACTTCCGTCGGGTGTCCGGGTCGCCGAGCACCTCGTGCGCTTCGTTGAGTTCCTTGAACTTCGTTTCCGCCGACCGGTCCCCCGGATTGACGTCAGGGTGATATTTGCGCGCGAGCTTCCGAAAGGCCGTCTTGATCTCATCCGCGCTGGCGGTCCTGCCGACGCCGAGAACCTTGTAGTAATCCCTGAATTCCATCTGCCCAACCTGACGTCGATATCCTCGGAAGAGCCGGTTCCGCTAGAGCCCGAGCAGCCGGTTCAACCGGTCGAACTCCCGCCGTAGCGCCCGCTGGCGCGTGGGCCGTGCTGCTCCCTCATCCAGTAGCGGACGGATTCGCTCGACCACATTGGCGATGGAGAGCAATTGCTGAACGCCAGCCAGATTGATCCCGAGCTCGTCGACGAGTCGCTTGATCGCGCGTAGACGCTCGATCTCTTCGGCGGAATACACACGCATGCTCCCGATCGTGCGGCTCGGTCGAACGAGACCAAGACGCTCGTACTTCCGCAGCGTCTGGGGGTGCATGCCCAGCTCTCGAGCCACCATGCTGATGAAGAAGACCTCTGGTGCCATGCGTTCAGCCTGCGTCGATCTAAGTATACAGCTTGATACGATTCGTATCAAGTTTGACACTCTAGCCCGGCGCCAGACGCGGCAACCTATATGAGTTTTAGGATTAGAATTCCTGGTCGACAGGGCACGCCATTGCCGAGACCAGAGACCTTCTCGTCGCGTTGGGCGGTCATCGTTGCCGGTCTGGGCATGGCGGTGGGTACGGGAAATCTCTGGCGGTTTCCCAGAATCGCGGCGCAGAACGGCGGCGCGGCCTTTCTCATTCCGTGGATGTTCTTCCTCGTCGCATGGTCGCTGCCCCTCCTGATCGCCGAGTTTGGCCTGGGGCGCGGCGCACGCCGCGGGCCGATCGGTACGTTCGCCTCACTTGCAGGTCGGAGATATGCCTGGATGGGCGGCTTTGTCGCGGTGACGACGATCATGATCATGTTCTATTACTCGGTCGTCACCGGGTGGACGCTCAAGTATTTCGTCACGAGCGTGACAAGTGGACGCCCGGATGATCCCGCGGCCTACTGGGCGGCGTACTCCGTCTCGGTCTGGCAGCCGATTCTGTTTCATGTCGTCGCCGTGCTCGCGGGTACGGCGATCGTCGCGCGCGGTGTCGTCGGCGGGATCGAGCGGGCGAACAAGGTACTCATCCCAGCGCTCTTCGCGCTACTGCTGGTCGCCGTGGCTCGCGCCGTGACCCTCGAGGGCGCCGACCGGGGTCTCACGTTTCTCTTTCGGCCCGACCTCTCGGCGCTCCTCAGTTACCGGACATGGCTGGAAGCGTTGACCCAGTCGGCCTGGTCGACCGGGGCCGGCTGGGGCCTCATCTTGACCTATGCCGTCTATGTGAAGCGTGACGAGGATGTCGTCGTGAACTCGGCGGTCATCGGGCTGGGCAACAACACGGCGTCACTCTTGGCCGGCATGGCGATCCTGCCAACGGCGTTCGCGATCTTGTCGACGTCGGACGCCCTCGACGCGATGGCGGCGGGCAACCTCGGTCTCACCTTCATCTGGATTCCCCAGCTGTTTTCACGAGTTCCGGCGGGCACCATCGTGCTCCCGGTCTTCTTCTTGGCCCTGTTCTTTGCCGCGCTGTCGTCGCTGATTGCGATGATCGAACTGGCGAGTCGGGTGCTCATCGATGCGGGGTTCCCACGCCGGGTCGCGGTACGACTCGTGGGAGTCGCGACGGTGATCTGCGGCATTCCATCGGCGATCAGTCCGGCTGTCTTCGAGAATCAGGACTGGGTCTGGGGACTCGCGTTGATGATCAGTGGACTGTTCATTTCAGTGGCCGTCACGCGATACGGTCCCGACCGTTTCCGTGCCGACCTGATCAATGTGGGTGACGGAACCACGAAAGTCGGTCCGCTGTTCGGCTGGGTCTTGCAGTATCTGATCCCCGTGCAGTTTGCCGTCATGTTTGCCTGGTGGATGTATCAGGCGGTCGCTGTCTATGACCCGGACAACTGGTGGAATCCTATCCGGATGTACAGCCTGGGGACATGTCTCATGCAATGGGGCGTCGCGCTGGTCCTTCTTGTAATGTTCAATCGGCGCCTGGCGACGACCAGTCTCGCGCCCCCGGCCCGCGCGCCCTGACCGGCTCGATCTCTATGCTACCCTTGTGTGTTGGCGTAGAAAGGAGTGCCTATGTATCCAGAATTCTTTATCGCACCGATGCGCGACGAGTTGACCCGACTGGGGATGATCGAGCTCCGAACGGCTGACCAGGTCGACAACGCGCTGTCCAAGGACGGCACCGTGATGGTCGTGGTCAATTCCGTGTGTGGCTGTGCGGCCGGCAAGGCCCGCCCAGGCGTCGCGCTCGCGCTCGAGCACGAGGTCAAGCCGGACGTCCTCGCGACCGTCTTCGCGGGTGCCGACGTCGAAGCGACCGATCGCGCCCGCAGCTACTTCACCGGCTATCCGCCCTCGTCGCCATCCGTCGCGCTGCTGCGGGACGGCAAGCTCATCTACCTGATGGAGCGGCATCAGATCGAGAACCAGGAAGCGACCGGCATCGCACGGCAGCTGACCGAGGCCTTCGACAAGTACTGCGCACGAACCGCTGCGGGCTAGTGTCCTGAGTTCGATATACCTGTACATTCGGACACTAGCTGACCGGTGGCGGCAATTCCGTGCGAGGTGGGGCGACGGCCGGCGCGATCGGCAGCGGCGTACCGCTCGCGTACCGTCGGCATGTCGTCTCCACGACATCTGCCATCATGTCGAGAAAGGCTGGATCATCGTTGACGGCCGCCGCGCGGCCGATCGCCACTCCAACTTCCTCCGACACCTGGACCGCTTCTGTGTCGAGGTCGTACAAGACTTCGATGTGGTCGGCCACGAAGCCGAGCGGGCACACCACCACGGCGGTCAGTCCTTTTGCGCGCTCGGCCCGAAGGTAATCGCAGATATCCGGTTCCAGCCACGGATCCTGCGGTCGACCGCTCCGACTCTGAAACGCCAGGTCCCAGTTGCTCGTCGCCAGGCGCTCGGCCACGAGTGCCGCCGATTCCTTCAGTTCCGCCACGTATCTCGACTCAGCCGCCATTGAGCTCGGAATGCTGTGGGCTGTGAACACCACCCGCGCGTTGGCTCTCCGGTCAGGCGGCAGCGTGTCACGCGCCGCTTCGATGTGACGAGCATTGGTCTCGATGAATCCCGCGTGGGTGTGCCAGCCTCCGACGTAGGTCACATCGAGGTCGTCGTGTCCATCGCCCCGTAAGGTCTGGCGGGCCTGCACGACGTTCTGCTTGTACTGCCCGCAGCTGGAGTAGCTGTGATGGGCCGCGAGGATCACCGCGAGCGCCCGTCGGACCCCGTCCCGGGACATCTGTCGGAAGGTGTCTTCGAGAAACGGATGCCAGTTTCGCATGCCGACGTAGACCGGCAGTCCGGTCGACGCGAGGCGACGGCGGAGCCCCTCAGCCTGCCGCATCGTCGTCGCCGTGATCGGTGACACCCCATCGAAGAGCTCGTAGTGGCGGACGACACCCTCGATCCGTGCCGCCGGAATCTGCCGACCGCGTAGCACGTTGGCCAGAAACGGACGGATGTCTTGACGCGCCCCAGGTCCACCAAAACTGACGAGCAAGACAGCATCGAAAGGGCGATGTTGTGCCACGACCAGCGATCATCTCACACGCAGAGATCGGGCGTGAGATGCCCCGGGAGCGCGTGGTCGTGTCGGTGACTCAGCGGAGGGCGGTGGCTATACTGGCGACCCGCCACGAACCGGGCGACGGTCCATTTCAGAGTCGTTCGAGGCGAGTCGTTCGTGCAACTGCGAGCGAATGATGTCAGCGAGGTCTCGACGCGGATCGTTCTGGTCCCACGTGAACTTGAGTGTGAAGTAGCTCCCGTGTGGCCGGTCACACATAACAATTTCGTAATGGCCGTTTTCGCCGCCCGATACGAGTGTGACGGTATAGTCGAGCCCCAGCTCCCGTACGACGCGATGTGCGACTTCCCTCATCTGTCTCGCTCAGTGGTCACCACCGATCGGAGGGAGCAAGAAGCAGGCCAGGCGAGTCAGGGCGGTTCAACCGGTGAAGTCACCACGTTCGCCGCCTTTAGTGCGACCTGGCGACGCTTTGGCGACGGCCGCTGATGTCGTGGCGACCGCGACAGGCGCTGGGATACAATACCGTCTTGTCGGGGCGTGGCTCAGCCTGGTAGAGCACTCGGTTCGGGACCGAGGGGTCGGAGGTTCAAATCCTCTCGCCCCGACCACTTCTTATCTGCCGAAACCTCAAGAAATCTATTCAACGAGCGGGCCCGAGGTAGGGTCCGAGTGGGAAGCCCCGTCTATCGAGGTCTAGCCACCCGGGTGTCCGTCGTCGGGGATAAGGCAGTCTCAGACGATGGACGACGGCTGGCCCATGTTCTGCTCATCACGGGCGACACATTTCACATCGTAGGTCCACCGAAAGAGTTCCACAGATCGTGCCAAACGAAGTTCCTGCCAGAACTCAGGCCACTGCTTGCTGCGGAGCCAGTTGTGGTTCGCGGTGACCCGTCGGCGAAATAGAATCTCTCTTCCTGGTCAGACTTCTTACCGGCAGATCGAGGGCGCGGCCAGAGGAGACGGCCGCTGTTGAGCCTCAGAGGCCGTGGTCGCGGGCGTACTGAACGAGGTCCGCGTTGGTCTCCGAGTGGAGCTTCCGAAGCACCCGGGTTCGGTAGGTACTGATCGTCTTCGGACTGAGCGAGAGGCTCTTTCCAATCTCTGAAACGGTATGCCCGTCGGCCAGCAAGCTGAATACTTCATACTCCCGGTCCGAGAGCCCTCTGTGCGGCACGGTCCCGTCATCGGCGACGGCGACGGCGAGCATCTCGGCCTGCTCCGGAGTCACGTATCTTTCCGTGGTATGGATATGCCGGATCCTTGGTCGGCCCGGAAGACTACGACGAGTTCTGCACGACCGTCCGACCGACTCACGTCTGCCCGGCGGCGGTGGGCAGGAGCTCTGCGGTCTCTACGACATCAACCCGTCGAAGTTCGGCCAGGTCGAGGAGTTCAGGACATTCAGGGAGCCGTTCGGGAACGACCAGCGGCTCAACCAGTTCATTGGTGTCCAGTTCGACGCCCGTCTCCCGAACGGTATGCGGATCGGTGGCGGAGTGGACACCGGGCGGACGATAGTGGACCGCTGCTTCGTGGTCGACTCGCCGCAAGAGCTGCTCAATTGCCGGGTGGTGACGCCCTGGGGCGCCCAGACGCAGTTCAAGCTGAACGGGGTCATCCCTTTGCCGTATGACATCAACCTGAGCGCCACGTATCAGAACCTCTCGGGAGGGGACGTCCCGGGGAACTACTCGGTCCGAAACAGTGATATTCGGTGGACCGAAGAATCGCTGGCCAACGGCCGCATTCCGGGGCAGTTCTCCGGCGGTTCCAGGTCGCAGACGGTCGAGATCTTTTCAGAGCAAACGTTGTTCCTCGACCGTCTCAGCCGGCTCGATTTTCGCGCCAGCAAGATCATCAACCGGGGCCGGGTGCGGGTGCAGATCAACTTCGATGCCTACAACCTGCTCAATGTGAGCACGGTGCGGTCGGTGGCCGAGGCGTTCGGTCCCGCCTTCTTGACGCCACGGACCATCATCGACCCGAGGCTGTTGCAGGTCGGCGGAAACATCGCGTTCTAAAGCCTGAAGTACGCGGGAAGGGTTGGGGGGAGTCCCACTCGGGGCTCCTCCCTTTTTTGTTCAGGGAAGCTCGTCTTCGGTGAATGCGGTACGGCTGGCCTGTCCCTGCTCATACAAGGCGAGGTTGCCGGCCATGCGGGATAGGTCTGCTGGGAGGCCACCTTGCTCGGCAGCCGCCATTACGTCGCGCTGCACATCAACAGCCTGGTCGTAAAATCCCATCTCGGCGAGCGCCATCGCAGCCGTTTCACCTAGCATGACGCTCTGCTGAGTCTCGACGAGCTCTTCCACCAGAGACATGGCACGCTGCCCGTCACGGACGCCAGCATCGGGCGCCGCCGCCAGCAGACGTGCGAGCGCATGCTTGACCGTGGGCTCGTCCGGGTTCACGGCCAAGCCTTCGCTCAGTCGGTCGCGCGCCGCGGCGTAACGCTGCAACCGGACCAGCGCCATGGCCGCTCCGAATCTGGCCTCACCGAGGGTGGGATCGATCTCCAGCACACGGTTGTAGTGTGCCAAGGACTCGTCCGGGCGGCCGCTTCGCGCGAGTACGCCGGCGAGCTGCACACGCGCCTGGAGGTAGCCCGGGTCGTATTCCAGCGCCGCCGAAAACCTGGCGATCGCTTCTTCGTGCCGTCCGTTCCCGGCCAGGAGTACCCCCAGGCTGAACTGCGTCTCGATGTGCTCTGGCGACTCCCGCACGACCTGCTCGAACTGCTGCATGGCACCGTCGGCATCGCCCAGCTGGAACAGGGCGATCCCCAGCCGCTGCCGTAGGGATGGGTCTGTGGGCGCGAGCTCGAGACCCTCCCGGAAATACTCGGCCGCCGCGCCGAAGTTTCCAACCTCGAGCGCCCGGCCGCCCCGAATGTTGTAGGCGTTTGCGCTCTCGAGCAGCTCGTCCAGCGCCCGCCTCAACGGGTCTGGGGTGAGTGATTCGATGTCGCCGCGCTGCTGGAGGTGCGTGTCCACTCTCTCGGTATCACCCAAGGCCCGATATGCCAACGCGAGCGGGTAGTGGACACTCGTCGCCGTCGGATCGAGCGCCAGCGCCCGCTCCAGCTGCTCGACCGCTCTCGCATGGTCTCGCTCGGCTAGGGCCACACGCCCGCTGCCGTATCGCGCTGCCGCCGAGTTTGGCTGGTGTTCGAGCGCGCGGGCGAACACCTCCTCGGCTCGGTCGGTTTGTCCCTGTGCGAGGAGCACCTCACCTAGCAAGACGAGCGTGGCGATGTCGGTCGGTTGCAGCTCGACTGCTCGCTCGAACGCGGGTATCGACTCGTCGAGCGCGCCGTTCGCGTCGTACAGCCGTCCGAGATAGTACGGCCATCGCACATCTCCTGGCATCAGCACTTGAGCATTAAGCAAACAGACTTCCGCTGCGTCGAGACGGGCCGCCGCCAGAAAGAGCATGCCCATTTGACCATACGCATCACCGAGCTCGGAGCCAGTTGAGCGATCCGCGATGCTCGCCTGGAGCGAATCAATCCTGGTACGCATCTGCCGCTCGACCGTTTCGGTCATTGCGGAGAAATCCGGCAGCGTGACAGGCTGCAGCCCGAGACCGTCGGGCGGCTGCAGCACCGACGCGCCGAGGTCTTCGATGTCTTCGGATGCCTGAGCGGAATCGGTGTCGAGGTCGTCGTCGGCGCAGCCGACAGTCAGAAGCCCTGAGACGCAGAGGGTGCCAAGGGTGGCAACGCTCGCGATCGAGAACGGGCGCCTGGGCTGCCGAGGATTGTGAAGACTAGCAGGTACAGTCCAGGGCGGACCAAAAACCGGCACAACCACTCGATACTAGCACGCTCCGACGATGGCCGTCCGGCTGGACGACCCCAATGCGGACGAACCTCAAGGCGTGGTGCCTAGGCCTTCAGTCAGTGTCGTATACCGGTCAATCTCCACCTCCCTCCACGCTTCGACTCGCCCACCTGGCCAGGTGACCCGTACCCTCGGCGCTTCCACCGACTCACCGAGTCCCACCAGCACCCGGGGATCATTCGCCGAGGCGTAGCTTCCGTCGGCGCGCGCGTGGCGCCAGAGAGTCGGTTGATTGGTTCGGCTGATCTCGACCTTCGCGCCCAGCATGTCTCGTCCGCCGGCCGTCGACATCCCCGACAGCCTCAACCCCAACCAGTGGTTGCGAGTGCCGACCTCGTTGACGAGAAGACGGGCGGGCCCGCTGTTGTTGGAGACGACGACGTCGGTGTCGCCGTCGTTATCGATGTCTCCGAACGCCGCGCCTCGACTGACCTCCGAGAGTTCGAACGCCGTGCCGCCCCGGTCGGTGATGTCCTCGAACCGCCCGTTCCCCAGATTGCGGAAGAGGAGGTTCGGCTCGTCGTATGGAAACAGGTCATTCTCTCGGCCCTGGATCGCTTCGATGGCGCCATTGACGGTCAAGATATCGAGCCACCCGTCGTTGTCGATGTCGAGCCAGGCGGTGCCGAAACCGGTATGCCCGAGACTCAGTGGACCGAGTCCGGTTGGGCCGCTCCGGTCCTCAAACAGTCCCGCCCCTACGTTGTCGTACAGGTTGTTCCCTTCACGGGGCAGGTGGGATATGAATAGGTCGGTGTCGCCATCGTTGTCGAAATCGCCGCTATCGACTCCCATGCTCGCCTCGGGCCTGCCGTCGCCGCTGACGGCTGCTCCCGACAGCAAGGCTTGATTCTCGAACGTGCCGTCACGCTGATTCACCCAGAGGAGGTTCTCTTCTACGTCGTTGGCCACATAGATATCGATCCACCCGTCGCCGTCAACGTCGGCGGTGGAGACGCCGAGCGCAGGCCCGAAGTCGGCCCCAACGAGTGCGGTGGCAGTCACATCCAGGAACGTGCCGTCGCCCGCATTGCGATACAACCGGTCGACCTGTGCCGGATACACCTCGGGAGTGCAATAGTCCCGTTGGCCCGTCAGACCGGTGCACGGTCGGTCGGTCTCGATCTGGTATTGGACGTAGTTGCCCACGTACAGATCGAGCCACCCATCGCGGTCGTAGTCGACAAATGACGCCGAGACACCCCACCCGCGATCATCGGTCCCGCTTCCCTGTGACACGTCGGTAAACGTGCCATCGCAGTTGTTCCGGAATAATTGATTCGGTCCGAAACTCGTCAGGTAGACATCGATGCAGCCGTCATTGGTCACGTCGCCAGACGCGATCCCCATGCCGTATCCGGGCGCGTCGATTCCGCTCTCATCGGTCACATCGGTGAATCCAAGAGACCCCTCGTCCCCGACTTGCAGGTCATTCCGGTAGAGACGACCCTTCAGGGGCAACGGTCCGCGGGGTGGCAACAGGGCCTGATCTTGGACCGTGCCGTCGCCGAGCAGACGTCCCTGCACGAGATAGACATCGAGGTCGCCGTCGTTGTCATAGTCGAGCACGCCAGCGCCGGCGGGAATCATTTCGGGGAAGTAGAACTCGCCCGACCTGCCGTTGAAGTGCGCGAACGTGAGTCCGAGATCCTGAGCGTGCTCCGTGAACCAGTCGTCACGGTCGCGTTCGGTAGGAGCCCCGGCGCCAGTCAGATCTGGCGGGGGAACTACGTCGAGGGTCGGCGATCCGCCGTCGGTCCGATCGTTCCCACAGCCTGTGCAAAGCACGGTGGCCAGCAGAATCGTGGCGAGAAAGGTGTGGGGACCAGGGCAGGTGGCCATACGGACCGATGGGACGTCGTGCCTATGCTATCACGAAGTTCAAGGTGTGGCCATTGGACGAACAAACCATCGGTGCCGCTACAAAAGCCGTCGTGCCGGCCGACTTCAGCCCCGCCGGGGACGAGGCCAGTGCCGAGACGCCAGACCGGCATGTCGTGCCATCCGGAGTAGATCTTGCACACCTCTTCACGGGCTTTCCCGTATTTCCCTTGGGTCTTCTGTGCTGGTTCTACTACGCCATATCGCCCGCCTGCTCGCGTCCCGAGCGAAGCGATCACTCTCTGCCTACGATGGTGGGCCGACCGATGTGGAGCTGAAGCCTTGTCGGTACTGCAACAAGTGGGTCCCGGCCGACACGCGAGTCTGCACACACTGCCATGCGATTCTCGCGACGTAGCGACGGCCGTGCGGCCGTGCGGCCGGTGCCGACTACTGATCCTGATTCTGTGTCGTGAAACGACGGGCCTCCTCGGCCTCTGGGTGGTCGGCTGGACCCTGCCAGAAGCTCAGCAAGGTCGAATAGTGCTCGCGCGCCATCGCATTGTCACCACTAGCGACGGCGGCCCGCGCCGCACCGAGCAGTGACCGCGCCCGTTTCGGCATCCTGATCAGCGACATCTCGAACTTCTCAGTCGCGGCTTCCGGTTGGTCAAGGGCGAGCAGTAATTCGCCGTAATGCTCGTAGGGCGGTTTCACGGGACTTGCAGCACCGTTCGGTAGCCGCTGTGTGGCGACGATCTCCAACGCCTCGTCCATCAGGGTCGTCGCCGCATCACCCTGACCATCAGCCACGAGTATCGCCGCAGCAACCTCCTTGTGGGTGATCTTCGCCTGGGCCAATCCGTCCGGGGCGCGTTTCGCAAGCTCCGCCTCGGCCTGGCGGGCGGTGCCGAGATCCCCGAGACGCACTGCGCTCAGACCAGTGGCCAGCAACTCGGCGAGTGACGACTCTGCGGTCACCGGTTCGATGGTCCACTCCTCGGTCTCCACGACGTAGCGGGCCGTGAGGAGCGACATCGCGGCGACGGCTCGACTCTGCCCCTCGCTCACGTCGGCGACCATCTCGATCCGTTCAATCCAGGTCCGGGCCTTCGCGTAGTCGCCGCGCTGCAGGTCGCCGTACTGTCCCCAGTCGAGCGGATGAACCGTGTCGCCCACGCTGTCGACCGGCTGCCACAGAGCCCGTGCCGCGTCATACGCCCGCTGGTTATGGCTCGACACCAGATCCCACATCCCATGCTGGATGAAGATGTGCGTCGGCATGTGGCGGGCATGTGCGACCGCCGGAGCGATCTCAGCGTATTTCATCGCCGATGGGAGCGCGAGCGGCGCATGAATCGGATCGTCAAACGCATGGATCGCGTAGTGCGGTGCGCCCGGATGGTTCGGGTTGGCGTTGAAGACCGACAGCGCGATCGCACCGGCCCGCATCTCGAGCCGACCGGTCTGGTCTCTCAACGCCCGGGCGGCGCTCAATGTGGCGACGGCATAGAAGCTTCCTGCCTCGTGGTCATCCGGATAACGCGCGTGCAAATCGGCCATCGCGTTCATGTAGGCGACCCGCCGTTCGTCGTACGTCCCCGCTTCAGCCCAGAGGGTCTCGACCGCATCGAGGAAACCCCGCTCCCGGTCCGTCGGCGCCTTGGCAAGACGCGCTTCCCGAGTCGGTCCCAATCTGGCGAGGACCGCGCGCGGATTATCCTCGTCCGGCGACGGTCCACCAAAGAGAGGATGGTTGTAGCACAGCGTCTCACCCCAGTAGGCAAGTGCGAAATTGGGGTCGAGCTTCTGCGCCGCTTGAAATTCCTCAATCGCCTGCTTCCATCCAAAGCTGTGAAGAATGGCGACACCCCGGAGAAAGTGGTTCTGGGCCTCCATCGACGGTGTCGACGTCGGAAACTGGAGTGACCCGACCGCATCGAACTGGGCGGAGACGGGAGCGGCGCACAACCAGACCAGCAGCGCGGCGGCGCACAGACGAACTATCGATCGCATGACGACCCTCTCTTTGCGTGTGGAGTGGCCACCCGTGGCCAAGTGGCAATTGTCAGGGTAGCACACCGGCAGGGACCAACGGCAGTCGTCCCGCCAGCCGGCGCGGCAGAGCGGTCAGCTATAATCAGCCGCCCGGGGTTGACACGATGATCCAGGCTCGACGGTATCTTGTGAGCGGTCAGGTCCAGGGCGTCGGTTTTCGATTCTTCACCGAGGAGGCGGCGCGCCGGGAAGGATTGACCGGGTTCGTGCGAAACCTCGATGACGGCCGGGTCGAGGCGGTTGTCGAAGGCGGGGCAGAGGCCGTTGCCCGTTTTGAGCGGGCCCTCCATTCGGGGCCCCCGTTGGCCCGGGTTGCACACGTCGCCGCGGAAGACCGGGCACCAGAGCAGACGACGGTCGGGTTCGAGATTCGTGCATAACAAAGGAACACCATGGAAGCGTTGAAGCGCCTGATTCGACACGTACCCGACTACCCGAAGCCCGGGATCCTGTTCTACGACATCACGACTTTGCTCAAAGACGGTGACGGATTTCGGCAGGCGGTCGATGCCGTGGTCGAACCGTATCGTGGGGTGCCGATCGATCTCGTCGTCGGAATCGAGAGCCGTGGCTTCATTCTGGGGGCGGCCGTGGCCGACCGGTTGGGTATCGGGTTCGTCCCGGTTCGCAAGCCCGGGAAGCTTCCGTCCCAAACCGTCCGCGCCAGCTACGAGCTGGAGTACGGCATCGATGCGCTTGAAATGCATCATGATGCTGTCGCCCCGAACAAGAAGGTTCTTATCGTTGACGATCTCCTCGCCACCGGCGGCACGGCGCAAGCCACCGTGAGTCTGCTAAAGCAGGGCGGCGCCCAGGTCGTCGGCTTGTCGTTCCTCATCGAGCTCGAAGAGCTCGGTGGACGCTCGAAACTCGAGGGTGAGCAGGTGACCGCGGCGCTTCGGTACTGACGTCGTCCGTCCGCGGATCCCGGCCCATGAACACCACGGTGGTCATCCTCACCGGCCTCGGCGTGATCGCCATCGCGGTGGCCGCGCTCGTCGAAATGAGACGGCGGCGGCGCGATCAGCTCGTGGCGTCGTTGCTTGCGACCTTCGGCCCGGCCGTTGCGAAGGTCCAGGTCGAGCCGCGTGAGCTCGTGGCCTGGGCCACCGTCGCGGCGACGGCGCGTGCTCTCTTTCCGGACACCTTCAGGGAGCTTGACGCCGCGAACGGAGCCCGGTTCCCCTTCCCCGGAACGGTCATCGAAGACGTCCACGCGCGGTGGACGTCTCAGTGGCTGGCGTGGGAGCGCGAGCACGACTTGGAGTACAAGCGCCGGGCGAGTCGAGTCGAAGTCGAGTTGGCGCGCGCGTCAGCCGAAGACGCTCCACGCCTCCACAGCCATCTGGCGGCCATCGAACAGGAGAAGCTCCAGCGCTATCAGGAACGCTACGAGGAGTACGTGCGGGTCGGGAGAGCGATGGGTGATCTCGAATCGTGATGGGCGCCGATTCGCCGACATATAATTCGGAGACGCCATGCAGTCACCGGCCACGAAACTGGCTGACTTCCACGCTCTCCACGAGGCGTGTGGTTCGATTGTCGAAATCAAGGCTGGACGCCGTCCGAGCGAAGACGGCCAGCACGCGCTATTCGCCTGGTGTCCCGCGTGTGGTGCGACATCTCGCGAAGTCGTCGACCTCGCGGAGCTCGACATCTGGCTCGACTCCGGCACGACGAGCGCTGCCGATGGGAGCGAGTTTGCTCGCGCCATGCTGAAGGCGCGCCAGCGCCTCGCGTCTTTGTAGGGTCGCCTCGCCGTCATCCAAAGAGCTAAAGCGCTTTTCATGACCGTGTGGTGCCCGGATAGCCGCAGTGTCGAAAGTAATTGCGGCATTCCTCGGGGCTGAAGTGCGGCAGACAGGCGCCGAGGAAAGGCCAGAGGGTTTCGGTGGATCGACAGCGGGCGGCGCGCACGAGGGCTTTGAGCTTCGCGAAGCAGAGTTCAATGGGATTGAGGTCCGGACTGTAGGGCGGCAGATAGCAGAGCGTGGCGCCGACGCGCTCGATCGCCTGGCGGACGCCGGCCACTTTGTGTGCGCTGAGGTTATCGGCGATGACGATGTCCCCGGGATGCAGGGTGGGCACGAGGATCTGTTCGATATAGGCGAGGAAGCTCGCCCCGTCGATGGCGCCGTCGAAGACCCCGGGCGCGGTCAGGCCAGTCACCCGCAGCGCTGCGAGAAACGTACTGGTCTGCCACCGGGCGCACGGCGCGTGGTCGTGGACGCGGGCCCCGCGGAGGGCCCGACCATACCGCCGCAGGAGATTGTTCGTCATGCCGGTTTCATCGAGAAAAACCAGGCGTGTCGGATCCCAGGTCGGCGCGGCGGCGTGCCACACGACCCGCGCGGCCGCGACGTCAGGTCGATCGTGTTCGGAGGGCCGGACCGTTTTTTTTGACGGTCACGTCCAGAGCCGCCACCGCGCGCCAGATCGTCGCCAGACTGGCCGGCGTGCCGAGCGCGTCCTTCAGCTCGGCTACGGTGCGATCCGGTTGCTCCGCGATCAGCGCGGCCAGGGTGTGCAGGTGCGGCTCCAACATCCGGCGCCGCCCGTGCCGCTGGACGCGCGGCGCGACTTCGCCCGTCTCCCGCCGACGCTGCTTCAACAGCCGCACCCACGACCCGCTCACGCGGTACTTCACCGCAACGTCCGCGGCCTTCATCCCGGCATCACTGTCGAGCAGGGCCCGTTCTCGGAGATCCATCGAATAGGCTTGCATCGGTCCTCCTGCATTGGTGCATGCAGAAGTACCACGACGAGCCCAAGCAGTACAAGGGCTATCTGAAAAGCGCTTTAACCCGGGGCAGACTCTCGTCGCCTGAATGAGATCGGTGCGATTTCCATTGGTCTTTTGGGCCCGTCAGAATAGATCGTCGCGGTCCGACTTTTGCATCCTTTGGACATGAGTCGGGGGGGGGTGCCATGCTGATGACAGAGAAGAAACTCAGACGCGGCGTTGGCGACCAATTCAAAACGTGGCCATGGTTGTGGATGGCCGCGCTCTCGGGTCTGATGCTGTCCGCGCCGGTCGTGATCGGCCACTGGCGACGGCGAACCTACAAGAAGCAGGAAGATTGGATGAACGCCTACGTACGCGGCTGTCTCGACAGGAGGGGTCGACCGTCGTAGACGCTCTCAGACCGAACAGACCGTTAGTTCGTCGGCTCCGCTCTGAGCGCCACGCTGACGGAACCCGCTGCTACCGGAAGGTGTTTCAAAAACGTCACCCACAGCAGAGTCATTGCAAGCATTTCGAGGAATTCCTCGGCTGACCTGCCGAAGTGATCCAATGTCTGATACGCCGACTGCCGAAACCTTGCCTCTGTGAACTCAGTAAGGTCGACACGTGCCACCGCCCAGGTATACAGATTCCATGGATGGTCACGGTCGAGCCCTTCGATGAACTCGTGCAGCTGCGCTCCATCATCGACTGCCATATACGAAAAGACCACCGAAACGACCAACCATCCGAACCGTCGCCAGCGGTTCGCACCCGCGGCGCAGACCATGAGCCATAGGACCCAGGACGTCAGAGCGACGAACAACGTCTGCGTGACGCCGAACCATGAGGCAAGGCCGTCTTCCTGCGCGATGTTGGTCATTCGTCTGATCGCGCCGACATCGATCAGACGTCCGTAGTTCACGTGGTAGTCGAGCAGGACGAACGCAACCTCGAGGAGGACGCAGCAGACGAGCACTCTGCGAGCCAAGTTCGCAGCGTCGACACTCAATCGGACATCAGGCGAGTGAACCGTCGTACGCTCTCCGCGGTGAATGAGTACCTGCGGTCAGTGAAAATGATACCGGCGCGTCGGTCGGTCTCAGCCTCTTCTCTGAGGTGTCCGTGGTCGTCATTCAGGAATCGTCTTCGGAGTCCTCGTCTTCGGAGTCGTCATCGGCTGAGTCGTCATCCGCCGAGTCATCATCGGCCGAGTCATCATCCGCTGAATCATCATCCGACGACTCGTCATCGACGGAGTCGTCATCGACGGAGTCGTCGTCGACCGAGTCGTCGTCCGATGCACTATCCGCACTCTCGGACGACGAGTCGTCCGACGCCACACTCTCGAGTGCCGCGGTGCTTCCGTTCACCCGAACGACGATGTCGACCGTCTGGGTCGACTCGACGATCCCGATGTCGACGACCGCATCTGTGCCTGGCCCCATGAAGCGTAGCTGCACACGGCCCGCGGGTACGTTCGTGATCATGAACCGGCCGTTCGCGCCGACCTCCACCATCAGATCAGTACCTGCAACAGAGACAGTAAGCGAGTCGGATCCTACCGCGGCGGCGGCGAACGACGCCGTGCCAGACGTGGAGCCCGCGGGATTCACGAGACCTTGAATCGTCGCCCCTCTACCAGGGCCATTTGAAGACGGAGCCGTAGGCGAAGCGCCGTCGCCGTTGCATGATGTGAGCGCAAGACAACAGACCAACGCGAGCGATACGTGCCAATATCGAAACATACAGTCGGACAAGTCAGCCTCCCGGCCGTCTACCGAAGCAAGAACCAGACCGCCGGGGGCGACGGCTGGACGCTTCAGTCAGGGGAGAATATGGCCCGAAAATCGTGCCCCGCATCTGCTACCCCAGAGCCCTCAGCCAGAACGACGTTCGATCGCGTCGTCAAGATTACGCAACATGGATCCCAGAATTTCCTAGGGATCGGTCAGGTTGGTATGATGCTGGCGCTTCCATGGCGGTAGACGTAGCAACCGACGTCCAGATTGATCGGCCTCGCGCCGACGTGGCCGAGTACGCCGCGAACCCCGACAACGCGGCAGCCTGGTATGTGAACATCAGGGCTGTCGAGTGAAAAACGCCTCGCCCGATGCGTCTCGGTTCCCGGATGGCGTTCGTTGCCAACTTTCTGGGCCGACGCCTTGAGTATACCTACGAGGTCATCGACTTCGTTCCTGGAGAGTATCTCGTCATGCGCGCGTCCGAAGCACCGTTTTCGATGGAGACGCGATACACCTGGACGTCGACGCCCGATGGCGGTACGCATATGGAATTGAGAAACCTTGGAAGCCCTCAGGGGTTCTCGCGCTGGATGGCTCCCCTGATGGCCGCCGCAATGCGCAGGGCTAACCAGAAGGACCTTCGCCTCCTCAAACACATTCTGGAACACGCGAACTCGCAGTGACGCAGGTGAGTCACTGATAGAATGGGCGCTCCAACCATATGCGCGTGTAGCTCAGTTGGATAGAGCGACGGCCTCCTAAGCCGTAGGCCGCAGGTTCGAATCCTGCCACGCGCGCCAACTTTAAGTCTCAACTCACCAGCGGGCATTGGGGCGTAGGCTTTCGTTCGGGGTCTGGGCGGGCTAATCCGTCTGCTGCTCAGCCTCAGCCCGCATCGCCCGCAGATCAGTCAGCATCTGCGCCACGGCCTGGTGCTCCTCCTGGCTCCGGGTGAGCAACGTCCGGGTCCCGACCTCGTCCTGGCCGGGCAGCAGGGTATGGAGATCATCGAGCTGCGTCTGCTTCGCCTGGAAGTTCCGGGCGCAGTCCGCGAAGGCGTCGAGGAGCAGGAGAAAGTGCGGGTAACTCACGGTGATGGTTTGCTCGGACGGACCGGGTGTCAGGGTGGGGCGGCGGAATGGGAGCACCTTCGGGTCGTCGGACATAGGAGCGACACCTCTGTTCGCGATCGGAGGTTTGCGATTGCGACTTGTCTGGGCAGCGAGGCGCCGCGTCCGATGAGTGAGGGATCTCTCTCCGTGGTCCACGATGATGGCACCCCCGGCGGCGGGCTCGTGGCCACCGTCCGTCGCCGAGTGGGGAAGACACTTCCGGGATGGCCGTACAGGACTTTATCAGCGTGTGTGGCCACCGTCTCCGTGTGCCCTCACATCGGCAACAGCCTGCCTCGGCTTTAGCCGTTGTGCCTATTTATCCCATATGTATTGGTCAAGGAGTGGGCCGCCCGCGGATCGAACGCGGGACACCCTGATTAAAAGTCAGGTGCTCTACCACTGAGCTAGCGGCCCGTATAGGCCGTACATCTTACTGCAAGTGCTTGCCTGGTAACGGCTTCTCCGATCCGCTTGCGAGTGGCGTTGTCGTGTTCAACGAGTGTGTTTCATCTGAACTTGCAACGAACTTGCAACTTTTTCCAGTTTTCTCCGCCTGATGTTGCTCGTACCGCCTGAATACTTGGTGCATCCCGCAGCGCGTCGTGGCGAGATAGACTGTGCTCCTTAGCATTCCATGACCGGTCCGTGCGGTGATCGAGTTCCTGCCCTCGCGCCTGCTCGGGTGACATGTAGGCCACCGTCCCCACCGTCGTGCCGGTTTGCGTCATGCCTTCTGTCCCAGCCAGCTTCGCCAGACCGAAGTCGAGGATCTTCACCACGCCAGTCTTGGTCACCAGCAGGTTGGCGGGTTTGATGTCTCGATGCACGATGCCTGCGTTGTGGGCTTCGGCCAGCCCTTGGCCCACCTGCGTGGCGATGTCGATGGCGTCGTCCAGCCCCAGCGGTCCATGATCTATCCGATCCTTGAGCGTCTCCCCCTTGTAGCGGGCCATGACCAGATACAATTGGCCGTCGTCCGTCTCGTTAATCTCGTGGATGGTGCAGATGTTGGGATGGTCCAGCGCCGAGGCGGCTTGGGCTTCTTGCAGGAACCGCTGCTTGGCCGGGTCGTCCTTGGTCAGATCCGGTGGGAGCAGCTTGATCGCCACCGTGCGCTTGAGGCGGGGGTCGCGAGCTTCATAGACGACGCCCATCCCGCCGCTGCCGAGTTGGGAGACGATCTCGTACGGGCCGAGTTGGGTGCCTGGGGGCAGGCTCATCGGAAGGCCGAGTAAGGATGTCTATCACGTCGCCGTCCTCTGCTACTCACGGCCCCAAGTGAACAATGCCGGCGTTCACGTTCGTGAGTCAGGCTGGGCTCGTTCCAGCTCCAGGATTGGCTGGCCGTCGTCGTACACCACCACCGTCCCGGACGACGCGGAGATGACGACAGCCGTCGAGTTCGTCACCGCGGTGACCGCCAGAGCTGCGGCGTGACGGGCGCCCAACCCAGGGCTGAGGTGTCGCTTTCCGATCGGAGCATCGAGATAGGTGCCCGCTGAACCGACCACGCCACGGCGGTTCATGATAAACGCCCCGTCGATCGCGGCAAGTTCGCGCAGGGTCTCAAAAAACGCGGGGTCATGGATATTCCGCGCCGCTTGCGCGTGTCCCTTGAGCGGGTTGAGCACGAGCTGGCGCAAGTACGGAGACAGGGTATCGGGATCACCCAACACGAAGATGCCTCCAATAGACGTTCCCTCGCGACCTTCTCGAGCGAGGCGCAGAGCGATCTCCAAAACTCGCGCGAGGTGGCGGGTCATCGCCTTCTCGCGCTTGTGGTGCTGCAGCCATGGGAAATCTCGCGCTGGCTTGGCGATGAGAAGCGTGTCCAGCCGCTTGGACCCCGTGACGCCGCACAGGCCCAACACTCGCTCGTCTAGCTTGATGTGACCTTTCAGGGCAGCGAGAAACAGCGCCAGGTTCAGCTCACTCAGTCGGCTCAGGGCAGCATCTGGCACGGGCAGCACGACATCCGTGGCCGGTTTCGTGACCGCGAGCCTCTTTTGATTCCGCACGAACCAGATCAGCCGCTCGTCCTCGCGCAGCTTTTCTGCCAAGCGTACGTCCCGTCTCTCGTCGGCTTGCACCACCAGGGTCTTAATGGTCAAAGAGCGCGCGAGAGCGAAGGCGGTTGTCAGGAGCTCACGCGTTTCTTCTTGTTCCTCCCGATGCCGAGCGACCTGGTGACGGCCGTTTTCTTGCCGGTCCACCCCGACATTGTGTCATGTGGAAACCATGGACGCTTTCCGAACGACAGGAGCGGACTGTCCAGTCATCGGTGCCTCAACACGTGCGTATGAGTTGGCTTCTAAGACTGATATGAGGCGCTCCCCTCAGAGCCCTGCTGCCGGGTCGTGGGATTCAGGAGCTCGGCCAATGCATCGAATCGGCCGCCACACGTTCGACTCAACAAGATGGCCGTCTATGCCGAAGCCAGACTCGGCGAACTGCTTGGCGACGTGCCGAAGGCGAAGGGGGCGCTTCTCCGTGGTACCAAAGGGGGGCGTATCTGGACTCCTCTGTCAAGCGTAAGAACGAAACCGAGGTTCAACCCGTCGTATGAGCGACGATGGTTTACCTTCGTCGCGTCTTGGTTATCCGCCGCCGGTGCGAGCACGGGTCAAGGCAGCGCGCAGCGCTCCGCCGGAGGCGGCGTGGCCTTGACGCGCGCGGAGCGGGGCGGCATTCGGCGTCTTGGGTTTCGGTCTCCTTCCACTCTCATTCTGCGAGGCGGCACGGCGTCAGACTGCAGGCGTATCTTCGGCCCCTCGAGGGAGCACGCACGGCTCCGGGCCACGATGGTAACTGCGCGCGGGGATGCCAATCGTTGGTACGGCCCTGTCTGGCCAGCCCCTGTCGTCGGCGTATCCCCGCGCCGGTCTGACCGGTGTGCCATCCTGTCGCGCGGCAGTCCTCCTGGAGAGATTACGGTTCAGTGGTCACCACGGGGCTACGCCGCGATGCGGGTTTCAGCCACAAAGGGTCGGTCGTCACGCCACACCCGCCACACCATCCGGGCCAGCCGGTTGGCGATCGCGGCGGTGGCAATGTTCGCCCCGCGGCGCGCGGCAATCGCGCGCGCCCAGGTCCGGAACGGCGTGGTCTTCTGCGGGTTGCCGCTGTGGGACAGCACGGCCCGGGCGCCATGCATGAGCAAGGTGCGGAGATAGCGGTCGCCTTGTTTGCTGATAGCGCCCAGCTGCCGGCGATTCCCGCTGGAGTGTTCGCGCGGCGTGAGCCCCAGATAGCTGGCAAAGTGTCGGCCCGACGGAAACCGCCGCACGTCGCCGACACACGCGACCAGCGCGGTGGCGTTGAGTAGGCCGATGCCCGGGATGGTGCGGAGGTGCGCCACGTGCGGCACCTGCTGGGCGAGCGCGGCCAGCTCGCGTTCCAGTCCGTGTATCCGCTGCTCGAGCGTCCGGATCTCGTCACACAGCGCGGCCAGACTGGGGCGCAAGGCCATCGGGACGGACGCCTCCGCATCTTCGACCAGCGCGCGGACCTGTGGGACGACGTGGCGCGCGCCCACTGGTATCGTCACGCCAAACTCGCGGAGCAGTCCGCGCAGCGTATTGAGCCGCGCCGTCCGGGTCCGGACCCACGTCGTGCGCACGCGATGGAGGGACGCGACGGCTTGCTGCGACACCGACTTGACCGGCACCGGATGGATCTCCTCGTTCCGGGCCGCTTCGAGCAGCGCTTTCGCATCCGCGCGATCGGTCTTATTGCGACGGACAGACCGGCGGGTCTCATGCGGGGGCAGCAACTGGACGGTGTGGCCGAGTTGTTCCAGGGTGCGCGCCCAATGGTGCGCCGACCCGCAGGCTTCGAGCAACACGGTCGCGGCCGGGCGCTGGGCGAAGAACCGCAGGAACCGGGCCCGGGTCAACCGATGCTCTTCATCCACACGCCCCGTGTGATGCGAGACCGCCACTTGAAACACGGACTTGGCGAGGTCAACGGCGATCGTTGTATGTTGCATCTGGACTCCTCCTCAGCTGTGGCCCGTAGAGGCCGTTTTACCACTGGCACGATGATGCCGCACCAGCGGGAGGAGTCCATCCCATCATTGGTGCACGGCTCCTCCGCCCGGTAAGCGATCGCCGATCCGGTGGTCTTGTTCGACTGCCCCGGCGTACGAGCGAGCGCTCGTGCAGCGAGGTGACGTGACGCTGTGGCTCTCAACCGACGTGAGGGCCGCGTGGCGCCCTTTGCCGTCCGGTTAACCTCGTGGGCAGAAGCGGTTCTCGGATTTCGCGATCAGGATCGCGTTGACGCTTAGGCTCGTCTTCCGGTTGCCCTTGCGCCAAGCGGAGGGCTTCTTGCGATCGGTTCTCTCCTTGATGGATGTCGACCTCGAAGCGCCGGACCACACCACACTTTCTCGCCGAAGCCGCCACCTCGAAGTCGGGCTGCACCGCGTCCCGGCCAAGCGGCGCATCCATCTCATCGTCGATAGCACGGGCCTTTCTATTGTGGGCGAAGGTGAATGGGCGGCGGCGAAGCACGGTGTTCGAGGCCAGCGCGGCTGGAAGAAGCTCCATCTCGGCGTCGACCGGTCGGGTGTGATAGTAGCCCACGCGCTGACCGATACGGCGGTCGAGGACGCGACAGCCGGCATCGGCGTGATCGAGGCACTCGACGCCAACATCGCACGTGTCACGGCCGACCCGGCCTACGACACGATCGCGGTCGACGATACGGCGACTGCGCGGGGCGCGACCTTCGTGGTTCCACCAACCAAGTCAGCACGCGTGTCTCGACGGCGACCACGGTCGGACGCTCGCGATCGCACGATCAACGAGGTGCAGAGAATCGGCCGGCTGGGCCGAGCGGAAGACCACTCCCCTTCGGCTCCTGGGCAGCTTCGTCGATCACCGCAGGAGACCTCGACGCCTACCGGGACATCGTTCTGTCCACGAGTCGTGGGATCCGGGGTGGCATCGTCTCGGTCAACCGCTGTTTGGGGTTGCTCCGGGCGATGTTCAACTGGCGGTCTTGAAGGGATATGTGGAACGCACCCCATTCAAAGTCGGCTCGGTCACCGCGGTCCGCATGCTGAAGGAAGCTCCCCGCCATCGCCGCCTGGAACCCGGTGAAGAAGAGCGTCTACTCGCGGAAGCCAGTCCCCACTTTTGGGCGCTCATCGTGGCCGCGTTGGAAACATGCTGCCGTCAAGGCGAGCTGTGGTCGCTCCAACGGCGACAAGTCAAGTGGGAGCGAAACGAGCTGCACTTTCCCGCCGACAAGACCAACGCGCGGCGGGCGCGGTTCATCCCGATCTCCCGACCGTTGCGAGGCGCTGCTCGACATGCGTCGTCACGGACCGCACGGACGGGCCTTCGGCCCCGACGCCTACGTTCTTCGGTAACGAGATCGGCGAGCGCGTCGGGGCGGTCAAGACGGCCTGGCGAGTCACGTGTCGCAGAGCGGGGATTAACGGCCTCAACTTCCACGACCTGCGTCGGGAGGCAACCTCTCTACGACGTCGCGGTCGGCCAGGGTAAACAACAACGTTTCTCCATCCGGGAGCAGCGATGGTTGAGATGCCTGTTCGCCGTCCTCGACCGCGACCAAGACTTCCGTAGTACCGCCATCCGCCGAAACCTGCCCAATCCCGTCGGCCCCTTGCCCGAACAGAATCCTGTTGTCGGCGCTCCAGCTCACCCCAGCCGGGATGCGCGCGCTACCAACAATGACCGTGGCAGTGCCCTGTCTCAGCGATACCTTCCTGAACTCCGCCGTATCTTCTGCGTAGTAGCCGAGCCACTCACCGTCAGGTGAAAAGAACGGTGTCGACGCGGGCCCATCTGTGGCGATCTCGACCGGTTCCTGCTGATCGAGCGGTCGCTGATACAAGCGTGCGTCGTTCGTCACGTAGACTACGACCCGACCATCAGGCGCCACTGCGAGGGCACCTCGAATGTCGAACAGGCCGTCCGGGTGCGGCAGACTGATCGACGTGCGCATCACGGGAAGGGCATTCTCATCGGTTCCGCCTCCGACGAGGAAACCCGTTACCGCCGCGAGCAACGCGACCGGGACAGCAACGAGCCCCAGCCGCCACCTGGAAGAGCTCTGCGGTCGATCGGACGACAAATCACCGGCAGCGTTCCCGGGAATGTCGAAGGCCCCACCAATCACTAGCCGCACGTCACCGGCCGCCTGGATGCGCTGCCTTGAATCCTTCTCGAGACAGCGACGCAGGCAAGTGAGCACACCCACAGGAACGTCGACAGGCAGAAGGGACCAGTCAGGCTCACGCTGAAGCACGGTTGATAGCGTCAGTGACACATCCTCTCCCTCGAACGCACGCTTGCCGGTCAGCATCTCGTAGAGGACGACACCAAACCCCCAAATATCCGCCCGGCTATCAACCGCTCTTCCTCGCGCTTGCTCTGGCGACATATACGCCGCCGTCCCCATGATCACGCCCATCTGGGTAGCGGCTGCGGTCAGCGTCGGTGACAGTGATGGATCACCCACAGGAGCAGTATCCAAAGCCTTCGCCAGCCCGAAGTCCAAGACCTTCACGGTCCCGTCGTCCTTAACTTTGATGTTGGCTGGCTTCAGATCGCGATGGATCACACCGGCTTCGTGTGCAGCCTCCAGTGCCTCTGCGATCTGCTTCGCTATCGGGAGAGCTTCATCAACGGGGATGGGTCCCTGGGCGATCCGGTCAGCAAGTGTTGGCCCCTCAACCAACTCCAGCACCAACGCACGAGTGCCGTCACTTTCTTCGAGGCCGTGGATCTGCGCGATGTTTGGGTGGTTCAGGCTAGCGAGGACTTGCGCTTCGCGTTGGAACCGCGCCAGGCGGTCAGGGTCGCCAGCGAATGCCTCAGGCAGGATCTTCAGCGCCACCTCGCGGTTCAGCTTGGTATCGGTCGCCTGATAGACCTGGCCCATGCCGCCCTCGCCGATGAGGGCGGTGACGTCGTAGTGGCCGAGTCGGGAGCCGACGTTGAGGGCCATGGGTATGGGTTCTCGTGAATCTATTGACGCAGTTCAGCCGGATTATACGGCGCGACGGTTCGTATCTCGACGATCACCCAGAAGAGCTACATGAGGAAGACATCACTCTGATTCTTCGGGCTCTACAGGGTGCATTCCCCTGCCGGTAATCTGGCGACCGCACATCGGTCGAGCTTGGTATCTCTCGCCCGATACACTTCACCCATACCGCCTTCGCCGATCTTGGCGGTGGCTCCTTGGTGTTATCTCGGCGGATACGAGCTGGCGGTCTGAAGGCGGCAACACGGTGTGACCACGGCGATCTATGAGTCGCAGGCGGCCGCAGAGTCGGCTGCGACTGGGGTCCAGAGCATCTGGTCCGAGCTCGGTGGACTCATGTCTGCGGCCCCGACGCCGAATCACTTCGAGAACGTTCGCGACTGGCTGGCCTGACGACCTTCGACGTCCGGGTGCGAGACGACTAGTGCGCCATCGTCACCGACGCGACAGCGATCGTCTCGCCAGTGACGTCACCGGTGATCGTCGCCATCATGCCGGCCAGCTTCTCGAGCTCCGCCATCACGTCTTCGTCGGAGGTCTCGAGCGTATAGGCCGTGTCCGCGACGATGAGCGCGAAATCGGCCCCAGTCCCGACGTGCCCGACGCACGCCATGGTGCACTTCGCACCGTCGTCTGGCGTCTCGTCCGGACCGCGGAGCGCAAGCAGCCGTCTGGAATTGTGCGTGACACCGCAGGCCGCATCGCCCACGGTGCCCGTCAACGTCATTTCCTCGGCGCCGAGCGTGGCCCCACCGATAGCGAACACCCCGGTGAGAGCCAACACGACCGTTGTTTTCACATCCATCACCTGTCCTCCCGCCCTGAACCAGGCTTCCGGGTTCCCGACCATGTCGACGCGGCCACGCGTCAGGGCCTACCTCGACACACTGTTCGCGGCTGCCTCCCTTTCGGTGGCGCGAGCTCCGGCGAGGCGGACCGCCATGCTGTAATTCCCCTCGTGACACGCGTACTCGTAGAGCAGATCCTGGCTCTTGTTCATCGTGACTTGTGCGGTCCAAGGTTCTGACCATGTGGCCGGATCGGTGACCGTGTACTCGTAGAGAAGCGTCTCCGCGTCCAGTCGACTAAACCGTTCGGTTAAAGACTGGCGCTCGCTAGAAGTTAGAGTCGGTCGCCCGGCCCGTGCATGTTTCCCGTTGAAGTTCGTTGTCTCGATAATCAGAACCTCGCCGTCCCAGCGCCCGCGGGAATCTCCCATCCACTGCCGAATCCCGGGTCCAAGATGTGGCCGGCCATCCAGCGGGATGACCCGCACGCTGTGAATCTGCTCGTTGAGAATCGCGACATAGCCGGGCGCCTGAAACAGCTGGATATTATTGTTGTATGCACCAGGGTTGATGGGCGGGCCGGCCTTGCCGTGATGGATGCACCGGGACCCCGGCGAGAGGTCCGCCCATGAGACCGGGGGGACGATGCCGCGGCCTGCCTGGGTAACCCGCTGTGCCTCCGGCGATGTGGAGTGCCGCTGCGCCTCCGGCGTCAGTGGTGGCAGTCGTCCATCGGATGGATCCACGATCCGCGACGTGCGTCTGGTCGCGACGACTGTCGTGCCTCGGTCGAACCAGAACTGGTTGTAGTTGCCCACGATGTCGGCGGGGACCGCATCATCGCGACCTTCGATATCAGACAACTGTTCGGCTTGGAATTGAGCCGCTTCCTCCTCGGTAAACACCTCTTTTCCTGCCAGCTGATCAGGCCGCTCCAAGGGCGTCAGGGTACGGTGGTCCCAGACGCCTTGCAGGTCCGGATCACCCCATGGAGTGCGAGCCTGCCCAGCCACGGGCAAGGGAACAAGCAACGCAACTACCGCCACCGCCGCGACCGCCGCGAGATACCGTCTGGTCATCTCAGCCCTCCTCACCTGTCGGTCTGCACCTACCCGTCACTCGCATCTAACATAACACTCGAGAAATGGGTTGGGAACTGGAATCTGCCTGAGCTTCCGGGATGTCGAGGATCTGCTGGCGGAACGTGGGGCGACACCGGGCTGAAGTCGGTTCATCACCGAATGTTGCGAGCACGATCGTTCACGGTGTGGGCCGCAGTGACAGCCACAGGTTATTCAGGTTTTGAGGTGGGGGGTCAGCGCGCTGGTCGCGGCAGAAACGGCAAAGAAGCTCCCGAAGCCTGGCCCCGCCGACCGGCACCTTCGGACGAACTGAGTTCGAACGGCCGTCCGACCCGATTGCCTGCCGGGTCCTCGAGAATGGGACGCACCACCAGGCGGTACTCGCCGGTGCCCCACGACTCGCGTGGTGTGAAGACCCACCGTGTTTCGGCCGCCCCGATCTCAGTCTCTCCATCAACGACGTCGCCACGGGCCGTCGTCACGAAGATCGCCCGCTGCAAGAGCGCGTAGTCGAGCGACCGTCGCAGCGACACGACAACGGGATCGTGGGTCCCCGCCACCGGCGGCGATACGTCCCACTCGGCAGGATCGATGGCCCGGTCATCTGGCGGACCGACCGTGAACTGGCGTCTGAATGATGCGACGAGCGGAAGCCCCGATCCATCGCGCCACTCCCGATCGACCACAAGCGTGTTCGTGTCACCCGCCGTGATCGGCCGCCCCATCCGCTCGTTGGGCAAGATGCCACGCTTGACGCGCCCTGGGTCGAAGAGCAGCGTATACCTGGTGCGATCCTCGTTCCACAACGCCACGTCCAGCGGCAGAAAGGGATCCTCGACGACGTCGCCGTCCGCGTCTAGAAGGTGCACAGACTCGGCACCACCCTTGAGACCCATCGGTCCGGAAAAGTAGATGTAGAGCCGGAGGAGGTTTTCGGGAACCACGTCAGCCGTGGGGTACACCTCCACCACGGTCGTTGCCGGTTGTCTTTCTGCCGCGGGCTCCCCTACCGTCACATCGATCGACCGTGAGCGCCAGCCACCGTTCACGCCGTTCAGCCGCGCAGGGAGTCGAGACGGGGCGACGACCACCCGATAGGACCTGCCGGGATCGAAATCGAACAGGGGGCTGAAACGGATTGAATCGTTCGAGACCGAGTAGGTTCCGAGCACAGGCGGTAGATTCCACACGTCCTCGTCGCTGCCCGCAACCGAGACGCGGAGCCACCCGGTCCACTCATCCGACGTCAGCGCCGCCTCACGGACGGCTGACAACGCGTCGACAGGCAATCCGACCAGGTCGATCGTCCGTGCTCCGGTCGGATCACGTTGTGGATTCAATCGGATCTGAGGTGTCGGCAGAGCATCGCTGCTCGCGAGGTGATCGGACGGACCGGTGCAGGCGAGCCCTACCGCGAGGACCAGCGTGAGGCCCACGCCGCTCCCCGTCGAGCACCTCCTCCGGACATCGCAGCGCCAGCTGGCGGCAGGCGATCGGGAGCCCGCAGGTTCCGACATGACCCGCTTCAGGGCAGTGCGACCGCTTCGAGATTCAAGACACTCTGGTCCGATCTGGCCAGGACGAGGGCGTGGCCATCATCCAGCAGATCGAGCTGCTCGACACCGGTCATCGACTGAATCCGTTGATGCGCCACACCCGCTGTCTCGCCGTCCGGAACAGCCTCGTTGATCGCCGGCGACGTCGCGAACCCGACGGTTGGAATCTTCATCACACCGTGCCGGTTGTTGGACATCAGCAGGAAGTCCTCGCCGTCCTTCTGGTACACGATCATGTCGAGCGGTCTGTTGCCGCTCCCGAACTCGGCGATCGTCACGCCGCGCACGTCGGCACCAGGCCTAAGGCTCGACACCGGAAACTTCACGAGCGGTGTGCAGAGGTAGGACGCAATGAGGTGCGGTTCGTTGTCGATCATGTAGGGAACGAAGGTATACACGGGTGAGCGTGTCTCGAACTGGTCATGGGGCGCGTGCCAGATCTCGACACTCGTGCCCTCGTCCACGCTCGTGAAGGGATAGGCGATTGAACGGAGCTTCGAGGCGAATTCCTCATTCGACAGTCCCGCCACATACAGCCGTCCCTCGGTATACGCTAGGTCCGTGATCGTCTGCACACCGAACACTGATCCTTCAGGGTCCTGATCGTGAGGGTAGTTGGAAATCGGAAACTCTCGCCCACCCTGGAGAACGAGAGGGGTGATCTCGTCCGGCGGGTTCGGCAGCTTCACGCTGGAGTACGGGACCTGATCGAGCGGGATGACGTTGATGTCTCCGGCGCCATCGACGCGGAGCAACACGGGTGTGGCGTCGGCCCCCAGTCCACGCATCACAGAGACAAAAGCATTGCGAGTCCTCGGGTACACAGCCAGGTCCGTGACGATCACGTTGCCGACGTCTGTCCCCAGAAGTGCCGCGATCTCCTGGTCGAGGGCAGGGATATCTTGTGTGCCAGGCGTCCCTCCTTCGACATGCTGACTCAGATCGAGGGCATAGATGAAGACGTCCTGTGAATCGGCGGCAAACAAGGTGGCGTCGGGGCCAAACGTCAGTGGTCCCAAGTACTGGATCGCGGGACCGACACCCGTCATCACGTTGGAGCTTTGGGCCGTCGGCACGCCAGACGTGATGGCCACCGCCACGAGTACGAGTGTCAGTTTCAATAGGCTGGATCGCATGGGCCTCCCCCTTCGCACCGGCAGGTTATCGGTTGACTCCTTCGAGGTCAAGAACCTCCTCGGAGTCAAGCCCATTCTTAGTTGAAACTCTCTACGGCTCCTGATTCATCACGCGGCTTTCTTCTTCGACGTCGTCGTGTCTATCTTCAGTTCTCGCTTCAGCGCGGCACGGAGCGTGGGCAGGTGGCGGTAGCCCATCACCTTGCGCAAGCGCGGTTCGATGTCGAGGAGCGCAGTGGCCAGCCAGCGGTGGCGTTGGCTCGAGTTCTGCCAGTGATCGACCTTCGCACAGCGTTCCTCGACGAGCGCATTGATGGACTCCAGACAGTTCGTCGTCTTCAGTGACCGGCCCAGCACCCCGTACAGCCCGAGGCGATGCAGCGTCAGGGTCTCGTCCAGGCCTTCGGCCAGGCTGCCGGCCGCGGATTGGTTCCGGTCCTCCAGCTCGCGATGGAGCGTCTCGAGCGCACCCAGAGCCTCTGGATACGCCGGGCGGTTGTAGGCGCGCTGGAGGCGCTGGCGCCACACCGCCTGCTCGCGCTTGGCCAAGTGACTCACCACGTTTTCACGCTTGTGCCACTGGCACCGGTGGACCAGGGTCCGGTCCCGAAAGGCCTTCCGGACGGCCGCACGCAGCCCCTTGCCGCCGTCGAGGATCACCAGCACGCCCTGGGAGAGGTCGAGGCCCCGCTCGACCAACGACCGCAGGAACGGCGTCAGCACCCGCTCGTTCTCCGTGTCCGTTTCGACCAAGCCGAGGAAGCGTTTTTCCCCGGACATCGTGATGCCTAGCGCGATGACCATCGTGGCCTCGGCGAACGTCTTGCCATCCAGGACCACGGCCACCACGTCCTCACCGGACAGGTCCCGCTCTTGGAACTCCCGGAGTTGCGCCGCGCTGGCCTGGATAAACCCCCGGGACACCGTCGACCCCGACAGCCCGATCGCCCCGGGAATCGCCTCGGCGGCAGCCTCGTAGTTGCGGCATGAGATCCCATACAGCACGCGCTTCAGCAGCAAGTCGTTCACCGCACCATCGCCATGCAACGCCGCGTACGACCGCAGCGGAATCTCGCCGCCCGCGACACGACGAATCCGCGGTACACGAATCGGCACGCGCTGCCCCGCCAGGCCCACCGTCCCGGGGTTGCCGCCGTGACGGCGTCCCCCGATCGACGCGTCCTTGCGGGCGTAGCGCTCGCCGGCCAGCGCCGTCACCTCCGCGTCGAGCACCTCCTCCACGTGCATCAAGCCCAGGGGGACCAAGGAGCGGATCAGCTCCACCTTGGCGTCGAGCTCCAGATCGGCGTAGTCCTCGCGGCGGACGATGTCGACCGGACCCAGCGTGCGACCCTTCTTGCGCTTCCTGACCGGACGTAGGACACTGCTCATCTCGGCTCCTTTCTCTCGTGGGGTGATGTCCGTTTGTGTCAACGTCATCAAACCACAGGGTTTGGAGCCGCTTCAATTTCCAACTAACTTTCGCTCACCCTCCCTCCTCGATTCGGCGCTCTTCATATCCCCGCGCGACGACACCCACATGCGCTGCCCATACCGACTGGGGCCCAGGCAGCCTTCGTTGTAAGATCCAGCAACGAGTGTCGCGAACGTCTACGACAGAGGAGGGTCAGATGCGTCATCAGTCTCTCGCGTCCGTGAGTATGCTGGCGGTTGTGCTCGCGCTAGTCTGGGTCATGCCGGTGTCCTTGGTCGGCCAGACCGCATCGCCCCTTCGGACGGCCTGGGGCGATCCCGACCTGCAGGGGACGTTCACCAACAAGACGATTACGCCGTTCGAACGGCCGACGGCGCTTGCAGGGAAGGAATTCCTGACGGTCGAAGAGGCCGCCGAACTGGAGCAACTCCGAGCGGCGGAGGACGCCGCCCGTGACAGCGAGGTGCCGGCCGACATCGTCGGCAACTACAACACGCATTGGTTCGACCGAGGGACAGCGGTCGTGGGGACCAGACGAACGTCGATCATTATTGATCCGTCCGATGGCAGGCTGCCTTCCTTGACGCCGGAGGCGCAAGCGAAGGCACCATCGCCACAGGAAGTGCGAAGACTAGAGGCAGCTCGGAGGGGACGGGGCCTCATCGACACCTGGGAGGACCTCGATCTCAACGACCGGTGCATCTTGTGGCCGACCGCCGGACCGCCGATGCTTCCCACGGCGTATAACAACAATTATCAGATCCTGCAGACGCCGGACTACGTGGCCATTTTCATCGAGATGATCCATGACGTGCGGATCATCCCGCTGGACGGACGTCCCCACGTCGCGCGCGGCGTGCGACAGTGGTTGGGGGATGCGCGTGGGCATTGGGAGGGCGACACACTGGTCGTCGAGACGACCCATTTTTCCGACAAGACGGTGATCCGAGCCGCCAACAACGCGAAACCCACCGACGCGTTGCGCGTAGTCGAACGCTTCAGACGCGTCGATGCTGACACGATCGAGTACAGATTCACGATCGAGGATCCGAAAACATGGACGCACCCATGGACCGGGGAGGTCCCCTGGACCAGGATTGCGGACGAGGTGTATGAGTACGGCTGCCACGAGGGAAACTACAGCATGGCGACCATGCTTTCCGGCTCTCGCACGTCAGAAGCGGCTTCCAAATAGGGCTCGATCTCCCCAGTCCTGTAGCCCCTGGTGGTTCCGCTCCTGATGGTAGTGCTCGACATATTCGCGAGTGAGCAGGCGGAGGTCGTCTCGACCACCGGTGACTGTTTCATTGGTATCACTGGCTGTTACTTGTGGGTCCGATGATCTGGTTCTGGTCCGCGAACTCGAGGTGGATCGACATGCGAGGTGTGTTGCCGACGTTCGCCGTCGTGTGCCCCATCCCGGTGAGATCGTCGATGTATTCGATCGACCCGGCGGGCAAATCGACTTTGCCTTCCGCCACCCCGAGCTGTCCGCCACCCGTCAGATTGATGATGTATCGGCGCCCCGGAGCCACATGGAGATCGCTGAAGCTTCCGGGCGGTGACACACGCACGCTCATGCCGGTGACCTCCTCCATCACCGACTGCACGTTCAATTCGATGTTTTCGACGTGGGACAGTCCATCGGTACCTGTATAGATCCGTTGCATCATGAAGGGCGCGTCAGGCACCTGGGCCTCAACCACACTGTGACCTCCCTTGACCGCCCATCCGAGACCGAATCCGACCACACAGGCTCCGGCCACGAAAAACTTCGTCATCGTCGTGGACTTCATCTCGTCTTCCTCCCGTTGACGTCCGGTTACAGGTTCGGCGAAGCCGGAGGGTGACGCATCCTCTCTGTCAGCTCTGTCAGCGTCGGTCCCTCGACCAGCCCCTTGATGGCCCCTGACTCTTCAAGATTATGAGTGCCACCGATGTTGGGATGGTCCAGCGATGCCAGGACTTTGGCTTCACGCTCGAACCGGGCGAGTCGATCGAGATCTTCGATGGCACCCAGGGCGGATGGTCATCGCTGCAACGGATTAGATTCTGGGCCGGAATCGGCGAATCCTGCGGCGAATCCGCCACATCCAGCGCTGCACAGCGTGGCCGGGTCCGGCCCTCGCCCCTCGGCGAACGCCTGCTCCTCGAGACGCGCGCCTGCGAGCAACCCCGGCATGCCATAGTTCCCTTCGTGACACCGCGGTTCCTTGTAGACCCGATTCGCTTCGTTACTTTGTCGCCTCAGTTCGAGCACGGCGGTCCACGGTTGCGTCCAGGTCGTCGGGTCCTCCATCGTGACGACGTACTCGAGCGTTTCCGCGTCGATGCGTGTCCAGCGCTCGATGAGATGCAGGTTCTCGCGGGACCCCTGGTAGTCGGTCTTAGGGCTGAAATTGGTCACGTCCACGACCAGCGTGTCACCCTCCCACTGAGCACGCGAGTCCCCCCACCACTGACGGACGTGGGAGGGCAGATGCGGACGATCGGTCACGGGGATAATGCGCGGCCAGCCTTGCCCCTGGCCGGTGTCATAGAACATCGACACGGTTCCAGGCGTCTGCACAATCTCCAGGAAGAAACCGACGACGCTGCCGAGATCGGGCATGCGGGCCGACATACACCGCTCCCCCAGGCCTCGGTCTTCGGGGCCGTCGGCGCGATTGAAGGCGCCACCCCCGGCCGCGCCTGTCGCCGGGTAGTATGGGGGCGGATCCGATCTCCTCGGCGAGGGCGGCCCGTACTGCCCGCCCGCGCAGGCGGGCAGGTCGTTCTTACACACCTGTGTGGCCTGCAGTAGCGCAAGCTGGTATTCGCGGATGGCACCGCGCCGATCCTGCGCTTCCGCCGTGAGGGGAGGAATTCTCCCATCCAGGGGATCCACAATCAGTGACGTCCGCCGGCCCAGCTGCTTGTGAGAAAGATAGATATCGGCGGCGTATGCGCCGCCGACATCCTGCTCGCTCCCTCGAGACGCGCGCCGGGTATCTCCCGAGATGATGCGCGCGCGTTCCTCATCCAGTTCCGCCCTTTCCTCGTCCGTGAAAAACTCTCGGTCGGCAAACCGGGTCGGTCGCTCCAGAGGGATCTCATAGATCGCGGTCCAGATGCCCTGCAGGTCCGCCTCGCCCCACGGGGTGGGGACGGCAGCGGCCGCCGCAGGTTGGCCCGGAGCCGTCTGGGCCTGGGCAGCGACCTCGACGAAGCTGCCCAGCGAGCCTGCCACCGGGTCCGGCGCCAGTTTCAGAAGCACTGTTACGGCCGCGACCACCGTCATCACACTAACCAGCTCAAGTAATCGTCGGCGCATCTCACACCCCCCTGGAACACGAGACAGGTGACTTGTCTGAAATTGGAATCAGTTTCCGAGTGAATCCTAACCGATCAACTTGGCTGTCCGTCCAGCGCAAGGCGCCCCATTACGGGCCAAACTTCAGCGGATGGGCGTAGTTCACGCTGACCTCTGGTTGTATCACAGATACTGCCTGAGCTTCCGGGATGTCGAAGAGCTGCTGCGATCTGGCTCTTCCAAGTGTTGCCCCCAGAGATCGCCGCACTGTTCGGTGGTGGCTGATCCTAGCCGGTCATGGGGTGGGCGCTTAGCGCAGCTCCTGAGCCAAACCACTCGGATGATCTGATCTCACAGACTTGGCGCAGCGTCCTACCCCCAAGATATGTCGCCGGCTACGTTCCGATCTCCGGCGCGTCGTCACCTGGTCCGGCGATGGCGAAACGGTCGTGTTTCGCGGCGGAAGCGGGGAGGTCCTCAGTGTCGGACCTGAGGGGCAGACACCCGAGCCGATCCTGCGTGAACCGATCGCTGGATTCCCGAGCTCACTGACGGCTGACGGCCGCTGGCTCGCCTATGTCTCGTCGCAGTCTGGGCGACCCGAGGTGTACGTTCGGCCGTTTCCAGAGGTGAGCGAGAACCGCTGGCAGATCTCTACCGACGAGGGGGTGCGGCCGTTGTGGAGGCCGGATGGCGCAGAACTGTTCTATCGGAACGCGACGGGAACGCTGATGTCTGTCCCCGTATCGGTCGGGACGACGTTTGCGTTCGGGACACCCGAGCCTCTATTCGATCTTCGGTCGTTCTCGACCTTCGATGTCGACGTAACCTCCGATGGACAGCGCTTTCTGCTCACGCGGGACGATCTGGAGGCGAGTCCCTCCACCACGGAACTCACCATCATTCAAGACTGGCATCAAGAGCTGCTCGAGCATGTGCCGGTGAACTGACCATGTCTCTTTCCTCCGGCACCACCCTCGGCCCGTACGCCGTTACCGCCAAGATCGGCGAAGGCGGGATGGGCGAAGTGTGTCGGGCCAGGGACGCGAAGCTCGACCCGGCTGACACGACCGACTACACGACCCCTGTCTAGGCACCGATAAGAGCGGCATGACACTCGCGGTCATAGGTGGCGTCGCACTAGTTGCCATCGCTGCCATCCTCTTCTTCCGCAGACTCACTCGCAACGAAGCTGCACCGATGGACCGAACCGAACTCCTCGACCGCATGAACAAGGTGTTGTGAACCCGCTTTACATCCGCCAAGTGCAGCACTGCACGGCCCGAACCGTGTAAACGGTTTCACGGCGGAATCTCAGCGTGTCGTCTTCCCTTTAGCGGAGCGGATCACGATTCTCACCATCAAATCGAGAGCCACATCCAGCCGTGCACGTGGTGGCCGGATCCGGACCCCGGCCTTCGGCAAACGCCTGCTCCTGGACACGACCGCCGGCGAGCAACCCCGGCATGCCGTAGTTCCCCTCGTGACAGCGCGGCTCCTTGTAGATCCGATTTGCTTCGTTGCTTTGCCGGCTCAGTTCGAGCGCGACGGTCCACGGTTGCGTCCACGTCGTCGGGTCCTCCATCGTGACGACATACTCGATCGTCTCCGTGTCGAGGCGTGTCCAGCGTTCAGTGAGATGCAGGTTCTCGCGGGATCCTTGGAAGTCCGTCTTGGGGCTGAAATTGGTGACGTCGACGACCAGCGTATTCCCCTCCCACCGACCGCGCGAGTCCCCCCACCACCGGCGCACGTGTGAGGGCAGATGCGGACGCTCGGTCACGGGGATGGTGCGCTGCCACCCTTGCCCCTGCCCCGTGTCATAGAAGATCGACACGGTTCCAGGCGACTGCACCACCTGGAGGAAAAACCCAGCGGCCCCACCAAAATCCGGCAGGCGAGCCGACATACAACGCTCGCCCAAGCTTCGGTCCTCTGGGCCGTCGGCGCGATTCACGGCGCTGGTCAGGTAGTGCGGAGGCGCCTCCGCGCGCCTCGGTGACGGTGGCCTGTACTGCCCGCCCGCGCAACCGAGCAAGTTGTTCTTGCAGGTGTCTGTGGCTTGCAGGAGGGCGAGCTGATACTCGCGTAGGTCGGCCCGCCTCTTCTGCGCCTCCGGCGCGAAGGAAGGAATCCTCCCATCCGGCGGATCCACGATCAGTGATGTGCGCCGGCCGGTATGTTTGTAGGTCAGATAGATCGCCCGGTTGTATGCACCGCCGACGTCTTGTTCGCTCCCGCGCTCCGAGCGCGGGTCGCGATAATTGATGTCCGCTCGTTCACGGTCGAGTTCGGCTCGTTCCTCGTCGGTGAAAAACTCTTGGTCGGCAAACCGAGCGGGGCGCTGTAAGGGAATCTGGTAGTCGGTGGTCCAGATACCCTGCAGGTCCGGCTCGCCCCACGCGGTCGCGGCTGCCGGAGTGGCCTCCGCCGGGCCCGGATTCCTCTGGGCCTGCCCCGCGACCGGGACCGGCGCAAGCTCCAGGAGGACGGTCACGGCTATGATAGCCGCCAGCACACCGATGCACTCGAGCAATCGTTTACGCATCTCATTTCTCCTGTGACTGGCCTGTCAAGGGCGGAGCAAAACTAGACCACCGTGGCGGAGGAAAACTAGACCATCTGGCAGTGGGTCGGAGTGCCTGAAAGCGGCGTCGCGGGGGGAAGCTTCAGGATGCCGGAGCGGCCGCGGGCTGGCGGGCTTTTCTTGCTGTGTTCGAGGCGATAGCTCTCGCCGTTCAGCTCCAGGATGTGGACGTGATGCGTCAGCCGATCGAGCAGCGCGCCCGTCAGCCGTTCGGAGCCGAAGATCTCGGTCCATTCGTTGAAGGGCAGATTCGAGGTGACCAGCGTCGACGCTTGCTCGTAGCGCTGGGAGAAGATCTCGAATAACAGCTCGGCGCCGGTCTTCGATAACGGCACGTAGCCGAGCTCGTCCACGATCAAGAGGTCCTGTTTCGCGAGCTGTTTCTGCACACGCAGCAGGCGCTTGTCATCCCGGGCCTCGAGGAGTTCGTTCACGAGCGCGGCGGCGGTAGTGAAGCGCACCCGATAGCCTTTCTGACAGGCCGCGAGTCCCAACGCGAGCGCGAGATACGTCTTGCCCGTGCCGGAGTTGCCCAACGCCAACACGTTCTCTCTGCGGTCGAGATACTCCGAGCGGGTCAGCTCCAGCACGAGGCGTTTGTTCACCGACGGGATCGCACGGAACTCGAAGGTCTCGAGACTCTTCAAGACCGGGAACTTCGCGGCCTTGATGCGGCGCTCGGTGGCGCGCTGCTCGCGATCGAGGAGCTCGAGCTCGCAGAGGCGGAATAAGTAGCGCGAACAGTCCAGCCCTTCTTGGGCGCAGTGCCGCGCCACTTTGTCGTACTCGCGCAAGAAGGTCGGCAGGCGGAGGGCCTTGAGATGCGCCTCGAGCAGTAGGGTGGGTTTCGTCATCACTCGGCCCCCAGGAGTGCCAGGTAGTTCGCGGCCGCGGTCGTGGCCACGCGGGCGACCGGCAGATGCGGATACTGCGCCAGATTGAGGCGGGCCGGCCGGGGGTCGAGGCGGCACAGCACGAGATGCTTGACGGCGTCGAACCCGATCGCCCCCAGGCGCACGGCGTCCTGGACGGCGCCGCGGACGTGGTCGAGCCGAAAGTCCTCGAGCAGCCGCAACACCTGCACGTACTCGCGCGTGCCCGGCTTACCCAGCCGCGCCTCTAAGAGACGCCGCAGCCGGAGGAACTCCTCTGGCAGCGCCCACCCGGCGAGCGGTGCCGCTTGATGGAGTGCCCCCGTCTTGCGCTCCAACAAGGCCAGGTAGTGCCGCGGATCGAAGATCAACTCCTCCCGCCCGTAGCTGCGCCGATGCCGGGCGATCTCGTCACTCCCGCACACGATCACGACGTCGTCCACCGAGCCCTTCACTAAGACCTCCCGGTGGCCGTAGGCGGTCGGCACCGAGTAGTCGTTGCGGCGGTCGCGCACCAGGGACAACGACGTGACCCGCGTCGGGCGCGTCTCGCGGGCGTCATATGGGACCGGCGGCAATGGCAACAACGCCGCGCGGTCGCGCGCGAAGCGCTCCCCGATCGTCTCCGTGTGCCGCCGCAGCCGGCGCCCGCGCCGCGCGCGGCACTGGCACGCGAGGTCGGCGTTCAACGCGTCCCAACTGTCGAACCGTGGAATCGGCACGAAGAAGTTGCGCCGGGCGTAGCCGACCAGCCCTTCCACTTTCCCTTTGTCGTTGCCCTTGCCCGGGCGTCCGAAACGATCGTCGAATAAGTAGTGCGACTGGAGCTCGCTGAAGACCTGCGTCCGCTGGCGCGTGCCGTCCCCGAGGATCCGCGCCACCGCCAGCTTGGTGTTGTCATAGACGATGCGCCGCGGCACCCCACCGAAATAGCGAAACGCGGCGTTGTGCCCGTCGCAGAACGCCTCCGTGGTCTCAGCCGGAAACGCCTTCACGAACCCGTCGTCGCTGTGCGGGAGATCGACGACCAGGTAGTGCGCTTTGCATTCGACGCCCGCGATCACGACCAGTGCTTCGCCGAAGTCGGCTTGGGCGTCGCCCGGCGGATGCGCCAGCGGCACGAACATCTCCTGCCCGCCCAGCCGCCGCTCGCGCACGTAGGTGTTGACGATCGTGTCGCCGCCCGTGAAGCCGTGCTCCGCCCGTAAGCGCTCGCCGATGCGCTTGGCCGTGTGCCGTTGCTTCTTCGGACGGGACTGATCCTCGCGGAGGATCTGATCGATGATCCCCGTGAAGGCGTCCAGCTTGGGACGCCGGATCGGCTGCGCCCGGCGATACCCGGGCGGCCGGCGGTACCGCAGCATCTTGCGCACCGTCTCGCGGGCCAGCCCGAAGTGGCGCGCCGCCGCGCGCTCGCTCAATCCCTCCACATACACGCTGCGCCGCACCGCCGCATAGAGCTCCACTCGATACATCCCTCCTGTGTTCCACAAAACACCCTGGGAATGCTCGGTGGACCACGCGAGCGGTCTGGTTTTCCACCGCCCTCAGGCGGCTTCATCCCGCCGCTCTGTAGTCTATTTTTGCTCCGCCGTTCTCAGACATCCTGCTGCAGGCGGAGATTCTCAGCTATTCTCGCACCCGCGGGCTCTTTGCCGGTGTGAGTCTCGAGGGCTCGACGATTCGGGCCGATCGCGACGCCAACGAGCGATTCTACGGCGATGCACTCGATTCACAGGAGATCGTGCTCGACGAGAAGACCGGCCCGCCGCATGATGCCGATGTCATCTCGGCGCTGCAGGCAGCGTTGGCGGAATATGCGCCGTGAACGGGACTACGGCCGGTGCTCGAAGCGAGATTCTACTTCGAGCGCCTTCATGCCCCCGAGGTCGGTCACGTTCTCTCCGGTGAGATGCTCCCCGAACTCGCCGTACCTCGCGTCGACCTCCGACGGTTGTGGCGGTAGCGGAAACTGAACAAGGACCACCACCTCTCCCGCAGGCCAGTTCAGCGTGTTGACCTGAGTCCAGTACTGCCCATCTTGGACCGTCGCTCGACCCGAATCGATCAGATTGGTGGCTGGCCATTCCTCGGTGGGGGCCGACCGCGCCAGCTCGTGGGTAGCGCGGTAGTTGACCAGTGCGCCGTCCGGGAGATCCGTATCTCCTTCGATCCACAACACCCGCCACTCCGAGCGGGTCTCGACCGTGAGCAGCACCGGCTCGGTCCCGCTGTCGATCGGGTCGGTCGCGGAGCCTGAGCCGGCCGCCGCACACCCGGCCGCCAGAAGGGCGAGGACAGCGACCACCATTCGTTTCACCATGCGATTCGGATTATATAAGTCAGCGCGGCCGCGCCAAGTACAATCTCGACCGTGACGAAGCCTGGGCTCTCGCTTCACGTCGTCCGTCGGCCTGTGATCGGCGTGATGGGGTCACACTCGGACCGGTGTCAGGAGCGTGCGCAGCGGGTGGGGCGCTGGATTGCGCGGCAGGGCTATCACCTCCTGACCGGGGCAGGCGCAGGGGTGATGAGTGAGGTGTCCCAGGCGTTCGTCGACGTTGACGGACGTGCCGGTTCAGTCATCGGCATTGTGCCGACCGTGTCCGAGGATCCGCTGCGGCCGCCCGTTCCCGGGTACCCCAATCCGTGGGTCGAGATTCCGATCTACACCCACCTCGGTGTCGGACGCGAGGCCGGTGATGATCCGACGTCTCGGAACCACGTCAACGTGTTGACATCATCGGCGCTCATTCTGCTTCCTGGCCGCGAGGGGACCGCGAGCGAGGCACGGCTGGCTCTTCGATATCAGACACCAGCCGTGGCGTATCTGGAGCACCGTGATGAGATCCTGCGGCTGCCCAGCGAGATCCCCGTGATGGGCGACTTCGCGGAGGTCGCAGACTTCGTCGAAGAGAGTGTGACGCGAGGATTGCCCACCACGGGCTCCTAAAGCGCTTTTCAGATAGCCCTTGTACTGCTTGGGCTCGTCGTGGTACTTCTGCATGCACCAATGCAGGAGGACCGATGCAAGCCTATTCGATGGATCTCCGAGAACGGGCCCTGCTCGACAGTGATGCCGGGATGAAGGCCGCGGACGTTGCGGTGAAGTACCGCGTGAGCGGGTCGTGGGTGCGGCTGTTGAAGCAGCGTCGGCGGGAGACGGGCGAAGTCGCGCCGCGCGTCCAGCGGCACGGGCGGCGCCGGATGTTGGAGCCGCACCTGCACACCCTGGCCGCGCTGATCGCGGAGCAACCGGATCGCACCTTAGCCGAGCTGAAGGACGCGCTCGGCACGCCGGCCAGTCTGGCGACGATCTGGCGCGCGGTGGCGGCTCTGGACGTGACCGTCAAAAAAAACGGTCCGGCCCTCCGAACACGATCGACCTGACGTCGCGGCCGCGCGGGTCGTGTGGCACGCCGCCGCGCCGACCTGGGATCCGACACGCCTGGTTTTTCTCGATGAAACCGGCATGACGAACAATCTCCTGCGGCGGTATGGTCGGGCCCTCCGCGGGGCCCGCGTCCACGACCACGCGCCGTGCGCCCGGTGGCAGACCAGTACGTTTCTCGCAGCGCTGCGGGTGACTGGCCTGACCGCGCCCGGGGTCTTCGACGGCGCCATCGACGGGGCGAGCTTCCTCGCCTATATCGAACAGATCCTCGTGCCCACCCTGCATCCCGGGGACATCGTCATCGCCGATAACCTCAGCGCACACAAAGTGGCCGGCGTCCGCCAGGCGATCGAGCGCGTCGGCGCCACGCTCTGCTATCTGCCGCCCTACAGTCCGGACCTCAATCCCATTGAACTCTGCTTCGCGAAGCTCAAAGCCCTCGTGCGCGCCGCCCGCTGTCGATCCACCGAAACCCTCTGGCCTTTCCTCGGCGCCTGTCTGCCGCACTTCAGCCCCGAGGAATGCCGCAATTACTTTCGACACTGCGGCTATCCGGGCACCACACGGTCATGAAAAGCGCTTTAGTGTCCTTCAGGACACTAGCTCGACGAGTCGCCAAGGCGCTGCCGCACGGCGGCCAGCTTGGTGGCGGTCACGAACACCGGCATGGCCTGGTGGAGCTCCGCCAGACTCGGGTAGGTCGGTGCCAGCCGAATATTGGAGTCGTCAGGGTCATGTCGAAGAGGAAACGTCGACCCGGCCGGTGTCAGCTTGACGCCCGCCTCGCCGGCTAGCCGCACCACGTTGGCCGCAGTTCCGTTCGGCACCTCGACGGAGAGGAAGTACCCCCCGCGAGGTCGGGTCCAGGCGGCCACGCCGTCGAGACCATGAGCGAGGTGCTCGAGCACCGCTTCGAACTTCGGTCGCACGATCTCGGCATGACGCTGCATGTGGGCCTCGATGCCCCGGCGATCTTTCAAGAACCGGACGTGCCGCAACTGGTTGACCTTATCTGGACCGATGGTCTGCACGCCGAGCCGCTTCGTGAAGTGGTTCAGATTGTCCGGTGAGCAGGCCAGGAACGCGACACCGGCCCCGGCCCGTGTGATCTTGGAGGTCGACGCCAGCATGACGACCGAATCGACGGTGCCAGCAGCCTGACATGCGTCCATCAGGTTCGCCAAGGAGTCACCTTCACCAGACAGGTCGTGCACGGCGTAGGCGTTGTCCCACATGATGCGAAAGTGGGGTCCCGCGATCGCCCCAAGCCGGGCGAACCGCTCAACGACCTCATCGGAGAATGTATACCCCGTCGGATTTTGATACTTGGGGACGCACCAGATCCCCTTGATCAACGGATCTTCCCGAACCCGTCGCTCCACATCGTCCATATCCGGACCGGCTTCCAGCATCGAGACGTTGATCATCTCAAAGCCAAGGTCCTCGGTTATCGTGAAGTGGCGGTCGTATCCCGGAACGATGCAGAGGAACTTGAGCTGTCCGCCGTCGTCTCGCCACGCCGTGCCCGGGCCCAGTGCACCGTGGAGCAGCGCGTGCGAGAGGTACTGGTACATGAGCGTTAGGCTGGCGTTGCCGCCCGCGATGACGAAAGCCTCCGGGACGCCGAGCAGCTCGGCCCCGAGCCGACGGGCCTCACGGATGCCGGTCAGGCCGCCGTAATTGCGAACATCTGTACCGTCGTCGAGGACGTACTGGCCATCGAGGACGATGTCAAGACCGTCCGAGAGTGCGAGCTGCTCGGGGCTGGGTTTTCCGCGTGTCAGGTCGAGCGCCAGACCCACATCCTTGAGCCGCGCATACTCGATGGACAGCTCAGCCTCGCGGGACGCGAGGTCTTCTCTGCTCAGAGAGTCGAGCGTCATGGTGGTCATTATAGGTCGTCGTCGCGTTCAGACGGCGGGTGTCACCGGCGCGGTTTCTGGCGCTGGTCTTCGGCTGGCGTGAGGCGCCCGCTGCGCCGCAGCGCGTCGCGCAGGACGAACTCGATCTGTCCATTCAGACTTCGCAGATCGTCGTTCGCCCAGCGCTGAAGCGCCTGCAGCACCTCTGGGTCGATCCGCAGCAGGAACGGCTTCCGTTGCGGCATGCTCAGGAACGCTATTGATAGATCGTGCCGGTGTTCACGACCGGTTGGGTGGCTCGGTCGCCACACAAGACAACCAGTAGGTTGCTGACCATGCTGGCCTTGCGGTCCTCATCAAGGTCGATAATGCGCTGGCTCGACAGCTTTTCCAGGGCCATTTCGACCATTCCCACCGCGCCCTCGACGATCCGTGTGCGGGCCGCGATGATGGCGCCGGCTTGGCGGAGTGAAACCGGCTTCTTCGTGTAAAACGGGTTCGCCCACCGTAGACCCGGTTCCCGAACCGTGCCCATGTACTTGCCAAAGAGCAGCAACACCCTTCCTTGATTCGGCTCGACCATGAACAGCCCGACGAGACAGATGATGGCAGCCGTCATCAAGAACGAGCTGAACAGAATGACGGTGACGTCCTGTTGTGCGAGCCCACGGATGAACACGAGAACCGTGAAGACCAGAAGCGGGACCAGGACACCGAGCGCCAACCAGCCTGACGGCGCCGTGCGGAGTTTTTCCTTGATCATCGAGTTCCTCCTTTCGGTGTGTGTTTCTTCACCTCAAGATATCATTATGATTTCATACTGAAATCATACTCGCAAGAAGGTGTTCATTTTGGGTCCGAGTGCACGATCTGGGGATGCAGCTGTCAACTGAGTTGAGCAGCATCGCGGTCGGTGTGGGGTGCCTCAGCCCACGACGGCCCGGACCGAGTCGGCCAGGATCTCGACGGCCCGATCGATCTGTTCGTTGGTGATCACGATCGGTGGCGCGAGGATGTAACTGTCGCCCTTCACGCGACTGAATAATCCTCGCTCTATCGTCGCCTGGTTCACACGCCGACCGATCTGCTCGGCGGGCGGAAACGACTGTTTGGTGGCCCTGTCCTGCACGAGCTCCACCGCCGACATCAAGCCCTTTCCCCGAATGTCGCCGACAGAGGGGTGGTTCCCCAACGCCGCCTTTAGGGCATCGAAGAGGTACTGGCCCTTGGTGGCGGCCTGTTCCGGGAAGCCCTCGTCTTCGACGATCCGGAGTGTACGCAGTGCGACGGCACACCCGACCGGGTGCCCGCTGTAGGTATACGCGTGCATCCACGCTCGACCGTCGTCCTGCAGGGTCTGGGCGATCGCGTCGCTGACGCCGATACCTCCAAACGGGAAGTAACCCGACGTGACCGCCTTGGCGAACTGTACGATGTCGGGCTCGACGCCCCAGTGATCCAGGGCGAACAGCCTCCCCGTTCGACCGAACGCGGTGATGACTTCGTCCGCGACGAACAACACGTCGTATCGTGTGCAGATCTCCCGAACTCGCGTAAAGTAGTCGTCCTGCGGCACGATCACGCCGCCCGCACCTTGAACCGGCTCCGCAATAAACATCGCGACGGTGTCCGGCCCTTCCCTGAGGATCGCCCGCTCCAGCTCATTCGCCGCGGCCACTCCCTGGCTTGTGCCGACGGGAGCCTCGTAGCGATAGGGGTACGGTGATGGGATGTGGATGAAGCCCGGGACCCGTGGCTCGAACAGGGGCCAGTAAATGCTGAGTCCCGTCGCGCTCATCGCCGCCATGGTCACGCCGTGGTAGGCCTCGATACGCGAGATGACTTTGGTCTTGTCCGGTTTGCCCTTGAGCTTCCAGTAGGCCCGGGACATCTTGATGCTGCTCTCGGTTGCTTCCCCGCCGCCGCTGGTGAAGAAGAAGTGATTGATGGACGGGTAACAGAGCTCGGAGAGGTGCTCGGCCAGCGCGATCGCCGGCGCGTTCGAGCTCCCGCTGTAGCCAGAGACATAGGCCAGTGTCGCCGCCTGGTCCCGCATGACCTCGGCCAGCTCGGTCCGCCCGTGCCCGGCGGTGACGTTCCAGAGCCCCGCCAGCCCGTCGATGAACTCGCGCCCATCGGCATCGGTCAGCACCGCACCATCGCCCTTGACCCAAACCTTCGCGTGCGCGTGGAGGGCCGCGTCGTGCAGCGGGTGGATGAGATGCGCGATGTCGCGGTCCCGAAGGGCAGCGTTGGTCGTTTCTGTAGCGCGTGACATGATGGGGTCCTTTGGCCGGCAGAATAGCATGCGTATCGATACCGCACGGCGGCTGGGATTCGTTCAAGATCGGTGCTATATTCCGGAGTTCCCGAAGACCCCAGCCGCAGGAGAGAAGAAATGCAAGAAATGATCCGGTTCATGGTCGCCATGCTTGTCCTGACCGCCGGTGGCACCGCGTTCGCGCAGGAGGCGACGACCTACGTGCGGTATGAATTCAACGGCAACGTGTCATACGGCGTCCTCGAGGACGAGACAATCCATGAGCTTCGAGGTGACATCTTCACGGCGGGCCAGCGCACCGGCAACACCTGTGATGCTCGGAGCAGTCAGGTTGCTGACCCCGACGGCGCCACGCAAGGTCATCGCGGTCGGGTTCAACTACCGCAGCCATCTGGGTGAGACCGACCCGGCTGCGTATCCGGGACTCTTTGCCAAGTACCCGACGTCGCTGATTCCCCACGACACCGAGATCAGATACTACCCGGATGCCACGAATCTGCACTACGAAGGCGAGATGGTGCTGATCATCGGAAAGACGGCCAAGAACGTGGCGGAGGAAGATGCGCACCAGTACATTTTCGCCGTGGCGCCTGGCAACGACGTCAGTGAGCGTGCGTGGCAGCAGGGCGATCTCCAGTGGTTCCGTGCCAAGGGCGCGGACACGTTTGGCCCGGTCGGGCCGGTCATGGTTTCCGGTATCGACTACAACGACCTGATGCTGCAGACCCGGTTGAACGGAGAGGTGAAGCAGGCGCAGCGGACCAAAGACCTGATCTTCGGCTCGGCCCAGATCGTGAGCTACGTGTCCCGATACGTGACGCTCGAAGCTGGCGACATGATCTTCACCGGCACCCCCGGGGCGACCAGCGCCATGCAGCCGGGTGATGTCGTCGAAGTCGAGCTCGAGCACGTGGGTGTGTTGCGAAACACGGTCGGACCGAAGCAGCAGTAGGGTGTTCGAGGAGGAGCCGTGGAGACTCCACTGACACCGCTCGACTTCCAGCGTCGGTCGCGTTCCCTCTATCCGGACCGAGAGGCCGTCGTCGACGGGTCGATGCGACTCACCTATGAGCAGTTCGGTGACCGTTGCGACCGCTGGTCTGCCGCGCTACAGCGCCTCGGCGTGACGAGGGGCGACCGCATCGCGTACATCTCTGCGAACACCCACTCGCAGCTCGAGTCGTTCTATGCCGTGCCGCAGGTCGGAGCGGTGCTGGTTCCGATCAATTTCCGCCTCAAGCCACGCGAGATCGAATACATCATCGAGCATAGCGGGTCGACGGTTGTCTGTGCCCACGCCGACTACCTCGAGACCGTCGAGACGGTTCGCGGGGCGTGCGGCGACGTCCGGCACTGGGTGGCGCTCGAAGGGGCCCACGACGGTTGGCTGGACTACGAGAGGCTGCTCGACGCCGAGTCGGGAGACTTCGAGCGGTCGTCGGTCGACGAGCGCGATCTGCTCGCGATCAACTACACCAGCGGAACCACGTCGCGTCCAAAGGGCGTGATGATCACCCACCGGAATGCCTACATGAACGTGGTCGGGACACTCGTTCATCTGCCGATGACCTGTGCCGACCGGTATCTGTGGACCTTACCGATGTTTCACGCCAACGGCTGGACCTTCGTCTGGATCGTGACGGCGGTGGGCGGGACGCATGTGTGTCTCCGCAAGGTCGACCCGGCCATGGCGTTCCGTCTCATTCGGGACGAATCTGTCACGATGCTGTGCGCTGCGCCGACGGTGTTGATCGGACTGGCCACCGCGTCGCCCGAGCTCCGGGGCGAAGTGCCTAGCGGGGTCAGGGTCGTGACCGCGGGGGCGCCGCCGGCGGCCGCGACCATTCAGCGAGTCGAGGGTGAGCTCGGGTGGAACCTCACCCAGGTCTATGGCCTCACCGAGACTGCACCCCTCATTGCGATCTGTGAGTCTCGACCGGAGCACGCGGCGCTGGGTCTCGAGGCGCGGTCTGTGATTAAGGCCCGTCAAGGCGTCGAGCTCATCACGTCGGGCGAGCTGCGTGTGGTCGATGAGCACGACCGCCCGGTCCCACGTGATGGGCAGACGCTCGGTGAGATCGTCGTTCGCGGGAACGTCGTGATGGACGGCTATTACAACGATCCAGAGGCGACCGCTGAAGCGATGCGCGGGGGCTGGTTCCACAGTGGTGACGCGGCAGTGGTCCACCCCGACGGCTATGCGGAGATTCGTGACCGCTTCAAGGACGTGATCATCAGCGGCGGGGAGAACATCTCGTCCGTCGAGGTCGAGGGGATTTTGATGCGCCACCCGGCGGTCCGGGAGGTGGCAGTGGTCGGCATGCCTGACCCCAAGTGGGGAGAGACGCCACACGCGTTCGTGGTACTCGCCGCCGAAGCGGCGTCCACTGAAGCCGAGCTGATTGCCTACGCGCGCGAACACATGGCTAACTTCAAGGCACCACGCAAGGTCCAGTTTGTGAAAGAGCTCCCGAAAACGGCGACCGGCAAGATTCAGAAGTACGTGCTGCGGAGCGGCCGCAGTGCGATCTCGACACAGTAGCAGTCCGTGCCACTTTCACCACGGGCTGCTAGGACCGGCGTCACACGCGCCGCGTCGCCGAAATGCCGGTGCAATTACAAGACCGGTGCCGGGGTCGGGCTTCGACCGACCTACGGGCTGTGCTAGACTCGTCCGGAATTGTCAAAGTTGGTCCGTGCCGGGGCCCCATCTGCACCTGACAGGCGATCGCGACGGCGGTTTCTCCGATCCGCGGCGCTGGCGTCAGGAAGTCTGATCGGGGGGGGTGGGTTGCGCACGCTTGCGCAGACTGCGCCGACACTTCGGTTGCCGGCCCATCTCGCTGATACCACCGGCGACGCCGTCTTGGCTGCGTCTGACCGGCGGCTGGTCCAGCGCGCGCTGTTCTCGCGGCGCGGATTCGACCTTCGTCCAAACCCAGAGTTCGATATCCGTGCCGACGTGCTCGGTCGTGGTGCGGTCGACGGAGACGTCGTCGACCTAGTTTCACGTACGGTGGCAGAGCAGGGCGGTCGCCTCGAGGTCCACGAGGCCCGACCGATCACCGTCGCCTGGCATTACGGCTGGTACAACAACACACGACGCGAACCCGGGTTGCAGACGGTACGCTTTCTCGGGGGCGACTACGCGTCGTGGGATAACGTGATCGAGGGCCGCTTCAACGAGTTGAAGAACGAGTTCGGCATCAGCGTCGATGCGCTGAGCTGGATGACGCCGCGAGACAATGCGAACCTGCTCAGTAACTACCGGCGCGGATTCTTCCAGGCCGACCAGGTCGAAACTCGACATGTCGCCCTCCTCTACGAGAGTACCATCAGCCTGCCGCTGGAACTCGACCGGATCGACTTTCTCTCGCCTTTTGTGCAGGCGCTCATCGTCCAGGACTTCGAGCAGATGGCCATGTTCCTGCGGGAGGTTCGGGCGACGCCGGCTCGCGTGTTCACGCTCGACCGCCGGCCGGTCATCTTCTTGTTCGGGTCGCATACGTGGGGACTGCTGGAGAGTGCCGCGCAGTCAGATGCCCTCGACCAGACCCTGCAGCTGGTTCGCGAGAGTTTTGCCCGGGTGTACGGCGCCTACCCGTATCTGGTTGGCGAAGAGATTCTGCGGTCCTTCGATGCTGAATTCACCGAGAATCGGTGGCGGCGGCTCGTCAACTTTGATGGCGTGTTCTCCTACCATCACGCGACCAACATGAAATCGGGTCCGGCTGTGACCTACCCGGTGGACACTTGGTATATCGAGAATCAGGTCCGCCTGCTACGGCAGATGATCGCGTCGATCAGATGGGTGGCGAACCGGTACACGGGCTACCCGATTCTCCTCATTCCAAGTCTCGCCCCCGGCTTCGCAAAGCCGGGCTACCCGTCGCTCAGCGTGAATCGCCAGAGCTACAGCGAGTTGATGGGCATCCTTCGCAGCATCCACATCAATGAGTATGTGATTCCGTATTGGAGCTCCCATCTGGGGAGCGCACTCCTCCCGGCCCCGGTCTACGCGATTGGATCCTGGAACGAAGAATTCGAAGGCCACTCCGTGTTCCCATCTCGTTTCAACGTGGCTCTGAATGCGGATGAGCAGCGTGGGTTCGACATTCCGATGGCCATCAAGCAGACGTTCGGCTGGAATCACTACGCTGACCGGCCCATCGCGACTGGCTGATCACACGACGTCTCCGAGGGCGGACGAGTCTGGGCCGACCGGCCGATCCGCCAACGCTGTATCGCGGGCCGGAGGGCAACGGCGCTCGATCAGAGCGGACGTGATTGACTGCACCGACATGCGGTCCTAAGATGCCGCTGAGGAGGATTCCCATGCCATCGATTTTGACGCTGTTGACGTCCAGGCCACGCCTGGCGCTCGCGGTCGTCGCGCTGCTCGGGTCGTCGTGGCTTGTGCCGTCCCCCGCCGCTGCACAACGTCGCCCGATCGTCGTCCAGACGAACGCGGCCGGCGACAACGTTCATCTCATCGACCCGGCGACGAACACGATCGTGGGCGAGATTACGGGCGTGGAGGTGATTCACGGTGTGGCTGCGGCTCCGGATGGAAGCACACTCTATCTCACCAACGAGTCGACAGAAATGCTCGACATCGTCGACGTCAAGACCCTCAAGGTGACGAACTCGATCCCGCTGAGCGGTCGTCCCAACAACCTGGCGATCCACAACGACGGTCATCGTGTCTATGTCGCGATCCAGGGAACCGGCGGGGGAGTCGACGTCATCGACACGGTCAACGAAGAGCATGTGAAGTTCATCCGCATCCTCCGCGGTGTGCACAACACGTTCATGACCCCCGATAGCAGATATGTCGTGGCCGGGTCGACCGGCGGGGGCGGAGCGACCGCCATCGACACCGAGCTCGAGCGGACGGTCTGGTCGATCTACTTCGAAGGCGGCGTGCGGCCGTTCACGTTCGATACCAACCCAGACGGGTCGACAAAGAACATGTACGTGCAGGTGACGAACCACCACGGGTTCGCCGTCGTCGACTGGGAGCAGCGCAAGGAGATCGGACGGGTCGTTCAACCGGACATCCCCGAGGCTCAGCGCAACACCTACGGGATCCAGGGGGCTCCCGCCCACGGCATCAAGGTGTCGCCAGACGAGACCACCATCTGGTCGACGAGCAAAATCAACGGTCATGTCTACGCCTACTCACTGCCCGACCTCGAGTATCTGGGCGGCGTGCCGGTCGGCGTAGTGCCCGACTGGCTCACGTTCACCCCGGACGGGAAGTATCTCTACGCGGCCAATGCTCACTCGAACACCGTATCGGTGATCGACGTCGAGGCACGGAAGGAAGTAAAGGTCATTCCGGTCGGCCAGGTGCCTAAGCGGAACATCACCGCAATGTTGCCACCGTTTCCGTCGAGTCAGTGACCGCATCGGTTTCGAAAAGGACGCGTGAGGATGGTTCGAAGGGTCTCATCGGTGACGGTCGGTGTCCTCCTTCTCTTGGTTGCCTTATTCTGCGCATCGGCCCGGACGCTCATCGCGCAGGCGGGTGACACGCTCCTCACGCTCGACTACCCGCAGTATCGGGAGACGGTCGAGCCGATCTTTCTCACCCGACGCCCCGGCAACGCGCGGTGCGTGGTCTGCCATTCGCGTGGTGGCGGCAACAGCTTTCTCGAGCCGCTCGCCCCCGGACGCGACTCCTGGGACGAGGAGCAGTCGCTTCGCAACTTCGAGCGTGTGCAGCGGTTGGTCGTACCTGGGCGCCCTCTCGAGAGCGTGCTGCTCGTCAATCCGCTCACCGAAGACGCAGGTGGAAGTCATTGGCACGCCGGCGGCAAGCACTGGGAGTCGCAGAACGACCCCGAATGGCGGGCGCTCTCGGCGTGGGTTGGTCGCACCACCGTTGCGGTCGACTTCGAGTTCTATCGCACCCGTGTCGAACCAATTTTTCTCAATCGCCGCCCCGGCAACGCGCGGTGTGTGGTCTGTCATTCGCGTGGTGGCGGCAACAGCTTCCTCGAGCCGCTGGCACCGGGCGCGACGAGCTACGACGAGGAGCAGTCGCTGCGCAACTTCGAGCGGGTGCAACGGCTCGTGGCTCCGGGGACGCCGCTCCAGAGTGTCCTCCTCGTCAATCCACTGACCGAGGACGCAGGTGGGAGTCATTGGCACGCCGGCGGTAAGCATTGGGAGTCGCAGGATCACCCCGAATGGCAGACTTTGGCAGCCTGGGTGACGGGGCAGACGTTGCGATAGTGTCGACCGATATCAAGCGCTTCCCTCGTCGAACCTTCCTGGGCTGGGGCCTGCTGCTGGCGTGTGTCGGTGTCGGCCGCCGTCTGTGGGCCCAGGGCGCGCGGTATCTCCGGTATCGTTCCCTCTCCCGGCCGGTCGTCATCCCGCTTCGATCACTCGCGGTGCCAGGGCGGGCCAGGCGATTCGTGGCGCAAGGGGTGTCGCCGCCGACGGCGGCGAACCCAGATCAACCGGTTCGGGTCAACGGGATGGTCGTGCGAGTTTCCGACGAAGACAACAACCCCGACCGGTTCAAGGCCGTCTGTGCCGTCTGTCCTCATGAGCAATGCGAGGTTGATTTCGTCCCAGATCCGAGCACACTAGACCCTCTGGTGCTCGCCGAGATCGGCGACGTGACCGACCCTGTCTACCTGTGTCCCTGCCACAACAGCACCTTCACGATGACCGAGGGCGAGCCACTTGGGGGACCGGCACCACGCGGTCTCTATCGCTTTCGGGTGACAGCGGTGACTGATGCGGCCGTCGAGATCGGCGAGGTGGAAGAGGATGTGCTCCTCTTCTTCTGACGCGCAGAAGGGGCCGGTCTCGCGTGCCCCCTGTTTCCACGCTAGTTGATCCCGAGCAGCTCGACGTCGAACACGAGGGTGGAACCAGCCGGTATTTGCCCCCCGGGCGCATCTCGGTCGCCGTACCCCAGGTCGGATGGGATCCAGAAGCGCCGCTTCTCCCCGACGACCATCATCTGGACGCCCTCGGTCCATCCTCGGATGACGCCGTTCAGGGGAAACGTGGCCGGCGCACCGCGGGCCACCGAACTATCAAACATCGTTCCGTTGGTCAGCCACCCGGTGTAGTGGACTGTCACCTGGTCCGTCGCCGACGGATGCGCGGACCCGGTCCCGGCCTGGATCACCTTCGAGGCCAGACCAGAGCTGGTGCTCTCAGCGTCACTCGGTGCGGCTGCCACATCGTCGGGGGCCGGAATCTGGCCAGCGGCCGCAACCATACCGAGGAGAAAAATGCCGGCGGCGACAACGGAAATAGTCTGCGGAGTCATAAATTGCATCATGCGGGTATGGTATCACTGAGAGCGAGGCTCGAGCAGCATGTGTCTCCGCTGGATTCACCGACGATGAGGACGATGAGGATGATGAGTGTGACGATATCGAGGCGCAGATGCAGACGCGTACGGGTCGCGGTCGTTCTCCTGGCGGTCGCGGTGTTGGGACCGCCTACGGGTGTACGAGCACAGGACAACCGGAGCCCTGGTGAGGGCCACTGGCCGCAGTGGCGGGGTCCGTCGGGTACCGGCAGCGCCACGACCGGGAGTCCGCCGCTCGAATGGAGTGACCAGCGGAACATCCGCTGGAGAGCCGAGATACCGGGCGGGGGTTCAGCGACCCCGATCGTCTGGGGTGACCGTGTGTTCGTATTCTCCGCGGCGGCGACCGGTCAAGATGGTGAATCACAAGGTGGCCTGTTTGCTCGACTGCGTCGCAGGGTGATGGGCGGCGTCGGGCCGGGCGATGTTCAGCAGTATCTCGTGACGGCGCTGGCCCGTAGTGATGGCCGTGTGCTCTGGCGGCAGGTCGCCACCCAGGAGGCGCCCCACGAGGGTCGCCACGCGACCGGCTCGTGGGCCGCACCATCCGGTGTGGTCGATGGCGAACAGGTCTGCGCGTTCTTCGGGTCGCCGGGTCTCTACTGCTACGACCTCGATGGACGACTACTTTGGGAGCGCGATTTCGGTGACCTGGAGATCCGGATGGAGTTTGGCGAGGGGGCGTCGCCGGCACTCCATGGTGAGACGATCGTCATCAATTGGGACCACCAGGGTCAGTCGTTCATCACGGCGTTGGACAAACGGACAGGTGAGGAACGCTGGCGGGTCGACCGCGACGAGATCACGTCCTGGGCGACGCCGCTGATCGTCGAGCATGCCGGGGGCGCCCAGGTCGTCACCAGTGCCACGAACCGCGTGCGGAGTTATGACTTGGCGACCGGCCAGACTGTCTGGGAGACCGCAGGCGTGACGATGAACGCCATTCCTTCACCGGTCGCAGCCGACGGCGTCGTATATGTCACCAGTGGATATCGTGACAGTCGCTTGTTCGCCGTGAGTCTTGCCGATGCGTCGGGAGACATCACCGACACCGAGGCGGTCATCTGGTCACTCGACCGGGACACACCGTACGTGCCGTCACCGCTGCTGCATCAAGGGATTCTGTATCTCGTCAAGAGCAACTCCGCCGTGCTCTCGGCGTTCGACGCGCATACTGGGGCTCGCCTCTACGGACCGGAGCGTCTGCCCGGCATCCGGAATTTGTACGCGTCACCTGTCGCCGTCGGCGACCGCATCTACATCTCCGGCCGTGAGGGCACGACACTGGTCATCACGGCTGGCCCAGACTTCGAGGTGCTGGCGAGCAACGAGCTCGACGACGGGTTCGATGCCTCACCAGCTCTTGCCGGGGACGAGATCTACCTGCGAGGTCAGAACTTCCTGTATAGCATCGCCGCGCCGTAACAAGGCTGATCCGGGGGCAGGACAGCTGACGCTATAATCAGTCTTTCTTTGCTTTCATGCGGATTACGTACATCACGGCCGGTGCCGGTGGCATGTACTGTGGCAGCTGTATACGCGACAATGCTCTGGCTGCCGCCCTGATGGCGCATGGGCACGATGTGCTCCTGTTGCCGATGTACACGCCGACGTTGACCGATGAGAAAAACGTCAGCGCCGAACGGGTCTTCTTTGGTGGCGTCAGCGTCTACCTCGAGCAGTACCTCTCCATTTTCCGGCACACCCCGTGGCTGCTCGACCGTCTATGGGAGGCCCCGTGGCTGATCCGCGCCGTGTCCGGGCGCGGCGTGCAGACGCGGCCCGAAGAGCTCGGAGATCTTACCGTGTCGGTGCTGGCGGGACCTGACGGCCACCAGGCCAAAGAGATCGACAAGCTCGTCCACTGGTTGAAGCACGAGCCCACACCAGACGTGGTCGACCTCTCGAACTCGATGCTGATCGCGCTGGCGCGCCCGATCAAGGATGCGCTGAACGTGCCGGTCTGCTGTACCTTGCAGGGCGAAGACATCTTTCTTGGCCATCTGGAGGAGCCGTACCGAGCTCAGGCGCTGCAGCTCATTCGTGAGAACGTGGCCTACGTGGACCGGTTTCTCGCCGTGAGCGACTACTACGCCGAGCGGATGTGCCGGTACCTGGGTGTGCCCGGGGCGAAGGTCGATGTCGTCCCACTTGGGATCAACGTGGCCGGCTATGACCCACGTCGTCCTGACGACACCGCATCCGACCGTTGCGTGATCGGCTACTTTGGTCGAATCGCCCCTGAGAAGGGCACCCATCTCTTGTGCGAGGCGTTCCGGCGACTTCGGGAACGCGGTGAGCACGGCTCGATGTCGATACGGATTGCCGGCTACGTGGGCCCGGAGCATCGCTCGTATCTCAAGGAGCTCGAGCATCAGGTCCGTGAGTGGGGCCTCGAGGCCGACGTGACGTTTCAGGGCACTCTGGACCGGTCGCACAAGGCCGACTTCCTCCGACAGCTGGACGTGTTTGCCACGCCGGCGGTCTACGATGATCCAAAGGGACTGGCCCTCTTGGAGGCGATGGCCTGCGGTGTGCCGGTCGTCGCGCCCCGACGCGGTACCTATACCGAGATGGTCGAGCGGACGGGCGGGGGAGTGTTGGTGCCGCCCGAGGACATCGATGCCTTGGTCGCGGCACTTGACGCGTTGGCGGCCGACCCGGCGCGGCGTGCCCAGCTCGGGGCCTCAGGCGCTGCGGGCGTCCGTGAACACTACACCGCGGGCCGCATGGCCGAATCCGCGATCCGCATCTACGAGAGTCTCACCGGCCGGTCGAACCTGGTCGGTCGCCCGCTGGCGACGGTCGACGGCTGATCGTCTAGCCCTCTCGTCGCATCATGATCACCGTATCTCTTTTGAGGCATACTACGACCAAATGGCAAGATACGCGGCACTCGGAGCACTGACGTTTATCACCGCGTGCGTGCTGGTCTCGGGAGCCGGCGCAGCGTCTTCTGACGACTTCCTTCCGACGTCACCACTCGATGCCGAGCTCCGCGGCGAGCTCCTGTCGCGGGCCGACCGACTGCCACGCCTTCGGAGCCTGTTGGTGTCGCTCGACGATCAACTGGTCGAGGAGCACTATTATCATGGCGCCTCGGCGCAACGTGTCGCCAATTTGAAGTCGGCCTCTAAATCGGTCATCTCACTCCTGGTCGGCATCGCTATCGACCTCGGACATATCCCGGGTGTAGATCAGACGATCAGCGACTATTTCCCCGACTATGTTGACCAGGATGCCGATTCGGCGAAGACCGAGATCACCGTCGAGCATCTGCTCGCGATGCAGGCGGGACTCGAGACGACCAGCAACCGCAACTATGGTCGCTGGGTCCAGAGTGGCAACTGGGTCCGGCACATTCTCGCACGCCCGATGGTCGATCGACCCGGTGGCCGACGGATCTATAGCACCGGGAATACCCATCTGCTGTCGGCGATCCTGGAAGAGGCGAGCGGCATGAGCACGCTGGAGTTCGGCCGCCGTCATCTGGCCGAGCCGTTGGGGTTTTCGCTTCCGGCTTGGTACCGCGATCCCCAGGGCGTCTACTTCGGCGGGAACGAGATGCAGATGACACCGCGGGCCATGGTCTCCATCGGTCAACTCGTGCTGGAACGCGGCGTGTACGAAGGCACACGGGTCGTATCCGAGCAATGGGTCCGCGCGTCGCTGGCACCGCGGTCGCGCTCCGAGCGTTCCGGACGCGAGTACGGCTATGGCTGGTGGATGCGAACACTGGCGGGCCATCAGACCTACTATGCGTGGGGGTATGGCGGACAGTTCATCTTCATCGTTCCAGATCTCAGGCTGGTCGTGGCGATGACCTCTTCGCCGTATCCAGGCGAGGGCCGACGCACGCACCTGCGCTCGCTGTACGATCTGGTCGCGGATCAGATCATTCCGGCCGTCGACTAGCAGCCCGTGATGAATGCCGCGGGACTTTCACCACGGGCTGCTAGGAGACCATGACCATGGGCGCGATTAGACTCGTCAGGTACTCGGCGGTGCTCGGGTTCGCACTCACCATCGCCGGCTGTGGTCCATCCTCACCCGACCCGGACATGAGCGCCCCCGAGCCGGTGGTCGACGAGGTGCTGAGCGCTGGTGAGATCGATCGCGTTGATGCGAGATTCGACGATCTCGTACCGACCGACGCCAGGATCGAGAAGCTCGCCGACGGGTTCCAGTTTACTGAGGGGCCGATCTGGATCCGGGACGAGTCACGCTTGCTGTTTTCCGATATTCGCGACAACACGATCTACCAGTGGACCGAGGCCGAGGGTGCGAGCGTCTTCATGCGGCCGGTCTTCGAGGGTGACCAGACGGGGCGCGGGTCAGTCAGTTCGAACGGGCTCACGCTCGATGCCGAGGGGCTACTCGTCATGTGCGAGCATGGCAACCGGCAGGTCGCCAGACTCGAAGCGGACGGGACACGCACCGTGCTCGCGGACCGGTACGACGGTCGGCAGTTGAATAGCCCCAATGATGCGGTCTATGCCTCCGACGGCTCGCTCTACTCTACCGACCCTCCGTATGGTCTCGCCGACGCTGAGGCGTCGCCGTTGCGGGAGCTCGATTTCAACGGGATCTACCGGTTGCATCCTGATGGTGAGCTGGAACTGCTCTACCGGGATCAGAGCCGCCCCAACGGGATCGCGCTGTCGCCGGACGAGTCGACGTTGTATGTCGCCAACTCCGATGCCAACCAGCCGGTGTGGATGGCATACGATCTCGGCGCCGATGGAGTCTCCAACCCGCGCGTCTTCTATGACGTGACCGGGGAGGAGGCACAGGGTGCCGCCGACGGGATGAAGGTCGACACGCTGGGCAACCTGTTTGCCACCGGTCCCGGGGGGGGTCTGGGTCTTCGCTCCAGACGGGACGCATCTTGGGACGATTCGCCCCGACGAGGTTCCGGCCAACGTGGGTTGGGGTGACGACGGTCACTCGCTCTACATGACTGCGCGTACTGGGCTGTATCGCGTTCGCCTCACCACGCAGGGCACGATTCCTGGGCCGTAATCCCGGGCCCTACCACGGTCCCGCGGCTGGCGTGAGTCGGGTCGAGTGCTGCGCGACCGCTATTTCCCGCCGACGGCCCGGCGCTCCCGTTCCACCAGCTCTCGCCGAAGGATCTTGCCTGACGGAACCTTGGGGATCGCATCGATGAATTCGACTGTGCGCACCTTCTTCTGGGGGCTCACCCGCTCGGCCACATAAGCGATCACCTCATCGGCCGTCAGGGTGGCGCCAGGCTTGACCACCACGAACGCCTTGGGTATCTCGCCGGCCTCTTCATCGGGGCTGGGAATGACGGCCACATCGGCCACTGCAGGATGAGACTGCACAACCGCCTCGAGCTCGGCCGGCGCGACCTGAAGCCCTTTGTACTTGATCAGTTCCTTCACCCGATCGACGACGTAGAGGTAGCTGTCCTCGTCGGCTCTCCCGATGTCACCTGAGTGCAGCCACCCGTCCTCGTCGATCATCTCCCGGGTGGCCTCCGGGTTGTTCAGATACCCCTTCATCACTTGTGGCCCTCGGATCCAGACCTCCCCGAGCTCGCCCTGCGGTGCGTCATTCATCGTCGCGAGGTCGACGATTCGATACTCCGTACTCGGCAGCGACGTTCCGACCGACGCGACCTTGAGCGCTCGCGTCCGTGCGTTGATGTGGGTCGCGGGGCTCGTCTCGGTCAGTCCATAGGCCTGCCGGACGATCACGTTGTTGCGGCTGGCACAGGTCGCGGCGACCGATTCCGGCAACGGCGCGGCGCCCGACATGACATCGTTCAGCGTGGACAGGTCGTACTGATCGACGGCCGGATGCTTGGCTAGCGCCAGCACAATCGGCGGGACCAGATAGGCCGTCGTGACGCCGTGCTTCTGGATCAGGCCCAGGAACTGATCGAGCTCGAACCGCGGCATCGTCACGACGGTCGCGCCGACTCGAAGCGCGTTGCACATGATCGCGACCATACCGTAGATGTGATAGAAGGGCAGAATCCCGATCATGACTTCGGTCTCGGCCGTCTGTTCGACACCGTTGACCTGCGCCAGATTGGCCACGATGTTGTAATGCGTCAACATCACGCCCTTTGGTAGTCCGGTGGTGCCACTGGAGTATGGCAGGGCGACGAGGTCCTCCCTGGGAGAGATCTCGACTGCCGGAGCATGACCGTCGACCATGAGGGTGGCAAAGGGCGTCGCACCCTCCGCGTCGCCAAAGACAAAGATCTCCTCGACGGCGGTCCCGGTCGCGGCCTCCCGTGCCGTGTCGAGAAACTGCGGGATCGTCACCAGATACTTGGCGCCCGAATCCTTCAGCTGCGGGCGGAGCTCCTTCGCCGTGTAAGTAGGGTTGATCGTCGTACTGACACCGCCCGCGGTCGCGACACCAAAGAACGCGACCGCGTACTCAGGGATGTTGGGACTGTAGATCGCGACAACGTCACCCTTCGCGAATCGGCGCACCGCCAGCCCAGCCGCCGTGCGCGTGACCGCTTCTCTGAGCTGGGCGTAGGTGAGCGTTCGGTCTGTCGGACCATCGATGAGCGCCGCCTTGTCGGGCCACCGGTCGGCATGCTCGAACAAGAAGACGGGCAGAGACACCACAGGGACATCGACATCGGGAAACGGGCTGCGATAGATCATCTGCACCTCAGTAGTCGTTCGCGAACACTTCGCGAATCCCACGGTTCACGTGTGTCACGCCACCGTGGAGTCCGACTCAGACCTCAGCTGATGCTGGTGCCACCATCGACCGGAATGACAGCGCCATTCGTGTAGGCGCCGGCTCTCGACGCCAGGTAGATCGCCACACCGGCCATCTCTTCCGGATTCCCGATTCGGTGGAGCGGACATGCGTCTTCGATCGCTGGGCGATGCTCCCGTAGCACCTGCGCGGTCATCTTGCTTTCGAAGAAGCCCGGCGCGATCGCGTTGACCGTGATCTGTTTCGGTGCCAGGGTGACGGCCAACGCTCTCGTCAGATGGTGCACCGCCGCTTTGCTCGCCGAGTAGGCGAACGTGGGCGTCGGCAGCACGGTTGGCACGTGCAGCCCGTCTATCGATCCGATGTTGATCACCCGGCTTGGATCGTTAGGCTGCCCGGCCCGTTCCAACAGCGGTGTCACGTCCCGAGTCAGAAAAAAGAGCGCGGCCAGGTTGAGGTCGATCACCTTCTGGAAACCTGCCTCCGGGTAGTCAGAAAACGCCGCACCCCAGTTTGTCCCGGCATTGTTGACAAGAATGTGCAACAACGGCTCACGTGTCTCGAGGGCGCCAACAAGCGCGCTGCGTCCGTGCTCGGTTGCGATATCCGCGGGCACGGCGTGACACGGGCCGATGGCCGAGAGCTCCGCAGCGGTCTGTTCGCACGCGTCCGGTCTGCGCGACGTGATGTAGACCGTGGCGCCCGAGCGGACGAATCCTTCCGCGATCATCCGCCCGATGCCGCGAGAGCCTCCGGTGACGAGCGCAACCTTGCCCGACAGGGAGAAGAGCGTCGTGGTGTCGATGTTGGGCATTGACGAATGACGAATTGACGAATCGACGAATTGACGAGCGGCATCATTGTAGACCACGCAGGTGGTGGTTTCGCGGGCGCCGAGCGGTTCGCCCACGACAGATGCCGCGCCGAGTGAGGAGACATCCACAATCGGCTATGATCCCGCCACCCGACAACGTTGAAGCTCCGCACGCAACCGGATTAAGGGTTCGCAACCGGCAACGTCCGACGGGCGTGAGATCGTGTATGCGGTGTGAGCTGGCTCTTGTCGTGATGGTGTCCACGGTGATCACGGTGACCGCGGAGGCACAGGTACGGGTGAGCACACCACGGATCGAACCGGTCGACGCCTTGGGAGAGGGGACCGACTCAGCGCCGGTGGGTCTTCGAGATGCGTTCGCGGCGTTCGGTGTCGACGCCGAATCGGCGACGAACCTCGTGAAGACGCTGGCTCGGCACCCGGCGGCGGCCGCCGGAATCGGTCCATTGGCCCAGTATGTCAGGGAACGCGCCATGGCCACGGCGGTCGACCAGACGCTGCTGGCTCTTCGAGTGGCCTGGTTGGGTCGCTCCGACGCCATGTGGGCCGAGCAAGCCGATGCGGCGCGGGTGTTTGGGTTGCGTGCCGACGACCTCACGCGTATCGCGGAGGGTCCGGGGGCCGGATGGGGGGTGTGGGACAGCACCGTGCTGCGAGCGGCCGACGAGCTGCACCGCGACGCATTCCTGAGCAATGCGACGTGGGCCGCGCTTGGGGAGCTCTACAACGCCCGGCAGATCGTCGACGTCATCTTCACGGTTGCAGAGCACACGATGCTCGCGATGATGGCGAACAGTTTTGGGGTCGAGCCTGACGACCGCTTTGCTGACCGGAGGCCCACCGACATCCTCCGGCGGACGGAGCCGGTTCGAGCGTCGCCTCTTCATCTGGAATCTGCACGCATCGCTCCAGTGCCGGTCGAGCAGCGAACCGAGGCCGAGCGAGCGCTCCTCGACCTCGACGATACCGGTCAGCCGGTGCTCAACCTGTTCGCGACGCTGGTTCGGTTTCCGACGCTCTACCGCTCGCGCGCGGTTCAATCAGCCTACATCCGAACCGGGTCGACTCTGTCGGGTCGCCTCCGGGAGATGCTCATCCTGCGGATCGGGTGGCTGTGCGGTGCCGAGTACGAATGGGCTCAGCATGCGCCGATCGCTCGGCGGGAAGGGCTGACCGCTGATGAAGTGCGAGATGTGGCGGTCGGTCCGGACGCAACAGGCTGGAGCCCGCTCGACGCCGCCGTACTGAGGGCCGTCGACGAGCTCCACCGCGACGACACCGTCTCTGACTCGACCTGGGCGCTATTGGCCGAGTCGTACGGTGAGCATGAGCTGATCGATATTGTGATTACCGTCGCCGGCTATCGGATGGTCTCGATGGTGCTCAACTCCATCGGTGTTCAACGAGAACGTGGCACTGAAAGCTTCCCAGATGTTGAGCGCCGGTAGCCGGGCTTGACTAGTCTCCACCACCAGCTCGACGGCTCTCTTGATACCGGTCAAGCAGATCCAGATGTGCCGACCGAGGGTGTGGCATCGGTTCGGCCGTCTCACCAAACACCATCAGGCGATCCTCTGACGCGTCGTAGGGCGGCCACTCAGCGCTCCCCGGTCCGTTGGGGTCTCCGGCGGAGGCGAAGTTCACCCACGCTGTCGCCATCAGATCGGCCAGCTGACGGTCGACATCGTCGAATTGCCGGCCGATGTTTGGTGGCCACGGCGTCAACCCAAGGTTGTCGAAGACATAGACAGTCTCGGCCCCGTGAAACGCCCCAAGCGCGCTGTCCTCGCCCGGCGCCCGGCGGGTGAACAGGTAGAGATACGCGTCAGACGACACACTCGCCATCATGCGAGCCCAAGTGCGCATTTCCCAGTTGAACGTGACGTCCGAGGCGCTGTCGATACTGGCTTTGCGCGCCGATTCGTCATCAGACGCCGCGTACGTCTCCAGGTGTTCACTGGCCAGCGCCCCGAATACTTCCTCGACCTGCGCACGATGGCTCGCCAGGTCGACCGATTGACGACCTCCGTCGAGTGAGGTTGCCTCATCAGCGTTGGCTCCAACAATCACCGGCACATCATGCTGGGCCCCCGCGGCGAAGGTGTCGTAAATACTCCGCTCGAGTACCCAGCCGTCGACATTCTCCGATGTCCGGAACGGCGTATCACTGCTGGCCATGAAGTCGAGGATTTCGTCGGCTGTGGCTCGCCGCATGAACTCGAGCTCCACCGGCACGTCTTCACCCAGCTCCATCGTGAGGCGCTGGTTGTTGGCGAGCATCCCCTCGATGAAAGACGAACCGACCTCCTCGGCCGACGGGCCGACCACGGACCCATCTTGAAGGCGGGCGGTGCCGCCGAACCGACCACCGCTCTGTCCGATAGCGCGATGGAACAGTCCGCGAGCGAGCGGCGACGCTTGCAGAGTGTTGACGCTCCAGGCGCCGGCCGACTCGCCGAAGATCGTCACGCGACCTGGATCGCCACCGAACCCTGCGATGTTGTCCTGGACCCACTGCAAGGCTGCGATCTGGTCGAGTACACCGTAGTTGCCTGACGAACCGTGCTCGCTTTCCGCGCTCAGGAGCGAGTGCGCCAGGTAGCCGAACGGTCCGAGCCGGTAGTTGATGGTGACCACGACGACGCCGCGACTGGCCAGTCGATCGCCCCGATAGCCGGGCAGCGCTCCGGTGCCCCCGGTGAGGGCTCCACCATGAATCCAGACCATCACCGGGAGGCCAGTCGTTGCATCGTCGGCGGCGGTCCACACGTTGAGATAGAGGCAATCTTCATCAATCGTGTCGGCACCATGGCCATATAAGCTGTCGGCTGAGCGGAAGACCTGGGGGCACCCCGGGGCATACCGATCGGCCGCACGGGTACCCTCCCACGGCTCGACGGCCTGTGGCGGGCGCCATCGAAGCTGGCGGGTCGGAGGCGCCGCGTACGGAACCCCGCGATAGACGGCCACCGCCGGATCGATGTCTGACATCGTCCCGCTGATCGTGCCTCCACGGACCTCGACCGCACCGCCACCGGTCGTGCTGCCACCTGTGACCTCAGTCTGATCCGCACCCCCGCCCCCACATGCAGCGGCCAGCGCGAGACATGTGACCACGGTCCGGAGCGGAGTCCGTCGGTGTGCTGTCGCCATCAGTTCCCCCTGGGGAAGACCTGCTTGGTTCCCACCACGTCGTAGTCCTCGAACACCCCGTGGATCACGTACGGGTCTTCCGCGTATGTGGCGCGGGCCGATTCGAGGTCGTCGGCCTCGATGATGATCAAGCTGCCAACCATGTCACCCTTGTCATCGAGGAGCGGTCCACCGTACTGAATGCGTCCAACGGCATCAAGCCGGGCCATGTGCTCGAGGTGTGCGGGCCGGTGCGCCATGCGCTGTTCGAGACCATTCTTCCGGTCGTGGGCGATCAGTGTATAGAGGGGCATGTCAGTTCTCCAGAACGTATGGTTGTCGCGCGGTAGAGCCGTACCGTGTGCCGCCATCACGCCGGGCGCAAGGGCATCTTCGCGATGCGCCCGCCCCGGCTGGCTTTCAGCAACTTGGCAGAATTGTATGTCAGGATCAGCGGGCTGTGGCCGATCTGTCTTCGCGGGGCGACCCCAAGGTGATCGCGTCGTGGTGTCTGTACGACTGGGCGAACTCGGCTTTCAACACTTTGGTCGTGACGTTCGTCTATTCCACCTACTTCGCGCAGACGTTTGCCGACGATCCAGGCCGTGGAACGGCACTCTGGTCGCGGGGCATCACGGTGAGCGCTCTGTTCATTGCCATGTTGGCCCCGTTTGCCGGCGCCCTGGCCGATCAGGGCGACCGGCGGAAGTATCTGTTCGGCTGCACGCTCGCCTGCTGTGTGATGACAGCGGCCCTTACCTTTGTCAGACCGGACCAGGCCAATGCGGCGTTGATCGCGATGGTCGTATTCGTCGTGGCCAACGTGGCGTTTGAAGTCGGTCTGGTCTTCTACAACTCGTTTCTGCCGAACATCGTGGCAGAAGACCGCATTGGTCGTGTGTCTGGCTACGGATGGGGGATCGGCTACGCCGGCGGATTGGTCTGTCTGGCACTGGCTCTGCCGTTTGCGACCGGCGACCCGCCGCCGCTGGGGATCAGTTCCGCCGAAGGCTTCAACGTCCGGGCGACCAACCTTCTGGTCGCCGCCTGGTTTCTGGTGTTCAGCGTGCCTCTTTTTCTGTTCGTCCGCGACCCTGACGTTCGTCGTCCCCGAGTCGACATCGGCGCGGCGTTCGCTGACCTGAGGCAAACGTTTGCCCACCTGCGCCGTTACCGCCAGATCATGCGGTTTCTAGTCGCACGCCTGATTTACAACGACGGGCTCGTGACGATCTTTGCGTTCGGAGGCATCTATGCAGCGGGTACCTTCGGCTTCACGCTCTCGGAGGTCATTGTCTTTGGCATTGCGCTCAATGTCGTGGCGGGGGTTGGGGCGTGGCTCTTTGGCTTCGTCGACGACCGGCTGGGTGGCAAGACGACCATCATGATCAGCCTCGTCTTTCTCGGGTTGTCCACCGTGCTGGCCACCTTCGCGCCGGACCGCTTCTGGTTCTGGGTTGCCGGGATCGGTGTCGGTTTCTTCCTGGGACCCAACCAGTCGGCCAGTCGGTCGCTCATGGGTCGATTCGTACCCAAGCAGCACGAGTCGGAGTTCTTCGGATTCTTCGCATTCTCAGGGAAGGTGACCGCCTTCGCTGGACCGTCGCTCCTGGGTGTGTTGAGCGATGCCTACTCGCAACGGGTTGGTGTGTTCAGCGTGTTACTGTTCTTTGTCGTGGGCGGGGCTCTCTTGCTGAAAGTCGACGAGCAAGAGGGCCTTCGCGGCGGGGCGCACTGAGCCTGCTGGACGAATCAACGGCGCCGTCGTGATGACTGATGGGGGCGACATCTCGATGAACCTGACCGATGCGCCGCGTCGTGGGAGGATCTAGCACTCGCTCTGCTTGACCCCCTGACCACGGGCGTGGCAGCCGAGGGCCGGTCTTAGCGCTGCATGACCAGGTGGTTCTGGGCTCGACGTCCGGAGCCCTGGCCCTCGGTGATAGAGTAGTGTCGCGTTCCTACTGACGCACTCGAATGAAGGGATGGGACCGTGAAGACTCTGGGTGTGCGTGTCGCGGTCGTTGTTACGCTGCTCGTCGTGGTCGAGACCATGGTCGGGAGTGGTCTGCGCGCTCAGGATGCGTCCGATTGGCTGCGGGTGAACGTCGTCAGAGTGGTTCCGGAGCGTCTCGATGACTATATCGAGCTTCAACTCAACGAAGTGACACCGGGGCTACAGGCGGCAAGGATTCCGTGGCGGTCGGTCTGGCGCACCGCGGAGTTCGGGAACAGCTATGAGCTGACGTTTGTCACACCGCTCGGCGACCTGGCTGACTACGATATTGGAGGGCCATTGGCCCGGGTGATGGAGCCAGAGAGGTTCCAGCGCCTCGTCGACCGGTTGCGGAGGTTCACGGTGTCGCGCCAGAGTTATGCGATTCGATATCGGGCCGACCTCAGCGTCGAGTCGGACGAAGTCGGCAGTCTCTTCCTCGCCCGCGTCACGACCGTCGAGATTGCGCCAGGTCGAGGCCCCGAATGGACGGCGTTTCTCGAACAGCGCCTTCCGCAGTTTCGGGGGGCGAATCTCGTCTTTGGCGTCTACGAGCGGATGTTCGGGCCGGCACCCACGTCGTGGCAGATCGCGGAAAACCATGCGAGTTTCACCGAGCTCGCTCAGCCCGGCATCATCGCCCGCGCGTTTGGCGATCAGGCCGACGCCGTCACAGCGGAGATCGCGGGGGTCGTGGTCTCGGTCCAGCGGACGGTGCTGCGATACGATCCGGAACTGAGCTATTCGAGCATTCCAGCGCAATAACGGAGTCGCCGGAGACACGATGAGCCTTCAGCTGTACCAGATCGTCCACATCTTCTCGGTCATCCTCATGACCGCCGTGACCTTTGCGGCGCTGGCGTCGCCACGACCCGAGAATCGCCGCCGGTCGATGATGTGGTCAGGCATTCTGGCGGTGGTGGCGCTCGTGACCGGGTTTGGGATGCTGGCTCGTTTGGGACTCGCGATGCAGGGATGGGTCGTCGTCAAGCTGGCGTGTTGGCTGGGCCTCACTGCGCTGACGAGCCTGGCCTACCGACAACCGGGGCAGGGGCGCTCGCTCACGCTCCTCACGCTGATCGCAGTGTTCCTCGCGGTCAGCATGGCGGTGATGAAGCCGTTCTAGTCGTGATCGCCAGGCCCTTGTCGGCCAGGCTGTCGACCCGGCGTCCGAGGTCCGCAAAGCGCGGATCCGTGGTCTGGCCGCGGAGAAACCTGATGTAGATCTGCTGCAGGATCACCATCAGCTTGAAGACCCCGAACGCGTAATACCAGAACGCCCCACCGACGTCAAAACCGGTTCGTTCAGCATATCGCTCGACGACGTCGCGCCGAGTCATGAAGCCGTCCTCATAGCTCGGCATGGCCGTGTTCTCCCGCCAGGCCGGAGGATCGTCAGGTTCGATCCACACGTTGAGCAGATACCCCAGATCCATCAGGGGGTCGCCCCGCGTACACATGTCCCAATCGAGCACGGCGGTCGCGGTGGCGGAATCGCGCGAGTCGAGCAGAATGTTGTCCAGCTTGTAGTCGTTGTGCAGCAGCGACGTGACTGGTGAGGCCGGCATCTGCTCGTGCAGCCAGCTGATGAGTCGGTCGACGGATGAACGCTCCCGGTCCTTGGCGGCGTGCCACCGGGCAGACCACCCCGACAGCTGCCGAGTCACGAAGCCGACAGGGTGTCCCAGGTCGGCCAACCCGACCCGGCGCGGGTCGACCGTGTGCAGGTCGGCGAGTGTGTCGACGATCATCTCGCTGAGGCGACGGACCGTGGGCGGGTCGGATTGGAGGCGGGCAGGAAGCGCCGAGCGGATTACGAAACCCTGACGTCGCTCCACGACATGGAAGTCGACGCCGATGATCGATCTCTCCTGACAGAGCGCGAAGCTTGTCGGCGCGAGTGGAAAGACCTCGCCCAGACGTGCCAGCACGCGGTGCTCCCTCGCCATATCGTGCGATGTCGGTGCTACCGGACCGAGTGGTGGCCGTCTGAGGACGTACTCCGTCTCGCCGAACTTCAGGAGGTAGGTGAGATTCGCGTGTCCTCCGGGAAACTGCCGAACGGTCAGGGCGCCATCGGCGGACGGCAGGTGGATCCGGAGCCACGGCTCCAGACGGGTCAGGTCCAGCGTCTCTTCACGTCGAACGTCGATCAGTTCGGGGTCGTCGGGTACGCCAAGTTGAACGGGAATAGCAGCCATATAATACGCGGGATAGATGCGCGCGGGGCCCACCGTCTGACGCGGTGCCCCATGGGAGGTCCGTTGAAGCGGGTGGTCAGTGGATTTGACGAGCTGGAGGCATTGGTGGGGACCGATCTTGGGACCAGCGAATGGTTGACCGTGACGCAGGAGATGGTCAACACGTTCTCCGAGGTGACGGGAGACCATCAGTGGATTCACCTTGACGTTGAGCGGTCCCGCCGTGAGTTGCCGTTTGGCGGACCGGTTGTCCAAGGGCTCCTGACGCTGTCGCTGATCGTGAGGTTTCGCCACGAGATCCTCGACCTCCGCGGCGTCACGAGGTTCATCAACTACGGTTACGACCGGGTGCGGTTTACGACACCGATTCCGGTGGGGAGTCGGCTCCGCGCAACGCAAACCCTGCTCGTGGCCAAGCGGATCGCGCCGGACGTGCTCCGCACGAAGAGCAAATTCGTGGTGGAGGCCGAGGGGATCGCCAAGCCGGCATGCATCGCCGAGGCGATCACGCTAGAGTACGAATAGGGGAGAGAAGTCAGGAGTCCTGACTCCCCAGTCCCTTTCTCAGCTCGACTTTCGCTATCGTTCGACGATGGACCTCGTCTGGTCCGTCGAAGAGACGCGTCGCCCGAGCCTGCGCCCATCCGGCGGCGAGTCCGAAGTCGGCGCTGACCCCCGCGCCGCCGTGGGCTTGAATCGCTCGGTCAATCACCCGCTGGGCCATGTTTGGCGCAACGACCTTGATCATCGCGATCTCGGCGCGGGCAGCCTTGTTTCCAACCGTATCCATCAAGTGTGCAGCGTGTAACGTGAGGAGCCGTGCCTGCTCGATCTCGATTCTGGAGTTGGCGATGGCGTCCTGCACGACACCGTGTTCCGCGAGGGGCCGCCCGAAGGCGACCCTCGAGCGAACCCGGTCACACACCGCTTCTAACGATCGCTCGGCCAGACCGATCATACGCATGCAGTGATGGATCCGGCCCGGCCCGAGTCGTCCCTGGGCAATCTCGAACCCACGGCCTTCGCCGAGGAGGATGTTGTGCTTGGAGACTCGCACGTTCTCAAACCTGACCTCCCAGTGCCCCTGCGGTGCGTGGTCATAGCCGAACACGGTAAGGGGGCGGACGACCGTGACCCCAATCGCCTCTCTCGGCACGAGGACCATCGACTGCTGTCGGTGGCGCTCGGCCGAGGGATCGGTCTTTCCCAGGAAGACGAACACGCGACACCTCGCGTGTCCGGCACCGGTGATCCACCACTTGAGGCCGTTAATCACGTAGTCGTCACCATCGGACTCGATACTGGCGCTGATGTTCGTCGCGTCCGACGACGCCGCCTGTGGCTCCGTCATCGCGTACGCCGACCGAATGCGCCCGTCCAGGAGGGGCGTCAGCCACTCCGCCTGTTGGTCTCTGGTGCCGTATCGAGCCAGGACCTCCATGTTGCCCGTATCCGGGGCGGCGCAATTGAAGGTCTCTGGCGCGATCGGAGATCGTCCCATCTCCTCGCACAGCGGGGCGTATTCGACATTTGCGAGTCCCGCACCATGCTCACTCTCTGGCAGGAACAGGTTCCACAGCCCCGCCGCCCGGGCCTGAGACTTCATCGTCTCCATGACGGCAGGCGACTCCCAGCGTTTGGTCGACGTCTGCAACTGATCGGCATAGACGGTCTCGTTTGGATAGACGACGTCGTCCATGAAGGCGCGGAGCCGGGTGAGGAGGCTGGCGGCCTTGTCTGACGGTTCGAAACCCATCTCTAATCAGCTCGCAGGTATGGAATCGTCTGAGGTCCTTCGGGTAAGACACACACCCGCGCGTCACGGCCACCGTGCGCGAGATGCTCGCGCACGGCCGCCCCGATGTCGTCCACGGGTGAGAGATGGGCCGCCCGTATCTCCGCGTCCGTCAGCCCCTCCGCCTTGAGAAACACCCGAGCGCGCAGCTGAATCTGAGCCTGAACCTGTACTTCCCACTGATCGGGCCGTCGATACCCGGGCGTACAGATCATCTCGAGAAGTTCATCCGGCGTTTGGCGCTCCGAGAGGATCTCACGGTACTCGCCGTGCGATGGAATGCCGTCGGAGCATTCGGACGCACACAAGATCACGCCACCTTGCCTGACGACCTGTGCGGCGGCAGAGACGCCCTTGATCGTTTGGTAGAGATTCTGGTCGAGAGGATAGCCACTGTTGGTCGTCACGACGACTTCAAACGGCGAGGTGAACGCCTGCATCGCCGATCGCTTGACTTCCTGGCACATCACGGCGTGCACCGACAGAAGGTCGCCCGCCTTGACGCTGGTGATCTCGCGGTCGCGGTTGATCGCCACGTCGACACTGAAGTCGACGCCGCTGGCCAGAGCGATTGCCCGAACGGCGTCGTGAATCGGATTGCCAACCGTGACGCCCCAACGTGCCTGAGGGGCACCGATCATCTCTGCATCATGCAGCCGCATCGTCGTTTCGAACCCGGCGAGTCCTGGCGCCACCATCTTCGGCCCGCCGCTAAATCCAGCAAAGAAATGTGGCTCGACAAAGCCGGTCGTGACTCGGACATCGGCTTCCACCCAGCGGCGGTTGAGCCAGACCGGTACTCCGGGCTCGACGTCTGGGAGTTGACATAACCCGCCTGGGTCAAAGGCATCGTGGTTGATGACCGCGACACGTTCGATCACGTCGGCGCCGACCAGACGCTCCAGTTCCGCCGGTGTGGTTGCGCGGTGGGTCCCGGTGGCGACGAGCACGACAATGTCGTCCCTCCGGACGTGTGACAGTTCTTCGAGCACGACGGGGAGCACCGTGTGACTGGGCATCGGTCGCGTGCTGTCGCAGATCGACACCGCCACGGTCTGGCCAGGACGGACCAGGTCGCGGAGCGGGGGCGTGCCGATCGGTGCGCGAAGTGCGTCACGGACGGCGTGAGCCTGGTCGGGCAGCCCGTCCAGATAGGTCGGCTCGAGCACCGTCGTTCGATCGGTTGGACAGTCGAGCGGCAGCCGCCCGCGCCCGTAGGCGAGATCAACGTTCATTGCGGTGTCGTCCCGTCGCCCACCCGGTGTGTTGCGGTGGTCCCGACGGCCTGATGAGTCGTTCGGTCGTGTGCATCACTCTATCGGAAAACGTTGATGCGCCAGTCACACCGTCCCGCGACCGATCTGTGGCGCCACCGCCACATCGCCGAAACCCTTCCCCTCCCTCGCCAGCTGTTCGAGCAGGGGTGCAGGCTCCAGCCACTCGCCATGCTGGTCGTGGAGACGCTTCATCGTTTCGTAGATCGTGCCGAGGCCCACCTGGTCCGCCCAAAACATCGGACCTCCGCGGTAGCGTGGGAACCCGTAGCCGTAGATCCAGACGATGTCCACATCGCCGGGCCGAAGGGCCAGGCCTTCGGCGAGGACCTTCGCGCCCTCGTTGACCAGCGGATACAGGCACCGCGGAACAATCTCTGCGTCGTCGATCGGTCTCCGCGTCATACCGAGCCCGGCCGAGACAGAGATGATGAGATCGCCGACGACGGCATCCGGGATCGGAGACCGGCTGCCAGATTCGTAGCGATACCATCCGGCGCCTGTCTTCTGACCGAAGCGCCCGAGTTCGCAAATCCGATCGGCGATGGGCGAATACCGGAGATGCGCAGGCCGGGTGGCCGCCTGGAATTGCCTGATTCGCCAGCCCACGTCGAGACCGGCGAGGTCTGCCATCTGGAACGGTCCCATCGGCATGCCGAAGTCGTAGATGACCTTGTCGATCTGAGCCGGGAGCGCCCCCTCCTCGAGGAGGAAGTCGGCCTGCCGACGATAGGCGTAGAGCATACGGTTACCGACGAAGCCGTCACCGACGCCGACCAGAACAGCCACTTTGCCGAGCCGCTTCGCCAGCTGCATCACCGTCGCGATCGTCTCTGCCGACGTCGCTGCGCCGCGGACCGTCTCCACGAGCCGCATCACGTTCGCGGGGCTAAAGAAGTGGGTCCCGATGACCCTCTCGGGTCGCCCCGTGGCCGCCGCGATCTCGTTGACGTCGAGGGTCGAGGTGTTCGTAGCCAGGATCGCGGTGGGCTGGCAGACCGCATCGAGTATCGCGAAGACCTGCCGCTTCAGGTCCAGGTCTTCGAAGACCGCCTCGACCACGAGATCCGCCTGCCCCACGTCGTCGTAGTGGGTCGTCGGCGTGATCAACGCCATCCGCTCGTCCATGGCGGCCTGCGATAGTCGTCCTTTCGACGCCGTCGCCGCGTAGTTCTGCCGGATGATGTCGATTCCCCGGTCGAGTCCATCCTGGTTCGCCTCGACGATCGTCACGGGGATTCCGGCATTGGCAAAGCTCATGCTGATCCCGCCGCCCATCGTGCCGCATCCGATCACGGCGGCCGTCGTGATCGGCACTGTCGGTGTGTGCTTCGGGACGTCCGGAATCCTGGCGGCCGGCCGCTCGGCAAAGAAGACATGGCGCTGCGCCTTCGATTGGTCGGAGGCGACCAGTCTCTGAAAGGTATCGCGCTCCTTCTGGAGTCCCTCGGAGAACGGCAGCGTGACGGCCGCTTCGATGCAGTCGATGCAGGCGTATGGGGCCTCGTACCCACGTGCGCGACGTGCCATCCCCGCGCGGAAATCGTCGAAGATCTCGGGGTGGGTTCGCGCATCGGACAGGCCGTCTTCGAGCTCTCGGGTCTTGCGGATCGCGTCGCTTCGACCGACGCGTCCACGGGCGAACCTGACGGCGTTGGCGACGAGATCGCCATCCATGATCTCGTCGATGAGGCCCCAAGCGTGGGCTTGCTCGGCGGGGAGCAGTCGCCCGTTCACGATCATCTCGAGTGCGCGCTGCACGCCGATGAGTCGCGGGAGGCGCTGCGTACCCCCGGCGCCAGGCACGAATCCCAGGGTGACTTCCGGGAGCCCGACCCGGGACTGCGGCGACGCCACCCGGTAATGACACCCGAGAGCCAGCTCGAGCCCTCCGCCCGCGGCGACACCGTGAATCGCAGCCACCACCGGCTTCGAGGCGTTCTCGAGGTCGTCAATCACACGGGGAAGGTATGGCGTGCCCCGGGGGGGGGCGGCTGATCAAACTCGCGGATGTCTGCGCCGCCGCAGAACATTCGGCCGGCCCCCGTCATCACGATCGCGCCGACGGTGTCGTCCTGGGTGGCGATCATGAGGTGACCGGCAAGCTCGGTTCGGACCGTGAAACTCAGGCCGTTGACCGCGGGGTTCCTCAGTGTGACGACAGCGACGTCGTCATGCATCGTCAGCGTTACGACCTCGGGCATCGCGTTCTCGCTTGCGTGCACTCGGTCGCCCCTCCCGGACCCTACCGGAGCGCTCGGTCGACCTTCGTGTCCCCCGACAGCATGGCGTAGAAGCGCGTCTTTCGCTCGTGCTCTTCGGTCGTCAGGTGCGAGACGACGGGAACGACGACGAGCGGCACGAAGAACGTGAAGTATGACGGATCGAGGCCCTCACCGTTCACCGTGAAGCAGTAGGCGACCACCCGCCGCAGAGCGGATGATCCCTCCGGCGCCGAGAAGCCAAGCATCAGCGCCAGCTTGAGTAGTCCAAACCAGATGAGTCCTCCGACGTACCCAGTCACCATGCCCCAAAACGCTCCCTGCTCAGTGGTGCGCCGATAGTAGATCAGGTAGCCGATCGTGACGGCGGGGGGAACGACCATTGCGAACCCGAAGAGCAGCAAGTCGAGAATCGAGACTGTCGTTCGAGTCGCCACGAACCACGCGGCCAGCGCGGCCGTGAACGCATAGACGGTCGTCGTGATGCGGTAGGCGCGGAGCTGTCGTCCGGGCGTGGCGTGACGGGTGCCGGGCATCCAATCACGCACGAACATCGTCGCACTCGAGAGGAGGATCGGTCCACCCGACGAGATCACCGCCCCCAAGACGGCTGCCAGGGCGATGCCCCCAACGACGGGACTGATCTCGGAGGCCAGGGTGGTCAGGTTGCGATACCCGCTCAACCCGGAGCTCAGACCGTATCGCGCGGTCGTCAGAACGCCGATCATTCCGGCCAGCAGCGCCATGAGTCCGGCGATGACGCCGCCCAGGACGAAGGCCGGAGCGATCGACCGTTCGGTTCGCGTCGCAGTTGCAAAATTCGTGTAGACCGAGGCGGCCGGGGTGTGAACGGCCGCGGAGAAGAACATCGCAAAGATCGGCAGCCAGCCGGTGCCGATGACACTCCACCAGACAGTTTCACTCCGACCCGCCGCCTGGAGGTGGTTCCCGATGGCACTCGTGACCTCTGCCCAGCCGCCAAACTGGGCGATCCCGATGACACCGACGGTGGAGAGTCCAATGAAAACAACGGCGCAATGGAACAGATTGGCGAGGGCGGTGCCCCAGAGACCACCCAACGAGACGTAGGTGGAGAAGATCACCGCCGCGACCATCGTTCCGCCGAACATCGAGAGCGGTGTCAGGGCGCTGAGGATGACGCCGATGACATACGCCTCGATCAGGTTGACCACGGCGTACTCTGTTTGAACGCACAGACTGGTCAGCCACTGACACCGTCGCGCCGCCCAGCGAATCGTGAACAGCTCGCCGACGGTGTGCAGCTTGAGACGCCGGTAGTAGACGGCAAAGAGCACGCCGACCAGGGAAAGGGCCAGAAAGGTGTTGATCCCGTACCACCAAAAGTTCCAGACACCCCCGGTGACGACATCGCCGGCCACACCGTAGGTGCCAGCGCCACCGATACGGGTGCCGGCGACACCGACGCCGACCATGACCGTCGACATGCCGCCCCCGGCGACGGCCCATCCGGACGCGCTTTGGGAGCGTCTCGCCATGGTGCTACCGACGCCGGTGGCGACGGCGAAGTAGGTAATGATCGTGACCAGGGAGATGAGTTCGATGCTCACACGCGAGATCCTGTGTCCTACGGGGAACTGGTGGCGAGACCGACGACCTTCGAAGGGCGCCAGTGACGTCTATTTGACAAGAAACACCGACACCCGAAGCTGATCGGTCAATCGACCCACCAGCTCCGTCGACTCGGGCCGACACGCCACCACGCACAGGGAGGGGTTCTCCGCCTGGATCGCTCTAGCGACGGCCTCCTGCGCAGACGTCACCGACCTGACGACGACCCGGAGGTCGGGGTCCTTCACCAGCTCGTCGGCATCTCTGAAGAGCTGAGACGTACGCGCCGGCTCGGCGCCGTTACCCCCAGAAACCAGGACGACCAGGCGAGTCTCGAGACGCTTACAGAGCCGGGCGGAGACGGTGACCGCGCGCGCGCTGGCCGCCGAGCCGTCGAAGAAGGTGACGACGGTCCGACCGGACGCAAGTGGCCTCTGAATCACGATGACCGACCGGGACTGCTGGACGGCCAACGCCCGCGCCGTGGAGCCGAGCCGTCCAGGCCCGGAGGTGCCGGATCCGGCGCGTCCCACGGCGACGACATCGGCGTCGCCGGCGGCGTGTACTATTGCCGACGTGACATCGCCCCGCTCGACGCGGAAGGCCCAGCGAACGTTCCGACGGGAGGCGGTTTCGGCAAGCCAGCGTTTGGCTTCCGCCGCGCTCTGTGACAGCCGCCGCGCGAGGCGTCGCGCGTCGATCGGATCGGGCGACGACGCAATCGGGCCGATCTCGCGGCTGACCGACAGGCTGGCGAGACGGATGAGGTTGATGTCTTCGACATAGAGCCCCTGCAGCTCCGCATCGTGCCACTCGGCAAGCTGGGCTGCGGCGTCAAGCGCGAGGCGACTCTGCCTCGACGCGTCGAGCGCGACGAGAATCCGTCGAATTGTTCCGGTTGGGGCAAGGTCGCTCATGCCTCGTCGTCCCCGTCACCGCTCACAGCGTCCCCTTCTTCCTCGTCCGTGCGAGAGTCGTCCGGATGCTCCTCGGCGCCATCCCGGTAGGCCATCGACTCTTCCGCAAACATCGCGAGCCGGTCCTCGACCTTGCGGTTGATGGTGCCATCGGGAAACGCCCCGGTCTCATCGCGCTCACCGGCCGCGCACCCTGTGAGCACCTCGATCCCCTGGTCGATGGTTTCGACCGGGTGAATCTGGAAGCGTCCCTCGCGAACGGCGTCCACCACGTCTTTCCGTAGCATGAGATGCTTGACGTTTGACGCCGGGATGACGACCCCTTGGTCACCGGTGAGACCACGGCGCCGGCAGACGTCGAAGAAGCCTTCGATCTTCTCGTTGACGCCGCCGATCGCCTGGACCTGGCCATGCTGGCTGACCGACCCGGTCACCGCCAGTGACTGCCGGATCGGCATATCGGACAGCGCCGAGAGGACCGCGTAGAGTTCCGCGGACGAGGCACTATCCCCATCGACTCCACCGTAGCTCTGCTCGAAGACGAGACTGGCGCCCAACGAGAGCGGACGATCGGTGACGTAGCGTCCGGAGAGGAAGCCAGAGAGAATGAGGACGCCTTTGGAATGAAGTGGTCCGCCGAGCCTGACCTCCCGTTCGATGTCGATCACGCTCCCGTTTCCGAGTCGGACGCGCGCGGTGATCCGGTTCGGATTGCCAAATGAGAACCCGTTGGTTTGCAGCACCGATAGCCCGTTGACCTGTCCCACGGTCTCCCCGGATGTGTCGATGAGGAGCGTCCCCCGGTCGATGCCTTCCTGGAGTCGCTCGCGTATGCGGTCCTGACGGCGGATCTTGGCATCGATGGCGCGCTGGACGTGGATCGCGGTCACCGTGTCGGCGCCGTCCCTTTCGGCCCAGTAGTCCGATTCCTTGAGGAGTTCGGTCAGCTCGCGCATGTTCGCGGACAATCGCTCGGCGTCACCCGATCGACGCGACGCGTCTTCGACCACGCGGGCGACCGCCTCCTTTCGCAGCGGCCGCAGCGAGTCGTTCTTGACCACCGCTGCGATGACCCGTGCGAAGCGCTGCATGTTCTCCGAGCTGCGCGTCGTGACGTCGTCGAAGTCGGCAGCCACTTTGAACAGCTCTCCGAACTCCGGGTCGTGAACGCACAACAGGTGATGGAGCCGATGATCTCCCACGAGCACGACCTTGAGGTCGAGAGGGATCGGCTCGGGTTCCAGGGAGACGGTGTTGAGGATGCCGACGAGTCGGTCCGGCGACTCGGTCTTGATCTCACGGGTCTGTAGCGCACGTTTGATGGCGTCCCACGCCAACGGCTGTATCAAGAGACGATTCGCGTCGAGAATCAGATACCCGCCGTTCGCTCGGTGGAGCGCCCCAGGTTTGATCATCGTGAAGTCCGTGACCAGCGTGCCGGCCTGAGTCTGGTGCTCGATGCGGCCGATCAGATTCTGGAAGGTCGGATTGGTCTCGTACACGACCGGCGCGCGGCCATCCGCACGTTCGTCGGTCAACACGTTGACCGAGTACCGTCGCAGCCAGAGCGGGAAGACGTCGGCCTGTTCGTGACCCTTCAAGAAGTAGTCGGCGTTCTCGATGATGTCGGCTTGCACCGCCTTGAGATAGGTCACGACATCGTCCAATGCGTCGTACTTCCGCAGTTGCTCCTCGACGAGTGCCTCCACGGCCGACCGGGTGACGGTGTCCTTCAGACGCTGGAGCTTTCGGCCGCTCTCGCGCCGCCACAGCGGGACCTGTTGGAAGACGTGCGCGAGCTCTTCTTCGAGCGTGGCGATCGCCGCTCGGATCTTGGTTTGTTCCTCCTCGGGCGCCTTCTTGAAGGTCTCGAGATCGACCACTTCACCATTCCTGGTGGGCGCGACGGCAACGCCCGCGGGTGTGCGAAGGATCGCCAGTCCCTTCTCGGCCGCTCGTGCCCGCACGCCTTCGAGGACCTCTTCCTGTTTGGCTGCGAACTCCTCCTCGAGCTCCCGTTGACGCGCCCGATACTCCTCGGTCTCGAACGCGGCGACGATCGTTCCCTGCAGGTCGTCGACGAGCTGACGCATGTCGACCGAGAGCTCGCTCGCACGACCGGCCGGCAGCTTGAGAGCGCGGGGCTTGGAGGGTTGGGCGAAGTTGTAGAGGTAGCACCAGTCCGATTCGTCGGCCGGGCGCTTGGCCTGTCGTGCTACGAACGCCTGCACGAGTGAGTGGCGCCCACTTCCCGGCGCCCCCACCGCAAAGAGGTTGTAGCCTTCGTGGCGGATGCCGATCCCGAATTCAATGGCTTCGACGGCGCGATCCTGACCGGGAAAGGTCTGCAGCGGCTCGAGCGTGGCGGTCGTCTCGAAGGACAAGTCGTCGTCGGGACAGGGCGTGAATAAGGCAGTCGGGTCAAGTGGCGTCACAGTCACGGCGCAATAGTAACCCTAGTGGTGTGCGTCGACTGAATCGGTGGCCGTCGTTGTGGTCGTGCGGTCGGCTGCGGCGAGTGGCCGTCCAGCGGGCGGCCGAAATGTCCAGGGATGTCATACTTCCTCCCTTCCATGACCCCGTCGACCGAACCGCCCTGGTTTCGCCAGATCACCGGAGAGCAGTGGAAGGCGTTCCTGGCGACATTTTTCGGCTGGCTGCTCGACGGGTTCGACTTCACCATCATGACGTTCATCCTGATCGACATCCAGAACAGCTTTGCCGTCGATCGGGCACTGGCCGGTGCCCTCGGCACGGTGACCTTGATGTTTCGTCTCGTCGGCGGTCTGGGGGCGGGTATGGCCGCCGACCGCTGGGGTCGCAAGCTGCCCCTGATGCTGTCGATCCTCTGGTTCTCGATCTTCGCGTTTTTGAGTGGGTTCTCGACGTCGTATGCCATGCTGTTCGCGTTCCGCGCGCTCTTTGGCATCGGCATGGGTGGCGAGTGGGCGGCCGGGATGCCGCTGGCGCTCGAGCACTGGCCGGCCCGGTATCGTGGTCTCGCGTCCGGTCTTTTGCAGGGCGGGTGGTACTGGGGCTTTATCGTTTCCGCGCTGACGTTTCACTTCGTCTATCCAGTATTCAGTCAACTGCCAGACCCGTTCAGCGAGTCGCCGGAGTCGACGATCGCCTGGCGCGTGATGTTCTGGACCGGTGTCGTGCCGGCGTTGCTCGTACTGTGGATCCGGTCGGGTGTCAGCGAGAGCCCAGTGTGGCTCGAGCGCCAGAGACACCTGAAGGAACGTGATCGTCGTGACGTGGGCGACCACGTGTCGCTCGTTCGACTGTTCCGCCCAGACCTCCTGGGTGTCACGATCCAGACGTCGCTCTTGATGAGTGTCTTCATATTCTCGTACTACTCGATTTCATTCTGGTATCCGACCTTCTTGCTCGAGGTCGGTCACGACCCACTCGCGTATCTGATCGCGTTCAACCTCGGCGCGATTCTTGGTACGGCGGGATGGGGGCGGGCGTCCGAGACGCAGCTCAGCCGCCGCGGCGCGGTGTCGTTGTCAGCCTTGATCGGCGTTGCATCGGTTCCACTGTTTCTGGCGGGCGGAAATGCCGGTCTCCTATGGCCCGGAGCGTTCCTCATGGGAGCGACCGGCGGGGGCATCTGGCGGATGGCGCCGTCCTATCTGACCGAACGGTTTCCGACGGAAGTGCGGGGTGTCGGTCCAGGCCTCACGTACCACGTGGGCGCCGCCGTGGGGTCGCTGACCCCGTTCGTCGTGGGACAGTTGCAGGACACGGGGATGACGCTGACCGGAGCGATGCGGCTGTGTATCGTCGCCTCGGGACTTGCCGTGGCGGCGATGATCTGGATCGGGCTCGAGACCCGCGGTCGGGCATTCGCCGATTAGCCATAGCACCGCCCTCGTGTCCTGAGTTCGATATACCTGTACACCGAGGGCGGCGATGCGCCCGGGTGGCCAGGCGCAAGAGCGAGCATATCGGGAATATTCGAGCCCGCGAGAAGGTCTCAGGGCCGGCCTCTACGGGATGCAGCGCTGGCCGACTGTACAGGTATATCGAACTCAGGACACGAGGACCAGGGTTGGCAGGCGGGCGCTGAGAACCGGAATTTCAAGGAGAAACTACGATGTGTTTTCAAAGAACCCCTTTGTTCGCCGCCATACTGCTCATGTCGTTTCTGGGTGGTGTCTGTGGTGGCGCGCTGGTCGCTTCGTCGGTGGTGACTGTCCGTGCGCAGGGCGCCCAAGTTGTGACGACGACGCAGCTCAATCTCGTCGACTCGGATGGTCAGCTGCGAGCGGTCCTGGCCGGTCATGACGAGCGACGGATGGCCTCGCTCTCGTTCTACGACGCGGCTGGACAGGTGCGCGGCATCATCGGCATTGACGAGAACGAGACGCCGCTCGTTCGCTTGTTCGACCAGGCGGGCCAGAGTCGTCTGAGTGCACTCGTGCAGAACGGTGACGGGTTGGTGGTCGCAGGCAATCAAGCGGCACACAGCGGCGTGTTCGGCACCGCGGGTGGTAGTCCGGTGTTGAGTTTCCTCGAGGCCGGTCGACATCGGGTCCGTCTTGAGGTCGCACAAGACGGATCGCCCAGCCTGCGTCTATTCGATGGTGACGGTCGGCAGAGCATGGCGATGACAGTCGGTGCCAGCGGGGGGCCGGTGATGACGCTCCATGACGAGGGACAGCTGAGGGCCGCGTTTGGCGTCCTGGAGCAGGCGGCCGTCCTCAACATGGCCGACACTCAGCAGGTGCGTCTCGTCATCGGCGTGGCCCAAGACGGACGTCCGAGCGTCAGCTTCCTTGGTGAAAACGGGCAGCTGGTTCAGGAGCTACCGCTCGAGCCGTCGCGGTGAGCCCGCCCGGACGACCGCTCACCCTGTGATATTCTGGCCCCGGCCTGACGGCGCTCGATGGTTAGTCCCAAGGACAGGAGCGTGGTTCGTTTTCCGACCAATGGCACGACCGGGAGGGGGTATCTCGCCGGACCCGAATCCGGCGTCGCCCCCGGGGTGATCGTCATCCAGGAGTGGTGGGGTCTCGTCGACCACATCAAGGACATCGTCGACCGGTTTGCGGCCGCAGGGTTCGTCGCGCTGGCTCCGGATCTCTACGACGGCCAGACCACCGACAGCCCGGACCAGGCTGGTAGGCTCATGATGGCCCTCGAGATCGAATCGGCAGAGCGGCAGCTCCGAGGCACCATCGACTATTTGCTAAGTCGCGATGACGTGACCGGCGCCGCGGCGGGCACAGTGGGGTTCTGCATGGGTGGACAGCTGTCGCTGTATGCTGCGTGCGCCAACCCGAAGGTTGGAGCCTGTGTCGATTTCTACGGGATTCATCCGAATGTTAAGCCGGACCTGGGCCGTCTCCAGGCGCCGGTGCTCGGGTTTTTTGCGGAAAACGACCCGTCGGTGACGCCCGCTCTGGCTCGACGGCTGGAGAGAGATCTGACCGCAGCGGGCAAGCAGGTTGAGCTCACGGTCTTTGAAGGCGCCGACCATGGGTTTTTCAATGACACGCGACACAGCGTGTATCACGCGGGCGTATGCAGGACGGTGTTGGGAGCGGATGGTTCTCTTCTTCAACGAGCATCTGCGAGAGGGGGCGGGGTAGCCGGTCGGGTCGTGTGGGCGTTCCTACGTGGGCTCCGGTCGTGGCAGCTGTTCGTGCTCGCCGTCAGCCTGTTTGTCACGGACCTGGTGATCCCCGACCCGGTGCCGCTTCTCGATGAGATTCTTCTCGGCGTGGTGACGCTCATTCTGGCGCGGTGGAAACGGCCACCGACCTAGTCGCGGCGCTCACGTGAGTCGCCCTTCGGCTGTCTCAGGGCGTCTCGAGAGGACCACGTGCACCGGGAGGTCGGGGTCCGGGATGGTGTGTGGTTGGGGGAGCACATCACTGGCTGAAACAGGCGTTGTGCCTGTGCGCGGTGTCAGCACAGGTAGGGGTTCTTTTCTTCATTATGGCCGGTAACAGCTTCGGGCAGGCGTTTCGAGTCACCACCGCCGGGGAGGCACACGGCCCTGGCAACCTGGTGATCATCGACGGCTGTCCCGCCGGGCTCGCCCTGTGTGAGGACGACTTGAAGGGAGACCTGGCCCGTCGTCGACCGGGACAAAGCGCGATCGTGACCCAGCGCGACGAGCCTGATGAGCCCGAGATCCTGTCGGGCGTGTTCGAAGGTCAAACCACCGGCACGAGCATCGCGATCCTGATACACAACAAGGACCAGCGCAGTCACGACTACGCCGACATCAAGGACAAGTATCGTCCCGGTCATGCAGATTACAGTTTCGATGCCAGGTTCGGGCGACGCGACTACCGGGGCGGTGGCCGCTCGAGTGCGCGGGAGACAACAGTACGTGTAGCCGCCGGCGCGGTGGCGAAGAAGCTGATCGCGACGCAGTGCGGCGGCCGCGTTGTCGGGTATGTCACGCAAGTGGGTGATATCGTGGCCGAGATAGCCGACCCGGCCGCGATCACGCTGGCTCAGGTCGAAACGCTACCCAGCGGTGAGCCAAACATCGTGCGTTGTCCGGATCCCACGACGGCGGCTCAGATGGTGGCGCGCATCGAAGAGGCCCGGGCGACGCAGAACTCGATCGGGGGTGTGGCAGAGGTCGTGGCGACTGGGCTGCCGGCGGGTCTCGGTGAGCCTGTGTTCGACAAACTCAAGGCTGACCTTGGAAAGGCGTTGTTCAGTCTGCCGGCTGTCCTCGGTGTCGAGTACGGAATCGGCTTCGCTTGCGCCACGCTGCGGGGTACAGATAATAACGACATCTTCTATCTGGAGCATGATGGCGACTCCCGTCGGATCGCGACCCGGACCAACCGCCACGGTGGGATGCTCGGCGGGATTTCGACCGGGATGCCGATCGTGATGCGAGCCGCCATCAAGCCCACGAGCTCCGTCCCGCTCGAGCAGGAGACAGTCACCAGCGCTGGCGATCCGACAACGGTCAGCACGAAAGGGCGACACGATCCCTGCCTGCTGCCTCGCTTCGTGCCGATGGCAGAAGCGATGGTCGCACTGGTGCTGGCAGATCATTGGCTACGGTTCAAGACGGCACGGACGAGTGAATAGGACAATGCGGGGGGGGCTGAAGCTCGTGGTGTTGGTCGTCACGCTGGCGGTGACGTTCGCGTTGGGGTGGGCGGTGGGGAAGACCGGCGGGGGACAGGCGGTCGACCCGGCGTCGCTGACCGACCTCGAGCGCGCCTTTGCGGAGCGGATGCAGAATGTGGCGCTGGTTGGTCAGTTCACGATCGAGGGGCGCGAGAGTGCGGGCGGTCGCCCTGAACGTTACGAGATCGAACGGGTCACCAAGGTCGGCGATTCCGACTGGCGGTTCGATGCGCGGATCACGTATGCCGATATCGACGTCACCCTACCGGTGACCGTCCCGATCGTCTGGGCCGGCGATACGCCGATGATCACGATCACCGACTTCTCGATCCCCACTCTCGGCACGTTCACCGTGCGCCTGATCTTCTATGACGACCGGTACGCCGGCAGCTGGCAGCACGGGGAGTTCGGGGGCCTGATGTACGGCGTGATTGAGGCTCGGGCCGGGACGTAGTGGTCAGCACCCGTGGCTGAGCGGCCACACATCACTTCGGTCGAACCGCTCCCGGCTGCGTCGGTCATGGTCTTCCGATCGGCGCCGTCTGGCCCTGTCGTCCTGTATCTCCGACGAAACCCGGAGCTGGCGTTCCACGGTGGCGATTGGGTCTTTCCGGGTGGACGAATCGACGCGGCTGATCGCCAACTGGCAGAGTCGCACGACGAGGCGACCGCGGCGAGATACGCGGCCGTGCGCGAGGCGGACGAGGAGGCGGGCCTCGAACTTCAGATCGACGGGCTCGTGTATGCCGTGCATTGGACGACACCGCTCGCCCAGCCGATTCGATTCGGGGCCTGGTTCTTCGTTGCCCAGACGATCAGCGATCTCGTCCAGATTGATGGCCAGGAAATCCACGACTACCGATGGATGCGGCCTGCCGACGCGTTGACCGCACACGCGGCCGGAACCATACAACTGGCGGCCCCCACGTTTGCCCTCACGACGCGACTTGCCGGCTTCCCGGATGTTCAGTCGGTGTTCACCGCCGTTCGCGAATGGCCCGACGAGCGGCTACTCTGCCGGCTCTACGACGTCACGGGGGGGCGGGTCTCGGTCTACGAGCAGGACGTTGCCTACCATCGCGGCCGGCGATCACTCGACGGGCCAGGGCCCCGACACCGGTTGTGGATGCTCGACAGCGGGTGGCGCTACGAGCGAACATTCTGATCGAACTCAGGACACTAAAGCGCTTTTCAGATAGCCCTTGTACTGCTTGGGCTCGTCGTGGTACTTCTGCATGCACCAATGCAGGAGGACCGATGCAAGCCTATTCGATGGATCTCCGAGAACGGGCCCTGCTCGACAGTGATGCCGGGATGAAGGCCGCGGACGTTGCGGTGAAGTACCGCGTGAGCGGGTCGTGGGTGCGGCTGTTGAAGCAGCGTCGGCGGGAGACGGGCGAAGTCGCGCCGCGCGTCCAGCGGCACGGGCGGCGCCGGATGTTGGAGCCGCACCTGCACACCCTGGCCGCGCTGATCGCGGAGCAACCGGATCGCACCTTAGCCGAGCTGAAGGACGCGCTCGGCACGCCGGCCAGTCTGGCGACGATCTGGCGCGCGGTGGCGGCTCTGGACGTGACCGTCAAAAAAAACGGTCCGGCCCTCCGAACACGATCGACCTGACGTCGCGGCCGCGCGGGTCGTGTGGCACGCCGCCGCGCCGACCTGGGATCCGACACGCCTGGTTTTTCTCGATGAAACCGGCATGACGAACAATCTCCTGCGGCGGTATGGTCGGGCCCTCCGCGGGGCCCGCGTCCACGACCACGCGCCGTGCGCCCGGTGGCAGACCAGTACGTTTCTCGCAGCGCTGCGGGTGACTGGCCTGACCGCGCCCGGGGTCTTCGACGGCGCCATCGACGGGGCGAGCTTCCTCGCCTATATCGAACAGATCCTCGTGCCCACCCTGCATCCCGGGGACATCGTCATCGCCGATAACCTCAGCGCACACAAAGTGGCCGGCGTCCGCCAGGCGATCGAGCGCGTCGGCGCCACGCTCTGCTATCTGCCGCCCTACAGTCCGGACCTCAATCCCATTGAACTCTGCTTCGCGAAGCTCAAAGCCCTCGTGCGCGCCGCCCGCTGTCGATCCACCGAAACCCTCTGGCCTTTCCTCGGCGCCTGTCTGCCGCACTTCAGCCCCGAGGAATGCCGCAATTACTTTCGACACTGCGGCTATCCGGGCACCACACGGTCATGAAAAGCGCTTTAGACCCAGAGAACCCGAGGCCTGCCTTTGTCCTATTTCGACATCGCACTCTGCAGCCTCACGGTCCTGGTCGGCTCGACCCTCCAGGGGTCGATCGGGTTCGGCATGGGTCTGTTCGCATCGCCGATCCTGATCTTGATCGACGAGCGGTTCGTTCCGGCGCCGATCCTTCTCTCCACATGGGTGATGACGACGTTTCTCATTCTCCGCGAGCGTCACGCCATCGACATTCGCGGACTGAGGTGGGCGGTCGTGGGCCGGGCGGTTGGCACGGTGGCGGCCGCGACCGTCCTCGCGCTCCTTCCGCGGGACCGGATGCCGCTCGTATTCGGCGTCCTTGTGCTGATAGGCGTAGCGATGAGTCTGTCAGGCCTGCGGTTTCGCCCGAGCCGGTCGGTGTTGCTCGGTGCGGGGGCGATGTCGGCGGTCATGGGCACGATCGCGTCGATTGGCGGACCTCCGATGGCATTGGTCTATCAGGATGCCCCAGGGGCACGGCTCCGCGCGACGATGTCGAGCTTCTTCTGGATCGGGACCGTCATGTCGCTCGTGGTGCTTCGATTCGTCGGTCGCTTCGGGGAGGATGAGATCCGGCTGACGCTAGTGATACTCCCGGGTGCGCTCCTCGGGCTCCTGGCATCGCGGTGGACGTCGGCGGTGGTCGATCGTGGCTACACACGCACCGTCGTGCTGACGCTGGCGGCGGCTGCGGGTCTCGCGGTGATCGATCGGCAGCTAGTGGCCTGTACTCATTGAAGTAGTACTGGTACCGTGACGCGCTATATGGCGCTGACACTGACGTCCGATGAACGTACCGAACTGGAACGACGCGTTCGCAGTCTCAAGATCCGCCCTTGACAGACGCGCGCCGCGCGCGCGTCATTCTGATGCTGGCTGACGGCGCATCGTACTCGGCGATCGAGGCCGCGGTGCCTTGCTACCGCGACTACGTCAATCGCTGGCGACGGCGCTTTCTGGCGGACCGCGTGGCGGGCCTGCAGCCGCGGTATCGCGGCCAGCCCCCGACGATTCTGACGCCGGCGATGGAAGCGCGCATTCTGGCGAAGACGAGGCAGCGTCCGCCGGATGGCAGCACGCATTGGAGCACCCGCAAACTGGGCCGGTTGCTCGGCATCCATCACAACCTGGTCGCGAAAACGTGGCGGCGGGCCGGCCTGCAACCTCATCGGTTCGAGCGCTACATGCGGTCGGACGATCCGGACTTTGAACAGAAAGCCGCCGATGTGATCGGGCTGTATCTCAATCCGCCGCAACACGCCGCGGTGTTCGCCGTGGACGAGAAAACGGCGATTCAAGCCCTCGATCGCTTGGTCCCGGTGCTGCCGCTGTCGCCGGGGCGCGCCGAACGGCACGGGTTCGAGTACTACCGCCATGGCACGTTGTCGTTGTTCGCCGCGCTCGATACCCAGTCCGGCGAGGTGTTCGGCCAGCCCGTGCCGCGCCACACCAGTGCCGCCTTTGTCCAGTTCCTCGGCGACATCGTCGCCAGTCAACCGCTGGGCCGCGAGATTCATGTGATCGTCGACAACCTCGCGACCCACAAAACATCGGCGGTCCGGGGGTTCTTGGCCGCGCACCCTAACGTCCAGCTCCATTTCACCCCGACGTACTCGTCGTGGCTGAACCAAATCGAACTCTGGTTCGCGAAGATCGAGCGCGACCTTTTGGCACGAGGGATCTTCACCTCCGTCGCCGACCTCGCTCGCAAGATCCGGCGGTACATCCGCCATTACAACAAGACGGCAAAACCGATCCGTTGGAGCTACCGAAATCCGATGCATCGAATGAGTCAAGCCCATTCCTAGTTGAAACTCTTGACGGCTCCTGATTGCTTACGCCGCTTCCTTCGTTGAGGTCGTCGTGTCGATCTTCAGTTCTCGCTGTAATGCGTCACGAAGCCTGGGCAGGTGCCGGTAGCCCATCACCTTGCGTAGGCGCGGCTCGATGTCCAGGAGCGCAGTGGCCAGCCAGCGATGGCGTTGACTCGAGTTCTGCCAGTGATCGACCTTCGCACAGCGCTCCTCAATGAGCGCGTTGATGGACTCGAGGCCGTTCGTCGTCTTCAGCGACCGGCCCAGCACGCCGTACACCCCAAGGCGATGCAACGTCAGGGTCTCGTCGAGGCCTTCCGCCAGACTGCCGGCCGCCGATTGGTTCCGATCCTCCAGCTCATGCTGAAGCGACTGGAGGGCGGCGAGGGCCTCGTCGTACTCCAGACGGTTGTAGGCGCGCTGGAGACGCTGCCGCCACACCGGCTGCTCACGCTTCGCCAAGTAACTCACCACGTTCTCGCGCTTGTGCCACTGACACCGTTGCACCAGGGCGCGGTGGCGGAAGGCTTTCCGCACGGCCGCCCGGAGCCCCTTGCCGCCATCCACGATCACCAGAAGCCCCTGGGAGATATCGAGGCCCCGCTCGACCAAGGACCGGAGGAACGGGGTCAACACCTTCTCGTTCTCCGTGTCCGTCTCGACGAAGCCCAGGAACCGTTTGTCCCCCGTCATCGTGATGCCCAACGCGACGACCATCGTCGACTCGGCGAACGTCTTGCCGTCCAGCACGAGGGCCACGACGTCCTCCCCGGAGAGGTCCCGCTCCTGGAACTCGCGGAGTTTGGTCGCGCTGGCCTGAATGAACGCGCGGGACACCGTCGACCCCGACAGGCCGATCGCCCCGGGAATCGCCTCGGCGGCCGCCGCGTAGTTGCGGCACGAGACCCCATACAGCACGCGCCTCAGCAACAGGTCGTTGACTGCGCGATCGCCATGCAGCGCCTCGTACGACCGCAGTGGAATCTCGCTCTCCGTGACGTGGCGAATCCGGGGCACGCGAATCGGCACGCGCTGGCCGGCCAACCCGACCGTCCCGGGGTTGCTGCCATGACGGCGCCCGCCGACTGACGGGGCTTTGCGGGCGTAGCGCTCGCCAGCCAGCGCTGTCACTTCCTCGTCGAGCAACTCCTCGATGTGCATCAACCCCAGCGGAACCAAGGACCGGATCAACTCCACCTTGGCATCGACCTCCAGCTCGGCGTACTCCGCTCGGTCGATGACGTCGACCGCGCCCAACGTGCGCCCTTTCTTGCGCTTCCTGACCGATCGTAGGACACTGTTCATCTCGGCTCCTTTCTCTCGTGGCGGGATGTTCGTCTCGCAACGTCATCAAACCACAGGGTTTGGAGCCGCTTCAATTTCCAACTAAGTTTCGCTCACACTCCATCGAATTGGTAGTACTTCAGTGAGTACAGGCCACTAGTGTCCTGAGTTCGATATACCTGTACATTCGGCGGCTGAATGCCGAGGTGTTTTTGAATCACTGCACTAGCGTGACGTCTGCCGTTGTTGCTACACACTACCGCGCCACGGGCGCGCTCGTCTGGACGCGGAGCTCTTCCTCGATGAGGCGGAGGAAGAATTCGAATGGGGACAGGAACGGCGTGGGCGCGGGCGCGAACCGGCCGTTGACTAGAAAGCTCGGGCTGCGCCGGACGGCGTATCGCCCGGCCTCCTCCACGCCTCGTTGCACAACGGTCCGAAGTGTTCCGTCATCGAGGCAGACATCAAAGCGGGTGCGGTCGAGTCCGACCTCGCTGGCCAGCTGCTTGAGCCGGATCGTGTCGAAGATCCCTTGCTGCTCGAGCAACAGATCGTGGTATGGCCAGAACTGATCCTGAGCTTTTGCGCACTGCAACGCTTCCGCCGCGTTGATCGCCGCGGCGCGGTCGAGAGCCGGTAGGTTCTTGAAGACGATACGGAGCCGGTCGCCGTAGGTAGCGAGCACCCTTCTGAATTACTGGGCGAACCGCACGTACTCGGCGTTCTGCAAATCGCCGAACGCCACGATCTCAACTGGCGCGGCGGCTGGCCCGAGCACAGCATCCTGATCGGTTCGCTCGATTCTGACGCGCGGCGGAACCAGTGACACGTCGACCGGTGTCGAGAGTTGCATCAGTTCCTCGATGTATGCGGTCTTGGCCAGCTCCGGCTCCGTGACGTCGCGGAGCCAGGCCCGCAGCGCCGGCTCCATCTGCGCGAACGTGGTCCCTCGGACTGACTGTCCGAGGGACTGGTAGAGCGATCGGACGGCCGCGTCCGGCGTCGTGACGGTCCGTTCGGGAATTTCCTCTTCGAGGAGCGCGTCGGTCGTCACGCCGCGGGCCTCTGCCTCCAGAGCCAGCAGTTCGTCGGCCACCAGCCGGTCGGTGATCTGTCGCCGGCTTTCGTACGCCCCCTGCCGAGACGCGATGTAACTGGCCGGGTCGATACGTTGCCATTCCCGGTCAACCTCGTCGACAGTGATGATCCGGTCGCCAACCGTGGCAGCGACTTCACCCTGAACCCCAGACATGACCAACGGTGGAGCATCTGGGGCGGTCGTCTCCGCCCGATCGGGCTCCCGTGCGGCAGACGCCTCACCACCCAGCGTGACGTCCAGCGACGCATGATCGGCCGGCGTCGGCCCCCGGCTGACCGTGAGAAGGTAGTCTCCCGGCGGCATCAGATTGACTGGTGCCGCCGCAACAATTTGTGTCTCGCTGGTCTCTCGAATTCGCAGCGGCACGAGGTCGAGGGTGACGAACGGTCGAGGTCCGAAATTCTCACCAGAGATTGTCAGCGTGCTCGCGGTCGCGTCGGGTCTGGCGTCGCTGACGACGAGCTGCGATGTCGGCTGCGCCTTCAGGAAGACGGTCATGATCCAGGCGAGCACGGCGAGCACCAGGGCCCCCTGGGTCCGATCTGGGGCCAAGACCCTCCTTCTAGGCCAGTTTAGGGATCTGTTACACTGGCCGAGTGGGCGTGAGGCCGCAGGTAAATAGATGGTGAGGCCGACCGCATCCCGTCTCGTCTTCGCCGGCTGTGTTGCCCTCCTGCTGAATACTGCGTATCTCGTCGCCTCGCCGAGCGCATCGCTCTGGTATTACACCAACGTCATCGCCCATCCCCTCCTGGGTCTCGCCGTGGCCCTGGCAGCGGCCCCGCGTCTCGTGCGACGCGAGTGGGTGGCCGGCCCACTGGCCCTCGCGGGCACTGGCGCGGTCCTGGCGGGCCTGGTGCTGGGGCTGGTGGTGTTGGTCATTGGGGCCACCCGACAGTACGAACCGATTCTCTACGCTCACATCGCGACGTCCGTGGTGGGCGCGGGTCTGCTGGTCGTTGCCGCATGGCGCCACACCGCGTCCCTCGGGAGCGGGGTGTGGGTCATCAGATCCGGCCTGGTGATTGTCGTCGTGGCGGCGGTCGCCGCGCCAGTCGTGCGTTCCGCCCTCGATGCCCGCTGGCGCCAGGCATTCCGGATTGAAAACCCGGCGGAGGTGCCGGCCAGGATGGAAGAGGAGGGCGCTGGAGGTGAGAGCCCGTTCTTTCCCTCCTCGGCCGAGACCAACACCGGCGGCCTGATCCCGTCGACCTTCTTTCTGACCAGCGAGACTTGTGGGCGGTGTCACACCGACATCTACGAGCAGTGGAATTCGTCGGCCCACCACTTTTCGTCGTTCAACAACCAGTGGTATCGGAAGTCGATTGAGTACATGCAGGATGTCGTCGGCACGGAGCCCTCAAAGTGGTGCGCGGGATGCCACGACCACGCGGTGTTCTTCAACGGACGATTCGACACACCGATGCGTGACCAGATCGACACCCCTGAGGCCCAGGCCGGTCTCGGGTGCGCGTCGTGTCATTCGATCGTGCATGTTGGAAGCACGATGGGGCAGGGCGACTTCGTCATCGAATACCCGCCGCTCCACGATCTGGCTGCGAGCGAGAATCCGTTGATGCAACGGATACATGACAAGCTGGCGTATCTCTCACCCGAGCCGCATCGCCGGACCTTCATGAAGCCGTTCCATCAGGAGCAGAGCGCCGAGTTCTGCGCGTCCTGCCACAAGGTCCATCTGGACAGACCGGTCAACGACTATCGGTGGCTGCGTGGGTTCAACTCGTACGACAACTGGCAGGCATCGGGCGTCTCCGGAGAGGGTGCCCGGTCGTTCTACTATCCACCGGCGTCCCAAACTTGTCGCGACTGTCACATGCCGCTCGTGCCGTCGGACGACCCGGCGGCAGACGACGGTCTGGTCCGTTCGCATCGGTTTCCCGGCGCGAACACCGCCCTGCCGTTCGTGAACGGCGACGCGGCGCAGCTCAAGGTGGTGCAGGACTTCCTTCGCGACGATCAAATCTCCGTCGACATCTTCGGCCTTGCGCGAGTCGCTGAGGCCAGCGGGTCCGCGGATCGAAGTCCGCGCGGCGCTGAACCGACCTTGTCGAGTACGTTTGCAGTTGGTGAGGAATCGGCGCAGTTTGGGGTCGGGCGCACGCTCGTGCCCAGCGCGCCTCTGGCCGATGTGGTCGCGCCCATCGACGGGATGTCGGTGGCGGTGCGCCGTGGCGAGTCCGTGCGTGTGGAGGTGGTCGTGCGGACTCGAAAGGTCGGACATTTCTTTCCGGGCGGAACTGTTGACGCGTTCGATGTGTGGGTGGAGTTCGAGGCGGTCGACGACCAGGGTCGCGTCCTGCTTCACAGCGGCGAGGCCGCGGACGGGGGGAGCGGGCCTGTGGATTCCGGGGCGCACTTCTACCGCAGTCTCCAGCTCGACGAACGGGGCAATCCGATCAACAAGCGGAACGCCTGGATGACACGCTCGGTCGCTTATGTGCGGCTCATTCCGCCGGGGGCCGCCGACACGGTGCACTATCGGCTGCAGATTCCAGAGGATGTTGGAGACCGTATCTTCCTTCGCGCGAAAGTCAACTACCGGAAGTTTGCCTGGTGGCTCACCCAGTGGGCGTACGCCGGCGTGCGGGACCCGGCCCATCCGACCCCACCGGTGGCGGCGGGCTTCGATGACGGACCGTGGGTGTTCACGGGGGATACGTCCAATGTCTCGGGACCGACCAAGGCGATTCCAGACATCCCGACCACGGTCATGGCCGAGGCGGAGACATCGCTTGCGGTCGTGGACGCGGACACGCCCCTTCCGTCGGTGCCTCCACCGACCGGCGCCGGTGTGCGCGAGCGGTGGAATGACTACGGGATCGGTCTGCTGCTGCAAGGTGACCTGCGCGGAGCGGAGGCGGCGTTCCGCCAAGTCATGGCGATCGATCCGAGCTACCCTGACGGACCGGTCAACGTCGCTCGTGCTCGACTTCAAGAGGGTGATGTTGACGCGGCAATCCCGCTGCTCGAGCAGGCCCTGGAGCTGGGGCCGGGGCTGGCCCGAGCCCACTTCTTTCTCGGGACCGCGTACCGTTCACTTGGGGAGTACGATCAGGCGATGTCGCATCTCGAGGCGGCACGTGAGGCGTATCCGCGCGATCGGGTCGTGCTGGGCCAGATCGGTCGGTTGCACTTTTTGCAGCGCCGGTTCGATATCGCCATCGAGACCTTCGAGGAAGTGCTTCGCATCGATCCGGAAGATCTCTTGGCTCACTACAATCTGATGTTGTCGTACCAAGGTGCTGGCGACCCCGAGCGCGCGGCGGCCGAGCGCGTGCTGTATGAGCGCTTCAAGGCCGACGAGGCTGCGCAGGCGATCACCGGGCCGTATCGATTGGCGTCGCCCGAAGACAACAACGAACGGCAGTCGGTCCACGAACATGGATCGCCACCGGCTTCGTGAGGCAGTCCGAATACTGATGAGACGAAGCGTGTGGCCGGGATGTGCGGGAGTGTTGGCGACCGTGGCGGTGTCAGCTGCCACCCCGGTCGTGTTTACTGACGTGACCGATCGTGCGGGTTTGGATTTCGTCCATAGCAACGGCGCGTTCGGCAAGAAGTACATGCCCGAGACCCTCGGCGCCGGTGGGGTCTGGCTCGATGTCGACAACGACGGGTGGCAGGACATCGTGCTCGTGAACTCGACGACGTGGCCTGAACAGGCGGACGCTGTGACTCATGCGGCGCTGTATCGGAACGAGGGGAACGGGACGTTCAGCGACATCACCCTCGGGTCGGGTCTCGACATCGCCCTCTACGGCATCGGGAGCGCGGCGGCCGACTTCGACAACGATGGCCGGGTGGATCTCTATCTGACCGCGCTCGGGCAGAACCGGCTGCTGCGAGGGCAAGGAGACGGCACGTTCGTCGATGTCACCGAGGAGAGCGGGACCGGCGATCCAGGGTTCTCGACGAGCGCGGTCTGGTTCGACTATGACAACGACGGCCACCTCGATCTGTTTGTCGCCAACTACGTGGAGTGGACCCCGGAGACCGACCTCTACTGCACACTTGACGGCGAGGCCAAGTCCTACTGCACGCCAGAGTCGTATCGAGGGCAGAGCTCGACGTTGTACCGAAATCGTGGCGATGGGACGTTCGAGGACGTGACGATGGCTGCCGGTATCAGCAGTCCGTCGGCCAAGGCGTTGTCGGCCACGATGTTCGACGTCGACGGTGACGGGTGGATGGATTTGTTCGTGACCAACGACACCCAGCCGAACCAGCTGTTCCAGAACCGTGGTGATGGAACGTTTGACGACGTGGGAGTTGTTGCGGGCGTGGCGTTCAGTGAGGCCGGTGTAGCGCGGGCCGGTATGGGCGTCGACGCGGCGGACTACGACGGTTCGGGGCGGCCGAGCCTGATCATCGGCAACTTCTCGAACGAGATGATGGCGCTCTATCACAACGAGGGCAATGGCCTCTTCATCGACGAAGCGCCGCGGTCGGCGCTGGGCCGCGCCACCCTGCTAACTCTGACCTTCGGATGTTTCTTCTTCGACTTTGACCTCGACGGGTGGCCCGACGTGTTCGCGGCCAACGGTCATGTCGCTGACGACGTCGAGCGCGTGCAGTCACGCGTCACGTATGCGCAGCGGCCGCATCTGTTCCAGAACCTCGGAGGAGGTCGATTCGAGGAGATCGTTGGTGGTGCGGGCGCGGCGCTGGAACAGACGATGGTAGCCCGCGGCGCGGCCTACGGTGATCTCGACAACGACGGCGATCTCGACATTTTGATGACCGCCAACGGAGGGGCACCCAGGCTACTGCGGAACGACGGCGGGAACGAGAATAATCTGTTGCGCGTGAAGACCGTCGGCGTCGACTCGAACCGCGATGGCATCGGCGCGCGGGTTGAAGTGACAACGAGCGATCAGATGCGCTGGCAGATCGTGAAGACCGGGTCGAGCTTCGCGTCACAGAGCGAGCTGCCGCTGACGTTCGGTCTCGGCGACGCCACCGCGGTCGATGCGGTGCGAGTCATCTGGCCGAGCGGGCTGGTCGACGAGATCGACGGGACCGCCGCGAACCAGCTCCTCACGATCGAGGAGGGCCAGGGTGTGTCTCGCGCCACGCCGATCGCGCGAGGGCAGGGGTGACCCGGCCTGGGGAGCGACGACGGCTACGGCGCCTCGGCGTCTGGACTCTCGGACTGGCGATGGTCGGCATCGCAGTCGCCGCGTTCTGGCTCACGCGGTCCCCCACCGGGCTCCCGTCACCGGGGTCGGATGCGTATCGGGAAACGGTGCTCGCGTTTTATCGCGGCCTGGCGTCTGTCGAAGTAGGATTGCTCGACGAGGCCCGGACGCAGTTCTCCCAGGCGGCGGCGCTGGCCCCGGCCGAGCCAGCGATCCCGGCGAACCTTGCGATTGCCCACGTTGGATTCGGCGATGACGGGGCGGCGGCCGCTCAGCTCGACATCGCCCAGGCGCTTGCCCCGGACAGCTCCGAGATCGCGCTGCTTCAGGGACAGCTCGCCGGCTTTCGCGGTGAGTTTGATATCGCCGTCGCCCACTATCGGCGCGCAGCTGACCTGAGCACCGAAAATCTGAAAGCCCGCTTCGCGTTGGCCCAAGAGCTCGAGCGAACCGGTAGCGACGACGATGCAGCTGAAGCCCAGCAGCTAATCGAGGAGATCTTGGACCGCGAGCCCGAGAACCTCGCGGTGCTGGTCGTGCATGTCCGCCTCGCCGCCGGGCGTGGGGATGCTGGGGCGGCCGCCGACACGGTCGAGCGGCTGACGGCACTGAGCGCCGATTGGCCGGTCTCTGCGAAGACGCAGCTCGATGCCCTGGCGACGGCGATCGCAGATGGAGATTTGCAGCGGGCGGGGACAGCGTCGGCGCTGCTCCGCAATGTCCTGCTCCGCGTCACCGCCTTTCTCGAGAGTCTGGCGGTTGTCAATGTGAGTGCCGCGCTCGTGGCCGATCCGCTCCCGAGGTTTCTCAGGCTACCGTCTCCCTCACCGACGGCGGCGGCCATCGACGACACGCTCACCTACACGGTGGAGCCGCTTGATGCGGCCGGACCGCCCGCACAAGCCGTGGCCGGCATCGTGCTGTCGAATGACGCGGAAACGCCGGCGGTCATCGCCATCGACCAGCAGCGAATACGGCGGATCAGTACGAACGAGTCGTTCCCGCTCCCAGGTGGGGGCACGGAAGGTGACACGCCCGTCGCCCTGCGGGCCTTCGATTGGAACAACGATTTCAGGGTCGACCTCGCGGTGACGAGTGGGGGCGGTCTCGGTCTGCTCGAGCAGACCGAAGGCGGAACGTTTCAACCGGTGTCTCTCGTGTCTGCGGACGGCGATCCGCTCGCGGTAACTGAAGCCAGCGGCGTTTGGGTGGCGGACATCGAGATGGATGGTGACCTCGATATTCTGCTGGGTACGATCGGTGCTGGTCCCGAGGTGCTGCGAAACAATGGCGATGGATCGTGGACCTCGACCCAACCGTTTTCAGCCGTGGCGAGCCTGGTCGGATTCGGCTGGGGCGACCTTGACCGGGATGGCGATCCCGATGCGGCGCTGCTGGATGCCGAGGGCCGGGTCAGTCTGTTCGCGAACCGGCAATCCGGTCAGTTCACCAACCGGCTGGCATCGGGCCTGCCAACCGGGATCGTGGCGATGGCCCTCGGTGATCTCAACGCCGACGGCCGGCTCGATCTCGTCATGCTTGACGGAACCGGCGCGGTGTCTCGCTCAACCTGGGTCGACGACGGCTGGGAGACGGAACGCGTTGCGACGTGGGGCTCGTTTCCGGCCGAGGCCCGTCCAGCATCCCACCGCCTCCTGCTCGCAGACCTTGACAACAACGGGGCGCTCGACGTGACGGCATCTGGCGGGGCCGACACGCGCATCTGGCTGTCTGACGAGCGATCTGTGCTCGAGACGTTTGATGCGCCACCGTCGGTGGAAGCGTTCAGCGTCGTCGATCTCGACCGGGACGGATGGCTGGATTTTGTCGGTCTTCAGGACGGCGCACCGGTGCGAATGCTCGGTCGCGGGACCGCCGGATATGAGTGGCAGGAGATCCGCCCACGTGCGCAGCTGGCGGCGGGTGACCAGCGGATCAACTCGTTCGGTGTCGGCGGAGAGATCGAGGTGCGGTCCGGCCTGCTCGTTCAGAAGCAGGTCCTGACCGGCGCGCCGGTGCACGTCGGCCTGGGGGAGTACCCATCAGTTGACGTGACCCGGATCGTCTGGCCGAACGGAGTCATGCAAGCCGATTTTGATGTCGCGGCCGGGCAGGTCGTCATCGCCGAGCAACGGCTCAAAGGGTCGTGTCCCTGGCTCTTCACGTACGACGGCACCGAGATGCGGTTCGTGACCGACGTTCTATGGCGTTCCCCGCTCGGGCTTCGGATCAACGCACAGGAGACCGCCGGCATCACGCAGACCGAGGACCGGGTCGTGATCCGAGGCGACCAGCTCGCGCCTCGCGACGGCGAGTACGACCTCCGGATTACTGCCGAGCTCTGGGAGACCCACTTCTTCGATGCGGTGTCGCTGATGGTCGTCGACCATCCGGAAGAGACGGAAGTCTATGTCGACGAGCGCTTTGCGGGTGAGCCGGTCGCGCTCGAAACCTATACGACCGGCCCCTCCCGGCCGGTGCAGCGAGCCTGGGACGACACGGGGGCCGACGTCACTGATCTCGTCGACACCCGCGACGGGCGCTATCTCGCCTCGGTTGAGCGCGGTCGTTACCAAGGCGTGACCCGCGACCATTTTGTCGAGGTCGAGCTTGACCCGATGGCCGCTGATCACGAGGCGGTCTATCTACTGGCCCACGGATGGGTGTATCCGACGGATAGCAGCATTAACGTGGCCATCGGGCAGGGCGAGCATCCGGCGCCGCGCGGTGTAGCCCTTGAAGCAAGGGATCAGACCGGGACGTGGCACGTCGTTCATCCCGACATGGGGTTTCCGGCCGGCAAGAATAAGACGATGGTCGTGGAGTTGGCCCGGTTGGCCGATGGCCACTTCCCGCGGCAGCTCCGACTACGGACCAACCTGGAGGTGTACTGGGATTGGATCGGCTACGCTCCCCGGCTGGAAGAATCACCCGCTGCGTCGATCAGGCTCGACCCGCGGCTGGCCACGCTACGATACCGCGGCTTCTCTCGAACGGATTTCGTCGGTCCGCGCGGGCTTGAGATCCCCCGATATGAGATCGCCAACACCCGCCCCAGATGGCGCGATCTGGTTGGGTTTCACACACGGTTTGGCGATGTCCGGGAGCTACTCACACAGGCTGATGACCGCTACGTCATCATGAATGCCGGCGACGAGCTCAGTCTCCGCTTTCCGGTCCCGGCGCCGCCACCCGTCGGATGGCGGCGTGACTTCGTCTTGATCGGCGACGGGTGGGTGAAGGACGGCGACTACAACACCACCCATTCGAAAACCGTGGGCCCACTGCCGTCGCACGACCGGGCAGAGTATCGTTCCGATGGGTCACCGGTGCTTGAAGACGACTCGGTCTATCGGCGCCACCCCAAAGACTGGCAGACCTACCACACCCGCTTTGTTACCCCGACCGACTATCTGACTGGACTCAATCGACCACCGCGCTAATCCCAGAATGCACTTGGGTCGACGCATCTGACGTGTCCTGGCCACCGGCGGCTGCGTTGCTCCTCGGTCATTTGGGCCCGCCAAACTCCCTCGTCGCGCCTTGCCCTCGCTGTCCAGTCCCGCGCCAGATACGCCAACTCAAGTGCATCCTGGGATTAGGTCTGCCTCACGTGGGCGTAAGGGTGACAGGAAAGCTGACTGAAGTCGCTGCTCAGGCTGACTTTCTGGAGGCCTGAGTCGGGATCTACCGGGTTTCTTTGGTGCAACTGCTGTGCAATCAAAGGAGGAGCGCTGTTTGCAGTTCAGGGTGGTCCTTGGAAATGGATCCGCGAACGCGCCAACAGATCGACTCAATGCTGGGCAGGATGGGTTACAGCTTGAGCTATACGGAAGAGGACGCCCGTACGCTTGTCGAAGGTCGGGCGCTGGCCACCGGTCGTACGCGACAGTACCCAGTTAGTGGTGGCGTTCCTGAGGCACCACCGCGGACCACGGGATCAGCCGAGAGTCGTCCTCACGCGAAGATCGTCCTGTGGCACATGCTGCAGGCCTTCGCCGAGGGTCTCTGGGTGTGCGCTCGGCTCTCCGCCCGGCTCGTCCTTGCGGCGTATCGGTACGCCGGCCAGCGTTTCGAGGAACTTCGGGACCCGGATCGAGCCGATCAAAACACACGTCCGACGCTGCGTATGAGGATTGACGACGGTCTCGAGCAGGCTCTCGAGGCGCTCGAGACCCGGGTCCGAGCGCTGAGCCCCATGCCGACTCTGCGGCGTGTACGCGCCGCGTTCGCTGCCAAGAGGGCTGAGGCCTATGTCCGGATTGACCGTATCTGGTGGCCAGAAGAAGAAAGAGAACAAGAAAGAGAAAGCGAAGATATGGATGTCAGTGCGCCTCAGGAGCCGGGTCAGGTGGCGGAGCTGGACCCTGTCCGCCTCACATCACCGCCCGAACCGGTGGCTAGGCTCAAGACCGAAACGGGCAATGTGTTCGACAAAGCGACGGTCGAGCCACTCCGGCCGCCCAGTGAGCCGAGACCGGTCACCGTCCAGAGTCACGATGTGCGTGAAGGGTCCGATCCTCCGGCAGCCGCCCAATCTTCGGGCGACCTCGCCGAGAACGTGACTGAACCGGTCTTCGCCCCCGATCGAGATGACCGGCCTTGGTTCCTGCGTTGGTCGTCTCTCTTCTCGTTCTTGCGCCGTCGGGAGACCCGCCTTCCAAGCGTGTTCGATCGGTCGCTTGATCTCGACACCGCCTCTGACGACCCTGTCTTGGAAGACGCCGCGCCAGAAGAGCCCGAGGGGTTGAAACCGTTGGAGTGGCTCGAGAGAATGCTCGACTCGAACGGTGACACGCCCCCGACCGAAGACGAGATCGAGGCTCTCTCTCGGCGTCGGCCGCGCGAGCTCTAGACCAAGGGCTCGCCTTCCAGGTGGACTGCCGGACGCTTGCGGACTCGGCCTCGGCGCCGCTGCGGCCGCTCACATGTGAAATGACGATCCGGGTTCGGCGACGCAGGAGATACAGTACGAGCAACACCGCGACCGTTCCAACGAGCAAGAAGTTGACTCCAGTAAACATGTGATCCTCCGGTGTTGGGGAAAGCACATCGGATGCCACGGGCGATCTCCCAGCCAATCCTCATCGGCCCAATGTTCTTGGGGTGTATCGGGTGAATCGACCGCGCCGCCGGTTTACAGAAGCGTATCCCGCTGACGAAATCGGCAGATGCGGTGTCACCGAGCGTCCCAGGCCCGGTCGGTCCACCTTCACACGATGGCGTGGTTGCGCTTGACGGCGTGCCGCTGGACGTGGATCGGGAGGCTGGGACGTAGCGTTATTCCGGGGGAGAGTCGGCCCTGAACGCCCGGGATGAGGTCGAGCCGATATCGCTGAGCGATGGTGGCGACGATGAGGACCATTTCCATCATCGCGAAGATGTTGCCGATGCACTGACGCGGTCCGCCGCCGAACGGGAAATAGGCGAACGGCGCTCGTGCCGCGGCACGATCGCGTTCGAACCGACTCGGCTCGAATCCTTCCGGATTCTCCCACACACGCGGGAGCCGGTGTGTGATGTACGGGCTCGCGAAGATGATGGTCCGTGGAGGGATCTCATATTCACCAATCCGGTCGGCTGCAACCGCGCACCGGGAGATGATCCAGGCCGGTGGATAGAGACGCATCGACTCTTTGATGACCTGTTCCGTGTAGGCGAGGCGAGGGAGATCGTCGAAGCCGGGCGGGCGGCCCCCAAGGACTTCGCTCAGCTCGCCACGTAGCTGCTGTGCTACCGCCGGATACTTCGAGAGGAGATACCAGGTCCAGCCGAGCGCGACCGCCGTTGTTTCGTGACCGGCGAGAAAGATCGTCATGACCTCATCGCGCAGTTGCCGGTCACTCATCGCCTCGCCGGTCTCCTCGTCCCGCGCGTGCATCAGCATCGAGAGCAGGTCGCCCGCGTCGCCGCGGCTCAGTCGCCGTTGGTGAATCACATCGTAGACGACACGGTCGAGCGCGGTGAGCGATTGCCGCAGCCTGAGGTTGGTCGGTGTAGGGACCCACAGCGGAATCTCGATGACGCGCCCGACGGCCCGGTTCGCCGCGCGCAGCGCGACCGTCAGGGCCTGGCCCACGCGGTCCGCTTCCTGTGTGACGTCGGTGCTGAGGAGCGTCTCGCCGACGATCCGCAAGGTGAGTCGCATCATTTCCGCCGTGAGATTCGTCTCTGACGTATCGTCAGCGTCCCACCGGTTGGCCAGATCCGTGGCGGCCGTGGTGATTGTCTCTGCGAACGTCGCAATCCGGGCGCGGTGGAACGCGGGCTGAGCGATCCGTCGCTGTCGGAGCCAGGCGTCGCCTTCGCTCGTCAGTAGGCCATCTGCCAGAAACGCGCGAAGAACTCTGAACCCGGGAGTCTGTTTGCTGTAGTTCCGGGCGTTGTCCTGAAAGACCTGCCGCACGTCGTCGGGATTCGCCAGCAGCACGACGTGTCGATTGACCAACCGGAAATGCACGATCTCGCCGTAGTCGTGCACGGCGTTGACCAGCAGGCCAAGTCGATCGCGTCGGATCTGCGGCAGACTGCCGAGCGGGCCGCGGACTGGTGGGCCGGGTGGGAAGCGGTCAGCCATCGGCTCTCAGGGTGACGGGTCGGTCGTGTGCAGACCGATCGACCCGTGCGTGAACCGCGATCATATCGCCCACCAGCATAGTGTCTTGAGTTCGATACGTGTACATTCGGCCGGCGCTGCATCCCGTCTGGCGGCGTTGCGAATCGTTCGCATATTCCCTTCTCGCTCTTCGCGCCTGTCCACCCGGGCGCAGCGCCGCCCTCGGCGTACAGCTATATCGAACTCAGGACACTAGAATGCTGAGGAACCATGCGAACAGTCAGGCTCTGTCTCGTCAGTGTCGCGTTTACGTTGGTGCTGATCGGCGTCGTGAGCGGCACACCTGTCCGATACGTGATTCAAGTGCTGCCGATCGCCCTGGCGCTGCGGCTACTCGCGCGTTCCCCCGGCTCGCTGGGTGCCTACGCGGCGGTCGCGCTCTTCTTGCACTGGATGCTCGCCATGATCCTGATCTGGCTCAGCCTGCTCGGCCTCTCCGAACTCGTGGGCGGCCAGTACGCGCCGATTGAGGTGGTTCTTACGATGTTTGTCGCGTTCTTCTGCTCGGTCGGCATCGTCCGCGGGGTACGCGCCGGCAGTCTGCTCGGCCGGACACGGAGGATCGCGACGGTCGCCGTTTTCTGGGTCGTTCAGGCTGTTGCGATGGCCGTGAGCTTCTTGGAGCCGGTTGTGAATCGCTAGGGTCCCGTCACTGTGCCAGCACACGAGCGGTGGACATTCCTCTCGTGCCGGAGGGGCAGTTTACGATCCGGTCGAGCCGAAACCGCCAGCACCGCGGTCGGTGTGGCTGAGTGTCTCAGTTTCGACGACGTCCACTTCCAAACGCGGCTGCACGACGAGCTGGGCGATACGCATCCCGCGCTCGACATGAAATGGCGCCCGACCGTGGTTGATCAACACGACGCCGATCTCACCTCGGTATCCTTCGTCGATCGTGCCTGGACTGTTCAAGACGGTCACAGCGTGGGTGCGCGCGAGCCCGCTCCTTGGGCGCACCTGGGCCTCGGTCCCAGACGGCAGCTCAATAGCGATTCCGGTGGTGATGGTTTCGGCCTCCCCTGGTTCGATCACCGTGTCGACGGCAGCGTGTAGGTCGAGACCTGCATCGTTGGGATGTGCGTAGCGGGGGAGCACTGCGGTTTCGACAAGACGTTTTACGCGAAGCTGCATTCCGGTTCACCCTTCCGGTGCCTGTACTGTATCCGACCGAGGTGCTGCGGACGAGGTCTCGACCCGGAGCCACGGACAGGCCCCCGACCGCACTGAGTAGACTAGTGGAGTGTCGTCGTGAATTGTGAAATGAGATTCGGACTGCGGATGCCCCGACCGTAGATCGCTTTACGATTCACGACGACACTCCACGAGTGTTCACCGGGCGGAGAGGGGTGACGTGGCTCGAGGGTCAGCAGCGCTCATGTTGGCCGAGAGGATCCTTGATTTGGCGCCAGACGAATCCGAAGAGGCCGCAGCACAGACCCGGTCCTGGCGGCAATACGTCCAGCAGGTCCAACGTGGTCAAGGCGGGACGTTTGAAGAACAGTGGGCGCGCTTCGAGGAGATCTTCCAGAACCGCCTGGCGGAGGACGGCCCTCCGCCCGCCTGGCATCCCCCGCCGGGCGCCTCGACGAATCTCGACGCGTTTATGAAGGCGGTCGGTGTGGATGGCTATGCCGAACTCCATCGGTGGTCCCTGACCGAGCGTGCCGCGTTCTGGGGCACGGTGATCGAAGACCTTGGCGTAGTGTTCTCGCGTCCTCCAGACCGCATTCTCGATCTTGGCCCGGGCGTGAAAGACCCCGGGTGGCTCGTGGCCGCCGAATTCAACATCGTCGACAGCTGCTTCAAGGCGCCGGGTGAGCGGGCGGCCGTGATCTCGGCGACCGAGCGTGCGCCCGAACCGAGGGTGACGACGTACGGCGAGCTCGAGCGCTTGGTCAATCGGATCGCGAACGGGTTTCACGAGCATGGCTTTCGCCATGGCGACACAATCGCGCTCTATATACCGATGACCCTCGAGTGTGTCGCAACCTACCTGGCAATCATCCGCGCCGGGTTGTGCGTCGCCTCCATCGCGGATAGCTTTTCTCCCTCAGAAACCGCCACCCGTTGCGAGATTGCACACGCAGAGTGCGTCGTGACGGTCGATGCGTTTGAGCGGGCGGGGCGTACGATTCGACTCTACGAGAAGGTACGAGAAGCGGGGGTGGCGAAGGCCATCGTGATCACAACGGCCGGGGAGACGGCTCCGCGACGCGAGGGCGACCTGACCTTCGACGATCTCCTCTCGTCTCGTGACAGGTATGAGTCGGTTGTGTGCCGTCCTACCGAGATGATCACCGTCCTCTTTTCCTCAGGCACGACCGGGATCCCCAAGGCGGTGCCGTGGACGCATCTGAACCCGATCAAGTGTGGCATGGACGGCCGCCTTCATCAGGATATTCGCGGTGAGGATGTCGTGGCCTGGCCCACGAACGTCGGTTGGATGATGGGACCGTGGCTGATCTTCGCGACGCTGCTCAATGACGCCACGATGGCGCTTTTCGAGGGAGCCCCCACCGGTGAACGGTTCACGCGCTTCGTGAGCGATGCTCGGGTCAGCGTGCTAGGGGTCGTGCCGTCACTCGTGCGGGCCTGGCGGTCTGGCGATGCGATTGGCGCAGGCGGGTGGCCACACGTCCGTGTGTTCAGCTCCACAGGCGAGCCTCCGAACCGGCAGGATGCACTGTGGTTGATGAGCCAAACCGGGTACCGGGCGCCGATCATCGAGTATCTCGGTGGGACGGAGATCGGCGGTGGACACTTGACGGGGACGGTCGTGCAAGCGGCGTCCCCGGCGACGTTTTCGACACCCGCTCTGGGAATCGATGTCGTCGTGCTCAACGAAGAGGGCGACGCGGTGCCGGAGGGGGAGACAGGGGAGCTGTTCTTGATCCCGCCCTCGATTGGTCTCTCACAGACGCTGCTCAATCGAGATCACGACGAGATCTACTATGACGGCTGTCCGACCGGGCCGGGAGGCGAAGTGCTCCGTCGCCACGGCGACGAAATCGCCCGCCTGCACAAGGGGTATTTCAGGGCCCAGGGACGGGCCGACGACGCCATGAACCTGGGTGGGATCAAGGTGAGTTCAGTTGAGCTCGAACGCGTCATCGAGAGTCACTCCGCCGTTCGAGAAGCGGCGGCCGTCGGCGTACAGAGTGGGTCGGAGGGGCCGGAAAGGCTGGTGGTCTTCGCGGTGCTCCGGCCCGACGCTGACGGCGATGGACTCCGTCAGGCGCTGCAGGCCCGGATCGCTGCAGAGTTGAACCCGCTGTTTCGGATTGACGAGCTCGTCACTGTTGCCGCCTTGCCTCGCACAGCCTCCAACAAAGTCTTGAGGCGCGTGCTTCGTTCTGATCACGCTCGGTCGCAGGGATCCTGAGGCCCGCACCGCTCGACGGCCGCTGCCCCCTCAGGTCCGGCCCGTCGCTTCAGCGTTCTTGCATATGTGGGTACCGATGATCACGGGCCGGAATGAACGTCTCTTTTGTCGTACGGGTACTCACCCAGCGAATCAGGTTCAGGTAGCTCCCGGCCTTGTCGTTTGTCCCCGATGCTCGTGACCCACCAAACGGTTGCTGCCCGACGACAGCCCCGGTCGGTTTGTCGTTGATGTAGAAGTTGCCCGCCGCGTTGCGAAGCTTCGTGTGAGCGATATTGATCGCCTGTCGGTCGTTGGCGAAGATCGATCCGGTCAGGGCGTACGGCGAGGTCGTGTCGCAGAGCTCAAGCGCCTGCTCGTAGTCATCGTCGCGATAAACGTAGACGGTCAGCACCGGGCCGAATAGCTCCGTCTCCATCGTCACATAGTGGGGGTCCTTGGCCTGGATGACGGTTGGCGCGACGAAGAAACCGGTGCCGTCGTCATAGGTACCACCGCAGAGAATCTCGGCGTCGGGGTCGGTTCGGGCCGCGTCGATATATCGCTTCAAGGAGTCGTAGGAGGCCCGGTCGATCACCGCACCGCCGAAGTTGGTGAAGTCGCCGATGTCTCCAAAGGAAACGGTTTCGATCTGGCTGCAGAGCTGGTCCTTGAACGTCTTCCACAGACCTTCCGGAATGTACGCGCGGCTGGCCGCACTGCACTTCTGGCCTTGATACTCGTATGCGCCTCGAATGAGATTGGCGGCGAGCTCGTCCGGGTCGGCTGACATGTGGGCGAACACGAAATCCTTGCCACCGGTCTCACCGACGATCCGAGGATAGCTCCTGTATGACGCGATGTTGGCGCCGACCGCGCGCCACATGCCCTGAAAGACCTCGGTGCTGCCGGTGAAGTGGATGCCGCCGAGGTCCGGGTGCTGGAGGGCCGGGTCACCGATGTGACCTCCGCTCCCGGTGACCATATTGATGACGCCGTCAGGCAAGCCAGCCTCCTGCAGGAGTTGCATGATCCAGTAGGCCGAGTACACGGCGGTTGAGGCTGGTTTCCACACGACCGTGTTGCCCATGAGGGCCGGGCTGGTTGGCAGATTGCCGGCGATACTGGTGAAATTGAACGGCGTGGCGACGAAGACGAAGCCTTCCAGTGGACGGTATTCGACAGCGTTCCACATCCCCGGGGCACTGATCGGCTGCTGCTCGAAGATCTGGGGCAGATACGATGGGTTGAACCGCCAAAAGTCGATCAACTCGCAGGCCGCGTCGATCTCGGCTTGATACACGGTCTTGCTCTGGTTCAGCATCGTGGCCGCGTTCAGGATTGGCCGATAGCGACCGGCCAGCAACTCGGCCGCCTTAAGAAAGATCGCGGACCTTGCCTCCCAGGGCATGGTCGCCCAATCGGCTCGCGCTTCCGCGGCTGCCTGGACGGCTTGCCGCACGGAACCGGCATCGCCTTTGTGGTAGGTGGCCACGGTCTGCCGGTGGTCGTGAGGCAGAATGCACTGTCCGAGGTCGCCCGTCGTCACGTCTCGGCCGCCGATGATCAGCGGTATCTCGATCGGGGTACTCCCGAACTGCGCAAGCTGCGCCTTGAGCGCGTGTTTCTCCGGTGAGCCTGGTGCGTAGGTGAGAATCGGTTCGTTTATCGGCGTGGGAACGGTGACGCGAGCGTTGGTCATCGAGACTCCTCAATCCGTGTGTGACGCCACTTGGGTGACGGGGTGCAAACGACGGCCCAACCATGGATCTTCCCATAGCCGGCGAAAGCAATCATGCCCGATTTCGGTCGGAGGCGCTGCAACGAAGCGGTGATTCCCTACGCCTGCCGGTTAGGTGGCCCGACTGGATCCAACTAGATGTTTCCCCTAACTGCTCTTGCACGGTCCGTACGTTCGGACCGTGGGTGGGTCCGGATCTTTGGGCCCAGCGAACGGGGCCTCACGGGCGCCGCTCGGCGAAGGCGTACTTTGGCGGCGAGTAGTCGGGCCTCAACGTTGCGGTCAGATACACCTGATCATCGGCGACTTCCTCTTGGCCGATGTCGAAGCCGATGTAGTCCAGCATCGCCCTGATCACGTTGATTCCATGGACGAGGTTGTTGTAGGCCCTCAGATGCGGTGTGTACAGCAGTTTGGTCAGGTGTTCTTCGCCCGCCTCAGAGTAGAGATAGGTATGCAGATACAGGGTACCTCCTACCATCGATCTGAGCCGGTAGAGGACGTAGTAGGGGTCCAGCAGGTGATAGAGCACACCGTAGAGGATCACGTGGTCAAACCTGTTGGCCGGCCTGTATTCGTAGACAGATAAAGGGACGCCCTCGAAATCCTCACACTCGAGCGCATCACGAATGATCAGATTACTCAAGTCGATATAGTCAGGTTGGTCATCGATACCGACGACCGACTTGGCGCCGCGCTCGAGCGCGAAGACCGAGAAGAGACCGTTGCAACACCCAACGTCCAAGACCGTCTGACCGGTGAGATCTTCAGGCATATGAGCGCCCAGCCGCTCCAACTTCTTGCGAGCTGTGCGATCGTAGACTGGGTCATACTCGTCGTCCTCGAAACGCGTACTGACACCGTGCCCGAGGTCGATCTTGTGGTACCAGGGCCTCCGCGCTCGTAGTTTTCTGACGATTTCATCCTTCCGGCTAGCCGCGACCGTCAACCTGCGCACGATCTCCTCCTCGTTGATTCTGTCTGAGCGGCGGTGCCTTCGGTGCTGACAGAAGACCGGGTCGTCAGCATCCTCGCGACGGCCGTCGTGCGGGTCCATCCGACGCGGACGCCGCGCCGCTCGTCGCGTTCGTCAAGTCGCTTCTGAAGCGGGGAGCTCCGCGAGACGGATCGCCGCACCACGGTGGTGTTCGTCAATCGCCAGCACCGTCCCGAAGTGCTCCCGTGCCAACGCCGCGTGACCCTTGCGCGCCGCGATCTCACCCAGGTAGTAGCGGGCCGATGTCTGATAGTTGGTCGGCAGGTCGGCCGTGTCGTTCTTGATGACCCACTCGCGGAGCCGTCGTTCCGCGGTTTCGATGTCGCCGATCAAATATGTCATCTTCGCAATCTGGAGTTCAGAGGTGGCGATGGCCCGCGAGGTTTGCGCAATCTCGTAGATCTCCTGTTAGTGGACGATCGCATCGGTGTAGTGCCCCTCCCGCGCCAGGCGGTCGGCGATATGCAGCACCGCGTCCTGAATCATCACGAAGAGCGCCTGACGCATGACCGCCGGCGGGCGCGAACGCAGGTACTTGGTCACCGTGGTCGCCACTTCAACGCTCTGTGAGGGCGACATGCTCGCCTTCGACACGGCGCGGCACAGATTACGATACGCCATCACGTTCAAGGGATTCCGGCCGATGAGGGCCTTGTAGCCGTCGATGGCCGCCGCGTAGTCCTCCTGGATTTCCAGGAATTCATATGGCGCCGTCTCCACGGCGTCCGTACTGTGTTCTGCGACCTCCTCTCGCATGAGCTCGTAATCCGCGAGCGGTACGAGCCTCAGCCCCGGGAATGCCGATGCATACGTAATAGCCGACACTCTGCGAGCCGGATCTCGCAGAAGACTCTGCCACTTCGATCGATAGTACGTCTCAGATTCGGCGCGAGTCCGTTCCCGGGCGTCGACGCCGAGCAGCGCCGTGATGGTCGCACTACGCAGATGTCTCGTCCCGACGAGGCGATTGTTCACCATATAGACCGCTCGGCCGGCACCGGTCACCTGATGAGAGAGGTCGACGTCCTCCCAGTACAGCCGGTAGTGCTCGTCGAACCGGATGCCATGCGTGTTGGCAAACGCGCGTTCCAGGAGCATGCAGCACCCTGAGTTGAAATCGACCGGCATGTAGTCAAACTGACGCACTGGGTTTTCCCACCAGTCGCTGACCTCGAAGATTCGGCCGGCGCCGTTGACAAAGCCACCGCCGATCCCGACGCATCCCGCGTTGGGCAGCGCACGACCCATCCCAACCAGTATCGCGAAGCTTTCTGGCGCGAATGTCATGTCGTTCTGGGTCAGCAGCACATACCGGCCACGGCACTCGTCGAGTCCAGCGTTGCTGCCGCCCCCGAACCATCGGTTCTCTTCCTGCAGGAGCACGCGCAGCCGAGGGTCGGTGACGGTAAGCAGGTACTCATCGGTGCCGTCGGTGGACGCGTTGTCGACGACGAGCAGTTCGAAGTCGACACCGGTCGTCGTGCCAAGAATCTGTTCCACCGCACGCCGCGTGAGTTCGACGCGGTTGTAGCTGAGCAGGACGACGCTGAGTTCAGGCATATGCATCTGGCGTCTCCCTAATGCTTCGCGACGCCGACCGTGGCGAGGGAGACGCCGTTCGGCCATCGGCCGTTTCGCACGAAGTCGTGGTGGAACGCCTCGGCCATCGTCTCCGGCAGAAGGGGGAGGTAGCTCAGGGGAATGCCTGTCTTGTGACCGAAGTCGAACTCGTCGATCACCTCGAGACCTGCCTCGAAGAACGCGCCACGCAGCGTGCGTTTCGGATCCTTGTGGCCCCAACGCCACATGCCGCCGTCTACGGCCAGAAGCCGGGCAACGTTGTAGGGCACGCAGAACAGATGCGGGACGAACACGGCCACCAGGCGCGCAGAAACGCGGCCCATCTCTCGAAGACCTCGGACGAGCGCCTCCGGGGCAAAGTGTTCCATCACTCCGGAGTTCCATACGACGTCGAACGATTGACCGGCAAACGGCAGGCTCAGCAGGTCGGCACGGACGATGCCCAACGGCGGCCTGCCGCCTGCCGCCGCGAAGCGCTGGCACGATCCGGTTGTCGAGTTGTCCGAGAGGTCACTGAGGACGACCTGCGCGCCAAGCTGGTGGAGATGAAAGCCAATCCGACCGGTGCCCGCGCCAGGTTCCAGAAAGCGCGTCCCTGCGACGCCGTCACGACACAGCGACGTCAGGACTGCGAGAATCTCGCACTGTTCGGGATCGAGCGTGGGATCGAGGAATTCCTCATCGGGCCACTCCCAGATGTTCATCGGCGCAGACACGCATTCCCATGCCAGCGCCGTCTCGAGTGTGACGACCATCGAACGCTCAAAGGTATGGCGTTTGCCGGCAGCGTGATAATAGCGGACCGACCGGTCGCACGCCGAGCGCCATTGCGGGGCGTTCGACGACGAGACTCGCTTCGGCAACGCGTTCACCGAGGACTTCCGCGAGATTCTCTACGGGCCCAATCGCCGTCGAGTCATAACCGCAGTCGTTCACACCTCTGCATCTTCCGGCCACGGCATTGGCGTTCCGGTTTCCAGCCAAGTCTTGAGTCGAGAGAGTGATTTGAGCCACCCGACCGGACTGACGATAGTCCTCGTTTGAGGCGCGTCGGTGCAGTCGTGACACACCTCAACGAGCGTTACTGGTCCCTGCGGAATGAGGTCGATGCCCACCCGCGTCGGTGGTTCGTCGAAACCGAACCCCACGAACTGAAACGTGTGCGAAAGCCCTCGACCTTCCTCGAGGGTTTCCAGCGTCCCTCAATAGACAACGCGAGTGGCGTCGCCCCAGACCACGGCACCGCCTGGAGTGGACGCAAACTCGAGGCACGGCGCCGAAGACCAATGAGCCTACTTCTCCGCCTTCGTGAAGCTGCTCCAGACGTCGGCGTAGCGACCGCCGATGTACAGGCGGGCGGTGAGCATCGGAGGAAATCGATCTGAAGTCATCGGCACTCCAAGATTCCGGCTGGTGGCGTACAGTCGCCCCAGGCTGCCAGATTCTAGCAGTCGCCACACAGGGCCCAATTGAGTCCGATCATCGGGATGAGCTTGTCCCGCATGCCAGAGTCGGACAGCGACATGACGGTGCGAAACGTCAGCATCGTGCGTTCCTGGATGTTGACGCTGATCCCCGGAACCATGATGTTCTTCTCGAGACCTCCGGGCCCCACTCCGAGTAGCTGCGCAGACTCGATGCCGACCTCGGGCGCTGGCACGGCGATGGAGCGCAACTCCAGCTGACCGGTTTGACCCACACGTCGCCAGAGGGATCGCGCTCGCTGCAAGCTCGAAGCCGCCACCGACCCGCAGTTGATCTTTCAGCAGCCAGGTTTCGACGAGATTGGCCGGCAGTGTGTTCCGCAGCGCAACCGAGCGACTCCAGGACTCGAATCCTGCGGTGCCGTGTACGGACAGTCTGCCAAAACCCCGTGACGCGGTCGCCGATGCCATTGTTCGCCACGTATCGATGCCCCGCAGCTCATCGGTGTTTCCCGTCGGAGCCCGGAGTGTGACTCGAGCCGTGAGACCGTCCGGGATGTTGGCTCCGGCCCAGAGGCGGAACTGGCCGGTGACCCCGATGTCGCCTATCCCGAACGAGGACGCGTCGACCGGAAAGATGGCCGACCCCGTTGCCGCCTCTTGTTGCATCATGGCTCCGCCCAACGTGACTGCCACGACCGGAACGGCGACGCCCACGTCGAGTCTGTCAGTGAGTCCGAGTGTCGCAAACCCTGTGACCATCAGGGTTTCCACGCTGAGGTCGAGGGTTGACGCACTCACGACCGGCGCCGGTCCCTCGAAGGAGGCGATTGGCAGCCTGTCCAGCGGCAGATCGGAGATCGTGTCATATGAGGCCGTGGCCACGTTTAAGCCGAACATGGCCGTTGACCGACCGGACGTCGCCGCCCGTCCGAGCAGGAGAGGTGCGAAGTTCAGCTGCTGCCGACGAAAGCTTTGGTCATCTTCGTATCTGAAGACGATTCCCGCGGCGGGAGTGCCCAGAGGCGTCGTCGCGACCTCGAGGGCCGTGAGGTCCGAGATGAGATCACCGAACCCCGCGTTACCGGAGTCTCGCGTGACACCGCGAAGGGTGTCGCGAAGGGGTCCGGTGCGGACCGCGGGCGGCTCGACGCTGTCCTGGGCCTCGGCCAACTGAGCACCCTGAGGCATCAGCGTGAGACCTAGCGAAACGATGACCCAGACGACGTCGCGCTTCAACGTATGTTCCATGCTCGAACTACGGAATCATCGGGTCATCGAATTCCGCCGTGCACATCTTGTCCGCATCCATCGTCACATCCCCGTTGACGTCGCAGGCTCCGCCCCAGCTCACAAACGTCGATCCCACATCTGCCATCTCAGAGAGCGTGACGTCTGTGTTTTCATCGTAGAGCTGGTCGCAGTCGACGCCGCAGTTGATACCCGCTGGTGCGGACGTCACGGTGCCTCCGCCGGTACCCAGCAGGGTCACCGTCAGCGCGAATTGAGGAATCAAATCGAACTGGACCGTGCACGTCCTGTCACCGTTCATCGTCACGCTGCCATCAGTGCAATCAGGGTCCCCACCCCACGCGAAAAACAGAGAGTCAGGGTCGGGGTTCGCCGCCAGTGCGACGACGTTTCCTTCGGGGATGTTTTGCACACAATCGGACGGACATGCGATTCCAGTCGCGGCGACGCTCCCTGATCCCAAGCCCAGAAACGGCTGGGTGATCGTCAGGGTGTGCGTGACCTGATTGAACGTTGCGATACAGTTTCGGTCACCGTTCATCGTGACACCGCCGTCGCTGCAGTCCGGGTCGCCACTCCATCCAAAGAACGTCCATCCCATGGCGGGAACGGCAGATAGGGTTGCCGGCGTCCCTTCCGGGTAATCCTCTATGCAGTCACCGGGACAGCCGATTCCCCCCGCGCTCGACGTGACGCTACCGTTGCCTACCGCAGTGATAGTCAAGGCAAATGTCTGGATGAACGTCGCGGTGCAGCTGCGGGACGCCGCCATGGTCACATTTCCGTCGCTGCAGTCCGCGTCTCCACTCCAGCTATCGAAGACCGACCCGGTAGAAGGACTCGGCGTCAAGGTCAGCACAGTCCCTTGCGGGTAGTCTTCGGTGCAGTCACCGCCGCAGGTGATGCCGGGCGGAGCCGATGTGACGGTCCCCATCCCCGATCCGGCAGTGATAACCGTCAGTGGGTGAGTGATCTGCGCAAAGGTTGCGGTGCAGCCGCGGGCCGCATCCATCGTCACACTGCCGTCCGTACAGTCCGGGTCACCGGTCCATCCGCCGAACGTCGAGTTCACGTCCGGTGTCGGCGTGAGCGTGACGACCGTCCCGAAGGAGTACATCTCGCTACAGTCGACTCCATAGTTGATTCCAGGCGGGCCCGACGTCACCGTCCCAGAGCCGGCACCGCTCAGCGTGACCGCCAACGTATTAGGTGGAATCACATCGAACGTGGCGGTGCAGCTCCGCGCGGCGTTCATCGTGAGGCTGCCGTCGGCGCAGTCCGCACCGCCGCTCCACCCGCCGAACGTCGAGCCCCCGTCGGGGTTGGGAATGAGGGTCACGATCGTGCCCTCCTCATACGACTCGGTGCAGTCGGCCCCACAGTTGACGCCCGTCGGGCTGGTCGTGACGGTACCGGAGCCGCTGCCGTTCTGTGACACCGTTAAGGTAAAGGTGACGACCGGACTCAGGTTAAACGTCGCTGTGCAGCGACGATTCGCATTCATCGTGACGCCGCCATCACTGCAATCGCCGGCGCCACTCCAGCCGACAAACGTCGACCCGGCGTCGGCAGTCGAGATCAGCGTCACCGCGGTGCCCTCAGGGTAGTCTTCACTGCAATCGCCACCGCAGGAGATTCCCCCTGGACTGGACGTCACGGTTCCAGACCCGGTGCCAGCCCGCGCCACGGTCAGCGTGTTCGTTGGTGCGGTGCTGACATCAAAGGCCGCCGTACAACGGCGGGTCGCATCCATCGTGACCTGGCCATCGTTGCAGTCGGGATGCCCGGTCCATCCCCCGAAGAGCGATCCGGACGACGCAGTCGGCGTGAGCGTCACCACCGTCCCCTCGGCAAAGTCCTGGCTGCAGTCGTCGCCGCAGGCAATCCCTCCAGGATTCGAGGTGACCGACCCGGAGCCGGAACCGACAAGGGTGATGGTCAGGGTGACCGATGGACGGGCGCTCTCGTCGAACGTCACGGTGCAGCCATGGTCGGCATCCATGGTGACGACACCATCACTGCAGGCCTCATCACCACTCCAACCCGCGAAGACGGAGCCGGCCGCGGACGTGGGTGTGAGCGTCACGGCTGTCCCTTCTGGATACTCCTCGGTGCAGTCACTGCCACAGTCGATTCCACTCGGACTCGAGGCAACCGTCCCGTTGCCGCTGCCAGCGAGCAGGACGGTCAAGGTGAAGACCTTGTCAGGCGCGGGCGCGGGCTCAGGATCGGGAGCCGGATCGTTGGTCTGTGTGCCTGTGGCCGTGAGGCCGATTGAGGAGAGTCCGGCGAGTGGCGCCGATGGGCACGGCTGGAGCCTGCTTCCCCCGACCCAGTTGATACCGGTCGCCGTGACTGGACCCGAGTACCGCCGACGGGCGGTGCAGTCGCCTGTGTTCTGAGTCAGGACCCCGTCAAACTGGCCCGCCGTGAGAAACGACGGGCCTACCAACGTTCCCTCCACCTCACCCTCCCTCGGAGGATCTGTCTGGAGGGTATAGGTGCCGCTCACTACGCCGATCTCCTGGGCAAACAACGTGGCGAAGAAAGCGTGTATGACCGGGGTTGCGTCAGCGGTCTGCCGCTGTATGCGAAGCGAGAGGTCCATCGTTGTCGGTCCCGGGAGTTCGACCACACCGCTAAATTCGCGGATCTCATCGACTGATGACGTCGGGACATCCGTGACGCTGCTCGGTCTCGTTGGTGAGTCACCACATCCCACCACCACTCCGGCATACAACAGAGCAGCCGAAGCGAGCGCGAGCGGAAGGGTCTGAGTTCTTACACGAGAGCGATTCGAGGACATTGTGCTTCCTGCAGGAAACCTTCTCGCGACGACGGTGTTCGTCGCACGCGGTGTTCGTCCACACCCATTGACTCAACGGGCGTACGCAGACTGGCCTGCCGGGCTGTTCGTGCAATTCACAGACCGCGACCCGCAGGCGATCGGCACTCAGGATTGTTGGAGATGACAGAATTGTAAGGAGGGCGTCCTCACACTTCTTATATGACTGGACAGGAATCGGAGATACGAAGTATCGTTCGCGCCGTGCCTACCCTTCTGCCAGAACTCACCGCCGATGGCCTGGTCCTTTGGCGTGCGCGCCGGTCGCCTGAGCACCAACTGTGGTGTGTGGTGGGCGACTTCGGCGGTGAGCTGACGTTGACAATCTATGACCTGGCGTCCGACAAGGTGCCGGTCGAAGAGGTCCACAAGACCATTGCGTCTCTGGTCAGTCGCGCTGACTCTCTCCAATGCGAGTTCACCACCGCAGGGTGGGAACTGGTTGACGTCGATCTGGACGAGCCGGACTGAGGTTCACCCACTCACAGGACGTGTCTGGCGAGTTGCCCGCGGTGGGCACGGATCCGCCCAGACAGCGACGAAAGCCTGAGCCCAGGGCGACTTGAAACCGGCCGCACTCGGTCGGACCGCGCCAATTCAACTCGGGCAACGCGATGCCACATGGTGCGGAACTTGCGTCTTGCTATCGCATCGCCGTGAGAGGTGCCGCATGTTGCCAAGTCTGATTTTTGGAGCAGGACTCGCCTTTGCCCTGGTCTGTCTCGTTGCCCTATGTTTCTTCGACCGTCGTAGAGTCTGGAACATCGCAGAGCCAGGGCCTGCACGCCGTCGCAAGAGCACCGACCGGTGAACAACGCCTGGAATCACCCTCGAAGACGCCGCGGCTGCGCCTGCGAGTGACTACTCCACCCTCCTTCATTCCGGCCCGAACGTCGGGAGACGTGGACCGTGATCCGCTAAGGGGCCCGACGGCTCGTCGGGAGATGAACTATGCGACCGCTTGCTGGCGCGGAGCCGTCGTCGGAGTCTCCTTGCTCGTCCTCGCCTTTTCTCCGCCTGCCCTTGAAGGCTTGGAGGAGCGCATGTCGATCGCTCCCTGGAAGGAGGCGCCTTCCGCGATCGCGATCCTGGGTGCTACAAGGTCACCCTCGACGCTGGCGGTCTCACGGATACTGATGGTCTCGGTGGCCGTGATGTCACCGATCGCCTTGCCCATAACGACGACCGCCTTTGCCAGCGCCTGGGCGTTGAGTGTCCCATTCTGGCCGATCGTCAGCACGTTGTTGTCCAGCTCGACCTTGCCATCCACTCGCCCCTCGATGGTGAGATCCTCCTTCGCCGTCAGCTCACCGGTGATGACTACTGCCCAATAATGTTGTCCATTCCTTTGGTCCTCCTTCAATAGTGTCGAGCTTTGTATCGGCACTTGGCTCGGGCCTGTTTAGAGGGCAATTCGTGGCCCCTGCACCTCGCTACCGACGTCGGCCGGTTCGGCACGATGGAACGGGTGACTTTCGCCGCATACTCGCCGGAAAGGGCCTGGGAGGGACCACCCCGACAGCGAACGAAAGCCTGCTCCGGGGCCGACTTGCGAACTTTCCCAGATAGGGTTCGACCGTTTTCAGAGTCTCTGGGACCCTGGGGCACGGTGCGGGTCTTGCAACTGAACACCGTCCGGTGGGTGGCGGAGGCCGTAGCCACGACACGAGGAGGCCAACAGCGATGAGGGAAGTCGCCCACTCCGCGCTTCGCATACTCAATCTCGACTACGACATCACATTGATCTCAGGCGGCGCGAGCAATGACTATGAGATCGTCATGTGGGACAAACCCAGAAACAGCCACTTCTCGATTCGGGTGCGTTGGGAACCAGGGCTCTCACGCGAGGATATGACCGACCGTGTTGTCCAACAGCTTGCGGAGCGGTCAGCCGCTTGGCGCCTCGCTGATGTCAGAGGTTTCGCCGAACGAAGACGCCGTCGCTCTGGTGCCCGCCGGTGGGTGTCCTCCGGCGCGTCGCGTTGATCCCGCCGAGCGTGGAGTGGTCGGCCAGACCTGCCACTACGACGTCCAGCATCCCGTGTTGCCTATCCACACGCCGCATTGATTCGCTGAGCCGGGGCCGCATCGCCGTTGGTGGGGAGACCATGGCACTCTTGTAGACGCCATGTACGGCCCCGATGACTCGGCGACAGACCGCACGAGGCACTATCGACGGAGCCAGTCCTCCATACTGGTCTTGGGAGTCCTCCTATCGGGCTGTATAACGCCAGCCTCCGCGCAGGTCACGTTCGAGCGGTATGAGGTCGTCACCGGTTCCGCGCAACGCCAGACGCTGTTGACGGGATTCCTTCTCGGTGGCGCCATCGCCGAACTCGCCGCGGTGCACATCGACGAGAACGACGACCGCCGATTGCGAATCTACGCGTTCGGCGACGGCACCTGGGTGCCGAACCTCGACGCGACGCTGCGTCCCGACGTGTCGTTCGTCGACGTAGCCAACATCCGCGGTCGCGACCGGTTGATCACCTACGAGCCTGGCCGCCTGAACTGGTTCGATCCCGACACGTCAACGAAACGCGCGCTGGTGGCAGTGACTTCCAGCTTCGACCCAGCTCGCAGAGGTCAGATCCACCATGTAGACCTTACTCGGGACGTGAACGACGACGGCCGGGACGACCTAGTGGTGCCAGACGTCGATGGCTTCTGGGTGTTCGTCCAGACGAGCGACGGCGCGTTTGCCGATCCGGTGAAGCTCGGCCCCTCCACCGCGATGGGGAGGATCTACGGAGCCGACGGATATCGATACGACCCCTGGAGTCAGAGCCGTGTTCACGAGATGGACTACAACGGAGATGGTCGCAGTGACCTGGTGTTCTGGAACGAGGATCACTTCGAGGTTCACACCCAAGACGAGCGTGGGCTATTGGCCCCGGTGGTCAAGACCTTCACGACCGATGTGGCCTTCGACTCTGACGAGCTCTCCTCGCTCGCCGTCGGAGACATGACGGGGAAGGTGCTGCACTCGTTAACCGACCTGAACGGCGACGGTGTTGTCGACCTGGTCGTCTTCTTGCTACAGGGCCGGAGCATCGCCAGCAAGCGGTCCACCTACGAGGTGCATCTTGGCGCGCGCGCGCCGGACGGCGGTACCGCGTTCGCCTCGGAGATCGGCACCACGTTCCAGGCGGACGGCAGCATCCAGCTCGGGATGGACCGGCACGATTTCGATCGCGACGGCCAGATCGACTTGATGTTCACAACCATCGGAGTTCGGTCCCTTGAGAGTAGCCTCTGGAAGAGAATCAAGGGGTTCATGGGCGATGACATCTGGCTGGATCTCGAGTTCTACCGCATGGAGGGGGTCTCTATCCCGACCAGCCCAACGCCACCCGCAGAATCCAGTTAGACGGCGCGCCCAGCCATAGGGAGCCGGGGTGGGTGCCGCTCGACATAGCGCTGCGAGGGGGGACGCACGAAAGCCGCAAGACACAAGAACGTTACCTGCGCGCGTTCAACAGGACTTTGCTTATCGGGGATGTGACCGGCGACGGCCGCTCAGACCTGCTCATCGAGTCGACCAATACGGAGTTGCACCTCTTTGTCAGCGTGCCGGGCCCGGAGTTGTTCGCCCAGCGGCCTCAAGAGGTGGCGGTCGCCATGCCCAGCGACGAAGAATACAGCTGGCTGGTGGACCTCAACAACGACGGGAAACAGGACATCCTCTTGCACTACCCGTCCACTACCGAGCCGCATCGGGTGACGATGCTGATCGCACAGTAGAAGCAGCCCGGTGCCCAGGTCTTGTCGAGGGACCCACAAGCCTAGAAAGGTCAGGCTGAAGGCTGACAGCACCGTCAGTACGCCGAGGAGCAGCGCGACAGGCACGCTTCGCCGAAACTCGACCCTGCATGGTGCGCGGTCGGCGGTACTGCGTGAACTCGTCCCACGGGTCGGTGACCTGGTTTCTCACGACGCGGAAGAGTGACGAGACGAGGAAGGCACGTAGATGATCTTCGGCCATTGCCACGAGGCCCTCGCCGTGATGTGGGTCGACCCCCCAGTAGACGACGCGGTCGTGTGCTGATCCCTTGTAGCCGAGCTCTTCGCTGACGTCGTCGGCAGGAAAGACTTCGAGTGCAAGCGCGGCGGGAAGTGCAGGTAAGAGCCGCCTCACCTCGTGGGTCGTGTCGTCGGCGATGGCCTGAATCGTCCGCAGCTCGGCCCGCGAGAACGTGTCGTCCTCGACGTCGCGGTACTGCAGGGTGATCGCGTGCTGACCGCACGAGCTGTAGAGAAACACCGCCAGCAGACTCGTCCACCCAACGACGTGTGTTGTGGCGGGGACCGGTAATCCCACGGCGTTTGTCGGTGGTAGTCGACCGGCCAGGACCTGGTCGTCTGACATGGGCCGCGGCACCCGAATAGATATCGCCGATGTCCCCAGCACGCTCTGGCGGTGACAGCGGTATGGGTGTATAAGGGAGCCGACGCTCCAAGATGCGGATAGCCGTATGAACGAAGGGGCCCTACCCGAGGGACCAACCCGGAAATGACGGAGACCAACCCATGACGATTCGACACCACCGTCGGCCCGCGGTGGCTGGCACCGTTCTCACGCTCGCGATCATCGGTCACGCCGTTTCGGCCAACGAGATGGAATGGTCGCCGGGACCGGCTTCGTGGAAAGGGGACCTGACCCCGATCGCGGCCGCAGACTGGAGCTATGACCGCGCGGAACATCTGCTCGGCCGAGCTGGCTTTGGCGGCACGCCAGAGAAATCCAGAAGCTGGCAGACATGACGCCGGAGCAGGCGGTTCGCTCGCTGGTCTACTTCGACCGCATCTCGAATGAGCACCTACAACCGTTCGAGCATTCGGGTTTCTGGGACGAAACGTTGGCCCGTTTCCCGCCCAGCCGCCCAGCCGCAACCGACCTGGCGCTTGGGCAAGGCGAGAGCATGGGCATCCGGGTCAAACCCGACGATGTCAACCGCGCCGTCCAACCGGTCTCCGATCGCTTCTTCTACTGGCTGCGCGCAACCCAGCTGGAGACCCGCCGCGTTGGCTACTGGTGGGCCGAGCGGATGCTCGACACAGACCGGCCGCTTGAAGAGAAGCTGGCGCTCTTCTGGCACGGGCACTTCGCCACCGCTCAGAACAAGGTTCGCGACTACCGCAAGATGCTGGGTCAGATCGACTTGTTCGAGAGTTACGGAGCCGGCAACTTTGGCGACTTGTTGGTCGCAGTCGTGAAGGACCCCGCGATGCTCTACTACCTCGATGCCGGCGTGAATGTGAAAGGGGCGGCCAACGAAAACTTCGCGCGAGAGGTGATGGAACTGTTCACGATGGGCGTGGGCAACTACACGGAGCAGGACGTTCGCGAGGCGGCACGGGCCTTTACCGGCTGGAACTTCGAGAACCTAGACTTCGTCGTTAATACGGCGCAGCACGATGGCGGCTCGAAGACGTTCCTGGGCCGCACTGGCAATTTCGACGGCGTGGATGTGCTCCGCATCATCCTTAAGCAGCCGGTGACAGCCGAGTACATCGCGGCCAAGATCTACCGTTATCTCGTTCGCGAAGATCCGTCGCCAGCGCTGATCGCACAGCTCGGCACTCTCCTGCGGGACAGCGATTATGAGTTACGGCCTCTGTTGACGACTGTCTTTCTGTCCCGGGACTTCTACAGCGAAGCGAGTTACGGTGCCCACATCAAGGGCCCGGTCGAGCATGTGGTCGCGATGCTCAAGCAGCTCGGCGCCGAGGACGTGCCGGGCATACCAGACTTCAACGACACCACCATCGCGTTGGGCCAGCATCTGCTGAACCCTCCGTCGGTCGCGGGTTGGGCCCAGGGCAGGTCGTGGATTACACCCGCCTCCCTCCAGGAGCGAGGCAATGTTGCGTTCGACTATCTGTTTCCCGGTGTCATCGACTTCGACGATCCAAATTTCCTCTCGAGGCAGGGAGACGGGATCGTGGGCGAGCGCCTCCGGCGAGGATATGACTTCAGCGCGGCGATTGCCCTCGACGCTCCGGACCGGATGTCGGCGTTTGAGATGGCGGCACGGGAGCGGGACGAGCTGTTCAACACCCGTGTCTCCGGCTACCGCGCCTGGGCCCAGGCCATGCGTAAACTGATCCCGACACCCCGCGGCGCGACCCGGGTAGACATGACACAGATCATCCTCGATTCTGGCTCAGCGACCACGGGCGAGGCGGTGGATGCCCTATTGGATCGCTTTCTGCGGATGCCGATCTCGTCCGACCTACGTGACGCGCTTGTGGCGTTCCTGGATGGCGAGCTCGGCACGTCTGACCTCAGCCGCGCCGAGACCTACATGGAAGATCCGCTGCGCATGGTGACCCACCTCATCATGAGCACACCGGAGTATCAGATCAACTGAGACGGTCCGGAAGAGGCACACGTCATTCAGGCGAGCGTGGGAACTTGCCGGACAGCCGAGTCCCTCAGGGCCTGGATGAGAACAAGTCCCCAGGCACGTCCACCGAGAACTCCCCAAAGAACGTCCACTGCGGCCACGGATGATGCACAAAGGCCGTTTCGTTTGTGAGGTTGTTGATCCCAAACGACATCCGCCCGCCGGTGTCGAGGCGGTAGCGTAGGTTCAGGTCGACGAATGTATACGGGTCGATCGCACCAAAGACGTTCTGGACCGTGTCGCCGTTGTCCAAGTCGTCGAACTGATTGCTCGTGTAGCGCACGCCGACCGAGGCGTGCCATTTGAAGACCGCGTCGGGTGTGCCGTTGTTGCCATCGCCCCAGATCGGAGCTCCACTCGCGTCGCGCGCATAGTTCTCCGGGCTCGGCATCTGATCGAACCGGTTCTCGTAAGCACGGGTCCATTCAATGTGTTCCAGCATGTGACAGCGGGACAAGACGGAACCCCTCGTCGGTCGTGTGCCACGAGAGAAACAGCTCCCTGCCGTCTGACAACAGCAATGGGTGATCGGACCCTCCTGAGGTACGAGCAACCTCTGCGGGTTCGGTCCACGTCAATCCACCGTCAACGGAGGAACGAATGAGAATGGCGGTGCGCCCCTCCGGCGAACGTTGCTTCCAGGCAACAGCCACTCGACGACCGAGGGCGACGACGTCGGCGTGGCCGAGCGTCTCGGGCGAGCCGATGGGTGTTGGTTCTGAAAACGTTCGACCGCCGTCAGGTGACTGCGCATAGAAGGAACCGGGTCCCCGCGGGCTGTCGCCGGTAGCCCAAACCGCGTGGTAGGTGCCTTCACTATCGATGGCCAGCCCCGGGCCATGATGTGGACAGGCCTCAACCTGCCAGTTGTCGACCGCGACTCGGCCGAACGGCAAAATCTCGTCACGGCTCAAGAACCGGAGAACCCGATGATCGCGAATGCTGCCTTCTAGAACATCGCGCCACATGAGCACCGGCCAGCGACCCTCTTCGAACTCGACCGCAATGCGACAGCACTCACAGATGTTGTCCTTGATCTTGGTGTTGGCGGTGAAGGTATGACCGGCGTCGGTACTCCAACTGTAGTAGAGCGCCGCACCAGCATATTCCTCTTTCGCCGCCTGGGCCGCGTCGAGATCCCGCTTGTCAATCCAGACAAGAAATACGTCCCCGAGGGCGTTGACTGCCAGGGTTTCGAACCGATGACCGATTGCGAGGCCATCGTCGTTGATCACACGAGGGGCCGAGAATGTTCGACCGCCATCCATCGAACGCGCGAAACGAATATCACCGGTGTACGGCCTTGTGCCGGTTCGCGTCCAGGCGACGAAGACCTCGCCGTCCTGGCCGATCGCGACCTTGGGGCGCGCATCGCCATTGGCGTCGATGGGTTCCGGGGCCTGGGTGACACGAACACCGGGACTGAAGGTCGAGCCTCGGTCCTCCGAACGGGCGTGCGAGTCTTCGACCCACGTCACCCACAACGTGCCCGAATCATCAAACATGGCCGTAGGGAACACCCGCGCGCCCGGGGGCGGGCCAGTCACTTGTGCTTGACCGACCGGCATCATGGCGAGCCAGGTGACCATCACGACGCAGATGCAGAGCGTCCCATTGACGCCACCTAGGGCTGTTGTCCTCATATAAAAAACCTCCTGAAGACCCACGCGAGACGATACGCGGCGCAAAATACAGCGCACATCTTCACCGCGGATCAATAAGAAACTTAAGGATGGAAACGAACGCTAGGCGCGGGGAGGGGGTGATTCGACGAGGATGAGGACCTCGACAAGCTCGGACGTTCGAGCCGCGACACGGTCGATCGGAGTCAAGGACTGTATCAACTCGTCGTGTGTCTCGGTGACGCCGATCAGTCCGGCGAGCGCCATCATCAGACTGTCAAGCTGCTCGCAGCCGTTGTCGGTATCCTCTGTGTGACGAGCCAGATCAGACCAGTCGTGATGAGGACATCCTTCCTCCGTCTGATCTGTGTGTTCTGAGCCCGCAGCGGCACTATGGTGTCCGTCGTGGCCAGATGGCCCCGCTGCCATCTCAAGGCAGTAGCAAAGAGCGATGGGTACCGCCAAGACGCCCAAGAACTGAAAAAGAACCGTTACCGGGGCGACGCGACCGATGAAGCCATGTCGGAGTCTTCGGGAAGACATCTCTTACCAGCTAGCCTACCACAGCGTGATCGCCACAGCCGCACTGTGAGGCGGTTCACAGACTTGTCGGAGGAATGCCTGACGATGCACGGCCCGGCTCTTTCAGATCCAGGATGCTCATACGCCCTCCGAGGCCAATCGCGTCAACTCCGTGTCTGATGACGCAGTCGTGTGATTCTTTGAATTCCTGGTGGTCCTTCCATTCGATTTCGACAAACACTCTATCTGGCCGTTCTGCGTGCCAGCAGCCGGTTGCGTTCGAGCGGAGCAGCGCGCCTGGTGCACGATACGAAAGGACGAGAGACGATGTCTCAGGACAGAATGACCACGTTATTCTTCGAGCTATTCAGTGGGCTCCCTCGGCAGGGACCGGGAGACACCGAAAGCACCCTCAGAGCCCTCGCGTCGGTGTCCGCCATCACCCCCGAAACTCGAGTGCTTGACTTGGGCTGCGGCACCGGACGGCAAACACGGGTTCTCGCTGAGAACTCACCGGGGCGCTTCGTGGCGATCGATAACCACCCGCCGTTCATCAACGAGCTGAACACACATGCGAGGAAGCTGGGCCTCGCGGACCGACTTGACGCTCGGGTCGGGGACATCAAGCACCTCGACGACCTTCCAGCCGGTTCCTTCGATCTGATCTGGTGCGAAGGAGCGATTTGGGTGCTCGGTTTTGAGGTCGGTCTGCGCGAATGGCGTCGCCTGCTCGGCCCGGGTGGCTACATCGCGGTCACGGAGGCGTGCTGGGTCAGGCCCGACCCGCCACCTGAGTGCGTGGCATATTGGAAACAGGAGTATCCCGCCATGCGCGACACGTCCACTCTTCTAGCGGTCATCGGGAAATGTGGGTATGACGCTGTAGAAGACTTCGTGCTGCCGCCGTCATCGTGGTGGGACGACTACTACCGTCCCCTTCAGCACAACATCGCCGAGTTCCGCGAGCGTCACCAGGGAGAGGCTGACGCCCAGGAACTCGCAAACCAGTGCCAGCGCGAGATCGAGATGTGGAAGAAGTACTCGGCGTACTACGCCTATGTGTTCTTTGTGATGAGGCGACGCTGACGCGTCGTCCACCTTCGTATCATACGTATCATGCGTATCATGGGATCGCAGGGCTGCAACCACCACCGGCAACGGTTCTGCCCATATCTCGGGAAGGTCAGCTTCTCCGCCATGCTGAACAGCAAACGCCAGTCGGTCAACCGGTGGCGTGAACTGGGCGTCCACGCCGTTCGTGTTGCCGCGGGAGTTTCACCCCGGGCTCCTAGAGCTTCGACTTATCTCTTGAAGTATCACGGTGGGTGCTAGAATCGGGCCTAGGTTCTGATCCACCCAAAGGCCATGACTGCGCCCAAGTTCGTCGGCGGGATACTGGCGCACTACCGAATACACGACAAGCTCGGCGAAGGCGGCATGGACATCTGAGTTGTGCCGTCAAGCCAATTCTTTGACGAGTGGCGACCCGTGTCGGCGGAGCGCGTCGAGATACCTGGCTTCGTCGTAGGGGGTCCGGTCCTGCCAGCAGCGAAAGAGAATCCGCATCCATTTGAAGGCGAGCGATCGGAGGGCGGCATGATGGGTGTTGCCGCGGCCGCGCTGCTGATCGTAGTAGCGGCGCGCCCAGACGGAGAAGCGGATCGACTGGTCGGCATATTCGTGAAACGTCTGCTTGAGGAACTTCGGACAGGCCAGGCGGTGATGCACCCAGAGGGCCTTGCCGCTGCGTTCGGTGACCGGCGCGCTGCCCACGTGTGACTGGAGCTCGGTCGCCGCGTCCCAGCGGGTGCGGTCGGTGCCGAAGGCGGCCGCAAGGCGGGGCGCGCAGACGGCCCCGGCGCCGGGGAAACTCCTGAACAGCTCCCGATCCGGGTGGGCGGCGAAGACGGCTGCGATCTGCGTGTCGAAGGTGTCGATGGCCTCGAGCAGGGGTCGCAGTTGGGCGGCGTAGCTCTGGACCGCGAGCGCGAGCGTGTCGACGATCGCCGGGTCGGTCGTGAGCGGCTGGGCGGTGGCCATCTGGTCAAGCCGGGTGGCGATCACGGGGGCGCGGCGACAGTTGTGCTGCTGATAGAACCGGCGGACGGTGGTGGGACGCGCCCGCTGCACGGCCGCGAGCGTGGGCCACTTGGTGAGAAAGTCGCACGCTTGTCGCGAGTCGAGGGTGCCGACCCAGTCGAGGGCCTGGGGGAAATATTGCTTGAGCAGGCTCGTGATCCGGTTCGTGAGGCCGCCCCGGAGATTGACGAGCTTGCGCCGGTGCTCGCAGAGCAGCTGGAGCTGGCGCGCGGTGACCGTATCCGGGTGCCAGGGCCGGAGCTGGTCGCGATGTTTGCGCAGCAGGTCCAGCAGTAAGGCGGCATCGGTCGGGTCGTCCTTGGCGCCGCTGGGGTGGAAGGCTTCCCGATAGCGCGCCAGGGCCTTGGGATTGACCGGGTAGAGCACCAGGAACTCGTACTGCATCAGCGCGTGGATCACCGCGCCCCGGCGCTGTTCGATGGCGATCCCTACTGGACGGCCGCCAAACCGTTCGCGGAGCTGGGCCACCCAGCCGTGCAGCACGTGGGGCCGCTGCTCGAGCTCACTCTGGTCCACGGGACCCCCCGCGGCCGCCTGGATCTGGACCGCGTGCCGTTGATCGCCCCAGTCCAACCCGATGTATGCCGCCAACTTCTGATCGGTTCGCATGATCCCTCCTGTTCGGGAACACGCGCGTGGCTTCGGCCCTACGCAAGCCCTATAGTAGAGTCCTGAGTCTCAACACTCGGACGACATCTGAGTATGCGATGTCGGGCCAAAGCGCGCCGTCTCCGCTCGAACGTCCATGCCTAACCGTTGCGGCGGTGGGCGAGGTTGATTCGTAGCGGAGACGGTGCGTGTTCCTCCCATTTTCTTGTTGCACAGTTTTCCACGCGGCACAACTATAGGGCGAGGTCTATCGCGCCCACGACGAACAGCTAGACCGAGAGGTCGCGATCAAAGTCCTACCGTCTAGCTCGTTTGAGGACCCGAAGGCGCGGGCCCGGCTGCTTCAGGAAGCGCGCGCCGCGGCCGCCCTCAACCATCCCCACATCTGTACCGTGCATGAAGTCGGCGAGGCCGACGGCCAGACCGATATCGCGATGGAGCTGGTCGATGGCCAGACACTTAGTGAGCGGCTGAAGGCAGGTCCTCTTCCGGTCGACCAGGTCGTGCGCTACGGTCGTCAGCTGGCTGACGCTCTAGCCCATGCACACCAACGCGGCGTGGTACATCGTGACCTCAAGAGCGCCAACATCATGGTCCGGCCGGATGGCCGCGTTAAGGTTCTGGACTTTGGACTCGCTAAGCGCCTCTCCGCTACTGAGCTGACGGCAGCTGTTACCCGCGATGTTGGCTCGCTGACGCAGCCCGGGACGGTCATGGGCACCGTTGCCTATATGGCACCCGAGCAGTTACGGGGGGAGCCGGCCCAAACACCCAGCGATATCTGGGCACTCGGAGTCGTACTGCAGGAGATGACCACGGGCGAGCGGCCGTTTGTCGGTCAGACGGGGTTCGAGCTGAGTGCGTCGATCCTGGGCCAGGCCCCGATTCCACTTCCCTCTGACGTCGAGAGGCCGCTGCGAACTGTGATTGGTCGCTGCCTTGAAAAGGAGCCCGGCCAGCGGTATCAGGTGGGCAGCGAGGTCCACGCTGCCCTCGAGGCGCTGCACGGGGGCCGGCCGCTTTCCGAGGAAGCAACAGCGGCTGAGGCTCCGACCGTGCCGGTCTCACCCTCCGGACCCCAGGGGCCCTCGACAGCCTCCCTGGCGTCGGCCCGTTCGTCCGAGCGCTCGGAGACCATTTCCGTCACGCTGTCGCGCCGCCGCGCCGTCGGGTTCGGTGTGGCGGCAGCGGTTGTTCTGGTGTCTGGGCTGGCGGCCTGGCAACTCTGGCCTGATTCCGACCCACGATCGCTGGCCGTGCTGCCATTCGAGAACGTGTTGGCCGACGAAGACGCTGACTATCTCGCCGACGGGGTCGCCGAGAGCTTGATCCGCCACATGTCGACCCTGCCATCCGTGCGGGTGACGCCACTCAGCATCGCCCTCAGTTTCAAGGGGCAGCCTGTCGAACCGCGAGACGCGGGTCGTCAACTCGGTGTCGACACCGTTCTCGCCGGCGCACTGAGCCTGGAGTCGGGACGTTTACAGATCACTGCGGAGCTCGTGGACGTTGACACCGGAGCCCAGCTTTGGAGCAACACGTATGACCGAGAGGCCTCCGAGCTTCTCGACATCCAGGACGAGATCGCCAGCGCGATCCTCGACGATGGTCTGCGCGTGGAATTGAGCGACGACGAGCGGCTCGAGGTTGCGCGCGGGCCGACCGTCGATGGCGACGCCTACGATCTGTACTTGCAGGCGCGCTATCTGCAGCGTCGGGCGACTGAGAACGACTACCTGGAAGCCATCGAGCTCCTGGACCGTGCCACCGTTCGGGACCCGGAGTTTGCTCAGGCGTATCTGATGCTCGCCGGCATTCACTCGGCACTCGGCATAGACGGCCTCATGAGGCCAGCCGACGCACGGGCCCAAGCCAGTCGGTATGCGAGGCGGGCCCTCGAGCTCGACCCCGATATGCTCGACGCGCGGGCGGTCCAACACGGTCTCGCGTTCTTCTACGATTGGGACTGGGAAGGTGCTGAACGGGAGCGGACCCTCGCGATGCAATCACCGGTCGGAGAGTTCGACCCGGACTTGCTTAGGACCTATTCGCTCGAGCTGTTGGCGCTCGGGCGTACGGACGAGGCACTGGACCTGGCTCGCCGGTCCCGGGAGCTCGACCCGTTGAGCTTTGGTCTGTCGATGCTCGAAGCCGACTATCTCGTCCACGCGGGCCAGCTCGACGCCGCGGTCGGCGTCTACACTCGGACCATCGAGGTCGATCCGGAAAACCACGACGCCTATTTTGGGCTCGCCGAAGCCCTCCTGCGCCAGGAACGGTTTGACGAGGCCAGCGAGGCCCGTCGCTAGGCACACGACCTCTTGGGTGATCCGGTGGTGGCCGAACTCTTCGCCGCGGCCAGTGGCGAGGAGGGCTACTACCTGGCTGACGAGGTGGACGTGCGACGGCAACTCAAAACGTTCGAGGTCAGGGCGGATTGGGGCTACGTTTCGCCGTTTGACTACGCAAAAGTCTACGCTCAGCTAGGCGATGCGGACCAGGTCTTTTCCTACCTGGAAGAAGCCTTCGCGCAACGGTCTCCGGCGCTCGTTGTCCTGACGTTTGACACAGCGTTTTACAGGGTCAGAGACGATCCTCGATTCGACGATGCCCTCAGACGTGTGGGGTTTCCTCAGTATCTGGAGTAGGCCGGCGGTAGCGTTTTGACATCCCTCCGGCAATTGGGTACTGTGCGAGCAACGGCGGAGAAGCGAATCGTGACGCGGCGATTTGATACGAGGGCGATCATGAAGATGAAACTATTCGTCATCGGGTTCCTCATTCTTTCCGGCGCAGGTGCTACGACTGACCTGTTCGCCTGCGGGGCTAAGTTCCTCATTGCCAACCGCGGCACCCGATTCGGAAGGGTCGCCGCCGCACGCCATCCGGCTGCCGTGCTGGTGTATGCCAACCCATCCTCAGTGCTCCCCGAGGCCCTCGGTAAAGTGAAGGTCGAAGAGGTCCTTGGCAGAGCTGGTTATCGTCCGACTACCGTGTCTAGTCCGGAAGAGCTTGAGAAGGCGCTTCAGCAAGGCGGTTGGGATCTCGTGGTCGCCGACCTGGCCGACGGCGAATCACTCCGCGGGGAGCTCCAAGGTGAGGACGCGCCGATCTTCCTCCCCGTAATGTTCAAGCCGTCGCGCAGCGACTTCAAGCAGGCCAAGGAGGACTTCGGGCTCGTCGTCAAGGGCCCGGTCAAGAGCCAACGCTTCCTCGAGACGGTCGACGAGGTTGTGGCGATGCTCGTGGCACATCGAGCGAAGTCCGACGCGGAGGCCTGATCGGTCCAGCCGCTCCGCTGGTGACCTACGCCATGGCGCGCGTCCTTGCGGGAACCATTCTGACCGTCGCGTCGTTGGCTTGTTTCATCAGCGACCGCGTTGGCTCAGGCTTGGGTAGCCCCCGCCGGCGTGGGCGCGGTCAACATCTTCTTTCAGAACGTCGACCACACCGATCACCTCCTGACCGATGGGTCGAATTCCCCGGGCTTCGACAGTCAGAGCCGTGGGCTCCTGATCGAATTCGACTACGCCCTCACCGACCAGTTGTCGATCACGGCCGGCATCCCGTATGTCGGCGCGAAATACATCGGCCCGGAGCCCGGCTTCTTCGGTGTGGAGATTGATGACTGCTTTTGCTGGAACCACTCGTTCCAGGACCTTGGCCTTACCGCGCGCTACAACCTGTTCGGTCGTTTGAAGCGTTCGCCCTCACGCCGTCGGTGGGCTACGGTGTGCCTACACACGATTATCCGTTTGTGGGCGAAGCTGTGGTCGGACGAAATCTAGACGAGCTACGGCTTGCCGTCGACTCCGGGCTCCGTCTCGACGCAGTTTCGCCCAGGTTGTCGGTATCTGGTCGTTATTCGTACGCATTCGTCGAGCAGGTGCTCGACCTGCCAAACAACCGCAGCAACGGCTATCTCAGCGTTGGCTATCTCTTCGGGCAGAGGCTGGCCGGGAGCCTGGACTTCTACTGGCAGCACTCTCACGGCGGACTGACGAACGATGATTTCTTCGCCGGCGTGCCAGACGAGGTCTTCATACAGTTCGACAGAATCCTGAAGGACAACAGTTTCCACATCGGCGGGAGCGTCGCGTATTCGTTCACGACTCTGGATCTCTTCGCCAACTACATCGCGTTCGTCGACGGCACCGACACGCACCTGGGTCGGTCCATTACCGTCGGTATCAGCTACCCGTTCCAGCTGTAGCCCGAGACCGGCGTGACGCCCGCTACTCTCAGCTACCATAGGCGGCAGGCCACCGACGCATTCAGGCGAGCCGTTGGCGTGACCCCGAAGAGGCTGTGCCGCGTCCACCGACTGCTTGCGTTCCTTGAGGCCATCGATCCGTCGCACCCTGTCTACTGGACCCACGTGCGGTGGATTCTTGAGAGTCATGGCGCTTCTCATGCCGGGGATGTTTCGGCGGGCATCACTCAGAGATATGACGAGCTTCAAGAGATTCGCGGAGTCATACGACGACACTGCCCGCAACAGCAAGGACCGGAAAGAGGTGGTGACTCCAGATCCCCTTTGATTTCACCTGCGAGGGCCGTGACCTATTCCGCTATCCTCGCTGAGGCCTGTACGCTCTGGATCGGGTAGTATCATCTATCATCTGCATGGAACATCCCATTTCCCCGGGGCCAGGCACGACCCTCGGTTCCGTATCCTTCACCGACCAAGACGGCCGGGATCATTGACAAGGTCACTCGTCCGGTGTAACTAGTTGAATCGGCTCCCAAGGTGAGTAGCAGTTTTCAGGAGGTGTGGAGATGAAGCGACGATTACTGAGATCGCTCGGCGTGGCAGCGGCGCTCGCAACCGGCACGGTGCTCCTGCAGCTCACCACAGTTCCGGTGGCAGGGCAGACCCCGAGTGAGACCGCATGGGGGCATCCGAACCTGGAAGGCATCTGGCTCGACGTCTACAACACACCCCTCGAGCGGGCGGCTGAGTTCGGCGATCGGGAGTTCGCCACCGCCGAGGAGCGGGCCGAGCGAGATCTGGCCCGGATGGGCAATGTCGGGCGGAACCGGCGCGTGACGCGAGGAAGTCAGCAGGACGTCGCTGGCGCGTACAACGCCGTTTTCACGTCGGCGAAGCCGGCGGGTCCGCGGACGTCGCTCGTCGTCGATCCGCCGAATGGACGTATTCCCGCCCTGACCAATGCAGCCGAGAATGACATCGAAGTTCAGCGAGATTGGCGCCTGATGCTCTTGCGCAACACCGAGACGTGCCAGTATGAAGCGCGTGACTGCACCGGGGGGGAATACGGGCCCCCATCGCCGCATCGGTACGATGTCGCGCCTTTCTACAACACGAACCGCATGAATCGCCACGATGGCCCCGAGGATCAGAGTTCGGGCGATCGTTGTATGTCAGGGACCACACCCGAGTTCCGGGGATTCCGGCGAATCGTGCAGGGCCAGGATTCGATCGCGGTGGCATATGACACGGGCCAGGGCCAAGGCTTCCAACGCCTCGTCAATCTCAGCGGGAACCATCCTGCGAGGCAGATCCGACTCCGGCACGGGGACTCACGGGGGCACTGGGAGGGCCAGACGCTGATCATCGAGACCACGAACTTCTCGCCCAAGCACACATACCGACCAGGGCGTCGAGGCAGCGTCGAATCGGGCGCGAACCGAACGCTCGTCGAACGGTATCGGCGGGTTGACGAGGATACGCTCGAATACGAAATGACGATCACTGACCCGACGGTGTGGACGAAGCCGTGGACCCTCCGCCAGGAACTGAAGCGCCAGAGCGACCAGGAGAATCGGATCTACTACGAGCCGCGGTGCCACGAAGGGAACTACGGCCTGCCGGCGTTGCTGATCGGCGCGCGTATCGAAGAACAGGAGTTCAAGGCAGGGCGTGGTCCGAATCCGTTTTCCCTGGACACCGCCACCGACTTCGGCGGAGGTGTGCAGTAGGAACGATGATGCCGGTGTGGGCATCCGGGACTGAGGGTCTGAACAAACACACACGCCGGGACGCCGCCATAAGGAGGCCGGGAATGAAGAATCGTATCGTGGTGTCGGCTGCGGTGACGGGACTCACGGTAGTCGTATTGTGGCTCACGGCCGGATCAGCTGCGGGTCAGGTGGCGAACGAGGTGTCGAACTCGGCCGGCTCGGCGATCCGGACGCCGTGGGGCAAGCCGAATCTACAGGGTATCTGGGACCTGCATACCATTACGAGGTTGGAGCGACCTGACGAGTTTGCGGGACGGGACTTCTTGACCGCGGAAGAAGCGTCAGCCCTGGAGCAGCGTGCTCGCTTCGAGACGACAGACGAGGCGCGGCAGGAGGACGTGAATCGCGACCTCGGTCAGGCGTACAACGACTTCTGGTGGGATCGAGCCACGAGCGTGGTGCCCACATTACGGACGTCGTTGATTGTCGATCCCCCCGATGGAAAGGTGCCGTCGTTGACGCCTTCCGCGGAGGCGCGGGCCGCCGTCGAGCGGGACCATCGCCCGTTGCGGGCCACCGGTGGCTTCGAGGGGGGACGCGGAGCCGACTCCTGGTTGGACCGGAGCCTCTGGGAACGGTGTATCACGCAGGGGCTACCTCGGATTTCTGGCCGTGCCTACAACTCCAATCTGAAGATCGTGCAGACACCCGACCACGTCGCACTGCTCCACGAGCAAATTCATGAGGTGAGAATCATTCCGCTGGATGGGACCCCACATCTAGCGCCGAGTATCCGGCAGTACCTGGGAGACTCGCGCGGCCGCTGGGAGAGGGAGACGCTGGTCGTCGAGACGACCAACTTCGGCGAGCAGACGAACTACCGAGGGTCGACGAGCGGGCTTCGCATGGTGGAAGAATTCACGCGTCTCGATGCCGAGACGCTGCAGTATCGGGTGACGTTTGACGATCCGACCACATGGACCAGTCCGTGGACAGCCGAGATTCCGTGGAAGGCGACCGACGGACCGATCTTCGAGTACGCCTGTCACGAGGGGAACTACGGCATGACGGGCACGCTTACCGGCGGTCGCGCCGAGGACGAGCGCCGCTGACCATCACAATCGAATCCAAGAAAGAGGGAGCCAGTTAAATGTCTCACGCATCTTCCCCAAGTCGTTCTTCGCTCGGTCGCCTCATGTCAGTACTGCCCGTGCTGCCAGTGTCGCCAATGATGTTGCTCGCGAGCGTGACAGTTCTCACACTGTCCGCGTCGGCCTGCGGCGGCGGTGCGGCCCCACCGGATGCGACGCAGGACGTGACCCAGGATGTGATGGCGGATACGGCGGCGCAGGAGTCGGCTGCCGCTGAGCTGGCATCGTTCATCGCCGACGTCGAGGTGATGGAGGAGAAGTTCATCGGGCTCGCTGAAGCCTTTCCAGAGGAGACGTACACGTGGCGCCCAATGGATGGTGTGCGCTCGGTCTCAGAAGTGCTGATGCTTATCGCCAGCGAAGGCTACGGTTTCGCACCGACGGCACTCGGTGGAACGGCGGCCATGAGCCGGGAGGAATCTGGCGAGTTGAGCACGATTACCGACAAGGCACAGGTGATCGATCATCTGACCAAGGGCTTTGCGCACGCGAAGGCTGAGCTCGGGGCGATCGATCCCGCAACCCTGGTCGGCAGCCGCGAAGTCTTTGGACAGGAGCGGACGACGCCGGACCTGGTCCTGTTCGTGGCCGGCGACATGCACGAGCATCTCGGCCAGCTCATCGCCTACGCGCGGACGAATGAGATCGTGCCGCCGTGGAGTCAGTGAGCGCCGTCGCAACTCGACCGGTTCTTGCCCTATCGGGACTCGGCGTCAGCGGCCAGGGCCGCAGCCTCCTGGATCCGGGCACCTCGCAGCGTACCCTCGATCGCGTAGTTGCCTTCATGGCAGGCAAACTCATAGATCACTCCTGTGCCAGGTGAGGGCCGCATGTACATCCGCGCCGTCCAGGGCTGAGTCCAAGTCGACGGATCGTGCATGGTGTATTCGTACTGAAGCGTCTCGGGCCCGACGCGGGTGAACCGTTCAACCAGACGCAGATCGCGCGAGGCTCCGCGGGACCCACGCGCCAGATTTGTCGTTTCGACCACCAGCGTGTCTCCCTCCCACCGGCCGCGCGAATCCCCGAGATCGGTGCGAAGGTTCGACGGAAGATGCGAACGCCCGTCGAGCGGAATGATCCGCGTGCTGTGCATCATCTCCATGAGAATGGCGACGTGGTCGCGACTCTGTACGATCTGGTAGTTGCTGTTGTAGCCCCTGCCGGTCATCGGCACACGCCCGCCACTGCAGCGAAGTCCCGAGCCGAGGTCGTCGAGTTCCTGTGCGAACTGTGGCCGGCCGACCGCCGCTCGTGCCTCTGCGCGTTGCTGCGCCTGTTCGGTCAGCGGGGGAATGCGCCCGTTCGGCGGATCGACGATGAGCGAGGTGCGATTGTCGAACCATCGATCGATGAGCCAGAACTGGTTATAGTTGCCGGTTCCCACCGGGTTTTCGGCCGTTACGCCATCACGGGACTGGTAGTCCTTCCGGTCCGCCAGGGCCGCTCGGAAGATGCTCTCGCCGAACGCCGCGTCGGTCTCGCCGTTGAAGAGCTCGGCCGCCCGAGCTGCCAGCGTCGCGACCTCTTCCTCGGTCAGGGTTGGGCGGTCCGCGAGTTCCTCGGGGCGCTCCAACGGGGTGGCAGAGTCGCTTGCCCAGACACCCTGCAAGTCTGGCTGACCGTCAGCTGTCCGCGGGGCCGTCCACCCTTCCGAGGCACCATCTGCCGTCTGGCCCGCCGCCGCCAGCGCGACTATCAGCACGATCGCCGCCGCCGCCAAAACCGCAAAACCTCGATCGCTCATTTTGAACCTCCTGCGCTGAGTGCACGAGTGTCCACGCGTGGACAGTCTCCTATGCGACACGATAGGTCGTTACGCCGATTTCTGCAACAGGTTGGGAGGCAGCCCCGACTTCACTCCCAGGGCAGCTCGACGTCGTAATCTGTGCCGCTGCTGTCCGTCGCCGTGATGTGGACGGACCGCGGTGTGACGACCTGCAGGTTCAGGGGGTTCCTATCGACGCCGCGAAACTCGGCGAAGGGAATATCGATATCCTGTCCGCTCCCGAGCCGGCTGAGGACCTTCTGGTACTCGGGTCGGACACCGCCCGGCTTGATGCCGATCGTCAGATCGGTAAGCGTCACGCCTGCCACGTTGTTGACCGTCAAGAAAAACGGCGAGGTCTCGATCGTCACGGGTGAGTCGACCGGGGCGGCGATCCCGCCATCGGCACATCCGACAATCACCAGCGCCGCAAACACACCGACGACACCTAAAGCGCATCGCTTCATAAAACACCTCTGGTCCGATCAGAAAGTTGTCAGAAGGCGACTCTAGCCCTGGGAGAGGGCGGACGTCAAGTCGGGCCAACTCCGGGCGGTGGGGCCCTTCAAGGGAGCCCACTAACGGGCTCCGGCATGGGACGACCTCCTCCGACGGTTGACTCTGCGAACACCCGAGGGAAACCGTTTTGGGTTGCGTGACCAGTCGAACCGATGCTAGCATAAGCGGTTTTTTGTCGTAAGCGAGCTTCGTCCGAAGGCTTGCCGTCGGGCCGCCCGCCGGGCGCCTGGGCTCGCACTGCCACATTAGCCTTGCTCGAGCAGGACGCGTGAAGGACCAAAGGCTCTTGTGCGTCCGCCCGCCGACTTCACGCTCAGAGAGACGGACTGATTCGAATGAAACCTGGAAGACTGACCCTGCGCAGGCCTCGTCGCCATCATGATGGTTCTGCCCAACACTCTCTGGAAAGGCGGGTCGTCGCAGGCCAAGGTGCAGGTCGTCGTGCGTGTCGCCGATGGTGGCCCGCTTGACGAGGATGGTCGCGACCCCACACATCGCCTGGGTGGCGCTTCGCGCGACCAGAGCCGTTCTTTCCAGACACGAGTGCTTGGTTCTGTTGCAACGTTTGGGATCACGCGCGAGAGTCCGTTGGGTGGACCTCGCTACACGGCCAATCCGAACACCTTGTGGATCAGCCGCGTCTGACCGACCACGTCGCCCTTCGCCATCCACCGCGCCTGCCCCTTGCGGAGCGCATGCATTATCTCGATACCGCGGACGGTCCGCCACGCCGTGGTGAACCGCTTGAACCCCAGCATCGGCCGGGTACGGCGTTTGATGAATCGATGGTCCTGCTCGATGACGTTGTTCAGATACTTGCATTGGCGGAGAGACGAACGTGGTCGGAAAAATCCCTCGTGTTTGATGGCCTCGAACGCGATCGGGTAAGCGGGGTTCTTGTCCACGTTCACGACGCGAGGGGACGTCGTATGAGACGCACCGACCGTCTTGCGGAAGAACGCGATGGCCGCATTCCTGTCGCGCGTGGCCCGGAGCAAGAAATCCAGCGTGTCACCGTTGGAATCAACGCCCCGGTAAAGATAGTGCCAGGCCCCGCCGACACGCACGTACGTCTCGTCGATTCGATACGAATCCGTGGTGCGTCTCAGAAATGGCCGGCACCGCTTGTCGATCTCCGGCGCATAGCGCTGCACCCATCGATAGATCGTCGTATGGTCGACACACAGGCCCCGCTCGCGCATCATTTCTTCGAGGTCGCGGTAACTCACGGCATACCGCAAGTACCACCGAACACACAGGAGGATGAGTCCTGGTTCGAACTGACGCCATTTGAACGGATTGTCGCTGGGCATGATGGGGATCCGGTCCAGTCGTTGTCAAAGACCGTCCATCCTGAAGTCGCCGGCCCGAAGTTGCAACAGAACCATGATGGGGATGGACCCGGTCCAGTCGTTGTCAAAGACCGTCCATCTTCATTGCTTCCACCCTTGTGACCTGGCCGTTGTACCGCCTGACGGCAGCCGCGGCGATGGTGTGGAAGTGTGGAGTTCGACCTCGAGCGATGGAGAGTCTGAGTCAAGCAGTGTCTGGACAGATTCAAACGCGACATCTTAACCTTCGAGTGACTCTAGGGCCACCATGCCGACAAAACTCATCTTTGGACTACTCGCGATACTCCTACTGGTCACGCTGGTCGCGCTGCCATTCGCTGAGCTCTTTACCGAGTGGCTGTGGTTTGGCGAGGTCGGCTACCAGTCGGTGTTCATCAAGAGCCTGACGACCAAGGGTCTCCTCGGCCTCCTGGCATTTGTCGGAACGTTCGCCGTGCTGTTCGCCAACCTCCGGTTGGCAGTCAGAGGGCCCGACCGACCGTATACGGTCTTCGCGGGCGGGGGTGACATCCAGCCGATCGTCCTGGAACGGCGGCACCTGAGTCTCCTGGCCGCTGGGATCTCGGGAGTCGTTGCGGTCGTCGTGGCGGGGATTGCCTCCAGCCAGTGGTTGGTCACGCTGCAGTTTCTGAACGCCACGCCCTTCGGAGAGGTCGATCCGATCTTTGGTCGTGACGCGGCCTTCTACGTCTTCACGCTGCCGTTTCTCGATTTCGCGCGGTATCTGGGTCTGGCTGTCATCACCCTGGCGTTCATCGGCTCGACGGCAGCCTACGTCGTCACCGGCCAGCTCGCGCTGACACCCACGGGCCTCCAGGTGGGCGCGCAACCCCGGCAGCACCTGGCGATGCTGGTCTCGGGCATCTTCGTGCTGCTCGCGGCCGGGGCGTATCTCGACAGGCCACGGACAGTCCTGACACCGGCTGGCATCGTCCACGGAGTGTCGTATGCCGACGCCGTCATTCGACTTCCGGCCCTGCAAATCTTGACCATCGTCGCCGCCGGCGGGGCACTGGCCGCCGCCTATGCAGCAATGTCTTCCACGCTCTGGCCGGTCGGGGCAGCGGTGGCCGCGTACCTGCTCGTCCAGGTCGGTGGTGGCGGAGTCGCGACGCTGCTGCAGCAGCTCGTGGTGACGCCGGACGAGCAGGCACGGGAAAGGCCCTACATCGTTCACAACATCGCGGCCACGCGGTCCGCGTTTGACCTCGACCAGGTCGAGGAGCGACAGCTATCCGGTGACGCCACGCTGACCATGGCGGACATCGAGAACAACGCGGAGACGATCAACAACGTCAGGTTGTGGGACCACGAGCCGTTGCTGGACACGTTCGGGCAAATTCAGGAGATCCGTACCTACTACGAGTTCGCATCGGTCGACAACGACCGGTATGTCGTGGACGGTGAGTATCGGCAGACGATGCTCTCAGCGCGTGAGCTAAACTCCACCAGCTTGCCCAACCGGTCGTGGATCAACGAACGGCTGCAATACACGCACGGGTTCGGCGTCGCGATGGGTCCGGTCAACGAAGTGACCCAGGAAGGGCTCCCGGTGCTCTTCCTCAGGGATCTTCCGCCACGCTCCGAGACCGACCTCTCGGTCGATCAGCCGAGCCTCTACTTCGGTGAACTGTCGAACGACTACGTGGTGGTCAACACCAACACCGACGAGTTCCACTACCCGGAGGGGGACGACAACGTCTCCACCCGATACGACGGCACCGGTGGGCTGGAGCTCGGTGGCCTCTTCACGCGGCTGCTGTTCAGCCTAAAGGCCCGCTCCTACGAGATGCTCGTGAGCGGCCAGCTCAACCGCGACAGCCGCGTGATCTATCACCGCAACATCTCGGATCGGCTGGATACGATCGCGCCCTTCCTGCAGTACGACTCCGACCCCTATCTGGTCATCGTCGACGGGCGCCTCTTCTGGATTCGCGACGCCTACACGCTGACTGGGAATTACCCGTACTCGACTCCGGTGACGGGCGACATCAGCTACATCCGCAACTCTGTGAAGGCGGTCATCGATGCCTACCACGGCACGACCACCTTCTATCTCGCCGACCCGGACGACCCGATCGCTCGCACGCTGGGCAAGGTGTTCCCCGACCTGCTCCAGCCTCTGGACGCGATGCCGGCGGAGCTGCAGAGTCACCTCCGTTATCCGGAAGACATCTTCAGGCTGCAGACAGAAGTGAATTCGATCTTTCACATGACGAACCCGTCGGTCTTTTACAACCGGGAGGACGAGTGGGAAGTTCCGATCATCGACGGCGAGCAAATGGAGCCTTACTACACGATCATGCGGCTTCCGGGTGAGGAGAAGGCCGAGTTTATCCAGATGCTGCCGTTCACGCCACGTGGCCGCAATAACTTGGCGGCGTGGATGGTCGCGCGGAGCGATGGCGAACAGTATGGCAAGATACTGACCTTCCAGTTTCCCAAGCAGCAGCTGATTTTTGGTCCGTCCCAGATCGTCAATCGGATCAATCAAGATCAGGTGATCTCGCCACAGCTCACCTTGTGGAACCAGCAGGGTTCCGAGGTGATCCAGGGCACGCTGCTGGTGATCCCGATCGAAGAGGCCCTGCTCTACATCCGACCGATGTATCTGCGCGCCTTGGGAGGCCGGATCCCCGAGTTAAAGCAAGTGGTCGTCGCCTACCAGAATCAGATCGTCATGGACGAGACCCTCGACCGAGCCCTCGAGCGTCTGTTCGGTCGGGGTACTCCCGGAGAGGTAGTTGCGCCACCGTCCACGCTGATGACGGACGTGGATCCGGAGGCGTCCCCGGCTGACACGGCGGCGACTCAGCCTGCCCCATCGACCACGCTTGCACAGCAAGCCCAGGGTCACTACTCACGAGCCCTCCAGGCTCGGCGCGAGGGCGACTGGGCTCTGTACGGCGAGGAGATCGAGCAACTGGGCGACGTGCTCGAGCAGCTGCAGGGCACGGATAGGCAGAACTGAGTCGGGCACTGTCAAGTGCGAGGGCCATGAGCCCGTCACGACCAAGTTCCTCGCCATTTTGGTTCGTCGCTTCGGAAACCCGGAGTGCAGCACGAGAAGAATAGCCGCGGTCTTCGCCGTGACGGTGCTGTCAAGTTGATCCATGGAAGGGCATTTTCTCCCTGATTGACAAGGGCCGACCCTGGCTGACCGGATCAGCAAAGGGCCGATCCCGCTGGACGAAGCCCTCCCGATAGCGAAGCAGATCGCCGAGGCGCTCGAAGCCGCTCATGAAGCGGGCGTCATTCACCGTGACTTGAAGCCCGCGAACATCAAAGTGCGGGAGGACGGGACGGTGAAGGTGTGGGTGGCGAATTACTACTCAGCCCGCAATCCGTTGAGATTATCAAGTTTGGTGATCCTGGGAGTGGTCGCTAGGATGTTCCGATGCGCGACCCGATCATCCTGCTGGTGCACCTGATCGCCACCCTGGCCCGGCTGATAGGCCCCGGCGGCCTGCGGTCTGTCGTGGCTGAATCGGTCTTGGTCAAGCAGCAACTGCTCATTCTGAATCGCTCGCGGCACCGGGCGCCGAATCTCTGCGCGTCGGATCGGATCCTCGCCGGCGTGTGTGCACTGTTCATGCGCCCGGCCCGGGTGATTCGCTCAGCGATCGTGCTGAGACCGTCGACGATCCTGGAGTTCCATCGGGCTCTGCGCACCCGCAAGTACCGCTGGCTGTTTTCACCCAAGCGCCGTCGCACCGGCCCCCAAGCACCGTCCAAAGCACTGGTCGATGCCATCGTCGACATGAAGCGGCGCAACCCCCGGTGGGGCTGTCCGCGGATCGCACAACAGATCGCGCTCGCCTTTGCGGTCGACATCGACAAGGACGTGGTGCGCCGAGTGCTCGCTACGCACTCTCGACCGGCACCCCACTCGGGTGGTCCGTCCTGGCTGACGTTCCTGGGGCATGCGAAGGATAGCCTGTGGAGCATCGACCTGTTCCGGTGCGAGTCGGCGATCCTGCGAAGCCATTGGGTGCTGATAGTGATGGACCACTACACGCGGCGGATCGTCGGCTTTGGCATCCATGCTGGAACCGTGGATGGCCGGGCCCTGTGCCGTATGTTCAACCATGCGATTCGAGGGCTCTCGCGTCCGAAGCGCCTCAGCTCCGACCACGACCCGCTGTATCGGTTTCACCAATGGCGCGCCAACCTGCGGGTGCTGCAGGTGACCGAGGTGAAGAGTGTGCCGTATGTGCCGCTGTCGCATCCGTTTGTCGAACGGTTGATCGGCACGCTGCGACGAGAATGCGTGGATCAGCTGCTGTTCTGGTCTGCGTCGGACTTGGAAGACAAACTGGTGGCCTTCCAGGACTTCTACAATGCGCATCGGGCCCATGCGTCGTTGGACGGGCGGACGCCCGTCCCGATACGAAAGGATGTCGCACGGCTCGACCGCTACCGATGGGACGCGCATTGCCGTGGTCTCTATCAGACGCCGATCGCGGCGTGACATCTGACCAGCGAAGACGGTGGCGAGCGGGTCGACGCGCCCGCGTTCGACGTCTATCGCGACACAGCAGGGCAGTGCGTCAGCTGCACGCCTTACTCATGCCATCGCGACAACTTCGCGGGGGACTCCCGGCTCACGGGACCCGAAGATCGAACGATGTCGGATTCCTACGAATTCGCCACCCACAGCCCTAGCTCGTCGCGAGCCCACCATGCTGGGCATCAAAAACAGCCGTCAGCCTCAACTTGACAATACCCTGCCGAGCGCTGCGCGGGCGCACAGCCCGCCGGCAATCAGCCCAAACAGGTGAGCCTCCCAGGAGACCTGGTCGTCGCGCGGCAGAACGCCGGCGATGATGCCGCCGTAGGCGACCACCACCACGATGGAGACGGCAATGGAGCCCAGCCGGCGTTCGTAATATCCGCGGGCGACCAGGAAGCCGAAGTAGCCGAAGAGCAGTCCGCTGGCGCCGATGTGTGCCGCGTCGCGTCCGAGCAGCCACAGCCCCAGGCCTCCGAGCACGACGATGGGGAATGTCGTCGTGAGGTAGTAGGCGCCGCCGCGGATGACCACCATGCCGCCGAGAATGAGCAGGGGGAAGGTATTTGCCAGCAGGTGGGCGAACGAGCCGTGCACGAGGGGTGCGCTGAGAATGCCGGGCAGGCCGTCGACGCGTCGCGGAACGAGCGCGAGGGCAAAGACGAGCCGTTCATCCACGTACAGGCCGTAAAGGGACACCGCCCAGATGAGGGCCAGGGTCCCGAAGAGCGCCACGGCGCGCGCTTTCCAGGCGGATGGGTCGAGCACGGATTTACAGGTCCCTTCTTCCGATGATGCGCGATACTGGCCCCACCCTCCAAGCGTTCCCCCAGCAGGCTGGGCGTGGGCGGCGACAGGCGGGCTTGGAATCACGTGTCGGTCTCGAATTCGTCATCAGGCCGCCGCTGGAAGCTGGACCATGCCCCGGCAGTGGGAGATCCAACGCACATGGTTGAATTCGGCACGGGCGGCCGTGCGTGGCGTTGTTGCGCGGTTCGAAAACTGACCCGCAACGCCCCCTACCCACAGACCCGTTAACGACCGATAGCGTACGACGCCGGCCTACCAAGCTGAGTCATCTGATTGAGGATGTTACATGCGAGGATGCGCCTCCGTCTCTTGCCCCGCCCGACTGCGCGCTCGAAGGCTCTCCCCGATGATCAACTTGTACCGGAAGAAGGCGTTCTCCATACGGGCCTGCTGATGGTAGCCCGAGGTGGATTCAACCTGTCGCCGTCCAGCCTGCTGCACCTGTCGGATCGTGCGGTCGCGCGCGGGCGATCGTGGTCGCCGTCCAGACACGGTGGCTGTCCTGGTCGGTGGAATGACGACCGTCGCGCCACGCGCACCCGCAGCCTCGTAGATGCCACGCGTGTCGTAGGCCGCGTCCGCCGTGAGGCAGGAGACGTCGCCTTCGACCTGGTCGATCAGATCGAGGGCCGTCGTCGCGTCGTCAACATGCCCGCCGGTCAGGGCGTGAGCGACGATCACGCCCGATCCGTCGACGCCCAGATGAAGCTTCTTCCAGCCGCGTATACCGCGTCCGCCATGTTTCACGGCCGCCCATTCACCTTCACCCACAGTCGAGAGCCCGGTACTGTCGACGATGAGATGTATGCCTGCGCCCGCGGGGAGGCGGCGAAGTGCAAGGTCGAGGTGCTGACCACGCCGTGAGAGAGTCGTGTGATCGGGCGCGGACAGGTCGAGGCACAGCATCCCGAAGATCGACCTCAGAAAGCCCTCCGTCTGACGAAGGGGCAGGTGAAAGATCAGGCGGAGCGTCAGCGCGGTTTCGATGGCAACCTCGGAGTACTGCAGCTGCCCTCCGCGCTTGCCGACGCCCACGGCCTCCCACGTGGCGATCGCTTCCGGCGTCAACCACAGGGTGACGTCGCCTCGCTGGACCAGTGCTCGGTCGTACGCCGGCCAGTTTCCGACGCGGTATTTCGTTTTGTACCTGGGATGCACTCTCGACTTCACGTCGAGATCATGCCCCTTCGGCCGTCACGATGGCCAGGGCCGCGACGAACACTTGTTTCCGCGCACCAACGCCGTGCATCGCTCACGTGTACCTGGGGGGAACCCGCGGTTTTCGCCCAAGATCTCGGAGGTGAAGGCGACCGATCAACAGCGACCGGCGCAAGCACCGCGGTGGGGGCAGTCTCGAGCGAACCCGTCTCGCGACGGTTTCCCGCCGGCTGAATCGCCGTCTGAGCCCGGCCTAGACACCCCTTATCGATCAGAGTCTTAAAGAATCGCTCTGGATTCGAACTCTGTATCATTACCCTCCCGTTCCGGGGAAAGTGGGTCCCGCGCCCTCCGTCCGTCGGAGGACTACACGTCAATGGATCGTCGGCTTATCCACTGCGATGGTCGAGAGAACCTGTTGGCGCGCTCGTTTGCAAGACAGCACCAGCGCGTGAAGCTCCTTCTCCGCGATGCGTGAGAGCTCCCGCACCTTCCTGAATATACTCACCACTTCTTGTTCCGACGCCGGTGGCGCTGACTCTCTTTCCATGAGATCGAGGATGCCGTGCATCATGGTGTTGATCTCGCCGAGGTTATCCAAGGCCTCGTTAGCCCGTTCGGGTAGGTCAATGACCTCCTCGTCACCGAACAGGCCGTCGATGAAGCCTTCCAGCTCCTCCGTACGTGTGCGGCACAAGCGCCGAAGGTCGTCCGGGTCCGGCGTGGCGGCCATCCTCACCAATCGGTACGGCTTAATGGCCGATTGGTGCTTTGCCAATGCGTTCCAAAGGCTCATCAGGGCCTCGAACAGTTCATTGACGGCCACCATGTCGTCGAACTCGGGCAGTTCGCCACCCCAAAGGCTCTTGATGGTCTGGACTGGTGAGGCGTCGAGCTTGGGCGTCGCGATGTTGCCAAGGAACCGCGTGCGCACGGCATGAAACGGAATCGGACAAGCGTAACGCGCCAGGAGAGCGTGAACCGATTGGTCTCCAACGTATTTAAGGGAAGGTTTCTTCATTTACTTAGGTCCAATACCTTAACAGGAGATGTCGCGGCCGCTGTTGACACTCGGTGGCGGCTCGGGTGACATTCTACGCGACCTGCTCGACTGACCTTGGGGACACAGCGCCGGAGATGGGCTGCTGATCGGAGTCGCCAAGCGGCTATCGAAGAGCCTCTGGTTGAGCGACATGTTGGCTCGGCACGATTCGGGACGCGCACGCAGCCTGCGTCGTCTCCGGCACGGCTTGGTAGTGCACCACTCGCTGACGATGTCCACTATCGAATCGAGTCGACCCGGTAGAAAATGACCTCGTCAGTTGGCAGAGGGACTCGACGGACCGCGATCTGGTCACGACAGGCCCGGCCGATGCCCGGCATCACGCTGCGCCTGCCGCACCCACTTCCGCAGCGTCTCCGCCGTGCACCCGAGCTTCGGCGCCACCGACTGCAGCACCGCCCACTCCGACGTGTGGGCCTCCCGGTGCTCCCCGACCATCCGGACCGCGCGCTCTCGCACCTCCGGCGAAAACCGACTTGGACGTCCCATAGACCCCATCCTCTTAAGCAATGAGGTCTCCGAGAAACCCGGTACGGTTCACACCCGTATAGAGTAAACTGTCGCCATGGTGCGGCTCAAACGCCGAAGAGGGTAGAAGAATGCCCCATGGATTCGGATTCACCGGTCACGACGGATCGTGACCGGTGACGGCACTCAGTCCGCTATACTCAACAGTTCAAAACATCCAAAGGAGATTCGCGTTGTCGAGATTCCTCGTCCTGTATCGTGGCGGCGACGCCAGTAAGCTTTCACCAAAGGAAAACGAAATCCTCTCCAAGAAGTGGAGCCTGTACAGGGAGAAGTTGGTCAAGGCCGGCGCCCTGAAGGAGGGCGGTCGCGTGCAAAGTTCCGCGGCCACGCAACTGGTTGGCAAAGCCCGGGAGATCAAGGAAAAGCGCGTCGGGAATCACGCCAGTTTCGTGGACGGCTACTGTCTGCTGGAAGGCAAGAGCATGAAAGCGCTCCAACGACTCTCGAAGACGTGCCCTCATCTGACCATGATGGACGGCACCATTGAGATTATTCCTGTGATCGAGGAGGCCCTCGCAGCCCCTGCTGAAAGTGCGTAACCAGGGATCGGGGCTGGTCTCGCGGCCAGAGTTCCTTGGCTCACCCGAGGAGGATCGCCACGGGCACGCCAACGATCTGATGGCTTTGCACCACCAGGAACCCGGGAGAGAGCGGTCCCACCGCCAGCCATAGGCGTGAATCCCCGATCCGGCGGGCACCGTGCCGCTTCCAGGTCCTCCGCCGCCGTCGTCAAGGTCTCCGCGATGGTCGTCTTGTCGCCCTGGTCGGCGCCTGGCACCGTCACGCCGAGGGATTGGGTCGGAGGGAGGGTTACCCCTCCCGTCCGCCCACACCACCGTGCGTACGGTTCCGTACACGGCGGTTCAAGTGCTCCGCTGCAGATCCCGGAGTTGAGTCAGAAGGTTCAGGAGTCCCCACACCGCAAGCAAGCGATTGTTCACGGCCGCATGCATGTGCGAGGCCCCCGCGTTCCACCAGGCGCTCGCCCGGTGGCGGTGGCCTTGCGCGCACGCGCAGCCTCGAGTCCTTTCAAGGCTGTTCGCAGGTTCTCTCTCCGCAGCACCTCCTCCAGCAACGTCTGGGTCTGTGGTCCGATCGGGTCCGTGCTCGCCGGTGCCGTTTGACGCACGAGTCCCGGCTCATGGCGACTTCCGGCCGCCTCCTTCCGGGGTCGTTGGGGCGTCTCAGTTCCCATGACTGCGCCTCCGTCGGCACTCGAGACCACGGCATCGGGCCGGGTTCACTTGTTCGGGCCTCGGGTCGCTGCGACGACCCTTCTGCCCTCTGCTGACTTCTGCGCGCCCATCGGACTCCCTCTCGGCAGCCCTAGCACGAGGCAAGCACGCAGATCTCCCAGGGTAAGACGCGTGACCTTCTTTCCATACCCGCCGCATATACACCGGGCCGTTCCGGATGACAGAGGGCTTCGGACACCGACGCTTCCTCGCCCCACGGCACGATGCCTCACATGCGATTCGTGTGCCTCGGGTCAGAATTTTGCCTTCAGCTTCCTTCAGATCCCACCTCACGATGGGCACCCTTGCTGTTCGGCTAGGAGTTCCTGTCATCAAGGCCTCCAAGGGACTTGCACCCTCAAGTCACTTCCCGGTCGGCTTTCGCCTTCCGGTTGACAGCGCCAGACAGGGCGCTACGCGCCATGCCTGGCGCACGTCGGGTAGACCAGGGTCGTTGCTGACCCTGGCCCCCCACAGATCCGGACGTGCGGGTTCTGCCGCATCCGGCTCCTCGACAGATGGCTTCGCTACGCGCCGTCGCGTACCCGCGGGTCCAGGAAGCCAGGCGATGGCCACCGCCATCCCCAAGGCTTGTCTGGCCAGTTCGGCTATCCGTTGTCGTGACGTGGAGACGGGACCCAACCTCGGTGTGTTGGCCGTCTTTCCCTCCACCGGTGCCACCTGCCGGTGCCCCCTTCCCTCCACGGGGTCTCGTGGGCTCAATTCCCCCGCTTCGGCGGTACTATGAGACACTCCGACTCCTCGCCGTCCATCCCCCCGCGCTTCGTTGCCTTCGCCCGGCGGTACCATCCGAGCACCTGCGGCTTCGCTCCGTCGGACGCCAGGTGCTGCGTCCACGGCCTCGGGCTTGGTAAGCCGGTGCCCGCCCCCCGGCGGTCTTTAAGATGGAGACGACGAGGCCTCCCGGGTTCCCGGGAAACCCAAGGGCTTTCCCGGCACACGCGTTGGTGCACAGTGCGACCAGGGTTCTGACGCCCCTATATGTCAAGACGATCGTTTAGGCGGCCTGGATGTCTGCTTGGCGCGCTCGATAGTCTGTCATGACCCGCTGGTAGATCTCGCGGGCGAGGAAGCGTTTGAGGCACCGGATGATCTCGCGTTTGGTCCGGCCGCCAGCAGTCCGTCGTGCGACGTAGTCGACGGTCGGCTGGTGGAATCGCATGCGGACGATGACGGCTCGATAGAGGGCGGCGTTGGCCTGTCGGTGGCCACCCCGATTGAGGCGGTGCCGGCCGGTGGTCATCCCGGACGAGGCCGGGATCGGACACGCGCCGCAGAGCTTCGCGAAGGCGGCTTCCGAACGAATCCGGTCGGGGTTGTCCCCGAAGATGATCAACAGCTCCGCCGCGGTGTGGGCGCCGACCCCGAAGCCCTCGCAGAGGGTGGGTGACGTCTCGGTCGTGAGTCGCGCGAGGTGGCGGTCGTGGGTCGCGATTTCATCGGTGAGGGCGATCCAGCGTCGGGCCAGCGCCCGGAGGGTGTGCTTGGCGGCTGCGGTGGGCGCGTCGATGGGACCCGGTCGGAGTCGGGCGCAGCGCGTGAGCAGGTCGTGGTCGGTGCGGGCTTGGAGGGCTTCTCGCAGCCGGGGCGGCGCGTGCACAACGATCTGCTTCAGCGTGTTCATCGCCGTGGTGCGCGCCTTCACCGCGGAATCCCGTGCGACTTTGAGTTGGCGCATCATCTCGACGGCGCCGTCTGCGGTCTTGGGGATTGCCGTCGACTGGCCAGCCAACACGGACCGGGCGGCCACCTCCGCGTCGACGGTGTCGGACTTGCCGGCGGCGCGACGCGTACGCCGGTCGCCCCGATTGACTTCCACGACACGATGCCCCGCTCGACGCACCGCACGCGCCAGGCCGGCGCCATAGCTGCCGGTGCCTTCGATGCCGAACGCCTCGAGCCGCCCATGTGTCTCGGCCCACGTGATCAGGGCCTGGTAGCCCCCCGAATCGGCCACGAACGATTGGTCGCCGAGACGGATCCCCCAGGTGTCGATCGCCACCGCGACGTGGACATGCTTATGCGTATCGACGCCGACGATCACCTTCCGCGCATCGGGCGGCGAGGTCATGCGGTTGGTCATGGGGTGCCTCCTCGGGGTTGCGGCCCGCAGGCTGGCCCGGGTGGGCGGACAGGACTGTGACGGGCCGTGCGTGCAGCAGGCCCCTATTGGGTCACGGCCCATCCGGTCAGCTGACTGCCATACGATTCGCCGGCGGGCGATGACCGACAGTTCAATAGCCAGGACCGTAGGTCAGTCAGGTTGAGGGTCAGATCACCACCCACCGGCACCCACCGGTGCCACTGAGTGACCCCAACAGGCAGGGGGATCATGCTCACAGTCAGGTTGAGGCCCTGGCTGGCAGAGTAGCCGTATGCCGAGCTACCGAGGATACCGATTCCCGTCGGAAGTCATCAGTCACGCGGTGTGGTTGTACCACCGGTTCAGCCTCAGTTTTCGGGACGTCAAGGACCTCCTCGCCGAGCGCGGCATCAACGTCACGTACGAGACGATCCGCCAATGGTGCCTGACGTTCGGGCTGGAGTATGCGCGACGGTTGCGGCGGCGGCGGGGGCGCCAGGGAGATACGTGGTATCTCGATGAGCGTGCGCCACGAAGGCGCGAAGGAGGGGTTATGAGTTAGCTACTTCCTGAGCAGCCATGCTGCACAGGAGATGAGGGTAGGCCCTTCGAAGCCGGCTTGCAGGAGCAGGCTTCAAACCACCTCAAGCTGCTGTCGTCAAGAGCGATGGTGGTGAGCGTTGAGGAAAAGGCCGGACTTGATCCGGTCAGGTGAGGGCCACGGAGACGAGCGCAAGCGAACCGCTGATGACGTGTCGAAAAATACACAGATGGCGTCAAAACCGGGTGGGCTTCGTTAGCCCGGGAGGAGTCTGGGGGACACCTTGCTTACTGCCCAGATGGCGTCCGGCATGAAGGCGGCGTGACCGTGGTTCAGGCTCTTGTGTGGAACGTGGGAACCTGTCGCCCCGATGCAAAGGGAGAAGTTCAAGTGGACGCCCCACGAGACGAGCGTACCGATGCGGGGCACAGGGGCGGAGTTGCGCGTAGTAGTGACGAAGGCGCTGTAATGGTGCTGGAGCGAAGGCGCAACACCGTCCAGCTTTATCGAAAGGTCAACCGCGCGGCGGGAGGAGCCTTTGGATAAAGCAAAGTCGTTCGATATTCCCAAACGTCTCGTTTGGGAGGCGTACCAACGGGTGAAGGCGAACCGAGGAGCAGCCGGCGTGGACGACCAGTCGATCGACGCGTTTGGCCAGGATGTGAAGAACAACCTGTTCAAGCTCTGGAATCGATTGTCATCGGGCAGCTACTTTCCTCCGCCAGTAAAACGGGTGGCGATCAAGAAGCGCCATGGCGGCTCACGGCCGTTGGGAATACCAACAGTCGCGGATCGCATTGCGCAAGGCGTGGTGAAGATGGCCCTGGAACCGGACCTGGAAAGGCATTTCCATCCAGACTCCTATGGGTATCGGCCTGGCAAGTCGGCCCTCGAGGCCGTGGGCGTGGCCCGGCAGCGATGCTGGCGCCACGACTGGGTGCTCGATCTCGACATCCAGGCCTTCTTCGACACCATTCCGCACGACCTGCTGCTCCGGGCGGTGCGAAAGCACACCGACTGCACGTGGGTGCTGTTGTACATCGAGCGGTGGCTGACCGCCGCGGTGCAGCTGGAAGACGGCACCCTGGAGCCTCGGACGAAGGGCACGCCACAGGGGTCAGTTATTTCACCGCTGTTGGCGAATCTCTTCTTGCACTACGCGTTCGATCGGTGGATGGCTCAGCACCATCCCGACATTCCGTTCGAACGCTATGCCGACGACGCCGTGTGTCACTGTCGCAGCGAGTCTCAAGCTCGACGGTTGCAGGCGGATCTCAAGCGGCGGCTCGCTGCGTGTGGGCTGACGTTGCACCCACGCAAGACACAGATCGTGTACTGCAGGGACAACGTCCGCCGAGGACTGTACCCCAACCATCAGGTCGACTTTCTCGGCTACTCGTTCCGGCCGAGACGGTCGATGAATCGCTGGGGGAAGACGTTTGTCAACTTCAGTCCGGGCATCAGCAATCAGGCCGCCACGGCGATCCGTCAGACTATTCGAGACTGGCAGCTCGACTGTCGCATCGACAAACGGATCGATGACCTAGCTCGGATGTTCAATCCGATCATCCGGGGGTGGATTACCTACTATGGTCGTTACTACAAGTCGGCAGTCTTCCCTGCATTGATGCATCTCGACCTCTGGCTGGCGCGCTGGGCCATGTCGAAATATCGACGCCTGAGGAAGCACCGCCGCCGCGCGCGGCACTGGATCCGCGAAGTCCGGCTTCGGGAGCCAGCGCTCTTTGCGCACTGGCCTCTGCTTTATCGGGCACCGGCTGGACGGTAGGAGCCGGATGAGTGGAGACGCTCACGTCCGGATCTGTGAGAGCCTGGGGGTGCAATTCCCCCGGGCCACTCGACTGTTCGTGCGGATGCAGGGCCGGACGCAGTACTTGTGGCGGGCGGTTGACGAGGATGGGGATGTGATCGACATCCTCGTGCAACCCCGACGGAATCGGCGAGCTGCGATCCGATTCTTCCGCAAGCTCTTGAAAACACAGGGCGCCCTCCCTCGCTGCCTGATCACCGACAAGCTGCCGAGCTATCACGCCGCCTGCCGTACCCTGATCCCGTCGGTCATGCACTGCACAGCCCCGTATGCGAACAATCGCGTCGAAGTGTCTCATCAACCGACCCGCCACCGCGAGCGCCAGATGCGCGGCTTCAAATCGATCGCGCACCCCCAACGCTTCGCGTCGGTCCACGGCGTCGTCCAGAATCTCTTCCGCGTCGGCCGGCACCTCCTACGAGCCGCTCATCACCGCGCGCTCCGCACCCGAGCGTTCGCCGAATGGAACGTGGTGACGTGTGCTTCGTGAGCAGCCGCCCAAGTTCGGATCTTGGCCGGCGACCCGGCCCGCGTCCGGCAAGTTGACAAAACCTCAGCCACGCCTCGTACGCGTCGCCCGTGTCCCGCCGCACGATGCTCCGCATCGCCGCGTTGGCTTCGAGTGTCGTCGCGTCGATCCCAATGGTGTGCCCCTTCACCAAGTGGGCGTCCGCCAGCCGCTGCAACACCCACGTGAACACCGCTTGGTGCGTCTCGACGTCGATCAGCCGGCGCGTGCGCGACAGGGTCGAATGGTCCGGCGGCACCTCGTGCAACGCGAAGTCCAGGAACTGCCGGATGCTCAGCGAATCGGCCGCGCGCCACGCGATGGCCCGCTCCGAGTCCAAGCCCTCAAAATAGCCGAGCAGCAGCAACTGGCACGCTACCGCCCGCCCGCCTGAGCCGCTAGCCGGAACGGAGTGCCTTGGGGGATTGCACGCTGATGGAAAACTGTGCAAGTCCGATAACTAGGGAAGCAGTGTCCTTCCTGGTTGAGCAACGGGACGAGCGTGTCGCCGGCTTCCTCCGGTTGATGATCCCCGTCGCCGTCACCTTGGCGGCGTTCCTGTCCGTCATCGGAGTTCCGCCCGCCTTCGCCCAGGTTGACGTGGAAGATTGGCCCGGCACCGTGGAGGTGCGGGTGACGGGGAAGACGCAAGGCCTCACGACGGGAGACGTCTTCACTTACCAACTGCGACTGACCGAACCACCGACGGAAGAGGGATGGTGGGTCCGGATTCGCGCCGACGGCGTCGTGTACATGGAAGGCATCTACAACGGTCTCCGCTGGGTGCCATCCATCGGCTGGGAATTCAGCCCGCAGAACTACAACCAGTGGCGAGACGTCCGCGTGAGGGTCAACGAGGACCTGGATCAAACGGTGACCTTCAGCCACGAGGTGTGGGCCCACAACGGCATCTGCCCCGTCCACGATGTGGGCCGCGTGGCGGTCGACGTCAGCGGTGACGCCCCTCCCCCGCCCGAGGAAGATCTGCCGCGGCTATCGATTGCGGATGCGGCAACGGTGACGGAAGGTGGCGAGGCGGTCTTCACGGTGAGGCTGAGCGATACGAGCAGCGAGACGGTGACCGTCCGTTACGCGACGGTCGACGACACCGCCGTAGCCGGTTCCGACTACACCCGGACCACGGGGACGCTCCGCTTCGACCCGAACGAGAGGACAGACACCATCCGGGTGCCGATCCTGCAGGACTCGCCGGCGGAGCCGAGCGAGAGCTTTACGGTGGAGTTGAGCAACCCCAACCGGGCTACCGTGTCCGACGGGACGGGGGCGGTAACGATCGAGGCGGATCCGATGCCCGAGTTGCGCATCTCCGATGCGGCGCCCGTGGCCGAGGGCAACGATGCCGTCTTCACGGTATCGCTGAGCACGCCGAGCAGCCAGGTGGTGACGGTCGAATACACGACGGAGGACGGAACGGCGGATGCGGGCAACGACTACACCACCATCGCGGAAACGCTGACGTTCAGTCCGGGCCAGACGACGAAGATCATCCGGGTGCCGGTGTTGGTGGACTCGACGCAGGAGTCGAGCGAGACGTTCACGGTGGAGCTGAGCACTCCCATGGGGACGACGCTGGCCGACTCCACCGGGCTGGGGACGATTACGGCGGATCCGATGCCGGGATTGTGACGACGCGGCGCCCGTGGCCGAGGGCAACGATGCGGTCTTCACGGTATCGCTGAGCCCGCCGAGCAGCCAGGTGGTGACGGTCGAGTACCGGACCGTCGACGGGACCGCCGGCGCGGGTTCGGACTACTCCACGACCTCCGGGACGCTCCGCTTCGACCCCCTGGAGACGACGAAGACCATCCAGGTGCCGGTGCTCACGGATTCGATGTCCGAGCCGAGTGAAGACTTCGAGGTGGAACTACGGAACCCGTCGAGAGCGACGCTCGACGACGCACGGGGCGTCGGGACGATCGCGGCGGACCCGATGCCGGGATTGACCATTGACGACGCGGCGCCGGTTGCCGAGGGCAACGATGCGGTCTTCACGGTAACCCTGCATCCGCAGAGCAGCCAGGTGGTAACGGTCGAATACACGACGGAGGACGGAACGGCGGATGCGGGCGACGACTACACCACCATCGCGGAAACGCTGACGTTCAGTCCGGGCCAGACGACGAAGATCATCCGGGTGCCGGTGTTGGTGGACTCGACGCAGGAGTCGAGCGAGACGTTCACGGTGGAGCTGAGCACTCCCATGGGGACGACGCTGGCCGACTCCACCGGGCTGGGGACGATTACGGCGGATCCGATGCCGGGATTGACCATTGACGACGCGGCGCCCGTGGCCGAGGGCAACGATGCGGTCTTCACGGTATCGCTGAGCCCGCCGAGCAGCCAGGTGGTGACGGTCGAGTACCGGACCGTCGACGGGACCGCCGGCGCGGGTTCGGACTACTCCACGACCTCCGGGACGCTCCGCTTCGACCCCCTGGAGACGACGAAGACCATCCAGGTGCCGGTGCTCACGGATTCGCTGTCCGAGCCGAGTGAAGACTTCGAGGTGGAACTGCGGAACCCGTCGAGAGCGACGCTCGACGACGCACGGGGCGTCGGGACGATCGCGGCGGACCCGATGCCGGGATTGACCATTGACGACGCGGCGCCGGTTGCCGAGGGCAACGATGCGGTCTTCACGGTAACCCTGCATCCGCAGAGCAGCCAGGTGGTAACGGTCGAATACACGACGGAGGACGGAACGGCGGATGCGGGCGACGACTACACCACCATCGCGGAAACGCTGACGTTCAGTCCGGGCCAGACGACGAAGATCATCCGGGTGCCGGTGTTGGTGGACTCGACGCAGGAGTCGAGCGAGACGTTCACGGTGGAGCTGAGCACTCCCATGGGGACGACGCTGGCCGACTCCACCGGGCTGGGGACGATTACGGCGGATCCGATGCCGGGATTGACCATTGACGACGCGGCGCCCGTGGCCGAGGGAGGCGCGGCGGTATTCCCGGTGACGTTGGTTCCGGCGAGCAACCACGTGGTGACAGTGACCTACTCGACGGTAGACGGCACCGCTGTCGCCGACGCAGACTTCACCCCAACCTCGGGGACGCTGACCTTCAATCCGAACCAGACGACGAAGACCATCCGGGTCCCGATCCTGCGGGATACCGTGCACGAGCCGAGCGAGACGTTCACGGTGGAGCTCGACGACCCCACCGGAACCACGTTGGCCGACTCGACGGGCCTCGGAACGATCGCCGCCGACGCGACACCGGGGTTGAGCATCGCCGACGCGGTGAACGTGGCCGAAGGGCGCGACGCGGTCTTCCGGGTGACGCTGCGTCCCGCGACCAACCACGTCGTGTCAGTCACCTACACGACCATGGATGGAACCGCGGTCGCGGACGCGGACTACACGCCCGTCACGGGCACCCTGCGCTTCGAGCCACGCGAGACGACGAAGACCATCCGCGTACCGGTGCTCCTGGACACGATGACGGAGCAGAGCGAAACGTTCACGGTAGAGTTGAGCAATCCCGGCGGCAGCACGCTGGCCGATCCCATCGGCGTCGGGACGATCCGGGCGGACCCGGCCCCGAGCCTGAGGATTGGCGACGCGACGCCCGTTGCGGAAGGTGACGAAGCGGTCTTCACGGTGACGTTGACCCCGCCGAATGAACAAGTCGTGACGGTCGATTACACGACGACCGACGGAACGGCGGTTGCGGACGAAGACTACTCCGCGACGTCGGGAACTCTCCGGTTTGCTCCCGGAGATACGTCGAAGACCATTCGGGTGCCGACGCTTCGGGACGCCGTCGCGGAGCCGGTCGAGACCTTCACGGTGGTGCTGAGCAACCCTTCCGGCACGAACGTGGTCCACGACACGGGGGTGGGAACCATTACGGACGAAGGGTTGCCAGGATTGAGCATCGCCGATGCGCCGACCGTAGCCGAAGGGGGCGAGGCGGTATTCCCGGTGACCCTGAATCCGGCAAGCAGCCAGGTGGTGACGGTCGCCTACGCGACGCAGGACGGCACGGCGGTCGCGGACTCGGACTACACCGCGACATCGGGAACGCTGCGCTTCGAGCCGGGCGAGACGATACAGAACATCCAGGTGGCGACGCTTCGAGACGCCATCGCAGAGCCGAGCGAGAGCTTCACAGTGGAGCTGAGTGACCCGGTCGGAACCGCGATCACCAACTCCACCGGGGTAGGGACGATCGCGGCGGACGCGATGCCAGCGCTGTCGATTACGGATGCGGTGCCCGTGGCGGAGGGTGGCGAGGCGACCTTTATGGTGTCGCTCAGTCCGGCGAGCAGCGAGTTGGTGACGGTCGCGTACGCAACGCAGGACGGCACCGCGGTCGCGGGCTCGGACTACACGGCGGCATCGGGGACCCTGCAGTTCGATCCGGGGATGACTTCACACACCATCCGCGTAGCGGTCCTCAACGACACCGCGGTGGAACCGACGGAGACCTTTGCGGTCGAGTTGAGCGATCCGGTGAGGGCCACGCTGGCGGACGGCACGGGGGTGGGAACGATTACCGACGACGTGGAGCACCGCGTCGAACGTGCGATCCAGACGGGTCTTCCCGAGGTTGGCCGGGCAATTGCCTTTTCGGCCGTCACCTGTCGCATCGACCGGAAGATGTCGGACACGAGGACGTGGGACAACGCGGGCCGGCTGGCCGGCGGTGGATTCCCCCCTGCGGCCAACTTCGGCGGCCACGCGGCGTTCGGAGGCCCCGGCACGACGTTCGGAGGTTCGACTGGGGCGTTCGGCGATTCGCCGTTCCCGACACAGGCGTCGATGACTCCCGGGCAGCAACTTGGCAACCTGTCGTTCCTGATGGCGTCGCAGGAGACAGCCGAAGGTGGCGGCGGCCGCGTCGCGGCGTGGGGCTGCGGCGACTACCGCCGATTGTCGGGCGCCGGTGGCCTCGGTGCGGGCTCGTGGAACGGCGAGGTTTACAGCCTGCACGTCGGGATCGACGTGCGGCTCGGCTCCAACGTGCTGGCTGGCGTGTCGGTCTCACGCTCAACGGGCATGATCGACTACGAGGGTGGCTTGGGAAGTGGAACCGACGGCGGCGAGCACGACCTGCGGCTGGTAGGCGTGCATCCGTTCCTCGGCTGGTCGGTGACCCCCGGCCTGCAGTTGTGGGGGACGGTCGGTCACGCCTGGGGTGAGCTCCGGATTGTGGACGAACTGGAAGGGTTGACGGGTGCGGCCACGCTCAACTCCGGGGCACTGGGCCTCAACGGCCGGCTCCTCACCCGCGGGGCGACGACGCTCAGCCTGCGGGGTGAAGGCGCGCTGGCCCAGCTTACCGCGGACAGCGCGACGTTCGAGGTGGCGACTCTCGACATGTGGCGGTTCCGCCTCACCACCGAGCTGAGCCACGAGCTCCTCTTCTCTTCCGGCACGTCCCTCACCCCATGGGCCGAGCTGGGCACACGGCACGATGGAGGTGACGGCCAGACCGGCGCCGGCCTGGAGCTTGGCGGCGGGTTGCGCTACCGGGTGCCGCAGGTCGGACTGACGGCGGAAGGCTACGGACGCTGGCTCGCCGTGCACGAGGGCGCGCTGCAGGAATGGGGCGTCGGCGCGATGGTCACCATCGATCCGGGGATGGACCGCCGCGGCTTGTCGGCCAGTGTTACACCCTCGTGGGGCGAGACCGCGACCGGCGTTCAGCGCCTCTGGCAGCAGGGCGCCGCTGGACCGGCCTGGTACGGCACTTCGCGCGCGCAGGTGGACGCCCAGCTCGGCTACGGCGTCCCTGTGTTCGGGGGTCGAAGCGTGCTGACTCCCTTCGGGGCGATGAACTTGGCGGGGGACGAGGCGCGGCGCTACCGGCTGGGAGGCAGCCTCGCCACGAGCCGGTGGACGACGCTGAGCCTTGAGATCGAACGATGGGACCGCGCTCTGACCGACGCCATGCACAGCGTCATGGTGCGGGGCGCCGCGGAGTTCTAAGTCAAGGGCGCACAAACCCCACAGCAACGGTGGCCACCGCCATTCCCGGCGAGACGTTACGACGGGGTCCGGCTACTTACGATACCAATCGTACAGCGCGTCTCCTTCGGGAATCTTCCGCGTGATGTCGACGATCATCGTTTCGCCCTCCCAGCGGGTCACCAGCGGCTCCTTCCGGAGATGTCCGTACAGGAACTCTTCGGCAAACTCTATGCAGCGGTACTCCAGCATCTGCATGTTGGGCTCGAGACGCCGATAGAGCGGCATCGAGATCCGCCAGGGGCGCGTGAAGACGTTGGGATCCTCGATCGTGACCTCGTACTGAATGGCATCGGGGGTGATCGGCGTGAACCGCTCCTCAAGCCGCAGCGCTTCGCTGTGAAAATTGCCGGCTCGATCGAACCAGTTCCTCCCGTTGAAGTCGGTCACCTCGACCACCAGCGTATCCCCTTCCCAGCGCCCGACCGAGTGCCCCATATAGGGCATTGTCAACTTGTTGAGGGTAGCGCGCTCTTGCCTCGTGAAATCGACGCCCCCGATCGTTCTCAGCAGGCGTACGTCACCGCATCCCATTCAACGAACGCGCGGGTGCGGAGCAGGCGGTGGTGATCCGACCGCAGGAGGTGTCGCCCGAAGACAATCTGCGCCTGCGAGACCGTCTGTTGCACGACGGTGATATAGGCCTCGCTCATGTCCATCGTCACCACCGCGATCGCGGCGCAGCGCTCTGGGCCCAGCGCGTCGAAGAAGGACTGCAGCGTCGCGGCGTTCTTCCCCTCCGCGGCCCACACGATCTGCCCAGAGAGCTGGTCGGTCACTGTCGTCACATACTTGTGACCCTTGCGATACGACAACTCATCGACGCCAATCGCCATCAGGCCCTCGAGTGGATCGTCCGGCCGATGCCGGTGCCTCACCCGCTCCACGATCTGCCCCACCGTGACCCACGCGACGTTGAACATCTCCTGGACCGACGTCTTGTCGCACCGCTGGACCAAGAAGCCCACGGCCTCCTCGAAGCGGGTCGTGAACCGCGCGGTCGTGACGTCGCACCACGGCACGGCTTCGGCGACCACCCCGCAGGTGCGGCAGGACACGCGCCGCAGCCCGTACCGGAGGGCCACCCGCGCGCCGCCAAAATCCAGATGCCGCCCGCGTGAGTCGCCCGCGCCTCGTCATCCTGTTCCTGCTCGCCGCACGGCTGGCCGCGGGGCCGGCGGCGGCGCAAACAGGCACCGCCCAGGCTGCCGAGGCGCAGAAGACCGCATCTAAACCTTTCGATTTCTTCGGCAACTGTGAGTATTTCGAGACCGAGTTCAACTACGACGAGGTGCTGAAGCTACCTCGGCCCAGGGTTTGGAGCAGTGGCGACGGCGACACCGGGCCGGGTGAGACCGGAGGCACTTACGAGCACCTCGGCACCGACATCATCGCCTCGGTACGCGAAGAAACCATTGGCTACGAAGGGATGAAGTGTACGTCGTCAGACCAAACGGGACAGTTCGGTGCCGTTTCTTAGAGACACTTCTGAGCGAATGGCCGCGTGATGCGGCGTCTGTAAGTTCTCACGTTTCCGTCGTTGCAGCGTGCGTTGTTTGATCCGAGCGCGACGAGCCAGGATGGTGGCCTGTCGCCCGAAGAACATGTCGGCAGGCGTCACGTTCTGCAGCGCTTCATGATACCGCCGGTGGTTGCAATCCTCCGCGAAGCCCCCCACGGCCCGTTCGACCTCCCGCGGCGTGTAGTAGTGCTCGAGTTTCACGACGTTCTTCAGCGAGCGATGGTACCGTTCGATCTTGCCCTGGGTCATCGGATGATACGGGGTGCAGGAGAGGCAACTCTCGACAATGTCAGAGGCGCCTTTCGATCACCCGAGGCCGAGCCGACCGCGAAACAACAGCGCCCACACCAGCAGCCAGAGCGCCACTGCCCCGGCGCTGATGCCGAATACCACCACCGGATTGTAGGCCAGCGCCAGCGGAATGGCGGCGCTGGTCCACAGCCCACCGCCCATGAACGGCTCGTGCATGAGCTGCTTGTAGCCGAAGGCCGAGGTCGCATCGGTGTCGCCTTCGGGATCGACGACGCGCAACAGCAAGAGCCCTGTGGCGGTGACGCCCATTGACTGCCCCATCTCGGCGATCGAGCGCTCGAACCACGAATCCGCTGGCAGGAGGCGGCGGGCTAGCCACATCACGCAGAAGACGTTCCACAGCACCCCGGCGACGACCAGGATCGCCAAGGGCACGAGCCCCCCCAGCACCACCTCCAGGTTGATGGTCGAGATCGCAGCCACCACCAGGAAATCCATGGCGGTGCCCGAGAGGCGCTGCATGAGGCGATGGTCGAGCGGATTGCGCGTGGTGAAGTTGGCGAAGAAGAGCTGCACCACCAAGCCACCGATCATGCACAGTGGAAAGAGCGGGAAACTGTCGAAGAAGGCGCGGCCGTCGGCGCTCGGAGGCCGCACCAGAAACTCAACGCGCACCAAGCCGCTGTGAATCAAATAGCCAATGAAGACACCGAGACCGATGATGGCGAGATGGAAGCCGAGGCTGTCGATTGACGCCGCCGAGACGGTCTGGCTCCCGGCGCTCGGCCGCTCGGCTGGGTCGTAGACGCCGACGATACTGCTCTCGGGCATGTCCTCAATGCGCTTCAGCTGCCGGGTGTAGCCCCGGCGCGCCGCCCAGTTGACCAGCGCCATCCCGACGATGATGGCGAACAGGACGCCGCAGGTCGCCGACGTGAGGGCTAGGTCCTTGCCCTCGGGCCAGTCGTAGGCATCGAAGACCGGTTCCAGGCCAGCGGCCGTGCCGTGCCCCCCCTCGAAGCCGACTGGAATGATGGTGCCGATGGCCCCCGGGACGCCAAAAACCGGTGTCAGAAGCACGATCGCCACCCCAAGGCTGACGACGTACTGGCCCCAGGCGACAATCTGGCCGTACGCAAGCTGCGGCCCGGCGATCCCCCAGATGCGTCTGATCGGTGGAATGAAGACTCCCAGAAAGAGGGCTGAGAAGACGATGTTGATGAGGAATCCTGGCAGCTGAGTCCAGCCTGCCGTCGTCGCTTCGGGCAGGGAGCCACCGATCGTCTGCACGAGCACCAGGCCAAGCAGCCCACCGATCACCGAGGCCGGCAGGTAGAGCTTCTGGAACAGGCGGATCGTAACTCGCAGGATCTTGCCGACCACCAGCAAGATGCACAACGCGCTGAAGGCGAGGACGATGTCCATAGGATTATTGGGGATTCAGTGGCAAGTCATCGAGTCAGTCGCGCAGCATGGCACGCCCCAGTCTACGAGATCGAGAGGCCGACAGGGCACTGGCCGCGTGGTCGCGGTGCGCCCAGCCCGGTCCGCGTTCCCGCCGCCGAGTGGTGCAGAGTGACAAATACCAGCAGAACTTATCATAGCAACTGTGCGCATGATATTACGGTGCTTCCGCCATCAACTGTTGCTACCCAGTCCTTATCTCGTTCTAACCAAACCGCTTAGACTAGATATTCAGTGCCAGAGAGGTGCCAGCGTCAAAATCGGCTGGAAGTATCTGGATGATTATGGCTTAAGCTCTCTTCACCAACACTTTATGACGGAATCACCCAACGTCACATCGCCGCGTCGAACGAGAGCCTGATTGTAGGCCGGCCAGTTCGCAACGCGGTACTTCGTCTTATACGTGGGATGGACCTTCGACTTCATCCCTGTAGTGTGACTCCTGCGGAGGGTCACGAGAAGTGCGAACCACGCCGCCCCACCAGCAGATGGTCTTATTGGGTCGGAGGGAGGGTTACCCCTCCCGTCCGCCCACACCACCGTGCGTACGGTTCCGTACACGGCGGTTCAAGTGCTCCGCTGCAGATCCCGGAGTTGAGTCAGAAGGTTCAGGAGTCCCCACACCGCAAGCAAGCGATTGTTCACGGCCGCATGCATGTGCGAGGCCCCCGCGTTCCACCAGGCGCTCGCCCGGTGGCGGTGGCCTTGCGCGCACGCGCAGCCTCGAGTCCTTTCAAGGCTGTTCGCAGGTTCTCTCTCCGCAGCACCTCCTCCAGCAACGTCTGGGTCTGTGGTCCGATCGGGTCCGTGCTCGCCGGTGCCGTTTGACGCACGAGTCCCGGCTCATGGCGACTTCCGGCCGCCTCCTTCCGGGGTCGTTGGGGCGTCTCAGTTCCCATGACTGCGCCTCCGTCGGCACTCGAGACCACGGCATCGGGCCGGGTTCACTTGTTCGGGCCTCGGGTCGCTGCGACGACCCTTCTGCCCTCTGCTGACTTCTGCGCGCCCATCGGACTCCCTCTCGGCAGCCCTAGCACGAGGCAAGCACGCAGATCTCCCAGGGTAAGACGCGTGACCTTCTTTCCATACCCGCCGCATATACACCGGGCCGTTCCGGATGACAGAGGGCTTCGGACACCGACGCTTCCTCGCCCCACGGCACGATGCCTCACATGCGATTCGTGTGCCTCGGGTCAGAATTTTGCCTTCAGCTTCCTTCAGATCCCACCTCACGATGGGCACCCTTGCTGTTCGGCTAGGAGTTCCTGTCATCAAGGCCTCCAAGGGACTTGCACCCTCAAGTCACTTCCCGGTCGGCTTTCGCCTTCCGGTTGACAGCGCCAGACAGGGCGCTACGCGCCATGCCTGGCGCACGTCGAGTAGCCCCGGGGGATTGCTCCCCCGAGGCCCTCACCAGAACCGGACTAGGAGGTTTCCACCATCCGGCTCTTCCGCTGATGTGGCTCATGGCGATGCGCCCCAGATTCGCACGCGAATCCGAGGCACGGGCAGAGGATATCGTGCCAACAACGCAACGACCCTCGGCCAGGGGTCCACTACCTTTCGAATTTCTGGTGACATGAGTCCCGACGTCAACGCGCCGGTCATGGGTCCCTTCGAAAGCTCACACCAACACGGGCCGCCTTTGCTCGGCCGGGTCCGGGGGCCAACCCGTTCCCCGACGTCCTCGCTCGTATGCAGCCCTCCGACTCCCGCCCTCCCGTCGGCCGCGGCTCCGGTCGTCCCTGGCCGGTGGCCTACCCTGTCCCTCTGCGACAAGGAGGAAGAAGGGCCTCCCAGGTGCCTGGGCCGTCCTCTTCCAGCGTGCCGTAGGCTCAGACCCCGCTGGGTGCGCGTCTCGGCGTGCCCAGCGCGTCGAGACCGCCATCGCCTTCAGGCTGCACAATGCCCTGGGCACCCAGAATGAGCGTTATTTCGTGGCTGTACACCCTACGGCCCACTCGCTTGCGTGCCTACGCATCGACGTCTTCGTTACCGCGGACGCCGCAAGGCTCGCTACCGGTGTGGGGGGGTCGCCCTTCACCGGACGGGTTTCGCACCCGTTGGACGGCAAACAAAGTTTCATGACGTCACCGCATCGTCACTCCCCTTTGACCAGCCTTGCCTGGTCGCACCATGCAACAACGCCGCCGGGCCAAAGGGCCGCCGGCCTCCAGGTGGTCCACTGTCGCGTAGAGCCACTCGTTCTCCATCAGCAGCTCGCCGACCTTGGCCTGCAGCCGACGGCTGTCTTCGTCCACGGCCTCCGTCGTGCGACTCTTCAGCCCCGCCTGGCCCGCGACCAGAAACTGATCACGCCACTGCGAGGCCCGAGCCGCCGTGACCCCCAGCTCCCGCGCCACGGACTCGAGATCCTCTCCGCGCAGGAGACGCCGCACCGTCTCGCGCGTGCGCCGGGCCGAAAACCGTCCCCCACAGCCCCGCCCGGCGGCCGCTCCCGTCGCCGCCGACTCCTCCATCTGCTTCTTCATCTCGAAACTCCTCCTGCGAGCACTCTCTCCCAATCAAGTGTCCAAGAAAACCCTGGGGCGCAGGAATGCCCCCAAATCTTCCACAATTGTGCTGTCGACGGTTGCGTATAGGTTGCGTCCCGATGCCGCGATATGCCGCATTCTGCAACCCTCACGATCAAAATCACTCGAATATCTAGCGATTCTGAAGGTCGGCTAAGATTCATCATCAGCAGGTCCGCGGTTCGAGTCCGCGCGTCGGCTTCAACGTTTTCAATGGGTTACGGACAGACGACGGTGCATGGGCAGCAAGAAGGCAGCGCCTACAACGGGCACTTCGAGTCGGTCTGCTACCACCCGCTGTTTCTGTTCAACGATCACGGCGACTATCTCGGCGGCGCGCTTCGGCCTGGCAACGTCCACAGCGCCGACGACTGGGACGAGTTGTTGGTGTCGGAGGTTGAGCGCCAGCAGGCGCAGGGTCAACGCGTGACCTTCCGGGCCGACGCGGCCTTTGCGAAGCCCGAGATCTACGAGGCGCTGGAGACGCGCGGCGTCCAGTACGCGATCCGTATGCCGACGAACAAGAACCTGGAGCTGGCGATCGAAGACGTCCTGTTTCGGTCACCGGGACGGCCCAGCCGCACGCCGCTCGTTCGCTACAAGAGTTTCCGCTATCAGGCGGACAGCTGGACCACGGCCCGACGGGTCGTGGCGAAAGTCGAGCATCACGCGGGCGAACTGTTCCCGCGCGTCGGTTTCATCGTGACCAATCTCCAGATCCCGAATCGCGCGGTCGTGCGGTTTTACAACAAGCGCGGGACCGCCGAGCCATGGATCAAGGAAGGCAAGCAGGCGGCGCATTGGACACGATTGTCGTGTCACCGGTTCAGGGTGAATGAGGTCCGGCTGCAGCTGAGCGTGCTCGCCTACAACCTCGGGAATCTCTGGCGGCGACTGGTGCTCCCGAAGCGGATAGACACGTGGTCGCTGACCAGTCTCCAGCAGCGCCGCGTCAAGACCGGCGGGCGCTTGGTGAAACACGCGCGGTACTACTGGCTGTTGCTGGCTGTTGCTGGCGGAGAGTCATCTGACCCGGCGCCTGTTCGGGGCGATGTTCCAGCGGATCTGGGCCCTGCCGGTGCCGACGGGCTGACGGACGATTGGGGCCGGAGACCCTCTGGACGAAAAGCGGGCGCAACACGTGAGAGCTGTCCGACGAATGTCACGGAATCAGGTCGCTTCCGGCACGTGCGACCGCAATGTGAACCCCGCTGACGGTGTCGGGAGCCTGAAGAATGGGCCACGAACACATCCGGCCCACGCGGAAGGGCGTTTAATGTATAACGGTGCCGACCGGGACGGCCAAAATGGAAATCCCGGCTTGAACGGCTACGGATACGCAACAGAACACACTCGGCCGACTTCCGGCGGGCTTCGAGCGATGGCTTTCGTCAATCCTGGATGTCATTCGACGGCTTCACCTGTAACGAGCCAAGCCGCGGGCTTGCGGAGGAGTGGCCCAACTTCTGATTCTCTGCTAGGCTCTGCGGACGAGACACACAAGGAGTAAGAAGATGAGCGCAATCGACCGTTACCTGAGCAACAACGCTGAGTATGTGGCCGGCTTCTCCAAGGGAGACTTGCCCATGCCCCCGGCACGGGAGATCGCGATCGTCGCGTGCATGGATGCCCGACTGGAGACGGGGGCTTTGCTCGGCCTTGCCGAAGGCGAGGCTCACGTCATTCGAAATGCCGGTGGTGTCGTGACCGACGACGTGATCAGGTCTCTCACGATCTCCCAGCGTCTCTTGGGCACGCGCGAGATCATGCTGATTCACCACACCGACTGCGGAATGCTGACATTCCAGGACGCCGACGTGAAGGACGCGATCAAGAAGGACACGGGGATCCGGCCACCCTTTGCCATGGAAGCTTTCTCAGATCTTGAAGACGACATCCGGCAGTCGGTCGCGCGAATCAAGGCGAGCCCATTCGTGCCGCACAAGGACGCGATTCGCGGATTCGTGTACGAGGTAGAGACAGGGCGTCTGCGCGAAGTGAAGTAGCTGTCAGTGATAGTGGCCGTGCTCCTGCGACCACACGCGCCCGCCGGCTGTTGGGTCGGCGTTGAGTGACGCCACGCCAACAGCGATCGCTCCAATCAGCAGTCCCGCTCCAGCGAGAAGGGCCAGCTTCATGGCCAGACTCATTCCTTGACGCTTCAGTTCACAGCAATGCTTGAGCTTTCGTCCGCTGCCGCATGAACACAGTTGATTTCGGCCCAGCTTCTCCATCGCTGCCCTCGAACTCGATCTTCCTGACGACTTTGGTCGTCAATCTAAACCACGCCCAGGAAAGCCGGAACTCGGAGTATTAAAGCGCTTTTCAAATAGGCCTTGTACTCCCTGGGGCGGCCGTGGTACTTCTGCGCGCACTGATGCAGGAGGACCGATGCGTGCCTATTCGATGGATCTGCGAGAGCGGGCGCTCCTCGACAGCGATGCCGGGATGAAGGCGGCCGATGTGGCGGCGAAGTACCGCGTGAGCGGGTCGTGGGTGCGGCTACTGAAACCGCGGCAGCGCGAAACGGGCGAGGTGGCGCCTCGCGTCCAGCGACAGGGACGGCGCGGCATGCTTGAGCCGCACCTACACACCTTGGCCGCGCTGATTGCGGCGCACCCGGATCGCACGCTGGCTGAGCGGAAGGACGCCCTCGCCACGCCCGCGAGTGTGCCGACGGTCTGGCGCGCCGTGCGAGCCCTCGGCCTGCCCGTTAAAAAAAAACGGTCCGCCCGTCCGAACACGATCGACCTGACGTCGCGGCCGCGCGGGTCGCGTGGCACGCGGCGGCGCCGACCTGGGATGTCGCCCACCTCGTGTTGCTGGACGAAACCGGCAGCACCACCAATCTGCTTCGGCGGTACGGCCGGGCACCGCGTGGCGCGCGCGTCCACGACCACGCCCCCTGCGGGCGCCGGCAGACCAGCACGTTTCTCGCCGCGTGGCGGGTCACGGGGCTGACCGCCCCGGGGGTCTTCGACGGCGCGATCGATGGCGAGCGCTTCCGCGCCTACATCGACCAGATCTTGGTGCCGACCCTGCACCCCGGCGACATCGTCATCGCCGACAACCTCGGGGCCCACAAGGTCGCCGGCATCCAGCGGGCCCTCCAGGCCGCCGGGGCCACCCTCTGGTACTTGCCACCCTACAGCCCGGACCTCAATCCCATCGAGCTCTGCTTCGCGAAGTTCAAGGCCCTCGTTCGCACCGCTCGCTGTCGCCGCACCGAGACGCTCTGGCCGTTCCTCGGCGAGTGCTTGGCGCACTTCAGCCCTGACGAATGCCGCAACTATTTTCGGCACTGCGGGTACTCGGTCGCCACACGGTCATGAAAAGCGCTTTAAGTATTACGGCTTCGCCCCGTCCGGAAGTACCAGTTCGTTTTCCTGGTTGTTCGCGATCTCAGGGGGTGTTCCAGCATCCCAGGCCGGAGCGACGGACTTACCCGTTTAGAGCGAAAGACCGCACGTCGAGTGCGTACTCCTCGCATCCGGGGAGCCGCGCACAGGTATGGTTGTGGTAGCGTGCGACCCACTGGTACTTGACCAGGATCTTGGCGTCCGATGCGAATTCCTTGAGCTTCTGTGCCACGACGTCGCGGTGCCGCTCGAGCCAGTCGAATATTGGTGGCCCAGTGCGGTCCTGCTAAACATTTTCCAGGTAGTCGAGAACCCACTCCCCGTCTTCGTCAATGGATGTGCCGATCCGCGCCGCGTGCTCCAAGACCCGTTTCTTGCGCCGAATGTCCCGCTGAGCTTTGTTCATGACCGACCTCCAGATTCTGGACACCTACGTTTACACAATGTGTCCAGCGAGGTCGGAATTTCCTACAATCCAGAACACAGAAGGTCGACTGTCTCAGGTGAGCATCCATACCAACGTACCGCAGAGCAAGCCTCCTTTCGGCTCGAGCACCAGTCGCAGGCTACGCGACTTCGGGCTTGCTACATAGATTCACAACTTGACGTACACAACCCACGTCACGCAACTCCGCCAGGACAGCTGTGCTCGTCAGCTGACACCCTAACTGACACCCTAACGGACGGACGTGGGCGGAGCCTGTGGACACCCGTGGAGGCGAAAGTCGTAAATTTCCTAAGGAAATAACATGTGTGGACATGGGTGTACACGGGCGGACAATGCTCTTGCAGACTCTTAATCTGCGGGTTTGGGTTCGACTCCCCGGCGGCTCCTACCAAAATATTTTCGCGCACGCGGTTATGGTGTCGAACCGCAGTACTCGTTCATGACCGACCAATCCTCCCACCAGGACCACGTACTCATCACTAAACGTGGTCAAGGATTTCACCCGACTGTCACGGACCGTGGCGTCGTACATGGTCATGTGCGCCGTCATCGGTCTCTATTGTGGTTGCTCGGCAACACGTAGGTTGCCAGCTACGCCAGCACAATGAGTGCGAACAACAGGACGAACGAGTCTAAAAATCTAGGCAGGCGAGAACCGGCGACCATGGCTGGTTCGATGCGGACGTGTCAGGCTCAGCGCGTCGGGTCGTCCGACACACGAACGAGGAGCTTTCCGAAGTTCCTCCCCTCCAGGAGCCCTTGAAACGCTTCGACGGCGTGGTCGAGACCTTCGACGATGTCCTCTCTGTATTTGACCTCACCGTCACAAATCCATCCACCCACATCGCGCAAGAAATCGGGCTCTCGGTCGGCATGGTCGAACACGATGAACCCACGAACGGTCAGCCGACGGACCAATACGAGACCCATGACCTTCGGCACCTGGTCTGAGCCAGGCGGTGGCGCCGTCAGGTTGTACGTCGCGATCCGTCCACAGACCGGCACGCGCGCGAATGTGTTGAGAAGCGGGAGCACGGCGTCGAACACCTTCCCTCCGACGTTCTCGAAGTAGACGTCGACCCCCTCCGGACATGCCGCCTTGAGCTCAGTGGGCAACTGATCGCTGTGATGACTGACACACGCGTCAAACCCAAGCTCACCGACGACGTACTCGCACTTCTCGGGAGCACCGGCGACACCAACCACCCGGCATCCCTTGATCCGCGCGATCTGCCCGACAACCGCACCCACCGCACCGGATGCCGCAGATACGACCACGGTGTCGTCAGGCTGCGGCTTGCCGATGTCGAGCAGCCCCACATAGGCGGTGTGACCCGGCATGCCGAGGACCCCAACCGCAGTCGAAATCGGGGCGTGAGACGGGTCGAGCTTTCGGACGTTGCGTCCGTCCGAGACGGCATACTCCTGCCACCCATTCCCACTCAACACGAAGTCGCCGACCGCAAAGCCATCGAGGTTGGACTCGACGACCGACGACACGGTTCCACCGATCATGACGTCGCCGATCTCGAGCCCGGCGGCGTAGGAAAGACCCGCGCTCATTCGTCCACGCATATATGGGTCGAGCGAAAGGTAGATCGTCCGGCAGAGCATCTGACCCTCGCCGGGTCTCGGTATCTCGCCGTCGACGAGACGGAAGTCGGTATCCTTCGGAAATCCGTGAGGGCGCGCCGCGAGCTGAACTTGACGGTTCACATCAGTACTCACTTGAGTCGGGACTTCCGTTTTGCCTGCCCCTGATGGCACCTTTCTACACCCGCGGACCGCCCAGCGAACGAAACGTCGGGTGTCGCACAATCGTCCAGCTCCCCAAGACCGTCACCTCAGCCCGCGCTGACGTGCGACCAACGGGAGCCCCTGCTTTCAGGCATTCCTGAGGCATCACTTCACACCTGTGCCCTTTCTTCGCGGGAGTTCCTCGGTCAGCGGTCACCCGCTATCCTTCCGGCACTGGCAGCACCCAGATCCTCCGTAGCATGTCGCCGAAGAGCCGCCAGGTCAGATGCCCTTCTACCAACAAGAGCCGGTAGTACCGCGCATATTTCAAACAGCCGGCCTGATCTACCTCAAGCTGCGGCAGGAGGGGCGCACGGTCAATCACAGACGGGTCGACCGGCTGCCCGCCGAGGCCCGACTGCAGGTCAAGCGCCGTCGGCGCAAGAAAGTGCCGGTCGTCGATCGCCAGCCGGTGATCCGCCCGCAGCACCGCAACGAGGTCTGGTCGGCTGATTTCGTCTTCGACCGCACGGCAGATGGGCGCGTCCTGAAGTGTCTGACCATCGTCGATGACGCCACGGCGGAAGCCGTCGCCGTCGTTCCCGCGCGGGCGTTCGGCCGCCTCCCGGTGACGCGGGTGCTGGATCACTTGGCGATCACACGCGGTTTGCCCCGCGTCCTGCGCACCGACAACGCGCTGGAGTTCTTGTGGGCGGGCCATGCTCACGTGGGCGCACGCGCACGGGGTGACCCTCCGGCTGATCGAGCCGGGCAAGCCGACGCAGAACGCGTATATCGAATCGTTCAACGGGCGGTTCCGCGACGAGTGCCTGAATGAACACTGGTTCACCAGCCTGACGCACGCCCAGGCCATCATCGAAGACTGGCGACGCGATTACCAACGACGAACGACCGAAGAAGGCGCTGGGCGGGCTGACACCGACCGCTTACGCCCGGCAGTTGACGACACGGACGGAGACGGCGAAAAGTAACCGCCGGACTCTAAAGCGATCCGCTCCTGAAGCCAGGGCCCTTCAGGACGCCATTCTCTCAAGCGTCAGCTGGTCCGAAAAACGGCAAGCAGGTCAAGTGGGTATGCTCCCACTTCGTTCTCCCACTTCCCAACTTCTCGACACACGCCTCTATCCGTCTCCGCTATCTCTCCACTACTCAGGTCTAGTCCTGGAGACTCACGGGGATTCCAGTAGACAAAGCCAACGGCGTAACCGCCAGGGATTCAAACGCTTGTGACCAGAAGTCGTGTCCCATCACTGTGTTAGAGAAACACATCTTTAGGGTTCAAGTCCCTGCACCGGCACCATTTAACTCCTGTTTTTTGTTGTAGTTAGCGATTTAGCCGTTCTCGTCTCCCCTATATCTCCCCCAACTCGGAACGGGGGTGGCTCATCGAGGAGCCGAATGGCCGCTTGCTTTGCCGCCGGACTCAGGTGCATGTACCGCTGTGTCGTCGAGAGATCCCGATGGCCGGCGAGCTCCTGAATGGCTCGTGCGGGTGCACCGCGCATCGCCAGGTGCGAACAGAACGTGTGCCGCAAGATATGCACACCCTGCGGCACCTGCGCGCGACGGGCGATCCGTACCATGTTGGTCTGGACCATCCGGTGGGTGAGGTCTCGCCCGTCCGGAGTCATGAGCACCCGCCCCCCGCGCAAATGGCGATGGGTGCGCAGCGCAGCCGCCAGCCTCCTGGTCAGCGGCACGTGCCGCACCCGCCCACCTTTGGGCACCGTCACGTGACCGTTCCACACCGCTCGTTGCACGCTCACGGACCCCGTCGCCAGGTTCACATCCGGCCACTCGAGCGCCACCATTTCGCCACACCGGAGCCCAGCTTCGCCTCCCAGGAGCACGATGAGCCCAGACGTCCCATCATTCGCACGAGTCGCCGCTTCCACGAGGCGTTCGAACGCGTCGAAGTCGTGGAAGGCGGCCACAGGCACGGGGGCACGAAGCAAGCGTACCGAGCAGGGCACCTGATCAATGAGACCCCAGTCCACGGCGGTCTTGAGGAGCGTGCTTAGAACCGTCAACACGTTGTTCACGGTCTTAGGTGCCTTGGTCCCTAGTCGGGCCTTGAGCCGTTGCACGTCCTCATTGCGGATGGCATCCAGACGTTTGGCTCCGAGGAACGGAACCAGATGGACCCGAAGGATCGTTTCCTTTGACGCGATGCCACTCGCTTGTGCTGGTTGGCTCTGGCGTAGCCATCCAAGAACCTCTCAGCGAACTCTTGAAGAGTTGGCACCTCCTTTCGCGGTTTCGGGGCATCAGCTGGACGGTGGGTGAGTAGTGTGCGTTCGCGGGCCTCCGCCCATCGCCGGGCACCCGACTTCGACGGCAACGCCAGCTTCTTCCGCTCGCGTCGTCGTGAGCCATCGGGTAGCACAACGCGGATGTCCACTTCCCAGCCTCCAGTCCGATACGGAACAACTCTTACGCTCATCGCCTGTCTCCTTCCGGCGATGGCGCACGCCTTTCGTCCAGCCAGTCTAGCAGCACGTCAGCTCGGACAAGCACGCGACGACCGAGCCGAATGACGCCCGGCAGTTGACCGCCCGAGATCATCGCGTAGGTCGATTTGCGGGTCGTCCTCAAGATGTCAGCAACCTCGCTGGTCGTGAGGAGCATCGGAAACGGACGGCTCGGCATCTGTCTGTCTACTCGCGGCCTACCAGTTCCTCAAGCTCAGCGAGCACGTCCTTCAGGGTTGTGAGGATCGTTCGCATTTGGTCCTTCCGCTTCAGACGAGACGCCATCGCTCGACACTTGCCGCTACAGAAGCGCTTGTCGCGTTTTCCTTGAATGGACTGACCACAGCCTTCGCACCGACGCGGTTCGAATGTGGGGGCGGGTCTGGATGACACGGTCATCGCCTCAGTCGTTGTCAAAGAGCCCGGGTTGAGCACCGGCGGCGTCGTCTTGCAGTCGAGCAACGGCATAGTCGAAGTAGGTCTTGTCGATCTCGAACCCCACGAATCCCACACCGAGTTCCCGAGGCCGGCAAACGGATCGAGTACGACCCGCGTCCGCGAGACGCCGTGGAGGCGAACACACCGACGGGGCAGTTCGACAGGAAATGACGCGGGGTGCGGCCGGTCGGTCTGCCGGTTCTGAATCGTCGGGTAGGGAATGACCCACACGTTGCCTCGACAGCGACGATCGTCATCACCGTGACCAAAACGGTCGATATTCGACTTGTGCTCGAACGGCGTGCCGACGGCCAGTCGGTCAAGGGGGACGGCTCCTGTCTTGGTCAGGTGGAAGAGATATTGATGGGTGTCGTTGAGAAAGCGGTTGCTGTTGATCGGCTTATGTTGTCCGACGATCAGATTGCGGCTTGGGCCGAGCCGGTGTTTGAGCGTCGCCGCGTCTATGACGACCGACGAAATGATGTGGATCTCGTTCTGCAAGACGAAGTGCGGCCGCAGGCGGGCCAAGACCTCATGCGGTCCCCACCGGTCTGAGGGCTTGCCAGCCAGGTTCAAGAAGAAAGAGCCGTCATCGGCAAGGACGCGACGAACTTCGAGCCCCACACGTTCGAGCCAGCTCAGGTATTCGTCACGTGGGATCGAGTCGTCGTAGACACCGTAGCTGATGCCGAGGTTGTACGGCGGCGAGGTCACAATCACGTCGACCGAGCCAGGCGTGAAAGACTCACGCATCCCGGTCAGGCAATCTCGTACAAGGAGTGTGATGTTGCGGTCGGGGTCGTGATACCCCTCTGGTGCGTCCGAATGGTCTGGTTGAAAAGCACGTTGGGTCATGGAGCTATCTCCCGTTGCGCCACACGCTCGCAGCGCCGATGATTATTCGGTTTGATGCGTCTGGCTCGGCTCGAATGGGAGCCGGGCCTGCGGGTTCGCAGCCCGTCGCCGCCGTGTCCTGGGCCGACGCCCTGTGTCGAGCCTGCCGGTGAAAAGGTTCAGCCCGCCTTGCGTATGGAGCGAAGCGTGCGCCGGACAGACGTCTGAGTCCGGGGCGGCATACGCGCAGCAGATGATCACGGCGCATGGACGGGTGGTCATCGTCGGACTCCTGTCGGTCATCGTGTTCATGCGCATCTCGGCTTTCTCCTACCAATGCCATCCGCACCTGGGGCAGGCATGTCGTGGGGTGGGTGGCGTCGCGGCCCGCAGGCTTCGCACGTGTTCACGCACGTCGTCACGGGTCCACTGCTGGTCTTCCGCGCGCTGAAGAATGGCCCGCCGCTCGTCAGGCTCGAGGCTGACGACTGCCTGGTGATGGGACCAGGAGAGATTTCTGTAGCGCGCTCCGGGTTCAAAGGCTTTCGACACGCGCGCGCACTGGATGAGCGTGTCGTAGGACTTCTGGGTCAGGTCGATGGCTTGGGCGTACATCTCGCCCCAATCGCCCCGGCCTTCGCCGTGCACCAGCCAGTCCCCAATGGCCCATGTGGTGGTGTTGGCCAGACGAAAGACGTCCTGTCCCACGTGGGTCCATTCGTCCAGTGACGGCATACCGACGACCTGGAGCCCAGTCGGCACCAGCGTGAAGGACGGGCTAAGCAGGAGCGATGGGCCGTCGGACTCGCCCCACGCTTGTGGCACCGACCTGCATGCTGTCGTCATATCCGTCGTGGGTGGCGCGTTAGCCGATACCGTTCGATTCTCAGCGACAGCAGTTGTCATCGCGTGCTCCTCGGGGTTGAGGGTGAGGGCCGTGGGGCTCCCGTAGTGCCTCGGGAGCCCCACGGCCTGGATTGACAACGCCGACTACGCGGACATCGCCTCGATGTAGGTGGTGCGGCCACCGCCATCGCCGTCTGGGATCCGGATGCGAACCCCACCGATCAGGGTGCCGCCGTAGCTCACGTTCTCGTCGATGTAGAGGATGATCGACTTCCCGACCCAGGCAGGCGTCTTCCGCCCGAATGCCTTGATCAGGATGCGGATGTTGACCTTGGCGGAGAGGGTGAACTTGCGGTCGTCCTCGAACTCCAGCTGTAAGACCTCTTCGGCCGGTCGGCTGTCACGGGGTGCGAACGTCGCGCGCGAGACCCCGGCGATGGTGAACCGTTGGGGTCCGGCGTCGAGGTCTTGTTTCTTGATGTAGGTGCCGCCAATGAAGTCATTTGCGTCGAAATCATCGTTCGTGTTATTCATCACGTTGTTCCTTATCGTGTCGTTGTTGTTGATGATGCCGGGGTGACCGCCCCGGCGTTGTCGTGTACGAGCCGTTGGAGGATTCCGGCGGCCCACGCTCGTTCGTCCCGGTAGCCATCGGCGTGCCTCCTTTCTGTTTGTTCCACTCGTGCAACCCCTGGAGATCAGGGGTTGCCGGAATAAAGAACTGATGGGGATCACCCCGCGTTCCGGCGCCAATCCGTTGAACGCGACCTTCGAGTTGCTCGAGCCCGTGGCGAATGCTGCGGTCCGAGAGGTCCATCTGGCTGGCGAGGTTGGAGACCGACACGGCGTCTTCCTGGGTGTGGGGGAGCGCTTGGGCCACGCGGGCGGACGCGGACAGGGCGTCCGGGGCGTCAGCCTGGCTGGCGTCTACGATCTGGTAGGTCTCGATTAAGTCCGGCGGCCACTGATCCCCTGGGGTTGCCGCGTTGCCGCAATCCTCGAGTTGCTCGATGAGGGTCTTGGCCGGGATCGCCGAGAAGCGCCCAATGGCGTCCAGTTGACGCACCGCGGGCCGCCCGCCACGGGGATGCGTCATGCGGATGAGCACGTCGGCCTCGCCCGCGAAGGCGGATGACCCCCTGCCGCCTTCGACCACCCCGCCGCCCACTTTCCGGGTGTGGCGAATGACCAACCGCGCGAGCCCCGGCGCGTCGGCTTCGTGAAGGGGCCGCAACGCGGCCAGCGCGTGACCGGCTGAGTTCTCGGCGTCACCCTGGAGCTTGGCGACGCCGGGCAAGGTGTCGACGATGAGCAGGCGGGCATCGACACTGGAGCCTGGTCCATCGCCGCGGCGACGATGTCCGGCCAGTCGGTGGTGCGGGCGGCGTGCCGGGTCAGGATCGAGAGCGCGCGTGTGGCCATCAACCCGGCCGCCCTGAGCCCTTCGAGGAGGGCGGCCGGCGGTTCCTCGGTTAGCAGGACGACCGCGGCCGGAGGCATCGCCGGCTCGCCGAGGCACGATGCACCGGTGACGGCGCACCGGATGAAGTAATTCCGCAGACGGGTCTTGCCGATCTTGGCGGCGCCGGTCAGGTCGGTCAGCGTGCCGGCGATGAAATACGGCGGCAGCACGTAGTCGATGTCAGCGACACCGGCGGCCTGGAGGCCAGCGGGCGTCACGAACTCCAGCAGCGGCGGGGATGTGGTGTCGGTCTCGACGCTCACCACGAGGCGAGCGACATCGAGATCGTCGGGCTCGTACCGTGCGATGGACCGCGCGAGTCGGTCGAGATCAGCCTCTGGAAGGGGCGGCTCACATCGGGTGTTCACGGCGTCGGCAAGGGCCCGGAGCTCCAGCTCCACCGCGCCGCGTCGGCGTGCCGCTCCTAGGATGCTGGTCAACGTGCGCTCGCGCTCACCTTTCACAATGGCGCCGTCCACCGGTCGGAGCGGCAGCTGACGCGGACGCGTGGCATCCGCAATGAGTTCGCTGACGCGCTCAGGAAGGGGAGGCACGAGGTCAGGGCTGACGAACGGCGGTGCCCACCTGTAGGGGGTTCCCGTGTCGGGATGGATAGAGGGGGGCGCGACCACGCAGCCCGCGCCCAACACGTCGATTTGCACGCCGTCGCCCTTCAGCAACCCGACGTGACGTCCCACGGGGCGCGGTGTCCTGAAATAGAAATGCTGCCCGCGACCCGTCACGACCCGAGGACACGCGGGGGGAATCTCGATGCCGGCATCCTTGAGCAGCTGGGTGGCACGGTCCTGTGGCCCGTCGCAGTCCAGCACGACGTAGCCGGTGTCATCGAGCACCAGGCAGATGCCGTCCGCCTTGTTCGCGAACAGGCGTCTACGTCATCAGCGGTCGGCGTCGTGGTTTCGTAGGGTTTCCAATCGACCGACGGGTGTTTTCGGCCTAACGCTTTGGGGAGCGGCTTGAGCCTAACGCGCAGGTAGAAGTGCGCCCGGTCGACGATGTTCACCGCATCGATGGCGGCCAACTGGTCGTCCGTCAGGCCAAGCAGGCTCGGTTTGGTAGTCACGGCGGGGTTCACCGATAGGACACGTCGGTGTGGCTGCGGGCCGCGGTAGTCATTCCGGCCTCCTCTCACGAATCCAGTGCAGGATCTCGCTCTCCCTCCACCCAACCGCACTGCCGGACAGACGAACCGGCCGAGGAAACTGGCCGTCTCTTACCAGGCGAGCACGGGTCGAGCGAGACAGGCCCGTGACTTCTTCAACACGCGGGTCACGAAGAATGCGGTCTTCGAAACCCTGCTTGGTCGTGTCCATCTGCACCTCCATGACGTAGCAAGGCGCAGCGTGACAGGAATTGGGATTTGATCAACGAGGCAGGACGCCCTATGGGGGCGTTTTAGATCTCGACGGGCGGGCCCTGCACGCGATGGATCGGCGCGTCAGACGTGATGGACTGTCGTGAGGGCCAGCACCTTGGGCCGCAATAGGGCCGGGTGCGGTCACGCGGATCATGCTGGGCCAGATACCAACTCTCGCAGTGGGCACATTGGTACACGTCACGCCACCGCCCGGTCTCTTGCAGCTGCCTGTCAATGGCAACCGAAAACTGCACACTTTGGGCAACTGAAAACTGCACACTTCGGGGAGAGAGCTGTCGGGCGGCGGGGACGTTCTCCCGTTGATGCCCACGCGCCGCGACGCTGCGGGGCCGGCGGTCACGGTGCGACTCCCTCACGCCGTTCGTCCGACGCGGATCGCAGCCAGTGCTGATGCTCCCGCATCCGGTAGCTGTTGCCCCGGATGTTGACGATGTGGCAATGGTGCAGCAGCCGGTCGATGAGCGCCGCCGCCATGATCTCGTCGCCGAGCACGTGTCCCCATTCCTCGAATCCCTTGTTCGAGGTCAGCACCGTCGACGCCCGCTCGTGCCGGGCGTTGATCAGCTGGAAGAAGAGCACGGCGCCGTCCTGGCTGACCGGCAGGTAGCCGATCTCGTCGACGACGAGCAGCGCGGGATGCGTCAGCACGCGCAGCCGCCGGGACAGCTCACCCGCGGCCCTGGCGTCCATGAGCGAGTCGATCAGGCCTGCCAACGTCCCGTAGTAGACGCGTCGGCCGGCCTCGGCGGCCGCGATCGCCAGACTGATCGCCAGATGCGTCTTGCCCACTCCAGGCGGGCCGAGCAGGATGACGTTCTCGGCGCGGTCGAGGAATCCCAGCTCGTGCAGGCTCTCGATCTGCTCGCGCTTGATGCTCGGCTGGAAGGTAAAGTCAAACTGCGCCAGCGTCTTGACGGCCGGCAGGCGCGAGGAGCGCATGGCGGCCTGCAAGCGACGGTTGTTGCGCAGCGCGATCTGGGCGTTGAGCACCAGCTCGATCGCTTCGCTCGCCGTCACCGCCCCGCTGTCGACCGGCGCCAGCACGCCGTCGACGGCTTCCAGGGCGCCGGGCATCTTCAAGTCCGCCAGCATCGCCCGCAGCCGGTCGCGCCGGTCACTCGCGGTCGCCGTCATCCCGCCGCCTCCGCGTAGACCCGCAACGACCGGCGCTCCACCGCGATGGTGTCGGGCACGCGCCGGTGGGCCGGCTCGGCACCGCGGTGGACGCCGAGACGCTGGTAGGGACGGCGTGCCAAGGGACGCAGCACCGCACGCTCGTCCCGCTCGAAGCGGTCCACTGGGCGCTCGCCCGTCGTACCGTGCCGACGCACGTTGGCCGTGCCCTCCAGCCAGCGCGACGCCTGCTCGTTGAGGTCCTCGTCGTTCGCGAACGCACGCCCGTAGAAGAAGCTGTCACGGATGTAGCGGATTGGCCGCTCCACCTTGCCCTTCGTCTGCGCCCGATACGGCCGGCACGCGCGCGGGTGGAATCCCCAGTGCGCGGCAAAGCGCAGAAACTCCGCGTTCAACACCAGCTCGCCGCCGCCCACGCGCTGGTCCGACAGCACGACCGCGCGCATCTGGTCAAACAAGAGCTCCTTCGGGACACCGCCGAACCGCGCGAACGCGCGCTCCAGCCCGTCGGTCAACACGGCCATCGTCTGCCGGCGGGAGAAACACAGCCCCAGCAGCCGGGAGTGGCTCAGCACCACCACCAGGGCGTGCCGGCGGCCCCAGGGCAGGGTGAAGGTCGCGAAGTCCACCTGGCCCTGACGCCCCGCCGGCGTCTCGAACCGCACCACCGACTCGGTCGGCTCCCGTGGACGCACCGCGCGGACGTAGTCCCGCACCCGGCTGTAGCCACCGGGGTAGCCCGCCGCGCGGACCTCGTCAAACAGCCGCTGCGCCGACAGCCCGGGATACTCCTCGAGACGTGCATCGATGATCCCCGTGTAGGGATCCAGCTTGTGGGGCGCCCCGTGATATCAAGCCGGCGAACCTGATGGTCACCACAGACGGCACGGTAAAGATCCTCGACTTCGGCTTGGCGAAGCTGGCCGGGGCGGAAGGCGTCACGCAGACCGGGACGACGGTGGGGACGGTGGCCTATATGTCACCCGAGCAAGCCCGAGGGCAGGAGGTCGATCACCGCACAGACATCTGGTCGCTGGGCGTGGTGCTGTACGAGATGTTGGCAGGGACGCCGCCATTTCAGGGGGAGAACTTGCTGAGTCTGGCCGACGCCATCCGGGGCGGTGAGCCGGAGCCAGTGAGCGGCAAAGCCTCGGCGCTGAACGGCATGCTGGGCCGAGCTATGAGTAAGGACGTGAGACAGCGATATCAGGCCATCACGGACCTGCTGGACGACCTGCGGACTGGAGCTACCCAGCCGGAGCTGGTGGTCACGTCCTCCTCACAGCCAGAGATTCCCTCGATCGCGGTATTGCCGTTCGCTAACATGAGCGCCGACCCCGAGCAGGAGTACTTCTGCGACGGTATGGCCGAAGAGCTCATCAACGCCCTAACAGCCATTGAAGGGTTGCGTGTCGCCGCCAGGACCTCCTCGTTCCAGTTCAAGGGCCAGCATCTCAATGTGGCCAGGATCGGCCAGGAATTGAAGGTCGGTGCGGTACTTGAGGGTAGCGTGAGGAAGGCAGGGAAGCGACTTCGCATCACGGCGCAGCTGATCAACATTGCTGACGGGTTCCACCTCTGGTCCGAGCGGTACGACCGCGATATGGAGGATGTGTTCGCGGGCCAGGATGAGATCGCTCGAACGGTCGTCGAAAGATTGAAGGTCAAGCTCCTGGGGGCCGCAGACACGCCTCTGGTGAAGAGACCAACCGACAACATAGAGGCGTACAACCTGGTCCTGCAGGGCCGGTACCACACGCTGAGGAGGACACGTCCAGCGTTTGAGAAGGCGCTTGAGTTCTTCACCCAGGCGCTCGCGCTCGAGCCCACCTATGCCCAGGCGCAGGCGGGTGTCGCGCTGGCCAACGCCGTGCGGGCGGTGATGAGCTTAGCCCCACCTCACACCGTCATGCCGGAGGCAAAAGAGGCAGCACTCAAGACGCTCGCGCTCGACGAGGCGGTGGCGGACGCGCATCTCGTGCTGGGGTTTGTCCTTCACTTCTACGAGTGGGACTGGGCGGGCGCGGAGCGCGAGTATCGTCGGGCCTTGGACTTGAATCCCGGCGAAACATTTGGCCGAACGACCTACTCATGGCTGCTCGGGACGGTGGGCCGCGTTAACGAATCGGTGGATGAAGCGCGGTCGGCCGTGGAGCGTGATCCCCTATCGCCCCACTGTCGCGGGATTCTGGCGAATGTGCTCGCCATGGCCAGGAGATTTGAGGAAGCGTTTGCCGAATCGCACGCCGGAATCAAGTTGGACCCGAGCTACCCCTTCTCGTACGAGCCCCTTGGCTTGGCTTATGCCGGTTTGGGCAAAAACGGGGAAGCCATCGAGGCCTTCAGACAGCTGGTAATCGCCTCACCTGGTGAACCGCTATCTCAGGCGCTGCTAGGCTGGGCGCTGGGGCTCGCCCGGCGACGACAAGAGGCCCTCAGCATCCTGGAAGCTCTTGAACGGCGGCGGAGCCAAGACTACGTGGGTGCTGGCCTACTGGCCTGGGTCTGTGTGGGTCTGGGCGACCATGATCAAGCTATCTCATGGCTGCGGCAATCTGCCGAAGAACGCGACAGTGTGATGGCGACACATCTCAACACATTACTTGTCTTCGACCCCCTCCGCTCCGACCCCCGCTTCCAGGCCCTCCTCCGCAAGATGAATTTCCCGCAGCAAGCTGAAAGTTGAAGCCCGCTTCAAACCTGGCTGCGTGCAACGTGTTGCACGGCAGCAACCGCACGCACGCCACGTAAGGCCAAACCGCCACCGTTCCCGTCTTTGAGATCGTCCAGCCCGACAGGTCCTCGCAGAAGCCGTTCGCACGCCTCACAGAAGCCATTCTGTGGAGCAGGTAGAGCCACCACCCACCGCAGGAGTAGAATCCAGCAGTTGTTCCAGCCAGAAGGAGGGCTATGGCTCGCCGCTCGAGTCTTCCGGACGACGCGCGTGAAGAAGGGAGGTCTGCGATGACTCGTCTGACTGCAATGATCGGCGTGACCCTTGTCTTCGTACCGCTGACGCCGTTTGCCGCTGACGCCCAGGAACGGGTGAAGGCGTTCGACCGCCTCGATCGCCCGAGGATCGCACTTCCTGACGATCCAGGGGGAGCGAGCGAAATGAGACAGCTGTGTCCCGAGAACACCGAGCCAGAGACGTGCGGACGGTACTGGGCGTACACCGGGTACTTCGTTCGAAATGCCACGATCCCGGCCCGCGACCGCGAGCTGCTCATCCTCCGTACCGCGTGGCTGAATCGAGGTGACTATATCTGGGGGCGGCACAACATCATCGGGCAGGAGGCAGGACTGACCGAGCAGGAGATCAGCCGGGTCATGGATGGTCCCGATGCGTCGGGGTGGAGCGGTTTTGATGCTGCGCTACTGCACGCGGCTGACGAGCTGTTCACGAGCCGGTTTATTTCACACCCGACTTGGAGCGCTCTGGCGGAGCGATACCCCGAGAGCCAGCTCCGGGAGGTCGTCCTCATCGTCGGGAACTACACGCAGCTGTCGATGTTTCAGAACACTCTCGGCGCGCAGCTGGAACCCGGCATCAACGGCCTTCCAGAATCGGGTCGTCAATGATCGGCGGTGGGTGGCCCGCCTGTGGTGAACTGACCCTACCGAGGATAATTGTATGAAGCCATCGGCAAAAGGCTGAAGCGTGTGGGCAAGGAAGGAACGATGAGTCGAGTGGCTCGACATCTCGCTGTGTGGCTCTGTGTTTCGGCAAGCACGCTGGGTGCACAGGGTGTGACTGGCCTCTCGCTCGCCGACGCCAAGAGGGCGCTGGCGGTGACGGAAGAGAAGGCCGTCGAGATCGGCGTCAGCCTCAGTTGTGCGGTTGTCGACGCTCGTGGGGCCCTGATAGCCCTGACGCGCATGGATGGGGCACGATACTTCACGGCCGATGTCGCGATCGGCAAGGCGCGGGCTTCGGCGGCATTCGGTTCACCGTCGGGAGAGCTCGGCAGACTGGCAGCGATGGGTCTTGACGACGCCATCCACGGAGGCCCGATGCTCTTCGTGCAAGGAGCCGTTCCGATTACGAAGGGCGGCGAGTCAGCGGGTGCCCTCGGGTGCAGCGGCGCGTCGGCCCAGCAAGACGAAGATGCAGCTCGCGCGGCAGTAGCAGCCATCCAAACTGGTGTGGGTTGATTCCGGCGGAGCGAGCGTGCAAGCGGCGGAGGAGCGCGGAGAGTATGAGCATCCGCGTGTCTCACCGGACGGGGGCTCGATTGCGGTCGACTTCGGCGCTGGAGGCAACCGGCAGATCTGGATGCTCGATACGGAGCGCGGCATACGGACACCGCTGACGACCGACGGCAACAACTTCATGCCGCTGTGGACGCCTGATGGCTCTCGGGTCGTGTTTTCGTCCCTGAGTACAGGCCGATGGGAGCTGCTATCAAAGCCGGCTGATGGTTCCGGAGAGGCCGAGATGTTCCTCGAGATTCCCCTATGCGCAGATACCGAGCTCGTTCTCCCCGGACGGCGTGCTGGCGTACTACGAGGTCCACCCAGAGACCGTGCGTGACCTCTGGACCATTGCACCGGGTGGTGACCCACAGCCTTTTCTGGTGACAGCCGACAATGAGGCCCAGCCCACATTTTCGGCCGATGGGCGCTGGATTGCCTATAGCTCAGATCGGTCCGGACGCACGGAGGTGTATATCAGGCCGTTTCCGGAGCGCGACCCTCCTTTTCAGGTCTCTACGGAGGGTGGAACAGGACCGCTCTGGGGTCCTAACGGTGAGGTGCTGTTCTCCGCGTTCGAGCCCGTTCAGATCACTGAGCGTTTCTCGATCGACGGCATAGGTTTCTACGGCAATGTGGTCGTCAATGAGCACGCCGGCACCCACATGGACGCGCCGGTGCATTTCGCGGCGGGAGCGCTCTCGACCGACCAAATGGACCCCCGGCAATTCTTTGCCCCGCTCGCTGTTATCTCCATAGCTGACCGAGTCGCGCGTGACCCGGACACGGGCGTCACGGTGGATGATCTCCAAGCGTGGGAGAGGCAACATGGACGGCTGCCGGAAGGGGCTTTTGTTGCCATGAACTCTGGCTGGGATAGACGCGTGGATGACACTGCGGCGTTTCTCAATGCGGACGCCCAGGGGACGATGCACTTTCCCGGATTCACGCCCGAGGCGGCACAGTTCCTGACAGAAGACCGTGACATCGTCGGTGTGGGTGTGGATACGCTCAGCCTAGACCTTGGGACCTCGATGGACTTCGCCGCGCATCTAACGTTCATGCCGGCCAATAAGTACGGACTTGAGCTGATGGCGAATCTAGAGAGCGTGCCGTCATCGGGTGCGACTCTCATCGTAGGAGCACCGAAGCATCGCGGCGGATCAGGCGGACAGGTGAGAGCCTTCGCCGTTTCCTAAGTGAAGCACTTTCCGACACAAGCACATATATGTCCTTAGACCCCGGCACCACCCTCGGCCCGTATGCCGTCACCGCCAAGATCGGCGAAGGTGGCATGGACATCTGAGTTGTGCCGTCAAGCCACATCTTTGACGAGTGGCGACCCGTGTCGGCGTAGCGCGTCGAGGTATGTGGCTTCGTCGTACGGTGTCCGGTCCTGCCAACAGCGAAAGAGAATCCGCATCCATTTGAAGGCGAGCGATCGCAGGGCGGCATGATGGTCGTTGCCCCGGCCGCGTTGCTGATCGTAGTAGCGTCGGGCCCACGTGGAGAAGCGGATCGACTGGTCGGCATACTCATGGAATGTCTGTTTGAGGAACTTCGGACACGCCAGGCGATGATGCACCCAGAGGGCTTTACCGCTACGTTCGGTCACTGGCGCGATGCCGGCGTGGGCCTGGAGCTCGCTGGCGGCCGCCCAGCGGGTACGGTCGGTGCCGAAGGCGGCCGCCAACCGCGGGGCGCAGACCGCGCCCGCCCCGGGGAAACTCGCGAAGAGCTCGTGGTCGGGGTGGGCGGCGAAGACCGCGGCGATCTGGCCCTCGAAGGTGTCGATGGCCTCGAGCAGGGACCGGAGTTGGGTGGCGTAGGTCTGCACCGCGAGACTGAGCGTGTCGACGATCGCCGGGTCGGTGGTGAGCGGCTGGGCGGTGGCCATCTGGTCGAGCCGGGTGTCGATCACGGGGGCGCGGCGGCAGTTGTGCTGCTGATAGAACCGGCGCACGGTGGCGGGGCGCGCGCGCTGGACGGCGGCCAGCGTGGGCCACTTGACGAGAAAGTCGCACGCTTGGCGCGAGGCGAGCGCGCCGACCCAGTCGAGGGCCTGGGGGAAATACTGCTTGAGTAGGCTGGTGAGCCGGTTGGTCAGGCCGCCGCGCAGATTGACGAGCTTGCGCCGGTGCTCGGAGAGCAGCTGGAGCTTGCGCGCCGTGACCGTATCCGGTCGCCAGGGCCGGAGCTGGTCGCGATGTTTGCGTAGCAGGTCCAAGAGTAAGGCGGCGTCCGTCGGGTCGTCCTTGGCCCCGCTGGGGTGGAAGGCTTGGCGATAGCGCGCCAGGGCCGTGGGATTGACCGGGTAGAGGACGAGAAACTCGTACTGCATCAGCGCGTGGATCACCGCGCCCCGGCGCTGTTCGATGGCGATCCCCACGGGGCGGCCGCCAAACCGGTCGTGGAGCTGGGCCACCCAGCCGTGCAACACGTGGGGCCGTTGCTCCAACTCACTCTGGTCCACGGGGCCCCCCGCGGCCGCCTGGATCTGGACCGCGTGCCGTTGATCGTCCCAGTCCAACCCGATGTACGCCGCCAACTCCTGATCGGTTCGCATGATCCCTCCTGTTCGGGAACACGCGCGTGGCTTCGGCCCTACGCAAGCCCTATAGTAGAGTCCTGAGTGCCACACTCGGACGACATCTGAGTATGCGATGTCGGACCAAAGCGCGCCGTCTCCGCTCGAACGTCCATGCCTAACCGTTGGAGCGGTGGGCGAGGTTGATTCGTAGCGGAGACGGTGCGTATTTCCCAATCTCCTTATCATTGCACGCGCGCCGCTGTGGAAATGCCGCCCCTGTGGACATCCGCACACAACGCGGATGCCCACAAGGGGCTTGGAAAGCTTCGCTTCCCACATTCCCACAGCGATTGTCCTCATCATCGATCCACTTTCTTCTTGCACACGCTTCCCACGCGGCACAACTATAGGGCGAGGTCTACCGAGCGCGAGACACCAAGCTCGACTGGGACGTGGCGCTGAAGGTCTTGCCGCAGGCCTTCACGGACGATCCAGATCGGCTGGCAAGGTTCAAACGTGAAGCCAAAGTCCTCGCCTCCCCCGCTACGTGATGCCGCACCGGTAGACTGTGCGCAATATGGCTCGGCTGGAAGCTGCAGAGCTCGGGGACCGGGAGTTGGTGGAAGTGTTCATTGCCTCGACCCTCGCCGAGGCGCAGCAGGCCGAAGAGTTGCTCACGCAGCGAGGGGTGAACTATGTCGTGGAAGTGGAGTCGCTCGGTCGCACGCTGTTCGGTTCGCCGCGCAACGCGGCGGTCTTCTCCGTCGAGATCAGTCAGGCGCAGTACTGCGGGTCGCAGCTCGTGGCCGCTGGCCTCGGGCTGGGCGTGCTAATCGACGAGCCCCGGGAGTCCTGAAGCGTATCATCGCGTTGCGAAGGCCACCGATACCAACCAACCTGAAAGCGATGGTGCCGTTGCCGGGGATGGCGTTGCCGTGAGCAACGACCGCTGAAACGGCAGGAACTCGACGTATCAATGCCCGCGACGGACGAGGAGCTTGCGTTTCTCCCAGAGAGATTCGGGATTCATCCTCGTCCGAGGAAGGAGGGGGCGGGGTCTCGAAGCCGCCGTCAAAAGAAGTGAGCGGCGCGGGTGCCACACGTTGCACAACCCAAAGCGCACGTTCGGCTTCTGCGGCTGTCTAACCAGCCAAGACGATCCTGACCACCGACGAGGCTGCTGAAGCCCCGCCAGTGCCGTTCGTACGCTTCCTAGAGGCATTTCCGTGCAGGCTATTGGGCCAGCCAGAGCTTGGGCATAGAATCCACCTGATCCGCGTCGGCAGGTTCAACACAACTTATGGCTTTAGCAGTCGGCTCCCGACTCGGCCACTATGACGTGACCGCCCTCATTGGGGAGGGGGGCATGGGCCAGGTCTACCAAGCCACCGATACCAAGCTGAACCGGCAGGTGGCGCTCAAGATCCTGCCCGAGGCGTTTGCGACTGATCCTGATCGCTTGGCGCGGTTCCAGCGAGAAGCTCAGGTTCTCGCCAGTCTGAACCATCCTGGCATCGCCGCTATCTACGGCATAGAAGAAGCCGAGGATACGCGGGCGTTGATGTTGGAGTTGGTCGAGGGGCCGACACTCGCTGACCGCATTGCGCAAGGACCGATCCCGGTTGATGAGGCACTACCGATCGCCAAGCAAATCGCTGAAGCCCTCGAAGAGGATTACCAACCACTCGCACCGAGCCCGCCCGGTAGCAGATCGGGTTGGCGATGGTCCACCTCGCCCTCTGCGAGGGTTGTCACCGGTTCGGTGACGCCACCTGTCGAGGCCACCTGCATGAGGGGATGGCCATCGGTCGAGATACCAAACACGATAGTATCGTTGGACACGACACCCGAAGGCGATCCGTCGCCGTCTGCGACATGTCGTCACCCGGACCGCGTCCTCCAGCGCGTTCGGGTGATCTTCGACTGGACTCGAAACTATACATAATGCACGTTACGAGACGCAGCTGGACAAGGCACTGGCGGACTCCCGGTCATCCTGCGGTCATCATCACCAACCTGGGGTAACATACGGTCATCCGAATCAGGGAGGTAACCGATGCATGATCGTGGTCTCGCTATCGCATTCATCATGGCGGCAGCGGTGCTGGTGGGAGTGCTGCCAGTTACCGGTCAGACCACAACGTCGCAGCCGAACGAATGGACGGATCACGGCCGCGGGTGGACCGGATGATTGACAGTCTCAAGAGCATTTTCGCGATTCCGGATCTGCGAAAACGAATGCTGTTTACACTCATGATCCTCGCAGTGTATCGGGTCGGGAGTCATATCCCCACGCCGGGTGTCAACACCGAGGCGCTGGCGTTCCTCGCCGAACAAGCGGCGGGCACGATGTTCGGGCTCTACGACATGTTTTCGGGAGGCAACCTGTCGCAGGTCACGATCTTCGCGCTGGGCATCATGCCCTACATCAGCGCTTCGATCATCCTCCAGTTGCTGACTGTTGTTTGGCCGTATCTCGAGCGACTATCAAAGGAAGGAGAGCTCGGGCGCCGGAAGATCACGCAGTACACACGTTACGGCACGATTCTGCTGTGTGTCGTCCAGGCGACCGCGATCTCTTTGTTTCTGGAACGACAAACGAACATCGCCGGGGGGCTCCCGCTCGTGTACAGCCCGGGATTGGGATTCCGGCTGATGACCGTGTTGACGCTGACCACCGGAACCTGCTTCATCATGTGGTTGGGCGAGCAGATCACCGAGCGTGGTATCGGCAACGGGATGTCCTTGATTATCTTTGCGGGCATCGTGGTGAACCTGCCCTCGGCGGTGTTGACCACATTTGATCAGCTCAGGACCGGGCAGATTGGTCTGATTCGTCTCCTGCTTTTGGTTGTGCTGATGGTCGTTGTGATCGGGGCGGTGGTGTTTATCGAGCGCGGGCAGCGTCGGGTGAACGTGCAGTACGCGAAGCGTGTCGTGGGCCGTCGCATGTACGGTGGCTCAAGCACCCACATTCCACTCAAGGTGAATACCGGCGGCGTGATTCCTGTGATCTTCGCGTCCTCGATCATCGCGTTTCCCGCGACGATCGGCATGGCGACGGGTGGATGGGCCCAGGCGATCACGGACCAGCTCAGGAACGGGATGCCGCTGTACTACCTGTTGTATATGGCGGCTATCGTGTTCTTCGCCTACTTCTACACGGCGATTATCTTTAATCCGGACGATGTCGCCGACAACATGCGCAAGTACGGAGGCTTCGTCCCTGGGATTCGGCCCGGGAAGCGGACGGCAGAGTACATCGATACGATTCTGACGAGGATCACGCTGGTGGGGTCGATCTACCTGGCGCTCGTGGCGGTGCTTCCCGATCTGATGATCGTCGGGTTTCGCGCCGACGCGGTGCCATTGCTCGGAGACCAACTCGACACGCTGTTGCCGCGTTTCATCACCGACGGTCTGGGCGTGACGTTCTACTTCGGTGGCACCTCGCTCTTGATCATCGTCGGGGTGTCGATGGATTTCGTTCAGCAGGTGGAATCGCAGCTGATCATGCGCCACTACGACGGGTTTATGAAGAAGACTCGTATCAAGGGGCGACGGGGATAGCGACGGCTGAGTTAGGAACAGTTGTGGCCTTGAATGTTGTGGTGGTCGGACCGCCCGGCGCAAGGGGGCAACCGTTACCGTGAGGAGGTGAACGGCTATCCAACACAACCTATGCCCCTCACCGTCGGCTCCCGCATCGCCCACTACGAGGTCACCGCCCTCATCGGCGAGGGGGGGATGGGCCAGGTCTATCAAGCCACCGATACCAAGCTGAACCGGCAGGTGGCGCTGAAGATCCTGCCTCCCGCTTTCAGGTCAACCTGAACGGTGGGTAACGGTCCGTCACCAGCAGGAACGCGTACGCATGTACGCGCAGGCCCCAGCGGCCGAAACCCACAACGAAGTCGAATAGTGCTCGTGGGTAGTGCCCGGTGAAGAGAATTGCGAACCAGGCGATGACGATTGCGAATACGGCGATAAGTGCCAGCACCGCCAATACAACGTAGTGGGGAATCGCGAGGAACCACTTCACGAGGGGAAGCCAGCGGTTCAGATCCTGCTCGACGTCGGGGTAGTCAAGCTCAACATGCCCGATTGCTCCTCGACCGTCGACGGATACTGGTCTGTCAGCAGTACGAAGTACGCCCCGACCCGCGTTTGGAAGCGGACGAGTTCACGCGCGAAGTCGAACCACCACCGAGGGTAGCGCTGCCTGAAGACGATCATCAGCGCGGTGGCGGCCGCGAGACCCGCCACGATGCCGCCGCCCGACGTGCCCACGGTCTCCCCGGCCTCATTCACGGTTCCGCCGCGGCCCGCGGCCGTGATCAAGGCCAGAATGACTGCGATGGGGATAATCCAGATCAGCCGGAACAACGTGGTCAAACGGTCCAGTTGTTCAGGGTAGTCAATCTGCAGGCGTACGGCATACGGTTCAGGCTGTGCTGCCACGGAAACCTCCACTGGATCGCCAGGCTAGCACATGCAGGACGGATCAACAGCCATACGCCTCCTGAAGGGAATCTGTGCAGACCACTGGAGCCATCTCCCGACCGTATATAGAATGACCTCAATCCCAGCCTGGACAAGCCATGCCTCTCGAAGTCGGCTCCCGACTCGGCCACTCCTCCTCCTAAGAAACTGTTACCCCAAGTACCTCCCCGGTCTCCCGATTCATGAGGGCAAAGCCCAACGTGTCAGCGCGTTGTTTGAGTCGGCGCAACATACGGGTGCGCTGGCGCGCGGTGTAGGTGTCGGCACCTGGGTCGCGATAGACGAGCGTGCCGGCGAGGGTGCGGTAGACGAGGATGGCGAGCTTGCGGGCGGTGGCGGTGAGGGCCTTTGGCTTGCCGACGCGGACAGCCAAGCGGCGGTAGAACGCGCCGAGCGCGGTCTGGCCCCGGATCAGTCCCATGGCAGCCATCCGCAACACGGCGGCGGCGCGATTGGCCGAGGGTTGGGTCCGTGAGCTGAGGCGCCGGCCGCCGGAGATCCGGTTCTGGGGGGCGAGCGTGAGCCAGGCGGTGAAGTGGTGTTCGGTGGGCCAGCGCGTGGGGTCGGTGCCGATCTCGGCGATCAACTTGAGGGCACTGTAGGGGGCGAGGCCGTCGATCTGCGTGAGGTCGACGCCGGTGAGGTGATGGAGCGCGGGCCGGATGTCGACGTGGGGTTCGTTGCCGTGGCGGCGCGTGACCCGCGGGCGCGGGAGTGGGGTCGTGGGCGGGTCGACGGCGGCGGTCAGCGACTGGAGCGTGGCGTCGATGGCCCCGTCGCACGCGGTGAGTTGCGCCTGACACATGTCAAAGAGTTCGAGATTCTGCTGGAGGACAAAGAGGTGTTCGGGGTGATAGTGGCCGGTCAAGGCACCGGCGATCTCGTCGGGGGTCGCCTTGCAATGCGGGTCGCGGTGTTGGGCAAGGACCTGGGGGTCGTGCTCGCCCGCGACGACGGCGCGGAGGATCGTGAGCCCGGTCTTGCCGACGATGTCGCTGACGACGCGCGGCAGGAGGAGGTTCATCTCGACCAGCGCCTTCTGCATGCGCTGGACATAGGTCCCGGCGGTCTGGACGAGGACCTCGCGGTGGCGCAGGTAGGCGCGCAAGGGGAGGATCGGCCCGGCGGGGCGGAAGCTGCCGCGCAACAGGCCGACACTGTGTAACTCGCGCAGCCACTCACAGTCCTCGACGTCGCTCTTCCGCCCGGGGACGTGCTTGACGTGGCGGGCATTGACGAGCAGGACCTCGAGCCCCCGCGCCGGAAGGTCCGGCATTGTAAAGAAGTGTTAAAGACAGCACCCTAGTGTAGTGTTCCGAAAATAGATTTACAATACCGGCGATTCGTACTATCCTGCCGTGTATGTGGAACGCGGCAGAGCCCATCGCCCTGAGTACGGCGCAGCGATCGGACATTGAGGCCTTGGTGCGGAGCGGCAAGACGCCCCAGCGCGTCGTCACGCGCGCGCGCATCGTCCTGGCCTCGGCCGACGGCACTTCGATCAATGCGATCGCTAGCGATCGCAGCGTCAGTCGCCCGACCGTGTATCTGTGGCGGCAGCGGTTCGAGCAGGCCGGCATCGCAGGGCTGCTGAAAGACGCGGCGCGTCCCGGACGGCGGAAGGCCGTGTCGCCCGAGAAAGTTCAGGCGATCGTCGACGCCACGCTGCACACGACGCCGCCGGATGCGACGCACTGGAGTGTGCGGACGATGGCCAAGGCGCAGGGCGTCAGCCCCGGCATCGTGCATCGCATCTGGCAGGCGCACGGGTTGCAGCCGCATCGCGTCGAAACGTTCAAGCTCAGTCAAGACCCGGACTTCGTGAAGAAGCTGCGGGACGTGGTCGGCCTGTACTTGCATCCGCCCGCGAAAGCGCTGGTCTTCTGTGTCGACGAAAAGCCGTAGGTCCAGGCACTCGACCGGACCGAGCCGGTCTTGCCGCTGCGGCCGGGGATTCCCGCGCGTCAAACCCACGACTACATCCGCCACGGGACGACCAACCTGTTCGCGGCGTTGAACGTGCTGGACGGGACGGTGCTCGCGCGGTGTGCGCCGCGGAAACGGCATACCGAGTTCCTCGCCTTCCTGACCCACCTCGACGCCTCGGTCCCGAAGCGGCGCGAGATCCATCTCATTCTCGACAACTACGCCACCCACACGCATCCCAAAGTTGAGGTGTGGTTCGATGCGCATCCGCGGTACCACCGCCACTTCGTCCCCACCAGTGCCTCCTGGCTGAATCTGATCGAACGCTGGTTCGCCGAGATCACCCGCAAGCGGATTCGTCGCGGCACGTTTCGCAGTGTGCCGGCCTTGATTCGCGCTATCGAGGACTACGTGACGCACCATAACCGCCACGCCTCGCCGTTTCTCTGGACCGCCCCCGCCGCCACCATCCTCCGGAAGGTCCGGCATTGTAAAGAAGTGTTAAAGACAGCACACTAGCGTAACCGGGCGAGACCCCCCGGCTTTGCCGGGGGGGCACCCAGAGTTTGACAGTTCCGGGAGTGAAGTCGGGGACCCTCCGTCGTGAGCCGCCAAGCATCACGCAAGAGAGCCCCCATGCCGGTCGACCGCAGTGTAGACGATGCCGAGTGGGCAAGTCGCCTTCCTCTGATGTTCGGCCGTGCTTGGAACGGCCGGTCGCGAACCCGTGCCCACGGCGGCAGGAATCGGGGAGGATGTGCGATCAGGCCGATACGGTCCTGGTCGTAACCATCCGGGTGGCGGCATTGGGATGGCGTAAGCACGTTCGAACCCGCTGGGATGAAGTAGCCACCCGTAGGGTGGCTCAAGTGGCCGCGCAGCGGCCACGTTTTCAGGCCGCTTTGAGCGGCTCACAGTGAAAGCCCCCGGCTTTGCCGGGGGATGCCATTACTCCGGTTCTGGTGAGGGCCTCGGGGGAGCAATCCTCCGGGGCTACTCGACAATACATCGAAGGACCGACGCTGGCTGACCGGATCGCGCAAGGGCCAATCCCTCTCGACGAAGCCCTGCCCATTGCCAGACAGATCGCTGAAGCGTTAGAAGCCGCACACGAAGCCGGCGTCATCCACCGCGACTTGAAGCCAGCAAATATCAAAGTCAAGGACGACGGCACGGTCAAGGTGCTGGACTTCGGCTTAGCCAAGGCACTGGACACCACACCCGAAGGCGATCCGTCACAGTCACCAACCCTGACCGCTGCGGCCACGCAGATGGGTGTGATCATGGGGACGGCCGCCTATATGTCGCCGGAGCAGGCAAAGGGCAGGGTGGCTGATCGTCGTTCAGACATTTGGGCGTATGGCGCGGTCCTTCCCCCTGTGCCAATAATCTGTGAGACAACCTCCCTGGTGAGATTAGTGTAGGGGCGGGGAGGGTTGGAGAGATGATTCGCATACCAGAAGCCGTGACCACGTCACGCCCGTCCGACCCTGACCCGGAGGTGCCGGCGACGGTCCAGCGCCGGCGCTTCTCCGCAGAGTATCGGTTCCGCATTCTCAAGCAAGCCGACGCGTGCAAGCAGCCCGGCGAGGTGGGGGCCCTGTTGCGTCGCGAGGGGTTGTACTCGTCGCTGCTGACGAACTGGCGGCGGCAGCGCGAGGCGGGGGCGCTGCGCGAGATGCGGGGGCGCCGCCGGGGCCCCCGCCCCGTCGACCCGCGCATGAAGCAGCTGGAGGCGGAGAATCGCCGGCTCCAGCGGAAGCTGCAGCGGGCGGAGACGATCATCACGCTCCAAAAAAAAGTTGCCGAGATCCTGGGGATCCCCCTGACACCCCTCGACGACGACGAGACCGACTGATGCGTGCCATCGAGGCCGTCACGACGCCGGGCGAGACCGCGGCGCTGTGTCAGAGCGTCGGCGTGTCCCGGGCATCGCTCTATCGCCGGCGGCGCCCCGCGCCCCGCGCCACACCACCGCGGCCCCGTGCGCCGTCGTCGCGCGCGCTGGGTGCGACCGAACGCCAGGCGGTGCTCGACGTGTTGCACAGCGAGCGGTTCATCGACCAGTCGCCTGCCGAAGTCCATGCCACGTTGCTCGAGGAGCAGCGGTACCTCTGTGCCCCGCGTACGATGTATCGCGTGCTCGCGGCGGCCAAGGAAGTCCACGAGCGGCGCGCCCAGGCCCGGCATCCGGTGTATACCGCACCGGAACTCGTGGCGACGCGCCCGAATCAGGTCTGGTCGTGGGACATCACCAAACTCAAGGGCCCGATCCCGTACCTCTACTACTCGCTGTACGTCATCCTCGACCTCTTCAGCCGCTACGCGGTGGGCTGGATGGTCGCGCGCCACGAGAATGCGCACCTGGCGGAGCGCCTGATTGCGGCACCCTGCCTGAAGCAGGGCATCGCCCCGCACCAACTCACGATTCACGCGGACCGCGGCGCGCCCATGCGGAGCAAGCTCGTCGCGCTGCTCTTCTCGGACCTGGGTATCAACGCCAGTCATTCGCGGCCCCGCGTGAGCAACGACAATCCGTTCTCCGAAGCGCAGTTCCGGACCGTGAAGTACCGGCCGGAGTTTCCTGGCCGGTTCGGCTCGCTCGCACACGCGCGCGACGTCAGCCGCGATCTGTTCGCGTGGTACAACGACGCGCACCATCACAGCGGCCTGAGCTATCTGACACCAGCCGCCGTGCACTACGGCCGCGCCGCGACGGTCCTCACGGTCCGGCACCGCACGCGCCTGGCGGCGTACGCCGCCCATCCTGAGCGGTTCGTACAGGGGCCACCACGTCCAGAAACGCTGCCCACGGCCGTGTGGATCAATCGGCCGCCGAAACCGACCCGCGAGGATGCCCCAGGAGCGACGCCCGTCGCCCCGGACGACCCACAGCAGGGGGTGATCCGCCGGTCACAACCCATCCGTGACGATCGCCCGCCCGCGCTCGTCACCAGCCTGGGGCGCTACAGTAAATGCTGAATCAGGTTGTCTCAAAGGCGTTGACACGGCCCGATGGGTGCGGTAGCCATGTTCGGGATTGCCGCGACCAGCCTCACAGGAACTCTCACGATTGAGGAATCTGTGAGCGGTTTCGGTGAGCGTGTCATCTGGCTGATCGTGATCGCTTTCTTCATTTCCCGTGGCTTCATCAAGACAGGCCTGGGGGCTCGGATCGCGTATCTGTTCATGGCCGCCGTGGGCAACACTTCACTCGGGCTGGCCTACAGCCTGGTCGCGGCCGATCTGGTGTTGGCACCGGCAATGCCCAGCAATACCGCACGAGCGGGCGGAGTCATCTTTCCAATTGTCCGCTCGATTGCCAGGTCCTATGGCAGCGAGGCGGACGACGGTACGGCGCGCAAGATTGGCGCCTTCTTGATCAAGACGTCCTATCAGGGAACCGTCATCACAAGTGCGATGTTTCTAACGGCCATGGCGGCCAATCCGATCGCAGTGCGGTTGGCCGGCGACGCGGGTGTTCGAATTACCTGGGGGAGTTGGGCGCTCGCTGCAATCGTTCCTGGCTTGGTCAGTCTAGCGGTGGTGCCGTGGGTCCTCTACAAGATCTATCCGCCAGACATAAGAGAAACCCCTGGGGCTCGGCAGATTGCCGAAGATCAGCTTCTAGAAATGGGAAAGCTGAAGCCTAGTGAGTGGACGATGCTAGGCACGTTCTTTCTGTTGCTGTTCTTGTGGATCTTCGGCCCGCAGCTGGGTCTCGACGGTACCGGTACAACCGCAGCGTTCGTCGGCCTGGCTGTCTTGCTCTTGAGTGGCACACTGACGTGGGACGACATTCTCCAGGAAAAGGGGGCCTGGAATACGCTCGTTTGGATCGCGACGTTGGTGATGATGGCGAATTATCTCAACGAATTGGGACTGGTGGGTTGGTTTGCCATGACGATGGGCTCGGCCGTCGCAGGTATCAGTTGGGTGCCTGCCTTCCTCATTCTGAGCTCGGTCTATTTCTACAGCCACTACTTCTTTGCCAGCAACACCGCTCACGTCGTGGCTATGTACGCCGCGTTCCTGGCCATCGCTATCGCCGTGGGTACTCCGCCGCTGTTAGCCGCTTTGGTGTTTGCTTTTTTCAGCAACCTGTTTGCCGGCGTGACCCACTACGGCACGGGGCCTGGCCAGTGTTTTTCGGATCGGGTTACGTGGAGATGGACGCTTGGTGGGGACTCGGAGCACTGCTGAGTGTTGTCAACATTCTCGTCTGGATAGGGGTCGGCGGGCTGTGGTGGAGGGTGATCGGCGTATGGTGATGGCGTGCATCGGCTTAGGCTGAAGCCGGCCAGACAGGACAGTAGAGAGCGGCCGCTACCTACCGTATAATCGCTCCCTCCCATGGGCCCGCAGCCCGGCACCACCCTCGGCCCTTATGCCGTCACCGCCAAGATCGGCGTAGGCGGCATGGACATCTGAGTTGTGCCGTCAAGCCAAATCTTTGACGAGTGGCGACCCGTGTCGGCGTAGCGCGTCGAGGTACGTGGCTTCGTCGTACGGTGTCCGGTCCTGCCAACAGCGAAAGAGAATCCGCATCCATTTGAAGGCGAGCGATCGCAGGGCGGCATGATGGTCGTTGCCCCGGCCGCGTTGCTGATCGTAGTAGCGTCGGGCCCACGTTGAGAAGCGGATCGACTGGTCCGCGTATTCGCTCCCGAGACCACGCCGCCCGACACCTTCCTGAACAGCATCGCTGCCAGCCCCTGGTGGGCGTGAACTCCCGACCACAGAAGTCACAGGAAATGGCTGTCAAACGCGCACGTGCGCGTTTTCCCGGCCTCGGACCCCTCCGATCGACGCTCACCCGGCCTTCCTCGTCTTCGACCACGGACCGGGCCGGCAGGGGGGCAGATCGATCACAAGCAAAAGGTTCTACTAGGGTCCACTCTCTGGTATAAGGGGGGACGCGTGCGGCCATTCGGGGTGGAGGCACCATCCGACGGCGTCAAGGAGTTGTGAATCATGTCGAAGCGTATCTGGATCGGGTTCTGCGGATCGCGGTGGCGGGGACTTAATCTCGCGGCAGCGGTGGTTGGGCTGGCAGCCGCCGGAGTCGTCGTGGCGGGTGGCCTGACCGGCGGACTGGGTGTCGCGCCGGGTGTCATCGTCGAGGCGGCGCAACAGCCAACGGCGGACGGGGGCTTCACGGTGGAGCAGGCCGCCGAGGGGTGGACGGTGTACGTGCGAGAGTGCGGGGAGTGCCACGGGGACGATCTGGACGGGATGGAAGGGCCGGCGCTTCGGGGGACGGACTTCCTGAACGGCTGGGCCGGGCGGACGACGAGCGAGCTGTTCACATATATGCGGGACGAGATGCCGCCGGGCCTCGGGAGATCGCTCAGCAATCAGGTCTACCTGAACCTGGTGGCATACCTCCTGGATGCAAACGGCGCCTGGCCGGGCGATGCGCCGCTGACGGCCGACGCAGCGGTCATGATTGGTGACGCGGCGGACGTGGCCGAGGCGCGGCGTGCGGCGCGGGCAGGAGATGCGCCACGGCGGCTGTCGACGCGATTCGTCAACCGGGAGGTGGAGCGCCTGACACCGGTCACCGACGCCCTGCTACAGGATCCGCCGCCAGGTGACTGGTTGAACTGGCGGCGCACGCGCAACAGCCATGGCTACAGTCCGTTGAATCAGGTAACGCGAGACAACGTCGACGAACTGCAGCTGGCATGGGTGCTGGCGGTCCGGGAGGGGAACAATCAGACGACGCCGCTGGTGCACGACGGCGTGATGTTTTTGGCCAATCCGGGGAGCGTGGTGCAGGCGATCGACGCCCTCACGGGCGACGTCATTTGGGTGTACCGTTCGCCGCTGCCGGAGGATGCGCCGCAGCGGGGAGCGACCCGCACGCTGGCGCTCTACGGCGACAAGGTCTACCTGGCCACCCACGATGCGGCGCTCGTCGCGATCGACGCGGGGACTGGCACCGAGGTGTGGCGCACCGTAAAGGCAGACTACACACAGGGCTTCACGCAGCGCGGCGGACCAGTCATCGCGAACGGTGTCGTCGTGAGCGGCATCAACGGGTGTAACCGCTACAAGGAACAGACCTGCTTCATCACCGGGCACGATCCGGACAGCGGCGAGGAATTGTGGCGCACGTCGACGATTGCGCTGCCGGGCGATCCGAACAATGCGTCGTGGGGGGACACGCCGCCGTACCTCCGCGCTGGCGGCGACATGTGGATCCCGGGCAGCTACGACGCGGACCTCGACCTCTTCTACATCGGCACGGCGCAGGCCAAGCCATGGGTGGCGGCGAGCCGCGGCATGACGACGGGGCAGGACGCGCTCTACACCAACTCGACGCTGGCGCTGAACCCGCGGACCGGGCAGATGGAATGGTATTTCCAGCATGTACCAGGCGAAACGCTTGACCTCGACATTGTGTACGAGCGCGTCCTGGTCGACGCCGACGGCGAGCAGTGGCTGTTCACAATCGGGAAGGACGGCATCCTCTGGAAGCTGGACCGACGGACCGGCGCGTTCGTCGACCTGCGTGAGACGGTCTACCAGGACATCTTTGAGTCGATCGACCGGACCACCGGACGCGTCGCCTACCGGCAGGATATCCGAGACGCCAGCGTGGGTAATCGCGTGCCCGCCTGTCCCAGTCTGCTTGGCGGACACAACTGGCAGGCGTCGGCGTATCACCCGGGCGTCGGCGCGCTCGTGATCCCGCTCCATCAGGCCTGCATGCACCTGACCGGCCGCGAGGTGGAGTTCGTCGACGGTGGTGGCGGCTCGGCGGGTCGGTACGAGTTGCGCGAGATGCCCGGCACGGACGGGAAGGTGGGGAAGCTGGCCGCCTACGACGTCCGGACGATGGAGGAGCTCTGGAGCCGAGAGCAGCGGGCCGCCTTCCTGACATCGACGCTCACGACGGCCGGCGGCCTCGTCTTCGCGGGCGATTCCGACCGCTACTACCGGGCGTTCGACATCCGGACCGGGGATGTCCTTTGGGAGACCCGCCTCGGTGCCGCGGCGCACGGATATCCCATCACCTACGAGGCCGACGGCCGGCAATTCATCGCCGTCCCGGCCTCGCTCGGGGGCTCTTTCCGGAGCCTCACCGCTCAGGTCACTCCGGAGATTTACCAGCCGGAGGGTGGGAACGCGCTCTACGTCTTCGCCCTGCCGGAGTGACGCGGCGCACCGGGCCCTAGGGCGGACTGCGCCCTGGCTGACGTCGATCTGGATGTCCCAGACGACCGGAGGCTCATTCCGGCCTCCCAGGGTCGTCGGGGAGCCGGGCCAGCAGCTCCCTACGTCGATTCGTTTCTCGTTCCCGAGACCACGCTGCCCGGCACCGCCCTGAGCAGCACCGTTGCCAGACCCTCGTGGGCGTGAATTCCTGCCCACAGAACTCGCAGGAAGTGGCCGAAAAACGCGCACGTGCGCGTTTTCCAGGCCTCGACACCCTCGGATCGACGCTCACCCTGCCTTCCTCCGCTTCGACCACGGACCGGGCCGACAGGGGGGCAGATCGATCGAGAGCGCCAGTACTCTACTAGGGCGCGATCGGGGGGGAGATGAGCACCGGCAATGGGCTCATTTCACCGACCTGCTCGGGGGAGACCCGACCAGCACCGACCTGACCTCGGCCGATTAAACGCACCTTACGTGGTCAGCTGAATCCGGATCAGGCACCGCGAGCCTCCCGCCCACGACCCAGCTCTCGGTTGCGCGTCGCGTGCCGTTCTGGATACCGAGGCTGACGGCTCGTGGCCCTATCGACTTCCCGGAAATCTTTGTATCCCCGACCCGGTGGCGTTATCGAAGGTGGCCGGATGCGGCCCTGTGCCCGCTGCGTAGGCCTCCTCATTGACTCGTGCCCCTTTCAACAGGGCCGGAAAGCCGTAATTGCCTTCGTGGCACCGTGGCTCATAGTAGATACGATTCTCTTGGTCGCTCTGCCGTTGAAATTCTTGCTTCACGGTCCAAGGCTGAACCCAGACACTTGGGTCTTCAATGGTGACCTCGTAAGCCAGCGTGTCCGGACCTGTTCGCGTCCAGCGTTCCACCAAATGCAGGTTTTCACGAGATCCCCTGAAATCTTGTTTCGGGGTGAAATTGGTGACGTCGATCACTAACGTATCACCGTCCCAGTGAGCCCTTGAGTCACCAAACCACTGACGAATCGTTTCGGGAAGGTGGGGACTGCCATTCATGACGATGCTCCGCTGGAACCCTTGGCCCTGGCCGACATCGTAGTACATGGACACACCACCCTGCGTCTGCACGATCCGGCGGAAGCTTCCAACCGCCGACCCGAATTCCGCCGGGTGGCCAAGCAGGCAGCGGTCCCCGAATGCTCCATCTTCGGGGTTGTCATGACGGTTCATCCGATTGATGTTGTATCGCGGAGCACGCTCAGCTCGTCGGGGTGAGGGAGTCGGGTTATATTCCTGGCCCGAGCACGCTGGTAATTCCAGCTCACAAGTCTCAGTCGAACGCAGAAGTTCACGTCGCCATTCGCGCTCCCTGTTGGCTAACGCCTGGGCCTCCGCGGTCAACGCAGGTAGTCTGCCATTCGGAGGATCGACAATCAGCGAAGTCCGGCGGCCAAGGTGTTTGAACGACAGGTGCGCGTTGCTATACGCGCCGGCGACATCATTCTGACTACCTGGCGCTGAACGTCTGTCTCCTCCGTCGGACGTCTGGCCCGCAAGCAGCCGTGCTCGCTCGTTATCCGCCTCTGCGTACTCTTCGTCGGTGAAGAACTCACGGTTTCCATAAGCTTCCGGCCGCACCAGGGGTGTATCGAACTCTTCCGTCCAAATCCCTTGAAGATCGGGCTCACCCCACGGGGTTCTCAGCGACGTATCCGCCTGCGCTCCTGCGGTCTGACCCATCAGACCAACCTGGGTAGAACCCACCAGTCCCACAACGACGACCAGCCCGGTCTCGAAATCGTAGTGCGTGGCCCAATTGACTTTCACGTACGGATTCGCGGCAAGTAGCTCGCAGTTCGTGCGGTCCACCACATACAGGAAGCCGTTCTTGTTGGCCTGGATCATCACCTGTCGGGGCTGGCCATCAATCTCGATATCAGCGAGCACATGTTCGTCGACGCCGTCCACGTCGTACACGTCGTTGGGCGTGTACTGAAAATAGCAGGCAATCTCCCCGGTTTTCGGCCGGATCGCGAGCACACTCGAGGTATACAAGCTATCCAACCCGCCACGAGTCTCGGGGTCGTATGGCTCCGCATTACCGGTGCCCCAGTAGACGAGGTCAAGCTCCGGATCGTACGAGCCGGAGCGCCACGTGGGCCCACCGCCGTACTTCCACGCTTCGCCGTCGACCGGCCACGTCTCGGAACCCGGCTCGCCTGGCGCTGGAATGGTGTACCTCCGCCACAGTTTCGTGCCGGTCTCAGGATCCCAGCCGTCGAGAAACCCGCGCGTGGTCGACTCCCCCCCGGCCATCCCTGAAATCAACACGCCGTCGGCCACGATCGGTGCGCCGGTCGCGTGGTAGCCCTCGGCCGACTCGGCGAATTTCTGGTTCCACAGCTCCTCGCCGGTCTCCATATCGAGGGCGAGCAGGTGGTTGTCGACCGTCACGCGAAACAGTTTGCCGTTATAGATCGTCGGAGCGCCTCTATTGAAAGAGGCACGCCGCGTCTCGGGTTCGAGGGTCACCGGCGTGCGCCAGATCTGCCGGCCGGTCTCCACGTCGATGGCAAACGTCCACGCCCCGTTGATGACATACATCACCCCGTTGTACACGACCGGCGCGGCCAGTTCACCCAGATTATTCATCAGACTCGTGTTCCAGATCGGCACGAGCCGCGTGATGTTCGACCTGTTGATCTGATCGAGTGGACTGAAGCTCTTTCGGTCGTACCCCATGCTCTGGGTGAGGACGTTGTCGGTGTTCTGTCCATCGTTGATCAGCTCGTCCGTCGTTTGGGCCATTCCCGCACCTGGCCACACACCCAGCAGGATCGCGAGTAGCCAAATTTTCTTCATGATCCGCCTCCCGTGATAAAGGTTGTGCCGCGCCCCGGCTACGCCCCGGTCCGCGGCAAGCCGATACTCCCGAACGGTCTCCGCGTCGTCTTGAGAGACGCCAAGGCCATCGTCATTCATCAGCCCCCAGCCTGTTCTGCGCCGCCGAAAACGAAGCCGATACCAGCGAGTTGCCTCTTCATCAATTCTGCTGGACGCCGCACCTCTGATCAAAGTCGTCCCCCTGATCAAACATGACCCCTAGGTTGTGTTGCGACGTCCGGGTCGGCGGCGAGGTGGAACCATCGAACCGCCTGCTGCCCCAGGAACTGACTCGCGACGGATCTTCAGCGCCACCTGCCGGTTCAGCTTGGTATCGGTGGCCTGATAGACCTGGCCCATGCCCCCCTCGCCGATAAGGGCGGTCACGTTGTAGTGGGCGATGCGGTCACCGATGGTCAAGGGCATGTCAGTTGAGGGGCACGTGTTCGACGTAACTTGCGTCGATAGCCTTCGGCTGCGTGTTGAGATGCTCTCGGAAGAAGGCGTCGGCGTCCTCGAAGGCTCTGAGGGCGACGGCTGGACGTGGCGTTCGCTGGCCGCTCCCATGGAATGCGAAACAGTGCGGCTCACCTGGGTAGGTTTTAACCTCAAACGCTGTTCCGGCGGACCGGAGCTCCGGTATCAGCACCTGCGCGTTGAAAGGGTTGAGGCCCGACCCTTCGTCACCCTGCAAGATGAGGATCGGGGAGTTGATCCTGTTGATCTTCTCGCGGGTAAACTTCTGGTGCGTAGCCGTGTAGTAGTGCAACGGATCCTGCCTGATCGGCTCTGCATCAGCGGGCGTATACCGCTCCCCCTTCTTCGGAATGTCGCTGTTCATGATGCCGGTGAACAACATCGACGCCGGTTCCTCGGGGACAAGGGCGGCAACGTCGGTCGCTGCCGCGATTTCCAGCGCGAGGTCGCCTCCACCACTACACCCGTAGATCACAATGCTGGCGGGGTCTACGTAGGGCAGCTCCCGCAGGTGTTCAACGGCAGCGAGGGAATCCTCGAGCGACACGGTTGACTGCGGGTCGACATCCCGACTGCGATACGTGATCACCGCGACCACGTAGCCTGCTGCCAGAAAACGCGACGGGGCAGGAGTGCGCAACGCAGTCTCCTTCAGCCTTTCGGTCGGACGTGTTCTCAGGCCAGCGTGAATCCAGACGACGGCCGGAAACGGTCCAGCACCTGGTGGCTTCCGTAGTAGCCCATTACCACGATGGCCATCCCGCGCGACGGGCGCTATCGACTCCGGAGGGGAAACATCTTCGGAGATCATGGGCCATGTAACCGGCTCGCCTGCCTGCCCCCAACCAACGACCGACACCGCCGTCAGAAGGAGAACCCCGAGACACACGGCGACGCCAACCGGTAGCGATTCACTTCTCTTCCTTTTTTGCATCCTCAGTATCTCCTTAGGACGTTGACCGGAATCGGCGGACCGAGGGGAGTAACAATCAGAGTCAGGTGTCATCCCGCCCTCGCCAATGAGGGCGGTGACGTCGTAGCTCCCTATGCGCTCGAATCGCATTTGATCAGGCCAGAAACTGACCCCCCTAGCGGGTACAGTTTCTTAGGAGGAGATGTTTTCTCAAGAGTGGCCGAGTCGGGAGCCGACTTCCAGTGCATGAGGGTGCCGCTTCATTCGGCCGCGAAACAGTAGATCAGGCCAGCGCCGCCCGAGCCAGCCAAGTTGTCCTGGCTGCATCCTCTGCTCATGTGCACGGCGTTCCATGACGCATTAGCGCCTCCCAGACGGTCGTGGTGCCCGACCATGGCCGAGCCCTCATCATTGCTCGTCCAGTTGCCGCATGTCGTGGTGGCGGCCGTACCCAAGAGGGCGCGGCCGTGCGAGTCCGAGCCCGTCAGAATGTCGTGCCGGTTGGGCTCATCGCCCCGCCCGTTGACCTCTTCACCCTTTTCGTCGAGCGCATTGTATTTTCTGATGTTATTGCGGTCGCGCTCGATATCACCGTGCAGGTCCGCCACGTTCGAGGCGATCAAAGTGCCGGCGGCGTTGTACCAGGGGCCGTTCCCAATCCGGTCGCGCGCGTTCACAGCCGGCCGCCCGCCGTCGGGGACCGTGCTGAGATAGGCTCGCCAGGTCCGATTGCCAGCGCCGGCCGCAGTTGCCAACATCTGGCACTGGCGGTCGGCTCCCTCCAGGCCGCCCAGGTTCGCGCCATCGCCAGGGCCGACGCTCGTGATGAAGAACCCCGTCACCGGTTCTTGGGCCCGACCGCCCACGGCTGATAGCGCCAGTAGAAACGTCGCAAGGATCACGGCGCTGACGCTGGCTGTTCGTTTATTCATGTCACTGTCCTTTCTTGTGGTACCCATCGCCTGATAGACCTGTCCCATGCCCCCTCGCCAATGAGGGCGGTGACATCGTAGCTCCCTATGCGCTCGAATCGCATTGGATCAGGCCAGAAACTGAAGAAGTGATCGCTTCGTCGGCGGCGCGTGCCTAGAATCAGCGGAGCATCCGGAACCCGAGGCCGACCTGCCCACTGGTGCTCGCAAGCCCGTATCGTAGCGTGGCCCGGGGAGTCGCGGTTTGGTCACTGGTGACACGCCACCCCGCGTGATCCCGTTTAGGAGAATGCTCTCCACACCGCCTCCCTGGTCCCGGATGCCCCTCGCAGTATGCAGGAGGTTTCGATGAAGCACAATCACCGCCGGTCCGCCCGCTCGTCGCGTCGCTCCCCCTCGGTGCTCGAACGCATTCAGGTCGATGTCGCCGGCATCGATTGTGGGGCCAGCGAGCACTATGTGTCGGTCCCGCCCGATCGGGACCCGACGCCCATCCAATCCTTCCGGACGTTTACCACCGACCTCGAACGTCTCGCCGATTGGCTCGTCGCCTGCCGCATCACCAGCGTCGCCATGGAAGCCACCGGCGTCTACTGGATCCCGGTCTACGACATCCTCGAAGCGCGGGGGCTCGAGGTCCTGCTCGTCAATGCCCGCCACGTCAAGCACGTCCCCGGGCGGAAGAGCGACGTCGAGGACTGTGAGTGGCTGCGCGAGTTACACAGTGTCGGCCTGTTGCGCGGCAGCTTCCGCCCCGCCGGGCCGATCCTCCCCTTGCGCGCCTACCTGCGCCACCGCGAGGTCCTCGTCCAGACCGCCGGGACCTATGTCCAGCGCATGCAGAAGGCGCTGGTCGAGATGAACCTCCTCCTGCCGCGCGTCGTCAGCGACATCGTCGGCAAGACCGGGCTCACGATCCTCCGCGCCGTCGTCGCGGGCGAGCACGACCCCCAGGTCCTTGCCCAACACCGCGACCCGCATTGCAAGGCGACCCCCGACGAGATCGCCGGTGCCTTGACCGGCCCCACTATCGCCCCGAACACCTCTTTGTCCTCCAGCAGAATCTCGAACTCTTTGACATGTGTCAGGCGCAACTCACCGCGTGCGACGGGGCCATCGACGCCACGCTCCAGTCGCTGACCGCCGCCGTCGACCCGCCCACGACCCCACTCCCGCGCCCGCGGGTCACGCGCCGCCACGGCAACGAACCCCACGTCGACATCCGGCCCGCGCTCCATCACCTCACCGGCGTCGACCTCACGCAGATCGACGGCCTCGCCCCCTACAGTGCCCTCAAGTTGATCGCCGAGATCGGCACCGACCCCACGCGCTGGCCCACCGAACACCACTTCACCGCCTGGCTCACGCTCGCCCCCCAGAACCGGATCTCCGGCGGCCGGCGCCTCAGCTCACGGACCCAACCCTCGGCCAATCGCGCCGCCGCCGTGTTGCGGATGGCTGCCATGGGACTGATCCGGGGCCAGACCGCGCTCGGCGCGTTCTACCGCCGCTTGGCTGTCCGCGTCGGCAAGCCAAAGGCCCTCACCGCCACCGCCCGCAAGCTCGCCATCCTCGTCTACCGCACCCTCGCCGGCACGCTCGTCTATCGCGACCCAGGTGCCGACACCTACACCGCGCGCCAGCGCACCCGTATGTTGCGCCGACTCAAACAACGCGCTGACACGTTGGGCTTTGCCCTCATGAATCGGGAGACCGGGGAGGTACTTGGGGTAACAGTTTCTTAGGAGGAGGAGGAGTGGCCGAGTCGGGAGCCGACAGTCAAAGGCATAAGCTGCGGCTATGTGTTGCGCTTCAACAGGGGCCAGCTATCTGATACCGCGCGTGCTGGTGTTCGTGACAGTAGAGACACAGCAACTCCCAGTTGCTCCCATCGGGTGGATTGTTGTCGTGGTTATGGTCCCTGTGATGGACCGTAAGCTCGCGAAGTTTTTCGCCGCTGCAGTCGCGACGGCACCGCGCACAGATCCAGGGATATATCATGAGCGTTTGCTCCCGATAGGTCTTGTCCCGTCGATCGCGGGAGCGCTGTGCCTCGACAATAATCGGGTCCCGGCTGTCGCTCTCTGCGTGGGTGTTCTTTGATGACATATGCGCCACCTCGAAGCGCTACTCGGCAACCGACGTCTCAGAGCCGACGCCGTGAGCGAGCCATGGGCCCTCCTTGGCTGAAGTGGATGGAACAGGCCCATCATACGGCCCCGAGAACCTGGGTCAAGTAGATGTGATGGACGGGTATGCGGCGACATGACAGGAGGTGACATCGACTGCCGCTGGGGACACTCATGCGGGCTGAGTGTCGAGAGTGAGCGCCACTGAGCCGGAACGAGCCAATGGACGGCCGGATAGGTCCCGGACTTCCAAAAACAGGCCGATTCAGATCAGTGAAATCAGGGTGTTTTGAGAGCCATTTTCACGTTCTAAGGAGGTACCCCCTGAGAGGCGATCAGACTCGCAATTTCCCTATAGATTTGACGTGTTACCCAGAATGCCCCTCAGGGGTCCTCGGCGGCCCCAGGAGCGCCGACCTACCTCCCGGACAATGAATACGTCGAGCGGCTTCGGTAGGCTGTTACAGAGCACCGTGTATATATGTATAGACATCTATAACTGTTCTTGTATATACTCATCCTGTGTCGCTCAAGCGCCAAGCCAACTTCCGCATTGAGAACGGCGGCGTAAAAATAGACCACAGCGCGGCGGCGTAACGCTGCCGGAGGGCGGCGGAAAACCAGACCGCTTGAGTGGTCCACCGAGCATTCCGGAGGTGTTTTGTGGAACACAGGAGGGATGTATCGAGTGGAGCTCTATGCGGAGGTGCGGCGTAGCGTCTATGTGGAGGGGTTGAGCGAGCGCGCGGCGGCGCGGCGCTTTGGACTGGCCCGCGAGACGGTGCGCAAGATGCTGCGCTACAGCGTGCCGCCGGGGTATCGGCGCGCGCAGCCGGTCCGGTGTCCGAAGCTCGACGGCTTCACCGGGGTGATTGATCAGATCCTCGGCGACGATCAGCAGCGCCCGAAGAAACAACGCCACACGGCCAAGCGCATCTGGGAACGGTTGCGCGCGGAGCACGCCTTCACGGGCGGCTACACGATCGTCAAAGACTACGTGCGCGCCAAGACGCTGGGCGGGCAGGAGATGTTCGTGCCGCTCGCGCATCCGCCGGGCGACGCCCAGGCCGATTTCGGCGAAGCACTGGTGGTCATCGCGGGCGTCGAGTGCAAGGCGCACTACCTGGTCGTGGATCTCCCGCACAGCGACGACGGGTTCGTGAAGGCGTTTCCCGCCGAGACGACGGAGGCGTTCTGCGACGGGCACAACGCCGCGTTCGGCTACTTCGACGGGGTGCCGCGGCGCATCGTCTACGACAACACCAAGCTGGCAGTGGCGCGGATTCTCGGGGACGGCACGCGCCAGCGGACGCGGGTGTTCAGCGAGCTCCAGTCGCACTACTTGTTCGACGCCCGCTTCGGGCGGCCGGGCAAGGGCAACGATAAAGGCAAGGTGGAAGGGCTGGTCGGCTACGCGCGCCGCAACTTCTTCGTGCCGGTCCCACGGTTCCCCAGTTGGGAGGCCTTGAACGCCGACGTCGCGCGTCAGTGCCGCGCGCGGCGCGGGCACCGGTTGCGCCGGCACACCGAGACGATCGGGGAGCGCTTCGCGCGAGACCGCGACGCGTTGCTGCCGTTGCCGCCCGTCCCGTATGACGCCTGCGACCGGCGCGCGACGCGGGTCACGTCGTTGTCGCTAGTGCGCTACCGCCTCAACGACTACTCGGTGCCGACCGCGTACGGCCACCGCGAGGTAGTGGTGAAAGGCTACGTGGACGACGTCGTGATCGTGTGCGGCCGTGACGAGATCGCCCGCCATCGGCGCAGCTACGAGCGTGAAGCGTTGATCTTCGATCCGCTGCACTACCTGGCCTTGTTGGAGCGCAAGACCGGCGCGTTCGATCAAGCGGCGCCCCTCGCCGGGTGGGCGCTGCCGGCGGCGTTTCTCGGGCTGCGGCGGCGGTTGGAGGCGCGGCTGGGCAAGGCGGGCACGCGCGAGTACGTGCAGGTGTTGCGACTGCTGGAGGACTTTCGACTCGACCACGTCAGCGGCGCCGTGGGCGACGCCCTCGCCCTGGGCGCGATCGGCTTCGACGCCGTCAAGCATCTCGTGCTGTGCCGCCTCGACCACCGGCCGCCCCGGCTCGATCTGGCGCAGTATCCACATCTGCCGGCCGCCCGCGTGGCGATGACTGCGGCGACGGATTACCTGGCGCTGTTGGGGGCGGGCGCCGAGTGATGGCGAAACCGACCGTGCTGCTCGCGGCGCATCTCAAGGCGCTGCGACTGCCGACCTTTTTGCGCGAGTACGACAAAGTGGCGCGGCAGTGCGCGCAAGAAGGGCTGGACTGTCCGCGCTATCTGTTACGACTCTGCGAGCTGGAGCTGCTCGATCGCGAGCAGCGCGCCACCGAGCGGCGCATCAAGGCCGCCAAGTTCCCGGTCTTGAAGAGTCTCGAGACCTTTGAGTTCCGCGCGATCCCGTCGGTGAACAAGAGCCTGGTGCTGGAACTGGCCCGTTCGGAGTATCTCGACCGCCGAGAGAACGTGTTGGCGTTGGGCAATTCCGGTACGGGCAAGACGCATCTGGCGTTGGCGTTGGGGCTGGCGGCCTGCCAGAAAGGCGCTCGGGTGCGCTTCACCACCGCCGCCGCCCTGGTCAACGAACTGCTCGAGGCTAGAGATGACAAGCACTTACTGCGCGTGCAGAAGCAACTCGCCAAGCAGGATCTGTTGATCGTCGACGAGCTCGGCTACGTGCCGTTATCGAAGACCGGCGCCGAGCTGTTGTTCGAGGTCTTCTCGCGGCGCTACGAGCAGGCGTCGACGCTGGTGACCTCGAATCTGCCGTTCAACGAATGGACGGAGATCTTCGGCTCCGAACGGCTGACCGGCGCCCTGCTCGACCGGCTGACCCATCACGTCCACATCCTGGAGCTGAACGGCGAGAGCTATCGTCTTGCCCACAGCAAGAAGGCCCGGCACCCCGCAGCCGCCCCGGCGTCCTGAGGCCTCCCTCCGCGACGCCGCCCCACCTGCTGGGTGGTCTACTTTTCCTCCGCCACCGTGGTCTACTTTTGCTCCGCCCTTGACACTGGCCGACGTGCACTGAAAGACCGCTGCTGTCGATGAGGAGGTGGACGGGCTTCACGGTTCGCCTCTCGCAGGAAGCAACCTTCCCCAGCTTCGCCTTGCGCCTCGAGATCGTGCTGTGGTCGGGCACGTCGTTGTCCAGATTCAGGAGCGTCAGCAGCGAGCGCAGGAAGCCCTCAGTCTGCCTGGACGCCAGGCCAAACACCAAGCCCAAGGTGACCGTCGTCTCGATGGCGTGGTTCGAGTACTTGCGTTGTCGGCCTGGCTTCCTGCGCGTCGGCCTCGGCGAGTTCCAGTTGGCGAGCTTGCCATCGGTGAGTCCGAGCCAGACGGTCAGACTCCCGCGAGCGCGGAGACCCGTCTCGTACTCCCGCCAATTCCGGACACGGTAGGCCTTCTGGACGTACTTCCGCTGGGTGCGCTTGACACTCGTCATGCGGGACCTCGGATCTCGGGGTGGAGGGCAATTATTGACCGAGATCGCGAGTTGTGCACCAAGGCAGCGTCAAGACGCAATCAGTCTGGTCCCGGTGCCCTTGACCTCCGCTGGTCAACACACGCATCATCGCTCCGCCGATCCCGTTATGGGGCGTCGAAGCCCGGGTGCCCGACCCCGGTTACCACCAACACTGTTACCCTGCTTTCGGGCGGCACGGAAGACAAGGGCCAGAATCATGAAGATGCGCTTGACCCGCTGTTTCACGGTGCTGGCCGTCTTGGCGACGTGGGAAAGCGGCGCCAATGCCTTAGAAGAGCCCGACCTCGGTCACACGATTCGCGTCGCACTACGGGCAGAGACACTCGACAGCGACCGAGTTGGCGTCACGGCGTTCGAGCACATGGTCGAGTCGCTATCAATCAACCGGGTCGCGGTTGAGGTCGATGATGGCGACCGTTTCTGCGGCGACGCAGCGCGTTGTGTCGCCGCGCTACAGGCTGGCCACATCGACGTCTATCAGGCGACCGTCGACGACCTTGCCGTTGTCTTTCCGGAACTCCAGGTGCTTAACGTCCCATATCTCTTCGAGAGTGATCAGGTGATCGAGCGCGTATTCGAAGGGCCCTTCTATGCGCGCGTGCAAGACGCCATCCTCGAACGAACCGGCCTGCGGTTGATGGCACTCTCGCACGGCGGGGGCTGGCGTAGTATCGCCAACACCACTCGCCAGGTACGCCACCCCGATGACGTTAGGGGGCTCACATTCGGAACTGTGGACTCACCGGTTCAACTCGAATTGACGCGAACACTCGGCGCCTTGCCTCAGGTCGTACCACGGGCGAGGCTCTCGGGTGAACTGGCAGCCGGCGTCATCCAGGGTGGCACAGTCGGCATCCTTGAGATCGCCGACCTGGATCCAAACCGACACCTCGCGCACCTGACACTCGACCGCCACAATTACATGATGGCGCTGTGGCTGATGAACGAGGACACGTATCAAGCGCTCCACCGCGATGTGCAGCAGATCGTGCGCGCTGGTTTTGACGAACTGAGGCGGCTGACGTTCACCTTCACGCCGGACCACGAGGCCAAGGCTCTTGCCGCCTTCGAGGCGGGCGGTGGCAACGTCTACACGCTGACCTCAGACGAGCGGCGGGAATTCATCATGGCGGCCGGTCGCGTATCGACGTGGTTTATGGCGACGCACGGCTCCGAGTGGCTTGTGTGGCTCGAAGAAGCCATCGCCGAGGCTGAGCAGCGAGTCGGACGCACGCCGTAAGTGGGAGGTATCGATGAACTCCTTCGCGAGACGGTCAGGATCGCTGGCAAACGCCTCGGGCAGGATCTTCAGCGCGACCTGCCGATTCAGCTTGGTATCGGTGGCCTGATAGACCTGGCCCATGCCCCCCTCGCCAATGAGGGCGGTCACATCGTAGTAGCCGAGTCGGGAGCCGACGGTCAGGGCCATAGCTTGTGGTGGATCTGTTGACGCAGTTCACGCGGATTGTAAGCCCTCTGAGCCATTTGACTCCACTAGCAGGCTGCTGAAAAACTCGGTGAAATAGGATCGACAGATCGATCCCCGCGTACTCCCATGCTTCCAACACATCTGAAGGGAGCGATGGCATGCGCGGAGACGACGAACAGACCGGCCACATGTTCAGCTACCTCTCGCCGGAGCAACGCGTGCCGGCGGATCATCCCTTGCGCGCGATTCGGGCGTTGACCGACGAGGCGGTGCGGTCGATGTCGCGACGCTTCGCCCGGTTGTACGCCACGACGGGCCGCCCATCGATCCCGCCCGAGCAGTTGCTGCGCGCGTTGTTGCTGCAGGTGCTGTACTCGGTCCGGAGCGAACGGTTGCTGATGGAGGAGCTCAACTACAACCTCCTGTATCGGTGGTTCGTCGGGTTGAACATGGACGACCCGGTCTGGCATCCGACGACGTTTACCAAGAATCGCGACCGCCTGCTGGCGGGCGACGTGGCCGCGGCGTTCTTCGACGCCGTGGCGGCCCAGGCCCGCACGGCCGAGTTGCTCTCGGACGAGCACTTCACGGTCGACGGCACCCAACTGGAGGCCTGGGCGAGCCTCAAGAGCTTCCAGCGTCGCGCCGCCCCGCCGGGGGCGCCGCCCGACGACCCGGGCAATCCCACCGTCGACTTCCGCGGCGAGCCGCGGCGCAACGCCACGCATGTGTCGACGACCGATCCCGCGGCCAAGTTGTATCGGAAGGGGCTGGGCCGCGAGGCGAAGCTGGCCTATCTGGGGCACGTCCTGCTCGACAATCGGCACGGCCTCGTCGCGAACGTCGGGGTCACCGCCGCGACGGGAACGGCCGAACGCGCGGCGGCACTCTGGTTGCTGGCGGCCGGCGTTCCTCCGGGGAGCACCGTCGGGGCCGACAAAGGGTACGACGTTGCGAGCTTTGTCCGGGACGTCCGGGGCCTGGGGCTCACGCCGCATGTCGCGCAGAAGGTGCGCTTCAGCGCGATCGACGGCCGCACCACGCGCCACGCCGGATCGAGGTGATGTTATCCAATCCATTGTTTTATGTTCAATAGTTTGGATCGACATCTGGGACGGTGAGTGAGTACTTTGTCAGCTGTGGCACGTATGTGGGTATAGGGTCCGTTTAGTTAGCTATGTTCTTGTTGGCGTCGGACTTGCACCGCAAATGCCTGTTGGTTTCGGCATGGCGCTACGTCCATAGGGCGAGGCTCGCCGAAGGTAGTGGGTTTGGTTCGTTATCCTCAGGAGACTAATGCCATGTTCACAAGACAATTCGTGAGATGCAGCGTCGCGATTCTCTGCCTCCTCGCACTTCCGTTCGCCGCGTCCGCGCAGCAGGGATCCGGCATCGCGGGAGAGGTTACGGACGACACCGGAGGCGTGCTGCCCGGTGTGACCGTCGAGGTATCCAGCCCGGCCATGATCGAAGGGACCCGTGTCGCGTTCAGCGACGGTGAGGGCCGCTACAACGTCGTCGATCTGCCGCCAGGCACCTACAGCGTGACCTTTACCCTCCCGGGCTTCTCGACGATCATCCGGGAAGGCGTCATCCTGACATCGGGGTTCACGGCCAACATCGACGCGGCCCTGCAGGTCGGCGGCATCGAAGAGACGATCACCGTGACCGGGGCGAGCCCGCTGGTCGACGTGCAGAACGTCCGGGCGCAGAACGTCGTTACCGAGGAACTGCTCGCCACGCTCCCAAGCAACAACAAAAGTATGGCGATGCTCGCGAACGTCACACCGGGGATGGTTGGGAACCCCGATGTCGGTGGCTCTGCGGGCGCCTACTCGCAGCAGGCGCAGGTCGCGGGGTTCCACGGCAAGACCAACAGCAACAAATACACCTACGACGGCATGACGGTCAGCAACATGTGCGGAGTGCAGAGTGTCTCCTACATCATCACCGGGGCGATGCTGGAAGAGATGGTGGTGGAAATCTCTGGCTTCTCGGCAGAGGGCAGCACCAGCAGCGTCAACATGAACGCCGTTCCCAAGGCCGGTGGTAACAACTTCAGCGGCAGCCTTAGCGGCATGTTTGGGAACGACAAGATGCAGAGCAGCAACTTGAGCCAAGAGCTGATGGACCGCGGCCTCTCGACCGGGTTCGATATCAATACCATCTATCACGGCGAGGGGACCCTGGGCGGGCCGATCGCGCAGGACAAGCTCTGGTTCTTCACCGCGCATCGGTGGACAGGGAGCCGGAATCAGATCGCTGGCGTCTTCTGGAACCAGACGCAGGGCACGCCGGTCTACACCCCCGACCTGAATCGGCAAAGCGACCAGATCGAGAGATTGCGGAGCAACGCCGTTCGCTTGACGTGGCAGGTGTCGGATAGGCATAAGCTCAGCGGCTTCGCCGATGTGCAAGACAACTACATGCCGCGACATCGCCGTCAGCGTGGATTCCAGGCTCCGGAGGCACTCAACGCCTGGGACTTCCCCCCGCCATCAGGGCTGTATCAGCTGACCTGGACCTCCGCGCTGAGCAACCGGCTTCTAATCGAGGCCGGTATGTCGACCATGCTGCAACGTTGGAACGTCACTCCGCAGGATGGGGAGGGTACCGGTGGCCCTGGAGTGGGCCCCAACGACATCGCCATTCGGGAGCTGACGACCGGCTTCACCTACAACGCCGCCCGAGGAAGCGGCCCTTACGGGGACAGGAAGACCGACCGCAACGCCGAGCGGTTCAGCCTGTCCTACGTGACCGGGTCACACAACTTCAAGACGGGGATCAAGATCGAGCAGGGGCTCGACGAGCGGGGGTCGTATCACAACGGCGGCATCCCGTTGGAATACGGCTTCAGGAATGGCCTGCCGAGCCGACTCACGATGTATACGACACCGGATGTCGCCGATCATCAGGCCTACGACCTCGGTAAGAAAGTCAAGGCCGACATGGCGATCTTCGCCCAGGATCAGTGGACCGTGGACCGCTTTTCGATCAACTACGGTCTGCGGGTGGACTACTTCAATGGCGAAGTATCCCCAAAGAATGTCCCCGCCACCAGGTTCGTGCCGGCGCGTTCGTTCGCGGCAATTCCGGACGTGCCAAATTGGACCGACATAAGTCCGCGGGCAGGCGTCGCGTATGACGTGGCGGGCAACGGCACGACGGCGGTCAAGTTCTCGATCGGTCGGTATGTGGTTGGGAACAATGCCCAGTACAGCCAGGACGTCAACCCGCTCAGGACCTCGGTGAATTCGGTCAACCGCTCGTGGACCGACACCAACGAGGATTTCAACCCGGACTGCGACCTGGCGAACCCCGTCGCGAACGGCGAGTGCGGGCCGTTTTCGAATCCGGACTTTGGTGGGGTAAATATCACGACCGAATTTGATGACCGAGTCGTCACCGGCTTTGGTACCCGCGACTACCTGTGGGATACGGCGTTGGAAGTCCAGCACGAGCTGCTGTCCGGCGTGTCGTTGACCGGCGGCTACTACCGCAACTGGTACAACAACTTCGTCACCAGGGACAATCGGGCGGTCAGTTCTGAGGACTATGATCCCTACTGCATCACGGCACCGCCCGACTCGCGGCTGCCCGGTGGCGGTGGCTATCAGGTCTGTGGTCTGTATGACATCTCGCCGGAAAAGTTCGGTCAGAGTGACACCTTCGTGACGCGGGCGGGGGACTTCGGGGATCGTCAGCGGTACTCGGATTTCTTCGGCGTCAACGTCGATGGGCGGTTCAACAACGGCTTTGTGATGGGCGGAGGTATCGACGTCGGGCGAACGGTCGACGACGCCTGCTATACGGTCGATGTGCCGAACCAAGCGCCGGAGTCCAATGGGACCCCTATCGGAAGGAATAGCTCGCTGTACTGCCGTCAAGAGCAACCGTTCAAGGCCAACTTCCAGGTCAAGCTGCACGGCAGCTACCCGCTGCCGGGCGACTTCTCGGTGGCCGCAGTGTTTCAGAGTGTGTCAGGACCAACGGTCAACGCCGACTACTCGGCCAGCAACGCCGAGATCGCACCCTCGTTGGGTCGCAACCTGTCGGGTGGCCGCAACAGCACCACAGTGCCGCTGATCGAGCCGTGGACCCTCTACGAGGATCGGCGCAACCAGCTCGACTTGCGTGTAAGCAAGGGGCTCAACGTCGGGGGCATTCTCCTACGGCTGAATCTGGACGCCTTCAACGCGTTCAACTCTGCCGCGATTCTGGGTGCCAACCCGGCGTTCGGGGACGCCTGGCGGCGCCCCCAGCCGGTGCAGACCAACTCGGCGATTCTGGATGGTCGCCTGTTCGAGGTGAGCGCCGACCTGACCTTCTAACCCTCTCGTGGGGGGCGCGGTCCGTTATCGACCGCGCCCCTCACGGCCTTTTCCCCGATCACTCCCCGCCGACCCGTTTCCCGCACTCCGGCACTCCAACACGCTGCCCCGTCGAGTCGACAGTGGTACCATTCGTCACATCTGAAGGACTGGAACCATGACGAAGCAGAAGCCTCGTCGCGACAAGCGCAGGTCCGCGCCGCGTGACCAACCAGCGCCTGCACCAAAGGCTGACATTAGCCCAGAGCGGGAGTCGTTTCGTTGGGCAGCCCTGGGTATCTTCGCCGTCGCCCTTCTGGTGCGGGTCCTGCACCTCTGGCAGATTCGAACGGCAGCGTTTTTCACGGTCGTCTTCGGTGAGGCCGACCGCTACGACACCTGGGCCCAAGCGCTCGCTGCGGGCGACTGGCTGGGCCGGGGCATCGTCGATCAGACGCCGTTGTATCCCTATTTCCTCGGGGTGATCTATACCTACTTCGGGCGGGATCTGTTCATCGTAGGTATTTGCCAGGCAGCCGTCGGCTCTCTCTCGTGTGTGCTGCTGGGCGCCGCGGGGTGGCGTCTGACCTCGAAGCGCGTTGGTCTCGTGGCGGGTCTGATGCTCGGCGTTTGCGCCCCTACGATCTTTGCTGATGTGGCGATTCAACCCTCGGTGCTCGATCTCTTCTTTCTCTGTCTGTTCTTGTGGCTCGGCAGTGGTCTCGCTCAAGACCCGAGCCGGCGGCTGTCGTGGCTTTGGTCAGGGTTCGCGCTGGGATGTCTCAGCCTGACGCAGGAGAGCGCCTGGGTGTTCCTGGTTCCGATGCTTGGGTGGGTGGTCCTGCAGCATCGAGACCTGGGTATGCAGCGTCTGGTGCTCGCCGCGATCTTGCTGGTAGGCCTGATGGCTGCGGTGGTGCCTGGTGGCGTGCGCAACTACGTCGTCAGTGGCGAATTTCGCCTGATTGGGTCACAGCTCGGTCCTACCTTTTACATCGGTAACAACGCGGAGGCCGATGGGACATACCGCCCGTTGTCGTCCGGCGGCGGTGTGGCGTTCGACCGCGACGATGCGGCGGCGCTGGCCGAGCAAGCGGTGGGAGTGTCGCTGACACGCGGGGAGGTCTCACGCTACTGGATGCGGCAGGTGGTCGAGGACATCATCTCGCAACCTGGAAATTGGGTTTCGCTCATCGGCAGAAAGTTTGCGCTGCTCTTTAACGCGACCGAGGTGGCTGATACGGAAAGCCAGTACTCCCACGCGGACCGGTCGGTCCCACTTCGGCTGACCGGGTATGTGACCCATATCGGCGTGATGGCGCCGCTCGCGTTGCTTGGTGTCTGGGTCAGCTGGCGGCAGCGGCGTGAGCTGTGGCTGCTTTACGGGATGTTCATCACCTATGCGGGTAGCCTGGTGCTGTTCTATATCAGTGCGCAGTACCGCTACCCGCTGGTGCCGTTCTTTGTGCTGTTCGCCTCGTTCGGGTTGGTGGATGGGCGACGCTTCCTCCGCGACACGCGGGCGTTGCGGCGTGTTCCAGCCGTCGTCGCCATCGTCCTGCTCGCCGTGTTGTCGAACTGGCCGATTCTGTCCAAGGATCGGATGCGGGCCGCCACGGAGGTGAGGTGGGGGACAGCTCTTCGGGCGCAGGATCGGTTGGACGAGGCGGTGGAGCACTATCGTCGGGCGATCGAGCTGGACCCACAACAGGCGGGTGCACACAGCGCCCTGGGTCTCATTCTCCGCGCTGGAGGCCGAGCGGACGAAGCAGTCGAGCATTATCGTGCGGCGCTGGAACTCGACCCTGAGAACGCGGCGACGCGCTCCAACCTCGCGAATATCCTTGTCGAGGACGGGAGGTCGAGCGAGGCCGCGTCTCACTACCGGTGGGCCCTCGAGCTGGCGCCAGACTTTGTCGAAGCCCACAACAACTTCGGGAGCTTGCTGTATGCGCAGGAGACGTTCGACGAGGCGGCATATCACTTTCAGGAAGCGATCCGGCTCGAACCCGACGAGAGCACGGCCTACCACAATCTCGGCAGGGTGTTCCATGCCCAGGCGGATCTGGCCAAGGCTATCCCCTATTATCGCCGTGCGGTCCAGGTCGCACCGGCAGATAGTGACGCACGCGGTGATCTCGGCACCGCGCTTCTTGCGCAGGGAGACGTGGATGAAGCGGTCAGCCACCTTCGCCGGGCCACGCAGGCCGACCCCGACGGGTTTACCATCCACAACAGTCTTGGTATTGCGCTCGGCACTCAGGGCAATCTGGAGGAGGCTCTTATACACTTCCGGCGGGCGCTGGAGGTCAACCCTGATTTTGCCGAGGCCCACAACAACCTGAGCAAGGCGCTCCTGACCCAAGGTCGGTTTGACGAGGCGATCGATCACCTCCGCCAGATCGTCAGACTCAGACCGGCGGAGGCTGACGTGTATAACAACCTTGGGCTGGCGCTTGCGATTCAAGGAGCTCTGGACGAGGCAGTGGAGCAGTTCCGGCAGGCGCTGCAGATCGATCCAATGTTTGCCGAGGCTCGAGCCAATCTCAACGACGCACTGCAGCTACGCGGGAGATAGGACCGATCAGGGCGCGACCGTGTGATACCGATCGAGGACCGGCCGGTCCAGTCGCGTGACCTGGCCGTTTGGCCAGCGCACCTCGAGAAACTCAACCGCGTCCCGCTGCCCGAGGCCAAAGTGCTTGACCAAGGGGTGCTGGGCCATGAACGAATCTCCGGTGACGATCACGCCCGCCTGTCGGCCGTCGGCATACGCCACGGTGATCCGAGCGCCGAGTGGTGAGATACCCGGCGCACCCCGCAGACGCACGCCGATCCAGTGGTGGTCATACTCGCCGCGGTTGCGCAGCAGGTGCAGCGTCAGCAAGTCATCGCCAAACGGTGGCAGACCGGTTGAGCTCACCAGGAGGTCGACCCGGCCGTCGGCATCGAAGTCGTCGGCGATCACCACCCGGCTGTCTTGCTCCATCGCCGCACCCATGAGAAATGCGACGTTGGCGAAGTCCTGCCCCGCCAGGTTCAAAAACAGGTGGTTGTGCTCGAACCCGTTCCACGACATCCCTTCCTTCGCCTCCCCCTCAACCGTGAAGAGCAGCATCTGCGCCAGATCCTCCTGGCTACCAGAGTAGATGTCGTGGGTCCAAAACCGGCTGCAGTAGTCCTTTGCCGACTCTCCACTGAGGTGGCCGTTGGCCGCATAGATGTCCGGATAGCTGTCGTTGTTGACGTCGGCGGCGGCGACTCCCCAGGTCCAGCCGGACCGGGCCACATGGTCGCGGAACGGAGGCTGCCGATACTGGCCCGATGTCTCCTCGGCGAGATACATCCGGTTGCCATACGCCATCTCCATCCGTTTGCGGGTATGTTCGGGCATATCGCTCCGCACGAGTCCCATCTGCTCCAACCGACGCGCGGTGGTCGATGACATACCGGTGACGTAGAAATCGAGTCGCCCATCGCTGTTGAAGTCGGCGAAGGTGTGGCTCATCCCGAAGTTCTCCGCCACATCGACGGCCGATTGTGTGACGTCGGTGAAATGTCCATCTCCGTCGTTGTAATAGAGGTCAATACCGGCGAAGTCATTGACGACCAGCAGATCGAGGTCATGATCATCGTCCAGGTCGGCGAAGGAGGACCGGTAGGTCCGGCGAAAGCGTTTTGCGGTCAGACCCGCCCGTTCCGTCGCGTCCTCCAGCTGGCCGTCTCCCTGGTTGAGCAACAGGTAGGCTGGGTGTCCGTCGTTCGCGTCGTAGTACGGGTCCGGGAACTGACCATCGGTGTATGGATTCTTGTATTGGCCGAGGTAGACGTCCAGATCATTGTCTCCGTCGATATCGCCCACGGCGTAGGACGACGGGACGCGGAGCGTGACCGTTTCGGGGTCGGCGACAGTCGACGGCGGTGTGCTGTATCGTCGGGACGCATCCTGCTCGTAGAGGAAGAGGGCCCATCGTGGCGGGTCGGTCCCGGCCAATCCTGCGGTCACCAAGAAATCGAGCCCGCCGTCGCCAGTGAAGTCGGCAAAGACTCCCTTGTAGAGGTCTGGGACCGGGTGATCGAGCAGCTCTGCCTGCTCGAAGCGACCGTCGCCACGGTTCCACAGCACGGCGTTTTGGGCAGGGTAGACGAGGTCCGTCAGCTGATCGCCATCGAGGTCATGGGCCACGATACGCATGCTGTCGCGACCAGGGAGCGCAAACGAGGCGAGCTCCGTCGCGTCGAAAATCGGCTGGCCATGACGCCCGATGACCGAGAGGCCGGTCGCATCGATCGACGCCGGCACGAAACGTCCGGAGGTGTCCTGCGCGTCGGACCAGACGACGCGAATTGGCCCGGTAATCTGGTATCGTGCTACCGGGTCGGCGGCGGTCACGTGAAGGACGATGCTGAACATCGAGACGCGGTGGCCCGACGCATCGGTAGTAAACGACGCATGATGCCATTCGCTCTGAACGAGCGCGAAGCCTTGGCCTTTGAGGCGGTCCAGAAGACCGACCCACTCCATCTGAGTGAGCGTCCGGGGTGACGCGCTGAGATCGGTCGTGAAGATGGCGTCGATCAGCTCGTGCGGTTCGTCCGGTTCGCCGATCTCGATCTCACGCAGCTCGAACCCCGCGAGCACGCTGGATTTGTCCTGGGCCTCCCGCAGGCGGTCCCACAGCGAGACGAACGTCGCTTCGTACTGCTGGGCCAGCTGCTCTTCCGCCCAGACGGTCTCGTCCAGGGTTGTCCGCTCGGCGAGGAGCTCTTGCGCGCGAAGCTCAGCGTTGGCGCGTGGGTCCTCCGACCATGTGCAGGAGACCCCAAGCATGCTCACGATGCCCAGTGTGACCAGCGCCACTGCCCGCACGATAACGCACGGAGGTCGTGACCACGTCGTGTGGTGTCCGTACGGATAGGGATCGTTCGTGCTGTTCTTAGTGATCACGATCTTTGGCAATCTTATTCGACTTCCCACAGTCACGGCATTTGGTCGTCGTGCCAAGGGGTGCGACACGGCTCGCCACGTTCGTAGAGTCTGAGATTCTCGGCGAATTGCTCCACGAGGTCATCGCGCCCTGCCTGCGCCGCTAGCGACATGACCTCTCGCTGCCACCCCGCCGCCTCCATATACTGCCCAACCTCGGCAAGTGCCATCGCCATCACTTCACCCAGATCGAAGCTCCGCTCCTGATCGAGTAGCTCCTGCACCAGCATCACCGCCCGTTGCCCGTCGCGGGCGCGCTCGTCGGGTGCGGCGGCCAGCAGACGGGCCAGAGCCCTCGCGAACATCAATTGGTCGGGGTAGCGCGTCATCCCTTCCTCCAACCGGTCTCGAGCCGTTTGGTAGCGTCCGAGAGCGACAAGCGCCATCGCGTACCCGAACGGCGCTTCTGGGATTCTGGGATCGGTGCTGATGACCTGGGCGTACTCAGAAAGCGCTTCGCTTGGGCGTCCAATCCCCCTCAAGACACGAGCCAGCCTCAGACGGGCCTCGACGTAACTCGGCTGGTATTGCACGGCGGCCGAGAACCGGTAGAGTGCTTCCTCGAACCGGCCCCTCTGTTCCATGAGCAGTCCGAGGCTGTAGTGCGCCTGGGCATAATCCGGAGACACCCGCATCGCCTCCTCGAATTGTGCCTCGCCCTCCCGCTCATCGCCCATCATGAACAGCGCCGTACCCAATCGGTGCCGCAAGGCCGGGTTCTCAGGTGCGAGCTCGATGCCCTGACGAAAGGCCGCGGCCGCGGCCTCCCAGTCTCCGCGTTCGAGCGCTTGAATCCCCTCACGCTCGGAGGTGCTCGCACTGGCCAGCGACTCACTCATCTCGCTCATCAACGGGTCCGGCTGGCGGACGATGCCGGTGGTCCGCTGTTGGAGGTGAGCCTCGGCTTTCTCCAGCTCACCCAACCCCCGGTAGGCCATCCCAAGTGGATAGTGGATACCCGCGGCTTCCTGATCCAGGGCCAGGGCCTCTTCCAGATGGTCCACGGCTTGGATGTAGTCCTGTCCTGTCAGGGCCGTGCGTCCAAGCCCGATCCGTGCCCAGATAGAGCTGGGCTCAATCGACAGGGCCCGTGCGAACAGTGCTTCGGCTTCCTCCGGCTGGCCCAGTTCGAGGTGCACCTCCCCGAGTGAAATGATCGTCGGCACGTCGTCGGCCTGGAGCGCGAGTGCGTTCTCGAAGGACGCCACCGCCTTCTCGAACGCGCCCTGAGTCTTGTACAGATTCCCGAGATAGTATGGCCAGCGTCTATCGTTTGGTGTGAGCGCTTGCGCGTTGAGATAGAAGGGCTCAGTGGCATCGACATACCGAGCCGCCATCAGGACGTTGCCCATCCTGCCATACGCGCTACTCAACTCCCCGCTGGTCGTATCTGGACTCTCGATCGCTGATGTCAGCAACGCGTATCGCTCGCGGATCTGCCTGCGCGCGGGACCGGTCATATGCGAGAGATCGGGCAACGGGACAGCCTGCAACACCGGGTCGCCGGGGTTGGGTACCGTTTGGTCGGTTGCGCGGTCGTCTGCCGCACAGCTGCCGATCGTGAGAGCGACCGAGCAGACGAACGGGACGAGACCGACCAGACCGGTCCGTTGCCTCACTGCCCGCTCTCCTCCGTCAGTGTGATCCATCGATCAATCGCCACGTCGGTCCATGTCTCAACCTGTCCACTCGGCCAGTACACGCGAATGCGGGGAACGGCCGTGGCATCGCCGAGCCCGACGAGCACCCGTGGGTCGTTGGCCGACGCGTAACTCCCGTCCGCCCGCCCGCGGCGCCAGAGGGTCGTTCCGTCGCTTCGCGAGACTTCGACCCGAGTGCCGGACATGTCGCGCGGAGTGTCTTCCCCGACCAATCGTAGCCCCAGCCAGTGGTGGCCGCTGTCCACCTGGTTGATGAGCAGGCGGGCCTGCCCGCCATCATTGCCCACGAGCACGTCGGTGTCGCCATCGTTGTCCACGTCACCGAAGGCGGCGCCGCGCCCCACCTCGGAAACCGCGAACGCAGCACCGGCTCGGTCTGTCACCTCCTCGAACCGGCCATCGCCGAGGTTACGGAACAGCTGTCGTCGCTGGTCGTATGGGAACGGTTCATTCGCCCGCTCTTCCGCGCTGCTCACCCGGCCATTGACCGTCAGGATGTCGAGCCAACCGTCGTTGTCGAAGTCGAGCCAGGCGGTCCCGAACCCGGTCAACGCGAGGCTCGGTGGACCGAGACCCGAAAGGACGCTGCGGTCTTCGAACAGCCCGGACCCGTCGTTCACGTAGAGGGTGTTCGTCTCCCTCGTCAGGTGAGTCATGAACAGGTCCTCGTCGCCGTCATTGTCGAAGTCGCCAGCGTCGACGCCCATGCTCCCCTCGGCATTGCCGTCCCGGTTCAACGCCGTGCCCGAGAGCACCGCCGTATTCGCCAGCGTGCCGTCCTGCTGGTTTGTCCACAGCTGGTTCTCTTCACCGTCATTGGCCACGTAGATGTCCGGCCACCCATCGCCGTCGAGGTCGGCGGTCGCCACGCCGAGGGCCGGCCCGAACGCCTGGCTCAGCAGGGCGGTGGCGGTGACGTCGACAAACCGACCGTCGCCCCGGTTCCGATAGAGCCGATCCGGCTGCGCCCGATACACTTGTGGAACGCAGTAGCCGATCCCGCCGGTCACACTGGGGCATGGCCTGTCGGCCTCCGTGCTGTACTCGACGTAGTTTCCCACGTAGAGATCCAGCCATCCGTCACGGTCGTAGTCCACGAACGCGGCCGACACACCCCAGCCAGCGTCGTCCACGCCGCTCTGACGTGACACGTCGCTAAACGTGCCGTCACCGTTGTTGTGCAGTAGCTGGTTCTGGCCGAAGTTCGTGAGGTAGATGTCGACCCAACCGTCGTTGTCGACGTCTCCCGCCGCCAGCCCCATCCCGTACTCGCTGGCATCGATCCCGCTCTCGTCTGTCACATCTGTGAACCGCACGCTGCGGGTCCCGTCTGCCTGGACCGCCAGGTCGTTGCGATACAGTCGACCGGCTAGCGGCAGCGGCCCCACCGGCGGGAACAAGGCCTGGCTGATCGTCTCTCCTGTCCCGATCATCTGCCCCTGCACGAGGTAGACATCAAGGTCGCCATCGTTGTCGATGTCGAGCAACCCGACGCCGGGCCCTATGATTTCGGGGAAGTAGAACTGTCCCGACATCCCGTTGAAGTGCACGAAGTTCAGACCGGCTTCTTCGGCACGGTCGACGAACCACTCGGACCCGTTCCCGGGTTCGGGAGAGGCGGCTTCGCTCGGCACCGCTTGTGTGCCGCTCCCCTCGGAGTCGCCGACCGCAGTGCGGTCCGGTGAGGCGCCACCGCAGCCAACAAGCAGTGCCGTGACCGGGAGCGCCGCGATGAGCCTGATACTCGCGGAGAGAGTCGGGGTGTGCATGTCAGACGAGACTACCCGGGCGTAGCACCGCCGGGCGGAGGTTAGACCCTACGTCCTATCGGTGCCGGAACTCGAGCATGTACTCTTCCGTGAAGATCGGGATCTCGTCGACGAGCTCGAAACCAGCGGCCGTGAACTCATCGATAAATGTTGTCTTGCCGGCCCGGACCATGGCCAGGATGAACGGGTGAGAGACACCCTCGATCCGTTCCCAGTCGATGAGGATCAAGCGGCCATCTGGTCTGAGGGCCTTCTTGATTCCCTCGAGCATCTCGCGTGGGTACTCGAAATGATGATACGAATCAGCAATGAAGACCAGATCGACCGAGTGCTCCAGGAGCCTCGGCGATTTGTCACCACCAACGATCGCCCTGACGTTGCCGAGCCCCATGGCGTTCGCTGTCTCCGAAATGTGGTTCACCAGGTTGGCCGCGATGTCGACGGAGAAAACCAGGCCGCTCGGTCCGACGCGCTCCGCGATGAGACGCGAGAACAGCCCGCTTCCGGCCCCGATGTCGGCGACGTCCATACCCGGTTCGAGCCCGAGGGCGTCGAGTACTTCGAACCGCTTGTCGAAGATCGTCCGGCCTTCGCTCTCGAAGCCCTTGACCCATTGCCTGGGGTCCGCGTCGTAGCTCTCGTTGAGCTTCTCGGCAGTCGGCGTGATCTGCTCATGCTGATGCTGCGCGGCGACCGGTGTCACGGCGCCGACGACAAGTGCCACCACTCCAACCGCCAACGCGCCGATGGTCACGAGAAACCGATGCCCCACGTCAACAACCTCACCCGTGCCGGGTTCAACAGCCGCGATGAGCGCCGACATCCCCCCAGGTGTCCTAATAGTCACGTGTCAAATCCATCCCAGCGTACATCTGCCCGACCTGGTCTGCATAGCCGTTGAACATCAGTGTCCGTTGCGGGAAGAACTTGCCAAACCGGCGTTCGGTCGCCTGACTTTGAGGCCGATCGACTTCCGGGTTGACGTTGGCATAGAACCCGAAGTCGCGCGGAAAGGCCCGGTTCCATGTCGTCCGGGGCCGGTTCTTGACAAATCGAATCTTCACAATCGACTTGATGCTCTTGAACCCATACTTCCACGGCACGACGAGACGGATCGGCGCACCATTCTGATTGGGCAAGGTCTTGCCATACAGGCCGATGGCGAGAAGTGTGAGCGGATTCATCGCCTCGTCCATCCGAAGCCCCTCGACATACGGCCACCGCAGCACATTCGGCACTTCGGTGGGCCCGGCGCTACGCCCGAACGAATCTGATGGAAACTGGGCGACCGGTCGCTGGGCCGGCATCTCGGAGGGTCGACGAAGCGTCTGGAACTCTACGAATCGTGCATCCGACGTTGGGTCGAACCGTTTGATCAGGTCCGCGAGGGGAAACCCGATCCAGGGTACGACCATCGACCAGGCCTCGACGCACCGGAGGCGATAGATGCGTTCCTCGAGGGCGTGAGGCTTCAGGATATCCTCGAGTAGATACTTCGCCTTGGGCGCATGCATCTCGCCCTCAACTTCGACCGTCCACGGTTTAGTGGTCAACCGTCCGGCGTACTGCACCGGGTCCCCCTTGTCGGCACCAAATTCGTAAAAGTTGTTGTATTTCGTGAGGTCTTCGTAGGTGGTCCATTCCTCGTCGGTGCTGAAGGCACTCGGTCTGACGTCGGCCAGCGGCTCCTGGGCAAGGGCAGGCCCGGTGCTTGACGAAACAGCGGCCCCGACCACGGCGCCCACGGTGGCTCCGGCGGCAGCCCTCATGAGGTCCCGACGGCTGAGATACAGACGCTCGTCGGTGATCTCCGACGCGCGGATATCCGTCGCCCGTCTCTGCTTAATGAGCATCGGTCGCCCCAGCCTCCGGAGCGCGGTGAGCGAGGCCTCGACTTCCTGGCTGCTCGAGCTGAGCCGGGCCCAGCATTACCGTCTTGACCTCGACAGTCGCATAGGATTGCTCGCCCTCGACGATTCGGATGACCTGGTCCACAGGCACGTCGGTGAACGTTTGGGTGAGGCCGGTCGTTGGCCAGAACACCTCCAGTATCTCGATACGAGTGGCCTTCCCGAGGCCGAGAGTTTGACGAAGCGGATTCCCTCCAAAGGTTCCGCCACTGTTGATATAGCGATAGATCGACCGCCGTGTCCCGTCTTCGATGATCTCGGCGCGGATGCGCGCGCCGATCCCCGACCGGTTCGATTGCACACCAACCAGCTTGATGGTCGTCCAATGATTCCCGAATCCAGGATTCTCATACAGGACGTTGCCATACTGGTCACCGGGAAAGGCTCCGCCCATCTGCTCGAAGACGTCCTGATCACCGTCGTGATCCAGGTCGGCAAAGACCACCGCATGCCCCTTTTGCAGATGGCCAAACCCGCCGGCGTAGGTCACGTTGGCGAAGCCGTTGCCGCCGAGATTGCGATACATCACGTTCGGCATGACGCTATGGTAGTTCGGGTAGCCGGTGCCGAGATAGAAGTCGAGGTAGCCATCGTTGTCGAGGTCTCCGAAATTGGAGCCCATCGGCGCGGCGGGGTGCGCGAGGTTATATCGGTCTGCCACCTCCTCGAATCGCCCATCGCCGGTGCCGCGATACAGCTTGGCCAACTCGACCCCGGCCGGGAGGTCGAGCGCACTGGCGGCCAGGTCGTGAATGCCGGCGACATAGGCGGTGACATACAGGTCGAGCACGCCGTCGTTGTCCACATCCCAAAACCAGGCGGGGAAACTGATGGTCGGCTCGACCACGCCGAGCTGTTCCGCCACGTCGATGAACGTCCCGTCACCGTTATTACGATAGAGCCGGTTGGCCCCTTCGTTGTTCGAGACGTAGAGATCCAGCCAGCGGTCGCTGTCGTAATCGCCCCAGATGACCGCCTTGGCATACCGGTCGTTGAGCACACCGGCTTCGGCGGCCACGTCGGTAAACGTGCCGTCTCCATCGTTACGGAACAGCTGGCTCGGCGCGTCCAACGCGCTGGACGATTCGTTGCCGACATACAGGTCGAGGTCGCCGTCATTGTCATAATCGCCCCAGGAGGCCGTTTGGGTCGGATAGTGCACACGGCCGAGGCCGGCATCAAAGGTGACGTCCGTGAACGTGCCGTCACCGTTGTTGTGCAACAGCGAGTTCGGGTGTCGTCCATGTTCAAGGAGCCAGGCCCCTCTGAGCACGAGCACGTCGACGTTGCCGTCGTTGTCGTAATCCGCCTGGACCATGTTGAGTCCGCCATAGATCCCGATCAGCCCCGCCCGTTCCGTGTGATCGGAAAAGGTCCCATCCTGGTTGTTTCTGAATAAGCGAATCTGACCCTCGGTGCCCCAGGTCGAGACGACGAAATCCAGATAGCCGTCGCCGTCGAAATCGTCGACGATGGCGCCCCCGCACATATCAAACGAGTTGAGGCCAAGACGCGGTGCGATGTTGGTGAACCGCGGAATATCCTCGTCAGACTCGAAGACGTGGGGCGGTATCACATACGACTCTGGTACCTCCTTCGGGTAGTCGCCAACGGTCATGTAGGCGATGTTGAGAAGCCATTGTGCACCCAGGTCCATCGGTGCCCCCGGATCGTTGTCAAGCAGCTCGGTCAAGACGGAAATCGCCTGCCGAGCCGGGGTCTGCTGAGAATGAATCCCGTCGTCTCGCAGAGGCAAGATACAGCTGTTCGTCGTGGGATGGAGTGCGCAGTTCTGGGTTTCAGCCCATCTCAGACTGGCCACGCCGAGCCGATAGAGGGTGTCATTGAGCCACGATGGCTCAACCTGGGCCCCGGCACCTCTGACGAGCTGGAGAGCCTCGGTGAGGTGACGGATCGCCTTGGCTTCATTACCCAGACGCAGTTCTTCCTGGGCTACCTTCACTTGAGCGAGCCATCGAGCCGGGCCCGGCGCGGTGGCGGGCAATCCGGCCAGTTGCTCGCGTGCCTGCCTCGTCGGCCCATCCCCGATAAAGAAATTTGTGTCGGGGGTCTCGTCGGCGACCTGTCTGAGCAGCGCGAGCATCTGTTCGTGACTGGCAGACTGTGACGTCGACCGGGTCCCCGCCGGCGACGGTGTCTGGCCGGCCGCGGGAGCGCTCATGGTCGTCCCGTTCGTCAAGGGGCGCAATACTTCTGCGGAGGCGAACACTCCCAGAGCACACAGCAGACAGGCTGTGATGATCTCAAGTTTTGGTCCGCCCTGGACGGCCATCGACTCTCCTCTTTCCCGTGTTCTAGGGACGAGAAAACCTGCCCCTCCCTAGATTAGACTAGGGAGATATCTCACGTCGAGGGGGAGCACCGTCCAGGGCCTATCGGTTGAGCTGGTGCACCCTTCGTATCTGAGTGGCGAACACGGCGGGGTCGGTCGTGGGGAGGTCGCAAATCAGGTTCTCGCAGACGTAAGCGGTCGTCTTGCCGCCACGCGCCACCTTTCCTTCAAGTAAAGGAATAAAGGCGGTTTGGCTCTCTAGATCGTCCCCGTCGGCCACGACGGCCAGGATCCGGTTTGGTAGGAACGTCACGCTGAGCTCTTCGAGGAACGGTTCGGCCTCTTGACGCGAACGAGGGACGACAATCACGATTTCCTTTGGGGTGTCCAGCAGGAAATCGACGGCCAGGAGCATTTCGGAGACGGCCGTCGGACTCTGGGCCAGCACGTCCGAAAATGCCTCGAGCGCCTGCTCGGCCCGCCGGCGGTATCGCTCGTCCGTCGTGAACTCGTATAACCGCAGCAGGTTGAGTAGCTGCACCGAGTTCCCCGAGGGCTCGGCCTGGTCGGAGAATGGCTTGTGACGCGTGATCGGCGACCCATGATCCTCAGTGGTTCGGAAGAAGCCGCCTCCGGTGGTGTCTTCGTAGTGCTGCTCCAGGATTCCGTCGAGCGCTTGTGCCTCCTTTAACCAGCTCAGCTCGCTTGTCACCTCATACAGGTCGAGGAGCCCGCCAGTCAAAAAGGCGTAGTCCTCGAGATAGGCCGCGTGCTGTGCTTGACCGTTCAGTGCGGTGCGTAGCAACCGGCCGTTGTGGCGCAGCTGTGTGAGCACGTCGTCTGCCGCTTGTGTTGCCCGCGCTGCGTAGGCCGGCTCGTGAAACACCAGGGCTGCCCGAGCAAACGCCGAGATCATCAGGCCGTTCCAGGCGGTCAAGATCTTCTCGTCGCGCAGCGGCGGCGGCCGCTCCGCCCTGGCCCCGTACAACAACTCGCGCGCCTCGTCGATCGTACCCCGGAGCACGTCGGTAGAGATCCCGAGCTCAGCCGCAACGTCACCCAGCGGCCGGGGGGTACTGAGAATGGTGCGCCCCTCGAAGTTCCCCGAGTCGGTCACGCTGTAGAATGCGGTAACCGCACGGTGTTGTGCGTCCCCGAGCACTGCGTCGAGCTCGTCGGGTGTCCAGGTGAAGAACCGTCCCTCTTCTCGCGCACCGTTTGGTCCCGGGCTGTCAGCATCGGTGGCCGAGTAGAAAGCGCCACTCGGTGACGTCATATCTCGCCCGACGTAGGTGAGGATGGCGCGAACCACCTGCGCGAAGTCCTCGCGGCCGGTTACCTGGTGGGCCTCGAGGAAGGCAGACGCCAGCAAGGCGTTGTCGTAGAGCATCTTCTCGAAATGCGGAACGAGCCACGCCCGGTCGGTGGCATACCGATGAAAGCCGCCGCCCACCTGATCATGGATACCTCCGGCCGCCATCTGTTCGAGCGTGCGGGTGACCATCGTCAACGACTGCTCGTCGCCCGTACGCCGGTGGTGTCGTAAGAGAAACCGGACCGAGAGGCTGCTCGGGAATTTCGTCTGGCTCTGCAGCCCCCCATACACGGAGTCGAAACGCTGTCGGTAAGAGGCGGCCGTAGTCTCGAGCGATGCCACGGTCGGAAGCGACCCGCCGCTGGCTCCGGGGGCCAGCCTGGCACGCATCTCTTCCGCCACGCGAGATGAGACGTCGGCCACCTGATCGGGCTGCTCGTCATAGGCTTTCTTCAGCCGCTGCAAGAGGGTGAGGAACCCAACCGACACCCCGCGGTCCCCGTCACGCGCCGGGAAGTAGCTGCCTCCGCTGTACGGCTCGCGATCCGGTGTGAGCCAGACCGTCATCGGCCACCCGCCTCTGCCCTGGAGGAATAGCTCAACCGCGCTCATGTATATCGCATCGAGGTCCGGTCGGACCTCACGGTCGACCTTGATCGCGATGTAGTTCTCGTTCAGATACCGCGCGATTTCCTCGTCGTCGAACGACTCTTCCTCCATCACGTGACACCAATGGCAGGTGGAGTACCCGATGGAGAGCAGCACTGGACGCCCGAGCGCGCGGGCCAGCTCGAACGCCTCGTCACCCCACGGAAACCAGTTGAGTGGGTTGTGCGCATGCTGCCGGAGATACGGGCTCGACTCGAGGAACAATCGGTTGATGTAAGTCGGCGACCCGTCGGGTCGCAAGTGCTTCGTGCGCGGCACGTAATCGGCGGGACGGGCGACCCACGCCGTCGCCAGTTGGTCTTGAAGCGTCTCGTCCAGCGGAGGGGCGCCCGGTGCGTCCTCAAAGGTCCGGACGGACCCACCGCCGCACCCGAGGCTCCATCCGGCGAGTAGAATCGCGATACATAGAACTCCCCGCCGAGGCCAGGTCCTCATCATCAACAACATCAAATCAACGTCAAGGGGTTACTGTCAAGTTAACTAACCTGGACCAGGATGAGGCGAACTAATCGGTGCCTTGGTGCACAACTCGCGATCTCGGTCAATAATTGCCCTCCACCCCGAGATCCGAGGTCCCGCATGACGAGTGTCAAGCGCACCCAGCGGAAGTACGTCCAGAAGGCCTACCGTGTCCGGAATTGGCGGGAGTACGAGACGGGTCTCCGCGCTCGCGGGAGTCTGACCGTCTGGCTCGGACTCACCGATGGCAAGCTCGCCAACTGGAACTCGCCGAGGCCGACGCGCAGGAAGCCAGGCCGACAACGCAAGTACTCGAACCACGCCATCGAGACGACGGTCACCTTGGGCTTGGTGTTTGGCCTGGCGTCCAGGCAGACTGAGGGCTTCCTGCGCTCGCTGCTGACGCTCCTGAATCTGGACAACGACGTGCCCGACCACAGCACGACGTGCCCGACCACAGCACGATCTCGAGGCGCAAGGCGAGGCTGGGGAAGGTTGCTTCCTGCGAGAGGCGAACCGTGAAGCCCGTCCACCTCCTCATCGACAGCAGCGGTCTTTCAGTGCACGTCGGCCAGTTGCGCACTCCGCCGAAAGCCAGGGACTACCGCAAGCTGCACCTCGCTGTGGATGAGCAAACCAGTGACGTGGTCGCCTGCGAGCTCACGAGCAAGCGGGCTCGAGACGCTTCCCGGGTGGCGTCACTCGTCGGCCAGATCGAGCGTCCCATCGCCTCGGCCAAGGCCGACGCCGCGTACGACACCGGCGACGTCTAGAAGACGCTGGAGCATCACCGTGCTCATCGATCGCCGAAGGTGCTGATACCGCCACGAAAGGGCGCTCAGCTCGCGCTCGACTCCGCGGGCACGCGACAGCGGAATCGTAACATCCGAGCACGATCACGTGTTGGGAAACGGCAGTGGTACGTCGCATCGGGCTACAGCAGGCGAAGCAAGGTGGAGACGACGTTCCACCGCTACAAGGCCATCCTGGGCTCAGCGATGCGAGCGAGGGGACTGGCGTCCCAGAGAGTCGAGGTGAGGTTGGGGTGCAAGATCCTGAACACCATGACGGCGCTCGGGATACCCGATGGCGAGATGATCGGATGACCGGCAGGCGGAGTCACGGGAGACTCTCAGCCCTCAATGGAGTTGTGCACCAAGGCAGCCGGCCGGCGCTCGCATGCAGAGAGAAGGCCGCGGCGGGGAGCAGTCCCGCCGCGGCGTTTCGTGCGTTAGGCGGCGTCGGCGTCGTCCTGCGGGTTGCGGAATTCGATTGCGTTCTGCAACTCGTAGATCCGCGTGTTGGCGAGGTCGGCGACCTTCGCGACCGTCAGAAGGTCATCGCGGCCGAATGCGGGAGTGCGATCCCAGGTGGAGCCGCGGCGGAAAAGGCGGGTGATGTGGACGCTGTAGAACACGCCTTCGTCCGTGGGGGTGTTCTGCCAGATGGCGGCGATTATCCTGCCGACTCGGATCTCCGCGACGGGCTTGCCGTTGGTGTTGTTTGCCATTTCGTTTCTCCTGTCCGTTGTGGGCGTGATTGCCCTTCCGCTCACGGAGAGCTGGCGGAAGGGGATGAGCGACCTGGACAGGAGGCCGTGCGGGAGCGGTGGCAGGAGGAACAGGAGCGCAGTGGCAACGGACGTGACAGGGACCGAAGGTAAGCGGAGCGTCCTGGCGCGGTGCGGTGCGCGCTACCCGACTGCCGCCGCGGAGCGGGGCTGATGGCAGACAACATGAGGCGAGATTGGCGGGGTCGTGTCGGTGGATAGGTGGCGCTGGATGCAGAGTCATGGCGGCGGTTGGGAGTGTAGGCCGTCCGGGTGTGGAGCGTAGTCGGGGGCGTTGGGATCGCGCTCCCGCGTACGGCCGCGTAGCGGCGGGGTGGGAAGGTGCGGATAGGTGTTGCGGAAGTCGCAGTGAGAGATGGGCAGCGGGGAGCTGGTGTGGAGCCGTTGGCGACGGTTAGGTTCATCGCCAACGGATGCGATTCAGGCGCGTGAGGGTGTCGACCGATGAGAGAACGATGTGCTCTGGCTCGCCGGCCGCGTAGCGGTGGAAGTCGATAACGTCAGGATCGGCGCCGTGGGCCGGGTTCCAATCGGCACCGGTGGGGATGGGTCCGAACCACGGGCGGTTGGCGGTGGGGTTGTCGTCTTTGTTGTGCGCCATTGGTTGTCTCCTGTCCGTTGTGGGCGTGATTGCCCTTCCGCTCGTGTAGAGCTGGCGGAAGGGGATGAGCGACCTGGACAGGAGGCCGTGCGGGAGCGGTGGCGGGAGGACCAGGAGCGCAGTAGCAGCGAACGTGACAGGGACCGGAGGTCAGCGTAGCGACCTGGCGCGGCGCGGTGCGCGCTACCCGACTGCCGCCGCGGAGCAGGGCTAATGGCGCACAACAAGAGGATGGGCATTCGGGCCGGCAGGCTGCTTGGACTCAGATCCAGTGATGATCTTGGTGAGTGACGACAGCAAGGGGCCCGGTGGCGGCCGATACTCGCCTCTATGGGAGCAAGCGCTCAGCTGTGATCAATCGCCGCGTCGCGATATTCCTTCGCCTTACCTCGGATGGCGTCTGCGATGGGGCCGTGCTGGGCCGGTCCCGAGAACATCCGGTCATCCAACATCCTCTCCACGTCTGCCACGTCCATGGTCACGAGGAACTTGAAGACCCTTGGAATCCCGCTCGCCCGGGACTTCGACCTCGGTTCCTCGATCCCGAACGCCTCGCAGAAATTCCGAATGTCGTTCAGGGTGGACAGGAACACCCGTTGTTCGAACTCCTCGGCCGCGCGCCTGAGCACCGCCCCCCGGGGGCAGCGTCGCAAGCTCTGTGCTGCTGATGTAGTCGCCGTAATGCTTGCCGGTGGCGCCGTACCACAAGGCGGTGCCTTCGGTCAGGTTTTGGAAGGCATTGCGCCGCGCCGGCTGCGCCGACGCAACCTCGCATATAGCGCTTCGCCATACCGCTGGAAGGCGGCCACCAGGTTCTGGAGGCCGTTCTCGACGATCAGGCGATGGGTCGTTTCCGCGGTGTCCCGGTCCGGAATCGCAGCGCGGACGCCCGGAACGGCGTCGAGTGCGCTGCGGATGCCGGCAACCGACTGTGTGAACATCAGGTCAGCGGCGTTGTGCCCGCAGGCCGGGCAGAAGAACGCCGCGCCGATCGCAGCGTACCGGCATGAACATGCGGGACACTCGATCCGGAGCCGCATCGGCTCTGCAGCGGGCCTGGTGTTCCGCAGTCCGTGCGGGAAGCCGCTCTCCGACATGACGCCGTCGAAATTGATCAAAGAACTCGGCATCGCCGCCGTGCCGCCATCGTCGTCGGAGAGCGGCTTCCCACGCGGGTTTGGATAATATGGGGACCATGTGGGGGACCATGACTCCATATGATAAACATAAGTCACTGATAATAAAGGTGTTATCTAAAATAAATGGCGGAGAGGGTGGGATTCGAACCCACGTGCCGGTTACCCGACAAGACGCTTTCGAGGCGCCCCCGTTACGACCACTTCGGTACCTCTCCGTAAGAGTCGTGAGTCGCGAGTCGTCAGTCGTCGGTCGTTCGTCGCTGGTCGTTCGTCGCTGGGTAGACTCCAGCGTCGAGCTCCTTAGGATACCGCGGCATCCGATTTTTCGCGGCGCTCCTGAAAAAGCGGAGCATCAGCTCACGAGACTCCTGGCCAAGCACCCCCTCGACCACCTCCACTCGATGATTGTGAGCCGGATGGTCGAGCGCCCGCATGACCGATCTGACGGCGCCGGTCCGTGGTTCGGGTGCGCCGAAGACGAGAGTGCCAACACGGGCGTGCACGAGCGCGCCGGCACACATCAGGCACGGCTCGACGGTGACATAGAGCGTCGCCCCGGTCAGACGATAGTTTCCGATATTGGCCGCGCCGGCCCGAAGTGCCACGACCTCGGCATGGGCCGTAGGATCGACAGCTCCGATCGGCTGATTGTAGCCGGTGCCTACCACACGACCGTCGCAGACGAGCACCGCGCCGATTGGAACCTCGCCGACGTCGAAGGCGCGCGCCGCCTCGCGATAGGCCAGACGCATCCAGGTCTCGTGCTCCGGCTGGTTCAGGACCGCCACAGCTCGATCGTATCCGATCGTCTGTTGGAACCGCACCGGGGTGGTTGCGGGTCCCGACGGGCATCTAGACCGCCGGCTCCGTCATTGCACCGACTGTTCGTCGACCCAGACGCGGATCTGTCGTTCCTCTTCCGTCACCCGGACGATGTCACCACGCAGCGTGCTCAGCTGGTCGAGTGCCGCCGCGATATTGAGAGTTTCTCCCTCACCTGACAGCAGCGCGTCGACAAGGGCCAGCGGAAGGTCGACACGAACCGTCTCAGCATCGTCCGCGACGTGCTCGACGCGAATCTCGATCTGGTCACCCGCTCTCGCGACACGGACGGTCCGCTCCTCTTCCCTGAGCGTCACGAACTCGGCATCACCGGCGTCCTTGACACCCTGCCAGGCCTGTCGGAGGCTACTCACGGACAGACCGTGCTCTTCTGCCACGACCAGACGCCCATCCGGCGAAATAATATTGTCTGGAGCCATGGCCATCACGGCGCCCACTGCCTGTAGCGGTAAATTGACGGCGACGTTGCCGTCGTTGTCGCCGCCGCCCTCAATCTGGACATGCAGCCAGCTCTGCGCCTCTTGAGCGCTGGTTGGCGCGGCGGTAACGATGATGCCGACCAACAGCGCACACACCCACAATGTCTGACGGGTCATAACGTGCCTCCCTGCCCATCGTATACGGAGGTGGCCAAGCAAAGGTTCGGAGCGCCGGAGACGCGGTTGTAGAATGGGTCGTGCGGAAACAATGCGGGATGGAGCCAGCATGAAACCACTTAGGGGTGTTTCGGAGGTCGTGTTCTCGATCGCTCGAGTCGTCGTGGGGTTCTCCTTCTCCCTCCATGGCATCGAGAAGATGTTTGGAGTGCTCTCGCGGGACGCGCCGGTCGAGCTGCTCTCACAAGCTGGGGCCGCCGGCGTGATCGAGCTGGTGGCCGGTGCCTTGATCATGGTTGGACTCTACACGCCGTGGGCCGCCTTCCTCGCCAGCGGGGAGATGGCGTTTGCCTACTTCCTCTCTCACCATCCGCGGGGCTTCTGGCCGACCGTAAACGGCGGCGAGCGGGCCATCCTCTACTGCTTTGTCTTTCTGTACTTCGCGACGCGGGACTCAGGTCCGATCAGCCTCGACCGGATCTTCCGAGGACGGGATCACGCCTAGTGCCCCCCTAGACGGGGACCAGTCGCTCGATTCACGTTCAGTCACCGCGGCGCGACTCACCGGAGGCCTCCTCACCGCCGCTGTTACGCTTCCGGCGCTAGGTGCCCTGGGGGTGGCGGCGGTCGCGGCTCCGTGGGGTGACGGCCTCAAGCTCGGTCTTCTCGCCGCCTGGGCCGTGCTCACTGTCATGGCCGCAGTGACGAGCTACATCTGGCCCGATGCTCGATACCGACGGGTCCGATATCGAGTCGACCAGCACGGATTGACCATCCGACGCGGCGTCTTCTGGCGTTCGGAAACGTTCGTACCCAGATCGAGAATCCAGCACACCGACGTGTTGCAGGGACCACTCCAGCGCCAGTTTGAACTCGCTACGCTCATCGTCCATACGGCCGGTACCCAGGACGCATCGGTACCGCTGAGTGGGCTGTCCTATCAGGTTGCGCTACCAATTCGCGATCTCCTGATCGGGGCCGAGGGCGACCATGTCGGTGTCTGAGGAACAGCGCCTCCATCCGCTCTCGTGGCTCTTCACCAGCGCCCAGGCCGCCAAGGGGTTCATGATCCCGCTGGTCGTGCTCCTCTTCGCGTCTCGCGGCAGCAACTACGAGCTGTGGGCGGCGCTGGTCATTATCCCGGCGACAGCCGGGGCGGTCATCCAGTACATCGTCTTCAGATACGACCTCGGCGAGGATGAGCTGGTGATCCGGGACGGGATCTTCACTCGAACGGAACGCCATATACCGTATGCGCGGATTCAGAACATCGACCTCGTCCAGAACCCGCTCCATCGGATGCTAAACGTCGCGCTGGTGCGGATCGAAACGGCAAGTGGTGACCGCCCCGAGGCGGTGATTCGCGTGCTGTCACTCGACAAGATCGATGAGATGCGCTCCCGCGTCTTCGCCGATCGACGTGGCCTGGCCGAACGGGCTCATGGCCCTTCGGTCGCACCGGCCGCCACGGTGCTGCTGCAGCTCTCCGGCCGCGAGCTTGGCAAGCTCGGGATCGTCAGCAACAAAGGACTCGTGGTCGTCACAGCCGTCCTGGGCGTGCTGTGGCAGCAAGAACGCTCGCTCAACCTCGAGGAGTGGCTCGAAGGGTCTCTGGAGTCAGCGTGGTTGACTGACACACTTTCGAGTACACCTCTGCTCGCGGCTGTTCTCGTCGTCCTGCTGGTGGTGGTGACCGCGGCCCTGCTTCTGCGAGCACTCTCCATCGCCTGGTTCATGGTCCAGCTGCACGGCTTCACGCTTACACGCAGCGGCGCCGACCTGCGAACGGAGTACGGCCTCTTCACACGGATCTCGCGGACCATTCCGACGCCTCGCATCCAGTCGCTGACCACGACCGCCTCTCCGCTACACCGCTGGTTCGACCGTCAATCGATCGAGCTCCGAACCGTGGGCGGAAGCGGAGAAGACCTCGACATGGGCCTAGAAGGTGGTTCACCAAAGGCCAAAAGCCAGTGGCTGGCTCCGATGATCGACAGCGAGCGGGTGCCGAGCCTGTTGAAGGAGATTCTCCCCTCCGTCGACCTCGACAACGTGAACTGGGGACCGATTGCTCAACGGGCCTGGCTTCGAATTTTTCGACGATGGCTGATCATCGTGGCGCTCGTCACGATTCTCGTAGGGGGGCTCCTCGGCTCCTGGCTGGTCGTGCCGGTTTTCGCGCTGCCGGCATCGCTTCTGGCCCTTGTGCATGCGCGACTCTTCGTGAGGCACGCGTCCTACTCGTTGACGCCATGGGGTGTCGTGTTCAAGAGTGGCTGGTGGGATCGCTCGGTGAAGCTGGTCCGCTACAGCAAGGTTCAGACAGTCGAGCGTGGTGAAACGCCGCTTGACCGTAGAAGTGGAATGGCGTCGGTTCGAATCGATACTGCCGGTGCCGAGCGAATCGGCCACACGATCGATATTCCGTTCCTCGAGAGCAGCGCCGCTACGGCCGTCAGCCAGCGACTCCACGATGAGGTGAGTCGACGCGAGTTTCGATGGTAGGTACGATCAGTCGTCGCCAACTGACCGAAAATCCCTGGCCGACGTGGCCAGCGCTCGGCTGAGACGTTTGAGCTCGCCCTGGACCGTCTTCGTTTCTCCCCGGGTCAGCTGCAGGTGACAGATCGCCAACACCTCTGAGAGCTCACTGAGCAGCGCGGCATACTCGGTGCGGACTGCAGACGTCTGGCCACCTGCTCAGCGCCCCCAACTCGTTGTGTGCGTCCGGTTCTCCCACCCACAGGACTCCTCTTCTTGTTGCCTCGGTTTAGACTATCCGACCCTTGACTCTAGTCCAGGTGTCCCCGTTCCGCGTCGCCCATCTCCACCGCGGCCCCAGGGAAATACTCACGCCAGCGTTCCGAAACGGTTGCGGCGACATCCGGTCGACAGGTGAGCTCCGCCGGAAATCCTGGCTTCATCCGCGCATCGATGACGACCGGCGATGTATACACCAGGTGGTTCCGAACCACTCGGGTTGACGCCGCATGGACGTCGGCGGCCGGCTCGAACCGGGTAAACGTCGTCCACAGGAAATTGATCGGGCTCTTCGCCGCTCGTATCGGCTCGTCGCTGACAACGACCAGCGGCCAGCCGGCAAACGCCGGATGCGCGGCGATTCTGCCTGGTGCGCCCGCATCGTCCGCGTACGACCCGGCACCCACGACCAGACACCCGCCGCAGAACACCAGCACGTCGGTCAGGCCTCGTGGCAGATCGGTCGCAGAAAACTCTCGAGGCAGGTCCCGAACCGGATCACCAAGCCCCAGCCACACACCTTTGGAACCTCTGTTCACCTCGGGCCCGGTGTAGTCGAGCGTGTCCATGGAGAGGTTGGAGAGGATGTACAGGTCGGTTTCGGTGTGGGTTCGGGCCAGCACATGCTCCAACGTCTTGGGAAAGTCTTTCAGGTCGACCGGTTGGTCGGTGACCAGCAAGAGCTTTGTGAGCGAGAGCTGCCCCTCACCCAGAATGCGAAATGCGCTGGCCATCGCCTCACGTGCGTATCGTTGCTTGACGACGGCAGCCGTCAACGAGTGATACCCGGTCTCACCGTACGACCACAGCTGTTCCACCGCCGGCATGACGAGCGGAAACAAGGGCGACAAGAGCTCTTGCAGCAGGTCGCCGATGAAGAAGTCCTCCTGTCGGGGTTTGCCAACGACCGTCGCCGGATAGATGGCATCGCGCCGGCGTGCGACCGTCCGCACGTCGAGCACCGGATAGTCGTGTCGCAACGAGTAATACCCGTAGTGATCACCGAACGGACCCTCTGGCCGTCTGGCATAGGGTTGGACCTCGCCGATCAACGCAAACTCGGCCGTCGAAACCAGCGGATGTGCCCACGCTCCCTCCGAAAGTCGCAGGCGCTCGCCCGCAATCAACGACGCCAGCATCAGCTCTGGCACGTTCTCCGGTAGGGGAGCGACCGCCGACAGCATCAGCGCGGGAGGACCGCCCAGAAACACCGTAACCGGCAGCGCATCGTTACGGCTCTCGGCGACCTGGTAGTGAAAGCCGCCCCCCTTTCCGATCTGCCAGTGCATCCCGGTCGAGCGCGCGTCGTGGATCTGGAGGCGATACATCCCCAGGTTGTGGCCACGCCCATCGGGGTGCTCGGTGAAGACCAGTGGAAGCGTGATGAAAGGGCCACCGTCGTCGGGCCAGGTTGTCAGCGCCGGGAGCCTGTCCAGCCGGACGTCGCCGGTCACGACCTCCGTCACCGGGCCACCTTTTCCACGTCTCATCCCGACCTTGAGCAGCTCGAATCCAAGATCGCGGGCACCCCACAGCTTGGCCGGGGTCGGGGGCAATACCGTCTCCACGAGGTCAACCAGGCGCCGGATCAGGCGCTGTGGACGCTCACCGAACGCCAGTTCGGCGCGACGGGATGTGCCGAACAGGTTGGTCACGAGGGGGAACTCGGCCCCCTTGATGTTTGTGAAAAAGAGCGCGGGACCAGCTGCCGCCACGACACGGCG
>CBDBHJ010000008.1:0-822679 GCA_965205435.1 Vicinamibacterales bacterium
CTGGGCATCAAAAACGGCCGTCAGCCTCAACTTGACAATACCCCTCGTAGCGAAAAACACCTTGTACCGTGAATCTCCATGAAGGGTACGACGTCCGAGGCTTCCGGCGGACGGAGCACGGGGCGTGGTGTTTCGAGGGTGACCATCAGTTGAGGAACTCCTTACCTCTGTCACAAGGCAACGACAATCGTCGGCTGATTGTAGTGCCGTCCCCGTCGTGTTTGGCCCTCGCGTCCACACGGTGTCGTGTCTAGAGTAGCCGTCTAAGGAATTGCAGCGCGATCAGCAGCACAAGTGGCGAGAAGTCGAGGCCGCCCACCTGTGGCAGCACGCGGCGAATGGGGCCAAGGACCGGCTCAGTCAGCCGGTGCAGCACGATCGTGACGGTGTTTGTCGGCGGGAGCTTGAGCCACGAGATGATGACAGCGCCCAGCACGATGAGCATGTAGAGGTCAATTAGTTGGGCCAGCACAACGAGTGCCATTCTAGCTGAGATTTCCGTTTTGCCTGCTCCAGATGACCCATTTCTTCACCCGAAGGGGCGAGCAGATCTTCCACATCACGGAAACTCAGGCAGAATCGGTGGTAGAGCCAGACGGCGTGGCTGATGATCTCGGGTGGAAACCGATATCCGCGGTCGCTGGGCGACGGGCTCGTCATCGGCCTACTTTGCCAGTTGCGACCGCAACTTGACTGTGAGCATGATTCCCCTGCCTGTCGGGATTGCTCAGTGACACCGGTGGGTGCCGGTGGGCGGTGACCTGACCCTCAACTTGACTGACCTCTGGTCCTCGCTGCTGATCTGTCGGTCATCGGCCATCGGCGAACCTACGGCAGCTACCTGATCGGCTGGCCCGTGACCCGATAGGGGCCTGCTCCCCATGGCCCGTCAGAGTCCTGTCCGTCCAGCTGGTCGAGGCAGCGGCCGCAACCGAGGAGGCCACCCGTGACCAACAACCTGACGCCACGGCCTGAGGTCCGCGGGGCGATCGTCGGTGTCGATACCCATAAGCACATCCACGTTGCGGTGGTGATCGACACCTGTGGGATCCATCTGGGTGACCAGTCGTTCGCCGCCGATTCAGGCGGCTATCAGGCCCTCCTCACGTGGGCCGAGACCCACGGGCGGATCCAGGCGTTCGGCATCGAAGGCACCGGCGGCTATGGCGTGGGCCTTGCGCGTGCGGTCCGCCGAGCGGGGCATCGTGTTGTGGAAGTGAATCGAGCGGACCGGCGCCTGCGCCGCGTCGCCGGCACGTCCGACCGGATCGACGCCGAGGCCGCCGCCCGATCGGTGCTGGCGGGCCAAGCGACCGCGACGCCAAAGCCCGCGGATGGTGCCGGCGAGATGATCCGGCAGCTCAAAGTCGCGCGGGATACCGCCGTGAAGGCGCGCACCGCGGCGATGAACACGCTGAAGCCGATCAGCGTCAACGCGCCGTCTGTGGTGCGAGAACCCCTCCACGGCCTCACCGCTCCGCGCCTGCTGGCGCGCTGTGCAGCCCTCCGGCCAGGTCGCCTTGACACGCCCACCGCCTCCGCAAAGTACACCCTGCGGGCGCTGGCCCGACGCTGGTTCGCCCTCGCCGAGGAAATCGCCACACACGACCGGCACCTCGCGCGACTCACGACCGAGACGTCGCCCACCCTCCGGGCGGGGTTCGGGGTGGGCGCCAACAGCGCGGCCGAGTTCTTGATTGTCTTCGGCGACAACCCCGAGCGGATTCGCTCGGAGGCCGCCTTCGCGAAGCTCTGTGGCGCGTGTCCCATCCCCGCCTCGTCCGGGAGGACCACTGGGCGGCACCGCCTCTACCGGGGCGGTCACCGCCAGGCCAACGCCGCCCTCTATCGGTCGGTCATCGTCCGCATGCGGTACCACCAGCCAACGGTCGACTACGTTGTGTGACGTACGGCCGACGGCCGCACCAAACGTGAGATCATCCGGTGCCTCAAACGTTTCCTCGCGCGCGAGATCTACCAGCGCGTCATGACCGACTTCCGCGCTCGTCGAGACGTCGCACACGCTGCCTGAATGTGTGTCTTGACATATAGGGGCGTCAGTGCCCGCCGAGGTGTTCGTCACGCTCGAGGGTCGCCAGCAGTACGTGTGGCGCGCCGTGGATGAGGACGGTGACGTCCTCGACATCCTCGTGCAACCGCGACGGAATCGGCACACCGCGGTGCGCTTCTTTCGCATGTGACTGAAGACCCAGCGGCATGTGCCGCGACGCCTGATTACCGACAAGCTGCGCAGCTACTCGGCTGTCTGTCGCACGGTGATGCCATCGGTGCTTCACTGCACCGATCAGGACGCGAACACCCGCGCTGAGGTCTCCCATCAACCGACCAGACAGCGTGAGCGCCAGATGCGGCGTTTCACGTCGACCGCTCAGCTCCAACGGTTCGCGTCGGTTCACGGTATCGTGCAGAATCTCTTCCGCGTCGGTCGACACCTCCTGCGGTCGGCTCACCACCGCCTGCTCCGCACCTGCGCGTTCGTGGAATGGGATGCGGTGACGTGCGCCTGCTGAGAACAATCGGGGACGTCGATGTCACGTGGCAAGAGCGCGCTGCCCTCAACAAGTTGACAATGCCCTGCGCCGGCCTCAGAGGCTTGCCTGTTGGTGCTAAAACTCATCGTCACAGCGCGATATGAAGACGATGGCCGACGCCGTCAGGTGAAGGACGTAGGCGGCGAGGTGTTGAGGAATGTGGCGGGGTTCTTCTCCCGCCCCATGACCACTTTCCCGGTTCCGGATGGTTGGGACACCACTTTCCAGCACCGACCGCAAACCAGTGAACTTGTTCTCCAGATAGCCAGGAACGAGTCCCTTCTCTAAGATAATCTCAAGAAGTTTTTTCGCCGTATCCTTGTCGGCGGAAAAAGGCCACTCTCTCTTCTTGCAGATAACCTTTAATGTGCTCTCTAGCGCTTTTAGACATTCATTGACCGCCTCGCTGTAACGCTGATGGCGGTAGTGCTCATGGGCCTTCCTGAATTCGTCGTTCGCACCCGAGTAGTGCTTCGCCTTAAGGAGCTGCAGCGCTGGTTTCACAACCTCCTGGTGGAGAAACTGGGAGTCGACCTTCACTATCCTCGATGATTCGAACTGATATCCGATACCGTGTTCCGAGAACCGCACATTCAGTTCTTTGACGGCATCGTTTACCGTCATGTTGAAGAATAAGAATTGTTTCTGCTGCTGTACCGCTTCCGCAGAAACGAGCGATATTTCGATTACGGATAGGGCATGTTCGACGTTGGTGGTGTTCAAGAAAAAACCGACGACCCCCTTCCACGGATCGTTCTCTCCCTCAGTAAGCTGAAAAACCTCAAGCTCTCGTGCCAAAAGGCTATGGATGGTCTTGAACCACTTAGACCGAATGCTTTGTAGGTGATACGGTGATTCATTCTTCGGCGTGAATACGTCTTCCAAGATGAAGACAAACTGCCTACGGAAGCCGATCGGCAAGTCGTCGTACTGGTACACGTCCGGAAGCTCGCCTCTCATCCGCCGTTGGCGTTTCGAGAAGATGTCAACAATACCCATCGGTTGGAAGTCTATCCGCTCGCTGATACCAAGCCCCAGGATTTAGCCCGCAGGACACTCTGAGTGAGCTTGATCCGATTCGGTGGACATCTTTCCAAAGGGGAATACGATGGCCACCATGGCAGACAGCAAGGCGCGGCGGACGCGGCGGAGCTTCACGGACGCCTACAAGACCGGCGCGGTGCGCCTGGTCCTCGATGAGGGCAAGCCGGTCGCGGCCGCGGCGCGCGATTTGGGGTTGACCGAGTCGTCGCTCCGCAACTGGGTTGAGCAGGCCCGGGCGGATCGGACCAAGGGCAAGACCGGGCTAACGACCGAGGAGCGCACCGAGCTAGCCGCCTTGCGCAAAGACAATCGCGAGTTGCGCATGGAGCACGACATGCTAAAAAAACCGTCCGACGGGTGGCACCGTTTCCTGTAGGGACAGAAACTCCAGGACCGCGTATGCTGCGAAGCAGCCGAGGGGAGCGGCCGTCTGCTTTTTGGTGGCATTGACCCCGTTAAAAAACCTGGCCCACGGACGCTTGCGGACTTGCGAGTGGTGACGCGCATGCGCGATCCCGTGTAGGAAAGTATTCGGTTCCGCCGTCCTGCCCTCGGTTACACCTACCCAAGGGAGGCACCGATGCCAGGACAACCGAGGACGAAGCGGCGGCGGACACGACAAGGTTTTTCCACCGTTCATCCGGACGCGGCCGGAATCGACGTGGGCTTCCGGTTTCATGTTGTGGCCGTGTCGGCAGACCGCGACCCAGAGCCCGTTCGGACCTTCCGTAGTTTCACTCATGACCTGCATCGACTGGCCGATTGGCTGGCCGCTGTGGGCATCTCGACGGTGGCGATGGAGTCCACGGGGGTGTATTGGATTCCGCTCTTCGAAACCTTCGAGGCGCGGGGCTTCGAGGTGCTCCTGGTCAACGCACGTGAGGTGAAGCACGTTCCCGGCCGCAAGACGGACGTCAAAGATTGCCAGTGGCTCCAGCAGCTCCACCAGTTTGGGCTGTTGCGCGGGAGCTTCCGTCCCCACCAGGACGTCGTGGCCCTGCGCGCGTATCTGCGACAGCGGGAGCGGCTGATCGAGTACGCGGCCTCACACATCCAGCATATGCAGAAGGCATTGACCCAAATGGGCACTGTCAACTTAACGAGTCCGGGCCAGAATGAGGCGAGTTGATCCCAGGATCAGGCTGCCGTCACCTGGGCCCATACGGTGAACGACCGTGCTCGCAACATCCGATGATGAGCCGCCCTGAGCAGGTGTCGACCCACGCGAAATAGATTCTGAATGACACCGTGGACATGCAAGAACCGCTGCGCGTGGTCGGATGACGTGAAGCCTCGCATCTGACGTTCGCGTTGTCGCGTGGGTTGATGCGAGACTTCGGCGCGATTGTTCGCGTATCGCCTCGTGTCATGGGTGACCAGCGGCATGAGGTCCCGATGGGCGACACGGTAGCTGCCCAGCTTGTCGGTCACGAGCCGCACGGGTTCCTGTCGCTGACTCTTCAACAGTCGGCGAAAGAATCTCCGCGCTGCACGCCCGTCCCGACGGGGTTGTACGAGGATGTCGATCAGGTCACCGTCTTGATCCACCGCGCGCCAGAGATACTGGCGCTGACCGTTGATCGTCACGAAGACTTCGTCCAGGAACCACGTATCTCCGAGTCGACCCTGTCGTCGCTTCAACTGCCGAGCGTAGTCGGGGCCGAACTTCCCGCACCACTGGCGAACGGTTTCGTAGGACACGATGATTCCTCGTTCGGCCAGCAAATCCTCAACATCCCGGAAGCTCATGCAGTATCTGTGGTAGAGCCAGACGGCATGGCTGATGATTTCGGGCGGAAAGCGATGCCGATGGTAGCGGGGCCGGCGAGTGTTCATCCCGGCATTGTGCCGGGCGGAGAGTTAACCTGACAATGCCCCTGACAGGCATAGACGGCGTCGCCTTTCCGGAGACCGCGATCTTCCCAGAAGCGGGACCAATGCTGCTCTTCCTTGCGCGTCGTGTCGAGGCTCTGCCCAAAATAGAACGGAGGATCACCCGCAAAAATCGATTGGCGCGACACGGATGTCAGGGTCGGCACCCAGGCGAAAGCGCCGAATTCCTCGGTCACCCATTTCCGATGCGGCATTTCCTGACGGACAACAGCCCACTGATCCATGGCCAGGCCGTCGATCACGACAACGGCCAGTTTCTCAGCGGCTCCTTTCGCGGCGAGCCGGTGGGCCATGTACTTCGGGATCTGATGAAGCATGACCGGCCGAGGCAGATAGGAAAGGCTGTGCAGAGAGGCGTAATGCGCGATCATCCACTCGCAGAAGCTCTGCTCAATCTGCTGGTGTGCGGCGTTGAAGCGATCCTTATCCTCGGCCGCCACATCTCCCGGCAGGGTCCAAAGCAATGCGACGATCTCGGCCCAACGAGCTGCCGCCTGAACCCACTCATGATGATCGCTGCTCACCGATGGGCTGTTGGAGTCCAGCAGCTCCAGGAGTCTTCGGAAACGCGATGTGTGGTCGGCGGACTCGGATCCCGCCACGCCGACAGTCATCCATGTTCCCTCGACAAGCGACTGAGAAACTTTGTTCGTCGGGGCTAGCAAACCGTCCGTGAAGAGATTGTCGATGTAGACCCGTACGTCGTCGTGGTCGAAGGGGAGATTCGTCGGACCAGAGAACCGTAGATCGTAGGGTTCAGGCTCCTCGCGCAGCCCACCTCCTTGCGAGTCCAAACGATGCTGCAAGAAGATCGGCCACCTCTCCTGCAGGAACTCCAGAAAGGCCGCGCGGCTAGGCAGAATCTGATCGAGCGGCCAATCGTGCCATCGCCCGGTGAACCGCAGCAGATGGATCAATCGGTCGTCCAGCGATTTTGGAACCACCCTGCCGCTGTAGTGGCGCCGCAGAAGGGCGCGGAGCAGGTCAGCGTCGCTTTGGATTTGGGCAGGATCGAGCTGAAACACATTTCGCAGAAGAAAGTCCCGCGTCGCGTTCTCGCCCATAGGTTCTGGCTTGAACAGCTGCTGGGCGCCGGACACGGCATCGAGATCACCCCGATTGAGCTCGGAAAGGACATGAGGGGCGAGCGAAGGGAACAGCTCTGCGAGACTGAAAGAAAGTAGCCGTCGGTCACGTTCCGCTTGCTGAAGCAGGTCGAAGGGAAGACCACTGATGTCCGAACGCGTCGCTCGCAGAACGACGACGAGGTTTGTATTGTTGCCGTGGTCCCAGACGTCCCGGAAACGCCGCTCATAGGCGTATCGAAATGCGACGTGGTCCTCGAATGGCACGATCTCGAATCCGCGCTGGCGGACACCGTCAACAATGCCCTTCTCGGTCAGCAACCCGTCGGGATCCGCCACCACGGTCAGGCGCGCGACACTGGCGATGTCACGACTGAACTGAGCCAGAATGGGCTCGCGCCATGTGCCGCTGGGTGACGAGCCACTCATAGGCTGCCTCTCGTTGGCGCTACCCGAACCATGAGGACGGCGGCGAGATCAGGGAGCGCGGCTTCCCGCAAAGTAAGCTCTCGGGGCCATACCTGCTCTTCGTCTTCCAAGATCCGAAGGCGGTGAGCCCGGACTTGGGGTAGCCCGAGCCGCTCGATGGCACGGCGACGCGATGAGAATGCGTGCGCGCCCTTCTTGCGCTCGCGCATGATGCCCATCTGATGAGCAGCGGCCAGTTCCTCGAAGACCGCGGCGCCCCGCGCTTCAGCAGCCTTGCGGCTGGCATCGAACGCATCGATAGTATCAGGACCTGAAATCTTCTCTCCCGATTGGCTCAGACCGTTCGGAATGTCGATCAGCCGTTCCCAGATCGTGCGCGCCGCGGGGCCAAATACGCGGCCGTCATCAGCCAGGAAAATCGCAAGGAAGCGCTGCTTCCGGCCGCCAACGGTGTGCAGGCTGATCCGCCACAAGGACCAGAACCCGCTTGTCTTGTCGGATACGTCCGGAAAGACGACCGAGGGTATCGGCTGGCCGGGTGCGAATACAGGCACACTGATTGTGAGTTTCCGAACCCTCTCGTCTTCGAGCGAGATCATTGTGGCACCAGGCCGATCCGCATCGGCACGGTTAAACACGGCTGCGAGGAAGGTTTCGCCATTGGGCCAGCGAATGTCGTAGCCGATGCCGGCCGGCTTGACGGACGCGCCCGCTGACTCCTGGCTGCGCAGATAACCGAGGGTCATCTGCTCGGTCCAATATGGCATCTGATGGTTTGCGATCTTCTGTGCCGCAGAGGGGTCCAACCGCTTGGTTGCGCTGAGCAGTCTAGAACTCGCGCGGGTCTCCTCCGCTCGACGACGTATCTCGTCCGCCACACCGGCAGCTCGCTGTTCGGCATCCTCGGGCGCGATCATCGCCTGCGCAAACAGAGCCTCGAAAGGCACGCCGCCGTCCTCGGAATCGAGTACGTCGGCGAGCTTATCGACGCCGAACTCTTCGAGAATTCTTGCAAGCTTCTCTTCCAGCACCTCTCGGACACGAAGCTCAACCGTATCCGCGAGCGCGAAGTTCATCGCCCGAACAACGTGGTTCTGCCCGATGCGATCGACGCGGCCGATTCGCTGCTCGATCTTCATCGGGTTCCACGGAAGGTCGTAGTTTACGATCACGTGGCAGAATTGCAGGTTCAGACCCTCACCGCCGGCATCGGTGGAGCTGAGAATCTGCGCATCGGTTGCAAAGCGGCGTTGCGCTTGCTGTCGTTCTTCCAAATTCATCGCGCCATTGAGCGACACGACGGTGAAACCGCGACGCTCAAGAAAATCGGCAAGCATCACCTGGGTTGGAACAAACTCCGTGAAAATCAGCACCTTCAGAGTTGAGTCGTTCTCCTCACGTTGTTGCTGCTGAATGCGTTCGAGCAGCGCTTCAGCCTTGACGTCGGGACCGCTGGCTTCGCAACGCCGCGCAGCCGACAACAGGAACTCCACCTCCTTGCGCTCGTCCTTGAGGCCCTTCAGGCTCGTCTTCAGGATGGTATCGAGCTGTTGCTGACCATCCAGCGCGGACCAGTCCTCCCCTACATCCTCAGGGAATAGCGAAAGCTGGCCCTGGGGCAGATCGAGCACAGCCAGTCTTCGTTCCAGGGACGTGCGGATCGCAGCGGTGCTGGAGGTGATCAGCCGCTGCATGAGGATCATCAGGAAGCCGACGGCGGTCTGTTTTTCCTTGATGGCACGGTTGTAGCCGTCGCGAACGTAATTGGTCACCGCGCCATAAAGTGCGCGTTGCTCCGCGTGCGCCGCCCTCCATTCGATCGGTACCAATTGCGTGAAGCGCGGCTTAAAGAGTGGGTTTCCTTCGGCGTCGATCGTGCGTCGCTTCTCAGTGCGAATGACAAAGGGGGCGACCACTTCGCGCGAAATCGCGTCGTCGCCGGGAAGAGCATCGGCGTCGAGAAACCCGATCAGCCTACGAAAGGCGTCCGACTTCCCCTGGTGTGGTGTCGCCGAAAGCAGCAGCAGGTAGGGTGCCGCCTGCGAAAGGGCATCACCCAGCTTGAAGCGGGCGACCTGGTCGGTGCTGCCGCCAATGCGATGGGCCTCGTCGATGATGATCAGGTCCCATCCGGCCAAAACCAGGTTTTCGAACCGTTCGCGATTGTAACGGGCGATCTGCTCCTGGCTCCAGCCTCGTCGGGAATCGATGGGCTTCACCGAATCGAGCGGGCAGATGACCTGATGGTGCATGCGCCACAGGTTCTCATTTTCGTCGATGGCGCCCGCCTGACGGAGTGCGCTCAGACTGCCGGGAACAATAAGTCGGAAGTCCTCGTTGAAGTGGCTCTTCATTTCCGATTGCCACTGCAGCACCAATCCCGCAGGAGCGACGACCAGGATTCTCCGCACGAGGCCGCGAACCTTCAGCTCACGCAAGATGAGCCCAGCTTCGATCGTCTTGCCCAGACCGACCTCGTCCGCCAGCAGGTAGCGGATGCGGTCGCCGGAGATAGCGCGCTGCAGAGCGAGTAACTGGTGGGGCAGCGGGATGACCGTGCCTTCCAGCGGGGCGACCAACGCGTCCCGCTCCAGAGAGTCGGCGATGCGTGCGGCGGCGCTGACGTAGGAGAGGCGGTCGAGGAGGTGAGACTCGCCCGATTTCAGCGGGGTGAGACGCTTCTGCAGTACCCGGACGGCAGTCCCCTGGCGCGGCAGCCAGACCAGGCAAGTCGTTTGTCCCCACAGCGTGTCGGAGTCTACGACGCGGCAGGGTTCATCATGGTCGATGCTGTGCCACCACTCTCCCGCCTGCATGCATCACCTCACTCATCGCCAAGACGCATGCTTGCGACGTCGTAGTACATCAGCAGCTTCTCGTCCTCTTGCAGAACGTTCTCCGGCAGCTTCGCCGAGACGCTCACGATGGTCTTGTAGTCCTGCCCTTCATAGGCGGCCTTGAAGCCGGCGCGCACAGCTTCGGTGCGGAACAGCCTCAGTTTGCGTTCCTTCGCCTGCTTGTACGTTTCGAACTCCGTCAGCAGAGATTTCTGGCGGAGCTTTTCAAGGTCGATCTGCTTGCTCGGATCGGGAACGTACCAGCGATCCGCCGCCTTGTCGATTAGTGCCGGATCATCTTTGGCGAGATTGCGAAGCTCCTTGAAGTTCGTGGACAGGTACGAATGGATCTGGCTCGGAACCACTCCGCTGCCGTCGTAATGGATGCAGTTCTGCCGCAGGACTTCCTTGAGCTCGACCGTCTGCTCGTGCTTCGCCCAATTCTGAATTTCTCGCATGAACGCGGGCTGGAGATCCTGGAAGCTGCGCGGCTTGTCCTGAAGCTCGCGGCGTACCCATTGAATGGTGCTTGCTTCGTCGATCACGAAGAGGCTTAGCTGGCGTAGTTCGGCGGCCGTGTTTCGTTTGCGGTCGTACTCGGCGACCTGCGCCGGCAGGAAATACATGCCGTCACGCTCGGGATAGCGCTGGTTCAGGCCACCCAGACACTCTGCGGTCGAAAGTGGCACCGAGAGTTGGCGTTGCACATGAAAGGCGACCATGCGATCGTGAAGCACCTGGGCAGTGCGCTCGGCGATAACGTCGGCGACGCCTTCAACGCTGGAGAAGACGGGAACGTGGCCCAGATGCTCGGTCACGAAGGCCCAAGCATTTTCTGGCGACGACGTCCCTAGCGCAAAGCGCTCAGCCAAAGTCTCGGTCGGCTTGTAGACGGATATGACGAGATCCTGCTTGACCGCGGTGCTCGTAACTTGCCGATAGGAGCCCTGCTGCTTGTCGAGAGTTCGAACGTCTGCGACAACGAAGCCAGCGGTCCCCAGTGCTTCCTGTATCGCCCGCCAAACGGCATTTGCCGAATTGCTGAAGACAACCGTCATCCAGCGGCCCGGCTTCAGGACGCGAGCGTACTCATCGAAGCATGCGCGCATGATCGCCTGATAGTCGAGAATGCTCTTCTTTTTGCAGCTGTCGACGATGGCTTCCGGATCGGAGTCCGTTATGACGCGATGCCAAGACTCTACGAGATAGTTGAGATCGGCATAGTAGATGTTTTCGCCGAACGGCGGATCAGTGAAAATGTAGTCAATTGACGCGTCGTGAATTGACAAACTAGCACATGTTCCAGTCGAAATCGTCGCCGTTCGATCGCCAGGATGTGACACCTTGAATGCACTAATCAGCCTCTTGAGTTTTCCATCTAGTACATACCAAGGATTGACTTCAGAAGATTGGGACGCCACATAGTAAACGCCGCTCAAGGCGCGATTCACTTGCGAGAAATGCGAGGGGCTGTATCGATTCAGAAGTGACATTCCCCAGATCGATTGCTCGACGAAAAACAGGAGCATGTTCCGCAAGCGAACGTCGCGTTCAGCGGTTGCGCGGCGCCAAAGGGCTGCCAATGCATGCAAGGCGCGCGGGAGAAAAAGGTGGTGCACGTGAGTAAACCCTTTTGGGGCTAAGCGCGTACCGTGCGACATTCTCTCAATAGGGAACGCATTGGTTGGGATCTCTCCTGGCAGAGCTAATTGAGCAATCCGCTCCAGAGTGTGCTGGTCGCTTTGATTGGGCGCCTTTTCGTGTGTTGCTTTTCCAACACTGTAATTAATCAATGCCGGGCGAAAACGGACTCGTTTCCAGGCCTGCTTCGAAGCCTGGTCGATAAGCGTTTCGTAGTCTCGTTCGAGGTTATTCTTTGTCAGTTCCGCCGAGCAGTGCGGACATGGAAAGCGATCGAGGACATGCTTCGTTAACGGATCGAGGGCTTCCTCCACGAAATTTACTTCGCCGGCACATTCCGGGCAGGTGAAGACTTCGCTCCAGACCGTGAAATTGATCCGGCCTTTGGTCTTTCCATCCGTGTGAAGCGTCGCGTACATCCAGCCGAGTTCTTTCTCGACTTCGATCAGCATGCGCTGCGCGGCTCTGGAAAAAGATGCCACATCGAACGGCAACGTGTAGTTTGCAGCGATGAAGGTGGCCGCCGGCCCAAGATCGTTTAAGGCTGCCCGGCGAGCGCCCCATTTTGGCTTCCGTAGCCCTTGTGTCGACCACTCCGTCTCGAGCTGATTGCGATACTCCGTCGGCGCCGAACCGCACCACTGGGCGGCGACGCCCGTCATGCCCGAGCCTGCAAAACCATCGAGCACGATATCGCCCGGTTCCGTGTAGTGGAGGATCGACGGAACGATCGCGAGATGCGGCACCTTCGTGTGGTAGCCATGCGCCTTGTAGAGCGCATCGGTCTTCCCGACGCTCGTGTCGACCGCGAAGGGGTCGCGCTCATAGCGCTCCTTCGGATCGTAAGGCTTGCCGTACACGCGCACGAAGTCGGCTAGGAAGGGATTGGGACATGCGGTGTACCAAGGAGCGTCGGACATCCGAATGATGTCTTCGTCAGTCCCCTTAGGGAATCCCGGGGTCTTGCGGAACTCGGGATCAGCCAGCTTCTCCTGCAGCTGCGCGGTGAAATAGGCATGGCGTGCGTCTTCACTGTCGAACGTCATTCCGAGACATTCGACCTTGCCCTTCTCTAGGGCCTGCTGCTCCGCCGACTTGTCGACCAAGCGCAGTTGCCCCGATTCCTCGATGAAGAGATCAGCATCGCCACCACTGGCTTTCCGCTTCTCTGCCATACCGGTCAGTCTTGGTTGATAAGGATGCGGACCTTGGACGCGTCCTTGCCCTTGATCAGGTTGGCGACATAGCGGTCGAAGCGCTCCTTCAGATCGCTGATGGTGCATGGCAGTCCACCATTGGAGAGTGCGGCTTCCAGCTCGGCGCCGCCGAACGTCACCGGCTGTAAGCCACCCAAGACCTCCCGTAGCGCCTTCACAAAGGCCGGGCCGACTGGATCTGGCAAAGCCTTGCTCTTCAAGAAGCCCTGCAGCTCGCGCTTTCCAACAGGATCGCTGACTAGCTCGATATTGCCCGACACGATCGGGTCTTCGAGATTGGTGCGCAGCGTGTCGGTCCATCCGTGCACGATGGCGTCCAGCGTCTCGTCGAGATCAGCGAGAGTCTTCTTTGCGGCCGCGCTACCAGCCTGCTCCTCGGCCGGTCGGAAAACCGCAATGCGGACAGAGAGGATCGCTGTCCAGGTCTGGACGCCCAAGCTGGAAACATGTCTTCAGCGCAAACAGCTTGTTCTCGAAATCCCGCAACTGCGGCGTTGGCATCATCTCGACGTTGGCGATCTTCTGAATCTGCGCCAAGCGTGAATCCTTGGCGAGATTCGCCTTGCCCTTGTCATCGTTCGCGCCAAGGCGGGCGCGCTCGTGCGCAGCCAGATAGGCGTCTTGATACTTAGTCTTCAGATCGCCTAGCGTCTGGCTCAGAAGCCGCCTGAAATCGGCTTCTGAGCGCTGCTTGGGGCTTGCGATCTTGGCCATGAGATCGGCGCGCCCGGTACGGACGGCATCCTGCCAGGAATGGCTGGCGTCAAGCAGCGCCTCTGCTTTGCCGAGATAGGAGGTCAGCGGGTTGGTCTGCTGGAGCACCGCGCCTAGATCGTCGACTTCGCGCGCGAGGTCGATTGCCGGCTTCTGGCCAAGCACGGCCGCCGAGTCGTGGGGAAAGTTCTTCAGCTTGCCGGAGGTGTTGAATGGATGGAGCGATTCAAGGAAGCCTTTTAGACTGCCGAGCCGGTTCTTCCAGTCTTTTTGCTCCTGATCGGAAAGAATGGGGCGGCCCCAGAAGATCAATTCGGGGATGCGTGCCTGGGCGATGACGACCTTGCCGAGAAGATCGCCGGCGCGCTGTTGAATCTTAGCCACACCATCATCCCTGTTCGCAGGATTGACAATGAGCCCCTTGGGCACGTCGAGCAGGTCGCACAGTTCCTGCAGCGGCCCGAGCGGCAGATCGCGCGGGCGATCGATGTGCTTGAACTCCGTGACTTCGGCGATGCCGACCTTTGCGAATTGATCGATGCCAGCCGCGTCCACCTTCTTGCCGGCAAGGCTGAGGACGATGTCGCCGCTATGCACCAGCGCGGCCAGAACCACGCTCAGAAACTCAGGTTCGATGCGAAACTTCTTCCAATAGTCAACGCCCGCCTCCGAGGCGACCAGCTCGGACCGATTGAGGACCTGGCCTTGGCCCTTCTGGCTCACAGCGCCGAGCACATACTTGGCGTAGCGAGAGTTGCGAGGCTTGAGCGTGTCGCCGTCCAGCAACTCCAGAGCATCGAGAATTGCCGTACCCTGCTTGCTCTTCACGCCTCCGGCGATCCACCGTAGCGCTTCTTGCGCGGCCTGGTCGCGATTCTGCCGCGTGACCAGAACGCTGAAGATCGGATACTCCGGGCTTCGATCGGCGAAGTGGGGCGCCAAGAGCGCCGAGCCCGCCGTGTTGACGTAATCCTTGACCGTCGCATTGGGCGGGAGCTTGCCGCGGACGACTTCCTGCAGCGTCTTGGACCGCCCCTGATGCACGACATCGACAGCCGTCGGCACATGTTCGCGGAGCCAAGATGTCAGGGTGCGGAGATGGTCGCCGGCCTTGTCCTCGTAGATCTTCTTGTTGCTGCCGGAGGCGGCAGCAGCCTGTTCACGCGCGCCGGCATAAAGGCGCAGCGCCCGATCGAACGGGTCGTCTCGATCCTTCAGCCGAAAGAAGACTTCGTCGGCCTTCTTCTCATCCTTGAAATAGGGGGCATCGAATGGCTGTAGGAAATAGAGATAGAAGTCGCGTGCCGGCTGCGCGGTCGAACGCTCGTTCGGAGCGCCGAAGAACAGGTACCCGCTTCGGCCCGCGCGCCGCTCCCGCCACTCGATCTCGTGTTCCCAAATGCGGTAGCCGGTGACGTAGGGGGTGGAATCCGGGTCTTCGAGCACCACGCGCCGCAGGGCATCGAAATAGTACCGATCCAGCTGCACGTCGCTGAGGGTCTCGGCCCGCTTCTCGATAAGGGAGTCGAAATCGACATCCTTCTTCAGGTCGAGGAAGTACTGGCCGTTTTCCTTGTTGAAGCTGAGGAACTGACCGCTCACCGTTCGCAGTAGCTCCTTCAGCACTGTCTCGACGAGCGTGCGAAGGAAGCCGGCGTCCTTTTCGGGGACGGACAGCATCAGACAGAGATCGTCTCTCAACTCCTCAGCTGTCGCTCCGATCGGCGCATAGATGTCCGACGTCGTCAGGCGGTGGACGGACAGCGCGTGCACGATCCGGATCGCAGCTGATTTGTATTGCGGTCGGGTGAATGCCTGCTGGACGCGCGCGTCGAGAACGCTGCTGCGATCGATGACCTCCTTGATGGCGGGATCGGATCGGAATGACGGATTGTCGCGCAACACGTCCCAGTAAGAATCGTATGCAATGAGCCCGGTGTCGTTGGCCGGGACCTCCACATCGATGATGCGACGAATTGCGGCGCTGAGCGTCTTCAGCACCTCGCGCTTCTCAGCTACATAAACGCGCTCAAACGTTTCGAGATAGGCCGGGTGCACGGGGAAGAGGCGGACAAACTCCTCCATTCGTTCGTTCATCGAGCCGTAGAGCGGCGCGAACTGCTTCAGGTGCTCACGGAGCAATGCCTGCTGCTTGGCGTCCTTCTTCAGAATTCGTTCGGCCACGACAAAGGCGACGTCATCACGAGCGATGCGGACCTGCTCGAACCGATCCTTCACGCGCCGGAGTGTGTCGGCGACGAACTGAAAGCGCGGATTGTCGAACAGACTTTCTTGCACACCGGCGATGAAGCGGAAGCGAGAGCCTTTGCAGACCTCACCAAGCTCCCGGAGGAAGGAAAGATCGAGGCTGAGGGTTTGGTCGGCGCGAGAGCGCAGATAGTCGAGAAGCTCGTCGAGTACGAGGATCAGCCCGTGATCGGGGTGCTTGGCCTGAAACGCAGCCATCATCTCCTCGAAGGCGGACTTGTTCTCGTGTCGATCGTCGGTGGACGGAAACTCGTAGGTGACCTCAAGCCGCGTCAGTCCATCCTCCAGGACTGAGCACACAATGTCGCGCAGCGACATCGTGGTGGAGCCGATCTCTGCGCGGATCACGCGGAACCGGCCGGAGACATCTGCGGCCTTTTCGGCGACCTTTGGATTGGTCATGCGCGGAACGAGATCGGCATGCTCGGCGATCGCCGAGATGACGGCCATAAGGTGTGATTTGCCCGTGCCGTAATTTCCGACGACGAGAAGGCCCTTGTTATCGGCTGGCTTGCCGAACTGCAGCTGCGGAAACACGAGATCGCCGAGAATATCGGCCATTCGGTCGGAGATGACGAATGTTTCGACCAGACGACGGGCATCTGCGGCGGTGTCGGCTTCCCGGAGCTGGACGACCGTTTCAATTGGCTCGAACTGAATGAGGTCTGAGTACTTCATTTCGTCTCCTCCCCAGGCGATCCAGTGTCTGGTTGATCGGTTTCGCCGGCCTTTACGATCACCGCTTGGGGTTTCGGATATCGCCGAGCTTCTGGATGGCTAGACTCCGCATATGTCAGAGTGGAACCATCAAAGTGTCCCGGCCATGCCGCAACGATCGTCCGGTTCCGGGAGAGTGACTGAAGAAGCTTGAGCGGATCCTGTGCTAGCTCTACGGCAAAAAGCAGCTCGATATTGTCGAGCAGGACGATTTCCAAGTTCTCGCTTCGGATGGTGTCATCTAGGATGCCAGCCACGCGCACGGCACGCTGACGATGTGTCAACTCAAGAAGCTTCTCCGAAAGACTGAGGTTGACATTGACGCGTCCCCACTTGTTCTTTGCTGCCAGCTCGTTGAGAGCCGAAGTCTTGCCCGTTCGCGCCGGACCGACTGCTAGGATCAGTTTGTAATAGGTGTCTTGCATCTTGGGCAGGACGTCCTGGATCTGAGACGAAAGCGAGGATGCCACGTCAGTTTCTCTCTTCATCACGGGATGCGTTCTTCTGCTGCTCTATCCATCGGTCAATGTCGACGCGTTTGAACCGCCACTGTCCGCGATCCGGCGCCTGCGCTTGGTCGCCGCTGGGTGACAGTCACACGACGTCGGTGCAGCAGATACGCACACTTGGCCCCCCAACGCAGAGCGTGACTCTCCGCGGAGTCCACTCTCGACACGCGACTCGTTATCTTCCCGCCGCTGCTACGCGGTTGGGGTAGACTCCGTATGTTCGAACCCGCATGTAGCCGGCCGCCTGGACGCCACTCAATTCCGCGACGGCCACGGAAGTCCCATAACCCTTGATGGAGCCGAAATGTCTACGCAGCATACCGCGTGCGCTTGTGCGATTGTGATGCTCCTCGCTGCCACGACCGTCGAGGTCGGGTAGACCAGGGTCGTTGCCGACCCCAGCCCCCCACAGATCCGGACGTGCGGGTTCTTCCGCATCCGGCTCCTCGACGGATGGCTTCGCTACGCGCGCGCGGCCGAGTGGATGGCCGTCATTCGCGGGAGAGGGTATCGCGCGAGGAGGCGGAGGAACCGCTTCCACGGCATCGATCTCTTCTGCGACCGACGGTTGAGCCACTTCTGCCAGATGTGGACGACGTGAAAGCTGCACGTCGACAGGCTCGAGGCGTTCCCCGTAATCCCGTAGTAGGCACAGTGCCCCCGCAGCTTCGACACCAACATCCGATGCTGCTCGGCAACCGACGCGTGGCGGTGCACCCCGCACCAGCGGTTAATGGCGGTCAGGGTCCGCCGGAGGCGGTCCTTCGCCGTCTTTCGCTTGAGCACCCAGCTGCCGGTCCTGGCGAGTCCCCAGTAGTGCGTGAACCCCAGAACGTCGAACCTGCCGGGTGGTGGGAATCTGTCACCGTCCTGCCCCGGGCGCCAACCACGTCACGGTCGGCGGAACGGGACCAGACGACTCTTCACCGGGTGCTTCCGCCATCAACTGTTGCTACCCAGTCCTTATCTCGTTCTAACCAAACCGCTTAGACTAGATATTCAGTTCCAGAGAGCTGCCAGCGTCAAAATCGGCTGGAAGTATCTGGATGATTAGGGCTTAAGCTCTCTTCACCAACACTTGATGACGGAAGCACCAAACTTCTTACGGGCACTCTTCCGCAGCGTTACGAGCTGACTCGGCGAACCGCGTAGGAACCGGGATGGCCGGCCGCGGCCATGCTTGCCGTCCCTCTCTATCAGATGCTTCACTACCTCCGGCCGATCCAGGCCAGGAAGCGCCGAATGCTGAGCGAAAGACCGGTGAAGACGAGCATGACTGCCGACAAGGAGGCGACCCCGGCTACCGTCTGACCGCCAACACCGTAGAATTCACCCGTGTGCACGAAGCGGAGCCAGGATCGCAGGCGTTGGCCCGCGCTCTGATCCGAAAAGGTGGTCAGGGTCTGAACTTCTGCCGTTGCTTTGTCGAACACCAGCGTGGATCGCAGTTGAGGCTGTCCTCGGTAGCCGCCGTCGACCGTGACCGTCACCTGCTGGTCCTGGGTCGTGGGAAGGCGTACGTTGATGGTCTGCCATTCCGGGTCCTGCTCGGTGGCACGGGAAGGCAGCTGCTCCAACTGGTTCAGATCGAGTGCGCGGGTCTCGCCTTCTTCCGCCCCGGTTTGTCCTGTGCGTGTAGCGCGGCCGGCACGTACGGGAGGGTCGTCGCCGGCAATCCGATAGGCTAGATTGCTCGCCCAGGGATATGAAATCACTGTCGCCGACAAGACGACGATGAACAGCGGAATCGCCGTCCAGAACCCGAACACGTTGTGCCAATTGAAGTCCCTGGGCCGACCCGAGAGCCCTCCCTTGAACCAGGTGACCGCGCGGACCGACCTCAGAGTCCAAGTTCTCGGCCACCACAGGTAGCACCCAGTGACCACGATAAACAGAAACGCCAAGTTCGACGCCCCGGTAATGGCCTTGCCGATCGTTCGGTTGTCTCCGGTCCCGCCGATGTAGCGATGCCACGTCGTCATGTGGCGGAAGAACTCCCGTGTCGGTGACGTTCCCAGTTCGCGAATTTCACCCGTGTACCGATTGACGAACAGGTTCGGTCCGGACGCGGCGGTCACCAAGACCGGAGCGGACCGGTCAGCCGCGATGATGACCTCGGCGGGGCGTGCCTCGGGGCGTGCCTGGACGACTCGCGAGATCAGGATGTCCAGGGGTAATGGCTCGACGTCATGCGGAGCCGCCGGTGGCCAGAAGGCGGCACTGTCAACTTAACGAGTCCGGGCCAGAATGAGGCGAGTTGATCCCAGGATCAGGCTGCCGTCACCTGGGCCCATACGGTGAACGACCGTGCTCGCAACATCCGATGATGAGCCGCCCTGAGTAGGTGTCGACCCACGCGAAATAGATTCTGAATGACACCGTGGACGTGCAAGAACCGCTGCGCGTGGTCGGATGACGTGAAGCCTCGCATCTGACGTTCGCGTTGTCGCGTGGGTTGATGCGAGACTTCGGCGCGATTGTTCGCGTATCGCCTCGTGTCATGGGTGACCAGCGGCATGAGGTCCCGATGGGCGACACGGTAGCTGCCCAGCTTGTCGGTCACGAGCCGCACGGGTTCCTGTCGCTGACTCTTCACGACCCCGCTACGCTACAGACATCGGCCTCACTCGTTTTCTATCCTTTGAGGAGCAATGGGCATACGCGCCACACTCCTCATACTGACGGGTGAAGCCGCCCGATTTCTCGATGTCGTTCCCGACCCCGTCCGCGACCTGAAACGCCCCAGTCGCCCACGCGCGGTCAGGACCAACCGCGGCGTACGGGTGGTCGCGTGCGATGAGGTCGAGGACCTTACTCGCGCGCGGGCCAGTGTTCTGACCCGGACGGGGCAGCGGGTATGAGCGACATGGCCCGTGCTGATATTCCGCCGTGTGCGGACGGGCGGCCGCGAGACGCACTCAGTTCGACACACCGCCAAGAGCTGGAGAAGGCGTCCGTCATCGCCCCGGCGGTGATTGCCGAGCGGGGATATCGCACCCTGCCGCCCGAGCACCGTGACGAGTTGGCGACGCAGGGGATCGTCCTTCGATCGACCGACAGTTTTCCTGGATTGCTGCTGCCGATGTTCCGGGCGACGGGCGAGCGGATCTCGGCACAGTTCAAGCCCGCGCACCCGACCACCATCAAGGGGAAGGCGGTAAAGTATCTCTCCCCCCGAGGCCAGACCAACCGGATCGATGTGCACACGCGCAACAGTGATCGCGTCCGGGATCTCTCGGTCCCGCTCTGGATCACCGAAGGCATCAAGAAGTCCGACAGCCTCACCTCGCAAGGGTGCTGCGTGGCGGCGCTGACCGGTGTCTACAACTGGCGCTCGACACTCGGCACCCTCGGCGACTGGGAGGACATTCCACTCAGGGGCCGCCAGGTCATCGTGTGCTTCGACGCGGATACGCGGACAAATATGAATGTCGCGCGCGCGATGGTACGGCTTGGACGATGGTGTCGCTCGAAGGGCGCGACGGTCGTGCGGTATCTGATCGTGCCCCCCGAGGTCTGCGACACGCGCGTCAAGGGCGTCGACGACTATCTCGCGGCCGGAGGAGTGCTCAACACCCTGCTCGCGACGGCGACCACGACGGAACCAGACACCGCGATCGCCGACGGGACATTCTCGGACTCGACGGTGGCTGAGGTGATCGCTGACGACGTGTTGGCTGATCGGTTCTGCTGGTCGAAAGGTCTCGGGTGGATGGGCTGGGACGAGACGCACTGGACGGCGGTCACCGAGGAGACGGTCGGCGAGGCCGTCCGACAATATGTTGTCGAGCGCTTCAGGAAGGCGGCGTCGACCGACATGAAGGGGTGGCTGTCGATGCTCGGGGTGGGCCGCCAGCGGGCCGTGCTGACCCTTGCCCGGGGGATCGTCGAGCGGCAGGCCGAGGAGTTCGACGCGGATCCTGACGCGCTCAACACTCCGATCGGCGTCGTCGACCTGCGGACCGGCAGGATCGCTCCGCACGACCCCGAGCAGCTCTACACGAAGATCACCACCGGGAATTATCGACCTGAGTACATCCACCCCGACTGGACACAGGCGCTTTCAGCGCTGCCGGAGGACATGCGGCCCTGGTTTCAGGTGCGGATCGGTCAAGCGGTCACGGGACACATGACGCCGGACGGCGTGCTGCCAATCGCCCAGGGCAGTGGCGAGAACGGGAAGAGCTGCGTCCTGACCGACGGGATCCTCCCGGCGCTTGGCGATTACGCCGCCCCTGCCAGTCCAAAGCTCATCGCCGCGAACACGGCCGAGCACTCGACCGAGCGCGCCGATCTTCGGGGGCAACGGTTCCTGATCGCGGAGGAGCTGACCGAGGACCGGGCGCTGAACGTCACCGCGATCAAGCAGATCCAGGACGTCAGCCGGATCAAGGCGCGGTATCTGTACCAGGACAACGTCACGTTCGCCGCGTCGCATTCGTTGTTCATCACCACCAACTACAGACCGGTGGTCACCGAGACGGATCACGGGACGTGGCGGCGGTTGGCGCTCGTCGTCTTCCCGTATACCTACAGAAAGCCGGACGAACCCCGCTTGGCCCCGACCGACCGACTTGGCGATCCTCAGCTCAAGGCGCGGCTTCGCGCCGGTGTCGAGGGGCAGCACGACGCGGTTGTCACCTGGGCGGTCGAGGGGGCGCGTTGCTGGTATGCGACCGGGATGCCATCGTTACCTCCGAGCGTCGAGACCGACACGCGGGAGTGGCGGGCCGACGCCGACCGGATCCTGGGGTTCTGGGACGACCGATTGATCGCCGATCCAGAGACCGGCGTGGTCACAACCGAGCTGCATGCGGCGTTCAACACGTGGATGGACAGCAACGGTCACACCATGTGGCCAAAGGAGCTCTTTGGGTCCCGGTTCCGAGGCCATGCCGAGACCACCCGTCACCGAGTGGTTGAACGTCGCCCCCGTGACCGTGATGCTCTGCGGATCTCGCGCTCGTCAGGATCGCTCGCCGGTCGGCCCGCCCGGCCGCGCGTCTACGTCGGCGTCCGATTTCGGGCTCCCGGTGAGATCAACGAAAACATTCGAGAAAATGGCAAGGGGTCCAACGGGTCCAACCACTCGGGAACTTCTCTCTCGAGGGACGATGCTGGGGAGGTTAAACAGGGGGTGGGCCGCGTGGACCACGGGTGCTGCGAAGGCAAGCCATTACAGCTCAAGTGCCAGCTGTGTCGACGTTCACCCACCTACTGGCGTCACGACAAGGCAGAGGGCACGGAAGCCTCGCGGTCATGAGGAAACGGGCGCGCTCACGACCGTCCACGGAGGGGGCCTACCTGTCCTTGCGGGCACTCTCCGCCTACGCCGATCTGAGCGTCCGGACCCTTCGCGGCTACCTGTCGCATTCCACGCGACCGCTGCCACATTATCGTGTCGGCGGGAAGATCCTCGTGCGCCGATCAGAGTTTGACACCTGGATGAGCCGGTTTCGCGTCGATGACATGATCCAGGTCGACGCGATCGTCGCGGATGTGCTGACCGGACTGTAGAATGGGGGGACGATCGATGGGCGTACGGGTCAAGTTTCACAAAGAGGCGTGGTGGGTCTTCATTAGCCACCGCGGCCGCCGACGGGCCAAAAAGATTGGGGACCGTCAGACGGCGCTCGATATCGCCCGCCAGATCCAGCGACGGCTTGCCGAAGGCGATCTGGGTTTGCTCGCATCGGCGCAGGGACCCACCTTGCGTGCGTACGCCACGAAGTGGCTGGACGATGGCGCGGCGGCGAGGAAAGCCTCGACCCAGCGGTTCTACACCTTCAACCTCCACCTCCATGTGCTCCCGGTGCTGGGGGACATGCCCGTCTCGGCGCTCACCCGGGCCACCTGTCGTGACCTGATGACGGCGTGTCGCACGAAGGGATTGAAGTTAGCCTCCATGCGCGGGGTCAACCGCACCTTGAGTGCGGTGCTGTCGCAGGCGGTGGAAGACGCCATCCTCCCGGCGAATCCGGCGTTCCGCATGGGCAAACACCTCCGAGCCGGAGACGAGTTACCCACGGAGATTAAGCCGTTGACCCGGGACGAAGTCCAGACGCTCCTCGACACGGCGGACCACGTGTACCCGGACTATGCGCCGCTCTTCCTGTGTGCCGTGCGCACCGGGATGCGGCTCGGCGAGCTGGTGGCGCTGCAGTGGAGCGATATCGAATTTCATCGTCGCTGTATTCATGTGCGGCGCAGCCGGGTCGCGGGGAAGATGACGACCACGAAGAACAAGCAACAGCGCCGGCTTGACATGTCCGTACTCCTGACGCAGACCCTGACGCGCCTCCGGGCGGCGCGGAAGCGCGCGACACTGACGGGAGGGAACCCGGAGCCGCCGTGGGTGTTTCTGACCCCTGCCGGGCATCCGGTCGACGGGGACAATCTGCGCCGCCGGGTGTTCTACCGGTTGCTGGAGCAGGCGGGGCTCCGCAAGATCCGCCTGCACGACCTCCGGCACACGTATGCGAGTCTCCTCATCCAGCAGGGGGAGTCGCTCGCCTATGTCCAACAGCAGCTCGGCCACTCCAGTGTGCAGGTCACGGTGGATGTCTACGGACACCTGATCCCCGGGGCCAATCGGGCGGCGGTTGACCGCCTGGACGCGCAACCAGCGCGCAACCCAGCCGCAACCAGCGCGAACCCCAGTCGCACGCGGAAGGTGCTAAGTGGTTGCAAGAATTGGAGCCGACGCGCGGACTCGAACCGCGGACCTGCTGATTACGAATCAGCTGCTCTACCAGCTGAGCTACGTCGGCATCTTGGGCGGGAACCGAAACACAAAATCTTAGCACACGGCAGGTTAAAGCCCTGCGCTACCGTGGGTTGCCAGTCGCGACCGGCTGCTGGTCGCGGTGACCGCCGCTCTGACTAACTCGGTGACGGCGCCCTGAAGCGCAACTCGGTCTCTTTCGAGAGTAACACCCACAATCCGTAGATGCCGAGGAGTGTCCCGATTGGGACATTGATGAGGTTGAGCGCGGAGAGGACGATCATCAAGATTCGGGCCCAGTTCTTGCCCTTGAGCAGACCCCAGCCGCCGACGATTCCGGGTATCGAGAGCGTCAACGCGATCAACATCAACACGCTGCCGATGATGCTCAGAATCGGAACCGCCAGCCATGCGTCGGGTTCGTTGGCCGCCGCGAAGCCCGCCGCACCGGCCATGCCTCCGAAGACGATCAAGATCCCGAGGGCCGCCACCAGGCCCAGGAGACCGAAGACGATGTGGAACGCGGCGAGGATCTTCACGTGGAGGTCCATGGTGGTGTGGTGAGTAGTATAAGATTGTTGGTTACCGTCGCGGAAGGATTCGGCACCGTGGCGGTGCGATGCAATGACGGCGTCCCCTGTGAATGGAAGCGACCACATCACGATTCGGGGCGCGCGTACTCACAACCTCAAGAACATCGACCTCACGCTTCCGCAACACCAACTCATCGTCATCACCGGTGTGAGTGGCTCAGGCAAGTCGTCGCTCGCCTTTGACACTGTGTATGCCGAGGGCCAGCGGCGCTACGTGGAATCGCTGTCGGCCTATGCGCGGCAGTTTCTCGAGCGGATGGAGAAACCGGATGTCGATAGGATCGACGGGATCTGTCCAGCCATCGCCATTCGCCAGAAGAATAGTATCCGCAATCCTCGCTCGACCGTCGGCACAACCACCGAGATACATGACTACCTGAGGCTGCTCTATGCCCGCGTCGGGCGCACGATCTGTCGAGGGTGCGGGAAGGTTGTCTTTCGCGACAGTGCGGAGGTCGCGGCACGTCGTCTGACCGCGCTTCCCGAGGGCACGCGACTCTTGATCGGTTTCGACATGCCAGTCGTCGACACCGCCGTCGTATCGGATGACGTGTCGGCCAATGACAGCGGCCCTGGCGCGGACGAGTCTGAGGCGGCGGGAGATCGGCCGATGTCGTCGGTCGACGTGGCGTTCGACGGTCTGCGCCGGAAGGGCTTTCGACGAGTCGTCGTCGCTGGTCAGGCGAGGTCGCTCGACGACATCGACGTGACGGCGCTCCACGGACAGACGAGGTTGCGTGTCGTGGTCGATCGGGTCAGGGTCGGTCTGGAGAGCCTGAGTCGCATCACCGACTCGGTGGAGACGGCCTATGCCGAGGGGGGTGGGACGGCGTTCGCCATTGAGGTCGACCCGGCGATGAAGCCTTCGACGGGCTCAGGACAAACCGCGGCCCTGGCCGACCCGACCGTTCACCTCTTCAGCGAGCTATTTGAGTGCGGGGACTGCGGAATTCAGTACGAAGTACCGCAACCCCGCCTGTTCTCATTCAATAACCCGTTCGGTGCTTGCCCGACTTGCCATGGCTTTGGGAACGTCATCGAGCTCGATCTGGACCTGGTTGTGCCCGACTCGACGAAGTCGGTCAATCAAGACGCCATCGAGCCGTGGAGTAAGCCACACTACCGGTCACACCTCGCGGGATTGAAGAAGGCCGCGCGCGACCGCGGCGTACGGATGAATGTTCCGTGGGCCGAGCTGACCGACGACGAGCGGCGCTTTATCGTCGAAGGCGACGGCGCGGAATATCCGGGCATCAAGGGGTTCTTCAGATGGCTGGAGCGCAAGAAGTACAAGGTCCATGTTCGCGTTTTCCTGAGTCGGTATCGCGGTTACCTCGTGTGCCCAGAGTGCGACGGCACGCGGCTGCGTCGGGAGGCCCACGATGTGCAGGTAGGCGCTCAGACCATCGACCTGCTCTGCGGCCTGACCGTCGCTCGGGCCCGGCAGTTTTTCGACGAACTCGACCTGACGGAAAAGGAAGCCGCCATCGCCGAGCGGATCGTGCGCGAGATTCGACGACGGCTGACGTTTCTGAGCGACGTTGGGTTGGAATACCTCACGCTGGACCGGTTGTCGTCGACGCTATCTGGCGGCGAGGCGCAGCGGATCAACTTGGCGACGTCCCTGGGGTCGGCGCTGGTCGGCACGCTCTATGTCCTGGACGAGCCCTCCATCGGGCTGCACCCTCGCGACAATGAGCGGTTGATGCGGATCCTCCGGGAACTGCGTGACCAGGGGAACACCGTGCTGGTCGTTGAGCACGACGCCGACATCATCCGGGCCGGAGACTACGTCGTCGACCTCGGGCTCGGTGCCGGAACGCGGGGCGGAAAGGTTGTCTACGCCGGCCCATACGCACGACTCGAAGAAGAGCGGACGTCCCTCACGGCGAAGTACCTCCGCGGCGAGCTCGCGATCCCGGTGCCGGCAACGCGTCGAAAGCGTCTCCCGCAATCACAGGCGCTGCGGCTGATCGGGGCGACCGAGCACAACCTGAAATCGGTGGATGTCGAGATCCCGATCAACATGCTCACGTGTGTGACCGGCGTCAGCGGCTCGGGCAAGTCGACACTCGTACACGACGTGTTGTATGCCGCCATCAAGAGGGCCAAGGGCGAATGGGACAAACGCGTCGGCAGTCATGAGCGGCTGGAGGGCTTGGAACTGGTGAATAACGTCGTGTTGGTCGACCAGGCCCCGATCGGACGGACGCCGCGGTCGAATCCAGTCACGTACTTGAAGGCGTTCGATCCTATCCGGGAGCTGTTCGCGTCGACGAAAGAAGCGAGGGCCAACGGCCTAAAAGCCAGTCACTTCTCGTTCAACGTACCTGGCGGTCGGTGCGATGCGTGCGAGGGGGAGGGCGAGGTTCGGGTCGAGATGCAGTTTCTCGCCGACGTGTTTCTACCCTGTGAGCACTGCGATGGGCAGCGGTTCAAACCCGAGGTGCTCTCGGTGCAGTATCGCGGACGTCGTATCGACGAGGTGCTCGACATGACGGTGCGCGAGGCGCTCTCTTTCTTCGGCACCGTCCCAAAGGTTGTGAGGCGTCTGCAGGTGCTGGACGAAATCGGGTTGGGGTACGTGAGATTGGGACAGCCCGCGACCACGCTGTCGGGTGGCGAGGCGCAGCGGATCAAGATTGCGTCGCATCTGACATCCCATAGCAGTAACCGGACACTCTACATCCTCGACGAACCGACAACGGGCCTCCACTTTGACGACATTGCCAAGCTGCTGACGGCGTTTCGGAAACTGCTCCATGCCGGGCACACACTCGTGGTCATCGAGCACAACCTCGACGTGATCAAGACGGCCGACTGGGTGATCGACCTCGGGCCGGAGGGCGGTGACGAGGGTGGGAGCCTTGTGATCGCTGGTCCACCGGAAGCGGTGGCGGCGCACGCGAAGTCTCACACGGGGCGATATCTGCGGCCGGTGCTGGCTGCCGGCCGAACCCATGCGTACGCAGATTCGTAGGGCGCGAGGCGGTCCTCCGCTCCCCCGAGAGTTCTACGCCAGGCCGACCCTGGATGTGGCCCACGACCTGATCGGGAAAGTGCTGGTCCACGTCTCGGCTGCCGGCACCATGGCGGGAGTAATCGTCGAGGTTGAAGCCTATATCGGCGAGAGCGACGCCGCCTGTCACGCAGCATCGGGGTTTACAAGTCGGAACGCACCGCTGTACGGACCGCCAGGGCAGGCCTACGTCTATCTGAACTACGGGATTCACTATCTCGTGAACGCGGTGACAGAGCCTGAGGGCGCTCCGGCGGCCGTGCTGCTGCGAGCTGTGGAGCCTCTCCACGGGCGTCACATGATGCAACAGAGGCGGGCGCCGCCGTCGCGAGGTTCAGACGACTTATGCCGCGGCCCCGGGAACCTGACCCAGGCGTTCGGGATCTCGCTGTCTCACAATCGGTGCGATCTGACAGGCAACCGACTCTTTATCACCGACTGCGGGCTCACCCGTGCGATTCACTGGACGCCACGGGTCGGCATTCGGGTCGCCGCGCGGCGCCGATGGAGGTGTGTGGCGTCGGACAGTCCCGCGGTGTCCGGTTGATCGTCGGCACACTAGCGCGGACGGGCCTGTGACACCGGTACTTCGAATGAAATCCTCTCGCCGGCGCGGATGACACCCAGCGTAACGGTGCTGCCGATGGGAGCATCGGACAGCAGCCGCAGGTAGTCAGAAGGATCTTCGATCGGCCGATCGTCGAATGCGACGATTACGTCGCCCGGCTCAATGCCGACCCTGGCCGCGGCTGAGTCCTGGTGAATCTGCCAGACGACGGCACCCTGTGTGTCAGGTGCCCCCAGCTCGCGGGCGAGCCGGGGTGACAACTGGCGAACGTCGACATAGCCGAAGGAGCCTCGCCGGACCCCGCCGAATTCGATCAGATCCTCCATCACTCGGCTAGCGAGGTTGCTCGGTACGGCGAAGCCGACGCCCTGATAGCCACCGCTCTCACTGAAGATGGCGGTGTTGATACCGACCAGCTCACCCCGGGAATTGACCAGCGCTCCTCCGGAGTTGCCAGGGTTGATCGCGGCGTCGGTCTGGATGAAATCTTCGTATCGCGCCACACCCAGATTGTCCCGTCCCACTGCGCTGACGATGCCCAGAGTGACGGTTTGATTCAGCTGGAACGGGTTCCCGACTGCCAGTACCCATTCTGCGATTCTGAGCGACGATGAGTCGCCCCATGGCACGGTGGGGAGACCATCCGCGTCGATCTTCAACAAGGCGATATCGGTCGAGGCATCGCGCCCCACCAACTCGGCCTGATACTCGCGATTGTCGGCGAGCGTGACGGTGACCCCGGCTGTTTGAACGCCCACCACGTGGGCGTTGGTCAGGATATAGCCGTCCTCCCGCACGATGACGCCCGACCCCAAGCTTGGTCGCTCCCGATAGCCGGAGAGACCCGGGGTGTCGCCAAAGAAGTATCGGAAGAACGGGTCGTTCACGAATCCCGTTCGCCGCTGTACGACCTGTCGCGATGAGATGTTGGTCACGGCGGCGACCGTGGCTTCCGCGACGGCGGTGAAGTCGGGTCCTCCGACGAATCTCCCGGTAGCCGGAGTCGGCGGAGGCTGAGCCGTGAGCGCGAGCGGCGCCCCGGCCACGGGAGTCGAAGCCACACGGCTCGCCGCCTGTGTCTGGAGCCGGCCGGTCAAGACGATACCCCCGGCCATGCCGGTCAGAAAAAGGATCGATCCGAGGACGACGACACTCGCACGCATCAGCAGCACTCCATAGGTTGGCGACGAACCCTTCTCATTGTATCGCCATCAGCTCCGGGACCTATGGTACGATCACGCGCTGCCATGGCTTCACTTCAAGCAACCCGACTGAGAAAAGGTATGTTGATCAAGATGAATGGAGCCTTGCTCCGCATCCTTGAGATCACCCATTTGACGCCTGGCAAGGGCCACGGGTTTATCCAAGCCAGATTCCGCAACATCCGTACCGGCTCGCTCAACGACCATAAGTTCCGTTCCGAGGACACCGTCGAACGGGCGAGCCTCGACTCGCGCAAGATGCAGTTCTTGTACGCCGACGGCGATGCCTACCACTTCATGGACACCGAGAGTTACGAACAAACCCACCTCACGGCTGAGACCCTCGGCGACGCGGTGCACTATCTCTTACCTGACGCGGTCATCACGATTCAGCTGTTCGAATCGGAACCGGTCGGCATCGACCTGCCGCTGAATGTTGAGCTGGTGGTCAGCGATACGACGCCGGCCATCAAAGGCGCCACGGCGAGCGCGCAGCTCAAGCCGGCCACGCTCGAGACTGGCCTGGTGGTTCAGGTACCGCCGTTCGTCTCGATCGGCGACACCATCCGCGTCAGCACCGAGTCCGGGCAGTACCAGGGGCGCGCCTAACTGCGGACCCGAGCGGATAACCGGTGAACGAGCTCGATCTCTCGAATGCCCTGGATGTCGCGCTTACCGGTCTCGGCTTTGGGTTCCTCGTCGCCAATCTCTGGGTCGTCGTCCAATTTCTGCGCTTCTATCGGTGTCGCGCCACCGCGTTGGTGACCTGGCCGGCCAAAAAACCTCCGTACTACGGGATCTTTATGGGGTTCGGCGTTGTCTTCGGTGTGCTGCTCCTCGTCAAGTTCGTCGTGCGGGACCAGCCGCTGACAAGCGGGTTCGGCGAGTCGATGATGCTGCTGTACTACGCGTATCTCTGGCCGATGAGTTTTCGCATCAAGCGCGGCCTGTATGACGACGGAATCTGGACCGATTCACGATTCGTACCCTACGAATAGATCGGAGGATTGAGCTGGAGAGAGGGGCGTGAGATCACCCTCGTGATCAGCTACCGTCTCCGTAGCCTCGCGCGGCATCTTACAGTGCCGCATGAGCACTACGGGGAGGTTCGCCGACTGCTGCGCGACAAGATCGACAGCCACGACCTGCACTTCACCATGAAGGCGTTCGATCTCGGGGGTGACGAGCGAGAAGTGGTCTAGGAGCGTGGTGAAACTCTAGGACGTCGAAGGTCGTGGGGCGGTCACGACCCGAATCCGCGGAGGAGCCCGATCACTCCGGGGCCCTGCGCGACCGGGTCACCGAGCCAGCCGGGCGGTGTGATCCAGACAAAGGCCAGGATGGCAATCACCATGAGGTCGTATTGCCAGGTCGCCCGGTCGAACGTCCAGAACAGCGCATGCCACACAGCAAGCGCTGGCAGGGCCACGACCCGCCTGAATGTCATTTCCACGTCCGGATGCAGTTCGGTCGGTCCGGTACGGAGCTCACGCCACGTGAAGTAGATCCGGTCGACGACGGTCACGATAGACAGCACGAGGATGACCCAGAGCACAGCGGCCATCCGATTGGTGAAGGCGCCAATCATGAACAGGACGATTCGCTCCGGACGCTCCATGAACCCGACCTTGCACTTCGCGATCAAAGATTCCGCTCGTGCCCTCGTGTAGCTCGTCATGACCGAGAACATCAGCGCCAAGGCGGTGATCATGACGTAGTCTGAGCGCCCGGTCTCGGTGTAGAGATACAGCAGTCCAATAAAGAGCAAGATGTCCGAGAACCGATCCATCACCGAGTCCCAGAATCCGCCAAAGTCCGATGCGAGGTTCGTGCGCTCGGCCACTTTGCCGTCGATGAAGTCGAAAATGTTGGCCAGCACCATCACGACGCCGGCGGTGAGGAATTCGCCGACCCCGAGAGCCCACGCCGAGACCGCGTTGACGATGACTCCGGTGAACGTCAGCGCATTCGGATGAATCCGAAGGCGCACGCACACGTCAATGATGGCGCGCAGCGGGAGCATGCACGCCGCGCCGATCATGCCCGTAAACGTCATGAGTTCGTATCCTGCGACGCACGATCTCGCCGGGCGGGCTGAAACGCGGGCGGACGACGTGGGTATGTCATCTGTCAGAGGCAGGACACTCGTGGTGTCGGCTACGACCTCTTCGGGCTGAACGCCGAACGATACAATCTTTGGAGGGGTCGGGACTCCCGCGTAACAAACGCGGCAGTGTAGCTCATGGCGATTCGGGATCTCAAGGACCAGATCGGACGTTTGCCCGAGCAGCCGGGCGTGTATCTCTACTTCAACGCAGCTGGGGAGACGCTGTACGTCGGACGCGCCCGCGTGCTGCGAGACCGGGTCCGGAGCTACCTCGGCGCCTATGGGTCGAGCCCCAAGACCGACGCGTTGCTCGACGACGTCACCCGCCTCGAAGTCATCGTGACCGATTCGCTCGTCGAAGCGCTCGCCCTCGAGAACAATCTGATCAAACAACGAACCCCACGTTTCAACATCCTGCTGCGTGACGACAAGAACTATCCCTACCTTCAGCTCACAACCACCGAGGCGTTTCCGCGGGTGCTCGTGGCCCGGCGGGTCGAGCGCGACGGCAACTTCTACGCCGGACCCTTTCTTCCCGCGACGTTTGCGCGCAAGACCATGTCCCTGACCCACCGTCTGTTCGGGATCCGGTCGTGCAATGAAGTCATCAATGGGCAACGGGGTCGGGCGTGTCTCGAGTACGACATCAAGCGATGCTTGGCCCCCTGCGTAGAGTCGATTTGCAGTCAGTCGGAGTACGCCCAGGCGGTAGAGCGTACGCGACTGTTCCTTGACGGTCGGAACGATGAGCTGCTCGAGGATCTCCGCACGCAGATGTTGACGGCCTCGGCAGACGAGCGATACGAGCTGGCCGCCCAGGTTCGGGACACGATCCGCACTGTGGAGACGCTTCGGGACCGGCAGCAAAAGATGGCCGGTCCGCGGCTTGGCGAGCGCGATGCGTTCGGTCTCAAAGTCGGTCCAGCTGGCGCCGTGGTCCAGGTGTTTCAAGTCCGCGGCGGTCGGGTCGTGGAGCGAATCGAGCTGGTCACCGATGAGATCGCAGAGACTCCGGATCGAGATATCGAGCTCGTGCGGGCGGCACTGCAGCAGTTCTATGAGGTACGGACAGCACCGGTCGAGGTCCATCTTCCACTCGCCCTCGACGACCAAGCCGAGATCGAGACGTGGCTCTCTGCCCGGTCAGGCCATCGCGTCCGTCTCCGTGTACCCAGACGCGGCGACAAGCGGGGTCTGATCGAACTGGCCAGCCGTAATGCCGGCGTGGCCTACGCGGCGCGGTATGGTGCCGACGCGCAACGGCATGGCGCGGCACTCGAGGAACTGCGGGATCGGTTGGCGCTGGCGAAGACACCGCGTCGACTCGAGTGCTTTGACATCTCGACGATCCAAGGGGCCGAAACGGTCGGTTCGCTCGTGGTGAACGAGGATGGTCGGATGCTCCGTCGTGACTATCGCAAGTATAGGATCCGGGGTGACAGGAACGGGGCACGGGGCCCCAACGATTTCGCCGCCATGGAGGAAGTCGTACTTCGCCGATACCGGAAGCTCCTCGAGCAGGGCGGGCCCTTTCCGGATCTGGTCATCGTCGACGGGGGAGCCGGCCAGCTGTCTGCGGCCTACAAGGCATTTGAGCAGCTGGGCCTCTCGAATCTTGTGGCGATCGGGATCGCCAAGAAGGAGGAGCTCCTGTTTACTCGCGATCTCCGTGAGCCGATCGCCGTGCCCCGCGATAGCGCGGCTCTCCTGCTCGTGCAGCGGATTCGCGACGAGGCCCATCGCTTCGCGGTGACGTTTCATCGGCGGGCCCGGACGATGCGCGACCTGCGGTCAGAACTTGACGTCGTGGCGGGCATCGGTCCAAAGCGACGGCGCGCGCTGCTCGAGCACTTCGGCAGCGTGACCAACGTCGGTCGGGCCACCCGGGAAGAGCTCGTGCCGATCGTCGGGCCCAAGGCAGCCAGCGCCGTCATCGAGCATTTTGCGAACCTCTCCCGACGCGGGTGAGCGGGCCGGGCCGTCAATCGGTGGTATTCTGCGAGCATTGCTGGGTCTAGACTTGGGCCACCTGGCCACGATCTTCGCCGTCTTGATCTTCTCCCTGAGCGTCCACGAGTCTGCGCATGCATGGGCCGCGTGGCGATTCGGCGACCCGACGGCGCAGCGGCTCGGTCGAATCTCGCTCAACCCGGTGGTTCACGTCGACCCGGTCGGCACGCTCCTACTGCCGTTGATCGCGTTTACGACGGGAGCCCCGATCATCGGATGGGCGAAGCCGGTGCCGGTCGACCAACGCCATCTTGAGCACCCGCGGCGCGACTTTCTCTATATTGCGGCGGCGGGTCCCGCGAGCAATATCCTCCTCGCCGTCGTCGCATCGTGGGTCATGCGGACGGTTCCGGTGAGCCCGATCGAGGTCGGGATCGGAGCCGGTCTGCCCGTCTGGCGCATTGCCGCCACCGCGTTCGAGCTCAACCTCTTGCTGGCAGTGTTCAACATGGTGCCGGTACCGCCGCTCGACGGTGGAAACGTCCTCGCCGGTCTGCTTCCGTCGGGCCTGGCCGACGCGTTCGATCGCTTCGTTCGACCCTGGGGTTTCGTGCTCTTGTATGCTTTGCTACTGACTGGCGCGCTCGGCACGCTCATTACACCGCCATATCTGTTTCTGTCGTGGATGCTGACACGGTAAAACCAAGGGTCGTTTCGGGGATGCGCCCGACGGGTAGGTTGCATCTGGGGCATTTGGTGGGGGCTCTCAGAAATTACTGCGCGCTGCAGGCCGACTACGACTGCATGTACTTCGTCGCTGACTGGCATGCGCTGACGAGTGAATACGGAGACACCAAGGAGCTCACGACCTACGCGTTTGACAATGTGGCCGACTGGATCGCGGCGGGTGTCAATCCGGATCAGTCCACCCTGTTCGTCCAGTCGCTGGTTCCCGAGCACGCAGAGCTCTATCTCCTCCTGTCGATGGTTGTCCCGATTCCGTGGCTCGAGCGCGTCCCCACGTACAAGGAGCAGATCGAGCAGCTGTCAGACCGCGACCTGTCGACGCTCGGGTTTCTGGGTTACCCGCTGCTGCAGGGGGCCGACGTGGTGATCTATCACGCTCAGTTCGTGCCCGTCGGTGAGGACCAGGTCCCCCACCTCGAACTGACCCGAGAGGTCATCCGGCGCTTCCAGGGTCTGTTCGGCGAGCTCTTTCCTGAGCCTCAGCCGCTCCTCACTCACTTTCCTCGGCTACCGGGGCTCGACAATCGCAAGATGAGTAAGAGTTACGGCAACACGATCGATCTGTCCGACGACGCGCCGACCGTCCGCAAGAAGGTGATGCGAATGTATACCGACCCGAAGCGGGTCCGCGCCGACATCCCCGGCACGGTCGAGGGCAACCCGGTCTTCATCTATCACGATGCCTTCAACTCCAACACGGCCGAAGTCGAAGACCTCAAGACACGGTATCGAGCCGGCGCGGTGGGTGATGTCGAAGTGAAAGATTGTCTCGTGCGGGCGGTCGAGGCGGTGCTCGACCCGATGCGCGAGCGCCGAGCCGAGGTCCTGAGCCAACCGGGGCGCCTCAGGGAGATCGTCATGGATGGGTCGAGTCGGGCACGTGCGATTGCAAGAGAGACCATGAAGGATGTGCGCGCCGCCGTCGGGTTGGGCTATGGAAACCCCTAACGACTTCGAGTCGATTCTGCCGGACTACCCCGTCAAGCTGGCCAACTTCGAGGGGCCACTCGACCTGTTGCTCTACCTGATCAAGAAGAGCGAAGTCGACGTCTACGACATCCCGATCGTGCTCATCACGGAACAGTATCTCGACTATCTCGACCTGATGCAGGAGCTCGACCTGGACGTGGCTGGTGAGTTTCTGGTCATGGCTTCCACGCTGATCCACATCAAGTCACGGTTGCTCGTGCCACGACTGGAAACCGCCCTTGATACGGACGAGGAAGAAGATCCTAGAGACGTGCTCGTCCGTCGTCTACTGGAACATCAGAGATTCAAGGCGGCCGCAGAACTGCTGCATGAACGGGAGATCGTTCGGAGCGCGCAGTGGCCCCGGCCGGACAGCCGGGTTGAGGACATCGCAGGCAAGCCGTTCGAGCGCGAGCTGGAAGTCGATCTCTTCAGCTTGCTGCAGGCCTTTCAGTCGGTGATCGCGCGGTCGCGGGAGCGTCCGTCAGTGCTGCTTCCGGCCGAGGTGGTTCCCGTTGAAACACGGATCGAGCAGTTGCTGGATCAGCTGTCCGAGACGGAGGCCTGTGCATTCGAAGATCTCTTCGTCGATCTGTCATCCCGTCAGGACCTGATCACGACGTTTCTGGCGTTGCTCGAGATGATTCGGTTGAGGCTCATTCGGGTCTTCCAAGGCGACACGTTCGGTCCGATTCGGGTCTACAAGCGTGCGCGTCCGGCAGATGTACCGATAGCCGGTCGAGGAGAGGAAACGGATGGCCGATGACCGATGACCTGGGTGACCTCAAGGCGACCATCGAGGCGCTGATCTTCGCGTCACCTGAGCCAGTCACGCTGAAGACGCTGACCAAGATTCTCGACGGTGAACCACCGGAGCACGTGAAGGAAGCGCTCGGAGAGCTCACCCAGGACTGGAACCGCGGTGGCGGGCTTCAGCTTGTCGAGGTCGCGGGTGGGTATCAGATCGTCACGCGTCCCGAGCTCAGCGAGTGGGTCCGTCGACTCTTTCACGAACACTCGAGCCAACGGCTTTCTGTGCAGGCGCTTGAGACCTTGGCTGTCGTCGCCTACCGACAACCGGTCACGGGACCCGAGATCACAGACATCCGGGGCGTCAACACGTCGGGTGTGCTGGGGACGCTCTTGGAGCGTCGTTTGATCAAAGTCGTCGGCCGAAAACCGGTCGTGGGCCGGCCGTTTCTTTATGCGACGACCCGCGAGTTCCTCGACCGCTTCGGTCTGAACGACTTGGAGGACCTGCCTAAGGTCGAGGACATGGCCGAGGCCTTGGGTATGGACGTGCCTCCTGGGTTGTCGGATCCTCCGCCAACCGATGACGTCCTTCCGTTCGACGTGACCACGCCACAATCCAACAGCTCTGAGGAACAGGTTCATTAGGTCGACAGATTCGGCGCCCGGTATTCGGCTTCAGAAGATCCTTGCGGCGGCGGGCGTCGCCTCGCGTCGCGCCGGAGAGACCATGATTGAGGCTGGGCGCGTCTCGGTGAACGGCGCCGTTGTCACCCGGTTGGGGAGCCGCGCTGATCCAGACGCCGACGACATACGCCTCGATGGCCGCCGCGTCGGTGGGGCCCAGCGTCGGCGGTACATCGTGTTGAACAAGCCGGCGGGGTACGTCACGACCCGGGACGATCCGGAGCGTCGCAAGACGGTGCTCGACCTCATCCCGCGAGTCCGCGAGTACGTGTACCCGGTCGGGCGTTTGGACTACGATTCCGAAGGGCTACTCTTGCTGACCAACGACGGTGACCTTGCGGCCCGACTGACCCACCCACGTCACGGCATCGAGCGGGTCTACGAGGCTGTCACCCACGGGGTCCCGAGTGCCCCCAGGCTGCAGAAGCTGGCCTCGGGCATCGCCTTAGATGGTCGACGCACTGCTCCGGCCGAGGTACAGCTCCTCGGTGGGCACACGACACGCCGGGTCGACCGCGCCCGTATACGGGTGACACTGAAGGAAGGACGCAACCGACAGGTGCGACGCATGTTCGAGGCGATCGGTCATCCGGTCGTCAAGTTGTGTCGCACTCGGTTCGGACCGCTGAGCGTTCGGGGTCTCAAGCTCGGGGCGGCCCGGGAGCTTTCACGGGAGGAGCTGAGCGCCCTGCAACGCGCGGTGGACGCACCACCGAGCGCTCGCTCGAGACCGGTGCGACGATGACCAAGGTTCTTGCAATCGACGGACCCTCGGGCGCGGGCAAGGGAACGGTGGCCCGTGCCGTTGCACACGCGCTGAACTGGGCCTATGTCGATACCGGCGCCATGTATCGGGCCGTCGCCTGGAAGGTGCGGCGCGAGGCGCTCCCGATCGACGATGAGGACCGCGTCGCCACCGTCGCGGATGCCGCGGTCTTCGAGCTCGACTTCGGCCGGATCGTCATCGATGGTGAGGACGTGACCAGTCTGATCCGAACGCCTGAGATCGATGTGGCGGCGGCCACTGTCGCCCGCATGCCAGGAGTGCGCCGCGTACTTGTCGCCCGTCAACGTGACTATGCAGCGGCGGGTCCCGTCGCCATGGAGGGGCGCGATATAGGAACGGTCGTGTTTCCGGACGCAGTTGTGAAACTCTATCTCGATGCCACACCTGCGGAGCGCGCGAGTCGTCGCGCGAAGGACCCGGCGCATGGGCTGTCCAGGGCCAGCGAGATCGGACTCGTGGCCTCCGCCCTGGCCACCCGTGACCGACTCGACCGAACGCGGCTCGCGTCTCCGCTGACCCGAGCAGACGACGCAATCCTGATCGAGACGACCGGCGTGCCGGCCCACGACGTCGTTGCCCGGGTGCTCCGCATCGTGCGGGATCGGCTCGGCGACGAGACTCCGACCGACGCTCGTCGTTGAGCCCGGACCCCGACACAGCGTGGGTCATCGTTACTCGTCGTCCTTCGGTTCAAGATCTGCGTAATCGAGACGATCGTCCAGTTGGTCTTGTCGAGGCTCTGGCGGGGTCTGCGACTCCGGCCCAGTCGCTTCGAGAACGATCCAGCGTGTGTCGGTATCGCCATCCGTTGCTGCCTCGCCGGTGTCGGATGTGTCTGGTGCACCGTCAACGGCTGCGGTGTCTGACCGAGTTGGCGTGGCGCTCACGTCTGTGCCCACCGCCCGAGACCTCGGGTGGGGTGTGGGCAACCCGTCCGTTTCGGTGTCATCGAAAGCTTCGGGCAAGACTCTCCGCGGGCGGCCGAGAGATGGCGGCACCCGGCGCCGTCGCGTCGCCGCCGGCGATCGCCTGTGGGCAGAGGCAGTCTGGGATGCGTTCGGTGTTGGTTGCTCGGCGGTCGCCTCCGGTTCGACGGGTGGCAAGGGCTCGATAACCGGGGGCGGTGTCGACCCCCCACTCGCAGCCGTCGCCGTCGTCGCTTTCCGGACGACTCTCGTCGAGACGTGGGTCTCTTCCGCGACCGCTGGTTTGTTGCCGATGACCGGCTTGTCGATGACGACGTCTCTCCGGATCGACGCGGTCTTCTTCCTCACCGGTATCGATTCGGCAGGCGGTGATGTCCTGCGGGTCAATCTCTTCCTGGCGGCGGCCTGCTGCCTGAGTACCGGAGTCTCGGTGGATGCTCTCTTCTCGGGAGCCAGATTCTTCCTGCTAATACGCTTCTTTGGGCGCGGCCTCTTCTTCGTGGCCGCTCTCTTGAGAGGCGCTGCCTTCCGCTTCGGGGTCGTCGTCGTCGTCTTCTTCTTCTTCAGGGCCGCCTTCTTCTTTGGGCGCGGTGTCTTCTGCGTGGCCGCCCTCTTCTGAGACGCTGCCTTCCGCTTCGGAGTGGTCTTCTTCTTCTTCGGGCGCGACGTCTTCTTCGTGACCGCCTTCCTCTGAGGTGCTACCTTCCGCTTCGGGGTCGTCGTCTTCTTGAGGGCCGCCTTCTTCTTCGGACCCGCTTTGTGTTTCTGAGCGGTCTTCTTCCTGGTGGCCACCCTTGTTGCCGTGCGGGATCGTTTTGGCTCGCCGGCCGGTCGTTTCCCCGTCTTTCGGGCACTTCCAGGCCTCGTCGTCTTCACTCCAACAGATTCGCGGCGAGTCACCTTCTTCTTGGTCCCTCGTCCCTTCGACTGGCGACGCGCTTTGGTTTGGCCGATCCCGGAGATTCGCTTTGCCTTCGATCGGCTTTCTTTCTGGTCGGCGTGGCTCCGCTTCGAAGTGCTCGATCGACCCCCAGATCTGCGCGTGGACTTCGCCATTAAAACGGTCCTCTCGGAGTTGACGATTGCCGGTAAGTATCGTATAGTCTTGTGCTTATCTCAAATCGGCCGTCGTGTGCCTACCCCCCAGCGGCGCGATAACGGCACGTTCGGAAGTCAGCAGACTGGTGGTCAGATCAAGCATGGCGAGGATCCTCAACGCATGAGCGAAGTAGAAGACGTGGCCAAGTCGGCCCGGGAGCCGCGTAGCGAGCCAGCTGTCTCACCTCAGCTGGATCGGACATCGGTGAAGAGCCACGCTCCCCTGATCCCGCTGGCGGCACCGGACGCAGAGAGTGACACCGATCAGGCCGAATACACGCGCCTGCTGGCGATGTACGAGGGCAGTTTCCGCAACCTCTCCGAAGGCGAGGTCATCAAGGGGACTGTACTGAAAGTGTCGTCCTCGGAAGTCGTCGTCGATGTGGGCTACAAGTCTGAGGGTGTTATCGCGCTCTCTGAGTTCATCGACGAAAACGGTGACGTGACGGTTCGACCCGGTGACACGGTCGACGTGTTGCTTGAACGTACCGAAGACCGCGAAGGTCACATCGTTCTCTCCCGGGAAAAAGCGGAGAAGATGAAGATCTGGGATGACGTGGAGCAGGCCTACATCGACCGCAAGGTCGTCATAGGTCGCGTCATTGAGCGGATCAAGGGTGGTTTGGCGGTGGACATTGGCGTTCGCGCGTTCCTGCCCGGTTCTCAGATCGATGTGCGGCCGGTCCGCAACCTGGACTCGCTCCGCGGGCAGGAGCTCCGGATGCGGGTGATCAAGGTCAACAAGAAGCGCGGGAATATCGTCCTCTCTCGGAAAGTGCTTCTTGAAGAGGAGAACGCAGAGAAGAAGAAAGACACTCTCGCGAACCTGACCGAGGGCAAGGTGATCCACGGCGTCGTCAAGAACATCACCGACTATGGCGCGTTTGTGGACCTGGGCGGCATCGACGGGCTGTTGCATGTCACCGACATGTCGTGGGGGCGTGCGCAGCACCCCTCCGAGCTGTTCAAGGTCAACGACGAAATCGACGTGACGGTCCTGAAGTTCGATCCCGAAACCGAGCGGGTCTCCCTGGGCCATAAGCAGCTACACGATGATCCGTGGGTCTCTGCGCCCGAGCAGTATCCAGTCGGACAGCGGGTCGCCGGCAAGGTCGTCAGTCTGACTGATTATGGGGCGTTTGTAGAGTTGGAGCCGGGCGTGGAAGGGTTGATCCACGTTTCCGAGATGTCATGGAGCAAGCGGGTCAAGCATCCGTCGAAGTTATTGAACGTTGGTGACACCGTTGAATCGATGGTGTTGGGTGTCGATCCGGACGCGCGTCGAATCTCTCTGGGCCTCAAACAGATCGAGACCAACCCGTGGCACCAGCTCGCCGAGAAGCATCCGGTCGGGTCACAGCTGACCGGCAAGGTGCGGAACCTCACCGAGTTCGGCGCGTTTGTCGAAGTCGAGGATGGGATCGACGGTCTTATCCACATTTCAGACATGTCGTGGAGCAAGCGCCTCCAGCATCCGTCCGAGGTCCTCAAGAAGGGTGACGAAGTCGAGGCGATGGTTCTCAACCTCGATCCGGAAAACCAGCGCCTATCGCTGGGCCTCAAACAGCTTGCCACCGACATCTGGGATGACTTCTTTGCCCAGAACAAGGTGGGGGACATCGTCGAAGGCAAGGTCGTTCGGGTGACCAACTTCGGCGCGTTTGTCGAGCTGGCGGAGGGAATCGAGGGGCTGATCCATGTCTCCGAGTTCGATGATCAGGCGGGTGGTCAAAAGGAAGAGTTGAAAGTCGACGAGGTCATCAAGATCCGGATCATTAAGTTAAGTCCGGCGGACCGCAAGATCGGTTTGAGCATCCGCGCGCTGAAGACGGATGACTACGAAACCGACTGGCAGAATTACGCGACGAGCGATTCGCCGGAGGTCACCTTGGGCGACCACTTCAAGCACAGCCAGACATCGGACTCATGAGCGGCTCCGACGCATTCGATGAAGTGAGGGTCGTCACGGGTGGTAGCATGACGAAGGCTGCCCTCGTCGAAGAGGTTGCACGCGTCGCGGATCTCACCAAGAAGCACTCTGAAGTCATTGTCGAGACTGTTTTTCGGAGCATCATCGACGCGCTGCATCGAGGTGAGAAGATCGAGCTTCGAGGCTTCGGCAGTTTCCGACTGCGGCGCCGAGAGCCGCGCAAGGGACGGAATCCGAAGACGGGCGACCGCGTCGAGGTGCCGTCCAAACGGGTGCCGTACTTCAAGCCTGGCAAAGAGCTCAAGGAGCTGATCAATCGCGACACGGAGTCGACGCCGACCGTGTCCACCCCTCCGCCGGCCTCGCCGGCCGATCCAGGGTTGCCCCGATATTAGCGTCGCTCCTCCCCCATGCACCACTTGTGGGCTCCGTGGAGACTGTCGTACGTGACCAAGGCAGCCGCGGCCGAAGACGACCCATGCGTGTTCTGCGAGGCGATCGCAGGCACGGCGCCGTCACCGCTGACGCTTCACCGCGGCGACCGCTGCTTCGTCATCCTCAACAAGTTCCCCTACAGCAACGGTCACCTGATGGTCGTGCCGCGCCGCCACCTCGGGAAGCTGTCTGAGGCGGTGCCGGATGAGCTCACAGAGCTGATGGCCTTGACCCGCACGGCCGAGATGGTTCTGACTGAAGCCTACGACCCCCACGGCCTGAACGTCGGGATGAACCTGGGCCGGCCAGCCGGCGCAGGAGTGCTCGGCCATCTGCACATACACGTCGTCCCTCGATGGAACGGTGACACGAATTTCATGACCGTCACTGCCGGGACGCGCGTCGTGCCAGAGGAGCCGGATCAGACCGTCGAGCGACTGCGTCCGATCTTCGAGCGATTGGCCGGGTAGGCTGTCGGAACCCGCCCGATCGGCCTCGCCGCGAGGCGACTCTCAGGCTTCCGAAACCGAGCGCCGACGGGTGGTATCATTGCAGGTGTGCTGACTGCGTGATCACGCGGTCTGGATACGAGAAGCCTGCCGACCCGAGGTGCACCGATGGTGAACGGCTCTTCGATGCTCATACCGCGCTGGTTGGTGCTGGTGTTGTTGCTGGCCATCGTGGCCGTGACGGGTCATGCGCAACAGCCGTTACCAGCTCCACAGGACGACACGCAGCAGGCATCGCCTGATCGGCCAGATCAGTCCGGCGAACCCGAACAGACCGAGCCCGAGACAGAGCCGATTCCCGTCTTCCGATCTGGAATCAACTTTATTCGTGTCGACGCCATTGTGACCGACGACGACGGCAATCACGTCGCCGATCTCGATCAGTCCGATTTCGAGATCTACGAGGACGGCGTGCTCCAGACGGTCGAGACGTTCGACCGGGTTGAGCTCGGTGCGGTTCCAGATCCGACGGCGAGGCCGCCGACCCAGTTGAGCAACCGCAACGACGATGAACGCGAAGCAAGTCGCAGCGATGTTCGCGTATTCGTGATTTTCTTCGACGATTACCATGTGCGGTTTGAGAACGCGCAACGGGCCAGCCTCCAGCTGACGGAGTTCTTGCAGAACAACTTGCGCCCCAGCGATCTCGTGGCGGTCATGTATCCACTGACGCCGGTCTCCGAGTTGCGATTCACGCGCAACCACCGTTCGGTGATCACCCAGGTCGAGGACTTCTTCGGGCGCAAGTACGACTACGAGCCCCGGAACATGTTCGAGCAGGAATACTGGAACTATCCGGTAGAGACGATCGAGTTGATCCGCAATCAGGTGTCGCTGTCAGCCCTCAACGGGTTGATGGTGCGTCTCGGAGGGCTGCGTGAGGGGCGTAAGAGCGTACTGCTGATCAGCGAGGGCTACACCAACTATGTGCCGCCGCAACTACGCAACAAGGATGGGGACTACAACCCGTATCGGTTCGACCCGACCGCCGGCGAATCGGTCTATGAGCAGACCCATCAGCTGTTCACCGATTCCGGGATCATGCTGAGGTTGCGGGAGTTGTTTCAGGTGGCGAACCGCTTCAACACATCGATCTATTCGTTGGATCCACGTGGCTTTGCCATCGGCGAGTACGACCTCAGCCAGCCGGCCGTCTCTAACCGCACCAACCAGCGGGCGCTCCGCACCACCCAGAACACCCTCCACACGCTGTCTGAGCAGACGGATGGCCGAGCGATCGTGAATCGGAACGACCTTGTCCCTGGCCTGCAGCAGATGATGCGTGACTCGAGTGCCTACTATCTATTGGGCTACACGTCGTCGCAGTCGCCGATCGACGGCCGCTTTCACGAAATCGAGGTCCGCGTCAAGCGAGACGACATACAGGTACGGAGCCGTAAGGGGTATTGGGCGGTGACCGAGCGGGACGCCGAGCGGGCACTATCGACCGAGGTGGTGGCGCCGCCCCGGGCGGTCGATGTGGCGTTGGGGGCCCTGGCCGCGCCGCGTCGAGGGCACACGATTCGGACTTGGGTCGGGACGTCGCGCGGTGAGAACGGTCGAACCCGGGTGACGTTCGTCTGGGAGCCGGTCCAGGGTCCGGCTGGCGCCGGCGACCCGGCGCGGGTGCTCCTCACGGCGATGGGAGATGCAGGCGGCGCCTTCTATCGCGGCCGGGTCCCCGAGTCGGCCGGGAATACCGGCCGCGGTCTTGCCAATCGCGCCAGTGACGCCGGGGCTTCGCTGATGATGACGACGTTCGAGGCAGAACCGGGAGGTCTGCAGCTCAGTGTGGCCGTCGAGGGTGAGAACGGCGAAGTGTTGGATCGTGATCGTGACGAGATCGACATTCCCGACTTCACCGGCACCGACTTGGTGCTGAGCACTCCCGCGTTTGTGCGGGCGCGCAACGCTCTCGAGTGGAGGGAACTTGTCGAGGATTGGGATGCAATCCCGATCGTGTCGCGAGACTTTCGACGCACGGAGCGTCTCCTCCTGCGGTTTGAGGCATATGCACCCGGCACGACGGTTCCTGCCGTCGAGGCCTGGCTCCTCAACCGCGGCGGAGACCAAATGTTTCCGCTCATCGTGCAGCCGTCTGAGACTGAGCGGCGGTATCAGGTCGACATTCGGCCCGCCGGTCTTCCGCCCGGGGACTATGTTGTTGAGCTCCGGGTCACCACGGCGGACGATGAGGTCACCCAGCTGGTTGCGTTTCGCCTCGGGTCCTGAGTGCCACAGACCTTGGCATTCGGCTGGTGCTGCGCACGGCGTGCCAGATGCGCAGCGCGAGCGTGTCGGGAATGCCTGAGCGATCGGCAACCCCCGTGACGGACGTCGCACGAGGGCGAATGTCCAGCTCGGTCGTACTCAGAACCTGAACGTCCTGAACGCCAGCTTCGCGTCCCCCTATAATTGCAGCGTGGTATGGACGGTCGGCCTCTCGAGGTGGTCCTCGGGACCGCTGTCCTGAGCCGTCACCGACAGCAGTCTTCCAGAGCGATGCGCAAGATTCGAGTGGTCATAGCCAAACCGGGTTTGGATGGACACGATCGCGGCGCCAAGGTGATCACCCGCGCATTGAGAGACGTGGGGATGGAAGTGATCTACACCGGTCTCAGGCAGACCCCCGAGCGAATCGTCGACACCGCGCTCCAGGAGGACGCCGACGTCATCGGCGTGTCAATCCTCTCAGGGGCTCACAATCACGTCTGTCCTCGCCTCGTCGAGCTCCTGAAGGAAAAGGGTCTCGACGATGTCTTGGTGATTGTGGGCGGCATCATTCCCGACGCGGACGTCGAGGCGTTGAAAGCGCTCGGGATCAGTGCGGTGTTTCAGCCCGGTACACCGATGCGAGCCATCATCGAATTCATCGACACCCACGTGCGACCCGATCCGGCCGTGGCCTGATAGGACATCCGATGTCACAGACACTCCTTGTCGCCGACGACAGCCTCACGATTCAGCGTGTCATCAAGCTCGCGTTGGCCGACGAGGATTTGGAAGTGGTAGCCGTCACCAGTGGGGCACAGGCGATCGAAGAGATCGAAGCGCACTCACCGGCCCTGGTGCTGGCCGACACGCGCATGCCAGATCGGAGCGGTTACGAGATCGCCGAGTTCCTCAACTCGCGGCCGAGTCATCAAGGGGTTCCGGTCGTCCTGATGACGGGGGCGTTCGAGCCACTCGATGAACGCCGGGCGAAGGCGGCGGGATGTGTGGAGGTTCTCGTCAAACCGTTCGAGCCCGGCAAGCTGGTCCGAACCGTGCACGAACTTCTCGGACCCAGTCCTAAGTCGGCCGCTACCGTGTCGATGAAGGTCGAACCGCCGGCGAGTGAACCGGACTTGACCTGGCCAATGAACGAATCAGCTGAGGTACCGGCCGAACCCGAACGGGTCTCGGCACCGGCGCCGGCGGCGTCCCCGGATGTCCAGCAGGATCACACGCCACCCGCGTTGCTCATCACCGATGAGCTCGTCGACCGGCTGGCCACCCGTGTCATCGCCCGACTGTCCGACCGCGTCGTCCGAGAGACGACGACGGACGTCGTCTCGCGCGTCGCTGAGCGGCTGGTCCGGGAGGAGATCGAGCGGCTCAAGGACAAACTGCGATAGGTGAGATGGCCGAGCTGACCAAGGTATTCGAGCACGCGACCGTAGACCCGAAGTGGTACGCCTACTGGGAGGAGGTCGGGGCGTTTCGTGCCGACCCCGCCTCGGGACGTCCTCCGTTCAGCATGGTGTTGCCACCCCCGAATGTGACCGGATGGCTGCACATCGGTCACGCCCTGAATCAGACCTTGCCGGACGTCGTGGCTCGATGGAGACGGATGCAAGGGCACGATGTGCTCTGGTTGCCCGGAACCGACCACGCAGGTATCGCCACCCAGAACGTCGTAGAGAAGCAGCTGGCCGAAGAGAACAAGACCCGCCATGACCTTGGCCGGGAGGCCTTCGAGGCCCGGGTCTGGGAGTGGGTCAAGGCGAGCCACGGGACGATCACCAGCCAGATGCGGCAACTCGGGTCGTCGGTGGATTGGTCACGGGAGCGGTTCACACTGGACGACAGCCTCTCGCGCGCGGTCCGACGCGTGTTCGTCTCGCTGTATCGCGATGGTCTGATCTACCGAGGCACTTACCTGGTCAGTTGGTGTCCCCGCTGCCGCACGGCTCTGTCCGACCTCGAGGTCGTGCACAAAGAATCAAAAGGGCGGTTGTATCAGATTCGCTATCCGTATACCGACGGCGAGGGTGCGGTCGTCGTGGCGACGACGCGGCCGGAGACGATGCTCGGCGACACGGCGGTCGCGGTGCATCCAGATGACGGACGCTACCGGTCAGTCCTCGACCGCACTGTTCGGCTTCCGATTGCGGGGCGGGAGCTGCCGTTCATTCAGGATGCCTTTGTCGACCCCGAGTTCGGGACCGGCGCCGTGAAGGTGACGCCCGCCCACGACCCCAACGATTTCGAGATGGGGCGGCGGCATGCCTTGCCTCAGGTGTCGGTCATTGATGAAGACGGTCGGATGACCGACGAGGCCGGTCCGTACGCCGGCCAGGATCGCTTCGCCGCCCGGAAGGCGGTGGTCGCGCAGCTCGAGGCCGAGGGTCTTCTCGTCGGCATCGAGGACCATGTGCACGCGGTCGGGCACTGCCAGCGCTGCGGCACCGTGGTCGAGCCGCTGTTGTCGACCCAGTGGTTCGTCAAGATCACGCCGCTGGCTGAGCCGGCCCTCGACGCCGTCAAACAGGGCCGCACCACATTCGTGCCGGACAACTGGACCAAGATCTACAACGACTGGATGAGCAACATCCACGATTGGTGTATTTCGCGTCAGCTCTGGTGGGGGCACCGTATTCCGGCGTGGTATTGCGACGACTGTGGTGAGATTGTGGTGTCAGAGGACACACCGACTGCGTGTCGCTGTGGGGGCGCACTCCGACAAGAGACCGACGTGCTGGACACGTGGTTCAGCTCGGGGTTGTGGCCGTTCAGTACGCTGGGTTGGCCAGACTCGACAGTCGACCTGAGCCGATACTACCCGACCACGCTGCTGATTACCGCACACGACATCATCTTCTTTTGGGTCGCACGCATGATGATGCTGGGTGTGAAGTTTGCCGGAGACGTTCCATTTCAGAAGGTCTACATCACCTCACTGGTGCGCGATGCCCACGGCCAGAAGATGAGCAAGTCGAAAGGCAACGTCGTCGACCCGCTTGAGCTCATCGGCGAGATCGGCGCCGACGCGTTTCGCTTCACGCTGGCGGCGCTTGCGTCGCCGGGCATGGATATCTCGTTGTCCGAAGGGCGACTCAAGGGTTATCGCCAGTTCATCAACAAGATTTGGAACGCCTCGCGGTTCGTCCTGATGAATCTGCCTCCGACGTTGTCCGCGCGTCCTGATGTGCCACCGGTGGAGCGGCTGGATGCAATCCATCGGTGGATGTTGCATCGGACCAGCGAGCTCACGTGCGAAATCGACACGGCGCTCGCGGAGTTCAGGTTCGATGTGGCTGCCGACCGCCTTTATCACTTCTTCTGGCACGAGTATGCCGACTGGTATATCGAGCTCGTCAAGCCGCATCTACAGGCAGAGGGTGAGATACGGGACGACGCCGTCGCGGTCTTGCTGGAGGTGCACGATCAGATTCTGCGACTTCTCCATCCGTTTATCCCCTTTGTGACCGAGGAGATCTGGCAAGCGCTGCCTCAGCGACCGGGAGATGGGACCATTGCAGCGGGCGGCCGCCCCACAATCACGCTGGCTGATTTTCCACGTCCCACCCCCGAGTGGCAGAACGATCAGGCCGTTGCGGTCATGACCCTCCTGCAGGACGTGGTCACTGCGATTCGCACGGTGCGTTCCGAATGGGGAGTGGCCCCTGCCCAGAAGATCCGGGCCATCGTCGAGTCCGCGTCGCCTGCGGACCAGGCGTCGTTGCAGGCACATCGCGACCAGGTCTCGCGGCTCGCGGGCCTGGAGCATCTCGAGTTTGCCGAGAGTGTTCCGCACGATCCGGATACCGTGAGGCGTGTCGTGCGCAAGTTTCAGGTGCATGTGCCACTGGCAGGCATCGTCGACCGGCGAAGGGAAACCGAGCGTGTCCGACGCGATCTGTCACGGCTGGTCAGGCAGCGGGGCGCGCTGCAATCGCGACTGTCGAACGTTGCCTTCGTCGAGCGCGCTGATCCAGCTGTCGTCGCGGAGGCGCGGACGCAAGAGCAGGCAGTGGGTCACCGCCAAGCGCAGCTCGAGCAGATTCTCGCGGAGCTCGAGGGGTGAAGGTGGAACCGTTTGGTCCGCTGGATCCGGCTCTTTACCGAGAGATCGTACGCCGCGCTCTGGCTGAGGATCTGCGTTGGGGTGACATCACGACCGATGCGGCGGTCCCTGCCGATGCCCGGGCGGTGGGAGCGATCGTGGCCGGGTCACCGTGTGTGCTCGCCGGGCTCGATGTCGCCATCGAGGTGTTTACCCAGCTCGAACCTCGTGTCGAAGTAGAGCGCTCGCATCAGGACGGTGACCACTGCGGGGTCGGTGAGACGGTCTTGCGTGTCGCCGGCCTGGGTCGGGCGCTGCTGACGGCGGAACGGACCGCGCTGAATTTTCTCCAGCGAATGTCTGGCACCGCGACTCTCACCCGGAGGTTTGTCGATGCGGCCCGCGGTCGAACGACGGTCCTCGACACGCGCAAGACGACCCCAACCCTCCGCGCGCTGGAAAAGTATGCCGTGCGCGCCGGGGGCGGAGTGAATCATCGGATGGCACTCGACGATGGGATTCTGATCAAGGACAACCATATTCGGCTCGCGGGCTCGATCCGGGAAGCAGTTGATCGAGTCCGCCGGGCAGGCCACGACATGCCGATTGAAGTGGAGGCACAGACGCTCGCGGATGTCGCGGAGGCGGTCGCTGCGGGCGCGGATGCGGTGCTCGCCGACAACATGCAGACGGCCGACATCCAGGAGGCCGTGCGGTTGACCCGCGGCGCGGCGAAGGTCGAAGTCTCTGGTGGTATCACGCTGGATCGTGTCAGCGAAGTCGCGGCCGTCGAGCCTGAGTACGTCTCCGTCGGTGCCTTGACTCATTCGGCACCGGCGATCGATTTTAGCTTTGACCTCGGCCCCGAAGTACACCCTGTCGGACGAGACCACGAGGACCGATCCTCGACATCATGACCGATGCCGTCCCGCCCGACCTGGTCCGGGCGCTGAGCGCACCTGACATCTCGGACCGTCTTCGCCCCTTTACCCAACGTCTGTCGTACTTCGACGCTGTCTCGTCAACCAACGACGTCGCCATGGAGTTACTCGCGTCAGGCGCGCCGGAGGGGACCACGGTCCTCGCGGCCAGGCAGACGGCGGGGCGGGGTCGCCGGGGGCGGATCTGGTTCTCACCCGCGGGCGCGGGGCTGTATGTCTCGGTCGTGCTGCGCGACGTCCGGTCCGCATCGGTCACGCTGCTGGCCGGCGTCGCCGCGGCCGAAGGCATCCGGGCCGCCACCCGTGTGCCCGTCGAGCTCGAGTGGCCCAACGACCTTGTTGTGGCGAGCACGCACCAAGAACCTGATGGCGCCCAGCGGTCGAAGGTCGGAGGGATTCTCTCGGAGGGCTCGCCGGGTGACAGCGGTGGGGCCGGTGTCGTGGTCGGGATCGGCGTGAACGTCGCCTCGATAGCCTACCCAACCGAGATCGCGTCGAGAGCATCGTCCCTCGAAGCCCTCGCCGACCGGGCGGTCGACCGTGCGACCGTGCTGGTGGAGCTCCTGGCGTCGCTGTCGACGTGGCGCCAGCGGTATGCGGTTGATGGTGGGGTCACGATGCTGGACCGCTGGCGGGCGCTGTCTCCGTCGAGCGCCGGTGCGAGGGTCGCGTGGACGGCGACTACCGGTGAGCGCCGCGGGGTCACTGATGGTATAGAGGCGGATGGAGCGCTCCGTGTGCGGTCCGACGGTCAGCTCGAGCGAATTGTCGGGGGCACATTGACATGGCTGCGTGATCCGGCGCCTCGCTCGGCAACCTCTGACTCCTGACTCCTTCGCACCCCATGGAACCCGGTCTCTACTGTCGTGAAGTCGAATCGTATCTGTGCCGCAAGAACGACGGCCATCTCGTTCGCATTGTGGGGCCATCGTTCGAGCTCGTGTGCGGCTGGGCGGAGCGGCAGATTCCTCTTCGGGTCGTCTTCGGGGCGATCGACCGGACACATGCGCGGTATTACGCGAAGCATCGGCCGCGGCGGCCTCTCCGGATCGAGTTCTGTGAATCGGATGTGCGAGAGCTCTTTGACGAGTGGAGTCGCGCCGTGGGTGTCGGGGCCGCGGGGGTCGCGCCGGAAGCCGCACCGACCGGATCCGCACGGCGACGTTCACTCGCGTCTCATATCGACCGCGTTGTCGACAGACTCACCGCGTGGCGCGAGGCAGCTCAACAGGCGCCGGCCGTCATGGAGCTCGTGGCGACGTGTTTCGATGAGCTTGGTGCCCTCCGCGAGCGTACTCGCACGGCGCGTGGTGCAGCGCGGCACGAGATCGTGGCCCGTCTGGTCGAGATCGAGCGGCGACTGACGGCGGCACTTCACGAAGTGGTCGACCCCGCGGTGTACGACACGCTGCGCGCCGAGGCCGCCCGCGACCTCGAGCCGTTCCAGGAGCGCATGCCACCTGAAGCCCTGGCACAGGCGAAGCGCGCCGGCACTGAACGGCTGCTCTATGACCACTTCAAGCTTCCCCGGATTGTCTTCGAGTGAGCGCCCATGACGAAACCGGTTCTTGAACCGGTTCTTGAACCGGTGTCACAACCGCTGCGCAGCACCGAGAACGTCGAGGCGCCCGTCCCGCCAGGCGCGAGGAGCGGAGAATATTGGGTATATTCGACCGACGAGCCACGCCGCGAGACGGGATGCATCGGCGGCCGAATGCCGCAGCGGTTATGACACCGGTTCTCGACCTGCGCGTCGAACGCCCGGTCGCCGGCGGCGCCATGCTCGCCCGGCACGACGGGCGGGTCGTGCTGGTTCACGGGGCTATCCCCGGAGAACGAGTGCGCGCGCGGGTCGACCGGGAACGTCGCGACGTGGTTCACGCCACCGTGATCGATGTCGTCGAACCCGATCCGGATCGGCGTTCCGTGGAGGGCGATCCGACCTGTGGCGGTCAGGTGTATCGCCACATCGCATACGCGCGCCAGCGGCAACTGAAGTCAGACGTCATCGCTGATGCCCTCAGGCGGATCGCCCACGTTGAAGGAGTGGGCTCGATTGCGGTCACCCCATCGCCCCAGCGTGGGTACCGGATGCGGGCCAGGCTTCACGTCGGTCGACCGGGTCTCGGGTTTCTGCGCGAGGGTACTCACGCAGTGTGCGACCCTGCTCAGACCGGGCTGCTGCTACCCGAGACAGACCAGATCATGGCGCAACTGGGGCGGCGTCTCGTCCGCTCCAACGACCGCTCGGTGCTCTACGTCGACCTCGCTGAGAACATCGATGCCGACCTACGCGCACTGCTCATTCGTCTTCGCCACCACCACGCCCCTGAGACTGTGGCGGCCTGGACCGCGGGCTGCGCGCTGTCAGGAGTCGCGTACTCAACCCGGGGTCAGAGCAAGGCTCGGGTGGTGTCCGGGAAACCCACGGTCAGCGATCGCGTCGCGGCTCTGACCTGTGATCCCGGAGCTGGTGAGCACCGACTCCAACGCCATACGCGCTCGTTCTTCCAGGGGAACCGCTACCTGTTACCCACGCTGGTCTCGGCTGTCTACCGCCGCGTCACGGTGGGTCCCGTCGTCGATCTCTATGCGGGCGTCGGGTTGTTCGCCGTCACGCTAAAGCGCTTTTCATGACCGTGTGGTGCCCGGATAGCCGCAGTGTCGAAAGTAATTGCGGCATTCCTCGGGGCTGAAGTGCGGCAGACAGGCGCCGAGGAAAGGCCAGAGGGTTTCGGTGGATCGACAGCGGGCGGCGCGCACGAGGGCTTTGAGCTTCGCGAAGCAGAGTTCAATGGGATTGAGGTCCGGACTGTAGGGCGGCAGATAGCAGAGCGTGGCGCCGACGCGCTCGATCGCCTGGCGGACGCCGGCCACTTTGTGTGCGCTGAGGTTATCGGCGATGACGATGTCCCCGGGATGCAGGGTGGGCACGAGGATCTGTTCGATATAGGCGAGGAAGCTCGCCCCGTCGATGGCGCCGTCGAAGACCCCGGGCGCGGTCAGGCCAGTCACCCGCAGCGCTGCGAGAAACGTACTGGTCTGCCACCGGGCGCACGGCGCGTGGTCGTGGACGCGGGCCCCGCGGAGGGCCCGACCATACCGCCGCAGGAGATTGTTCGTCATGCCGGTTTCATCGAGAAAAACCAGGCGTGTCGGATCCCAGGTCGGCGCGGCGGCGTGCCACACGACCCGCGCGGCCGCGACGTCAGGTCGATCGTGTTCGGAGGGCCGGACCGTTTTTTTTGACGGTCACGTCCAGAGCCGCCACCGCGCGCCAGATCGTCGCCAGACTGGCCGGCGTGCCGAGCGCGTCCTTCAGCTCGGCTACGGTGCGATCCGGTTGCTCCGCGATCAGCGCGGCCAGGGTGTGCAGGTGCGGCTCCAACATCCGGCGCCGCCCGTGCCGCTGGACGCGCGGCGCGACTTCGCCCGTCTCCCGCCGACGCTGCTTCAACAGCCGCACCCACGACCCGCTCACGCGGTACTTCACCGCAACGTCCGCGGCCTTCATCCCGGCATCACTGTCGAGCAGGGCCCGTTCTCGGAGATCCATCGAATAGGCTTGCATCGGTCCTCCTGCATTGGTGCATGCAGAAGTACCACGACGAGCCCAAGCAGTACAAGGGCTATCTGAAAAGCGCTTTAGCCAGTCGCGGGTTGGATGCGATCACGGCGGTGGAGCGGGACGCCTCTGCTCGTGCGGACCTCGAGGCGAACACCACCGGAGCGTGGCCACAGATCGCCGTCGTCGGAACATCGGTTGAGGACTATCTGGTTCGCCCATCGGACTCAATCCCGGGAACAGTGATCGTCGATCCTCCGCGGACCGGGTTATCAGGGACGGTCGTCGAGCGCCTCTCAGAGCGGGGTGTCTCGCGTCTGGTGTATGTATCGTGTGACATCGCGACCTTCTCCCGCGACGTTCGAAGGTTCCGTGAGGCAGGCTACGCGGTCGAGGACATCGAGGCCTTCGACATGTTCCCGAACACGGCGCACATCGAGCTTGTGGCGACCCTTCTCCGCTGAAGAGGCGTCACATCCGCGGGGGCACGTCACACCCCATCAGATCGAGGGAACGACCGAGCTGAGTGCGAAAGTACACGACGGCTGCGGCTCGCCAGAGGCGCACATCGCGAGACGGTTCGTTGAGTACTGGATACCGATGGTAGAACGCGCTGAACGACTGCGCCAGGCCGAAGGCGTACTTCGCCAGCGCCGAGAGCTCCAAGGTGCGAACCGCCTGATCGGCGACCTCGTCAAGACGTGACGCCTCGAGGACGAGTCCCCAAAGGTCGGTGCCCTCCGGGTCGTCGAGGGGCGCGACAGCCAGGTCGCCCAGACCTTCGATGACGGTGGCCGTCGTGGTGCCGTCCTTCATCTGGAGCTTGTTCAGGATGTTGCTCGCACGCACCGCCGCGTACTGAAGATACGGACCACTCTCGCCTTCGAAACTGAGCGCCTCGTCGAGATCGAAGGCGATGATCTTGCCGCGAGAGTACTTGATCATGAAGTATCGGACGGCGGCAACGCCAATCATGGCGGCGATCCGCTGGACCTCCGCGTCATCGAACTCCGAGTTGCGCGCTCTGACCTCCGTCGCGGCGGCCGCCGTCACGAGGTCGAGCAGGTCATCGGCCTTGACGCCCAGTCCCTTGCGTCCCGAGACTTCAACGAAGGGGCGGTCGCGAGATTCGCTCGTGTCGTAGCCCAAACGCGCCGCCGTACCGTGCGACAGGGCGACCATCTCGTACGAAAAGTGCGTTGACCGCTCGGCCTCGGCTGGATGACCCACGGCGGACAAGGCCTGCTGCAGAAGCTGCTGGAGATACGACTGCCGGGTGTCGATCACATTGTAGACGGAGGCGGCGCGACCGAATTCGGGCGGCCGCTGCCTGTCGTCGTCGGCCTTGGCGGTCGTGCCCGTCGTCGCCCATAGGGGGCGCCCCGAGCGCTGCGTGGCATACGGACGAAAGTGGAAGTCGCGCCCAAGCAGTCCGAACTTCCAGAACTGATACGCGATGTCCTTGCCGACATACGTGACCGTGCCATCGGACCTGACGACGACCTTGAGCCGGGCCTCGTCGTCATCGTCAGGCTCCTCGTGGTCGGGCTGACCGTCGTCGATCTCCATCACCCAGCACCCTGCCCGCTTCCCTGTCTCCTGCAGAAAGAGCGCGCCCGCCTTTTTCAGAACGTCGAAGGCGGTCGTCCAGAAATCGAGGCGGAGAATGTCACCCTCCCAACTCAGGAGGTCGTACTCCACGTTCAGCCGGTCCATCGTCGCCAGGTGACACCGAACGATGCGGTTGGCGATGAATGTCGCCATGTCGGCCGCGGCATTGTCGCCGTGCTCCAGGTCACGGAGCGCCTGTGTTCGCTGCTCCAGTCGTTGTGGATCGGCCTCGTACCATTCTGTGACGCGGGCGTAGAGGTCCCAGCAGTAGTAGTCAAACCGCGTCGAGTCAGCGAGCGACTGGACGTCGCTGAGTGATTTTGACTCGAGCGTCTCAAAGCCGACGACGACGTCGGCAACTTGCACACCGGTGTCGTCGATGTAGTTCTGGGTCTCGACCGGCTGCCCGCGGAATCGCAGCAGGCGAACCAGCGTGTCGCCAAGCGCCGCATTGCGGAGATGTCCGATGTGGGCCGCCTTGTTTGGATTGATGGCCGTGTGTTCGACGATGGCCTTGTCGGAGTGACCGCCACCGGCAGTCGCCGCATCATCGCTCAACGCGGCACGCAGATAGCACGCACGATCGAGATAGACGTTGACGTATCCGTTTGGTGCCGCTTCTGCCCGAGCGACACCTTCGAGTTCACCGAACGCGTCCACGAGTTCCTGGGCGATCATCCGTGGGGCCTTGCGAAGCGTCCGAGCCAGCTCGAAGGCCACCGTGAGGGCCAGGTCGCCCAAGGGACGATTCGGCGGATACTGGATCACGATGGACGGACACGCCTCCGGCGACAGGTCGTAGAGCTCCTGTAGGACGGCTTGAGTCCGGACGCGGACGCGGTCGTGGAGTGGGAGAATCATCGGGTCACGGTCCGGTGGTCGTCAGAGTGCGTGGCGCCGCTCCATGTGCAGCACGGTCGCGTAGTCATCCGGGGTATTGATGTTGAAGAAGAGCGTGCCGTCGGGGTCGAAGGCTGCCGTGTCGTCCGGTCCAAGCTCGCGCACTCCAACGTCCGGCAACAGGTCGGTCACTTTGAGAATGCCGGCATCGAGATGGCGCTTGACCGTGTTGATGCACGTCTGGTTGTATGCCGCGCACAGCGGTTGGCACCCCTCCGGCGTGCATGGTATCGCCACATCGACATCCCGTCCCGACTCGCCGAGGTATTGGAGAAACCCGGCGGTCAGAAACGGCATGTCCCCCGCGATGATCAGCGTGACGGCCGTCGTGGCGTTGACCAACGCCGTATGGATGGCGCCGAGGGGCCCCGACCCTGGGCGCAGGTCGGTCCAGATCGGAACACCGAGACCGTCATACAGCTCACGATCGTTGGCGACGATGGCCACGCGGTTCGTCACCGCGCGTAAAACGGCCAATTGTCGATCGATGATCCGGGCGGGGCCGACCTGAAGCAGTGCCTTGGGCTGGCCACCCATGCGACGACCGTGACCGCCGGCAAGGATCGCCGCCGTGCACATCCCGCGTAACCTTAGCAGATTCGTCGGCAGATCGCGGAGGGGGGTCCGCACGTTGACAGCCCGATGTGGCTCGTTCTACCGTTGAGATCTCTCCGTGTGTGTGACCGTGTACCCATGATAAGGCGCACTGGGCGACTTCGAGTCGGGTTGGTAGTAGGCTGGGCGATGGCGTCCGTTCTCGCCTCGTTGGCCACGGCTCGCCAGGAGCGCGCGGTCGACGCGACACGCCCGCTGGTCTATTCGGCCGTGATCGACGCGCTCATCCATCCGGTGTCGGCCGAGTTCATCCAGCAGACGATCGCGAGCGCGGACGCGGACGACGCGGCGCTGGTCGTGCTGACGCTGCGGACACCTGGCGGTCTTGTCGATTCCACCCGTTCCATCAACACGAGCATCATCGACGCCGACACACCGGTGGTCGTCTATGTTGGACCCAGCGGGACGCGGGCGGCGTCGGCCGGCTTCCTGATCACGATTGCCGCCGATGTCTCGGCCATGGCCCCGGGGACCCACATTGGGGCGGCGCATCCGGTGTCGGGCAGCGGCACCGCCATGGACGAAGTCGCGTCGGAGAAGGCGGCATCCGACGTGGCGGCGTACGCAAGGTCGATCGCGAGTCAGCGGGGCCGGAACGTCGAGCTGGCCGAGAAGGCCGTCACCGAGAGTCAGTCGTTCACCGAACAGGAGGCGCTTGACGCCGAGCCGCCGCTGGTCGATCTGATCGCCACCGATTTCGACGATCTTCTTCGGCAGCTGGACGGCCGGGTGGTGACGCGATGGGGCGGCGAGACGGTGGTCCTCAACACCGCTGACGCGCGCGTCGAAGAGGTCGAGATGAACTGGCGGCAAGAGCTGCTCAGCGCCATCGCGCACCCCCAGGTGGCGGTGCTCCTGTTCAGCTTGGGCACGCTCGGTTTGACGATCGAGCTCTGGAATCCCGGCGGGATCATTCCCGGCATCGTGGGCGGGCTGTGTCTCTTGCTTGCGTTCTTCGCCTTTCAAATCCTGCCGATCAACTACGTCGGATTGCTGCTGATTCTCTTTGGACTGCTGCTGCTGGTGGCCGAGATGCTGACCACAACGTTTGGCCTTCTGGCAACCGGTGGGATCGTCAGCATGGTGCTCGGCGCCGTCATGCTGGTCGACTCTCCGGCCCCAGAGCTACAGCTGGGGTGGCCGTTCATCGCCGCGTCGATGATCGGGCTGGGGACGATCACGTCGCTTCTGGTGCGGCTGGCCGTACGTGCGCAAATGACGCGGCCCGTCACCGGTCGTGCCGGTATGATTGAGGAAGTAGGGAAGGCGCTGAGTCCGATCGGACCCGGAACTCCTGGACGCGTCGCGACGCACGGGGAGATCTGGGTCGCCACGTCTGATGAGGACATCAACGAGGGTGACCAGATCCGTGTCGTTTCGGTCGACGGCATGCGCCTCACCGTCCGTCGCCTGACACCTAGCATGCCCGGAGGATCACACACATGAGTCCGTATTTCATCGTTGCGCTCATCATCGGCGCCTACCTCGTGAACTCGGTCAAGATCCTGAACGAGTATGAGCGCGGCGTGGTCTTCCGGCTCGGGAAGCTCCTATCGCGTCCAAAGGGGCCGGGGGTGATCCTCGTGTTTGCTCCGATCGACCGCATGGTGCGGGTCGGTCTCCGGACGATCGTGATGGACGTGCCCCCGCAGGACGTCATCACACGAGACAATGTGTCGGTGAAGGTGAATGCCGTCGTCTACTTCCGGGTCATGGATCCGCAACGGGCCATCGTCGAAGTCGAGAACTTCCACTACGCCACGTCACAGCTGGCGCAGACGACATTGCGAGCTGTACTGGGGCAGGTCGAGCTCGACGATTTGCTCGCCGAGCGCGAGCGGCTGAATCAAGATCTGCAGCAGATCCTCGACACCCAGACCGACCCGTGGGGCGTCAAAGTGTCGGCCGTGGAGGTGAAGCACGTCGATCTGCCACCGGATATGCAAAGGGCGATCGCGAAGCAGGCGGAAGCTGAGCGAGAGAAGCGTGCTAAAATCATTCACGCCGAAGGCGAGTTCCAGGCATCGACACAGCTCGCCAACGCGGCAGAGGTCATCGCTAAACAGCCGCTCGCCGTGACGCTCCGGTATCTCCAGACGGCAACCGAAGTGGCGGGCGACAAGAACTCGACGTTGATCTTTCCGTTGCCTATGGACCTGCTGAGCGTGTTTATGCCCAAGGTCGAATCCGGGGAAGACTCCGGGTCGACGTAGGGCCCCGATCGCGCGACGGGATTCTCACCTCATGCGTTCTGCGGCTGCCAACGAGACAACCCCAACCGCGAAGCAGATCGTCTTTCTGTTCATGGCGGCCACGGTCGTGGCGGTTGTCGTGTTCCTCTGCGGTGTGCTGGTCGGTCGTGGTGTTCCGAACGGTGGACCGAACCAGACCGGCACATCCGTCGGCGACCTGTCTGCCGACCTGCCGCCGGCCACGCTCAGCTCGCCAAGCTCGGAGCCGTCTGCGGCAGCCAGCGAGAGCGCCGAACTGACGTATTATCGCCGCCTGGACGGCAGCCAAGCACCTCCGGACGTGCTGCGTCCAGCCTCGGCCGGCGGCGCATCTGATGTGGGGACGTCGCCGGCGCCGGTCCTGGCCGGAGACGACGAGCGTCCTAGCGCCCCCGAGTCCCGTCCACCGGACGTCCCTCCCGCGACGGCCGATGACGATGACCAGGTGGCAGGGGCGCAATCTTCGGTGCCCCTCTCGCCGCCAATGGCTCGGGTGACCGACGGCTTCTCGGTGCAAGTGATGGCCCTGCGCTCGCAGGAAGCGGCGCAGGAGGTGGTGAACCGGCTCTCCGGCAAGGGCTTTCCGGCCTCGGTGGTGCTGCCAGAGGTCGATGCACCTAGCGCCCTGTTCCGGGTTCACATCGGACCGTATACGGACAGAGCCGAAGCCCAGCGCATCATGAGGCGTCTGGAGACCGAAGAACAGTTCGAGGCGTTCGTCACCCGCTGATGCTCGCCCTCCTCTCGGGCGTGTTGCTCGTCCTGAGTTTTCCCAGTTTCGGCCATCCGGCCTTCGCGTGGATTGCGCTCCTCCCGTTGCTGGTGACGACGGCCCACGCATCTTTTGCAGTCCAGGCGTTTCGCCGCGGACTCGTGACCGGAATCGTGCACTTCGTCGGGACGATCTATTGGATTCCTCAGGTGATGGAGGAGTTCGGAGGGCTCCCGACCGCGGTGTCCTGGGCTGTCCACCTGCTGCTGGTCGGCTACCTGGCACTGTTTCCCGCGCTGTTCGCCGTCGCCATCTGGGTGCTCTCCCGGCGTTTTGGCGCGGTGGCCGTCCTCGCCGCGCCGGCCGTCTGGGTGACGAGCGAGCTGGGGCGGATCTATCTCTTCACCGGGTTTCCGTGGGAGCTCTTGGGCTACAGCCAGGCCGCGGTGTTGTGGGTAGCCCAGCTCGCGAGCGTGGTGGGGGTCCTTGGCGTCTCGGCTCTGGTCGCATCGGTTAGTGGGGCTCTGGCATACCTCGTCCTGGTGGGACGGCGGCGGGCGGGCGGCGTCCTCGCGGGGATGGTCGCCCTCATCGTCGCGTGCCTCCTGTTCGGGAACCTGCGTGTGCGGTCGGGCGGATGGGCTGACGCCGGCGTCCCGCTTCAGGTCGCCGCGGTCCAGGGCAACATCGCTCAGGACGACAAATGGAATCCTGCGTTGCGCGATGAGATTCTCGACAAGTATCTCTTGCTGACACATCGGGCCGCCGACGAGGGTGCGCGTCTCATCGTGTGGCCTGAAGCGGCCACGCCCTTTGCCTTCCAGGTCGACTCGCGCGCCGAGCGTATCCGTAGTCTTGCGCGTGAGCGGGGCGTCCATCTTCTGCTGGGGACCACCGACGTCACCTGGGATGATCAGCCCCGATACTACAACGCCGTTGTCCTCGTGGACCCCAGAGGCGCAACAGCCGGGATGTATCACAAGCAGCATCTCGTGCCGTTCGGCGAGTATGTGCCGATGCGCAACCTGCTCTCGTTCGTATCACCGCTGGTCGAGAACGTCGGGGGGTTTTCTGCGGGTGATGCCCCGGTGACGCTGATGATGGATGACCAGCCGATCGGTGCGGCCGTGTGCTATGAGATCATCTATCCGGGACTCGTCCGCAGATTTGTGACGGGTGGGAGTCGTCTACTCACGACTGTCACGAACGATGCGTGGTACGGCCGAACCGCAGCGCCCTACCAGCACTTCCAGCAGGCGACCATGCGGGCGATCGAGCAGGGTCGGTTTCTTGTGCGCGCGGCCAACACCGGTATCAGCGGCGTGATTGACCCGTACGGTCGCGTCATCGCCCAGAGCGCGCTGTTCGAGGATGACGTGCTGACGGCAGAGGTGCGGTTGATCGACGACTTGACACCGTATGCGCGGTACGGTGATCTGCTGGCGTTTGCCTGCGGCATGACGACGCTGGCGCTACTGATGATGGTGGGTGTGGCGCAGGGCATTCGCCCGGGTCGGCCACAAACAACTGCTTCGACGTTTACGAGGACGGAGGCGTAGTGAAGATTGAGCTCGACGAACAGATGCGACGCTATCAGGACCTCATGAAACGGGCGGCTGACCTGCGGAGTTATCTTTGACGCGGCCAGCCCCGCAGATGAGATCGCCCGGCTCGAGGCGCAGGCCTCAGCGCCCGACTTCTGGAACGACAACGACGTCGCGCAACGTGTCTTGCAACGCCGTCAACGACTTCAGGAGGATCGTGAGCTCGCGATCTCCTTGAAACAGCGAGGTGACGACCTCGAAGTGCTGGTTGACTGGGCCAGCCAAGGGGAACGCGTCGGGGATGATCTGGGGGCGGCGCTGGACGAGCTCTCCGGTGAGGTCGAGGCGGCCGAAATCAAGAAGATGCTCAGCGGTGAACACGATCGCTGTAATGCGATCGTGTCGATTCACCCCGGAGCCGGCGGGACCGAATCTCAAGACTGGGCGGAGATGCTGCTGCGGACGTATCTTCGTTGGGCAGAGCGGCGAGGGTTGTCGCGAGACATCATCGACTATCAGCCGGGCGATGAGGCGGGGATCAAGGCGGCCACGATCACCGTGAAGGGGGACTACGCCTACGGCCTGCTATTGGCCGAGGCGGGGGTTCACCGCCTCGTTCGCATCTCGCCCTTCGACCAGGCCGCGCGGCGGCACACCTCGTTCGCCTCGGTCTTTGTGTGGCCCGAGCTCCCAGAGGACGTGGAGGTCGAGGTCGATGACAAGGACCTTCGGATCGATACCTATCGGTCGAGCGGAGCCGGTGGACAGCACGTCAATGTGACGGACTCGGCGGTTCGGATTACCCACCTACCCACCGGAATTGTGGTGTCGTGTCAGAACGAGCGATCCCAGCACCGGAACCGTGACTCGGCGATGAGCGTGCTCCGAGCGCGTCTCTATGACGCCAAGCTCAAGGCGCAGCAGGAGAAACTCGAGAAGATCGGCGGAGAGAAGAAGGACATCGCCTTCGGCAGCCAGATCCGGAGCTATGTGCTCCATCCGTACCGGCTGGTCAAGGACCACCGCACGAAGGTGGATGTCGGCAACGTCGACCGTGTGCTCGATGGCGACCTCGACGTTTTCATCAAGACCTATCTCATGCAGAAGGCGGCCGGCACCTTGGGCGAGAGTAGTGGAGCGGTGGACGACGTCGGCCCGGACGGCGGCAGATAGGCCAGACGACCGTCAACGCCGGGTGCCGTCTTCGTTACTGGAAGAGGGCGGCGCCAGGTTCGGTACCCGCGATAAACGACTCCTGCAGGGCACCGCTCGACCACGGCTCGGTGACCTCGCCGGTCATCGGGTCGATCGACCTGAAGACGATGTTGCTGGGCGGGAGGAACCCCTCGGGCGCCTCGCGGCCATCGATATGCGCGCGAACGAAGTCGATCCAGATCGGGAGTGCGACCCGAGCACCTTCTTCTGCGTCGCCTAGCGTCTTCTTTTCGTCGTAGCCCACCCACACTCCGACCGTGATGTCCGGGCCGAACCCGACGAACCAGGCGTCGGTGTACTCATCCATGGTGCCGGTCTTTCCGCCGAGCGGCCAGCCCAGCCGTGACGCGCGCACTCCGGTGCCGCGCTGGACGACCCCGCGCATCAAGCTCACCATGATGTATGCCGTATCCGGTCGCAGCGCATCCTGCGGAACCGGACGCCCGGTTTCTAGCACATCACCCGCGCGATCCACGATCCGCTCGATCTGATAGGGGACCATGCGCGTACCGCGGTTCGGAAACGCCGAGTAGGCGCTGGTGACCTCCAGCAGTGTGGCTTCTGCGGAGCCGAGTGCCACGGAGAGAAACGGAGGAATCGGAGACGTGAATCCAAGACGTCGAGCAAAGTCGACGACCGTATGCGGTCCGATTTCGTTCATCATCCATACGGCTGGGACATTGCGCGACTTCTCGAGTGCGCGCCGCAGCGTGATCGGTCCTTCGTATGTGTGGTCGTAGTTCGTTGGTTCGTAGGGGTCCTGCTCGGGACCGACCTCGTAACTGACCGGCTCATCGAGCACGATGGACGCGGCGGTAAAGCCCTGATCGACGGCGGCCGCATACAGCACACCCTTGAAGAGAGACCCGAGCTGACGATAGGCCTGCGTCGCCCGGTTGAACTTGCTGCGCTCGAAGTCATAGCCACCCACCATGGCGAGGATCCGGCCTGTCCGATTCTCGAGCGCCAGGAGGGCGCCTTCCGCCAGTGGCACCTGGTCGAGCTCGGCTTCGACGGTCGGTTCCGCGAGCTCGTTGCCGTCGGCGTCGATCGTGTCGAGCGCCGTAATCTTGACTTCAATCAGATCGCCGGGCCGCACGAGTTGGTCGGCCGGTGTGCGTCCGATGCCTCGAAATCCCTCGGTCCCACCCGATGAGAGCGCCCGCAGACCCTTCGGCACGACCGTCGTCGTGAACAATCCAAAGCGAACCTGCATGGCGTCGCGGTCGACGCTGGTGACGATCGCCGGGACGATATCCTCGGCGCCCATCGCAAAGACCCATCGATTGTTCTCGAACGCGGCCAGGACCTCCTCGGCGGCCTCGGTTCCAGCCTCGACCTCAGCGTCGTCGAGAACGTTACGCTCCGGCGTGCGGAAGCCTCGGCGTTTGTCGTGCGCGCGGAGACCGGCCGCAACCGCCTTGTTTGCCGCGACCTGTAACCGAGCGTCCAGCGTCGTGTGAACGCTCAGGCCTTCCTCGTACAAACGGGTAACACCGTATTCCTTCTCGAGATGTTGCCGAACCTCCTCGATGAAGTAGGGTGCGATCGAATTGCTCCGTACGGTTCGCTGGGCCAGGCTGATGGGCTGCGCCGCGGCCTCGTCCGCTTCTTCGTGGGAGACGTAGCCCTCCGTTGCCATCCGTTGCAACGCATAGTCACGACGGTTTCGTGCCAGATCGATGTTGACAAGGGGACTTTGCCTCGACGGTGTTTGGTGAATGCCGGCAATCAGGGCCGCCTCACCAAGCTCGAGTTCTTGTGCCGCCTTTCCGAAGTAGAGACGCGAGGCCGCCTCGACGCCGTACGCGCTGTGGGACGACGTGCCGAGCCACATCTGATTGACGTAGAGCGTCAGGATTTCGCGTTTGGTGTAGCGTTTTTCGATGTGAAATGTGTAGTAGGCCTCTCGCAGCTTGCGCTGCCAGGTCTTCTCGAGGCCGAGACTCTCCCCACTCAATGTGACGTTGCGGGCGAGCTGCATGGTGATGGTGCTGGCGCCGGCTGCCGTCAGGTCTCCTTTGAGGATGTTCGAGACCAGAGTGATGACGATGCGGGGAATATTGAAGCCGACGTGGTCGAAGAAGTCTCCATCCTCGGCAGCGATGATGGCGTTCCTGAAAACCTCCGGGATCTCATCGTAGCTCAGGATGAGACGTCGCTCCGTCGCGAATTCTCCGATCAACACCCCGGTGCGATCGTGGATGCGCGTGATGGTTCCCGGAGTGTACGAGTCAAGCTCAGAGACCGCTGGCAGGTCAGGTGAGTAGGCGAACAGCACGCCGCTGACGACACCCAACAGGGCCGCCACGGCAAATGCACCAAGGACCAGCGCCTGCCGCACCAGCGAGTTTCCCTTTGTCTTCTTCTTCTTCACCATGTCCGGTCTCGGAAAAAACTAGACCTCGATTATTGTACACGGCCCCGTGGGCTGCTTCTTCAGTGTCCGGAGTGCGACAGACCTGGGCATTCGTTCGCCGCGGCGAGCCGAAAAGAACGGTACTTGACGCCTCTGAGCGGCTTTGAACATCGCCGGCATTCATACTCTCGTGGCCTGCGATTCCGGTGCCGTGCCTAGCCCAAGTCCGGCTCCGAGACACCCAGGCGCTGGCCTCTTTATCGGGTCGTAGAGCCCGAAAGTGCCGAATTAGTTCTGGCAAACGTGACAAATAGACACTCATATTTTATAATACTAATCGTTATAGGGTTTAAGACTACGGACATCTTGGAGAGCGGGGAAGCGGACGATGAGCAAGATTATCGGAATCGATTTGGGCACGACTAACTCGGTCGTGGCGGTGATGGAGGGCAGCGAGCCTACCGTTATCACCAACCCTGAAGGTAACCGCCTCACCCCCTCGGTCGTGGCGTTCGCAAAGGGTGATGAGCGGCTGGTGGGCCAGGTCGCGAAACGCCAAGCCGTGACCAATCCGGAGAACACCATCTTCTCGATCAAACGATTCATGGGACGACGGTTCGATGAGGTCTCCGAAGAAATGAAGATGGTGCCCTACGAAGTCGTGAAGGCTTCGAACGGCGATGCCCGGGTGCATGCCGGTGGCGCCGAGTATTCTCCGCCGCAGATCTCGGCGATGGTGCTGCAGAAGCTGAAGCAGGCGGCGGAGGAGTACTTAGGCCAGACGGTGCAGAAGGCGGTCATCACCGTGCCTGCCTATTTCAACGACGCGCAGCGGCAGGCCACCAAAGACGCGGGTCAAATCGCCGGGCTCGAAGTCATGCGGATCGTCAACGAGCCGACCGCGGCCGCACTGGCCTACGGCCTCGACAAGAAGAAGGACGAGACGATCGCGGTCTACGACTTCGGTGGTGGGACGTTCGATATCTCGATTCTGGAGGTGGGTGAAGGCGTGGTCGAGGTCAAAGCGACCAACGGCGACACGCACCTCGGCGGCGACAACCTCGATCAGCGGATCATCGAATGGATCGTCGACGGGTTCAAGTCCGACGAGGGGATCGATCTGAGCAAGGACAAGATGGCGCTGCAGCGGCTCAAGGAGGCTGCAGAGAAGGCCAAGATGGAGCTGTCCACGGTCGTGGAGACAGAGATCAATCTGCCCTTCGTGACGGCCGACCAGTCAGGTCCGAAGCATCTTCAGCGGAAGCTGACTCGGGCCAAGTTCGAGCAACTGGTCGACGACCTGCTCCAGCGGACGGTCGGCCCGGTCAAGCAGGCCCTCTCAGATGCCGCGATGCAGCCGTCCGATATCGATGAGGTCGTTTTGGTTGGTGGCTCGACCCGAGTGCCCAAAGTGCAGGAGCTGGTCAAGGCGCTCTTCGACCGAGAGCCTCACCGGGGTGTCAACCCAGACGAAGTTGTCGCGGTCGGCGCGGCTGTCCAGGCGGGCGTGCTGTCGGGTGAGGTCAAGGACCTGCTGCTGCTCGACGTGACGCCCCTGTCCCTCGGCATCGAGACGCTGGGCGGTGTCATGACGACCCTGTTGCCCCGCAACACCACGATTCCGACCCGCAAGGGAGAGATCTTCTCGACGGCGGCAGACAGCCAGACCAGCGTCGAAGTACACGTGCTGCAGGGCGAGCGCCCGATGGCGCAGGGCAACCGGACGTTGGGCAAGTTCCACCTGGTCGGGATTCCCGCGGCGCCGCGGGGCGTGCCCCAGATCGAGGTGACGTTCGATATTGACGCCAATGGGATCGTCAACGTGTCAGCGAAGGACCTCGGCACCGGGAAGGAGCAGAAGATCACCATCACGGCGTCCAGCGGTCTGAGCAAGGACGAGGTCGCCCAAATGATGAAAGAGGCCGACTCGCACGCCGACGAGGACAAGGCGAGGAAGGAAGAAGTCGAGACCCGCAACCGCGCAGACCAGGTGGTCTACGCGGCCGAGCGGATGGTCAGCGACTCGGGAGAGAAGCTCGCGGCCGAGGCCCGTCAGTCGATCGAGACGGCGATCGAAGCGGTGAAGAAGGCCACCGAAGGTAGTGATGTCGGTGCGATCACTGCGGCCATCGAGCAGTTGACCGCCGCGCAACATCAAGCGGCTGAGCAACTCTATCAGCAGGCCGGACCCGCCGAGACGCCCTCGCAACCCGAGGGTGACGCTCCGGCCGGCGCTGCGTCCGCGGAGACGCCGTCTCCCGAGACCGGAGACGTGATCGATGCGGAGGTTGTCGAGGACGATAAGAACTAGTGGACCCCTACTAGCGGCACCGTCGGTGATGGATTTCTATCTGATCCTAGGCGTTGACCGCGGGGCCTCTGTGCGGGAGGTCAAGCGGGCCTATACACGACTGGCGCGGAGATATCACCCGGATATCAATCCTGGCGACCGCGAGGCCGCCGCGTTCTATCGCCGTGCAACCGAGGCGTACGACACGCTACAAGACCCCGAACGTCGGAAAACCTATGACGCGCATGGTCACCGAGCGCCGCAAATCCAGGGCGCCTCGATCGAGTTCCATGGGTTCGACTTCTCGGCTCCCGTGCCGGGTGCGTCAGCGACCTTCGCCGAGCTCTTTTCAGAGGTTCTGCGGGAGGATCGCGATGACGCGACCATCGCAGATCGGACGGGGAGCGACCTGCACGCCGACATCACGCTGAGCTTCGAGGAAGCGCTGATGGGTACCGAGCGGCGGATGGTGGTGACGCGGCTCGGCGCCTGCGCGGCCTGCGCGGGGACCGGCGTGCGGCGCGCAGCCGAAACGCCCTGCGTGGATTGTGAGGGCGCGGGAACGTCACGCTGGCGACGGGGGCACATGGTGTTCACCAAAACCTGCGCGACATGCGGCGGGACGGGTCGTCAGCGCCAGCAACCGTGCGGGTCATGCCGGGCTGAGGGTGTCGTATCGGAGACGGAGGAGATCACCATTCAGGTCCCGGCCGGAGTGGCGGACGGTGCGCTAATGCGGGTGCCCGACAAGGGACATACCGGGCGCGGAGGCGGAGCCGCTGGAGACCTCTACATCACCGCGACGGTTGGGGCTCACCGGCTGTTTGTTCGGGACGGCGACGACCTGCGGCTGGAGGCCCCAATCAGTGTCAGCGAGGCGGTGCTGGGGGCCACATTCGATGTGCCGGCGGTCGATGGCCGGGTCACACTCCGGATCCCTCCGGGCACCGCGTCCGGTCAGCAGTTTCGTGTCAAGGGCGAAGGCGCCCCATCTCCGCGGACCGGAGAGCGGGGAGACTTGATCGTGACCGTCACGCTGGCATTGCCGCGTGTGAAAGATGACCGTTCGAAGGAGCTGCTCCGGGAGTTTGGGCGGATTCATTCGACCGATGTGCGAAGCGATCTGTTCGCTGAATGACTGTGATGCCTGCGAAACAGCCTGGCAAAGCGTATTTCATGATTAGCGCCGTGGCCCAGCGTTACGACATCCACCCCCAGACGCTCCGACTCTACGAGCGGGAGGGTCTACTGAAGCCGTCTCGCACCGATGGCAACACGCGGCTCTATTCGGTGGAGGACCTGGAGCAACTCGAGACCATCCTGACGCTGACCCGCGACCTCGGGGTCAACCTCGCCGGTGTCGAGATCATCCTGAACATGCGCCGCAAGATGGACCAGATGCAGCGGGAAGTGAACGAGTTCATGGCGTACGTGAAGCGGGAGATGGCGCCGGGTCTGGGCGACTGGGAGGAACGTCTTGGAACGGCGATGGTCAAGGCGACACCGTCGAGTCTCGTTCGTGCGACCCCTCCGATTCGTATCCCACCCAGTGCACCCGCCAAGAAGGTCGGCCGGCGCAAGCGTTCAACCACGCGCTAGTCTCTGGACACGTCGCGCCATCGGCCAGCCGGGCGCATCGGCGGCTCGGCGCACGAGGTGTTTCTGAATCACTGCACTAGGGGTATCCTGTAGGGGTTCTCGCGATCCCTTCAGTTGTAAGAGTGTTGATGACCTGTACGAGCTGTCACGGTACCGGCTGGCGTTCCCGCGATGTGGACGGTGTTGGACGCGTCGAGCGCTGCGAGTGTTGGCGGCAACGGGTGACCCTGGACCTGCTGAAGGAGGCGAACATCCCCGCCCGCTACCACAAGTGTGACTTCTCGACGTTCGTCACCTATCCGAACGAGCAACTGCTCCGTACGGTGAAGAAGGCAGAGGAGTTCGCGGCGGCTTTTCCGGTGGTTCAGAAGGGACTGCTGCTGATCGGGCCGCCTGGCATCGGGAAGACGCACCTCGCAGTCGCCGTGCTCCGCGACGTGATCATGCAGAAGAGTATTCGAGGCGTGTACTTCGACACGCGCTCGTTGCTGAGCACGATCCGGAGCACGTACAACCCGGTGACACGCGCTTCGGAGGCCGATGTGCTTGGGCGGGTCATGAATGCCGAGCTGCTCGTTCTCGACGATCTGGGCGCCGAGCGACCGACGGATTGGGTCGAGGAGACGATGAACCTGATCGTCAACACCCGATACAACGACCGAAAGCCGACGATCTTCACCTCGAACTACGAGGACCTGCCCGATATCGACGACCTTGACTCGTTGCTTGTCCGGGTTGGATTCCGGATGCACTCTCGTTTGCGCGAGATGTGTGAGTTTCTGGAGTACGCCGGACCAGACTATCGAGATTTCGAGTACCCGCCAAGTTCGGACGATCTCTTCCGGCGCTGGAAGGATCAGAAGACACAGCCGCGTCGACGCCTGCCGAGGCGCACATCGGTTCGGGTCCGAGCGCAGCTCAAGGAGAAGGATGGACAGCTTGAGCTCGGATGGTCGGGTGGCAAGGTGAGTAGCTAGTGTCCTGCGGTGTACAGGTATATCGAACGCAGGACACTCGTGTCCCAGCGCCGAGGTGAGTGTGGCTGAGGGTGAATCGATCGGTCTGTATCTCCATATTCCGTTCTGCGAGTCGATTTGCAACTACTGCAATTTCAATCGGGGTCTGCTCGACCCGGAGCTCAAGACCCGCTACGTCGACGCGCTGACGACCGAGATCACCGCGATCGGCGACGGCGCGGCCGTCGACACCATCTACTTTGGTGGGGGAACTCCCTCACTCCTCAATCCTGACGAGGTCGCCCGGGTCCTCGACGTCTGTCGCGAATCGTTTGGCGTCGACCCGTCGGTCGAAGTGAGTCTGGAGGTCAACCCGGAGTCGGCGACGACGTCTCGGCTGAAGGGATGGCGGGAGTCGGGTGTAACCCGTCTCAGCTTCGGCGTGCAGTCGTTTCGAGACGCCGAGTTGCAGCGACTGGAGAGGAGGCACACGGCGACTCGTGCCAAGGAGGCGGTGTACGCAGCGCGGGCGGCCGGATATGCTGACATCAGCCTGGATCTGATGCTGTGGCTCCCAGGTCAGACCGCGGCGCACTGCCGCGAATCGATCGAGACGCTGCTCGAGCTGGAGCCGGACCACGCATCGCTTTATCTGCTCGAGCTGTATCCCAACGCCCCGCTGCGAGAAGACATGGCGCGGGCCGGCTGGTCGCTGGCGCCTGACGAGGACGCGGCCCAGATGTATCTCGATGCGCTGGAGGCCACCGATGCGGGCGGCTACGAACAGTACGAGATCTCCAATGTGTCTCGGCCAGGACGGCAGTGTCGTCACAACCTCAAGTACTGGAGTGATGGCGAATGGCTGGGGTTCGGGTGCGGCGCCCACTCCACCCGCGGCGGTGCCCGCTGGCGGAATCTGTCGGAGACGACTCGGTATATCGACACCGTCACCGCCGGGCATCCCGCGGCCGTCGATCGGCGTTCGCTTAGCCCATCCGAGTGGCTCGGCGACGTGCTGTTCACGGGGCTGCGCCTGACCGATGGACTCGATCTCGAGTCGATTCAACGCCGGCACGGTGTGGCCGTGATGCGAAAATACGGGACAGAGCTAGAACCCTTCATCGCAGAGGGTCTCATCATCCACGAGTTCGGACGCCTTCAGCTGACCCGGCAGGGTATGCTGGTATCGAGTGAAATAATGGGGGCTTTCGTCTAGGCGAAGCGTACGGTATTGTATGCGGTCATTTACGAGCTGGAAAAAGGAGGTCAGGAACATGCTCTCGTTGCAGAGTCAGAAATCGTGGCGGCGAAACCTGTGGGTTGGGAGCGCGGTTGTTGGGGCGCTCGTAGTCGGTCTTGTCTCGGGGATAGTGTTCACCACACATACGGCTGAGGCCCAGGCCGCCCGAACGTTCAGTGGCGGAACGGGCATGATGCTCAACTACGTCGATGCCTCGAAGACGTCGGACTTCGAAGCGGTGATGCGCAAGCTGGCCGAGGGGTTGCAGAGCAGCGAAAACCCGGTTCGGAACCAGCAGGCAGAGGGCTGGAAGGTCTATCGGGCGCAGGAGCCCGGGCCTCAGAACAGTGTGTTGTATGTCTGGTTCATGGACCCGGCCGTCTCTGGTGCTGACTACGCCGTGTCACAGATTTTGAACGAGGCGTTCCCGGGAGAGGTGCAGGCCCTCTACGAGACGTTCAACGGTTCGTTCGCGGGTGGCCAGTCGATGGTCAACCTGGACATCGTCGTCGACTTCTAATCGCTGGGCGCGTGCCGGAGGGTGACGAGCCGGGTGTCCCGTCACTCGTCACCACCACTCCGTACGTCTGGACCTACCGCTGTCGCGCGGCTACCGCGCCTCAAAAGGCGACGTTCAGCCCCACGTACACCCGCTGCGCGGAGCGGTCTGCGGACTCTCGACCGAGCCGGAACGCCCGATAGTCGATCCGGACTCGGATGGGTCCCACGAGCGACACCTTGAGACCCGCTCCGACGTTGCTGCCGAATCCGGTATTCGCTCTGTCGCCGAGCCGTTCGCGATAGAGCCCACCGCCGATTGTCCCGTAGAACTGCAGCCTCGACACCGCGAATGGCGTCTGCACAATCAGGTTGAACATGCTCGATTGCAACGCCGGGGCGCTGGTTTTGGCGTCTTCCGACGTGTCCGAGTATTCGAACTCGAATCCCACGACCGCCAACGACAGGCCGATCGCCCCGCCCCGAGCGACCCGGCTGGACGGAGACCGGGTCGAACCGATGAACCCGGTGAGGTCTGCTGACGCGGGATGGGCGATTCCCAGGGCGGCCACCACGAGTACGATGAGCCAGAGCGCACGCGACATGTGATTTCGGTCTCCCGCAAGAATGGTGGGACGTTCACCGCCTGGTGTCAACCGTCATGCTATGGCGCGAACGACCGTGGCCGAAGGCGTCGGATCGGTGTGATAGAGTCTCAGCCGCTCGGGACACGAAAGACGACGTGACGATTGCAAGCCTCGCGGAGGGCGTCCTTGCCCGCGACCAGCGGGCCATAGCCCGCGCCATTACGCTGGTCGAAAACGGGTCGTCCGAGGGACCGACGCTGATCCGCGGGTTGTTCGGCCGTAGCGGCCAAGCACAGATCATTGGCGTCACCGGTGCACCGGGCGTGGGGAAGAGCACCCTGGTCGATTGCATGACCACCGAGTGGCGTCGTCGGCAGCACACGGTGGGCATTCTCGCGGTCGACCCGACCAGCCCTTTCAGCGGAGGGGCCGTGCTCGGCGACCGCATACGGATGCAGTCTCATTCCGGCGACTCCGGCGTCTATGTCCGGAGCATGGCTTCACGCGGTCATCTCGGAGGGCTGGCCCAGGCCACAAACGATGCCACGGTGATCCTCGATGCCGCCGGTTTCGATGTGGTCATCGTGGAGACCGTGGGTGTCGGGCAGGGTGAGGTCGACATCGTCCGGACGGCAGACGTTTCGATCGTCGTGATGGTCCCAGGCACCGGTGATGACGTGCAGGCCATCAAAGCCGGCATCATGGAGATCGCCGATATCTTCGTCGTGAACAAGGCAGATCGCGAAGGGGCAGACCGTGCGGTCAGTGAGATTGAGGCGGCGCTGATGCTTCACGAATATGGAGAAGGGGACTGGCGCCAGCCGGTCCTCAAGACCGAGTCTGCGCGCGGCACCGGGGTGACCGCGGTGCTCGACGCCGTGGGGCGGTTCGGCGCGCGCCACGCGGGCGACAGTGACCGATCTCGGGCGCGCGCCGAGGTCTGCCTCCGCGAAACGTTGAGTCGCCAGCTCATCGAGCGTCTGGAGCGGCACGACGACACGCGGGCTGCACTTCAGGATGCCGTGGAGCGGATCGCCCGCCGGGACATCGATCCATACACGGCGGCGACTGAAATCATGGAGCGTGCGGGATGAAAGCAGTCCTCGACCATATCGGGATCGCCGTATCTGAGCTCGACGAGTCTCTGGCGTTCTTCCGCGATGCCTTGGGTCTCGAGGTGACGGCGGTCGAGGAGGTCGCGTCCCAACGGGTCCGGGCGCACTTCGTTTCGGCCGGGCCGACGGCGCTCGAGATCCTGGAGGCGACAGCGGACGATTCCCCGATCGCTAGGTTTGTGCAGCGGCGCGGCCCTGGGCTGCACCACATCACGCTCCGAGTCGACGATCTGACCGCGGCTCTTGCCGAGCTCAGGCAGCGAGGTATTCGACTCATCGACGAAGCCCCACGTCAGGGGGCGGAGGGGGCGCAGGTCGCCTTTATTCATCCCTCCAGCGCACACGGGGTGCTGGTGGAGTTGAAGGAAGTATCGTGAGTCGTGAGTCACGTTGGCGGTCGACCCACGACTCACGACTCACGACCCTATGACTGAACCCGACCCGATCAGAATTGGTGTCGTCGGGGGCAGCGGCCTCTACGACATCGAGGAGCTTGTCGACCGCGAGGAAGTGGCCTTGACGACGCCGTTTGGCGAGCCGTCTGCGCCGTATCTCGTGGGAACGCTCGATGGCCGGCGGGTGGCCTTCCTCGCCCGCCACGGTCCCGGCCACCGGCTGCTGCCCTCAGAACTGAACTTCCGGGCCAATATCTTCGGCTTCAAGAGGTTAGGCGTGGAGTGGTTGGTCTCAGCGAGTGCCGTCGGTAGCCTCCAGGAGAAGTACCGGCCACTGGACATCGTCGTGCCCGACCAGTTCCTCGACCGGACTCGTGGTCGTGTCAGCACGTTCTTCGGTCGGGGTCTGGTCGCTCACATCACGTTCGCTCATCCCCTCTGTGCCACGCTGAGCCGGCTGGCGTCCGAGTCTGCCGAGGCGGTCGGTGCGACAGTCCACCGCGGCGGCACCTATGTGTGTATGGAGGGGCCGCAGTTTTCGACACTTGCCGAGTCGCGTCTCTATCGTTCGTGGGAGATGGATGTGATCGGTATGACCAATCTGCAGGAGGCGAAGCTCGCGCGGGAGGCCGAGATCTGCTACGCCACCCTCGCGTTAGTAACAGATTACGACTGCTGGCATCCTGATCACGACCACGTGACGATCGACATGATCGTGCAGAACCTCCTGCAGAACGCCGAGACAGCGACGCGTGTGATTCGGCAAGTCGTCGCGGCGTTGCCGGTGGACCGCACCTGCGAATGCGCGTCGGCACTGTCCGCGGCCATCATCACCCGCCCCGAGGCGATTCCCGAGCAGATCAAGCAAGACCTGGCCCCAATCGTCGGGAAATATCTGCAGATGTGAACCCGGAGAGCCACATGCGACCGATTCTCACCGTTGGCTCCGTAGCCCTGGACTCCGTCAAGACGCCTTTTGGCGAAGTGTCTCGTGTCGTGGCGGGCGCGGCCACCTACTTCAGTATCGCGGCATCCTTCTTCACCGACGTCCGACTCGTCGGAGTGGTTGGCGACGATTTCGTGGAGGAGCACCTGGCGGTGTTTGCGGGCCGTCGAATCGATCTGGATGGTCTCCAGCGGGTTGCCGGCGAGACGTTTCGCTGGCGCGGCGAGTACAGCTTCGACTTGAACACACGTGAAACGATCTACACGCACCTGAATGTGTTTGAAGATTTTCGACCGCAGATTCCAGAAAGCTTCCGGAGCAGTCCGTTCGTGTTTCTCGCGAACATCCATCCGTCACTCCAGCTGGATGTGCTCAACCAGGTCGAGGCGCCAGAATTCGTCGCGCTGGACACGATGAACTACTGGATCGAGGGCACGCCCGACGAGCTCCGGAGGGTGCTGGAGCGGGTGCACGTGTTGGTGATCAACGACGCCGAAGTGCGAGAACTCAGCGGCGAGGCGAACCTCGTGAAAGCGGCCCGCGTGATCCAGGCGATGGGGCCGCAGCGGATCGTGATCAAACGCGGCGAGTACGGCGTGTTGATGACCCGGGACGATGGCTTCTTTGCAGTTCCCGGTTTGCCGCTCGAAGACGTGTTTGACCCCACCGGCGCCGGTGACACGTTCGCAGGTGGATTCGTTGGCTATCTGGCGGCCGCGCCCGCGATCACAGACGGAGTCGTGACGCAGGCGATCATCGCCGGGAGTACCATGGCGTCGTTCGCCGTCGAGGATTTTGGTCTCAAGCGGCTGACCGCCCTGACCGAGTCGCAGGTCAAGCAGCGGTTCACGGAATTCAAGCGCCTCACTCACTTTGAGGCACTCTAGATTGATGCCGAGCGTGATGCGCACTCGACGGTTTGTCACGCTTGGCGCTGGTCTGGTTCTTGGGTTCTGGGCTGTGATGCTGGTCGCGACTCCCTACCTCCTGGCCCACGACCACCCGCAGGGTGTGGTTGCCGTCGCCGCGACGGCGACGTATCTCGTCGGCGGGGTCGTGTGTCATCAACAACCGACACGCTCCTTCTATCTGTGGGACACTCAGATGCCGGTGTGCGCCCGATGCAGCGGCTTGTATGGGTTGGCGCCGCTGGGCATCGTGTCGGCGGTGGCATGCGGACGTCACCGCCCCGACTCGGGGAGGTCTGTGGAGTCGTCTCGCACGGGTTGGTCAACCGGTGTGCTTCGAATCGTGCTGCTTGTAGCGGCCGTCCCGACCCTTGTGACGGTTGGTGCCGAGCTGATTGGATTCCTGCACCCGACCAACCTGGTCCGTGCGGTGTCGGCGGTGCCCCTGGGCATCAGCGTGACCTGGGTCGTAGGCCTCGCACTGGGCGGTGCGATTGACGAGTCGAGGTAGGCACGGTCCCGAGCGATGTCCCGACGACAGCCAGAGCCTCAGGCATCAAACCTCGCGGCGTTTGTCTGCGCGGTGGCGTGGGCCGTGCCGGGCGCGGGCCACCTCTGGCTCGGGCGGCCGGAGAAGGGCGCGGCCTTTCTGATCGCCTTACCCCTGATGTATGCGACCGGACTGTGGCTCGACGGCCAAGTCTTTTCGTTTGACCTGTCGCAACCGCTCGTGGCGTTGGCGGCGCTGGCCGACCTGGGCATCGGCGCCCCGTACTTCATCGCCCGGGCGCTAGGCGTTGGTGAGGGCCGAGTCGTGGCGGTGACCTACGAGTACGGCAACTCTTTTCTTGTCGTCGCCGGTCTCCTGAATGCCCTCGTGGTTCTCGACGCCTACGACATCGCGCTCGGGCGTAAATGAGTGCGTGATGATGGCGAGCCACGTTGGATTGATGCTGCTCTTTTCCGGCTTCGTGTCACTCGTTCTGGCCCTGTTGACGAAGGACGACGTCAAGGAGCAGGTCCGATTTGGCGCCATGCTTTTTGCTGGATTCGCCGTGACCGGCGTTGTTCTGGGGTGGCTGATGTTCGCGCTTCCGCTGTGACCCGAGGGTCGGTGGTCAGGGGATGGTGCCGATGAGCAACGCCCTGTGGGTCTGGGGGCCGGCCGCGCTCCTGATGGCAGCAGTCTTCGTACTCTCGTCTCAGGCCGATCTCCCGGCGCCCCCGGGTGGCATTTCGGATGTGTACGCGCATGCCATCGTCTACGCCGGCCTGGGGGTGCTCATGCTGCGCGGGCTCTCGAATGCGCGCTGGCCCGGCGTCACCCCGCGGTCGGTGGTAATCGCGATCGCGCTCACGGTACTCTTCGGCGTGAGCGATGAGTATCACCAGTCGTTCGTAGATGGACGGTTTGCGGAGATGCGAGACGTGATGGCCGATGCCATTGGCGCATGCTGTGGCGCGGCCGCCGTCTGGGCGTGGAGTATAGTCTTCTCTTCAAATCAAAGACCGCAACGATGACCTTTCAGAATCTGTCTTGCGAGCAGATCGAGGCCGTAGCCACGGTCACCGTCAGTCGCCCGACGGTGCTCAACGCCTTGAACGCGGCGACGATCGAGGAGCTCGACGATTGTCTAGTGACCTTGCGTGACGACACGTCTGTTCGGGCGATCGTGTTGACTGGTGAGGGTGATCGGGCGTTCATCGCGGGTGCCGACATCACCGAGTTGTCACAGTTGACGCCGACGGCGGCGCGTGAAGTTGCGCGGCGGGGCCAAGCGCTGTGCGATCGGCTCGAGCGGGCGACGAAGCCGGTCATCGCGGCCGTGAACGGATTTGCCCTCGGGGGCGGCCTCGAACTCGCGATGGCGTGTACCCTCAGGGTGGCGGCCGAGACCGCCAAGCTTGGACAGCCGGAGGTCAACCTGGGTCTGCTCCCGGGGTATGGTGGTACGCAGCGGCTTCCGCGGCTCGTGGGACCGGGTCGTGCGCTCGAGATGTTGCTGACCGGTGAGCCGGTCGACGCCACCGAGGCGTGGCGACTGGGTCTCGTCAATCGGGTGGTCCCCGCCGGGCGCGTGCGTGATGAAGCCCGCGAGCTGGCTACCCTTCTGGCCTCCAAGCCGCCCTTGGTCACGCAGTACATCTTGGATGCCGTCCGAAGTGGAATGCAGATGTCACTCCAGGATGGGTGCGAGCAGGAGGCGACGCTGTTCGGGCTCGTCGCCGCGACTGAGGACATGCGTGAGGGTACCCAGGCGTTTCTGGAGAAACGTCACGCTCGGTTCAAGGGGCAGTGAAGGACACACCGACGATCTCGGGGGCGGAAGACGCTGCAGGGCTGAGGGTAGGTCTTGTCGTCTCGGTCTATCACGAGGTTGTCACCGCGGCGCTGAGTCACGGGGCCATTGAGGCGCTGGTCCACGCCGGCGCCCTCGCTGAACAGATCGTGGTCATCCGGGTGCCGGGGGCGTTTGAGGTGCCGTTTGCGGCGCGGCAGGCCGCGCAGACCGGGCGGTTCGATGCCCTCGTCTGCCTGGGCTGCATCATCCGCGGCGAGACCCCGCACTTTGATCACCTGGCATCAGCCGTGGCACACGGAATCGGCACCGCGTCTCAGGCCACTGGTGTGCCGATCAGTTTCGGTGTCCTGACGACCAATACCTATGAGGAGGCGGTCGCGCGGGCAGGCGATGGTAGCGACAATAAAGGCTGGGAGGCGGCGATGGCAGCCGTGCAGCTGGCGAACGTTGTCCGGGGCCTGACTCGACACGATCGAGACCGTCGAGACAATGACGAATGACGAGTGACCCGGGTGGGGTCGAGCGTCATCGCGGACGTGAGGCCGCACTCCAGCTGTTGTATCAATGGGAGATCGGTCGACTGGACCGGGCGAGACTGGACGAGGCCAGTGAGTTCTACTGGGCGGTGCACCCAGGGCCTGAGGGACGTCAGGTATTCGCGCGCACACTGGTGACCGGGACGACGGAGCATGTCGAAGAGATCGACCCGCTGCTGGAAGCCAGCACGGAGAACTGGCGACTCTCACGGCTGGCGATCGTTGACCGCCTGATCATGCGGATGGCCGTGTACGAGCTCGTCTATTCCGACACACCGGCGGCGGTCGTCATCGACGAGGCCCTCGAACTCGCGAGGACGTACGGCGGGGAGCAGACGGTGCCGTTCGTCAATGGGGTATTGGACAACGTGTTCCGCACGCTTGGACAACGGAACATCTCCACAGACAGATGAGCCAAGAACGCGAGGGCGACCAGCTACAGCAACGCCGCGACAACCTCGCTGAGCTCCGTGGGCTCGGAGTCGAGCCCTATCCGCGGTCGTTTGCTCTGACCGACACTGTGTCGGTGCTCGTGGACACCCACGGTGATACCGCCGGGGACACGCTCGACGCCGATCATGTGCAGACTGCCGTGGCCGGTCGGGTGGTGGCCATCCGGAGCTTCGGCAAGGCGAGCTTTCTGGTGCTCTCTGATGGTCGATCTCGGATCCAGGTCTACGTGCGTCAGGATTCGGTCTCAGAACGCGATTTCACGATCTTTGGCCTGCTCGATTTCGGCGATATCGTTGGCGTCTCGGGACGACTCTTCAGAACCCGAACAAAAGAACTCACGGTGTGGGCGAGCGCCGTCGAGTTTCTGTCGAAGTGCCTGGTCCCGCTCCCCGAGAAGTGGCACGGTCTGACCGACGTTGAGACCCGGTACCGACAGCGATACCTGGATCTCATCGTCAGTCCAGACACCCGGCGCGTGTTTGAGACACGCAGCCGGATCTTGGCGTCGATCCGTCGGTTCCTCGACGCGCGGGGATACCTGGAGGTCGAGACGCCGATGATGCAGTCGGTGGCGGGCGGCGCGCTGGCTCGCCCGTTCGTGACGCATCACAACGCCCTCGACCTGCCGCTGTATCTGAGGATTGCGCCCGAGCTCTATCTCAAGCGACTTGTGGTGGGCGGGATCGAACGGGTATATGAGATCAACCGTAACTTTCGCAATGAAGGGATCTCGGCCCAGCACAATCCTGAGTTCACGATGCTCGAGTTTTACCAGTCGTATAGCGACTACACGGCGCTCATGGTGTTGACGGAGGAGCTTCTAGCGGCGGTTGCGCACGACGTTCTGGCCGAGGACGAATCCGAGTGTCGGTTCGGTGACCATCAGATTTCGTTTGCGGTACCCTTTGCCCGAGTCTCCCTTCGCGAGGCGGTGCGCGACGCCGTGATGAAACGATTGGCGACGGAGATCGCCGATCGCGATCTGCGTGACCGCGACACCGTGGCGGCCCTGGCGAGTCGGCTGGGCATCGAGGTGCCGCCTGGCGCGGGCGCCGGCAGAATCACGATGGAGCTCTTCGAGTCACTGTGCGAGGACGCGCTGATTCAGCCGACCGTGGTGTACGACTTCCCGACCGACGTGTCGCCCCTGTCGAAGCAGCGACCTGATGATCCGGACACCGTGGAGCGATTTGAGCTCTATATTGGTGGGATGGAGATTGCGAACGCGTTCAGTGAGCTCAATGATCCGGCCGAGCAGCGCCGCCGGTTCGAGGCGCAGCGTGCGGCGCGTGAGCAGGGTGACCTCGAAGCTCACGTGATCGACGAGGACTATCTTCGTGCGCTCGAGTACGGGCTCCCACCGGCCGCCGGTGAGGGGATCGGCATCGACAGGCTTGTGATGATCCTGACGAATTGCCCGTCCATCCGGGACGTGATTCTCTTTCCTCTGATGCGGTCCGTCGCCGCGCCGATACACGAAGAGACCGAAGACTAGAGATGTCCGCACCCTTCGAGGTCTACGTCGCCGTCCGATACTTGCTGGCCCGCCGCAAGCAGGCCTTCATCTCGCTCATCTCGGTCATCTCCACGCTCGGCGTGACCCTCGGAGTCATGGCGCTTGTCGTCGCCGTCGCATTGATGACGGGATTGCAGCGGGAGCTTCGCGACCGCATCGTGGGGTCGGCCGCGCACGTCTACGTCTGGAAGGTGGCCGACGGTGGCTACCAGGACTACCTCGCGGAAGCTGAGCTGCTGGGCACAGTGCCGCACGTCGTCTCAGCGGCACCATCGATTCTTGGACTGGCGCTCGCCCGGAGCCGGCATGGTGAGGCGTTCATCACGGTCAAGGGGATCGATCCCGAGTTCGAGCAGAACGTGACGGAGGTGGCCAGCTCAGTACGAGAGGGGAGCCTTTTCGACTTGGATACCGTCGACGGGCCCGCGCTGGGTGGTGTGGTGATCGGGGCGGGCGTCGCAGATAGTCTGGGGGCCTTCGTGGGTGACGACATCACGTTGGTGACACCCAATGGCACGCTGTCGCCGATGGGCATGATGCCACGTCCGCGACGGCTCACAGTGGTTGGCATCTTCAGTCTCGGGCTGTACGAGTACGACAACGGCTACGGCTTCGTGACTCTCGACGTCGCCAAGCGCCTCCTGGCCGAAGACCAGGTGCAGATGATGGAGCTGCGGGTCGACGATATCTACGCCTCGGCCGAGGTGGCGGCCTCCGTCCAGGAGCAACTGGGATCGTCGTATCTGACGCTGGATTGGTCGGAGATGAATCAGTCGCTCTTCTCGGCGCTGTGGCTCGAGAAGATGGCGATCTCGATCACCATCGGTCTGATCGTGATGGTGGCCGCGCTCAACATCGTGGCGTCGCTGGTGTTGCTCGTGATGGAGAAGAGTCGGGACATCGCGATTCTCAAAACGATGGGCGCCGGACGCCCGAGCATCATGCAGATCTTCATGCTGCAAGGCGTGATTATCGGCGCGGTCGGTACGACGATCGGTGCGGTGGGGGGCTATGTCCTCTCGACGATTCTCGATCGGTATCGGTTGATCCGTTTGGACATGGAGGTCTATCAGATCTCGTACGTGCCGTTTACGATCGAAACGCCCGACTTTGTCCTGATCATCGTGTCGGCGTTGTTGATCTGCTTTCTGGCGACCCTGTATCCGTCGAGGCAGGCCTCGCGCCTCGATCCAGCCGAGGCCTTGAGGTATCAGTGATGGCCCATGCCTTTCCTCCAGGTCGCTGATCTCAGAAAGTCATATCCCGTTCGCGACGAGCCGCTCGTGGTGCTTCGTGACCTCAACCTGTCGGTCGAGTCCGGAGAGATGGTGGCGGTTATGGGCGCCTCTGGTGTGGGCAAGAGCACGCTCATGCATGTGATCGGTGGTCTGGATCGCATTGACGGCGGTCGAGTCACGGTCGGCGATCGCGAACTGAGCTCGCTCTCCGACGCAGACCTGGTGGCCTTTCGCAACCGACATGTTGGGTTCGTCTTTCAGTTTCACCATCTCCTACCGGAGTTCAGTGCGCTCGAGAATGTAGAAATGCCGCTTCGGATCGCGAGGCTTCCGGCGGCCGAGGCGACCCGCCGCGCCCGCGAACTGCTGGATCAAGTCGGGTTGACCGATCGAATGTCGCATCGCCCGGGGATGCTGTCTGGCGGCGAGCAGCAGCGCGTCGCGGTGGCGCGGGCCCTCGTCATGTATCCCTCGTTGCTCCTGGCCGACGAGCCGACCGGTGATCTCGATGAGAAGACGGCGGAGTCACTCCATCTCCTGATCTGCGACATGCATCGACGGCACGGTCTCACCTCACTGATCGCCACGCATAACCCACGGCTCGCCGAATCGTGCAACCGTGTGCTTCGGTTGGAGGATGGCCGCCTACGGGCCTCCTGACGTCACGTTTTCGACGGCCAAAACCCCGCTAAGTCCTTGATTTTTGGGCAGGAACTGAATTTGCCTGGTTCAGCCTTTCCCTTATAATGCAAGAAAGGACTTGATCTAGCGTATCGAGGCGGTGACGGGTGCAGGTCGATGTTTGAACGATACACGGAGAGGGCGCGGCGTGTATTGTTCTTTGCACGCTACGAGGCCAGCCAGCTCGGAAGTATTTCGATCGAGACCGAGCACCTTCTGCTCGGATTGATTCGAGAGGGTAAAGGGCTGACGAGTCGCATCTTTGCCCGCTCACATCTGTCGCTCGAGAATATCCGCAAGGAGATCGAAGGACGGACCGTGTTCCGGGAGAAAGTCTCGACGTCGGTCGAGATTCCGTTCAGCACCGAGACCAAGCGCGTCCTCCAGCACGCGGCCGAAGAGGCCGATCGCCTCCTGCACAACTACATCGGGACGGAGCATCTGTTGCTGGGGATCCTTCGCGAGGAGCGATCCGTGGCGGCCTCGATCTTGTCCGAGAAAGGGATGCGGCTCAACACCGTGCGCGAGGACATCGTGCAGTTGTTGAACGAGAAAACGACGCTCACGCGGGTGAAAGAGACCCCGCTCCTGGCCGAATTCAGCCGGGACCTGAGCGACGGGGCGATGAAGAATGAGCTCGACCCGCTTGTCGGTCGGAGCGTCGAGTTGGAGCGCGTTCAGCAGGTCCTCTGCCGCCGCACCAAGAACAACGCGGTGCTGATCGGCGAGCCCGGCGTCGGCAAGACGGCCATCGTCGAGGGCCTCGCGCAGCGGATCGCCAGCGGCGACGTTCCGCATTTTCTTGCCGACAAGCGGATTCTGGCTTTGGACATCTCGCTGATCGTGGCGGGCACCAAGTATCGCGGACAGTTCGAGGAGCGCCTCAAGGCGATCATGAAGGAGCTGACCGAGAGCCCGAACATCATCGTCTTCATCGACGAGTTGCACACCCTGGTCGGTGCGGGCTCGGCCGAGGGCTCACTGGACGCAGCCAATATCCTCAAACCGGCGCTGTCCCGCGGCGAGATTCGCTGCATCGGGGCGACGACACCGGCCGAGTACCGCAAGTACATCGAGAAGGACCGCTCGTTGGAGCGACGCTTCCAGGCCGTCAAGGTCGACCCACCCAATGAAGCCGAGACACTGCAGATCCTGATGGGGATCAAGGACCGCTACGAGACGTTCCATCATGTGACCTATGCCACGGAGGCGATGGAGGCCGCGGTCTTGCAGTCGAGCCGTTACATCACCGACCGATTTCTGCCCGACAAGGCCATCGATCTGATCGACGAAGCCGGCGCCCGCGCCAAGCTTCGCGAGGCCGGGTATAGCGACGAGTTCAGCGAAATCAACAAGAGTATTCGGGTGGCCGTCGAGCAGATGGAAAGCGCCACGGCTCAGAAGGACTACGAGCGCGCGCAGTTCTTTCGGGAGCAGGAGGTGTTGGCGCGCGAGAACTTGCAGTTCGTCCGCGAGAAGTTCGACGTGAAGTCGGGCGCCCACCATGTCGAGGTCGAGAAGTCGGACATCGACGAGGTGGTGTCAAAGTGGACCGGCGTGCCGACGACCGCCCTCAATCAGGACGAGAGCGCGAAACTGCTCAACATGGAGGCGGAGCTGCACGCTCGGGTCATCAGCCAGGAGAAAGCGATCTCCGCGCTGGCCAGAGCGATCCGTCGCTCTCGGGCCGGTTTGAAGTCTCCCGACCGGCCGGTCGGAAGCTTCGTGTTCCTGGGTCCCACCGGCGTCGGCAAGACGGAGTTGGCACGTGCGCTGACCAACTTTCTGTTCGGGAGTGATGCGGCACTCATTCGTTTCGATATGTCCGAGTACATGGAGAAACACGCGGTCTCGAAGTTGATCGGGTCGCCACCGGGGTATGTCGGGCATGAAGAGGGCGGACAACTTACGGAGAAGGTGAAGCGACATCCGTACTCGGTCGTCCTACTGGATGAGATCGAGAAGGCTCACCCGGATCTGTTCAACATCTTGCTTCAAGTGTTCGAGGATGGGCACCTGACGGACGGGTTGGGGAACCGGGTCAACTTCAAGAACGCGATCATCATCATGACGTCGAACATCGGCGCGAGGTACATTCAGAAGAAGGCGTCGATGGGGTTTCAGTCGGCGGACGCTCAGGAGATTCAGCGCAGTGTGTCGGACATGGTCCTCAGCGAGGTCAAGCGCACGTTCAATCCGGAGTTCGTCAATCGCGTCGATGAGATCATCGTGTTCGAGGCGCTGTCGGACGACGACCTTCGCCAGATCACTGAGATGCTGGTCACACAGCTCAACGCCAACCTGGTGGACCGGGACCTTCGAATCTCGATGACGCCAGAAGTGGTGGACTGGATCATCGAGATGACCTGCAAAGACCGGTCCTATGGGGCTCGGCCCTTGCGACGGGCCATTCAACGGTATGTCGAGGATCCGTTGTCCGAGGAGCTCATCCGCGGCAACCTCCAGAGCGGTGAGGTCGAGGTGTACCTCGACGGTGGTTCGCTCTCATATCGGATGGCCGGCCAGACCGTAGAAGGCCACAAGCTGGCCTGAAGCGTCTAAGTTCTCGTAGACTAGAATGTCGCCGTTTTATGCGTGATGCCAGCGCTGCAGGTGGCGCAACCATGAATATGAGGATGAGAGAATTTCTGGGTGTCTGTCTCGGCGTTTTCGCTGTGTGCGTCGCGCCAGTGACAGCTGGAGAGCCGTCCCCGAACGCTCCCGCCGCGGAGGCAGGACAGGGGCAGGCGCAGACGCCGCAGCCCCCTGACGGATCCCCGCCGGTCGTCAAGTTGGTCGAGCTCAATTTCGAGTCACAGGGGGGCGCCGCCAGCGTCGACCTCGAGACGTACATGTACTACATGGAGATGATGAACCACCTCAGCGCCGCGAGCCAGGGCAGGTGGGAGCCGTACACCGAGGACATCGAGCAGATCTTGGTCGAGGACTTCCGACGGCTTTGGGATACCGGGTTTCTCGACGATCTGTCGGTTGACGTTGTCGATGAACCGTATGACAACGGTGTGATCGGCAAATACATTACGTTCCGATTCGAGGAGCGCGCCCGCGTCAAGATCTTCACCTTCGAGGGGTCTGAGGAGCTCGACCGGAGCGACATCGAGACGGCGATGCAGGAGAACGAGTTGTCGATTCGCATCGATGCGTTCTTGGACCAGGGAAAGATCCAACAGGTGGAGGCGCTCCTGCGCACGATGTTCTCCGCGCAAGGGTACCCGTTCGCCGAAGTGAGTCACGAGCTGACTGAGCTTTCCGGCGGGCCGAAGGTCGTGCAGTTGACCTTCAACATGAGTGAGGGCCCCAAGATTCATGTCGAAGATATCGATTTCGTGGGCAACGAGGAGCTGAGCGACGGCGACCTCAAGGGCCAGATGGAGCAGATCAAGGAGCGGTGGTGGCTCTCCTGGATGACCGGTCGCGGGACGTACAAGGAGGCGTTGTTCGAGGAGGATGCCGATCGGATCGTGGCTCACTACTTGGAGCGAGGCTATATCGACGCGAGGGTGGGATCACCTGAGACGACCTATCTCGAACTCACCGAAGACGGAAAAGCGCGCGGCATGCGGCTCCGAATTCCGGTCGACGAGGGCGAACGATATCGGATTGGAGAGGTTCGGTACGACGGAAACGACGTGTTGACGGATTTTGGCCTCGACCAGATCTTCGGGTCGCTCGAAGAGGGCGAATACTTCAGCCAGAAGGAGGTCGTCGAGGCGATCAACGTCGCACGCGAGGTGTACGGCGGACGTGGTTACACGGAATTGACCGTGTTTCCGGACCTGCAGCGTCGGAATTCACCCGACTATGCGGTGGGCGGCGAGGTGGAGGTCGCCCCGACCGATTTCGGTGAAGTCGGAGAAGTCGGGCAGGTTCCGGGCGCCGATCCCTACGCGCCGCGCCCGACCCACCTGGAGGGTGATCCGATCGTCGACGTCACGCTTCGGATTCAGGAGGGCGAGCAGCAGTTCGTCAACCGCATCACGTTCGTCGGGAACGAGAGCACCCACGACGAGGTGATCCGTCGTGAGCTGCAGCTCGTCGAGCGAGGTGTCTTTGACACCCAGGCGCTCCAGAACAGTATCCGTCGCCTGAACCAGTTGGGATATTTCGAGCCGGTCGACGAGTCGGCAGTCGAGATCGAGAATGTCGAAGGTCCTGAGAACGAGGTCGACCTGACCGTCCGGCTGACCGAGGCCAACCTGAATCAAGTGACGTTTGGGGCGGGTGTCTCACAGTTCGATGGTGTCTTCGGACAGTTGTCCTTCTCCACCACCAACTTTCTCGGACGTGGCGAGGCCTTGTCGGTCAGCTTCCAGAGAGGGTCTCGCCTCCGCAACATCAATCTAGGCTATACCAAGCCGTATCTCTTCGGCCGAAATATGTCGTCTGGGGTCAACCTGTTCTCTCGCCGGGTTGAGTGGATCGGCGCATATACCGAGGACTCCAACGGTGGCAGTACGACGCTGGGGTGGCCGCTTGCGCTGTTCACGCGGATGTTCCTGACGTATAGCTACGAGGGGACGTCGGTGACCAATGTGAACCCGCTACTTGCGACTGACCCGGACGCCCTCATTGGCAATCCGTTCTTCCAGGACGGGCTCTTGCTGGAGACCCAGGGTCATCGCACCGTGAGCAAAATCGCCCCGTCAGTTCGCCACAACACGGTCGATCACCCCATCTTTCCATTCTCGGGTACGAGCTATACCGCGACCATGGAGTTTGCAGGTCTCGGCGGAAACACAAAATTCTGGAAGCCGATTCTCGAGGGGATCTGGTATATCCCGCATACGTCGCGGACGACGATCGGAATCAGAACGCAGTATCAGTACATCGCGACCGGCAATCCGAGTCAGTTGCCGGTGTTCGAGCGGCTCTGGCTGGGTGGCGAGTTCTCTATTCGTGGGTTCGACATCCGTCGAGTGGGGCCGACTGTGGCCGACATCAACCCCGAGGTGTCACGCGAGACTTTTCAGGGGCGGACGGTTATCGGCGGCAACAAGAGCTTGCTGTTCAACGGGGAGTACCAGTTCACGATCGCACAGCCGGTCAGGTTCATCGTCTTCTACGACACGGGCCAGGTGCAGGACTTCGGGCACGATTTCGCCCTGGACGCGTTCAGGACATCGACAGGCATCGAGGTGCGCTTCTTCATGCCGGTGCTCAACGTGCCGTTTCGGCTGATCTACGCGTGGAACCCTCAGCGCGACAACATATTCAATGATCGGTTCGAGCCCCAGGAAGAGACCGTATTCCGTTTCGCAGTGGGAACCACCTTCTAGTGCCACGACACAGAGGACCAACGTATCGACATGAAACCGCAGAATAGCGGACGACAACAGACGAGGTCAGCGCTCATGAGATTTGTGACAACCGCCATTGCGGTGGGGATGGTAGCCACGACTGGATGGGTGGCCACGGAGGCGGCAGCCGGGCAGGCCTCCGGGTCGACAGCAGGCTCGTTCGCCTACGTCGACATTCAGCGTGTCGCGGCCGAGTCCACGGAAGGCCAGGCCGCCAATACGAAAGTTGACGAACTGAGTCAGCAGAAGCTCGCCGAGATTGAAGCCCGAAATGCGGAAGGACAGGGCGAGATCACGACGCTCAATCAGGAACTGCAGGAGGCGCAGCAGAAGCTGCAGCAGGGTCAAAACGTAATCAGCGCGGACGCCGCGGCGACACTGCAGCGTCAGATCACGCGGCTACAGCGGGACATCGAGCGTACGACCGCTGATGTGCAGGCCGACCTCCAGCGGATGAGCCAGGATGCCGATGTCGAAGTACAGGAGTTGCAGCAGCAGCTCCAGTTGGACTTCGAGCAACGGCTGCTGCCGGCTATCGACCAGCTCGCCACACAACAGGGGCTCTCGTTCATCTTCAGTGCCCAACAGGGTCTCGTATGGGCCGACCCGTCGCTGGACCTTACACAGGCACTGATCGACCTCGTCAACAGTCCGACCCCCCCAGCGCCCTAGCAGCCCGTGGTGAAAGTCCCGCGGCATTCGACCGGCCATCCATCCCGCAAGGGGTGACGCTGAGACTTCTTCGAGCGGCGGCGAATATGCCCGATATTCTTCCTCGTCGCGCCTAGCCAGGCAGGTGTCTGCCCGGTCTCGGTGCCACGCGCGACTTTCACCACTGGCTGCTAGGGCGGTTTCATCGCCACACCGCACCGACCTGTCGCGCACCGCGAGGTCCGTTCCATCTGACCGCTGCGGGCGGGGCGAGGCGCGTGGTGGACGCGGCGACCGGAACTCGGTAAACTGATCCGCTTGCTGATACCCGATCTGTAACGACCGGGTGCGAGTGTGTCGCCCCTGAGGCCCCGTGTCCCTCGACATCCCCCTCGTTCTCGACCGCCTTTCCTACCGATATCCGTCACTACTGGTTGACGCGGTGACTGAGCATGATCCCGGCTCGCGTATGGTCGCCGTGAAAAACGTCACAGTGAACGAAGAGTACTTCCAGGGGCATTTCCCTGGAACCCCTCTGATGCCCGGGGTGATGATGATCGAGAGCCTGGCGCAGGTGGCAACGCTCCTGTTGCTGGCCGACGACAGTGACGATGGCGTCCGCAACGCGCGCGCCGTTCTGCGACGCGTCGACAACGCAAAATTTCGCCGGCAAGTGCTCCCCGGTGATCAACTCAATCTCGAAGTGGTCGTCCGCGAGCAGTCGGAGGAGCAGGCCGTTGTCCATGGTGTCGCCAGGACGGGCAACCAGGTCGTGGCACAGGCCGACCTCCTGATCGGGTTTGAGTATGGCGCGGCAGAGATACACGACACCGCCATCGTGCACCCCGGCGCGGTGATCGGGGCGGGCACGGTCGTGGGACCCCACGCCATCGTCGGGCACGGCGTGAGATTAGGCGAGCGGTGTCGGATTGGCGCCTCGGCCGTCATCGATGGCGACACCGAGATCGGCAGCGGCTGCCAGTTTTTCCCTTTCACGTCGATCGGGCTGATCCCCCAGGATCTCAAGTTCAAGGGCGAAAAAACACGACTCGTCATCGGTCATCGCAACGTATTTCGCGAAGGTGTCACGGTGCATCGCGGGACCCGCGGCGGCGGTGGGCTGACCCTGATCGGCGATGACAACGTGTTCATGGCCTACGCCCATGTCGCGCACGACTGCATCGTCGGTAACCGCAACATCTTTGGAAACGGTGCAACACTTGGTGGGCACGTGGTCGTCGAAGACGAAGCGGCCGTCAGTGCGTACTCGGGTGTGCATCAGTTCTGTCGCGTGGGTCGCCAAGCCTTTGTCGGCGGATATTCCGTAATTACCAAAGATGCCGTGCCGTACGGCCGGACCGTCGGGAACCGCGCCCGCATCTACGGTCTCAATACGATCGGTCTCGTTCGGCGCGAGTGTTCGCCAGAAACGGTGGCCAAGCTCAAGAAGGCCTATCGGTATCTGCTGCAGTCGAAGCTCAACACGACCTACGCCCTACGGCGCATCGAGACCGACCCGTCATTGAAGTGCCCGGAAGTCGATTACTTACTGGCGTTTATCCGAACGTCGAAGCGGGGGGTCAACCTGCGGCGTCCGTCGCGACGGATGGAACCGGTCGGAGTCGATGAGTAATTCCTCCTGAGAGAGCAGTCACGACCGAGCGCAGCAAACGCACCCACAATGCGGATTGGTTTGATCGCTGGCAACGGGCAGTTTCCTTTCCTTGCGCTGGACGCAGCTCGGAGTCTCGGCCATGCGGTGACGGTCGTGGCGATTCGCGAGGAGGCCGACGCCGAGATCGAGGCCGCCGCCAGCGCTCCAGACACCGAGGTCCACTGGGTGTCCCTCGGTCAACTCGGGCGCTGCATCACAATTCTGAAGGATGCCGGCGTGTCACGCGCACTCATGGCGGGTCAGGTCAAGCACACGAAGCTGTTCGCTGGCGTCATGCCCGACCTTACATTGCTCTCCGTACTGAGCCGACTCAAGACCCGAAATACCGATGCCTTGATCTCGGCCGTGGCAGATGTGCTCGAGGAGAACGGGATCGAATTGGTGAACTCGACGAGTTTTCTCGAACCGCTGCTGGCCGGCTCCGGGGCGTTGACCCGTCGCGCGCCCACCGCGGACGAAGCGGCCGACCTTGCGTTCGGCTATACGATGGCTGACACCGTGGCCGAGCTGGACATCGGGCAAACCATCGTCGTGAAGGACCGAGCGGTTGTGGCCGTCGAGGCGATGGAGGGGACCGACGAGGTGATCACCAGGGCCGGTCGGCTGGCGGGTGCAGGCACATGCGTAGTCAAGGTGGCGAAGCCTCAACAGGACATGCGATTCGATGTTCCGGTAGTCGGCATGGGCACAATTCGCACGATGCAGAAAGCCGGGGCCACCGTGCTGTCGGTCGATGCCGGTCGGGCGCTCGTCCTCGACGGCGAAGCGGTGTTTCGGAGCGCGGACGAAGCCGGGATCGCGGTCGTCGGTCGTGCCGGAGACGCGGCGGAATGACCGACGCCGAACCGCAAAGGGTCGCAGTGGTCGGGGTCGGCCATGTCGGGCGACACCACGCGAGGATTCTGGCCCAGGCGCCGGATGTCAATCTCGTGTCGGTCGTTGACATCGACCGCGCGCGAGCCGAACACGTGGCGTCGGAGACGGAGTCGCGCGCCGGTGTGGATGCGATGGACCTGTTGGGCCAGGTCGACGCGGTGACGGTCGCGGTGCCGACGGCGGCGCATGCACGGGTGGCGAGCCCCTTCCTGGAGGCGGGCATTCCCGTGCTCGTCGAGAAGCCGATGGCGGCGTCACTCGCAGAAGCGGATGCGATGATTCAGCTTGCCAGCCGACGCGGGGCGACACTCGCCGTCGGGCATTCCGAGCGATATAATCCGGCGGTTACGGCAGCGATGCCCCTTGTGACGGAACCGCGGTTCGTCGAAGTGCATCGACTCGCCGCGTTCCCGGCCCGAGGGCTGGATGTGGACGTTGTGTTTGACGTGATGATTCACGATATTGATGTCCTGCTCGCCATCGTGAAGGCCGAGCCGGTGTCGATCGAGGCGGTCGGCGTGCCGGTGCTCACCGACCGCATCGATATCGCCAACGCGCGACTTCGTTTCGGCAACGGGTGCATCGCCAACCTGACCGCGAGTCGCATCAGCCGCGACCGCGTCCGGAAGCTAAGATTCTTTCAGCACCACGCGCTCGTGACCGTCGATTGCGTCACCCAGCAGGTCGAGGCGTTTCGAGTCACGCGGAGCCCTGACCGAGAGCCGGTCATCGAGGGGGGCACGGTGTCGGTGTCGGATGGCGAGCCGCTCGAGCTTGAACTGCGCGACTTTGTGAGCGCCGTTCGGACGGGACGGATGCCGCGCGTCGACGGTGTCGCCGGTCGCCGGGCGCTCGCTGTGGCCGAAGGGATTGCCGCAGCGATGCTGGAACGTAACGACCAGTTGCGACCACCTGACCATGCCGCCGGAGGGGCCTGACGCGATGCGCGCGATCCGTGGCGGATTGGTGACCGATGTCGACCGGTTGATCGAGAAGGGGGATCTGATCGGTCTAGGCGCCGCGGCCGACGAGCGTCGCCGGCTGACGCATGGCGAGCGGGCGACGTTCGTGCGGGTGCAAGAGGTCCCCGCTGCAACGGCGAAAGCGAAGGTAGAGGCACTGTCCAGCGCGGGCGAGCTCCGGATTGTCGGGGATCCGGAAACCAGTGGGGAGGCGGTCCGAGCAACCGAGCATGTGGTCGCGCAGGCGGGGGCGATTCCGGTCACCGGTTTCGTTCTCGACGATCTTGCGACGCTGTGCGGTCACGACACCGGGACCCTGAAGCGACTACTCGTGGATCTTCGTGGCGCCGGGCTGGCCATGGTGTCGGCGTTGCGCGCGGACACACCTCGCGCTCGTGAGTGGCTCGACGTGAGCCGCGAGGCCGGGATCGACGTCGCGCGGCTGGTGGTGGAACAGTCCGCCGCCGATCACGGTGTGCGTCTCTTTCATCAAGTCGCGTCATGGGGTGCGTCGGTCGCGCACGTCCATACGTTCGCCCCGTTGGCTCGCGTCACCGACACGCGAGTGACGACCGGGTACGACGACGGGCGTCGGGTTGCGCTCGCGCGTCTCCTGGTTGACAATATCGATTCCATTCAGGTCGACTGGGGCAGGTACGGTCCCAAGCTCGCCCAGGTGGCGCTGATCTTTGGTGCCGACGATCTGGATTCGGTGTCGCCGCTCGACTCGCTCGATCACGGTCCGCGGCGAGCGCCACTTGAAGAGATACATCGGAACATTCGGGCCGCGGCCTTGGTGCCCGTTCAACGCAATGGGTGGTTCGAGACGTGTGACGTATGAGTGTCATCCGCGTGAGCGCCGTCGAGTATCTCAATGCCAGGCCGTTAGTGCATGGTCTCGAAGCGCGGCCCGATCTGTTCGACTGTCGTTTCGACGTTCCAGCCAAGTGCGCCTCACTGCTGCATGAGAAGTCAGTCGACCTCGGACTCATCCCGTCGATCGAGTATCTTCGACACGCTGACTATCGCATCGTGCCGGACATCGCTGTGACGTCGACCGGTCCGGTCGCGTCAGTGGCGTTGTTCACAGACCGGCCGGCGACCGCCCTTCGGTCGATTGCGGTCGATGCGAGCTCTCGGACTGCGGTGGTCTTGCTGCGGGTCTTGTGTGCGAAGTGGTTCGACATTGAGCCGACGTTCGTCACCCTTCGGCCGGACCTGCCGACGATGCTGAAGCGGTGCGATGCGGCCCTCCTGATCGGTGACGCCGCGCTCTACCAGGAGCATGAGCTCAACGGGCTGGACAAGGTCGATCTGGGTGAGGAGTGGACCGCCATGACCGGGCTTCCGTTCGTCTGGGCGTACTGGGTCGGTCGCGCAGGCGTCGTCAGCTCGGAGCATGTCGAGGCGCTTCGGGCCGCCCGTGACAGCGGGCTGAAGTGCCTTGACGAGATCGCCGAGAGGTTTGCGCCATCGGACGACGACGGCGAGTCGCTTGACGTCGCCCGGACGTACCTGCACGAGAGCGTGGCCTACTCGCTCGACGGTCAAGCCCGGGCGGGGCTGAAGAAGTTCTTTGGCGCCGCGGCCGATCTGCAAATCGTGCCGTCCGAGGGCGCCATCCGTTATTTCGAATGACATCTGTGTCTGTCAATCAGATCGCTCAACGGCTGCGCGACGGCGGCCGCCTAACGCCGCCCGAGGCATCGCACCTCTATCTTCACGCGTCGACGCACGAGCTCGGGCGTCTGGCCGATGCTGCTCGAGCGAAAAGACACTCGGACGGCGTCGTGACCTACATCATCGACCGGAACGTCAATTACACGAACGTGTGCGTCGCGCGCTGCAATTTCTGTGCGTTCTATCGCCCGGTCGGTTCGTCGGACGGCTATGTGCTGGGGTTCGACGAAATCTGCCAAAAAATTGATGAGACCATTGCGGTTGGTGGTGTGCAGCTGTTGTTGCAGGGTGGGCACAATCCGGACCTGCCGATTGACTGGTACGAGGCCCTGTTCCGTGAGGTGAAGCGGCGCTACCCCAAGTTCAAGCTGCACGCGTTGTCGCCGCCCGAGGTGATTCACATTTCCCGCCTGTCACAGCTGCCGATGGAGGCGGTCATCTCGCGACTCGTCGAGGCTGGACTCGACAGCATTCCCGGCGGGGGCGCGGAGATCCTGGTCGACCGCGTCCGCCATCTGCTCAACTGTTATGGCAAGGCGACTGCCGACGAGTGGCTCGACGTGATGCGTCGAGCACATCATGCCGGCCTGCGGACCACGGCCACGATGATGTACGGCAGTGTCGAAACGCTCGACGAACGACTGGAGCACCTCTTCAAGCTCAGGGATCTTCAGGATGAGACCGGTGGCTTCACGGCGTTCATCACCTGGAGTTACCAACCGCCCAACACTGAACTGGGTGGAGAAGAGGCCACCGGGATTGACTACTTGCGGACGTTGGCCACGGCACGTCTCGTACTCGATAACTTCGACAATCTGCAGGCCTCTTGGGTCACGCAAGGCGGGAAGGTCGGTCAGCTGAGTCTCGCGTTCGGTGCCAACGACATGGGCAGCGTGATGATCGAGGAGAACGTCGTGCGTGCCGCCGGTGCGGCCTACTGTATGGATGAGGTCGAGATCGCTCGTAACATCGAGAATGCCGGTTTCGTCCCGAAACGCCGCAACATGCACTACGAGGTGCTGGGCGATCCGCTGTGTCGGCAGCAGGACGTTCCCCGCATGCTCGAGTTGGCGGTGGCGCGGGATGACGGCGCGGGTGGACTTGGTGCGGAGGCGGGGCGGTATCCTGCGCGCAGCCGCGGCGAGAAACTGCGTCGAGCGGGGGCGGGAGCGGACACTGAGTCTTCCGGTTCCTCCTGACTCCGGACTCCCGACTCCTTCCGCTCACCCGACATGATTCGATACCACGCGTCGTGGGTCGTTCCGATCAACGGGCCGCCTATCCGGAGCGGATGGGTCGACGTTGAAGCCCACACGGTGACCGGTGTAGGTGGGCCGCGTGACAGCCACACTGCCACCGCTGCGCCAGAGGTCGATCTGGCCGGGACCGTCATCCTCCCGTCTTTGGTCAACACCCACACCCATCTCGAGCTGTCGGGCCTCCGGACCCAGGTCCCTCCGGCGGCGAGCCTGCCGATGTGGGTTCGTCAGGTGTTCGCGCGGACGGCGGATGTTGGCCTGGACGCGGGCGAGGTTGTCCGGGCCGTCGGTGAGCTTCATGCCGCCGGCGTCGGTCTCGTCGGCGACATCACGAATACGCTGATATCGGTTGAACCGCTGGTCCGGAGTCCGATCGCCGCCGTTGTCTTCAAGGAGTTGTTGGGGTTCAACCAGGCGGATCCCGGTGCGCTCGTGGCCCGTGAGCGGGCCGTACTGGCTGAGTGTCGACACCAGGTTTCCGGAGAGACCGGCGAGAAGAACATCAGGCTCCAGCTTGGCGCACACGCACCGTACTCGGTCTCGCCAAAGCTGTTTGAGGCGATTCGTGAGGCCGTCGGTGCCGGGCCTCTCTGTGTACATCTGGCCGAGTCACCGGAGGAACTCACGTTCCTGTGTTCGGGGACCGGACCGTGGCGGGCCGTGCTCGAGGCGCGCGGACGCTGGGATCCACAGTGGGAACCGTTCGATGCAGGACCGGTCGCGTACCTCGAGAGACTGGGGTGGATCACGTCTCGCTCGGTCCTTGTCCACGGTGTTCATCTGACCGACGGCGAGCTCAGGCAGCTCGCTGCCGTCGGGGCAACGCTCGTGACCTGCCCCCGTAGCAACCGCTGGACCGGAGCGGGGATCCCGCCGATCGCCCGGTTCTACGCATCGGGCGTGCGAGTGGCGGTCGGAACCGACAGTCTCGCCAGTGCTCCAGATCTCAGTGTGTTTGCTGAGCTGGCCGAGATTCGGCGTCTGGCGCCCGACCAGCCGGCGGCGACGCTGCTTCGGAGCGCCACGCGGGCCGGTGCCCAGGCCCTGGGTTGGTTCAATCGAGGAGCAATCACGGAGGGGATGGAGGCGAGCCTGATTGCGGTCCGCTGTGCCCCAACCGTCGACGATGTGGAAGAATACTTGGTGAACGGCATCCCGTCGGAGGACGTGCGCTGGCTTGATGAATCGTAAGTCAGTGCCCAAGCATCATGCTGTCGCGTATCCGCACATACGGATCCTTCATTCGTTTCAGCCACACCGTGTTCGCGTTGCCGTTCGCCCTGAGCGGCGCGCTGCTGGCGGCCGGCTCGTCATCTCTGACGTGGGGTCGGGTGGGGTGGATCATCCTGGCTATGGCCACGGCGCGCACCGCGGCGATGGGTTTCAACAGAATCGTCGATGCTCGCTATGACGCGCGGAATCCTCGGACCGCCAACCGGGAGCTTCCGCGAGGCGCGATGACCATGCGCGAAGCCGTGGCCCTGGTGGCGACCTCTTCGGCGGCGTTTGTTGCCGTGACCTGGACGCTGGGGCCGCTCTGCTTTGCGTTGTCCCCGGTCGCACTGGGCATCGTCTTTTGGTACTCGCTCGCGAAGCGATTCACGACGTATACACAGCTATTCCTTGGCCTGGCGCTCGCCGTGGCGCCGGTGGGAGGATGGTTGGCCGCGGGGGGCACCTGGGGATGGGCTCCCGGGTTCTTGGCGCTCGGCACGGCGCTGTGGGTTGCGGGTTTCGACATCCTGTATGCCTGCGAGGACATCGAGGTCGACCGGGTTCAGGGGCTGAAGTCGATTCCGGTCAGATTCGGCGTCGCGACATCACTGATGATCTCCCGAATGTTCCACCTGATCGCCGTGGTGAGCCTCGGGGCGATTGCGGTCGTGATGCCCCTGGGTCCCCTCTACCTAGCCGGCGTGGTCGGCGTCGGCGCGCTGCTGGTCTACGAACAATCGATGGTCTGCAGTGACGATCTCTCGAGAGTCAAACAGGCGTTCGACCTCAACGGATGGGTGGGGATCCTGTACTTGATGACGACCGCGGGCTCTCTCTATGTCGGCTGACTCTCCGCCGACGATTGCCGTTGGCGTCACAGGCGCATCAGGCGCTATCTATGCGGCGCGAACCGTTGCGGCATTGCTGGAACGTGGGTGTCGGGTCGAGGTGGTCGTCTCTGAGTTCGGTCGGCGTCTCTTGCGAGACGAACTGGGGCCGGGGGCGGCGGTCGATGCCTTCGAGACGTATCTGCGAGACCGCTACGGAGAGGGTGTCGACCGCGGTTCGTTGCTGCTGCACCCGAACAAGGATGTCGGGGCGACCATTGCCAGCGGGAGCTATCGGTGTGCGGGTATGGTGATCGTGCCGTGCTCGATGAAGACCCTGGCCGGGGTGGCGAACGGATTGTCACGGAATCTGATCGAACGCGCCGCGGACGTCGTCTTAAAGGAACGGCGCCGGCTCGTCATCGTGCCCCGCGAGACACCGATGAGTCTTCCTCAGTTAAGGAATCTTGTCTTGTGCGCCGAAGCCGGCGCCGTTGTGTTGCCGGCGATGCCGGCGTTCTACCAGCATCCGCGGACACTCGATGACCTGGCCGACTTCATGGCCGGAAAGGTGCTGTCTGCGCTGGGATTCGAGCACGATCTCTATCCGGCGTGGACCGGCTAGTCGCGCCGCAACGGTGTCCGGACGAGTCCCATCATGAGCCCCGAGCCCGGAATGGACCAGCGCGCGCCATCGTCGCTTCCCCTCGACAAGGCGCCTCACCGCATTGCCGGGATGTTCGACGCCATCGCCGGTCGCTATGACCTCCTCAACCGTCTGCTCAGCGCCGGACTAGACCAGCGGTGGCGTGCGCACGCGGTCGACGCGCTTGGCCTGACCGGCGGAGAAGTCGTGCTCGATCTGTGCACCGGAACGGCCGACCTGGCCTTGGCGCTGACGACCTCGGCCGACGCTCGTGTGATCGGGGTTGACTTTGCCGGCGAGATGCTCCGGTGTGGGCATCGGAAGGTTCGCGAGGCCGGGGTCAGTCGGCGGGTCCGTCTCGTTCGGGGCGATGCCATGCGTGTGCCGGTGTCGGACGCAGCCGTTGACGCCGCGACGATCGGCTTCGGTATTCGCAACGTGCAGACGCCGGCCGATGCGCTGACAGAGATCAACCGCGTACTCAGGCCCGGCGGGCGGCTTGCCATCCTGGAGTTCGGTTTTCCCCGCGCCTCGTTCCTCCGCGCCGCGTACGGGTTGTATTTCCGCCGAGTGCTTCCGCTGATCGGGAAGCTGGTATCCAGACACCAGAGCGCGTACAGCTATCTCCCGGCCTCCGTGGGGACGTTCTGGGAGCCACCGGTGTTCTGCCAGGTCTTGACCGCCGCCGGTTTTGTTGATGTCAGGGCGGTTCCGCTCACATTTGGCGTCGTTTACCTGTACAAAGCGACCAAGCCTGCACGTCCGTGACCGCTTTCACACCACAAGTAACAGCCGCCGCGTTGGTATAATCGATTGAGTCCCTGATGTTCTTTGACTTCGAGGGCCGTAACTTCGATACGCCGACCGTCGAGTCGGCGATTTCGTGGCGAGAACAGCTGCTGGTCTCGTTGTTTGCCCACCTCGCAGTCGCTCTCCTCATCGTGTTCGTGCCGCGTCTGTCCTTCATACAGGAAGCGGCGGAACGCAGAGCAGAGCGCCTGGCCCAGATTGCAGAGCTCGCCGAGGTGGAGCAGCAGGCTCTGCTCCAACAACCGCAGGAGGATCCCACCTTCGTGTTCGTCGCGCCAAGCGTCGACACCGAGGCCGACGAGCCACCCGCACCGGACGCCCGTCCGTCGGACCGGGACCGTGTGGCTCAGTCGCCGCTCCGGACGCTCGATCCCGACGACAACCTGCCGATTGCCGATGGCAATTCGCTGGAGTTCGTCGAGGCCGACGACCCCAGCGACGAGCTCGATCTGCGTCTTGACGGTGACATCGATGACGTCGACTCGGAGGATGTCGTCGGTGAGGAGGATGTGGAAGTCGAGCCGGACGACCTCCGGCTGGCCGAGTTGACTCCGGGCGACCGAGACACGGACGAGTCAGCCGCAGAGCCCACCGACGAACCAGGGGCGTTGCCAGAGGATCTCCAGGGAGCACCCCGCCTCGCCGATTCGTCCCTCACGGTTCCGGGATTGGGCCCTGGTGATCCGGACGACCCGCGGGATGTGAGTGAAATCGAGTCGGATGGACTGCTCGGTCAGGTCAGGGAGACACTCCGGCGCAGCATCGACCAGCAGAGCTTCGGGAACGTCAGTGGTGACACCGGTCGGTACGGGCCCGAAATCCAGTTCGATACGAAAGGAGTTGAGTTTGGTCCGTGGATTCGACGCTTTGTGGCGCAGATTCGACGGAATTGGTTCATCCCGTACTCAGTCCTCTCCAATCACGGACACGTCGTACTCACGTTCCACGTACATCGCAACGGTAGCCTGACCGATCTGGCCGTGCTGCAGCCGTCACAGATCGAATCGTTCAACCGGTCCGCTTCCAATGCACTTCGACTCTCGAATCCGACCCAGCCGTTGCCCGTCGAGTACCCTGACGACAGAGTGTTGTTCACCGTGACGTTCTTCTTCAACGAAGCTCCACCTGGCCGGTACTAGTGGCCCCACCAGACCCGCTCGCGTGACGTCTCCTGCCATGGGACTCCCAACGCGGACGCAGCAGCTCGGTTGGATCGTGCTGCTGACTGCCCTTGTCGTTCTTGCCTTCGCTCGCTGGATGGGGTCGGTGTGAGCGCCGGAGCAGCGACTCGAACCGTTGTCGCCATTCTCGGACCGACCGCAACAGGAAAAAGCACGCTCGGTGTGGCGCTCGCCGAACGCCTCGGCGGGGAGGTCGTCAGCTGCGACTCAACTGCGGTGTACCGCGCGTTCGACATCGGCACCGACAAGATGCCGAAGGACGACCGCCGCGGCATTCCTCATCATCTGATCGATGTCGCAGAGCCGACCGAGCAGTACACCGCCGCCCGATACGCGCGTGAGGCTGCGGCCGCGATTCGAGAGATCACCACAGCGGGAAGGAGACCGATCCTTGTCGGCGGGACCGGTCTCTACTATCGGGCCCTGACCCGGGGCCTGTTTCCCGGCCCCGGTCGGGATGACGCCCTTCGTGCGCGACTGGCCCGCAGCGCGCGACGCCATGGGGTGGCGTGGCTGCATCGGTTGGTGACGAGGGTGGATCCCGCGTCCGGTACGCGAATCCAGCCGGGCGACGAGAGACGGCTCATCCGAGCGCTCGAAGTCTTCTTTCTCACGAAGCGTCCGCTGACCGATCACTTCGCCGAGACGCAGTCCCCGCTTCGTGATTACCGCGTTATCAGCTTCGCGCTACGCCTGCCGGCCGCGGAGATCGCCCGGCGGGTCTCGCGGCGGGTGGACGAACAATTCGCCCGGGGCTTGCTCGATGAGATTCGACATCTGCGTGAGAATGGGCTGCCGCTCGACGCGCCCCCGTTCGGCGGTCTCGTCTATCGGCAAGCGGTCGAGCATCTGAATGGGATCCGCGACGCCGCTTCGACCCGCGAGCTCATCGTTCGCGAGAACCAACGGTACGCGCGCCGCCAGTTGATCTGGTTTCGCAAAGAGCCTAACCTACACTGGATTGACGTGCCGGGCGAACATCCGGATGCGCTGGCTATCATGATGCGCACGCTTGCCGATCGACCCTAGTCACCGATGGTGAATCAAGGCGAGGCCCTGCCGGGGCAGAGCATCCAGGACCTGTTTCTCAACGGGGCACGCCGCCACCAGCTGGCTGTGACGATTCAATTGATGGACGGCACGTGCGTGGACGCGACGATCAAGAACTTCGACCGATTCTCGATCGTTATCGATCAGGGCGGTTGCGACCAACTCATCTTCAAGCATGCGATCGCCGTGATTCGACCCGCGAACGCGATGCGCGCCACCACTCCGGCCACGTGAGTACCCGGTCCCACCTGATCCGGGTCGAGCTCGAGGAGCGCGAGCGGCAGACACTGTCGGCTGCAGCTGCACTCAGCGCGGCGAGCCGCGGACGTCTTCGGGCCGAGGCAGAGGATCCGATCCGCCCCGCGTTTCAGCGTGATCGGGACCGTGTCGTGCACTCGAAGGCGTTCCGGCGTCTGAAGCACAAGACTCAGGTGTTCCTCGCGCCGACCGGTGATCACTATCGGACGCGGTTGACCCACACCCTGGAGGTCTCGCAGATCGCCCGGACGATCGCCAAAGTGCTGCGCCTGAATGAAGATCTCACTGAAGCCATCGCCCTCGGTCACGACCTTGGGCACACGCCGTTCGGACACGCCGGAGAGCGGGTGCTGCGAGGGCTCATGCCGGGTGGGTTCAACCACTACGAGCAGAGCCTACGTGTCGTCGACGTCCTCGAACAGGATGGTGCCGGTCTGAATCTGACGTGGGAAGTACGCAACGGTATCGCCAAGCATTCCAAGGGGCGAGACGGATCGCCGGTGGGTGCGGAGGCGGCGGCGCGTGCGGCGACGCTTGAAGGCCAGATCGCCCGGGTCGCCGACATCATCGCCTATGTCAACCACGACATCGACGATGCGGTCCGTGCCGGCATCCTCGACCCAATGACGCTCCCGTCTCAACCGGCGGCGGTGCTTGGCGAGACGTCGTCGGCGCGAATCGGACGCATGGTCGCCGACGTCGTCGAGCAGACCGTCGTGGAGGGAGATCACCCCGAGATCAGAATGAGTGACGACGTCCTGCGCGCCACCCTCGATCTGCGCGCCTTCTTGTTCGACGCGGTGTACGAGAACGATTCTGCGACGGCTGAGTTCACCAAGGCGTGGGGCATTCTCGAGGGGCTCTGGGAGAAGGTGCGGGAGACGCCAGACCGGTTTCTCGAGCAGCGGACGCTGGAGCGCGACGGGGTTGACGTGGCGGCCAGGGACTTTCTCGCCGGGATGACCGACCGATACGCGATAAGTCTCTTCGAGGAGCTGTTTGTCCCACGTCCATGGGGCCGCGGGGCGATCGACGGCCCGTAAGTGCGTGTTACAATTGGTGGTTCGGTCTTCAGATAGAAACCAGACGAGGAGCGCGTGCGGTGGAGATGGCACTGGATCTGCGCGAGATGCGCGGGTCCGAGGAGCGTGTCGACCGGGTCTTCGCGGCGAGGGCGTTTACCGCTGAGCCGGGTGACGACTACGCGGTTGCCGACCCGGTATCGTTGCGACTACGCCTACGCGCGGACGGCGCAAATTGTCGACTGGTGGGCCATGTCAAGACGCGCCTTCGCCTGGCATGCTCTCGGTGTCTGGAATCGTTCGATGTGCCGGTGAATGTGTCGGTCGATTTGATGTATCTGCCGCATCGGGTCAATACCGGCGATGGAGAGACGGAGATCTCGGACGAGGATCTGTCCACGGCGTTCTATCGGGATGAGCAGATCGATCTGGGGCTGATGGTCCGCGAGCAGTTTCAACTGTCACTTCCGATGAAACCGCTGTGCCGTGATACTTGTCGTGGCCTCTGTCCTGTGTGCGGGATTAACCTCAACAGCGAGCGGTGCTCGTGTGACACCAGCTGGCGAGATCCGCGGCTGGAGGCGCTTGCGGCGCTGCGCTCCCATAGTGGAAAGGGTTGAAGACGAGATGGCGAATCCGAAGCGACGTCATTCGAAGTCGAGGACGGCCAAGCGCCGCGCCCACGACGCGCTGACGCCGGCGGGCTTGGGGGAGTGTCCGCAGTGTCACGAGCTCAAGCTGCCGCACCGGGTGTGCCCGAACTGTGGCCACTACCGGGGACGGCAGGTCGGACCTGTCAAAGACGTTTCGTGACTGCCGTAGGGTACCGCCGCCCGTTCGACGGCCGCGATGCAGATTGCTGTTGACGCGGCGGGCGGTGACTTCGCTCCTCGCAACATCGTTGACGGAGCCCTGGTCGCCGCGCGGCATCTTGGCTTCGGGCTCACACTGGTCGGTCCCCAAGACACGCTCGAGACCGAGTTGGGCAGGCATGACGATGCGCGTCGTGTCGAGGTCCAGGTCGTCGATACGTCCGAGGCGATCGGGATGGACGAATCGCCGGCGGCCGCTCTCCGGAGAAAACCTGCCGCGTCGGTCCGTCGCGCGGCCGAGGAGGTGGCGCGCGGCGACGCCGGCGCATTTTTCAGTGCGGGCAACACCGGTGCGACACTGCTGGCGGCGCACGCAGCGTTTGGCATGCTCCCCGGAGTGGACCGCCCCGCGCTGGCGACGACGATCCCCACGCTGCACCGGGGGGCGGTGCTGCTCGATGCCGGCGCCAACGTCGAGTGCCGGGCGCAGCACCTCGTCCAGTTCGCGGCAATGGGACGCGTCTATGCTCGCCTCCTGCTTGGCGCCGAGGAGCCTCGTGTCGGTCTCCTCTCGATCGGGGAAGAGGCGAGCAAGGGTAATGAGCTGACGCGTGACGCCCATCGACTGTTGCGGGCCAGCTCGCTCAACTTCATCGGGAATGTCGAGGCGCGTGATGTGTACATCGGACAGGCCGACGTCATCGCGTGCGACGGCTTCACCGGTAACATCGCGCTGAAGATCAGCGAGGGGCTCGTCGATGTCGTCGAACAGCTGCTCCGCGAGGAGCTCAATCGGACGTTCACCTCGAGTGTCGGATGGCTATTGTCGCGGCGCGCGTTCCGGCGCTTTCGACGACGGCTCGACTATTCGGAGTACGGCGGTGCGCCGTTGCTCGGTGTCGCGGGGCTGTGCATCGTCGGACATGGACGGTCATCGGTCAAGGCGGTCAGAAATGCAGTCGCCATGGCCTATCGGTTTTCGCAGGAGAATTTCGTTGACCGTCTCCGGGATGAGATCGCGCTCTTGCCCACCGGGACGGGTCGCCCGACTCGCCGGTGACAACGAGATGACCACGCGTGGCGTTGAGTCGGTCACCCTGAGTGTGGGTCACGTCGAATGATCGCGTTTGTATTCCCGGGGCAGGGATCTCAGCATGTGGGGATGGGCCGACGCTTGGCAGAACAGTTTGATGTCTGCCGCGAGACGCTCGAGCAAGCAGACGTGGCCCTCGGCGACACCCTCACACAGCTGTGCTTCGACGGTCCGGACGACGCGCTCACGTTGACCGAGAACACCCAACCGGCCGTCCTGGCAGTGAGTGTCGCCGTCCATCGTCTGCTCGTCTCGCGCGGGGTCAAACCGGAGCTGTTGGCCGGTCACAGCCTGGGTGAGTACTCCGCCCATGTTGCAGCCGGTACGATATCCTTCGCGGACGCGTTGCGGACGGTTCGCCGCCGCGGACAGTTCATGCAGGAAGCGGTGCCGGTCGGCACCGGCGCCATGGCCGCGATACTGGGTCTCGACGCCGAGGCGGTGCGGCGGGCGTGTGACGAGGTGGCGGGCAACGAGGTGGTCAGTCCGGCCAATCTGAACGCGCCAGGGCAGATCGTGATCGCCGGCGCGCGTGATGCGGTTGCGCGGGCGGAGGTGCGAGCCAAGGAGCTGGGCGCGCGACGGAGCATGACGCTTCCGGTGAGTGCGCCGTTTCATTGTGCGCTCATGAAGCCGGCCGAGCGGCGTCTGGAACCTGAGTTGCGGAGACTGGTTGTGTCGGATCCTGCGATTCCAGTCGCGGCCAATGTCGATGCGGAGTTGAAGGTGGACGCGGCCTCTTCCATAGATGCCCTGGTCCGGCAGGTGAGTGCGCCCGTGCAATGGGAGGCGGTCATCCAGCGCCTGATCACGTCCGGTGTGGACACCTGTATCGAGGTGGGTCCGGGGAAGGTCCTCAGCGGGTTGATCAAGAAGATCGACCGGCAGATTCGGACGGCCGCGGTGGAGGATCCTGACGGACTGACACGTGTGGAGCAGCTGCTCGATGAGGCCAGCGCGTGACCGATCTGTCGGGGCGGATCGCGTTCGTGACGGGTGCTTCGCGGGGCATCGGGAGGGCGATCGCCCAGCAGTGCGCCGCGGCCGGCGCGACAGTCGTCGCGTGTGCCCGAGACGACCACGCACAACCGGTCGTCGATGAGATCGTCGCGTCGGGCAGCTCCGCCATTGCCCAGCGCCTCGACGTCACCGACGCGGACAGCGTCGGGGAGGCCGTGCGCGCCGTCCTGGACCGGTATGGCCAGATCGATATCGTCATCAACAACGCCGGCATCGTGCGCGACCAGCTGATGATGCGAATGAAGCCCGAGGACTGGGACGCAGTCCTCTCGACGAATCTGACTGCCGCGTTTCGGTGCACGCAAGCGGTACTTCGACCGATGCTCAAGCGGCGGCATGGGAGGATCATCAGCATCAGCTCCGTCGTGGGGCAGTCGGGAAATCCAGGCCAGGCCAACTATGCAGCATCGAAGGCGGGCTTGATCGGATTCACCAAAGCGCTGGCCCGAGAGGTGGCGTCGCGCGGGATCACGGTGAACGTCGTGTCGCCCGGGATGATCGAGACGGACATGACGGGGGGGCTTGATGCGACCCTCAAAAAAACGCTGGCGACACAAATTCCGATCGGGCGTTTTGGCACGCCGGCAGACGTCGCTGCGGCCGTGTGCTTTCTAGCATCTGACGAAGCAGCGTATATTACTGGGCAGGTACTGAGCGTTAACGGTGGGATGTATATGTAGGAGGCGTGCGAATGGCCGTAGCGGACAAAGTCAAAGGTATCATCGTCGAACAGCTAGGGGTGGACGAAGAGGAAGTCACCTCTGACGCCTCGTTCGTTGATGACCTCGGCGCCGACTCGCTCGACACTGTCGAGCTGGTGATGGCGTTGGAGGAAGAGTTCGGGCTCGAGATTCCCGACGAAGACGCCGAGAAAATCACCCGAGTCAAGGAAGCGATCGAGTACATCGATACGCACGCCGAGGGCAAAAAGTAGCCGACCGGGAGTACGGAAAACAGCGTGATGTCGCAAAGGCGTGTCGTCTTGACGGGCGTCGGTCTGGTGTCGGCCGTGGGCCTTGGGACCCAGGCGACTTGGGATGGCCTGTGTGCCGGGCAGACCGGGATCGGTGCGATTACACGATTCGATGCCAGCAAGTTCGCCGCACGGATTGCCGGTGAGATCAAAGGATTCGATCCGCTCGACTTCATCGACAAGAAGGATGTCAAGAAGATGGACATCTTCATCCAGTACGCAGTGGCGGCGTCTGAGTTCGCCCTCTGTGACGCTGGTTTGAAGAGCGATGTCCCGCTCGGACCTGACGTCGGCGTCTTCATCGCGTCAGGAATTGGCGGCTTCAGCACCATCGAGCGCGAGCATCGGGCGCTGCTCGCGGGCGGCCCTCGGAAGATCTCGCCGTTCTTCATCCCGTCGGCCATTATCAATCTGGCGGCCGGGCAGGTCTCGATCCGATTTGGCGCAAGGGGCCCGAATTCGGCGACATGCACCGCCTGTTCAGCGTCGGCGCACGCGATCGGCGATGCCTTTGAGATCGTCAGGCGTGGTGCGGCCGACGTCATGATCGCGGGCGGCTCAGAAGCGGCCATCACACCGATGGGTGTGGGTGGGTTTGCGGCCATGCGCGCCCTGTCGACGCGAAACGACGAGCCCGAACGGGCGAGCCGGCCGTTCGACCGCGACCGCGATGGATTCATCATCGGAGAGGGCGCCGGTGTGGTGATTCTTGAAGAGCTGGAGCGCGCCCGACGGCGCAGCGCATCCATCTATGCCGAGATCGTGGGGTACGGCATGTCGGCCGACGCCTATCATATGACCGCGCCCGCCGAAGATGGCGATGGTGCGGTGCGTGTGATGCAAGCGGCGCTGGGTCAGGCAGCAGTCGAGCCGTCCGCCGTCGACTACATCAACGCCCACGGCACATCGACCCCCTACAACGACAGGCTCGAGACAGTGGCGATCAAACGGTGTTTCGGTGAGCACGCTCGGTCCTTGGCTATCTCGTCCACGAAGTCGATGACTGGACACCTGCTGGGCGCCGCCGGCGGCCTGGAAGCGGGTATCACCGCCCTGGTCATCCGCGACCAGGTCATCCCCCCGACCATCAACCTCGAGGACCCGGATCCCGAGTGCGACCTCGACTACGTGGCCAATGAGCGACGGGCGGCCGCGGTCACCTACGCGTTGTCGAACTCGTTCGGATTTGGGGGCACGAACGCAAGCCTGCTGTTCAAGAAATACGATCCGTCCGTGTGAACCGCTGCCGCGTCAGGCCGTGGCCTGGTGTCGGCACACCGAACCATGAAGATAGCCGTTTGTGTCAAACAGGTCGTGACGCGGGACTGGCCCCTTCGGGTCGATGAAGTCGGACACTGGGTTCGAGATGGCGACGCCAGCTTCGAGATGAACGAGCCCGACGCCTACGCGCTCGAGGAGGCGCTGCGTCTCAAGGAGCAACATGGCGGCGAGGTGGTGGTCTGCTCGGCCGGACCATCTCGGATCTCGCAGGTGCTCCGGGAGGCGCTGGCCCGCGGTGCGGATCGAGCGATCCACGTCGAGAGCGATACATTGGCGACCGCCGACACTCTGACCGTTGGGACCGAGCTGGCGGACGCGCTGCGTCCCGAGGCTCTGGACCTCGTACTGACCGGTCTGCAGTCGGATGATCAGGGGTTCGGTCAGACCGGGGTCGTCTTGGCCGAACTGTTGGGGATGTCGCATTCCACGATCATCATGGAGGTCGAGGTCAGTGGCGAGCGCGAGATTCGGGTCAAGCGGGAGCTCGAGGGCGGATGGTTCCAGTGGATCGTGATGCCGATGCCGGCGCTCCTCACGATTCAGAGCGGTATCAATCAGCTGCGCTACGCGACGCTGAAGGGCATCATGGCGGCCAAGAAGAAAGAGGTCCGTAAGGTCGAACCTGAGGCGACGACTGGAGGCTCCCGTCAGCTGATCGCCGATCTGTACGTCCCGGAGAAGGGGAAGAAGACGCGGTTTATCGAAGGGTCATCGACCGAGGCGGCGGCGGAGCTCGTACGGGTGCTTCGGGAAGATGCGCGTGTCTTCTGACCCTGCGGAGACAGGAGACCGATGATTCTGGTCGTTGCGGAACAGCGCGAGGGTGTGATGAACAGGGCCACCTGGGAGAGCGTGGCGGCCGCCCAGGAGATGGCTGCGCACGGCTCCGGTCCAGTCAAGGTGGTCGTGGTCGGTGCCACCGTGGCGCCCGTCGCCGCTGAGGTCGCGTCAGCTGACGTCGCGGAGGTGCTCGTGGTCGATGACCCGGCGCTGGAGCCCTACACCTCAGATGGGTTCGTGGCCGCCCTGATCCAGGTCGTTGACGCCGAGCATCCGGATGTCGTCCTGTTCCCCCACACCTACCAGACGCGAGACTACGCGCCCACGCTCGCCACGCGCTGCCAGCGTGCGCTGGTCACCGATTGCATCGGCCTCAAACGGGGACCGGATGGCGTCCTGTTCGTTCGCCCGATGTTTCAAGGGAAGTTCGTGGCCGACATCACCGTTCAAGGTCCAGCGCCCCACTTCGCGAGTTTTCAGATCGGGGCGTATCGGGCTGACGGGGCTGCCCGGGGCACGGCCTCCGCCCCGACACGGGGCGTCGATGTGACGCTCGATCCCTCAGACATCCGGCAGCGTCCGGAGGCGCCGTTCAAAGAGGCTAAACACGCGGTTGATCTGACACAGGCGGAGCGCATAGTCGCGGTCGGTCGTGGGATCAAGGGACAGGAGCATCTTCCGGTCGTTCAGGAGTTGGCGAGAGCGCTCGACGCCGAAGTGGCGGCGACGCGCCCGATCTGCGACGCAGGGTGGTTGCCGATGGACCGTCAGGTTGGAAGCTCAGGGCAAACAGTCGCGCCGAAGCTGTATCTGGCGATCGGGATCTCTGGTGCGATCCAGCACCTCGTCGGGATGAAGGGCGCCCGTACGATTGTCGCCGTCAACAAGGACGTAGATGCACCGATCTTCGAAGTAGCAGACTATGGCATCGTCGGCGACCTGTTCGAGGTTGTCCCCGCGCTGACGGCCGCCCTGGGGGACTGAACTGGACCGCGAGACGCTCGACGTCGACGTCCTGATCGTGGGCGGTGGCCCCGCCGGTCTCTCTGCGGCGCTCCGTCTGGCCGCGCTTCACCAGCAACACGACCGGTCGCCGCTGTCGATCGCCGTCCTGGAGAAGGCACGGGAGCACGGTGCCCATCTCCTATCTGGTGCGGTGTTGGACCCGTCGGCCCTTCACGAGCTGATCCCAGACTGGAAAGACCGCGGCGCGCCGCTCGACGTGTCGGTGAGCGACGATCGGATCTACTTCCTCACCAAGAAGGGCAAGCTCCGCTTTCCGATTACGCCACCTCCGCTCCGCAACCACGGCAACTACGTCGTTTCCCTGAACCGCTTCGTCAAGTGGCTGGCGGAACAGGCAGAATCGGCCGGCATCGACGTGTTTACGGGATTCGCAGGGTCCGAGGTCCTTTTCGATGGCGACCAGGTGGTCGGAGTGCGTACCGGCGACCGCGGAGTTGACCGCGACGGAAATCCGAAGTCAAACTTCGAACCCGGCGTCGATATCAAGGCCCGAGTCACGATCTTCGCCGATGGCGTCAGGGGTAATCTGACAAAGACGCTGATCTCACGGTACTCCCTCGACGCTGGCCGACTCCCTCAGGCCTATGCAGTTGGGATCAAGGAACTGTGGGAGGTCCCGAGCGACCGGGTGGCTGCGGGTTCGGTCATTCACACGATGGGCTACCCATTACGCTCAGAGGAGTTCGGCGGTGGCTTCATCTACGCGCTGTCGGAGGGACGCCTGTCGGTCGGATTTGTGGCCGGGCTCGACTATCGAGACCCGATGTTCGACCCGCACGAGGCGTTTCAGCGGTTCAAGCAACATCCTCTCGTCTCCGCGCTCTTGGCCGGCGGTCACATGGTGCGATATGGTGCCAAGGCGCTCCCCGAAGGAGGCTGGCACGCACTGCCCCGATGCCATGTTGACGGCGGGTTGATTATTGGGGACGCGGCGGGGTTTCTGAACTCGATGCGACTCAAGGGGATCCACCTTGCCATGCGCAGCGGGATGTGTGCGGCTGAGGCGGTGTTCGACGCGATCGCCTCGGGAGACGTGAGCCAGGCCCGGCTTGCTCGATTCAAGACACTGGTCGACTCGGGCGCGATTCGTGCGGAGCTGTATCCCGTCCGCAACGTGCATCAGAGTTTCAGCCACGGCTTGTGGGCAGGCCTCCTCTATTCTGGTCTCTCACTGGTGACTGGGGGTTGGTGGTTCCGAGACCCGATGGCCGCGTACGCAGGCCACGAGCGGATGGAACGGGTCGATACGGCGGGTGGCGATCGGTTGGGATCGGCGGCAGAGGCGGTGACGATTGACCGAACGCTGACATTCGATAAGCTGACCAACGTCCACTACTCGGGCACACGGCACGACGAGAACCAGCCGACCCACCTTCTTGTCCAGGACACCGACGTCTGCAGAACGCGGTGCCGGGAGGAGTACGGAAATCCCTGTACGCGGTTCTGTCCCGCGAACGTCTACGAGATGATCGACACGGATGATGGCTCAAAAGGAAAGCGTCTCCAGATCAACGCATCGAACTGTGTGCATTGCAAGACCTGCGACATCATGGATCCGTATCAAATCATCGACTGGGTGCCGCCGGAAGGTGGGGGCGGCCCACAGTACGAAGGCATGTGACGACCCGAACCCTCACGCTCGGCCAACGTGCCCAGGCGGCAGTCATCGCGGCCGTCGGGTTTCCGCTGATCGCCGTCCTGGGTCGCACACTGCGCTGGCAGGTGGAAGGGTACGACCACTACGATGCGATTCGACGGCTGGGGGAGCAGCCGATCTTCGCTTTTTGGCACGGTCGCATCTTGCCGGCAACCTGGTTCTGGCGCGACCGAGACATCGTAGTGATGACGTCTGAAAACTTTGACGGCGAGTGGATCGCCCGGATCATTCGTCGGTTCGGATTCGGCGTCGCGCGTGGGTCGACCTCCCGGGGTGGCGCCAGAGCACTCGCGCAGCTTCGAAGAGCGCTGCGCGCCGGCAAGTCGGCCGCGTTCACGCTCGACGGTCCCCGCGGACCAGCACGCACGGCGCAGCCGGGCGCGGTGTGGCTTTCGGGGCTGACCGGGAATCCAATTCTGCCGTTTCATATTGAGGCGGCGCGGTACTGGGCGGCCGACAGCTGGGACCGTACGCAACTGCCGAGGCCGTTCAGTCGGGTCGCGGTGGCGATCGGAGAGCCGATCCGCGTCGAGGTGACGGCGACTGAGGCCGAGCGTGAGGCGTCGCGCGTCGCGCTCGAGGGGACGCTTGCCCAACTGAGTGCCCGCACTGAAGAGATGCTGCGGGGCAGCGCCCCTGACTCCTGAGAGGACGGGCCATGCGCGTGTCGCAACAGCCAGGGGGCGCCGCTGCCCCACCGATGCTACTTGTCGCATCTGAACAATTCGCCGACCATCAGACGCCGTCGGGTCATCCCGAGCGTCCCGAGCGTGCCGTCGTGATGGCGTCGGTGGCCGAGCAGTATCAGTCGTCTGGCGGAACGGTCGTCGAGCCTGATGCGGCCGAGAGCGAGGCCTTGACTCGTGTTCATACTGCCAACTACGTCGACCTGATCGCGTCGACGCGCGGCCGCCGCGTACAGCTGGACCCCGATACTCACACCTCTCCCGAGTCTGACGCCGTTGCCCGGATGGCGGCCGGCGCGACAGTGGCCGCGGTTGACCACGCATTGGACCGACGTGGCCGGGCGTGTGCGATGGTTCGTCCCCCGGGGCACCACGCAGAACGCGCGCGCGCCATGGGCTTCTGTCTTTTCAACAACGTGGCGGTGGGTGCCGCGCACGCCCTTGCGCGTGGCACGAGCCGGATCGCGATCGTCGACTACGACGTCCACCATGGCAACGGGACGCAGTGGATGTTCTACGACGATCCGCGCGTGGTGTACGTCTCGACCCATCAGTATCCGTTCTACCCGGGCACCGGAGCCGCGACCGACGTCGGTACCGATGCCGGCACCGGCTTCACGCTGAATGTGCCGCTCGAAGCGGGCGCAGGCGATGCCGACTACGACCTCGTGTTCCGACGGGCGGTCATGCCTGTGCTCGAGGCGTTTCGCCCGGAGCTGATACTACTCTCGGCCGGGTTCGACGCTCATGCGCGGGACCCGCTGGGGGGCATGCTGGTCTCCACCGCTGGATACACGGCGATGACTTCGCGGGTGCAAGCGGCGGCGGATACCCACTGCGGGGGACGCCTGGTCGCCGTGACCGAAGGCGGGTACGACCTCACTGCGCTGAAGGCGTGCCTGACTGAAACGCTCCGTGTCATGTCAGGGCCGACGCCGACACCGGAGCCGACCCCACCCGGATCGGTTGAACGCGCCGAGGCAGCGCTCGAGGTCGTTCGCCGCGCCCAGGCCCCGTTTTGGCCTGGGCTATAATCCAGCGACTCATCGAGCCGGTTGTCCGTGCGCGACTACGATCCCCAAATCATCGAGCGGAAGTGGCAGGAACGTTGGCGGGAGACTCGTGCCTTCGAAGTGACCGAGGATCCCGAACGTGAGAAGTTTTACTGCCTGGTCATGTTCGCCTATCCGTCCGGGCACGCCCATGTGGGGCATGTACGCAACTACATGATCGGTGACGTGGTCGCGCGGACGAAGCGGATGCGCGGGTTCAATGTGCTGCATCCGTTCGGTTGGGACGCCTTCGGTCTGCCGGCGGAGAACGCCGCCATTCAGCACGGCATTCCTCCAGAGACCTGGACCCGCGACAACATCGCCCATATGAAGGGCCAGTTGCAGCGGCTCGGGATCAGCTACACCTGGGAGCGCGAGTTTGCGACGTGTGATCGCGATTACTACCGGTGGAACCAGTGGCTGTTTCTCAAGATGTACGAGCGAGACCTCGCGTTTCGACGACGGTCGAACGTCAACTGGTGTCCGTCGTGTGGCACGGTGCTCGCCAACGAGCAGGTCATCGATGGCGAGTGCTGGCGGTGCGGCACGACGGTGCACGAGCGCGAATTGGAGCAGTGGTTCTTGCGGACGACGCACTACGCTCAACAACTGCTGGATGGTATCGACGGGCTCACCGAGTGGCCGGAGAAGGTTCTCACGATGCAGCGTAACTGGATCGGGCGCTCGGAGGGCACGCTCGTTCAGTTTCCGGTCGCTCCATCTTCTTCCTCGAACTCTGCAGCGGATGATGATGATGCGGGGGCGGGCGAGTCGACCACAGAGCGAACCGACCGGCTGGATGTCTTCACGACTCGGATAGATACGATCTTCGGCGCGACGTTCGTTCTACTGGCGCCTGAACACCCCTTTGTCGACGAGATCACCGAAACGAGCCCGAACCCTCGGGAGTTTCGGGCGCAGGTCGACCGGTTTCGAGCGCTCGACCGCAAGGCCAGGCTGACGGGTCAGATCGAGAAAGAGGGCTTCGACACCGGTCGTCGAGCCGTGAACCCGTTTACCGGCGACACGGTGCCTGTCTGGATCGCGAACTTCGTACTCGCGGACTATGGAACCGGCGCCATCATGGCGGTGCCGGCGCATGACCAGCGCGATTTCGAGTTCGCGCGGAAGTATGGTCTCGACGTCAAAGTCGTCATTCAGCCCGATGGCGCGCCACCGGGGAGCGGCGACACGCTCGAGACGGCCTTCTCAGATGCCGGTGTCCTGGCCGATTCTGGCGAGTTTTCGGGCCTGCCCAGTACAGACGCCATCGGTGTGATGACGGGCGTGGCGGAGACGCGCGGCCTGGGTCGTGGCGAGGTGCAGTTCCGTCTGAAGGACTGGGGTATCTCGCGCCAACGGTACTGGGGCACACCGATCCCGATCATCTACTGTGACGCGTGCGGGGCGCAGCCGGTACCCTACGCCGACCTCCCGGTCGAGTTGCCGACCATCCAGGAGTTCTCCGGCCGGGGCGATTCGCCGCTGGCGCAGGTGCCGGAGTTTGTCAACACGACCTGTCCGCGCTGTGGCGGGGCCGCGACCCGCGAGACCGACACGATGGATACCTTCGTGGATTCGTCGTGGTATTTCTATCGGTACTGTGATGCGCAGAACGGCGCGGCGCCGTTCGACATCGACAAGGTGAAGTACTGGGCCCCGATCGACTTCTACAGCGGTGGGGTCGAGCACGCCATCTTGCACCTCATCTATTCGCGGTTCTTTTGCCGGGTGTTTGCGGATCTGGGCTTGGTCTCGCACGATGAACCGTTCATCCGCCTGCTGACCCAGGGCATGGTCCTGCGCGACGGCGCGGTGATGTCCAAGTCCAAGGGTAACGTCGTGGAACCGGACGAGATGCTGGCCAAGTACGGCGCCGATGCCCTGCGTCTCTACGAGATGTTCGTGGCACCGCCCGAGAAGGAGATCGAATGGACCGATGCTGGTCTCGAAGGCAGCGCAAGGTTCCTGGGCCGCGTGTGGCGATTGGTGATGTCCGTCTCGGACCGGTCTGACGCTGCCGCGATCCCGTCAATCGAGGGGCTGACCGGCGAATTGGACGAAGCGGAGCGGCGGCTCCGGCGAAAGACCCACGACACGATTCGTCGAGTGTCGTCGGACATCGACCCGCGCGTGCACCTCAATACCGCGATCTCGGCGCTCATGGAGCTGGTCAATGAACTCTATCTGTTTCGCGAGCAGTCGGGCCTGGGTGACGTCGTTCGGCCCGAGCGCGTGGCGGTCGTCAGGGAAGCGGTCGAGGCGCTGGTGCTGATGCTGTCACCGTTTACACCGCACCTCTCGGAAGAGCTGTGGGAGGTGCTGGGGCACAGCGAGGGGACAGTCGCCGCAGGGTGGCCCGCGTTCGACCCCGTCGTGGCTCGGGCCGACCATGTCGTGATCCCGGTTCAGGTCAACGGCCGGGTGCGGAGCCGAGTCACCGTGGAGGCAGATATTTCCGACGAGGCACTCGAAGCGTTGGCGCTCGAAGACGATGCGGTGCGGCCTCATACCAGCGGCAAAGACGTCAAGCGGGTCATCGTCGTCCCTGGCAAGCTGGTCAACATCGTGGCACGATAGGGACGATGACACATCGACAGAGATCCGCACCACGTGCCATCGTGCTCGGGATGGCGATGCTCTGCGTCTCGGTGCTGAGCTCGGGCTGCGGATACGCGCTGGCCGGTCGCGGGTCGTTTCTTCCTGACTACATCGAGACCATCGGCATCCCGATGTTCGAGAACGACACAACCGCGTTCGAGGTGGAGCAGCTACTCACACAACAGGTGCGACAAGAGTTCATCGGGCGGGGCCAGTACCGGGTGGTCGCGGAGTCGACCGACGTGGATGCCGTGCTGGAGGGGACGATTCGAAATATCTCGATCCAGCCGGCGAGCTTCACCGGTGATCAGCAGGTGTCGCGATATGTCTTCACATTGACCGCCCGGATTGAATTCCGAGATATGACGACTGACGATGTGTTGTGGGAGAATCCAGCGCTCGTGTTTCGTGACGAATACGAGGTCGCGTCCGGCGGCGGTGACACGCCGAGTGTCTCTGCGTTCTTTGGTCAGCGCTCGAACGCAGTCGAGCGCGTCGCGGTCGATTTCGCGGAGACGGTGGTCAGCTCGATACTCGAGGCCTTCTAGTGTGCTGTCTTTAACACTTCTTTACAATGCCGGACCTTCCGGAGGATGGTGGCGGCGGGGGCGGTCCAGAGAAACGGCGAGGCGTGGCGGTTATGGTGCGTCACGTAGTCCTCGATAGCGCGAATCAAGGCCGGCACACTGCGAAACGTGCCGCGACGAATCCGCTTGCGGGTGATCTCGGCGAACCAGCGTTCGATCAGATTCAGCCAGGAGGCACTGGTGGGGACGAAGTGGCGGTGGTACCGCGGATGCGCATCGAACCACGCCTCAACTTTGGGATGCGTGTGGGTGGCGTAGTTGTCGAGAATGAGATGGATCTCGCGCCGCTTCGGGACCGAGGCGTCGAGGTGGGTCAGGAAGGCGAGGAACTCGGTATGCCGTTTCCGCGGCGCACACCGCGCGAGCACCGTCCCGTCCAGCACGTTCAACGCCGCGAACAGGTTGGTCGTCCCGTGGCGGATGTAGTCGTGGGTTTGACGCGCGGGAATCCCCGGCCGCAGCGGCAAGACCGGCTCGGTCCGGTCGAGTGCCTGGACCTGCGGCTTTTCGTCGACACAGAAGACCAGCGCTTTCGCGGGCGGATGCAAGTACATGCCGACCACGTCCCGCAGCTTCTTCACGAAGTCCGGGTCTTGACTGAGCTTGAACGTTTCGACGCGACGCGGCTGCAACCCGTGCGCCTGCCAGATGCGATGCACGATGCCGGGGCTGACGCCCTGCGCCTTGGCCATCGTCCGCACACTCCAGTGCGTCGCATCCGGCGGCGTCGTGTGCAGCGTGGCGTCGACGATCGCCTGAACTTTCTCGGGCGACACGGCCTTCCGCCGTCCGGGACGCGCCGCGTCTTTCAGCAGCCCTGCGATGCCGGCCTGCTCGAACCGCTGCCGCCACAGATACACGGTCGGGCGACTGACGCTGAGATCGCTAGCGATCGCATTGATCGAAGTGCCGTCGGCCGAGGCCAGGACGATGCGCGCGCGCGTGACGACGCGCTGGGGCGTCTTGCCGCTCCGCACCAAGGCCTCAATGTCCGATCGCTGCGCCGTACTCAGGGCGATGGGCTCTGCCGCGTTCCACATACACGGCAGGATAGTACGAATCGCCGGTATTGTAAATCTATTTGCGGAACACTACACTAGCTCGACTCGGTCCGACGTCAGGTCAATCTGTGGTCACGCCCGCCGCCGTTCACGCGCACATCGTATCTGGCACACTCGATCCAATCTATCTCGTCCTGGGTGACGACGAGCACGAGAAGACCGAGCTGGCTGCCGAGTTCGAGGAGGTCGTTGACGAGGAGCTCCGCGCGTTCAACGTGGAACGCTTTCACGGGGGGGATGTCTCTCTGCGGACGGTTCTTGATGCGGCTCTGACGCTGCCGATGATGGCGCCGCGCCGACTGATCATTGCGCTGCGTGCGGAGCGGATGCTCGAGCCGAAACGAGAGAGCGACTCGGCGACCCGCGACGGCGATGCGCTCCTGGCCTTCGTCCAGAACCCACCGCCACATGCCACGCTGGTGCTGGTGGCGGGACGGCTCGACGAGCGCCGGAGAGTGACGAAGCGATTGCTTGCCAAGGCGACGGTCGTGCGGTGCGGCGTCCTCGAGACGGTTCGCGACGCGCAGCGCTGGATCCGTTCACGCATGCGGGCTGAGGGACGGGGCATCTCATCCGACGCCGTGGGCGTGCTGAGTGATCGGATTGGTCCTGACATCGTACGATTACGTGATGCCGTTGAGCGACTCATTCTGTTCTCGGCCGACGAGCCAGAAATCTCAGCTAGCGACGTGACGACGGTCGTCGGACCCGCCGTCGCGCAAGATGACTGGGCGGTGACGCGGGCCATCGAGCACGGGGCCGCCGATGTGGCACTGCGGGAGCTGGGGTTGACACTCGAGAGCGGGGCGGTGCCCTACATGGTGCTCGGCCAGCTGGCGTGGGTGGCGCGGAGTCGTGTGCCGGCCGGCAGGACCGCGGCCGCCATCGCGGCGGTATTCCGGACTGATCGTGCGCTCAAGCAGTCCGGAGGCGAGCCGAGAGTGTTGCTCGAGCGGTTGGTCGTAGACCTGTGTGGAACCGGACCACCGGCCGGCTCACGTCGACGCTGAGACCTTCTGCACACGGCGGGACAGTCGGGACTTATAGCGTGCCGCCGCATTGGCGTGGATGACACCCTTGCTCACCAGCTTGTCAAGGAGAGGGACCGTATTCCGTAGGGCCTCTTTCGCGGTGGAGCTGTCTCCGCTGTCAATCGCCGCCCTCACCGCCCTGAGCGCGTGGCGGGCCCGGCTCCGCTGCTCCCGATTGTGAGCCCTTCGGGTGACGTTCTGTTTGTGGGCCTTGACTGCAGATTTGTGGTTCGCCACGAGAGCGTTGTCCTATCCTTGAGTCTTCAACGACAGCCACCTTCCCGGCGGCCTACTCAAGCACGTTATTTTACACGAACGCGCGGGTCGCGTCCCAGCGTCGTACTAGTAGTCCCGTTTGAGCCGCCGGAGCACTCGGCGGGCCCGCTGGGCATGCTTGTGGTCAGGGTCAGGCGCCGCCCGGCGTCTCATTGGCGAGCCAGGAACGGGACCGGCGCGGCGGAGCAGGTCTCGAAGCTCTTGCTCCTCGGCGGTCGGCGGCGGCGTCACGTCATCATAGAGCTCCCGAGCCTGAGCCTTTGGGAGGTGCGTGCCTGCCAGTCCGGTCACGGACAGGTGTTTCTTTCGGCCACCGCTCATCGTGATTTCCAGCTTGTCTCCGATGTGAATCTCTTGGTGGGGCTTCCCCCGGTGCCCGTTGAGAAAGACCTTGCCCCCTTTGCAGGCACGCTGGGCCTCCGATCGGGTCTTGAAGACGCATGCGACATCAAGCCAGACATCAAGACGGAGAACGCGAGAGTCGTCCTCCGGAGCCTGTCGGCGCCGCGGTCCAGGCCTCGCTTCACGAGTCATGAGGAGACTAAAGCGCTTTTCATGACCGTGTGGTGCCCGGATAGCCGCAGTGTCGAAAGTAATTGCGGCATTCCTCGGGGCTGAAGTGCGGCAGACAGGCGCCGAGGAAAGGCCAGAGGGTTTCGGTGGATCGACAGCGGGCGGCGCGCACGAGGGCTTTGAGCTTCGCGAAGCAGAGTTCAATGGGATTGAGGTCCGGACTGTAGGGCGGCAGATAGCAGAGCGTGGCGCCGACGCGCTCGATCGCCTGGCGGACGCCGGCCACTTTGTGTGCGCTGAGGTTATCGGCGATGACGATGTCCCCGGGATGCAGGGTGGGCACGAGGATCTGTTCGATATAGGCGAGGAAGCTCGCCCCGTCGATGGCGCCGTCGAAGACCCCGGGCGCGGTCAGGCCAGTCACCCGCAGCGCTGCGAGAAACGTACTGGTCTGCCACCGGGCGCACGGCGCGTGGTCGTGGACGCGGGCCCCGCGGAGGGCCCGACCATACCGCCGCAGGAGATTGTTCGTCATGCCGGTTTCATCGAGAAAAACCAGGCGTGTCGGATCCCAGGTCGGCGCGGCGGCGTGCCACACGACCCGCGCGGCCGCGACGTCAGGTCGATCGTGTTCGGAGGGCCGGACCGTTTTTTTTGACGGTCACGTCCAGAGCCGCCACCGCGCGCCAGATCGTCGCCAGACTGGCCGGCGTGCCGAGCGCGTCCTTCAGCTCGGCTACGGTGCGATCCGGTTGCTCCGCGATCAGCGCGGCCAGGGTGTGCAGGTGCGGCTCCAACATCCGGCGCCGCCCGTGCCGCTGGACGCGCGGCGCGACTTCGCCCGTCTCCCGCCGACGCTGCTTCAACAGCCGCACCCACGACCCGCTCACGCGGTACTTCACCGCAACGTCCGCGGCCTTCATCCCGGCATCACTGTCGAGCAGGGCCCGTTCTCGGAGATCCATCGAATAGGCTTGCATCGGTCCTCCTGCATTGGTGCATGCAGAAGTACCACGACGAGCCCAAGCAGTACAAGGGCTATCTGAAAAGCGCTTTAGTGTCCTGACCGCGTAATTCGCGGCATTATTCCCGGGCGGGGCATCCCGCCTGGCGGCGTTGCTCCTCGCTCACAAATGCCCAATGTGCTCCCTCGTCGCGCCTTGCCATCCGGGCGCCGCGCTCCGGGACTTATGCTGCGAACCACGCGGTCGGGACACTAGCGTCCCGATGTGGTGACTTCGAACTCACCCGACGCGGGGGCCATGTTGCTGTATACAGGCACACGTCGCCCGTCGACGGTTTCGTATGTCTTGTAGATTGTGAGGCCCTCGGGATCGTCGAGTTCGGCGTGCCAACGGTGACCGTTGGCCCCGATCCTTCTCAAATACGCGTGTGTTTCCGGGTACGGCGGAACGGTGTTCCCATAGCGGCTCACCGTGCCAGGGCCGGCATTGTAGGCGGCCAGCGCGAGCGTCTCGTCGCCGTCGTACCGGTTCAAGAGCTGTCGCAGGTAGGCTACGCCTGCTCGCACGTTCTGACCCGGATCGAACGGATCGACGATGCCAAGCTCGCGTGCCGTCTCCGGCATCAGCTGCATCAGCCCCATCGCCCCGACCGGCGAGCGAGCGTCCGGATCGAAAGCCGACTCGACCTGGATCACCGCGCGCACCAGGTCAGCTGGAATGTCGTGCTGCATCGCGTAGTGTCTGATCAGTGTGTCGTATCGTGCCGCCTCGTCCGCGCTCGCCACCGCCCGGGTTGTGCGGATGTGGTCGGTGCCTGCGACATTGACGGTCTCAGCCTCAGCAGACGGGGGGCGATCTGACACGACCAGTGCGTCGTTGGCGTCTCGCCAGCTGTAGATCTGTGCGTCGGCCGCGGCCACTGACACGAGTATGACCACGAGTCCCGTGAGGACGGCGGCCGCGCTGCGGCATGGCGTCATCATGATGGCGGCGTCTCGGTCAGCATTCGGTGCATGACGTTTCGGCTCTCCGGAAACAACTCGTCGATCTTATCGGGCATTCGGCCCCCGGCCTCTGCGAAATCGGGTCGTCCCCCACCTCTTCCGCCCACGATCGGCGCGAGCGCCTTGACCATCTGGCCCGCGTGAACGCGGCCCGCCAGGTCTTTGCTGACCGAGACCAGCAGGGCCACTTTGCCCTCACCCTCCGAAGCCAGAACGACCACGCCGGTGCCCAGGCGGTCCCGGATCGAGTCGGCCAGCGCCCGGAGTGCCGCCTTGTCGAGACCGCTCACCTGCCGAGTCACGATCTTGATCCCTTCGATCTCACTTGTGTCACCATCGTCGCCATCGTCACGCCCGCCCATGGCGGCCTGAACCTTGAGCTGCTCGACCTCTCGCCCGAGCTGTTTGGTCTGTGTCTGCAATCGGCGCACCGCATCGACGGCGTGGTCGGCCGGCACGGCCAGCTGCTCAAGCACGTTGTCCAACGTCTCACGACGCGTGTGGAGATAGTCGACCGCCCCATCACCGGTGAGGGCTTCGATCCGGCGCACACCCGCCGCCACTCCGCCTTCCTGGGTAACCACGAACGGTCCGATGTCACCGGTGGCCTGACAATGGGTACCGCCACACAGTTCCATCGAGACGTCCGGAACCGACACGACCCGGACGCGGTCACCGTACTTCTCGCCGAAGAGAGCCATCGCACCCTCCGCGACCGCGTCGGCCATCGGTCGGACGTCGGTCTGGACGGCGAGGTTGGCGTAGACCTGTCGATTCACCCGCCGTTCGATCTCCGTCCTTTCGCCTGGTGTCACCGGCTGTGAGTGGGCAAAGTCGAAGCGGAGCCGGTCAGGGGCGACGAGTGATCCGGCCTGCTTGACGTGGGTCCCGAGCACAGCGCGCAGTGCCGCGTGGAGGAGATGGGTCGCCGTATGGTTTCGGCACGTGGCGTTCCGCGGCCGCTGGTCGACGTCGGCCGTCAGGAGATCGCCGGTCCTGAGGCGCCCAGACTCGAGTCGGACTGAGTGGACTCGCGGCCCCGACCTGCTCAAACGACCCATCGCCACCACCGTGGCGCCACTGGTCTCGCTGGACAGTCGACCGGTGTCGGAGACTTGACCGCCGGCCTCGACATAGAACGGCGTACGGTCGAGCAGCACATATCCGGCTGCACCCTCACCCAACTCGTCGACCTGCTGGCGTTCAGCATCGAACAACGCCAGCACGCGGGCGTGAGCGACGTGAAGTGAGGTGTATCCCTCGAATTGATCGGGGGTGTCACTGAGCGACCGCTGCATGTCGTCGGACACGTAGATGAAGTCACGGGTGGCGGTCGGCCCGAAGCTCTGGCTCGCTCGTGACCTGTGGCGCTGCGCCTCCATAGCCCCTTCAAAGACCGGTCGGTCGACCACGAGACCGCGCTCCGTGGCCATATCCTCGATGAAGTCGAGGGGCACTCCATAGGTGTCGTACAGACGAAAGACTTCGGTACCGTCGATCGGCCTCGTCCCGGACGCCGCGCGCTCAAGGAGAGCCTCGAGTCGAGGCAGTCCGTCGTTGAGCACCGCGTCAAAGCGCTCCTCCTCGCGCTGGACGACCTGGACGACCGAGTCTCTCGCGCTCCGAAGCTCTGGATAGGCCTCCTGCATCTCATCGACGACGGTGTCGACGAGGCGATGCAGGAACGGATCCGTCATCCCGAGCTTCTTGCCGTGCCGCATGGCGCGCCGCATGATCTTCCGGAGTACGTATCCGCGCCACTCGTTCGACGGCAACACGCCATCGGCGATCAGAAAGGTCATCGCGCGCGTGTGGTCGGCGACGACTCGCATCGAGGTGTCGCTCGCATCTGTTGCCTGGGGGTTGCCCAGGGGGCCGTAGGCGATTCCCGTCACCTCCCCAATCCCTCGGAGAAGTGGAGAGAACAGGTCGGTATCGTAGTTGGACAGTGTGTCCTGGAGTACTGCAACAATCCGCTCGAGACCCATCCCGGTGTCGATCGACGGAGCCGGGAGAGCAGCGAGCGTGCCGTCGGCCTGTCGCTCGAACTCCATGAACACGTTGTTCCAGATCTCCACATAGCGGTCGCAGCTGCAGTCGACACCGCGACAGCTTGGCTCCGCGCACGGCAGGTGATCCCCACGGTGGTAGTGAATCTCCGAGCATCGGCCGCACGGTCCAGTGTCGCCCATCGCCCAGAAGTTCTCGGCGAGCCCGAGCTCGACGATCCGTTCGCGAGGGATCAGGCCGTCCCAGACCTGGTACGCATCATCGTCGCGTGGGATGCCAGCCTCGCCCTTGAAGACCGTCGCGTAGAGCCGATCGGGAGGGATGCTCCAGACGTCGGTCAGCAGCTCCCACGCGAACGCGATCGCCTCGGCTTTGAAGTAGTCGCCGAACGAAAAGTTCCCCAGCATCTCGAAGAACGTGTGATGTCGCTGCGACGGTCCCACGTTGTTGAGATCGTTGTGCTTCCCACTGACGCGCATGCACTTCTGTAACGTCGCCGCGCGTCGATACGCGCGCCGCTCCTTGCCGAGGAACGCGTCCTTGAATTGATTCATCCCAGCATTGGTGAACAGGAGGGTCGGGTCGTCGACCGGCACGAGGGACGAGCTGGGGACGACCCGGTGGTCGTGGCGCTCGAAGTACTGAAGAAAGCTTCGCCGGATCTCTGCCGATGTCATTGCGATCTATTTTTTCACACTCGCAGGATGGCGGGAGCGAGTCCGACCACTACTCGTCGTCGGGGCTCACCGTTGATGCCGTCTTTGCCTTCAGTACCGCCACGATGGCACTGCTCTCAAATCCCTGCCTGAGCAGGGCGCCGTACAGTTTACGGAACTGGGCCCGGTTCTCGATCGGTCCGGCGTGTCGACGGCCGAGCACTCGGCGGAGCAGCTCGGCCTCGCTGACACCGGCGTAGGCCTCGTCGACCGCCCGTTGTGCGTCGTGCGTGCTGACCCCGAGCTCGTCAAGTTCGCGCAACGTGCGTCGGCGGCCCCGTGACTTGATCTCGGCAGCGTACCGCGCCCAGGCGCTCGCTGCCCGCTGATCGTCGATGGCGCCCTCCAGACGCAGTCGACGCACGGCGTCTTCGGCGCTGCGCGGGGTGAACCCCTTGCGAACGAGGCGCGCTCGAACCTGGGTGGCGAACAGTTCGCGCCCGGCGACCATGCGCAGGCCGGACAGGTACGGGTCGGTCGGGGAGTGGCGTGTCACGCTACCCGCGTGCGGGAGCCGTGGCCTCGGCTGCCTTCTCGGATTCGGCACTCGGGTAGACGTAGGTGAGCCACCCGTGCGTGTCGGGCTCTCGGCCACGGACGATGTCGAAGAAGTGCCGCTGGATGGCCTCGGTGATCGGTCCCCGACCGCCGGTTCCGATCGTGATCCTATCCACCGACCGGATCGGCGTGATCTCGGCGGCGGTCCCAGTGAAGAATACCTCGTCTGAAATGTACAGCGCCTCGCGAGGTTGCAGCTCCTCCCGCACGGCAATACCGAGGTCGTGGGCGAGGGTGATGACACAGTCGCGGGTAATGCCGGCGAGCGCCGAACTGGCCAGTGGCGGGGTGGTGAGAATCCCGTCGCGCACGAGAAAGAGGTTCTGTCCGCTGCCTTCACTGAGGAATCCCGCGGGGTCGAGCGCGATTCCCTCCGCGTAGTCATTGACCACCGACTCCATCTTGATCAGCTGGGAGTTCGCGTAGTTGGCTGTTGATTTGGCACTCGAGGGGAACCGGTTGGGCGCTCCGCGACCCCACGAGCTGACCTGAACGTCGACGCCGTTCTCGAGGGAGTCCTCTCCAAGATAGGCGCCCCACTCCCAGACCATGATGACCGCGTCAACGGGGCAGGAGAATGGGTTCACGCCTAGCGTCTCATATCCTCGATACAGGAGTGGACGGATGTAGCATTCCTTGTAGTTGTTGTGCCGGATCGTGTCCAACACGGCGGTCTCGAAGTCCTCCGCAGCTACGTCATAGGCCATGCGATAGATCTTGGCCGAGTCGTAGAGTCGCCGGATATGGGCGCCGAGTCTGAAGCAGGCCGAACCGTTGGCGGTGTCATAGCACCGTGCGCCTTCGAAGACGCCGCTGCCATAGTGGACGACATGGGCGCCGACATGGATCGTGGCGTCGGCCCAGTCGACGAATGTGCCGTTCATCCAGATCTTGCCGGATCCAAAGCTCATGACCGCAGTTTACATCACTGGATCTCGCTGCAAAAGGGGCAGCGGTCGGTGCGCGCATGCAACGGTTTGTGACAGTGCCAGCAGAATTTCGCTTCCGGCGTCACTCGCGCCCGGAGGCGACTCTGGATGCTGCGCGCCTCTTGTCCCTCATCCGTGCCGCGGCCGGCGACGGCCGGGCCTACGGTCTGAGGCGTGAGTGTTCCGGTCGCCATCGTGGACCGCGACCCCTCGAGGTCGTTCAGCAGATCGCTGGCTCGCTGATACCGACTCCGAAGATCGGGAGTCATCGCCTTCATCACGATGTCGTTGAACGCCTTCGGAATCGACGGCTTTCGTAGCCGCGGCGGGCTCAGGAGCTCACCGCGTCGCAGCCGGCCGAGATCGCCCGGTGCGGGGGCGTCGTACGGCAGAGTGCCGGTGAGCATCTGATACATCATCACACCAAACGAGTAGAGGTCGGAGGCGAAGACCGCCTTTCCATCGAACTGCTCGGGCGCCATATAGGGTGGACTTCCGATAACGGTGGTGCCGTGGGCCGCGATCTCGAGAAACCTGGACGTGCCGAAGTCGGCCACTTTCAGCACGCCTGCATCAGAGACCAGGACGTTGGGGGGACGGAGGTCCCGATGGATCACACCCTGTCGATGGGCGTGGTCCACGGCAAGGCTGATCTGGAGGGCGTAGTCGAGGGCCACATCGGGGTCGAGTCCGCCGCGCTCCGTGATGACGTCGTCCAGGGTGTGCCCCTCGACATACTCCATCACGATAAAGAAGACGTTCTCCTGCTTCTCAGCGGTCGTGATCGAGACGATGTTTGGGTGGTCAAGCGCCGCCAGCAGGCGAGGTTCCCTGAGCAGCTCACTGAAGTTGAGATTCTGCTTGTGCGGAACCTTGATGGCGACATCCTTATCAATCCAGGTGTCGCGGGCCAAGTAGACAGCACCAAAACCGCCACTTCCGAGTGGAGCGACGATCTTGTACTTGCCGAGGGTTTGACCGCGAAACAGCATGGAGTGGTGTCAGTATAGGACAGTCACACTCTGGACCTCGGTTTCGGGACTCGCCGACTGGGGGTCCTACAGCTCCCCCCAGATATACAGCAGGACCGCGACCGAGACGACAGGCGCGGCGTCCGCCCTGAGGGTGCGCGAGCCCAGGGTTAGCGTTTCCCATCCTTCCGCGCGGGCTCGGCTGAGCTCGTCTTCTGACCACCCGCCCTCGGGGCCGATAGTGAGCATCGCGTGTTGGGGGCGGGGCCCGGACGTCAGCCGGTCGAGCCGATCGCATGCCGGTCCGGCGGGAGGCTCAACAAGTATCACACGGAGGCCGTCGCCGGTGTCCGACAGGTGTCGGTCAAACGCAATTGGCGACTCAATAACCGGCACCACGGCGCGTCCCGATTGCTTTGCAGACGCGACGGCGATCTTCTCCCACCGTCGCCGCGCCGAGTCACCGCGCAAGGCCGCATCGGCGACATCGGTGTGGGCTGTGATCAGCGGTTGGACCGCCGAGACACCCAACATGACGGCGTCACGAACCACCGAATCGAACTTCCGGCCTTTGAGAACCGCCTGGGCGAGGGTGATCGCGACCCGGGGTTCGGGTGCAGAGTCGACCGGCTCAAGGGTCTCGACCACCGTGCCGGTTCGATCTGTCGTGACAATCGACCCGCTGAATTCATGACCCTGGCCGTCGAACACCTGGATCGTCGCCCCGGCTCTGAGGCGGAGCGTACGGGTCAGATGCGCGGCTTCGCTGTCCGGCAGACGGACGCGCACGCCTGCGCGTGACGCCGCGGGAACAAAGAACCGGTGGGTCACGGAAGTCTCATGAAGGCTCGAGGTGTCGGGTTTTCACCACCAATCCCGCCCAGTCCCCCTCGTAGAGTCGCTCATCGACGCGTCCAATCGGTTCGAGCGCGCGAGCAACGCTCCATTCTTCGTCTCTGGTCAGTCCGCTCAGTATCAATGTTCCGCCTGGTTCAGCACACCGCGCAATTACCTGAGACGCGGTCGCGAGCAGGGCACCCGTGAGGTTGGCGAGAACGCACGACGCTGGCCGTGTCACGACCGTGCGAATGTCGCCATCGAGCAGCGTCACGACAGCGCCGACGCCGTTGACGGCAATGTTGCGCCGTCCGGCCGAGGCGGCGCCCTCATCGTTTTCGATGGCCAGCACCGATGCCGCCTCCAGCTTCGCGGCGGTGATCGCCAAGACGCCCGATCCGGTGCCCACGTCCGTAACGTGACACCCTCGAATGGGTCGAGTTTGCAACGCTCGAAGGCAGAGTCGCGTCGTCGGGTGGTGCCCGGTCCCGAAGCCGGTTGACGGGTGCACGATGACGGGGACGATGTCGGACGCGTCGGTCGGCCGATCCCAGGGCGGGGCCACAACGACCCGGCCGACGCGAATGGCTCGGAGGTTGGCTTGTGAGAGGGCCGCCCACGACGCTCCATCGTCCGCGACCGCCACGGCGGTGGCGACGACGCCGGCGTCCCCGAAGTGCTCAGCGATCGCGACTGCGGCAGTCGCCCGGTCGTCGTTCGAGAAGAAGTGAATCCGCCGCACGTGATCGCTCAGGGCGCTGTCGTCGCCGGCAGTGATCAGCTCCTCGATGGCGTAGGGTCGGCAGTCATCGACGATGGCATCGATGAGGTCCACGAGGATCGACGGGTTTCGTGGAATCTGGACGTCAAGCGCAGGACGGCGTTCAGCCAAAGATGTCTCTGACGCGGTCAAAGAACGGTCGGTCGTCAGATTCGGAGCGGGTGTTCGGCTCCGAGGACTTGTGCGGCATCGTCTCGTCGAGCCTTTGGAGCAGCTCCTTCTGCTCCCGAGACAGCTTTGTCGGCACGTCGGTCTGCACCGAGACGTATAGGTCGCCATGGCCACGCCCCGAGACGCGGGGCATTCCCTTGCCGCGGATGCGGAACTTTGAGTCCGGCTGTGTGCCCTTCGGAATACTGAGCGGCTCCCGTTGGTCGTCGAGCGTGGGGACCGTGATGGTGCCGCCGAGGGCGAGCGTTGGATACGACACCGGGATCTCGCACCAGAGGTCATCGCCTTCGCGATGGAAGAAGGGGTGATCCTCCACCCGAATGACCACGTAGAGGTCACCGGTTGGTCCCCCCGCCGTGCCGTGCTCGCCCTCACCATGCAGCCGCAGCCGCTGGCCGGTCGCGATCCCAGCTGGAATCTTGACGGTCAGTTTTCGAGACTGTTCGATGCCGCCCTGACCGTGGCACGCCGTGCAGGGATTCTTGATCACCTTGCCCTGGCCGCGACACTGTCCGCAGGTCCGAGCGACGGTCAAGAAGCCTTGCTGGTATCGAACCTGCCCCCGACCGGCGCACTGAGGGCATGTTTGCGGCTGCTCGCCGGGTTCGGACCTGGACCCACTGCATCGTTCGCAGACCTCGATCCGCGGAATCTGTAGGGTCGTCTCGGTGCCGGTCGCCGCCTCGTCGAATGGGATCGACAGATCGTAGCGAAGGTCCGCCCCGCGCGCCGGTCCGCCGCGGCGGCGTCCTCCACCGAAGGTGTCTCCGAACCCGAAGAGGTCGCCGAAACCGCCAAAGATGTCTCCGAAGTCGGCGAAGATCGTGGGGTCAAAGTCTGGGCGGCCGGCGGCACCCGTGACTCCGGCGTGACCGAACTGGTCGTAGCGGCTACGCTTCTGGGGATCGGCCAGAATCGCATACGCCTCGGCCGCCGCCTTGAACTTGTCCTCGGCTGCTGTGTCACCCGGATTCCGATCAGGGTGATACTTGAGGGCCAACTTCCGATAGGCGCTCTTGATCTCCGCTTCAGTGGCGGAGCGTGCGACGTCGAGGATGTCGTAGTAGTCGCGCTTCGTCACGCCTTAGCCACCCTGACCATCGACGGTCGCAACAGGCGTCCCCGGAGTGTGTACCCACGCCGAAGCTCGGGCGATCACCTCACCGTCCCGCGCGTCGTCGGTCGTGACCACCTCGACGGCCTCGTGATACTGAGGATCGAAGTCGGTGTTGATCGACTCGATCGACTCCACGCCACGCCTCTCCAACACATCGAGTAGTGCTTTGTGGATCAGTTCAACGCCTGTTCGATATGACGCCGCTGTCGACGAATCGGGGTCGGCGGCCAGTGCTCGCTCCAGGTCGTCGACGAGAGGCAGCAGATCGGTGATCAGATCGATTGCCGTGGTGTGCGCGACGGACGCGCGTTCTCGCTCGGTCCGCTTCTTGTAATTGTCGAGCTCTGCGGTCTTGCGAAGCAGCAAGTCGTGGTACTCGTCCCGCTCCTGTTGGAGGTGGCCCCAATCGGCGGAGGTCTCGGGTGGGGCCGGGTCGGATGCGTCAGTCTTGCTGTCGTCTGTCATGGTGTGGAGAGGACGGTCGGCCTGACGCCAGCTGGCCCTGGGTAATGAGCACCCGGCTCACGGCCAACGACATGCTGTCCACGGCCGCGATCGTTCGGAGGTATCGCATCCGTCGGGGGCCGATGACGCCAACACTGCCGGTCCGATCACCGTCGACGTAGGTCGACATGATCAGGCTGAAGTCCTGCATGTCCGGCGACGCGTGCTCGGTCCCGATGACGACTGTGAGACCACGGCCTTCGACGTATTCGTTCAGGAGGCGGACCAGCTTGTCTTTGCGCTCGATCATGCTCAGCATCGCCCGGAGCGTGGAGAACTGCACCCGGTCTTCATCGTCGTCGTCTGTAACATCGTCGAGTAGGAATCCGGTGCCCTCGAGGAAGAGTCGATCCTGCGGCACCATCCCTTCCAGCGTGGAGCTCGCGAGCCGCAACGCGCGGGAGAGCAGCTGGTTGTAGAGCATGCGCTGCTGCCGCAGCTGTTCGCTCACCGTCGCCCGCACATTCCACAGCGGCTGGCCCGCAAACTCGGCCGTCAGATAGTGTGCGCCCTGCTCGAGCTCAGACGGCGGCACGCGTTCGCCAAGGTCCACAACTCTGTGCTCGACCCGATCGTTGTCGGCCTCGACGACCACGAGGATCTTCGTGCCGTCGAGGGGGACGAACTCGATGTGTCGAAACGTCCCGTCGACCTGGGGAATCATCGCGAAGCCAAGATTGTGCGAGGCGCGAGAGAGCTCGTGCGACACGTTCGACAGCACGTCGCTGACGGTGCCGGCTTGCCGCAGTCGTGCTTCCACGTCCTCGGTGTCTGTCCTTGCGCGCGAATCGAGGAGCAGATCAACGTAAGCTCGGTATCCCCGGTCGGTCGGGACCCGGCCCGACGAGGGATGTGGATGGTGGACATAGCCGAGGTCCTCGAGGCTGGCCAAGATGTTTCGCACCGTCGCGGACGACAATCCGAAGCCGCCGTGCTCGGCCAGCCATAACGACGAGACCGGCGCACCCTCCTCGATGTACTGCTGGACGAGGGCCGCGAGAATCCGTTTGGATCGGTCAGGAAGGTCGGCCTGTGACGAATGACCAGCGCGAGGCGTCATCACAGGGATTATAGCAGTCGGTCTTGGCGCGCCAGTTGGCGCAGCTAGTGTCCCGAGTTCGATATATCTGTACACCGAGGGCGGCGATGCGCCCGGATGGCCAGGCGCGAAGAGCGAGCATATCGGGAATATTCGAGCGATGAGGAACGCCGCCAGACGGGATGTAGCGCTGGCCGAATGTAACAGGTATATCGAACTCGGGACACTAGAGGGAGTCGTCCGCGCTAACCGGGGTGAGCTGTTCCGTCTCGGGCGCCCAACGCAGCGGCGCGACGTTCGCGATCTTGCCGTACTTGACGGCGATCAACTCTGCCAGAATGCTCACCGCAATTTCCTGAGGGGAGACGGCCCCGATGTCAAGGCCAACCGGTGCATGGACCCGGCGTAGGGTGTCGAGCGCAACCGACTCTTCCTGCAGGGCCGCGTAGAGACGCGCGACTTTTGCGCGGCTCCCGATGAGTCCTAGGTACCGCAGGTCGCGCGGTGCCAAGGCCCGCAAGGCGTCAAGGTCGTGCGTATGGCCGCGAGTGAGGATGACGACGTATGCGTTGGACGGGAATGTGACGGTGTTGAGCCAATTCGGAATGTCGTCAACGCTGATTTCGGCGGCGTCGGGAAACCGCTCCGGGTTGGCGAACTTCTCACGGTCGTCCAGCACGTGCACCTTGAACCCGACCGGTGCGGCGGCCTGTGCGAGGTGATACGCGACGTGCCCGGCGCCGACCAAGTAGAGGTGGGCGGCGGCTTCGAGTGGCTCGATATACACGTCCATCTGCCCTCCACAGATCAGCCCAGATTCCTCGGCAATATCGTCGGCCAGTTCGTATCGGGCCACGAGGGGGCGACGCGTTTCAAGGGACTTGCGTGCCTTCCAGAAAGCGTCGTTCTCGTAGCACCCTCCACCGATGGTGCCCACGGTCCGACCATCGGGGAAGACCAACATCTTTGCCCCGACCCGCTGCGGGGTCGACCCCTCAGTGCGGATGATGGTGACCAGGGCCGCAGATTCACCCCGACTGAGGGTGTCACCAACCGCCTTGAAAACCTCTTCGTTCATGGTGATGCCTGCCCCCGGTCGACACACCTGTCGCACGCCGAGGTGAGGTTCGATTATACCGTGATCAGGCCGTGCTGTCCGACCTCGAGGGCCAGTTCGTCCAGCAGGCGCTCGACCAGGTGTGGGCCGTATCGATTGAGGAAATAGATGACGCCGACGGCGCGCTCCTGCGGGTCGCCGTTCGGGAAGGCCAGCGAACGGGCCCGGTGATACTGCCGGCGGAGTGTCTCATCTCGCCGTTTTGCCGCTTGAACGATCTTGTTGCGCAGGTTCTTCAGGTCACGGGCCATCCGAGTCTGGGTCGTCTCGACCACGCCGGCCAGGGTGGGGTCGACGACCGATACTTCGGTGACGACCGCCGCGAGGTGCTCACCGATCGCGCGTTCCGTGTCCCCGATGGTTCGTTCGACGGCATCCGGAAGCAGGGCCGCCAGGAGCCGGTTGAGCAAGCCGTCGTCCTGAGGTGGGAGCATCTCGAAGTCCACCTTGTATCGGTCCAGGAACTTCAGGGTCGCCTGGTCGACGAGTGTGGCACTGGCGCGGGGGTACATGATCGGCATTGGAACGCCGAAGTGGCGATAGACGTCGCGGAGCTGGGCGAGATATGCAAGCTCACTTGGTCCAGCCACGGTTGCCACCGTGGGGAAAATCGCATCCTGGACCACAGGTCTCAGCAGCACGTTTGGGCTGAACGCCTCCGGCCGTTCGACGAGCCGGGCGCGCAGCTGATCGCTTGGCACGACCTCCGTGCCGATCTCGAACGCCGGCCCTGCCCGGTGATCTGCCGATTGAAGACGAATCGCCTGTCGGGTGTCGCCCAGATAGAAGAGGGCGACAGCGTCCGACTCCGGCGTGACCTGTGCGTGGTATCCGAGCGTCGTCAGGCTGTCTCCGGCGGCGGTCGCCAGCCTCGACGTTTCTCCCGGGATGTCGAGCTCGCGGTCGAAGAGAGTCCGCACCATCGGCTTGGCGTTCGCGTCTGAGGCGTCGAACACGACCAAACCGAGCGGACCGAGCAACATATCCATCCAGCGGCTGAACGCCTCCACCATCCCCGTCCCCGGTTGGTAGATCTCAGCCAGCTGCTGGAACAACGCGCTCGTAAACTCCGTTTCAGGTAGCCGTTCGCGGAGATCCGCAACGACGTCAGTGATGGAGTCGGGGAGCCGCATCTCGGACGCCGGCTGGCCCGACGCCGACTCAAGCGGAACGGTCACGGTGTGCAGCTCGAGGTCGGACGTCAGGACGCCGCTGCTACTGATCTCGTCAAGGTCGTGATCCTCGCCGTGAACCCAGAACACCGGGACCGCGGTGACGTTGTGTTCAGCGCTGACCCTGCGCGCGAGCCCGACAGCGGTGAGGGCCTTGAGCAGCGTGAACAGCGGACCCCCAAAGAGCCCGGCCTGTTGCCCGGCCACGATCGCCACGGTTTCGGGGTCTGCCAGCTTCTCCGCCGATGCGAGCGCGGCAGGCGGGGCTCCCCGGGATCTGAGCTGTGCACCCACCACTGCGCCGATCTCCGCGTGTTGCGCTGGCCAGGCCTGTCGGGTCCGAATGGTCTCGGCCCAGACTGTGGGATCCGACGGTGATCCAACGAAGAAGGGGTGGAGGCGGTCGTCTTCGTGGCAGTAGTCGCGGATCAGTCGGGTTGTCCAGGGAAGCCGACGATAGTCTATCGAGTGAGCCAAAGGGATCGCTGTGGAAGAGGGCGGGTCGGACGCCACGCTTGCCGTACTGTTGCAAAAGGGCGACCGGGCTGTCAAGGTGCCGGGGGAGTTCATTGGCTGCGCTCGGTCTTCCGTGTTAGCATCCGACAGCCCGCTCTGCAGGAGTTTCGCCCCTGACCCGAGACGACGTCAGTCCGTTTGCTGCACCAGGCGCATTCGGTCCTTTCCGTGTGATGCACCAGATCGGCGTTGGCGTCCTTGGTCCTGTTTTTCGTACGTACGAACCATCAGAGGATCGCCTTGTTGCCGTCAAGGCGTTTCACCTCGACATCACGCCTGAGCAGGCTCGGACGCTGATCGAAGCGCTCGAGCGCTTGATCGCGACCGAGCTGGCCCACCCAGGGGTCGTGGCACCCCTCGCCGTCGGTCTTGAGGATGACGTGCCGTATCTGGCACAGGAGTATGCCGCCGCGGAATCGCTCGACGTCGCGATCCGCCACTACTCGCCTGCCTCGATCGAGACCGCGATGCCGTATGTGCGCCAGATGGCCGCTACGCTTGATGCCGCCCACGAGCGCGGAGTCGTGCACGGTGCGCTGCATTTACGCGACATCTTCGTGACGCCAGATGAGGCCCGGGTGACCGGATTCGGGATTGTCACGGCGCTGGAAGAGATCGGGTTGGCAGGGCCGATTCGGCGTCCATACACGGCGCCGGAGGTGATCGCCAGCCGTGGGTGGGGTGCCGCAGCCGACCGGTTCGCACTCGCCGCGATCGCGTACGAGCTCCTCACCGGTCGACGCGCCACTGGCACGGGTGACCAGGTGACAGAGCGGATTCGATCGATCGACGGGGTGTCCGACCCCGAGCATCTCGAAGATGTATTCGCGACCGCGCTCGCAGATGACCCGGACGACCGCTATTCTAGTGCCGCCCGATTCGTATCGGCTCTCGAGTTGGGAGTCGGCGAGGTGGCGGGCGACAAGGTCGGTATCGAGCCCGAGGTGGCCCGCCGCGACAAAACGGCGCCGCTCGATCTCCTTGCGGGACTCGAGTTGCACCACCAGGATTCGGCAGTTGACCAGACGCGAGACTCGGTAGAGCAGCTCGAGTCGACCGGTGTCGATGGGGTCGATGAGGAAGCGTCGGCCATTCAAGAAGACGAAGACGGCGATGACCGGCAAGAGGTCTCGCCGGATGACCCGGGCGGCGCCGGCGCCGGCGTTGCCGCCGCCGGCGTCGACGACGAGGCGCTCGGCGCAGCCGACCAGGACGTCGCGCCGCGCGTCTCCCTGAGCGGCGTTGACGAGAGCGAGCCAGATGATCAGGCCGATTCTGCCTTCGCGGAAGATGCCCAGGAGGACGGCGGGGCAGAGCCAGAGTTCCAGGCTGACGAGGGCTCCGATGATGGCGGGTCCGTGAGTGCCGGAGGCCATGGTGCCAACGCCGCGGACGACCGAGCGGACCTTGAGGTCGGAGACGACCCGACGGTGTCAGACGACCGATACGTCGTCGACGACCAAGAAGAGGACGCTGGCGACAGCGACGACTACGCTGACGCGATACCGGTCTTGCCGCCCCCGACTGATGCTGATGAGACTCCTGGCCCGCGCTCAGTCTGGACCAGAGGCATCGTCCCGGTGCTGGCCATTGCCCTCGTTGTTGGGAGCATCGCCTACTTCCTTGGCGTCGCACTTGCGCCGAATGACGGTCCAACCGACCAGGTCCTGGAGATTCAGAGTGCGTCGGTGGACCCGGCGGAGCTGAGCGAGGAGCTCGTCGGGGCCGGCGCAGAGGCGCCTACCGTCGATGTCGCTGGCGGCGCTCCCGCGAGGCCGTCGAACCGGGTGGTGGCCGAAGCTCTGTCCGACGCCAGCACGCCGGTAGAGTCCGGTTCCGATACGCCTCAGGGAACCAGACCGACCCCTGAACCGCCGCGCGTGAGCTCGACGTCAGCAGGCTCTCCAGAGGCGGAGCCATCCGGTACGCGAACGGTCCGCGCCGCGCCACCAAGCGCCGTGCCCGACGTCACCCCAGCAACCGGTTGGTTGTTGGTTCGTACCGATCCGCCTGGTGCAACGGTCACGCTCGACGGCGTTGGTCGCGGGCAGACACCGTTGTCACTTCGCGATGTGTCGTTCGGGACGTATCGCCTGGAGGTAAGTCGCCCCGGATTCGGCACCGTTGAACGTGAGGTCACCGTCAACGAGCAAGAGACGGTGGTTCCCGTCGGTGTCAGGTTGGTGCCGGCAGGTGGATCGTCCGCGGCGGCGGACGGCGCCGCACAGACGGGGTCGCTGGCCGTTCAGTCCCGGCCGCCCGGTGCCCGTGTCACGATCGATGGCACATCGGCGGGCGTCACGCCGTTCGTCATTGCCCTTCCGGCTGGTCGATACCAGGTTCGGATCGAGGGTGACGGCTATCAGGCGTGGGTGACGAGCGTCGCGGTCACACCTTCCGAACGAACACCGGTCAACGCATCGTTGGAGCGCCCCACTCGATGAAAGCGCTTCTCGCACTGGAAAACGGGTTCTGGTACCGGGGTGAGTCCGCCGGCGCGCCAGGTCAAACCGAGGGCGAGGTCGTCTTCAACACCAACCTGACTGGCTACCAGGAGGTGTTGACCGACCCTTCGTATTCCGCACAGATCGTGACCATGACGTGTCCGCAGATCGGCAACTACGGAGTTGCCGTAGAGGACGAGGAGTCCCGGGCCCCGCAGGTCGCCGGGTTTGTCGTGCGCGAGCAGTCGCCTATTGCAAGCAACTGGAGAGCCAGCGGCACCTTACGCAACTATCTCGAGACCCATGGAATCGTGGCCATCAGTGGGATCGACACTCGAGCGCTGACACGCGTGCTGCGCACCGCTGGGGTGATGCGCGGCGTCATCGGCACCGGCGCCGTCGACCCCGACGAGTTGGTCGAGGCGGCGCGTCGGGCTCCCAAGATGGAGGGGAGCGATCTCGTCCACGACGTGACCTGCGCCGAGCCGTTCGAGTGGACCGACCGTGATGGTGACGGCGATGTAGACGAGTTTACGGTGCGGCCGGCGCGTCGCGCCACACGACCTCTTCGCATCGCGGCGTACGACTTCGGGATGAAGCGGAACATCCTCCGACGGTTCAGTGCCCACGATTGTCGGGTATCGGTGTTTCCAGCACAGACGCCAGCGCAGGAGTTGCTGGCGACGAAGCCCGACGGCGTGTTTCTGAGTAACGGGCCGGGCGATCCGTCTCCGCTGGACTACGCCGTCACGAACGCGCGGACCGTGATTGAGGCCGATGTGCCAACCTTTGGCATCTGTCTCGGGCATCAAGTGCTGGGTCTCGCGATGGGTGCCCGGACCTACAAGCTCAAGTTTGGTCATCGAGGCGGCAATCATCCGGTGAAGCACCTGGCTACCGAGAAGGTCGAGATCACATCGCAGAATCACGGTTTCGCCGTCGACCCGGAGTCGGTTCCTGACGACGTCGAGGTCACTCACATCAACCTGTACGATGGCACGATTGAGGGGCTCCGTCACCGGACCCGCCCGGTGTTCTGCGTCCAGTATCATCCCGAAGCCTCGCCTGGGCCCCACGACGCGGACTATCTCTTCTCGTTGTTCCTCGATGAGATGGAACGGCGCCCACCTAAGACCACGGCCCTCTAGCATGCCGCGCCGTACCGACCTTCAGCGGATCCTCGTCATCGGGTCGGGTCCGATTGTCATCGGTCAGGCCTGCGAGTTCGACTACTCGGGTACACAGGCCTGCAAGGCGCTTCGGAGCGAAGGGCTGGAGGTGGTGCTGGTCAACAGCAACCCGGCGACGATCATGACCGATCCCGAGGTCGCCGACCGCACCTACGTCGAGCCGCTGACATGGGAGATCGTCCGATCCGTTATCGAAGCGGAGCGGCCGGACGCGCTCTTACCGACGGTCGGTGGGCAGACGGCGCTCAATCTCGCCGTCGAGCTCCAGCAGCACGGTGTACTGGAGGAGTTCGACGTCCAGCTGATCGGTGCGTCGATCGACGCCATTCAGGTCGCCGAGGACCGGCTGCGGTTCAAAGAGGCGATGAGTTCGATCGGCGTGGAAAATCCGGCCAGCGAGTATGCCAGGTCACTCGAGGAGGCTCTTTCGCAGGTCGGGCAGTTCGGTTTCCCGGTTGTTATTCGACCCTCGTTCACGTTGGGCGGCGTTGGCGGTGGGATCGCCTACAACATCGAGGAGTTTCGCGAACTGGTCGAGCGCGGAATCGAGTCGAGCCCAGTTCACGAGATTCTCATCGAGGAGTCGCTGATCGGCTGGAAGGAATTCGAGCTTGAGGTGATGCGCGACGTCGCCGACAACTTCGTCGTGATCTGCTCAATCGAAAACGTCGACGCCATGGGCGTCCATACGGGCGACTCGATCACCGTGGCACCGGCGCTGACGTTGACCGACAAAGAGTACCAGCGGATGCGTGACGCCGCGCGCCGAATCATCCGGCGGGTTGGAGTCGAGACCGGCGGATCGAACATCCAGTTCGCCGTGAATCCCGTCAACGGCCGGATGGTCGTCATCGAGATGAACCCGCGGGTGTCGCGGTCGTCGGCGCTGGCCTCAAAGGCGACCGGCTTTCCCATCGCCAAGATCGCCGCGAAGCTGGCCCTCGGGTATCGCCTCGAGGAAATCCCGAACGACATCACGAAGCTCACGCCGGCTTCCTTTGAACCCACCATTGACTACGTCGTGGTCAAGATCCCCCGGTGGGCGTTCGAGAAGTTCCCTGAGGCCGACCGAACGCTCACAACTCAGATGAAGTCGGTGGGCGAGGTCATGGCGATCGGTCGCACGTTCAAAGAGGCCCTGATGAAGGGGATGCGTTCGCTCGAGCTTGGAAAGAGCGGCCGGGTCTTCGCAGACGACACGGCCCGCGGGTCAGATAGCGATGAGGGCGAACTTCGGCGACGGCTCGTCTCACCGAGCGACACGAGGATCTGGTCGGTGTTCCGTGCTCTCGAGCAGGGGTGGTCGGTCGAGGAGGTTCACGATGCCACCAAGATCGACCGGTGGTTCCTGACGCAGTTTGCGGAAGTGGCGGAGTTGAAACGCGCGGCGGGTCTGGTCGACCTGCGAGAAATGTCACCCGACCTGTTGGTGACGCTCAAGCGGGCGGGCTTCGGGGACGAAGAGCTCGGGTCGACGTTGAGGGTGTCACCGGAGCTGGTACGCGAGCGCCGCGAGGAACAGGGCTTTCGACCAGTCTACAAACGTATCGACACGTGCGCGGCCGAGTTTGAGTCGTTCACGCCCTATCTGTATAGCACCTATGAGGACGAATGCGAGGCGGATCCCACGGATCGGCCGAAAGTCGTCATTCTCGGCAGCGGACCAAACAGAATCGGCCAGGGCATCGAGTTCGACTACTGCTGCTGTCATGCAGCGTTTGCCCTGCGTGACGACGGCTACGAGACGGTGATGGTCAACTGCAACCCCGAAACGGTATCGACCGACTACGATTCCGTCGACCGGCTGTATTTTGAGCCGCTGACGTTCGAGGATGTCTCCGCGGTGATCGCGCGTGAGGGGTCGACCGGTGCCGACGTGTCGTGCATCGTGCAGTTCGGCGGTCAGACACCGCTGAAACTGGCGTTGGCCCTCCAGTCGGCGGGTGTCACGATCATCGGGACGTCGCCCGACTCGATCGACCTCGCAGAAGATCGGAAGCGTTTCGCCCGGTTGCTGTGGGAGCTCGGGATTCCGCAGGCTCCGAACGGGCTCGCGACCTCACGTGAAGAGGCGCGGGCAGTGGCGGAGTCGATCGGCTATCCGCTTGTCGTTCGACCGTCATATGTGTTGGGTGGCCGCGCGATGGCCATCGTCTACGACGGTGCGGGCCTCGACCGGTACATGACGGAGGCGGTCGACGCGTCCCCGGAGCATCCGATTCTGGTCGACAAGTTTCTCGAAGACGCCTTCGAGTTGGACGTCGATGCGGTCGCCGACTCGACCGGCGCCGTCGTCATTGGCGGCATCATGGAGCATATCGAGGAGGCCGGCATCCACTCGGGCGACAGCTCGTGTGTCGTCCCGCCGTATCTCGTTCCGGAAAAGCATCTTTCGGTCATTCGCGACTACACGCGTCGTGTGGCGCGAGCCCTCAAGGTCATTGGTCTGCTCAACATCCAGTTCGCCATCAAGGAGGAGACGGTCTACATCCTCGAGGTCAATCCGCGCGCCTCGCGAACGGTGCCATATCTCTCAAAGGCCACCGGCGTTCCTCTCGCTAAAGTGGCCGCCCAGGTCATGGTGGGGAAGTCGCTCGTCGACCTGGGCCTCGTCGATGATCTCGATGTGGCGGGTGTCTTCGTCAAGGCGCCGGTGTTTCCGTTCGTTCGATTTCCGGGAGTCGATACGATTCTGGGACCGGAGATGAAGTCGACCGGTGAGGTGATGGGCGGAGCGTCCAATTTCGGAACGGCGTACGCCAAGGCGCAGCTCGCGGCTGGCCAACGCTTGCCCGACTCCGGCCGGGCCTTTATCAGCGTGAACGACGAAGACAAGACGAACGCGGTTCGCGTCGCGCGTGATCTTGCCGAGCTGGGGTTTGACTTGCTGGCCTCACGGGGTACCGCCGCGTATCTGCGCGCGCACGGTCTCGACGTGGAGGTGGTCTTCAAGATCAATGAGGGACGACCGCATGTCGGCGACAAGCTGCTCAATCGCGAGATCGACCTCGTGCTGAACACGCCGCTCGGCCGCGAGTCGTTCTTTGACGACATGACAGTCCGCCGAATTGCCATGATGCTCTCGGTTCCGTGTGTCACGACACTCACGGGGGCCGCCGCCACCGTGAGCGCAATCCGGGCCCTTCGCAACGCCGAGCTGGCGGTGCGACCCCTCCAGGACTACCACGCGAGCGCGCCTGCGAAGCCGTAGTACAGTCGCGACCCCCGACCCCCGACTCACGACCCTCGACCCACGCCCCTAAAGCGCTTTTCATGACCGTGTGGTGCCCGGATAGCCGCAGTGTCGAAAGTAATTGCGGCATTCCTCGGGGCTGAAGTGCGGCAGACAGGCGCCGAGGAAAGGCCAGAGGGTTTCGGTGGATCGACAGCGGGCGGCGCGCACGAGGGCTTTGAGCTTCGCGAAGCAGAGTTCAATGGGATTGAGGTCCGGACTGTAGGGCGGCAGATAGCAGAGCGTGGCGCCGACGCGCTCGATCGCCTGGCGGACGCCGGCCACTTTGTGTGCGCTGAGGTTATCGGCGATGACGATGTCCCCGGGATGCAGGGTGGGCACGAGGATCTGTTCGATATAGGCGAGGAAGCTCGCCCCGTCGATGGCGCCGTCGAAGACCCCGGGCGCGGTCAGGCCAGTCACCCGCAGCGCTGCGAGAAACGTACTGGTCTGCCACCGGGCGCACGGCGCGTGGTCGTGGACGCGGGCCCCGCGGAGGGCCCGACCATACCGCCGCAGGAGATTGTTCGTCATGCCGGTTTCATCGAGAAAAACCAGGCGTGTCGGATCCCAGGTCGGCGCGGCGGCGTGCCACACGACCCGCGCGGCCGCGACGTCAGGTCGATCGTGTTCGGAGGGCCGGACCGTTTTTTTTGACGGTCACGTCCAGAGCCGCCACCGCGCGCCAGATCGTCGCCAGACTGGCCGGCGTGCCGAGCGCGTCCTTCAGCTCGGCTACGGTGCGATCCGGTTGCTCCGCGATCAGCGCGGCCAGGGTGTGCAGGTGCGGCTCCAACATCCGGCGCCGCCCGTGCCGCTGGACGCGCGGCGCGACTTCGCCCGTCTCCCGCCGACGCTGCTTCAACAGCCGCACCCACGACCCGCTCACGCGGTACTTCACCGCAACGTCCGCGGCCTTCATCCCGGCATCACTGTCGAGCAGGGCCCGTTCTCGGAGATCCATCGAATAGGCTTGCATCGGTCCTCCTGCATTGGTGCATGCAGAAGTACCACGACGAGCCCAAGCAGTACAAGGGCTATCTGAAAAGCGCTTTAGCCGCCGCCACCCGTGCTATCGGCGCTCGGGCGGAACCACCGGTGTGGCGGCGTGGGCTGGACGTGGATGGATTAGCCCAGGGGCGATTGACAGGATGCGGTGGTCTCGCTTCTGAAGGGCCACTCCGGTGATGTCATCTGGGCAGATGACGACACGGGCTTCTGACGACTGGCCCAGGTGATCTCGGTGCCCGTGCCTCCAAGGTTCGCCCTCGCCCCGATAGAACGGTCGCCGCCGGCCGACTCAGCCCCTCCGCGACGTCCGATCCCCGACTCTCGACCCACGACCGTCCCCGACCCTCGACCCTCGACTCTCGACTCTCGACTCACGACCCTCGACCGTCCCCGACTTAGCCTCGAGTTGCAGAATCTGCGTCGCGTCGCGGTTGTCGGGGCCGGAAACCGGCGGCCCCGGGGCCTGCCGGGGTGAGCATCGGCCTTGCTTCCGGTGGAACTGTGCAGTACCCGGCGGCGGCCCCGGCGATCACCCTGTTGGTCGGAGTAGGTCTTGGAGTGCGCGTGCCGGGTCTGTCGGCAGGGATCCTTGTCTTGCTCGTCGGACTGACGTGGGTCTGCACCGTGGCGGTGTGTCTACGCGGACGCAGTACCTGGACGACCCGGTGGGCTCTGATCAGCTTTCTCTTGGTCGGCGTGCTCCTGGGTGCCCAGGCAGCCACGTCCTCTGTGACGAGCGGGCTCTGGAAGTGGTATCAGCGTCAATCGCCAGCAACCCTTCAGCGTCCGGTGCTTGTAGAAGGACGGCTGACGCGGGACCGTGTACCGACCGAGTACGGTGCCCGTCTCGATCTCCGGATCGACCGCTTGCGCGGTGCAGATGCGTGGACCGCCGTCGACGGCGGAGCCAGTGTGACCGTTGGCGGGACGCTGGTGGCCGCCCAGGGCGACGCGTGGGTGAAAGGGCGCAGGCTCAGAATGCCGGTGACCCTCCGCCCCGCCGCCCAGTACGCCAATCCTGGTGTGCCCAACCAGCGGCGCGCGCTGATGCGGCGCGGGACCAGCCTGCCTGGGATCGGTCAAGAGCGCGCTGCTGATCGATGTTGTTGAATCGGGCCCTGCGTGGTCAGAAGGCGCGGCAACGGTTCGGGCCCAGGTGAGACGCCGTGTCGATCGGACGGTGGGGTCCTTCAGCCGGCGTTCGGGCGCTGTCGTGACAGCGGTGCTGATCGGCGACCGCGCTGGTCTTGGTCCGGAGGCGCGTCGCCGGTTGCAGGAGGGCGGTACGTATCACGTGATCGCCATCTCCGGTGGTAACGTCGCGATTCTGTCAGCGGCGTTGCTACTAGTGCTTCGCTGCCTGGGGTGCTCTCGGCGTGTGGCCGCGGTTGTGACGATCGGGTGCCTGCTCGCCTATGGCTCAATCGTCGGCTCTGAGGCGTCGGTTGCGCGGGCGACGTTTGCGGCATCGGTGTTCTTGGGCGCGATGGCCTAGCAGCCCGTGGTGAAAGTCACCGAATTAGATCGATCGCCAGAAGTGATCATGCGTACTCCACTGACGCGCATGGCCATGGGCAAACGACGGCGACGTCCCAAGCAGACGTCGATGTGGGTCGCCGCACAAGATCTGCCTCGCAGCGCCGCGCACCCGTTCTACACGCGACTGAATCACATTCTCGAGAGAGCGGATTTCGACGGGTACGTCGAGTCGCTCTGTCAGCGATTCTACGCGGATGAGATCGGCCGGCCGAGTTTGCCGCCCGGCCGGTATTTCCGCGTGTTGCTGCTCGGGTACTTCGAAGGGCTCGACTCCGAGCGGGCGATCGCGTGGCGGGCGGCCGAGTCGTTGAGCGTGCGGAGCTTCTTGGGGCTGGAGCTGCACGAAGCGCCGCCGGATCATTCGACGGTCTCGCGGACGCGTCGGCTGATCGACCTGGAAACGCATCAGGCTGTCTTCGCGTGGGTGTTGCAGCGACTGGCTGAGGCGAAGCTTGTCAAGGGCAAGACGATCGGTATCGATGCGACGACGCTGGAAGCGAACGCCGCCCTGCGAAGTATCGTGCGGCGCGACACCGGCGAGGCGTATCAGGACTTCTTGATCCAGCTCGCCCAGGCCTCGGGGATTGAGACCCCGACGCGTGCCGATCTGGCGCGCATCGATCGGAAGCGGAAGAAGAAAGGCTCGAACGACGACTGGACCCATCCGCACGATCCTGACGCAAGAATCACCAAGATGAAGGACGGCCGCACGCACCTCGCGCACAAGGCGGAGCAGGCGGTCGACCTCGACACCGGCGCGGTCGTGGCGGTGACGGTGCAGGACGCCGATGAAGGCGATGTGGCGACGAGCCGCGCGACGCTGATCACCGCGGCGGAGCACATCGAGACCGTGGTGCCTGCGGGCCGTCTTGCCGAGGTCGTCGGGGACAAGGGCTATCACAGCAACCAGGAACTCGTCGATCTTGAAGCCATCGGCCTCCGCAGCTACATCTCGGAACCAGATCGCGGCAGGCGTAAGTGGAAAGACAAGGCGGAGGCGCGCGACGCCGTCTACCGAAACCGTCGGCGTCTTCGCGGCGCGCGCGGGCAACGCCTGCTGCGCCGGCGCGGGGAACGACTCGAACGCCCCTTTGCCCATCTCTATGCCACCGGGCGGCTACGCCGCGTATACCTGCGGGGGCACGACAACATCCTCAAACGCGTCCTGCTGCACGTTGCTGGACTGAACCTTGGGTTGCTGATGCGGACGCTCACGGGTGTCGGGACACCCCGCAGTCTTCAGGGGCATGCGGTGGCGTGTCTTCGGCTGTTGTGGTCGCTCATGCGACTCCCGGAGACGCGTTGGGGCGCGCCGTGGATCTTATCTCGACCTACCATCGCCGCCGCCGACCTCCGCGTGGGGCACTGCCATGTCTGGGCCGACCCGTCGTTCGGTGGTGCTTTCACCACGGGCTGCTAGACCATCGGGCGTCGGGTATCAACACGCTGGCGCTCTCGGCGGCGTGTCTCTCGGGGGTGGCACCACTGCTGGTGGTCGATGCCGGCTTCCTGCTGACCTTCGGAGCGACGCTCGGGATCCTGGTTGGGGTCGAGCCACTGGTCGATTGGGTCCGAGCGTTCGCAGACCGCGCGGGGCCGCTCGGTGCCCGGGTCGCGCTGCCACTGGCCGCGCTGCTGCTCGCGACCGTCTGTGCCGAACTGGCGCTGCTTCCGATCGCCGCCTCGGCGTTTTCCCGAGTCACGTTCGACGGTCTCGTTCTGAACTTTGTGGCGATTCCATTGATGACGGTTGCCCAGGTGGCTGGCCTGCTCGCGGTAGGTACGAGCGTGGTGAGCGAACCTGTCGGGTTAGTCGTGGGCTACGGCGCCCATCTGGCCGCCGCGGGCATCGTCGAATCGGCCCGGCTAGTCGATGTGCTGCCATGGTTGTCCTGGCGTGTCGCCGCACCCGGAGTGCTGGTGACTCTCGGCTACTACGGTGGGTGGTGGATGCTCCTCCAGCGACGGGCTCGTCAGATCGTGCGGCGGAGCGGTGCCGGTTTGGTCGTGATGACCGCCGCGCTGATTCTCGGTGGTCCCATCGGTCTGCCGCTGGCCACGACCGCCTGCCGCGGCATGACCGATCCGCTGGAGGTCATGTTCTTGGACGTGGACCAGGCCGACGCGACCTTTGTCCGATTCCCTTCGGGCCGTTCACTACTGGTCGACGCTGGCGGTACGGTGCGGGGTACCTTCGATGTCGGCGCGCGAATCGTCTCTCCGGTGCTGTGGGGGACCGGCATCCGACGTCTGGATTACCTGGCACTCACCCACGGAGACCCCGACCATGTCGGTGGTGCGGCGTCGGTGATCAAGGACTTCAGACCTCGGGAGGTATGGACCGGTGTACCGGTGCCGGGCGCCGAGCGGCTCCAGGAGCTCGAGCGGATGTCGCACCGAATCGGAGCGGTATGGCGCGTGCTGCGGAAGGGTGACCGGCTCCTGCATGCCGGCGTCTCTGTGCGACTGTGGCATCCGCCTGCACCGGAGTGGGAGCGGCGGGAGGTGCGAAACGACGATTCGCTCGTCATCGAGCTTCTCTACGGACGGGTGTCGGTGGTGCTTCCCGGTGACATCGGACACCCTGTCGAGGCTGAGCTCTCGCAGGAGATTCCACCGGCGCCACTTCGGGTGCTCAAGGTGCCGCATCATGGGAGCCGAACATCGAGCTCGGCCGAGTTCATTGCGGCGCTTCGACCGCGGGTCGCCGTCATCAGCGCCGGACGACCCAACCGGTTTGGGCACCCGGCTCCTGACGTGGTGCGGCGCTATCAGGACGCTGGCGTGATGGTGCTGCACACCGCCGACGGAGCGATCTCCCTGTGCACCGATGGATCGAGTCTCTCTCTGGAGTCGCCCGCTCTTTCGACACCCGTCGTCATTACCCCTCCTTCATCATCCGGTGGAGTCTGAGGCCTCATGTTTGAGGCGCTGCCACTCGGACTCCATCTCGTCGAGCGTCACGTCTCGCAACGTGCGCCCCTGCGACGCGAACCGTTGCTCGAGCGCCGCGAAGCGGGCCGCGAACTTCCGATTGGCGCCCTGTAGCGCTCCCTCGGGCTCGATGCCCAGGTGTCGCGACACGTTGGTGACCGCGAACAAGAGGTCGCCGAGCTCCTCCTCGATCGCCTCGGCGCGCCCCTCGGCGACCGCGCCCTTGAGCTCACCGAGCTCCTCGTCGACCTTGTCGAGGGCTCCGGACGGTTGGTCCCAATCGAACCCGACTGTCGCCGCGCGCCGCCCCATTCGGTAGGCTCGGAGCAGTGCCGGCAGCCCACGTGGCAACCCGCCGAGCAGACTCGGCTCCCGCCCCGCCGTCTGCTGCTCTTCGGCCTTGATCTCTTCCCAGCGTTGCTTCACGTCAGCCGAGGATCGGATCTCTCTACCGGCGTCTCTGTCAGCCTCGACGTCGAAGACGTGGGGGTGCCGCCGCACGAGCTTGTCCGCCGCCGAACCGAGGGCATCGGCCAGGGTGAACTGGCCCTCCTCCGCGCACACCTGGGCCAAGAAGACGGCTTCGAAGACGAAATCCCCCAGCTCATCGCGGAGCGAATCGCTGTCACCGGCATCGATGGCGTCGATCACTTCGTAGGCCTCTTCGACGAGAAACGGGCGAAGCGACACGAGTGTCTGTTCGCGATCCCATGGGCAGCCGTCGGGTGAACGGAGGATCTGCATGATCGTGACGAGACGGTCAAGCTGCGCGCCGGGTGATGAGGGGTCGGTGGCGTCTGGAGCGTTGGGCATGGTGCCGTATGCTAGCATCCAAGCAGGCATGCCCTCGGAGGTCACCTTCAATGCATTCGTGGTATCGCTCGCGACCACGGCGGCAGTGCACTTCGGCGACGTGGCCGACCCATCGTCCGGTGAACGTCCCACGGCCAATCTCCCGGCTGCCGGTCACGCCATCGAGATGCTGACGCTGTTGGAGCGGAAAACCCGCGGCAATCTGACAGAAGAGGAGAAGTCGTTTCTCGCCCAGGTCCTCTACGAGCTTCGAGTGCGATACGTCGAGCTCGAGAAAGCGTTTCAGTCGTAGTGGTGCCTCCGCGTATCCGCACCCCGGGAGCGTTGTGCGGATAACGTTTCTCGGTACCGGGACCTCGACCGGTGTGCCGGTGATCGGCTGCACCTGTGCCACGTGCCGGTCAACCGACCCGAGGGACAAGCGGTCGCGACCCTCGATCTACTTGCGGTTCGACGACGGGACGGCGGTACTCGTCGACGCGTCGCCCGATCTACGTGCGCAGGCGCTGCAATACGGGATCGATCGGGTTGATCTGATCCTGCTGACTCACAGTCACGCTGACCACGTACTCGGCCTTGATGACGTTCGCATCTTCAACTTTCGCCAGCGCGCCGCAATTCCGTGTCAGGGCGACGTGCGCACATTGAGTGACGTGCGCCGAATGTTCGCCTACGTGTTCGATCCCCGAACACCGCAAGGTGGGGGCCTGCCGCAGCTCAGCCTGCTTCAGGTGGGCGGTCCGTTCTCTTTCGGGCGCCGTACGTTTGTTCCCGTGCCGGTGAAACACGGATCACTTCCCATCTTGGGATACCGGGTTGGGGGGTTTGCCTACTTGACTGACTGTAGCGAGATTCCGGACTCGTCCTTTCCGCAGCTTGATCGGCTCGATGTCCTGGTGCTCGACGCGCTTCGTCACCGTCGCCATTCGACGCATTTCAATATCGAGCAGGCGGTCGAAGCCGCGATCCGGATCGGTGCCCGGCGGACCTATTTCACCCACATGACGCATGACCTGCCCCACGCCGCCACCTGTACCGAACTGCCGGCGGCGATGACGCTTGCGCACGATGGTCTGGTACTCGATGTAGACGATCAGACGCCCGCCGCAGTGCTGGACGCTGCTGCGGAGAGCCTGGCAGCCATGCACTGAGACATCGACCGGACAACATATCTGCCGCATCCGCCGACGATGGAGATCATTCACTACCCTGACGACCCGACACCGCTCGAGTGGCGCCAGCCGGTGCTGGCTCTGGGGAATTTTGACGGTCTCCATCGTGGGCATTTGAAGATCATCGATCGGGTGCGCCACCGCGCGACCGAGGTCGGCGCCAGGTCGGCGATCCTGACGTTCGATCCACACCCCCCGCGTATCGTGCGCCCGGACAAAGCCCCGTCCCTATTGATGACCAAGGAACAGAAGCTCGAGTGGTTGGCGGAAGCCGGGATTGACGGGGTCGCGGTGGTGCGATTTACACCAGAGGTGTCGCGCTGGGAGCCCGCGGAGTTCGTCGAGACTGTACTCGTCGATTGGCTCCACGTCTCAGAGGTCTGGGTGGGGGCGAATTTTCTCTTCGGTCGCGACCGGAGCGGCAACTTCACACTCCTCCGGGAACTCGGGGCGCGCCAGGGCTTCCGAGTCGAGAGGATCGATCCCGTTCGCTACAAGGAGTTCGTCGTCAGCAGCACACGTATCAGACGGCTGATCGCAGAAGGTCACGTGGACGAGGCGGGCGCGCTGCTCGGCCATCACTATGCGATTGACGGCGAGGTCGTGCCGGGCGCGCAGCGCGGTCAGCAGCAGGGTGTGCCGACCGCCAACCTGCAGACGGCGAACGAGGTGCTGCCACCTGACGGCGTCTATGCCACCACAGTCACGGTTGATGGCGTGATCCATGCCTCGGTGACCAACGTGGGTGTCCGCCCGACGTTTGAAACTACGGGGGAGCGCGTCGTCGAGACCCATCTGTTCGACTACGACGGCGATTTGTATGGGATGCACGTGAGGTTGGCCTTCGTCCAGCGCCTGCGGGCCGAGCGGGCGTTCCCAGATGCCGCGTCGCTACGACGGCAGATCGAAACAGACTGTGCCGAAGCGCGTGCGCTGTTTTGCAGAATTTCACTGTAAAATACGGGGCTCGGATGGTTGACGATAAACCGCTCGACACTCGGTCGATAAGGCTGGAGGTGACCGTTCCCTGTGACGAACGTTTCAGGACGGTGCTGGGTAGCCTGTGTGAGCGGATGGCCAGATACGTTGGGTACTCGGAATCTGAGGCGGGCGAGCTGGCTTCCTCGGTCGTGCATGCCACCGATGGTGTGCTCGAGCATGAAGAGGCTCCCGAGTACACCAGCCTGGACGTCACGATCGCCACCAGTGAGACCGAGATCGAGTTCCGGGTGCACTACATGCGCGAAGGCGCCGATGATGCGCTTCCGATCGTGGGCATCGAGCGATTGCTCGGTCGCCAGCGCGGTGACGACATACCCCTCGACATCATTCGGCGGGTGATGCAGCGTGTCGAATTTGGTCAGAACAACGGCGTCGAGTTCTGCGCGTTGACGATGGCGTTGCCGGAAGAGGTCTGAGGCCCACCGTCTGCGCGCCGACGTCCGCGATCGTACTCGACATGCGCCTCTACAATACGCTCACCCGCCAGGAGGAAACCTTCGCCCCGTTGCGGGATGACACCGTTCGCATGTACGCGTGCGGCTTGACCGTCTATGCCCGCGGACACATCGGCAACTTCCGCACGTTCGTCTGCCTCGACCTGCTGCGTCGCACCCTCAAGTATGTTGCCGGGTTCCGTGTGCATCAGGTCGTCAACTATACCGACGTCGACGACAAGACCATTAAGGCGTCGCGGGAGGCTGGCGTCTCGCTCCGCGAGTATACCGACCGCTACATCAAGACATTCCGGGAGGACGCCGCCTCGCTGGGTCTGGAGCCGGTGGAGGACTACCCGCGCGCGACGGACGAAGCGAATCTCAGGGCGATGGTCGATACCGTGAAGGCACTGGAGGATCGAGGGCATGCCTATCGAAGCGGTGGGTCTGTCTATTTCAAGATCGACACGTTATCCGGGTACGGCAAGCTGGCCCGACTCGACCACGAGGGCATCAAGCCCGGTGCCCGTATCGATAGCGACCAATACGCGAAACAGGATGCCCGTGACTTCGTGCTGTGGAAGTCGCCGGGGCCCGGAGATCCCTCCTGGGATTTTGGCGTCGGTCCCGGTCGTCCCGGCTGGCATATCGAGTGCTCGGCCATGGCGTTGCGACTGCTTGGCGAGGCGCCGATCGATATTCATGCCGGTGGCGTCGATCTCATCTTTCCCCACCACGAAAACGAGATCGCACAGGCCGAGGGTTCGACGGGAAAGCCTTTTTCGCGATTCTGGTTTCACGTCGAGCATCTTCTGCTCGATCGCGGCGGCAAGATGTCGAAGTCTGTCGGCAAAGTGTTTACGGTCAAGGACGTCCTCGACCAGGGACACCGCGCGTCGGCACTCAGGTATGTGCTGATGTCGACGCATTACCGGAAGCAACTGCGTTTTACCTGGGAGAATCTGACCCAGGCCGAGGAAGCACTCACGCGACTCACCGATTGTCTGGCGCGGCTAGAGGTCGTCGCTGAGGCTCCCGCCGGTGTCCATCGCTCTGTAGCGGAACGTGTAGAGACCGCGCGGACGGCGTTTGCGGCGAAGGTGCTGGATGACCTCAATACGCCCGGAGCCTTGGGTGTGGTCTTCGAGCTGGTGCGTGACATCAACGCGGCGATCGACGCACGTTCTGTGGGGGCTGAAGACGCAGCGATGGTGCGCGAGGCGTTCGATTGGTTCGACCGGGTGCTCGGCGTCATCAGTCTCAGGCGGGCCGAAGAGGCTGTGCCACCGGTGCCGGTTGAGGAGATTGAGCAACTCATCGAAGATCGCCGCTCAGCACGGAGTCGTCGCGACTTCGCCACCGCGGATCAGATTCGAGGTGATCTCGACACCCGTGGCATCGTCCTGGAAGACTCCGCCAAAGGAACCCGCTGGAAGCGCAAGTAGCCGGGACGCAGCGCCGTAGGTCGGCTCCGTACTTGCACTGCTGTCGTGGGTGCCCAGCCGTCATCAGAGTGCGCTCGGAGAGTCGGGCGAGGAACACGCGTGCCGTGAGCTTCGGCGGCGCGGCTATGCGATTCTTGCCCGTCGTTATCGCACTCGGCACGGCGAAATTGACATCATCGCCCGCGACGGCGAGGTGCTGGTGTTCGTCGAAGTGAAGACCCGCTCGACGGAGGCCTTCGGCAGCCCGTTGGAGGCGGTCACTCTCGCGAAACAACGGAAGGTGATTCGTATGGCTGCCGACTACGTGGGGCGAAGTCGCCTGACCCGGCTCGCGTGTCGTTTCGACGTCGTCGGCGTCTTACTCACGGAGGAGGAGACGACGATTGACGTCGTGGTCGATGCGTTCTCCGCGCTGGCCTAAGTACTAAGGCATATCGGTCACCTGCACAGCGCGAGGCTCCCTTTGGGTGGCCTGCGATGGAGCGTACCACTGGTTGCTCTCGACCCGCCGCCGCACCGCATCAACAGCGAACGCGCCGATGCTTGATGGGACTCAGTCTGCGTGGTACGCTATTTTTCGTAGATTCTGGAGTGAGCGGGAATAACTCAGTGGTAGAGTGCGACCTTGCCAAGGTCGAAGTCGCGGGTTCGAATCCCGTTTCCCGCTCCATATTTCTTTCCTAACTCGCTATCCTTCACCGACGGCGCCGTCGCCAAGTGGTAAGGCAGAGGTCTGCAAAACCTCCATCCCCGGTTCAAATCCGGGCGGCGCCTCCATTTTTCCTAGGAAAACTCACCGTTCGCTGGTCGCGGCGACGGTGGGTGTCCCTGATTGTTCAAGGGGCATGATCTCCGAGAGGTTGGAGAGAAGCTGAAGGTCAAAACGGTGCTGGAAGGCAGCGTGCGCAAGGCGGGAAACCGACTCCGCGTCAACGCTCAGCTCATCAATACCGACGAGGGGTATCACCTGTGGTCTGAGCGATATGACCGGACGTTGGACGACATATTTGAGGTGCAGGATGAGATTGCTCGAACAGTTGTCGAGAAGCTACAGGTCAAGCTTCTAGGCAACCGGGACGTACCGGTCATCAAGCGGCCCACCGACAATCTCGAAGCCTACAGCCTGTATCTCAAGGGTCGGCACTATTCGGTACAAGGGAAAGGTCCGCGTTCGAGAAGGGCCTTGACTGTCTTCGGCAGGCTCTGGCAATCGAGCCTTCGTTTGCCGAAGCCCACGCCCTCATCAGTGCGATCTACACCTCTCAGGCATTCTTCGGCCTCGCGGCGCCTCACGCGGTGATTCCGGCGGCCGCAGAGGCTGCCCGCAAGGCGGTCGCCATCGACGAGCGCGTGGCCGATGCCCACTTTGCACTCGCGTATGTCTTCTATGCCTATGAGTGGAATGGGCCGGAAGCGGAGCGCGAGTCGCGTCGTGCCCTCCAATTGAATCCGGGGAATGAGTTTGCCCGGACCGCACTGGCGTACGTGCTCTCGGCGGAAGGTCGCCACGAAGAGGCCATCGCAGAAGCGAGGGGCCTGGTTCAACGCGACCCCATCTCTGCGTTTAGCCGCTTCCAGTTGGCAACCATGCTCTTGTGGGCGAGGCGGCCCGACGAGGCGATCGCAGCGGCGCGGGACGGTCTCGAATTGGATTCTGGTTATCACCTCCTCAACCGCGTGGCGGGCATAGCATTGAGTACGCTTGGCCGATTCGACGACGCAGTCGAGGCGCTCAGGCAGGCTGCGGCCCTTGCACCCGGCAATCCGTACCCGCAAGCCTCGCTCGGCTGGGTGTTGGGTCTCGCCGGGCGACACACCGAGGCACGTGCGATTCTCCGCGACTTGGAGCGACAACGAGCTGAGGGGTATGTCGGTGGCGCCTATTTGGCGCTGGTACATCTGGGTCTGGGCCAACATGACGACGCGCTCCAATGGTTGGAGAAAGCTGCCGAGGAGCGCCACGGGTATCTCGTGTATCTCAACCACAAGTGGATGCACGAACCGCTGAGTTCAGACCCGCGCTACCAAGCCCTCCTCCGCAAGATGAATTTCCCCCAGCAGTAGTTCCCTCACCTCCACTGCTAACGGCCCCACAATCGTCCAATCCCGGATCATCAAAATCATTGGGGTTTCTGCCCCCAAAAGTGGAGGTCTGGGGGTTACCCCTCAGAACGCCAAAATCACGCTCTGTACCCCCTATGTTTATTGACCTGAATCGGCCTGTTTTTGGAGGTCCCGGACCTTGTTCGGGCCTATAATCGCCGCGAAGCCCCATCCACAGCCCAAAGGAGGGCCATGGCTCGCTCATTGCGTCGGCATGCTGTTTGGGTTCGGCCGCTCTCCCAGCGCGGTGTCCTGCAACGGTTCTCTGCACCAAAGATAAGGAGTATCCGATGCCCAAGACTCAGATCCTTATAGCGGTCCTCATTGCGGCTTCGGTCGGGGCAGCGGTCGCTCAGGTTCCTCGGCCCGAATTGCCGGGAGAGTTCGGCGAGGTCGCCCGGACGGGAGAGTTCGGCGAGGTCGTCCAAGCACTTGGTGGCGAGACCTTTTAGAGTACATGCTCGTCCCCTTCCATAACACCAACTTCAAGAACAGACGGGAGTTCGAAAACTGGCTCGACGATCTCGGCGCGGAGGGCTGGATCTCCATCCATCACGTCTTCGCCTTGAACCCGAAGGACCACAAGAGACTTTTCATGCGCCGGGTCGGAGGCCCGTCACTGGTGGTCGACTACAAGATCAAGGTGCACAGGGTCGATAACGAAAAGGATAGCGTGGAGATATGGGTACGCGAGTTTAATCGACTTGGCCGGCAGGGCAAGTTCCCGGTCTGGGTCTTCAAACAGGGTGGAAAGAACTATGTGGTGACCGAGGCGCGTACGCTGGACGGGGTGCTTCAGACCGTGAGCTGGGAAAAGGTGCTGGCCGGCAAGCGCGGGGGTGTAGGCCCTGCTCGATTCAAGCGTGCGGCCAACAAGCTGGCCAGAGGCGCCTACGTGCCGGAGGCGATTGGGTTCTCGGCCGATCGGTCGGACTACTATGTGGTTGGGGTGGCAGAGAACGCCGGGGAGGGTGAACACCGTCAAGCTGAGGTTCGGGAGGGCAAAAGTCTCCACACCTCCGGCGAAATTGAGGCGTCTGATCAACAGGTACGCCAGGACGGGGTACCACCTGGCTGACTTTCAACTGGCCGACAACACAGGGACCAACTTCATTCTGGCGTTCGCGCAGGTCAAGATCAACGGAGCAAGGACACGCCGTAGGTGCGTCGTCGAGCCTCTCCTACGCAACAAGATCGGAACATGGACGGAGCGCTTGAACTCCAGAGGAGCCGCCGGTTACGAGTTTATCATCGCGACCTTTGCAGGCGGGTTTGACAAGTTTTAATTCGTTCTGTGCAAGAACATATAGTAGAGCCCGGGGCGCCTAACAACCATGGTCAGTAAGGTCGATGCCACCTTGGCCTTTGTTCCTGTGCCGTAGGCATGCCTCTTAGCGTCGGCTCCCGACTCGGCCACTACGCTGTCACCGCCCTCATCGGCGAGGGCGGGATGGGCCAGGTCTATCAGGCCACCGACACCAAGCTGAACCGTCAGGTGGCGCTGAAGATCCTGCCCGAGGCGTTTGCGACTGATCCGGATCGGCTGGCGCGGTTCCAGCGTGAGGCGCAAGTCCTCGCCAGTCTCAACCATCCGAACATCGCAGCCATTCACGGTCTTGAAGAGTCTGAGGGCACCCGTGCACTGGTGTTGGAGTTGGTGGAGGGGCCGACCCTCGCTGATCGGATCGCGCAAGGCCCGATCCCAATCGATGAAGCTCTGCCGAGAGCCAAGCAGATTGCAGAGGCGTTGGAGGCTGCTCATGAGGCTGGTGTCATTCACCGCGACTTGAAGCCCGCGAACATCAAGGTGCGCGAGGACGGGACCGTCAAGGTGCTGGACTTTGGCCTGGCGAAGGCGCTGGACACCACACCCGAAGGTGACCCGTCCCAATCACCGACCCTCACCGCAGCGGCCACGCAGATGGGCGTGATCCTGGGCACGGCAGCGTATATGTCGCCGGAACAGGAGCGGGGTAAGCCTGTCGATAAACGATCGAATATTTGGGCGTTTGGCGTGGTGCTGTTTGAGATGCTCGCGGGGCAGCGTGTGTTCGGTGGTGGAGCGGTGTCGGAGACGCTGGCGGATGTGATGAAGTCACCGCCTTCATGGGAGCTGCTATCTCCTGACGTGCCAGCGACGCTCACAAACGTCCTCCGGCGCTGTCTTGAGAAAGATTGTCAAGGGCGGAGCAAAACTAGACCACCGTGGCGGAGGAAAACTAGACCATCTGGCAGTGGGTCGGAGTGCCTGAAAGCGGCGTCGCGGGGGGAAGCTTCAGGATGCCGGAGCGGCCGCGGGCTGGCGGGCTTTTCTTGCTGTGTTCGAGGCGATGGCTCTCGCCGTTCAGCTCCAGGATGTGGACGTGATGCGTCAGCCGATCGAGCAGCGCGCCCGTCAGCCGTTCGGAGCCGAAGATCTCGGTCCATTCGTTGAAGGGCAGATTCGAGGTGACCAGCGTCGACGCTTGCTCGTAGCGCTGGGAGAAGATCTCGAATAACAGCTCGGCGCCGGTCTTCGATAACGGCACGTAGCCGAGCTCGTCCACGATCAAGAGGTCCTGTTTCGCGAGCTGTTTCTGCACACGCAGCAGGCGCTTGTCATCCCGGGCCTCGAGGAGTTCGTTCACGAGCGCGGCGGCGGTAGTGAAGCGCACCCGATAGCCTTTCTGACAGGCCGCGAGTCCCAACGCGAGCGCGAGATACGTCTTGCCCGTGCCGGAGTTGCCCAACGCCAACACGTTCTCTCTGCGGTCGAGATACTCCGAGCGGGTCAGCTCCAGCACGAGGCGTTTGTTCACCGACGGGATCGCACGGAACTCGAAGGTCTCGAGACTCTTCAAGACCGGGAACTTCGCGGCCTTGATGCGGCGCTCGGTGGCGCGCTGCTCGCGATCGAGGAGCTCGAGCTCGCAGAGGCGGAATAAGTAGCGCGAACAGTCCAGCCCTTCTTGGGCGCAGTGCCGCGCCACTTTGTCGTACTCGCGCAAGAAGGTCGGCAGGCGGAGGGCCTTGAGATGCGCCTCGAGCAGTAGGGTGGGTTTCGTCATCACTCGGCCCCCAGGAGTGCCAGGTAGTTCGCGGCCGCGGTCGTGGCCACGCGGGCGACCGGCAGATGCGGATACTGCGCCAGATTGAGGCGGGCCGGCCGGGGGTCGAGGCGGCACAGCACGAGATGCTTGACGGCGTCGAACCCGATCGCCCCCAGGCGCACGGCGTCCTGGACGGCGCCGCGGACGTGGTCGAGCCGAAAGTCCTCGAGCAGCCGCAACACCTGCACGTACTCGCGCGTGCCCGGCTTACCCAGCCGCGCCTCTAAGAGACGCCGCAGCCGGAGGAACTCCTCTGGCAGCGCCCACCCGGCGAGCGGTGCCGCTTGATGGAGTGCCCCCGTCTTGCGCTCCAACAAGGCCAGGTAGTGCCGCGGATCGAAGATCAACTCCTCCCGCCCGTAGCTGCGCCGATGCCGGGCGATCTCGTCACTCCCGCACACGATCACGACGTCGTCCACCGAGCCCTTCACTAAGACCTCCCGGTGGCCGTAGGCGGTCGGCACCGAGTAGTCGTTGCGGCGGTCGCGCACCAGGGACAACGACGTGACCCGCGTCGGGCGCGTCTCGCGGGCGTCATATGGGACCGGCGGCAATGGCAACAACGCCGCGCGGTCGCGCGCGAAGCGCTCCCCGATCGTCTCCGTGTGCCGCCGCAGCCGGCGCCCGCGCCGCGCGCGGCACTGGCACGCGAGGTCGGCGTTCAACGCGTCCCAACTGTCGAACCGTGGAATCGGCACGAAGAAGTTGCGCCGGGCGTAGCCGACCAGCCCTTCCACTTTCCCTTTGTCGTTGCCCTTGCCCGGGCGTCCGAAACGATCGTCGAATAAGTAGTGCGACTGGAGCTCGCTGAAGACCTGCGTCCGCTGGCGCGTGCCGTCCCCGAGGATCCGCGCCACCGCCAGCTTGGTGTTGTCATAGACGATGCGCCGCGGCACCCCACCGAAATAGCGAAACGCGGCGTTGTGCCCGTCGCAGAACGCCTCCGTGGTCTCAGCCGGAAACGCCTTCACGAACCCGTCGTCGCTGTGCGGGAGATCGACGACCAGGTAGTGCGCTTTGCATTCGACGCCCGCGATCACGACCAGTGCTTCGCCGAAGTCGGCTTGGGCGTCGCCCGGCGGATGCGCCAGCGGCACGAACATCTCCTGCCCGCCCAGCCGCCGCTCGCGCACGTAGGTGTTGACGATCGTGTCGCCGCCCGTGAAGCCGTGCTCCGCCCGTAAGCGCTCGCCGATGCGCTTGGCCGTGTGCCGTTGCTTCTTCGGACGGGACTGATCCTCGCGGAGGATCTGATCGATGATCCCCGTGAAGGCGTCCAGCTTGGGACGCCGGATCGGCTGCGCCCGGCGATACCCGGGCGGCCGGCGGTACCGCAGCATCTTGCGCACCGTCTCGCGGGCCAGCCCGAAGTGGCGCGCCGCCGCGCGCTCGCTCAATCCCTCCACATACACGCTGCGCCGCACCGCCGCATAGAGCTCCACTCGATACATCCCTCCTGTGTTCCACAAAACACCCTGGGAATGCTCGGTGGACCACGCGAGCGGTCTGGTTTTCCACCGCCCTCAGGCGGCTTCATCCCGCCGCTCTGTAGTCTATTTTTGCTCCGCCGTTCTCAACTGGCCCCACGACGTGGGAAAAGCTCTCTTGATATAGCTCTGCTACACCCGAACCACCTCAATAGTCAAGGGTGAAAGTGAAGTCTCCTGTTGGGAATCCCAGCATGCAGCGATTTCGGCCCGCAAACTCCAGTCGGGATACCAAGCTCGACGCCGATAGCACAGCGCGGCGCTGCTCCGGTCGCGGACCGAATCCCTTCTCGTTGGACACCGCCACGTGTATGAATGGCTTAGTGCAGGCTCACGTATCCGCGGAAGCGAACGTACGCCGTAGAAGCCGATCCAACCGACCCGAACGACTCCCCAACCACCCGTGAGACTGCTGAGTCCCTGGACAGTGCGTACGTGCGTCTGTGCGCTTTCTGGAGGCCATTGTGTTCAGGCCGGTGGAGCCGTTTGACCGCTTGGGCATAGAATGGCCCCGATCTAGCCCGCTACAGCTATGGCCCTAGCCGTCGATTCCCGACTTGGCCACCACGACGTCACCGCCCTCATTGGTGAGGGGGGCATGGGCCAGGTCTATCAGGCCACCGATACCAAACTGAACCGGACAAGTGGCGCTGAAGATCCTGCCCGAGGCGTTTGCCAGCGATCCTGATCGGCTGGCCCTGTTCAACAATTCGGCTTATGCGATGCCGGTCACTCGATTGACTCGCTGAAAGGAGCAACTCCGTGGCTACGAACCGAGTATGGCGACTGGCACAGCGCCCGACAGGGGAGATCACAGACGGTGTGCTGAACCTCGCGGACGAGACGATTCCCGAGCCCGGTGACGGACAGTTCTCGTTCCGGCTCAACTATCTGTCGCTTGATCCCACGAACCGCGTCTGGATGAATCCAGAGGAGAGCTACATGCCGCCGGTGGCACTCGGTGACGCGATGCGCGGTGTCGTTTGCGGGACCGTGGTGAACTCGCGCCATCCAGAGTTCGTGCCGGGTGCCGTCGTGAGTGGACTGGGGGAATGGGCCGACTACCAGCTCGGCACTCCGGATACGCTGAACAAATTGGATCCCGGTCCGGTTCCCTTGGCCGACGCCTTCGGGATTCTCGCCATCGTTGGGCCGACGGCCTACTTCGGTCTGCTCGACATCGGCCAGCCACAGCCTGGCGAGACGGTTGTCGTGTCGGCAGCGGCTGGCGCAACCGGGTCGATCGTCGGCCAGATTGCCAAAATTAAGGGCTGCCGAGTGGTTGGACTTGCGGGAACCGACGAGAAGTGTCGTTGGATTCGAGACGAGCTCGGCTTCGATGTCGCCATTAACTATCGGACCGAGAACGTTGCCGAAAGCCTCCGCCGGCATTGCCCTGACGGGATCGACATCTACTTCGACAACGTCGGGGGCGAGATTCTCGACGCCGCGCTCGGGCTGGTTAACGTGAACGCCCGGATTCCGTTCTGTGGCTTCATCTCCGGCTACAACGCGAACGAGCCGATTGCGGGCCCGAATAACTATCCGAACATCCTCTTGAAGCGAGTGCGGGTGGAGGGTTTCATCGTTCTCGACTATATGGCTCGGTATCCGGAAGCCATCGAGGCTCTGGGAAAATGGATGGCGGAGGGCAGAATCAAGTACCGGCTCGACATCGTCGACGGTCTCGAGAACGCAGATGCAGCCTTGAGGAGGTTGTTCAAGGGTGAGCACAAGGGCAAGCTCATGGTCCGCGTGAGTGAGCCGTCGTAAGCGCAACAAGATTCGTCCGGAAGGCGCTTTCACCACATGCCACTTGAACCCGGCACATCATTGGGCTCGTATTCCGTCATCTCAACTGGAGCCGGGAGCTGCTCGAGCGGGTGCCGGTCCCCTGAATGATGTCTCTCGAAAGCGACGACTGGGTCGTCATTTCTACCGTGCAGGGTCAGTTTGAGGAAGCGAACCTGAGGGCCTTTCTTGACGGGCACGACATCCTCACCCAGGTGCACGGTGAGACCCTGCGCGCTACTCATGGCTTCTCGATAGGTGGCCTGGGCTCGGTGGAGATTCTCGTGCGGCGCACGGATGAGGACACGGCGCGTGCTCTGATCGCGAAGGCCGAACGCGGCGAGTTGGCCGTTTCCGATATGTGCCCCGACAAGTCATCCACCAGCAACGATGCCTCTTGAGAACGGACGGCAGCTCGGCCCCGACCAGATCGAATCGCCCTTCGGCGCGGGCGGCATGGGCGAGGTCTACAAAGCCCGCACACCCGCCTTGACCGCACCGTCGGCATCAAGGTGCTCAGGTGAACGGAGAGACGCAGGCTTAAGAAGGAGTAAGCAGTTGTGCGGGCTCTGATCTTTCCTTTTCTCATGACAGCGGCACTGGCCGCAGCACAGGGGCAGCGGACGTTCACCGGCACTGTGACCGACAGCATGTGCGCCAAAGCCGATCATTCCGCAATGCGCATGGGATCGACCGACGCCGAGTGCACGGTCGCTTGCATTTTCGCGCACGGTGCCAGGTATGTTCTGTATGACGGCGACGAGGTTTACATGTTGAGCGACCAGCAGGCACCGGAAGAGTTCGCGGGACAGAGGGTAACGGTCACGGGCACGCTCGACGACGAGACCCGAACCATCGAGATGGAGTCGATCACCATCGCTGAATGACCCCGCATCGGGGTAGATCCATGGACTGGAATTACGCGGGCGGTGACGATGGTGGTTGCGTGTTGAAGCGCGCTTCACGTGCAGCCTCACTAGCTGCTGTAACTTGTCGGGTGCAAGTCCCGATGATGGGAGGTTTCCCGTTCGCCCATCTAGCCTGACTCTCACCGGGAGGTGGCGACATGTCCCGGTCCAAGCGAGAGTGACGAAGCTCTGCGGAGGCGAGGTGAAGTCTTGGAGGCTCTTCCTCGTCGTAGCCAGTCAGGAGAGCGAGGCAAACACATGGGCCGCAGTATGACGCGAACGATGCAGCGCCGAAATGCTTCACCCCGTCAGGGATTGCTGGCAGAGACGGGCAGTTGTGGGTGGCGACTCGTTGTGAAGTCGAGGAAGCCTGGTATCGCGACGCCATGGTAACGGGAGGGCGTCCGGACCCACCGGCGTATGGTCGACGGCACGTGTGGACAGTGCGGCAGGGAAAGTAGGGAAGGTCTCGTGGGTCGCCTCGGCGTGCCCGCACAGCGAAGGCGCGACGTATAAGCCTAGATAGAGGTGAAGTCGCCGCGTGCCTGCGAGACTGACGGATGGGGTCGTAGTAAGCGAGGAGGGCGGGAGACAACATAACTCCGGCCTGAGCCAAGGATCCCTGGGGTAGAGAGGCTGGGCCTCTCGTACAGCGGCTCACGAAAGTGCCGGCTTGTCCTGGACGCAGAGCCAGGCGGTTGCGCGGTGATGGACGTGGGCGAAGGGGAGGGTAAACGTTTCGGACTACCGGGTATGCGGGGCACACGCTTCACCGGAACGCTGGGGCGGCAGGCCCTGTCTGACAGGCTGGCCTTGAAGCCGTACTGGGGAAAACCCACCGTACGGAATTTTAGGGGGGCGATGGAGACGTCGGCATCATCGAAGCCCGGTCCGCGCCATCGCTCTACCCGACATTTGCGGAGCAGACCCGACTTGATGAAACCCCAACTTGGCGAAGGCGCCAACCGTAGGCAGCGAAAGGGCGAGTCATGAACAGACGCATCAGAATGCCGCAGACGTCCAATTGGCTCGTGGCGACACTCGCGGCCGTCGCCCTGGCGGCAGTGGCCGCTGTTCCGATACAGGACGCGGTCTCCGCCAGACAGACCGTGCCGATCGGCCGACGATATCGGCGGTGTCGTTCGCGGGCCCGGTGGCCCTGAGGCTGGGGTCTGGGTGATCGCAGAGACCGACGATCTGGACACGCGGCTTCGCAAGATCGTCGTCACCGACGACGAAGGACGATATGTCCTGCCGGATCTGCCCGACGCCGAATACGACGTGTGGGTACGGGGCTACGGGCTCGCCGACTCGAGCCCGCAGCGGGCACGCCCCGGGGAGTCGCTCGAGCTCCCGGTCATTGCGGCGGGCACACCTATCGAAGCGGCCCAGGTCTACCCCGCCAACTACTGGTATTCACTGATCCAGGTCCCGGCGAAGGAGGAGTTCCCCGGAACGGGTGCGGCCGGCAACGGTATTTCCCCTCGCATGCGTACTCAGGCCCACTGGATCGACGGAATCAAGCAGGGGTGTCAACTGTGTCATCAACTGGGAAACCAGGCAACCCGAGAGCTACTCAACCCGGGCGAGTTCGACTCCACGGCCTCGGCCTGGGCGCACCGAGTGGCCACCGGCCAGCGCGGATCGCAGATGGACGGAACGCTCAACCGCTTCGGTCGTGACCGAGCGGTCGACATGTATGCGGCCTGGACGGACCGGATCATGGCGGGTGTGGTGCCGGACGCCCCGCCTCGTCCTCGCGGCAGAGAACGGAATGTTGTGCTCACGATGTGGGAGTGGGGTGGCGACACCGCGTACATCCACGATGAGGTGGCGTCGGACAAACGTGATCCCACGGTCAACGCGGGTGGGCCGATCTACGGCGTCGAGTTCGCTAACGACAAGCTCGTGTGGGTCGAGCCAGGCAGCAACCGCGCCAGAGAAGTCGCGCTACCGGTAAGAGATACGCCAGGCGAGGGCGACTTCCGCTCGTATATCGCGCAGGACATGCCGAATCCCTCCTTGTACTACGGCGACGAGCTGATCTGGACCAACCATGGGAACCCGCACAACCCGATGATGGACGACCGCGGGCGCGTCTGGCTGACCCACCAGATTCGGGGCCCTGGCAACCCCGACTGGTGTCGGGAAGGCTCGAGCAACCCGTTTGCCCAGCACTATCCGCTGGACCGAGCCGCGCGTCACGCCGCCTACTACGACCCGGACACCGAAGAGGTCACGTTAACCGACACGTGCTTTAACACCCACCATCTGCAGTTCGGGTTCAACGACGACTTGCTGTATTTCAGCTCGGTGAGCGATGTGATCGGGTGGATCAACACCAAGACGCTGGCGGACACGGGTGACGCACAAGCCGCCCAAGGCTGGTGCCCGGTCGTCGTCGACACCAACGCCGACGCACGTATCACCGAGTGGACGGGACTGGGCGAACCGTTTGATCCGACCAGGGACACACAACTCGGTCGGGGATGGTATGGCATCGTGCCTGACCCGACGAGCGACCACGTCGTGTGGGCAGCCGCTGGCGGCGTGCCGGGTCAGATCGCCCGGCTGTCGCTGGGATCGAATCCGCCCGAAACCTGCATGGCTGAGTATTATCAGCCGCCGTTTGAGAATCCTGACGCCCCGGTCGAGGGCTATTCCCCGCGGGGCATCGATATCGACACCAACGGGATCGTCTGGACCGCGTTGTCAGGCAGCGGGCACATCGCGAAATTCGACCGACGGCAGTGCCGCGTCTTCAACGGTCCGACCGCCACCGGCCAGCAGTGCGCAGAGGGGTGGACCCTCTATGCGACACCGGGTCCGAAGCTGGCAGGTGTTGACGACCATGGCAGTGCCGACTTCCACTATTACAACTGGGTCGACCAGTTCGACACGCTCGGGCTGGGAGCGAATGTCCCGATCGCGACGGGGTCGACGTCTGACTCGTTGCTGGCCTTCCTTCCCGATGAAGAAGAGTTCGTGATCATGCGCGTGCCCTATCCACTGGGGTTCTATTCTCGTGGCATGGACGGGCGCATCGACGACCCGACGGCGGGATGGAAGGGCCGCGGGGTGTGGGCCGACTACGGCACCAATGATGGGATGGACTCCTCCCGCTGGTGCGGCATCATCGTGCCAGTGGTAAAACGGCCTCTACGGGCCACAGCTGAGGAGGAGTCCAGATGCAACATACAACGATCGCCGTTGACCTCGCCAAGTCCGTGTTTCAAGTGGCGGTCTCGCATCACACGGGGCGTGTGGATGAAGAGCATCGGTTGACCCGGGCCCGGTTCCTGCGGTTCTTCGCCCAGCGCCCGGCCGCGACCGTGTTGCTCGAAGCCTGCGGGTCGGCGCACCATTGGGCGCGCACCCTGGAACAACTCGGCCACACCGTCCAGTTGCTGCCCCCGCATGAGACCCGCCGGTATGTCCGTCGCAATAAGACCGATCGCGCGGATGCGAAAGCGCTGCTCGAAGCGGCCCGGAACGAGGAGATCCATCCGGTGCCGGTCAAGTCGGTGTCGCAGCAAGCCGTCGCGTCCCTCCATCGCGTGCGCACGACGTGGGTCCGGACCCGGACGGCGCGGCTCAATACGCTGCGCGGACTGCTCCGCGAGTTTGGCGTGACGATACCAGTGGGCGCGCGCCACGTCGTCCCACAGGTCCGCGCGCTGGTCGAAGATGCGGAGGCGTCCGTCCCGATGGCCTTGCGCCCCAGTCTGGCCGCGCTGTGTGACGAGATCCGGACGCTCGAGCAGCGGATACACGGACTGGAACGCGAGCTGGCCGCGCTCGCCCAGCAGGTGCCGCACGTGGCGCACCTCCGCACCATCCCGGGCATCGGCCTACTCAACGCCACCGCGCTGGTCGCGTGTGTCGGCGACGTGCGGCGGTTTCCGTCGGGCCGACACTTTGCCAGCTATCTGGGGCTCACGCCGCGCGAACACTCCAGCGGGAATCGCCGGCAGCTGGGCGCTATCAGCAAACAAGGCGACCGCTATCTCCGCACCGTGCTCATGCATGGCGCCCGGGCCGTGCTGTCCCACAGCGGCAACCCGCAGAAGACCACGCCGTTCCGGACCTGGGCGCGCGCGATTGCCGCGCGCCGCGGGGCGAACATTGCCACCGCCGCGATCGCCAACCGGCTGGCCCGGATGGTGTGGCGGGTGTGGCGTGACGACCGACCCTTTGTGGCTGAAACCCGCATCGCGGCGTAGCCCCGTGGTGACCACTGAACCGTAATCTCTCCAGGAGGACTGCCGCGCGACAGGATGGCACACCGGTCAGACCGGCGCGGGGATACGCCGACGACAGGGGCTGGCCAGACAGGGCCGTACCAACGATTGGCATCCCCGCGCGCATTTACCATCGTGGCCCGGAGCCGTGCGTGCTCCCTCGAGGGGCCGAAGATACGCCTGCAGTCTGACGCCGTGCCGCCTCGCAGAATGAGAGTGGAAGGAGACCGAAACCCAAGACGCCGAATGCCGCCCCGCTCCGCGCGCGTCAAGGCCACGCCGCCTCCGGCGGAGCGCTGCGCGCTGCCTTGACCCGTGCTCGCACCGGCGGCGGATAACCAAGACGCGACGAAGGTAAACCATCGTCGCTCATACGACGGGTTGAACCTCGGTTTCGTTCTTACGCTTGACAGAGGAGTCCAGATACGCCGTGTGGCACATCGAGGGCGGAAATGGAACGCTGGGCAACCTAGTCAAGTTCCAGATCCGACCTAATCCGCTAGCCCATTGAGGGCGCTCGCTTAGGACGAGACCCTACGACGCTCGGTCGCCATGGCTTACCGCGTTACAATCCCCATGAACTGCGTCGACAAGACCGGCTACTAGCTCCCCGGCGTCGGCTCTCGACCCGGCGGCGACACTAGCATCAAGCTGGTGTTTCCGGAACATACAGGCTTCCGTATAATGCGGTGTCGACGAGGGCCCGAACCGGCCGCCACCGGGGCACGAAGGATACCTGGCAATGATTAGCAACTAGTTCCAGAAAGGGATAGGCATGAGAAAAGCTATATTCGCGGCAATCATCACCTTCGGTTTCAGTGGCGTGGCGCTCGCCCAGGAGGCTCCGGCGGCCTGCGGTCCGTCCGGTCAGCTGCCGTCAGAGCTGTCGGGCAACGTGGCGGACGGTTCGCGTTGCTTCGAGCTTCGCATGTACACCGCCGAACCGGCGATGAACGGCAAAGGTGGTATCGACAACCTGCATCAGCGCTTCCGTGAGAAAGAGGTCGAGATCTTCGAGAACAACGGTGCCGAGGTGGTCGCGGTCTGGCAGCGTCTTGATGATCCGAACACGCTGGTCTGGATGCTGGCCTATCGCGACCGTGCCCATCGAGAAGAGGTCTGGGCCGGGTTTCGCGCCGACCCGGATTGGGCCGCGCTCAGAGAGAAGTATGAAGTGCCGATCGACGCCACTGTCTTCATGATGAGTGCAACTGATTACTCGGCGCTCAAATAGCTGTCTGCTCGGCGTTCCTCGTTCCTCAGCTTGACCGACGTCTCGCCGGTCCGCGGTGGTGGCACGTCCATCCCGTCGCGGATGACGCTACCGCCGCGATCGGTGACCTTCGCCTCACGCTGTCGTGAGTGTGCCGACAGCGATTCCGGTTACGGTCTCACGGAACAATAGCGCTTGAGCCTCGCTCAATCTCGGATGGCGCAGGATCTGAACCAGGATGAGCGAGCCTGTTTCGTCATGCGTCGAGCGCCCGCATTCGTCGTAGCTCCAACTCTTCATAACGCTTGCTCATCGAACGCGGAAGCGTCAGGCCGAGCGCCGAGCCGATCGTTCCCAGTAAAAGCAAGGGGTAATAGACGGCGCAGGGTTGCCCGCTCGCTAGCGCAAGCCCGCCCAGAGCGATGGCGCCGATGCCGAGGCCAGCGATCGCTTTGAGCGCCCCAAGGACGAAGCCTCGTGCCCGTCCAGTCGATCCGAGAAAGCCGATGGCTGCGCCAAGCAGCCCCAACCCCGAACCGATGATGCCTCCGATGAGACCAGCCTAGCGATCATTCCACCATCCAGCTGAGCTGGTAAAGATGTTTTCATCGGCATCGAACTCCACAAGCTGGAGCGGACCGATCTCGACCGTACCGGGCCCGGTTAGCACCAGGTTGAAGACCAGCTTGTCGGGCGGTTCACCTCCTTCTTGATTAAAGAAAGGGAGGACGAAATCGCGCCATGGTGACGATCCGTCCAGACGCCCCACAGGGCCGCTCTCTTCGAGCGACCGGGAGAAGAAGGCGCCGTCGGGCAGGTGATTCCACATCTCAAAGTAGCTACCGGCCTCGACGTTCTCGTACCGAACACGCCCCTTGAGCGCATAGACGGCCCGACCAATCTCCGGCTGGTCGAGAGTCAAAAGCCCGAACGTCTCCCCGCTCGTCCCTCGGTAGTCAACACGAAGGCTCGATCCGTTCACGCCATCCGGTGCAGCCACCACCGTGCCTGACGACAGCGTGTTCGCCGAAGCGAGTGCCTGCCAGTCAATCGACCTCACGATCTCGTCAGCCGAGGTGGTTCCGGCCACGAGGCATAGCGTCGTCGCGAGCAGCGCCAACCGTGTCTTCCTCACCGCGAATTCCTTTCCCATTCGTCACGCTCCTTCATCATCTCGGCCTCGTGAGCATCGAGAAGCAGCTTCAACGACTGCTGGTCGATCTTTCCGTCGGCATGCCGCATTCGCAGAACCCGCTCAAACTCGCTCGTGATGTCCAGCCGGTCGAGGAGCTTGACCTTCTCGATGAGCCGGTCGAGCCGAAGGCGCACAGTGGGATAGCTGATTCCATACACGCCCGCGAGTTCCTTCAGTGACCCGGACGCGAGGATGAACCGCTTGATAAAGGACAGATCCTCGTCCGCGAGCCCAGCCGTCCAACAGGCAACCTGTCGATTCACGTCGCTTCCGTATGACATCGCTTTCGTATTATTCAATATAATATCAATTATATATTGAGATAAATTAATGTCAATATCACTTTTGTAATTGCCGTAGAGTTCAGGTTGCGGTCGGCGGTAGGAAGGACCTTGGGGCGGAACGGAACGTGGTGTCGCCGCCGGCTTCGGCGTCTCTAGCAGTCCGTGCCACTTGTTACCACGGGCTGCTAGGGGCGACGCGTAGCATCGAGCGCCGCCCGGATCCGGTCGCTGGTGAACGGCACCTCTCGAATCCGCGTGCCGGTGGCGTCGAAGATGGCGTTACCAAGTGCGGCGGCGACGAGAGTGATCGCGGTTTCGCCGGCACCCATCGCCTCGCCCTGGGCGCGGTCGACGATCACGGTCGAGATTTCAGGGATCGGAAAGCCGAGCGGGAGCGAGCGATAGGTGCGCCAGTCGACCGACGTCACAAATTCGTCGTTCCAGGTCACTTCTTCGAGGAGGGCCCGGCTCATCCCCTGCAGCGCGCCGCCCTCTACCTGGTTTCGGAGCCCATCGGGGTTCGAGATTGGGCCGCAGTCGACGCTGACGGTGAAGCGGTTGACCGTCAACGACCCGGTGTCCTGATCGAGATCGACGTCGGCCACCATCGCGCAATAACCGTTGTCTCCCTCGTAGAGCGCGCACGCGAAACCTCGCCCGTTTGTCACGCCACTCCGCTGGAGGTTGGGGCGTGGCGACGTGCGTGGTACCCACCTCGCCTCGAGCGCTGCCGCCTCCACGACCTCTCGTAACCTCGGATCACTCAGGTGATCGAGCCGATAGGAGACGGGGTCGGCTCCAACGCGGGCGGCAATCTCGTCCATCAGGCACTCGTGGGCGAAGGTGTTCTGCAGCCGAGACGGCGATCGGAGCGGGCCGGTGAAGAAGGACGACTCGACGGTATGCGTCAGCACCCGCTCGCTTCGCACCGTGCCGGTACCGCCGCACCGTCCATCGACACAGCCTGCGACATACGAGGGCGCGGCGTTGCTGCCGTTTCTGAATCGGCCGCTCGGTGGTGGCGACGGGCTTCGCGGAGTTGGCGCCGCGGGCTCGAAGCCGGCAAGAAGGCCGGTCACGATGTTGCCGGGTGTTCCGCGCCCGGGTCGCCCTCCGCGTCTGGGAAACCACGCCTCGTAGTCCCACGCCAGAATGCGGCCCGAGGCGCCAACGCCAACCTTTTGGTCGATCACATAGGCGTAGCCGTAGTTCTCCCACGCCATTTCGTCCCGTCGTGACAGCTGGACGCGAACCGGCCGGCCGACAGCCTGGGAGAGCAGCGCCGCGTCGTAGGCAGCCGTATCCGCGCCGTTGATGCCGTAGCAGCCCGATCCGGTGCGAAAGACGACGCGGACCCCCTCGGCGGACAGCCCGAGCAGCATCGCCAGCGTACTCTTGAGCGGGTGAACCGCCTGGGTCGCCGACCATACGGTCGCGGCGTCGGCCCGTACATCAGCGACCGCGCACGACGTGCCGACAGACCCGTGCATCTGATACGGATGGCGGTAGGTGGCAGTGATCGTGCTGCTCGCGGTGGCCAGCGTCTCATCGACATCGCCCGAGTCGACCACGAGGTTGTCCAGGGCGGGTTGCTCGCGCAGCTGCGCGTACAAGTCGCCTTGCGGCGGCAGCCCCGATCCAGGAGACCACGTAACCGCGAGCTGCTGCGCTCCCTGGATGGCCTGCCATGGTCGTTCGGCCACGATGCCCACAAAGTCGCGTTTCACCACGACCCTGACGATGCCGGGAAGGTCGCGGAGGGAGTTCTCGTCGACACCAAGCAGGTTGGCCCCGATCACTGGGGGTCGAACGACGACACCATGCAACATCTCGGGCAGGCGCACGTTGTGCACGAACTCGAACTGCCCGGTCACCAGCGCCGGGATGTCAACGCGGGGAGTGTCTGTTCCTAGAACGGTCCACGCATCCGGTCGTCTGCGTTGCGCGTTGGGGTCGAGGCCCAGCGCGAATCGTCTGCCGCCGACCAGTACGCCATACCCGACCCGCCGCGACGGATCGCTCTGGTCGACAACCACGCCGTTCTGAATCTCGAGCTGAGCGGCGGGCACATCAAGCTGTTGCGAAGCGAGACGGACCAACGCCTCCCGTGCGGTCGCGGCCGCTTGGGCGAGATTCCGGTTGTTGAAATTCGTGGGATGCGACTGACTGCCCGACGTCGTTCCTTGATCGGGCGTGTGATCCGTATCGCACTGAATGAGCGTGACCTGGGCGATCTCGACGCCGAGCTCTTCGGCCACCAGCTGTGTCTGCGCAGTCATGAGCCCCTGCCCCAGCTCACACTTGCCGGTGTAGGCGGTGACCAGGCCGCTTTCGTCTACCGCGATCCACGAGTCCAGCTGATCGCCAGGAACTAGAAGGGATTGGGCCGCGCGGGCGTTGCGAACCAGCGACCCACCGGACCCTCCGATGCTGAAGCTGACAACCAGCGCACCTGACCGCTTGAGAAACTCGCGGCGGGAGCTGTGTCCGCTGGTCATCCTCATCTCTCTTATCTCGCCCGCATCTCGCGCGCGTAGCGTTTGATGGCGCGATGCATCCGCACGTGCGTAAAACACCGACACAGCACGGTCGACAAGGCTTGCTCGATCTGCTGATCGGTGGCCTGCGGATTTCGATCCAGTAGCGCCTTCGCGGACAGGATGACTCCGTTGAGGCAGAAGCCGCACTGTGCCGCCTGCTCGTCGATGAACGCCTGCTGCAGCGGATGTGGCTGGTCGGGTGTGCCCAGACCTTCGAGCGTGGTGAGCTCGGCGTCGGTCACACTCGACACCGGCGTGACACACGACCGGATGGCGTTCCCGTCTGCGATCACGGTGCAGGCACCGCACTGGGCGAGGCCGCATCCGAACTTGGGTCCGCGGAGCTCGAGGTCGTCACTCAGCACATAGAGCAGCGGCGTCGTCGGGTCGACGTCGACAGTATGTTGGCGCCCATTGACCGTCAGTACGAGCTCAGCCATCTTGTTAGTTGGTGCTCAAAGGCCGTACGGACGAAGGGGTGCCCGGCCTTCGGCCACGCTCCCGCGCGATGGGCCCGGTTACTGCTGACCCTCCGTCGTGTCAGCCGCGATCGAGTCGACAGTGCCGTAGTAGCCCAGCATCATCTCTTCCCAGGTCTGATCGCCCCAATGCACGGTCTGGGTCGGATCCGGGTTGAAACGATTAGTCGGCGAGTTGTCGTAGTGGAACTCGGCCTCGAGCGTCGAGCCCTTCGGCATGAAGATCGGTTCTTCCAGCTGATAGCGAAGCTGCCAATTGAAGTCGTAGTTCGGCACCCAGAGCGCAACCACCTCGCGGCCGTCGTCGTACTTCACCGTGTACCTGGCCGACTTCCCGCGCACGTGCATGTGCGGCATCATGTTCGCCAGATAGGTGTCCTCCTCGACCTCGCGGCTGGCGGTGACCTTGTAGTTGGCGTTCCCCGGCTCTATCGCGAAAATCAAGTTGGCTACCTGTCCGCCGCTGGCCCGACGCAGGGTCGCCCTTTCTGGGTTCTTTGCCAGCACGACACCCCAGCTACTTTGGTCGTACACCGCTTCGCCGATCGTGGTGTAGTGAATCTGTGCCTCGATGTCGGCACCAGCCGGCAGCCTCACCGCAACCCCGTCCTCGTACACTGTGCCGAGCCGGTTGGGCACATAGCTGCCGACCTGCGCGCCTGGCGCCTGGGTCCGCGAACTGTCCCGTTGGAGCTTGACTTCAGCCGTGGCCGGCTTTCCGTCGTCCTCCAGCACCTGAGAGATGACGTGGTGCACGACGCGGCGGTCCCCCGGGCGGTACTCGTGCGCCGAGATCCAGGTGTCTTCGGGTAAGTTCGTCGGAATGGTCACGTAGGAGTACGGGACCGTGCCGTCGGCCGGCACCCGGAACGGCTCGAGCATCGTGAAGATCAAGTCGGGTTCGCCGATGGCCCAGCCCTCCGCGAACACCGGCAGATCGGGCAGGTCCCCGTCGCTGCCCTTCGGGGCACCGCCGTCGACCCAGGCGACGATCACCTCGATCTCGGCCTGCGAAAGGCTCGGGTCATTCTTATAGGTGCGAACGCTGGAGTCGGCGCCCCAGGGCGGCATTTCACGCGCCACGACCTTGGCCTTCACGGCGCGCGCCCACGGACGCGTATCGTCGTACGTGATGAGCGACATGGGAGCCAAGTGGTTCGGGCGGTGGCAGGCCACGCAGTTCTTGTAGAGTATGGGTGCGACATCCTTCGTAAAGGTCGGGGGGCCATCGGCTGCCTCCGCCCCTGCCGCGCTCACCATACTTGCCAAGAGCACCACCGCGCACACGCCGATCCACCGTGTCGATACACCCATCTCATACTCCTCCGCGGATCAACTGCACTATGGAAATAGCCGTTATGTGCGCGAGGATACACCCGTTCAAGAGCACTGTCCATGACGTCGAGTGCCTGAGCGGTACTGGCTGAAAACGACACACAATTGATCTCTAGACTCGCCGGTGGAGACTATTGATCTTTGACCAGACCGATGCCTATAGTGGCCTCGTAGCCGGTTTACCAGACCTATTTACGGCGCCGGCTGGTCCCGAACATGGCACGGATGTCTCGGCTGATCGGGTGCACGATCCTCCTGTCGCTGGTGACGTCGGCGGAGGCCCAACGAAGTCCGTGGGCCGGCACATGGCGCGGTGCGCTAACGACGCCGGAGGGCGAGAGCACCGCCGCCACCCTTACGATCGTCCACGAAGACGGCGTCTATAGCGGCGTCGTGACCGGCCTCGCCGCGAGCACCGAGGTCCGGCTTACTCACGTCAGAGCGGACGATGCCCAGTTGATCGTAGAGGGCACCACCGAGACTGACTTCGGACCGCTGGGGTTCGTCTATCGCCTGACCCGTGACAACGACGTGCTTGTGGGCGGGGGTCCCGTCAGGCTGGGCACTCACGGGTTCGAGGTGTCGCTCGAGCTGAAGCGGGCGCGTCGAGCCGACGTCGTGCAACCTCAGGTCGAGCAGCGAATCAGTTACTTCGCCGGTGAGTGGACGTTCGAGTACACCGGCGGCGAGTTTCCACCTCTGAGCATCGGTACCCGCCATGGCACCGTCAGCTTTAGCCCCGTACCGCATGGGCCGTTCGTGCGGGGCCGGGTCACGGGGGATGTTTTCGGCGTGCGGTATGAAGACGTGTTGACGATCGGGTTCGACGAAGACACCCAAACGGTTCTGTGGCAGGAACAGCTGTCCAGCGGCCACCAACTCGTGAGTCTCGGAAATTGGACGAGTCCGATCGGTATCACGTTCCTGACCGCCCCGGTCGAGGCGGACGGGCGCGTCTACACACTGAGACGAAAAAATGCAGGTCACTTCAAACAGTGCGTTCTCGGTGATCGACGAGTTCTCTGTGGACGGCGACCCGTTCCGGCGCCTCGGCAATGGATCGTATATTCGCGCGAATTGAAGGCGCGCGAGATCGGGATGGGCCGGCGCGAACGGTCGGTATGCCGTCGGGTCGGGAACATGACAATTTGAGAAGAGGCCACACAATGAGCCGGCAATTATTCACTTCACTGAGTCGTCTGGCGACTGTGCTCACGGTCGTCTCACTGACGGCGCTTCCGGCCGCTGGCCAGCCCGCTGAGCCGACTGAGACTCGATTCCTGACGGCATGGGGCGATCCGGATCTGCAGGGCGTCTGGAACAATGCCACGACGACGCCGTTGCAGCGACCCAGCGAGCTCGCCGGGAAGGAACTACTGACCGACGAGGAAGTGGCTCAGCGGGACGCGCAGTTTGCTCAAACACGGAGCCTCGATCGGCGTGACGACGAGGCGCCGGGTCTGGGGACAGAACCTGGGGGACGTCGCACCGAAGCGGACGTCTCGCGTGCGTATAACGAGTTCTGGGTCGAGCGGGGAACGACGATCGCGAACAATCGAACCTCGATCATCGTGGATCCCCCGGACGGCAGGATTCCGGCGTTGACGCCGGACGGCCAACGGAGACAAGAGGCCCGCGCTGATTTCAGCCGTGGACGCGGCCCCTCCGATTCATGGGAAGACCGACGCCTTGCCGAGCGCTGTGTCATCTACCGTGGCATACCGGCGATGCCGACTCTCTATAACAACAACTATCAAATTGCCCAGACGCCCGGATACGTGGCGATCTTTCAGGAGCATATCCACGAAGTCCGCCTCATCCCCATCGATGGCCGTCCGCATCTCGACGAAGGGGTTCGCCAGTGGCTCGGCGACTCACGTGGCCGCTGGGAAGGTGACACGCTTGTCGTCGAGACAACCAATTTCCATGACAAAGCTCTCATCCGTGGCTTCAATGGAGATCTCGGCGACACCTTGCGGGTGGTCGAGCACTTTACCCGGGTCGACGCGAATGCGATCGACTACCAGTTCACGGTGATCGATCCGACAACCTGGACGAGGTCTTGGTCAGGTTCACTGCCGATGACGCGGAGTGACGGAGTCGTGTTCGAGTATGCGTGCCACGAAGGAAACCGGGGCATGTACAATCTGCTCGCCGGCGCTCGTGTCGAAGAGAACGCGGCAGGGCCTGGCGCGAGATAAGTCGATGCCGGCGCGGAGGCCCCTGGGCTCGCGCGACCGACCGACCGAACGTGCCGATTAACGTCGGCCGCAGGGAGACCCCAGGTTCGTCTTCCTTCTGGGGTTGTTCAAGACTTCCGGCGGGCCTTGCTCTTCGCCTTGGCCGGTGCGGCCACTGCACTTGATTCGAGCTCAACCATCATCGTGACGAACCGACGGACGCCATGTTCGTCGAAATCGATCACGGTGTGGTGTTCATTACTCTCGACGATCGTTCCTGGGCCGTACTGACCCTGTGACACGCGGGCACCGGTGGTATATCTGGCCATTCGGTAGACTCCTCGGGGAGAAGTGACAGGATGGAACCGCTGGGACTCGGGCCGCTCAATGTGCCGCCGCCCAAGGAACGCGTACCTGTAAGTCTATCATCGTCTTTGTCCGAGCGGCCGGCAGCGGCCGCACGTTGCCCAGAAACATCTGCAATCTTCCTGGGGGATGTCCTGATGAACCGTATTCGATGCCTGCTGACGGTAGGAGTGCTCCTCATCTCGACGGTGACGGCTTCTGACGCCCAGACGAAGCTCCTGCGTTTTCCCGACGTGCATGGCGACCGTGTGGTGTTCGTGTATGCCGGGGATCTGTGGACGGCCTCCACCAGCGGGGGCACCGCAACGCGGCTGACGGCACACCCTGGCCTGGAGGTTTTTCCGAAGTTCTCACCCGATGGACAGTGGGTCGCCTTCACGGGCCAGTACGACGGTGACGAGCAGGTGTACGTCGTCCCGTCGACCGGTGGGGTGCCGCGCCAGCTGACGTGGTACCCCGCGCGTGGTCCCCTGGCACCGCGCTGGGGCTACGACAACCAAGTCTACGATTGGACCCCGGACGGACGGTCGGTGCTGTTCAGGTCGCTGCGATACAGCGTCGGGCTTTCTGACAGCCGCCTATTCCTGGTATCAACCGACGGCGGCTTGCCGGTGTCGCTGGAGATGCCAGAGTCGGGCGCCGGAGATCTGTCACCCGACGGGAGCCACGTCGTCTACTCGCCGCTGTTTCGAGATTTCAGGACCTGGAAGCGATATGAAGGGGGCTGGGCGCAGGAGCTGTATGTCTTCGACCGAGAAACCCACGACGTCGAGCGCGTCACCGACCACCCGAGGGCCGATCGTGACCCGATGTGGATCGACGATTCGATCTACTTCACGTCGGACCGGACCGACACACTCAATCTCTACCGGTTCGACCTCGGCACGCGTGAGATCGAACCGCTGACGATGAGCGACACCTGGGACGTCCGGTGGCCTGGGGACGACGGCGTGGGGCAAATCGTCTACGAGCTCAACGGCGAGCTGCAGCTCTATACCCTCGATGCCCGACAGACCCGTCCGCTTTCCATCACCGTACCGGACGATGGCCTTGCGATGCGGCCGGCGCGCGTGTCGGCCGGCGACCACGTCGAAGATTTCGAGCTCAGCCCGAAAGGGGAGCGTGCACTGTTCGTGGCACGCGGCGACATTTTCACCGCGCCCATCGAGAACGGTCCGACCCGAAACCTGACGCGCAGCTCGGGCGCCCACGACAAGTGGGCGCGCTGGTCGCCCGACGGCCGGCAAATCGCGTTCGTCTCTGACCGCGATGGAGAGGACGAGATCTACGTCATGCCGCAAGATGGTTCCGGCGAGGCGGAGCAGCTCACCGACGGCGGGCAGGCCATGCGCTACGCTCCAGAATGGTCGCCGGACGGTGCGTATCTCGCCTTCGGGGACAAGGACGGGAAACTGCACGTCCTGGAGATCGAGTCCCGGGAGCTGACCCTCGTCGCGGACGAAGCGAATGGTCAGCTGCGCGACTACACGTGGTCGCCGCGTGGCGGCTACCTGGCGTTCTCACTCACCGACGACACGGGATTCAGCTCGATCTACATCTGGCGCCGCGTCGACGAATCGCGGCATCAGGTCACGAGCGATCTGTTCCATGAGTGGAACCCCGCCTGGGATCCCGACGGCGACTATCTGTACTACCTCTCCGATCGGTCGTTCGCACCGCAGCTCGGGTCGTTCGAGTGGAACTACTTGGTCGACCGCGAGACCGGGGTCTATGCGCTGGCCCTGCGCAGCGACGTGGCGCATCCGTTGCCGGCGCAGAGCGACGAGGTGGCGGTCGACGGGGATGCCGAGGATGCGGACGGCGAAACGGCTGACGCTGACGACAGTGACGGCGAAGACGGCGCCGAGGCATCCGGCGGGGCCGAGGAGGGACCGATTGATATCGACTTCGATGGGTTGGCGCGCCGCGTCGCACGGTTACCGATCGATTTCGACAACTATGGTGGTCTGAGCGCCGGGCATGACCGGGTCTTCTTCCTCAGGACGGGCTCGTCGTTTTACGGGCGGCGCGGCGACCGGGCGACCGCGGTTCAGACGTTCTCGTTCGACGACCGCACGGCCAGTACGCTGGTCGAGGCCGCCGGCGGCTATGCCGTGTCGCATGACCGGGAGAAGGTGTTGGTGAGAGCGGGTGGGGGGTACCAGCTGCACGCCGCATCGGGCCAGAGTGATCCACAGACCGTCTCGACGGCCGGGTTGATGGTTGGCCGAGTACCTGCCGAGGAGTGGTCGCAAATCTTCGACGAGGTCTGGCGGCGGTTTCGAGACTTCTTCTATGTCGAGAATATGCACGGGTACGACTGGGTAGCCCTCCGCGAGCAGTACCGGCCGTGGCTCGAGCATGTGGCGCATCGTTCCGACCTCAACTATGTGATCGGTGAGATGGTGGCCGAGCTCAGCGTTGGACATGCCTACATCGCCGGCGGCGACTGGGACGCGCCGGACCGGCCGGAGGTCGCCCTGCCGGGTGCGATCTTCGAGCTCGACCGCCAGGCTGGTCGATATCAACTGGCGGCGATCTTTGAAGGGCACAACGAGGAGCCGCGCTACCGGGCGTCGCTTACCGAGGTCGGCGTGGACGCCCGCGTCGGCGACTATGTGCTGTCGATCGATGGGGAAGATCTTGCCGCCGTCGACAACCCGTATCGTCTGCTCCGCCACAAGGCCGACCGGCCGGTCCGCCTCACGCTGAGCGCGGAGGCCGACGGCGACGAGACTCGCGACGTGACATTCCAACCGGTGACCGATGAGGTCAGTCTGCGCTACCTCGACGAGGTGACCGCAAACCGACTCGCCGTCGATGCGGCGACCGAGGGTCGGGTCGGGTATCTGCACCTCCCCGATATGGGAGCCCGCGGGATCCAAGAGTTCATCAAGTACTTCTATGCGGCTGAGCCGAGATCTGCTGGGAACGCGCTTCTCCCGCACCGAGGAGACGGTTGGCACCTACCCGAGGACCGTGTTCCACGGTCACCTTGTCTGCATTTTGGATGAGGACTCGGCGTCAGATGGCGACATCTTCCCCTATCGGTTCAGGGAGGCGGCACTCGGGCCGCTTATCGGCAAGCGGTCGTGGGGTGGGGTGGTTGGCATCACCAACCGCGGACCGCTGGTCGACGGCGGAACGGTCAACGTGCCCGAGTTCGGGACGAACGATCGCGACGGCGGCTGGGTGATCGAGGGCTACGGGGTCGAACCGGACATCGAGGTCGAAAACGATCCCAAGTCGGTCATCGCCGGACAGGACCCGCAGCTCGAACGGGCCATCGCGGAGATTACCCGAATGATCCGAGACGATCCCCGCCCGCTGCCGACACGACCGGCACCGCCAGTTAAGACGCCGTGACGCCAGCAGGCGGCAGGGGTTTTGCAACCCAGTAGGCGGACCCGCCACGGATCTCAGAGAACCTGGCGCAGGGCCTTGAGAAACCTCGAAGGGACACCCCGAACCGTGCGCGGGATTTACCCGTAACGTAAACGTCTACGGCTTTTGCAACCGCCAATCACGCCATGCGACGAACCGACGAGCGAGCGGTACCGTCCCGGCCGGTGCGCCGCCGTACCCGGCGTCCGATCAGGTGCCGAGGCGTGCTGGCCGGGTTCATTGGCCTTCTCGTACCGACCGCGTTACCGGCTCAAGTCTTGCCGGCCGAACCGTTCGCCCTCGCCGGAGGGCGTCTTGTCGTCAGCGGAGAGATGATCGCCACGGTCGCTCCCGAAGACACCGGGTACTTCAACTACACCGACTACGAGCAGAGTGCGCTGCGGCAAGCCCGAGCGGGTCTGACGACCTCGCTGTCGCTGGGGCGAAAAGCGATGGTGCTGGGAGAGGTCAGATCAGAGACGGGGAATACATTCGACGTCTACGCGATGTTTCTGCGGCTTCGTCCTTGGGACGGGCGGACGCTCGATCTCCAGCTCGGCCGGATTCCGCCGACGTTCGGCGCGTTTTCGCGACAGGGTTACGGTATCAACAATCCTCTGATTGGGTACCCCTTACCGTACCAGTACCTCACCTCGCTGCGTGCGGACGCCTTACCTGCGAACGCTGACGATCTCTTGCGCATGCGTGGTCGGGGATGGCGTCCTGCTTTTCCGATCGGTGATCAAACGGCGGCGCCGGGACTGCCGCTGATGTCGGCGCTACGCTGGGATACCGGTGTGCAGGTCAGGGTCGGCGATCGGCCGGTGCAGTTCGTTGCGGCGGTGACCAACGGCAGCCTGTCGAACCCTCTCGTGAAAGACGACAACGCCGGAAAACAGATTGCCGGTCGCCTCGTCTACCAGCCCTCGCTTGGCGTGGTGCTGGGTGTGTCGGCAGGCCGAGCAGCCTATCTGAGCCGCGCCGCAACCGACCGCCTGCCCGTCCAGAGTGATGGCGGATTCACGCAGGACGCGGTCGGTGTCGACATCGAGTATTCCCGGGAGCATTGGATTGTTCGAGCGGAAGGCTTACTCAGCCGGTGGACCGTTCCGACCGTTGACGTGCCGTTTATTGACTCGCCGCTCGCGGCCGTCGGTCTCTTCGTCGAGGGGCAGTACAAGCTGCGACCAGGGTTGTATGTTGCCGGACGGGCGGACCACCTGGGTTTTTCGAACATCACAGGTACACTCGCCGGAGGGCGTCCGATCCCCTGGGACTTTCCGGTGACTCGGTTCGAGGTTGGCGGTGGGTACTACGTGCTTCGGAACATGGTGGCGAAGGTGGCCTATCAACACAACTGGCGAGAGAATCCACTCGAGCGTCGCACGCGGTTTGTCGCCGCTCAGATGATCTATTGGTTCTGATGACAGCGCCGCGAACGTCTGCCGTGTATGTGGTCGGGGTCGTGCTGGTCGTGATGTTCGGCTCGACGGTGACGGCACAGACGAGCGCGATCCGGGGTCACGTCGATCTCCCGCGGGAGATCGCGGCCGTGGCGCGGAGACCAGACGTGAGCGGGTTGGGGATGCCGTCACCAAGGAACGCGACGGCGCGACGTCAGAGCGTCGTGTATCTGGAGGTGGCGCCACGCGAGGCGTTCGAGGGTGCGAGTGGCAGCCGCGCGACCATCGACCAGCGCGGCGAGACCTTTGTGCCGCACCGAGGCCCAGCGGCTCATCACTCAGCAGCCATTCGACGTTCTGGTGGTCGACAACCTCATGCCGGAGATGACTGGCGTCGACCTGATCCGGGACCTTGCCACGACCGTGGCGGAGGGTGACCGCCCACAGATTCTCATGATGACGGCGCATGCCACGGTGGAGAGTGCGATCGAGGCGATGAAGCTGGGCGCGCTCGACTACCTCCAGAAACCGTTCGAGGTGGACGAGCTGCTCGTCGTTGTTGGCCGCGCGATCGAACATCAGCGGCTGCGAACACAGCATCGACATCTGCTCAACGAGCGCCGTGAAGAGTTCAACCAGTACGGCATCGTCGGCCGGAGCCGTCAGATGCAGGCGGTGATTCACACGGCGGAGCTCGTTGCGGAATCAAAGAGCACCGTGCTCATTTCTGGCGAAACCGGGACTGGTAAAGAGATGGTAGCGCGGGCCATTCACGACCGAAGCGCGCAGCGTGACATGCCCTTGATCAAGGTGAACTGCGCCGCCATTCCCGATACGTTGCTCGAGTCAGAGCTGTTCGGTCATCGTCGCGGGGCGTTCACCGGGGCCACCGCCAACAAGAAGGGTCGGTTCGAGCTCGCCGATGGGGGAACAATGTTCCTCGATGAGATCGGCGCGATGAGCCTCGCGCTGCAGGCCAAGCTGCTCCGCGTGCTCCAGGAGCGTGAGTTCGAGCCGCTCGGGGCCGAGCGCACGCAGCACGTCGACGTCCGCGTGATCGCCGCGACGAACAAGGACCTCGGCCAGTTGGTCGCCGACGGACGGTTTGGTGAAGATCTGTACTACCGCCTCAACGTCATTCCGATTGCGCTGCCCCCGTTGCGAGAGCGTCGGAAAGACATCCCGGTGCTGGTCGACCACTTCCTCCACAAGCATGCCCAGCGTGCCGGGAAGGAGATCGACGGGATCGCGGAGACGGCTCAGCAGTCGTTGCAAGCGTACGACTGGCCGGGCAATGTTCGCGAGCTTGAGAACACGATCGAGCGGGCAGTCGTGCTCTCGACTGAACCGATGATCACGACGCGGAGCCTCTCGGTGCCGACGGTGGCGTCGCCGTCGTGGAACGGTTTGCCGGGTTCCAATCTTCATCAGAATCAGGAATGGGTCGAGCGGGAAACGATCGGTCGGGCGCTCGAGGCCTCGGGTGGTGTGAAGAAGGCGGCGGCCGACCTGATCGGTATTAGTCAGCGGGCGCTGAGTCACTATCTTGCCAAGCACCGAATCGGCTGACAGCAGCCGGTCTTCGCACGCCTGTCTCGACTCTTTCGGATCTCGTAAGGCCTTACGCGAGCGGTAAGCGCGGGCCCGGCCGATCGTCAGAAAGCCCAACGGTTTGGGCATGCGCAGAGGCTCTCGACGTGGCACCACCCTTGCTGCCGAACGGGACGGAGGTACAGAAATAATGATGTTCAATGTGGTGAGAGGCCGAACGGTCCTCTTGGTTCTTACTCTGGTAGCGACCGTGGCGGTCATCGCGGCATGCAGTAGCGGGAGCCCGGCGAGTCCATCGCCCGGCCCAACAGTCGCGACATTCACGCTCACGGCTGCGGGCGTCAATCCAAAGGAAATAAGGATTCAGGTCGGCCAACGCGTCATGTTCGTCAATAACGACACAGTGAACCGGCAGATCAACTCCAACCCGTTTCCGGCGCACGACGGTTGTATGAGATTGACCTCATGACCCCGGGGCAAAGCAAGATGAGCGGCGTGTTCTCGTTCGAGGGGACGTGCGGATTTCACGAGCATCTGACCGAGGGTGCTCAGGAATTCCTCGGTTCAGTCCTCGTGGGGAACGACGCGACGGCCAATGATGACCCCCCTGTCGAGTACTGATGCGTGAGTGCAGCGGCGGTGGCCCGCCGCGCCGTTGGTGCGCGGCGGGTCTGTGCGCTGGACTTCTTCTAGGTGGTGCGCCGTCGGTCGAGGCGCAGCTGCCGGGGCCGAACCCCGATCTGGCCGAGCCAGACTTCACCGTCATCAGTGTTGCCACGACTGGCCAGCTTCCGCGATACAAGTTTGCCTTTCGCCTGACGCACCGATTCAGCCGCCCGCTCGATGGATTCGACAACGACTTCGACGTCGGTGGGCTCGTGGGCAACCTGTTCGGCCTCGATTCCGCGGCCCAGATTGGTCTCGAGCTTCGGTTCGGCCTCATGAATGGCACGCAAGTCGGGATCCATCGCACCAACGACAAGACCATCCAGCTCTTCGGGCAGCACAGCGTGGTCGATCAGGGTGCTGGAAGCCCGCTGTCCGTGGACGCCGTGGTCAGCATCGACGGGCTGGACAACTTCAGACACGACTACACCACCGGTGTCGGGGCCGTTGTCTCGCGGCGGATGGCGCGACGGGTGGCGGTCTACGTCCAGCTCCTGTGGGCCGCCAACACCAATCCTCTTCCGAGCGAGCTGACCGAGGAGAACAACACCCTGCTGGTTGGGCTCGGCTCTCGGCTCCGAGTGACGCCGACGGTCTATCTCGTCGGTGAGTATGTGCCCCGCGCGGATGGGTACCGTCCGCGCGGAAACTACGGATCAATTGGGATCGAAAAGCGGGCTGGTGGCCATCTCTTTCAGCTCAATGTATCGAATGGTCTGGGGACCACGGTGGGCCAGCTCGCCCGGGGCTCCGCCGGCCGCAACGACTGGTTTATCGGGTTCAATCTCAGTCGCAAGTTCTTTTGATCATCTGCCAGCGATTCCTCCTGTTGTGTCGAACGCTCCACGGGACTACGATTCCGTCAGCAGACGCACGACAGACAGGAGGAGGTTGAGATGTGCTACCGAGTGTTCGCGTCGATGAGTGCCGTGGCTGTCGTGGCCGCTGGGGTGTCGCTCTCCACGATTTCCGTCGCCGCCCAGGCCCCGAGAACGGCGTGGGGGCAGCCCGACCTTCAGGGCATCTGGGATTTCCGAACCATCACGCCGCTGCAACGTCCGGAGGAGTTGGGCGATAAAGCATTCCTGACAGAGGAAGAGGCGGCCAGCCTCGAGCAAGAAGCGGTCGACCGCAACATACGTCTGGCGAATCGGCCAGCGGAGCGGACGACGGAGGCCGAACAGGTGGATAGACGGGAGGATGGGTCGCCCGGCTTCTACAACAACTTCTGGCTGGACGGGAACAAAACCGGTGGGCACCCGGCAAACGTCCCTGATCGTTGATCCGCCAAACGGGAGGCTCCCGGATCTGAGCGCGAGCGGTCAGCGGAATGCCGACGCCAGACGGGCGCATCGCCGGGACCACCCGGCCGACTCATGGTTGGATCGAAGCACGTCTGATCGGTGTCTGCTCGGTTTTAACGCCGGCCCTCCGATCACGCCCGCCGGGTACAACCAGAACGTGCAGCTCTTCCAGACCCCGGATCATGTCGTCCTCCTCACCGAGATGGTTCATACGACGCGTGTCGTCCCCCTGGACAGCCGCCCCCCACTCGCCGACGGCATCCGGCAGTGGTCAGGAGATTCGCGCGGGCACTGGGAGGGCGACACCCTTGTGGTCGAAACGTCACACTTCAATGGCGACAGACGATGGAGGGGTTCGACAGGGAACATGACGCTGGTCGAGCGCTTCACGCGGGTTGATGCCGACACGCTTGAGTACGCGTACACGGTGACCGATGCGGAGACGTGGTCGGCCGCGTGGACGGTCTCGATTCCGATGCGGCGAACCGATGTGCCGATGTACGAGTACGCCTGCCATGAAGGGAACTACAGCATGCCGGGCATCCTGGCCGGGCAGCGCGCAGACGAACTGGCCGCGACGGCGAATCCGTAGCGGTGGTGCCTACCTCGACGCCCCGCTTGCCTCCCGTTCGAGGGCGCGCGCTCCGCTGAGGGTCCCTTCCATTCCGTAGTTCCCCTCGTGACAGGCGTACTCGAACATCGGCGCGTCTGACCTTCGCATCGGCACTTCCACGCTCCACGGGCGCGACCAGGTGGTCGGGTCTTCGACCGTGAATTCATAAAGCAGCGTTTCAGCATCGACCCGCGTGAAGCGCTCGGTCAACTGGAGGTTCTGGCTGGAGCCTCTGAAGCTTGTCTCGCGGAGGAAGTTCTTCGTCTCGACGACGAGGGTGTCGCCGTCCCACCGCCCACGAGAGTCCCCGGTCCACTGGAGAAGACTCGCATGCGGACGACCGTCCATCGGGACAATTCGAACGTTGTGGACCATTTCGTTGAGGATCGCCACATACTCGGGTGTCTGGAACAGATGCACGTTCTGGTTGTAGCCGCCGGGGAGCATCGGCGGACCGGAGTTGAACCCCAGAATGCAACGCTCTGGTAAGGAACGGCCTTCTGGACCGGCGGTGATGCGCCGGCTTCGTTCGGTGCGAGCCTGTCGTCGGCCCTCAGCCTCCGGCGTGAGCGTGGGGATTCTCCCATCTGGGGGATCGATGATCAGTGACGTGCGGTTCGTGCCCACGACCTGTGTGCCCCGATCCCACCAGAAGTCGTTGTAGGCCAGCTGGAGATCTCGCGTCTCGGTCGTTCCGTTGACCACGCCCCGGCCGGTCACGACCTTGGCCAGTGCTTCTCGATTGAGGTCGGCATTGCTGGTCACGGCTGTTTCGGCTTCGAATGCCGCCGCTTCCTCGTCGGTCAAGAACTCTCGACCCTCCAACTCGAGGGGTCGCTCGAGCGGCGTGATGGTGCGAAAATCCCAGACGCCCCCAAGATCCGGCCGGCCATCCGCGGTGCGTGGGAGCGGCGCGTCTGCGTCGTCCTGAGCGTCGGCGGGGAGCGCAACAAGCAATACAGCAAGAAGTGTGCACACAGCAGCGAAACGTCGATCGCCCATCTTCATCCTCCAGGTGACGCCGGTGCGGAGTCATCCCTCCCGCTCCCGGCCCATTTCTTGATCGTCCAGCGTAGTCCGATCATGGAGCCTTGTCTACCGTTCTCGTCCGCCGAGCTCCCGAACGATATAATCTGGCCGCACCTACCGTGACAGCCGGTGTCGCTGCCCGACGGATGATCCACGCTCATGCGGGCGTGGCACGAGCGTGGGCGAGGTGGAGTGCCCGAGCGTATACAGCACGCCGTATCAAGAGAGAGGAAACCGCCCATGCGATTCACCATTGCCCGAACTGACCGTCGATATCGTCTCGCTGTGCAGCTGTTGGTGGGATGCCTGCTCCTTCTCGAGCCGGTCCTGTGGGCACAGTCGGACGAGCACTGGGTCGGCACCTGGGCCACTGCCCTTGTGGAGCAGGCGGCGATCCCGGGTGTCCCGGAGACGCAGGGACCGAGCGTTGCCAATCAGACGCTCCGGCAGATCGTGCGGGTCAGCCTCGGTGGCGATCGGGTAAGGGTCGTGCTGAGCAACGCATTCGGAACGATGCCGCTGGAGGTCGGGGCTGCGCAGATCGCCCGGCGGGCCAAGAACGCCGCGATTGTCGGATCGTCACGCCGCGCGCTAACATTTGGCGGACGGGACTCCGCAACGATTCCGGCCGGTGCGGTGATCTTCAGTGATCCGGTGGCGCTGGCGGTGCCAGCCCTCTCAGACCTGGCGATCGATTTGTACTTGCCCGGCGATATCGGCGCGTCCGGATCGCCGCTCACTACTCACAGTGGCGCCAGTCAGACCAACTTCCTGTCGACGGCCGGTAACCACACCGGGGCAAACGAGCTACCGATCGAGACGACGCTGCCATCGTGGTTTTTTCTCTCGCGTGTGGAAGTGTCGGTCGACGACGGTGTTGGGGCCGTCGTCCTGCTCGGCGATTCGATTACCGATGGAACCGGGTCGACGAGCGACACCAATAACCGGTGGCCGGACCATCTTGCTCGGCGGCTCCGTGCGGCGAATATTCCGATGGGGGTGCTCAACCTGGGTATCGCGGGCAACCGCGTGCTGAGTGATGGGGCGGGCGTCAGCGCGCTGGCACGGTTCGATCGCGACGTCGTGGCGCAGTCGGGTGCAACGCACGTCGTCGTCCTGGAAGGGATCAACGACCTTGGTTTGGCCCGGAACCAACTGGGCATGCCCCGGTCCGATACGCCTCCGACTGCGGCCGACATCATCGCCGGTCACAAGCAGATCATCACCCGGGCGTGGGCGCATGGCCTCACAGTTTATGGCGCGACGCTGACTCCGTTCGAAGGCACTGCCATTTCGGTCGTGCCTGACTACTGGACGGCCGAAGGGGACGTGACTCGCCAGGCCGTCAACGAGTGGATACGGACCAGTGGGGCGTACGACGCTGTGATCGACTTCGATGCCGTGGTGCGCGACCCGGCGTCACCGATGAAGTTCCTGCCGGAGTACGATTCGGGGGACCATCTGCACCCCGGCGATGTGGGGTACGAGGCGATGGCGGAGGCCGTGGATCTGGAGCTGTTGAAAGCGGGCGAACGGCAGACCGCCGCTGCCCGCTAGTCTGAAACGCGTGAGTGCGAGACTACCGTGACTCGGTCTGAGTCACGGAGTCGGCGCGCTCCTGGGCTCGGTGGCCGGCCAGGATTCCTTCCATGCCGATGTTGCCCTCATGGCACGCGTACTCGAAGATCGGCTCCTCGCTGTAGTTCAGGGGAATGAGGACGGTCCACGGTGCCTCCCAGACGCCTGGGTCTTCGAACGTCACTTCGTAGTTGAGGATCTCTGGGCTGAACCGTGTGAGCCGTTCGGTCACGCGCAACGCCTTCGACGCTGTCGAAAACGTGGTACCGGTCAAGACCACATTCTTGCCGCTATAGTTCGTCGTCTCGATCACGAGCGTGTCCCCGTCCCAATGGCCTCGGGAATCTCCGTGGAGCTGAGTCACCGAGTCGTCGAGGTGCGGCGCGCCGTCGATCGGAATCACGCGCGCGTCGTGAATCATCTCTTGCACGATCGCGACGTAGTCGGTGCCTTGGACCAGCTGGAAGTAGCTGTTGTAGCCAGCGAAGATACTCGGCGCGCCGTAGGTGATGCATCGCTCGCTGAGCGGCCGGTCGGTATACGAGTCGGCCGGGTGCTCGACGGCATGCTGCGTTTGCCGGTCGGCCGCCGCCTTGGCGGCAGGCGTCGTGGCCGGAACGAGGCCATCGGGTGGATTGATGACGAGGGATGTCCGGTTGGTGTTGAACACGCGGTCGGCAATCCAGAACTGGTTGTAGTTCCCGGTGGTTGGGTCGTACGAGGTTGCTTTCGACCGCTCGATCGCCGCCAAGACCAATTGGTCCCCGAAGAGCGCATCTTGTCCGGGGTCGCCCGCCTCCTGAGCGGCTTGCACAATTTCTGCCAGTTCCTCGTCGACCAGGAACTCCTTCCCGGCCCAGGCCTCAGGTCGCTGAAGCGGAGTTGCGTTGTTGTTGGCCCAGACGCCCTGGAGGTCGGCGCGACCGTCGGCCGTCCGTGGTGCGGTCCAACCGTCAGGGGTGGTTTGACCGACCACTGCCGCAGGCACCAGCATCAGACCGCCGACGATTGTTATCACGCTCAGCAACTGCACACGGGATCTCTTCACTCGACGCCCTCCAGATGAAAGAGGCAATTTAGCCAAATCTCTTCAGATGATACCTTGTGGCCCTGGCTCAGGCAAAAAGTCCGCAGGTTAGTCGACCCCGAAGTCGACGTAGTCGCTCAGGGCTTCCATGACCGACTCAGGAGTCAGCTCTCGTGCGGTGAGCGCGCGTCGGTATCGAATGTTGAATCGGGAGCCTGCCGCAATCTTGTTCCGCTCGTATTCGTCCAGAGCCCGAAGGTAGTCCTCGTAGGCCCTGTCGTCCTTGCGAGTTCGCTCCTCCACAAGTTCGGCACTCCGCCGCCGAGTCTCAGAGGGCGATGCCGGACTAAGAAGAGATTGCCCAGGAAGTCCCAGGGAAATCTCTTCGGCCGATTTATCGGCCAACTGGGGCAGAGATGGAACCCGTCCGCTCCAACCCCCTCCGTTCAGGTGAACCTCGATGTGTCGCCGCTTTCTCTTGACGTCCGTGATGACGCCGAGTCCGGATGACGCGATGGAGAAGCCGTACTCGTCGATTCTTTTCTGACTCTCTTGGACGTCGATCGGCGGCTCTGCCCAGCTGCGCACGTCGATGCCGTCCTCGTTCGCTGGCATGTCGATCTTGATCTGGACCAACATGTTGACGAGATGCTCCCTCAGCGTTGCCTCGGCAACCTCGAGGTCGTCGTTCGCGGCACGGACGCCCTCGGGGTTCCAGAAGCCTAGTCCGGCCAGCAGTGCCGTCATTTGGACCAGCCATCGAACGGACGCGGGGTGGCGCTGTGCTCTGCTCATCTCATCCCTCTGATCGATCACCGGATTTGCCGTCTACCTGTTCAGGATAGATCCAGTGCCGGAGTAACGGAAATAGTTTCTGGCGACGCTGGCAGCGGCCCCACAGGTGGGGGGGTGACGATCACGCTGAGTCGCGATCGACGTCGGACGCTTGCAGGTAACCCAGTCGATACCAGACCGGGCAGAGCAGCAGACCCAGTAGCAGGAGACCCCCAATCCAGACTGGTCGAGACGGGATCCACACCGGAGTCGGGCTGCCGACGAGCCACGTCCCGACCCCAACGAGCAAACAGAAGACCGACAGTGAGCAGAGGACCGTAGCGCTCAAGGTTCGCCACAGCTGCCGCGGACCGACGGTCTCGTCGACCCCATTCGCGCGTGCGACCGGACCCCAGAAACCGACCGGCTGTACCCGCTGGTAGAACTCGCTGAGGCGCTCGGTCTCTTCCGGGCCCTTGAGCCAGACCGCGACGAGAGCCGCCGCGGTCGACACCGCCGCCACGACGAGCAACCGGAGCGCCTGCTGGTCGTCATCGAGCGAGATCATGAGTACTGGCGCGGCCACCGAGGACACGACCATCGCCGCAATCTCAGCCCACGCGTTCACCCGCCACCAGATCCATCGGAGGACCAGCACCACACCGAGCCCGGCACCAAAGAGAAGGGTCGTCTGCCACGCCTGATTGATCGACGTGAGCTGCGTCATGACCGCGAGGGCGATGACCAGAATGAGTACATTGGCGCCACGCGCGACCCACACCAGTGCCCGGCCGCTCGGTTCAGTTTTGCGCCATGCCTCACAGACGAACCGCTTGTAGATGTCGTTGGTCCAGTAGGAGGCGCCCCAGTTCAGGTGTGTGTCGACGGTCGATGCCAGCGCTGCCAGCATACCGGTCAACATCAAACCCATCAGCCCGGGCGGCAGTAGCTCGACCATACCCCGGACGTAGGTCGCCTCCCGGTCCGCTTGCATTAGGTCCGGAGAGAGGCCGGGTTCAGGTGGGAAGAGCACCAGGAGACCGATGCCCAGCGGCAGCCAGAGCAGACTGCGCACCAGTATCTGGGCAAAGGTGAAGACCACCGCGGCGGTCGTCGCATCGCGGTCGCTCCGGCACGCCATCGACCGCTGCGCCAGATAGCTCGTCCCGTCTGAGTAGGCGTTGATCAACCACAGGAGCCCGAGCAGCGAGAGCACCGTCGCGGTCACATCTTTCCCGTGGTCGGGCGTGAAGGCGAGGATCTGGTCGGGCTGGATTCCGCCGGGTCCCCCGGTGGCGAACGTGTCGTACACCCGGGTCGTCATCGCATCGAGACCACCCACTTCCTGCACCACGAGGACGGTGAAGGACAGGGTCCCGACGAGCATGATGGCGATCTGGACGATGTCGGTCGCCGCAACGCTGCGGAGACCACCCGTTGCCGAGTAGAGTGCCGTGACCGCCAGGACCATTACCAGCGAGACCAGATTGTTGGCCGTCCTGACCCAGACGTCCGGGTCATCAACGCCAGCGGTCAGCGGCATACCGATGACCTCGACGAGGCTGATCACCGGCCGCAGAACCTCAGCCGGCAGCCATTGGTTCCAGAGGAGAAAGGGTTCGGCGATTCTTGCGGCGGCGAAAAGAACCCAGGCCAGCACGGTGCAGTTGATGATGGTACCGAGGTAGACCGCCTTGACGCCGCGGAGCACGGCCGCGGGTCGTCCGCCGTAGCGCACCTCGGTCAGCTCGGCGTCGGTGACCACGCCGGCCCGACGCCAGGCGCCGGCCAGAACGAACCCCATCAACAGGAAGGTAACGGCAAAGATCCAGAGCTGCCACAGGCCAAACACGCCGGCCGTGGCGATGATCCCGGTCACAAGTAGTGGGGTGTCGGCCGCGAACTGCGTCGCGGCCATGCTGAGTCCCGCCTTCCAGCCCGGCAACGTGCGGCCGGCCAGAAAGTACTCTTCGAGGCTCCGGGATGCCTGTCTTCGACTCCGGAAACCGTTGCTGATCGCGTAGACGACGAAGGCGAGGACGATCAGCCCGTCAATGGTGGTCACGCGTCGACCCCGCTTGTCCTCCTGTCTGGACGACCCACGACGTGACCGCGCTGGCTCATCCGGCGGTCGAAAAGGTCGACATGACCTCCGAAGGATACACCGCCGGGTTTGGGCTTCATGGTGCATATGTGGAGCGCGCCCTAAACGTTGGGTGCGGACCGCCCGATAAACCCGGACATGTTGAAAGAAGAAGAACTGACGGCGCAACGCAGCATTCCGACCCCACAGGGCGTCTCCACGGAGTCCACGGTCTCAGCGCGCCCAATCCCGCCGGCGGCCGGCCGGGCGACACTAGCAGCCCGTGGTGAAAGTCACCGAATTAGATCGATCGCCAGAAGTGATCATGCGTACTCCACTGACGCGCATGGTGGGTCGCCGCACAAGATGAAAAACGCGCCATGGGCAAACGACGGCGACGTCCCAAGCAGACGTCGATGTGGGTCGCCGCACAAGATCTGCCTCGCAGCGCCGCGCACCCGTTCTACACGCGACTGAATCACATTCTCGAGAGAGCGGATTTCGACGGGTACGTCGAGTCGCTCTGTCAGCGATTCTACGCGGATGAGATCGGCCGGCCGAGTTTGCCGCCCGGCCGGTATTTCCGCGTGTTGCTGCTCGGGTACTTCGAAGGGCTCGACTCCGAGCGGGCGATCGCGTGGCGGGCGGCCGAGTCGTTGAGCGTGCGGAGCTTCTTGGGGCTGGAGCTGCACGAAGCGCCGCCGGATCATTCGACGGTCTCGCGGACGCGTCGGCTGATCGACCTGGAAACGCATCAGGCTGTCTTCGCGTGGGTGTTGCAGCGACTGGCTGAGGCGAAGCTTGTCAAGGGCAAGACGATCGGTATCGATGCGACGACGCTGGAAGCGAACGCCGCCCTGCGAAGTATCGTGCGGCGCGACACCGGCGAGGCGTATCAGGACTTCTTGATCCAGCTCGCCCAGGCCTCGGGGATTGAGACCCCGACGCGTGCCGATCTGGCGCGCATCGATCGGAAGCGGAAGAAGAAAGGCTCGAACGACGACTGGACCCATCCGCACGATCCTGACGCAAGAATCACCAAGATGAAGGACGGCCGCACGCACCTCGCGCACAAGGCGGAGCAGGCGGTCGACCTCGACACCGGCGCGGTCGTGGCGGTGACGGTGCAGGACGCCGATGAAGGCGATGTGGCGACGAGCCGCGCGACGTTGATCACCGCGGCGGAGCACATCGAGACCGTGGTGCCTGCGGGCCGTCTTGCCGAGGTCGTCGGGGACAAGGGCTATCACAGCAACCAGGAACTCGTCGATCTTGAAGCCATCGGCCTCCGCAGCTACATCTCGGAACCAGATCGCGGCAGGCGTAAGTGGAAAGACAAGGCGGAGGCGCGCGACGCCGTCTACCGAAACCGTCGGCGTCTTCGCGGCGCGCGCGGGCAACGCCTGCTGCGCCGGCGCGGGGAACGACTCGAACGCCCCTTTGCCCATCTCTATGCCACCGGGCGGCTACGCCGCGTATACCTGCGGGGGCACGACAACATCCTCAAACGCGTCCTGCTGCACGTTGCTGGACTGAACCTTGGGTTGCTGATGCGGACGCTCACGGGTGTCGGGACACCCCGCAGTCTTCAGGGGCATGCGGTGGCGTGTCTTCGGCTGTTGTGGTCGCTCATGCGACTCCCGGAGACGCGTTGGGGCGCGCCGTGGATCTTATCTCGACCTACCATCGCCGCCGCCGACCTCCGCGTGGGGCACTGCCATGTCTGGGCCGACCCGTCGTTCGGTGGTGCTTTCACCACGGGCTGCTAGGCCAGACGGTGGCGATCACTGGGGAGGTGAGGGCCAGCGAGGACCTGACGGTCGAGGGCAAGATCGAGGGGACGATCGAGGCGCGACTGCACTCGATCACGATCGGTCAAACGGGGTCCGCCAAGGCTGAGATCCTGGCCAAGGAAGTGCTGGTCCTCGGGAAGGTGAACGGCAGCATCACGGCGAGCCACAAGATCGAGATCTGGCCGAGCGGATCGGTGCAGGGCGATGTCCTGTCCCCGACGGTGACGATCGCCGAGGGTGCGACATTCCGCGGAAGCATCGACATGCCTCGCGCGGCGTCAGAGAGCGAGAGCCATGTGACCGAGGATTCGGTGGCGGCGACGGCTGATGTTGGCCGCCCGGAAGGCAGGGCGCATCGCCCGCTCGAGACCGATATTCCGGTTGACGTGGCTGGTGGGCTTCCAAGGCGTCGGGACGGCACTGGGCAGAAGGAAGCCCCTCACGCAGCCTGAGTCGTAGTGCACTAGTGCCCTGTCACGGCGACAGGACACCCGGCGAACGAGGCATTCCGGTCGGCCGTCGCGCAGTGTTCGAGGGCGACACAGGTGACAGCTTGGCCTGACAGGTGTCGCCAGCGGCGCCTGTGACCGGTCTCGCGACGCTCACAGTTCTGTAACCGTCCTTCCTGTATCTACCGCGACCGTTTTCCGCCTCCACATGAGCGAACACGGCACGGCCTCTGTCTGGCCGCCACGCACACGCCGGGAATGCACGTTGCTGCCCGACGGTCGCCCCAGAAAGCCCGCCGGGACTCGACTCCGGAGTCCCGCGCGAAGCGTGCGAACGCCTGGCATAGAACCTGCTGCCTTGGGTTGACGTGAACATGAACCTGGAGGCGAGACCCCGAATGAAGACACGCTGTCCGTGGATGGGAATGCTCGTGGCGACGGTGCTCCTGCTGATCGTGAGCCGGCCGATGTCGGCAATGGCCGAGGAGGCAGAAGAGCGCAACGACAAAGTCCGTGTCGCCGTGATGGATTTCGACAATAACAGCTCGTGGCGCTACTGGGGTGACAACCTGGGATACGCGGCGGCGGATGAGCTCGTGACTCAGCTCTTCAAGACCGGAAAGTTCAGCCTCGTTGAGCGAACCCAGCTCGAGTCGGTCTTGGCGGAGCAGAATCTCGGTCAGAGCGGACGCATCAATTCGGCCCAAGCGGCCGAGGTCGGGCGAATTCTCGGTGTGCAGATGATCCTGACCGGTTCGATCACGAAGTTCTCCGTCGACACGAAGGGCGGTGGATTCGGGAGGTTCCGTGCCGAGTACTCCGAGGCCGAGAGTAATCTCGACATCAGGCTGATCAACACCGAGACGGCCGAGATCATGTTCGCGGACGAAGGAGAGGGGAAGGTTCGCCTCGGAGGCGTCCGGGTCAAGGGGATCAACTACCGGCAGGAGTTTGACGCGGGTCTTGCACAGGAGGCGTTGCGTCCCGCGGTCGAGGACGTCGTCCAGAAGATCGCCAGTCACGCGGGTACGTTCACGTCGATCCAGCCTCCCGCGACTTCGGCGAAGATCGTCGGGGTGAATGGCGCCTCGTTCTATATCGATAAAGGCGAGAACTATGGCATCGTCATGGGGCAGCGCTACGAGGTTCATCGGGTCGTCGACGAAATCCGTGACGCAGGTGGTAATCTCCTGGATACGCTCACCGACACGGTCGGCGTGCTCGAGGTGACCCTGGTCCTCGGGCAGTCGGCGATCTGTCATGTCATCGAAGGCGACGCCGCCAAGGGCGACTCGCTCCGGCCCACCAGCTAGACCCGCCCCGACCACCCCAGTCGAAAGACCCGATCCGAGACCGGTTCGGCGCCTTTGGTCTGCTTGGCTCGCCCTGACTCCGAGACGATGGGCGCCTATAATGCACCAGTTGCAGAGCCGCTGGAGTGGTCACGTCATGCGATTGTCGATCTCGGCAGCATTGGCGCTGGTGTACGCGGTGTCACCGTCGGCCCAGTCATCCGATCGCGTTCAGGCCGAGGGTGGCGACATCGTCATTACCCCGATCATTCACGCAAGCGTGCAGATCGAGCATGCCGGCACAGTCGTCCAGGTTGATCCGTGGAGCGCGGGGGATCTCTCGGGCGCGAAGCCGGCCGACCTGGTCCTGATCACCGACAGTCCGGGCCACCACCTCGACCCTGCCGCGATCACGCGGCTTCGAAAGCCTGGTGCTCCGGTCGTTTTGACATCGGCCGGTCATCCCAATTGGCCCGACGGTACCGTGCTATCGAATGGAGAGGGAGGCGTCTTCGCCGGCGTGACGGTTGAGGCGATTCCGGCGTACGACCTGACCCCGGGCGCGCCTCTGCATCCGAAGGGCGATGCGAACGGCTATGTTGTCAGCCTTGGGGGGACGCGGATTCTCATCGCGGGCGTGACACAGTGTGTCCCTGAGATCCAGGCGCTCGAGGACATCACGGTGGCCTTCATGCCGATGAATCTCCCTGTTGAACGGATGCGTCCGATCCCGGTGGCCGAGTGTCTCAAGACCTTCACGCCGGATGTGGTCTACCTCTATCACTACGACCAGCCCTACACGCGGTGGCTGTCCAACCCCCAAGGTTCGCCACCGCGAGACGTCCAGGACACGCCGGCCACGATCCGGACGTTCCGGGAGGCTATCGAGGGCGAGTCGATCGAGTTTCGCGACCGACGGTGGTATCCACCGAGATAGATTGCGCCGTCGGTGCATGACTAACCCGCACTTTGCGACGGTCGAGAGCTGGCAAGCCGCCCACGCGATGCTCGACTTCCGGCCGCGTGAGCCTGCCGAGACGGCGGGCCGTCGACTGCAGTCGTTACGGATCCACATTCGGGATCACCGGCTCCGCGACTTGCCGGTCGGCGGGCGAACCCTCGAAGCGGACTACGGCACGTTCGTGCTCAGTCAGGCCCGGAGAAGCCGGCGAGAGGCGCGTCGACTGGCCCTCGAACTGTCGTATGGCGCCGACCCTCAGGAGATCCGGCTTTCGGGTCTTGCGGCGCGACTGTATGAACATGGGCCTGAACCGGAACCCGGTGACATCGATGGTCGCATGCCGGCTGTCGTGACCTGGAGCGACGGGGACCTGTTCTTCCTGGTGACGAGCGGCGAGTTGTCAACCGAGACGCTCGTGACGATCGCCACGTCGCTGTGCGAGGTGCCGGGCCCGTCGGGATCGCGACCACCGTCGTGAGTCTGACGACGTAACCGACGCGGCCGCTTACGATTCGGTTTCGCCCATCAGGAGTGCCAAGAGTCGCTCGGTACGCCGATCGTCGAGATGGTCGATCTGGTCGTACACTTCTTCAAGAATCAGCCTCGCCCGCGCCTCTCCGGTCTTTGGATCGGCCAAGGAATGGGCGGTACATGCGTGATGGATCGCCGCGACGCCGTGGACGAAGGCCAACGCGGCGGCATCGACCGGCGCGATCTCAGCGTAGATCGGTAGGACGCGTCTCAGCAGCGTCTGTGTGTGGCGATGATCCTGGCCCGGGTTGTGCTGGGCTTCCTGGCGCAGGCGCTCCAGCTGCGCGTCGAGGAGAGCTCGTGTGCGGTCGTCCGGACGAGGGGCGTATGTCTCGGCCATCTGACGATGATCACGTCCGGTCCGTGTGATCCATACCTGGTCGTCGGTCACGCTGAAGCGGTCGTTGACCCGTTCGATTCGATACGCGGTAGCATCGTCTCCAAGTCCGGAATAGGTGACCGCGCGCTCGCCGTCGCGCCCGTCGACCGTATAGACGCCACAGACAATCTCGGTGTCTAGTTCGTGGCGGTTCACCGTCACGCAGGGCAGCACGACCCAGTACGTTGGCTGCGCCGGAGTGCGATCCTGCAGGTCGAGGACTGCCTTGCGCGCCTGAAGGCGCGCCGACACGACCGCGGCGGCGAGGGGGCGGAAGAGCGGATCCACCTTCCGGCTGTTCCTCAGCGCCCCGAGTCGGTCATGTCCCTCGGAGTCGAAGGCTTCTCGCAAGTCGTCGAGGAAGGGTGACCGCTTGCCGGCCACCAGTGCATTGAGGGCGCCGCAGCTTGTCGAATCCCGGCCATAGCGATCCCAGACGCCCAGCCGGAATCGTGGCGCGGCGGCGGGCGCGGGGATGTCCTCGAAGGCGACATGGGCGTTGAGCTTGGCGACCAGCAACGTGTACCCGCGGCGTGACCGCTCTGACAGAAAGTGGTCCTCAGCGAGTGGCGCGGCGCCCCATTCGTAGCGCCCACCGAGGTTCGAGAGCTGGAACGCCGACCGACGTGCGGACTTCAGCGCTGGCAATAGGTGCTCGATGAAGCCGCGTTGCAGCGCCTCGACACATTCGCGTTCTGACTCGTCGCTGCACGTGACGTGGAGCGCGCCGACTTCGGCGGCGTCGTGCGTCTGGGCCCAGTCGTGAATGGTCTGCGCTACGTCCGGGAGCGATCGCTCCCGTCCGACGAGGTCGTAAAGCTCTGTCATAGGCGTCAGAATGTCAGACGATTGCCGGAAAGCATACTCAATCTGGCAGCGCGACCGATTCTACTGCCGTCGACTCTGGAGATCAGTGATGTTGAGATGGCCGCGCTCATGGTCGATCTCGAAGACGAGATCGACGAGATCAACGTCGGCGTTCGACGGGGCCCGACGTCGCGGTCGCTTCACTCCATCTCAGGGGCTCGCGAAGCCGACAGACCGCGAGATGCGGCTATAATGAGACCGTTCAGCGAACCGCCCTTGGGGCAGGCGCGACCGAGTCCGGCAGGTAGCGCGTATCGTCGATTCCCCCTGTTCGACCTCTACTCGACGGCGCAGTCCTCGGGCTGACCGAGTCGGTGTACGTGTGTCGAGCGCCATGACTTCGTCCGTCACCTCCACAATTCGGCGGCGCCTGGGTCAGGCTCTGGCCGCGCTCGCGGTGTTGTTTGTCTCGCCGGCCCTCGCACACGCTCAGCAGTCGTGGCTGGCGGTAAACGGCGGCGGGCAGTTCGCGTCTCACGACTTTGCCCATGTCGTCGACGTCCCTCTATTTCAAACCTCCTTGCGGGCCGACTATCCAGTCAAACACGGTGCCGTGCTCGACGTGGGCGGTGGGATCGTCTTGCCCTGGAGCATCGGTCTGGGCCCGGTGCGGTTCGGCCTCGGCACCAGCTTCAGCATGGCAAGTGTCGGTCACGACGCGGCGGTGCATGCGGAGATTCGCAGCTCGCTGGTGCCAGCCGCGCCGCTTCGGTTCGAAGGCGCCGCGACCCTCGCCCGTTCGGAAAAGGGAGTGCACATTCAATTCGCCGGCAACGTCCCGATCGGACAACGAGCCACGGTCTCGCTCTACGGGGGACCGTCGTACTTCGCCGTCAGTCACGATGTGGTCAGTAGCATCGAGATTCCGGTCGTGGGAACCGGGGCGATCGCCCGGTCAAGCGCGCGCGAGGTTCACACCAATTGGTGGGGATTCAATGCCGGCGCCGACGTGGCGTTCTTCTTGACCGATCGGCTCGGGGTCGGATTCGGCGTGAGAGTCACCGGCGCGACCGTGAGAGTCGAGAACCTGTTGCTCAGAATGGCCACGGCGGAGCGTGTTCGTGTCGCCTCGCGGGCGGGCGGCGTCCAGGTGCTCGGCGGCGTGCGTTTGCGTCTACCGTAGACCCCGGCCCCCCTGAACCGAGCCCGTTCCCCACCGCAGCCATCTGGCATCCCGCATGCAAACGTTACAGTGAGCGGCATGCACGATGCGTTGTCAACGGGCTGTCCGTGGTCAACCGGCGCCGACTCGCGGAGTGGAACATACGATTCTGTCGGTGACGGAGTCGGTTTCGTTTTTTTTTTGCCTTTTTGGAAGGAAGCAGGGTTACTCGATGGAGACAACACCTCAGGCTGATGACGTCGGGCTCGACGGGCCCGCTCCGGAATGGGTCAACGCATGGATGCCCCAGCGACATGTCGATATCGTTGCTGAGATCGAGCGGCTACGGTCTGAGGCGGAACAGATCGAATCGCTCGGGCGCCTCCTCTGGCAGGCGGGTCGACCTCTCGAGGAGGCCGTCCGGGACGTCTTTCGCGCAGTCGGCCTGCAAGCGGAGCTGACTTCCGCAGAACCGACCTGCGACCTTCTGGTCGGATTGGGTGATGGGAAAAGACTCCTGGTCTCGGTCACCGGGACCGAGGGTAACGTCACGAACAAGTCGGCCAAGATCAAGCAGGTCTTCCAGGCGGCCCAGGAGCTCAGTGAGGGGGACCGCATCGTCGTCTTTGTCGGCAATGTTCATCGCGGCCGACCGGTAGCCGACCGGGAATGGCTCGATCCGGTGTCAGGGGACGCGATGATGGTGCTCAAGGGGTTGGGGGTTGTCTTTGTCACGACCGCCACCTTGTTCCGGATCTGGACGCTGTCTCGTGAGAATCAGCAGGCGGCCACTGATCAGATGGGTCAGCTGCACGCCTCGGCACCGGGTTTGTTTGCCCTCGAGACGTCGTCAGCCGACCTGCCGTTTGATGCCGACGGAGCAGACGAGTCGGAGGAGACTGCAGGATTCGCCGACCGACTGGTCAACGCGCTCAAGGCCTAGTGTCCTGACCGTAATTCGCGGCATTATTCCTGGGCGGGGCATACCGCCTGGCGGCGTTGCTCTTCGGTTACAAATGCCCGATTTGCTCCCTCGTCGTGCCTTGCCATCCGGGCGCCGCGCTCCTGGACTTGTGCTGCGAACCACGCGGTCGGGACGCTAGAACCAACCGGCGGGACGGTGCCTCGACGCCCTTCGGGTCGAGGTCTGTCACGACGTGCGACCGACGTGTCGAGCAGGGGCCGGCCAGTCTCAAAACCTCCACGGTGTTGAACGCGGCTACCTTCAAGGGTTAGGATCGGGGCGCAAAAAAATCACAGCCGAGTCACCCGTGGAGGTTCCAGGATGAGTCACAGAGCGCTCCTAATGTCGTGGGCCCTTGTCGTGGTTGCACTGCTCCCACACGACGCTGTCGCCCAGGGCGGCACACCCGACGAGGCCGTCCGTCTGACACCGCACGGTGACCCCGACATCCAAGGCATCTTCACGTTTCGCACGCTCACCCCGCTCAACCGGCCTGAAGCTCTCGAAGGGAAGGAGGCCTTGACTACAGAAGAGGCGGCTGCCTTTGAAGCGACCGAGCGCACCCGTCTGAATCGAGACTTGTTCGATCCTGAGCAGGGTGCCCCGAGCGCGGGCTACCAGTCGCGAGCCGAAGGCGGCGTACTGTCGTACAACGAGTTCTGGTACGAGCGGGGCGTCGAACTGACCCAGGACAAACGGACATCGCTGGTCGTCGATCCCCCCGCTGGCCGAGTCCCGTACACCGACGCGTATCGAGAGCAGTCGCGGATCCGACGACTGAACCTGCGCAATGGCTTTGCGGATTCCTATCACGACCGAAGCCTGTCCGATCGCTGCTTGATGGGCTTCAACTCGGGACCGCCGATGGTGTCGGGAGCGTACAACAACAACGTGCAGATTCTCCAGACACCTGGCTATGTGGTGATCGTGAACGAGATGGTGCACAACGCTCGCATCATTCCGGTTGACGGGCGTCCGCATGGAGACCTTCGACAGTTTGCCGGAGATTCACGGGGTCACTGGGAAGGGGCCACGCTCGTGGTCGAGACAACCAATTTCCTTCGCGAGACAAGTCTTGGTGGCTCGACGGCCGATACGCATCTCATCGAGCGATTCCGCCGGATCGACGGCGACACCGTCATCTACGAGTTCACCGTCGAAGATTCGAACTCGTACATCCAGCCCTGGACCGCGATGATGCCGCTGAGGCGGACGGACGGCCCGCTTTACGAGTACGCGTGCCACGAGGGCAATATCGGGATGCACGGGATCATGGCGGGTGCGCGCCAGAAAGCCACCCAGGCAGTCGAAGAGACTCGTTAGATGAGGTAGTACCGTCGGGGTTCGCTATCCTGCAGATTCGGGTCCGGATCCCTGTGGGGTGAGGAACGACGAACCCCAGATCAGTCCCAGGATCACCGCCACAAGCGGCACCACGATCGCGTGAACCTGACCGCCCGTATAGAACTTGGTCAGGAAGTAATTAGGCAGCAGCGCGATACTGACAAAGAGGGTCATCCCCAGCAACCAAAAGACGATTCGGCTCAGAGCGCTGGGCGGGTTGGACCGGGTCATCCAAGCTTCCTTTCGGGTTCGGACGGAGTAGCATGAACGCAACCCCGCTGCTCTGTCAAACTGGCCGGTGTTCCATGACCGACCCTGATGCTCCGATAGACCCGGAACGCTTGGACACGCTGCGCCGGGAGGCCGTCAATGCTCTCGGTGTGTTCTTCGATGTGAAGGTGGTCGAACGAATCACCGACTGCATCGTTGCCAAGGTCGAAGACGGCGTGGTGGAGGAGGGGATTCCTTACCGCGACCTCGTGGGCGACTCGGGTGCGCCATCCTGGGTAGCCCACCATGGCCTTCTGGGGTCTGTTCTCGTCCTGGTGTCGCTGCGGAGTTATGAGCAGGACGGCGTGCTGCTCAGTGCCCTGACCCGCGCCACGAAGGACCGACCACCGCCGACGGAAGAGTTCTGCGTGTTCCTTGAAGCATTGGGGCTGGTCAGCTCGCGCCGTCGTCGGGAGGAGTGCCTCGAGATGTGGGACTATCACTGGAAGAAGACGATTAGCTGTCTCGAGTCCAAGCTCCTGAAGACCAGGCACCCCACTAGTCGTTCTCCTTGACGGCCACCGTCAGGTCGAGCACCGCCTGCTTGCCATCGCCGAATAGCATCAGCGTGTTGTCTAGGGCGAAGAGCGGGTTAGGGATGCCGGCGAACCCTGGCGACAGGCTCCGCTTGATGACGATCACGCTGGTCGATTTGTCGACGTCGAGGATCGGCATCCCGGCGATCGGACTGCTCGGATTGGTTCGAGCGTCGGGGTTGACGATGTCGTTGGCCCCGATCACGATCGAGACGTCAGTCTGACCAAAGGTCGGATTGATCTGATCCATTTCTTTGAGCTTGTCGTAGTCGACGTCGGCCTCAGCCAGCAGGACGTTCATGTGTCCCGGCATGCGGCCTGCAACGGGATGGATGGCATACTCCACCTCGACGCCCCGAGATTCAAGCAGCGTCGCGAGATCCCGAAGCTGGTGTTGGGCCTGAGAGACCGCCAGCCCATAGCCGGGCACGAACACGACCCGTTTCGCGGTGTCGAGCAACATCGCCACTTCCTCGGCGGACGTGCGCTTGATCCGCCCCTCGTAGACCGCGTCGGCGTCCTCCGTCTTGGTATCCGTCGCGGCGATGGCGCCGACGAGAACGTTGACCAGCGACCGGTTCATGGCCTTACACATGATTCGCGTCAGAATGATGCCCGATGCGCCGACGAGCGACCCGGTGATGATGAGGATGTCGTTGCTCAGCACAAAGCCGGTCGAGGCGGCCGCGAGACCAGAGTACGAATTCAGGAGCGCGATCGCGACCGGCATATCCGCTCCGCCGATCGAGATGGTCAGGAGGACGCCAAGCACCGAGCCCACTGCGACGACGGCGACATACGCGGTCGTCGTGCTGGGATCGATAACCAGCCAGGCCCCGAACCCGAGCGCGACGAGCGCGAGCAGGAAGTTGAGCGGTTGCTGGCCGAAAAAGGTCACCGGCGCGTCGGGCAGGAGTAGGCCTCGGAGCTTGTCAAACGCTACGAGGCTTCCGGTGAAGGTGACCGAACCGATGATGCCCGAGGCGACGGTCGCCACGAGCGCCTGCGCGTTCGGCTCGGTTCCCACGAGCACGGCACCGGCCACGAGCGCGGATGCCCCGCCGCCGAACGCATTCAGCAGGGCGACCATCTCTGGCATCGCGGTCATCTGAATCCTGAGCGCGAGCGTGGCTCCGATCGCCGAGCCCAGGACGACGCCGGCGATAATCACCGCAAAGCCGAACGCTCCGCCGCCAAAGACCTGATTGTCCAGCAATGTGGCCACCACGGCGAGGAGCATGCCGGCAGCACCCAGCTTGTTCCCCCGCACCGCGGTACGAGGATGGGTCAGTCCTCGGATGCCAAGGATGAACAGCACCGAGGCTACGAGGTAGATCAGATTGATCGCAACGGCGCTCACCCGCTAGTCCTTCTTCCTGAACATGCTGAGCATGCGGTTCGTGACCATGAAGCCGCCAACGACGTTGATGGTGGCGAGGACCAGCGCGGCGAATCCGAGAATCACCGTGAGCCGGTTGGGTGAGGCCGCCGAGAGGATCGCGCCGATGATCGTGATCCCGGAGATGGCGTTGCTGCCCGACATCAACGGTGTGTGGAGCAGCGGTGGCACCTTGGTGATGATCTCGAAGCCGACGAATACCGCGAGCATGAAGATGGTCAGGAGTGGGATGAAGGTGTCCATGGTCCCTCGTCGTTCTCTGCGTGGGGTGTTAGGGCGCGGTCTCGAGTGCGTCGCGTACCCGGGGATGCACGACCTGACCATCGCGTGACACCAGCGTCCCCTGTGTGATCTCGTCGTCGAGGTCGAGCACGAGCTCTCCTTCCTTGACGAGGTGGAGAAGCAAGGTCGTGATGTTGTTCGAGTACATCTGGCTGGCGTGATACGGCACCGTCGCCGGCAGGTTGGTCGGGCCAAGGATCGTGACACCACCCGCGACCACCTCTTGATCGGCCACGGTCGGCTCGCAGTTTCCGCCGCGTTCGGCGGCCAGGTCAACCACGACGCTGCCCGGTGCCATGCCGGTGATCATCTCCGTGGTGACCAGCAGCGGCGCAGTCTTGCCAGGAATCAGTGCGGTGGTGATGACAATGTTGCTGGCTGCTACCACTTGAGACATCATGGCCCGCTGCCGCTCATAGAACGCGTCGTCCTGTGCCTTCGCGTATCCGCCTGCATCCTCCGAACCGCCGGTCTCGAGTGGGAGTTCTACGAACGATGCCCCGAGGCTCTCCACCTGTTCCTTGACGGCCGGACGCACATCGTAGGCATCGACATTGGCGCCGATCCGGCGGGCCGTCGCGATGGCCTGGAGGCCAGCGACGCCGGCGCCCACCACGAAGACGCGCGCCGGCGTCAGGGTGCCGGCCGCGGTCATCAGCATCGGAAACATGCGGGGCAGGTGAGTGGCCGCGATGAGGACCGCCTTGTAGCCGGCCACGGTCGCCATTGACGACAGAGCGTCCATGCTCTGCGCCCGCGTGATTCGTGGGATCAGCTCCATCGAGAACGCGGTGACGCCGCGCTCGGCCAACGCCTTGGCGCTGGCGGCCCCAATCAGCGGTTCTGACAGCCCCACGATAACTTGGCCATCGCGCACGAGACTCAGATCGGCATCCCCGACCTCACCCGCGGCACCGGCCATCCGAACTTGGAGCACGATCCCGGCCTCGGCGAAAAGCGAGGCACGGTCGCTGACCAGCCGGGCACCCTTCTCTGCATACGCCGCGTTGGGAAACCCCGCCGATTCACCCGCGGCGGTTTCGACGATCACATCGAGGCCCGCTTTCGTGAGCGCGGACACCGACGCCGGCACGATCGCTACGCGTCGCTCGCCGTGAAAGGTTTCTTTGGGAATACCGACGACCATGAAGTGCTAGCTCGATGACGGTAAGACCGCGAGAGATGCTATCACAGGGCGACCGTGAGGAGGGAATCCCGCACTCGGCGCGAGAGAGGCACTTCCTCCAACCTATCGCATGCGGCACGACCGTCGACGAGTTCGCTGCCAGGTCCCCGGTAGTGCTGACTCAGGATGGTGCCGACCGGGAGATCGGGAACCCCGATGTGGTCGACTTACGGATGTCGGTCCGCGGTCGAGTCGGTTCGTAGGGTTGGTGTACTTCAGCACCCGTATCCAAAAGGTCACCTCTGACCATTCGGTTCTCTTCCTCTCAGCAGACTTCCTGACGTATCACCATGCAGTCTCGGAGAGATAAGGCTGCTTTTCTGGGGATTTCCCTTCGCCGCTCTCCCTGGCACAAAGCGTGCGTCCTGTCTGTCGCACCGGAGGGAAGCAGATGACCCGATTCATGATGAAGTTGGTCGAGGACGAGAGTGGGCAGGACCTGATCGAGTACGGCTTGCTGGCCGGATTGATCTCGCTGGCGTGCGTCACGATGGTCGTCAACGTCGGCGGCGGCGTTGGGGGCGTGTACGACAATCTGGAGCAACAGACTGCGGCGTTGTCCAACTAGGGTGACACCGTGTGACACCAACGTCCGTCTGCCCGTCTTCGGCGGTGCAAGCGTGTGCAACCGATGCAGCGTTCAGGCGGCCCAACCGATACGGTTGACTGTATGGCATGGCTAAAGAAATCGTCTAATGGACCGGTGACCGTGGCGTCTCTTCTGGAGCGCCGGGTCGCCCTGAGTTGGCAAGAAGGTGTCGCGCTGGTGCTCGAGATCGCCGAGGTGTTCGTGCGGTCTGGGAAGCGGTCGGTGCCTCGTCACGACAACCTGGCGTTGACGCCCAGCGGGACCGTCGAGTTCCGACGCGGCCGAACGCAGTCGGGTGGTGCGGTCTCGGCCCTCGCGATGACCCTCAACTCGCTGTTGCCGTCGGACCGACCGACGCAGCTTCGGCTCCTGGTGTCGACCGCCGGACCTGATTCCTCGGCCTACAAGTCGGTGGGTGAGTTCGTCGAGGCGCTAAAGTACTTCGAGCGTCCTGGTCGCAGAAATCTTCTGTCCGAGGTCCACGCGCGCGCACTCACGACCCCGGTTGGAGGACGCGAGGAGCTGCCACCGAGCGATTCCACCCCGAAGCGGAAACGGGAGACTCGTCGACGGAGCCGACTCATGGTGCCCGCCGTTGTCGTGCTGCTGCTGGCCGCGGTGGCCGGCGGTGCGTCGCTGATGGAGCGAACCCAGCCCGGGTCGGTCTTTGATCAAGCTGAACCACTTCAGAGTGTCGCGTCGGACGCCTGGAGGACCGCTCTCGCGGCGACCGCCGAGTTTCGGAAGAGCGCCTCCCGAGATCTGTCCATGGTGCTCGAGAAGATGCGGAACGCGACAGAGGATCTCGTAGGTGAGACGGCCGGCGAGGCTGAGGCGGACGACGGGTCAACGTCCGAGTCCTCGTCCAGTGAATCCCGACGTGGCGCACCGCCTCCCGACCTCGAGTCTGAGACGGGGGCGGTCGACGTCGGGCCAGCCGTGTTCGGCGGGGGAGAGGGCTCGTTCGAAGCGGATGTGGTCACTCAGGTCACCAAGGTTGCCGCGGTCGTCGAGGTGCGGGAGTCAACGACGGCCGCCGGCCCGCTGGTGTCAGCGGAACTGTTCGACAGCCAGGATATCAACGTGACGCCTCCCGTCACGATCCGATTGCAGCTGCCGACCGTTGCCGACGAGGCCGCCTGGAACGAGGAGATCGGTGTGGTCGAGGCGATCGTCTCGGCGAGCGGTGACGTCGAGAGAGTGAAGCTGGTCTCCCCACCCGAGAGCGTGCATCAGGCCATGATTCTGAGCGCTATCAAGACCTGGCGCTTCCGTCCAGCCGAACGGGACGGCCTCCCTGTTCGGTATCGCCACCTGATACCGGTTGCGATTCCCAGATAGACGGCCAACCTGCCGGACGCTCCCGCCACGAAACCGCCTCCAGGGTCCCACCGCCAGCAGCTCGCGTCCCGCTTGCTTCTCGCTTTCTCAGTGCTTACTTCGCAGGGCGAGAACGAACAGGATATGGAGACCGAAGGCCAAGACACCGGTGATCAGGACCGCTAACCAAGGATTCACGTTTTCTCCTCCACAGAAGGACCGTCAGCTATTGTAGCAGTCCCGAACTCCACCTCGAGACCTTCTGTCACCGGCTGTCGCCGAAAGAGACGGACCGCGATGGCTGACTCGACCGCCAACCAGACGGCCAGGACGAAAATGACGGCGCCGGTCGCAAATAAGATCCATTGGCGGCCGGTCCAAAACTCGATCAGATTGCTCACCATCGCGCTCATAGTCGAGACCAGCATGAAGAGCATCGGGACCAGCGTGTAGACGAGCGGCTTCCCGCGGCGCAGGAGGTAGACCGTGATCGCCAGGAGCGCCAGGCCGGCCAGGAGCTGGTTGGTCGTGCCGAACAGCTGCCACAACACCAGGCCGGCGAACTCATCTCCGACCTCGTAGAACGCGAAGAACCAGATAGCGGCGACGGCGATGCCCGACGCGACCACCCGGTTGCGCAACAGCCGAACGCCCAGCGTCTCACCCATCTCGGCAACGTTGTAGCGGAGGAGACGCGTCGCTGAGTCCAGTGAGGTCAGGGCAAACGAGACGACCAGCACTGCGACGAACGTGCGGGCGATCGGCTGCGAGAGCCCGAGCGCGCCCAGGAAGGCGGACGTGCCGCCGACGAAGGCGGCGATGTTGTTTCCCAGACTGTCGGCAGCCTGCCAGCTGACATAGCGGGCGAGCCACTCATCCCGGGACACAAAACCGGCCGTACACGCCAGGATCGCCATCAGCCCGAGGACCGACTCGCCAAGCATGGCGCCGTATCCGACGAACGGCGCGTCGGTCTCCTTATCGAGCTGCTTGGCCGAGGTACCGGAGGAGACGAGCGCATGGAACCCGCTCGCGGCACCACACGCGATGACGACAAAGACGAACGGAAACATCGCGGGTGCTCCCTGGGGATGGAGGTCGATCGCGGGGGCCACGAACGACGGATTCGTGAACACGAATCCGACGTACATGGCGCCGACGCCAACGTACAGCAACAGACTATTGATGTAGTCGCGGGGCTGGAGCAGTAACCACACCGGCAGGACACTGGCCACGAAGGCATACGCGAGGAGGAGCCACTTCCATTCCACCAGCGACGGCCCGATGACGGGATACCGGATGCCGATGCCGACGAGGACGATCATCGCGACAAACCCGGCTGCGGTCAGGGGAATCAGTCCCCACCGCCGCCGATACACGCCGATACCGACGGTCAGGGCGATCCCGATGAGCAGGCTACTGGGCAGAACGGATTCGGGGTAAAACTCGGGCGAAAAGAGCGTCGCGATGATGTGAACGAACACGCCCATCGCCAACGCGATCAGGAAGAAGATGATGACGTGAAAGAGTGTCTTTCCGCGGACTCCAACCAGGCTCTCGGTGATCTTGCCGATCGACAGCCCCCGTGCTCGGAGGGAGACCGCCAGTGCGCCAAAGTCCTGCACCGCTCCGACGAAAATCCCGCCGAGCACGACCCAGAGAGTCGCCGGCAGCCAGCCCCAGATGACGGCGATGGCCGGTCCAAGCATCGGTGACAGGCCGGTAATCGACGCGTACTGATGTCCAAAGAGCACATACCGATTGGCGGGTACGTAGTCGACGTCGTCGCGCAGACGATGAGCCGGGGTCGGGCGTGTCCCATCGAGCTCGAAGAGTCGGGTCGCCAGGTGGCGGGCGTAGAATCGGTACGCGACTGCGTACGCCGCCAATGCGAGCAGGGCCACGGCCAACGGTGTCACGGTCAACCTCAGCTCCAAACCCCCGCCAGCAGGTGGCCAACCTCTCGGAGCGAGTCGAGGCCGTGGACATCGTGACGCAGGAGCGGTACGACCACTTGGGGGAGGCTGGAGAAGACTGTGGCAATCTCGCGTCGGTAGGCCTGCTCCTGTTCGTATCTGGCCTGGAAGAAGTCGCCTTCGGCGCCCACATCGTCTGGCAGGACGCGATTGATAACGACGGCGGACACCTCCATGTTGAAACGGCCGAGCAAGTCGATAATCTTTCGACTTTCGAGGATCGAGAGTTTGTCCGGATTGAGGACGAGCAGAAACGCAGTCATGGTGGCGTCCAGCAAGCGTTCGCGGGCGATAAGAAATTTGCGACGCCGGGTCTCCAGCACGTTGTTGAGTTTCTTGCTCAGGCTCTCGTCGGGATGGTCCTCCGCGCTGTCGATCATCGACAGATCGTCACCCTTGATTCGTCCACCGCCCAGGTGCCTGAGTGCAGATCCTAGACGGGAGGCACGTTCGCGGTGCCGAAGGAGTCCGTCGGTCCACGCTCCCATCACTTCGGGCAGGGAGAGCAGGCGCACGGTGTGGCCGCTCGGGGCCGTATCGAAGATCACCAGATCGAATCGGACCCCACCGTCGCCCATCAGCTCGGCGACTCGCTCCAGCAAGGCCGCTTCGCTCGCCCCGGGGGCGTGGCTCGCAAGGTCGAGCTGGCGGTCGATCTCGTCGTAGAGCCTCGGATGAACGAGCTGCTTCATCTGCGACTTCACGGTCTCGATGTGTCGTGTGGCTTCCGCATCGGGATCGATCTCCAGCCCCCAGACCCGGTCGACCAGCGATGTCTGCGTGTCGCCGATTGTGGTGTCGAAGATATCCCCCAGCGAATGTGCCGGGTCGGTCGAGACGAGCAGACAGGTCCGGCCCGCATCGGCTGCTGCCAGCCCGATGGCCGCGGCGGTGGTGGTCTTTCCAACCCCGCCCTTTCCCCCGACGAAGACCAGGTGATGCTCGAACAGATCGGGCAGGGTCGCGGTCATCGGTCGATGGTCGTCCGCCCCCACCTGTTCAGGTGACTAGCAGCAGCGGAAGTGGTCCAGAGGTGAATGCTCCATGCCCATGCGCCGGTGCCACTCATGAAAGCGTTCTAGGAGAATCGGCTGCAGCTCGAGCGTGTAGTACGTGGCGGGGTTGGGGACACCCATCATCTCGGCGAAAACGAAGAGCATGAAGAGGTCGTCTTCGTCACGACGCGCCCGGGCAACGGCACCCCGGTAGGGGGCGTGGTAGAACTCGTTAAGGAGCGGCCGAAGCCGTGACCACCATGACGGGTAGGGGGCTGTGGTCGGCGAAAACGAAGAGCATGAAGAGGTCGTCTTCGTCACGACGCGCCCGGGCAACGGCACCCCGGTAGGGGGCGTGGTAGAACTCGTTAAGGAGCGGCCGAAGCCGTGACCACCATGACGGGTAGGGGGCTGTGGTCATCGCTGCAACGTATCAGCCGATCGGAGTCACCGCCGCCGCATTCCGCCGTTCGCGCATGAAGGCCGACGCCGACTCGACCATGACCATAATCGCGGTGATGATAATCACGATATCGACCACCACAAGGAAGTACTGTCCGGTCACGTAGAGGTCCCAGAGCTGATAGACGGCGCTGAGAAACGCCATGCTCGTCACAAAGATCATCGGCATCAGCGTATAGCGTGCCGGTCGCCCAAGCTTGACCAGGATCACGCTGATCACCAGGAGGGTCAAACCCGCCAGCAGTTGATTGGTCGTCCCGAACAACGGCCAAATCAGCATGCCGCCAGAGCCGTCGGACCCACCCGCGCCAAAGGCTAGAGCCAGGCACGCGACGACTGCGATGCCGGTCGCGGCATAACCGTTTTGCAGCGGCGCGATGTTGTAAATGGTACCCATCTCCTGGACGATGTAGCGCTGGAGACGAACGCCGGAATCCATCGTGGTGCCCGCAAAGAGGACCGCCATCACCGTGAGCAGCGTTTCCCCAAACGGGATTGGCAGGCCGATACCGTTGCTCGCGATCACCGCGCCGCCTTGGACAAATGCCGTCATCCCGCCGGCCCCGAAAGAGGCGTACATCGCCTCCCACTCAGAGAGCGACGCGAAACCGGCGGTGGCGGCGATGATGGCGACGATCGCCAGTGCGCCTTCACCTGATGATCCCAGATATCCGACAAAGCGGGCGTCGGGCTCGCAGTTGAGCTGCTTCGAGGTCGTTCCGGAGCCGACGAGTCCGTGGAATCCCGAGATCGCGCCGCAGGCGATTGTGACGAACAGCAGGGGGACGATCGGGGGGGCAGCCGCCGGCAGGTTCTGATTGATCGCGGGTGCCACGATCGTCGGACTGGCAATCAAGACGGCGCCATACAGGATGCCCAATCCGATAAAGAGCTGGATGCCGTTGATGTAGTCGCGTGGCTGCAGGAGCAACCAGACAGGTAGCATCGACGCAATGGCCGCGTAGACGAACAAGAGCACGATCCACTGCGCACCAGGCGGCAGGCCGGCCACGGTGGCTGGGAGCTCGATCGGCACGAGCTCACCGAGATAGATGACCGCATAGAGGATCACCGTCCCAACGATGGTCGGCCACATGATTGCCACATGCATGCGGTAGATCAGCAGGCCGATGACGACCGCCACGAACACCGCGCTCCAGGCTGGAATGACGCTACTGGGCGTCGCCTGGAATGCATCGGAGATCGCCACGGCAAACACGGCATTGACCATCAACAGGAGAAAGAAGATCACCACCATGAAGAGCGACCGGGCCCTGATACTGATGACGTCGCCGGTGAGCGAACCGACGGACCGGGCTTTGTGGCGGACACTCGCCCACACCGCACCGAAATCGTGGACCCCGGCAAAGAACATCGTGCCGAGGACCACCCAGAGAAACGCCGGAAGCCAACCCCAGATGACCGCGATCCCCGGACCGATGATGGGGGCTGCCCCGGCGACCGATGTGAAGTGGTGACCCCACAGCACGAGGCGATTCGTCGGAACGTAGTCGATGTCGTCCCGCATCGCATGGGCTGGGGTCTGGAAGTCAGGGTCGAGTTGATAGATCTTCTCGGCGATGAACTTCGAGTAGAAGCGGTAACCGGCGAGGATGGCCGAAATCCCGATAATGGCGAGAACAGCGGCGTTCAGCGGACACCTCCCTGAAAATCCCCAACGGACGGATAGCCAGGGAGACCGGTGGCCGCTCGAACACCCCGGAGGATGGCGGCGGCGGTCGCGTCGGCTGCGAGCGCACCGATCCGAAGCAGGCTGACGTCATCGGTGATCTCACCCGTCGCGATTGCGAAGATCGTGTCTCCGTCCGACGGGGTGTGCGCCGGCCGGACTGCACGGGCCAGACCATCGTGGGCCATGCGTGCGACGATGGCGAGCTCGGCCTTGTTGAGACTCGCGTTCGTGGCCACGATCCCGATCGTCGTGTTCTCGCCAGTTCTGGCGTCGAGCGGCGTCGTGTCTCGCAACAGGTCGCGCGCGTCGACGATCGCCGATCCGTCGGCTGTTCTCACCCCCGCCACGCGCTGCCCGGTGTCTGGGTCGACAATGTTGCCCACCGCGTTGACCGCCATCAGCGCCGCCACCTGAACACCATTCCCAAGGTCCAGCATCGCCGTGCCGATGCCGCCCTTCATCGCCCGGCCCGGCCCTGCGATCTTCCCGACGGTGGCCCCGGTTCCCGCTCCCACGCTGCCTTCGGCAACCGGTCCGTCGGTCGCCGCCTGGGCGGCCCGGTATCCACACTCGGCGGTCGGGTGAATCGTCGGGTCGTCACCGACGCCGAGGTCATACAGGATGGCGGCGGGGACGATCGGTACGTTCGCGGCCCGTGTTCGATAGCCGACTTTGCGTTCCTCCAGGTACCGCATGACGCCGTCGGCTGAAGCGAGACCAAAGGCGCTGCCGCCCGAGAGCACGATCGCGTGCACCTGCTGCACGGTGTTGACCGGATCGAGGAGTGCCGTCTCGCGTGTGCCAGGAGCCGCTCCGCGTACATCGACCGTCGCGACGGCGCCGGCCTCTGTGAGGACGACGGTACATCCTGTGGGGCGGCTGTCGAGGGTGTAGTGACCGACGCGGATGCCATCGATCGCAGTCAAGCCGTCACGAGTGTCGGACGGTTGTGCAACGATGGACGACACAGCGAATCCCCAGCAGACCAGCGTGTAGCAGGTGACACCAGCAACGACACGCATCATGAGTCTTTCCCGGAACTTCGGGAATCGTATCCGAAAAGCGTAGCTCCCGCTAATCCTGGGATGAGGACCGGCTCCTCGCGACGACGCCCGGTGTGATAGCGTGCGTGGGCGTTTGGTACCCCACATGCCGTACACCCTGTTGGCCGATCTCGTCGTCGTTGTCCACCTCGTATTCGTGGGGTTCGTCATCCTCGGCGGACTACTTGCGTGGCGGTGGCCATGGGTGGTCTGGCTCCACCTTCCTGCGGTTTGCTGGGGCGTGGGCATCGAGTGGATGGGGGGGATCTGCCCACTCACACCCCTTGAGACGTGGCTGCGGAGCCAAACCGGCGAGGCGGTGTATGAGACCGACTTTGTTGCTCAGTATCTTTTGCCGCTTTTGTACCCGGTGGGGCTGACGCGGGCCGCGCAGTTCGCCATCGGCAGTGCCGTGCTGGCGGTCAACGTCTTGATCTACGGGCTGCTGTGGCGCCAGCGCTCAAGAATCGACGTATAGCATAATAGAAGGCTGATGTCGTCGCGGAGCACTCGGACGTTCCACTGGAGGGGGGCAGCGGCGATCGCGATCGCCGCCGCCGGATTGTCGGCATGCGGTCAAGCGCCACCTGGCGCCGCTTTGGCCGAGCCGTCTCTCGTGAGCGACGGCTCTTCGCGTGCCGATCGCCCGTTTGCGGGTGACGTGCCGCGCGTGGTGGTGCTGGGCGACTCACTGACGGCTGGTCTCGGCCTGGCAGCGACCGAGGCCTATCCCTCCAGGTTGCAGGAACGTCTTGACGCGGCGGGCTACCAGTTGCAGATCGTGAATGCCGGGGTGTCGGGTGATACGACCGCGGGCGGTCTGCGCCGGCTGGAGTGGGCGCTGGATGGCGGCGCCGACGTGCTGATCGTGGCGCTCGGCGGGAACGATGGGCTGCGGGGGCTGCCCGTCGATCAGATGAAGGAGAACTTGGGCCAGATCATCACCACCGCCCAGGCCCGCGGTGCCGAGGTTCTGCTCGCCGGCATGGAAGCACCGCCAAATTTTGGGGAAGTCTATACGGCGGCGTTTCGGGATGCATTTCATCAGCTTGCCGGTGAGCACGACGTGGCATTGGTTCCCTTCCTGCTGGAGGGCGTTGCCGGCGTGGCAGATCTGAACCAGTCGGATGGGATCCATCCGAACGCGGAGGGGGCGACCCGCGTCGCCGAACACCTCTGGCCTGCCGTCGAATCACTGGTCCAGCGGGTCGCGATTGGCGACGGGCAGTAGCCGGCCCATCGGAGCGGTGATGATCGAACTGCACGGAGTCTCGAAGACGGTCATGAGTGGCGGTGAGCCACTCACCATCCTCCACCCCCTCGACCTGTCGGTTCCATCCGGTCAGTTCCTGTCGGTCGTCGGTCCATCAGGGAGTGGAAAGTCGACACTGCTGGGTCTGCTTGCCGGTCTCGACATGCCGTCGACCGGCAGGGTCGTCATCGATGGCGTCGATATCACGGCGCTCGATGAAGACCGACTCGCGCGGCTTCGGAGCCGGTCAATCGGTTTCGTCTTCCAGTTCTTTCACCTCATCCCGTCGCTCAGCGCGTTCGAGAACATTCTGGTGCCGCTCGAGATCGCAGGGGTCTCGCAGGCGGCCGAGAGGGCGAGGGTGCTGTTGGCAGATGTTGGACTGACCGACCGTGGTCATCACTATCCCTCACAGTTGTCAGGTGGTGAGCAGCAGCGCGTCGCGATCGCTCGGGCGTTGGCCAACGATCCCCCGATCCTGCTTGCTGATGAGCCGACGGGCAACCTCGATTCGAAGAATGGCCGGCTCGTCGTCGAGTTGTTGCGAGAGGTCAATGCCAGCCGACGCACGACGGTGGTCATGGTAACCCACGACGCCGAGCTGGCCGATCAGAGTGAAGTCGTCCTGTCGATGCGGGATGGCCGAACTGACGTGATTACGCACGCGAACCCGCCTCGGGTGGCCGAGGCCTGACGTCGCATGGCCTTTGTGCTGCGCATGGCCCTCCGTGAGCTCCGCGCGTCGTGGCGACGCCTGATGTTCTTCTTCCTTTGCGTGGCGGTTGGGGTGGGGGGGATCGTGGCGCTCCGCTCGCTGATCCAGAACGTGAGGGTGGCGCTGACCGCCGAAGCGCGCACGCTCACCGCAGGTGACGTTTATGTCAGGACTGATCAGCCGCTGGCGGATGACACCCGAGCGGTCATCGACGCGCGCCTCTCGGCGCTGCCGGGCATCGAGCGAACCGAGACAGTCGACACCACGACGATGGTGCGGCTGCTCGACGACGACAGCGTCCGCACGAAGGTGATCGAGCTGCGGGGGGTGCAGCCCGAGTTTCCCTTCTACGGACGGTTTGACCTGGGTGCCGGTCAACCCTACTCGTTCGACCTGCTTCGAGATCACGGAGCATTGGTGGGTCCAGAGCTGCTGACCCAGCTGGGACTGTCGGTAGGCGACCAGATTGCGATCGGTGAGGTCGAGTTCACTATCCGCGATGTGATCCTGACTGAGCCTGGTCGCCAGCTTGGCGGCTTTAGTTTTGGGCCGCGCGTTCTCGTCTCGTACGACGCGGTTGAAGAGACGGGTCTGCTGACGTTTGCAAGTCGCGCAAACCGTCAGCTGCTGGTCCGTGTCCCGGATGAGGCGCAAGTCGAGCCGCTCGTGGACCAGCTGCGCGAAGACCTTGCGGCAGCCTTCGTGCGCGTCGGCTCGTACCGACGAACCGAGAACCGAATCGAGCGAAACCTCGGCCGCGCCGAGAACTACCTGAGTCTCGTGGGGTTTGTCGTGGTCATCCTCGGCGGTATCGGTGTGTGGAGCGTGACGCGGGTATTCGTGCAGCAGCGGCTCAAGAGCGTCGCCATCCTCCGCTGTCTGGGCGCCACCACCGGCCGGGTGCTGGCGGTGTATGTGCTTCAGGTGACGTTCCTCGGGCTCGGGGGGAGCATACTCGGCATTGGTGTAGCGCAGTTGGCACTGTGGGCCGTACCGGACAGCCTGGCCGATCAAGCTGCGACGGTGACGGGGCTTTCGGCGGTTTCGACTAACCCGACCGGATCGGCGGTCGTGCAGGGACTCGCCGTGGGTGTGTTGGTGTCGCTGCTTTTTGCGCTGGTTCCACTGTTGGAGATTCGCCACGCAAAGCCGCTGCTTCTGCTCCGGCAGGGTGTGTCGATTCCTCGAGCGGGTGTGGACTGGGTTCGTGTCAGCGTCATGGCGGCGGTCGGCGCTGCGCTGGTCCTCGTCGCGAGCTGGCAGGCAGCATCGCTGGAGATCGGTCTCTACGTGGTTGGGGGGTTCACGCTCGTCTCGTTGGCCCTCTACCTCATCGGTCGCGCACTCATTCTCGCGATCCAGCCGCTGCAGACGACCGGTTGGTTTCCGTTGCGCCACGCGGTCCTGAATCTGAGTCGACCCGGCAACCAAACGCGCGTGATCCTGATGGCGGTCGGGCTCGGCAGCTTCTTCATCATCGGCGTCCAGTCGTTGCAAACCAATCTGCTCCGCAACTTTGCCCTCGAGCTTCGGGATGATGCCCCCGACATGTTTCTCATCGACGTCCAGGAGGACCAGGTCGATGGTGTGCGATCGGTGCTTGAACGTGGCGTCGACCGCGTTCCAGAGCTGATCCCGGTGCTGCGGGCGCGGGTGACTGGTGTTGAGGGTCAGCAGTTGCAGTTTGACGATAATCGGTCGGCCCGCCGGGCCGGGCTGGGGCGGGAGTACACCATCACGTATCGGTCGCACCTCGCAGAGAACGAACGGGTCATTGATGGTGAGTTCTGGGACGAGCAGCCATCCCCGATACCGGAGGTGTCGATCGAAGAGGATCTGCAAGAGGAGCGGGGGTTACAGGTCGGCGATCTCATCCGATTTGATGTGCTGGGGCGACCGATCGAAGCACGTGTCACGAGTGTTCGAGCGGTTGACTGGGACGACTCTCGGAGCGGTGGCTTCATGTTTCTGTTTCGACCGGGCTCGCTTGACGATGCGCCACACAGCTATGTGGCTTTCCTCCAGGGACCGTCAGAGACCGAAGCTCGGGCCCGACTGCAGCGCGATATCGTGGCGGCGTACGCCAATGTGTCGGTTATCGATGGCCTCGATGTGATTCGAACCTTCCGACGCGTCCTGGACTACGTCACAATGGCGATCAGTGTCGTCGGCGCCATTGCGCTCTTCAGCGGGGGTCTGATTCTGATCGGGTCGGTGGCCATGACGAAGTTTCAGCGTCTGTACGAGTCTGCCATCTTCAAGACGCTCGGCGCGAACCGGCGTCTGCTGACGACAATGTTGGTCCTAGAATACGGGGTGCTGGGAACGCTCGCCGGCACGGTGGGTTCTCTCGGCGCCCTCGTGCTGACCTGGGTGCTCACGCGACAGGTCTTCGAGATCGCATGGTTTGCTTCGCCGGGGACCAATGCCGCTGGCGTGGTCGTGACGGCCCTGGTCGTGGGCGTCGTTGGGGTCGGCTCCAGCATCGACGTGCTGCGTCGGAAGCCGATGATGACGCTGCGCGCCGAGTAGTCTCGACCGTGCAGGCCTAGCCAGCGACGACGGCGGGCGGGTGTGGTCGCCGTGCTATGATGAAAATTTGTGCAGAAAGAAATCGACGAGCGACGGAGGTGAAGCGCGGATGGACCTAGAGGTCTATAAGAAGGCACTCCTGGGAAAGCGGGGCGAGATCCTGGCGGAGGGTGACGGGATGCAGCGTCAGACCTCAATGGAGACTAATACCCGCCAGGGTGACCTGGCTGACCAGGCAACCGGTACGAACGAAGTCCACATTCAACTCAAGGTCAAGCAGACCGACGCCAAGATCCTGCAGGCGATCGAAGAGGCGCTCTGGCGGATGGAGCAGGGCACCTACGGCATCTGTCGTGACTGCGGCGAGCCGATCGCGCCAGCCCGTCTCAACGCGATTCCGTGGACCCGGGTCTGCATCACCTGTAAGGAGCAGCAACGTTCGTAGTGTGCTGAGACAGGTCTCGGTTGCACTCGGGAGCAACCAGGGCTCTCGCGAATCCCATCTCCAGCACGCGGTCGGGCGACTGCGACGGGTTCTTGAGGAGCTTCGAGTCTCGTCGTTCTACGAAACTGAGCCGGAGGGTGTCGGCAAGCAACCGCTCTTTCTGAATGCGGCCGCGGTTGGGTGGTCGGCCGTCCCACCGGAGGAGCTGCTAGACCAGCTTCAGGCGATCGAGCGTGAGCGGGGACGGAAACGACCGTTCGTGGGGGCTCCGCGTACGCTCGACCTCGACCTCATCCTCGTCGGTGACCTGGTCGTCAACTCACCACAAGTGGTCGTGCCGCACCCGCGGTTCAGGACGCGCCGTTTCGTACTCGAACCGCTTGTGGAGGTGGCTCCAGACCTCGTTGACCCTGTGACCGGCCACACCGTGCAGGAGTTACTCATTCAACTCGGCGATTCGTGAGGGGAGGGACGGGGAAGGTCGAGGGTCGTGAGTCGTGGGTCGTGAGTCGTGGAGGGTCGAGGGTCGAGAGTCATGGGTCGTGAGTCGACGAGGGGCTGAGGCGGCGACCGTTCTATCGGGGTGAGGGCGAACCTTGGAGGAACGGCGCACCGAGTCACCCGGCCAGTCGTCAGAGGCCCGTGTTGGCTTCTGTCCGGATAACCGCACAGGAGCGGCACTTCGGAAGCGAGACCGCCGCATGCTGTCAATCGCCACTGGGCCTATCCATCCACATCCAGCCCGCGCCATAACACTGGTGGTTCCGCCCGAGCGCCGATAGCACGGGTGGCGACGGGGATGGTCGAGAGTCGAGGGTCGTGGGTCGGGAGGCCGTGACACTATCCGGCGGACTTCCGGTAGACCAGCGTCGTTGTGATCTCTCCACGCGGCGTCGTCCGTGTCGCAGCGACGGTCATCGTCTGACCGTCGCTGCTAAGTGTACGTCGCTCTTGGGTCTCCAACGTAACCTCGCCGCGAGGCGTCGACATCGTTTGAGAGCCTTGTGTGATCAGCGCCGCGCCGTCCCAGGACGACATCGTGGTCGTCATGCCGCCCCGCGGACCCGGATTCTCCGACGTACCGCCGTCGAGTCGGTAGGTGATGGTTTGTCTCTGATCGCCGATCTGCTGTTCCATGACGAGCTCGCCATCGGATTGCGTGATGGTGATCGTCGCGAGCCCACCACCGCCAAACCCGCCCCGTCCGCCACCGCCTCCGCCGAATCCACCACCGCCACCCCGTCGTCCGCCACCGGCGGCACCTGGACCGCCGCCACGTCCCTGCGGGAGCTCGCTGGCGTCACGGTCGAGGGTCCACGTTCCCGAGAAGTCGGCATTCTGGGCCTGGACCGGGACACCGTTGAACGCGATGAGTACAAGCGCGCCGATACAGGTAATCGCACTTCTGAGCATGACCGTGTCTCCTATTCGAAGCGCAGCGACTCGATCGGGTCGAGCCGGGCGGCCTTCCGCGCCGGATAGAATCCGAAAAAGATCCCCGTCGCGGCGGCGAAGCCCACGGCGAGTGCGACGGCATCGGCCGGCACCGCCGTCGGCCACTCCAGAAAGCGGGTGACGGCTTCGGAGAGGCCGAACCCCAGTGCCACGCCGAACAGTCCTCCGACGAGACTCAACACCACCGCCTCGACGAGGAACTGGAACAGCACGTCGCGGCCCTTCGCGCCGACCGCCATGCGGAGTCCGATCTCGCGGGTCCGTTCGGTGACCGAGACCAGCATGATGTTCATGATCCCGATCCCGCCGACGACGAGTGAAACTCCGGCGATTCCCGCCAGCAGCCCGGTCATCGTTTCGGTCATGCCGGTCCGCATACTGGCCATGTCCTCCTGCGTCCTGACCATGAAGTCGTCGTCATCCCCGGGAATCAGTCGATGCTGTTCACGGAGCACGGCGGTGATCTCTGCCGTGGTCTCGTCCATCTCGTCTGCCGAGGCGGCGGAGATGGTGATGCCGGAAATGTTGGTTCCGTCACGCCCGCGCAGCTTCTTCTGCACGGTCGTGTAAGGCACCATGATCGTGTCATCTTGGTCCTGGCCGAACTGACCGGATCCTTTAGCTTCCATGACGCCGATGATCTGGAACGACTGATTGCGGATCCGAACACGCTGTCCGACTGGATCCGCTCCCTCGCCGAACAAGTTGTCGCGGACCACAGTTCCCAGGACCGCCACCTTGGCCGCGCTTCGAACGTGGGTTTGCGTGAAGAAGGTGCCGTACTCCAGATCCCAAAAGCGAATCAGCGGAAACTCGACATCCGTACCTTCGATTTGCGCCGACCAGTTCTGGCCACTCGCGACCACCTGGTCTCGAGTATTGACGCTGGCCGCGAGGTAGACCGCACCGGGCACCTGCTCGCGGATCGCATCCACGTCGGCGGCCTTGAGGGTCGGCGCGCCGCCCATACCCATGCTGATCCCACCCCGTCGAAAGTTACCGGCCCGGATGGTGATCAGATTCGTGCCGGCCGACCGCACCTGCTCTTCGATTTGCTGTTGCGCACCGGTTCCGAGGGCAACCATCGCAATGACGGCCGCGACGCCGATGATCATTCCCAGCATCGTCAGGGCGGTTCGCATCTTGTTGCGGGCGAGCGCTTTCAAGGCGACACGCAGAATGATGAAGACGTGCATCGAGGCTCCTTAACTGGACTGGGCCAACGATTCCGACACGACCGGGTCGATCTCAGCCGGCAACGTTCCGATCTCGTCACCGGCCTTTCGCTGAGTGTGGTTCATCTGATCCGACACCACCGTCCCGTCGCGGAATCGGATGATTCGGTGCCCGTACTCAGCAATATCATGTTCGTGGGTGATCAAGATCACGGTGATCCCGCTCTCTCGGTTCAGTCGCTGGAAGATATCCATGATCTCGATGCTCGTGCGTGAATCGAGATTCCCAGTTGGCTCGTCCGCCAGCACGATCGACGGGCGGTTGATGAGCGACCGCGCGATCGCGACCCGTTGCTGCTGACCGCCTGACATCTGATTTGGATGGTGACCCATCCGGTCGGCAAGACCGACGGTCTCGAGCATCTCTCGTGCGCGCTGATGACGCTCGGATGCACGGATCCCACTGCGGTAGAGGAGAGGGAGCTCGACGTTGTCCAATGCCGATGTTCGGGCGAGCAGGTTGAAACCCTGGAAAACGAAACCGATACGTTCGTTGCGTACCACCGCGAGCTCATCGCGTGACAACGTCGAGACGTCGTTGCCGTTGAGTAGGTACCGGCCCGACGTGGGGCGGTCGAGGCAGCCAAGGATCTGCATGAAGGTCGATTTTCCTGAGCCGGACGGTCCAATCACACTGACGAACTCGCCCGCCTCGATCGAAAGGCTCACGCCGCGCAGGGCGTGGACCTCGACGTCGCCCATCCGGTAGACCTTGGTCAGATCGGAAACAGAGATGACCGACATGAGAATCTCTACCTTCTCCGACCGAACTGGGGGATCAGTGGTGAGCTACCATTGCCGCTGCGTGGTGACGGACCGTTGTCGGGCGTCGTGATATTCGTGACGAGCGTGGTCCCAGCCTCAAGACTTCCCCCGGGTCCCCGCGTGGCCAGGAGCTCGGTCGCCGTGCCATCGGTGACGCCAAGACGGACGTCGACTGCCTGAAGGCGATCGTCGGCGACAATCCATACGCGCCCGGTTGTCTCAATCACCGGCAACGCTCCAAAGAGGGCGTCAATCGTCGTGGCGCCCCGATCGACGGTCGGGACGTTGGGGACGCTGCTGGGGGCGTTGGCGGCGCGCCGCGCACCTCCTGGCCGCCCCGCAGCGCCGCCACCTCGGCCACCACCTCCGCCGCGCGCGGCGCGCCGCGCTTCCAACTGCTCGCGCTCCTCGGGCGACATCTGAGCCAACCGTTCCTCGAACTGGCGTCGCCGCTCCGGGTCGGGGGCACCCCCGCCGCCTCCGCCACCGAAGCCGCCACCACCCCGGCCCGTGAAACCACCTCTGCCACCAGGACCGGCCGCCGAGTCGGTCCCTTCGCCACCGCTTCCGTCTGCACCTGCTGCGACTTCAGCCTTCTGACTGCTGGAGTCGCCCAGCTGCATCGACTCGGGTATCGGCTGTCCCAGCACCGCAAACATCTCGTTCGTTGGTCGGAACCGCAAGGCAGCATTCGGGACGCGCAGCACGTTCTCACGTCGGGCCGTCTCGAGGGCGATCGTTGCGGTCATGCCCGGCTTCAGACGGAGATCGGGGTTGGGTGCGTCGACCACGGTTGCGTAGGTCACGACGTTCTGGGTGACGACCGGCTCGAGCCGAATCTGGGAGACCAATCCCTCAAACTCTTCCCCGGGGAACGCATCGACGGTAAAGGTGACCCGCTGGTTCGGCCGAATCCGCCCGACGTCAGACTCGTCGATATTGGCAATGACCCGCATCTTGGTGAGGTCAGCGGCGATCACGAACAGCTCGGGGGCCTGAAGACTGGCCGCGACGGTCTGGCCAGCATCGACCAACCTCGAGATCACGATGCCATCGATCGGCGCGCGGATGACGGTGTGTTCGAGATTGACCTCGTTCTGGTTGAGGGAGGCCATGGCTTGCGTGATCGCAGCTTCGGACGATTTCAGCTGCGCTTCAGTCGACCGCACCGTCACCTGGGCCGCTTCAAGCTCGGTCTCCGAGATCAACTGCCTCGCCGCGAGGTCCTCCGCGCGTCTGAGCTGTACCCGGGCGTCGTCGAGCGACACCCTAAGACGCTCGGTGTCGGCCTCGGCCCGTATCAGGTTGGCCCGCGCCTGCTCGACCTGGGTTTCGAAGAGCGATGGGTCGAGGCGCATGATCACGTCGCCTGCCCGGACGATCGAGTTGAAGTCGACAGACAGTTCCTCAATCATGCCAGAGACCTGGCTCCCGACATTGACCGTTGTGACCGCTTCCAATGCGCCGGTCGCCCCGACGGCATCGACGATGTCACCCTGCGTCACGGTCGTCGTTCGGACCTCGGGGATGAACTCGGAGGTGCCGTAGGCCAAGTACCCGTAGACGGTGATACCGGCCGCGAGGAGCACGATCACGAGCATCGCCTTCTTCATTGCGTCAATCCTCTATCCTTGATGCCCACGAGTCTGAAACGGTTCTGCCCTGAAGACCGCTGGCACGCCACGGCCGTTTACCCGCCGCCGCCCACGATCGAGATCCCCGTCCGACTGAGTGACGTCTGCTGCAGACGCTCGAACTCGACCAAGGCTTTCTGGTAGTCGAGAATCGCCCGAAGCTCGGCGTCGCGTGCGGTCGCCAGGTCTCGCTGCGCCTGGACGACAAAGAAGTTTGTCGACATGCCAACCTGGAACTTACTCTCCTCGGCGGCAAGCTGTTCCTCGGCCAGTTCCCGCGAGGCTGTCGCCGCATCGATGCGCTCGCTGATGCTCTCGACCTGAAGCGCCGCGTTCGTGACCTCGGTGGCGACCGATAGCTCGAGCTGTCGAAGCTCGGCCTCCGTCTGTCTGACCTGAAGTCGCGCGCGCTCCAGCGCCGCCTCCTCGGAGCTGGTGCCGATGGGGTAGCTCATCTGCAGACCGACAGTCCACACCGGGAAGCGTGCGTCGACAAGTTGACTGAGCGCGTCGCTGTATCCACCGGGAATCACTTGTCCGGCCTCGGCACCGAGGAAGTCCCGGACGAGGAGGTCTCCGCCCTGGCCCTGCAGCTGGAATGTCCCAACCAGGTCCAGCGCAGGCAGCGTGTTGTTTCTGAGCGAACGGACGTTCAGTTGATTGATATCCTGCTGTCGTTGCGCGCGACTGAGATCGGTGCGCTGACCCAGGGCGTTGTTCACCGCGCCGGGGATGTCGATTGGTGATTGGCTGAGCCGGGGCTGGTCGACCGGATTGAGTTCTGCGACCCAGAGCTCATCCTGCGTTCCACCGACGATGAGTCGCTTGAGCGATAGCTCGGCGGTCCGAAGGGCCTGCTGGGCCTGGGCGAGCGTTTGGCGCCGCGCGGCGGCCTCCGCCTGGGATTGCACTACCTCGATCGGTGCGAGGGTCCCGATCTCGACGCGGGCCCGGTTGTCGCGAACGAGCTGCTCAGCGAGGTCGAGCGCTTGCTGCTGGACCGCGACGCTGGCGACCGAGTACAGCAGCTCCCAGTAGGCGTTCTCGACATCGGCCACCGTGTTGGTGATCGTCTGGCGCAGGTCAATGTCCGAGATGTCCCAGTTAATCCGTGTGACCTGGATCTGGGTTCGGTTGTTGTCGATGCGAAAGCCCCGGAGCAGCGGCTGCGTGTACTGCGACGCGAAGACACTTCGAAAGCTAGGGTTAAAGGACGAGAAGGCGTTGGTTGTTTCTTGACGATTGTTGTCAAAGCCCACACTGAGCGCGCCACCACCCCATCTGACGGGCTGGCTGAGATTGATGTCGAAGTTCGATGTGTCGGTCTCGGTGATGTCGCCGCCGTCGAGCTGGGTAGCGGATGGATTGGTGCGCGAGGCGGCGTCGACGTTGAACCCGAACGTTGGCTGATAGAACGCTTCCTGCTGAGCCAAGGTCAAGTCGAACACCTGCGGGTTGATCCGTTCGACAGCGATATCGAGATTGCGGTCGAGCGCACGCTGTATCGCGTCGTCCAATGTCAGATCGAACCCCCGACCCTCGGCTGGCTGTCCCAGGAACTCCACGCCTTCGCGAACGATCTGCTGTATACCGGCGAACGGGACGCGTTCGCCGTCACCCTGTCCGGGCTCGCCACCGGCCTGGGTCTGCGCGTCGCTGGCGATGCTCAGCAGGAGCATCAGACCGACCATATTCGTCATTCGTCCGACCACAGTCATTTCCTTCCTGCCGGCCCATTGCCGGGTCTGAACCACCGTATCTATATTATGTAGACCATCTGGCCTCGGGGGGTATTCCGTTCCGATATGCGCAGCTTCTCCATCTTTGTCAGACGAGACAGGGACGTGAGAGGTTCTGAGACCTGGCTGACCGGAGCAACGGTGAGGGTGTTCAACGACTCGAGGGTGCACGCCGGGTCCGTCCGCGGTTTTGGTCCATCCATTCGCGGAGACCGGCGCGCTGCTCGATCGAGAGCTCGCGGTGCATGCGGTAGACCATCAACAGGCGTTCCTTGCTGAGCGCTCCCCGCGCTGCCTCCACCTTGTCGATCTGCTCCGCGACGTCGGTTTCCTGAGTATGGGCCGCGTCGATCAGTTCTGAGAGGGCTTCCTCCTCAGTATTCAGCGTATCCATGAGTGCTCGAAGGTTCGGCCGGGCCGTCTGGTACAGTTCCTCGATCGCTTTCGATTGTTCATCTGTGATACTGAGCTCAGCCTTGATGTCACCAGATTCCCACCACTTGTGTCGCTGGCGAGCATCTGCTGGGCTCACGGCGACGACCAGTGTACTCACGATGACGAGAAGCCACGCCGTCGGGACACACATCTTCATTACGCTGATTCCCCCAAAAACTCCAGGTCGCCTCCACACCGTTTCTCGATCGGCTGCGTCCTCTCTATGTTCACAGACGGTGCCGATGTCTCAACCGTTTACCCGGGCGGGTCACTGAAATGCTCCCATGAACAGGGAGTTGAACAGCAGCTTGAACGTTCCGTGTGACTGACCACGGTGTTGGGCCCGCAACCCGAGCAGCACGACGCGGCCCCTCCCAAGTCTCGCCTCGACCACCGCGGCCTGGTTGGCGAGGAGATCTTCCCCAAGAATCCACCCGCTCAGCAGCAGCTCTCGTTCGGGATACCGGGCCACAACCGTCACCCTGGGCCGGTCGGTGAGCCCGCCTGCGTTTGCGCCAGGCAGACCGGGTGGAGTGTCGACCGAAAACGCAGGGCTATGCGCGAAGAAGCCAGGCGTCCGCGGCGGCATCCCGTAACCCACTGGATGGGTCGACTCAACGGACAACTCCAGGATGGCGCCCGGAACGTAGTGATCGGTCGGAGACCGGTCGGCGGTGATGTCGATGATCGGCAGCCCAAACTCGGCGAGCGGCAGCTCGCTGGCGGTATCGAACGCGACGAGTGTGCCTCCTGCTTCAACAAAGTCGCGAAGATTGGACACGCCTCGCGGGGTCATCCCGCCCTGGTACTCCGGGGGGGCCGAGCGCCTCCCCAGACCGGTGAGCATGTGCTGGTACGTTGCGTCCGGCAGCAGGATGACGTCGAGCTCGGATAGCCGATTGCGCCGCAGATCGTCGTCGAGAAGGCGGCGGTATGGGAACTCGAATGCCTCCAGGATCAGCCGTGTCCATCCTTCGTCGGCGTTGGCGCCCCAGCCTCGATACAGACCGATTCGCGGTTGGGTCAGCCTCACGAGCGGGTCAGCGGGTCTCCCAGCGGCGGCTCCCACGACCAGACCGAGATCGGTGGTCGCCGTTGCGACGGCGGCGCTGATTCCGTCCTCTATCGGGACGATGAATGTGCCGGGTGGCCAGGTCTCGCCCTCCACCGTGACAGTTGCGGGTGACCGAAAGACACGGCGCCCATCCGCGAGTAGCCGGTTGACGGCGATGAACGAGTCGTTGGGGCGCGGGTCGAGTGCGTAGGCGAAACCGGCCGATGCTGGTAGCTGCGTCGGGCCTCGCTCGGCCCGTTCGACCGGAACGAGCGCATCATCAGGGAGGGGAGGCACGTCGCTATGCCGGTCGACAGCAACCCCCATCTGCATCGATAGCGTCCAGCCGGTGATGTCGTAAGGGCGGTTTGGCGGTCCGCCTGGGTAGATCCGTCGGTCAGGGTAGACCTGCGGGTTGAGCAGGTCGGTCACATACGGACGGAACGCCTGGTCGCCGCGAATCACGAAGCTGTTCGGTGGGTACTCCGTCGTACCGATCCGAAGGGAACGCTGTGTACGCTCGATTTCCACGCCGCCCCAGCGGAGGATGTTGACGAGTTTGACGGCGGTGCCAGGGTCCCATTGGTGGCGGGAGACGACGTACACCTCGCCGCGGCCGGCTTCGATGGCGTTCCGCCCCATCCGGTAGATGTTGTACAGCCACTCAGACCGTCGTTTCGCACCGAGGTCGAGGACCGCCATCGAGGCGGTCATCATGTAGTCACAGGAGTCACGCAAATGCCACTCACCGCCACGATAGGGTCTCGGGTAGTACGTCGTCGCCTCTAGCGTCGGTCGGCCGTCCGAGAAGGTATCCGGAAACGTCGTCGGGTCGTAGACCGCGGGACTCGCGGAGGGGTGACCAGTTTCGGTCAGAATCCCCACCATGTTGTGAAAGTAGACCGCTGACCGCATCCCCCCATTCCACCAGGTGTCGTAGCCGATCCGTGAGATCGCACCGGTCTTTCCCTCGCGGTCCAGGCGCTGCGTCATCGCGTCGCCCACCAGACTGAGCCCACGCATGACCAGCGGCGGGATGTTTGGGTTCATCGGGTCGGCAAACGGAGGGACGAAAATGCGGGCCGGAAAGGGCGCGGCCTGGTGATGGTTGTAGACGATCTGTGGAAACCACTCTCTGTAGAGCTGCGTCGCGACGTTGCGCGATTCGGCCAAGTTGAACATGAACCAGTCACGGTTGTTGTCGTGCCCGGCGTACTTCTGGTACAGCTGGGGCGGCGATGTGCGCTCGAACGGTGTGCCGACATGCTCCATGTACCAGTCGGCGACCAACGTGGTGCCATCGGGGTTCATGTTCGGCACGAGCAAGAAGATGACGTTGTCGCGGATTGCACGCATCTCCGGCGACTCATCCGTGACGGTGTGATAGGCCACCAGCGGCGCGGTCTGTGCGTGCGCGACTTCCGTTGAGTGCAGTCCGAAGTCGATCCAGACGACACTACGGCCCTCGGCCGCCAGCGTGCGGGCCTGCGCGTCACTGAGGTCGCGCGATAGAGCGAGCCGGCGCGAGATTCCTTTGAAACGATCCAGGTGACGCATGTTGGCGGAGGATGAGATGACCGCCATCAGCTGTGTCCGCCCTTCGGCCGTTCGCCCAATGTCGACCAACCGGATCCGTTCGCTCGACGCATCGAGCGCTCGAAAGTAGTCCGCGATCTGTTCGTAGGTGGCGAGCGTGTAGTCGTCGCAGGGCACGAAGCCGATGACTGATGCCGGGGTCGGCGGTAGAGACGAGGGAGGCTGAGCCCTGGCCGCGATACCGGCGAGCGCGGCAGCGGCAAGCAGGCAATGCGTGAGACGCTTCGTCATGATGCGACCGACTATGCGTTGGCAAATGTGGCGAGGCGACTAATGACGTCTGCAACGATATTATCGGGGGTGGAGGCTCCGGCGGTGACCGCCACATGTACGATACCGTCGGTTGGCAGCCAATCGCGCGATGTGACTTCAGGGTTGCCTCCAGCCGCGCCCGACGCGGGAGAGCCACCGGCGGGTCGGTGTCGGATATCTTCACTTGAGATGAGACAATCCGCGTCGGCGATGTGAAACGTCAGCAATCGCTCCGCGCAGATCCGGGCGAGGTTGCGAGTGTTGCTGCTGTTGTAGCCGCCGATGACAACCGCGAGGTCGAACCGCTGCCCGCTCAACAGGGCGTTGACCGCGTCTTGCCGGTCCTGCGTGGCGCTGCAGATCGTTTCGAATGCCCGATAGTGGTTACCAACGGCATCCTCACCATACCGGTCGATCATCGCCAGGCGGATCATCTCACCGATCTCCAGCGATTCTGACATCAGCATCGTCGTCTGGTTGGCCAGGCCGACGCGGTGGAGATCGGTGGCGGGGTCGAACCCTGGGGAACAGGCCTTGCCGAACGCGGCGCGAAATTGGTCGACACCGACCCGACCCCGAATCAAATCGCACACCAGGGTCGCTTCCGCACGGTCGAGAATAATGAGGTATCGTCCGTTTTCCGCAAGGAGCGCCTGAGACGCCGTCGCTCGCGTTTCTTCGTGATGCACCTTGCCGTGAATTACCGCTGTGAAGCCGTCTTCCGTATAGCGCTTGACGGCCTTCCATACATTGAGGACCGAGCCACAGGTGGTGTCGATCAGCGTGCACCCGCGACGATCGAGCTGCTGAAGCTCTTCGACCGTCACCCCAAAGGCCGGCAGGATGACGACGTCCGTGGTGTCGAGCTGCTCAACTGATTGGCCCGGGTCGCTCAAGAAGCCGACATCGGCCTGTCGCAAGAGAGTGTTGACCTGCGGGTTGTGGATGATCTCACCCGTCAGGTAGACACGGCGGTCTGGGAATCGTGCCCGCGTCTGATAGGCGTAGTCGACGGCGCGGTCCACTCCGTAGCAAAAGCCGAACTCCGTGGCGAGGTGGACCACCATACGTCCGTCCCGCCAGGTGAAATTCGAGCTCTTGATCTCGTCGATGAGCTGGCTGTGATAGTCCGTGGCCAACGCGCCGGCCACAGCGTGCTTGAGATTCAGCCCTTTTCGGAAGACGGGAGCAGGCACCCGTCGCTCACCAGACGTTGATGGCGACTTCACGAATTCGCGGTGTGATCTCGTCGAGCGGGCTGAGCTCTGGCACGTGGGGAGTACTCAGCATGAGCTCGAGCTCGTCGAGAAACGGGTCTTCATAGTCCAGAGCCGGATCGGTGAATGACGCGGGGGGAGGGCGCCGGAGCGCCGACACCACCGTTGACACTGTGGTGTCAGCCGATATGTCCTGCGCGGTGATCAGCGGTTCGGGGTGTACATGGAGAAACTGCCCGACCGTGACGCCAACCAGTAATCCTGCCGCCGCGGCGGCACCGAGCCAATGGCGGGCGCGGTGTACACCGGCGAGCGCGGGCTGGGAAAGCACCGGAAAACTGAGGACGCGGGCCGGCCTCACTGGTTCAATCGATCGTCGAAGCCGTCGCATGATCCGCTCGCGCTGAGTGACGAGCCGGTCGGGAGGAAAGGCTCCTGCCAGGGTGGCCTCGTTCGTCTCCGCAATGCCGCACAGAAAGGTTCGCAGTTTCGCAGAGCGGCTCACACACACGTCGCACCGGTCCAGATGGACGCGCGCCGCCGTCGGCGGCGTGTCCGAGCCCGGTGCCATCAACAGCTCAAGCAGCTCGCTATCTGCGAGGTGACCGGTTCCGAGTCGGTGTCGAAGTCGTGACCACAGCGTCATCGTCATCGCTACACGGTCCCTTCGGCGCCTGAAGTGCGGCTGAGCCAGGTGTGGCGACTGAGCAGTTTGCGCAACGATCGGATCGCACGAAACAGATGGACCCGTACCGTGGCCTCACTGAGTCCGAGCACCGCGCTGACCTCGCGGGCTGTGTGCCCCTGGAACTGGCTCAACACCACCACTGCCCGTTGCCGATCGGGCAGTTGGTCAACCGCGGCCCGCAGCTGGGCGCCCCGCTCGTTCGAGAGCAGCGTTCTTTCCGGCGATGGTTCATCGCTGAGATGACGACCGATCACGTCGTGTTCCTCATCTCCCGCTGAGATCATCCACCGCGCCCGACGGTTTCTGGCCTTGAGACGGTCGAGACACCCGTTGACCACGATCTTGGTAAACCAGAGTTCGAAGAGGAGGTCCTCCCGAAACGACGGCAGATGGACGAACGCCTTCAAGAAGGCGTCCTGCACCGCTTCATCGACGTCCGCTGCGTTTCGTAGGTAGTAATAGGCGATTCGAGTCGCGCGGCGCTGATGCCTCTCCACGATCTCCTCGAAGCGTTCGCACGCTCCAGTCTGATCGCCCGAAGCGAGGAGCGCCTTGACGGCGCCGGCGAGGCGGCGGTCGATGACCGCGCCTTCGCTCGGAGCGGCCTGAGGCTGCGTATTGGCACCCATAATTCTTACTTCTTGATGACGAGTCGGGTGCCGGATCGTTTACTCGAGCCCCGCGATTCGCATGATAGTCTCAATAATACCGTGTTAAGGAGGTGCCAGGGTAGTAGTGATGGAAGATCTCGGCGGCGGTGTGGCCAGCGCGCGCCCTCGCGGCGGCCCCTCGCTGACAGAGTCCGATCCCGTGGCCCCGTCCTTGTCCCTCAAAGACGAACTGGTCGTCCCGACGCTCCACGGAGAACCGGGCGCTCCTGATTGAGTTCGGTCCGAAGCGGCTGGTGAGTACCTGACGTAGCTCCTCGCCTCGGACCGTGGAGACCGACGCCTTTCCGCGAATTACCACATTCACCACCCGACCGGCCTGGTCCTCCTCCGTCGCCTGTATGGAATCAAGATGATGGCCGACCCGTGTCTTCGGGTCGTGATTCAAGGCGGCCAGGAGGTCCGCTCCGGTTACGGCGAACCGCCAGAGCGTGGGTGTATCCCACAGGCAGAAGAGGTCGCCGACCGCCTGTAGATAGGGTGGAGTCGGACCACCCCACGCCACCGTCGCGTCACTGGTGCTACCGCCACAGTCAGCGTGAAAGAGGGCGTTGATCGGCAGATCGTCATACGCAATGATGAGTCCGGCCGTCGCGTGACCTGCCGATCTGGCCAGACCTACGTCGTGCTCCGAGAGCGTGTCGACCGGACGATACACCTGGCAGTGCGTCGTCGAGCAGAGGTCAAATCCCTCGTGGGCGTGCCGGGTCCGGTTGGCCAGCGCGTAGGTGCGCGCCAGGATGGCCTGCACTTGCGCGACCCGCGCGGCGGCGTTCGCGTCGAGACCCCTGACGTCGGCTTCAGCGAGGATCGAGCCCACGACATACTCTTCCAAGCCGAGCGTCACCACGGAGCCGCCGGGCGCGAGTTCGATCTGGACCGTCGGGCCGAGGGGCGGCACAGGGTCGAGGCGCGGACGGTTCGCGACGCACGACGTGCTGACCAGCAGCCCTACCAGGATATGGAGCGCGTGTCGTGTTGCGGGTCGGTCAGGTTGAGTCATCATTCTCATTGCTGCGCGGCCGCGGGCGATAGTCGGCCGCCTCTCTACTCTCGTATCGGCTCCTACGTCGGCGCCCGTGTGGGCTCCGGAGAGAGTCTGCGCACTGCGCGCCTGACTGGACCGTCTTCCGTGCCCTCTTGGCGGTCCGAGACCGCAGTCCTCCGCCTCCTATCCCGGGCCGACACCAGTTGCGAATCACCGTCTCGGGGCGATACGATCTTCCGACATGTCTTCAGCGTCTTTCTTGGAAACTATCGGAATTACCAACCCCGGACAGGTTCACTGGAACCGGGGCACTGCGGCCTTGTACGAAGAAGCGATCTGTTCGCCGAAGGTGGACCCCTGGTGTGTCAGACCGGCATCCACACCGGTCGCTCGCCCAACGACAAGTTTCTCGTTCAGGAGCCGTCCAGCGAGGACAACGTCTGGTGGGGCACCGTGAATCGGCCGATCGAGGCCGAACGGTTTCGTTTGCTTCAGAACGCGATGGTTGCGTCCCTTGAAGGGAAGGAACTGTTCGTGCAGGACTGCTTCGCGGGTGCAGACCCGGCGTATCGATTGCCGGTGCGGCTCATCACGGAACGCGCCTGGCACAGTCTGTTTACTCGCACCATGTTCCTTCCGTTGCCAGCCGGCACGGAGCCGGGCGAGCACGTGCCCGAGTTCACGGTGATCGACGTACCGTCACTCGAGGCCGATCCGGCCGTCCATGGCACCAGCTCGGGCGTCTTCATCGTGGTGGACTTCTCTCGGCGACTCGTCCTGATCGGAGGCACCAGCTACGCCGGTGAGATCAAGAAGTCGATCTTCACCGTCATGAACTACTTGCTGCCGCTTCGAGACGTCTTCCCGATGCACTGTTCGGCCAACATCGGCGAAACGGGCGATGTTGCCCTGTTTTTTGGTCTGTCGGGCACTGGGAAGACGACGTTGTCGAGCGTACCGAATCGCCACTTGATCGGTGACGACGAACACGGATGGAGCGACAGGGGGGTGTTCAACTTCGAGGGTGGTTGTTACGCGAAGATGATTCACCTGTCGTCAGAGGCAGAGCCGCAAATCTACGCAACCACGCGGCGTTTTGGCACGGTCCTGGAGAATGTGGCGATCAACCCGGCGACCCGCGCGTTGGATCTTGATGACGACAGCCTCACCGAGAACACCAGGGGGGCCTACCCGATCTCGTTCATCGACAACAGCGTACCGTCCGGACAGGGTGGGCATCCGGACACGATCGTCATGCTGACGGCCGATGCGTTTGGCGTCATGCCGCCCGTCGCCAGGCTCACTCCGGCCGCCGCGATGTATCACTTTATGTCGGGCTACACCGCCAAGGTGGCCGGAACCGAGAAGGGGGTGACCGAGCCCAAGGCGACTTTCAGCACCTGTTTCGGAGCGCCGTTCATGGTGTGGCACCCGAGCGTCTACGCGCGGCAGCTCGGTGAGCGGATTGCCAAACATCAGTCAGCCGTCTGGCTTGTCAACACCGGCTGGACCGGCGGGGCGTATGGGACTGGCCGGCGGATCAGCATCGGGCACACCCGGGCCATCGTCGATGCGGCGTTGTCCGGGGCGCTCGATAACGTTCGGTGCGAGCGCGATCCCGTGTTCAACGTCGACGTTCCCACCGAGTGTCCGAACGTGCCATCGGAGATCCTGCAGCCGCGCAGCACCTGGATCCAAAGCGCCGACTATGACTTCCAGGCCGGCACCCTCGCCGGGATGTTTACCGAGAATTTCAGGGTGTTCGAGTCCGAGGCAGACGCCGATGTCGTGCGCGCCGGTCCGCGCTAGATCTGCTCGGCCGACGACACGAGGAGGCGAGCACCTCGAGGATGAACGACCGGCGGCCGTATGTCGATGACGTTCGAATCGGTCATCGGTCTTGAGATTCACTCTCAGCTCCTCACCGATACCAAGATTTTCTGCGGGTGTCGGACCACGTTTGGCGCGGCGCCGAACACTCAGGTGTGTCCTGTGTGTCTCGGGCTCCCGGGTGCGCTGCCGGTTCTCAACGCTCGAGCTGTGGAGCTTGCGGTGCGCGCGGCGCTGGCCTTGGGATGCAGCGTACGGCCGACATCGGTCTTTGCCCGCAAGAACTACTTCTATCCGGATCTGCCGAAGGGCTATCAGATTTCGCAGTACGAGCAGCCGCTGGCCGTCGATGGTCGCGTGACCTACGAGTCGGACGGCCAGACGTCGGCGGTCAGGATCCTCCGTGTTCACCTCGAGGAGGATGCCGGCAAGTCGCTGCACGAGGGGCTCCCGGAGTCTGAGGCCTTCACCCACCTTGATTTCAATCGCAGTGGTGTACCGCTGATCGAAATCGTCACTCTCCCGGACCTCCGCACTGCGGTGGCGGCCGCCGACTTCTTCTCTCGGCTCAGGGCCATTCTCCAGGCGGTGAGGGTGAACGATGGCAATATGGAGGAGGGCAGCCTCAGGTGCGATGCCAATATCTCCATCCGCCCGGCCGGTGCCACGGAGCTGGGCGTGAAGGTCGAGATCAAAAACATCAACTCCTTCCGCTATCTGCAGCGAGCGATTGACTACGAGTACGATCGGCAGATCCGCGTCGTCCGGGATGGTGGTGTCGTTGTCCAGGAAACGCGTCTGTGGGACGCGGCGGTCGGGCGAACCGCCTCGATGCGGAGCAAGGAAGAAGCCGACGATTATCGGTATTTCCCCGAGCCAGACCTGCCACCCCTCGAAGTAGCACGCCAGTGGGTGGAGGAGATCAGAGAGACGTTGCCCGAGCTGCCCGAGCAGCGCAAGCAGCGGTTCGTTGACGAGTACAGTCTGCCCGAGTATGACGCTGGACTCCTGACCCAGTCAGCAGAGCTGTCGGCCTACTTCGAGGAAACCGCCCGGGCATCCGGGTTTCCCAAGGCGGCAAGCAACTGGGTAAAAGGGGAGGTGCTTCGCCGGATAAAGGACGAGGGCGTCGATCTCGCAACGCTGAGGGTCCAGCCGCCGGCGCTCGCGGCGCTGATCGGTCTCGTTGAAGGCGGCCAGGTGAGCGGGTCGGCTGCCAAGCGGATCTTCGAGCGGATGTCTGAGACCGGCGAAACGGCGGTGGAGGCGGTCGCAGCCGAAGGTCTCGCCCAGATTGACGATGGCGACACGCTCTCGGCCGCCGTCAAGACGGTGATCGATGCGCAGCCGGACGCGGTGGCCAGCTATCGGGCGGGGAAGACCGGGACGCTCGGGTTCCTGGTGGGCCAGGTCATGCGCGAGACTCACGGGAAGGCCAACCCCAAACGGGTGAACGAGCTCCTCCGGCAGCTGCTCGAGTGACCCCGACCCGGGGGAGTGTCCGGGCTGAAGATCGCTTTGCAAATGACCGTTGCAGTCCACTACACTTGTACGTTGTAGGCTGCGCAGTATTCGAGGTCGATGCCGCCAACGAATCGAGAGAGCTTGCCCGTCTTCCCGCTGAAGAAGCTGGTGAGCCGGACCCCCACGTCAGCGCGGACCACGTTCTACCGCGAGGAGCTGTTCAAGCACTGGCAGTGCCTCGAGCAGCAGCGTGAGTACTACTCCGAGAAGGCGATCACCGACGTCGAAGCAGCTCTGACGCGGCTGATCGTAGACGTCGACCGACTTTGTGCCCAGAAAAATGGGGATCAGCTCGTCGGTCGTCTGCTTCGCAAGATCGACGGGGTGACGCGGCTGTCCGCCTGGTCCGATCCGAAGAAACACCACTGAGCACCACCAACGCGCGCCGCGCACTTACGCAGGTCATCCACGCCGGAATCGCTGGAGCCTCGGGACCCCGTCTCGTGGCCCGTTTCCTTGTCGAAACCGATATCAGTACCTCGATCGGCGACCAGCCACTGACGCTTGTCTCCGCGGGAAAGGTCGCGATTCCGATGACCGAGGCGTTCCGTGAACGGTGGCAGGGCGAACTGCAGCGCGGTGTGGTGGCAGGGCCGGTGGGAGCGCATTCGGGCCACCTGGACTTCTTTCCGGTCGGACATCCAGTCCCGAATCAGGCGAGCGTCGATGCCGCCCGGCGAGCACTGGAGGTGGCCGGTCGGGTCGGGCCCTCCGACACGCTGCTCGTGTTGCTCTCAGGGGGCGCGTCGGCGTCGCTGGCGGCCCCGGTCGACGGAGTGACGCTGCGCGACAAAATTGAGGCCACCGAGGCGCTGCTACGAGGGGGCGTGGCCATCGACGACATCAACTGCGTTCGGAAACATCTGTCGGTCATCAAGGGCGGCTGGTTGGCCGCGGCGACACCTGGGCAGGTCGTCACGCTCGCGATCTCCGACGTGGTCGGGCCGGTGGCCGATGACCCAGCGGTGATCGGTTCGGGTCCAACGACGGCCGATCCTACGCACTTCGACGACGCCTTGCGCATCGCTGATCGCCCCCTGGTGGGGCCTCACTTCCCGGCCGCCGCCAGAGCGGCCCTGGAACGCGGACGCCGAGGTGCTTCGGCGGAGACTCCAAAGCCCGGGGACCCGCGGCTCGCGAAATCGTCGGTCTTCGTCATCGGCAGCCGTCGTGATGCTGTTCGGGCGGCCGCCAGACAAGCAGCGGCCCTGGGGTTTGATGTCGGCGTCGTCGACAGCCCTGTCGTTGGTGAGGCGCGTCAGGTCGCTCAAGTCCACTTCGAGCGGGTCGTCGAGCTGGCGTCGCAATTGGGCCGCCCCGCGTGTGTCGTCTCGGCGGGCGAGACCACCGTCGAGGTGACGGGCCCGGGCCGCGGGGGGCGAAATCAAGAGTTCGGGTTGGCGCTGGTAGACCGGGTAGCTGAAATGGAGGAGGATGTGATTCTTGTGAGTGTCGGAACCGACGGCGTCGATGGGCCGACCGATGCGGCTGGCGCCGTCGTGGATCGGACAACCCGACGGAGGGCGCAGGCCAGGGGCCTCGGCTCACCCTCGAGTTATCTCGAACGTAACGACGCCTACCCGTTTTTCGAGGCCCTTGGCGACCTGGTCATGACGGGGCCCACCGAGACCAACGTCGGTGACCTCCAGGTCGTCTTGCTGCCGGAGCATCGATGCTGACCGCGGAGCAGATCCTCGACGCGCTCAAGTCAAAGGTCGACCACCCGGCCACAGTTCGCGAACTCATGCAGCGACTCAAGGTGTCGCGGGAACAGCGCGTGACGTTGCGGCGGAGGTTGGCGACGCTCGTAGAGTCGGGTGCCCTCATCAAGGTGCGAGGCAACCGATACGGGCTTCCGGATCGGATGCAGTTGGTCACTGGGCGGGTCATCGTGAACCCGCGAGGGTTCGGATTCGTGACACCCGATCAGCCGGTCGGCGGCCTCGACGGTGACCTCTACATCGCCGGGGCCAACCTCAACCAGGCGATGCACGGCGACCGCGTGGTGGCCCGGGTCGAACGCCAGCGTTCCGAAGGGCGTGCCGAGGGTCGCATCGTGCGCATCCTCGAGCGGGCGACGGACCGGCTGGTCGGCCGATTGGAGACTGACGACTCGGGATTGGCCTATGTCGTCCCATTCGACCGTCGTCTCGTCATGGACGTGCATATTCCGAGAGGGGAGGGTGGCGAGGCCGTGGCCGGACAGCTGGTCGTGGTGGCCTTGACTCGTTTCCCAACACCGACCCGGGGGCCGGTCGGACGGGTCACAGAGGTACTGGGCACCCTCGACACACCCGGTGTAGAAACGGAGCTGATCATTCGAAAGTTTGGGATACCCGATGACCATCCAGGTGCCGCCGTCGCCGAGGCTCAGAAGCTGGGTTCGCAGGTTCGGCCCCGCGATGTCAAGGGGCGACAGGATTTTCGGGCCCGTCACACCGTCACGATCGATGGGGAAACCGCGAGAGACTTTGACGACGCGATCACCCTCGAGAAGCTCCCGAACGGGCACTTCTGGCTTGGGGTGCACATCGCCGATGTGAGTCACTATGTGCCGGAAGGCAGCGCCCTCGACGCGGCTGCGTACGAGCGCGCCACCTCGGTCTACTTCCCAGATCGAGCGGTGCACATGTTTCCGGAGGCGCTCTCGACCGGGCTCTGTAGCCTGAATCCGGATGTCGATCGCCTCGTGCAGTCGTGTTTGATGGAGATCGATGCCCGCGGGACGGTCTGTCGATATGAGATGCACGACGGCGTGATTCACAGCGACGCACGGATGACCTATACGGACGTCAACGCGATTCTGGTTGACCGCGATCCAGAAACCCGGGCCCGGTATGAGCGCCTCATTCCGGTGTTCGAAGTGATGAATGAGCTGTTTGCCGTGTTGAACGCCCGCCGGCGCCGGCGGGGTTCGATCGACTTCGACCTGCCGGCGGCCGAGTTCTTGATGGATGACGAGGGTCGAGTAGAGGCGATCGTCGCAGCCGAGCGAAACCAGGCGCATCGCATTATCGAAGAGTTCATGTTGATCGCGAACGAGACCGTTGCCGGCCATCTGGAGGAGCACGACACACCGTCGCTATTCCGAGTGCATGAGTCGCCTGACCCGCTCCAGGTCGAGGAATTTGAGGATTTCACCGCGTCACTTGGCTACAGTCTCGGCGCACCGTCTGAAGGTGTGGCCCCCCGACACTTCCAGCGGTTGCTGCAACGGCTGCGGGGGAAGCCCGAGGAGCGGCCCGTGGCTTTCCTGATGCTCCGGACGATGCAGCAAGCACGGTATGACGTTCAGAACCGGGGGCATTTCGGATTGGCCGCTCCCAGCTACACCCACTTCACGTCGCCGATCCGACGGTACCCTGATCTCGTCGTGCACCGAGCCCTCCGTGAGACACGGGCCGTCGCAAGACGTGACCCCACCCGTATCGCCCGATCGGCGGCGCTACCTGAGGTCGCACGACACACGTCGGAGATGGAGCGCCGCGCGGAAGAGGCCGAACGTGAGGTCGTTCAGTGGAAGAAGGTCAGGTTCATGGCCGACAAGGTCGGTGACGAGTTCACCGGCTACGTGACCGGCGTGACCGCCTTTGGACTCTTCATCGAGCTCGTCGAGCATTTTGTCGAGGGGCTCGTTCATATTTCAAGCATGGCCGACGACTACTACAGATTCTTCGAGCGCCAGCATGAGCTTCGGGGCGAAAACGGTCGCAACGTCTATCGTCTCGGTGACGTGGTCAAGGTCCAGCTCGTGCGTGTCGATCCTGAGCACCGCAAGCTCGACCTCGCGTTGGTCGAGGTCCTCGAGCGGGTGCGACGCCGCGAAGCGCAGCCGCGTCCGCGGAGAACCGCTGGTCGTCGTCCGAAGCGAGACAGGCGCAGTGGCAGGGCATGACAGGCGCGTGGCCCAGGACTCGATGAAGAACGTCGTTGTGGGTACGGCCGGTCACATAGATCACGGCAAGAGCGCGCTGGTGCTGGCGTTGACAGGGACCGATCCCGACCGTCTCAAAGAGGAAAAGGCCCGCGGCATCACGATCGATTTAGGGTTCGCGAATTATCGTCAGGAGAACCTCAACGTAGCGTTCGTCGATGTCCCTGGCCACGAGCGGTTTGTCAGAAATATGCTCGCGGGCGCAAGCGGGATCGACTGTGTGCTGCTCGTCGTGGCCGCCGACGAGTCGGTCATGCCGCAGACCCGAGAACATTTCGACATCTGCCGACTGCTGGGAGTGCAGTCCGGGCTCATCGCGCTGACGAAATCTGACCTAGTCGATGAGGAGACACTCGAGCTCGTGCAGATGGAGACCCGAGAGCTCGTCCAGGGGTCGTTCCTCGATGGCGCGCCGATGGTGGCGGTCTCGGCTCGGTCGGGTGCCGGTCTGGACGATCTCCGTCAGGCACTGGCGGGCATCGCCAGTAGTCTGGACCCGACGGCGACGACGGGAATCGTGAGGTTGCCCGTCGACCGTACGTTCACCGTGAGGGGATTCGGAACGGTCGTCACCGGTACGCTCGTGTCGGGCCTCATCACCACCGAGATAGCACTGGAGGTGCAACCGGCGGGGCATCATGTGAAAGTCCGGGGGCTGCAGGTTCACGGCGACGCGACCGACCGGGCACAATCCGGCCAGCGGGTCGCCGTGAACCTGGCCGGTCTCGATGTCGATGACCTGTCCCGCGGCGATGTGTTGGTCCAAGCTGGTGGGCTGGAAACGACTCGCCGTCTCGATGCGACGCTGACGCTCCTACCGAACACAAACCCGCTCAAGCATGGCGGCCGGGTCCGCTTTCACTTGGGTACCAGCGAGGTGATGGCACGGGTGTCACTGGGGGCGCCGGTCGACGCCGGTCCGGGCGAACTCTCGCCGGGGATGCTCGCCCCGGGACGTGAAGCCTACGTCCGGCTCCGCCTCGAGCGTCTCGTTGCGTTGACGCGGGGGGATCGGTTCGTGCTCCGTGCCTACTCACCCGTCGTGACCATTGCCGGAGGTCGTGTCCTCGACCCGGCACCCGGGCGCGGTCGTCTGCGCTCTGCGGCGGGCTTCGAACGGCTGAACCGTCTACGCGAGTCGGAGGATCGGCATGCCTTTCTCGTCGCAATGGTCGACGAAGCGGGTTCCCGAGGATTGTCGCGATCACAGCTCACACCGCGCGGAGGGGTTGCTCCGGGCGAGGTCGATCGCGTGGTCGAGTCGCTTGTCGGAGAGGGAAGGATCACCGCCGTCGGCACGGTCCTCATTGCGCCAGAGCGGGTTATCGAGCTGCGGGATCTGCTTGTGGACTGGGTGTCGGCGTTTCACACGGCGCATCCTCTCGAACCTGGCCTCCCCCGTGAAGAGGCCCGCGAGCGCTTCAGTCATCGGGCTCGATCCGACGTGTTCGACGCCATCGTTGATACCCTGGTGGGAGACGGCACGCTGACGGCTCGTGACTATGTCGCGCTGTCATCACACCGGATCGCCCTTTCCCCGGAGGAGACGCAGGTCCATCAGAGTGTCGAGGGCTGCTTTCGACGCGCCGGTCTGTCGCCTCCGGATCTCGGGACGGTCGCCTCGGCCACGAGCGCGTCTCAGGATACGGTCGACCGGATGGTCAAGCTTTTGCTGCGCGAACAGGTGCTGGTGAAGGTCGAGTCATTGATCTTTCACGCTGATGCGCTGGCACGGCTCAAGGTGGCCGTCGCCGCCCTCAAGGATGAATCCCAGGCCTCGGCACGAGTGGAGATCGACGTGGCCGCCTTCAAGGAGCGTTTCGGCATCAGTCGCAAATTCGCCATTCCCTTGCTTGGCTATCTTGACCGAGAACGGGTGACCCGACGGGCGGGACACGCGCGAGTGCTGTTGTAGCGCGAGTCCTTTTTGCAAAACGGCTCAGCTCCCCGGTAAACTGCAAGCATGCCCCGAGTGGCCACGCAAGGACAGAGTCATGCCCGCATCTGAGAGTCGAGAATGCTTCACCGTCTGTGTGTTTCAGGACACGGAGTGGGCTAGTCGTGGGCTTGACGCGCTCAAAGAGAAGGGGTTCAGCGACGACGTGATCTCTGTCCTGTCCAGGCAGACCTCCGACTCGTCCGCCCTGGTCGAGAAGGCGTTTGGTGTCGAGCCGCCGGCGATTGAGGTCAAGGGTCTGGGTTCGGTGGTCGCCCGCGGACCGCTGGTGGGAGCGCTCCAGGGTTCCGACGATGGCCTGGGACGAACCGGTGTGGCCGCAACGATTCGTCGAGCGGGCTTCCAGACCCATGATGGGTTCATCTTCCAGACCCTGACCGAGCGTGGCGGCGTGCTGGTCTCGGTCGAGAGTGAGTCGCGCGCCGCCGACGCGCTGGCCTTGTTTCACTCGTATGGCGGCGGTAACGCCGCCATCGGCGCGTGGAGCGGACGCGTCTAAATCGTGATGCCTTGCGTCTAAGTACACAGGGATGAAGTTGGATCTCGGTCACATACCGTTCGCGGCTGGACATGTGTCGTATACGCCCCCAGAAAAGAGGCGGCGCAAGCGTCGTGCCCAGCAAGAGCATGCCGCCGACGCCCCCACGGCTCGGACGGTCGTTTGGGCGCTCGGCCCTGACTCGGAACTTTCTGCCGCCGCGGCGCTCTCGATCAGACCTGACACGGTGGGTCCGCGGGACATCAAGTTTCTGCTCGGCGCGACTCAGGAGCGGATGGGGCGCTCGATCGCGGCATCGTTCGGCGGGCACGCGGTGGCGATCGGTCTCGTGCTCTTCCTCATCAGTCTTGCGCCAGAAAGAGTGTTCGAGCTCGTTCAACCCAACCGGGACAACTATGGGATCGTGTGGCTCCCCGAGGAGGGGCCAGGCGGCGGCGGTGGTGGCGGCGGCAACGAGTCACTCGAGTTGCCACGACAGGTTGAGCTACAGGGTGTCGACGAGACGCAGCTGAGTGTGCCGGTGGCTCCGGAGCCCGACTTCGTCGAGCCGGAGGTCGAACCCGAGACCCTTGAGACCGACCGACTCAACATTCCCGCCGTATCGATGGCGGCGGCGCTTCAGACGTCGCCCGGCGTCATGGAAGCACTCGCACGGTCGACTCTGTCGCAGGGAAGCGGAACCGGCGGTGGTGGGGGCACGGGTCAAGGGGCCGGAATCGGGCCGGGTGATGGGCCCGGACTTGGTCCAGGGCAAGGCGGTGGTGTTGGCGGGGGCGTCTATCGTCCCGGGTCAGGCATCGTGAACCCACAGCTGATACATGAGGTCGAGGCGGAGTACACCACTGAAGCCATGCGCGCCCAGGTCAACGGCGTGGTGTGGGTCGAAGCGGTCGTGTTGCCGGACGGCACGGTCGGGGACGTCAAGGTAGTCAAATCCTTGGACCGCGTGTTTGGCCTGGACGACCAGGCGGTGCGGTCGGTTAGACAGTGGCGTTTCTCTCCCGGGACACGATTCGGGGAGCCGGTCGCTGTCCTGGTTGTCATTGAAGTGTTCTTTAATATTTTCTAGACGCCAAAAAAAACGCCCGATAGGCGTTCTGCCCACCGGGCGCTCCAACAGAGGTCTCCCGACCGCTGAATACTGACTCCTGACGTCGTGTTCTAGTACATCCCGCCCATGCCTCCGGGCGGCCCGGCGGGCGCGGCGTCAGCCTTCTCCTCCGGGATCTCGGCGACCAGGGCTTCAGTTGTCAGCAGCAATGACGAGATCGACCCGGCGTTTTGAAGCGCCGTTCGAACGACCTTCGTCGGGTCGATGACTCCGGCCTTGACCAGGTTTTCGTACGTCTCAGTCTGCGCGTTGAAGCCTTCATGGCCTGTTGATTCTCGCACTCGCTGCACGACAATCGAGCCTTCCAGACCGGCGTTCTGCGCAATCCACCGCATCGGCTCTTCGAGCGACCGCTTGATGATGTTCACGCCGATCCGCTCGTCCGCATCGTCGACCTCGAGGTCATCGAGGACGCTCGCCCCACGGAGCAGCGCGACCCCGCCGCCCGGCACGATGCCTTCTTCGACGGCAGCCTTGGTGGCGTGCATGGCGTCCTCGACCCGCGCTTTCTTCTCCTTCATTTCGGTCTCGGTCGCGGCGCCAACCTTGATCACCGCCACGCCTCCGACCAGCTTGGCCAGTCGCTCCTGCAACTTCTCTCGGTCGTAGTCCGAGGAGGTCTCCTCAATCTGGGCTCGGATCTGCTTGACCCGGCCCTCGATGGCGTTCTTCGTGCCCTCGCCCTCGACGATCGTCGTGTTGTCCTTGTCGATCGTGACCTTCTTGGCCTTTCCGAGGTCCTCGAGGCGAATGTTCTCGAGCTTGAGACCCAGGTCCTCCGTGATCGCCTTTCCGTTCGTCAACACGGCAATATCCTCGAGCATCGCCTTCCGGCGGTCACCAAAGCCTGGCGCTTTGACGGCGGCGGCGTGCAACGTCCCACGCAGCTTGTTGACGACCAAGGTCGCCAGGGCTTCGCCTTCGACATCCTCGGCGACGATGAGGAGCGGTCGGCTCAGCTTGGCCACCTGCTCGAGCAGCGGCAGGAGGTCCTTCATCGAGCTGACCTTCTTCTCGTGGATCAAAATGACGGGGTTCTCGAGCACCACCTCCATTCGCTCTGGGTCGGAGACGAAGTAGGGTGACAGATAGCCGCGGTCGAACTGCATCCCTTCGACGACCTCGAGAGAGGTTTCGAGGGTCTTGGCTTCTTCGACCGTGATCACGCCGTCTTTGCCGACCTTATCCATCGCCTCGGCGATGATCTTGCCGATGGTCGCGTCGTTGTTGGCCGAGATCGTTCCGACCTGGCCAATCATGTCGCCACTGACCGACTCAGACATCGACCGCAGCTCACCCACAACGGCCTCAACCGCCCGCTCAATGCCTCGCTTGACACCCATGGGGTTGGCGCCGGCCACGACGTTCTTGGCACCCTCCCGATAGATCGCCTGGGCGAGCACCGTGGCGGTCGTGGTCCCGTCGCCCGCGATGTCGGACGTCTTGCTCGCCACCTCTCGCACCATCTGCGCACCCATGTTCTCCAACGGGTCCTTGAGTTCGATTTCTTTGGCCACCGTCACGCCGTCTTTCGTGATGGTCGGCGAGCCAAATTTCTTGTCGAGGACGACGTTGCGCCCCTTGGGGCCGAGTGTCACCTTGACGGCGTTCGCCAGCTGGTTCACGCCCTCGATAATGATCTGTCGTGATTTTTCACCGTAAACAATCTGCTTAGCCATGCCTAGAACTCCAATCGCTGATGCGCGTCTGTGTTTCCTGTCTCCTAGCTCTCGACGACTCCGAGGATCTCGTCCTCCCGCATAATCAGGAACTCGACGCCATCCAGCTTGATCTCTTGGCCCGAGTACTTGCCGAACAGGACCTTATCGCCGGCTTGGACGTCGAGCGGGGTGACCGTTCCATCATCCTTGACCTTACCCTTGCCAGCGGCAATGACCTTGCCCTGTTGGGGCTTTTCTTTGGCGGTATCCGGAATGATGATCCCGCCGACAACCTGTTCGGATTCCTCGAGACGCTCGACGATGATGCGGTCGTGGAGTGGGCGAACCTTGACAGCCATAGACCTAAAACCCCCTTCAAAATGTTGAAAAAACGTCAGATAGGTGTTGAATCTCTGCCGGCGCCAGAATCAGCAGTCAGGCTAACCGACTGCTAATTATAGCGCGTCCGCCGCTCCGGTCAAGTCCGGGCGGTCACGAACCGGTGCGCTTGAGCCGATAGGTTGCGATTTTTCGGGACAGGGTGTTGCGGTGGATCCCGAGCAGGTCGGCAGCCTGTCCGAGATTGCCCTTGGACCGGGTCAAGGCCCGACTGATGAAGCGGCGCTCAATCGCCTGGCGGGCATCATCATAGAGGATTCCCTTCTTTAGCATGTCGTCCACAAAGCGGTCGAGTTGATCCCGCACGCGTCGCTGTCCTTCCTCAAGAGTGGGTCTCGCGGGAATCGCAATGGGTCAGGTATTCACGTGAGGGACGCTAGCCAAGCTCGCGGCCGGACAACACGCGGAACGCCTCGAGGTACTTCTCTCTGGTCTTCTCGACGATGTCGGTCGGCAACTCCGGGACGGGAGGTTGACGGTTCCACGTGATCTCGTCGAGGTAGTTACGGACGAACTGTTTGTCAAAACTGGACTGACTTCGACCCGGCACATAGCTGTCCTTTGGCCAGAACCGAGACGAGTCGGGTGTGAGCACCTCGTCGATCAGGATGATGGCGTCGCCGCTACCAGACGAATCGTCGTCCGTGCCCACCAACCCAAACTCAAACTTCGTATCGGCGACGATGATTCCGCACGACTCGGCATGTTGTGCCCCGTGGCGGTACAACGCCAGAGTGAGGTCCCTCAGACGACTCACGAGATCGCGCCCGACGAGGTCCGCAGCCTCGGTCTCGCTGATATTGATGTCGTGCCCGCTGTCGGCCTTGGTGGCGGGCGTGAAGATCGGTTCGGGCAAAACATCCGACTGGCGTAGGCCCTTGGGCAGTGGCACTCCGCAGACCTCACCGGATTCCTGATACTCGCGCCAGCCCGACCCGGCGAGATAGCCGCGAGCGACGCACTCGATCGGGACTGGGCGCGCGCGCCGCACGAGCATCGAGCGACCCGCCAGCGTCGGCGCGTGCGGTTGTAGCGATTCCGGATACGTCGCCGGATCGATCGAGACCATGTGATTCGCCACGATGTCGATGGTGCGGTCGAACCAGAAGGCCGAGAGCTGCGTCAAGACTTTGCCCTTGTCTGGAATCGCAGACCCCAGCACACAGTCGTATGCCGAGATGCGATCGGTCGTGACGATCAACAGAAAGTCATCGACTTCGTAGATGTCACGGACCTTCCCCCGTCGATGCGGGGCGATTCCTTCAAGGAAGGTTTCGAACACTGGTGCTGGTGTGGACACGACCGAACCTCGCAGGTGGGCGAAAAGAAGCATAGCTTATCGAGAAGAGGCGATCACGGCAAGAGGGAAATCGCTGGAGCGTTGTAGTACATTTCATGGCGGCGCATGATGGGTCACCCGCCGAGCGTACGGTTCACCCCCGACCTCCGCCGCACCACTTGATGCGAAGACATCTCCACACCGTAGTCATCATTAGCCTGACCATCGGCCTGATCGCGTTCTTCCTCCGCAACGCGCAGCTCGACCGCGTCTGGGCCTCAATGCGTGGGGCACGCGTCGACCTCCTCGCCGTGTCACTGATCCTGACGGCCGTGTCCTATCTGGTTCGAGTCGAGCGGTGGCGAAGGCTGTTGCAGCCGGTCGGGAACGCGTCATTCGGGAGTACCGGACGCGCGACCATGATTGGATTTGCGGCCAACGCGCTGCTGCCAGGCCGGATTGGCGAAGCCCTGCGGCCGTATGTGCTGGCGAAACGTGAGCAGCTCAGCGGTGCGGCCGCCTTTGCGACGGTCGTGCTCGAGCGGCTCCTTGATTTCCTGGCGATCGTGCTGACGGTTGCGGGCGTTATCGTCGTGGTGGATTCGCCGACAAATGATCCTCAGCTTCTGGCGACGCTGCGCACCGCCGCGGTGACGGGCGGTGCAACCGCCGTGGTCATCTTGGGGGTGATGGTCTGGCTGGCAAGGAGTCCTCAGCGGACGCAGCAGGCGGTGCGATGGTGCGCCTATATCGCACCTGGGGGCGCGGCGCGGGCCGTCACGAAAATCGCCCAGCGGTTTCTGCAGGGCCTCGCGGTTGTCGGCCGCCCGGGTCCGCTCATCGCGGCGATGGTCCTGTCAGGCGTGCTGTGGCTGTCGATCGCGTGGAGCATGCTGATGACCTCGCTCGCGTTCGGAATCGAGATATCGTTCGGAGAATCAGTCATTCTGATGGGAATGGTGGCCATCGGAGTGGCTGTGCCGACGCCGGCCGGCGTCGGCGGGTATCATGCTGCCTATCAGCTCGGCGCAACGTCGCTCTATGGCGCCGGCGTCGATCAGGCTGTCGGCGCCGCACTGGTGATGCATGTCATCGCGTTTGGTCCGGTGACGCTGCTCGGTCTGGTGTATATGGCACAGGAAGGGTTACGGTTGGGCAGTCTATCGGCTCTGTCGGTGAGTCGGGAATCGTCGGTAAACGGGTTGGACCCGCGAAGTGCATCAGGATCGCCGGATCAGCCCCCATCGATGCCGCTCGCGCGGAGCGAAGATGACGGGAGTGTGTCGTGAAGTGTCCCTTCTGTGGGCATCTGGAAGACAAGGTCGTCGATTCGCGCGAGAGCAAAGAGGGCGAAGTCATTCGCCGGCGCCGCCAGTGTCTGGATTGCCGGCGCCGGTTTACGAGCTATGAGCGGATGGATGACATTCCGTACATGGTCATTAAGAAGGATGGCTCACGCGAGCGGTTCGAGCGGCAGAAGGTGATTGCCGGGATGCTCAAAGCCTGCGAAAAGCGGCCCGTGAGCGTGGCGGCGCTCGAACAGATTGCGGACCGCATCGAGGTGACCCTGCAGGATCGGCCGGAGAAAGAGATCCGGGCAGAGGAAATCGGATCGTTTCTCATGGAAGAATTGAGGAGTCTCGACAAAGTGGCGTACGTGAGGTTCGCGTCGGTTTATTGTCACTTCCGCGACATCGGTGAATTCATGACCGAGCTGAGAGGCCTGTTGGATGCGAAGGACTAACTGCTCACCGGCGCTCCTGCTGGCGTTGTTCGTCGGCGGGGCGACCGTTTGGGCAGCCGAGGTCTTGACCGTGTCGACCCTCACGCGGGAGGGACAGGTCCTCATCTCGCTCGAATTTGCCGGTGCATACACGGACGACGTCCGTTCGACGATTCAAAGCGGTCTTCAGACCACCTTCGATTACGACATACGGTTGAGTCGCGAGGAGGCGTTCTGGCCCGACAGCACCGTTGGATCGGCGACGTTGTCCGCAACCGTCCGGTACGACAGTCTCCAGGAACAGTACAGCCTGGCAAGAATGGTCGACGGCCGCGTGGAAGAGACCGTCGTTGCGGAGGACGAGGACGAGGTCCAGACGCTCCTCACGACGTTCGAGCGTATTCCGCTGTTCAGCACGGCCGAACTCGAGCCGAATGGAGACTATCAGGTACTGGTTCGTGTGGAACGCCGGCCGCGTGACGCATGGTTTGTGCTGCCGTGGGCGCGCGCGTCGGCATCCGGCGTGACGCGCTTCACCTATCTTCCGTAGACATCGGAACGATGCGTGGCCACAGTCATGGCGAGCGAGTTTGATCCGAATCTCCAACGAACATCACCGCCGCGACCCGGGTCGACGCCGGGCCAGCGCCGTCCGCTTCGAGATAGCCCCGCCCTCATTCTGCTTGGTATCGCCGTCTTCATTGCTGCGCTCTTTGGTCTGCTGAGGGTCGCCGACCGTTCGACGGACCTGGCCGCAGACTACCTGAGCGAGGTGGTTCTCTACGCGCTCTCGGCGGCCTGCCTCACGATGTTGGTCGTCCTCGGGTTCATCCTGGCGCGCAACGTCATCAAGCTTTGGGTTGAGCGTCGGCGCGCAGTGCCGTTCGCCCGTTTCCGAGCCAAGCTCGTGGCGGCGCTGCTCGGGATGACGCTCATTCCCGCCCTCCTCGTGTTGTTCGTGGGGAGCGAGCTCATCCGGAATAGCGCAGAACGATGGTTCTCCGCACCGATCGACGACGTGCTCACGTCGGCCAACGAAGTGGCGCGCGACTACTATCGGAGTCGGGAGCGCGTCGTCAGTGACCACGCCCAGCGGATCGCCGATTCACTATCCGGTCTCCCTTTGGACGCCCAGGATATTGCGCGGGTGCGCGAGTTGGTCACGCCGGATGTGGCGGCCGGGCTGCTCGGAAGTATCGACGTCTACCGCGTCACGACCACAGCAGACGAAGCCAGTCGGGTGACGATTGAGCCGCTCCTGGAGGTCGCGATGCCTGTCGGCCTTGAGGCCCATTCGCGGGCGGCCGCAGAGCGACTGGCCGAGCGGGTGGCTGCCGGAGGTGACGACGTACGGCAGGTTGAGCCGCTCGCCGGAGGGGCAGAGGTGGTGCGTGCCGCAGCGGTCATCGGGGGTGGCTCCGACGGCGCGCCGGTTGGTGTGGTGGTTGCGAGCGACACGCTCACCGGTAGCGTCGCGTTTCACTCTCGTCGGATCAGCGGGGCCTACGAGGCGTATCGCCAGCTGCGGGTCCTGCAGCAGCCACTGGCCGGCGTCTATCTGTCGTTCTTTGTGATGCTCACGCTGATGATCTTGATCAGCGCTACCTGGCTGGGCGTCTACGTCGCCAGGCGAATCACGCGACCGGTGCAACTGCTGGCGGCGGGTGCCCGCGAGATCGGGGCCGGTCATTTTAACTATCGCATCGAGCCCCAGAGCACCGATGAATTCGGATCGCTCGTCGAGGCGTTTAACACGATGGCGGGCGAGCTGTCGACCAGCCGTCGTCGGCTCGAGCGGTCGCGACGCGACCTCGAACGGACCAACCGGGAGGTCGATCAGCGCCGCCAGTACATCGAAACGATTCTCGAGCGGATCGCAACCGGTGTGGTCTCGGTCGACGCCGAGGGGCGGCTCAGCACGATCAACCGCGCCGCGACGCGGCTGCTGTCGCTCGATGCGTCGGCGGTGGGACAGCCGGCCGCGACGATCTTTGCTCGCGAGGATGTTCGGCCGCTGGCAGACGTGTTGATGAACGCGCGCACCCACACCGAAAACCGCAGCGCTCAGGAGGTGGCGCTGGGGCGAGAGGGACGAGAGGTGCATCTTGCAGTGGCGGCCACGGCGCTGCCGAGCGAGGCTGGCGATGTCGACGGCACGGTCATGGTGTTCGACGACATCACTCCGCTGATTCGGGCCCAGCGGGTGGCGACGTGGCGCGATGTGGCGCGTCGGTTGGCGCATGAGATCAAGAATCCGCTGACTCCGATCCAGTTGTGCGCCGAGCGGGTCCGTCGGCACTTCGGCAACGCGCCACCGGCCTCACGTGAGCTGGTCGAGGAATGCACGGCCACGATTGTCGGCGAGGTGGAGGCCCTCAAGTCGTTGGTGGACGAGTTCTCACAATTCGCACGGATGCCATCGCCCCGGACGGTGACCGCGGATCTGAACGCCCTGCTCGATGAGACGCTAGGGCTCTACGACGGGCTCTTCAAGGACATTGCGGTGGAGCGCCACTTCTCACCGTCGCTCCCACGGGCCCGGTTCGACCCGGAACAGCTCCGTCGAGTCGTCGTCAATCTGATTGACAATGCGGTCGATGCACTCGAACACCATCTACGCAACAGCTCGAACGGACGACGGGGTGTGATCGCCGTGCAGACAGAGCACGATGAGGCCAGCGGCGTGGTGCGTATCATCGTTCGAGACAATGGCCCGGGCATCTCGGAGGCTGCTCGAGAGAAGCTGTTTATGCCGTATTTTTCGACGAAGCGGCGCGGGAGTGGATTGGGTTTGGCGATTGTTCGACGGATCGTCGTCGAGCATGGGGGCAGTATCGAGGTTGGCGACAACACTCCAAGCGGTACGACCTTCACGATCGAGCTCCCATGTTGATCGGAGTGGGCAAGGTCGCACGCAGACTGATGGTCGATGATGGGCGAGGACGCGCGTGAAGGCATCGTTTCTGATTGTCGATGACGAAGCCGGTGTCCGCTCGGCGTTGTCCGGGGTGCTGAAGGACGAGGGTTACCGCGTCGATGCCGTCGACAGTGGAGAGGCGTGCCTTGAACGAGTCGGCAGACAGACCTATGACGTGATCGTGCTCGACATCTGGCTGCCGGGTCTCGACGGGCTTGCGACTCTCCAGAGGCTGCGAGAGCGCCATGTCGACGCCCAGGTCGTCATGATCTCCGGTCACGGCAACATCGAGTCGGCAGTGCGCGCCATCAAGATGGGTGCGTTCGATTTCGTGGAAAAGCCTCTCTCACTCGACAAGACAGTCCTCGTCGCACGCAATGCGCTCCGGCAACGCCGGCTCGAAGCCGAGAACCGTGCGCTGAGAGCCCATGTCGATCGTCGGCTGGTCATGATCGGCGAGAGCCCGGCGATGCTACACCTGCGGGAACAGATCGCCAAGGCCGCTCCGACGAATGGGCGGGTGCTGGTGTACGGGGAGAATGGGACCGGCAAGGAGCTCGTGGCCCGAAGTGTCCACGCGATGAGTCGGCGGTCAGGCGGAGCATTCGTCGAGGTCAACTGTGCCGCTATTCCTGAAGAGCTGATCGAGAGCGAGCTGTTCGGCTATACCAGGGGCGCGTTCACGGGAGCGGTCACCGACCGCGAGGGCAAGTTTGAGTCAGCGGACAGTGGCACGCTATTCCTCGACGAGGTTGGCGACATGAGTCTGAAGACGCAGGCGAAGGTGCTCCGCGTGCTGCAGGAGCAGGTGGTTGAGCGGGTCGGTGGGCGCGGCGGGGTCCGGGTCGACGTGCGGGTTCTGGCCGCGACCAACAAGGATCTGCGGGCGGCGATCGACGACGGCACGTTCCGAGACGACTTGTTCTTTCGCCTGAACGTGATCCCGATCTTTGTCCCTCCCCTCCGGGAGCGCCGACGAGACATCAGGCTGCTCGCCGACCATTTTCTCGCGGAGTTCGCCCACGAGTACGGCCACCGGGTGAAGACCCTCGACGACGCGGCGTTGACCGTGCTGGAATCCCACGACTGGCCCGGGAACGTCCGAGAGCTCCGCAATGTCCTCGAACGACTGGCGATCATGGTTCCGGGTCAGACGATCGGTCCAGCCGACCTGACGTTCCTCTCGAGGGGTAGTGCGCCCCAGACCGAGTCGGGCGACATCGGCAAGGCGCCACTTTTGCACGCGGCACGGGAGCAGTTCGAGCGCGACTACATCGTGCGATCGCTTGTCACCCACCGCGGGAACATCTCTCGGACGGCAGAGGCGCTGGGGGTCGAGCGGAGCAATCTCTATCGTAAGATGCGAACGTTCGGCATTATTGCGCCCCGGCGGGCGGAGACTGAGGAGGAACCCCCAGGGACTGCAGCCGCGCCTCGAGCACCTGGTTCTGGCTGAAGCGCCCGAGACAGAGCGCGTCGGCGGCGGTCGTGACCATGGCCGCCATCGGCACCAGTCCGACGACCTCGCTGTCGACGATCCCGATCCCCCGCTGCGTCGCCTCACGCGCAACCGCGGCAAAGACTCGATGCAGTGGTGTTGTCGCGTAGTCAGTGAGGTTGACCGACACCTGCACGATTCCTCGGTGTGCGAGTCTGACGCCGAGCGCTTTGACACCCGGGAGTCCGCCGTCACGTTCCCGGATGGTCCCTGCGATCGCCCGCGCCGCGTCAATGTCATCGGTCTGAAGGTTGACGTTGAACGCGATCAGCGGACCGCGTGCACCGATCGCCGAGGCACCGGCCGAAGGGTGAGGCGCCGTCGGGCCAAAGTCGGGTCGCCAGTCATCGGCCGTCATCTTCTCGGCCAGTCCTTCGAATTGTCCCTGCCGGATCGTCTCGAGGGCGCGCCGCTCCGGTCGCGTCGCCGCTTCGCCGTACAGGTAGACGGGGACCGCAAACCGGTCGGCGACGATGCGACCGAGTTGGCCAGCCAGCTCCACACAGTCGCCCATCGACGCGTCGTGAATGGGAACGAACGGCACGACATCGACCGCCCCCATGCGCGGGTGGACCCCATGGTGGGTCCGGAGGTCGATTCTCTGCGAAGCCACATCGAACAGGGCAACCAGGGCCTCGAGCAACGCGTCGGCATTTCCGACGATGGTCAGCACACAGCGGTTGTGCGAGGGGTCGGCGGAGAGGTCGAGAAGGGACGCGTCGGGGACCTGGTTGACTGTATCAGCCAGCACTTCGAGTACAGCTCCTCGACGTCCCTCGCTGATGTTCGGCACCGCTTCGATGGCAGCCATGGTCACGGCAGGATTGTACGGCACACCGGCGTGAGCGGAGCCAGGGCCAATTCGTTCCGTCGTTGGGCCGGGTCATCTTCACCGTCCTCGACCGGTCCCAATTCACCCTGGACAGGTGATCGGGTTTATCCGATAATCGCACGACCTCATGGTCGATCCGCTTCACGGTGATACACAGTCTCCCGATCGATCGCCCGATGCCGATCGCACCGTGAAGATCGAACGTCTCCTACTCTCAGGTCTCGATCACTATTTCAAAGGCCGATACGAGCGCGCGATCGACATCTGGACCCGCGTGCTGTTCCTCGACCGGTCGCATGCCAGGGCCCGCGCCTACATCGAGCGCGCCCGGGCTGCACTCTCTGAACGATTGCGCGAGTCGGAGGAGCTGGTGCACACGGGGGTTGAGGCCTTCGAGCGCGGCGACGTCACCGAAGCGCGGTCGTTGCTGACGTCTGCGGTTGAGCAGGGTGGCGGGCGAGACGAAGCCCTGACGGTCCTCGACAGGTTGAACCGGCTCGAAGTGGCTGCGGGAGACGACCGGCTGCCGCGGCGGGGTGAAGCGACGCGCCCTTTCGGACGACGGGAGATCGACCCAGGCGTGGGCCCAGGCACTCGGCGGGTGCGGGTCGTGCCGCTGGTACTCTTTGTCGGCGTCGTCCTGGCGGCCGGCTATATGGCGTTGTCCTGGGGCGAATGGGAGTCGCTGGTGTGGGGCCGACCCGCCCCGCGTATGGTCGCGCCCGCTCGGATGACGGTCGAGCCGCTGCCGCTTCCGTCCGGTGCCAGTGTGAGAGTCTCACGTGCGCGGCGCTTGGTTGAGGACGGTCGGCTTCATGCGGCGCTGAACGTGCTCGACACGGTTGGTTCTGGCGATCCACTTGCGGAGGAAGCCGACGCTCTGCGAGCGACGATCCAGCGTCAACTGCTGTCGCTGCAGGCCGCTGCGACGCTCAGTGCGGGGGCGACGGTGGACGCGCAGCCATGAGATGCCCACGGTGTCGTCGAGCGGTGCGCGACGAACGTGGAAAGTGTGTGCGATGTGGCTGTGACCTGCGAAGGGGTGCCGGGAGTGGCCGCCAGCTCGATCGGACGACCGAGACCGGCCCGCTCGGACCGCTCGACGATTTCGTGTTGAGAGAGGCTTCATCAACGACAGGCGCATCGCGGAACCCGGCAGGTTCGATCCCGACACAGCGGACGCGACCGTCGTTCGTGACTCACCGGTCGTCGGTTTCGGTCGCCACCGTACGGCGGTCGCGCGCGGCCGCACCTGCGCCGATGCTGGCGTTCGGGACATCGTTGATGACGGCCCCGCCCACGGCTAACGGTGATGGACCCTGGCCGAACGACACGCTGCGTGGTCTAGGAGCGCGGATGGCGGCGTTCGCGATCGATACCACTCTGCTCCTGGGGATCAACCTCGCGGTGATCTATTTCACGCTACGTCTGGCGAGTCTCTCGGTTGCGGAGGCGGCGCAGCTGCCCCTTATCCCGCTGGGTGTGTTTCTGCTGTTTTTTGACCTCGCCTATCTGATCATTCTGACGGCCTGCGGCGGTCAGACGATCGGAAAGATGGCCCTTGGTTTGCGAGTAGAGCGCTGCAGTGGCGAGCCGGTCAGGCTCATCGGCGCGTTGACGCGAACCGTCGCCTACGCTATCTCAGTCCTACCCGCGGGACTCGGACTTGCCGGAGTGTTTTTGGGCCGCCGGAGGACACTGCATGATCTGATCGCGAATACCCAGGTGGTCAGGGTCTCCTGATCGATGCGGGCGTTCGGGTTGTTCGTGGCGACCGCGGGGTATGTCGGGTATTTCCCGATCGCTCCAGGCACCGCAGGATCGGCGGTCGGCTTGGCGCTTCTCGTCGCCATCCGCCTGCTCGGTAGCCCCAGTGTCGAGCTGGGTGTTCTCGTCGGCACGGTCGTGCTTGGTGTCTGGGCGTCGGGAGTTGGGGAACGTCACGCCAAACGGGAAGACCCGGGACTGGTCGTGATTGACGAGGTCGCCGGCATGCTGTTGACCATGCTCTGGGTGCCTCTCACGTGGGCGACCGCTGTGGTGGGGTTTCTGGCGTTCCGTCTCTTCGATATCGTCAAGCCATTTCCAGCGGGCGACGCTGAGCGGCTCCACGGCGGGCTCGGTATCATGGCCGACGACGTGATTGCAGCGGTCTACGCGACGTGCACCGTCCGTCTGTTCGTCTGGGTGTCGTCCTTCCTGGTGACCACGTGAGCTCGGGGTCGGCGCGGCTACGACGCGCCGTGATCTTGGCGATCGGGTCTGAGCTCCTCACTCCGCAGAAGCTCGATACCAACTCGTTGTTCCTGACTGAGCGGCTCAACGCGCACGGCGTTGTGGTGCGGTACAAGCTGGTGGTGGGTGATGATGTGGATGACATTGCCATGGCGATTCAAGACGCCGTGGCCCGTGCCGACCTGATCGTGCTCAGCGGAGGTCTAGGTCCCACCGACGACGACGTCACGCGAACTGCGGTTGCGAGGGCCCTCAGCCTGCCGCTTCACGAAGACACGGAGGTCGGCTCCGATATTCGAACCCGTTTCGAGTCGCGTGGTCTCGAGATGCCTGACATCAACCGTCGCCAGGCGATGGTGCCAGAGGGTGCCGCCATCCTGCCCAATCCTCGCGGTACTGCGCCGGGTCTCTGGATAGAGTCGGGCGACGTGATCTGTCTGCTCTTGCCGGGACCGCCCCGGGAGCTTCGCCCCATGTTCGAGCAGGTCTTGAGTGCACGCATCGAAGCGCGAACCTCGGGGCATCGGCTCTTTCGTCGGGTCCTAACGATTGTGGGACGCACGGAGTCGCATGTTGAGGAGCTGACCCAGCCGGTCTATTCACAATGGCGGGCTTCCGGACAGCCGATCGATACGACGATCCTCGCGTCACTGGGTCAACTCGAGCTCCACCTGTCGACTGCTGGTGACGACACGGACCGAGCCACGCGTTTACTTGATGCCGCCACTGCCGAGCTCGCAGACGTGCTGGGGCACAGTTTGGTCAGCACCGATGGAGCATCGTTGGAGTTGGTGGTCGGCCGGCTGTTGACCCGCCGCGGACAGCGTATCGCGCTGGCCGAGTCGTGTACCGGTGGCCTGGCCACCTCACGATTGACCGATGTGCCGGGGAGCTCGGCGTACGTGTTGGCGGGGTGGGTCGTCTACAGCGATGAGGCGAAGGTCTGGCTCGGTGTCGATGCCGCCCTGATCGCTCAGCATGGCGCCGTAAGTGAGGCGGTCGCCTCGGCGATGGCTGTGCAAGCTTGCCATCGAACGGGTGCCGACTATGGGCTCGGAGTCACCGGTATCGCCGGCCCGGGCGGTGGATCGGATGAGAAGCCGGTGGGCACTGTGTGGTTTGGTCTGGCTGGCGCCAGTGGGCCGATCCGAACGCTCACGGCCCGGTTTCCTGGCGAGCGCGATCGTGTGAAGTTTCAGGCCTCTCAGACGGTTCTCGACATGCTCCGACGAGAGCTGCAACGGGTCTAGCCGGACAGTCTCGCGGGGAAAGTATGCGGGTGTTCGTCGCGGTCGAGCTGGCATCCACCTCGCGGGAGGCGGTCGGCAGGTGTGTCGCCTCCTTGGGTCGCCTCGCCGCATTCTCGGAGGCCTCAGTCAAGTGGGTCGCGACGTCGAACTTGCATATCACTCTCCGCTTCCTCGGAGAGGTGCCAGCGAGCGGACTGGCCCGTGTAGGTACCGCTGTCGAATCACCATTCCAACAGCCGGCGTTCTACGTGACTCTCGACAGCTGCGGATTGTTTCCGAATCGAGGGGCGCCGCGGGTTGTCTGGCTCGGTGTGCGCGCGGGGCACTCCCAGCTCTGTGCCCTGCACGACGAAGTCGCCGGACGCCTCAAGGGTTGCGGTCACGCGGTTGCGGCGCGGCCATTCCGTCCACACGTCACGGTCGGTCGGGTGAAGCAGATCGGACATGCCGAAGCCACCCAGGTCCGCACGGCCCTCGAGACGACCCCCCTCGCAGTGCCGAGCTGGCGTGTCGGCCGGGTTGTCCTGTATGAGAGCCGCCTCTCCCGTCGGCGCCCTACCTATCATGTCCTGACCAGCGGCCGCCTGGGTGATTCGACCGCAACGGGTCACTCAGACCCGAGTAGGGCATACTGAAGGGGCAGGACCGACCCGCGTTCGCCTGCACAAGAACGATGAGTATCTGGCTTGTGGGCACCGCCTACGTCGTCGGCGGCATTCCGTTCGCCTTTGTGCTGGCCCGCCGCTGGGGTGGAACTGACGTCCGCTATTCCGGCAGTGGGAACATCGGTGCGACCAATGTGCTGCGAACAACGGGGGCATCGGTCGCGTTTGCGGTACTGGTGCTGGATATGAGCAAGGGGTACGTCGTGGTGTTTGCCGCACGCAGTCTGGGAGCCGACCAGGTGATTCAGAGCCTTGTCGCCACAGCGGTCGTGGCTGGGCACATTCTTCCGGTGTGGCTGAAGTTTCGCGGAGGGAAGGGTGTCGCCACGGCGTGCGGAGCCTTCGCCGTTCTGGCGCCGACCGCCACCCTCGCGGCCGCCATCATATTTGTGCTGATCGGTGGCCTGACCCGGTACGTCTCGCTGGGCTCGATGTCGGCCGCACTCGCCCTGGCACCGCTCGCCTACGCAACGGCCTCATCGCCACCCGTCGTGGTCTCGGCACTGGTGGTCGCGATTCTCGTGCTGTTGCGTCACATGTCGAACATGCGGCGGTTGTATGCGGGGCGTGAGCGACGAATAGGAGAGCGAGGGGTATGACGACAGCGCCGGCAGCGCTGCATCCAGTCGCCGTGCTGGGTAGCGGAGGGTGGGGCACCGCACTCGCCGTCCATCTGGGTGGCCTCGGGAAACAGGTGCGGCTCTGGGGACGCGACCCGGCGCTGATGGCGGACATGCTCGCCGACCGTGAGAACCGAATCTATCTACCGACAGTCGAGTTGCCAGGCGCCGTGCATCCGACGAGCTCGCTGGGGGAAGCACTCGCTGGCGCTCTGTGCGTCGTCTCGGCCGTGCCGTCGCATGGCACGCGGGACGTCCTCAAGAGTGCTGCGTCGGCGATCGCCGATGACGCCGTCATCGTCAGCGCCACGAAGGGGTTGGAAGTGGGCACGTTGCTGCGGATGACCGAGGTGATCGAACAGGAGCTGGGATCGTCGCGGCACGTGACCGTGCTCTCTGGCCCGAGTTTTTCGAAAGAACTCGCCCAAGAACTGCCGACCGCCGTGTGTGTGGCCGGGCGGTGCGGGTCAACGGTCGAAGCGGTGCAGCGGGAGTTCCGATCGCGCAGCTTCCGACTGTATGGCACCGAGGATGTTGTCGGCGTCGAGATTGGCGGCGCGATGAAGAATGTCATCGCCATTGCGGCGGGCGTGGTCGAGTCGCTGGGTCTCGGTCACAACGCCCTCTCAGCGCTCATCACGCGCGGGCTTGCCGAGATTTCGCGTGTTGCGGTGGCGGTAGGCGGACGCCGTGAAACGCTGGCCGGTTTGAGTGGACTTGGTGACCTGGTGTTGACGTGCACCGGAGCCCTGAGCCGCAATCGGCGGCTGGGTTTGGAGCTGGGACGCGGCCATTCGCTCGACGTCGTGTTGGCCGGGATGAAGACTGTCGCAGAGGGAGTGCGGACGACCGGCGCCGCTCTTGAGCTGGGTACGCGGCACGACGTCGAGCTTCCGATCACGGCTCAGATGGCGGAGGTGCTTGCCGGTCGGAAGGAGCCACGCGCCGCGGTCGAAGATCTCATGCTTCGCCGGCAGCGGTCGGAGGCCGAGATCACGTGACGGCGCTTCTTGATCGCCTGCGCGCAGGACTTCGCCGGACGGCCGAGCGGCTTGGGGATCGGGTCGACGAGCTGCTGGGGAGCCCGGCCGTGGTCCGCGCGGCCGAGGGGGGGAGTGCCGAGACGCTGGACGCGCTTGAAGCGCTGCTCCTAGAAGCTGACGTAGGGGTCACCGCCACCAATCGGATCATTGACCGGTTGAAGTCACGCCGGGCCGAGCCGGGGTGGTCTGGCAGTCTGCTCGATGAGCTCAAGGACGAGCTTCTCCAGGTTCTCAAGAGCGCAGAGGTTCCCGCTGCTAATGGCAGCCGCCCTCGGGTCATGTTGGTGGTCGGTGTCAATGGCACGGGGAAGACCACTACTGTCGGCAAACTCGCGAACCTGATGCGTGTCAACGGCGAGCGTCCTCTCGTCTGTGCCGCCGACACCTTTCGCGCCGCGGCCGTCGAGCAACTGAGCGTCTGGGCCGAGCGTGCTGACGTGGAGGTCGTCAAGGCGGCGGACGGAGCTGATCCGGCTTCGGTCGTCTTCGATGCCCTCCAGGCCGGCCGGGCCCGCGACCTGGATGTCGTACTGGTCGACACCGCCGGACGCCTTCACACACGTGTCAACCTGATGGGGGAACTGGAAAAGATTCATCGTATCGTCGCACGCGAGGTTGAGGGTGCTCCCCACGATGTGCTGCTCGTGCTTGACGCGACCGTCGGCCAAAACGGTCTCGCCCAGGCCCGACAGTTTCTTGAGCACTCGGCCGTCACCGGGATCGTGCTGACGAAGCTTGACGGCACCGCAAAGGGTGGGATCGCGATCGCCATTGCGGCGGAGCTTGGACTCCCGATCAAGTATGTTGGCGTCGGCGAGGGAGTCGACGACCTCCTCCCCTTCTCCGCGGAGGATTATGTTGAGGGACTCTTTGCCAGCCCAGCCGGGTGGTGAGGCCGCGGCGGAACGCGGCGGGGCGGCGCATTCCCAGGACGAGTCGTACATGGACCAGGCGCTCGCTCTGGCCGAGCGCGGGCGTGGACACACAAGTCCGAATCCGATGGTCGGCGCGGTCGTCGTGTCTGACAAGGGTGTCGTGGTCGGCACCGGATACCACCGACGGGCAGGTGGGCCTCACGCAGAGATCGTTGCGATCGAGGCGGCCGGGAGCAGAGCCAGGGGCGCGACGCTCTACTGTACGCTCGAGCCATGTAGTCACCGTGGGCGAACGGGGCCGTGCACGGAGCGGGTCGTCGACGCGGGTATCCAGCGGGTCGTGGTCAGCGCGGTGGACCCGAACCCCCGCGTGCGTGGCGCCGGTGTCGGCTATCTCCGCGAACATGGTGTGCATGTGGATGTCGGTGTCCGAGGTCGCTCCGCCGAGCGGTTGAACGAGGCGTTTCACACTTGGATCACGCTGTGTCGGCCGTTCGTCACGATGAAGGCCGCGACGAGCCGAGACGGAAAGATCTCGGCCCGTCCCGGAGAGCGAACGCCGCTCACGTCCGATCGCGCTAACGAGGCGATTCATCGGATGCGTGCCGGCGTCGACGCCATTGGTGTCGGGTCGACGACGGTGCTTGTTGACGATCCGCTGTTGACGATACGTGGTGTCCACCGGCCGCGTCCACTGACGCGCGTGGTCTTCGACCGACGTCTACGGACGCCGGTGACGGCGCGCGTGGTGAGCACCGTGAATCAGGGGCCGGTGATCATCTTTACGACTGACGGTGCGGTTGCAAGCCGACCCACCCTGGCCGATCAGCTACGCAGAGCCGGGGTCCGAGTGGAGGCGCTGCGTGACGACGCCGCAACCATCGGCGTGGCACTCCGGCGGCTCGGTGCACTCGACGTGACCTCGCTGGTGCTCGAAGGCGGCGTGACGATTCACCGTGCTGCGTGGGAGGCCGATCTGGTGGACCGTGTGCAGCAATTCGTGGCTCCCGTCGACTTGGGGCCGGACGGCGTGGCGTGGCTGGAGTTCGCGTGGACTGAATTGGGCGACCGCACCGTTCGGCAGTACGGCCCGGATACGCTCACGGAGGGCTATGTTCAGCGGATTGATTGAAGCGACGGGCGCAGTGGTCGCCCTTCAGGAGATTCCCGCCGGTGTTCGACTGAGCATCGGTACGACGCTGGCCCGAGATCTTGCGCGTGGGGACAGCATCGCGGTGAACGGCGTCTGCTTGACGGTCGTCGAGAAGAGTGACGCCGCCTTCGATGCCGAGGTCTCGCCGGAAACTGCCCGGGTCACGACGCTTGGCGGACTCGGCTCAGGGACGATGGTCAATCTCGAGCGTCCTCTTCGGGTCGATGCAAGGCTTGGGGGCCACTTCGTTCTTGGCCACGTCGACGCCGTCGGTCGCATTCGTGAGGTTCGCCCCCAGGAGGAGTTCAACATGGTGACGTTCGCGTACGATCCCCCGCTGGCATCGTTCCTCGTACCCAAGGGCTCGATCGCGGTCGACGGGATCAGTTTGACCGTCGCAGCCTTGCGGCCCGAAGAGTTCGACGTGCAGATTGTGCCGTATACCTGGCAGCACACCAACCTGCGGAACAGCGGCCCCGAGACGCCGGTCAATCTCGAATGCGATATCATCGGGAAGTACGTCGTCAAGGCAGTTCGCGAAACCGCCTGAGGAGTTCCGATGACAGCCAAGAGACCGGCCCGGAAGCGGAGGACACCCAGCCCCGTCAGGCGTCAGACCGGCCCGTTCGCCGCAATCGATGACGCCGTCAAGGCGATTCGCGATGGTCGGATGATCATCGTCGTCGATGACGAGGACCGCGAGAATGAGGGGGATCTCACGATTGCCGCCGAGAAGATCACACCCGACGCCATCAATTTCATGGCGCGGTACGGGCGGGGCCTCATCTGTCTGCCGATGACTGGTGAGCGGCTCGACGAGCTGAACATTCCGATGATGGTGAACGAGAATACCTCCCGTTTCGAGACGGCGTTTGCCGTCGCGATCGAAGCCAAACGGGACACGAGTACTGGGATCTCGGCCTCTGACCGCGCCGCGACCGTGCGGGCGGCGATAGACCCCGCCACGAAGCCGAGTGATCTCGCCAGACCTGGTCATATGTTTCCGCTCCGCGCACGTGGGGGAGGGGTACTGGTTCGGGCCGGACAGACGGAAGCCGCCGTGGATTTGGCGAGGTTGGCCGGGCTGTCTCCGGCCGGTGTCATCTGCGAGATCATGAACGATGACGGTACGATGGCACGGGTCAAGGAGCTGACCAAATTTGCGAAGCAGCACGGTCTGCTCATGATCACCATCGCGGACTTGATCAAGCATCGCATGCGCTACGACAAGCTCATCAGACGCGTGGCCGAGGCCCAGTTGCCGACAGAACAGGGATTGTTCCACGTCCACGCCTACGAGAGTCTGATTGACGGGGAGACCCATGTGGCGTTGGTCCGTGGCGACGTTGGGCACGGGCGTGATGTGTTGGTGCGGGTCCACTCTCGATGCTTGACGGGCGATGTGTTCCATTCCGCGCGGTGCGATTGCGGGCGCCAGCTCGGATTGGCTATGCGGCGAATCGCCACCGAGGGAAGAGGCGTCTTGCTCTACCTGAATCAGGAAGGTCGGGGTATCGGGCTGTCGAACAAGATTCGGGCGTATCAGCTGCAGGATGCGGGGCTGGACACCGTTGAGGCGAACGAGCGGCTCGGATTCAAGGCGGACCAGCGCGATTACGGGATCGGTGCGCAGATTCTCGGCGACCTTGGCGTCCAGACGATGCGCCTGTTAACCAACAACCCCCGCAAGTTCATCGGGCTGGAGGGGTACGGCCTGTCGGTCGTCGAGTCGGTGCCGCTGGAAATCCCGGCGTCGGAGTTCTCCAAGGCCTACCTCAAGGCGAAGAAAGAGAAACTCGGGCACAAACTCTCGTCGGTGTAGCGTCCGTTCCGTTGACATCGCTCACATGCGTCAGCTACGATAAGCGATTGTTTTCAAAGCGCTTATCGGATTATGTAGCACTGGGTCACGACCTGTAGCACGATGTTCGATTCCCTCACGACACGCTTCCAAGATGTCTTCGAGTCCCTGCGTGGCGAAGTTCGCCTGACGCCAGAAGCGGTGGAGTCTGCCTTGCGGGAGATCCGCATCGCGCTCCTGGAGGCCGATGTCAATTTTAAGGTGGTCAAGGCGTTCGTCGACCGGGTCCGCGACCGGGCGATCGACCGGACGGTTCTCGATAGTCTGACACCGGCCCAGCAAGTCGTCGGGATCGTTCGCGACGAAATGCTGGCCTTGCTTGGTGACGGCGCAGGCGGCCTGAGCCGGTCGGCCCAGCGGCCCCACGCGGTCTTGATTTTGGGACTACAAGGGTCGGGGAAGACGACCACCAGCGCCAAACTGGGACGATGGCTCGTCGGTCAGGGACGGCATCCGCTGCTGGTCTCGACCGACGTGCGGCGCCCTGCGGCGATTCGGCAGCTCGGGGTGTTGTGCGAGCAGGGTGGGCTGCGCACACACGACCCGGTGGACGATCTGGACCCGATCCATCGCGCAACCACGGCCGTCGAGGAAGCCAAACAGCTTGGCTTCGACACCGTGATCGTCGACACCGCTGGGCGTCTCCACGTCGATGACGAGCTCATGTCCGAACTCGAGGCGATCAAGAGGGCCGTCGTCCCATCGGACCTCTTGTATGTCGCCGATGCGATGACCGGGCAGGATGCGATCAAGAGCGCGGGTGAGTTCCACCGCCGCTCACAGGTCACCGGTCTCGTGCTGAGCAAGATGGATGGCGATGCCAGGGGTGGCGCGGCTCTGTCGGTGGTGTCGGTCGTCGGTGTCCCAATCGTGTTCGGCGGAATCGGCGAGCGACTCGACGACCTCGAGCTGTTCCAGCCCGAGCGCCTCGTGTCCCGGATGCTCGGCATGGGCGATATCTTGACGCTCGTCGAGCGAGCGGAGCAGGCGGTCGGCCACGATGACGCCGAGCGTCTCGCTGAGAAGCTTCGGCGCGAGTCGTTTACCCTCGAGGACCTCCGGGGCCAGATGGACTCGATTCGGAAGATGGGTCCGCTCGACCAACTTGTGGGGATGATTCCTGGCCTCGGAGGGAAGAAGCCGCTGGGGAACGCCGAGGACGTCGATCCGAAACAGCTGGCTCGAACGGCAGCGATCATCGACTCGATGACCCTGGTCGAGCGACGGACTCCGGTCGTGATCAACGGTAGTCGGCGCAAGCGGATTGCGCGTGGGAGCGGAACGGACGTTCAGGATGTGAACCGACTACTGAAGCAGTTCGGGCAGATGCGGAAGATGCTCAAGGCGGCCAAGGGGGTCGCCGGCAAACGCAAAGGCAAGGTGCGTCAGCGCGCGGGCAGGCTGGGACTCGCAGGATCCCGTCACGGCCAGGCGCTGCGTTGAGGCAGACGAGATACGGAGCTCCATGCAGGATGGTGCTTCAGAGGATGTGAGGTAGGACCAGTATGCTGGCAATTCGAATGCGGCGGCTGGGCGCGAAAAAGCGCCCATTCTTTCGGGTCGTAGTGATCGACTCCCATGCGGCTCGTGACGGGCGGGCCCTCGAGGTCTTAGGGCACTACAACCCGACCACAGTGCCCGAGACCTTCCAGCTGAATCATCAACGTCTCGAGCACTGGCTGACACGGGGCGCGCAGCCAAGCGACACCGTGCGAACGCTCCTGACCCGTCACCCCGCCGGTGAGGCTGCCGCGGAGGTGACGCCGGCCACGCCGCCGGCGCCGACCGCGCCGAAGCCCGCCCCGGAAACACCTGGGCCCGAAGTCGCGGCCACGACGGGTGCCGAGGTAGTGGAAACGACTGAGGCTCCGCCGGTCGACGAGGTCACAGGGTCGTGAGTCGAGCCAAGGACGTGGTCGAGGTCATCGCCAGGGCGCTCGTCGATTACCCCGACCTGGTGGATGTGACCGAATCGGAGCGCCGTGACGGGCCCTACATTGAGGTCCGAACCGCTGAGGGCGACCTGGGGGAGATGATCGGGCGCCAAGGCCGGACGGCGACGGCGATTCGCGCATTGGCTGGGATCACCGCAGAGCTGGACGGACAACGCGCCACCGTCGATTTCCTGGATCTGGATAAAGACGGGCGAGGCTAGGAGACTCGGTGGCCGCGGAGGCGGAGACTCGTTGGGACGCGATGGTTGTCGTCGGTCGTGTCGCACGCACGCATGGCCGGCGCGGTGAGGTCATCGTCAATCTCGAGACCGACTTTCCCGAGCGGCGCTTTCGACGGGAGGGCACGGTCTACGCGAGTGTTGCCGGTGGTCTACGGGCGCTTCGAATCGAGGATGCCCGATTGCAGTCAGGACGTCCGGTCATCGCCGTCGAGGGCTTCGACTCCATCTCGAAGGCCGAGGCGCTTGTCGGCCACGAGCTTCGAGTGCCGATGTCCGACCAACAGCCGCTGCCCGACGGGGCGTACTACGAGCACGTGCTGATCGGCTGCGAGGTCAGGACGGTGGAGGACACCCTGGTCGGCACGGTGATCGCCGTGCAGGGTGTGGCTGGAGCGAGCCGCCTGGTGGTGCGGGCGGATGATGCTGGCGATGAGGTCGATATTCCACTCGCGGATCCGATCTGCGTGCGGGTCGAGCCGGACCGGAAGCGGGTTGTCATCGATCCGCCGTCTGGGTTGCTGGAGCTCAACCGCCGAGCCTAGTGTCCCGACCACGTGGTTCGCAGCGGTGTGACGAGGGACTCGAGGGTACGGTGAAATTCGACGTTGTCACGATCTTTCCCTCGATGGTGGAGTCGTTCCTCGCCGAGGGCGTCGTCGGACGAGCGACCGGCCGGGGCCTGCTGGACGTTGCGGTCCACGACCTGCGCCAGTTCACGACCGACCGCCACCGGAGTGTCGATGATGTGCCGTACGGAGGCGGCCCGGGCATGGTCATGAAGCCCGAGCCGTTCTTCCGCGCAGTGAAAGAGGTGGAGCGAAAGCGGGGCATTCCGAATGCGGTGGTCCTGACATCGCCCCAAGGGACGCCACTGACCCACGCTGAGGCACTGCGGCTGAGCCTGCTCGGCCATATCGTCTTGCTCTGTGGGCGCTACGAAGCGATTGACGAGCGCGTCCGCATGCGCGTCGTCTCAGAGGAGATCTCGATCGGCGACTACGTGTTGAGCGGGGGTGAGATACCCGCGATGGTGATTCTGGACGCGGTCGGTCGCCTCGTTCCCGGTGTGGTGGGCGACGCAGCCTCGGTGCGTGACGACTCGTTCGACCGAGGACTCTTGGATTACCCGCACTATACTCGCCCCGCCGACGTGAACGGCGACACGGTGCCGGAGGTGCTGTTGTCGGGGAACCACGAAGAGATCCGGCGGTGGCGAAAGTACGAGGCGGTTAAACGAACCCTCGAGCGGCGACCCGACCTGCTGGCCCAGGGGGGACCCAGGCTCGATGAGGAAGAGCGAGAGATCCTGCAACAGCTGCGGGATTCGGCGTTGGAGCGAAAGGCGAGGGCAGGCGCATGAAGGCAATTGAAGCGATTGAACGCACCCAGTTGCGGGAGCGCCCGGAGATGCGGCCGGGAGATACCGTTCGCGTGCACGTCAAGGTTCGAGAAGGTGAGAAGGAGCGGATCCAGGTCTTCGAGGGGATCGTCATCGGTCAGCATCGGGGTGGCTCTCGCGCGACGTTCACCGTCCGCAAGGTTTCCTTCGGTCAGGGCGTCGAACGGGTGTTCCCCTTGCACTCTCCGGTGATCGACAAGATCGACATCGTTCGGTCTGCCCGTGTTCGGCGGGCGAAGCTGTATTTTCTCCGGAAGCTCCGAGGGAAGGCCGCGCGGATGCGCGAGCGGCGACGACCCACGAGCTAGGAGTCTGTGAAGTGGACGCGCGACCTTCACCAGAGGCCCGTAGGTAGCCGGTGCCTCGCCGAACGGCATCGCGGACGGTCGAAAACGCGGTGCGGCGGCTCGGATTCTCGCGAGTTGTGGGTGTCGACGAGGTGGGCCGCGGCTGTCTGGCCGGTCCGGTGGTGGTGGCCGCCGTCGTGCTGCATCCCAATCGTCCGATCAAGGGTGTTCGTGATTCAAAACTTCTGACCCCGGCGGCCCGCGAGCGACTCTACACCGACATCACCCGGCGGGCGGAAGCTTGGACGATCGCCTCGGCCGCGCCCGAAGAAGTCGACGACCTCAACGTCCACCAGGCGTCACTGGAAGCGATGCGGAGAGCCGTCCACGGCTTGGTTCCGCTGCCTGATTTCGTCTTGGTCGACGGTTTCAGGATTCCCAATCTGTTCCTTCCTCAACGTCGTGTCATCGGCGGGGATCGACGGTGCGCCGCCATCGCGGCGGCGTCGATTGTTGCCAAGGTCACCCGTGACCGTGAGATGCGGGAGTTGCACACTCACGACCCTCGATACGGGTTTGACAGTCACAAAGGCTATGCGACCCCCCAGCACCTCGCGGCCGTAGCGCGGTTCGGTGAGTCCCCGGTGCATCGGACCTCATTTCGTGTCCGGCCGGGGTTTGATAGGATCGATCTCCCCGGCCGCGCAGCGGCGTCGGGGAACGGAAGGGGGAGGAGATCGGACGTCTGAATCGTGTCCTCGTGATCGTCTACCTCGTCGAGGTCGGACTGGTCCTGATCGTCGCGCCCTGGACACGTTTCTGGGACCGGAATTACTTCGTCGAGTCTCTTCCGTTTTTCGAGCCGATGCTGACCAGTCATGCGGTCCGAGGGGCAGTCAGCGGGTTCGGCCTCGTGACTCTCGGCGCGGCCGCGGTCGAGGTGACGACTTGGCTGCGGCGACGGTGGTCCCAACAGCACGACCGCGCGAGACCTTCGATTCTGCCGCGGCCGGTGGATCTTGCCTCTCAGGACCTGCGCGAAGAAGTCTACCCGCCGTCGTCCTAACGTGCTGACCGCGTGATTCGTCGCACCCAGGGCGCGGCGCCCGGCGACCAAGGCGCGCCGGCCACCAGCGGACTTCGATCCGCCACAACACTCAGCGATGAGAGACGACCTCGCGGCACCGGTGATCTGTCTAGTGACCGACCGCCGTCGGCTCACCGGGCCAACACCAGACGGCGGCATCAATGCGCTGCTCCGTCTGATCGAAGACGCCGCACACGCAGGGGTCGATCTCATTCAGATTCGAGAGCCGGATCTTGAGGATCGGGCTCTCGAGGCTCTGGTCCTCCGGGCCGTGACGCTGACGAGCACCACCTCGACCCGAGTTGTCGTCAACGACCGCGTCGATGTCGCGCTGGCAGCCGGTGCGGCCGGCGTCCATCTCAAAGAGACGTCGATGTCAGCCGAGCGAGTGCGGTCACTGGCTCCGCCGCGGTGGCTCGTGGGGCGATCGGTGCACGACGCGGGCGAGGCGACTCGGGTCGCTGCCCCGCGCGCACTCGACTACCTCGTCGCGGGTCCGGTGTTCGAGACCAGATCCAAGCCGGGACAGACCTCGATAGGTCCAGACGGACTTGCGAGGATGGTTCAGGCGGTCAGTGTTCCGGTGCTTGCCATCGGTGGACTGACGGTGGGTCGTGCCCGACTCGTCGGCCAAGCCGGTGCGGCGGGGCTAGCGGCGATTACCGAGTTCGTCGACGCCAGCGATCAGCTCAATCCGGTTGTCAAGAACCTTCGACGGGAGTTTGACAAGGGGAGGTCCTCGCTTCTATAGCTATCTTGTGTCCTCTCCTGACTCAACCGACTTTGGCGCGATGCTGCGATCTGCCCGCGAACGTCGGGGCGTGACGCTCAAGCAGCTGGCCGACACCACGAAGATCTCGCCCAGCGTTTTGACTGCGCTCGAGGCCAACGACCTCGGACAGCTGCCGGGTGGGCTGTTTATTCGGGCGTTCGTGCGCTCGTATGCCGCCGAAGTCGGTCTCGACCCGGAGCACACGGTCGACGCGCTCCTGAAGGCCTACCCAGACCAGCGCCACGACACAGTTGTCGGGTCACGTGACGAGCCAGCGGGCTCTGGTCACGGCCGACACCAAGCGGGTGTGAGAGGCACCGCGATCGGTCTGGTGATCATCAGTGTGATCGTCGTTGGCCTGCTGCTCTACTTTGGTCTCAGAGGCAGTGCCGGTTCGGCCAGCGAAGGCGGGGACGCATTAGTCGATGACGTCGCCGACGCTGGTCTGTCATCCGACGTCGCCTCGCCGCCAGACGGGATGCAGCGCCGGCCGAATGTACAGGTATATCGAACTCGGGACACTAGCGACGTTTCATTCGAGGGCTGCGTGTCTTCCGTGTAGCGGTGGCGTCTGACTTTCGCTCTCGACGCTGTTTCTCCAAGCGCCACTCGGATCGCATCTGAGACAGACCGTCCATAAAAACCGCGGCGCGCTCCCGTGTCTGCTCGTCCGGGAGCGTCTTGAGCATCTCGACCGCTCGCCGCAAGTCGCGCTCGACGGTGGCCGCCGTCGCCCGCTCGTAGAGACGCCTGATCTCGTTGAGTGTTCGCTGGCTCATCTGCCCTCCGGCGAAGTGTGACCGGACGCCGTTCGTCGCAGCGCCGCCCGAAGCGTATCGACCGGGCTGGTGTTGAGTACGTCACTCGGCTCGAGCCAGGCTCGTCTGGCGACGAGAACGCCCCAATCGAGGAGGCTGAAGCTGTCCGGAGTATGGGCATCGGTCGACACGACCAGTTTGACGCCACGGTCACGCGCCAGTTTGGCGTGGGCGTCGCTCAGATCGAGGCGGTGAATCTGCGAATTGATTTCGAGCGCCACACCATGCAGGGCCGCGGACTCGATGAGCTCTTCGACATTGAGACGATACGGCTCGCGCCGAAGCAGCAACCGTCCGGTCGGATGTCCGATCACATCGACCACCGGCGATTCAACGGCTCGCAGCACTCGGTCGGTCATTTCACGCTCCGACTGGCCAAACGCGGAGTGGACCGACGCAATGACGATATCCAACTGCGCGAGACAATCCTCTGAAAGGTCGAGCGTCCCGTCCGCCCGGATGTCGCACTCGATTCCCGCCAAGAGCGCAATCTCCGGCAAACGGCGGTCGACCTCGCGGATTGCCTGCGCGTGCTCGAGCGCGCGCGTCTCATCGAGTCCGTTCGCCATGGCAAGCGCTTGACTGTGGTCGGTGATGGCCAAGTACTCGAGCCCGGCGGCCGAGGCCGCCCTGGCCATGGTCTCGATGTCGGCGCGACCGTCGGTCGCCGTGGTGTGGCAGTGCAGATCCCCTCGAATGGCGCCACGCTCGATCAGTCGCGGGAGGGCGCCCGATTCCGCCGCGCCGATCTCGCCGCGGTTCTCACGAAGCTCCGGTGGGATGAAAGAGAGACCGAGCGCCGCGTAGAGGTCGTCTTCAGTTTCACCAGCAATCTTGGCATCGTCCGACACCCGAAACAGGCCATATTCGTTCAGTTTGAGTCCGAGACGAATCGCGCGGTCCCGGAGGGCGATATTGTGAGGTTTTGATCCGGTGAAGTACTGCAGGGCCGCACCTTCGCTTCCGGCCGGGACGAGGCGCAAGTCAACCTGCACGCCATCCCGTAAGAGAATGCTCGATTTCGTGTCGCCGTGGCCGAGGACCCGATCGACGTCGGAGAAGTCGACGAACGAGTCGTGGACCGCCGGGTCGGTGTCGACGGCGAGTATGTCGACATCACCACAGGTGTCACACCCGCGACGCAGGCTGCCCACAGCGTGAAACCGGCCGAGCGGGTAGGTGGTGCGCAGGTGGTCGATCACGGTGGTTGCGGCCGAATGCGCATCGGCGATCAGGTGCCGTCCGGAGCGTCGGCGCCGTTCGGTGATCGCACGCAATATCAGCTGCTGCTTCTTGGGTCCGAGACCGCGCAGTTCGTCAAGTCGACCGGACTGTGCCGCGCTCTCGAGTTCCTCGATGGTCTTGATTCCAAGCGAGCCATGCAACAGGCTCACCGTTTTGGGACCGAGTCCTTGTAACTTGAGCAGCTCCAGGAGAGAGGCTGGATACTCCTGGAGCAACTCGGTGTGATAGGCAGAGGTGCCGGTGTCCGACAGTTCTCGGATACGGGTGGCCAGGTCCTTTCCGATTCCAGGGATCGCCCTGAGGGTCTTGACGTCCATGTCGCTCACCTGCTCGGCGATGCTGGCGATCGTCTCGGCGGCGTTGCGATACGCCCGTATCTTGAACGGATTCGCTCCTTTGATCTCCAGCAGATCTGAAATCTCGTCAAAGATGCGAGCGATGTCTTGGTTGTCCATGTCCGTCGATGAGGACTCTCGCGCCCTACCGCACCTCGACCCGTAGTCCGTCCGAGTCGATCCGGGCGTCGATGATGGTCGCCCCTGCCTTGGCGAGGGTCTGCCGAACGGCGGGTACGTGGGACGGATCCGCGAGGAACAGCAGACACCCACCGCCCCCCGCCCCACAGACCTTGGCGCCCCAGGCGCCCGCCTCGAGGCCATGGTCGACGAGGGCGTCGATCGTCGGGGTGGTGACGCCGGGCGCCAGCCGCTTGCGGAGCGTCCACTCACGAGCGAGTTGTCGACCCACCTCGTCCCATCTGGACGACTCGAGCGCCACGCGCATAGTTGTGGCGACGTCGGCAATCGCGTCAAACAGGTTGATGACGCTTCGATCACCGTCGATGTGCCGTTTTGTAACTTCCCAGTTGTTGATTCCCGAGTCGCGCGACTGTCCCGTGTAGATGAGGACGAGCCGGGCTCTGAGCTCGTCTGGATCGACGCCGAGCGCCGACCGCGTGACCCCGGCCGGACCCATCTCAACGGCCGCGATACCACCGAACATCGCCGGACGGTAGTCCTGCACGCCGGTCGGCACACCGATGACCTGCGCTTCGAGATTCGCCGCGAGGCTCATCAGCGACTCAGCCGTGTAGGCCGCGCCTGCATATTGGCTCAGCGCACCGCAGAGGGCGATGGTGAGGGCCGACGAGCCCGCCAAGCCGGCGCCGACCGGCGAGTCGGAGCGGGTAGCGATTGTGACCGGCGCTGGCTGAAAGTGCTGCAGCAGACGGAGGACGAGCCGGTGTCGAGGTGCGTCGGGAGCCTCCTCCAGGTTACCCAGAGTCAGGGTCTCGCCGGTGTCCTCCGACTCGATGCGCCAGGTGCCATCCTCACGCGTCGAGAGGGTGCACTCCGCCCTGACCGTGATCGCGGCGTTGAGGGTCTGAGCGCCTTCGTGAAACAGATAGAGGGGCCAGATGTCGAGTGTCCCACCGGCAAGATCAAGACGAGTGGGTGCTGACGAGTGGACCAGCACGCCGCATTATAATGGGAGCGCGATCGACATGGTTCGCGATCGCGTCCGCAACCGAACCACCAGAGTCCCGAGGACGACAGGTTCTGATCGCGACGGCGCTGGCCGAATGTCATGATCTGCTGCCTGCGGGACACGCGCTGCCTTCCGAGGTTGGCCTTTAATGTCGAGACATATTCGCCGCCATATCGGTCAACTGGTCATGGCTGGCTTTCCTGGCCCAACGGTCCCTGACGAGCTTCGCGCGGTGGCCCGTGAGTATGACCTGGGGGGCGTCATTCTGTTCGGGAGAAATGTCGAGGCCCCCGAACAAGTCGCTGAGCTGGCGTACGACGCCCAGACGATGTCGCACGATCTCCCGCTGTGGGTCAGTGTCGACCAGGAGGGTGGTCGGGTGGCGCGTTTGAAAGAGCCGTTTACGGTGTGGCCACCGATGTGCACGTTGGGTCGAAGCGGTGAAGTACTCCTTGCAGAGCGATTTGCCCGCGCGCTGGCCCGCGAGCTGCGGGCCGTCGGCGTGTCGCTCGACTACGCGCCAGTGCTCGACATCCACACCAACACGCGCAATCCCGTGATCGGCGACCGTGCGCTTTCCGACCAGGCGGAGGGTGTGGCAAACCTGGGTGCCGCGATCATCGACGGGCTGCAGGCAGAAGGTGTGGCCGCTTGCGGGAAACATTTTCCCGGACATGGCGACACGAGCTGTGACTCTCACCACGAGCTACCGGTCGTCGAACATCCGCCTGCGCGGCTGCGGGACGTAGAGCTTGCGCCATTTCGAGCTGCCGTCGCCAGCAACGTCGCGATGATCATGACGGCGCATGTGCTGTATCCGGCCCTGGATGAAACGTGTCCTGCGACGCTCTCTCCGTATGTCGTGACCGAGATGCTCCGTCAAGAGTTGGAGTTTTCGGGTCTCATCGCGACGGACGACCTCAGTATGCAGGCGATCGCAGCTGACTGGTCGGTCGAGCGCGCGAGTGTCGCGGCGATTGCGGCGGGGTGTGACGTCCTGCTGCTGTGCGCACCGGATGTAGACCAGCAGGTTCGTGCGGTCGAGGCGCTCATTCGTGCGGTCGAGCGTGAGGTTCTTCCCGTCGCCAGGATCGAGAACGCGCTCCAGCGCCAGTATCAAGTCAAGGCGCGCTTTCTGACAGGGACCCCAGATCGTCGGCCGATTCCATCTGGCGAGCTCCGCGCCGTGCTTGGTTGCGATGAGCACGTAGCAGTGGCCGACGCGATGAGGCAGTTTGTCTGATGCGGAAACCCCGCGCGTTGCAGTCGGGTGACCGGGTCGCCGTTGTCGCGCCGGCGAGTCCGTTCGACCGCGACGTGTTCGACCAGGGCGTCGCTGAGCTTCAGCAGCTTGGGTATGAACCGGTGTTCGACGACCGGATCTTTGAGCGCGATCGGTACCTGGCGGGCTCAGCCGCGCGGCGCGCCGAGTCGCTGGCCGCCGCCTGGACCGACCCGACTGTGGCAGGCATCTTCGCGGTTCGCGGCGGCTACGGCAGCGCGCAGCTGCTCCCGTTGCTCGACCCGGCCGCGATGAGATCAAGCGGAAAGCCGTTCATCGGTTGTTCGGACCTGACGGCTTTGCTTGTCCTTCTCACGAACCACTGCCAGACGGTTGGGTTTCACGGCCCGATGCTGGTCAACCTGGCGGATGGCGATCGTGGGTACGATCGACGGTCGCTGGTGGGGGCGGTCTCGGCACGGGTGCCGCTCGGTGAGTTGGCGCCGGACAGCGTAGAGGCGCTGCGGGCCGGTGAAGCGCACGGCATGCTACTGGGTGGGACCCTGACCCAGCTCCTCGCATCGCTGTCGACACCGTATGCCTTCGCCCCGCCCCACGGATACGTGTTGCTACTCGATGATGTGGGTGAGCGCCCCTATCGGGTCGACCGGATGCTCACCCAGCTGGCGCAGAGTGGACTGCTCCGGCGAGCGTCGGCCGTCGTGTGCGCTGAATTTCCGGGTTGCGCTGACCCGGACGGCGGTCATGCTCGTGACGTGATTGCCGGCGAGCTGGCTGGATTCGACGGTCCGGTACTCTTCGGCTTTCCCACCGGTCATACCGCGGGCCCGCTCTGGACGTTGCCGCTCGGGGTCGACGTCACGGTGCAAACGGATCCGACGCCGCGGATCGTTATCGAGGAGAGCGCTGTCCGATGAAGACCATTCATCTTATCGGCGTGTGCGGCACGGCGATGGCCACCCTGGCCGTTCTCCTCAAGCAGCGCGGGTTCGATGTTCGGGGCTCCGACCAACACGTCTATCCGCCGATGAGCCAGTTTCTCATCGACAGCGGGATTAGGCTCCTGGATGGCTATCGCTCCGAACACATCTCGAGTGACCTCGACCTGGTCGTCGTCGGCAACGCGATCTCCCGAGGGAATCCGGAGCTCGAAGCCGTCCTCGACCGGCGCGTGCGTTACGCGTCGCTTCCGGAGATGCTGCGGAACGAGTTCTTGTGGAAGGCCCGCTCCGTTGTGGTGGCGGGCACCCATGGCAAGACGACGACTGCGTTCATGCTGGCGTGGACGTTGAGCCAGGGGGGTGTCGACCCGTCCTTCCTGATTGGGGGTATTTCACGCAATCTCGGTACCAGCGGGCACCTCGGGACGGGCGATGTCTTTGTGGTGGAGGGCGACGAGTACGACAGTGCGTTCTTTGACAAGACCGCGAAGTTCCTCAAGTACCTACCGGAGGTGGTCATCGTCAACAACATCGAGTTCGACCACGCCGACATCTATCGCGACCTTGACGAGCTTCGTTTAACCTTTCGTCGACTCGTCCGCCTGGTTCCCGGCGGCGGACGGCTGATCCTTAACGCCGATGACCGCGAGGCTCGATCGCTGGCGGCCGAGGCGCCGTGCGCGGTGGAAACTTGTGGCCTCGAAGTGCCGGCCGACTGGCAGGCCATCAATATCGAATACGGTACGTCAGGCACCGTGTTCGACGTGCTCCGTCTGGGGACTCCGGTGACCCACGTGACGATGCCGGTCCTCGGCGCGTTCAACGTCCGCAACGCGCTCGGATCGATGGCGGCGGCCGCAGCGGTGGGTGTCGCACCAGAGGCGGCGGCGCAGGCGCTGCAGAGTTTTCGCGGGGTCAAACGACGATTGGAAATCCGAGGCGCCGTGGGCGAGGTCACCGTGTATGACGACTTCGCGCATCACCCCACGGCGGTGCGTGAGACCTTGTCGGCGATGCGGGCGACGATGCCAGCGGGAAGGGTCTGGGCGCTGTTCGAGCCGCGGTCGGTGACCGCCTGTCGCCGGGTCTTTCAGCAGCAGTTCGCCGAGGCGCTCCGATTGGCAGATGAAGTCGTGGTGACCGAGGTGCACCGAAAAGACATCCCCGAATCGGAACGTCTCTCGGAACGCGAGCTGGTCGCCGACCTCACCGCCGCCGGCGTTGCCGCTCGGTTCGTGCCAACCGTCGACGATGTGGTGGCGGTCGTCGTCGAAGACGCGCGACCCGGCGACCAGATCATCGCGATGTCAAACGGTGGATTTGGGGATATTCATGACAGGCTGCTCGCGGCACTGGCGGCGCGCTAGACCCAGGCCGTTTCGGGGGTGATGCCTTTGATCGGAGGGTGGACGCTCTCTCGTGTCGGAGATGCCGCGCTCGTTGTCGAGTGCGAGCAACGGATCGATCCCGGTCTCAACGTCCGTGTCCTGGCCGTTGCGCATGCCGTCCGTCAGCGGGCGCGCCCCGGGGTTCGGGATGTCGTGGAGAGTTACTGTGCCGTCACGGTCTATTTCGATCCGCTGAAAACAGACACCGCAGCGGTCGTCCGTGACCTCGAAACTGATGTGGCACGGGCTCACGCCGCCGTCGACGATGCTCGCTCGAGTGGCCGGCGGCTGACCGTGCCAGTCTGTTATGGGGGGCCCTACGGTCCGGACCTTGGCGCGGTCGCGGGATTTGGAGGCTGTAGTGAGGCCGACGTGATCGCGCGTCACTCCGCACAGACCTACCGGGTATACATGTTGGGCTTCCTCCCTGGCTTCGCGTACATGGGGGGCGTGCCACCGGAACTGGCGATGCCACGTCGCCGGTCGCCGAGGGTCGCAGTGCCTGCCGGTGCGGTTGGGATCGCCGGTCAACAGACGGGCGTCTATCCCCTGGCGGCGCCTGGAGGGTGGCAGCTGATCGGACAGACGCCGCTCCTTCCGTTTGATCTGGAACGCACCGAGCCGTTTCTGTTTCGCGCGGGTGACATGATTCAGTTCGAGCCGGTCGGTCGAGAACGGTTCGACGAGCTTGCGGCCGGCTAATCGATGAGCGTTGGGGTGCGGCGGCCCGGACTGTTCACGACCGTTCAGGATGGCGGCAGATGGGGCTATCAGCATGTTGGGGTACCCGTCGCCGGTTCGATGGACACGGCGTCTCACCGACTGGCGAACGCAATCGTTGGCAACCGACCGTCGGCGGCCACGCTTGAGATCACGCTGGTCGGTCCGGAGCTGGATTGTGACTGTCCGACGCTCTTCGCCGTGACAGGGGCGGAGTTTGACGTTCGCCTCGATGGTGTCGATGTCGCGACCAATACCAGCTACCTGGCCCGTCCCGGGCAGGTCATCGCCTTCGGTCGGCGACGGTCTGGGGCGAGAGGGTATCTGTCAGTCGCCGGCGGGTTCGACGTGCCATCGGTGCTCGGGAGCCGGTCAACACATGTGGCGAGTCGGATGGGTGGTCTCGGGGGGCGTGCACTCAGGGCAGGCGACTCTCTCGATGTTGCGTCGGACGCCGGAAGATCTGTTCCTGAGGGAACCCGCCGCGCACCAGTCTTCCGAATACCCACCGAGGGCGCGCGGGTGCGCGTTATCGTTGGACCGCACACCGAGATATTCGGTGCGGCGGGACGTGACGCGTTTGAGCGAGCCCGATATCGCGTGGCGCCCGAGTCGAATCGAATGGGGTATCGTCTGGAGGGTGAGCGGCTCCGGCTCCCAGACGATGTCAATGTGATTTCGTCTGCGGTGCCGTTCGGGTCGATCCAGGTCCCGCCGGAAGGGTTTCCCATTGTGTTGATGGCCGATCATCAGACGACTGGCGGATATCCTCGGGTAGCCACGGTGATCTCCGCCGACCTGCCGGTCGTCGGGCAGTTGAAGGCATCGGATTGGATTGAGTTCGAGACATGTTCGCCGGCGGAGGCGGTTCGCGCACTGATCACGCAAGAGCGGGCCCTGATGGCGGCAAGCGAATGACCGGTCGAGCGGAGCCGCATGTGGGGCAAGGCGAGGCGGTTCGCGATCGCCTGACGGCCGTGTTTGGGCCGCGATGCCGGCCTGACGTGGCGCTCGCCCCGATGACCACGTTCAAGGTCGGCGGGTCGGCAGACTGGTTTCTCGATAGCTCGGACCCAAACGATGTCGTTCGTGCTGTGATGGCCGCGCGACAGCTCGGTCTGCCGGTCACGGTGTTGGGCGGTGGTTCCAATGTGCTCGTTGGCGGCGGCGGTGTGCGGGGGCTCGTCGTTCGCATGTGGCATGGCGCGGTTGCAATGGTCGGTCCAGGAGTCGTTCGGGCCGATGCCGGCGTGTCGCTAAACGGACTCGTTCGCTGGACGATCAATCGGGGATTGGCCGGATTGGAGCGATGGGCCGGAACGCCAGGAACGGTAGGCGGGGCATTGTACGGGAATGCTCATTTCAGAGGCGAGTTGATCGGCGACCGCGTGCTGGCGGTCGCTCTGGTCGAGCCCGGCGGGGCGATTAATCGGGTCGACGCCTCGGAGATGGAGTTTGGGTACGACTCCAGCCGTCTGCAGCGGACCCGAGAGGCATCGCTCTGGGCCGAGTTCTCTGTGGGCGAGGCTGACCCCACGGTGCTGCGCGCGGCCGCGCGAGAGTCGCTCACGTATCGAAAGAAGACGCAACCGCTGGCCGCACGAAGTGCAGGCTGCATCTTTCGGAATCCGGATCCGGCCGTCGACCCGATTCCCGAAGGGGTTCCGGCCTCGGCGGGCGCGCTGATCGACAGGGCGGGACTGAAAGAACGATCGGTCGGCCGGGCGCGCGTGTCGGCGCTCCACGGCAACTTCATTGTCAGCGACGGCACGGCCAGTCCCAGTGAAATCCGAGCGTTGATCGAAGCCTGTCGCGCCGGAGTGCACGCGCAGTTTGGTGTCATGCTTCGTGACGAGATCGTCTATTTGGGGGAGTTTTGACCGGACACACGCTACGACCCGCAGCAGCTGGTGATGATCACGCTCCGACGGCGCTTGTCGTCGAAGGGGGGCACTGTCTACGTGGAAGCATCGACGTCGAGGGCAACAAGAACGCGGCGCTGCCGCTGTTGGCCGCGTGCGTTCTGACGGAGCAGCCGTGCGAGCTGACAAACGTGCCTCAGATCAAAGATGTGGGCGTCATGATCGAGCTGCTGCAGGGTCTGGGTGCACAGGTTGACGGGGTCGGCACAACCACCGTGCGAGTTCACTGTCGTACCATCACAAGGGACGAGCCCGACGTCAAGCTCGTTGGACGATTGCGTGGGTCGGTGCTGTTGGTCGGTCCGCTACTCGCGCGGACCGGGACGGTTCGGCTTGCACCTCCGGGCGGTGACTTTCCGGCACGGCGGACAATCAATGCGCATCTCCAGGCACTCAGTTCAATGGGCGTTGTCGATGAATCCGACGAGCTCCATGAGCTGTCGGCGCCCAACGGTCTGAAACCGGCATCGATCTACCTGGAGGAGGCGTCGGTCACCGGCACTGAGACGGCCCTGCTGGCGGCCGCGGCGGCGGACGGCCGAACGGAGATCCGACATGCCGCGTGTGAGCCCCACGTTGTAGAGCTGTGCGAGTTCCTTCAGTCGATGGGCGTGGGGATCTCGGGCGCGGGGACGCCCACGATCGAGATCACCGGTGGCATGAAGCTCGGCGGGGCGTCGAGGCGACTCCGCGGTGACTACATCGAAGCTGGGAGCTGGGCGGTGGTCGCCGCCGTGACAGGCGGCGATATCGAGGTCCGGGGTGTCGAAGCGTCTGACCTCGAGCCGATCCTCGCGATTCTCACCCGGATGAACGTGACGTGCGCGGTTGAGGACGACCGCCTGATCGTGCGCCCGTCGGAGCCCCGGGGCATTCGGCAGATCACAACGGCACCATGGCCAGGGTTCCCGAGCGATATGGTGAGCCTCGTGAGCGTGCTGGCGACCCAGGCGGTGGGACGAACGTTGATCCATGACTGGATGTACGAGCTCCGCCTCTTCGCGCTCGAGCAGCTGAGTGGGATGGGGGCCGATCTGTTTCTGTGCGATCCGCACCGCATGATTGTGAATGGTCCAGGCAAGCTGATGGGACGTCACCTCGACACGCGGGACTTGCGGTCCGGGATGGCGCTGATTGCAGCGGCGCTAGCGGCCAACGGCGTGAGCCGAGTTGGGCCGCTCGGCACCGTCGAACGCGGATACGCCAATCTCGTACCCCGTCTCAAGACACTTGGGGCGCACGTCGACGTAGAGCGCGCCTAGTGTCCTGCGTTCGATACATCTGTACATTCGGCCGGCGCCGAGACCTTCTTCTCGCGCTCGAATATTCCCGATATGCTCGCTCTTCGCGCCTGGCCACCCGGGGACATCGCCACCCTCGGTGTACAGTATATCAAACGCAGGACACTAGCGGAACGTAGTACGGCGGCGGGCGGCGCCAGGACGGTCTCGCTGGGCGCCGATTCAGCGCAGGAACGGGTTGTCTGAGACGATGTCAGCGTTGTTCGGGATGGTGAACTCGAAGACCGAGTCAGGCAGGTCCTGGTTCTCCTCGAGTCGAGTAAAGATGTAGGTCGACTGACCCCCTTGAAAATCCGAGGTCGACAGTCCGGTGATGCTCAGGGTTCGTCGGTCAACCGTGACGACGAGCGACGCATAGCTGGCATCGGCGACGCGCGGGGTCAGTCGGATGACCCACGCATCAGGGGAGGCCGGCGTCTCTTCGTACGACGCGTCGAAATCCTCAGAAAGGCTTCCTTTCCCGGCTAGGAACAGTGCTGGTGTCGATGCGTGAGCGTCCGGCGGGACTTCTGTGACGATGACCTGTCGGTCGAGGGGAAAGTAGGAGTAGAACATCTCGCCGTCCGACACGTAGAGCTTCTCTTCCGCCGTGGCGTAGCTCCACCGCATTTTGCCGGGCTTCTTGATGAGAACGGTTCCGTGTTCGACGAGTGAGACGCTGAGTAGACCGCCGGTGTACCGATGCTCAAAGTCGGCCGAGAAGTCACGAACTGAGTCGTACTTCACCTGAAGATTCTGTACGAGTTGGTCGAGCGGAGGCGCGTCAGCGGGTTGCGCTTCAGTGTTCGACAGGGCGGCGACGAGGAGGACGCCAGCCGTCGCGCACGCCATGCTCCGGTGTCTCTGTCTGGCCGGTGAGAATCTCGCCACGCCGATCCGAGCCGGTGTCAGCCGAGGGCGCCGGCTTCTGGAGGTTTTTGCTTGGGCGCGGACTTCTCTTCGGTGGGGAGCTTGGCTGTCAGCCATTCTGAGATTCCTCCCTGAAGGGCGCTGGCCTGGTATCCCTCCCGGATCAACCGTGCCACCATGCGAGCGCTCACCAGCTCTTGAGGATCCGAGTCGTAGGCCACGATGTCACGATCGCGGGGTAGCGACGACAGGTCGAAATCGGGTGGCGCCACACGCACAGCGCCGGGCAGCATCACCGTGCTGTGCTCATACGGGTATTTCAAGCGGACGTCGAGGAGACAGGGCGGTGCGTCGCCCTCGAGTTTCGCTTGAAGTTCTTCCTTGGTGATCCGGGGCACGGCCATAATGAAAAATCATAGCACGCAGCCCATCAGCTCAGGCGGAAACGACACTGTCGACCGCCTGGCGCACAGCATCGTAGTCGTTTGGAAGTTCGTCCGGCAGATTCGCGTGCCGGGGGGTCACTTTCGGCAGGCGGTTTTCGTGATACCCCAACTTGAAGTCGGTGAACTTCAATCCACTCGCGGTCGAGACTACGACGACACGATCGCTTGAGGCGATGACGCCTCGCTCTCGTAGCTTGACGAGTGCGGCCAGCGCGACCCCGGTGTGGGGACAGTTAAACATACCGGTGCGGTCCGCCCGCGCGGCGGCCTCAGCGAGCTCGGATTCGGTGGCCTGTTCGACGATGCCGTTGTACTCCTTGAGCGTGCGGATCGCCTTTTGAATCGAGACGGGATTGCCGATCTGGATTGCCGAAGCCTGCGTGGGCTGCGCGTGAACCGCGGTGAAGGACCAGTCGTTCGTGTAGGCCAGGTACAGTGGATTCGCAGCAACCGCCTGAGCCACGACGATTCGGGGCTTCTTCGCGATGACCCCAAGTTGCAGCATCATCTCGAAGCCGGCGCCAAGCGCGCTGACGTTCCCCAGATTGCCGCCCGGGACGATCACGACATCAGGCACTTCCCAATCGAACTGCTGCACGATCTCGATCGCCACGGTCTTCTGGCCTTCGAGCCTCAGGCTGTTCATCGAGTTCGCCAGGTAGATGCCTTCGTCCGTCGCGAGACGGGTGACGATCGCCATGCAGCCATCGAAGTCTGTGTCGAGTGCGAGCACATGTGCGCCGTTGGCCAGCGGCTGCACAAGCTGCGCCGTCGACACCTTCCCCCGCGGCAGGATCACGATAGCCGGAATCCCGCCGGCCGCGGCGTAGGCGGCGAGTGACGCAGACGTGTCCCCGGTCGAGGCGCAGGCGACCGCGCGAATCGTTCGACCGTTGGCGATCATCTGCTTGACGACCGACACAAGGACAGTCATTCCGAGATCCTTGAACGACCCGGTGTGGGAGTTTCCGCAGAGCTTGACCCAGAGCTCGTCGAGACCCAGTTCCCGTCCGAATCGTTCGGCCCAAAACAGGTTCGTGCCGCCCTCGTCCATCGAGACGATGTTCTCGTCGCTCACGAAAGGACAGACCCACTCCTTCTTTCCCCACACCGAGGAGCCATACGGCCAGGTGGTCCGCTTGTAACGTTCGTCGAAGAGGCGAATCCATGCGCCGGAAGACCGACCCCGAAGCGCGTCGAGGTCATGAGCGACCTCGAGCAGGTTGTGACAGGTCGGGCAGCGATAGAGGGGAGCACTCAGCGGATGCTCCGCCTCGCACCCGGCGATGCATCGGAAGACAGCGCTGTAGGGCATACGGGTAACAGTTTACTCGCTTCACCTACGGACCACCGCCGGCGGGCGACTGCATCGTGAACACCCGTCGGAGGTCGTGCAGTCGGTGAGACAGACCTGACCAGTTCCGGTCGTGCCGGATGAAGAACATGACGCTGAAGGCCGATGAGGTTTAAGAGGGCTATGGAGATCAGACGCTGGGGGATAGGTGGGAGCGTGGGGACGGCACTCCTCATCGGGGCGATGTCGTGCGGAGGAAAACCTGAAGTGCCGCCCGGGCTCGATCTGGTCGAGGATGCCGCCCCGGTCATCCTGGTCGTCGTCGATACCATCCGGGCGGACCATCTCGGTCCATATGGATATGAAAGACCGACATCTCCGACCCTTGATCTCTGGGCAAAGCAAGGTCGAGTGTTCGACAACGCACTCGCGCCGTCGCCATGGACGCTTCCAAGTTTCGGCTCGCTCTATACTGGCCGCTGGCCACTAGTCCATCAGGCCGGTCTCGCCAAGGGACTGAACCGATTGGGGCAGATCGTGCCGCATCGGTTGGCCTCTGTCATCCCTACCCTGGCGGAGACACTCCGGGTGGTCGGTTATAGGACCCTCGCCGTGGCTAATGACCCCTTCCTGGACCCTTCATTCGGCATGGCACGAGGGTTCGACGTGTACGATTTCGACTCCGGTGCAACGAACGACGATAACCGTCCCGCAGAGGTCGTCGCGCGGCGAGCGCTCGAGCTCGTCGACGATGTAGATGGCCAGCCCTTCTTCTTGCTCGTGCACCTGTTCGACCCGCATCTGCACTATGATGCGCCGCCACCCTTTCGGGATTCGTTCTCTGCTTCAATTCGTTCTGACTTCACGCTACCGATTACGGACCTCAACGGTCTACGGAGCGGGAGTCACGACATCGCGCCGCAGGACCGGGCGTTCGTTACGGCCGCCTACGACGAAGAGATCGCCTACGTGGACGAGCAGCTTGGAGTCCTTCGAGACGGCCTCGCAGACAGAGGTTTGCTTGAGAAGAGTATGGTCATCCTCACGTCTGATCACGGCGAGGAGCTGTTCGACCACGGGGGATTCGAGCACGGACACGCGATGTGGCAGGAGCTGTTGCACGTACCCCTTATCATCTGGGCACCCGGCGTCGAGCCGGGTCGTGAGTCAGCCCCGGTATCACTTGTCGATGTCACGCCGACCGTTCTCGACAGGCTGGGCATCGCCCCTCCGACACGGTTTGACGGAATCTCCCTCTGGCCCAACCTCTCCGCGGTCGTGCCGTTACCTCAGCGCCCACTCTTTGCGGAGGGGCTTCTTTACGGCCTGCCCCAGTCCGCCGTCGTGCACTGGCCTCACAAGATCATCGTCAACCATCAGGACGACCTCATCGGTGTGTTTGACCTCGAACGGGACCCTCACGAGCGTACGAGCCCGGCGACCGATCATAGCGATATTCCAAATGCGTTAATCGCCGAGTTGCGTAGCCATCAGCGGCTGGCCCAGGCAGTCGGCCATTCCACCGACCGAGAGCCGGCAGAACCCGGCCGGGACGTCCTTGAGCGGCTTCGTTCTCTCGGATATGTTCGGTGATACAGCGCCCCGCCCTCTTCGGCACACGCTGGGCCATGCGATCGGTCACGAGACGACACGGTGCCTGTCGCTGACTCTTCGAGAGTTTCCGAAAGAATCTCCGCGCCGCCCGCCCGTCCCGACGCAGTTGGACGAGGAGGTCGATCAGGTCAGCGTCTTGATCCAGGAGGGTGGGTTCTGGGAAAACGGGTCTGAGGTTGGTCCGTGAGCAAGACTTCTGCCGGGCGTTCGCGACCAGGCGAAGACAGGTGCAGCGTCAGGGAGATCACCCAGGACCCAGCTGGACCCGGTCGGTGAAGCACCAGCCCCATGATTCCCCGGGCTCGATCGAACGCATGACGGCATGATCCGTGGCATGGAAGTGCGCGGTGGCGTGGCGTCCCGGAGAGTCGTCGCAGCAGCCGACGTGGCCGCAGATCATGCAGACCCGAAGGTGCACCTGAGAACGGCGGAGCAAAAATAGACTACAGAGCGGCGGGATGAAGCCGCCTGAGGGCGGTGGAAAACCAGACCGCTCGCGTGGTCCACCGAGCATTCCCAGGGTGTTTTGTGGAACACAGGAGGGATGTATCGAGTGGAGCTCTATGCGGCGGTGCGGCGCAGCGTGTATGTGGAGGGATTGAGCGAGCGCGCGGCGGCGCGCCACTTCGGGCTGGCCCGCGAGACGGTGCGCAAGATGCTGCGGTACCGCCGGCCGCCCGGGTATCGCCGGGCGCAGCCGATCCGGCGTCCCAAGCTGGACGCCTTCACGGGGATCATCGATCAGATCCTCCGCGAGGATCAGTCCCGTCCGAAGAAGCAACGGCACACGGCCAAGCGCATCGGCGAGCGCTTACGGGCGGAGCACGGCTTCACGGGCGGCGACACGATCGTCAACACCTACGTGCGCGAGCGGCGGCTGGGCGGGCAGGAGATGTTCGTGCCGCTGGCGCATCCGCCGGGCGACGCCCAAGCCGACTTCGGCGAAGCACTGGTCGTGATCGCGGGCGTCGAATGCAAAGCGCACTACCTGGTCGTCGATCTCCCGCACAGCGACGACGGGTTCGTGAAGGCGTTTCCGGCTGAGACCACGGAGGCGTTCTGCGACGGGCACAACGCCGCGTTTCGCTATTTCGGTGGGGTGCCGCGGCGCATCGTCTATGACAACACCAAGCTGGCGGTGGCGCGGATCCTCGGGGACGGCACGCGCCAGCGGACGCAGGTCTTCAGCGAGCTCCAGTCGCACTACTTATTCGACGATCGTTTCGGACGCCCGGGCAAGGGCAACGACAAAGGGAAAGTGGAAGGGCTGGTCGGCTACGCCCGGCGCAACTTCTTCGTGCCGATTCCACGGTTCGACAGTTGGGACGCGTTGAACGCCGACCTCGCGTGCCAGTGCCGCGCGCGGCGCGGGCGCCGGCTGCGGCGGCACACGGAGACGATCGGGGAGCGCTTCGCGCGCGACCGCGCGGCGTTGTTGCCATTGCCGCCGGTCCCATATGACGCCCGCGAGACGCGCCCGACGCGGGTCACGTCGTTGTCCCTGGTGCGCGACCGCCGCAACGACTACTCGGTGCCGACCGCCTACGGCCACCGGGAGGTCTTAGTGAAGGGCTCGGTGGACGACGTCGTGATCGTGTGCGGGAGTGACGAGATCGCCCGGCATCGGCGCAGCTACGGGCGGGAGGAGTTGATCTTCGATCCGCGGCACTACCTGGCCTTGTTGGAGCGCAAGACGGGGGCACTCCATCAAGCGGCACCGCTCGCCGGGTGGGCGCTGCCAGAGGAGTTCCTCCGGCTGCGGCGTCTCTTAGAGGCGCGGCTGGGTAAGCCGGGCACGCGCGAGTACGTGCAGGTGTTGCGGCTGCTCGAGGACTTTCGGCTCGACCACGTCCGCGGCGCCGTCCAGGACGCCGTGCGCCTGGGGGCGATCGGGTTCGACGCCGTCAAGCATCTCGTGCTGTGCCGCCTCGACCCCCGGCCGGCCCGCCTCAATCTGGCGCAGTATCCGCATCTGCCGGTCGCCCGCGTGGCCACGACCGCGGCCGCGAACTACCTGGCACTCCTGGGGGCCGAGTGATGACGAAACCCACCCTACTGCTCGAGGCGCATCTCAAGGCCCTCCGCCTGCCGACCTTCTTGCGCGAGTACGACAAAGTGGCGCGGCACTGCGCCCAAGAAGGGCTGGACTGTTCGCGCTACTTATTCCGCCTCTGCGAGCTCGAGCTCCTCGATCGCGAGCAGCGCGCCACCGAGCGCCGCATCAAGGCCGCGAAGTTCCCGGTCTTGAAGAGTCTCGAGACCTTCGAGTTCCGTGCGATCCCGTCGGTGAACAAACGCCTCGTGCTGGAGCTGACCCGCTCGGAGTATCTCGACCGCAGAGAGAACGTGTTGGCGTTGGGCAACTCCGGCACGGGCAAGACGTATCTCGCGCTCGCGTTGGGACTCGCGGCCTGTCAGAAAGGCTATCGGGTGCGCTTCACTACCGCCGCCGCGCTCGTGAACGAACTCCTCGAGGCCCGGGATGACAAGCGCCTGCTGCGTGTGCAGAAACAGCTCGCGAAACAGGACCTCTTGATCGTGGACGAGCTCGGCTACGTGCCGTTATCGAAGACCGGCGCCGAGCTGTTATTCGAGATCTTCTCCCAGCGCTACGAGCAAGCGTCGACGCTGGTCACCTCGAATCTGCCCTTCAACGAATGGACCGAGATCTTCGGCTCCGAACGGCTGACGGGCGCGCTGCTCGATCGGCTGACGCATCACGTCCACATCCTGGAGCTGAACGGCGAGAGCTATCGCCTCGAACACAGCAAGAAAGCCCGCCAGCCCGCGGCCGCTCCGGCATCCTGAAGCTTCCCCCCGCGACGCCGCTTTCAGGCACTCCGACCCACTGCCAGATGGTCTAGTTTTCCTCCGCCACGGTGGTCTAGTTTTGCTCCGCCCTTGACACCCCGGCGGGGTTCATCAGGAGCACCTGCTGGACCCCGTCGATCGTCAAGAGGTGGGGCGAACTGTAGCTCTCTTCGCCCGGCCTCGGGCCGAACCAACGGGGCACTCCGGTTGTTCGGTCATAGCCGATGAGCTGTCCCGAAGCGGCGACAACCACGACACCGTCGACCACCAGGGGCGATCCCGAGAAGCCCCAGTAGGGTGTTTTAACGTCGGTGTCGGACGTCACACGGCGTGACCACACCACCGTGCCGTCGGCTGCATCGAGGACATTCAGGATCCCGGTTGCCCCGAGGGTGTAGACGCGACCGTCACTCAAAGTCGGCGTCGCCCGCGGACCCGCACCGGCATGGGACTCCCAGAACCGGTCGCGGTCGGAGTGTCTCCACACCGGCTCGCCGGTGTCGAGGCGATAACTCGCAACCACTTCATTGTCGCCGCGTTGCTCCTGTGTATAAAGCAGGTCGCCGCCGACCGCGAAAGACGAGACGCCCGGTCCGATGGGCCGCCGCCACAGCTCGGCGGGCGGTGAGGCCGACCAGTCGGTTTCTATTCGAACGCCGGGAACAACGCTGTCCCTACCAGGTCCGCGAAAACCCGGCCACTCGGGAGCTCCCTTCAGTGGCGCAGGAGCCGGGGCCAGCGCCGGTTCGTCACCGACCCGAGCCAGGAGCCGTTCTTCGGGGGTCTCCGCCCATCGCCATGCCATCTCAAAACCGCCATCCCCGGTTATGCCATCGCTCCGGATGAGCGTCCACACACCCGAAGCGAGCAAGATAGTCGCGACCATGGCCACGCGTCGGGGTGTTTGCGAGAGGCTATGGCTGGCGACCGCCCAGACCACGAACACAAGGCTCAGGAATGGGGCTGCGAAGAGGAAGAACGCGACTCCCAGTCCAGCGGTGCCAATCGATTCGTCGACCTGGCGCGACGTTACCCCGAGTACCGCAATCATCAAGACGACGGCACCCCAACGCTCGGATCGCGCTGCCCGGCTGAAGAACGCCCACCAAACCATGACTACAAGGAGGCCCACTAGCAGCCCGTGGTGAAAGCACCACCGAACGACGGGTCGGCCCAGACATGGCAGTGCCCCACGCGGAGGTCGGCGGCGGCGATGGTAGGTCGAGATAAGATCCACGGCGCGCCCCAACGCGTCTCCGGGAGTCGCATGAGCGACCACAACAGCCGAAGACACGCCACCGCATGCCCCTGAAGACTGCGGGGTGTCCCGACACCCGTGAGCGTCCGCATCAGCAACCCAAGGTTCAGTCCAGCAACGTGCAGCAGGACGCGTTTGAGGATGTTGTCGTGCCCCCGCAGGTATACGCGGCGTAGCCGCCCGGTGGCATAGAGATGGGCAAAGGGGCGTTCGAGTCGTTCCCCGCGCCGGCGCAGCAGGCGTTGCCCGCGCGCGCCGCGAAGACGCCGACGGTTTCGGTAGACGGCGTCGCGCGCCTCCGCCTTGTCTTTCCACTTACGCCTGCCGCGATCTGGTTCCGAGATGTAGCTGCGGAGGCCGATGGCTTCAAGATCGACGAGTTCCTGGTTGCTGTGATAGCCCTTGTCCCCGACGACCTCGGCAAGACGGCCCGCAGGCACCACGGTCTCGATGTGCTCCGCCGCGGTGATCAGCGTCGCGCGGCTCGTCGCCACATCGCCTTCATCGGCGTCCTGCACCGTCACCGCCACGACCGCGCCGGTGTCGAGGTCGACCGCCTGCTCCGCCTTGTGCGCGAGGTGCGTGCGGCCGTCCTTCATCTTGGTGATTCTTGCGTCAGGATCGTGCGGATGGGTCCAGTCGTCGTTCGAGCCTTTCTTCTTCCGCTTCCGATCGATGCGCGCCAGATCGGCACGCGTCGGGGTCTCAATCCCCGAGGCCTGGGCGAGCTGGATCAAGAAGTCCTGATACGCCTCGCCGGTGTCGCGCCGCACGATACTTCGCAGGGCGGCGTTCGCTTCCAGCGTCGTCGCATCGATACCGATCGTCTTGCCCTTGACAAGCTTCGCCTCAGCCAGTCGCTGCAACACCCACGCGAAGACAGCCTGATGCGTTTCCAGGTCGATCAGCCGACGCGTCCGCGAGACCGTCGAATGATCCGGCGGCGCTTCGTGCAGCTCCAGCCCCAAGAAGCTCCGCACGCTCAACGACTCGGCCGCCCGCCACGCGATCGCCCGCTCGGAGTCGAGCCCTTCGAAGTACCCGAGCAGCAACACGCGGAAATACCGGCCGGGCGGCAAACTCGGCCGGCCGATCTCATCCGCGTAGAATCGCTGACAGAGCGACTCGACGTACCCGTCGAAATCCGCTCTCTCGAGAATGTGATTCAGTCGCGTGTAGAACGGGTGCGCGGCGCTGCGAGGCAGATCTTGTGCGGCGACCCACATCGACGTCTGCTTGGGACGTCGCCGTCGTTTGCCCATGGCCATGCGCGTCAGTGGAGTACGCATGATCACTTCTGGCGATCGATCTAATTCGGTGACTTTCACCACGGGCTGCTAGACCTCCAAGCACCCCAAAGCTGCCTGCCTCGGGCACGGCGACAGGAAGGAGGAAGAAAACCACCCACTGCAGCGTCACCGCAAGAACGCCCGGCCACAGGCGAAGCGGGTTCGGCGTGTCGTTAGGTCGCAAGGTAGCCATAACTCACGTTACGTCGTCTGTCGATCGAAGTTCCTCCTCTCTTGAGTCCTTCTTCGTTGAAGTCTGTCTGATCTGGCGCTTGTCTTGGAGATGAGCTGCTGGTCGGCAGGCCGATGTTCGCGCAAGGCTGCAGCCTGTAATGGGCTTTCCGGGGTGCCACATGTTGCACCGGTCAAAGCGAACGCCGCTTTCTGGAAGCATCTCAACAGCCTGGAGGCCCCGACCACCTTATAGACAGCTGAAGCTCGTCAGAATCCGAACGTACGCATTGTGGCGGAAGTTCTTTGCAGGTTCTGGAGCGCAGGGCCGTTCCAGGGCTAGAATGCTGCTCAACTGCGTTGATACGCTCAGGACAACTCATGGCTCTCGAAGTCGGCTCCCGACTCGGCCATTACGACGTCACTGCCCTCATTGGCGAAGGCGGCATGGGCCAGGTCTATCAGGCCACCGATACCAAGCTGAACCGGCAGGTGGCGCTCAAGATCCTGCCGGAGGCGTTCGCCACTGATCCTGATCGCCTCGCCCGGTTCCAGCGTGAGGCTCAGGTGCTCGCCAGTCTGAACCATCCTGGCATTGCTGCGATCTACGGCATCGAGGAGTCGGACGACACCAGAGCATTGGTGCTGGAGTTGGTTGAGGGGCCGACACTGGCTGATCGGATCGCGCAGGGACCGATCCCCGTCGATGAAGCCCTCCCGATTGCCAAGCAGATCGCTGAGGCCCTGGAGGCCGCCCACGAAGCCGGTGTGATACACCGCGACCTAAAGCCCGCACATCAAGCTTCGAGAAGACGGAAGCGTCAAGGTTCTGGACTTTGGCTTGGCGAAGGTGCTCGAGACGACACTCGACGTCCACCTCAATCAGTCGGCGACACAGACTGCTCCCGCTACGCAGACGGGCGCCATCATGGCCACGGCGGCGTACATGTCTCCGGAGCAGGCTCGTGGGAAGCGGGTAGACAAGCGCGCCGACATCTGGGCCTTTGGTTGTGTTCTTCGAGATGCTGACGGGTCAGAGGGCCTTCCAGGCTGAAAATGTTCCGTTGACGCTCGCCGAGGTGATGAGGTCGGAGCTGGACATCAGCTCGCTGCCGGCCGAGGCGTCTCTGGCCCTGCGCAGTGCCCTCGGCCGCTGCCTCGATAAGGATCCCAAAAAGAGCGCCCGCGACATCGGTGACGTGCTGTTGGCGATGGACGGAGCGTTTGGTGTGCCGACCGAGGCGCCCGGCCGGGCTAGTACACCCGTACGTATCTGGCAACGACCGAAGTCGGCGCTCGTCGCACTCGGTTCGGTCGCGGTCCTCGGCGTGCTGGTCGGCTCAAGCGTCAGCACATTGCGGACGGCTCACGAGTCTGGCGACGTTCTGCGGGTGAGTATCGTCACCCCCGAGAGCGCGCCGGTTGTTCTGTCGAATAACGGTCAAGAACTCGCCATTTCGCCCGACGGCGCTCAGATCGTCTATGTGGGTCCCGCCGCCGAGGGCGGGATCGGAACGAACCTCTATCGGCGCGCGCTCAACGAGTTCAGCGCCGAGCCGCTGGATGGTACGGCAGGTGCGTCCGACCCGTTTTTTCTCCCGATGGCGGGTGGGTGGGGTTTTTTGTTGATCCGGGTGGCCGGGTCCTGAAGGTCCCGACCTTCGGCGGGATTCCGGAGCTTGTCACCGTGCGGCTCCCAACAGGATCCTCCGGAGGGACCTGGACCTCGGCGGACCAGATCATCATGGGCTCCATAGACAGCGGTCTCTTCGGGGTTCCGGCCGAGGGAGGTGAGCCGACGTCGTTGACGACGCTCGACGCCGCGAGAGGAGAGGTCAGTCACCACAGTCCATCGGTCACGCCAGACGGACGGGGCGTGTTCTTCGTCATCCGGGGAGCCTCAAGAAACCAACGATTCATCGCGGTATTGGATCGGGCCACGGGCAGTGTCATGCGACTCGGCCTGGCCGGAACGACTCCTCGGTATGTCAGCTCGGGCCATCTGTTGTATGCCTCGCTGGATGGGGCGCTGTCGGCTGTCTCGTTTGACGTGGCAAGGCTCACGGTGCGTGGCCGACCGGTCCCGCTGGTCGAAGGCTTGACCCTGAGCCGCTCGGGCGGCGCGAGCTTTGACACCTCGGAGGCTGGTCGTCTCGTGTATATGAGCGGAACTGCCGGCCAGCTCGCGCTCGTGTGGGTCGATCGGAGCGGCCGGACGACGGGGCGAATCGAGGGCGAGCAGATCGCAGGCACTCCTCGCCTCTCCCCGGACGGCAGGCGCCTAGCCTTCATCGATAGGGCGAGCGAAGTGAGGATTCTGGACCTGCAGCGCGGGGGGTCGGCGCGACTGACCGAAGGGTTGAGCTTTACGCCCGTCTGGACGCCGGACGGTCTGACAGTGACCTACGCCGCCTTCACCGGGGCCGGAAGCATCGATCTCTACTCGGTGGCGGCGGATTTCGGCGGCGCGGCGGAGCTGTTGCGCGCCAGTCCCGACACCCTCATTCCCGGATCCTGGTCGCTAGACGGCCGATCGCTCGTGTACCACCAGACGACCGGTCCGACAAACCGTGACATCTGGGCGCTGGCGGCGGATGGCGCCCGGCCGGTGCGAGTGACCGAATTCAACGAGCTTGCGCCTACGCTCTCGCCGGATGGGCGCTGGGTGGCATTCGTCTCCAACCAGGATGGCCGAAACCGTGTCTATATGCAGCCCTTCACGGGGAGCCGGCTCATTCCTGTCTCTACGGGACCGGGGACCGCGCCTGTGTGGTCGCGCGATAGCGGTGAGCTGTTCTATCGCGACGGTGATCGAGTGATGGCGGTGGACGTCCGGCCCGGACCGAACGGTTCTGTCGGTACGCCGGGGGTATTGTTCGAGGACACATTCGTGACAGACCAGTACGGCGTCGGAATTGCGAACTACGACGTCACGCCGGATGGCCAGAGCTTCCTGATGGTTTCCGACTCTCGCACTGACGACGGCGGAGCGATCGTTCTTGTCGAAAACTGGTTCGAGGAACTCACCGAGCGCGTCCCCATTCCTTAGCGATGCCACTACAGCCCGGCACCACCCTCGGCTCCTACAGCGTCAGCGCCAAGATCGGCGAAGGCGGCATGGGGGAGGTGTATCGAGCTAGAGACACGAAGCTCGATCGGGGCGTGGCGCTGAAGGTGTTGCCGCAGGCGTTCATCGGAGACAAGGCATTCCGCAGCAGCGCTCAAGGTGCGAGGTTGATGACACGAGTCCTTCTCGTCTTCGCTGGGGTCGCGCTCTTGGTGTGTCCGGCTCGTGCCCAAGATGGCAGCATCTTGACCGCCGAAATCAAGAAATCGCACGACACGCTCAGAGACGACGTCATCCAGTCGGCAGAGCGAATGACCGCTGAGCACTTTGACTTCCAACCGACGCCGGAAGTGCGGACATTTGGTCAGCTTGTCGGTCACATCGTCACGAGCCTCTACACCTACTGCGCCGCCGCCGGGGCCGAGAGCAACCCCCATCCCGCCGTGGTTGAGCAGACGGTGTCAGGTAAGACCGATCTCGTCGAGGCGTTGAAGGCGGCTTATGACTATTGCGAGGAGGCCCTCGCGTCGTTAAACGATGTGAACGGACTAGACACGGTGACCGTATGGCGGGAGGGTACTCGTCTGTCGTTCTTGGTTGAGGCCGTCGGCCACACGAGTCTCCACTACGGGAATATGGCGACCTACATGCGGCTTAAGGGGCTGGCACCGGCGTCTACCGACCGTCAAGACGTCGTTCCCGAGGCACCTGTGCAGACTCACCAGCCCCCCGCGAATTCTCCTCCGCTGATGAGACGCCTTGATTACCGTTTCCCGACCCAAGACAATCGATCATTGCGCTTTGTACGCAGCTACGTCCTGCAAGCAGAGACATGGAATCATGTCAGCGTCCCGAGCCGCGATCGGTGGGTGTCGTATAGCGAGGCCGAGCCGGTAATCCTGGATGATGCCGAACGCTTCTGGAAGTCTGGGCAGTTCGAGAGCCTGTGGGTTGATGTGGTAGACCGTCCGTTTGAGAACGGCGTGGTCGGAAGGGTCGTGACCTTCAATTTCGTGGAGCGGGCGGACATCGAAATCCCGAGGTCTGACGATCCGACGCCGCCGCCGGAGTATCGACAACCGCCAGCAGGCTACGAGCGCCTGTACCCACCGCCCGGAGGTTAGTGCACATTGCCCTTAGCAGTCGGCTCCCGACTCGGCCGCTACGACGTGACCGCCCTCATCGGCGAGGGGGGCATGGGTCAGGTCTATCAGGCCACCGACACCAAACTAAATCGGCAAGTCGCGCTGAAGATCTTGCCGGTGTCATCGTAGGTTTCTGAACGAAGAATGATCGGGTCCGTCTGAGACTATGCCCCTCTCACCCGGCACCACCCTCGGCCCGTTTGCCGTCACCTCCAAGATCGGCGAAGGCGGGATGGGGGAGGTGTACCGAGCGTGTCACGACAGTGTGTCTTCTGGTAGGGACTGCAGATGCTCCATGAACGGCTCACCATCGAATCGCTCGTAGGCCTCGATGGGTTCCGTCGTAACGCCGTCGAAGTAGCGGTCGAGGATGGTGGCGCGTTCATGCGCAAGCGGCGGGTTGCAGAAGCACATCTCACTCCACTGCACTTCGCCTGAGCGAGTTACCACGGCTCGGTGCAGTGAGTCCACGATCTCCCGGCCGTCGGGTTGCTGAGCCGCGATGGAGCCATCGTCCAGTTTGCGGCGGAGGTCGGCTGCGGTGTCGTTTCTGAAACGGGCGGTCACTCGGTAGATCACAAGGTCCCTCCGGCCCACCGGCAGATAGCCGACGATAGTCGACATGAGCTGGTCTTTCAACGAAACGCGTATCTACGCATTCTCCCGCCCGTGAGCCCGCCAAGACGATCCTGACTGTCTGCGAGGCCGCTGAAGCCCGTCAAAAAGCGTACATACGCTTTACAGAAGCCATTCTGTGCAGGCCGCTGGAGCGGCTAGCCATTCCAGGACTAGAATGCGTGTACAGGTGGTGTTGCGAAGTCAGTCGCCGATGCGCTCCCAAGCGATGGCTGACTGCGCTTCGCGTCCGTCGACCATCTGCGGCGGAGGCCTCAGCGTCAACGAGGTATCGGTGAGCTCGAAGAAGCGCTGGGCATCGGTCTCCGTCTGACCCGGATTGAGGTTCCCGATCCGGTGGTGGACTAGGTAACCCTCCTCTTCGTGCACCGAGAACGGTCCGAAGTAGCTACCGTAGGTCTGTATCGCTCGGAGCGCGTGCTCCGGGGTCGGCGCGCCTGTATACACCGGCCGGTCTTTCCGCGAGATGTGCACGGCCATATGGCCGGATGGCATGTAGATAATGAACGCATTGTCCCACTGGTCGGTGGGCAGCGACTCACCATCGGTCGTCGTGCGTGTGATCTCGCGAAAACGGTAGAAACCGAACAAACGCCGATGGGTCTCTGTCAGCTCCGCTTCGGGCAGGTCCGGGACGCGTTGCCAGATGATGCGGTGCTTGATGCCCGAGTCGTCAGGTGGGGGCATCAAGATGAGTCGGTTCCCCGAGAATTCGTAGAAGCGCTGATTGTTGTTGGCGGAGTCCGGGGGTCTCACGTTTCCTTGCAGATGGTGTGTGAGATCCCCCTCCGCTTCGTTCACCGAGTAGGTTCCGAAGTACGAGGTATAGGTCCCCAATGCCCCCACGGCTTCGTCGCCGGTCGGCCCGTCGCTAGCATACGGCGGACGCTCGGGAGGCATGATGACGACCCCCATGTACCCGGCGGCGTCGTACATGATGTAACCGACCTCACCGTCGGCCCCTGGCGAAGGTGGGTCTGGCGTTGGCAGCAGCTCACCGTCGGCGGTGATGCGCTCTCGTCCGACGAGCTCCCAGTTGCCGACGAACTGTAGCTTTGGATCGGTTGCCAAGGCGTCGGCGGGCGGTGGGTCGTCGGTAAGATCCCTGGATGGTGCCGGTTCCGAACAACCGGACCCAATGACAACCAACGCCAGAAAAACAAGCAGACTTCTCGGCACGTGTACCTCCCAGTTTAGGTCGTGGCCGACCGGGTAGCCCCCCCCGCAGCCAAGACACCCATCGTCAGGGGGAGCGGTATCGAGCGCCTTCACCGACGGGCGGAGGCCGAGGACGTCGCCATCGGCGTTGGCGTCGCGAACGTCAGCGCGCGGCGCGGGTTCTCGACCATCATCTTGTGGATGTCTTCCTCCTCGACCCCCAGGGTCCGTAGCACCGGCAGAAAGTTCTCCAACACGTACGAAAAGCCGGTGCCGCCGTACTTCTTCATATGGATCTTGTTGCACACATCTTGCGAGAGCAGAATACGATCGGCGTAGCCCGCCTCGACGAGCTCGACGATGCCTCGCGCCACTTTCGCGTCGTCCACGCCGCCAAGCCGCCCGTTGGGCCGCCCGAGCGTGTCGAACTGAATAAACACACCCCGCTCGAGGAGCCGCGTCATGAACGGCACGTCGTTCGCGATGCTGTTGCTGTGGCCCATGATCACCCGCTGCAAGTCTGCGCCCTCGGCCGCCACGGCGTCGAGCACCTCGAACTTCTCCTCACCCCTCCCGCCGACGTGGAAGGAGATGGCGGCGCCCGTGACGCGACTGGCCCGGGCCGCCGCGCGGATGCTTTTCATCTCGTTCTCGGTCAGCGGGTTCCCGTTGATCCCAACCTCTCCTATAATGCCCGACCGAATCGACGTGCCCCCAACGCCCACGGTGACGTCGCGCACAATCACCTCGGTCAGCTCCTCGACGGTGCGGTGGTCCATGTCGGCCGGGTGAAACTGCTTCTGGTACCAGCCCGCGCCCATGACCACGGAGAGGCCCGTCGCTTGGGACACCTGCAGCAGGGCGTGCGGGTCGCGGCCCAGGCCGATGCTCGTCACGTCAACGATGGCCTGACCGCCGCGCCGCTTAAACTCCCACACCTCGTCGATCGCTTCGTCGAGATCGGTCAGATACAGATTGTCGCGATTCGGGATGCGGCGAAGACGCACGTCACTCAAGACGTTCAAGGCGACGGGCGCGAGGTGCAGTCCCATGTCCGTGGCCCGCGCGATGGCCGCTCGCGCCACGGGGTTCTGGAACGTGATGAAGATGTGCTCGTGCATGATGGTCTGTCCGAGATCCTCGGGAGCCATCGGTCCGGCGACGGTCAGGATCTGACCCGACAGATCGGGGATCCCGGTGGTCGCGCCTTGGGTGGATCGCGCGGTCGGGCTCACCTGTGAGAGCCCGAGGGCGACGAGGAACATGGCGACAGCCAACGCGAAGTGAACGACGACTCTCATGACGACCTCCCTCTGTGGTGGGCCGGTAAACGACGGCCCATCCACGTTCTGTGTGATCCACGGCGCGGCGCATCGCCCATCTGTTGCCGCCTCACTCACGACTCCCGTTCTCCGCGGCGGAGCCCGGTGCCGCGAACGTCAGCACCCGTTTCGGGTTCTCCACCATGATGGTGTGGAGCTGGGCGTCGGTGACCCCGAGCTGCTTCAGGTACGGGATGAAGTGCTCCTGAATAAAGGAGAAGCCGCTTCCCCCGTACGCCTTGAGTTGGATCTTCGTACACACGTCCTGCGAGAGCAGGATGCGGTCCCCATACCCCGCGTCGATCAGAGCCACGATGCCGTGCGCCACATCGGTGTCATTGACCGCCCGTCGCACGGTCGGCTGACGACCCAGGGTGTCGAACTGGATATACACGCCGCGCGCGAGTAACTCTTCCATGAAGGGGAGGTCGGGCGCGAGCGAATTGGAATGCCCCACCACGACCCGACTCAAATCCGCGCCTTCGGCCTCGAGCAGATCGAGAATCCTGGGCTGTTCGTGGCGTTGCGCGGACGTGTGCAGCGTGACCGGGGCGCCGGTGATCCGGCTGGCGCGACCCGATGCCTGGATGATTTTGATCTCGTTCGGGACCAGCGGGTCGCCCTCGGTCCCGACCTCTCCGATTATGCCCGACCGGATGCCGGTGTCGCCGACCCCGACGGTGACGTCGCGCACGATCTCTTCGGTGAGGCTTTCGATCGAGCGATCGTCCAGATCAGTTGCATGCCAGCCCTTCCGATACCAGCTGGCGCCCATGACGATATGGAGGCCGGTGGCATCGGCGACACGACGCAGCGCCAGTGGATCGCGCTTGAGCCCGATGCTCGTCGTGTCGACGATCGCCCCGCCTCCGCGACGTTTGAACTCCAAGACCTCATCGATTGCCACCTGCTCGTCGGTGAGGAGCCAGTTGTCACGATTGGTTGCGCCCAGCGTCACGGCCCCGAGGATGTCGATCGTGAGGGGCGCGTGGTAGAGCCCAACGGCCGTGGCGCCTACCGGCTTAACCCATCCGCTCGCACTCCACCGCTCGGGCGTGTCGTCCATCACGGTCAAGTCGATAAAGATGTGCTCGTGCATGATCGTCTGCCCGAGCGCATCCGGGTCGATCGGTCCGGTCACGGTCATGACCTGGCCGGCCATGTTGGGAACGGCCGACGCTGATGTCTGGCCGACGACCGGCGCCTCCGCCCAGCCGACCCACACGACGGCGACGAGTGAGATGGTCCATAGCATTTGTCTCATGGTTGACTCCGTTGTCCGCGAAACCGCGAGCAGGTCGGGTCCGTGAGCCTCAGATGTCTCGGGCGGGAGTTCTGACAACTCATTTCGATTCGGTGTTCGCGGCCCGCTCGAGGGCACGCGCCCCCGCCAGCTGCCCCGTCAACCCGTAGTTCCCCTCGTGACACGCGTACTCAAACATCCGTGGTATCTGCATCCCGTCGACGCCGCCCATCAGTGAGCGAAGTGACCGCAACGGATATGCGGCGCTCCACGGCCTCGTCCATGTCGTTGGATCCTCAACCGTGAATTCGTAGTTGATCGTGTTCGCGTCGACGCGGGTGTAGCGCTCGACGAGATGCAGACCGTCGAACGATCCTCTGAAATGGATCTTATCGGTGAAGTTGGTCGTGTCGACGACCAGCGTGTCGCCCTCCCACCGGCCACGCGAATCCCCCATCCACTGGCGGATGTCTTGCGGCAGATGCGGGCGACCGTCCAATGGGATGACCCGCACATGATGCTGCATCTCGATCTCAATCACGACATATCCTGGCGCCTGCACAATCTGAACATGATTGTTGTAGCCACCAGGCAGCTTAGGCAGGCCGCTCGTGATACAGCGCTCGGAGGGACGTCGGTCCTCCGGGCCGTCGGCCCGAGTACCACGGCCGTCCGCTCCGCCCTCTGCCCCGTCCACCACACCCGCTGGCCGCCCCGACAGCGAGGCGGAGCTTCCCGTCCGTCCTTTTGTGGCTGACCAGGCGGCGAATCGCTCCCGCGCCTCTGGCGTCACGGGAGGGATTCTCCCATCCGGCGGATCCACGATCAGCGACGTGCGGCCGATAGGGTTACCGGGCACCGGAAACCAAAACGCGTTATACGCGCGGCCGACGTCGGTGACGGTCCCGGGTGCCTGGTCACGGCGATCGCGATCCTCGCGCGACTGCTGTCGCTCGACGGTAAACTGCGACAGTTCCTCCTCGGTCAGCACGTCCTTGCCGGCAAACCGACTCGGACGCTCCAACGGCGTACTCACGTCGTTCGCCCAAATGCCCTGCAGGTCCGGGTCGCCCCAGAGCGTACGGGGCGCGCTCGAGGTGTCCGGCGCAGCACCTTGGCCAGCAACGGGGGACGGCCCCAGCCATACAACCGCGATCACGGCCAACAACGCGGCGAGAGAACGATCGCCCATCTGACACCTCCTGTGTTGCTCCGGCACCGATCCGCACTTCGGGCCGCTCCCAACACACAGGCAGGGTAGCTCCATCCGGTTAACCTGTCTACCACTACCGCTTCACCTGTTCAACACGTTGCACTGCCCAAAGCGGAGCCCCCCATTCTCCTGCCTCCTAGCCACCCACACGCTGACCACCGACGGGGTTGCTGAAGCCCGTCAGAACGCGTACGTTCACGTGCAGCGATTGACTGGGTGGGGATAGAATGACCTCGATCCCGGCCTTCACAACCCATGGCCCTCAACGTCGGCTGCCGACTCGGCCACAACGACGTCACCGCCCTCATTGGCGAGGGGGCATGGGCCAGGTCTATCAGGCCACGGATACCAAGCTGAACGGGCAGAGATCCTGACCCATGTCGCCGCTGACCTGATCTGAAGCAACGGTTCCGGGGGGGTGGCCGGTCGGGGCGGATCTAGTCCGCGTCCCGCAGGGTTATGCGCCTCACCCCATCGATTCTTGCCGCCTCCGTCGTCGTGATGGTTGTCTCGTGCGCGACTCTGGCAGCCGCTACAGATTGGGAACCGGTGACCTTCAGGGGAACACGACCAACTGAGTACACGTACGAACGCCTGGCGGACGGGTTGGCACTACGGGCGGACAGCAAGCGGACCGCGTCAGGATTGGTCGCGGAGCTCCCAGAGGAGCTGGACCCGACAGCGATTTCCTGGCGGTGGCGCCTAGAACGCTGCCTCGACAACGCCGAGGAGCACGCTCGGGCAGGCGACGATTTTGCCGCCCGAGTATTCGTCTTGTTCGGTCGCGATCAGTCGTGGACGCCCTGGGGATGGCTTGGCCGCCAACTGATCAGGAGCCCGTTTGGACGCATCAGGCCGAAGCGAGCCCTGAGCTTCGTCTGGGCGTCACGCGCAGCGAAGGGAGGCCACTTTCAGCCCCGTGAGTGGCGACGTCTATCAGATCGCGGCCCGCGGCGGGTGCCGGAAAGATGCCGTCTGGGTAACGGAGCACTACGAACTGGCTCAGGAGTTCGCGCAGGCCTTTCAAGAGCCAATGCCCTACGTGGTGGCCCTTGCAGTGATGACCGACACAGACGACACGGCCGGCCATGCGGTCGCGTGGTATGGCGACGTCATGTTGCATCTGCGGACAGGCGAGAAGCTTGCCGTGCCGTTTGAGCCCGAGAGGGACTAGCGTGGCAATTCTGCGCCCGCCGATGGAGGCTGCCATCGTCCTGGCGATAGAATGCCCCTGAATCCGCGTCAAACAGATCAGCCACATGGCCCTTACCGTCGGCTCCCGACTCGGCCACTGCGACGTCACCGCCCTCATCGGCGAGGGTGGTATGGGCCGACGCGGTGGGGACTCTGGCTACAGGCTCATCCTGAAAGACAAGAGGCGACTACGATGACTCCACTGGCACAAGGTCGACGCCAATTCTTTGCAGCCCTCGTCGTGTGGACCCTGGTAGCCGCCACGCCGTCGAGTCAAGAACTCCTCACGGCAGGAGACCTCGTTCGGTTTTCCGCGCCGCCGCCGCAACATCGCATCGCCTGCGGGAACGACCCGTTGCAGTTCGGACACTTGCGCTTGCCATCAGAGCTTGGGCCGCATCCGGTCGTCGTCTTCGTGCACGGTGGATGTTGGTTGTCGCGAGCCGATATCACTCACGCCGGTCAGCTTGAACAGGCTATCGCGGACGCGGGATACGCGGTCTGGAGTCTCGAGTACCGCCGTGTCGGCGACGAGGGCGGCGGGTGGCCCAACACGTTCACGGACATCGGACGCGGCGTCGACTACGTGCGCGTGCTGGCTCCTGAGTACCAGCTTGATCTGACCCGAGTCATTGCGAGTGGCCACTCGGCAGGGGGCCAACTTGCCCTGTGGGCGTCAGCCCGCGACTCGCTCCCCGAAGACAGTGAGCTGTATGTGGACGACCCGGTCGAGATTCACGGCCTGCTGGCACTGGCTCCGGCTCCGGACCTTGGGGGGGGGGGGGGGGGGGTCCACGCGTCCGGGGCGTGCGACAATGCCATCGATAGACTCATGGGCGGCGCCCCGGATGAGTACCCCGTCAGATACCGCCACGCGTCACCGATGCACCTGACCCCCGTCGCTGTGCCGCAGGTACTGATCATTGGCCAGCACGATCGGTCCTGGGGTCCGGTGGGACGGGCGTACCACCGACGCGCAGTTGCCAAAGGGGCAGAACGAATCAGCCTTGTTGAGGCTACCGAGTCAGGTCACTTCGAAGTGATCATCCCTTCCACGTCCAGTTGGCCGCTGGTCGTGGAATCCCTGCGCACGCTTGGGTCCATCCAAGAGCACTGAGAGTCCCGCTTCAGACTCCGCGTGAGTGCAACACGTCGCACAGCCGGAAGCGCACGTTCGGGTCCTAAGCCCTTCCAACCAGCCCCCACGATCCTGACCACCCGTGAGGCTACCGAAGCCCCGCAGCATGCGTACGCAGGCATGCTGGAGGCCATTCTGTGCATGCCGGTGAAGTGGTTGAACTTCTGGGCGTAGAATGAGCCGCAGATCGATCAGCCTGAATAACCCATGGCACTCGAAGTCGCCTCCCGACTCGGCCATTTACGACGTCACCGCCAAGACCGGCGAAGGCGGCATGGGGAAGGTGTATCGCGCCAGAGACACCACACTCGACCGCCAGATGGCGCTGAAGATCTGCGGTGCGAAAGTTCTACACTGGAGATCATCCGGCCGATAATCCTCTAGTTTCACCTCTCTGTGGCGATTTCTCAGGGCTTCCTCTGCTGTTCATACCGAGGAGGTCGCCAGGCGCTGTACGATCTCGCCGACCATCTCAAGTGAGGAATGGATGAAGAGGGCGAGACGTGACTAGAGTCGTCCGAGTCTTGAGGGCATGGGAAACAAGGCCCTGGTGGATGAGTCTCATCTTCTACTTCTGCGTGTTCATGACCTTGATCTACGTACCGTTTGATCTGTTTCTGAAGCCGGTGGCTGTGGATCGCGAAGTCTGGTTCGGCTTTGCGCTTACCGGCTGGTGGGCTAAAGCGCTTTTCATGACCGTGTGGTGCCCGGATAGCCGCAGTGTCGAAAGTAATTGCGGCATTCCTCGGGGCTGAAGTGCGGCAGACAGGCGCCGAGGAAAGGCCAGAGGGTTTCGGTGGATCGACAGCGGGCGGCGCGCACGAGGGCTTTGAGCTTCGCGAAGCAGAGTTCAATGGGATTGAGGTCCGGACTGTAGGGCGGCAGATAGCAGAGCGTGGCGCCGACGCGCTCGATCGCCTGGCGGACGCCGGCCACTTTGTGTGCGCTGAGGTTATCGGCGATGACGATGTCCCCGGGATGCAGGGTGGGCACGAGGATCTGTTCGATATAGGCGAGGAAGCTCGCCCCGTCGATGGCGCCGTCGAAGACCCCGGGCGCGGTCAGGCCAGTCACCCGCAGCGCTGCGAGAAACGTACTGGTCTGCCACCGGGCGCACGGCGCGTGGTCGTGGACGCGGGCCCCGCGGAGGGCCCGACCATACCGCCGCAGGAGATTGTTCGTCATGCCGGTTTCATCGAGAAAAACCAGGCGTGTCGGATCCCAGGTCGGCGCGGCGGCGTGCCACACGACCCGCGCGGCCGCGACGTCAGGTCGATCGTGTTCGGAGGGCCGGACCGTTTTTTTTGACGGTCACGTCCAGAGCCGCCACCGCGCGCCAGATCGTCGCCAGACTGGCCGGCGTGCCGAGCGCGTCCTTCAGCTCGGCTAAGGTGCGATCCGGTTGCTCCGCGATCAGCGCGGCCAGGGTGTGCAGGTGCGGCTCCAACATCCGGCGCCGCCCGTGCCGCTGGACGCGCGGCGCGACTTCGCCCGTCTCCCGCCGACGCTGCTTCAACAGCCGCACCCACGACCCGCTCACGCGGTACTTCACCGCAACGTCCGCGGCCTTCATCCCGGCATCACTGTCGAGCAGGGCCCGTTCTCGGAGATCCATCGAATAGGCTTGCATCGGTCCTCCTGCATTGGTGCATGCAGAAGTACCACGACGAGCCCAAGCAGTACAAGGGCTATCTGAAAAGCGCTTTAAGGGGACAGCACCGCTCCACTGGCTGATCTACGGGGCAGGGGCTTACGGATTCTGGAAGATGCGGTCCTGGATGTGGCCGTGGGCGGCCGTCTATACCGCGCAGGTTGTCATCGCCATGTTCGTGTGGAACGTCGTCAACGAGCAAGGCGGCGGTTGGCGTGCGGCTGTCGTATCTGCAGGGATCTTCGCGGTGCCGATGGTAGCACTGTGGCGCGCGAGGTCTTGTTTTGGTCGCACCGCGCCCGAAGTCAGTTGATCACACTCCTCCGCAAGATGAACTTCCCGCTGCGGTCTTGAGTGCAACGCGTTGCACAGCCGGAAGCGCACGAACGGCACCTAGCGCCCGACCGCCATCGACCCCGTCCAGCGGTCACCTCCAAGATCGGCGAAGGCGGGATGGGGGAGGATGCGGCTGCGGCTTGGGAGATGCGGCAGCGGGGCCGCAGGCATTTCGCGGGTTCCGGCCGCAGTACCAAAACAGCAGAGCGCCGGCTGGGGAGATCCTGGCCGGCGCTCTGTCCTGATGGCCCTCGCTAGGTGTAAGCCCTCAGTTGTCCTAACGGTACGAACTAACTGGAGGCAGCTGTGCGCCGGACAGATCGTCCGGCACGCCGTCCTCAGTGACGACTGTGTGCCTTAGCGTCCCTATGCCCTCGATCGTGGCTTCGATCGTTTCACCAGCCTGCAGGTACCCGGAGCCCGTCGCACGTTCAACGCGGCCGGCACCCGTTCCGCCCGATGTCCCGCTTTGCAGAACGTCGCCGGGGAATACGGTGATGAGCGACGATGCGTACTCGATCAACTCCGGGATGTTGTGGATCATGTCACCCGCCCTGGCCTCTTGAACGGTCACGCCGTCAATGACCAGACTCTGGTGCAAGCGCTCCATGGGATCTCCGTAGAACTCTTTTGGAACAATCCACGGCCCCTGGGGCGCGAACGTGTCATGGCCCTTACCGACGAACCAGTCCGAACCGGAGCCGTAGCCACCCGGCGGACGCCCGCCACGATCGGAGATATCCATGGCGACCATGTAGCCGAACACGTGGTCGTACGCGCGGCTCGCAGAGATGTACTTACCCGCTCGACCGAATACGACAGCCAACTCGACTTCCCATTCGATGCGGTCACGTCCGTAAGGCATGATCACGTCCTGACCGCTACCGATGACGGCGCCGCGGGTCGGCTTGAGGAACAGGTACGGCACCCCTCGGTTCTCCTGCCGCTCCCGGGTACTCTCCGCCAGCTCCTCTGGGGTGCAGCCCTCACACGCGTGCGTGTAGAAGTTGACTGCCGCGTTCATGACCTTACTGGGATACATGATCGGAGGAAGGATTCTCACATCGTCGACACGGTGAACGTAGTCTGCTTCCAGCAGGTCGTTGCCCACCACGTTGTTGACGATCTCGTAGATCCGGTACTTCAGACCGTAATCGTACTGCCCGATCATCTCGACCATATCCGCCGGCGCGTTGACGCGCGCGTACATCGGATCGATTTCGAGCGCGGTGTTCGCCGCCGCAAGGTCAATGACCAGGGCGTCCCTGAGGACGATCCCTACCGTCGGCGCGCCGTCGATCTCGAAAGTCCCGACCTTGAAGTGCTCGACTGACGACATCGCTTGGGCGCTGACAAGGGCGGGGCTCGCCAGAGGCACAACCGTGGCGAGAGCCAAAGTTAATCTTGTAATTGTTTGCATAGCCTTCTCCGGTGAAACGACGTGAGTCCACTGGCTGGTGCGTTCCCCGTCAACGCGGTGCCTACCTGGGAACAGGGCAGGCGGTTCAACTGACCAAACGGAACCTGCGTAGTATAGCCTGGGATGCAGCTTTTCACGCCGATGCTTGGCAAGGTTGAGCCTGGCCACAGAACTCACAGGGCGACCCTGGTGGTAGTAGTGAAGTAGAATCCCTGCGCTCACACGATCATCGACCTCACGAATCACGGAGGTCTTGCCGGGCTAAGGATGTCCCGTAGTCCCGCGCCCTTATCCGCACTTCGTGGACCACAATCCCGGGCCAGGACAAGCGCCGGGGGCTGAGGGAATCAAGCAGTTCTTCACTGCGATGCGTGCCGCGGTGTCCGATCTGCGGGTCAGCGTCGAACAGATCATCGCGGAGGGTGACAAGGTGGCGGCGCACGTCTCGATAAGCGGCAGGCATACTGGCGAGCTCATGGGTATCCCACCCAGCGGGAAGGAAGTCGTGATGCGGGTCTCCGATATTGTGCGGATTGAGAACGGTAAGGCCGTAGAGCGATGGGGGGTCGAGGATATGTCGGGCTTCGTGTCTCAGGGGTAGCCGGCGCCGGCAGCCATCAGCCCAGCGTCCCTGAACGGACTGATCATGAGCCCAGCTCTCTCATAAGAACTGGCTCAACCCTGGGGGGCAGGTCACACCGGCAAAGGGCTGATGAAGCTAGCACCCACGCCGAATTTTCCTACCCTCGAGCCCTTCAGGTTTGCCTGGATCGATAAGAAACGGTGAATCCTTTTGTCCCACAGGGGGGAGAGTGAGAGATGGCGTCCATTCCCGCGGAACAGGAGCTGAAGGACGCGTTGGCGTCAGCCGGGCAGGCACATCACGACTACGAAGCGAATTTTCTGGGCGGTGTGCGCGACGAGCACTGGGCGGGCTGGTACGCTGCGTACGTTCTGGGTCGCCTCGGCGACTTCACGACCCCGACGATGCTGACCCAGAAACTGGGTACTGTCTCTGCTGAGGGCGACTGGGCAGAGAACGCAGCAGCCGTTGTGAGGGCGGCAATTGGTGCGGGTTGAGATTGCCCGTTGCCATCCGCGCGTTGACTCGGCGCTCAAGCTCTGTCTCGAAGCCCGCTTCACATCTGCCAAGTGCAACCCGTTGCACAGCCCCATGCGTATGCACGCCTCCTGCGCTCTTCTAGCCAGCCGGACGATCACGAGTGGGACGAGATCGAGGCGATTCAAGTTGCTGAGAGCGCGGCGAACGTGGCCCTGACGTTCAGTCGGTACAACGTCGACGGGGACGTGGTCTCGACCTTCAACACGCTCTATCTGGTGACCAACGACAACGGCAGGTGGGGCGTGCTCGCCCGCTCTAGCTTCGCTCCGTAGGTCAGCCCATGTCATTACAGCCCGGCACCACCCTCGGCCCATGCGAAGTCACCGCAAGATCGGCGAAGGCGGTATGGCGGAAGGATATCGAGTACGAAGAATGAGCAACCAAGCTTTAGTCCGTACCCTCGTAATCGCCGTGCCACTCTTCTTCTTCGGGTGGATTCCTAATAGCTCTTGGGACCAAGCGGCGTCGGGCGCAGGAGCCGCACAGACCGACGGCAGCGGTCATGTGTTCACCTACTCCGTCATCCAAACCACGTCGGATCGAAACGCGGTGTTGGCGCAGCTCGAATCGGCCGTGATTCCGATGATGGTCAGGGAAGGTGCGACACCGTATTCGGTCTGGCTTCCCGTGGAACTCGACGGGTCGTCAAGCCGTTCTGGCCTACGCGAAGGAGTCTCATCAGGGCCGGCTGGCCGATCGACAAACCCGGCATCACATGTCGGCGCTGGTGTTCCTGGAACTGTCAACCGATCACGCCGTCACTGAGAATATGGCGTTGATTACCCACCAGACGGCGGATGACAGCGTTCCATTCATTAGCGGTTCGGGTATTTACAGAAATACATGGAAGAAAACTCAACAAGGCTGGAGGATTGCCGAGCGCATCCTGTTTACCGACCGCTTCACCGGACAATGATGCGCTATGGCATCGAGCTCTCGAACGCTTCACATCTGCCGAGAGCGACGCCTTGCACAGACCAAAGCGTACGTTCGCCCCCTACGGCCTTCCAACCAGCAAAGACGATCCTGAGCAATTGGTAATCCGTTCACCGATATTCCCAGGGAACAGGCCGAACAGCGAGGCTGGGAGTTGCACCGACAAGCGACTGGCGGGTCAGCTCACCGACTGAACCACGAGCATCGCCCCGCTGCGGGCCCCGGACCTCCCAAACAAGGTTGTGAGTCCCTCCAACACCCCTCCCAGACCCCCGTAAACATTGGCCCGTTTGACGCCGAAATCAGGGTTCTGGCGTGATCGGATCGTCTCTCAAGAAGGCGAACTCGAGGATGACGGTCTCGTCACTCACGAAGAAGGGCTCCACGTCCTCGGCGATGATCGGCGGCTTGTCCTTGCGCGCCAGGACCGTCTCCGCGAGCAGCGCCTGTCGGTTTATCTCTTCAGCAAACTGCCGCGGAATCCCGGCGACGGACACGACATACAGCGGTTCGTGCTGGATCAGAAAGAGTCGTTGCGCCGGGGGGATCGGGGCGCCAATGCCAGCTTGTGACCGCGCCAACGCCTGCTTGACCGGCAGGGCGCTGCGCCACGACACCGTCAGCGTGATCCGATCGGGCACCGGACTCGACGAGAGGCGGCGCGCCACCATATAGTCCGCCACGCGCTCTATGGTCTCGCGGTCGATTCTGCCATCCCCAGCCCCCCCCGGCGCCAAAGAAGGGTCCGAGGATCCGACTGCCGACCCCACGCACGACAACACTGACCTCACGCGACCACGGGGAATCGGCCAGCATCTCGTCCACTTCCTCTGCGGACCATGACGTGTAGTCCTTCTCCTCCCAGAAGTCAGCGGCCGCCAGCACCGCGCACGCCAGGAGCCAGATGCCGAGGGTTCCGACCAGTCTCCTACTCATGACCCACCTCCACACTTCTCGCGATTATAACGAGTGATGACCCCGCCCCCCCATTGTCGTGGCATTTCTCATGAAAGAGCTTGACGCGGAAAGCAGGTGGCGACGCGCCGGAGATCGGAACGGAAGCCGGCGACATCTCTGGGGGGGTAGGACGCTGCGCCAGTCTTTGAGATTCGGACCCTCCCCGTGGGTGGCCTGGCTGAGGAGCTGAAGGCGCGGGTGCTGACCACTGAACGGACCGAGGTTACAGCGTCTCGACCTCAAGCTCGGGATGGTTGGCTGGTACTGCCACTCGGAACCAAATAAGGGGCAGGAGGGGGTTCGGGAGTCAGTACCGCCAGCCGAGGCTCCGCACCGTCACGCCGCTGGGGACATGGAGATCCAACCAGACGTACAGGAACTTGTACACACGCACAATCCGGGTCGGTAGAGGTCCGCGCCGGCAACAAGCGACATTAGACGCCCGAGACGCCCGCTGCAACGCGCGACCCCGTTGCGTGCGGAAACTCAGCCGACAACATCCCGATAGCTGAGAGTAGGTTGCGGCTGATGCCGGGTAGCCCAACAGGATGCCCCCTGCACTTTCTCATCGGTGCTGTCGGTGGTCAGTTGACCCTAGTCAGGCCTCCCTGGATCATCCGGCAGCACCCTGGCGAGCATCTCTTGGATCCTGTCCGACTCCGTCCTGTACCTCGCCGCCGACCGGCACGAGAAAGAGCAGAACCGCTGCCACGGCCGGGAGGGCGTGAATTCCTGCCGACAGACCTCGCAGGAAATGGCCGAAAAACGCGTGCGCACTCGTTCTCCCGCACTCGAGCCCCTCGGATCGACACTCACCCTGCCTTCCTCGTCTTCGACCACGGACCGGGCCGACAGGGGGGCAGATCAACGATCAGCCTCAGTACTCTATTAGGGCGCGATCGGGGGCGTGATGAGCACCGGACAACGCAGCCTTGTCAGGCCGCGTTGTCGAGCGCCTTACGCTCGTTGTCGATGTCAACATCAACGAGCCTTGCGTCGAGGGGTGCACGGCCTGGTATGTTCGCCATTTCTACTCGACGGATCCGAGCTCCTTGAGCGACGATTGGCGACGAGGTGGCGGTGTTTTCTATCTTGGCACTTCTTGGCACTTCATCCCGAATATGAAGCTATTGAGGGCCATAAAAGGGAGAGAAGAAAGAGAGGCCGGCCACCTTCTCGCCGTCGAGCAGGCGCGCAATAAATCGGAGACGTTCGTCCACAACATGCCACTCTTTCCAGGGCATGGCTCTCTCCCGCAAAGGGAGAAAGTGTTAGCAGATCCTCGACATCCCGGAAGCTGAGGCCGTATCTGTGATACAAGCAGACGGCGTGGCTGATGATTTCAGGCGGAAAGCGAATGCCGAAGGTACCGGGAGCGTCGAGCGTGCATCCCGGCATTGTGCCGCGCGGAGAGTGAACCTGACAAAGCCTTTGAAAGGCCGTTCTGTGCACCGGGTGGAGCCAGGCTGCCAGAAGGTTTACAATTCGGATGAACTGCGTCAAGAAATCCAACACAACCAATGGCTGTCAAGGTTGGCTCCTGCTTCTCTGTCAGAAGAGGGCCGTCGCAGGAGCGGGCGACCATTTGGCCCCACGGAAAACTGTGCGTGCATCCGGTGAGAATAACAGGTCGGTCAGGAGGTGTGGAGATGAGGCGACGACTGTTGAAATCGCTCGGTGTGGCAACAATGCTGGCGACTGTGTTGGTGCTTCTCCAGATCACGGCCGTGCCGTTGGCGGGTCAGGCTCCGAGTATGACCGCCTGGGGGCATCCGAACCTGGAGGGCATCTGGCTCGACGTCTACGCCACGCCCTTCGAACGGGCGCCCGAGCTTGGCGATCGCGAGTTTGCGACCCCTGAGGAGCGGGCCGCTCGAGACGCGGCCCGCATGGTCGACCCCGGGCGTAACGAGCGCTCGAATCGTGCAGCGCGCGACGTGGCGGGCGCATACAACGCTGTCTTTACGTCGGCCAAGCCGGCGGGGCCGCGCACGTCGCTCGTCGTCGATCCGCCAACCGGAAGGCTGCCCGCCCTGACCGCGGCGGCCCAGGGGCAGGTCGAAGTTGAGCGAGAGTGGGGCCTGATGCTCTTGCAGAACACGGAGACCTGTGAGGTGGAGGCACCGGGCTGCAGGGGCGGGAAGTATGGACCACCGTCGTCGCGCCGATTCGATGTCGTGCCGTTCTACAACACGAACCGCATGAACCGGCACGATGGCCCGGAGGATCACAGTTTGTATGATCGGTGCATGGCGGGGACCACGCCCGATTTCCCGGGGTTCCGTCGCATCGTGCAGGGCGAGGATTCCATCGCGATGGGCTACGACACCGGGCAGGGCCAGGGGTTCCAGCGCATCATCTACCTCAGCGGGAACCATCCGCCGAGCCAGGTCCGCTTGCGGCACGGGGATTCGCGCGGCCGCTGGGAGGGCCAGACACTGGTTATCGAGACAACGAACTTCTCTCCAAAGTTCACCTTCCGTGCCGGGACGTACTTTACTGGCGCAGAGTCGGGCGAGCACCGGACGATCGTGGAGCGGTATACGCGCGTTGACGCGGACACACTCGAATACGAGATAACGATCGAGGACCCGACGGTGTGGGTGGCCCCGTGGACCGTCCGGCAGGAACTGAAACGTCAACGCAACGACGAGAACCGAATCTACTACGAGCCACGCTGTCACGAAGGAAACTACGGCCTGCCGGCGCTACTCATCGGCGCGCGTGCAGATGAGCAGGCGTTCACGGAAGGACGCGGACCCAACCCCTTTTCCCTGGACACCGCCACGTGTGTGAACGGCCTGCAGTAACCAGGGAGCTCGGGAGCGACGCGACACAGAGAGCCATCTGATGGCGAGCCGGCTGTCGGAAGGCATTTAACGAAAACTCGGCCGATCGACCCTCAAGATGGTGGGCTCGAGGACCGGGACGTGGCATCGTGATGGCGGCGGTGATGTTCATGGTGCTGTGGCTCGCACTTCTCACCCAACCCCTCGTCGTTGAGCGGGCCACGATCTTTCCGCTCGAGGGCAACCCAACGACGGCGTTGTTCGGCTTCGAGCGCACCGTCACACCGACCGCTCGCGGTGACGTTGTGGAGGTGTGGTTCCGCGATCCACAGGGGCAGATCGCGGTCTACGAGAAGGTGACCTATGAAAACGACGCGGTCCACCGCTACGAGTCCGTTCAACATCAGATCGGCGAGCGCTACGTCCTGAACGTCATGGGTGACCAAGCGGTGCTGGAAGTCGAGCACGAAGGCAGGGTGACGCGGTCGGCACACGAGTGGACAGACGACACGCTCACGATGGATCAGATCGCCTCCTATGTGAACCAGCACTGGGACAGGCTGATGAGTGGTGAGGCGGTGTCGTTTCGGCTAGTTGCTCTGAGCCGCGGCCGCGTCGTCCGATTCAAGATCACGTATCGAGAACACCGGGTCCACGAGGGTCAACCGGCCGTCTTCCTTCGGATGGAGGCCGGCAACCTGTTCGTGCGATGGTTCGCCCCGGAGATCGACCTGGTCTTCGCGGATGACGACGACAGGAGCTTTCTCGAGAGCCGGGGTTTGCTGCCGGTGAAGGTGCTGCGCGGCGGCGAGTGGGAAGACCTCGTAGGCCGACTCGTGTGGGAACACTGATGCGACTGTTCGCAGGAATCATGCTCGGAACCACCCCCGGCCCGTATCAGGTCACCGCCAAGATCGGCGAAGGCGGCATGAGCGAAGTGTATCGAGCGCGAGACACCAAGCTCGACCGGGACACGGCGTTGAAGGTCTTGCCGCACCCATCCGTGGCGTGATCGATGGATCCGACGATGCCATCGACCCTGGGCGAAGCGATTGCCACGGAGCCAGTCTGGTTGCAGGGGTGGGTTGCCGTGTTGGTGGCGGTGCATCTGCCGGCGATCGCGTTCGCTGTGGGACGCGAAGCCGGGCGTTGGCGTCTGCGGAGTGAGCCGATCGCCATCCTCGTGGACTTTGCTGTCGCGGGTGTGGCTATGGACTGGCTCTACGGGCAGGTCGGGTACGTGCGGTTCCTGGGCCTGGCGCATCTCATCGGCTGGACGCCCGCCTTCGTGTGGGTCCTGTCTCGTCGCCGCACGATCGAGAGCGGTTCCCTGTTCTCCAAATGGGTGAGTATCTATCTGATCATCGCTGGGACGTCGCTGGTGATCGACTTCGTCGATGTGATTCGGTACCTGCTTGGCGATGGCCAGCTTCTGCATCGCTGGGGCTAAGTTCGTGCCCCATTGTGGTGCACCGTGCCTGTCCCCTAGCAGCCCGTGGTGAAAGTCACCGAATTAGATCGATCGCCAGAAGTGATCATGCGTACTCCACTGACGCGCATTGGGCAAACGACGGCGACGTGCAGACGTCGATGTGGGTCGCCGCACAAGATCTGCCTCGCAGCGCCGCGCACCCGTTCTACACGCGACTGAATCACATTCTCGAGAGAGCGGATTTCGACGGGTACGTCGAGTCGCTCTGTCAGCGATTCTGCGGATGAGATCGGCCGGCCGATGCCGCCCGGCCGGATTTCCGCGTGTTGCTGCTCGGGTACTTGAAGGGCTCGACTCCGAGCGGGCGATCGCGTGGCGGGCGGCCGAGTCGTTGAGCGTGCGGAGCTTCTTGGGGCTGGAGCTGCCCGAAGCGCCGCCGGATCATTCGACGGTCTCGCGGACGCGTCGGCTGTCGACCTGGAAACGCATCAGGCTGTCTTCGCGTGGGTGTTCTGGCTGAGGCGAAGCTTGTGATCGGTATCGATCGGCTGGAAGCGAACGCCGCCCTGCCTGCGGCGCGACACCGGCGAGGCGTATGGACTTCTTGATCCAGCTCGCCCAGGCCTCGGGGATTGAGACCCCGACGCGTGCCGATCTGGCGCGCATCGATCGGAAGCGGAAGAAGAAAGGCTCGAACGACGACTGGACCCATCGATCCTGACGCAAGAATCTGAAGGACGGCCGCACGCACCTCGCGCACAAGGCGGAGCAGGCGGTCGACCTCGACACCGGCGCGGTCGTGTGACGGTGCAGTACGCCGATGAAGGCGATGTGGCGACGAGCCGCGCGACGCTGATCACCGCGGCGGAGCACATCGAGACCGTGGTGCCTGCGGGGTCTTGCCGAGGTCGTCGGGGACAAGGGAGCAACCGTCGCCTGGTGATCGACTTGGAAAGACAAGGCGGAGGCGCGCGACGTCTACCGAAACCGTCGGCGTCTTCGCGGCGCGCGCGACGCCTGCTGTGATTCGGTACCTGCTACCTGGCGTCCTGCTGCACAGCTTTGCATCGACTGAACTTGGGTTGCTGATGCGGACGCTCACGGGTGTCGGGACACCCCGCAGTCTTTCATGCGACTCCCGGAGACGCGTTGCGCCCATTCGACCTACCATCGCCGCCGGTGCACCGTGCCTGTCCCCTAGCGGTTTGAAGCCCGCTTCACCCGTGCAACACCTTGCACGGCCAAAGCGAACTTACGCCTTCTCCGGCCTTCTAGGCGCCCCGGCGACACAGACGACTTGCGAGCTTGCCGCGACTCTAGACTGAAGATGGCCACGATCCGGTCGCAGCCAACCGATGACCCCGAGCCCTGGAAGCGGCCGTGGCTGGGGCGAGGTTTGGCGACGCTGGGCATCGTTTTCGGCGTCTGGGTCTTGAGCTGGGACGATCTCGGCGAGGATGGCTCGGCCTTCTTCACGGTCGTCGTGGATATAAGCACGAGGAGCCTTTCTCACTTCCTAGGGCTAGAATGCCCCTGACACCGAGTTACGAGCTCAGTCACAGCTCATGGCTCTCGAAGTCGGTTCCCGACTCGGGCACTACAACGTGACCGCCCTCATTGGCGAAGGCGGCAGCGCCGTAGGGCCTGCCATGTCGCACTCGGCGCAATAATGGATTCTCAATGTCCATTCCGCTCATAGACCTCTCGGAAGTGGACGCCGTTGCGGGGAGTCGGACAGAAGCGGTGGGTGGGGCAGCGCGCAGCTGCGGATTCTTTCAGGTCATGGGCCACGGCGTGCCGTCTCGGCTCGTCGAGCGCGTCTGGGCTCAGACGCACGCCTTCTTCAACCTTCCGACGCCGACCAAGCGTGCGATCGCCAGAACGAAGGAAAACCCCCGGGGTTACTATGACCGCGAGCTCACGAAAAACTGGCGTGACTTGAAAGAGGTCTTCGACTTCGCGGCCGTCCCGCACCCGCGTCTGCCGGACGAGCACCCCCAGAATCGCGCCGCGGTCGACGGGATGAACCGCTGACCAAAGGACTTGCCAGAATTCCGCCCGACAATGCTCGAGTACGTGACAGCCTGCGAGCGGCTCTCACTTCGGCTGCTCGCTGCGCTCTGCGTTGGCCTCGGTGTGCCAGAAGACACGCTGGTGCGGCACTTCAGGCCGGTGCACACGGGTTTTGCCCGGTTGAACCACTATCCCCTTGACGATCTCCTCGAGCCGGAGACGTCAGCCACGATGACCCCGCTGGGCGACATGGCGTTGCATCACCACAGCGACGCTGGAGCGCTGACCGTGTTACTACAGGACGAAGTCGGCGGGCTGCAGGTTGAGACCGACGCCGGCTGGATCGACGTGACACCGACAGACGGTGCGCTGGTGGTCAACGTCGGCGACATGATGCAGATCTGGTCGAACGATCGCTATCGGGCGGCGGTGCACAGGGTGCGTCCGATTACTAAGCGGCCGCGCTACAGTATCCCGTTCTTCTTCAATCCGGCCTACGCGACCAACGTCGCTCCGTTGCCCACCGGCGATGCGCCGCGACCAAGGTACGGCACCGTCAACTGGGGTGAGTTCCGGCAGGCCCGCACTGACGGCGATTTTGCTGACCATGGTCACGAAATCCAGATCGCCGATTTTCGGTTGTGAGTATTGACGAGGCGTTCAGCTCCGTGATGCAGCCGGACCACGACGCACCACTCTTGCCCGCCTGGAAGCCCGTGGTCCCGGGTCGTGGGAATCCGACGGTCGACGATCTCGCCGGCGTCGGTCACGAGACGTACCTGACTTTGCGTGCTGTGAAGATCCGATGGCACCATACGCCATGGCTGGCCTCTCTTTCTGCGCTTCGAGCGCGTTTGCCCATTGTGGAGCGGAGACGCTACCACGTACCGAGAGGGGTCAGCCGCTTCATGCTATCTACTCCGTCACCGCCAAGATCGGCGAAGGCGGGATGGGGGAGGTGTATCCCGCCAGAGATACCAAGCTCGACCGGGACGTGGCGCTGAAGGTGTTACCGCAAGCCTTCACGGATGATCCTGATTGGCTTGCTCGCGTTGAGCGCGAGGCCAAAGTCCTGGCCTCGCTGAACCATCCCAACATCGGCGCTCTTCACGACAGTGGTTCGCTGGCATGACCTCCCCTTGGCGTGCGGTCCTCATTGCGGTCGGCATCGCAATTCTGGGCAGCGTTTGGGCCTACCGGTCTGACGACCTCCGAGCGATCCGGCCGACCGCTGGCGTACGCGTCATCGCGTTCGGCGACAGCCTGGTCGAAGGTGTGGGAGCCACCGCGGGTCACGATGTTGTGTCGGTGCTCTCCGAGCGTCTCGGGACACCCATCATCAACGCCGGTCGCCGCGGCGACACGACGGCCTCAGCGCTGGCGAGGCTCGATGGGGCGGTCCTGTCGAGGAACCCGCGGGTGGTGGTCGTGCTGCTCGGCGGAAACGACTTCCTCCGGCGGGTCCCAAGAGAAACGACGTTCAAGAACCTCGGCACCATTGTGGCGCGGATTCGAGCGCGAGGCGCGGCCGTCGTACTCGTAGGTGTCAAGGTTGGGGTATTCAGCGACTCCTACAGCTCGGAATACGAGACGCTGGCGCGCCAACAGTCTGCCGCTGTGGTGCCAAACATCCTCGATGGCATCTTCGGACACTCAAGCCGGATGACCGATAGCGTGCACCCGAACGACCGAGGCTACGAGATAATGGCCGACCGCCTGGAACCCATCCTCCGCGACTTGATCCGGTAGGAGGACGGCGCTGGGTTTCGCGACGGTCCAAGACCGTCGATCACACAACGGAAAACGCTCCGCAGATCGCTAGCCGGTCCCCTGAAATCCGCTTCAAGTCTGACCGAGTGCAATCCGTTACACGGCCCAAAGCGTTCGCACGGCTTCTCCCGCCGTTGAACAGACCAAAACGATTCTGACGCCCTCGGGCACCCCTAAGCCGCGTCAGAAAGCGTTCGTACGCCTCCTATAAGTAATTATGTGCAGGCTGGTGGAGCCATTGCCCGCTTGGGCATAGAATCCACCTGATCCGCGTCGGCAGGTTCAACACAGCTCATGGCCCCAACCGTCGGCTCCCGACTCGGCCACTACGACGTCACCGGCCTCATCGGTGAGGGCGGCGTGGGCCAAGTCTATCAGGCCACCGATACCAAGCTGAACCGCCAGGTGGCGCTGAAGATCCTGCCCGAGGCGTTTGCCACAGATCCTGACCGCCTCGCAAGGTTCCAAAGAGAAGCACAGGTCCTCGCCAGTCTCAACCCGCTTTCCGAGAGTGAATGACATGAAACGAACACGAGCTGCGTGCCTCGGAGTCCTGTTGTCGTTGTGGGTCGGGGACACCATCCAGCCGGTGGCTCAGGAGAACACGTCGCCCCGCATGGCGATACGCGTGCTCCGAGACATCCCGTACGCGCCTGGTCGTGCCGCGGAGCATCCGCTGAAGACCCTGGATCTCTACCTCCCAGAAGGAAAGCCGAACGCGCCTCTTCTGTTCTTCGTGCACGGTGGAGCGTGGCGGGGCGGGGACAAGCTCACGAACAACGCTCGGAACAATCGCAGCGGGTTCAACGAGCTCTCTCTGAGTCAGGGGTTCGGCGTTGCGTCCATCAACTACCGGCTGTCCCCCGAGGTCGCGCATCCGGCGCACGTGCAGGACGTGGCGCAGGCCTTTGCCTGGGTGCACAGCCATGGGGCGCAGTACGGTCTTGATGTTGACAGCATCATCGTGGCTGGACACTCTGCGGGCGCCCATCTGGTCTCATTGCTTGCCCTCGATTCGAAGTACCTCCTGGACGTGGGGCTCACGCCGACGGCGGTAAAAGCAGTCATCGCGATCAGCGGCGTGTACGACATCCCTGCGCTGTTCGGCTACCCGCGGCTTGTGGCCGATGACATCTGGGGTGGGGCGGCGGGCCGCGCCGAGGCGTCGCCGGCCCGGAAACTTGTCGGGTCGATGCCGGACGCACCGCCGTTCCTCGTGACGTTCACGGAAGTGAACGACATGTTCGGCTTCGACGAGCAGGCCAAGCTCTTCCACTCGCTGCTGCTCGCCCACGACGTGCCGGCGCAGCTGGCCGACATTCCCACTCGCGATCACCTGAACGTCGTCTCTGAAATGGGGAACAGGGCGCCGAGGATTGTCAACAGCGGCGCCGGCTCCACCACCATCGTGCAGGCGGAAGACCTCATGGGCCCGCACGTTGTCCGGTTCCTGAAGAGTGTGCGCGACGGTTCGTTCGTGCGCAGCGTCCGGGCGGTCTGGCCCAAGGGCGGGCCCGCGGCTGTGGCTGAGCAGCCGCCACCGAGGTTCCAGACGCTGACGGACGTGCCGTACCTCGAGGCCCCTGGTGCCGATCCGCGGCTGAATTCGCTGAACCTCTACCTGCCAGAAGGACAGACCAACATGCCAATCCTCTTCGAAGTGCATGGAGGCGGATGGCGCGTCGGCGACAAGGGCGCGGAGGCGTCCGCCCAGCCCGAGCTGTTCACACGACTCGGTTGGGCGGTCGTGACGGTGAACTACCGTTTGTCGCCCGACGCCAAGCATCCGACGTAGATCCAGGACGTGGCGAGCGCCATGGCATGGGTGTACAAGAACGCGGCCACGTACAACCTGGATCGTACCCGTTTCGTGACGGTCGGACTGTCGGCGGGCGCACACTTGGTCTCCCTTCTTGCGCTTGACGCCCGCTACCTCGAGCAGGCGGGTGTCCCGCCCGACGTCGTCAAAGGCGTCATCGCAGTCAGCGGCATCTACGACCTCCCGAACTGGCCGGAAGCCGGTCGGTTTCCCAGCTTCACAGAGGACGCCTTCGGGACGGCCCAGGACGCGTTGTGGGATGCGTCGCCGCTGAAGTACCTCGGCCCGCAGGCGCCGCCGTTCCTTCTCACCTATTCCGACAAGGACATGTACATGGTGCCGGAGCAGGCGCACATCCTCTACAGCGCGTTCGTCCAACAGAAGCTGAATGCCCACCTCATCCTGACACCGGATCGCACGCACCTCAGTGCACTGTCGGGGGTCGGGCAGCCTGTCATTCTGCTGGCGCAGGACGTGCTTGGCATCGAGATGGTGCAATTCGCCACTGAGGTCGCCGGCTCGAACTGAGTTCGAGTCTCTCACGCTCGCGGACGGGTGGCGGAATCCTGCTCGCCACTCGTGAGGCTGCTGAAACCCGCACGACGGGTAACGTCCACTTCGTGGTGGTATTTCCGTGCAGGACCGCCACCACTGACGCCGTTGGGCATAGAATGGCGGCGACCAGCCTACCCATCCCATGGCCCTGAACGTCGGCTCCCGACTCGGCCACTACGACGTCACCGCCCTCATCGGCGAGGGGGGCATGGGCCAGGTCTATCAAGCCACCGCTAGCAACTCTGAACAGGCACGTCGAGTACGCACGCAGCTTTTAGGAGTTCATTTCTTGGTTTGGAGGAGAGTGTGACGCAGCGAATGTTGGGGGTCATCGTCGTCTGGCTAGTCGTCTGGTGCGGACTGGGGCGCGTGACACAGGCGCAGCAGCCCCTGCCTCCGGCCGAGCCCACGCGACAAGTCGAGGACGTGAATGCCACTGAGGGCGACGAGGACGAAGAGGACGCTGCCGACGACAGCGAAGAGCATATCAAGCCGTACAGTGACGTCATCACGGTCGACGCGGTCTCTGACGACGGGATCTTCACCGTCCACCGGGTCGACGACAAGGTCTACTACGAGATTCCAGCCAGCCAGCTTGGCGTTGAGTTCTTGTGGGTGAGCCAGATTGCCAGGACGACGGAAGGCGTCGGCTATGGAGGACAGGCCCTGGGTAGACACGTGGTTCGCTGGGAGCGGCGGAACGATCGCGTCCTGCTGCGAAGCGTCTCGTACACGATCGTGGCCAACCCTGAACTGCCGATCGCCAGCGCGGTCGCTGCCGCGAACAACGCCCCAATCATCAAGGCGTTCGACATCGAAGCGATCGGCGAAGACGACGCGCCCGTGATCGACGTGACTCCACTTTTCGCAACGGAGGTGACCGAGTTCAGCGCACGCACTCGGTTGGGCGCGCAGGGGTTTGACGGAGACCGGTCGTTCGTCGAGACGGCCCGGGCATTTCCAACGAACATTGAGGTCGAGGCGACGCATACCTACACCGCACCGGCCCAACGTCAGACCGACCGTCCCACATCACCGCCTCCTCGCCGCGGCATGCGACCCGGGAGCGCCAGCGTCGTCCTGCACTACAGCATGGTCAAGCTTCCAGAGGCGCCGATGACTCCGAGACTCTTCGACGAGCGCGTCGGCTACTTTTCGGTCCGGCAACGGGACTACGGTCGTGACGATCACCGGTCGGTTGAGCGCCGCTACATCACACGGTGGCGTCTGGAGAAGCAAGATCCGTCGGCCGAGGTATCGGACCCGGTCAAGCCGATCGTCTACTGGATCGACGCGGCAACACCCCGACAGTGGGTCCCGTATCTCATGGCCGGCGTGGAGAGCTGGCAACCGGCGTTCGAAGAGGCCGGTTTCTCGAATGCGATCCTGGCTCGAGTTGCCCCGACACCACAGGAGGACCCGGAGTGGAGCCCTGAAGATGCTCGCTACTCGGTCATTCGCTGGCTGCCGTCAACGGTCGAGAACGCGAGCGGGCCCCACATCAACGACCCGAGAACAGGTGAGATCCTGGAAACCGACATCCAGTTCCATCACAACGTGATGAACCTGGTTCGCGACTGGTATTTCGTCCAGGTTGGCCCGCTCGATGACCGCGCGCAGGACCTCCCGCTGCCTGACGAACTGATGGGTGCGTTGTTGCAGTACGTGGCGGCTCACGAGGTCGGGCACACGCTCGGGTTCCAGCACAATATGAAGGCGAGTTCACTCTACTCGGTCGACAATGTTCGGGACCCAGATTGGGTCTCGACGATGGGACATACCCCGACCCTGATGGACTACGCTCGCTTCAACTATGTGGCGCAGCCGGAGGACGGGATCGACCCCGCTGACCTCATCCCGACGATCGGGCCGTACGACAGGTGGGCGACGGTCTGGGGATACAAGCCGATTCCCGAGGCGCGGACCGCCGACGATGAAAAGCCGACTCTCGACGCCTGGGCGCGAGCGCAGGATGACACGCCGTGGTATCGATTCAGCACGGACGGTTCGGCAGGTGCAGACCCCGGCGAGTTGACCGAGGCAGTCGGCGATTCCAACGCAGTCGAGGCCACGGCGTTGGGTCTCAGAAATCTCGAACGGGTAGCCGACATGTTGATCGACGCGACAACCGAGCCAGGTGAGCCCTACGACAATCTCGAAGCGGTATACGAACGCCTCGTCGGCCAGTGGACGACCGAGATGAACCACGTCGCGCAGGTGGTCGGCGGATATGACTCACAACAGAAGCACGCGGGTCAGGACGGTGTTCGGTTTGTCCCGATTCCCCAAACGCGTCAGCACGGTGCGGTCATGTTTCTGAACGCACAGGCGTTCGAGACGCCGGCGTTTCTGATCAGGCCCGAGATTGTCAGACGTATCGAGTCGTCGGGCCTTCTCGCCCGGATCGCGTCAGCACAGGGACGCGTCCTTCGTAGCCTCTTGAACTCAGCCCGTATCGTGCGGTTGGTCGAACAAGAAGCGCTGGATGGCGACGAGGCGTACCCGGCGATTGCGTTCCTGGAGGATCTCCGCAACGGCGTGTGGCGGGAGCTCGGCGAGACAGAAGTCGATACCGACCCCTACCGCCGTGAACTCCAGCGGACATATCTCTCGATCCTGAACGAGAAGCTGAATGGAGAACGCCCGGTCACGAACGACGAACGGGCGTTCGCACGAGGTGAGCTCAGAGCTCTCGACAGCGCACTCAGCGAGGCGCTCACACGCGCTGGTAACCGGGCGACCCAGCTGCATCTGGAGGACGCGCGCGATCAGATTGCTTCGACGTTGGAACCGAAGTTCGCGACCGCGACCGGAGCAGGAACGACCGGCGGAAACGGTCTACTCCTCTACGACGACGGAAGCGGCGTACCCGATCCGTCAGACCCACAGACGCCGTTCCTCTGCTGGCCTGACTACGCGATCAGATAATACTTTGCGCCCAGAGCACCGTCATCTGTGCCTTTGAAGCTGCGTCACTAGATTCAAGACAGCGCATGGCTTTAGAAATCGGCTCCCGACCCGGCCACCGACACGAAGCTGACCCTCGGGTGTATAAAGGTGCCATCGGGGGCAGTCAGAACGGAACTCTCGACGGATCACTCACGATGAACTGGACTCGAAGCGGGTGTGTGGTCGTGCTCTGCGCCCTTCTAGCTAGCGGAACATCGGCCTCCGCGCAGGGTACTGGCGGTCGCCAGGTCGAATCGGCTCTGCAACAAATCGGAGCCTTTGTCGAACGCTACTACTCCCGGGCGCGGAGTGTGGTGGCTGACGTTCGCGTCCGCGTCCAGCCGATGAGGCGAGACCTGAGCCCAGACGGTCGGGCCAGGCGCCTTCTGTACGAAATGCGCGTCGAGTGGGCAGCGGGCTCAACCGATACAGCGCCCGAGCCGATCATCGTACGAGACCTCTTGGAGGCTGATGGTCGCCCGCCCGGACCGGGTGACGATCTCGAATGTACCGATCCCGAGCTGGTATCGCCGGAGCCCTTGGCGATCTTCCTTCCAGCGCGGCAGCACGACTTCTTGTTCAGTTGGGCGGGCCGCGATCGTGAGGCAGGACGGGATGCGATCGTGCTCGACTACAGAACGCGCAGCGAAGATTCTCCTACGATCGAGTGGGACGGCCCCTGTGTCAGTATCGACTTGCCTGCCATGAGGAGGGGGAAGGTGTGGGCTGACGCAGAGAGCGGAGATGTGCTGCGCTTGGACGAGCACCTGACTGGAATGTTCGAGTTCCGGGTTCCACCCGAGCAGAGTCGGTTGGGTGGGCCGCCGAGGATGATCATTGAGCGCGCGGACACCTCGATCCGCTATCGTCCTGTCGGGTTCACCGATCCGGACGAAACGCTGCTGCTGCCGTCGTCCATGGAGCTGATGACGGTATGGCGCCACGCGACCAGCCGGCGGCTGTTCATCACCCATGACATCTCGAACTATCGCCGATTCGTCACAGGCTCACGGATACTCCGCGATCCGCGCCTCCCTTGAGCCCTCAGTTGTGGCGTTGGTGCGCGGATCCCATCACCCTCGGCTCGTATGGCGTCACCGCCAAGATCGGCGAAGGCGGCATGGGGGAACTTATGCGCTAGTATCACGCGCATGGAACATCCCACCCCGATCGATCCGCGAGACTACGCCATCTACTCACCACACAAGATGGGCAAGAGCACCATCTTTCGCTCAGATCGGGTCCTGGTCGGCCTGAACGCATTTAAACCTGGGCAGGAACATGCCCTCCACGCGCATGAAGGTATGGACAAGGTGTACCAGGTCATCGAAGGGCAGGGTGTTTTCCTTCTCGAAGGCGACGAAGTACCGATGCAGGCCGGTGTCCTGTTGGTGGCTCCGGAAGGAGCACCTCACGGCATTCGCAACACCGGCACCGGGCGGCTGCTGGTCTTAGCCATACTTGCACCCGCGCCATAGCAGCGAGGCGTGCTGTCAGTGACGTTCAAGCCAGCTTCACATTTTCCGGTGCAACACGTTGCACTCCCCGAAGCGTGCGAACGCGTTCTAAGCCCTCGAACCAGCCAAGACGATCCCACTTACGGCGTGCGTCCGACTCGCTGCTCAGCCTCGGCGATGGCTTCTTCGAGCCACACAAGCCACTCGGAGCCGTACGTCGCCATAAACCACGTGTCGATACACGACCGGCCGCCATGATGAATTCCCGCCGCTCGTCTGAGGTCAGCGTGTAGACGTAGCCACCGCCCGCCTCGAAGGCGACAAGAGCCCTGGCCTCGTGGTCCGGCGTGAAAGTGAACGTCAGCCGCCTCAGTTCGTCAAAACCCGCGCGAACGATCTGCTGCACATCACGGTGGAGCGCTTGATACGTGTCCTCGTTCATCAGCCACAGCGCCATCATGTAATTGTGGCGGTCGAGTGTCAGATGCGCGAGGTGTCGGTTTGGATCCAGGTCGGCGATCTCAAGGATGCCGACTGTGCCACCCTGGATGACGCCGGCTGCCAGTTCACCCGAGAGCCTGGCCCGTGGTACGACCTGAGGCGAGGCGCCGAGTGTTCGCGTCAATTCGAGTTAAACCGGTGAGTCCACGGTTCCGAATGTGAGCCCCCTAAAGCGCTTTTCAGATAGCCCTTGTACTGCTTGGGCTCGTCGTGGTACTTCTGCATGCACCAATGCAGGAGGACCGATGCAAGCCTATTCGATGGATCTCCGAGAACGGGCCCTGCTCGACAGTGATGCCGGGATGAAGGCCGCGGACGTTGCGGTGAAGTACCGCGTGAGCGGGTCGTGGGTGCGGCTGTTGAAGCAGCGTCGGCGGGAGACGGGCGAAGTCGCGCCGCGCGTCCAGCGGCACGGGCGGCGCCGGATGTTGGAGCCGCACCTGCACACCCTGGCCGCGCTGATCGCGGAGCAACCGGATCGCACCTTAGCCGAGCTGAAGGACGCGCTCGGCACGCCGGCCAGTCTGGCGACGATCTGGCGCGCGGTGGCGGCTCTGGACGTGACCGTCAAAAAAAACGGTCCGGCCCTCCGAACACGATCGACCTGACGTCGCGGCCGCGCGGGTCGTGTGGCACGCCGCCGCGCCGACCTGGGATCCGACACGCCTGGTTTTTCTCGATGAAACCGGCATGACGAACAATCTCCTGCGGCGGTATGGTCGGGCCCTCCGCGGGGCCCGCGTCCACGACCACGCGCCGTGCGCCCGGTGGCAGACCAGTACGTTTCTCGCAGCGCTGCGGGTGACTGGCCTGACCGCGCCCGGGGTCTTCGACGGCGCCATCGACGGGGCGAGCTTCCTCGCCTATATCGAACAGATCCTCGTGCCCACCCTGCATCCCGGGGACATCGTCATCGCCGATAACCTCAGCGCACACAAAGTGGCCGGCGTCCGCCAGGCGATCGAGCGCGTCGGCGCCACGCTCTGCTATCTGCCGCCCTACAGTCCGGACCTCAATCCCATTGAACTCTGCTTCGCGAAGCTCAAAGCCCTCGTGCGCGCCGCCCGCTGTCGATCCACCGAAACCCTCTGGCCTTTCCTCGGCGCCTGTCTGCCGCACTTCAGCCCCGAGGAATGCCGCAATTACTTTCGACACTGCGGCTATCCGGGCACCACACGGTCATGAAAAGCGCTTTAACGTCATCGGGGTGGCGTACCTGGCGAGTGGTGTTGGCGATACTACGCCAGCCCCCGCCGTGCGAGAGTGCCATCAACCGCAGTCCGGTTCGTTCGAGGATGGCGTCTTGCACCCGCGCATAGAAGGGCCCTTCGAATACGCGCTCGATCACCTGATCACTCTCGAAGAGATATGGGACGTTGAGCACCTGGAGTTCCGGAAAGACAACGGCCAGGTCGTCGACGGTCGCCTGATAGATGTCGATGTGGCCAGCCTGCAGCGCGGCGACACAACGCGCTGCGTCGCCGCAGAAACGGTCGCCATCATCGACTTCAACCGCGACCCGGTTAAGTGATAGCGACTCGACCATGTGCTCGAACGCCGTGACGCCAACTCGGTCGCTGTCGAGTGTCTCTACTTGTAGTGCGACGCGAATCGTGTGACCGAGGTCGGGCTCTTCCAAGGCATTGGCGCCGCTCTCCCACGTCGCCAAGACGGCCAGCACCCTGAAACAGCGGGTCAAGCGCATCTTCATGATTCTGGCCCTTGTCTTCCGTACCGCCAGAAACCAGGGTAGCGGTGTTGGTGGTAACCGGGGTCGGGCACCCGGGCTCGACGCCCCATAACGGGATTGGCGGAGCGAGGATGATTGATCTTCGTCGAGAATTGGCACCAAGAGCTGCTCGAGCGAGTACCGGTTCAGTAGCTATGCCACTCAACCCCGGCACCACCCTCTCGTATACCGTCACCGCCAAGATCGGCGAAGGCGGGATGGGTGAGGCGCATCGAGCCAGAGACACCAAGCTTGACCGGGACGTGGCGCTGAAGGTCTTACCGTAGGCCTGAGTCAGAAAGTGGCGAGGGCATTGAACGGCGACGCTGTTCCCCCTTGTATCTGGTAGATGTGGAGGGTGAACATGAACTCCCAGCGCCGCAGCCGCTCCGCTTCTCTAGCCGCATCTTCGAGGTACGCGTTGTCAACGAGCGGCAGGCCCATGTTCACCTGTGTGACCTGGTGAATCGGACGGTTGATTCCCTGAACGCCTGAAGGCTGGACGTCGTTGACCGCGTCGCTGGCGAGAAGGGACACGTCCCGCTCGCGCAGCCACGGCAGCACGGATGCATGAAGGCCGGCGCCCCCCCGACCGTAGGCCCACGGGCCTTCTGCCTCCCTCTTCGCCCACCGGCCGCTGCGAATGAGCAAGGCGTCGCCGGCGCCAATGGTGATGCCCGCGAATTCCTCCCAGGCCTCGAGATCTTCCGCATAGATCGGAGTGCTCGGCTCGAGCCATCTGACGTTCTTGAGCCGAGGCATGTCGACGAGGATGCCGCGGGTCACGTATCCAGGGCCCATCCTGTCGGCCGCCGATTCCCGGCAACCGGCCGCCGTGAGGGTGAAAGGAAAGCCGTTGTAGCTCACCGCCGGTTCACCAGGCATCCGGCCGATTGGACCCTGATAGTGGCAGAGCGCATCCATGTGTGAGCTCAGGCCGTCGTGTATCGAAAGTTGGATGATGTCCAGAGCACCTCGCACCTCACCTGTCGTTGGATCGATTCGGGCCATGCGGTGCACGTTTTCGCCGAAGCTCCCGGTGTCGCTTCCGGACTTCTTGAAGGGATTGATCTGAAGTGTGACGGTTGCGCCTTCCATCACGAGGGCGGTCGCCTGCTTCGTTTTCTCCGGCGTGATGAGGTTCAGCAGCCCGCGTTGGTCATCTTCGCCCCACCGCCCCCAGTTGGACAGCTCCTTCTCCCACTGTTTCAGCTTGTCCAGCGTGACAAGCCGCGAGGGCTCCTGGGTCGACGAATGCGGTCTAAACGCCTGGCCGTTCTCTTGACCGGACACCAGGCGACCCTGCGTCACAAGAAAGGCCCCGAGGAGGCCGACCGCTACCACTGCGAGTCGCGTGAACCAATGTCGCTGAGCCATAAGCGCTCCTTCTGTTCCTGTATTCTAGACTGCAGGGCGCCGACGCGCTTAGGTTTTGCGTCACGCAGTCACCGCCAAGATCGGCGACGGCGGCATGGGGAAGGTGTAAGAAGAATGGTCAGAAAACATTTCCTTACTGCTCATTTAATAGCCGACGGCCGACTGGCGTCAGGAGGTTTCATGCGCTGCGTCACATTCCTCACGGGCACGGCCCTTGTGGCTCTGCTCACGGCGCTGTGCCCTGACGTGGCGCTCGGCCAGGGTCACATCGTCGTTGAGCAAGACGTCATTTATGGTGAGGCCGCTGGGTCGGCCTTGATGGCCGACATTGCGTATCCAGTTTCGGAGGATCCGATTCCCGCCATCATCTATGTCCACGGTGGCCGGTGGCGCGCCGGCGAGCGCACGGGTCGTGACCGACTTGATGTCTACGAGTGGGCGACCGAGGGCTTCTTCGCGATGACGATCGATTATCGGCTGGTGCCGGCATCACCGGCGCCCGCGCCGTATCAGGACCTTCTCTGCGCCATTCGCTGGATGCACGCCCATGCGGAACAGTATGGCGTCGATTCGAATCGTATCTATCTCATTGGGAATTCCGCCGGCGGCCATCTCGTCTCGCTGGTGGCGACGCTCGGCGACGGTCTCTATGAGAAGACCGGTGGCTGGGACGAGGCGCGAAGCGACGTCCGCGCCGTGATCAGTGCGGCCGCGCCGTATGAACTGAACACGCTGTCGTGGGGGAACCTGTGGACACCCATCGAGGGTGACATCGAAGAGCAGCGGAACATCGCGTCACCGATTCACCAGATCAACGCCAACACCAAACCGATCTTGATTATCCACTCCGATGACGATCGCTCCGTCCCTGTCCAGCAGGCCCATGACATGGTGGCGGCGATGAAGGCCGCCAACGCACGGCATCGCTTCGTGCACTACGCCGACCGTGGGCACATGCGCATCACGGATGAGGTAAGAGCCGAATCGTTAGCGTTCATCGCGGAGGTCGAGGGACGTTAGCGAGTGGTGGCCCCGGGCCTCTATTAGTGCTGACGCTCTGCATGAAGTGGCGCTGAAGATCCTGCCGGAGGCGTTTGCGACTGATCCAGATCGCCTGGCCCGGTTCCAGCGAGAGGCGTAGGTGCTTGCCAGCCTGAACCATCCGGGATCGCGGCTATCTACGGCATCGAGGAAAGCGACGACACCCGCGCGTTGGTGCTGGAACTGGTGGAGGGTCCGACTCTGGCGGATCGGATCACACAAGGGGGCGATCCCGCTCGATGAGACCGTTGCCATCGCCAGCCAGATCGCCGACGCTCTCGAAGCCGCCCACGACCAAGGTGTCATTCACCGAGGCACTCGATCCCAGCCCGGTAGGCGACCCGTCCTTGTCGTCCACGATCTCGCTGACGGCCGCTGCCACGCAAAGCGCGCGGCTGACCGGTGAAGGCAAGATTTCCGGCCGTTGACAGCTCGCCGAGACCCTGGCTAGACTCGCTCTCGATCCTGCGGAGGTTGCCCTTGGGGACGGAACGCGCTAAAGAAGACGAGTGGTTCGCCAGGAACGAGAGGGAGATGCTCGAAAAGGCCCGTGTGGCGCGCGAGAAGCGCGAGCACGAGCGAGCCGAGCGCGAGGGGCTCGAGGAGCGCCGGCGAGTCAAGCAGCTCCACTTCATGAAGTGTCCGAAGTGCGGCCACGATCTAGCTGAATCCGACCTAGAAGGCGTCAATGTGGACCAGTGCAGCTTCTGTGAGGGGGTCTTCCTGGACGCAGGCGAGCTCGACTCGTTGTTCCTGAAGCACGACTCAGAGCGCAAGGGAGTGTTGCGAAAGCTGCTGAGGTTCTAACTGGCGAGCGTGCGGCGCTCGCCGTAACCATGCCACTCCAGCCCGGCACCACCCTCGGCCCGTATCGCGTCACCGCCAAGATCGGCGAAGGCGGGATGGGTGGGGTGTATCGAGCCCGCGACACCAAGCTCGACCGGGACGTGGCGCTGAAGGTACTGCCGCGTCACGCAAGAAACCGACGGGCTCACGCGAGCGAGTTCCTCACTCTACTACCAGAAACGTCAGACACTGAGCGCCGCCCGGCAGAGCCGGGGGGCTCCCACGCCCCCGCTGAACGCGTTCAGCTACGGAAGGAGAGCTTGCCATGAAGCGGTTCGCTATTGTTGCAGTACTCCTCGTCTTCGAGTCGGCCTGGCTCGTAGGCGCGCAGGATCAGAGCTCCGATACCGGCCGCGAAACCGCGTCGTTCATCCCCGTCACCTGGGAGCGTCTTGTGAACGCCGCCGAGGAGCCTCAGAACTGGCTCATGTATTCAGGCACCTTCGACAGCAAGCGCTACAGCGGCCTCGACCAGGTGCACAACCGCAATGTGCACCGACTCGAGCTGAAGTGGGCGTATCAGCTCTCGGCGCTGGATCGCGCCGAGACGACGCCGCTGGTCGTCGACGGTATCATGTTCATCACAGAGGCCCCAAGCAACGTCGTGGCCGTCGACGCCGCGACCGGGCAGCCCTACTGGCGCTACGAGCATGAGCTGCCGGACGACCTTCGGATCTGTTGTGGCCGAAACAATCGGGGTGTCGCAATTCTTGGCGACACGCTCTACATGAGCACGCTCGATGCGCACCTGGTGGCGATCGACGCGAAAAGCGGCAACCTGCTCTGGGCCGCCGAGGCCGCCGACTACCGCGCCGGTTACAGCAAGACGGCCGCGCCGCTCATCGTGAAAGACAAAGTGGTGACCGGGATCGCCGGCGGTGAGTATGGTATCCGAGGGTTTCTGGACGCGTACAACGCAGCCACCGGCACGCGCGACTGGCGGACGTATACGATTCCTGGTCCAGACAACCCAGACAACCAGACCTGGTCTGGCGATTCGTGGCGCACCGGTGGATCGCCAACATGGATTACCGGTTCTTACGACCCGGACCTCGACCTCGTCTACTGGGGGACCGGCAACCCCGGCCCCGACTTCAACGGAGATGTGCGGATGGGTGACAACCTCTATGCCGACTCAGCTCTCGCGCTCGACGGCGACACCGGCGAGATGAACTGGTATTTCCAGTTCACGCCTCACGACGTGCACGACTGGGACGCGATTCAGATACCCGTCCTCGCCGACCTCGAGGTCGAGGGCCAGCCGCGCAAGGTGATGATGTGGGCGAATCGAAACGCGTTCTTCTACACCATCGACCGTGAGACCGGTGAGTTTCTGTCAGGCACTCCGTTTGCGAGACAGACCTGGGCGGAGCGAATCGATGAGAACGGCCGGCCCATTCGTCTGCCAGATACGTTTCCGAGCGCGGAGGGGACCCTCGTGTCGCCCCCGGCAAGCGGCGGCACCAACTGGCAGTCGCCGACCTACAGTCCGCGCACCGAGCTCTTCTATGTCATGGCGTTCGATGGCGAGGCCGAATACTTCATTCGCGACGAAGGCTACTTCGAAGGAGACCTATTCATCGGCGGTGGCCAGGAGAGAGTGCTGCCGGTCGAGACGTATACAAGCGCGGTGCGTGCGATCGATCCGCGAACCGGCAATCGTCGCTGGGAGTACCGGGTCCAGCCGCAGACGTGGGCTGGCCTACTGTCCACCGCAGGTGACCTTGTCTTCGGCGGCACGATCGACGGCTACTTCTATGCGCTGGATGCCGTCAGCGGCCGAGAGCTCTGGCATATGTCTGTCGGTGCGGAGGTGCGGGCCGCGCCGATGACCTACGCAGTTGATGGTCAGCAGTACGTGACGATCGCAGCTGGGAATGTCGTCTACACGTTCGGTCTCGTTGAGGAGAACAACTGACTCTGATGGTGAGGGCGGCATGGCGGCAGAGGGCGAAGTGTATCGAGCCAGAGACACGAAGCTCGACCGCGACGTGGCGCTGAAGGATCTGCTGCGGAGGTCACTGATGAGAATGACGTTGACCCGCTTCGTCTTTGTGTCTGTTCTTGGGTGCACAGCGTTGGCCTGCGGCGCGTCCGCACTTCCACAGCCAGAGACGCGTGAGCCGACTACGGTCGAACAGTACGATCTATGGATGGAGGAACTGTCGAACTGGGGACGTTGGGGTGATGATGACGAGATCGGCGCCGCCAATCTGATGACCGAGGCCAAGCGGCAGGAAGCCGCAGCACTGGTAAGAACCGGCACGACGGTGTCACTGGCTCACGATCTGATCACCGAGGAAGCAGTAGACGCGGCCGAGCCCTACGCCCTGCAAATGAGGGTCAATCCCGAGGCGCAGAACTCCGGCGATCGAATCGACATCTATTTTCACGGCGTGACTTTCTCCCACTTGGATGGACTATGTCACGTCTTCTACAAAAATAAGGTCTACAACGGCTTCGACTTTTCGGAGATCGTCACGGAGGACGGTTGTTCCAGGATGGGAACGACCGCGATGAAGAACGGCTTGGTGACGCGGGGCATCCTCGTCGACATGCCACGGCTGAAAGGGGTGCCCTACCTGGAGCCTGGTACGAAACTGTATCGCGAGGACATCGAGGCGTGGGAGGAGCAGACGGGGGTCACGTTGGGCTCGGGGGACGCACTGCTGCTCCGGACGGGTCGCTGGGCTCGGCGAGCCGAGCTCGGGCCCACCCGAGAGATGTCCGGTTGGGACGCATCCGTGATGCCGTTCCTGGCCGAACGGGATATCGCACTCCTCGGTGCTGACTCGGTGCATGAGGCCCCCGACAGCGTGCCGGGTCTCGACGTCAACCCTATCCATAGGTTCGCCATCGTGGCGCGTGGGATGAATCTTCTCGACAACCTGGACCTCGAGGCCGCGGCCGAGACCGCCGCCAGCCTCAACCGCTGGGAATTCATGCTCGTGGTCGCCCCCCTGCGCGTCCCAGGCGGCACTGGTTCCCCTGTGAATCCGATCGCCATTTTCTGATCGCGGGCGACAGCGGACCAACGCGGGACGGCCTGACATGCATCGGTGTTGTGCATCCGGACTCAGAGGGCACCAAGGCTCTGGCGGCGTGAAGAGTCAGACGGCGTTAGGGCGCTCGTTCTTGAATACATCGACGCCGCGTGCTTCGGCTCTGCCGTCAGATGTACGACTCGATGCTCTTGAAGGTCTGCGGATCGAACGCGTCCACCTTGATGACCTCGCCGCGTAGCTCGTCGGCGGCTAGCACCGTCTGACGATCCTTGGCAGTAATAATTCCGGCCGCGAGTGCGTTCTCGAGCAACTCGTCGCCAGGTGCGCGGTCGAGTCGGCCGTTCCGCACGGCGTCGCGGATCTTCGCTTCGACCGAGAGTGCTTCGACAGCCCGATCCAGCGCCGCCTCGAGCCGTCCGAGGCCAGGTTCCTCCGGGGGCGGAATGTAGATGCCGCGGGTGAGGGTAAGCCGCGCCTTTCGGTCTTCGAGTAGGCCCCGAGCGACCTCTGCGCCCAGTCGGTCATCGGGTTCCCGCCGGCGTAGGCCGAAGGGAAACACGATCGGCCGCAGCAGGGTGCCGACGACTCGGTTCGGCAGGTTGTCCAGGACGCCGGCCAGTGCGGTCTGCACCCGGAAGAGCGCCAAGTCACACGCATAGCGGAGGAACGGCTCGTCTGATACGCGCCGCCCGTCGTCAGCAAATCGCTTGACCGCCGCCGCGCCCAGATACAACCAGGCCAGGGCATCGGCCAGCCGCCCGCTGATCTTCTCGCGTCGTTTGAGCGTGCTGCCCAGGGTTGCCATCGCCACATCGGAGATCACCGCAAAGGCCGCGCTTGCGTGACCCAGATGCTGCAGGTAGCGTCCCACCAGTCTGCCGCCCGGCGCCGCGGCGAGCCGTGCACCAGTGAGACCCAGCAGCAGCGTTCGTGCGACATTGGTCGCCACGTGACCGATGTGGCCGAAAAACGCTCGGTCGAAGGTCCTGACATCGTTGTCGGCGATGGCTTTCAGCTCGCGCTGCACGTATGGGTGGCAGCGAATAGCGCCTTGCCCATAGATGATCATCGAGCGCGTCAGGATGTTGGCCCCCTCGACCGTGATGCCGACGGGGACGGCCTGGTAGGCATGCGCCAGGATGTTGCGCGGGCCTCGGCAGATTGCTGCGCCGGCCCGGATGTCCATGGCGTCATTGATGATCTGTCGCATGCTCTCGGTGAGATAGGCCTTGGCGATGGCCGACAAGACGGCCGGCTTTTCGCCGGCGTCGACGGCGCCCGCCGTCAGGCGGCGGGCTGCATCCATCATGTAGGTCAGGCCTCCGATTCGGGCCAGGGGCTCTTCGATGCCCTCGAAACGCCCGATCGGTGTGTCGAATTGTTCGCGCACGGTTGCGTAGGCGCCGGTGACACGCGTCGCGAGCTGGGCCGACGACGTGGCCAGCGCGGGCAGCGAAATCGACCGGCCGGCCGCGAGACTGTCCATGAGCATCCGCCAGCCCTGCCCGGCCATGGCCTGACCGCCGATGATGAAGTCGATCGGGACAAAGACGTCGGTCCCCCAGTTCGGCCCGTTGTGGAATGGCACACCCATGGGATCGTGTCGCGCACCGATGTTGATACCTGGCAGGTTGGCGGGCACCAGCGCGCAGGTGATGCCGCGCTCCTGTTGATCGCCGATGAGACGGTCGGGGTCGCGCAACCGAAACGCCAGTCCGATGACGGTGGCGATGGGCCCCAGGGTGATATAGCGCTTGCGCCAGCTTAGGCGTATGCCAAGCACCTCTGCGCCTTGGTACTCTCCCCGACACACGATTCCGACGCTCTGGGTCGCGGCCGCGTCGCTGCCAGCCTCTGGCCCAGTCAGAGCAAAGCACGGTATTTCCTCGCCCCGCGCCAGTCTCGGCAGGTAGTGTGCGCGCTGCGTCTCGGTGCCGTAGTGCAACAGCAGCTCCGCCGGTCCCAGCGAGTTGGGCACCATGACGGTCACGGCAGCCGTGATACTGCGGCTCGCGATCTTCACGATCACTGCCGAGTGCCCGGCGGCCGAGAAGCCGAGCCCACCGTGCTGCTCGGGAATGATCATGCCGAAGTATCCGTGGCGCTTGAGGTGGTCCCACACCTCGGGTGGGAGGTCACGATTCCGTGTGATCGTCCACTCGTCGAGCATCGCGCACAGCTCCTCGACAGGGCCGTCGAGGAACGCTCGCTCCTTCTCCGAGAGCGTCCGAATCTCGAAGTCAAGCAGCTTACGCCAGTTGGGCGCACCGGAGAATAGGTCGCCGTCCAGCCAGACAGTGCCAGCTTCGAGCGCGATACGCTCAGTCTCCCCGATGCGTGGGAGCACCTGACGCATGACTCGCATGGCGAGTCGGCTCACGACCAGTGCGCGAACCGCCGGCAGGCCGAAGATGGTGGCAAGAACGACGACCGTCCCCGCCACGACGGCGTAGGAGGTGCCCACCGGTTGGCCACCCGCGAATTCGGTGGCCCACCATGCCAGTCCGATGGCTCCGGGAGCAACCCACGCCCAGTACGGACGACCCAGATATAGCAAGGTGGTGGCGAGCAGTGCCAGGAGGGCGAGCATGACTGGCGTCACAATACCGAGGATACCCTACGCCCCGCCGCCGGCTTGTCGCATCTGAGCAACACGTGTCCCCACGTCCCTTCAGGACAACGCGCTCGCGTGGGTGGAGAAGAGACATTGGCTCGGCGGTTCCACCTTCTGTCCCTCCCTCCCTCTTCGCTGCACGGCGCTTGGCTCAAATGGAATCTGCAACGAGATTCGGATACCCTGATGCTCCGAACCGATGGTTTTCGGGAAATGTTGGGTCCAAGAATTTCGACAGCACACGCTTTGGAAATTCGCTCAGTACGGGGGAACATATGTCTGAAGCCAACAAAGCATTCGTACGCCGACTCTGGGACGTCTGGCATTCACGCGATCTGGACAAGCTGGCGAATCTCATCGCCGAAGATCACGTTAATCACGATCCAAACAACCCGGCTGATCTGGTCGGCGTCGATGGCTACCGCGAGCTGATCACGCTCTACACGACGATGTTTTCAGACCTGCGATTCGAAATTCACAACATCGTCGCGGAAGGCGACATTGTATGCAGCCGCTGGACCAGTGTCGGAACTCACGACGGCGAGGTCCTCGGGATAGCACCGACAGGCAACTCGATAGCGCGGACCGGACTTAGCTGGCAACGCATCGAGAGTGGCAAGATCGTCGAAACCTGGGTCGAGCGTGACGGATTGGGGTTGGCCAGAGATATCGGCGTCGTGCCGCCCGCGTAGAGGCGTATGTCGCCTCACCCGACGGACAGCGGGTTCTCTTCATCAGGGAGGAGGCGCGAACGGCGAGGGCGGCATGGGAGAGGTGTATCGGGCCTTAGAAGTCGGCCCTCGGCTCGGTCCTGCTACCCGGTACGCTAGGGTGCGGAACCGCGGTTCCGTGGGAAGGGATTCACCCAGGTCGGGTCGTAGCTCGTGTCCACGACGCGGCCGTCCTTGATCACCAAGCTCACGTCTCTCGTCGCGCTGATGTCGGCCAGCGGGTCTCCCGCGATAATTGTGAAGTCGGCGAGCTTGCCTGGTTCCACGCTGCCCAGATCCTGATCCTGTCCGATCACTTCCGCGGCCCAGAGTGTGGCCCCTTGAATGGTCTTTATCGGCGGAATGCCAAGGTCAGTCAGCATCTGCATTTCGATGTGGAGGCCGAGTCCCGGAATGATCCGCTCGCAGCACCCCGTATCCGTGGCGGCCAGCACCTTACCGCCCGCTTCGGAGTACTGGCGCAGGAATGCGGCTGCATGTTCGTAGCCAGCGCGCGCCGGTCCCGGCTCGCCTAGCCAGGCAGCCTTTGCGCTCTGGGGTACGAAGGCCAGACCCGGATCCTCGACCATCTCCCTGGCATCCCGCATCCAGTCGCGCCAGCGCTCGGTCGCGCCTACCCACGAGAGGATCATGACGGGGTTCACGTACACACCTTGTTCGACCAAGTAGTCGATCAGCGGCGGAAAGAGCGCCGGATTGACTGCTGCTTCCGACGTCGTGTCGGCCGGCCGCGGATTCTTCCCTTCCTGTTCGAGCAGCGCCCGCGCCATGGTGTCCAGGTGCTCCATGTGCGTCATGCCCATGGCCGCAGCCTTCTTGATGTTCTCTGTGTGTCCCAGGACACTCAATCCGACGGCCGTCGCTTCCTCGATGACGGCCTGGAGTTGCTCGTCCGTGATGGTTAGATCCACTTTGATTTGATCGACGCCCGCCTCTTTCAGGCGGCGGACGTAGCCTCTGGCCTCGGTCGCGTCCCGCACATAGCCTGGGTCTGTGGGGGTCCCTCCGTTCGGGCCCGTGACCCGAGCGCCCGAGACGAACAGCCGCGGTCCCTGGATCTGGCCGCTCCTCAGCGCCTCGCGCTGGGCGAGGCTCCACGCGGTGTCGTTGTGGATGTCGGCAATCGTGGTGATGCCGTAGGGCAGGAACATCGGGGGCTGGTACTCTCGCAGGTGCACATGGCCGTCGATGAGGCCAGGCAGAATCGTCCGACCGGTCAGTCTGATGACCTCGGCTCCGGCCGGATACGAAACGGCATCTCTCGTCCCCACGGCGGTGATCCGGGTTCCCTCGACGACTACGACCGCGTCGGTGAGAGGGGCCCGGCCGGTGCCGTCAATGAGCGTCCCGCCCTCTAGAACGAGCACACGGTCCTGCGCCGAAGACCCCAGTACCCCAAGCGAAACAGCGACAATCACCGCACCAACCCGTGACCTCATGAGTGCCCTCACTTTCGGTTCCTGAAACCGGCTCAATCATACGCCGTGCGTCACGGCGCCGACCGCTTCGACGTAGAAGGCCCTGGAGGAAGGGATCAACGCCGATCAAAGGTAGGTGCCAGGTGACGTCGTCGTCGGGCTTGCACGCCGCCGTCTTCGCAGAAGCCTCGGCCAGTTCACCCTGTTTGTCCGGCTCGACCCAGCGATCGAGGAGCTCCGCCGAGCCTTCCTCGTCCGCGCTGGCGCCGGGCGGCATCCACACCGCCACGCCGGAGAAGTCGGCGGTGGCGAAGGCCGTGTCGTGCTCGCACGCGGCGCGGCCCAGGGCACGCATCATCGGCGGAAACGACTCGAGGTACCGCTGCGGGTCGGGCAGCATCCAGCGCATGAAGGGATCGCGCAGGAAAGCGGCGGTCAGGGTGGCGATCATGCGCTCCTGGTCGTCGGACGTCACCACCGAGATTCGATGCTCCACGTCAGGCCCCTCGCCGCTTCCGTCGTGAGTCTACTTCGGCCCGCACTGCCGCCGCCGCCGCGTGGACTTCCTGCAGCAGCCTGCACGTTGAAGCCCGCTTCATGTCCGACTGAGTGCAACGTGTTGCACAACCGGAAGCGTACGCACGCCACCCAACGCGCGAGCGCCAGCGACCCCGCCCCTGACACCGTCCAGCCCTATCAGTCCCACCGTTCGTACGCCTGACAGACGCCATTCCGTGCACGGGTAGAGCCGCTACCCACCGCAGGAGTAGAATGCGGCAGCTATTCCACAGCCCCAAGGAGGGCCATGGCTCGTTCATTGCGTCGGCGTTCTGTTCGGATTGCTGACCAGCGAGGTTCTACGTGGACGCGATCCAGCGTCTTCCCCTACTGGGAGCGTATTTCCGTGCGTTACTTCTTCGCGATCGTTGCACTCGTCGGTCTGCTTCTACCGCCTATCGCCAGTGGCCAGACGCTCTCGAAAGCAGAGGAAGTCGGCATGTCCAGCGAGCGTCTCGACCGTATCGTGCCCGCGATGCGTCGATACGTCGATGACCAGAAGCTGCCTGGTGTCGTTACTCTGGTCGCCCGGAAAGGCAAGGTTGTTCACTTCGAAGCGATTGGTAGCCGGAACGTCGCTCGGGGTGAGGCGATGACGAATGACACGATTGTTCGCCTCTACTCCCAGTCGAAGCCGATCACTGGGGTCGCGGTGATGATCCTCTATGAAGAAGGTCGCATCTTGCTCAGCGAGCCGATCGCGAAATACCTACCGGAGTTTGCCGAGATGCAGGTCCATCGCGGCGGGGCGAGTGGGAATCTCAGCACTGAAACCGCAGGTGCGATCACCATCCAGCACCTGCTGACGCATACCTCGGGGCTCACCTACGACTTCTTTCCAACTCTGGTTGGCCGGATGTACGGGGAGGCGGGTGTGACGGCGGATGCGCCGACAAGCCCCCACGGCAGCCTCGCAGAATGGACCAGGGAACTCGCCAAGTTGCCCCTCGTCGCGCAGCCGGGGACAGACTGGAACTACAGCGTCGGCATGGATGTCCTCGGGCGACTGGTTGAGGTCGTGTCCGGGAAGAGCTTCCGAGAGTTTCTCCGCGAGCGTGTCTTCGAGCCGCTGGGCATGCGCGACACCGACTTCTACGTGCCCGACGAGAAGCTTTCCCGCTTTGCCGCCAACTACGGACCGACGCCAGACGGGAAGATGACGCTGGTCGATGACCCCCAGGAGAGTCCCTACCGTCAGTTGCCGAAGATCGAGATGGGCGGGTCGGGACTCGTCGGCACGGCCGCCGATTACCTGCGTTTCGCACAGATGCTTGCCAACGGCGGCGAACTCGATGGGATACGTATCCTTGGGTCGAGGACGGTCGATCTCATCATGTCTGACCACATGAACCCGGAGATGCGCCCCGACCCTCTCTCAAGCCTCTTCGGCGCTCTTGGCGGTGCGAGCCGCACGTGGGGGTTGGGCTTCGGCCTCACTGGATTCGTGGCGACGGAACCAGCCCTCACGGGTATCCCGATGTCAAAGGGGACGTTCAGCTGGGGTGGAGCGGCGACGACCCACTTCTGGGTAGATCGCCAAGAGGAGCTCGTTGGGATCGTGTTGACGCAATTACTGCCGGACGGTACTTATCCGATTCGGCAGTTGATGCAGCAGATGACCTACCAGGCCATCATCGACTAATTAGGTTAACCCGTTCCTAATACCTACACTCGACAGGAAGGAAAGTGCCGCTCACCGTCGGTTCCCGACTCGGCCATTACGACGTCACCGCCCTCATCGGCGAGGGCGGGATGGGCCAGGTCTATCAGGCCACCGATACCAAGCTGAACCGGCAGGTGGCCCTCAAGATCTTGCCCGAGGCGTTTGCGACTGATTCTGATCGGCTCGCCCGGTTCCAGCGCGAAGCGCAAGTCCTCGCGAGTCTTAACCATCCTGGCATTGCGGCTATCTACGGTATTGAAGAGAGTGGTGACACCAGGGCGTATCTGGACTCCTCTGTCAAGCGTAAGAACGAAACCGAGGTTCAACCCGTCGTATGAGCGACGATGGTTTACCTTCGTCGCGTCTTGGTTATCCGCCGCCGGTGCGAGCACGGGTCAAGGCAGCGCGCAGCGCTCCGCCGGAGGCGGCGTGGCCTTGACGCGCGCGGAGCGGGGCGGCATTCGGCGTCTTGGGTTTCGGTCTCCTTCCACTCTCATTCTGCGAGGCGGCACGGCGTCAGACTGCAGGCGTATCTTCGGCCCCTCGAGGGAGCACGCACGGCTCCGGGCCACGATGGTAAATGCGCGCGGGGATGCCAATCGTTGGTACGGCCCTGTCTGGCCAGCCCCTGTCGTCGGCGTATCCCCGCGCCGGTCTGACCGGTGTGCCATCCTGTCGCGCGGCAGTCCTCCTGGAGAGATTACGGTTCAGTGGTCACCACGGGGCTACGCCGCGATGCGGGTTTCAGCCACAAAGGGTCGGTCGTCACGCCACACCCGCCACACCATCCGGGCCAGCCGGTTGGCGATCGCGGCGGTGGCAATGTTCGCCCCGCGGCGCGCGGCAATCGCGCGCGCCCAGGTCCGGAACGGCGTGGTCTTCTGCGGGTTGCCGCTGTGGGACAGCACGGCCCGGGCGCCATGCATGAGCCAAAGTCCTCGCCTTACCGGCGAACACCAAGAACGGCACGACCAGTCAGAATACGTTTCAGCGCTGGAGGTTCACGGCGGCGGGTGGTGATATCACTGTCACGATCACCTGGACGAACAGGAACGTGTCGAGCATGGTGCACGTGATCACCTGCGGCTCAGGCCCGGCCGGAGCCACCTACGTGGCGGCGGCCTCGACCAGCACCCATGATCGGATTAACAGCTCCACGACCGGCATTCGGGCAGAGCTCGCCTGCACGATCTTCGTCAGGACGAGGGGCGGCGGGTCGACAGCCTACCGAATGAATGTTCGAAACTCTACCGACATTGGGCTGACGGCGGCCGCGCCCGCCCTCGCACTAGTGGAGGACACGACCAGGGGTGACTATGAAGAGGCGCTTGCGTGGCAGACCTTTCAGTCCCTCACGATGCACCCGTGAGTTCTCCGGAACCCGGTTGCCGATAGCGTTGGGCGGCCCGTCGGCCGACGAGAGTGCACCCGGCGATCCTTGCCGTTTGGCACTGTCAAGTTAAGCAAAATCGGGCTGACCGCCCCCCAAGATGCCCGGTTCACGATGGGACTCGAGCCCATCATCTTGGGGTTGGTCGGCCAAGTTTTGTTAACTTGACAGTGCCCGTCTGGGGGGCGACCCCTTTTGAGGGGGTTTTAGGGTTTAAGAACCCGCGCCAATCGCATAGGCGTCGAGGACAGCCTACGCGCTCGCCTGGCAGTGACGCTGAACGTGATGAGAGAGTTGTGCCCGGCTTGCCGGGAGGGGGACTGGTCACAGAAACTGTGAGTCGGGCTCACATTGGTAGGCGGTTTCGAAAAGCAAGGTTGCAAATGGGCAGGAAAAAGGCCAAGTTGACCGACCGCTCGCGTGGGGACGCGCCGGAACTCGTGCAGAACAGCCTCAGCCGGAAACAATACGAGAAGGCCCTAGCGAAGTTTCAGGTCGAGCTGGTCAAACTACAGAAGTGGATTCACGATCGGGGCCTGAAAGTGGTGGTCATTTGCGAAGGACGGGACGCGGCGGGAAAGGGCGGTGCGATCAGACGCATGACCGCAAGCCTCAATCCACGCATCTGCCGAGTCGTGGCGCTGGGAACACCCACCGAACGAGAGAAGACCCAGTGGTACTTCCAGCGCTACGTAGCTCACCTCCCCGCTGCGGGCGAGATGGTGCTATTCGATCGGAGCTGGTACAACCGAGCCGGTGTCGAGCGTGTAATGGGCTTTTGCACCGAGGAAGAATACAGCGAGTTCATGCGCTCATGTCCGGAGTTTGAGCGCATGCTGGTTCGCTCAGGGATCACCTTGATTAAGTATTGGTTCTCGGTGAGCGACGCGGAACAGGAGCTGCGTTTCAAACAGCGAATCAAGGATCCGATTCGCAGATGGAAAATCAGCGAAATGGACCTCAGGTCGCGTGAGAAGTGGGTCGACTATTCCATAGCCAAAGATGAGATGTTCAAATACACGGACATTAAGCAGGCGCCGTGGCATGTCGTGGAGGGAATGACAAGAAGCGAGCCAGATTGAACGTCATCGCCATCTTCTGAGCCTTGTTCCTTATGACGAACTCAGGGATCCAAAGCTGACGTTGCCGCGTCGGCAACCGGACAAAGGCTACGTCCGTCCTCCGATCAGTGATCAAACCTTTGTGCCGGAAGTCTTCTAATGCGGCGGTCTGCGTATGGTGCCCTGAGACCACGCCAACCTCAGTCCTTATGTCGCCCGAGCCAGTAGATCTTCTCAAGAAGCGTTTGCACGCCTCCTACAGGTAATTCCGTGCAGGCTGAGAAGCCGACTGCTCGTTGGGCATAGAATGGCCTCGATCTCAGCCTGAACAACCCATGGCCCTTACTGTCGGCTCCCGACTCGGCCACTACGATGTCACCGCCCTCATCGGTGAAGGGGGGATGGGCCAGGTCTATCAGGCCACCGATACCAAGCTGAACCGGCAGGTGGCACTCAAGATCCTGCCCGAGGCGTTTGCGACTGATCCAGATCGACTGGCACGGTTCCAGCGGGAAGCGCAGGTCCTCGCTAGCCTGAACCACCCGAACATCGCGCAGATCCCCGGCCTGGAAGACTCCGAGGGCACGAAGGCACTCGTGCTGGAATTGGTCGAGGGGCCAACACTGGCTGACCGCATCGCACAAGGTGCCATTCCTCTCGATGAAGCCCTGCCGATCGCGAAGCAGATCGCTGAAGCGTTGGAAGCCGCTCACGAAGCTGGTGTTATCCACCGCGACTTGAAGCCCGAGAATATCAAGGTGCGGGACGACAGGACTGTCAAGGTCTTGGACTTTGGACTCGCCAAAGCTCTCGACACCACACCGCAAGGTGATCCGTCACAGTCACCCACGCTCACGGCTGCCGCCACACAGATGGGCGTGATCATGGGGACGGCGGCGTATATGAGTCCCGAGCAGGCCACGGGCCGTTCCGTTGACACGAGGGCAGACATCTGGGCGTTTGCCTGCGTCGTGTTTGAGATGCTGACGGGACGAGTCGTGTTCGGCCAGCCGACGCTGAGCGCAACACTGGCCAAGGTGCTTGAGTCCACGCCGGACTTCGCCGCCCTGTCTTCAGCAGTGCCTCCACTGGTCCGACGTCTCATCGGCCGCTGTCTGGAGAAGAATCCCCACGAACGGTTCTGGACACCCTCGAATACCGCACGCTCCTACGTGGTGGCAGCAGTGCCCGCTATGCCACGACCGGGCATCTAATCTATGCGGACGGAGGCGGACTTCAGGCGGTGCTCTTCAACCTCGACACGGTAAACGTCGCCGGTGATCCGGTCGCGGTGGTCGCTGAGCCGGTCACGCTGGCACGGGAGGGAGGAGCAGAATTTGGTCTTTCTTCGACGGGAACGCTCGTCTTTTTACCTGCGCCTCCTCAACGTACCGACAGTTTCGTCTGGGTCGATCGCGAGGGTCGCGAGGAGGCCGTGGGCGCACCGGCGCTGCCATACGTCTATCCCCGCATTTCACCCGACGGCACACGCGTGGCCGTCGACCTGCGCGATAGCGTCAACAACCGCGACATCTACATCTGGGATTTCGCTCGCCAGAACATGACGCGTCTGACCGATCATCCGACTGAGGACTTGTTCGCGGTTTGGAGCCGGGACAGTCAGCGCATCTTTTTCTCGTCCAATCGGAATCAAGTGTTCAACGTCTTCTCCCGAGCGGCCGATGGCGCTGCCCCCTCGGAGTTGTTGTTGGAGAGTCAGCGAGTCCAGATGGTGAACTCGCTGACGCCGGATGGCACCCGATTGATGATCGCCGAGCAGGCCGAGCCCGGCAACTTCGATATCGTTGGGCTCACGGTCGGCGACCCGCAAAAGATCGAGCGATTACTCACGACCGAATATTCCGAAACCATGGGGGAGGTGTCTCCGGATGGGAACTGGCTGGCCTATCAGTCGGACGAAACGGGCCAAAATGAGGTCTGGGTCCGGTCTTTTCCCGACGCGAACCGGCGGCGAATCAAGATATCGGTTTCGGGTGGCACAATGCCGTTATGGGGGCACGCTGGCCGCGAACTATTTTTTCGAGGTTCCGGAGGTGGCATGTTCGCCGTACCCGTCGAGCTGACATCGAATTTCGCGCATGGAGAGGTCACGGAGGTCTTTCCTGACAGGGGCTACTCGGGTACCGGTGGTGGCCGCTTCTACGATATTTCACCCATCGATGGCCGCTTCTTGATGCGAAAGACAGGTGCCGACGACTCTGTGGCAGGGGACAGCATCACGGTCGTCCTCAACTGGCACCAAGAGCTGCTCGAGCGGGTACCGGTCCCTTAGCCATGCCCCTATCACCCGGCACGGCTCTCGGCCCGTACTTGGTCACCGCTAAGATCGGCGAAGGCGGTATGGGTGAAGTGTATCGAGCGAGATGAAGAAGTGTCCCCACTGTGGCCAGTCGGTTCGGGCGGAGGGATCCACCTGCCCCCTTCTGTCGGCAGGATATGCGCGATTCCCTGAGCCGCCCTGAGCACTCAGGGACCGCAGGGCTGCCGCACCTGTCACCCAGCCAATCAGCAGCGCTCGAACGGCTCTGGGCGGGAAAGTCAGACGAGTCGCTCGAAGAGGCTGCGCACAACCTCCTTGACTACACCGAGGTGGGTCAAGGGGTCATCCGTGAGGAGTTGCGGCGACGCTCGATGGAGGTCCCAGGTCCGGAATCCCTGAGGGAGGAAAGTGGTGAGTTCTTCGGGGAGGTACCAATCTACAGCAATCCGGACTTCCTCCATGTTGACGCGCTTCAGGGGGCTCTCAAGTCACATGGAATCGGGTGCGAGATCAGAAGATCGCGCTCTGGTCCCTTGAGTGACCGTCCGTGGCCAGAGCTTTGGGTAATCGACGCATCGCAGACAGAACAGGCAAGACGGATCGTTCAAGCGGCGCTCGATAAAGCTCGCCATGACGAGCTCGGGGTTGCCCAGGCACTCGAAAGCGGCCACGACGAGGGTATCGATCGCGGCCTAGAGGCCGACGACGAGTCGCCTCAGGGATCCCTCTCATGGACCTGGACCTGCCCGCAGTGCCGTGAGGACGTGGAGGTCCAATTCTCGGAGTGCTGGAACTGCGGGTCCGAGCGACCGGACCAGGAGTCTCGAGTGACGGAGCTACCGGGGAATTTGTCTGAGGAGTGAATCGGAAGGCGTGCCGCGAGTCTATGTCGTGCTGTCAGTCACTGCAGGACGAAACAGCTCGATCTCTTCAAGAAGCCTGTGAAGCTCGACCGTGAGAATCTCTCGGTCCCTCGCTTCGGACGCCAGCTCCTGTTCCACAGCTTCGACGTCCTTCGCTTCTTTCCGAGCCCGGCGTTCGGCGCGTCGATGCTTGAGCCGTAGCTCGGCCAGCCGGTCGGCTTTGTCCCTTGCCTCGGACGCAGCAGCACCGCTCAAGGCGTGCTCGGCCGCGAGCAGCGCTCTGTGAGCCTCTTGTGACTCAATGACCTCTTTCTTGTGCTGTTCCTCGAACGCCTGAACCTCTTCAACTGAAACTTCAAGCTCCTCCTGCACCCGCGACCTCAGCTCGTGCGCCCGGGACGATACTCGCTGCTCGAGCTCAGCGACCTGCGCCGTGGCTCGCTGAATCGAGTCGGCGTATCGGGTCCTCCTGCGATGGCTTCGCCTCTTGGCGGCACGGGCCTGCAAACGCCGCATGAAGCTAGAAAGACGCCGGATCCTCTTGGTCAGGACACTCTTCTCCTGCAGGTCCTCGAAGAGGCGGCGCTCTTGCGGGTTGTGTTCTGACATATCTAGCCGACGCTAACCTAGACGCCGAGCCTTGTCAAACGAGAGATCAGCGTCGACTCGACCGGTTCCAGGCATTCACCGAGCGGGTGCCCACCAACTAATTCTGAAACCGTTCACATGTGCCGAGTGCAACACGTTGCACCGCCCGAACCGTTGCACGCATTCTCCTGCGTCCTAACCAACCAAGACAATCCGGATAGCGATTCCGACGCCGCGCTCACCAACACGACGCTCACCATCGTCGAGCATTGGTTCGAGGAACTCACGCGCCTCGTCCGCATCCCGTAGGGAAGTCAAGCGCTGTCTTCTCGTGTTGGTTCTTCGATCTGAGCTCCTCCTCTGCGCACCTCACCCCGCACTGGCGACGGTCGAGACGCGGCGTAGCGTGAGATGCGGCAATCGCAGCAAGACGAGTCCGCTGTGTAGACCACTGGAGCTTCGACCATCCTGGCGCTAGAATCCCTTTGACGGTGCGTCGATAGGTCAGCCCCGTCCCATGGCACTAGCACTCGGCTCTCGACTCGGCCACTACGACGTCACCGCCAAGATCGGCGAAGGCGGGATGGGCGAGGTGTATCGGGCCAGGGATTCGGGCACATGATGCCCGGCCCTGAAGACGGCCAGAGAAGGAGGCTCTTCATGAAACGCAACCCTTGGCTCGTGCTCGTCCCCCTTGCTCTCGTGGCGGTCGCTTGCTCAGCGCGTCCAGAACCGACCGATCCGGTTGGTGGCAAGACGACCGAATTGCAGGGCGTTCCTCCCTGGCTCAAGAACCATGATTTCAAACGGGACGAGTTCACGTTCGTGCGCATTGAATACGAGGGTTCGGCCTGGGCCGTCGACTACCCCGCCGCGGACCTGAATCTCACCGCGCAAGTAGGACAGCTGACGAACCTCGATGTCTCCCACCGCGTCCTCCGGCTGACCGATGGCGACTTGAGCCATTACCCCTTTGCCTACCTCGCAGAACCGGGGGCATTCAACCCGAGTGAAGCCGAGACGACGGCCTTACGAGCGTATCTTGCAGCAGGTGGCTTCTTATTGATAGACGACTTCTGGGGAGAAGCCGCGTGGAGTCATTTGCGCTCGGTGATGCAACGAGTATTCCCGGACCGCGAACCAGAAGACTTGTCTCTCACCCATCCCGTATTTCATTCCGTCTTCGACTTGCAAGAGATGCCGCAAGTGACAGCAATCGGAATCTTTGTTCAGGGTTCCGAGAACGAGGGCGACGGACAGGAGGCTCACTATCGCGTCGTGGTCGACGATGATGAGCGTATCATGGTTCTCATGGGCCACAACACCGACCTGGCGGACGGGTGGGAATGGGTCGGCGAAAACGACAGGTACGACCGTGAGATGGTAAAACCAAAGGCGCTGCCGATGGGCATCAATATCGTCTTCTATGCTCTGACGCAGAGCTAACAGGAACCAAGAGGAGTGCGTGCGACAGTTCGACCTCGCGCCCGACGGGGACCGTTTCATATTCCGGGAATCTGGGACGGCCGTGCAGACGAACGACGACGACCCCTTCAACGGCCTGATTTTCGTCGAGAACTGGCACCAGGAGCTGACTGAACGTGTGCCGGTGCCCTGACTGATGCCTTTAGAAGCTGGCACGACGCTTGGCCCCTACCAGATCGACGCCCCCCTGGGCGCAGGCGGCATGGGCGAGGTCTACAAAGCCCGCGACACCCGCCTCGACCGCACCGTCGCCATCAAGGGCCTGCCGGAGCAGGTCGCCGCGGACCCTGATCTGAAGCAGCGGTTCGAGCGCGAGGCCAAGACGATCTCCAGCCTGAACCATCCGCACATCTGCACTCTCTACGACGTCGGGAGCCAGGACGGGGTGGACTTCCTGGTCATGGAGTATCTCGACGGAGAGACGCTGGCCCAGCGGCTGAAGAAGGGAGCGCTGCCACTCGATCAGGCACTGACTATTGCCATTATCGCGGATGCCTTGGACAAGGCGCACCGGCAAGGGATTCTCCGCCGAGACGACGCAGTCCGCACCCCTTACCGAGCGGGGGAGCATTCTCGGCACGTTGCATTACATGGCGCCGGAACAGCTGGAAGGAAAGGAAGCCGACGCTCGAGTCGATCTCTTCTCGTTTGGCGCGGTAGTCTACGAGATGGTGACCGGCACCAGAGCCTTCGCTGGTGACAGTACCGCCAGTGTGATCGCGGCCATTCTCAACGCGAGGCCTCCGGCCATGGTGGACTTGCGGCCGATCGCGCCTGTTGAGCTGGAGGACGCCGTAGGGGTGTGCCTCGCCAGAGATCCAGACGACCGCTGGCAGACCGCACGAGATCTGCTCCGGGATCTCAGGCGGATTGCCAGAGACACCGCTTCGCAAGGGCCGCAGATTGTAGCCGTCCTGAACTGGTTTAGTGAGCTGAAGGCGAGGGTACCGACCCGGTGATGCCGCGAAGAACGCGACGCTTTCGAGGTTTCGAGCTGTGGCGCCATCTGGCGCTGTCAGGCGCGTGTGTCTTCATATTCCTGCTGGCCGGCGTCGCCCAGGAGGACGACTTCTACCCCAACACGCGAGAACGGGGCCGGGCGGCCGTCGAGTATGAAGATGAGGAGATCCACGTCGTCGCCGCCTACTACTACTCCCAGCGGCATCACGACTCACCCTGGCTGCTGATCGAGGTTGCCATCTCGGCCGAAGCTGCGATGCGCATCCAGCGCGACGAGATCCGCCTGATCATGCCGGATGGGCGGGACGTGCCGTTGGCTTCACAGCAACAGTTTGTAAGGGATATGTGGCGGGTCCAGCGTCTGCTCCAAAACGCCTCGGTCAGTCGCCATGGAATCGGCGGGTACTTTAAAGGAGGGGACGGCACCGCCCTGAAGTTCTTCGCCCTCCCGTTCGAAGGGACCGCCCGGACGTCGGTGGACGTGGACCAGTGGCGGATCGGGTGGGGTGATCTGTTTTTCGTGTCTCCGACTGGCCTCTGGGATTCGGGAACGTACAGCCTCGTCGTTCGACACGAAGACCTTCAAGTCGCGTTGCCGATTCGGTTGGATTAGCCCATCCCGTTGCGGGCCATACATCTTCACTCTCGGCCCGCTATTTGCCCCCTACGAGGTGTATCGGGCGCGAGACACCAAACTCGACCGAGACGTGGCGCTGACGGTCCTACCCCAGGCGTTCACGGACGATCCTGAGCGCCTTGCCCGATCCCTCGTCGCTTCTGGCCGTCCGAGCGCCTGAGCACCCCAAAAGGGGGGAGTTATTCTTGCGCGGACCCTCAGTCGCGGGCTGGCGCTGGAGGCAGCGCGAACACGTAGAGCGCGCTGCCAGGCCGCCGGAAGCGGGCGCCGTCGTCCGGTTCCGCATCTGCCGTCACTTGCTCGTTTCCCCCTCGTGCGCTCCCGATGATGGCGACGTACTGCCGGCCGTCCGGCCCGATGTAGGTGATGGGCGAGTTCCGGAAGTTGCTCCCGGTCCGGAAGGTCCACACGATCTCCCCGGTGCGGGCATTGAACGCGCGGACCACACCCTCGTTGGGACCGCCCTGGAAGACCAGGTCCCCTCCGGTGGCCATGACCGGCGTGTCGTTTGCGACCGTCCACTGGACCCGCCATACGGTCTCGCCCGCAACCGGATCGTTGGCCTGCAGCTCTCCGACAATCTCCTCGCTGGGAGGGCTCGGGGCCCGGCCGCCGCGCTCGCGGAGGGCGTAGCGGTCACCGGGAACATACTCGCCCTCGACCATCCTTATAATCCCGCAGGTATTCGAGGTCGAGGTGTACACGAGTCCGGTGCGCGGAGAATACGCATCGTTCTGCCAGTTCCTGGCGGCGATCCCGGGGCACCAGCCGACGGCGACGTTATCGGCGTCCGGCACGTAGTTCTGTCGATCCGCGAGGTCGGTGAACATCATTTTTCCGATGTCGTACTGTGGTCTGCCGGTTTCCATGTTGACCCCGGCGATGAGGTCGTTGTAGACGAACATCCAGGGCTCGAGGATCATCTCCCCCGTCGCGCGATCGAACACGTAGAAGTAGCCGTTCCGTCCCGGGTGGACCAGCGTCTGTCGCGTTAGGCCATCGATCTCGAGGTCCATGAGCACCATCGCGCTGGGCTCGTCGAGGTCCCACTGGTCTTGAGGGGTCACGTTGTACGCCCAGATGAGCTCTCCGCTGTCGGCATCGCGGGCCAGGATCGACGAGCAGTAGTTGTTCCGGAAGCCGGTCAGCCCCCCCTGCTCGTCCAACTCGACCACGCCCCACTCCCGGCGGTAGTCCGGATTCCACGGGCTGCAGTTGCTCGTGCCGTAGTAGAACAGATTCAGCTCCGGGTCGTATGTGAACCAGCCCCAGATGGAGCCCCCGCCGCGCCGCCAGGAATCGCCAGCCCAGGAGTCGAGCGCCGGGTTGTCGATCCGATCGTCCGGGTAGAAAGGGTCAAAGCGGGGGCCGATGCCCACCTCGTTGTTCGGCCCCATGCTGTGGTAGCGCCACCTGAGGAGACCGGTGTCGATGCCGTAGGCGGTGACGTGGCCGCGAACGCCGAACTCCCCGCCCGCCACGCCGACGATGACCTTGTCGTTGACCACCAGCGGCGCGGTGCTCACCGTCTCGCCGATCGTGATGTCGGCGTTCTCAGCCCGCCAGATGACGTCTCCGGTCTCCGCATCGAGCGAAAACACCTGACCGTCGAGCGTGGCGAAAAAGATCCGACCGTCGGCGTAGGTCAAGCCGCGGGTTTGCGCGCCGCAGCAGGCACTCCTCACCGCCGTTTCCAGGTCGGGAAACTCAGGCCGGAACTCCCACTTGATGACCCCCTGACGCGTGAGGTCGAGCGCGTAGACGTAGTTCGGCTTCGGTGTCACGATGTACATCGTGTCGCCAATCACGAGCGGTGACGCTTCGTGTGAATCCTGGATGCCGAGTTGCATTGTCCACGCCATCTCGAGGGTCTGGACATTATCGGCGTTGATCTGATCCAGCGCGCTGTAGTTCCAGCCTGCATAGTTGGCGTTGGGCATAACCCATTGCGACGGTTCGGTCTCCGCAGCCTCCTGGGCAACCGCAGCTTCAGGCATGTTGAACACGCATAGAAGCGACAGGATCGGAACCGACATAATTCCACGCCAGTTGGTTGATAGGCTCACTCTGCACGCTCCTTGGGTTGGGGCGAGTTTCTCTCGCTGGTGATGTCGGGCATGCTACACGGCCGGGATGCCTCCGAGCAAAAGCGTCTTCTCCGGCACCACGTGCGTTGACGGTACCCGCTGCTCAGCGCCTCCACATGCCGTGAAGTCTTGAAGCCCGCTTCATATTTACGGTGACGAGTGCGACACGTTGCCCAGCCCAAAGCGTTTGCACGGCTTGCGCGGCCTCCTCACCACCTCCGACGATCCTGACCTCAAGCGAGGCCGCTGAAGACCGTCAAGAAGCGTTCGTACGCCTCCTATCAGTAATTCTGTGCAGGCTGATGGAGCCGGTGACCGCTTGGGCGTAGAATGCTCTTGAACTGCGTCTATAGATCCACAACAGCCTATGGTCCTGACTGTCGGCTCCCGACTCGGCCACTACGCCGTCGCCGCCCTCACTGGCGAGGGGGGCATGGGCCAGGTCTATCAGGCCGCCGATACCAAGCTGAACCGGCAGGTGGCGCTCAAGATCCTGCCCGAGGCCTTTGCTGCTGATCCTGATCGCCTCGCTCGGTTCCAGCGCGAGGCGCAAGTCCTTGCCAGCCTCAACCACCCGAACATCGCTGCCATTCACGGGCTTGAAGATAGTGAAGGCACAAAGGCACTGGTCCTGGAGTTGGTCGAGGGGGTACGACTATGCCGTCGAGGCTGCTGTCGTGGAGGGCCGAAGAAAGAGTCGCCGCGCCGCACGCCGGTCCCGCCGGGGTTGGACGAGAAGGGCGATCAGGTCACCCTCTTGATCCACCGCGCGCCAGATACTGGCGCTGACCATTGGCTGGGACGACCTGCCAAGCGAGTACGTCGCGCTTTCGCCGAGTAGCGACGAGATTGCGTTTGACTCCGCCTGCTAACAGGCTCAACGAGGTTGTGATACAGCAAGTTGTCATCGGAGAACAGCGAGGAGTTTGTCACAGAACACGTCACAGGGGGTTACTGATGGAGACGACTCAACGATATGCGCGTGTGATAGCAACGACGGTGTTGCTGGTGCTGGCAACGGCCGTCACGGCGGGGGCACAAGGGAACTTCCGGGGCAAGCTCACTGACCAATGGGACAACCCCATCGGAGGTGCACTCGTGGCCATGCAGCCGGGTGAAAACACCGCCGCCGGCCGGGTCGAGCGAACCACGGAGGAGGACGGCTCCTTTCAGTTCTTGAACATGGCGCAGGGCGACTGGACACTCGAGCTGCAAGTGGACGGGTATTATCCGGAGCGCCTGGCCCTGCCAATAAGTCGGGCGGCGAACAACCGCCCTGTGAACCTTGAGCTCGAAGCCCTGCCCCCCGGGGGATGGTTCACCGACGATGTGGAATTCGAGGCTGAGGGTGGCACGCCCAGCATCAAGTTCAATGCGGAGGGCCGTGTTGAATTCACAGACGCGGAGGGTGAAGGCGAGGGCACTTACGGGATCGTGGATCTGGCCGCGCTGTTTGTCGTACGCGACTACGACGGATCGGACGAGAAGTACTCGATCGCCGAACCGGTGACCGTGACGTTCTCGTCGGGTGAATTCGGGAGCCTCACATGGGGCGAGGATACGCTCGCCAAGAAATAGCGCGAGACGTCGCCCTCTAGGCGGGGCCGGTACAGATCGAACACCGATTGCAGCCAGCCTGATCGACATCGTCGGTGTCACGCTCGCGTGGAGCATCGGGATCGGCTTTCTGACGAATGTGCTCGTCTACCTCTCTCCCGCGGTCCTCGGCAACTCACGCGGGCGGCTGGTCGGATGCCGCCCGTCGGCGTTGCCAGTACTGACGCAGCGATTCCATCTTGTCGCGGTAGTGCCCAGAGAGCCGATCTGGTACGAGGGGGTTCGCGATGTCGGCGACGACCGTCACATAGGGAGCGAGCACGGAGCTGCGCAGTACGGCCGCCCCGGATGGGGCATAGGCGACGACCGGAAGGATAACCAGTGCGGCGGCGAGCAACGCTGCAACCAGACCCACCGCACCGCCGGCCAGCCGGTCGGCCCAGCCGAGCATCGTCGCCCTCAGCAACCGCCCCAGCGCAGAGGCGATGAGAGCCCCGGCAAGTATTGTTCCCAGGAAGATGGCCAGGTAGGCTACCAGGTTAGCCACCGGCTCCGTCATCTCCACGACACGCGCCATCGATACCGCGACCTGCCAGTGGAACTGCGCCGCGAGCATAAACGCCGCGACCAGTGCCCCAACCCCGATCAGCAGACGCGTCAGCCCCTTCAACACTCCGAGTAGCACCAGCAGGCCGACGAGTACGAGCAGCAGAACGTCGAACGTGTTCACGTCCATCACGTTCTCATCATACTTACCCGCACGGTGCCGAAGACTCGGCGAGGCGAGGACGTTGGCATTCTCCGGGCATTTCTGTGCATGGACCGCCACCAACGACGTGGTAGGCATAGAATGACCTCCAGATCAGCCACAACCCATGGCCCTCACCGTCGGCTCCCGGCTCGGCCACTGGTACCGGTCCCATGGAGCCCACCTAACGTGAGGATAAATAGGATTTGCGGATCCGACACAAATGGCCATTCGATAGACACTCCTGTCGTGGTGCCCTCTCACATGTCGAGTCCAAGACGTTTCACTGCCCTAAGCAGACGCCGCGTCTCGAAGGCAATCAGTAGGTCGCACGCAGAGTGTAGGAGCGACAACAGATGACACTCAAGTTCAACCTGTCACTCGTAGGGTCGGGGGCGCTTATTGCCCTGGTGGCTTGTACGGCCGACGTGGATTCACAAGAACCGCGGACGCCTCGTAACCTCGAGGAATTCGATGCCCTGTTTCAGGAGTACAACAACTGGGGGCGCTGGGGTACCGACGACGAGCGGGGCACGATGAACCTGATCACCGAGGCGAAGACGCGTGAGGCGGCGGCCCTCGTGCGTCGCGGGATCACGGTGTCGTTGTCGCACAATCCGATGCCAGACGAGGCGGTGGACAATCCTGACGCGGCATTCAACCATACTATGGGTGAGAGCCTGCGCAGTGACACCTATGAGTTCAGGTATCACGGCTACGGTGTCAGCCACATCGATTCGCTCTGCCACTTTCTCTGGAACGACCGACTCTACAATGACACCCTGCCATCGGAGAGCACTCCCGACGGGTGCGGAAAACTCGGTATCGAGAACCTGAAGACGGGCATTGTCACGCGTGGCATTCTGCTCGACATTGCGCGTCTCAACGATGTGCCATATCTCGAACCCGAGACACCGATCTACATCGAGGACATCGAAGCGTGGGAGCAGGAAGCCGGTGTCACGGTGTCGCCCGGCGATGTCATTTTCGTGCGGACCGGGCGATGGGCGCGTCGGGCCGAACTCGGTCCGTGGCAGATATCCAATAGCAGCGCCGGGCTGCACGCGTCGGTGCTTCCGTGGATCAAGGAGCGGGGTGTCGCATTCGTTGGTAGTGATGCGGCCACCGACGTGATGCCGTCGATGGTGGAGGGGGTCAGGCAACCGGTCCATACGATGTTGATTGCCGGGTTCGGCACCAACATCTTCGACAACATGGACCTCGAGGCCCTGGCCGACAGAGCAGCCCAGGAGAATCGCTGGGAGTTCATGATCACCGCCGGCCCGATTCCGGTCGAGGGCGGAACGGGGTCGCCTCTCAATCCGATCGCGATTTTCTAGAGGCCGAGAAGATGAGCCGCGTGCGGATCCGGATCGGGACTCGCAAGAGTGTCTTCGTTCTGATGTCGGATGGAGGACATGCGGAGTGGCGCAGCAGTGGTTTCCCTACACAGGGTGGTATGAAGGGCGCGGCAAGCGAGCAGGCACAGAGGGGCGGCGTATTGAGGAGTGTTTCTACGAATCAACTAGATCAACTGACGCGGTATCGGTTGACCTTCAAGCGGGTATTTCTTCTGTCGCTGCCTCTCTTGGTCGCCGTCCACCCTCCAATGCTCCCTTCCGAAGCTCCTGCGCACCGGGTGTATCACGCGGTGGAATCCATCCTTGGAGCAGGTTTCTCCGTGCTGATCGGGCGCTGGCTTTCTCACCCCGGCCATCTCGCTGGTCGGCTTCGTGGTCACGACGGCCATGGTGCGGCGGCAGCAATAGCCTGTGCCCACGGTCAGACTCGGTGACTACGACGTGATCGCCCTCATTGGTAAGGAGGGTTTTGGGGGAAGTCTGAGTACAAGAGATGCTGCGGGGCGACCGTTCAATAGGCGTCAGGAGCCGCTGGATTTCCTCGGCTGGCTCGAGGAGCTGAAGGCGCGGGTGCCGACGCCGTGATCGAGGCGAGCGAAGGCTGACATCACCGGGTGGCTGGCGGCGCGTACGGCCTCAGTGCCACCGTCCACGAGAGCGGTACCGACTGCGGGTTGTAGCAGATGGCGTCATCGCAGGCTTGATACTCAAGCGTGCCGCGCAGTGTCAGCGTGTCCTGACCGTCGAACGCCTGAATCGCCTCGCGCGTGGCTTCCGGCACGATTTCCTGCGCGAGTTGAAACGACTCCTGGTAGACGGGTACGTGCTCGTCGAGCGGTTCGAAGTGGTAGATCTCGGACGGCGGGAATCGTAGCGGGAGCACACGCACGAACGGCTGTTCGGTCATCCGGAGGCCAATGACGCGGTACCCCGTGGCCCCAGGAGCATAGACGTGCATGCCCGGCGTGGGTGTCACGTCAAGGACGAGGGACACGCGATTTCCCAACGCGACCGTTGTATCGCTGGGATAGGTGGTCAACTCCAGGTAGTCCGTCGACATCTGAGTGGCTCGTACGGGTGAGCCGCCGTCGCCGAGCCGCACGAGAATGCTGGCCACGGTGCTGCGCTCACGGTAGAAGTCCTCGAAGTGTCGGTCTGTGACACGCCCCTGTCGGTCAAGCAAGAACGTGCCGGGATAGGCGATGCCTCGGAAGCGCGGACTCGGCTCGGTCACGCTGACGTACTGCCGGAATTCCTCCACACGGGCCGAGTCGACGCCGTCGAAGCTCTCAATCTCGGCAACGGTGTTACGGATGCCGTAGCGGGTGATGTCCGTTTGTGTCAACGTCATCAAACCACAGGGTTTGGAGCCGCTTCAATTTCCAACTAACTTTCGCTCACCCTCGCGGAGCGCCTCCACTTGACTTTGCAGCTCGACGAGCTGCGTGCGACAGAACGGTCACCAATCTGCCGACCGAAAGAAGACCAGCATCGCTCCGTTCGGCCCCATGAGTGACTCCAGGTTCCACGTCTGACCGGCCTGATCGGGCAGGGTGAAGTCGGGGACCTGTTCGCCGACCTGTGGGCCGAGCGTGGAGAGGTCGACTCGCAGTGATTCGTCCCGCGATTCGGGTGATCGCGTCTGCCCCGACGCTGGAGCGGGACTCCTCCCGCCGACGAGTGCCAGTGCAGCGATCACAACGGCGACGCTTGATAGCCTCATATGCACATTCTCAGCCTCTTCCAGGTCGTCGTCAACCGGCTGACGCTCACTCTGCCCGCCCCGGATCATCCGGCAGCGCTCGCGCTAGGAGCTCGCTGAGCCGTTCCGCCGCCCGCCGACGCTGAGCGAGCGGCCGACAGGCTGGACGGCAACACCGCTGGGTGGACTGCCTCGGCTGGAAGGTTGCCCCACACCCCTCGCAAGGTATGGCTGTTGTGAGGCGCACGTACGCCTGCTGACGCAACATCTTGCCCCGCAATGGGTTGGGGGCCGTTCAGCCGCCTCACCCCGCCCTCCGGGTCTTGGACCAGGGACCGGGCCGACAAGGCGGCAGATCGATCAAAAGGCGAACTGATGTTCTATTAGGGCGCGATCGGGGGGCGAGACGAGCACCGGTACGACGCACCCTTAATAGGCTACGTCGCGGAGCGACGAGGCTCGCTCCAGGCCCGACTCCGTCACCTGCAAAAACTCGTTAGGAGACTCGTTCAGAACAGTCGCCTCAACGACAGGTCCCGGACATTCCCGATCAGGATTGGCTCCAGTGAGAACTGCGCCACCGTCGTCAAGCGGGCCTCAAGGCGAGACGCTGGGAATCGTGTTGAAGAGGGACTTGCCGGCTATGTAAGCGATTCCGCAGACCTGCGGGCGCCAAGTAACGTTGGTTGCGGGGGGGGGATTTGAACCCCCGACCTTTGGGTTATGAGCCCAACGAGCTACCGGACTGCTCCACCCCGCGCCATTCAGACTCTAATAACCCATCATGGTACCATGCGACTTCAGAGGGGTCAACGGATCCGTCCGGCGCTGAGCCGCTATGGACGATTCTCGGCGAGGGCGCTGCACAGAGCGACCGTTGACCGCACGGCCCCAGGCTTCCGGCTTCAGGCCTGACTCAACGGGAATGGCCAGGTTCGTCGGCGAAGAGGAGCAGTAGCTCGCCCGGTCTGATCAGACCGAGTTCCCCTCGCGCGACTTCCTCGACCGCCCGAGGATCCTCTCGAAGTCGGTTCGCCGTCTGTTGGAGGCGTTCGTTCTCGAGGCGCAGCCGGCCTACATCCTCAGCGAGGACACGGTGCCGCTGTTGCGCCCTCAACGCATCGACCAGACCGTTCTCGCCGACGAGCGCGTTGGCGACGAGTGCGGATGCACCAAGTATTAGCGCGAAATGCACAAGGCGGCGGACCCAAACCGGCGGCTCAGAGACGAATGAGGGGTGTTGACTCTTGAGGCGTACCTTTCTGCGCGGCATGGGCGGTATGAGGTCTCGGGGTCTGGTGTGCGGGTGGGTCTACCTCTCAAGCGGGGCCGCAACGCCGCGGCCCTGCACTGTTTTCGGCACAAGGGGTGGGGATGATTAGAGAGCAAGGCACTGAGGTCGTGGTCGTATGGACGACATTCCCAGGGGACGGCGACCCGGCGGCGTTTTCCCAGACGCTGGTCTCGGAGCGTTTGGCGGCCTGCGTGACGACGCAGGACGGCCTCCGGTCGGTCTATCGATGGCGGGACGGTGTCGAGATGGCGACCGAGTATCAAGTGACGATCAAGACGACCGTCGACCGTGTTGCAGAACTCGAACGGCGGGTCGGGGAGCTCCATCCCTACGAGGTGCCAGAGTTCTTGGTCCTGTCGGTCAACGGCGGGTCGGCGACCTACCTTGAATGGGTTGGCGCATCGACACGATCGGACCAGGAATCCGACTGAGTCGCTGCTCAGAAGACTCTCAAGACCAGGAAGCCTCCGACCAAGAGCGCGACGAACAGGAGGGATGCCAAGTCGAAGTTGTCCTCCAGTGTTCGACGAATCCGCGCGCCGAACATCCGCAGGGCACCCGCAACCAGGAAGAACCTCGCGGCGCGTCCGATCAGACTGATGCCGAGAAACGGGCCGAACGGCATCTCGATGGCACCCGATGCTATCGTGGCCACCTTGAAGGGAATCGGTGAAAAGGCCGCGGCCGCCAGAAACCACGTGCCCCAGGTCTCTGCGAGCGCGACAAACCGATCCCAGTGTTGCTCGGCGCCGTAGAAGCCGATGATGGGCTCACCGACGGTGGCCATCAACGCAAAGCCAATCACGTACCCGATAGCCGCTCCTAAAAAGGAGCCCCCGGAGCAAAGGCCCGCGGCCATGATCCACCGGGTCGGGCGGGCGGCGACGATGGCGATGAGCAGCACGTCGGGAGGGATCGGGAAGAATGATGACTCCGCTACGGCGATCAGAAACAGGGCGGCGAGTCCCTGCGGCGTATCGGCCCAATGAATGGTCCAGTCGTACGCACGGCGCAACAGGCCACGGGCGGCGTCGATCGTTGAGCGCAGCACAGGCATCTGTCAGGGCATCTACCGGCCGCAGATCTCCACGACGGTGTCACTGTACGATACAGCCGATGACCGGCGATGAATATGGTGGTGATCAGTGATCAGTGCCCGCGACCTCTGGTCGAAGTGGGCAATTCGGAGTCTTGTCGTGGCCACGGGTATCAAGGGTCTCCTGTGGCTATCGGGTCCGACCGTTCGGGACTTCACGGTCGTGGGTCTGCTCGACGGCGCCACGACCATCGTCGTCGCGGGGTCAATCGGCTGGCTGTTGATCCCACTGGTCTTCGAGATCCAGCGACGTCTGCTGTGGCGGGTGCGCCGAAGACTGATCCTCTCGTACATCCTTATTGGCCTGATTCCGGTTCTGTTGGTCGGGGTGTTCTTTCTGCTGGCTGGGGTCCTGACCTTGCTCTCGGCCAGCTCGTATCTTGTCGAGTTGAGTCTCGATGATCTGGTCGATGAGGCTCGAATCGCCGCAAATGGTGTGGAGGCCGAGCTGCAGACCACACAATCGGCGTCCCGCCTCGACCTCGATCGGCATCGGCGATCGCTGACGGCCCGGCATCAGGATGCCAGCCTCGCGCTCCACACGGACAGTGCTCGCGGCAGCGTGGTCGACGTGTCGGGTCCGTGGCGCCATGCTGCGGTACCCGACGTCCGGCCGGCATGGACACAGTCTGGGCGTTTCGCCGGACTGATCGTCGTCATGGCCGATGGGGCGCCGCGGCTTGTGGCTCGTGCGTATGTCGCGTTAAACCTGGGGGGACAGCCAGCGGGCGTGACCGTTGACCTGCCGGTGGGTGAGGCCGCGACAGTACATCTGCTGGAGCAGACGGGGGTCGAGTTGCGAGAGATCACGCTCGATTCCGACGCGCTGGACGTAGACCCCGCCGACGACAGCCTGACCCCACTCACACTGACCGATGGGCTCGCGTGGGTCGCCTTCGTCGGGTACACCAACTGGACCACCGGCGAGCCCGGGGTTCTCTATCAGGAGATCAGAGTCGCTCCGGCCGCGCTCTACGACCGGATGTTCGGGGCACAGTCTCGCATCGGCCAGTTCGGCCTCGGGTATGCGTTTCTCCTCGCGCTGGCGGTTGTTGGGGTCCTCTTCCTCGTGATCGAGTTCACAGCCTTGGTGATGGGCCTGGCCCTTGCGAGGTCGATTACCGGTTCGGTGCATCAGCTGTTTGTAGGTACCGAGCATGTTCGGGGCGGAGACCTTGGGCATCGGATCATCGTGCAGACCAGAGATCAACTCGGCGAGCTGGCCGAGTCGTTCAACGCGATGACCGGGAGCGTACGAGACCTCCTCCAGCAGGCGGCAGACAAGAAGCGTCTGGAGGAGGAGCTCCGGATCGCACGCGAGATCCAGATGTCCTTGCTCCCACGGGACACGATCTCGATTCCAGGTGTGAGGGTCACCGCCACGTGTGTCCCGGCCCGCGAAGTGGGCGGTGACTACTACGAATTCATCCGGCTGGGAGACCGTCGTCTCGGCATCCTCGTAGCCGACGTGTCAGGGAAGGGGACCTCCGCGGCGCTCTACATGGCGGAGTTGAAGGGCCTGTTTCTCTCGCTCAGTCGGATCTACGAATCCCCTAAGCAACTGCTTATTGAGGTGAACCGGATTATCACCGACCACATCGACAGTCGCAGCTTCATCACGATGACGTACGCTGTGCTCGACATGGACCGTGAGACCCTCACCTATGCGCGAGGTGGTCACACCCCGCTCATCTACATGCACGGAGAGGGGAGCGGTGCGACCCTGGATGTGTTGACACCGAGCGGCCTGGTGGTTGGCCTCGACGGTTTTCAGTCGCAGTTCGAACACTTGATCGAGGAGGCGTCGCTCCGCGTGGGTCGTGGCGACATTGCGGTGCTCTTTACAGATGGGGTCTCGGAAGCAATGAACGAGGCAGACGACCTGTTCGGGGAGGACCGGCTCAGTCGACTGGTCGAGGAGGGCGCCGACCTGAGCGCCGAAGCCCTCCGTGACCGAATTCTTGCCGACGTCGACGTGTTCGTCGGCTCCGCAAACCAACACGACGACATGACGTTGGTGCTGCTCAAGATCGATCCGGACTACTCGGGCGTCTCGGTCGCGTCGGACGGGGAGAGGTAACATGACAGCTGGCGACCCTACGGTCATCTTTCGCACACAGTCAGATGTCGAGGCGAGCGTCGTTCGCGGACTCCTCGAAACACACGGCATTCGAGCGCTTCTGGCCTCTGACGTGCCGCACACGGTGTTTCCGTTGACGATCAACGGCCTTGGTGAAGTGCGGCTCTCGGTCCGGGAGGACCAGGCAGACGCCGCCAAGCAGTTGATTGCTGACTACCGGCATGAAGTGGCGGCCACGGTCGGCAAGCTGCAGGACGAGTTCGACGCGCTGGAGATGTCGCTAGGCTACGAGTTTCGTGACAAGGGGCTGCTCGAACACGCGCTCACTCATCGGTCGCGAGCCCACGAGGACGCGAGCGGTGGCGTCGCCGACAATGAATCACTCGAGTTTCTTGGCGACGCCGTATTGGGACTCGTGATCTCCGACCGTCTCTTTCGAGAATTTCCGGAGTACGACGAGGGCCGGAAGTCGAAAGCCAAAGCGTTGCTCGTGTCCGCCCCGACGTTGGCGAGAGTCGGCGAACAGCTCGGTCTGGGTGACTACCTACTGCTGGGACGCGGAGAGGAGAAGACCGGTGGGCGACAGAAACCCTCGCTGATCGCCGACACCTTCGAAGCGGTGGTGGCCGCCGTCTATCTCGATGGCGGTGTCGAGGCCGCCGATGCGTTTATCGAGCGACTGTTTCGTGACGCGCTTGAAGACGTACGGGCCGGTCGCACTCTCAGCGGTGGCGTCGCGGATCACAAGTCGAGCCTACAGGAGTGGCTACAAGCTAACGACCGACCGCTCCCGGTCTACCGGCCCGTGGCGACGCGCGGACCAGACCATCGGAAGGTCTTCGAGGTCGAGGTCACCGTCGGCAGCGAGGCGGTGAGCCGGGGTGAAGGTCGGAGCAAGAAGGAAGCTGAGCAGCAGGCTGCGTCGCGTGCGCTGCTGCTGCTGCAGGATGCCCCTGCCAGCGGAGACTCCACTAGCAGCCCGTGGTGAAAGTCACCGAATTAGATCGATCGCCAGAAGTGATCATGCGTACTCCACTGACGCGCATGGCCATGGGCAAACGACGGCGACGTCCCAAGCAGACGTCGATGTGGGTCGCCGCACAAGATCTGCCTCGCAGCGCCGCGCACCCGTTCTACACGCGACTGAATCACATTCTCGAGAGAGCGGATTTCGACGGGTACGTCGAGTCGCTCTGTCAGCGATTCTACGCGGATGAGATCGGCCGGCCGAGTTTGCCGCCCGGCCGGTATTTCCGCGTGTTGCTGCTCGGGTACTTCGAAGGGCTCGACTCCGAGCGGGCGATCGCGTGGCGGGCGGCCGAGTCGTTGAGCGTGCGGAGCTTCTTGGGGCTGGAGCTGCACGAAGCGCCGCCGGATCATTCGACGGTCTCGCGGACGCGTCGGCTGATCGACCTGGAAACGCATCAGGCTGTCTTCGCGTGGGTGTTGCAGCGACTGGCTGAGGCGAAGCTTGTCAAGGGCAAGACGATCGGTATCGATGCGACGACGCTGGAAGCGAACGCCGCCCTGCGAAGTATCGTGCGGCGCGACACCGGCGAGGCGTATCAGGACTTCTTGATCCAGCTCGCCCAGGCCTCGGGGATTGAGACCCCGACGCGTGCCGATCTGGCGCGCATCGATCGGAAGCGGAAGAAGAAAGGCTCGAACGACGACTGGACCCATCCGCACGATCCTGACGCAAGAATCACCAAGATGAAGGACGGCCGCACGCACCTCGCGCACAAGGCGGAGCAGGCGGTCGACCTCGACACCGGCGCGGTCGTGGCGGTGACGGTGCAGGACGCCGATGAAGGCGATGTGGCGACGAGCCGCGCGACGCTGATCACCGCGGCGGAGCACATCGAGACCGTGGTGCCTGCGGGCCGTCTTGCCGAGGTCGTCGGGGACAAGGGCTATCACAGCAACCAGGAACTCGTCGATCTTGAAGCCATCGGCCTCCGCAGCTACATCTCGGAACCAGATCGCGGCAGGCGTAAGTGGAAAGACAAGGCGGAGGCGCGCGACGCCGTCTACCGAAACCGTCGGCGTCTTCGCGGCGCGCGCGGGCAACGCCTGCTGCGCCGGCGCGGGGAACGACTCGAACGCCCCTTTGCCCATCTCTATGCCACCGGGCGGCTACGCCGCGTATACCTGCGGGGGCACGACAACATCCTCAAACGCGTCCTGCTGCACGTTGCTGGACTGAACCTTGGGTTGCTGATGCGGACGCTCACGGGTGTCGGGACACCCCGCAGTCTTCAGGGGCATGCGGTGGCGTGTCTTCGGCTGTTGTGGTCGCTCATGCGACTCCCGGAGACGCGTTGGGGCGCGCCGTGGATCTTATCTCGACCTACCATCGCCGCCAACGACCTCCGCGTGGGGCACTGCCATGTCTGGGCCGACCCGTCGTTCGGTGGTGCTTTCACCACGGGCTGCTAGACGATCTCGATGAGGCTCCAGCCGGGGTCCTGCACCGTTGTCTCAGGCTCTCGGCTCTCGAGCGTGGGCTCCATCTGCGGGAGGCGCGAGACGGCGTACTCCTGCACCTCACGGGAGAGGTCGGTCTCGTCGGGTGGCTCCGGACAACAGTGCAGTCGAACCCACAACCGCAAGAGCGGATCGGCGAAGGAGTAGCGCTTCCGGTGCACGCTGACGAGGTCGACATCCTGTAGCCATGTGAGGTAGTCCTTGGTCGAGCCGGGAGTCCGGCTAAGCCGGTGCGCGATCTCCGTGAGCGTCAGCGGTTCCTCTTCGGCCAGGACCTGCAAGATCGCCTTCAGAGCGCCGTAGCCGCGTGCCCGATGGAGCCGCAATTCGTAGGAGAACCGACAGAGGAGCGTGAGGTGAGATCCGACCGCCAGCTGGGAGGCTAGCGCGCTCACCGGGTCTCCACTACTCGCTCCGTCCATTGACGTGAGCGCTTTCGCGATCGCCCCCACATAGGCTGGTCGACCGTCGGCCAGGACGTGGACCATGCGGCTTAGATCACTGCGCTCGTTGTCATCGCGGCCCACCTCGTGAGTCAGCAGCGTCGCTGACACCTCGGCAGGCGTGAGCGGTGGGATATGGACGACCTCGAACCTCTCGGGCGCGTCGCGGAGCAGGCGATGGGCGCGGTTGGTATACCGGGTGGTCAGCACGAACTTATTGGGACTTGTCGCCAACGCATGCATCACTTCACGTTGGATGCCCCGGAGACCAGGAAAGCTCTCGAAGGTTCGAAGCTCGAGCAGCTCATCAATGAGAAAAACCGGCGTCCGACCGTCAGCGGCCTGTGCCGATTGGAAGAATCGCAACAACGCATCGAATGCGTGGCGGGCATCGCGCGGCGTCAGATCGACCGGATGACCGTTTCCGGTGAGCGGCGCGAGCGTGTATGGCGATTCGCGCGTGATCGATCCACAGAATCCCTCTGGCGTCGATGCTGCACGTTCGACGTCCAGGTACTGACTCCCGTTGTCTCCCAGGACCTGTGACAGACGAAACAGAAGAGAGGTGCGGCCGCTTCCACATCCGCCAAGGAGTACGGGAATGCGTGGTGGAATCGCATCGAGAGCCGTCAAGATTCGACGTTCGATGACTGGCCGTTCTGGAATCACATGTGTCCTTTGACGTGACCGGTTCGAAGACGTTGCGTGACATCGCGCAAGAAGAACGACGCGAAGAACCTAGAAGATATGGAACGCTGCGCATGTTGTCAATTCGAAATGGTCTTGACGACAGAATCTTTTTCGCGAAGAACATCCTTGACTTCTGGCAACGAGATCATTCGTGAACGTGTAAGCGTGATCGACGCGCGTAGCGGTTCTGCTATCATGCTGAGTTTGGATTTGCCAAGTCGATGCATCCAGTGAATGTTGCAGTCATCGGCGCGCAGTGGGGTGACGAAGGCAAAGGGAAGATCGTTGACCTGTTGACCCCAGCGTTCGCCATTGTTGCGCGCTTTCAGGGTGGGCACAACGCCGGCCATACGGTCTTTGTGAACGGCCGTAAGTTCGTTCTCCATCTGATTCCATCAGGCATCTTGCACCCAGGTGTCACCTGCGTGATCGGGAACGGCGTGGTGGTCGATCCGGGGGCGTTGTTCAAGGAGCTCGACGAGTTGCGTGCGGAAGGAATCGAGCCGGAGGGCCGACTCTTTGTCAGTGACCGTGCCCATGTCATCCTCCCGTATCACCGGGATGTCGAGGCCGTGGCGGAGGCGGCCAGGGGTGAGCGGCGTATCGGGACCACGGCACGCGGAATTGGACCGAGTTACGAAGATAAGGCCGGACGTCGCGGAGTTCGCATTCGCGACCTGGGTGACCATCACCCCGACGGTGTGTTGGCCCAGACCCTTCGAGCGAATGTCGAGGCGCGAAATAGGACGGTCGGCGGGGAGCCGGTTGACTGGGAATCGATCCGCGCGGATCTCATCGCCACGTGGGCGAGGCTCGAACCGTTGGTGACGGACGTCTCGGTATATCTAAACAACGCGCGACGCGACGGGCGCCGCGTGCTCTATGAGGGCGCCCAGGGCACGATGCTCGACATCGACCACGGCACGTATCCCTTTGTCAGCGCGTCAAACGGCACCATCGGTGGAGTGTGCACGGGACTCGGCGTGGGCGCTCACAGCATCGGTGGAGTGCTCGGAATCATCAAGGCTTACACGACCCGGGTCGGTGAGGGGCCGCTTCCGACGGAGTTGACTGGGGACGACGGCGACGCGCTACGCGAGAGCGGCCAGGAATACGGGGCGTCGACGGGCCGACCGCGTCGCTGTGGCTGGTACGACACGGTCGTCGCACGCTACGCCGTTCGTGTCAACGGTCTCCAGGCATTCGCGCTGACCAAGCTCGACGTACTTGACGGCCTCCCGGAGATCCGCGTGTGCACCGCGTATCGTTGTGGCGACGAGCTGGTGACGGAGTTTCCGGTCGACACGGCCAGGCTGGCGACCTGTGTGCCGGTCTACGAGACCCTGTCTGGATGGGATGCTCCGACGGCTGGCATCAGGCGATTCGACGACCTTCCGGACCGGGCTCGTCAGTACGTGGCGCGGCTGGAGGAACTCACTGACACGCCGGTTGCGATCGTCTCAACCGGTTCGGACCGCGCCGATACAATCGTGCGCGACGGGTCACTCGTCGCGCAGTGGCTCGCGTAGGGGCGCCCCCCATTCGGACCGGCGCTCGTCCTCGATCTGTGACGCCGGTGCCGACTCAGGAACGAACCGCGGCGCCCGACACTATAATGCAGGGCGGTAGCGTCGCCAGGACGCGTACCACCGACTGGACGGACGCCCGGGTGCGAGAAAGAGCGTTCATGCGAAACGGAGACAGCCGTCGGCGGTGTCGACAACTCGCGGTTGCCGTCGGGATGGCTGCGATCCTGGGTGGGTGTGCGGAGTCCGTGCCTGGCCCCACGCTCGAGGACGCCGAGGCATTCATTCGCGACGCGGAGTCACGTCTACTCGCACTCTGGATCGACGCTGGCCGTGCGGCCTGGGTACAGAACAACTTTATTACTCCCGACACCAATACGCTGGCGGCGTCAGCGAATGCGAGCGTGATGGCGGCAACCACCGAGCTGGCGGCCGCTGCCGCCCAGTTCAACGAGCTGACGCTGCCCGACGACCTGGAGCGAAAACTGACGCTCCTCAAGACATCGCTCGCCGCGGTCGCCCCGAGCGACCCTGCGCTGCAACAGGAGCTAGCCGAGCTGATGACCGAGATGGAGAGCATCTACGGCCAGGGCGAATTCTGTCCGGAGGGCGAGGACGAGTGCCTGGACCTGCCGACGATGGAACGGATGTTCGCGGACGCTCGTGAGACCGACGAGCTTCTGGCCATCTGGTCGGGCTGGCGAGAGGTGTCACCACAGATGCGCCCGCGGTATGAACGCTTCGTGGAGATCTCGAACGCAGGCGCACGAGAGCTCGGGTTTGCCGACACCGGGGAGATGTGGCGCTCGGCCTACGACATGCCGCCGGATGCATTCACTGCCGAGCTCGAGCGGTTATGGGGACAGGTTCAACCGCTGTATGAGTCGCTCCATTGCCATGTTCGAGCGCAGCTGGGTGAAGAGTTTGGCACGGCGGTTGTGCCTGAGGACGAGCCGATTCCGGCGCATCTGCTCGGCAATATGTGGAGCCAGACCTGGGCCAATATTTACGAGACCGTGGGCCCGAGCCGAAGTGGCCCCGGATACGACCTAACCCGCCTGCTCGAACGCCGCGATGTCGATGCGCTCGAGATGGTGCGGTACGGCGAACGGTTCTTCAGCTCGCTCGGCTTTGAGCCGCTGCCGAAGACGTTCTGGGATCGGTCGCTCTTCTTGCAGCCGGTCGACCACGACGCCGTCTGTCACGCGAGCGCATGGGACATCGACTTCGAGTCGGACGTCAGGATCAAGATGTGTATCGGAGTCAATGACGAGGACTTCGTCACGATTCACCACGAGCTCGGCCACAACTACTACCAGCGGGCCTACCGTGGCCAGGACCCGCTCTATCGAACTAGCGCAAACGACGGATTTCACGAGGGGATTGGCGACACGGTCGCCCTCTCGATCACGCCCGAGTATCTCGTAGACGTCGGCCTGCTCGATCGCGCTCCGTCGACTGACAATGATGTTGGCCTGCTCCTGCGTCAGGCCCTCGACAAGATTGCCTTCCTGCCGTTCGGGCTGCTCATCGATCAATGGCGGTGGCGGGTCTTTGCCGGCGAGATTACGCCTGACGAGTACAACACCGCCTGGTGGGAGCTCCGACGCGAGTATCAAGGGATTCAGCCGCCGGTGTCACGAAGTGAGGACGACTTCGATCCTGGCGCCAAGTACCACGTCCCGGCCAACACGCCGTACACACGCTACTTCCTCGCGCACATCCTGCAGTTCCAGTTTCACCGCGCGTTGTGTGCGGCGGCCGGCATCGACGGACCTCTGCACCGGTGCTCGGTGTATGGGAGCGAAGAGGCTGGTGCCCGACTGGCCGCCATGCTGGAGATGGGGGCCAGCCAGACGTGGCCTGAGGCCCTCGAGGTGATCGCCGGCACCCGGGAGATGAACGCGACCGCCATCTTGGACTATTTTGCGCCACTCTCCGTCTGGTTGGATGAACAGAACGAGGGGCGCGCGTGCGGGTGGTAGAGCCTAGCAGCTAGTGTCCTGAGTTCGATATACCTGTAGATTCGGCCCGCGCTGCATCCCGTAGAGGCCGGCGTTGAGACCATCTTCTCGCGGGCTCGAATATTCCCGATACGCTCGCTCTTCGCGCTGGCCATCCGGGCGCATCGCTGCCCTCGGTGTACAGATATATCGAACTTAGGACACTAGAGGCCGGGCGGGTGACTCGTGTCGTGCAGTCGCCGCAGTGATCGTCGGGCCAGGACGGCAAGATAGACCGTCACCGCGACCGTCGCGGCCAACCCCAGCACGAGGACCGACCACTCGAGCCTGGTTCGACGGGCGGTGCCGAGGGTCTCGGCCCCGACGTAGCCGAGATACACGTAGGCGAACGTGCCGGGCAGGGTAAACGCCCACGTCGTAATCCAGTATGGGAGAAACCGGATGCCGGTCAGCCCGTAAAAGTAGTTGCTGGCACTGTAGGGCACTGTCGGAGACAACCGAAGGAGCGCGACGACACGCCATCCACCCTGCGTGATCGCCGTATCGAGGGCCTGAAACCGCCGGTATCGCCGAGCCAGGCGCTCCACCGCATCTCGGGCGAGATAGCGGCCGATCAGAAACGCGGCGCCGTCGGCGACGCTCGATGCGATGGAGACGACAACCATCCCCCAGCCCAGTCCGAAGACGCCGCCGGCGACCAGCGTGAGCGCTGCGCCCGGTACGAACAGGAGCGCCGAGACCGCATAGGCCGCCCCGAACCCGACCATGCCAACGATGCCACGACTCTCCACCCAGGTGCGTAACGTCGGCACCCAGAGGTCGAACGGGACCCATCGACCGACACCGGTGGCGAGTATGACGACGCCTGCGACACCGAGGACCGGAATGAGCCACGGCGGGCCCATGCGTGTGCGACGCAGCGCGTCATTGTTCATTGATCATTGTTCATTGATCAAGTTCACCGAGCCCACGGCGTATACACCATCCGACAAGTGAAGTGATGGAACACCGGCCCCGAACACAGTCGGGAAGCAAGCCTACGCGCGACCGGTGTATTGCTCGTCGGTGACCTGCTCGAACCAGGCCGTTGTTGCATCGATGTTCACCGCCAGATGGACCATCGGGGCGTCGGGCGTGGCGCCGTGCCAGTGACGCTCTCCTGGCTCGATGCGAGCCGCGCCGCCGGCTAGGACCTCCTGCATCGGCTCACCCTCCTTCTGCAGTCGACAACACCCCTCGATCACCAGGAGTATCTGCGGGCCGGTATGGGTGTGCCAGGCGGTACGCGCGCCGGCCTGGAACGTCACGCGATAGACGTTGATATCGGGGTTTTCGTTGACCCCGTCCATCCGGGCCATCGTGGCCTCGCCGGTGAACGTGCGGGGGTCAGCCGGTCGAGGGAGGTGGTTGGGTGCGTGAAACAGTTTCATGCCGTCGCTCAGGATGTCGCGCGTGTGGAGCCACCGTGCCGCACGATCACAAACACCGCTGCCGCCGCAATGCCGGCCGCGATGATCGAGCCGGCGTTGATGGCGCCGGTCGTGGAGTACCAGACGATGCTGTAGCCGATTGATCCCGGCAAGAGGGCGTAGTAGACGAACGGAAGGAGGGTGAGACGAATCACCGCGCCCTCGCGACCCAATAGACCGACCACGGCTGAGGCCGCCACGACGTTGTGCACGCAGATCATGTTTCCGGCCGCCCCACCCACCGCCTGGAGGGCCACGATCCAGCTGGGATCGACGGCAATCCGTTCTCCCATCCCGAACTGAAAGAGCGAGAACATCATGTTGCTCACGGTGTTACTTCCGGCCACCGCCGCACCGATCCCGCCGATAAACGGTGCAAAGATCGGCCAGCCACCACCCGTGAGCGACGCGACCCCGTCGGCCAACACGATCGGCATCCGGTCGTAGCCGGCCATTCCCCCAGAGGTATTAAGAAACACCTGCACCATCGGGACGGTGAAAACAAGCGCCACGGAGGCCGAGGCCGACACCTTGAGCGAGGTCGCCCAGGCCCGACGGTATGCGGCTCCGGAAATTCGGTGAAGCGCTACGGTCACGAGCGACGCGACGACGAACAGCGTCCCCGGCAGATACAGTGGCTGCACCGTGTTCATATTGACGGTACTACCCAGAATGTTGCTCCAGCTGAGGGTCCAGCTCTGGAGAAGGGCCCGGAACGGGTCGACCATGCGCGACGAGAGGAGTAGCAGCGCGACGATGACGTAGGGCAGCCACGCCGTGAACAGCCCCATCGACCCGCTGTGGTGCGTGACGTCCCTGATTTGAACCGAACCGGTCCAGTCCGACGGCCAGTTCGCCCTGTCATCGAACTCCCAGACCTCGTCGGGACGGGGGAGGAGGAATCCCGACCGCGCCGCCGTCACGACGATCGCCAGTCCGACGAGACTTCCGATGAGGGACGGAAACTCTGGACCGAGGACATAGGCGGCCGTGACATACGGAATGGTCATCGCGAGTGCCGCAAAGATGGCGAATGGCCACACCTGTAAGCCCTCGGCGAACGATCTCTGCCGGCCGAAGAACCGCGTCATGAACGAGACGAGAATAAGCGGGACCAGGGTGCCGGCGATCGCGTGAAGGACGGCCACTCTGAAACCGATGAACGCGAGGAAAGCGGCCCACTCGTCGTAGCCGAGACCGGCGGCGTACTCTGCGATCGCCGGGTCGGCCGACAGCCCGGTGTTGACGCCAACCAGGATCGGTGTCCCAAGCGCACCAAAGCTGACTGGGGTGCTCTGAATGATCATTCCGGCCATCACAGCCGCCATCCCTGGAAAGCCCAGACCGACCAGGAGTGGCACCGCCACGGCCGCCGGCGTGCCAAAACCGGCCGAACCTTCGATGAAGGCACCGAAGAGCCACGCGACGATGATCACTTGCACCCGCCGGTCCGGCGTGATGTCGGTAAACCCCTGACGGATCGTCTTGATCGCACCACTCTCCTGGAGGGTGTTCAGGAGCAGGATGGCGCCAAAGATGATGTAGAGCAGCGTTAGGGCAACGATCAAACCGTTGATTGATGCGGCCACGACCTGGAGCGCTGGCACCTGCCACACCGCTAGGGCCAGCACGATCGCTACCGCGTATGAGAGGGGCATCGCCCGGCTCGCCGGCCACCGCAGGCCCACCAAGAAGACACCAACCGTCATGATTGGCAGCAGGGCGAGAAAGGCCAGGACGGCAGTGTTCATCGTGTCCTCAGCGCGACGAGAGATACCGGACAGCCCATCCGCGCATACTCATCGCGCAGAAAAGCTTTGGACCGCGTCGGTCTCGCTGTCGTACACCTCGAAGACGGTGTCGAGTTTGGCGACTGACAGAAGCTCGGAGATTCTTTGTGTTGGGCCGACGAGCTTCAGGATACCGTCGTTGTTTCGTACGGTGATGAAGGCGCTGACCAGCTCACCGACACTGGTGCTGTCCATGTACGGGACCTCTTTCAGGTTGAGCAGGACCTGCCGATGGCCGTCGGCCAGCAGAGCGCTGACCTGCTCCTTGACGTATCCGTAGCCGTCGTTTCTGGTCATCCGACCGTCGACGTCGAGAATCGTGAGGCTGCCGATATGGCGCAGGGTGATCTGCATCCGTCGAGGCGCCATTCTAACCCAGGTGCCTCAGAAAGCCATCGCCGCCGCGCGCCTGCCGGCTGCCACCGTGAGATAGGATCGTTCCCATGGTTGTTGGTGTTCCTACGGAAATCAAGGATGACGAGAATCGGGTCGCTATCACGCCGTCCGGGGTGGCGGCATTTTCGGCCCACCACCATACCGTCGTTGTGCAAAGCGCGGCGGGAACCGGCAGTGCGATCGCAGATGATGATTATCGGGCCGCGGGTGCCACGATCCTCGACACGGCCGAGGAGGTCTGGGCGCAGGCAGATCTCGTCCTCAAGGTCAAGGAGCCCCTGCACGGCGAGCTTGAGCTGATGCGGCCCGGGCAGGTCCTCTTCACTTATCTCCACCTCGCGGCGTCGCAGGGTTTGACCCGGCGCCTGCTCGACTGTGACATCGTCGGGATCGGATACGAGACCGTCCAGCTCGATGACGGGGCGCTGCCGCTGCTCGTGCCGATGTCCGAAGTGGCCGGGCGACTGTCGATACAGGCCGGGGCCAAGTCGCTCGAGATGATCTCGGGCGGCAAAGGAATTCTGCTTCCAGGCGTCTCGGGTGTCCGGCGCGGTCGCGTCACCATCATCGGGGCTGGAATCGTTGGTATGAATGCGTGTGTCGTGGGCGTCGGTTTTGGCGCCGATGTGACGATCGTCGATATCAACCCACGGCGATTGGCCTATGTGCGCGACGTGGTGCAGGGCCACGTGACGACCCTGATGTCCAACGCCGCCAACATCGAGGGCGCCGTCGGCGCGGCTGACCTCGTGATCTGTGCAGTTCTGATACCCGGAGCGAAGACGCCCCGTTTGGTCAGTCGAAGCCATCTTCGTCGCATGGAGGCAGGTTCCGCGCTGGTCGACGTGGCGGTCGACCAAGGTGGCTGTGCCGAAACGAGTCGTCCGACGACCCACCATGATCCGCGATACATCGAGGAAAGGGTGGTGCACTATTGCGTGTCCAACATGCCCGGCGCCGTACCCCATACGTCAACCTATGCCCTCACGAACGTGACGATGGCGTACGCCCTCGAGCTTGCCAATTTGGGTTGGCGGGAGGCCGCGTTCCAGAATCCGGCCCTCGCGAAGGGGGTGAACGTTGTCCGGGGACAAGTCGTACACCGGGCGGTTGCTGACGCGCACGGCTTGGAGTGCGTCGAGCTTGCGACGGTGTGACCGCGATTTCTGATTGCGAGCCGGTTGATGGTGCGCCGCGTGAGCGTTGGTAAAGAGGCCGCCGTCGGGCCTGGCCGTGCGAAGCGGGTGTACGTCGGGGACCGTCGTATCGCCGTCTTCAACGACCGGGGGACACTGCGGGCGGTCGACGACGTCTGTACGCACGTCGGGGGGGGGGCGCTGTCAGAGGGGCTCTGTGAGGACGGCGTTGTGACCTGTCCGTGGCACGGCGCGCGTTTCCGACTCCGCGACGGACAGGGGCTCGGTCCTCCGGCGTACCGCCGTTTGCAGACTTACCCGGTGGCTGTCGTCGATGGCATCATTACGATAGAGGTCAACGACCCCTGAGCGGAGCTCCAGGCGGACGCTATACTCCGCTGAATGCCCAGTCCTGTCGGACATGCGCTGGCCGGTGTCGCCGCCGGTTACTTCGCGGGCGGCACTGCGAGCGGAACACCCACCGCGGCGAGACGCGGTTGCTTGACAGCCCGTAAGCTCCTATCCGACCGGAGGGTTGTCGCGTTCGGTTTGCTAGGAATCCTCCCGGACGTCGACTTTCTGTTCGGCGTCCACTCCACCTACACCCACTCGGTCGGCGCAATCGTGGTTGCCGGTTTCTTGGGCGGCCTCGCGGGCAACGACGCCGGGTTGCGCGCTCGGGTTGCCGCGGCGGCGGCCTACGGCTCACACATCGTGCTCGACTGGCTAGGATCGGATACGGTCGCTCCCATCGGCGTCATGGCGCTATGGCCACTGAGTTCCGAATTCTTCTTGTCAGACCGCTATTGGTTCATGTCGGTATGCCGTGAGTACTGGTTGGTAGAGTGCTGGTGGCACAACGCCTGGGGACTGTCCCGTGAGCTTTGGGTACTCGGGCCAATTGCACTGGGCGCGATCGTCGTGAGTCGTCGCTTCAACCGCTGAAGGCCCACAACCTCAGGAGTCAGTTGGGGCTAGCCGCCGGCCCGGCACGCCGTGGCCGTCATCGACTCCACCCAAGCTCATCAATGACTTAGAGACCCGGCCTGCCTCTCTGCGGGCGTGGTCACGCTCTTGCTCACCCAAAGAACGGCCCCGCCGAGAACATCCGGTGCCGTGCCCGACCTCCACCGTAGCCGCTGATCGAGGCGGGGCCACTCTGGTCGGGTCACGGGAGCAGGTCCGGACATCAGCACGTCGTTACAAGGAGGTACATATGCGCCATGTCTTACTCGCCAGCGTTCTGCTTCTCGTCGTCGCCGGACACTCTGTTGGTGCCTGGGCGGAGGTGACGGAGTCTCAAGCCCCCGGTAGTCAGCCCTCGGCCGACGAGCGATCGACGATCGATCTGAATTCGGCCGATCGCATCGCGCTCGAAACGCTGCCAGGGGTCGGTCCCCGGACGGCCGAGGTGATCGTTGAGTATCGCACCGAAGCCGGTGGCTTCAAGAAGGTTGAGGAGCTGATGAACGTCAGAGGAATCGGCGAAGCGACATTCCTGCGGATTCGGGAGCTCGTGCGGGTCGAGACGTCTGAAGGGAAGCGGTAGGTCGTGGTCTGGCGGGCAGGTTCGATTCGTGTGCCGGAGCTGCTCGCCAGCGTCCCTGCGTCACCGCGTCACGTTACCGATGTCGAGGGCATGTCATTGATCGAAGTCATGATTGGATGTGGCGTTCTGAGCGTGCTGCTGGGAATGGCCCTCCCCGTCCTCCTCACGACCCGTGACGACTGGTCGGTCAGAGCCGCGGCTCGGCACGTGGCGAGCCGAGCGATGTTGGCGCGAGCACAGGCCGTCCACCGGGGAGCGGCGGTGGGCCTTCGTTTCGAGTCGACCCCTGACGGATACCGCTTCGGGAGTTACGTCGACGGCGATGGGGACGGCATCCGGACGACCGATATCGCGGACGGTGTGGACGCCGAGCTCCACCCCGCTCAGCGACTGGCCGATCGCTTCCCTGAGAACGGCGGAGCAAAAATAGACTACAGAGCGGCGGGATGAAGCCGCCTGAGGGCGGTGGAAAACCAGACCGCTCGCGTGGTCCACCGAGCATTCCCAGGGTGTTTTGTGGAACACAGGAGGGATGTATCGAGTGGAGCTCTATGCGGCGGTGCGGCGCAGCGTGTATGTGGAGGGATTGAGCGAGCGCGCGGCGGCGCGCCACTTCGGGCTGGCCCGCGAGACGGTGCGCAAGATGCTGCGGTACCGCCGGCCGCCCGGGTATCGCCGGGCGCAGCCGATCCGGCGTCCCAAGCTGGACGCCTTCACGGGGATCATCGATCAGATCCTCCGCGAGGATCAGTCCCGTCCGAAGAAGCAACGGCACACGGCCAAGCGCATCGGCGAGCGCTTACGGGCGGAGCACGGCTTCACGGGCGGCGACACGATCGTCAACACCTACGTGCGCGAGCGGCGGCTGGGCGGGCAGGAGATGTTCGTGCCGCTGGCGCATCCGCCGGGCGACGCCCAAGCCGACTTCGGCGAAGCACTGGTCGTGATCGCGGGCGTCGAATGCAAAGCGCACTACCTGGTCGTCGATCTCCCGCACAGCGACGACGGGTTCGTGAAGGCGTTTCCGGCTGAGACCACGGAGGCGTTCTGCGACGGGCACAACGCCGCGTTTCGCTATTTCGGTGGGGTGCCGCGGCGCATCGTCTATGACAACACCAAGCTGGCGGTGGCGCGGATCCTCGGGGACGGCACGCGCCAGCGGACGCAGGTCTTCAGCGAGCTCCAGTCGCACTACTTATTCGACGATCGTTTCGGACGCCCGGGCAAGGGCAACGACAAAGGGAAAGTGGAAGGGCTGGTCGGCTACGCCCGGCGCAACTTCTTCGTGCCGATTCCACGGTTCGACAGTTGGGACGCGTTGAACGCCGACCTCGCGTGCCAGTGCCGCGCGCGGCGCGGGCGCCGGCTGCGGCGGCACACGGAGACGATCGGGGAGCGCTTCGCGCGCGACCGCGCGGCGTTGTTGCCATTGCCGCCGGTCCCATATGACGCCCGCGAGACGCGCCCGACGCGGGTCACGTCGTTGTCCCTGGTGCGCGACCGCCGCAACGACTACTCGGTGCCGACCGCCTACGGCCACCGGGAGGTCTTAGTGAAGGGCTCGGTGGACGACGTCGTGATCGTGTGCGGGAGTGACGAGATCGCCCGGCATCGGCGCAGCTACGGGCGGGAGGAGTTGATCTTCGATCCGCGGCACTACCTGGCCTTGTTGGAGCGCAAGACGGGGGCACTCCATCAAGCGGCACCGCTCGCCGGGTGGGCGCTGCCAGAGGAGTTCCTCCGGCTGCGGCGTCTCTTAGAGGCGCGGCTGGGTAAGCCGGGCACGCGCGAGTACGTGCAGGTGTTGCGGCTGCTCGAGGACTTTCGGCTCGACCACGTCCGCGGCGCCGTCCAGGACGCCGTGCGCCTGGGGGCGATCGGGTTCGACGCCGTCAAGCATCTCGTGCTGTGCCGCCTCGACCCCCGGCCGGCCCGCCTCAATCTGGCGCAGTATCCGCATCTGCCGGTCGCCCGCGTGGCCACGACCGCGGCCGCGAACTACCTGGCACTCCTGGGGGCCGAGTGATGACGAAACCCACCCTACTGCTCGAGGCGCATCTCAAGGCCCTCCGCCTGCCGACCTTCTTGCGCGAGTACGACAAAGTGGCGCGGCACTGCGCCCAAGAAGGGCTGGACTGTTCGCGCTACTTATTCCGCCTCTGCGAGCTCGAGCTCCTCGATCGCGAGCAGCGCGCCACCGAGCGCCGCATCAAGGCCGCGAAGTTCCCGGTCTTGAAGAGTCTCGAGACCTTCGAGTTCCGTGCGATCCCGTCGGTGAACAAACGCCTCGTGCTGGAGCTGACCCGCTCGGAGTATCTCGACCGCAGAGAGAACGTGTTGGCGTTGGGCAACTCCGGCACGGGCAAGACGTATCTCGCGCTCGCGTTGGGACTCGCGGCCTGTCAGAAAGGCTATCGGGTGCGCTTCACTACCGCCGCCGCGCTCGTGAACGAACTCCTCGAGGCCCGGGATGACAAGCGCCTGCTGCGTGTGCAGAAACAGCTCGCGAAACAGGACCTCTTGATCGTGGACGAGCTCGGCTACGTGCCGTTGTCGAAGACCGGCGCCGAGCTGTTATTCGAGATCTTCTCCCAGCGCTACGAGCAAGCGTCGACGCTGGTCACCTCGAATCTGCCCTTCAACGAATGGACCGAGATCTTCGGCTCCGAACGGCTGACGGGCGCGCTGCTCGATCGGCTGACGCATCACGTCCACATCCTGGAGCTGAACGGCGAGAGCTATCGCCTCGAACACAGCAAGAAAGCCCGCCAGCCCGCGGCCGCTCCGGCATCCTGAAGCTTCCCCCCGCGACGCCGCTTTCAGGCACTCCGACCCACTGCCAGATGGTCTAGTTTTCCTCCGCCACGGTGGTCTAGTTTTGCTCCGCCCTTGACAGCTTACAGGGGTGCTATCGAGGAGGGTATCGGTGACCGCAAGCGGGCAGGCTGGATCACGGTCCGGTTCGTCACCTACGAGGAAGAACCAGAAATAGCAGAGGGAGCATGTGGCCGGGCAAGCGTAGGGGCCAACCCAGGAAGTATCTGGATCATCAGGCGTGCCAGGGGAAACAAGCGTTGTGTAGACCATGCGTTCTTCCCTGAACTCTTTGCCCACGAGTTCGGACATGCTCTCGGGTTCTACCATGTAGGGGACAGGACGGCGGTGATGACGGCTACGGGTTTGGCCGGGAGAGCCAAGTTTACGGATCACGAACAGTATCACGCACAACTCGCCTACGAAGTTGGCCGCGGGAAGAGCTATCGGGGTTGGCCGTTTGCGTTGTGGGGGGGCGGCCCGGAACCGCCGCTCCCGCCGGTCTTCGTTGTCGACTGACCCAACAACCCGGATCGGCAGCAAGAGAACCTGTTGCGCCACTCTGGTCCTTCAGATGGTTCAGATAACCCGCTGATCTGCCTATAATGCGGCGGGTCTGTTCCAGCCCCAGGAGGGCCGCCGCGATGGCTAACCCACTCGTTCTGGAAGTCTTCACCGACTACGTGTGACCGTGGTGCTATCTCAGTACCGGGCGTATTGACAGACTAAGAGACGAGTTCGAGATCAAAGTGCGGTGGGTATTCTTCCCGCTGCATCCGGACACGCCTGTCGCAGGGCAGTCGCTCGAGACGATGTTTGCGGGACGGGGCATGGACCTGCGGATTATGCACCAGCGCATGGCGGACCTCATGCGAGCGGAGGGACTGCCGTACGGCGAGCGGACGCATACATACAATAGTCGGCTCGCCCAGGAACTCGGCAAGTGGGCAGATGCCCGGGGCGTAGAAGCTATCCACGACGTCTTGTATCGAGCGTATTTCGCGGAGAACCGAAACATTGCCGACGTCGAGGAGCTGGTCCGACTAGCAGAGGTTGCGGGACTACCGGCACCCGAGGCGCGGGATGTGCTGGTAGACAGACGTCTCAAGGCGTCGGTTGATGCCGACTGGGCGAAATCACAGCAGTACGGCATCACAGGCGTCCCCACCTTCGTCGCTGGCAAGCGGGGCGTCGTCGGTGCACAGCCGTATGAGGCGCTGGAGCAGTTCGTCAGCGCCGCTGGTGCGGTACGCCTTACACCTCTTTGAGCGCATGCAGGAAGAGATGGACGCTGACGTTCTCGAAGCCATAGGGGGCCTCGCTGGAACGTCGGCAACCGTGAAAAGGGAACGAAAGCCTGCGCTGAGGGTGACTTCAGAGCAGGAGAGGGTCGCACCCATCAGTTTTTCGACGAAAAAGTGACTTCTACCGTGGCGCGCTCCTTGCTTCCTTCTGATTCGATCCTGCCCCGTTCGGATCCGTTCGTGCTGGAGCGACGGACACAGAGATAGATTGTCGAGCCGTTCACCTTCATACCAGGTGCTCGACACGGGGGCGATCTCTTCGGAGGTCGCCCTCGTCATGTACGGTGGTCGCAGGTTCGACGGGACGCTGGAGGAACCACACAGCCCGCCCGCACCGCGAGAGAAGGCCTGCATGAAGGCGACTTCTGACCCACTTTGGCTCACGGTTTCACACCGTCGCCCGAATCACTATTCTTGCACCGATTGCAGTATGAGTCTCATTATCACCTTCATCGCGCTCGCGCTCGCAGGCGTCCTCATGCCAGACGTTTTTACGGAACTCGCGGAAGGAGCACTCGAGAACCCGGTGTTCGGAGTAGGTCTCCTAGCGATTCTGGTCCTGGTGGGGGTCTGGATTGATCGGGGATGACGCCACGCTGACCCCTCCCCGAGATCAGACCATCACACCTCCACGACAACGAATCGCGCGGCCAGGTTTCCGCGCCCGTCAGATCACCGGTGGTCCGCTCTGTCGGGTGCGCCATCCGGTTGCGTCGGCGGTCGGCTTCAGGATCGACCCCCATGGGGCGATCGACGCGATCGACGCGATCGGTCCTTCCCTCCAAAATGGGATGGTGTCAGCGGGGGAGCACGCGGTAGGATCGAGCGACTACACAGGCATCCGGATTCCTCTTCTATAAGGGAGGCTCACGTGATCGATCGATTGCTTCAATCGTGGTTCGCGGTGGTCGTCGTCATACTCTTCACGGCTGGACCGACCGCGGGACAGACCCAGGATGAAACAGGCGCCGCACCGCCCCGCACGGCGTGGGGGGCCCCGGACCTGAACGGTGTCTGGGACTTTCGGACGCTCACGCCATTCGAGCGGCCGAGCGAACTGGCGGACCGGGCGTTCTTCACCGAGGAAGAAGCTGCCCAATACGAGGCGGACCGGCTTGCCCAGTTCGCTATACGAGACGACCAGGAGCCGGCCGACATTGTTGGTAACTACAACCAGCTATGGTTCGACCCCGGGAACAGGGTCAACGGGACAAACCAAACGTCACTGGTCGTCGACCCGCCGAGCGGCCTTGTTCCGCCGTTGACGGCGGCGGCCGAGGCAAAACGGGCGGCCCAACGAGAGGCCCGGGTCGGCGTGGACCGCCACTCGCCAACGCGAGGAGGCTTCGTTGACGATCTCGGGTCGGGACTCTATGCCGTCCGGTGCATTCTCGGGTTCAATTCCGGTCCACCGATAACGCCTGGGGGCTACAACCAGAACGTACAGGTGGTGCAGACACCTGATCATATTGTCATCGTGAATGAGATGGTCCACAGCTCTCGGGTGGTGCCACTTGATGGCCGTCCGCATCTGCCTGCGCAGATGAGACAGTGGATGGGTGACTCGCGCGGTCACTGGGAGGGCGAAACGCTGGTCGTCGAGACCACCAACTTCCTACGCGAGACCAGCTTCCGCGCCGGCGTGACCACGGCGGATCTCCTACTGATCGAGCGGTTCACACGGGTCGCGGACGGCACGCTGATGTATGAAGTGACGGTCGAGGATCCGAATGCGTGGGACGAGCCTTGGAGCTATCGGATGGCGATGGTGAAGAACGAATACCCGCTCTACGAGTACGCGTGCCACGAGGGGAACTACGGTCTGTACAACATTCTCGCTGGCGCACGCGAGCAAGAGGCAGCAGCCGACCGCGCCGCAAGCGCAAACCGTCCCTAGGTAGGCTCATCTGATGGTGACCCGACGCACGGTCTTGTCGGTCGTCATGGCTCTCGCCGTGGGCGTCTGGGCAACTGCCACCGCCGTGGTGCAGCAGGATCCAGAGCTGTCCACGACGGTGGCCGACGGCTTCACCATCGCTACGGTCGGCGACCCATCTACGCGCACGACCTCGGGCACATGATGAGCGATCCGTCGTTCGCGGCGGTGGTTGAGCTGCTGCGTGGTGCCGACGTAGCAACCGGGAACCTCGAGGGAATCATCGTTGACGGACGCACGTTCACCGGTTCGCGAATCGGTGGTCACGGTGCCGAACCCGGGGCAGCGGACAGCATCAGGGACATGGGGTTCGACCTCGTCGCGCGGCCGAACAACCACGGCAACGACTTCGGACCGGAGGGCATGGTTGAGACGAGTGCGCATCTGGACCGTGTCGGGGTGCAATACGCCGGGGTGGGGAACACCTACGCGGCGGCGCGCGCGGCCCGTTTCGCCACCGGCCCGAAAGGGAGGGTCGGGATGGTGGCGACGACGGCCACCGGGACGCTCCCGGCCGTTCCGGGGCGCGGCGAATGGCCGGGCGTTGGCGGCTACAGCACACTGACGTTACACGCTACTTTATGATTCCCGGTAACGCATGGGACGCGGTGCGGACGCTCCGCCAGCACTTCCCGAATGGTACCGGGTTCTACGCTCGCGGCGCGAACTCCGACAGCCAGATCCGGCTCCTGGGGGAAGAGTTTCGGAAAGCCTCGGGCGGCGAGACCGACGCGTACTACACGTTCGAGATGAACCAGAGGGATCTGCGTGACCTGCTCGCGGCGGTCCGCGAGGGGAAGATGCGCTCGGACCTTCTCACGGTTGCGATCCACTCCCATCACTTTCGTGACACCCGGGGCGGCTACCGCGGTGCCGGTATCCCCGAGGCGGAGCACCTCGATACAAACCCGAGCGTCGCCAACGATCTCGAGGAGTTTGCCCGGGCGGCGATCGACGGTGGCGCCGACGTGTTCCAGGGGACGGGAGTCCATGTAGTGCGTGGCATCGAGATCTACGAGAACCGTCCGATCTTCTACGGCCTGGGGGAGTTCGTCAGGCAGCGAGACGTGGACGGTCTGTCTGGTCTCGGCGGTCTGGAACGCGACGCCTGCGAGGGTTGCCCGTTCCCGGCGAAATACGAAAGCTTTATCGCCATCAGCGAGTTCCACGCCGGAGAGCTGACCGAGGTGCGGCTGTACCCAGTGGAGCTGCGCTACGCGGCGGAACGAATGGCGCACCGTGGCATCCCCCGGATCGCCCCGCCAGAAACAGGGCAGCGGATCCTCACGCGGCTCCAGGCGCTGTCGGCGCCGTATGGAACGACGATCGCGATCGAGGGTGATATCGGAGTGATCCGGCCGTAGCGGTCGCTAGTGTCCTGAGTTCGATATACCTGTACACCGAGGGCGGCGATGCGCCCGGATGGCTGCCAGGCGCGAAGAGCGAGCATATCGGGAATATTTGAGCGATTCGCAACGCCGCCATACGGGATGCAGCGCCGGCCGAATGTACAGGTATATCGACCTCAGGACACTAGTTGGCAGCGAGGCAGGCCCCCGCGTCGAGTGGCTCCCAGCGTGGCGGGCCCGTGAGGTCAGCGGCGCGGAGCCGTCCGCCACGCGCGGTGAGCCAGCGGGCGGCGGCATCGCGGACCAGCGGCGCCGAGGCAAGCACCGTCCCCATCGAGGTCGTCGCGGAGCCCAACCGAGCCCGCGCGGCGAAGAAGTCAGTGGTCGCCACGGTCAGTGTTTCGGCCGCGCCGATCGATGCACCTGACCGCCTCACGATCTCGACGTCCGGCCTGTCTCCCTCGCAGGTCACGCGAATGCGGACACCCGACACGCTTGGGATCCCGCGCCGCCCACGGGCCAGTGCAGCTGAGAGGGTCTGCCGAAGCTGCGCCCCGGTCAATGCCAGTGTGACGACGCGATTGTCGAACGGGAACACGTCATAGAGCGGGCCCCGGGTGAGGGCCCCGGACGGTAGATCGGCGCGGAGCCCCCCGCGTCGAGTACTCATGCCGATGGCGAGGTCGGCGTGAGGCACGGCAGCCAGGAGCGCATCCGCGAAGAGGTTGGCGAGCGGCGACTCGAGACCGTTGCGATTCCGAGCCAGGGGCGTCTCGATGGCAACCCCAAGCGGTTCGTCACGCCAGCGCGTCACCCGCTCGAGCTCCCGCTGCATCGCTGCGATCACAGACGCGTCAGGCTCGACCGGTGCCGCTTCGTAGTGCGCCGGAGTGGCGCCGCTGGCCATGCACCCGTCGGGGCCGACAGCGGCACAGAGGGCCTGGGGCGAGAAGATCCGCGTCGACATGACGCCGTTGCCGCGCTCGACGGTCAGATCGAGGCGAGCAAACGCCCTCCCCATCGAGTAGGCCTGGACGATGGGGATGCCCGCCACCTCGTGCGCCACGGCCGCGTGGCTGTGTCCCGCGACGATCGCATCGACGAGACCGACGGGGACCTCCCTGGCCAGTCGGAAGATCTCCGCATCGTCGTCACACGACGATAGGTCGGCTGGATCGTCGAACCTCGCACACGCGCCGCCTGCGTGCGCCACGATCACCACCACATCGACGCCGCGCTGGCGCAGTTGCCTCGCTTCGGCCACGACGGTTGGCGCGAGCGGCGCCGTGCCGAGCCCCTGAACGTTGGCAGCGAGCGTCTTGGTCAGCCCGCCGTAGGTCATCACACCCACGATGCCCACACGGACGCCCGCGGCGTCGACGACCGTGGACGGCCGAACGTTGGGCCACGCCACCGGTCGTCCCGTGCCCTCGTCGAGCAGGTTCGCCGCAAGAAACGGAAACTGTGCGCGAGCGGCCGCCGCCTTGAGCGCACCGCGCATGTCGGGCGGATCGGTGTCCTCGAACACGCCGTCGAGGGCCCCGTACTCGAACTCATGGTTGCCGATGGCCAGCGCGTCGTAGCCCAACGCGTTGTAGGCGTCGACGACGAGCGCGCCCTCCGACAGATTGGACTCGATCCCCCCCTGGAAGGTGTCACCCGCGTCCAAGAGCAGGACCGCACCGCCGTCGACCGCTCGTGCCGCGCGAAGATTGCGCAGGTACCCGCCAAGCAGGGCCACACCTCCCTGCCGATTTCTCGGGAACACGCGGCCGTGTAGGTCGGTGGTACCGACGATCGAGATCGTTACCCGGCCGGTAGCGCCGGCCACATCGGGTGCAGGACGCTGCATCGCCCAGGCGGCCCCCACGAGGAGAAGACCGGCGGTGACGAGCGCTGCCAAGCCGACCACCGACGGGCGCCATACTGTCATCGGTAACTACCCTGAGCATACTCCTAGGCGTCGAATCGCCCAAGGTATTGTGGGAGAATGTGAGCACGATGAGACACACGATTCGACTTGTGGGCGTCGTCCTTCTGTTTGCGCTGCCCGGCCTAACACACGCCCAAGTCTCTGGCCAGGCGGAGATCGATACCTATCTCCAGCAGGCGGTTCAGAACACGCAGATTCCTGGCCTGGTTGCCCTGGCCGTCGACAAGGACCATGTGATTTACAGCACCGCCGTGGGTCGGAGGAACGTGGCTGGCGACGAACCGACGACCCTGAACACCATCTTCCGCTTGGCGTCGATGACGAAGCCTGTGGCCGCGACAGCAATTATGATGCTGGTCGAAAAGGGTGTGCTCAGCCTGGATGATCCGATCTCGACGTATGTACCGGAGTTCGCGAACCGCGAGGTCATCGAGCAATTCGACGTGACCGACGGGTCCCATACGACGCGACCGGCCACCGGCGAAGTCACGATTAGACACCTGTTGTCACATTCGTCCGGACTGGCCTATGGCTTTGCGAGTGACGTCGTCACGCGGCTCTCCGAAGGAGGCGGGTCGGCCAATGATCTCCCGTTGTTATACGACCCTGGGGCGGGATGGTCGTATGCGGGCGGCATCGGCATTGTCGGGAGGGTGCTGGAGCGGATCGAAGGCCGTGGCCTCGACTCGTATATCCGCGAGCGGATCTTCGAACCACTTGGAATGCACGACACCTCCTACATCGTTCCCGCCGCCAAGCACCACCGGGTCGCCACAGCGCACCGGCCTGAGAACGGCGTGTTGGTCGAGAGGCCGCGCCCGGTCGACATTCGGTCGACCGTGAGCGGTGACGGCGGCTTGTATGGCACGGCCGGCGACTACGCGAAGTTCATCCAGCTGTTTCTCAACCACGGGGTCACGCCAGACGGCACACGCCTGATGAGCGCTGAGTCGATTCGCCTGATGGGCGAGAACCAGCTGGGATCGGTCCGCGTGTCGCTACAAGATGAACTCCTGCCGGATCGGGCCCGGGCGTTTCCCGTGGGGGCGGGGCGGGACGGCTTTGGTCTGGGATTCCAGGTCACCGGCCAGCACACCGACCGTCACATACGCCGCCCGGGGAGCATGAGCTGGGCTGGCATCCTCAACACTGAATTCTGGATCGATCCGGTGGCGGGCATCGGCGCAGTCCTCCTGATGCAGCATGCGCCGTTTTATGACGCTGATGCGATCGAGACCCTCGCTGGGTTTGAGGGCCGATTGTACGCCGGACTGTAGGCGGAGTGGGGGTAAGGTCGATCACGCCAAACGCCTCGTCCTCGTGACCGAATGCCTCTGAAACCAGGCACGACCCTGGGTCCTTACCAGATCGAGGCCCCCATCGGCGCAGGGGGCATGGGCGAGGTGTACAGAGCTCGCGATACCCGTCTGGATCGCACGGTCGCCATCAAGGTGCTGCCCGAGCATGTGGCGGCTGATCCGGATCTGAAGCAGCGGTTCGAGCGCGAGGCTCGCACCGTGGCCGCATTGAACCACCCGCACATTTGCACGTTGTATGACATCGGGGGCCAGGTGCCAACCGACCCTTCGACAGGCTCAGGATCAACCAGCTCGCGTGAGCCGGTTGACTTCCTGGTCATGGAGTATCTCGATGGCGAGACGCTGGCCCAGCGGGTGCGGAAGGGGGCGTTGCCGCTGGATCAGGCGCTGCGAGTCAGCATCGACATCGCGGATGCGCTGGACAAGGCGCATCGACAGGGGATTGTCCATCGGGATTTGAAACCTGGGAACATCATGCTGACCAGGGCGGGGGCCAAGCTTCTGGACTTCGGGTTGGCGAAGTTTCGGGCGCCTGGGATGGACGGTGCCAGGGAGTTCTCGGCGGCAACGACTCAGAGCGAGCCGCTCACCGAGCGCGGCACTATCCTCGGCACCCTGCCCTATATGGCGCCAGAGCAGGTGGAAGGCAAGGAGGCAGACGCGCGAACAGACATCTTCGCCTTTGGCAGCGTGGTCTACGAGACGGTCACGGGACAACGCGCGTTCACTGGAGAGAGCCACGCGAACCTGATCGCCGCGATCCTCGACCACCATCCTCCGGCACTCTCGACACATCAGCCTTCGACGCCCCCAGCGCTCGACCTCACGGTGACCCGATGCCTGGCCAAGGATCCTGATGAGCGGTGGCAGGACGCGCGAGATCTGGTGTTCCAACTGCCTCGGTCGCGGGCGCCGCTGCATCAGGAGAGCCGGTGCCAGCTGGCTCGCTGGAGCCAAAGAGCATCGGCCCCCGATGGTTGGCGGTGACGGCAATGGTGGCCGCGGTGTCGCTAGCCGTCGGGGCCGGTTGGCTCTTCCGCGGGACGGGGTCCTCGACGGCCTTCAGTAATCCGCTCGCCGGGGCCACCTATTCACCGATTACTGACTTCGACGGAGATGAATTGGATGCCGCCATTACCCCTGACGGAAGGTTCGTCGCGTTCATGTCCGACCGCGAAGGCTCGTTCGATGTCTGGGTGAATCAGGTGGGCACGGGGAACTTCACCAATCTGACCCAGGGTCGAGCCGGAGACATCCGGTTGACGCTGCAATCGATCGGCATGACCGGCGATGGATCGGAGGTCTGGCTCTCTGGCGGCCCGGGGCGGCGGATGCGACTGGTGCCGATTCTGGGTGGCCCGATGCGCAACATCCTGCAGGAGAATACGATCATGGCCTCGTGGTCGCCGGATGGTACTCGCGTGGCGTACTTCGTCAATGCACCTGGAGACCCGTTTTTCGTCGCGGACTCCAACGGCGCGAATGACGAGCGTATTCTCGTGCACACGCCAGGACGCCACCAACACTTTCCGACCTGGTCGCAGGATGGAGAATGGATCTATCTCCACCGCGGCTTTTTCAATACGCGTGAAATGGATTTGTGGCGCGTCCGGCCAGACGGGAGCGAGCTGGAGCGCTTGACCGAACTCGCCACGAACGTGGCCTATTCCACACCAATCGATGAAAGGACGCTCCTCTATGTTGCGCCCGAGGCGGATGGAGCAGGTCCGTGGCTCTGGGCGCTGGATCTTGAAACCAAGGTCTCCAGGCGTGTGAGCTTTGGTCTCGAGCGCTACATCTCGCTGTCGGCGAGCGCCGCTGGGCGCCGGTTGGTCGCCAGCGTGGCCAATCCTCACTCGCGCCTGTGGCGCGTTCCCATTCTGGACACGCCGGCGACGGAAGCCGATGCTGCGCTCGTGAGCAGACTGGCGAGCGTCCGTGCGTCAGGCCCCCGCTTCGGCGGAGAAGCCTTGTTCTATCTCTCGTCGCGCGGTACGGGAGACGGATTGTGGCGGTATCGTGACGGGGAGTCCGTGGAGCTCTGGAACGGCGGCGACGGGGCGCTGTCCGAACCGGCCGCGGTCTCGTCGGACGGAAGCCTGGTGGCCGTCGTGCTGAGACAAAATGAAAGCCTCAGTCTCCAGGTCATGAGCGCAGAAGGCGGGCAGCTGCGGACTCTGCTGGATGCGGTGGACGTGTCAGGGTCGGCCTCCTGGTCTCCCGATAGTGAGTGGATCGTGACGGGAGGGAGAGACACAGCGGGGGAGGGCCTGTTCCGGATTCCCATTGATGGCGGTCCACCAGAACGCCTCCACACCGGAGAGGCGACCAGCCCCGTATGGTCGCCAGACGGAAGCCTCATCATGTTTGCTGGGCAGTTCGTGGGCGGCTTCGCTCCGCTTCTAGCCGTGCGCCCTGACGGAACCCCGGTCGAGTTGCCCGACATCGAGCTGTTCACCCAGGGTGAGCGCCTTCGATTCCTGCCAGATGGCACCGGCGTGGTCTATATGGAAGGCTTGGGGCGTTCCCAGGACTTCTGGCTGCTTGAGTTTGCCACGATGGAGAGCCGGCAACTGACCGAACTCGATAATATCGCGACGATGCGCACGTTCGACATCACGCCGGACGGGAAGGAGATCGTCTTCGACCGCCAGCGGCAGAACTCCGACGTCATCCTGATCGAGCTTCCCGGCCGCGCAGATACGGAATAGTTGCCCTGGTCTCTGGGCGGATTGACGCACACCACGTGGGGTCGTAGTCGATGCTATTTTTCGTTCACGATCTCGTCGTAGAAGGCCACGAAGTCCCCGGGATTGTCGCCAGCGCGAAACTCCATGGCAGCGCGCGGGTGGAGGTTCAGCTGACCGGTGATGTTGTAGGGAATCAACGGGCCCCACTCGACGGTCTTGCGAATCTCCGGCATCTGCTCCTGCAGTAACCGAATCACCGGTCGTAACTTGAACTTCGGGTTGCGGAGGAAACCGAGCAAGAGCTCCATCGGACAGTTACCCGCGCCCCGTCCCAGCCCGGCCATGGTTGCGTCCACGCGATTCGAACCGAGGACAATCGCCTCGATGGTATTGGCGAATGCGAGTTGCAGGTTGTTATGTGCGTGGATACCGATCTCCTTGCCGGTGCCGCTCATCGCCTCGGCGTACTTGTGGTACAGCCGGTCGATCTGTTCGCGATAGAGATGACCGAAGCTGTCGACGATCACCATGGTGCCCGCCGGTGTGGGCGCGATCGCGTCGAGCACCGTCCCGATCTCTTCCTCTGTGATGTTCGACACAGCCATCAGATTGGCCATGGTGTGGTAGCCCTGCTCACTGGCGTGGTGGAGCATGTCCACCGCCTCGGACACTTGATGGGCGTAGAACGCGACGCGGATCATACCGAGCACACTCTCGTCGGCGGGCCCGATGGCGGTCTTCCAGTCGCTCTTGCCGGCGTCGGCCATGGCCGACAGCGTCAAGCCGGTGCTCTCAGCATCATGGTCACCGACGACCCGCCGCATGTCCTCTTCGTTGCAATGACGCCACGCACCGAATCGGTCTTTCGGGAACAACCGCTCGGAGTTCTTGTAACCGATTTCCATCGTATCGATGCCCGCCGCGACACAGGTGTCGTACACCGCACGGACGAACTCGTCGCTGAACTGATGGTCGTTGATCAGGCCGCCGTCGCGGATGGTGCAGTCCAACACCTTCAACTCGGGGCGATACGTGATCCACGGGGCTCTCCCGTGCGATCTGTCGTTATTGCTCATGGTGTCCTTTTCCTAGTTGTGACTTTCCATCGTACCAAATCGAGCAGTCTGGTGAGGCGATCGTAGATTTCCTAGGCCTATGAGTGTATAGGCACAGCAGAGGAAGTCCCGTCACCGGGGGATGGAGATGAACCGACGACCGCACGGCCGCGAATTGGGTTGACCGTCAGTCGAGGCGAAACTTTCGGTCGTAGATCGTCCGACCCTCGTCCCGATACCTCTTCTCGTAGGTTGTCTGGACCGCCTTGACGTCTTCATCTTCATCATCGCCGGCGAGACGGTCGGAGCCCGCGAGGACACGGCCGCGCACGGCGCGTACGGCCTGCTCCGCAAAGTCAACGAGGTCCGCCTCATCCGTCTTCAGGTGGACAACCCCACCTGGGTGCAGCAACCGGCGGTAGCGTTCCAGAAACGGGGGCGACATCAACCGGTGTCGCGCCTGCCGATTCTTTGGCAGCGGGTCCGGAAACGGGAGCCATATCTCGCCAACTCGTCCTGACGGGACGTGGTCTTCCAGATGTTCGACTAGCGCGCGCAGAAAGAAGGCATTGGTGAGGCCCTCATCGATCGCCTGACCGGCACCCTTCCATAGGCGAGCTCCGTTTCGATCGACTCCGATCACTCCACTGTCCGGCCGACTTCGCGCCAGCGCAAGCGTGTACTCCCCGTGGCCGCATCCCAACTCGAGGACCACCGCCTCCTCACGGCCGAAGGCCCCTTCGAACCAGTTCGGTTGACAGCGCCGCCCGTCGACGACATTGTCCATGCCGTCGAGTTGAGCAAAGCGAAGCCGTTTCTTTCGAGCCATGCGGTTATCGGGAGCCCAGCAGCGGGCCCTGGCCGTCCTCGAGCCGGAATGAGGCTGCCCGATCATACGGCCCCGCGAACGCGGGTCAAGCGAACCCGAGTCGCAGTAGGCAGGGGGTCAACACACCGGTGGAGCGGCTTTTGAGAACGGCGGAGCAAAAATAGACTACAGAGCGGCGGGATGAAGCCGCCTGAGGGCGGTGGAAAACCAGACCGCTCGCGTGGTCCACCGAGCATTCCCAGGGTGTTTTGTGGAACACAGGAGGGATGTATCGAGTGGAGCTCTATGCGGCGGTGCGGCGCAGCGTGTATGTGGAGGGATTGAGCGAGCGCGCGGCGGCGCGCCACTTCGGGCTGGCCCGCGAGACGGTGCGCAAGATGCTGCGGTACCGCCGGCCGCCCGGGTATCGCCGGGCGCAGCCGATCCGGCGTCCCAAGCTGGACGCCTTCACGGGGATCATCGATCAGATCCTCCGCGAGGATCAGTCCCGTCCGAAGAAGCAACGGCACACGGCCAAGCGCATCGGCGAGCGCTTACGGGCGGAGTACGGCTTCACGGGCGGCGGCCGCCGGCTCCGGCAGCCATCAGCCCAGCGTCACTGAACGGACTGCTCGTGAGCCCAGCTCTCTCATAAGAACTGGCTCAACCCTGGGGGGCAGGTCACCCCTGAAGGTGCCTCGCCCCGCCGATCGCCCTGCCGGACGGCCGTCGTCGCGGCATGCTAGACCCGTCGCGATCGCGAGCGTTGCCGCCCTTGGCACCCTCTGCCTCTCGGGGCTCCTGACCGTCGGCTGCGCCGCCGGCGACGACCTCGACAGCGATTCCGCACCGGCATCCCAAGACCTGGGCGCGTCTGCGGCCACCCGACGGTCTCGGGTTGCAGCCCGTCAACTGCCCGATTTTTCCGAAATGACCGAACCGGTCGAGCAGCAGATGCGCACCCGGTTGTCGTCGCTCGAAACACGCATCGCGGATCGCTCGACCGCAGCCTCGGAGCTTGGCGATGCGTACGGCCAAATGGGCATGCTCCTTCTGGCCGCCGTCCGTCTCGACGCGGCCGAAGCCTGCTTGCTCAACGCGCAGCTGTTGATGCCAGACGATGTGCGATGGCCGTATTATCTCGGACGGCTCTATGACACCAACGGCGCGCTTGATCAGTCGATCCGCACGTACGAACGGGCGGTCGAGCTGCAACCGACCGAGATCTCCACGCTGGTCTTGCTGGGCGAGGTACTCCTCGCACAGGGACAGACCGCCCGGGCCGAGGCGGTGTTCGCCCGCGCGCTCGAACACCACCCCGACTCCGCGGCAGCACGATACGGCATCGGGCGGGTGGCCCTGGCCCAGCGCGACCATGCGAGAGCCGTCGAGCAGCTCGAGCAAGCGCTGGCGCTCGACCCGACCGCCACCAGTGTCCACTACCCGCTCGCGCTGGCTTATCGAGGGTTGGGTGATACCGAGCGAGCGGACACCCACCTGCAGCAGCGTGGCGACATCGAATCACTCACCCCAGACCTGCTGCGACGCGCGCTGGACGAGCTGCTCGAGAGCGCGAACGCCTACAACATTCGCGGCGGCCGGGCGCTCGAGGTCAGAAACTTCAGCGCGGCAGCCGAGTATTTCCGGCAGGGTATCGAGCTCGCACCCACCGACCCGTCGCTGCGGCAGCGGCTGGGGATCGCGCTGTTCCAACTGGGTGATGCCGATGGGGCCAGGCAGCAGTTCGAGCGGGTGGTGCGGGAGTCGCCAGAGCACACCGAGACGCAGTACAGCCTGGGGGTACTCCTGGCCGGGGACGGCCGGCACGAAGAAGCGATCGCCAGGTTCTCGGCGGCCCTGGAATACGATCCTGGCTACCTCCAGGCGCGTCTGCAGCTCGCCGGCGTCCTGGCTCGAAGCGGCCGCCCGGACGAGTCGTTGGCACACTACGACCGCGTACTAGAGATCGACCCGACCCTTGCCGAAGCGACGTTCGGGTCGGCGATGGCGTTGGTCCGGTTACAGTGATACGCCGCGGCACGCGACCGGCCGAGCGAAGGTCTGGCCGTGAACCCGGACGAGCAGACGTTCAAGCATGCGCTCGCACGTCTGCTGGCGGCGGCGCCCGATGCCGGCGTCCGTGACGGGCAGCGGGCCATGTCCCTGGTCGAAGAACTGGTCGAGACTCAGCAGAGTGTCATGCTTGGTGAAACGGCCGCGATGGCACTCGCCGAGATGGGATTCTACAACCAGGCCGTCGCGGTGCAGCGTGACGTGATGGCCGCCGCCGAGCAAGGTGGCCTCCCAGCAGACCTGTCCCGCACGGCCGGCAACCTCGCCTTGTCTGAGCAGCGACAGCCCTGCCGCACGCCGTTCACTGAAGACGAGCTCCTCTGAACGATAACAACAAAGAACAAAAAAATGCATGAAGCGTGCGTCAGGCGCTAGAAGCTGATGTTGCCGCCGACCTGGTGTAGAACACCTATCTGCGACAGAACGGCAACACGCATTACGTGCCGGAAACGATCATCCAGTGGGCGACGCCTCACGTGGAGCACACGCGCGTCGTGTCCGACATGGGGATCTAGGCTCAGGATCAGTGGGTCGTGGACCGGCTCACGCTCAACCCAGCTGCTCCACCTGGACGCCGGTCTTGAAGTTGTGCGAACCGGTGACGTAGGAGGGTGACCCTGTAAAATAATAGATGGGTCCCGAGCACTAAAGCGCTTTTCAGATAGCCCTTGTACTGCTTGGGCTCGTCGTGGTACTTCTGCATGCACCAATGCAGGAGGACCGATGCAAGCCTATTCGATGGATCTCCGAGAACGGGCCCTGCTCGACAGTGATGCCGGGATGAAGGCCGCGGACGTTGCGGTGAAGTACCGCGTGAGCGGGTCGTGGGTGCGGCTGTTGAAGCAGCGTCGGCGGGAGACGGGCGAAGTCGCGCCGCGCGTCCAGCGGCACGGGCGGCGCCGGATGTTGGAGCCGCACCTGCACACCCTGGCCGCGCTGATCGCGGAGCAACCGGATCGCACCTTAGCCGAGCTGAAGGACGCGCTCGGCACGCCGGCCAGTCTGGCGACGATCTGGCGCGCGGTGGCGGCTCTGGACGTGACCGTCAAAAAAAACGGTCCGGCCCTCCGAACACGATCGACCTGACGTCGCGGCCGCGCGGGTCGTGTGGCACGCCGCCGCGCCGACCTGGGATCCGACACGCCTGGTTTTTCTCGATGAAACCGGCATGACGAACAATCTCCTGCGGCGGTATGGTCGGGCCCTCCGCGGGGCCCGCGTCCACGACCACGCGCCGTGCGCCCGGTGGCAGACCAGTACGTTTCTCGCAGCGCTGCGGGTGACTGGCCTGACCGCGCCCGGGGTCTTCGACGGCGCCATCGACGGGGCGAGCTTCCTCGCCTATATCGAACAGATCCTCGTGCCCACCCTGCATCCCGGGGACATCGTCATCGCCGATAACCTCAGCGCACACAAAGTGGCCGGCGTCCGCCAGGCGATCGAGCGCGTCGGCGCCACGCTCTGCTATCTGCCGCCCTACAGTCCGGACCTCAATCCCATTGAACTCTGCTTCGCGAAGCTCAAAGCCCTCGTGCGCGCCGCCCGCTGTCGATCCACCGAAACCCTCTGGCCTTTCCTCGGCGCCTGTCTGCCGCACTTCAGCCCCGAGGAATGCCGCAATTACTTTCGACACTGCGGCTATCCGGGCACCACACGGTCATGAAAAGCGCTTTAACAACATGAACATTAAGAAATGAACATTGAGAACTTCCCGCCCCGTCCACACACCCGGGGCGGACGGGATGCGATGATCCGTCTGGTGGTCGCAGGCGATCAGCCGATCGTTCGAGAAGGGTTCAAGCGACTGATCGGCCTGCACACGGACCTCGAGCTCGTCGGCGAGGCCGTTGAAAGCCGGCAAGCCCAGGAGCAGGTCAGGAAGCTGCGCCCCGATGTGTTGATCCTGGATGTCGACTCGTCGGGTGCGCGGTGTCTCGAGGTCATCGGCCAGTTGCGGAACGAGGAGACGAACATACTCGTGCTCAGCCTGCAGTCCGAACGACTCTATGCGGTACGAGCGTTCCGGAATGGTGCGGCCGGCTTCATGAACAAGCAGCATTCGGCCGACGAGCTCGTCAACGCGATCAGGCATATCCACACCAAGGGAAGATACGTGGCGCCAGAGCAGGCCGAGATGCTGGCCCTCGAAGTCGCTGATGACGGGACCGTGCCGCACAGAGGGCTGTCGGACCGGGAGTATGAGGTCTTCCGGCTCTTGGCCCTCGGGCATACGGTTTCAGAGATCGGAAAGAGCCTGTCCTCAGTCCGAAGACCATCAGCACCTACCGCATCAGGATACTTCGAAAGCTCCACGCGGCAACCAACGCGGACCTGCTTCAGTACGCCCGCGACCACGGTCCGCTCTGACGACGGATAGATCTCCACGACACGTGACGTCCCCGGGCCCGACCGGCTTGGAGCTGTCCGGCGCACAAAAAAAACCGCGGTGGGGTCCCACCCCACCGCGGGAAACGTGTTTCCGAAGCTCCGGACTATCTAACCTAGAACTCGATCTGCCCGCCGAACTGGAGCAGCCGCGGGTCGATGATCGTGTTCGGGAACCCCCACCGGGAGCCGTAGGCGCTATTGATCGACTGAATGTCGCTGGTGTTGGCCAAATTGTAGGCGTCGAAGTTGACCTGGAACCGGAACCGGTCGTAGTTGAAGACCTTGCTGACGCGGAAGTCGAGCCGCGAGATCCGGTCCCCGTACAACTCGTCGGGGGCCACGAGGGGCACGGTCCGACGGCCCCCACTCGACAGCGGACGCCCCAGCGAGGGCTCGATCTCTGAGTTGCTATACGACAGGTTCGCTTCGAAATTGGGCCCCGACAGGTTCTGGTAGGCGAAGCTCACCAGGAAGTCGCCCGGCAGCGGGGCCGACCCGAACGCCTTGATCTGGGTCTGCGCGCTGAAGGGCTCGCTCACCCTGCAGTACAGCATCTCCTGTGGCGAGTCGACTACGAAACACTTGTCCTGGATGGTCTTTCCGGTGTCGAAGCCGCCACCGAGCGTGATGCCGTTTGGCAGCCGCCCATCGAAGGTGATGTTGAAGAAGTGGTTGCGGTAGAAGGCCTCCCCGAAGAGTTCCGTCTTGGTGATGATGTTCTCGACCTGACCGAACCTCTCGGGCTTGATGTCATAGAGGTCACAGATCTCGTAGCCGCCGCCGCCTGGGAGGCCGGCGTCGACCGGTGCCGTCACACAGTACTCGTCGAAGTCCGCGGCTCCCACAAGTGCGTTGTCGGTGACGCGCAACTTGCTGTTTCTCTCCGAGTTGTACCCGGCGGTGTTGAAGTAGTACCCAACCGTGACCGAGAGGCCATCCATCAGCTCCTGCTGCACTTCCGTCGACAGGTCCCAGTTGCTGTCGCGGAAGCCAGTGAGCACATCGGGGTCCCACTGGGTGGCGTTCGGGTTGTTCTGCCCGAAGTTGCTGTTGTCGATCGCCCCGCACTCCCCGTTAGCATCGAAGTTCCCCAGGTCGCAGTCGGGGATGTAGTTCTCGTTGGCGTCGTCCCACGAACGATTGGTAGATTCGATCTGCAGGACGAACGGGTTGTTGGCTTGGGTGATCTCGTTGTCGATCTGGGACACGAAATGCCCCAACGACGCCTTGAGCGCGGTCCGCCCGTCACCGAACAGGTCGTAGGCAACGCCGACGCGGGGACTGATGTCATTCCAGTCGGGCGCTAAACCAGTCTTCGCGAAGCTCCGATCGTCCAGCCATTCATTGATTTTTAGCACTCCTGGCCAGGCGTTCGGATCGGGCGTCACACCGGGGGCCACCTGGGCTGGAGAGTAGCCCCAGTGCTTCTCGAACCGCACACCGAGATTGAGCGTCAAATTGTCGATCGTCCACTGGTCCTGCGCGTAGATCCCGAGATCACGCGCGCGGTCCTTCTGGAGGCTCGGGTTCGCCCACATCGTGATCCGGTTCGGCACGCCGTTGTTGAACCGGTACCACACGTTCTGGCTCTGGAACCGGAAGACGTTGTCTACCGTTTGCTCCAGCTGGGTCCCGATCTTGACGTTGTGCGAGCCGGTCACGTACGACAGGGAGGCCCGCTGGCTGTACCGGTCGGTGTTGTTGGGGTGGCCCCGATAACCCGACCTCGACCGCCGCGCGCCATATGTCAGGCCGATTCCCGTGTCCTGGATCGCAATGTGAGTCGGTTCCGCACCCGGCATGAAGAACCTGTTCCACTGCGAAATGGCCGCCGTGCCGCCCACCTCGACCAGCACCCGGCTCGTCAACGTCGACGTCCAGGTGCCCTGGATCAAGCGGTTGGGGTCGAATCGATAGCCCGGCCGTGCCTCCTGCGCCCTATTGGCGCTCGTCGTGCCACAGTTGCAGGCATCCTGCTCGTCATAGGTGAAGTTGATCTTGTTGTTCTGCGACACCTGCCAGGTGACCCGGCCCAGAGTCGATTCGTACCATTCGAGCCGCCCGCTGTAACGGTCGTCCGGACGGTCCAGCCAGGGCACGAAGTTCACAACCTCTCGAAGGGCTTGGGTGGAAGGGTCGGTCCGCGGGGGCTGGGGTGCCGACAGCAGCCGCGGCTGGCCGGTCGACGGCGCCCCCGGCGCCGTGCTCTGGTTCCAGGAAGTGCCGGCGACTTTGCGCGAGAAGCCCCAGCTCCGGACGGCCCCGAAGTACCACAGCCTGTCGCGCACAATGGGACCGCCCACGCTGATCCCCTGGTCGAACATCTTGATCGTCCTGTTCGGCTCCTGCGCCCCTTGGGCGTTGAGCTCCGGGGTCAGGTTGTTACTCTCGAAGTTCTGGTTCGTGAAGAAGCCGGTCAGAATGCCGTTGAACGAGTTACTGCCCTCCTTCGGAATGGTGTTGATGACGGCGCCGTCGGCGTTCGTGTCAGCCCCGATGCCGCTCGTCTGCGCCACGAACTCCTGGACCGAGAGCGAGTTAATCTGGTAGCTGCTGTTGCCGGAGCTGTTTTCGATCCCCATGCCGTCGTAGGCGACCTTCGTCCCGGCTTTGCCATGGTAGTTCCCGGGCTGAGAGTAGCGGCCGCCAACATCCGCCAGGCCGGAGAAGCCGGCCGTGACGGTGATGAGGTTGTTCACGTGCTTCATACCCATGGGAAGCGTCGCCAGCGTATCGGCGGTGATCGTGGACTGCCGCCGGACGTTCTGGATGTCGACCACCGGACTGGCCCCCGTGACGGTGATCGTCTCCTCGATGCCGCCAACGCCCAACTCAGCATTCACGTTGGCGGTGAAGCCTGAGGTCAGCTCGATCCCTTCGCGAAGGACCTGGTTGAAGCCGGGCAGGCTGAAGGTGACCGAGTAGGTCCCCACGCTCAACTGTGTGAAGGCGTAGCGACCCTCGCCGTTGCTGATCGCAATACGCTGCTGCTCGATTAGCGCGGGGCTCGCCGCCGTCACCGTGACGCCCGGCAGCACGCCCCCGGTGTCATCGGTCACGCCGCCGGCGATACCGGCATCTTGGGCCGACGCCGCTTGCGTGAGCAGAAGCACGCCCACGAGGATGAAGACAACACGTGTGAAACGAGCGCAATGAATTCTCATCAATCAATCTCCCGTTCGACGTTGAACCTGCGAAGTGGCCAGCTTCCCGCGAGGGCCAGAACTGAGGTGAGGTTGTTGGGCGAAAAACCGCCGTCCCTGGACAGGGAACGACCGGATCCGGGTAGAAGAAATCCGGACAGTCATCCGCGAGCGCGACGGCCGTGAGCCATCCACACCTTCCCCATGGTGATCCCGAGGTTGCCGAACGCCTACAGTGTGCGGATGCTTTGTAACACCATTTACCGCACACCGTCAACGCGAACCTGGCCCAGCAAACCCATTTTGTTGGGGATTAGATCGTTACCACTTTGTTGAATCGATCGTTGCCACGCTCAGCGTGACGCGAGTTCGCACGAACCAGGCGGTTGTGCCCAAGCACACAAACGCCAATTGGATCGGTGCGCCACTTGATTTTGGGGACAGCGGTGCTTGATGTCCGGATGGCCACCTGCCCCATCTCGAGCTACGCCCTCGTTCGGAAGGACACGAACGCTGTACCCTTGGCCAAACACCGACCCCCGTTTTCAAGCCCTTCTCCGCAAAAATGGACTTCCCACAGCAACCATAGTGGTCGTTCCTGTCCTATCGCTGCACACTCTTCCGTCACCTCTGCTTGACCCAGGGTCGCCGCGCCGTATGATCGGCCTGTTCCATCCATATCTAGCCCAAGGAGGGCCATGGCTGACGCACCGCGTCGGCGTGCTCGGCTCGGACCATGCGATTCCACAACGGGGGATGTATGTCATGGAAGCGATGGATGACCTTAAAGCGCTTTTCAGATAGCCCTTGTACTGCTTGGGCTCGTCGTGGTACTTCTGCATGCACCAATGCAGGAGGACCGATGCAAGCCTATTCGATGGATCTCCGAGAACGGGCCCTGCTCGACAGTGATGCCGGGATGAAGGCCGCGGACGTTGCGGTGAAGTACCGCGTGAGCGGGTCGTGGGTGCGGCTGTTGAAGCAGCGTCGGCGGGAGACGGGCGAAGTCGCGCCGCGCGTCCAGCGGCACGGGCGGCGCCGGATGTTGGAGCCGCACCTGCACACCCTGGCCGCGCTGATCGCGGAGCAACCGGATCGCACCTTAGCCGAGCTGAAGGACGCGCTCGGCACGCCGGCCAGTCTGGCGACGATCTGGCGCGCGGTGGCGGCTCTGGACGTGACCGTCAAAAAAAACGGTCCGGCCCTCCGAACACGATCGACCTGACGTCGCGGCCGCGCGGGTCGTGTGGCACGCCGCCGCGCCGACCTGGGATCCGACACGCCTGGTTTTTCTCGATGAAACCGGCATGACGAACAATCTCCTGCGGCGGTATGGTCGGGCCCTCCGCGGGGCCCGCGTCCACGACCACGCGCCGTGCGCCCGGTGGCAGACCAGTACGTTTCTCGCAGCGCTGCGGGTGACTGGCCTGACCGCGCCCGGGGTCTTCGACGGCGCCATCGACGGGGCGAGCTTCCTCGCCTATATCGAACAGATCCTCGTGCCCACCCTGCATCCCGGGGACATCGTCATCGCCGATAACCTCAGCGCACACAAAGTGGCCGGCGTCCGCCAGGCGATCGAGCGCGTCGGCGCCACGCTCTGCTATCTGCCGCCCTACAGTCCGGACCTCAATCCCATTGAACTCTGCTTCGCGAAGCTCAAAGCCCTCGTGCGCGCCGCCCGCTGTCGATCCACCGAAACCCTCTGGCCTTTCCTCGGCGCCTGTCTGCCGCACTTCAGCCCCGAGGAATGCCGCAATTACTTTCGACACTGCGGCTATCCGGGCACCACACGGTCATGAAAAGCGCTTTAGTCGGTGTGCTCTGGATGTTTCCCGTGAGTGCGCTGGCGCAACCCAACGGCGATGCGGTCGCGCCTCTGACGCCTTGGGGTGATCCCGATCTGCAGGGGATGTGGCCGAGCAGCAGCGTGGTCATGGTGCCCTTCGAGCGTCCCGAGGAGTTGGGGACCCGCGCCGTGTTCACCGAGGAGGAGCGCGCGGCACAAGTGCAGGCGTTCGCTGCGCTCGTCGAGATGCTTGCCACACGGGGAACGGGGCCTAGCAGCCCGTGGTGAAAGTCACCGAATTAGATCGATCGCCAGAAGTGATCATGCGTACTCCACTGACGCGCATGGCCATGGGCAAACGACGGCGACGTCCCAAGCAGACGTCGATGTGGGTCGCCGCACAAGATCTGCCTCGCAGCGCCGCGCACCCGTTCTACACGCGACTGAATCACATTCTCGAGAGAGCGGATTTCGACGGGTACGTCGAGTCGCTCTGTCAGCGATTCTACGCGGATGAGATCGGCCGGCCGAGTTTGCCGCCCGGCCGGTATTTCCGCGTGTTGCTGCTCGGGTACTTCGAAGGGCTCGACTCCGAGCGGGCGATCGCGTGGCGGGCGGCCGAGTCGTTGAGCGTGCGGAGCTTCTTGGGGCTGGAGCTGCACGAAGCGCCGCCGGATCATTCGACGGTCTCGCGGACGCGTCGGCTGATCGACCTGGAAACGCATCAGGCTGTCTTCGCGTGGGTGTTGCAGCGACTGGCTGAGGCGAAGCTTGTCAAGGGCAAGACGATCGGTATCGATGCGACGACGCTGGAAGCGAACGCCGCCCTGCGAAGTATCGTGCGGCGCGACACCGGCGAGGCGTATCAGGACTTCTTGATCCAGCTCGCCCAGGCCTCGGGGATTGAGACCCCGACGCGTGCCGATCTGGCGCGCATCGATCGGAAGCGGAAGAAGAAAGGCTCGAACGACGACTGGACCCATCCGCACGATCCTGACGCAAGAATCACCAAGATGAAGGACGGCCGCACGCACCTCGCGCACAAGGCGGAGCAGGCGGTCGACCTCGACACCGGCGCGGTCGTGGCGGTGACGGTGCAGGACGCCGATGAAGGCGATGTGGCGACGAGCCGCGCGACGCTGATCACCGCGGCGGAGCACATCGAGACCGTGGTGCCTGCGGGCCGTCTTGCCGAGGTCGTCGGGGACAAGGGCTATCACAGCAACCAGGAACTCGTCGATCTTGAAGCCATCGGCCTCCGCAGCTACATCTCGGAACCAGATCGCGGCAGGCGTAAGTGGAAAGACAAGGCGGAGGCGCGCGACGCCGTCTACCGAAACCGTCGGCGTCTTCGCGGCGCGCGCGGGCAACGCCTGCTGCGCCGGCGCGGGGAACGACTCGAACGCCCCTTTGCCCATCTCTATGCCACCGGGCGGCTACGCCGCGTATACCTGCGGGGGCACGACAACATCCTCAAACGCGTCCTGCTGCACGTTGCTGGACTGAACCTTGGGTTGCTGATGCGGACGCTCACGGGTGTCGGGACACCCCGCAGTCTTCAGGGGCATGCGGTGGCGTGTCTTCGGCTGTTGTGGTCGCTCATGCGACTCCCGGAGACGCGTTGGGGCGCGCCGTGGATCTTATCTCGACCTACCATCGCCGCCGCCGACCTCCGCGTGGGGCACTGCCATGTCTGGGCCGACCCGTCGTTCGGTGGTGCTTTCACCACGGGCTGCTAGTGGCCGATCCGGCGTATCCGTCCAGCACGGTCGAGATCCGCCACAAGACCGGACGGCGGCGGATATGGCTGTAACGGCGGCTGAGGTCTCAACGGCGACGCACCTGGACGCGACGACGGCCGCTCGGGTGCTCCCGGTCGCCGTGGCGCTCGTGGAGCGCTACGGGGCGTCTGCGGCTCCGGTGGCCGTGGTGGACGAAGCGGTGATCCGCGTCTGCGCCTACCTGGCGATCCACTCTGCGAGCGGCGCGCGCTCCGAGGGCGTGGAAGATTTGCGGACGGTCTGGATCACGTCGACGCGCGATCCCGTGCGGGCGTCCGGCGCTGAATCGCTACTCACGCGGTACAAGCCGCGCCATGTGTCCCGCGTTCCACGCGAGGCGACGACATGATCGGGCCGTCCCTTGGGAGTGCTTCGAGCGTGCGACGGATACGCGGCGCGGACGCGATCACGATCCGGGCGGCGGTCCACGCCGTACGGGATGACACGCAGCAAGGCGGTATCCGTGACGTATTCGCGGAAGCCAAAATTTGGACCCGTGCGGAGCTGCTTCCAGACGATGCGATCGAGTGGCGGGGGCGCGTGTTCTCCGTTGAACGATCCCGGCAGCTGGGCGCGCTGTGGATCGGTGAGCTGTGGCGCGTCGAGGGCGCACGCGGCCGGGTGGGTGTCGCGTGAGTTGGTGGTGGCCGTGGGCCGCACGTGAGACGCGGGCGGCTGAGCCGACCGACTATACAAGCCTGTTACTCGCGACGGCGTACGCGTCGGCGTCCGGCACGGGAAGCGATCCCAGTGTCTTGGGTGCGCTCGAGACGGCGGCGGGGTTTTGGGCGCGGGCGTTCGCGGCGGCAACGGTGACCGGCGCGCCGGACGTGATCCCGCGCGCGGTCACCCCGTGGATGCTGGCGACCACGGCGCGATCGCTGATTCGCGCGGGTGAGTCGCTCTGGGCGATCGAGGTCGAGGGCGGCGCGGTCCGGCTCGACCCGTGCGCGTACTGGGACGTACGCGGCTCGAATCCAAACCCGGCGACCTGGCGTATACGCGCCGATCGCGTTGCACCGGATACCAGTCGCACGGACCTGTACCCGTACTCGCGGTTCTGTCTGTTCCGGTATGCGACCGATCCTAATCAGCCGTGGCGCGGTCGGAGTCCGCTTGAAACGGCGCGATCGCTGTCGAAGCTGGCCAGCTTCGGGGAGTCGCGTCTAGGTGACGAACTCTCAAGTCCGGTCGGATCGGTGCTCCCGTGGCCGACCGACCCCGGCACGCCGGACGGCGACGGGGACGACGCGGTGTCGCAGCTCCGCGCGGAGATCGCGGCGCTGCGTGGGTCCGTGGGCGTCGTCGAGACGACGCGCGGCGGTCACGGGCTCGGAACCGAACACGCGCCCAAAGACGATTGGAAGCTGCAACGCATCGGCGCGAATCCTCCGGCCGGGATCGTGAATCTCCATTCGGCGGCGGCGATCGCCGTGCTGAATGCGTGCGGCGTACCGGCGGCGTTGTGTGCGACGGATGCGACGGCGGCGGCGCTGCGTGATGCGTGGCGATTGTTTCTGTTCGGATCGGTGATGCCGGTCGCTCGGATGGTGCAAGAGGAGCTACGCGAGAAACTAGACGCGCCGGGTCTGAGCCTTGATTTCTCTGAGACGCGAGCCGCTGACGTGGGCCAGCGGGCGCGGGCGTTTCAATCTCTCACGAAGGGCGGCATGAAAGCCGACGCGGCGGCACGCGTGGCGGGGGTGCAATGACCTACGAAGATGATTCACTCGAAAGTATCAAGCGGGAACTCACGGCGCTGTTGTTGAGTGATCGCTACCGCGCGCTGGTTGACGCGCTCGGAAACTATGCGGCGTTCACCGAGGGCACCGTGTACGACCACGAACGCACGCGCCCGCCTGGTGACTTCCCGGCGTGCGAACTGATCGCGGTGTCGTCACATCCGGGCGAGAGTAGTGCGCAGGGCTACATGTACGACAACGGCATCGACGTGCTGATCACGGCCAGTGGCAAGGACGAGGGCGAGATCGTCCGGCACCTACAGGCGCTCATCTTGGCGGCACGGCGGCTCTTCAAGGAAGCGGCCCCGCTGCTGCCGACCACCGGGCCGATGGTGATGGGCCGCGAGTTGTACGCCGCGCTGCAAGCGCCACCAAGCGCGCCCCGGTCGTTAGTGAAAAGCGCGGTCCTGCGTCTGACAGTGCCGACGTACGCCGATCAAGTGTCGTGACTTTCCAAGAGTTGCGGGTTAAGCGGCGCCTTGCGCGGATGCTCGGCGAGGTAGCGGACAAGTTGGACCGCGGCGAGCGAGTAGACCCACAGCTGCATATCGTGGTGCTGTCACGTGCTGTCAAGGTGTCACAGCACCACGCGCAGCAAGCGGGCCAGAAGTTTCAGGGTGTCGAGTTGAGCATCGCGGACGCGGACGCGATACACGGACTCGCTGATTCGTTCGTGCAGACGTTGACCGCACTACTCGAAGCAGACGAACGGTACCGTGCAACCGGCGAAGCGGGACCGCGCCCTATTGTGCACTGACCGCAATGCCGGACGGAGACGCACGGAGGATTTGCAGATTCTAAGGTGGTGTCTTAGTTTGAAATCATAGGGACCGCGAAGCTGGATCTATTTGCCGATCTTGTCGATGAAATCTAGAAGGAGGCCGTCTCCGGAAACACTACTTGGCTTCCAGTGCGTGACGACAACGCTGCCATCGGCCCACGTCATCGTATGCACCCGCTCAGTCCATTGTGCGGAAGCTAGGTCGTCCGGCATCTGAGAGAAGAACTGTTCCATCGGTATGTCCAGGCTCGCATTCGCAGTGCTCGCCCAGACTTCCGCCATCGTTGGCTCTGCGAGTCCAGTCTCTTGGGCAGCCGCCGGCGCTTCATCGCCTACTGGCGGGTCAGATTCCGGTTGTGCTAGGTAGCCGATGACCAGAAGAACGGCAGCAAGTGCGAACGCGATCCGCTTGTTCATGAATTTCCTCCCGGGTCAGTTTGAAGCTGGCGCGATGTAGCCGCACTTCTGGCACGTCCAGCCAATTTCTGGTTCCTCACTGGACACTTGACCGTGACGCTGGATCGGCATGTTTATCTTGTAGTAGGCGGTCCCATCGCATCCACGGGGATTCGCGCATGGCCGAGTATCACTTGTCTTCGGAATCACGGTGTTTCGCCCCTATCTAATAGGCAGAATCAAACCACGTCGCCGCGTTACCATCAGGTTACCATTACAGCTTTTACCGATTCCGTTTATATCTGTAAGTTATTGATAGTATTGGTGCCGAGGGGCAGAATCGAACTGCCGACACCATGATTTTCAGTCATGTGCTCTACCGACTGAGCTACCTCGGCATTGATGTGTGCAACTGACCCTACTGCAGTGGGTTAGGGTCGCCGTCGGAGGCCGACGGAGCCTCTAAAGATACGGTAGATCCCTCCTTTCTTGCAATGAACCTGCAACATTTTCCAGTTTTCCATGTCCAACAGGGCGTGCACTGCTGGCCCTTCTTGCGCACGCTGAACTGTGTCGTTGCCGGCTGCGGCTTGGGCATAGAATAACGTCGATCTAGCCGGCAAGGAGGTGCTCACAGACGCCGACACGCTCGGTTGCGAGCGCCGCATCAACGACCTGGAATCGTTTACCGCCCCAGGGACCGTCCAATTGCCGATGACAGGGGATGAGAAGCAGCTCTTTGAGTATGCGTGTCACGAAGGAAACTACGGTATCGTAGGAAGCCTCAGCGGGGCGCGTGCTGTGGAGGGATCGAAGTGAAGAGATCTCGAGGAGATCATGATCCGACCATGCCCGGTTGATCGGCGAAGATTCCTCGCCGGAACCGCAGGCGCGATGAGTGCTGCGTTCTTCCGCCGGTTTCCACTCGGCGCGATGGTCGAGCAAGGGGCGCCCCCCGCCGCCCCTGACTGGGATGCCGGGCTCGTGCGTCACCTCCTACCGACGGTGAGCGATTCGCATCTGCTGCTGAAGGTGTCATTTGCCCGTCCGTTGTCAGCTTCGCCGACGCTGCGAGTCGGCACCACAGATGTTACCGGACGGATGAACGACACGGTCGGCGAGTGCTGGCAGTTCTACGCCGCCGATCTCGAGCCAGCCCGACGCTACTCACTTTCTCTGGTGGCGGCCGAAGGGACCTCGCTCTGCGAGCCGTGGGACCTTTCGACGTTTCCTGCCCCCGATGCCCGGCCGGAGCGGTTTCGTATACTCTTCTTTACCTGCGCCGGCGGTCCGGGTGGTTCGTATTCGGGAATCGGACAACGGAGCGGCTTTCTCCCGACAGCGATCCGTAATCGCCTTCTTCGGCGAGCACTCTCGTTTGCACCCGATGCGGCGGTCGCGAACGGCGACCATATCTACTGGGATCTCCATACCTGGCAGGGCGAGAATGTCGGTGAGCTCAGCGCCAGAGGACGCACGTCGAATTTCGACTTCTCGGCCACCGTGTTCGGGACGAGTAACGAAACGGCGATGAAGGCAGCCGCCGGGCCACAGATCGTTCCTGTGTACGGGACCGACTTTCGGTCGACCCCGATGTTCTTCCTCCAGGACGATCACGACCACTGGGAGAACGATGCAGTGACCGACCAGATTGCAAGTTACCCGATCCCGTGGTTCCAGCTGCAACTCGCACGAGCGACCCAGCAGCTCTACTACCCCGAGTTCTTGCCCGATGCCCAGCGCCCGGCCGGGTTGCCCTGGTCGTCGGCGAGCGACCGTGGGGATCTGTCCGAGAGCTTCGGAACCATCCGGTACGGCAACCTTGCGGAAATCTTGCTGTATGACGTACGGCGAACCATGAGCCTCGGTGGGCCGAACGCCGTTTTCGTTGACGCTCAGGTGGAGCGTTGGCTGCTCGAGCGCACACGATCACCTGATGCGCGGCATCTCGTCCATGGACCGTCGAATCCGTTTGGATGGAGCGCCGGAAAGTGGGGCGAGTGGTACCCGGACGTCCTCGACAGCGAGGCCGGAGCCCTCACGACAGCTGTGAGGAAGCCCTATTGGCAGGAGGGGTGGCTCAAGCAGCACGACCGGCTGGTGGCGGCGATCGCCGGGCAGTCGGACCGGGTCCCGCTGGTCGTCAGCGGCGATCTCCACGCCGTCGGCATCGGAAAGATGCATCGGGCTGGCCAAGTCAACCTGGATGCCAACCCGATCACGTCCGTGCTGAGCGGCCCGGTCGGCACGTCCATCGGAGGGTTTCCTTCGGTAGTGCGAGGAGTCGGCGCTACGCCTCCCGCTCATCTCGACCTCGAGGAGTCGGTCACGCCGATCGAGGAGCACGGGTTTACCCTCGCGGACTTCCTGCCCGATCGAATCGTGTTGCGCCAGTTTAAATGGGATGTCAAGATCCAGGCAGTCGACGAAATCGACCGCTTGGAGCCGTTCTACATGACTGAGCTGGGGAGACCCGTGTGACAGGCTCCCCGCACTGACACGACTGGTGCCCACTGCGTAACAATGTCTTCTGACGCGACAACGTCAACGAACCTTGGCGTGCCGGCACCGCCCACTGGCGGTTCGCTGGCTCGACATCGCACGCTGGATGGATTTGTCGAGGCGGTGTCTCGGGCGGACGGAATCGGCCTCACCGACGTGGATGTCTTCACGACGCTTGTGGTGCAGACCGACAACTCCGTCTATCAGATCACGATCCTTCAGCCGCACGCGCGGGAGGTGTTGGTCAAGGGCGGCGCGTTCTTTCCCGAACGGACACGTGCGTGCCTAAGCGGGTCGAGCTTTGGCGGCAGTTGTCTGAAGCTCGGCTGGGTCGGGATCGGGTTGCATATGGAGTTCCACGCTGAGGACCAATGGGTCATCACGTCACATGTACGCGCCATTACCGTGGAGCGGTCGGCAACCGAATCAACCTGCTAGTGTCCTGAACGCCAGCCCCACTATGGTCTCGGCGTCGCGAACGTCAGCGCGCGGCGCGGGTTCTCGACCATCATCTTGTGGATGTCTTCTTCACCGACCCCCAGGGTCCGTAGCACCGGCAGGAAATGCTCCACCACGTACGAAAAGCCGGTGCCGCCGTACTTCTTCAGTTGGATCTTGTTGCACACATCTTGTGAGAGCAGAACGCGATCGGCGTAGCCCGCCTCGACGAGCTCGACGATGCCTCGCGCCACCTTCGCGTCGTCCACGCCACCAAGCCGCCCATCGGGTCGCCCGAGCGTATCGAACTGGATAAACACACCCCGCTCGAGAAGCCGCGTCATAAACGGCACGTCGTTCGCGATGCTGTTGCTGTGGCCCATGATCACCCGCTGCAAGTCTGCGCCCTCGGCCGCCACGGCGTCGAGCACCTCGAACTTCTCCTCACCCCTCCCGCCGACGTGGAAGGAGATGGCGGCGCCCGTGACGCGACTGGCCCGGGCCGCCGCGCGGATGCTTTTCATCTCGTTCTCGGTCAGCGGGTTCCCGTTGATCCCAACCTCTCCAATAATGCCCGACCGAATCGACGTGCCCCTAACGCCCAGGGTGACGTCGCGCACAATCACCTCCGTCAGCTCTTCGACGGTGCGGTGGTCCATGTCGGCCGGGTGAAACTGCTTCTGGTACCAGCCCGCGCCCATGACCACGGAGAGGCCCGTCGCTTGGGACACCTGCAGCAGGGCGTGCGGGTCGCGGCCCAGGCCGATGCTCGTCACGTCAACGATGGCCTGACCGCCGCGCCGCTTAAACTCCCACACCTCGTCGATCGCTTCGTCGAGATCGGTCAGATACAGATTGTCGCGATTCGGGATGCGGCGAAGACGCACGTCACTCAAGACGTTCAAGGCGACGGGCGCGAGGTGCAGTCCCATGTCCGTGGCCCGCGCGATGGCCGCTCGCGCCACGGGGTTCTGGAACGTGATGAAGATGTGCTCGTGCATGATGGTCTGTCCGAGATCCTCGGGAGCCATCGGTCCGGCGACGGTCAGGATCTGACCCGACAGATCGGGGATCCCGGTGGTGGCGCCTTGGGTGGATCGCGCGGTCGGGCTCACCTGTGAGAGCCCGAGGGCGACGAGGAACACGGCGACAGCCAACGCAAAGCGCACGACGACTTTCATGACGACCTCCCTCTCTGGTGGGGCCGTCAACGAGGGCCCATCCAGGTTTCTATTTGACTCACGGAGTTTCGCATCTCGCAGCTGTTTCAGCCTTCGTCACGACTACTCACTCGCGCCAGAGCCCGGCGCAGCGAAGGTCAGCACTCTTTTCGGGTTCTCCACCATGATGGTGTGGAGCTGGGCGTCGGTGACCCCGAGCTGCTTCAGGTACGGGATGAAGTGCTCCTGAATAAAGGAGAAGCCGCTTCCCCCGTACGCCTTGAGTTGGATCTTCGTACACACGTCCTGCGAGAGCAGGATGCGGTCCCCATACCCCGCGTCGATCAGAGCCACGATGCCGTGCGCCACATCGGTGTCATTGACCGCCCGTCGCACGGTCGGCTGACGACCCAGGGTGTCGAACTGGATATACACGCCGCGCGCGAGTAACTCTTCCATGAAGGGGAGGTCGGGCGCGAGCGAATTGGAATGCCCCACCACGACCCGACTCAAATCCGCGCCTTCGGCCTCGAGCAGATCGAGAATCCTGGGCTGTTCGTGGCGTTGCGCGGACGTGTGCAGCGTGACCGGGGCGCCGGTGATCCGGCTGGCGCGACCCGATGCCTGGATGATTTTGATCTCGTTCGGGACCAGCGGGTCGCCCTCGGTCCCGACCTCTCCGATTATGCCCGACCGGATGCCGGTGTCGCCGACCCCGACGGTGACGTCGCGCACGATCTCTTCGGTGAGGCTTTCGATCGAGCGATCGTCCAGATCAGTTGCATGCCAGCCCTTCCGATACCAGCTGGCGCCCATGACGATATGGAGGCCGGTGGCATCGGCGACACGACGCAGCGCCAGTGGATCGCGCTTGAGCCCGATGCTCGTCGTGTCGACGATCGCCCCGCCTCCGCGACGTTTGAACTCCAAGACCTCATCGATTGCCACCTGCTCGTCGGTCAGGAGCCGGTTGTCACGATTGGCCGCGCCCAGCATCACGTCGCCCAGGATATCCATCGTGAGCGGTGCATTGTAGCGCCCGACGGCCGTTGCGCCCACCGGCTTCACGCGCCCAGCGGCACTCCATCGCGCTGGCGTATCGTCCATCACCGTGAAGTCGATAAAGATGTGCTCGTGCATGATCGTCTGCCCGAGCGCCTCCGGGTCGATCGGTCCGGTCACGGTCATGACCTGGCCGGCCATGTTGGGAACGGCCGACGCTGATGTCTGGCCGACGACCGGCGCCTCCGCCCAGCCGACCCACGCGACGGCGACGAGTGAGATGGTCCACAGCATTCGTCTCATGGTTGACTCCGTTGTACGCGAAACCGCGGCCAGGTCGGGTCCGAGGGCCGCGGACGCCTCGGACGGGATCCCGCGGGCACGAGTGTGTCCTTCAGACCGTAGCGGGTGCCGACGTTGAACGACATATACGCCCCGCGAGTTGGAGAGCTAGCGCCATTGTAGCGCCGTCCGGTGAGGGGACCTACTATTTGTTCTTCCTAGTCGTCATGTCCGCCGCGGGAGCAAATTCCTCCGCCCGGGAATTATGTTGCGAATCACGCCGTCAGGACACTAGGATTCAGTCAGGACACCAGAGGAGGGGGGCAGATGAGCCATCGAGTTCTCGCGTTCGTGAGTGCCGTGGCCGTGCTGGCCGCGTTCGGGTTGTCGGCAGCCGCGCCTGCGGGTGCCCAAACCACCGTGCCGCAAACGGGGTGGGGGCAACCGGACCTTCAGGGCGTTTGGGATTTCCGCACGATCACACCTCTCCAGCGGCCGGAGGACCTGGCCGACCGAGAATTTTGGACAGAGGAAGAAGCCGCCGCGCTCGAACACGAGGCGGTGGAGGAAGACACCCGCCTGGCGAATCGACCCGCCGATCGAACGACGGCCAGCGACCAGGTGGACAGACGGACCGACGGAACGCCAGGTTTCTACAACAACTTCTGGCTGGACCAGGGCACGACCGTCGTCGGAACCAGACGGACGTCGCTGATTGTGGATCCGCCAGACGGGCGACCTCCCTTGACCGCGGAGGCGGAGCGCCGGGCGGCGTCGCCCGAAGCCACGCGCCTGAACGACGCGAACCGTGGCCGCGTCCCAGCGGTGTCGTGGATGGATCTGGAACCGGGAGACCGCTGCATCCAGCACGGTAAAGCTGGTCCGCCGATCAACCCTGGTGGCTACAACAATAATATTCAGCTGTTTCAGGCGCCTGGCTACGTGGCGATTCTCAACGAGCAGATTCACGACGTGCGCGTCATCCCTCTGGACGGGCGACCCCATCTGGGACCTGAGATTCGGCAGTGGATGGGAGACTCGCGCGGCCACTGGGAGGGCCCGACGCTCGTCGTCGAGACCACCAACTTCAATGGCCAGCATGAGCAGGTTGCCCGGCCGGACCTGAGTTCTGGTGAGCGCCTGTCTCTGACCGAACGGTTCACACGGATAGACGCGAAGACGCTGCTCTACGAATACACGGTCACCGATCCGGCCACGTGGGTGAGACCCTGGACCGCGCAAGTTCCGATGAAGAAGAGCCCGGATCTGATCTACGAGTTCGCGTGTCACGAGGGGAATTACAGTATGCCGGTCCGCCTCGCCGGAGCCCGTGCCATGGAGCGAGAGGCAGCCGCGACGAGTGGCTCGAGGTGAGTCGATTCGAATGAAGGAGTGCATCATGAGAACCCTGACCCGAGTGGCCATCTGGACACTGACGCTGTTGTGCATGGCTGGCACGGCTCACGCCCAGACCGGCGAGTCGATCATTCCGGATGTGGTCTATGGCCACAAGGACGGGATGGCGCTGACGTTTGACGTATTCAGGCCGCCGGGCACCCCAAACGGTGCGGGCATCCTTTATATGGTGAGCGGAGGATGGGTGTCGAGGTGGACGGCACCCAAGGAAGACCGGTCGAGATTCGAGGCGCTCTTGAACGAGGGGTTTACGGTCTTCTCCGTGCGCCACGGGAGCAGTCCACGGTTCAACGTCCCGGAAGCGTTTGCCGACGTCCAGCGAGCCGTGCGCTTCGTGCGCCTGCACGCCCTCACGTATGGAATCGACGCCGATCGTCTCGGTGTGTGGGGCACCAGTGCAGGTGGTCATCTGTCCTTAATGCTGGGGTTGGCCTCCGACCAAGGTGATCCCACGGCGACCGACGATGTGCTACGGGTGAGCAACCGGGTCGCGGCCGTGGTGGCGTACTACCCCCCGGTCGATCTGCGTGCCAGGGAAACACCGAATAGCCACTTTCCTGCGAACTTCCCCGAGGAGCCCCTCTTCTTCGCTGGTGGGATCGCAGTGCCGGGCGCGGCCAACCGCTTCCCAGCGGTGGATTTCGACGATAGTCTCGGCGCGTCGGTATCGCCTGTCTTACACGTGTCCTCCGACGACCCGCCAACCTTGTTGGTTCACGGAGATGTCGACACGCTGGTCGACATCAACAACAGCCGACTGATACATGCGTCGCTGGTCGACGAGGGTGTGACGACCGATCTCGTCGTCATCGAAGGCTCCGGTCACGGGTTTCGCACTCCCGAGCACAGCGCGCTCGCCACAGAGGCGTTGGTTCAGTGGTTCAACACCCACCTGGTCGCTCGGTGAATCCCTGTCGGGAAGACTGATCGCTCTGCATACGACAGGTTGTGCTGTCTGAAGCCCGCACTGTAAATATGAACGAGGTTTCCGTCTGCCCTGCGGAAGAACACCGTTGACGATGGGGCGGGTCTCGTCGTTCGCGCGATGGCCGGCGCCGAAGTTTCTGAAGGAGGCATGTTGACTCGATGGCTTGGTCCTTATTCCGATCACGCGCACGCCGCGCTGCGGATCGTGTCTGGCTTTCTGTTCGCATGCCACGGCGCGCAGAAGCTGTTCGGTGTTCTCGGTGCGGAGAGCGGTCCGTTGCTGTCACTCCGTGGAGCCGCTGGTATCATCGAACTGTTTGGCGGAAGCTTGATCGCGCTCGGACTGTTCGTCCCCATTGTGGCCTTCATCGCGAGTGGGGAGATGGCCGTCGCCTATTTTCTCTCGCACGCGCCGCAAGGGTTCTGGCCGATCATGAACCGCGGCGAACTGGCCGTCCTGTACTGTTTCCTGTTCTTGTATATTGCCACCCAGCCGGTGGGGCCGTTCAGTCTTGATCGGATGCGAAGGGGGTCGAGCCAGTAGCGACGAACACCGACCACGAGGCCGTCGCTGACGGCATCGACTATATTCGGCGCATGCCGATTCCAGCCCGCATCCTTTTGATCCTTTCCCATCCCGACGACGAAAGTTTTGTGGCCGCCGGACTGGCGCGCCGCTACGTCGAGCGTGGTGCGGAGGTCGCGCTCGTCACGGCGACCCGTGGCGATGCCGGTCGAGTGGGAGATCCGCCACTCTGTGAACGCGACGCCCTACCCGCCCTCCGAGAGGCCGAGCTTCGTCAGGCGGCTGACCTCCTCGGCATTTCTGACGTGCACCTCCTCGACTACCAGGACAAGCGGCTCTCGGAAGCACCGATAGATCGGATCCGCCACGAGCTGGTCGCACTCATCTGCCGCCATCGGCCACATCTGGTGGTGACCTTCGATCCGAACGGCATGAATGGCCATACCGATCATGTGGCGATATCGCGCTTTACGATGGATGCCGTTGCGGCGGCGGCCGATCCGCGGTGGGTTGTCGGACCGACCGCCCCGCACCGGGTGCAACGCCTCCTGTGGACCGCTCCGATTCTGCCGTGGGAGGTGACGAGCGCGGCAGACTTGCATCTAGAGTCCGGGGTGGACTTCGTGATCGATATCGCTCCCCATCGGCATGCGAAAGCCGAGGCGCTTCGTGCGCACCGGAGCCAGCACGTCCCGATCAACCGCTGCTTCCTGAGCAAGGCTGACGTCGATCGAATCCTCAGCGTCGAGATCTTCAGGCAAGCCTGGGGTCCGCCCTTAGGGCGTGTGCCCGCAGACGACGTGCTCGTGGGAATCGACCTGTCCCGGTAGCGGGTGTGCGCCGCGGGCTCCAGCATTCGCGATCTGGGTGGAGTCCCGGACGGCCTGGGCGTAGAATGGGCATTGATCGGCTCATACCGTCTGACAGACCATACGGATCATCCAGCTCAGCGAGGCATCCGATGAGCAGTCGCCACCTGGCGTCTCACGCGTCCCGCGCAGTGATTCAGAATCACTGCGCTAGCAAGAACGATCGGCGGCCTGTCGGGCGGAGGGTGCGACATCGCGGTCGCGGACTCAATGCGTTGCTGAGTGTCGTGGTTTTGTCGGCCGTCATCGTGCGAGCGTCACTGATCGCAGAGAGCCAGAGCCCTGCGCACCAACCGGCGGCTTCCGAACCAGCGTGCGCGGAGTTGGTCGACCTGGCATTCGAAGGCAACACCCTCATAACAGCGTCGACGACGGTCTCCGGAGGCACTCTCGTCACGCCGACCGGCCAGAGCCTGACCGATCTTCCCGGGTTTTGTCGCGTGGTCGGGGTGAGTCGACCGACCCGCGATTCAGATATTCGTTTCGAGGTCTGGTTGCCGTCCGAGTCGTGGAACGGACGGTTTGTGTCTTCCGGAGAGGGCGGCTACGCCGGAAGGCTCAACTACACCCGGCTTGGTCTGGATGGCGGTCTCGATGAGTGGCTGCGGCGAGGCTACGCAACGGCGTCGACCGATACGGGGCATCGCTCGACCGACGACAGCTGGGCCGCGGGCCATCCGGAAAGGGTCATCGACTACGCCTACCGGTCGAAACATCTCGTGACGGTGGCGGCGAAGGGTTTGATCGAGGCCTATTACGGACAGGCGGCCACCTACGCCTACTTCAGCTCCTGCTCGAATGGCGGACGCCAGGCCCTCATGGAAGTCCAGCGGTACCCAGGCGACTATGACGGGCTCGTGGTGGGAGCCCCGTGGAATTATCAGTCGCACTCGAACGCGGGATTCGTTTGGGACGCACAGACACTCAGTGCGTCGGGAGCGGCAATACCAGCGTCCAAGCTGCCCGCTATCGAGGCCGCCGCAGTCGCCGCGTGCGATGCGACCGACGGGCTCGTCGACGGCCTAATCGAGGAGCCAGACAAGTGTGTCTTTGAGCCCGAGACGCTGCTGTGCACGACGGGGGACGGTGACGACTGCCTGACTGAGGCGCAGGTGGCATCGTTGGAACGACTCTACCGTGGCCCGACGCATCCACAGACCGGCGCGCAAATCTTTCCTGGCTGGGCGATGGGCGGCGAGCGTGGGTGGGCGACATCCGTAGTCGGCGAGGGCGTGACGAATCTTGGCCACGCCTACTTCTCGAACCTGGTGTTTGAAGATCCCAACTGGGACTATCGAACGTTCGATTTTGACGCTGACCTGGCCTTTGCCGAATCCAAGGTCGGCTCTCTCGCAGACGCCATCGATGCCGATCTCGCGTCTGCGAAACAGCAGGGCGTCAAGATCATCCAGTATCACGGGTGGAACGATCAGGTGCTGCAGCCGGAGTACAGCCCGGGCTACTACGAACTCGTCATGGCGGAAATGGGCGGCCTGGCCGAGACTCAGGATTTCTATCGACTGTTCATGGTTCCCGGGATGGCACACTGCTACCGCGGCCAGGGGGCGAATAGCTTCGGAGGGGTCGGGCAGCAGATCCCTCCCACACGTGACGCGGTCCACGACCTGCAAACCGCACTCGAGGAGTGGGTCGAACAGGGCGTGGCACCCACCCACTTGATCGCCACAAAGTACGTGGACGACGATGCGGACACGACGGCCGTTGAGTTCACTCGCAAGCTGTGTCCGTATCCGTCGGTCGCACGATACAGTCAATCCGGCGATCCCAGTAAGGCCGAGAGTTTCGTCTGCACGATTCCGTAGACCGGAGCGCACGAACTATCCTGACTGAGGATGGAGCCTTCGATGACCGATCGAGTTCGGACTACGGTGTGGACGATCGTGATGTTCGTCGCGGTCGCGCCCCTTGCAGGCCAGACGCCGACGTGGACACCGCCGGTGACGCCATGGGGCCATCCGGACCTGCAGGGGCAGTGGAACAGCCAAACGTCGATTCCCTTGGAGCGGCCCCTCGAGGGCCCGCTGGCTGGGAAAGAGTCATTGACCGAAGAAGAGGCGGCGGTGCTCGAACAGGAGAATCGAGCACGGTACGATCTGCCCCCCTCGGAAGGTAGCCCTGGCACCTACAACGCGTTCTGGCGCGACTTCGGCAATCCGCTGACGCGCACGTCGCTGATCATCGATCCGCCAGACGGAAGAATTCCGCCTCTCACTCCGGAGGGTCAAGCGAGAATCGACGCGGAAGCGACCGCCCGGAGTACGCGGGGGCCACGTGACTCACCTGATACGTATGCCGATCTCAGTAACTGGACGCGCTGCATCTCGCGTGGGTGGAATGGGATCGGCAGCTGGTACAGCAGCAACTATCAGATTCTCCAGGCTCCGGGGTTCGTCGTGGTGTTCCAGGAGCTCATCCACGAGCCGCGTATCATCCCGCTGGACGAACGTCCCCACCTACCTGAATCTGTTCGCCAGTGGATGGGCGACTCGCGTGGCCACTGGGAAGGCGACACGCTGGTTGTGGAGACGACGAATTTTGACCCGAGAACGAATTTTCGAGGATCGCGCGAGACACTCCATTTGACGGAACGCTACACTCGCATCGACGACGATACGCTGGACTACCGTTTCACAATCAACGATTCCCATACGTTTACCAGTCCCTGGACCGTCGTGAGGCCGATGACGCGGATCGACATCGATGATCGGCGATCAATCTTCGAGTACGCGTGCCACGAAGGGAACTACGGCATGGAGGGGATCCTTGCCGGAGCGCGCGCCGAAGAACGGGCCGAGCGAGACCAGTGAGACCGAGCGTCTCCTGGGAACCATTCCCCGCCGCTTCGGATACTGACCATGGGAGAAACCAGATGTTCAAACCGGTCCACACACTCAGTCTCGGTGCCGTCCTGCTGCTGGTCATCGTTCCCGTCATCGCACAGCAGCCAGACGAGAACCCACTGGGCCAACCTCTTGTCTCCACCGACGGCAGCGTGCGAGACGAAGCGTTCATTCGCCTACCGCTCCGCCCCGAGGACCGGGCGTACGCCGATATCGACGGCGGTCGGATGAAGGAGATCTTGATGGAGGTGGATGCGATCTCGATCCGGGATCGGGACGCCGGCACCGTGTTTTGGGGCCGAAACGTCGGCACGGACGGTCATGTGTGGACCCAGGACTGGGTGGAGCGCTATTTCGAACAGAACGGTCTCGAGAATGTGCGCCGGCAGTCGTTCGATCTCCGCCCCCAGTGGGTTCCGAGTCGGTGGGAGATCGAATTTGGGCAGAACGGTCAGACGTTCACGCTCGAATCGGCGCGACCGCCTCAGGATGCCGTCTCCACACCGGCGGGTGGACGTGACTTCGAGCTGGTTTGGGTGGGCTTGGGCAGTGACGCGGACTATTTGGGACGCGACGTGACCGGCAAGGCAGTTCTCATTCTTGACCTGCCCCGACCCGGCACGCTTCGCCATTCGATTAGAACCGAAGGCGCCGTCGAGCGGGCCTACGCGAAGGGCGCGGCAGCGGTCGGGATTGTCTACGGCATCTCGGACAACTTCGCCGTCTGGCAGCGCACCGGTGATGGACCAGGATTCAACGTTGGCTACGAGGACGGACTGCAGCTTCGGGACATGCTCGGCCAGGGTGACCGCGTGACGGTACATCTCGAGACGGAGAGCGAAATGGTCGCGGGGCTGGAGGCGGCGAGCGTCTGGGGCACGCTGCCGGGTCTGAGCGACGAGGAGATCCTGATCATCGCGCATATGGATGGCTACTTTCGAGCCGCGCTGGACAACGGCTCAGGGCTCGCGGTGATGATGGGGTTGCTCGAGCACTACGCCAAGATCCCTCGCCAGCAGCGCCCCCGCACGATCACGTTTCTCGGTTCGGTGGGGCATCACGGGGGACCGGGGACGCGATGGTTGCACGATCATCGCGAGACGGCGCTCGCGAACACCGTGGTCGCGATCAATCTGGAGCACGTCGCCGCGGTCCGTACCAAGTACTGGGGTCCGCGCTTGCGAATGATGACGGCGGTCTCGCCGATGCGCTGGTGGGTCAACGGGAGTCCCGCCCTGCTCGATGTCGTCCTTGGTGCTTTCAATCGTTTCAATGTCGGGATCACCGGTGACATGGATCCTGGCGCCTCCGGTGAGATGGGGGTCATGGACCTCGATGTGCCCTCGATCCAGGTGATCACGTCGCCCGAGATCAAGCACACTGAGCAGGACACGCCCGAATGGATTCCTGTGGTCGGACTCGAGCAGATCGGCCGAGCGTACGCCACGATCATCGACGCCGTGAACGGACTCGATCGGAGTGAACTTCAGCCCGACACGGGCTCGACCACTCAGACGGTCCAGCGGTGATGGGCCGAGCGACACCGGCTTGAGAGAGCGATCCGACCGACCGGCGTCGCGTGCCTTCCTCATGGGCCTCGCGCTGCCAGCGCAGCCTGGCTTCGTCGTCGAAGAGAACCTCAACGAACTCGCGGAGCTCGCCCGAAGCACCGGGATGGAGGTGGTTGGCACAGGCCTGCAACACCGACGTGCGCCGGACGCGAGAACGTTGATCGGACGCGGCAAGGCCGGTGAGATCGCGCGGGCCGCCGATGAGTTGGATGCCGATGTCGTGATCTTCGACGATGATCTGACGCCGAATCAGGTCCGGAACCTGGAAGAGATTATCGAGTGTGCGGTCATTGACCGAAGCGCGTTGATCCTCGACCTTTTCGTCCGGCAGGCGCATACGCGCGAGGCTCGCACCCAGGTCGAGCTGGCGCACGTTGAATACCAGTTGCCGCGCCTGACCCGTCGCTGGACCCACCTCTCTCGCCAGGTGGGTGGCATCGGCGTGCGAGGCGGTGAGGGCGAAACCCAGCTCGAGGCTGACCGGCGCATCCTGCGCACTCGAATCAAGCAGTTGAAGAAGGCGCTGTCGAAGATCGAACGGACACGTGCGCTCCATCGTCAGGGGAGGCACGGCGTACCGATGGTGGCTCTTGCAGGATACACCAACGCCGGAAAGTCGACGCTCTTTAACCGCTTTACTCGTGCCGGCGTTCGAGCCGAAGACAGGCTCTTTGCGACGCTCGATTCGAAGCTGCGCAAGGGGTCTCTGGGAGGTCCGGAAACGGTCATCTTCGTCGATACTGTCGGGTTCATTCGTAAGCTGCCACATCATCTGGTGGCATCGTTTCGCAGCACGCTCGAAGAGATCATCCAGGCAGACCTCGTCCTTCACATCGTCGATAGAAGCCACCCGCAGTGGCGCGAGCAGATGGAGGTGGGCAAGAACGTGCTGGCCGATCTCGGGGTCGACATGAGTCGCGTGTCACCCGTCTTCAACAAGATCGACCGATGTGGCGAGGATCGTTGCGCGGTGAACGGCGGCTTTGCGGTCTCCGCTCACACCGGTGAAGGGGTGAAGGCGCTGAAGGCCCACCTGGTCGAGCGAATCGGCGGTGACAGACATCCCTGACACGGTCATTGCGTCTGGACCCGCGCGTCCGCTGGTAGGATCGACCATCTCGTTCAGGCTCCAACCGTCCATGTCTCCGAACGGCGGCTTCCATTTCGGTCACGATGACGTCACTGCCGCGTGCATAGCGACTGGCGATCGACGAAGGGGAGTGGCGCTCTGACGCTCCTCTCGATCTTCGTCTCGAGCATCCTCCCGGTGTTCCTCGTAGCGGGCGTGGGATTCGCCCTCGCACGCGTCCTGCGTATCGGTGCGGTACACCTGTCGCACGTCACGTTCAACGCGCTGGCACCCTGCCTCGTGTTTGATCTCCTCCTGACGGCGTCGGTCGGGGGTGCGGATGTCTGGCGCCTCGTTCTGTTCTGTCTGCTCATGACCGCTACGATGGGAACCGTCGCGGGAGTGGGGGCGACACTGCTGCGCCTGGATCGGCCCACACGGGCGGGGTTCATGCTGGTCGTCATGTTTTCCAACAATGCCAACTATGGGCTACCGCTCGTCCTGTTTGCGTTTGGTGGGGATGCGCTGGTGTTCGCGACCGTCTACTTCGTGACGAGCGCGGTGCTTACCTATACCGTTGGCGTCCTGGTCGCCAGCAGCGGTCACCGAACGCTCGGACAGGCCTTGGTCCGAGTTGTCAAGGTGCCAACAATCTACGGCGCCGTCGCCGCTGGCGTGCTTGCCGCCCTCGCGGTGCCCGTTCCAGCGCTGGTGATGCGACCGATATCGCTTCTGAGTGATGCGGCTGTCCCGATGATGCTGCTGGTACTCGGTATGCAGCTCGCACAGGCAGAGAGGCCGACAACGCTGCCGGTAGTCACCAGCGCCACTGTCGCCCGTCTCCTCGTGGCGCCGGTGCTGGCCTTTGCGGGGGCCGAGCTGGTCGGACTCTCTGGCGCTGCCCGGCAGGCAGCCATCCTGCAGGCCTCGACTCCGGCCGCCGTCATCACGACGATTCTGGCGCTGGAGTATGGGGTGGCGCCTCGCTTCGTGACCAGCGTGGTCGTCACATCGACGGTGCTCAGCCCCGTGACACTTGCACTGCTGATCGCGTGGCTGCAGTAGGCGGTGATCTGACCGCGGTTTCAGGCTCCCGCCTTCGGCACTAGGGAGTCGCGACATCCAGGAGCTGCTGCGGATCTACATCTCTCGCCACGGTGAGGCTAAACCAGGGCGACATCATTTCTTCCCAGGCTTGATCGCCGTAGTAGACGTCGGTGTCCGGATTGGGATTGAAACGGTTGCCAGCCGAATTGTCATGATGACCCACAACGTAGAGCTGTGAGCCCTTGGGCAACTGAATCGGTTCAGCCGGTTCATAGCCGATTTGCCAGTTGTAGTCGAAGCGGTCGTTGTAGAGGACAACCTCCGCTTGCCCGTCCGGATACCGGACGGTCCACGTCATGTCCTTTCCGCGCAGATGCATGTGCGGCAGCATCCACACGAGCTCGGCGTCGTACATCACGGTTGCTTCAAACGCACTCTCGTAGTTCGGTTCGTGGGCCGGAATCCGAAACGTGTCGGCGCTCGTCCCCGTCGTCGGGGCCGAGGCGTAGGTCACGAACACGCGGGTCGGCTCCTCAGGTGCCACGGTCATACCGATCTGCGGACGGTCGGTCACCGCTGTCCCGGTCGTCGTGTAGTGCACCTGCACGACGAAGTCGGCATTCGCCGGAATCAGCTTCGCTGAATTCGAATGACTCAGGTCTAATGCTCCGGCACCCGGCAGGTAGCATGCGTCAAACCCGAGTCCGCCGGTCGCCGCTGAGCCGCGACCGCGCGGCAGTGAGGCGCCGTCAGAATCGCGCGGGATGACACTCGCGACAGGGGTGTAGTACGCAACGCCCTCCCGGTGGGCCCGCACGCCGAAGCAGATGTGATGCGCCACGCTCCGCTCGCTTGGGCGGATCTCGATCGAGGTCACCCATGTGTCGTCCGCGAAACCGCTCGGCATGGTCACGGTGGTCCATTCCATGATGCCGTTCGCGGGCACGTCGAACGGTGGCACATCCACGATGATGTCGGGCTCGATCTCCCATCCATCAGGAAACGTCACCGGCGGCGGTGCGTCGTCGGCAGAGCCTTTCGGGGCGCCCTCGTCTGCCCAATCGACGAGCGTATCGATGTCGTGCTGCGGCAGCGTGCGTTGGTTACGAAAATGACCGATGGTGGGATCCGCATACCAGGGTGGCATCGCGCGTGCCAGCACCTGGGATTTTATCGATCGCGCCCACGGGCGTGCCGCTTCGAACGTCATGAGTGACATCGGGCCGATCTCACCAGGGCGATGGCAGGTCTGACAGTACTTCTGCAGGATCGGCTCCACATCTTTGTGAAACGTCACCGAGCTGGTTGCCCGGGTCTCTACCGACGGCTGTGCTGTCGCAACGGTCGCTGGCACCGTCGCGATGAGGCCGATGAGGCCGATGACGCCGATGACGCCGAGGAGCGCGAGACCTGTGGTAGCAGCGAGTCTGGTCATTTGTCTGACGCTGAGCGCGCGAGTCTTAGCCGTCGCGGCGATTCTACGCCGATCCCGGGGCCAGATGCGGTGAAGACCGCTCCGCCAGTTTCGTGCCGCTTTGTGCATCCAGGATTGACGCCCTCGGGGTTGCGGCAATACGCTGACGGCTTGGAGGGTGATTCTCAGACGTGAGCGGTGCGGATCAGGGTCGGACAGTCGCACGACATCGGTTCGGACGAGGTGCGGTGGGCGCCGCCGTCATGTTCATCCTGTCGGCCTTGGCCGCCTGCACATCCCACGACCAGACCGCCAGCGATTCGGCTCCGCAGGAACTCTCGATCGGCTACGTGGCCGCCGGGAATCTTGATGAGCTTCGACGAACGCTCACCACCGAGCCGCTTATCTACACCCGCGTTGACGGTGAGTACCAACCGGGACTCGCGGAAGACTGGTCGATCAGTGACGACGGCCTGACCGTGACCCTCACACTTGTGGACGGCGCAGTCTTCCACGACGGCGTCCCACTGAGCGCCGAGATCGTCAAGACCGTTCTCGACACTGCGCGACGTGACCCCCGCCGCCTTCAGGACAATCCGCCTCTGGCAGACATCGATGCCATCGACACCGTTGGCAGGAGGACCGTGCGTCTCCACTACAGGCGGGGTACCTATCTACGATTGGAGGGTCTCTCGGAACGGGTCGAGCGGGAAGTGGCCGGCGCGCCTGTGGGTACGGGACCGTTCAGTCTTCAGGATCAGACTCGTGACGCCATGAGCCTGATAGCGAGCTCGGAGTATCGGCGCGGAAGACCCGCCATCGGTGTCGTGCGGGTCGAGACGTATCCGACCGTCAGAACGGCTTGGGTCGCGATGATGCGGCAGGAAGTCGACTTCCTGGTCGAGCTGCCCATCCGGGCTCAGGATTTCGTGGCGGCGACGTCCGACGTTGACGTGTTCATGGTGAACCGTCCGTACGCGACGGTCATCGGCTTTAACGTCGACCGCGCACCGTTTGCCGATAATCGAGTCCGAAGAGCGCTGAACTACGCCATCGACCGGCGCGTCGTGATTGACCGTGTCCTGGGTGGTCACGGTCGTCCGACATCCGGGATTAGCACCGAACACTGGGCGTTTCAAGAAGGCGAGCGCAACTATACGTTCGATCCACAGCTGGCCGACGCGCTCTTGACTGAGGCGGGATACGTTCAGTCGACTGGATCGCCCGCGAGCCAGGGGGGAGATGGCGTACAGGCGCGGCTCCGCTTCACCTGCTTGGTTCGCGAGAACTCGGAGTTTGATGAGGCAATCGCGCTGATCGTGCAGCGTCAGCTGTTCGACATCGGTGTGGACATACAGATTGAGACGCTGGATGTCCCGAGCCTTTTTGACCGGTTCTACAGCACGGACTACGAAGCGGCCCTGCGGCCTCAGAACACCAGCCGATCGTTGTCACGCCTCTATAGTCTGTGGCATTCGTCCCAACCGTACTCCCTACCCGGCTACACGATGGTGGACGACGCGCTTGACGCGCTGCAGGAGGCGACATCCCGCGAAGACGTTCGGCACGCGGCTGGGAGATTCCAGACCATCCTGCACGAGAACCCACCCGCGCTGTTTCTCGTCGACGACTTGCAAGCTCGAGCGCTCAGTCATAGGTTTGTCGTCCCCGATGAACCAGATCTAGACGTTGTCGAAACGATCTGGCAGTGGCGACCTCGCGATCCGTCCGACGAGAAGTAGGGAACGGATGTAGAACTGTGTCCAGGAAGAAGAAACCGGCCGCGTCACCGCTCCGACGTCTGGTACCCACTCTGATTGCTGCGGCGCTCGCGATCCTGAGCGCCGTGTCCATCGCGTCTGTGTCTTTGGCACAAGCAAAGCCGGATCGATGGTTCGGCCTCTCACTTCCGCCCCCATTTGAGCCTCACGTCGCCCCCGCGATCATCGGCGACCGTGGTCCAGAGCCGGCCCGCGTGCCTGATGGAGAGGCGAGGTTCACCGAGCTCAACGGGTCCATGATCCGAGCTAACCTGGAAACGATTATCGGCTTCTCGAAGATGAGTCGTAAGACCGCTGAAATCGGCGACGGCCAGCTCTGGCGTCGGATCAGCGGCTTTCCATCGAGTCGCGACACGATTCGATGGGCCGCCGCTCGGTACCGCGAGGCCGGTCTCTCGAACGTCGAGCTTCAGTCGTTCGATCAGGATTCGGACGCTTCGTTCTGGCTTCCCTTGTCGTGGGAGGTGCGACTGACCGGTGATACTGCGTTTGGTGCAGGCACGGACGATGTGGTGCTCGAAACGGCGATGCCGCTCTCGCCCTCAGAGATCGAGGGGACCCTGTCGGCCCCCCTCGTGTCTGTCGGCGAGGCAGGTCCGGCTGAACTGGTTCATATCGACGTGACCGGCAAGGTGGCCGTCCAACATGTCACGCCGCAGGCCCACACCGTCTTTGAGAGGGGGCGGACCGTTCCGCGGGCACAAGATCTCTTTCGGCGCGGCGCGGTGGCGGTGATCAACATCGTCGATCAGCCTGGCAACGGGCGAGCTCGGGACTTCAGCAACTGCGGCGGACCTTGCTTCAATATCGGGGGTCGTGACGGAGTCTTCCTCGACGGGGTCATGAACCGGGCAGCGGAGGCCGGAACGTTGGACCAGCTCAGGGTCCAGCTCCGCCTGGAGACCGAGCGGTTCACCAGGCTGAGAGCAGAAAACAGCGTGGCAGTTGTGCCAGGGCAGCGGGATGACGAGACGATCATCATCAACGCTCATGCAGATGCCTGGTTCGATGGCGCGGGGGACAACGCCGATGGTCTCGCGGTGCAGGTGGCGTTGGCCAAGCATTTCGCAATGCCGGAGAACCAGCCGGCTCGAACGCTTGTATTTGTTGCCAGCGCTGGACATCATTCCCCCGGTCTCCACGGACCGCGCAGCTTCGTCCGGATGAATCCAGAGATGAGCGAGAACGCGGTCCTCGTGCTGAATATCGAACACGTGGCGCAGCGGAACCTCACGCCGGCCCGGAGCCTCTTTGACGATGACTATCGACAGTTTGTCGCCGATTCCGGGGAGGCTCCGATCGTGGCAGGCGTCTCCAACCGGGCCCCCTGGCTGGAGGATCTCTTTCGGCAGGGAGTCGAGCGCTACGGGACGAACTTCGTGTCGGCCGGCTCCCCGATGGCGAGTGGCGAAGGTGGCGGGTACCGTCAGCTCGATGTGGCGCTCGTCACGACCATGCAAGCACCGCCGCTGTATCACACGAGCGGAGAAGTGCTGGAGGTGATCTCGACTCCGGGTCTGGAACGGATGGCGCGCTTTCTGGCGTTCTTCATCAAGGCGGTCGATGGCGCGCCGCTTGAGCAGATCCACCCGTGAGCAAGACCGTAGGTGGTGCGAAGACGGCGCCGCAGCGCCGGAGAGGTGAGCGACGGCTTGGGGTACGAAGAAGACGTTGAGCAGCTCTATCAGGAGGCGAGCCACGTTCGCGCACAGATCGAGCAGCTGTGGCTCGAAGCCCAGGTGACCGACGCCGAGATGAAGGGAGCGGTCTCGGCCGCTCAGATCCACGATCTCTCCGACAGTGAGCGGGATTTCGCGGTGTCGTTCGGTCTGCAGAATGCTGAGAAGTGGCGGACGCTATCCGATCTGTCGCTTCGGCTCGGTGATCTCATCGAGAAGATCGAAACGATGAAGACCAAGCGCGACGCGGAGCATCCGGGAGACGGGAACTAGTGCAGTGATCTCGAAACAGCTCGGGCATCGAGGACGCCGAGGCGACCGCCCACCAAGGCGCGACGAGGGAGCACATCGGGAATCTGTGACCGAGGAGCAACCTAGCGGGGTGGGATGCCTCGGTGGCCGAACGCCGAGTTGTTTCGAGATCACTGCACGAGGGTGTCGCGCTGCTCGCGACTTTAATTCGTCCCGCCCGGTGTGCGACACTCAGAGACCCGGTTCATCGACCGGACGTCGCCTGTGCGGCCGGCTGCCGCTCGCGGTCACTGGTCGTCATCATCATCAGCGCCATCAAGGGTGTTCCATGAAACAGTTCGATCGTCGCCGATGTTCAGCTCTTGTGTCACTGACTATGGTGCTCGGCCTGGTGTCGGCGCGTGGTCTAGCCCAGGAGGTGCCGGTAATCGAGCACGAGCTCGAGAACGGAATGAAGGTGCTCATGGTGCCACGCCCGGGTGATCCAAATATCGCGGCGGGATGGATCGCGCAGGTCGGCTCCGTCTACGAGCGCCCGGGAATCACCGGCGTCGCGCATCTTTTCGAACACATGATGTTCAAAGGGACCCGCACGATCGGTACCGCGGACATCACGGAGGACTTGGCCATCATCCAACAGCTGGATGCGATCAAGACCGAACTCGCGGTCGAGGAGGCGCAGTTACTTGTTGCCCACCGACTCGGCCAGATTGACGACCCAGACGACCCAGATGCTCGCTCTCCCCGGCACCGCGAGCTACTGACCGAGTTCGACGACTTACTGGCGCGCCAACAAGACATTGTGGTCAAAGAGGATTTCAGTCGGATCTACACGGAGCAGGGTGCCTCGGGGATGAACGCCGGGACGAGTTACGACTTCACGGTGTACTTCGTCAACGTACCGGCGAACAAACTGGAGCTGTGGTTCTGGATGGAGTCGGACCGACTGCTCAACCCGGTGTTTCGAGAGTTCTACTCCGAGCGCGACGTCGTGCACGAGGAGCGACGCTTGCGGACCGATAGCACACCAACCGGGAAGTTCCAGGAGCAGTTCGACGCGATGTTCTGGGGTTCGTCACCCTACAGCTGGCCGGTCGTCGGGTGGCCGAGTGACCTCGAGGGGATGACGCGTGAAGAGGCGCTGGCGTTCTTCGACGTGTACTACGCCCCGAATAACCTTGCCGCTGCACTCATCGGCGATTTCGACCCGGAGTACGCGGCGGAGTTGGCAGAACGCTACTTCGGGCGGATCCCGAGGGGCGAGCGTCCCCCGCTCGAGCCTCGAACGCGGGAGATGCCGCAGCTGGCAGAGAAGCGGATGGCGGCGTACGCCGACACGAATCCGCAGGTGGCAATCCGATATCACTCCGTGCCAGACGGGCACGTCGACGAACCCGCGCTGGTCGTGCTCGGGCAGCTGCTGAACGGGCGCACGGGGCGGTTGTATCGGGCCCTCGTCGAAGACCAGCAGGTGACGACGAACGCCTCAGGCGGGCAGTCTGGGTTCAAGTTCGAAGGCATGTTCGAAGTGCGGGGCACAGCCCGACAGGGCCACACGCCGGAGGAAGTCGAGCAGTCGATCTACGCCGAACTCGAGCGGCTCCAGACCGAGCCGGTTGGAGAGAGGGAGCTCCAGAAGGTGAAGAATCAGAACGCGGCGAGCACGTTTCGCGATCTGCAGGGGAACTTCCAACTGATGGTGCAGCTGCTCTTTCGCGAGAACAACCGGGGCTGGGAGACGATCAACACCGACCCCGCCCTGTACGAGGCGGTGACGGCCGCGGACATCCAACGCGTGGCCAACGAGTACTTCACCGAGGAGAACCGGGCGGTGGCGGTCTACTACCGCCGCGCCACCGACGGCGAGGGAGACGATTCAGCGCTCGCGGGTCTCGACGACCAGGAGCGTGAGCAGGCTCGCCAGACGATGGCGGTCGTGGCTCAGCTCGACGCCGAACAGCTCCAACAGTTCCTGGCGCAGGCAGAGCAGATGATGGCCGAGGCGCCCGAAGAGAACCGGGATCTGGCTCAGGCCCTGCTCGCTATCATCGAGGCGCGGATCGAGGCGATTGGAGGCGGACGATGAGTCTGCTGCGCAGGGAAGGCCTACTGGTTCTGCTGCTGCTCGTCATCCTCACGACCGCGCAGACCGTGTTGGCGCAAGCCATCCCAGCGCATCCGCGGCAGCTCTCATTCGAGGCGCTTGAGTTCGAGCCGCCAGCCGCCGGCCGGCACCGGCACACCCTGACGAACGGCGTGGTGGTCTTCGTGGTCGAGGATCACACGCTTCCGTTGATTTCGGTGTCGGTCACGGTGCGGACGGGAAGCTATCTCGACCCTGACGCCAAGCAGGGCTTGGCGAGTCTCACGGGAAGTCAGATGCGAGCCGGCGGCGCGGCGACGCGGTCGGCAGCGGACTTTGACGAGGAGGCAGCGTTTCTCGCGGCGGAGATCGGTAGCTCGATCGGTGCGACGTCGGGTCGCGCCAGCTTCAACAGCCTGACGAAAGATCTCGATGCGACGCTCGATCTCTTCTTCGACATGCTGCGGTCTCCACGGTTCGATCAGGCCAGGCTGGACCTCGCCAAGAGCCAGGGCCTTCAGCGTATGCAGCGGCGGAATGACAGCACCGGCAGCATCGAGGGCCGCGAATGGGGTCGGCTGATGCGTGGCGATGCGCACTTCTCGACGCGGTCCACCACGCGTGCGTCGATCGAGTCAATCGCCAGGGAGGACCTCATTGCATTCCATGAGGGGTACTACCACCCGGGGGGGTTCATCTTCTCGGTGTCTGGCGATGTGACACCCGACGAGATCCTGCCAAAGCTCGAGGCGCACTTGACCGATTGGCCGGTCAAGACCGACTCCGTGGCGCCCGTTCCCGAACCGTCGCACGAGCTCAGTCCCGGGATCTATACCGTCGAAAAGTCGGATGTGAACCAAGGTCGGGTATCGATCGGTCATCTGGGGACCCGGCGCGACAATTCCGACCGGTATGCGCTGCTGGTGATGAACGACATTCTGGGCGGCGGCGGGTTCACATCGCGGTTGCTGACCCGCATCCGATCGGACGAGGGACTGGCCTACAGTGCCTCGTCCAGCTTCGGACTGGGCACCTACTACGATGGTCTGTTTCGTGTGAGCTTCCAGTCTCGCAGCGAGACCGTTGCGCGCGCGGCCGCGATCGTACTCGAGGAGATCGACCGCATACGCGACCGTCAGGTCACGGAGGCGGAGCTTCGCACGTCGAAGGCGTCGTTCATAGAGACGTTCACGCGAAACTTCTCGAACGCATCGTCGACCGCGAACCTCTTTGCCAGCGACGAGTACACAGGTCGGGACCCGGAGTATCTCGTTCAGTACCGGGATCGTATCGGGGCTGTGACCGGGGACGACGTCGCACGCGTAGCGCGTCAGTACCTCACTCCCGATCAGCTCGTCATTCTGATTACGGGTGACATCGCGACGATCGAGCAGGGCGACCCGGACAACCCAGAATTCTCACTGGATCGGCTGTCGAATGGACCGATTACCCGGATTCCGCTTCCAGACCCCTTCACGATGGAGTATCCGACGCCGACCTCGTCTCGACCTTGACCTCTGTGAGCTCACACGTTCCTGCCCGCGTCTGGTCCACCAACGGGCCGAGCGCCACCTATCCGGAGCACGCGCATCACTCGGCCACGCCCCCGCCGTTGTTGACCGGAGTCTGTTTCTCCGGCGGGAGCACCCGGTCGTATGCCGCGACGGTGGGGCAACTTCGTGGGCTGACGGCCACCGGGCTGCTCGATCGGGTCGGCTATCTCTCGGCGGTGTCAGGGGGAGCCTGGGCCGCGACGCCGTACACGTACTATTCGCCGACGCAGGGCTTGGGCTCTGACCTCGACCTGCTCGGTGCACCCGCCCAGCCCGAAGACCTGTCTCTCAGTGCGTTGTCCGAGCTCGATCCCCGCTCGTTGGGGTTCGCAGCGACCGATGATTTTTCTGATGCCCTGGCCCGCGCGCGCGCCGACCGTTCTGTCGGCCCAGACGATGTCTGGATTCGAGCCGTGGGCCAGACCTTTCTCAGCCCGTTCGGTCTGTACGACCCGGACCAGCCGGTCAGCTTTACGCTCGACGACTCGACGGCCCAAGAGATTCGCCGCCGTCATCCGTTGCTCCGGCACCTCCGACTCCACACGGTGCGGGACAAGATCTACCGGCCGTACCTCCTTATTCATTCGGCGCTGAACTGGCCGGGCAACGAATCCGATCTCACCCGTGTGAGTCTCGTGGGGTTCGAGTACTCGCCGCTGGGGATCGGCAGCGGCGCTCGCTTGACACTTCAGTCGGGTGATCACCCGGTCCATGCGGTAGGCGGGGGATTCGTCGAGCCGTTCGCCTTTGGGAGTGACCCACCTCGGGCCGGACCCGAAGCCGATGGACTCGTCGCGTTGAACCTACCGGCCCACCCCTTCACGCTCGCCGACGCGATTGGGGCGAGTAGCGCGTTTAGCACGCCAGACCGCGATCTGCGGGGCTATCCACACGCCACGTACTGGCCGGTGGGCGACCCGAACAGCGCCGGCACGTCAGACGTGTTTACGGACGGTGGTGACGTCGAGAACTATGGGCTGATCTCGCTGCTCAGACGCGGGGTGAAGGCGGTGGTGGTCTTCATCAACACGATGTGGCCACTCTCAATTGACCACGATCCTGCGAACTGGCCCGGACGCGGAGCGGTCGACCCCTCCCTCGCGCCGTTGTTTGGCGCCCCCGGCACGAGGTTTCCGCACAACCGCGTGTTTCCGGAGGCTGACTACGCGGTCGTGGTCGCCGGTCTTCAGGAGGCGAAGCGCCGGGGTGAGACGGTCATGACGACCACGCGCCATGTCGTCCAGGCGAACGCGTGGTGGGGACTCGATGGTGACGCGGACGTCGCTGTCTGCTGGTGCTACAACGAGCATGTGGAACGCTGGGCACGCCGTCTGCCGGCTCCGCTCAGGCGCCTCGTCCAGGAGGGACAGTCTGCCGAGCCTAGCGGACCGTTCGCACGCTTTCCACACTATCGGACTCGCGCTCAGAATCCAGGAACGCTGATCCGGCTTACCGCTGCTCAGATGAACCTGCTCGCGCATCTGTCGTGTTGGAATGCCATGGAGAACGAGGACGCGTTGCGTGATGTTTTCGATCTGGCGTGACGTTTTGAGTTGTACTCTAAGTTGCGACTGCGTTACTCTATGCAGCGAGTGTCGAAGGAGGTCCCTGGGTCACCGCCCCGCAACTCTGTCGGATCGGCCGTGGTCCCCCGACGCCAGCGTCCCCGACGTCGAACCACCCGCTTTCTGGTTCTTTTCGTGACCGTCGTCCTGCTCGGAAATGCCGTGGTGGGTGAGCGGGGGTTGATCGCGCTGATTCGCGCCAACCACCAGTTGACCGCTGTCTTCCAGCTGATTGATTCACTCCGCGCGGAGAACGATAGCCTCCGCGAGGAAGTCCGGATGCTTCGGGAGGAGCCCCGCGCGATCGAAGAGCTCGCGCGCCGCGAGCTTGGACTGATGGAACCGGGTGAGAAAGTGTTCATCGTACCGGGTCGGCCCGACTGAACGGGCCTGATCGGAACCAGACCCACGAGCCTCCCGACCAGGAACCCCAGGATCCTATCCCGGCGGCGAACTCCTCGATCCCCCGGTCACCAAAATCCCGCATCCCAAGCCGACGAGCAACCCGGCCATGACATCCAGTGGATAGTGGACCCCCAGATACACTCTCGACACGGCGATCAGCACCGCCAGACTCCACACGAGCGGCGCTCGTGCGAGCCAAAGCCGCCCGAGGCCATACGCACCGGCGGCAGCGCCGGCCGCATGTCCAGACGGAAACGACGGTGAGTCGAGCTGGCCCGCCACGACGCTCCCACTGGCCGTCCCGAGCGCGGGACGGTCTCGGCCGATTGATGGTTTGAGGATGCTGCCGACCACGACGGCCGTCACGATCAGGGACAACACCACACGAAAGGCGGCTTCGGGATCTCCGCGCCACGCGATGACCAGGGCCAGGGCGAACCAGATGGCTGAGTCGTCACCACTTGTGGTGACCGCGCTCATGACGAAGGTCAGCCAGGCCGGGTGAGGTAGGGTGCTGATCCACTGAAGAAGTGACGCGTCGAGCGACAATAGCGGGTCGAGCACGCTCTACTCACTCCGACAACGAACGCTACTGGTGACCCACGACCTACGACCTACGACCGTCGACCCACGACCCTCCACTTCATCCAGCGGGTGAGGTCTCAGCTGTCGGCTCGGTGACGAGACCAAGTTCTTTGCGAACCTGGGCTTCAATCGCCGTGAAGATCTCGGGCTTCTCCTTGAGAAGACGCTTGACGTTTTCGCGTCCCTGCCCCAGCCGCTCGCCAGAGTAAGAGAACCAGGTGCCACTCTTGTCGATGATGTTACGGTCGACAGCCAGATCCAGCAGGTCCCCTTCCCGAGAGATCCCCTCTCCGTACATGATGTCGAACTCGGCTTCTCGAAACGGGGCTGCCAGCTTGTTCTTCACGACCTTGACACGCGTTCGTCCACCGACGACGCGGTCGGCATCTTTGATGGCGCCGATTCGCCGGATGTCGATCCGCACCGACGAATAGAACTTCAACGCGCGTCCACCTGTCGTGGTTTCTGGATTCCCGAACATGACACCGATCTTCTCACGCAGCTGGTTGATGAAGATGAGACACGTTCGCGACTTGGACACAACGCCGGTGAGCTTCCGGAGCGCCTGCGACATGAGCCTGGCCTGGAGACCGACCTGGGCATCACCCATGTCACCCTCGATCTCGGTTCGTGGCACGAGCGCGGCGACGGAGTCGACGACCACCACATCTACGCCGCCTGATCTCACGAGCACCTCGACGATCTCGAGCGCTTGCTCGCCATGGTCCGGCTGCGAGACCAACAGATTGTCGAGATCGACGCCCAGTCTCTTCGCATAGGAGGCATCGAGGGCATGCTCCGCATCCACGAACGCCGCGTTTCCACCGGTTGCCTGGGCTTGCGCGATCACCTGCAGGGCCAGCGTGGTCTTACCGGACGCCTCGGGTCCATAGATCTCACTGACACGGCCCCGTGGCACGCCGCCGATCCCCAACGCATAGTCGATACTGATCGATCCGGTCGAAATGCTGGGAACAGGCGCGACGGCGCCTTTCTGGCCGAGCCGCATGATTGAACCTTTACCAAACTGCTTTTCGATTTGCGTGAGAGCAATATCTACTGCTCGTGTTCGCTCGCGTTCTGATCGATCCGTGGTGGGCATTCATGACTCCGCTGGAGGAACGAGGAATATGGTCTCGTGGTGGATGCTCATTCTAGAGGCGGGTCAGTCTATTGTCAAGCGAAAACAGGCAGATGTAGACATGTATGTGTCTATAAATAAGCAGGTTACATCTGGCACGACTTTCGCCCCTCTGTCCAGGATTCACAATTTCAGAACGGATGAGGCCCGGCAAGGATGCAGTTTCTGCAGAGCAACGCCGTGCTCCTGTGTGTTCGGAGCGCCGCCCCCGCGCGAGGTCACGTTCGGTCCGGTAACCGCTATCTCGCCGGCGCGCCCACGGGTCTAAAGCGCTTTTCATGACCGTGTGGTGCCCGGATAGCCGCAGTGTCGAAAGTAATTGCGGCATTCCTCGGGGCTGAAGTGCGGCAGACAGGCGCCGAGGAAAGGCCAGAGGGTTTCGGTGGATCGACAGCGGGCGGCGCGCACGAGGGCTTTGAGCTTCGCGAAGCAGAGTTCAATGGGATTGAGGTCCGGACTGTAGGGCGGCAGATAGCAGAGCGTGGCGCCGACGCGCTCGATCGCCTGGCGGACGCCGGCCACTTTGTGTGCGCTGAGGTTATCGGCGATGACGATGTCCCCGGGATGCAGGGTGGGCACGAGGATCTGTTCGATATAGGCGAGGAAGCTCGCCCCGTCGATGGCGCCGTCGAAGACCCCGGGCGCGGTCAGGCCAGTCACCCGCAGCGCTGCGAGAAACGTACTGGTCTGCCACCGGGCGCACGGCGCGTGGTCGTGGACGCGGGCCCCGCGGAGGGCCCGACCATACCGCCGCAGGAGATTGTTCGTCATGCCGGTTTCATCGAGAAAAACCAGGCGTGTCGGATCCCAGGTCGGCGCGGCGGCGTGCCACACGACCCGCGCGGCCGCGACGTCAGGTCGATCGTGTTCGGAGGGCCGGACCGTTTTTTTTGACGGTCACGTCCAGAGCCGCCACCGCGCGCCAGATCGTCGCCAGACTGGCCGGCGTGCCGAGCGCGTCCTTCAGCTCGGCTACGGTGCGATCCGGTTGCTCCGCGATCAGCGCGGCCAGGGTGTGCAGGTGCGGCTCCAACATCCGGCGCCGCCCGTGCCGCTGGACGCGCGGCGCGACTTCGCCCGTCTCCCGCCGACGCTGCTTCAACAGCCGCACCCACGACCCGCTCACGCGGTACTTCACCGCAACGTCCGCGGCCTTCATCCCGGCATCACTGTCGAGCAGGGCCCGTTCTCGGAGATCCATCGAATAGGCTTGCATCGGTCCTCCTGCATTGGTGCATGCAGAAGTACCACGACGAGCCCAAGCAGTACAAGGGCTATCTGAAAAGCGCTTTAGTGTCCTGACCGCGTAATTCGCGGCATTATTCCCGGGCGGGGCATCCCGCCTGACGGCGTTGCTCCTCGGTCACAAATGCCCAATGTGTTCCCGCGTCGCGCCTTGCCATCCGGGCGCCGCGCTCCGGGACTTATGTTGCGAACCACGCGGTCGGGACACTAGCGAGACTACAATGACTAATCCCAAGTGAATTCTGGGATTCGTGTCCCGGTCTGTCGCACCCAGGACACGAGGTTCGGTAGGAGGGTGACGTGAGATTCAGTCGCTTGGTCGTGTATGTTGCGGTCATCGGGTGTGTGCCGCTGGCGGCACAGGAGCCCTCCGAGGACTGGACCCTCGAGGTCGAACCGGGCCGGCTGACCCTGGAAGTCGGAGAGACGCAGACACTGAGCGCCATCGTGCGCGACCCAGATGGACAGCACATCGAGGATGCCACGGTGGTCTATTTCTCGCGGGCCCGTCGCAGTGTCGGCGTGACCCGCGACGGCCAGGTCGAGGCGTACCGGCCCGGAGAGTTCACCCTCGTGGCGCTGGTGCCACGTGATACCGAGGACGAGCGTCGGCGTCCGGCCGCGGCCGTTCGCACAGAAGTTCATGTGACCGTCCCGCTGCCACCCGTTGGTCAGGTCACGTTCGTCGATCTGCCACCCAAGTTTTACGTCGGCACCCGGCCTCAGTTCAGGGTGGAGGTCGTCGACACCACCGGCACAGACCGGTACGACATTGAGCCCCGATATACGACGAGTGACGCTCGAATCGCTGAGGTCGACCCTTTCGGATTTGCCACCCTGCATCAACCGGGTTTGGTCGAGGTCACGGCCACCGGCCGGGATGTAAGCGCGACCGTCTCGATTGAGGTCGAGGCGACCCTGGTGTCGGCGTTGGAGCTCCAGTCGAGCACCACCTCGGCGTTGACGGGAGATGTTGTGCGTTTCACGGCCGTGGCGAAAGATTCACGCGGTCTGCCGGTCTGCGGAGTGCCGGTACAGCTGGCCGTGGCCGGTCAAACGGCACCGACGATTATTGCGGCGGGGGCGTCGGCCCAGGTGACCGAGGACGGTCGGTTTGTGGCCGAGCGTTCCGGTACGTACACGGTCGTGGCGACCTCTGGGACCCATTCGGCGACTCGGACGGTGAGGATCGACCGCCGTGATGTCCGCCAAGAGGTCCAGGTGATTGGCCGCGGCGAGGTTCTCGACCGCCACACATCCGACCTGTGGATCTGGGAGGGCACTGATGGCCGCGACTATGCGATTACCGGCACATGGGGCGCCGATGGACATTCTTACATCTGGGATGTCACCGACCCAGAGAGCATCATCAAGCTTCATGAGATTCAGGTCGATGCCCGAACGGTCAATGATGTGAAGGTGTCGGAAGACGGGGACGTCGCCGTGATCAGTCGCGAGGGTGCGTCCGATCGGCAGAACGGCATCGTGATTCTCGGCGTCGGCAACCCGCGTGAAGGGGTCCCCATCCTGGCGGAGTTCACCGACCAGCTCACTGGCGGCGTTCACAACGTGTTCATCTCCGAGGACCACGTCTTTGCGCTGAGTGGGGGCCGTCGGTATGACGTCATCAGCATCGAAGATCCGAGCAGCCCGCAGCGGGTTGGTCGCTTCGAGCTCGATACGCCGGCGCACGGAATCCACGATGTGTGGGTGAGCGATGGAGTGGCCTTCTCGTCCAATTGGACTGACGGTGTCGTCGCGGTCGACGTCGGGGGTGGGGGACGGGGCGGCACCCCCGAGCAGCCGGTCGAGCTGGGGCGATACGCCTACCCGAGTGGTTGGAATCACGCAGCCTTTCCGTACAGGAGCCAGTCGACGGGTAAGTTCTATCTCTTCGCGGGAGACGAGTCGTTTCCGTATGGTGGGTACTCCTCCGACGAGAACTCGACCCCGTCGCGCGCAGCCGGGTGGATCCATGTCATCGACTGGAGCGACTGGGACCATCCTCAGGAGGTCGCCCGCTACCAGGTCCCCGAGGCTGGGTCTCACAACCTGTGGGTGGAGGACGATGTTCTCTATGTCGCGTTCTACAACGGCGGGCTGCGGGTCGTCGATATCTCGGGCGAGCTGATGGGGGACCTGTACAGACAGGGCCGGGAGATCGCGATGTTCGTGCCGCACGATCCTGATGGCTTCATCGCCAATTCCCCGTTCGTGTGGGGGCCGCAGCCGTACAAAGGGCATATCTTCTTCACTGACTGGAACACCGGGTTGTGGGCGGTGAAGCTGCGACCACGCACCGGGCCGGGTCGGATTATCGGGGAACCGCAGTAGGGTCGAGGGTCGAGAGTCGCGGGTCGTGGAGGGTCGTGAGTCGAGGGTCGAGAGTCGAGGGTCGTGGAGGAGGGTCGTGAGTCGAGGGTCGAGAGTCGAGGGTCGTGGAGGGTCGAGGGTCGTGGGTCGAGAGTCGTGGGACGGCGGCCGCACTTGAAGTGCACGAGCATGAAGTCCATGAGAGTGACCGCCCTGCTGTCCCTCCTGTTATCGGCAGCGTCGATTGATGTCCAGTCCGCCGCGCCGGCGGCACCCGACCCGCCTACTCACAGCTACTACGCCTATGTCTGTGCCGAGTCCGAGGACGAGGTCGCAATCGTCCGCTACGGTCCGAGTGGTCTCGAGGTGGTGAAGACGGTCGTGGTCGGAAGCTTCCCGGCCGAGACGGAGGGCCCCCACGGCATTAATGTCGATCCAGACGGGCGGCACTGGTATGTCTCGATTGCGCACGGCTTTCCGTTTGGCAGCGTGCACAAGTACACGACCGGTACCGACGAGTGGGTGGGCGATGTCACGCTGGGCATGTACCCAGCGACGCTCGATGTGGCCGCGTCAACCGGATTGCTTTACGTTGTCAACTTCGATCTCCACGGGCCCCTCGAGCCAAGCACGATCTCGGTGGTCGAGACCGACACGATGACGGAGGTGGCACGTGTCGAGAGTGGATTGCGCCCGCACGGGGGTCGCCTCAGTCGCGACGGCTCGACCTTCTACGCCGTCAATGTCATGGGATTCGAGCTGGTCGAGGTCGACGCCTTGGGCTTCAGCACTGAGCGGCGTCTCTCACTCGGCGCCGGCGTGCAGCCGACATGGGTGACCTCGCCCACGGCAGACGGCCGGGTGTTTGTTACGGGCAACAACGTCGCCAAGATCTTTGAGATCGACGTCGAATCGTGGCGGGTCGTGCGCACCTTCGATACCGGACCCGGTCCCTACAACATGGCGGTCACTCCCGACGAGGAGACCCTCGTCGTCACGTACAAGAATGGCGCGGCGGTTGGGTTCTGGGATCTCCGATCCGGGACTGAGCGCGCGCGAGTCGAGACCAGCCGCACGATTCCCCACGGTGTCGCGCTGACACCGGATGGCGAGTATGCGTTTGTCACACTTGAAGGTGTGGGGAGCGAGCCGGGAACCGTGGAGGTTTACCACGTGGAGTCGGGTGAGCGCGTCGGGACGGTCGATGTCGGCAAACAGGCTGGCGGCGTCGCGTTTTGGAAGACCGAGGGTTAGGACCCTCGACTTCCGACCCTCGACTCTCGACCCACGACCCACGACCCTCCTAGACCCTCTCCACCGCCAACGCCACGCCGTTTCCTCCACCGAGGCAGAGCGTAGCGATCCCGCGTTTGAGCCCTCCTCGTTTGAGCGCATACAACAGTGTCGTGAGGATGCGCGCCCCGCTGGCACCGATGGGGTGCCCCAGGGCAACGGCGCCGCCATTCACATTGACTTTCGCCGGGTCGACGCCGAGCTCCCGGATCACCGCCACCGCCTGCGCCGAAAACGCCTCGTTGAGTTCGATGAGATCAACGTCGTCCAACGTCCAGCCGGTCTTCGAGAGGAGCTTTCGGACCGACTGCACCGGCGTCATCAGGATCCACTTCGGCGACAGTCCGCTCACGGCCTGTCCCACGATTCGAGCCATAGGGGTGAGGTTGAGCGAGGTCGCCTTCCCAGCCGCCATAACCACCACGGCGGCGGCGCCATCGTTGACCCCCGGGGCGTTTCCGGCCGTCACCGTGCCGCCCTTCTTGAAGGCCGGTTTGAGCCGACTGAGCGCTTCGGCTGACGTGTCGGGTCGGACGCCTTCGTCATACTCCAGTGGGATCGGGTCGCCCTTCCGCTGCGGGATTCCAACCGGGAGAATTTCGTCCTTGAACCAGCACTCTCGAATCGCGTGTGCCGCCTTATGATGACTGCCGGCGGCGAACGCGTCTTGATCTTCACGAGTGACGCCGTACCTGTCGACGACCGCCTCGCACGCAAGGCCCATCGACCAGTTTTCGAGCGAGCACCATAGCCCGTCATGGATCATCGCGTCGAGGGCCTCGGCGTTGCCCATCCGCATCCCTTCCCGTGCCGTCGGTAACAGATACGGGCAGTTACTCATCGACTCCATACCACCGGCCACAGCGACGTCGATGTCGCCGGTTGCGATTCCCTGCGCCGCGAGCATGACCGCCTTCAGACCTGACCCGCACACCTTATTGATGGTCAGCGCCGCCACATGATCGGGAAGGCCTCCGTGGATGGCTGCTTGCCGGGCCGGTGCTTGCCCGAGTCCGGCCGACACCACATTGCCCATGATGCACTCGTCCACTTCGGCCGGGTCGAGTTCAGCGCGCGAGACCGCTTCCCGAATCACTCGGGCACCGAGCTCGGTCGCCGGTAGGCTCTTGAGGGCACCCAGGAATCTCCCGGTGGGGATGCGGACGGCGCTGACGATGACCGACTCTCTCATGACGGGCCCCTCCGTTTCACAGTGATGCGCGTGACCGTTCCAGGGCCAAGCAGCTCAGTCAATCTGCGCTTGACAATCGGTATCGAACGGGACACCTCTCGACGCCAGGTGTCGGCGTCAGTGAAGACATGGAGTGTTCCCGTCGAGGACTCGAGTCGCACCGCAGTGGCGCGTGCGATCGACGTCCCCACACAGCACATCCAGGCGAAACGAACCTTGGCGTCCGAGGTCGGCTGGCTTCTGAGCAGCTCACTCAGGGCACGAGGCGCAACATCGCGAGCGAGGATCATGGGGCGGAGGAGTATTCTTTCCCAAGTGTATCATCCGCACCGTCGGCTCCTTCTCGCATCGGCGTCGCCTCGCCGGCGCGAATTGTTAGCCCGTGCGGGATACACGTTCGACATCCTGCCATCGGGCGTCGACGAGCGACGCCTGGTTGACGAGTCAGCCGAGGCCTTCGTCGTTCGCATCGCGATGGTCAAGGCGACCGCAGTCTCGAGTCGGTCTGACGACGGCCGGATCGTGCTCGGTGCCGACACGGTCGTCGTCGTGGACGGCGAGATCCTGGGTAAACCTCACGACAGCGACGACGCCATCTCGATGCTTCGGCGGCTGTCGGGGCGTGCCCACGAGGTCGTGACCGGCGTCGCCCTCGTCCGCGGTGCCGATCGACGCGCGGCAGTCGCGACCACTCGGGTCACACTGGTCGATCTGGACGACCGGGCGATCGGTGACTACGTGGCGACGGGAGAGCCGATGGACAAGGCCGGCGCCTACGGGGTCCAGGGAATCGCCTCTCGATTCGTCGACAGGATCGAGGGGTCGCACACAAACGTCGTGGGACTCCCCATGACCCTGGTCGATCGACTGGTGAAGGAACTCGACGATGGCTCCTAACTCCAGGTCGCCTATGAGCTGACGGTTGCCCTGTTCAGCCCTATGCGCTCGGTCCCAACACGAGCCTCCGTCGATTGACTGCGCGATGAGGCGGAGCTATCCTTAAGTCAATTACGGGCGAAGGGATTCCACTTCATGCCGAGTCAAGGCGTCAAGATACTGCTCACAAGTGGCGTGCTCATTACCGCGTTTGTGGGGCTCATGTGGACCACGATGCAGGACGGTACCCAGTACTACAAGCATGTCGACGAAGTGATGGTGGACCCTAACCAGTGGGTCGGCAAGCGTCTCCAGGTCCACGGCTTCGCGTCCGAGATCTCATGGAAGCCGAGCTCGTTGGATTACCGGTTCGCGATCGAGAACAACGGCTACGTCGTTCACGCGGAGTACACGGGGATCGTACCGGACACGTTCCAGAACGAATCCGAGGTCGTCGTGTCTGGGCGTCTCGAAGGGGACGTGCTCATCGTCGAGCCGGGTGGTATCATGGCAAAGTGTCCGTCGAAGTATGAGGCGAAGCCAGCGATCGATGCGTCGGCTGGCGATGTCGTCGAGTCGGGCGACAGTGACGGCGTCAGTAACTAGTGCAGTGATCTCGAAATAGCTCGAGCATCGAGGACGCCGAGGCGACCGCCCAGCAAGGCGCGCGACGAGGGAGCGAATCGGGAATTTGTGACCGGGGAGCAACGCAGCGGGGTGGGATGTCTCGGTGGCCGAATGCCCGAGTTGTTTCGAGATCGCTGCACTAGGACACCGGTAGCAGCAGGGCCGCACGGGCAGCGAGGCCATCTGGGCCTGCTCGCTGAGTCGTTCTCGGCCACCCGTCCGTAACCTACACTCATGGCCACAATCGGTTCCTACACGCTCCTGGCCGCCTTCATCGCGTGCGCGTACGCTATCGCCGCATCGGTCGCTGGTGCTCGACGTCGGTCGCTGCGGCTCGTCGAGAGCGGGGTCGGCGCCTTCTACGCTGTCACCGCACTGATGACCCTCGCCTCGTCGATCATCATCCACGCGTTCGTCACCCAGGACTACACCATCCGCTACGTAGATCGATACTCCGACTCGGTCCAGCCACTCTTCTACAAGCTGACCTCGTACTGGGGTGGTCTCGACGGCTCGATCATGTTCTGGGTGTTCCTGCTATCGGTCTTCGGAGCGATCGCGGTCAAGACGAATCGCGAACGCCAGCGCGAGCTGATCCCGTATGTCGTCGCTGTCATCGGGGCTGTTCAGCTCTTCTTCCTGTTCGTGATGATCGTCCACAAGGATCCGTTTGCCACCTACCTGACGGAAACACCTGTAGATGGTCGCGGACTCAATCCGTTGCTCCAGAACCCGTATATGGCGATTCATCCCCCGTCGCTGTACACCGGATTCGTAGGGATGACGATCCCGTTCGCATTCGGGATGGCGGCTTTGATCACCGGCTTCCTGGACGACTCGTGGCTGCGGGCCGTGCGACGGTGGACGATGTTTTCGTGGTTGTTCCTCTCACTCGGGCTCACCTTGGGCATGGTCTGGGCGTACGAGGAACTCGGGTGGGGCGGCTTTTGGGGCTGGGATCCGGTCGAGAACGCCGGTGCACTCCCGTGGTTCACGGCCACCGCGTTCTTACATTCGGTCATGGTGCAGGAACGGCGGAGCATGCTTCGGATCTGGAACGTGACACTTGTGATTCTCACGTTCTTCTTGACGATCTTCGGGACCTTCATGACCCGCAGTGGTGTCGTGCAGTCGGTGCATGCCTTCGGTGAGGATGCGCAGCTCACGCTGTTGTTTTCTGTCTTCATGGTGCTCATTCTGGCTTTCAGTTTCGGCTGGGTCATCTATCGATTGCCGCTGTTGCGCGGGCGTAATGAGCTGGAGTCGTGGGCCTCGCGGGAGGCCGCATTCCTTCTCAATAACTGGGTCCTGCTGTTCTCGGCGTTCTTCATTCTGTTCGCCACGATGTTTCCGACGATCAGCGAGGCGTTCACGGGGCAGCGGATCACCGTGGGCCCACCGTTCTTCAACACCTGGATGGTGCCGATCGGTCTGGTTCTTCTGCTGCTGACCGGAATCGGTCCGCTGTTGGCGTGGCGAAAGTCGACCCTGAGCAACCTCGCGTACCAGTTTGTCTGGCCGATGGGTTTAGCCGTCGCCACCGCTGCTGGGTTGGCAGCCATCGGGTTCCGGGTCTGGGTGTCCGGGCTGTGCTTCGCGCTCTGTGCGTTTGTTCTGGGCACGATCTCCCAGGAGTTCGTCCGCGGCGCCAGCGTGCGGCGGGGTGCCACCGGGACCGACATCGTGACAGCGGCCGTCGGTCTGGTCATGCGGTCCCGGCGCCGGTACGGCGGCTACGTCGTTCATGTTGGCATCGTGCTGATGTTCCTCGGGTTCGCCGGATCTGGATTCAAGCTGGAGCAGCAGGTCCTGATGAATCCGGGCGACGAGGTCGAACTCGGCCGGTTTCTCGTGCGATACGAGCGGGTCAGCGAGACCGACGACGGGCAGAAGCAGATGATCACCGGGCATATGACGATCTTCAAGGATGGTCAGCCAGCCGGTGAGTTGTTTCCAGCGCGGTGGTTCTTCCGTAAGCACGAGACGGAGCCCACGACCGAAGTGGCCATGCGACGGTCGCTCTCGGAAGACCTGTACATCACACTAGCGACCTACGATCTCGCCGACCAATCCGCGGCGTTTCAGATCACCGTGAACCCGCTGGTCAACTGGATCTGGTTTGGGTTCACGATCATGGCGCTCGGCACCGGTATCGCCTTGCTGCCGGAGAGCAGCCTCGCCTTCGTGTCGGCCAAGGTCCCGGCCGGAGCGGCGACCACGTCCGTGCTGCTGGTATCGCTGCTTCTGGGTGGGACGGGAGCCACCGTGAACGCCCAGGTCGCTGTCCCGAACGGGGCCGAGTTGACCGCCGATCAACAGCGGTTGGAGGCTGAGCTCCAAGACGAGCTGGTCTGTGTCTGCGGCACTTGCTCTCATTTGCCGCTGTCGACATGCACGTGTCCTACCGCAAGCGACATGCGTCTCCGGCTGAATCGGCAGGTTGCGATGGGACAAGACCGGGATGGGGTCTACCAGCACTTCATCGATACATACGGGAGTCAGGAGCCGATAGGCGCGCCCATCGGAATGTTCAACCAGCTGTCCTGGCTTTTCCCGATGCTCGTCGGGGGGGCGTGTCTCGTCGGGGTTGGCTTCGTGGCCCTCCGCTGGTCGCGACGAGACTCCGAGTTCCAGGAGTCACAGGCCTCTGTCCCTGCCGACGAACACGATCAGCAGCTGGAGGCGCGCCTGGACGATGAGCTCCGAAACCTCGACTGACGCGAACTCCTTCCGGCCCTGGCACCTGTTCGTTCTCGCGGCTCTCGTGGCGTCCACGCTTGGTGTCCTCGTCGTGCGGCCCGGTGACCCTGTGGTGCTGCTGATCCTGATCGCGGCAATCGGATCGGCGGCCGGTGTCGGGTTCGCACTCTATCGAACCTTGTGGCCGCTGACGGTGGCCGACTTCAAAGAACAGACACAGATTATCGGCGGGCGCACCCGTGCCGCGATCGAGCGAGAGAAGACGCTGGTGCTCCGATCGATCAAGGAGCTGGAGTTCGACCGAGCGATGGGCAAAGTGTCCGACAGCGACTTCGATCTGATGGGTCGGCGTCTGAGAGCGCACGCGTTGACACTGATGAAGCAGCTCGACGTCGACATGCCAGGCTACCGAGACGTGATCGAGCGAGAGCTTGCCCAGCGTCTAGCGATTGATCTTCAGAGCGAAGATACCCAGGTGGAGAGTGTGCCTGGGTCGGACCGTCCCGTCTGTGCACGCTGCGGCACCGAGAACGACGCGGACGCGAGGTTTTGTAAGGGTTGTGCCACACCCTTGGTGGGAGCCCAATGAGCGGGCCGCGAGTGTCCAGGCTGCTCGTGTCCCTCCTGGCGTTCGCGATGCTGTTGGGTGCAACCGATGTGGCTGGACAGCCGGATCCGCGGCAGATGTCGGGACTGCCCCTGCCTGATCCCGCTCTGCCCGATGGCACGGTCACTGTGCGCGTCATTCGTGGACAGATCACCAACAATGTGCCCGACCAGCTGGTAGAGCTGCGCCAGGGGGACTCGGTCGAAACGGCGCGCACCGACAGTGAGGGACGCGCGACCTTTCTCACGCTGAACGCCGGTCAACCGGTGCAGGCCTCGACTGAACTCGACGGGCAGCCGCTTCAGTCGCAGTCGTTTGCCGCTCCTGGTCGCGGTGGCATCCGCGTGATGCTGGTCGGCGCCGACTCCGACCGTCCCGCGTTGCCGGCCCAGGCAGTTACAGTCACGCTGGGCGATGAATCGTGGATTCAGGTTGAGCTGATCGAGGAGAGCGTCGAGGTCTACTACTTTCTCCAGGTCGTCAATCCCACCGATACGCCGGTCGATCCGCCGGCGCCCATCGCGTTCGATCTGCCGAGTGGCGCGACGGGCACGACCGTCCTGCGAGGCGCCTCGCCTCGCACAGTGGTCGATGGGCGTCGTGTCGAGTTGCCGGGACCGTTCGACCCGGGCTCGACACCGCTGCATGTGGCGTACATCCTGCCGTACTCGGGCGAGAGCCTGGCGATCACACAAAGCTTCCCGGCCGATCTGGAAGCGCTGCTGATCTCGGTCGAGCAATGGGGTGCACTCGAGGTCGTGTCGTCACAGATCGACCGACGAATGGAGCTACCCGACAACGAGGGCAACGGGACGCCGCACATGCTTGGGGCCGGTCCCAGGATCGCTACGGGGCGGGCCCTCTCCGTCGAGCTGGTCGGCCTACCGAGTCGGAGCCGTGTGCCGAGTACGGTCACGCTGATCGTGGCGATTGGGATCCTAGGGTTTGGTGTCTGGGGTGCGTCCGGGCACCCGGCGATGACCGCCACGAGTAAACGGCGCAAGACACTGGAGGCTCGGAAAGAGAAGCTGTTGACCGACCTCGTCCGGGTCGAGCGTCAGCATCGTGTCGGCAAGATCGGGTCGACCAAGCACACGACGCGCCGACACGAACTGCTGGGTGCGCTGGAACGGGTCTATCGTGAGCTCGATGAGGAGCTGACCTCGGTACTGCTCAGCTCGTCGCCCGCTCAGGACTCACACGTCGCCCGGCGGTCGGGAACCGCGTGAGTAGAACGTTCCGTGACGTTCGGCCAGCGCGACACACCGCGACGGGCGGCGATACGCTCTCACTTCAACGCCCGGCCACCCTTGATGTGAGAGGGGATGTCATACTCACGACAGTCGGCGAGTGACCTCGGAGGCTTGTGTTCGACTTCGACCGATTGACGATCCATGATGTCTCGCGGTACTACGGGCGACGGCGCGCTCTGAGCCATGTTTCCCTGACACTCCACACGGGCCAGCTGGTCGCCTTGCTCGGGCCGAACGGCGCGGGTAAGTCAACACTTCTCGGCATGCTGGCCACCCTCGTCCGGCCCTCGGTCGGGTCGATTCACTACGGTGACCACAGCCACACGGACGTGGCCGCTGGTCTGAGGGCCCAGATCGGTTTCCTGTCTCATGACCTGCAGCTGTATGCGGAGTTGACTGCTCGAGAGAACCTCGAGTTTTTCGCCGGACTGTACGGTCTTGATGATCCACCGAAACGCGCGAACGCTGCGCTGGACCGCGCGGGACTGGGGTCGCGGGCCGACGACGTCGTCGATGGATACTCGCGCGGCATGCGTCAGCGCCTCGCGCTCGAGCGGTCGTTACTCCACAATCCCCGGCTCGTCCTTCTGGACGAGCCGTTCACCGGTCTCGACGAGATGTCGGCCAGCGTGCTGGCTGATCGGCTGCGCCGCCTCAAGGATGCCCAGCGCATCGTGTTGCTGGCGACGCATGATCTGGATGTAGCCGACGGGCTCGTGGACCGCTCGGTCATGCTGAAGATGGGACGAATGGTCGCGCTCGACGGTGGCCAGGGGTCGTTACGCGAGCGTTATACGACGGCGTTGCGGGACGCGTGACGTTTTCCAACGCCTGATAGCCATCGATGACCAGTTTTTTCAAGATCGCCTGGCTCGTGACACGGAAGGACATCCGGGTCGAGACCCGCAGCTGGGAAATGGTGTCGACCACCCTCTTCTTCGCCGCGTCATGCGTACTGGTTTTCTCGTTTGCCTTTGTCCGAGAGGGGCGTCCGATCGAGGGGGCGGCAGCCGGCATCGTGTGGATCGCGGTCGTCTTCTCCGGCACCCTCGCGCTCGGGCGGGCGTTCGAGCGCGAGCGATATCAGGACGCCATGCGCGGTCTGCTGATGGCGCCGGTCGAGCGTTCTGCAATCTTTCTCGGCAAGCTTCTCGGCATCGTGCTGCTGATGGCCGTCGTCGAAACGATCGTGGTGTTGTTTGTCGCGTTCACGTTTCGGGCGCCGCTCTTTCTCTACCCGGGATACTTGGTGGCGTTGCTGGCCACGGGCACGATAGGATTCGCCACGGTTGGGACGCTCTTCGCGGCGATGCTGTTGCGGACGCGCAGCCGCGGAGTGCTGCTGCCGATCCTGTTGTATCCGGTGACGTTTCCGGTCTTGATCGCCGGGGTCGGGGGTACCGTCGCGCTGCTGCAGTCAGAGCCAAACCTGGATCTGGCTCGATTCTGGACGGCGCTGCTGGTGTTCTTCGACGCGGTCTTCCTCACGCTCGCACTATGGACATTCGAGCCGGTCATGACAGAATGAGGGCGATGAACTCGAGGACGTTTGGCGGACTGCTGGCCCTGGCGGGAGTGATGTTCGTGGGTGCGCCGATCCTGATCGCGGGCGCACCGTACGAGTCAACGATGGGACTCGTGCAGAAGATCTTTTACTTCCACGTCCCCTCGTGGATCGCGATGTTCTTGGCGGTGTTCATCTGCGGTTTCTCTAGTGCGATCTACCTGTTCAAGGAGAAGCCGGCCGCCGACCGCCTGGCCGTGGCGTCGGCAGAACTGGCCGTGTTGTTCGGACTGATGGGTCTGACCACCGGGCCACTGTGGGCGATCAAGGCGTGGGGCGTGTGGTGGCAATGGGATGCCCGGTTGACGATGGCGTTGATCCTGGAGCTGATCTTCCTCGCGTACCTGCTATTGCGGGCATACGGTGGACCAGGGTCAGAGAAGCTGTCGGCCGGCCTGGCGCTGTTTGGGATGGCGAACGTCCCGTTCGTGTATATCTCAGTCAACGTCTGGCGCACGATTCATCCAACCACCAACGTGCTCCCGAGTCTGTCGTCATCAGCGCCCGGGATGTTCGGTCCATTCGTCTGGTGCATGGTGGCCTTCCTGGTGTTATTTGTGGCGATGCTCACGGCGCGCGTGAGGTTGGAGGAACAGCGCGGGCGACTCGAGCAGTTGCACCTCGCGTTGGATGGATGACCGTGGCCGAGTCGGGACGATACCCCAGGTCAATCGTGGAGAAGATCGGCGTTTTGGCAGGACAGATGAGAGCGGGCAGAGTGTGTCGATGCGCTGTCGCAGTGCTGGTGGTGGTCGTGGGGCTTCTGTGGATTGAGCTCGGTGTGGCCGAGGCGACCGTAGGCCAGCCGGCGCAAGACGAGTTCATCCCGCTGGAGTCGGTCCCCCCCGAGGATCAGCTTCCAGCTGCGCCGCTGCTCGTGGCGGCATATGCGTTGTTGTGGGTCGCGGTGGTGGGCTATCTGTGGTCGATCTGGCGACGCATGATGACGGTCGAGCGCGAGCTGTCCGATCTGTCGCGAAGAACGGGAGAGTCGTAACCCGTGGCGGACATGACCGCAGGACATTTCATTTTCATCCCGTCGGTTCTGCTGTTCGGGATCGTGATCGGCTGGATTCTGGGATCACGCGCAGCCGCCGATGCGTATGCGGCCGAGCTCAAGCGTCGTGAAGAGCGCGCGGCCCGGGAGGAAAGCGCGACGTCCGGACCTTGAGCTCGACCCCCGACCCTACCTACCCAATCCCAACCGCCTTGCCAACGCGTCGGGTAGCCCCGCCGCGGTGATCTTCTCCTGCGCCAGGTCGACTCGATACGGTACCCGCCGCAGCTCGACGCGGCTCTCGCTACTGTCGTAGATCGCGTACGCAGCTCTCGGGTCGCCGTCGCGCGGCTGTCCCACCGAGCCTGGGTTGATGAGATACCGTCGGTCGGGGTCGAGCTGAACCACCGTCGGTTCCGGGGCGCCGATCTCCGGTGTCAAGACCTCGAGCTCTGCTGCATTCGATGCCATCGAGAAGACGATTGGAACGTGAGTGTGACCAAAGAAGCAGAGCCGGCCGCCCGCACTCGCAAGTGCCCGGATGGCGTCATCGTGGTCGAAGACGTAGACGTCCTCATCGTATGGCGTCCCGTGGCAAATCTCGATCTCCTCAGTGACCTGGACCGGTCCAACCGGGAGCTCCGCGACCCGTGTGCGGTTTGACTCACTCAGCGTCTCGTAGGTCCACCGTGCCGCCTCGGCCGCAACAGGATTGAAGTGTGCGGGCTCCTCGATCCCTGCGGCGACCTTGTCGTGATTGCCACGAATGAGGGTGTCGGGGGAGAGCTCGTAGACTCGGTCGACGACTTCGTTCGGGCTGGCGCCGTATCCGACGAGGTCACCCAGAACGAGGAGTCGATCGTAGGCGTCGCTGGACACTTCGGCCAGGACGGCGTCAAGGGCATCGATGTTCGCGTGAATGTCGCTGAGAACGAGTGCGCGCATCGACGTTCACGACTCCAGCCAGGAGAGGATGTCGGCCACCAGGTCATCGACCGGAGAATGGTCGGCGGGCAGCTGAAGCTCGGCCAGGCCGTACGCTGGTCTTCGGGCGTGCCAGAGGGCCTGCATCGTCGTCCGATCCGATGCGAGCGGACGCTTGCCATCGGCGGGCAGCCGCTCGACCACTGTCTCGAAGGATACATCAAGCCAGACAGACGCACCGTCACCGGCGATCAAAGCCCGGCTGGCTGAGTCCGCGAATGTGCCCCCACCTGTGGCGATGACGACGTGGCGACGTGGACCAAGCTCTTGAAGCAGCGCCCGTTCCATCTCGCGGAATGCGGTTTCGCCGTCTGCTGCAAAGATCTCGGCGATCGACCGCCGCTCCCGGGTCTCGACGAGTTCGTCGAGGTCTTCGACTGACCATCCGAGACGCCGCGCGAGGGCTCTGGCAACCGTTGATTTGCCAGCGCCCATGAAACCGACGAGGTAGACCTTGTCGGACTTCATGTCCGGCGGAGGGCGTCTAGGGTGTCGAAGAAGTCCGGATATGACACGTCGACGACCTCCGGGCCGGTGATCACCGTCGGTCCGGTTGCTCCGAGGGCCGCGATGGCGAAGGCCATCGCCATACGATGGTCGCCCGAGGCATCGACTGTTCCCCCTGATGGCGCGTGTCCCTCGTGGATCTCAAAGCCATCCGGGCGCTCGTCGACCTGCGCACCCATGCGACGCAGACCGGCAACGAGTACGGCGATGCGGTCGCTCTCCTTCGCGCGGAGTTCGGCCGCCCCACTGAGGTAGAACCCTCGCCCGGCTGTTCCCAGCGCCGCCAGCGCCGGAAGCTCATCGATCAGGGCGGGGACATCCTTCTCGGTGATGACGATGGGACGGAGCTCGCGGTGGGAGACCGTGACCGTTCCGCATGGCTCGCCGGATGTCGTAGCTCCGGGCTCGACCATGACGCCGGCACCGGCATCGTTGAGGACGTCGAGTAGTCGCGTCCGGGTTGGATTCAGACCGACGTGGCCGATCTCGACCATGGATCCTGGTAGTGCCGCTGCGGCAACAAGCCAGAAAGCGGCCGACGAGAAATCACCCGGGACCGTGAGTGTCGCGGCCGACAACCGCTGCCCGCCCGAGAGTCCCACCGCCCTTCGGTGCCGACGGACGTGTGCTCCAAAAACGGGCAGTGCTCGTTCGGTGTGGTCCCGTGTCTGTACCCGCTCACGCACCCAGGTCTCGCCACGAGCGTGCAATCCGGCCAACAACACGGCACTCTTGACCTGCGCGCTGGCGACCGGGGGCTCGTAGTCGAGACCCTGAAGCTCGGTCCCTCTGATGGTCAGCGGCGGGCATCCGTCGCGCGTCTGCACACGGGCGCCCATCCGTTCCAGTGGTTCGACGATTCGTCGCATCGGGCGTCGGCTGAGCGAGGCGTCGCCCACGATGGTGGTGTCGAACGGGTGCGCGGCGAGGACCCCAGCCAACAGGCGCATCGTCGTGCCGGAGTTCCCCGCGTCGAGCTTGTGCGTGACAGGATGAAGGCCCTTCGGTCCGGTGCCCTCGATGGTGATGACGCCGTCCGAGTCCTCATCCAACCCGCCGCGTGATTCGATGATGGCACCAACCGCCCGGAGACAACTGAGCGTTGTGGCGCAGTCGGCGCCGGGTGCGTAACGGTAAATCGACGACTGTCCCTCAGCTAACGCAGCCAGGATGGCGTATCGATGAGAAACCGATTTGTCGCCCGGGACGCGAAGGGTGCCTCGGACGTAACCTCCTGGTTCAATGGTGGTTGTCGCCGTCACGGCGTCGTTCATTCGCGAACTATACAACAACGGTCTGCGACCTCTGGCGCGACGGGTGACGCTTGCGTGACAGCCAGCCGCCGGGTATCGTAGGCGAGCGTGTCTGAGATCGGGCATACGATCCGCCTGGAGTTTCCAAGCCACTTCGACATGCTCGATTTGGTCCAGGTCCTCAGCGATCACGTTGGCCAAGTTGGGAGCCTGGACGAAGACTCCGTGCACTGGGTCGGCGTTGCTGTTCGCGAGTCGGTGATCAACGCCATTAAGCATGGCAACGCTGAAGACGAGACGAAACGGGTGCTCGTCGAGTTCCAGTTGCACCCGATAGTGACACCTACTGAGCTGACGGTTCGAGTCGTTGACCAGGGCACGGGCTTTGATCCTCAGGCCGTGGCTGACCCCTTGGCGCCAGAGAATCTCCTCAAATCAAGCGGTCGCGGTATCTTCTTCATGCGGAGCTTCATGGACGACCTCCGGCTACTCCCGCTCCCCGGAGGCGGCACGGAAGTTCGCATGGTCAAGAAACTCGGCTGATCGATGTCGGTCGACCCCACGTTCCTGCAGACAGCGATCGAGATTGCGGTGCGCGCCGGAGCGATCCAGCTCGCTCGACAGGGGAGTGACCTTGGTGTCGACAAGAAGGGTCCGATCGACATCGTGACGGAGGTGGACCGAGAGGTGGAGCGACTTGGCAGGCAATTGATTGCCGATCGCTTTCCCGCGCACGTGGTGCTGGGGGAAGAGATGCCGAACCAACCCGAGACGGCGAGCGGATCGGCTGGTTATTGCTGGATGTTCGATCCGATTGACGGGACGGTGAACTATGCGCACGGTCTGCCGATTTTCTGTTGCTCGCTGGCCTTGGAGATCGACGGCCGGATCGACCTCGGTGTCGTGTTCGATCCGAGCCGACAGGAGCTGTTCGTGGCCGAGCGAGGGGGTGGGGCTAGGCTCAACGGCGTTCCGCTGGCTGTGTCGGTTGAGTCCAACCTCGGCGACTCCATGTTGTGTACCGGATTTCCGTACGATGTGCACGACACGGTCGATGAGGTTGTGGGCCTCTTCGGCGCCTTCGTTTCACGAGCCCGCGCGGTGCGACGATTGGGATCGGCCGCGCTCGACCTGTGCTATGTCGCGGCTGGTCGGTTCGACGGATTCTGGGAGCAGCGGCTCCACCCATGGGACATCGCGGCTGGCGCGCTCATCGTCGAGGAGGCCGGAGGGAGCGTGACGGGGCTCGACGGTGAGGCCTTCGCTCCGCGGGAGTGTCAGATTCTGGCCTCGAACGGACCGCTTCACGGCCAACTGGTCTCGGTCATCCGAACCTTTGCTATGAACCGTTCACGAAATCGGACGGACTGATACCCACCTCGGACACCTTCCGGGCGTTCCCCTTCGAAACAGCCAGTCAGGCCGGCCTTTCGGGCCTGGCATCGATTCTGCTCTTTGTGACGGTGATGCCAGCCTTGCATGGAGGACGCCATGCCCAGAAGTCTCTCCGCCAGTCTTGTGTCCGCGGTGCTCGCGGTCGGTCTGTTGATCGTCGGTTCCGGATCGGCGCAAGCGCAGCAGTCGCTGGTGCTCAATTTTGGACAGTTTTCGGTTCGCGGTGAGGACACGCGGGTTGTGGACGATGTCCTGCTAGAGAACCTCAATCTCTTTGCGTTCAACATTCGAGATTTCAACAACGGCACTGCCGGTGCAGAGTGGCTGATTGGCGCGGGAGAGTACTTCGATGCCGGACTTGGGGTGGGCTTCTACCAGCGAACAGTGCCGAGCGTCTACGCAGACTTCATCAACGACGACGGTTCGGAGATCTTCCAAGATCTTCGTCTCCGGGTCGTCCCGCTGACTGCGACGGTTCGTGTGCTGCCGTTCGGCCGAAACGCGGCGGTGCAGCCGTACTTTGGTGTGGGGGTTGGTCTGTTTGACTGGCGATATAGCGAGGTCGGCGAGTTCATCGACTTCGACACCTTTGATGTGTTTCGCGATCGGTTCACCGCGAGTGGCAGGGACGTTGGTGGTCTGATGCTGGGCGGCCTCCGCGTGCCAGTCGGCGACCGGTTCTCGGCCGGGCTCGAGGTGAGGTATCAGAACGCTACCGGTCGAGTCGGGATCGACCAGGGGTTCCTCAACGAGCGGATCGACCTGGGTGGTATCGCTACACAGGTCACGTTTCAGGTCGGGTTCTAGTGTCACACGCCAGGGTTTCCTGACCCCCGACCGTCGACTCTCGACCCACGACCGGCCCGAGTCCCTTGAGCATCCCGACATTGAATTCCCTGGCCCCATATAATGTTCCGACCGCATGTCCCGCATCGTCAGTTGGGTCCAGGCATTCGCCCTGTCTATCGGCGGCCCGGGCCTCTTCTTGATCGCGTTTCTTGACTCGTCCTTCCTGTCGCTGCCTGAAATCAACGACATCTTGGTCATCGTCATGGTGATCGAGCACAAGGATCTGATGCCCTACTACGCCACGATGGCGACACTGGGATCGGTCACTGGGTGTTTGCTGCTGTACGTGATCGGGCGGCGAGGTGGGGAAGCGCTGTTGAGGCGTCGATTCGGCGGTCCTCGGCTGGAACGGGCGATGGAGCTGTCTCGAAAGTACGGCGTGCTGGCGGTCGCGATACCTGCAATCCTGCCTCCCCCCGCGCCTTTCAAGGTCTTTGTGGTGTTGGCGGGGGTCTCGCGGGTCCCGCTGGTTCAGTTCGCGAGCGCCGTGGCCCTTGGCCGTGGGTTCCGCTACTTCGGCGAGGGCTGGTTGGCGGTGCGTTACGGGGAGGCCGCGATAGAGCTTGTGGAACAGAACGGCCGAACCGTCTCCCTCGTTCTGGCCGCATTCGTGCTGGTAGGTGGGCTGACCTATTTCCTTTGGACGAGTAGGCGGCGGACCGGAGTCGAGGGCTAACGTTGACCCCTAAGCTACTGACCTAATTGGGGTTGTGTTGACCAACTGACGGTCGGCCCCTATAATCGAGTCGCTTGTCTCAACGGTTTCCTGGCTCCTGGTCTCCTGGTCATTGAGAAATGAAACCTGAGATCTCGGTTGTCATCCCCCTGCACAACGAAGAGCCCAACCTCCTGGAGCTCTACGACGAGCTGACGGCTACGTTCGAGATGTCGGGCCGGACGTATGAGCTGATCCTGGTCGACGACGGCAGCACTGACGGGACCTACCCACTCCTGGCTGAGCTCCACGCGAAAGACTCCCGGGTCTCCGTTGTCCGCTTGCGCCGCAATTTCGGCCAGACCGCGGCATTCGCGGCCGGCTTCAGCCGCGCACGCGGTCGCCTTATCGTGACATCGGACGGCGATCTTCAGAACGATCCCCGCGACATTCCGTCGATGATTGCGACGCTGGAGCAGGGTTTCGACATCGTCTGCGGGTGGCGCAAGGATCGGAAAGACCCGTGGCTCTCTCGGCGGGTTCCATCGATGATCGCCAACTGGCTGATCTCGGTCACGACCGGTGTGAGGCTGCACGACTACGGCTGCTCGCTCAAGGTGTTTCGGGCTGAGGCGGTCAAGCCGCTTCGACTCTATGGTGAGATGCATCGGTTCATTCCGGCGATCGCGAGCGAGCAGGGCGTGCGGATCGCGGAGTCGGTCGTCAATCACCGGGCTCGGCGTTTCGGGCGCTCAAAGTACGGCCTCTCACGCACGATCCGGGTCGTCTTCGATCTGGTCACGGTCAAGTTCCTGTTGAGCTACTCGACACGACCGCTGCAGATGTTCGGTCCGGCCGGTTTATTTCTAGGCGGAATCGGGACGCTCATCACGTTGTATCTCGGGTATGTCCGGTTGTTCGACGGCCAGGCGATCGGTGACCGCCCACTGCTGTTGCTCGCGATTCTGATGGTGTTTACCGGTATGCAGCTGATCACGTTGGGGCTGCTGGCCGAGATGCAGGCCCGCACCTATCACGAGTCGCAGGGTAAACCGATCTACGTCATCCGGGAGGTTCTCGAAAGCTCTGCCATCCCGGATGATGCGCACGTTCCTGTCATCAATGCGTAGAGCCCCGGCTGTCCTACTTCTTGTTGCCTGCGTGGCCGTCGCCGTCGCGATCTGGCTCCTTCCGGCGTCGATCCATATCATCGGGTGGGAGGACGGGGCACCGTCGCGCCTAGCATTGGTGCCGCCAGTGGAGTGGCTCCTCGCGCTGGCCGGCCTTGCGGTGCTCGCCGTTCTTGTCCTGACGCGGCTTTCGTCTGATCGTCTCGATGCGGTGTTGCGGGTCACGGCTCCGTTGGCCCTGTTGTGGCTCTTGGCGCTGCCGTATCTGCCCTGGCTCTCCGATCACGTTCCGCTGTTGCTCGTACTGGCCGGACCCACTCGATGGATCGTCGTCGGTGTCGTACTGATCGGGTGCGCCCTCGCAGCAGTCACCGCTCCGCGAGCCGAGACACTGCAGCGGTTGCCGCTCCCGGGTCACCGGGCGGTGTTCGGCGTCACCTTCGTTGTGCTGCTCGCGGTCGGGGGCTACGCGAAGTATCACCAGGGTCTGGGTGGCGACGAGCCGCACTATCTGGTGATCGCTCACAGCCTGATCACCGACGGTGATCTCCGGATCGAGAACAACCACGCCGCTCGCCACTACGAGCCGTTCTGGTCGGCTGTATTGCCCCCGCACTTTCTCCAGCGCGGGGTCGACCGTGTCATCTACTCGATCCACGCCCCGGGTCTCCCGGTGTTGCTTCTGCCGTTCTATGCGGCGGCAGGGCACTGGGGTGCGATGGTGTTCGTCGTGCTGTTGTCGAGCCTGGTTGCGGCGGCGGTGTTTCGTCTAGCGGAACGCCTGACCGACCGGCGGGTGGCCTGGGTGACGTGGATCGCGGTGGCGCTGACGATCCCGTTCGCGCCCCAGAGCTGGTTGATCTTCCCCGAGATGCCGGCGGCGCTCGTCATGGCGTGGGTCGCGGCGTGGTTGTTTGGTCCACTGCCCACGCGGGCGGCACTATGGATCTGGCGGGGGGCGGCGATCGCATTCCTGCCTTGGCTGCACATGAAATACTCGTTCCTGCTCGTCGGTGCCACGCTGTGTCTCCTCGTTCGGCTGTGGCCCCGGGTTGCCGATGCGTCCAGACTGCTTGCGCCGATGGCCGTCTCTGGCCTGCTGTGGTTCAGTTCGTTCTACGTGATGTACGGCACGCCCAATCCCACCGTTGTCTACGGCTACGGCGAGGGGGCCGGTCTCGAGCTGTCCAATATCCCTCGTGGCATCCTCGGGCTGCTGTTCGACCAGGAGTTTGGTCTTCTGTTGTACAGCCCGGTGTATGCGCTAGCGGTTGTTGGTGCCTGGATGATGCTGCGACGCCCCGACACGCGCTGGCCGACGCTCGGACTGGTGGCGACGGCCGTCGGTTTTGTCTTGACGATCGTGCCGTACTACATGTGGTGGGGAGGATGGAGCGTCCCGGCACGGTTTCTCCTCCCGGTGCTCCCGCTGGCTGCGCCGATGATCGCCGTCGCGTTCGATCGATGTCGTGGTGCGGCCAGCCGTGGGGTGTCTGGCTTGCTGTTGCTGGCGAGCGTCGTATCCTTCGCAGTCGTCACCTACCAGCCCGAGCGACGGTTGCTGTTCAACGAGCGGGATGGATCGGGACGGCTCGTTGAGGCGATCCAGGGCGGCGTGGATCTCACGGTCCTGCTCCCGAGCTTCATTGACCCGAATTGGGTAAGCCAGCTGCCGTATGTGGCGGGCTGGCTGGCGGCGGGAGCGATGGCGTGTGCCTCCGCGTTTGCAGCCGGTAGCCGCCATGCCACGTTGCGTCGAGCCTTCTGGAGCGGAGTGCTGTGCTTGCTTGGTTTCGTCACGGCCGGGAGTCTCGTCAGCGGAGAGAGTCTGACGCGACGTGGCTCTTCAGACGTCGTGTCCAAGGGACAGCAGGGGGCGATCGCCGCGTTCGACGGAGAGCGTTTGTCGGCCTATGCCTATCGTGATCGTCGGCGGCTCAATCCGACGCAACTATTTGCTCGAACGACGATCGTCGAGCAGATACTGGCCGACCGACTCGAACCCGACCCACGACTGCCGCAGGTCATCGGTGGTCGGTTTGCGGGGCCCTACGACCTTCCGGCAGGTCGCTACAGCGTGCGTGTCTGGTTCGATGACAATGCGGCCTGGAACTCTACAGCGACAGACGAGGTCTGGGTCGCTTACCACCGCGGCCCAGGTGTTCTCAGCCGGAGTCCGGTCACGCCCCGCGGTCCGAGTGAGATGACGCTCGACCTTCCGGTGACGTTCCATCCCCTGTGGGTCGTTGCTTCGAGTGAGCCGGTGGCCCGGGCGGTTACTCGTGTCGAGATCAAGCCTGTGTCGGTGGTACCGCGCACGAGCCGCAGTGAAATCGCCAACATTCGGCAGGCGAGAGTCCTTGCCGATGAAGCCGGGGCGGTACGCGGTGTATCTCGACGACAACGTCTACATGGAGCCAACTGGGTTCTGGGTACGTGGCGGCCGTTCAGCGTCGATGCATGTGTCTCCGAACGGCGCGTCGCAGCTTCGCGTAACGGTGCGGAACGGAGCGGAGGGCGGTCCGGTGACGGTCGAGATCGATGGGACGCGTGACGTTCTCGAGCTGGCCCGCGGCGAGACGCACGAGCTTCGCCTTCCGCTGACCGGGCGGGAGCTCACGCTGCCGTTGAGGTTCGAACCGGTGAACGGCTTCCGCCCATCAGAACGGAACCCTGAATCGCGGGATACTCGGTGGCTCGGGTCTCGCGTGGAGTTGTCGCTGGACTCTCGACCCTCGACTCTCGACCCTCCTAGCTCGGACGTCCCGCCCTAGCGCTCAGACTCTCCTGGACGGCCGCCGCGATCTCTCCAACCGATGCATCGGTGAGCTCCGGGTAGATCGGAAGGGACAGTTGCTCGGTGGCCAGCCGCTCCGAAGCCGGAAAGGTCCCGGCCGCGTAGCCAAGGCTCGAGTAGATCGGTTGCCGGTGGACAGCTTGTGGGTAGTGCACCGCGACCTCGATGCCGCGGGCGCGTAGCGTGTCCGCGAGCGCGTCCCGCTGCGCAGACCGCACGGCGTAGAGATGAAACCCATGGCCGGCGTAGGGCATCACGGCGGGCAGGTCGAGATCCGTCTCCTTCAGCAGTTCGCCGTACTGCGAGGCGATCGCGCGGCGGCGGGTCGTCCAACTGTCGAGGTGCGGCAGCTTGACCCTGAGAATGGCCGCCTGGAGGGCCGCGAGCCGGTAGTTTCCAGACGCGCGCACCGGCCCCCAGCTACGGAGATGCCGGACGGTGTCTGCCAGGTGGGCGTGCCTGGTCACGACGATGCCGCCCTCGCCACATGTGCCCAAATTCTTCGATGGATAGAAGCTGAAACAGGCGACGTCACCCAGACCACCCACTGGTCGCCCTTTGTAAGTCGCGCCGTGGGCCTGACACGCATCCTCGATCACGGTCACGTTATGACTTCGTGCGAGGTCGACGATTGGGTCCATGTCGGCCGGCTGTCCAAACAGATGGACGGGGATGACAGCCTTCGTCCGGTCGGTGATCTCGCGTTCCAGCAGGTCGGCATCCAGAGTGAGCGAGCGAGGGGCGATGTCGACCAGTCTGGCGCGCGCTCCGGTCGCGGTGACGGCGGCGACGGTTGCCGCGAACGTGTACGGCACCGTGATCACCTCGTCACCCGGTCCCACCCCCGCCGCCAGCAGGGATAGGTACAGCGCGCTGGTTCCAGAATTAACTCCGACGGCGTACGGTGCCTCGCACACCTGCGCGAACTCCGCCTCAAACGCCTCGACTTCGGGTCCGAGAACGTAGCGACCGCTTTCCAGAACTCGAGCGACGGCCGCGTCAATCTCGCTCTTGAGTGCCTGGTACTGAGCGGGGAGGTCGATCAGCGGAATCACGGTTGGGGAGAGCGTAGCACGGGGCCGAGCCTTCGTTGACCGTGGGCTTGGCGACGGGATACGATGTCGGGCTGGTTCCCACAGATGCGGCTCGGATTGAGGACAATCGGTTACCGAAGTGCCATCGCGATCTGCGGCGGACTGGCGCTCGTGGCTGGGTGTAGCGAAACGTCTCCCACGCCGCTGGCGCCTTCGTCCCTCCCGAGCGACAAGGTTCAGGTGCTGTCGTTGGCCTGCGCCGCGGACGTCTCCCGCCAGTCATTCAACGGTGGACCGGTGCAGGTGCGGTACGGTGTTCCGAGGCCCCAGGGTGGACTCGCGCCGGTCGCGACAGAGTGCACACCGGCGTCGGGCTCGGCGTTTCAGATCGGGACAAGCCGAATCACCTGCACGGGGCAGGACGAACTGCAGCAGACGGCGCGCTGTTCTTTGAGGGTGAAGGTCGTTCCGACGCTTGGGATCAGCAGCATCGTAGCGTTTGGCGACAGCCTGACTGCCGGCGTCACCTCCTCCGTGATCCAAACGATCGTGCAGCTCGAGCCCAACAACTCCTATCCGGTCCAGCTCCGTGAGCTTCTGAGGGAACGGTATAGCGCGCAGAACATTCGGGTGACCAACGCCGGAGTGCCGGGAGAGGATGCGGCCGAGGCGGTTTCTCGATTTCAGAGCGAGCTCGGCAGACTTCAGCCCGATGTCGTGCTGATCATGGAAGGCACAAACGACTTGAGTCCCACCTCGCCGACGCCGGGGATTCTGGGGGCCGCTGCCATCGAGACGATGGTCCGAGACGCAAAGGGGCGTGGCGTCGACCCGATCCTGGCGACCATTCCGCCCCAGCGGACCTCGCGGGGGAATGAGCCGATGGTGCCTCCGTACAACGACCTCATCCGTCAAATCGCCATTCGCGAGAACGCGCCGCTGGTCGATGTCTATCAGGTCATCAGCTTCGGTCGGTGCATCGGGTCTCAGTCGTTGGTGCTGTCGTGTCTTGGTGACGACGACTTACATCCGACCGTTGAGGGCTATGGCCTCATTGCCGAGGCATTCTTCCAACGACTGATGACCATCTACGAGCCGCGTGGTCCCGGTGCCCCCGGAGCCCTCTCCCAGACGCAGACGTCTGTGGGGCACGCACCGGCCATTCTCGGTCGTATCGGGACGACCGGATTCGAGTAGCCCTGACGATGCAGCCCGAGCTCTTCAGACGCGCGCTGCCCTTGACGGCGGTGTTTTCTCTGGCCTTGGCGACACCGGCGCTCGCCCAATTGGACGATCTGGAAGGGCGGTTCGCGGTTCATGTCAATGGCACTTTTCAGTCCGGCACCGACACCGTCAGGCGGACGTTCGTGTTTCGGGCCTACGGTGAGGATGCACGGTTCGACGAGAATCATGACACCCGGAATGGGAACCTCCTCGATCTGGGTGGCTCGATCCAGGTGTGGGAGCAGCTACGAGTCGGCGCTTCGTATTCTCAGCTGACGAAGGCCGACTCGACCAGGCTAACCGGCACCGTACCGCACCCGACCGCGATCAACCTCCCAAGGACGATCGATTCACAAACGCTGTCGCTGGCGCACGAACAGAGGGCGACTCATCTGTACGCCGCCTGGGTTGTGCCGATCAACGACAAGCTCGACGTGGCCGTGCTCGGCGGCCCCAGCTTTTTCAACCTGACCCAGGGGATCGTGGCCGGGGTCTCCGTTCGCGAGGCGTCGGGGCCTCCATGGCCACAGGTCGCCGTCGATGGCGTCACGGCCGGAGAATTCAAGAAGAACGCGATCGGCGTTCATGTCGGTGCTGACGTGAGCTACATGGCGACGCCACACTTCGGCCTGGGTGGGTTCCTGCGGTTCGCGCAGGGCTCGGTTGCCGTCCCGTCGTTGGGCGACGATCGTCCGCTCAACGTCGGCGGTATTCAGGTTGGCGGGGGCGTGCGCCTTCGTTTCTGACGGCCAAGCCGACCTAGTGTCCTGAGTTCGATATACCTGTACACCGAGGGCGGCGATGCGCCCGGATGGCCAGGCGCGAAGAGCGAGCATATCGGGAATATTCGAGCGATACGCAACGCCAAACGGGATGCAGCGCCGGCCGAATGTATAGGTATATCGAACTCAGGACACTAGGGCGATATGTGGTCCCCAGTCTCGCCAATTCCTTCGAGACCGACGACGACCCCAAGGAACCGACCGTCGTTCGACCCGGCGGTCCGGAACTGGGGTACAAATCCCGCGTCTGTTTCAACGGTCATGACGAAGCTCTGCGCGCCGCGCGCGTAGACCCCCTCGATCGGGATACGAAGCGTCACAGGCCTGTTCGGTGTGAGCTCCACTTGACGGGTCGACCCGTCGAGCGTGACGGTTACCGCGTTGGCGATTGGCGAGCGCAGGGAAACGACCAGCGCGGCCACCGGCGGGTTGGTCCGGACGACGATGTCGGCTCTGGCTTCGCCCGCGACCCAGATTCCCTGCTCTTCTGGACGCCACGCATTGTCGTCGAGGTAATAGAGGAGGAGCTGAGGTTCGTCACCGTATCGAATACGAGAGCGTCCCCGGTCGAGTTGGACCGGCAGATCGTTGATCATCGTCAGCTCGACGGGGAGCACCCGGAATAGCCCGCGTTGGGTGTTCTGCCAGGGACGGCCGGCGGAGACGAACGGGTCGACCAGGATCTGCGCAACGAACAGCGCGCCGCCGATCCACATGATCAGACCAGGGAGGATCGTACGCGCCGTGGGTATCAAGAAAAACAACGCCGGATAGATGCTGAGAAAGTAGCGGTTGCCAGGCGGACCGCCGCCGCCTGACCAGGTGTTGGGCAGCAACAGCAGCAGCCCCAGGGCGGTTAACGTCACGGCTCCGGCGATGAAGGCGTGCCAGGCCTCGAGCTCCCGTCGCCGCATGACGGCCCACACCATGACAACGGCCGCGGGGAAGTAGTACGGGACCAGCCCGAAGTGGCGCCCGAAGAGGAAGTACGCCGTGTTCCGGCCGAGATGTCGCCACCCTTCGAACTCGAGACTCTCGGTGGTCACAGAGATCCCAAGGTTGTCGAACGTTGCGTTGTCGTTCTGAAAGGGGTACTGCCCATAGAAGGTCTTTCGTTCACCACCCTGGTAGTTGAGCTCGCCCGAGATCAGGCCGTTCGCACCGAACCCGGCCGCTACGACGAGACCGAAGACCACGCCGGTTGTGAGACCGCGACCCCACTGCCCTCGCCACCACGCGAGTGCGATCGGCGGCAGGATGAGTACGAGGTTGCTCGGTTTCGAAAATGTCGCCAGGCCGAGGAGCACGGCGGCCACGATATCGGTCCCGTGTTCGTCCCGCGGCGCGGCGGATGCGCCGTGGTGTCGTGGGCGCACTTCCTTGTAGAGCCAGAAGAAGTATCCGACGCCGACCAGTGCCAGGTTAAATGTCTCCGGCATCATCCACACGCCAAACAGCGGCGTGATGGAGGCTCCGAGGAATCCGGTCGAGGTGAGGAGCGCGCCCGAGCTCGCCATGCGCGCGGCGGCGTAGAGATAGAGGCAGACGAACATCCCGGCGAGTAGCAGAACGTTCAACAGGAGCAGGCCGTTCAGGCCGGCGAACCGAACAAAGGGGGCAGCGACGAGCGGATAGATGAACGACTTTCCGAAATAGAGTCGGTCTTCAGGTCCCTTCCCCCGCTTGAGGAAGATACCTTCAGGGCCACTCTCATACAGGGGCCAAAACCGCGTCAGGTCCCGTTTCTGGAAGGCGAGGTCGCCGTCGTGGGCGATGCTGAGTGCCATGCTGACGTATGTGGCCTCATCGCTCTTGAGCCCGTAGGTGGTCCGAACCGGATTGATGAGGAGAGCTGCGACAGCGAGAAACGCGAAAAGCAACAGGACGATCAGGAGGCCCGGATCTGCCGACCTCGGGAATGACACAGGATACTATATACCCCCTCGTGGCTGACCGCCGGATGATGATGGCGAGCCGCGGGTCCATGCGATGCGACGCGAGCCGACGGTGTTTCAGGACACGACGTTCGATGTCGTCGTCGTCGGCGGAGGGATTACCGGCGCCTGCATCGCTCACGACGCGACGCTCCGCGGACTGTCGGTCGCGCTGGTCGAGCGTCACGATTTCGGGTCGGCCACGTCGGCGGCATCGTCCAAGCTCCTGCACGGCGGCATCCGCTATCTGCAACAGGCGCGTCTCGACAAGGTCAGGGAGTCGGCCCACGAGCGGGCCTGTTTTCAACGCATCGCACCCCATCTCACCCGGTGGATCCCTTTTCTCATCCCGACGCAGCGTAGTCTTCTCCGCGGCCGTCAGTTTCTTGGGTGCGGGATGTGGCTATACGAGCGGTTGACGCGCGGCGAAGATCGCGATGTCCGCGACCCCGCCAAACAGATCCCACCGAGTACCTTCTATCCGCGGGGAGAGCTGGCCCGTCTTGTTCCTGAGCTCGGGGCCAGGGATGACATCACCGGCGCCCAGGTGCTCTACGAATCACATCTGCATAGCTCGGAGCGGATGACGCTCGCGTTCCTCAAGAGCGCCGTTCGAGGTGGTGCAGCGGTGGGGAACTACTTGACCGTTGAGGGTGTGCTGAGGAGGGACGGCCGGGTCGAGGGCGTCACGATTGTCGACACGCTGACCGGTGACCGGTTCGACATCCAGGCCCGGATCGTCGTCAACGCGGCTGGACCGTGGCTGCCGGGACTGAACGAGCGGCTCGGCGTCGGACGTCTCCGCGTCCCGATCAGCGGCTTCTCAACAGGGGCACACATCGTCACCCGGCAGGTTGCCGACACGTTTGCGCTCGCGCTGCCGACCCGCCGCCGGTCGAGCTCGATTCTCGATCGGGGTGGCCGGCATGTGTTCGTGATTCCGTGGCGCGGACACTCTCTGATCGGCACGAGCGACCGGCCTTTCACCGGTGAACTCGACGACGTTGGTCCGACCGAGGCCGACATCGTTGATCTGTTGAGTGATGTGAACGAGGCACTGCCTGGTCTTGGCCTGACACGCAGCGACGTGTTGCACGCCTTTGCCGGTCTGTATCCCCTGACGGCACGGGATGTGCGACCCGACGTGTACCAGGGGACCGGAGATTATCAGGTGATCGACCATGGTCACGTCGCCGGCCACGATGGTGTGGTCTCGGTGCTGGGTGCGAAGTACACCACCGCCCGACGACTGGCAGAGCGCGCGACCGCATTGCTCGGCAGCCGGCTGGGCCGCGGCTCGATGCCGAGTCGAACCGGTCAGACACAGCTTGTTGGGGGCGAGATCGACGACCTCGAACGGTTCACCAACGATGCGGTCGCACGGCACGCTCAACGTCTGGAGCGCGACTCGGTCGAGCATCTCGTGCATCACTACGGAACCGAGCTCGATGCCGTCGTGGCGGCCGGGGCAGCCGGTGATGGCCGGCTGTTGACGCCGTTGTCGCCCGACCGCGAATCGGTTGGTGCCGAGGTGCGCTTTGCGGTCGAAGAGGAGATGGCGGTCACGCTGTCGGATGTGGTGTTTCGACGCACCGGTCTTGGAACGTTGGGTGACCCCGGCGTCGAGTGCCTGAGTCGATGCGCGGAGATCATGGGGGCGTGTTTGGGTTGGAGTGACGCGCGAATGCGCGATGAAGTGCAGCAGACACGGATGCTGTTTACGGCGTGTGAGTCCTGAACGGTGCAATACGGGCGACGGCGTGGGTGAGGCTGGAGCAAAGCCGGCGCGGATTCTGGTGATCGCGCCGACGCCGTTTTTCGGGGATCGGGGCTGTCACGTCCGGATCTATGAAGAGATCCGCGCACTCGCCGCCCGCGGCATCGAGTCCTCGGTCGTGACCTATTCGAGCGGGCGCGACCTTCCCGATGTGCGGACCGCCCGGGCCCGGACCATTCCGGGTATTGCGGCCGCTCCGCTCGGATTCAGCCCGGGTCGCCCTGCGCTCGATCTGGCCGTGCTGCTTGCCGCCCATCGCGAGGTCGCGAGGTTCCGCCCCGACGTGCTGCACGCCCATCTGCACGAAGGGATCGCAATCGGCGTCGTGTTGCGGGCCCGGCACCGCCTGCCTCTGGTGGCCGACCTCCAGGGCAGCCTCACCTCGGAGATGGTCGATCAGGGAGCATTGGCGAGCGACGGTGTTCCGGCCGGCGTGATGCGACGTGTTGAGCGCTGGCTGGTTCGGCGCCCGGCCCGAATCCTCACCAGCTCGAGTCAAGGCGTGCCGCTGCTGATGGCGCAGGGGGTTGAGGTGCGTCGTATCACGCCGCTGCCTGATGGTGTGGATGCCGCCGTATTTCGTCCCCAGCCACGGGACGCCGCGCTGGTCGAGAGGCTGCGTCTGTCGCGCAAGCGTGTCGTCGTCTTCTTGGGCGTGCTGACTGACTACCAAGGAGTCGATCTGCTGCTCGACGTGGCCGAGCGACTGTCCCGGTCGGATCCAGACGTGCACCTGCTGGTCCTCGGCTATCCGAACGAGGAGCGGTATCGCGCGGAGGCGACGGCACGCGGTCTCGATTCAATGATGACCTTTCCCGGGCGCGTCCCGTACGCGGAGGCGGCCCGGTGGCTGTGTCTGGGCGACCTCGCGATATCGCCCAAGCGCTCAGCGACTGAGGCGAACGGCAAGTTACTCAACTACATGGGATGCGGTCTGCCGGTCGTCGCGTCCGACACCCCGGTCAATCGTGAGCTCTTGGGCGAGGATGGTCAGTTCGCGCCGGTGGGTGACGCCGACGCGTTTGCGGCCCAGATCGGCGAGCTGCTCGCGGATCCCGAGCGCGCGCGTCAGGTTGGCGCGGCGCTGAGACGGCGGGCCGAAACGATGTTTGCGTGGCCGGCGCTTGCCGAGCGTCTCGAATTGGTCTATCAGGAGGCGATGGCGGAGCACTGAACCTCGTGCAGCGATCCTCTGCAGGCGTCATCATCCCGTTGCTCCGTTTGCCAGGGCTCTTGTACAATCCGTCGACGCACTGATTACCTCATGCCGACACCGGCCAGACCGACCGGGACTCTCTGGCAACGTCTCACCCTCATCCTTTCTGCACCGGTTGTCTTTCTACTGATCTCTGATATCACAATCCGTGTCAGCGGTATCGAGACCGACGTGGCCCGCAACGAGAATTTTGACATCGGTGTACCCGTGTGGTTGCTAGGCGACGACAACTGGGTCGACATCCAGCGCGTCCGCCTGGAGGAGCCGCGGGGTGTCCGGGCCGAGGACGTTGGGTGGCTGAGTCATTTCGAGGAGGCCCGTTACATTCAGTACAAGCTCAAGCCGAACATCGACGTCAATGCGAGCAACCCGTTCAATAGAATGGAACTACGGAAAGGGAAGACCTTTCGACTGGTCTCTAACAGTCGTGGCTTTCGCACCCGGGAGCTCGATCCCAAGCCGCCAGGTGTGACCCGAATCGTGACGATAGGCGATTCCAGCACGTTTGAATGGGGCGTTGAATCGGAGTACACGTTTCAGCATCTCTTGGAGGGTCGATTTGATCGGCGCGGTTCCGAAACCGCGATCGAAGTCCTCAACCTGGGCATCTCCGGTCACACGTCGCGGCATGGTCTTGGTCTCTTCGAGCATTACGTTCGCGACCTCGAGCCCGACGTGCTGATCATGAGTTACGGCGCCAACGATGCGCGGCGTGTGCTGCAATCGGCCGACGACACGTTGGACCGCGACGACACCTGGCGCGGAACGGCCCGAGACATCCTGTACCGCCTCGAGACGTTCAGGCTGCTCCGACGGCTGATTCTCGGCGTCTACGACCCCTTCGACGCTTCTCAGGCGCGTGCCGACTCCGAGGGGGAAGCACGGGATCTGATCTACGCGGTCGATCGAGATACCTACATCGACAACCTGCGGTCGCTCGTCGGGCAAACGCGCGAGCTCGGCGCTCAGCTGGTGTTGGTCGGCGTCTGTATCCCCCGGCCTATCTGCGCGGGATGCAATATGTCGCCGACACAGAACGGGTGCCGCTCGTTGACGCGCTCGAGCTCTTTCGGAGCAAGATGGACGACCTCCGTGCGCATCGTCTTTATGCCGACGAAGTGCGGTTCTATGAGGAACTGTATGGTGTGGAGGAGATGGCCAAGCGGCCTGAGTTTTATGTGACGACCGATGGATGTCATCCGGGACGGGCCGGCCATAGTCTCATCGCCGATGCGCTACACGACGTAATCGACGTGCTCATGGTGGAGGTGTCGTGATCCCGTCGAAGCGTCATCCTTTCCGGGATGAACGTCGATTCGGTCAGGGAGTCGGCACTGTGCTGGTTCTCATCGGCGCGTGGTTCTTGTGGAAAGGTTCGACTTCCCTCGTGGTCAAGACGGTGCTTGGGGCTGGCCTCTCGCTTATGGTGCTTGGCGTGCTCTATCCGCAAGCGCTCACCTGGGCCAACCGTGCGTGGATGGGTCTCGCGGGCGGCCTGTCGGTCGTCAGCACACGCGTTGTTCTCGGCCTGGTGTTCTTTCTGGCGGTCACCCCCACCGGTGTGGTGAAGCGTCTGACTGGTTGGGACCCACTGGGTCGTCGTCGGTCCCCGAGCGACACCTACTGGGTGCCGTATCCTGAGAGACAGCGCGATCCAAAGCACTTCGAGAAGATGTTCTGAGGGGGGCGCTGGACACGCCTGGCCACGGAACCGAATCAGATGTCCAAGATCCAAGTCCTCAGCGAGTTTTGGGAGTTCCTCCGATTCAACAAGAAGTACTGGCTTTTGCCGATCGTCGTTGTGCTCCTGGCGGCGGGGCTCTTAATCGTGGTCTCGCAGGGGTCGGCTGTGGCCCCGTTCATCTACACGCTGTTCTAACGAAGCTGCGCCTCACACCGACGAGCAGGATCTCTCCGCTGTCCAGCGACGTTCATTGTTGGCGACAGCGGGCACAGCATCGTGAGGTAGGTTTTTACTGCCGCTACGCGGCGGCCCGCTACGCGGGTTGGGGTTGATTCAGTGTGACCGCCATCCTCGGGATCTCTGCCTGCTATCACGATTCAGCCGCCTGTCTCGTCATCGATGGCGACATCGTGGCGGCGGCGCAAGAAGAGCGGTTCTCCCGCACGAAGCATGACCACTCTTTCCCGACGCATGCGATCGGGCACTGCCTCGAGGAGACCGGTCTGCGACCAGATCAGCTCGAGTACGTGGCCTTCTATGACAAACCGCTCGTGAAGTTCGAGCGCTTACTCGAAACCTATCTCGACTACGCCCCGGCCGGCTTCCCGTCGTTTCTCAAGGCGATGCCGCTCTGGATGAGGGAGAAACTCTGGCTGCCTGATCTCATTCGCCGACAGTTCGCCGAGCTCGAGGGCTTCGAGGTGCCCAAGGAAGTGAGGCGTCGCGCCGCCAGCTACCCGTGGAAGCTCTGTTTTGGCGACCACCACGAGTCGTACGCCGCATCGGCCTTCTACCCGTCGCCGTTCGAGCAGGCGGCAATCGTCACCGCTGATGGCGTCGGCGAGTGGGCGACCTGTTCTGTCGGCGAAGGACGTGGGCACGCCATGACCTTGCTGAAGGAGCTCAGGTTCCCCGACTCCCTGGGCCTGCTCTACAGCGCGTTCACCGCGTTTGCCGGGTTCAAGGTGATGGGGCTGGCCCCTTACGGCGAGCCGACCTACGTGTCGCTGATCAAAGACAAGCTGATCGAGATCAGGGACGACGGGTCGATCCGGATGAACCACGAGTACTTCACCTACGCGCACGGGCTGCGGATGACCGGGACCGCGTTCGAGCGATTGATTGGCGGGCCGCCGCGGCAGCCGGAGTCATTGGTGACTCAACGGGAGATGGACCTGGCCCGGTCGATTCAGGAAGTGACCGAGGAGGTCATGTTGAAGATCGCGGGGTTTGCCCACCGCGAGACCGGACAGAAGTATCTGTGTCTGGCCGGCGGCGTCGCGTTGAACTGCGTGGCCAACGGTCGGATCATGCGGGAAGGACCGTTCGAAGAAGTCTGGGTACAGCCCGCCTCGGGTGATGCCGGGGGGGCGCTGGGAGTGGCGCTTGCCCTGTGGCACCGGTATCTCGATCGACCCCGGTCGTCGCCAGAACGAACGCGTCGGTGGGTCCCCGTCAACACCTGGTCGGGGGACGACCCTCCTCCCTACGCCGATTCGATGAAGGGGGCGTATCTGGGCCCACATTATTCCAGTGAGACCATTCGTCACTTCCTGGATGCTCGTCGCCTTCCGTCGCGCGAGACCGACCCCGCGGCGGTGCCCGACGCCGTGGCTGATCTGCTCGCCGACGGCAAGATCGTCGGTCTCCACCAGGGGCGGATGGAGTTTGGGCCGCGCGCGCTGGGTGGCCGCAGCATCTTGGGCGACCCGCGCTCACCGAAGATGCAGTCGGTCATGAACCTGAAGATCAAGTATCGCGAAAGCTTCCGGCCGTTTGCGCCGAGCGTGCTCCGGGAAGAGGTCGGTCACTGGTTCGGTCTGGACGGGGATTCCCCATACATGCTGATGGTGGCTGGAGTTGCTCACGAGCGTCGTCGCCGCATGACCGAGGCGGAGGCATCGCTCTGGGGGATCGAGAAGCTCAACGTTCCGCGGTCCGAGATTCCAGCGGTGACCCACGTCGACTATTCGGCCCGCATCCAGACTGTTCGTCGGGACGTGGCACCGTTCTACTGGGCAATCATTGATGCGTTCCGCCGCAAGACAGGATGCCCGGTCGTCGTGAACACCTCGTTCAACGTGCGTGGTGAACCGATCGTCTGCACGCCGGAGGACGCCTATCGTTGCTTCATGCGGACCGAGTTGGACGCTCTCGTGCTGGGCGATGTCCTTCTCGACAAGGCGAATCAACCGAGCTTCGAGGACGACGGGAACTGGCGGGACGAGTTTCAACTCGATTGAGCCTCCTGGCGCCAACAGGATTGGGTATAGTCGTGGGCATGACCCGTGGTCGCCTCCTGTTCATGGGCGTGTCCGTCCTGCTTGTCGCCGTGGCCGTCACGACCACCGATCAGGGGGAAGCGCTCCTCCACGATCTGCCGTCAGCAGAGCGTTTCTACACGCGTTTTGTGCCGCCCGAGCCGCCAGAGATCGACGATCAGATCAACATCCAGGAGCTGGAAGCGCTCGAGGCCTTGGGCACCGTCAGCGGGCGCCTCGTCTGGTCGTCGAACCGCGGGGGGAACCACGATCTGTATCTCGCCGAGCTGTCGACCGGCGCGGTGCGTCGCATTACCGACCACCCGCATGTCGATTACTTCTCGAGGTTCTCACCCGATGGGACGTTGATTTCTTTTCTCAGAAGTCGGCGACCGTGGGTGTCGTTCCGGGAAGAGAACGCGTGGGACCTCTACGTCATGAACGCCGATGGGACCGATGCCCGACGGCTCGCCGAGCACGCGTATCACCCGACGTGGAAACCGGACGGTTCCGGCCTGGTGTTCCTCCGCGACAACACGATCAGAGAGGTCGATCTCGAGAACGGGCGGGGGCGACTCCTCCAGGACGGGTCGACGCCGCCGCTCGACGGTCGGATCGGTGACCCCGAGATTGCACCGGATGGACGGATGGTCGTGACGGTGCGGCGCCGCGCGCAGCGTGTCGGTGTGCTCGATGCCGAGCGGCAAACATACGCATTCATTTCCGACCCGCGCGCCTGCCACATCACCTGGATGCCGGGGGAGGACCGCGTGCTCTGGGTGAGCGGCGAAGGGCATGGCGGAACACGAATCATGCACGGCCAGCCAGGGACGGTCGGTGGCGACGTACTGATCGACCTGCCCGGCGAGCGGAGCCACGAGTATTTCCCCCGCGTCACGAATGACGGGACGTGGCTGGTCTGGGGTGCGACGGCCGAGGGGCACGAACATGACCGCGCCGACTATGAGATCTTCGTGTGGCAGATCGGGACACCCTGGGATTCGGCTTTACGGATCACACACTCGGCAGGCAACGACCAGTGGCCCGATTTCTTTGTCGACCCGAACTCAGGTGGGTAGGTGTCCGCAATAAACACGCAGGGGGATAGGTCAGACGTCTGGGAAACCGATTACCTGGAGCCGCCGACCAACACGGAAGCGGAGCGTCTATCTCAGGCGACGTTTGAGTCGAAGTTCCTTGCCGAGCGTTGGCGCGCGGAGCCGGCGCGGCGGTGGTTGGAGGTCATGTGCCGACCCGACCGGGCGTTTCCTAAAGGTATGGTCTTTACGATCTACTACGACACGCCGACACTGGACTGTCTGCGTGAGAAACAGAACAGCGACTACCTCAAGACCAAGGTGCGCTTACGCTGGTATCACGTTGAGGGTCGTGTATCGGGCTCGGCCTTCTTGGAGATCAAATCGCGGTTTGGGACACGCCGTGAAAAGTTTCGACTGGCGCTCCCGCATCAGGAGACTTGGCCCACCCGCGGTTCTCTCGACTCGCCGTCGCTTCAGACCGTGCCACGCCACCTGCTGGCCGCCGGCATCGCCGTGCCGGATCACTTTCGGCCGGTGCTCCTCGTGCGATATGAGCGTCATCGCTTCATCGAACGGTTGACCGGCCTTCGAGCCAGCCTCGACACAAACATTTGCGCGCCGGCCGTGAGCCGGGCCGCCCAGCTCGTGCCCTGTCCGCTACCGCTCCCGCACTGCGTCTTCGAGTTCAAAGGACCGCGCGAGCATCTCCCCGAAACGTTACGTCCGCTGACCACCTTCGGGTTCCGCAAGTCTTCGTTCTCTAAGTACGGCGCCTGCTATGATTACACGCGAGTCCTGACCGCATGATTCGTCACATAACTCCCGGGCGGGGCATCCCGCTGCCAACGTTGCGTCTCGGTCACACATGCTCGATTGGCTCTCTTGTTGCGTCGTGCCAGCCGCGCGCCGCGCTGGGACGTGTGCTATGACTCACGCGGTCAGAACACTGGCGTCTGCCCCCTGAGACGGCGTCGCCCGAGATCACGCGATGGATCAGCAGCTCGACAACATCTTCAGGATTCTGTCCGGGGCGGGCAACCAGTCGATGAACGAGATCGGGCTGGGGGCCTTTGTGTTTCTGCTGGTGCTGTCACTGGCGAGCTCGCTCGTCATCGCCCAGCTCTATCTCTTCTTTTACGCGAACCGCGCCACGGGAAGCCAGGTGCACCGAGCGTTTCCGTTGCTGGGGATCTCGATCACTGCGATCTTCATCGCGATTCAGTTCTCGCTTCCGCTCTCTCTTGGCCTGCTGGGCGCGCTGTCGATCGTCAGATTCCGGACTCCGATCAAGGAACCTGAGGAGATCGGGTTCATCATGCTCGTCATCGCGGCCGCCCTGGCCTGCGCCACCTTGAAGCTCGGGTTTCTTGGCATCCTTCTCGTGGTCGCCCTGGTCGCCCTGCTCATCCAGCGGTTCGCCGCGCGATACTTCATGGGCGTTCCCGGTGGAGGCTTGATCGTGGTGTCCCTCCCAAAGGACGATGATGCCGCGGTGACGGAGGCGGTGACTGATCTGCTGACCTCGCGGCTCAAGCGCGGACGGTTCGAGAGCTTGTCTCGCAACGCGGACGCCACCGTGATCTTGTATGCGTTCCGCGCGCCGTCCGCCGACGCGCTGCTCGATCTTCAGACCGAACTGCAGCAGCGGTCTGCCCGGTCGACGGTCGACATCTTCATGAATCGCTCCGGCACGCCGTAACCTGACCGATGCCACACCCGAGACTCGGGCTCATGACGTTGTCGGCGTTGTGTCTGAGCATTCTTGCGGTCGGGCTGATCGCCGAGAACCTCGAGTGGCTGTCCGATCTCGAGGTCGTCGTCCAGCGCTCGCCAGCCCGCTTCCCGAGCAGTCAAGTGGTGCCGTCCAGCGAGTTCGCACGGGCCCGGTCGGTCCTCTCTGTCTATACCGAAGCTCGCTATCTCAACGATCCCGACATCGGCTTACTCACCAATCCGCTCCAGGTTGGACGCGACTGGGAGCATCCAGCCACGGTGTCCTATTTCGAAGATGGTGAGCTCCGGTTCGCTTCGAGCATCGGGCTCCGGCTGCATGGAGGCGTGAGCCGGACCGGGTCACCCGTCCAGAGCTTTCGCCTGTACTTCCGCCGCGCGTACGGCTCCGCACAGTTTCGCCCGGGGACCCTGTTTGACGGGAAGGGCGACCCCCTGGAGCGACTCATCGCCCACAACGATCTCCGGGAGGACCAGGACGGGAGCTGGTGGCATCTCGTTAACCCCCTGGCGTTCGATATCGCGCGGCAGGTCGGTGCCCTGGCGCCGGAGACCCACCCAGCCGCATTCGTGCTCAACGGAGAGCCTCAGGGGCTCTATGTACTGACCGAGCATGTACGTGATCCGTTTCTCGAGTCGCGGTTCGCGCACGATAACTTCGAGCGAGCTGACTTCCAGCGGCGACGCTACTGGATGACAGACGAGCTCCCACGACGGTCACCGTTCACTGCGGCTGATCTGTCGAGCTGGATCGATATCGACAGTCTGAGTCGCTGGTTTGTCTCGGTGGTTTTCTGCACGACGACCGACCCGTTTCAGGGGGAGATCTTTCGTGACGAGACCCAACCCGACTCGCGGTGGTTCTGGGTGAACTGGGACATGGACCACAGCTTCATGGACCTCTACGGCTACGTCCGGTTTCCCTGGCGCCACGACACGTTCGAGACGACGCTTGGAATCGGGTCGTTCGAGTCGAGGGTGCTGACGCAGTTGATCGACCGCGACCCGGTGTATCGCCAATATCTCGCCGAGATGTTTCTGACGGCGCTCAATTATCAGCTCACGCCAGCTTTTCTCGACGAGCGGTATCGTTACTACGAAGGGATCGTTGAGCGGTACGGTGCAGAAGACGATCGGTACCTCGACACGCTCCAAGAGTTTCTGGCCGAGCGTCCGAACCAGGTTCGTCGACTCATGGTTCAGCATCTTGATCTCGACCCGCTCGTTCGTCTCCGGTTCGAGGGCCGTCAGGGTGAACAGTTTCAGGTCAACGGCCACACGGTCCCGTCTGACTTCATAGGGTGGTACCTTCCGGGCACGGAAGTCACGGTGCGACTCGAGCAGCCCCGTGACGAGTTCTCACACTGGCTGGTGAACGGCGAGCGAGTCTCCGCGTCTCAGGTGACGTACCGCCTTCAGGGGCGGACCCTGGTCAGGCCTCAGTTCGGTCCGTGACTCGCGACCGGCTTCGTGGGCCGGGCCGCATCAGGTAGAGTAGGGCACAGCCACCGAGACTGTACTCCACGACCTGCGACGTCGCATGGGCGAGGATGCCCGACATGATCGCGTCCTCGGTCGAGAACCCCAACTGTGAAAAACTAAAGGCCCAAGCTGCTTCGAAGGTGCCGAAGCTTCCAACCGCGGGAATCGGAAGGGCCGCCGCAAGCTCGGCGCTGACCACACCAAGGAAGACTCGAAAGAATCCCAGACCCTCGATCGTGTAGCCCATAGGCGTCATGATCGCCAGGACGAGAAAGTAGTAGCTCCCGAACTTACAGAGACGGACAACCATCGAGACCAGAAGGACGGGTCCAAAGATCCGCCGACCCTGGACATCCCGAAGTGCCCCGACCGTGCGTCGCATCAGGTGCGCCGTTTTCACACGCCAGGGCGCTGTCCCGGTGGGGGCGATCGTCCCGGCGATCCACGTGCCGATCGGATCGGCAACCCGCATCGTCGCAAACGCCAGGGCGCCCAAGGCGACAGCGGCGGCCGTCAAGACCGGCACAGAGATCGTGCCGTCTCCACCGACGACGAGAATCGCCAGGATCAAGAGGGGGGCGAGCGCTACCAGATCGAAGAGCACCGCAAGGAAGAGACTGGCGAGGCCATCCTCGGCGGGTCGTCCCGCCCGGCGGGTGAGCAGGTAGACATACGACAACTCGCCGAGACGCGCGGGGAGGAGGTCGACGAACAGGTTGCGCGCCATCACGATCATCGTCAAGAGGCCCAACGGTGCGGCGCGGTCGAGCAGGAGCCAGAAACGCACGGCTCGCGCGACGGCACCGCTCAGGAGAAGCACAAGAAACATCCCCAGGTAGCGGGGCGTCATCGACTGCGCGGTATCGATCAATTCGGCCGGATCGATCTGGGAAAGGAGATACCAGAAGATTCCGGCGGTGACCGCGAGCGAGATGAGCCACGGGCGCCAGTGCCGCATGCCGTTGTCTTGGACGACCCTAACCCGAGGCGGCGACCGGTTGACGGACGCGTCGGATGACCGCGGGTGAACCGGCAGCGACGGCGAAGTCGTCGACGTCCTTCGTCACGACCGAGTTGGCGCCGATGACGACGTCGTGGCCGAGCGTGACGCCGTCGAGAATCGACACGCCGGTACCGATCCAGCCGTTCGGGCCGATCGTAATGCCGGCCGATGGACGTTCCTGGTCGATGATGGCCGTATCGGTGGTGGTCATGTCGTGCCCACCACCCACGAGATAGGTGTAGGCGGCGATCAACGTGTTCTTGCCACAACGCACCTGGCTGGCCGAGAAGACCATGCAAAAAGCGCTGATGTTGACACCGTCCTCCAGCACGATGTCGCCGTCCTTGGTGTTGACGCTGGTCTGGCGCCCCAGGAAGACGCCGTTCCCGATGGTGATACCGCTGTTCGTTGAACCCTTGGCATCTAGCACGCAGCCATCGTCGATGACGACGTCGTTGCCGATCCGGACCTTGTGAGGATGTCTCAGTGTGATGTCGGCGCCGAAGAACACGTTGCGCCCACATGCGCCAAGGAGCAGTGGGTAGAGCTTCGACCGGAGAAAGAGCCCTAGCGCGCCGGGCGTCCGGCTGGCGACGATGATGATGAGCTCGTAGCGGAGGAGGGCCCACCAGCCCGGTTGGCCGACCACGAGGTCCTGGTACTTCTGTCGCTTGCTCTTGGAAGCGTCGAAGACCTCACGCGGGACGTTGTCGATCTTCTGCGCCACTCATACACTCCCGCGAGACAGCGATCGGGCGGATTATACAGGAGGTGGGGAGGGCGGTCGGGGACTAAGGTCATGAAACCTGGCGCGTCGAACCGCAGTCTCGGCGGAGAAAACCGTAAAGGCCGTCCTTCGATGTGTCGACAAGCGGCAAGACCGATGCGAGGGCCGATCCGGTTTGCGAAGCGAGACTCGGTTTGGCGTGCCAGAGACAGAAGGACTGGGCCTGTTTCATGACCGTGTCGAGGCGGTCGGGAAACTCGCGGGGTCCGATGTCGGGATGCCGAGGATTATGTCGGGATGACTGCGGAGTTCGCGGTCGGGGACTGCGGTCATGAAACCGGTACACTAAGCCGTGATCTCGTTCCGAGCGTTCCCTGGGTCTGCCTGGCTCAGCCTGGCGTCAACGGACCGGTTGCAGCTTCCTGCCCCACTCGGTCGCGACACCGCACGCCCAATGATGTGGTTGGCGCTGATGACCGGTGTCGCTATCGCTCTGCGGCTGTGGGGGCTTGGCTCGGATCTGTGGCTCGACGAGATCGTCACCGTTGAGGACAGTCGTACGTCGACACTGGGTCAGCTGTTGACGACATATGAGAGTGCCAACCGGCATCTCCTGAATTCCATCCTGGTCAGGCTCATGATCAACACGGTCGGCGACTCGGAGATCGCGGTTCGCCTGCCAGCCGCCCTGATGGGAATGGCAAGCGTTCCGGCGATCTACTTTCTGGCCCGCGTGGCGCTCCGGAGTCGCGAGGCCCTGCTTGCTGCGGCGCTCTTGGCCGGGGCCTATCACCATATCTTTTTCTCGCAGAATGCCCGTGGGTATGCCGGTGTCATGCTCTTCTCTCTGCTTGGCACCGGGTTCTTCCTACGGGCCCTCACACGCGGCAGAGTTGTCGACTGGACAGGGTATGTGGCGTCGATGACGCTGGCCTTCGCCACGATGATCTTGGCGGCCTTCGTTCTTGCTGGGCAGCTCGCGACGCTCGCGCTGGTGACGTGGCAGAGAGTGCGGCTGGGTCGCTCGGCAGTCCCACTGGTGCGGGCGGCGAGTCTGGCGTGGGCTGTGCTTGGTCTGTTGGTGTTGACCCTCTATGGACCGATGCTCCCCGACGTGTTCGACTATTTCAACGAGACGTATGACACCGACGGAGGTGGATACGCCGCGTTTTCTCTGGAATATCTGGTCGTGTGGCTGCGCGGCGTGTCGGCCGCCTTTGGTGCGGACGCACTCTGGGAGGCTGGCCTCATCATCGCGGTGGCCGTTCTCGTCTTCGTGTGGTATTTGCGTCGCCAGCCGGTGTACGCCGTCGCTCTCGCCTCTCCGTTGATCGTGCAGGGTGCGTACGCCGCGCTCAGCGGAGTCGCCTTCTCGCCGCGATTCTTCATCTGGGCGCTGTCCGTCGCCTGCATCGTAGCCATCACGGGCTCCACGTTGATTGGCCAGGCGATCAGCACACGCGTCGACGGCCGGTGGAGACGTCTTGCCCTGAACGCGCCAGCGGCGCTAGTCGTAGTCCTCCTGATGCTGTCATCAGTCGGGTTGAATCGGTATTACCGCACACCGAAGCAGCCAAACCGCCAGAGTGTGCAGTGGCTGGTCGGTCAGCAGGGTGACGATGACACTGTTGTCGCCATCAGCCTTGCAAAATGGGGGCTTCGCTACTACGGACCACGGATGGGTCTTCGTGAGCACGAAGACTTCGTGGTCGTGGACACGCGAGATCAATTCGACGCCGTGCGACGGGACCATGGCGACCGTCCTCTCTGGCTCGTGACGACGCTTCCGCGATGGATTCGCGTCGAAGCCCCGGACCTTCTGGACGTCGTCGAACGGGACTTTCACACCGTCAAGGTCTTCGATGCGACCGTGGGCGATGGGCAAGTCAGGATATGGCGGTCGCCCTAGTGTCCCGAGTTCGATGTACAGGTATATGGAACTCGGGACACTCGTCCCCGGTCGGCTGAGACGGGACACGAGTGCGGTGATTCTGTAGACGGTCGGGAGCTATAATCCGCACTGACCGGGTGCTGCGATGTCGACAACCCAGTTTTCGTCTTTGAACCGCCACCAGAATTCCTGACGTGCGCATCGGCATTGACGCCTGCTGCTGGTCCAACCAAAGAGGGTTCGGTCGATTCACGCGGGAATTGGTGACCGCGCTGTTGCCACTGTGCCCACGGCACGAGGTCGTTCTCGTTGTCGACCGCGAAACGGCAGACCAGTGCCAGCTTCCCGAGGGCACTCCACGGTGCGTTGTCGAGACCCGCGAACAGCCAACACGGGCGGCGTCGTTCGATGGCTCACGGAGCCCGGCTGATCGCTGGTGCGGGCGCTGCCGTGGATCGTAGCCAGGTGGGGCGGGCGAAATATCGGTGCAGACATGGTTGCCCGGCAACGCGTCAACGGTTCCGGCAAACCTGCGGTGCGTTGGCAAGCCAGGTATAGACCGGGGGGACCCGCCCTCTCAATCCCAGAACACTGGAGGCCCGGAACCGAAGTTGACCAGCAGCACTATCGTGGCCAGGAACACCCCAGCGCCAACCACCACGCCGCTATGCGGCGCTTCTCAGGTCGCCGGCACCGCCGCCGCCTGCCCAGGTGTGGAGCGTCGTGAGGAGGGCAAAGAACGCCACGCCGGACTGGCATTTCTCGCGTTGGGGCCCTATGTGCTCGTCGGCGCGCCACAAGATCGTCGTCCGCCATCTCCCAGAGGTCGTCCCCGTGACTGACGAAGTTGAGCTGCGCGGCCGCCTCGACGACCTCGGCTGGAGGGAGAGCCTCCCAGAGGCGCCCGTATGAATCGGCTCCCTCGTATGGTTCATGGCCGCGCTTACATCTGGCCGTATCTGTCGGGCGTGCTGCAGGAGTTGCCCGCTCTGTCACCACGCCACCTGACGCAACTGTGGGAGTGCTTTCATCCTCGGTTCATCGTCCTCAGAGCTGGTTTGTATCCACCGGACGTTCGCGCCGACGTCTTACGTGCCGTTCAGGACCAGCCGCTCGCACTCTGTTTGCGCGCGCGCTTTGAGGACGACTACGTCTACGAGCTCATCGATCGCGGCGTCGGGACCCGCCTGTACCGAGTCTGGCCCAAGGAGGAACTCGAGCACCGCCGTGGGTTTGCCATAGCCGGGCGGGTGACCGGGGCTCGCGACGGCACGATCCCACGGCTCGCGGTGAGATTGAATGGCCTCACCATGCTCGATCGCTGGGGTGCTGAGGCAGACCGGCCGTACCCGCGGGTGCTCTGGCTTGACCCAGAGCAGATCTCGCCCGGTCTGAACGCACTGGAAATTTTTGCCGGGTATCGATTCGGCGACGGGGAGCCAGGCTATGCCATCGGCGCGACCGGCGTCAGCCTCGCCGCCGACGTGGTCGTGACCGCGGGTCGGGATCGAGCCATGGTCGAGGTGAACGGACAACTGGAGCAGGTCGAGCGGGGATACCTACTCGCCGTGTTGGATGCAGACACCGGGGAGATTGCCGACATCGGGTCGTTCGATACGTCCGCCAATCGAGACGAGTCGGAGCGACTGGCCGTGTTTATCGACAACATTCCGGTGGGCTCACCGGTTCTTGTGTCTTCCCAGTTCGATGTATCTCGGCAGCTCACTGAATCGGCTGTGCAGGCGCTGCGAACGCTGGGGCTCCGCGAGGATCTTCGCGGTCGGTTCAACTGGATCCATGCTGCAATCGGCGCCAAGGGTGCACCGCCTGGCTCGGCGCTCGAGGGTGTCGATCGGCAGGTCAGCCGGCTCACGTTGGGAGAACTCGCCCACCCGCGTGTGGAACTCAGCAGGCTCTCGCTCCACTGTTGGGAGAACTCGCCCACCCGCGTGTGGAACTCAGCAGGCTCTCGCTCCACTAACTAGACGGGGCTTCCCCGGACCCCCGCCGGCCGCTTCGCGGGGGCCCCGAACGCCCCACGCCGCGGCCGCGAGGCGCGCCGTGCGCGCCTTGCCCGTCACGCGGCTCTTCAACAACGAGTACACAGTTCTCGTTGCGGGCCGCATAACGGGCTAAGTCCGTTGTGGCAGGTACTCCACCGGCCTCCGGCGCGCGGTGACGGAGGATGAGGGTTCCTGGCGGTTAGGTGATCGGTCGTGGTCGTGATCGAGATCGCTGGTCGGGAGTCGGAGGTCTTGGCTCACGAGTCTTGGACCTGGGCTTGCTCGCCGGCCTGACGACGCAGCGTGAGCATCGAGCTGTCGAACGCTGAAGGTAGCAACGCGATCAGCATCGCCAGATCTGACACCAACATCACCGAGAGAGCGTTCGTGCTGGAGACGCCAGCCAAGCCAGCCAGAAATACGAACGCCGCCTCCTGCACACCGAATCCGCCCAGCGAGATCGGAAGTCGGGCCGAAGCCAGCGCAATCGGGACCGTTGCGACGAAGACATACAGCGGCAGGCTGATCCCGAGACCGATCGCTACGACGAAGGCGATCAGCGCTGACAGCAGGCTCTCGCCAACCGAGAGGGCATAGAACACCGTGAGCAAACTCGGGTGTCGACGGTATCGACCGTACGCCTCGGCGGCCCGACGGAGACGGGACGGGTCGCTCGACCGATCGGCCGTCGCCCAGCGGTCAGCGACATGCAGCGATGCGGCGAAGAGCACGGTCATCGCGACAATTGCGCCGATCAGCCACACCGTAAGCGACTGCACCTCGAACGCCGTCACCGTGCTGGCGAGCAACAGACTGCTGAGCAGCGCGACCGATCCCATCGCGATCACACCCAGACCTCGCTCCACGACGATCGAGGCCGTGACCTCCATCATTCCAAGGTGACGGAGCGCGAGTACCCGGACCGCGTCGGCGCCCACCGTCACCGGTAGGACCAGCCCATAGAGCGACGACGCGAGGTAGCACCGCACCGCCGTCCACAGGCTCACCGCGAGATCGCGTGAGCGCAGCAGCAGCCACCATTTGTAGGCCATCACGAATCGATCGCCGAGACTGAGCAGGATGGCGCCGATCATCGGCGCAAGATCAACATTGGCGATGAGGGTCCACACCTCCCGGGGGTCGGCGACGACGAAAACGAGGACCACCAGCAAACCGATCGTGACGGTGAGGCGGATGGCGATGCCGAGCGCGCCGCTAGGCATCGGTCTCAGGCGGCGCGGGCTTCGCGACCTTCGATGTAGCGCCGGTGCCAGAGCGCGAGGTTCATCAGGGCCCACAGGACGTGGTTGTGGTTCTTGACGTGACGCTGGTGCTCGTCGATCAGCGTGTTGATGTACGGCAGGTTCATATGCTCCTGAAGCAGCGGTGAGCCGTTCAGCAGTGTCGTCATGTATTCGCGAAGTTCCCCCCGCAGCCACGTCTTGAGCGGAAGGCTGTAGCCTTGCTTCCCCCGCTCGAGAATGAACGACGGCAGCAGACCCACCATCGCCTTTCGGTAGACCGCCTTGGTGCGGATGCCCGGGAACTTCACGTCCGACGAGATGCGTGCGGCGAACTCGACCAGCCGATGGTCGAGGAACGGTACCCGTACCTCGAGGCTGGTGGCCATCGACATCTTGTCGACCTTCATCAGCACCGAGTCCGGCATGGTCAGCCGCGTGTCGACGTAGCACTCTCTCGACAGCCGGTCGACCCCCCCTGCCGCGGCCGCATGCCGACGAATCGGCTCGAACGGGTCGTGTGTGATTCGGTCTAGGAAAGCCTGCGTAAACAATCGACGGTCTTGGTCGGCCGACGAGAAGTACTGCCAGCGCATGTGCCCAGCTTCGAGCGGCAACGTCGCCCCTTCGACGAAACGCTTTAGCAGGTTGACGGCACCCTTCTTCTGCGATTGGTCAGGCAACCATCCGACGGCCGGTTCCACGAGATAGCGTTGCACGACTCCGGGAACGCGCGCGTAGACATTGCGCTCGAGTTTCGAGGCGATGAAGCGGTCGTACCCCACAAAGACCTCGTCACCGCCCTCGCCTGACAGAGAGACCGTGACATGGTCCCGTGCGTTTCGGCACAGGACATGAAACGGAAGCGCCGACAGATCGGTCATCGGTTCGTCGAGATGCCAGACCGCGTGCTCGATCGCCTCGGGTGTAATGGGATCGATCACGATCTCGTGGTGCTCGGTCCCGTAGTACTTCGCGGCACGACGCGCATACTCCCACTCGCTGAACGTCTTGTCGGCATAGCCGATGGTGAAGGTCGGCAGCGGCTGGGTGGTGGCTTCGCGGGCGAACGCCAGCACCGCCGTCGAGTCGAGTCCTCCCGAGAGGAACACCCCGAGCGGAACGTCCGACATCAGCCGCTGCTCGACCGCCTCGCCGAGGAGCTGCCGAATCGAGCTGACGCACTCGTCCTCCGAAAGCTCCTCCGATGCAAACCGGAGGTCCCAGTATGACTGGACGTCCAGCCGGCCCTCGCGGACGATCAGTCGGTGTCCGGCCGGCAGCTTGTGGATGCCCCGGAACATCGTGGCCGGCGCCGGCACGAACTCGTATCCGATGTAGTGATAGAGCGACTGCAGGTCGACTTCACGCGGGACAAGGCCTGACGCGAGCACCCCCTTGATCTCGGAGCTGAACACCAGACGCCTGCCGTCCCAGCTGTAGTAGAGCGGTTTTATTCCCAGTCGGTCGCGTGCGAGCATCAGCGTGCGTGACCGTACGTCCCAGATCGCGAAGCCGAACTGACCGTCGAGCCAGTCCACGCACTGCTCACCGTGCTCCTCCCACTCGTGGACGATCACCTCGGTGTCGCAGCGCGTGCGGAACTGATGACCGCTCCGGGCGAGCGCGGTGCGACGAGCCTCGTGGTTGTAGATCTCTCCGTTGAACGCGACCCAGGCCGAGCCGTCTTCGTTCGAAAGCGGCTGATGACCGCCCTCTAGATCGATGATCTTGAGCCGACGCGTGCCGAGCCCTACCGAACCGCCGGCGTAGATGCCAGCGTCGTCGGGACCCCGATGGACGATCGACTCGAGCATCTGCTCGATGACCGCCGGATCGACCTCACCGTCCGGTCGAGTGTCGAGGATGCCGACGATGCCGCACATCTACAGATAACCGTTCTCCCGATACCAGTTCGCCGTTGTGGCCAATCCGGTCGGGAGGTCCACGGCCGCCTCGTATCCGAGACCGCGCCGCGCCTTGTCGACGCTGAACGCTCGGTTCTGGCGAAACCAGTCGGCCCGCCGACGAAACAAGGGCGGTTCGATGCCGAGCGGTTTGCAGACCGTCTCACAGACGATGGCCGCGATCCACAGTGGTTGAAACGGCAGATGTACGATCTGGACATCCTGCCCCATGCTGGTCGCAACAGATCTCACCAGGTCGTTGAGCGAGTAGTACCGCGCATCGCCGATCAAATACACCTCACCGGTCCCCGGCGTGGCTGCGGCCAGCTCGAATGCGTCGACCAGATTGTCGATATACAGCGGATGATACAGCGTCTCGCCGTCACCGAACATGAGGAAGCGACCGCGCTTGACTGTGCGGAAGAGGTGAAGAAACCGAGCCGGGTCGCCCGGTCCATAGATCGCCATCGGTCGCAGTGTCGTGGCCGGCAGCCCCCGTGCGACGAGTGTCGCGATCTCCTGTTCGCCTTCGTACTTGGTCTTCTGGTAGTAGTCCTCGGGCCGAACGGGAGAGTCCTCGTTGCCGGGTGGCGACTTGATGTCACCGTGAACGCCCTGGGTGGAGCAGTAGACGAATGACATGACCTTGTGCCTCAGGGCGGACTCGCCGACGATTTTCGTACCAACCGCATTGACGTCGTGATAGACGTGGTCCGGTAGGTTGATTCGCCGGAAGACTGCGGCGACGTGGAACACCTGGTCGACCCCCTTCATGACGCGGTCAACCACCGCCTCGTCGGTCACGCTGCCCAACGTCAGGACCGCGCCTTTCGACGTCAACTCATCTGCGAAGAGACCCGCGGCGCTGTCGAGCACGCGCACGGTGTCTCCCCGATCGAGAAGCCGGCGGACGAGGTGACTGCCGGTGAATCCGGTCCCGCCGGTGACGAGTGTCAGCATAAAGGGTCGTCGAACCTCGATCGTCGCCCGATTTCGCCTTTGTCGCGAGTTCGACAAATGCGTTAGCCGCCGTATACCGAAGGGATCGCGAAGACGTGGTCAGTAGTTACCGTCGGCAGCTCGGCTCGGAGAGGGCATGAGCAAGCCCGCGCAAATTGGGCCGAGATTGTATCACGGGCCGGTCAATGACAGAGTGGCGCTGCCGCCGCTGGTGGCGCGTTTCTTGCGATATCGACAGTCGCACCATGATACGAGACGCCATTCGAACCATACATATGAGTCGCTCTCTGCGTTGGCTGATCGTGACCGCCGGTCTTGCGACGCTGACGGGATGCACCGAGAAGAGCCGAAACCCACTGAGTCCGAACATTGCTGGTCCGATCGCGGGTGTCAACCTCACCGCGCCCCTTCTCGTTTCGCCGGCCGACGGGACGCTGATCGAGGTCGACGAGCAGCCTGTTCGGGTCACGTTCCTGAACGGCGAGTCGAACGGCGAGCGGCCAGTCTCCTACAACGTGACGGTGTCCACGACGGCCGAGTTCACCGACATGGTGCACGAGGCGACCGGGATCGCACCTGACCCGTCCGGTCAGACGACATACACCCTGCCCGCGGGCCTCGACGCTGAACAGATGTACTACTGGAGAGCCCAGGCCGACGACGGGGCCAACGCCAGCGAAGCGTCAGGGGCCAACACATTCGAGGTCTACACACCGGTCGAGATCGCCGCCCCGCAGATCCAGATTCCGAGCGGCGGCTCCGGTGGCGGCTCCGGTGGCGGCTCCGGCGGCGGCGGCGGCTCCAGCGGCGGCTCCGGCGGCGGGTCCCCGACGACACTTGTCATCACCATCACCGCGCCGGTTGTAAGCGGGCCAGCCACCAACGTTCAGTACGAGCTCCAGGTGGCCAAGGACCAGGGCTTCAGCCAGGTCGTGGTGTCGCTCTCCGGGACGATCAACGGCAACACGGTCACGATCGACGTCGGGAGCTTGTTCAACGGGTCGTCCCAGTCGCTGACTTTCGATTCTCTCGCTGCTCCGACCCGTTCGGGACAGGCGTTTGCCGGGCTAAAGGGCAATACGAAGCATCACTGGCGGGCTCGAGTCAGCGCGGACGGCCGCGAAGGACCCGTCGTCGGCCCGTGGTCCCCCAGACGGACGTTCACGACGCCCCCGAATCCAAACGAGCTCGTTTCGCCGACCCCGCTCAGCCCTGTGGGCGGTGGCAAGGCCCCGAGCAATCCGCCCAACCTCGTGGTCCGGAATCCCTCAGTCGGACGCCTGACCGGCGGCATCACGATCCGATACCAGGTGGCGACCGACGACGGCTTCCAGAACGTCGTCGCCGCACCCGCCACACCGATGTCGTCCGGCTCGACCACGACGGTGCAGACCAAGACGCTTACCGTTAACAAGCTGTACTACTGGCGCGCGCGGGCCGTCAAAGGAGCGATCAAGGGTCCGTGGTCAGCGAGGCGTAAGTTCCGCGCACCGAGTCTGGCGCCGAGCGGTGGCGGGGGCAGCGGCGGCAGCAGTGGAGGTGGGAGCAGTGGTGGCGGAAGTAGCGGCGGTGGTAGCAGTAGTGGTGGCGGCAGCAGTAGTGGAGGTGGGAGCGGCGGCGGAGGTGCGGCGGACCAGCTCAACCTAAGTCAGGTGACCTGGCTCCATTACAACGTCAGCGGGTGGCCGAAGACGTCGACGATCACCGACACGTCGATCGGCGATCCGCCGATCTGTATCGACCACACCAAACGCGGCAGGTGGCCGAAGGTCAGCGCTGCTGGCACCACTGTGGAAGGAAACCCCTGGGTGTTCGCCAAGGTGAACGGCCGGTGGTATGGGGCGACCTACGAATGGCTCCGGCCGGGTCAGGAGTGCAAATCCAGCATCTCGGCCAGCAGCATCGGCGACCACATCAAGAAGTCGCCGCTCAAGGATTGGAAACCGAAGTCGGGTGAGAAGATAGGCCTGATGGTCAGCACACCGGCGCGGTTCGGACCTGAGGGGCCAAAGCGCGAACGGTCCAATGTCGTGATGGTGACGTGGCCGTAAGGGTCGTGGGTCGTGGGTCGACGGTCGGGGGTCGTGGATGGTCGTCGAATCAGAGGTCGTGGGTCGCGGCTCACGTCACACCGCTTCGAAATCCTTGCTCGAAATCTCTAGAAGAACAGTCTCAGTCCGCCGCCGAGCTGGGCGCCACCGACGTCAATCGTTTTCATCGAGTTGCCGGCCGGTAGGTCGACCGACCCTCCCGTGTAGCGAAAGAATCCGCCGACGCCAAGCTGGTCGTTCATCAGGAACGTGCCGTCGAAGCCGATGTGTCCGCCGAATCCTGTTTCGTCCGTCGACGACGTCGTGACCGAAGCGACGCTGACCGTCTCGAAAAGCGGTGCGTCGGTCTCGGGTCCGAGCTCGACGTCGGTCACGAAATCCTGACGGACGCGAAAGATCGTCGGACCACCGAAGAGCGACACCATGAAGCGTTCTGAAACCGGGATCACGTAGACGGCCGAGAAGTGAACCCCGACCTCCCGGTGCTTCAAGCCGGTCTCGGTAAATGTCACCGACCGCGGACTATCGAAAAAGAGCGGATTTGGGACCGAGCCCGTACCGCTGACGTCGTCGCTAGTCTGTAGCATAGAGAACCCAGCGCCAAAACCGAGGTTTCGCCAGACCCGCAGGCCGCCTCCCACATCGAGGATGCCGCCGCCGCTCAGGGCATGGTCCGTTTCGAACTCTGCGATTTCGTCAAACTTTGGGACCGAAAGATTTGCCTCAAACTGTCGGTCGCCTAACTGGCCACCACCACTGATCGAGATGAAACCGTTGCCGGTCCACTCCTGAGCCTCAGCGCTTCCCAGCGTCAGAAGTGCCACGGTAGCCACAGTGGCTGTGAGTCTTCTAGCCACAACATCTCCACGTCGTTTCATCTAAACCCCATGTATCTTGTGTGGGCGTACGGGTGTGTTTTTCGACTTGCGCGCGCAATGCTAGCAGCCCGTGGTGAAAGTCACCGAATTAGATCGATCGCCAGAAGTGATCATGCGTACTCCACTGACGCGCATGGCCATGGGCAAACGACGGCGACGTCCCAAGCAGACGTCGATGTGGGTCGCCGCACAAGATCTGCCTCGCAGCGCCGCGCACCCGTTCTACACGCGACTGAATCACATTCTCGAGAGAGCGGATTTCGACGGGTACGTCGAGTCGCTCTGTCAGCGATTCTACGCGGATGAGATCGGCCGGCCGAGTTTGCCGCCCGGCCGGTATTTCCGCGTGTTGCTGCTCGGGTACTTCGAAGGGCTCGACTCCGAGCGGGCGATCGCGTGGCGGGCGGCCGAGTCGTTGAGCGTGCGGAGCTTCTTGGGGCTGGAGCTGCACGAAGCGCCGCCGGATCATTCGACGGTCTCGCGGACGCGTCGGCTGATCGACCTGGAAACGCATCAGGCTGTCTTCGCGTGGGTGTTGCAGCGACTGGCTGAGGCGAAGCTTGTCAAGGGCAAGACGATCGGTATCGATGCGACGACGCTGGAAGCGAACGCCGCCCTGCGAAGTATCGTGCGGCGCGACACCGGCGAGGCGTATCAGGACTTCTTGATCCAGCTCGCCCAGGCCTCGGGGATTGAGACCCCGACGCGTGCCGATCTGGCGCGCATCGATCGGAAGCGGAAGAAGAAAGGCTCGAACGACGACTGGACCCATCCGCACGATCCTGACGCAAGAATCACCAAGATGAAGGACGGCCGCACGCACCTCGCGCACAAGGCGGAGCAGGCGGTCGACCTCGACACCGGCGCGGTCGTGGCGGTGACGGTGCAGGACGCCGATGAAGGCGATGTGGCGACGAGCCGCGCGACGCTGATCACCGCGGCGGAGCACATCGAGACCGTGGTGCCTGCGGGCCGTCTTGCCGAGGTCGTCGGGGACAAGGGCTATCACAGCAACCAGGAACTCGTCGATCTTGAAGCCATCGGCCTCCGCAGCTACATCTCGGAACCAGATCGCGGCAGGCGTAAGTGGAAAGACAAGGCGGAGGCGCGCGACGCCGTCTACCGAAACCGTCGGCGTCTTCGCGGCGCGCGCGGGCAACGCCTGCTGCGCCGGCGCGGGGAACGACTCGAACGCCCCTTTGCCCATCTCTATGCCACCGGGCGGCTACGCCGCGTATACCTGCGGGGGCACGACAACATCCTCAAACGCGTCCTGCTGCACGTTGCTGGACTGAACCTTGGGTTGCTGATGCGGACGCTCACGGGTGTCGGGACACCCCGCAGTCTTCAGGGGCATGCGGTGGCGTGTCTTCGGCTGTTGTGGTCGCTCATGCGACTCCCGGAGACGCGTTGGGGCGCGCCGTGGATCTTATCTCGACCTACCATCGCCGCCGCCGACCTCCGCGTGGGGCACTGCCATGTCTGGGCCGACCCGTCGTTCGGTGGTGCTTTCACCACGGGCTGCTAGCCACGACTGGCCTGGGAATGTCCGCGAGCTGGAGAACGTCATGTCGGCGCTGGCGGTTCGGGCGCCGAAGCGTGGGTGGGTGCCGGCGTCACTCCTTCCGGCTGAGCTGAGGGCGGGTGGGTCGGAGTGTGGCACGACCCTGGCTCAAGCACGTCAGGGATTTGAGCGAGTGTTCGTACGCGCCGCCCTTCGACGGGCGGGAGGTCGACCTGGATTGGCAGCGAACGAACTCGGGATCAGCCGTCAGGGGCTGGCGAAGTTGATGACGCGCCTCGACCTCCGACGGGAAGGATAAGGACACTAGACTGTATCATCACGATTTTCGGTTCATGTCACCGCAGCCGACCACGACTCAAACTCCTCCCGGCCGACGAGGTGCCTTGGCAACCGTTCCGGAACCGGGCCATAATGGACCCGATCAGCGTCACCAAGTCGGCGACGCGCGATGGCTGGGAGGATTTGTGGCGAACATCCTGGACGACCACCTGGTTACGCTTGTCTGTGACCATTGCGGTGAAGAGACACAGGCAAGGGTCGGCACACTGAGGCTGAATCACACCGTCGCGTGCCTCGCTTGTGGCGTGTCGCTCGAGTACAACGCCGCAACGTACGCGCACGACGGTGAACGCAGTCAGAACGAGAGCGGGGACTCCCCAAAACCTCTCGACTAGATCTTCTCAGGCAACCGGCCATCGACGATGCGGGAGAGGTGCCTCGGCTCCCACGTCCAGAGCCAGCGCACCCCGTCCCGTGTTCTCCCCGGGTGGGTGCCGGTCAGCCGAAAGCGGCCGCCGCGGGCGCACCCGTGACGGCACATGGCAACACTTGCTTCCGGCTGCCACAGCGGTATGCTGCGGCTACCTAACCCCTGGGTTAACGCAAGTCTTGAACGGGCGCGCGGACCAGCGTTCCGAGGAGGGACACAAATGACGAAGAGGGTGACCAGTATCCTGGGGACAGTCCTAGCCGTCGTAGCCGTCATGTCCGTTCCGACGTCGCTTGGCGGTCGCTCAGCTGCGGTCGCAGAGGGCGCAGCGCAGGCGTCGACGAGTGACCGAGAGAAGTTTGTCGGCACCTACCGGCTCATGACCGTCGAGGGGAAGGACGCTGCCAGCAGGGAATGGGTCGAGCGGCCGAATTACAACTCGATTGGGTACATCACCTATGCCGAGACGGGTCATATGGGCGTCCACATCATGCCCAGGAGCCGGACCCGCCATGCGTCCAATCCGCCAACCGGCGAGGAGGCGCAGGCCGCACTGAGAGGGTATACCGCGTACTTCGGGTCGTTCACGGTCGATGAGGCGGACCAATTCGTCGTCCATCATCGGTTTGGCCAGATCAACCCCGGGGGCACTGTGGATGCGAAGCGCTTCTACGACTTCGCGGGTGAGCGTCTCATCCTCACGCCTGCGCCGGCGGATGGCGGCGGCAAGGACACGGCGACCGTCCGTCTGATCTGGGAGCGCCTTCCGAACGCGCCGCTCTCGGACGAAGCGAGGAAATTCGTCGGGTTCCATCGGCTGCTGTACACCGACAGATACAGGGAGAAAGACGGCGAGATGGTCTTTCACGGCGAGAGGAACGACGACAGAGCCGGAACGTCTTACATTATCTATACGCCGACCGGTCACATGCTGGTCCACCTCATGCAAAAGGAGGGGCGGATGAAGTATGCGGGAAATCAGCCGACCCCGGACGAGGCTCTAGAGGCGTTTCTCAGCTACACCGGGTACTTTGGACGATTCACCACCTATGAGAATTTCGATCCTCCCTTTCTGATGCACAACCAGCAAGGCACGACGCGGCCCGCGAGAGACGTGGATGCCACGAAGCGCTTCTACGAGTTCACTGGCAACGTCTTGCGGCTGGGCGGGCCACCGAGGCTCAACGAGGCGGGCGAAAGGGCCGGCGGGCATCTGTACTGGGAGCGGCAGCCTCCGATTAGCTAGTGGGCCCACGGGGACCAATGCGCGGCTCCATGTATTTGGATCCTGCAAGTCATGCCTGGTAAGTAGGTCATCAACTACCACCGGTTTTCTCTTATCCCCGTGGCCCAGCCGGTACCAGTAATTGGTGCCTTAACCTGTTACCACCACCACGCGGTTGGCCGACGCCGATGCTCTGGCATCCGAACCAGGTGAAGCTGGCCGAAGGGTCGCGCGCCGCAATGAAAGCGATTACGATCGCAAGTGCGGGCCGGGCACACCGAATCATGCTGAACATGCTGAACATGGAGGTCACTGATGAGGAGTCGATATCTCGCGCCGGCATTGACGTTGACGCTGGTGGTTGTCGGGTGGCTAGTTCCAGCTGCCGTTGTTGCCCAGGACACAGGTGGTGTCGCGCGTACGTCCGACGGTCAGCCTGACCTCCAGGGCGTCTGGGACTACCGCACCATTACACCGCTGGAGCGTCCTGACGAGCTAGCCGGGAAGGACGTCCTGACGAACGAAGAGGCGGCCGAATTCGAGCAGGCAACCCTTCAGGGCCGGGATCATGACCGCGTCCCCGATGAGGGCCGCACCGGTACGTACAACCAGTTTTGGTGGGACTACGTCGGCAACGGGCTGACTGCAGACCGAAGCACGTCGCTGATCGTGGCTCCGCCGGACGGGCGGGTTCCGCCGCTGACAGCAGAGGGCCAGCGCCGGGCGGATGGGCAACAGGCCAGGCGGGATCGCCCCGCCATCGGGCCGGAGGACCGAAACCTCTGGGAGCGGTGCCTGACCCGTCGGCTGCCGACGCTGCCCGGTGCGTACAACAACAACCTGCAGATCTTCCAGGCGGCCGATCATGTGGTGATTCTCAACGAGATGATTCACGAGGCGCGGGTCATCCCGTTGGACAACCGGCCGCACCTCGAGGATGGGATCCGTCAGTGGCGTGGTGATGCCAGGGGCCGCTGGGATGGCGATACGCTGGTCATCGACACGACGAATTTCACCGACAAGACGAACTATCGCGGCTCGACCGACAACCTGCACCTGGTCGAGCGGTTCACGCGTGTGGATGCCGAGACACTTCGCTACGAGGTGGAGATCCAGGATTCGACGACGTTTATGGCGCCCTGGACGGTCGTTGTGCCGATGACAAGGAACGCTGAGCCAATCTTCGAGTATGCGTGTCACGAACGGAACTATGGGTTGGACGGGATCCTCGCTGGAGCCCGCGCGGATGACAGGGCAGCCGCAGAAGGCCTCGGCACCGAATCGAGATGAAGCTGCGGTTTGGGTGCGCGCGCGCAGAAGTCGTGAGCACCGGCGGACCCACCGCGGATGCGTTCACCGTTTGAGGAGGTAGTGAGATGGGTCGACAGGTGTTGATGTCGCTGAGTGTGGTCACGGCGTGCGCAACCGTCATGGTGGTGCTTCAGCTGACGACGGTGCCGGTCGGTGGCCAGGCTCAGAGCGAGACGCCCTGGGGGCATCCGAACCTGGAGGGGATCTGGCTCGACGTGTACGATACCCCCTTCGAGCGGTCGGCTGAGCTCGGCGATCGGGAGTTCGCCACGGCCGAGGAGCGGGCCGAGAGGGACCTGGCCCGGATGAGCAGTGTCGGGCGGAACCGGCGGGTGGAGCGCGGGAGTCAACAGGACGTCGCTGGCGCGTACAACGCCGTCTTCACCTCGGCAAAGCCGGCCGGCCCGCGGACGTCGCTCGTTGTCGATCCGCCGAACGGCAGGATTCCCGCCGTCACGCCGGAGGCCGAGCGGCGGGAGGAGGTCCAGCGCGAGTGGCGCCTGATGCTCCTGCGCAACACCGAGACCTGCCAGTACGAAGCGCGGGCCTGCAACGGCGGGGAGTATGGACCACCGTCGCCGCATCGATATGATGTCGCCCCCTTCTACAACGAGTCGCGTATGAACCGCCACGACGGCCCCGAGGATCAGAGCTTGAGTGACAGGTGCATGGGTGGGGACACACCTGACTTTCGAGGCTTCCGACGCGTCGTGCAGAGTGAAAGCTCGATCGCGATCGGCTATGACACCGGGCAGGGCCAGGGATTTCAGCGGGTGGTCAACCTGGGCGGGAAACATCCTCCGAGTCAGATCCGTCTACGGCACGGCGATTCACGCGGCCACTGGGAGGGCCAGACGCTGGTGATCGAGACGACGAACTTCTCACCCAAGTTTCCTTTTCGCGGGGCGGCTGAGAACCGCAGCATGGTGGAGCGGTACACGCGTATCGACGACGACACGCTCGAGTATCAGATGACAATCGAGGATCCGACGGTCTGGGTGGGACCGTGGACGATTCGGCAGGAACTGAAACGCCAGAGTGATCAGGAGAATCGGATCTACTACGAGCCGCGGTGCCACGAAGGGAACTACGGTCTGCCGGCGTTGCTGATCGGCGCGCGTGTGGAGGAGCAGGAGTTTGCCGCCGGGCGCGGCCCTGACCCCTTCTCGCTAGACACGGCCACCGACTTCGGCCGCGGCGTCCAGTAGCGACGGTCATATGGAGGAGATCCGAGGCCGCATCCGCCATCATGTCCGCAGCCAGGACCGCCGCCGGTGGAGCCTCTTTTCACTGAGATCGAGCAGGTGAGAGACATCAACCGCGGCCGAGACGAGGCGTCGTGAGACGACGAGACGTGTTCGAAAATGTTGCAATGCGGCCCCGGCGCTGGTAGTTTGCAGTGAGTCCTGAGTAGTCAGTGTGGCAGTGGCGGGCCCCGATGTCCTGAGGAGGTCGTCTCATGGGAGACGTAGCACAGAGTCAGCAGGCAGACACAGCACCGGACGGCTTTTCGCGGCGCACGTTTATCAAAGGGGTGATCGCGACGGGCGCGAGCGTGTCGGCGTCGAGCTACGTGTTTCGGGATGGCACGGTGGCGCGGGCGCAGGCGCCGGGGGCGGTGGAGCGGCTGGTGACGTTGACGGTCAACGGGCAGCAGCGGCGGGTGGATGTGTTGCCGCAGGAGACGCTGGCGACGACGCTGCGGTACAAGCTGGGGTTGACGGGGACGAAGATCGGGTGCGACCGGTCGGAGTGCGGGGCGTGTACGGTGCTGGTGGCTGGCGTACCGCACTACTCGTGCTCGATGCTGACGCATCAGGTACGGGGGCGGGCGGTGCAGACGATTGAAGGGCTGGAGGCGGCGGATGGGACGCTGCATCCGGTGCAGCAAGCGGTGGTTGACGAGCAAGGGTTCCAGTGTGCGTTCTGCATGCCGGGCTTTGTGATGAACATGGTGGCACTGGTCGAGGCGAACCCGACGGCGACGCGCGCGGAAGCGGCGCAGTATCTGTCGGGGAACCTGTGCCGGTGTGCGGACTACAACAAGATCTTGAACGTCGCGGAACGGGCCGCGGAACTCAGTCGGGCGGGTCGTGCGTAGTCCCGACTTCGTAACGAGGGTGACGGGGTTCGGGGCGAAGCCCCGTCGGTGAGTATCGGCGCGCCCGGCGCGGCGCCCGGCGTGGGGCAGCGGGCCCCCACGAGGGCAACGTTGGGGTTCGGGGCGCCCCGTCTGAAAGAAGGAGTCTGACGTGGCCGACTATAAGTTGATCGGAAAAGACTACTCGACGCCGGACCTGGTGGCGAAGGTGACGGGGCGGGCGAAGTATGCCGAAGACTTTCGGGCGGAAGGCATGCTCTTCACGAAGCTGCTGCTAAGCCCGATGCCGCATGGCCGGGTCCGCAATCTGGACACGAGCGCGGCGATGGCGATGCCGGGGGTGGAGGCGATTCTCACGGCCGACGATCTCCCGGAGGTCGAGGCGCCGGGTGAGCAGATGCTGACGAACGAGCCGCTCTACGAGGGGGAGCCGATCCTGGCGATTGCGGCGGTGACCGAAGAAGCGGCGGCCGATGCGATCGAGCAGGTGCGGATCGATCTCGAACCGTTGCCGTTTGCGCTCGACCCGCTGGACAGTCTTCGTCCCGGTGGGTCGAACGCTCGTCTCGACGGGAACACGCTGGCGGGCCGGGAGCTGCTTGACGTGAAGTGGACCAATGTGGATTGGTCCGAGGTCGATCGCGGCACGCTGCCGATGGATGGTGAGGTGACCGACGAGTGGGAGATTGGCGATGTCGAGGCCGGGCTGGCCGAGGCCGAACACATCATCGACGAGACTGTGTTTGTGCAATCGATGGGACACCAGCCGCTCGAGACGCGGACGGCGATGGCGTACTGGCAGAACGGCAAGTGCTATCTGCATGTGTCGACGCAGAGCATGGCCCGCACCCACGGGCCTGCGGCCCGCTGGATCAACGCCTCACCCGACGACGTCGTGGTGATTTCGGAGTACTGCGGTGGCGGATTCGGCAGCAAGGCCGCCGGTTCCATCCAGAGCGGGATTCCCGCTCTGTTGTCGCAGAAGGCCGGCAAGCCGGTGATGATGCGGATCAACCGGCAGGAGGAGAACTTCATCGGGCGCGCACGGCCAGGAAAGCAGGCGAGAATCAAGATTGGCTACAGAGCGAACGGCCGGGTCACTGCGCTGGACCTGTTCGTCGTCCAGGATGGCGGTCCCTACGGGCGTTCGGGAGACTTTCTGTCGATGGGCGACCAGGCCTCGCTGATGTATCAGCCGCTTAACATGCGGGTCCGTGGTTTGAGCGTCTATACAAACACGCCCCCGCGTGCGGCACAGCGAGCGCCGGGTGGTGTGCAGGCGGTGACGGCGATCGCACCGCTCATGAACAAGGCGGCCGTTCAGCTCGGAATCGATGCGCTCGACATGATTCGTGTGAACGCGCCAAGCGGACAGGCGATCTTTGGCCGACCGCGTCAGGGCGTGCAGGGCAATGTGTCGAGCGCGTTTGTAAAGGAAGCGGTCGACAAGGGGGCCGAGGCGTTCAACTGGGAGGCCATGAAGGCCAAGAACGGCCAGCGCAACGGAACCAAGGTCACCGGGGTCGGTGTGGCGCTGAGCTCGTACTCGGCCGGTACATCCGGGATGGACGGTCTGCTCACCATTCGACCCGACGGACGCGTCTACATCCAGCAGGGGGTCGGTAACCTCGGAACGGAATCGGTCTTCGATACGGCCCGGGCCGCCATGGAGGCGCTCCAGACCGATTGGGAGCTAGCCGAGGTCGTGTGGGGTGATACGAGCAAGCACATCCCTTGGAGCTCGCTCCAAGCCGGCAGCATGACGACTCACGCGCACACGCGTGCGAACTGGGCCACGGGCCTGGACGCGAAGCTTAAGCTGCAGGAGATCGCGGCGCGCGATCTCGCCGGCGCCCCCGACAACTACGACGTCGCCGACGGACGAGTGTTCCGCCGGGGGAATCGGTCGCAGGGGATGACGTTCGCACGCGCAGCCGAGCGGGCGATTGCACTGGGCGGCAAGTATGACGGTCACGAGCTGCCCGAAGACATCAATGAGATGACGAAGGCCGCGGGTACGGCGCTGGCCGGACTGGGCCTGATGGGGATCGCGAAGGACAACTTCGAGACCGGTGGCCGGAACATGTCCTACGCGATCGGGTTTGCCGAGGTCGAGGTTGACCTCGAGACGGGCGGTATCGCGCTGAAGGACTACAAGGTCTCATCCGATGCCGGGACCATCATCAATCCCCGGACGTTTGCGGCGCAGTTGCACGGCGGCGGCGTCCAAGGTTTCGGGGTCGCCCGCGGGCAGAAGTGGGTCTACGACCGTCGGTGGGGGCTGCACGTGTCGAAGCGGTTCTATTCGAATCGGCCACCGACGATTCTCGACGTGCCCCATGAGCGAGAGATGGCATGGGTGGCGGCCGGCGAGCCGGATCCCTTCAATCCATTGGGGGCCCGCGGGATCGGCGAGCCGGCGCAGGGCGCCGGTGCTGGGGCGGTACTCTGCGCCGTGGCGAATGCGCTCGGCGAGGACGGGTACTTCAACCGCACCCCGATCATGACCGACATGATCTTGACCAAGCTGGAGGGGCTACCGGAGCCGCACTCCCGGTTGGCGACGCACACGTAGTCGTATCGGATGATGACGAACTGACGGAGACAGACAGATGGTGAGCCGGTCGACCGACCGGCCCACCGGGAGAGAGAACCCATGGCGGTAATACGCGACAACATGCCGGCTTTCGAGCTCTTCCAACCGGCCAGCACCGACGCTGCGCTGGGGTTGCTGAATCAGTATGGTGCGGAGGCCTGGGTCCTGGCCGGCGGGCTGGATACGTGGGATTGGCTGAAGGACCGGGTGAAACGGCCGTCGGTGGTCGTGGATCTCGGGAACATCCCGGCGTTACGGGAGATCCAGGCGTCGGGTACCGGCCTCGAGATCGGGGCGATGACGCCGCTGAGCGAGGTGGTGCGGCATAGTGCGGTGCAGGAGCAGTATCAGCTGCTGGCAGACGCGGCGGCGGTGGTGGCCTCGCCGCAGATCCGGAATCAGGGGACGCTGGGCGGGAACCTGAGCCAGGACACGCGGTGCTGGTATTACCGGGACGGGTGGAACTGTTACCGGGCGGGGGGCAACATCTGCTATGCGGATACGCCGACGGCGATGAACCGGGAGCACTGTGTGCTGGGGGCGAGTCGGTGTGTGGCGGTGAATCCGTCGGACACGGCGCCGGCGCTGATGGCGTTGGATGCGCAGATGGTGGTGCGGAACGGGAGCGGCGAGCGGGTGGTGGACGCGGCGGCGTTTTTTGTGGGCCCCGAGGTGGACATTGAGCGGATGACGGTGCTGGAGCCGGGCGACCTGCTGACGGCGGTGCGGATTCCGTCGACGTGGGCGGGGGCGCGGTTCTACTTTGAGAAGAGCCGGGACCGGCAGGTGTGGGACTTTGCGTTGGGGAGTGTGGCCTCGGCGGCGAAGGTGAGCGGCGGGGTGATTGAGGACATCCGAGTGGTGGTGAACGGGATGGCCCCGACGCCGGTGCGGCTGACGGCGGTGGAAGATGCGGTGCGGGGACAGCAGGTGACCGACCAGACGGCGGAGCAGGCGGGGCAGATTGCGATCCGCGGCGTCAAGCCGTTGGCACACAACGGCTACAAGGTCTCGCTCCTCAAGAACCTCGTCGCCCGATCGATTCGCGGCACCGAGGCGTAGTCGGCCGAACCACTAGCGGCGGGTCGCTCTCACCGGTCGCGGAGGAATCTGCGTGCCCTTGTCCCCGCCTGCGGTAGGGGATTTCGGGGCCTGAGACTGCTGCATATCGATCTGGCCTCGGAAGGAAGCCCCTTCCGTGATTCCAACCCGGGGTGCCACGAGCGCGCCATCTACCCTAGCTGTCTCCCGGAGATTGATCACGTCGGTCGCCCTGATGTTGCCGTGGACCGTGCCCATCACGCTGACCACCTTGGCCAGCACGTCTGCCCCGATCCGCCCGTTTGGTCCGATGGTGAGCACGTTGTCGTTGAGCTCGACCTTGCCATCGACCTGGCCCTCGATGGTTAAGTCCTCCCTGGCGCTCAACTCACCTTTGATGATCACCGACTGCCCAATCGTAGCGACGTTTTGTCCCATTGCGTTGTTCCTCAGCTCCAGCTAGTGTCCTGAGTTCGATATACATGTACACTCTGCCGGTGCTGCATCCCGTAGAGGCCGGCGCTGAGACCTTCTTCTCGTGCTCGCATATTCCCGATATGCTCACTCTTCGCGCCTGGCCATCCGGGCGCAGCGCCGTCCTCGGTGTACACGTATATCGAACTCAGGACACTAGTATCGGCCGCCTCGATGAGAGATGCTAGTGCAACTGTTCCTCGAGAAGCGATCGCTTACTGCCGGTCACGCTCATTCCGCGCGGCTCTTCAACCGCCGTCGTTCCGTCACGATGAGGCTGTACTCGGCCGCACGCTTCCAGACGCGGTTGGCCATCTCTGTCAGGTGCACCGCCTTCAGACCGTAGTACACAAAAGTCACGCCGAGGACCCCCACCGACGAGTACTGCAGACCGCGGGCCCAGAGCTCGCCGAGCTGCGGTGTCAACATTCCTAGAAGGCCATAGATGACGAAGCCGGTGGTCGCCAGAAGTGGCCCCGTGAGGGTCCGCACCCCCCACGAGGCGACCCGGGACTGTTTCTCCATGAGTTCGCCGACAGTGCGAAGCCGGTCGAGCGAGCGGTCGAGAAGCGCGAAGTCCTCGCTGTTGAGAACATCTCGTAGCGATACCTGTGCGCGGCACGCGTTCATCACGCGCCGATCGCCGCGCAGGTAGGAGGGGCGGTTCGTCTTGACCCGGTACGTAGGAAACCGTTTTCGCAGCTCCCGGACAACCCGAGTGCGCGAGTCGACCGAATGCTCTTCTGCTGTCGACGCGATGTCAATCTCGATCAGTGCGCTGGCCGGGACGATCACGATCTCGTGCAAGTCGTGCGACTCTGGGTCCTCCACGTATGCGGCGGCGTGGCGTGGAATGGCCTCGTGGAGCATCGCCTCGTGATCAAGGCAGGGCAGGACGGGCACCGGCGGCACCGGATCCAGTCGTAGGCGGTAGAGCTTGATCGACCGGATGAGATAGATTTCAGCCAGGGAGTCGAAGAACGTTTGGCAGGCGCCGGCTTCGTCCATCACGTGCAGGGTACCAGTTTCTTGAACGCGCCGAACCACCAGTCGTCTCGCGGATCGAAGACTGGTGGAGTCGTGACCCGGTCCAGGACTAGAATGCCTGTGACCTCCGTCGATGGATCCTACAGACGCCATGGCGCTCGACGTTGCCTTCGCCTCGTCCACGATCGTCACGCCGTCATCAGTGACGGGAAGCGGCAGTCTGGTCCAGACAGATGACGGGAAGGGTGTGGTGTTCATGTGCTGAATCTCCTGGTGCGCACCCTCTCGCAAGGACTTCAGGCCTTCATGCCGGTCGGGGCGGCGCTGATCTGGTTCGACAGGCTCGGTGACAGCGTCGCCGCGTCCGCCATACGCCGTGGGTTGATACTGTCTGTGCCCTGCACAGTGCTCGCTGCGTGGGCCTTTCAGCAAAGTACTAACCAAGCGCTGGTCGAGACACTCTACGCATGTGTCGCCGCCGTCATCGCAGTTGTGTTCGTACGCGAGACGTGGCGCAACGGTAGTGGCAGTTTGGCTTCTGGGCGGGCGGGAACGCTGCTGGTTGTTGCCGCGGCCGCTCTCATCGTGGTACGGCAGACCAAAGAGGTATCGTCCCTCCTGTGGACGGCGCTTGTGGAGTTACGGTCCGTCGCCACCACCGCGACCCTATTGGCCGGCCTGCTGCTGGCAACCTGTGGCGTCGCCGCGTGGATATGGGTTGGACGCCGTGTGGCGGTCGATCGACTCCGGGTTGGCACCCGGGTGTTCGCGTTCGGCTTCCTCGCCCAGGTGCTACTGTTTGGCGTCCATGAGGGTTCGGAGGCCGGTGTGCTGCCCTGGAGCGAGACGGTGCATGCCGCAACGGAGATGTACGGCCCAGACGGGAGATTCGGCGTCTATTTGAGTACGCTGCTTCTGGTCATTGCGTCTGCGGCCCTGGCGTCTACATCTGCAAGTGCAGATCGGCACTAGTGCAGTGATCTCGAAACAACTCGGCATTCGGCCACCCAGGCATCCCATCCCGCTGCGTTGCTCCTCGGTCTCAAATTCCCGATTGCTCCCTCGTCGCGCCTTGCTGGTCGATCCGTAGCTGTCAGCCTGGGGTCGCACCGCGCCGGCAACAGCCGGCTTGACGTCGCCTCCTCGCCCCGTATGATCGGTCTAGTCCGTCCACCCAATTCCGGAAGGTGCGCCATGAACGCAATCGCTCGGACTCTTGGCATGTGGACCCTGGCCGGCACAGTGCTCGTCGCCGCCGACTTCTGGGACGAAAAAGATTTCACGACCTGGTCTGACCAGGAGGTAACAGCCATGTTGACCGATTCACCATGGTCGCGCCAGGTCACGATGGTCCTTCGCGGCCCAGCACGCGGGCAGAGGCCAGACCGCGTCAGCCGTGTGGACGTCGAAGGCGCCACGACGGCGACGCCGGGGATGAAAGAGGAGTCCCCGAACCTCCCGAGTTGCCCAGCCTGCAGGAACCTCCCGACCTGAACGACATCGTGTATGGGCGCAATGCCGACGAGCCGGAGCTATGGGGCCGCCGTCGCGCTGATCGCTCCACTGCGGCGCCAGAAAGGGTGGTCCTCACGGTTTCGTGGCGCAGCGCGCCTCCGGTGAAGCGAGCGTTGGTCAGGCGACAGGTCGGTGTTGACGCGAGAATCCCACTGGAGCAACAGCAGTTTCTCGCACAGCTCGAACCGCTCTACGTCGTCTCCGTCGATGGGCTTCCACGGCAGTTTGCTCGCCTGGCCCAAGACCGAGAGGCATTGATGGCCGGGAGTGTTCTCCGGCGGGGTGACACGGGTCCCATCGTGGCGGAGGATGTCGAGGTCTTTGTCGGGACTGGCGAGACGGTCATCATCGAATACGCCTTCTCGAGAGACGATGCGATCACTCTGGGCGACGAGGAAGTCGAATTCATTACCAAGCTGGGGGAAATCGAGGTCAAGAGAACCTTCGTACTCGACGAGATGGTGCTTGGCGGGGAACTCGTCATGTGACGCAAGACCGTCAGCACCGGCCATTGAGTGTCGGGTGCCGCTAGCAGCCCGTGGTGAAAGTCACCGAATTAGATCGATCGCCAGAAGTGATCATGCGTACTCCACTGACGCGCATGGCCATGGGCAAACGACGGCGACGTCCCAAGCAGACGTCGATGTGGGTCGCCGCACAAGATCTGCCTCGCAGCGCCGCGCACCCGTTCTACACGCGACTGAATCACATTCTCGAGAGAGCGGATTTCGACGGGTACGTCGAGTCGCTCTGTCAGCGATTCTACGCGGATGAGATCGGCCGGCCGAGTTTGCCGCCCGGCCGGTATTTCCGCGTGTTGCTGCTCGGGTACTTCGAAGGGCTCGACTCCGAGCGGGCGATCGCGTGGCGGGCGGCCGAGTCGTTGAGCGTGCGGAGCTTCTTGGGGCTGGAGCTGCACGAAGCGCCGCCGGATCATTCGACGGTCTCGCGGACGCGTCGGCTGATCGACCTGGAAACGCATCAGGCTGTCTTCGCGTGGGTGTTGCAGCGACTGGCTGAGGCGAAGCTTGTCAAGGGCAAGACGATCGGTATCGATGCGACGACGCTGGAAGCGAACGCCGCCCTGCGAAGTATCGTGCGGCGCGACACCGGCGAGGCGTATCAGGACTTCTTGATCCAGCTCGCCCAGGCCTCGGGGATTGAGACCCCGACGCGTGCCGATCTGGCGCGCATCGATCGGAAGCGGAAGAAGAAAGGCTCGAACGACGACTGGACCCATCCGCACGATCCTGACGCAAGAATCACCAAGATGAAGGACGGCCGCACGCACCTCGCGCACAAGGCGGAGCAGGCGGTCGACCTCGACACCGGCGCGGTCGTGGCGGTGACGGTGCAGGACGCCGATGAAGGCGATGTGGCGACGAGCCGCGCGACGCTGATCACCGCGGCGGAGCACATCGAGACCGTGGTGCCTGCGGGCCGTCTTGCCGAGGTCGTCGGGGACAAGGGCTATCACAGCAACCAGGAACTCGTCGATCTTGAAGCCATCGGCCTCCGCAGCTACATCTCGGAACCAGATCGCGGCAGGCGTAAGTGGAAAGACAAGGCGGAGGCGCGCGACGCCGTCTACCGAAACCGTCGGCGTCTTCGCGGCGCGCGCGGGCAACGCCTGCTGCGCCGGCGCGGGGAACGACTCGAACGCCCCTTTGCCCATCTCTATGCCACCGGGCGGCTACGCCGCGTATACCTGCGGGGGCACGACAACATCCTCAAACGCGTCCTGCTGCACGTTGCTGGACTGAACCTTGGGTTGCTGATGCGGACGCTCACGGGTGTCGGGACACCCCGCAGTCTTCAGGGGCATGCGGTGGCGTGTCTTCGGCTGTTGTGGTCGCTCATGCGACTCCCGGAGACGCGTTGGGGCGCGCCGTGGATCTTATCTCGACCTACCATCGCCGCCGCCGACCTCCGCGTGGGGCACTGCCATGTCTGGGCCGACCCGTCGTTCGGTGGTGCTTTCACCACGGGCTGCTAGCCCGTCCCGCCGCGCCCGGGAGTGAGAGAGATCACGAGAGTTGGAGTGATGAGCCAATCAAGAGCAGGCAACAGAGAAAGATGGTGGGTCCGGTGCACGTCGTCGGACTGACGCTCGTCGCGGCGCTTGCTGCTGCATCGTGTGGTGTGGACGACGCGGCGGTGACTGCGTCGGTACCCGACTCAACACGAAGAGATATAGAAGAGTCTGCACCAGTGGACCCCGAAGCGGTTCGTCCCTTTGCCATCAATGTCCCGCAGTTGGCCCTCGACGATTTGCAGGAACGCCTGGCGCGGACGCGCTTTCCCGACGAAATCGAAGGCGCGGACTGGGACTACGGAGCCAACCTGGCCTACATGAAGGAGCTGGTGGAGTACTGGCAGACGGAGTTCGACTGGCGCCAACAGGAACGGCGCCTCAACGAGTTTGATCAGTTCAAGACCGTCATCGACGGACTCGATATCCATTTCATCCACCAGCGATCACCCGTTCCCGATGCGATGCCGCTCATCATCACCCACGGCTGGCCTGGGTCGGTGGTCGAGTTCATCAAGATTATCGAGCCGCTCACCGACCCGGAGGCCCATGGTGGGGATGCCTCGCAAGTCTTTCACGTCGTGGCGCCGTCGATCCCCGGCTTCGGGTTTTCCGACAAACCGATCGAGCGAGGGTACAACCCCGCTCAGATGGCTCGGATCTTTGCCACGCTGATGGAGCGGCTAGGTTACGAACGCTACGGTGCGCAAGGCGGAGACTACGGCAGCGGCATCATGAGGCAGCTCGCGATCCAACACCCGGAGCGAGTGGTCGGTCTCTATATCAATTTCGTCACCGCCGGTCCTCCGCCCGGTGTCGAAGATCCGGAGGCCGGCGTGTCGGCCGAGGAGCTCGAGCGTGTACGCGAGAGAGCGGAGTACTCGGCCAACGAGCGGGGGTATAGCCAGATTCAGCGCACCAAGCCCCAGACGATCGGCTTTGCGCTCAACGATTCACCCGTCGGCCAGGCCGCCTGGATCGTCGACAAGATCCGATGGCTCTGCGACAGGGGCGCAGACCCGGTCTGTGCCACGATCACGCGAGATGAGATGCTGACGGACATCACGGTGTACTGGCTGACCGAGACCGCAACTTCCTCGGCCCGGCTGTACTACGAGTCTCGGGTTACCGCCACCGGACAGCCTGACCCGTACATCGGAGTTCCCGTTGGAGCGGCACTGTTTCCGAAGGAGATCTCCTTGCCGCCGCGCACGTGGGCGGAGGCCAGATACAACATCGTCCGGTGGACGGAGATGCCCCGCGGCGGGCACTTCGCGGCGCTTGAGGAGCCCGAGTTGCTCGTCGAGGATGTACGGGCGTTCTTTGCGGACGTGCGCTAGCGCGGTGATCTCGAAACAGCTCGTGCAATGCCGAGTTGTTTCGAGATCCCTGCACGCGTTGGTTCGGAGCGTGCCCGTCTCACCGCTTAGTAGGTCGTCCAGCTGGCAGATCTGCTGAGCGGATTCGGACCCTCCCCCCAGAGCTATTGTTGTCCAGGACATGGAGCCTACCCGCGGTTGGACATAGAATGGTCTCGATCGCAACCCGGTTCATGGCGTCCGACGTCGTGCGGTAATCCAGAAGGAGTCAATGATGATAAAGCGGTGGGCATTCGTCGCTGTCCTCGTCTGTATTCTTCCCGCATTGGCGGGCCAGCAACGGCCGGACGCGCAGTCGGCCGCGCCGGCCTCCAGCCTCGTCACGGCTGACCGTCTCGTGAACGCCGAGGCTGAACCGCACAACTGGCTGATGTACTCGGGCGACTACAAGAGCCGACGTTACAGCGGTTTGGATCACATCGGTAAGCAGAATGTGTCTGACCTGCAGGTGCAATGGATCTATCAGCTGCAGGAGCCTGGCCGTGCGGGCACGACCCCGCTCGTGGTCGACGGAATGATGTACATCACCGAGTCGCCAAGCAGCGTCATCGCTCTCGATGCCGCGAGCGGACGGCCATACTGGCGATACGATCATCCGCTGCCCGACGAGCTTAATTTCTGCTGCGGGCCGAGCAACCGCGGTGTTGCGATCTCCGGCGACCGCCTATTCATGAGCACGATGGATGCCCACGTGGTGGCTCTCGACGCCAAGACGGGTAGCGTGGTCTGGAACGCTGGGGCGGGGGATCCCAAAGAGGGCTACAACAAGAAGGCCGCGCCACTCGTGGTCGGGGACAAGATCATCACCGGTATCGCGGGCGGCGAGTTCGGCATTCGTGGCTTCGTTGATGCCTATGGGGCAGAGACGGGCGTCCGCATCTGGCGCTTCAACACCATCCCGGGGCCGGATCACCCCGACAATCGTTCCTGGTCGGGTGATTCGTGGAGAACGGGTGGCGCACCGACGTGGATTACCGGTTCGTACGACCCCGAGCTGAATCTGGTCTATTGGGGCACCGGCAACCCAGGGCCTGACTACAACGGCGAGGTCCGAGTCGGAGACAACCTGTACTCAGACTCCGTGGTGGCGCTGGACGCCGACACGGGTGAAATGAAGTGGTATTTCCAGTTCACGCCGCACGACATTCACGACTGGGACGCTGCCCAGATTCCGGTGTTGGCCGACGCGATGTTCGACGGACGTGAGCGGAAGCTGATGCTCTGGCCCAATCGGAACGGCTTCTACTACACGCTCGATCGTGAGACCGGGGAGTTCCTTGTCGGGAAGCCCTTTGCGAAGCAGACCTGGGCGGAAGGTCTCGACGAGAACGGCCGGCCGATCCGCAGGCCGAACATGGAGCCCAGCGTCGAAGGGACGGTCGTCTCGCCACCTGCGGGCGGAGCAGCCAACTACTGGTCGCCCAGCTACAGCCCCAGGACCGGTCTGGTCTATGTCATGGCGTTTGACGGCGAAGCGAAATTCTTTATCCGCGATGAGGAATACGAGGCGGGCGAGCGGTTCATCGGCGGCGGCCAAGATCAAACCCAGCCCCTTGACAATGATGTGAGCGCCGTCCGGGCGATCGTGCCCCAGACCGGCGACGTCAAGTGGGAGTACCGCGTCCAGCCCAAGTCACGGTCGGGGCTGCTCACCACCGCGAGCGACCTGCTGTTCGGCGGAACAGAGGACGGTTACTTCTTTGCGCTCGACGCGGTAACCGGTGAGGAACTGTGGCACTTGAGCACCGGCGGAAGTGTGAACTCGGCGCCGATCAGCTATGCCGTCGACGGCAAGCAGTACGTGACGATCCAGGCCGGCACCGCGCTTCTCACGTTTGGTGTAGACGACGGGTCGGAGTAGGTAGATCGCAGACCAGGAGGAGGAGCGCATGAAATACCTCGCTCGAGAGGGCATTCGTACATGGTCGAGGCTCGTGATCATTGCGACGGTCGCGATCTGTGGGCTCGTCGTGGATGCTCCACTACTCGCACAGGCCGCCGACGATGGGCACTGGGTCGGCACCTGGGCCACCGCGACGGTGGCGCGGGACCCAATGCCTGAGGGTGGCGGCCCGGGTGGGCGTTCCGCGCGCCGGCCCATCTTGAACTTCGATGACCAGACGCTACGCCAGATTGTTCGCACAACCACGGGGGGCGATCGGGTGCGAGTGGTGCTGAGCAACACCTTCGGAACGGCGCCTCTTTCGGTGGGCGGTGCCTCGATTGCTCGACGTGACAGCGAAGCCGCGATCGTGGCCGGCTCTGCGCGAAACCTCACCTTCAACGGGCAGGCCCAGATCACCATCCCCGCCGGCGCGCGGGTACTCAGCGATCCGGTGGACTTGGCTACGGCGGCAGCCGAGGATCTCGCGATTGACCTCTACCTCCCGGACGACACTGCCTCGGGGACGTCGCCCCTCACGATGCATACTGGCGCGTTTTAAACGAGCTATGTATCGCCACAGGGGAACCATCTGCGCGTGGAGGACTTGCCGGCGGCGACGACGACGCAGTCCTGGTTCTTCCTGGCGCGCGTCGAGGTGACGGTGCCCGCATCGGTCGGCGCGGTGGTGACGTTCGGCGATTCGATCACGGACGGCACGCGTTCGACACCAGATACCAACAGCCGGTGGCCAGATCAGCTGGCCCGGCGTCTGGTGGAAGAGGGGATCGACATGGGCGTGCTCAACACCGGCATCGCTGCCAACCGAGTTCTGAGCGAGGGAAGGGGTGTCAATGCCCTGGCCCGGTTCGACCGTGACGTCTTGACTCAGAGCGGTGTGACGCACGTCGTCGTGCTGGAGGGAATCAACGATCTTCGGAATGATCCGCTGATGACGGCGAACGATCTCATCGGCGGCTACCGCCAGCTCATCGCACGGGCACACGCACGGGGGCTCCAGATCTATGGGGCCACGCTATTGCCGTGTGAGGGCGCCAATCGTTGGACACCGGAGGTAGAGACGATACGCCAGGCCGTGAACGAATGGATTCGCACGAGTGGTGCCTACGACGGGGTGGTCGACTTCGACGCGGTCGTACGCGATCCCGACCAGCCGTCGAGATTCCTGCCCGTGTACGATTCGGGCGACCACCTGCATCCGAGCGACGCCGGATATCGGGCGATGGGCGACGTCGTCGACTTGAAGTTGTTCACGACCGGCCGGCAACTAAGCGCAGCCGTACGCTGAGTGCCGACCTTGCGTCGGCGAAGAGCGCGTCGTGTGTTTGACCGGCCTACTTCGACTCGGTCAGTTGCCCGCTGGCGGCGTCGCGTTCTTGCACTCGCGATCCGGCGAGCAGGTTCGTCATGCCGTAATTCCCCTCGTGGCACGCGTACTCAAACATCGGACCGTCGGTCTTTGTCATCGGGACCGCGGCCGTCCAGGGTCTGGTCCAGGTTCTCTCATCCTCAACCGTGAACTCGTAGAGGAGCGTGTCGGTATCGACCCGTGTGAAGCGTTCGACCAGATGCAAGTGCTCGCTGGAACCTCTAAAGCTGGTGTCGCGAAGGAAGTTGGTTGTTTCAACGACCAGCGTATCGCCCTCCCATCGGCCGCGCGAATCCCCGACCCATTGACGAACCCCTTCAGACAGATGCGGACGCCCGTCCATCGGGACAATGCGCGCGTTGTGCACCATCTCGTTGACGATCACGACGGTGTCCGGCGTTTGAACGAGCTGAAAGTTGTTGTTGTAGGCGCTGGGTACCATGGGCGGTCCGGAATTGAATCCCAAGATACATCGCTCAGCCAGTCCTCGATCCTCCGGACCAGGAGTGATGCGTCCTCCCGGTTCGGCCGCGCGGGCCGCTGCCCTCGCCTGCCTATCCTCCAGCGCGGTCGGAGTCCAAGGAATCCGCCCGTCCGGCGGGTCGACGATCAATGAGGTGCGACGATCCTCGGTGAGCCGGTCACCATAGTCCCACCAAAACTGGTTGTAGGCGTTGGCCACATCCCGGTTGGTCGAGATACCGTCCGATGCGCGAAGGTCCTTGTCCCGTGCGCTCAGCGTCTGTTGCTCGTACTGCGCGGCCTCTTCAAGGGTGAGGACCTCCTTGCCAGCCAACTCGCTGGGGCGCTCCATCGGGGTGATCGTTCGAAAGTCCCAGATGCCCTGTAGACTGGGCCGGCCGTCGGCGGTACGAGGTACCGTCTGTTGATCGGTCCGAGACGGATCTGTTTGAGCGAATACCGGTAGCGTCCCCGCCAATGCGACGCCAATCACGGCCAACCCCGCGGCAAGATAGCGATTAGTCATCTGGATTCTCCTGTATCGGATGGACCTCATGTTACCTCAGGACGGACTCCTTAGGCCCGCCGTTACGGCAGGCTCTCCTCGAACTCGGCGGATTGCACCAGGTTCATCACCGCTTCCTGATAGCGGCCCTGCAAGATCTCACGGAGGTAATCGTTGGCACCGGCCGAGTCGGGCGTCCGCTCGAGCAGTCCCGCATAGAATGCCTCGAGCAGGTCCGCCGGACGCGAGTTCTGCCGCACCTCGGCGAATTCGCGACTGTCAATCATCGAGCTGACTTGGTTCACCAGCCGGCCGCGCTGGATCTCGGCCACGGCTGAGGCGCGCGCGCTCGGCTCGACCTCTCGCTGCAGGATGGCCCGATACAGGCGCTCTGCGATTTCCTCGGCTTGCTCGCGCGTGTAGTTAGTGGTTCCGAGCCCGGTCACGTCGAACTCGAGCTCGAACTCCAGGTTGAGATTGCCTGGCACATAGAGCAGCACCCGACACCGCCCGCGGTCGCGGCCAGCCGTGAACCGCAGGTCGCCTGACCTGGTCTCGGAGACCGAGAGGCGTCCATCGCAGTCGCCGTCCAGCTCGACGCCCATCTGGAAGCGGTCCGACGGGAAGCGGCGTCCACGCTGATCGTATGGTTCGAACTCGACCGTGAACGACTCGCGGGGACCCAGTTCGATTCGTCCTCGCTCCAGCGGCCGGAACCGGTCACCGTCTCTGGCCCCGGCCACGTCCAGCTCGACGACCACCGGGTCCCGCCAACCGTCGAACGGACCCTGCGCCGCCGCACCTGGCGCCACCGTCAGCGCGACCAGCGCGCCCGAGATCAACGTCGGGAGGCGGATCCGATGATGATGATGATGTGGGTGTCCCATCACGTGGCCTCTGAGCGCGGAGGGGCCCGTCGCCAGACTTCGACGAATCATACCTCGGGGAGGGAGGGTGGACTCAGGCGTGGAGTGCGGACGTTTCGGCTTGCCGTGCCGGGGCCGTTGTAGTAAAAAGGATTCGTATACGCATATGAATTTGACGCGGGCAGCCAAGGAGATCCCCATGAAGATCCAGCGCACCCTTCTGGTCGCTATTGGGCTCGGGATGATTTCGGCGATTGCGACACCGGTGTTGGCCGGGAACGAGGCCGAGGTCGGGGCGACGTATTACAAGGATGTTCTGCCGATCATGCAGGAGAACTGCCAGACGTGCCATGGGCCGTCGGGGCGGAACATCAGCGGCCTGGTCGCGCCGATGTCGTTCACCGACTACCAGGAGACGCGTCCGTGGGCTCGTGCGATCGCGCGGAAGGTCGAATCTCGCGAGATGCCACCTTGGTTCGCGTCGGCGCCGACGGGGGTCTTTTCGAACGAGCGCATACTGACTGATGCTGAGATTGAAACGATCCTCAACTGGGTGGAGGCGGGTGCACCTGCGGGCAACCTCGCCGACGCTCCGCCGGCCAAGCGCTGGGTCGAGGAGAGGAACGACGACTGGTCGCTGGGCACGCCGGACTTCGTCGTCAAGATGCCCGAGCCGTATCTGATTGAGGACGACATTTACGACCTCAACATATCGTTCTACAAGAAGCTGACAGAAGCCGAGCTGCCGGCCGACGTCTGGCTGAGGGGCTGGGAGTTCCGCACCGGTGACAGCCGGGTGACCCACCACATGTGTTCGTCGATGCTACCGCCGAGTGCGACGGCTCCGGCTGACGGTGCTGCTGTTGAAGACGAGGGTGCTGACGTTCGCGGCAGCCGCTCACTGGGCTGCATCGCCGAGGGCTCCGAGTCAAGCATGCTCCCGGACGGCTTCGGCGTACGTCTCCAGAAGGGGTCGACGCTCTCCTTTAATATGCACTACCACAAGGAGCCGGCGGAGGGGTCGTCTGCCGTGAGCCAGGCCGCGATCGGGTTCTACGTATCGGACGAGGCGCCGAAGTACAAAGTGATCAACAACTCCATTTTCAACCGCGGCTTCGAAATTCCGCCGAATCATTCAAACTACCGTGTCGGTTCGTCGCGTGTCCTCGATAAGGACACCTATGTGCTCACACTCTGGCCACACGCCCACATCCGCGCTATCGCCGCACGGTACACCGCCTTCTACCCGGATGGGCGTGAAGAGCTCCTCCTGGACGTTCCCCGATACGACCAGGGCTGGCAGGTGACCTACAAATACAAGGAGCCGAAGCTGCTCCCGAAGGGGACACGCATCGACGTCGACTTCTGGTACGACAACACGCCGGAGCGGGGTGTTCGCCAGGGCTTCGACCCGACTCGCTTCGTCGGCTATGGCCCGCGGACCGATGACGAGATGTCGCTTGGTTTCATCGGCTACGCCGAAGTCGACGAATCTCAGGTACCGGCGACGAACAACAACTAGCCGTCCACGAGGCCGGTTCGACGTGCGGTCAGGCGGCGGGGTCGATCGGCGCCGCCCTCTGCGTATCTCATGCGCTTTCGACGTCCGAGCGTGGTCCTCGGCCTCATTCCCTGCCTGACGGTGACGCTCGCTCACGCTCAGAGCGTGAAACCAAGCGCCGAAGCCGACGGCCGCGTGCACGCGGCGCTCACCCTCGAGGCTCAGGAGATTTCCATCACCTATCCCCCGGATCTGTCGGTTGATGATCGCGACCATGACTCTCTCCTCTCGGGAACCATCGGATCGCGCGTCAGGGTCGGTACGCTCGACGGACATCGGGCCCTGCGCATCGGCTCACTCGCCCCGGCCGTGGGCGCGGAACCAGCGGAGGATGACGAGTCCCCGCGGCCCGCTGGCAGTTTCGAGCTCTGGCTGCTGCGGAACGCCCAGGGTTGGGAGCTCGAGGCTCAATCCAGCGGGAATGATGGCGTCGAGACCATTCCCCTAACTCATCGGACAACGGTCGCCTCGCCCGTGACGTTCACAGCGTCGATTCACGCGACGGCGGCCGAGAGTGGCACACTCGCGTTCCGTTGGGGACCTCATGCGTGGAGCGCGGACTTCCGCTTTGATGCGCTGCCGCCGCGGCCGCCACGGCCGCGGGTGTCGGGACGAGGAACCTCGCGGCAGCCTGAGACCGACACGACGGAGTTCGCGCGTGGCACCACGCTCTCCGAGCGTAACGAGAGTGCCCTCGTGTTGCCCGATGGCGCACGCATCTCAATGCTGTACGGGCAGGGCGTTGGCATTGAGGACGAAGACTACCCGCGGCTGATGACCACGGGCGACGGTGACATTGTCCGTCTCGTTCGCGCTCCGGTACTCCGTCTCAAGGCCGACGTGTCGTTGCGGTTCGGGCAGACGGACATCCCGGTCGGTAACCTGGCACCTGGCTACGCCGGCGCCTACGGCATATGGCTCCGACGGGTGGGCCAGGGCTGGCGATTCGTCTTCAACGACGAGCCCGACTCCTGGGGGACCCAGCACAACGCGGAGTTCGACGTCGCTGAAATCGATGTGGACTACTCACGCGGCGTCGGCGCGTTCAGGCCGCTCGCCGTGACCCTCGTTCCCGCCGGCGACGACCGCGGTCGAATCGTTGTGCATTGGGGCCCGCACGAATGGGCCAGCGACTTTGTGGTCATCCGCTAGTGGTGGTGCACCACTAGTGTCCTGAGTTCGATATACCTATACATTCGGCCGGCGCTGCATCCCGTCTGGCGGCGTTGAGACCATCTTCTCGCGGGCTCGAATATTCCCGATATGCTCGCTCGTCGTGCCTGGCCATCCGGGCGCATCGCTGCCCTCGGTGTATAGGTATATCGAACTCAGGACACTAGGAACTCAGGACCTAGCCTCATCACATCCGAGGGTCACGTTCGGACGGCGGTCGCCTTCGTGGGACCCCGTTGACAAGCCTCGGCCTCGGGCGTATAAGGAATGTGGAACGCGCGTAGTAACGTTTTCTATGTGCGAGTAGCCTGGAAGGGAGGCCAGATCATGGATTTTCCGCCGGACCTTGCTGGCCTTCGGACGTGTCAGTAGACGAATCCTTCGTCTGCGGCTGTCACGAAGGCATTCTGCGCCGCTGCTCCGAACGTTCCCGTGCGGAAGTAGGCTGTCGCGTTCACGCCCGCACAGATGGCGTGTCTTCAGCTTGGGGCCGGATCGGTCCATAACGGCACGGGCGCCGTTCGGAGCAGTGCCCTCCCACTCATCTTCCCAACCATCGCCCCGAGGCGGCACGGACTGACGGCCAAGCCGCTCCTCGTGGGCGGCCATAGCGGAAACGGTGCAGGTTGTTGGGAGCAGAGGGAGTATCCTGAGAGCGCGACTGGCGGCGGTCAGGGTCGTTCCCGGAGAACGGGTGGGAGGGGGCAGACGATGGGTGAGAAACCGACCGGTCGGCGTATCGAGAACTTCTCGTCGGCGGATGTGTTCGCACACGGCCGAGAGGCACGGCGTAAGCGGCGACCGATTTGGACGAACCCGTTCACGAGGGAACGTGCCGACCTCTGGAGGAAAGGCTGGCACCGACCCCAAGATCCGGTGACAGATGCCGAACCCCGAGGAGACGGGCCGTTCACGAAGAAGCGGGGTTCGTAACTCAACATGGATCCGGTCTGGCTGCGTTGCTCCTCGATCATACATACCCAATGTGCTCGCTCGTCGCGCCTGGCCACCCGGACGCATCGGCGCCCTCGGTCCATCAGGTGTTTCTCAATCACTCCACTAGTTCTCTTGGCCACGCCTCGGGTAGGATCTGCTAAGTAGGTTCGGACGGGAGCCCGTCACAGTCGTTCACCGCGTCGGCCGATTCGGCCCGCAGACGCACGATGCCAATCCAGGCTTGTAGGGACAAGTGAGTAACGGTATGAGTACGTTTCAGCAGGAGGTCAACGAGACCCAGGAGTGGTTCGACGGTTCTCGCTTCGACGGTATTACCCGGTTGTATTCGGCTGACCAGGTCGTAGAGCAGCGAGGGACGATCCAGCACGACTACACGATCGCCCGCACGGCGGCCGAGGCGTTCTACCCGCGTCTCGTGGAGTTATTCGAGGGCAGGCAGAGCATCACGACGTTCGGTCCCTATTCCCCGGGACAAGCGGTCGCCATGAAACGCGTTGGGATCGAGGGAATCTACCTCGGCGGGTGGGCGACATCGGCCAAGGGCTCGGTGACGGAAGATCCCGGGCCCGACCTGGCGAGCTACCCCCTGAGTCAAGTTCCCGATGAGGCGTCGACAATCGTGCGTGCGCTGTTGATCGCCGACAAGAATCAGCAGTATCTCCGCCTACGAATGACGGACGAAGAGCGACAGGGCTCGGTCGTCAATGATTTCAGACCGTTCATCATCGCCGATGCGGACACCGGGCACGGAGGGGATCCGCACGTGCGGAACCTCATCCGGCGTTTTGTCGAAGTGGGCGTTCCCGGCTACCACATCGAAGATCAGCGACCCGGCACGAAGAAGTGCGGTCACCAGGGCGGGAAGGTCCTCGTCTCGCAGGACGAGCAGATCAAGCGGCTCAACGCGGCGCGATTCCAACTCGACATCATGGGGGTGCCCGGCATCGTCGTGGCGCGAACGGACGCCGAGGCCGCGAATCTCATCGACGGGCGCGGTGACGAGCGCGATCAACCGTTCCTGCTCGGGACCACAGCTGTCGGCCTGCCGTCATATAAGCTCGGCTACTTGGCTCTATTGAAGTACGTGCACGAGGCCGGAGTCGACGACGTTCGAGGACATCTCTTGTATGCCCTGGAAGATGACGACTACGCGAAGGCCCATACCTGGTTCGAGCGCGCCGGTCTGCTGACCTGGTTTCAGGAAAAGGCTGAGGAGCAGAAGGCCAGCTCGGGCAAGAGTGCGGACCGGTTCGTCGATGAGGTGACCAACAAGTTCGTCGACGTCTGGGTCGAAGAGGCCGGTCTCACAACCTACGCCGAGGCGGTCGCCGAGGCCCTCGAGTTGCGGGCGAGCGAGGGCGAGACGTGCGAGATGAGCGCTGAGGCCTGGCAGGCGTTCACCAAGGAGATTCCGCTGTCACGGGCGCGCGACAAGGCACAGGAACTCGGGGTTGATATCGATTGGGACTGTGAGCTTGCCATGACCCCGGAAGGCTACTACCAGGTGCGCGGCGGCCTCCCGTACGCGATCGCCAGGTCGCTCGCCGTGGCTCCGTTCTCCGATCTCCTTTGGATGGAGACGAAGACGGCGAATCTCGATGACGCCAGGGAGTTTGCCGAGGCGATCCACGCGAGGTTCCCAGACAAGATGCTGGCGTACAACCTGTCTCCGTCGTTCAACTGGGACACGACCGGCATGTCGGAGGACGAGATACGCGAGTTCCCAGACGAGCTGGGCAAGCTGGGGTTTGTCTTCAACTTCATCACCTACGGGGGACACCAGATCGATGGCGTGGCGAGCGAGGAGTTCGCAACAGCCATCAAGCAGGACGGCATGCTCGCGCTGGCGCGACTGCAGCGGAAGATCCGTCTGGTCGAATCACCCTATCGGACGCCGCAGACATTGGTCGGTGGCCCCCGACTCGATGCGGCCCTGGCCGCCTCGTCGGGACGCACGGCGACGACCAAGGCGATGGGGAAGGCCTCCACCCAGAGTCAGCACCTCGTCCAGACGGAGATCCCGACGAAGCTACTCGAGGAGTGGCTGGCGATGTGGGCCGAGCGCTACCAATTACCAGGCGCGCCGCGGGTCGAGCTGCGACCTCAGCGGGCCGGATCGGAGCTGCTCGAGTTACAGATTATCGGGACGTCAGGTGACAAGCTGGCGAACGTCATCTTCTCTCCCATCCGTGACCGCGTCGGGCACCGGATCCTCATCGTTCGGGACCAGAACACCTTTGACGAGGCCTTACGCCAAAAGCGTCTGATGACCTTGATTCACCTCTACCTGGTGCATCGGTACAAGGTCAAGCTCGTCCACTACGTCAGCCCGACCGAGGACAATCGCTATCAGGCCAACAAAATGATGGCGCACGGGATCTTCAAGACCGTCAACCAGGAGGTTGGCCAGATCATCGTGACGGAGATCAACGCGAAGCGTGTCTCGGAGCTGCTGGCTCCAGACCGGACCGCGCTGACGCAACTGATTGCCAAGCAGGATCAGCTCACCCAGGTCTGATGGGGGGCGGTGTGTTGGGAATGGCCGCGTGATCTCGGCTACTTCCAGCCACTCGACTTACGGGTGAACCGCGCAGGTAGCTTTGGCTTGCGTTCAGGCTCGGGCTCGCTCTCTCCCGCCGCGGCGGTGATCTCTTGTTCGAGGTCTGCCTCGTTGGGCAGACCTCCGAGCTGGTCGACGAACACCAGGGAGTGTTGGGATGGGATCTCGAACCGTTTGCCGCAGGTCTTACACGTGACAGCGTCGTCCAGTCGGAGCAGGTAGTCACGCAGTTTGTCGAACTTGGTCCGGTCGCCGCCATCTGCTCCAGGCGGCAGCCGGTCCTTCTTCGAATGTCGCACCCACCGGATGCTGTAATCGCCACTCCGCTGGCACCTGGGGCACTGATAGCAGCCCGGTCGGTTCTCCGGTTTCTTCGTGAAGAAGGCGTGTTCGTCGAGAGCCATTCTATATGGTAGCAGTGAATCGGGCGGCCGGCAGGGCCCAGCGCGTGGCGCATCGGGCTCCCGTCTTCCTCCTCCTGTTTGCCCTGTTTGTGTTGGGGGAGTCAGCGGTCGCCCAGCCGCGGTATATAGAGCGTGTAGACGTTGCCCGCGTTCTCGTCGACGCGCGGGTCGTCGACAACACGGGTGGGGCCCTGCTGGGCCTGGAGCCGGCCGACTTCGTCGTCCGCATCGACGGCCAGCCGGCTCGTGTTGAATCTGTCCTCTGGGCGGGTGGCGCGGCACCCGAACTCGATCCGTCGGAACTACCAGGACCGGCCGGCCTCCTCGAGGTGGGTGTTCGGGGCCGATTGATTGCCTTCGTCGTCCAGAAGAGTCTCCAGGGACATCGTCTGGCTGGGCTGCTCAGCCTGCTCCAAGAGAGTGGGCGCCTTCTCGACCGCCTGACACCAGAGGACAGGATTGCCGTTCTGTCTTTCGATTCCCATCTCAAGGTGTGGCTGGACTTTAAAGCGCTTTTCAGATAGCCCTTGTACTGCTTGGGCTCGTCGTGGTACTTCTGCATGCACCAATGCAGGAGGACCGATGCAAGCCTATTCGATGGATCTCCGAGAACGGGCCCTGCTCGACAGTGATGCCGGGATGAAGGCCGCGGACGTTGCGGTGAAGTACCGCGTGAGCGGGTCGTGGGTGCGGCTGTTGAAGCAGCGTCGGCGGGAGACGGGCGAAGTCGCGCCGCGCGTCCAGCGGCACGGGCGGCGCCGGATGTTGGAGCCGCACCTGCACACCCTGGCCGCGCTGATCGCGGAGCAACCGGATCGCACCGTAGCCGAGCTGAAGGACGCGCTCGGCACGCCGGCCAGTCTGGCGACGATCTGGCGCGCGGTGGCGGCTCTGGACGTGACCGTCAAAAAAAACGGTCCGGCCCTCCGAACACGATCGACCTGACGTCGCGGCCGCGCGGGTCGTGTGGCACGCCGCCGCGCCGACCTGGGATCCGACACGCCTGGTTTTTCTCGATGAAACCGGCATGACGAACAATCTCCTGCGGCGGTATGGTCGGGCCCTCCGCGGGGCCCGCGTCCACGACCACGCGCCGTGCGCCCGGTGGCAGACCAGTACGTTTCTCGCAGCGCTGCGGGTGACTGGCCTGACCGCGCCCGGGGTCTTCGACGGCGCCATCGACGGGGCGAGCTTCCTCGCCTATATCGAACAGATCCTCGTGCCCACCCTGCATCCCGGGGACATCGTCATCGCCGATAACCTCAGCGCACACAAAGTGGCCGGCGTCCGCCAGGCGATCGAGCGCGTCGGCGCCACGCTCTGCTATCTGCCGCCCTACAGTCCGGACCTCAATCCCATTGAACTCTGCTTCGCGAAGCTCAAAGCCCTCGTGCGCGCCGCCCGCTGTCGATCCACCGAAACCCTCTGGCCTTTCCTCGGCGCCTGTCTGCCGCACTTCAGCCCCGAGGAATGCCGCAATTACTTTCGACACTGCGGCTATCCGGGCACCACACGGTCATGAAAAGCGCTTTAGCGCGGACATCGACCGTGTCAGGACAATACTCGCCGACGAGCTCCTGTTCCAGCAGCCCCCGACGATCGAACCGGGGCGCCGTCTGTCTCTGGTTGCTCGGCTCAGCCAGGATCTCGGGCGTCAGACCTATTCCATCGAGGGTGCGCTGCAGCTTCTCGGAAACGCGTTGGAGCCGTTGCCTGGAGCGAAGTCGGTCGTGCTCATTGGCCACGGCTTCGGTCAAGTGGTGGCGACGCTGAATGGTTTCGGAGCGCGGCTCGACCAGCGCTACGCAGAAGCCCGTGCGGCGCTCCAAGATGCCCGAGCGGCAGTGTTCTCGCTTGATGTCACCGACGCTGACTACCACACGATGGCGCATGGGCTGCAGTCGGCGTCAACCGACACGGGCGGCTTCTATCTGCGCGCGGGTTCGGCGCCGCGAGCCATGGTACGGGTAGGTAACGCCATGGTCGGGCATTACGTCCTGTTTGCGGAGGCACCGCCCGGGGATCCCGGCACTCACCGGATCGAGGTTGAGCTGGCAGACAAGAGGGGCACCGTGTTCGCGCGCCGCAGCTATGTCGACTAAGTACTAAGCACGGTCGCCTCCGCCTAACCGGCCTGCTCGAGATCCTCGACAACCGCGCGGAGAAATGTCGCCGCTTCGACCCCGGTGACGGCACGATGGTCAAACGTGACGGAGAGCGGCAGCGTCGCATGCCCTGCCGGCTGACCGCCAACCAAGACGACCCTCTCATACAGACGACCCACACCGAGAATGGCCACCTGCGGAGGTACGACGACGAGCTCCGCAAACTTTCCGCCGACGGTGCCGAAGTTGGATAGGGTGATGGTTTGCCCCCTGAGCTCGCTCGGCGGTACCGTCCGTGTGCGAACATCCCGCTTGAGCGTCTCCAGCCCCTGCTGGAGTTCCCTCGGTGTGCGCTCCCCGATGTTGCGCAAGACCGGCACGAACAGACCCTCCTCGGTATCGACGGCAACACCGAGATCGACGTGGGAGTGTAACCGGCGTGTCATGTCCGCCCGATCGAACCAGGCGTTGAGCGCCGGCGCCGCTCGGCAGCCAGCGACGATGGCACGAATCAGACGAAGTGTGACTGAAGTGCTGTCGCTCCACGCGTCGATGTCGGCCTCGTCGGTGACGGTGGCGCGCGGCACTTCAGCATGAGCCTTGCTCATCCGATCCGCCATAGCGCGACGGACACCGCGGAGCGGTTCGGCCGGGGCCGCCGACGCCAAGACGCCCGCCGCTCGTTCGACATCCCCCTTCGTCGCCACACCGTCAGGACCTGTGCCCTGGACGATCGACAGGTTCACACCGAGTTTCCTCGCCTGCGCACGTACCGCCGGCGTCGCTTTCGCGCGACCTGAAGGCGCGGGAGGGTGTGACACGCTCGCTGCAGCGTCGGTTGTGATGTCGCCAACGACGGTCCCGGTGTCGGCTGCCGCTTCGACCGCCTCGAACTCGACCAATTGATCGCCGACGGTGAGACGGTCACCCGGTTGCCGAAACAGCCGTGTGATCCGGGCCGAGTGAGGCGAGGGAATCTCAACCACCGCCTTGTCGGTCTCGACCGAGACCAAGGGCTGGTCGGTGACGACGTGGTCGCCTTCGGATACGTGCCAGGCGACGATCTCAGCCTCGTGAAGCCCTTCACCGAGGTCGGGAAGGGTGAAGACGCTCATCGGGAGGTCACTCATATGCCATCACTTCGCGGGCCGCGGCGATCACGCGGTCAGACGAGGGAACGTAGAGATGCTCGAGTCGAGGCAAGGGGGGAACCGTGTCGTAGCCGGTCACCCGCTTGACGGGTGCCTGCAGCGACAGGAGCCCGCGCTCCGCGAGACGTGCCGCAATTTCGGCACCGAAGCCGCCGGTCAGGGCCGCTTCATGGACGATGACGCACCGACCCGTCTTCTCGACCGAGCGAAGAATCGTGTCGATGTCGAGCGGCGACAACGTTCCTACGTCCATCACATCAGCGGTGACCCCATCCTCGGCCAGCCGCTCGGCCGCCGCCATCGTCTCTACCAGCATTGCGCCCCAGCTCACCAGCGTCAGATCACTCCCTTCCCGCAACTGGAAACAGACATCCAGGGGGGCAGCGGTGCCGTCGTCGATGACCTCTTCCTTGATTGTGCGATAGACACGCTTGGGCTCGAGAAACAATACGGGATCAGGATCCCGGATGGCCGCGAGCAGCATCCCATAGGCCCGCAGAGGTGACGAGGGAATCACGACCCGCAAGCCGGGCACATGGGCGAAGAGCGCTTCCGTGCTTTCCGAGTGGTGTTCGAGCGCGTGGATGCCACCGCCATATGGCACACGCACAACGAGCGGACACGTCAGCCGTCCTCGGGTGCGCCAGCGAAGCCGCGACGCGTGACTCAGAAGCTGGTCGACCGCCGAGTAGAGGAAACCCATGAACTGGATTTCGGCGACCGGTCGAAATCCTTGGGCGGCGACACCGATCGCCGCGCCGACGATGACCGTTTCTGCGAGGGGTGTGTCGAGAACCCTGGTCGCCCCAAAGCGATCGAAGAGCCCCTCAGTCACACGAAAGACCCCGCCGTTCACGCCGACGTCTTCGCCGAGGACCAAGACCCGCTCATCGTCGGCCAGGCTTCGGGCCAGAGCCAGGTTCAGTGCCTGGACGACGTTGAGCTCAGCCATCGTCATCGGTCTCCCGAATGACCTCGGCGCGCTGACGGGCTAGATCTTCCGGCAGCGTTTCGTACATGTAGTCGAACAGTGCCGTAGCCGGCTGCGGCGGCGTCGCGGTGTACTCCGCCACGGCGGCCTCAACCTCGGCGGAACACGACTCCAACGTCGCTTCCTCCTCGTCCTTCGACCACCCGTGCTCGTTGGTCAGGTAGGTACGCAACCGCGCGATCGGGTCCTCCTGCCAATGCTTCCCCACCACCTCGTCGTCTCGATAGCGGCTGGCGTTATCGGCCGTCGTGTGGTCGGACAAGCGGTAGGTGATGGCCTCGATGAGGTGGGGGGTCCCGTTTCGCCGCGCATACTCCAGCGCGCGACTGACGACGTGGTGCACCGCAACAACATCGTTCCCGTCAATCTGCTCTCCACGAAAGCCGGCGGCGATCGCCTTTTGTGCCAGCGTCTGAGCCGCCGTTTGTGCCGAGCGTGGCACCGAGATGGCCCACTGGTTGTTCGTGACGATGAACACGGCTGGCAAACTCCACGCTCCCGCCAGGTTGATCCCCTCGTAGAAATCGCCTTTCGAAGTGCTGCCATCACCCGACACACACACTGCGACGCGCGGCTCGTGTCTGAGTTGGAAGGCGAGCGCGACACCAGCCGCGTGGGGGATGTGACTGCCGACAGGGACGGAGACGGGGAAGTCCTCGCGCGGCCCCTGGTAGTCGCTACCACGCTCATCGCCGCCCCAGAACAGGAACAGCTCTGTGAGGCTCACACCGCGCAGGAGCTGTGTGCCATGTTCGCGGGCATATGGGAGGAGCACATCCTCAGGCGCCATGGCAGCGCCAACACCGACCGCCACCGCCTCCTGCCCCAGCGACGACGCGAAGGTGCCCAGGCGTCCGGTCCGTTGGAGGGCGACGGCCTTGGCGTCGAAGGTTCGGGTCAATACCATCGCCCGGTACAGGTCGACCAGCGTGGCCCGGTCGCTCGTGCCGTTGGGAATAGGTTGGGTTGCGCGGCCTGATGGGTCCAGGAACCGCGTGTATTCGACGTTGAAGGAGGCGACGGTGTTACTCACGTTGTGGTTGACATATGCAGACCTGTGACTCGGCGGCTGTACGATTGCACTGATAAGAGCCGACCAGATGAACACATCATACTCAGCGAACCGATCGGGGTGTCGCGCCGAACGCGCGCATGTCCTCAGATTGTCTCGTAGTCTCCGTGCCTCCCGAGACCCTGTGAGAAACGCGCGGCCCCCTCGACCGCCTCCTGGTGCATCGGTGATTGGCCGTTCTGCCACTCGTACTTCATCGCCTCCCGAATCGTCCTGCCATGTTGCCGGATCGCCGATGTGCGGTCGGCACGGACACACCGCTGGGGAAATCGCGCGATCTCCTGCGCCATGGCCTCTGCGGCCGCGCGGCTCTCTCCATCGGGCACGACGGACTCGCAGGCCCCGATTCGCAGGCACTCCTCGGCTGCGACCTTTCGCCCCGTGAGGATGATCTCCAGCGCCCGGCCTTGTCCCACGAGGCGCGGGAGGCGCACGGTGCCTCCGTCGATCAAGGGAATCCCCCAGCGTCGGCAGTACACGCCGAGATACGCGTGCTCCTCCATGATCCGGATGTCGCACCACAGAGCGAGTTCCATACCGCCGGCGACCGCTGGGCCGGCGACCGCCGCAATGACCGGTTTCGACAGTTCCAATCGTGTCGGCCCCAAGGGGCCGCGAGGCACGTCGTTGACATCGGCGGGGTCCTGCTCAGGAAACGCCAGTTCACGCTCCAGCACGGCTGGGGAAAGACTGGCCACGAACTTCAAATCCCAGCCGGAACAGAACGCTCCGCCTTCGCCCCACAAAACTGCCACGCGCGCATTGTCGTCCGCTTCGAAGCCGAGGAACGCATCAACCAGAGCATCAGCCGACTCCGGGTCCATGGCGTTCCGAGCCTCCGGCCGGCTGTGCACCACCGTGGTCACGTATCCGTCCTGTTCGAGCTTTACCGCCATTGCGTTCGTTCCTTTCTCGCTCGCTGCGCATTGCACACATATGGTCCTGTCGGGTCGGCCCGGGTCACGGCCTTCGTCACTCTAGTGGTTGTTCGTCGCCTTGGTGGGAGGCATGAAGTCTTCGAGGTCGACACCGAGGCCGTCGGCGACGCGGTTGATGTAGTTAAAATACGAGATGACCTGAACGGCGTCACTCACCTGCGCGTCATGGAATCCGTTTCGACGCAGCTCATCGACGTCGTCCTTGCTGACGGTCCACGGCTCGCGCGTCAGTTTTTCCGCAAAGTCATGTAGCGCCCGATCGGCCGCGCCGACCGCGACTGTGCGCCGATCATCCTTGAACCGATCGACGAAGCCATCATCTGTGACCTCAGCCCGGAGGTCAGCGGCGTGCGACTCCGTTCAATAGTGACACCGGTTCACCGTCGACACGACCACGGCGAGCATCTCGCGTTGTGCGCGGCTGAGCTGGGACGGCCCGTGCATCAACTTGAGATACAGGTCGATGCTGCTCCGTAGGTGTGCGGGATTCAGCCCCATGATCTGTACGATGTTGAACACTCGGCCTGCACGAGCGATCGCCTTGTCGAACTCGCGTCGGAGCGTGCCGGTGGCGTCGGCAGGTGCGATGGTCTTGATCCAAGCCATGATTCGCCTCGGGAGGTGAGAGAGGATCCGCTGACACATTCTACGCAAGGAACGACGAGATGTCTGTGGGTCGCGCGGAACCTATCCGGGTCGGTTAGAATAGCCCGATACTGTCAAGTTGCCGCAAGCGCAGGATGTGCGTGTGAAGTGGGCCACGGCCATCCGTGGTGTGCTATTTGTTGGCAGCGAGACGTGGAGGTTCCGTGATGCGTAACCAGATGCTCATGATGGCCGTGGCTGCGGCGCTCGTGGGATGTGCGGCCGAACCGCAACCATCCGCGCCGGAGCCTGCCGCCGCAGCGGCGGAATCCGAATCTGCGATGCCGTCACCGGCCGCACCGCCGGAGATGATCGTTGCGGAGCGCGGAGGGTTCATTCCCGAAGGTGTGGAATACGATGCGACGAACGGCCGATTCTTGACCGGTTCGCTCTCGGAAGGCTCGATCTTCGAGATTCACGATGATGGTCGCGTGACGGCGGTCGTGAGCGATCCCGACCTGGTCTCATCGGTCGGGATCGAGGTTGACGAACTCGGCGACCGTCTCCTGGTGGCCAACTCCGACCGGTCGGTCTTCGATGGTGCCGGCCCGGGGCAGGCGAAGCTCGGCGTCTACAACTTGACCACCGGAGAGCGGATCGCGATGGTGGACCTTGCTGCCTCCATCATGGAGGCCCCGGCGGACGCCGCGTACTTCGCGAACGACGTCACCGTGGCGGATGATGGCACGGCGTACGTGACCGATACGCGGATGAGCGTCGTCTATCGGGTCGGGCCCGACTACGCGGTTTCCGTCCTGCACCGTTTCGATGGGTTTGGACCGAACGGGATCGTGCACCATCCTTCTGGGTATCTCCTGGTGTGTGGCGGCACGGCCCTGTGGAAGGTCCCAGTCGACGATCCGGCGGGGGCGACCGCGGTCACCCTCCCCGAGGAGATTGACGGGCAAGACGGAATGGTTTGGATGTCTGATGGTCGCCTGGCCATTGTCAGCAACTCCCAGAGCCGCGTCGTGACGTTGACGAGTGAGGACGAGTGGGCGACCGCGCAGCCGGCGGGGGTGGCACCCTACGAGACCCAAGCCACGACCGGAGCCGTCGTCGGAGAAGACGTCTACGTCGTCCACCCTCACTTCGCTGACCCGGATCCCCCGAGCCTCGAGCGGGTGACGTTCCAGTGAGGCCGTATCCTTCCTACTCGGCCACTAGTCGACGATCGACTGGTAGACGAGGGTCCGCAGCTTGTCGTGGTCGTCAATGCCTCGGGCCGGGATGAGCTGAGTCAAATAGACGACGACCATCTGCTCCTGCGGGTCGACCCAGTAGGTCGAGTGGTAGGCGCCGCCCCAACCGTACTCCCCCACCGACGAGGGCAGGCCGCTGGCGCCAGGGTCCGTGCGGACTGAGAAGCCAAGGCCAAAGCCCTGACCATCCCTGAACTCGATGTCGCCCGTGTGGTCGATCGTCATCAAGTCGACCGTCCTCCGTGTCAGGATACGCGTGCCGTCGAGCTCACCGCCGTTCAGCATCATCTGCAAGAACGTCGCGTAGTCGGTCGCAGTCGACAGCAGACCGGCGCCACCCGAGAAGCTCTTGCGCGGGCCGTCCAGGTAAGCGCCCTGGCCCACCATGTGCCCCGGGTTGGGTGCTCGTTCGATGCCCCGATGTTCCGTCGAGGAATAGACTGCCGCCAAGCGATCGCTCTTGGACGGGGGGAGGAAGAAGTGCGTGTCGTCCATGCCCAGGGGCCTGAAGATACGCTCGCTCAGGAACGCGCCAAGCGTCTGGCTGGTGATGCGCTCGATCATGGCGCCGAGAATGTCGGTGTTGTAACCGTAAATCCACCGTTCGCCCGGGTGCGCGTCGAGCGGAAGCTTGGCGAGCCGCGCCATGACGTCACCCGCCGGTTCGTCACGGTTTGCGAAATACCAGCCGGTGATACTGGCGTCCTCCCACGCGTCGGCGGCGGGGCCACTGCCGTAGCTGATCCCGGCCGTGTGGGTCAGCAGATCCCGAATCGTGATCGGTCGCTTCGCCGCGACGACATCGTATCCGCCCCGGCCGTTCGGCTGGGCAACAGTCGTCGCCATGAAGTCGGGGAGATACTTTCCTATCGGGTCGGTGATGAGGAGCACGCCCTCTTCTTGCAGCATCATCACGCCGACACTCACGAGCGCCTTGGTCTGCGACGCGATTCGAAAAATGGTGTCATGCGCCATCGGCGACGCGGCTTCACTGTCGCGCTGGCCCACTGCCTCGAGGTAGGCAATCTCGCCTTGGCGAGCGACGATCGCCACGGCGCCCGAGAGACGGCCGTCGTCGACGTAGTCTTGAAGCGTCTCGGTCAGGCGGCCAAGGCGCTCCGATGACATCCCGACTGTTTCGGGCTCGGCGACCGTGAGTCCCTGCGCGAAGAGGGTCTGGGCGACCAAGAGGATCGCAATGACGAGGGGTGTAGTACGTCGCGGAATCGAAGTCATGGGATACCTCAGCCTGCGTATTGGGAGTCCGGAAACGGCGTACGGGGTCAAAATCGACCACTGAGCGTCCCTATTGTAGCGCAGGGCAGCGAAAAGGCCTGGTATCGCCGAGGCGATTGCAGTAAAAGGGTCGTGATCGGGACACCCGACCACGACATCCTGGCGTCGAGTGCATTGGCTCGGTCGAAAACGAGGTGCTTATGCGAAGTCTCAAGTGTTTGGTGCGGTGCTGCACGGTCGTGCTGGCGGTGGAAGTGTTGATCATGGGTTCGGGCGTGGAGCTTCGCGGGCAAGCACCCCAGGCGCCGCCAGCGGATGCCGACCCGTGCGCGGCTCCCGCCAACAGGATCGTGGAGGAGAACTGCCGACCCGGCAATCCCCGCGAGGAGTGGGACGTGAACGCGGAAGGCGACCCCGAGATCCAAGGTTTTGCGACGGAGATCAGCGTCAATCTTGGTGAGACGGTAGAGTTCAAAGTGAAGACGCACTCGCCGCGATACCGGATTGATATCTATCGGATGGGCTGGTATGGGGGCAGCGGTGCCCGTCTGGTAGAGACGATCCAGCCGTCCGCGCCGCTCCCGCAGGCTCAGCCTAATTGCCGCGTTCACACCGGGATGCGCTTCGTTGACTGCGGGAACTGGTTCGTGTCGGCATCCTGGGCGGTACCGTCCGACGGGGTCTCCGGTGTCTACGTTGCCCGGCTTGTCCGCGAGGATGACGAACCCGAGCCCTGGCAGGTGGAGGGCGAGCGCTTCTTTCCGACTCAGCGCCCGCCGGCGGGTCCCCACGCCTACGGTGCGAATGGCGATGGGGCCCTGCGCGACGCGCTCGTAGAGAAGCGCGCGAGCCACATGGTGTTCGTCGTGCGTGATGACGCCGGCCGGTCCGACGTGTTGGTCCAGACCTCGGATCCCACCTGGGTCGCATTCAACCGCTACGGTGGCTCCAGCCTGTATGGCTCGTGGTCGCTGGTCGACGGGGGTGGCGCCGGGGAGGATGTTCAGTCACGCGCCTATATGGCGAGTTACAACCGGCCGCTCACCAACCGTCTTGGCAATATCAACAACCAGTTCTTCAGCACCGAGTACCCCCTCGTCCGGTGGCTCGAACGGAATGGCTACGACGTGAGCTATTTTGCCGGCGTCGACACCGACCGAAGAGGAGAGCAGATCCAGGATCACCGGGTCTTCATGTCCGCCGGCCATGACGCGTACTGGACGAGAGCCCAACGGGATAGCGTCGAGGCGGCGCGGGATGCGGGTGTGCACCTGGCCTTCATCGGTGGTGGGGTCAGCATGTGGAAGGCCCGCTATCTGTCCAGTCTGATGCCCGAGGAGCGGCCGTATCGGACGCTGGTGTCGTTTAGGGAAACGGTTGCCCACGGGAAGCTCGATCCCCAGAAGGCACTGTGGACCGGAACGTGGCGTGACCCGCGCGAATTCAACCCAGAGGGTGCCGACCCAGAGAATGCCCTGACCGGGACGATCGCGACGGTAGGACGCTTCCGCAATGATCGCCTCAACGTACCCGCGAGCTACGGCCAGAGGCGCTTCTGGCGCAACACCGATGTCGCAGGCCTGGACGAAGGGGCAACAGCCGTTCTCGGTCGGGGTGTGCTGGGACACGAGTGGGATCAGGATATCGACAACGGCGTTCGACCGGCAGGGTTGATCCGTCTGTCTGAGACCACCGTCGACAATGTTGCGTATGTGCAGGATTGGGGCTCCATCTATGACTCTGGAAGCGCGACCCACCACATGACGCTCTATCGTGCACCCAGCGGCGCCCTGGTGTTCAGTGCCGGGAGCGCCCAGTACTCGTGGGGTCTTGACGACCTCCATACCTACTTCATCACGCCGTCCGGCCGCGTCAGACCCAGCCCGATGGGCACCGTACCGGCCATGCAGCAAGCGACAGTCAACCTGCTGGCAGACATGGAGGTGCAGCCCGCGAGTCTGCAGCCGGAGCTCATGATGGCCGAGCCGTCGCAGGATTCGACCGGACCGCTTGCGCAGATCGGCACACCGCGCGACGGCGCGGTGGTGGGACAGATGGTGACTGTCAGCGGGACGGCGGTCGAGCGTGAGGGTGGCGTGGTCTCCGCGGTCGAGGTCTCGACCGACGATGGCGTCACGTGGCACCCAGCCGTCGGAACCGAGCGGTGGCAGTACAAATGGCGTGTGCCGGCGGGTGTTTCGGAGACGACGATTCTGAGTCGCGCGACAGACGACAGTGGGAACATCGGACCGGTGAGTCACGGCGTGGTCGTGCGAGGCCCGAGGGCACGAACATGGTAAACACTGAAGTAGTCGGAACGTGCATTGAAACGAGGGACGACATGCAATCGACCGCAGATGCATCACGGGGCTGGCTGTGCGCAGCCACGATCGGTGTGGTGATGACGCTCACGGCCATGCCGGCCGCGGCACAGGCCAGCGACCCGTGTGTTGAGCCTGCGAACTGGGTTATCGCCGAGAACTGCAAGCCGGGCAATCCGTCGACCGAGTGGGACATCAACGGCGCCGGTGATGTGACGATTCAGGGCTTTGCGACCGACATCAGCTACAACTTCGGCGAAACGGCGCAGTTCAAGATCGACACAGATTCCGCGAACTATCGCGTCGACATCTACCGCATGGGGTACTACGGAGGCGACGGGGCACGCCGCCTGGCAACAGTTCGTCCGTCTGTGCCGCTCCCGCAGGAGCAGCCGCCGTGCGCGATTGACTGGAGCGTGCGCTTGTACGACTGTGGAACGTGGGCGGTGTCGGCGTCGTGGCCTATTCCGGAAGATGCCGTGTCGGGCGTCTACGTCGCCCGTCTCGTCCGAGAGGACGGCGACGACACGTGGCGGATGGACAACAGCCGGGCCGGGGGCGAGCCGCCAGACGCGGCGCCTCACGCGTACGGGGCGCTCGGCCTGGGCCAGCTGCGGAACCCGATCGACGAACCGCGAGCGAGCCACATCATCTTCGTGGTCAGGGATGACGCGAGTCAATCTGATGTCGTGATGCAGACGTCGGATCCGTCGTGGACCGCCTACAACCAGTACGGGCTGGGTAACACTTATCGAGGCTCGACCCGGACGGGTGATACGGCCGGTCGCCCGATGCGCGCCCACAAAGTCAGTTTCAACCGGCCGGTGATGAACCGGGACTTCAGCTCGGTGAATCAGCTCTTCGACGCAGAGTATCCGCTGTTGCGGTGGTTAGAACGTAACGGATACGACGTCAGCTATATCTCCGGACTAGACACGCACCGCTACGGGCACCTCTTGCAGAATCATCGGTTGTTCATCTCGATTGGACACGACGAGTACTGGTCGGCGGGGCAACGGCAAAACACCGAGGCCGCGCGGGATGCCGGGGTCAATCTGGCATTCATGAGCGGGAACGAGGTGTTTTGGAAGATCCGATATGAGCCGAGCATCGACGGGTCCAATACACCTCATCGCACGTTGGTGGTCTACAAGGAGTCCCACAGCAACCAGACAGAATTGGGTGAAGTTCAGCCGACCGAGAAGATAGATCCAGCGGCAGATGTGTGGACCGGAACGTGGCGCGACGGGAGCGCGGCCAACCCTGAGGGACCACAACCCGAGAACGCGCTGACAGGAACGATCTTCACGGTGAATGCGAATCAGCAAGATCCGCTGACTGTGCCAGCCAAATACGGGCGGCTGCGGTTCTGGCGAAACACTGAGGTCGCCAGGCTACAGGAGGGAGAGCATGTGACGCTCGCCAACGGGTTACTCGGCCACGAGTGGGACGAAGATCTGGACAACGGGTTCCGTCCGGCGGGGCTGATTCGGATGTCAGAGACGACCATCGATGGCGCGAGATACCCTATGGATTGGGGCTCCGTGTATGACTCCAGGACGGCGACGCATGCGTTGACCCTGTACCGGGCACCCAGCGGGGCGTTGGTCTTTGGCTGCGGCTGCGTGCAGTACTCGTGGGGTCTCGACAACTTCCACGACCACCCGACGTCCATCAGAGGTCGGACATTGAACCCCTATTCGCATCGGGTGGGCGTCGATCCGTACGGACCGGAACCGGCCCTCCAGCAGGCCACAGTGAATCTGTTTGCGGACATGGGTGTCCAGCCGGCCAATCTGCAAACCGACCTCGAGCCGGCGATCGCCTCAACCGACACGACAGCACCACAATCGACGGTCGCGTCACCTGAGGACGGCGCGCGTCTGGCGGGCGGTGCCGTCACGGTGACGGGGAACGCCACCGACCGTGGTGGTGTCGTAGCCGGGGTCGAACTGTCGGTTGATGGTGGGGCGACGTGGCATCGGGCGACGGGGACCGACCGGTGGAGCTACGAGTGGCAGGTGCCCGACGGGTCGGGCACGGCGACCATCCTCAGTCGCGCCTCTGATGACAGCCTGAACCTCGAGGACGCGACGGACGGTGTCACCGTCAGCTACGGGTCACGGTGACCGTAGCGATGAGTCGACGGGCGCTCGCCGGTCTGACCGTTGCCGGGACGTCGCCCCAGGTGTGATCCGGACGAGAAATCTGGCGGAGCGTTTTATGACACGTGGCCTATATCGAGTGAGTCCGTGGCGGTCGCTGGCCACGAGTAGGCGAATCGTAGCGTCATGTTGCGTCATGCTCGCGGTCGTGGCCGTTGGCCCCGGCGTCGGGGCCCAGCAGGAAACCTTACAGATCGACGGGCTGATCGCCCCGGTGGAGATCGTGACTGACCACTGGGGCATTGCCCACATCTACGCGGAGAACGAGCACGACCTGTTCTTTGTTCAAGGCTACAGCGCCGTTCGGGATCGGCTGTTCCAGTTCGAGATCTGGCGGCGGCAGGCGACCGGAACAGTGGCCGAGATTCTCGGTGAGCGGGAGCTCGAGCGGGACATCGGCGCCCGGCTGCACCAGTTCCGCGGAGACATGACGACCGAGATGCGCCACTACCATCCGCGAGGAGACACGATCATCCCGGCATTTGTCGACGGGATCAATGCCTACATCGCAGAGACCGAGCGGCGACCAGAGCTTCTGCCAATCGAGTTTGCACTGCTCGACCTCACGCCGGGCCGGTGGACACCAGAGGTCGTCATCTCCCGACACAACGGCCTGGTGGGGAATGTGACCCGAGAGATCGACAACGCACAGGCGGTGGCTCTGCTGGGCACCGACGCAGTGAAAGAGCTCAACTACTACTTTGGCGATCCGAACCTGACGATCGACCCGATGCTCGACGTCTCGCTGTTGAGCGACGACATCCTCACACTCTATCGTGCGCATCGGCGTGCGGTTCGCTTCGAGACAGAGGACATCGTCGCCGCGCATCGGGGTGACGAGGCGACGTTCGAGCGACTCGCCGCCGCACTCCCGAGCGAGCTCGACATGCGGTACGAGGACGACGAGGCGATTGGGAGTAACAACTGGGTCGTCGCGGGAAGCAAGACCCTCACCGGGTTTCCGATGATGGCGAATGACCCACACCGGACCCAGGCCGCCCCGTCGCTCCGGTACTGGGTACATCTCGTGGCGCCGGGGTGGAACGTCATCGGCGGCGGCGAGCCGATTCTGCCAGGGGTGTCGATCGGTCAGAACGAGAATGGCGCCTGGGGCCTGACCATCTTCGGACAGGACAACGAAGACCTATTGGTCTACGACACCAACCCGGCCAATCCCAACCAGTATCGGTATCTCGGCGAGTGGGAGGACATGACGGTCATCGAGGAGTCAATCCCCGTCAAGGGACGGGGCGAGGTCTCGGTTGAGCTGAAATACACGCGTCACGGGCCGGTCCTGCACGAGGACACCGGTCACCACACGGCGTACGCGCTGGCGGCCGCCTGGCTCGACTACGGCTCAGCCCCCTATCTCGCCAGTCTGCGTATGAATCAGGCTACGACCTGGGAAGAGTTCCGTGAGGCATGTAGCTACAGCCGGATCCCGTCCGAGAATATGGTCTGGGCTGATCGCGACGGTAACATCGGATACCAGGCCGTCGGCGTGTCGCCTATACGTCCGAATCACAGCGGTCTCGTCCCGGTGCCTGGCGACGGACGGTACGAATGGGACGGCTACTTGCCGATCAAGGCACTGCCGCACGTGCTCAACCCGGAGCAAGGCTTTTACGGCACGGCCAACAACTACACGGTGCCCGACGGTTATCCGTACTGGGAGGCGTTGCACTACACCTGGGGTGACCAGATGCGGGCGGCCCGGGTGAACGAAGTGCTCGAGGCCGGGCGTCATCTGACAGTTGTGGACATGATGCGCCTCCAGATGGATGAGCTCTCGGTGGCCGCGCGGAACATCGTCCCGTTGCTGAGGAACCTTGAAGCAGGCGAAGGCGTGGCGGACACGACCCGTCGGATGTTGCTTGATTGGGATTATGTCCTCGACAAGAGCTCGGTGGAGGCTGCGATCTACGTCAGCTGGGAGCGCCGACTCAGAGAGAACATCAAGATCGCCATGGTGCCACCCGAGGCCGTCCATCTATTTCGAGGCATTAACACCAAGCGGATGATTGACTGGCTGGCGGCGCCGGATGGGCGATTCGGCAACGACCCGATTGCTGGGCGGGACGCGCTTCTTCGCGCGAGCCTTGCTGAGGCACTGAACGGGCTCCACGAGCGCTTTGGCACGTCCGATATGACGACCTGGCGGTACGGAGGGGAGAAGTTCAAGCATGCGTTGATCCGTCACCCCATCGGAGCGGCGGTCAACGCCGACCTGAGGCGGCGGCTTGATGTAGGGCCATTCCCGCGAGGCGGCTATGGCGGCACCGTGCACAACACTGGTTCTGGCGACAACCAGACATCGGGAGCATCGTTCATGATCATCGCCGACACGGAGAACTGGGATCACTCTATCGGTCTGAACGCCCCTGGTCAGTCTGGCGACCCTAAAGCGCTTTTCATGACCGTGTGGTGCCCGGATAGCCGCAGTGTCGAAAGTAATTGCGGCATTCCTCGGGGCTGAAGTGCGGCAGACAGGCGCCGAGGAAAGGCCAGAGGGTTTCGGTGGATCGACAGCGGGCGGCGCGCACGAGGGCTTTGAGCTTCGCGAAGCAGAGTTCAATGGGATTGAGGTCCGGACTGTAGGGCGGCAGATAGCAGAGCGTGGCGCCGACGCGCTCGATCGCCTGGCGGACGCCGGCCACTTTGTGTGCGCTGAGGTTATCGGCGATGACGATGTCCCCGGGATGCAGGGTGGGCACGAGGATCTGTTCGATATAGGCGAGGAAGCTCGCCCCGTCGATGGCGCCGTCGAAGACCCCGGGCGCGGTCAGGCCAGTCACCCGCAGCGCTGCGAGAAACGTACTGGTCTGCCACCGGGCGCACGGCGCGTGGTCGTGGACGCGGGCCCCGCGGAGGGCCCGACCATACCGCCGCAGGAGATTGTTCGTCATGCCGGTTTCATCGAGAAAAACCAGGCGTGTCGGATCCCAGGTCGGCGCGGCGGCGTGCCACACGACCCGCGCGGCCGCGACGTCAGGTCGATCGTGTTCGGAGGGCCGGACCGTTTTTTTTGACGGTCACGTCCAGAGCCGCCACCGCGCGCCAGATCGTCGCCAGACTGGCCGGCGTGCCGAGCGCGTCCTTCAGCTCGGCTAAGGTGCGATCCGGTTGCTCCGCGATCAGCGCGGCCAGGGTGTGCAGGTGCGGCTCCAACATCCGGCGCCGCCCGTGCCGCTGGACGCGCGGCGCGACTTCGCCCGTCTCCCGCCGACGCTGCTTCAACAGCCGCACCCACGACCCGCTCACGCGGTACTTCACCGCAACGTCCGCGGCCTTCATCCCGGCATCACTGTCGAGCAGGGCCCGTTCTCGGAGATCCATCGAATAGGCTTGCATCGGTCCTCCTGCATTGGTGCATGCAGAAGTACCACGACGAGCCCAAGCAGTACAAGGGCTATCTGAAAAGCGCTTTAATGACCCACACTATCGCGATCTGTTCGAGCTGTGGGCCCGGGACCGATACTTCCCGGTCTTCTACTCTCGGGAGAAGATCGACTCGGTGACCGAGTCGACCCAGAGACTACTGCCCACAAGCACAGCGTCGTCGGACGGCGTGCAGTAGCGACGTCGTGCCGTGTTTCTGAACGCAGGACACTAGCGGGGACTTGACTCGGTCGGGTCTCGGCCATCCAGTGGGGCACCCGTACCGGACGATCCGGCGAAGAGCCGACGCCCGTCCGGAAACGTGACGTCGCGACCGTTCGCGCGAAATCCGCCATCGATCGCCTGATAGCCTTCGACCAGGACCTCGATCCCTGGCATGACCGAGTCGCGACTCCAGCCACGGCGGACGAGCGCGCCGGGAGGTCCGGCCTCGATCATCCAGTTCTCGACCGTGCCGTCCTCTCTCGTGACCTCGAGGTGCATCCAGGCATGCGGGTTGATCCACTCCATCTTCGTGATCTTTCCACGCAACGCAACCGGCCGGCTGGCGTCGAATTCAGCCGAAAACGCGTGATGGGCCACAGCCTGCGGGGTCGCGAGAACGAGCGAGACACTCAGCCCCGCCCAGAGCGCGATGCCGTGTATGCTGGGTCGCATTCAGACGCCTCCACTATCGTTCAGTCGCCGCCGCAGCATCTCGGGCCCGTGCCCCGCTCAAGATGTTGGTCATGCCGTAGTTTCCTTCGTGGCACGCGTACTCCACGAGCTCATACTGATCGTCGTCAAGATCAAAATGAAACATGCCGGTCCACGGTCGGGTCCAGATGATCGGATCATCGATCGTGAATCGGTATTCGAGGCGCCTGACGCCGACACGTGTATAGCGCTCGGTCAGTCTCATGGTGTCGGTCGACCCCTGAAACGGCGCGCCACCGTTGAAGGTGGTCGATTCGATGACGAGCGAGTCGCCGTCCCATCGCCCCTGTGGGTCGCCCAACCAGCTCGTGATGCTCGAGCCGAGACGCTGGCGCTCGGTGGTCGGAACGATACGCGTCTCGTGGATCATCTCGTTCTGAATCGTGACGAACCCCGGTCCCTGCGAGATCTGTAGACCATTGTTGTAGACGCCCGGCATCATCATGCGGGGCAGGCCACGGGTGATGCACCGCACCCACGATGAAAGATCCTCGGGACCTCCCGCAGGCCGGTCGCCTGTTCGCGCCCGCTCCTCGCGCGCCATGGCGGCCAGTTCCTCGCCCCGCGCCGTCCGCGGCGGGATGCGGCCGTCGGGTGGATCGACGATCATCGCCACCTGGGTCGACGGAGCGGTCTTGACATAGCCCAGCGTCGTATCGCGCCACTCTCGCTCATACCCCCAGATGCTGCCGAGCGTGCCACGCTCACGGCGGGCCTCCGCCTCTTCGGGTGTCAGGTCCGAGATGTTGCCCAGATTCTCTGGACGTTCGAGCGGAATGCCGTGCGAGGAGTTTCCAGTCCAGATACCCTGGAGATCGGGCTCGCCCCACGGGGTCTGCGGGACATCGTACGGGGCGGCATCGGTCGTGACCGCGTCGGCGCTGCGCTCGATGGTGACCCCAGCGTAACCTGCCTCGACGACCGCGACCCTGACGTTGTCTGGACCGGCCACGAAGGCGCGCGGCGCAGCCGTCCGAGCGTTCTCGGGCACTCGCGGTCCCTCCTGGAACGCAACCTCCTGCTGGTGCAAGACGGCCGCCGCAGCGTTCAGGTCAGGGACCACGAACCCAATGTGGTCGATGGCTCGACCCACAGTGGTCGCCGGCGTCCCCTCCGTGTGCTCAGAGGCCAGGAGCCAGACATCGTCGAACCGCAGCCCGTCCAGTTGCCCCTTTAGACTGGCCGGCTCGCCGCCCATCACATCTCTATACCAGGCCAGCGTGGCCTCCGGGTCGGTGGCACTCAGGTGGACATGATGAAAGCCGAGGGCGTCCGTATCCTCGACCAGCTCGATCCGGGTTCCCCAGGGGTCGAAGATGAACCCGATCTTGAACAGACCGGGAACGTCCCGAAGCGTCGAGCCATCGGGGAAACGCTGGAGTCGGACCCCAGAGCCGCGGACACCGACCGCTTCGAGTGCGGCCATCTTCGCGGACAGATCGGGGAAGGAGAAGCTGATGTGGTTGACACCCGTTCCCTGGGTGCTGCCCATCGTCGGCTGCACCACGAACACGAGCTCGACCCCGTCGCAGTCGGCCGCGTCCCGGCGGTCAGAGAGCGGCTGGCAGTCCATGTACTTCGCGTACCAGTTGACCGCCTCGCTTGGGCTCGATGCCGTGATATGCACGTGGTGGTAGTCGGCCGCACGGGCCACACCCGGCGTCAGGCAGACGATCGCCACGACGAGCAGCGTCGGTGCGACAGGTTTCCAGTTCATGGCGTAGTACCTCGGCGTTCTGACCCAGCTATCGAGTCGGGTCCCGGCGCAGATGGCCATACAAGAGATCCTCTGTAAACTCCACGCACTTGAATTCGATGACGCGTACGTTATCTTCCAATCGCCGATACAGAGGCATCCTCATCGTCCACGGACGTGTGAACACATTCGGGTCGTCGATTGTCGCTTCGTACATGAGGGCGTTGGGCCCCATCGGTGTATAGTGCTCCACCACGTGCAGCGTGTTACTGGCAAAGTTGCCGGCCCGATCGAACCAGGCCTCGCCGTTGAATTCACCGACATCGACGACCAACCTGTCGCCCTCCCATCGCCCGTGCGAGCGTCCCATCCAGCTGTCGATCGGAGCGGGTTGTGGCGCGTCCTTGTCCATGTGGATTGTGCGGCTGGTCTCTGCGAAGCCGTACACCATCATGATCTTGCGGTCGCCCTGGACGATCTGGAACGGGTAGGGTAGATAGGTCGCGCGCGGCACGCCCGGCATATAGCACTTGATTTCCGGGTCGTCGGTCAGTCGGTTCTCGAAGTTGGTCTGCTTCTGCTCGAGTGCCCACGGCTGATAGGGGATGTCGTTGCCCACGACCACCCCTTGCCCAGGAGGGACAGCGCCGATCGCTCCCAAATCAGGATGTCCGGCGCTGGCGGGATGGTCCTGGATGTCCCAATGCGCTGCGCCGATCGCCTGCCAGATGCCATTCAGATCGGGATGATCATCCCACGCCCGCGGCACGTCGGCCACGGTGGTCTGTCCCACGACCGGAGACACAAAAACCCCGAGGAGCGCGACCGCGACCGCGCAGAACAGGGCCTTCCTCAGCCGGTTCACTACTAAAGTGTCTCCCTTAGAGCGCGACCCGAATGATTCATCCTTTGTATAGGCCGTCGCCGCCGCCAAGTCAAGAGCGGGTCTTCATACGGAGGCCGTGGTCATAGGCGATCGACGTCGTGGCGGGGTAAGATACCCACGGTTCATAGCTGGGGAAAGAGAGTCGATGAACGGTCGTCTTGTTGCGGTCGGGTTCCTCACTGTGGTGGCGGTGGGCCTCAGCACGCTGCCGGTTCTTGGTCAGGCCACATGGTCGGTGCCTCGCACGGCCGATGGTCAGCCTGACCTGCAAGGTGTCTGGGACTTTCGGACGATCACACCGTTCGAGCGTCCCGATGAACTGGCCGGTAGGGCCGTGATGACACCGGAAGAGGCCGCCGCCTTTCGCGAGGAGACCCTCAAGGCGTTAAACAAGGACCAACGCGCGTCTGACGGTATCTCGGTGCAGCGAGATGTGGCCAACGCCTACAACGAGTTCTGGTGGGACTACGGCGATCGGCTTACGGATGACGGACGGACGTCGCTGGTGTTCGAGCCGACGGACGGATGGATCCCAGCCCTGACCCCCGAAGCCGAGCGGCGCGCGGCGTCGACGGCGGCGCAACAGTTCGAAGCGACCCGGAGCGGCCGTGCGCCGGCCAGCTCGTGGGCCGACATGGACCTTGGCGATCGATGCATTTTGGGCTTCAATTCCGGTCCACCGATGACGCCGAGCGCCTACAACAACAACGTACAGCTCTTTCAGGCGCCCGGACATGTGGCAATCCTCAACGAGATGGTCCACAACGCTCGCATTGTCCCCCTCGACGGACGGCCCCATCTCCCTGCCGAGCTTCGTCAGTGGGTGGGCGATTCGCGAGGGCACTGGGAGGGCGACACGCTTGTCGTCGAGACGAGAAACTTCCTCCGGGAGACCGGCTTCGTGCGGGGGGCTTCCGGGGCGGACTTGACCCTCATCGAGCGGTTCACCCGGGTGTCAGACGACACGCTCGTGTATGAGGTGACGGTCGAAGATCCAGGGACGTGGACGACACCCTGGAAGTTCGCGGTGCCGATGGACCGGAGCGAGTCGCAGATGTTCGAGTACGCGTGCCACGAAGGGAACTATGGCATGACGAATCTGCTTGCCGGTTCGCGTGCCCAGGACACGGCTGCGGTTGGCAGCTCGTCGGCATCGAAGTGACGCACCAACAATCAAGGGAGTTGAGATGAAACATCGAGTACTGGTGGTGGCGGTGATGGTGACCGTCGCGTTCATGGGAGTGCCCTCGGCGATCGCACAGACCGGGGCGTCCGACACCGGCCAGTGGAGCGTGCCTCGAACGCCTGACGGGCATCCCGATCTGCAGGGTGTCTGGGCGAACAACAGTGCCACGCCGTTGGAGCGCCCAGAGACGCTGGCCGACAGGTCCGAGCTGAGCGAGGAGGAGGTCGCCAATCTCGCTCAGCACGCTCGGGAGCTCTTCAATGGCGAAACCGATGCCGCGTTCGGCGACAGCGTCTTCGAGGCGGCGCTGGCGGGGAGTCAAGGGTACACCTCCTCCGACACCGGAACAGGTAACTACAATCAGTTCTGGCTCGTGGATCGGGAGTTCGAGAATCGAACCTCGCTCGTCGTCGATCCGCCAGACGGGCAGGTGCCGGCGCTCACCACGAGTGCGGCGGCGGAGTCGGACGCCGGTCGCGCCTATCGGCGAGATCATCCGGCCGATTCCTACGCTGACCGGAGCAACTCCGACCGGTGCATCACATACGGCGTCCCGAGGATACGCGCCGGATACAACAGCTATTTCCAGTTTGTGCAGACCGCCGATCACGTCGCGATCGTCAAGGAGCTGATCCATGACGTGCGGATCATCCCGTTGGATGGACGGCCACACCTCGACGGCCGTGTTCGCCAGTGGATGGGTGACTCCCGGGCACACTGGGAGGGCGACACCCTGGTCGTCGAGACCACGAACTATTCGGACAAGAGCAACTTCAGGGGTTCGTCCGAGCACTTCCAACTCGTCGAGCGTTTCACCCGTGTCGGCCCCGAGACGCTCAACTGGCAGTTGACCTTCACTGACCCAACGTACTGGACGCGTCCCTGGACCGCGCTGATTTCACTCAAGAAAAGCGCCGACGCCGTCTTCGAGTTCGCGTGCCACGAGGGCAACCACGCGATGGAAGGGATTCTCGCCGGACACCGGGCCCAGGAGAAGGCACCGGCACTATCCAAGGACTGAGCGAGACGTTCGGCATCGGTTTCCTGCAGGCAACAATCGAGACCCGTCTATATCGCTCCACGGCGACAGGATCCGGCCGCTTCGCGACCTGAGAGAGGGAGCAGAGATGATAAATCGACGACAGTTTCTCGCCACGTCTACGGTGACCGTCATCGCCGCGGCGTTCAAGGACGTTCCGTTGGTTGGCCAGCAGGGACAGCTCACCACATCGTTTGAAGACCTGCGGCGCGGGGTCGGTATCTTCAACGGGCAGGGGGGCACGATCGGGTGGCTCGTCAATCGCGATGGCGTGCTCGTCATCGATAGTCAGAATGCCGCGGCCGCCCAGGCGTGCATCGAGGGCCTGGGGGAGCGATCCTCACAGCCGATCGACCTGCTGATCAACACACATCACCACGGCGACCACACCGGTGGGAACCAGGTGTTTCAGCCGGTGGTGGGATCGATCGTGGCCCACGAGAACAGTGCGAGCTGGCAACGACGCACCGCCGACGATCAGAGCACCCAGTCCTATCCCGACACGACATTCGCCGACGAATGGGAGACGACGATCGGAGATGAAACGATCATGGCGAAGTACTACGGCGCCGGTCACACGAGTGGTGACATCGTCGTGACGTTCGAACAGGCCAACGTCGTGCACATGGGCGATCTGATGTTCAATCGACTCCATCCGTTCGTCGATCGGTCGTCTGGCGCCAGGATCGAGAACTGGGTCGCGGTGTTGGAGCAGGTCACCGGCGCCCATTCAGCCGACACGATCTACATCTTCGGTCACGGGAGCCCCGGTGCTGGTGTGACGGGGAGCCGGACCGACTTGATCCACCTCCGCGACTATTTCAGTGCGGCGCTGGAGTTGACACGCCGTGACATGCAGGCCGGGCGATCAAAGGAAGAGATTGCAGGTGCCGACGCACTACCAGGGTTCGACGATTACGTCTCTCCGTTTCCGCTGCTCAGCCTAGGCGGCGTGCTCGGCGTTGCCTATGATGAGCTGAGCGGGGCGTAGCGACGGTTCAGGTTCTGAACGTGGCCGCTGCGCCAGCACTCATCGAGGGGGGCACATGTTTCGGGTGGTTGGAACGCGGGTGATCGTGTGGACGATCGTCGGGTCTGTCGGCGGGTGGGCCACCCACACGGTCGTGGCCCAGGATCGCAGTGTCTTCGTTCATGTGGTGAATCAGTCTGGGCAGGCCGTGACGAATCTTGCCCTGGACGAGTTTCTGGTGAAGGAGGGTGAGATTTATTGCGGGATCGTGTCGGCCGAACGCAGCACCGAGCCGATGCGAATCGCTCTGCTCGTCGACAATAGCGATCGCATCGACAAAGCCAGCGCTCTGATCTCGCTCCGCGAGGGATTGGACACGTTTCTGACAACGCTCCAGCCGGCCCACGAGGTCGGACTCTTCACAATCGGCGGAAACATCCAGTGGCGCGTCGAGTTCACGACCGATCGCGTGCAATTGCGGGAATCGGCGGGCGAGATCTTCGTGGACTCCGGGTCGGGGCCGGTCATGCTCGATGCCCGTCAGGGAAACGTGGGAACGGAAATTTGAGGAGGGCGAGCCGTGGCCTGTCTTCGTCCTGGTCGTCACAGACGGCTCGGAGGCGAGTGACTCGATGAACGAAAACCAGTACAACGAGTTCGTGGGCGAGCTCATCTCGGGTGGCGCGACGATTCATACGGTGCTGCTGTCGTCGCGGGGCGGCAGTATGGTGACGAACTACGCCATCAACCTCACCCAGAACACACTCGGCGTCTACACGCCGTTGGCGTCCGCCACCCGGTTGTCAGGGGCGCTGAGCGACCTCGCGATACTGATGAACGATCACTACGACGAGGTTTCTGAGCGCTATCAGATCGTCTTCGAGTGCCCCGAGTCACCCGGCGCCAGGGTGCAGGCCGGGGTGAGTCGTCAGGGAGCGATCGTGCAGCTCTATAACGACCGCCGATTGCCACAGTAGCGGCGCCGCGGCCCTCCTCGAGGCCGCGCCTGAACGCGTCATTACATCGGATCATCGGATCATCGGATCAAGTGATCATTGGACCATGGGCTCATCGAGAGGAGTGCTGCGCTGCCGCCCGCTCGTCCGCCCGCGCCCCGCCAAGCTGACCGACCAACCCATAGTTGCCTTCGTGGCAGGCGTATTCGAACATCTCCGGCACTTCGACCTGATCGAGCCCTCCCACGGCCGATTGGAGCGAGGTGAGCGGCCATGCCGCGGTCCAGGCAGTGGTCCACGTTGTCGGATCCTCGACCGTGAACTCGTAGTCGAGCGTATCGGCATCGACACGCGTGAACCGCTCGACCAGATGCAGGCCCCGGCCCGACCCTCGGAAGTTCGTCTTGCCAGTGAAGTTAGTCGTCTCGACCACGAGCGTATCGCCCTCCCACCTGCCGCGTGAGTCGCCGAGCCACTGACGGACCGACGAGCCGACATGGGCGCTCCCATCCAGCGGGATGATGCGGGCTTCATGGACCATCTCAATAAGGATCACGAGATGGTCTGGAGTCTGAAAGAACTGGAAGTGGTTGTTGTAGCCACCGGGTGTCCGCGGCACGCCGCGCGTGATGCAACGTTCCCACAAGCTCCGGTCCTCGGGACCGGCAGGCGGGCTCTGTCTGAACCCACGTCGCGCGTCAGCGCGGCGCTGCCCGCGTGGCGTCAACGGCGGGAGCCTCCCATCCTGCGGATCGAGAATGAGTGACGTGCGCCTGATCGCCTCTCCTGGCACCGGAAACCAATGTGCGTTGTACGCACGACGGACATCGGCCTCACTTCCCCGATTGTCGCGACTGTCACGATCTTCGCGTGATGCTTGACGCCGTTGGGTATAGGCTGCCAGCTCTTCGGGAGTCAGGAACGCCTTTCCGTCAAACTCTTCTGGCCGCTCCAACGGTGTGCTGACGTTGTTGTTCCAGATGCCCTGAAGGTCGGGGGCACCCCAGGCCGTTCGAGGTATGTCCGACGCGGAGTGTTCGGCTGCTTGACCGCTGACCGGGGACGGGACCAGCCACACGCTCGCGATCATAACCAGTAGGCCGGCGAGTAAACGATCGCCCATCTGACACCTCCACGCTGCTCCCGATTACCGCTTCAGGGGAGAGCCCTGAATAGGCTCAGGGTAGCGCGATCGAGGGGGGCTGTCTACTCAATCCCATTGCCGCACAGCACGCCGACCCAGCCCATCTCGAGCCCGACGTCGTCCGGGCAACTGCAGGGAGCATCAGGATGAGGCGGGATTAGCCGGTTATGCGGCTCGCACCGAGCTACGTTGGACTCGGTGTGGAGAGCCGGGTGCCGGGCGCGGCGCGCACGGCGCGCCTCGCGGCCGCGGCGTGGGGCGTGTGGGGTCCCCGCGAAGCGGTCGGCGGGGGTCCGGGGCGAAGCCCCGTCTAGTTAGATGATGTGTCCGGTCCAGCGACCGGCCAGCAGGATCCCACCCCAGAGGAGCAAGGACGCAGCACCGGCCAGCCGGGCCGGAACCGGTGTCACTGCGGTGGTGTCCCAGCTGGCGATATCGCGGAAGGTCCGAAACTGAAACAGCCCCATGTTTGCGCAGGCGAGAAGCAGAAGGAGTAGCTTGATCTGGAATGCCGGATTCTCGATATACGCGGGCGCCCGCGTCACGAACATCCCGAGGCCGGTGACCACCGCCACGCAGAAGGCGCCCCACGTCCACGGTATAAGCTCTCGAGTCATTCGACTCGCGGCGTACCGGGTCCCCGCCATCCCGAGAAGGCGCAGGTCAACGAATAGGATCGAGCCGACCACCAACGCAATGGCGATGACATGAATCGACTCGAGAAGCGGAAACCACCACGTAAAGCCGATGTACTGCGACGTCGGATGGTCCTGCAACCGTTGCCAGAACTCCGTGAAAGGCATGCGGTTTTTCCCTCACTCGTAATAGAACAGATAGTCCGAATAGGCGATCCAACGACCCGCCATGACAACGCCGATCCACAACACGAGCGAGCAGGCGGCGATGATTCGACCGGAGATTCGTCGGGGTAAGGTGTGTTCCCAGTAGCCCGTTTCCATCCGGTTGAGCCAGTACACAACGACGGCGAGAGCAACGGCCGGTACCAAAAGCAAGAATTTGATTCCGAACACCGGATTGTAGAAGTATCGGAGCGGTCGCGCGACGATAAACAGGAGCCCCGTCACCGCGTTGACCGGCAGAGCCCACCACGTCCAGGGTATAAGGCGGCTGATCATTTCGCTGACGTTTTGGCTGGGGACGGCCAGCCCCAGGAACCTGAGATTGACCATAACGATCGATGCCATCACCACAGCAATGCCAACGATGTGTACTGTCTGGACGATGGGCGGCAGGCCGGGAACGTTGCCAAGCAGATATTCAGCCAGTTCTTGGGCCTGGCTGTCGGCGAGCGCACTGGCCAGACGTTCGTGTAGATCCATGAGGGGGGAAGTCGGCGCGACGACGTCTTGCGTAGCATACAGTCGCCGTGCGTGATTCAAAAACGAGGAGAGTCGAGTGAAGATCTCTACCCTCAACCAGACGCTTATCCTCGACCCACTGTCCTTGTGACTGAACTTGTTACTGAAGACGGAATCGGGTTGGCGTCAGGACACACGGTCTTGGGCCCGACCAGGCGTTTCCCAGAGGGTGAGCGAAAGTTAGTTGGAAATTGAAGCGGCTCCAAACCCTGTGGTTTGATGACGTTGACACAAACGGGCATCACCCCACGAGAGAAAGGAGCCGAGATGAGCAGTGTCCTACGTCCGGTCAGGAAGCGCAAGAAGGGTCGCACGCTGGGTCCGGTCGACATCGTCCGCCGCGAGGACTACGCCGATCTGGAGCTCGACGCCAAGGTGGAGCTGATCCGCTCCTTGGTCCCCCTGGGCTTGATGCACGTGGAGGAGGTGCTCGACGCGGAGGTGACGGCGCTGGCCGGCGAGCGCTACGCCCGCAAGGACGCGTCGATCGGGGGACGCCGTCACGGCGGCAACCCCGGGACGGTGGGCCTGGCGGGGCAGCGCGTGCCGATTCGTGTACCGCGGATTCGTCGTGTCGCGGGCGGCGAGATTCCGCTGCGGTCGTACGCGGCGTTGCATGGCGATGGTGCGGTGAACGACTTGCTGCTGAAGCGCGTGCTGTATGGGATCTCATGCCGCAACTACGAGGCTGCCGCCGAGGCGATTCCCGGGGCGATCGGGCTGTCGGGGTCGACGGTGTCCCGGGGGTTTATCCAGGCCAGCGCGGCGCAACTCCGGGAGTTCCAAGAGCGGGACCTGTCCGGTGAGGACGTGGTGGCCGTGGTCCTGGATGGCAAGACGTTCGCCGAGGCCACGATGGTCATCGCGCTAGGCATCACGATGTCCGGGGAAAAACGCTTCCTCGGCTTGGTCGAAACGGACACGGAGAACGAGCGGGTGCTGACGCCGTTCCTGCGGTCGTTGGTCGAGCGGGGCCTCGACCTCTCCCAGGGCGTGCTGGTGATCCTCGACGGCGGCAAGGGGCTGCGTGCGGCCGTCCGGAAGGCCTTTCGGGACCGGACCCTGGTCCACCGGTGCCAGTGGCACAAGCGTGAAAACGTGGTGAGTCACTTGGCCAAGCGCGAGCAGGCGGTGTGGCGCCAGCGCCTCCAGCGCGCCTACAACCGCCCGGCGTATCCAGAGGCTCTGGGTGCGCTCGAGACGCTCCATCGCGAGCTGGAGGACCGGAACCAATCCGCGGCCGGCAGCCTGGCCGAAGGCCTGGACGAGACCCTGACGCTGCATCGCCTCGGGCTGTACGGGGTGCTGGGCCGGTCACTGAAGACGACGAACTGTCTGGAGTCCATCAATGCGCTCGTCGAGGAACGCTGTGCGAAGGTCGATCACTGGCAGAACTCGAGCCAACGCCACCGCTGGCTGGCCACTGCGCTCCTCGACATCGAACCGCGCTTGCGCAAGGTGATGGGCTACCGCCACCTGCCCACGCTCCGTGCCGCGCTGAAGCGAGAACTGAAGATAGACACGACGACGTCGAAGAAGAAAGCCGCGTGATGAATCAGGAGCCGTAGAGAGTTTCAACTAAGAATGGGCTTGACTCTCGTCGGCCCCCGGAGATAGTGCCTGTGGCCGTGCCACTCCCATCGGGTCCACAGCCGTTGGACGAAACTGTTAAACATCTCCTTGGCGTACTCTTCCCAGTCGCCTTCTCCCGTCCCATCGATTCCCACATAGATAATCGCCATATCTGCCTCCAGAGCGTCAATCCTCGCTACAATTCTTACATTCAATGACCGGGCAGCGGGAAAACTCAAACGCCCATACATAGGCACTGTGAATTAGTTTCAGGACAGGAATTTCCTGACGATAGCAGATATTAGCTGGATTTCCGTTTCGCCTGCCCCGGATGGGGCGTTGTTGCAGGAATCGCAATTGCCTGCACGCTTCCGGTCCGGTGCTTGTGACCTGCCCCCCTTAAACCGGTCCAGATCCAGCGTTAGGATCGTGGGCGGAAGGAGGAGGCAGGATGCCGACCAGACGGTACTGCACGGAACAGATTGTCAGCAAGCTGCGGCAGGCCGAGGTGGAGCTGGGCCGCGGGCTCCGGGTACCCCTGGTCTGTAAGAAGCTCGGGATCAGCGAGCAGACCTACTACCGGTGGCGGAAGGAGTATGGGGGCCTGCGGCTCGACCAGGCCAAGCGGCTCAAGGAGCTCGAACGGGAGAACACGCAGCTCAAGAAGCTGGTGGTCGACCGCGGTTGGTGGAACGGATCATCGCGTTGGCGACCGAGTATGGGCGGTATGGCTATCGGCGGGTCACGGGGCTGTTGCGGGGGGAAGGCTGGCGCGTGAATCACAAGCGGGTCGAGCGGCTGTGGCGACGAGAAGGGCTCAAAGTGCCCCAGAAACAGCCCAAACGGGGCCGCTTGTGGTTGACCGACGGGTCGTGTGTGCGGTGCCGCCCCGCGTATCGCCACCACGTGTGGGCGTATGACTTTCTGACGGCGCGGACACACGATGGGCGGCCGCTGAAGCCGGGTGGCGCGGCGGCTGCGGTCCACCGAGGTGCTCGAGACGTTGGCGGAGCTGTTCGTGACGGATGGCCTCCCCGCGCACATCCGGTCCGCGTGCTATGAACAAGTTGTCAAGGCTCTCGGCGCCATTGGGCCGTCCAATCGAGGGACAGATACGGGCTCAGGCTCAGTGGAGCCGGCCCATCGTGCGTCATCCGGACTCATACCCGAGGAGCGGAGGGTGCCAGGCGGACGTACGTCGAGCTGTCTTCGACGCGAAGGGCTCAGGACAACGGTGGGCATGGCCTCCTCTCCGGTTGGAGCCGGAGCCTCAGGTTTCTACGCGGCGATCGATTCGTCCCTCCACACGTGGTCAGCATCGAACGCCGTGCGGTTCTTGACGACGGCGAACGCGTAGTGCAGCAGTTTGGTCATGCAGGCCCCGATCGCCTGCATCGGAGGTAGGGGACGCGTGACTCGCTGCGTGAGGCGCTCGTAGTGGGCTTTGAGGCGCGGGTTATGGCGGAGGGACGACAGCGTGGCCATGTAGACCACGGCGCGCAGCTGGGCCCGCCCGCGCTTGGTGATCGGCGTCCGTCCAGTGTGCTGGCCGCTTTCCCGTCTCGAGGGCTGCAGGCCGGCCAACTTCACCAACTGCCGGCCATGCTGGTATCTGTCGAACGGGCCAATCTCGGCGATCAGCCCGGCGATGGTGATCCACCCGATCCCCGGCAGCGTGGCGAGATACGTGGCTTCGTCGAACGCTTCGAGGAAGGTCTGGAGCTCGCCGGCGACCTGCGCGAGCTGGTCCCCGACGAAGTCGATGCGCTCCACCAGCCGGGTCACCTCCCGCATGGCGGCTTCATGCTCATGGGGCGCCGCCACCGTCCTCCCGGCTTTCTCCCAGACTTGCTCAATCTTGAAGCGCCACATCCGCCGTCCGCGCCGGTGCGCCTGCACGATTCGTATGAAATCGGGCTTCGTCAGGTCGGCAATTCGTTGAGGAGGCAAGCCAGCCCTCAACACCGCGAGGCATCCCGGAGCCGCGACTGTTTTCCACTCGCCGACCAGTTCCGGGAAGACGCCGTAGAGCTGATGCACCAGCAGGGTCTTGAGTCGTGCGCGCTCGCGGCGAAGGCGATGGTATTCCCCCCAGGCCCGCCGTAGCTGCATGTAGTTGGCGGGGAGGAGCTGGCACTGGGTGACGACTCCCGTGCGAAGCAGCTGTGCGATCTGCTCCGCGTCGGTGAGGTCTCGCTTGTCTCGACCCATCTGCCGGGCCTCGCGCACCCGAAAGGTCGCCAGCGGATTGACCACGTGATACCGAAGTGCGTGCTGCTCAAAGAAGGCACCGACCGCCTCCCACACGTGCCCGGTCGCCTCGAACGCGAAGTGCACCTCTCCTCGTCCCCGGCGGACACGCGGAGAGGTGCAGCGCTCCACAAGCTCGTGGAGACCCTGCCGGGAATGTGGAACCTTGAAGCTCGTGAGACGGCAGCCCTGCGCATCGAGGACGACGACCTGGTGCTGGCGGGTCGCCAGATCGATACCCACGAAGAAATCGTCTGACGTGTGGTGCCTCTCATCCTGTTTCATGTGTGCCTCCATGCTTTGTGGTGATTGCACGGAGACTATGCGGAGAGGGGGTGAGGGCACTCGTTCTGTCATCTCTCACATATCCTGGACAATGGTCCGGAGTGTACGGCGACACTCGTGCGGTTGTGGCTTGAGGCTCTGGACGTCGAGACGCTATTCATCGAACCGGGGAGTCCCTGGGAGAACCGGTATGTCGAATCGTTCAACGGGAAACTGACGCGACGAGCTCTTGGACCGCGAGATCTTCTATACGTTAACGGAAGCCACGATCTTGATCGGACGGTGGCGACGGGCAACACGGTGCGGCCGCACAGTGCGTTGGGCTATCGGCCTCCAGCTCCGGCAGCCATCAGCCCAGCGTCACTGAACGGAGTGCTCATGAGCCCAGCTCTCTCACAAGAACTGGCTCAACCCTGGGGGGCAGGTCAGGGGCACGGAGTCCGACTGCTACGAGAGGACAACCACCGCTACCGCAGGACCACGGCCGATGAGGAGCGAAGACTCCTTGAGGCCGCCCACGATGACCCTCGGATGACCGCACGAATCATCGCAGCCTCAGACATCGGTACGCGACGGGGTGAGATGCTGCTCCTTCAGAACAGGCACATCCTTTGGGGGGAGGACCTGATAAGGATCGTCGACGCAAACGCAAAGAGTAGGAAAGAGCGCCGTGTTCCCATTGCCACGACCCGTCTACGCTCGGTGGTGGAGCAGCGGGCCTTCCTAGGTCCGGCGGCCTACGTCTTCGGCAACGAGTGTGGGGAGAGGCAAGTTGACTTCCGAGACGCCTGGATGCGAATCCTCAAGGCTGCGAGGATCACCGACAAGCAGAACGGCCTGGACGGCGATCTGTGTTGGTACGATTTCCGGTCATCCAGACCGCCATTTGCCGATCTGCGCCCCTCACGCTGGTACCCGCAAGTTATTGAAACAATGGTGCCGGAGGGGGGAGTCGAACCCCCACGAGGGGTGAACCTCACTGGATTTTGAATCCAGCGCGTCTGCCAGTTTCGCCACTCCGGCAATCTACGTTTTCCTACATAAAACCATACATTATCAACAACTTACCGGCTGTCTCGGCGATCGGGTATTTCGGTGTCTGTGAGTGCATTTAGGCCAGTATGAGCGAAAAAATGGTACCGCTACGGGTACCGCTACGCCTTCCCTTCACCATCGCTGTACGCATCAAGGAGCGTGGCCGCCGTGCGCAGATCGCGATCGCTGACGATGTCGTAGCGGTCGAAGACCGCGCGGGTCCGATGGCCGCTCAGGCGCATCGCCAGCCGCTCGGGCATGCCCCCGCGGACCATGTTCCGAATCGCCGTGCGACGGAGATCGTGGGGAATTCGCCCCGGCAGACCCGCCGCGGCGCAGGCCCGTCGCGACTCCCCCCGAAACGATCGGATCGGCCGCCCGCGGCGGTGGAACACCCAGGGGCAGATCGTGCCGTCGCGCTGGACGCGATCAGTCGCGGCCCGCTGCGAGACGAGCAGCGCGCGCAGCGTAGTCGTCATCTGAAACACCCGGCCGTCGCGGTTCTTGGTTGTCCCCGGATCGAGCCGGATGTCCCCACCCATGAAATCGACCTGACGCCACTCGAGGGGTAACACCTCGCTCTGGATGCGCCATCCCGTGACGTAGGCGAAGCGGATGACGGGCTGCACGGCCGGAGACAAGTGCGGGAGCAGGGCCGCGAAGGCGTCTGGCTCGAAGAAGCCGCGCCGGGCATTGTCTTCGCGCAGCATCGGGATATACGGACGGTGGCTGATCCGGCGGGCCTGGATCGCGAGCGAGAACATCCGCTTCAGCGCGGCCAGCTCCCGGTTGATCGTCGCGTTCGCCGCCCCTTCGGCGTGTCGCGCCTGCGTGTAGGCCCGGATCGCCGTCGTCGTAATCTTCGCCAAGGGGCGCCCACCGAACACCGGGGCCAAGTGGAGGCGAATCCGGCCTTCGATTTCGCGGCGTGAACGGTAGCCCTGGATCTGGTAGTCGGTGAGGAGATCCCGCGCCGCCTCGTCGAAGCGGACGCGGCGGGCCTCGAGATGCACCGGCTCACCCCGGTCGATGGCCGTTTCGCGCTGGCGGAGCAGGCGCTTCGCGGCGGCCCTATCGGCCGTGCGGGCGCTTTCGAAGATCACCTGCCCGTCGCGGTAGTACTTCAGCTGCCAATGGCTCCGACCGGCCTGTCGATAGAGGCGTCCCATCGTCTCGTCCCCTTCTCGTCGTCCAGGGCAGGTGCCACGCGATGTCGAGGTCCTTCGGTCACCTGTCGTTCACACCAGATCGTCGAGTGCCACATCGAGCGCGGTCGCCAGATGCGTGAGCGCCTTGACGGATCCGGGCTTTTTCCCCTGTTCAATGGCTGAGAGATACGAGCCTGGAAGCCCGGCGGCGGCGGCCAAGGCGCGCGCCGTCATCCCGCGATGCGTGCGCCAGACGCGGACGGGGTGTTCGCCGGCGGCGATCCGTCGCACGAGATCCGCCGGGGCCCAGGTCTGATCGGGATCCGCGAGCACCCGCTGAATGATGGCCGCATCCATCGCGTCGTCATCGACCGCCGCCAGCAGCGCGTCGTATTCCTCGCGGCGGACGACGACGTAGTCTTCACCGGCCAAGGTCACGGTCTGCACCGTCGTCGTCATCGGTAGGCCTCCCCGCGCGGCCTGATCGCCGCCACGCGCAACAGGTTCACGTCTGGATGCACGCTGTATAACACGCGCCAGTCGCCCACACGGAGCCGAAACCCGGCCCCGCCTTTCAAGGCCACCACATTGTTATTCGGGGCAGCCGGATCGGCCGCCAGCGCATCGATTTTCGCAATGATCGTGCGCACGGTGTTGTTGGGCATGCGTCGCAGTCGTCGCCGGGCATCCGCACTGTAGACAACGTCGAACACCAGAGAAGTATAGCCATTAGATAACTTAAAGTCAATCAGTTATATCTTACAGATAACATCATCACAGCGTCCGCCCCGTCCACATCACCTGCCCAAGCACGACCGCGTCTTGCGGCCACGGCCTCGCGTTGTCAGGTCAGGAACAACCGCACCAGAATAGCCAGCGAGGTGGCCTCCTGCTACTTCACCTGCCCGATACGTTACGGCGCGAGCCGCAGCATGGCGACGATGACGGTCACGATCGCGGCGTTCACGGTGACGATACCCACGCCGAGCGCCCACATAGCCCGGTAGAGATCAGCGCGCAAGCTGGCAATGTCGGTCTTGGTCGCCAGATCGGGCGCCAGCGGGATCACCGACGCCGCAGCTTTGGCCGTGGATTCATCGACGCCGGCGGCCCGGAACGCATCGTAGACCTCGGTCACCATGTGACTCATCGGGTGTCTCTTCCTTTCTGTCGAACTCTGGCTACCGGCGGATGCGCCGCGTCCCACTCGCGCGCGAGGCGCTGGGCCTGGCTCCGGCCCTCGGGCGTCAGCCGCTCGGCCGCGGCGCGTTGACCGGGAGGAAGCCAGATTGCCAGCGCGTAGTTAGGCGTCCTGCTGCTGTACGGCTCTGTTCATATCGACTGGGAACCCAGCCGCTTCGAGTTCTTTCGTCAGCTTCGGTTGCCAGCCGTCAGTCTTGTCCAAGTTGATGTACGCCACACCCTTGTAGTCTGAAGGAATCTCTACACCTTCGCTATGCAGCACGCACACTCGCTTGCGCCCGAGGTGATTCAGGAAGTAACCCAATTCAAGAATGACGTTCTGCCGTGCGCGCTGTTGCTGCTGGTCGAATGAGGTATCAGTTGGACCGCCCCGATCATCCGGAGTCAGAAGGACGACGGCAAATCCAACCTCTGCTGAACAGTCTTCGAACTTCTCAATGATTGTGCGCCCCTGGTTTGGTTGCTCACCCAGAACAATTACATCCTCCTGTCTTCCCAAATAGTGTCCCAAAAATCGCGCCACTTCATGGAGGACTTCGTCATGCCCATGCACGAGAAAGATCTTGTGCCCTGCGACGGGTGCGGAGGCGCGTGGAGCAACGCCCGCCTCCGGCTTGGGTAACAACTTAATCAGTTTCTCTAGTTGCTTGATTTGTTTGCGTAGCTTGTCGGCCGGAGACCCGCCGTACTTCCCGATGGCCATAACGCTTGAGACGTTCAAAGAGTCTTTACCGAAGACCCTTTCCAACATGTCCCGAGTTACCGACATCCAAGGACTGTAGTCGTCTAGGCTTACCTCCGACCCTGAATCAAGCAGAACGGTCCCTTCCTCGATTTGGTTCCTGAGGAGAACAATCTTTTGTGCAGGTTCAGGAGTGTCAAACGAGCGCATCTTATCGAACTTCCTTACTTCCTTCTCGCCCTCACAGCGTCCGCCCTGTCCACATCACCTGCCCCAGCACCACGGCCCCGTCCGGCCACGGCACGGGCTTGTACGCCGTGTTGTCGCTGACCAACCGCCAGCCTTTGCCATCCGCGTGCCGGAGCCGCTTGACCACCGGCCCATCGTCGGCGCGCACCGCGAAGATCTTGTTGTGCCGACGTACGGTGCGCTGAAAGTCCACGAGGATCACCGCGCGGTGTTCCAGCGTCGGCTCCATGGAGTGGCCGACGACTTCGATCACCCGGCACTGTGCCGGGTTCAGGTGGTGACGCCGCAGCCACTCGTCACGAAAGGCGAGGCTCCCGAGCACGTGCTCGTCGTCGGCGTTGGCTCCGGCGCCCGCCGCGATTCCCGTCCCCTGGGTGAGTAGCACGGGCCGGAACTCGCGGCTGTCGGCGGTGGCCAGCGCCCCGGCGTCCTCCAGCTCGCTTACCTTGGCTGTGAGCTGGGCTGACGGTGTTGGATCGTCCGTGAGGCCCGTGAGGTAGTCGAGTGAGACCCCGAGCGTTTCTGCGGCCTTAACCGCGCCGTCGATCCGCAGCGCCGACTTTCCGTGCTCGACCTTCGAGATCACGGAATGGTTGTAGCGATCACCAAGCGCGGCAGCGAGGTCGACTTGAGCTAAGCCTGCCCGCCTCCGCGACTGCTCTAGGCGTTCTCCCAACACCACCTCCTAAATCTACCAGCAAGAAGTTCTTGACATGTTCACACAATGAACACATACTGCATAAAGTTCATGGGCTGAACATGTATAGAGACCTGAAAGCGGACCTCGTCAGGCGAGGAATCTCACAGCAAGACCTCGCCAAAGAGCTCCGTATCACCCCGTCGAATTTGAGCTACATCCTCAACGACCGCCGGGCGCCCCCTGCCGACTTCGAGCGGCGCGTCACGGCCGCGCTGGACAAGCTGGAAAAGGCTGAGCGGGCAGCGGACAGGGCGCGGCAGAAGGTGCTACGGGAAGCGGGGGGGGGGCGGCGTGAGGCTAGGCGCCCTGGTCGGCGTCGGTGCCCCGTGCCCGCTTGACGCGCTCGGGCAGCGTGAAGGCGTAGATCAGGAACAGCTCGGTGAACGCCTGCATCTGTTCGGCGTCGGGCTGATCGAATACCTCGTCCTCCTCATGGTTGGCCTCGTTGCCATCGTCTCGGATCTGGTGGGCCCACTCGCGCATCGCCGGCGTGATCAGATGGTAGTGGGCGAGCTTGTCAATGCGCGACTTCAGGTTTTCCCGCTTCGTGAACGTGATCTCAGTACCGGCGGCGAGCGCCGTCGTCGCACGGAGCAGGACTTTGCGGAACCCCATGCCGGCAAGGGTGAAACTCCTGCGTCGCAAGCTGTCCGCCGCTTCCTTGTAGTCGCGCGCGATAAGTTCCGGCAGGTGCTCGGGCACGGCTACCGGCTGCGGCTTGGGGTGCACCTTCGTCAGGTAAAACTCCGCGCTGGTCAGCACGGCATCGTGGGCGCTCGGCGGTTTGTCCCGGAAGGTCTCCAGCTGAGCCACGACGCCTTCCCGACAGCGCCGACAGACGAACAAGGTGTTCCACACGTATTTCGCGCTGCGCGAGCGATATTCAAACAAGCGCTCGCCTCCGAACGTGAACCCGGTCCGTTCCGCCCCGCAGTGCGGGCAATCAAGGACAAGTTCCGCCATGCCGCTACCTCCTGACTTACTCAAGGCGGTCAGCCAGACGCTCGACCCGGCGTACGGCCCGGAGACGCCGAGCGAAGCCGTGAACCGCTTGTTGGGATTCTACCAGCGGCTCGACGAGGCTGAACGATTCGCCTTCGTGGCAACGCTGATTGGCGAGGTCGTGACAGAACGAACACAGGCCCGCCAGAAGGTGCTCAGGCGGCCGGTGAAGGAAGTAGGAGGGGCGGCGTGAGCGACAACGGGACCCACCCCACCCCATCCCCGGTGGATCCGTGCATGACCCTGCGGGAAGTCGTGCGCGCGTATCGACGGCCCTCCTACTGGACATGGCTGCACCTGGTGCATCGTGGGGACTTACCGGCGATCCGCCTCCCGCTGGGCACGGGGGCGAAGCGTCGCATTCTGGTCCGGCGGAGCGACGTGGAGGCCGTGCTCGCGCGCTACCGCGAGGTGGGACACGAATGACGGTGAGTGTTGTTGACTTCTCCGCGCACGGGCCGACGAAAGGCTCGCTTCTGCCACAGGAGCCGACGCCGCCCTTGACGCCGCAACGGAAGCCGGCGCCGCTTGGCCGCCACCCGCTCTCGGCGCTTTGGGGCGATCTGCCGCGCCACATCATGCTCGATCTCGAGGACTCGATGGAGATGCATGGCTGGACGCTCAGCGGGCCGGCCATCGTCTACCAGAATCAAATCCTCGACGGGTGGCATCGCTACCAGGCCGCGCTCCGGACGGGCGTTGAACCGCGCCTGTGCTATCTCACCGAGGACGAGGATCCGATCGAGGTCGCGGTGGCGCTCAACAGTCATCGGCGGCACCTCAGTCCGGGAGAACGGGCTCGGAAAATCCAGGCATGCTACGCCTGGACCGGGAACCGGAACGGCTATCGCGTCGGGCCCTCAATCCCCGAGGTCGCTGCGCTCGCGGGCTGTTCCCGCCAGACCGTGGTGCGCGCCCGCGAGGCGTTGCGGCACGGTCCGCCGCCAGCGGTACGCGAGACGCGAACGTTGCGCCAGGAGATCCGGGTGCGGTGCGACGACGAGATGTGGGCGTGGCTCACCGCGACGGCGGAACGGAACCAGATCTCGATCAACGAGGTGGTCAGGCAGTGCGTGGCGCTCGCCAGTGCGCAGAACGCGGTGCAGGCGAGACGCTGCGTCGACTGCAGCGGCTCGATGGCCCAACGGCCAATGAACGCGACGCGCTGCCGGACCTGTGCGGCAAGCCATCGGCGTGCACAGAAATCGGCGTGGCGGCAGCTACGAGACAGCCGCGCTGGAAAGAGGCTGACCGGGCAGCGGAGCAGGCCCGCATGAGCGCGCGGCGGCATCCCCCCCTGATCGGCTGGCTGCTGTGGCTGACGGTGGCGGCGATCTGGAGCCTGGTCGTCTACGTGCTGCTGCTGGCGCATCCCCTGCCCCTCGTCTCGCGCACGTGGCCGGACGGGGCCTGCGTGACGGTGGAGCCGGAACCGTTCAGCTGCGCCGCGCTGCCGCGAAGGTATGTGACGGAGTGGGTGGCGTCGGAGGCGGGGGAGTGACCATGAAGCCTGTCTGTGTGCCGTGCAGGACGTTCTACCAGCCGGCCAAGACTGGCACGTACTTCGAGGAAGGGATGCCGGTCGATGAGAACGGGGCGTGGGCCCCCTACAAGCTCTGGGTGGGTGACCTCTGGGAGTGTCAGGCGTGCGGCGCGCAGATCATCGTCGGTGTCGGACGTGAGCCACTGGCCGAGCACTACCAGCCTGACTACGCCGCCATTGTTGAACGCGTGGGATCGCTCCTCCTCGTGGAGGACTGCTGATGACCATCGCGCCCGGTTTCGTCTACACGGTCGTGGGGCTCGCCCTGGGGCTGGGGCTCGTGTTGATCATCTGGCTCTTCTTCGTTGCGTGGCACGTCGCGCGGGTGTTCCGTCGGTTCGAGTGCGAGTGGCGAGAGTCCGACGATCGTGCCGATCGTCTTCGGCGACGAATCGCCCGACGAATGGGGAGCTTCTGAATGGCTGAAGTGACGACGCTGGCCCTGGACACGATCGCCGTGGACGCCGGGACGCAAGTGCGGTCGGCCATCAACGACGACGTGGTGGCCGACTATGCCGAGCGGCTGGCTGAGGGCGTGACGTTCCCGCCCGTGGTCGTCTTTCACGATGGCGCGCAGTCCTACCTGGCCGACGGCTTTCACCGCGTGTTGGCGTCCCGTCGGGTGGGGCGCCATGCGATTGACGCTGAGGTGCACAGCGGCACGAAAGCAGACGCCGTGTGGTACGCGCTCGGCGCGAACCGGGCGAACGGGCTGCGGCTCACGCCGGCCGACAAGCAGCACGCGATTCGGTTGGCGCTGACGGCGTGGCCAAACAAGAGCCAACGCAAACTTGCAGGACAGATCGGCTGCTCGAAGACCTATGTCCAGAGGCTCAAAACGCAGGTGGTCACTAGTGACCACCTGCCCACCCACGTGACTGGCAAGGACGGCAAGTCGTATCCCGCCACCCGCCGTTCCACATCCCCACACACGAAGGAGACGCCTGTGGACGGAGCCCCGCCCCCCGCCTCCGCGCGGTCGCGGCGGCCTGCGGCCGTGGCGGCGCGGCGCGAGCGCATTCGCACGATGGCGGCCGACGGGCACAGCATCCCGCAGATCGCCGCCGCCGTGGGCATGACCCCGCACAGCGTGGCGAACGCCGCCTCCCGGTACCAGATTGACATTCCTGCACAGCGGGTGATGGGCCGACAGCAGGCTATCGATTCCAACCGGATCGTCTCGACGCTGGTGTTCGACGCCGAGCATCTGACGACGAGCACGGAGCTGATTGACTATGCGGCGCTGGACCGGACACTGCTGCGCGCGTGGATTCACGACCTCGACGTGGCGCGGCTCACACTCGGGACATTCATTCGACGGCTACGGAGGTGTCATGACGACGACGACACGCACGGCGCGGATTCGCCCGATCGCGATCGCCACGATGCGCGTTCCAAAGGCGGGCACGGCGCAACGCCCGTTCAGTAAGGCGCACGGCGACACGCTCGCGGCGCAGCTGGATCTGGAGAAGCTCGGCTATCCGGTCATCAATCTGGCGAACGGGGTGCCCTGGATTCTCGACGGGCAGCATCGCATCTACGCACTGCGCCAAAACGGCTTCGGGAACGACAAGCTCGACTGCGAGGTCTACGAGTCGCTGAGCGAGCGCGAGATGGCCGACCGATTCCTGGGCCGCAACAACACGAAGGCGGTCAACGCCTTTGATCGCTTCCAGGTGGCGGTGACGGCTGGGCATCGGCGGGAAGTCGCCATTGCCCACCTGGTGGGCGAGGCCGGGCTGAAAATCAGCACCTCGGGGGGGGGCGGGCTACATCCGCGCGGTCACGGCGCTGATCCATGTCTATGAGCAGCACGGCGCCACGGGTCTAAGCCAGACGCTCCGGACGATCCGGGACGCCTACGACGGCGACCCGGCGGCGTTTGCGCAGCCGGTGATCGAAGGGGTGGGGCTGGTCTATGGCCGCTACAACGGCCGGACGGATGAGGCCGCGCTCATCGCCGCGCTCGGCCGGATGAAACAGGGCGTCCACGGTCTGTTTCGTCGGGCGCAGCTCCATCGCGAGCGGACCGGGAAGAACCAGCCGCAGTGCGTCGCCGCGGCCGTGGTGGACACGCTCAATCGTGGCGCGCGCGGGAAGGCGCGGTTGCCGGGCTGGTGGACGGCGGCATGACAGCGCTGATCTGGGGCTTGATCGGGTTCGCGCTGGGGGCCCTGGCCGCGCGGGACACGCTGGCGCGGGCGAAGCGGGCGGCGAACCGCGTCTCCCCGCAGACCCTCGCGCGGCTCCGGCAGGCCCAGGAGGAGGACCGAACGTGAAGTCACGGTTCGATGGGCCGTATGCCCATGCGGACGCGGTGGCCCGGCATCGGGCCGTGGCGGCGGCGCAGGCGAAGGCGGCGGATTACCGAGAGTCGCTCAGCGAGGCGGATCGTCATCTCGTCATGCTGATCGCGCTCCGCAGTCTCGACACCTACCACGAGAGCCTGGAAGGGTTTCACGGTCCTCCGGGGGGCGACACCCGCACGTGGCAGGCGATGGATGCGGCGCGGCAGTCGGTCGTCCGCGCGGATCTCGAGCAGGCGTGGTACCACCTCGTGCACTACGACCGGTCTGACGCCCTCACCGGTCGGCAAGTGTTCTGTCCGTCCTGTTACAAGCAGGCGCGGATCGAGGCCGGTCCGCGGGGCGCGTCCCTGCCACGCATTCTGCCTGGCCGTACCACGTCGAATCCGACGGCGCACGTCGTGGTCCGGCGGATCGACGCGCCGGCGCAGATCCGGGACTACGAGCGGCGGCGCGCCTGTGACCAGTGTGGCCCGCATGCGGTGGGGGAGGTGGGCTGACATGCCGCAGATCCTCACACACTCGCGCCTCGCGTGTTTCCGGGCGTGTCCCCGTCGGCACTGGATGCGCTACGAGCTGGGGCTGGTGCCCGAGCGGGACCGCGTCGTGCTGCGCGTCGGCTCGGCCTTTCACCTGGCCCTCGATACGCACGCGAAGCGTGGCGATGTCGACGCGGCGCTGTCCCAGGTGCTCGACGATCCGTACGACCTGGCGCTGGTGGCGGCGATGGTGCACGGGCACACCCATCGCTGCGGCGCTGAGCCGCTGGAGCCCATCGCCTCGGAGCTCCCCTTCGACCTGCCGCTCCGGAACCCGGCCACCGGCGCCGCGAGCACGGTCTGGCGTCTGGCTGGCGTCATCGACCGGATCGTGCGGCTGCCCGAGGGCCGGGTCGCGCTGATGGAGTGCAAGACCACGTCACAGGATTTCAGCCCCGGCGGCGACTATTGGGTGCGGCTGCGCCTGGATCCGCAGTTGTCGATCTACGTGTTGGCCGCCCGCAGGCTCGGCTATGACATCGACACGATTCTGTACGACGTGACGCGGCGGCCCCAGTTACGGCCGTACATGGCCACGCCCGAGGCGTCGCGCAAATACCGAGCGAACGGCCGGCTCTATGCGAATCAACGTGCCGAGGATGAATCTCCCGAGGCGTTCGCGCCGCGCGTGGCCACGGACATCGACGCGCGGCCCGACCACTATTTTGTGCGCATGGAGATCGCACGGCTGGACCAGGACCTCGCCGACTGCGCGGCCGAGTTGTGGCAGCAGCAGAAGACGCTGCGCGCCGCACGCTTTCGATGCAATCGTGCGCGATCACGATCACGTGCCGACCCGCCCGGATCTGCTGATCGACCGGATCATTCAGTGGGCGGACCACGTGCTGTTCGTCGGCTATGACGTGGTGGCCGAAGACGGCAAGGGCCGCGGCTCGGGCACGCGGACCATCTGGCCGAGCGAGCAACCAAGTCATCTGGCGAAGTCGCGGCGCATCGCCGAACCGATCCCCGTGCGTGACGCAGCCGACGAGACGGTGTGGCGGCAGATCTTCGGAGGCCAGTCATGAGGGACCTCGACCGTGAAGGCATCTTCAAAGCGCGGCCGGTGAGCTGGCACGTGAAAAACGCCACCAGCGGGGCCGTGGCGGTCTCGTTCGAGTTCGAGATCATGGCGCAGTGGGACAGCGACAGTGGCTGGGCTGACTGGAGCAGCTACGACACACACCGGTGCGTCGGAGCGTGGTGGGTGGTGAAAAAGAACGGACAACTCAACACCGGCGCCGTCGAGCAACTGCGCCACGCGATCGGGTGGACTGGTGATCTGCGGAGCGTCTTCGGCACCCCGCCCGAGACGGTCGTGCAGATCACGGTGAAGGCCGAGGAGTACGACGGCCGCACGCGATTCAAGGCGGCGTGGATGAACCCGGAAGACTACGAGCCGTCGCCGCAGGGCGCGTCCGAGGCAACAGTCAACCAGCTGCAGGCCCGCTACGGGTCGTTATTGCGTGCCGCGGCGACGGCCACGGCCGCGCCGGACGCGCCGCCTCCGCTGACTGAAGATGACATCCCCTTCTAACACAAGGGAAACGCCGGTGGCGATGACGGTGACACGCACCCAGGCGCGCGACGCGGCCAGGACGGCATAGATGCCAAGTGACCGACTCTTTCACCCTCGGCTCGGGCACTCGGTCAAGGTCTCTAGCCTCTCAGACCTGGCGTATCGCGTGTGGACGACCTACGTGCTCGCCGCCGATGACTTCGGTGTCTTGCGCGCGTCGCCGGTCGCCATCCAGGCGGCGAGCACAGCCCTCGAGCAGCGACCCAGCCGAACGATTACGAAGTGTCTTGACCGGTTGATTGCGGTGGACCTCGTGCGGACCTTTACGCATCAAGGGGATCGGTATCTCTATCAGCCTGACTGGCAGGAGTTCCAGAAAGTGCGGTTCCCCGCGCGGACGATGCAGCCACTTCCCCGCGACGCGGAGGTGAGTGCACCGACCGCGCAGCTCTGGGACAAACATCCGGGTGGACGACGGACGGACGACGGTCGCGCGTCTGACGGACGTCCGTCAGACGACAGTCGTGCGACAGATGCACAACAGACGGATGACGGTCGCACGTCCGTCTCTCCCGCGCGCGGGGGCGATCGCGAAACGGCTAACGGCTTACGGCTAACGGCTAACGGCTCTGATCAAACACCTGATCGGAAAGCAGTACAGGCGAACTTCGAGCGGTTCTGGGCCGTGTATCCGCGCAAGGTGGGCAAAGACGCCGCTCGGCGAGTCTGGCAACAGCTCGCACCTGACAACGATTTGACCGACCGGATGGTGGCCGCCGTCGAGCAGCACTGCGCGTCTGAGCAGTGGCAGAAAGACGGCGGGCAGTTCATTCCATATCCCCGGACGTGGCTCAACCGGGGCGGCTGGACCGATGAGCTCGACGCGGCGCCTGTGCGCGCTGCACCCGCCGGGAAGACCTCCTCCGCGATGGCGCGCGCCTCAGCCCGCGTCCTTAAACGACATGGAGCGACGTCGTGACGCAGGCGGATCTCCACCCGTTCATGACGTTCAACCGCCTGGCGGTGTGTCTCCCGATTCGCCGCGACGAGCTGCAGGACGACGGCGTGTTGGAGGTGAAATACGAGGAGTATTTCAACACCTTGCGCGATCTCCCGCTCGCGGCCGTGCAGCAGGCCGTTATTGAGATCCAACGGCGCGGCTCGGGCTTTTTCCCGTCGACGCAGGAGTGGTATCGCGTCGCCGACGATCTCGCCTATCGGACGCTGCTCGACGAGGAACACCACGCCCGTCCTGCTTTGCCGCCGCCCGCGCGATCCGACGACGCCTTCGCGCGCGCGATTCCGTGTCGCGATCCGGATCGGAATCCGTACGCGTCGTGGTGTGCGGACTGTGACGACACGGGCTGGCTGTCGCACGACTGTCGCGACGGGGATCGCTGCGATCAGCATGCCGATGTGGACGCGGCGTGGGGGGAGCACGAGCACGTCTCGCGGTGCGGGTGCCGCGCGATGAACCCCAAGATTCAACAGCGGATCAAGCTCGCGAGGCGGAAATGATGGGGTGCGCGACAGGCACCTGCACGCATCCGGTGGGCCCGACAAGATGTCCCGTCTGCCGGTGGGCGTCTGGGCCGGTCGTCGGCCCGCACGCGCCGGAGGACGACACACGGCGGCGGCAGAACCCGACGCGCGACGGGGCGCCGCGAGTGGCGGGTGAGCGCACACGGGCCGGCACGGCCTTGAGGCGGCGGGTCGGGCCGAGAGGACGCGCATGATGACGACAACGAGTCGTCGGCAGAAGACCCGGCGCCGGGGCGCGGATATCTCGTTCGCCGACGGTGCCATTTGCCCGAAGACGGTGCCCCCGGCCACGTCCTGGTGGGTGCGCGTGGATCGGGCGGCGTGGCGGGCGGCGGTGGCGGCCCACGAGCGGCGCTGGCGCCGGACGGAAACGTCCACGCCGCCGCCGGGGGTGTAAGCGGTTGGAGCTGGCGACCGATCTCGCGCGTGGCGGGGGCGTCGTGCGGTCTGAGGGGGCCGCACACAGAAAACTGGCGTCCCCGCCAGGCGTGAACAACTGGGAGGACTGATGGCTGCGCACACGCCGGGGCCGTGGCGGGTGGGGGAGAAGCGGCACGACTACGCCGACATTGTCATTCGTGTCATTCGTAATCGAGAGAACCACCCGGTGACGATGACCTGCTACGCCGGCTACACACGACGCACAGGCGACGCCAACGCTCGGCTGGTCGCGGCCGCCCCCGAGCTGCTGGCCGCGCTCGAACAGACGATCACGCGATTCGAGCGGTGCATGGTGCAGGCGGGATCTGATCCCACCTATGCACACGAAGCGACCAGAGATGCCCGATCCGCCATCGCCAAGGCGCGAGGTGAGGCCGATCCCACATCGGAGGATGAGGGGAGCACCGCATGACGACACCACGCGAACGACTCGCCGCCCTGCCGTCCTTGTCGGCGGGGGCGCATGAAACCGAGCACGAGGGGGCCTGCGTGATGGAAGCCGTCGCGTATGTGGCGGGCGAACCCTGGACAGATCGCCCCACGTGCGCCTGTCCGGTCATCAGCGCCTTCTGTCGTTCGTGGAATGACGCCTTACCGACCGACGCCGATCGCGACCGCCTCCTGCGGCCGCTTGTTCCGCGCCTGGCCGGGTCGCGGGCGACGCCCGAGGTGGAGACGTGCCGGGCGTGGCTGGCGGTCGATTGGTTGGTGCGCATCTGTGCGCCGACCTGGCTGGCGCTGACGGAGTGCGGACGTTGTGCGAGAGCATCACTCCACGATAGCGAGGGACGCTGTCTGGACCGCAACGAGGACCGCAACGAGGACCGCAACGAGGACCGCAACGAGGACCGCAACCAAGGACCGCAACCAAGGACGCGGTCTGGGCCGCAATTACCGCAACCAGGTTCGCAGCCGGGGGTGTAGTGCAGCCGACGGTCGCTACGCTGCAACTCTCGGCGCTTGATTTGGTCGACCGCATGCTGGCGACGTCGGAGGATGAAGGGTAGATGCCGCGCCGCGCGCATCGCCTGGACGCGAACCAGGACGTGATTGTGAACGCGCTCTGCGCGGTGCCGGACGTGTCGGTGTGCTCGCTCGCGGGCGTGGCGGCGGGCTGTCCGGATCTCCTCGTGGGGATTCGGGGCGTGACGCATCTGGTGGAAGTCAAGGACGGCGCGGGCCTGGGTGCAGGGGCAACACAGAGAACAGGAGAGACACATGATCACACTGGGACAACACGTCACTGATCCGCTCACGGGGTTTACCGGCATCGTCATATGCCGCTCCGAGTACCTCCACGGATGCGTCAGGCTGTGCGTGCAGCCCCGCTCGCTCCACGACGGAAAAGTGGTCGACGGAGAGTGGTTTGACGAAGCGCGACTCGAAGACACGAGCCTCGCCGCCACGACGCCGGCCACCGGTGGCGGTCCCGCACGGCCTGTTGATCCGTCGCGATGACTGAGCACTCGCCGGGGCCGTGGGAAGCGGAGGGCCTGTGTGTCTCGTCGAGAGTAGACACCGGAGATCGCGACCACCCACCCGGCATGCAGGGCACGCTGGAGGAGGCCTGCCGCCACTGGTTGCGCCAGTCTCTCGAACTCTGGCGAACGCGGCTGAGTCAATCGGATGGCGGTGCATGAGCGATGACGGCCTACTACAGGTGGAGCGCACGACATGAGTAGAGCGATTGACCGATCGCCATGGGGACGGGGTCCGTGGGATGCCGAGCCGGATCGTGTCGAATTTGAGCACGCCGGATTGCCGTGTCTCCTCACGCGGAACCGTACGGGTGTCTGGTGCGGCTATGCGGCCGTACCGCCGGATCACCCGTGGCACGGCACGCACTACGGTGAGGTGCCCGTCGACGTGCACGGAGGATTGTCGTATGCGGACGCCTGTCGGGGATCGATCTGCCACGTCCCACAGCCCGGCGAGCCGGACAACGTGTGGTGGTTCGGCTTCGACTGCGGCCATCTCTTCGATGTGCTGCCGTCCATGCCTGAACTTGAGGCGCGCTATCCAGTCGACGCGGTCTACCGCGACATGGCCTACGTCCGAGCCGAAACGACGCGATTGGCTGAACAGCTCGCCGCGACGGTGCCGCGCGCGGGAGGTGAGGCTGAGCAGCCGTGAGCGATGACCGCCTACGACAACGAGCACGAGCCGTCTGCCGCGCAGTGGCTGCGGAACCTGATCGCCGCCGGCCACATTGCTCCGGGCGACGTGGACGAGCGCGACATCCAGGACGTCAGGTCGCGGCCGTCTTCATCCGGGCCTATCGAGAGAGCGTGACGACATGGCGATGACGCCCGACCCCGACGTGCTCCGCCTGGTCTTCATCCTGCTCGTCGGGATCGCGTGGGTACTGCTCTGTGGACGGTATGCCGATGACGACACGGAGTGAGCCGCGCGTGCGGCGCGATCTGTTCGTCTATCTCTCAGGCCCGATCACGGCGGCGGACTCCGACGACAACGTGGCGGCGGGCGTGCGGGTGTTCTTTGACTGTGTCGCGCGGGGCATCCCGGCGTATAGCCCACACCTGAGCGGGGCGTTCCCGTCCAACATCTCGTGGGCGCACTGGTTGAAATATGACTGTGCCGTGATCGATCACTGCACGCACGTCCTGATGCTGCCGCGCTGGGAGACGAGCACGGGCGCGAGGATCGAGCGGGACTATGCGCGCACCATCGGCACGCCGGTCATCACGTCCCTCGATGAGCTGGAGGCACCGTGAGCCCGACCGCGTGGCGCCTCCTCACCGGCGATTGTCTCGACGTGCTCGCCACACTGGACGCGGAGAGCGTTGACGCCTGCGCAACAGATCCACCCTACGGCATCGGATTCATGGGGCGGGAGTGGGACACGTTCGCGCCCGAGTCCGTGGCGAAGCTGGCGGACCAGAAACGGGGCTTTGATCGACGCGAGCCAAACCTGAATCTGCGCGGTCGCCGCGAGTGGCTGGCTGGAGCCAAAGTCGAATACGACCGATCCGCCGCCGCGTCGCTGAAGTTCCACGCCTGGACGCAGCAATGGGCCGAGGCCGTCTTGCGCGTCCTGAAGCCTGGCGCGCATGCGGTCGTGTGCGCGTCGCCGCGGATGGGTCATCGGGTGACGTGCGGGCTCGAAGACGCCGGGTTTGAGATTCGCGATTCGCTGCTCTGGCTGTACGGGTCGGGTTTTCCCAAGTCACTGAACCTGCCTGGCGGCCTTGGGACATCTTTGAAGCCCGCCTGCGAACCCGTCATCCTCGCGCGCAAGCCGCTGGGCGGCCGGACAGTGGCGCAGTGCGTCGCCGCGTTCGGGATCGGCGCGCTCAACATCGATGGGTGTCGGTTGGCTGGGCATGGCGACGTGGGTCGTTGGCCACCGAACGTCGCGTTGGACGAAGACGCCGCTGCGATGCTGGATGCCGAAGGCGGGACGTCACGCTTCTTCTACGTGGCGAAGGCGAGCCGCGACGAACGCGAACGCGGCTGCGAGAACCTGCCGCACAAGACGGCCGGCGACGCCACCGACCGCCAGGACGGGAGCGCGGGCCTCAACAGTCCGCGCGCCGGAGCGAGCCGGACGCGCGGTGCCCGCAACCACCATCCGACCGTGAAACCCGTGGCGCTCATGCGCTGGCTCGTGCGCCTCGTCACGCCGCCCGGTGGCCTCGTCCTTGACCCCTTTGCTGGCTCGGGCACCACCGGACTGGCCTGCATCAAAGAACAGTGCCGCTTCCTCGGCATCGAGCGCGAAGCGGAGTATGTCGCCATTGCCGACGCGCGTCTGTGCGATGAGCATGTGCGCTTCGACACCGGCGGGCCGGTGTTTGCGGAGTTACCGTGAGTGTTCAGTGTTCGGCCACTCGGCCGCGAATCGCAGTCGCACCCCGCAGGCCTTCATGATTTTTTGGACCGTATCGATCCGTGGGATGGTCTGCTGGGAGAGCGTGCGCGAGAGTCCGGACCGGTTCAGGCCCGTTCGGCGCGAGAGTTCCGAAATCCCGCCGACCGCCGCCGCGACGTTGCGAAGCGCCATCAGGAGATCCTCATGGTCGCTCTCTGGGTCGTCGAAGACGACGTTGAGGTACGCGGCGATGGCCTTGGGCGTGGTGAGGTACTCGCTGGCGTTATGGGCTGTGACGGGCATGTCGTTGCTCCTGTTTGTAGGCCCTCCAGTGGGCGTGGGCTCGCTGAATATCCTGGGCTTGTCGTTGCTTGGTGCCGCCCGCCAGCAGGACCACCACGTGCTGCCCATCGCGGCCGTAGTACACCCGGTATCCTGGGCATGAGTGATCCGCAGTTCGGAGAGACCAGCAGCCCCGAGCGACTTGTGGTCGCCGAAGTTTCCACGGCGCACCCTGTCGATGCGTTGCTGCACGCGGGCCAGGGCCTGATCGTTTTGTTGATGGAGCCAGTCGTTAAAGTGGTCCCTCCCGTCCTTGGTGATGTAGTGGACCACTTCAATCATCATACAGTTCGGTCAAGGGTCTCGTGGGTCGGCAGTCGATCGATGACGCGCACGGCGGCGATTCAATCGGCGCTCATCCGTTGGCTGGACACGAATCGAATCGCCCAGATTGATGCGATGCGCCGCGGCGAGAAACTGGCCCTCGAAGTCATCTGTCAGTCGTGGGTCGGGGGGGGGGGGGGGGGGGCGGTGCGATCCCCTGGTGCGCGGGGTCGTCCAGCGCCCCTTGGCGCAGACGGGGCGGCACCGAGATGGTAAAGTAGCGGGTACAACTTCATAGGTCACGGGTCTGACACGAGATGCCCGGTTCTCTCTCCGAGGGGGCCGGGCTTTTTTTGTTGGGCGCGTCGACCCACAGGAGGACGCATGTGAACACCACGACTGGTCGCGCTCGGGCTGGCAGCCGTGCTGCTGTCGGGCTGCGCGGTGCGGACACAGTTTCAGGGCTGCGTCATCCGCTGCCCGGACATGACGAAGGACCCGGACCAAATCGAGGCCGAAGGCGCGCGCGATCGGACGCTGGCGCAGGTCTCACGCTGGGCGCCGCTCGCGCCTGTGGAGGACGCACCATGACACGACGACGACTTCGGCTCACTCGGGTGGTGTCGACGCTGGGCCTGGTCGGGGGCCTGTGCCTGCTGGCGGCCTGCCAGCTGCCGACGGCGCCCACTCCAACTCCCCCGTGCGTGGTGGTGGGGTCCGGCTCGGGCACCCCGACTCCGGTCACGGTCAACATTGATCATTGCGGTCCCGCGAACATCCTCCATAACCAGCCCGGCCCAGTCACGGCCGGCGGGGGCGCTGGTGGTGATGGGGGGAGTGGCACGGGTGGGGATGGTGGAACCGGCGGCGAGGGCGGCGAAGGGGCTCCTCCTGGTGACGACTCCACCGGAAATCCACCGTCTGGCCCGGCATCCATCATCGCGTCCGGCCGCAATGATGACGGAGCCGTGATCTATCAAATCGGCCCCGGCCAGGTGTTCACGCGTACCGGCGGCGACGCCGCCACGGTCTGGTGCCGGCCCGCGTCGGACTGCAACGGTGAAGGCGGCAATCGCACGGCGGTGAACGCCGCGAGTCCGCCGGGGGCGTGGATCGAGGACGGGCAGGCCGTCTTCCGCCGATCGGGCACGGAGGGCACGACGGTCACGTTCACGGTCGACGGCGTGACGCTCACGCACGACTTCTAGGAGGAGGACAGTCAGATGCCACGACAGACAGACACGCCGTTTGAGCAGCGGGCCGACTCGCTGTTGTTCATGCTCGCCAACAAGGGCTACACGGGGCGGGCGGTCGTGATCGTCACGATCGCCATCTTCGTGCTGGGCGTCATCGTCGGCGCACGGGTGTTGTGATGGCGATCTTCGGCGCGATCACCGCGCTGTTGCCCCTGATCGAAAAGCTCATCCCGGATAAGGAGGCACGCGAGAAAGCGACCGCCGAGCTCAATCGGCTCGATCAGGCCGGCGAGCTGCAAGTGATGCTCGCGCAGATCGCGGCGAACCGCGCGGAGGGTTGGCATGCCTCCCCCTTCGTCGCGGGGTGGCGCCCGATGGTCGGGTGGATTTGCGCGTTGGGACTCGCCAACAATTTCCTGCTCGTGCCCTACATCGGGGCCTTTACCGACACGGTGCAACCGCTCGACATGGCCATGATGATGCCGATCCTCATGGGCATGCTCGGACTGGGCACGATGCGCACGGTGGAACGCCTCAGGGGGAAAGAGCGGAATCGAGTCCGTGAATAACACGACGGACCGCGCCGCGCTCATCGCGGGCCCGTCGCCTCATCTGACGTGGGCGGAGCTCGCCTGCCACGACGCGCCCGGGACGTCGTACCCGTCTCGCTGGAGACAGAGCCGCGCCCGTCGCCTGGCCACGGTGTTCGAGGCCATCCGACACGCCTGCGGCGACAGACCGCTGCGGGTGCTGAGCGGCTACCGGACCCCGGCGCACAACCGAACGGTGGGCGGAGCTCGCCACTCGCAGCACGTGCAAGGGCGGGCGATTGATCTGGCGCCGCCCGGTGGCTGGACCGTGACGGGCTTTCACGCGGTCGTGCGTGCGGTGGCCAGGGAGGACCCACGGATCGGGGCCGTCGGCTATTACCGCTGGGGCATCCACGTGGACATCCGATCCCGTCGGGTGGGTCGGCTCGTGGCCTGGTCGGCGGTCGGGCAAGGTACGGCAGCGCGAGACGTGGCGTGATGGCACCTGAGGGCGGGGCCGGCCGCTGGGAGCACAGGCTCCCCCGAGCCTGTGAGGCTGGTGCCCGCCCGTCACGGTGAGGAGACGTGATGCAAAGAGTCGTCGTGGTGTCGTTCGGCACGGCCGCGGCCTGCTTCAAGTGGGCCCTGTGGGGCTGGGGTGGCGCCGCGACCATCGTGGGTCTGTTGGCTGCCGCGGAAGCCGAGCTCAAGAAGAGGACCGAGTTCGAGAAGGGGACGGAGGACGGGTGACATGGACCGCTCGCATCGTCGCTATCGTCAGCTGCGCGCGCGCGTCCGGCGCGACCACCCGCTCTGTGCCCACTGCGCCGCCCACGGGCGGACCGTCGCGGGCACCGACGTCGACCACATCATCCCACTCGCCCACGGTGGCCGCCTCATGGACCGCGCCAACCTGCAACACCTCTGCGCCGCCTGTCACGACGCGAAGACGCAGCAGCAACACCCCCGCCGCCGAGCCGGCGCGACCATCCACGGCGACCTCGTGAGGCCAGGGGGGGTGAAAGTAACAGACGAGGGCGTTACCGGAAACCGCGTGACTCCTGAAATATTTAGTGCCGCGAAATTGAGCGATGCGAGGACGGAAGCCGAAACCGCGTGTTTTGAAGCTGTTAGAGGGGAATCCGGGCAAGCGCCGCTTGCCGCCGCCGGACCCCAGTGATCAGCCGCTTGGCCGGGCACCGCAGGGGTTGACCGAGGGGGAGCGGGAGACGTGGCGGCGGGTGGCGCGGGAGTGTCCGTGGCTGCGGCGGGCGGACCGGGCGCTGGTGGAGCTGTTCTGTCGGACGTGGTTCCAGCTGACGGTGGCGGACCGGCGGTTGGTGAAGCTGGTGGCGGAGGGCGGCGGCGGCCCGCTGGCGGACCTGGAGAAACTGGTCTCCCACGCCCGCGCGGCGTGCCTGCGGATGCTGGCTGAGATGGGGGCGACGGCGGCGAGCCGGGCGCGGGTGCTGGGAGGCACCGGGGCCTCGTCCCGCCAGAGTGACGATCTGGCCCGGAAGTACTTCGCATGAGGATTGAAGAGCGGCCACTCGACACCGTGACGCCCTATGCGGGCAACCCTCGGCGCATTCCCGCCGCGGCGGTGGACGCGGTCGCGCGCTCCATCGAGCGCTATGGGTTCCGCCAGCCCCTCGTGGTCGATGCCGAGGGCGTGGTGATTGTCGGGCATACGCGCCTTCAAGCAGCCAAGCAGCTCGGCCTTGAGTCCGTGCCCGTCCACGTGGCCGACCTGACGCCGGAGCAGGCGGCGGCCTACCGGCTGGGCGACAACCGGACGGGTGAGTTGGCGGCGTGGGATGACCAGGCGCTCGCCGCCGAACTCACCGCCCTCGTGGCCGCCTCCTCCGGATGCACCCTCGGCGGTCTCAGGGAGGGTGGGAAAATCTTCTCGCGGTAAGGTTCTGGTGAGCCGATCCCGCTCAAACTCAATCACTTTATCGTTTGACTTGGGTACGACCCGTTCGTAGGCCGGAAATTGGTCGCGACTGATGGGCATCGGCTGGCGGTGGACGTCGCTGCCGTGTCCGAGATGACGGCGTTCGACACGCGCGAGCTGGACCGCCTACTCGGTCAGTCGAAGGGTCAGACCGATCCCGACGAGGTGCTGGACCCGCCAGCCGATCCGGTGACGACGCTCGGGGACCTGTGGGTGCTGGGCCAGCACCCGGCTCCTCTGCGGAAACGCCACGAGCGCCGACGATGTGGGGCGGCTGCTCGATGGCGTATCGCCGACCCTCATGGTGACGGACCCACCGTATGGGGTCCGCTATGACCCGACGTGGCGGGACGACTGTGGCGGCACGTTCGCCAACGCCACGGTCGGCATGCGCGGGTCGGTCACGAACGACGACGTGGTGCAGTGGCAGGAGGCGTGGGCGCGGTTCCCAGGCGATGTCGCCTACGTCTGGCATGCGGGCATCCACGCCGCCGACGTCTCCCAACAGCTCGCGTCGGTGGGGTTCACGACCCGCGCCCAGATTGTCTGGCGGAAGCCGCACTTCATTCTCAGCCGTGGGCACTACCACTGGCAGCATGAGCCGTGCTGGTACGCGGTCCGCCAGGGGCCGAACCGCCCACTGGGTTGGGGACCGCTCGCAGTCGACGGTGTGGGACATCGCCGGGATGAATCCCGCCGGTGGCGGTGGCGAGGAGAAGCTCGGGCACGGCACGCAGAAGCCGGTCGAGTGCATGGAACGACCGCTCCGCAACCACGAGGGCGATGGCCGCTCGGCCGCGATAAGGGTCGTGCCGGACCCGACGAAGGGGTCGTAGAGCAGCACCGCGCCTGCTACGCGCTGGAGATTGATCCGCGCTACGTGGATATGGCCGTGGCCCGCTGGGAGGCCTACACCGGCCAGCAGGGGGAGCGCGCGTCATGAGCGATCCGGTCACGGCCTACGCCGAATCGGTGCTGGCGGGCGAGACGCTGGCGGGCCCGCCCGTCCGTGCGGCGTGCCAGCGCCACCTGCGCGATCTGGAGCGATCGGATCTCCGATTTGACGCAGCGGCCGCCCAGCGCGTGCTGGACTTTTTCCCCGAGGTGCTCCGGCTGCCGAAGGGGGACCATGCGGGGGCGCCGTTCCACCTGCTCCCCTGGCAGCAATTCCTTGTCGGCTCGCTCTATGGTTGGCTCCTGCCCGACGGGCGCCGGCGGTTCCGTCGGGCCTACGTCGAGACGGGGCGCGGGACTGGCAAATCACCGCTCGCGGCGGGCCTCCTGCTCTACGCGATCACGGCGGACGGGGAGCATGCCGCCGAAGCCTACTGTGTGGCGCGGAACGCAGACCAAGCGCTGATCACCTTCCGGCTGGCCGCGCAGATCCGGGATCTCTCGCCGGCCTTGGCTGACCGCGTGCAGAAGTACGGCGGCGAACGGCCGACACGCCTGGTCCATCACGACAGCTGGTCCTTCGCTGAACGCACCACGACGTCCGACACCGGCGCGGGCAAGAGTGGGTTGAATCCGCATCTGGTCATCGTGGACGAGTACCACGAGCACAAGACCTCGACGATGATGGAGCGCTACGACGCCGGGATGAAGGACCGGCCGCAGCCGCTCCGCCTCTGCATCACGAACGCCGGGTCCGGCCAGAATATCCCCTGCTGGGACGAGCACCAGTACGCCGTGCGCGTGGCCGACGGGGCGGTCGACGATGATCGCTATTTCGCCTACGTCTGTGCGCTCGACACGGACGATGACCCGTGGGCGGACGAAGCCTGTTGGCCGAAAGTGAGTCCGTCGCTGCCGGTGATTCCCGGCGTGGCGTATATCCGGGACCAAGCGGCCAAGGCCCGCGGCATGCCGAGCAAGCGCGCGGAGGTCGAGCGGTTCCAGTTCTGCCGGTGGACCGATGCCGTGTCGCCGTGGATCGATCCGGCCATGTGGGACCCTGTCGTGGTCGAGGCCCTGGACGAGGCGTCGGTGGCGGAGGCCCCCTGTGTGGTCGGGCTCGACCTGAGCCGGACGCGGGATCTCACGGCCGCCGTCGCGGTCTGGTCGCTGCCCGAGGGCCGGTTCGCCGCGCGGGCGCATGCCTGGACGCCCAAGGACACCATCGAGCAGCGGTCGGAGATCGAGTCTGTCCCATACAGCACGTGGGCGGCCGAGGGGTATCTGACCGCTACGCCTGGGGCCATCGTGGACTATGGGTTTGTCGCCGCGTGGATTCAGGATCTCGTGGCGCGGTACGACGTGCGCGCGCTGGTCTATGACGCCTGGGGGATCGCGCACTTTCGGGAGCGCATGGTGCAGGCTGGACTCACGTTGTCGGAAACGCCGGACGGGGGTGGGCTCTCTGCGGTGCCGCACAAGCAGGGCTTTCTGCCAGGGAAGGCGGAGCCGGGGCAACCCGCGCTCTGGATGCACAGCTCCCTGGAGGCCTTGGAGCGGGCGGTCCTTGAGCGGACGATTGCGGTGGAGCGCAACGCCATGCTGCGGTGGGGGGTGCTCGGCGCGGCCGTGATCGAGGACGGTGCGGGCAACCGGAAGCTGTCGAAAATCAAGGAGGAGTCGCGAACGGATGCGATGGTCGCCTTGACGATGGCCATGGGCTACGCGGCGGCGGTCCCGCCGGTCGAGGACGAGTCGCCCCTGGCCCGCTATTACGCCGCGGGGGGCAAGGTCGAGATCGTGGGGGTGTGATGACGGCAATCTTTGATGACCCGGTCCCGTTCGAGCGGCCGCGGATTCTCCAGCTCCCGCGGCCCGACCCGGACAGCGGGCCGCAGGCCTATACGTATGGCCGCGGGCTGGGGGCGTCGGCGCTGGCCGCGATTCCGGCGGCGCATCGCGCGATTGGCCTGCTCGCGTCGACACTGGCGCGGCTGCCGCGGACGGCCGCACGGCTCGAGGACCCCTTCGCGGACGAGTGGACGCCGGCGCCCGATCATTCGGTGACGGCGCTGCTGGAGGCGCCGTCGCGGCGGGTGCCCGATCCGTGGCTCTTCTGGGAGTCACTGTTCCGGGCGCTCTTCGCGTCGGGAAACGCCTACGCCTGGATTCGCCGCGATCCACGGACCCGACGGCCGGTGGAGCTCGTGCCGGCCGCGTGCCGCCTGGCCCGGTGGGCGCCGGGACCGGTGGCCCAGTACGACCTGCTCCTGCTTGATGGTCTGCGCGGCCTCGGAGAGCACATCACGGCGCTCGCGCCGGACGTGCTGACGCTGCACGGGCCAGGGTTCGACGGGTTGGAGAGTCCGAGTCCGATCCACTACGCGGCGCGGCAAACCCTGTCGGTCATGGCGCTGTCCGGGGAGCACCAATGATGGGATGGACTCCTCCCGCTGGTGCGGCATCATCGTGCCAGTGGCAAAACGGCCTCTACGGGCCACAGCTGAGGAGGAGTCCAGATGCAACATACAACGATCGCCGTTGACCTCGCCAAGTCCGTGTTTCAAGTGGCGGTCTCGCATCACACGGGGCGTGTGGATGAAGAGCATCGGTTGACCCGGGCCCGGTTCCTGCGGTTCTTCGCCCAGCGCCCGGCCGCGACCGTGTTGCTCGAAGCCTGCGGGTCGGCGCACCATTGGGCGCGCACCCTGGAACAACTCGGCCACACCGTCCAGTTGCTGCCCCCGCATGAGACCCGCCGGTCTGTCCGTCGCAATAAGACCGATCGCGCGGATGCGAAAGCGCTGCTCGAAGCGGCCCGGAACGAGGAGATCCATCCGGTGCCGGTCAAGTCGGTGTCGCAGCAAGCCGTCGCGTCCCTCCATCGCGTGCGCACGACGTGGGTCCGGACCCGGACGGCGCGGCTCAATACGCTGCGCGGACTGCTCCGCGAGTTTGGCGTGACGATACCAGTGGGCGCGCGCCACGTCGTCCCACAGGTCCGCGCGCTGGTCGAAGATGCGGAGGCGTCCGTCCCGATGGCCTTGCGCCCCAGTCTGGCCGCGCTGTGTGACGAGATCCGGACGCTCGAGCAGCGGATACACGGACTGGAACGCGAGCTGGCCGCGCTCGCCCAGCAGGTGCCGCACGTGGCGCACCTCCGCACCATCCCGGGCATCGGCCTACTCAACGCCACCGCGCTGGTCGCGTGTGTCGGCGACGTGCGGCGGTTTCCGTCGGGCCGACACTTTGCCAGCTATCTGGGGCTCACGCCGCGCGAACACTCCAGCGGGAATCGCCGGCAGCTGGGCGCTATCAGCAAACAAGGCGACCGCTATCTCCGCACCTTGCTCATGCATGGCGCCCGGGCCGTGCTGTCCCACAGCGGCAACCCGCAGAAGACCACGCCGTTCCGGACCTGGGCGCGCGCGATTGCCGCGCGCCGCGGGGCGAACATTGCCACCGCCGCGATCGCCAACCGGCTGGCCCGGATGGTGTGGCGGGTGTGGCGTGACGACCGACCCTTTGTGGCTGAAACCCGCATCGCGGCGTAGCCCCGTGGTGACCACTGAACCGTAATCTCTCCAGGAGGACTGCCGCGCGACAGGATGGCACACCGGTCAGACCGGCGCGGGGATACGCCGACGACAGGGGCTGGCCAGACAGGGCCGTACCAACGATTGGCATCCCCGCGCGCATTTACCATCGTGGCCCGGAGCCGTGCGTGCTCCCTCGAGGGGCCGAAGATACGCCTGCAGTCTGACGCCGTGCCGCCTCGCAGAATGAGAGTGGAAGGAGACCGAAACCCAAGACGCCGAATGCCGCCCCGCTCCGCGCGCGTCAAGGCCACGCCGCCTCCGGCGGAGCGCTGCGCGCTGCCTTGACCCGTGCTCGCACCGGCGGCGGATAACCAAGACGCGACGAAGGTAAACCATCGTCGCTCATACGACGGGTTGAACCTCGGTTTCGTTCTTACGCTTGACAGAGGAGTCCAGATACGAGCCCTGCTGAGCGGGGTGAACCTGCGGACGGCGATCACGATTGCCATCGAGTGGCTGAACGTTAAAGCGCTTTTCAGATAGCCCTTGTACTGCTTGGGCTCGTCGTGGTACTTCTGCATGCACCAATGCAGGAGGACCGATGCAAGCCTATTCGATGGATCTCCGAGAACGGGCCCTGCTCGACAGTGATGCCGGGATGAAGGCCGCGGACGTTGCGGTGAAGTACCGCGTGAGCGGGTCGTGGGTGCGGCTGTTGAAGCAGCGTCGGCGGGAGACGGGCGAAGTCGCGCCGCGCGTCCAGCGGCACGGGCGGCGCCGGATGTTGGAGCCGCACCTGCACACCCTGGCCGCGCTGATCGCGGAGCAACCGGATCGCACCGTAGCCGAGCTGAAGGACGCGCTCGGCACGCCGGCCAGTCTGGCGACGATCTGGCGCGCGGTGGCGGCTCTGGACGTGACCGTCAAAAAAAACGGTCCGGCCCTCCGAACACGATCGACCTGACGTCGCGGCCGCGCGGGTCGTGTGGCACGCCGCCGCGCCGACCTGGGATCCGACACGCCTGGTTTTTCTCGATGAAACCGGCATGACGAACAATCTCCTGCGGCGGTATGGTCGGGCCCTCCGCGGGGCCCGCGTCCACGACCACGCGCCGTGCGCCCGGTGGCAGACCAGTACGTTTCTCGCAGCGCTGCGGGTGACTGGCCTGACCGCGCCCGGGGTCTTCGACGGCGCCATCGACGGGGCGAGCTTCCTCGCCTATATCGAACAGATCCTCGTGCCCACCCTGCATCCCGGGGACATCGTCATCGCCGATAACCTCAGCGCACACAAAGTGGCCGGCGTCCGCCAGGCGATCGAGCGCGTCGGCGCCACGCTCTGCTATCTGCCGCCCTACAGTCCGGACCTCAATCCCATTGAACTCTGCTTCGCGAAGCTCAAAGCCCTCGTGCGCGCCGCCCGCTGTCGATCCACCGAAACCCTCTGGCCTTTCCTCGGCGCCTGTCTGCCGCACTTCAGCCCCGAGGAATGCCGCAATTACTTTCGACACTGCGGCTATCCGGGCACCACACGGTCATGAAAAGCGCTTTAAGTCGATCAACCCGGAGCAGATCCAGCAGTTTCAGGACTCGCTCAACGAGAGCTATGCGGCGGCGCGGCGCAAGGGCCAAATTCCGGTCTTCCCGCCCGGCTTTGGGCTCGACACGGTTGGCGGACTGAGCGCTGCCGATATTCAGTTGATCGAACTCCTGAAGTATAGCGTCGAGGATGTCGGGCGGGCGTTCGGGGTGCCGCCGCGGATGCTCGGGCACTTCCACGAGGGCGCGAAGGTGGCGACGACCTTCGAGGGGCACGCGGTGGACTTCGAGCGCTGGTCGATTCAAGAGCACGTCCAGCGCGTGCAAGCGCAGCTGACGACGAAGTTGGTGTCAGCGGACGACGCCGCCGCGGGGCTGGTGGTGCGGATGCCGGCGGACCGCATTCGCGCCGGCTCGTGGACCGAGCAGGTCCGGGCGGTGGATCAGGCTGTGGCGAAGGCGGGGGTCATGACGATCAACGAGGGGCGGCGCCTCCTGCGGTTGCCGCCCGTGCCGGACGGCGACCGGTTGCTGCAACCGAAGGGTGCGCCGACGCAGGAGACGGAGCGGGATGATGACGCCGCGTGAGTTCCGGGACCATCGTCGCGCCCTCGGCCTCTCGACGGAGCAACTGGCCGAGCGCCTTGGCGTCGACCCTCGGACGATTCGCCGCTGGCAGGACGGCAGCCAGTCGGTTCCGGGGCCGGTGACGATGGCGATGGCCTTCCTCCTCCGGCAGGTTTGCCCGCCGGGCACCACGTGCCGTTCCACAGGCGACCACGCCCAGCCACCTGAACGCCGCTCGGCGCTCAACTTCATCTATTGACACATTAACAGTAAGTGTGTATACTGTCTTCGTGATTCGCAGTTGGCGCGACCAGGGCACCAAGGACATCTGGGACGGCATTAACAGCAAGGCCGCCCGCCAGATTCCGCGTGCGATCTGGCCGGTCATCCGGCGCAAGCTCGCGGCCGTCCGCCATGCTCACCACCTGTCTGACCTGCGCATCCCGGCCGGCCACCGACTGGAAGCCCTGAAGGGTGACCGCGCGGGCCGCTACAGCATCCGCGTGAACGACCAGTATCGAATCACCTTCGAGTTCACGGACGGTCACGCCTACCTGGTGCGCTGCGAGGACTATCACTGAGGAAGTCGATCATGCCGAAGCGAACGCGACGACCGGGCGAGATCCCGGACACCGGCTTGCCGAAGAACGCGCCACCGCCGCACCCAGGCGAAATGTTGCTCGAGGAGTTCCTGAAGCCGAGTGACATGAGTCAGGCGGAGGCCGCGCGCCGGATGGATCTGCCCGTGAATCGGGTGAACGAACTCGTGAAGGGCAAGCGCGGGATCACCGCCCGGACGGCCCTGCGGCTCGGTACGCTGTTCGGCACGACCGCCGAGTTCTGGATGGGGCTCCAGGCCGACTGGGAACTCTGGCACGCGCAGCGGGACGAGAAGAAGCTCGGGAGAGCCTCGTAGACCTGGCGCGCCGAGCCCTCTGCGCTTACAATCGGCCGCGATGAACACGCTCTACACTGAAGCCCCAACCCTCTCCCCCTCGACGCCCGCGATTGCGCCCGCGACGACGGAGCCCCTTGCGGCTCGTCGAGTAGCACCAGGATCGCCTTAACGCCAATGCCGAGTAACGAGGAACTTTTGGCTGCACTGCTCCGCGTCTCGACCAGTCCGGAGATGATTGGGTACCGGATAGGCCTCGATCTCAGCGCGCAGCTACTCGCGATGGAGAGCCTGCTTGGCCGCAACCAGGAAGCGGATGAAAAATTACGCCTCAAAATTAACAACCTATACAAAAGAGCACAACAGGCGACGTACGAGCCAGGCTCTTTTGAAGAGGCCAATCAGGACGGCGGTTGGCTGAACCTCCAGGACGTTGGGAGTTACCAGTCTGCGGCACACAGCATGGCGGCAGTCGCAATGTTAGCCCCATTTGCAGAGATGCTTTTCGTCAGAATCTTTCAGAACATCCGTGAAAAACAGCTTGCCCCACAAGCCGACTGTGATGAAAAACGAAGGCAAGCTAGTGAGGAACAATTTTGGGATCCTCACTGGTTCTTCCAACCGAAGAAGCGGCCAAGAAAAGACCTTCCCGAAGGCACCAAACAGCTTGCCGATTACAGCGGCCTCGCGGAATTCTTGCCCGGCGACTACTACAAGACCGTGAAAGCCCTTCTTTGTTATCGCAATGCCATGTTCCACAATGGACTCGAATGGCCGGAGGAAGGATTCAAAAAGTTTCAGGAGACGATGCAGTAAAACGAATGGCAAGATTGGTTCATTGAGATGAACCTGAACCCGGATTCACGGATGTTCGAGATGCAGGCTGAGTTCATCGAGCACTGTCGCGATACGATTAGAAAGGTCATTGTCGGCTTCGGGGATTTCATCAGAAATCAGGAAGGAGTAAAAGCGTCCGGCTAGCAAGTAGTCCTTCCGACCGTCGCGGGGCCAAGTGACTGGATGCCTGCGATAGGTGCCTCCCTTATCAGCGGACAAATTGCCCTAGGGCAATCTGCCCTTGTCGACGCGATCGCGAGTGTTCATGCTGGCGGTATGGATCTTCGCGCCCTCGTGGAGGCGCGCGCCGCCGCGTATCGCGCCATCCAAGCGCGCGCGGGCGTGTCGCTCCGCTGCCTCGATCCCGAAGCATCCGAGCCCCCCCTGTCAAGGGCGGAGCAAAACTAGACCACCGTGGCGGAGGAAAACTAGACCATCTGGCAGTGGGTCGGAGTGCCTGAAAGCGGCGTCGCGGGGGGAAGCTTCAGGATGCCGGAGCGGCCGCGGGCTGGCGGGCTTTTCTTGCTGTGTTCGAGGCGATAGCTCTCGCCGTTCAGCTCCAGGATGTGGACGTGATGCGTCAGCCGATCGAGCAGCGCGCCCGTCAGCCGTTCGGAGCCGAAGATCTCGGTCCATTCGTTGAAGGGCAGATTCGAGGTGACCAGCGTCGACGCTTGCTCGTAGCGCTGGGAGAAGATCTCGAATAACAGCTCGGCGCCGGTCTTCGATAACGGCACGTAGCCGAGCTCGTCCACGATCAAGAGGTCCTGTTTCGCGAGCTGTTTCTGCACACGCAGCAGGCGCTTGTCATCCCGGGCCTCGAGGAGTTCGTTCACGAGCGCGGCGGCGGTAGTGAAGCGCACCCGATAGCCTTTCTGACAGGCCGCGAGTCCCAACGCGAGCGCGAGATACGTCTTGCCCGTGCCGGAGTTGCCCAACGCCAACACGTTCTCTCTGCGGTCGAGATACTCCGAGCGGGTCAGCTCCAGCACGAGGCGTTTGTTCACCGACGGGATCGCACGGAACTCGAAGGTCTCGAGACTCTTCAAGACCGGGAACTTCGCGGCCTTGATGCGGCGCTCGGTGGCGCGCTGCTCGCGATCGAGGAGCTCGAGCTCGCAGAGGCGGAATAAGTAGCGCGAACAGTCCAGCCCTTCTTGGGCGCAGTGCCGCGCCACTTTGTCGTACTCGCGCAAGAAGGTCGGCAGGCGGAGGGCCTTGAGATGCGCCTCGAGCAGTAGGGTGGGTTTCGTCATCACTCGGCCCCCAGGAGTGCCAGGTAGTTCGCGGCCGCGGTCGTGGCCACGCGGGCGACCGGCAGATGCGGATACTGCGCCAGATTGAGGCGGGCCGGCCGGGGGTCGAGGCGGCACAGCACGAGATGCTTGACGGCGTCGAACCCGATCGCCCCCAGGCGCACGGCGTCCTGGACGGCGCCGCGGACGTGGTCGAGCCGAAAGTCCTCGAGCAGCCGCAACACCTGCACGTACTCGCGCGTGCCCGGCTTACCCAGCCGCGCCTCTAAGAGACGCCGCAGCCGGAGGAACTCCTCTGGCAGCGCCCACCCGGCGAGCGGTGCCGCTTGATGGAGTGCCCCCGTCTTGCGCTCCAACAAGGCCAGGTAGTGCCGCGGATCGAAGATCAACTCCTCCCGCCCGTAGCTGCGCCGATGCCGGGCGATCTCGTCACTCCCGCACACGATCACGACGTCGTCCACCGAGCCCTTCACTAAGACCTCCCGGTGGCCGTAGGCGGTCGGCACCGAGTAGTCGTTGCGGCGGTCGCGCACCAGGGACAACGACGTGACCCGCGTCGGGCGCGTCTCGCGGGCGTCATATGGGACCGGCGGCAATGGCAACAACGCCGCGCGGTCGCGCGCGAAGCGCTCCCCGATCGTCTCCGTGTGCCGCCGCAGCCGGCGCCCGCGCCGCGCGCGGCACTGGCACGCGAGGTCGGCGTTCAACGCGTCCCAACTGTCGAACCGTGGAATCGGCACGAAGAAGTTGCGCCGGGCGTAGCCGACCAGCCCTTCCACTTTCCCTTTGTCGTTGCCCTTGCCCGGGCGTCCGAAACGATCGTCGAATAAGTAGTGCGACTGGAGCTCGCTGAAGACCTGCGTCCGCTGGCGCGTGCCGTCCCCGAGGATCCGCGCCACCGCCAGCTTGGTGTTGTCATAGACGATGCGCCGCGGCACCCCACCGAAATAGCGAAACGCGGCGTTGTGCCCGTCGCAGAACGCCTCCGTGGTCTCAGCCGGAAACGCCTTCACGAACCCGTCGTCGCTGTGCGGGAGATCGACGACCAGGTAGTGCGCTTTGCATTCGACGCCCGCGATCACGACCAGTGCTTCGCCGAAGTCGGCTTGGGCGTCGCCCGGCGGATGCGCCAGCGGCACGAACATCTCCTGCCCGCCCAGCCGCCGCTCGCGCACGTAGGTGTTGACGATCGTGTCGCCGCCCGTGAAGCCGTGCTCCGCCCGTAAGCGCTCGCCGATGCGCTTGGCCGTGTGCCGTTGCTTCTTCGGACGGGACTGATCCTCGCGGAGGATCTGATCGATGATCCCCGTGAAGGCGTCCAGCTTGGGACGCCGGATCGGCTGCGCCCGGCGATACCCGGGCGGCCGGCGGTACCGCAGCATCTTGCGCACCGTCTCGCGGGCCAGCCCGAAGTGGCGCGCCGCCGCGCGCTCGCTCAATCCCTCCACATACACGCTGCGCCGCACCGCCGCATAGAGCTCCACTCGATACATCCCTCCTGTGTTCCACAAAACACCCTGGGAATGCTCGGTGGACCACGCGAGCGGTCTGGTTTTCCACCGCCCTCAGGCGGCTTCATCCCGCCGCTCTGTAGTCTATTTTTGCTCCGCCGTTCTCACGCTGGCGAATTCAACGCGGTGATTTCACCCAATGGTCGATGGATGGCATATCGCTCGGACGAATCCGGTCAGGTTCAAATCTACGTTCGCCCGTTTCCAGACGTGACCAGCGGCTCACAGCGACTCATTGCTCCGGGGGAAGATCCTCTGTGGAGCCCAAACGGCCAGGAGCTTTTCTATCGCACACCCGAAGGAGTTATGGCCGTGTCCGTAGAGACAGAGGGAGCGTTCGAGCGCGACACGCCACGACAACTGTTCGCTGACACATACTTTTTGTCAGGAAGCAGGAACTGGGACATTGCCCCTGACGGTCGATTCTTGATGATCACTGTGGGTGGAGCATCTTCCCCTGAGATCATCGTCGTGCAGAATTGGTTCGAGGAACTGACGCGCCTGGTTCCTATCGTCTGATGCCCCTACAGCCCGGCACCACCCTCGGTCCCTCCTGAGAAAACATTAGCTACATGACAAGTCCCGTCTGGGTGTCGACGAGCTCGCAGCCCAGCGATGCGGCACGCTTGCGGAGGCCGCGCAGGACACGCGATCGGTGGTGCTGGTCGTAGTCAGCCGCAGAGGACTCTCGATAGGGGATGCGATCGCGGAGCATACGGTAGACGAGGATCGCAAGCTTGCGGGCCGTGGCCGTGATCGCCTTGGCTTTGCCAGTACGCGCGGCGGCAAGCCGACGGTAGAAGGCGCCCAGCGCGTGATCGCTCCGCCCGAGACTCATGGCCGCCATGCGGAGGATCTTCGCCGCCCGATTGGCCGAGGGTGGCGTGCGGGAGCCGAGGAGCTTGCCCCCGGAGATCTGGTTCCGCGGCGCGACCGCGAGCCACGACGACGAAGTGCTTCTCGGTCGCCCAGCGACGCATGTCGAGGCCGATCTCGGACGACGAGCTTGAGTGCGCCATACGGCCCCAGGCCGGGGAGCGCCGTCAAGTCGACGCCCTCGCACACCGTATACAACGGATCGCGGATCTCGAAGCCGAGGCTCGTTGGCGCTCCGACGGCGCGCGTGTGTCCGGGCTGGCCCAGGCGGCTCATCGGCGGGGGCCGGCGGGTCGCCTCGAGTGCGCCGATCTGGCGTCTGGATCTCGTCGTCGCAGTGGCCGATCTGGGACTGATAGAAGTCGTAGCACTCGAGCGCTTGGCGGAGCACGAACAGCTGCTCAGCGCGGTAGTGGCCCTGTGAGGGAGGCGGCGATCTCCTGCCGCGGTGGCCTTACAGCGGGGGTCGCGGTGGCGGGCCAGTACCGCGGGGTCGGTTTCGCCCGCGACGATGTCGCTCAGGATGGCGAGCCCGGTCACCCCGGTGACATCGGTAATGACGTGGTGGAGTTGGAGATTCATCAGCACCAGCGCCTTCTGCATGCGCTGGACCCATGGAGCCGCCGCGGACGCCACGAGCTGATCGCGGTGCCGGATCAGGCTGCGCAGCGCGGCGATCGGCGCGTCGGGCCGGAAGCTGCCGCGCAGCAAGCCCGAAGGTATGCAGCTGCTGGAGCCACTGGCAATCGAGGATGTCGCTCTTGCGGCCGGGCACGCCCTTCACATGGTGGGCGTTCACGAGCAGCACCTCGATCCCACGGGCTTCGAGGAGTTCGTACAGCGGGATCCAGTAGACCCCCGTCGACTCCATGGCGACCGTGTCAATCCCGCACGCCTCGAGCCAGGTGGCCAACGCGGTGAGATCATGGGTGAAACTCGTGAACTCCCGCACGGGCTGGTCGTCCCGATCGTCGGGCACCGCCACCCAGTGGCTCGCGCTCCCGATGTCGATGCCCGCGGCGTTCAGATGGATCTGTCGGAGAATCTCTTGCTCGTGTCGAGCGCGCTGCTGTGCTTGACCTCGGTCTCGTTGCGTCACGGAGGGCTCCTTGGGGATCGTGGGTGAAGCACCCGAGGGCAGGGATGTGTCGGGGAAGCAGTCTCTTGAACGGGGTCACGCCAATCGTGCCACCAGTGCGGCTGTCGCCACATCCCCGGACCAAGCTCCTAGACGGGGACTGGCCACCAGTGGTCCGTCGGCCTCGGCCCTCGGGGGCACGGTCCAGCATATCGCCAAGCACCGGCGTGGCCCATCCGTTTTCTGCCCGAGGCGTCGCGGCCCAGCGCGGGTGAAAAGCTCCTAAGAAACTGTTTCTCCCAGTACCTCCCCGGTCTGTCGGTTTACGAGGGTAAAGCCGAGCGTATCGGCGCGGTAGCGGAGTCGGCGTAGGACCCGTGTGCGTTGGCGGGCAGTGTAGATGTCGGCGCCGGGGTCCTTATAGATGAGCGTGCCGGTCAGGGTGCGGTAGACGAGGATGGCCAGCTTGCGGGCGGTGGCGGTGATGGCCTTGGGCTTCCCGACGCGGACAGCCAGGCGCCGGTAGAAAGCACCGAGGGCGGTTTGGCCGCGGACGAGTCCCATCGCCGCCATGCGCAGGACGGCGGCGGCGCGATTGGCTGACGGCTGGGTCTTTGAGCTGAGGCGCCGACCGCCGGACACCTTGTTCTGCGGAGCGAGGGTGAGCAAGGCGGTGAAGTGATGTTCCGTGGGCCAGCGCGTGAGGTCGGTCCCGATCTCGGCGATCAATTTGAGCGCGCTGTAGGGGGCGAGGCCATCGATCTGCGTGAGGTCGACGCCGGTCAGATGATGGAGCGCCGGGCGGATGTCGACGTGGGGTTCGTTGCCGTGTCGGCGTTTCACGCGTGGGCGTGGCAGCGGCGTTCGCGGCGTCGCGACGCCGGCGGTCAACGTCTGGAGCGCGGCGTCGATGGCCTCGTCGCACGCGGCGAGCTGCGTTTGACACATATCGAAGAGCTCGAGATTTTGCTGGAGGACAAAGAGGTGTTCGGCCCGGTAGTGGCCGGTCAGGGCCGCGGCGATCTCGTCGGGCGTGGCCTTGCAGTGCGGGTCGCGGTGCTGGGCGAGGACGTGTGGGTCGTGTTGGCCGGCCACGAGGTCACGGAGAATCTTGAGTCCGGTGAGGCCGACGATGTCGCTGACGACGAGCGGCAGTTGGAGATTCATCTCGACCAGGCTCTTCTGCATCCGCCGGACGTAGTCCCCGGCGGTGTGCACGAGGACGTCGCGGTGGCGCACGAGGGCGCGGAGGGCGAGGATCGGCCCGGCGGGCCGGAAGCTGTCGCGCAACAGGCCGACACTGTGCAACTCGCGCAGCCACTCACAGTCTTCGACGTCGCTCTTGCGGCCGGGGACGTGTTTGACGTGGCGGGCGTTGACGAGGAGCACCTCAATGCCACGCGCTTCGAGGATGTCGTAGACCGGAATCCAGTAGACCCCGGTGGCCTCCATCGCGACGCTGGTGACGCGACAGGCGACGAGCCAATCGGCGAGGCGCTCGAGGTCGGCGGTGAAGGTCCGGAAGCATTGCACCGGCGTGGCGTCCCGATCGGGCGGGACCGACACATAGTGCTCGCTGGCGCCGCAGTCGATGCCGGCGACATCGACCTGGATGCGGTCGAGGACGGAGGGGGAGCGACGCGACCGATGCGAGGGACGAGGGCGATTGTGCTTCATGGCATGCTCCTGCATACTGCGAGGGGCATCCGGGACCAGAGAGGCGGTGTGGAGAGCATTCTCCTAAACGGGATCACGCTGTCGGGCGTGTCACCAGTGACCAAACCGCGACTCCCCGGGCCACGCTATCAGACGGGCTTGCGAGCACCACTGGGCAGGTCGGCCTCGGGTTCCGGATGCGCCGTTGATTCTAGGCACGCGCCACCGCCGGCGCGACCACCCGGTCAGTTTCTGGCGTGATCAAATGCGATTCGAGCGCATAGGAGGCTATCAAGTCACCGCCAAGATCGGCGAAGGCGGCATGGGCTTCGAAGAGTGAACTGAGAATGAGCGACGGGACTGATCGCATTCAAGGAGTCGAGAGATGTCTATTGCCATCCAGCGCCCGATCACGTTCGAGGAGCTGAGGGCGCGGTCCCCGAGGACCCTGAGGTTCAGCACCTGACAGGTTCGCCGGTCTTGAAGATGAACGGTGAAGGCTTGGGCCAGGCTGTGTCTATCATCCGGATGCAGGAACGCTTTGAAGTTGGTGAAGCTCGCTTCGACTTCCCCATCCGCATATCCGAGGAGCTGGTACCATCGTGGTGACCACCACTGACCGTCCTGAGACACGTCAGGCCAATCCCACATGCCGGCGTTCGCTCCTTCCGACGCCAGCTCGAACCGCTCCTGGCTCTCACGGAGCGCCTCTTCCGCCTTCCTGCGCTCCGTGATCTCAGCGATCAGATCCTGTCCGACCGCGCCGAACCCCCAAAGCATGCACGTGACTCCAAGCAGCATGACGCCCCAGTGGTAGTTGAGGTGCAGGCTTTCCATCACTGCCGTCGCGTACTGTGATGTCGTTAGTTGCGGGAGCACCCACATCGTGAAGAGGTCAGCCGTACAGAACAGGCCGAAACCGCTGAGCCCCGCTGCGACGCCCAGGAATCCCTTCGCTCGGGCTCTGCTAAGGTTGCGGCCGAACACCCGCGCAAACGCGATGCACATCCCGATGATGATTAAGTCGAGGGCCGTCATCAGGCCAACGGATTCCCAGATCACCTACGTCCTCCTGACCTACATTCTCACGGGTGCCACTGTTCCGCCAGGCAGTTCTGCTTCAGATCAATGTATCGGCGGCGACATGCTCGGACAGCACGTTGATAGCGACGGTGCGATCCAGGCGTGTGTCGATGGCCTTGTAGACTTCACCCATGCCCGTAGGGTCAAGAAACCCGAATGTGTTGTCCCAGGGCAGTGTCGGGGTCGCTGGCCTGAGCTTGGATCGGCCAGTCGGTGTCGTACTGGTGGGCGGAGTTTCCCACCGGGCTGACATTCCCCGTGCGTCCCCTCAGTTCCCCACATCCCCTTTCGTGGATATTAGGTTGTGGTGTGCCCATCCTGATTCAGATGTGAGTCAAGCCCATTCTTAGTTGAAACTCTCTACGGCTCCTGATTCATCACGCGGCTTTCTTCTTCGACGTCGTCGTGTCTATCTTCAGTTCTCGCTTCAGCGCGGCACGGAGCGTGGGCAGGTGGCGGTAGCCCATCACCTTGCGCAAGCGCGGTTCGATGTCGAGGAGCGCAGTGGCCAGCCAGCGGTGGCGTTGGCTCGAGTTCTGCCAGTGATCGACCTTCGCACAGCGTTCCTCGACGAGCGCATTGATGGACTCCAGACAGTTCGTCGTCTTCAGTGACCGGCCCAGCACCCCGTACAGCCCGAGGCGATGCAGCGTCAGGGTCTCGTCCAGGCCTTCGGCCAGGCTGCCGGCCGCGGATTGGTTCCGGTCCTCCAGCTCGCGATGGAGCGTCTCGAGCGCACCCAGAGCCTCTGGATACGCCGGGCGGTTGTAGGCGCGCTGGAGGCGCTGGCGCCACACCGCCTGCTCGCGCTTGGCCAAGTGACTCACCACGTTTTCACGCTTGTGCCACTGGCACCGGTGGACCAGGGTCCGGTCCCGAAAGGCCTTCCGGACGGCCGCACGCAGCCCCTTGCCGCCGTCGAGGATCACCAGCACGCCCTGGGAGAGGTCGAGGCCCCGCTCGACCAACGACCGCAGGAACGGCGTCAGCACCCGCTCGTTCTCCGTGTCCGTTTCGACCAAGCCGAGGAAGCGTTTTTCCCCGGACATCGTGATGCCTAGCGCGATGACCATCGTGGCCTCGGCGAACGTCTTGCCATCCAGGACCACGGCCACCACGTCCTCACCGGACAGGTCCCGCTCTTGGAACTCCCGGAGTTGCGCCGCGCTGGCCTGGATAAACCCCCGGGACACCGTCGACCCCGACAGCCCGATCGCCCCGGGAATCGCCTCGGCGGCAGCCTCGTAGTTGCGGCATGAGATCCCATACAGCACGCGCTTCAGCAGCAAGTCGTTCACCGCACCATCGCCATGCAACGCCGCGTACGACCGCAGCGGAATCTCGCCGCCCGCGACACGACGAATCCGCGGTACACGAATCGGCACGCGCTGCCCCGCCAGGCCCACCGTCCCGGGGTTGCCGCCGTGACGGCGTCCCCCGATCGACGCGTCCTTGCGGGCGTAGCGCTCGCCGGCCAGCGCCGTCACCTCCGCGTCGAGCACCTCCTCCACGTGCATCAAGCCCAGGGGGACCAAGGAGCGGATCAGCTCCACCTTGGCGTCGAGCTCCAGATCGGCGTAGTCCTCGCGGCGGACGATGTCGACCGGACCCAGCGTGCGACCCTTCTTGCGCTTCCTGACCGGACGTAGGACACTGCTCATCTCGGCTCCTTTCTCTCGTGGGGTGATGTCCGTTTGTGTCAACGTCATCAAACCACAGGGTTTGGAGCCGCTTCAATTTCCAACTAACTTTCGCTCACCCTCTCAGATGTCAGTCGGTGCGTGCATTCCTTTACTTAGTCACTGTCCAGCACTATGTGGCTGATTCTGTGATTCAACAAAGGCTCGTTTGACGACATGTCGGTCAACCGCTACCTGACTGCCAACGGGACACGCACTCTTGTGGAAGCCTGAAATCAAGCGAAAAGCGCGGGTCGCAGCGTGATTGCGGCGTTCAGAAACAAGCAAGGCGACTTCGGGAGGCTTCGCTGCCTACCACGTGATGGCCAACGCAACACCCTTCGCCTTCTTCGAGAGCACAGGCGACACCGACAGGGTGAGCACGGACTCAGCAGCGCCACGCGATTCAAAGAGCAGTTCTTCCTCCGTGGGATGAATATAGACGGCTCCAAGCGCCGCACCACCGAGCATCACACTCCATGCGATGGTGTTGCCCGTGTTGGGGTCGAGTGAAGAACCCTCATTGTCACTGGCCACGATAGTCAATGCCGCGACTCCGGCAACGACTCCGAGCCCGGTTCCGAAACCGACAAGACCGCCCCACACCGGGAAATGCCGTGAGCTGGCCTCGAAACCCTCATGACATCAGCCTCGTCGAGGTCGAGGAGAGATCCGTCAATAGCCAAGGTGAGGGACGAGGCCGAGATTTCTACAACGTTTCCCGTGACTTCGTTTCCAGTGGTGTCAGTGACGGCGACGGTCATGTCCGGTTCGACCAGGGAAGCGAGGTCGTGGAACGACGCAACCTGTGCAAACACGGGAGCTGGCATGCCCACGATGGACAACGCGATGGCGGGCGTGAGGAGAGCAAGTCGATTACATGCAACCATGTCGCACCTCCAGTAGCTACGTCTCGAACTGCCCCTGCAAAATAGCGGTATGGTCAAGTTAAGCAGAATGGCCGAGTCTTCATTAACTTGACAGTGCCCTCTTACACCCGGTACCACCCTCGGCCCGCACTCCGTCACCGCCACGATCGGCGAAGGCGGAATGGGTGAAGTGTATCGGGCGCGGGGTACGAAGCTGGACAGAGACATGGCGCTGAAAGTGCTGCCGCAAGCCTTCACGGATGATCCAGATCGACTCGCTCGGTTTGAACGCGAAGCCAAAGTCCTGGCCTCGCTGAACCACCTGTCGGTGTTGACTTACGTCTCCGCTGAGACATAATCGCGCCAACCTGGAGGTGAACCATGGCCAAACGCGTTTGGCTCTCAGTGAGCCTGTCGGCGCTGATGATAGGGTCTGCGACGGCCCAGAGCGTACAAAGCGTCTTACAAACCACCGCGACCGCGATGGGCATGGAGAACTTGACGTCGATTCAATACTCCGGCACTGGCTGGCAAGGCCGCGTCGGACAGAACGTCTCACCCGATCGCGATTGGCCACGGGTGGAGTTGACGAGCTATGCGAGGACGATCGATTTCGTAACGATGTCGTCGAAGGAGGAGTACGTCCGGAGCGGCAGTACGCGGGAGGTCACCAATCTCGTCAGCGGCGACTACGCCTGGACCCTGGACGCGCAGGGACAACCGGTTCCGCAGACGGCCGCCGCCGAGCTGCGGCGGCTCGAGATCCTCTTGACGCCTTGGGGTTTCATCAAGGGCGCCATGGCGCCGGGGACCAACCCGACCATGGTCACGCGGAACGAGTACGGAGGCCGGTCGACGGTGATCTCGTTCATTGCGTTCGGGAAATATCGGATCAACGGCACGATCAACCCCGAGAATCTACTCGAGCGAGTGCAAACGTGGGTTCCCAATCCGGTCGTTGGCGACATGTGCTACGAGAATGTCTACACCCAATACCGGGCGGTCGGTGGCGTGCAGATTCCCCGGTTTCATCAGCATCAGGACTATGACGACGGCGCGCACACGCCGAACGTCAGCGGTGGCGATCATGCGTTTGGTCTTGAAACGGTCTCGGACCTCCAGGCGAATGTGGCGAACGCGGCCCTGACGGTGCCGGACGACGTGCAGCGTGCGCGCATGCAGCCGGTCCAAGTGGAGTCACAGCGGCTGGGTGACGGTGTGTGGTTGGTTGGGGGAGGCTCTCACCACAGCGTGGTCATCGAGTTCGCCGACCATGTGACGGTCATCGAGGCGCCATTGAACGAAGAGCGGTCGCTTGCGGTGATCGACGAAGTGTACCGACTGATTCCGGACAAGCCGATCCGGTTTATCGTGACGACCCATCATCACTGGGACCATTTGGGTGGGCTCCGCACCTACGTCCACGAAGGCGCGACCGTTGTCACCCACGAAGGCAACAAACCCTACTACCAGGAGGTTCTACGGGCAGGACTCTGGACCTTGGAACCCGACCGGTTTTCGCTGCATCCGCCCGAGGAGTGGTCGGAGGGCTACATCTTCGAGACCCTGAACGAGAAATACGTCCTCGCTGATCAGACGAGGACGGTGGAGCTCTACAACGTCCAGGGGCTCGCCCATGCGGCAGGCATGCTCATCGCGTACATCCCGAGTGAGAAGCTCGTCGTGCAGGCCGACCTCTACTTTCCCCGGGCCCCAACCCCCAACGCGAGCGCCCGCGCGCTGCACCGAAACCTGCAGCGGCTAGGTCTCGATGTAGAGACGATCGTCGGGATACATGGAAGTCCTGCTCCGATGTCGCAGTTCGTGGAATTCGTCGGCGGCGGGCAGTGATGGAGAACACGCAGAAGCCGCTCCGGCCGATCCGATCCTTACGGCATCGGCGATCGAAAAGCACGGTGGGCCTCGAGGCATCGATAGCGTTTGCACGCATTCCAGGAGCCATGCCGAACAGCCGTGGAACCGGTGGGGTCCGGTCGGTAGGATGGGCTATTCTGCGTCGCCGCACTGATAGAGATATAGGTGGCCCTTCAAGTCGGCTCCCGCCTCGGCCATTACGATGTCACCGCCCTCATCGCCTTCAGCGTGCGGGACCGCTCGCTTCGCCGGCCGACAAGCCGTATGGCGAACTAGATAACCCAGGACTTGAACAACCGCTGCAGTCTAGAGGAACGCGCAGAAACTTCGCAGCCCGATTGATACCCGCGAGTGAGAGCCACCGCCGCGTCGGCTACAGCGACCACGGCGCCGCCGCGGTCATGAATCAATCGATCATCCGCATTGTCCCACATGAACCCAGCCCACCCGTCACAGATCCCGGCCCGGTGGGGTTGCTCCCGGTCATCCTGCGGTACATCCACACTGCAGGTGAGGTAACATGCTGGACATCTAGGAGGATATCCGATGAAGAATCGCCGCCTCGGATTCGTCGTCATGTTTGCTGCCGTCACGGTGTTGTGGGCGTTGCCGGCAGCCAGTCAGACTCCTCAGTCTCAGTCGAGTGAGTGGACAATCCCCCGCACGGCGGACGGTCACGCCGATCTCCAGGGTGTGTGGGCGAACAACAGCATCACGCCTTTGGAGCGACCGACCGAGCTCAGCGACAGGGCCTACTTAACGAGCGAGGAACTCGAGCGGCTGAAGGCGAATACCGACCGGCTTTTCAGCGGTGAGGCAGGTGATGCAGCGTTCGTAGATCAAGTCTTTCTGGCCGCGATCTCCGATGCGCAGGAGTTCACATCCTCGGATGCCGGCACCGGCAACTACAACCAGTTCTGGCTGGTCGAGCGTGACCTGAGCGACCGCACCTCGCTTGTCATCGACCCACCGGATGGAAGGATTCCGGCACTCACGCCTTCGGCCGAACAGACCCAGAGCCAACGCTCCGCCTACCGCGAAGCCCATCCTGCCGATGGCCCCGAGGATCGTGGGCTGAGTGAGCGGTGTGTGAACTTTGGCGTGCCCAAACTGATTACGGGCTACAACAGCTATCGGCAGATCGCACAGACTCCCGGGCACGTCGCGATCTATCACGAAATGGCGCACGACGTTCGCCTCATCCCTCTCGACGGACGCCCCCACATCAAGGACGGCACCCGGCAGTGGAATGGAGACCCTCGTGGCCACTGGGACGGTGATACCTTGGTCGTTGAGACGACCAACTTCTCCTCAAAGAGCGACTTCTACCTAAGTGGACCGGTCGAGAACCTGCATCTGGTCGAGCGGTACACCCGTGTTGGACCTGACACGCTCGAATATGAGGCGACAATCACCGACCCGACGACGTGGACACAGGCCTGGACGGTTTCGATCCCACTCAAGAGGAGCGACGACGCCATCTTCGAGTATGCGTGCCACGAGGGCAACTATGGCATGGAGGGCATTCTCGCTGGCCACCGTGCCCAGGAGAAAGCCTCCGCAAACGCTGCAACGGAGTCCAGATAGGTAGGGAAGTCGCACGCGGTTTTCCATCGATATAAGCCGACCTCGGCAAAAACGGGGTCGGCTTTCTTGTTGTCTGGCCGACATCATCCACAGGGCGGTGCGGACTTCGAGCAATCGTCATGCCGGCCAATCAAAAGCCGCCAGCGCTGAGCCGAAGGCCGCGCGGCCAGCAGCACCCGCGTTGCACTTGCCGTTCCCGCTGGGCGGCTGGATCCACTCGTCGAGCACGAGCGGAAGCACGGGTCCGCGAAAGGCACCGCCAGTTGCGACAAGGTGATCGACCAGCCTCCGGGAATTGGCAAGGTCCTGCTTCTGGCAAGTTTCCGGTCGCTCGAAATCGGCGAGCGGGCTGACGAATACGGTGGCTCCGGGGAGACGTCGTCGGATCTCGGCGAGAACCGCGTCACCGTCGGCAAACGTTCCGTTGTCCATTGCCAGATCGCAGATCTGCCACCAGACTGCGGTCGCCGGTTGGTTCCCGGCGATGTTGCTTTCCAGTCGTGACCAGTAGCCGCCGTTGGGTATCGTTCGAGACCACTCGGCAATGTCACCGCCGCCGTATCCTTGCGAGAGATTCATCCAGACTCGGCCGTCCCCGGTCTCCTGCCAGCCGGCCCAGGCGGTGGTCGTTTGCGAGCACCCCAGGACACCGGCGATTGTCGGTCCCCCGGGGATCGGGGGGGTGGGTGCGGTCGGGCTACTGGTTGAGTTGCAGGCGGCCGCCCACACGACCAGTAGCGCCAGGGTTAACCAGGGTCTCCCTTCCATCGTTCAGACATTTAGACATCCGCAGGCTGTCGAATGGTTTAACAGCCACCCCGTGACACCAGGCAGGGCTACTACCGCCCGCCGAGCGCGGCGTACGGGGACTCCTTTTCTTCGTACTCATCGGGCGGAATCGACCAACCTGGTGGCAGGGCCCCAAGCGTGACCTCCGTTATCATCTCGTGCACACGCAGAATCACACTCTGCCCGGCTGGTGGTTCGTCACGCGTCGCGTCGTCGTCGTCCCTCCCGCGACCGAACAACCCACCAACTCGTCCAAGGGCTCCGCGGACGGCCTGACTCGCGCCTTGGCGCGCGATGGCGCCGGCGCTGACCCCTTCGGCCAGTGGACCGGAAAGAGCCGCGTCGAGGTCGAACTCCGCACCTGCGGGGACACTGGCAAACGCCATAGTCTGCTCGAAGGGCATGGCGCCGAGTCTGTGCAGCTCTACCTCCTTTTCCTCGAAGGCTGACCGAAAGTTCTCGTTCTGCGTGAAGACCTGTCGTAGCGTGTCAGGGTCCATCCCGCCGAACGGTGTCTGGCGGATCTGCTCGGCGGCCGCTTCACTGATCCGCCGCATTGCCTGGTTGCCCACGAAATCTTCACTCACCCACAACTCGGAGACGAGCTCGTAGGTCGGCAGCTCGTCGACGTCTTGGTCTTTCGCGGAGACAGGAACAGCGGAGACTCGCATCACGACTCGGTCTACCATCTCATTGGCGACCTCTTTGCGCTCGCCGGGCGTCTCGATGGAGAAGCGGATGTCGTACTCTACGTCGGCCTCGCTGTCGTCGCGTGGTTCGGTGCCACCCGCGGAACCACCTCCAATCGGCGCGGCGCGCATCATCTCGGCGAGGTTATAGGTGAAATAGCTGCGGTCATCGTGGTCAATTGACGTCACCTGCAAATCCGAGTAGCGAATAACAGTGGATGTGTCGTCACGGTCGGTGCGCATCGTGAGACTCTCGGCAGAGAGCATCGTCGTCTCCGACGTTGGGTCTCCCGCACCTACCAGATTCATCACGGTCCCGAGGCTCCCGCCGAACCCGACCTGGGAAGTCTTCGAGACCGTCAGCTCAGGAAGATCGGCGTCCTGCGCCTGAAGTAGCGGGGTTGACGTAGTCCCCACGATGACGGTCAGGGCGACGGCGAGGTAGTGTGTGATACGCATGGCGCGTTCCTCCTTCGAAGAGTAGACGATAGGAATACTAGTGGCCTGTACTCGCTGAAGTACTACCAATTCGATGCATCGGATTTCGGTAGCTCCAACGGATCGGTTTTGCCGTCTTGTTGTAATGGCGGATGTACCGCCGGATCTTGCGAGCGAGGTCGGCGACGGAGGTGAAGATCCCTCGTGCCAAAAGGTCGCGCTCGATCTTCGCGAACCAGAGTTCGATTTGGTTCAGCCACGACGAGTACGTCGGGGTGAAATGGAGCTGGACGTTAGGGTGCGCGGCCAAGAACCCCCGGACCGCCGATGTTTTGTGGGTCGCGAGGTTGTCGACGATCACATGAATCTCGCGGCCCAGCGGTTGACTGGCGACGATGTCGCCGAGGAACTGGACAAAGGCGGCACTGGTGTGGCGCGGCACGGGCTGGCCGAACACCTCGCCGGACTGGGTATCGAGCGCGGCGAACAACGACAACGTACCATGGCGGTAGTACTCGAACCCGTGCCGTTCGGCGCGCCCCGGCGACAGCGGCAGCACCGGGACCAAGCGATCGAGGGCTTGAATCGCCGTTTTCTCGTCCACGGCGAACACCGCGGCGTGTTGCGGCGGATTGAGATACAGCCCGATCACATCGGCGGCTTTCTGTTCAAAGTCCGGATCGTCCGACCGCATGTAGCGCTCGAACCGATGAGGTTGCAGGCCGGCCCGCCGCCACGTTTTCGCGACCAGGTTGTGATGGATGCCGAGCAACCGGCCCAGTTTGCGGGTGCTCCAATGCGTGCTGCCATCCGGCGGACGCTGCCTCGTCTTCGCCAGAATGCGCGCTTCCATCGCCGGCGTCAGAATCGTCGGGGGCTGGCCGCGATACCGCGGCTGCAGGCCCGCCACGCGGTCCGCCAGAAAGCGCCGTCGCCAGCGATTGACGTAGTCGCGGTAGCAAGGCACCGCGGCCTCGATCGCCGAGTACGATGCGCCGTCAGCCAGCATCAGAATGACGCGCGCGCGGCGCGCGTCCTCCGCGCGGATCTTGAGACTGCGAACGCGTCGTTCCAGTTCGGTACGTTCATCGGACGTCAGTGTCAGCGCCATATAGCGCGTCACGGTACCAGTACTACTTCAATGAGTACAGGCCACTAGTGGCCTGACCGCGTAATTCCCAGCATTATTCCCGGGCGGGGCATCCCGCCTGGCGGCGTTGCTCGGCGCTCGGTGTGACGTTGTGGACCAACGGGTGGTCATCCTGTCGTGACGTGACCGTGGCACGGCTGAGATGCACGGTGACGGGGAGACCGTTAAAGGCGGCGGTTCCGCTCAGCGTATCGAGATGGCGATCACTCGTCACGTCGTTGATACTCGAGCCGGCGTGCTCGCGCGCGACGCTGAGCGCGACGCCGTCGCGATCGTGCCCCCAACCGTGCGGGAGACTGACGACGCCGGGACGCATCGCATCGGTCACCTCGACGGGGACGGTGACCGTCCCAGCTTCCGATCCGAGTTGTACAACGTCACCGGTTGCAAGGCGACGTGCCGCCGCGTCGACCGGGTGCACGAGTAGCGTGCAGCGGTGGGGGCCCTTTGCAAGCCGGTGACTATTGTGCATCCAAGAATTGTTGTTCCGCACCTGGCGTCTCCCAATCAACAACAGGTCGCCCGTCGTGACACGATCGGCCTCGGCACGGAGCATGCTGCGAGCCTCTCGTAGAAACTCCTCAGGCGCCGCGTCAACTTTTCCGTCGGCTGTCTCGATGCGGCGGGCGACTCGCCCCGGCTGGAGCGGACCGAGATCGACACCGTGCGGCGACGCGCGTAGCTGCGCGAGGGTCAAGTTGTACGGTCCGATGCGCAGCAGCAGGTCGAGGAGTCGTTCCGGGTTCAACGCCCGGGCCGCACCAATAGCCAGCGGCCGAAGCAGGCGCGGTGCAAACACTCGTCCTCCCAATTCCGCCACGATTTCCCAGTCATGCCGTTCTGACGAGGTCCGGGGGATCGCGGGTTCGGCGTACTTCGCCACGTTTCGCACGGCGAAGGCGTAGAGCGCGAGATCGTAGTGCCCACGGGAGAGCGGTGGTGCGGGGGGGAGGAGGACGTGCGCGTGGCGCGTAGTCTCGTTGAGGTACGGGTCGACGGAAACAACGTGTTCGAGGGAACCGAGTGCGCGATCGAGGCGTCGGCCATTCGGGGCCGAGAGCACGGGATTGCCGGCCACGGTGACCAAGGCCCGGATGCGCCGGGCGCCCGGGGCTTCGATTTCGTCCGCCAACGTCGCGACGGGCAACTCGCCACCAAACTCAGGCAGTTGGCGAACGCCGCTGCGCCAGCGGTTGAACGTGCCGCGCTGACCCAGCCGAGCGAGCACGCCCACGACGTCGACGGCCGGCGTGGGCAACATCATTCCGCCCACGTCGTCCAGATGGCCGGTCACAAGATTGAGGGCCTGCACCAGCCAGCAAGCGAGCGTTCCGTACCGTTGCGTACACAGGCCGACGCGGCCGTAACAGGCGGCTCGTTCGGCGTGCGCGAAATCGGCAGCGAGAGTGCGTATCAGAACCGGGGCCACACCCGTCCGCCGGGCGACGCGTTCGGGAGTGACGTCGCGGACGAACGCGGCGAGCCTGTCGAGGTTCTTCACGTGGCCCTCGAGACGCCCAAGGCGCGCCAATTTCTCTGAGAGAACCACGTGCAACATCGCCGCGAGCAGTAGGGCGTCGGTGCCCGGCTGGATAGCGATGTGCTCGTTGGCGACGTCCGCCGTCTCGGTACGACGCGGGTCGACGACCACCACGCGTCCCCCTCTCGCTCGAATGCCGGCGAGCCGGCGTCGCATGTCGGGCGCGCTCATGAGGCTCCCGTTAGACACGAGGGGGTTGGCGCCGAAGATGAGGAACAAATCAGTCCGCTCGATGTCCGGGACTGGAATCAGACCGAAGTGTCCGAATATGTGCAGCGCGGCCATCATCTGCGGCAGCTGATCGGCGGAGCTTGCCGAATAGACATTCCTCGTCCTGAGGGCGCGGGCAAAGGGCAGCGCGTGGGTCATCAACCCGAGGTTGTGGGCGACGGGATTGCCGTAGTACATGGCGACTGCATCGCGGCCGTGTCGCCGCCGCGTCCGAACGAGACCGTCGGCGGCTCGATCCAGTGCTTCCTGCCAGCAGACCTCGCGCCAGCGTGAGCCGTCGCGGATCATGGGAACGCGGACGCGATCTGGGTCGTCGTGGAGATCGGCAAGGGCCGCCGCCTTGGGACAGACGTAACCGCGGCTCAAGGGGTCGTCATCGTCGCCGCGGACCGATTGGATATGTTGACCGTCGACTTCGACCAGAATGCCGCATGCTGCTTCGCAGAGCGGACAGGTCGAGATCTGCGCCATGTCGTGATTCTACCCATGCGCCGCCCGGGGCGGCGATGCATCGTGGCACACCTTTCCGTGACCTCCGCTTGACCCGGGTTCCCTGGGTCGTATGATTGCCCTATTGGTGTGATTCAGCCCACGGAGGGTATGGCTGGCTTATGACCATCGAGGAACGCGTGGTTGGCGATGTCGTGGTGCTCGACATCCAGGGCGAGATGGCGAGGTTCAAGGGAGATAGCGACGCCAAGCGGCGAGTCCGCGAACTCGTCGACCGAGGACACCTGAGCCTGCTCCTCAACTTGAGCCACGTGCCCTACATGGACAGCTCTGGCGTCGGGGAAATAGCCAGCGCCTTCATCACGGTTCGCAATCGCCGCGGCACGCTCAAGATCGCCGCCTCTCTGCACACTGTCACGAAACTACTGGCGATTGCCAAACTGAACACGGTGATCGACATGTTCGACACGGAAGCCGAGGCACTTCGGAGCTTTGACGGGTAGTCTGGGAGCCCGTGGTGAAACTCCCGCGGCATTCGACCGACACGGCATCGCGCAAGGGGCGACGCTGAGACTTCTTCGAGCGGGTTCGAATATGCCCAATATTCTCCGTCGTCACGCCTTGCCACGCGAGCGCCTTGTCGGTCTCGGTGACACGCGCGAGTTTTTCCACGGACTCCTAGGTCGGCTTGACCTTCAACACACCAAGCTTGATGAGAAGCCCGGTAAAGTCATAGATCTGCCGTTCGCGCACAATCTGGTTGTCCTTTAGCGTCAAGAGAAGGACGCCGCGAAACTCTATCCGCTTGCCCGTCGCTGCCAAGCCGAGGAATTCTCGCTCGTGCGTTCCCGCAGCACGAAACGCGAGTGCCGCAGCCGCGTCTTGCACGACCAACTGATCCAGCGTGAATTCCAAATCTGGGAATGAACTGAACCAACGACGATAGCCCTCTGCGATCGCGTCACGCCCCCGATGGAGCCCGATGCTCGGACTCTCAACGGTGGCGTCAGGCGCGAAATCATCCGCCAGCCGCGCAGCATCCCGGGCCCGGAGGTGATCAAAGAAATCGTGGACAAAGATCTCGGCCGCGTTCTCAGTCATGTTCGACCTCGTCCTCTGCCGCGACGGAGGGTCGTGCCAATCGGGAGTGGCATGGCGTTCTTGCGGTTATCGCGGAGTCAGTCGCATTCTACCCCTCGGGCCGGTTCGATCCTCAGGAATGTGCCCGCCGACGCCAAGAAGCGATAGGCGGTGGAGGTGACGTTCACCGACGCCGACGCCTGGACGGTTCCGTGGACGATGATGATCTCGCTCGCGAAGAGTGAAGAAGCGATCTTCGAGTAGGCGTGCCACGAAGGGAACTACTCTATGGCGGGCATCCTCTCCGGACATCGCGCCGAGGAACGGGCCGCCGCAGCCACTGCGACCGAGTCGCGATAGACACGCACATCACCATCCGTGATGACTGAGGCCGACGTGTCACGGGGTCGGCCTTTGTTTGTGTCTGGCCGATGACACATCTCGGCCGCGCTCGACCCCCTCCGTCGCGGTGCACCCCGTCGTTGCCCTACGTGGCCGGTGCCGCTGTGATGTGCACGTCGGTGGCGACCGCACAGCCAGCAGCCGGGACTTGTTGCTGAACCGTGAGGACCAGGTGGCCATTGAATCTGACCGGCATCATGAATATTCCGGTCCCGTTGTTCCGCACCGTCCTCTACTGCAAGCGGTTTCCGTTGTTGCCCTGCTTGATGGCGACCCAGATCTTCAACAGGCACGGGCTCGGAAACGTCGAGGTCTACACCGTGACCTTCTCGCCTTTGAAGACGGTGCCGCCGTCGATAGCCCGGCCCCAGACGTTTCCGACGAACATGTCTTGTCCGCCGATGGCCACCGTTCGATGGTTCATCGCGACCACGCTGGCAGCGTCGTTGCCGACGACCGTGCCGAAGGCTCCCGTCAGACTGCCCTGGGGGGCCTGGGCGACCGCCGCACCGACCGCAGCGGCTATGAGGACCATCACAAGAATCTGAGTTTTGGGCATCGCACACATCCTTTCGGTGAATTGATGGGTAGGGCCCCGGCGAACACCGACGCCGTAATGTCGCCCTGCTCGGGGCTGGTGCTAGGACGCTACGCATCATATACTGCCGCACATTACAACCGCCTTTCGGGCAAGGAGTCTCTCATGACGAAAAACATCCGCGTTGTCGCCTTGACCGTTGCCGTGTTCGGTGCGGGGTTCGCTCTGGGTCACCTGTTCGATACCGGCTCGACGGTGACTGCGCAGGGTCACCAGGTCTTTGAGCTGAGAACCTACACGACCAACCAGGGCAAGCTCCCGAATCTGCTGGCCCGTTTCCGGGATCACACGATGCGGATTTTCGAGAATCACGGCATGACGAACGTCGGATACTTCGTGCCCCAGGAATCTCCGCTGTCGGACAACACGCTCATCTATGTGCTCGCCCACGACAGCCGTGACGCAGCCATGAAGAGCTGGTCAGATTTCGGCGAGGATCCCGAGTGGGATCGCGTCGCTGAAGAATCGCAGCGGGATGGACGGATCGTGGCGGGCGTTGAGCGGGTCTTCATGGATGCCACCGATTTTTCGCCGATGAAATAGCACGGTTTCCCAGAATACGAGCATGACGCATTTCCTGATGGCCCGAGTGGCCCGTCCGCTCGGGTTGTTCTCGGTCCTACTGTTTGTCGTCTTGCCCTTCTCGGCGCCGTTGCTGGCGCAGACAGAGGAAGCCGAGCGCGTAGCAGTATCAACCCGTGTGCTCGCGGAGATCATGGATGCCCCTGATGCCGCGATACCTGGAGCCATCCTCGAGAGCGCAGAGGCGATTGCGGTGTTCCCCTCGACGCTCAAGGCCGGATTCATCTTTGGCGGGCACCGCGGGCGGGGGGTGATCAGTGCTCGCCGCGAAGGGACGGGCAGCTGGTCGGTTCCGGCGTTCCTCACGCTGACCGGTGGGAGCTTTGGGCTTCAGATCGGTGGACAGTCGGTCGATGTCGTGCTGGTCATTATGAACCGGCGCGGACTCGAGAAGCTGCTGCAGAGCGAGTTCAAGATCGGCGGCGACGCCTCGGCGGTCGTGGGGCCGTTAGGGCGTGATCTGGAGGCGTCGACAGACATCTGTCAAGGGCGGAGCAAAACTAGACCACCGTGGCGGAGGAAAACTAGACCATCTGGCAGTGGGTCGGAGTGCCTGAAAGCGGCGTCGCGGGGGGAAGCTTCAGGATGCCGGAGCGGCCGCGGGCTGGCGGGCTTTCTTGCTGTGTTCGAGGCGATAGCTCTCGCCGTTCAGCTCCAGGATGTGGACGTGATGCGTCAGCCGATCGAGCAGCGCGCCCGTCAGCCGTTCGGAGCCGAAGATCTCGGTCCATTCGTTGAAGGGCAGATTCGAGGTGACCAGCGTCGACGCTTGCTCGTAGCGCTGGGAGAAGATCTCGAATAACAGCTCGGCGCCGGTCTTCGATAACGGCACGTAGCCGAGCTCGTCCACGATCAAGAGGTCCTGTTTCGCGAGCTGTTTCTGCACACGCAGCAGGCGCTTGTCATCCCGGGCCTCGAGGAGTTCGTTCACGAGCGCGGCGGCGGTAGTGAAGCGCACCCGATAGCCTTTCTGACAGGCCGCGAGTCCCAACGCGAGCGCGAGATACGTCTTGCCCGTGCCGGAGTTGCCCAACGCCAACACGTTCTCTCTGCGGTCGAGATACTCCGAGCGGGTCAGCTCCAGCACGAGGCGTTTGTTCACCGACGGGATCGCACGGAACTCGAAGGTCTCGAGACTCTTCAAGACCGGGAACTTCGCGGCCTTGATGCGGCGCTCGGTGGCGCGCTGCTCGCGATCGAGGAGCTCGAGCTCGCAGAGGCGGAATAAGTAGCGCGAACAGTCCAGCCCTTCTTGGGCGCAGTGCCGCGCCACTTTGTCGTACTCGCGCAAGAAGGTCGGCAGGCGGAGGGCCTTGAGATGCGCCTCGAGCAGTAGGGTGGGTTTCGTCATCACTCGGCCCCCAGGAGTGCCAGGTAGTTCGCGGCCGCGGTCGTGGCCACGCGGGCGACCGGCAGATGCGGATACTGCGCCAGATTGAGGCGGGCCGGCCGGGGGTCGAGGCGGCACAGCACGAGATGCTTGACGGCGTCGAACCCGATCGCCCCCAGGCGCACGGCGTCCTGGACGGCGCCGCGGACGTGGTCGAGCCGAAAGTCCTCGAGCAGCCGCAACACCTGCACGTACTCGCGCGTGCCCGGCTTACCCAGCCGCGCCTCTAAGAGACGCCGCAGCCGGAGGAACTCCTCTGGCAGCGCCCACCCGGCGAGCGGTGCCGCTTGATGGAGTGCCCCCGTCTTGCGCTCCAACAAGGCCAGGTAGTGCCGCGGATCGAAGATCAACTCCTCCCGCCCGTAGCTGCGCCGATGCCGGGCGATCTCGTCACTCCCGCACACGATCACGACGTCGTCCACCGAGCCCTTCACTAAGACCTCCCGGTGGCCGTAGGCGGTCGGCACCGAGTAGTCGTTGCGGCGGTCGCGCACCAGGGACAACGACGTGACCCGCGTTGGGCGCGTCTCGCGGGCGTCAGATGGGACCGGCGGCAATGGCAACAACGCCGCGCGGTCGCGCGCGAAGCGCTCCCCGATCGTCTCCGTGTGCCGCCGCAGCCGGCGCCCGCGCCGCGCGCGGCACTGGCACGCGAGGTCGGCGTTCAACGCGTCCCAACTGTCGAACCGTGGAATCGGCACGAAGAAGTTGCGCCGGGCGTAGCCGACCAGCCCTTCCACTTTCCCTTTGTCGTTGCCCTTGCCCGGGCGTCCGAAACGATCGTCGAATAAGTAGTGCGACTGGAGCTCGCTGAAGACCTGCGTCCGCTGGCGCGTGCCGTCCCCGAGGATCCGCGCCACCGCCAGCTTGGTGTTGTCATAGACGATGCGCCGCGGCACCCCACCGAAATAGCGAAACGTGGCGTTGTGCCCGTCGCAGAACGCCTCCGTGGTCTCAGCCGGAAACGCCTTCACGAACCCGTCGTCGCTGTGCGGGAGATCGACGACCAGGTAGTGCGCTTTGCATTCGACGCCCGCGATCACGACCAGTGCTTCGCCGAAGTCGGCTTGGGCGTCGCCCGGCGGATGCGCCAGCGGCACGAACATCTCCTGCCCGCCCAGCCGCCGCTCGCGCACGTAGGTGTTGACGATCGTGTCGCCGCCCGTGAAGCCGTGCTCCGCCCGTAAGCGCTCGCCGATGCGCTTGGCCGTGTGCCGTTGCTTCTTCGGACGGGACTGATCCTCGCGGAGGATCTGATCGATGATCCCCGTGAAGGCGTCCAGCTTGGGACGCCGGATCGGCTGCGCCCGGCGATACCCGGGCGGCCGGCGGTACCGCAGCATCTTGCGCACCGTCTCGCGGGCCAGCCCGAAGTGGCGCGCCGCCGCGCGCTCGCTCAATCCCTCCACATACACGCTGCGCCGCACCGCCGCATAGAGCTCCACTCGATACATCCCTCCTGTGTTCCACAAAACACCCTGGGAATGCTCGGTGGACCACGCGAGCGGTCTGGTTTTCCACCGCCCTCAGGCGGCTTCATCCCGCCGCTCTGTAGTCTATTTTTGCTCCGCCGTTCTCACCTGCCTGGCTAGGCGCGACGAGGAAGAATATTGGGCATATTCGCCCCCGCTCGAAGAAGTCTCAGCGTCCTCCTTTGCGGGATGGATGGCCGGTCGAATGCACCGCGGGACTTCCACCACGGGCTGCTAGCACACCAGGTATCGGCGGAAGTCGCGTCGGAGGAGATTGAAAGTCACGCCAGGACCGTACTCTTTGGGGGACAGCCTGAGGGCCCCATGTCTCCAGACGTGGGCGCAGGCGGGGGAAGTCTATCGACGCAGGGCATGACGTGCGCGGCGTGTGCCGCGACTTCTTCCCCGTCATCCTAGGCCCCAGACGGCGTTCTGCAAGGCGGCCCAGGACACGCGGCCCTAATATTGGCCGCGGTGTGCAGACCTCGCATTCGCTCACCGCCTCGCGCCTGGCGCGACGGGCGCCTGGCCGCCCTCGGTATCACGCTGCGGTTGTGAAACCGGTCTAGGATTTCGCCGTCCTTTGCGGTAGATTGACGGTCATTCCAGCGAGGAGCCATGAGATACCTGTCCCGATCTCGCCGGCCGTTCTACTCGTTCGTCTTCGCGATCGTGCTCGTCGGCGTCTCTGCATCTGCCCAGAACCCGGCTGGGGTTCGCGCGGTGCCGCCACCCGACGCGCCGGTTGTGCTTTCTACGACTGAGTACCCTCGCATTCGTGTCGTGCCGATCGTTGGCGGGCTCTCCCGCCCGTGGGGGTTGGCCTTCCGGCAGAACGGGGACATTCTCGTGACCGAGCGCGACAAGGGCACCCTGCGTGTGATCCGTGATGGGCAGCTGCTCGAACGGTCCGTCCCGGGTGTTCCGGATGTCTACACGGAGGTGCAGCGCGCGGGGCTGATGGACATTGCCATCCACCCAGACGACGACAGTCTGGTCTATCTGACCTACTCCAAAGCGGCAGAGCTCGACCCGTCCCAAGCAATACCGGAGTGGTCGTACGACGGCCAGAGCGGTTCGACCGTGGCGTTGGCCCGGGGCCGTCTCGACGGAAACGCCTTGACCGAGGTTCGTGACATTTTTGTGACCGACCAGATCGACCTCGGTGTCTCGGCGTCGAGAATCTCGTTTGGACCGGACGGGCTGCTGTACATCGGCATCGGCGGGGCGATCAGGACGACGACGACCGCTCAGTATGCGCAGGATCCGGGCAGTCACTACGGGAAGGTGCTGCGGCTGCGCGATGACGGAACCGTCCCCGACGATAATCCGTTCGTTGGTAACGCCGACTACCTGCCAGAAATCTACTCGATGGGGCATCGGAATCAGATCGGTCTCGCCTTCAATCCGGAGACCGGCGACCTCTGGGCGACCGAGAACGGGCCGCAAGGTGGGGATGAGGCCAACATCATCACAGCGGGTGCCAACTACGGGTGGCCGCTGGCGTCCGCCAGCCGCGAGTACTCCGGCGTATGGGTTTCTGAGACCCCATGGCTCGAGGAGTTCGCACGACCGGAGGTCGTCTGGTGGCCGTCGATCGCACCGTCCGGGTTGACGTTCTACACGGGTGAACACTTTCCGGCGTGGCACGGCAATCTGTTCGTCGGCGCGATGCGAGTCGGCCGCATGCCGAATACCGGACACCTGGAACGCATCGTCTTCAACCGTCAGGGCCAGGAGATTGGACGCGAATGGTTGCTCTCCGAGCTCAAGCAGCGGATTCGTGACGTCCGACAAGGCCCTGACGGGCTGCTCTACGTCTTGACCGACGAAGATGACGCCGTCCTGCTCAGAATCGAGCCGGCCCACGCGATAACCGATCCGCCCGGAAACATCCTGACGATTGACCGCCTGTCGGAACCGCGCGTCCCGCCGCTGCCGGAGGCGGGGTGGACCGCAGAGCAGCGCGCCCTTGTCCAGAGGTATGCACCCGAGGGAAATCCGGGGAATGCGCTCAGCACGCTCCTTCGGGTGCCGGTCTTGGCCAACCGGGTGCTGCCGCTGCTGACCTATGTCGCAGACGACTCGACGCTGCCGCCACGTCATCGTGCGATGTTGACCTTGCGCACGGCCTGGCTCACACAGAACGCTAACCTCTGGGCCACGCACGCGAGCCGGGCCGGCGAGGCGGGGCTCACCGATGACGAGGTGCGGCGCGTCGCGGAAGGACCGGCCGAAGGTTGGAGCGAGTTCGAGTCCATCCTGATCGGTCTCGCCGACCAGCTGTTTCGAAACTCGTCGGTTACCGACGCGACCTGGGATCAGCTGTCGGCCGAATACGACCTCCTCAACCTGATGGACGCCGTCGTGACCGTGAGCGAGATCACGGCGCAGTCGATCCTCTTCAACGCGCTGGGGATTCAGCCCGATGACGACACGACGGCGCGCCTACCGACGACGTCGGTCGGCTACCGCGTGTTCGTGCCCGAGCGCGAGCCGCCGCTCACGTCGCCTCGCGTCGAGCCGCTGGACGGCGACGGGATTCGGATCACGCGAACGCTTCGTCGCCATCCGGACATGAACGCCCGATGGTCCGCCAACGACCGTTACGTGCTCGATCCCGAGCAGTCGCGACTGACACCGCACGACCGTGAGCTGCTGATCCTACGGACGGGATGGAACGCGCAGGCGGCCTACGAGTGGGCGAAGCACGTCGGGAGCGTCGGGCGCGCGCGTGACCATGGTCTTGACCCGGTCTGGATCGCCCAGGGTGCCGATGCGACCGGTTGGACGGCGAGCGAGCTGGCGCTGATCAATGCGGCGAACGAGATGTATCGCGACACGACGATCTCTGACGAGACGTGGCGGGACCTGTCAGAGCGCTACGACACGCACCAGATGATAAGCATCGCGGCGACCGTGTCGCGCTATCGGAAAGTATCGATGACGCTCAACGCGTTGGGCGTGCAGCCGCTCCCGGACGACGAACGGTTGCCGGTTCTCGAGGGCTACGAGAGACGACAGTGAGCGAGCCGATCGAACGTGGTGGCTCGCGCAGCACTTCGGTGCGCTCGGCTTTGCGTATTCGCCGCTCAGCAGGGAAGGGAAGGGACGGGACAATGGCAACTCAAGTCCTTCGACGTACTGTAAGGGACATTTCTTCCAGCTGGCCTCGCGGAAAGGAGAGACGTCGAATCGGCCGGCTGGTCAGAGTCATCGCGGCGGTCGCGCTCTTCTCGTTGGCCGGGGCGTCGGCACGTGCAGCGGATGGCTACGAGAAGGTCGAGGGATGGGCCAAGCTGCCCGCTGGGATGGAGTGGGGCCAGGTCATCTCAGTCGACATGGCGCCCGACGGTCACATCTGGGCGTTGCACCGGGCGGAGCCCCCCATCCTCAAGTTCGACGCCGATGGCCATGTGGTCAAGAGCTTCGGCCAGGGCCTGTTCGTGCGGCCACACGGGTTCTATATCGACCGCGACGGCTTCGTCTGGGCGACCGATCAGCTCGGCCGCGACGGTCAGGGACATCAGGTCTTCAAGTTCAATCAGGACGGTGAGGTGCTGATGACGCTTGGCACGAAGGGCGTCTCAGGCGATGGGACGAATACGTTCAACGGCCCGACCGACGTCGCGATCGCCGCCAACGGTGACATCTTCGTCACCGACGGCCACTTCAACAGCCGCGTGGTCAAGCTTTCCAAGGATGGTACGTTCCTCAAGACATGGGGCTCGAAGGGCACCGGGCCGGGCCAGTTCGATCTGCCCCACACGATCGCCATCGACTCGCAGGGCCGGGTCTTCATCGGCGACCGGTCGAACGCACGGATCCAGATCTTCGACCAGGATGGGAACTTCCTCGACGAGTGGAATCAGTTCGGCATGGTGAGTGGCATCATGATTATGCCCGATGACACGATGTACGTTGCCGACTACCAGCAGCATAAGGCGCTGCTCATCGGCAGGGCGACGGATGGGACCATCCAGACGCGTATCGAGCCGGTGATCGCCGAGGGGATCACGATCGATCGAATGGGCAACGTCTACGCCGCGGAGGTGGCCGGCCGCACCCTCACCAAGTTCGAGAAGCGGTAGCCTGCCCGAGACCCCGAAGGAGATCGACATGAAGCTGCCGATCCGACTGGTCGTATCCGCGTTCGCGTCCGGACTGACGATCGCGCTGGCCGCCGGCTGGAAAGGGCGCGGCCTCTGGGTCTCCGAAGGGGACCGAGCACCATGGTTGATGGAAGGCGGCACCGAGAATCGGCCACTGGTCGTGCACTTCCAGGTGCGCCCTGATCCGTTGGCGAAGTAGGAGGACCATCGGGTCATATCCGATTCCCTGCCGCCGTCGTTCGACGAATTCGCCGCCAACCTGAAGACGCGATCTGAGCAACTGTGACGGTCGGCGGTCATGCGACCAGATCGTTCTTCCCGGGGGGTCTATAATGCGCCAGGCCCGATCCTGGCCAAGGAGGACCATGGCTCGCTCATCTCGTTGGCATGCTCGCCTCGGCTCTCGCGAAGCAGCTGCCACGATCGGTGTACTCGCCATCTGCAGTCTGCTCGTCTCACCCGCATCGCCGAGAGCACAACAGACGACTCTGGGGCTAGAAGACGTGCAGGCGCAACGATTGGCCGCGGAGCAAGGTGATGCCGACGCGCAGCATGGCTTGGGCCTCGCGTACCGGAACGGTGATCTGGTGCCGCAGGACGACGGAGAGGCGGTCCGCTGGTTCCGCCTCGCCGCCGATCAGGGGCACGTCGTCGCTCATCACGACCTTGGGGTCGCGTACGCGAATGGCGCAGGCGTCCCTCAAGATGCCGTCGAGGCTGTGCGGTGGTTCCGCCTGGCTGCCGACCAGGGGTACGCCGTTGCCCAGCACAATCTGGCGATCGGATATGCCAACGGTAAGGGTGTTGCGCAGGACCTGACGGAGGCGGTCCTCTGGTTCCGCCTGGCCGCCGAGCAGGGGTATGCCGTCGCCCAATACAATGTCGCGATCGGATATGCCAACGGCATGGGCGTTCCTCAGGATCCGACTGAGGCCGCGCGGTGGTATCGCCTGGCCGCCGACCGGGGGCACGGTGCTGCGGCGGACGATCTCGCCGCAATCGAGGCGACGATGACACCTGAGCAGATCGCTGAAGCGACTCGCCTGGCACGCGGCTGGAGGCCGACGAACCAGCCCTAGCTCCCGCGCTTTCGTTCTGCGCCTACCCGTATAATGCGGCTTGACCCTACGTCGATAGCTCAGCTCAGCCTATGGCCTCATCGTCGGCGAGCCACATCCAAGGAGACCAGTAGATGCCATTCATCCTCGTTCGCCACACGGTGGCAGATTTCGCCACGTGGAAGCCTTCCTACGATGAGCACGCGACCATGCGCAAGGACGCTGGCTCGAAGGGGGGGCAGGTCTTACGGAGTGCCGACGACCCCCAAGAGGTCGTGGTGCTCCTGGAGTGGGACAACCTCCAGAATGCACAGGCCTTCGCTGGATCGGCAGACTTGCGAGCGGCGATGGAAAAGGCGGGAGTCGTGGGTCAGCCCGACATCATGTTTCTCGAGGAAGTCGAACGATCAGAGGCCTAGAACAGCCGCGGCCTAGAACAGCCCACCACCGACGGACGCTACCGGTCCAGGATCCCGTTCCACTCGTCTACTTGCTGCTTCTGCGATGCGAGCAGCGAAGACGGGTCGCCTTCAATGACGATCGTCGTCATCGCATCACCTTGGGCGATGGCATCGACGACACTCTGTCCGGCGGACACCTTGCCGAAGATCGAATGCCGGTCGTCGAGGTGAGGGGTGGGCCCGTGAGTAATGAAGAACTGGCTGCCATTCGTACCGGGTCCAGCGTTTGCCATCGACAAGATGCCGGCTGAGGTGTGCCGCAGCGAGGGACTGAACTCGTCCCCGAAGTTGTAGCCGGGTCCTCCGCTTCCGGTCCCGGTGGGATCGCCCCCCTGAATCATGAAATCAGCGATGACGCGGTGAAACGTCAGTCCGTCGTAATAGCCCCGTTGTGCCAGGTTCACGAAGTTCGCGACCGTCAACGGCGCTTCGGCGGGGTAGAGTGTCACACGGATGTCACCCTTCGCCGTCTTAATAACGGCCGTGAGGTCGCTTGCCTGGGTGGCTTCGATGGACATTGTGGTCGGACCTCCAGTGAGCGCTGCAACAACGGCAGCGAGGGTCAGTAGTCTTGTCGCCTGCATATGATCTCCCTTCGTCGACGATCACCTTAGCACGCAGAATGACGATTGATACGGTCTCACATGAGATTTTTCAGTCCCGGACGGAGGGGCGGGGGACAGCGGCCCACCACGTGACCACCGTACGCGGTCAGCGCACCTACACGTTGTTGAGCGGATCGAGGGGCAGCTTCCCAGTCGCGTGACCCAGTGACTCGATCGGTACCCCCATCTTGTCGAGGAGGCTCAAGTGGAGGTTCGCCAGAGGCGTGTTGTCTGGATACGTGATGTGGCGCCCGCCCGTACCCGCTGCGCCGCCCGCCAGAAGTATCGGCAAGTTCTCAGAACCATGTGAGTTGCTGTCGGCCATACCCGCGCCATACACGATCATCGAATGGTCGAGCAGTGTCCCGTCACCGTCAGGCGTGACGCGCAGCCGCTCGAGAAACTCCGAGAACAGCTTGACGTGGTACTGGTTGATCTTCGCCAGCTTCGCCAGTTTCTCGGGGTCCTTCTGGTGGTGGGAGATTGGGTGATGCGCGTCAGGGATGCCGATCTCAGCGTACGTCCGACCGGTGATCTCGCGGCCGATCATGAAGGTCGTCACGCGTGTCAAATCGGTCTCGTAGGCCAGCGCGAGCAGATCGAACATGAGTCTGGCGTGTTCGCCGACGGTGCTTGGAATACCGGCCGGCTGCTCGACCAGTGGCAGCTCGCGGTCATGCTGCGTTTCGGCCATCTGGATGCGACGCTCGACATCGCGGACCGCGTCGAGATACTGACTGAGCTTGGTTCGGTCGCGGTCGCCAAGGGCGCGGGAGAGATCACCGGCGCGATCGGTCACCGAATCGAGGAGGCTGGCGTCCTTCCGGAGACGTGCGGCGCGGACGGCCGGGTCGGTGGTGCCGGTATCTCCGAAGAGACGTTCGAACACGACTCGCGGATTGTTCTCCATCGGGAGCGGGGTCGTCGCGTTTGCCCAGGCGATCGTGTTCGTATAGGCACAGCTGAAGCCGTCGTCGCACGAGCCAGCAAAGTCGCGTCCGTCGAGCGCAAGCTCGAGGGTCGCGAGCTGCGTTTCGCGACCAAGGACTCGTCCAGCGATCTGATCCATCGAGACGCTCGCCTGCAAGTCTGACCCGTCATCGGGTTTCGACGGCACCCCGGTCAGGAAGCGGGTCGAGGCTCGGGCGTGGGGCCCCTCGCTCTCCACGCCGTGCATCCCAGACAGCACCTGAATATCCTGGCGGAACGGCTCGAGGGGCTGCAGGATCGACGGCAAGTCGAAGCGGGTTCCCACGGTGGTTGGAGTCCAGTGATCCATCATCATCCCGTTCGGGACGTACACCACGCCGAGCCGCCGCACCGGCGCTGCGGCCGTATTCCGGATCGCCGCAAAGGCCGGCACCATGCCGTCGAGTAGCGGTAGGGCGATCGACGCACCGAGTCCACGGAGAACCGTGCGACGAGGGAGTGCCTTCTTGGTGATGATCATGGCTCTGAACTCCGCATGCGGAATGGTGCGCTCTGCACGATACCTACAATGATAGACGACCAGCGGTAGTCATTCGATACCGAGTCCCGGATGATGGCCCGAATCGCCGGCTGGTCGAAGTATTCCGGTCCCCGCCCGAGTGCGTAGGCCAGAAGCTTCTCAGTCACAGTGCCGACGAACTGGTCCCGCCGCGCGAGGAGCAGCGTGCGGAGCCCGACGGGGCCATCGAAGGTCGTTCCGTCGGGGAGCCGGCCCGATGCGTCGATCGGTGAACCACCCACTCCGGTGGCCCGCCACCCGCCGATCGCGTTGTAGTTTTCCAGCGCCAAGCCCAGTGGATCCATCGGCGCGTGGCACACCGAGCAGGCCGGGCTCTCTCGGTGTCTCTGCAACCGCTCTCGCACCGTCGCCACTCGGTCATCTTCGCCGCGCGCGGGGAGGTCGGGCACATCGGCGGGCGGCGGCGCCGGCGGCGTGCCTAGGATGTTTGTCAGTATCCACTTGCCACGCAGAACCGGGGATGTCCGGTTCGGATACGAGGTCACCGTGAGGACGCTGCCATGGCCGAAGATACCACCGCGGCGCTCGGCCAGCTCGGCGCCGAGCGGCACTCGGCGGAAGTGGTTCCCATAGACGTTCGGAATGCCGTAGTGTTTCGCAAGCCGCTCGTTGACGAACGTATAGTCGGCGCCAAGCAGGTCGACGACGCTCCGGTCGTCGCGGATCAGGCTGTCGACGAAGCGCTCGGTTTCCTCCCGAAACGCCTCGCGCAGATTCTCATCGAACTCGGGGAACGTGATGGCGTCAGGGACCACACCGCGAAGATTGCGGAGGTAGAGCCACTGTCCGGCAAAGTTGCGGACGAGTGCCTTCGAGCGCGGATCGGCCAGCATCCGGCGTGTCTGCGCTTCGAGCACCGCCGGATCATCGAGCTGGCCCCGTTCGGCGAGATCGAGGAGCTGCTCGTCGGGGCCGCTCGACCAGAGAAAGAACGACAGGCGCGACGCGATCCCGAGGTCGCTCAGGGCATATGTCGTCCCTGGTCCGATGTCGGTTGGGTCGCGTTCCATCCGGAAGAGAAAGTCTGGCGAGATCAGCAATCGTTCGATGGCGAGCTGGATGCCCCCGTCGAAGGTGCCGTCGGCGCGCCCGGCTCGGTAGAACTCCATCAGGGTGGCGAGGTCTGCCGCCTCGACGGGTCGGCGATAGGCTCGACGAGCGAGCGAGTCGAGGATTTCACGCGCGCACTCTTCTTCGTGAGCGCGAGCCTCACTAGTTGGACGACAGGTGAAGATTGTCCGCCGGCTCGGCGTGTCACCCGGACCATGGCTCGCGTATGGTCCCCCGATCGCCAGGTGCTCGACGGCAGCATTGCCGTCACGCATTTCGTTGATTGCGACCGCGAACACGCTCTGCCGCGGCTGCTGCACACCCTCGGGCTCGGTCACCTTGCGGACAAACGAGACGCCAACCACATGCGGTCCGGCCGGCGCCTCAAAGCGCACCCGCATGTTGGCGTCAGCAAAAAGCATGTACTCTTCCCACTCCGGGTCACCAAATTGGTTACCGCCGTAGCTCGCCGGGGCCTGCAGACCTTCCGGCTCTTCACCCCCGAACGTGAATGTCCGCACGAGCACGCCATCAAGCCTGACCTGCAACTCGTGGCGGAAGCCCATACCGCGGACGTAGTTCACGTAGTTGCGATGCAGACGAATTGCGAGGTCGTAGTTGCCGTCGACCGGGAAGTAGTGTCGCATGCCGATCCCGCCGCGTGAGCCAAACGGGAGGTCGTCGCTCATTCGGTCGTTCTGTACCAAGAGGATCGGCACCGTATAGGTATCGGTCACCGGTCGCAACGGTGTTTCTCCCACTGCGAGCCGTCCGATCTTCCTCGCTGCCGAGAGATAACGCTCCATGAGGACCGGTGAGACCGTGAGGACGTCGGCCATGTTGTCGAACCCGTACTCGTCGAAATCGTCCGCTGGTAGCAGGGAGTCGACGTCGACATCGATGGCGAGCAGGTCACGGACCGAGTTGGCGTACTCTGAGCGGTTGAGTCGATGGAACGCGTCGGTTCGACCGGGATTCGGGTGGTCGACCGCTACGCGGTCGATCTCCCGTTCCAACCAGCTCGCCAGCCTGTCGTAGACCGCAGGGTCGGGTCGTGGCAGCCCGGCCGGTGGCATGGCACGAGAACGCAGCTTTGCGACGACCTTCTCCCACACCTCTGCGAGCTCACCGACGCGCGAGGAATCGAGACGGTCCAACGCTAGTTCGGCGGTGCGGAGTCGGTCGTTGTGGCAGGAGACGCAGTAACGCGTGAGTGTCGCGTCGAGGAACTCTGCGTCCGCCAATCCCGCCGGCTGGAGCGTGCCGCTCGCGGCGCGTAGGGCATCCGGCAACCCAGCGGCGAGAAGTGTGGCGACCGCGACCGCGAATAGCACCGACACACGACGCGACATGGTCCGCCGGTCCCCCTAACTGTGAGAGCCAGAATAGTCTAGTTGAAACGTCCGATGCGGTGTCCATCCGCGACGTCGTGCGGTAGCATAAGCCAAAATGAGTCGAAGATCACGTGGTTTGGTTCACCTCGCGACGGCCCTCGTCGTCGCCACGACGCTGTGGTCGGAGGTCGTCGAGGCTCAGCCGGCACTTGAGATCATCGAGGCCGTGAAGTCGGGAGATCTCGATGCGGCGCGAGGATTGCTGGAAGACGGTGCTGACGCGGATGCGCGGCAGGGTGACGGCGCCACCGCACTCCACTGGGCGGCGCATCGCAACGATCTCGACGCCGCGAGGCTCCTGATCGCCGCCGGCGCGAGCGTCGCGCCCGCAAACGAGCTCGGGGCGACACCGCTCTGGCTCGCGACGATGAACGGCAGCGTGGCGATGGTGGCGCTGCTACTCGACAACGGCGCCGACACGAACGCCGCACTGAACATGGGCGAGACGCCGCTGATGAGTGCCGCGCGGGTGGGGAATCTGCAGACGGTCGCGCTGCTCCTCGAGCATGGCGCCGATGTCGGTGCCACTGAGAAAGAACGTCACCAGTCGGCCCTGATGTGGGCGGTGGCCCAGCAACATCCCGATGTCGTCCGCATCCTGCTCGAGCATGGTGCTGATATTCATGTGCGCACTGCCATCTGGAACCAGCTCGAAAACACCGCGGGGAACACGAATCCAACCGGCAATTTCCGGATGGCTCATGGTGGGTCGACGCCCCTGCTCTTTGCGGCACGCACAGGCGATGTCGAGACGGCGCGCGTGCTCATCGAGGGAGGAGCCGACGTCAACGACACCGCGGCGTCCGGGGTCAGCGCCCTCGTCATGGCGGCGCACAGCGGTCACGGCCCACTCGCCATCTATCTGTTGGCGGAGGGGGCAGATCCGGAGGCGGCGGAGGCGGGGTATACGGCGCTTCACGCCGCGGTTCTTCGCAGTGACGTCGAGCTCGCCGCGGCGCTTCTCGAGCATGGCGCCGACCCGAACACCCTTCTCGAACGCGCCACACCCGGCCGACGCTTCAGCGCCGACTACAGCCTGAGGTATCAACTGATCGGCGCCAACGCGTTCTGGTTGGCGGCACAGTACGGCGAGCTCGAAATCCTCCAGATCCTCGCGGAGCATGGCGCCGACCCACTCGCAACGCCCGATAGTGGCATGTCGGCTCTCCAAGCCGCGATGGGTGTCACGCGCGGAACCGAGAACCGACGCAACCGTGTCGGTATCCCACCCCCCGATCAGACCGATGCAGAAAACCGGACGCTCGAGCTGGCCCGCATCACGCTCGATATGGGCGTCGATGTCAACGCGGCCGACGATCGGGGCGACACGGCGCTTCACTATGCCGTCAGACAGGGGTTCGCGTCGGTGATCGAGCTGCTAGCAGCCCGCGGTGCGAACCTCAACGCCACGAATAACCGCGACGAGTCGCCGATGACGCTGGCCGAACGCGACCAGCCGATCCCAGGCAGCCACGAACGGGGCACGCGTCCGGCGATTGCCGAGCTGCTGAGACGTCTCGGGGCGACGAACGACTGACGGCAGACGCACCGTTTGCCCACTCGACGCGTGGCGGGCGTGTGGTCCGCTCCGACGATGTAGCACCCACCCTCCCCCTCGTGCGGTGTGACCATGAGACGGTCGTCCGGGCGGCGCGCTCTTCCGCGGCTGGTCGTCGTTGTCGGCTTCAGGTCGCGGGCCCGCGGTAGAATCCACCCACGATGCCAAATCCTCTCGGTGACTGGCTGCTGCAGCAGGGCCTCGACGGCCGAACGGTGGTGCTCGTGACCACGGTGTTTCAGGTTGCGCTGGTACTCGTCGTTGCCGCAGTCGCCGATTTCGTGGCCAAGTGGGTCGTCGTGCGTGGCCTGGAGACGCTCTTTAGAGGTTCCGCTTCGGTGTGGGACGACATCATCGTCAAGCGTCGGCTGCTGCACCGTCTCTCGCATCTGGCCCCGGCGCTGGTCATCTACGTCTTTGCCTCTCCGGTGCTCGAGGGGTATGACCTCCCCATTCTCGTCGTCCAACGAGTCGCGCTCATCTACATGATCGTCGTCACGCTCCTCGCGCTGGACGGCGTGCTGAACGCGATGGTCGACATACTCCGGTCGTCAGCATTCGCGCGCGACCTTCCCGTCAAGAGCGTCATCCAGGTGATCAAACTCATCCTCTACGGTCTCGCGGTGATCGCGGTGGTGTCACTGATCATCGGGCGATCACCGAGTTTGCTGCTGGGCGGTCTCGGCGCCATGACGGCCGTGATGATGTTGGTGTTCAAAGATCCGATCCTGGGTCTGGTCGCGGGCATCCAGCTCTCTGCCAACCGCATGCTGGCACGCGGTGACTGGATCGAGATGCCGGAATACGGTGCCGACGGCGACGTGCTAGAGGTGGCGCTGACGACTGTCAAGGTTCAGAACTGGGACAAGACGATCACGACCATACCGACCTACGCGCTGATCACGGAGTCGTTCAAGAATTGGCGCGGTATGTCGGAGTCTGGGGGACGGCGGATCAAGCGCGCCTTCAATATCGATATGAGCTCGATTCGTTTTTGCGACCAGGAGATGCTCGATCGCTTCGCGACGATCCAGTACATCACCCCATATCTCGAGCAGAAGCGAGAGGAGACGGCGCGCTGGAATACAGAACGCCACCTCGACCCGTCAGACCTCGTCAACGGTCGTCGCCTGACGAACGTCGGTACCTTCAGGGCCTACGCCGTGGCCTATCTCCGCAACCACCCGATGATTGATTCAGACATGACGTTTCTCGTGCGGCATCTCCCGCCGACGGAGCACGGCCTGCCGATCGAGATCTATGTGTTCAGCCGCGACCAGGAGTGGAGCAACTACGAGGCGATCCAGGCCGATATCTTCGACCATGTCCTGGCGATCGCTCCGGCGTTCGACCTACGCATCTACCAGAGACCATCAGGCGGCGATCTCCGCGCCTTCTTGGGCGCAGATTCCAGAAATTCGGCGGACACCTAGCCCGGGCACCGAAGTCTAGCGGGAGCCCGCGCCTGCGTCTCGGTCGTCCGCGCGCGCGCCGGCTAGGATGCCTTCCATGGCGTAGTTCCCCTCGTGGCAGGCGTATTCGAAGATCGGATCCTCGGTGTGCTTCAATAAGAGCCGGACCGTCCACGGACTGCTCCAGGTCTCGTCATCCGTGATTGTGATCTCATGCTCGAGCGTGTCGGGCCCGACGCGTGTGAACCGCTCCAGAAGATGCAGATTCTCTCCGGACCCTCTGAAGCTACTCTGGGGAGAGAAATTATTCGTCTCGACAACCAGCGTATCTCCCTCCCATCGGCCCCGCGCATCGCCGTTCCACTGGCGGAGATTCTCATCAAGGTTAGGACGCGAATCGAGCGGGATGATCCGCGAATCGTGGGCCATCTCGCTGAAGATCACAACGTGGGTGGGGGTCTGCAGAATCTGATGGTAGCTGTTGTATCCGGAACCGATTTTCGGCAGCCCGAAATGTAGACATCGGTCACCAAAGTTGCGGTCCTCGGGCCCATCGGACGGGTGCTCACGACGATGCGCCCTGCGGGCTTCGGCCCGGCTCTGCGCGTCTGCGGTCAGCGCCGGGATTTGCCCATCCTCTGGGTAAACGACGAGTGACGTCCGATTATCAAGCTCACGCTCGACAAGCCAGAACGAGTTGTAATTGCCGGTAATGGGATCGAATGTCCGCGGGGTATTGGCGTCGAGCGCCTGACGAATCAGCCGGTCTCCAAGAATGTCCCCGGCCTGCTCGCTCTCTCGGATCTCGGCGATCCGCTGGTTGAGCTCTGCGAGCTCTTCATTCGATATGACGTCCTTCCCCGCGAGCTCCTTTGGCCGTTCCAGGGGGGTCGCGCTGTTGTGCGACCAGATCCCATGGAGGTCAGGCTGGTTGTCGGCAGTACGGGGCGCGGTCCACTGTTCCTGGGCGTGGGCCAGTGTCACCGATGCGAAGACGAGGGCGATCAGGCTCAACAGCACGACGCGGCTGGGATGATTCATCTCATTCTCCTGTGCTCTGACGTATCCACTTTGGTGCGATGGTATGCGAAAACCGCCAGCGGCAGCGATACGTGATGACCACTGTATCAGGATGGCCAGCGCCCGGAACACCTACTGGTGCCGGCGACTCTACTGTCAGGTACACCGTCACCGTCGTGTCGTTCGGCGCTGGTTGGCCGCCAGGATCCGCTTTCGGAGGCGTATCGTTCGTGGCGTGATCTCTACCAGCTCGTCTTCGTCGATGAACTCGATCGCCTGTTCGAGGTTGAGTGCGCGCGGTGGTATGAGGCGGATTCCCTCCTCTGCGGTCGAGGAGCGCATGTTGTTGAGCTTCTTTTCCTTGGCGACGTTGACATCCATGTCGTCCGGACGAGCGTTCTCTCCGATGATCATCCCCTCGTAGACCGCGGTGCCGGGCTCGATGAAGATCTCGCCGCGTTCTTGGAGGTTGAACAGGGCAAAGGCGGTTGCCTTGCCGGTTCGGTCGGCGACCAACACGCCGCTCGGACGTCCGGCAATTGGACCGTGCCACGGTTCCCACCCGCTAAAGAGATGGTTCAGGATGCCGGTGCCCCGGGTGTCGGTGAGAAACTGGGACCGGAACCCGATCAAGCCACGTGTCGGGATCCGAAACTCCAGCCGGACGCGGCCGCTGCCGTGGTTGACCATCTTGGTCATCGTCGCTCGGCGCATACCGAGGCCCGCGATCACGACTCCTTGAAACTCCTCCGCGACGTCGATCACCAACTCCTCAACTGGCTCTTCGGTGCCTCCCGGAAGGGAGCGGGTCACGATCTGGGGGCGTGATACCTGTAGCTCGTACCCCTCCCTCCGCATCATCTCGATGAGGATCGACAGCTGGAGCTCACCGCGGCCGATGACCTTGACCTGATCGGCAGAGTCGGTGTCCTCCACCCGGATCGATACGTTACCGACCAACTCTCGATCCAGCCTGTCGCGCAGGTTGCGTGAGGTCACATACTGGCCGTCGGTTCCGGACATCGGCGAGGTGTTGACGCCAAAGAGCATCGACACCGTCGGCTCGTCGATGTGAATCGGCGGAACGGGCGACTGGTGTTCCGGATCGGTGATCGTTTCACCGATCGTGATGTCACTGAGACCAGCCAGGCAGACGATGTCCCCCGCAGCCGCGTGGTCAACGACCACCCGCTTGAGACCGTCGAACTTGTATAGCTTCGTGACGCGCGTGCGCTGGACGTCCCCGTCGAGCTTGGCGACGGCCACCCCGTCTCCGACCTGCACGGTGCCGTTGAAGATCCGTCCGATCGCGATCCGGCCGAGGTAGTCGCTCGAGTCGAGATTGGCGACCAATAGTTGGAGGGGCTTATCACTCTCCCCGCTCGGCGGACGCACGTGCTCGACGATCGCTTCGAAGAGTGGTCGTAGGTCACGTCCCGGTCGGTGGACGCTCGTCGTCGCAGTACCGGCCTTCGCGTTGGTGTAGAGCACCGGAAAGTCGATCTGGTCGTCCCTGGCGTCCAGGTCGATGAAGAGGTCAAACACTTCACTCAGCACCTCCGGCGCCCGAGCGTCGTGACGGTCGATCTTGTTGATGACCACGATGGGCGCTAGACCGCGTTCGAGTGCCTTCCGCAAGACGAACCGAGTCTGTGGGAGTGGGCCTTCGGACGCATCGACCAGCAACAGCACGCCGTCGACCATCGTGAGGGTGCGCTCGACTTCGCCACCGAAGTCGGCGTGACCGGGTGTGTCTACGATGTTGATCGTGAGGTCCTTGTAGCGCACGGCCGTGTTCTTGGCCATGATCGTGATGCCGCGCTCACGTTCGAGCTCGATGTTGTCGAGCGCCCGCTCGGCGACACGCTCGTTCGAACGAAAGACTCCACTCTGGTGCAGCAGCGCATCAACCAACGTCGTCTTGCCATGGTCGACGTGCGCGATGATGGCCACGTTGCGCAGAAGGGAGTTTGCGACAGGAGACATCCCACCATTATCGCGGAACCGGCGCCCACCGTCTGTAGAAGGCCCTCGGTCCTACCGCTAAAGCCAGCGCACCTGGGGGCCGATTCGCTCAGTGAAGCCTTGTACAGAGGCGGTGTGTGACGTCGGAAACGGAGACCAAGTCACGGATGCAGATGAGCGAGACCGCCGAGGCGGTCGCCGACGGCGCCACAGATCCGGTCGACGTGCTCGTCGCCGAGATTCGCTCGGGCAAGCGGCTCCGGCCCGGCCAGACGCTGCGCGGTGCGACGCTGATCGATCGAGACTTGTCTGGAGTGAACCTAGCCGGCGTCGACCTGTCTGGCGCCGATTTGTCGCGCGCCAACCTCACGAGGGCAAACTTGGTTGGGGCGAAACTCGAGGGCACGGTGCTGTTTGGTGCGACCCTCGACCATGCTGAGCTTCTCAAGGCCGACCTGCGAGGCGCCGATCTGACGCAGGCCTCGGCCAGAGAGACCGGCTTCGGTGGCGCAGTTCTAGAAGAAGCCAATCTCTTCAACGCCACACTCACCGGGGCGACCTTCACGCAGTCCAATCTCAAAGGTGTTGACGCTCGGACGGCAGATTTGACCGGTGCGCGGCTCCGGGAGTGCTGCCTGCACGATGCCGACTGCTCTCAGAGTGCGCTCCGCGAAACGGACCTCGCGGGGAGTGACGTGCGGGGGGCAACGTTCGAGGGCGCCGACCTTCGCCGATCGAAACTGAGTGGTCTGCGTGGCGCGACCAAGGCGAATTGGATTGGTGCCGACATCCTCGACGTCGATTTCTGCGGGGCGTACCTGGTTCGACGGCACATTCTCGACCAGAACTACCTGCATGAGTTCCGGCGCCAAAGCAAGACCACAGAGGCGGTGTACTGGGTCTGGTGGGTGACATCGGACTGCGGCCGCAGCTTCGTCCGCTGGGGCCTGTGGACCGCCGCGCTGGCCGTGATCTTCGCCGTCCTGTACCAGTTTGTGGAACTCGATCTCGGCGGTCGGCCTGACAATTGGATGACGACGGTCTACTTCAGCTTCGTGACGCTCACGACCCTCGGCTACGGAGACATCGTGCCAACGTCCGCCACCGCCCGGGTTGTCGCGCTGGTCGAGGTAATCGCCGGGTACATGATGCTGGGTGGTCTGCTCGGGATCTTCGCCAACAAGATGGCCAGGCGGGCGGAGTAGGACCGGGATGTTGAAGCTCTTTGCCCGCAAGGACGTCGACCCCCAGACCCAGCTCAAAGAGGTCTTCGAGGGGTACGCCCTCCCGACGTTTCCGGCCCTGTACCTCGATGCGCTTCAGCAGGTCCGTGACAGCACCTCTTCCGCCGCGACGCTGGCCGACGTCCTTGCCCTTGATCCGGGGCTGACGATGAGGCTCCTCGGCACGGTCAACTCGGCGGCCTTCGGGCTCCGGAGCCCGGTCAAGAGCGTGCATCATGCGGTATCGATGTTGGGTCGAGGTCACATCGAATCGATGCTGATCTCGCTCGCTACCCATTCGGCGCTCCCCGCCGACCCGTGTGGCGGATTCGAGCCGCACCGTTTCTGGCGAGCCGCCGCACGGCGCGCAGCGACAGCGCGAGCGCTGGCGGCACGGATCAACCCAGCCGAGTGTTCCGAGTGTTTCACCGCCGGGCTCCTCTCGGACATGGCGGTGCCTGTCTTGTCCGCTCGGAAGGGGCCGGCGTACGCCCGAATCCTCGAGCAGTGGCACGAAGGCGAGGGTGAGCTTCACCAGATGGAACAGGCGGCGTTCGGTTGGGACCACGCGCAGGTCGCCGCGTTGATGTGCCGCGAGTGGGAGTTTCCAGATGTGATCGCGGAGGCGATCGCGTCCCACCATGGCACCGATGATGGTGACGTCCGCACGCTCCCGCCCGTTGACCTTGCCGCGCTGATTCCGGAGGTCGATGGCGAACGGGCCATCGCCACCGTGGCCGAGCGGGCCCACGCGGCAGTAGGGATGGACGCTGACGACGTGCGAGAGCTCGTGGAGAACAGCTTCCTTCAGGCCGAAGAAATCGCCGAACAGTTCGTGTCGTAGCGGACGGCGATCCGTCGGATGCACCGGCGACCCTCCACCGTGAGCGCGATTCGTGATGCGCTACAGGGCGAAGGATTGGTATCCTAGCCCCAGCCGACGGTTACCCAAGACGCGCTCACCGACCCGGACCGGGCTCCACCACGAGGTGCCGACAATGTCAACGCTGACTCGCCATGCCGTGGCCACGGCTGTAGCCGTCGTCACCTTGTTCGGAAGCGCCGTCGAGACGCGTGGACAGACCCTGCCGAATCCGTACCGGCTCGTTGAGGACTGGGCCACGCTGCCCGGCGGCAGACAGATGGGCGCGGTTGGCGGTGTGACGATCGATCCCGATGGCCAGCATGTGTGGGCCGTGATCAGATGTGACGCGAGCGCACCCGAGCGCTTTGGCAACGAGTGCCTAGATTCAGATCTCGACCCGGTCGTCAAATTCGGCCCCGACGGCCACGTCGTCGACAGCTTTGGCGGTGGCCTGTTTATTTGGCCTCACGGCATCGACGTTGACCCAGACGGCAATGTCTGGGTCACCGACGCCGTCAGCGAATCACGAACACCGGATGGGACGCGCGGACATCAGGTAATCAAGTTCAGTCCGGCCGGAGCCGTGCTGATGACGCTGGGCACCCCCGGCAAACCGGGGATGGGGCGCAACAGCTTCAACGCCCCAGTGATGTCGTGGTCGCTGACAACGGCGATATTTTTGTGGCGGACGGTCACGGCAATGACACCAACAACCGCGTCGTGAAGTTCTCGAGAGACGGGACCTATCTCATGGAGTGGGGGAAGACCGGATACGCGCCGGGGGAGTTCAGGACGCTGCACGCCATCGCCCTCGATTCGCAGGGACGTGTCTTCGTTGGCGACCGGTCGAACAATCGAATTCAGATCTTCGATCACGATGGGGTGTTCGTCGCCCAGTGGACGCAGTTTGGTCGACCGAGCGGGATCTTCTTCGACGATCGAGATCGGATCTACGTCGCCGATTCAGAGTCGGATGATGTGCAGAACCCGGGGTGGGAGATGGGCATCCGTATCGGGGACGTCGGCACTGGATGGGTGGAGGAGTTCATTCTCTATCAGTGGGGTGACCCGCGGTCGACCGCTGGGAACGGCGCGGAGTTCGTCGCCGTGGACCGCGAGGGAAACATCTACGGCGGCGAGCCGTCCCCCCGGAAGTTGCAGAAGTACGTCCGGGTCAGACCGTAACCGCGAAGTTGTGGTCACGGCGGAGCCAACGCGGTGCAGACCCCGGAGGGGTCTGGTATCGATTCGGCGATGCGGATCGCCCGAGCACGACGTTCGTAGCGCGAGTTAGTGCTACTATTTGAGAAACGCTCCGCCCCCCGACACCACTGCGCCATACACTTGGCCGGCCGCGTCCACCGCGACACCTTCCGGATTGGATCCGTTGGGATAGGCTGGGACGGTGCCGTCGATCACGTAGCGAACCGTTCCGTCACGCAGGTTACCCACCCGAATCGCCGGTCGCCACCCCGGATTCCGAACCTGGTCGAACGCCGACTCCGAGTCGGCGACATAGATGGTGTCGTCGTCCGTGACGTAGATGCCACTCGGTCGGCTGAAGCTCTTGAGCTCCTCGATGTAGTTGCCATCGAGGTCGAAGACTTGAAGCCGATTGTTGCCTCGGTCTCCGACGATGAGACGACTCCGCGAATCGATGTCCAGCGCGTGCGGTGTCCGAAGCTCGCCCTGACCTGAGCCGAGCCGTCCCCAGGACCTGATGAACCGTCCGTCGCGATCGAACTTGGCGATGCGGGCGACCGTATCCGGAGGCGCATCCAATGGCGATATCTTCGTCGGCGATGGCCACGATGGCCATTCGTCGATCCTGACGATCCGACGCACGCGGTCACCGTCTCCGTGAACCGCGGCGGGGTCGTCGACCAAATGTATTTCGATCCGTATACCGGTGAAGATCTTGGGCACGCGCTGCCGTGGGGTTGGCGGCTGACGACGTGGTTGCTCGACCTGCACGACAATCTTCTGGCCGGGGAGACCGGGCGAGTCTTCAATGGGCTTGGTGCGGCAGTGATGACGTTGCTCGCGTTGACCGGGAGCGTCATCTGGTGGCCCGGTCTCCAGAGCTGGCGTCGGAGCCTGACGGTCGATCTCCGGGCCAATTGGAAGCGATTGACCTGGAGCCTCCACAGCGCGCTTGGCTTCTGGACGCTCGCGTTCGTCCTCATGTGGGGTGCGACCGGTATCTATCTGTCGTATCCTGCGCCATTCACCGACCTCGTCAACTACCTTGAGCCGTTCGATCTGGAGACCTTCGAGCCGCGGGTTGGCGACGCCGTTCTGTATTGGTTCTCCGCTGTGCACTTTGGCCGCTTCGGCGGGTGGTTCACGAAACTGTTGTGGGCGTTGGTTGGACTGGTTCCTCCCGTGATGGTTGTCACCGGCTTCCTGATGTGGTGGAACCGTGTGGTGAATCGGCAGGCACCGTCCCGCGAGACCTCGGCCGCCTGACTCGCCGCGCGGCTTCGTGCGAGTCGCGGTATAAACTGAAAGAGATGCGCATGCATCCCCGCCGCCGCCTCCCAGAGGGATTGACCAGCCCGCGGAAGACGCGGGGAGCGGTGACGTCACTGTCTCGTCTGGCGCTCATTGCCGCACTGAGCGCGGTCGTCATGATGACGGTGGGGGCCCAAGAGAATGGGTCCCGAGTCATCGCGATCGGCGATATCCATGGCGCGGGCACGTCGATTCGTGCGGTGTTACAAAGCGCGGGCCTCACCGACCAACAGGATCACTGGACCGGTGGCTGGGCCACGCTCGTCCAAACCGGTGACTACACTGACCGGGGTCCCGACGTCCGGGCGGTCATGGATCTGTTCATGCGGCTCGAGGACGAGGCCGATGCCGCGGGAGGACGCGTCGAGGTGCTGCTGGGCAACCACGAAACGATGAACCTAACGGGTGAGGTGCGCGACGTTACGCCGGTGATTTTCGCGAGTTTTTCCGATGCGCGTTCCGCCGAGCGCCGCGAGGAGGCCTACGGACAGTACAGCAAGTACGTCGAAGCACGGAAGCAGTGGCTGGGACGTCCGCTGCCTGACCGCCAGACACGAGAGGAGTGGATGGCGGCGCACCCGCCAGGCTTCCTCGAGTACATGGAGGCGCTCGGCCCGAATGGGACCTACGGGCGGTGGCTTCGATCGCGGTCAGTGGCCGTGAAGGTTGATGATACGGTGTTCCTTCACGGTGGCCTGTCGGTCGAGAACGACGCCGAGTCGGTCTCGGACATCGCCCAGCGCGCTTCGGACGAGATCGAGCGCTTCGATGCGCATCGACGCCTTCTCATAGAACGCGACGTCGTGCTCCCATTTTCGACTTTTGGTGAAATCCTTACGGCCGTGGCGCTCGAGATCGAGGCCTGGGGTATCCGTCTGTTCCCGGGCCCACCGGCGCCGGGTCAGTCGCCGCCAGTGCTGACCCCTGCGCAGCGGCAACTCATCAATGTGCTCGTCGACCTGCAAGCGATCGATACCTGGTCGATCATCGACCCTGAGGGCCCGGTCTGGTTTCGCGGCTTTGCCCAGTGGTCAGAGAGCGAGGGCCAGGCGGCGACGACGGTGGTGCTGGATCGGTTTGGCGTCTCCCGCGCGGTCGCCGGTCACACGCCGACGTCGACCCGCCGAATCGTCTCTCGATTCGATAACCGCGTCTTCCTGATTGACACCGGTATGCTCGCCAGCGTGTACCGTGGTCAGCCGTCAGCGCTAGAGCTCTCCGACCGCGGCGTCACCGCCGTCTATCTAGCGGGCCGCGAGCCGATCGTTCCCTGAGCAATCCTGGACTGCCGATCGGCACGGCGGGACACGATGGACCGCACGGAAGCGCCGTCCGTCACCACGTCAATTGGACGGCCAGACGACGCCCTGGTGGCTGCCTCTGGTGACCGACCCGATCCCTTTGTAGACGAACTTCTGAACACGTCTCCCCTCGAACGTCTCCGTCGTGAAGATGTTGCCCTGGGAGTCGGTGGCGATGCTGTGTGCGCCATAGAATTGGCCGGGCTGACGCCCGCCGTCGCCGAAGCTGGTCAGCACTTCAAGCGTGTCGCGATTCAGGATGTGGATGCGCTCGTTCACACCGTCGGCCAGATACAGGTATGTCTGCCATTGGTCGCGCGAGAAGGCGAGATCCCAGACCGAACCGGCGCCGAGTGTCTCTTTCTCGATGAACCCCTCCTTGACGAACGTGCCATCGGGTTGAAAGACCTGTATCCGGTCGTTCACGCGGTCGCACGCATACACGAGCCGGTCAACTGACAGCTCGGCGCAGTGCACCGGGTTGCGGAACTGCTGGGCCGGCGGAGCGCTGGGGTCATACCGTCCCAGATCGGCGTCGTCAGGCTGATTACCGTAGGCACCCCAGAAGCGCTTAAACTCACCGCTGTCCGCGTCGATGACGACAACCCGCTTGTTGCCGTACCCGTCTGCGACGTACACCTCGTTCTCAAGCGGGTCGACAAACACCTTGGCGACGCGACCGAAGTTCTCGTTGTCGTTGCTCCCGGCGTTGGCCCCCGACCGACCGACCTGCTTCAGAAACCGCCCGTCGCGCGTGAACTTGAGAATATGGGCGTCGTCGCCGCCGTTCCCGCCGATCCAGATATTGCTGTGCTGGTCGAACGCGAGACCGTGATTCGACTCGGGCCACTCGTAGCCTTGGCCCGGACCGCCCCAGGAGCCAACGAGATTTCCGGCGGGATCGAATTCGAGAACCGGTGGTGCCGGCTCACAGCACTCCCGCGCGTTCCCGTTAGCGGCCGGCGCCTCTCCCGCCGAGACCGAGCCGGGTCGGTGAATGATGAAAATGTGGTCCCTCGCATCGACTGCAACGCCGATCGTCATACCCATCACCCAGTGGTTGGGCAGGGGCTTGGGCCACAGCGGGTCGACGGCGAACATCGGCGCTTCGACACCGCCCTGAGCTTGGGCGACCGCCGTCTGGTCGACGACCGATTGGCCGAGACCGAGTACGGCAATCAGAACAAGGAACGTCAGGCCAATGAGCACGTCACGCTTGCGCTTCACCATTTTCGTCGCCTCCTGAGCGAGCTACCGAGTGTCTGGAGATTTCGTGCGAACAGGGTCAAAGACTGCCACGACTGGGCGGAAACTGCAACTTTTGTTGCGGCACAGCGTCGCCGCCGTGGCCGGCGGCGTGCGCGGTCCTAGGCTGTCGAGACCGCTCGGACGGATCCGGGTCAGAAGGTTGACTCATCAGCCGGATCTCGGCTCAGGAATCGCCACCGTTGCACTTGGCTGGCGGCATTTGATAGCGTCGCCCCATCCTTTGAGAGGGGATCACCCATGACCCAGCGTTCTCACGTCGCGGCTGTCGCGATCGGATGCTTCGTGATCCTGGGGTTGCTCAGGCTGCCAGGTCCGGTCAGGGACGTCTCGGCCGGCGCGGCGCAGCAGGGTGACTCCGGCAGGCATCGGTTCGTCGCTCACACGATTGCCACCGGAATGACAGGCGGCTACCAGGCAGTCGTCACGGATCTGAATCGCGACGAGAGGCCTGACGTGATCGGAGTAGCCTCCCGGCTCGACGAGCTGAGGTGGTTTGAGAACCCGGGTTGGCAGCCGCATGTGATTGCGACCGGGCTGAACCGAACCATCAATCTCGCAGCGGAGGATCTCGACGGCGATGGGATCCCCGAGCTCGCGGTCGCCCATGAGTTCGGGACGTCGCACGAAAGCAGCCTGGGTGTGGTCTCTCTGCTGACTCATCAGGGCGACCCCACGCAACCCTGGTCAATACGGGAGATCGACCGTACACCGACGGCGCACCGGGTCCGGTGGGCGGACATCGAGGGGAACGGCCGCAAGGTCCTGGTCAACTCGCCGCTGGTTGGGCCTACCGCTGTGGCACCCGACTATCGCGACGCGGTGCCGATCTTCTGGTATCGGCCGGGTGAGTGGTCTCGTCAGGTCGTGACCGACTCCGGGGAGGGTGTCGTGCACGGGATCCTGGCTTCACCCTGGGAAGATGCTGATCGAGACGCTGTCCTGAGCGCAGGGTTTCTCGGGGTTCACGCCCATCGATTCGTCGATGGTCGGTGGACCCGAACGGCCGTGACGAGCGGTGATCCCGCCGAGTGGCCGTTGAGCGGCTCGAGTGAGGTCGGACTGGGGCGTCTCGGGAACCGAACGTTCGTGACGACGATCGAGCCCTGGCACGGCGGGCAGGTGGTCGTCTACCGCGAGCACGACGGGTCATGGACCCGACAGGTGATCGACACCGACATCGACAGCGGTCACACGCTCGTGACCGGAGATTTCGATGGCGACGGGCAGGACGAAGTCGTGGCCGGCGACCGGGGCGACACGCGAAGCGTCTATCTGTATTCTGCGATCGATGCCGATGGTGAGACGTGGTCGCGCCACGTAGTCGACGATGGTGACATGGCGGCGTCCGGTTGCGCGGTCGAGGATCTGAACGGCGACGCGCGTCTCGACATTGTCTGCATCGGCAGCGGAACCACGAACGTGAAGTGGTACGAGAACATCACGCAGTGAGCCGCGGCAATTTGGAGGAAGCTCGTGAGAATTCTGTATTCGTTGCTGGTCATCGGTCTCTTCTGCTTGGTTCCGTCGACCGTCGACGCGAACGACGTCACCATCACCGACTGGAGAGGGGTGTCCGTCGTCGCCACAGAAGGTTCTGTCGATTCGAATGGCGTCACGATCGTCTACCACACGGTTGGCGAAGGGCCACTCGTGGTCTTTGTGCACAGCATCTCCGGTCCCTGGTTCGACTTCCGGCACCAGATGGTCATGCTGTCCGAGAAGTATCGGGTCGTCTCTATGTCGACTCGTGGCACCGACAAGAGCGACAAACCGGTGGGGTCAGAACACTATGCGTCGGCCCGAATCTCGGACGATATCACCGCCATCATCGACCACTTCGGTGAGGAACGGGCGACGATCATCGGGCAGGACAGCGGCGGGCTGCACGCCTGGCACTTCGCCATGACGCATCCCGAGCGAACCGAGCGGTTGGTCTCCCTGGGGTCGGTTCATCCTGCCGGGTTGATCCGGGAGTTGATCGACAACCCCGATCAGCAGCAGGCCAGCACATTCCAACGCGGCATGCAGGAGAATCCTGATGCAGGACAAGAGTATGCCGCTCGCATCCGGAACCGGCCGGCGAATCCGGATGAGCCCGCCGAGCTTGCCCGGTTGCGACGAGAGGCGTACGCACATATCGACCCGGAGTCGGTCGTCGGTTTCTACAAGGCGAACTGGCCGACCACGCCGGTGACGATGGACACAGAGGGATTCGGCTTCACCTACGGAACGTTTCCCCCGGTGAAGGCACCGACCCTGCTCATCTATGGGACGGACAGTCGCCCGTTCCAGAATCAGACGCTCAACGACATGTGGGAGTGGGTAGAGGGTCCGCTGACGATCGAGGTGCTTCCGGGTGTTGGACACGGACCACATACGCAGGTGCCAGCGATCGTGACGCCGCGCATCATGCAGTGGCTCGACGCCGGTCAATAGTGGGGCTTGCGATGGGCGGGAACAGACTGACGTGCCGGCGATCGGTGTTGGCCAACCTACTCACCGGTCTGCTGGCCGCATCGGTGTCGGCCTGTACTGATGAGTCCCCACCGATGCGCGATGGGGAGGTCGTGGCTCCAGTGCCGGTGATGTCGATGGAGATGCCGTCAGACCTGGAGGTGATACGGCCGCTCACGATCGATGTGCCAGACGACGTACTCGCGGACCTGCAGCGTCGGTTGTCGCGCACGCGACTTCCCGACCAGATTCCAGGATCGGGTTGGGACTACGGCACCGATAGGGCGTATCTCGAACAACTGTTGTCGTACTGGCAGGATGGGTTCGACTGGCGAGCTCAGGAGCAGATCCTGAACCAGTTCGATCACTTTAGGACGGTGATCGACGGCGTTGATGTGCACTTCATCCATCAGCGTTCTCCGGTCGAGGACGCCACGCCGCTGCTCCTGACTCACGGATGGCCAGGTTCGTTCACCGAGTTCACCCAGATCATCGGTCCGCTGACCGACCCGGCATCCCACGGGGGCGCCGCGGCAGATGCGTTCCACCTGGTGATACCGTCGATTCCTGGATTCGGTCTGTCTGGAAAGCCGGCCGAGCGGGGCTACAACCCTGAGCGTATGGCCGATATCCTGGCTCGGTTGATGGAGCGACTCGGGTATGAACGCTACGGCGCTCAGGGTGGCGACTGGGGCGCCATCATCAATCGAGTGCTGGCGTTCAAGTACGAGGACCGTCTCATAGGACTTCATTCGAACTTCATCACCGGAGGACCTCCGGCAGATGTGGCGAACCCCGAGGAGGGGGTGCCGGCCGAGGAGCTGGAGCTGCGGGATGAACGACTCGCGATCCGGTCCACCGGGCGTGGGTATTCCGAGATCCAGGGTACGAAGCCGCAAACGGTTGGCTATGCGCTGAACGATTCGCCGGCGGGTCTTGCCGCCTGGATCGTCGAAAAGTTCCACGGATGGAGTGACCACGGCGGTGACATCGAGCGGTATTTCACGAGAGACCAGCTCTTGACCAACATCACGCTGTACTGGGTGACCGGAACCGCGACGTCGTCGGCTCGGATCTACTACGAGTCGCGTCATACGCCGCCGACAGGCCCGGTCGGGTACGTGGTGGTGCCAACGGCCGGAGCTATTTTCCCGGAAGAGATCTCGTTCACCCCGCGCAAATGGGCGGAAGCGAACTACAACATCGTTCGGTGGACCCGTATGCCGGCCGGCGGACACTTCGCTGCGCTGGAGCAACCGGAGCTACTGGTCGACGACGTCCGAGCGTTTTTCAGGGAGCTCCCCTGATCACGAAAGCCTGGCCACTGACGCCTCCCCGTGTGGGACGCCGCGCCGGCCGGACCTACTTCCGCGTGAACTTCAACACGCGGCTGGCGGGACGGCTGGCGGTCGGGCCTGTACGCGTGTCGATATCCGCCACCTCTGGAATCTGCTTGTACAGTGATGCCCCGTTTGTGAGACCAAGGACGGCGGCGACTCGGTCGAGTGCGCGCCACTGCGAGGGGGTGATGCCTTCGATCTCCGGGCCCTGTCTCTCGAGTGACAACACCACCGAGCGCTGTACACCGGCTTTCTGCGCCAACGACGTTGCGGTGAGGCCATGCTGCTCGCGCAGCTTGCGGATCACGTCGCCGACATGCCAGGACCTGACGACCATTAGATCTTCTCGAGATTGAGCTCACCGAGGGGGGCGCCGCGGTGTCGTTCGGAGTCGACTCTCCGGAGAAGAGGCCTAGTCGAACACCGAAAGTGATGAAACCGGTTCTAGAAGTCTTATCGGGTCGCGCAGATCGGCCGCCAACCCACCGCGGTATACTTTTTCCCACAATGACCTTGAAAAGTTTTCGTTTGGTCTCGACTTTCGTCGTACTGGTGTGGACCGCGGGTGTACCGGTCGCGATCGCGCAGGATTGGCCACAGTGGCGGGGACCGAACCGTGATGGCGCGGTACAGTCGTTTGATCTGCCGAGCACCTGGCCCGATGCCTTGACTGCACAGTGGACCGTCGACGTCGGGCTCGGCTACGCGACGCCGGTTATCGTGGGTGATCGGATCTATGTGTATGCGCGTCAGGACGGCGACGAAGTGATGCTCGCCATGGATGTCGACACTGGCGACGTGCTGTGGCGGTCTGGTTATCCTGCGCCATTCGATATGACGCCTGCAGCAGCGCGGCACGGCGAGGGGCCCAAGTCGACGCCGACGTTTGCTGATGGCCGGCTCTTTACGCTGGGAATGAGCGGGATCGTCACCGCGTGGGACAGCGAGACGGGACGGCAACTGTGGCAACGAGAAGCGCCACCGGTTCAACCCAACTATCACACGGCGATGTCACCGGTGGTCGATGGCGAGCTGATGATTGTTCACGTCGGCGGCCACGACGACGGCGCGCTGACCGCGTTTGATGTCGCCACCGGTGAGGTTCGCTGGAGCTGGGATGGCGACGGACCGGCGTACGGGTCGCCGATCGTGGTCGAACTGGAGGGGACGCGCCAGGTCGTGACGTTTACCCAGGAGAACATGGTGGGTGTGGCCCTCGGGACCGGGGCCCTCTTGTGGAGTCGGCCCTTTGTGACGCCATCGTTGACGACCTCCCAGACGCCGATTCTCTACAACGGCCAGCTCGTCGAGGCGGGGCGGGGCAACGGCATTACTCTCTTTCGTGTCTTGAGCGAGGGCGCGGCGTGGACGACCGAAGATGTCTGGCACACCGATGACGTGTCGCTGCACATGACCAACGGCGTCGTCGTCGATGGCGTGCTGTATGGCCTATCGCATCTGAACAGCGGGCAGTATTTCGGTCTCGATCTCGATACCGGCCAGGTCTTGTGGACCAGCGATCCCCGTCAGGCCGAGAACGCCGCGGTACTCCGCGTGGGTGACGCGATCTTCTCCCTGGAAGATGATGCTGAGCTCGTGGTTCTGGACAGCAGCCGGAGTGAGTTTCAGCCGCTCGAGCGCTACGAGGTCGCGACCAGCGCCACCTGGGCGCAGCCAACGCTGCGGGGGAATCGACTCTACGTCAAGGATGTCTCGTCGCTGACGCTCTGGACATTCGACTGACGCGGTCCAACCATCGGTCTGAAGGCGCGCACAGCGCGCCACGCGGGCGCGGAGTGGGGCGGTGGGGCCCCCACGCAGCGGCCGCGGGGGTTCGGGGCGAAGCCCCGTCTAAATATGAATAAGCCCCGTCTCATCATGAATATCGCTGGTAGATCTCTCGCGGCTTCCCGACGATCGCTACGGTCGTTTGCCACGGGTTGCCGGCCTGATCACGTCCGGTCTGCTGCCCGATATGCAGCAGCTCGTAGCCGTGCACTTCCATGTAGTGGCTGACCTGGGCGCCCACATCGTCAGGGTTAGCGTATAGAAAGTCAGGTGAATCCTCGGGGGCGCACTCCTCACACGGCTTGCCGATGGCGCTCTACAACTGGACGGTCTTGAGGATGTGAGTGAGGCCAGCCGGTGCATGCTCCTGGGTCATCGCTGTCAGGGAAAAGAATACCATGCACCTACAGGCGGTCGAGTTGGGCATTTGCACCGGCGTTGTGATGGCGAATACTGACCGCGTGAACGTGCCAGGTGCGGACCCCGGCCGAGGGTGTGTCGGCCGTTAGCGGGAACAGGAGGAAACATGCGAAGCGGCGCATGGGTGCTGTTGGTTGGGAGTGTCATGTTCGGGGGGTGCGCAAGCGAGCCGCAAGAGATGCCTTTTCGCCCTGTGGCCAGCGTGAGCCAGCTGATGTCGACGATGATCGACCCCGCGGCCGACGTGGTGTGGGATGCCGTGGGAACCATCATCACACATGATGGCGTGGAACACTGGGAGCCAGAAACCGACGAAGAGTGGGCCGCGGTGCTACGCGGGGCCGTGACACTCACGGAATCTGCCAACCTCCTGATGATCGGTGAGCGCGCCAGAGACCAGGAGACCTGGATGCGGATGGCGCAAGCGATGGTTTCCGCAGGTCAACTCGCTGTCGAGGCCGCCGAGAATCAAGACGTCGAGGCGATCTATGGGGTCGGCGAGGCGGTCTACAACGCCTGCGATAGTTGTCACAACCTGTACTGGGTTGGCGATGCCGACCGCGGTCGGGCTGGGGAAGAGAGCCCATAACCTTCGCAGGAGTAGCCCTCCCATCGGCCCATGTCACCTTCGTCGCTATCCAGGAATGGCCGCCCCGGCCGTGGATGGCTCGGCCGACGTTGCGGTCGTCTTTCCCTTCGGCATTCTGATCCGAAACACGCTGCCTCCACCCGTTGAGCGTTCGTAGCTCAGTTCGCCAAAGTTCGCTTCGACCGCCCATTTGGCGAGCGCCAGACCGAGGCCGGCGCCAACGGCCCCTGTCGGCTGGTCGGGAGCGCCTCGCCAGAACCGGTCGAAGATACGATGCTGCAGCCGCTCGGGGATCCCCGGACCCGTATCCCTGACTTCAATCTCGAGAGCCTGTGAACCCTCGGACACGTCGACGTGAATCTGTCCACCGATCGGTGTGTACTTGATGGCGTTGTCAACCAGGTTGATCAGCGCCTGACGTAGGACAAGACGGTCACCCACGCATCGGCACGTCCCGCGACACTCTATCGTCATCGACTGCTGTTTTTCCTCTGCCAGGACCGACAGATGCGTCACCACGCCTTGCGCGAGCTCCGACAGATCGATCGACTCGGATGACAAGGTGATCTGGCCCGTGTCGCTTTTCGACAGCAGCAGGAGACGCTCGACGAGACCGCTCAGCCGGTCCGCGTCCTCGAGCATGTTGCTGATCACCGCACGATAGGCGTCCGCATCGTCGGCGCGGCGAAGACCGACCTCACCGACGCTGCGAATCGCCGTCAGCGGCGTCCTCAGCTCATGTGACACGTGAGCGGTGAATCGCCGCATCTGCTCAAATGAGGATTCGAGCCGCGCGAGGGTGTCGTTGAACACCGAGGCAAGTCGCCCGAGCTCATCAGCAGGATTCTCAACCGGGATCCGCTCGCCCAGGCGCTCGGCGGTAATCGTGCGCGCTCGCTCCGTCATGCGGTCGACCTGGGCCAGCGCACCTCGGGCCAGCCAGTAACCGCCCAGCCCGGCCGCGGCCACACTGAGCGGCAGCCCGAGAACGAGAACCAGCATGAGCTCGTTGAGCTCCTGGCGCATCGCGGCTTCCGACCACCCGACCTGAATCACGAGGGGACGACCGGAAATCGTGACTTGACGGGTCAGGATCCGAAACGGCACGGTGTCTGTGCCCACAGACACAATCTCGTCGACCGGATCCCGGGCCAGGGATTGACTCTCGGGTACGGGTAAACGTCGCGCCAGCGCCGTACGGAACAAGACGTCGCCCTGCTGGCTCCATACCTGTAGCCAGGGACTGTCGAACTCATCATCCCCGTCGAACCAGGTGAGCGATCCGTCGGGTTGCTGCTGGGCCATCTCCGCCGCCCACCGGAAATCGCTCCGCAACCGCTCGTCCAACGCGCTGGACCCATTCAGCCTGACCAGTGCGAAGACCGCCGAGACGTACACGATCAGCACCAGCACCATGGCGGCCACATGCAGCATCGTCAGTCGAGCGCGAACGGTGCGAAGAAGCGGCCAACGGCTCATGGTGTGTCGTCCCGTATCACGAAGCCAACGCCGCGCACCGTCTGAAGAAGCGGCGGATCCTGCATGATCTTCCGACGGAGCCTCGAGACGTGGACGTCGATGACGTTGTCTAACGTCGTGCTGCGCGCCGTTTCCTTCCACACGTCACGGGCCAGCGCGTCGCGCGAGACGACCTGTCCCTCGGCACGAGCCAGATACTCGAGTAAGTCGAACTCCTTGGCGGTGAGCACGACCTCGTGCCCGGCGTGGGTCACCTGTCGCGTCGCGGGGTCGAGGATGAGGGTGCCGACCACCAGCGGGCCGGCGACCGATGTCCGGCCACGACGCAAGAGCGCATTGACCCGGGCCAGGAGCTCCGTGAAGGCAAACGGCTTGGCCAGGTAGTCATCTGCGCCGGTGTTGAGTCCGTGCACGCGGTCACTGACACCATCCCGGGCCGTCAGCACGAAGATCGGCGTGTCGACCCGTTGCTGTCGCAGCGTCGCAATGACATCAAGACCGTCCAGGTCCGGCAACCCGAGGTCGAGAAGAACCAGGTCGAACGGCTCCAGACCGCAACGCTGCAACGCGGCCTCGCCCGTTGCTTCCGTCACGACCTCGTAGCCCTCGCCATGGAGTCCATCCCGCAGGGCGTTGGCAACCTTCTGCTCGTCTTCCACAACGAGCAGACGAGCCCGCTCTGTCGGTGCCGACAGCGCCTCACCGGTGTTGTCACGTGCAGTCATGTGCACCGGGCCGAGATCTCCAGGACTGTCGCCGTGAAATGGCCCTCGGTCGAGCATCGAAGAATTCAGGAACTCTTAAGGTGTCTCTGTGTCCCCTGATTCCTATCATAGGTCAAGAAGCGCCGCGGAGTGGAAGGGGGTAATGATGGGAAGCAAGATGGTCGGGTTCTTGGTCCTCTTCTTTGGAGCGATGTCCGCGGTGTCACTGGCACACCTGGTCGCACATCATGCCGTCACCGACGTCTACGACGAGGAGAAGACGATGACGATCGTTGGTACGGTGGAACGCGTCGTGGACCGTATGCCTCACCCGTCGGTCGAGCTTGTGGTGAAGCGACAGGGTGCTGGTGAAAGAACATGGGCGGTCGAGTTCGATGCGGCCCGTCGGTTAACGGGGTCGGCTACTGAGCCGCCGCTACTTCTGCCGGGAGACCTCGTGACCGTGTGCGGAAATCCAGGTCGGGACCCCGGGGAATACAGATTGCGAATGCTGGCCCTTCAGCGGCCGGACGGACTCTCGTTGCGCAGCCCTGTCAGCCTGGCTGAGACGCAGTGTGTCGGGTGACGGGCCAAGCGGCCACCTTCCGCGTACAGAGGATTGACTGAGAAATGACGATGCCAGCGAGGATGACGATGACGATGAGGAGGACGATAACGATGACGATGACGATTGTGTTGTGCTCCGTGCTCGTTTTGACGTTTGGGGCAGGGTCGGTCCTCGCACAGCCGACGGCGACGGTCGAGGGTGTCGTGACCGACACGTCTGGCGCGGTTCTACCCGGGGCGCGAATCGAAGCTCGCAGCGGAGGACAGAGTGTTGCGACCACCATGACCGGGGACGACGGTCGCTATCGACTCGAGCTCCCGGTCGACATGGCCTACGAGCTCAGCGTTCAACTGGACGGGTTTGCCGTTCTGCGCGCACGGGTGAGGCCATCGAGTGCGACGACGCAGGACTTTGAGCTGGGTATCGCGCCTCTCGTCGACTCGGTCGTCGTGACGCCGTCCGGCACCGAGCGCAGCCGCGCGTCGACCCCAGAATCGGTCGCCGTCTTCACGGCCGACGACATCGCCGAGCTCGGCAGTCACTCGGTCGCCGACATCGTGGCGCAGGTGCCGGGACTCGACCTCAGCTCTGTCGGACGGGAAGGAGCGATGACGTCGCTTTTCTCGCGCGGAGGAGATTCTGACTACAACCATGTGCTGATCGACGGCGTGCGGGTCAACCAAGACGGTGGAGAGTTCGATTTCAGTCGCGTGTCGGCAGCAGAGGTCGATCGGGTCGAAGTGGTGCGGGGCGCGCAGTCGGCACGATACGGGTCGGACGCGATCGGCTCGGTCGTCCAAATCTTCACAAAGCGTGGCTCACGCAGCGGCACGCCAGAGGTGATCGGATCGGTGGAAGGTGGGTCGTTCAAGACCTTCCGAGGCGATGTGCGTGTTCTTGGTGGAGCGTTCGACCGGCTCGACTATCAGTTCGGTGTCACCCAGCGGAGCACCGACGGCGCGTTTGCGGAGGTGTTACCTGAGAAAGACGAGTTCGACCAGACCACGATCGATGGAAACTTCGGGGCGCGGCTGAACGCGCAAGCGTCGCTGCGCACCGGCGTGCGTTACAGCGACGCGAAGGGACGCAGTGTGGGCGCCATCGACTACGCTCCGGGGGAGACGGGGCAGACCTCCGACTCCGAAGACCTCTCGTGGTACGCGAACTTCGACGGCATGCTGACCTCCTCGATCAGTCACCGCGCCGATGTGAACGTCTTCCGATACGAGAGCTTGCAAGAGGACACGATCGCCGATAGCCTCCCGGATCTATACACGATTCTCGAGGGAACACCCGGTGCACGGTTCCCCGACAGCCCTCGCCTGGTGCGCACCGTCGATCAAGCGGAGTTTATCGAGCTGCTCGCCAACCCGGCCGGACTCGGTGCCAACCAGTTCTTGGCCACCACCCCGTTCGGTGTATTTTTCGGCGATTTCCCGTTCGAATTCGCACAGAGCTTCCGCCGATCAGATGTCGACTACCAGGTGGACGCGACGTGGATGAACAACCAGGTATTCAGTGCCGGATACGAGTATCTCGAGGAGAAGGACCCCACCCAGGCGACATTCTCGATCGACAACAACGCCTTCTTTGCCCAGCAGCAGTTTGCGCTGGGGCAGTGGTTCGTCACGGCGGGCGCGCGGATCGACGACAATTCACGCTTTGGGACAGAGGTCAGCCCCAAGCTGTCGGCTGGAGGTTTTCCGGTCCCCTATAGGTCGGGAGCTGTCTCATCGGTCAAGGTGTTCGTCAACGTGGGGCGAGGCATCAAGAACCCCACGTTTGGTGAGCTCTTTGGCGGCAGCTTCTCGGACGGGAACCCCGACCTGGCGCCCGAGCGCGCGCTGACGGTCGACGTCGGGACCGAGATGACGTTCGCCGACCAGCGGCTCATGGGACGGCTCACGGTTTTCGACAATAGCTACGACGACCAGGTCGCCTTCTTGGCCAGCGGTTTTGGGCCCGATGGCATCCCTGACTTTCTCAACATCGCAGGCTCGGACGCGAAAGGGATGGAGCTTGAATTCGGTCTCCAACGCCCGCTGGGTGGCGTGACCGCAACGGCAAACTACGCGCTGGTCGACACAGAGGTGGTCGCGACCACCAGCACGAGCGAGCAGTTTCAGCCTGGCCAGCCGCTCTTGCGGCGGCCGAAGCACACCGGCACGGTCCATGTGACCTACGCGCGGGGGCCGGCGAGCGTGAACTTCAACGTGCGGGCGGTTGGAGAGAGCCACGACGCGGCGTTCGCCGGGTTGTTCACGCCGAGCGGCGAAGGGGTCGACATCACCGTCAATCCAGGCTATGCGATTGTGAATTTGGGCGGTCAGGTCCGGCTGCGTGAGGCGGTGACGGTGTTTCTGCAGATCGACAACCTCGGCGACGAACGGTATTCGACGGCGCTCGGGTATCCTGGCATGCCTCGTGCGGTGTACGTGGGAGCCCACTTTAACATCGGCCGATGATACCCATGATACCGATGAGGGATGATGTCGGCCGATGATCGGAGTCCCAGGGGGCCGATCTTCGGGCGGTGAAATGTCTCGAGACTGAGTGCACAGATGCTTATCCACGCCCTTGGCCTGCTTTGCGCCCTGGCCGCCGTCACGTTCGCCGCGGTGCCAATCGGGTCATACCCGGTCCGTGTCTGGCTCGCGGCCGCGGTTGGGTTTGTCGGCGCAGCTGTGTGGCTCCGGCCCGAGCCAACCTCGATTGGTCTTCTGATCGTGGTCGTGGCTGGAGTGCAACTCGTATGGCCAAGGCGCGGATGGGTGCTGATGGCCAGCGGGTTGGCGGCCGGTCTGTGGGCGGCGCTGCTCGGTAGCCAGGGGCTTCCGACGCTGGCCGCCTGGGTGCTGGCTGCCGGTTTGCCGCTCGCCTCGGCCCGGCTCACGGCCCGGCGACCGGAATTCGCACCGACCGTCCTTCGAGAAGAAGCGCTGTTGGCGGTTTGTGCGCTGGGCATGGTGGTCGCGGCAGGTCCGACGGTCGCGGCTGGCTGGGGTTCTGCCTCGGTCTTGAACCTGGAATCTGCCGGTGTTGTTCGGCGGGCATTGGGGGTTTGGGTCGTCCTGCTGGGCGGGGCTTCGATCGCGCTTGGCGGATGGCATTCTTTGCGACGACGCCGATGAACATACTGGGGATACTCGAGAACGGACTGTTTGCGCTGAGTCAAGTGCTGCGGTTGCCGGTGATCCTGCTGCTGTGGGTCTGTGTGGCAGCTGCGCTGTTCATGGCCGGAGGGTGCGTCACGGAGTTCCTGGCACGCCGCAGAGAACGCAACGGCTTCAATCTGAACTCTTGGCTCGAGGCAGGACCGGTGCTCGGCCTGAGCGAAGTCCGCCAAGCGGCGCTTCCCACGCCGCTCAAGGGACTGCTCACCGACGTCGAGCGGGAGCACCGGCGACAGGCGCTGAGTGACGGCGGTCTCGAGCACGTGGTGCTCGAGCGGGAGGAGCAGGTGCGCCGGACGCTCAACGGTTCTCGCATGCTGGTCCGAGTGGGGCCGAGTCTTGGCCTGTTAGGTACGCTCATTCCGATGGGCGCGGCGCTGGCGTCGCTCACGGCCGGAAACCTAGAAGCCATGGCCGGCCAGATGGTCGTGGCGTTCACGACCACCATCGTCGGTATTTCTGCTGGGACGGTGGCCTTTGTGATCCAGGTGATACGCCATGCCTGGGTCAACGAAACAGTTCGGGAGCAGCGCTTTCTGGCTGAACGGGTCGCTGGCGAACTCGTACGGGAAGGATGAACGATGGCACGTTTCTTACATCTGCCGTCTCCAGATGAGGGACACGACGAAGACCCCCTGTCTGGAGTGGCCAATATCTTCGATGTGTCGGTGGTCTTCATCGTTGGGTTGATGATCACGTTATTCTCCGTCTATCGGATGGGCGACCTGGTTGACCCCGACACCGAGGTCACCATGGTCAAGACCAATGCCGACGGACTCCGCGAGATTATCGTCAAGCGAGGGACGGAGATCACAGCCTATGAGCTCACCGGTGAAACGATGGGGGGGGACGGCGAGCGCTTGGGTACAGCCTATCGTCTTGCTGACGGTCAGATCATCTATGTCCCGGACTAGCGGTATGACGAAACGGACGGTCGGTCTCCTTCTCGCCCTGTGTCTGCTGTCGGCTCCAGCCGCGGGGCAAGAGGTACGTCTGTCTTACCTCTTTTCCGACGGCAACCTCCCGGGCGTTCTCCAGGCGTACAAAGTGCTCCTCTCGGAGCACCCCGACCTCGCCGACCGTGTCTCGGTCAGTTTCTTGACCGAGTCGATGTTCGACGACGTCACGGTGGGCGAAATGACCGGCACTGACATTCTGGTGTTCGACGTCATGAATCAGCAGATGCTCGAGCGATTCAATACCACCCACGGCGTCGACCTGATTACCGCGGTCAGTAGTCGCGGTCTGGTGTATGCCGTTGGCCAGGGTCTGATGCCGAGGGAAAGCTATATCAGTCAGGGCGCCGTGTGGGACGAGAAGGCTCGAGCGTTCTGGGCGAATTGGGGACTCGGGAACCAGCTGGGGCTGATGAAGCAGGCACTGAGCGCCGCGGGCGTGGCGGGGCTGACGGTGCCCGACCCGGAGCCGAGCCTCGAAGCCGGGTACTACTATCCAGACGGTGATGCCGGTCGCGTATTCGCCTCGTGGGATGCGTTCGACGAGTGGCGTGAAGCCAACGGCAAGCATCGCCCTGGCGCATTGCGGGTCGCCGTCGGGTTCTACAAATCGAACTATTACGCCGGGGACACCGCGTTGCTCAATGCGGTGATCGCGGAGGTCGAGCGCCAGGGCGGCGAAGCGATCCCGATGTTCGGATATCCGAGCGGCGTCGCGTTCGAGGAGCTTCTCCTGGACGATGACGGCGAGGCACGCGCCGACACCGCCCTCGCGTTCGTCTTTCGCTTCGCCGATTTCGAGGCGTCGAAGTCGCTCGAGCGATTGAATATCCCGGTCGTCAGCTTGGTGAGCCTGTACGGTCGCAGCGAAGCCGAGTGGCGCGAGTCGGCCATGGGGCTGAGCATGTTCGAGGGCACGTTTCAGGTGGCGGTTCCGGAGCTGGCCGGACTGGTCGCCCCGACTGTCGTTGGCAGCCAGGAGCGGATAGAGGATGCCGAGACCGGGCTGACGATCGTCGTCCGACAGCCGATTTCTGAACGCGTCACCACCGCTGTCCGGAGAGCGTTGCTCTACGGTCGGCTCAGCGCCAAGCCGAATAGCGAGAAGCGGCTCGCGCTGATGTTCTACAACTACCCACCGGGTAAGGCTGGGATTGGCGCCAGCTATCTCAACGTGGCGGAGTCGCTCGCCAACATGTTGCAGCGGCTCGATCGCGAAGGCTACGACGTTGGGGACCAGGAACTGTCGGCCGACCGTGTCCTCGACGACATCACGACCAAGGCGCGCAACGTGGGCGGGTATGCCCCGGGTGAGCTGGAGGCCCTGCTCGAGCAGGGGACGGCGATTCGTGTGAGTCTGCGCGAGTACACGCAGTGGCTGGACGGCTATGCGCCAGAGCTCCGGGCCAAGATCCTGTCCGATTGGGGACCGCCAGACGAGGTCACGCTCATGGCCGAGACCGGCTCAAGTGAGCCAAGTCTGGTCATTCCGGCGGTGCAGTACGGCAATGTCATGGTCCTGCCCCAGCCGGCGCGCGGGTGGGGTGAGGATGACGAAAAGCTCTATCACGCCAAGGATCTGGCACCGCATCACCAATACGTCGCGACCTACGCATGGCTCAGACATGCCTACCAGGCCGACGCGGTGATCCACCTCGGCACGCATGGCACCTTGGAGTGGCTCGACGGCAAAGATATCGGCTTATCGGACGCGGATGCGCCGGACGCACTCATGGCCGACCTGCCGGACATCTATGTCTACAACGTGGACGTGGTCGGTGAGGGTCTCGTCGCACGCCGTCGCGGCATGGCGACGCTGATCGACCACATGGTGCCGCCGTTCAAGAAGGGCGGGCTACTTCCGGAACTGGCGAGGCTGAGCGAGAGCATCGACGACTACCACGGGAGCTTGACCAGCAGTAGAGAGCTGGCCGAGGCGTATGCGGAGGAGATTCGCGAGCAGGTGACAGCCCTGGGCATCGCAAAGGACCTTGGGCTCGATATGACGGACCCCGACACACTCTGGGAGAGTGAATCGCATTCCCACGAAGGGTCAGACCCAGAGGTCATCGGAGACGACGTCTTACACACGATCGAGGAATACATCGGGGATCTGCGCGATCAGAACATCCCCTACGGGCTGCACACCTTTGGTCGCACCCCCGAGAAGGCACATCGCGACAGCACAGTCGAGGCGATTGTCTCGACCGACAGAAGCCTGCTGCCCGACGCTGTGGAGGTTTTCTCGGAGGACATGGAGCGTCGTATCGTGGCGTCTGGCGCCCGCGAGCTCGAGAGTTTCGTGAACGCACTTGATGGGGGTTTCGTGCCTGCCGGCAACGGGGGCGAGCCGATTCGCACGCCCGACGCCTATCCGACCGGGAAGAACTTCTACGGGATCAACCCCGACAAGGTACCCAAACCGGCAGCGTGGGAGATGGGTGTCACCCTGGCCGACCAGATGCTGGCGGACCATGTCGAACAGCATGGCCGCTATCCGGAGAAAGTGTCGTTTGTCATCTGGGGCGACGAGACGATGCGGCACCACGGAGTGCTCGAGTCTCAGATTTTCCATCTGCTTGGGACACGTCCGGTGTGGGACGCACGTGGGAACGTCGTTGCCGTGGAAGTTGTGCCGACCGCGAGACTGGGGCGGCCTCGGGTTGATATCGTGATCGCCTCGGCCGCCGAGGGGATGTTCAACAACGTCACCCTCCTCATGGACCGGGCCGTCCAGCTCGTCAAGGCGTTGGAAGAGGCCGACAACTATGTTCGTCAGCACTACCTGCAAACAAAGGCGGTGTTGATTGAGCGCGGTCTCTCTGAGGAAGACGCCGACCGACGCGCGGGTGTCCGAATCTTCGACGAGCCGCCTGGCTCATTCAACCTCAACACCTCCGGGATCGTGGCCGCCAGTGGCACCTGGGATAGCGACGCTGCGATGGCCGACGAGTATCTGTCGAAGATGGGCCACGGGTATGGCAACGGCTTTTGGGGAGAGCCGATGGAGGACGTGTTCCGGATGGCGCTGTCCGGCACCGAGAAGGTGGTCCACAGCAGCTCGACGATGCTCTACGGTGCCCTCGATAACGATGACTTCTTCATGTATGCGGGCGGGCTGGCGGCGGCCGTGCGCAACATTGACGGCGAAAGCCCGGAGCTCGTCGTGACGAATACCCGCGATCCCGGCAACCCTGAGATGACCGCGATCGACAAGTTCATTGGCGCTGAGTTCCGGTCGCGGTATGTCAATCCAACCTGGATTGAGGGGATGCAGCGCGAGGGGTATGCCGGTGCCGGCGAGATGCGTGCGTTTGTCGAGTATCTCTGGGGATGGGATGCCACCGTCACCGACGTCGTTGATGACGCGATGTGGCAGGAATCGTTCGCCGTGTATGTCGAAGACAAACACGATCTCGAGCTCGAGCAGTTTTTTAATGAGCACTCGCCCTTTGCGTATCAGGACATGACCGGCCGGATGGTCGAGACCATCCGAAAAGGGTATTGGGATGCCGATCAGGCCACGCGGGAACGGCTGCTGGCAGAGTACATCGAGAGCGTCAGTACTCATGGCGTCGGCTGTTCGGAACACACATGCGGGAACCCACGCTTTCTCGAATATGTCCTCGAGGCCGGGGCGGAGGCCAACATTCCCGTCCCGCTACTCGATGCCTTCAAACAGGCGATGGAGGAGGCCATCGGTGCCGATATCGCGACGGCAGCCAGGGCGGCTGAGGAGTTTGTTCGAAGGAACGAGACGATGCCGTCAGCGTACACCGATAATATCGAGGGCCTTCGGATGAACGAAACTCAACAGACCCAAGACCTGCCGGTATCGGTCTCACCGAACGGGGAGCTGGACATGCTGTGGGTCGGTCTGCCCCTGGTTGGACTCCTTCTCGCGTGGCGTATGCGACGCCGTGCCTAATTCCTCCGTCGCGTTCGTCCTCGCTGGCGCCGTGGGGTTTGCCGCGTGCGGGGAATCACCACAACGGAGCATCAGCACAAGCGGTGGCGAGGCATACGAAGCGAGTCTCGCCGCGTTTTCCGATGGATTTGTCGTTGCCTGGCACGACACCCGGGACGGCAATCCCGAGATCTATATCCGGGTCGCGGACGGTCAGGGCACGCCTGACGGCCCGGAGCGGCGTCTTACAGACGACCCGCAACGCTCGTTCGAACCTGACGTGGAGATGGTTGGAGACGACGTCGCGGTGGCCTGGTACGAGGTCACCGACGCCGGGAGTCTCGCGAAATTGGGGGTGTGGACCACTGATGGGACGTCCAAATGGACGCAGACCGTCTCTGCCGCCGGCGGCAACGGTCGTAACCCCGTTCTTCTGACCAACGGCCACGAGCTGTTCTGTGCGTGGATCGAACACGACGGCAGGGAATCGGTACTATGGGGGCGATGGATCAGCCTGGATGGACGCGCGCTGACGCCACCCCAGCGTCTCGCACCGGTCGGTGAGACCACCTGGAATCTCAACGCCGCGCTCGATGAGGGTGGACATCCGTGGGTTGTCTTCGACGCTCCGGCTCCCGATGGCATCGCGGAAGTGTTTCTTGTGCGGGTCGGCGTTGACGGACCAGAATTGCTGCGACTGACCGCGCAGGACGGCGCCGCCTCCACCTATCCGGATATCGCACTTGGCCCCGACCGGCTAGCGTTGACCTGGTTTGACGAACGCGACGGCAACCGGGAGGTGTATCTGGCTACCGTTACCTACGATGAGCTGAACACTGAAGTTGATCAGCGGGCCAGGCGGGTCACCCGGACTCCGGGTGAATCGGTTGGTGCGTACGTCGCATGGAATGGTCCCCACATCGGTCTTGCCTGGTCCGACGACAGTGAGGGGCGGCACGAAGTGTACTTTCAACGCTTCACAGGCGCCTCGACGGCGGTGCATCCCCCGCAACGTCTGACGACCAACCCGACTGCCTCACTGATTCCCGCGATCGAACCGGCCGGTGCCGGTTTCGCGCTGGCGTGGAACGAAGACGTGGTGGAGGAGCGACGACCCCACGGGCAGGGCGGCCGCTCGGAGGTCGTGCTCACGCTCGTGCCATAGTGCGTCCTCGCCGGGAATGTCCGGGGAAACAGCGGGCATGAGAAGGTCCGAAGATGCAGCGTGTTCTTTCTTTTCTTTGTGATAGTGGTAACGCGCGGGACGGTCATGGCCCAGGAGCCTGTTTCCAAGATGTACGACGACCAGGTCACGCTGGTGGAGGACGCGGTCGTGTCCCTGGCCGAGGCGATGCCGTCCGACCGCTATGATTTCGCCCCGGCGGACGGGGCCTTCGCGGATGTTCGCACCTTCGGCGAGCAGATCAGGCACGTGGCGACGATGATCTACATGACATCGGCACTCGTGTTGGAAGAGCGGTCACCCTACGGTCCGGGCACGCATAACAACGGCCCTGACGACCTCCGCTCAAAGGAAGACATCATCCGGTTTCTCAGAGAATCACTCACGTATGCTCGCAGAGCGATGGCGTTCCTGACCGAGGACAACCACATGGAGCCGGTGCCATCCGCTTTCGGGAGGATGCCGCGTTCGGCCGTTGCCGCGGGGCTTGCCTACCATAGCTTTGATCACTATGGGCAAATGGTCGTCTACGCACGAATGAACGGCGTCGTCCCGCCGGCGAGTGTGCCCCCGGCTGACAGCGACGTCCGATGAATCCACGTCCAGGATCCCGCGTCCTGGGTGAATGTGCCTGTGGGTCCGACGCGGCCGTGATGAACATCTTATTTCTGTCAATCTCGCCTCGGTGATCGAATCGCATGTCTACCCGGTTGCTCGACTGGCGTCGTCTCCTCGTTTACACCCACCGCTGGCTCGGGATCCTCGGGAGCCTGCTCTTTCTGGCCTGGTTCGTGTCGGGCATCGTCCTGATGTACGCCGGCATGCCATCGCTGTCTCCGGCGGAGCGGCTCGAACGATTGCTGCCGATTGACCTGTCGCGCGCCCGTGTCACCCCTGCCGAAGCCGCCCGCCGTCACGGTGTCTCGTCAGACCGTCTCCGGATTGCGATGCTCGGTGATCGTCCCGTGTACCGCTTCGAGGAACGTGGGCGAACGTTGACGGTGTTTGCCGATGAAGGAGCACGACTCGAGGAGTTGACGGCTGACGAAGCGATGGCGGCAGTGGCGAGGTGGGCGCCGGCGCACGCGGCGAGCCTGCACTATGAGGCCCGGTTGCGTGAGGCCGACCAGTGGACGTTGCAGAGCCAGCAGTATCTTCCACTCCACAAGGTCGCGCTGGGTGACGCGGCCGACACTCATTTGTATGTGTCCGACTGGACGGGTGAGCCGGTCATGAAGACGTCGCGCTCGACCCGTGCTGTCGCCTATGTCGGCGCGGTGTTGCACTGGCTGTATTTCACGCCGTTCCGCCGACACGGCGCGCTGTGGGTTCAATCTGTCATTTGGCTATCGATTGTGGGTTGTCTGCTCTGCCTTTCCGGATTGGTCTGGGGGGTGTGGCGGTGGTCGCCGGGGCGTCGGTACCGTCTCAAGCACAATCGTTCGCAGACGCCGTACGCCGGGCTGATGCGCTGGCATCACTACGCCGGTCTGGTTTTTGGGCTCACGACGTTCACCTGGACGCTCAGCGGGCCCCTCTCGCTTGACCCGTGGAATTGGCATCCGCCGAACTCCCCGACGGCGGCGCAGCGGACCGCGGTCTCGGGAGGACCGCTCCGACTTGGTCTGATGACACTGGAGGGTCTCCGCCAGGCCGCTAGCACAGTCGGTGGCGCCGTTGGCCCCAAGGAGCTGGAGGTGCTGCAGTTCCAGGGAGAGCCGTTCCTGCGCGCCGTTCTGGTGCCGCCCCGCGGACCGGCCGTCTCGGGCGGCGGCGCAGGATCTTACCTCCCCGAACGAAGTTTGGTCTCGGCGGTGACGCCTGAGAAAGGGGTATTCACGAGTTTTGAGCGCCAGCGGGTGCTGGATGCGGCGCGCGCGGCGATGCCCGGCGTCAGTATCCTCGACACGGCCTGGTTGGAGGAGTACGACGGGTACTACTACGGACGGCCAGGCACGCGGTCGTTGCCGGTGTTGCGTGCACGCTTTGACGATCCACAGCAGACGTGGCTCTATCTGGATCCCAGCCAAGGTCGGATCGTGCTCAAGGAGGAGCGGCTGACCCGTCTCAACCGGTGGCTCTACCACGGGCTTCACAGTCTCGATTTCCCATTTCTGTACAACCGTCGTCCGCTGTGGGATCTCGTCGTGATTACGTTGAGCCTGGGAGGCATCGCGCTCATCGCCACGCCGCTCTGGCAGGCGTGGCACAGACTGGTGCGGCACGGACGTCGGCTGTCTCGGGTGTGGCGATGACGGCCGTGGAGGTGGCCATATCGGGGAAGGAGTTCTACGAGATCCGGGGTTTCCGGCGTGATTTTGGCGTTGGGTGATTGTCCGTCCACGGAGCACAGAATTGCGGTATACTGGCGCGCCCGGATGCATTTGACTAGTCCGGAGGGGGGATGTTTTGATGAGCACCAGGACACGTGGTCTTTTTCGAAATGGAGTATTTGCGGTGGCGGCGGCGGCGGTCGCGACCGTTCTGACGTTGGCGGTTCAGCCGCTAGCCGGCCAGACGACGTACCGGGCTGAGCGGACGGCAGACGGTCGTCCCGATCTAAACGGAATCTGGCAGGCGGTCGGTGCATCGCATTGGGATATCGAGGGCCATGCCGCGCGACCCGGGCCGGTCGTCGAGCTGGCCGCACTTGGCGCCATTCCCGGTGGATTGGGAATCGTCGTTGGGGGCGAGATCCCGTACAGGCCTGAGGCGCGCGCCCAGCAGCAGGAAAACCTCGAGTACTGGCTCGACCGGGACCCTGCTGTCAAGTGCTACATGCCTGGCGTCCCACGGGCGACGTATATGCCGTACCCGTTTCAGATCGTCCAGACTCCGGAGTACGTGCTAATGGCCTATGAGTTTGCCAGTTCGAGCCGGATCGTCTACATGGACCGACCTGATATGGAGAGCCCGGTCAATACGTGGATGGGGCACTCGCGCGGTTCCTGGGACGGCGAGACACTGGTGATCGACGTCACAGACCAGGTGGGCGATACCTGGCTCGATAGCTCAGGCAATCATCACAGTGACCAGCTCCATGTCGTCGAACGGTATACGGCGGTCAGCGAGAACCACCTCATGTACGAGGCGACCATCGAGGATCCGGCGGTCTACACGCAACCGTGGACGATTCGGCTGCCGCTCTACCGGCGGATCGATGAGAACATGCAGCTGCTGGAGTTGAAGTGTGTCGAGTTTGCGGAGGAGCTGATGTATGGGCACCTTCGGAAGGACCCTGACCTGACACCGAGCTATCGCGCGAGCGGATACGGATCCAATCGGGACTCGGTTCCGGTTCCACCGCAATAGCGTGGCTTGCGTTGGCCGGCCGCTGCCGGCCGGCGAGATTTGTTGTGATGGAAATTTTGTGTAAAATGGCTATTGAGGTTTTGTTCTGATGCAGGAGGCGAGACGAATGAAGACGAAAGTAGCGATTGTTGTAGTGGGCCTTGGACTCGTGCTGGGAGGGATGCTAGCGACGCCGGCAATCGCCCATCATGCGTTCTCGGCAGAGTTTGATGCCAACCGGCCACTCCACATGGAGGGTGTCGTGGTGAAGATGGAGTGGATCAACCCGCATTCGTGGGTCCACGTTGAAGTCACCAACGACGACGGCAGCAAGACGACGTGGATGGTCGAGGGCGGAACACCGAACACCTTGTTCCGCAGAGGCTTCACACAGGATTCGCTGGCACCGGGAACGGAGATCGTCATCGACGGCTACCAGGCGAAGGATGGGTCCGACAAGATGAACGGTCGCGACCTGACTTTCCCGGATGGTCGGAAGTTGTTCCTGGGTTCGTCCGGAACCGGCGCGCCGACGGACGGTGCGGACGTGACCGAACCTGGACAGTAGCAGCACGTCTCGTTCTTTCTAGCGTCGCTTCACGAGACCGGAGACCCTGCGCACGCCACTTTTGTGGAGGTGGGAAGGGTCTCTTTTTTTGTGTCACCCTTCCAGATGAATCAGTCTCGCCTGTCCCACGCGTCTTCTACAACTAGCGCAGTGGCCAGATGACCGGCACGAGCATGACTGTCACCGCGACGACAATCACGGTCAGTGGGAGACCCAAACGGGCGTAGTCGGTGAATCGGTAGCCGCCGGGTCCATAGACCATAATGTTCGTCTGATACGCTACCGGTGTCAGGAACGATGCGGACGCCGCGACCGCGACAGCAATCGCGAACGGCCGCGCATCCAGGCCGAGATCCGCCGCCGTCGACATCGCGATCGGAAACACCAGCACCGCAGCGGCATTGTTCGTGATAATGCTGATCAGCGCGACGGTCGTGACCACAATCCCAAACAGCGCGCCTGTCGCACCCCAACCGCCGAACCCGGCGACGAGAAAGGCCGCCGCCAACTCCGCGAGCCCGGAGGCCTGAAGTGCCGCGCCAAGGCCGAACGCTCCGGCAATCACTAGAATCACGTCCAAGTCGACGGCGTTCCGGGCTTCGGCTGGTGTCAGCACTCCACTGAGGACGAGGGCAAAGGCCCCGAGCAGCGCGGCCTGGAGCACAGGCAGCACGCCGACCGAGGCGCTGACCACGACCCCGACTACGACGAGGCCGACGACCGGCGCCTTCTTGGTTGCCGCGGGCGTCACGCCGCCGAGCCGTGACACCAACAAGAACACACCCCTCTCACGCCAGCGGTTCTCGAAGTCGGGGTCAGAAAGCACGAGTAGCGTGTCCTCGACCCTGAGCTGCACACGGCCAAGCTTGGCGTGGACCCGGCGCCCGGCACGGTGGATGGCGACGAACGCAGCCTGGTATCGGCTGCGAAAGCCCGCTTCTTTGAGCGTCTGACCCACGAGGGGCGAGGTCGGTCCGAGGACCACCTCGAAGAATGTATGGCGAGTGGTATCGAACTCCGCCACATGTTTCTGTTCGCTGGACACCAGACCGGCCGCGCTTTGTACATCCACGACCACATCGGCCCGTCCGACAAAGGTGAGCAGGTCGTCTCCCCTCAGGACGGTGTCCGGAGTGACCGGCGCAATCACGTCTCTCTCTCTCGAGCTCGACGAGGAACACACCCTGCAGGTGTCGAAGATGTGCTTCTTCGACCGTTCGGCCGTCCAGCGGGCCCCCTCTCAAGACGGTCATTCTGACCACGAATTCCCGGTATCCCTCACTCAGGTCGGCGCGCGCCGGACGTCGCTCCGGCAACCTGGGGCCCAGGACGAGCAATGAGCCGATCCCCAGCACGGCGATTGGCAGCCCGAACGGCGTGAGCTCGACCATGCTAAAGCGCTTTTCATGACCGTGTGGTGCCCGGATAGCCGCAGTGTCGAAAGTAATTGCGGCATTCCTCGGGGCTGAAGTGCGGCAGACAGGCGCCGAGGAAAGGCCAGAGGGTTTCGGTGGATCGACAGCGGGCGGCGCGCACGAGGGCTTTGAGCTTCGCGAAGCAGAGTTCAATGGGATTGAGGTCCGGACTGTAGGGCGGCAGATAGCAGAGCGTGGCGCCGACGCGCTCGATCGCCTGGCGGACGCCGGCCACTTTGTGTGCGCTGAGGTTATCGGCGATGACGATGTCCCCGGGATGCAGGGTGGGCGCGAGGATCTGTTCGATATAGGCGAGGAAGCTCGCCCCGTCGATGGCGCCGTCGAAGACCCCGGGCGCGGTCAGGCCAGTCACCCGCAGCGCTGCGAGAAACGTACTGGTCTGCCACCGGGCGCACGGCGCGTGGTCGTGGACGCGGGCCCCGCGGAGGGCCCGACCATACCGCCGCAGGAGATTGTTCGTCATGCCGGTTTCATCGAGAAAAACCAGGCGTGTCGGATCCCAGGTCGGCGCGGCGGCGTGCCACACGACCCGCGCGGCCGCGACGTCAGGTCGATCGTGTTCGGAGGGCCGGACCGTTTTTTTTGACGGTCACGTCCAGAGCCGCCACCGCGCGCCAGATCGTCGCCAGACTGGCCGGCGTGCCGAGCGCGTCCTTCAGCTCGGCTACGGTGCGATCCGGTTGCTCCGCGATCAGCGCGGCCAGGGTGTGCAGGTGCGGCTCCAACATCCGGCGCCGCCCGTGCCGCTGGACGCGCGGCGCGACTTCGCCCGTCTCCCGCCGACGCTGCTTCAACAGCCGCACCCACGACCCGCTCACGCGGTACTTCACCGCAACGTCCGCGGCCTTCATCCCGGCATCACTGTCGAGCAGGGCCCGTTCTCGGAGATCCATCGAATAGGCTTGCATCGGTCCTCCTGCATTGGTGCATGCAGAAGTACCACGACGAGCCCAAGCAGTACAAGGGCTATCTGAAAAGCGCTTTAAGGGGCGCTGCGCCACTCTCCATCAGCAGGCCAGAAACAACAAGATTGGTCGACGTCCCAATCAGGGTAATCATTCCTCCGAAGATGGCCGCGAACGAGAGCGGCATGAGGTATTTTGACGGCGAGCGCCCGGTGCGCTCTGCCCAGCTCGTCACCTGGGGTACAAGCATCGCGACGATCGGGGTGTTGTTCAAGAAGGCCGACGCGGCGGCCGTTGGCGTCAGCAGCCGCGCGAGCGTCCAACGGTGGTTCTCACTTGCTCCCAGCGTCGTCGCCACGAACGGCTGGAGCGCGCGGGTCTTCTGGACCGCCCGCGACAGGACATAGAGTGCGGCCACCGTGATCGGTGCCGCGTTGGAGAAACCACCGAAGGCTTGCGCCGGCGTGACGATCCGGGCGACGAGCAGGACCACAACCGCACCCACGACGGCGACGGACGGTGCGACGGCATCCCGGGCGAGCACGGCGACCATGCCCCCGAGGACGATGAGCGTGAACCACGACTCCCACGGCATAGGTGGTCACTCTAGCATTACTGAGGCGCCTTCCAATCTCGCTCAGACCGTCTTGACGTTGACCGCGCTAGCGGACGAGTCGTCACTGGAGCTGAGCGCCGTCGGTGGCCGCTGGCCACGACCCGGGCATTGGCGAATCCGGATAAAGATAGACGGTGGGAAGTGCTCCGAGAGAAGAACGAGGACCCGCCGCCCGCGTCAGAAGATAGCGACGCGACGGGTCCCGATCGCGGAAGGTTAATTGTCCAGCGCGAACGTGTAGACCACGTTGCCGGACGGCATCGTCACGTACTGTCGGCCATCGACGGCGTAGGTCATCGGCGAGGCGTTCATGCGTCCGCCGAGCGCGATGTGCCAGAGCTCCTCCCCGGTGACGGCATCGAGGGCGTAGAAATACCCGTCGACACTCCCGCTGAAGACCAGGTCGCCTGCGGTAGCGAGAACTCCGGCTCGTGCGCGGGCCTGGAGCGGAAACTCCCAACGGATGTCGCCGGTCGACGGGTCAATTGCGCGGATCGCGCTCATGTAGTTGTCGATCGGAAGTGGCGCGTCGGTACCGCCGCCGGTGTATCGGTCCCCCGCCGTGTAGTCTTCGTCCCGGATGAAGAATTTTGCCTCGCCGTCGAACGCGTTGACGTAGAGAAGCCCAGTCCGGGGGCTAAATGCCGGCGACCACCAGTTCGTGGCGCCTCCGGCGGTCGGTGACACGAGTGTGCCTTCGGCGCTCGGGAGCGTATTCGGTCGACGAATTGGACGGCCGTTGTCGTCCAGCCCCTCGGCCCATGTTTGCCGAGCGAACGGCTTGCCAACCAGGAACTCACCCGTCTCACGGTCCAGCGTGTAGTAGAAGGCGTTGCGGTTGGCCCACAGCATCGCCTTAACCGACGCGCCGTCGACCTCGATATCGGCCAGCACCGGGATCTGAATGGCGTCCCAGTCATGTACGTCATGAGGCGTGAACTGGAAATACCACGACATCTCGCCGGTATCACCGTCAAGCGCCAGCACGGAATCGGCATACAGGTTGTCGCCGCCTCGGACGTCGCCGTTGTAGTCCGGCCCCGGGTTGCCGGTGCCCCAGTAGATGAGGTCGAGCTCCGGGTCATACGACCCGGTAATCCATGTCGGGGATCCGCCGGTTCGCCAGGAATCGCCGGCCCACGAGCGATTGTCGGGGTGATCTGGTCCTGGAATCGTGTGGGTCCGCCACTCCAAGGTCCCGGTCTTGGCGTCATACGCATCGAGGAAGCCACGGATTCCGAACTCGCCGCCGGCGATCCCGGTGACGACCTTGTCCTTGACGATCAGGGGTGCCGCAGTCTTGCTGTATCCCTCCTGGTGGTTGGCCACTTCGGTATTCCACAGCAGGCTACCCGACCGTGCGTCGATGCCCACGACGTGCGCATCGAGCGTGCTCATATAGAGCGTCTCGTCCAGGATGGCGACACCGCGGTTGTTTCGTCCGCAGCAGACCCGCAGATCGTCGGGCAACTCGTGTTCGTACCGCCAGTACGGGCGGCCGCTGGCAGCGTCCACCGCGGTCAGGTTACTCGGTGATTCCGTAATAAACATGACGCCGTCGACCACCAGCGGGGTCGTCTCGTTGCGGTCGAGCTGCGGAATGTGATGCGCCCACACAAGTTTGAGACCCGCCACGTTGCTGGTGTCGATCTGGTCGAGACGACTGAACCGCTGACTGTCGAACGTTCCGGAGTACATCAGCCAGTTCTCGGGCTCATCGGCCGCGTTGACGAGCCGCTCCCACGTGACAGGCGAGAACGCCGGCATCCCCTCGACAGCCGCCGGTTCCTGAGCCAGCGTGAGGTGGGCGGACGCAAAGACGGCAAGCAGAGTAGTGACTCGAATGAGTGTCATCGCTCCCTCCGAAGCGTCAAGAGATAGGAGACGAGGTCGTCCTGCTCTTGGGTGGTAAGTGACGGGTGCGCCGGCATCGTTGAGTTCTTGTCTCTCTCGAACGATCGGATCTCTGACTTCGAGAAAGACCATAGACCCTCTTGGTCATCCATGAGGCGAAGCGAGAACGAATCCTCGTGCATGCGTAGGCCACGGATGACTGAGCCGTCCTGACGGGTGACCGTCAGCGTCCACCACCGCGGGGTGACCTCCGCGTTCGGATCGGTGAGATCTAACCGGAGCTCGGCGAGCCGGCGCCGCTCGCCAACCTGCGACAAATCTGGCCCGAGACGTCCACCTTGGCCGTTCACGATGTGGCAACGTGTGCAGTCGCCCTTAGCTCCAAACAGCTGTCGGCCCGCAGTCGCCGACCCGGGAAGGTCGTCGAGCGAATCGGCCGGACTGAGCGAGTTGAGGTAGGTGACTACCTGCCAGACCGCCTGATCGGACGCGTCGGGGTTGATCCCGATCATGGCGGTTCCGCGGATGCCCTCGCGAATCACGCGGAAGAGACCAGCGTCGGTGCTGGCGGTGCTGAAGCGTCCGGTCGTGAGGTCCGGTCCGCCAGCCTCGGGATTGCCGGTGCCGGTGAGGCCATGGCAGTTGCTACATTGAGCCTCGAACTGCCGCTGCCCCATCCGGGCGTCGACACGGCCGGTGAACGGGTTCTCAGTTTCTTGAGCGTCGGCCCGGCCACCCCAAAGGGCAAGGCCGACGAGCAGGATCGCAGCGAGAGGTATCGTCGCCGCTCGGAGCGGCTTCCAGTCGCGCATGTGTTCCCCCTTCGAGTCCTGGGGCAGACGCCACGCACCCAGGATCGGGCATTCGCCATGGACCGACCACCGACGCGTGAGTCTACACGACAGCTGAACCGGCAACGCCGACCTAGTGTCCTGAGTTCGATATACCTATACATTCGGCCGGCGCTGCATCCCGTCTGGCGGCGTTGCGTATCGCTCGAGTATTCCCGAGATGCTCGCTCTTCGCGCCTGGCCAACCGGGCGCCGGGCTCCGAGACTGATGCTACGAATTACGCGGTCATGACACTCGCCATCGGCCGATGCTACCACTGGTGCGGTCGGATCTGCTAACCCGATTCTGCGAGGTCGAGATCGGTCGATCTCGTCACGCTGGCGTCGGAGAGACGTGACCCGACGAGCGGTTCGTCCGTCAGAGTGATCAGCGGGATGTGTGGCTTGACCAGGTCACCGGCGCCGCAGGCGAGCGTCTCGATCTGACCACCGCGTGGCGCTCTGAGGGTCAGCTCCATCTTCATCGCTTCCAGGACGATGAGCGCGTCGCCCTGACGCACCGCCTGTCCAGGCTCGACCAGAACGCTGAGGACTGTGGCCGGCATGGGAGCAGCGATGGGGCGGTCCGCATCGGTCGTCGGCGTCGGGGCGGGACGGTCTGGTGCCAGATCCAGCTCGAAGACGCATCCATCGGCGAACGCCCAACCCTGGGCCCCTTCGACCACCAGATAGACGAGCAGCTGACCACCGTCAAGCGCGACCTGGAACCTCGAGGCGTCGAGGCGTGCGACCTGCACCGGGTTGGAGCGTCCGGGGACCCTGACTGAGCCATTGCCATCGACCTCCAGAGTGGAGGTCGTGCCGGCCACCGCCAGGCGAAACAGGCGTCCGCTCTGTGCCATCGTCACTCGTCGCCGGCCCGGTGGCTCTGCGTCGCCAACCGCCAGTCTGTCAGAGTTGTCCACGGATCTAAGAGACCGTCCAATGGCGGCCCAGGCGACTGTTCGGCGCCTTTCGGCGCGTCGGCGAGGCTGGCGGCGGCGGCGGCCGCGGCGGCGACCACAGGTGGGCCGGTGATCGGACCGAGCATCGTGTCGATCTCCTGATCGAGCAGGCCGGTGTCGACGCGGCTCTGACGAAACCGCGGATGGTCGAGGATCCGCCGCAACAACAGAAGATTGGTGGTGACACCAAGGACGACGTAGCGGCGCAGAGCGTCCGCTGCCCGGCGGACCGCAAAGTCGCGTGTCTCCCCGGATGCGATCACTTTGGCGAGCAACGGATCGTAGTGCACCGGAACCGCGCTCCCTTCCCGCACTCCCGAATCGATTCGCAGTCCGGGCCCGGCGGGCTCACGGTACAGCGCGATGGAACCGGCCTGGGGTAGGAAGTCCTGCCGTGGGTCCTCTGCGTAGAGGCGGCACTCGATGGCGTGACCGCGAGAGGCGAGTCCGTCTTGGGACCACGGAAGTGGCTGCCCCGCCGCAACCTCGAGCTGCCCCCGAACCAGGTCGACACCGGTGCAGACTTCGGTGATCGCGTGCTCGACCTGTAGCCGTGTGTTCATTTCGAGAAAATAGAACTGCGCCGTGTCGCCCTGGCCCTCGAGCAGGAACTCGACGGTTCCCACGTTGTCGTATCCGGCCGCGGCCGCTACCGCCGTAGCGGCGGTGGTCAGCCGTTCGCGCGTCGCGTCAGAGACCGCGGGCGAGGGGGTCTCTTCGACCACCTTCTGGTACCGCCGCTGAACTGAGCACTCACGCTCGAAGAGGTGAATCAGGTTACCGTGCTGGTCCCCGACCACCTGTATCTCGATATGGCGTGGGTGCTCCAGACGCCGCTCCACGTAGAGCGTACCGTCGCCAAACGCTGCGAGTGCTTCTCGTCGGGCTGCGTTCACCGCGTCGTTGATGCCAGCGGCGTCACGCACGATGCGCATACCCTTTCCACCACCGCCGGCTGAGGCCTTGATCAGGGCAGGGAATCCGACGTTGTCAATGGCCCGACGAAGCCCCTCGCGGGTCTGGTCGGCCGGTGTACTACCGGGGACGACTGCAATCCCTGCCGACTCGGCCAGGCGCCGGACGTCGATCTTGGAGCCGGCCCGTGCGATCACGTCCGGCGAGGGGCCGATGAAGGTGATGCCGGCGTGTCGACAGGCGTCGGCGAACTCCGCATTCTCGGAGAGAAAACCATAGCCGGGATGAATCGCCTCTGCGCCACTTCGTCGAGCCGCATCGATCACCCGACCGATCTGCAGATAACTCTCGCTTGCCGGCGCTGGGCCAATCGCTTCCGCATGGTCGGCTTCGGTGACGTGAGGCTCGGTCCCGTCGATATCCGAGTAGACGGCGACGCTCTCGATCTCTAGCGCGCGGCAGGTACGGATCACCCGTCGGGCGATTTCACCGCGGTTGGCGATGAGAAGGCGGCGAAACATGACAGATCGTGGCGCGTTACATCCTGAACACACCGAACGTCGTGTCAGGAATCGGTGCGTTGTAGGCCGCGGCCAAGGCCAGGGCGAGCGAGTCTCGCGTCTGAACAGGATTGATGATGCCGTCGTCCCAGAGGCGGGCGGTGGAGTAGTAGGGGGATCCCTCGCGTTCATACTTTTCGAGGATCGGTGCTCGAATCTCATCGAGCTCGCCGTCGGCTAGCGCCCGGCCCTCACGGCTGGCCTGATCCTGTCGGATGGTGGCGAGCACGTCGGCCGCCTGCTCACCGCCCATCACTGAGATTCTCGCGTTGGGCCACATCCACAGAATGCGCGGGTCGTAGGCGCGTCCACACATCCCATAGTTACCGGCACCGAATGAGCCACCGATGATCACCGTGAACTTGGGGACCGAGGCATTCGCGACCGCATGCACCATCTTGGCACCATCCTTGGCGATGCCGCCTTGCTCGTACTCGCGTCCCACCATGAAGCCGGTCACGTTCTGCAGGAACACCAACGGCACATGACGCTGGCAGCAGAGCTGTATGAAATGTGTGGCCTTGAGGGCCGACTCCGAGAACAACACACCGCTATTCGCGAGGACGCCAACCAGGATGCCGTGCACCCGAGCGAACCCGGTCACGAGGCTGGTTCCGTAGCGTGCCTTGAACTCGTCAAGCCGCGAACCGTCGACTACCCGGGCGATGACCTCCCGCACGTCGTACGGCTTACGTGGATCGACCGGGATCACACCCAGGAGCTCGGCGGGATCGTAGAGAGGAGGTTCTGGCGCGGCGACGTCGGGTCTGGGCGTTCGTCTATCGCGCAGCGACGACATCGCCGTCCGGGCCATGGTGAGCGCATGTCGGTCATCCTCGGCCAGGTAGTCGGCAACGCCGGAGAGTCGCGTGTGGACGTCGCCGCCGCCGAGCTCCTCCGCGGTCACGTCCTCGCCGGTCGCGGCCTTCACAAGTGGTGGTCCAGCGAGAAAGATGGTACCGGTGCCCTTGACGATGATCGACACGTCGGCCATAGCCGGCACGTAGGCGCCACCCGCTGTACAGGACCCCATGACGACCGCCACCTGCGCAATACCGAGGGCGGACATTCGCGCCTGGTTGAAGAAGATGCGGCCGAAGTGGTCACGATCCGGAAACACGTCGGCCTGATGCGGGAGGAACGCACCGCCCGAGTCGACCAGGTAGACACAGGGGAGACGGTTGTCGAGGGCGACCTGCTGGGCTCGGAGGTGCTTCTTCACCGTCATGGGGAAGTAGGTCCCACCCTTGACCGTCGCATCGTTTGCGATGACCACGGCCTCTCGGCCGGAGACACGGCCGATGCCGGTCACGAGGCCGGCGCCAGGCGCCTGGTCGTCGTACATGCCGAACCCGGCCAGCGGGGACAGTTCCAGAAACGGTGACTTCGGGTCGAGCAACTGATCGACCCGCACGCGGACCGGGAGCTTATCCTGCTGGTCGTGGCGTGCCTGGGCGCGACGACCCCCGCCGTCCCGTGCGGCAGCCTGGCGTTGCTCGAGTGTCTGGACCAGTTGGTCCATCGCCTCGCGATTGGCTCGAAAGCTCGGGTCGTCGGTCTGAATCGTCGACGGAATAATGTCCATGGACGGAGGCGCGTGCTGCTAACGTCGGGCGGTGGAGGCGTCGGGCTGGCCGATTCGCTTCGTGATTTGCTTGGTGATGATGATCCGTTGAATCTCGCTCGTGCCTTCCCCGATCGTCAAGAGCTTAGCATCGCGGGAGTACTTCTCAGCCGGATAGTCTTTGACGAAACCGTAACCCCCGTGGATCTGGATGCCGTCATCCGCGACCCGAACCGCGACTTCGCTGGCGAACAGCTTCGCCATCGAAGACTGCAGTGTGAACGGCTCCCCGCGGTCCTTCAAGTGAGCCGCACGATAGGTCAACAGCCGTGCGGCGTCGATCTGAGTTGCGGCATCAGCGAGCTTCCGCTGAATCGCTTGAAACGACGCGATCGGGGCACCGAACGCCATCCGTTCGGTGGCGTAGCTGAGTGCCGTTTCGTGAGCGCCCTGGGCCAGACCAACCGACAGCGCGGCGATGCCGATGCGACCCCCATCGAGGACCTGCATCGCGTCGGCAAAGCCGTGTCCCTCGGTGCCAAGCAGCTGGTCGGCCGGAATCGCGCAGTTCTCGAACACCAGCTCGCGGGTATCACTCGCCCGCATCCCGAGCTTGTTCTCTTTCTTGCCGACGGAGAGTCCCGGTGTGCCCTTCTCGACCACGAAAGCGGAGATGCCCTTCGCACCCTTCGTAGGGTCGGTCACGGCGAGGACGACGATGGTATGGCCGACCTCCGCATGGGTGATGAAGACCTTCGAACCGTTGAGCACCCAACGACCGTCGGTGAGCGCAGCGGTCGTGAGGATATCGGCCGCGTCACTCCCTGACGACGCTTCTGTCAGCGCCCAGGCTCCAATCCGTTCACCGCGAGCAAGCGGCGGCAGAAACCGCTCGCGCTGCTCGTCGGAGCCGGATCGGTTGATATGTGCGACGCAGAGGCCGTTGTGCGCCGCCACCGAGAGCGCAATCGCAGGACAGACCCTGGCGAGTTCCTCGATGCAGAGACAGTAGTCGACGGTCGTCATGGCGGCGCCGCCGTGTTCCTCGGCGACCTGGATGCCCATCAGACCCAGACGGCCAAGGGCCGGGACCAGTTCGGCGGGGAAGTGCTGGTCCTCATCCCACCGATGCCGATGCGGTCTGATCTCTGCCTCCGCGAACTCGCGGATGGAGCCCTGGAGAAGCCGCTGGTCCTGACTGAGTGCGAAATCCATAGCTTCGCTCTTACAGGAGGGCTGTCGGCCGGTCGCCGAACTCTCATTAGCATAATTATTGCCAATGCTATTATTAGAAAAAGCCGACACCGGGAATCGCGCTGCGCCGTGACGAGCGATATCGAATGGTCATTCGAAAGAGGGTGACCCTGCGGTGCCTCCATCTGATAATCTACTCAGGGGTCGATGCGAGCCTTTCTTCTGTAGTCGATCGAGCATGCTAGTACTTGGTTCGGCCAAGACCGCGCGTTTCTACTCGTTATCCTCATCTCACGTGACACGTCGGCCTCTTCGGGCGCCGGTCATTCGCAAGACTTTGTGATGACGTCGCAGACCGAGCACTCCGTCGACATCAGCGTCACCGATCTCACCCGACTCTACCGGGGTATGCTCCTGTCGCGGCAGGTCGATGAGCGACAGCGGACGCTCAAGCGCCAGCAGAAGACATTCTTTCAGCTGAGCTGTGCCGGTCACGAGGCGCTCCTCGCCGCGGCCGGCCTCGTGCTCAGACCGGGGATCGACTGGGTCTATCCGTACTACCGAGACCAGGCGCTCTGTTTGACCCTCGGGATGACGACAGCGGATGTCTTGCTCGAGGCCGCCGGCGCCGGCGCTGCGCCCTTCTCCGGGGGGCGGCAGATGCCGAATCACTGGGGGAGCCGACGGTTACACATTGCCTCGCGGTCGTCAGCGACCGGGATGCACTTCCTGCACGCGGTCGGGTGTGCAGAGGCCACCATGTACTTGGCGGGGCACGCCGGAGTGGCGGATAGCTACGGCCTGGAGCATCACCCTGCGGAGATCATCTGTGTGCTGTCTGGCGAAGGGTCGACGAGCGAGGGTGAGTTCTGGGAAGCGATCAGCGCGGCGTCAGTGGGCCGGCTGCCGGTGCTGTTCGTGATCGAAGACAACGGGTATGCGATCAGCGTACCGGTCGACGTGCAGACGCCGGGAGGGGACGTCTCGAGGCTGGTCGAGAATTTTCCCAATCTACTCGTGCGGACGTGCGATGGAACGGATCCGATTGCGAGTTATCGGGCCCTCGCCGCGGCGGCCGACCACTGTCGGTCGGGGCACGGTCCGGCGTTGGTGCACGCGCACGTGCTACGGCTTCACCCGCATTCGGACTCGGATGACGACGGCGCCTATCGTCCTGGTCCAGAGCGCGAGGCTGACCTCGCGCGCGATCCGGTGCCCCGGTTTCGCGAGTTCCTGCTCAGTGAGCAGTTCGTGAGCGAGGCTGCGCTCGGTCAGCTGGAGCAGGAGGTCGAGGACGAGGTGTCCGGTGCGGCGGCAGCCGCCGCAGCCGCGGCGTCACCCGATCCAACGAGCGCGCTGTCGTTCGTGTACTCGGATACCGATCCGACCGGCCCGGACTTCTCCCGAGATCCTGAGAGAGACGGTGTGCCCCAGACGATGATCGAGTTGATCAATCGCTGTCTGGGAGATGAGCTCAGACGCGACGATCGCGTCGTGGTGTTTGGCGAGGACGTTGCCGATGTGAGTCGAGACGACCTCCTCAACGACTTGAAGGGAAAGGGCGGTGTCTTCAAGGCGACCGCGGGACTCCAACGGGTGCACGGGAGCGACCGCGTGTGGAATACGCCGATCGCCGAAGCGGGGATTGTCGGTCGGGCAATTGGCATGGCGTTGCGGGGCCTGAAGCCGGTCGTTGAAATCCAGTTCTTCGACTATATCTGGCCGGCGATGATGCAGATTCGTAGTGAACTGGCGAACATGCGGTGGCGGTCAAAGGGCCAGTTCACCTGCCCTGTGGTCATCCGCGCGCCGATCGGCGGCTACCTGCGGGGTGGCGGCGTCTATCACAGCCAATCGGGCGAAGTGACCTTCACGCACATTCCGGGCCTTCGGGTCGTGATGCCGTCCAACGCGCTCGATGCCAGCGGACTCCTGCGCACGGCGATTCGCAGCGACGACCCGGTCCTGTTTCTCGAGCCCAAACACCTCTATCGTCAGGTTCACAATCGCGCGCCGTATCCCGGCCCGGATCACATGATTCCGTTCGGAACGGCCAATCTCGTCCACGAAGGACGTGACCTCACGATCGTGACCTACGGCTCGACCGTCGTTCGCTCGGTGCAGGCCGCCGAGCGTCTGGCGGAGGACGATCAGCTCTCGGTCGAGGTTATCGACCTGCGGTCCCTGAGTCCCTACGACTGGCCGGCAATCGAGCGGTCAGTGGAAAAAACCAGCCGCGTGCTTGTGGTCCACGAGGACTGGGTCAGTTGGGGGTATGGCGCTGAGATCGCGGCCCGCATCGCTGACGAGCTGTTTTCTTCACTCGATGCCCCGGTGCGCCGTCTTGCCGCCAAGGACGCGTTCTGCGCCTACAGTCCCGTGCTTGAAGACACGATCTTGCCGCAGACGTCAGACATCTCGGCTGCCGTGCGAGATCTCATGGCGTTCTGATCACCGTCTGGCCCGTGTATCCCCAGCCTTGAGCGAGCGGGCTGGGCCGGGGACCTGCGCGACCTCCCTCGCCACTTTCAGGAATGCGTCAGCGGCGTGAGACATCTCTGCAGAGCGACGATAGACAAGCTGGACTCGCCGAGGGAGCTGCAGGCCGGGCACCGTGACAGCCCTGAGTCGCCCGCTCGCCAGTTCGGAAAGCGCGCATCGTTTGGGGAGGAGTGCCACGCCAAGACCCATCTCGACCGCGCGCTTGATCCCGTCGAGGCTCGGTAGCGCAATCTGGATGTTGATCGGGGTGTGACGCTCCTCGTACAGCCGCAGGACCCGTTCACGGGCCGGTGACGGATCGTTGTGGGCGATGACCGTCTGCCGACGGAATTCCTCCATCGTCACTTTCCGACGCTTGGCGAGGGGGTGCTCCGGATGCACGAGCATGACGAGCTCGTCCTCCCCCAGCGTGAGGCCCACCAGACCCCGCTCACGGGGCGAGAACGTCAAGACTCCAAAATCGAGCGTACGGCTCAGGACCTCTTCGGCGATCTGCCTCGCGGGTTGCCGACTCACTTCGACCTGGGCTTGCGGGTGCTCCTCGCGGAACCGTTTGATCACCGGCAGCAACACGTGGGCCGCGGCCTCGTTCGCCCCAATGAGGACGTGTCCCCGTCGGAGGTCCTGGAGCTCCAGCATGGCGGCCTGCGCCTCGTGCGTGAGGCGCTCCAGACGCTTGGCGTAGTCGAGCAAGATCTTTCCGGCCTCGGTCAGCTGTCCACCCTTCGACGAGCGGTCAAAGAGTCGCTCGTTGAGACTCTCTTCAAGTCGTCTGACGGCCTGACTGACGGCCGGCTGGGTCCGGTGTAGTCTTGCGGCAGCCCGGGAGAAGCTCCGTTCGTTGGCGACGGTGAGAAAGACCTGAATCTCTGAGAGGTTCACGAGACGGACCCACCGCCCATCAAAATATGATGTTCTTCGTCCTATGATAACAAACGAGTTATGTGCCGGACTCTACGATCCGGCGACCGGAGGGGTGACGGGTGAGCGCGTCGACAGACGACCCACGACTCCTAACCCGCGCCAGTCAGGACGGGAGGCGGTCGAGGATGGCCTGGGCCATCGTCGAGCACGACACCGGTGCCTCACGACCGCCGAGATCGACGGTCCGGATACCCGCAGCGAGCGTCCTGCCGATCGCAGTCTCGATGATCTCCGCCTCTTCGCCGAGCCCCAGTGCGTGGCGCAACAACAGCGCCGCCGACGCGATCGTCGCGACCGGGTTCGCCTGGTCCCGTCCGGCGATGTCTGGCGCTGATCCGTGCACAGGTTCGAAGAGGCCGCCCCGACCGCCGAGGCTGGCAGAGGGCAACAGTCCCAGCGAGCCCACGACGGCACCGGCTTCGTCCGACAGAATGTCCCCGAAGAGATTCCCGGCCAAGAGCACATCGAACTTGTGCGGGTTGGAGACCAGCAGCAACGCGCATGAATCGACCAACTGGTGCTCCAACGTGACGTCCGGATAATCGGCCGCGACCTCGGTGACCACCTCGCGCCAGAAGCGGGAGACTTCGAGTACATTGGCCTTGTCGACAGAAGTCACGCGACCGGCACGCTGGCGCGCGCTCTCGAACGCGACGTTGGCGATCCTCTCGACCTCGAGTCGCGAGTACCGCATCGTGTTGAAGGCCGAGAGACCATCGTCAGTTCGGCCACGGGGTTCCGCATAGTACAGCCCGCCCGTCAGTTCTCTCACGATGAGCAGGTCGAGTCCCTCGATCAGTTCGGGTTTGAGCGAGCTGCCCACTTCGAGACCGGGCCAGACCTTTGCGGGTCGCAGGTTGGCAAAAACGCCCAACTCCTGCCGAAGTTGGAGCAAGGCCGTTTCTGGACGCCGGTCTCCTGGTGCCTGGTCGAACGCAGGGTCTCCGACGGCACCCAACAGCACCGCGTCTGCCTCGACACAGGCGTCTCGGGTCGCCGTCGGGAGGGGCGGGTCACCGGCACGGAGCGCGGTCCCTCCCACCGGATGGCTGGTGAGTGTGAAGGTGTGGCCGGACAGCGCGGCGACCGCCGCGAGGACCGTGGCGGCCGCGGACACCACCTCCGGGCCGATTCCGTCGCCTGGAAGCAGTGCGATATTCGCGTTCATCGGCCAGTGCGAGCGTCGATCGAGGGCGCGGCGACGACCGCCCTATCCCATGAGGCCGATCAGCCGTGCCCCGATCGTCACACTGGTCCAGAGCCCGATCGACATGATTCCGACCACTTTGGGCCAGACCTGACCAAGCCGGGCCTCGTCGGTCCGAATAATCTTGCGGCGCACGGTGTAGGTAAGGATGATCCCGAGGACCAAGGCCTCCATCTTCCACCAAAAGAACGGACTGTAGTACTGCTTCAAGGCGGTCGATGTCAGGGACGGGAGGCCGGTGACAAAGAGGACGAAAAACGCGCCGACCAACCACGGCTGCGCATCGCGCGCGACATCGGCCAGTGGCCTGGCTGTGAGGCCGCGTCCCAGGAGCCGCATGTCGACGACCAGGAGTGCCCCGACAAACACGGCGACGGCGACCAGGTGGATCACCTGCACGATCGGCGCGGGCCAGGTATGTTCGAGAAAATAAACACTCAGGGGAATGGTACCCATCCATTGGAAGAACGGCAGCAGATCCATCAGATCACGTCCTAACTAAGGCCCAAGTCAAGCCACCACTGTGGTACCAGCGCGCTGTAGGCAATCATCCGCCCGGTAACGATGATGCTGGCCCAAAGCACGAGAGAGAGGAGACCGGCCACTCTGGCCTCGACCGGTACGACGCCGGAAAAATCCCAAGACACCCACGACCGCGCGTCGGCCAGTTTGGTTTCGAGCCTCCCGAGGGCCTGTTCATACACGGTCATATGAAAAACGACCGCGTTCACACCCGCCAGGAACATGAGCGTCATCTTCACCCAGAAGTAGAAGTTCGGGTAGAAGCGCATCGGGTCGCCGTAAAACAACATGAGGCCGGTGAGGGAGCTGAATCCCATGGCGATCATCTGCCACGGGAAGAGACGTTTCTGCGTTTGCGCGAATGGCGTGCTGAGGTTGCCGATTCCCGCAAGACGCAGGTCCATCATGATGATCAATCCGGCGAACCACGACGTGGTGAGAACATGTGCCGTGAGCAACCAGGGATAGACGTTGAATGCCTCACGTAGCGCGATGCTGCTCGGGAGCTGGCTCAACCACTCGAATAACAGCCGTATCATTCGTGCTATCTCCAGAGCGTGACAGACATGTCGGTGTCAGCCTACTGGCAGCGCGGTTCCTGTCTGCTGTCGGGACCGTCGCGGTATGTTCTGTGGCAGTGCGAGCACGATTCGACGAGGAAATTGACCGCGAAAGAGGCGGCGTCGTAATCCCGGATGCGCGCAGCGTCGAGCACCTTGACGGCGGATTCCTCGAGGAGCCGGGCACCTTCAATGTAGTCTGCTTGGTCGACCGGCGCCGCCACGCCATTTTCGCACAGGCGGCCTTCCACTATGGCGAGCTTGGCGCCGTCCGCGAGGGCTACCGCAGCGCCCTCGACGTCCGGCCAGCCGCGGTAGACTGACGCAAAGCGAGAGGACGCTGGTCCCATGACAGCGGACACGGCCTCGGAGATCTCGGAACTCATCTCCGGCAGCTCGGTGCCCGGCTCTACCGACTGGAGGTCGAACAGCTTGTTGGAGTTCGGAAACATGATGCCGCGCATGAGCTGGGCAAGGTTTCCAATTGGCTCGTTGGACGGCCCCTGCGCGCTGGCGCCACCCGTCATCAGAGCCAACGCAACAAACACGCTAAACAGACGCATATGCTTACCTCGATCTGCTATCGACTGATGATGAAAGTTCAGCGTGAGCGTACACCACGTCCTGCGCCGGTGCAACCGGCGCGGGACCCGAGAATCGAGCCCGCGCAACCGCTGTTTTCTTGACAGTTCGCGGAGACCGGCGTATGACAGTCAACAAGGCTTACCCAGACCGCACGTGCCGCCCTGGGCGGCGCTCCGAAGGAGCGAGATGATCAGATGTAGCCTTGTCGTCTGGATGGTTACCGGGGTAGTGACGGCCGCGCTCTCGACGTCGGCGTCCGGCCAAACTCCGGCCACGCCGCGTACGGCATGGGGGGACCCTGACCTCCGGGGGCTCTGGACCAACCCGACGATCACGCCGTTTGAGCGCCCGCGTTCGATGGAGGGTCGCGCCACCTTGACACCGGAGGAGGCTGCGGCGCTCGAGGCGGAGACCGCGGAGCGCCGGGCTGCGGGCGATGCCAATCCCAGACCGGGTGTGGTTGGGGCCTACAATCAGTTCTGGCTCGACTCGGGGACCACAGTTCTCGAAACGGGCCAGACCTCGCTTGTCGTCGAACCCGCTGACGGACGGGTGCCGACCCGCCCAGAGGCCGAGGCGGTGCGTGACCACAACCTCGCACACGCGGGCGAGTCATATACCTACATGAGTGTCTGGGACCGATGCATTTCGCGCGGGGTTCCCGGCTCGATGCTCCCGGCGGGCTACAACAACGCCTATCGCTTCGTACAATTGCCCGACTACCTGGTGATCGTGTACGAGATGATCCATGACATCCGCGTGATCCCGATCGCCGACCGGCCACACATCTCGGACAACATTCGTTTGTGGATGGGTGACTCTCGCGCACGCTGGGACGGCGATACGTTGGTGGTCGAGACCACCAACTACAACAACCGGGGGTGGATTGCCTCGAGCGCGGCGGGCGCACGAATCAAAGGTATCCCGGTCAGCGAGCAGCTGCGTGTGGTCGAGCGCTTCACCCGTGTCGATGACGACACGTTGCGCTTCGATGTGACGATCGAAGATCCGGCGGCCTACACCGCCCCGTGGACGATTTCGATGCCGATGACGTTCGATCCCGATTACGAGCTCTACGAGTACGCTTGCCACGAGGGAAATGGGGCGGTCGGCAATGCGCTCAGCGGCGCGCGGGCGGTCGAGTCCGCTCCCTGAGACCGGTCGGACAGTCAAGAAGGAGAGGTGCCATGCCCACTCGGTTGACACTCGTCGTTGCCAGCGTGCTGGCGCTCGCGGTCGGTCTGTCATCGTCCCACGCACAGAGCCGCGACTTTCGGATGGTCACCGACGCCATGTTGCAGAACCCCGACCCTGCCGACTGGCTCAACTGGCGTCGGACACTCGATGGCTGGGGATACAGCCCGCTCGATGAGATCACGACCGACAACGTTCAGAATCTTCAGCTGGTCTGGAGCTGGGGATTGGCGGAGGGCTCACAACAGACGACGCCACTGGTGCATGACGGTGTGATGTATGTCGCCAACCCAGGGGCGATCGTGCAGGCCCTCGACGCGGCGACCGGAGAGCTACTCTGGGAGTATCGGCGCTCTGAATCTGACCAAGCCGAGCATCAAAGTGTTGGCGGTCCGGGTCCGGGACGGATGCATCGCAACATCGCGATCTATCAGGACAAGATCTATCTGAACACGAGCGACGCGCATGTGGTGGCGATCGACGCGCGGTCTGGGGACGAGGTCTGGTCAACCGACGTGGGCGGTGGTGCGGGATACCAGTACTCGAGTGGCTCGATCGTGGCCGACGGTCGCGTGGTGTCCGGTCTCACAGGGTGCGGTCAGTATCGTGACGACACCTGTTACATCGTCGCGCTCGATGCAGAATCAGGACGCGAAGTATGGCGCACCTCCACGATTGCGCGGCCCGGCGAGGCCGGTGGTGACACCTGGGGGGACTTGCCGGTCATGTTCCGGGCGGGGAGCGATGCCTGGATTCCCGGGAGCTACGACGCACGGAGCCGCACCATTTTCTTTGGTACGGCCCAGGCGAAGCCATGGGCGCGGGCGGTGCGTGGGACCGACGGTGACGCCCTGTATACAAACTCGACGCTGGCGCTCGATCCGGCTACCGGTGCGCTGAAGTGGTACTACCAGCATCTTCCCGGTGAGACGCACGACATGGACGAAGTCTTCGAGCGGATCGTGATCGACGTCGACGACGGCCGGTCGGTGTTCAGCATGGGCAAGATCGGAGTGCTCTGGGATCTCGACGTGGAGACCGGACGGTTCAAAGCGGCGCACGACCTCGGATACCAGACACTGGTCGACATCGATTCGTCGACCGGTGGTGTGACGTATCGCGACGACATGATCCCGGAAGTCGGAGAAGAGATCTTCTGGTGTCCAAGCACCTCGGGGTTCAAGAGCTGGCGCGCGATGTCCTATCACCCGTCCACGGAAGCGTTCTACATCCCGATCACTCTCAATTGCGAGACGGCCGTGTTTGGCCCGGTGGAGAAGCGGCCGGGCGGCGGTGGGACCGGGCCCGTTCGGCGCACGAATCACGTACACCCGGAGAGTCCCGAACATCTTGGTGAATTCCTGGCGATGAGCGTCAAGACGGGTGAGGTGCTGTGGCGTCACCGGGTCCGAACACCGATCAACAGCGCGGCGCTGACGACCGGGGGCGGACTGGCTATCGCCGGAGACTGGGACCGCTACGTGTACGTCTACGACGCCACCAACGGAGAGGTCTTGTGGCAGACGCGTCTGCCCACCTCCGTTCAGGGCTATCCGATAACCTACGCGGCCGGGGGTAAGCAGTACCTGGCGGTTCCGGCCGGGTCGGGTGGAGGAAGCTGGACCTCGTCAATCCCAGCACAGCTGGCACCGGAGAAGCACCGACCAGTGGGAGCCAACGGGATCTTCGTGTTCGCCCTGCCTGACTAGTGGCCTGTACTCATTGAAGTAGTACTGGTACCGTGACGCGCTATATGGCGCTGACACTGACGTCCGATGAACGTACCGAACTGGAACGACGCGTTCGCAGTCTCAAGATCCGCGCGGAGGACGCGCGCCGCGCGCGCGTCATTCTGATGCTGGCTGACGGCGCATCGTACTCGGCGATCGAGGCCGCGGTGCCTTGCTACCGCGACTACGTCAATCGCTGGCGACGGCGCTTTCTGGCGGACCGCGTGGCGGGCCTGCAGCCGCGGTATCGCGGCCAGCCCCCGACGATTCTGACGCCGGCGATGGAAGCGCGCATTCTGGCGAAGACGAGGCAGCGTCCGCCGGATGGCAGCACGCATTGGAGCACCCGCAAACTGGGCCGGTTGCTCGGCATCCATCACAACCTGGTCGCGAAAACGTGGCGGCGGGCCGGCCTGCAACCTCATCGGTTCGAGCGCTACATGCGGTCGGACGATCCGGACTTTGAACAGAAAGCCGCCGATGTGATCGGGCTGTATCTCAATCCGCCGCAACACGCCGCGGTGTTCGCCGTGGACGAGAAAACGGCGATTCAAGCCCTCGATCGCTTGGTCCCGGTGCTGCCGCTGTCGCCGGGGCGCGCCGAACGGCACGGGTTCGAGTACTACCGCCATGGCACGTTGTCGTTGTTCGCCGCGCTCGATACCCAGTCCGGCGAGGTGTTCGGCCAGCCCGTGCCGCGCCACACCAGTGCCGCCTTTGTCCAGTTCCTCGGCGACATCGTCGCCAGTCAACCGCTGGGCCGCGAGATTCATGTGATCGTCGACAACCTCGCGACCCACAAAACATCGGCGGTCCGGGGGTTCTTGGCCGCGCACCCTAACGTCCAGCTCCATTTCACCCCGACGTACTCGTCGTGGCTGAACCAAATCGAACTCTGGTTCGCGAAGATCGAGCGCGACCTTTTGGCACGAGGGATCTTCACCTCCGTCGCCGACCTCGCTCGCAAGATCCGGCGGTACATCCGCCATTACAACAAGACGGCAAAACCGATCCGTTGGAGCTACCGAAATCCGATGCATCGAATTGGCAGTACTTCAGTGAGTACAGGCCACTAGTGTCCTGTATCGACTGAATCAGTACCGTTCGCTGGGCGGGGCATTTCGTTTGAGGGCGTGGGGGGCCAGGACCGGCCGGGGGCCGTGCTGCTCAGTCGAATACGGCCGGTATGCCCTCGTCGCGCCTTGCCAGGGGGCGCCACCCGCCAGGGGTCAGCGGTTATCGACGACCGCGACGCCCCACGGGCCGTCACCGACAGGAATCGTAGCCACGACTGTCATCGTCGCTGTGTCGACAACCGAGACGTCGTTTGAGGGGCCGTTCGCGGAATACAGGAGTGAGCCGTCTGGGCTCAGCGCGATTCCCCACGGACGCTCACCAACCGTGGCGGTGCCACGAGAGCCGCCACGCATCGCGTCGACGGCGACGACGGTGCCGCCGCGTCCCGTCGAGACGAAGACCAGGCTGCCGTCCGGCGACACGGCGACGCCCATCGGTCTCGATGGGTCACCGGGAATGTCGACCGAGGCGACCACTTCGTGAGAGGTCGTGTCAATGATCGACAGTGAGGCGCCGTTCTCTGAGGTGACGTAGGCCCGGCTGCTGTCGGGCGAAAAGGCCACGGCACGTGGACGGGGGCCGACCTCGAACTGCTCGACGACTTCGTTGGTGGCCACGTCGATGACCGATACTTGGTTGTCCTGCTCGGACGTGACGTACACAAATTTCCCGTCAGGACTCGCAGTGACTCCCTCGGGTTCATCGCCGACCTCGAGGCTCGCGATGATCTCACCGGTCTCGATATCCACGACGCTCGTGGTACCCGCATCCTCGTTGGCGACGTAGAGGCGTGTGCCGTCTGCATTCAGGGCCACCTGCTCCGGATCGGTCCCGCCCTGGATGATGGTACTGACTCGTCGGGTGGCGACGTCGAACACGCCGATGCCGTCGGCCGCTCTATCGGGTGGGGGAAGCGTCGTTTCGTCAACGCCAGGGGGCGCCGGTGGTGATCCGCTCAGCGCCACGAAGAGTTGCCGCCCGTCTGAGTTTACTTCGATCCCCCGCGGGCGCTTGCCCAGCGGCACGGTCGCGAGCACCTCGTGGGTACCGCCCGCGATGACAGTCAGGTCACCTGACTGCTCGTTTGTCACATAGACGAGATACGGTGGCGGCGGGGTGTCAGGCGCGACCGTCTCGGCAGGCTCAGGGGCAGCTTCGTCGGGCGGTGCCGCGCCGCCGCATGCGACTACCGTGGTCAGCGCAACAGAGAGGAAGAGGTGTGAGAGACGGGTAGTAGGCATCAAGATTCCACAGACAGGACAGCGCATTCATGAGACGGCACAATACCGCTAGTCTTATGGTAGGTGTGTGTGGCCGGTTCGTCAAAGGTCGGCTGACGTTCCCAGGTTAGCCTGGCCCAACGACGGTCGTCGCACACCGGCGCGGAGGGCGAGTGCCTGTTTCCGCTTGCGCTCTCCACGGTTGGAGTGGCACCCTTCGTCTGAGTCAAGCCCATTCTTAGTTGAAACTCTCTACGGCTCCTGATTCATCACGCGGCTTTCTTCTTCGACGTCGTCGTGTCTATCTTCAGTTCTCGCTTCAGCGCGGCACGGAGCGTGGGCAGGTGGCGGTAGCCCATCACCTTGCGCAAGCGCGGTTCGATGTCGAGGAGCGCAGTGGCCAGCCAGCGGTGGCGTTGGCTCGAGTTCTGCCAGTGATCGACCTTCGCACAGCGTTCCTCGACGAGCGCATTGATGGACTCCAGACAGTTCGTCGTCTTCAGTGACCGGCCCAGCACCCCGTACAGCCCGAGGCGATGCAGCGTCAGGGTCTCGTCCAGGCCTTCGGCCAGGCTGCCGGCCGCGGATTGGTTCCGGTCCTCCAGCTCGCGATGGAGCGTCTCGAGCGCACCCAGAGCCTCTGGATACGCCGGGCGGTTGTAGGCGCGCTGGAGGCGCTGGCGCCACACCGCCTGCTCGCGCTTGGCCAAGTGACTCACCACGTTTTCACGCTTGTGCCACTGGCACCGGTGGACCAGGGTCCGGTCCCGAAAGGCCTTCCGGACGGCCGCACGCAGCCCCTTGCCGCCGTCGAGGATCACCAGCACGCCCTGGGAGAGGTCGAGGCCCCGCTCGACCAACGACCGCAGGAACGGCGTCAGCACCCGCTCGTTCTCCGTGTCCGTTTCGACCAAGCCGAGGAAGCGTTTTTCCCCGGACATCGTGATGCCTAGCGCGATGACCATCGTGGCCTCGGCGAACGTCTTGCCATCCAGGACCACGGCCACCACGTCCTCACCGGACAGGTCCCGCTCTTGGAACTCCCGGAGTTGCGCCGCGCTGGCCTGGATAAACCCCCGGGACACCGTCGACCCCGACAGCCCGATCGCCCCGGGAATCGCCTCGGCGGCAGCCTCGTAGTTGCGGCATGAGATCCCATACAGCACGCGCTTCAGCAGCAAGTCGTTCACCGCACCATCGCCATGCAACGCCGCGTACGACCGCAGCGGAATCTCGCCGCCCGCGACACGACGAATCCGCGGTACACGAATCGGCACGCGCTGCCCCGCCAGGCCCACCGTCCCGGGGTTGCCGCCGTGACGGCGTCCCCCGATCGACGCGTCCTTGCGGGCGTAGCGCTCGCCGGCCAGCGCCGTCACCTCCGCGTCGAGCACCTCCTCCACGTGCATCAAGCCCAGGGGGACCAAGGAGCGGATCAGCTCCACCTTGGCGTCGAGCTCCAGACCGGCGTAGTCCTCGCGGCGGACGATGTCGACCGGACCCAGCGTGCGACCCTTCTTGCGCTTCCTGACCGGACGTAGGACACTGCTCATCTCGGCTCCTTTCTCTCGTGGGGTGATGCCCGTTTGTGTCAACGTCATCAAACCACAGGGTTTGGAGCCGCTTCAATTTCCAACTAACTTTCGCTCACCCTCCTTCGTCTTTCGAAGTAGACACTGAGGAGGAAGAGGATGGGAAACCGTATACGTCGCCACTCTGTCGTCTCTGCCGCCGCCGCCGTTCTAGCGGTTGTGGCCCTTGGCTTAGGTCAGGCAGTGCTTGACGAGATCGCGGTCACCAACGCCCAAGGTGCCCAGGCGCCGATGTTCGAGGTCGACCCGTTCTGGCCGAGGCCGCTGCCGAACCATTGGGTGCTGGGCTCGGCGATTGGGGTCGATGTCGACGCTCAGGACCACGTCTGGATCGTCCATCGCGGCACGGTGGACACCCTGGGTGCGAACGAGATCCCGGCGTCGCTCGATCCGCCGAGAGCAGATGCCTGCTGCGCGCCGCCGCCGCCGGTGCTCGAGTTTGATGCCGCAGGCAACGTGGTCGGGAGCTGGGGCGGACCGGGGAGCGGCTATACGTGGCCATCTTCGAATCACGGGATCACGCTCGACCACATGGACAACGTCTGGATCGGTGGCAACGGTCAGGGCGACTCCCATGTGCTCAAGTTCACTCGTGACGGGCGCTTTCTCCTCGAGGTGGGCGACCCGGGTATGGGCGTCGACAGCAACAGCGAATCGCACTTTTCGCGCGTGGCGAAGATCAGCATCGATGCCGAGGCCAACGAGGCCTACTTCGCCGACGGCTACGGCAATCGTCGGGTCGCGGTTGTCGATACGAACACCGGTGCGTTGAAGCGATACTGGGGTGCCTATGGCAACCGGCCTGACGACGGTGACCTGGGTCGGTACGATCCCGACGCGGCCCCGGCGCAGCAATTTCGGAGTCCCGTGCACTGCGCCGAAGTCTCGAATGCTGGTCTGATCTATGTCTGCGATCGCCAGGGTGACCGGATTCAGGTCTTCGAGAAGGATGGCACGTTCGTCGACGAGGTCTTCATCGCGAAGACCTCTCTGGGCTCGGGCGCGGTCTGGGACCTCGATTTCTCACGCGACGACAACCAGACCTATCTCTATGTCGCTGACGGCCTGAACGAGAAGGTGTACATCGTCGAGCGCGAGTCACTCGAGTTGTTGACGAGTTTCGGCGACGGGGGTCGCCAGGCGGGCGCGTTCTACGGCGTCCACAGCATCGCCACCGACTCGCAGGGCAACATCTACACGACGGAGACCTACGAAGGAAAGCGGCTACAGAAGTTCGTGTTCAAGGGGGTCGGGCCGGTCACGGCACGTGACCAGGGCGTCGTCTGGCCGACTCCGTAGGCGCTCGTAGCGCTCGCCGGTCGCGGGTGCAGCGCTCCTAGCGGTGTTCGGCGCCGTCACACTCAAGACACGAGTGTCCTGACCGCGTCCAGACACTAGGTTATCCTGTATCGAGGCAGGAGCGTGACGACGAGCCTTCGACGTAGTGCCAGCCTTCTCTTCTTCCTGATCGTCCTCGTCTCGGTGGCGGACCTTGTCAGGGCGCAGGTGTTCCGAGCGCGGGTCGACCTCGTCCAAGTCACGGCGTCCGTTCGTGACGGTGACGGGCGACTGGTCGGTGATCTGACCCAGGAGGATTTCGAGGTGATCGAGGATGGGACGGTTCAGCGTGTCACGCAATTCCAACGTGGCCGAGTCCCAGTGAGCCTCGGCGTCGTGCTCGACGTCAGCGAAAGTATGTACGGCCAGCGGATGAGCGATGCGGCGTCTGCGCTCGACCGGTTTCTCATCGACCTGCTGGGACCGACGGACGAAGCGTTTCTTGTGGTCTTCAACCACGACCCAATGCTGGCGGCGGAGTGGACGGAGGGTCCGGCGAGGCTGGGCGGACAGCTGAGTGAGATGCGGCCGTACGGGGCGACCGCCATCTACGACGCCATGGCGATGGCGCTCCCGATGTTCAGGACACGGACCCACCAGCGCGCGGCGATCGTCCTGATCTCCGATGGTTCCGACACGGCCAGTGACACGGCCCTGGCTGACGTCCGCCGGCAGGTCCGGAGATCCGATGCGTTCATCTACGCGGTGGCGATCGATGCGCCGAAACCGCGACCCCTCAACGATCAAGTGAACCCAGGGGCCTTACGTGAGATCACCGACGAAAGCGGCGGATACACGGAAGTCATACATGACAGTCCCGACTTGGTCCCAGCCACCGAGCGAATCGCGGACGAGCTGAATCATCAATACACACTCGGGTACAGTCCGGACCACCGGCCTGATAACCGGTGGCACACGATACGCGTGCGAGTGAAGAGGGCAGGCGAGTACGTCGTGCGCGCGCGACGGGGGTACGAGGCAACACCCGATCGGTGGCGGCCGGAAACCGACCGTGAATAGGCCGCCTGTCCGGACGCGCGATCCCGAACGGGTGCTCGAGGCGCTCGACGTCTCCAAGAGTTACCAGCGCGGCGATCAGTCCGTGCGGGCACTGCGCGGCGTGACGCTCTGCGTGTCGGCCGGTGAGCGCTTGGCCGTGGTCGGGCCGTCCGGGTGCGGCAAGTCGACGCTGCTCCATCTCTGCGGAGCGATGGATCGGCCCAGCCACGGCACCGTGCGTTTCAACGGCCGAGACCTCGACGCTCTTGATGACGACGAACTGACCCGGTTGCGGCGGCAGCAGGTCGGGTTCGTCTTCCAGTCGTTCAATCTGCTGCCCACGTTGACCGTTGCGCAGAACATCGGACTCCCGTTGCTGCTCGGCGGCCAGGCCGAGGGGCCCGCGACGACCGCCGTGGGGGCGATGGCCGAGCGAGTCGGCCTCTCGTCTCGGTTGGACCATCTGCCGCAACAGCTGTCAGGCGGGGAGGCCCAGCGCGCCGCCATCGCCCGAGCGGTCATTCACCAGCCGGCGGTGCTGATTGCAGACGAGCCGACCGGCAACCTTGATTCCGAGAACGGTGTCCGCGTCTTGGAGCTCCTGGTTGCGCTCAACCGAGATTCCAAGACGTCGATCGTGCTCGCGACGCACGATGAATACGTGGCCACACGCATGGGGCGGGTCGCGCATATGCGTGATGGTCAGATCATCGACCCTGAACTGTGAAACTCTTCCGCTGGTTCATCATTCGGCACGTCCGGCGCGAGCGGTTGCGCAGTGCAGTCACCGTCGGAGGCGTGGCGATCGGCATTGCCGTCGTCGTCGCGATTCGCCTGGCAAATGAGTCGTCGGTGCGTGGCTTCGAGACGGCCCTCGAGGCGGTCTCCGGTCAGGTGTCACTGGAGGTCACCAGTCCCGGTGTTGGTGTGGCCGAGGACCGGTTGACCGAGCTGTCGTGGTTGCGGACCTTCGGCCGGGTCAGCCCGATCATCGACAGCGACGTGTTGATACGCCCATTGGGTGCCGATGCACGCGGGGAGCTGCTGAGGCTGCTCGGCGTCGACATTCTTCGCGACCGGCCGTTCCGTGAGTACCGGCTGGTCGCTAACGACGCAGCGCGCACACGACGCGCTGGACCGATCACGACGCAAGAGTTCCTTTCGCTGTTGACCGATCCGGACGCCATCGTCCTCACGCGAATCTTTGCCGACCGTCACGGTCTCAGCGTTGGTAGCGATGTTGAGCTCTTGGTCGGCGATCGCGAAGTGCCGCTGGTCGTCCGGGCGTTGTTGGGTGACGACGGACCGGCGCAGGTGCTCGACGGTAACTTTGCGCTGATGGACATCGCCGCCGCGCAGCTGGCGCTTGGAGGTCTCGGGGCGGTCGATCGTGTCGATATTCAGCTCGACGGGAGTCAGGTCATCGATCAGGCGGAACGCGAGATCGCCGACCGTCTGCCGCCAGGGCTGTCTGTGCAGCGTCCGGAACGGCGGGGGGCGCAGGTCGAAACGATGTTGGCGGCGTTTCATTTCAACCTGACGGCCCTGTCGTATATCGCCTTGCTGGTCGGGCTGTTCTTGGTCTACAACGCCGTCACGGTCTCAGTGATCTCCCGTCGCGCAGAGATCGGGATACTCCGCACCGTCGGCACGTCACGCTCGACGATTCTCTGGCTGTTTCTCGGGGAGGCGCTGAGCCTGGCGTTCGTCGGCTGCATCATTGGAGCGCCACTGGGTGGATGGTTGGCGCGGGTGGCGGTCCGCATGACGGCCTCCACAGTGAGCACCTTCTGGGTGGCAGCGGCCGCGACCGTACCCGCGGTCGGTCTTAGCGAGGTGGCGCTGTCGTTCGCAATCGGGGTGCCCCTTGCGCTCGCGGCAGCATTCCTCCCGGCCTACGAGGCCGCCCGGTTGACACCGCTGGCGGCGGTGCGAGGCGAGCCTGATCTGTGCGTCCATGAACGGCTCCCACGGCGATACGTCGTGTCAGCACTCGTCCTGTTCGGGTTGGCTGGACTCTTCGCGCTGCAGCCGGCGGTGTCTGGGTTGCCGGTCTACGGACTGGCCGCGGCCCTGGCCGTCGTGGGTGGCGCGGCGCTGTTGGTCCCGGTGGCGCTGTCACTGCTGCAACGGATTCGTCGCCCCGTCGACCGGCGTCTTGGCGTCGAGGTCATGCTCGCCCGCGCGAACCTGGGTGCCGCCATTCGACGGTTGTCGATCTCGGTGTCCGCTCTGGTAGTCAGCCTGGCGATGATGGTGGCGATCGCCATCATGATCGGGAGTTTTCGGGAGACCGTCGTTTACTGGGTTGGTCAAACACTTCAGGCTGACCTCTTCATCTCGGGCGCCCGACGGTCACCGGTCGGTGCTCGAGCCGGCATCTCAGCCGATGTCGAGCGGGCGGTCGTCGAGTACCCCGGGGTCACCGCGGTCGACGGCTTCCGTAGCGTCGATGTCCCGTATGGTGAATCGATGATCATTGTCGGGTCGGGTCGGTTTGACGTGCTGCTGGCGCACGGCAACCTCTTGTTCAAGTCGCCGTCCGATGGGCGGGCGGCGATGGCGGCGGCGGTAGGGCAACCGGCGGTAGTCGTATCGGAGAGTTTCTCGCTCCGCTACGACACACAGGTTGGCGACCGCATCGAGCTGCCCACGCCCAGCGGGCCGACAGGGTTTGACGTCGCAGCAGTCTATTTCGACTACTCGAGCGACCGCGGGCTCGTCGTGATGGACGAGGCCGTCTTCGCCCGGTACTACGACGAACGGCGTCCATCCGGTCTGACGGTCTATCTCGATGAGGACACCGACCCCCGAGCGGCGCGCGAAGGGATTCTGGCGTCGCTCGGATCGACCGGTCGGATTTTCGTCAACACCAACGCCGCTCTCCGGCGCCAGGTGCTTGAGGTCTTCGACAGTACGTTTGCGATCACGTACGCACTCGAGGCGATCGCGATCTTCGTATCGATGTTCGGGATTGCGAGCACGTTGCTCACGTTGGCCCTGGAGCGTCGGCGGGACTTGGCGATGTTACGGCTGGTCGGCGCCGAGCGCCATCACCTGCGGCGGATGATTATGGTCGAAGCGGGTCTGCTCGGTGTCGTGAGCCTCGGAATCGGACTGGTGGTCGGCCTGGTGCTGTCTCTGATTCTGATCTTCGTCATCAATGTGCAAAGCTTTGGGTGGACGATCCAGTTTCATCTTCCGGTCATGTTCCTGGTGCAATCGTCGCTGGCGATTCTCGCTGCGACCGTGTTGGCCGGACTCTATCCCGCGCGGCTGGCCGGCGGATTTACCATGGCAGATCTTCGAGAGGAATGATTGCCGGGGTTGAGGCCACGGCTTGGATCGAGTGTCATATGCGGTGCGCGAAGTTGATGGCGGCGATCGTCCTGACGGTCGTCACACTGCCGGAGTCGACGCTTAGCCAGGAGTCCGATCCCGGGTGGGCGCAAGCGCGCGCCGGGCGGGTCCTGGAGTTTCCCGCGGACCACGCGAGTCATCCCGACTACCGGATCGAGTGGTGGTACTACACCGGCAACCTGGAGGGTGTTGACGGCCGGCGATTCGGGTATCAAGTGACGTTCTTTCGAGTCGGGATCGATCGCGACCCGGAGAACCCGTCCGTGTGGTCGGTCCGAGATCTGTTCATGGCTCACCTGGCGGTGACCGATCTTGACCGCGGACAGCATCTCGTGAGCGAGCGACTCAATCGCGCCGGCGTGGCATGGGCCGGTGCGAGAACGGATCGGCTGGAGGTCTGGAACGAAGATTGGCGGCTCGCCGCTGACGACACCAGCCACGTGTTGCGAGCGATGAACGATGATGGGCGTTTCGGCGTCGACCTTCGATTGGCCGCCGACCGCCCTCCCGTCCTCCACGGGCGAGAAGGTTTCAGTCAGAAAGGTCTTCAGGAGGGGAACGCGTCGCACTACTACTCGCTGACCCGGATGGAGACCACTGGAGAGCTTCGGCTGGAAGGCGAGACGGTGAGCGTGGCCGGTCTGAGCTGGATGGACCATGAATTCGGGACGACCTTCCTGGAGCCCTCGCAGCAGGGGTGGGACTGGTTCTCGTTGCAGCTCGACGATGGGACGGATCTGATGGTCTATGTCCTCCGACAGCAGGACGGGGCGGTGGACGCGCACTCGAGCGGGACGCTGGTCCGACCGAACGGGCAGGTCGTGCCCCTCATGCCCGAGGACGTTGAGCTGGTGCCGGGTCGCGAGTGGGTATCACCGACGAGCCGCGCCAGGTATCCGGTCGAGTGGGTGGTTCGGATCCCCGGAGAGTCGTTGCGTCTCGAGGTGCAGGCCGCAGTTGACGCCCAGGAACTCCACACGGCACAGTCGACCGGCGTGACATATTGGGAGGGTGCGGTCGTCGCGACGGGAACGTCTGACGGTCGGCCGGTAGCCGGGCGCGGCTACCTCGAGATGACCGGCTACGCTGGGCGTCCGATGAGTGATGTGCTGCGATAATGGGCGGGCGCCGCGAGTCAGGGTTCTAGGCAATAGAAACCAGATGCCGCCTCGCAGAACGGGTAGAATGCTGGGAGGAGAAGTTATGTCTCATACCATTCGGGTGATAGGTTGGTCGTCGGTGCTCGTCGTGTTCGCTGTCGCAACAGCGATGGCGCATCTGGCGGCCACCAAGACGATGCCGGATGCCGATGCTGTTGTGGCGGAGTCACCGGAGCAGATCCAGGTGTGGTTCACGCAGGACCCAGACCCGGCAGTGAGCCAGCTGGTGCTGGCAGGTCCGGCCGGCGAAGTTGAGCTGGGCGACACGACGGTCGCCGACGAGAAGTCGCTGATGGCGATGGTTCCCCGGGCGTTGGCCCCAGGTAGTTACACCGTCAGCTGGCGGACCGCTGGCGACGATGGCCACGTGCGACGAGGTGATTTCGCGTTCACCGTGCGTGGAGCTGACTAGTGTCCTGAGTTCGATACACCTGTACACCGAGGGCGGCGATGCGCCCGGATGGCCAGGCGCGAAGAGCGAGCATATCGGGAATATTCGAGCCCGCGAGAAGATGGTCTCAACGCCGGCCTCTACGGGATGCAGCGCTGGCCGAATGTACAGGTATATCGAACTCAGGACACTAGCCCACACCTCCTACCATGTCAGGTGAGACCCTGGCCCTGGCCTACCTGTCGTTGGCCAAGGGGGTCACCTATCTGGGCTTCTTCGGGCTGGTCGGTGCGACGACGGTTCGACTGGTCATCGTACCGATCTGTTGCCGCAGGGGCACGATCGCCAGCGAGCTCTACCCAGTTACCGATCGACAGATACGCCGTTTCGCGTTCGGGTCGGCGGTCCTCCTGGTCTGCGCGGCGGTCGCTCGTCTGTACGCGCAGACCTACGCTGTCTTCGGTATTGACGAGCCGGTCACGATCCAGCTGATGCAGTTGGTCGCCTTGGAGACGCGCTGGGGTGCCCAGTGGTTCCCTCAACTGCAGGCCACACTCTTCGCCCTTGGCGGGGTCGTCCTGATGCTGGTCTGGCCAGGCGCGGGCCTGTGGTGTACGGCGACGGCGTCGGTCGTGCTTGCGGTGACGCTCCCGATGACTGGACATGCGATGTCACACCCGGGTGGGGCCGCGTTGCCTTGGACCTTGCAAGTGGGGCACGGCGTGGCTGGGGGATTGTGGCTGGGTTCCCTCGCCGCAGTGTTGGCTACGGTCCGTTCGTCGGGTGTCAGAGCGGTGGACGAACACGGTCAGCTGACGGCATCTTTGGTGAATGTCTTCTCTCCCCTGGCGGTTGCCGCCGTGGGCACGCTGCTGGTGACCGGGATCGCCACCGCGACGCTGTATCTCGAGCACTGGAGTCAGCTGTGGCGCACGCCTTACGGTCGGATGTTGGTCGGCAAGGTCGTCCTGATGCTTGCGACTGGGGCGGTGGGCGCCTACAACTGGAAGCGCCTGCGACCCCGACTTGGTACTTCGAGAGGGAGGGCGACTCTGATTAATTCCGCCGGTCTCGAGCTCGCTCTGGCCTGCGTCGTTCTTGCCGTCACCGCCGTCCTGGTGCACCTGCCGTTGCCGAACGAATAGACGGAAGCGGTCGCCTCGGCCCCCTCGATGCCCGAGCTATATCGAACTCAGGACACTAGGTGGTAGTTTCGGACGATGTCTCGGCGGCCTGCTCGACGGGCTGTCCTTCGGCGGGAGCCTCCAAGACCTCGACGACCTCATCCCAGTCGTGCATGTTGATCGCGTCATAGTCCGGCGGACAGCCGAAATCGCGTGGCTGGGGTGCGGTAGTGTTCCCGAGGGTGACGCACAAACCGCAGCCGATGCACTTGTCAACGAGGACCGCACACACCCAGCGGCCGTGCACGTCCTTCTCCTCGATGATGCAGTCCTCAACCGGGCACGCGGCCTGACAGATAGAACACGCGAACGCTCCAAAGCATCGTTCCGGGTCGATCACGGCGATCCTTTTCGGCGCCCTCTTGCGAGGGTTGTTCATCAGCTTGGTCCACATACCCGATGAATTATATAGGAGACCAAGGCGAGCGATCACCTGCCGGGTGGTTTACCAGCCGCAGCAGTCGGTCTTGAAGCCGCAGGACGGGCAGCGCCAGACCGCATGCATCCTGAACATTTCTGCACCGCAGCGTTCGCAGACCACGGCAGACTCGGACGGCGGCGTCGTCGGTCTGGGACGAGCGGGCGGTGGCTTCCGAGGCTCGGTCATGGCTAGGTCGATTCGGCCGATTATAGACTGGAGGTGAGCACGCCGTGCCAGCCTGCCGACGTTTGAGGAGAACCTATATGAGTCATGTCATCATGAGATGCGCACTCGCCGCCCGGTCACTGGTCGCAGTATTGGTCGTCCTGTCGGTGCCGGCCGTCGCCTTCGCGGACGGAATCTTCACGCCCTTTGCGGGAGTGTCGTTTGGGGGTGATCAGACCGAGCGGGTCCCGACCTATGGCGTCTCATTGGCGGGGATGGCCGGCGGTGTATTGGGGTTCGAGCTTGACGTCGCCCAGACTGCCGAAGCGATGACCGGCACGGTCTTCGATGCCAACACCAAGATCACCACGTTCAATGGCAACCTGATTGTCGGGGTTCCGCTGGGGGCGGTCCGGCCGTATGTGATCGGGGGACTAGGCTGGCTTCGGACGTCGCTGACGGCCGACGGGCAATCCGGTTCGATGCAGAGTGTGACCAGCGACGGCCTTGGAGTCGCGGTGGGGGGTGGCCTCATGGGGTTCTTCAGCGACCAGAGGTGGACCCCATCCTTTGGACAGCTCAGCGGCCAAGTTAAGGTGGATTCCAGGTTCATGTTTCTAAGCCGCTTCCGACTGCGCTGACGAGGAGCGCAGCGACGAGGTCGGCGCACCTCCCAAATCCGAGTACGCCTCATCAGGCGTGCGATCATCGAGCGACGAGTGCGGTCGCTCGGCATTGTAGAAGTCGATCCACCGGCCGATGCTGGCCCGCGCCTCGGAGCCAACCTCGAAGTCGTGCAGGTAGACGCACTCGTACTTGAGCGAGCGCCACAGCCGCTCGATGAAGACGTTGTCCATCCAGCGGCCCTTGCCGTCCATCGAGATCTGCACGCCTGCGTCTTTGAGCGTCTGAGTGAACTCCAGGCTGGTGAACTGGCTGCCTTGGTCGGTGTTGAAGATCGCTGGCGGTCCGTACTGCGCGAGGGCTTCCGCGAGGGCCTCCACACAGAACGAGGCATCCATCGTGTTGGACAAGCGCCACGACAGCACCTTCCGGCTGGCCCAATCCTGGATCGCGACCAGGTACAGGAATCCGCGGTGCAGCGGAATGTACGTCACGTCGGCGCACCAGGCCTCGTTCGCACGTTCGACCGCTCGGTCGCGCAGCAAATAGGGGTAGACCCGGTGCTCCGGGTGCGGAACCGACGTGCTCGGGCGCTGGTACAGCGCCTGGAGGCCCATCTTTCGCATCAGACGACGCACCCGCTTCCGACTGACGGCGAAGCCCTCCCGGCGCAGCCAACGCGCCATCTGCCGCGATCCGTAGAACGGGGTTTCCAGAAATTGCTCGTCGATCCGGCGCATGAGCTCGAGAGTCAACTCACTCTCCCCGAGACCATCGTAGTAGAACGTCGAGCGCGAGATCGACACCAAGCCACACTGTCGCGAGATGCTTAGTTCGGAGTGGTTCGAGTCGATCAGCATTCGCCTTCGACCGTGACTCAACGGCCGAAGGCCTTGGACAAAAAATCCTTCTCGATGACGAGCTCGCCGACCTTCGCTCGCAGCTCCTGAATCTCCGCATCGCGAGACGCCTCTCGGCGCTGCTGGTGGTCCGAGAAGACGTCCACAAGCGCCTCCTGGGCTTTCTTCTTCCAGTTCGCGATCAGGTTCGGGTGGATCTTGTAGCGCGACGACAGCTCCGCCATCGTCTGCTCGCCGCGAAGCGCCTGCAGTGCCACGCGGGCCTTCAGCTCAGCGGGGTATTTTTTCCGTTTCTGCATGATTCCGATCTCTCCATTCTGAGGTCGGAATCCACCTTAGCAACCTGTCCGAATTTCGGGGTCCACCTCTACCACGTTGGTGCCCGGATCGACCTGCGCTACATCCGCGCGATGACGGCGGGAGAGAGCGTGCTGGATTTCGATTTCAAGGACTTCAACTACGTGCGGTTTTCGGGTGGGCTGGCGTTGCGGTTCTAGAACCAGTTTCATGACCGCAGCGTGGTACCGAGAGCCGCGGCGGTCCAGCGCCGAGGTATCATCAGCGAGGTATCATCAGACAGGTGTGGGGGGGCGATCGAGTGGATGAACGCACACAGGTCTTCATGACCTCCGTGCTGGGTGCGGCGGTCGGCGGAGTGTTGGGCTGGTTGTATCTGACCGAGCGCGGCAGACGAGTCAGGGTGCAGCTCGAGCCGTTCTTCGACAACGTGATCGACGAGATCCATCAGACGCAACAAACCGTGGACAAGGCGCGTCTTGCCGCCAACGAGGGCCGACGAGCGCTCGACGATGTACTGCGGCCGGCAGGCGCTGGGGCGTCGTGGGAATCGCGTGACGCCGGACAGACCTCACAGGCCCGCCGAGCCTAGGCTCGACCTGTTGACGCAGTTCCGCCGGTGGCTGGGCCTGACCGGCGCAGCCGCTCGGCAGGCCTTGCTACGGCTGTTTCGGAGCGAGGATCTCACCTACGCCTCGTCGATCGCGTACTACGCCCTGGTCTCCCTGTTTCCACTGCTGTTGTTTGCGGTCTCCGTTCTCGGACGGTTCACCGATTCCGAAGCAGAGCGCGTGGCCGTCACCGAACTCGTCCTCCAGTTTCTCCCGGAGCAAGTCGACCTGGTTGCCAACCAACTCGAGAATCTGAGCAACGCGGGCGCAGGGTTTGGGCTTGCAGGGATGGCGATCATCATATGGGTGTCCCTAGGTGTCTTTCGGGTGATCTCGATGGCGGTCAACCACGCCTGGGATCTCGAAGAGCCGCCGGGCCTGTTGCGACATCAGGTTGTCGCATTTGTGATGCTGTTGGCCTCGGGGGCCCTGCTGCTCCTCGCACTGGCGTGGGTCAGTGTCGTGGGGATGGTCCAAAGCTCATGGTTCGCGCGGTTGCTCGAAGTGCTGCCCACTCTGGATGTGACTGATGTGTTCTCGAGCCGGTACCCCGCGACGGTTGCACTGATTGTGGTGGTTGCGCTCGTGCATCATTTCGTGCCAGCCGAGAAGGTCCGGTTCCGGGATGTGTGGATGGGAGCGGTGGCGACCGGTGTCCTGTGGCACGCCGCCGTCGCGGCGTTCTCCTGGTATCTGGCCGACTTCGCCGACCTGAGCGTTCACGGTTCGATCGCCACCGTTGTGACCTTCCTCTTCTGGGTGTACATCTCGGCGGTGATCTTCCTGTACGGCGTAGAGTTTTCGGCGGCGTGGGTTCGCCTCCAACGGCGTCCGAGCGGCGCGTCGCTGTATCCTTAGTACTGCGTTTCTCAATCACGGTGACGTATTTCTGGCGTTGAGGCAGAGAAACACGGTACGTAAGTCATGCGCATCGCGTATCAGGGCGTGACCGGCGCCTACAGCGAAGCGGCCGCGCTGCGGTTCAACGCCTCGGCCGACCTGATGTCCTGCCCATCGTTCGAGGACGTCTTTGCTGCGGTAGACGAGCGCCAGGCGACCCACGGGATCCTCCCGATTGAGAACACGATCGGGGGGACGATTCACCGAAACTACGACCTCTTACTGGAGCACGAGCTCCCGATCGTGGCCGAGATCAAGCTGGCGGTTGTGCACCACCTGATCGTGAATGAGGGCACCACGCTCGAACAGATCAAGCGGGTCTACTCCCACCCACAGGGGCTCGCCCAGTGTGAGCGTTTTCTTCGCCAGCTGAAGGACGTCGAGATCGTGGCGACCTACGATACCGCCGGAAGCGCCAAGATGATCAAGGAAGAGGCTCTGATGGACAGCGCGGCAATCGCCTCCGAACGTGCCGCGCGCAACTTCGGTCTGCAGGTCCTGCAGTCTGGCATTCAGGACTACGCCGACAACTTGACGCGCTTCCTGATCGTGGCCAAAGAAGCGACACCCTTGGGACCACCCGACAAGACGACGATCGTGTTTCGGCTGTCGAATGAAGCCGGAGCGCTGTTCAAGGCGCTGAGCGTGTTCGCGTTACGGGACATCGATCTGACCAAACTGGAGAGTCGCCCGATTCCAGACCGTCCGTTCGAGTATCTTTTTTACGCCGATCTGAGCTCGAACCGGGATGAGCTTCGGTGTGCCCGTGCGTTGATGCACCTCGCCGAGTTTGCACCCTCCCTCAAGACACTCGGCTCGTATCCCTCATGGAAAGGACTTGAGCCACCCGCCGAGAGCCGATCCGAACGCTCCACCAGTGTGTGAGGCCACTAGTGTCCCGAGTTCGATATACCTGTACATTCGGCCGGCGCTGCATCCCGTCTGGCGGCGTTGCGAATCGCTCGAATATTCCCGACATGCTCGCTCTTCGCGCCTGGCCACCCGGGCGCAGCGCCGCCTTGTGTACAGGTATATCGAATTCGGGACACTAGCCTGAGAGCGCCCGGATGAGCGCGTTGCTGAAGTGCGGCACATCCCCAACCTTGCGCGAGGTGATCAGATTCCGGTCTTCCACCACCGGCTTGTCCAGGTAGAGGCCGCCGGCATTCTTGATGTCGATGGCGATTGACGGCCAGCAGGTGACCATCCGGTCACGCACGACGTTGGCTGAGATGAGCATCTGCGGGCCGTGGCAGATCGCGGCGACCGGCTTGCCGGCGGCCGCGACATCACGGACCAGGTCGACCATCGCGTGACGCATCCGCATCCGATCCGGGGCCCATCCACCTGGAATCAGGACCGCGTCAAACTCGCTCGCCGGCGCGTGACCTGCCGCGAGCTCCGACGTCAACGCCCCACCGTGTTTACCGGTGAAGTCGGTCGGAGCCGTGGGGCCGACGATGACCACCTCGGCCCCGGCGGCACGCAGGCTTTCGAGCGGCTCAAATACCTCTTGATCTTCGAAGTCCTGCTCGATGAGCAGTGCGACACGCTTGCCGCTGATCGGTTTCGGGCCGGCCTTGCTGGAGGGGGCGCTCATCCGTCGACACTCGCGGCGTCATTGTATACCTCGAGGCAGTGAGCGCCGCCCCGTGGGCCCTTGCGGCCAACCATAACGAGCGACTACGATCGTCCGTTCTCCCCGCTGAGCCTCAGGCGTTAGGTGCCTGCACCATTGGTGCGTGATGTCCAATCGACTGACCGACGAGCTGAGTCCCTATCTCCTCCAGCACGCACAGAACCCGGTGGATTGGTTCGCCTGGGGCGACGAGGCGTTCTCGAAGTCGCGGGTCGAAGAGAAACCGATCTTTCTATCCATCGGCTACTCGACCTGCCACTGGTGTCACGTCATGGAGCACGAGTCATTCGAGAACGAAGATGTGGCCGCCCTGCTCAACCGGCACTTCGTCTCAATCAAGGTCGATCGGGAGGAGCGTCCAGACGTCGACCGCGTCTACATGGCGTTTGTCCAGGCGACAACCGGCTCCGGCGGTTGGCCGATGAGTGTGTGGCTCACGCCCGACCTGAAACCGTTCTTCGGAGGTACGTATTTTCCGCCGACCTCCCGCTATGGCCGGCCCGGGTTCGTCGACATTCTGACTCGGATGGCGGAGCTGTGGGCACAGGATCGGCCTCGACTGGTCCAGTCCGCGGAGGAGTTACTGGACCGGCTGAGACAGACGCAGGTTGGAAGCGGTGTCGGTTCGGACGGCCAGACGACTCAGGTCGCGGGTGTTGCCACGCTCGACGACGGACGAGCCCAGTTCGCGCAGGCGTTCGACTCCACCCACGGCGGCTTCGGTCGCGCGCCGAAGTTTCCGCGTCCGTCTGAGCTCGTGTTTCTCTTGCGCGAGCACGTTCGCATCGGTGACCCGCGGCCGCGAGACATGGCGCTCCGCACGCTCGAAGCGATGGCCGATGGCGGGATGCGTGATCACGTTGGCGGCGGGTTTCACCGGTACTCAGTCGATGCTGCCTGGAGGATTCCGCACTTCGAGAAGATGCTCTACGACCAGGCGCAGCTGACGCTGGCATATCTCGAAGCCGGCCAGTTGACGGGTGACACCCGTTTCTTCGACGTCGCGGCCGACACCTTGGTCTATGTCTCGCGGGAGTTGACCGGCGTCGAGGGTGGTTTCCTGTCTGCGCAAGACGCCGACAGTCTGCCCCCCGAAGACGTGGACCGTCCAGGTGCGACGTCCACTGAGGGCGCGTTCTATTTGTGGACCGGCGACGAGCTTGACGCCATTCTCGGTGACGACGCCGCTCTTGTCGCTCGACGATACGGCGCCGAGGCGGCGGGCAATGCGCCGGAGGACCCGACCGGGGAGTTTGTTGGGAAGAATCATTTCTATCTGGCCCGGACCGTCGATGAAGTCGCCCGGGAGATGAACGTGACTGCCGAGGCGGTGAATACCAAACTCGCCCATGCCCGCGACTTGCTGCGGGCGCGACGGGACACCCGGCCACATCCGCATCTTGACGATAAAGTGCTGGCAGCCTGGAATGGTCTGATGATCGCGGCGGCGGCCCGCGCGGCACGGGTGCTGCCGTGGGAGTCGCCGCGGGTGCTGGAGATGGCCACCCGTGCCGCCCAGCTTGTGCGCGAGTCGCTGTGGGACCCATCGCTGGGAGTGCTACATCGTCGCTATCGCGAGGGGCGCGCCTCGATCGATGGTTATTGTGAGGACTATGCGTTCATGGTGTGGGGCCTTCTCGAGCTCTTTCAGACCGACGGTGATCCAGAATGGCTCGCTTGGGCCCGAACCCTCCAGACACGGCAAGATCAGTTGTTTGGCGATGAGGCCGGCGGCGGCTGGTATAGCACGACTGGGGACGACGTGTCAGTGCTGCTTCGTGTGAAAGACGACTACGATGGCGCAGAGCCCTCGGCGAGTTCCGTGTCGGCTTTGAATCTGTTGACCCTGGCCCATCTTGATACCGACACCGCTCACATTCGTCGGGTCGAGACCGCGCTGGTTCGTTTTGGGGGACGCCTCGGGCAGGCCGCGCGAATCGTCCCACTGATGGCCACCGCCTTGGCGCAGTACCACACCGGCCTGTCTCAGATCGTCATCGTCGGGGCGTCCGACCGGTCTGACACTCAGGTTCTGAAACGATGTCTGGCGGCGATCTATCTGCCGTTTGCGGTCACGATCACTGTCGAGCCAGGGATTCGTCAGCAGATGCTTGCAGAACAGCTTCCGTTCACCGGGGCGATGACGATGGTCGATGGGAAGGCGACCGCATATGTCTGCACGAACTTTTCTTGCCTGGAGCCGACCACCGATCCCGATCGGTTCGAGGCTCAGCTTCTAGCGCTACGTACCGGCACCCCATGACATTTACAGCAGAAGTCTTGCTCAAGGGACACGACGAGGCCGTGGACGAAGTCATTCATCGCGACGGTCCGGAACCCGGGGACTGGACGGATGATGATGTTCGCGAGGTCCTCAGGTTGACACTTCTGAGCTTTGACCGCGTTCAGAACCCCGACGCGGAGGCACGATCCGTCTCTCTCCGTGGACTGAGCTGGATTGTGACCCCCGTGGACGGGGGCGTCGCGATCGCCATCGAGATTCCAAGCGGAGCCGTCGTCGCCGGGCCGTTTGCCACCGATGTCGACACCCTGACCACAGCGGTGGCACGCGTACTCGCAAGGCCAGCGAGCGACGGGTTGACCATCCACTGACCAACTGACCAGAGGACGAAGCAGGCAGAATCGCCACGATGGGCAGGGTAGAGCCAGACGCGCTGGAGCATCATGACCTCCAACGGATCTTCATCGCAGCCAAGTTGACCGAAGCTCAGCGTGTGGAGGAGGTCCTCACGCTGGAGGGCGTCGAATACGTCGTGACTGTCGAACCGTTCGTGGCGGGCGTCTTCTCGACGTTTAGGCCGAGACACGGCGCCGTGTTCTCTGTCGCGTCAACGCAGGCCGACTACTCCCGCTCGAAGTTGATCGGCGCGGGACTTGGTCGCGGAGTGGTCGCGGAGGAGGCATGAGCCGCTTGATGGGATGGGACGCCTGGGACGTCTCGGGCACACAGTGGTTGGCCGCGTGAGGAAGGCACCAGAATGACGGCTCAATGGGTATTCAAGAGCGAAACGTATGACAACTGTAACTGCGCTGTGAATTGCGGCTGTCAGTTCAACTTGCCGAGCACCCACGGCTATTGTCAGTCGGCCTTTGTCGGCAACATCGTTGAAGGCCATTTCAACGATACGCCGCTCGCAGGCCTGAATTGGGCGGGGCTTTACAAGTGGCCCGGCGAAATCGCGGACGGAAACGGCCAGCGCCAGATCGTTGTCGACGAGCGTGCCGACGAGGCTCAACGGACCGCCCTTGAGACGATTATCTCAGGCGAGGCATGCGCCCCCTTGAGCAATTTCTTCTCCGTCTTCGCGTCCGTATGCTCGGAGTTCTGCGAGACGCGCTTGCTGCCGATTGATCTCGAAGCGAACTTCGAGCTCAGAACCGCAAGGGTCGACATCCCGGGCGTCATGAAGAGTAGAGGCAGACCGATCATCAACGATTTCAATGGTCAACCGTTCCACGTTGCGCTGGCACGCCCGAGTGGCAGTTTCGAGTTTACCTACGCGGAGATCGGACTAGGCACGACATCGGTGACAGGTGGGATAGAGATGGCGTTCGAAGATTCATGGGCGCATTATTGTGTTCACCACTTCAATTAGGATGGGTTGATCCGCGGGTAAGGGCGATGCGAACCGATCGGTTCGAGGGCGCGGTGCACCTCGTCGACCGTTTCGTCGAGTGTCGATGTGCCGGCCGTCAGCCCGACTGTGTGCACGTCGTCGAACCAGGTGGGATCCAAGTCATCCGCACTCTCGACGTGAACGGTCCGAATATGGTGCTCGTGACACAGGTGAACCAGCCGCCGGGTGTTGTTTGAATTCCGGCCGCCCACCACGACGACCGTGTTCACACGACGCACCAGGTCGAGCAGTGCCCGCTGCCGTAGCTTGGTGGGCTGGCAGACCGTGTCGATGATGCGGATATCAGCCAGGGGGTTCCGGCGCCGCATACACGCGCAGACGTCGGCAACCACATCCGGCGGCATGGTGGTCTGGCAGACGACACCCAACCGCCGGTACTCGTAGCGCTTGACGTCGACCGGATCAGAGATCACGTCGTAGCTGTCCAAGTCGTCGACGATGCCTTGCACTTCGACGTGGCCGGTCTTGCCGATCAACAAGACGTGCCGGCCCTCGGCCTGCAACTCCTGGGCGGCTTCGTGCGCCCGACGGACCAGCGGACAGGTCGTGTCGATCAGCTCCTTGTTCGCGACGGCCAGTCGACGCCGCTCCGCATCGCTGACGCCGTGTGCCGTGATCAAGACCACCGGGGTACTGGCGGCCGAGCTACGAGAGTCCTCAGGCGTCTGGTGAAACCCCGCCTCGTCCAGTCGTTTGGTGACGCGCGGGTTGTGGACCAGCTCGCCGTGGATCGTGACCAGAGCGGGGTCGTGCACCAACTGAACGGCATGCAGCGCGTCTCGGACCCCGAAGCACATCCCCAACTCCTCAGCTCGAATGACCTTCATGACTGGCCGCCTTTCCAAATTTAAGCTTTGCAATGTAAAGCTGCGAGTCAAAAAAGGGGTCACCGGATCACGCGGGTGACCAGCTCCCTGACACACGTCGCTGGTGGACTTCCCCCTTCACTTCAGCTTGCGCATCAGCGACGACCTTCTCCAGGACACTGATGTAATCGGCGAACCGCTGACGCCCGTCGGCGGTCAATCGATACATCGTCTGCGGTCGCGGTCCCGTCGCGCCTTTCCAGGTTTCGACCAGCCCCGCTTCCTTCAAGACGGCGAGGTGCCGGCTGAGATTCCCGTCGGTCAGCGAACAGAGCTCCTTCAGATCGTTGAAAAGTACGCCCTCGGGATTGGCCGCGAGGGAGGCTAGAATGCCCAACCGGGCCTTCTCGTGCATCGCGCGGTCGAGACCCTCGTAGGAGAACCGCCCCGCGCCTGCAGTCACCTTCTCGCTCTTGGCCGACTCACTCGGTTTGTGCTGAGTCATCGGTGGCTCCAGAGTCCAATACAGAATCGCGGCACCCAGCAGTTGGCCGCCGCCGAAACTCACGCCCATCTGCCAGGGTGAAAACGCGTTGGCGCCCTGCCCCGACAACAACCAGCCGCAGCCGCACAGGACGTAGTACGAGCCGACCCACGACACCTGCCGGGGAAGGAGCCGATAGGAGGCAAACACGCCGAGACCATAGACCAGCGACCACAGTCCAGGTAGCATCCAGGCCACCTGCGGCGCGGCGCGGTAAATGCACAGCGTGAGGAGAGCACCCACCACCACGCACGGCAAGAATTGGTGGACCGCGAGCACTGTTCGCTCGCGGGCTAGCTCCGAACCAGCGACCCGCGCCCGCCAGTACATCTCGCTGCCTGCGACGACGAGACTGACACAAGCCACGCCAAGCCACAGAGCTAGATAGCGATCCAGGTTGCTCTCAGGCGATGGGACCCACCGCGATTGAAAGGCCGCGGCAAGCAGACCGACCACGCCCGAAGATCCGACGGTCAGCGAGCGGTAGCCGCGAAACACCCCGCTTCGGGCCATCTGCTCGCGAATGTCGGAAATCTGGCGTAACGCTTCGTCGAGCTGCATACAGAGAGAGTCAGGTCCGCGTTAGATTCAACAGGAAACTTTACAATGCAAAGTAATAATTGGCAACTGGCAGTCGCTCGATTCTCGAGGCGTCTCGGGCTGCGCGGCGATTCAGCGTCTGTCCTCCAGATCGAGACTCGGCGGGGCGACGAAGAGATCGGCGAGCCGAGCTGACAGCGACGATAGGTTTCGGGCGTAGGACACGTTGGCCGTCAACGCAATCACGACGTCGTCCTCGGGAACCGTCACGAACGACGTCGTGCCGCCTGCCGACCTCCCGTCGTGACCGAAAACCGTCGTCAGTTCCGCGGTTGGCCCGATCGGAATCTGCCGTACGAACCAACCGAGGCCGTGCCCCGTTGACTCGCCAGAAACGACCTGGAGCGGCGTGCGCAGCATGTCGAGTGTCCCAGCCTGTATCAGGCGTCCGTCGAGTATGCCGGCGCCGAATCTCACGACATCCGCGGGCGTCGACAGGAGCGCGGCGGCCCCCTGAAGGCAGGTGTTGTCGGGGTTGTTGGCGTTCTCGATGCCGTGTTTCGGATCGCCGGCCGCGAAGGGCCAGTAGAAGCTCGTGGTCTCGACTCCTGGGCGGGCAGGGTCATCGAGCACCGTATCGCCCATTCCCAGCGGGTCGAACACCTCGCGCTGCATGAAGTGGAGGAATGGTTCGCCGGCAGCGGCTTGGACAACTGCCCCCACCAGCATCCAGCCGTAGCTCGAATACTCGTAGCGGGTCGGCGGCTCGAACAGCAGCGGATCGTCGGCGTAGATCACCAGCGCGTCGAGCGGGCTGGTGCAGGACGTGCGGCGGTAGAGCATTTCCTCGTCGTCGGGGAAGTGGCGGATGCCGGCGATGTGTCCCATCAGGTGGCAGGTGGTGAACGACCACGGCTTCTCGGGAAAGCTCGGCACGTAGTGACGCGCCGTCAGGTCGATGTCGAGCTCGCCACGCTCCAGCAGCAGGCCGACGGCGGTGGCGGTCATCGGCTTGGCGACACCGCCGATGCGGAAACGTGTCCGCGGTGTCACGGGTCGCCGTTCCTCGATATCGGCCCAGCCGAAGCCCTCGGCCCAGACGACCTCTCCGGCCTTACCCACGGCGAGCGACAGGCCGGGGAGGTTCTCCTCGACAACGAAGGCGCGGACGAACGAGCGAGCGCGCTCGACGGCGTCGGCGTGCTCGGCTGCCGGGGGCTCGTCAATCTCAGAGTGCACCGCCGAGGGGTCGTCGCCGTGTATATCGGAGTAACAGGCACTCCACGAGTTGACTGCCTCGCATATCGGAGTGCAGGCGGCGAGCAGCGGTGTGGCCAGCATCAGGATCGCGGCCGGTGAGAACTGAAGGACGCGGCCGAAACGACTCGTTGCATCACTCATGAGTTAACTTTGCAATGCAAAGCGTCATGCCATCGAGAACGGCAGAGCCGTGGAACGATGGGGTGTCGAGGATATATCAGGCTTCGTGTCTCAGGCATAGCGGTGCTCACGTGCACGAGGCGGTGACCGGGTGCCACGCCCCAACGGGGCACGCGTTTTCTGTGGAAGCCGGAAACCAGGGGAAAAGCACGGGTCGCGGTGTAGCAGTTTCAGGACGCCTTGCGAATCAGCCAGCCGACCAAGCCCGCGTCCACGACCAAGTCAGCGAGCTGCTCGGGTCCAATGACTGTGACCCGTAGGTCGTCGGTTGCCGCCTCGCCTGAATGGAAGACGTAGAACATCCGGTCGAAGGGACTGTCTTCGAGAGCGGCGACATACTCGGCGAGTTCCTGAGAGGTTGAATTGGACGTCACGTGCACGAGCGCACGCTCACCAGTGCTCGGGAGGGTGAGGTCCAGGGTTGTCTGGGTCTTGCCGACGAGGCCGACTCGTCGCCAGCCGCTGGTCGTGAAGACGAGGTCAACCAGCAGCTCAAAGTCACGCGGTTCCAGACGCCTCATCAACTCCAGCGTGGATGCCTTCATCTCCTGAGTGGCCGCCAGGGCCCGTTCCACGGCTGGTATGGTGTGGCCGTTGATCCGGCGGACGACATCGTCAGCCTGCTCAACATCACAGGACGTGCCTTGATACGCTGCCAGCTTGGTCAAGGCACCGGGAAGCCGGTCCTTGGTGAGCTCCTCTCCATTCTGGTCGGTCCACCGCCAGCCGCCTGCGATAGGCCGCCACAAGCCGTTGCGGTCGTTATGCGGTTCAGGCGGCATGGGGCCGACGAAGCCCCAACACAGGCGCTCGCCCAGGAAGGTGATCCAGAGCGTGGAGCCGTCGTCCTCGAAGAAGAGACGCAGCTCCCTGGTGCATCGCGTGGCGGTGCTCGTGTCCTTGCCCTCGGCCATAAAGGATTCTGCGAGGTCGCTCCAGCGGGCACCCCGGCACAGGCCAAACCGAACCTCGCTGGCGCTGCCGAACCCGATACGGATGATGCCGGTCTCTAGGCACTCCTTTTCCCAGCCGCCTCCTGGTCCGAGCTTGATGTAGCGGACGCAGGAAGGACTAATCGGAGCGGGCATGTTGTCGCTGACGTTGCCGTGGTCGAGATGCTAACAGAACCGCAGTTTCCCTATCGGCCAGGGCGTGGCGTTGCCGTTGAGAGTCCTGAGGGCGCGGTCAAGCGTCCGCGTCGAGACGCAGCCCTCGCCGGCGGGGTGGCGGGCCGGCATGGTCTTCGTCCGGCGGCAGGTATTCTAGGGTCAGAAGGCGACATGCCACGGGCGACCCTCCGGTTCTACGCGGAGCTCAACGACTTTCTGCCCCGAGCAGACCGCCACCGGACTCGCGAACGATCGTTCACCGTCCGGCCGTCGGTCAAGGATCTGATCGAGGCCGCCGGCGTGCCGCACACCGAAGCGGATCTCCTACTGGTCAACGGCGACTCGGTTGACTTCGCCCATCCGGTGCATGACGGCGACCGCATTAGCGTCTACCCGGTCTTCGAGTCCGTTGACATCGCGACGGTCACGAAGGTCCGGCCGGAGCCGCTTCGTGACCTGCGGTTCGTCCTGGATGTGCATCTCGGACGGTTGGCCGCCTATCTCCGACTCGCTGGATTCGATACGGTCTATCGGAACGACCTCGACGATGGCGAACTGTCCGGAATCGCCGCTGGCGGGTGTGTGTTGTTGACGCGCGATCAAGAACTGCTGAAGCGCCGAGCGGTGACGCGCGGCTACTGGCTCCGAGCCACCGCACAGTCAGGATTAGACCCAACGCCGGACGCGAGCCTTGTATTCGAGGTAGGCGTGCCCGAACATCCGTTCCAGATAGCGTTCTTCCGGCGAAATGACGCCCCACCAAAGCAGCCCGGCTGACCCGACGGCGAGCCCGAGGAACCAGCCACTATTGGCCCAGATCCCGACGCCCACCTGCAACGCAACCATCGAGAGGTAGATGGGATTGCGTGACCACGCATAGGGACCCCGTTGGATGATGGCTTCAGTCGGCGCACTGGTCGGGATGGACGCGCCGCCGCGACGCATCGTGACGACCGCCCAGAGGAACCACCCGAGTGACACGGTGACGACCACCGGTCCCGCCAGTATCGCCACCGCGTCTGGTAGGAACCGGAGCGGGGTGATCCACCGCGCTCCGACACCCAACAGCAGCGCGAGGAGCAGCAGAACGGGCGGGTGAAACGCCACACCCGCATGGTCGGGTGCCTCGGTGTGGACGACGTCGTGGGTCATTGTCTGATCCCCCTGTCCGGAGATACGAAGATGACGCGCTGAGGTTCGCGCTGCCACGGCCAACTCCCCTTGAGGGTGGCATGGCAGTAGGGGTGGCAGTCGATCCCGCAGCCGACACTACTCAGCAGCGGCTCTCGGCGCATCGAGGGGTGGTGTGGATGACCATCCCACTTCACCGGCGGCTCGGGCGTCCATCACCGCGTCCGTGAGCCGCCCCACCACCCTCGGCCGCTGGCCGGTCTTCGCCCCCGTTGGCTCTCAGTGCGTCCCTGCTCGGTGACACTCTGCACGCGGGAGTGTTGCCTCGAACATCATCCCAACAACGGGCGGTCGTATGGAAAGCCGATGAAGTCCTCACGTACGTCCGGCCTGAGGAGGAGCGTGGTGGGACCGAACGCCACGGAGTAGCGCCCCCCGGGTTGCACCTCGATGCTGATCGGCTGTGCCGTCCCGAGCTGCCAGTCCTGCACGCGCTCCCAGATCCGGGTGCCGACCTCTATGAAATCAGGGAACTTCTGATGGCTCCTGAGAAACGTCCGTTGGTGCGCGCGAATCTGTTCGACTTCGTCGCACACGGCGGGCGTACACGTCGTCCTCGCCATGCGGAGTTCCTCTTGAATCCCGTCGAGTGCTCGCACGATTTCCGGGACGGAGAGACCGTCCTGATTGATGCCGGCACCGGCCCCTTCCCTGGCTCCGCCGAGCAGCACGCCGCTGAATAGCTCCCGTCTCGACAACATGATGCCTCCTGGTGGCACGGCAGACGAACGGCATCTGGAGTCCGTGTATGCAAGACAGGACCCACCGTCGACTAGGGAAGGCGCTAATCAGGAGTGGAAGGAGCCAACCGTTCCATCAAACATCTGTCTTCCGGAACAGAAAAGGGCCTCACGGGGAGGCCCTTTTTCCTAACGAATCCGACACTCAGGCAGGCGAAAGTCGAGAGGGTTTTTCGGAACGGTCACCCGACCGAATCTCGCCAGGCATTGGTCTTCTGGAAGATCGGAACCGCGCCCTCGACGTCCATCACCGGGATTGCCTTGAGGTCGAAGAACGGTCCCCACGGGGCAGTCGCCTCCGTCAGGGTCGCGACGGAGTCGACTTCGGCTATCAGAATGCCGCCGGTCGCATCGCCGAACGAGTAGTGGGCTTTGATGTCATACGTAGCGGGCGGAGTCCAATTCGTGAAGAGCTGCAACGCACGCTTTTCGCTCGCCTCGCTCGCCTCTTTCCAGGTGTAGGTCACAGCAAACAACATGGGTGACCTCCTTGTTGGGTTAAAGAGGCCACACGCTAACACAGTTACGAAGATTGTCGCGAGAGCCAACGATACGCGGTGGTGGGAGACATGCCGAGTCGCTTGGCTGCCTCCCGACTAGACAGGCCCCGGACCGGAGCCAAGACGGTCTCTGGCACGGTCCGCTCTGGGCGACCGAGCTTCTTGCCCTGCTTCTTGGCACGGGCTAACCCCGTGCACCCGTTCGGCGATCCTCGCCCGTTCAAACTCGGCGATGGCGGCCAGGATAGCATCTGCAGCTTGCCTGGGGTCCACCTCTGTCTTGGGCGGACCGGCAGCGGGGGGAGCCCCGAAGCGGAATCGACCCGGTAGCACCAGCCGCCCCCACGGTGCCTTCAATCGGCCTGACGTTTGGCGACGTGGCCGAACTGTATATCGAAGGACACGTGCGGACAGCTGCGCGAAAGATCGATGCCCAGCGTGTGATGGAGTATCACATCGACGCACTGAAGCGAGCGCAGATCCCAGCCGGGAACGCGACCCAGATCGCGTTGCACGCGAAGCCCATCGCGGCGATCATGAAGTCCGACGTGGAACACATCCGACGCGAATGGATCGCGCACCGGCCCGGGAGTAAGCAAGGCCGGGGCCGGGCCAAACCGACCGTTGGCGCCTCTACGGCATCTATTCCGGTGGGCTATCACAGAGGGCCATGTCGACCGCACGCCGTTCTCACTGCATGGCGTGCCGGTGATTAAGCTGGACGGCAAGGTCGAGACGCCGAGAACGCGGAGGCTTGAAGGTGACGAGGATGATCGGTTGCCGGCCCACGCCGAGCCGCACCTTCGCGACCTGATCATCAGGTGCGCGACTGGTTGGGCCATGCGAACATCACCACGACCAGCCGATATCTGTCGACGACCCGGGTAGGCTTGCAACATGCCCTGCATAAATTCGAGGAAGCCAGGAATCTTCGCACATCGTTCGCACAAACTGGCCCTGATCAGCATCCTGATCGCGTCAATTCGGACGACGTTCGAGTGCATAAGTCATTAGAATAGGGCGGCTTACCACCGATATGCCGAGGTGGCGAAACTGGCAGACGCACAGGACTTAAAATCCTGTGGAGCCAACACTCCGTGTGGGTTCGATCCCCACCCTCGGCACTTTCTTATAAGTAGTTTAGCGAGGTTCAGCCATGAACGGAACACCGCCAGGCAGGGCCTGTGGCTAGCGTTGGGCTAGCGATGAGCCAAGGATAGCCGAGGCTTGGATCTGGGCGTTCTCGCCGCCCTGAATGCGCTCGGCCTGCTGTCTCGTGCCACCAGTTCTCGATGGCCGACTTGTATTGCCGTGGACGGCGGTCGAGACCACCAAGAGCTAACCATCAAGGGTGCGGCAAAGTGGCTCGGAGGATTGCTCAACTTCTACTATCGAGAGGCCGCATGAGCGGTCGGCCGACTAATCGCACCATACGGGATGGCTGAATCCGCTGGCCCACTTGAGCCTCGTCCGGACGAGGTGACGACTAGCCGAACGTGTCGGAAAACGCCTTCCGCTGCTGCACGCTGCCGAGCATCATGAGCTGGGCTCCGGCCTCCAGCTGCATCGACGCCCGGAGGTTCGTCACCAACTGGCCATCCTGCTGAATCGCGACGACACTAAGCCCGGTCCGTGACCCGATGCCGCTCTCGGCCAGCGTCTTGTTCTCCAACGACGGTGGCAGCTGCACCGAGAACAGGTCGACGTTTTCTTCCAGAAGCACCAGCTCGTGCCCTTCAATAAGAGAAACCACGGCTTCCGCGCCAAGGGACGCGTAGCTGAGCGCAAAGTCCGCCCCGGCGCGGTGGATGGCTTCGAGGTTCCGGTTGTGCGTAATCCGGCTCACGATGCGGAGATCCGGCTTGAGCCGCCGGCAGTAGACGGCGAGGTAGACGTTTGCGGCATCATCGCCCGTCGTGAGGAGTACCGACGGCGCGTCGGCAAGTCCCGCCTTCATGAGGGCCTCGCGGTGGCTGGCATCGCCGATGAAGACTTGATCCGCGACGCCCATCAGAAGCTCCTGCGCTTGCGGGTCACGCTCGAGCACGTGGACGGCGATGCCTTTACGTTTAAGCGCTCGGGTGGAGGCGCTTCCGACGGCACCAGCCCCGATGACCAGCGTGGGCGCCTCGGAGTGGGGCTGGGTCTCGAGCAAGCTGTCAAGCCCGGTCAACTGCGCCGGCGTGCCGACGACGATCACTATGGTCTCACTGGTGATCAGGGTTTGGGGAAAGGCGGGCATCAGCCGCCCACGATGCCAGACGCCGACGACGTTGAGCCCCGTCCGCTCGCGCAGCCGAGTTTCGCGAACGGCCAGGCCGACCAGCGACGTGTTGCGCGCGGAGAATTCGGCGATCTGGAGCCCCGTGACGGTGCCGATGACGTCCGCCTTACCAGCACCAGCACTGACGCGGTTCGCGAGGTACTCTCCCAGGCGCACTTTCAGCGGCAGAACGTGATTACATCCGCTTAGCTCCAGGATGTCGATCGAGTCCTCGTGCTCGACGATACCAACGATCGGCACGTCGGGGGACGCTTCACGGACGGTCAACGCAATGTTGGCGTTCGTCGTATCCTCGCAGTTTGCAAGCAGTAGGCGGGCCTGGTTCACCTGCAATCCGTCGTAGGTCGTCTGGCTGTCGAGCTCGCCTGTGATCGCGGAAATCCCCTCGCTCAACAGGCGAGCTGCCGCCGCTGGGTCAGGCTCGACGACGTAGTACGGGATCCCGTCGGGCCGCAGCCTCTCGATAAGACCCGCGGCGATCTCATCGTGGCGGCTGATGATGACGTGATCTCGAACGCCAGAGGGTACCCGCCGGGGTGCCCTGAGGCGGACCTGGGCTTCGAGCCAGGGCGCGTAAAAGAAACGGATAAAGGTAAACGGCAGTACGACCAGCAGCAGCACCACCCCTGACACCAGCGCGACGAGACTAAACAGCCGACCGATGTCGCTGGTAAAGGTCACGTCGCCGAAGCCGAGCGTGCTCATCGTGACCACCGTCCAGTAGACCGCCGTGATCCACGAGTGCGACTGCCCTTCGACTTGAACCATGATCACTTGGAAGAGGGCTGCGTAGAGAAGGATCACCGCGACTAGAAAGATGGCATAGCGAAGGAGCGCCAGGATGTCTCGGCGCATTTCGCCCTTGCGGAAGATGTAAGCCAGCTCGCTCGAGGGAGACTTCATGCTAGAGCCCGTGACCCGCAGCTACGTGCCCACGGTCGTGCCGATTCCGCGTGACCCCATCGGTTCCCGCCAGCTTCGCGAGACCGAAGTCGAGGGTCTTGACCGTCCCGCGCTTCGTGAGGAACAGGTTGGCAGGTTGATGTCCCGATGCACGATTCCAGCAGCCGGGCCTTCGCCCGTGCCTGCCCGGCCTGCATGGCGATGTCGATGGCGTCATCCAGCTCCAACGGCCCTCTTTCCCCATACCGCCCTGGCCAAGTTGGCTGACGATCACGTACGGACCGAGTTGGGCGCCTGAAGTGAGGGCCATTGACACAAGGGGGGCGATTATACGCAAGAGCTAGCCGGCTGAGGATCTGTCGACAACGCAGCGAGGTGCTTCCGCCATCAACTGTTGCTCAGGCGGCCAGGAGCTCTTCCTGTCTCGGGGCGTTGGGTAACCGGCCCGGCCCGGCGCACATGATCACATCGATACCCACTAAAAGGGATGGCTGACACAGGAACACCTCCCGGAACGTGAGTCGCCGCAGGACGAGTCCGGCCTGCATCGCCGGAGTGCGAGTCTCACCCCAACCGCAGCGCGGTGCGGGCGGACGAAGTTGTAGTGGCAGCGCAGGAGCTCGAGATGTGCAGCGAGCTTCTCCTCCGATCGAGCATAGCCGAGCGTTCGTCGAGATAGATAGGCCGAACCCTGTCGGATGGTCAGATTCATCCGTTCGATGAACGACGTGTTCAAGGTCGACGAGTCCTCGGAGTTGGTGAGCGCCTCGGCGAACCGCCACGGCGCGCCCAGTCTGGCTCTGCGGGTCTTGCCGCCGGTACGCCAAGGGTGAGGTCACGCGAGACGAGTACGAACAGATGCGGAGGGACATTGAGGACTAGTTCGTGAGCAGCGTGGGTCCGGACCCGGGACCAGCCGGCTATCCGTCCTGCACGCTGCGTCGACCTACTCGCGGTGGGGCACAGCGCGAGTGAATCGCCCATCCCGAGTGCATTCCAGGAAGTGCGCTTCATAGAGCGCCTGTATCAGGTCCCGAGCGGTCGAGGGATCGACGTTCACAATTCGTGCGACTTCTCCGGGCGTAAGGGAGAGCATGGGCACGGTTAGGTATTCCGACCGGAGTCGCTGCAGCGGTTCCTCGAGACGGCCGGGTACCATCGGGGCCTCCTGTGTGGGGGAATCGATTGCCTACACGCTACGCCGATTCGGTGACGCTTGCAATGGATTTCAGTTTGCGCAGTCGCGTCAGTGTCCCAGACAACACGTGCTTGATGAGACCGAGCGAGAGGTCTACGGCTCTTAGGCTAGTCCCGGTGTGTCGGGTCTGCTTCGCGTGGCGCTCTAACCACATCTGGCGCAACCGCGGCAAAAAATAGCGCGACAAGGAGCCATTGAGGTCAAACCTGGCGATCCAGTCTCAGAAGGGTGCGGTTGGGCGGCCGACTACACGTTGACCAAGTGGTGGCGTGACCGGAAGTGGGGATCGGTGCAACCGGTGCTCCCGACTCGACCATTGAGGGCCGCATGGTTGAAGGCTATGATCGCCCTCTCCCATGAGACCGACGAGACCGACGAGACCGACGACCGCCGGCAGTATGTCACCGCCGGTTCCCCCAGCGCGGCGGACTTCTCAACCGGTATGCGACGGCGACGGTGCCGACTGGCGGCTCGGTCTGAAAGCTCGCGTTGCCCGAGTCGTGCATCGCGGGGGCGGACGAGCGATTGACTGATAACATGCTCGACACCATGCCACACACCTGGAACGCAACACGACTGCTTACCCTTCTGGCCATCACGACCCTCGCTGCCTGCGGGGAGAGCCCGGCGCCATCGGGTGAGTCTTCCGGTGAGCCCGGGGGCCTCGCGATCGTCGGCGCGCAGCTGATCGACGGCACTGGCGCGGATCCGGTTGCCGACGCGGTCGTGGTGATTCGCGACGGGCGCATCATCGCCGCCGGTCCACGGGAGACGACCACCGTTCCCGATGGCGCGGAGGCGCTCGATGTGACCGGGCAGACCATCATCCCTGGGCTCGTCGACACGCACAACCACTACCCAGGAGACGTGGCGGCGGTTGAGCGGCAGCTCCGGACGCAGCTCTACTACGGTGTCACCACCGCCCGGAGTATCGGGACAGACACCCCCGAGAATGTCGCGCTGATGCTCGAGGCGAACGCTGGGCGGGCCGGACTGCCGCGCATGTTCACGGCTGGCCTCGGCTTTACCCATCCAGGCGGCTTCGGCTCGGGCAATAGGAATGAGCCCACCACAGAGGCGGAGGCGCGGGAGTTGGTCCGCGAGCAGGCGGCGCTCGGCGCGCACTTCGTCAAGATGTGGGTCAACGAGGTACCAGAGCCGGGCCTGAAGATCACCCCGGAGATTCGGACCGCGATCATCGACGAGGCGATCGCAAACGGCCTCGTGCCGGTCGCGCACATCGACGAAGAGGCCGATGGCCGCCAGCTGATCGAGGCGGGCCTGAAGGACTTCCTACACAGCACGGTCAGGACGTTCGGCCCCGGAGCGGGCGTCCCGATAGACGACCCACGGCCCAGTCAGGAGTTTCTGCAGCTGGCGCGCGACAACGACATCGTCTTCTCGCCGACCCTGTCGATCAGCCAGAACAACTGGCATTTCGCCGAGCATCCAGAGCTGCTGGACGACGCGGAACTGCGCGCCGCGATGAATCCGGATGCCCTCGCCAGCTGGGACGACCCGGAGGTACGGGCGAACGTCGTCGAGGACGCCGGCTTCGAGGACCGTAAGGCGGCGTTCCGGCAGGTGCAGGCGTTCGTGAAGACCATCCATGATGCCGGCATCTCCGTCGCCCTCGGGACGGACAGCGGGACCCGCAATGTTCCGATGGGCTGGGGGACGCATCACGAGCTGGAGCTGTACGTCGAGGCGGGGCTGACGCCGATGCAGGCGCTCGTCGCCGCCACCGCTACCGGGGCCCGGGCGATGCCGCCGGTCGGCGAGTCCGACTTTGGGACGCTCGAGGTTGGCAAGATCGCCGATCTGATTCTGCTCGATGCCGATCCACTTGCCGATATCCGGAACACGGTCGCGATTGATCGGGTGATGCAGCGCGGCGAGTGGGTGGATCGCGACGGGCTGCTGCCGACGCCGTAGCGATCGACTGGGGCAGACGTCGTCAACAACGGAGTCGTTGCCGGCACGTCCCAGAGGTAGAATCGGCGTCGCACAATGACCCTGTCCCCCGGCACCCAGGTCGGCCGCTACGAGGTCGTCGCCGAACTCGGAAGCGGCGGCATGGGCGTCGTCTATGAGGCCAGAGACCCCCGCCTCAAGCGCACGGTGGCGATTAAGCTGCTGCCACCGGACCTGACGAAGGACGACACCGCCAAGCAGCGGTTCCTCCAAGAAGCCCAGGCCGCGTCAGCGTTGGACCACCCGAACATCTGCACGATCCACGAGATCAATGAGACCGACGACGGCCAGTTGTATCTGGTGATGGCCCGCTACGAGGGGGAGACGCTCAAGGAAAGGATAGAACGAGGCCTGCTGAAACTTGACGACGCTGTCGATATCGCCACACAGGTGGGGCAGGGACTGGCCGAAGCACACTAGGCTGGCATCGTGCATCGGGACATCAAGCCCGCCAACTTACTGGTTACCAAGCAGCTGCAGGCAAGGCTGGGAGGAACGCCGTCTCCCCCCCGACCCACAACCCAGCGCACCACGAATGTGGAAGCCTACGAGGCTCTGGCCGAAGGGCGGCATTACTGGAGCTTGTTCACGCCATCTGCGGCTCAGAAGGCCCTCGACTGTTTCGAGCGAGCGCTCTCGATCGATCCCGAATACGTTGACGCGGTCGTGAGCATTGCCCTGCATCACGGCGTTGCGGCATGGATGTTCGCCGAGCCGCGCGATGCATTGAACACGATCGCTCGCCTCGCCGCACGTGCACTGGAACTGGACCCGGGTCACGGGGAGGCACACGGTGTGCTGGCATTCAACGTGTTGTGGAAGGAGTGGGACTGGGATGCCGCCGATCGGCTGTTTCGTCGCGGAATTACCTTGGCACCCTCCTCGGAGAACACCGTGGCACTCTACGGTGCCTTGTACTACCTCGGGCAGGGCAAGTTTGAGGAGGCGACGGCCCAGGTGGATCAGAGCCTTGAGCTGGATCCGCTCGCCGGACGGATCCGTGCGATTCAGGCACGGGTGCTCACGTATGAGGGCCGATTTGAGGAGGCCGAGGTGTCCAGCCGCCGCGCCCTGGAGCTGGACCCTGGCCACCCGCTGACGCTGGTGGAGCTCGGGTACGCGCTGGCGTTTCAACACAAGTTCGATGAAGCACTGGTCATTGTTCAGGAGGCGATCGACACATTCGGCCCCGTGAAGACGTTTGTGCCGATACTCGGCGTGCTCCACGCCCTGGCTGGTCGGCGAGACAAGGCGCTCCAGGTTCTCCAGAGTCTGGAAGAAATCAGCCGAACGACCTACGTCACGCCGCTCACGGCGCTCGTCGTGTATGCCGCTCTCACAGAGCTGGATACAGCGTTCGAATGGGCTCACCGGAGCATTGACGAACACGAACCCATGATGTTCTATCTCAAGGTGCATCCAATGTTTAGCCCACTGCGAGACGACGCCCGGTATCCTGCACTACTACGCCGTGTGAATCTCGACGAGAGGAACCGCTAGAATCCAGACGACCCAGAACCGAGACATGGCGTTATCAGTTGGCTCCCGACTCGGCCATTACGACGTCACCGCCCTCATCGGCGAGGGGGGCATGGGCCAGGTCTATCAGGCCACCGATACGAAGCTGAACCGCCAGGTCCCGCTGAAGATCGTGCGATCTGCAGGATTCATCGGGCTAATTGCAGGATCGCCTGGGAATGGACCTGCATGAACATGGCGTCGTGGTTTGTGCAGGCGCACTGTCAGGCGCTCCACACGAAGGGATGGCAGGATGTTTGATCTCAGCGAGTACGAAATCGATGTCACAACAGTGCACAGGAACGCCCCGTCGGCTGCTCTGTATAAGGATGCGTTCCGGCTTGACCTCGGTGCGACGTTGTCCGATACGGGCGCACTGATCGCCTATTCCGGCGACAAGACCGGCCGTTCGCCAAAAGACAAGCGCGTAGTCGAGCATCCTGAGTCGGTAGATGACGTCTGGTGGGGCTCGATCAATATCGCACTCGAAGAGTCGAGTTTCTTTGTGAATCGCGAGCGAGCGATTGACTATCTGAACACTCGCCCAGAGCTGTACTGTGTGGATGCATTCGCGGGCTGGGACCCCGACTATCGGCTCAAAGTACGCGTGATCTGCGCGCGTCCCTATCACGCGCTGTTCATGTACAACATGTTGATTCGCCCGGGTCTTGGAGAGTTGACGGACTTCGGCACGCCGGATTGCGTCATCCTGAACGCAGGAGCGTTCCCTGCCAACCGCTACACGACGGGCATGACGTCAAAGACGAGCGTCAACCTGAGTCTCGAACGCAAGGAAGTCGTGATTCTCGGAACTCAATACGCTGGCGAAATGAAGAAGGCCGTGTTTACGCTGATGAACTACCTGATGCCGAAGCGCGGTGTCTTGTCGATGCACTGCTCGGCGACCGTCGATCCAACGACCGGTGCATCATCCGTCTTGTTCGGTCTCTCAGGGACCGGGAAGACGACACTCTCGGCCGATCCGAAACGCGAGTTGATCGGGGATGATGAGCACTGCTGGAGCGATGCGGGCATCTTCAACATCGAGGGCGGGTGCTATGCTAAGGCGATCTATCTGACTCGTGAGGCCGAGCCACAGATCTTTGATGCACTCCGCTTCGGGTCGGTGCTGGAAAACGTCGTGTACGACGAAGCCGATCACCATGTCGACTTCTCGGATAGCAGCGTCACGGAGAACACACGCGGTGCCTATCCGATCGAGTTCATCTCGAATGCACGGATCCCATGCATTGCGAGCCACCCGACCCACGTGGTCTTCCTCACGTGCGATGCATTTGGCGTGCTCCCGCCGGTAAGCCGGCTGACGCCCGAGCAGGCCGAGTACCACTTCATCAGCGGGTATACGGCCAAGGTGGCGGGGACAGAAGTTGGCGTCACAGAGCCCCAAGCGACCTTCTCGCCCTGTTTCGGCGGACCGTTCCTAGTCTGGCGCCCAGGGAAGTACGCGCAACTACTATCGAGCAAGATCATCGACCACACTGCCAAGATCTGGTTGGTAAATACCGGCTGGAGCGGCGGTCCGTACGGCCTCGGGCACCGCATCAAACTCTCCTACACCCGAGCGATAATGGATGGCATCCATGCCGGACACCTTACTGACGCGCCGGGTGAGCGGGAACCGTACTTTGGGCTCGACATCGTCACCGAGTGCCCGGGTGTGCCGAAAGACATACTCGTCCCGAAAGTGACCTGGAGCGATCCGGGCCGATATGACAACACTGCTAGGAAGCTCGCGACTTTGTTTCAGGAGAACTTCAAGTCGTACGCGGATGGTGTGAGCGAAGCGGTTCTCGCCGCGGGACCGACTGTGTAGCGAACTGATGCCCTTACAACCCGGCACCACCCGGCCCGTACAGCATCACCGCCAAGATCGGCGAAGGCGGCATAGGGGAGTGTGTATCGCGCCATTCGACGTGGGAGAGTTCTTGAATTCGGCCTGGCCGACGGAACGACGAGAAGGGGAGAAACTCATGCGCCACCCGAGGATTGTTGCCGCTGCGCTCACAGTCACTCTCGGCCTGCTGCTGCCACTGCCTGGGTTGGCGCAGAGCCGAGAATCCTGGACGATGCCTCGAACTGCCGATGGACGGCCGGACTTGCAGGGGGTGTGGGACTTTCGTACCTTGACACCACTACAGCGCCCCGAGGACCACGAGCAGGCTACGTTGACCGAGGAGGAAGCCGCCGAGATCGAAGCACGGTCGGTTCAGCGGGCAGTTGAGGCGGACCTGCCGAGCGAGGTGGGGAGGGCGCCGCTGCCCGTGGGCGCAAACGTCGGTGGTTACAACAACTTCTGGTTTGACCGGGGTGCAGGCGTCGTCGATGACCGACGGACGTCGCTCATCACGGATCCGCCAGATGGCCGCGTGCCGCCGCTCCAGTTTGGCCACGAGATGATCGAGCTATCGTTGGGCGAGGACCGTCCCGGCACCCGCCCGGTGCGAGTGCGGGCGGCCGGCATCGGCGCCGATAGCTACGAGGACCGGGGGCTTTCGGAACGCTGCCTGCTCGGATTCAACTCAGGGCCGCCGATCCTACCGGCCGGCTACAACCAGAATCTGCAGGTGTTCCAGACGCCGGACCATGTCGTCATCTTGCATGAGATGGTGCATGACACCCGCATCGTTCCTCTGGACGGACGCGCCCATCTGCCCGACGACATTCGGCAATGGATGGGCGACTCGCGCGGGTACTGGGAGGGCGACACGCTGGTAGTTGAGTCCAAGAACTTCACTACTAAGATTGCGAGTTTCAGCCCGTCAGTAGTGACGGCGGCCGGAGACGGCACCACCTTACAACTGACCGAGCGCTTCACTCGGGTTGCCGACGACACGTTGCTCTACGAGTTCACCGTCGACGACACGACCACCTTTACGCGGAGGTTCACCGCAGCGATCCCAATGAAGCGGGACGATGCCATGTTCGAGTACGCGTGCCACGAAGGGAACTACGGCTTGCTCAACATCCTGCGCGGTGCGCGAGAGGCTGAGAAGGAGGGCGCCGGTGCCGCCGCGACGGATGAAACTCGGTGAGTCGGCGCACTGGACACTGGTCCGAATCGACACACGGACAGAAGGCTGGAACCATCGTGTTCTAGCTAGGCAACGTAACATCGTCCTTAGGAGGTTCCAGGCATTCACCGAACGCGTGCCCTTTCCATAGCCATGCCCCTCTCCCCCGGCACCACCCTCCAGGCATTCACCATATGCCCCTCTGCAGGTCGGCCCACCGCCAAGATCGGCGAAGGCGGCATGGGTGAGGTCTATCGAGCGCGGGACACCAAGTTGGATCGCGACGTGGCGCTCAAAGTCTTGCCGCCAGCCTTCACAGACGATCCTGATCGCCTCGCCCGCTTTGAGCGTGAAGCCAAAGTCCTCGCCTCGCTGAACCATCCCAACATCGGGCACATCTACGGGCTGGAAGAAGCTGAGGGCCAGAAGGCGCTAGTCCTTGAACTGGTCGAGGGGCCGACGCTGGCTGAGCGGATCGCCGAGGGTCCGATTCCGGTTGATGAGGCCCTGCCGATCGCCACCCAGATCGTTGACGCACTCGAGGGTGCCCATGAGGCAGGTGTGATTCATCGCGATCTCAAGCCTGCGAACATCAAGGTCCGAGAGGACGGAACCGTCAAGGTCCTGGATTTCGGACTGGCCAAGGCGCTCGAATCGTCGGTTCCTGGCGACTCGCCTTCGTCGTCTGTTTCGGATCCGGTGACCCAGATAGGTATCGCCATGGGGACCGCGGCGTATATGTCACCCGAGCAGGCTCGAGGCAAACCGGTCGACAAGCGAACGGACATCTGGTCATTTGGCATCGTGCTCTACGAGATGCTTGCCGGTGAGCGACCATTTCACGGCGGTGACGCGATGCTGACGTTGGCCTCGGTCATGGCATCGGATGTCGATGTGCGGACGCTGCCGCAGACGGTACCGGCCGTCAAGAGGGTGCTCCGCCTGTGTCTGGCGAAGGACCCGAGCCGGCGGCTTCGTGACATCGGGGATGTGCGTCTGGTCCTGGCTGGATACTTCGGCACGGATGACGCACCCGCGCCTGGGTCCCAACCTCAACCGAGTCTTCAATTCTGGCAGCGACCGGTTCCGGCCGGCGCGTTGCTCGTCCTTGCCGCCCTCGTCAGCGGCCTCCTGGTCTGGTCAATGGTCGACCAACCCTTGGAAGGCGGGGGTGTGCTCCGCGTGCCGTTCCGGGGGAACGTTGACGCGTCCTACTCGGCTCACGCTGGCCACCCCGGTCTGCGTGTCGACCCAAGCGGCGCGATGCTGATCTACCGCGGTGTCGCCGATGATGGGAGTGTTTCGCTCAATGCGCGACGGTTCGACCAGTTGGACGGTGAGCCGATACGCGGCACCGAGGATGGAACGACACCTTTCTTCTCGCCCGATGGCGACCGGATCGGGTTCGTCGAGGTTGTTGGGGGGTCGCAGGTCCTGAAGACGGTCTCGACCGTCGGGGGTGTGTCAACGACACTGGGGACACTTCCAGGCGCGATCAACGGCGCCGCGTGGGGCCCGGATGACCAACTCGTGATCGGGCAGGCCGCCGGCGGACTCTACCTGATGCCGGCGGATGGTGGTGAGGCTGAGCTACTAACAACAGTGGATCTGGCGACTGGGGGCGGATCGCATCGATGGCCCTCCGTCCTGCCCGGCGGTCACGCGGTCGTGTTCGCGGCCGCCGACAACCTGCCGGACGGCTTTCTCGGAGCGAGTCAGCTGGCGGCCGTTAACCTGGAGACGGGTGATGTTGTTCGGCTCGGTCTGGCAGGTACGAGCCCGGGGTACGTGTCGAGCGGTCATCTCGTGTATGTGAGCGTGGACGCCGCGTTGAAGGCGGTTCCCTTCGACGTGGACCGTCTCGAGGTCACCGGAGAGCCGGTGCAGGTGGCCGACGATGTGGCCACGCGCCTCAGTGGCGCGTCCGAGTGGTCCGTGTCCGACGACGGTCGACTCGTCTATGCGACCGGTGGCGTGAGTGGTGCCAGCAATGCGTTCGTGTGGGTCGATCGGGCGGGGCAAGTGACGCCGTTCATGGTCGACCAGCCCGTGTACGGATACCCGCGACTCTCGCCCGATGACCAACTCGTGGCCTACAACACGGCAGGGCTGGATATCTGGATTCGTGACGTGGCGCGAGAGTCGGATACGCGCCTGACGCGTACCGGAGGGAATCTACTGCCGGTCTGGAACCCGGATGGTGCCACACTCACGTTCTCTTCGAATCGGTCAGAGACCTACAACATCTTTTCGCAACCGATTGACCTGAGTGGGACGGCCTCGTTGCTCATCGAAGACCCAACCGTCTTGATCGCCGGGTCACTCTCGGCCGACGGGCAGTATCTGCTGTATCACCGCGTGGAAGATGACGGACAGAGAGACGTCTGGTATGCCGACGCCAGCGGGACTCCTTCGCCGTTCCTGCAGTCCGAATTCAACGAGTATCTCCCCAGTATCTCGCCCGATGGCCAGTGGGTGGCGTACGTATCGGATCAATCAGGCGACGAGCGCGTGTATCTCCAGCCGTTTCCCGACGGGGGACGCATCGTGTCGGTCTCTGCGGGTCATGGCACGGAACCAGTGTGGTCGAAGGACGGGCGAGAGCTGTTCTATCGTGACGGGATCCGGATGATGGCAGTCGAGGTTGACCCGACTGACGGATCGGTCGGTGGAGCGCAGGTCCTCTTCGAGGGGAACTATACGCTTGATCCCCTCTCGCTTGGTTTCCCGAACTACGACGTATCGGCCGACGGTGAGCGATTCCTGATGGCGACGTCAGACACGGGTGGCTCCGCGTCGTCGACCGAGTTTCTCCTTGTCGACAACTGGTTCGAGGAGCTGACGCGGCTGGTCCCGATTGATTGAAGAGCAAGGAGTTCAAGCGTGAGTGATTTCGGAACTGGTCATCTTGAGAACCTGCTTGCCGAGGTTGGCACCCCGGAAGAGACGTAGGAACGTCGAGGGGATGTTCTCGAAGCCTTCCTGGACATCCTCGAGCGTCCGGAGTTGGCCCGACGAGAGCCACGCCGACAGTTCCCGGCGCCCCTCTTCGAATCGGTCCAGGTAGTCCATGATGAGAAAGCCCTCCAGTCGAATCCGTTTCACGATGAGCAGGAAATAGGTTGCGTGGGCCGGCCGCCGACGTCCTCGGCCTTGTAGTCGATCGCCGCGTCGAGCCCCCAGCTCATCGGTCAGGCATCGGCACTTCGCCGGACCTCCCGCGATCCCGATCACGCGGTTTCTCTCGCCCTCTAACCAGCCAAGACGATCCCGATTGTCTGCGAGGCCGCTGAAGCCCGTCAAAAAGCGTACATACGCACTATAGAAGCCATTCTGTGCGGGCTACTGGAGCGGCTGGCCATTCCAGGACTAGAATGCCCTTGACACTGCTCACTAGATCCGCGACCAGCTATGGCCCTTCAAGTCGGCTCGCGACTCGGCCACTACGACGTGACCGCCCTCATCGGCGAGCGGGGCATGGGCCAGGTGTATCAGGCCACCGACACCAAGCTGAACCGGCAGGTGGTGCTCAAGATCCTGCGTCAGTCGGACCCCGAGGCGCACACCCGACTCCTTCGCGAAGCTCGTGCCGCCTCAGCGCTGAACCATCCGCACATCTGCACGGTCCATGAGGTTGGCGAACACGAAGGACGGCCCTTCATCGTCATGGAGTATGTGGATGGAAATCCCTTGAGCGCCGTGATTCCCGCCGATGGATTGCCCGCCGAGACCGTCATCCGTTACGGCACCCAGATCGCGGAGCTGGCTCAGGTGGGGAATCTGAAGGTCATCTCGCGCACCTCCGTCCTGCGGTACGCGGGGAGTGACCAAGGCCAGACCGTGGGAGAAGAACGTTTCCAATGACACAGAGCGACAGATCAGATCACACACAGGAAGGAAGTCATGGAGCTGGAAGGCCGCTCATCGACGAGCGAGTGATACGACAGAACACGCCGCGCAATTCTTTGAGTATCTGCTGGCGGCAGTGGAAGACGGAACGGCGACTTGCACGACGTGGAGTCCTTATTCGGACATCCGATTTAGATGTCATCGAGGCCAGCTACTCATGCATGGCGAAAGACGACTTTGAAGGCATCAATGCCAGGCAGAACTGGGTCAACTGGCGAATCATCCCTCGCGCAATGAGCGGCCTGGTGCCCAACCGGCCGCTGGCGATCGTGGACCTAGGGTGTGGTATCGGAGGCTCCACCAGTGTGCTGGCACGGTATTCTCCACAAGGATCTTGTATCTTCGCGTACGAGATTTCGCGTCCTCTCGTGCGTATCGCGAGAGTCAGGCAGTACCTCGATCGCACGGGGGGGCGTGTGGATGTTCGATTTCGCTGCCAGTCGATCACGACGATGTCGTGTCCGTCCGCCGGCGCGCCGCTGGATCAGAGCATTGATCTCGCAAATTCTAGCGGCGTGGTAGGCCACCACTTCAATGTGGAGACAATGCAGCTGCTGGCAGGGCAACTTAAGGCGGTACTTCGACCAGCTGGACTCGCAATGCTTGACTCCGGCCTGACACTGAGCGCAGCCGACCTCGTTAGCATCATGACGTCTGCGGGCTTCGTAGAGGTTCGCCGCTGCCGCAGCTGGCCACTAGATCCAACTGCGCTGATTGTCTTTCAGTCAACAGACAAGAGCCCTTAAAGCGCTTTTCATGACCGTGTGGTGCCCGGATAGCCGCAGTGTCGAAAGTAATTGCGGCATTCCTCGGGGCTGAAGTGCGGCAGACAGGCGCCGAGGAAAGGCCAGAGGGTTTCGGTGGATCGACAGCGGGCGGCGCGCACGAGGGCTTTGAGCTTCGCGAAGCAGAGTTCAATGGGATTGAGGTCCGGACTGTAGGGCGGCAGATAGCAGAGCGTGGCGCCGACGCGCTCGATCGCCTGGCGGACGCCGGCCACTTTGTGTGCGCTGAGGTTATCGGCGATGACGATGTCCCCGGGATGCAGGGTGGGCACGAGGATCTGTTCGATATAGGCGAGGAAGCTCGCCCCGTCGATGGCGCCGTCGAAGACCCCGGGCGCGGTCAGGCCAGTCACCCGCAGCGCTGCGAGAAACGTACTGGTCTGCCACCGGGCGCACGGCGCGTGGTCGTGGACGCGGGCCCCGCGGAGGGCCCGACCATACCGCCGCAGGAGATTGTTCGTCATGCCGGTTTCATCGAGAAAAACCAGGCGTGTCGGATCCCAGGTCGGCGCGGCGGCGTGCCACACGACCCGCGCGGCCGCGACGTCAGGTCGATCGTGTTCGGAGGGCCGGACCGTTTTTTTTGACGGTCACGTCCAGAGCCGCCACCGCGCGCCAGATCGTCGCCAGACTGGCCGGCGTGCCGAGCGCGTCCTTCAGCTCGGCTACGGTGCGATCCGGTTGCTCCGCGATCAGCGCGGCCAGGGTGTGCAGGTGCGGCTCCAACATCCGGCGCCGCCCGTGCCGCTGGACGCGCGGCGCGACTTCGCCCGTCTCCCGCCGACGCTGCTTCAACAGCCGCACCCACGACCCGCTCACGCGGTACTTCACCGCAACGTCCGCGGCCTTCATCCCGGCATCACTGTCGAGCAGGGCCCGTTCTCGGAGATCCATCGAATAGGCTTGCATCGGTCCTCCTGCATTGGTGCATGCAGAAGTACCACGACGAGCCCAAGCAGTACAAGGGCTATCTGAAAAGCGCTTTAAAGGCAGTGCCTCTCTTCCTTCCGTCCTTTGCCGTTCACCAAGGAAAGGGGTGGAGTCGGTCGAACACGGAAGAGCTAAGGCGATTGGCACGGCCGGTTGAAATGCCACTCCACCCCGGCACCACCCGCGGCCCGTATAGTGTCACCGCCAAGATCGGCGAAGGCGGGATGGGGGAGGTGTATCGCGCCAGAGACACCAAGCTGGATCGGGACGTGGACGGTCAGCCCGCGCCAACCCGAGAGTCAATCGAGAGAACCCTGCCGGTAGGTAAGGAGAGTTCAAGCGATAGCATCCATTTGGGCTGGCTGGTACGCCGCCTACGTTCTCGGTCGCCTGGGCGACTTCACGACCCCGACGATGCTGACGCAGCAACTGGGAGCCGTCTCTGGTGAAGGTCGACGAGTGCGGACCACCCGCTCGATAGGAGTCTGCGTCAGCTCGAGCGAGCTCTGGCTTAGAACCGAAAGAGCCGATTGAACTTGATGATGAAGGCCCGGTTTTGGAGCTCCGGATACCGCTCGGGCGTCAACGTATCGCGCTGCTCGTTGTACACGACAAAGAGCTCGCTCCCCGGTTGATACTCCCACCGGAGACGGATGTTGCTACTGAGTGCGTTGTTGGCGGAGTTGTACTGAATGAGGGCACTGACGAACATCGCAGGCGTCAGCGTGTAGGTCGTCCGGGTCGTGACGAGCTGGGTGGTAAAGCTTCCCTGAGGCAAGTCGATCCAGTTGAATGATATGCCCGGCTCAAAGGAAAACTGTTGGGTTAGCTCGATACGGGCCCCGCCCGCGGGGCCAAAGCCGCCACCAACACCCAACGCCGTTTTCGTGCCCCCATAGAACGAACCATGGTCCACGGTGAGAGTGCCGCCCACTCTCCGCTGCTGCCCAAACGCCATCCTGGCTTGCGCGTTCCAGAACTCATACTCGCCGATGGGGATCGTCACGTCAGGCGCGATCTCGAACGGTCGCTTCAAGAAGTCGAACGTACGAAGATACCTGACGTTGAACTGGTCGCTGGTCTCGAACTCGATCCCGAACACCCCCTGCGCTTCTCGAGTTTCGACGACCCCGGCTGCATCCGTGATGTAGTTGTAAGACCCCTCCCACGAGAACTTTCGTATCGCATCGATCGATGTCGGCCGGGGACTGAAGCGGGCCAATCCATAGCTCTTGCGAAGATCCGGACGACGGACAAAGCCGATTTCGGGAGAGAAACTCTCGCCGATGTACAAGTGCTCGGCCGTCACACCGTATCGGTCCCCGTTGTAACGCAGCTCGCCCTTGTAGCTCGTGTCGTCGCCGGTGACACCGTTCGTCTGGGTCCGTGCCCAGAACGTGTTGATGTTGACGTTGTCGTAAAAGGCAAACGTGCCGTCCACACCGTAGGCCTGGTTCGAGCCCGGGTGGGACACCGACACCGACCGGCTGGTGAGGATGGCGCCGATGGCGCTCCGGCGTAGAACGTCCCGTGTGAGCCGCGCCACCGTGAAATTGGTCGATTGCGCCCCGGACACGGGCTCGTCATTGGTCTGGATGTTCAAGAATCCCAGCGTGTATTTGCCGGCACGTCCTGTGAGCCGCCCGCCGGCGGTGATCGGCACCTCACGGCCGCCGCTCAGTCCGATCCGCCGACTGTAGAACATGATGGGTGTTTCCGCCGAGCCACCGAACGGGCCGCGCGCCCCGGCGCCCCCAAAGCCAAAGACACCCTGGTTCTCCAGGAAGAACTCTCGCTTCTCCGGAAAGAAGAGACTGAAGCGTGTCAGGTTCACTTGCTGCTCGTCGGCCTCTACCTGCGCGAAGTCGGTGTTCAACGTGAAGTCGGTGATCAGATTTTGTGTGATTCCGTATTTGACGATATCCAGCCCGATGTTGCCGTTTCCTTGGTTCGAGACCGCCGGGGAGGCGTTCAGGTCGGAGCTCACGTCGCCGATCACATAGGGCTTGATCTCGAACAACCCGGTGCTGTCCGGTGTCTCGACGCCGACCAGCGTCGCCGCCTGCGACACCTGGGCAATCGCGGCACGGCTCAGTCCCTGGTCGAGCCGAGTCAAGTAGTCGCTTTCGTTCAGGCGAGGGATAGTTCGACTCAGCTGAAAACCCCAGAGCTGCGTCCGGCCAGGCCGATACCGGAGCGACTTGAACGGGATCTCGGCCTCGAATGACCACCCCCCATCGAATCGCCCGGTTCGGAGATTCCAGATCGGGTTCCAATCAAGGTTGAAATCGCGCTCGTTCGTGATCTGGCCGTCCATCCGGCCGCCGATCGGGTTGATGTTGAAGAGGATGCCGTTGCGACGGTCATAGAACGTGTCGATGACAAAGCTCAAGTTGTCGTTGTTCAGGATATTGAAGCTGTCGCGACGCATCTCATTGGCGACCCACTCCGATTCAGGAGCCGAATCCCAGCAGCGGACCATGACGTAAAAACTGGTGTCGTCGAAGAAGAGCCAGGCCTCGGTCTTTTCTGACGCTGGTGCCCCAGCCTGGGGTTCCAGCTGGACCAAGTCCGTAATAGGTGGCACGGTCTGATAGACGCCTTCATCGAGCGAACCGTCGATCGAGAGTGCTTCCGTGAGACGCACTGCACGGAGCGTGACTTGGCCAGCGGCGTTTCGACTGACGACTTCGGGTGGTATCGGAGGTGGCGGCGCGGTCGGGGCGAGCGCGAGCCTGCTGATCGAGCCACCCGTGGCGGTTGCGCTCGGTGGATTGGGGGGGCGCTCGGGCGGCGCCGACGCGAGCGGGGGAAGTGTCGGCGGCGGGGTGATCACACCGGGCCGCGCCGTCGTGGTTCCCGGCTCGCTGCCCTGGTCGTTCGGCGTTCCCGAGGTCAGCCCGAGCCCGACGGCAATCTTATCTTGCAGGCTGAACAGCTCGCCGATGATTCCGTCGATTCTCACGCTGCTGATGACCGCGCCGGTTTGGACGTCGACGAGACGCGCCGTGATGCGCAGCCGATCTCCAACACGCTGGTAGCTCCCACCGACGACGCGGGCGGCGTCCAGGCGACGACCGGCCGCCAGAAGATCAGCGGTCGCTTGCGCGATGTCCTGACCAACGGTGATAGTGGATGGTTCGCCCACCAAGTCCGCCCGGATCGACTCGGCGATACCGGCACCGATCCACTCGTCGTCCGGCTGGCCGCTGATGTTGGTGAACGGCACTACCGCGACGCGCGCGATCTCGTCCGACGAACCATCCGTGACGGTTTGGGCCTGGGCGGCCACTCCGCGGCGGCCCTCGGCGACCACCAGGAGCAGGATGGCCAGGATGACGGGGGCCGTTCTCACGAGGAACCGGAACGATTTCCTTGCCATCTGAAAGAATGATGTTCGATGACGAACTGGCGGGTGCGGCTCGGTCGTCCGTTCAGAACGGAACTGCGCTTCTGCCGTTCTTCTCAGTATAGTCCTCGCAGACGCTGTGCATGGAGACGCCGGCTCGGCTAGATTCATCCACCCCTATACAAGGAGGGTCTGTGTCGTTTGGCATCGGCGCACGGTTCGGGCATTACCGCGTCACCGCCAAGATCGGCGAAGGCGGCATGGGGGAAGTGTATCGAGCGCGGGATACCACGCTCGACCGGGATGTGGCGCTGAAGGTGTTCCCCCAAGCGTTCACGGATGATCCTGATCGCCTCGCTCGGTCCGCGTCGCCCGAGCGAACCGTTGACACTCATAGGAGATTGCAGATGTTCAGAAAATGCGTTGCGCCGTTCTTTACCTTGATCGTAGTACTCGCGCTTGCGGCGCCGTCGGCGGCGCAGTCTGCTGACCGCACGATGCCGATGCGGACGCCGGATGGGCAACCGCACATCTCCGGCATCTTCACCTTTCGCACCATCACGCCGTTCCAGCGGCCCAGCCAGTTCGAGGGACGAGAACACCTCTCGGCCAGAATCGGGACCTGTTCGACCCTGAGAAGGGTTCGGGTGGCTACAAACCGCGGGCGGAGGGTGGCGTCCTGTCATACAACGAATTCTGGTACGAGCGGGGAATCGAGCTGACCGTCGATAAACGAACGGCGCTGATCGTCGACCCGCCTGATGGGAGACTCCCACCCCGCACCGCAGACGCGCAGCGAGCAGCCCAAGAATGGGCCGCGCTTCTGGAGCGACACCGCTACGATTCGTACGAGAATCGTAGCCTGGCTGACCGCTGCATCATGGGGTTCAATTCAGGCCCACCGATGAGGTCCAGCTCGTACAACAACAACGTGATGATCTTCCAAGCGCCCGGGTATGTGGCGATTCTCAACGAGATGGTGCGCAACGCCAGAATTATCCCGATCGACGACTCGGCGAAGCCCCCGTTTCCGCAGTTCGCGGGCGTGTCTCGCGGCCACTGGGAGGGGGAGACGCTGGTTGTCGTGACCACGCGGTTCCGGGGCGGGCAGAGCGGCGGTACCGGGCCGAACATGCATCTGACCGAAAGATTCACACGCCTCGATGCCGACACGGTCACCTACGAATTCACCGTGACCGATCCAACGGTCTACACGGCCCCTTATACGGTCATGATGCCGTTCCGGCGCACCAATGGACCGCTCTTCGAGTACGCGTGCCACGAGGGCAACATCGGATTGCACGGTATTCTGGCTGGAGCGAGGGTCCAGGAAGGCAGGGGCATCCCGCTGCGTCCCTGACAGCGGGGTGAAGCCCGCATCACTTGTGCAACACGTTGCACAGCCGGAAGTGTTCGCACGCCACCTGAGCCGCGATCAGCTGCCATTCCGTCCGGATACCGTCCGGCCGGCGATGTCCTCGCAGCAGGCATGTGCACGGTTCGCAGAGGCGATTCAGCGCCAGCGACAGTCCTTTCTTGTAGGTTGTCTACCTGAGTCCCATCGCTGCACACCGAATGCCCCGTTTAGTGCTTCAATAGCAGTCGACGCCCGTATAATGCGGCCTAGGTCGTTCCCGTCACAGCCTAGGGAGGGCCATGCGGCCACGGTCTCCGAGTTACATCGCACGCCAGCTCTACGACCTGCAGACGGGTCTGCTGAACGGCGGGTGGTCGGACCTGATGGACGACCGTCGCAAACCTCACGATCGAGGACATCGTCAACATAGTGGCGTACACCGCAAGCATCGAACCGTAAGGCCTTGGGGCAACGATTCCTGATGATCGGAGGTTCTATGCGTTCCCAGTATCCACGGCGAGGCCGCCGCTACGGCACCATTCTGGCTACGGCCGCGCTCCTCGGCGTGTGTGGCACCACCGCTGATTCTCTCCCGGCTCAGAGCGAACTGCTGGACAAGAACAGGCAGGCGTTGCCGGCGGCTCCAGCGGCCGGCACCGGCGCGCTGGCTCGTCCGGTGCGCGACGCCCTAGCGAGTGTCGTGCCATCCCTACAGCAACGTCGCTTTCCGGCTGATGCGATACGCACCATCGGCATGTCCGGGGACGGTCGCCTGCTCTGGTACCTATACGACCTGCTGCGGTTCGTGACGCGCGACTCGCAGCCGATCGTGGTCGAGGCGTTCGAGGCGCTCAGCAGCGCGGAGCTTCCCGGCGAGCCGTTTGCCGCCATGGGCGACCGCGTCCTGGCCTGGGATCTGCCGGCACCGCCGGGCTACCGGCTGCTCAAGCGCGACCTGTTCCTTCTCATCGAGCCGCGCTGGGCGCCGTTCTTCGATGACGAGGACTCTGCAATCGACTGGCGGCTCGTGGGGTGGGGTGGGGTCTTCATCGACGATCGTCCTGACGCAACGGCGGGCCAGATCTGCCCGCGGGGCTGCATCCCTGCCTTGGACCAACCGGCGTTTACTGACGCCGAGGGCGGATCTTGGTATCCGGACGACGACCTGGTGTTCGGGATCGTGATCGACCGGCAGGCGCGCGCGTACCCGAAGAACGTCATGGAGGTGCATGAGATGGTCAACGATACGCTCGGCGGGCGCAGTATCGCCATCCCGTACTGCACCCTGTGTCTGTCTGCGCAGGCATACTTTACCGACGACGTCGAGGGCTTCCAGCCACTGTTGCGAACCTCCGGCTGCTGTCGCGATCCAACAAGTTCATGTATGACATCACCACGTTCTCCGCCGTCGACACGTTTACCGGAGAGGCGATCTCTGGACCGCTGTTCGACGCCGGCGTCACGCTCAATCAAACCACGGTCGTTACGTCCACCTGGGCGGCGTGGCGCGCGGCGTACCCCGACACCACGATCATCGCTGAGGATGGAGGAATCGGCCGGAGCTACCCGCGCGACCCCCTGCGCGGCCGCGACGACGCTGGGCCTATCTTTCCAGTTGGGGATGTCGACCCGCGTCTCGGCGTGCACGATGTGGTGTTGGGCGTAGTGGCCGCCGATGGCACGCCGGTCGCGTTCCCGGTGGGGGCGGCGCGCTTGGCGTTGGAGGCCGGCGAGGAGGTTGCGCTTGCTGGGGTGGCGCTGCAGTCGGATGCCGGAGGCCTGCGAGCGTTCATCGACGGCGCGGAGAATCCGGCGCATGAAGCGTTCTGGTTTGCGTGGAGTCAGTTTCAATCGCAAACGCTGTTGTGGGAGCGATGAAGCACGGCCGATAGATGACGACGTTGCCGAAGAGCGTTCTATCAACGTCGTCCTGAATTGGATCCAGGAACACACCGCGCGGGTGCCCGTGTGGGAGCCTCCTGCCCACTCGAAGGAGGTGTATCGCGCGCGAGACACCAAGCTTGATCGGGACGTGGCACAGGAGAGAGATTCCAGACGAAGGATTCCGATGAGGCAGCACCAGAGAAAGTCGGTCGCTCGCTATGGCATCAGTCCAACCGACCGGCGCGGTTTCATCAAGAGCGCAGCAGCAGCCGGTGTGGGGTTGCTGTCCACACACCACAGCTTAGAGGCTGCAGGTGTGGGTCGCCGACAGGCCAGGTATCACGGGTACGTGTCCCTCCAAGACGACGACCGAATCTCGATCTTCACGGTGGAGCCGGCGACCGGCAAGATCGCTTGGCAGGAAGACGTCGCGGTCGACGGCGGACCGGCGCCACTAGCCATCGACCCGAGCAGAAACTTTCTGTACGTGGGACGCAGGGGCAGCCAGGAAATCTCTAGCTACCGGATCGATCAACGTACCGGCGGCCTGTCTCTCATTGGGACCGCACCGCTGCAAGGCGAGCCGGTCTATCTGGCGACCGACCGAACAGGGAGGTTTGTGCTCTCCGCCTATTACTATCAGAGCACCGCGGCGGTCCACGCCGTGAACGGCGACGGCGTCGCCACATTTCCGCCCGTCGAATGGCGCTACACCGGCGGCGGGGCCCATGCCATCCAGACGGACCGGTCGAACCGGTTTGCGTTCGTGCCGCACATCGCCAACCGAGGCCCAAACGCAATTTTCCAATTCAGGTTCGACGAACGTACCGGACACCTCACCCCCAACGATCCTCCTCGGTACTCCCCACGGGAATACTTGGGGCCCAGGGCCTTGGCCTTTCACCCGACTCTGGACATCGTCTACTTCTCGGATGAGCAGGGAAGCAGTGTGACGGCGTACGACCTGGATTCCTCGGCAGGCACACTCGCACCCTTCCAAACCATCTCCACTTTGCCTGCGGGCTACAGCGAAGCAAACACCTGCTCCCAGATTCAGATCGCGCCTTCCGGGAGGTTTCTGTACGCCCCGAATCGTGGCCATAACAGCGTCGCCAGTTTCATCGTCGATTCATCCACCGGTCGGCTGACAGCGGCCGGCCGGGTTGCGACGGAGCCTGTGCCCAGGGCGTTCAGTCTTGACCCGGAAGGCAGTTTTCTTTTCGTGGCTGGTTTGGATTCGGGCCGCCTCGCCTCCTACCAAGTCGACCAAGAGAGCGGTGAACTCACGCCTCTTGAGACCCATGAAGCCGGTAACAGGCCCATGTGGGTGTTGATTACCGACCTGACTGGTGGGTAGGAAGACCAAGCAAGCCATTCGTCCGGTTCCAGGACTCAAGGAGGGCGTACCGATCAACGACTGAAGCCTGTGGGTGGCGAATTACTAATCTGGCCTGCAATCCGTTGAGAGATCACGTCTCGTGATTCTGGGAGTGGGCTCCTCAGGTTGAAAGTCTTAAATATTTAGTTGACACTCGCGGCACCTCTTCATATCCTATTTTCTATCGAATTAATAGTTTGAGGCTACCTGAAGCGAAGGAACGGGATGAGGGGATGCTGCTCCGCGAGGAAATCGCCGCCGTGCTGCCGGCTCCGCATCCTCGATGCGTTAGTCGCGGTCGCCGGCTACGACCGCAAGCACGTTATTCGACTGTTCAATGCGAGGCCCGCCATGTCCTTGCCGCACACCTTCTCCTTCGTCGGCATCGTGCGATTGTCGCTGAACGATCCGGTAAAGGCTAAGCCCTGATGTGGAGGCTGACGAGAGACGTATGAGAGTTCACCTGGTCAATCCGAGCGATAGCTCTTTTGGTACCGCGGTCATCACGCCGCGGTGGTTGTATGTGCTGGCGGGGGCAACGCCCGAGTCCTTTGGCGGTCCGGTTCTTTGCGACGAAACACTGCGTGCCCTGAATCCGGAGGCCGTGCACCCAGGCGATGTGGTCGGCATCGGTATTCATACCGGGAATGCGCTTCGCGGCTACGCCGTCGGGACACTGGCGCGCGCCCGGGGCGCGCACGTCGTGTTCGGCGGGATCCATACGACGCTCTATCCCGACGAAGCGTTCGACCGTGGCGGAGCGCACGCCGTTGTCAAAGGCGATGGCGACGTCGCCTGGGGCCAGGCTCTGCACGACTTCATGGCCGGCTCCTCAAGGCGCGTGTATGAAGGCGGCCGCGTTGACGCGTCTCAATTCAAGGCGGCGCGCTGGGATCTGCTGCCGCAAGCCGGGTACCTGTGGGCGTCCGTGCAAACCGTCCGCGGGTGTTCGAAGCATTGCTCCTTCTGCTCGGTCTGGCGGACCGACGGACAAAAGCCGCGGCAGCGCGCGTCGGATCCGGTGATTGAGGAGATCGTCGATTTGCGCCGGCGCGGGTACCGGTTCATCGCGCTCGCCGACGACAATTTCTATCCGGTGTCCCTGACTGATATCAAGAACGCCAAGCGCCAGAATAACGCGGCGCGAGTCGCGGAGTTGACGGGCATGCGCCGCGATCGGTTCGAGTTCATGGCGCGGCTGGCGGAGTTGCCGGGCGACATGATCTTTCTGACGCAAATCACGATGGAAGCGGCGGAAGACCCCAGCTTCCTCGACGCGATGCGCAAGGCACACATCAAGGGCGCGCTGGTGGGCGTGGAGGCGGTGACGCGGGAAGGCCTCAAAGCCGTTCACAAAGACTTCAATGCATCCGGCGAGAGCCTGGTGCAGCAATTGCGGACCTTCCGCGAACACGGCGTGCACGTGCTGGGATCGTTTATCTTCGGTCTGCCGACCGATCGGGAAACGACCTTCGAGGCGACGCGCGAACTGGCGGAGAAGGCGGACCTGACCTTCGCCCAGTTCGTGATGTTGACGCCGTTCTGCGGCACGGTGGATTTCGAGAAGTGGGAAAAATCGCTCGGCGATACACCTCCAGAAGTTACCGGCATACCGCTGACGCGGTATTGGCTGATTCCGGCGGAGCAGCGGCCGAAGATGTTCATGCCGCATCCGACGATGAGTTCGGACGAGATGCGGCAGAGGACACAGGGCGTCTGGGACCGGTTCTACAGCCTGCGCTCGATTTGGAAGCGCTCGCGGTGCACCCCCGATCTGCGCACCCGTCTGGCCTTCCTCCTTATTTCGAAACTGTACCGGCAGATGTACGCCAGCACGGGAATTGCGACCGACAGTGCGCGGCGCAATCGAGCGACCTCGTGGGCGCGGCTCCTGGCGATTCCATGCCGCCGCTTATTCCGGACGAACACGATGCCTGAAGTGCAGGTTCCAGGCGCGCGTCCGAGGGTATTGTCAAGTTAAGCAGAATCGGGCTGACCCACCCCCAACATGCCTGGCTCACGACGGGACTCGGGCCCACCATCTTGGGTTGATGACGTCGCGTTGCTGCTGGTTGATCCACCCAGCGACGGCGAACTAGGGTCAGCTGAAAATGGTCCCATCACAATAAGGTGTGCAGCTGCCACCGTTTGCGGGCGAGTTGACAGCGGATACGCAGTCGTGCCCAACTGCGCGGGCACTGGGGGTCCGGTCGAATTTGTCCCGGTGTCCCAAATTATTCAGGTGCCGGATCGAGGGGTCGGGGTCTGCCTGATCAGGCGTCGGCGGGGACGAACACAAACGGATTCCACCGCTCGCGGCTGTCGGGCGGTCATGAGCGACGCCCCTGGAACGGCAGCACCCGCTTGCGCGCCTTCCGCTTCCTGATGATCCGATCGATCTCGCCCATGCCTCGAGTGCGGCGCGCGTTTCGGCAAGATAGAGCTGCTGGTTGTAGTGCTTGGCCGTGACGGTGTAACGCGCATGGTTTAGGCAGAGCCCGATGGTGGTTTCCGAGAATCCGAGCTCGGCGAGCCCGGGCGCCATTGTCCGGCGCAAATCCTTCCATCCGAGTCGGGGATCGCTTCCCAGTCGCGGACCGGTCAGGCACTGACTTCCGAGGGTAATCCATGGAGCACGTCGGTCACACACTCGGTGAGCACATCGAATCGTTTGGGCTTGGCCGCGATGCAAAGGCTGGCGAACATCTGGTGTTCAGATTCCAGAGCGTCGGCGTGCACGCCTCGCTGCCGCAACGTCTCGATGACACCCTCGCGCTCGTCCACATCGACAAACCGGCGTTGGGGCATCCGAACCGGCAGCTGACCAAATCGATAGCCATGCTCGGTAAAGGCTTCTGCGATAGGTGCCGGGTCGAATAGTTCAAGCACCGACATGACGGCAACTGGCCCGAGCGCTCCACGGGCGTTGTTGCCGAACTCATCCAAGATGGGATTGAGGGTCTTGTCGGTGACATACCCGATGGCCCCAGTGCTCAGCAGCACATCACATCCCTGAACAAGATGCGCCTCGCCAGCGGTCAACGCTGATTTCTCTTCTTCGAGGTTCAGGGCGATGCCTTGATCAATCATGTGCGAGGCCGCCGCGAACCTGATGGCCTCTTCTGAACTGTCGAACCCCACGACCTCTACGTTTTCTCGCATCGCATGTGAGTCGAGCCACCTCTGGGACTCCACCACGCACGAGGCATACTCCGCACTCGCCTCATGCGCGTAGAAATCCGCCAGATCGCGATACACACAATCCGTCTTGAGGAGCGCCCCGGAGATACCGTAGGAGCACCCAATATCCAACACCCTGACAGGCTCTTGAGAGGTCATCGATGCGTCAACGACGGCGGACAGGTATGGGTTCATGTAGTCAGCCATCCGGTAATCGACGGCTGTCATGTTGTGGAGGTATCGGTGGGGGGTTTGTGCAGTATAAGTCGCATCGAAGGACGCTTTTACACGGTTCTGTTCGTCGTAGTCGCCTTGATTCATAGACTCCTTCCACCCGCTGGCAGCGGTAAATGCGACAGGCTGGATCAGCCGAGGATGGCGATCAGACTGCACGTGAGAAGATAAAGGATACTTCGTTTGCCGAATCCACGCCGGTTCGCTCCTGTGTGCCCGGACCTACGGTCGTTTTTGGGGTTCGGAACCTCGTTTGGTCGCGAGTAGTCTCTCCGGTGCGACTGTCCCTATCAGGACCACACTCCTGGTGTTTCACGGCGCTCCTCGTAGTTTTCGAGAAGGCGCTATCCGATTGAATGTGAAGAATTAAAGGGAAAACCCTCGATCGTGATGATCCATAGGTGAGAACTTACAATCCTGTGAGCCGCAGGGCTCGTGTGGGTTCGATCTCCACCCTCGGCACTTTCTTTTCAGTAAAGCAACGGCTCGTCGCCACCGACAGTCCCGCCGGCTCCGGTGACGCAGATCATGTCTCCTTACCCCCTCGGAATTGCCTGGCTGGGCCTACGGCTATCCACTACTCCTCAAAGTCTCAATAGTAGAACCATCAAGAGGCCGGATGTCAGGCTCGCGAAGACCGTTCGGGATGAGTTCCATCGGTTCCAGCGCGGTTCAAAGTCTCGGCGAGCTACTTCTTGCGCGGTTTCATTCACCGCGTCGACATCCAGAGCTTGTAGGTTGTTGTTCAGCGGCACATTGATAGTGAAGGTCGACAATTGGACGCCGAAAAGATACGCGAGTGCGGCGAAGATTATGAGCAGGCGGCCTGTGCCATCCATTTGCCCGAAGCCAAGCACAGCTGCAGTCACCAAAGCCACAACTGAACCGACCCAGACCAACACGAAGACAGGCTGATTGTTCTGGATAATTCCGTCCATTGCCTGAAACGCTCGGATGAACTCCCGGTCGTTTAGGCTTCTGATGCCTGGCATCACCACGAAGGCAAAGGCAAACACGAAGCCTGCAACCAGCGAACACAGAAACGCAGCCAAGATCAAAGCGATCTGAAACATTCCCATGATTCCTCGAGTCTCTTGTGTGCGGGAGACGGCCTGAATCGGTTCATTGGATTGTTCTAGCGTTCATGACGACGGGCATCCTGAACTTCCACTTGTTCCAAAGTTCTGAATTCTCGATCAGCTCGGTCATGAAGTGGGCGACATTCGATCGCGCGGTCGGGCGGCCGGTGAGGATGCCCGTGGTCGGAGATTCGTTGATGTCGTATGGAGAAAGCCCGGCGTCGATCAACGAGTCTGGACGGACACTGCACCACTCGATGTGCTTGTTCTCCCTTCCCACATTCCGATGCAGATGCTCCGATGCAGTTTCATTGTCCCGATGCGGAGGCAAAGTGTGACGCAAGAGCGTTAGGAGTCCCCGTTCGAACCAGGTTCTCTTTTCATCGAGATCCGGGTTCTTGACCCCAACCGTGTTCATTAGGACAAATCTCGTGGGCGTGGGAGCGCCGTTCTTTTCGATCGCGTCACATAGACGCCGCGTCGCATCGGTGCAGAGCTTCTTCGGTTCGCCAAACATCCCCTTGAAATTAGTGACATGTCCGAGGCAAGAGACGACTGCATCGCAGTCCTCAACCTGCTCGACCAACTCCTGGTCAGTCAAGTCGAGAATGCTGGCCTCGATGGCCGTCGTATTCGGGTTCTCGAGAACCTCGGCGGGGAGTCGGTGAGACGAACGGACGACGACGCGAACCAGGTGATTCTTCTCCAGCAGCTGTTCTATCACGAGCCGCCCTGTCTTGCCTGTGGCTCCAACCACCAGAATGGTCATCGGAACAATTATCGGCGACTGTTCCTAGACTGTCCCTATCAGGACCGCACTCCTCGTATCACTGGCAATGTGGTGGCAGGACGACATTACGTTCTTCACAACACCCCGGCACGACCTGGAGCGCGACACGAACTGCAAATCGCACGCCGGTCAGCTGGGCTTGATCCAGTTTCGTAGACGGTTTGGTTGAGCCCCCCGCAGTGGTCATCCGTACGCTATGTCATCCATGTACTTGGCAAACCTGGTCCACGAGATGCGCTTCGATTTCTGCCTGTACTTGCCGGACCAGCGGACTCCTCCTTGGCCCACCTCGAACTCACCCAGCTTCCTACTCCGGGACCTCATGATCAGTTTGAGGCTCGTTCCAACCTTCGAGAACTTCCGCACCTCCAAAGTCGCTTTCACAGAGTGCTTTTGACGCGTCGAATTCTTGGGTTGTTTCTTCTTGGCCACTCGTCGTCCTCTCGCTATCAGAGTCTTTGCGCGCCCTGAGAGTCGGAGCTTCGCCGTTCGTTGCAGAAAGTCGCGGCGCACAGAGACTCTAGTTCACGGAAACAGTACCTCCGTGGTCGAGGTACCTGCCATTCTCCTGTTCAAATAGGCCACTCTGTTAGCGGGCATGGTCCTGGCTCAACCATCCTTGACAACGAGTCGTTCGTCACCAAGAGCGTCGCTGGTGTTCGTTGCGGTTCTCGCCGGTGCGTGATCGCCCCACGATTGTGGCCTAGCGCGCTCACGCGGTGTCAGGTGCCCGAGGGCCGCAACCTTACCGATCCGTCCGACCCAAGAGCAGCAGGTTACCCGAAGACATCTCGACGCCCCCTTCGGGCTCCCTGGTGACGGCCACGGCGATCACACGGGTCGCATCAGGTGAAGACTCGATTGACTGGAACATGCGACCGGTCGCGCCCACGTGCGCGACGCCGACGCTGACGGGACCCGAGAGCAACACGAACCAGACCTGATACGTCTGGCCCGGCGGCAAGGGGGGCATGTTCGAGATGGCGATTACCGAACCTCGGCTGGCACTGAGGAACACCCGGCCCTCCGTGTTCTCGGCTCCAGGTTGCCCCTCGAGAACGACCGTGGTCATGTCTGAAGCCGCAAGGATGTCGGCTCCCCCACGCAGTTCGTCCGCCATCTGGTGGGAGATGGACGCGTCCCAGTCCGTGACCTGCCCCCGTAACAGGGCTTCGTCAAGCGTCGCCCGAAGCGTGCGGGCAAGGTCTACCTGTTGCCCGCCGTACCATCCGAGACCGAGACCGACGATGAAACAGGTGACCGCCATGAGCCGAAGACCAACAGTCATGTGACGTGAATCTCATACTGACCCGACTCATTCGACAGAACCTTCAGCGCCACGTGGTGGTTGAGCTTGGCACCGGTGGCATGACGGGCCTCTTCGATGCCGCCCTCGCCGACAAGGGCGGTGATTGCGTGGTGGCCGAGTCGGGCGCCGACTGCGAGAGCCATGGAGTGTTCGGCCTGAGTCCGAGGTCATTCTATGCCTACGCGGCTTCACGGTCGGTGCAGAATTAACTCGCAGGAGGCGCAGCAACGGCTCTGGAAAGGCGCAATGGCCGTGTGGCCGAGCAGTTGAACTCCTCGTCAGCCAGTTGTAGCATGTGTACCTCCGCGCAGCCGTCGTCGTGGTTGTCGGATGACTTCCATGCCCGTTCACCGCGGTACGTCTCATCCCTTTCGTCGCGGTCATCCTCTGTATCAACTGTATCAACGCGGGCACTGGTCAGCTCCAGCCACCCAAATGGCGTCGGAACTCGATGAGTTGCGGGCCCAGGCCGGGCGAGTATCGCAGAAGCGCAGGTCTCGCTCGTGTCCATGACCAGGTGGCAGCGGCGTTCGAGAGAAGGAACACTCATGAACCGGAATACTTGTGCCTCGCCGTTCAGGGACTGGGGAGTTCCCATGTCGAACCGAGGGTGGAGGGTGCACGATTCGCTCGCGCCGCTACGCCATCTGGCCTGTCTCGCTACCGTCGCGAGCAGCCTCTTTCTCGTCGGTTGCGGCTCGACTCCGAACTTCGAGGTCGCCGTCACTAACAATACCGGGCCCGCCGGGGCCGGCTCGCTGTCCATCTCTGTGCCGCCAGGCCCAAGCGACGGTGCGGATCTCCTCATTGCTGTGCTCGGCATTCAGGCGAATCCGAACACATCTGGGCCTGATGGATGGACGGCGGTTCCGGGCATCGCTGGCTTCAATGGAGCGACGTGCCAGTCAGACGGACAGGGGACTGCGTGTCAATTGGCGGTCTTCTACAAGGTCGCCGATGGAACGGAAACCAGCGCTTCGTTCAGCTGGGGAGGCACGCGACGAGCGGCAGGCGCCGTATTACGGTTCTCGAACATCGACACGAATGCCCCCATTGGCGTCGTGCGTGTCCAACGAGGCTCATCGGCCACACCGACGGCAGCGGGGGTCAACACGGGAGAGGGCGCCCGGGTGATCCGGATCATCGTCGCGGAGCTAGATGAAGCGAGGCCCTTTCTCAATAGGTCGGTGGCGCTGTCCGACGAGCCTTCCTCATTACGGCTCAACCTGGTGTCCTTTGACGACGCCGTGACAGACCCGACGGATGGCTGCGGCCCGCCATTGTCAGCGTGCGAAGCAACAACGAGTGCAGTTGGGCTGGCGGTGTCAGACACACGACACCCCACGGCCGGTGCCTCCGGCCCGGTATCCTGGGAACTCAATGGCGGCGACCAGTGGGTCACCGCCTCGATCGAGATCAGTCGAGCTCCTGGCTAATCGCTCCGGGACGGACAACCCACAGCCGGCACCCGCACATGCGAGAACAGCAACCGCCAGGAGCCCTGTCAAAGCCGGGCGGTATGTCCCAGACACGAAGCCATCTGCCGGCACCTTGAGCGCCCGTCCCCGGGGGGAGACGTCACCGCGGACCGCGTCTTCACACGTAGCGAACGTCAACGTGACCATTCTATCCACGTCCCCTTGGATTCTGCTATGGGTCGAGTGTGCGGGCGAGGAGTCGTGGCAGTAGCCAGAGCATGACTCGACTACTCAACGATCCTGGTCCCGACCAGCTGGGCGATGGCGGCAAGGGTGGTTTGGCCCGCGTTCAGGCCCAGCCTGAAGTCATCGTCGGTGAAGGTCGCGTAGCGATCTGTCGGCTGGTGCCAATGCGGGTCCCATCCCGCGCCGATGTGGGCGCCCCGCTCGTTTTCCCGCAGGCTGATCGAGGGCACGAGGTTCATGAAAGGGGTCGAGTCGGTGTTGGTCATGTGCGGCCCGACGGTCGCCGGATAGTCGGTCGCGTACAGGTCGCTTGCTGCCTTGAAGCGAAACGCCAGGTCACGTGACTCGTCCGCCAGTTCAGAGTGTGACTGAAACTCGATGTTTACGTCTGCTTCCGGCCGCTGATCAGGACTGACCGTACCGTCGGCGCGTGGCCCGCCGTGATCGAACAGCATCATGTCGTGCTGGATCATGCCGAGCCAGCGCGGCTCCGGATAGCGACCCGATCCGGGGGGGGCCTCCCGACCCTGGAGGTCACGGCGCTGCTCGACGTACGCGCGCGCACCGTTGAGTCCCGTCTCTTCGTTGTTCCACAGCGCGAAGCGAATCGAGCGCTCAGTCTCGATGTCTGGTGCGTTGAATATGCGCGCCAGCTCCATAACCAGGGCCGAGCCCGAACCATCGTCGTTGGCTGCCTCACCCCAGCCGTGGCCATCCATGTGGGCCCCGATGATGTACATCTCGTCGGGATGGCTCGTTCCAATCTTCGTGCAGTACACCTGCTGCCGCGGGCCGTTGGTCGCTGGCTCGCTGTTAAGCGCACGGAGCGTCTCGTCTGGCTGCGCCATCGGATCGGTGTTCACCCCGGTGGGTGCCCGATAGCCGAAGATCGACGCGCCGCCCGGTCCTGATCCGTTACGGCCGATCCGACCACCTGTCGGGGTGCCCTCGACGGGGCTGAGCGACCCGGCCGGAAGCCGGCGGGCGCGGGGCGCCGGGTCGAACACATAGTTGATGCGCTCGGTTGTGATGCACCCGACCGACTTCAGACGCGCCTCGATCCAGTCGAGTGCATCACGGTTGCGCTTTGTCCCCTGGCGTCTGTCGCCGAACTGCGTCAGCCCCTTCAGCGTGGCCTTGTACTGCTCAAGGTCCAGCCGACTCACCAGGGTCCGAACGTCCTGCGCTTCGCCGTCCACAGGCTGCTGCGGAGGCAGACCGCCTTGCAGAGTGATCGCTGCCACGATTGCCGCCGTGAGACTGATGGTGGGTCGCATGCGTAGATGCCTCCCGTTACTCGGTCGAGTGCTGTGTAAACAGGTCGATCATCTTCTGGCTCGGCTGTCCAACCTCGATGATGTAGCCATCAGGATCTCTCATATAGCAACGCGTTTCCCACCCGTGATTATCGAGCGGCGGCGTGAGAAACTCCGCGCCTCTTGCCGTCCACTGCTCGTAGCAGGCGTGAGCATCTGCCACCCGCAGATTAAGAAAGCTGCTCACGCGGTTCACATCGGCCGGCGGACTCAGCGTGACGGTCGGTTTGTCCGGCGTCGGACCTCCACCGCCGTTCAGAACGATCCATGAGTTGGACAGTCGGATGATGCAGGGATTCTCGGGAGCCACGACCATGCCGCCGAGGATGCGAGCGTAGAAATCCCTCGACCGTGCCTGATCCGAAACGGTCAGGAAATGCGTGACGAAGAAGCCGTCCTGCGGAACCGGAGCATTGGGTAGATGCATACGCCCTCTCGCTTTAACGGCGCCAGACAGAAGCGGGACCACGGTGGCCTCCTAGACCTCGCCTACTGCGCCCGGTCGGCGACCTGCCACAGCAAGAAACTGACGGTGTCGACCATGTCGTCGATCTGTTGGCTCACCGGTTGGCCTCCGGAATGTCCGGCCTGCGTGTGATACCTCAGCAAGATCGGGTTATCCGACCCGTTCTTGGCCTGCATCAGCGCCGCCATCTTTCGTGCGTGGAGTGGCGCCACGCGGGTGTCGCCGTCTCCAGAAATGTACAGTGTGGCGGGGTAGTCCCCATCTTCTGCGACGTTGTGATACGGAGAGTAGGCGTGAATGTACGCGAACTGCTCGGGGTCCTCGCTCGACCCATACTCCGGCACCCAGAAGCTCGCCACCAGGAACTGGTGATACCGGACCATGTCGAGAAGCGGATAGGTGCAGACAACCGCACCAAACAGATCCGGCCGCTGGTTTGACACGGCCCCGACCAGAAGTCCGCCGTTGCTGCCTCCTCGGATGGCGAGATGCGCCGGATTCGTGTAGCCGTCCGTCACGAGGTGCTCAGCCGCCCCGATGAAGTCGTCAAAGACGTTCTGCTTGTTCTCGAGCATGCCCGCTCGGTGCCACTCTTCCCCGAACTCTCCACCCCCCCCCGCAGGTTGGCCACCGTGTAGACGCCGCCGCTTTCGAGCCACGTTGTCGCCAGAGCCGAAAAGCTGGGGGTCATGCTGAGGTTGAATCCACCGTAGCCCGTCAGCAGCGTCGGCGATGAGCCGTCGCGCACGAAGTGAGTCGCATGCACGACGAACATCGGGACACGCGTACCGTCAGTCGATGAGAACCACACCTGCTCGACCTCGTATGCGGATGGGGCGACGGGCGTGGCGGCCGCGGCCCAAACGTCCTGCTGACCGGATCGAAGATCATAGCGATAGATGGTGCTCGGTATGTGGAAGGTCTGGAAGGTGAGGAACACCTCATCGCTCTCCCACGTGCCGGCGCCACCGCCGATCGACCCCAACATGTCAAACGTGATGTCGCGCACGTGCTCTCCACTGAGCTCATGAATCGCCATCCCAGGTTGCACGTCACGGAGATACGACACGGCGAGCCGGCCACCACGCGGGCGGACATCCTGCACCACGACATCATCGCGCTCGGGAATGATTTCTTCCCAATGCTCGACGGCCGGGTTCGCAGGGTCGACGACAACGACCCGCTTGTTGGGCGCATCGAGATTGGTTGTGATCACGATCCGGTCACCCGCGAACTCAGCCCAGTTCTCGGAGACGCCGTCGGCGATGGCCGTCTTGAACGGACCATCGTTGGCGAGGTCCTTGACGTGCACCTCGGTCGGACCGGATGACCCTTCGATGACGTGGACCAGCAGCCAGCGACCGTCGGGTGACATCACTGTGACTGGGATGTGATGGCGCTGGTACCCGTCTCCGAACAGCATCAGGTCGTCGTCACGATCCGTCCCGAACTCGTGATACATCACCTTCGGGGTGACGTCACCGTATCGCTCGTAAAACATGCCTCGGTTGTCTGGTGTGATCCAGATCGCGCCGTAGCGAGCCTCCGGGAGCACGTCTGGGAGATCCTCTCGCGTGTCGATGTTCATCAGACGGATTGACACCTCGTCGACGCCGCCGTCTCGCACCGCATACGCGACGAGCGAGCCGTCCGCCGAGATATCGGAGTAGTCGACGCTGACGGTGTGGTCCGGGCTCATCGGGTGCGGGTCGATCAGGATCTCGTCGTCGCCGTCGACTCCGTCACGTACATACAGGACGGCGAGGTCCTGATCGGCGCGGCGTTTCTCGAAGAAATAGCGACCGCCGCGCTCATTTGGGAGCCCTGTGACGTCTCGCTCGAGCACCCTGGTGACGGTGGCGCGGAGCTCCTCACGACCAGGGAGCATCTTAAGGATCGAATCGGTGTAGTCGTTCTGGACGTCTATCGACGCGCGAGTATCGGGCGCCTCCTGATCCTCGAGCCAGCGATAGGCGTCGGACAGGTCAACGCCATGGAGCACATCCACGATGTCCTCGGTCCTGGTTGGTGGCGGCGGTGACAACGCGTCTTTCCACTCCTCTCCCGCGCAGGCGGTCAACATCGACACGCAAAGCACAGCGATGACTCTGCTCTCGAACGCCATACCCGTCTCCTCTCAGCCTGTCTGGAGTGATGCTCTCAGGGCTTGCGACGATCGTCAAGCGTGTGGCCAGTCGGGGCGTGCGGTTATGGAAGGGGACTTGTGGACATCGCGTGCGCGGACTCGAGTTCCGGCAGGCCACCATTTCGCAACATCATCTCGAATCGTGCGGCGGGAACAGCCGGGCTGACCAGGAATCCCTGTATCTCGTCACAGCCTTGCCGGCGGAGGACGTCGAGCTGCTCCTGTGACTCTACGCCTTCGGCCACGACGGTGAGCCCGAGCCCATGACCCATCGCGATGATCGCGCCTGTGATGGCGGCGTCACTCGAGTCCTCGGTGAGGTCTTTCACGAACGTCCGGTCGATTTTGAGGCTTTGGAATGGGAGGTGTTTCAGTGAACTGAGCGCAGAGTATCCAGTCCCGAAGTCATCGATGGCAACCTTGACACCGAGGGTGTTGAGACGCGACAAGATTTCGCGGGCATCGTGCGCGTTCTGCATAAGGGTGCCTTCTGTCACTTCGAGGGCGAGGTAGTTGGCGTCCATCCCCGTGGTATTGAGAATCGATGCCACGCGCATCAGCAGACCGTCGAGCTCGAACTGAGTCGGCGAGAGGTTCACCGCGATCGGGACGGCGGGCAGCCCGCTGTCGAGCCAGTCCATAGCCTGGTTGCACGCCTTGCGCAAGACCCAGTCGCCAAGCGGCCCGATGAGGCCGGTCTCCTCTGCAATGCCGATGAACCCATCCGGCGCCAGCAGGCCCCGGGAGGGGTGCTGCCATCTCACCAGCGCTTCAGCGCCGCAGATCGCGCCCGTCTCACAGAGAACCTTTGGCTGATAGTGGAGCACGAGCTCCTTGCGCTCGATCGCCTGCCGGAGCTCGGTCTCGAGCGAGAGCCGGGCGGAGACGCTCATCTGCATCGACTCCGAGTAGAAGTGGTAGCCTCCGCGGCGCTCTTCACGTGCCGCGTGCAACGCCGACTCAGCGTTGCTCAGAAGACTCTCTGCAACGTCCCCGTCGTCCGGGTAGAGCGTTGCGCCCACACTCGCCGTAATCGAGTATTCCTGGCTCTCTACCTTGAACGGACGGTTCAGCGCCCCCTGAAGGCGGTCGATGACAGAGGCAACCGCGTTCGCGTCGGGGACACCGGGTAGAATCACGCTGAACTCGTCACCCTCTGGTCGCCCCAGTTCCATTCGGAGTTCGGGAACGTGTCTGGACAGCACATCGCTCAGACGCAGGCTCCGGGCGAATCGCTCCGCAACCTCCTTGATAATCAGGTCGCCCCGGTCATGACCAAGGGTCGCGTTGATGTGCTTGAAGCGATCGAGATCGAGGAGGATCACGGCGAGACGTTGCTCTTTTGCCTTTGCCGCGCGGATCGCGTCCCGTAGTCGCTCGGCGACAAGTCGCCGGTTTGGTAGTCCCGTCAGTGGGTCGAAAGAAGCGAGAAAGCGGACTCTTTCCTCGGCCTGATTGCGGTCGGTGATATCGAGGCCGGTGCAGACGATATGTTCGACGTCGCCCTCGGTGTTCACGAGGACGGAGTTGAACCAGGCGATCTCACGCCGGCTTCCGTCCTTCGTCGTCCAGCATCCCTCATAGTGGTTGGTCCCTCGCTCAGATGTGAGACGCTCGAAGGTAGCGCGCTCACCAGCTCGTTCTTCCGGACCCGCCAGGACGTCCCATACCTGCCGATCTCGTACCTCATCCAGTTCGAAGCCGGACGTGCGCACGCAGCGCTCATTGAAGCGGACGATGCGACCGGTGGGGTCGAGAATCAGCACGAGCGCCGCCGAGTGATCGACGACGGCCGAAACGAAGTCACGCTCGTTGCGTAGATCGCGCGAGTCTTGGTAGGCGCGATGCAGGTGCTGGAGACGTTGTCTCAGAATCGTGAAATTGAACGGTTTCGAGAGATAGTCGGTCGCGCCGGCCTTGTAGGCGCGACTGACCGACTCTGGATCATCCCTCGCCGTGATCATCATGATCGGAATATGCCGACCACCGCGGAGGGTGCGCAGCCGTGCGCAGGCCTCAAACCCATCGAGGTTGGGCATACCGACGTCGAGTACCACGATGTCGGGCTGAACCCGTTCAGCCGACTCACACGCGTCGAGGCCATCCGCGGCCTCTTTTACGGTCCATCCGTCCGGTTCCAGTGCCGCCCGGAGAAGGACCCGCGTCGGCTCGTCGTCGTCAGCGACAAGTACAATCGGTTGCGAGACGCTGCCGGCGGATTTAGTTGACACCAATACGGATCCCCGTGTTCTCTGACTACCCCGAGCCACGCAACCCTACACACTCCGTTAATCGGCTCCGCGCGAGGCGACTGGAATCGCCGGTAGGCGATATCCAGATGTTTTCGGTGGTCGTATTCAAGCTGAACCGGCTGGCGTCGATTGTCGTACCAGAAGAGGTGTCGGCTGGGTACCTCCCAGGAATCGGGGAGCAGCGTCGTGGCTAAACCCTTTGGATACGCGATTACCGTCCGGTCTCCGGCAGCGCTCGGCCTGAAGATCGCTTCCGGGAAGAGTGTTCAGGCCGGGGTCTCCGGTGACCCTGTAGCCGCACACAGGAGCCTCAGGTGACGGCGCTCTTCACCCGGTCGCTCACCCGTCGGCTCTCTTTGATTACCTTACTGACGAGTGGCAGCATCCTGTTGATCGGGAGCGGTGCCCTGGTGGCGATGAATATCGACCCCGGCCCGTTTGTGATGATGCTCGCGGCCTCGACGATCATTTCCACGTGCGCCACCTGGTTCGCCTCGAAGCGTCTGCTCTCGAGGCCGATGCTGGATCTGGCGGCAACAGTTCGGCAGATCTCGGTGGATCAGGACTATTCCATTCGCGTCACCCAGCGGTCGGACGACGAAGTCGGCGTGCTGCTCGACGACGTGAACGAGCTCCTCGAGCGAATGCAGGAGCGTGACGAGCACTACCAGGAGCGCGATGAGCACTACCGAGGAGAGGGTGACCGACTCGAGAAAGAAGTCGAAGCGCGGACCCGGGAACTTCGCGCGTCGAACGAGATGCAGGAGGCGGCGACGGCCCAGGCGGTGGCCGCCAACAACGCGAAGAGCCAGTTCATCGCCAACATGACCCATGAAATTCGGACACCGATGAACGGTGTCCTGGGGATGACCGAGCTGCTCTTCAACACCGATCTGACACAGCAGCAGAACAAATTTACCCGCACCATTTTGGAGTCGGCCGAGGATCTGCTCTCCATCATCAACAATATCCTCAATATCCTCGATTTCTCGAAGGTCGAGGCCGGGAAGCTTGAACGGGTCGACAATCGACCGTTCAGCCCGATTGACTGTGTAGAGAAGGTTTCGGACCTCTTGGCAGGTCGGGCCAAGCTAAAGGGGCTTGGTCTGTCATACGAGTGCGCCGATGACGTACCCGATGCAATGCTGGGTGACGGCAAACGGCTGCGCCAGGTTCTCACGAACACTGTCGGCAATGCCATTAAATTCACCGAGCATGGCAATATCGTCATCCGGACCACCGCGGCGACACGCGACGAGGAGAACGCTACGGTTCGCTTCGAGGTGGTCGACACCGGAATCGGTGTTCCCAGTTACCTGCACGAGCATGTGTTTGAAGGGTTTTCGCAGGCCGATGGATCGACGACCCGTCAGTTCGGAGGCACGGGCCTCGGCCTGGCCATTTCGAAGCATCTGATCGAGCTGATGGGTGGCGAGATCGGCGTCATCAGTCGGCCCGGTGTCGGCTCTAACTTCTGGTTCACAATCCCCGGCACGGTCAGCCGCCCGCCGACGGCTGCCGATCGAGATCTCGGCGGAGTGCGCGCGCTCGTTGTTGCGTCCACGGGTGAGAGCCGCGACCATCTTCGGAATGTGCTGACGACATGCGGCGCCGATTCTGGCGTCGTAGTTGCGAACGCCGAGAAGGCACTTAACGTGCTCACGGCAGAGGCGTTTGACGTCGCACTGATCGACCTTCCCTGGCCGGACGGAATGGCTCTGGCAAGTGGGGTCCGGGCCTCCGAATCGACGAAGTCACTCCCATTGGTCTTGGTATCAACCCTTGAGCGGCCAAAGGCCGAGCTCGAGCCGGCCGGGATCGACGGATTCCTCCGAAAGCCGTGCACACAAAGGGAACTGTTCGCAAGCGTGGCTAAGGTCACCGGCCGCCTGAAGGTGTTTGTTTCACGTGAGGACCAGGAGAAGCTCGACTCCGATTCCTGGGCGCCCGCGCGCCTTGACAGAGCGGAGGTACGGGAGTTGGAGGGCACGGCTGGAGCCTACGTTCTTCTGGCTGAAGACCATCCCGTCAATCGCGAAGTGGCATTGACCATGCTCGAAACGCTCACCTGCCGCGTCGACGTCGCGGTCGATGGAGCTGAGGCTGTGGAGGCGGTTCAACGCGAACGCTACGACCTGGTTTTTCTCGACTGCCAGATGCCGAACGTCGACGGATACGAAGCCGCCCGTCAGATCCGTCATTTTGAGCAACAAAACCAGTTGGCCTCTGAACGCGCCTTGAAAGTATCGGGACATCTGCCGATCGTAGCGCTGACCGCCCATACGGCGCCGGTCGATCGCGCCAGCAGTCTCGAGAGTGGCATGGATGATTTCGTCAGCAAGCCGTTCAACCTTCGAACGCTCCGCGGAGTCATCGGGCAATGGGTGGGAGACCGCGCGGCGTCGGTCGCGCTCCCATCGTCGCCAGCCGGTGCCTCACCAGGGAGCGACTCCGCCGGAGACAGTCCGATCAGCGCAGCGGCCCTCGAGCAGATTCTCGAGCTCGACCGTCTCAACGGTGGGGGTGTCTTCGCTCGATTCGCACGCACCTTTCTCGAGGCCGTGCCGATCACGCTCGAAGGCCTTCGGACCGCCGTTCAAGAGGGTGATGTCGCCAGTATCACCACCGCCGCTCACGCGCTGAAGGGGGCAAGCCTCAACGTGGGGGCCGAAGCGATGGCGTCAGTGAGCCTGGAACTCGAGGAACTGGGAAGAAGCGGGACCAGCGAGGGCGCAGCCCCGCTTGCAGCCAAGCTCGACGAGCTGTATCTGGCAGTCAAGGAAGCGCTGGAAGCACGGCTCCACGAGGAACCCCGCCGCCTAGCCGCGTCGGTCTAACCGAAACGATCGCTGACGCCTGCAGACGGGCGTTGTCCGCCAACCTCAGGCACCACCATCGGCTCGCTCGTGGCTCCGGGCGGGATATCTGGCGCAGGGCTGACGGTCAGGGGTCTACCAGACATCTCCCTGACGCCAGTCGCAGACGATCTCTCCGTCGAGGTCAAGGTGAGGCGATCTCGGAGTCCAAAGGACCATGATGTCGCCATCGTCGGCCGGCGTGCGCTCTCGGCCGCGGGGGCTGTCGACAAAAGTTGGGCCACGCCACCGCTCCCAGCCGAGAGTTTCGTAGAAGAGGGGAGTCCCCGTCGAGAGCACCCCCAGCGGGTAGTGTTCGCGAATCAGTTGGTCGATATGACTCATGACTCCAGTGCCGTGGCCTTGACGTCGCTGTGACGCGTCGGTGGCCACCGCTTCCACGAACCCGACTCGCAGCGCCACACCCGCACACACGATGGTGCGCTCGATGAGCGATCCGTGGCTGATCGGACCGTGCGCACCGATCAACCACACGTGGATGCCACCGACGGTGTGGTTCCAGTCGTCATCGGTAAACGCGCCCGAAAAGGCTGTCTCGAGAAGTGATCGAATGTCGTGGATGAGGGTCGGGGGCAGGGCGTCCGTGGGCGCGCTGTGCAGTGTAGCCATGTGCAAGACGTCTCCGTACAAGAAGAAAGCCGACCCCGTTTAACCGAGGTCGGCTTCCTGAACTCGCGCAGCGGAGCGTCTAGAACCCGCCCACTTTGACGACGTTCTCGGCAGCCGGGCCCTTGAGGCCCTGGACCACATCGAACTCCACCTTCTCACCTTCGGCGAGAGTCTTGAACCCTTCGCCCTGGATGGCGGAGTGATGCACGAACACATCCTTCTCACCGTCGTCACGGGTCACGAAACCGAAACCCTTGCTGTCATTAAACCACTTCACTGTGCCGGTTGTTGCCATGTTGCTTTCCTGTCAATTACTCGTCGGGTCCGGTGCTGCCGCACGCCGACTACATGTCTGCTGAGTGTGCCCAGCGCTTCTGCATCGCTCGTGCGGTGCCACCTACCTACGTGAGAATGGCCTGAGGGCGTGCGGCCTGTCAAGCTCTACTTGACCGTTGCGGCGATAGCCTGGGTGAAGGAACGTGCACTCGCTGCTGATCGTGTCTCGCTCGCGGGGTCGGGCACGCGTCCCGCGACGACATCACGACTCAGAGTTTGACTCGTGGTGTCGCGTAGATTGGAAGGCCCCCGAATCGGGGGAGCTCTGTCTTTGGAGAGTGCGCCGATGCGACGGCACAGTCCCGCGAATGGAAGTCGTGCCTCGGCGATTGGCCCAGGCGAATTCTCCGCCCACAGTCACCGACTCGCTGCGCCCCTGATGGGCCGTGGAGCGGACGACCCGAACGGTGTCCCGGTATCGCTTCCCTTCAAGCTCGACCCACAGCTCACCTTCGGCACCAAAATCAATCGGATGATCGGTGGCAAGCCGGCAGCCCGACAGGCTGAAATCAACGAGCCGAACCTGGACGTGACGAACGAGTCTGGCTTCCAAATGACGCATATGTGCTTCCCTAATCAGCGCAGCCGACACCAGCTGAGGCCGTCTGCGGTAAAGCGCCGGTGCGAACAGCGGAGTAGTAGCGCGAACGGCAGACTTCAGTCACTCGCCGCTGCCTCACCGGACGATGTCGTTCGGGTCATGCGAGGGGAGCGCTCCTATCGCGACAGCAGGCGTTCGCGCGCCGGCTTCCCAGAGTGCCGATCCAAGGCTTCATGCAGCGCACGTAGCCGACGTTCGAGCGGCGTCGCCGATCGTGCGTGAGTCGCTCGCTGAGATCGACAGCGTGGGCACAGCCCGTCGGGCGAAGCTCGACCCAACGACAGCTGACGCCCGCAGACACCGCAGACCTGTAGCATTGTTCTCTTCCCATTCCCGACGGGCCCTGGGCCCGAACCGGACGCGAACCTCTGTGGGCTGTAAATGCAATCTTCGCGCCGAGAGAATGCACGTACCGCCGTTGGTCACGGTGTGGCTCTGACCGCGTTCTGCCGCAGGAAAGAATTTGGTCTGGCCGAGCATGGTGCAGGCCGTGAGGTCGTCGGCCGCGGGCTAAACCCTTTGCGGCGGGGACAGGTCTAACTCCACGAAAAGCCGGCTACCCCCAGGGTTGCCCTCCAAGTCGCCTGCCATCGTCTCGGAGAGGCTCTCATGTCGCATCTCGACCCGGTACTTCACCACCTGCTGAGGCGGGCTGGTTTCGGTGCGAGTCGCGCCGAAGCGATCTCGTGGAATCAGCTCGGCGTGACCGCGGCCGTCGACCGCCTCGTGGATTACGAATCCGTAACGGACGACGTCGATCAGCGCATCGGGAGTTTCGGCTACCTCGGCACGACATCCAGAGGGCGGTTCGATCCCGACAATCGAATCTCGGATGCGCGCCAGCGCTGGCTGTTTCGGATGGTCCACACTCAGCGTCCGCTTCAAGAGAAGATGGCGCTTTTCTGGCACAACCACTTCGCCACCGGCTTCACAAAAGTCGCCGGCCAAATGGGCGGTCCCGCCGCGTCGCGCGCGATGGGCTCGAAGGCGGGGAGCACCGGAATTCCCGTGCGGGGCCAGCTCGAACTCTTCCGTGAGCACGCCCTGGGCAGTTTCCGCGACACGCTGCTCGCCGTGTCGCAGGACCCGGCGATGGTCGCGTGGCTCGATGGTCACAAGAACGTCAAGGAGAGTCCACAAGAGAACTACGCCCGGGAGTTGATGGAGCTCTTCACCATCGGTGTCGGCGAGTATACGGAACCGGATGTGCAGGCGGCCGCGCGGGTCTTTACCGGCTGGACGCTACGGCCTGAGGGCCGGGGTAGGGACGGGCGGTACGCGGTGTTCCTCTTCGATCCGCAACGGCACGACAGCGGGCCGAAGACCTTCAGCTTCCCCATCTATCCCGACGGCCGCGCAACAATCCCTTCTCGCAACGCAGCGGCCGGGTTTCAGGATGGCGTCGACCTCAGCACCGCGCTTGCACGACACCCGGCCACCGGACCGCGGCTCGTCGAGAAGCTGTACCGGTTTTTTGTCAACGAGGTCGATCCTCCTGATTCAGCGCTCCTCCGGCAGCTGGCCGCGACGTACTACGCGACGAACTTCAGTGTGCGAGAGGTCGTCCGGCGATTGCTACTGTCCTCTGCGTTTCAGGACCCCCGCAACCACTAGACCCGCTATTCGTGGCCGGCCGAGTTTGTGGTGCGCCTGATCAAGGAGGTCGGCTGGACGGGATTCACGGCCGCGGCCGCACTGGCGCCGATGGCCAATATGGGGCAGACACTCTTTGAGCCGCCCAATGTGTCCGGCTGGCCGACCGGCCCGGCCTGGTTCTCGACCGGGACCATGCTCGCGCGCACGAACTTCGCCGCGAGGCTGGCCGACAACCAGCGCATCGCGTTGCGGGACGGCGCACTGAGCGCTGCCCAGACCCCTGAGGCTGTGCTTGGCTATTTTCTCGACCGCCTGTCTCTTCAGCCGCTTGCCCCCGAAGTTCGAGCGTCGTTCCTGGATTATCTGGGTGCCGGGATCGCATCAACCAATTCGGCGGCCTTCGTGACAACAAAGGCGGCGGGTCTGGTTCATCTGCTGGCCGGATCGGGCGAATACCAATTCGTCTAGTGTCCAGAGTCGCATAGGCGACTCGGGCCAGAGCCACTGAAAGGACTAAGACATGCAGGTATCCCGACGAGTCTTCATGCGGCGCGGTGCGGCGGCGTTCACACTGAGCTTCGGTGCGCCCTCATTCCTCGGGGCCATCGCGCGCGCGCAGGGAGCGCCCCAACGGAATCTCGTCGTTCTCTATCTCGGTGGCGGGAACGATGCATTGAGCTTCCTGGTGCCCTATACCGACAGCGTGTACTACAGTCGCCGACCCACCTTGGCGGTTCCGTCCGAGAGTGTGCTCCCGATCGGACCGGATTCGGCCGGCACATCCCTCGGTCTGCATCCGAACCTGCCAGGCCTGAGGTCGATGTTCGACGACGGCCGCGTGGCGATCATCCAGCGGACCGGGTACCCAGACGCCAGTCGCTCGCACTTCCTCGGAACTGACATCTGGTCGACCGCTTCGCCTGCCTCGCCGGTGGGACCTGGCTGGCTCGGTCGGTATCTTGACACGCTTCCGTCACCGGTTGACCCGCTTCTCGCGTGGAGCACGGTCAACCAGCTGCCACGCTCGCTGCAGGCGAACACCGTCGGTGTTCCCTCGATTCCCGATCCGGCCCGTTACGGGTTCGGGACTCCGAACGGCGCACGGGATGCGGCCTACGCGAAAGCGGCCGCCGCACAGATTGCGTCGCACGTCCCCGTAGCCAATCCTCAGCTGTCGTTCGTGAACGCAACGGCGCAGGCGGCACTGGCGACGCTCGACAGAGTCGAGATGGTCGCCACGTACACCTCCACAGTGGAGTATCCGGAGACCGGTCTCGGTCAGGCACTGAAGGCGGTCGTGGGAGCCCTCGCGACCGAGGTTGGAACGCAGATTTTCTGGGTCCAGGCAGGGGGGTACGACACGCATGCCGGCCAGAGTACGGTGACGGGGCAATACGCCGAGCTCGTCTCGACCCTCGACGATGCGTTGGTCGCCTTCACCACTGACCTGGCGAACCAGGGACTATTGAACGACACGCTGGTGTTGCAGTTCTCGGAATTTGGGCGTCGTATCGACGAAAACGGCAGCCAGGGCACCGACCATGGTGCCGCCGGTCTCATGATGGCGCTGGGGGGGCAGGTGGCTGGTGGGCTCTATGGCACGGCGGCGTCGCTGGCCAACACGCCGGATAACCCGACCCTGGAGAACGGTGGGCGCGATATCGCCTACGGGATCGACTTTCGGTCGGTCTATGCCCGGGTGATCGACGATTGGCTCGGAGCCGATTCCGTCGAGATTCTTGGCGCCGATTTCTCGAATGCGACGGTCGACTTTGTCTAGTGGTCTGCACGTATTGAATCGGTGGCGGCCGCTGGAGCGCGGCGCCCGCGTGGCCGTGTGCCTTGGTCTTGGAGTCGCCCTGCTGGCATCGTGTGAGGTGCAGTCGCCGTTGGTGCCGAGCGACGAGTTCGACGCGCCGTCGACACCCAGTGTGTTCACTATCGTCGATTCGACTGTGACGCCGACAGCGCTCGTGATCACGGTCGGCGAACGCGTCGTCTTCGTGAATGCCGACCAGGTCGACCACGACATGGCCTCGGATCAGCATCCGACCCATCTCGATTGCCCGGCGATCAATCAGGCGGGATATCTGCGCCCCAGTGAGTCACGCGAGACCGGCAACTTCGTCAGGGTCGAGACGTGTGAGTTTCACGACCATCTCAACGCAGGTTCGGCCTCGCTGACTGGCAGAATCATCGTGGTCGAATAGTGCCCGTACTTACGCAAGAGTGCTCCCGACTGCCATTTTTGTCGGTTCCGCGCTGCGGCGAGCCGCCGATGAGTATGAGCTCGGCCCCGGAGGGCCGACGAATCGGGAAGGAGACAGCCCTGGTACACAGCATGCTAGGTACGACCACCATGAGCCTCCAGTGGTCGCGGCTCGTCGACGACGAAGACGGCAATGGGGTACTCGGCTACCTCCTCGTGACGGGCGTGCTGTCGGTCCTCGTGTTCCAACCGGAGCTCGCGGTTGCGTTCGTCTACCGGCTCGGCGATCTGCTCAGTCTCTTCGGCTCTCAGCTCGAAGCGCTGTTCTGACGCCTCGTTGTCCATGGTCGGACGTCTGTCGATCTCTCCACCGTTTTGTTCCCCAGTCACAGAATGGTTTGCCCGAGCGCTGACAGCGCCAGCTCGACGGCGAGCTGTGCCGTTGCGTTCTGCGTGTCGAGGATCGGGTTCACCTCGACCAAGTCGAGCGAGATCATCTTTCCGCTTTCGGCCACCAGCTCCATCAGCATATGGGTCTCGCGGTAACTGAGACCACCCTTGACGGCCGTGCCGACACCGGGTGCGATGGTTGGGTCGCAGGCGTCAAGGTCGAGTGACACATGGAAGCCGAACGCCCCGGCACTTGCCAGGTCGATGGCTCGTTCGGCCACTGCGGCCAAGCCGCCGCGGTCGATGTCATTCATCGTAAAGACGTGAATCCCCGACTCGAGGATCCGTCGTCTCTCACCCGGGTCGAGGTTTCTTGCCCCTAGCAACACCGTTCTGGACGGGTCGACGGTCGGTGAAAAACCGGCGATCCCTGACAGCTCTGCCGGCTCTGGGCCGAGCAGCGCCGCGAGGGGCATCCCGTGGACGTTTCCGCTCGTGCTCGTCTCAGGGGTGTTCATGTCGCCATGCGCGTCCACCCAGATGAGCCCGATTTTTCTCCGTCGCCGTCTGGCGTGCGCCGCCGCCGCCGCAACTGACCCGGCCGCCAGACTGTGGTCGCCACCCAGCACGAGCGGGAACGCACTCTCTTCGTGTGAGGAAAGACTGGTCTCGTAGACTCGCCGGCAGACGTGGCTGATCTCACGGATGTACTTCTTGCTCCGCCTGCCCCGTGGCTTCGTTTCGGGGACCGGTGTCGTGAGGTTGCCGCGGTCGCGGACCTCGTAACCCAACGCCCCGATTCGTTCACCAAGGCCGGCGATCCTGAGCGCCGATGGGCCCATGTCGACACCGCGTCTCCCGGCACCAAGGTCGAGCGGCACGCCGATGATGTGAACCGGTTTCACGCGACCATCTCCTCGGCCACGACAGCGGCCGTTGCCCGCCCCTGTGCAACGCAGTCTGGTATGCCGACCCCGCGGAACCCCGCGCCGGTGATGTGCAGACCCGGAACGTCGCGGAGCCGGGCATCGATCTTGACGAGCTTCTCCAGGTGGCCGACTTCATACTGCGGGTTGAGTCGAGGCCATCGATAGACGCGAGCAATCACGGGGTCGCCCGAAATGCCGAGTAACCGAGAGAAGTCCCGATGCGACGCGGCGACGAGTGCATCATCGGTCTGGTCGAGCGCGTTGGGGTCTCGGGCGCCACCCGCGAATCCCCTGAGCAGCACCTGTCCCGTGGGCGCCCGTCCGGGCCATTTTGAAGACACCCACGATCCGGCCATCAGAGAGAGCTCAGATTCGACTCTGGGCACGACAAACCCCGTCCCGTCCAGGTGATGCGCAACCGAAGGTCTGGGGTAGCTCAGGACCACGGTGGCGGTCGATGTGTACGGAATACTGCCGCAGAGCGCGTCAAGCTCCTGGTCGAGCCCGGAGACCAGCTGGGCTGTGACATAGGCCGGTGTCGTCACGATGACCTGCCTCGCCTGAACCGTCTCGCCCGACGCGGCATGGACGGTAAGCGGTCGGGGGCCAGAGATTCGTGTCACGCCCTGCCCCGTTCGCAGCGACGCAGCGTCTAGGGTGCCGACCAGGGCGCCGGTCAGCTCACCGATTCCTCCGGGGAGCGATCGAAAGAGACCGTCTTTCGGCCGTCCGCCGGAGCGGCGGAGTGACCGAAACCGTCTCATCACACTGCCATGTTCCCGCTCGACGCTGACCAGCCTGGGGAAAAGGGCGCGTATCGACAAACGTTCCACGTCGCCGGCATGTATCCCGGCCAGGAGTGGTTCTGCGAGATAGGCCACAGCCTCATCGCCGAATCGTCGGCGAAAGAAAGATCCGACTGATTCATCCTCGTCCCTCACCGAGGCCGGCGTCGTCAATTCCATCGCCATCCGGATCTTTCCGGCAGCCGATAGGAGCGGTGTCGTGGCGAGCGGACGGACGCGCGTCGGGATGCCAAGCACAGAGGCCTCAGGCAAAGGGTAGAGGCGCCCGGCCTTGAAAACGTATGCCGTCCTGGGTGGAAGTGTCGATACGAGCCGGTCACCGAGTCCCAACTCGGCGCACAGCTCGAGCGCTGCGGGCTTCTGAATCAACAAGGAGTCCGGACCCGCGTCGATCGTGAAACCGTCCACCGACTCCGTCAGAATCACACCGCCGACTCGGTCGGCGCGTTCGAACAACAGAAAGGGGACGCAGCGTTTGTGGAGTTCGTATGCAGCCGACAGGCCGCTGATACCCCCACCAATGATGGCGACCGGTCTACGACTACTCATGGACGAAACGGGCCAGCGCCTGGACATTTTCGACCGGTGTCTCCGGGAGAATGCCATGGCCGAGATTGAAAATATGACCCGGCCGGCCTCCGGCGCGTCTGAGGACGTCGTCAGCGCCTTCGAGCATCCGATCAATGGGGCCAAGCAGGAGTGTCGGGTCGAGGTTGCCCTGAATACCGCGATCGTGCCCGATCTTGTCCCACGCCTCGTCGAGGGGAATCCGCCAGTCGGCGCCGATCACATCTCCCCCTGCCTCGGCCATCGGTTCGAGGAGCGTGGCGGTGCTGGTGCCGAAGTGGATGACGGGGACGCCCGTCGACCGGGCCGCCTCGAGAATCCGCTTGGTATGGGGCATGGCGAACTCGCGGTAGTCGTCCGGGTTCAGCGCGCCCACCCAGGAATCGAACACCTGGAGTGCCTGAACGCCTGCTTCAACCTGTGCGTGGAGGTAGTCGGCGACCACCGACGCGAATGTCTCGCAGAGCGTATGCCAGACCTGTGACTCCCCATACATCAGCGCCTTGGTCTTGGCGTAATTCGAAGACGGTCCCCCCTCGATGGCATACGACGCGAGCGTAAACGGGGCCCCGGCAAAGCCGATCAGCGGGACGCGGTCCTCGAGGTCTCGGCGCAGGAGGCGAATCGTCGACAGGACATGGCTCAGCGCCTCTCGAGGTTCGAATCGACGGAGGCGGGCAACGTCGGCGGCGGAGCGGATCGGCTTCCCGATCGCCGGCCCTTCGCCTTTGACGAAGTCGAAGGGAATGCCCATTGGCTCGAGCGGCAGCAGCAGGTCAGAGAAAAGGATGGCGGCGTCAACGTCAATCCGATCAACAGGTTGGAGAGTAACCTGGGCAGCCAATTCGGGGTGGCGGCAGATGTCGAGCAGCGTGTGTTGAGACCTCAGTGCCCGGTATTCTGGCATATAACGGCCGGCCTGGCGCATGAACCAGACAGGGGTAGCATCGACAGGCTCGAGGCGGCAGGCACGCAGAAAACGGTCGTTCACGGGCGTATGGTACTACGCGGGTTGGGAGAGCTCCCGCATCCGTGCTAGGATGGCCCCCTTTTATCGTCCCCAGAGTGGTCTCGCCGCTCAACACAGTTCACCACGGAGAGGTCGTGTCGCCAATCCTCCTGCGTCCCATTCGCGAGCAACTGGAGCACGACCGCGTCATTCGACAGCTCCAGACCCGGTGGCGTCGTCGATTCGAGGTCGGGATCAACGTCGGCAGCGAGGAGGCGGTATCGGTTCGGTCAAGAGACCGAACTTGCTTCCCAGACCTAGTACTGACAAACACTGTCGGTGGGAGGCGGCTGCATGGCGTGATCGAGGTCGAGACCGCTGAATCTGTCAACCACCTCGAGGCCATGTCAGAGTGGAGCCATTTTGCCAAGGCCAGAGGCTCGTTCTATCTCTATGTGCCAGCAGGATTTACTGATGTTGCGCTGCGATTGTGCCAGGCCACAAAGATCAACGTCACGGAAATCTGGGCCTACTATGCCATCGGGAGCCAGGCGAAATTTTCGATGTCGTACCGGTCGCCTCGGGCCAAGCTACAAGTCAAAGCGGCCAAACTGAAGACGGCAAAGAAGCCAACACCGGCAAAAAAGGCTACCCGGGCAAAGAGGTCGAAGGCCGCGAAATCGAGACCAAAGCCCGCTCAGACGAGAATTGCTGCGAAAAAGCCCGCGAAGACGAAGAAGCCGGCGAAGGCGAGCAAGGCCAGAAGGGCTGATAAGGCCGATAAGGCAAAGAGGCGTGCTCCGGCCAAGCGGAAGGCACCGAAGCCAGCGAAGAAGAAGGTGAAGAAGGTGAAGAAGAAGAAGACGCCAAGTCCGACCAAACGGGCTGGCAAGCGGTCTGCGCGGGCCAAGCGAAGAACCTAGTGCCCTACCTTCGATTTTCCCGCGACAAGCGGGGCTACGAGAACACCTACGTGCTGCACGCCGGCGGGACAGGTGGGAAGTCCCGGCCTCGAATGCTCTACTGGTTCCGGACCCCGCCCAACGTCAAAGTCGGTCGTCTCCCGCTCGACGCAGAAGCTATCCGGGCGGTCGAAGTCCACAATCCCGACGTGACCTTCGACTGGAAAAAGATGCTCAAGGTGCGTGTGATACCGATGAGCGGTCCTGGCGCGTCGGCAGAGAGAGGAGCGCGGAAGCGCACCCGGCGCTCGTCAGCGACCGAGACGAAAGGCCGCCGGACGAAGCAGACTCAGGGAACCGACGACAGGCAAACCGCCGCGATCATCGAGGCTCCTGAAGCGACGATTCCGCCGACAGTTGAAGAGTCGACTGTCGACCCCCAGCTGCTCGAGGCTGAGGCTCATCTTGACGAGTCTGTGGCGCCAGGTGATGACCGCGAAGAACCGCCGACCGAAGCGGCCGACTACGGTCAACATCCAGTGGTGACGCTCATGGGGCACGAGACATTGGTCCGGCTGCGGGCTCGCTATGCTGAAATCCAGGCCCGGATCAGCGAGAAGCCCCTGGAACCGGCCGATCTTGAAGCGATGCGGACACGCGCTGAGGCGTTGAATCCGGATCGATGGACCACGATCGAATCTGCGGTGACGAGCATCGAGCGATTCGAGGCGGACGTCGAGGCGATCAAGGCTCAGCTGGGTCGCCGCCCGGCGCGCTCACGTCGTGCCCACACGTGATGCACGAGGACACTCCACTAGTGCAACCGAGCCGGCACAATCTTGCGGATTAGGACGAGGAGTTCCGCTATAATGAGATTTGTCATGCCCTGTTCCATTGTGCGAATGAGCCGAGTTGCGGTTCGGTGGCTGACCGTCATCACCATCGTCACCGCCGTGGGTGTTCTCGGGCACGCGCAGGCACCCCCCACCCCACAGCAACCTGCGAACGGCCAGCCAGAGACGCAGCAGCCGATCTTCCGATCGGGCGTCACGTTGGTTACGACCGACGTGATCGTGCGAGATCGTGACGGCGTGTTCATTCCCAACTTGGCGCCCGAGGACTTCATCGTGTACGAGGACGAGGTTCGGCAAGAGGTCTCGTCGCTGGTGCGGGTGGAAGGGGGTCGGGTCTACGATGTGCTGGTTGAGCTGGCGCCTCCCCCCCAAGAAGGAATCGTCCTACCCCGCGTACAAAGAGTTGACAACACGGCCGGTCGAATCTTCGTCTTGTTTATCGACGATCTCCACATGCCGTCAGGTCTGACGCCGAAGGTCAGACAGCTCATGGATACGATCGCTGAGAATCTGGTCCACGAGGGTGATCTGTTCGGCATCATTTCGACGGGGCAGTCGCAGGTCAGGACGGACCTGACCTATGACCGGAGCTTGCTGGCTGCGGCGACGGAACATATTACCGGCGGTGGATTCAATCTCCGCGACATGATCATCATGCAGCAACGGCGCAACCTGGGTGAGCTGCGCTGGCGCGCTCATACGGCGTTCAAGACGGCACGTGACACGCTCAGGAATCTCGAGCGAGTGAAGAATCGCCGGAAGGCCTTCATCTACATCAGCGCCGGATACGACTTCAATCCGTTCGAAGAATCGTTTGGTCGGGATGCTGTCTTCCAGCAGCTCAGTGCAGAAGACGATGCGATCGAGGTTACCGAGCAGAAGGGCTCGGTCTTCTCGGATACGGATCTGCATGCAGAGATCTTGCAGTTGTCCCGCGCCGCGGGTCGCGCGAATACAACCTTTCACACGCTTGACCCGCGTGGGCTGATGGCCGGCGGTGACATCGAATACACGGGCGTGGATTCCCGAGAGTTCAGCAGGCATGTGTTCCGCACACAGACCAGTCTGCGGACCCTCGCAGAGCTCACCGGGGGGATCGCCATCGTCAACCGAAATAGCTTCGTGTCCGGTTTGCGAGAGATCGATGCGGAGACGAGCGACTACTACGTGGTCGGATTCAACACGACCCGACCTGAAGTCGGTGCGAACCTCACCCGGCGGCTCCGTATCGAGGTGAATCGCGAGGATGCCCGAGTTCGGGCCCGCGAAAGCTACACCTTCGACCGCGTGGTGGCAGCGTCTCCCTAGAAAACCTCTGTTGCGACTTCAGTTCGGACGCGCTTTCCTCTGCGCGCGCAGGGCCTCTCGTACCCGCGCGACGCCCACGTCCAGATAGTCACGGTCGAGCTCGATCCCGATGAAGTCGAGTCCCAGCTCCGCACACGCGACTGCGGAGCTTCCCAGCCCCATGAACGGGTCGACGACCAATCCGCATCTGTCGATCCCGTGGAGCCGAAGGCAGCGTTCCGGCAGGAGTGGAGGGAACGTCGCGGGATGGGGGCGGTCACGCTCGCGACTCTGGATGGTCGAGTACGGCATGAACCAGGTGTTGCCCCGGCACCGGATGCCGCCGGCGGCCGAACTCCAGCGGGCGATATTCGACCGGTCCTGATACGGGACCCCGACCGCCCGTCGGTCGAGGCGTGTCCGACCGGTGGGCGTGAAGTGAAAGATGAATTCGTGACAGTCGTTGACGAACCGATCGCTGTTGATCGGTTTGTAGTGGCCGACTGCTAGGTCGCGCTGGAGTTGGCCGCGCGCTCCCGCCAGTGACTGGTCGATCACGATCGACTTGATCCAGTGGATCGTGTTCTGGAGCTCGAGGTGCTGTCGTGCTTCGGCCGCCACGTCGAATGCCGTCCAGGGGCGGACCGGCGTGCTGCCGACGTTGAGAAACAGCGAGCCAGCCTCGGTTAGGACGCGCGCGGCCGCCCCGAGCCACGCGTTTGTCCATCGAAGATACCGATCACCGGGCAAGGCGTCGCGATAGGACCGATACTGGACACCCAGGTTGTACGGTGGTGATGTGACGATGACATCGACAGAATGGGGATCAATCTGAGCCAAGAGATCGAGGGAATCCCCGCAATAGAATCGAAGTTTGGTCTGACTTGTGCGAACGGTGGCGGTGGGTTTCGGGAGACGGAGCGCCGAGCACATGAGCGCTCACGGTGAAGGAAACCGGCGCGAGCTGTCAAGTGTGCGGCGTGTGGTCGAACTACGGGGTGGCCGAGTCGGGTACGGACGGGTGCGCAGTGGAGGTCCGCAACGGATGCGGGAGGGGTTGGTGGAGCTGGTGGTCAGCGCAGCCGCAGCCGCAGCCGCAGCCTCGTTCCTCGACGTAGTCCACGTCGCGGTCGACCGCCTGCCCATGGTAGCGGGCCACGAGACACCCGCAGGTGAGTCGTGCAAAACCGAGCAAATGCAGGAACGGCATCGGTGGTCCCCGGGGTGTGACATGAGCAACAGGTGTGCCACGCCCTGAGGTGGCCTTCACGGGGTCCCCGGTGTGCGGACCAGTCTGCCTGTGTCGAGCTGAAGGTGAGACGGCCGTGGCGGAGCAAGGCACGGCCGGTGCGTCAGATCAGTATCAATTTCGTTATCTTCTTGACCCTCCTGTGAGACATACGCAAGAATGCCGATTACCGGTACGGCTATGAAATGGGAGGGGCTATAGGAGCTGTGTTTCAGCGGGCTCGGTCCGTCAGGTCGGTCTTTCAATTTGCTGGGATCGCCGCATTCCTTCTGTGCTTCAGCACGGAGGGCTGGGCGCCCAACGTCGGACTTGCCGAGCCGGCTCCGGTCGCGCCCGAACCGGCTGGCCCCGACCCGATCAACGATCCCCCCCGCGCCCTCGATTTCAGCGATCTCCGCACGCCCCGACTCCGGGCCCAGGCGGCGATCATTTACAACCCCGCCACCCACGAAATTCTCTGGGAGTCGGCCGGTCACGCTCGGCGCCCGATCGCCAGCATCACGAAGGTGATGACTGCGCTTGTTTTTCTCGAGCAGGATCCAGATCTGAGCCGCGACGTCGTCATCTCTCGACGTGATGCGCGGCGGGCGTCAACGACTTATTTGAGACGTGGCGAGCGCATTCAGCTAAGCGATCTGCTGCATCTGGCGCTTGTGGCATCCGACAACGCCGCGGCTCGCGTCTTGGCACGGGTGTCCCCGTGGGGGACCGAAGGGTTTGTCGAACAGATGAATCGGAAGGCGGATGAGTTGGGTCTACGCAGCACGACGTTTGCGGATCCCTCTGGCCTGAACAAAAGGAACCTGTCGACTCCGTACGATCTGTCGCGGTTGATGTCGCACGCAACCGAACAGCCCCAGATAGCGGCGATCATGCGGAAGCAGTCGTATCAGATGAGGACGAGTCGTCGTCGGCTAACCGTCCGAAACACGAACCGCCTGCTCCAGGGCCGGCTGGACGTGGTCGGTGGCAAAACGGGGTATATCGACGCCTCGGGTTATTGTCTGGCCGCGGTGGTAAACGTCCCGGATGTCGGCCCTCTGTCGGTCGTCGTTCTTGGCGCCCGGTCGAACTCAGGGCGATTCTCGGAAGTGCGACGGTTGGCTGACTGGGTCTCGGCCGACGGGCGTTCGCTGATTACCTCAGACGCTGTCCGGGCGAACTAACGGACAGACCCTCGCTCCCAGTCGCAGACCTCGTCGGCATCGCGCAGGAGGCCGCCACGACGTCTCCCGGCTTCTCATCCTGAACGACTCTCGCCGATGCCTGCCGTGCCCGATCCGTTCCCGCTGTCCATACTGATGGTGGCGTCAGAAGGCGTGCCGTTCGCCAAGACCGGTGGGCTGGCTGATGTGACCTCCGCCCTCAGCAAGGCACTCGGACGGCGTGGACACCGGGTGACGCTCGTGATGCCGAAGTATCGGGAAGTCGGGTCGATGGGCGACCCTTCCCGCGACGCCTCGATCACACTAGGTGACCGGACGTTCCAGCTTGGTTTCATCGAACGGCCGCTGGGAGACGGTGCCACGGTTGTGTTTGTCCGGTGCGACGAGCTGTATGACCGGGATGGCCTGTACGAAACCGGCGGTCGAGATCATCCAGACAATGCGATCCGCTTCGGCGTGCTCTCCTGCGCCGCGCTGGAGTACTGCGTGGCACGCGAGATGTCACCCGACGTGATTCACGCCCACGACTGGCAGGCCGGACTGGTACCGGTTTATGCGCGCACGCGGTACCATGGAGATTCGAGGCTGTCCGGGGTCCCCACGATCTTTACGATCCACAACCTTGCCTATCAGGGCCTGTTCCCGGAGTCGGCGCTGGCCGCGCTGGGCATCGATTCGGGACTCTTCTCCGTCACTGGGCTCGAGTTCTGGGGACAGGCGAGTCTTCTCAAGGCCGGGATCAACTTCAGTGATCTCGTGACGACCGTGAGCGAGGCCTACGCGCGGGAGATCCTCACGCCGGAGGTGGGCTATGGGTTCAATGGCGTGGTCAGCGCACGTCGCGACCGCCTCCGGGGCATCCTGAACGGTATTGACACTGAGCTGTGGGATCCAGAACGAGACCCGCTGATCCCGAAACCGTTCACGTCCGCAGATGTGTCAGGCAAGCGTGTGTCGAAGCGGTGCCTGCTCGAGCTCTTGCAGCTACCGACGTCCGACGCAGATCTGTCCCGGCCGGTCGTCGGGATGATTTCACGACTGGTCTACCAGAAGGGCTTCGACCTGGTTGCCGAAGTGATCGACGAGCTGCCGCTGCTGGGCGCCGCGTTCGTTGTCCTGGGGACCGGTGAGCGCCAGTACGAAGAGATGTGGCGGAGTGCGGCCCGCCGGCATCCGTCGGTGATCGGAGTTCGAATCGGCTATGACGAGACGCTGGCTCACTTGATCGAGGCTGGTTCGGACATGTTCCTGATGCCGTCCCGATACGAGCCGTGCGGTCTGAATCAGATGTACAGTATGCGGTACGGCACCGTGCCGATCGTGCGGGCGACCGGCGGTCTCGATGATGCCGTCACGCCATACGATGCGGTCGACGGGTCGGGAACCGGTTTCAGGTTCACCGAGTTCGAGAGCGCGGCAATGCTGGCCTCACTTCGAACGGCCGTCGCCGTTTTTGGTGACGCCGCCCGCTGGAGGGCGCTTCAGGTTGCGGGTATGGCACGCGACTTCTCGTGGAACGCTTCGGCGGAAACGTACGTCTCAGAATACAGAGCGCTACTGTCACGGCGCGAAAGTCGAGGGTAGGGAAGACGAATGCGCGAGGTGATGATCATCGGTTCCGGTCCGGCGGGGCTCACCGCCGGTCTGTACGCGGCGCGGGCGAACCTGAAACCGCTGCTGATTGAAGGTCTCGAGTCGGGTGGGCAGCTGATGTTGACCACCGCCGTGGAGAACTATCCGGGGTTCCGGGACGGGATCATGGGCCCTGAGTTGATGGCCACGATGCGGGCCCAGGCCGAGCGGTTCGGGACCGAGTTTGTCACAGGCGATGTCACGAGCGTCGATCTCTCCGGACCGCCGTTTACCGTGACAACCAGCGACGACAGGTATCAGACCCGTTCACTCATCATCTCAACCGGTGCGTCGGCGAGGCTTCTGGGGCTTCCGTCGGAACGTCAATTGATGGGTCATGGAGTATCGACGTGCGCCACCTGCGACGGCTATTTCTTCCGGGAGAAGCCGATCGTGGTGGTGGGCGGGGGCGACACGGCCATGGAAGAGGCGATCTTCTTGACGAAGTTCGCCTCGCACGTCACGGTGGTGCACCGTCGTGACGTGCTTCGCGCCTCGCGCATCATGCAGGACAAGGCGCTCGCGCACCCCAAGATCTCCTTCGAGTGGGAGAGCGTCGTCGACGAGGTGAGTGACACAACCAAGGGCGTCGTCACCGGTGTGGTGGTCCGAAACATCAAGACCGGCGTGACAAAGACGGTCGAGGTCGACGGGGTCTTCGTCGCGATCGGCCACATTCCGAACACCGAGCTGTTCGGCGGCCAGCTGGAGTTGGATGTCAACGGCTATATCGTGCCACACGGTGGCGCGCGCACCAGTGTCCCCGGGGTGTTCGCCGCCGGCGACGTGCAGGACCACACCTATCGACAGGCGATTACTGCGGCCGGTTCAGGCTGTATGGCGGCGATCGACGCCGAGCGGTATCTGGAGAGCCTCCCCGAGGGTGAGGGAGTGAAGGTCGACAGTCGCGCGTCGTCAGTCGAGAGTCGGGCGACCTAGCGCACTAGAACCGACGACCTACGACCCTCCACGACCCGCGACCGACGACCCACGACCGTCGACGACTCCGGACGACCCACCGCCAACGACCATTACTCGATCCATCCTCCCCCCACTGTCGCATCGCCGTCGTAGAACACGACCGCCTGGCCCGGTGAGATCGCCGGCTGCGGTGCGTCGAACTCGAGACGCGCGGCCGTCGAGCCTTCTACATACAGCGTGGCCGGTGCTTCCGGATGTCGGTGGCGGATCTGTGCCGCGACGCGGGTCCGGTCGGGGGGAGGCGTGCCAGCAATCCAGTTGACGGACGAGGCGGTGAGCGTCGTGCGCTCGATCGCCGTCCGCGGTCCGACGGTCACGGTTCGCGTCTCGGCATCCATGGCTACGACATAGAGCGGAACCGAGCTCGAGAGTCCAAGACCTTTTCTCTGCCCGACGGTATATCGGTGCACGCCACCGTGCTCTCCGAGCACCCGGCCCTCGGTATCGGTGATCGACCCTGGGTGGACTGTTTCGGGTGAATGCTGCTCAACGAAACCGGCGTAGTCGCCGTTCGGCACGAAGCAGATCTCGTGGCTGTCCGGCTTGTCCGCCACCGGCAGCCGCCGAGCTGCGGCATACGCTCGGACCTCGGGCTTCTGGAGCTCACCCAGTGGAAAGTGCGCACACGAGAGCTGGGCCTGGGTCAGGGTAAACAGGAAGTAGGACTGATCCTTGTCCTGGTCGAGTCCCCGGCGCAGCGCGTACCGTCCGTCTGGCCCACACGTGACACGAGCGTAGTGGCCTGTGGCAACGCTCTCGGCGTCAAGCCCACGAGCGCGCTCGAGCAGATTGGTGAATTTCAAGTCGCCGTTGCAGTGCACACACGGTATGGGGGTGCGCGCCGCCGCGTAGTCTCGGACGAACGATGAAACGACATGGGCGTCGAACTGGCGTTCGAAGTTGACGATGTAGTGCGGGATCCCCAGGACCGCCGCCACTCGTCGCGCGTCCTGCAGATCATCGAGGGAGCAGCAGCTGCCGAAGCTGGACTCGCCGTCGCGCTGATCGTACAGCTGCATCGACAGACCGATGACGTCGTAGCCCTGCTCTTCGAGGAGTGCAGCGGCAACCGAAGAGTCAACTCCACCTGACATGGCTGCGACGATTCTCATGGGGCTCCTGGTGCGTAGTGACCGCCACTCCGTGGCTACCCGCCGACGGTCGACGACTACCGCGTCGAGGCGGACGAGGCCCGCGCAACGTTCCTCAGCTTGTCGACCACCTTTGGCAGCACAGTAATCACTCGGTCAATTTCTTCGGCGGTGTTGCCGGCGCCGAGGCTGAAGCGGATTGAGTTCTGCGCGCGGTGGGGCGAATAGCCCATGGCGCGGAGAACATGTGACGGCTGGAGCGTGCCCGACGAGCATGCCGAGCCTGTCGACACGGCGATACCTTCCAGGTCAAGCGCGATCAAGAGCGACTCGGCCTCCACCCGGTCGAAGCTGATATTCGTCGTGTTGGCGATCCGACGGCTGGTGTCTCCATTGACGAGCGTCCCAGGCACACGGTGAAGAATGCCGGCCTCCAGAAGGTCACGAAGCGCCGAGAGTCGATCGGCTTCGGTCTCGGTCCTCTGGAGGGCTACCCGGGCCGCCGCTCCGAAGCCGGCAATCCCTGGGACGTTCTCCGTTCCCGCCCGCCGGCTGCGCTCCTGCTTGCCTCCGGTCATCGTCGAGGCGAGGCGCGACCCGCGCCGAACCCAGAGCGCACCAACCCCCTTGGGCCCGTAACACTTGTGCGCGGAGAGCGACAGCAGATCGACATCGAGGTCGGTCACATCGACGACCAGCCTGCCGATCGACTGCACGGCATCGGTGTGGAAGAGCGCACCGTGTCGATGCGCGATCGCGGCGAGGTCGGCCAGCGGCTGAACCGTTCCGATCTCGTTGTTAGCATGCATGACCGACACAAGGGCTGTGTCGTTCGTGATGACGGTGTTGAGCGCCTGGGGCTCGACAACACCGCTGTCACTCACCGGGAGCAGCGTGATGAGCCAGTCGCGCTTGGCCAGCGCCTTGAGGGTATGAAGCACGGCCTCGTGTTCGATGCTGGTAGCGATGAGATGACGCCGCTTGGCTGGCAGCAGAGCCTCGGCGACCCCACGAATCGCCAGGTTGTCCGATTCCGTTCCTCCGCTCGTGAAGACGATTTCCTGTGGTCCTGCCCCGATCAGATCGGCGACGGCCGCTCGAGCGTCATCGACGACGGTCTTTGCGGACTGGCCGAACGAGTGGACGCTCGACGCATTGCCAAACTGCTCCCGCAGGGTGCTTGTCACCGCCGCCACCACGGACGGATCGACCGGGGTCGTGGCGTTGTGGTCGAGATAGATTCTCATCTGTCCCCAATCTTACCATCGGCTCTAACCATCAGCAATGAAAGGACTAGACAGGATCGGAACCCCTCCCGTATACTGACCGATGGACTCACGGCAGGTTGTCGTGGTGTTCTGCTCCTCAGCGCGAGCCGGAATGCCTACGGCTGGGAGCGGCCCTAACGTGCCGATGTCACCAGGGACGACGTCTGGCACCGAGGGGGACACCACGTCGAATCGACCGATGGGACGAGAAGTTGTCAACATCGGCAAGTCGGTGATCATCAAGGGCGAGCTGAGTGGTAGTGAAGACCTGACCATCGAAGGGAAGGTCGACGGCGAGATAGAGTTACGGGATCACATTCTCACGATCGGTCCGAACGGGAAGATCAAGGCGCAGGTGTTCGCGAAGTCAGTCATCGTGATGGGCAGTGTCAAGGGGAACATTACGGCGACCGACAAGATCAATATCCGAGAAAACGGTTCTGTTGATGGTGACATCAACGCACCGACGATTGCCATTTCTGAAGGCGCTCAGTTCCGCGGCAGCATTGACATGCAGCGTCAGCCGGTGCCGCAGGCTGCACAGGCCAGGACCGTGTCGTCAGATCCGACCAGATCGAAGGTCGCGCAGTCCTCGGATCCGCCGCACGTAACGAGTCGGCCCAAGTCGGCGCCATCATCTGCTCCGACACCGGCCGCGGGCGGCGCGCACTGAGGGCAGCCCGTCGATACGCGAGGCTGTGGCGTCGCGGACGGCCGGCTTCCGAGGGTCCCCAGAGCCGACAGCACTCATGCGCAAAGCGGTAGCTTGGGGACTGGACCGTCCATGGGGTCGGAACGCCGACAGCGCTGGTCCGGGCTCGACAGCCAAACCCGAGGCGCGCAAGAGGGAGCCGAATGGGGTTTGGATCGGCAGGGTCTGACGGTGTCTTTTTGACGCGGGCGTTGTCCAAGTTTGTAGCGGCGCTCGAGGCGGTAGACGCACCCGTCGTGGTCGATCTCGGTCCGGCCGTGGGCGCGAACGTCACGTTTCTCGGTGACCGGCTTGGCTGCAAGTTGCACGTGGCGGATGTCCTGTCGAAGGTGGAGACGTGGTGGCCACCCCCTGAGCCGGATGATGCCGGGGACAGGTCCGGAGCCGGGAGATGTGGCGGCCGAGCTTGAGCGGCGCCGTGCCGCCCGGACGCTTGAGCATCCAGGTGACTTTGCGGACGGAATTCTGTGCTGGGACGTGTTCGACTACCTCGATGAAGACGCGGCTGCCGTCCTCGCGCGCGAGGTCAGTCGGGTATTGAAACCCCGTGGCGTGGCGTTGCTGTGTCATGGGCCCGAGAAGCCGGTCGTGGCGGGGCCGGTGCAATACGAGATCGTGGACGAGATGACTCTTCGGTACCGACCATTGCCGATGGCCCGTCCGGAGTCACGGGTCTGGCACAGCCGACCATTCACGAATTTGTTCCCCGGTCTCACGATTAGCGACTCGTTCTTGCTCAAGAGTCGAATGCGGGAGGTCATGCTTCGCAAGCCTCCCTCTGCGACGAGCGCGACGTAACCGTGTTCGGGTTCGTTATCTCGTGTGGGAGCCAACGAAATGGCGCGAGCGACCGTCGCTTTGCTGAGCGACTTCGGCATGCGGGATCACTACGTTGGCGCCATGAAGGGCGTCCTCCTTGGGATCTGTCCGGACGCAACTCTCGTCGACATATCCCATGACGTGCCACCCCACGATGTGCTGACTGCCAGCCTCGAGCTGTCAGCGGTCTATCGTCTCTTTCCGACCGGGACCATCTTTCTTGTTGTCGTCGACCCCGGGGTCGGGTCGGCGCGGCGAGGTCTGGCCGTCGACACGGGAGACTATCGATTCGTCGCGCCGGACAACGGGGTACTCACGGCGGTCTTGCAGGAGACACCTGCGAAGAGCGTTGTGGAGTTGACCGAGCGTCGCTACGCGCGGCCGACCGTGAGCAAGACGTTCGAAGGTCGTGACCGGTTCGCTCCTGCCGCGGCGTGGCTGGGGAAGAACATCCAGTTGTCGGCGCTCGGCCGACCGGTGACTGACTATCGCTTGCTGGATATTCCGGTGCCGGTCACGACGGACGGCAAACTGGCAGGTCAGGTCCTCCGGATAGATCACTTCGGGAACGTGGTGTCGAATATTGACCGGAAGACGTTCGAGAGCTACGCGCAGGTCTCCGGCGGCGGCATTCAGATCGAAGTTGGGCCGCACGCGATCGGTCGGCTCGTCGAGACCTACGCCAACATCGGCGATGACGAGGTCTGCGCCATCTTTGGGAGCACGGATCAGCTCGAGTTTGCCGCTAATTCGCAGAGCGCAGCGGATCGGCTTCAGGTGGAGCGGGGCGTGCCCGTCCGGGTCAGCCGGGACGGGTCCTGACCGCCTTGACCCCCATCTGCGCAGCGAGTCCTGACTGGCCGCCACGCATGACGGCGGAGCACACGACCGCATGATCGACTTCGAGCTCACCGAGGAACACCTGCTGCTCCAGCAGACCGTTCGTGAGTGGGGTGCCCGTGAGATGGCGCCCAGGATCCACGATCTCGACCGAGCCCACCGCTTCGACGTCGACATTTTTCCGCAGATGGCCGCGCTGGGCCTTTTGGGGATTTGTATTCCTACGGCGTACGGCGGGGCGGGGATGGACTACGTCAGTCTGGGTCTCGCGTGTGAGGAACTCGAATACGTTGATACCTCGCTGCGGGTGGTCCTGTCTGTCCACGTGGCGCTCAACAGTCTCAGTCTGCTGACCTGGGGGACAGAGGAACAGCGCCAGCACTATCTCGTGCCACAGGCGCAGGGGTCACGGATCGCGAGTTACGGTCTCACCGAGCCGTCGGCGGGGAGCGATGTGCGGGGCATGGAGTCGTCAGCCGTCAGGCGCGGTGACCGCTGGGTGCTCAACGGCGAGAAGATGTGGATCTCGCTTGCCGACGTCGCCGACCACTTTTTGGTGTTCGCCTGGACCGATCACGCGAAGAAGCAACGGCGCGACGTGTCGGGTATCAGTGCTTTCATCGTCGAGCGCGGCTTCACGGGGTTTTCGAGCGGAACCCTCAAAGAGAAGTGGGGCATCTTGGCCGGAAATACCGGCTTCTTCAAGATGGACGACCTGGAAGTCCCTGAGGCGAACCTGCTTGGGCGCGAAGGCGAGGGGTTCAAGATCGCGATGTTTGCCCTGGATCAGGGTCGACTGAGTGTCGCCGCCGGCGCCACTGGATTGATTCGGGCTTGCCGCGACGCGAGCACCACCTATGCCCGCCAGCGACAGACGTTCGGCGTCGAAATCGGCCAGCACCAACTGGTCAAAGAGATGATCGCGCAGATGGAGTCGGACTATCAAGCCTCTCGCCTGTTGTGGCTCCGTTCCAGCTGGATGAAGAACCTCGGTCGTCGGAACACGAGAGAGACCGGTCTCGCCAAATGGTTCTCCACGGTCGCGTCGGAGCGTGCGGCGAGCGATGCCGTGCAGATCCATGGTGCCAACGGCTACTCGGATGAGTATCCAGTCGGACGGTATTACCGAAACTGCAAAGGTGCGGTGATCTATGAGGGGACCCGTGAGATTCATAAGGTCATGCAGGCGGACTATGTGCTCGGGTATCGCGTCGACAGGCCGACTCGATGCGAGCTGCCGCCGACCGGAATAGCCTGACCATGGAACAAGAACGTTCATCTGAACGGTTTCGACGCTGGCGCGTTTGATTCGACGACGCATGCGTTTGCGGGCGACAAGCACGTGGATCGTGACCGTCGGATTGGTGGGGCTGCTGTGTCGAGGTGCGTCGATGCAGCAGGGGGGTGGAGGTGACGCGACCCCGCTGCCCGACGGAACGCCACTGCAAGGCGAGCAGTTCCCCCGATTCCTGAGACCAGCTCACGACGGAGAATTCGGCTTCGAAGACCTCCTGGTGCTCGGCGACCACCCAGTCGTCCAATTCGAGCGGCAGGACCTTGACGAGGAGTCAGGGGTCTCGACAGAGACCTGGAGTCGGAGTCGTACCACCGAGTGGGCCGGTCGTCTGGTCAGCGTCTTTCGTTTGGCCTGGACGGTGGACCGCCTTCGAGACGCGCTGCGGACGCAGCGGTGGGGCGTCGATCGGCCGTTCTTGCTCTGGGGCGACGTCGTTGTACCCGATGTCGGTTCGAACGGTCGGCGGCAGCTGTATCTCCAGATGGCGCCGCCCAATATCCCGCCTTCGGTCGTCGTGCAGGCCAGCGGCACGGTGCAGTACGCCAGCCACACGGTCAATATCTGGATGCCGGAGTTTGGCCAGGCGCGTCTTCGGGGAGGCGAGGCGGAAGTCGACCTGGCCGGCCTGACGACCCGCTTCTACGACGTGTTTGTCGACGAGTATGAGACGCTGGCGGTGGTGAGTCAGACCGCGCTCCTCACGAGCGTCACCGGGCGGCGGCGCAACGTCAAGAACGACGTATCAGGGATCGGGCTGGATGTGTTCGATGCGAGCGCAGACTATGGGAGCGCGGGCGTACTGCAAGGTATCGAGCTGTACCCGCCGGGTGGCTGGGCGACGGCACGGGCTACACTCCATCAGCAGGCGCATCAGTGGGGCGACTACACTCGGCTGTGGGACCAACTCGGGGTCGTACGGCAGGGCGACGCCCCTCAGTCCCATGTGCCGCTGCTGAGCCCGGGTGCGGTCGTCGCGGGTGCGGTTCTGGAAGGCACGCGGCGGGTGGGTGAGGCGACGGCGATCGAACGAACGCTGCCGACCGTGACGTTTCACCCGCTGACGTTGTATCGCATGGGCTTGGTCGACCTGACCCGAGTGCCTCAGCTTCGGGTGTTCCTCGATCAGGGCCAGTTCGATCCGGCAGATCGTGCCGCGCCACCGGTCGGCGCCAGGGTCGAAGGGGGGGTCGTGACCGTCGTCGGCGGAGATTTTGAGGCCGCTGACGGCCGTCGAACCGGGCCACCGGCCACACACGTTCGACGCGCCCTGATCTATGTCTCCCGAGCAGGACTTGCGTCGCAGGAGGAGATGGACATCGTGAACTTCTACGCGGCCAGATTCGCGGCCACCGACGGCGTGACCAGTTGGGATGGCTACCCGAGTTTCTTTGAAGCCACCGGCGGACGTGCGACGCTTGCGACCGATGTGACGCCGAAGCCAGGCGCGACGTCGGCAGGGAAGCTGTCGCCCGGTCCATCGACCGAGCGATTGGATGTTGGGACCGATGCGCTCAGTGGCGTCATCTTGGACCAGCCGATTCCGGGACGGATCAAGGTCGGCGAGACCGTAAATCTCTCGGGAACGGTCGCGGCCACCGACGGTCAGGCCTCCAGTATCGTCTGTTTCCGGCTCATTCGGTACGGATCGACTGACCCAAACGAAGTGTTCGTCTGCGGGAGCCTATCGGCACGGCGGTTCAACGTGGATCTCACCTTTACGGCTAGCGAGCGCGGTCGGTACACCGTAGAGCCGTTCCTCTTTGGTGCCGACGCGAGCCGGCCGTCGGCGCGTTCGCGGTATGGCGTCATCGAAGTCAAGTAGTGTCGTGGGTTGCGGACGGTCGTGAGTCGACCTGTGACTCGTGACGGTTCCCAACCTCTCGCCCCGAGTCCCCTCGGTGCTTCCGCTGGCGAAACGGCCGCTTGGTCTTGTCTGCGTGCGGGCCGCCTTTTTGACGGGGGAGCGGAACCCGAGGTCGGCTCGGCTGTTTGCGTTTCGAAGCCTTCGGTGCGAGCACGCCAACCGTCATGTCCAATCGTAGCCCTATCTGTCACATCGTCGATCCAGTGAACCCTGAAGCGTCCGCGATCCAAGCCGCGGTGAGTCAATTGATCAAGGGCCGACTCGTCGCGTACCCGACTGAGACGCTATACGGGCTGGGGGCCGATCCCAGGCTACCGGCGGCATTCGAGCAGCTGTTTGCGGCGAAGGGCCGGTCGGCGGGGCACAGCGTGCCCCTCGTGGCCGGGAGCCTGGAGCAGGTCGAGGCGCTTGTGGGGTGCCTGTCGTCGATCGGTCAGCGGCTGGCCGACGCGTTTTGGCCCGGGCCGCTGACCTTGGTCATCCCGGCGTATCCCACCCTGTCTGGACAGTTGCGTGGAGGACGAGACAGCGTGGCCGTGCGCGTGCCAGGCCACGCTGTCGCGCGAGGGCTTGCCGTCGGGCTGGGCCACCCGATCACCGCGACGAGTGCCAATCGGAGTGGCGCGCCCGCCGCAACGACGGCGGCCGAGGCGATCGATGCGCTCGGTCCTGAGCTCGCGATGGTACTCGATGGTGGCAGGACGGAAGGTCGCACGCCATCAACCATCGTCGACGTTCAGACGGACAGACCGGTCCTACTGAGAGCAGGAAAGGTGCCGTGGGACCACGTGCTACAATCGCTTTCGTGAGACGCTGTGGGCCGGACGTGCGACACGCGCTACCGTGGAAGCGCGCGGCGACCGTCGCCGAGGGGCGGTCGATTCGTCGCTCGACGAGCTGGCTGGTCTGACGACGGCGGATGCCACAGTCTACCCCCGCTCATCCAAGATCGCCGGACGCCGATCCTCGCATGCCTACCGGGAGGCGGCACGGTTCACACCTGGTCCACCCCCGTCTGCGGCGCGGCCGTTATCCAGGCACCTCTGGAAGCTCGAGGGGCGCCAGATTGTCGAAGCGACTCCTTCGGACCGAGAAGATTGGAAGACCGAGATCCCAGCCGGATGGGGGCTCGCCGGAGACGTCGGGAGGATTGCGTGCGCAGATCCAAGACGCAGGAGGCGATCGGGTGGTGAGGGGTAGGTGGTGGTGTGCCGTGGTGGCGGGGGCGCTGCTGGCGGGTGCGTGCGTGGCCCGACTGCCGGTCGTGACCGACCCGGCGTATCCCGAGTATCTGTATCCACCGGTGCCCGGGGAATATGAGGGGTCCGATGTTGCCAGGCGACACTCCGAAGCCTGGACCTACTTCCAGGCCGGCGACCCGGTCACGGCCCAGGCTCGCTATACCGCCTTGCTCGAACGGACCCCGAGCTTTCACCCAGCCGTCACCGGGCTCGGGTGGATGAGCCTGGCCCAGAACGACTACGCCCCGGCCGCCGAGTACTTCACCCGTGCCATCGAAGCCGATCCGATGTATGTGTCAGCGCTCGTCGGGAACGGCCGCGCGATGATCGGCTTGGGCAGGTCTGCCGATGCGCTCGCCGCGTTCGAATCGGCCCTTGCCGTTGAACCTGGGTTGCCCAACGTAGGCCGCGAGGTGGAAGAGCTGCGGTTCTCCCTCGTCAGTCAGCAGCTCGCGGCAGCGCGCGAAGCGGCAGAAACAGGTCGGTTCGCCGCGGCCACGGAGGCATATGAGCAGGTGATCGCGGCGTCGCCCGAGAGCGGCTTTCTTCGCGTCGAGCTCGGGAGGGTCGAACAACAACGAGGGAATCTGACCGCCGCCCTGCAGCATGCTGAAGAGGCAGCCCGTCTCGACGCGGAGGACGGTGCGGCGTTCTTGTTGCAGGGGGAGATTCATGAAGCAAACGACGACCTCCCGTCGGCCCTGACCGCATATGAACGAGCCGATGCGGCTGACCCGACGGACGTGACAGCACGTCATATCGACCGGGTGGCCGATCTGATGTTCCGAGCCGAGCTTCCGAGCGAAGTTGGCGAGATTCCCTCCAAGCCGAGCGTCACGCGCGGCGACTTGGCGGTGGTGATCGGCGTCCGGTTCATGGAGTTGCTGGCGGAGGCCAGGGACCGACCGGTGATCATCACTGACACACGGGATCACTGGGGCAACGAGTGGATTCAAGCGGTGGCCGACGCGGGAATCATGGACGTCGATGCAGCCTATCGGTTCGACCCGTCGGGACCGGTACGCCGCGGTGAGCTGGCTGAGATTGTAGTCGACACGCTCGATCTGGTCGACAATCAGCGGCAGGGCCAGACGCAGTCCGATGCCGTGCAGGCTCGGACGTTCACCGACATGAGCGCAACGCACCTGCGCCATCGTGCCGCACAGCGCGCCGTCCTGACGGGTGTCATGACGGTCCTCGGCAACGATACCTTTCAGCCGTCTCGATTAGTGACCGGGCTAGAGGCCGTCGAAACCGTCGACCGCCTGGCCGACCTGGCGCTCGATTCGAGGTAGGCTGCACCCAGCGTGGCGACTCTCACCCTTGCCAATCAGTTGACACTCGGCCGGCTGTTGTTGGTGCCGGCCATCGTGATTCTGGTGATCTACGGCTACAACGGGTGGGCGCTGATCGCCTTCATCGTAGCCGGTATTACCGACTCGCTGGATGGTTTGATCGCACGGTGGTCCGGGCAGCGCACCGACCTTGGCGCCTTGCTCGACCCGATGGCAGACAAGCTGCTCCTGATGTCGACGTTTGTCGTGCTGACGGTTCCCGGGCTCGGTCTAGTGAATCAGCTGCCGGTCTGGCTGACCGTGCTGGTGATCAGTCGGGACGTGATCATTGTCGTGACGGTGGCGGTCGTCAACCTCGCCGTCGAACGCTTTACGTTCGCGCCCTCGATCTTCGGGAAGCTGGCGACGCTCGTGTACGTCGTCACCGGGACAACAACGCTGTTCTTCAATTATCTCGGTCAGAGGTCGTCACTCGTCGACGTTGCGGTCTACGCCTCGTTGGTCGTGACGATCGGCTCGGGCCTGCACTACATCTTGCACGCCGCGCGAGCCCTCAATCACGGGTAACGTCGTCTACGACTGACCGGCATATCGAACTCAGGACACGAGGACCTTTCCCCGAAAATACTCGATCGTCGAGGCCAGTCCGGCTTCGAGCGCGACCTGCGGCTCCCACTGAAGCAGGGTTCGCGCGCGCGTGATGTCAGGCTGACGGACCTGCGGGTCGTCAATCGGCAGCGGCTCGTGCACGATCCGTGACGACGAGCCAACTGCTTCGATGATCTCCCGTGCGATCTGCTCGATCGACATCTCGGCCGGGTTGCCGATATTGACCGGTGCATTGGTCTTGGCCTGCATCAACCGGATGATGCCGTCGACGAGATCGGTGATAAAGCAGAAGCTCCGCGTCTGGTCACCCCGACCGTAGACCGTGACGTCCTCGTTCTTGAGGGCCTGACGGATGAAGTTCGGCACGGCGCGACCGTCGTTGACACGCATCCGCGGACCGTAGGTATTGAAGATCCGCACAATCTTCGCATCGAGACCGTGAAATCGGTGATACGCGGTCGTCATCGCTTCGGCAAACCGCTTGGCCTCGTCGTAGACACCACGCGGTCCGATCGGGTTGACGTTCCCCCAGTAGCTCTCCGGCTGCGGATGTTCGAGTGGGTCGCCGTAGACTTCCGAGGTCGAAGCGAGCACGAACGTCGCCTTCTTGGCCAGGGCGAGCCCGAGCGCGTTGTGGGTCCCCAGGGCGCCGACCTTGAGGGTCGGGATCGGGAAATTGAGGTAGTCTATCGGGCTGGCTGGGCTTGCCCAGTGCAGCACGAAGTCGACCAGACCGTCGAGGTTGATGTAATTGGTGACGTCCTGTTTGATGAAGGTGAAGTCCTGACCTGAGAGGTGCGCGATGTTCGCCAGGTCACCCGTCAGCAGGTTGTCGATACCCACCACCGAGAAGCCGCGGCCAAGGAGCGCGTCGGTGAGATGAGAGCCGATGAACCCGGCGGCGCCGGTGACGACGACCCGCCCGCTCACAGAGTCGCCGCCCCGCCGTCGTGGCCCCCGCCACCACTGTCGACCCCGCGCACCCCACGACTCACCCACGACCCTCGACTCACGACCCTCGACTCACGACCCTCGACTCTCTAATACGCATGCTTATGAAAAAACCCACGAATGACCGTGAGCCAGAGGATCTTGAAGTCGAGCGCCACCGACCAGTTCTCGATGTAATACAGGTCATACTCAATCCGCTTCTCAATCGACGTGTTGCCGCGCCATCCGTTCACCTGCGCCCAGCCCGTCATGCCCGACTTGACCTTGTGGCGCAGCATATATTGCGGCACACGGTCCTTGAACCGCTCGACGAAGAACGGCCGTTCAGGACGCGGGCCCACCAAGGACATCTCGCCACGCAGGACGTTCCATAGCTGCGGCAGCTCGTCGAGGCTGAACCGACGCAGAAGCGTCCCGACCGGTGTCCGTCGAGGATCGTCTTCCCGGGTCCAGACCGGTCCCGTTTCCCGTTCGGCGTCGTCGTACATCGATCGAAACTTCATCACCATGAACGGTCGGCGGTCGAGTCCCATTCGCTCCTGGCGATAGAACACGGAGCCGGGCGAGTTCAGCCGGATGGCGGCCGCGATGATGGCGAACGGAGCGGCCAATACCACCAGTGCTGCAAGCGATACCGAAATGTCGATCCCACGCTTGATCGCACCGCTGAGTCCCTGGAGCGGAACGTCGTTGATGTTGATGATCGGCACGCCGTCCAGTTCCTCCAGCCGGGCACGCAGCGCGATGAACTGAAGGAGATCCGGTACGACTTTGATGTCGATGCACTCGCGGTTGGCCACCTCGATCAACTGGAGCATGTTGACATGTTCCTCGAGGGGCAAGGCGACGTACAGCTGGTCGATCTGTTCGCGTTGGATGACTTCTTCCGTGTCATCGAGCGAGCCGAACAGCGGGAGGCCGCGGTATCCCAATGTGTCGGTGCCGGCGCGGTGGTCGACGAAACCCACCAACTGATATCCGAACTCAGCATGTTGCAGGAGTCGGTCGGCCACGTGGCGAGCCAGGTCGCCAGTGCCGGCCACAAGGACTCGCTTCAGACCCAGGCCAGCGCGAAAGCGACGCTCAACAAAGGTGCGAACGGCCTCGCGTGCGGCATACGTCAACGCGACATTGAAGACGCCGAACAGCCCCCACACGATGCGAGACACTTCATACGCGCCCTGCTCTCGTGCGAGGTTCCCGGCGTAGTACACCTGGAAATAGAGCGTGCCCAGCACGCCGATCACGACCAGCAGGACGGTTCCCACCAGGACGGAGAAGAAGTCGTCAACCCGTGTCCGGTTGCGACGCAGGCGATACGCGCCCTGCAGGTTGAACGCCAGCGGCGCCAAGATGCCGATAAAGGGCATGAGCACGAGGTACTGCGTGAAGGGTGGTTGCCCCTTGGGCGCGTCGAGCAACCCCGTCTCGAACCGCGCGGCGTATGCGATCGCAAACGCCGCCATAGCGAGCAGGGCGTCAAGGACGACGTGGCTCACGATGAGTACACGGTTCTGACGAGTCACCATGTTGGGTCGGGCGTCTGGGCGTGAACCGTTTCTTCGATGCAGCGACGCATCGCGTCATGAAATCGAGACCGAGAGAAACGGAGCGCCTGCTCGCGGATGTAGCCGGTGTCGAACGACAAGCGATCCACGCGGTTGATGCCTTCAGCGAAGGCGTCAGGCGAAAGCTCGTCCACCAAGACGCCTGTGCCCCCGTCCTCTACGGTCTCGGTCGCGCCGCCGCGCGCGAGCCCGATGACCGGTCTCCCGCAGGCCAGCGCCTCAACTGGGGCGATCCCGAAGTCCTCCTCTCCGGGGAGGAGGACGCCTCGGGCTCCGCGATACAGCTCTCTGATCTCATCATCGGTGCGCGTGCCCAGGAACTCCACATCAGGTCCGGCTTGCGCTTCCAGACGCAGCCGTTCCGGGCCATCGCCGACGATCTTGAGCGGCGAGCGGGTCCGGCCGCACGCCTCTATCGCGACTTCGATGCGCTTATATGGCACGAGTGCAGAAACAATCAAAAAATACGGGCCCGGAGCTGACCCACTGGGACTGAAGTATGACGTATCGACGGGTGGATACACGACCGTCGCCGACCGATTATAGTATCGGCGGATCCGGGCGGCAACATGCTGTGAATTCGCCACATAGCGGCTCACCCGGCCGGCCGTAGAGGCGTCCCAGCGCGCCAGACGACGAAACACGACTCCGTAGAGCCGGCTGCGCAAAGGTCCCACTCGGTCCGGACCGAAATAGGCTGTGAACTGGTCCCAGGCATACCGCATCGGCGTGTGGCAGTAGCACAGATGACGCGCTCGTCCGGTCGGCACGACGGCCTTGGCAGCGCAGTGGCTCGTGCTGATCACCAGGTCGAACCGGTCCATGTCGAACTGCTCGATGGCCCATGGGAAAAGCGGGAGGTACCGGCGGTAGTGCTGGGCGGCCATCGGTAGCCGCTGGATGAGGGATGTGGAGGCGTTGGCCGCTTCGAGCCTGTCTGATACGGTGCCCCGGACGTGCAGTAGCGTGAACAGCCGAGCATCAGGGACCAGATCGTACAGCGCCTCGAGCACCTTCTCGCCGCCTCGCATACCGGTTAACCAGTCGTGAACCAAGACGACTCGTCGGTGGCCGATGTCAACCGGCTGTGGCTGCGTCTCGGTCATGCGGCGTCGACGATCTCCTGGTAGATATCGCGAATGCGCTTGACCGACTCCGGCCACGAGAATGACCGCGCCCGGGCCACACCGCGTGCCTTCAGTGCGTCGCGCAAGGCAGAGTCGTCGAGCACCCGCCGGATTCCGTCGGCGATTGACGAGATATCGTACGGGTTGACGAGCACACCCGCGTCTCCGACGACTTCCGGGAGTGACGAGGCGTTCGAGACGACCACCGGTGTGCCACTCGCCATCGCTTCGAGCGGGGGCAATCCGAAACCCTCGTACAAGGATGGAAAGACAAACACGTCGGCGAGGCGGTACAACACCGCGAGGGCCTGTTCGGACTGGTAGCCCAGGAACCGCACGTGTTTGTGAAGATTGTGGCGATGCACGGCTCGACGCAGCGGCGCGTATCTCGAGATCTCGCTGCCGGTAATCAGTAGCTTGAGGTCGTCGCACGCGGCGTTCTGACGGAGTAGGACAAACGCATCGATGAGGCGCTCGAGATTCTTGTGCGGCTTGACGTTGCCCGCGTACATGACGAACCGTTCCTGAAGCTGGTAGCGCTCCCGCACCTGTGCCATCTCCTCCTCTGGCGGCTCGTTGTAGAAGTGGTCAGCGATGGCGTTGTAGATGACTGTCACCTTCTCTGGCGCGATCGGAAAGAATCGCAGGATGTCCCGCTTTGAGGCTTCAGACACCGTAAGAATCCGGCTCGCGCGGTGGACGGCGGTCCAGAAGGCGCTCCGCGCATAGGTGCGAGCGATCCGTCCCTGGAGGTATTGCGGAAACACCAGGTGAATACAGTCATGAATCGTGACGATCGACCGGCACGGTGTCAACGCGGGCAACACGTAGTGCGGAGTATGGAATAGCTGGGGGGAGGTCCGAAACAGATTGGCCGGGATCGAGAGCTGCTCTCGAACGGAGTATTGCCCCGACAGGTCTGCGACCGCCCTGAAATTCGGTCCGAGCCGCCGAGGAAGCTCCAGGTCGTCGGGCTTGCACATGAGGATGTATTCGGTGTCGCGATCGAATTGGGAGAGTTGCTCGACGAGATTACGTACGTATGTGCCCACGCCGAAGTCGTGGAGCTTGCGCACGTCGATGGCAATTCGCACGGGACGGACTATAGCAGGGTGGGATTCAACCGGCGCGGAGTCGCGAGACCGGAGGAGTGAAACGGCGAGAGTGGGCGAACGGATCCTGATCGCTCAGGCCGATTTGCCCCGTGACATGGCATGGAACGTCTCGCCAGATCTCTGTGTCTGCGATCTACCGGGCGTCGGCCGGGAGGTGGCCGCGGATCCTGAGGTAGAGGCGAAGCAGCGGCGCCCAGGTCGGATGGTGTTTTTCGTAGAACGCCAGGTGGCTCCGACGGTACGCGGCATAGGCCTGTTCAGGTACGGTCGCGCCTGACTGGCCCCGATGGTGCACGATCTGGATCTCGGGGGCGAAGAAGATGCGCCGCCCGCTCGCACGGAGCGCCGCGCAGAAGTCGACGTCCTCCCCATAGAGAAAGAAGCGCTCGTCGAGCAGGCCGACACGTTCCGCGTCGGTTCGTCGGACGAGTAGGCAGGCGCCACTGACCCAGTCATGATAGCCGGCACGAGTCAGCCCGGCCCGAACTCGTGGTCCGAGAACGGGCAGCTCCCGGGCCAGTGCGGTGCCCTTGCACTTCTGGACCAGTTCGTTGAACGGCCCGATCATGCGTCCGAACGACAGCTCGGGACGGCCCTCGCCGTCCGTCAGTCCGGGTCCGATGGCCGCGACGTCAGGAAGGTCGCGAAGTCGCCTCACGAGTGCATCGATGGCACCCGGGGGGGTGATCGTGTCGCTGTTGAGCAGCAGGATGAGCTCCCCCTGCGTCTGCCGAATGCCAAGATTGTTGGCAGACGAGTACCCGATGTTACGTCCGGCATCGATCACCGCGACGTCTGGCCATCGGGCCCGCACCGCGTCGGCGCTCCCGTCGGTAGACCCGTTGTCGACAACTACGATCTCGTGGGCAACATCGGGCGCCGGATCGTGCAGCGAGTGGACGCAGGTCTCGAGGTGCTCGCGCGTGTTGTAGCTCACGATGACGATTCCGACGTCGCTCATCCACCGCTCCGATGGGTCACCGCCCACTGGAACACATCGAGCGTCTCGTCGGCGGCTCGCGTCCAGGTAAACGCTGGGAGCAACGCTGCGGCGCGTTGGCGCTGGCGGTCACGAAGACTCTGGTCAGCGAGGAGCGTCCGGATGGCCGCGGCCGTGGCGGTCGTGTCGGCGACCGGGACGAACAGTGCCGCGTCTCCGTACAGCTCACGTGCTACCGGAGTATCGGCGACGACCACCGGCACGCCGGCCGACATCGCCTCCAGGGGGGTCAGACCAAACCCTTCGTACTCCGACAAAAAGACGAAGACCGTGGCCCGTCGATACAGCTCGCTCAGCTCCGATTCCGAGACATACGATCGGAGCGAGATACCGTCTTCGAGCCTCGCCTGACGAACCAACGAGGCGAGGTCTTGCTTCGGCCAGGTCCGGTCGTCACCGACGACCGTCAGCCGGGCTGCGGGCAGCGTCTGTCGAACGCGGGCAAAGGCCTGGATGAGAGTGGGCAGGTGGCGGCGGTTGAAGATCGAGCCGACGAAGAGCACCGCGGGCGGCGACTCACCTTCGGTCGAGGGCATGACTCGCTGAGTGATGCCCGACAGGACGACGCGAACCCGCTCGGGATGGACGTCGTAAAAGCGGAGGATTTCTGCACGGGTGAACGCGGAGACGCTAATGATGGCATCGGCGCGTGCCATGGTGCGCTCGGCGAGCCACCGACGACGCAGACCTTCGCGCCATCCGAACCACTCGGGATGGGCGACGAATGACACGTCGTGCATCGTGACGACTGTCGGCACAGCAAGCCGCAGCGGGGCGGAGTATGCGGGCGCGAAGAACAGGTCGAGAGTATCCCCAGCCGCAGCCGTGCAGAGGGTGACCTGCTCCCACCAGGTGCCTGGTTGGCCCGGGACCGGGCGGTGCCGGAACCGGCGGTTCGAACAGTCGGCGAAAGGCGGTCCCAGAACGGAAAGGTCGGTGCCGGCCTCCGGCGTATAGAAGAGAAACTCGTGCTCATGCGCCCGGTCCGACGTGAGCCACTCTCGAGACAGCTCCGCAAGAACTCGCCCGACGCCGGTTCGCTTGTGGAGCAGCTCGCGTCCGTCGATCCCGATGCGCATCGTTGCTCGTCAGTTCGCCGCGAGCTCGTACGCCGCCAGCAGGGTCTTCGCCGACTCGCGCCAGCTGAATCGAGCGGCTTGCTGAAACCCTCGCTCGGCGCAGGCCCGCGCGAACGGCTCATCGGTCAGCAGTCGTTCGATGGCCGTAGCCAGCGCGGCCGGCTCGGTCGGTTCGACGACCAGACCCGCATCGCCGACCACCTCTGGGAGGGCCCCACGATCCGAGACCACGACCGGAACGCCGATTGTCATCGCCTCCACCGCCGGCAGTCCGAATCCCTCGTGAAACGACGGCAGAACCAAGACTGATGCGCCTTGGTAGAGGCCTCGGAGTGCACTTCTGTCGATGTACCCGGTGTAATGCACGTGATCCCGGAGCGGTGGCTGCTCGATGGCGGTCAGCCAGTCGGCGGCCTGTGTGGTTGGCGGTCCTGCAAGCACCAGGGCCGGCAGGGTGCCAGCCTCGTCGCGGGCCAAGAGGATTCGGTAAGCATCGAGGAGTTGACCGATGTTCTTTCGCGCCGTGAGCGACCCGACGAACAGGATGTGGCCGCGCTCGGGCCAGTCGGCACGAGGCGCCCAATCGGGTGCCCCGTTGTAGCACACCGTGATCCGGTCGCGGTCCACATCGAGCCGATGCTCGACCTCAGTCGCCGTAAATCTGGATGGGACCACCACTCGACTGGCCTGTTGGACGTGCGCTCTGACCAGCTCGGGGTAGTCGCGCTGAACTTCTGCCGTCGTGCGTTCCGGGTGGTCAAGAAAGTCGAGATCGTGAATCGTCACCACCTGCGCGGCGTGGTTCGTGGGAATGAGCAACGGGTGCGGCGAGTGGACGATGTCGTACCCGGGTCCGGCCAGCCACTCCACCGGTGGCCAGCCAACGCGGTGCCAACTGAAGTTCAGCAGGCTCACCGGAATGCGGCGGTCGACAGCGTGGACTGTAGGGGGCGCTGACCTCAGCCGGTCCTTCCAGGAGCTGCTGAAAACCGTGAGATCCAACGCATCGCCGTCCCGACCGATGTCGACGAGCGCCGACACGAGAGAGTGGACCCATTCACCGACGCCGGTGCGGTCTCGAAGCGCTGGCCGATAGTCAATCAGGACACGCACGAACTCCCGCAGGATGGTAGCACACCGGCCGGTGCTGGCACGCAATGGCATTGGATTGAAGAGGATCGCGCAAGTCCTTCTAATTCAGTATCTTGACAGTATCCATGGTGCGTGTGGTACGGTTAGGAGTTTTATGAACCGGACCGTCAGAGGACCTACAGGATGAAGATCGCGGTCGTGGGCACAGGCTATGTGGGACTGGTCGTTGGCACCTGTCTGGCGGAGAACGGCAACGACGTGATCTGTGTCGACAACAATGCGTCAAAGGTGAGGTCGCTGAGGCGAGGCCGGATTCCGATCTACGAACCTGGGCTCGACGAGCTCGTGGTTCGGAATCAGCGCGAGAAACGGCTGACGTTTTCCACCGCGCTTGCTCGCGCCGCTCGAGCCTCGCAGATTATCTTCATCGCCGTCGGAACGCCGTCCGGTGACGACGGTTCCGCGGATCTCAAACACGTGCTCGATGTCGCGCGGGATCTGGCACGAGCGATGAACGAGTACAAAGTCATCGTGAGCAAGAGCACCGTTCCGGTCGGGACGGCAGCGCGGCTCCGCGAGGTGATTCGCCGAGAGACAACACATCCGTTTAGTGTCGTCAGCAATCCCGAGTTCCTCAAGCAAGGTGCGGCCATTGCCGACTTCATGCGGCCAGATCGTGTCGTCGTGGGCGTGGAGGATCCCCGCGCGCGCGATCTGATGCGTGGGTTGTATGCACCCTTCACCCGAACCGGCGCACCGATCATGATGATGGATTGTGCCAGCGCCGAACTCTCCAAGTATGCCGCGAATGCGATGCTGGCTACGAGAGTGTCGTTCATGAACGAGGTGGCCAACGTCTGCGAGCACGTCTCGGCCAATGTGGACGAGGTGAGACGCGCCATCGCGGCCGACCGCCGGATCGGCCCGGCGTTTCTCTTTCCCGGCATCGGATATGGCGGGAGCTGTTTTCCCAAGGACGTCAAGGCGTTGCTCCGGTCGTCGCGGGACGCCGGCTACGACGCCGAGATTCTTCAGGCGGTCGAGGCGGTCAACCGACGCCAGAAGGGCCGCCTGGTCGAGAAGATGCAGGAGCACTTCACGTCATTGAAAGGGAAGACGGTCGCCGTGTGGGGGCTCGCGTTCAAGCCGCAGACGGACGACATGCGCGAGGCGCCGGCGCTGACGACGATCGATGGCATCCTGTCACAGGGCGGCAAGGTCAAGGCGTACGATCCGGAGGCCGAAAAGACGGCGCGGGGCATCTTGGGGAATCGAGTGAGCTATGTGCAGCGGTCATACGATGCCCTCAAAGGTGCCGACGCCCTGGCGATCGTCACCGAGTGGAATGAATTCCGGGAGCCTGACTTTGCCCGGATGCGGTCGTTGATGCGGTCTCCGGTGATCTTCGACGGGCGGAATCTCTTTACGTCCGAACAGATGCGAGCCGAAGGCTTCACCTACTATTCGATAGGGAGGTAATGGGCGCGGTCCTCGTGACCGGTGGCGCCGGTTACATCGGAAGCCACGCGGTCAAAGCATTGGCCGACGCCGGGCTCGACGCGGTGGTCCTCGACAGCCTCGTGGCGGGGCATCGAGAGGCTGTCTCGGGAGTACCGTTCGTCGAAGCCGACATCGCGGACGCGGACGTCGTACGCTCGACGATCCGCCGCCATCGGGTGACGGCGGTCATGCACTTCGCCGCCTTCTTGTCGGTTGGCGAGTCGGTGGTCGCTCCCGCCCGCTACTACGGTAACAACGTTCGTAAGGCGCTGGCCCTCCTCGACGCTCTGCTCGAAGAGTCGGTCACTCGTTTCGTGTTTTCGTCGACCGCTGCGGTGTATGGACACCCGGCCTACTCTCCGATTCGCGAGGATCATCCAACCCAACCGATCAACCCCTACGGCGAGACGAAGCTCACGATCGAGAGGGCACTCGCACACTATGCGACCGCCTATGGGCTTCGATCGGTGAGTCTGCGATATTTCAATGCCGCCGGCGCCGACCAATCCGGCGCAATCGGTGAGGACCACGATCCGGAAATTCACCTGATTCCGAAAGCGCTCGCGGCGGCGGACGGCGATGGGACGTTGGAGATCTACGGCACCGATTACCCGACCCGCGATGGGACGTGCGAGCGTGACTACGTGCATGTGTCCGACCTGGCGGATGCCCACGTCTTGGCGTTGGAGCGACTCGAGAAAGAGGTTCTCGCCTCGGCATACAATCTCGGGAACGGGCGGGGTCATTCCGTCACGGAGGTGATCGCCGCGGCCGAGCGAGTCACCGGTCGACCGGTGCCGCAGCGGACCGCCGATCGTCGCCCGGGTGATCCGGCCCTTCTGCTGGCGTCGAGCGAGAAGGCTCGGAGCGAGCTCGGGTGGACGCCCCGATTCGAGGAGTTGGACGCTATCGTTCAGACCGCGTGGAACTGGCACCGCACCCATCCAGACGGATACCGGAGCCGAACGTGAACCCGGTTCTGAGGCTTGCGAGGTACGCCCTACCGTACCGATGGCGTCTCAGCGGCGCCGCCGTCGCGATGGCGGTGTACGCCGCAGCGTCGGGTGGCCTGGCTTATCAGTTCAAGCCGATCTTCGACAACGTGCTGCCAAACCAGGCAGGATTGGCGACCGTCGCCATCGCGATTATCGGGTTCACGATTCTCAAGGGCGTTGGCGCGTATTTCTCCGTCTACCTGATGACCAGCGTGGGGGAGCGGTTGGTCAAGGACCTCCGCAGCCAGTTGTTTGCTCACATCCTCGCGCAGTCGGCCGATTTCTTTGCCCAGCGTACGACCGGCGGTTTGATGTCTCGGACGACCAACGACATCAATCGGATCCAGCAGGTGACCTCGCAGACTGTGGGTGACCTGTTGCGGGAGTCAGTCACACTCGTGGCGTACGCGTCGCTCTTGTTTTACTACGACGCCCGTCTCGCGCTGGTGTGTATGACCGGTGCGCCGATCGTCGTCTATCCGCTGGTGCGTCTCGGACAGCGGGTCCGGCGCACGACCCATCGGAGCCAGGAGGAGCAAGAACGCCTGTCACACATCACGGCCGAGGCGTTTTCGGGGCATCGGATTGTCAAGGCATTTGCCGGCGAGCCATACGAGCGGGAACGGTTCGACCGAGCCTCGGTCCGGCTCTATCAGACCAACATGAAAGTGACCAGCACCTTGTCCGTGTTGCCGCCGCTGATGGAGTGGCTCGGCGCGTTCGGGATTGTCGGGGTCCTCTGGTATGGCAGCCGAGAAATTGCGCTCGGCCAGCTGAGTTCCGGTGAGTTTACGTCGTTCGTGGCGGCACTCTTGCTCATGTATGGACCGATCAGGAAGCTCAGCCGGGTCAATGCGAATATGCAACAAGCGCTCGCCGCGTCGGAGCGGGTGTTCGACATGCTGGACACGCATGGTGAGGCGCGGGACGCTCCCGATGCGCATCCGCTGGAGCCCCTGCGTGAGGAGATCACGTTTTCCGACGTGAGTTTTGCCTACGCCGACGCAAGTGACGTGGTTCTCGACCGGGTGTCGTTCTCGGTGCGGGCTGGTCAGGTGGTGGCGATTGTCGGTCTGAGCGGCGCGGGCAAGACCACCCTCGTGAACCTCGTCCCTCGATTCTATGACCCGACGAGCGGGACCATCCGGATCGACAGCGTCGACATCCGCGACGTGACGCGCGCCTCGCTGCGACGCCAGATCGGGATCGTCACACAGGAAACGGTCCTGTTTGACGATACGATCGCCAACAATATCGCCTATGCCTCACGCGATGCAACGCCCGCAATGGTAGAGTCCGCGGCGCGCGCCGCCCATGCCCACGAGTTCATTGTCACGCTGCCCGATGGGTACGACACGGTGATCGGAGAGCGCGGCCAGCGGCTCTCCGGCGGTCAGCGCCAGCGGCTGGCGATTGCCCGGGCGTTGCTCAAGAACTCGCCGATTCTGATTCTCGACGAAGCCACGTCCTCGCTCGATGCAGAGTCGGAGCTGCTCGTGCAAGACGCGCTGGCGAAACTGATGCTCAACCGCACCTCTTTCGTGATCGCCCATCGGCTGTCGACCGTACGCCGTGCTGACCTGATCATCGTCCTCGACCAGGGGCGGGTGATGGAGCAAGGGCGACACGACGAGCTGCTCGCGCGAGCCGACAGCCTGTACGCCAAGCTGTATTCCCTCCAGCTGTTCGACCGGAGCGACCAGGAGCTGTCCGAGCGCACGTTCCAGCCGGCGCCGAGGGAGCAGGACGCCTGATGATCAAATCGATGACGGGTTTTGCATCGTTGACCCGTGAGAACGAGCTGATGCAGCTCACGGTGACGGTCAAGAGCGTGAATCACCGCTATCTCGATCTGCAGATCCGGGCGCCGACGGCGTTGACCGAGATCGAGCCACGCCTGCGCAGCGTGATCCAACATCGTGCGGCACGGGGTCGGGTCGAGCTTGGTGTCACCCTTCAGCTGAGGGCGACACCCGGTGTATCCGTCGAGCTGAACGAATCGTTAATGGCCGCGCTCTCACACGCCGCAGCGGCGGCCCAGCGCGAGGGATGGGTTGAGATGGGGCTCACGGCGGGCGACCTGTTACGGTTCCCGCAGGCGGTCACGATCAAGGACCAACCGGCGGACAGCGTGGCCTGGCAGGACGCCTGCGAAGCGGTGGTGACAGCGACCGATGAGGCGTTGCTGGAGCTGGACCAGATGCGTCGGAAGGAAGGCGAGTATCTGCAACGCGACCTCGAAGAGCGGTCGGCCGCGCTCAGCGTCTTGGTCGACGGCATCGTGGCCGAGTCTGAGGCGGGGGCTGACGCGCTGCGTGAGCGTCTGCTTTCGCGGGTGGCGGAGCTCGAGGAACAGATCGAGGTCGATCCGGTCCTCGTTGCGCAGGAGGTCATCCGCTGGGCGACACGTTCCGATATCCATGAAGAGGTCGCTCGTCTCCGAGGCCATCTGGACCATATGCGGCAGCTCTCCGAGGAACCGGCACCGTGCGGCCGCAAGCTCGACTTTCTGATCCAGGAGATGAACCGTGAGGTGAACACGGTCGGCTCGAAGGCCGAGGGGCGAGGCATGGCAGAGCTCGTGGTGGCCGCCAAGGCCGAAGTGGAGAAGTTGCGGGAGCAGATTCAGAACGTGGAATGACGATCGGCGGTCAGGACGACATCATGCGACAGGGGAGCCTTTTTGTCGTGTCGGCCCCGTCAGGAACGGGGAAGACGACGTTGGTCGAAGAGCTCGTGAAGACCGTACCCGATTTGATCATGTCCCGATCGTACACGTCGCGGCCGCCGCGTGAGAGCGAGGTGAACGGTACCGACTATCATTTCGTCGACGCCGACCGATTCACGGCGATGGTCGAGGCCAACGAGTTTCTCGAGTGGGCCACGGTGTTTGGGAACCGCTACGGCACCAGCGCGGCCGACACCGAACGCCATCGTCGTGAGGGACGAGACGTGGTGCTGGTGATCGACGTCCAGGGGGCCAACCAGGTCAGACGCCAGGGTCTCGAGATGGTCGGTATCTTCGTGATGCCGCCGTCGGTCGAGGTCTTGGAGCGTAGACTGCGGGGCCGCAGCCAGGGGGCCAGCGAGGCCGACCTCCAGCGGCGACTCGAGACGGCCCGGAGCGAGGTGGAGGCCCGGGCCCAGTACGACTACGTCGTCGTCAATGACACGGTCGATGAGTGTGTCGACCGTCTGCGCTGTATCGTGCAGGCTGAGAGGTCGAGAACGGCGGCGATGGCCGATGCAACCGACCGCATCGCCGACTCCTTCGGACGCGACGGAGTAGAATCGAGAGAGCGAAAGCAGGAGATTCGCGGCTAACGACCGCAGTCAGCAGATGTCACTTATCGCGCTCGGCATCACCGGCGGCATTGGGGCCTATAAATCGGTCGAGGTGGCCCGTGGGCTACAGCGGCACGGCCATGACGTCGCGGCGGTGATGACCGAGTCGGCAACCAGATTCGTCGGCCCGTTGACCTTCAAGGCGATCACCCGACGCGGGGTCATCACCGATCAGTATGCGACCGGGGCCAACGCGGACATCGAGCACATCGCCTTGGCCTCGGAAATGGACCTGCTGCTGGTCGCCCCCGCCACCGCCAACATCGTCGGCAAGTTTGCGAGCGGAATTGCTGACGACTTTTTGTCGGCGCTGTATCTCGCCACGACCGCGCCGGTCCTGGTCGCACCGGCGATGAACACTAACATGCTGGCACATGCGGCGGTTCGGACGAACCTCGATACCCTGAGTACCCGAGGGGTTCGATTTGTCGAGCCTGGCGAAGGCTATCTGGCGTGCGGGTGGGTTGGGAAAGGACGTCTGGCCGAGCCGGACGAGATCGTGGCCGCGGCCCAGCAACTGCTCCGCCCGGCTGGTGATCTGGCCGGTCGGTGCGTGCTGGTCACCGCGGGGCCAACCTATGAGGACCTCGACCCGGTGCGCTATCTGGGCAATCGGTCCTCGGGACGGATGGGATTCGCGATCGCCTCCGAAGCGATGGCCTGTGGCGCCCGTGTCGTGCTGATTGCCGGCCCCACCTCGCTCGAATCGCCGGTGGGTGCAGAAGTCGTGCGTGTGCGGACGGCCGAGGAGATGCTCGCCGCCGTCACGGCCAAGGTTGACGAGGCCGATGCGGTGGTCATGGCGGCGGCGGTGGCTGACTATACGCCGAGCGCGGGCCGCGCGAACCAGAAGATCTCGAAGGGCGACGGAGAACTGGCGCTGACGCTTCGACGAACACCTGACATCCTGGCCGAGCTGAGTCGGCATCGCGACTCACAGGCGCGCCCGCTGTTGGTGGGGTTCGCCGCTGAGACTACTGACATGCTGGCCAAAGCTCGCGCCAAACTGACGGCGAAACGCCTGGACCTGATCGTGGCCAACGACGTGTCGCGGTCGGATGCGGGTTTCGGTGTCGAGACCAATGCCGCCACGATCGTGGCGCGGGATCCGAGCGAGGCGGACGAAGTCGTTCCCCTGGGAACAAAGCGGGCGCTGGCCCGGGTGATTGTGTCGCGGGTTGAGCGGTTGCTGTCGAAGTCGGTTGACACGCCTACATCTGAGCACGTCGAAACCGGTTCGTCCGTTCCTCCCCGATGAATCGAAACGATCAGCTCAGGGCGCACCTGGCGTTCTTTACGGAGCTTGGCGTCGATGGTGTGAGCCGAGACCGCGCCTGGCGCACCCGCCCGGGCGGCGGCGTGCCTGCGGTCGCGGCTGATGAGACGGTCGCCGACGCTGCGCGCCGCTCGGAGTCAGATGTCATCGAGCCGCCAGTGGATCCCACCGCGCACCTGGCTCAGTTGCGAGAGGACCTCGGCGACTGCACGCGGTGCAAGCTGCATTCGACCCGGACTCACGTCGTGTACGGTGTCGGGAATCCTCGTGCTGACCTGATGTTCGTCGGGGAAGCGCCCGGTCGCGACGAAGACCAGCAAGGGATCCCTTTTGTGGGTCGCGCCGGCCAGCTGCTCACGAAGATCATTGAAGCGATCGACCTCCAGCGGGACGAGGTCTACATTGCCAACGTGATCAAGTGCCGTCCGCCCAATAATCGCAATCCGGAGCCTGATGAGATTCAGACGTGCCAGCCGTTTCTGTTCGCGCAGATCGACGCGATCCGGCCCAAAGTGATTGTGGCGCTCGGAGCTTTTGCGGTGAGGACGCTGCTTCAACGCGAGGATGCGATCTCGAGACTTCGCGGTCGCGTCTTTGACTACCGCGGGGCGAAGCTGGTTCCGACGTTTCACCCGGCCTACCTGCTCCGCAGTCCAGATAAGAAACGGGATGTCTGGGAAGACATGAAGACGGTGCGGTCGATGTTGAGGGAGGAGTGACTGAGCCGACTGTCGGCTCTGAGTCCCTCGTTCGTGTCGCCGTTCCGGTCCCACTGCTGTCATCGCTGACCTACCGCGTGCCCGCGGGTCACACTCCGCCGGTGCGCGGCGCCCGGGTTCGGGTCCCGCTGGGTAGTCGTCTCGTCGTTGGCTGTGTGATCGGCGTGGCGCATGATGCCGATCCGCCGCCGTCGCCGCAACCAGGCTCTGATGCTTTCAAAGAAGTCGTCGAGACCATCGACGCAGAGCCGTTCCTCCCCGCTGCCGTGCTCCATCTCGCCCTGTGGATCGCGGAGTACTACGCCTGTGGCCCGGGTGACGCGGTGGCCGCCGCGATGCCGCCGTTCGCCTGGTCCCGGAAGGGACTCACCGCCGCACGTGCGTCTGCGTTCAAGATCAGGCGAGTCGCGCGGCTGACGGATGCAGGCCGTCGCGTCGCAACAGGGCAGGTGCCGCAACCGCGGGGACGACGTCAGCAGCAGGCGCTCTCAGATCTGGCGGGTGCGAAGGACGGGCTGACCACGCGGCGGATGGCGGAACAGGGCGTGACGGCCGGGACCCTCCGTCGTCTCGCAGACCAGGGGTTGGTGGAGCTGGTGACGCGACAGGTCGATCGTGATCCGTTTCACCGCTGCGACGACCCCGAGGTCGGGTCGGCCATTCCGAACCGTGTGACACTGACGAACGAGCAGGGGGCCGCGTTCACGGTGTTGTCGGACCTGATCCGCGCGGCCCGCTTCCGCGTCGCTTTGTTGCACGGCGTGACCGGAAGCGGAAAGACGGAGCTATATCTTCGTCTAGCGCAGGCGGTCTGCGACCGAGGTCAGCGCGCGCTCGTGATGGTCCCGGAAATCGTGCTGGCGCCTGCCATTGCCCGGGCATTCCGCACCGTCTTTGGCGAACGGGTGGCCATTCAACACAGTGGCTTGTCGGATGGTGAGCGCCACGATCAATGGCATCGGATCAAGCGGGGAGACGTCGACATCGTCGTCGGGACACGATCGGCAGTGTTCGCACCGGTCGAGCGACTTGGGTTGATCGTGGTCGACGAGGAACACGACGGGTCGTACAAGCAAGAAGAGAGTCCGCGGTATCACGGACGAGATGCCGCCATCATCCGGGGTCGACAGGCCGAGGCCCTGGTCGTACTCGGGTCAGCCACGCCGTCGATGGAGAGTTATCACAATGCCACCGTCGGTCGTTATGAGCGGGTCACGTTGCCTCACCGCGTGCTCGAACGGCCGTTGCCGGCGGTGAACGTCGTCGACATGCGCGCGGAGCTGGCCACGCATGGCGCTGACACGATTCTCAGTGCGCCGCTCCTGGAAAGGATGGAAGATCGGCTGGAGCGCGGAGAACAGGCGCTCGTCCTCTTGAATCGTCGCGGATACGCGCCATCGGTGCTATGTCGACAGTGCGGGCAGACTCTCCAGTGTCCGAACTGCAGTGTTACGTTGACCTTTCATCGGAACGCGGGGCGGGTGCGCTGTCACTACTGCAACTACTCGCAGCCACGTCCGGAGCTGTGCCCACACTGCGCGGGTCCCTACCTGGAGCGGATCGGTTTCGGGACGGAACGGATCGAAACGGAGGTGACTGACGTGTTTCCTGACGCGAGGGTCTCCCGACTCGACCGTGACACCGTTCGCCGGCGTGGGACGGCGGCGGCGATTCTGTCGCGCTTCGAGGATCGTCAGATCGACATTCTGGTCGGCACTCAGATGATCGCCAAGGGGCACGACTTCCCGGCTGTGACGCTGGTGGGGGTCATTTCGGCTGACGTCGGCCTCGGTCTCGCCGATTTCCGTGCCGCGGAGCGAACGTTTCAGCTATTGACACAGGTCGCGGGTCGTGCCGGTCGGGGTGATGCGGGGGGTGAAGCCGTCATCCAGACGTTCTTTCCGGAGCATTACAGCATCGGGTTTGCCTGCCGGCAGGCCTACGAGCCGTTCTTTGAGGCCGAGATGCACTACCGGCGGAGCATGCGATACCCGCCAGTCGTTTCGATGATCAATGTGGTGGTCAGGGCTGGACGGTTTGGCGACGCGATGCGCGACGCCGGCGAGCTCGCTCAGTCGCTCCGAAAACACGGGCGCTTCGAGGTGCTCGGTCCGGCCCCCGCTCCGATCCCCCGGCTCCGCGGCGAACATCGGGCGCAAATGTTTCTCAAAGGGAATCATCGGCCGGCGATGCGTGAGGCGCTGCAACATGTGCTCGAGAAGTATCCCAAGCTGCAACGGCGGGTGACGGTCGACGTGGATCCCCTCACTGTGTTGTAGGGTCGAGGGGTCGAGGGTCATCGGTCGAACTTGCGGGACGCACGACCATCCACGACTCACCAACTACGACTTAATCCGTCACACCGATCAGATCTGTGACTTCAATCGGCGCGGGTGTGAAGCACAACACAAAGATAACCAGTGTCCCGAACGCGATCCAGCGACGTGTGTTGTCGAGCGGCACGTGGTCATCGAACGTCTGAGGATGCTTCACACCGAAGGCGAGTAGCATGACACTCATGAGGACGGCCCAGACCGACCAGCTCAGGGACACGAAGATCGCTAGGATGATGATGACGACGGTCGTTCCAAGGGTCACGGCCGTCGACCGGGATCCGAGGGTCGCGTAGGAGATGTGTCCTCCATCGAGCTGCGCAATCGGAAACAGATTAATGGCGGTCACCAGGAGCCCGAACCAGGCGGCAAGGCCGACCGGATGCAGGTTCAGCGTGTATCCTTCAGGAGCGGAGCCCCAGATGAGCCAGGCCACAAACTGAAAGAGCGGCGGCTCCCCAAGGGTAAACCCGACGAAGTCATTCGGCAGGGGTACGACACGCGAGAGGCTGAGTCCAAGAGCGAGCGCCGGCACCGCCACCACAAAGCCTGCGATCGGCCCGGCGGCACCGATATCGAACAACATCCGCTTGGTCGGGACACGCTGCCGGATACGAATTACCGCCCCGAGGGTCCCAGTCATGATGAGCGGCGGAGCAGGGATGAAGTAGGGGAGTGACGCGTCGACTCCATAGTAGCGGCAGGCGAGGTAGTGACCCATCTCGTGCGTCCCGAGAATGGCCAAGATGGTGAAGCTGTACCAGGCACCCTGCAGAAACGACGTCGAGGACACGTCCTGCACGAAATCGGTCGCAAACCCCGCATAGTGAAAGCTGCCCATGTACATCGTCGAGACGACGGTGAGCAGGAACAGCGCAAGGTGGAGCCATGGGCGGTCGCGCGGTTGGCGGGCGGCCCACGCTGGCGGGGGCGTCGGAAGCTCTTGAGAGATCTCGGGTTCGACGATCTCAGGCCAATTCGATGGCGGTGGAAACTGGCGTTCGGACACGGAGTTTGTCGAACGACGGTCGGGGGCCGTCAAACCTCAGCCGCCGATGTTTTGCAGGTCTTTTCCTGGCCGAAATCTGATCGTTCGGCCCGGTGGGATGCGGACCTCTTTCCCGGTGCGCGGGTTTCGTCCGATCCCCCGCTTTCGGAGTTTCACCTGGAAGACACCAAAGCCGCGGAGCTCGATCCGTTCGCCGCGCTGCATCGACATTCGCATGGCGTCAAAAACCGCATCGACCGCCACCTCTGCCTTGACCTTGGTGATGCTCGCGGCTTTCGAAACCTCGTTCACGATGTCGACCTTGATCATGACTTATGGGCTCCAGAAAGATTATAAATATCATAGGTACTATAACTTACAGGTGTCAAGACCTCAGCTAACTTCACCAGGTGATCCTGGACTCAAATGAGCTCTCGCAAGACTTCGTCCCTCTCGCGTGTCGTCCTTGTCGGTCGACCGAATGTGGGGAAATCTACGCTTTTCAATCGCGTCGTCGGGGGACGGTCGGCAATTGTGACGGCCGTGCCGGGAACAACCCGGGACGTGCTGCGCGAGCCTGTCGAATGGCAAGGCGTGGGCTTCGAGCTCGTCGACACCGGAGGCCTCTTCGGTGCCAGTGACGATCCACTCCAGAGCGAGGTGTCGGAGCAGGGGCTCCGGGCCCTGGACGGCGCTGACCTGGTCTTGATGCTGGTCGACTGTCGAGAGGGCCTCGTGCCGGCCGATCGGCAGGTGGCCGAGCGGATCCGGCAGCTCGGGGCGCCGGTAGTCGTGGCGGTGAACAAGGTCGATGGCCCGGCCCAGGCTGCTCGGGCAGAGGAGTTTCACGAGCTGGGCTTCGACCCGGTGCTCAATGTGGCGGCGGAACATGGCCTTGGGGTCGGGGACCTGCTCGACGCGGTGGTCTCGAGGCTCCCTGGCGTCAGTTCGGCCGGTGAGCCTGGGACCTCGGAAGACCCGACCGAGATGGCGGTGGCGATCGTCGGACGGCCAAACGTCGGCAAATCGTCGCTCGTCAATCTGCTAGCGCGCGAGGATCGGGTCCTTGTGAGCGAGCTGGCCGGTACGACCCGCGATGCGGTCGATACCCTCATCACCTGGCACAAGCGGCGCGTGCGACTCGTCGACACGGCGGGTATTCGGCGCCCGGGTCAGGTAGCCGAGTCCGGCCGTCTCGAATCGGTGAGCGTGACTGTGGCGAAGCGCGCCATGAAACGGGCTGATGTCGCCGTCGTCGTCGTGGATGCCTCGCAGAAGGTCACCAAGCGTGACGCCGCGATTGCGGGCGAAGCCGAGCGGGCCGGATGTGGAGTGGTTCTGGCTGCGAACAAGTGGGATCTGGTCAAGGGCCACGAAGAGGGCTTCGCGAAACGATTCGACGAAGAGATACGCGACGGTCTCAAGTTTGCTGAGTTCGCTCCGATCGTGCACCTGTCCGCGCTGACTGGCCACCGCGCCCCGAAGCTGTTGGAAACGGTCGAACAGGTCGACCGTGCGCGGGCGGCCCACATTGCGACCGGCGAGCTCAATCGCTTCCTGGGGCGGATCACGCGACGGAATCCTCCGGCCAGCTCCGGTCGGAAGGAGGTCAAGATCCAGTACGCGACCCAAGTTGGTGTCAAGCCGCCCCGTTTCGTCATCTTCACCAACACCGCGACCTCCCTTCACTTTTCGTACGAACGGTTCTTGAAGAATCGTCTGCGGGAGTCATTCGGTTTCGTGGGGACGCCGATTCAGCTCCGAGTTCGGGCGAGTCACCGACCTGGTGGAAAACGCTAACACCTTAAGGGCCGGTGATATACTGGCCTTGCCGCACGGTAGACGATGGTTGCAGAGGTCCCTATTCCTAAGCGCGCGGTCTTCAAGCCGACTGAGGTCTGTACGATTGCTGGTGTCCAGCCATACATCCTGCGGTCGTGGGAAACGGAGTTTCCAACTCTGGCGCCGGCGAATAAGAAGGGCGGAGTCCGTGTCTACCGCCGTGCTGACGTGGAGATGGTGCTCCAGATCAAGGCGTTGGTGTATGGCGAGGGCCTCACACTCGGCGCGGCCCATCGGACGCTGGACGCCGGGAGGGAGCCGACCTCGAGCGTTGACATCGACGAGGATGCGCTGCCGATCGGGCTCTTCGATGCCGACCTTCGTGACCGCATCATGGGGGTGAAGCAGGGGCTGCGAGGTATCCTGGAGTTACTCTCGTCGAATGGTCGGACGGCGCCATCACCTGTGCCGCACACGTCGACAGAGGTCGTGAAGCAGGCCACGAGTGATCGCCGCGCGGAGGAAGATAGGACGACGGCGAAGGCGAAGAAGCCGTCAAGACAACGACGACGGCACGGGCGGCCAAGACGTCGACAGCGGTGAAGGCAACGAAGACGACCAAGCCCAAGAAGGTAGCAAAGCGGAAGCGATCGGCGTGAGTATGCGGTGAGGGCGACCTGCAGGCCGTTGCCCTGCCAGCGCATCGGTTAGTTGCCCGGGGTCTTGCCCCGCGGCCAGTCGTATCGGGATGTGGCGCAGTCTGGTAGCGCACCTGACTGGGGGTCAGGGGGTCGCTGGTTCGAATCCAGTCATCCCGACCAATATTTAAAGTGTTCAGTGTTCATCCTGTGACGCAGCAGTTGTGACATAGGCATAATATAGGCACACTTCAAGTATGTTCCATCGATCGATCCGGCGTACGACACGGTCGCGCATGGCGATGGGTACACGCCGCTGGCGCCTCTCATAGACGTCGATGTGGATGGACACGCACGCGTTGTTGCGAAGCGCTACGCATCCCGTTCTACCCAGCCTCGACGCGCGTGACGGTCCTGGTCTGCCGCCTGATCGCTACGTCCGGAGGCTGCGGTTCGGGTACTGCGACGGGCTCGACGCTGTGCGCGCCGCGGTCTCTCGCCACCGCCGGCGCATGCGTGGTGCGCGTGGCACACGGTTACTCCGCCAACAGGACGAGCGAGTGGAACACTCGTCTGCCTTACTTGTCTGATATGGGCCGCATGCGGCGGGGCAATATGCGCGGTCACGGCAATAACCTCAAGTGACTGTAGATCTATGTTGGCGGCGTGCATCTCGGGCTGCGCATGCGATCCCTTGTGCGGCAGGGGCACGCCGCGAAGTCACCAGGGCCACGCGCGGGCCCTGCTTCGCTGCGTCGGGGCGCTCATGCGGCTGCCTGCAACACGGTGGAGCGCCCTGGGGCCTCTCGCCCAGTGGCTGATCACGCCCGACGCTCTCTTCGTCCGTCACCATACGCGTCGGTTACACTTGCCCGCAAGAACCATTTTCACGACGGCTGCTAGCACCCGACGCCGACGACGGCGAACAGCGCGTGGCGTTCAACCCCGGTCGCGACCACTGACGGCCATTCCCGCACGGCAGGACACAGGTCATGGGTTGCCGGGCGATGCCACGCCCGCGCCGCGCGGGGGTTCCCCACGAAGGTGAGTGCGATAAAATCGAAGAACACGATGCGTGGCGCGAGACTCGAACCGAATCCGGGAGATGCGCAGTACCTGGATGCCTGCGAAGTGTTCATGTCGAGGGCCAATCACGCCCTGGAGGAGACCACGGCCTTCGATGAACTGGAGGAGTTGGCCCGTCACGACTCCGCAGGTGATCGGGCCGCCATCGAGGCATGGGCGCGGATGTGGGGCGTGAATGCACCGTGTATGCGGCAGGCGGCGCAGGACATCGTCCACGCCACGCGGCGTGATCCCACCAACAGCGGCTTCCACCATGTGTCGCGCAACGAGGCGATGGGGGAGCCGTGGCGTCGCCAGCTGGTGGCCTGGAATGAGTGCCCGGTGACGATGTCCGCGGACGATGGTGTCGCGTCGGGCACGATGAGCGTGCCCGACCCGCGCGACCCGCGCGTGAGCACCGTCATCGAAGCTCCTCTCGAGCAGCTCTTGGAGCAGCCCCACATCCTGGGCCCGATCGCGACCAATCCCCAAAGCGAACCGCGGGCGCAGTTTCTGGAGCGTGCGTGTCACCACTGGGAGGCGCGTACTCAAGTGGGCATCAGAGCGCATGGGCTCACACCCGTAGCGGCGAAGCCTGATCTCTTGGTTCAGATCGACTGGCTCGTGCGCTATCAGATCCAGAAGACACCGTTTGAGGTCATCGGCGGCGATGCGCAGGTTATGCCGGACGCTGTGCGCAAAGCCGTTCACCGTCTCGCCAGGCAACTCGACCTCGAACGGCGCCCGGCGCCGCGCGGCCGGCCGCCTCATGCCGTCGGACGGAATTCGGACAAATAGCTCACTGGTCGAAGTCCCTTTTTCGGGGAAATGGCCTCGCGTACTCTTGCCCACATGGCATTGCACGCAACGGCATCCACACCCACTCCTCCGGCTGACCGCATCCTCCGCCCGCGCGATCTAGCCGAGCGCATCGGTCTGAGTCTGACGACACTCTGGCGCCTCCGGCGCCGCGGTGACTTGCCGAAGCCGCTCCGACTCTCCCCCGGCTGCGTAGGCTGGCGCGCGTCCGATATCGAGCGCTGGCTCGAGACGCGCGAGGCCCGACGGTGATCGCGAGGCTAGTTCGTCGCCCCGCACCCGAGCGTTCGCCGAATGGAACGTGGTGACGTGTGCTTCGTGAGCAGCCGCCCAAGTTCGGATCTTGGCCGGCGACCCGGCCCGCGTCCGGCAAGTTGACAAAACCCTCTTGACCATGACGGCCGCCGCTCGTTCCGACGACGAGAGTGGAACCGCTCATCTCGGCCGCTTCCACCACGACGCCTCGGAGAGATGGTCTATGACAGCTGAAGTGATGGCCCAGGCCTTAGGTGGGCGACGTGCTGGATCCGCCTGGATGGCCCGCTGCCCCGCCCATGACGATCGCGTGCCCAGCCTGGCCATCGACGAGCGGTCGGATGGCACGGTGCTTGTGTGTTGCCATGCCGGCTGCTCGCAGCACGCGGTCATCAATGCGCTGACAGCCCGCGGCCTGTGGCCGGGCGTCTCTGGGCGATCGCTGGCGCAGGTTCCAGTCCCTCCCAGGCAGCGCACCGATCGGGAGCCGCCGCAGAGCCGGACGCGCGTCGGCGCCGCGATGTCGATCTGGCATCGGAGCGAGCCCGCCGCAGGCACCCTCGTCGAGACCTATCTTCGGACCCGTGGAATCACGCTGCCGCCCCCGCGGGTGCTCGCCTACCAGTCGCGCCTGACGCATCCCACGGGCGGGGTCTGGCCGGGCATGGTCGCGCTCGTGACGCGCGGGCGTGACGATGACGCTGTTGGCATTCACCGCACGTTCGTGACGAGAGACGGCCGGGCCAAGGCGGCCGTCTCCCCACAAAGGATGATGCTCGGCCCCTGCCGCGGTGGGGCGGTGCGACTGGCCGCGGCCACGGATGTCGTGCTGATCGGTGAGGGCATCGAAACCTGCCTGGCCGTCATGCAGGCCACCGGACGTCCGGTGTGGGCCGCGCTCTCGACGGCTGGTCTCCGGTCGCTGGACCTCCCGGAGTACATCCGCAACGTCATCGTCCTCGCCGATGCCGATCTCCCAGGCGAGGCAGCGGCGCTAGAGGCTGGTCGTCGGTGGCGACATCAAGGGCGTGGCGTTCGGGTGGCTCGGCCGCCAACAGGGCTGGACTTCAACGACCTACTGCTCGGGCGCAATCCAAGGGACCAGGAGGTGACGGCATGACCGACGCAGACGAGCAGCGCATCAAAGCAGCCATCGAACAAGCGGAACCGGTTCCCGACGCACGTGACGAACTGGTCAGCAGATCCACAGCAGATCCCAGTGCCCCGTTCGCGGCGGCGGAGGTCTCAGCCCTGGCTGCGCGAAAGCGTGATGATCCCCGCGCCTTCGAGGGGCTGCGCGCGCGACTCAAAGGGGCCGGCGTTCGGATCACGGCGCTCGACGAAGCCATTGCCGAGGCGGGAGGCGAATCGTCTAGGCGTCGACCAACGCAGGCTGACACCCTGGTCGAGTTGGCGGATGCGGCGGCGCTGTTCCATACGTCCGAGGGCACGGGCTTCGTGGACGTCGACATCAACGGGCATCGCGAGACGTGGCCGATTCGCCACAAGGAGTTCCGGCGCTGGCTGACGCGGGCGTTCTTCACTACCACCGGTGGTGCCCTAAATTCTGAGGCGCTGCAGTCTGTGCTCCGCGTCGTGGAAGCTAAGGCGCACTTCGACTCCGAAGAACGGGACATCAATGTGCGCGTGGCCGGCTTGGGCGACCGACTCTATCTCGACCTCGCCGATGCCTCCTGGCGAGCGGTGGAGATCGACAGCGACGGCTGGCGGATCGTGGACCGCCCACCCGTGCGCTTTCGCCGCGCGTCGGGCATGCAGCCGCTGTCCACGCCTGAGACGGGGGGGCTCCATCGAGCGCCTGCGGCCCTACCTCAATGTCCAGACCGACGCTGACTTCGTGCTGGTCGTCTCGTGGATGCTCGCTGTGCTGCGGCACCGCGGTCCCTATCCGGTCCTGGTCCTCTCCGGCGAGCAGGGTTCTGCGAAGTCAACGTTCTCAAAAATCCTCCGTGCCCTGCTCGACCCGAACGCCGCACCGCTTCGGGCCTTGCCGCGCGAGGACCGCGACCTATTCATCGCGGCCACGAACAGTCATGTGTTGACGTTCGATAACGTCTCCGGCCTTCCAAGTTGGATCTCCGACACCCTCTGCCGTCTGGCTACAGGGGGTGGCTTCGCCGTCCGCCAGCTCTACACCGACCAGGACGAGGTGATCTTCGACGCCACCCGGCCCGTGATCCTCAACGGTATCGAGGACATCGTCATGAGGCCCGACCTAGCGGACCGGGGCGTGTTCCTGCAGCTCAAGCCCATTCCGGAGGAGTCTCGTCGGACCGAGGACGAACTCTGGCAGGCGTTCCGGCAGGACCGCCCGAAGATCCTGGGTGCGCTGCTCGACAGCCTGGTCCACGGGCTTCGCCACCTATCCGATACACGACTCGACCGACACCCCCGCATGGCCGATTTCGCCCGCTGGGCAACGGCGTGTGAGACCGCGGTATGGCCGTCCGGAACCTTCATGGGCGCCTACATGGGAAACCGGGAGCACACGGTGGACAGCGTGATCGAGGCAGACCCTGTGGCGTCGACCGTCCGCTCCTGGATGGCCGACCAAACGGAATGGTCCGGGACGGCTTCTGACCTCCTGACCCAGGTCAATCATCATGCCAGCGACGCCGTCAAGCACGGGAAGACCTGGCCGTCCACCCCACGAACGCTGTCCAGCCGCCTGCGGCGTGCCGCGACGTTCCTGCGAACGGTGGAGATCCACATCGACTTCGACCAGAAGGTGGGGCGCACACGCACGCGCATGATCACGATTTCCACCGGCCCAGATCATCACGCGCAGCCTGCGTCCGCATCGTCCGCACCGGCGCCGTTGTCGGAGGTGTCAGGGGCGTGTGGCAACTCGACACGGCGGACGGTAGCGCGTCATGAGGACGCAGCCAGTCCTGGTGCGGACGGTCAGCACACACCCGAAAGCCCCTGGAAGCGCGAAGGAACGGACTCACGGAACGCAGCGGACGCTACGGACGAACACATCCCTCCACATTTCTGCCGGCTGGAGGGGCAGGCTGTGACCGGTCCGGACGGTGTGCCCGAAGACCCGGGGCGAATAGACGAGGGTGCATCGACCATGACAGACGCCACGCGCGTACCACAGCACACCTACGACATTCGCGCTCCAGATGGCACCCTCGAAGCCCGGCATGGGCGGAAGGATCCACCGCTCGGGAGAAAGCACGTCAGCTGGCAGCTGCCCAACGGCACCAAGGGGCTGGGTGGACGGGCGGCGAAGACGTGGCCGCTCTACCGTTCCGAGCGCCTTGGCGCCCTGAAACCGGGTGCCATGGTCATCGTCTGCGCAGGCGAGCAGGCGGCCGACGCCCTCGGGCGCCTCAAGTTCGAGGCCGTGGGTACGGTCACGGGGTCGAATTGGCTCCCCAGTGATGACGTGCTGCGAACGCTTGACCGGTTCGAGGTCGTCGTGTGGCCCGATGCCGATGTCGTCGGGCGCGAACAGGCTGCCCGGGTGCTTGCCGCGCTCTCCCGGGTGCGCGGGTCAGCGGCCGGGCTCTTCGAAGTCGACCCTGGGGCGCTGGGGTTGACCGCCACGGGCGCCGACGCCGCGGACTGGAAGCCGGAGGATGATGACGGTATCGACGAGTTCTTTGCGGCGCGGAGGCCGTGGACACCGCCTCGGGCCGACAACCCACCACCGCCCCCAGCCGACGAACTGCCGGCTCCCGGACGACGACCCGGAGCAGCCCAGCGGCCATCTGGTGCCCGAAGGGAAGACCCGGGCTGGGCTCCCGATGGCGCTGGGGGGGGGGCGGCAGCGAGATCCGCTTCAACGAGTGGTCGACCCAGATGGAACTCCAGGACGCGGTTGAGGCGGCGGCCGGTCCCCGCGAGGACCCTGGCGACTGTGGCTGTACCCTGCCGATGCCGTCGTGTACCTTCCCCCGCCCCCGACCTCGCCTTTCCTTGCTAGCGAGGTGAAGGGGGTTGCGGCGCCGTCAGGGGGTCGGACTTTCGCCCCCCACTCCAGGAGCGTGATCCAGGGTGGTGCAGGCTTTTGAACGGAAACAGAAAAGTGGCAGGAGGCCAAAAACAGACTAGATCACAGGGGGGGGGTGGGCACCCCTTGCGCGGCCACTTCGACGCGATTTTCGGCGTTTTTATAGAGCGACCTACCGAGGCGCGTTCAGACCCATATTTCCCCCCCCAGCACACGACGACTCTTAAGATAATTCGCGGGCTCGGATCGGATGCGGGCAATTTTTCCTAAGCCGCTGACCTGACTCGGTTTCTCGATTCGAGATGAGGTCAGGGCGAGGGGTTGAGTGGCGGTGTCCAGCTGCTCGGGCCGGTCGAGGTCTGAGCCCGAAAAATTGGGCTTTTTCGATGACTGTTGCTGCTACGGCAACAATAATTATCAGAAAATACCAATAAACACAGTTGTTTTCTCTATTATGGCCAGGTTATGTATACATTTATACCCACATTCATGAGTTTAGTGGCTCGGTGCCAGCGAGCTCTGCAGGGGGGTGTTCCAAGGGGTGGTCATGTGCGCGAGGCTCGGGCCGATGGCTCACGAGGACTGTCCGTGTCCTTTCGACCTCCGACCAGTGTCCAATCATCCGGTCGTAATTATGGTGGCTGTTGCAGGTGTCTGGATAGCGTTTTGTAGGGTGCTCTATCTTCATTATGGATCACGATATAAGACCCTGTCACCCCCCCTGGAGCGCGCGCCACGCCGGCTGACATCGGGAACACGAGGCCAGCGGGCGGTGCGTGTACGGCCACCCGCAGCAGGTCTTCACTCACGCCACCGCGCGCAAACTAGGGCCTTCCTCCATGGGGTCTGGGTCCTGGGGTCGGGCGGACGCCTCCCGCGCGCGCACGGGGGGCACGGGGAGGGCTCACGAACACTGACCGTGGGGCCCTGGGGAATCTGGCGCGCAGCCGCCCATCGGTTCTGTCCCACCCTCACGTCCTTGTCACTGATCGCCGTCGGCGCAGGATTTCTCATCGTGGTCGTGGCCATCAGGTCTCCGCGCCAATGCGGAGCGTGAGGACCGGTGCCATGACCACCCTGGGGATGTCGTAAGTGCCCCGTGACCGCGGGTATAATGTCACAGGCGCACGGGAGATCATGAGTAGTGCACGCACCGTCTGTGATGGCGGCGGAGATCCCCAGCAGCCGCGACGCGCGCCGACGCCGCAGGCGGCCCGTCCACGTTGCGAGGACCCGGAGTGCTCAGCCGCCGGGTACATCCCGGCCTATGACGGCGGCTTCTACTGTCCCAGGTGCTTCCACCGGCGCACCGCCGCCTGGCGTCGGGAGAACCGGGCCGCCGGGCTCTGCGCGTGCGGCCGGGCCCAGACGCCGGGCTACAAGACGTGCGCCCGCTGCCGCACGAAGAACAACCAGCGCGATTGGCACCGTCGGATGCGCCGCCGGTACGGCCCGCGAGTCAAGGGCTGGTACACCATGTACAGCACCACGTTTCCTGGGCGCTGACCGCCCCCCCACTCACGCCTTCGCGCGTGGAAGTGTGGGCCTTCCGCCATGGGGTCGGGGGGTCTATGGGGACGACGGGCCGCCTCGCGCGCCCGCACGGGAGGGCGCAGTGAGGGGTCACAACCCCTCCCCGTGTGGACCCTGTGACCCCGGTGTCAGTCCATTGTTGGTGGCAACTGTAAATTTCCCATTCGTGGCAACCGAAAACCGCACACGTTAGTGGTGGGCGGGCTCTGCCCTGCGTTCCACGATGTTGGCGAATCCAACAGCGAGGGAGCGGGGGGCAAATGCACGGATGGGAGACGAGGATGCTGCTGAGGCACTATCTGCAACGGGGCGTCTCGAAGGCCGCGTTGGCGAGACGCTTCGGGGTGAGCCGCCGGACGATCCACGAATGGGTCGAGACGGGTCAGTTGGACCGGGACCTGTCGTCAGGGGGTGCGCGATACTCGCCACGTCCAGCCGTGCCCCACAAGCTGGCTCCCTACACCGGGATCATCGAGGCACGTCTCGAGGAGTTCCCCGGTCTGTCGGCGCAGCGGCTGTTCGACGAGGTCCGCGCGGCGGGCTACCCCGGTGGCTACAGCCGTGTGCGGGACGACGTCCGCGCGGTACGCCCGCGCGAGCCGGTCGAGGCGGTGGTGCGGGTCGAGACGCCGGCGGGGCGTCAGGGCCAGGTGGACGTCGCGACGTTCACGCTGCCCTGGGGCCGCCGGCACGCCCTGGTGGTGGTGCGGAGCCACTCCCGGCTGCTGTGGCTGCGCTTCTCCCGCCGGCAGACGATGGCGGTGCTGACCGAGGGGCTGGCGCGCGCGTTCGCGCGGTTCGGCGGTGTCCCGACGGAGCTCTTGTTCGACCAGATGCGCGCGGTCGTGCTGTCGGACGGCCGCGTGGGCGGCGGCGAGCTGGTGTTGAACGCGGAGTTTCTGCGCGTGGCCGCGCACTGGGGGTTCCACCCGCGCGCGTGCCGGCCGTATCGGGCGCAGACGAAGGGCAAGGTGGAGCGGCCGATCCGCTCCATCCGTGACAGCTTCTTCTACGGGCGCGCGTTCGCGAACGACGAGGACCTTAATGAGCAGGCGTCGCGCTGGCTGGAGGGCACGGCCAATGTGCGCCGGCACTCCACGACGGGCGAGCGCCCGGTGGACCGCTTCGAGCGGGACGAGCGTGAGGCCCTCGGTCCGTTGGCACGCCGTCCCTCCCAGCGTTTTGGCGTCCAGCCCGCCACCGAGCCGACCCGCCGGCTGCGGGCGATGCTGGCGGACCTGAAGATGCCCGGCGCGCTGGAAGCGGTCGACGGCGTGCTGGCCACGGTCGACAGCGGGGCGGTGACGGCGGGCGACGCGATCGAGCCGGTGCTGGGCGCCCAGATCGCGCTGCGCAACAACCGTCGCCTGCAGGCCGCGATGCGCTCCTCGCGCCTGCCGGCCGTCAAGACGCTGGCGCAGTGTGATTTCACCTTCCAGCCGAGCATCAAGCGCGAGCAGATCGAGAGCCTGCACGAGCTGGGATTCCTCGACCGCCGCGAGAACGTTATCCTGCTCGGCCCGCCTGGGGTGGGCAAGACGCATCTGGCGATCAGCCTGGCGATCGCGGCCGCCGAGGCCGGCCGACGCGTCTACGACGGGACGTTGGCGGGACTGATCGACTCGCTCACCGACGCCAGGGCCGCGGGAGCGCTGTCCCGGCGGCTGCGCGTGCTGACGCATCCCGCGCTGCTCGTGGTCGACGAGATCGGCGACCTGCCGGTCAGCCAGGACGGCGCCGTGCTCTTCTTCCAACTGATCAACGCCCGGCACGAGCGGGCGTCGACGGTGCTGACCTCGAACAAGGGCTTCGAGGAATGGGGACACGTGCTTGGAGATGAGGTCATGGCGGCGGCGCTCATCGACCGGCTGCTGCACCATTGCCACATCGTCAACATCCGGGGCAACAGCTACCGGATGCGGGAGCATCAGCACTGGCTGAGGACAGCGTCGGACGAACAGCGTGAGGGAGTCGCCACGTGCCCGCCGGCTCCGCAGCTTCCCGGCGCGTGTTGGCCAGGACTCCGGTCGCTCCGCTCCCTGCGTCCAGCCCAACACGCCCGACGGGCATCACCGGGAGAATGTCCGCTCCGCCCGAGACGTCCTCCCCAGAAGTGTGCAGTTTTCGGTTGCCACAAATGTGCGGTTTTCGGTTGCCATTGACACCCCTGTCCCAGTATTCCCACAGCGCCGCGAACGACAGGGGGGATCCGTCCGCGAGCGCCAAGAAGTAGGGCTGTTTGGCGTGCCCGGTTCGTTGCCATTCGAACCACCCATTGGCTGGCACCAGACATCGACGTGCGCGGAAGGCAGCGCTGAACGACGGCGTGTCGTGGACGGTCTCCGCACGGGCGTTGATCAACCGCGCCCCTCTCCTGAAATCCTTCACCCAGGACGGCACCAATCCCCAGCGGAGCGTGGCAAGGGCTCGGCTCCCGTCCGCATCGAGCCGGCACACGGCAAAGTCCTGCACGGGCGCACCGTTGTAGCGAGGGTGCAGATGCAGTGGCCGCGTTGATTCTGGTATTTGGTAGAATTCGTGGATCGGACGCCCAGTCAAATGCTGAGCGAACCGGCCACACATCGTTAGATGCTCTCCACGTGAGGCTCACGTCGGTATTGTCAAGTTGACGAAAAGCTAGTCGATCGACCCCCAAGATACTGGGCTCGAGCCAGCCGTGAACCCGCCATGCTGGGTATCAACAACGGCCGTCGGCCTCAACTTGACAATACCTGTACCAAGATACGACAGAGCGTCAAGACGTGTCAGCGGGCTGACCCACCACGGCCGCGATCCTGACCTGGGGGTTGGCACGGCCATGACCTCGTCGGTGACTGTCATCAGATTGAGGCGTTGCTGCGCCACCGGTGCCGGTGTGCCACGCCCCTCAAGGGCGAAGCGATCGAGACGCTCGAAATAGCGATCGCGACTCACGCCGGCACTCCGGAGAAGATTCTTGATGATGAACGTAGGAACCGCTCGGTAAGTTGGGATGATCAACCTGGATTTCCATTGTGGCCATCCCGGTTTAGACCTGTGACTGAACTGGTCGGCGGTCGAAACCTACTCACGCAACCTCAACGATCACATCATAAAGAGAGAGATCGGCAATCACACAGAGCTATGGCTCCTGCCACAAGAACTGCGTCTCCAGCGCACGAAGCATCTCGAATGTGTTGGCGTAGAAGACACCGAGCGCATCGCAGACGTTTGGAATCGGCACCTTCCTCTGCACGTGCGGGTTCGACTTCTCGTGCGTCACTATCGTGGCACCGACCGCCTTCGCGAAAGCAATTAACCAAGCATCGGCATTGCCAGTGTCCGCAAATTCGGCCTTGGCCGCATCGGTGAACTGAGGCTGGGCCATCACCCATGTGATGGCCTCTCGGTAGACGTCGAGCACTGGTTCGGTATCCGTCTCGAAGAAGCAGCCAGAGTCAAGCCCATTCTTAGTTGAAACTCTCTACGGCTCCTGATTCATCACGCGGCTTTCTTCTTCGACGTCGTCGTGTCTATCTTCAGTTCTCGCTTCAGCGCGGCACGGAGCGTGGGCAGGTGGCGGTAGCCCATCACCTTGCGCAAGCGCGGTTCGATGTCGAGGAGCGCAGTGGCCAGCCAGCGGTGGCGTTGGCTCGAGTTCTGCCAGTGATCGACCTTCGCACAGCGTTCCTCGACGAGCGCATTGATGGACTCCAGACAGTTCGTCGTCTTCAGTGACCGGCCCAGCACCCCGTACAGCCCGAGGCGATGCAGCGTCAGGGTCTCGTCCAGGCCTTCGGCCAGGCTGCCGGCCGCGGATTGGTTCCGGTCCTCCAGCTCGCGATGGAGCGTCTCGAGCGCACCCAGAGCCTCTGGATACGCCGGGCGGTTGTAGGCGCGCTGGAGGCGCTGGCGCCACACCGCCTGCTCGCGCTTGGCCAAGTGACTCACCACGTTTTCACGCTTGTGCCACTGGCACCGGTGGACCAGGGTCCGGTCCCGAAAGGCCTTCCGGACGGCCGCACGCAGCCCCTTGCCGCCGTCGAGGATCACCAGCACGCCCTGGGAGAGGTCGAGGCCCCGCTCGACCAACGACCGCAGGAACGGCGTCAGCACCCGCTCGTTCTCCGTGTCCGTTTCGACCAAGCCGAGGAAGCGTTTTTCCCCGGACATCGTGATGCCTAGCGCGATGACCATCGTGGCCTCGGCGAACGTCTTGCCATCCAGGACCACGGCCACCACGTCCTCACCGGACAGGTCCCGCTCTTGGAACTCCCGGAGTTGCGCCGCGCTGGCCTGGATAAACCCCCGGGACACCGTCGACCCCGACAGCCCGATCGCCCCGGGAATCGCCTCGGCGGCAGCCTCGTAGTTGCGGCATGAGATCCCATACAGCACGCGCTTCAGCAGCAAGTCGTTCACCGCACCATCGCCATGCAACGCCGCGTACGACCGCAGCGGAATCTCGCCGCCCGCGACACGACGAATCCGCGGTACACGAATCGGCACGCGCTGCCCCGCCAGGCCCACCGTCCCGGGGTTGCCGCCGTGACGGCGTCCCCCGATCGACGCGTCCTTGCGGGCGTAGCGCTCGCCGGCCAGCGCCGTCACCTCCGCGTCGAGCACCTCCTCCACGTGCATCAAGCCCAGGGGGACCAAGGAGCGGATCAGCTCCACCTTGGCGTCGAGCTCCAGATCGGCGTAGTCCTCGCGGCGGACGATGTCGACCGGACCCAGCGTGCGACCCTTCTTGCGCTTCCTGACCGGACGTAGGACACTGCTCATCTCGGCTCCTTTCTCTCGTGGGGTGATGTCCGTTTGTGTCAACGTCATCAAACCACAGGGTTTGGAGCCGCTTCAATTTCCAACTAACTTTCGCTCACCCTCAGCAGCCATCCGGCATGGTAGTCAGCGTCCACGTTTTCAGTTCATCGTCGAAATCGACGAGTTCGTTCTTGACACGGTCTATGCTGACAATCATGCCTTGCCCGTACTGCCACACAAGGGCCTGCCAGAAGCCCGGGCAGACATCAAAGGCGTAGTAGCGCTGTTTTGCTTCGATGAAGATGTTTGAGTCGAGAACAAACGTCACCGGTGCAACAGGAGTAGGCGCCTCGTTCATCGCCTTCGCCCACCCTGCAATTCCGCGACGTAATTCGCGAAGGTGTGTCCCCAGAGTCCGGTGAGCGCGTACGCTTCCCGGTACGTGAGCCGGCCTTCCTGCACGGCATGAACAACCGCGACACCGAACCGCAGGCCCAAGCGGACGTTCTGTGTTCGGTAGAAATCACCGCCCCCAGCGGTGTCATCCCTCCGCCGCTTCGCTTCGGCAAGATGATCGCGGTAGAACTCGAAGAAGGCGTTACGGGGGATGAGCGCGAGGTCGAGTGCCCGACGAGCTGCCACAATGGCGCTCACTTTAAAGTGTCGCGCTAGATAATCGAACGGTCGCACCTGCGCACGTGCGAACTCCCATTGCGAGCGAAGCTCGGTCTCTGCAACAAGAAACTCCGCGGCAACAGCATTGCACGCGATCTCGATGCGGTCATTCGCAGGTTGCAGTTCCCGAAGGTCAAAAGCCGCGCTCTGCCCAAACCAGAGATGGGCACACTCATGCGCCAAGGTGAACATTTGCGCGGTTTTCGCGTCTGCACCGTTAACAAACACCAAGGGTGCGTAATCGTCGACTAGCACGAATCCTCGGAATTCTTGTGGATCCAACCTCCGGCGCGTGTTGTTCCCGACGACACCATTCGTGACGACAAGCACGCCAGCAGCGTCCAAGGCAGTGCGTCTACCTGCACGACTTCGAGGTTGGCTCCGAGGCGCGGGCCAGCATCGGCCACGCAACGTCTGGAGCGCCGCTGTCCACGTCGTCAGTGTCTGCGCCCAGTTGGGGGTGAACCCGAAGGTGTCACGAATCCTACTCGCAACGGCTGTAATAGGCTCATTGAACCGCGCGGTTCCGATGAACCGAATCTGCGGCTCACCTTCGTGGACCAAGGTGTCGCGTAGCCAATCCTGACGCCGCTGCATCGTCTGGACGGTTTCCAGTAGGTCAGGGCTCGGTCGTTGAGGCGCGGCAGTCGTCTGAGTCCGAAAGTGGGGTATCGGCAGTTTCTCTTCGGGAGGCTCCTCGAGAAAGAAATACCCGAACGGGGTGTGCGTCGCCTTGGCATACTTCTCGAGTTGCTTCAGCGTTGGACGCACCTCCTCCGTCTCCCACTCCAAAATCCGCGGGAACCTGGCTTGGAGTTCCTCCAGATCCTTGCCCACTCGTTCCCGGGCCCACCTGAGGATCTTCGGACGGACCGCCACCCTACTCATGGCGAATCTGGTGTACCATGGCGAATCTGGTGTACCTGACAGGATCCGCAGCTCTCCCGCCAACAGGCCGCCCGCGGCCACGTGTGTGGACCATGGTGAACCGCGCCGGGTTTCTGGGAGGTCGAATTCATTGACTTAGGCCGCAGCGGCCTGCTGATAGTAACGTGCTTTGTACTCCGCTGGCGGCACCTAGCTAATCGGTTAGAGAAGTGAACCCAATCGACCCAGGCTGTCGGGCGTACTGTCCAAAAACTAGATCGTGGGGTTGACGGCCGGTCATGTATCACGCTGCTGACCGATAGTAGTAGTTCAACATCCTACCGAGCCGGTGGCGGCACAGGACGCGACCATAGGGTAGCGGTGCCGTCGACAGCGGCAGGATCAGGCGATTGTCGAGCCCCTGGTGATTCCGTTCGTGGTGGTAGTGGGTCGGGTAGACCAGGGTCAGCAACGACCCTGGTCTACCCGACCCCTGATTACCGATAAGCTGCGCAGCTACTCGGCCGCCTGTCGCACGGTGATGCCATCGGTGCTTCACTGCACCGATCAGTACGCGAACAACCGCGCGGAGGTTTCCCATCAACCGACCCGACAGCGGGAGCGCCAGATGCGGCGGTTCAAGTCGGCCGCTCAGCTCCAACGGTTCGCGTCGGTTCACGGTATCGTGCAGAATCTGTTCCGCGTCGGTCGACACCTCCTGCGGTCGGCTCACCACCGTCTGCTCCGCACCCGCGCGTTCGTTGAATGGGATGCGGTGACGTGCGCCTGCTGAGAACGATCGGGGGCGTCGATTTCACGGGGCAAGAGCGCGCTGCCCTCAACAAGTTGACTGTGAGCATCATTCTCCCGCCTATCGGTGTCGCTCGGTGACACTGGTGGGTGCCGGTGGGTGATGGCCTGACCCTCAAGTTGACTGACCTCGTGTCCTCATTTTGATCTGTCGGTCATCGCCCACCGGCGAATCATTCGGTCGCTCGCTGACCGGATGGGCCGTGACCCGATAGGGGCCTGCCGCACGAACGGCCCATCACAGTCCTGTCCGCCCGCCCGGACCCGCCAGCGCCGCAACCCGAGGAGGCGACAGTGACGCACAGCGTGTCTAACCTGCACGAAGCGCAGACGGTGATTGTCGGGGTCGATACCCACAAGCACATACACGTCGCGGTGGCGATCGATAGCCGGGGCATCCGCCTGGGCGCCCACTCGTTCGGTGCCGATTCGGAGGGGTATCGAGCGCGGCTCACCTGGGCCGAGGCGTATGGTGGCATCGAGGCCGTCGGCATTGAAGGGACCGGCGGCTACGGCGTCGGCCTGTCCCGCACGGTCCACCGCGCGGGTCATCGGGTCGTGGAAGTGAATCGAGTCGATCGGCGTCTGCGTCGAGCTGCGGGCGGCAGCTCAAAGTCGCACGAGATAGCGCGGTCAAAGCCCGCACCACCGCGATGAGCACGCTCACACAGATCCTCGTCAATGCGCCACCGGTGCTGCGAGAGCCCTTGCAGGCCCTCACCGATCGCGCGCTCGTCACCCGCTGTGCGGGACTGCGACCGGGTCCGCTCGACACGCCCGTCGCATCCGGGACACACACGCTCCGGTCACTGGCCCGTCGCTGGCTCACCCTCGCCGACGAAATCACGACGCATGACCTACACCTCGCCCGACTCACCGCCGAGACGTCGCCCACCCTCCGGGAGGGCTTCGCCGTTGGCGCCAACACCGCCGCCGCGATGTTCGGGGATAACCCTGAGCGGATTCGCTCGGCAGCCGCCTTTGCCAAGCTCTGCGGCGCGTGTCCCGTCCTCGCCTCCTCCGGGATGACCACCGGTCGACACCGCCTCTATCTGGGCGGCCACCGACAAGCGAACGCCGCCCTCCATCGAGCCGTCGTGGTCCGTATGCGCTATCACCAGCCGACGATCGACTCTGTCATCCGACGCAGGGCGGATGGACGGACGAAACGCGACATCATCCGAGGCCTTAAACGCTTTCTCGCTCGGGAAATCTATCAGCGCGTCATGAGAGACTTCCGCACGCGCCAACAGCTCAGTGAAGCCTCCTGAGCGGCCGTCTTGACATATAGGGGCGTCAGAAGCGGCACGCCGCTAGAATCATGTAGTGAGGTGTGTGAACACAGTCTCGGTGGTGATTCTATCGCTGCTGGGCGCCGCAATCGCGGTCGGGGGAGCCGAACCACGGGTGGAACCAACCCGGGAGACCCTGCGCCGCTACCTCACCGACCAGATCGGCTACTCCGACAGGGACTGGCGGGATGTCCTGGCCGGCCGAGCCGTGGCGAAGAATCTTGAGACCCCCGAAGCCGTGGACGTGTCGATCTTCGGCGCCGTGCGGGTTCGGGGCCTGGCTAGCGACCTCGCAGAACAGATACGGGAGATCGACGTATTCGAGCGTAAGCTCAATATCATTGGCGTAGGCAAGTTCAACGATCCGCCGCGGCTCAGTGATCTCGACGCGCTCGAGCTGCTCGAGTCGGACGTCCGTGACCTCCGCAACTGCCGCCCGGGCGACTGCGAACTGCAGCTCTCCGAGAACACCATGGCGCAGTTCGACGCGCGCGTGGACTGGGACAGCGCGGATGCTCCGGCCCAGGCGACTCGAATCTACCGGGAGATGATCTTCGACGCGCTCCGCACCTATCGGGTCGGCGGCGTCGACACACTGGGCACATACGCAGACCGTATCCCGGCGGCGCCGCTCTCCGAAGAGGTCCATGGCCTGGCGCATCCGCTCGACACGCCGATGCCGATCCCGGATCTGACGCGGTTCCTCCGGGAGTACCCTCGATCGAGCCTGCCACGCGCCGACGAATTTTTCTACTGGAACATGGGCGAGTTCGGCATGAAGCCGACGACCCGGCTCAACCAGGTGGTTATCCAGCCCTTCCCGACCGGCGTCGCAAGCCTACCCGGCCTGCGCTACGTCATCGCCACGCGCCAGATCTACGCCAACCACTACTTCAGCGCGACGCTGGAACTGCGAACGCTCGTCGACGACGACGACGGCGAGGACGACGGGTTCTTCCTGCTCTACGCCACCCGATCGCGGGTCACGGGCTTGTCAGGTTTCTTCAAGGGCCTGCTGCGTGTGATCGTTAAGCGGCGCGCACGGTCGGGGATGGAACGGTACCTGACGAACACGCAAGCCGTCATCGAAGGTCGTTCCCCCGGCGGTCACTGAACCGTACCGGGATCGTCGGAGACCGCATTCGTTGAATCAGGCCACCGCAGCCTGCTGATAGTACTGGGCTTCGCCCCTGCCGGCGGCACGTGGTCGGGTAGACCAGGGTCGTTGCTGACCCTGGCCCCCCACAGATCCGGACGTGCGGGTTCTGCCGCATCCGGCTCCTCGACAGACAGCTTCGCTACGCGCCGTCGCGTACCCGCTGGTCCAGGAAGCCAGGCGATGGCCACCGCCATCCCTAAGGCTTGTCTGGCCAGTTCGGCTATCCGTTGTCGTGACGTGGAGACGGGACCCAACCTCGGTGTGTTGGCCTCCTGCGCCCTAGGGTTTTCTTGGACACTTGATTGCGAGAGAGTTCTCGCAGGAGGAGTGTCGAGATGAGGAAGCACGTTGAGGAATCGGTGGCGACCGGCGTGGCCGCCGGGCGCGACGTCCACGGCCTCGGGCTTGGTGAGCCGGTGCCCGCCCCCCGGCAACCTTTAAGATGGAGACGATGAGGCCTCCCGGGTTCCCGGGAAACCCACCCGCACGCATGCCACGCGCTCCGACCCCGGCAAGGTCCCCGCCTCCACGGCCTCTCAGAGGCGGCGATGTAGCCTTCCGTCCAACGCACGACGTCGGCCCTCGCGACCAATGCATTTCGGGGCTCAATCACGCGGCCTACGCACTCCCTGTGAACGCTTCGCGCCCTAGGTCACCCCAGGCCCACGCATCACTCGGTTCCGGCTGGTGGCCGACCTTGGCCGGATGGGGTTGGATACCCACAGGGTTTCGAACAAGGTTTCGAAGATCACATCACGGCATCTTGTCCCCCTTGACCGGGCTTTCCCGGCACACGCGTTGGTGCACGAATCGAAACTGGCACGCCACGGTCCCAACCACCGGTGCTTCATCGACCGACGGCGTAGGAAGGCGTATCTGGACTCCTCTGTCAAGCGTAAGAACGAAACCGAGGTTCAACCCGTCGTATGAGCGACGATGGTTTACCTTCGTCGCGTCTTGGTTATCCGCCGCCGGTGCGAGCACGGGTCAAGGCAGCGCGCAGCGCTCCGCCGGAGGCGGCGTGGCCTTGACGCGCGCGGAGCGGGGCGGCATTCGGCGTCTTGGGTTTCGGTCTCCTTCCACTCTCATTCTGCGAGGCGGCACGGCGTCAGACTGCAGGCGTATCTTCGGCCCCTCGAGGGAGCACGCACGGCTCCGGGCCACGATGGTAAATGCGCGCGGGGATGCCAATCGTTGGTACGGCCCTGTCTGGCCAGCCCCTGTCGTCGGCGTATCCCCGCGCCGGTCTGACCGGTGTGCCATCCTGTCGCGCGGCAGTCCTCCTGGAGAGATTACGGTTCAGTGGTCACCACGGGGCTACGCCGCGATGCGGGTTTCAGCCACAAAGGGTCGGTCGTCACGCCACACCCGCCACACCATCCGGGCCAGCCGGTTGGCGATCGCGGCGGTGGCAATGTTCGCCCCGCGGCGCGCGGCAATCGCGCGCGCCCAGGTCCGGAACGGCGTGGTCTTCTGCGGGTTGCCGCTGTGGGACAGCACGGCCCGGGCGCCATGCATGAGCACGGTGCGGAGATAGCGGTCGCCTTGTTTGCTGATAGCGCCCAGCTGCCGGCGATTCCCGCTGGAGTGTTCGCGCGGCGTGAGCCCCAGATAGCTGGCAAAGTGTCGGCCCGACGGAAACCGCCGCACGTCGCCGACACACGCGACCAGCGCGGTGGCGTTGAGTAGGCCGATGCCCGGGATGGTGCGGAGGTGCGCCACGTGCGGCACCTGCTGGGCGAGCGCGGCCAGCTCGCGTTCCAGTCCGTGTATCCGCTGCTCGAGCGTCCGGATCTCGTCACACAGCGCGGCCAGACTGGGGCGCAAGGCCATCGGGACGGACGCCTCCGCATCTTCGACCAGCGCGCGGACCTGTGGGACGACGTGGCGCGCGCCCACTGGTATCGTCACGCCAAACTCGCGGAGCAGTCCGCGCAGCGTATTGAGCCGCGCCGTCCGGGTCCGGACCCACGTCGTGCGCACGCGATGGAGGGACGCGACGGCTTGCTGCGACACCGACTTGACCGGCACCGGATGGATCTCCTCGTTCCGGGCCGCTTCGAGCAGCGCTTTCGCATCCGCGCGATCGGTCTTATTGCGACGGACAGACCGGCGGGTCTCATGCGGGGGCAGCAACTGGACGGTGTGGCCGAGTTGTTCCAGGGTGCGCGCCCAATGGTGCGCCGACCCGCAGGCTTCGAGCAACACGGTCGCGGCCGGGCGCTGGGCGAAGAACCGCAGGAACCGGGCCCGGGTCAACCGATGCTCTTCATCCACACGCCCCGTGTGATGCGAGACCGCCACTTGAAACACGGACTTGGCGAGGTCAACGGCGATCGTTGTATGTTGCATCTGGACTCCTCCTCAGCTGTGGCCCGTAGAGGCCGTTTTACCACTGGCACGATGATGCCGCACCAGCGGGAGGAGTCCATCCCATCATTGGTGCGCGGATGCGGGCAGGCCTACGCGCTTCAAACCGTCGAGCCCGTCACCTACCGATGCGGTACGAGACGGGTCTGCCAAGCTCGGTCATCCGGTTCAGAACGTGACACGCGAGCACGGCCTCACGCCGTTGCCCCGATGAACGGCGTGCCCGAAGACAGTCGCCGACGATCGACGTGTACCGGAAGAACGCATTCTCCACGCGCGCGTGCTGATGGTCACCAGACGCCTTCTTCCACCGTCGCCGTCCGAGCGCCTTCACCCTCCTGATCGTCCGATCGCGGGCACCTGATCGGGCGCCCCGTCGAGACAACGACGCGGTCTTGGTCGGCGGCACCACGACCCTCGCCCCTCGCGCACCGGCCGCACCATAGCACGCGAGCGTGTCGGAGGCCGGATCCGCCGTCACTCTGGTGAGGTGTCCATCCACCTCGTCGACCAGACTGATCCCCGTCATCGCGTCATCGGCCGTCGGCTCAGTCAGCGCGCAGGCCACGATCACACGAGACCCGTCCACGCCGAGATGGAGCTTCCTCCAGCCGCGTCGCCCTCGGCCCCCATGTTTCGCCGCGGCCCACTCACCTCCGCCGACGATGGACAGTCCGGTGCTGTCAACGATGAGGGGCAGGCTGGTGCCCGGGCGGGCGCGCCGAAGCGCGAGGGCGAGATGCTGACCGCGTCGCGAGAGCGTGGTGTGATCGGGTGCCGTGAGATCGACGCCCAGCATCCCGAAGATCGATGTCAAGAAGCCCTCGGTCTGACGCAACGGTACGTGGAAGATGAGACTGAGCGTCAGGGCGGTTTCGATGGCGAGATCGGAAGACTGGAGTTGCCCGCTCCGCCTGCCGACGCCAGCCGCTGCCCACGTGGCGATCGCGTCGGGCGTGAGTCAGAGGGTGACGTCGCCTCGCCGCACGAGGGCTCGGTCGTACTCGGCCCAGTTCCCGACGCGATACTGTGTCTTGTACTTCGGATGCACTCTCGACTTCACATCGAGATCATGACCCGCCGGCGGTCGCGATGGTCAACATGCCGGCCACTGCTCGCCCACCGCGCTGAATCAGCGCACCAACGCCGACCTGCCGCCCCGCGTACCGCATCACCCCTCCGCCTCGTACGATGCGGCACCGCGTAAGGGCGCACGGCCCCCCGGCACCGGCGCGTGGCCGGGGCGGCAGTGGCCGGACACCGCCCGCCAGTGCGGCGCGGTTCACGCACGGGCCACAGGCACGAACCGGCCCGCGATCGTGGCACACGCGGCGACGGGCGGGCCAACGCCCCCGAATACGAGCACGCCCTGGGCCCAGTGATCATTGCCAGGTCCACATCGTCATGGCCTGATCAGTCAGCCTCGCATGGCCGCCGTGTTCGGTGCGCGGGTCGACCTTCTGGGCTCGCGACGATAACCGATGGGGTCGCGGGGTGGCGTACGGGCGTGTCGAGCACGAGATGGAGGCCCTCGCCGGGCGGGACCGGTCGCAGACAGCGCCGCAGATGCTGACGGCGCCGGGAGCGCGTCGTATCGTCGGGAACGGAGAGGGCGAGGCGCATGATCCCGAACAGCGCGTGCAAGAACCCTTCGGCCTGGCGCAGCGGGAGATGATAGAGGAGCCGCAGGGTCAGGGCGGTCTCAATGGCGAGATCCGAGTAGCGCCGCTGCCCGCCGCGGTGGCCGCTCCGGCGGGGCGTCCAGGCAGCGCTCGCTTCCGAGGACACCCACAATGTCACATCGCCACGTCGAACGAGGGTCTGATTGTAGGTCGGCCAGTTCGTAACGCGGTACTTCGTCTTATACGTGGGATGGACCTTCGACTGCATCCCTGCAATGTGGCTCCTGCGGAGACGAGAAGGGCGGGCCAAACCGCCCCACCCGCAGAAGGTCTTTCATGCAACAACGCGTGTGCCGGGAAAGCCCGGTCAAGGGGGACAAGATGCCGTGATGTGATCTTCGAAACCTTGTTCGAAACTCTGTGGGTATCCAACCCCATCCGGCCAAGGTCGGCCACCAGCCGGAACCGAGTGATGCGTGGGCCTGGGGTGACCTAGGGCGCGAAGCGTTCACAGGGAGTGCGTAGGCCGCGTGATTGAGCCCCGAAATGCATTGGTCGCGAGGGCCGACGTCGTGCGTTGGACGGAAGGCTACATCGCCGCCTCTGAGAGGCCGTGGAGGCGGGGACCTTGCCGGGGTCGGAGCGCGTGGCATGCGTGCGGGTGGGTTTCCCGGGAACCCGGGAGGCCTCGTCGTCTCCATCGTAAAGACCGCCGGGGGGCGGGCACCGGCTCCCCAAGCCCGAGGCCGTGGACGTCGCACCTGGCGTCCGACGGAGCGAACCGCAGGTGCTCGGATGGTACCGCGTGGCATGCGGGCGAAGGCAACGAAGCGCGGGGGGATGGACGGCGAGGAGTCGGAGTGTCTCATAGTACCGCCGAAGCGGGGGCATTGAGCCCACGAGACCCCGTGGAGGGAAGGGGGCACCGGCAGGTGGCACCGTTGGAGGGAAAGACGGCCAACACACCGAGGTTGGGTCCCGTCTCCACGTCACGACAACGGATAGCCGAACTGGCCAGACAAGCCTTAGGGATGGCGGTGGCCATCGCCTGGCTTCCTGGACCAGCGGGTACGCGACGGCGCGTAGCGAAGCTGTCTGTCGAGGAGCCGGATGCGGCAGAACCCGCACGTCCGGATCTGTGGGGGGCCAGGGTCAGCAACGACCCTGGTCTACCCGACGTGCGCCAGGCATGGCGCGTAGCGCCCTGTCTGGCGCTGTCAACCGGAAGGCGAAAGCCGACCGGGAAGTGACTTGAGGGTGCAAGTCCCTTGGAGGCCTTGATGACAGGAACTCCTAGCCGAACAGCAAGGGTGCCCATCGTGAGGTGGGATCTGAAGGAAGCTGAAGGCAAAATTCTGACCCGAGGCACACGAATCGCATGTGAGGCATCGTGCCGTGGGGCGAGGAAGCGTCGGTGTCCGAAGCCCTCTGTCATCCGGAACGGCCCGGTGTATATGCGGCGGGTATGGAAGGAAGGTCACGCGTCTTACCCTGGGAGATCTGCGTGCTTGCCTCGTGCTAGGGCTGCCGAGAGGGAGTCCGATGGGCGCGCAGAAGTCAGCAGAGGGCAGAAGGGTCGTCGCAGCGACCCGAGGCCCGAACAAGTGAACCCGGCCCGATGCCGTGGTCTCGAGTGCCGACGGAGGCGCAGTCATGGGAACTGAGACGCCCCAACGACCCCGGAAGGAGGCGGCCGGAAGTCGCCATGAGCCGGGACTCGTGCGTCAAACGGCACCGGCGAGCACGGACCCGATCGGACCACAGACCCAGACGTTGCTGGAGGAGGTGCTGCGGAGAGAGAACCTGCGAACAGCCTTGAAAGGACTCGAGGCTGCGCGTGCGCGCAAGGCCACCGCCACCGGGCGAGCGCCTGGTGGAACGCGGGGGCCTCGCACATGCATGCGGCCGTGAACAATCGCTTGCTTGCGGTGTGGGGACTCCTGAACCTTCTGACTCAACTCCGGGATCTGCAGCGGAGCACTTGAACCGCCGTGTACGGAACCGTACGCACGGTGGTGTGGGCGGACGGGAGGGGTAACCCTCCCTCCGACCCAATCACCAGCCGTTGGCCTCCACTGCTCGTCATGTTCGCGGTGTCATCGGCCCCTACAGCAGGCGGCGGACTGCCTCCACATCCACGTCCGAGGGGAGCCCGAACCCACGTCCGTACCCGAACAAGTCCGCCACCGTCGTTGAGCCGAACCGGCTGTCGAGCAGCTCCAGGTGATCCGCCGTGATGAGCGCGGGGTGCGGCACACCGCACGCGCGGCTGACGGCGAGTAACTCTTTCCTGAGCGCTACAACGTAGTTGGCGAGCCGCGCGGCCTTCAGGGTCGGGTCCAGGCCGCGAATGAGCCAGGGATGCTGGGTCGTGATACCGGTCGGGCAATGGTTCGTGTGGCAGCGCTGGGCCTGAATGCAGCCGATGGCGAGCAGCGCTTCCCGGCCCACGTTGATCACGTCGCACCCCAGGCCGAACGCGAAGACGGCGGCCTCGGGGAACCCGAGCCGGCCAGAGCCGACGAACACAATCCGTTGGTGCAGCCCGCCGGCATGAAAGATCTGCTGCACGCGGCTGAACCCGATCTTGAACGGCAGCGCCACATGATCCGTGAACACGAGCGGCCCGGCGCCCGTGCCGCCTTCGCCCCCATCGATGGCGATGAAGTCGACGCCGCGGGTGCCGGTCGCCATCAGCTGCGCGAGGTCGGTCCAGAAGGTGGCGTCGCCGACCGCCGCCTTGATGCCGACCGGCAGCCCGGTGGTCGCCGCGATGGACTCGACGAAATCAAGCAGTGCGTCCGCGGTCCCGAAGGCGCTGTGCGCGGCGGGGCTGGCGCAGTCCCGATCGCGAGGGATGCCGCGGGTCTCCGCGATCTCCGCGCTGATCTTCGCCCGCGGCAGCAGGCCGCCGGCGCCGGGCTTGGCGCCCTGACTCAGTTTGATCTCGATCGCGCGAATCTGCGGACACCGCGCGACGGCCTCTTGCAGCCGCGCCATGCTGAAGCGGCCGTCGGCCTCACGGCAGCCGAAGTAGCCGGTGCCGATCTGCCAGACCAGGTCCCCTCCGTTGAGGTGATATGGCGAGACGCCCCCTTCGCCGGTGTTGTGCAGGCAGCCGGCGATCTGCGCCCCGCGGTTGAGCGCTTCGACCGCCGGGCCGCTCAGGGATCCGAAGCTCATGCCCGAGACGTTGACGACCGACGCCGGACGGAACGCCTTCGCGCGTCCGCGGGCCGCGCCGAGCACTTTCGCGCACGCAATCGTGCACTGCGGGTCGTACGCCGGGTCGCCGGGCACGGGCGTCTGCAACGGAAACGTCTGGTGCTTGATGACGAGGTAATTGGACTGTCGCTCCATGTCCTGGTCGGAGCCGAACCCGAAGGAGGTGTCCGCCTGCTTCGAGGACGCATACACCCACCGCCGCTGGTCGCGGCTGAACGGCCGCTCCTCGTTGTTGTTCGTCACGATGTATTGACGGAGCTCCGGGCCGACGGCCTCGAGCCAGTAGCGGACGTGCCCGATGATCGGGAAATTCCTGAGGATCGCGTGCTGGCGCTGCAGCAGGTCGTACACGACGACGACGGCCAGGAGCCCGAGCGCGCTGAAGAGCAGGACCATCGGGTCATTCTACGGGAACCGTCGCCAGGGTATTGACGCCCCTATGTGTCAAGACACTCGTTCAGGCGGCCTGAATGATCTCCTGGCGAGCGCGGAAATCGGTCATGACGCGTTGGTAGATCTCTCGCGCAAGGAAGCGTTTGAGGCACCGGATGATCTCGCGTTTGGTTCGGCCATCGGCGGTGCGTCGGGCGACGTCGTCGCGGGTGGGCTGGTGGAATCGCATGCGGACGATGACGGCGCGATAGAGGGCGGCGTTGGCGTGGCGGTGGCCGCCTCGATTGAGGCGGTGCCGGCCGGTGGTCATCCCGGACGAGGCCGGGATCGGGCACGCGCCGCAGAGCTTCGCGAACGCGGCGTCCGAACGAATCCGGTCGGGGTTATCGCCGAAGATGATCAACAGCTCGGCCGCGGTGTGGGCGCCCACACCGAAGCCCTCGCGGAGGGTCGGTGCTGTCTCGGTCGTGAGGCGCGCGAGGTGCTGGTCGTGTATCGCAATTTCCTCGGAGAGAGCGATCCAGCGGCGGGCAAGCGCCCGGAGCGTGTGCTTGGCGGATGCAGTGAGCGTATCGATGGGGCCCGGTCGGAGTCCGGCGCAGCGCGTGAGCAGGCCGTGGTCGGTGAGGGCGTGGAGGGCTTCTCGCAGTTCGGGCGGGGCGTGCACGATGATCTGCTTCAGCGTGTTCATCGCCGTGGTGCGCGCCTTCACCGCGGTATCCCGTGTGATCTTGAGCTGGCGCATCATCTCGACGGCGCCGTCCGCGGTCTTGGGGATGGCCGTCGACTGACCCGCTAGCACGGACCGCGCGGCGACCTCGGCATCGATGGTGTCGGATTTGCCAGCGGCGCGGCGCGTGCGCCGGTCGCCCCGATTCACTTCCAAGACCCGATGCCCCGCGCGGCGCACCGCACGTGCCAGGCTGGCGCCATAGCTGCCGGTGCCTTCGATGCCGAACGCGTCAATCCGCCCGTGTGTCTCAGCCCACGTGATCAGCGCCTGGTAGCCGCCCGAGTCAGCGACGAACGTTTGATCGCGGAGACGGATCCCCCAGCTGTCGATCGTCACCGCGACGTGGACGTGCTTATGCGTATCAACGCCGACGATCACCGTCCGCGCATCAGGCGGCGTGGGTAGGCGGTTGGTCACAGGTGTGCCTCCTCGGGTTGCGGCCCGAGCTGGCCCGGGTGGGCGGACAGGACTGTGATGGGCCGTGGGTGCAGCAGGCCCCTATTGGGTCACGGCCCATCCGGTCAGCTGGCTGCCGTACGAGTGGCCGGTGGGCGATGACCGACAGATCAGTAGCAAGGACCAAAGGTCAGTCAAGTTAAGGGTCAGGCCATCGCTCACCGGCACCCACCGGTGTCACTCATCGACCCCGACAGGCAGGAGGATCATGCTCACAGTCAAGTTAACTCTCCGCCCAGCACAATGCCGGGATGAACGGTGCTTCCGTCATCAAGTGTTGGTGAAGAGAGCTTAAGCCCTAATCATCCAGATACTTCCAGCCGATTTTGACGCTGGCACCTCTCTGGCACTGAATATCTAGTCTAAGCGGTTTGGTTAGAACGAGATAAGGGCTTGGTAGCAACAGTTGATGGCGGAAGCACCACGCGACGGCCCGAGATCACGACACAAATGGCCGACCAATTCCTGAACCGACTGTTCCGTAACAACCCTGACTTCGTGTTCACGGTGACGCGCGACTTCGTGAGGCAGTGTCAGACGCCGGTTCTGGTGTTACCGGACGATTCGAGGGGACATTCGTACGATGCCGCGATCGAGAGCGCGATGCTGGCGCCAAACGGACAACTGAGCATGTACCCCTGGAAAGACACCCCGGAGAAGATCCCGGTGGTGGTGCGCCACGTGCGCAGCTTCCTGCTGTCGTATCGGCCGGCCTAGACACTTCCAACGGCCGAACACGGAGTGAATAACGCCGTTGTGTAGAGCAACCGCGGCGGCTGTTCACTCCGCCCGCCCCGGATCATCCGGCAGCGCCCGCGCCAATAGCTCGCGACGCGCTTCTACGGGTAACTCTCACTCGCGTAGTGCGAACACCGAGAGGGAGTGGCCAGCGATGATCGCGACATACTGCTTGCCCTCGACCTCATACGTCATCGGGCCGCTGGCAATCTGCCCCCCCAGATTGGTTTTCCACAGTAGCCTGCCCGTTTGCGCGTCCAGCGCCTGAAAGTAGCCCGACCGGGCGCCTGTGAAGAGGAGATTCGAGGCGGTCGTCAGGATGCCGCTGGTAATGACATCGGTCATCTCGAACTTCCACTGCTGTTCTCCCGACAGTGCGTCGAGCGCGACCACCGCCCCATGCCCTGTCGCGTTGGTCCAATCGTTGATTGGGCCGCGGACAACCGGGACCGTCGGCGCATCGAGTGCGGCCGCGTACGAGGTGGGACGGCCAGCGGTAAACGACCGCCCTGCTACATAGTCCTGCCACTCCCCGCCGTCAAAGATCGTCGCTTGGTCCTCCCAGGCGGGGACGTAGAAGAGCTCCGTGCGGGGGCTGTACGACGGCGAGTACCAGTTGGTGCCACCCGAGATCCCCGGATAGGTCGGCTCACCAGGCGGTTGCGGGGTCTCGATCGGTCGCCCGCTGTCGTCGAGCTGGTCGGCCCAGTTGACTTGCACGAACGGAACTCCCCCGAGAAACCGACCTGTCGCCCGGTCCAGGACGTAATAAAAACCGTTCCGGTTGGCCCACAACATCACCTTGAATTCCGTGTTGTTCCGCTGGATGTCGGCCAGGACCGGGATCTGTACGGAGTCGTAGTCGTAGGGATCACCCGGTGTGAACTGAAAGTGCCACCGGAGTTCGCCCGTATCGGCGTCGAGAGCCACGACCGAGCACGTATAGAGGTTGTCACCCGGCCGCTGGGCACGATTGAAATCCGGACCGGGATTACCTACGCCCCAATAGATCAGGTTCAGATCGGGGTCATACGACCCGGTCAGCCATGCTGCTCCGCCTCCATGCATCCAGGCCTCTGGGTCGCAGTGCTCGGCGGAGTTCGGCGGACAGTCCTCCCATGTTTCGTGCCCCGGCTCACCGGGTCCGGGGATCGTGTAGAAGCGCCAGGCCTCTTCACCGGTCTCGGCGTCGAGCGCGATGATGAAGCCTCGAATGCCGCGGTCGCCGCCACCCGTACCGACAATCACCTTGTCCTTGACGGCCAGGGGCGCGAGGGTGAAGGCATAGGCGAGGTCCATGTCGGCTACCTCGACGTCCCAGAGCTCGCCCCCAGTCGTCGCGTCAATCGCTACCACGTGGGCGTCAAGCGTCGCCATGAACAGCGTGTTGCCGAGGATCGCCACACCGCGATTGTTTGACCAGCAACAGGACCGCTGACCCGAGGGCGTCGCGTAGCGATAGACCCAGAAGACCCGTCCTGTGCGAGCATCCAGCGCCACGATGTCGTTTGGTCGCTGCGTGAGATACATGACGCCGTCCACCACGAGGGGTGTCGACTGCCAGGGACCCGCCACGTTGGTCTGGTAGACCCACTTCTGCTCCAAGTCGGTCACGTTGGCTGGGGTCACCTGAGCGAGCGTGCTGTAGCGTTGGCTGAAGTAGCTGCTGGAGTAGGTCAACCAATTCTGAGGCTCGTCCGACGCATCGCGGAGCCGGTCGAAATCGACCTGCGCTGACGGGTTCTCGGAGACCAATCCGAACATGAGCAGCGTGAGTAGCACTCGCAGTGTCAGCATTCCTGGTGTCATGGTTGTCACCCCTGTCATCATCTTCAACTCCACTCGGTCGGTCGGATAATTGCGGGCGTGCTCAGACATCGGGTCGAGTCGGGACCGGAAAGAGCGCACCGACGAGCGGTACGGTCCCGTGGCTACACACGCTACGATAGGCCTCTACCTCGCTTTGGGCAAGGGTCTGGGGTATCAATCAGCGTGGAAGCTCGACCGGCCCAACCCGACCGACTACACGACCCCTGTTTAGGTGCCGACAACAGCGGCATGACACTCGCGGTCATAGACGGCGTCGCACTCGTTGCCGTCGCCGCCATCGTCTTCTTCCGTAGACTCACCCGTACCGAGGCCGCACCGATGGACCGAGCCGAACTCCTCAACCGCATGAACAAGGTGTTGTAAGCCCGCTTCACATCTACGAGTGCAACACGTTGCACAACCCGAAGCGTACGCACGGCTTCTCACGCGTTCTAACCAGCCAGAACGATCCTGACCACCCGCGAGGCTGCCGAGGCCCCGCAGAATGCGTTTGCACGCATTGTCGAGGCCATTCTGTGCATGCCGGTGGAGTGGTTGAATTCCTAGCAGCCCGTGGTGAAAGTCACCGAATTAGATCGATCGCCAGAAGTGATCATGCGTACTCCACTGACGCGCATGGCCATGGGCAAACGACGGCGACGTCCCAAGCAGACGTCGATGTGGGTCGCCGCACAAGATCTGCCTCGCAGCGCCGCGCACCCGTTCTACACGCGACTGAATCACATTCTCGAGAGAGCGGATTTCGACGGGTACGTCGAGTCGCTCTGTCAGCGATTCTACGCGGATGAGATCGGCCGGCCGAGTTTGCTGCCCGGCCGGTATTTCCGCGTGTTGCTGCTCGGGTACTTCGAAGGGCTCGACTCCGAGCGGGCGATCGCGTGGCGGGCGGCCGAGTCGTTGAGCGTGCGGAGCTTCTTGGGGCTGGAGCTGCACGAAGCGCCGCCGGATCATTCGACGGTCTCGCGGACGCGTCGGCTGATCGACCTGGAAACGCATCAGGCTGTCTTCGCGTGGGTGTTGCAGCGACTGGCTGAGGCGAAGCTTGTCAAGGGCAAGACGATCGGTATCGATGCGACGACGCTGGAAGCGAACGCCGCCCTGCGAAGTATCGTGCGGCGCGACACCGGCGAGGCGTATCAGGACTTCTTGATCCAGCTCGCCCAGGCCTCGGGGATTGAGACCCCGACGCGTGCCGATCTGGCGCGCATCGATCGGAAGCGGAAGAAGAAAGGCTCGAACGACGACTGGACCCATCCGCACGATCCTGACGCAAGAATCACCAAGATGAAGGACGGCCGCACGCACCTCGCGCACAAGGCGGAGCAGGCGGTCGACCTCGACACCGGCGCGGTCGTGGCGGTGACGGTGCAGGACGCCGATGAAGGCGATGTGGCGACGAGCCGCGCGACGCTGATCACCGCGGCGGAGCACATCGAGACCGTGGTGCCTGCGGGCCGTCTTGCCGAGGTCGTCGGGGACAAGGGCTATCACAGCAACCAGGAACTCGTCGATCTTGAAGCCATCGGCCTCCGCAGCTACATCTCGGAACCAGATCGCGGCAGGCGTAAGTGGAAAGACAAGGCGGAGGCGCGCGACGCCGTCTACCGAAACCGTCGGCGTCTTCGCGGCGCGCGCGGGCAACGCCTGCTGCGCCGGCGCGGGGAACGACTCGAACGCCCCTTTGCCCATCTCTATGCCACCGGGCGGCTACGCCGCGTATACCTGCGGGGGCACGACAACATCCTCAAACGCGTCCTGCTGCACGTTGCTGGACTGAACCTTGGGTTGCTGATGCGGACGCTCACGGGTGTCGGGACACCCCGCAGTCTTCAGGGGCATGCGGTGGCGTGTCTTCGGCTGTTGTGGTCGCTCATGCGACTCCCGGAGACGCGTTGGGGCGCGCCGTGGATCTTATCTCGACCTACCATCGCCGCCGCCGACCTCCGCGTGGGGCACTGCCATGTCTGGGCCGACCCGTCGTTCGGTGGTGCTTTCACCACGGGCTGCTAGGCGAGGTGGACCTGGCTGGTGGCGCGCCACGGGTCCTCGAGGAGAACGTGGTCGCGGTGGAGTGGGGACTCGAAGGGGAGCTCGCGGCGATCGTCAGACGGGTGGAGGGTCAGTCTCAGCTCGAGTTTCCGGTGGGGACGGTCGTCCATCGAGCCAGTGTGATCGGTCCACCGCGTCTGTCGCCGGACGGTCGTCACGTCTGCTTCCAGTCCGGCTACAGCAGCCTCATGTTCGCGGAGGTTGGTGGCACGCCGGAGGCGCTGGCGGCACCAGTTCCCAGGGTCAATACTTGCGCCTGGAGCCCCGACGGCGGGGAAATCTGGTTCACCTACTCGCCGACCGGATCGACGCACGAGAACCTCGAAGCCGTCAGTCTCGGCGGCGAGCGCCGCGTGCTGGCGGCCTTTCCGGCATTCATGGAGATCGAAGACGTCTCGCCGGACGGTCGTGTGCTGATCGCGGCCGGCTCGCTGCGGTATTCCGTTCATGGGTCCCCTTCAGTAGGCCAGCGTGAGCGCGACCTGAGTGTCTTTGACGCGACGCGCGTCGTCCAGCTCAGTGCCAGTGGCACCGAGCTCCTGTTCCTGGACGATAGTACCGGCACACAGGGGGGGTGGCTCCCAAGGCGGGTTCGTGTTCATCCGGCCGATGGACGGCTCGCCCCCGGTCACGCTCGGTGCGGGTCGACCTATTGCGATGACGTCCGATGGCGAAGCCGTCGCGATTCTCGGTGATGGCGCCGCACGGATTGCGACATCGGATGTGATTACCCTGGTGCCGAGGGGCGCTGGGAGCCCGCGCACTATCCGTTTGCCGATTCAGATGCAGTACTCAGACCGGAATGCGATCGGTATCAACGCGTGGGAGCTTCACACTGCGGAGTTTGCCGACGATGGCCAGCGCTTGCTCATTCCCTTTGGGTGGGAGGAAGGCTCAGCGCCGAGGGTTTGGGTCCACGATTTCGGAGAAGAACGGACGCGACCGATCACTCCGGAAAGTGTGACGGGACCGGTGGTGATGTCTCCCGATGGGCGGTTCGTGGCGAGCAACGAGACCGAGGGCCTGTTCGTCTACCCTGTAGATGGCGGGGACCGCCGCGAGGTGCCGGGTGGTCCGGACGTCGGGAAGCTGGCGCGCTGGAGTTCGAACCGGGACGTCGTCTACGTACTGGAACAAGATGGCGCCAGTGCGAGGGTTTTCAAACGCGACATCGTCACGGGCGAACGCGAGTTCTGGCGGGAAGTGCGGGCCCCTGATCCGGCCGGTGTCACGCGATTCGACTTGCGCATTTCGCGTGACGGAGAGGCGTATGCGTACTCGCTCGACCGTTGGCTGACCAACCTGTTTTTGATTGAGAATGTTGGGTGAACGATCGCACCAGAGACACGGCTACTGGTCTCCGAACGGCCGCTGGATTGTCGGACTGAAGTGACGTTCATCTCCCCGCTTCCAAGACTTTGTTGGGCTAGGAGGGACTTCCGGGCCAGTCAATTCGACCATGATCCACTGCCCCATCCGCCAAGCGGGCGCAATCCCGTAGGGTGCAGAAATTCGGCCGACGGTAATTCAAGAGGGGAGAGTGGGTTGCGGCCGAGACCGGGTAGCCTGCCCGGATGCCCTCTGCGCTGCACTTCCTGGTCTTTACGGTCGAAGTACTCAGGCTGGACGGACTGAAACGGTACCTGGTCCTCTTCGTGATCGAACTGAAGACCCGCTACGTCTGCATCGCTGGGATTCATCCACAGCCCGACGGAAGATGGATGGAGCAGATGGCCCGCAATCTGACCGACCCCGGGGAGGGCTTGCTGCGCACCTCACATCTTCTGATTCACGACCGCGATCCGTTGTATACCCGAGTCTTTGAGGAGATTCTGCGAAGCGGGGGAGTCCAGCCCGTTCGTCTGCCGGCCCGCAGTCCGAATCTCAACGCCTATGCCGAGCGGTTCGTACGATCAATCAAGGACGAGTGCCTCAACCGAGTGGTCCCGCTCGGGGAAGGTCACCTCCGACGGCTCGTCCGCGAATACGTCACGCACTACCATCGGGAGCGCAACCATCAAGGACGAGACAATCAGCTGCTTGAACGCGCGCCACCGCAGACTCCGGCAACGGCAGGTGTTCGCCGACGGGAACGGCTCGGAGGCCTGCTCAATTTCTACTATTGAGAGGCGGCGTGACTCGTGGGCCGATTAAAGCGCTTTTCATGACCGTGTGGTGCCCGGATAGCCGCAGTGTCGAAAGTAATTGCGGCATTCCTCGGGGCTGAAGTGCGGCAGACAGGCGCCGAGGAAAGGCCAGAGGGTTTCGGTGGATCGACAGCGGGCGGCGCGCACGAGGGCTTTGAGCTTCGCGAAGCAGAGTTCAATGGGATTGAGGTCCGGACTGTAGGGCGGCAGATAGCAGAGCGTGGCGCCGACGCGCTCGATCGCCTGGCGGACGCCGGCCACTTTGTGTGCGCTGAGGTTATCGGCGATGACGATGTCCCCGGGATGCAGGGTGGGCACGAGGATCTGTTCGATATAGGCGAGGAAGCTCGCCCCGTCGATGGCGCCGTCGAAGACCCCGGGCGCGGTCAGGCCAGTCACCCGCAGCGCTGCGAGAAACGTACTGGTCTGCCACCGGGCGCACGGCGCGTGGTCGTGGACGCGGGCCCCGCGGAGGGCCCGACCATACCGCCGCAGGAGATTGTTCGTCATGCCGGTTTCATCGAGAAAAACCAGGCGTGTCGGATCCCAGGTCGGCGCGGCGGCGTGCCACACGACCCGCGCGGCCGCGACGTCAGGTCGATCGTGTTCGGAGGGCCGGACCGTTTTTTTTGACGGTCACGTCCAGAGCCGCCACCGCGCGCCAGATCGTCGCCAGACTGGCCGGCGTGCCGAGCGCGTCCTTCAGCTCGGCTACGGTGCGATCCGGTTGCTCCGCGATCAGCGCGGCCAGGGTGTGCAGGTGCGGCTCCAACATCCGGCGCCGCCCGTGCCGCTGGACGCGCGCGCGCGACTTCGCCCGTCTCCCGCCGACGTTGCTTCAACAGCCGCACCCACGACCCGCTCACGCGGTACTTCACCGCAACGTCCGCGGCCTTCATCCCGGCATCACTGTCGAGCAGGGCCCGTTCTCGGAGATCCATCGAATAGGCTTGCATCGGTCCTCCTGCATTGGTGCATGCAGAAGTACCACGACGAGCCCAAGCAGTACAAGGGCTATCTGAAAAGCGCTTTAATTGCACCCTATGGGATCGACGAGTGTGCATCCCGGCATTGTGCCGCGCGGAGAGTTAACCTGACAGAGCCCAGTGTAGAGCGGTTGTCGGGGACTGGAAGGCTCGACGCTCGCCGATCAGACATGACCGGTGACGGATCAACGCAGGACTGGCTCGATGGTCAGGTCGCTATCGACCAGCAGACGTAGACTCGGAGCGCCCTCAGCTTTACGCGTGCCGTTGACAAGCCAGTGCGAGACGCGCCGTCTGCTCGAGGCCGGGAGCGACAGCTCAAGGTTCATGTTGGGAAAGTAGCGACCCTCAAAGGTGCCCACAACGTAGGTGCCATCCACGTCGACCCCACCCTTTGGCGAGATGACCTTGAGATTCACGGCGGTGCCCGTGTTGAACTGTTGGTGCGCCAGACTCCAGAGAAAATCGCGCCGCTTCGCCAGGAAGTCCTCGAAGGCGTCCAGGAATCGAAAAATCCTCGATGCCATACATATGGGCGAGTCGGTTGTAATGTGCAAGTCGCTCGTCGAGAAATTCCTGCGTCACCTGATGATTGAGCATCCGCATAAACTCCCGCTTGAAGTACTCGACATAGATCGGGTCTCCCTCATGCTGGCGGTCACCGACAAGCAAGTGGGTGAGTACTTTGGCCCGCGGTTCGCTGTTACGACGGCCGCGCCGTGCCACGTTCGGTTGCTCGAGGAGTCTGTAGAAGGCGTCGTCGTTCCAGGCCCGGAAGCTCCCGTCCATGTCCCAGTTGATCCAAAACCATGCCGCGAGGTCGCGCGTATCGTCGTGGAACTGGCCCGGTCCCTGAAAGGCGTCCTGGGTGCCGCAGAACAGAGCAGACAAGAACCACCGGGTCAGGTTGTCTACGTTGATTCGTTGGGCGATCGTGGTCATCGTCACCGGCGGTTCCAGATCCTCGACCCACGCCCAGAGCTGCTCCATCGCCTCCAGGTCGGTGGAGAACTGGTCGTGACCCCAACGCGCCGAGAAGAAGTCCGGATTCTCTGGAACGACATGTTCGGTCACCACGTAGACCCCCTGCCACTCGCCGTTGAGGAAGAATCGGACCGGTTTTGTGTGGGGTACGATGGCACCAATACGCGCTGAGATGTCGTAGGCCAGAGGATTCGCAAACGACCAAGGTGCGGGCGGAGAACCATAGTGCCGGATGTCGTTGTGGAGGACCAGACGGCGCACTCGGCCGACGGCCCCATCGAACAACTGACCTGCCTCGATCACGGCGGCGCCGTACTCGTCACGAAAATAGGCGCGAAAGCTCTGGACGCTCGAGGTGAGCCGGCTCGAGCCGCCGTGCACCCGAATCCCCGCACGACTGGAGAACTGCAACTTACCCTGATCGAAGTAGGAGAGGGAGCCCGGTCTTTCCCAGAGCCACCCTTGCTCATTAGGGTTGACGAGGAGCCCGGTTGCCGGGTCGTGAAGGTCAGTGGGATTGACCCACAGCGACACCAGCGGATGGCCGCGGTCGACCTCGAGTACGCTGATCGCGTTCGTGCTTTGGAGTCGGCCATACCCGAGTCGATCGCCAACCAACGCAACGACAATCAGGAGCATGGCAGCCGCGACCAATCCGGCCGGCGACACGAGCTCTCGCTGCGCGCTCATGGAAGGCGATGTTACAGGAAAGGTATCGGCCTTTACTGTCGTCTAGACGCAGCTCATCCAAGACTGGTTCTAGCAGCTCACTCAGCGGGTGCCGTCACCCGAACCGATGCCTCTCTCACCGGTGCTTCCGTCATCAAGTGTTGTTACGCTGCGACCGGCATGTACATGACAGCGGCAGCGGCCGTCCTACGCAAGTCAGCGAACGAAGCACGTCGCTCAGCCACCAGACAACGCGCCGCACGGACACGAAGATATCCCGCAGGGTCAGCCGCCGCGTGGCGAGTCCCGCCTGCATCGCAGGCGTCCGCGTCTCGCGGCCGAACTTCAGCGCCCGATGCGGCCGAACGAAGTTGTAGTAGCAACGCAGCAGCTCAAGATGCGCGTCGAGCGTGTCCGTCGCGCGCGCATGGGCCAGCGTCCGTCTCGACAAGTAGGCGGAACTCTGCCGGATGGTCAGATTCAACCGCTCGATGAACGACGTGTTCACCGTCGACGAGTCCTCCGAGTGCGTCAGCGCCTCGTCGAATCGCCAGGCGGCGCCGATCACCGCCCGTCGGTCGACCCGCACCACGCGGTCATGGCGGCGGGTCTTGATCACCTGCGCATAGAGCGCTGCGGGACCGAAGACCCGGCGGATGGCCGTGCCATAGAACTCGAAGCCGTCGGTGACGATCAAGGGACCGGCGGCGAACGTCATGCGCGACGCGACGTCACGCACGAGCGCCAGGGTGTTCCGGTAGCTGCGTCGCCCGACGACGGTCGACGTCCACAGACGCGACCAGACCTCAATCGCCGCGAACACCCACGTCGGCCGGGTCTTCCCCCCGGTGAACGAGCGGATCTCGTCGGCTTGCAGCTCTGTGGCAACGAAGCCGGTGGTCCTCCCGTTGCTAAATCGGCGACACACCAAGGCAGCCCGCTCGAGCCAGCGGGCTACCCATGTCGAACGTCGTCCGGCGATGCTGGAGGCGGTAATAGGGGGTACCTTTCGTCGTCGAGAACGTCTGTCCGCACTTGATGCATCGGTATCGACGCCGTTTCCCGGCCGTGGTTCTGTAGAAACCGTAACGGATGATGCATCTGGACTCGACGTTTCCGTGGAAGGAACACTCGGGATTGAGACAGCTCGGTTTCTTCACTGTGCGTGGGCCTTGTCGTCGACAGCACTGTGGTACTCAAATGACGGCCCACACTCTAGCATGTAGGTGGGTTAAGGACTGGACGCCAACACTTGATTGCGGAAGCACCGGTTGAAGGACCGACGCTGGCGGATCGCATTGCCCAAGGACCGATCCCTATTGACGAAGCACTACCCATCGCGAAGCAGATCGCGGAGGCCCTAGAAGCTGCCCATGAAGCTGGCGTCATACATCGGGATCTGAAGCCGGCGAACATCAAGGTCAAGGACGACGGAACGGTCAAGGTGTTGGACTTCGGCCTAGCTAAAGCCTTCGAGCCGGAAGCCGGGAGCGTCAGTGCGTCGATGTCGCCCACGATCTCCCTGACGGCCGCTGCGACGCAGATGGGCATGGTCATCGGCACCGCCGCCTATATGGCCCCTGAGCAAGCGAAGGGCAAGGTCGTCGATAAACGTGCGGACGTATGGGCGTTCGGGGCGGTGCTCTACGAGATACTGACGGGGCAGAAGCCGTTCGTCGGCGACGATGTCTCAACGACGTTGGCGAGAGTGATCGAGCGCGAGCCTGACTGGGACGCCCTGCCCAGTAATCTTTCTCCTGTCCTGGCGACCTACCTGCGCCGTTGCCTGGCGAAGGAGCCGAAGCAGCGTATTCCCGACATCGCGGCCATGCGGCTGGCGATGGAGGGGGCGTTCGAGACGAGCGTTGGCGCACCCACGGAGGCTACCGTCGTCCCTCAACTTCACGTCTGGCAGCGGGGAAGTCCTGCCGCCCTCGCCGCTTTGACGTTGGTCATAGTGACCGCCGCCGCGGTGTGGACCTTGACGCGGTCGGAGTTACCACGTGTCGTCCGTTTCGCGCTGTCCCACGATGAGGCACTCCCAGTCTACATCGGCTCACGTTCTCCGGATGTTGCCATGTCACCCGACGGCGAACGGGTCGCCTATCTCAGCGGGAGCTTGGTGGGGGGGGGGTGGTGAAGGGCTCCACGTGCGCCCCCTGGACCGGATCACCTCGGAGGTCCTCGTGACTGACGGGCGGCCGGTCAGCCCGTTTTTTTTTGCGCCTAACGGTCAGTCGGTGGGTTTCTTCGATGCAAGTGTGACACCTATGCTGCTCAAGCGGGTGTCGGTGCAGGGCGCGGCCCAACGACCACCATCTGCGAACTCGACTCAGGTCTGTCAGGAGCCAGCTGGGGAACCGACGGCACCATCGTCTTTGGGTCACCGGACACCGCGTCGGGACTGTGGCGGGTCGCAGCCGTGGGCGGTGAACCCGAATTGTTGACGACGCCCGACCCCGAGCAAGGAGGAGACCATCAGTGGCCGGAGTTCCTGCCCGGCGGTCAGCACGTGCTCTTCAGCATCGTTGCCAACCCGGCGGAAGAGTCGCAGATTGCCGTGTTGTCGTTGGAAACGGGCGAATATAACGTTGTCCTTCGCGGCGAGTCCTTCCCACGGTATTCGCCGACGGGGCATCTGCTCTACGGTGTGGAGGGAAACCTGTGGGCGGTCGGATTTGATTTGAGCCGCTTGGAGACCGTCGGTGAGCCCGTTCCCGTGCAAGAGGGTGTGTTGACGAAAAGGTCGGGGTCAGCCGGCTTCGCTGTGTCGGAGAACGGCTCGCTCGTGTATGTGAGTGGCGACATCGCAGGAGTGCAACGCAGGTTCGTCTGGGTGGACCGGGACGGGAATGAGGAAGTCGTTGCGGCAGAGCCGCGCTCCTACGCCTCGGTGCAGCTTTCGCCTGATGGACGGCGAGTGGTGACCTCGATCAACGACCCTGAAAACAGGGACTTGGTGGTCTATGACCTCGTGCGCAACGCATCGACCCGCTTGACATTCGATCCCGGACCGGACAGAGACCCGATCTGGACACCGGATGGGGAGCGGATCGTGTTCGCATCGGCCCGCGACGGGAGCTCCAACCTGTTCGTGAAAGCCGCCGACGACACCGGGGAGGTTGAGCGCCTGACCACGAGCGCGAACCGCAACCGGACCGCTCTGCGGCTCGGCCTCGGGTAGGATCTACCACGTTGCGTCCATAGATCCAAGACAGCTCATGGCCCTTACTGTCGGCTCTCGACTCGGCCACTACGACGTGACCGCCCTCATCGGCGAGGGGGCATGGGCCAGGTCTATCAGGCGACGGATACGAAGCTGAACCGGCAGGTGGCGTTGATGTATGAGGATTCTGATCCGGGCGGCCAAAACGGAAATTCCGGCCTCTAGGGAAAACTATGACACTCGACCATATCAAGAAACCGCTGGGCAAGGCTGGCGCGTGTGCCATTCTTGTCTGCTTGACTCTCTCGGTCTCGCTGCTACACGCGGGGCAGGATCGTGCCGCTGGCGTGTCCTACACCGAGGCCCAGGCCGCGCAGGGAAAACTCGGCTATGAAGAACATCGTGCTGAATGCCATGGTTTCAATCTGGAAGGTTTTGGCCTGGTACCGAGTTTGAGCGGCAGCTACTTTGCCGAGCGCTGGGGTGACACCACGGCAGATCAACTGGCGCTCGATGTGCAGCGCATGCTTCCCGACGCCGCGAACAGCCTTGGTCAACCAGTCTCTACGCAGATCCTCGCCTATGTGTTACAACAGAACGGGATCGACGCAGACGCCGTCGCCCTCCCTCAAGGCACAGCGGCCCTGAGTGCCCTGGTCATTCCGACCCAGGAATTGGCACGCCCGTCTAGGTTTGCGCCCAACCCCCTGAGATATTATTCCGATGGCCCGCTGGTGAACTCTAGTCGTCTCCTGGGGCTTCGTCCGGTCACCGACGACATGTTGTTGAATCCGCCGGACGGTGACTGGTTAAACTGGCGGCGCACCCGGGATAGCATCGGTCACAGTCCTCTCGATCAGATCACCAAAGACAATGTGAATGACTTGCAGCTCGCGTGGAGCTGGTCGCTACCCGAGGGCGCCAACATGATGGCCCCGATTGTTCACGATGGCGTGCTCTTCGCCTACAGCTTCGGCGATGTCGTACAGGCTATCGATGCGGCCACAGGCGATCTGCTATGGGGTTTTCAACGGGAGCTGGATGGGGACGACTCGCCCGACTCTAAGAAGGGCGCCGCTATTTACGGTGACAATCTTGTTGTCGCCACGTCTGACATGCATCTGGTGGCGATCGATGTGAAGACCGGACAGCTGGCCTGGGACCACAAGGTGGATACCGGCGATGAGGATGGGCACCTGTTCAAGAGCGCGCCGTTGATTGCCAATGGTAAAGCCGTGATCGGCCTCACCGGTCGACAGGCGGTGGAAGGGGGAGACTTCATCCTTGCCGTGGACATTGAAACCGGTGAGGAGGTCTGGCGCTTCTATACCATCGCCAGACCCGACGGGCCGGGGGGGGACACCTGGAATGGATTAGTCCTGGATGAGCGCACTGGTGGTTCGGTGTGGATTCCCGGCAGCTACGATGCCGAGCTGAATCTGGTGTATTTCGGACCTGCTCCCACCTATGACACGGAGTCTCTCAGGCAAGGCGCCGATGATCCCCGGAACAACGATGCACTCTACACCAACGCCACCGTGGCACTGGACGCGGACACCGGAGAGTTAGCGTGGCATTATCAGCACGCTCCGAACGATCAACTGGACCATGACTGGGCGTTCGAAAGGACCATCGTCGACCTGCCGGTTGACGGTGAGATGCGGAGGGTGGTGGTCACCGGAGGCAAGCTGGCCATCTTCGAGGCGATGGATGCCGCTACCGGCGAGTATTTGTTTTCCATCGATCTGGACATGCAGAACGTGGTGGCAACGATCGATCCTACCAGTGGAAGCAAATCGCTGTCTCCTGCTGCGATTCCGGCGCAGGATGACGTGTTGAGTCAATTCTCTTTGCCGGGTATCTGCCCTGACTGGTTGGGTGCCAGAAATATGCAGTCGACAGCCTATAATCCTGCGACCCGGACCTTGTATATCCCGCTTTCCGACACCTGTCTGGATGATGACACCGGAGACCGCTGGCAAAAGTATCCGGATAGAGACACCGATGGCAGCTACGGCGTGGTCAAGGCAGTCAATCTGGAAACGCGGGAAGTGGTCTGGACCAAACGTCAGTCTGGCCCGCCGGCCAGCGCGAACATGACCACCGACACCGGACTGTTGTTCATCGGCTCTGTCGATCGCTGGTTCAAGGCACTGAACCAGGACAACGGCGAGGTGCTCTGGGAGCGACGACTGGACAACGCACTTAATTCATACCCTGTCACCTATCGCGTCGATGGCAAGCAATACGTTGCCGTGGCGACGAATACCGGGGGCATTCATACCAGGACCATGAGAAATGCGGCGCAGATTAATCTGCCGCCGTCGGGAGCCACGCTCTGGGTGTTTGCTTTGCCTGACCGATAGAGCAAATTCTTGGAAGTCATGAACTCGCCCGGTGTTGCTGAAGCCATGGCTGAAGACGGCTTCAAGCAGGAGGCAACCTTCTCGAACTGACATCCGAGGACTGTCCTACGTCATGCCACTCGAACCCGGTGCCACCGTCGGATCCTACCGCTCCTCCTCATCGTCGCGGTCGCGATCAGTAGCGGCTTCGACCTCGTGGTGACGGTGGAATGACCGTGAGGAACACCCATGCTTTCACAGGAAGACGTAGAACGCGCCGCAGACCGGGTGATTCGTACGCAGGAAGGGTGGCAAGTCATGTTGGTCCATCCCAGCGGGCGAACTGCCTGGACCATCAGCTACACAACGTCCGGCCGGTTCCGAACGATGACCATCCCGGTAGACTCCGACACGACCGAAGCGGACGCTCAGCGGCTGATCGATGAGCGGCTCCCATGACCGCGCTCTGGGTCGCACTCGATCCGATTGCGTTGGCAGAGTAAGGAGGGAGAACCATGTGGCAAGCACCGGAGCGGGTGCCGATCCCAGAGCCCCGCACCCGGCCCAGCTCGCCACACCGAGCCGGGTGCAACATGTCGCACTTGCAGTAGCCTGATCCGGAAGCGCACGTTCGGCCCCCACGGCCTTCTAACCGCCCGGACGATCCTGACCACCCGCGAGGCTGCTGAAGCCCCGCACAATGCGAACGTTCGCTTTCTCGAGGCCATTCCGTGCAGGCTGGTGGAGCCATTCACCGCTTGCGCATAGAATGAGCCGCAGATCAGGCCTCAATAGCTATGGCCCTCACCGTCGGCTCCCGACTCGGCCACTATGACGTCACCGCCCTCATCGGCGAGGGGGGCATGGGCCAGGTCTATCAGGCCACCGATTCGGCGCACATCGATGCCGGCCCTGAAGACGGCCAGAGAAGGAGGCCCTTCATGACACGGAATCCTTGGCTGGTGCTCGTCCTTCTGTTCAGCGCCTCAAGAACAAAGCGAGCAATACCGAGGGGCAGAGTTGCCCGTCCCGATAAAGAACCCTGACGACATCCCGTTCAAGACATCAGCCTTCACGTTCGCGCGAATCCAGTATTCAGGTGTTCCGAATTCTGTGTGGGCTGTCGATTACCCCGCCGCTGATCGAAATTTCTCCGCCCACGTTCAGAACCTTACCGGTCTCTCCACGAACGGCGAGGGGCTGGTTGTCGAGTTGACCGACTCGAACCTGAGTCGATATCCATTCATCTACATCGTCGAGGGCGGCAGGATGAGCCTGAGCGAGGGCGAAGTGGCGGGTCTTCGTGACTATCTCTATGGGTGGTGGCTTTCTGATGGTTGATGACTTCTGGGGCCCGGAAGAATGGGAATCGCTTCGCGCCGAGCTTCGCCGGGTCTTACCCAATCGAGAACCGGTCGAACTCTCGACCGATCACGAGATCTTTCGATCCCTTTATGAGTTCACAGAGAAACCGCAGGTCCTGAGTTTTGCTGCCGTGCTCGAGAGGGACCCCTCTGGACGCGAAGCCGCAACGGCAGAACCCCACTACTTTGGTCTACTGGACGACACAGGTCGACTCATGGCGATCCTCTGCCACAATTCGGATTTCGGGGATGCCTGGGAATGGGAACAACATCCCCGTTTCCCCCGCGAGGTCTCGTGGGGGCGCGGCATCCCGATGGGCGTGAACATCGCTGTCTACGCGCTCTCGCACTGAGACGGCACGCATGCTTCCCACGCTCCGTCCGCCCCGGCGGTGGCTGTTCCTGCTGATCGCGGCTAGTGCCGCGGCGTGGTGCGCTCAGACGTCCGAGCGCCAGTGGCTGGCCGGCGACTCGCACCTGCACAGCCACTGGAGTGCCGGATACGACCGCCGTCAGAGTCCCCCGGTGGTGCTGAAGGGCCAGGGAGCGCTCTATTCCACGCCACGGAACGCCGTGATGGCGCGCCGGTTCGGGTTGCGCTGGATGGTCACGACCGATCACGGTGGTCCGAACCACGCAAAGTTCAGCCTGTCACAGGCGTATCGGGAGTTGACGCTGTCGCGTGAGCTCGTGCCGGCGGTGCTGCAGTTCTACGGCATGGAGTTGAACATGCCGGGCATGGATCATCACACGCTGATCATTCCCTACGCCGAGGACGAGGCGTCGGTGCTGTACGAGATCGAGCACCGGTTCGACGCGAACGAGGCCTGGGCCTTGCCGCCTGATCCGGCACGTCGGACGGAGGCCGCGAGGCGCAGCGCGCTCGAGTACATGACGACACTGACACGGCTGCCGATCCTGTTCGCGAATCACCCCTCGCGGTCGGCGAGGGCCATCGGCGTCTACGGGCTCGACGAGCCCTGGGAGATCCGCACGAACAACGATCTGGCGCCGTCGGTCTATCGCGGGATGGAGGGCGCACCGGGTCACCAGGCCACGACCCTCGCGCCTGACGGTACCCCTCGGCGTGATGGGTCCGGACGGCTGGCGGGCGCGCGCGGCAACTATCGCAACATCGGCACCTTCGGCGGTTTCGACCAGATGACCGCCATCGTGGGTGGTCTGTGGGACACGTTGCTCGGCGAAGGGCGACGTTTCTGGATCGTCGCGACGTCCGATTCCCACGCGCACTACACCGAGTCCGTTCGACGGGGGTCTGATTTCTGGCCTGGTGAGTTCCACAAGACCTACGTGCGGGCGCACCCGACCTATGAGGATGTGCTCGACGGCCTACGCAGCGGCAGAATCTTCGCCGTGGCAGGGGACCTCGTCACGGAGCTCGACGTCGTCGCGAGCGCGTCTGGAGCCAGCGCCGAGATCGGCGGCACGTTGCAGGGCCCGCTGTCCGACCGGAGCGTGGACCGGAACCCAACGACGCGGGTGATCGAGCGCTTCACGGGCCGGGAGTGGACCAGGGATGGCGACAGATACAGCGTGACGATGACGTTGCCGGCGATCGACGGCGACGTCTACATCCGGGTGCGCGGGACCAGC
>CBDBHJ010000009.1:0-550000 GCA_965205435.1 Vicinamibacterales bacterium
ACCGATGGCCAGTCGGTCTATGTCTACTTCGGCAACGTCGGCGTCTTCAGTCTGGATACGAACGGCACGGTGCAGTGGTCGCACGACATGGAATCCTCGGACACCCGGCTCGGCTGGGGCACCGCGGCCTCACCGGTCCTCTATCGCGACCGGCTCTACATCGTGAACGACAACGACGACCAGTCGTCGCTTGTTGCGTTGAGCACCGAAACCGGCGCCGAAGTGTGGCGGACCGACCGTGACGAAGGAACAAACTGGTCGACACCCTACATCTGGGCAAACGAGCAGCGGACCGAGATCGTCACGACCGGAACCGACAGGGTCCGCTCCTACGATCTCGAGGGCAACCTGCTATGGGAGCTGACCGGGATGTCGTCGATCACCGTGCCGACACCATTCGCCGAGTTTGGGCTCTTGTATATCAGCTCGGGATACCTCGGGGACCAGGCCCGACCAGTTTTCGCGATCCGCCCCGGCGCGAGTGGAGACATCTCGCTGGAGGGCGCGGAGCTGAACAACGATTTCATCGTCTGGTCGCAGCCGCAGGCTGCACCATATAACACGTCGCCGATCATCTACGGCGACTACTACTACACGCTGCTTGACCGGGGCTTCTTCACCTGCCACGACGCCCGCACCGGCGAGGAGGTGTACGGCCGAGAACGGATTGCGGTCGGGGCCGCCTTCACGGCGTCACCTTGGGCGTACGACGGCAAGCTGTTCGTGCTGAGTGAGGACGGGGACACCTATGTCATTCAGGCCGGGCCAACGTTCGAGGTGATCGGCCAGAATCCTCTCAACGAGTTCGCGATGGCCACCCCGGCCATCGCGCACGGGAGCCTCTTCATTCGGACCGCGTCCAAGCTGTACCGAATCACCGAAGGCGCCGCACCATAGGTCCGACCTACCTGCGCCCGCGATAAGCCCAAAGACGGCAAGCAGCACGGTGGCCTAACGGGTGTGCCTATAGCGCACCATCGAACCGACAGGCGACCCGCCGATGCGCCCCATCAGCGGCACTCCGAGGACGTTACTTTCGATACCAGTCGTAGAGCGCATCCCCAGCGGGAATCTTGCGTGTGATGTCCACGATGATCGTTTCTCCCTCCCATCGTGTCACCAGCGGCTCCTTCCGAAGATGTCCATAGAGGAACTCTTCCGCAAACTCGATACAGCGATACTCGAGGAGCTGCATCGTCGGCTCCAGGCGGCGATAGATCGGCATCGAGATTCGCCAGGGGCGCGTGAAGACGTTGGGGTCTTCGACGGTCACTTCGTACTGAATGGCGTCGGGTGAAATCGGCGTGAACCGTTCCTCGAGGCGCAACGCTTCGCTGTGAAAGTTACCCGCCCGGTCGAACCAGTTCTTCCCGTTGAAGTCGGTCACGTCGACCACCAGCGTGTCCCCTTCCCAGCGGCCGACCGAGTGGCCCATGTAGGTGTAGTCGGGCGGGCCTTCGACCTCATCCAGGTGGATGGTGCGGGCCGTGCTTGAAAACGCGTAGGCCATGTGAATCTTGTTCGTGCTCTGCACGATCTGAAACGGATACGGCATGTACATCGCGCGCGGTATCCCAGGGAGGTAACACTTCAGCTCCGGGTCGCGGTCGATCCAGTTTTCAGCGTTCTCCTGCTTGATCGCGGCAGCTTCCGCTGTGTAGGGAATCTCGCCGTCACCCTCCACGACCCCGATGGACCCTGGCACTCCCGCCGCCGCACCAAGAGCCAGCACCGGTGCAGCCGGCACCCGGGCGTAGTCGTAGGGGTAGACGCCTTCCTGCATGACCATGCCTGGACGCGCAGCATGCGCCTGGAGATCCCAGTGGGCTTCGTTGTTCGCCTGCCAGATACCGCTGAAGTTCGGATTGTCATCCGCGGTGCGAGCAGGCCGGGTGCCCGGGGCCTGACCTGCCGTCCGTGTCACTGACACCGAGACGACGGCGCTGACCGCGGCGGCGGCAAACATCGCTCCAAGCACCGACTTCTTGAAAGGGCGTGTGATCAGATTCTGCATACCGATCTCCTTCCGTTCCCTGGCGAATCGTCGTGAGCCGCGCCGTGGGTTTCTTGCACTCACCGCAAGGCCAATGGATCGCGGCCTTCAGCCGACGCACATCCGGCGATGCACCTCGTGGCCGGGTCGGGCCCCCGGCCCTCTTCAAACGCCTGCTCCTCGGCACGGGCACCGACCAACAGGCCCGGGAGGCCGTAGTTTCCCTCATGACACCGCGGCTCGTAGTAGAGCCGATTCGCCTGGTCATTCTGTCTGGCGAAGTCCTGGATCACCGTCCATGGTCTGGTCCAGACCGTCGGATCCTCCAACGTCGAGACGACTTCGAGCGTCTCCGAACCGGTCCGTCTCCAGCGCTCGACAAGATGCAGGCTCTCGCGCGACCCTCGGAAGTCTTTCTTGGCAGTGAAGTTCGTCACGTCGACGACGAGCGTGTCGCCCTCCCATCGGCCGCGCGAATCGCCCCACCACTGTCGGACGTGGGACGGCAGATGTGGCTCGTCCGTAATCGGAATCACGCGGTTGTACCCCTGCCCTTGACCGACGTCGTAGAAGATGGTGACGACGCCAGGCGACTGGACGATCCGGTAGTGAATACCGGTGAATCCGCCCCCGAACTGCGGCAGGCTGCCACTCATGCATCGCTCCCCCAGGCTCCGATCTTCAGGACCGTAGGCGCGATTGATGTTCCGCGGCGAGTAGAACGGCGGCCGCTCCTCCCGACGGGGTGACCGCGGCCCGTACTCTCCACCTCGGCAGCCAGGTTGGTCATCCCGGCACACCACGGTGTTCTGCAACAGGGCCACCTCATAGTCTCGAATCTCGGCCCGCCGGGCTTGCGCCGCTGGCGTCATGAGAGGGACTTTCCCGTCCGGCGGGTCGATGACCATCCCGGTGCGCCGGCCGGTCGGACGCTGCGAAGTGAACACCGCGTTGTAGGCGCCGGCTACGTCGGCTTCGCTCCCACGCTCCGCGCGGACATGATTGCCGAACACCGACCCTTGGGCTCGCTCGCGATCGAGCTCGGCGACCTGTTCTTCCGTGTAGAACTCGGTCGTGACGCCATCGGGGCGCTCCAACGGCACGAGCAACTCGACGCTCCAGATGCCCTGAAAGTCGGGCTCGCCCCACGGTGTCTGTGGCGCCGTCTGGCCGTCCTGGGATTGGGCGGCCTGAAGCACCGGCGCGCTCCTCTGGATCGCCCAGGCCATCGCCACCACACCAACGGCGATCAAAGTCGCAACACCCAACGATCGGAATGTTCGATACGTCATCATCATGCCTCCTCGCGGCCGCGCGGGTCGTGCTTTCGTCAAGTCTGGGGTCGAGGGCACCCGTCGCGCAAGACGCGAGGAGCGGAGAATATTGGGTGTATTCGACCCCGCTCGAAGACGTCTCAGCGTCGCCTCTGACAGGATGCATCGGCGTCCGAATGTCGCTGCGGTTATGAAACCGGTTCTAGGGTGCACTCCAACCTCTCCAATGTCAAGGTAGAGACCAGTCTGGGATATATTACCGACATCCAGCTCGGCTAGGACGGCGGTGCGTTCGGGCCGAATGGATTTCAGCGCAGCGACACATCAAGGAGACACCAGATGCGTGTGCGAATGCTTGGGGTATTTGGAGCGGTCGTCGTACTGGCCGTCATCGCCGGCCTGATGAACGCGGCTCAAGTCGACCTGGCGGGGCAGACCGCCCCAGGGGCTCAATCGGACGCGTCGCTCAGAACGCCGTGGGGGGATCCCGACCTCCAGGGTATCTGGACCGATGAGTTCGATACGCCGTTCGAGCGACCAGAACGGTTTGGCGACAGGGCGTTCATGACGGCCGAAGAGCAAGCCGAGCTGGATGAGCAACGCGCCGGGCTCCTCAGCTGAGAACGGCGGAGCAAAAATAGACTACAGAGCGGCGGGATGAAGCCGCCTGAGGGCGGTGGAAAACCAGACCGCTCGCGTGGTCCACCGAGCATTCCCAGGGTGTTTTGTGGAACACAGGAGGGATGTATCGAGTGGAGCTCTATGCGGCGGTGCGGCGCAGCGTGTATGTGGAGGGATTGAGCGAGCGCGCGGCGGCGCGCCACTTCGGGCTGGCCCGCGAGACGGTGCGCAAGATGCTGCGGTACCGCCGGCCGCCCGGGTATCGCCGGGCGCAGCCGATCCGGCGTCCCAAGCTGGACGCCTTCACGGGGATCATCGATCAGATCCTCCGCGAGGATCAGTCCCGTCCGAAGAAGCAACGGCACACGGCCAAGCGCATCGGCGAGCGCTTACGGGCGGAGCACGGCTTCACGGGCGGCGACACGATCGTCAACACCTACGTGCGCGAGCGGCGGCTGGGCGGGCAGGAGATGTTCGTGCCGCTGGCGCATCCGCCGGGCGACGCCCAAGCCGACTTCGGCGAAGCACTGGTCGTGATCGCGGGCGTCGAATGCAAAGCGCACTACCTGGTCGTCGATCTCCCGCACAGCGACGACGGGTTCGTGAAGGCGTTTCCGGCTGAGACCACGGAGGCGTTCTGCGACGGGCACAACGCCGCGTTTCGCTATTTCGGTGGGGTGCCGCGGCGCATCGTCTATGACAACACCAAGCTGGCGGTGGCGCGGATCCTCGGGGACGGCACGCGCCAGCGGACGCAGGTCTTCAGCGAGCTCCAGTCGCACTACTTATTCGACGATCGTTTCGGACGCCCGGGCAAGGGCAACGACAAAGGGAAAGTGGAAGGGCTGGTCGGCTACGCCCGGCGCAACTTCTTCGTGCCGATTCCACGGTTCGACAGTTGGGACGCGTTGAACGCCGACCTCGCGTGCCAGTGCCGCGCGCGGCGCGGGCGCCGGCTGCGGCGGCACACGGAGACGATCGGGGAGCGCTTCGCGCGCGACCGCGCGGCGTTGTTGCCATTGCCGCCGGTCCCATATGACGCCCGCGAGACGCGCCCGACGCGGGTCACGTCGTTGTCCCTGGTGCGCGACCGCCGCAACGACTACTCGGTGCCGACCGCCTACGGCCACCGGGAGGTCTTAGTGAAGGGCTCGGTGGACGACGTCGCGATCGTGTGCGGGAGTGACGAGATCGCCCGGCATCGGCGCAGCTACGGGCGGGAGGAGTTGATCTTCGATCCGCGGCACTACCTGGCCTTGTTGGAGCGCAAGACGGGGGCACTCCATCAAGCGGCACCGCTCGCCGGGTGGGCGCTGCCAGAGGAGTTCCTCCGGCTGCGGCGTCTCTTAGAGGCGCGGCTGGGTAAGCCGGGCACGCGCGAGTACGTGCAGGTGTTGCGGCTGCTCGAGGACTTTCGGCTCGACCACGTCCGCGGCGCCGTCCAGGACGCCGTGCGCCTGGGGGCGATCGGGTTCGACGCCGTCAAGCATCTCGTGCTGTGCCGCCTCGACCCCCGGCCGGCCCGCCTCAATCTGGCGCAGTATCCGCATCTGCCGGTCGCCCGCGTGGCCACGACCGCGGCCGCGAACTACCTGGCACTCCTGGGGGCCGAGTGATGACGAAACCCACCCTACTGCTCGAGGCGCATCTCAAGGCCCTCCGCCTGCCGACCTTCTTGCGCGAGTACGACAAAGTGGCGCGGCACTGCGCCCAAGAAGGGCTGGACTGTTCGCGCTACTTATTCCGCCTCTGCGAGCTCGAGCTCCTCGATCGCGAGCAGCGCGCCACCGAGCGCCGCATCAAGGCCGCGAAGTTCCCGGTCTTGAAGAGTCTCGAGACCTTCGAGTTCCGTGCGATCCCGTCGGTGAACAAACGCCTCGTGCTGGAGCTGACCCGCTCGGAGTATCTCGACCGCAGAGAGAACGTGTTGGCGTTGGGCAACTCCGGCACGGGCAAGACGTATCTCGCGCTCGCGTTGGGACTCGCGGCCTGTCAGAAAGGCTATCGGGTGCGCTTCACTACCGCCGCCGCGCTCGTGAACGAACTCCTCGAGGCCCGGGATGACAAGCGCCTGCTGCGTGTGCAGAAACAGCTCGCGAAACAGGACCTCTTGATCGTGGACGAGCTCGGCTACGTGCCGTTATCGAAGACCGGCGCCGAGCTGTTATTCGAGATCTTCTCCCAGCGCTACGAGCAAGCGTCGACGCTGGTCACCTCGAATCTGCCCTTCAACGAATGGACCGAGATCTTCGGCTCCGAACGGCTGACGGGCGCGCTGCTCGATCGGCTGACGCATCACGTCCACATCCTGGAGCTGAACGGCGAGAGCTATCGCCTCGAACACAGCAAGAAAAGCCCGCCAGCCCGCGGCCGCTCCGGCATCCTGAAGCTTCCCCCCGCGACGCCGCTTTCAGGCACTCCGACCCACTGCCGGATGGTCTAGTTTTCCTCCGCCACGGTGGTCTAGTTTTGCTCCGCCCTTGACAGTGCCGCCCTCCACACCCGGATATGTGACTGGCCATGCACCCGGGCATGCTCATGACTGGGCACTTCAGCCATGCGGAACCCTCGCATGAGTGTCTTCATGATCATTTCTTGCTCAATCGTCGTCGTCCGCTCGCGCAGGCCCAACTGTCGCAACACCGAGGTCCGAATGGCCCGAAACCCGTTCTGACTCTCGCTCAACCGAGTGCCGAAACGCACGTTGATCCACGCGGTCACAAACGCGCTCCCAGCGAGTCGGCAGAACTCGTCGAAACCGCCGTGAAGCTCGCTCGACCCGCCCATCAGGCGTGACGCCGACACGTGATCGGCCGTCCCCGCCCGAATCGGCTCCACAAGCCTCGGAATATCCTCGGGATCGTGCGAGCCGTCGGCATCAATGAAGACGACGACCTCTGTTCGCACCTTCGGAATGGCGGTCCGGAGCGCAGACCCCTTCCCCGGGCTGCTCTCGACGATGACCGTAGCACCGACCCCAGCGGCAACCTCCGCCGTTCCATCCGTCGATCGTCCGTCGACGACGATCACATCCTTGGCGAAGCCGTGACATCGCTGGACGACCGTCGCGATCGAAGGGGCTTCGTTCGCGTCGACTCGCGCCGCGATTGAGAACGCCCCTTGCAGTGACCCTCGCGAAGGGCCTAGAGAGCGTGGCTCCGTCCGTTCTCGAGGGTCTACCCAGGAGCACGATGCGCCGTCTGGCCGTGGGTCTGCTACCGCTAATGTTCGGGCCAACTGTGGTCCTGGGTGAGTCACGATCCGCGTCGTCGACCTCGCAGAAGTTGGGCCCGAACCTCTTGTGGTGTCCCTGGACGTCACTCAGTCCCTCTTTGACGCCGTCGGAATCGCAGTGAGCTGGCGACACTGCGTGGACGAAGTCGACGACTGCTCGGATCCACTGCGGCCCCACGAGGTATGGCTACGCCTCGCGCCCGGAAACGCCGAACGAGACGGCTGGGCTGACGATTGGGTCTCACCGCAAGCGCTGGGTTTCTCCAACGTTGTCCAGATACCCCACTCGAGCGTGATGTCGACTGTCTTCGTGGAACAGGTCGCACGGCTGGCACGGGCCACCGGAATGGGCTCCTCGGATCTGCTCGGACGGGTGGCAGCACACGAGATCGCCCACCTCCTCTTAGGAACCGCGGGACACACGGCTACCGGGCTCATGGGCGCACGATGGTCGGTACCGACGTCGCCCGAGCATCTCCAGTTCTCCTCGAAGGTTGGCTCCCAGCTCAGAGTCGCAGTGGCGCAGCGACGCCAACCCCATCGGTAGGCCAACGGCGCCTCGACCCATGCCGGCAGGCGCGGACTGCGCAGGCCGTATCGGCCCGAGGCCGAGACGCACGGGAGAACCGACGAACCGTTAGCAGTCTCCAGGTGTGCTGAGAAACGAGGCGGCGACGTCTCGCGAGTCGCCCACGGGAGTTCAGGGGCCGCTTCGTAGGGCTAGAGGAGGGTAAAAATGGGGCCGCCGACCCTGCCCCAGAGCCAGCGGTCCCGTGCAGCCCTGAACTGGGAGCCTCTCCCCCGGACGGAAGCACGTCGAGGTCGAGAATGGGCTGCACAGGGTGTATCGGCCGAAGAAACGGCACCATGTAGTCCCAGCTCGGGCCAGGGCCTGTCAGAGCCTGAGCATCGGAGGGAAAGTGCTACACTGGCGCGTCTTACTGACACGCCCGTACAGCCTTCAACGTGTGAGGCCGATCGATGCCCAGACGCCTGCCTCCGAGGGGCCTTTCCGTCGTAATTGCCACCTGCTCCGCCGTCTCGGTTGGAGTGCTCTCCGCCGGCGACGAGGGAATGTGGACGTTCGACAACCCGCCGGTACAGCAACTCGAAGCGCAGTACGGTTTTACCCCCAGCCCCGAGTGGCTCGAGCATGTCCGTCTGTCGAGTGTGCGTCTCAACGACGGTGGGTCGGGCTCGTTTGTCAGCGCGCGGGGCCTCGTGATGACGAATCATCACGTGGGGCTCAATCAGGTACAGAACCTATCCAGTCCGGACGCTGACTATGTTACACAGGGCTTCTATGCCCCGAATGAGGCCGACGAGCTGCAAGCCCCCGACCTCGAGATCAATGTCCTCCTCTCAACGGAGGACGTCACCCGCCGAGTCAACGCGGCAGTAACCGCGACCGCGAGCGAGCGTGAAGCGTTGTCGGCACGCCAGGCCGAAATCGCATTGATTGAAAAGGAGAGCCTGGACGCCACGGGGCTCCGGTCTCAGGTGGTGAGCCTCTATCGGGGCGGCGAGTATTGGCTGTACCGATACAAGCAGTACACTGATGTGCGCCTCGTCTTCGCACCCGAGACTCAAGCGGCCTTTTTCGGGGGCGACTCCGACAACTTCACCTACCCGCGCTTCTGTCTGGATGTCGCGTTCTTCCGCGTCTACGAGGACGGCGAGCCGGCTGACACGTCACACTATCTGCGCCTAGACCGCAATGGCCCCGACAAGGACGAGCTGGTCTTTGTCGTCGGCAACCCTGGCTCAACCGACCGACTCCGCACCGTCGACCAATTCCGGTACGAACGCGACGTGAGACACCCGGCCTACCTGAAGTACTTCGAGACCTACGAGCGCTTGTTGCGCGAGTACGCCGCGCGAGGCCCGGAGCAAGCCCGGCAGGTTGGCAACCGCCTGCTGGGAATCACCAACTCACGAAAGGCGTTTACGGGGCAGCTGCGCGGCCTGCAGGATCCCAACGTCTGGGCATCGCTCGAGCGCCGGGAAGCCGACGTACGGCAGCGAATCGCCGGAACCACCTCTTCTACCGATGCCGACGAGGCCTGGCTGGCAATCGGTCGGGCCACGACTGAGGCGGCCCGCACCTTCACTCAGCGTGTCTATCGAAGCCTCGCAGGATCGACACTCGCCGAGATTGCCGGGATGATCGTCCGGTACGTCGAGGAAACACCGAAGCCCGACGCCGAACGGCTGCCCGGGTACCACGACTCGGAGATCGCGGCGCTGGAGTTCAGGCTGTTCTCTCCGGCTCCGGTCTATCCGGACCGCGAGGAGCACCTGATCGCGGGCTTCCTCGAGGCAGCACGTCAGGAGCTCGGAACCGACGACTCGTTTGTCAGCGCAGTGCTCGGCGACCGTTCACCAGCCGATGTTGCGGCGCAGCTGGTGCGCAACACCGGTCTCGCCGATGTGGACACTCGGCGCGCACTCGTGGCCGGTGGGGCCGACGCCGTGACTCGCTCTGACGACCCGATGATCGCCATCGTGCGACGTCTGGATCCGCAACGTCGCGCCGACGAGGAAGCGTTCCGCACATCGGTCGAGAGCGTCTTGGAGGAAAGCGGCGCCGTGCTCGCGCGCGCTCGGTTCGAGGCCTACGGCAGAGCGGTGCATCCGGACGCGACGTTCACGCCTCGCCTGGCGTATGGGACAGTCACGGGATACCCGATGAACGGCACGCAGGCACCCCACGAGACGACACTGTTTGGCCTGTTCGACCGGGCGATCAGCTTTGGGCGTGAGGGCGAGTACGCGCTCCCTGATCGCTACTGGAGGCGTCGGGACCGACTCGACCTCGCCACTCCGGTGAACTTTGTCTCGACCGCGGATATCACCGGCGGTAACTCCGGATCTCCGGTGATCGACGTCGACGGGAACGCGGTCGGCCTCATTTTCGACGGCAACATCGAAAGCCTCGTCGGCACCTTTGCGTATGACGACCGGGTCTCCAGGGCGATCGCGGTCCACCCAGGGTACATCCTCGAAGCGCTAGAAGTGCTGTACGACGCGGAGCCACTCGCTCAGGAGCTGACGGCAGGGAGACCAGAGTGATCACCTAGCAACCCGTGGTGAAAGTCGCGCGTGGCACCGAGACCGGGTAGACACCTGCCTGGCCAGGCGTGACGAGGAAGAATATTGGGCATATTCGCCCCCGCTCGAAGAAGTCTCAGCGTCGCCCCTTGCGGGATGGATGGCCGGTCGAATGCCGCGGGACTTTCACCACGGGCTGCTACGTAAGCTTCTTCACACGTCGCAGCGTCTCTTCGCGGCGGCGGTGCGCGTAGGCGCGCAGATCGGTCACTTGGTCCGATTCATCAACGATCTCTCGTCCGATCAGTTCCTCGAGCACGTCTTCGAGCGTCACGATCCCCGCAAAGCCCCCAAACTCATCAATCACGGCGACCAGATGCTGGCGAAGCTCGAGGAATGTCCGCAACAACTCGTCGAGTGAGGTCGACTCCACGACAAAGTGGATCGGCCGCATCATGTCTTCCATCTTGACCTCGAAGCGATCGTGCGCAACCGCCCCCAGGATGTCGACCGTGTAGACGACACCCACGAGGTCTTCCGCGTCGCTGTCAAACACCGGAATCCGACTGTGCTTGGCGAGGGTCTCTACGGACGACGCCTCTCGTGCGGTGACACGTGCGCCGAGTGTGAACACGACCGGTCGCGGAGTCATGATCTCCTTGGCGGTGCGGGTCTCCATCGATAACACGTTCTCGATGACCCGAGCCTCGTGCTGCTTGAGCGTCCCGGAGCGCAACCCAGACCCGACCAACGTCAGCAGGTCTTCGTCCGATACCCGATGCTCCTGGTGTCCCTTCCAGACGAGGTTCGTCGCTACCTGAGTCAAGGCGACCAACGGCTTGAAGATCATGACGAGGAGATGAAGTGGTCGGGCAACGTATGGGGCGAGCTGCCGAGCATAGACGACGCCAATCGTCTTGGGGAGCACCTCGGACAACAGCAGGATACCCAGAGTGAAGGCGACCGAGAAGTAGATCACACTGCCTTCACCCAACGTACTCGCGACCAGCGCGCCGGCGACCGCGCCTCCGCCGGTGTTGGCGATCGTGTTCAGCGACAGGATCGCGGCGATCGGCCGGTCGACCTGCTGCCGCAGCTTCTTCAGGATCCGTCCGGAGGGCCGACCAGACTGCGCGAGCACCTCGACCCGCGTCGCCGGCACCGAGTAGAGAACGGCTTCAAATAACGAACAGGCCGCGGACGTCACCAGGACCAACCCCACTACTAGTTGCAGCTCGAGCATTGCCGTTATCGCCTCCGACTGAAAGAATACGAGATATGGGAGTCACGTGAAGTGCTATGACGACGCCACGCTTCTGGTCTGACGTCGGGCGGTACTTTGATCAGGCCGCCACGATCAGCGACTACCCACGTGATCTTCTCGATCACATCAAGCGATGCAACAGCCTCTATCGCTTCGACTTCCCCCTTCGACACGCCGACGGTCGGATTGATGTCGTACGAGCCTGGCGCGCCGAGCACAGCCACCACAAGCTCCCCGTGAAGGGCGGCATCCGATATAGCCCCGCGGTCGACGAAGACGAAGTGATGGCGCTGGCCGCCCTGATGACCTACAAGTGCGCCATCGTCGACGTGCCGTTCGGCGGCGCCAAAGGCGCGGTCCAGGTCGATACCACGCGGTACAGTGAAGACCAGCTCGAGCGGATCACGCGGCGGTACGCGCACGAGCTTCTCAAGAAGAACTTCCTTGGCCCCGCGGTCGACGTCCCGGCGCCAGACTTGGGCACAGGCGCCCGCGAGATGGCCTGGATCGCCGATACCTATCAGGCGTTTCGCGGCGACCAGATTGACGCACTGGGTTGCGTAACCGGAAAGCCGGTGGCGGAGGGCGGCGTGCAGGGCCGCGAGGAAGCGACGGGGCGCGGTGCGTTCTACGCACTGCGCGAGGCGTGCTGCCAGCCGGACGATATGAGCCGATTGGGCCTGTCGACCGGGCTGGACGGGAAACGGATCGCGCTCCAGGGAATGGGGAACGTTGCCTACTGGGCGGCAAAGTTCTGCCGAGCGGAGGGGGCGATTATCGTCGGGCTGTCTGACAGCCGTGCGACGATCGTCGACCCAGACGGTCTCGACGAGGCGGCCGTCCGTGATTACAAGCGGGAGCACCGCAGCGTGGCAGGCTTCCCCGGCGCGACGACTCATCACGACCCACGGGCCGTACTCGAGTGCGAGTGCGACGTCCTGATCCCCGCGGCGGTCGAGTGCCAGTTGACCGAGGATAACGCACCGCGGGTGCAAGCCTCGATCGTCATCGAAGCGGCGAACGGTCCCACGACGCCCGAGGCCGACGCGGTCTTTCGGTCGCGCGGTCTGCTCATCGTGCCAGACCTATATGCCAACGCCGGCGGGGTCATCGTCTCGTACTTCGAATGGCTCAAGAACCTGTCCCACGTGAAGTACGGACGGCTGGAACGGCGGTATCGTGCGGCGGCAGACACCCGGATCCTCAAGGCACTGGAACACGCGACCGGCACCCAGCTCACGGCAGCCGACCAGGCCGAGATCGTCCGCCCCGTCGATGAGCTGACTGTGGTCAACTCGGGGTTAGAAGAGGCGATGGTCGATGCGTATCGCCAACTGCGGGAGACGTTACGGCGTGTCGACGCTATCGACAACCTTCGCGTCGCGGGGTTTTACCTCGCCATCGATCGGGTCGCGCGGTCGTATCTGGATCTCGGAGTGTTCCCATGACCGATGTGGAACCTCGGACCACACGCACCGGCGCCGTCGAGACGGTATACGCGGCGCCGGTCATCATGAAGTTTGGCGGGACGTCGGTCCGCGATACAGGGGCGATCCGCCGCCTCTCGGAGATCGTCGGGCGAGAGAATCGCCGACGGCTGGTCGTCGTCTCGGCCCTGGCTGGCGTGACCGACCAGCTCGTGGACCTCGCGTCGCGGGCGACGGCGGGAGAAACGCCGGAGCTTGGTGAGATCGTCGATGTAATCGAGACGCGGCATCGCACGATCGCCGCCGACCTCGTGTCCGCCGCCGCGCTCCCCGAGGTCATTCAGGCGATCGAGCAATCGTGCTTCGAGCTGAGGGCGATGGTGCACGCCGTCGCCGTCCTGCTTGAACTGTCGCCACGCTCCGCCGACGCGATCACCGGTTGTGGAGAACTGATGAGCAGCCGACTCGTTGCGGCGAGCCTCGTCTCGGACGGCGTGGCGGCCGAGTGGGTCGACGCCAGGCGGGTGCTCGTCACGGATGGGTCACACGGACGGGCCCAACCAGACAGCGGGACCACGGCCGTGCGGCTGAAGGATGCGGTCGGCCCGTTACTCGACAGTGCCGTGACCCCGGTGCTCGGCGGCTTTGTGGGTGCTACACCCGACGGGGTCACCACGACACTGGGCCGAGGTGGATCCGACTACTCGGCCGCGCTCTTTGGGGCCGCGCTGGACGCGACCGAGATCCAGATCTGGACCGACGTCGACGGCATGCTCACGGCCGACCCGGGAATCGTCCCGGACGCGAGGTTGGTGCCGAGCCTGACGTTTGGCGAGGCGTCCGAGCTTGCCTACTTCGGAGCACGGGTGCTCCACCCGGCTGCGATACAGCCGGCCATCACCAAGAACATCCCGGTCCGGATCGTCAACGCGCAGCGACCAGAGGGGCTCGGCACGGAAATCACGGCCCGCTCCGACGGCGATGGCTCTCCGATTGCCGCCCTCGCCTCCAAGCGTCGCCTGACCGTGATCGAGATCGCCTCGGCACGGATGCTCATGGCCCACGGGTTTCTCAGGAAGCTCTTCGAGGTCTTCGACCGTTTCGAAACGGCCGTCGACGTCGTGACCACCTCCGAGGTCGATGTCTCGGTAACGATCGACGACCCGACGCAGCTGGACGCAATCGTTGCTGCGCTGTCATCGTTCGCAGAGGTCTCGACCGAACCCGAGATGGCCGTGCTCTGTGTAGTGGGAGAACGGTTGCACAACGACCCGGCCCTCTTCGCCCAGATCGTCAGCGCGCTTGGCAGTATTCCGTGTCGGATGGTGTCGCAATCGGCGTCACGTCGAAATCTGACGCTCGTCCTGCGAGAGCGCGAGTTACCGCTCGCGATGTCCCGACTGCACGATCATTTTTTCGCGCACATCGAGGCGTGATGACCCTAAAAAAACGGTCCTCCGCGCTCGCCTGCTGGTCCGCGCCGTAGCGTTTCGAGACGGAGAGTGATGAATTGAGCACACCGACGCATGGAAGGGGTTGGGAAGACCGGGCGCTCCTAGAAGGGCCGCAAACTCGACGAAAGGATCTCGCGCTCGTGCTGCGCTCGGTCCGTGATTTCGTCCGTGGCTTTCGCGCGCTGCATTTCGCGGGCCCCTGTATCACGGTGTTTGGGTCGGCCCGTTTCAAGGAGGGACATCAGTACTATCAACTGGCCCGCGACGTCGGCAGTGCGTTGAGCCATCTCGGGTTCACGGTGATGACTGGCGGTGGCCCCGGCCTGATGGAAGGGGCCAATCGCGGGGCACGCGAGGCGGGTGGTCGATCGGTCTCGTGCAACATCACCCTGGGCACGGAGGAGTATCCCAACCCCTACGTCGACCAGTCGGTCACGGTGCATTACTTCTTTGTTCGCAAAGTGCTGCTATTCAAGTACTCGTTCGGATTCATCGCCTTGCCCGGTGGCTTTGGTACGATGGATGAGCTGTTCGAGGCGCTAACGCTCGTGCAGACCACGAAGATCGACAACTTCCCGATCGTGCTCATGGGTCGCGACTACTGGAAACGACTGCTGCATCTCGTCCAGAATATGGTCGACGAAGGGGCCATTAGCCCCGGGGAGATCGATTCCTGGCTGGCCACCGATGACATCGACGAGGCGATGGAGCATATTCGCAAGTATGCGATTGAAGGATTTGGACTCCGATCTCGCAAGCGGCCGCGCCCCTCTCGCATGTTGGGCGAACCGCGGCTTCCGGCCGGCCCCCCGATGCCGTAGTCGTCTCCGTCACCTGAAAAGCGTGGGCTGTGCAATCAGCACGAGGGACAGGCCCTCACGTCAGTTGTCACCTGACGGTCGAGCGTTGAGATCGACACAGATCAGCGTGTTCTCGTTTCGAATATAGATCCGCCCATCCGCCAGCGCAGGATAGGCCCGAACGACCGGAGGGAGAACCTGGGTGGTGGCGACCACCGTCGGCGCCTCTGGGGACGCCGGGGCCACCACCAACTCCCCGCTCTCGCGAACGATCACCAGACGGTCGTCGGCCAGCGTCACGGTCCCGGCTCCGTAGCCGGGGATGTCCCACTTCACCTCACCCGTTCTGAGTTCCACCGCCCGCAGGCTCGGGCTGTACTCCTGGCGGCCATGAAACCCGTATAGGTGACCATCGTGATAGACGCTGGTCGAATAATGATTCGACATGACCTCGTCCGAAACCCAGATCTCATCGAGTTGATCGCCGTTGACCCGGAATAGTCCCGCGCCCGTCCCGTACGTCGCCGACACGAAGATGAGGTCGTCGATCACGAGCGGCGTCGCGGCATTGACCGAGGCTCTCAACCGCGACCGCCACGGACGAGAAAAACGGACCGTGCCATCGTTGGGATCAAGTCCGGCCAGGTAGCTACGCGTGAAAAACACTGCGTGCCGAACTCCACCGAAGACCGCACCAACGCCGGACGAGTAGCTGGCGTCATCGTCGAGCGCCGTCCACACCACGGCTCCCGTACCTGCGTCAAAGGCAACGACGCCAGCGTTAGCGCCGCCGACGTTCGCAATCACGTGTCCGCCTTCGACCAAGGGCGACCCTGCCGCCCCGAAGAACCCCTTGCGGAAGTCGAACTCGGCTTTCGTATCGACGTTCCACACCAGGTCACCCGTCTCGAGGCTCAAGGCGTGGAGCTGTCCCTGAGCGCCGAACGTGAACACCCGTCCATCGACAACGACCGGCGCCGCGCGAGGCCCCTCATCGAAGCCAAAATCGTCCCGGTAAGTTGTGAGGTAGTCATACCGCCAGACTTCCTCTCCGGTCGACGCATCGAGTGCCTCGACGACCTCTCGGTCGTCGAGGCGATGAAACAGGATCAGCCGGCCGTCAACGACGACAGGGCCAGCGAAGCCCGCACCGACCGGGCGTCGCCACACCTCTGGGGGACCGCCCGCGTCCCACTCAACGTCCAGGGGAGGACCGATGTAGCGCCCGTCGCGCTCCGGCCCGAGGAACTGTGGCCAGTCCTGGGCCAGCATCGACCCGGTCACCAGTAGCGCGAGGACGAGCGTCACCGGGAATTGTCTCATGAGGACTCAGCCACCAGCCGCATTGGTTGGCGGAACCGTGTTCGACGCCCGCTCCACCGTGGCAGCCCAGTCTCGGGCGAGCATCGAATACACGATGTGGTCGACGAAGTGATCGTAGAGCCATTCAGCATCCCGCAGCAGCCCTTCCTCCCGAAACCCGAGACGCACGGGGACCGCACGGCTCCGGTCATTCCCGGTCGCGCAGCGGATCTCGACCCGATTCAGCTGAGCCTGGTTGAAGGCATGTCCGACCAGGGCCCGGCTTGCGATGGTCACCAGCCCTCGCCCCTGAAACTCTTCGCCAATCCAGTATCCCAACGAGGTCAGGCGATTCCGCCAATCGATCTGGTGATGCCCCACGATGCCGACGATCCGACCTTTCAGCCGGATCGCCAGCTGCGTCCCGTTGTTCTGCGACCCTTGCGCCTGGGCAGCTCGAACGAAAGCCCGGGTGTCCTCTGGGCGAGTGATGTTGTCGAGCCATGGCAGCCAGTGTCGCAAATACGCGCGGTTGCGATCGGTCAGCTCGAACAGCTCGTCGGCGTCGCGGAGTTCTAGCGGCATGAGCGCGAGCTGCTCAGACACCTCAATCGGCTGCATCGTGAGGCTGCTCACGGAACCAGGAGCTCCCAGGACGGACAGCGCATCGAGATCTCCCGCGTGCGTTGAAGTTGAAGGAGAATCGGCGCCATCTCGCGGGGTGCGGCCCGGAATCCCAGCCGTTTCAAGAACGCCGCCGCCGTCGTCGTCGTCATTAGGAAAAGCCGTCACGACCTCTGTAACGAGAACGTTATGGAGATGTTCCACCACCTCGTCCAGCGGAAGCCCAGCCGCGCCGAGCGGCTTCAGAATCTTAGATCGACCCGGAGTCGAGCCCCGAGTGGCGATCAGGACGCCGCTGCCCTGGAGACGATCGTGACAATGCCAGCGATTATACTCGCGCGCCCTAGCCCCGGAGTTCACCGATGGCCAGGCCGGCGTCGGCGCCGACGCCGGCCGTTCAGCACCGTTTTGACCGCCGCCCTATAATCGCAGAACGTCGTCAAGACGGGTGGAGGCCCACCGTCGAGCAGGAGGCTCTTGACCAGACAACGTCTCGCCGTCGCAACCCTTGCTGCCTGGGTCGTGCTGACCGTGGGGAGCGTACTGCCGACTCAGGCACAGAGCTCGGGCATCTTCATGGTCCCAGTCGAGGGCGAAGGTGCCGGCTACTGGCCGCGATGGCGGGGTCCGTCTGGCCAGGGTGTGGTCGACGCCACCACGTACCCAGACGCCTGGTCCAACGCCGAGAACGTCGCTTGGCGAACCGCAGTTCCCGGACGCGGAAACTCGTCACCGATCGTCTGGGACGACCAGATCTTTCTGACCACGGCAGAGGAGTCCGGCCGACGACTCTCGATTCTCAGCTACCGCCGGTCGGACGGACGGCTTCTGTGGCAAACGACGGTGCCGGACGGACCGATCGAGCAGATCCATCCGAAGAACACCCGGGCGTCCGCAACACCAACCACCGACGGAGAGCGTGTATACGCCTCGTTTGGGAGTCGCGGACTCATGGCCGTCGACATGGACGGTGGGGTGGTCTGGCACACCGAAGTCGGACCAATTGACAACTATCACGGAACCGCTGGCTCACCCCTCCTGTACGACGACCTCCTCATCACGTATCAGGATCAGCGACGCGGGGCGTTTGTCGCCGCTCATGACAAGTTGACCGGCACACTGGTTTGGCAGACCGACCGCGGTGGCAGCGTCGGATGGGGCTCACCGATTGCGGTCCGAGTCGGCGACCACGATGAGATCATCGTCAGCAGCCAGCGGATGGTGACGGCCTACAGGCCGTCGGACGGCTCCGAGCTGTGGCACTGCAATGGGAATCTCTTCGAGGTCATTCCCACGCCAGCCGTCGGTCACGGGCTCATATTCTGTGCCTCGGGACGGGCCGGCCCTACGCTCGCCATCCGTCCGGGCGGAAATGGCGACGTCACTGACACGCACGTCGCATGGCGAACGTCCCGTGGTTCACCGTTCGTGCCGTCACCGCTTGTCTACGGCGACTATCTCTACACCGTGAACGACATGGCCAGTATCGTCACCTGTTTCGAGGCGTCGACCGGGACCGTGATGTGGCAGGAGCGACTGGGGCCGCCCACTCGGGAGGGCTTCTCGGCCTCTCCGGTCGGCGTCGACGGAAAGGTGTTCTTCACGAGCGACGCAGGACAGACGTTTGTCCTGAGGGCCGGACCAGAGTTCGAGCTCCTCCATACCAACGACATCGGTGCGCGAACGTTGGCCTCCCCCGCCCTGGTCGACGGGCAGTGGTATATCAGGACGGACCGGGAACTGGTGGCGATCGGGGAATGATCTCACATCGACGCCGTGCAGATGAGACACGCCGGCGGGCGCCGGGTTGCCCCGCGCACATTCTACCGGCAGCGACTTCCTGAATCGACAGAACCGCGTCACCAGATCCCCAGCACCTTCCACCAGGCGATGCCGAGTCCCAGCCAGATCACAAGGTTCAAGAGTGACATCACGAACCCTGTGCGCCACCAGTCGCGAAACCCGACATAGCCTTCGATGAAGATGACTGGCGACGTGGTGGTACCGTAGTGGGTCAAGCCGGCCATGAGATTGTTCAGAAACACCAGGCTGTAGACGACCACGGCCGGTGGTGCACCAACCCCAACCAGTAGGGCAACAAACGGTGGAAACATCGCCAACGCGTGGGCGGTGGTACTGGCGAAAAAGTAGTGGGCGTAGAAATAGATGACGAGGATGCAGCTAAGTACAAAGAGCCAGTGTGCGCCCACGAACCAGCCACCGACCCAGGCCGCGAATACCTCGGTCGCACCAGTCTCGTTGAGCACGCTGCCCATCATCAGCAGACCGCCATACCACACGAAGACATCCCATGCGGACCGTTCGCTCAAGGCACCGTCCCACGTCAACGCCTGCGTCACGAACAGCACGCAGATGCCCATTAGCGCCACGAGCGCCGGCGAGAGCCATGTGACCCATGACGAGGCCACCCACAACGTGACGACGCCGACAAACACCGCGAGTACGACGGCTTCGCTCCCCCGGACCGGGCCCAGCTTCTCGAGTTCGTCTCCCGCGAACGACGGCGCCGCGGGGGTATGCTTCAGCTCAGGAGGAAGCACCCGAAAGACGAAGTACGGCACGGCGACACTTGACACGATTCCCGGCACAAGTCCCGCCACGAACCAGCTGGTCCACGTGATCGTCACGCCCGCATACTCGGCCGCCAGCTCGCCAAGCAGAACGTTGGCCGCGCTGCTGTAGAAGAACATCGCCGAGGCGACAACGCTCGTCTGGTACATACAGGTCATCAAGAACGTGCCCAACCGGTCGGCGGTGCGGCCCGGCGTCGAGGCGTAGAGGCTGGCGATGCTCCGCGCGATCGGAAAGACGATGCTCGCTGAGCGGGCGGTGATCGACGGCACGCCCGTGGCCAGCGTGACATCGGTCAGGTGCAGGGCGTACCCCAAGCCCAATGACGTCCTCCCGATGGCCCGCACGAACAGCAGCGCGATGCGACGTGCCAGCCCAGAATCGCGAAGGGCCCGCGACATGAGCATGGCGGCGAGCACCATCCACACGGACGGGGATGCGTAGCCGCTCAGTGCGCGTTCTATCGAGACACCACCCACGACCACGAGCATCGTCGCGCCAAGCACGACCACTTGTGCACCCGGCATCGGCTGGAGCATCAGGCCGGTGATGGTGGCGAAGAAGACGCCCGTCACGCGCCAGCCCGCTGGGGCCACAGCGTCCGGTCGAGGCAACACGTACAGATGACAAGGTAGATGACGAGGAGGGCGAGCAGGCGATATGGCCGGAGCGGAGCGACACGCGGTGGGTCGGGAGCGTGGGCCGTCAAATCGTTCTGTCGTGGCTACGGTGGGCTACGGCACACGCTCGAACACGGCGGCCAGTCCCTGCCCCACGCCGATGCACAGCGTGACAAGCGCGTAGCGCCCCTGAGCGCGATGGAGTTGCCGGACGGCAGTGAGGGCTAGCCGGGCGCCCGAGGCGCCCAGCGGATGACCCAGCGCGATGGCACCGCCGTTCGGGTTGAGCCTCGTGTCATCGGCCTCGAGGTCTAGCAGGCGGAGACACCCCAAGACCTGCACCGCAAACGCTTCATTGATTTCAATGACGTCCATGTCGGCCAGGGTCAGTCCCGCACGCGCCAGCGCCTTTTTCGATGCCGGAACTGGCCCAAGTCCCATGACCCGTGGCTCGACACCGGCCACGCCGGACGACACGATGCGTGCCAGCGGCATGGCGCCGACACGTTCACCCGCGCGCCGCGACCCGACAATCAGCGCTGCCGCACCGTCGTTGATCCCGGAGGCGTTCCCAGCGGTCATGACGCCACCGTCCACGAGCGGCCGCAACGACATCAACCCGTCCAATGTCGTCGCTGGTCGCGGATGTTCGTCATCCATGACACGGGTGATGGCTCCTCTTGGGCGCGCGATCTCGACCGGGTAAAGCTCGTCCTGGTAGAAACACGCCGGCCTGGCCTTGGCGTACCGCTCCTGGGACGCGCAGGCGAACCGGTCGCTCGCATCGCGACCGATCGCGAGATCCTTCCCGATCTCCTCGGCCGTTTCGGCCATGGACTGGTCTCCGTACATCGCTGTCTGACACGGATTGGGAAATCGCGAGCCCAGCGTCGAATCAAACATCTGGGCCTGTCGTCCAAAGGGGTGCGCCGACTTGCTCACGACAAACGGGGCGCGACTCATGCTCTCGACGCCACCCGCGACAAACACGTCACCGTGGTCACACTCCACGGCGCGGCCGGCGTCGAGGACGGCGGCCAGACCACTCGCACAGAGGCGATTGACCGTCATTCCCGCAACCTCAATCGGTAGCCCGGCGAGCAGCACCGCCCGTCGGGCGACGTTGCGACTGTCTTCTCCACTCTGGTTCGTACACCCGACGATCACGTCCTCGACATCGGCTCCGGAGAACGGAGACCGATCGAGGGCCGCTCGAATGGACCCAGCCAGCAAGTCGTCAGGCCGCACGACCGCCAAGGCACCGGCGTGACGCCCAAACGGCGTTCGGACACCGGAATAGATGTATGCGTCAGTTGGTGGAGTACTCATCGGCCCGGGAATGCGGGTGTCCGGCTCTCCGCAACAGTCTACAACCCGAGCAGATTACGCTGGAGCTTTTCAAGACCGGCCTCTTCGGCCCAGAGGTCCAGCTCGACCGACGCCAGCTCGTCGACTAGCGGCACGGCCAGGCCGTCCGATCGGAGATCGATCGCCTTGAGATACGTGCGACAGACCTGACACTCCTCTACCCGCACGTGCGGCCAGAGGTCGGTCGCGTGATAAACGAGCTTGTCTGTCTCGGTCGACCGGCAGTGGGGACAGGTCGCGCGGGCAAACACCCATTCGGTTGCACACAGCGCGCAAAGCAGCAAACGCTCGCCCCTGACCTCAGTCCCGTCTCGGAGCAGCGACAGCTGCGGGGGCCACCCACATCGTGGACAAGTTGCCGAGGTCGGGGCGTCTCGCCCGTCAGACCCGATCGGAACGGACGAGGCCTCGCCAGCCGGCATCTCGGCCACCAACACTTCAGCCAGGGGCTGCACGAAGGCACGGGGGAAGAACTCGACCGACGATGCTGGGTGGCCCAGGGCGGCCGCGACGTTGTCGAGCGGACGTCGAGACACGAACCCCCCCAACACGTCGGTGGCAATGGAGCTCGACCCAACGAGACGTTCGGCAACGGTCGCAAGGAGATCGGTCGAGACTGCACCGACGTCGTGAACGAACCGCTGGAACGGCGGCACGGATCGGTCGAGCGGCAACCGATCGAGGGACAGGACCGAATCGGTCGACCCGTCGCTCAGCCAGTCAAACCGGTCCGCGGCGCGAGCGACCGACTCTTGGAGCTCGAGCACCCGGTCATAAAACGTCAGAAGCTCGACGGCCGGCTGGTGCGCAGGGGTGAGCTTGGTAATTCGTGCCCGGCGCCGCGCCCACGTCGGGGGGGTCACGGTCAAGACTGGTCTTCGTACCAGCGTGGATGATGCATCGCCGCCCACCGGCGGGTGACCTTTCCGTCGATCATCCCTCGCGCCGTGCCCGGGTAGGCCACCGTGCCGAGATACACATGGACAATCAGTAACAAGCCGCCTCCCAGGGCGCCGGCGTAGTGCAGGAGGCGGGAGACGGAAAGAAGACCGGAGCCAAACCGGTCGGGCATCCAGAGGAGGACCCCCGTGGCCACAAACACGATGGCCAGGAGGCCTTGAGCCCAAAAGAAGACCTTCTGCCCGGCGTTGTATTTCCCGGCCGGCGGAACCTTGTCGTGCCGATGGGCCGCATAGTCCTGGACCGCGCCCAACCATCGCCAGTCGTCCTGGTCCAGAGACATGTCGCGGATCCACAGCGCCAGCATGAACACCATGCCGACACCAAACCCCACCCCGATCCACGGATGGAGAACCCGCGCCGCCGGACCTCCGCCTAACAGCGTGGTCATCCAGAACAGGGCCGGGTACGAGAACGCCAGACCAGTCAGCAGAAGAATGACGAACGTCACACCGACAAGCCAGTGGACAAGACGCTCAAGATAGCTGAAGCGACGAAGCAGTTTCGTCATGACTCGTCGTCCGCACTTCGCTGGCCGAACGCCAGGAAGTGGGCGACCGTGCCCAGAATGCTGACACCAAATAGATAAGAGCCCAACCGCTTGAGAAACCCGAGACTGGTCATCGGCATCGGGCTTGCCGTGGGGTCGGCAGGCAGCTGGTAGTCCTCCAGCCGATCACCATGGGGGACGACGTACATCATGTGCGTCCCCCCGACCCCGGAGGGGTTGTAGACGCTGGCGTGTTCATATCCGCGCGACCGGAGCGTCTCCAGTTTAGAATCGGCGAGCGCCAACATGTCTTCCTTGGTGCCCCACGCGATCGCGTTCGTGGGACATGTCTTTACGCAGGCCGGTTCCAGACCGGCGTCTACCCGGTCGATGCACATGTTGCACTTCGACACCGAGCGAGTCGACGCGTCGTACCGGGGGATGTCGAAGGGACATCCGGTGACGCAATACTGACAGCCGATGCAGTTGTCTTGATTGAAGTCGACGATGCCGTTCGTGTACTGCACGATCGCGCCCGGGGCCGGACAGGCGAACAGGCATCCTGGCTCCTCACAGTGCAGACAGGCGTCCTTCTTGATCAGCCACTGGACATTGCCATCGACTTCAATTTCGTTGAACCGCATGAGGAGCCAGGTGTTGGAGCTGAGATCCTCGTGGCTCTGAAAGCTGCCAAAATTCGCGGTCGGCTCGATCTTCAGGTCGTTCCACTCCTTGCAGGCGACCTCGCAGCCCTTGCAGCCGATACACCGCGAGATATCGACGAGCTTGGAGTACACGGGCGCATTCGACCGTAGCGCGTCGAGAGGAATCAATGCGCTCGGTGTCGCAGACATCCGCTTGATGGCAAGATTGTTGGCCATCACGCCCTCTCCAAATTCACGAGGAAACTCTTGAACTCCGGGCACCGCGTATTGGCGTCGCCGACGAACGGCGTCAACTGGTTCGCCATCGAACCCTCAGTCAGGCCGACGAATCCCCAGTGCACCGGTATCCCGACGGTCCAGACGACTTGACCGTTCACACGCAGCGGCTTGATTCGCTTTGTCACGATCGCCGTCCCCACCACAGAGCCCCGCTTTGACCAGACGCGGACGCGACTCGCGTTCGGGATCCCCTTCTCCTCGGCCAGCCCTTCGGGCACCTCAACAAAAAAGTCGGGCATCGCCTCGACCAGGTACGGCACGTTGCTCGTCACGAAATGCTCGCGTTCCACGACGCGGTAGACCGTGCAGGCGTATGGGAAGTCGTCTCCGTTTTCCTTCGACGCTAGCGTCTCGCGGACGCCGTCGTACCAGCGAATGACCGGATTGATCGGCACAGCCTCGTGGAGCGGATTCGAGGTTGGACTCTCCACCGGCTCGTAGTGCTCGGAGAACGGCCCGTCGTTTAGATAGGTGCTGAACAGCCGGGCGACCCCTTCCTCGTTCATGATGAAGGCCCCGGCCGCGTCGGGTGGTGTCGTGGGACCGTAGTCCGGGACATCGCCGATCCACTCCCGTCCGGTCCAGGAGATTCCGGCGCGTTGCGCATCCCATGGCTTGCCGTCGGCGTCGGCCGACGCGCGGTTGTAGAGCACCCGCCGGTTCAGCGGCCAGCTGTACGCCCACTCATGGTGCATCCCCAGATTCGTCGGGTCAGCCGTACCTCGCCGAGCCATCTGGTTCCCCGCTTCGGTGTAGCTTCCGCAGTACAGCCAGTTGCCCGAGCTCGTGGTGCCGTCATCTCGAAGCTCACCGAATGACGACAGCAGTCTGCCGGTACTGAGGTCGTACCCGTTGATCTCCTTGGCCAGCTCGACCAATGTTGGTTCCCGAGGATTGAGATAGTTCCAGGCCAGGTGCTGAATCGGGTCGTTGTAGACCGGGTTCTCGTCCTCCTGGTAGAGCTCTTTCACCCTCCAAAACAGCTCGGAGAGAATCCAGGTGTCTGACCGGACACCGATCGGCAGGTCGACCGCCTTCTCCTTCCACTGTGCCCACCGGCCGCTATTCGTGAACGATCCGTCCCGCTCGATCCAATGACTGCTCGGCAGATACAGGACCTCGGTCTGGATCGACTCGGGGTCTTGACCCGGCGCCTTCCAGAACTCGGCGCTGTCGAGCATGAAGGGGTCGATGACCACCTTCCACTTGAGCTTGGCCATCGCCTCGAACAGTCGCGGCACGTCGGGTCCGGCTAGTATCGGGTTAAATCCCAGGGCGACAAACCCTTCCAGCCGACCTTTGTAGGCCTCATCCCAGATCGTCAACCAGGTGGCGTCACCAGCCGGCTTGGCGAGATAGTCGTAGGCGAAATCGTTCTCGGGGTTCGCGTGGTCGCCGAACCACGACTTCATCTCCGAAACATAGAACTTCGAATAGTTGCCCCAGTAGTTGACGGTGTCAGGGACGAGCGGTCGGGGCGTCGAGTCCTGGAGGTGCGTGTCGAATGACTGCTGCTCTGGCGTCGGGACCTTGAGATAGCCCGGTAGGATACCGGCCACGATCGCATGGTCCGTCGCGCCCTGGACATTGGCATGTCCCCTCAGCGCATTGATCCCCCCGCCCGGCCGACCAATGTTGCCCAACAGCAGCTGCAGAATCGCGGCGGTACGTATGATCTGGCTACCAACGGTGTGCATCGTCCACCCGACGGCATACATGATGGTACCGACCCGGTCGGCGCGACCGGTCGAGCAGACGATCTCCGCCATCGCGAGGAAATCTTCCTCTGAGCAACCGCTCACCTGGGCCGCGATGTCCGGCGTGTAGCGCGCGTAATGCTGCTTCAGGAGTTGAAACACACAGCGCGGATGCTGCAGCGTGGGGTCGCGTCGCACGTAGCCGTCCGCACCACGTTCGTACTCCCAGGCGGTCTTGTCATAGCGGCTGGCAGCCTCGTCAAACCCGGCAAAGAGGCCGTCAGCAAAACCGAACTTCTCCCCCACAATGAACGACGCGTTGGTGTGCGCTCGCACGTAGTCGTCGTGCTGAAGATCGTTGTCGAGAATGTACTTGATGAACCCGCCGAGAATCGCGATGTCGGAGCCCGGTCGTATCTGCAGGTGTCGATCGGCTACGGCCGAGGTTCGGGTGAAACGCGGGTCGACGGTAACGAGCTTGGCGCCACGGGTGTCACGCGCTTCGATCGCCCACTTGAAACCACAGGGATGGTTCTCCGCGGGGTTCGCACCCATGACCAGGACGACGTCTGCGTTCTTGATGTCCTTCCAGTGATTGGTCATCGCCCCGCGACCGAACGTGGCGGCCAGACTGGCCACCGTGGGGCTGTGTCATATGCGGGCCTGATGATCGATGTAGCCGAGGCCCATCGCGCGCATCGTCTTCGTGATGAGATAGGCGTCTTCGTTGGCGACCGTGGCACTGCCAACCCAGGCGATTCCGTCGCAGCGATTGACAACCCGACCGTCATCGTCGCGCTCGGTAAACGTCGCATCGCGAGACTCTTTGAACCGGCGGGCAAACCAGTCCATGGCAAAGTCCCAGGAGACCTCGCGCCATTCGGACGACCCAGCATCCCTGAACTTTGGCGTTTTCTGCAGGCGTGGACTCATCGCCAACTGCATCTGGGAGGCGCCCTTGGGACAGAGCGTTCCGCCGTTGATCGGACTGTCCGGGTCGCCCTCCATGTGGATGACCGTGTTGGTCGTGTTGAGTCCGCCGCTCCCGTGCACGTAGGCGATCGTTCCACACCCCACAGCACAGTACGGACAGACGGTCCGGTACTCCTTCGCGTTCCGGATCTTCAGCTGCCGCACCGCCGCGTAGGCTGGCCGCAGGTCGAAGCCCAGCGCGCTCAGTCCAGCGCCGCCGGCAACCGACGCCTTGATGAATGTCCGACGCGAGATATCCATGCGAGATCCATCAAAGGATACAAGAGATGGTGCCAGGAGAGACAATCTTCTACTGACCCTGACGACCGCCGCGCCGTGGGTCCGCCCTCCCACGCAGAAATCTCAGATGAAATGCGACTATTTCCTCCGCTGCGGGTGTCTGGGATGTACGTCGTCACGACGGCCGACTGATAGAATCACTCCATGCTGACAAGTCCGGCGCTTGCTCCAGGAGTGCGATCGGTCCCGGTTCGTCGTCGCGGTAAGCGACTCGAACGCGACCTGGTGGTGGTCGAAGAGCCGCTCGAGATCCGGGTCGACGGCAAGCCACTGGTGGTCACGATGCGAACCCCGGGGCACGACGCTGAGCTGGCGGCCGGGTTCCTTTTTGGCGAGGGCGTTCTGAGCACCGCCGACGCAATCGCCTCGCTCGAGGCTCGGGCCGGCTCCGGTCAGCGCGATACCCAGATTCGAGTCGCCGATTTCTCAGGCGATGCCGTCGATGTGACGCTGCGGGAGGGCGCGGCCAGGCCAAACGTCACCTACGCCGAACGGGAGTTCAGGGCCACCGCGGCATGCGGTGTCTGCGGCAAGACCACAATCGAAGATCTGGATTCCGACTTGCCCGTGATCGTTCCAATCGAGGTGGATCCCAGCCTGCTCGAAACGCTGCCGGATACGCTGCGGCTGGCTCAACAGCTGTTCGAGGCCACCGGTGGCATCCACGCGGCCGGGATCTTCGACCGGCATGGGTCGCTGCTCTGCAGCCGCGAAGATATCGGGCGCCACAACGCCGTCGACAAGGTGGTGGGGCACTTCATGCTCAAGAACGCCGTGCCCCTCTCTGACCACATCCTCGTCGTCAGCGGTCGGGCCGGGTTCGAGCTCGTGCAGAAGGCACTCAAAGCCTCGATTCCGGTGATGGTGTCGGTTGGCGCCGCGTCGAGTCTCGCCGTGCAGATGGCAACCGACGCAGGAATGGCGCTCTACTCTTTCGCCGGACCCGGCCACGGCAACCTGCACGTCAAAGACTGAGCGGCCGATCGATGCCTCCCCTTGACGGGATCCGCGTGCTCGATCTCACCCGCGTGCTCGCCGGTCCATTCTGCGCCATGTTGCTGGGTGATATGGGTGCGGAGGTGCTCAAGATCGAAGAACCCGCACACGGTGACGACACCCGGGCGTGGGGTCCATTCCTGCACGGGTGGAGTTCTTTCTTCCTCGGTCTGAACCGCAGCAAAAAGAGCGTCGCAATCGACCTCAAGGACGTCGACGGCAGCGCGGCGCTCCGCTCTCTGATCGCAGACTCGGACGTCCTGATCGAGAATTTTCGGCCCGGGAGTCTGGACAAGCTCGGTTTCGGGTACGACGCGGTCTCGGTGATGAACCCGCGGCTCGTCTACTGCTCGATCAGCGGCTATGGGCAGAGCGGCCCCAAGCAGGGTCTGCCGGGATACGACGCTGTTATTCAAGGCGAGTGCGGGCTCATGGATGTGACCGGATCACCGAACGGTCCGCCGACCCGAGCTGGCGTCGCCATCACTGACTACTTGGCAGGACTCTACGCGATGAGCGGCATCTTGCTGGCGTTGCGTCACCGCGACCGGACAGGCCAGGGACAACGGGTCGACATCAGCCTGCTCGATGCGATGACCTCCGCGCTCACCCTCCCGGCGCTCGGCTATCTCCACAGCGGTCACACCTGTAGTCGCGAAGGCAACCGACACCACTCGCTGACACCCTATGAGACGCTGGCGGTCACGGACGGACTCGTCGTCGTGGCTGTCGGCAACCCACGGCTCTGGAAGCAGTTCTGTGCGGCCGTCGACGCCGAAGACCTCGAACATGACCCGCGGTTCGCGACGAACGACGACCGAATGGCCCATCGCGAGACACTGAACGCCGAGCTCGAGCAACGCGTCAGCCACATGAGCCGACACCAGCTGATCGAGCGACTCCGTGCTCAGATGGTGCCGTGCGGCGAGGTGCGAACGGTCGCCGAGGCGCTCGACGACCCCCAGCTGGCGGCGCGGGACATGATCATTGAACTCCCCCACCCGACGCTCGGGCCGGTGCAGACGCTCGGCAACCCAATCAAGCTATCTCGAACGCCCGCGCAGATGGATCGGCCGCCCCCCGCGCTGGGCGAACATACCAAGGAAGTCCTACAAGAACCTCGATCCGTAGCCGAGGAGGGCGGTGGTTCGCGGTACGGTGTCATTGTCACCATTGCCGCTATCGCCCTCATTGTGGGGCTCGCAGCTCGAGCGCGATAGCGTTACACTTCTGGTTGTGACTCAGTTCGGAGATCTCCCGGTCAAGGACCCGGCCGGCGAAGAGCCCGGTGAACAACCACGAAGCCGGATCATCGCCATCTCGGTTGTGGCACTGCTGGCGTTCGCGCTCGGGGTGTACTGGTTCCTAGGACGGGGAGACGACGCGCCGCCCGTCGAGACCGTCGTTGAAGCTCCGCCCGCAGTTCCTCCGCCACCCGCACCCATCGAACCTGACCCCGAGCCGGTGGATATTCCGGCGCTGGATGAAAGCGATACCCTCCTTCGGGATCTGGTCGCGGCGCTGTCGGCTCACCCCGGGTTAGCTGCCTGGGTCGTCGACGATGGGATCGTTCGACGGTTCGTCGTCGTGGTCGACAACATCGCTGACGGGGCCAACCCCGCCCAGCACGTGATGTTCCTGCGGCCCGAGTCACGGTACACCACGACGGGTGAGGGCGCGACGCTGCGTATCGACCTGAGAAACTACGATCGATACGATCGGCATACCCAAATCATCGGTTCCCTCGACACGCGGGGCTCGGCTGACTTGTATCTCATGATGCAGCCGCTGATTGACGAGGCGTACGTGGAGCTTGGCAATCCCGACCGGCCGTTCATCGGCACACTCGAACGGGCCGTCGTCAACCTGCTGAACGTTCCGATCGTCGACAACCCACCACCCCTCATCGAGCACGCCCCCTTCTTTCACTACACCGACGAGCGACTCGAGTCGCTGTCGCCTGCCCAGAAACAGTTCCTCGGCATGGGCCCAGACAACGTCCGTGTCGTACAGGCCAAGTTGCGTCAGATCGCCCTCGCGATCGGCATCCCCGATTCACGGTTGCCCTAACTCCTGGGATAAGCGCGAGGGGCGAGCGACGTGTGTGCAGTTCCGTGTACCCCTGGGCAGCTCGCCTTCGTGCAAGTGATATCGTGTCATCAGATGGTCCGGATCGCCTTGTGCCAAGCCAACCTCCCGGTCGGAGATCTCGACGGAAACGTCGAGCGGGTGCGTACTCGTATCGACCAGGCGTCGGCTCAAGGCGCTGATCTGATCGTGTTTCCGGAGCTCTCTCTCACCGGCTACCCGCCTGAAGATCTGTTACTGAGACCCAGCTTCTCGGAACGTGCACACGACGCGGTCCGTCGGTTGGCTGCCGACGTCCACGACGCCGTCGTGTTGGTCGGATTTCCGTATCTATCTGGCGACCTCTTCAACGCTGCCGCCGTGCTGGCCGAGGGTCAGGTGCGAGCGATCTACCGGAAATGCCTGCTGCCCAACTACTCGGTGTTCGACGAACAGCGGTATTTCGCGAACGGAAACCGAGGCACCGTACTCGATGTCGGTGGCGTGAAGGTGGGTGTCACGATTTGCGAGGATCTCTGGTATCCCGGCGGCCCCGGACAATGGGAGGCTGTCGACGGCGGTGCCCAGCTGATCGTGAATCTCTCGGCGTCGCCGTATCACCGGTCGAAGGGTATCGAGCGGGAACGGATGTTCGAAACCCGGTGTCTCGACTACAACTGCTTCCTCGCGTTCTGCAACGCCGTCGGCGGCCAGGACGAGCTTGTCTTCGACGGACACAGCCTGGTCATGGACCCGAACGGCGAGGTGCTGGCCCGCGGTCTTCAGTTCGAAGAGGACCTCGTTGTGGCCGACATCGACGCGAACAGCGCATCGCGGCGCCGCCTGCACGACCCGCGCTGGCGACAGCGCTTCCCCGCCGAGACGGAGCACGTCGATCACGTTCCGCTGCCGACCCGGGTCGCTGACGCCCCCACGTTGGCACGCCCGCAGCTCCAGGCGTTGCTGGAACCGGAAGCCGAGGTGTATCGAGCGCTGGTCTTGGGGACCGGTGACTACTTCCGAAAGAACGGCTTTGATCAGGCCGTGCTCGGCCTTTCAGGTGGTATCGACTCGGCACTCTCACTCGTCGTCGCGGCGGAGGCTCTGGGCCCAGAGGCGATCACGGCGATCGCCATGCCGTCGCGCTACACGTCCGCCATCAATCGCGAGGATGCAGCTGAACTCGCGACCCGGCTGGGCGTCACACTCCTGGAGGCACCGATCCACGAGCTCGTCGCCGCCTATGACGCGACCCTGGCGCCGTTATTTGGCAAGACGGAGCCGAACGTAGCCGAAGAGAACCTCCAGGCCCGAATCCGCGGGAATCTCGTGATGGCGCTGTCGAACAAGTTTTCGTGGCTGGTCCTGACGACCGGCAACAAGAGCGAGATGAGTGTTGGATATGCCACGCTGTATGGCGACATGGCGGGCGGATTCTCGGTGCTCAAGGACGTGCTCAAGACCTGGGTGTATCGGGTTGCCGAGTGGTGCAACCGTGAGCGTGAGGTCATTCCGCGTCGGATCATCGACAAGGCACCATCAGCCGAGCTGCGTGACAACCAGCTCGACACCGACAGTCTTCCCCCGTACGACACGCTGGATGCAGTACTGCAGGCCTACGTCGAGAACGACCGCACCCCGAGCGAGATCGAGGCACTCGGCTTCGAACCTGGGCTGGTCAGGCGGATTGTCGACATGGTGGACAGGGCGGAATACAAGCGCCGCCAGGCCCCTCCGGGTGTTCGGATCACGACCCGCGCGTTCGGCAAAGACCGCAGGCTTCCGATCACGAACAAATTCAGGGCCGAGTAACGTCCTCCGTTTCCTCCAGTTCGATAATCTTCGAGCGCAGCATCTTTCGGACGAACTGCGCCAATCGGCGCTCGGCCGGTTCGATATCCGAACCGAATCGCGCACGCATGCCATCGGCAATCGTCAGCAGAGGCGTCTTGCCGTCACAAGCCTTCCACACGAACGTCCCGATTTCGTCCAGTCGGATCCGGTAGTGGGGCTCTGCGAGGCGCGACGCGAACCACCGACCGATACGGCTGCGCCCAAACTTCGGCCGCAGCAGCACACACTGACCGCCCGCAATCTCGCGCCACTCGAGCGCCCGCCGCGGTCTCGCGTCCCAGAACCTCTCCGGGGTCATCTGTCGAACTCATTCCATCTTCACGCCTGGTCCGCCTCCAGACATCGCATTGAGCGGGATCTTGACCAGCATATACAGCAAGACGATGAAGATTAGCGACCCGGCGAGTGCGCTGTCGGCAATCTGGGGCAAAACCAGCCATCCCGCGACTTCGCTCGCCAGCACGACAAACGCGAGGAGTACCGCCATCAACGCCTCGCCAGCGATGAAGCCGGATGAGAGGAGGACGCCGGCATTGATCGCTTTTGTCCGCTCGGCCTCGGACGCCTCGCGCCGATCCATCGCTTGAGTGAGCGCCCAGGCGACCAGTCCGCCGACAAAGATCGTCGATGTGGACTGGAACGGCAAGTACATGCCGACGGCAATCAGCATCGGTGAAGGCGCGTTGATCAGAATGAGTCCGATCGCGAGGAATATGCCGCTGACCACGAGCGGCCAGGCCATCTCGCCACCAACAATCCCCTGCGACATCAGTGCCATGAGCCCGGCCTGCGGGGCGGGGAGCTCTGCACTGCCGATCTCATACACCCGGTCCATCGCGATCATCGGAAAGATCAAGACGACCGCCGCAACCGCGACGCCAATCAGCTCGCCAACCTCCATCTTCCAGGGCGTACCGCCCAGGATGTGACCGACCTTGAGGTCCTGCAACATGTCACCGGCAATTCCGGCCGCACAGCAGACGACGCCGGCCACGCCGAGCACGCCGAGCACGCCGGCGTCCCCGGTGACGCCGATGAACACCATGAGGATGGCCGAGATGAGCAGCGTGCTCAGGGTCAGTCCGCTAATCGGGTTGTTCGAGCTTCCGAGCAACCCCACCAGATAGCCGGCAACCGCCGCAAACAGGAAACCAAGGATGATCATCACCAGGGTCAGCAGCAGCGCACCCGGAAGGCTCTGACTGAAGAACCAGTAGAGCCCAAAGAGCGGCACGGCCAGAATCGCGATCGCCGCGCCGGTCTTCCGGAAGTCGAGGTCGACATCCAGACGGCGGCCGTCGCCGTCCGCACGGCCTGTCTGCAGGTCACCCAGCGCTTGACCAATCCCCTGGAAGAGCGAGGTCCGCAGCCGATAGAGCGTGTGGAGCGCCGCCACGATCATGGTGCCCACCGCGAGTGGACGGACCTGGCGTAACCACACTTCCGTGCTCAGACCGATCAGGTCGCTACCCTCGGTTGCCTGCGCGGCCAGCGCCGGATTGAGAAAGAGTCCCAGCGGCACCAGGACCAACCATCCCAGTACGGCGCCCGAAAACACCGTGGCCGCGATCTGAGGTCCGACGATGAACCCCACGCCGACCAGCGCCGGCGACGCGGCAGGCGACTGCAGCAAGAACCCACCGACGTAACTAATCGGTTGACCGAGCATGTCGATCGTGGAGCGACCGAGCGACACAAACGTCGTCGCGGAGTCGGCGACCAGCTTGACACCGTTCGCATTCTTGACGAGCTCCCACACCGCCGCAATGCCCATCGCTTGAAAGACATAGCCGGCCCCCGTCTGATGGCCCCCTTGTCCCGCCTTGACGAGCTCCGCGGCCGCCACACTCTCGGGAAACGGGAGGTGAGCCTCGACCACGAGAGTGCGTCGGAGGATGATGATGAAGAGGACCCCAAGCACGCCGCCGACGAACATGATCGCGGTGCTTTCCCAATATCGGAGCTCGTCCCAGACACCGCTGATGACGAACGCCGGGATCGTGAAAATCGCACCGGCCACGAGGGCCTCGCCCACCGACGCCGTCGTTCGCGCCATGTTCTCCTCGAGCACCGACCCGCCCAGCAGGCGAAGCGCCGCCATCGAGACCACCGCGGCCGGGAACGTGGCCGCGACCGTCAACCCGGCCTTCATGCCGAGATAGGCGTTGGCCGCGCCGAGGATGATGGCCATCAGCGTGCCGAGTGCGACGGCCTTGAAGGTGAGCTCAGGGAGCTCGGAGTCCTCCGGGATGAACGGCTTGAATTCCATGCGGTGCACTTATACGCGGCAATGCGCGCCGGTGCAACCGGCAATCTTCGAGTTCACCTTTAAGAATGGTAAGGTCAGTCAATGAGCACCCGGGGGACGTGCCAGGTCTTACTCTCGTCGCCGCGCAGGATTTTCGTCACGTCATGATCTCTGCCAGCACTGCCGACACCGGCGACCGGCAACCCATTCGCCGCATCCGGGAGATCTACCAGGAAAAGCGTGGGCGCGGAGAACCTGTCGTCTCGATCGAGCTGTTTCCGCCAAGAACACCCGGTGCTGAGGAAAGCCTCTTCGAGAGGGCGCTGCCCCGGCTGGCGACCGCCGAGCCGGACTTTTTCTCAGTGACCTATGGCGCAGGCGGAGGCACGCGGGACAAGACTCTGGAGGTGGTTGACCGCATCCAGCGACACCATGGCATCACGGGAATGGCCCACCTCACGTGCATCGGTTCGACGCGGCAGGAGGTCGCTCAGTTCCTCGACGATGCCAGCGGCCTGGACATCCGGAACCTCCTCGCGCTTCGCGGCGACCCGCCGCGCGGATTGCCGGATGTCGGACCTCCGGACGGCGGGTTCGAGTACTCCTTTCAGCTGATCGATTTCATCAAGAGCCACGGCGACTTCTCCATCGGCGCGGCCGGCTTTCCGGAGTGCCATATCGCCTGTACTGACGGCCGACATGTCGACTGGCAGCGTGTGAAAAACAAGCTAGACCATGGCGCCGAGTTCATCCTCACCCAGCTGTTCTTTTCCAACGCCCACTACTTCGAGTTCCTCGAGTACATGACCGGTACGCTTGGTGTGTCAGCGCCGGTCACGCCGGGCGTCTTGCCCATTCTCAGTACGGAGCAGATCAGACGCTTCACCGCGATCTGCGGGGCGACGTTACCCGCCGAGCTCACGACGCGTCTGGACGCGTTCGGTGACGACGCCGACGCGGTGCGAGATTTCGGGATCGAGTTCGCCACTCGCCAGTGCGAAGAGCTGCTCCAGGGGGGAGCACCGGGCCTACACCTGTACTCACTCAACCGATCACCTTCGTGCCTCGCGATCCTGAGAAACCTGGGTCTGGCGAGCTAGCGAGGTCGAGAGTCGAGGGTCGGGGTTGAGTCGAGGGTCGTGAGTCGAGGGTCGAGGGTCGTGGATGGACTCAGGACCTGCGACCGTCTAACTACGATCCATCCACTCGACGAATTGCGAGGATGGAGACTCGACGATCATCACGCGGACGACGCGCTGATGCTCGTGCATCAACTGCCTGGCAGCATCCCGCGCCTCTTCGACGGTGGTGTACTTGCTGGCGATGGCTGGCGAGTTGACCGAGCCGCCTCTGACCGTGCTCACGAGCTTGAACATAGGTGGAACAGGTGCCTCCGTTCGCCGGATCATATCACCCTGCTACCCGCGGGAATCTGAGTCAGGAGGCGACGCCATTTCCCCTAGTCGAGTGTTCTCATGGTTCGTACAGCAATCTCTCACCGGGGCGCGAATCATGAAAACACCCCACTAGTCATCAGGCCTCAGTCATTGGCGAGTGCCGCCTCGCCTATCGTACTGCCCAGCACCAGATCGACGACGGCCCCGTAGCTCGCGATACCCTCGTCGACGCGGTTCGCTCGAAGATACCGATCGTAGACCCGATTGGCGTTGTTCCTGACGACTGGAACCGTCTGCGAGGCTCGGGCGGAGACCGCGCGAAAGTCGGCGGTCGGCCCGGCGTCCATCTCTTGCCACAACTCAGTCTGCTGCTCCGGACCGAGGTGGCGCAGGAGGTGCGGGAAGAGAAAGACCCATGCGCTGTATTGCGACGCCGCATCCCCAGACAAGCAGGTCAACCAACCCACGAAACTCGCCTCGGACTCGTTCGCATACCCGGCCAGATGCGCCCATTCGTGAGCCACCACGAACGGGCGTTCAAACGACAACACGCTGGCATTGACCAGCACCTCGAGAGAAAACGGATTAATCATGCCGTCGACTCCCGCACGGGCGAAGTACGGCGTCAACAGAGTCGGCTTTGGCAAGCCGGTCACGGCAGTCCGACGAGCTCCGAGATCGTGCTGGACCTCCTCGAACGCCGGACCGAGACGCGCCGGAAGCTCGCCGAGGTCTGGCCACGGCTGGGCATGGGCCCGAGGGTGCAGCACGTTGAGACGCCCCACCGCCTCATAGGCGAGCGCGGTCAACGCCTGTGAGCTGACCCGCTGGGGTTCGTAGTCGAGCTTCGCGGTGAGTGGCTCACGCCGGTAGTTGAGCCCCCAAACCAGGAGGAAGACCAGATACGCTCCGGCCGCCAGGGCGATCGTGTTGAGACTCATCTGCCCCGCCACGCGCCATCGCCCGCCGGGCGCCGCGCGCCGCAGGGCGCGACCCCACCACCACGGCAATCCGACCGCGCCAGTGGCGAGGAGCACGTCAAACAGGGCGATGCCCGTCAGGCTCGAGATCGGCGTCAGTAGGTTCTGAGAAACGAGATACAGCTGGCGCGAGTACACGATCTCGACCCAGGCCGTGGGTGTGGGAACGACGGCGAGTGTCGCCGCCAGCCCGATCAGCAGCAGTCGCATGTACTGTTTCAGCACGTCGTGACCAGCGTCCAGGCTCCGGCAGAGAGGGCTACCGAACGACGAGCCGGTCCCCAGGGGCATCAAAGACATGCAGGTCTTTGGCAGCCATCGCAACCGCGACCCGATCACCCACCTGGTATCGACTGTGCCCGTCCTCTCGGGCGACAAAGTCTCCACCATCCACGTGCACCTCGATCACCGACCTATCATCAGTCGACTCCACTCGGGTTACTCTCCCCCGCCAGCCGGCCGCCGGCGCACGTTGCAGCCGCACGTGCTCAGGACGCACGCCCAGAAACACATCCCGCGCATACTCCTCGGCGACTACTCCGTTGAGCTGTATGGCGCGCGGACCGATCTCCACGGCCACACCGTCCTTCTCCAGAATGCCGGGAACGACGTTCATCGGAGGGTTACCGAAGAATCCCGCCACGACGATGTTCTCTGGTCGTTCAAAGACATCCGCCGGAGTGCCAACCTGCTGCACGACGCCGTCCTTGAGCACGGCGATCCTGTCGGACAGTGCCAGTGCCTCGCTCTCGTCGGCCGTCGCACAGATGAAGGTCGTCCCCAGTCGTCCATGGAGGTGCTTCAACTCGTCGATGATCGACGCGCGTTTCGACGCATCCACCCGTGCCGTCGGATCGTCATACAACGCGACCGAGTGAGCCCCGGGGTCGAGCGGACCGTCTGATGCCACGAGCACGACACCACGATCGCCTGGCTCAACATCATTGAGAACACGGTCACCTGCAGTGAGCGTGCCCGCGGACGGCGCCTCCAGCCCTGCGATCACTCTGAGCACCGTCGACTTCCCACTGTCGGGCGGCCCGGCGAAGGTGAAGAACTCACCCGAGTCGATCGTCAGCGTCGGGATATCGAATGCCGCGACGTCGCCAAACGTCTTAGCGAGGTGGTCGAATCGGAGGTGCATGAGAACAGCATACCAGCCCCGGGGCGCCGCCCACCGGTTGTCGACGAGCCACCGCCCACTGGCATAGACTCGTCGCATGTCCGAAGAGTCCGACGACCTGCAGTGGGGAAAATCCACGGTCGGCACGGCGTGCTCACTCGACTGCCCTGACTCGTGCAGTCTTTCGGTCGATGTCGAAAAGGGTCAGATCGTCACCATCGACGGGTCTCGTCGACACGAGGTGACCGACGGATTCATCTGCGCGAAGGTCCGCCGATTCGGCGATCGCATCTACGGTGAGGACCGTCTGCATCACCCCGGCGTACGGCAGGGACCTAAAGGCCAGGGCCGATTCAAGAAGGTCACTTGGGACGTGGCGCTCGATCAGATCGCCGAGCAGATGGGACAGATCCGGGATCAGCATGGCGCCGCGGCAATCCTGCCATTCTCGTACGGCGGGTCCAACGGGCTCGTGTCACAGGACACGGCCGACGCACAGTTGTTCAGGCGCTTCGGCACGGCCCGACTTGCTCGCACCGTATGCGCGGCACCGACGACAAGTGTCAGTCGGGCGATGTATGGCCGGATGCCGGGCGTGTCATATGCGGACTACCGCCACGCGCGTCTCATCGTGGTCTGGGGCGCAAATCCCCCGACGTCAGGCATCCACCTCGTCCCGCATATCCGGGCCGCGATAGACGCAGGTGCCGCCTTGGTCGTGATCGACCCGAGACGGACGAGTCTGGCCAAGCAGGCCGACGTTCATCTTCAGGTGCGCCCCGGAACCGATGTCGCCGTGGCCATGTCCATCCATCGGTTTCTCTTCGAGAACGGGTTTGAAGACGAGGAGTTTCTTACGGCCCACACCCGCGGGGCCGATCAGCTCAGAGCCCGGGTCGCGGACTGGACCTTCGACCGAGCCGCAACCGTTGCCGACATCGAGCCGGAGCTCCTCGAACAGGTGGCTGAGATGTACGCCGAAATATCGCCTGCCGTGATCCGCTGTGGCTGGGGGCTCGAACGCAACCGCAACGGTGGCAACGCTGCACTTGCGGTCCTCGCCCTCCCGGCGGTCGCCGGAAAGTTTGGCGTGCGAGGTGGCGGCTTCACGATGAGTAACTCGGGGGCCTGGCGGGTTGACGCCGATGCCGTGATCGCCGTGCCGGAACCGGCGACGCGTCTGGTCAACATGAATCAGCTGGGCCGGGCGCTCACCGAGTACACCGATCCGCCGGTTCAGATGCTGTTCGTCTACAACTGTAATCCGGCAGTGACGATGCCGGATCAGAATCGAGTCCTGCGGGGACTTCAGCGCGAAGACCTGTTCACGGTCGTCTTTGACCAGGTGCTGACCGACACTGCTCGGTGGGCCGACGTCGTCCTTCCGGCGACGACGTTCCTCGAGCAGTACGACGTGGCGCCCGCCTACGGACCGATCAGCCTGCAGTTGGTGCAGCCGGTCATCGAGCCGGTGGGAGAATCACGTCCCAATGTCGAAGTCTTCGCTGACCTGGCGAACCGCGTTGGGATCGACGTCAGTCCCTCTCTCGAGACCGACGCGGAAGCGGTGATGCATGTCGCCGCCGCGCTGCCCGAGAGTGTGCGGAACAGCCTGACGGCGTCGGGTGTGGCGATACCGGAGTGCCGGACACTCCCGATTCAGTTCGTCGATGTCTTCCCGCGCACCTCGGATGAGAAGATCGACCTGTTTCCAGACGCGCTCGATTCTGAAGCGCCGGCCGGGATCTATGCGTATCAAGGGCAGACTGCTGCCGACACGTACCCGCTCGTGTTGCTCTCGCCGGCGACCTCCAAAACCATCACATCCACGCTGGGCGAGCTCCGTACGCGACTCGCGTCGCTCGAGATGCATCCGGACGACGCGAGTGCGCGAGGCTTGAGCACCGAAGATACTGTCCGCGTGTTCAACGATCTCGGCGAGATTCACTGCCCGGTTCGGTTGAACCCTGACATGAAGCCCGGAACCGTTGGCTTACCGAAGGGGTTGTGGAGAAAGAGCACGATGAACGGCTCCACCGCGAACGCGCTCGTGGACGATTCCCCGACTGACCTCGGGGGCGGCGCCTGTTTCAACGACACACGGGTCGATGTCATGCGGGTCGTGACCGCCGAACTGGGCGACCAAAAGATCTCGCTCTGGCCAGCTAGGACGTCGACGGAGGGGGTACACTAGTGTCCTGCGATCGATATACCTGTACACCGAGGGTGGCGCTGCGCCCGGGTGGCCAGGCGCGAAGAGCGAGCATATCGGGAATATTCGAGCCCGCGAGAAGAAGGACACAGCGCCGGCCTCTACGGGACGTAGCGCCGGCCGAATGTACAGATATATCGAACGCAGGACACTAGAACCCGGTGCGAGGACCAACGCCGCGAGGCGGGATGCATCGGTGGTCGATACGTTGCCGTGATTGTGAAACGCAGTACTAAGGTCGCAGGTCAGGAGCTCGGCACCCAGGCGCCTGGGGCGCCGGTGCGGGAGGAACGAGACAGTGGATCCAACTGACGACAAGCCGGCCAGCACGCCACCCTCTGCTGCGGGTGGTCGCACCGTCAAGTGTGTGAAGTTTCAGAAGGAGATGCCGGGTCTGGACAAGCCACCGTGGCCCGGCGAGCTCGGTCAGCGGATCTACGAGAGTGTGTCGGCTGAGGCATGGGCCCTCTGGGAAGAACGCATGAAGATGATTCTCAACGAGTACCGTCTCATGCCCTGGCAAAAAGAGGCTCAACAGATGGTCGCCAAGTTCATGGAGGATTTCTTCTTCGGCGAAGGATCGGCCCTCCCACCGGATTTCGTCCCCCCGCAGGAGAAGGCGTAGACACCAGTTTCGTGAATCGTGGTGCTTAGACGATCAGGATTGGGGCGGCGATCTCAAACTCCAGGCAGCTGTGTGCCGACCGCAGGGCCGACTCGACCTGGGTGGGCTGATCGGCTCGAGCAAAGATGAAGCCCAGGTAGCTTCCACCCTCCGGCAACGGCCGAATTCTCTGGTCTCGCTGAGCGGTAATGACGATCTCCTCGATCCGCGGGACCGCGCGCGCTGACTCCAAACCGCGGACGCTCTTGTAGAGGCCATCGTTTGGAATCGGAATCATCATGACGCCGGCGGCGAGGTCCTCTCGTCGATACTCAGCAACCGGTTCGGCCAACGCCTGTCGCAGAAGCAGCTCCTCCAGCGACACCGTCTCTCCGCTCGGAGCCAAGAACCGAAGCGCCTTCGCGCACAGCCCGCCAATCGGGCGCGGCGCAATCTCCAGGACGAACAGTGCGTCAGGGCCGATCCGGCACTCGGCATGCACCGGCCCATCCGTAAGCCCGATCGCGGCCGCGGAGTGTCTCACGGCCTGTCGGATCTCGCGATCCTCGGGGTTGGTCGCCACAGATGGGGTCACGTAGATCGTCTCCTCGAAGAACGGTCCGTCGAGCCGATCGGGCTTGTCGAAAACCGCAAGTGTTTGGAGGACGCCGTCCCTCAAGAGGCCTTCGACGGCCACCTCGCGTCCCGGCAGGTACTGCTCGACAAGAATCGTCAGTTGGGAGGGATCGCGTTGTCCCGTGACGTCACGACGCTGAAGCAGGCGGCCGATTCGCTCGATCGCCTTCTCGAACTGCCCGGGCGAGTCGACTCGCATCACCCCTCGGCTCGCAGACAGAGTGAGCGGCTTGACCACACACGGAAATGAGATCCGGTCGGTCACGTCGGATACGCGTTCGCCGAGGTGGACGGCCGTGAACCACGGTACCGGCAGTTCTGCCTCCCGCAACCGAATACGGGTCAGCAGCTTGTTTCCGGCGATGCGGACAGCCTGCGGCGGGCTACCCGGGAGCTCCAGCGCCTCCGCCGTCCGCGCCGCAATCAACGCCGGGCGGTCACCGACCGCCAGGACGCCGCTGACCGGAGACTCGGTCAACGCCGCTCTGATCCCCTCAACGGCCGAGACCTCATCGTCGAACCGGATCGCGATCGCGTTGTCACGCCAGGGATCATCGAGCACATGGCATCGGTCGGTCGCCAGCACCAGCTCGATGTTCAACCGGTCGGCAGCCTCACCGAATGATCGAACCTGATACCCGGTGGTCGAAGCAATCAAGAGAACGCGTCGCATCGATGAGCTCGTCTCCTGACTCGTTACTTTCTCAAACCAGAGCAACCTGCTCGGTAGTTGGCTCGGCTCAACAGTACCAGGGCTCATCGAGGAACGGGACCTCGGCGCGACTGGGCGGAATGCGCGTGCGCGTACCGCTCGCTCGGCCGACCAGATGATGGGCGACCTCCCAGATGTCGGCGAACAGCTCGCGGCGAGACGATGTCAGGCGTCGGCCCACGAGGGCGCCTACCTCGTCGCACAGTTCATCGACTCGTGGGTCGGGATGTCGCCATGGATACACGAGCCGGATCGGGTCGAAGGGTGCGAGGCAGCGGGTCACCTCGGGCAACGTCAGCAGACGAGAGCTCTCGGGCACCAAGAGTCGGATCGCGAGCTGTATGGGCGCCACGTGGTCCACGAGCGACAACTGATCGATCGCTTCGAGAAAGGTGACGTAGCGATCGAGGGTCGTCCACGGTGTGAAGGCCACGAACGTCGGAACGAGTTCGAGACCAATCCGACGGCACTCAGCGACCGCGCGTCGCACGTCGTCGGAGGTGTGCCGTTTTTCCAAGGCGGCCAACACACCGTCGTCAAACGACTCGACGGCGCTGGTGACAAAGAGACACCCCGTGTCGCGCAACGATGTGAGCTGGTCGCGATAACGCAAGAGGTGCTCGACCTTGATGGTGACGTCGTAGGTCAGGTCCGGAAACGTCCGGCCAATCGATTCGACGATTCGCGTCGCATGACCGACGCCATTGAAGAAATCGGGGTCTCCGAATGTGATGTGCTGGGCCCCGCCAGCCACCTGGCGGCGAATATCCTCGAGGACGACCTCGACCGGCACGACCCGAAACTGGCCGTTGTAGACCGGCACCACCGGGCAATGCCGACAATGGTGCCGACACCCGCGACTGGCCTCGGTATACCCGACGACTCTCCGGGCTCGACCCTGCCGTAACGACGCGTAGCGAGACAGTGGCGGAAGCCCGGCTCGATCGGGCACGAGGAACGGAAGCCGCGGCAGCCCACCCCCCTGAACCTCACCGGGCGGTGACTGACCGGTGGCCAGCGCGACCAGGTCGGCCTCGAACTCTCCGCCCAGAATAGCCTCCACACCGAGGGCCGCAAGAAGCTGTCGGTTCAGTGGCGCATACAGGCCATAGCAGCAGAGGGTCGCTTTGGGGTTGAGCTCCCGCACCCGTCGGATGACCGGCACCGCCAGTCGGGTCGCCGTGTGCATCGGCAAATGGAATCCGACAAAGTCTGCTGACGCCAGCTCCGCCTGGAATGGTTGTCGCGAGAGATCAAGACAGGTGACATCGACTCCGGCCTGTCGAAGCCAGGCCGCCGGCGACGCCAGCCCAAAGGGCTGGCGACCCATTTCATATGTAGAGACGAGGAGTGCGTGCATCTGTCTCCGTCTGTCTGAGAGGGGCAGCCGCCGGCGCCCAGCCGACACCCGTCTCGTTCACTTGACGTCGCCGGCCAGCCGACCCACCGGCCCGCTCACGAGTAACATCAACAGGCCCATGCCGGCGACGATGAGGCCTACGGTACCGAACAGCTGCGGAAGCGGCAGGCTCTCGATTAGACCGGCCACGAGTCCGGCCAGGAGGTTCCCAAGAGCGGCGGCCATGAACCAGATTCCCATCATTTGACCGACGAAACGCTGCGGTGACAGCTTGGTGATACTGCTGAGACCGACCGGGCTCAAGCAGAGCTCGCCGGTCGTGTGAAAGAAGTAGGTCATGATCAGCCACATCGGGCTCACCAGGTCTCCCTCGGTGGCAAAGGTCGAGCCCCAGGCGAGGACAAAGAAACCGAGGCCCAGCTGGATCAACCCAAACGTGAATTTGAGGGGGATCGAGGGGTTGCGAGATCCCAACCACACCCAGAGCGATCCGAACACCGGTGCCAACGCAACGATGAACAGCGGGTTAATCGACTGAAGCCAGCTGGCCGGCGCTTCCCACCCAAAGACCACGCGGTCCGTCAGCCGTTCCGCAAACAGATTCATTGACGAGCCCGCCTGCTCGAATCCCGACCAGAAGACCGCGGCGGCCAGGAACAGCAGTGGGATGACGGCAACCCGCTTTCGCTCGTCGGGGTTGAGCCCCCCGAACAGAAACACATACGCGAAATACACGATCACGAGAATCGTGATGATCAGACCGGTTCCCTGCGCCACATTCAGGAACGACAAGGTGAGAAGACCGCCCGACTGCAGGCCAACCAGCAGGACGACCAGCCCGACCACAAGCCCGACCCCCCACAGGAAGGTCCGCCAGGAGTGGGCACGCTCGTCCGGCTTGGCCCGCAGCACACCAGCGTCACCCAGGTACCGCCACCCCCACACATACTGGACAATACCAAGCCCCATACCGACACCGGCCGCACTGAACCCAAGGTGCCAGTTCACGTTCTCTCCCAACGTGCCGCATACGAGTGGCCCGGCCAAGGCCCCAACGTTGATGCCCATGTAGAACACCGAGAATCCTGCATCGCGACGCGCGCCACCCTCCGGGTAGAGGTCCGCCACGATTGCGCTGACGTTCGGCTTGAGCAACCCGGTCCCGAGGACGATCAAGGTCAGTCCGAGGTAGAACGCACTGGTGGTCGGAACCGCCATCGTGAAATGACCGGCCGCAATCACGACTCCGCCCCACAGCACCGCCCTTCGCTGGCCCAGCAACCGGTCGGCAATCCAGCCACCAGGCAGAGCGACGGCGTACACCGCAAACGTGTAGAGCCCGTAGATGGCCGTCGCAGTGACATCGGTCATCCCGAGACCGCCGCTGGCGACCATGTCGGTCATGAAGAGAATCAGGAGGGCACGCATGCCGTAGTAGCTGAAGCGTTCCCACATTTCGGTGAAGAACAGTGTGGAGAGACCACGTGGGTGCCCAAACCACTGCCCATCGGAAGAGTGCTGCATACGGTCAATCATACGGGCAAAGGAGATGAGATTCTGGACTGCTATGATCGACCTCACTCCAATGTCACTGGATGCATACCGTCGAAAGCGGAACTTCTCGAAGACCCCCGAGCCCACGGGTGGGGCCACATGGCACTCACCCGCCGCGCGGCACTTTTGCGTTCAAAAGCACCTGGCCAGCCATCTCCACTACGACCTCAGACTCGAGCACAACGGCGTGCTGCTGTCATGGGCTATACCCAAGGGTCCGTCGCTTGACTCGGCCGACAAGCGGATGGCCGTGCGCACCGAAGACCATCCTCTCGACTACGGCACCTTCGAAGGGGTGATTCCCGAGGGGTATGGTGCCGGAATCGTCATGCTCTGGGACCGAGGCACGTGGGAATCGGAGGTCGATGACATCGACGCCGCCCTACAGAAGGGTGACCTGAAGTTCTCACTCGATGGGTACAAACTCAAAGGGTCGTGGGTTCTGGTCCGCACACGCGACCGGGCGAACACGTCGGCGAAGCAGCGGGGTCGCAACTGGCTGCTCATCAAGCACCGCGACTACTGGTCCGGCCCCATCGACATCACTGAATTCGCGCCGCTCAGTGTCAAGAGCGAAGGAGACTTCGATGACATCCTGGCCGATCAAATGCCCGACATCTGGGTCACAGGCCGGCCGGCCACCGCGACAGGGGGATCGGCTCGGACGCTGATGCGAGAGACAATCGAGCGGGCGGCCGCCAAGATCGTGGCCCGCACGACGAACAAGAAGGCGAGGAAGACCACTCCGTCCGGTAAACGAGCGCGGCGCGAGTGATTCAGAAACACGTCCCGCACCGAGGCCGCCGGTCAGCTGAACAGACGGTCCGCGAGGACGCTCCACACCGCATACGACAGGCGTCGGCGAGCATGCCGGGCGATCGCCCCCTGCCAGAACTGACCAGCAATCACGTCGCAGCCCTGGGGGTACATCGCCAACCGGTAACAGTTCCTTGTCCTCAGCCACGTAACGATCGAGCGCCTCGCTCGACGGGTGTCCGCTGTTGACGAGCACGACATCAACCGGCCGCCCGATCGCATCGCTGACATGGCGGACGGCATCGCCAGCGGTAAACCCCTTCATGCCCCGTCCCTCGGTCAGGATATTCGCGACAAGCACGATCGGGCCGCTCACGGCGCGCAGCGCCGCTGGCACGCCGTTCACGAGCAAGATCGGCATCAAGCTCGTAAAGAAGCTCCCTGGGCCGATGATAACGGCGTCGAAGGTCTGAATCGCCTTGGCAACCGGTGAGTGAATCCCGACCTCTGGGTCAAGCCACGTCCGAATGATTCGTCGACCCTGTGTCTGCTCCTTGTCGACCGCCACCTCGCCCTTCGTCCGAGACCCGTCTTCGTACTCCGCACAGACACTCGCATGTTCGACGCTGATCGGCCAGACATGCCCGTTGCAGCCCAAGAGGTTTCGCAGTGAGTCGACGGCCGCCAAGAAGTCACCGCTGTACTGCTCCATCATCGACAGCAGCAAGTTGCCGCTGGTGTGCCCGCCCAAGCGTCCGCTCTCGAGTCCGGGGAGCCGGGAGAGAAGAATCCGGCGTGCCTCCGCTTCATTCCGCGCCAGAGCGAGCGCGCACTTGAGGACGTCACCGGGTGGCAGGACGCCGAGCTGGTCGCGCAGCTGCCCTGAGCTGCCACCGCTGTCAAACATCGTCACCACGGCGTGGACATGCACCCACGGATTGTGCTTGAGTCCTCCGATCAGACTGGGCAGTCCCGTTCCGCCGCCAAAGCACCCGATATCGAGCTCACGGAGTCGCACTGCGGGCATTGTACAATGCGGTTTGTTCCGTCCTCGTCGGGGTGCGCGTGCCTTTCATCGACGTTCTCCTACCAGAATACGATCGCGAGATCGGTTCGACACGCCAGCTGCTCGAGCGCATCCCTGACGCCGCCTTCGGATGGAGACCGCATGACCGCTCGACTGCGATGGGCGAGCTGGCGGGCCACGTCGCGGACCTGCCGCGATGGATCGCCGTGGTCATGACCTGCCAGTCGTGCGATCTGCCGTCGGAAGGGGACGAGATGAGACGGCGTGGAAAGTCAACCGCGCAGCTGCTGAGTCGGTTCGACGCCAACGTACGGGAAGCTCGTGCGCAGTTGGTGGGGGCCGTGGACAGAACGCTGTGCGAGCCGTGGACGCTCACACGCGGCAAACAGGACCTGTTCACGATGCCCAAGATCGTCATGATGCGGCACCTTGTCCTCAACCATCTCGTTCATCACCGCGGCCAGCTGACCGTCTACCTCCAGATGCACGACATCCCGGTTCCAGCGCTGTATGGACCGTCTGGAGATGAGGGGCCATATAGCCTCCCGACGTGAGGGTCATCCTCGCGGCACCTCAGGCCACGTGGCACCAGTTCTGCGCGCCACTGCACACGTTCGCGTGCAACCTCCTTCAGAAAGCAGCGCGACTGAGCGACTGACGGCTCGTTCTGTCGATAGTCTGGCAGACCGATGCGACGTCTTGCGATCCTCGGAATCGGCGCGGTGGGATTCGGACTCCTGTTGGTCCTCAACGTGGGCGGCTACCGCTATGGCGTCTCGGATCAGGCATTCTATATCCCGGTCGTCCTCCAGCATCTGACGCCGGACCTGTACCCACACGATGCGTCGGTCATCGGCGCACAAGACCGGTTCTTCCTGTTTGACGATTGGCTCGCCCGCGTCCTCCATGCCACCGGTGTCTCCATGCCACTAGCGTTCCTCACTGCGTACGGCGTCACGCTCTTGCTCCTCTTTGGTGCCGTTGTCGCCATCGGCCGCGCGATGTATGCGAGCTGGTGGACGGTAGCAGCGCTCGCGATCGGAGTGACGATTCGGCACCGCATCCCCGACACTGCGGTGAACACGTTCGAATCGTACTTTCATCCCCGCCTCCTCGCCTTCACGGTTGGGCTGTGGGCGGTTGCCGCCTTGCTACGAGGCCGCACGTGGCTGGCCCTGAGCATTACCACGGTTGCGCTCTTGGTCCATCCCACGACCGGCCTCTGGTTCGTGATCTGGGTCGGCACGGCGGCACTCGTGACTGACAGCGTGGCCCGGCCAGCGCTCGTCGTGCTGACCGCTGCATCGGCGGCGACCGCCGTGTGGATGCTTGTCGGACCGCTCCGCGGCCAGCTTGTCGTCATGGATGCAGCGTGGTGGAGCGCACTGTCGTCCAAGGACTATCTCATCGCGACCAACTGGCCACTTGTTACCTGGGTCGGCAGTTTCGCCGTCGCCGGGCTCATCGCTGCCATCTATCGATACCGCAGGTCGATCGGCATCAACGCTCCGACGGAGAACGGCCTCGTTGTCGGCTGCGCCGTCCTCCTCGGACTGTTTCTTCTGTCAGTGCCGTTCGCCGCAGCGCACGTCGCGCTCGTCGTCCAGCTGCAGTTCAACCGCATCTTCTGGATCCTGGACATCTTCGCCAGCTGCTACCTGGTCTGGCTCCTCGTTGAGAGTCCGGTGTGGGCACGCGCCCGTGCCACGTGGCTCCGGGCGACTCCGCGCTGGGCCGTGGTCTCCCTCCTCTTGCTGCTGGCGCTCGCTCGCGGCGGATACGTGATGGGGGTGGAACGCGCCGGCCAGCCGATCGTCCAGCCGCATCTTGCCGCCACGGATTGGCACGATGTGATGAGATGGGCGTCGCGTCAACCAGTGGGCACGCACTTTCTCACGGAGCCGGACCACGCCTCCCGATACGGAACAAGCGTGCGCGCGGCCAGTGGACGGGATGTCTATCTCGAGATCATCGGGGACACCGGTATCGCCATCTACTCTGCAGATATCGCCCACCGACTCTCCGAGCGACTCAGCGACCTGGGTGATTTCGAATCGCTCGATGCCTCACGCGCGTTGCTCCTCGCCGACCGCTACGAGCTGGACTACCTCATTACCGAGCACCCGCTGGATCTCCCGGAGACCCGACGAACTGGACGGTTTCATATCTATGATCTCGAGGGCCGCAACCCACTGGCCACGAGCGTCGATACGCACGACACCTCAACCCTTCGAGACAACTGATAGAGTCGTAGGTCGAAGGAGTTTCGTCGACCCCAGATGCGCCACAACTCGGTGAGGCCTCAGGCCTTCGATCTAGCTGACGGCCCCAACGTCGACCCGGCGCTCGACCGAGCCGAAACCGGGCTCGACGGATCCCGACGGCGCGACGATCGGCGCGGTCTCGATCAGTTCGTTCCGGCACCAGGTCTGGACGGCGGGCATCGCATGACGCTGTACGCGTGGGGCCGGCCGAGGTACTTTCCACGGCTCCCACCTCCGCAGCCCCGCTACTTCGACGTGGCGCCCGACGCCCGTGTCCTCGCCCATTGTTACTGGCAGCCGGACCCGAAACCGCATCCCACCCTGCTTGTCCTCCACGGACTCGAGGGATCGAGCACGGCGCACTACATGCGAGGACTGGCGGACAAGGGACATGCCCGGGGCTTCAATGTCGTGCTGCTCAATCAGCGTAACTGCGGTGGAACCGAGCACCTGTCGGAAGGGCTCTACCACTCAGGCCTCTCCGCTGACCCCGCAGCGGTCATCCAGGAGCTCGTGGAGCTCGATGGGCTGGCCCGCGTCGCTGTCGTCGGGTACTCGCTCGGCGGCAACATCGCCCTCCGTCTCGCCGGCGCCCACGGACCGCAAGGACCAGCCGACGCGCTCATCGCAGTCTGCGCCGTCTCACCCACCATGGACCTTGCGCGGTGTGTCGATGCGCTGGAACGTCCCGGCAACCTGATGTACGAACTCAATTTTGTGAGGAACCTACGCGGTCGGATACGGCGGAAGGCGCGCGCGCTGCCGGGTCGTTTCGACCTCGGCCGTTTGGCCGGCGTGCGGACCGTCCGCGGCTTTGACGAGGCGTTCACTGCGCCCCACCATGGATTTCGAGATGCCGACGACTACTATCACCGGGCGAGCAGCCTACGGGTAGCCCACACCATCGAGTTGCCCACGCTGATTCTGAGCGCCGAGGATGACCCGTTCGTCCCGCCCGAGCAGTTCCGCGATCCAGCGGTCGCGGCCAATCCGGCCATCACCGTGGCTGTCACGCGGCACGGAGGACACTGCGGTTTCTTCACACATTCGACGACAGATTTTGACGGGTACTGGGCGGAACAGGTCGCGATCGGTTTCGCCCTGCGCCACGACACCTAGTGTCCTAGTAGACCCGGTCGCGTCGCTGATTCGAGTCGCCTGTCGCAGGCTCAGTCTGTCCGGACGACGACAAAGGGGGGCATGGGGCTGCTCAGGGAGGCCGCCACGGCTCGCAGTAGCTCGCTCTCGTTCACGGTGACCGTCGCGTCCCATTCGATGCAGGCTGCCGACGCCTGCAACAGCGTACGCGTGGCAAGTGGCGCCAACCCGTCCAGGTCGCCCAGCGCCCCGTCGAGCTGTGCGAAGTCACACTGCTCGAGCGGAAGCAGTCGTGTGGAGGGAAGGCCGAGCAGGTCCCAGCCCTCCGCGAACGCGCGTATGGCTGCCGTCTCTGACGGGTGGCCAACCCAGGCGAGCATCGACAACACCAGCGCACACGGTCGCCCGACCGGTTCCAGCGTGAGATACCGTACCCGCGAGGGGGCAGTCCGCCCGTGTTGCGCGTCCAGATGCTTGGTCACGATGCGTTGCACGGACCACTCGAACAAGCCGAGCTGGTCATCGGCCGCGATCAACACACCGACGTTCTGCCTGAACGCGTCATACTGCGTCTGCGAGAGGGCACCCAGGGCGGGCATCGCCATCTCGATGAGCGGTAGTCGTGTCACCGCATCGAGGCCGGCCACCGGCCGGATCAGCTGCTCCGTCTCCTTCAGGACACCGGCGTCGGCGTGACGGGACAGATGGTTCAGCTGTCGTTCGCGATAGGTGGGTTGCCTGTCAATCAAGAAGGCGTAGACGAGGGCCCGCGCACTGTAGGTATCGTGTGCAGCCAGAACCAGCGGATCCGGAATCTGGTTCACCAGCTGCGCGGCATACGCCAGATGCATCTGGCTGGGCCGGCCGATCTCAGCAACCGCCAGCCTGAGACTCGGACCGGGCTCGGGCGAGGCCAGCTGCGCGACGGCGGCGGCCGACTCGGACGACGGCGGCGGCAACCGTTCTGACTCGGGCGGGAGGCGTGACTCTACGAACTTCCCATCCCACACCGGGTCCAATCGGGCGATTCGCTCAGAGAGGGGCGGGTGGGTGGCGAACATCGAGATCAGTCCGGACGTCGCCTGTCCAAAAAACAGATGACTGACCTCGGGCGCGTTCGGGCTCTTCACAACTGCGCCGCGGACAAACCCACCAATCTTCTTGAGTGCGCCCGCGATCCCCAGTGGATTCCGCGTAAACTGCACGGCCGACGCATCCGCAAGGAACTCACGCTGTCGACTCACGGCGGCTTTGATCATGCTGCCAAAGAACATGCCGAAAAACCCGATCGCAACCAACCCGGCCCCAAGCGCCAACGCGCCCATGGCCACGAGGGGCAGCGGCGTGTCCTCTTTGCGGCCTCGCCGGCCGATACCGGAGTACGCGACCACTCGAAAGATGAACTGTCCGATCAGTGCCACGACCATGATCCCGTGCAAGAGGGCGATGAGCCTGAGATTGAGGCGCATATCACCATTGAGAATGTGGCTGAACTCGTGCGCCACGACGCCCTGCAGCTCGTCGCGCGACAGTCGCTCGGCCGTGCCGCGTGTGACGCCGATCACGGCATCCTCGAGCGCGTAGCCGGCGGCGAACGCGTTGACCCCATTTTCATCGTCGAGCAGATAGACGGGCGGTGTCGCGGTCCCGGAGGCAATCGCCATCTCTTCGACCACATTGAGAAGCTGGCGCTCGGTCGGGACGGTCGTATCGAGGTTGAGACGGCGGCCCCCGAGGTGCTCGGCAACCACCGGCCCGCCACCCCACAGATCCAGCACTTTATAGACACTCCCCAGAGTGACCACGAGGGCCGTCCCTCCGACGGCGAATGCCAGGACCGTCGGATCCGTCGCGTGTTGGCGCGCAAGCTCGAGTAGTCCGGATTCGGACCCAAGGTCCGTATACGCGAGCACGAGGGCAACGAGGAGATCGACCGACACGATGATGACGGCCACCGCCATCGCAAACAGGGCCACGAGCCGCGCCGTGATCCGTCGCGCGGCGTCCTGTCGTTCGAAAAAGTCGGTGGCCATCCCGGGCTCGGAGGGTGTCGGCGTGTGACGACGGTACGAGGAGAGCGGCGACTAGAACGACACCTTCGGAGCTTCCTGGATCTGTTCGCGGTCCTCGTACTCCAGCAGGGCCGCGTCCTGACTGTGACCGAAAATGCCCGCCACCATGACGGTGGGAAACGACTGACGGTACGTGTTGTAAACCGTCACGCCATCATTGAACGCCTGTCGGGCAAATGCCACTTTGTTCTCGGTCGAGGTCAGCTCTTCGGTGAGCTGCATCATGTTCTGATTGGCCTTCAGGTCTGGGTACTGCTCGGCGACGGCGAACAATCGACCGATGGCACCGGAGAGTAGACCCTCGGCACCGGCGAGACCCTGGATCGCCTGGGCGTTGCCGGGATCTGCCGCCGCTGCCGTGAGCCCGCTGGCCGCCTGGTTGCGAGCCGTGATCACGGCTTCGAGAGTCTCCCGCTCGTGTGACATGTAGCCCTTCGCCGTCTCAACGAGGTTTGGAATCAGGTCGTAACGACGCTTGAGCTGAACCTCGATCTGAGCGAACCCGTTCTTGTAGCGATTGCGGTAGGTCACGAGCTTGTTGAAGATACCGACCAACATCACACCAAACACTAGCGCGACCACGAGCAGCACGACGACGAAGATGATGCCAAACCCCATGCGAACCTCCCACGTTGTGGTGAGATATCAGGCCTGAAGCTGGTCGATCAACGCGCGTGCGAACTCAGGCCCTTTCCCCTTGTCCTCGTGCTTGAAATAGACAAACACATCTTGACAGCCGGTCGTGCTGGTCTTGATCGTGTCGGCCCAGCGTGCCAGGTCCTGGTCCTGGTAGCCCTCGTCTCGAAGACGGAAGTACGCATACGGCGCGGTGATTTCCACCGGCGTCGACAGCCGGTCGCTATCCGCGACGCACAGCGCCACACCGCGCCCAGCAAGACGCTCGAAGACGTCAGGATCGTGCCACGACCGATGACGGAACTCGAAGGCCGAGCGAGCCCCAGGCGGCAGTGAGGTCAAAAACGCGCCCAGGACATCAAGATCCTTCTTGAACGACGGTGGCAACTGAAACAGGAGCACCGCCAGCTTCTGCCGGAGCGATCCGGCCGCATCGCAGAACGCCCGGGTCAGCTCATCGCAGTCTTTCAGCCGAGCATCATGGGTGATCCGCCGGGGCGCCTTGAGGGTGAACCGAAACGTCTCTGGAGTGATCACCGACCATCCCTGAAGGAGACGCGCTGTTGGCATCCGGTAAAAGGTGTAGTTGATCTCCACGGTCGGCAGTCGTTCAGCATATTACGGGAGCATGTTCTTGGATGAGAATTTCTCCGGATAGAAGCTCCCCTTCCACTCGGCGTAGTTGTAGCCCGACGTCCCGACCCAAAACTGCGGGCCTCCGTGTTGAGTCATACTTCGCAGTGTACCGGATTCGCGCGCCGGCCTACCCCATCCGACCACGACACTCTGAATCGATGTGCGCACGCAACGACGACTGACGCCCCGCGAGGCCCAACTCGTTGCGCGCCTCCGGACACCCCGACAGGTACAACGCTTTCTGAACGATCTGCCGTATAACGTGGAGCCGCCTCCAGGCAGAGGAACGCTCCGAAGCTTCCGCGGGGTGGTCCGGCACTGGAGCGCACACTGTATGGAAGCGGCACTCGCCGCGGCGGTGATCCTCGAGTATCACGGGTACCCGCCACTCGTCTTGAGCCTCGAATCGGTCGACCGTCTCGACCACGTACTGTTTGTCTATCGCCGAGGCCAACGCTGGGGTTCTGTCGCACGCTCGCGCGATCCGGGGCTACATGGGCGCACGCCCGTCTTTCGTACGGCACGCGACCTCGCACTGAGCTATGTCGACCCGTACATCGACCTGACGGGCCGCATCGTCGGGTACGCCGTGGTCGACCTCCGCCGGCTGGGTTCTTACGACTGGCGCTTGTCGACATGCAACATCTGGAAGGCCGAACGTCTTCTCCAAGACTATCCGCACCGACCGATTCGCTCGTCTGACCGACGAATCGCGCGCCTCAGGCGCCGATACCGGGCGTTCAAATATCGCTATCCGAACCGAGTGCCGCTGTATTACAGGGGCCAGGAGAGATGGAGTGAAATACCAAAAGGGCGGTGGGGGCCGGGAAGGTCGTGAGTCTGCGCGCCGACCGTTCTAGTCCAGATCAAAGTCGCGCATCGGCCTCTCGATCGGTTCCTTCTTCGCCTGCTTGAGCGCCTCGTCGAAACGCTTGGACAGCACGTCGCCGCGTCCTTTCTCTTCCGCCACCGACTGGCTGAATAAGGCCTCCCGTTTGGCCTTCTCGGAGGCAAGAATGCGGTGCGCCTCGTCCAGCTTCGGCTTGTCGGCTCGCTCGGGCTCTCGATGTGACAGCACTCGCCTCAGAGCGACATCGACAACGATCGTCGAACCGCAGCATGGACAGTCGATCTCGAGTTCTGATGAGAGCTTGTCCATCGATGCTCCCGGTGATCCGGAATGTTGTGGGCCTGAAGCCGGAGGAACGACCGCTAGCCCTCTTCCTCGTACTCACCCTCGGGCAGAGGGTTGATCCGGGTCGAGGCTCTCAGCGCCTCGCGATAGTCGTACACGGCCATATCTTGCACGTGAAGCGACAACCCACAGCTTGCCGCCTTCTTGTCGATCACGACGGTCACCGGACTGCCTTCAACGCCGTCTTGAAATCGAAGCTGACAACCGCAGGCCAGCCGCGCGTGCTGAAAGCCCTTCAACATGCGCGGATCATACTACAGGTCGGGATGGTCGAGCGTCGTAGGTCGTGCATCGTGGGTCGTGGAATGGTCCTGGGGCGAGCGTCGTGCGGTTCCTCGCCGGGATGACCGTAGAGTCCGAAGTCGGAGTGCTCAAGAAGCCCGCTATCGGCGATGTGCGGAAGACTCAGAGGAGCGACTTGAGATCCGCTTCGAACTCGTCCTTCGTGCCGATACCCATGTGGGTCTTGCACCACGTTCCATCACGGTCGATCCAGAAACTCATCGGGAGTCCCCAAATCGGCCCCCAGGCTTCTTGAAACTCGGTTTCGTCGAGACCGACCAGCATCGGGTAGTTCACCGCGAACTCGTCGGCGAACGGTTTGATCTGGTCAGGCGTATCGTCGGTCGACAGGCCGAGCACCACAAACCCGTCATCACCGTACTCATCCTGAAGCTCGATGAAGCCGGGAATCTCGATCTTGCAGGGCCCACACCAGGTCGCCCAGAAGTTCAGCAGGATGACGTTGCCCTTGAACGATGCCAGATCGACGTCGTGCCCGTTCATGTCCTTGAGTGTGTAATCGAGCGGAGCCGGCTTGGCGTCGGCCTCGCACGCCGCTGCCGCCACCTCCCCACCGGTCAGCGCGAACGACTCGACCGTGAACCCGGGCGTCGCCGGAAGGGTCAACAGTGCCAACGCCAGGGCCGCCCCCACCGCTACGGTCCATCGTCGCATCATATGGGCTCCCTCAGTCTGTGTACTGCCTGACATACTCGGCAACCCGGCCGATCTCCACCGGACCCTGCTCGGCCACCAGAACGTAGGCATTGCCATCTCCCGACCAGATTACCGCGTCGTGACCTACGATCTCAAGGATCTGCTCTCGATCAGACCGTCCTGGCACCACGAAGAGTGAGACCGGTTGGCCACGCCATTCGCAGAGCACGTGGGCCATTGTTCCCTCGTCGTACAGACACTGCCGCACATCGAGCAGGTCAAAATCACCCGATTCCGGCGGAACGGTCGTCCCAATCCCGAGCGCATCGGCCAGAACACTCTTCGCGCGCGCTTCGTCAAACCCTGCGACAACCTCGTCAAGATGAGTGAAGCACCGATCATGATCGATGGCCAGCTGGGCTGCGAAGGCCGCCTCCAGCTGCTTGTTCTGTCCAACGATGAAAACGGCGCCAACCGCCAGCAGTACCGTCGCCGCCATCGACAGCGGAACCCAGCCCGCCATGCGCGGACGTGTGGCAGCACCGCCGCTGGTACGCTGGTCCTGCGGCGACGCACTTGACGTCGCGGCGATGCATCGCGCCCTGAGTCCCACCGGCGCGCGCTCCACCAGGGTGGCCGCCTTGGCATGAAGCACCTGCCGCGCCATGCCCTCGGAAGATGCTCGTTCTCGACACGGCGGACAGATCGCCAGATGCGCGTCGACCTCGGCCGTTTCTTGGGCCGTCACCTCTCTGTCGACGTATGCGGTCATGATCACGTCGATGTCATGGCAACTCTTCATGGTCTCTTCGTCTCTTCCTCGCGGTGTTTATCTGGCTTCACGCCTTGACCACCCGCAGACCGCGATTGGCGCGTTCTTCTCCAGCCAGCTGCTTGTACAACATTCGTCGTCCGCGGGAGATTCGCGACATGACGGTGCCGCGTGCAATGCCGAGCATCTCAGCAATTTCGGCATAGGAAAACTCTTCCACGTCCCTGAGCCAAACGGCCTGACGAAACACTTCAGGCACCGAATCGATCGCGCGCTGCAGATCGGCACTCAGCGTATCCCGTATGAGGATCTGCTCTGGGTCTCGGTCCGAGCGCTGTCTTCGGCCGAGCGCTCCACGATCTCGCTGTCGACATCCACGGGAGTCCGGCCTGCTCGCCTCCGCATATTCAGGAACGTGTTGTGCAGTATCGTGTGAAGCTAGGCCTTCAAATTGGTGCCACGCTCAAACTGGTCGGAAAACCTGAAAGCCTTCACGTACGTCTCTTGCACGAGGTCCTCCGCATCAGCGGGGTTCCGCGTCAGACGCATGGCCGCACCGTACAGGCTGTCGACGTGGTGCAGCGCGTCTTCGTCCAGATGACTGCTCACCGGGTGAATACCTGATCGGACAGCGGATGCACGACGTGTCAACATTGAGGTAACACCTCAGGGCGTCAGGTTATTCCAGGAAGTGCCCAAGTATACGAACAATCTGAGCGAGGGCCGAGCGACCGCCACCCGGCAGTGAGCCTCGCAGCTCCACCGATGAGCCGGAGTGTCCCCTCCAGATAGCGGAAGTCGACGCAAGCGGACACCACTCCCGGGTAGACGGCGACAAGTGAGCCGTTTGCTGCATGTGCTGCTCGGTACGAACCTTGCTCGTCTTAGGATCCGATTCATTGCGACGCTCGTCTTAGCTACAGTAAGATGATCGATGTCCCCGATGTCAGGCCTGCCTTGGCCATGTGGCCGCCACGAGGTGCTTCGATGACCCGCAGCCGTCTCCGACGCAGAACCAGAGGGTTGGTTTCCGCATGCCTTGCTGTGCTGTTGCTGACAGCGACGACGGAAGAGCTGAGCGCTCAAAACCAGTTCTTCCCGTTCCACGGAAAGAACCGGGTCAAGTACGACAAGTTCGACTGGCACATCTACACGACCGACCACTTCGAGGTCTACTACTACCCTGAGCTCGAGGACCACCTCGAGCGGGTGGCCAGCTACGCCGAGAGTGCCTATCAGCAGATCAGTGCCAATCTTCAACACGAGCTCGCGTTCGTCGTGCCGCTCGTCATCTTCAAGACACACAGCGAATTCGAGCAGCAGAACATTATTCCCGGGGCGAACCCAGAGGGAGTGGGCGCGTTCGCCGAACCTCAGCGTGACCGGATCGTGCTGCCGCTCGACGAACCGCCTGATGGACTCTACCGGCTGATCACCCATGAGCTGACACACATCTTCATGTTCGACATCGTGCCCCGTTCGCTGATCCGCGCCAGTGTGCCGTTGTGGGTCGACGAAGGGATGGCAGACTACCAGGCCGACGTCTGGCGGCCCCTGGACTTGATGCAGGTGCGCGATGTGTCGATCTCCGACAACGTGCCCTCGATGACGGATTTTCAGGCCTACGGCGGATTCACCAGCGCCCGGGTCGTCTACAACCTCGGACACGCGGTGTTCGAGTTCATTGAGGATGGGTGGGGTCAAACCGGGATCCGAGAGTTCCTTTTCGGCCTGCGTCGAATGTCGATCGGCGGCGGTGGCGAAAGCGTGTACGAAGAAGCGCTCGACCTCGACGCTGAGGAGTTCGACGACGAGTTCCGACGGTATCTCGACGATCGGTTCGAAGCATTCCGGGACAAGGAGCGCCCGATCGATTACGGACGTAGTCTGGCGCCCGACGCCTTCTCGCGGTACCCGGTTGTCTTGAATATCGAAAGCTCTCCATCCGGCGAGGTGATCGCCGCCGTGGCGTTGAACCGCAAAGACCAGGAAGTCGACGTCGTCCTGCTCTCCGCCCAGACCGGCGAGGTCATCGACAACCTCACGGAAGGCTTCGACCAGTCGTTCGGATTCGATTACATCCCGACGCCTGGCATGCGGTTCAACACCGTCCCTTGGCTCAGCTGGTCACCCGATGGCGACCGCCTCGCGTACTTCGTACGAAAGGGCAAGCACAAGTCGCTGATCGTGCAGAACGTCATCACCAAACGCGTCGAGCGTCGAATCGACCTCGAGATGGTCGATGAGCCTGAGTCACCTGACTTTTCTCCGGACGGCTCGACGGTGGTCTTCTCGGCGCTGAGCGCGGGCGTCGGAGACATCTTCGAACTCGACCTTACGACTGAGCAGGTGACCAACCTGACCGACGACCAATTCGCAGACTACGCGCCGCTGTATGCCCCAGATGGCAGCGCGGTCTTGCATCTGGCACGAGTCTCCGGGAACAACAAGTACTTCAGGATCAACCGAACCGACGGAGCTCGCACCCAGCTCACCTTCGGGACGCACGACGATGCGGGTGGACAGTTTATCGATGACCGCACGCTCGTCTTTTCGTCGACCGCCGTCGACCCGGCTCAGCCGATAGACCCCGAGGTCGCGCGTGACGGGGAGATCTTCAACATCTGGACATTGGACCTCGTGAATGGAGAGCTGCGGCAGTACACCGACACGGCCACAGGGAATGTCAATCCAATCGTGATCAGGGGCGGCGGGGAGGATGAAACTGAAGAGCGGATCGCCTTTGTGACCTACTACGAAGCCGAGTACGGGCTTCATACGGTCGTCCGAGACGAGGCACTCTACACAGCCGAGACCCAGGACTTTGGCTCACCCGGGCCGATCATCGACTTTCAGGCGCCTCTGACCCACACACTGATCCGTGACAACAGTCGGCAAAAGGGGGCATTCGAAAATCTGTTCCTCGAAGGGCGGCCGCCGGTCAACTTTGGCGTGACCAGTAACGGTGACGTGCTGGGTGGCACACAGATTGTGTTCACCGACGTGCTGGGCGATCAGCAGCTCGGGTTTACGGCCTACTCGGTGTCGCAGTATCGGACATTCGGTGGGTCGTACACCAACCTGGCCGGTCGTATGCAGTTTGGCCTGCAAGGGTTCTCCCAGGAGCAGTTCTTCTACGGGTATGTCCCCGGCCGCACGTTCGACCCCGCCTTGGCGCTTCGCAGCCGCGACGACGCGCTGGCCGTGCGCAAGACGCGGGGGGGAAGCTTTAGCTCGGTCTACCCGCTGGATCGCTTCCGCCGACTGGAGCTCTCCGTCGGTCTCTTTAACAGCAACGAGTCATACGACAATCCGGCCCTTCAGGCAGAATCCGAACGGTTCCAGCAAGAACAGTTTGGCACGAACATCTTCCGCAACGGCGGCTACTTGCCGCTGGGCGTTGCGCTGGTGCAGGAGACCACGGTCTTTCGTCAGTACGGCCCACTATCGGGCAGCACGTTCAGACTCGGCTACGAGTTCGCGCCGTCGGCTGGCGACGCGTTTCTCTCTCGCCAGACCGTTGACATCGATGCCCGCAAGTACTTCAGGCTTGGTGAGAATGGCGTATTTGCAGTGCGCGGGCGTGGGTTCAAGAGCTGGGGCGACTTCCCCGACTTCACCTTTTTCGGCGGTAACTCCGAAATGCGGGGGTACGACTACCTGGAGTTCCTTGGACACAAGGCGTTCTTTGGCAACGCCGAGCTTCGTTTTCCTTTGATTGAAGCGATGGCGACCCCGATTGGCGTACTCGGCGGCGTCCGGGGTACCTTCTTCATCAATCTCGGGACAGCCGGTTTCGAAGGAGAGCCTCTGAACGCCTGGTCGTCGAACCAGGAGGTGTTTCGAGGCGTCGAGTCGTTTGTCTTCAATCCAGACCTGCAGAATTTTCAGGAGGTGTTCACCGAGCCAACGGTCGTGGACGGCTTCAGGCTGGTGAACGCCCGGGCATCCTACGGACTGAGCCTCTCAACCCTGGCTCTCGGGTTTCCGGTTCACTTTGACTGGGCCTGGCGGACGCTCTTCAACAAGAATTGGGAGGACGTAGTCTTCGCCCAGGAGGGCGGGAGCGTAGGATTCAGGAAGGTCAGGTTCTCGCTCTGGATCGGGTATGACTTCTGAGACCCTAGCGGACTGCTGCAAGATCGTAGACCTGTTGGTTGACTATCTGGAAGGGAGGTTGTCTTCCGACATCCGTAGCGAATTGGATCGCCATCTCAGTGGCTGCCCGAGCTGTGTGACCCAGCTTCGGACCTACCGAACCACGGTCTCGATGTTGCGAAAACTCCAGGACCAGGACCTGTCCCCGGAACTACGAAGCTCCGTCGAAACCTTCCTCGAAGGCCATACGACCCACTGATCAACATCTCAACATATACCTGTACACCGAGGGCGGCGATGCGCCCGGATGGCCAGGCGCGAAGAGCGAGCATATTGGGAATATTCGAGCCCGCGAGAAGATGGTCTCAACGCCGGCCTCTACGGGATGCAGCGCTCGCCGAATGTACAGGTCTATCGAACTCAGGACACTAGTACCGATTCAGCCGCAAAACCGACCGGTCCAAGTCCATGGCGACGCGGTAATTGTGCAGGAAGTCGTGACCGATGATCCCACCGATATGAAAGCCGACGAGCGCGCTCGGCCGGTGCAGGTTGAGGACGACCACAGAGAAATTGTCGTACTCGATGTCGCGGAACGCCAGGCTGATACCGGGGAGCAGATAGGCGTCCTGGTCCCACCCCGAGGTACCAAACACCCGCAACGGGATGTGACGCGCCGGCACCATGCGGAGGGCGGCGGCGGTGCCGAGGCTGATCGAAATCACTTCGCCGCCGGTGTCCACCACGAAGCTCTTCGGATGCTCGTCGTTGACGATGCCTCGAACCACGGCTAGGCGTTGTACACGCATCGGCAACTCGACGTCTGCCGGCTCGTCAGGCAGCTGCGCTGACAGAATCAAGTGATTGCTGCGGTAGTCGATGACAACCGATAAACCAAAGGCGAGGGGCGAGATGCTATCCGGAACACGGCGACTGGGGATACCGGCGAGGGTGAGGGGCGGATTCTTAATGATCGCTGGGATGTTGTGCACCTCGAACGACCCGATCTCAAGGGAATCCACGCGTCCGAAGTCGAGCCCCCGCATCCCCACATCCCCGACGCCGGCACTGATCGTCTTGGTAATCGCCCGGATGCCGACGGTCTCAGCCATTCCCTGAGAAAGGACCATCTGCTCGGCGCCGCTGTCGACGACGAGCTCAACGGGATCGCTTCCGTTGATCCGACCTTGCACCACGATCTTGTCGTTGATGAGCCGAAATGGCAGCGTGTGCACGACATCTGCCTGCGGCATCTCGAACGGCACTCGATCCCCGAACGAACGGAGAAAGCGTGCCTCGGACCGGGCCCACTCGACCTGGCGAGTCTCGCGGATCTTTGGCAAGACGTCGACGTAGCGCTCGAACGCCTCGGCCGCGGGCTCGTATCTGTGCAGTGCGCGGAGAATCTCAGCATGGGTGTGGTGAAGAACCGGATCTGTCGGAGTCGCTGCGATGGCGGCTCGAATCTCCGTGAGGGCCTGCTCGTGACGATTCCGAGCCGCCAGACTGCGCGCCAGTCCGTGACGCGCGCGCGCGCTTGACGGCTCCTGCGCCAAGACGGCGTCATATAGGGCATCGGCTTCCGCAAAGAGGCCGTACGCCCACAAACCGTCGGCCGCCAAGGTGCGAAGCTCCGGCTGATCGCCAATGTCGAGCGATTCGAGAAAGAGGGCTTCCTCGTACGCACGGTTGAACTCGGCCGCAAACAACAGCGACCGGAGAAGTCCGCTCGACGCGCGCAACAGTTGCTCGGGCTCAGCCCCGTCCTTGGCCCGCAGGTAGGCAGGAATGGCCTCACCGTAGCGTTCATCCGCATAAAGCAAGTCTGCGAGCTCAAGCTGGATCTCACTGCGTGTCGAGGATGGGACGCCAGCGGCCCCTACCACGACCGACAGGGCCACGGCGACGGCAGCTGCAGGCAACAGGACGCGAACGGACATACCCATGGATCCTCCAAGGGAGGCAAAGACTCGTGTGGACAGACTATGACTGATCTGCTCCTCCGCTGGCAAGATCGGAGGGAGAGACCGGAGGCCACGTGTGAGAAAGATCGCAGATCTCCCGTTCGGGAGGCACTCGCTACCGGGTGTAGCGTTCGATCGGCACGCCGTCGTACATTTCGTCCACTCGCAGGATCTGCGTGTTCCGACTGTACGACCCGAGCTCGTAATCCTCACTATGGACCAGGGCCTTGACGGGCTTGGTCGGGCAGACTTCCGAGCACAACCCACAGAAACTGCACCGAGACAAATTGAAGTCGAAGTAGTCGAGCACCTTGATCTTGTGGCCCGGCTCGCGGTGCCCACCCAGGTCAATCAGCTCGTCCGGACACACTTTGGCGCACTGGTCGCACACGATACACGTCTGCGCTCCTGTCTCCGGTTCCACCTGCAGGCGGAGCACCCCACGGAACCGAGGAGCGACAGGCCGCCGCTCCTCTGGATACTGAAACGTGAACGCGGGCTGCGGTGTGTACTTGAGCGTGACCCACATCCCCTTGAGGAGATCGACCAGAAAGACCGTTCGGAAGAGCTTGGCCAGAAACAGCACGTCTACCTCCGATCCTCGACAACAATCGGTTCACTCGCACCGGCCATGATCACCCGCTCGCGAGTCAATACCGTGCTCTCTTTTCGGATCTTGTCCTGGAGCCGCATCAAGCCGTACAGGAGCGCTTCAGGACGGGGCGGGCAGCCGGACACGTACACATCCACCGGCACAATCTTGTCGACGCCCTGCAGCACGCTGTAGGTCGGAAACGGACCTCCCGCGTTCGAACAGCTACCCATCGAGATCACCCATTTGGGCTCGGGCATCTGGTCGTAGAGGCGACGCAGTACCGGTGCCATCTTCTTGGTGACCGTTCCAGCCACGATCATCAGGTCAGATTGTCGGGGCGATGCCCGAAAGACCTCCGCACCAAACCGCGCGATGTCGTATCGAGATGTCGACGTGGCGATCATCTCGATGGCGCAACAGGCGAGACCGAAGCCCATGGGCCACAGTGACGATTGACGGGCCCAGTTCAAGACGCGGTCGAGATTGGTGGTGATGAAGTTATCCGAAAATCGATGATCGATCAGGCCCATGAGGTCAACCTATCAGATGCCGTAGAGGCTATTTCCCCTCGAACCAATTCGCGTCGATCTCAATGTACTGTTGCCACTGTTCGGGGACTTCGTCAAGGACGAAAATCGCCTCCACCGGGCAGGCCGGGACACAGGCACCGCAATCGATGCACTCGTCGGGGTGGATATACAGCTTCTCTTCGGCCTCAAACTCCTCCTCATCCTTCCGAGGATGAATACAGTCGACCGGACAGACATCCACACACGCGGTGTCCTTGGTGCCAATACACGGTTCACAGATGATGTACGCCATGTGCTCCTCCGTTCGCTAACTACGCCGTGACGCCAACCGATGCGCCAGGAAGGTGCCCCAGACGCATCGAAATCAGTCGAGCCAATTCCCACGCCCCACGATTGTGCTCTGAAAGGATCGGGGCATCGGTCGACGCGTGTATGAAGACGCCGACACGCGCCGCCTCCCGGCCGGTGTAATCCTGCACCGGTGCACAGGTGCAAATCAACCGCTGCGCCCCGTCTTGGCCGTCTGACGGTCCAAAGCGGCGAATCACCGTGTCACTCGATGCCACATCGGCCGGGTCAACCAGCCGAAGACAGCTCAACCGGCGCGTCGCCTGCATCGGGTCAAGGTAGACCGAGCAGTGGCCAGGCATCTCCTTGCCGTACGCAGTGTGCATGGCGACCTCGTCCGGCCCTGCGCTCCACACGTACGTGACCTCACCGCCAGCCGCCGGAGCGGCGATGAAGCAATGGGCGCCGGTGCGGAGCGCATATTCACGAAGGACCGGATACGCGTGCAGCTTCAGCTCGGACCGACCCAAGAGCCGGAATCCAAGGTCCAGTACCTTCAGCGTCAAGCAGTACCGTGACGTACTCTCGTCCTGACGGACATAACCGCGGGTCCGAAGCCGAGCCAACAGCCGGTGTACCGTCGACACCGGAAGCTCAAGTGTTCGGGCCAACTCGCTCACGCTCAGGCCGTCGGGCTGAGTGCTCAAGGTCTCACAGACACTGAGCGCCTTGTCAACCGACGTCGAGCTCAGCGGACGCGGAGTTTGACTCGCCACAGCCTCCCCATTCCACTAGGTGGAAACGAGTTCCAGTAGCTGAATAGAAGAATACACCCCACTGGTTTTGAGGAGCAAGGGCCTGGGCAGTCCGCGATTGCTGGACCACGCTGACCGCACGCGTTAACATCGCCCGTCTGTCCGAACAGGCGCCGTTGACCAGATCGCCGACCAGCGAAATGACCCACGACTCACGCCCTGGGGCCGAAGCTTCATGACAAAGCCGACGGGGCAACCCTTGAGGCTCATTCGGGGCCGACCGGTACGGGGCGATTTCCCACGCACGCGAAAGCCCGACTGGCTGAAGGTTCGCGCGCCCGGAAGCCCTGGGTATCTTCGTCTCAAACACCTTCTGCGGGACCTGGACCTCCGAACGGTCTGTGAAGAAGCCAACTGCCCGAATATCGGTGAGTGCTGGAATCACGGCACCGCGACGTTCATGATTCTTGGTGACACCTGTACGCGGTCGTGCGGATATTGCAACGTGACGCACGGAGCTCCCAATGCGGTCGACTTCGGTGAGCCCGGTCGCGTCGGCGCTGCGGTCGCGAACCTGTCGCTCGACCATGTCGTCGTCACGTCCGTCGACCGCGACGACCTGCCGGATGGTGGGGCGGCGGCATTCGCGGCCACCATCCACGCCATCAAGCAAGCGGCGCCGAGCTGTGCCGTCGAGGTGCTGATTCCGGACTTCACCGGTCGCGCCCACGATGTCGACACGGTGCTGGATGCGGCGCCAGACATTCTGAACCACAACATCGAAACGGTCGGCCGGCTGTACCGGACGGCGCGGCCCGGTGGAGGCTACGACCGGGCACTCGACCTGCTTGACCACGCCCAGCACTACCGACCCGACATACCAACCAAGTCGGGCCTCATGGTCGGACTCGGTGAAGAGCCGAGTGAGGTGGAGGCCACCCTGACCGACCTGCGCCAAGCCGGATGCGATATCGTCACGATCGGGCAGTATTTGCGACCCTCGGCCGCACATCTCCCGGTCGCGCGCTACTACACGCCCGCCGAATTCGGTGATTTCGCTCGTGTGGCGCGTGGCCTTGGCTTCGGCCACGTCGAGGCGGGTCCGTTGGTCCGCAGCTCATACCACGCGCACGAGCAGTCTGCGTCCTTCAAACGCACCGGGTCGTCGTTGTAAACTCTGCCCCGTCGCGCTGCGGTTCGAACCGATGTCGCTTTCGACGATTCGACGCCAAGTGATCTCCTGTCAGCGGTGCCCACGACTGCGGGCCTATTGCGCGCGAATCGCCAAGGACAAACGGGCGGCCTACCGGGACGAAACGTACTGGGGCCGCCCGGTGCCGAGTTTCGGAGACCGCCGGGCGCGAGTACTTGTGCTCGGATTGGCTCCCGGCGCGCACGGGGCCAACCGTACGGGTCGGATGTTCACGGGTGACCGTTCTGGCGACTTCCTGATTCAGGCGATGCACACGGCCGGATTCGCAAATCTCCCGACATCACATCACGCCAAAGACGGACTCACACTTCGGGACGCCTACATCAGCGCCGTAATACGTTGCGCCCCACCCGAGAACAAGCCGACCACCACGGAAATCTCGCAGTGCAGCTCGTATCTCGAAGCCGAGTTGGACACGCTCACTCAGCTTCGGGTCGTGGTTGCACTGGGCAAGATCGCCTTTGACGCCTACTGGCGGGTCGTCGCCGGACCCAACGTGACACCGCGGCCACGACCGCGGTTTGCGCACGGGTTCGCGTTCGAGGCTGACGGTGTACCCGCTCTGGTCGCGGCCTATCACCCGAGCCAGCAAAATACGAACACCGGAACGTTGACGCCCCAGATGTTGGCCGACGTCCTGAGTACGGCCCAGACGCTCGCCGATCGCTAGCGTGCTGCGTTTGATAGGTACACCGCGGGTGGCGATGCGCCTGGGGGCCAGGCGCGAAGAGCGAGCATATCGGGAATATTCGAGCCCGCGAGAAGAAGGTCTCAGCGCCGGCCTCTACGGGACGCAGCGTCGGCCGAATGTACCGATATATCGAACGCAGGACACTCGTACACGAGTACGGCTAGGCGGGGCGCTTGGGCTTGTAGACGTGTGTGCTCAGACCGAGGAATGACTCGGCCGACTCGAGCAGTGTTTCAGACAGTGTCGGATGTGGATGGATGCACGCCCGAAGATCCTCAACGGTCGCGCCCATCTCGATCGCGACCACACCTTCGGCAATCAATTCGCCGGCGCCGGCACCAACGATGCCGACACCAAGGATTCGCTCCGTCTCCGGTTCGACCACGAGCTTGGTCATCCCGTCCGTGCGGGAGAGCGTGACCGCACGCCCAGACGCTCCCCAGGGGAATCTCGCACTGGCGACGGCGGTGCCCCCTGCCTTGGCTTCGGCTTCGGTGAGCCCACACCATGCGATCTCCGGATCGGTAAAGACGACGGCCGGAATCACCATCGGTTCGAACGCCACCTTATGGCCGGCGATAGTCTCCACAGCAACACGCGCCTCGTGAAACGCCTTGTGGGCCAGCATCGGCTCGCCGGCAAGGTCCCCGATCGCAAAGAGCGACCGCTCCGCCGTCCGCCGTTGTGCATCGACCCGCACGAAGCCGCCCGGATCGACCTCGACGGCGGTCCGGTCGAGACCAGCAATCTCTGAATTCGGGACGCGCCCAACGGCCACCAAGACTTCGTCGAAGCGTTGGTCCTCGGAGGTCACCTTGGGACCCTCGAGACGCACGGTGACGCCCTCATCGTCCGCCGCGAGCCGCGTCACCGTGGTGTCCAGGTAGATGGCCTCAGCGACCGACCCGAACCGACGCGTGAGCACGCGGACAAGATCGGGATCGACACCAGGGAGTAACGTCGACGTCATCTCGACGACGCTGACCGCCGAACCCAAGGCGGCGTACACGCTACCAAGCTCGAGACCGATGTAGCCACCGCCGACCACCAGGAACCGGTCGGGTACTCGGCTCACGTCGAGGGCGGCCGTCGAGTCCAGAATACGCTGATGCTCGCTCGCCAGCGCTGCCGGCCGCGCCGGCCGAGACCCGGTGGCCAGAATGCCATAGTCAAACGGCACCTCTCGAGTGCTGCCGTCGGTCATCGTGACCGCGACGGTGCGCGCGTCAACGAGGGCGGCGCGCCCTTCCAGATAGTCGATCTTACGCTGGCGGGTCAGCTGACCGAGCCCGCCTGTCAGCGTCGACACGACCGTGTTCTTCCATGACTGCAGCCGATCAAGGTCGATGTCGGGTGTGGCAAACGACACCCCCCACTCACGTGCTTCCCGAGCCTCGGTCAACACCCGGGCCACGTGAAGCAGCGCCTTCGAGGGCATGCACCCTCGGTACAGGCAAACGCCACCGGGATCGGGTGCTTCGTCGACAAGGGTGACATGCAGGCCGAGATCGGCAGCCAGGAACGCGGCGGTATAGCCTCCTGGTCCGGCTCCGATCACGGCCACGCGTGAGGGTTGTGTCATGAATGCCTCGGCAGGTACAGTTGACGATTACCCCATCATTGCACACTATGATCTAGACGCCATGCGCACGAAACCACCCCTCTGGGCCGGGGCCGGCCTCTTGATGATCTCTGTGATCCTCGCGCTTGCAGCGGCGAGTCCGCACGCGGGTGTGGGCACCGGGGCCGGACGCGGCGAACGGTTCGTCGCCGGCGCACAGTTGGGAACTATCATGTCACCGCTATTCTCGCGGGTCCAAATCGGAACATCTCTTGAGGGCCTGCCCGACAACGAGCAGCGGGCATTGGCTGCCATCATTGCCGCCGCCAAGGTGATGGATGCCATCTTCTTGGAGCAGGTGTGGTCCGGGAACCCGGCGGCGTTGGTTGAATTGGCCAGCGACACCACGGCCCGCGGGCAAGCACGTCTGGACTTCTTTCTCATCAATAAGGGTCCCTGGTCACGAACGCAGAACAACCTGCGCTTTCTTCCCGGGGTCCCACCCAAACCTAAAGGGGCGAACTACTACCCCGCTGACGCGACCCGTGAAGAGATCGAACGGTGGATCAATGGGCTCTCTGGGGACCAGCGAGCGGCGGCCACCGGCTATTTCACGACGATCCGGCGTGGCGCGGACGGCCAACTCGTGACCGTCCCCTACAGTCTCGAGTACCAGGGGCAGCTGGCGATCGCGGCCAGCCACTTGCGCGAAGCCGCTCAGCTGACGGCCGACCCGACATTGCGCCGGTATCTCGAGTTGCGGGCCGAGGCCTTCGCCACCAACGACTACTACGAGAGCGACGTCGCCTGGATGGAACTCGAGTCAGCGATTGAACCAACGATCGGCCCCTACGAGGTCTACGAGGACGAATGGTTCAACTACAAGGCGGCATTCGAGGCGTTCGTCACGGTGCGGGACGACGCTGAGACGGCCCAGCTCGAGCGGTTCTCCGGGTATCTCCAGGAGCTCGAAGACAACCTGCCGATCGATGCCGACCTGCGCGACCCCGAGCTCGGTGCCCTCGCCCCTATCCGTGTGGTCAACGTGGTGTTCACGGCCGGAGATGCGAATAGCGGCGTCCAGACAGCGGCCTTCAACCTCCCCAATGACGAGCGTGTGGTCCGGAACTACGGATCAAAACGGGTCATGCTCAAGAACGTCCAAGAGGCGAAGTTTCAGACTGTCCTCACTCGCATTGCGGACGTGGCCCTCTCGCGAACCGACCGCCAAGATGTCTCGTTTGATGCGTTCTTCACGTATATCCTGATGCACGAGCTGATGCACGGGTTGGGACCACACACCATCGCGGTCGACGAGGTCGAGACCACGGTACGTCAGCAACTTCGAGAGACCCACAGTGCGATCGAGGAAGCCAAAGCCGACATCTCGGGTCTATGGGCGCTTCACCGCCTGATCGACGGCGGCGCGGTGGACCGGTCGCTCGAGCGATCGATCTACGCCACGTTTTTGGCGTCGACGTTTCGGTCGATTCGCTTCGGGATCAACGAGGCCCACGGACGTGGAGTCGCAATCCAACTCAACACCTTCCTCGACGCCGGTGCCGTCATCGCCGAGCCGGGCGGAACGTTCTCGGTCGACCACACGAAGATCCGAGCGGCCGTCGAAGACCTCACGCGTCGGCTGATGATGATTCAAGCGCGGGGTGACTACGCCGCGGCCCAAGAGATCATCGACACACTCGGCGTGGTCCGACCGGAAGTCCAGGCGGCCCTCGACCGCCTGCAAACGATTCCGATCGACATCGAGCCGGATTTCATGACGGCCGAGACACTGACACCGCCGTAGGGCAGGTCGGGACGGAGGCGCGCGCCTCGACTGCGTCAGTACGTCCAGCGGTTTCATGTAAGATCCGAGAAATGGCACAGCCTATCACCCTGGGTGACCTGCGCAAGCGGGTGGCGTCAGGCCAGATCCCCCGACGCAGCGTCAAACGCGAGCTCCGCGACAACCTGATCGAGAAGCTGCGGTCGTCGGCGCCGCTGTTTCCCGGAATCGTCGGCTACGACGAGTCGGTGATCCCCCAGATCGTGAACGCCGTCCTGTCTCAGCACAATTTCATCATCCTGGGATTGCGCGGGCAGGCGAAGACACGCATTCTCCGGGCGCTTGTCGACCTGCTCGACGACGAGGTACCGATCGTGCCCGGCTGCGAAATCAACGACGACCCACTCGCCCCGCTCTGCCCCAGCTGCCGCGCCCGGATCGCGGAGGCGGGCGACGACCTGCCCATCGCGTGGCTCTCGTCAGACCAGCGGTTCGTCGAAAAGCTCGCGACACCGGATGTGACGATCGCCGACATGATCGGTGACATCGACCCGATCAAGGCGGCCAGAGGCGGACTCCAGCTTTCTGACGAGCTCACAGTTCATTACGGCTTGCTCCCCCGGGCCAACCGAGGCATCTTCGCCGTGAACGAGCTCCCTGACCTTGCCGGCAAGATCCAGGTGGGGCTCTTCAACATCCTCCAGGAGGGCGACATCCAGATCAAGGGCTATCCGGTACGTCTGCGGCTGGATGTGATGATGGCATTCTCAGCCAACCCAGAGGATTACACCGCCCGGGGGAAGATCGTCACACCGCTCAAGGACCGGATCGGTTCGGAGATTCGCACGCACTATCCGCAAACCCGCCGGGACGCGATGACGATCACGGAGCAAGAAGCCTGGGTCGATCGCGGGGACGGGTCGGCCGGGCCGAAGGTCCACGTGCCAACGTTCGTCAGGGAGGTCGTCGAGGAGGTGGCGTTCCAAGCGCGCTCCGACCAGAAGATCGACCGGCGTTCAGGCGTCAGCCAGCGGTTGCCGATCACCTGCCTCGAGAACGTCGTCTCCAATGCCGAGCACCGCGCCCTGGCCAGCGCCGAGACCGATGTCGTCGCCCGGATCACCGACGTCTATGCCGCGTTGCCGTCGATCACGGGGAAGTTCGAGCTCGAGTACGAGGGCGAGCTCAAGGGAGCCGACAACGTGGCGCGCGATCTCATTCGGTCGTCGGTCCGCAACGTGTTCAGCGGATGGTTCGATGGTGTCGACACCCACCTCGTCGTGGAGTGGTTCGACATGGGTGGCACGCTTCAGGTGTCCGACACAACTGGGGCGGCCGAGCTGATCGAACAGGTCGCTAAGATTCAGGGCCTCACGGAGCTGGCGGCCCACGTGGGCGTCACGTCGAGCGACTCCGCGCCACTGACGGCGGCGGCCATCGATTTTGTCCTAGAGGGATTGTACGCCGACAAGAAGATCAGCCGCACCGACGAGTGGCAATACCGCGCCACCGACCAACCCCGGAGCCCCGCGCGGGTCCGTGAGCCGTTCCTCGATCCGGGCATCCCAATCCAGCGGCCGGGTAAGAAGAAGAATTACTACAATTGAGGAGGCGCTCAAGGCTCCTGCCGGCGATCCCTTCGTGAAGTTCCGCTACACACGCTATACCGGCGAAGACCTCGAGGGAATGGACCTCGAGGAGCTTGTCTCACAGCTGTCGAAGCTGCTGCTTTCGAGTGGCTTCAACAACCCGCATGGTGACCCGTTCGGTGACGGTGACGAGGACGGACGCCCCATCCAGGATCTCCACGACGCCATCCTCGAGTCGCTCTTGACCGGGGGGATGTTGTCCGACGAGACGATTACTCGCTTGCTCGGTGACCCGGCCGATGCCGACCAGGAGTCTGGGCAGTCCCAGCTCGAGCAATTGATCCAGCAGATCATCGAACGGATGGCGCAGGAGGGGTACATCACGACCGAGCCGGGCAAACTCGACCCTTCCGACGGCATCGGTGGTGGGTTCGGACCGGACTTGCAGCCGTCGCGGTTCGAGATCACAGATAAGAGCCTCGACTTTCTTGGCTATCGCGCGCTCCGCGACTTGTTGGGCTCGGTGGGGAGAGGCAGCGTTGGCCGGCATGACACCCGTGATCTCGCGACGGGTGTGGAGGCGAGCGGATCGTCAAAGCCCTACGAGTTCGGGGACACGCTCAACATCGATGCGAGCGGCACGATCCTCAACGCGGTGAGCCGACTCGGCCACGATGGCACCCGAGACGGCACTGTCGACGTGCAGTACAGCGACCTGATGGTCGCCCAAGGCGAGTATCAGAGCTCATGTGCCACGGTACTGATGCTTGATTGTAGTCACAGCATGATCCTGTACGGCGAAGATCGCTTCACGCCGGCGAAGCAGGTGGCCCTGGCACTGACCAATCTGATTCGTCACCAGTATCCGGGTGACGCCCTGAACGTCGTGCTCTTCCACGACTCGGCCGAAGAAATCCCCGTCAAGCAGCTGGCTCGGACGCGGGTCGGACCGTACTACACCAACACCCGTGAGGGGCTCCGGCTGGCCCGCCGGATTCTCGAGCGTCAGCACAAGGACATGCGCCAGATCATCATGATCACCGATGGAAAGCCGTCTGCCCTGACACAGCCCGACGGGCGCATCTACCGCAACGCCTTCGGACTCGACCCGCATATCATTGCGGAGACGTTCGCTGAAGTCGCCAACTGTCGAAAAGCCGGCATCATGATCAACACGTTCATGCTGGCTCGGGACTACGAGCTCGTCAGCTTCGTCCGACGGGTCGCCGCCATTTGTCACGGCAAGGCCTACTTCACGACGCCCCACACGCTCGGTCAGTACGTCCTGATGGACTACATGGACAAAAAGACGCGAACGGTGCACTAGGATTCTGATGTTGCCGCTCTTTCCGCTCCCCAACGTCGTGCTGTTTCCGAACGTGTTCCTCCCGCTGCACATCTTCGAGAACCGGTATCGTGCCATGGTCCAGGATGCGCTGGCCGGGGACCGAATCATCGGCATGGTGTTGCTCCGCGGCGGACCGGAGCAGGGGGCACCGGTGCCTCCCACCTACAGCGTTGGGTGTTCAGGACTGATCACCCACTCCGAGCCGGCGGGTGACGGCCGCTCGAACATCGTGCTCCACGGCCTCGAGCGGTTTCGGATTCTTGCAGAGGATCACAGCAGACCCTACCGCCAGGCGACGGTCGAGTCGCTTCCGGAACCGACCATCGGCGCGACTGTGCTGCAAACTCATCGGGAGCGGCTCGAAGAGCTATTGGACCAACGTCTGAGGGCTAACGGGTCCGAGACGTGGATGCCCTCTCAGATGGCGGATGGTGACCTGGTGAACGCACTCTCTCAATATCTCGAGCTCGACCCGGTCGAAAAACAAGCGCTGCTCGAACGTGATGGACTGATCGAACGGTGTCAGTCGCTGATCGATCTGCTCGAGATGGACGCGCTGACCGATGGCCGCGGATTCTCACAGACGACGGTCCAGTAGAAAGGCCTCTCGCTACGCTTTCGCCTCCCCCGCCATCGGCCGGGCGAGGTGCCGTGCGATCTCGCCGATCACCACTTGTCCGTGAAAACGACCGTTCTCAATAAACACTTCTCCGCGATTCGCTCCCGCGACAACCGCACCAGCCAGATACAACCCCGGTACATTCGTCTCGAACGTCTCTGGATCGTGCGACGGGATGTTGGTCTCCGGAGCGACGTCGATGCCGCAGCTCCGCAGAAACTCGAGATTGGCCACATACCCAGTCAGAAGGAACACCCCGTCGGCGGGGAGTGACTCCTCTCCGCCAGAGTGTTGGACCACCACCTCACCTGGTCGAATCTCGACCACCCGTGTTTCGAACCGAGCCGCGATCGAGCCTTCCTTGATCCGGTTCTCGATGTCAGGCCGCACCCAGTACTTGATACTGGAGCCAAGCTCGGCCCGCCGGTGAACAAGGGTGACGCGCGCCCCGGTCCGATACAGATCCAAGGCCGCTTCCGCCGCAGAATTCTTCCCCCCGACCACCACCACGTCTTTCCGGTAGAACTCATGCGGCTCGGTGTAGTAGTGCGACACGTGCGAGAGTGTCTCGCCCGGAATACCGAGCAGATTCGGATGGTCGTAGCATCCGGTCGCGATCACGACCGCCGCCGAACACGAGGTTCGCTCTCGACCGCGCGGATCGCGTGTGACGACGGTGAAACGCCGGTTCCCGTCGTCGGTATCGCGTGTGATTGACGCCACGGCGTGGCCCAGCTCGATCGAGATCCCGCACGCATCGATCACCTTGCGGTAGTAGCGCAGCGCCTCGTCACGCGTCGGCTTATCGCGCGGCGTCGCAAACGGGAGACCGCCGATCTCGAGAAGCTCCGGTGTGGTGAAGAACACCATCTGGCTCGGAAAATGAAAGAGCGAGTTCACGAGCACGCCCTTCTCGAAGACCGTGAACTCGAGACCGGCCCGCTTCGCGGCGATCGCAGCCGCGAGACCGGCAGGACCGGCACCGACGATGATCAGATCCTCGTGCGCCATGGCGTCGTCGTGCAGTCAGTTGTCACGCGGGCGATACTCGATCGTGGCCTCGCTCAGCACAGCGACGGGACGGCCCAGAGCGGTGACCATGTCACGCCCATCGATTCGCACGATTTCGAGGCTCTGCCCCACGATCACGAGTTCATCGAGGTCCTCCGGAACGATCATCGAGATCCGCTCCGCGCCGGTGGGCGCGACCGCCTTCAGCCCGCTGGCCCCAGCGCCACCCGACACACGGTCAACGAGGTCCGACACCTCGCGGAACTCGCTGAGTACGACGCCGCGACCGATGACCTCGCCGTCCATCGTCGCCAACGCAATGGCAGCCAGATACTGTGCATACGCCCGACCCCCGGCCTCGTCTTGCTGCGAGTACGTGTGCCGATTGTGCAGGTTGAACGAGAGCGTCGACTCCCCCAGCCGAGCTGGAAGAATGACACGAATCCCGAGATCAGGTTCGACCTGGACGAGCACATCGCAAAACGGCGTGCCGCTCGACACACCAATGCCGAGCACTTCAGGGCACAGCACCTCTGCCGGTTGGATCTCGGTGGTCTGCGCCTCAGCTCGAACCACAAGAGCCAGCCCGAAGCCAAGTGTGATCGCGATCCGCCGGGACACCTTCTGTGCCGTCATCCCGATTCGCCATCCCCGCCGTTCGTAGACGGATTCAGTCTCGTCCGCATGCCACCACGCAGTGTGAGCAGGTCGAGAAACTCCGAGCGGGTGCGGGCGTCGTTGCGAAACCCGCCGAGCATCGCACTCGTCACCGCACAAGAATTCTGCTTCTCCACCCCTCGCATCAACATGCAGAGGTGAGTGCCCTCCATGACCACACCGACCCCGATCGGGTCGAGCACCTCCGACAAGATCTCAGCGATCTGGTTTGTCAGCCGCTCTTGCACCTGAAGCCGGCGACTGAACATCTCGACCAACCGAGGAATCTTACTGAGACCAATCACCCGACCGCGCGGCAGATACGCGACGTGGCACTTCCCGAAGAACGGCAACAGATGATGCTCACAGAGGCTGTAGAAGTCGATGTCCTTGACGATCACCATTTCGCTGTAATCAACCGTGAAAATCGCCTCGTTCACGACGGTCTGGACATCCATGTCGTAGCCGCTGGTCAGAAACCGCATCGCCTTGGCCACGCGCTCTGGTGTCCGTGCCAGGCCCTCGCGGGCCGGGTCCTCCCCGTTCTCGGCCAGCATCACCCGCACCGCCTCACGCACGCGCTGATCGTTCATGAATAGGTGTGGAAACCTCGACCACTCTTGCGCCCGAGACGTCCCGCAAGCACCATCCGCTTCAACAATGGCGGAGGCGCATACGCCGGATCATGAAACTCGTCGTACATGATATTGGCGATGTAGTACGTGGTATCAAGCCCGACGAAGTCGAGCAGGGCAAACGGTCCCATCGGGTGACCACAGCCCAAGGTCATCCCCTTGTCGATATCCTCGATCGTGCCCAGGCCCGATTCATACGCCCGAATCGCGTGCAACAGATATGGAATCAGGAGCCGGTTCACGATGAATCCCGGTCGGTCGGGTGCCGTGACGGGGTCCTTCCCCAGTGACCTCGTGAACGCGACACCTCGCTCATATGTTTCGTCGCTGGTGGCCAGGCCGCGGACGATCTCGACCATCTTCATGATCGGCACCGGACTAAAAAAGTGCAAGCCGAGGAAGCGGTCCGGACGAGTCGTGACCGACGCCATCTCTGTAATACACAGGGACGACGTGTTTGACGCGAAGATCGTGTCGGAACGAACCAGACCGTCCAACGCGACGTACACATCGCCTTTCGCCTCGAGATTTTCCACGATCGCCTCGATCACCAGGTCGCACTCCCCCAGATCCTCCAGAGCCGTGGTGCCGGATACGGCAGCCATCGCCGAGTCCCGCTCATCCGCACTGATCTTGTTACGCTTCACGGCGCCGGCCAAGAACGTCTCGATACGAGTGAGACCAGCGGCAACAGCGGCTGCGTCGACTTCTCGCACGATCGTGCGATACCCGGATTGCGCGCAGACCTGGGCAATCCCGGAGCCCATCAACCCACACCCAAGCACCCCGATCGTGCGAAACGCCGATCCCGTCTCCCGGCTTGCCAGCATGTCAGGAACCCTCTCGCGATCTGGACAATCCGCCGATCATAGCCCAAAAAAACCGTGTGCTATAGTCGCGCCACATGTCGAGGGAACGGCGTCACGCTCCGCGGATCGACATCGAGAATGACCTTCCCGGAAGCATCAGCGTCGTCGAACCGATGCGGGTTGCACAGATCTCGCCTACCGGAGCACAGATCGACACGACCGTAGCACTTCCGGTCGGGACGCTGCACGATCTTCGCTTGACGTTGGGGGACCATACCGTCGTCGTCAAGGGCCGCGTCGTCCATTCCTCGGTCCGGCAACTTCGTCGCGAGCAGGTGTGCTACCGAACGGGTGTCGAGTTCATCGAACTCACCGAACCGGCGACTCGTGCGATTGCCGACTTCGTTGATACGCTGGTCACTCGCACTGCGGCGGGCGCCGTGGTCGACCCTGACGCCGGCGCGTGACGTGCGCCGCGTAGTCACCCGACGGAATCCAGGTACCGTCGTCCACCCGACCAGTGAAGACATACAGCCACGCCGACACGGCCGGTCCTCGAGTACGCGTCACACGAACTGCTCGCCGCACGTAGTGACTCCCGGTGAGGTCGTCCGGACGGTAGCCCTCGATCGCATCGACCACGGACAGGAGGGTTGCCGGGTCTGTCATCGTGTAGAGCTCTCCTCTCACCGTCCCCGAGCCCGTCAGAAACGCTGGATAGGCCCCGAGGTCATACAACACGCCCCGCACCCTTCCCGGCCCGACGAACTGGATGAATGCGTCGATGCCGGACCGCCGGCGCAGATCGAACCCCTGCATCAGGGTGCCGTAGAAGAAGATGTGGGTTGGAGCGTGCGTTATCGGAGGCCGCCCTGTGGTTCCGGAGCGGCCAGATCGAGAATCTCCGGCGGCAGGTCGACCCCGAGCGTGACGGAGGGTCCGACGCGCACCAGCTGGACGGAGTCGAGCACGCCACGCAGGTCAGGGCGGGCACCGACCTGGAGCCGCGCCAAGGCCACGAGCCCCTGAATCACCGCAAGCAGATCCTGACTTGACTGTTCGTCGCGGGTTTCGACGGTGAGGGTGGCGCTCAGTCCACCGTTGACTCGACCACTGAAAGCCATCGCCGCGATGGGTGGCACCGAAGAGAAGAGCTCCTGTGGAACATACGACCTGGCGTCTATCCCCTCGAACTCGGCCACGGCCCAGGCGTTGTTACCGCCCCGGATCTGACTCATGAGTCCCATCAGGCGCGCGTTCCCGGTGACGTTGTCGTCACCAGTCCCCTCGGACATATCGATCGCACCTCTCACCATGACGGCCGACCCAAGTGCCAGCACACCAGATTCGACAAACGACATCGACACTTCGTCATCGTCAAGCACACGCGTGTACAGTCGTCGCCCTGCATACTCCTCGACCTGACCGCCGTGCTGCCGCGCCAGGCTCTCGAGTCGCTCAGGATCGAATCGGCCGTTCAAGAGCACCAGCCCGGATGACTCGTCACCATCGGGCACCAGCGTGGCGACGACAGAGTCAATGTCGCTCTCGAGATCGATGCCGGTCTCGTCTTGAAAGTGACGCTGGCCGTCAAAGTCCGGATTGACCTCTCGCAACCGATCTCGAAAGGTAGACACCATCACCTCGCGGACGTTGGCATACGCGACGAGCGTGGCGTTGGCGGGGACATACCGCAGCTCATCAGGCGCTGACTGCGCGACCGCGAGTGCCTGAAACCCGCCCTGCAGGTAGGCGATACCGCCCGCAACGAGTCCCACGACGAGGACTCCCGCGCCGGCCAGGAGAATGTATCGAGTGTTCGCCTTCATGCGCACCGTGTGATAGACCTAGCCCGACCCTGCCAGGTCCGGCCGCGACCGCCTCTACCGGATTATACCGACCGGCCTCCAAAAAGGTTCCCGCGGACACGTGTCCGCTCCTGGCCTATTGTTCCAGAACATACTCCTTGTGCTCCACCGCCCAGGTTGCCCCGACGAGCGCGGCCACCCAGAGTATCGTCAGCGACCCAAGGTTGAACCAGATCGACGTCGGCCCTTGGAACGTCTGAAGCATCGATTGAATCACGCTCATCGTTCCGTTTTGGGGCATCGCGTGCGGGACAAGCCCCTGCAGGTAGTAGGCAACCGTGAAATTTTTCATGTAGCCGGGGATCACGGTCGTAACAGGTTCCCACCCGAACACAAACACGAGCCCCGTCAGCAACGGGTGCTTGAACCAGGCCCCCACGAGCGCAAAGAGCGACCCATAGACGGCAAGTCCCAAACCGAGCAGACCCAGATCGATGACCAACGACGGGAAGTGCTCACCGATACTCCCGCCGAGAAGCGGAACGACGATGAAGTACACCAGCACGACCGACGGAAGCACGACGAGACCGGTGCAGATAAGGTATCCGAGATACTTCCCAAACAGCACCGCCCCGCGTGGCATCGGACGCGTGAACAGATAGGTAATGGTCTTGTCCTCGACCTCATCGGCGATCAGCGACGTCCCGTAGAACACGCCGAGGACCGGCACGGTGAACCTGAGGTAGAACGCCCACACCATCAACCCGAAGATCGTCGGTCCCGACATCTCCAGCGGCCCACCGTCCACGCGTCCAGCGACATTGGGCACGTCGAGGCTCACCAGCACACGGAGTCCGATCGCGATGACAACTGGTCCGCCAACCACCAGCCCCATGAAGATGGTCCGGCGAGACCAGAGCATCTCGCCGAGCGTGAATTCGAGTACACGAAGCGATGAGGTCAGGAAACCGGCGCTGGCCGCCGGTCGGGGCGCGGACCGAGCCGGACCGCCGCCGGTCGGCTGCTCGGGCTGGACTTCGTCGATCACTGTTTCACCAAGTAGTCGAACACAGCGTGCAAGTTGTCATCAGGTGACGTCACTTCATCGATCGATCCCACGTTCCCACTCGCTGCGAGCTCGGTCAGCTGCGTGTAGAACTGGTCGGGGCGATTCGTCTCTACGACCACCGCGTCTTCTTCGAAGTCGAGGCTGATCACGTGCGGATACTCCAGGAACGTCCGGGCGACGACCCGGGGCTCTGTCGCTTTGATGTGCACCTTGTGTGGACGCTCGTCGATCAGCTCACGAATCTGGTGAACGTTGCCCTCTGCCAGGATTCGACCGTTGTTGATCAAAAGAATGTTCGGCGTCATCAGCTCGATCTCATGCAGGATGTGACTCGAGACGACCACCGTCTTCCCCGCCCCGGACCACGTCTTGATGAGCTTGATCGTGCGGCGGCGACCGAGCGGATCCATCCCGGCCAGCGGCTCGTCGAGCAGCAGCAGGCTCGGGTCGTGCGCCAGCGCCTGGGCCAGCTTGATCCGTTGACGCATCCCCTTGCTGTAGGCCCCGATCTTCTTACCGGCCACCTCCGATAGGGCCACCGTGTCGAGCGCCTGGGCCGCCGCCTTCTTGGCCGCAGACTCGTCGAGGCCGGTCAGTCGTGTCAACGCCGTCACCCACTCGAGGCCGGTCATCCGCTCGTAGAACGCATCCTGGTCTGGACAGTAGCCGATGTCGGCGTAGGCGACCGGATGACCCCAGATGGGGGCGCCGAAAACCAAGACCGTGCCCTGGCTCGGTTTCAGCTGCCCCGTCACGAGTTTCATGAACGTCGACTTTCCGGCCCCGTTCGGTCCGAGCAAGCCGACGATACCGGCTGGAATCTCTACGGTCACATCGTTGAGCCCAATCACCTGGCCGTACCACTTGGAGAGCGACTGCGCCGACACCACGGCCGCGCTCACGTGACGATCTCCACGCCTCTGACGCGGCGCTCCAGTACCCACACCGCAACCACGATCACGCCGAAAACGACCGCGAGCGACACCGGCCACGGCGTGTCGTATCGAGGCGGAATCCGGAAGACGACATCACCGATCTGCGCCAGGTTGGCCCGGAACGAGAGCCACGACAGCCACGAGCTTCCCGTGACACCCCGCAAGGTGCCAAAGATCGCCTCCGTAAACAGCAGCGCGCCAGCATAGAGCACCGCGACATACCGCGCGCTGGTTGAGAGCGACGACAGGGCCAACATCGTGAAGGACGCCATCAAGGCATACAGAAGGCCAAACAGCGTCATCGCGGGAACGAGGAAGAGATTCTCGCGGAGAAACGTCAGGTTCCCCGCGAAAACAACCTGCAACAGCAAGAGCGTCATGGCGGGAATCCACGTCACCACCAGCAGCAACACGAGCAGAATGGCCAGCTTGCCGACGATATACTCCACGCGGGTGAGCGGCTTCGATAGGTAGATCTGCAGAGCATGGACCCGCCGATCGGTCGATATGAGCCCGGCACCGACATAGACTGTCACCACGAACACAAAGAACCCTTGTTGTTCGAAGAACTCCCGAAACATCTCCGGCGTTGGCGCCAGCACCTCCATCTGCGGGAAGTTGGCGGCCAGGTACAACATGACCGCCCGCACGACGAACTGCGCCCACGAGAACAGCATGACGATGAGGAAGAACTTCTTTCGAACCAAGCCTCGCAGCCCCGTCAGCGCAATGACCCCCCACGCCGCACCTTGGGCCTGGCGCCTACCGGTGTACCGGCGATAGGTCTGGTCGTGGAGGGTCGTGAGTCGGGAGTCGTGGGTCATGGGTCCCCTACTCCTCTCCGACCGCCCTCGCGAACACATCTTCCAACGTCGGCACGCTGGGGCGCAGATGTCTGACCTGCACGTGATGACTGGCCGCGAGTGCAAACAGATCGCGTGCGTCCATGCGCTCGTCGATCAGCACACGCATGACGTCGTCCTCGGTGCCATGACACTCCGCACCGGCAGACACAAGGGCGGCTGTGAACCGGCTCAGGTCCCCCTTGACGCGAAGCTCGAAGGCCTGGCGTGTGGCCCCCTTCAGCTCTTGGATCGGTCCATCGGCCACGATGTCACCGTGGTGTAGCACAACGACGCGATCGCAGGTCGACTCGACGTCCGGCAGTAGATGGGACGAGAGGATGAGATTGATCCCTTTGTCCTGGGTGATGTCGCGGATCAGCTCCAACATCTCGTCGCGTCCCTTGGGGTCCATCCCGTTCGTCGGCTCGTCGAGGAACAGCAGGTCGGGATCGTGCACAAGGGCCTGAGCGAGCTTAATGCGCTGGCGCATCCCGGTAGAGTAGGTCTCGACATTCCGGTAGCGCGCCTCGCCCAGCCCAACATAGTAGAGAACCTCGTGGGCACGTTGCATCGCGTCGGTGGGCGGTAGGCCAGCGAGCTGCGCACAGTATGCGACAAAGGTCACGGCGTTCATGCCGGGGATGTGCGCATCAGACTCCGGCATGTAGCCGAGCCGCGCCCGGATGTCCAGTGGCGCCTCGGCGACGTTCAGGTCGAGGACGTGCATCGAGCCATGGGTCGGCCGGATGAACCCGAGCAACGACTTCAGTAGCGTGCTCTTCCCCGCACCGTTCGGACCGAGGAGACCCGATGCTCCTGCGGTAAACATCCCGGTGACATTACGCAGAGCATCCTGTGCGCCGTACGAGACCGTCACCCGGTCGAATCGGACCACGGCCGTGACATCAGACATATCGACCCGTTAGACGATGAATGTCTGTCGGCGGTTCGACCGTCACAGACCACCCTGGAGGCCCAAGACGGCGGCGTGCTCGCGCATGAAGAGGATGACGTTGTTGATGTGCTCGTCCAAAGGCAGGCCGATCTCGGCGGCCCCCAGTCGCAAATCGTCGCGGCTGACGGCCCGGGCAAACGCCTTATCCTTCATCCGCTTCTTTACCGACCGGGCCTCGAGATCGAGAACGCTTTTGCTCGGTCGGACCAACGACGCGGCCGTGACGAATCCCGCCATCTCATCGCAGGCAAAGAGCGTGTGCTCCAGCCGGCTTTCGCGAGCGACGCCGCTGTAGTCGGCATGGGAGAGAATCGCGCGGATCATAGGTTCCGGGTATCCGCGCTCCCGCAGGATCTCGCAGCCCCGGAAGGGATGGTTGTCGGGATCGGGCCATCGCTCATAGTCAAAGTCGTGGATGAGGCCGACAATGCCCCACTCGGCCTCATCCTCGCCGAACGTTCGAGCGTAGCCACGCACCGCCGCCTCGACCGCCAGCGCGTGTTTCCGGAGGCTCTCGCCCGCGGTGTATTCGGTCAACAGCGCCCACGCATCATCACGTGTCGGAGTCATGCTGGAGGAATCCCACCCGGAAGATCTCGGGCCGCCATCTCGTTCATCGGCGTTGGGAACAACTGGTTCTCGCTGGCAGCTACGACCGCGGCAACCGTCGCGTCGCCGGTGACGTTAGCAGTCGTGCGGCACATATCAATGATCCGGTCCACCCCGAGAATGAGCGCGATCCCCTCGGTGGGAATGGACACAGCCTCGAGAATGATCACCAGCATGACGACGCCCGCGCTGGGAACCGCCGCCGTGCCGATCGAGGCCAAGAGTGCCATGAACACGATCGTCACTTGCGCGCCCAGCCCGAGCGAAATGCCGAGCGCCTGCGCGATAAAGACAGCCGCGACCGCCTGATAAAGAGCCGTACCATCCATATTGATCGTCGCGCCGAGCGGCAGGACAAACGACGCCACCTCTTCAGACACCCCCAGGTTCTTCTGCGCGTTCTTCATGGTGACCGGTAATGTGGCCGCGCTCGAAGAGGTCGAGAACGCCACCAACTGGGCCGGGACCACGCCCGGAAAGAAGTGACGAGGCCTGAGGGGTGTGAATAGTCGCAACAGCAGGGGATAGGTCACCAGAACGTGGATCGTCATGCCGAGGATAGCCGTGAAGCAGTACAGCCCGAGGGCGGCCAACAGCTGTCCGATTTCCGACGGATCGTCACCGGCGACACTCGTGACGGTATCGGCAATCAGGGCGAAGACGCCTAGCGGCGCAAACACAATCACCAACTCGACGATCTTGATGATGACGGCGTCGAGGCTCTCGAAGAAGTCGAGGAGAGGCTGCGACCGTTTCTTCGGCACCATGATGAGCGCTACACCGACAAGGAGCGCTACGAACACCACGTTGAGCATGTTGCGGTTGTCCGCGGCCGCCCCGAGGAAGTTTTCCGGAACCAGATCGACGAGCGGCTGCAACGGGCCGCGTCCCCGTGCGCCCTCGGCCGCGTCTTCCCGCTCGGCCACGTCGGCCCGATAGGTCTCGGCGAGACGCGTGCGAAGCCCATCGGGGACCGCATCACCCGGACCAATGCTATTGACGAGGGTGAGACCGACCACCAGCGCGGCCAGAGTTGTCGCCAGATAGATCGCGATTGTCTTGCCACCGATCCGTGACAGCTTGCTGAGATCCGACAACGAGGCGACGCCGTTGATGAGGGAGGCCAGTACGAGTGGCACCGCGATCAGAAGCAACAACCGCAAGAAGATCGCGCCAAACGGTGCGATCCAGTCAGAGGTAAAGCCTCCCCACCCGTTCAGGGCGGCGACCACACCGTAGATCAGCCCGAGCCCGAGCGCGATCAGAATGCGCCAGTGCGTCTGCTGATACCAGGGCATCGGGGTGAGTATAGTCGGGGTCGAGGGTCGACAGTCACGCGTCGGGAGTCGTGGAAGGTCGAGGGTCTTGGGTCGGAATCGCCGTTAGCCCGCTATGCGACTGGCAACGAGAACTTTGTACTCGTTATGGAAAGCCGCGTGACGGGCAAGGCGCGCACGGCGCGCCTCGCGGCCGCGGAGTGGGGCGTTCGGGGTCCCCGCGCAGTGGCCGGCGGGGGTCCGGGGCGAAGCCCCGCCTAGTTAGTAGATCTCCAGCGCAGCCTGTGCGTTGAGATCGAGCGTCGCCGTCACGCCGGCTCTGAGGTTTCGAAGACCGGCCGCACCGATCATCGCGGCGTTGTCCGTGGCGAGGGCAAGGCTCGGCAGAAATACCGGCATGCTCGCGGCCACACCGCGTGCCTGCGCGTCGGCCCGCAGGCGGGTGTTGGCCGAAACGCCACCCGCGATGCCGATGCTGTGGGCTCCGAACCAGCGCGTAGCCTCGAACGTCCGGTCGAGCAGCGTCTCGACGACCACGCGCTGAAAGCTCGCGCAAATGTCTGTAACTTCAGCCGATGGAAGGTCGTCGACTCCCAGCGCGTTCCGGCGAGCCGCGACATGCCGCTTGACCGCCGTTTTGAGTCCGCTAAAGCTGAATTCGGTGCGACCGCGCAGCTGCCCTTTGAACCCGTCCGGGGTTGCCAGCGGCGGCCGCGTGTTCCGGTCGACATGGGTCATCCGCGGCACCGGGAAGGCCACCGCCTGATCGTCCCCCTCGGCCGCCCGCCGGTCGATGACCGGCCCACCCGGATAGTCGAGCCCAAGCAGAGTCGCCACCTTGTCGAACGCCTCGCCGGCCGCGTCGTCCCGGGTGCGTCCGATGAGGCGATATTCGCCCTCGACCGGGACGTGATACAGGCTCGTGTGTCCACCCGAGACCACAAGCACGACGGCAGGTAGTGGCATGCTGCCGTTCTCAACCACCAGCGACTCGACATGCCCGGCCAGGTGATGGACCGGAATCAACGGCACGTCAAGTGACGCCGCGACGGCCTTACCGAATGCCACACCGATCAACAGCGACCCGACGAGCCCGGGACCCTGGGTCACGGCGACGGCATCACAGTCAGTCCACTCGATCTGCGCCTCGCGTAACGCCCGTTCGACGACGCCGCAGATGTCACGGATATGTTGTCGCGATGCCAGCTCGGGGACAACACCGCCCCATTCGCGATGAATCTCAATCTGGGACGCGACGACATTCGAATCGACCCGCCACGGTCGCCGCGGATCCCCGGTCTCGGACACGACCGCCGCCGCGGTCTCGTCGCACGATGTCTCGATCGCAAGGGCTCTCATTCCTGGTCACCATCCGCGCCGCGGCCGCACGCGGCGCGCAGGCTCTCGGTGTAGGGCGGCCGACACACGCCGCGATCGGTAATGATGGCCGCGACCAGGCGGCTGGGCGTGACATCGAAGGCGGGGTTCCAGACGCCGGCCCCTTCGGGCGCTATCCGAGTGGATCCCACGTGTGTGACCTCGCGTTCGTTTCGCTCTTCGATCGGAATCGCCGACCCGTCTGGGGTCGAGAGATCAACCGTCGAGCACGGTGCGGCGACGTAGAACGGTACGTCGTGCTGGCGCGCGAGCACGGCGACCGTGTAGGTCCCAATCTTATTCGCCACGTCACCGTTCGCCGCGATCCGATCGGCTCCGACGACCACGACATCGACTCGTCCATCACGCATGAGCGGACCGGCCATACTGTCAGTGATGACGGTCGTCTCGATCCCGTCGCGCAGCAGCTCCCACGCGGTCAGCCGAGCCCCCTGCAAGAACGGACGCGTCTCGTCGGCAAATACCGTGACCTGCTTGCCGTCCGCCACCGCCGCTCGGATCACACCCAGCGCCGTGCCATAGCCACCGGTGGCCAGTGCCCCCGCATTGCAGTGGGTGAGCACATGCGCGTCGTCTGGGACGATCGCCGAGCCGTGGGCACCCAACGCCCTGCAGCTCGCAACGTCCTCGTCGTGAATCTGTCGAGCCTCGGCCAGCATCGTGGTCCGAAGTTCGTCAGGCGACTGCCCCGAGCGCGCGGCGCGGGAGAACGTCCGCTTCATACGTTCAATCGCCCAGAACAGATTGACCGCGGTCGGCCGGGTCGCGGCCAACACCTCACACAGCTTGTAGAACTCGGCGGCGAGCCGACTGGTCCCCTTCGCCGTGCTGCGATGCACCCCGAGCGCGAGCCCCATCGCGGCGGCGACACCGATCGCCGGGGCACCCCGAATCACCATCGTCTTGATCGCCTTGGCCACCTGGTTCGCGGTCGTGCAGCGAACGTACACCTCCTGCGCCGGTAGCTTGCGCTGGTCAACCATCACCACGGTTCCATCTTGCCACTCAATCGTCGGAAGCATGGGGGGATGATAGAGGAGTCGGGACGAGATTCAGATCAGCACTCCGGCGATCGCCGCATTGATCAATGTCGCAAGGAATCCGGCAAACAACGCGCGCGAGCTGAGGCGGGCGAGGTCCGACCGACGGTCGGGCGCAATGCCACCGATACCACCGAGAATCACTCCAACCGACCCGAAGTTGGCGAAACCGGTCAGCGCAAACGTCGCGAGCGTGTGCGACCGATCGCTGATCACCGCTTCGTACTCCGTGTTCAGCTTGACGTAGGCCACAAACTCATTCGTGACGAGCTTCGTGCCCAGAAGGTCGGCAAGGGCCGGGACGTCGGTGCTCGAAACACCCAAGAGAACGGCGACCGGAGAGAAGATGACACCGAAGATCCGGGCGAGCGTCAGCTCGGGGCTGAGCAGTCCCAAGGTGTAGTCGACCATCGCCACGAACGCAAGAAAGGCGATCAGCATCGCGGCGACGTTGATCGCGAGACGCATTCCATCGGCGGCGCCACTGGCCGCGGCATCGATCACGTTCACGTGGTCGGTGCCGACGACGATCTTGGCGTCGCCGGCCGTCGCCGGCTGGCCGCTCTCGGGCATCAGAATCTTGGAAAGATACAGCGCGCATGGTGCCGCCATCACGCTGGTTGTCAGCATCGCCACCGGATCCGCTCCGAGACTGAGATAGACCCCGAGGACGCTGCCCGCGATCGTCGCCAGTCCACCGGTCATCAGCGTGAGCAGCTCGGATCGAGTCATCGCCGGGATGAACGGCTTCACGATCAGCGGCGCCTCCGTCTGGCCCATGAACACGTTCGCCGCCGCGGAGAGCGTCTCGGCGCCGCTGGTCCCCATGAGCGGCATCATCACGCGGGCCATCGCCCGCACGAGCATCTGCAGCACGCCGAAGTAGTAGAGGACGGTGAACACCGACGACACGAAGATGATGATCGGGAGCGCGGCGAACGCCAGGACGAAGCCATTCGGAAACACGTTACCCATCTCCACTTGGTTCGCCAGCACCCCGAACACGAAGGCCGAGCCGACATCAGTGAACGCGAGAAACTGCGTCACGACTACCGCCAGTCCTGAGAACAGCGCATAGCCCGGCCGGACATCGCCGACCTCGAACCTCAGAATCAAGATCGCACACGAAAGCTGCAGAGTGATTCCCCACCCGACCGTCCGCCAGCTGATCGCACGAATGTTGGACGAGCACGCCACGACGAGTCCGATGAAGCAGATGATGCCCAGGCCGGCGCGCAGTCGGCCGGGGAGGGCGTCCTGGAAGACGAACGCCGTCGCGGCGATCGCCGCGACGCCAGCGGCAAGCATCACTCGCAGACGCGTGACGTCAGATGTGGTGGCCGGATCGTCCATCACGAACTCCACCCCAGCGGATCACCTGGCGAACCACTGCGGCCGAACCCTCGTGGCGTGTCCTCATGATGTGTCAGGGGAGGTCAGAACCGCAGCGCTCGGCGTGCGCGGCGCGACGAGGAAGCACGGTGGGCACATCTGACCGAGGCGCGATGCCATGAGACAGGGCTCCGGCCAGGGTTCGCGTGACGACTCATGAGGACGCTCCACTAGACGATATACTGACTGAGACACACATATGGGCGACCGAACACTGCGGATCGGGATCGGGATCGCAGTCATTGGGGTGTGGCTGGTGCTGCCGACATCCGCGCAGCAGTCTGCCCAGATTCCATCTCCCGAACAGTTCTTTGGGTTCCCGATGGGGACCGACCGGCGTCTCGCGCACTGGGACGACATGGTCGAGTACTACCAGGCGGTCGCGGAGCGGTCTGACCGGATGGTCGTCGAAGAGCTTGGCAAGACAACGATGGGAGAGCCGTATCTCCTCCTGGTCATCTCCGAACCGGAGACGATTCGCGATCTACCTCGTTTCAGGGCGATGCAACGGCAGCTGGCCAACCCGCGGCAGACCAGCGCCGAGACCGCGGAGATGATCGCCCAAAACGGAAAAGCCGTCGTGTTGGTCGGAGCCAACGTGCACGCCACCGAGATCGGCACGAGCCAGATGATGAACGACGTCGTCTATCAACTGGCGGCCGAAGAGTCACCGGGGGTCGAGCACATCCTGGAGAACACCATCGTGCTGCTGATTCCGTCGCAGAATCCCGACGGCCAGCGAATGGTGGTCGACTGGTATCGCCAGAACCTGGGAACGCCGTACGAAGGCTCACCGCTCCCGAACCTGTACCACAGGTACGCGGGACACGATAACAACCGCGACAGCTACATGTTGACTCAAGTCGAAACGCAACACCTCAATCGCGTCCTGTATCACGATTGGCTCCCGGAGGTTTATCTCGACGCCCACCAGATGGGGAGCGCCTACGCACGAATCTTCGTTCCTCCGTTCAAGAATCCGCCCAATCCGAATGTGGACCCGCTCGTGTGGAGCCAGGTCAATCAGTTCGGACAGGCGATGGCCTCGAAACTGCAGGCGGCCGACAAGCCTGGAGTCATCTGGGGCGAGCTCTACAGCGGATACTGGCAGGGCGCCAACAACACCAATCCGTGGTGGCACAATATGGTCGCTCTCCTGACCGAGGTGGCCAGCTCGAACCTTGCGAGTCCGGTTCAACAGCACCGGGCTTCTGACCCGCGCACGGGCCGCTCATCGGCCGGCGCGCTCGGTGCACGACGGAGCCGCCAGCTCGTCCTCGCCGCACCCACCGATACGCAGTATCGGATGAACTACCCGCGACCGTGGCTGGGCGGGACGTGGACGTTTTCCGACGTGGTTGACTACAGCTTGCTCTCGACTCAAGGGCTCCTCGAAAGCGTGGCGAACAACCGCGCCAGCCTGAAGCGGAACTTCTACGAGATGAACCGCCGCACCATGGAGCGTTTCGCTGACGGCAGCCCCTTCGCATTCCTGATCCCACCCGAACAACGCGACCCGACCGCCGCCATCACGCTCGTGCGACTCCTGCAGGCCGAGGCGGCCGAGGTCCACGTCGCCACCGCGGCCTTCGTTGCCGACCAGCGGCAATACCCGGCCGGGACTCACGTCGTCCGCCTCGCTCAACCGTTCGGGCGATGGGTCAAGGACATCCTCGAGCCGCAGGACTATCCGGACATCCGTTGGCCCGACTCGACGGCCGCGCCTGACAAGCCGTATGACATCACCGCGTGGTCGCTCGGGATGCTGATGGGTGTCGACACCGTGCAGATCGAGGCGCCGTTCGAGGCGGCGCTCACGCCACTGGTGGAGGATGTGGTCCTGCCACCAGGTCGAGTCGTCGGTTCGGGTACAACCTACCTGCTGTCGCATGAGTCGAACCAGAGCTTTGTCGCGCTGAACCGCCTGCTGGCACTCGGAGCAACGGTCGAGTGGGCGCGCGAGCCGCTCGTCGCGGACGGCACGTCGTATCCGGCCGGCGTCATGCTGGTGAGGAACGTCGACCGGGGGACGATCGAACGCCTCGCCGACGATCTGCATCTTGAGTTTGCAGCCACAGACCGCGCGTCCAACCTGGATGTTCCTGTGTTATCGATCCATGCTCCACGCCTCGCTGTCTACGAGCCCTGGGGCGGCAATATGGATGCCGGTTGGACTCGGTGGGTGCTGGAACAGCATGAGTTTCCGTACGCCCAGCTTCGCAGCGCAGACATCCAGGACCCTGATGTCTCAGACCGCTTCGACGTCATCATTCTCCCCGAGGCGTCGACCGTTGATCTCCTCCGCGGTCAACGGGCCCGGAACGTGCGCCCCGAGTATCAGGGCGGAATCGGTGTCCAAGGGATCCAGAACCTCCGCCGGTTCATCTCGCGGGGAGGCACGGTGATCACGCTCGGCAACAGTGCGGCATTCGCCATTCAGCATCTGTCGACCCCGTTGCGCGACGTCGTCCGGGACGAAGCTCAGGACGCCTTCTACGCGCCCGGGACGCTTCTTCGGGTGACGGTCGACACCACCCACCCCATCGGCTATGGGATGCCGGCCGAAGCAGACGTGATGTTCGTCAACAATGGCGGCTTCGTTCCCAACCAGCGGCGGCCGACAACCCAGACGACGCGGTCAATCGTCCGCTATCCAAACGCGGCGTTGCGCCGCAGCGGCTGGATCATCGGCGAAGAACGGCTCCATGGCACCGGCGCGGTGATCGAGGCTCCGCTCGACGACGGCCGGGTCATTCTTCACACATTCAGGGTGCAGCACCGCGGTCAAACGTGGGGCACCTTCAAGCTCCTCTTCAATTCGATCTTCTACGGACCCGCGGCTCGCGGCCAAGCGGTGTCCCAGACCACGCTGGACGCCGACGTCCAGTAGGCTGACCCTGGATCGTGAGCGAAGCGTTCAGAGCAGTCCTCTTCGGATGTGCGGCGCTCGGCCTCGCGCTAGGATGGGTGGCCGGCAGGGCCGTTCGCCTAGACACGACCTCGCCTGACCGCCTGGTGCTGGAGCTCCGGCTCGCTCAGTTCTCGGCCCTCCTCCTCGTCTTGGCTGCTGGCGTCTACGTTGGCCTGGGCGTCGCGCATGAAGACACGTCAGGCACCGGTCTCGACGTGGCGCTCGCGATCGGGTTCTTTGTTGTGGCCTCGGCGGTTACGACATGGGAGCCCTCAATGGCGTTGACCGTGTTGGCCCTCGCGTGGGTCGGGCACAGCTTCGTCGACCTGGCGCACATGGTGAATCTGTTGCCGGCCTCGATTGTCCCGGTGTGGTATCCCAGGGCGTGTGCGATCTATGACGTCGGTATCGCTGCGATATGCTATTTGCCGGTCCTCAGGAGATAGCGGAGCGTCGAGGATCTGGAGTCGTGAACGGTCGAGGGTCGCACGTCACGAGTCGTGAGGCGTCGGTCGGGGGTATTGAGATGCCGGCACAGCGAGGACCGGGGATTGCAGGGTGGCTCCTCCTCGTCTTCGTCGGACTCGTCGGGCTGGTTCCGCTCGGCTGCGTTTCAGCCGAACAACAGACGCCCCTCCAACCCCGACTTCTGGTCGTGCTCGTCGTCGACCAGATGCGTGCCGACTACGTCGACACCTACGGTGATCAGTGGACCGTCGGACTCAGGCGATTGTTCGACGAAGGCGCCTGGTTCAAAGAGGCGGCCTATCCCTACCGCTCGACAGTGACGTGTTCGGGACATGCCACGATCGCAACAGGACGGTTTCCGTCAGCGCACGGCATGATTCAGAACACATGGTGGGACCGCGCTACGGCTCAGCGCACCACCTGCACGACCGACGACTCCGTCGCGCCGATTTCCTATGGCGGCCCCGCGCGTGAACGGCATAGCCCGCGCACACTGCGACAGCCAACCCTCGGCGATCTACTGCGTCAACAGTCGGGAGGAACGTCGACTGTCGTCAGTATGTCACTCAAACCTCGCTCGGCGATCACGTTGGCCGGACAGCATGGCCAGAGCGTCATCTGGCTCGACGAGGCTCACACGTGGGCCACCTCCACGGCCTTCGCCGACGCTCCGGTGTCGGCCGTGAGCCAGTACGTCGACCAGCATCCTATCGAGACCGACGTCGACCGCGTATGGGCCCGCGTCCTGGCGGTTGACCGGTATCGGCAGGTTGACGAGGGAAGGGGTGAGCGTCCTCCACCGGGCTGGACAAGCGCGTTTCCTCACTCGATGGATGCGGGGACCGGTGCGGACGACTCGTTCTTTGTCCGCTGGCGCGCGAGCCCGTTCTCCGATGCCTATCTCACAGACATGGCGATTGCGCTGGTCGATGCGTTCGAGATGGGATCGGGCGAGGCCACTGACTATCTCGCAATCGGCCTGTCTGCCCTCGACCTCGTCGGCCACCAGTTCGGACCGGACAGCCATGAGGTCCAGGATGTGCTGGCACAGCTCGACGTCGCTGTCGGAGAGCTGCTTGACGCACTGGACGCTCGCCTAGGCCCGGATGGCTACGTCGTGGCGCTGAGCGCGGACCACGGGGTCGCCCCAATTCCGGAGCGTGTGCAGACCCAGGATCTCGAAGGTGCGGGTCGCTTCCAGGGTGCTGAATTGGTGACGGCACTCGAGACCCATCTCGGTGACCGGCTGAGCCGTAGACGTTTCGTCTCCGCCTACGTCGGTGGCGACCTGTACTTCGAACCTGGTGTGTACTCGCTCCTGCAGGGCCAGCCGGACGTTCTGGAGTCGACCCTGGACTTGATTCGGGCGACACCCGGTGTTGCCCATGTCTATCGGAGCGACGAGCTCAAGACTCGCGCCGAAGCGGGTGATACGCTGGCCCGCGCCGCGACACTCAGCTACGTGGAAGAACGCAGCGGCGATCTGATCATCGTTCTGAAGCCGTACTGGATCCCCGAGGGTCCCGCGGCCACCCACGGCAGCCCCTACGAATACGACACCAACGTGCCGGTCGTCCTCTTTGGCGCGGGGGTCACCGCTGGAACGCATGTGACACCAGCCACCCCGGCCGATATCGCACCCACGCTCGCGAGCCTGGCCGGTCTCAGCATGCCCGGGACGGATGGGCGGATCCTGACTGAGGCGCTAGTGCACTAGTGTCCTGAGTTCGATATACCTGTACACCGAGGGCGGCGATGCGCCCGGATGGCCAGGCGCGAAGAGTCGCTAGGAGACCCTCATGGAGCCGACCCCCAGCCGGACCTTTCTCGACATGGCCCGTGCACGACTCGTGGTCCATCTGACCGGTCAGATCACGGCGTGTCTCGGAGCGCTCAACGATCCGATGATCTGGTGGCGAGCGAACGACCAGTCAAACGCGATTGGCAACCTGGTTCTCCACTGTGCTGGGTCTACGCGGTACTACATCGGACTCGTCGTCGGTGGACGCGACTTCGTGCGCGACCGCGACGCCGAGTTTGCGGAGCGTCAGGAGATTCCGAAAGCTGACCTTCTCGCCCGCCTCACATTCGCGGTCAGCGAGGCCGATGAGGTATTCAAGACCTTCGACGCCGGCCGACTCATGGAGACGACCGATAAGGGTCGGAGACCGGGCACGTTGATGGAGGTCATCGGCCACCAACTGGTGCACTACGCGACACACACCGGGCAGATCGTCTTCGCGACCAAGATGCTCAAGGCCGATGCCATCGATGAAATCTGGCGAACGACGAGGGAGCGATGAGTCTCTGTCATGGCCCTCTCCTCCGACAGCGAATTCAAAAGGCGGGTCCTGGCAACGGTCCGACGGATCCCATCGGGCCGCGTTGCAACGTACGGAGACGTTGCTGATCTGGCCGGACGCCCGAGCGCATCGCGCGCCGTCGGTGCGATCATGAGGAACTGTCGGGCTCCCGGTGTACCGTGTCATCGAGTCGTCTCGGCCCGTGGTCGTCTCGGCGGGTACAGCGATCTGCTTGTCAAGGGCGGGCTCCTGCGGGCCGAGGGGGTTCGGGTGGTCGGATGTCGACTCAGGGATTTCGCGATCGTCCGCTGGCGCGGTGGAGGTTGACGCGCTATCATTAATCAACCGTCGTAACCGTCGATAAACGGAGAAGATAGATGACACAGCGGGTCTTTGCGGGAATCCTGATCGTGACCGTCACGACAGCACTGGCTGCAACGTTCATGGTCGGTTCGGCCGCTGCTCAGCAGCTCACGTCGACCGTCGATGTACCGCAAGGTGACCTCGAACTGGGTGCCATCAGCATTCCCCGCAGTGTCAGGGCAGACGGCCAGACACTCTCGGCGGGCGACTATGAGGTGCGCCTCACCGCACGCTTAGCGACACCGGATACCGTGGGCGCGCTGACCGTGCTCGAGCGCTGGGCGGAATTCCGTCAAGGCGATGACATCAGAGGGCGCGAGGTCGTGACAATCGTCCCGAGCAACGAGATCAGTGACGTCGCCAAGAGCGCGGCGCCCGGATCCGGCTCCTCGCGTGTCGAGCTTCTCAAAGAGAACGAGTACATGCGGGTGTGGATCAATCAGGGTGGGACACACTATTTGATCCACCTGGTGGTTGGCTGACGGGATGGACCCTCGTGTCGTGTCCTGACCTCACATCGTCATCACGTCGAACTGCTCGTGGTGGAGCTGCGTGTCCGGTCGGACAACCAGCTCTCGACCGAGCACCTGCTTGAGATCTTTCAGTATGCCGCGCTCCTCTTCTTTGAGCGCTCGTGCGATATCGGGATTCACCCTCAGCGTGATCGAATGTCCGTTGAACGCGTCCCCCACCCGGTGCATCTCCGACAGAATCTCATAGCAGATGGTCGACGTGGACTTGATCACGGCACTACCCGAACAGTAAGGACACGGTTCAGTGAGCTGTCGCTCGAGACTCTGCCGGACCCGCTTCCGGGTCACGACGATCAGACCAAACTCTGAGACCTGAACCGCTTTGGAGGGAGAGCGGTCGCGGCGCAACTCCTGGTCCATGGCCTGGGCGACCTTCTGACGGTTCTTGCGCTCCTCCATGTCGATGAAATCGAGGACAATGATCCCGCCGAGATCCCTCAACCGAATCTGACGGACGATTTCCTTGACCGCCTCCAGGTTGGTCTTGACGATGGTGTCCTCGAGCCGACCAGTCCGCTTCCCCACGTACCGCCCGGTGTTGACGTCGATCGCGACGAGCGCTTCGGTGTGATTGACGACGATATAGCCGCCCGACTTCAGCCACACCTTGCTCCGCAGCGCCTTGTCGATCTCCGCCTGCACTCCGTACTCATCGAAGATCGGAAACTCTTTGTCGTAGTGGTGCACTCGAGGAAGCAGATCCGGCATGATCCGCCCGATCAGCTTCGTCGTCCGCTCGAACTCCTGCCGATCGTCGATGCGAATCGATGAGAAGTCGGTCGTCAGGAAGTCCCGCAGCAGTTTCGCCACGAGGCTCTCCTCCCGATGGACGACTGCCGGTGGGCGCTTGTTCTCGGTCTTCCGTAGAGTCTCGGTCCACAGCTCGTGGAAGTAATCCAGGTCACCGACGATGTCCTCGTCGGGCCGCCCGCCCGCTGCCGTTCGCAGGATGACCCCACCGGTGAACCCGTGCTCCTCACGGAACTTGCGAACGATGCCCCGTAGGCGGGTGCGTTCATTCCGCGCATCGATCCGCCGCGACACGCCAATCTGGTCGACCGTGGGCATGAAGACCAGAAAGCGGCCGGGCACCGTCACGTGGGACGTGATCCGGGCGCCCTTGGTGCCGAGGGGTTCCTTGACGACCTGGACCAGAATCTCCTGACCCGCGGTCAGCAGCTCCTCGATTTTCGCTGTGGCCTTGTTGCCAGGCCTGCCGTGTGACCGTCCGTTCGCCCGGCCGTTGCCGCCACCCGTTTCACTCGGCTCAGCGTCGTCCGCATCGGCCGCTTCGAGCCGCTCGAACTCCTCGACGGTGTCGATGACGTCCGAGACATAGAGAAACGCATCGCGTTCGAGACCGATGTCGACGAATGCGCACTGCATGCCCGGCAACACCTTCGAGACGCGTCCCTTGTAGATGTCGCCCACGGCGCCGCGCTGACGCTCGCGCTCGATGAAAATCTCCGCAACCTGGTCGTCCTCGAGGATCGCCGCCATCGTTTCGTGGCGGTTCGAGGACACGATCAACTCCTTGTTCATACGAATCACTCTCCACGAGAGCCCTGCACTGGACGAAGCGCGGGTCGAGCCGCATCGCGACACCGACACTCAAGAGCGCCAAGCGGTCGTCAAGCACGATCATGCCAACGCGAGTCGTCGCCACGTCCTTCATCCAGCTCTTCGGCGGGTTCGCTGGCAGCCCCTACTACGAGCGCCGACCCGCCGTTCCAGGTTCTCAGTTTGTGAAACGGCGCATCCTGACGTTCAGGATCAGCCCAAACCCCATCAGTGTCGCGATGACAGAGGAACCGCCATAACTCAAGAGCGGTAACGTCAACCCCTTGACCGGGGCCAGCCCGGCCGACATCGTAACGTTGTAAATCACTTGAAACGCAAATCCGGCGGTGATCCCCACGACGAGGAACATGCCGACCCTGTCCTTCGCGACCCGCGCCACGTCAACCGAGCGCAGGATGACAAACAAATACAGCCCCAGAACAAACAGTACGCCGAGGAAACCTTGCTCTTCGGCCAGCACCGAGAAGATGAAATCATTGTGCGCAACGGGCAGGAAGTTGTACTGGCTCTGCGTGCCCTGTAGAAAGCCCTTCCCCGTCAGTCCGCCTGACCCGACTGTGATGCGGGCTTGAATCTGTTGGTACCCCGCGCCCCGTGGATCCTGCTCCGGATCCAGGAAGCTAGCAATCCGGCTCCGCTGATAGTCCTCGAGCGCGTACGTCCACGCCACCGGTGTGAGCAACACGCCGATGATCGTTAGCGCTGCGAGAAACTTGAGCCGCAGCCCGGCGAAGATCATGATCGCCATGCAGACGGGAAGGAGCGTCACGGCCGTCCCGAGATCCGGCTCACGGGCGATCAGGACGAACGGTACCGCCACAATCGCCGCCCCGATCACCCAGTCACTCATCCGCCGCTCGCCGCGGCGCGAGTAGGCATAGAACACGCCCAAGACCAGGGCAATCACGATCTTCCCGAACTCCGAGGGCTGCAGGTTGAACGGTCCGATATCGATCCAGCGCCGGGCGCCACCGCCCTCAATACCAAAGAACAACGTGTACACCAGCAGGACCAACAGACCGCCATAGATCAGCGCGGCATGATCCGCAGGGGCTCGGTAGTCGACAACCAGGCAGACGACGAAGGCCACCAACCCGATCGCGAGCGCCCACATCTGACGCGAGAGCTGTGGACCGACACGGTCCGTTGTCGGATCGTAGGTCGCGCTGTAGATCATCACGAGCCCGATCGCAGAGAGGGTCACGATGGCCCCGATCAGGACCCAGTCGATGTGCGGCAGGAGGCGACGATCGATCATCACGCTGCCCCCCCCGGTGCCTGACGCCTTCTCCTATTGTCCATCGGCCTCCACCACCGGCAAGGCCGGCGCGGGAGCGACGGGCCCGGGGAGCGCCGGAAGGGGCTCACCATCCTGTTTCGCAAAAAACGTCTCCATGATGTGCCGGGCGATCGGGGCCGCCAGGTAGCCATGGTCCGAATGCTCGGCAAACACGACTCCCGCGATCTGCGGATTGTCTCGCGGCGCGGAAAACACAAACCAGCCATGGTCCCGAAGATCGATGTCTGCATCCTCGGCCGACGCGCGACCCGACAACGACACGACCTGCGCGGTGCCTGACTTGCCGATCACGTCCCGCCCCTCGATCCGGGCGCGTCCGCCAGTTCCCTCGTGGTTGACCACCATCCAGAGGCCACGGCGAATCGCTTCGACCGTCTCCGGCTTCATCGCGGGCGTCGAGGCCGCTGACGGGGGTTCGACGTCGCGCCAGCCTTCGCCGTCTCGGACCGCCTTGAGTAAGCGGGGCGTCACGCGTTTCCCTCCGTTGGCCGCCGTCGCCATCATCACGGCCAGCGACACCGGCGTCACCGATACCGCTCCTTGCCCGATGGCCACCGAGATCGTCTCGCCCGGGTACCACGGCTCGCCAAACCGTTCGCGCTTCCACGCTCGGGAGGGGATCAGACCTTGAGCTTCGTGCGGCAGGTCAATTCCGCTCATGACGCCGAGGCCAAACTCGGCCGACCATCGATTGATCACATCGATATCGAGCATGTTCCCGACGGTATAGAAGTACGTGTTGCAGGACTTCTCCAGCGCCTCATCGAGAGACACCGTGCCGTGCGTGGAGTGACAACGGAAGAAACGGCGAAAAAATGTACCGCCGCCGCGACAGGCCACGGTGAAGTCCGGCGTGATGACGCCCTCCTCCAGCGCCGCCGCAGCCATGACGATCTTGAACGTCGACCCCGGAGGGTAGCGACCCTGCAAGGCCCGGTTCTGGAGCGGTCGGAGAACATCGCTGTTGAGCGATGTCCACGTCTCCGAGTCGATGCCCACCGCAAAGTCGTTCGGGTCGTACGCCGGCAGGCTCACGAGCGACAGGACCTCACCCGACTGCGGATCGAGGACCACGGCGGACCCGGCATAGCCTTCGGCCTCGAACGCCTCTTCCGCCGCGCGCTGCAAATCGAAATCGAGCGTCAGCTGAATCTGACGACCGGCGTCCGGCGGCACCTCGTCGATCATCTCGATCTCGCGACCGACACTGTTCACGACGACGTGCCGCTCACCGTCGTCGCCCATCAGGAACTCGTTATATCGCTGCTCGACACCCGACTGTCCGACGAGCGCTCCGCTGCGAACGCGCGTATCTGACGCGCCGCGCAGCTGGGCATCAGTAACCTCGCCCACGTAGCCGAAGAGATGCGAGGCCAGCGTGTTCGATGGGTAGTACCGGGTCGGCACCTGCTCGACGACGACGCCTGGCAGCTCGAGCCGCCGCGCCGTCACCGCCGCGACCTGGGACAACGACGCATCCCGCACGATCATCAGGGGCCGATAGTCGGGCACCGACGGATTTCGCTCGATGACGTCGTACACGGACTGCAGCGGAATGTCGGTGACGCGCGCGAGGAGACTCAACGCTTCGTCCAGATCTTCCACCCGTTCGCGCACCAGCGAGATATTGAGAGAGTACCGATTCTCGACCAGGACCCGACCGTCACGGTCGAACACGACACCGCGGGGTGCCCGGAGCGGCAATGTCCGTTGATGGTTGTTCTCGGCCATCTCGGAGAACCGGGCATGCTGACCGATCTGGAAGTTCCAGAAGCTGATGGCCAGGACGACAAAGACCAGCGCCGCCCCGACCTGGAACGTCAGCAGTAGTTGCCGGCTGTTGTCACGATCGCCCGGAACGAGTCCGTCTGACATCTCTAGGTCGTTCTTTCTCGCCGGACGCTAGCTCGTCATCCAGCGTCGCCGACGTAACGGGGTGCGGCCGTGTCGGAACCGATCAGATATGCGAGGAGTCACACCGGCTACCAGCGGCACGATGGCTCCAACCAACGCGTTGACGGCCGCCTGGACGGCCACGATGCCGACCGGCCCCGCGGGACCGTCGGGCCCGATCAACGTGTAGATACCGAGATAGCAGAACGCATGCACGAACGAGGCGCCGACCAAGACCGCCAGCCGATGCCAGACCGTCCCGAGGATGAAACGCGAACCAGCGACCCCGACCACAACCCCGATGATCGTCTTGGTGAGTCCGCTCACGCCGATGATGCCGCCTGACAGCGCGTCCTGGAGCAGCCCCGCCACGGTGCCTGTCCACAGGCCGGCCACCGGACCTCGATTCATCGCGGCGAACACCACCACGATCAGCACGAGATCAACCGGGGCTCCGCCGCCGGCCACCAGCGGGACCAGTGTGGTCTGCACCAACAACGCGAGCGCCAGCCAGACCAGAATGTGGGTCGTCTTCATTCGCTGTCCGTGTCGGAGGGTATCACTTGAGCATCCAAGACCACGAGTACATCCTCGATCTGGGAGAACTCGACGACCGGCGACACCTGGATCAACTGATACAGTCCGATTCCTTCCGCAACCTGCGTCACGACGCCGATACGAAACCCTTTCGGATAGATTCCATCGATACCCGACGTGACGATCTCGTCCCCTACCTGGACATCCTCCAGGTTCGACACATACTCCAATTGGAGCAACGTGGAATCGTCCGTCCCGACGATCACACCCGACGCCCGGGTCCGCTCGATCATGGCCCCCGCGGCCGCGTTCCGGTCGATCAGCAGCTGGACCTGTGCGGCACGCGGACCTGGCGAGCCAACGACCCTCCCGACGACGCCGTCCGGCGCGAGCACCGCCAAATCGGGACGAACGTCGTCCTGCCGGCCACGGTCGATCGTGAGCGTGCGGAAATAGGGTGTCGCGTCGGTCGCAATCACCCTGGCGCTCAAGGTCGGCAACTCGACTGTCTGACGAAGCTCGAGCAAACGCTCGAGACTCCGGCTCTGTTGCGCAAGCGCCCGTTGGGTTTGGAGCTCGAACCGGAGGTCGGCAATCTCACGGCTGAGCTCCACGTTCTCCTCTCGAACGTCACGGAGTCCGACATAGCCCGACCACAGCCCCACCACGTTGTCGAGCCCCGAGGTCAATAACCGCTGCACTTCTGCGAATGCACCAAACGTCACGGTTTCCAGCACGCTGGCTCCCGGCTCGGCGTTGACTTGCGCGGATATCAGGATGACGTGTGCCAAGACAACGGCCAGCACGAGATACCCGGTTCGCTGGCGACGATCCATGACTATTCCTGAACTGGGCGCGACGAACCGAGGACTCGTGGGGCGTCCGCCCACTAATCCTTCGAGATTTTTCGGAGCAGACCGAAGTCGGAGAGCATCTTGCCGGCGCCCAGCACCACGCACGACAGGGGGTCCTCGGCCATCGCCAGCGGTAGCCCCGTCTCCTCGCGCAATCGCTTGTCCATGTTCTTCAGTAGCGCGCCGCCGCCCGTCATCACAATCCCGCGGTCGACAATGTCGGCCGACAGCTCCGGTGGTGTTCGTTCAAGTGCCACTCGAACAGCGTCGACGATCACGTTCACGGTCTCTGCGAGCGCCTCGCGGATCTCCTCGTCACTGACGGTAATGGTCTTGGGCACCCCTTCGATGAGATGACGCCCCTTGATCTCCATCGTTTCCGGCTCATCGAGCATGTAGGCTGAGCCGATCCGCATCTTGATCTGCTCGGCTGTCCGTTCCCCAATCAGCAAATTGTACGTCTTTCTGATGTATTGGATGATCGCCTCGTCCATCTCGTTCCCGGCGACCCGAACCGCCTTGCTATAAACGATACCGGCGAGTGAGATGACCGCGATGTCGGTCGTGCCACCGCCGATGTCGACGATCATGTTCCCGGACGGCTCGGTGATCGGCAAACCAGCACCGATTGCGGCCGCCATGGCCTCCTCGACGAGGTGCACCTCGCTGGCCTTGGCCCGATAGGCACTGTCCTTGACGGCGCGTTTCTCGACCTGCGTGATCTCCGACGGTACCCCGATGACAATTCGGGGCCGGACCCACACGGTGCGGCTGTGCGCCCGCTTGATGAAGTAGGTCAGCATCTTCTCGGTAACCTCGAAGTCGGCGATGACTCCGTCCTTCATCGGTTTGATGGCGATGATGTCGCCGGGCGTCCGGCCCAGCATCTCCTTGGCCTCGCTGCCCACCGCCTCCACCTGGCCACTGACCTTGTTGATCGCGACAATTGACGGCTCGTTGAGCACGATGCCTTTGCCCCGTGCGTAGACGCAGGTGTTCGCCGTCCCGAGATCGATGGCGAGATCACTCGAGAACACTGAAAAGAGCGACCGAAAACTCACGCCGACACGCCCTCTCTGGAAACAGCTTGTGCGAGCTGGATACCGTTTTTTCCGTCCGCCTTCACCTGATACATGGCCGCATCGGCAGCCTGAATCAGCGCCTCGACCGTCGACGCCGTATCGGGCAACGTTGCGACGCCCGTCGACGCCGTCAGACGGTAGTTGATCCCTTCCTTCTGCAGAAACGCGTGATCGCGGACCCGTTGACACACGCGGGCCGCCACGGCCATCGCGCCGTCGCTCCCGGTCTCGGGCAGCACGACGGCGAACTCATCCCCGCCGTACCGGGCCACGACATCAGTTTCTCGCGAGCAGTCGAGAATAATCCGCGACATCTCGACCAGAGCACGACTCCCATACAGATGGCCGTTCTGATCGTTCACCCCTTTGAACCCATCCAGGTCGATGAACAGCAGCGACAACGGCTGGCGGCTCCGCACGTGACGCTTCGACTCGCGCCGCAGCGCCTGCATCAAATAGCGCACGTTGTAGAGCTGAGTGAGATCGTCCGTCACTGACAACGCTTCCGCGCGCTGTATGCGCAGCGCGTTGTCGAGAGCCACCGCGGCCGGTTCGAGCAGGGCCTGGAGCGTGGCCATCGTCGCGGCGGACACGCGCGGGACATCGACGGCCGGTTCTCGGTCCACGCCAACGAGCGCGCCGACCGTCCGCCCACGACAGATCAACGGCAGCGCGAGCGCTGCCACATCCGGTGCGCCGCGTGTCACCTGGTCGTCACTGAGACTGGCCGATCCGTACTCCTGAGCATGGTCGATGACCCAGGCACCCAGGGCGCGCGTGGCCATTTCGGTTCGCGCCGCGAGGCCACGTTCAGCCATCAGCAGCGGTTCGCCGTCGGCGTTGGTCCCGATGACCGCCCAGCTGGCCGCGGGCAACCACGCAGCGGCACGCGCCGCCAATGCATCGGCGACATCCAACGGTTCGAGTGAGGCGTTCACCGATCGGTACATTTCTCGAGCGATCTCAACCCGGGAGAGGTGGCGTCGCAAGGTCGGCTGAGCCCGACGCAGTCGCGCCGCCAGATCGACCGGCGCGGCCAGGGCCACCTGGTGCGCGATCGCGACGACGCTGAGAGGGGTCGAGAGATGGCAGGCGAAACCGAGCTCGACTGACCGCTCGGCAACGTCGGCATCGGTCGCGGACGAGTACGACAGGATCGGCATGCCACGAGCCATCGTGTTGAGTCGGTGCCAGTTCGGTCGACGACCCGGAGCAAGCTCCCACAACACGGCGTCGACGCCGGCCGCGGGCCGGCGAATCGGCACCGCTCGTTGCAAATAGCAGGTCACGTGGCACTTGCGATTGCGCTTCAGAGACGCGATGTGCGTCTGCACATCGGGACTGGCGTGGAAGACAATGAGTCGGAGGCCCGCTCGTGACCGGGACCGTGGGCGGCGAGCCGCCATGCTATGCGTGCGAGCCACCATCAGTCACCGAGCTTCTGTCAAATCCCCTAAGTCCTTCAGTTGCTGCAAATATACCACATGAGGCTTTCGTCACATCCGCCCCGCTCTCCCTACTTATCGGCGGATGACACGAAATGCTTTCGGCAGCTACAATCATCAGCATGACGATGCTTGACGGGATGCGGCGCCACAAGGGTTGGCTCAAGTGGAGCCTGGGATTGGTTTGCCTGGCGTTCGTCTTCCTGTATGTGCCTGAATTCGTCGATCAGACCGGTGTGCAGACCCTGCCTACGAGCGTTCTCGCACAGGTCGGCGACCACGAGATCACCGTCATGGAGTTCCGTCGCATCTATCAGCGGCAGATCCAGGAGTATCGGGTGCAGGCAGGGGGCGAGCTCAGCGACGAACTCCTCCGCTCGCTGGGCGTTGACCGTCAGTTGCTGCAGCAGATGATTGACGAGTATACGGCGCTCTCCGAAGCCGAGCGTCTCGGGATCGTCGCGACCGATGCCGAAGTACGACAACGAATCGTGTCGCTGCCTACGTTTCAGGAAAACGGACAGTTCATCGGCGAACAACGTTACCGGCAGATTCTGCAGGTGCAGAACCCGCCGTTGAGCACAACGGAGTTCGAAGAGGAGATCCGCCGCGGAATCGTCATCGAGCGTCTGCAGGCCGCAGTGACCCAATGGGTCAGCGTGTCGAACGAAGAGGTTGAGGACGAACACCGCCGGCGCAACGAAAAGGTCAGGGTCAACGTTGTGGCCTTTCGAGGTGATGACTATCGTGACGAGGTCGAGGTCACTGACGCCGACATCGAAGAGTTCTATGAGAACGAATCGCTCGTGTACCAGGTGCCGGAAAAGCGGAAGCTGCGCTTCTTGCTGATCGACGAAGCGGCGTTGGCCAATGCGATCACGCCGACGGAGGCCGAGATTCAGGAGTACTACGACTTCAACATCCCCCGGTACAGGACCCCTGGCCAGGTGAGAGCCAGCCAGATTCTCTTGCGCATCGGTGACGAAGACGAGACGGCCGTCGAGGCGCGCGCCGCGGAGCTCGCCACTCAGGCCCGGGAGGGCGCCGGTTTTGCCGAGCTCGTCAGAGCACACTCGGACGACGAAGCAACCATCGAGCAGGACGGTGACCTTGGGACGTTCGGACGCGGACGGCTGTTACCTGAGGTCGAGGGCCCAGCGTTCGCCCTCGGCGTGGATGAGGTCTCCGATCCGATCAAGAGTCCGCTGGGTTACCACGTCATCAAGGTGACCGAGAAGCAGGAAGAGTTCACGCAGCCGCTGACGGAGGTGCGCAGCACGATAGTCAACACACTGAAGCAGGAGCGAGCCGCGGCCCGGGCCACCGCCCTCTCGCAGGCCATCTCGGCAGAAATCTCGGTGCCAGAAGATCTCGACGGTGCGGCGGCATCACGGGGCCTCGAAGTTCAAGAGTCAGCGTTCGCCGGCCCCGGAGAGCCGATACTCGGCTTGGGTCTCGCGGGTGAGGTGTCGTCTCGAGCGTTTCAGCTTGAAGAGGGCGAGGTTGATGGGCCGATCGAGACGCCGGTGGGACCGGCTTTCGTGACGGTATCCGACCGGCAGGATCCGTACGTGCCGCCACTCGATGAGGTGCGCACGCAGGTTCGCGACGATGTCCTAAGACAACGGGCGCTAACGCTGGCACGGGAGCGTGCGAACGACGTTGCGACGAGCCTTCAGGAGGCCGACGATTTCGTGGTGGCGGCGGAGGCAGCTGAGCTGACGGTTGGCTCGAGCGAGCTCCTGGCGCGAGGCGAGGCCTTCCCTGAGGTCGGGGTGAACTCGGCGATTGAGGCCGTGGCCTTCACGTTGCCAGAGGGCGGCATCAGCGACGTCATCGAAGCTGGAAACATGGCCGCGATCGTCCATCTCGTCGAGCGCGAATCGGTGACACCCGAGCAACTCAGCAACGACCGGGTCGACCTGCGCTACGAGCTGTTGCAGAGACGTCAGGCGCAGTTCTATCAAGCCTATCTCGCGAACGCCGCCACCGAGCTGCCGATCAATATCGATATGGCGGCGCTGCAGGAAGCGACGGGAGTGTAGGGGATGATGGTCGAAAGTCGTGGGTCGAAAGTCGTGGGTCGTGAGTCGTGAGTCGTGGATGGTCGTGAATCAACCGTCGAAAGTCGTGAGTCACAGGTCGACTAACGACTGAGTAGCACCGCTCCCCACCCCGGCATCAGCGCGAGGGGCTCACCCGGACGAAACAACCTCAGCGGCAGTGTCGCGATCGCCTTCAATCGGTCGGCTGGCGACGAGACCCAACGAGCCGCGATCGACGGTGCGGCCAGTTCACTGTTGAGCGTCTCGAAGAACGACCGAGGCCGCGGGAACGGCACGACCGTCACCTCTCGATCGGCATCGATCCCAGCTCGTTCCTTGGCCAGCTCAAGCGCGCGCCGGAAACCGCCAAGCTCATCGACCAGCCCCCGGTCTTTCGCTTGGCGACCGGTCCACACGCGACCCTGCGCGATGGCGTGAACGTCGTCGCGCGACATCTCCCGACCATCCGCAACGCGCTGCACGAACGTCTCATACGTCGCGTCGATCTGCCGCTGAACCCGGGCGCGGGTTTCGTCTGAGAAGGGCGAGAACGGCGAGTTCATCTCGGCCATCGCACCGTCAGTGATTGTCTCGACGTTGAGGCCCAACTTTTCGAGCGTCCCGCCGATCGCGAATTTCCCGCCCACGACACCGATCGACCCGGTGAGTGTCCCCGGCTGCGCCACGACGACATCGGCCGGAGCGGCGATGTAGTAGCCGCCCGAGGCCGCCACGTCGGACATCGAGGCAATGACAGGCTTCTCCTGGCGGGCAAGATCCAACTCTCGCCAGATGATGTCGGACGCGATCGCGACGCCGCCGGGACTATCGATGCGCAAGACGATTGCCTCAACGGAAGCATCCTCCCGGGCCTCGCGGATCGCTCGTACCATCGCCTGGGAGCCGACGATCTCACTCCCCGAGACATCCAGCCCGCTGCCGCCGAAATTTATCGTGCCCGCGGCGTAGACGACGGCGATCGTCGGTCCTCCGCCGAGCCCCAGCGACCGCGCATCGAGCTGCTGGTAATCCCGATAGGCCAGCCGACGCGAGGCGCTCGCAGGCAGCGGATCGTGACCTACCACCTCGTCTTCGTACAACAGCCCGTCGACCAACCCCGCTGCCACGGCATCGCCTGGCAGAAACGGACCATCGTCGATGAGCCGTCGCACGTCGACCTCTGTGAGATCGCGTCCTGCCGCGATGCCGCTCACCAGCTGCTCGTACAGATCACGGTTCAACGATTCCGACATCTCGCGATGCTCAGGCGTGAACGTAGTTTCCGTGTAGACATTCGACGCCGTCTTGAAGTCACCGGCGTGAAGCATGTCGGGGTACACACCAAGGGTGTCGAGGCCCTCACGGAGGAACAGTTCGTAGCTGGCCACACCGACCAGATCTACGGAGCTCGTCGGCGTCAGAAAGACCGAATCGGCTGCCGTCGCCAAGTAGTACTGCTGCCCGCCGCCGTATTCGAGATACGCAACGATCGGCTTGCCAGACTCTTTGAAATCCAGCATCGCGTCTCGGATTTCCTGCACCTTTCCCCACAGCCCCTGCTGCAACGAGGGGATGACGACGACGCCCTCGACGCGATCGTCGACCTTCGCTTTCCGGAGTGCCTCGATGACCGATCCAATCGTCTCGCGGCGCCCGCCGATCAGCTGTCCGAAGAGACCATCGGGGACGTATTCCGAAAGGTTTCCGGGAACCCGCAGCCACAGGACCGATCCAGACTGCACACTTGGCCCACGTGTCGCCAGGATATAGGTCAAGAGCACCCCACCCAGTGAGACGCAGACCGCCAGAACGATTAAAGTGAGTATGAACCGCGCTCCACGCGAGAGTGCCACGTCGAGACCTCCTGACAACAAAGGGATTGAGTCGCTCTCTCGAGTATAGGAGAAGCGCTCTTCGCACGTCCGTCACAGACGTTATCGGCCCAGTGACCAGGTCAGTCTAATGGCGGATGCTATACTCGAACGTCGTTTTCTGATCCGCCTGCGGAAGTGGCGGAACTGGCAGACGCGCAAGCCTCAGGAGCTTGTGCCTCACAAGGGCGTGGGGGTTCGAATCCCCCCTTCCGCACCACTTTTAAATCAACAACTTACATGGTGATCGACATTACTATTACGGGGACTTAAAGCTTGTGTAGTACGGTGAATATTACGGGTGCTCCTCTATCTATACGGGTTCTATTCGGGCTGGTTTCCCTTGGGCGCACCATGTCAATGGTGCCACGGAGGAGAATGGATGATGAAGCAAGAATCTCCAAGCAACAGCGACGCGCTCGCCTTCAGCAAGCGGGAACAGCTGGACAAGAAGGGCGCGGTCCCCGACAGCGCCGACGTCGCGTTCAGCAAGAAGGCGCAGCTTGACAAGAAAGGCGCGCCGCCTGACGCGGATCTGCCGTTCTCGAAGGCGCGGCAGGCCGACACGGCGTCAAGCCGACCACCGGCTGCGGATCTGCCGTTCAGCAAGACGAAACAGATGGGGAAGGCCACCGGCAGGAAGACACGCCCCGCGCGCTAGCGTGGCCGTGACGACCTGCGAGCCGAACCCCCCTTCCACACCAATAAGTTGCAGCGAGCAGTGGTGGATTTTAGCTTATGCCTGGGACACTCGTCGTTTCTTGCAGTGACGACTTCGATCCAGACAGATAACCGGGATCGTGGACGCCCCATGCGAGGACGGTCTATAGTTTCCAGTCCTCCATTTCCCCGGGCCCCGTACGTATGCGAGCTGTACGCCGAGAGCGGGGATGTCCCGTGCGCTGTTGAAATTCAGCGGCGGCTCGGTTCACGACTACGCGACCATCTCTGACGACTCCCCGAGTCCTAACCGTGCGTCGCGTGCCCGGAGGGCGGCCACCAGCGCTGGCATATCCTTGCATCCTTTCACCCGACGGAACCCCTTCGCCGCTTCGAGTACCCCGGCAGCGACCCAGCGGAGGACCATCGTCCCACCGCGCCAGCGTTTCACGTTTCGCTTCACATGGCGCGTGCGGCTGAGGAGACTCTCGATGGCGTTCGTGGTGGCGAGCGATCGTCGGAGGCGCTCTGACAGCCCCAAGCCGAGCACGGTCAGCGTTTCGTCGAGTCCTTCCCGTACGCTCGCGGCCGCACTCGGGTAGTCGGTGTCCAAACGACGAGCCAGGTCCTGCAGCAGACGCTGCGCCGTCTTGACGTTGCTGTGCGTAGAGGCGCGCGTGAGGATCGCTTTCACCCAGGGACGCTGCGCGTCGGGGAGATACTCGAGGATATTCCGGCCCTTCTGGACTTGACACCGCTGCACCACGGCGGCCCGACCGAACAGCTGGGTCACCGCCGTGTCGAGGGCCTTCGCCCCATCGAGGATCACCAGGAGGCTCCGGTCGGTGCGGAGCCCGCGGCTCGCGAGATTGGTCAACAGCCCCTGACAGACCGTCGCAGTCTCCGTGGCCCCTTCCCAGAGGCCGAGTGGGTGTTTGGCGCCCGTTTTATCAATGCCCAGCGCCACCACGATACAGTGCCCGCCGACGTGCACCCCATCGATCAGGAGCCCCGTCAGGTCGAGGGCGTCGAGCGGCGTCGCCCGCCACGCGTCCAGCTGCGTTTGCGTTTGGGCCACAAAGCGCCGACTGACCGCACTCTTACTCGTGCCCCGCGTGGTGATATCGGCGCCGAGCGGGTCGAGACTCCGCGCATACTGGCGGGTCGCCACGCCGATGAGCATCTGCTCAACGACGCGCCGGTTCAGCGGGTCAGGGTCCGTGAACGCCCGCGCCGTGGGCAGCGGCACCTCCGTGCCGTCGCGGCGGACGCGCGGTCGCCGGATCGCGACCTTCCGGCCGCCCAGCACAACCTGACTGGGGGCATGCCCGGCGCGAGAGGCCTGCCGCTCCGATTGATGTGCATACCGGGGTCCACACACCGCGGCCCGATCCTCTTCCAGCATCGCCTCGAGCACCTTCAGGCCCGAGGCCACCACCAACTCCTGGAGCTCGGCCTCGGTGTCAATGAGGATCTCGACCAACGGGAGGTGGCGAGGCGCCGGGGATTCCGATTGGCGACGACGAGGGACTGTGCGAGACTGCTTCTTCATGGCGGCTCCTTTGCTAGCGAGGCTTTCACCTCGGTTTAGCTCACCGGTCGTATAGCACGACCAGCGAGGAGCCGCCGCTTTAAATTTCAACAGCTACTGGGACATCCCCCCGAGAGCGGAACCATGCCGAGACGGACCATGATGCTGAGCGTGTTGGTATCGCGTGGGAGGAGGTGCAGGTCGGCATCGAGGCGCGGGTGGCGCCTGGGCGTCAACGGGTGGGCGCGGTGAGGTGGGACGTCCTGAACCGACGGGCTGCACGGTGGTATCTGGGTGTCACGCTGACGCTGACCGCGGTCGGGGGCCTACTGACGTGGCTGGTCGTGCCGCCGACCGGCCTCGTGCGCAGTGTGTATGCCGATGTCAGCTTTGCCGGCGAACCCCTGTCCCAGGCACGGACTCCCGACATCAGCCTCGCGTTTCTAGACGAGGACCCCACGCTGCCCCGGCGATTCTTCAGCGTGGAGTGGCGCGGCTTCTGGTTCCTCCCGCGCGCGCAGGCCGTCGATCTGTATGTCGGTGCGGACGACCGCGTCGACATCCTGGTGGACGGCCAGCTCGCGCACCGGCGCAACCTCAGCTTGGGCATGGGCACGACCCGTGAGACGGTCACGCTGGGTGCCGGCCCGCATACGGTCGCCATTCGCTATGCACAAGACGGGGGCGGCATGCACCTCAACGTGCAACGCGCCTTTCGTGGCGGGCCTCCGGCCCCCTTCGCGCCCACTCGGCTGTTCCCTAACGTCCCTGACACCCAGGACGTTCTGCTCACGACCGGCACCCCCTGGCTGATACGTGTCGTGGCCCTGCTCTGGCTGGCCCCGGTTCTTGGCCTACTCTTGGTGCTCGCGGGGTGGGCAGGGTTTCGTGCCGTCCGCTCTGTCGCACACCCTCGTGTCGGACGCGCGTGGCGCACGTGTGGCATCAGGTTCCACGACGTGACCGGCACGACGGTCACGCAGACCCTTCATGTTTTCACTCTCACCGCCCTGGCGGTGGCCCAGCCGCTCTTCGATGTCGTGTCTCGGGAACCGGCCTTCTTCGTCGCACGAAACACGACCGCCGCCAATCTTGTCGCGCTCGTAGGTGTCGTCTGCGTCGCGTTGCCGACCGTGCTGGTGGCGATTGAGATCGCCCTCGCTCGGTTCAGCGCCCGCGCCGCCCGCGCCGCGCACGGCGTGGTGCTCACCGGACTGGGGGCGGTGTGGTTGCTGCCACTCCTGAAGCGGACGGAGGCGCTGGGAGCGGCCCCGTCGATCGCGGTGGCGCTGACGGTCGCCGGAGGCGCGGCACTCGCGTATCGACGATTCGACGGGGTGCGCACCTTCGTGACGCTGCTGAGCCCAGCCGTCGTCGTGGTTCCCGCGCTCTTTCTCGTGAACGCCGACGTCCGGGGAGCGGTGGTTCCACCGGAGACGCTGGTGTCCCCTGTTCGCGCGGCGGACACCCCTCCGATCATCATCGTCGTCTTCGACGAGTTCCCCGTCAGCTCTCTGTTGAACGATAGCCACGAGATTGACAACGACCGTTATCCGAACTTCGCGCGTCTGGCCGCCACCGCCACCTGGTATCGCAACGCGAGCACCGTGTCCTCCCAGACGGTGTGGGCGGTGCCCGCCCTCGTCACCGGCCAGTATCCCGTGCAGCCGAACACGGTGCCGACGCGGCGCGACTACCCGAACAACTTGTTCACGATGCTCAGCGAGAGCTATCAGATGACCGTCTTCGGCCGGTTCCTCCAGCTCTGCCCCGCGGAGAGCTGCACCTACGATCTCGAGGTGCACGATAGCCTGGCCGCATTGGTCGCCGACCTCGGCCTCGTCTACTTGCACATCATCTCGCCCGACGCGGTCGCGGCCCAGTTGCCTCCGATTGTCGGCGACTGGAGGGACTTCGCGACCAGGCGTCGGTTCCGCAACGACGACGGCGCGCGACGCCGGAACGACCGGACGTCAGAGTTTGATCGATTCCTCGAGGCGATCACCCCTGACCGTGAGGGCCGGCTGTATTTTCTCCACACGCTCACACCCCATATGCCGTTTGAATACGTGCCCTCCGGACACCGGTACAACGCCCCGGACTACCAACGGCACGAAGAGGGCGGACGGCGGCTGTTTCTCGAGAGCGATCCATGGCTTCCCACCGTGCTGCAGCAGCGACATCTGCTGCAGGTCGGCTTCGCGGATCGGTTCGTCGGAGACCTGGTAGACCGCCTCAAGGCGCAGGGAATCTACGATGAGACGCTCATCGTGATCACGGCCGATCATGGTACGAGCTTTCGACATCGGACGCCTCGGCGTAGGCCTACGGACGGGTCGCGGGCGGAGGTGATGCTTGTACCGCTTCTTGTCAAGTACCCGAGCCAAGTCTCGCGTATTGTCAGCGACCGGAACGTCGAAACCGTCGACATCGTCCCGACGATTGCGAGCGTGTTGTCCACGACGGTCCCGTACGAGGCCGCCGGCCGCTCGCTGTTGGACCTCACCCAGCCACCCCGCACGCACAAGACGTTCATCCAGCGCAGCGCAACACGAGTGCGTCTCGAGGAGCACAGCCCGGACCTCGATGATCGGTACGTCGGCCTGGAGCAGAAGCTGCGGCACTTTGCCTCAGGCTTGTATGCTCTTGGACCGCACGCGTCCCTCGTCGGACGGCCGCTCACGACGCTCAACGGCCGCGCCGATACCGACGCCTCGATTCGTTTCGATGACCCCTCGCGATTCGACACCGTCGAGCTGGAGCGCCACACGCTCCCGCTGTTCGTGCGGGGCGCACTCCCGACCGGCATCACGGAACGTGTCAGCGTGGCGATCGCAGTGAACGGTGTCGTCGTCGCGACCACACAGTCCTACCGGGAACATGACGCGTGGGTATTTGCCAGCATGATCCCGGAAGACGCGCTCACACCCGGCGCGAACGACGTACAGGTCCTCATCGTCGACGGGCCCGCGGAGAAGCCAGTGCTGAGGCCTGCGCCACCGGAATGACCCGAGTGCACAATGACCCGAGTGCACGGTTGTTACGCCACGTCGCGCACCGCCGTGCCCTTCCCGACCGCCGACCAGGCCACGAGCCGACCCGCCCGACGGGATCGGGTGTCCACGTGGACGCCCCAGCGGTAGTACCCGACCGCCCCGACCCGTGAGTCCTCCCTGGCCACCGCCCGCACGACCGCGTGGAACCTTTTGACAGACCAGCCACGGGGCGGCGCGAGATCAATCGCCCGCCCCTGGACGTGCTGCGAGTGGCGGGCTCCGCCCACCGTTCGGTTGTGCGCCGGCGTCCGGTAGCCGCTCAGCACCCGCAGCGGATGATCGCCGCAGGCATGCCGGATGGCCTCGAACACCGTGGCCAGGCGACGGGCGCGGCTCTGTCTCCAGCGAGCCGGGTACGGTGTCCGGGCCGCGTTGTGGCAACCGAGTTCCGCCCACGTCAGATACGGTGATGGGCCCGCGTCGAGGATCTGGTCACTCGTCATCATGGCCGGATAGACTGTCGCCCACATGGGATTCTTGGACATCTTCAGGCGGAACAACCCCGTCCTGCCCCCGGCAGAGGAACGTGAGCACCGACGAAGCCGGGTCCGGGTCGGCGTCACCTGGTTCGCTGCCGCGTTCCTGTTCGGCGGGGGCGCCATCATGGTCGGGTGGCGGCTCGTGTACGAGCGTTACGAGGACGCGCAAGACCTCTTCCTGACGATCTTGCCCATCGCCTCGTCCATCGTGGCGTACGGGTTCGCCACCCGCGCTACGCGACAGGACCCCGAGTCCAGCGCCAAGCCCAAAGGCTCCCAAGGTGCCGAGCGTGCATAACACCAGCAATCGATCCATCAGGCGTCTTTCGGATCGACCGTGAGCGCCTCGAGCACGCGGGCGACATCCTCGGTCGAGTGGAGCACGGTGACCGCCGGGCCGCGCCACGCGCCGTACCACGCGAGCCGCACATTAAATAGCGGCGCGTCTGGTCGCGTCTCGCAGAGCGCGATCCGTCCCCGGTAGCCAATCAGCACATCCGGGCACCCGCCGCCCACACGGGCCAGCGAGACGACCGTCGCGCCGGCCGCCTCGAACGCGGCAATAAGCGATGCGCGGTCCGTCGGGTTATTCATCCACTCGATTCCGCGCTTTCCCCCTGAGGCGTTCCACCGTGCGCATCGTGCCCAGTCCGAGCATGCCCATCAGGATCGGCATCATCACGCCCATGTCGAGTGGCTGCACCGCGTCCACGTAGGGCACGATCAGAAAGTTGTTGGCCAGCGCGACGGCGCAGATCCACCCCACCATGGGCCGCCAGCCCGCGACGAACATCGAGGCGTGTCGGCCCTCAGATCGGTTCGCCGCGATCTGCGCGAGCATCACCTAGAGCTCGCCGGCCTGATCGAGCCGATTGAGCTCAGCGGTCGCTTTCTCTCGCGCCTCCTTGTCAGGGATGAGCTTTTCGATCAGGGGCAACAGCGCGGTGATCGCGCCGAAGATCGCCATCAGAACACCCGCGCGCCGACGAGGACGCCCAGGGCGAAGACGGCGATCGTGACGATCAGGATCGCCCGCCCCGTGTAGCCTTTATTGGCGAGAATGAACAGCAGCGAGTCCACCCGCTGCTCAAGCGGTGTGTCGGTCTGTCGTGGCATGGCTATCCTCCTGTCGAAAAGTCGTGCGTGAGCGTCACGCCGTCGACCGTGAACGTGACCGTCGTCCCCTCCGTGCCTGACCGGCGGAAGACGGCCTGGCGATCCTCGATCCACGCGGCTGGTGGACTCGCGGCGTTCACCGCCGTGCGGTTGCCACCTTCGCCGTTGCAGTCCGACGCGGGCCGGCACCAGACCGTGGCGGCGTCGCCGCCGGTACGCGTGAACACCTGGCCGGGGCCGATTTGATAGATCACGGCTCCGTCATCATTGCTGCCGGACGCGATGATGGATGCCGGGCCAGACGGTGGATTTCCGGTGGAGTCGTCACCATCGCCCCCGACGTCGTCCTCACCTCCAGCGCCCCCCTCGCCACCGTCACCCCCAGCGCCATCCCCACCCGTGGCGGTGCCGCCGTCGGCGGTGTTCGTGTTCGTGATGTCTATCGTCACGTCGGTGCCTGGGGGCGTTGGCTGCGTGGGCCATTCACAGGCCGCCGTGACCAGCAGTCCCACCGTCAGCAGCGTCGTTAGTCTCAGAAGTCGGTTCGCCACAGTGTTCTCCCTTCGATGTGCGGCGGCTGGTCGACCATCGCCACGATGGGGCGACTCTCGAGCACCGCCCGCGCGCCTTCGGCCTCGATTTGGTCCGGGTCCTTCGTCATGTCGGGGCAGCGGATGACGCAGCCCTGAAACTGTGTCCGCACCGCGCACCCGCCGAGCAGCACGGCTGCCAGCCCGAGCGCGACGATGACCAGTCCTGGGTGATCGATGTCTGACTCCTCTCGTTCTCTGTCCGCCACCAAGAGAAAAGGCCGCCTCACCCGAGGGTGACGGTGCACCCTCAGAGAGACGGCCTCGCTCTCAATGGCCCTGTGATTGGTCGTTCCACCGCCTGGCCTGACGGGTTCGGGTGCTACCCTAGGAACGACCGGGGTTCGTGCGTGTGTGCCTGTACGTCCTCCCTTACGGTGCCGCGATCAACGTCTGGATGATCTCGACGAGCGCCCACACGACGGCCATCATCCCGGCCCCGCCCATCGTCTTCGCATGGCCGTTCAGCCGACCGCCCGCACGGCTTACTGGCGGGGTCACCGTGCGCTCGTCGAGCCGCGCCAGTAAGCGGCCCTGCTGCCCCACCTGCGCGGCGAGGCCGTGCTGCTCCCGGTGCAGCGACTCCAGCGACTGCTGCACCGGCGTGAGCGCGAGCGTGATTTCCCGGCGGATCTCGTCGAGCGTCATGCCGTGGTCTCCGGCGCGTCGAGGATCGCCACCAGCTCGGTGCGCGCCTCCTCCCGCGTCAGGTCGTGCTGCGTGGCGACCCAGGCGACCAGCGTCCGCAGCGGCTCGGCGTCAAGCACCGCGAGGATCTGGTCGCGCGCCGCGGCCTCCGGCGTGGGCGCATCGGCCACTGCCTGCGCGACCGCCGTCTCATCGATGCCCGTCCAGTCGGCGGCGTGCACCTCCACGGCGCCGTCGACGAGATTGATCCACACGGCGCACCCGGCCTCGACACACGCGGCGACGGCCGCCTGACAGGCCGCTCGGTCCACCGCCGTCGTACGCGGGATGCGGCGGCTCGCCATCAGCTGGCCGCTCCGATCCGGATCGCCGAGCCGGCCACGACGCGGTAGTAGACGTCCGTATTGGCGCCACCCGAGAGCTCCATCGACAGCGCCACGGTGTGCGCGACGTCCAAGGCCGGCGTGATCGTCTCGACGCCGCCGAAGCCGAAAAACAAGTTAATCTTGTCAGCGTCTCCGCTGCTCTGGGCCGCGCAGACCAGATTCGCGCCCGCTCGAAACGCATCGATCGTGAAGTACGTGGTGCTGGCCAAGCGGTTCCGCAGATTCGTCGCGGATGCCACGGTGACGACCGTGTCGCCCCACCGCAACCGCATCGTCAGATTGCCGGCGTAGAATTGGTTGGCGGCGAACGTGGCGACCCACCGCAGCTGCAGCCGATCGCCGTCGGCGATGTCATTCGCGGCCACCGGGAACGAGAAGCACGTGGTCTCGTCAGTCGTATCCTCTACGTCGGCCCGCGTCACAGCGTAGCGGGACCCGACGATCCGCCGGTCCACGCGCCGGTCGAGGTCGAGTAGCTGATCGCGCAGATGCGTGTTCAGATCCGCCGCGGTCAAGTCGGTGTTGCCGATCCAGGTCTTTGGGGTCGTCGTCAGCGGCATCTCAGTCGTCAGGCATAGCCCAGCACGCCCTCATCGAGGCGTGACTGGTCGAGCATGAAAAAGCCGCCCGGCGGCGCGGGTGCCACCGTCCACTCGCACGTGATCGCTGGTCCGGGCCGGATCGTCAGCCGCACGGCCTGGATGATGACCGCGGCCTGGTCCAGCCCGGTGACCGGCTCGGTGACCGTCACCCGGTCGCCCGGCTCCCGCGCGAGGGTCGCCTCGAGCCGCGCGTCGCTCGCGTGCGCCAGAAAGCGCACGGTCTCGACCGGGGGCCGCGTCGTCGTCAGATCGTGCAGCACGGCGTCAGCCAGCGCCTGGCCGATGTTGGCGTTGGCCTCATAGGGCAAGTCGATCGCCAGATCCCGGCCGCCCCCCGACGGGGCCACGGCCTCGGTCGTCACGGGGGGACGGGCCACGACGGGCCGGGCGCGGCCCTCGAGCCGCGTCACATAGCCATAGCGCGGCCCGGTGTTCGTGAGCGTCACGTCCGCCGTGGCGGCGTGATAGGTGGCCGTCACCGTCAGCGTGGCCGTCAAGTCGTCACCGCTGCCGTCGGGCCAGGCCGTGAACGCGTAGTCGGTCCCCGCCTCCAGTGGGAGTCCGTCCAGGCCGCCGAGGCGCCGGCCGGCTTCGGTGGGGCCGGGGTCCGTACGGGCGGCGAGCGTGAGCGTGCGCGTCTCCCCCGGCGCGATCAGCCACGGGACGTCGGCGAGCGCGACCAGCGGAACCGGTTCCGCGCCCACGGCAATCGGGTGCGTCGCGACCCGCACGCGGGTAATGGCGTGGGCGTCGGCGGCGGCGGCGGTCAGCCCCACCAGCGTCTCGTCGTCGAGCGTGATCTGGCTCACGCTCCGGGCCCGGGCGTGCCGGTGCCAGAAGCGCAGCCGCCCGCCGTCGGCCGTGTCGCCGATGACGGCACAGTACCCCAGCTCGCTCTGCACCACCTTGGCGATGGCCCGCAGCGCCGGCTCCTCGGCGTCGAGGTCGTAGAGCGCGTAGGGAAACGTCGAGACGCCCTGGTCGACGTCTGTCGTCACGGGACGCGCATCGGCGGGCAGCGCGTTCACAATCGTGGTCAGGAGTTCGTCGGCGCGTTGGTCCACCTGCGCGGGGACGCGCACCCGGGTCGTGGCGGCCGTCTCGAGCCAGTCGGCGGCCTCGCACGTGGTCTGCTGGCGGCCCCGGCCGGGGTCGGGCTGGATGGCCGTGAGCCGCCCCCGAAACTTGACGTACGCGGTCCCGGCGCGCGTCAGCACCAGGCGGACGGGCGTCCCGACGCCGAACCCCGCGCGCACGTGCACATGCCCGGGCGCGTAGGCGCCTTGGACCCCAACGGCGTTCCCGGCGTCGTTGCGCAGGGCGAAGGTCATCCGACCCGGGGCGGCCGTTCGGTCGAGGGGCCCCGTGCCCCGGATGCCGTAGTCGAGCGTCACGCCCGCCGAGGCGACCACGTCTGGAATCGAGGTCCAGACGTCGGGCGTCAGGGCGAGATCGATGCGCACGGTCACGTGGCGCATCGTCACACCTTGAGCAACGCCCCGGCTTTGCCCAGCCGGAACATGCCCTCGGGGAGCCGCTGCAGATCTTCGCGCACACCCCGCAGCTCAGCGTGCAGGCCTGCGAACTCGCGACGCAGCCCCGAGAGGTCGGCCGCGTCGCGGCGGCCTTCCGCCTCCGTGACGACCCGCTCCCGCCCATGCAGCACGACGGAGGTGCCCGCACCGAAGTCGACAAAGCGCCCGTGCGTGCCGCCCTGGAAACCAGGAGCGTCGCCATCAAACTCCCCGCGCGACCCTGAGGACGAGTAGCGCGTGTGATGATCAAACGTGAGCGTCCGGGGAATGCGGTCGAGCGCCTGCACCGCATCCGTGGCCGTCTGCTGGAAGGCGCGCACGAGATCGGGGAGCTCGTCGCGGGTCGTCGACGCGAGTCCGGTCTTCAGCGTATCGAGCGCCTCCCCGAGCTCGTCCTCGAGCGACAACCCCGCCTCATGCGCGGTCGCCTCGAAGGCCGTCGCCATCTGCACCAACTCCTCGACGGAGAGGTCGTGCACCGCGAGGCCGACGTTGTCGATCTGTGCGAGGAGCTGCTGGTCCACACTCGCCGCGGCATCGGTGGCACTCCGCCCCACGCCCGCAGCCAACCGCTGGGCGGCCGCTGGCACGTCACCGCTCATCGTGTGGATCGTCTTCATCAGCTGGGCGATGAGTTCGTTATTCACGATGTCAGCGGCAGCGTTGACACCCTCGCCCACGCCCTTCTCGAGTTGCTTGGCGGCTTCTGGGACCTCGCCACCCATCGTCTCGATCGTCTTCTTCAGCTGCGCGATGAGCTGCTGATCCACGCTGGCCGCGGCCTCGGTGGCACTCTGGCTCACCCCATCGGCAAACTGCTGGGCCGCCGCCGGAACCTCGCCGCCCATCGTCGTGATCAGCTGGTTCATCGACAGAACGAGGATCTCGATGCCGTCGGTCATCGTCGGCGCAAATTCCAGCTGGTTGATGTCGGTGATCTGCTTCTCGCTGTCGTCGAGGAGCTGCCCCTGTGCGATGAGCTGCGCGGCAATGGGCTGCATCGCCGCCGGAATCTCGGTCCCCATTTGGAGACTCGCGGTGATGACCCCCTGGACCTTGTCTTTCGCCAGGTCGAGCGCCGTCCCCAAGTCAACGCCAGACGCCAGGAGCGTGTGGAAGTGCTGCGCGATATCCTCCGCCGACGCGGCCTGCTCGACCGCCTTGAAGGCGTTCCCCAGCCGCTCGCCCATCTCGTCGGCTTCGACGCCAAAGAACGCGGCGGCACTGGTCAGTTGTTGGAGCTGGTCCGTGGCGCTGTCGAAGGTTTGAAGTTGCGCAATCTGCTCGAACTGGGCGCGGAGATCGGCGGCCTGATCCAGCACGACTTGCATCTCGCGCTGGACGGCGGCGACGGCCTCGGGGCCGCGGGCTTCCGCCTCCCACAGCCGGGTGACCATCGCCTCAGCCTCCGCCGCCGAGTGACCCACCGAGACATAGGCATCGCGCACACCGATCAGAAACTGCGCGCCCTGCTCGTTCCCCCGCCACGCCCCCAGCGCGGCCTCTGTGGCTTCGGCGAGTTGGCCGTCGGTGAGCGTGGCGATGACCCCATCGCGGAACGCCGCCGCCGTCTCGCGGCTCGCCAGCTCCGCCTCAGACGCCCCGCCGAAGAGACTCTTGAGCCCCTTGATAGCCGCGCCGACCCCCGCGATAATGCCGCCGATGAGCCCCCCGGAGGCAAAGGCTTGCGCGATGTTCCCCACCTCCGACAGAATCTTCCCCGCCGTCCCGCCAATGGCGTCGCCCAGCGTGTGAAACACCGCGCTCGCTTTGGCGGCGCCAATGCGAATGTCCGAAAAGCCCTGGTCGCCCTCTTTCAGGTTCTTGTTGGCCTCAAGCATCGAGATGGCGAGATTGAGCGACTGTCCCGCCGCGGCGCCGAGTTGCCCCGCCAGTGAGGCCAGGGCGACCTCATACTGTGAGGTCGTCTTGACCGCCTCTGCGGTGGCCTCGACGAGGGCGACCTCCTCAGCGGTCAGCTCGTGGCCCGCCGCGGCCGCGTCCTGCAACGCGGCGGCATAGCGGTTCATCGTTTCCTCGCTGACGGGGCCTTGCTCGATGATGTCCGCCCACGCGGTGCGCAACTCCTCGAACGCGGTGATGGCTTGGTCGGTCGGGAGATTCAGCAGCGCCCGGCGGTGCGCCTCCAGTCGCTCGTTCAGCGCCGCTTGCGCCTGCGTCGCCGCGATCTGCGCCTGCATCAACCGCTCCGTGAGGTCCGTGTTGGACGCGAGCGGCGTCTTCAGGCGCTCGTGGGTCTGCCAGAGCCGTTCCAGTTCGGCGTGGAACGGCCCGAGGACCGTCCGCATGGAGGCGTATGCCTCCATGACTTGGGTCATCACGCGTTCGTTGCCGAGCTGCTCGGCGGTGAGCGTCTCGAACGCGGCGATTAAGTCATTGGATTTCAGGCTCGCGCCAGTCCAGGTGTCGACCAGCGCTTGCACGTCCTCGGCGAGTGCCTGCACGTGGGGCGTCGCGCCACCCGTGTTCTCGCCAAACGCTTCCCCGGCCGTCGCGGCCTCGCCGTAGGCGTTCACGACGCGTTGCAGGACCTCCGTCAGGTCGCTTCCGTCGGTGTGGAGTGCCCGTGCCCGATCGGCGATGACCTGCATCACCTCCGAGGAGGCTTGACCGCTCTCGGCAAGCCGGCGCGTCATATTGCTCAGGTCGGCGATGGATGTGACTCCAGCGACGGCATCCAGCGTCGCTTGGAGTTGTTCGGACGCCAGGGTCGTTTTCTGGAAGTGGTCCACGATGCGCGCGAGTCCAACGGTGAGCGTCTGCCCCTTGTCTCTCAGCTCGATGGCCTGACGCGCGATCCGATCCATCGCTTCTTTTGTCAGCCCTGTACTCGTCCCGAGATCCAGCATCTCCTGGTTGAGACGCGCGAGATGATCCGTCGCTGCCGCGGCTGCATTTGTGCGACCAATAGCGTCCGCCACGCCGCCGATCGCCTTGGCGACCCAGTCGAGCGAGTCCAAGACGAACTGGGGCACCATCTTGGTGAACTGCTCTCCTAGCCAGATCACGGCCTCGCCGGTCCATGCCAAGATGTCCCGCAGCTCATTGAAGACCCAGATGAGGCCTTCCTTGATGAAGCGCCCCGTCGCGGCGAGCACGGCGCGTCCTTGTTCCGTTCCAACCAGAAGAGCAGCGAAGGCGGCGACCACCAATCCGATCGCGCCCACCACCACCATGACGGGAGCGGTGAGCGACATGAATACTCCCCCCACCGCCAGCAGTAGGGCCTTGACCGGCGCCAGCACGGCACCCGCCTTCCCCAGCGCCGCCATGAAGGACGCCCAGGGCGACATCAGCATCGCCAACCCGCTGCCGAGCGATCCCAACAGCGGCACAATCATGCCCAGCCCTATCGACATCTGCCCGACCACCAGCAGCAACGGCCCGATGGCGGCCATCAGACCGCCGACGATCAGGATCGCCATGCGTACCGGCGGCGACAGGTTCGTGAACCACGTCACCATGTCTTGCACCATCGGCAGCAGGGTCGACCGAGCAAGCGTGGCCACCTCGAGGAGCGCGGGCACCAACCCGTCGCCGACCTGTCGTGCCAAGTGCGTCACTTCGTTCCAGAGCAACTTGAACTGCGCGCCTGGCGCCGCATAGGCGCGCGTCGCCTCGTGCGTGAGCGCCACGTTCTCACGCCACGCCGTCTCGCCGAGTCCGAGGGCCGCCGTGAGCCGGTCGCTGTTGCCAGCAAGCCCCTGGAACACGCGCGCGACTTCTTGCCCCCCCAGGCCGAGATCGTCGAGTGTGAGGGTCATCCGTGCGCCCTGCCCACCAAGCCCCTCGACAAACCGGAGGAATGTTCCAGATGCGTCCTCGGCCCACGCCTGCTGAAATTGCTCAGCACTCAGGCCAGCCGTCTCCGCAAGGAGGACGAGTTCGTCACTACTGGTGGCCACGGACGTCGCGATCAGGTTCAGCGCCCGACTGAGATTCGTGCCGCCGAGTTCCGCCGTGACACCCGCCGAGGCGACAGCTCCCCCGATGGCCAGGATCTGCGGTTCGGTGAGGGCGGCCGCCGTGCCCGCCGCCGCCAAGCGGCGCCCATACTCGACGATCTGGGATTCCGTTGTGGCCAGGTTGTTGCCGAGCGCGACGATCGTCGACCCGAGCCGGTCAAATTCCGTTTGCGGCAGACCCGTGATGTTGGCTAATTGCGCGAGGGCAAACGCCGCTTCTTCGGTGGACAAGTTGGTGGTCGAGCCGAGTTTGGCGATCGTCTCGGTGAAGCCCAGAATCGCGCCCGATGCAATACCAAGTTGTCCTGCCGCTTCCCCAACGCGCGCGAGTTCCGAGGCCGACAGCGGGATCTCGAGCGCCATGTCCTGGAACCCCTGCCGCAGCCGCTCGCCGGTCTCGGTCAGGGCACCAAGATGGTCGGTCGCGTCGTCAACGGTCTTGAGCACGCCGGTAAAGGCGGACGAGAAATCCACGGACGCGGCCACGGCCGACCCGCCGACCGCGACAATCGGGAGCGTCAAACCGGCCGTGAGCCCCGCGCCGGCCATCTGCGCGCGCTGACCCGCCTGGGTGAACGAGCTCCCGAGCATCTGGGCCTGCGTCGCGGCGCGCTTCGCCACGCCCGTGAACTCGTCACGGAGCCGCAGGACCGCTTCAATCGTGCCCGCGTCAAATTGTGCCACTACTCGTCCTCGTCCTCGTCGAAGCGTTGCCGCGCCAGGGCGACCTCGTTGTCGAGCACCTCGTCTATCAGCGGAACATCATCGAGCACGTCGCCTGGCTTCGCCGTGTCCAGCCGATGCTTGGCGTAGGCGTAGGCTCGCATCTCAATAATGGTGAACGTCAGGCGCCACCGGTCGTCGCGCAGTTCCTGCATGGCCTGGCTCGGCCGGCAGTGGAACTCCTCGCAGATCCGCGAGACGATCCACTCGAACGGTGACACCGCGCCCTCGACGCCGCTCAACGCGGCGTGGAGCGCGATCAGGCGTTTTTTCGTTCATCCTCGGTCTGCTCCCGGCTCAACTCGAAGATCTGCTCAGCCGCCCACCGCGCGGTCTTGGCGTCGAGCTGTTTGATCGTCTTCGGCGAGACCTTCTCCTCGTACGACCACGCCGTGATGCCGTTCACCAGCAGCGTCTCGCGGTCATAGCTCGCGACCGTCGGCGCCTTCGTCGGTGTCTCGTCGCCGTCGCCATCGGTGTCTGCCGTGTCCGCCGCCGTCTGCCTGGCCTGCGTCGCCTCGTGGCTCGAGAAGATCGCATTGACCACCTCGCTGCCGAACCGGTTCATCTTGTCGACGCCGGCGCGCTCTGCCTTCTCCGCAGCCTCGATCATCTCAAGCCACGAGAGTCGCCTGAATTGCATCCACTGCCCGTCTTCGCGTGGAATCGACACCTGCTCGGTTGTGTCCTTTGTCACTAACATGGTTCCTAGATCACCTTTCTGATGGCCGCCGCGATCTCCGAGACCATCGCGGTCGACTCTTCCATCACCACACTCTCGATAAACTTCGCCTGCCCGACGGTGTGCCGCAGCGACGTGTCCTCATGCTGCACCCGGGCATAGGGCGCGCTCGGTCCCCCCGCCGCCCACCCAACCTCCTGCCCGGCCGCCGTCCGACGCGGCCCCGTCACGTGCAGCGAGCTCCGCAGCGGACCTTTGTCGACGGGCGTCCGCGTCTTCATCTCCGTGAGCCGCGCTTCCGCCACCGCCTTCATCACGCCCTGGATGTGACTCTCGACCCGCCCGCCGATGGCGGCGATCCGCTGCGCCGTCGCCTTCGTGCCCGTGACCGTAAACTGGGCCATCGCTCCCTACACCTCGGTCGGCGCCCCCGACGGCCGGAACGTCGCCCGGCAGATGTGGTTCGCGCCGCGATCCAGCACCCGCTCGTAGTCCACGAGGTAGCCTTCCCACGACGACGACTTGCCACCGCCGAGCGTGATCGTCAGCGTCTTCGTGTCCGCGTCGGGGCCGTCCGGTGCGTGACTCAACACCTCGTGGGTCTGGTCGCTGGCGTCGTCGTACCACGCCTCGATCGCGATATCCTCGCCCTTCTGGACGCCCGTCGCGATCGTCTTCGTCCACGCTTCTCCGAAACCCTGCGCATCGTCGGACATCATCGACGCCCGCTTGATGCCCCCAATGCTCCGAATGTTCGTCGAGAGATTGACCAGCGCGCCCGCGCTGTTGTCGAGTTCGACCTTGACATCTTTTGGTCCACGTCTCGCCACTGTGTTCCCCTTTCCTCAGGCACGCTTACGCGCGTGCGAGTGCCACCATCGCCGTGACGCTCGGCTCCGCACCCGTGCCGGTGAACGCCCACGTCGCCTGCACATAACGATGCAGCGCGCCCGTGACCGGCAGTCGGACGGCCGTGGGCGCCGCCGTCTGGCCCGTCCAGGTCACGAGGTCTTCGTACGTCACGTCGTCCGCGCTGTGCGCGACCGTCAGCCCGACGTCGGTGTAGCCGCCGAGCGTCAGGGCCTCGAGCTGCACGTACACGGCGCCGCCCCGCGTCACACCCGCCCCGAAATCGACCTGCATCGACGCGCTTCCGTCGACCGCGGTCAGCGGCTGCACGATGCGGCCTTCGTCGATCTGCCCGTCGACGGCGTAGGTGACGTTGGCCTTCGTCAGCCCCTTGTGCTCGATCACGCGCTCCCAGCTTGCCGCGAACACGCCCTCGTAGCCGACCAGGTGCGCGAGCGCCACGTTGCCGGCCGGGGCCACGCAGACCACCTGCGACGTGCCTTCGAGGTCAATCAACCCCTCGTTGAGCCCGCGCATCGCGTCGTCGTACCAGCCCGTCTGCTCCAACTCGCCGCGGTGAATCCCCATCGGCGTGTGCTGCTCCCACGACTCGCCCAACGGCCGCGTCTCCTCGGTCTCGGTCATCGTCTTGATCCGGACCGTCGCAAGCCGCGACCGCACGTTCATGCCCCCAATGAGCAGAAACCCGACACTGGCTGGTCCGTAGCGTCCCATCGGTTAGTCCTCCTTCCGGCGTGTCGTGCGGGCCTTCCGCGGCCGCGGTCGCGCGGGCTTCCGCACGGCGCCGAGATCCGCCGCCTCCGTGACGACCCGCGCACGACCGTGCAGCACGACCGGGGTCTTGGCGCCGAAGTCCTCGTCCACTGCTTCCACCCGCCCGTACGCCAGCAGATCCGGCAGACTCGCCTCCGGCAGATCGTCAACCACCTCGCCCCGCGTTGGCCTGCGCATCCGCTGCTGCATCGCCGCGAACACCTCGGCTGAGGCCTGGGCGGCGAAGGCCGTCAGGCCCCCCGCCGCGCGCACCGACGGCTCATCCGCCGGATCGGGATAGCGCAGCCCGTCGACGAGGATGCGATACGGCGTCGGTTGCTTCGTATTCATAGCCACACTCCTGACAGCACACCGTCTGCGTGCCGCCGAACCCCTTGAACGTCTCGCGGCGTGTCGGCCCCGCCCCGCACTGCGGACAGCGGGCGTCCGTCCCGCGCCGCGTCCGGCTCGTGCGCACCGGCGGCGGGTCGGTCAGATGAATCCGGGTCATGACGGCTCCTTCGCGATCTGCGCGTTCAGCGCATAGATCACCCGGCCCGTGTCGTCGACCTTGAGCAGAAACGGTGCGGTCGGCGCGATCGATTCGTAGAACGTGGTGCCGAGGGTCGTCGCCTGCACCTTGCCGAGCGCGTCGTGCGCCGCCTGGCAGGTGGCCCGCGCGGCGTCATACGCCACCGCCCGCGAGAGCAGTTGCATGCGCGGGAACTCCCGCCACGGCGCCGCCTGCCCGAACCCCTGCTCCGACGGCGGGCCCGACGTCAGCACCACGGCCATCGCCGTGTCCGGCGTCTCTGGCAGGAAGTCCTCGTACAGGTCTGTCCCGACCGCCGTCGCCACGCCCTCGGCGACTAAGTAGTCCGTAATCTCGACCATCGTGGCCATGCCTCACCCGAAATACAGCGTCGTCAGATACGACTGATTCTCCGCGTCCAGCAGCGACTCGACGCGGAGAATCAGCCTGACGCCCTCGACTGGCAGCGTGATCTGGTCTTCGGTGCTGAACGCCGTCGTCCCGAGCACGACCAACTGCGAGTGCGACATCCGCTCGGCGCCCGTGGTGTCCAGGACCCGCCTCGGTTTCACCTGCAGCAGCCCGGTGCGATCCACGGGGGCGGCGAAGACGGGCCGGCCGTTCCGATCTCGATCGCCCGTCGCCGCTGCGTGCTGCACCGTCACCTGTAACCCGCCCGCCTTTGTGATCCCGTTGGCGACGGCCACGCCGGTGTGGATGATGCCCGCGAGACTCATGTCCGTACCACCGGCACCATGGACGCCGTCTTGGCCTTCTGTGCCGACCGCTGTCGGACCTGCACGACCCAGCTCGGCACGAGCAGAAACCACACGGCGTCGGGGACCACCTCGGCCCGATCGCCCGTGAACGCCATCTCGACCGGGCCGGCCTTCAGACGCTGGAGCCCGCCGGACGCGGAATCCGCCGTGCGGTCGTCGGTGGCATCAAGCAGATGCCGCGCGAACTCCGCCGTGGCGTCTCGCAGGACAGGCGGAATGACGTCGCCGTCCAGGGCGGTGCCGTTCCGGTCACACATGCCGACCCGTGGCCAGGCGAGCGCTTGGGTGATCCGGGCGGCTTGCCCTGTCCAGACCACATGGGCATCGAGCAGACGGGTCGCCTGCAGCAACGCGCGCCTCTTCTGCTCAGAGCTAGCCACCGTCCACGCCGCGCCCCCTTGCGGATGGTCGTCGTGGTACTGCGTCGCCTCCTCCACCGTGCAGTAGGTGTTGGCGGTCGCCGCCCCCGGCGTCTCCACTAAGGCGCTGACCGTCATGCGCGTGACGACCGGCGTGGCCGTCTTCGACCCTTGGTGCCCCTCGAGCGCTCCGCGTGGCGACCTGGACCGTCTGACGCCTGCGCCTCGCCGGGCTCACCGTCGGGCGGGGTCTCCACGACTCGTTCATGGCGATCGGGATCGAAGTCGGCTGCGTTGATCACCATCGCCCCGCCTGACCCGTCCGCAATCCGTACCGTCGGCATGATGCGCATGTGCGTGCTCCTTCCTTCCCATCGTCGCCGCGTTAGCCCGCCAGCCGCACGGCCAGCTCCGGCCGCACGAGCGCCGCACCCCAGAGAATGTCGAACGCGTAGCGCGTCAGCTTGTGCTGCCGCGTCACTTCCAGCCGCAGCGCCAAGCCCGACACCGGGTCGACGGCCGTTTCCACGATGCTGCCGAGCCCTGGCCGCACCGTCCCCTCCAGCGGCCGCGTGGTAAACGCGATCGCGTCCCGGTGGAACACGAGATTGACGACATGGGTCGCCTTGAGCGTCACCGCCGCATCATCCGCCACCGCCGCCTTCAGTCCCGGTGTGATGCTGAACGTGTTGCTCGCGAGCGCCGCCGTGACCGCATACGTCTGGTCGTGCCCCGCGAACGTCACGATGTCGCCCACGAGCATCGTGCCGGTCCCGCCATCGACCGTGATCGCGGTGTCCCCGACCGCCTGCCCGTCACTCTTGTTGATGACGTAGTCCGCGCCGGTCCCCGCGGTGTGCGTCGGCACGTGCTGACTCATCACCCACAGCGAGCCGAGCTTCCGGCCGATCTGACCCGCCACGATCCCGTCCACGTCGCCTCGGTACGAGGCATCCTGAAACGCCCGCAGTTGGAGCGCGTTGGCTTCCGCGTCCGGGCCGATGACGCTGTACCGAGGATCGAACGGCGCCAACTCTTCATGCAGCGTCTTGCGCGCCGACGTGAACGCCGCCAGGTCCGAGGCGAACGGCGTCGTGCCCGCCGTGCCCACGAACCCATACACGCCTGTGTAGAACCCAAAGAGATGCGTTTCCACCTTGTTCACCAGCGCCTTGACGGCTTCGGACGCCTGCATGGGGATGACCCCCTGCATGACCTCCCGCTCTTCTCGGTCGGTCAGGTGGAACGCCGCCTCATACCACTGGTTCAGCGGAATCGCAACGCTGGATGGGGCGCTGTCGACGTTCGACGGCGGCGTGTTGGACGGACTGACCGCCGTCGCCGTGATGGCCGACGGAATCGGCACGTCCATGGTTGAGCCGAGCTGCGCGGCGAGCACCTCGTAGGCGCGGTTCACCAGGCTCGGCATGACGATCTGCTCGCGCAGCGTCATCATCGCCTGCGCCAGTAACTTCGGAACAACTGCCATCCATGTATTGGCCACGGTGCCTCCTTCTTCCTGTAAATTTCCAGTCCTTCATTGCATCCCCCCCGGGGACTGGAAATCCGCACCGCGGCTTCCACGCTTCTCCATGACCTGCCCCGACCGACCCGCGACCCCGTCGCGGTAGATACCTGGGGCATCTGCCCCGCAGATGCCCTCCCTCGCCCGTCGACCGGGCGACTATCCCGTCGCGCTCCGGACGACCGTGACGTCGCCCTTCGCAATCTGCTCCAGGTTGTGCCCGAAGTCGACGGCCGATGGATCGCGCAGTTCCCCACGCGCCACCGGACCCGGCGAACCCGGCGATTCCTGGTCCCCCGATCCGACCGAGGGCTTGAACAGATGCGCGCCCCCGTCGCGCTTGAGCCCCACGAGCCACTCGCCCAGCGAGAACACCTCGCCAGGATGCGCCGGGCTGGCCTTCGGGACGCCGTGCTCCCCGAGCACGACCGCCTGGCCCGCCTGCATCACGAATCCGTGCTGCGACGCCCGGCCAATCACGTCGGGCAGGGCGTCGGGCCGGACCCCGGCCCGCGAGGCCTGCTCCGTGACCAGCCGCGTGAACGACTCGCGCGCCAACCGATCGTTCGCCTCCTGCTCCCGCTGTGCGGCGACCTGCAACTGCTCCTGCATCGGCTTCACGGCGGACGTGACGGCACGCTGCACAAGCTGGTCAATATCCTCGGGCTTCGTCACGCCCTTCTTGTCCAAGGTGGCTTGCGCTTGCTTCAAGCGCGTGAACTCGTCGAGATCGACCGCCTTGAACTTTTGTGTCGTCTCCTCCGCCGTGCGTCTCGCTTCGTCGCGCTCGCGCAGCAGCGCAATATTCGTGTCCCGAAACTCGTTGACCTTCGCGCCGAGCGCCGCTTCTTGGCGCGTCGGGCCGTCCAGGGACAGCACCCACTGGCCGTCCTGTTCCGTGTAGTGGTCGCGCATCGCCTCCGGCAACGCGTTGACCTCGTCCTGGCTCGTCAGCACCGCTTTGAGCGCCATCCGTTCTCCTCCGTCTGTGAGATTACGCAGCCACCGGCTGCACCAGCCGTTCTGTCTCCACCAACCCGACCGCGCACCGACATCGTGGATGCAGGGGCGGCACGACGGCGGCGGCCCGATTCGTCGGCGAGACAAACGCGTCCCGCAACCCCACCCGCACGCCATCGAGCGGCGCGCACACCGGGCACAACCGATCGTCCGGCGTCACAATGAACATGCGCCGGACGTCCTGGGCTCGCCACTCGCCCGCGTCCACGGCCGCCTCCCAGAGCAATTGCTGGCCCATGTTCGACGCGCGCATGATTTCCGTCCGCGCAATCGACCGCGCACGACTCCGGATCAGGCGATCACGGGCACGGCGCGTGACAACCGACACGCGGTCCGCGCGCAGCCCCTTCTCAACCAGGTCCGCCCGGAACCGCTCCAGGGCGGCGGTCTGCCGCGATTGCAACCCGATCTGATCCGTCAGACGGATGGCCACCTGTCGCGTGGTCAGGTGTTCCGAAAACGCCTGCACAATGACGTGTCGAATCGCCTGCCGCTGGTCCGCCGTGATCCGCCGAATCAGGCGTCCGACCTGTGTCTCCGCCCAGCGCGTCGCGGCGGGATTCGTCACCGTGAACGCAATCCGGGCGTCCCGGACCATCCGCGTCCCTACCGCCGTCGCCGCCGCCAACACCGTGTCCCTGAGCGCGGGCACCAGCACGGCCCGCCACGTCTCGCTCGCCGACTGCCACGCCTCCACCGCGATCGTGAGCGCCCGGCGGCGGTTCCCACGCTGGAGCGCGTGCTGAATCCGGCTCCGCGTCTGGCCCCCGCGTGCCGCCGCCACCACCCGCACAAACGCCTGCTCCACGGTCGGCGCCTGCTGATCCGCCACCCGGTGCAGCGTCCGCCAGTCCGTCGTCCATGAGGGTCGGTCGGTACCCGTAAAGCGTTCAGGCATCCTGCGTTACTCCGTCTGGCCGGGGTGATCTTCCCCCGCCGCGATCAGCGCCCGTTCCTCATCAATCGTGCGGCCGGGCTCAATCCACTCCCCAGCCTGCAAGTTCCAAAACAGCGTCTCGAAGCTGATGCCCCCGGCCTGCCACGTCCCCACCAACGCTTGGGCTTCCGGCGCCGTCAGGCGAGCCTCAAAGAAATCCTTGTTGACGGCGAACGTGATGTTCGTGCCCTCGGCTCCCGACCAGTCCGCGTGCCAGCGCATGACCTTGGTCATCGCCTGGTCGAACGTCGACGCCATCGAGGCCAGCACCGAGTGATCGCCGCTCATCGCCAAGCGCAGCGCCTCGGCCGTCTCGGCCGCCGCTTTCCGCGACTCGATCAGCCGCGCCCCGAGCGAGGCCATCTGCTCCTGCTTGACCGACAGCGACCGCTCCAGCGTCTTGAGCCCATCGCCCGTGAACTCCAACATCCCGGCCCGCGCCTGCGGATGGGGTAACACCCAGGCCGTCGCGGACCCGATCGGAAAGGTCTCTCCCTCCTTGGGCTCCGCGCCGCTCACCCACGGCGTCGGCAACGCCGTCACATGCGCGCCGTGCTCAAAGTCCGCACTTGTGCGGTAGTGGCTCAGATTCACGTCCACAATGTCCGCCAGCGGCGACTTCTCGATCGCGGGCGTCACGCTTGTCAGCCCGATGAACTGGAACGGAATGAAGGGCAGCGGATCGCCGTGCTTGAGCGGCACGATCGGCTTGTCGACCGCCTCCCACGGGTCGCCGCCCCCTCGGACCTCTTTCGAGGGCTTCTTACGAAACCGTCGAATCTGGTACGTCGCGGCAGCGGTCCTTGGATGCTGCACCAGCTCGAGCACGCGAATCTGATCGATGACCGTCGGCGACCACTCGTCCTTCGGGTCGTCCTCCTCGACCACTTCGGACAGGACCACGCGCGTCAGTTTCTCTTGCCCGCCCCGCACGACCGTCCGCCACGACAGGATGTCCTCCGCTCGCCGGAGCACCCAATACGGCCGCGCCGTCGTCGCCCCGTCCACCGGTGCCTTGGGCATGTCCACCTGCACGCCGACGCGCCCCGTGACCAGCAGTTCCTTGAACGCCATCAGTGCGAACGACACGAGCGGACGCCCCATCAGCGTCACGTCCGTGAGGTCGTCTTCGATCGCGGCCGGGAACGTCCAGCTCGGCGTCGCCCGAAACACACTGCCGAGCAACCCGGCCACGGTCCGGGCGGTCGCGTTGTAGAACACCGCCCGCGTCAGATACGCGTCGTACTTCTCCGCCGACCCCTGGTGTCCCTCAAGCGCGGGCAGATACGCCGTCGTTCTTGCCTTGACGGCATCGTTGCCCTCAAAGCAATCTCGACACCGCTGCCAGCGCGGCAGCGCCGCCTCATACTCCGGGCTGGGCGTATCGACGGGCATCGCGGACCACGGTACCGCCGCACAGGCGGACGCAGTTCTAGTGTGGGGGGCGGAAGGGACGATATGCTAGGACGGTTGGCGCGATTGTCGCGATTGTCGCGATTGTCGCGATTGTCGCGATTGTCGCGATTGTCGCAATTGTCGCAATTGTCGTGTCATGAGCTGAGGCGATGGCCATCTGTCGGTTGACGCGCCTCACCAGCGTAGCGTCGTGCCTCATGAACAGGAATCCGAATGTTCCCGCTCGAGCCAAACCTTCTGGCTGTCAGTGCCCCGGCTGTAATCTCCCGATAGATCGTCCGCTCGCTCAGCTGCACATACGCAGCCAGCTCAGCCACCGTGACGAACGGCGCGTCATGCGTCCGCAAGTCGCGGATGGTCATCCGCCCTCGCGCGTGCGCATGGTGTAGGCCGCGCGGCGGCCCAGCGCGACCGCCTCGAAGGCCACCGCCGCGGAGTCCGCCTGGTCGTCATGTCTTCCGTACGGCACACTGGTCAGCTCGTCGAGCCACGCCTGATTCCACGCCCCTTCCAACAGCGCCACGTTGCCCGCCTCAGCCTGCACGGCGAACGGCCGCCACCGCGTCGTCTTCGCCCCAGTCGCCGGCTGGCCCTGGTAGTCGTACCCGGCGAGCAGCCGCGTGTGACTCGCAATCACGCTCTTGCCGCTCGAGCCCGGCTCCTGTTCCTCGCGGATGACCACGGTCGGCCCGTCCGCCTCGGCCGTGCGTGCGATCGTCTGGTCGACCACCCCCGACGTCGCCCGGATCCGCACCACGTCCTCGATGTAGAACCGCCCGGTGTCGAACTGCGCGATCTTCGTCCCAACCGTGTAGTCCGGGTCCGTGCCCTGCCGCGCCTCAGTGCCCGCGCAATCCCACCCGCGACACGTCTTCACCCGGCCCTCGGCCGGCAGCGCCTCGACCACCGGGAACCAGTCCCGCTTGAACTGCGCCCCGCCGGGCGGGACCGGGCGCTGCTGCAACTGGCCCGCTGCCCCATACTCGCGCAGCTCCAGGGCGAGTTCGCGCACCGTCGCCTCGTCAAAGAGGGCCGACCACAACAACTCGCCCGGTTCCGTGCGCGGGTCTTGCCAGCCGAGCGGCGTCACCGGCATCCGGGGCACCAGCGGCTGACCGGGCGCCGGTGCCACGGGCAGCTCGTACTCCATCGGGAGGCAGAGGTGCGTGTAGGTCGCCCGGTGTCGCTCCAGCACGTGCGCGGAGAGGTCGTGCTGGTGGAGCCGCTGCATGATGATGACGGTCGCGGCATGGAGGGCCTTGCCCCGGGAACTCAGCGTCTCGTCGAAGTAATCGATCACGCGCTGCCGTTCGACCTCCGAGCGCGCATCGTCCACGCGAATCGGGTCGTCGATGATCTTGCGGTGTGGGTGCTCGCCCGTGACGCGGCCCGCACCCACCGAGGTGCCGATGCGCCACCCGCCCTGTTGCGTGTCGTATCGGGTCTTCTGGTTCTGGTCGGCGGCCAGTACCACGTGCGGGAACAGCGCGCGGTAGCGATCCGACTCCACGATGCGGCGGCAGCGCACGTTGTCGCGCGTGCTCAGGTTCTGGTCGTAGCTCACGCACAGGTAGCGAGTGTGCGGGGACTGCGTCCACTCCCACGCCGGCCACATGACCGAGACGATGTAGGACTTCATGCACCCCGGCGGAATGTTGATCAGCAAGTTGCGGAGCTCGCCCCGCGTCACCGCTTCCAGGTGCGCGCAGATCGCATCGATATGCCAGTTGCCCACAAACGGCGTCTGGGGCTCCACCACCGGCCAGACTTCTTCGATGAAGGCCCGCAAGCTGGACTGGCAGCGGGCGCGGACCGCGCTGAGCGGTTCCGTGGGCGGGTCCCCGGTCGCCCGGATCGCGGCTTCAAGGTCGTCGCAAAACACCGCGAGCGCCCGATCCTCCAACGACGGCCTCGTGAGCGCGACCGTCACCCGGTTCCCACCTCTGCGACGGGGCCGATCAGCTTGCGCATGTCATCAACCACGGCTTGCTTCGCGGTCGGGTCGGTGACGTGTCGGGCGACCGACTGCGCGATGTACGCCAGCATCGCCAGCGCCCGGTCCTGCGTCAGCGTGTCGTGCGCGGCCTTCTGGCGCCGTACCTCGCTGTCCACCAACCGGCGCCGGAGGTGGAGCTGGTCGCTGATCACCCCCCACGCCTTCCCCTGCTCCGCACCCTGCCGGGCCACCGTGCCGAGAGTGGTCACCGCCTCGGTCAGCGCGTGGAGCGCCTGCGACATGGCCGGGCCGTTCGCCGAGCGCCGCGCCGTGGTGAAGGCCTCAAGCGCGGCCTGCTGCGCCGCCGCGAGCTCGAGCACGCGCGTCCAGGCGGCCGGCGACTCGCCGCGCTGCACCTGCTCGAAGAGTTCGAACACCTTTGCGTCGACCAGGGCAATCTGTTCGGTTAGCGCCACCAGCGCCGGGTTCTGCCGGGCCGTCTCGTAATGGGCCCCGAGCGCCCCGGGCAGGACGGTCGAGTACATGCCGTGCTTCCAGTTCCCGTTCGCCGGGCCAGCCAAGCTCTTCCCGCCGTGGAGCCGGCACCGGGTCGTCCCCGTCAGCGGATACGCCGTGCAGAACCGGCCAGGCTTCCGGCGTAGCGTCGCGCCGCAGCGGCCAGCCATCGGGGTCGAGCTGCCGGCCGCCACTCAGCGCGTGACCTCGCTCGGCTCGTGCCGTACGATGTGAAAGAGACGCATAGGGTGTCCAGGGACGCATAGGGTACCCCGGAGAGCACCGAACGTCCGTCCGACCGGGGGAGTTTTAGGGGGGAGCACCCGATCGCGCCGTGGTGGGCCGTAGAATCGCTGCGATCAGTGTAGCCGAGTCAAGGCAGTTACTGCCCTAACGAGGGTCATAATAGCCGGACTATCCAGCCCTACGGATGCTCGTCATGAAATTTCTTCATCAGAGGCGTTTGCTCGCCGGTTAGACCAAAGTAATTCGAGATTGCGCGTTCGAGCGCGTCCGTCGCCATCTCTTGTGCATCGAACTTGACAACTTTCAGCTGTCCATGAAACCCGTGCTTCAGCAGATTTTGTACCCACTGTGCTATCCAAAGGACATCTCTCTTAGAGCACCATGACTACCATGGTAGCTCCGGTTGCGTCATGCTCCACCAGGTGACGATAGCGATCACGCCAAGGTATGGGATGACCAACAGCGCCGCGGTCGCCGTCCAGCCCCGCTTGAGTGCCCACGGGGCGGCAAGACTTGACACCCACGCGAACGGCCCGAGGAACCACCATCGGTGGAAGCCTCCGATGAAATAGATGCACAGCGGGAAAGCAAAAAAACTACCCAGCAGCACGAACCAAGACTGACGACGCAGCAGCCCGACGGCGAACAGGACAACCGCCAGGACCACAAACGAAGGAAAGAGGACCTGTACCATCACCCTAGCAGCCCGTGGTGAAAGCACCACCGAACGACGGGTCGGCCCAGACATGGCAGTGCCCCACGCGGAGGTCGGCGGCGGCGATGGTAGGTCGAGATAAGATCCACGGCGCGCCCCAACGCGTCTCCGGGAGTCGCATGAGCGACCACAACAGCCGAAGACACGCCACCGCATGCCCCTGAAGACTGCGGGGTGCCCCGACACCCGTGAGCGTCCGCATCAGCAACCCAAGGTTCAGTCCAGCAACGTGCAGCAGGACGCGTTTGAGGATGTTGTCGTGCCCCCGCAGGTATACGCGGCGTAGCCGCCCGGTGGCATAGAGATGGGCAAAGGGGCGTTCGAGTCGTTCCCCGCGCCGGCGCAGCAGGCGTTGCCCGCGCGCGCCGCGAAGACGCCGACGGTTTCGGTAGACGGCGTCGCGCGCCTCCGCCTTGTCTTTCCACTTACGCCTGCCGCGATCTGGTTCCGAGATGTAGCTGCGGAGGCCGATGGCTTCAAGATCGACGAGTTCCTGGTTGCTGTGATAGCCCTTGTCCCCGACGACCTCGGCAAGACGGCCCGCAGGCACCACGGTCTCGATGTGCTCCGCCGCGGTGATCAGCGTCGCGCGGCTCGTCGCCACATCGCCTTCATCGGCGTCCTGCACCGTCACCGCCACGACCGCGCCGGTGTCGAGGTCGACCGCCTGCTCCGCCTTGTGCGCGAGGTGCGTGCGGCCGTCCTTCATCTTGGTGATTCTTGCGTCAGGATCGTGCGGATGGGTCCAGTCGTCGTTCGAGCCTTTCTTCTTCCGCTTCCGATCGATGCGCGCCAGATCGGCACGCGTCGGGGTCTCAATCCCCGAGGCCTGGGCGAGCTGGATCAAGAAGTCCTGATACGCCTCGCCGGTGTCGCGCCGCACGATACTTCGCAGGGCGGCGTTCGCTTCCAGCGTCGTCGCATCGATACCGATCGTCTTGCCCTTGACAAGCTTCGCCTCAGCCAGTCGCTGCAACACCCACGCGAAGACAGCCTGATGCGTTTCCAGGTCGATCAGCCGACGCGTCCGCGAGACCGTCGAATGATCCGGCGGCGCTTCGTGCAGCTCCAGCCCCAAGAAGCTCCGCACGCTCAACGACTCGGCCGCCCGCCACGCGATCGCCCGCTCGGAGTCGAGCCCTTCGAAGTACCCGAGCAGCAACACGCGGAAATACCGGCCGGGCGGCAAACTCGGCCGGCCGATCTCATCCGCGTAGAATCGCTGACAGAGCGACTCGACGTACCCGTCGAAATCCGCTCTCTCGAGAATGTGATTCAGTCGCGTGTAGAACGGGTGCGCGGCGCTGCGAGGCAGATCTTGTGCGGCGACCCACATCGACGTCTGCTTGGGACGTCGCCGTCGTTTGCCCATGGCCATGCGCGTCAGTGGAGTACGCATGATCACTTCTGGCGATCGATCTAATTCGGTGACTTTCACCACGGGCTGCTAGGCGTAGCTCAAGTTGAAACTCCCCGAAAATCTCCTCCGCAGCACCGGCCAATGTAATAGCAGAATAGTAGTGCTCTTCGTAAAACATGCAGAGGGCGTCGTCCAGTTGCTGTTTTGCTGCACCCTGTATGTTGTGATCCATCCGGGTCATTGCTAGTTTCCCCTAGCCGAACGGGGATCTGAAGCTACAGTCCCTCCCGAACGAACCGCTCGTAGCGCCTAACCGAAAATGATGACGAGGACGCCGCTAGATCCGATCAAGCCACCACGACTTCAGCAAGCCGGTTTGTGGCATCCCTGCGTCGAAGCGGACACGGTATTCGGATCGCCCAGGCCCAACCTTCGCGATCACCCCCGTGCGTCCTGCGTAGGCCCGTGGCGCGTTCTCGTGCGCTCGAACTAGGTCGTGAACAGCGAACTTCCGCGGTCGTCCCCCCTTCAACGCATTGCGGCGAACAGCTCGGGTCTTCGCCTCGGAGGTGACTTTGCCACCGCGGCGCCCAAGCGCCACGGCGTGCGGGTCCTTTCGCGTCACGCCGATCGGGTGAGCTCGTCGCAATCCTCAACGGCGATCGGGAGGAACGACGCGTGGGGGATGGGTGTCCCCGATGCGCCGGCAGAGAGGTTGTCAAGGACCGCCTCGGGCGCCCCGACCGCGCCAGCGAGCTGGTACGCTTCTGCGCACACCTGTTGGAGGACGGCGAGTCGCTCTTCAAGCTCCTGAATCCGTACATCTTTTGCTTCCATAACAGCCATGATTCTACCTCTTTAGACTGCCGAGTCCGGCCTGCCGCCAGATACTGGCGAGCAGCATTCCGCTGATCTCGTCGCCGGGACGCCCCTTGACCGTGACCTTGCCTGGTTTCGTCGGGTGTCGATACTGATGGTGGTCCCCTCGGCTCTTGACATAGTACCAGCCGTCCGCTTTCAGCCGCTTGGTGATGTCTCTGACCTTCATAAGAGTAGTATAATCTAAGCGCTTAGATATGTCAAGTTCTCCTCATTTATCTGGGAATCCCTAGGGTTTGCGCAGGCCCTTCCGGACGAGATGTTCCACGGCGGCCGACTCGGTGGCCTTCGCGCCGTGCTCCGCTTCGAGCGTGCGCCGGACGGTTTCGATCCGCCGCCGGAGCTGTCTCGTCAACACCAGCGTGACCTTCTCGCGTGCGCCCGCGAATAGGGCCGGCCGACCTGAGCCTGGCCGACGCCCGCCCCACTGCGGCTTCTTCTTCGCCGGCTTCTTCTTCGCCAGTTTCTTCGCCATCATCCCGCCTGTCTTCCTGCTCGAGCAGCGAGGGCTAGGTGCTTAGGCCGCCGGGCGAATCAGGATCGGATCGGTGAAGGTCCCCGCCGGATCAAACGGCGTGCGCGGAAATTGCTTCCACGCCCACCGCGACCCGTCCGCCTCTTCCAAGAAGGTCCCCATCTCCGTGCGATACGCGGCTGACTGCTTCATGAAGAACGCGACGCCGTTGGCCACCGCGCGATCGCGGAGGTCACGCGCCCACGCATGATCCATCGGCCGATAGCCAGGGCCGCTCTCCCCGCCGACGATCAGCCAATCGATGCCCGTGAGGTCGAGGGTCGGGAGGGGCGCCAGTAACGGCTCTGACGAGAGAAACCGCACCCGGGCCGGCACCGCCCGGAGCGCGTCGGCCAACGCCACCGCGTCCGGGTGCCCGATCGACGTGCCCAACCACACGTTCGGCCAGCCCTCGCCCCAATCAGACGGTAACACCTCCGGGTAGCGTTCAGGCCGCTTCGTGAGCATCTGGAAGTCGAGCTGGTCGCACGCGCGCATCGCGTCCCAGGCGCGCGCCCGCACGTCGTCGAGGTCGCGCCGATCTTCAGCGAAGTCGCCCAGCGACATCACAAACACCTTCACGCGTACGTCCCGGTCGCGGGCCCCCCGGTTCCACTTCCGCAGGTTCGCCCACACGCTCTTGACTTCCTGCCGACGGGAGCCGGGACCCCACAGCGACAGGCCCATCCGGTTCTTCGTGAGGACTTCCGCGTAGCACAGTTTGCACTCCTGGGCGATCTTCTCGCAGCCCATCCAAAAGTTCGCGGTGTTCTCCGTCCATGCGATCAAGGAATCTGTGGCCATCTGAGTTACCTTGCCTTCTCGAATTATCGGACTAACCAAGTATGAGTGTATCACGACCGCGGCGTGAGACCAAGCGCGTAGTAGGTCACACGCGAAAACCGGATCTGGGCGGCGTGCTGGATGTCCGCGTGGCGCCAGGTCTGCTCGAGCTGTGTCTGCGCGACGAACGCGGAGAGGCTCGGCGTGCGCGGTACTGGCCAGGCCGACGGCAGGCCGATCGCGTCCAGGGTCGCCGACTCTATAGCTGACTGCCGTACGTGGCCGTGGGTCAGGAACACCGCCACCGGGCGCGTGAGACGAGCGAGCAGCGCCCGGTACGGCGCCCACGGTTCGCCATAGGGGTCGATGTCCACCACGTTGTAGGTGTCAAGCGGGAACCGTCGTACCGCGTCGAGGGCGGACAGGGCCAGCGTGCCCGCGCCGCGCGGTTTCACGTCGCACCGCGTCCACTGCCGGATCGCCACGTGGTCCTCCATCGCGGCCCACACGCGCCCGGCACCCGCGCACAGGTCGAGCACATAGGCATCGGTAATGCCCAGGCGCTCGAGCAGCCAGCAGCGTATCGCCACCTTCGAGGCCAGCGATACGTTATCGGTCTTGATCCGACTCGCCATCCTGAGCCTCCTGGGGTCGAAGCGCCATCGTCGAGAACGTCGCCGCGAGTTGCAGCCCTTCGATGGTCGGCTGCACCGCCGGCCACTGCTCCACCGGAATCGCCAACAGCACCCACGCCACGTCGGTCGGTCGATCCACCGTCAACCCGTCCACGCGCGCGGGCACATCCTGTGCGAACAGTGCGTTCAGCTCGTCCTGCGTGAACAGCCCGTCCAGCCGGCCCGCGTCGGCGTCCTGGCGCAGCTGATCCACGTCGAACGCCGACAGGTCCGTGGTGCGATTGTCGAACAAGGCCAGCCGGCGTTTCTGCGCCGGGGTCAGGTTGCGCCGCCGCACGGCGATCAACGTGTCGCCATCGGCATCGACCACCTGCACTTTCGAGATCCCCGCCTCGGCGGCGGCTTCCACGGTGCCGGTGCCCGCGAGCACCCGATCATCTTCGTCGATGACGATCGACCGCGCCGCGCCGACTTCGTGGAGCGCGTCCACGATCAGGCCGACGTTGCGCGGGGTGTGCGTCCGCGCGTTCTCCGGGTCCGGCTTCAGGTCGCTGATGGTCGCCGGGGCTGTTCGCTTCCTGGTCATGGTCCTCCCCCTCTGGCCTGCGCCGCGTGGCGCTGTCGTGTGGCCCACGCCTTCCGACCGGCGGCGGCCCAATCCGTCGGCGACGCCTCCCCGCAGGCGATGCGAGCCTGTCGGGTGCGCGATGCCTTCTGGCCGGGCGTGAGCTCGTCTCTGGACGCCGGAGATGCCGCGTAGGGCATCGCGGGCGTTGTCGTCGGGGGGGAGGGGTGCCGTGTTGATGATCGAGCCGTGGTGGGGGTGATGCGCGGCGCGGCACCCTCGATCTGCTCTACCGTACCACGGATCGGCATGATCAACAGCCGCATGTCGTGGTCAGCCGTGTCGATCGCCACGAGGCCAGTTTCGTCCTTCGGGAGCACGAGCACCAGCCCGTTAAGGCCGAGTGCGGCGTTCAGATAGACGCCGTTGAGACACACCGCCGACGACCGCGTGGCATCCGGGGCGGCGACGGTTTCACGGGCCAGCGTGCCGTCCTCCGCGTCCTGCGTCGAGAACACCATGCGCTTCTGCGTGGCGTCGACCGCGATCTGCATCTGCGGCGTCCGCCGATCGCTGTTACATGCGAGCATCCGGCGCAGCGCCAGATCCATGTCGGGCGTGACCGCGATCCCGTGGGTGGCCTGGACCCTGGCCAGCGTCAGCGGCCGTTTCCCTCTGGGCGTCGGCGTCGTGGGTGCGCCCCGCCGGCACAGCGCCCGGTGTCCATCGGTCGCCACGAGCGCGAACCCCGCGCCCATGTCTCGGCCCACCACCGCGGCGCACGTCGCCAGGTGCGCCGGGTCCTGCTGCTCCTCACGGTCATTCCTGGCGGTGATGTGCGCCACCACGCGCCGCGCCCACGCCGCTTGATCCCGATCGCGCCGCGCCACCTTCGGGGCCTTCGGGAGCCTCGGACGCTTCGGCGATCGTGCCGGGGTCAGAGGCTTGGCCCGGCGCACCCTCTCCACACCGGCGGGGGTCAGTCGGTAGGTCGTCTTCCCTCGGTGATGCGTTTCGAGTGGCGGTGCGTCGGGCGTGCTCGTGGCCCGCGCCGTCCCCGTGGGCAGCGGCTTCGGTGATGCGCTGCGGCTCATGATTCGTCTCCTTTGCTGTCCCATCCCAGGCTCACGGTGTGCGCGCCCCGGTCAGAACGCACGGGCCGTGCCCGCAGGAGGCCGCACCGGCACCGGGCGCTTCAGTCGCACTGGATTCGGCGGGGTCGTCCGGCGAGCGGACACCACCGGCGCGGGCGCCGCCGTGGCGGCGTCCGCCTGTCGGCGGAAGGTCAACTCTCGGGCCATCGCCAGCCGCACGCGGTGCAGCCGGGCGAGGACAACTTGATCCTCGCTGCGGCCTACGACGCCCGTGCTGACGTGCGAGGCGAGCTCCAGCGCCTCGCGGTCGACCGTCGTATACAGGTCGGTCTTCACCAGAAATCGGAGCGCCCGCGCGCCGAAGTTTTGCGCCGTCTCGTCGACGGCTCGCGGGGTCAAGGTCGGAAAGGTGGTGGCTGTCGTCGTCATCGTGACTCTCCATTCACAGGGTGTCAGGTCCACGGCCGGGCCCGAAGGCCCAGCCGTGGGGTGCGGCGCGTCCTACGCGGCCACCAGCTGCTCGGCCTGCCGGAGCGCCGCCACCTTGAAGTCGAACCCGGCGCCGAACAGCGCCGAGCGGTTCGCGTTGCTCGTCGCCTTCACCGTCTTCGCCGAGCCGGTCACCACGTGGTCGAAATACTCCGTGACCGCGTTGTAGGCGGCCCATGCTGTCGTGCCGTTCTCGTCGCTCCCGGCCAGCTCCGCGCCGACGCCGGACCACACGAGGTCAGCCACGGCCGCGCGCCGCTGCTCGAGCGGCTTACTGACATTGCCGTCCGCCGTCGCCGGGAACACCGCCTCGATGTAGGCGATCGTTTCCTCGACGGTCAGCCGCCGCTCCGCGAGCTGCGCGAACGTCTCGCCGGTTTCCTGCATCGCCGCCATCGCCTGGCTGACGACCTCGGCGGCGTGCGCCGCCGCGCGGTCGACGTTCCCAATATGCGAGATGCTGAACACGCGGCCCTTCCGACCGCTGGCACCGATGGCCATGTTCAACGTGTTCTGGCAGACCACCCGGATCGGTGTGGGCCGGAACTCGGTCGCCGTAGAGCCGTTGTGGCCGGTGATGGCCACACCGTAGCCGCGCACCTCGTTACCGGGCACAGGGGTTGCGTCGGGAGCTTGAACAGCATCCACGCCTTCTCGCCCTGGCCGAGCGCGCCCGCCGCTTCGACGGTCAGCCCGAACTCGTCCATCGCGGGCCGGAAGATGTTGAACGCATCCACGTTCTGCAGCGGGCGATACCAATCGCTGACGGTCCCGAGCACGGCCCCGCCGTCACGCACGACAGCCTGGCGGCCCGGCACCTGGTGACCGTTGCCGAGGAACATCGGTTCGAGCGAGACGCGATAGTCGAGGCTTGCCGCGGCCATCACGGCGTCGAGGTTCGCGGCCGTCTCGGCGGTCATCCGCTCGCCGAGCTGATGCCACGGGGTCTCACCCTGATACGCCATGGCGGCTCTGTCGTTGATGGTGGCTATGTTGTGACTCATGCCGTCCTCCTGTGATGTGATTGACTGGGATTCCCGGTTGTTGCCCCGGTTGGCTCGTTAGTCCTCGAGGCCCTCGGCCACGCGGACACGCCGGGCGAACTCCTCGACCTCCGTTCGCAGCTCGCTCACGCTCACGTCCATACCACCCAGGTCCTCGACCAGATTCTCGAGTGCCGGGACTAGCCGATCGCGAACGTATCCGGCCGCGCCGGGCATCATGATCGGACCACCTCCATCTCCCTGGTCCTCGTTGCTGCCATCGCCGTTCGCAGGAGCTGCCCGACGACGTAGGTGTCTTCGTATTCCATGCGCCCCTCCTGTGTGGTGTGGGAGCCCATCAGAAGCTCCCGACCAGGTAGCCCTGCTCGTCAATGGCGGCGATCCGCGCCACCTGCTCGCTCACCGCCACGACGACATATTCCCATTCGTCATAAGGGTCCGCGTTCAGGGACGCGGCCTTCGCCAACGCGTCCGTGATTGCGTGGAGCGTATAGACAGGACCGGAGTTGTCGTCGCTCGGTGTCTGCGTGGTGTGTGTGTTCATCATGCTCTCCTTCTTTGATTTACCTTACTAATCAACTCTAGGGAGATGATATCTCGGACTATCCAAGATGTCAAGGCATGAAATCGTGAAATGTACGGCATTTTCCGCCGCCGAAACACGCGAAATCGTGAGGAAATCAGGCCCGCGAGAACCGCGAACTAGAAATGTTCAGGAATTAACCGGCCCGCCTGAGCCGTGGCCTGGCGCGAGCCCCCACCAGAACTCACCCCCTCCCCCGAGGGTTCAGGCCACGGCCCACGCCGACCGGACGTGTCGTGGTTGTGCGCGTCGCGTCATCTCAGGCAGGTGTCTGCCGTCTCCGCCGCACTCGCCGCGAAGAGCGGGCCACCAGTTTCGAAACGCGCATGCTCGGCATGCAGGCGCGCGTTCGCAATGGCGACATACGCCGCTTCGCGCTCGATGCCGAGGAAGCGGCACTGCTCCCTGATGCAGGCCAGTCCGGTCGTCCCCGAGCCAGCAAAAGGGTCAAGTACGAGGCCACCGGGCGGGGTGACGAACCGCACGAGCCAGCGCATGAGGGCGACAGGTTTCACGGTTGGATGGTGGTTGCGAGCACCATGCGTCCGACCCGCGCCGGCGCGCGGGCTGTTGAGTCCGGCGCTGCCCTCCTTCCGGCCACCAGTGGCGTCGCCAGCCGTACGGAGCGGCAAATCCTCGCAGCCACATTCACGCTCGTCGCGCGACGCTTTCGGGCAGTAGAAGAAGCGTGACGTACCGCCGTCGGCATCGAGCCGTGCGGCGGCGTCTTCGTCCAGCGCGACGTTCGGCGGCCAGCGACCCATGTCGCCATTCCCAGCCAACCGACACCCATCGATGTTGAGCGCGCCCGTGCCGTACTCGGCGACGCACTGCGCCACCGTCCGGCCGCCCAGCGGCTTGCGGGCGAGAATGACGGGCTCGTAGGCCGGCTTGAGCGCAGTCCCACGGCCGCCAGGCAGGTTCAGTGACTTGGGAAAACCCGACCCGTACAGCCAGAGCAGCGAATCGCGAATCTCGAATCCGGCATCTTCGAGCCCGCACGTCACCCGATGGCCCATCCGCGGCGACGCGCACACGACCGCATACGCACCGGGCTTCAGGACGCGCAAGACCGCCGCGGCCCACGCCTGCGTCCAGGCGTGGAACTTCAGCGAGGCGGCGGCGGATCGGTCGTATTGGACCTTCGCGCCGGCCAGCCACTCGCGGCGACCTCGCAGATTCAGGTTTGGCTCGCGTCGATCAAAGCCCCGTGTCTGGTCCGCCAGCTTCGCCACGGACTCGGGCGCGAACGTGTCCCACTCGCGCCCCATAAACCCGATGCCGTAGGGTGGATCAGTCACGCAGGCGTCGAGGCTGTCGGGCTCGAGCGTCGCGAGCACGTCGAGACAATCGCCGGTGAGGAGGCGGCAGCTCTCGGGCATCTACATCTCAGGTGTCTGCTCGGCCAGGAGCAGCGCGTCGATCTCGTCGGCCAGCTGGCGCAACATCCCGTCGGCGTCAGGATCGATGGGGTCCTCGTCCGGGTGCGTGCGGTTCCAGTGATCGACATCGCGGAAGATCTGCTCAATGTCGGCGCGCAAAAGCCGAAAGTTGGCCACGATCATCCCGCGCTGATGGCGCTCTGCGTCGTCCCGCGCCGGTCGCAGGTAGGTGTCGCGAATGAACGTCCCCATCTACGCCCTCCAATCCTTTCCCCTCACGTCGCCTCCAGCTCATCCAGGGACGTAATGACCGGCGTGCCGATGCTCCGCGCATAGTCCCGCTCGGCCACCGCGCCCGGACTCGTCTCCCAGCGCGGCAGCAGCAGGACGTGCGTGCAGTGATCGATCACGGCGCAGTCGTACGCCAGCCACCGCGGCCGGGCGATCTCCCACGTCGTGGGGAACGCGCCGATCGCGTGCGGGCTAAACGCCGGGATGCCACGCGCCACGCAGTCGAAGAACACCCGCAGGCCCGCCGCCACGTTGTCGTCGACGCTGTACCCGTGGGCCGCCGAGATCGGGCCTGAGAGATAGACGAACAGATCGCGCCGCATCGTCGGCTCACTCCGTGTCGTCATCGGCATACCGTCCACAGAGCAGCACCCACGCGATCCCGACGAGCAGGATGAAGACCAGGCGGAGCACGTCGGGTTCGGGCGTCATCGTCATGTCGTCACGCTGTCTCGATAGGCGCGGATGAAGAGGGCCGCGACCTGCGGGCAGATGGCATTGCCGTAGGCGCGCAGCTGCCCCACGCGGCCGGGTACCCCATCAGCCAGCGGGAAAATGCCGGATTGAGGGCAGTCTGACGGACGAAACCGTTTCACGTTTCTTGAAAGGATCTCAATGACAGAGAATTGTTTTCATCCTACGCGGCGTACTTGCTTTGCCGGCCAAGGAACACAGCCCATCCGTCGCTGCGTGACGGTCGCGCTGCTGGTCATCGGCCTCGTGGTGGGCGGCACGTCGCCCGGATGGGCGGACACGCGCACCGGGAGCGCCAATCCGACGACTACGCAGTTTTGGGGCTTCTTCAACGGCGGCACCGGGGAAACGAAAGTGACGCTCTCGTGGACCAAGAGCAACGCCTATCTGTTCATGCTCTTGGTTTGTGGCGACACCGAGCCCCTGGTGTACGGCGCGGCAGCGTCGGGCCTCAACCGCTACGCGGAGATCACGGCTGGCGTGCCGCCGAACTCCAGCTGTACAGTCGGGGTCAGCAGCATGCGCGGGAGGTCGGGCTACCGCATCCACCTCAATCAGACGGTCTCCGAGGTCAGCCGCCCAGAAGGTCGGCATCAACGGCTGTCCACGGCCAGCGACGGCGACTTGCTCGGCTGGTATGCACAAATGGAACTCGACCGCCTGCGGCTGCAACTCGAACCCTGACCTCACGAGGACACGCTGGCCGACACGCCCCTGGCCGGCCACCGCTGACGTCATCGGCGAGGTGACGTGGGCGGCGTGGACGTTCGGGTAAGCGGCAGGTGATGTGGACGGGGAGGACGTTGTGAGGCACGGCGAGCGGACGTTCGCGGAGCGGCCACTGAATCGGGGCGCTCGCACGCTACCTCGTGGGCGAGCCCGCGGTCGTGGCACGCGGGGACTCAAGCGCACGGTCTTCCACGACGAGCGTCCGCCCCACCGCCCGAAGGGCGCGCTCGACCTGGCCGATGTGAGACCGATGCTCGGGGTCCACAATACGGTGCACGGTCGTATTGCTCACCTGTAAGCGGCGGGCGAGTTCGACCTTGGAAATCCGATTGAGACACATCACGCTATACAACGCCAGCTTCGCCGCGACCAAGGGGGGCACGGTGACCATGACCTGACCGGGCGCGAGCGCGCCGGGCGGCGGGAGCGGGCGGCGCAACTCGACATAGCCCGCGAGCGCACTGAGTAACGCCTCTTCGGCCCACTCGAGGCCCTCGTGACGAGTCGGGGCGGCCATGACGGCCTCCGGGAGGTCGGGGAAGTAGACCGACCACCCGTCACCGTCTCGAACGATGCGACACGGGTAGCTGTAACGCATCAGAAGTCCTCCTTCGGGATATGCAATTGCTCCAGGATCGTGCGAAACAGGCTCGGCCCGATTTCGTGGCGCGGGACATGCGTGAAGTGCTCGCCGACATACAAGCGTCCATGGCTCCCTTTCCCGAGGCGTGGCACGAACCGCACCGGCTGGCCCGTCCGCTTTCCGTAGCGCTTCGCGCGTCTCACGAACTCACGACCGTTCACTGACGCTATAATGACACATATGTGTTTAATAATCACTATATATTGAGCATTTCAAGGCTACTATCTCCCGTGAGTACCGTTCGTCAGATCGAACACACCATGACGGTCTACCGCCAGAAGAAGGGCCGCTCGTATTCCTATGACTTCGTGTTCCGAGGGAAGCGCTACCGCGGCACGACCGGCCAGCTCACGCTGACCGACGCCCGTCGCGCCGAAGACGCCGTCAAGCAGCGCGTGCGCCGCGCCTGGGCGGGGATTCCTCGTGAGCAGGACGCGCCGCGGTTCAGTGAGTGGGCCGAGGTGTATTACACGCACGCCGCCGTGCGGCTCGCGCGCCCCGGCCATGTCGAAGATGTCCTGCGTGTGGTCCTTCGGTTTTGGGGCGCACGACCCAGTGATCCCGTCGCCGTCATGTCCGAGCGCGATCCCTACCACGACCTGACCTTGGCCGACCCCATCGTCGACCCTGATTGGATCGAACGCTTCGAGGCGTGGATGGCCCACCGACCGCGCTGTTCCCCCCAAACACGGAATCACTATCGGTCGGTGATGAGTCGGATGTACCGGGTGGCCATGCTGCCGAAGTATCGCAAGGTCACGGGCATCACGATGAACCCGTTCCTCGCGATCGAGCGCGACCACACGGTCTCACGCGACGTCACCGTGACGCCCGCGCAGCTCCGGGCCTGGATCTCGGAGGCCCCGTATCATATCCGGTTGGCCGTCGCGATTGGGGCCCTCGCCCCAACCCTCCGGCTCCGCAACATTCTGCAACTCCGCTTTGATGAGCACCTCGATCCCGGGTTGGAGTTCATCACGATTCCGGGACACAAGACGGTGCGGAAGATTCGGCGCCCGCTCGTGCACCCCATCTCCGCGCAGCTCCGGACGATCCTCGAGGATCGCCAGCAACGGGGCAGCGGGAGCCCGTATGTGGTGACCTACCGAGGACATCCGGTGCGCGACATCCGGAATGGCGTCCGCCGCGCGGCGGAGAAGGCCGGCCTCATCTATGGGCTCACCAGGAACGGGGTCACGTTTCATTCGCTCCGCCATACGGCGCAGACGGAGATGGCGGACCTGGAGATTTCGGAGAGCAAGCGCAGCGCCCTCATGGGCCACACCGACGCGGCGACGACGCGCAAGTACACCCACCTGCGGCCTCGACACCTGATCGATGCCGTCGAGCGCCTGTCGGCTCGGCTGCCGCTGGCGGACATCGTCATGGCGCCGGTCAAGGCCACCCCGCCAGCGTCTGTGAAAAATATGGGGAGTGCTCAGAGCGCGAGAAAGAAAACCCCTCCAAACACGGGCGTGAGTTGACGAACTTGTTCTGGCCAGAAACGACAACGGACCAATATCTATAGGGGTTGTTGCGAGATCACAGTGGCCTCAGGAGCTTGTGCCTCACAAGGGCGTGGGGGTTCGAATCCCCCCTTCCGCACCACAACTCAAAACCACCTGCAAACCGGCTGATTTTTTGGACCCGGTCCACCAGTTGTCCACCATTCGTCCACCAAATTACCAAGAACGGGCTCAACGCCCGTAAAGTAGCGACCCGAGTTGGCGCGCCGCATCCCGTTGCTGACCTGGGAGGACGTGGGCATAGAGGTCCAGGGTAATCTCGACGCGCTTGTGGCCGAGGCGCTGCTGCACGACGTGTGGGGGCACGCCGGCTGACAGCAGTAGACTGGCACTTGTATGCCGGAGCCCATGCAGGGTGATGGGCTTCACGCCGGCGGCGGCCAGGAGCCGGGCGAACTCGCGCTGCCCCAGATTATTGATACTGAGGGGGTCGCCCAGCGTGTCGCACTTTCGGCCAACATGGGACCAGTCCTTACAAAACACCAGCCCATGATCATGGAACTCGCGGCGGTGCCGGAGTTTCAGGGCTGCCTGCTGTCGCTTATGCGCGCGCAGGAGTTCGACCGTCTCCGGCGCAAGGTCGATGGTGCGAGCCCGCTTGCCCTTGGTCGGCACAAAGACCGGGTGTCGACCGCCCGAGAGGAGCTGCTGCCGGACCAGGATGCGGCCTTGGGCCAGATCAACATCCGGCCAATGGAGCCCCGCCAACTCGGACTTGCGGCAACCGGAATCGAGTGCGAGCCCATAGAACGCCGCTTGCCGTGGGCCGGCCGCCGTGGCCGCACGCATGAATGTCGCCGCCTCGTCGGCCGTCCAGCAATTCTCGACCGAGTGTCCCCCGGCCGACTTCGGTCGATTGGCGACAAGCGCGACCATGTTGCGCGCGACGAGCTGGCTCCTCTCGGCCGCCTTCAGGGCACTCCCGAGGACCGTCAGGATCTTGTCGAGGGTGGCCGGCGCCAGCGCGAACTTCTCGGCCAGCATCGCCTCGATGTCGAGCACGCGCAACCCCTGCAGCCGCAGGTGACCCAGTGCCGGTTTCAGATGGCACGCGACCACTGACTTGTAGGTTTCATACGCGCGCGGGGTCCGGCGAGGCGGCTTGATCGCCAGCTCGACCCATTCATCCAGCCACGCTCCGACCGTGCGCTTGTCCGGTTCAATGAACGTCCCGTGCGTCGCGTCGTGCAGCAGGTCGGTGAGCTGGTCCTGAGCCTCGCGTTTCGTGCCGTGAAACGTCGTGTGCTTTTGAATGCGCTTGGATTTGCCGGTGGCTGGATCTCGGACATAGCCAAATTCAAGGGTAATGAGCCATGAACCCTTCGACCGCCGCCGAAGATTCCCTCGCATCGGGCGCCTACTTTACCTCAGGTGGAACGCACTGCAAGGCTGTCTTCGGAATACGGCTGCACCGACCGAACTTAACGTGCGGAATCTCATCACGCCGCAGAAGGTCATACACCGTGCTCCGCCCAAGGCCGACATAATCGCGAAATTCTTGCGGCGACAAGTATTCAGGCAGCTCGCTGATCGGTGTCGTCCGGGTCACTTTTCCACCAGCCTTCGTCACGCGACCACGTCCTCTTTGACGTTGAGAAGCTGTGGGGATTGTCGCGTCATGCCGCCTCTATCACTTCGCCTTGAGAAGGGGTCACTCCACGCGGCAGGTCCCACCTTTCTGCAATCCGCTCTTGGTCGGCCGGTGAAACTGTGAGCGCGTGTCGTTGCCCCGCCATACTGTTCGACTCACACAGAGCGAGGTGTGACGGAACTCTTCGAGGTCCTCCGCTCGGACGAGCTAACGGTTTTCGGAGTCACAGCGAAGCAGATTTCCGCCGCAAGACGGAACGACTTCCGCAATGACCAACGGCTAGCCGCTCCTTGACCCCCTCCTTGCCGATTGAGCAGACGCAAGGCGTGTAGGTCTTCGAGGGTCCGCCGGATCGTCGTTTCTGAGTAGGAGGATTTCCCCGGCGCAATCTGGTCGATAGTGAGAGGTGAACTGGTTTGGGTTAGAGCCTTCAACACAATGCAGCGGCCTGGCGGGAGGCAGTCCGCCCCTACCCGACCGATGAGGCACATATCGTCGGCATTCACCGTTTCGCGCCCACGCACGAGCGCAATTCCCCTGACCAGAGCCGCCATTTGACGAGCGAACCGCGCAGGCATCTCCCTCTCCGGCGCGTACTCAATTTCGCGAGTATGGCCATCCCTAATCACGGGGCTCCTCGAGCAGGTCACGAAGTCAGCGATCCTAGCGAGTTGAGTTCTTTGGTCAGAAACGAGCCCGGGCGGGACGAGTGGAAGAGACCTGAGAAAACGCGCTACCCCCCTCGCTATGGCCCGTCGGACGTCCTTCCCAAGAGGCGCCTCAGCGTTCTCGATCGCACGCTGAGCAGCAGCCATCCGATTGGGTTGTTGCGGGCGGACGAGGACAAACCGCTGCCCCAGTGTGCCCATTACCTCGTGGTGTCGGTCTATAACCCCCGTGACACCGGCGATGAATCCAAGTCGGCCTTTCCACCTCAGTCGCCGGCCGGTACCCCAGGCTTTGTTGAAGCGTCCATCGTAAGCCTCACGTAGCTGCGCCAGCACCTCTCCGCGCTGATCCCGCCGCATTTGCAGAACCGTCGTGAAATCCTTGAGTGCCAGGATCCTTCCGTCGACCTCGTGAAGCATGCTGACGTCCTCGGTATCCGCCGTGCCAAAGCCGGAGGCCAGCGTCTTTGACGTGAGATCTGAGAGAGGAAAGATCTCTTTCACTTCGTCAAGCATCTCCACAAAGTCGGTCTTGGCGCCGGAAGGGGGTGCGACGATCAGCAGCCAGACCGGATCCAGCTCACGGATGAACGCGGCCACTGTGCCGAGCACAATTACAAACACTTCATCATCCTTCAGCAGCAGATACTCGTTTAAGTGTTTCAACAACCGGGCGAGACCCGCTTCAACCTTTCCCGAAGTGTTCGGGGGTCGTGTCGCCCTCCCAGGCCTCTTTCGCGCGCGACGTTTCTTGCTGGCCTTCTTCTGCGAAGCCATCGGCTCGGGTGTGCCCTTTTAGTAAAGAAAGTGAGAGATGTACATTTCGGGAAAGGTTCTCTCTACTCCCCACGACACAATCGCTGTAACTCCTCCTCGGTCACTCGTACCGATCGACCCAGCTTGATCACGCGCAGCCGCCCTTGGCGACGCAGTTTCTTCAGGTACTCCTCGGAGACAGCCAAGACCTTTGCGGCTTGCTTCAGCGTTAGTAATTGCTCCATCTCCATGCCCTCCTGGACTCCGCTGTTTCGTTCCTTCCATTCTCTCACCGGTACTGCTAGAGTCAACTTGTAATGTATGTTCACTCATACCAACGCAGATGGTTTCAGTTTTGTGTTCTAGCCGGCGTGAAAGACGTGCACCTGGGCCGAGATGGATCGATCAAGGGCCGATGGTGGCGTTATCCTGGCCAGAAGAGTCTGGATCGGTCGCCGAGCAGGGGCCGGGATGGTTGGCCCGAAACCTTGGTCCAGGACTTCGCCAATTGGGGCCGTGAGCCTCAGGATGTGCGCCGTTTCACCGAACGCTATGGTCCCTTGACGCTCAGCGCCGAGGCGAGCACGCACTTTCGTCTTGAGGTCGCTGACTGGTTGAAATGCCAGGACAGCTTCCGAGCGGAATGGGCGGATGTCATGCTGCTCAGCAAGGAACGCGCCCCCCTATGGTTAGGCACCGAGCTCCCGGCGGTTCCTGGAGAGCGTTTTGAGTTCGTCGGTGACGCCTACTCTTACATCACGGCGAATCTCTACCGACTACTCCTGCTTGAACTCAGATGCATTGATCGACGGCGGCTTCGGACGTGCGCGCGCCCAAACTGCCCGAATCCCTACTTCGTCGCGTCACACTTGAAGCAAACCTACTGTTCCGAACCGTGTGCGCAGTGGGGTCAAGGTGAGGCGAAACGCCGGTGGTGGCGGGAGAAGGGAGACCCAGAGAGGAGGCGGAGAGCAACGACCAGGGGGAAGTCGGCTGGTCGGCGAAAGAAATAGCGGAACGATATCCAGGACCCTCGTTTTTCGACTCCGCCTGCAAGGACGATCACGGCGGCTCCCCCCTAAAAGGGACCCAGATCCCCCCCCGGGGGCCTCGACGGTTGCAACATTTCTAGTCACAACGGAGCAAGTCGGGCTGGTTAACGGAAGGTCCGATTATCGGACCCTGCCGAATCGGTCGGTTCAACTTTCCTAACGAATCCGCTGACCTTCGCCTCGCCGAATCGTCACTTACGAGGATACGCGTCAGCGTAAGTGGTTTCGGACTGAGGCGAAGGTCTCTTGAGAGCTGCTGCGACGTCGGCTTCGTTGTTGATGTGCCTCGGGTCGAATCGTGGTCAGAAAAAGTTGATTGTTGACCCCCCAGGCTTGCGGGGCTAAGAAGAGCCATGGACCATCTCATAGAGAACATCGAGACTCTCATCGACACGGTCGAGAACCTGCGGACATCGAAACGGCTACTTCCATGCCTGTCGCTGCTTTACACTGGCATGGATGTCATGGACTCACTCGAACGGCAGCCGGGTGAGGGCACTAAGCAGTCTTTCACTCACTGGGCAGACACCTACCTAGCAGCCCGTGGTGAAAGCACCACCGAACGACGGGTCGGCCCAGACATGGCAGTGCCCCACGCGGAGGTCGTTGGCGGCGATGGTAGGTCGAGATAAGATCCACGGCGCGCCCCAACGCGTCTCCGGGAGTCGCATGAGCGACCACAACAGCCGAAGACACGCCACCGCATGCCCCTGAAGACTGCGGGGTGTCCCGACACCCGTGAGCGTCCGCATCAGCAACCCAAGGTTCAGTCCAGCAACGTGCAGCAGGACGCGTTTGAGGATGTTGTCGTGCCCCCGCAGGTATACGCGGCGTAGCCGCCCGGTGGCATAGAGATGGGCAAAGGGGCGTTCGAGTCGTTCCCCGCGCCGGCGCAGCAGGCGTTGCCCGCGCGCGCCGCGAAGACGCCGACGGTTTCGGTAGACGGCGTCGCGCGCCTCCGCCTTGTCTTTCCACTTACGCCTGCCGCGATCTGGTTCCGAGATGTAGCTGCGGAGGCCGATGGCTTCAAGATCGACGAGTTCCTGGTTGCTGTGATAGCCCTTGTCCCCGACGACCTCGGCAAGACGGCCCGCAGGCACCACGGTCTCGATGTGCTCCGCCGCGGTGATCAGCGTCGCGCGGCTCGTCGCCACATCGCCTTCATCGGCGTCCTGCACCGTCACCGCCACGACCGCGCCGGTGTCGAGGTCGACCGCCTGCTCCGCCTTGTGCGCGAGGTGCGTGCGGCCGTCCTTCATCTTGGTGATTCTTGCGTCAGGATCGTGCGGATGGGTCCAGTCGTCGTTCGAGCCTTTCTTCTTCCGCTTCCGATCGATGCGCGCCAGATCGGCACGCGTCGGGGTCTCAATCCCCGAGGCCTGGGCGAGCTGGATCAAGAAGTCCTGATACGCCTCGCCGGTGTCGCGCCGCACGATACTTCGCAGGGCGGCGTTCGCTTCCAGCGTCGTCGCATCGATACCGATCGTCTTGCCCTTGACAAGCTTCGCCTCAGCCAGTCGCTGCAACACCCACGCGAAGACAGCCTGATGCGTTTCCAGGTCGATCAGCCGACGCGTCCGCGAGACCGTCGAATGATCCGGCGGCGCTTCGTGCAGCTCCAGCCCCAAGAAGCTCCGCACGCTCAACGACTCGGCCGCCCGCCACGCGATCGCCCGCTCGGAGTCGAGCCCTTCGAAGTACCCGAGCAGCAACACGCGGAAATACCGGCCGGGCGGCAAACTCGGCCGGCCGATCTCATCCGCGTAGAATCGCTGACAGAGCGACTCGACGTACCCGTCGAAATCCGCTCTCTCGAGAATGTGATTCAGTCGCGTGTAGAACGGGTGCGCGGCGCTGCGAGGCAGATCTTGTGCGGCGACCCACATCGACGTCTGCTTGGGACGTCGCCGTCGTTTGCCCATGGCCATGCGCGTCAGTGGAGTACGCATGATCACTTCTGGCGATCGATCTAATTCGGTGACTTTCACCACGGGCTGCTAGCACCCAAGGGGCTACCATGCACTTCCTTAGAACTGTTCGCGGCTCGCTGCGGTGTCCTGCACACCTACACGCCAGAATCTAATCTCTCCCAGCAGGGCCAAGTGCGGCGTGTTTACTATGCGTGGGGCTCAGCTCGGGCCGAGGACCTTCAAACAACCATCGATACGCTCGGCACGCCGGAGGTTGCAGTTCATCTGGACGACCTGTTTCAGGCGTTTCGGGAAGCTGTTGCCGACTTCTTTGACGAAGTGGCTAACGACGTTTCTCGCCAGAGTGGATTGGCCCAGCGGGCAGGTTTGTGGTTCTCGAACATGCACCCCGCGCTAATCCAAGCCTTCAACCTTGACCATGAACACTCGTGAGATGCAGTTTGTCCCACGCTGCACATGTGGACCCTCCTCCTTAGAGCCGGTAAGGTCCTCCCGACCCATCATTTCAGGCTTGGGTCACGAGAGTATGTGTTTCGTGACGCGGTGTAGGCTCAGTGGTTGGGAGGAACAATGTCAGAGCTTGGTCAGCTGCTCGGCCGCGTCGAAGAAGCCCTCGGCCGTTTCAACCCGTCCGGTGAAATCCGTGGCAAGCCGACTCAGATGCTCATCGCAGATATCTATGTGAGGACCCGCCGGTTGTTCCGAGGAGTCGCAGCTATGCTCAGCAAGAATCTACCGGAAGAGGGCCTGATACTCGCCAAGGTGGCTATGCGCTTTCACCAAATCCCCATGTAGTGGTGACCGTGACTGTCAGCACAGGTCAGGACACCCGCACTCGTGGAGCCCGTCCATGTGCAGACGGCGTCGACATCGGGACCGTCCAACACCGCCACCCCTGTGGGCGCACGGGCCTGACTCAGGCCAAGCGCGGTGATTGGTCCGGACGGCGTCGTGACCATGATCGTTGACAGGTCGACCCCGGTGTCGAGCGCGGTCCAGCGTCCCTGGAGCTCCTCTGAGCCCAGCGTCATCTGAAGCGGCCCGCTGTTGGCCAACCCCTCGACCGTCCACATCGCGTGGGCGGGCTCGCCTCCATCGGTGGAAATGAGCTGAAACGTTCGAGTCTGGGTCCGGTTCGCCGCCACCACCCACCACACCGTCGCCGCCGCCGCGATGGTTCCCAGCAAGATGGCGGCGTTCTTCCGCCGGCGATCATGATTAGCGTGTGCCACTGAGGGCATCGCGAGGAACAGCACGAGCGCCGTGGCGACGAGTCGTTTCATGGACGGCCTCCACCGAAAGGGATCGTTGGTCCGCCGCGCGACGATGTGGACGATAGTCTACGACGATTCGGGGGGCGGATGAGGAGGAGATTAGTCGCCGCGAAACAGCGACTCGACGGGGACGCCCAACGCCTTCGCGACCTTGGCGAGGCTGAGGACAGACACGTTCCGGACACCCCGCTCGATGCCCGACATGTAGGACCGGTCAACGTGGGCTCGGTCCGCCAGTTCTTCCTGCGACCACCCCTTCTGATCCCGGAGGCGGCGGACACGCGCGCCGAGGCGCTTGAGGAGGGGATGGAGCGGCTTTCGCACACTCCGATGCTCAGCGGCTGTGGCCTATCAGTCCACGGACGATCGTCCACAAGGCTCGTAGCGGTGACCTCTGTTTGAGCGACCGCACCTGGGTTGCGCTGCTCTCTCTCTAGGTCTGGCGCGTGTCGTAGCTCCAACATCGAGGTCGGGTTCTTCACTCTCGTGAGAACATGAAAGCTGCGAACTTTCCGCTGGGTTTGGGAGTGGAGTGAGATCTTCGACGTGAGGTGCAGGGATCGTGTTGTGTCCGCAGCCGGGGCCATGATCACAAACAGTCGTTTTGTTGGGGAATCTGGTCGATCAGCAGGCCTGGCCGTGGGGCAACGAGTGGCAGGAGCGGCACCAGAAACGCGGGAACCGAGCCCGAATACCCATGGGTGGTCTGGACCTGGACACGGGTCGGTCCAGAGATAGGGTGGACCGTGTCCGGGTCGGTGGGTTAACCAACAATGGAGGTGCCAATGAGCAATCTGGAGTCGGTCACGCAGTGGCAAGCTCGAGAAGTTGCTCGCGGAAAATGTCGGCAGTGTGGGAGCCGGCGAGCCGTGGGCAGTCGCTCTCGGTGTCCACGATGCTTGGAGCACGCTCGGCTTTACGCACGCCGGCGGCGTGGGATTCTCACCACGGGGAAGCGGCGGCGCGGACGACCGATGACCGGCACGTTGCGTGAGCGGAGTCGAGCCCTTCAGACGCAGCAGATCTGGCGAGGACGGTCCCCGCGGTCCGACTCGGCTCCTGCCCGCGAAGCCCGGTTCGTTCGGCTCCCGGGTGGCCACTATCAGATCGTCAGGGACGACGGCGGTTAGGCACTGGTGCGGCGGCTCAAAGAGGTAGTGGTGGGACGACCGAGCCGCCGGTGACGAAGGGATGGTCATCTCGCAACGCCCGATGCGGTAGGCCGGCAGGCCCTTCATCGCCACGCAAGCTCTTCATCGTTTGCGGACGGCAGGGTCGGCTTGGTCTAATGGTTGCACTCACGATCAGCCGCTGGCGGTAACAGCGGCGCCCTCCCGGCGGGGACCTTTCGGTGACACGCATCTTCGCTCCAGCCGCGAGCGCTCGGCGATCCCGATTCCGCAGTCGCCGACTGCGCTCAGCCTGCCTTCTGCTGGGACTCATAGGAGTGGCCGCGCCGCTCCTGGTCCTCTTGCCGCTGCGGTGGGCGCCACCTCCGACCACCGCCTTTATGCTGCGGCACACGCTCCTCTCGGCGGACGACGCGGGCGTGGCGTATCGGTGGGCCGACTGGGATCAGATCTCCTCGCACGTGGCCATCGCGGTCATTGCGGCTGAAGATCAGAAGTTCTTCGGCCATCACGGCTTCGACGTGGCGTCCATTCAGGATGCCGTCGCCGATGCGCAACGGGGAGCGGGCCTCCGCGGGGCCAGCACGATCTCCCAGCAGGTCGCGAAGAACCTGTTCCTCTGGCCGGGCCGGAGCTTTGTGCGGAAGGGGCTGGAGGCCTATCTCACGGTGGGCCTCGAGCTGGCGTGGCCCAAGCGCCGCATCCTGGAGGTCTACGTCAACGTCGCGGAGTTCGGCCCCGGGGTGTTTGGGATCGGCGCCGCGAGCGAGCGGTTCTTTGGGAAGGCGCCCGCCGCGATCACCGCGGACGAGGCCGCGTTATTGGCCGCGGTGCTCCCGAATCCTATCCGCCTCCGCGTCGACCAGCCGTCGGCCTATGTGCGCGAGCGCCACTCCTGGATTCTCGGGCAGATGCGACGCCTGCGCGCAACGGATCTCCTGCATCCATTGGACACGCCTTGAGACATCGCCGCTGAGGCGATCCAGAGGGGCAGCGGCTTAGGCTTGGACTGCTCACTGCACGGTCACCTCGCAGCAGTTCTTGTATGTCTTGCCGCTCCCACACGGACAGGGTTCATTCCGGGCGATCTTGGCGTGGTGCGTCCGCTCGGGCTCATCCCAGTCGGGCTCCGCCGTCACCGTGGCGATCGACCGGCCCATGTGGGCGTATTGTGCGACCGCCCTCGGCACGACCTTGTGGATCGCGTCGGCCATCGCCTCGAAGGATTGCGCGCCCGTCCTGGCCTCGGCGTGGTAGCCCTTGGCCATCTCTCGGGAGGAGAAGAAGCTCAGCGCCATGAGGATCGACCCGAGCTCGTCGTCCAGTTCCTCCGGCACGGTCTCCTCCCAAAGTTCCTCAAGCCACTGGTGCCCGTGCAGGAAGCCTCGGGACCACTGAGCCATCGGTGCGTCGTCCTCGAAGTTGGCGAGCACGTCATCACGCAGCGGGCAGTCCGCGGGGAGCCGCGTCGGTGAGTCGATCACCGCCGCGTTGATGGTGTTGTAGAGCGCCATGATCTGCCCCAGGATCTCCTGGGCCTGCTCAGTGCTCGTGAAACCGGCCTCGTCGCCGCCGAAGATGATCGGCAGCCAGGCGGACGGCGGGACCATCTCGGGGGCGCTCACCACGGTGAAGAGCAAGCCCTGCAGCTCGTGGTAGGTGAGCGTCCCCGCCGGTCGGGATGGGTGCTCGAGGAACGCTCGCAGGGTGCCGCGATCGGACGCAGGCAGCATCAACGCAGAGGGTATCGCCGACGGAGGGCGATGTCATCTGGAAAGGGGTCTCGATGCCTCCCCTCGGACTGCCAACCCTCACTTGAGAACGGCGGAGCAAAAATAGACTACAGAGCGGCGGGATGAAGCCGCCTGAGGGCGGTGGAAAACCAGACCGCTCGCGTGGTCCACCGAGCATTCCCAGGGTGTTTTGTGGAACACAGGAGGGATGTATCGAGTGGAGCTCTATGCGGCGGTGCGGCGCAGCGTGTATGTGGAGGGATTGAGCGAGCGCGCGGCGGCGCGCCACTTCGGGCTGGCCCGCGAGACGGTGCGCAAGATGCTGCGGTACCGCCGGCCGCCCGGGTATCGCCGGGCGCAGCCGATCCGGCGTCCCAAGCTGGACGCCTTCACGGGGATCATCGATCAGATCCTCCGCGAGGATCAGTCCCGTCCGAAGAAGCAACGGCACACGGCCAAGCGCATCGGCGAGCGCTTACGGGCGGAGCACGGCTTCACGGGCGGCGACACGATCGTCAACACCTACGTGCGCGAGCGGCGGCTGGGCGGGCAGGAGATGTTCGTGCCGCTGGCGCATCCGCCGGGCGACGCCCAAGCCGACTTCGGCGAAGCACTGGTCGTGATCGCGGGCGTCGAATGCAAAGCGCACTACCTGGTCGTCGATCTCCCGCACAGCGACGACGGGTTCGTGAAGGCGTTTCCGGCTGAGACCACGGAGGCGTTCTGCGACGGGCACAACGCCGCGTTTCGCTATTTCGGTGGGGTGCCGCGGCGCATCGTCTATGACAACACCAAGCTGGCGGTGGCGCGGATCCTCGGGGACGGCACGCGCCAGCGGACGCAGGTCTTCAGCGAGCTCCAGTCGCACTACTTATTCGACGATCGTTTCGGACGCCCGGGCAAGGGCAACGACAAAGGGAAAGTGGAAGGGCTGGTCGGCTACGCCCGGCGCAACTTCTTCGTGCCGATTCCACGGTTCGACAGTTGGGACGCGTTGAACGCCGACCTCGCGTGCCAGTGCCGCGCGCGGCGCGGGCGCCGGCTGCGGCGGCACACGGAGACGATCGGGGAGCGCTTCGCGCGCGACCGCGCGGCGTTGTTGCCATTGCCGCCGGTCCCATATGACGCCCGCGAGACGCGCCCGACGCGGGTCACGTCGTTGTCCCTGGTGCGCGACCGCCGCAACGACTACTCGGTGCCGACCGCCTACGGCCACCGGGAGGTCTTAGTGAAGGGCTCGGTGGACGACGTCGTGATCGTGTGCGGGAGTGACGAGATCGCCCGGCATCGGCGCAGCTACGGGCGGGAGGAGTTGATCTTCGATCCGCGGCACTACCTGGCCTTGTTGGAGCGCAAGACGGGGGCACTCCATCAAGCGGCACCGCTCGCCGGGTGGGCGCTGCCAGAGGAGTTCCTCCGGCTGCGGCGTCTCTTAGAGGCGCGGCTGGGTAAGCCGGGCACGCGCGAGTACGTGCAGGTGTTGCGGCTGCTCGAGGACTTTCGGCTCGACCACGTCCGCGGCGCCGTCCAGGACGCCGTGCGCCTGGGGGCGATCGGGTTCGACGCCGTCAAGCATCTCGTGCTGTGCCGCCTCGACCCCCGGCCGGCCCGCCTCAATCTGGCGCAGTATCCGCATCTGCCGGTCGCCCGCGTGGCCACGACCGCGGCCGCGAACTACCTGGCACTCCTGGGGGCCGAGTGATGACGAAACCCACCCTACTGCTCGAGGCGCATCTCAAGGCCCTCCGCCTGCCGACCTTCTTGCGCGAGTACGACAAAGTGGCGCGGCACTGCGCCCAAGAAGGGCTGGACTGTTCGCGCTACTTATTCCGCCTCTGCGAGCTCGAGCTCCTCGATCGCGAGCAGCGCGCCACCGAGCGCCGCATCAAGGCCGCGAAGTTCCCGGTCTTGAAGAGTCTCGAGACCTTCGAGTTCCGTGCGATCCCGTCGGTGAACAAACGCCTCGTGCTGGAGCTGACCCGCTCGGAGTATCTCGACCGCAGAGAGAACGTGTTGGCGTTGGGCAACTCCGGCACGGGCAAGACGTATCTCGCGCTCGCGTTGGGACTCGCGGCCTGTCAGAAAGGCTATCGGGTGCGCTTCACTACCGCCGCCGCGCTCGTGAACGAACTCCTCGAGGCCCGGGATGACAAGCGCCTGCTGCGTGTGCAGAAACAGCTCGCGAAACAGGACCTCTTGATCGTGGACGAGCTCGGCTACGTGCCGTTATCGAAGACCGGCGCCGAGCTGTTATTCGAGATCTTCTCCCAGCGCTACGAGCAAGCGTCGACGCTGGTCACCTCGAATCTGCCCTTCAACGAATGGACCGAGATCTTCGGCTCCGAACGGCTGACGGGCGCGCTGCTCGATCGGCTGACGCATCACGTCCACATCCTGGAGCTGAACGGCGAGAGCCATCGCCTCGAACACAGCAAGAAAGCCCGCCAGCCCGCGGCCGCTCCGGCATCCTGAAGCTTCCCTCCGCGACGCCGCTTTCAGGCACTCCGACCCACTGCCAGATGGTCTAGTTTTCCTCCGCCACGGTGGTCTAGTTTTGCTCCGCCCTTGACAGCGTCTTCTGTCCGGGTCAGCATCAGGATCGGAGTATGAGCACCCCCGGTGCACCGGCGGAGTCTCGCACAGGCGTCGTATCCGCCCAGGACCGGCATGCCGACATCTAGCAGGACGAGGTCCGGGACCCGATCGGTAAACACGCGGCACGCCTCCTCGCCGTCCTCGGCGACGGCGACGGTATGTCCGTCCTCCTCCAATGCCGTCCGCGCCAGGACCCGAAGGGCCGGGTCATCGTCGGCCACGAGCACGAGCCCGGTCGTGTCTCTGTCTTCGTGGGAAGCGGATGAGTGCATTCTCTGTCCAGGTCGCTGATGCTTGTGGAAGGCATGTGGCATGCCAACCGGTCGACCGGATCACGACTCTGTCGTGCTCGGTGGGTGTCCGACGGCTCGGGCGAATGGTTCCCTGGTTAATGTGTGAAGTGACACGAAGGGTCTGAGAACTTCAACCGAATGCGCTGTGTTTCTAACCGCAGACAGCATGGTCGCGAGCCAACCAACCGGCGATCCTCACCGTGTCTGAGCCTGGGCAGAATGTCGGTTCGGGATGCGCGCGAATCTTCAACGAATGCGGGTTTTCGTTCGCCGCTGACAGAATTGCACGTCGTGAAACGAAGCCAGGCGCCCTGGATCGATCTTGGCGGCGACACGGAGACCGGATCGGGCCACGGCGTGCGGTGGTCAGATGAGGACGACTGGGCGCCGTGATGTCCGACTCAGATCTCGCCCTCTGGCATCTGACACACGAAGTTCTCCGCCTCATCCGTGCTGCCCGTTCCGGTGTAGGCAGCCACCTGCGGATATGGGCAGAGCGGTCTCGTTCGGTCGACGGCGCCGTCCCGTTGCCGTGAGGCGATGATGCTGTCAGGCGCCTCGCCCCGTTCGACCCACGCTTCGATCGGCGCCATCTTGTCAAAGATGCTTGGTCCCTCACCGCGGCCGCAGTGCCCCATGCCTGGCGCCATGAAGAGACGATACGAATCGTGCACCTCGTCCGCGCTCCCGACCGCTTCGACCACCCGCTGGTGATACTGGGTGGCGTTCAACGGCGAGATTTGCGCGTCACTCCAACCGTGGTACGCAATCAATTTCCCACCACGGTCGAAGAACGGTTTCAGGTTCGGGTCGAGGGCATTCAGTGTGTCGTTGTCCATTTCCTCTGCCTTGACGACGTCGGTATCAAAGTCGAACCGGTCGACGGTCCACTCCGGATCGGCGTAGACCAGGTAGCGATACTGCTCGAGACCTGTGCTTCGAGCCGACCGCGTCCAACCCAGGTCGGTCCAGTTGAGCTCGCTGCCCGGAACGAGACCGGTGATCGCCCGCCCGGTCTCTGGATTGACCGGAGATGAGTACAGCATCCGGACCGTATCGATCTGTGAGGTGGTCAGGCAGGACGCGTCCTTGGCGCCCGAGCACTCGAGAACTGCAGGATCAAAACGGCAGGCCTCGGGGCTGTCGATGACGCCATCCTCAATGCCATCCGACCTGTCGCACGCCTCGAGCGCCGCTGTGTGGACCAGTACGCGGTCCTCCTCAGACAGTCGAGCGGCTTCGTCGGCCTCCAGAGCGGTCGCGACCCTGAGTGCGCCCGCGGCACGTCCGATCCAGTCTTGTCCGGGTGCCCCAGCCACGATCCCATCGAAGTCTTCCGGGAATCGCTGTGCCAGCTTCATCGCCTGACGTCCCCCGGCCGAACACCCGTTCCAGTATGAGTAGCGCGGCCCCTCGTCGTAGTGCGCCGCCATGATCGCCTTGGCCGTGATGGTCATTTCGTGGAGAGACCGCCAGCCGAAATCGATCACCTTTTCCGGGTGTCCAAGACCGAAGCTCGCCGTGTTCCCGAGGTGTCCGGTGTCGGTGGAACTGGTCGCGTACCCTTGAGCCAGTGCGGCCGCCATCGACCCATGACGAATCGAGCCGGTGAAGGCACCGTTCCCGACCGCCTGATACTTCCCGTTCCAGTCGGTGGCAGGCAACCACACTTCGATCTCGATGTCTGAGTCGTCGGTCGGCGTTAGTGTGGCGGTCACGCGGCAGAATGCCGGCAGGCCGCCGTACGTCCGTGCCACAGCTTCGGCCGACGGTGCTTGGCCACCCGCCGTGACCGGCGGGACGAACGCTCCGGCGGTGACCAACTCTGCCCGCGTGATCGCCGTGTGGGGCAGCGTGAGAGAGCCCAGCCCCTCGCATGAGTCGGAGGCGGGTCCCGCGATCTCGGCTTCAGCCGGCGCCGGCGCGCCCGAACAGCCAGCGCCGAGGAGTACGGCGAGGGGGACGGCAAGCATGGTCAATACCTGTTTCATGGTTTCACTCCTCGCTCTGCACTCGGAACTCGTGCGGTCCTTCCACTACTGAAGGCCGCCGCGCACCGAGGTGATGCGCTGGGTGTTGAAGCCCAGCCAGTGCATCCGTCCCACATAGCGCGCATGTTCGACCTTGATGCATCGATCCATAACGACTGAGAGCCCGCCGTCCTCCGCGATACGCCCGCCTTCCTCATTGATGACGGTGAACTGGCACCACAGATTCTTGGCGCCGATTGCCACAGCCTCTTCGGCGATGCTGGGGAGCGCGTGCGGTGCGCGAAAGACGTTGACGATGTCGACCGGTTCCTGCACGTCGGTGAGGCTCTTGCAACTCGTCGCCCCGAGGATCTCTGGCTCGCGCGGGTTGACGGGGATGACCCGGTAGCCGTGTCGCCGGAGGTAAAACCCGACGAAGTAGCTCGCGCGTAACTCGTTCTTCGACAACCCGACCACGGCGATGGTCTTCGCGCTGTGCAGCACCCGCTGGATCGTCGCGGGGTTCTGATAGCGGCTCAGATCGAACGCCGGGCTCATCGGGACGGCACCTCCGAGCCGGACGACGAGGCGGCGAGCGCAAAACCCTGATCCAGATCCCAGAGCAGATCGTCGACGTCTTCGATGCCAACGGAGAGCCGGATGGTGCCCGGTCCTACCCCGGCGGCGCGGAGCTCGTCGTGGTTTAGCTGTCGGTGCGTGGTGCTCGCCGGGTGGATGATGAGACTCTTCGCGTCTCCGACGTTTGCCAGGTGCGACCAGAGGGTCACGCCGCGGATGAAGTCCTGTCCCGCCTGGCGGCCACCCTCGCAGTCGAACGAGAAGACCGCACCCGCGCCGCCCGGCAGGTACTTGTCGACCAGGTGCCGATACCGGCTCGTGTGCAGACCAGGGTACGTCACGTTGGAGGCCAGTTGGTGCGCCTCGAGATAGCGCGCGACTGCGGCGGCGTTGGCCACATGACGCGCCATTCGCAGCGACAACGTCTCGAGCCCTTGCAGGAACAAGAACGCGTTGAACGGACTCATCGCCGCTCCCAGGTCACGGAGGGTTTCGGCCCGCAGCTTCATGAGATAGCCGTAGGTGCCGAACGTCTCGTGGAACTCGAGTCCGTGATAGGCCGGCGACGGGTCGGCCACGACCGGAAAGCGGCCGTTTGACCAATTGAAGGTGCCCGACTCGACCACGACCCCGCCGATGCTCGTGCCGTGACCACCGATGAACTTCGTAGCAGAGTGTAGAACAATATCCGCGCCCCATTCGATAGGGCGGCAGAGAAACGGCGTAGCGAATGTGTTGTCCACGAGCAGCGGGAGCTCGTGGTCGTGCGCGATGGCAGCGATCGTTTCAATGTCGAGTACGTTGCCGCCCGGGTTTCCGATCGTCTCACCGTAGAATGCCTTGGTGTTGTCGCGGACCGCAGCCCTCCAGGCATCCGGATCGTCGGGGTCGACCCATGTCAGCTCGACAGACATCTTGCGAAGAAGGTGCTTGAGCTGGTTGACCGTTCCGCCGTACAGCGCGGCGGAGGAAACGACGTGATCTCCGGGGGTCAGCAGCGTGAACAATGCGGCCGCTTGCGCCGCGATGCCGCTGGCAAACGCGACCGCCCCGCATCCAGCCTCCAGGCTCGCCACGCGTTCCTCGAGCACGGCTACGGTTGGGTTCATGATCCGTGAGTAGGTGTTCCCGTACTCCTGGAGGTTGAAATAGGCCGCGGCCGATTCCGGATCCTCGAACACATAGCTGGTCGTCTGGTAGATGGGGACCGCACGCGCGCCTGTGTTGGGATCGGGACGCTGACCGGCATGAACCTGCCGTGTCTCGAATCCGAAGCGGCGAGACTCTTCCATGAATGCTGCCTCCTTTTCTTAGCCAGGGCTCTGCCCCGGACCCCGGCTTGGTCGCTTGCGGGGGCCCCGTTGCCCCGCGCCGCTCCCTCGCGGGCGCGCCGTGGGGTGGCACACGTCAACGATCAGAAACGAAGACATCATTCTCGGTGGCGGACCCATCACTAGCGCCTCAGGAATTCTCGGATCATGGGGGTCTGGCGGGCCTCTTCCAACAGAAAGCAGTCGTGTCCGTAGGGCGCGTCGATGACGTGGAGCTCGACCTCCCTGCCAGCAGCGCGCAGCGCGTCCGCTAGTTCTTCCGAGCCTGCGGGCGGGTACAACCAGTCGGAGCTGAACGCGATAAGCAGGGTCCGGGCGGATACATCCCGGATCGCTTGCGTGAGCTGCCCCTTCCCGTATTGCCGCGCCAGATCGAAGTAGGACAGGGCTCGGGACGTATAAAGGTAGGTGTTGGCATCGAAGCGCTTCACGAACGTGTCGGCCTGGTGGCGTAGGTAGCTCTCGACCTCGAACTCGGGGCGCGTGAGCTCGTAACGAATATCATCCCCCGCCTGGAGCCGCCGCCCGAATTTGTTGTTGACAGACGCGGCGGACAGGTAGGTGACGTGTCCCACCATACGCGCGACGCTCATGCCTGCGGCGGGCGCGCGCCCCGTCCCGTAGTAGTGGCCGCCCTGCCAGTCTGGATCCGCCGTGATGGCACTCCGTGCGATGGCGTTCCAGGCGATGCCTTGAGGGTGCAGCGCGTGAGTGCTGGCAATCGGGATGATGGTATCAACGCAGTCGGCGTACCGCACGGCCCATTCGAGCGCCTGCATGCCGCCCAGCGAGCCGCCGGCTACGGCGAACAGCCGTCTGATACCGAGTTCCTCGAGCAGCGCCCGCTGGACCCGCACCATATCGGCGACCGTAATCACCGGAAAGTCGGCTCCGTAAGGTCGGTCGGTGTCGGGGTTCAGGGACGACGGCCCCGTCGTACCCCGACAGCCCCCCAAGAGGTTCGAGCTGACGACGAAAAACTGATCCGTGTCGAAGGCTTTTCCCGGGCCGATCATCCCGTCCCACCAGCCGAGTCCCTTGTTCTTGCCGGCGTCGCGCTCCTCCGCGCGAAAGCCGTCCCGGGTGCTCTCCACGGTTGGCGTTGTGGTGTAACCGGCCGCATGGGCGTCGCCACTCAGCGCGTGGCACACAAGAACGACGTTGTCTCGTGCCGGCGACAGCGTTCCATACGTCTCGTACGCGATGCGAATCGGATGCAGCTCTCGGCCGGAATCGAGCGCAAGGGGGCGGGGAAGATCGATGAACTGCGTGTCGACGGCACCAACGGAACTGACGGCGGTCTCCTGGGTCGACTTCGTCACCGGTGGATCATACCGTTGTATGCTGTCGAGGCCCGGGTTGGGCCGTATTCGTTCAACGACACAGTTAGGAGAGAACCATGCCGGAGTCCAGCGTCAACAACGGAGTCAATGTCGAGGCATTGCTGGCGGCGCGTGAGGCGCTCACGGCCGCGCCGGAAGCGGCCAAATTCAAGTGGCGTGCGTCGTGCAAATGGCAGAACGGCACCCACAGCAGGTCCACGATCCAGGGGTTCCACGGTCTCGGCGAAGAGCAGAAGCATAAGACCGAGTTCTCGTTCGAGGCCGATCATCCCGAGGTGTTCGCATCCGAGGATCTCGGTGCGACGCCGGTCGAACTCGTGCTCGTCGGCCTCGCCAGCTGCTTCACCGCCGGTGTGGCCGCGGTGGCGCAGAATCGAGGCATCCAGCTGAAGTCCGTGGCGGCGAATCTCGAGGGTGCGATGGACATCCAGGGCATTCTCGGTATGGACAGCGACGTGCGTAACGGCTATGACGACATCAAGGTCACATTCGATATCGACGCGGACGCATCGCAGCAGGACATCGAGGCCCTGGTCGCACAGTCTCAGAAGCGCTCGGCGGTGTACGACGTCGTGACGAACCCGACGAATGTGGCCGTCCAGGTGAACAAGCTGTAACAACCCGTGGCAACGGAGGCAAGTCATCGAACATGTAGCCACCGTCGTCATCGGGGCCGGCCACGCCGGGTTTGCGACGAGCCACTATCTCAGTGATCGCTCGATCGACCACGTCGTACTGGAGCGCGGGGAGGTGGCTAACTCCTGGCGCCGGGAGCGCTGGGACTCGCTGCGGCTCTTGACACCCAACTGGCAGACCCGCCTGCCGGGTCATCGCTACGACGGCGCCGAGCCCGACGGCTTCATGACGATGACCGAGGTGGTCGAGTTTATTTCGCGCTTTACCTCTAGCAGCCCGTGGTGAAAGCACCACCGAACGACGGGTCGGCCCAGACATGGCAGTGCCCCACGCGGAGGTCGGCGGCGGCGATGGTAGGTCGAGATAAGATCCACGGCGCGCCCCAACGCGTCTCCGGGAGTCGCATGAGCGACCACAACAGCCGAAGACACGCCACCGCATGCCCCTGAAGACTGCGGGGTGTCCCGACACCCGTGAGCGTCCGCATCAGCAACCCAAGGTTCAGTCCAGCAACGTGCAGCAGGACGCGTTTGAGGATGTTGTCGTGCCCCCGCAGGTATACGCGGCGTAGCCGCCCGGTGGCATAGAGATGGGCAAAGGGGCGTTCGAGTCGTTCCCCGCGCCGGCGCAGCAGGCGTTGCCCGCGCGCGCCGCGAAGACGCCGACGGTTTCGGTAGACGGCGTCGCGCGCCTCCGCCTTGTCTTTCCATTTACGCCTGCCGCGATCTGGTTCCGAGATGTAGCTGCGGAGGCCGATGGCTTCAAGATCGACGAGTTCCTGGTTGCTGTGATAGCCCTTGTCCCCGACGACCTCGGCAAGACGGCCCGCAGGCACCACGGTCTCGATGTGCTCCGCCGCGGTGATCAGCGTCGCGCGGCTCGTCGCCACATCGCCTTCATCGGCGTCCTGCACCGTCACCGCCACGACCGCGCCGGTGTCGAGGTCGACCGCCTGCTCCGCCTTGTGCGCGAGGTGCGTGCGGCCGTCCTTCATCTTGGTGATTCTTGCGTCAGGATCGTGCGGATGGGTCCAGTCGTCGTTCGAGCCTTTCTTCTTCCGCTTCCGATCGATGCGCGCCAGATCGGCACGCGTCGGGGTCTCAATCCCCGAGGCCTGGGCGAGCTGGATCAAGAAGTCCTGATACGCCTCGCCGGTGTCGCGCCGCACGATACTTCGCAGGGCGGCGTTCGCTTCCAGCGTCGTCGCATCGATACCGATCGTCTTGCCCTTGACAAGCTTCGCCTCAGCCAGTCGCTGCAACACCCACGCGAAGACAGCCTGATGCGTTTCCAGGTCGATCAGCCGACGCGTCCGCGAGACCGTCGAATGATCCGGCGGCGCTTCGTGCAGCTCCAGCCCCAAGAAGCTCCGCACGCTCAACGACTCGGCCGCCCGCCACGCGATCGCCCGCTCGGAGTCGAGCCCTTCGAAGTACCCGAGCAGCAACACGCGGAAATACCGGCCGGGCGGCAAACTCGGCCGGCCGATCTCATCCGCGTAGAATCGCTGACAGAGCGACTCGACGTACCCGTCGAAATCCGCTCTCTCGAGAATGTGATTCAGTCGCGTGTAGAACGGGTGCGCGGCGCTGCGAGGCAGATCTTGTGCGGCGACCCACATCGACGTCTGCTTGGGACGTCGCCGTCGTTTGCCCATGGCCATGCGCGTCAGTGGAGTACGCATGATCACTTCTGGCGATCGATCTAATTCGGTGACTTTCACCACGGGCTGCTAGGGCGGCCGCACCGGTCCGCCCACAGACGACGGTTACGTCGGTTCGGCAAATCGACGACGGGTATCACGTCGCCACCGATAATGGCGACCTTCGCTGTCGTTGTCTGGTTCTGGCCAGCGGTGCGTGCAATCTCCCGAACGTGCCGGCGCTCCGTCGGGAGGTGCCGGCATCGATCGAGTGCCTCACGCCGATGGACTACCGACGCTCCGACCAGCTCCCCGAGGGCGGGGTCTTGGTGGTCGGTGCTTCCGCTACCGGTGCGCAGCTCGCCGAGGAGATTCGTCGCTCGGGTCGACCGGTGACGCTTTCGGTGGGCGAGCATGTGCGGCTGCCGAGGACGTATCGCGGCCGAGATGTGCTGTGGTGGATGGACGCCTCCGGTGTGTGGAACGAGCGCTACGACGAAATCGACGACCTCAATCGCGCCCGCGGGCTGCCGTCGCCACAACTCGTCGGGACGCCCGGTCGCGTGACACTAGATCTGAACACCCTCACCGACGCCGGCGTCGAATTGGTAGGCCGGTGGGCCGCCGTGCGCGACGGCACGGCGCCCTTCTCCGGGGGCCTGCGCAACCAGTTCGCCCTGGCCGATCTCAAGATGAATCGACTGCTGGACACGTTCGATGAGTGGGCGCGCGAAAACGGTCGCGATGCCGACACCGGGCCCCCGGAGCGCTTCGAGCCGACCCGCGCACCTGAGTCGTCCCGACTTCGCCTCGATCTGACGAGTGGCGAGATCCGGTCCATCATCTGGGCCACCGGTTTCCGCCCGGACTACAGCTGGCTCGACGTGCCGGTACTCGATCGCAAGGGATACCTCCGCCATGACGGTGGAGTCGTCGATGCGCCGGGTCTCTATGTCATCGGTTTGCCGGTCCTTCGGAGACGCAAGTCGACCTTCATCCACGGTGCCGAGGACGATGCTCGCGACTTGATTGGACACTTCGCCGGCTATCTCGCGACCAACTCACACTAATCCCAGGCGTCATCTGCGTCGGCTTTCTCCGTCTCCTCGATTCGCCCGGGACCCCATTTCGACGTGGTACGCTCCGGTCATGCCTGAGCAACTCGAGCTCGCACGGAACTGGCTGCCGCGATACACGGGGATGCCCCTTGATCAGTTCGGCGACCACATCTTGCTGACCAATTTCCGCTATCACTTGGATGCGTTCGCTGAGAGGTTCGGGTGCGATCTCTTCGGTGATGACAAACCGATGCAGGCTGCGACGAACACCCAGGGGCTGACCATCATCAACTTCGGGATCGGGTCTCCCAACGCGGCGACGATCATGGACTTGCTGAGCGCGCGCCAGCCCAAGGGCGTTCTCTTCCTCGGGAAGTGCGGAGGGCTGAAGCAATCAACCGAGATCGGCCACTTCATTCTGCCGATCGCGGCGATTCGTGGCGAAGGGACCAGCGACGATTACTTCCCGCCTGAGGTGCCAGCGCTGCCGTCGTTCAAGCTCCACAAGTTCGTCTCCCAGAAGATCGTGGAGCACGGCTACGACTATCGTACGGGCGTGGTGCACACCACCAATCGACGCGTCTGGGAGCACGACGGCGATTTCGTGGCTCGGCTCAAATCGATGACCTGCATCGCCATCGACATGGAGACCGCCACGATCTTCATCGTCGGTCATCGAAACGAGATCGCGCGTGGCGCCCTTCTGTTAATCTCAGACCTCCCAACGACGCCTGAGGGAGTGGCCACCGCGGAGTCGGACACGCGGATCGTTCGCCAGTGGTCCCAGATCCACCTTGAGATAGGAATCGAGGCGATGACAGAGCTCGATGAGCGCGGGAAAAAAATCAAGCACTTCAGATACTGACGCCTGATCTTCTTCACCCGTCGTTAGCGCGACGATGGATGCTCACAGCGAGACGACGAGTCTTCCGCGCGGGCCGGAGCATTTTCATGAAGTACGACAACATTCTCCAAACGGTAGGGCACACGCCGCTGGTTCGATTGCATCGATTGAGCGACGGGCTGAAGCCGCAGATCTACGCCAAGCTCGATTATCTGAACCCGGGCGGCAGCGTGAAGGATCGCGTTGCCATCCGGATGGTCGACGAGGCGGAGCAAAACGGCCTCCTGCCGCCGGGAGGAACGATCATCGAAGGGACAGCCGGGAATACCGGCATGGGGCTGGCGCTCGTCGCCGCCGTGCGTGGCTACAAGCTGATCTTCACGATCACCGACAAACAGTCCCGCGAGAAGATCGACTTGCTCAAGGCGTTTGGAGCCCAGGTGATTGTCTGCCCCACGGCGGTGGCCCCCGACGATTCTCGATCCTACTACTCGGTGGCCCGGAAGCTCGCCCAAGAGATCCCGAACTCCTTCTACCCGAATCAATACGAGAACCCGGACAATCCCCAGGCCCACTACGACACCACAGGTCCAGAGATTTGGGAGGGCTCCGAAGGACAGATCACCCATTGTGTGATCGGGGTGGGGACCGGCGGAACGGCGACGGGCGTGGGTCGCTATCTGAAGACCCAGAAGCCGACCGTCCAGATCGTCGGAGTGGATCCGGTCGGGTCGCTCTATCACGAATTTTTTCACACGGCCCAGGTCGGTGAGGCGCACCCGTATGTCGTCGAGGGAATCGGAGAGGATATTTTTCCTTCCACGATGGATTTCAGTGTCCTGGACGACATCGTTCAGGTGACCGACCGGGACTGCTTCGTCACCGCACGGCGTTTGGCGCGCCAGGAGGGTATCTTCGCTGGGGGTTCGTCAGGAGGTGCCGTCTGGGCCGCGCTTCAGCTCGCGCAGTCGCTGTCGGCGGACGATGTCGTGGTCGTCTTCATCCCGGACACGGGCCGCCAGTATCTCACGAAGGTCTACAACGACGAATGGATGCGAGAAAACCGCTACCTCGACCCGGCGGTGCGGCTGACCGCAGGCGAATGTCTTCAACACAAGACGCACCCGACCACGCTGCAGTCGGTCGCCCCGGGGGACAGCGCACACGATGCGCTCCGAAAGATGGACGAGCAAGACATCTCTCAGCTTCCGGTGATTGAGGACCAACAGTTTCTTGGCGCCGTCACCGAGGATCGGCTGGTGGCCTTGGTGCTGCAAGGGGAGGACCTGGGCGCGCGAGTGGTCCGGGAGGTGATGGCCCCACCCTTTCCAATCGTCTCCCGCAGCGCGACGATTGACCAAATCAGCGGCCTTCTACGGGGCGAGACAGCGATTCTTGTCCGTAGGCCCGACGGCACGTTTGAGATCCTGACCAAGTCCGACGTTGTCCATGCGATTGCGGGTCTCAGCGAGGCCGAACAGTGAACAGTGAACAATGAACGATGAACAACGAGTAGTGAGTCATGAGTCATGAGTAACGACGACCGTGTGCCGTTGACAGACGCCAAGTGGGGATTCGCGACGCGAGCCGTGCATGCAGGACAGGACCCAGACCCAGTGACGGGGGCCATCATGACGCCCGTGTATCTGACCTCAACGTATGTTCAGGACGCACCCGGGCAACACTCGGGGTACGACTATTCCCGCACCGGCAATCCAACCCGCGCCGCGCTAGAGGCCAACTTGGCGTCCCTCGAAGGCGGGAGATTCGGCCTGGCATTTGCGAGCGGTCTCGCATCGGAGCATACGGTCTTGCATCTCCTGCGCTCGGGCGACCATGTCGTGGCCTCCCGTGACCTCTACGGAGGTTCATACCGGTTGTTCACCGAAGTGTGGCATCAGCTGGGCGTCGAGTGCTCGTTCGTCGATACATCTCGAAGCGACGAGATCGAGGCCGCCATTCGCCCGGCGACCAAACAGCTATGGATCGAGACACCGTCGAATCCGCTGCTGACGGTCAGTGACATCGCGGCCGCGTGCAACATCGCCCATCGGCACGACGTGAAGGTGGTGGTGGATAACACGTTTGCCACGCCGTTCTTGCAGCGCCCGCTCGAGCTGGGTGCCGATGTCGTGGTTCATTCCACGACCAAATACCTGGGGGGACACTCCGACGTTGTGGGCGGCGCCGTGGTCACCGACGACGAGGCTGTGTTCGCGCGACTCAAGTTCCTTCAGAATGCGATCGGGGCGGTTCCGGGGCCGCTCGACTGTTTTCTCGTCTTGCGTGGGACCAAGACCCTGGGCGTCCGGATGAGAGAGCACTGCGCCAACGCGATGGCCGTATCCAGATTCCTGAAGGACCATCCGGAGGTGCGTCAGGTCCGCTATCCTGGTCTCGAGTCAGACCCAGGACACGCGATCGCGGCTCGCCAGATGTCTGGGTTTGGGGGGATGGTGTCAGTGGAGCTCGACGGCGGGATCGAGCGGAACATCCGTTTCGCGACGACGACGAGGATATTCTCGCTGGCCGAGAGCCTTGGCGGCGTCGAGTCACTCGTTGGTCATCCCGCTACGATGACGCACGCCGCTATCCCCATGGAGGAACGCCGCCGTGGTGGCCTCCCAGATGCCCTGGTCCGGCTTTCGGTTGGCATCGAAGACCAGACCGACCTGATCGAGGACCTCTCCCGTTCAATCCGCGACAGTCGAGACGCGTGACGGCGCCTGGGTAATCCCGCGCCCGCTCAGCCTTTACATATTCCCGTATTGGAATATATAGTCTGCGGGATGGCACGTGCCGCAACGTCATCCGATGCGTTCAACGCGATCGCAGAGCCCCGCCGTCGGGAGATCCTCAACTATCTGGCGCTGGGAGAGCGGTCCGTGGGCGAAATCGTTGACGCGCTGGCGTGTCGGCAACCGTCGGTCTCGAAGCATCTCCGGGTTCTTCGTGACGTCGGGTTGGTGCGGGCTCGGCGAGATGGTCGCCGGACGTTGTGCCGGATTGACGCCGACGCGCTGAGGCCGTTGCACGAGTGGACAGCCACGTTCGAGCGCCTCTGGCGGCTTCAGCTGAAGCGCGTCAAGCAGCGTGCCGAGCAGGGCAGACATGGCGACGGGTGAACCGCCGGCCTCAAGTCTCCGCTCCCAACCTACACCACGAACTGGAAAGGACTCGATGATGAGCATCAGCCAAGCATTCATCCAAGAACTCGAGCAAGAGGCGCAAACAACCCGTCGCGTACTCGAGCGGGTACCCGGCGACCGACTGGCCTGGAAGCCGCACGTCAAGTCGATGTCACTCGGTCAGCTGGCCCTCCATGTAGCCTCTACACCCGGAGGCGTCGCACAGATGGCGGCGCAATCGTCGGTGCAGGTGCCGGAGTTCAAACAGGCCGAGGCGAAGACGACCGATGAAATCCTCTCTGCGCTTGACGATGCCATCGCCACGGCCAAGAGCACGCTCGGGGGCCTGGACGATGCGGCGATGAGTGACACCTGGAAGGCGATGGCTGGAGAGCAGGAGGTGATGGCCGTGCCCCGGGTCGCGCTACTCCGATCGATCATGTTGAACCACTGGTATCACCACCGCGGACAGCTATCGGTCTACCTCCGACTCCTTGATGTTCCAGTTCCGTCGATCTACGGACCGAGCGCAGACGAGAACCCGTTCGCGCAGTAAGGCCCCCTTCTGGCGGAGCCGTCTGCAACCGCGGCCCGCCTTGACAGACTTACGTCTTTCGTCTTATCTTCGCCAATGCCAGCCAACAGGAGAAAGTCATGACCGAAGTAAGGACGGAACGATTGGGAGCCGAACTCAACGCCGCGATCGAGTTCTTCGATCGGAGCACCGGCAGTCTTACGGAGGAGGACTCGACCTACACACCGGTCGACGGTGTCTTCTCGACGGCCCAACAGGTGGCCCACGCGGCACAGACGATTGACTGGTTCATCGACGGAGCCTTCGACCCAAACGGTTTCGACCTGGACTTCGAAGCTCATGAGCGGAAGGTGCGAGGGGTCACGTCCCTCGCGGACGCGCGAGCGTGGCTCGCCAGGTCAGTCGAGAGCGCCCGTGCGGCCATCGAGTCGAAGACGGCCGAGGAATGGGCGCAGCCGCTGCCCGAAGGTGCTGTGATGGGCGGCCAGGCGCGTGCGGCAGTCTTTGGTGCGATCACCGATCACACCGCACACCACCGCGGCGCGCTGACGGTCTACGCGCGACTCCGAGGCAAGGTCCCGCCGATGCCTTATATGTAGGTCAACCGTGTCCCGCCCACCGTGCCATCCGGCCTCAGATGACGGCGCTCGCTGCTGCTGAATACTTCACGAGCGAGCTGGGAATTGTGCCCATTCACCATACTTGGGCCGCGACCGCCGTATACCGACCCTCTGAGGCAGAGCCGCCGACCGTCTGCTTTCGTGAAGAGCCGTCCGGGCGTCACACCAATGCCACACAGTTGGAGTACGCTGTTAGATTACCCACGGCGGCGAATAGCGTGTCTGGAAAGGTAAACGACAGTGATCAAGGACCTGGCAACGATCCGCAATATCGGGATCTCCGCCCATATCGATAGCGGCAAGACAACCCTTACCGAGCGGATTCTGTACTACACGAACCGGGTGCATGCGATTCATGATGTCCGGGGGAAGGACGGCGTCGGCGCCAAGATGGACTCGATGGAGCTCGAACGTGAGCGGGGTATCACCATCGCCAGCGCTGCCACCCACACCGCGTGGCGGGACCACCACATCAACATCATTGACACGCCCGGGCATGTCGACTTCACCATCGAGGTCGAGCGCAGTCTCCGAGTGCTCGATGGCGCCGTACTGGTGTTGTGCTCCGTGGCCGGCGTGCAAAGTCAGTCCTTCACGGTAGACCGGCAGATGAACCGCTACAAGGTGCCCCGCATCGCTTTCGTCAACAAATGCGACCGTGTGGGCGCCAACCCGGTCCGCGTGCGGGACCAGCTCCGCGAGAAGCTGGGTCACAACGCGGTGTTACTGCAGCTCCCGATCGGCCTCGAGGAGGCGTTTGAAGGGGTCATCGACCTCATTCGTATGAAGGCGTTCTACTTTGAAGGGAACCTGGGCGAGCAGGTCGCCGAGCGGGAGATCCCGGACGGTCTTCGAGCGGATGCCGAGACCTACCGCGAGGAGATGCTGGACGCGGTGTCGATGTTCTCTGATGAGCTGATGGAGGGCATTCTGGAGGGGGACGTGACCGAGGCGCTGGTCCGCAGCGCCGTCCGCAACGGTACGCTCTCGTTGCAACTCACTCCGGTGCTTGTCGGCTCAGCCTACAAGAACAAGGGTGTCCAACCGCTGCTCGACGGCGTCGTCGACTACCTTCCAATGCCGACCGATATCGCTCACGAGGCGATCGATCTGGACAGTGACGACGAGGCGCCGGTTCCGCTCGTGCCGGATCCGGAGCGGCCCGCCGCCGTGCTGGCCTTCAAGCTCGAGGACGGGCGCTATGGGCAGCTCACCTACGTGCGCATCTATCAGGGGTGTCTCACCAAGGATAGCGTCATCACCAACACCCGCAGCGGCAAGCAGACGAAGGTGGGCCGTCTGGTTCGGATGCATGCGGACGAGATGGAAGACATCGACTCCACCGGTCCCGGCGACATCGTGGCGATCTTCGGTCTCGACTGCCATTCCGGCGATACGTTCACCGATGAAAAGCTCAACGTCACGATGACGTCGATTCATGTGCCGGCGCCGGTGATCTCGCTGTCGGTGAAACCGGTGGACAACACGTCTCAGGTGAATCTGACCAAAGCACTCCGGCGCTTCACCAAGGAAGACCCGACCTTCCAGGCAGGGGCCGACCCCGAATCTGGGGAAACGGTCATCCACGGGATGGGCGAGCTGCAGCTCGAGGTCTACATCGAGCGGATGAAGCGCGAATACCATGTCGATGTGGACGTGTCTCCGCCCCAGGTCGCCTATCGCGAGACCATCAGCCGGCGCGTCGACTACGACTACACGCACAAGAAGCAAACCGGAGGCTTGGGACAATACGGCCGGGTGGTCGGCTATATCGAGCCCAATCCGGATACCGAGTTCGAGTTCGTCGACGAGATCAAGGGCGGTGCCATCCCCCGCCAGTTCATTCCGTCGGTGGAGAAGGGGATGAAGACGATGCTTGCTGAGGGGAGGAAGATCGGGGCACCGGTCGTCAACGTACGGGTCGTGCTTAACGACGGCAACAGTCACTCGGTTGACTCCTCGGACGTTGCCTTCAAGGAAGCGGCGCGAGCCGCCTGGCGTGAGGCGTACGACAAGGGGGCGCCGAGAGTGCTCGAACCGATCATGCGTTTGGCCGTAGAGGCACCCTCAGAGCACGCGGGCGCCGTGCTGACGACCATCATGCAGCGACGGGGCACGGTGATCGGACAGCAGGAAGTCGGCGGGATGACCATCACCGAGTCAGAGGTGCCGCTGGCCGAGATGTTCGGCTACGCCACGACCCTGCGCTCGGCCACGCAGGGGAAGGCCGACTTCACGATGGAGTTCTCGCGATACCTGTCGGTGCCAGGGTCCGTACAAGCAGAGCTCGTGGCCGCCAGGACAGAGAAACGGGTCAAGGCCAGCTAACGTGTGGTTTAACAGATCTGTCAAGCTCACCGCAGTCAGTGAAAACAGGCGACACGCGCCAATCGAGGACACGCGCACGATGGATGTGAATCAAGTCAACGCAGGTAGCCCGATCCGGATTCTTGAGCGCTGCTGCCGGGGGGGGCTGTCGGCCGGCGAGCTGGGAGTCGTCATGGCGCGCGCCGGGGTGGGCAAGACGGCCTTTCTCGTGCAAGTCGGGCTCGACGGTGCCTTGCGGGAGCACCCGGTGCTCCACGTCGCGCTGGGGCAGGACCTCGAGCACGTTCAATCCTGGTACGACGTCCTGTTCGACGACCTGGCCCGGGTCACGCAACTGGCAGACCGGGAGCAGGTGCGCTCACTCGTCACCAGAAACCGCGTCATCCACGCGTCCGTGGATGCTGCCTTTCCTCACGAGCATCTCGACGAAGTCGTCGACCTCTACGGCCAGGCGGAATTCACGCCCTCTGTGATTCTGATCGATGGATTGGACTGGGAGCACGGCGCTGTGATCCAGCGCGCCGCAGAGCTGGGAGCGTTCAAGCAGATCGCCAGGCGGCTTGGGGCCGTCCTCTGGCTGTCGGCCCAGACCCATCGGGATGTCACGCCGGCCCATCCCACAGAGCTCATCCCGCCCTGCGCCGAGTACGCTGACTTGATCGACATCGCGCTCTTCCTCGAGCCAGAGGGCACGCACGTCAGTGTCCGGCTACTCAGAGACCACGAGCGCGAACAACCGGCCGAGACACATTTGCAGCTGCATGCCGATACGATGCGGCTCGTCGAAGACGAGGCTGTCGAGACCGAGCTGTCGTTGCCGTCGCGGGTGTTCACCGTGCTCTCCGGTGGCGCGAATGGGGCCGAGGCTGCGTTCGGTGCCGCCGCAGAGCGGTGGGGCCTGAGCGAGATCAACTTCTCGTTCGCGGGGCGCGAGACCGCGCGGCAGCGGGGTGTCGTGGAGCTGTCCGAGGCGGAGCTCGAGCGGGGCAGTGTCAGCGAGGCCTACATCAAAGCGCAGCTACATCGCTCGTTTCCGGACACCGAGACCTTCCAGCGCCTGCTGAAATCGATCTGGCATCAGGTCTCGACGGCAGGCGAAGTCTTCGTGATCGGCGAAATCCTGGGAGACGACACGGTTAAAGGTGGCACCGGCTGGGGTGCCGAGCTGGCCAAGCATCTGAGGAAGCCGGTCCACGTCTTCGATCAGACGAAGCGCCACTGGTTCCGATGGCGAGGTGACGGCTGGACAGAGGTTGAGGCGCCCAGGATCCGCCGTACCCGTTTCACCGGCACCGGCACACGGTTCCTGAACGACGCCGGGAGCAAGGCGATTGAGGATCTGTTCGAGCGGTCCTTCGGCGAAAGCCACCCATCCGGCGATATACGCGGACCGCGCCCCGCCTACTCCGCCCAGGGGTCATAGCCGCCGACGCAGGTGAGATAGTTCACACACCTTTGCGGGCGGTGTGTATCTTCTCGCCAAGCTGGGCGACACGCGTCGGGACGACGTCGACGTCGGCCTCCATCGTGCGGAAATTCACAATGCACGCACGCAGCGCGAACTTCCCGTCGACCAGCGCGTTCGAGAGAAACAGATCGCCGCTCTGCTCCACCGCGGTCAGCAGTTGCCTGTTGAGCTCGTCCAGATACTGTTCGACGGCCTCGGTGTCCACGCCGGCGCGCAGGTCCCACGGCACGTAGCGAAACGTGGTGATGCTCAGGCTCTTGGTGAGCGCTTCGAAGGAGGCGTGTTCGCCGATCACCCGGTGGAGTCGTTCGGCCAGCCGGCAGTCTCTGGCGATCAGTTCGAGACAGCCGGTTCGCCCGACCTGTCGAAGCGTCAACCATACCTTGAGCGCACGAAACCCCCGAGAGTTCTGCAGCCCGTGGTCGACGAAATTCGTCTCCGCCTCCTCGAAGTTGTAGTAGGACGGATGATACGAAAACGTGTTCGTCAGGTCGCTGGGCCGGCGCACGAGAACGCACCCCGCCTCGAGCGGAGCGTACAGCCACTTGTGGGGATCGACCGCGACCGAGTCGGCGTCGCCGATACCTGCCAAATCCGCTGGTGCGCCAAGCGCGTTGGCCGCGAGTGCGCCATACGCGCCGTCGACGTGAAACCACAGGTCATACTCGCGACAGACCGCGGCGACCGCAGGCAGCGGATCGACGGCGCCGGTGCTCACCGTTCCGGCCGTTCCGACAACCATGAACGGGTGATGACCATCCGCACGGTCACGCTCGATCTCGGCGCGGAGGGCGCTGACGTCGAGTCTCTGTTGGTCGTCGGTCTTCACCCATCGCACGGCATCGGTCCCGATACCAGACAGATCGGCTGCCTTCTGGATCCACGTGTGCGTCTCTGTCGAGCCGTAGACCCTGAGTGATCCCTCGAAACCACGGACCCCTGTCTTGCGCACATCCCACGAGGTCTTGGCGGTTCGCGCCGCCAGAAAACAGATGATGTTGGCCATGTTCCCGCCGCTGACCAGAAGTCCTCCACACGCGGGAGGCAAGCCGATCAAATCCGCAATCCAGCGGACCGTCTGCTTTTCGACCTCGGTTGCCACGGGAGAGAGCTTCCACGCTCCGACGTTCGCGTTGACCGCCGCCGCCAGCAACTCGCCGAGGATTCCGAGAGGGGCGGCGCTCGACGTGATATAGCCGAAGAACCGGGGATGACCGTTGAAGAGCGACTTGTCGAACAGATGCTCGGTGATCTCGTCCAGCAAGAGACCCGGGTCGGTCCCCGCGTCGCGAAGGCGGTGCTCGGGTGGAAGCCGGTCCCGTACGTCATTGGGTGAGGCCGCGACCGTGACGGGCCTCGACGGGAGGGATTCGAGGAAGTCAGCGACCTGATCAACCAGCCGATGACCAAGCGCGCGAAACTGGTCCGAGGACAGATCGACGCGCGCCGGGAACTTGCCACGCGGGTCGCCGCCCATCCCGGTCACCGCAGTCCCTCGAACACGATCGCGTCGTAGCTCTGGGATCGTGTCGGTTCGGTCGTCATCTCGCGTCTGGTGCTTCTGGGTGAATCGTGTACGAACGAGTGGGGTGAGCTTACTTCATGCGGCTGGTGCCAACTTCGCCGACTTGGCACGAGAATTCCATTACGATTTATTCACCAAACCCCAAGGTGCGACGACTGCGCAACGATGCAACGACGGCGCAACAGGGCGCAACTATGGCGCAACGATGGTTCAACGAGGGATGAGACCAAGCCCACAGATTCCAGCGGAGATTGAAGACCACCGTGACGAACACTGGCACCGCGACGGAGCCTCGCAGGTCGAGACCGCACTCGATGCCGAACGTTTCATCGAGCAGGTCGGTTTCACCGCCTGCCTCGCCGACTCACGTCGACCGGGGCCGTCACTGTACGTCGCGGTCTGCGGGCGACGCGACGCCGTGATGCCACGCAACGTACAGAAAGACCCCGAGGCCTCGCTCACCTGGCGATTGAAGGACGAACTTGTGAGGCGTGCCGGTGTCTACTATGCGAAACTCGCGCGCGGCAAGGCGATGTTCCTGGCGCCTCGCATGATCCCCCATTTTCACGCCGTGTGGGGCGTACGCAGGTCCGAAGAGAAACAGCGATTGAGCGAGAACGCCAACGCGGTTTTGCGTGTGCTCCGCCGCGAGTGGGAGTTGGGGACGGCCGACCTGCGCGATGAGTCATGGGTGACAGACCGCAAGGCGTTTACCCGAGCGGTGGATGAACTCCAGGCCGCCATGATCGTCGTGCCGAGCCAGGTCGTCTATCAACCGAGGTTCACCTACATCTGGACGCTTGGCGTCGGACGGTTTCCCAAACCGCTCACCCGGCGCGTCAGCCGAGGCACCGCCCTCCGCGAGATTGCCCGCTGCTTTCTGACCGGCGCCGGAATGACGATTCCCGGCGAGACGGCCCGTGTGAGCGGCCTGTCCCGACCAGAGGCCGGACGTGGCAATCGTGCGTTGGTCGCCGAAGGCTTTGCGACCATGCCCGCGTCGGGGGTGTATCACTTGGCCGCGCGCCGCCCGTCGCAGCCGTCAGAGCCGTGCCGTCCCGAATGATCTGTCACCCGTGTCTCCAGCGAGAGAGCCTTCACCTACATCATCGCCGGCTGTCTGGTGGCCTCAAGGACACGCGGCCAGATCTCACCATTCGGGTTTAGGTGCTTCCGCGTCTGTACGGCCATGTGAATCGGAACGTTCGTGAAGCGCTGATTCCAGAATCCGACGAGCATGTCTGTCTTCCCGGCCATCCCTGCGTGCACGGCGTGCTGCCCGAGAATGAGACAGAACGCCGAGTCGAGGGAGTTCGCCGGCAAGCTGCGGATGAGGTAGCTGGGGTCTATGTATTTGATGACATTCGCGATGCCGTGGTCCTGCAGGTATGTCTCGATCTGTGCACAGAGGAAATGACCGATATCCCCGAGCTTCACATTGCCAGATGCATCTCGGTCGACGTGCGCTGGGTCCCGGAGGAGGTGCTGCGCCGCACCCTCTGCGACGACGATCACGGCGTGATGCTTGCGTTCTAATCGGCCCACCAAGGCGTGAAGGAATCCACTGTCTCCCGCGAGGCGAAACCTGACTTCGGGTACAAGACAGAAGTTCACGTCGCTGTTCGCCAAAGTGGCATGGGCGGCGATGAAACCGGACTCCCGCCCCATGAGTTTCACCAGACCGATCCCATTCCACGCTCCCCGTGCCTCGGCGTGCGCCGCGGCAATCGACTTTCTCGCCTCCTCGACGGCAGTGGAAAAGCCAAAACTCTGCTGCATCCACAGGAGGTCGTTGTCAATAGTCTTCGGGATTCCAACGACAGCAATCGCACGACCCCGCGCGCGAATCTCCTCGACGATGGCAGACGCCCCGCGCAGGGTTCCATCCCCACCCACGGCGAACAGGATAGAGATGTGAAGGCGCTCCAACGTGTCGACCATGTCCCCGGCGTCTTGAGGACCACGAGAGGAACCAAGGATGGTGCCACCCTGTGTGTGAATCGTATCGACCAAGTTTGGCGTCAACTGGACCGGTTCGTGGGACTTTCGAGAAGACAGGCCGGCGTATCCGTATCGAAAACCCAGAACATGCTCGACGCCATAGCCATAGGTGAGAGTCAGCACCACCGAGCGGATCACATCGTTCACGCCGGGACAAAGACCTCCGCACGTGACGATGCCGCACCGCAGACCCGCCGGCTCGAAGAAGATGCTCGGGCGTGGTCCCGCAGATTCGAACGAGGGCGGAGCCTGGGCGGTGTCGGCCGATGCTTGTAGTTGGGCGGTGTCGCTGGGAAGGAGCACTCGCCGAGTCTCGTCGACGACGCACTCGGAGCGTTCGCTGAGAGGGGAAGGGTAGCGGCAAGGTCCCAGCGACCCCACGCGCAGCTCCCCAAGGCTGGGAGGCTTCATGGCTTGCTGAGCCATTCTGGCGCCTGCGAGACGATCTCCGCAAGACCGCGCGAGCTCATCCGCCCACAAGGTGGTTTCGATTCCGATATGCAAAACGCGGTTTGCAGGCTGCCTGGACTCCACGAAGGGCCTGGCTCGCGTTCGGTGCGTTCGTCGCGTCTGCCCTGGACGCAACCCCCGACGCCGTCAGGGCGAGAAATTCAGTTTCAGATCTGGTGGGCTACGGCGCAGGAATCGTCGCCACCTGCGTGCCGATGTTGCCGTAGATCCCGTTGGTGGCAGTGCCAAGATTGGTCGCCGCGAGGACGACTCCAAGGGTAATAAAGCCGCAGAGGAGCCCATACTCGATGAGGTCCTGGCCACGCTCATCGTGCGCAAGATCACGAAACAGCGCCGGGACGACTGTTCGGCCCTCGCGCGCTTCGGCGTGGGGCTTCTGCGTCGGCGCCGTCAATGTCATCGTCATCGGACAACCTCCGTACGGTTACGGAGCAAAGGGCGTTCCAGGTAGAGATGGCAATGGAAGCCAGGGTGAGTCAGCGCAGCCGCTGGGAGTCTAGGTGAGGCGTGACAAATAGTCGCGTAGCTCGTAGATATCTTGGAAAACTCCAGCCGTGCCGATGAAGGACCATGGTCATTGCCTTAACCCTTGGGATTCCTCCGGACCGCAACCAACGTCATGTCATCGGTCTGTGGAGCGTTCCCCGTGTGCTCGGCAACGCTATCGAGAATCGTTCCGAGTACCTCGCTGGCGGCTCGTCCGTTCATGCCATCGCAGATCGTTCCGAGGCGCCGTTCTCCCAGTTGCTGGTCCTGCGTATTCGTCGCTTCAGAAATCCCATCTGAGAACACCACCAATAGGTCGCCTGGTTCGAACGCCACCTCGTCGGTCCTGGCTGACCAGTCCTCGAAGAGTCCGAGCACCGTCACCCCTGAATGCAACCGCTGGCATCCTCCGTCCGCTCTGAGCAGGAACGGCGCATTGTGCCCGGCGTTGACGTACCGAAGGGCGTGGCGTTTAAGGTCAAGCACGCCATAGAAGAGTGTTGCGAAGCTCTCGGCCGCGGTGCTCTGGCACAGCGCACGGTTTGCCCGCGCCAGATACACGTGCTCCGGGGCCCCGGTCAGGGTCTGGTCCCGGATGGTGGCCTGCAGATTCGCCATCAGCATTGCGGCAGGCAGGCCCTTGCCTACGACGTCTCCAAGCCAGATGGCGAGGCTTCCGTCTTGCCGGGGGAGAAAGCTGAAGAAGTCACCTCCCACCGTGCGGGCCGAACGGGTTACACCGGCCATGTCGTAGCCGGGCACATGCGGCGGTTCTGTCGGGACCAGACGGCTCTGGATCTGACGAGCCAGTTCGACTTCGCGAGTGAGTGTCAACCACTCACGCTCGGTCTTGTAGAGTCGCATGCGTTCGACGATCTGCACGGCCTCGGACGCTAGGAGCACGAGCAGCCGCTTGTCGTCGTGAGTGAACGAGCGCCCACCCTCCTTGTTCCAGACAGTCAGCATGCCGAGGAAGGAGTCGTCTATCAGAAGAGGAACGCTGAGCAGCGTCTTGACCCCAGCGTCTGTAAGGGCCTCCCCGAGGCCAAGCTCTTGACTCTGGGATGTGACGAGTGGCTCCTTGTGGGTTCGAACCCAGTTGGCGACGGCCTCTTGGAGGCGTGCCCACTGCGGATCGGGGGTCTCTGGCAGACAGCCCCAGCCCTCGCCGGAGTCGGTGCTCGGGTCACCCAGGCAGATAGCCCCGTGCTCGGCGTCGGTCACGTCCCGGGCACGTCGGGCAAGCATCTCGAGCGTGTGGTCCGGACTCGAGCCGTCGGCGATCTCCTTGGCCACGTCGTGCAAGATCGACAGTTCTTCGACGGATCGTCGGAGGCGATTGTTCTGGCGAACCAACGCGTTGATCGCGGGATCGCCCCACGCGAGTGGTTCTCGCAGCGTGCTCTTGATCGTCTCTCTACGGTTGGCAGGGAGCTCAAGCAGGAATGCTGGGCGGAATCCGGTTCGTCCGGCGCTGATTGGAACGGCTTCGGCGGCAGTGGCTGATGACATGTAAGCACCTCCCGTGCTTGAGCTCTCTGATGACCGGACTCTATCTGCCTACGAGCGGTACGCCTGTGACCCGTGTCACGGTCGAGCGGTGGTCCGGATCACCGGCTGAACCCACCAAGAACATCGGCCTTCGCCTGGACGTCGAAGACGTCCGTAAGGGCACACACATCCATGAGTCGGCGGACTCGGTCTGTCGGGCGCAGCAGAATGAACCTGCCCCCTGAACCTTCGAACTGGCGTCTCGCATCGAGGAGGGCCCCAACTCCAGCGGCGTCGAGCGTATCGACCCACGATAGGTCGAGTGCCAGAACACGTACGCCTTGCTCCAGGAGTTCATCGGCCCTCGATCGGAGGTGGGTGCACTCACCGAGCCGGAGGTCACCCGTTGCCTCCAGGATGACCACGTCTGTCGTCGTCCGTGTTTCGAGACGTAACATGTTGAGCCTCCGTCATTCCGAAAACGAAGGCGAGGGGGCGGCGCCCGCCTCGCCCTCATGAGTCGGATCGTTAGAGCTACGACGCGCCGTAGGCGCGGGCACCATGCTCGGGGTCGTCGGGTGCGTCGGGTGCGTGAGGGGCACCTGGCCACTCTGGCGCCAGCGCCGCAACTCCCTCCGCTTCAGAATCGAAGATCCGGAAGTGACTCAGCAGGCCGGAGATGACGATCATGCTCTTCAGGCCCTTCGCAACGCCGACCAGGACGATCTGGGCGTTGGAGCAGGTCACTTCGCGACTCGCGTCGACCAGAGCCCCAAAGCCCACGCTGTCAACGTCGGTCACGAACTCCAGATCAACCACGAGCTTCTTGTGCCCCTGATGGAGCAGGCTGCAGACACGGTCTGTCAGGTGTTCCGCCGGTGCGCCAAGGTGCAGCTTGCCTCGAAGGTCGAGGACCATCGTGTCGCCTCGCTGTTTTGTATTGATTCTCAGCATCTTCCTTCCTCCTTGTGTAAGGGGTTGCTGTGTGACTGTCACTGTAGCGAGCGGACGGGAGGCACGGCCGTGACGTCTGTCACGCCTGAGGTGTGATATACGTCACGCGCGATGAAGGTCGCCTGTCAAGGGCGGAGCAAAATTAGACCACTGTGGCGGAGGAAAACTAGACCATCCGGCCGTTGAGTGGCGTGGCTGAACGCGGCAGTGCGGAGGAGCTGTCAGGATGCCGGAGCGGCCGCGGGCTGGCGGTTGAGTTTGGTATCGGTGGCCTGATAGACCTGGCCCATGCCCCCCGCGCCGATGAGGGCGGTGACGTCGTAGTGGCCGAGTCGGGAACCGACTTGAAGGCCATAGGTTGTGGTGGATCTATTGACGCAGTTCAGCCGCATTATAGGTGCAGGAGAAGGACAAGTGGGCGACTGACGCCAGTTGTTGTGCAGCGATATGACAGGAGCTGACAACGGAGGTAGGTTCAACCGGTCGATGCAACAGTGGCTGCCTCGAGCCCATCGAGAATCCATTCTCCCGAAAGTGTCACCTAGGTGTCCGGAATGGACCGTTTGAAGCTGCCTAGAACGTAACCAAAACAGTTCTCGTAGCCACGCTCGCACAGGTCGTTAGATCCTGTGTGTGACTTTCTTGCCTCTGAAAACACGGATTGAGGTGCCTCCGGTAGGCCAGCGTGTGCTGAACTAGAGACGATTCCGAATCCCCAACGAGACTTGAACGGTTGTGGACAGTGCGCAGGGCTAGGTGTGGGCTCCCATCTGGTCGAGGAGAATCGGCCACAAAAAGAAAGCCGACCCCGTTTTACCGAGGTCGGCAATTGGCTGCTTCCTCGTCCACCCACATTCGTATGGGCTAGGCGTTCAGCTCCCCAGGGGACTATATCTGACGGTCCTCTTCGTTGCCTGATCGATGTCTGCGGGTTCGATTAAAGGCGTAGTCTTGAGAGTCAACCTGCCGCTGGCGGCGATAGTCATCGACACAGCGGCCGCTGTGACATTGTCCGGGACATCGACGATGGCAATGACATCGGATGCGCCGAACGTGTAGTAAAACGCTTCAAGGTTGCCGCCAAGTTCTTTCATCAAGATATTGACCGCGCTCCTACGTTGGCTGCCCCCGTCCTTCAAGAGCCCTTTTCACCCCGTCTGTTGTATAAGCGGCCTGGATAAGGTATTTCGGCATGACTGCTCGACCTCGAGGGGGAGAAGTATGATGTCCACACCACGTCGACGGTGCCGTCCACGGGTTGCCGTCCTGGTAGGCTGGAACGTCAGGCAGATCGTGAATCTCCAAGAGCGTAGGGATAGGGTCCATGGGCATCAAAGACCTCTTCCGCAGGAAGCGGAACGATAGGGACGCGGAGGCGGACCCCATCGCCGACCTGGTTCTCGGCAAGCTCAGGGTCGGCTATCTTGTCGACTACGATCTGAAGACCTGGGAAGTGACGGGCTACTGCCGGTACGAATTCGACGGAGACATCGTGAAGGAGTGGGAAATCACGGCTGGAGGACGCGAGAAGCGTTACCTGGAGCTGGCCGACGGGCGCTGGTCTCTCTCGAGGAGAATCGTCATCGGCGCCATCGACGGCGACATCCGGCGTGACATCCTTCGCGACGAGGACCCTCCCGGTCGGATCGTCCACAAGGGGAAACAGTACTATCTCGATAACTCCTACGCAGGGCGAATGTTCCCCAACGGCGAGGGTGCTGGCGAGGAGGTGATTCGCTGGGAGTTCCTGGACGAAGATGAGGAGAGTTTCCTCGGCATCGAACAGTGGAGCGAGTCAGAGTTCGGGGCGGCGACCGGCTCCTTCGTCGAAGACTACGAGTTCACGAGCATCCTCCCGGGCGGGGGCACCGACTGATTTCTTGGCCGACAGGGTCGAAGCCTTGGGCTACACTGAACGGGAGGGAACCATGAATAGAAACCTGCGCTGGGTCGCGTGGACAGGTCTCTGTCTCGTTGTCGCGGGCTGTGGCGTCGGTAATCCGCTCGAGGCGCTGCAGGGCGCGCTCGACCGCTATCCGGAGTACTCGGTCATCCTTGCCGATATGCGAGAGGAGGGTACGTTCTCGACCGACTACTGGCACCAATACCGGGTGACCACAGGCCAACGGGAGCCCGGCTCTGAGGATCTCGTATACGCCGAGAATATCCGGGAGTGGGAACGAGTTGACCGCCAGACGTACACGAGATACCAGCCCTACCTCGGGATGGTGATTCTTTCGAAGGGTGCGGACGGGAACATCGATCACGACCAGCATCCACCCGGCTATCAGTACGTCGGCAACGACCGCTACGGCCAGTGGCGAGACGACCGGAGCGGCCGCGGATCCTTCTGGGAATTCTACGGCCAGTATGCCCTGCTCAGTCACATGATCGGCGGGTTTGGGCGGCCCATCTACCGCAGCGACTGGAACGGGTATCGCGACTATCGCGGTCGCGGCCAACCCTACTTTGGCTCCGGCACATATGGCACGAGCGGTACGGTCACGAGACAGAGTAACCCCAATTTCTTCCGGCGCCAGGAAGCACGGCAGCGCGTCCGAACACAGGGATTTGGTGATCGGGTGCGCGGTCGCATGACAGGTGGTAGCGCCCGGGGGCTCGGCAAGTAGCGTCATGACGTCATGAGAGGAGCATCATGTCCTGGGATCAAATCCTGACAGGCTTCATTTACCTGGCCGTCGTCCTCGTTCTCGTCGTCATCGGCAAGTGGGTGTACACCGCGCTGCACCGCGGGTTTGTCCTGAGGACAGAACTCCTCGAGAAGGACAACCTCGCCATGGCTCTCACCGTTGCCGGCTACTACCTCGGCCTGGCGATCGTGCTCGGTGCGGTAGTGTCTGGACCTGGCTCGGGCATGTTCACCGAGGATGTCATCAACGTCGCGATCTTCGGATTGATCGCCATCGTCTTGCTCAACCTGTCCGGCTGGATCAACGACAAGATCATCTTCTCGGGGTTCGACAACCAGAAAGAGATCGTTCAGGACCGCAACACGGGAATGGGTGCCATCGAAGGCGGCAATCATGTCGCTGTCGGTCTCATCACGGCCGGCGCGCTCTCCGGTGAAGGCGGCCTGCTCAGCGGTGCGGTGTTCTGGATCCTGGGCCAGGTCGGCCTCATCGTGGCCGCGCTGCTGTACAACAAGATGACCTCGTTCGATCTGCACGATCAGATCGAGCGCGACAACACCGCAGTGGGCGTGGCCTTTGCCGGTGTCCTGGTCGGCTTCGGGAATATCATCCGCCTGGCGGGTGAAGGTGACTTCATCTCCTGGACGCAGAGTCTGAGCGAGTTCGGATACTACGCCGTCGTAGGCCTGCTTCTTTTGCCGGTGGTCCGGATCTTCGCCGACAGAGTGCTGCTGCCGGGTGCCCGACTGACCGACGAGTTGGTCCAGGAGACACCCAATGTCGGCGCTGGGGCCATCGAGGCGACGACGTACCTCGCCGCGTCAATATTGATCGGGTTGACCCTCTAGAAGGCCAACGCCGATGCCAACGTCTGCAGCATCCCGCCAGGCTCCTGCTTTCGGCCTGGCATGACCGGGATCGGAACGCCGACTCGGACATGCGCCAGCTCAAGAGTCAGATGACAGACCGCCTCGGCGCGTTCTGGGAATTCTTGCACCGCGAGAATCTGCTCCGCCTGTGTGGCGTCATCGTCGTGCTGATCGTCGGCGGCGCGGTCGGGCTCGCTTATTTTGAGGACGGTCGAAGCCTCCCCGATGCGCTGTGGTGGGCCACCGTTACGCTGACCACCGTGGGATTTGGGGACATATTTCCAACGTCGCTTGGGGGACGGGCGATCGGCGTCGTCCTCATGTTCTTCGGTATTGGAGCACTGGGCATGTTCACCGCCACGATCGCTGGCGTGTTCGTCGAGAAGCGACTGCGAAAGGAGCGGGGCATGGGTTCGTACGATCTTGAGGGTCACATCATCCTGTGCGAGTGGAACGAGCGGACCCGTGAGATTCTCCGCGACCTGCGCGCGGACCCTCGCTCATCTCGGTCACCCATTCTGCTGCTGGCTGACACCGAGACGAAACCGATCGACGACGAACACCTCTACTTCGTGCGAGGCGAGGTCACCGAAGAGAACCTCACGCGCGGGTGCGTCAAGAAGGCTGCCACCGTGGTCATCGTCGGAGACCGCCGGCTCGATTACACGGCGCGAGACGCCAAGGTGGTTCTGTCCACCCTGACGGTGGAAACGCTCAACCCCGATGTGTACTCGATTGTCGAGCTGGCCAACGAGGACAACGTTCGGCATTGCGAGCGCGCGCATGCCAACGAAATTATCGTCGGTGCCGAATTCAGCAGCCGCCTCATCTCGAGCGCGACTCTAGACCATGGGGTCACCAAGATCCTGTCCGAGATCCTCAGCGCCCAGTACGGCAACGACCTTATCACCGTCCAGGTGCCTCCATCGCTTGCGGGGCAACCGTTTCTGAAGTTGTTCTCCGAGATGAAACGTGACCAGGGGATGATCGTCCTGGCCATTCAGCCGCACGGACGCAGCGAGGTCGTGACGAATCCGGGTGCCGATATTCTCGTTGGCGCGGACGATCGGTTGGTTGTCGTATCATCGCGGCCAGAGCGCGAGCATCGAGGGAGGACGTAGAACGATGTCGATCGGTTCTCGCGTCATCTCCTGGCTCCGCGCCGAGTTCAATGGCGTCGCGGGATCTGACACGTGGCGGCGGGGTGAGCGCCGCACCGGCCGTCGCCAGGCTGGCTCGGCGTCCGCTGAACATGAGCCGCGTGCAGGCCGCGGGCAACGAAGGCGGCATTCATCGACAGGTGACGGTCAGGACCGGGATCCGATCCTTGTTCGCTACTATGCTAACCTTGAGCTTCCCTACGGTGCTGGCCTCTACACGGTGCGCCGGGCTTGGAAGCAGCTGGTCAAGAAGTACCACCCCGATCTTCATTCGGCGGATGAGCGGAAGCAGCGCACGGCCACAGAGCTTGTTCAAGGCCTGAATCGCGCATATGAAGAACTTTCCAGACACCTGGGGCGCAAATAGGTAGTGACCGTGTCGAACGCGAAATCACACAAGAAAGAGGGACGGTTCGATGTCTGAGAACCTGGATCGGGTCAAGAGCTACCTCCTCGATCTCGACCTGAAGATCGTCTCGGAGAACGAGACTGAAGAGCTGGTCGTGGTCGATGACGAGGACAACGGTATACGGCAACTGGTGATTGACTGCGAGCCTCCCATTGTCGTGCTCGAGCAGCTGATTGGCGAGGTGCCGGCGGAGCCGAGAGACCTCTTTCTACGCTTGTTGCAGATGAACAACACGCTCGTCCACGGCGCGTTCGTGCTCGACGACACCGGCGAGCGGATCTTCTTCCGCGACACCCTGCAGCTCGCCAACCTGGATCTCAACGAGCTCGAGAGCTCGATCCGATCGCTCTCGTTGGCGCTCGCCGAGTACGGCGCTGAGCTCCTCACGTACCTCAGCAACAAGTAGACAGGGGCACAGGAGAATCGTCATGGCCAGTATTTTTCAACGGATCTTCAAGGTCGCCCAGTCCGAGGCACACTCCGGCATGGACAAGTTTGAAGACCCGATCAAGATGAGCGAACAGGGAATCCGTGATCTCAAGAAGAACCTGCAGACTTCGATGGTCAGCCTAGCTCAGGTCAAGTCCCTGGCGATCCGGCTCCAGAAGGAGACGGACGACAACAAGAAGAGGGCCGCCGACTACGAGCGTAAGGCGATGCTGCTGCTCAAGCGGATGCAGGGCGGGGAGATGGACGGAACAGAAGCCGAACGACTAGCCACGGAGGCGTTGTCGAAAAAGGAAGAAGCCCTCCAGAGCGCCGCCACGACGTCGGAGCAGCAGCAGGCCCAGCAGCGGATGTCCGACCAGCTCCAGACCAAGGTCGAAGAGCTCAAACGGCAGATCGGCAAGTATGAGACCGAGGTCATCACCCTTCGCGCCCGGGCCCGCACGGCCTCGTCCATGCGCAAGATCAACCAGCAACTGGCCGGCGCCGACCCCTCGGGCACCGTCGCGATGCTCGAAAAGATGAAGAACAAGGTGCAGGAGGAGGAGTCTCTGGCTGAGGCGTATGGCCAGCTCTCAGATGTCGGTGGCACCATTGACGAGGACATCGACAAGGCGCTGGCCTTGCCATCGAGCGCGGCCGCGTCCGATTCGCTGGCTGAGTTGAAGAAGAAAATGGGAATGCAGGCCTGAGACCGGCGGCGGCTACGCTGTGTGCCGGTCACGGTGCTCGGCGTGGGGCCTACCCGTCCACCTCACACTTCCTCCTCCACCGGCCCCAACGAACTTCGGTACGCGTGGCCCAGGTCTCGCATGAGATCTTCGGCGGCTCGAACACCCCGATACTGCGCCTCCTCGAAGAGCGAGAGCCCGCTCATGTCCGAGTGAGCGAAGCGTAGGGGGCCAAAGGTGTCGGCGGCGCGTCGTCGGGCCTCTCCCCAGAGAAAACCGGGAATCGGGCGGATCATCGCGTGGCCCCAGAGCATGATGTCTATCTGGGTGACGAGCGATTCGAGGCCGACGTGGGCTGGGGCGAGATCCCCGAGAATGATCGACACCCAATCGTTCCAGCTACGTTCGAGCATCCAGCGACGAGCCACCTCAGGGTTCGGCACCACGAGCGGCATGTAGTACGTCAGTACGCTCGGCCCCGGCGCAACACGCAGGTTCTGGTGGGTGGCGACCACATAACCCAGAGACAAGCTGTCGTAGATCACGTTGTCCCAGGCCGCCCCTTCAGGCAGGCGGTCGACGGTAAGGTTGGCGACCATCCACGGGGCATATGTAAACGTGTCGCTGCCGGGAAGCTCGTAGCCGTCCAGGACATACTGTGCCGTAAAGCGGGGCAAAGCATAGATGACCTGTCGCGCTCGAAACCGTACGGACACATTGGCGCGCGTATCGAGCACGTCCACCTCGACGCCGTCGGCCGGGTCAGCGGTCACCCGGATGCGATGGACCAGCATGCCCGAGCGCAGATGTCCCTCCAGACGCTCCACCATGTGGCGGACGATGCGCCCATTTCCTTCGGGCCAGGTCAGGTACTCCGCCCCTTCGCCGCGAGAACAGAAATAATGCCAGCCGGCCCAGGCCGAGGTGGTCTCCAATGAACACCCATAGTCGTCTCGGCAGCAGTAGTCGACGTACCAACGCAGAGCTTCGGACGTCCATCCGGCGCGGTCGAAGTACTCCCGCATCGAGATCCGGTCAAGAGCGACGAGGTCAGGGTCGGCGCTGCTGAGGGCCATCGGCAGCGCGAACGCGCGTCGGCCACTGGCGTCGCGATAATCCTGATACCGCCGTATCTGCTGTTCGAAGGCTGCAAGCATGGCGCGGTCACCCGGCGGTGAGGTGGTGCCCAGGAGCTGCCGCGCCGAGATCCCCTCCTGCCAACGACCGTCGATGAACAGCCGCTCCTGTGGCGCATGACAGAGGTGGCGTGGGTCGTAGATCGGATCACCGTCTTGACCCAGGTCGTAGACCATGCCCATCTCTTCCAGCAGCTCGCGCACCGCGGTCGATTCCGAGCTCGGGACCGGCAGATAGTGGGCGCCCCAGGGAAAGGCGGATACGTCATTCGAACCCCAGCGCGAGTTGCCGCCTGCGTCGGACTCGAGCTCCAGGATTTCAAAGTCCCGAAAGCCGCTATTCGTGAGCTTCCAGCCTGCCGACAGGCCTGCGATGCCGCCGCCGACGATGACCACCGGCACGTCTCGGGTCACCTGAGGCTCAGGGAGACCGCCGGCGCGCAGCCGGTGTCCGACCTCGTGGGAGGCCCCGACGATGGAGCCAGTGATCCGGCCGGTGTCGATGTCGCGGTCCCGGAAGGGTGCCGTCCGCGACCGGCAGCCGACCGCTAGGGCTGCGGCAACACTCGGGCCTAGCCGCAGGAGATCACGCCGGGTCAGGTTGCGAGTGGGTCTCACGGCGCGAACTGTTCCCAGTCCTCCGTCTGGTAGCGAACGAGGATCTGGTTGTTCAGATGATTGACCTCGACCGGGACTTCATCCATGTCCGCTGGAAACTTGAAGAGCGCCGGCGCGATCGACATGTTGAGAAAGCGAAGGTTTTCCGGGAAGCTGTTGGGCATCTGAAAGGGTGTGCGGGATGCGATGACGTAGCCCCATTCGCCAAAGGAAGGGACCGCAGCGTGATAGGGCGTCACGTCGAAACCTGCCATGCGAACCGTTTCGACGATGCACCAGAACGCACGACGGGCCATGAGTGGGGACGAGCTCTGGATCGCGACGACGCCATCCGGCGCCAGGTTGGCGGCGAGTCGTCTGTAGAACGTGGTCGTGTAGAGTTTGCCCAGGGAGTAGTTCGAGGGGTCTGGAAAATCGACGACGATGAAGTCGTACTGGTCCGTGCTGTCCTCAAGCCACACAAACGCATCTGCGTTGACGACCTCCACCCGGGGCGACCGCAACGCGTAGCTGTTGAGCGCCGAGAAGAGACGATGCTCGGTAAAGAGATCCGTCATCATCGGGTCGAGGTCGACCAGCGTGACGTGCTGAACTCGCTGGTCCTTGAGCACCTCCCGAACCGCCATGCCATCCCCACCGCCGAGCACGAGGACCTGCCGCGGCGAGACCACCGTAGCCAGTCCCGGGTGGACCAGCGCCTCGTGGTACCGATACTCGTCGAGTGAGGAAAACTGCAGATCGCCGTTCAGGAACAGCCGGATCTCCCCTTGTGCACGGGTGACGACGATGCGCTGATATTGAGAAGAGCGGGCGAAGACCACTGGGTCCTGATACAAGCGTTGCTCGGAGAAATCCAACAAGTCGTCGGAGAAGACCACGCCCGTCAAGAGCAGCACGAGGACGGCGTAGGCCTGCGCGGTGAGCATGGGGCGCCGATGCTGCTCACGAAACAGGTGGCACGCCCAGATCGCCACGAGAACGTTCAGGACGCCAAAGACAAACGACGACCGCATCAAACCTACCTGGGGGACGAGCCAGAGAGGAAACAGCAGCGACGCAGCCAACCCACCCACGTAGTCGAGCGACAGGACCTTCGAGACCAGGTCTGAAAACGGAAACTGGTCCTTGAGGATACGCAGCAGGAATGGGATCTCCAGACCGACCAGGATTCCGGTGACCGCGACCCACGAGTAGAGCACGACCCGGAACGCGTCGAGCTCGGCAAAAGCCAGGAAGAGGACGAGGGAAGAGAGCCCGCCGATGAGGCCAACCAGGATCTCGATCTGAATAAAGACAGCGATCAGGTCCTTGTGGAAATAGCGAGAGAAGTACGAGCCGAGTCCCATCGAGAACAGGTAGACGCCGATGATGGTGGAGAACTGGGTGACGCTGTCACCAAGCATGTAGCTGGCGATGGTCCCGGCCAGAAGCTCGTAGATCAGTCCACAGGTAGCGATGGCGAACACCGAGAAGAGGAGCGCCAGGGTCTTGCCGTGACCGTCGTTCGTCGACGCGGACGTGTGCTCATCCATGGATTGCAGTTGCCAATCTTATTTTGATGCCCGACTCGCGTTTCCTATACGATGACATTAGTCTGACGAATAGCATAGTGAACCCTTCGATGGACGCGGTGATCCACAGTGCTACAACCCTTCGCTACCTCTTACTGACCGGACGAACGCGGTTGGAGCCTTTGCGCATCTTCGAGCGTCGCCGAGTGACATGGCTCGATCACCGGGTCACCTTTTATGCGCTGGGCACCAGCCATGCGATACGTTTCGAGTATGGAGACATCGCCCTGACTGAGCTGCTCACGTGTGTTCCCACGGCCGTCCAGGGTCACGTTCTTGAACACGGAGGAGAACGTGTCCCCTATAGCGTCTCCAGGACGTTCGACAATCTGAGCTATCGCTGCCGATTGACACCGTTTATCCTGTCCGGTCGAGATGGGCTCCAGGGCGCGTTCTCATGCGAGGATCAGCTCACCTTCAACTACCGCGTGGAAGGGGACCTCGAAGAACCGATCACCCACATTGGGTGGTCCGGTCGTGAGAGCACACTCTCCGTGGAGACCGTCCACACATATCCTCACGAAGGGAGAGGGGTCAGAAGCAAGAGCACCTTCGAGATCTCCTGTCGCGCCGAGGCTGTCAGAGGATCGCCTGCAGCACGACCTTCCCCACTGTCAGGAAAACAGCCATGATCCATGATCAAGGTCATGCGAACCAAATCGATCTCGAAGTCGTCAATCCGCTTGTCAGTGAGCCGCAGCAGTCAACCTCGATGAAGCGGCATGGCCCGGACCACGGGGCCGGCCTCGCGCTGTGTCGCTCGACTTGACAGTGCCCGCGACTACGGTTACTCATGATGTCAGTCATGATCTACTGCATAAGGGGGAGTGATGGCGAGTCGGCGTGACACCAGGGTGGCGGACGCCACGACGAAATTGGGTCGGGCGATTGCCGGGGCACTGCGGTCGTGGGCTGAGGAAGTCGGAGCAGACGAAATCGCGAGCGACGTGATGGATCGCGTGCGTGAGGGATTCGACGTGGTTCGCGACCGAACCGCCGAAGCGGCGAGCAATGCCCGCAGTAGGGGCAGGAAGAGGGCGAAAAAAGCCGGGAGCGCCGCAAAGAAAGCGACCAAGAAGGTGCGCAAGAACGTCCGCAGCACCGCAACACGGAAGACCACCCGCAGAACGACAACGAAAAAGAAGACGGTTCTCAAGAAACGCTGATCCCGGGGCTGGTACGGCGTTCCGAGATTCCGTCACCCCGCTCCGTCCGGTTGTTTGTTTGTGTCGAACGTTCTCAATGAACGCAGGAATAGTCCCAATCCGCCGATGGCCAATACCAAAATGACAATCAGATCGAAGGCCGACATCGCATTGAAGTTAAAGCGTACAGAGGCGACAACACCGAATACCAACGCAACCAGTGAACCTGAAGCTAACAACCAGCCCAGCGGATTCTTGCTGTTATAAAAAATGAGGCCTATCCCAAATATGAAAGGGAGCAGGGGATGTCCCAGTAGCTGTTGAAATTTAAAGCGGCGGCTCCTCGCTGGTCGTGCTATACGACCGGTGAGCTAAACCGAGGTGAAAGCCTCGCCAGCAAAGGAGCCGCCATGAAGAAGCAGTCTCGCACAGTCCCTCGTCGTCGCCAATCGGAATCCCCGGCGCCTCGCCACCTCCCGTTGGTCGAGATCCTCATTGACACCGAGGCCGAGCTCCAGGAGTTGGTGGTGGCCTCGGGCCTGAAGGTGCTCGAGGCGATGCTGGAAGAGGATCGGGCCGCGGTGTGTGGACCCCGGTATGCACATCAATCGGAGCGGCAGGCCTCTCGCGCCGGGCATGCCCCCAGTCAGGTTGTGCTGGGCGGCCGGAAGGTCGCGATCCGGCGACCGCGCGTCCGCCGCGACGGCACGGAGGTGCCGCTGCCCACGGCGCGGGCGTTCACGGACCCTGACCCGCTGAACCGGCGCGTCGTTGAGCAGATGCTCATCGGCGTGGCGACCCGCCAGTATGCGCGGAGTCTCGACCCGCTCGGCGCCGATATCACCACGCGGGGCACGAGTAAGAGTGCGGTCAGTCGGCGCTTTGTGGCCCAAACGCAAACGCAGCTGGACGCGTGGCGGGCGACGCCGCTCGACGCCCTCGACCTGACGGGGCTCCTGATCGATGGGGTGCACGTCGGCGGGCACTGTATCGTGGTGGCGCTGGGCATTGATAAAACGGGCGCCAAACACCCACTCGGCCTCTGGGAAGGGGCCACGGAGACTGCGACGGTCTGTCAGGGGCTGTTGACCAATCTCGCGAGCCGCGGGCTCCGCACCGACCGGAGCCTCCTGGTGATCCTCGATGGGGCGAAGGCCCTCGACACGGCGGTGACCCAGCTGTTCGGTCGGGCCGCCGTGGTGCAGCGGTGTCAAGTCCATAAGGGCCGGAATATCCTCGAGTATCTCCCCGACGCGCAGCGTCCCTGGGTGAAAGCGATCCTCACGCGCGCCTCTACGCACAGCAACGTCAAGACGGCGCAGCGTCTGCTGCAGGACCTGGCTCGTCGTTTGGACACCGACTACCCGAGTGCGGCCGCGAGCGTACGGGAAGGACTCGACGAAACGCTGACCGTGCTCGGCTTGGGGCTGTCAGAGCGCCTCCGACGATCGCTCGCCACCACGAACGCCATCGAGAGTCTCCTCAGCCGCACGCGCCATGTGAAGCGAAACGTGAAACGCTGGCGCGGTGGGACGATGGTCCTCCGCTGGGTCGCTGCCGGGGTACTCGAAGCGGCGAAGGGGTTCCGTCGGGTGAAAGGATGCAAGGATATGCCAGCGCTGGTGGCCGCCCTCCGGGCACGCGACGCACGGTTAGGACTCGGGGAGTCGTCAGAGATGGTCGCGTAGTCGTGAACCGAGCCGCCGCTGAATTTCAACAGCGCACGGGACATCCCCAGGGAGCATCACGATCCCACTCGTAATGCTGTATCCGCCAAAACTATACAGACCATAAGAAAAACCGAAGTTAGACCTAACTCTGATGGCATTCAATAGCAGATAAAAACCTCCCACCATCATCGTTAACCCGATGCCAAACTGGCCTATCCCGCCATTTGTTCCGCCTGCACCTTGCATCATTGTCACCTTCTGCAATTGTCGCTGCACAGCGTCGTGCAGCGATTGAAATCGGCACCGTCGACTAAAAAAAGTGAGGCAGCAGCAACAGGCCGCCTCCGCGATGCGGTCTGCCTGTATGCGGGTTCTACACTGCGCTGAGCGCCCAGTCAACGAGGAGGTTCTGAGGAGGGTGAGCGAAAGTTAGTTGGAAATTGAAGCGGCTCCAAACCCTGTGGTTTGATGACGTTGACACAAACGGACATCACCCCACGAGAGAAAGGAGCCGAGATGAGCAGTGTCCTACGTCCGGTCAGGAAGCGCAAGAAGGGTCGCACGCTGGGTCCGGTCGACATCGTCCGCCGCGAGGACTACGCCGATCTGGAGCTCGACGCCAAGGTGGAGCTGATCCGCTCCTTGGTCCCCCTGGGCTTGATGCACGTGGAGGAGGTGCTCGACGCGGAGGTGACGGCGCTGGCCGGCGAGCGCTACGCCCGCAAGGACGCGTCGATCGGGGGACGCCGTCACGGCGGCAACCCCGGGACGGTGGGCCTGGCGGGGCAGCGCGTGCCGATTCGTGTACCGCGGATTCGTCGTGTCGCGGGCGGCGAGATTCCGCTGCGGTCGTACGCGGCGTTGCATGGCGATGGTGCGGTGAACGACTTGCTGCTGAAGCGCGTGCTGTATGGGATCTCATGCCGCAACTACGAGGCTGCCGCCGAGGCGATTCCCGGGGCGATCGGGCTGTCGGGGTCGACGGTGTCCCGGGGGTTTATCCAGGCCAGCGCGGCGCAACTCCGGGAGTTCCAAGAGCGGGACCTGTCCGGTGAGGACGTGGTGGCCGTGGTCCTGGATGGCAAGACGTTCGCCGAGGCCACGATGGTCATCGCGCTAGGCATCACGATGTCCGGGGAAAAACGCTTCCTCGGCTTGGTCGAAACGGACACGGAGAACGAGCGGGTGCTGACGCCGTTCCTGCGGTCGTTGGTCGAGCGGGGCCTCGACCTCTCCCAGGGCGTGCTGGTGATCCTCGACGGCGGCAAGGGGCTGCGTGCGGCCGTCCGGAAGGCCTTTCGGGACCGGACCCTGGTCCACCGGTGCCAGTGGCACAAGCGTGAAAACGTGGTGAGTCACTTGGCCAAGCGCGAGCAGGCGGTGTGGCGCCAGCGCCTCCAGCGCGCCTACAACCGCCCGGCGTATCCAGAGGCTCTGGGTGCGCTCGAGACGCTCCATCGCGAGCTGGAGGACCGGAACCAATCCGCGGCCGGCAGCCTGGCCGAAGGCCTGGACGAGACCCTGACGCTGCATCGCCTCGGGCTGTACGGGGTGCTGGGCCGGTCACTGAAGACGACGAACTGTCTGGAGTCCATCAATGCGCTCGTCGAGGAACGCTGTGCGAAGGTCGATCACTGGCAGAACTCGAGCCAACGCCACCGCTGGCTGGCCACTGCGCTCCTCGACATCGAACCGCGCTTGCGCAAGGTGATGGGCTACCGCCACCTGCCCACGCTCCGTGCCGCGCTGAAGCGAGAACTGAAGATAGACACGACGACGTCGAAGAAGAAAGCCGCGTGATGAATCAGGAGCCGTAGAGAGTTTCAACTAAGAATGGGCTTGACTCGTTCTGAGAGAGGCCGTCTCGCACGATCCTATCGGCGTGGAGGACACTGTGACAGGAGGCACTGTCAACTTGGAGCGACCGGTGCGCTTCTCTCTCTCTGCGAGGTCGAGCGGCCTCACTCAGTTAGCAGGCGCACGTCACCGCATCCCATTCGACAAACGCGCGCGCCCGAAGCAGACGGTGATGAACCGCGCGCAGCAGATGTCGGCCGCCTCGGAAGAGATTCAAGACGACGCCATGGACGGACGCGAAGAGTTGAAGATGGGCAGCTGACTTGAAAGAACCGTTCCGGGATGTGGAAGATCTGCTGGCTCAGCGGGGTATTTCCGTCATCTACGAGACTGTTCGACAATGGTGCCAAGCTATCACGGTTATCGGTTTCCGCCTGAGATCATCAGTCACGCCGTCTGGTCGTATCACCGCTTCGGGCTCAGCTTGGGCACCTGGCTCGTCATCCGCACACTCTGCCAACTGTGGGCTCAAGTTGACAGTGCCCGAGGGGAAGGGGGTCAGAAGCGAGAAGGCACCTTCGAGCTCTTCTGCCGCACCGTGGCTCTCAGAGGATCGCCCGGAGCACAATTTTCGCCACCGTCAGCAAAACCGCGATGAGCAGGGTCGTGCGAAGCGAATCGATCTCGAAGTCGTCGATCACCTTGTCGGTTAGCCACAGGAGGAACGCGTTGATGACCAGCCCGAACAGGCCGAAACTCAGCAGCATCGGGATAAAGGCGATCAGCGCGACCAGCCAGAATAGAAAGTAGTTCAACACTCCGTAGACCAACACGACGGTCAGCGCGGTGCCGAACGATTTCAGGCGCACGCCGGGCAACGCTGTCGCCAGAGCGTAGAGGAGCCCTGAGGTTACGAACACCTCGATGATGAGTCTCAGCATGGGGGTCCCGTATTGAGGGCGCCCAGCAGGGTCCGCACGTCGCTTCCTGCCGGACTCTGGTAGATACGCAGGTCGAACGCTGGAGCGATCGCCAGGATATGGTCGAAGATGTCGGCTTGAATCCCTTCGTAGTTGCTCCACACCTGGTCGCGGCTGAACACATAGATTTCGATCGGAAGACCGTGTTCGGTCGGTGCCCGATGCCGCACCAGGAAGGTCATCTCCTGGTGGATCATCGGATGGTTGCGCAGATACGCAACGACATAGGCTCTGAACGTGCCGAGGTTGGTCAGCTGTCGGCCGTTGAGCGGGTCCGATGCGTCGACGTTCCGCTCCGCGTTCCAACTCGAGATCTCGTGGCGCTTTTTCTCCAGATATTCGGCGATGTACTGGATCTTCGCGAACCGATCGAGCATCTCCTCGTCACAAAAGCGAATCGAGCCGATGTCGATGTTGATCGCGCGCTTGATCCGCCGCCCGCCCGACTCCGACATCCCACGCCAATTCTTGAATGACTCGGTGATCAGCGCGTAGGTCGGGATGGTCGTGATCGTCTTGTCCCAGTTCCTCACTTTGACGGTCGTCAGTGCGACCTCCAACACGTCGCCATCGGCGCCGTACTTCGGCATCTCAATCCAGTCACCCGGAGCCACCATCTCATTCGCGGAGAGCTGGATGCCGGCAACCAGACCCAGGATCGGGTCCTTGAAGATCAGCATCAGAACGGCCGTCATCGCGCCGAGACCGCCGAGCAGAAGAGTCGGCGACTGACCGATGATCAGCGATATCACGGCGATCGTGGCGACGCTGTAGAGGACGAGTTTGAGCACTTGAACGACGGTCTTGACTGGCAGACCGCGCGGGACCTTCGACGATTGCAAGAAGTCGACGCCGGCGTTCAACGCGCCGTCGATCGCGAGCAGCGTGACCAGAAGCATGTAGATGAGAGAAGCTCGTCTGACGACCTCGATCCAGAGGTCGTACCCATCGAGCACCGGCTGGGCAAAGACGTAGACGACCAACGCCGGTGCCAGGTGTAGGAGACGATGGAACACTCGGCGCTTGACAATGATGTCGTCCCACGCGGTGGCGGTGTGTCCTACGATATTCTCGAGCTGGCGGACGATGATCCGCCGTGCGACGATGTCTGCGATGACAGCCAGCGTAATAACAAGAACGATCTCGACCGCCGTGGTCACGAAGGTGACGGTCTGACCGCTGAGGCTGCTGTTACCGCGGCCCATACTGTGAGAGCTCGCGCCCGCAACGTGGCACTGTCAAGTTAACGAGTCCGGGTCAATAAGGGGCGAGTTGATCCGAGGATCAGGCTCGACGGGGCCTTGCTGGAGCGACCAGTCGCGTAAGGGGTTTAGCATCGCAGTTGAATACTACCTCGATGCCGCGGCCGGGCTGCAAAGGGCACTGCTTAACGAGTCCGGGCCAGAATGAGAGCGAGTCAATGAGCGATCAGGCTGCTGTTACCGCGGCCCATACTGTGAGAGCTCGCGCCCGCAACGTGGCACTGTCAAGTTAACGAGTCCGGGTCAATAAGGGGCGAGTTGATCCGAGGATCAGGCTGCCGTCACCTGGGCCCACACGGGCCCGCGTGGAGAACGCCTTCTTCCGGTACAAGTTGATCATCGGGGAGAGCCTTCGAGCGCGCAGTCGCGCGGGGCAGGAGACTGAGGCCATCCTCGCATGTAACATCCTCAATCAGCTGACTGCAAGTTCCTCGAACCAGTTCTGGACCAGAATGCTGCTGTTTGAATACGTTAGCTCTCGAAGTCGGCTCCCGACTCGGCCACTACAACGTCACCGCCCTCATTGGCGAAGGCGGCATGGGCCAGGTCTATCAGGCCACCGATACCAAGCTGAACCGGGACGTGGCGCTGAAGGTGTTGCCGCAAGCGTTCACAGATGACCCTGATCGCCTGGCCCGGTTCGAGCGTGAAGCCAAAGTCCTCGTGTCATTGAACCATCCCACAGACCCACGGACGCTATCACTGCATCCGTTCCACGTGAGTCGCTCACATCCAGACGACGCAGTGATGGCGTTGTTGAAGCGATCCTGGTGACAGGGACGACTTCAGTGCCGACGACGTGACACGATGATCCTCACGTGTGATGTGATTCGGCGCGAGATCGAGGCGGGGCGAGTGGTGATCGAGCCGTTCTTCGCGGACCAGGTGGGGCCGGCGTCAATCGACCTGCATCTTGGCGACGAGATCCGCGTCATGCACACCGGGCGCGAGCCGGTGCCGGTGACTGAAGACGTGGACTACCGGACGATTACCGACGTGCGCTCGCTCGAGACCCCATATCCGCTGGCACCTGGCGAGACCATCCATGGCATCACCCGCGAGCGCATCACCCTTCCCGGCGACATCGGCGGATGGCTCGAGGGCCGCAGCCGGTTCGCGCGCCTCGGCCTCATGATCCACGTCACCTCGGGCTTCGTGCAACCGGGTGTCGCGACCCGACAGGTGCTCGAGATGTCGAACGTGTCGGGCCGGACGCTGCTCATTCACGCAGGCGTGCGGCTCCTCCAGATCGTGCTCCAGCGCTGCGAGGGTAGCGCCGTCTACGAGGGACGCTTCGTGCGCCAGGACAATCTGTAGCCCGCGCAAACGCAGTGTCGATAGTGCAACACGTTGCACGGCCCGACGCGTGCAAACGGTTTCTCCGGGTCGTTCACCAGCCCGACGATCCTGACTGCCCATGGGGCTGCTGAAGCCCGTCAGAAAGCGTTCGTACGCCTCCTATTCGTAATTCTGCGCAGGCTGGTGGAGCCGTTGACCGCTTGGGCGTAGAATGAGCCGCGGATCGGCCCGCAATAGCTATGGCCCTGACCGTCGGTTCTCGACTCGGCCACTACGATGTCACCGCCCTCATTGGCGAGGGGGGCATGGGCCAGGTGCATCAAGCCACCGATACGAAAGAGCACGTCTAAGGAATGGCAAGACAGCAGCTCACTAGGCCCAGACACCCGATGCCATCATTTGTCAGGACGGCGCTCAGGCGACGAGGGCTTACGGATGCGTATAAGGAGCGCCCACCCTACCAGCAGAATGACTACCTGGGATGGATCGCGCGCGCGAAACTGGAAGCAACTCGGCTCAAGCGGCTCGAGCAGGTGCTCAGTGAGCTAGACCACGGCATGTGTACATGAAGATGCGCTGGCGCGGACATCGGTTCGGAGCATAGGCACTCATGCCTTTCACCATAGGTTCCCGGCTCGGCCACTACGACGTCACCGCCCTCATCGGCGAGGGGGGCATGGGCCAGGTCTCGGTCAGACGCTCCACGCGTCCAGTAGATGGACGTCAGCGCCCGCCACTATAATCTCGTCCAGTGCGTCCACGCGAATCCAGGGAGGAACAGTTCCGCTGGAGAAGGAGAGAGAAGTCATGAAGCGGCTCGCCATCGTTCTTGCGCTGATCATCTTCGGGTCATTCGGGTTCGGGTCATTCGGGGTGGTCAGCGGTCAGGATCGGAGTTCTGACACCCGCAGCGAAACCGCGTCGCTGGCCCCCGTGACCTGGGACCGTCTCGTCAACGCCGCCGATGAGCCGCAGAACTGGCTCATGTATTCGGGCACCTTCGACAGTAAGCGCCACAGCGGCCTCGACCAGGTCCACAACCGCAACGTCCACAGGCTGGAGCTGAAGTGGGCCTATCAACTCTCGGCGTTGGATCGCGCCGAGACGACGCCACTGGTCGTCGACGGCGTGATGTTCATCACCGAAGCCCCCAGCAATGTCGTCGCGGTCGACGCCGCAACCGGGCGGTCGTACTGGCGATACGAGCACGAGTTGCCCGACGATTTGCGGATCTGCTGTGGCCGAAACAACCGAGGGGTCGCCATCCTCGGCGACACTTTGTACATGAGCACCCTTGATGCCCACTTGGCCGCGATCGACGCGAAGACTGGCAACCTCTTATGGGCCGCCGAGGCCGCCGACTACCGATCCGGCTACAGCAAGACTGCAGCGCCGCTCATCGTGAAGGACAAGGTGGTGACCGGCATCGCCGGCGGTGAGTTTGGTGTCCGGGGATTCCTCGACGCCTACAACGCCACAACCGGCACCCGGGACTGGCGGACCTATACGATCCCCGGCCCGGATCATCCAGACAACCAAAGTTGGTCAGGTGATTCATGGCGGACGGGTGGCTCTCCGACGTGGATCACCGGTTCGTACGACCCCGACCTCGACCTCGTCTACTGGGGCACCGGCAACCCTGGCCCCGACTACAACGGGGATGTGCGGATGGGTGACAACCTCTATGCCGACTCAGCCCTGGCGCTCGATGGTGACACCGGCGAGATGAACTGGTATTTCCAGTTCACGCCTCACGACGTGCACGACTGGGATGCGATTCAGATACCAGTCCTCGCCGACCTCGAGGTCGAGGGCCAGCTGCGGAAGGTGATGATGTGGGCGAACCGCAACGCGTTCTTCTACACCATCGACCGGGAGACCGGTGAGTTTCTGTCAGGCACACCGTTTGCGAGACAGACCTGGGCGGAGCGGATTGACGAGAACGGACGGCCAGTCCGTCGACCGAACACGTTTCCCACCGCCGAGGGGACCCTTGTGGCTCCAGATGCCACCGGCGGCACCAACTGGCAGTCGCCCACCTACAGTCCGCGCACCGAGCTGTTCTACGTGATGGCGTACGATGGCGAGGCCGAGTTCTACATTCGTGACGAAGACTACCTCGAAGGCGCCCTCTTCACGGGAGGCGGCCAGCAGCGCGTACTGCCGCTCGATAAGTTCACGAGCGCGGTACGCGCGATCGATCCCCGGACTGGGAACCGTCGCTGGGAGTACCGGGTCCAGCCGCAAACGTGGGCCGGCTTGCTCTCTACCGCCGGCGACCTTGTCCTTGGCGGAACGACCGATGGCTATTTCTTTGCGTTAGATGCCGTCAGCGGCCGGGAGCTTTGGCATATGTCTGTCGGCGCGGAGGTCCGTGCCGCGCCGATGACTTACGCGGTCGATGGTCAGCAGTATGTGACGATCGCGGCCGGGAACGTCGTCTACACGTTCGGTCTGGTTGAGGACAACGACTGACTCTGGTGAGGGAATCGCGTCAAGATGTTCAACTGTGATTAGTTGGTCGCGGTGCCTTTCAGGATCGACTGCACGTAGGCTGCTTTCAGCGGCAACCTCCGGGCAGGCTTGCCGGTCGCATCGAAGAACGCGGCGGCTACCGCAGACAACGCGAGTGCGTTTGCTGCCTCCGAGCCCCCGCCGTATGCGCCCACCTCAGGGTGGTTGAGAATCACCACTTTCACCTCCGGCAGGTCGGCCATCGTCAGAATCGGATAGGTGCGCCAGTCGCGGCTCGTGACGGCACTCTCGTCGAACGTCATCTCTTCGTAGAGCACGTGACTAAGCCCCATCAGCAGACCGCCCTCGATCGTGCGCTTGAGCTGGAGGGGATTGATGACGATTCCCGGATCGACCGCCATCGTGCTTTTGTTCACGGTGACCTTGCCCGTGCTCGGAACCACGGACACCTGGCAGACACAGGCCCAGTACGTTCCGGAACGGAGCATCACCGAGACGCCCTGGCCGGAGACCGGCATCGTGTCTGTCGCAGAGGCCTCCGAGGCTGGCGACACGCGCGTCTGCCACCCGGACGCCTCGCGCACGGCTTCAATCGTTCGGATGAGCCGGCGGTCGCTGGTCTGTCTCAGGCGGAACTCGATCGCATCGATGCCCGCCTGGGCAGCCGCTTCGCTGACCGCCAGCTCTCGCGGGACGTTCTGCTGCAGCTGTCCCGGGGTGCGCATGCTGTGGTCTCGCAGCCCCACGGCGAGTGGCGAGGCGTGCTGGCCAAGCTGCGGTGTTCCATAGCCAGATTCGCCAACGTTCGGCACCAGGTCGTACACCCACGGGTCTGTGATGATGTTCATGGTCGAACCGATCGACCCGTCCGGCGCCGTAGCCGCTGGCACCGTAACATCCGGCGCTGGCGGTGTCGGTAGACCGGCAAGGACCGCACCGACGAGTCGGTCGTCCTGCATCGCGGGCATGTAGTGATCGGCCTCGTAGGCCGTGATCTGCCCGTCCGTGTCCCAACCGATGCGGATGTTCGAGATGTCGGGGGGAGACTGGGTCGACCACTGCAGATCCTCGGGCCGCATCCACTGTACGCGGACCGGCTGTCCGACAGCCTGCGAGAGGATCACGGCCTCGTCCTCGGCGCCGGCGTTGCCACCGTTGGACCGTCCGTAATGACCAGGGCCAGCGTAAATGCGGACCACCACGTTGTCGACCGGCGTGCCGAGCATCATGGCAATCTGTCCGCGTAGCGCCTGCGGATTTTGGGTGTGCGTGTGGACGTACACCGTACCGTCTGGCCTGGCGTCACCAACCGCGATCGTTGGGCCGATCGGTACATGCTTCATGAACGGCAGCTCGTAGCTTGCGGACAGGCTCTTCGCCGCAGACGCCAGGGCCGGCGCAACATCCCCACGGCTCTTGTCGCTCTTCGAGACGGGTGTTGTTTCCCAGTCGGCCTCCTCGCGCAACCAGTCGTAAAGCCCCGCGTGGCCGGGAAGCCCCTTCCACTCCGTCCAGGTGGTGTCAGCCGCGATCTGTCGCGAGGCCTTCACCGCCTCCCATTCAGTTGGCGCCACCACACCAACCAAGCTCCCCTTCACGACAACCTGTGTATTCGGATAGAGCGCCGTGTCCAGGGTGCCGACGGAGATCAGGGTCGAACCGAGCGTCTTCGGATGGACGACACGGCCGTGCAGCATGTTCGGCAGGCGCACGTCCGTGACCCAGACCTCCTTTGCGGCAACCTTCGACGGGGTGACGGCGTTCGCGTACGAACGACCAATGATTGTGTACTCGCTCGTGGGTTTGACTGGTGGGTTGCCGGTCACGGTCAATCCCCACATGGTCGTCAGGTCGCCTGACACAGGAATTGTCAGGTTTAAATCCTGCCCCTGCACGAGCTCGCCGTACGACATCTCTTTCCCGCCGCCGGACACGACACCATTTTTCACCGACAGCTCGCCCTTCTCGACGCCCAGCGTGCTCGCGGCGAGCTCGAGGAGCGCCTGGTACGTGTAGGCCGCCGCCCTGCGGAGGTTGGCACCCCCGTATTCCAGGTACCCCGCGGAGAACCCGCCGTCCGGGGTGCGATCGGTGTCGCCCATGACAACCTCGGTGATCGCCTCGAACGGCACGTTCAGCTCCTCGGCGACGATCTGCCTGTACGCCGTGTGTGCAGTCGTCTGTCCGAAGTCGACCTTGCCGGTGCGCATCAGGATCGTGTTGTCCGCGTGGATTTCGAACCAGGAACCGGACAGCGACGCGTCGAGCGAATTCCCAAGGGCTGCAGCTTCCACTGGGCTCTCGAACAGCGTCCGGCCGCCGAGGCCGACGCCGACGATGAGTGCGCCGCCGATCTTGACGAACTGGCGCCGGGTGAGCGTCGCGCCGTGTACGTCGATGCCGTGCTGAGTATGGGCGGCCATTGATTACCTCGCCTTCGCCATGAGGGTTGACGCGTGCTTCACGGCTTCGACGATGGCCGAGTAGCTGCCGCAGCGACAGAGATGCGGAGAGGAGCCGCTCATGAATGCCTCTTTGATCTGCGCCACCGATGGTGCGGGCGTCTCGTCGAGCAGCTCGGTCGCCTTGATCATCATGCCGTTCTGGCAGAAGCCGCACTGTGGGACCTGTTCCTCGATCCACGCCTGCTGTACCGGGTGGAGCGTCGGATCGGTCTCGGACGGCGGACGCCCCGTCTGACTGGCCCACCGTGCCGGAAGCCCTTCGAGCGTGGTGACCTCCTTGGCGGCCACGCGGCTGACCGATAGCACGCACGAGCGCGCTTCCTTGCCGTCCACCAGTACCGAGCAGGCACCGCACTGCGAGACGCCGCAGCCGAATTGCGGGCCGCTCAGTTCGAGGTCATTCCGAAGGACATACAACAGCGGTGTGTCGCCAGGGACGTCAACCTCGCGGCGTGCGCCGTTGACGGTGAATGTGATGCCGGGCATGAGAGCTTCCTCCAAGAGTGGTCGGGACGCGCGGGCACAGCAGCGAATGCGCCGTCACTGCGACGCTCGCGCCCCTTAGCATACGGGGGCGGTCTCCCACGGATCAATACGATTGCCGTGGCAAGGCGAATAGCGTGAGGCTACTGAAGTCGCGCAGAATGCACACGTGCGCGTTTCTGAGGCATTTCCATGCAGTGGGTGCAGCAGTAGACAGCCTGGGCATAGAATGCCCTTAACCCGCGTCCATAGATCAGACAACTCATGGCTTTAGAAGTCGGTTCCCGACTCGGCCACTACGACGTGACCGCCCTCATCGGGGAGGGGGGGATGGGACAGGTCTATCGGGCCACCGATACCAAGCTGAACCGCCAGGTGGCGCTCAAGATCCTGCCTGAGGCGTTTGCGTCTGATCCTGATCGGCTTGCTCGGTTCCAGCGAGAGGCGCAGGTTCTTGCCAGCCTGAACCATCCGAATATCGCTCAGATCCACGGCCTTGAAGAATCCGAGGGCACCCGTGCGTTGGTGCTGGAGTTGGTGGAGGGGCCAACCCTTGCCGACCGGATCGCAAAAGGCGCTATCCCTTTCGATGAAGCTCTCCCGATAGCGAGGCAGATCGCGGAGGCATTAGAAGCGGCTCATGAAGCCGGTGTCATTCACCGCGACCTGAAGCCCGCCAATATCAAGGTCAAGGACGACGGCACGGTGAAGGTGCTCGACTTTGGTCTGGCGAAGGCATTGGACACGACGCACGAGGGTGATCCGAGTCAGTCGCCCACCCTCACTGCTGCCGCGACGCAAATGGGCGTGATCATGGGGACGGCGGCGTGGGGACGGCGGCGATATGTCGCCAGAGCAGGCGAGCGGCAAGCCAGTGGACAAGCGGAGTGACATCTGGGCGTTTGGTGCGGTGCTGTTCGAGATGTTGACCGGGCAGCGGACGTTCGGCGGGGAGGACGTGTCGCACACGGTCGCCCACGTGCTCACTAGTGGCCTGTACTCACTGAAGTACTACCAATTCGATGCATCGGATTTCGGTAGCTCCAACGGATCGGTTTTGCCGTCTTGTTGTAATGGCGGATGTACCGCCGGATCTTGCGAGCGAGGTCGGCGACGGAGGTGAAGATCCCTCGTGCCAAAAGGTCGCGCTCGATCTTCGCGAACCAGAGTTCGATTTGGTTCAGCCACGACGAGTACGTCGGGGTGAAATGGAGCTGGACGTTAGGGTGCGCGGCCAAGAACCCCCGGACCGCCGATGTTTTGTGGGTCGCGAGGTTGTCGACGATCACATGAATCTCGCGGCCCAGCGGTTGACTGGCGACGATGTCGCCGAGGAACTGGACAAAGGCGGCACTGGTGTGGCGCGGCACGGGCTGGCCGAACACCTCGCCGGACTGGGTATCGAGCGCGGCGAACAACGACAACGTGCCATGGCGGTAGTACTCGAACCCGTGCCGTTCGGCGCGCCCCGGCGACAGCGGCAGCACCGGGACCAAGCGATCGAGGGCTTGAATCGCCGTTTTCTCGTCCACGGCGAACACCGCGGCGTGTTGCGGCGGATTGAGATACAGCCCGATCACATCGGCGGCTTTCTGTTCAAAGTCCGGATCGTCCGACCGCATGTAGCGCTCGAACCGATGAGGTTGCAGGCCGGCCCGCCGCCACGTTTTCGCGACCAGGTTGTGATGGATGCCGAGCAACCGGCCCAGTTTGCGGGTGCTCCAATGCGTGCTGCCATCCGGCGGACGCTGCCTCGTCTTCGCCAGAATGCGCGCTTCCATCGCCGGCGTCAGAATCGTCGGGGGCTGGCCGCGATACCGCGGCTGCAGGCCCGCCACGCGGTCCGCCAGAAAGCGCCGTCGCCAGCGATTGACGTAGTCGCGGTAGCAAGGCACCGCGGCCTCGATCGCCGAGTACGATGCGCCGTCAGCCAGCATCAGAATGACGCGCGCGCGGCGCGCGTCCTCCGCGCGGATCTTGAGACTGCGAACGCGTCGTTCCAGTTCGGTACGTTCATCGGACGTCAGTGTCAGCGCCATATAGCGCGTCACGGTACCAGTACTACTTCAATGAGTACAGGCCACTAGAGAGGTTGACTGGACGGCCCTGCCGGCAAATCTCCCGACACCATTTCTACGACTACTGAATCGCTGCCTAGATCGAGATCCGAAACGGCGGCTCCGTGACATAGGGGAGGCACGGATCGCACTGGCAGACCCCTTTCGTGGTGAAGCGGGGGAGACGCGGCACATTTTGCCATCCGGTGGGGCCTGGCGGTCGATCCTGACAACGGCTGTGGTACTCGCGGCCGTGGGTATTGGTGCGGCTGGTGGCCGTCTACTGTCACCCGCGCGTGATGCGCAGAATGCGCTCACGAGTTTCGTTGTCTCTCCGCGACCTCGCGTGGAAAGCTTCTTCGGCGTGGCGATAGCTGTTTCGCCCGATGGGCGACAGATTGCCTATGTTGGGAGCGAAGATGTCTCCGGTGTTGCACAATCGTTGCAACAGATCTTTTTGCGCCGGCTCGACGAGTTGGAGGCGCGACCTGTTCCCCGAACCGAAGGAGCGTACACGCCTTTCTTCTCTCCCGACGGACGCTGGCTGGGGTTTTTCAGCGGATCGCGACTGATGAAGGTGCCAGTCTCGGGCGGACCGCCAGTCGAAGTGACGACGATTCCATCCGGGCGCGTGCGGGGTGCGAGCTGGGGTGACAATGATGTCATCGTTTTCAGTCCGTCTGCTAGTTCGGGTCTCATGCGAGTGTCTGCGTCAGGTGGTACGCCGGAGGCCATCGCTGTCGTTGGTGAGAACCGCTCACTGGCCTTGCGTTGGCAGCACATGGCTCTCTAGATCCCGGCACCACCCTCGGCTCGTATTCCGTCACCGCCAAGATCGGCGAAGGCGGCATGGGAGAGGTGTATCGCGCCAGGGACACCGACCTCGTAGAGTCCAGGAACTGAGGGGTGGCTGGACATGGCGATCGTGGTCAAGCTCAGCGACGTGGTCGAAGCCATTGAGTCCCCCAGCGAGGACTGGCACTCGTACTTGAATCGAGATACCGGCGAGATTGTCACGGTGAGCGACGACGAGCGCCGCTTGGTGGAAGGGGACGAGAGCCTTGACGACGTGCCGGCCTGGCAGCAGGAGAGCTTACCGAAGGTGCGTGACGCCCTCGCGTCAGACCGGTTCGTCATGCTGCCAGGACGCTTCGATGTGCATGAGTGGTCCATCATGGAACAGTTTGCACGAGAGCGACCGGACAGCGGACAGGCTGATGCCCTGCTTGACGCCCTTCATGGTCGTGGCGCGTTTCGCATGTTCCGGTCCACTCTTCGGCGGTTGGGCCTGGACGACGACTGGCACCAGTTCCGCGCGTCGGCGCTGGAAGCCATCGCCAAGGACTGGCTGCACACCCAGGGCATCGCATATGCGTAGGTATTCGAGGACTCGATCGCTTGCGGGATAGCGACGAAGCGTCCGAGGCATGTCGTTGCCCGTGCGGACCCGTTGGATTGAAACCGACCTCGCATTTGCCGAGTGCAACACGTTGCACAGCCCGAAAGCGAACGTACGCCGTACAAGCCGTTCCAATCGACCCAGGCGACTCTGACCACCTGCGAGGCTGCTGAAGCCCCGCAGCGTACGAACGCCTTGTAGAGGCCATTGTGTGCAGGCCGGTGGAGCCGTTGACCGCTTGAGCATAGAATGAGCCGCAGACCATCCCGCAATAGCCATGGCCCTGACCGTTGGTTCCCGACTCGGCCATTACGACGTCACCGCCCTCATCGGTGAGGGCGGCATGGGCCAGGTCTATCAGGCGACGGATACGAAGCTGAACCGGCAGGTGGCGCTGAAGATCCTGCCCGAGGTGTTTGCGACTGATCCAGATCGACTCGCGCGGTTTCAGCGAGAGGCACTAGGTGCTTGCTAGCCTCAACTACCCTGGCATCGCCGCTATCTACGGCATCGAGGAAAGCGACGACACCCGTGCGTTGGTGCTGGAGTTGGTGGAAGGGCCAACGCTGGCTGACCAGATTAGCAAGGGTATCCCACTCGACGAAGCGTTACTGATAGCCAAGCAGATCGCCGAGGCATTGGAGGCTGCTCACGAAGCCGGTGTCATTCACCGCGATCTCAAACCGGCCAATATCAAGGTGCGGGATGATGGCACGGTTAAGGTGCTCGACTTCGGTCTCGCTAAAGCTCTCGACACAACACCGCAAGGTGATCCGTCGCAGTCGCCAACCCTCACAGCAGCGGCCACCCAGATGGGAGTGATCCTGGGGACGGCGGCGTATATGTCGCCGGAGCAAGCGCGGGGGAAGCCCGTCGATAAGCGAGCGGACATCTGGGCCTTTGGTGCCGTGCTGTACGAAATGCTGACCGGGAAGCGAGCGTTCGAGGGAGAGGACGTGTCGGTCATTCTTGCCGACGTAATTCGGGCTGATCCGGTATGGGACTCCCTTCCTACCGAGCTTTCGCCTGGCCTGGTGACCTGCCTCCGCCAATGCCTGCACAAGGACTCGAGGCGGCGGTTACGCGACATTGGGGACATGCGGCTGGCACTGGACGGCGTGTTCGACGTCGGCCCACCTCCGACCGACTTTGGCGTGCGCCGTTCAGGCGGAATCGGAATGGCGGTGGTGATAGCGGTGGGCATTGCAGCCAGCGTGCTAACGGGCTTGGTCCTCAGATACCTCCCTGTCGAGCCGAGAACCGTCACCCGCCTCCGGGTGTCCGCCGACACCGCAGCCCCGGCATTCAGCGAGGAAGTGAGCATCGCGCTCTCCCCCGACGGACGGACCGTGGTCTACGTTGGTGTAGACGATGCCGGCGCCCGAGAACTCTACGTGCGACCGCTTGATCGGTTTGGTGCCACGCCTATTCCGGGTACTGCAGGTGCCTTGGCGCCATTCTTCTCGCCGAATGGGAGCGACGTGGCGTTTGCGGCCGAGGGGGAGCTCAGGCGGGTGTCGCTGATGGGCGGTCTTCCCACCACCGTGTGCGCGATGCCGGTTCGTTTCGGGGCGGCAGCTGGAGCGGCGACGGCACCATCGTGTTCGGTGTTGCCGAGAGTGGGTTGTGGCAGGTCTCCGCTCGTGGCGGCTCCGCCGAACCGCTCACTTCGTTCGGTCCCGACGAGGTCGTTCACGCGGAGCCAGACTTCCACTCTGGCGAAAGCCTCCTGTTCTTCACAGCCGGCGGAGCGGCAGGCGACCGACTCGCCGTGGTCGATCTCGACACTGGCCAGCAGACGGACTTAGGCGAGGGTTACCAGCCCCGGATGACGGAGGACGGTCACCTCCTATACCTCCGGGACGGCGCCGTGTGGGCTGCCCCGTTTGATGCCGAAGCCGTCCGTCTGAGGCAGGCGGGGGTCCCGGTGGTGGATGGTGTGGGTCGCTTCGCAGTCGCAAGCGACGGCGACACGCTCGCCTATGTAGCCGCTGGCGAAAACATGCGGCTGGTGTGGGTCGATCGAACAGGCCAGACGACACCTTTGGAGTTTGAACCGAGCGCGTACAGAGTGCCTCGCCTCTCGCCCGATGGGCGGGAAGTAGCCGTCGAAGGAGAGTTCGGACGCGGAATTTGGGTGTTGAACCTGGAGCGCGGAAGCCGGACTCGGCTGATCGACGACCCGAACGCTTACTATCCGCTGTGGACACCTGATGGACGGCACGTCACGTTCGCACTCGTCGGGAGCGGTATTGGAGGCGTCTATCGGCAAGTCGCCGACAGCAGCCGCCCGCCCGAGCTCCTTTTAGACGGCCTCTAAGCTGCTGGTTCGTGGTCGCCGGACGGGTCGCTCGCGCCTATTGGGACTACCCACCGGCGACGGTTCTGACAGGCACCAGGGGCCCTGCAGGTGCCATGGGTGACCGGGACATTGGTGTGATGTTTCCAGACGGCCAGCTGACAGCTCTAACGGATACGTCGTCTAACGAACGCTCACCGCGCTTGTCTCCCGACGGGGGGTCGTTAGTGTATGTATCCGACGAGTCCGGTCGAGACGAGATCTACCTCCAGGCACACCCGAGCGGGGCCCGCCGGACCGCCATCTCCACCAGTGGTGGTATCGAGCCCGTCTGGTCTCATGACGGCCGAGAGTTGTTCTTCAGGACACTCGACGATGACGCTCTCATGGTCGTTCGCGTACAGCACGAGCCGACACTTTCGGTGACGGCGCCTGAGCGGCTGTTCGACGGAGCGTTCCTGCGCACGGCTCCATTGATCGGCATCGCCAATTACGACGTCGCGCCGGACGGCCAGCGTTTCTTGATGGTTGAGTCTTCGCGACGATCGCTGAAAGTGAGCGTCATCCTCAGTTGGCGAGATGAACTCAGGCGTAGCGTGCCGCTAAACTGAAATGCCGCTACACCCCGGCACCACCCTCGGCCCCTATAGCGTGTGCATGGCGAATTGCAAAATGCGCAGGGATTTCTCCCACGTCAGCCGGTGCATGACATGGTGACTGCGACACGTGTCAGTGGGTACAGAGCAGGGACCACGCCGGCGCACGGGATGAACGCCAGGGGGGCTGTCATGCGTGACGTTGCGCGCCCACCCAGACGGCCTCCACTCGTACGCGTCCGATGACGAAGCCGGCACTATGCTGTTCCCATGGACGTGAGTGCCGAGATCGCCATCGCGACGCCGGCTCGCGTCGCCTGGAAGGTCCTGGGCGATGAGTTCGCGGACATCAGCCGATGGATCGTGGGTATCACGTCGTCATCCACGGACGCGCCTCCCGCGGTCGGGGTCGTACGAACCTGCGAGCTCCAGTCGATTGGGCCGATCGCTCCTCGGACCGTGCGAGAGGTGTTGACCCGATACAACCCGACCGCGATGGAGTTCGAGTATCGCGCGATCGAGGGTCTCCCACCGGTGTTCACGGAGGCGATGAATCGATGGTCCGTCGAAGCCGTCGATGCCACCCACTGTGTCGTCACGATGCACGCGACCATCCAGCTCCGCGGGATCCTCAGACTGATGGAACCGCTCGTGAAGTGGTGGATCGTCAGGAGCGGCGGGTTGGCAGAACTCAAGCACTACGTCGAGCACGGCCTGCCGCACCCGCGCAAGCAGAGGGCTCTTGAGCGTCGTACGTAGGGCTCGCCCACACAGGGACCTGCACCCACAGCCCCCGTTTCGGGGAAGCCCTTTGTCGTTCGCCTCGGTCAGGTCAGGGTGACATCGGCGAACGCGCCGGCGCCGAGCTGGAATGTTACCTGCGTCGCGCCCGTCACGATGTTGGTCTGGTTTGCGGTCCCGTCAGCGCTCTCGCAGGTGTTGCTCTCCATCGCCCCCGGACCGGTCGAGAACATCACGGTGACCGACCCCGTGCAGCGCGTGACTAGGCGTGTCGCTCGGGCCGGGAGCGGGTAGTCACCACTTGTCGAGATCCGGACGGTTTGGTCAAGCGGGATCGTATCGCCAAGCTGGAGGGTCCTCGAGGGCGGTGTCGGGCCGATGACGGTCTCCGAAGTACTCAGCCACAGGCGGTCGGATGACGGTTTGGGCAACGCCAAGCAGGGTCCTCGAGGAGAAGAGGCGGCGGTCAACCTCGAGGCCACCGCGTTGCTTGTCGCGACGTCACGAGAGCAGCATATGCTAGGCGTGGCTACGCCCAAAGCCCCGGTTACTGGCGTGGCAAGCGGCGCACGGTGTTGAAGCAGGCCGCGGGTATGGCCCCGACATTGGCTTCGACCGAATGTCCCTCATCAATGTGTCGCTCACGGGGGAGAGGCTCACACGTCCAGGATGAGCTTCCGAGTCAAAGTAGAACGCCAGGCCCGCACTGTCGCGGTCAACTGACCTGGTTAGCTTCGACCATTACATGTCTCGCGTAGCGATAGTCACGAATCGCCGCAACGTCCGTCCCAGCCCACTCCAGCAGAATGAAGTAATCAGGTACTTCGCCCAGCGTATCGGAGGCCAGGAGCGCAGGACGGCCTTCAACTATTCCGGGCCGAAGACGGCACTGTGGCACTTTGGCGGAATTGCTGTAATAGCCGCCGGCCGGCTGTGCTCCCCGAGATTGAAAAGGGGGAGACAGTCGGCCCCCCTCAGCCCGAGAGGTGCATGTTTGCTGGGTTTTCGGGTGGGAGGGTAACGGAGCGCTCAACGCCGTGTCGCGCCCTCTCAACGGGCCGTTACAAAGTGAAGGCGACCCAGATAGGTCGCCCTCGTGCTAGCCTGAAGCCGACACGAACCTCACGACCGAGCGGCTCGGGAGGGCCATGTTGGTCACGATGAAGCCGACGCGCGGGAACAGCTCACCCCGTGTGGTGCCGCGCAGGGAAGCCGCAGACCTAGCCGCCAGAGTAGGGTGTTCGGTAAGTGCGAGAGTAACGAAGAAAACAAGCTTGTTGGTAGTTGGCGATCAAGAAGAAGTCGTAGCAGCTGTGGTGCGCTGCGCGGTGTGTTGGATCCTTGACGCACACCCTGCAGCCGCCCGTCGTACACGCGTGACGAGCAGAGGAGGGTTCCTCCATGGGAGTGGCAGTTGGCGGCAAGAAAGATGCGTACAATTCTGAGATCAATGTGACGCCGCTGGCGGACGTGATGCTGGTCTTACTCATCATCGTCATGTTGATTGCGCCACTATTGCACGCGGGCGTCTTGGTCCGGTTGCCGGAGGCGATCAACACGGTTGAGCGGATCGACAACGACAACGTTACCGTCATCCACGTCGACTTGTCAGGTCGGTTCTTTGTGGACAACATCCCCACCGAGGAGAGGCAGCTTCTGACCGCGATCCAGACTGCCCTCGACCGGAAGTTCGAGCGGCTCGTCCTCATCAAGGCTGACGAGGCTGTGTCGTACGGCCAGATCATGAACGTGTTCGACCAGTTGCGGCGGGCCGGTATCGAGAAAATCGGTCTGATTGCAGAGCGACCGGGCGGCACCGCGCCCGCTGGAGAGTAGACCAATGGCGGCTCACAAACACCATGGAGCGGAGTCGGTCGTAGAGGCCTCGAAGCCCACGGAAAACCACGACATCAACATCACGCCGTTCATCGATGTGTTGCTGGTCTTAATCGTCATCTTTCTGGGTTGATGGTCGTCTTGCCCCGCTCCACCTCCAGGATGATGCCGCCCGTATCCATAGTGGATAGCAGGAGGCACTAGAGTGTGGGCCGTCATTTGCGTACCACAGTACTGTCGACGACAAGGCCCACGCACAGTGAAGAAACCGAGCTGTCTCAATCCCGAGTGTTCCTTCCACGGAAACGTCGAGTCCAGATGCATCATCCGTTACGGTTTCTACAGAACCACGGCCGGGAAACGGCGTCGATACCGATGCATCAAGTGCGGACAGACGTTCTCGACGACGAAAGGCACCCCCTATTACCGCCTCCAGCATCGCCGGACGACGTTCGACACGGTCGTCACGCTGAGCGTTGAGGGTGTCAGCCGGTCGGCGATCGCCCGGGTTGAGCGGCTGGCCTGGAACACCGTAGCCCGCTGGCTCGAGCGGGCTGCCTTGGTGTGTCGCCGATTTAGCAACGGGAGGACCACCGGCTTCGTCGCCACAGAGCTGCAAGCCGACGAGATCCGCTCGTTCACCGGGGGGAAGACCCGGCCGACGTGGGTGTTCGCGGCGATTGAGGTCTGGTCGCGTCTGTGGACGTCGACCGTCGTCGGGCGACGCAGCTACCGGAACACCCTGGCGCTCGTGCGTGACGTCGCGTCGCGCATGACGTTCGCCGCCGGTCCCTTGATCGTCACCGACGGCTTCGAGTTCTATGGTACGGCCATCCGCCGGGTCTTCGGTCCCGCAGCGCTCTATGCGCAGGTGATCAAGACCCGCCGCCATGACCGCGTGGTGCGGGTCGACCGACGGACGGTGATCGGCGCCGCCTGGCGATTCGACGAGGCGCTGACGCACTCGGAGGACTCGTCGACGGTGAACACGTCGTTCATCGAGCGGTTGAATCTGACCATCCGGCAGAGTTCCGCCTACTTGTCGAGACGGACGCTGGCCCATGCGCGCGCGACGGACACGTTCGACGCGCATCTTGAGCTGCTGCGTTGCTACTACAACTTCGTTCGGCCGCATCGGGCGCTGAAGTTCGGCCGCGAGACGCGGACGCCTGCGATGCAGGCGGGACTCGCCACGCGGCGGCTGACCCTGCGGGACATCTTCGTGTCCGTGCGGCGCGTTGTCTGGTGGCTGAGCGACGTGCTGGCGTTCGCTGACTTGCGTAGGACGGCCGCTGCCGCTGTCATGTACATGCCGGTCGCAGCGTAACAACACTTAATGACGGAAGCGCCCTCGGTCAGGCAAACGCGTGACTGTTGGAGTCGCCGGCCGGAGGACCTTCATGGCTCGATCCCCCGCAGAGGATCTCTTCGAGACGGTCCCAGGCTGGCGAGCGAACGGCGGAGAGGTCGCTTGAAACTCACCTCGATTCGGTGCTCGCGACCCGCTCTTCGGCGCGAGCCCCACCAAGGATTCCCTCCATGGCGTAATTGCCCTCGTGGCAGGCATATTCGAAAATCGGACCCTGGGTCTTCGTCATTGGCACCACGGCGGTCCATGGGCTCGTCCACGTCTCGGAATCTTCCAGGGTGAACTCGTAGCTAACCGTGTCCGGGTCGACGCGCGTAAAGCGTTCCACGACGCGTAGGTTCGCACTCGAGCCTCGAAACCCCGACTTCTCGCTAAGGCTCGTCGTCTCGACGACCAGCGTCGTGCCCTTCCAATGGCCACGCGAGTCGCCGACCCACTGGCGGATGTGTCCATGCGGACGCCCGTCCAGCGGGACGATGCGCGCGTTGTGGACCATCTCGTTGAAAATCACCACGTAGTCTGGGGTCTGAAACAGCTGAACGTTGTTGTTGTACGCACTGGGTACCATCGGCGGGCCGGCATTGAAACCCACGAGACAACGGTCGCCCAAGCTCCGATCCTCCCATGAGTCGGCGGGGTGGTCGCTCCGCAGCTCGCGTCTCGCCGCCGCTCTCGCTTCCGCCTCCGCCGTCAGCGGCGGGATTCTCCCTTCCGGCGGGTCGACGATCAGCGACGTGCGCTTGTCCTCGACGAGCGTCGTGCCCCGGTCGTACCAGAACTCGTTGTAGGGAACAACGCCTCCCGCTGACTCGGGTGGATAGTTGAGCCCACCCTTCTTCGGATCGATCAGATCACGATTGAGGCGTCGATTCTCTTGCGCTTGAAAGTTCGCTGCTTCCTCGTCCGTCAGCACCTGCTTCCCGGCGAACTCGCCAGGTCGTTCCATGGGCGTAATCGTGCGGAAGTCCCAAATGCCTTGGAGGTCCGGGTCACCCCAGGGTGTCTGGGGCGCGGTCGAGGCGTTCTGGCCAGCGACGGGGGACGACGCCAGGCATACGACCGCGATCACTGTCAATAACCCGGCGAGAAAACGATCGCTCATCTGACACCTCCTGTGTTGCTCCGGCGCCGATCCGCACTTCGGGCCACTCCCAACACACAGCCAGGGTAGCTCCATCCGGTTAACCTGTCTACCACTACCGCTTCACCTGTTCAACACGTTGCACTGCCCAAAGCGGAGCCCCCCACTCTCCTGCCTCCCCGGGTCGATGACCGTCATGAGTAACTCATTGGTCATCATCAATGACGACCACGTCATGCTGGTCGACACGTCGGTCACCCCGGCGGCGGCGCGCGGGCTGGTGCAGGGCATCGAGACCCTGACGGACAAACCGATCAAGTACGTGTTCAACACGCACTATCACTTCGACCACGCCCACGGGAATCAGATTTTCGGCGACGACGTCGAGATCCTCGGTCACGACTTCGTGCGCACCATGCTGTCATCGGACGTGCTCACCCAACGCACCAACCGGTCGTTCACGGAGGGGATTCCGAGACAGATCGAGCAGCTGAAGAGTCGCATCGCCCGGACGACGGACGCTTCCGATCGCGAAGACCTGGAGACGCAGCTCCGGATTCAGATGGCGCATTGGGAGGCCTTGCAGGAGACGCAGCCGACCCCCCCGAACGTGACCTACAGCGATACGATGACGCTCGTGAAGGGCGGCCGTGAGGTGCAGCTCCATCATCCGGGACCTGGCCACACCGGCGGTGACACCCTGGTATTCCTGCCCGAGGAGCGGATCGTGTTCACCGGCGACTTCTTTGTCGGCAGCCCCGGGAACAACGGCCTACCCTATATGGGAGACGGCTTTGTCGAGGAATGGCCGGCCTCGCTGGATCGCCTAAAGGCGCTCGACTTCGACACGATGGTACCGGGGCACGGGTTGCCATTCCGGGAGCGCGGGCAGATCGACCATCTTCAAGCGTATCTTCGCGATCTGGACCAGCAGGTGACGGCGCTCCACGGCCAGGGCGTCTCGGCGCAGGAGGCGGCCACTCAGGTGGATCTGAGCAGTCACGCGGAGCACTACGGCGCTCGTGTCGAGAACGTCGACCCGCGGGCCGTCCTCTAGGATCTATGAGCGGCTACAGGTCAAGATGCCCAGATGACGAAGATGACGGCGGAAACGGACTGCGACGCTATTTGAGGGCGTGAGGCCGCTACCTTCGGGTGGCAGTCATTCACGCCACCACGTGCCGGCCCCCGCCGCGTCGGCACAGGCCAAGCAGGAGTTTCGATCTTCAGATCTCGTTGTCGCGCAGAAGGTTCGAAGATTTCGGCCTGAGAACTGAAAGCATTCTGCTCATGGCCCTGACCCTCGGCTCCCGACTCGGCCACCATGACGTCACCGCCCTCATCGGCGAGGGGGGGATGGGACTCGGTCACGGACGAGTCCTAACGCGTCGTCCTTCTGTTAACGGAGCGGGTCACGGTTGTCGCCATCAAATCCCGATCCACATCCAGCCGTGCACGTGGTGGCCGGATCCGGACCCCGGCCTTCGGCGAATGCCCGCTCCTGGACCCGGCCGCCAGCGAGCAACCCCGGTAGACCGTAGTTCCCCTCGTGACACCGAGGCTCTTTATATATCCGATTGGCTTCGTTGCTCTGTTGGCTCAGCTCGAGCGCGACCGTCCACGGACGCGTCCACGTCGTCGGATCCTCCATCTCGGCGACATACTCGATCGTCTCCGCGTCAACGCGGGTCCAGCGCTCGACGAGATGCAGGTTCTCGCGCGATCCTTGGATGTCGGTCTTGGGGCTGAAATTGGTGACATCGACAACGAGCGTCTCGCCCTCCCATCGGCCGCGCGAGTCCCCCCACCACTGGCGTACGTGAGGGGGCAGATGCGGGCGGTCGGTCACCGGGATGACGCGCTGCCACCCTTGTCCCTGCCCCGTGTCGTAAAAGATCGACACCGTTCCGGGCGACTGCACAATCTGGAGGAAAAAGCCAGCCCTGCTACTACCAAAGTCGGGCAGGCGGGCCGACATACACCGCTCCCCCAAGCTTCGATCCTCTGGACCATCAGCGCGATTCACAGCGCTGGTCAGGTAGTGCGGAGGCGTCTCAGCACGCCTCGGTGACGGCGGCCCGTACAGCCCACCCGCGCACTGGGGCATGTCGTTCTTGCAGGTGTTTGTGGCTTGCAGGAGCGCGAGCTGATACTCGCGTAGGTCGTCCCGCCGCTCCTGGGCTGCAGGCGTGAGGGGAGGAATTCTCCCATCCGGCGGATCCACGATTTGCGACGTGCGCCGACCGGTATGCTTGTAACTGAAAAAGGTCGACCGGTCGTATGCACCACCGACGTCCTGTTCGCTCCCGCGCTGCGAGCGCGGGCGGCGGTAATTGATGGCCGCTCGTTCACTGTCGAGTTCGGCTCGTTCCTCGTCGGTGAAGACCTCTTGGTCGGCAAACCGAGCGGGTCGCTGTAACGGTGTGTCGTAAGTCGTGGTCCAGATGCCCTGCAGGTCGGGCTCGCCCCACCCGGTAGCGGGAACCGTCTGGGCCTGACCTGCGACCGAGACCGGCGCGAGCTTCAGAAGGACGGTCACGGCCATGATCACCGCTAGTACACTGATGCACTCGAGAAATCGTTTACTCATCTCATTTCTCCTGTGACTGCCCGTCGACGTGGGAGAACCACCTCTTGACACAGTCCAGGCACACCCGAACCACGTCACGAGTCAAGAGTGAAGGTGAGGTCTCTTGCGGCATACGCAACATCAGGGATCGAGGTTGAATCCTTCGATGTCATCAGCTCCGCACGTCCAGATCCACGTCTTCAATTACGTTTTTTCTGCCGAGACAGTCCTCATCTGGCGACCTGTCGGGCTCGAGTCAGGTCAAGGCCACGAACTGGCTCTGTTTCGCCGCTCCGTGCAGGTCGGTGATCTTATAATCCAGCTGAAGTGCGTCGATAGATCACAACACGCTATGGCCCTGACCGTCGGCTCCCGACTCTGCCACTACGACGTCGCCGCCCTCATCGGCGAGGGCGGCATGGACATCTGAGTTGTGCCGTCAAGCCAATTCTTTGACGAGTGGCGACCCGTGTCGGCGGAGCGCGTCGAGATACCTGGCTTCGTCGTAGGGGGTCCGGTCCTGCCAGCAGCGAAAGAGAATCCGCATCCATTTGAAGGCGAGCGATCGGAGGGCGGCATGATGGGTGTTGCCGCGGCCGCGCTGCTGATCGTAGTAGCGGCGCGCCCAGACGGAGAAGCGGATCGACTGGTCGGCATATTCGTGAAACGTCTGCTTGAGGAACTTCGGACAGGCCAGGCGGTGATGCACCCAGAGGGCCTTGCCGCTGCGTTCGGTGACCGGCGCGCTGCCCACGTGTGACTGGAGCTCGGTCGCCGCGTCCCAGCGGGTGCGGTCGGTGCCGAAGGCGGCCGCAAGGCGGGGCGCGCAGACGGCCCCGGCGCCGGGGAAACTCCTGAACAGCTCCCGATCCGGGTGGGCGGCGAAGACGGCTGCGATCTGCGTGTCGAAGGTGTCGATGGCCTCGAGCAGGGGTCGCAGTTGGGCGGCGTAGCTCTGGACCGCGAGCGCGAGCGTGTCGACGATCGCCGGGTCGGTCGTGAGCGGCTGGGCGGTGGCCATCTGGTCAAGCCGGGTGGCGATCACGGGGGCGCGGCGACAGTTGTGCTGCTGATAGAACCGGCGGACGGTGGTGGGACGCGCCCGCTGCACGGCCGCGAGCGTGGGCCACTTGGTGAGAAAGTCGCACGCTTGTCGCGAGTCGAGGGTGCCGACCCAGTCGAGGGCCTGGGGGAAATATTGCTTGAGCAGGCTCGTGATCCGGTTCGTGAGGCCGCCCCGGAGATTGACGAGCTTGCGCCGGTGCTCGCAGAGCAGCTGGAGCTGGCGCGCGGTGACCGTATCCGGGTGCCAGGGCCGGAGCTGGTCGCGATGTTTGCGCAGCAGGTCCAGCAGTAAGGCGGCATCGGTCGGGTCGTCCTTGGCGCCGCTGGGGTGGAAGGCTTCCCGATAGCGCGCCAGGGCCTTGGGATTGACCGGGTAGAGCACCAGGAACTCGTACTGCATCAGCGCGTGGATCACCGCGCCCCGGCGCTGTTCGATGGCGATCCCTACTGGACGGCCGCCAAACCGTTCGCGGAGCTGGGCCACCCAGCCGTGCAGCACGTGGGGCCGCTGCTCGAGCTCACTCTGGTCCACGGGACCCCCCGCGGCCGCCTGGATCTGGACCGCGTGCCGTTGATCGCCCCAGTCCAACCCGATGTATGCCGCCAACTTCTGATCGGTTCGCATGATCCCTCCTGTTCGGGAACACGCGCGTGGCTTCGGCCCTACGCAAGCCCTATAGTAGAGTCCTGAGTCTCAACACTCGGACGACATCTGAGTATGCGATGTCGGGCCAAAGCGCGCCGTCTCCGCTCGAACGTCCATGCCTAACCGTTGCGGCGGTGGGCGAGGTTGATTCGTAGCGGAGACGGTGCGTGTTCCTCCCATTTTCTTGTTGCACAGTTTTCCACGCGGCACAACTATAGGGCGAGGTCTATCAAGCTACCGATACCAAGCTGAACCGGCAGGTGGCGCTCAAGATCCCGCCCGAGGCGTTTGCCACTGATCCCGATCGGCTTGCGCGGTTCCAGCGAGAGGCGCAAGTTCTCGCCAGCCTGAACCAGCCGAACATTGCGCAGATCCACGCCTCTGAGGCTCTAAACCCCACTGGCGAATGTTCCAGTTCTCAACCAGTGTCTGAAGTGTTAGTGTCACACGGGAGTATAAGTGGCCGGTCTGTGGGACAGGGGTTCAGTGAAGACCTACGTGACGGCCAGGGTAGCCGAGCGCTTCGCTCGGACCGGGAGGTTTCAGATGATAAAGAGGCAGTGTCTCGTCGGCGCGATGGCGGTGGTGTTGGTGTTGCTGGCGCCGGTCCCCATGGCTGGCCAGGCCCCGGCGGCGGAGACGGGGAAGTGGCTGACCTCGTGGGGCGATCCGGACCTACAGGGCGTCTGGGACTTCCGGACGCTGACGCCCCTGGAACGCCCCCGTGAGCTCGAGGGGAAGGACGTGTTTACAGAGGAGGAAGCCGCCGAGTTTGTTGCGGCGAGTCTCGATGAGATCGAGGGTCGCGATGAAGCGGTGCCCGGAGACATCGTCGGCAACTACAATCAGTTCTGGTTTGACCGAGGCACGACGGTCGTCGGGACCAGACGCACGTCACGGATCGTGGATCCGCCCAACGGCCGACTGCCAGCCCTGACGCCGGAGGCGGAGCTGCAAGCTACATCGCCGGAGGCCCGGCGGTTTACCAACGCCAACCGTGGCATCGTCCCCCCGATTTCATGGTTGGACACGGATACGGGGGATCGTTGCATCCAGCATGCCAAAGCCGGCCCGCCGATCAACCCTGGTGGGTACAACAATAATATTCAACTGTTTCAGGCACCCGGTCACGTCGCGATTCTCAATGAACAGATTCATGACGTGCGCGTCATTCCTCTGGATGGACGCCCGCATCTGGGACCCGGCATTCGGCAGTGGATGGGGGACTCGCGCGGCCACTGGGAGGGCGAGACGCTCGTCGTCGAGACGACCGATTTCAATGGGAAACATATGCACGCCGGACGGCCGAATCTCACCTCTAGCGAGCAGCAGACTGTAGTCGAGCGGTTCACCCGAACGGATGCGGGGACGATTCTCTACGAATACACGATCACCGATCCGGCCACGTGGACGGACTCGTGGTCCGCAGAAACGACGATGACCAAGAGCCAGGATCAGGTCTTCGAATACGCGTGTCACGAGGGCAATTACAGCATGCCGGTCCGCCTCGCTGGAGCTCGCGCCACCGAAAGGGAGGAAGCCGCGAACAGTGTGTCGAGGTGAGCCCCGACAGGCAGCCGCGTCGACATGTTCGAATCGCGGAGGTTCCCCGTGGCGCCGGCGGGCACCATCGGTGTGGCGTCGACTTGGTTGAGCTGAGGCTGTCAATCGCGGCGCCGCGGAGACTGTGCATCGGTCAAGGCGCGCAGTGCCGGCAGCGCTCACCTTTCGTGAAGGGGTCTAGCAACACCCCATGAGCCCACTACCCTGTTCGGACGCTTAGTAAGGAGCTGAAGCCGCGGGTGACCACGAATTGATAGTTTAGCTTCGGATCCCGCTTCACAGTTACCCAGGGCAACACGTTGCACTGCCAAAAGCGCACGGCCTCTAACGCCTTCGAACGATTCCAAACGGCCCGACCACCCGTGAGGCTGCTGAAGCCCCGCACAATGCGAGCGTTCGCCTTCTAGTGGCATTTCTGTGCAGGCTGTTGGGCTAGCCAAAGCTTGGACATAGAATGAGCTGGATCTAGCTCCTAACCCTTATGGCACTCGAAGTCGGTTCCCGACTCGGCCACTACGACGTCACCGCCAAGATCGGCGAAGGCGGCATGGGTGAGGTGTATCGCGCCAGGGACACCAAGCTCGACCGGGACGTGGAGGTGTTGCCACAGGCGTTCACAGACGATCCTGATCGACTTGCCAGATTCGAGCGTGAAGCCAAAGTCCTGGCGTCGAACCATCGGTCAGTGACCTCACCGACGAAGAAGACGCGTGGGGTCTGAGCGTGCAACCGGGGACCGACCATAGTCACTGCGGCCGATACGGTCCGGCGAAGCGGTCGAGGACGCAGCCGCTCCCGGAGGAGCCGAGTCTCCCGCGATGACCTGCCCGAGGTGTCGAGCAGCGATGAAGGAAGATAAGCGAAGCCACCATAAGCAGCGGAAGTGGATCTGTCCGAAATGCGGCCGGGTCAAGTTTCAGCAACCACGAGCGGCCAAGTAGTCTTCCCCATTCCGCCGGCGACAACGTCCCGTAACGACCCCCGCTGCGGCGACAAGCCAGGCCGTCGACCTTCACCTATGGCACAGACGCAGGTGGGGTCGACACGGATGAGGATTCGGAGGCGGTGAAGGCGGCGTCTGCCCAGCTGGTCACGGATTCCGTCGCATTCTCTGGTTGGCATGGGCCGGAGTAGCTCAGCGCAACAGGTTGCACTCCGAGGGCGGCGATATACTGGCCCCCTCCGATGACCCTGTCCCCCGGTACCCAACTCGGCCCGTGCGAGATCGTCAGCCAGCTCGGCAGCGGTGGCATGGGCATCGTCTATGAGGCCCGAGACCCCCGCCTCATGCGCACGGTGGCGATAGATTCCAACTGCGTCCAAGCGCACGCCGGTGTCGCCTACGCTCAGGCTCTTCGGATGACGCTCGGTTTTGTACGACCCCTCGACGTGATGCCGGAGGCGAAAGAGGCCGCGCTCAAGGCGCTCGCCCTCGACGACACCGCTACGGACGCGCATTTTGGCCTCGGGATCGTGTCTGACTACCAGTGGAACTGGGCGGAAGCGGAACGCGAGTATCGTCGTGCTTCGGCGCTCAGTCCAGGTGGTACATACATTCGCGTCAGCCTCGCCCTGCTGCTTGCCAAACTAGGAAACGCGCAACAGGTGGTGAAGGAAGGCCGAGAGGCGGTTGCTGCCGATCCCCTATCCCCGTTTGTCCGCTATCTCTTCGCGTTGGCTCTTATGCTCGTCAGACGATTTAAGGAAACGGCCGTCGAGGCACGGGCGGGCATAGAGTTGGACCCGAACCACCATGTACTTCATTGGTGTGTAGGGTGGGCCTCGGCCGGTCAGGGGCAGTACGACGAGGCCACCGAGGCTTTTGAGACGGCCGTCAGCCTGGCGCCTGGTGATCCGATATCTGAGGCGTTACTCGGGTGGGCATTGGGGCTCGCTGGTCGTCAACAAGAGGCGCTTCGGATTCTGGAGGGTCTTGAGCGACGAAGAAGCCGGGGCTACGTCTCTGGGTGGAATTTGGCGATCGTCAACGTGGGAACGGGAAACCACGATCGGGCGATATCCGAGCTGCAGCAAGCTGCCGAGGACCGCGACGGCCTGATGACGTTCAATGGCCAGTCCTTCATTTTCGACCCCCTCCGCTCCGACCCCCGCTTCCAAGCCCTCCTCCGCAAGATGAACTTCCCGCAGCACCTATAGAGGTTCGCGACAGTTCTTCGTCACGCTTCATCGGCCAGCGGCGCCGGCCTCGAGTGCCCGCTCTGCCTGTTGGCGGATGTAATGGCGATCCGTCGAAGTTGAGGTCGTCGAGGAGTTGCCACGCCGTACGCCGAGGATGAACAGGGACGCCTCGTTGAGTCGCGCTACGCCGAGACGACACTAACTGCTGCGGGGGGGCTTATATCCTCGGTCCGGGACTTTGCTTGGTTCGACCTCGCACTCAGGAACGGCCTGCTCTTACACGCCGACACGCTTGCCCTCGCGTGGCGCCCGCCCATCGGATCGAACGGCTTGCCTCTGCCGCATGGTCTCGGCTGGTTCGTTGAAACCTATAGGGGCCAGCCGGTCGTGTGGCAGTTCGGCGTTGGTGAGAACGCTTCATCGTCACTTGTGGTGACGGCCCTAAGGCAAGGGCTCACGCTGGTTGTCATAGCGAACAGTGACGGCCTTGCGAAGCCACACACACTGGCGGCAGGTGGTCTGACACAGTCCCCATTTGCGCGACTGTTCTTGGAGCTGTTCCTTCCGTAAGGACGCGCTGACTGCAATGCGAGTCGCGGTGACTGCAATTGCGCTGAGCTTGATTGGGTCGGCCGCGGAGGTTTCGGCCGAATGGCATGTCAAACCGTTCCTTGGAATGGCCTTCGGCGGGGACACCACGTTTATAGATGTGGAGGATGCGGCTGGCAGCCCGACCGTCGTGTTGGGTGTTAGTGGTGTGCTGCTCGGCGAGGTGGTCGGACTCGACATAGACTTCAGCCACGCGACGGGCCTCTTCGAGTCTGGCGATCGACAGCTAGTCGCACACAGCAGTGTCACGACACTGGCCGGTAGCGTCGTTGTGGCGCTTCCGCGCCACCTGAACGAGTACGGACTGCGGCCTTACTTCGTTGGCGGTGCGGGTCTCATGCGCGTGCGGATTGAACAGCGACTCAACGTGTTTGACGTGGCGGACACTTTACCCGCCATGCAGCTCGCCGGCGGCGCGACGGGCTTTTTGACGGACCGGATCGGCCTGAGCTGGGAGTTGCGACACTTCCGCACCATCCGCAGAATGTCTGCGGGCCGCGGATTGAGCTTCGGGCCTGAGCGGCTCTCATTCTGGCGCGGAACGATGGCGCTGGCAATTCGGTATTGACCCGGAGGTCGAGAATGAATCCGAGGGATTGGCGTCTCTGGTGCAGCGTGGCCCTGCTCAGCACCAGTCTCCTTGCGCAGGCACCCGAGCACCTCCGCATCGTACCGCTCATACGTGGCGACGAGGTACTGGTCTCGCTCGAGCTACCAGAGGCGTACGACTCTGACACCCATGACGTGATCTTTAGCGGCCTACAGACCACGTTTACCTACGATGTCGAGCTCCGCTTGATTGTGAAGTTCTGGGTGGACCGAACGGTCGCGAGCGCCGTTGTCAGCAGCACCAACAGCTACGACAGCCTCACTGGACGGCACACCCTTGGCGCGGACGATCGACGGCCGTGTCGTAGAAACGATGGTCACACGAGATGAAGAAGTGGTGAAGAGATGGTTGACGAACCAATCTCGGCTGCCGCTGTTCCAGACGTCCCGACTTCAGCCGAACCGTGATTACTACGTACATGTGCGTGCGTGGGGCCGGCCGCAAACAGACTCGGTGCTTGCGCGGGTGAGCAGTGCCATCACCGGCCAGGTGAAATTCACCTTCATCCCGTAACCCTCGCGGAATCCAGGCAACCGCCAGGACGCGATGAGTCCTGGTGTCGAATGCCGGAGGGCTCGAGCCTCTCTGGTCACCGGCTGGGCGGGAACTTTTCTACATCGAACCTGCTGGTGCTAGTAGCGTTCGGAGACTGATGGCCGTCACCCTAGAGGAGCAAGAGGCTAGTTTCTCCGTGAACGCCCGCAGGCCGCTCATGGACTGGCCGTACATGGCAGGTGTTGGGAGTGCTGTCGGGCGAAACTATGACGTGTCACTCGACGGTCAGCGGCTTCTGGCTATCAAGGACGCTGAAATCGAGAGCGACAGCGAGGTTCCGTCATCTCGAATCATCGTCGTCCAGAATTGGCACCAAGAGCTGCTCGAGCTCACTCTGGTCCACGGGACCCCCCGCGGCCGCCTGGATCTGGACCGCGTGCCGTTGATCGCCCCAGTCCAACCCGATGTATGCCGCCAACTCCTGATCGGTTCGCATGATCCCTCCTGTTCGGGAACACGCGCGTGGCTTCGGCCCTACGCAAGCCCTATAGTAGAGTCCTGAGTGTCAACACTCGGACGACATCTGAGTATGCGATGTCGGGCCAAAGCGCGCCGTCTCCGCTCGAGCGTCCATGCCTAACCGTTGTGGCGGTGGGCGAGGTTGATTCGTAGCGGAGACGGTGCGTATTCCTCCATTTTCTTGTTGCACAGTTTTCCACGCGGCACAACTATAGGGCGAGGTGTATCGCGCCACACCAAGCTGGACCGGGACGTGGCGCTCAAGGTGCTGCCGCAAGCCTTCACGGAGGATCCTGATCGGCTTGCCCGCTTTGAACGTGAAGCCAAGGTCCTCGCCTCGCTGAACGATCCGGTAAAGGCTAAGCCCTGATGTGGAGGCTGACGAGAGACGTATGAGAGTTCACCTGGTCAATCCGAGCGATAGCTCTTTTGGTACCGCGGTCATCACGCCGCGGTGGTTGTATGTGCTGGCGGGGGCAACGCCCGAGTCCTTTGGCGGTCCGGTTCTTTGCGACGAAACACTGCGTGCCCTGAATCCGGAGGCCGTGCACCCAGGCGATGTGGTCGGCATCGGTATTCATACCGGGAATGCGCTTCGCGGCTACGCCGTCGGGACACTGGCGCGCGCCCGGGGCGCGCACGTCGTGTTCGGCGGGATCCATACGACGCTCTATCCCGACGAAGCGTTCGACCGTGGCGGAGCGCACGCCGTTGTCAAAGGCGATGGCGACGTCGCCTGGGGCCAGGCTCTGCACGACTTCATGGCCGGCTCCTCAAGGCGCGTGTATGAAGGCGGCCGCGTTGACGCGTCTCAATTCAAGGCGGCGCGCTGGGATCTGCTGCCGCAAGCCGGGTACCTGTGGGCGTCCGTGCAAACCGTCCGCGGGTGTTCGAAGCATTGCTCCTTCTGCTCGGTCTGGCGGACCGACGGACAAAAGCCGCGGCAGCGCGCGTCGGATCCGGTGATTGAGGAGATCGTCGATTTGCGCCGGCGCGGGTACCGGTTCATCGCGCTCGCCGACGACAATTTCTATCCGGTGTCCCTGACTGATATCAAGAACGCCAAGCGCCAGAATAACGCGGCGCGAGTCGCGGAGTTGACGGGCATGCGCCGCGATCGGTTCGAGTTCATGGCGCGGCTGGCGGAGTTGCCGGGCGACATGATCTTTCTGACGCAAATCACGATGGAAGCGGCGGAAGACCCCAGCTTCCTCGACGCGATGCGCAAGGCACACATCAAGGGCGCGCTGGTGGGCGTGGAGGCGGTGACGCGGGAAGGCCTCAAAGCCGTTCACAAAGACTTCAATGCATCCGGCGAGAGCCTGGTGCAGCAATTGCGGACCTTCCGCGAACACGGCGTGCACGTGCTGGGATCGTTTATCTTCGGTCTGCCGACCGATCGGGAAACGACCTTCGAGGCGACGCGCGAACTGGCGGAGAAGGCGGACCTGACCTTCGCCCAGTTCGTGATGTTGACGCCGTTCTGCGGCACGGTGGATTTCGAGAAGTGGGAAAAATCGCTCGGCGATACACCTCCAGAAGTTACCGGCATACCGCTGACGCGGTATTGGCTGATTCCGGCGGAGCAGCGGCCGAAGATGTTCATGCCGCATCCGACGATGAGTTCGGACGAGATGCGGCAGAGGACACAGGGCGTCTGGGACCGGTTCTACAGCCTGCGCTCGATTTGGAAGCGCTCGCGGTGCACCCCCGATCTGCGCACCCGTCTGGCCTTCCTCCTTATTTCGAAACTGTACCGGCAGATGTACGCCAGCACGGGAATTGCGACCGACAGTGCGCGGCGCAATCGAGCGACCTCGTGGGCGCGGCTCCTGGCGATTCCATGCCGCCGCTTATTCCGGACGAACACGATGCCTGAAGTGCAGGTTCCAGGCGCGCGTCCGAGGGTATTGTCAAGTTAAGCAGAATCGGGCTGACCCACCCCCAACATGCCAGGTTTCAGAACCTCCCGAGACACCCCTCCTGCGCCCCTATAAACACTGCCCCAATCGAGGCTAAAATCACGCCTCTGGGGGCGACCCCTTCTGCGGCGGTTTTGGCGTTCAAACACCTCCGCCAATCGACATTCGACTGACGGGCACATTCCTGAAGATCGAACCAGACCCGAGGGGTAGAATGCGGCTGACTCCCGGACACTGACGAACAGCACGATGCCACTCGCGTCTGGCACGACCCTCGACAGGACGACCGCGGCGACCGTCAACTCCCCTTTGGGGGTCGACCCCCCTAATACCTCTTGGTAGTGGTCCCAGAAGGCTGAGAGGTCTCCGCGGCGCGCCGCGCTCTCGAACACGGTCATCGCGCTGGCCGCGGGTGCACATTCGACAATCGCGAGGAGCGTCCTCAACTTCTGTGCCTTTGTCATGGTCGGCACACTCAGGACCGTGCGTTCTCTGTCGAGGGGTCCGTCGTCCGGCCCACCGGCTGGCGTGGACGCGACGCGACCCGCGTCTCAATGTAGGTCACGGCGTCGCTGACGCGCTGCATCGGGTCCGCCTCGTCGTCGGGGATCTCGATGCCGAACGTTTCCTCGAAAGCCAGCAGCAACTCAAAGGCATCCAGTGAATCGGCGCCTAGGTCGTCCCGGAAGCGGGCGTCGTCGGTGAGGCTTGCTGCATCGATGCCGAGATGCTCGGCAATGAGGCTCCGTACCTGAGCAGCGGTCGTCATTGGTCTTACTCTCAGTCAGGGCCCGTGCAACACGGGAGCGCTTGATGACTAGCTCATCCGTCTAACAACGCACGGAGTTCCCGACGGCGGGTACCTGACGGAGACCTGAGTTTTCGTAGGGCGATGGCCTGCACCTGCCGGATGCGCTCGCGAGTCAGCCCAAAGGTGTGCCCGACCTCCTCGAGGGTTTCCTCGTGGCCATCCGTCATCCCGAAGCGTCGACGGAGGATTTCCCCTTCTCTTGGCGTGAGCGTCTGCAGCACCGCCTCGGTCCGCTCCCGCGTTTCGAGCGCAAACATCTCGTCGGACGGCGAGCGCACCCGGTCATCCGTGAGGGTGTCTCCCAGGGAGCGATCACCATCCTCACCGAGCGGCGTCTCGAGCGAGATCGTGTGCTTCGCGACTTGCCGAGCTTCCAGGACCTCTGCGGTCGACAGGCCCAGTTCCTCGCCCACTTCGGCCGGGGTGGGCTCGCGGCCCCACTCCTGGACCAACACCTGGGAGGCTCGGCTCAGCGTGCCAATCCGATCGTACATATGCACCGGAACCCGGATGGTGCGCGCGCGGTCGGCGACGGCCCGTGTGACGGCCTGCCGGATCCACCACGTGGCATACGTGGAGAACTTGTAACCCCGGCGATATTCAAACTTGTCGACGGCCCGCATCAGCCCGATGTTGCCTTCCTGAATGAGGTCCAGAAAGGACAGGCCGCGGGCGGTGTACTTCTTGGCGATCGACACGACCAGGCGGAGGTTAGCTTCGACCAGCGCGTCCTTCGTTTGCTGGGCCTGCGCCTCTCCGCGGGCCATCTTTTCGAGCGTCCGCCGCACTGCCACGGGGGTCTGCTGCAGCGGCTCTGTCAGATGGGCCAGCACGGCCTGGGCCTCGTGCAGTTGACGCAGCACGCGCCGGCGCGGGGTTCCCGTCAGCCGCGTCCGCGTGGTCCGTTGGCTGAGTCGTCGCTCGATGACGTCGACCGCTCGCTGCGCCTCCTCGACCACGGCGGCGGAGGCCTTGAACCCCTCGATGAGATCGCGCCGGGCCGCGTGACTGAACGTGATGTGGCGCGTCAGCCGGGCCACACGCGCGCGCGCACGCCGCACCTTCCAGTGAGCCTGCTGGGCGATGTGTCGGTGTCGGGTGGGCACCCGCCGCCAGGACGCGTGACGCACCTGGGCGTCGGCCCAGGCGACTCCGACCGCCTCGATCTGCCCCCGCACCTGTCGGAGTCGTCTCTTGAGCCGCGTGGCGGTCACGTCCCCATGGCGATGGGTGACGAGCCGCCGAATGAGACGCTCGTCCTCCTTCAGCGCGTCGGCCAATCGAATGACCTGCTGCACGAGGCTCGGCGTGTGCGAAATCGCCACCATGACCGTCCGATGGCCACGTTCGATCTGTTTCGCCAGCGCGACTTCTTTTTCGCGCGTCAAGAGCGGAACCCGGCTCATCTCAGCGAGATACACTCGCACGACGTCGCTGGCGGTGTCGCGCCGGCCCGGGGTGTCGAGTTCGTTCGTGTCCTCGACCGGTCGACTGTGGCGTGTCCTGTCTCGCTCTAGTGCCTCCGAGTCGACGTCGACGCCGGCGTCCTGACACTGGCCGAGCAGGTCGTCCATCACCGACGACGCCGTGACCTCTGGCGGCAAGACCGTGTCGATTTCCTCGCGGAGGAGGTATCCTTTCTCCTCTCCGACGACGATGAGCTGGCGGATGGTCTCGGCCTGCTCACCCGTCGATACCGACGCCCGGTCTACTCGTGAAGACATCCTGTCAGGGTTATGCTATCACCGCCCCGCTGCGCCACTGAGCTGCATGCCCCGGTGCGTCGCGGCTGATGGAGTCCATCAGGCAGACAAATGATGCCCCGCGGATGGACACTCGTTGGACTTGTCGCGAAACGGGTGATAGCCGAGGATCGTGAGGAGGGCAATCAGCATGAAGGCCACGGGCAAAGATGCCTTCAACCTCATCCGACATTGGAGAGACGAAAGCTCGCAGGTGTACGTGCGCCCCTCGTCGCCGGCGGAACGGCCACAGAAAGTGGCCGATCCCAAGCGCGCAACCCAGCGCAGCAGTCGGCGAGCGGGTCCATGGAACCGAGGTGCAGACCGGCACGGCGCCTGAGGACGGACTGATCAAAGGCGCGACACCTGATCCAAACGAGGGGTGGCCAGCAACACATGGTGTGTTGTCGAGACGCCTGTGACTAGACAGCCTGTCGGGGCAGAAGATATGACATCTTGGGTGCGCTTTCACGTTCATCCTGATCCGGCAATCGGTCGGATGAGCTGTACCGCGCTATGGAAAGCAGGTCACTATGCCTCGTCAGTCGTCGAGCCAGAGGGTGAATCCCGAGTCCCGGAGCGGGTCCTGTGCGGTGAAGACACCGACGCCGCCAAAGCGAAGGCTGACGAACTGCTCCTCAGGGCTTATCCGCACGACTGCCAGACACAGCGATGCGAGCCCTGGCAGCCTGTGCAGCCTTGACCTTCGATGGGCAGGTGAACGGCACGATCGAGCTTTCGGATCAGTCTGGGGACGTCCCCGGGCGTCTAGCCCCATCCGCTCTGGAGGAGTGCGTGGCAATGGTGGCACACCCGGGCGTCAGATTGGACCGTGCCATCGCAGTATGGGCACTCGCGCCGCTGCACGGGATAAACCTCGAAGCGATCACACGCCTGGTGCCCCACTCGTGCTTGGCCTCACCGCACCCCAGGCGAACGAAGAGAGGTAGGTGAGGATGAACGCGGCGGCGATCAGGGGGGTGGTAGACGGCACCAGCCAGGCCACGAGCAACGCGACGTTCAGGAGGCCAATGGCGGTGGCCGACGTGGCCATGCTGCGTATGAGCCATGGCATCCGGTACGTCACGAGCATCGAGACCGTGTGGAACAGACACGCGACCGTTAAGAACGGAGCAGCCGCCACCCCTGCGAGCTTCGTCAACAGAAGGATGAACAGGATGTGGCGAATGAGTTCATTCGTTGGGGACCCGCGCTGGGTGACCGCGCCGGGGCTGAGGCGTGACGCACAGCGGACGATGATCGCCGTGACCGCGGCCAGGCTTGCAGCCACCGAGATGCCGCCACTTGGCATCCCGACTACCATCACGAAGGCGGTATGGGCGATGGCATCGCAGACGTTGTCCAAACGCGCACCGAAGTCACTCGTGATCCCGAGCTTGACGGCGAGTACGCCGTCGAGGTCATCCATGATGTTGTTGTAGAGCATCAACGGGATCAGATACTCTCGCCCGCCGTCGAGCAGGAGCAGGCCAATCGGAAGCACACCGAGAATCGAGACGACGTTGGCCGCCTGTCGACGGACGAAGCCGTGACGGGGCGCGTCGACCCGCCCCGTCTCATGCGCGGCCTCACCCACTCCGTGAGGGCTCCCTATGAGCCTGCATGCGCGATGTCAGGGCCGAGCACGAAAAAGTGATTCAACCACTGGGGACTCGTGTATCCGAGTGCCTCGGGCACACGGGTCATCCATGGATTACCCACGCGCAGCACCCAATAGACGAGTCGCCCCAGTAGACCGTCGAGGCCGCGAAGCCGCCGTGGTGCCACGGCGTGCCACTGCTTGATGAGATCACACCCGAGTTGCAGGAGCACGTAGGGCACATTGCGCTCGGTCCGCGTCACCGCCAGGCTGCAGTCGGCGAACAACCCGCGATACACGTCAGGGGAACGGTACGTCGCTTGATACTCCCCAGCGCGGGTGACGACGCCCTCTCGCACAGTCGTCTCACGACAGAGGATCATGCCTCCTGGATTGAGTGAGGGAACGATCTTCCGGAGCAGCGCGATCACCTCTCGGTCGTTGAGATACATCAACAGGCCCCCGAGGAATACGAGCTCGTAGCGGTCGTCAGGTTCAAACGACAAGACATCCCCGTGGACCACTCGGACGTTGGGATGCGGCTCACACCGCGCCCGAAGGGCGTCACACAGGGCCGGGCTCGCTTCGACCGCAACCACCTTCGCGAAGTCATGCGCGAACGCTTCGGCCCAAAACCCGATCCCGCTGCCGAGATCCAAGACCGTGCCCGTACGATCAAGTCCCTGCACTAAGCGTTGCACGATGTCTCGCTCGGCATTAAAACGGAAGAGGCCCGCAGCCGGAGGAAAGCCGAACCCCTCCATCATGTAGGGACCCAAGATGGAGGGCCGTGCGTTGTTCCAGTACCGATGGACCGCCGTGTAGTCGAGCTCAGCCATCGGTCAGGGTCCCATCATTCCCAGACGGCGTCCACTTAGGTCCACACCCGGGTCGACACCGCACGCTCCGCAGCCCGCAGATCGTCAAGGTCGTCGATTTCATGCCAGTCGTGTTCTGAGAAGTCAACGGCCTCGAAGGAACGGTCTCCATCGGCGACCATCTCCGACAACACCACCTCGTAATAGTCATTCACGTCGCCCGAGCAGATGCGCTGCTCGATCCTCAGTCGCATGGCGTTCCAGGTCGCCATCGAGAAGCTGTAGATGTTGACCGTCTTCAACTCGAAGGGCTCAGCGTGGTGTCCAACCCGGAAGCGGGTGATGCGCCGGTCGCTATCGACAGAGACCGTGGTCCCCTTCATCCACGGTCGCACCTGTGAGACCGCCACCTTGTTCGGGTAGAGCATGTTCGAGAGCGCCCCCTCTTTGAAGAAGAGATCGCATTCGAGCAACAGAAAGGCCTCTGAGATGTGCTTTTGAGCCAGCCACAAGGAGTAGATGTTGTTGGTGGTTCGGTATTGTGGATTGACCACATAGTCGATCGTCAGCCCCGTCTCTGCCCGGTCGAGAAAGTCGCGAACCCGAGCGTCCAGGTGTCCCACGACCATAACCAGGCGGTCAAAGCCCCAGCGTTGCAGACACCGCATCTGTTGCTCCAGGATGGGGACGCCGTTGATCTCGCTCAGGCATTTTGGCACCGTGTGTGTTGCGGGTTGGAGACGACTTCCATTGCCCGCCGCGAGAAGGACCGCCGTGCGTACCGGTGCGGTCGTGTGATCACCGCCTGGAACCGAACGTGTGGTTCTTCGACCAGGAAGCGCGCACGACGCGTCATTGACGGGGGACGGGACATCAGCCCTCTCACCGCTATTACTCATAGGTTCGCGGATCCCCTCCTGGTAACGACCGTCGTTGAGACCGGGATCTCGCCGTCGACGCATTCGACGGCAAGGAAGCCCTGCCTTCAGCCTGTCGACAGGGCCTGATGCCAGATATCGGCTGTGTACTGATGTACGGGGGAGAAGGCGATCAGACGGACCCCGTAAGGAACCCAGTCGAGGACCATCAGTGTATCGCATTCGGGTGCCCCGACCCGGATGGCACCCTGCTGGGTGGTGGTGGTCTAGTCAGAATCCTGCATCGGCGGACACTTCTTGTTCCCGTAGGAGCAGAACACGCAGCAATCGCCGCGCTTCGGTTTCATGGTGACACCACACGCGCGACACTCGTAGAAGTGGACGCAGTAGTTGGTGGGCATCGTCTCAGACGCATCGTGGTCACAGGACGGGCACGTGATCGTCGCAACAAACTCAGTCATTCCCTGGGTTCTTCATTACCTTACCAACTCCCCAGCCTAGCAGCCCGTGGTGAAAGTCACCGAATTAGATCGATCGCCAGAAGTGATCATGCGTACTCCACTGACGCGCATGGCCATGGGCAAACGACGGCGACGTCCCAAGCAGACGTCGATGTGGGTCGCCGCACAAGATCTGCCTCGCAGCGCCGCGCACCCGTTCTACACGCGACTGAATCACATTCTCGAGAGAGCGGATTTCGACGGGTACGTCGAGTCGCTCTGTCAGCGATTCTACGCGGATGAGATCGGCCGGCCGAGTTTGCCGCCCGGCCGGTATTTCCGCGTGTTGCTGCTCGGGTACTTCGAAGGGCTCGACTCCGAGCGGGCGATCGCGTGGCGGGCGGCCGAGTCGTTGAGCGTGCGGAGCTTCTTGGGGCTGGAGCTGCACGAAGCGCCGCCGGATCATTCGACGGTCTCGCGGACGCGTCGGCTGATCGACCTGGAAACGCATCAGGCTGTCTTCGCGTGGGTGTTGCAGCGACTGGCTGAGGCGAAGCTTGTCAAGGGCAAGACGATCGGTATCGATGCGACGACGCTGGAAGCGAACGCCGCCCTGCGAAGTATCGTGCGGCGCGACACCGGCGAGGCGTATCAGGACTTCTTGATCCAGCTCGCCCAGGCCTCGGGGATTGAGACCCCGACGCGTGCCGATCTGGCGCGCATCGATCGGAAGCGGAAGAAGAAAGGCTCGAACGACGACTGGACCCATCCGCACGATCCTGACGCAAGAATCACCAAGATGAAGGACGGCCGCACGCACCTCGCGCACAAGGCGGAGCAGGCGGTCGACCTCGACACCGGCGCGGTCGTGGCGGTGACGGTGCAGGACGCCGATGAAGGCGATGTGGCGACGAGCCGCGCGACGCTGATCACCGCGGCGGAGCACATCGAGACCGTGGTGCCTGCGGGCCGTCTTGCCGAGGTCGTCGGGGACAAGGGCTATCACAGCAACCAGGAACTCGTCGATCTTGAAGCCATCGGCCTCCGCAGCTACATCTCGGAACCAGATCGCGGCAGGCGTAAGTGGAAAGACAAGGCGGAGGCGCGCGACGCCGTCTACCGAAACCGTCGGCGTCTTCGCGGCGCGCGCGGGCAACGCCTGCTGCGCCGGCGCGGGGAACGACTCGAACGCCCCTTTGCCCATCTCTATGCCACCGGGCGGCTACGCCGCGTATACCTGCGGGGGCACGACAACATCCTCAAACGCGTCCTGCTGCACGTTGCTGGACTGAACCTTGGGTTGCTGATGCGGACGCTCACGGGTGTCGGGACACCCCGCAGTCTTCAGGGGCATGCGGTGGCGTGTCTTCGGCTGTTGTGGTCGCTCATGCGACTCCCGGAGACGCGTTGGGGCGCGCCGTGGATCTTATCTCGACCTACCATCGCCGCCGCCGACCTCCGCGTGGGGCACTGCCATGTCTGGGCCGACCCGTCGTTCGGTGGTGCTTTCACCACGGGCTGCTAGTTTTCCTCCGCCACGGTAGTCTATTTTTGCTCCGCCCTTGACACCCGATGTCACCGCCGGTCATGTCTCGTGCTCCGCTTCCTCGGGTTGGGTGCCACGCACCACACCTTTGTACGACCGTCGTCCAATTCTTCGTGATCGAGGGACCCTCGGATGCCGCGCTTCGCGCGTTCATAAGAACTACCAGTCTGGCTTGTTGTGACCGCCAGGGCCAGGTACCAGCGTCTCGTCTCCCGAGGGTCGTGTGCTGGTTGGCTTGGCTGGACTCACCGTCGACGGCAACACGGCGCCCGGACGATCGGAGGTGGACTCTTCGAGATACGTGGGTGGTTCGTCAGGCCCAGCGTCCGCTTTTCGGAAATACCGGTTGCGGTGACAGAGACGGGACGCTCTCGCGTCATCAATGACAACCTCGTCGGTGATGCGTCGCCGGCGTGCACGGTGCGCAGCGATGGGAACTCGACCCAGGCGTCGCCGCCGGTGTGCGCGCGTCCGAAGTAGTGCAGCTCGACGCGGTCGTCGTCGCTCCCCAGCGTCAGCGTGTCGGTGAACGTCTGCTCCGGGATGCCGTTGGCGTCGTCACCGTCGAACGGGCTCGGCCGCGGCTCGCTACCGAGCCCACGCACGGGGTTGTTCTCCCGTATCAGCCGCTGCGTGTTCTCGTGCGCCACGAAATCGACCGTGGCGGGGAACTCCACGCTTCCGTCCACATGGTCGAAGTGCGCATGCGTGTTGATGATGGTCGTGATGGGATTGGACGTCAGCTCACCGATGGCGTCGATCAGCGGCTGCCCCCACCCCGCCAGCTTCGTGTCGACCAACACGACCCCGTCGGTGGTAATGAACGCGGCGGAGTTGCCGCCCCCGCCGCGGAGGACGAACAGGTTGTCCTCGAGCCGCTCCACCTCCACGACGTTCCCCGGCGGTGCGTCGGCTGCCGGTGCCGCCTGTGACTCGGCCGGCGGCGCCTCCGGCTCGGCCTCCTCCGCCCCCGCGCACGACATCACCAGCGCGCCACCCACGACCAATACCCCCAGTGCCACTTCCCTTTAACAACGACTGGGCCTACTTCGCCCCGGGATCGTCGCCGGTTGTGATCTTGGGCATGAACACGCTCAGCAGATCCATCGGCAACGGAAAGATTAACGTCGAATTCTTGTCGTCCGCTATTTCGGTTGCCGTTTGGAGATACCGAAGCGTCACGGCCAGAGGCTATTTAGCAATGACCTCCGCCGCCTTGGCGAGCTGTGTCGATGCCTGGAACTCGCCTTCGGCGTGGATGATCTTGGCACGCTTCTCACGCTCCGCTTCCGCCTGCTTGGCAATCACCCGCTGCATGTCAGGCGGCAGATCGACGTGCTTCACCTCCACCGCTGAGACCTTGACGCCCCACGGGTCGGTCTGCGTGTCGAGGATTTGCTGCAAATCCTTATTGAGCCATTCGCGCTCGGCGAGCAGGTCGTCGAGTTCGACCTGGCCCAGCACCGCTCGCAATGTCGTCTGCGCCAGCTGGGACGTGGCGTAGTGGAAGTTTTCGACTTCAACAATTGCCCGCTGGGGGTCCATGACCCGGAAGTAGACGACGGCATTCACCTTGACCGAGACGTTGTCTCGCGTAATCACGTCTTGCGGGGGCACGTCCATCACGATGGTCCGGAGACCGACCCGAACCATGCGGTCGATCGGAGCGAAGACCAGGATCACACCCGGTCCCTTGGGACGCGATAAGAGCTTGCCGAGCCGGAAGACCACACCCCGCTCATACTCGTTCAGGATCTTGACCGAGTTCACGAGGTAGGCGCCGATGATGAGCGCGACAATGAAATAAGGACTCATGTGTGATCCTCCGGGCGGGCCAGGGTGGTTCAGACGGGCCGAGACCTGCGCCTCTCGTTGAAACCGGGCAAGCCGCTCAGGATCGCTGGCAAACGCCTCCGGCAGGATCTTCAGCGCGACCTGCCGGTTCAGCTTGGTGTCGGTGGCTTCCCACACCTCCCCCACCCCGCCTTCACCCAGTTTGGCGGTGACGGTGTAGTGGCCGAGTCGGGCGCCGACGCCAAGCGACACGGACCCTCCTTCGGATGTGGGGGACGACCTTGGCCGCATTATAGGTCCATCGATGGCAAACCCGTGCGTGGCGGTAGCCAGTTCGTGTGCAGGGATATGACAGGAGCTGACAACGAGCAGGATCTGGACGGCGAGGACATTCTCCCAGACGCGTGCGCCCGCACTCTACGGGACTCGAACCACCTCACGAGTGGTCAAAATCGTCCCGGTGCGTCGAGGTCCGAACGCGAGTTGTCGAGGACTCCTCGGCCGCTCAGGGCGAACTCTATTTCTTGGCCGCAGTCATCGCGTTCAACACGACACCTGCGACAAGAAGGAGGACTGGCCCGACGAGACTGACGGCAAACAGCAGCTCGGCGACGGTGCTTGATGTGCTTGGCATGGTAGGACCTCCTCGGTCTCGCTCAAGCCGGATCTTCAGCGCATGCTATCCGCTCAGCTTGGTGTCGGTGGCCTGGTAGACCTGTCCCATCCCCCCCCCTCGCCGATGAGGGCGGTCACGTCGTAGCACCCTATGCGCTCGAATCGCATTTGATCAGGCCAGAAACTGACGAGGTGGTCGCACCGTCGGGGACGCGTGCCTAGAATCAGCGAAGTATCCGGGACCCGAGGCCGACCTGCCTACTGGTGCGACCCGTAAGCCCGTGTCGTAGCGTGGCCCGGGGAGTCGCGGTTTGGTCACTGGTGACACGCCGTTGCGCGTGATCCCGTTTAGGAAAATGCTCTCCACACCGCCTCCCTGATCCCGGATGCCCCTCGCAGTATGCAGGAGGTTTCGATGAAGCACAATCGCCGCTGGTCCGCTCGTTCGTCGCGTCCGTCCCCCTCCGTGCTCGACCGCATCCAGGTCGATGCCGCCGGCATCGACTGCGGCGCCGCCGAGCACTATGTGTCCGTCCCACCGGATCGCGATCCGACCCCCATCCAATCGTTCCGGACCTTCACCGCCGACCTCGAGCGCCTCGCCGACTGGCTCGTCGCTTGTCGCGTGACGAGCGTCGCCATGGAAGCGACCGGCGTCTACTGGATCCCGGTCTACGACATCCTCGAAGCGCGGGGCCTGGAGGTCCTGCTCGTCAACGCCCGCCACGTGAAACACGTCCCCGGCCGCAAGAGCGACGTCGAGGATTGTGAGTGGCTCCGCGAACTCCACAGTGTCGGGCTCTTGCGCGGCAGCTTCCGCCCCGCCGGGCCGATCCGCGCTCTCCGCGCCCTCGTCCGGCACCGCGACGTCCTCGTTCAGACCGCCGGCACCTATGTCCAGCGGATGCAGAAGGCGCTCACCCAGATGAACCTCCTGCTCCCACGCGTGGTCAGCGACATCGTCGGCACGACCGGCCTGACGATCCTGCGCGCCCTCGTCGCCGGCGAACGCGACCCGCACGTCCTCGCCCAACACCGTGACCCTCACTGCAAGGCCTCGGTCGACGAGATCGCCGCCGCGTTGACGGGCCACTACCGCGACGAGCACGTCTTCGTCTTGACGCAGAATCTCGCACTCTTTGACATGTGTCAGACGCAGCTGCTCGCCTGCGATACCGCCATCGAGGTCCAGCTTCAGGCCCTGACCGCCACGGTCGCGCCCCCGACGACACCCCTCCCGCGCCCCCGCATCACCCGCCGGCGCGGCAACGAACCCCACGTCGATATCCGGCCCGAGCTCCACCACCTGACCGGCGTCGACCTCACGCAAATCGATGGCCTCGCCCCCTACAGCGCCCTCAAGCTGATCGCCGAGATCGGCACCGACCCCACGCGCTGGCCCACCGAACACCACTTCACCGCGTGGCTCACCCTCGCGCCCCAGAACCGGATCTCCGGCGGCCGCCGGCTCAGCTCGAGAACCCAACCCTCGGCCAACCGCGCGGCCGCCGTGTTGCGCGTCGCCGCCATGAGTCTCATCCGCAGCCAGACCGCCCTCGGCGCCTTCTGGAGGCTGCGGGACATCTTCCATCGGCATCGCGCGCAGCCTGTGAGGGAGGTGGTGCAACGCATCAACCCGATCTTGCGCGGTTGGGTGCGCTACTTTGCCATCGGTCAATCAAGTCGGTGCTTCTCGTCTGTGTGCACCTGGGTCGACATGAAGATACAGCGGCACTGGCTCCGGACCCGGCAGCGTCCGGGCTTCGGTTGGCGACGGTGGCGTTGGTTGCGGTTGTCACGCGCGGTGGGGGTGTTCCTCGACTACGACGTGCGACCGTATCGGCCAACAGCCGGGTCAGCATGATAGGGTCCCATAACCCTTGACGTGAAGTCGGCAGGAAAGCGGAGTGCGGGAAATCCGCACGCTCCGTTTGAAGTGGCGGGGGTAGGAACCGGACCGATGGCGGGACTAATGAGGCACTCTCAACGGAAACGGAGAGCTCCGGCTAGGTCGCACCTAACGGCACCGCGCCTACCCTCGACCCTACCGTAGTCATGTCGTCTGATGCGACGTCCTCGGATCTCGTGCCCCGACACCGCACGCTGGATGGTTTTGTCGAGGCCGCATCACAGGCGGATGGCGTGGGTCTCACCGACGTGGACTCGTTCACGACGCTCGTCGTACAGACGGACAACTCGGTGTATCAAATCACGGTCCTCCAGCCGTACCGCAGGGAGGTGTTCGTTCAGGGCGGGGCGTTCTTCCCCGAGCGGCGACGTGCGTGCCTGAGCGGCTCGAGCTTTGGTGGCAGTTGTCTGAAGCTGGGCTGGGTCGGGATCGGGTTGCACATGGAGTTCCACGCGGAGGACCAGTGGATCATCACGTCGCATGTGCGCTCGATTGCCGTGGCACCATCGGCGACACTGCCGCCGTGTTAGCGGATCTCCTCGCAAGCGTATGCACGGCACCTACGTCCCGTGGGTAGCCCAACCCGCTCTGCACCGCTCAGCCTGAGAAGTGCTCTGAGCAGCCGTTCGCACGCTTCCTGGCGGCAATTCCGTGCAAGCTGCTGGACAAACCGGGGGAGGGGCATAGAATGACCTCAAATTCAGCCTGAACAACTTATGGCATTAGCAGTCGGCTCCCGACTCGGCCACTACGATGTGACCGCCCTCATTGGCGAGGGGGGGATGGGACAGGTCTATCAAGCCACCGATACCAAGCTGAACCGGCAGGTGGCGCTGAAGATTCTGCCCGAGGCGTTTGCGACAGATCCGGATCGGCTCGCTCGGTTCCAGCGGGAAGCCCAAGTTCTCGCCAGCCTCAACCATCCCAACATCGCTGCCATTCATGGGCTGGAAGACAGCGAGGGCACGAAGGCACTGGTCCTCGAATTGGTTGAGGGGCCCACACTCGCTGACCGCATCGCTCAAGGTGCCGTTCCTCTCGATGAAGCCCTGCCGATAGCGAAACAGATCGCGGAGGCGTTAGAGGCTGCTCATGAGGCCGGTGTCATCCACCGCGATCTCAAACCCGCCAACATCAAGGTGCGTGAGGACGGCACCGCGTCCTATCCGAATATTGGGCCGCCGAGCGTGGTCGGAAGGGTCGTGACCTTTAATTTCGTGGAACTGGCGGACATCGAAATCCCGAGGTCTGACTATCCGACGCCACCGCCGGAGTATCGACAGCCGCCAGCAGGCTACGAGCGCCTGTACCCACCACCCGGAGGTTAGTGGACTTTGCCCCTAGACGTCGGCTCCCGCCTCGGCCACTACGACGTCACCGCCCTCATCGGGGAGGGGGGCATGGGACAGGTCTATCAAGCCACCGATACCAAGCTGAATCGCCAGGTGGCGCTGAAGATCCTGCCGGAGGCGTTTACGTCTGATCCCGACCGACTCGTGCGGTATTACACTCTGACGTTGGACACCGCATGGCATCAGAGCAGCTGCGGGTCATACGACAACTACGGACGCCGAGAGTTATGGGGAGTCCAGCATGACGGACGTCCTCAATAGCCGCAGTTGCTGTCTCATCGGCATGCACACCAGACCGGAGCGCACCTGTGCTGACATTCGTATTTCAGCCTTGCCTCGCAGGCCCGAACGCCTGTGCTACGGCAATCCTGTCGCTCGCGCTGCTCGCCGTCGCTACCGCCGCGCACGCGCAGGAGGCGGTCCTAGAGGGACAGGTCGTCGACCAGCAGGACAGCGCCCTCGTCGGGGTCACGGTCGAGCTGAACGCACCAGCGCTGGCTGGGTCGGTCGTCATCACGACCGACCAACGCGGTGAGTATCGGTTCGCTTCCCTCTCCCCCGGGATCTACACCCTCACCTTCACACTGTCAGGGTTCCAGCCCGAGCAGCGCGAGGTGACGCTCGGGTCCGGCGAGCAACGGGCGGTCGGCGTCGAGCTGGGGCTGGCGCCGTTCGCGCAGCAGGTCGATGTCGTGGCCGTCTCGCCGCTGCTTGGCGCCCCGGTCGACCGCGAGATCGTCGCCGCCTCCGTGTTCGTGATCGCGTCCGACGAGCTCGGCGCACGCGGCGCGGCGTCCATCAGCAGCGGGCTCAACGAGCGCCTCGGTGCCATCAGCCTCGAAGACACCACGACCAACGTCTTCCAACCAACCCTGCGGTTTCGCGGCTTCACGGCCTCACCCTTGCTCGGCCTGCCGCAGGGCATCGCGGTCTATCAGAACGGGGTCCGCATCAACGAGCCGTTCGGTGACACGGTGCAGTTCGATCTGGTGCCGTTGTTCGCGCTCGACCGGTTGCAGCTGAGCGCCGGCGAGCCGACGTTCGGACTGAATGCCCTGGGTGGCGCGTTGGCGTTGCGCCTCAAGAACGGATTCGACAACCGCGGGTTCCAGGCCGAACTCTCCGGGGGCTCGTTCCAGCGTCTCACCGGCACCGCCGAGTTCGGGGCCAGGCGGGGCCCCTGGGCGGTGTATCTCGGCACCACCCGGTTCGACGAGTCTGGCTGGCGCTCCGCCTCCGATTCTGCAGTCACACAGGCGGTGACGGACCTTGGCTATCGCAACAACCGTGTGGACGCCGGGGTCACCGTCACGTTCGCCGACACGAGTTTGAATGGTAACGGCCCGGCGCCGGTGGAGCTGCTGGCGGTCGAGCGGTCAGCGGTGTTCACCTTCCCCGACACGACGGAGAATCGGCTCGTGCTCACACAGGGCCGTTTCAACATGGTCGTATCGCCGACCTGGTCCCTCCAGCTCACCGGCTACCACCGCAACCTCGACCGACGCACGCTGAACGGCGATGAGGCGGAGTTCAGCGTGTGCGACAACGACGTCCTACCGCCGGGCGCCCCGATCACGACCCTGTGCGCCGGCGCCGGCGACGATGATGATGACGCAGAGCTAGTCGAGCTCGACGCGCAGGCGGTCGGTGACCCGCTGGTCGACGTCGGGACCGGCCAGTTCATCACCGTGGACGAAACGGCCGGCGACGCCGCGTTCAATCGGACGAATACCCAAACCCAGGGATACGGTGCGGCATTCCAGGCGGCCACGACAACAGCGGTCGGGCACCGCGAAAACGTGCTGCTGGTCGGGGCCGCCGCCGACCTGGCGGAGGTCGACTTCACGTTCAACAGCGAGGTGGGCACCCTGACCGACGACCGCAGCGTGGCGGGGTCCGGTCTGTTCGCGGGAATCTTCGGACAAGCGCCGGACGACCTGTTCAACACCGCCATAGACACGGAGAACCAGGCGTTCGGACTCTACTTCAGCGACACCCTGTCGCTGAGCGACCGCGTCCACCTGACCGTCTCCGGTCGATACAATGACGCGCGGGTGGCCATTCTGGACCGGCTCGGAACCTCTCTCAACAGCACACACACGTTCTCACGGTTTAACCCGGCGGTCGGGCTGGCGGTGCAGACCGCCGATGCCGTCTCGGTGTTCGGCCGCTATGCCGAGTCGAACCGGGCGCCGACGGCGGCCGAGCTGAGCTGCGCCGACCCTGATGAACCATGCCGTGTCCCAAACGCCTTCATCTCCGACCCGCCCCTCGAACAGGCGGTGGCCCGGTCGGTAGAGGGTGGCGCTCGCGGCCGGGTCGGCGACGCGCGCGGGCAGGATGTCGAGTGGTCCGCCACGGTCTACCGCACCCGAATCGCCGACGACATCCTTTTCGTCGCCTCTCCCGAGCTGCGCGGCACAGGCTTCTTCCAGAACGGCGGCGACACGCTACGTGTGGGGCTCGACGTCGAGCTGAGCGGCCGCATCGACAGCGTGGACTGGTTCGCGAGCTACGGGCTGGTGCAGGCAACCTTCGAGTCGCCGCTCACGCTCCCGAGTAACGAGGCGGTCAACGACGCGGCCAGCGAGGAGGGGACGATCGCGGTCGCACCGGGCGACCGGTTGCCCGGTATCCCTCGGCACAGCCTGAAGGCCGGCGCCAGTGTCGCGCTCAGCAGTGCCTGGGATTTCGCGGCGGAAACGATCCTGACATCGAGCCGGGTGTTCGTCGGCGACGAAGGGAACGACCAGGCCGAGCTCGACGGCTACGGGCTCATCAACCTGCGCACGTCGTATCAGGCAACCGACAACGTCGTCCTTTTCCTGCGCGTAGACAACCTGCTCGACACGAAGTACGAGACGTTCGGGGTGCTCGCCGAGATCGAGATCGAGCTCGACGAGGCGCCCGACGCCGCCGACCCCAGGTTCGTCAGCCCCGGTTCGCCACGCAGCGCCTTCGCCGGCATTCGGTTCCGGTTCTGAGCGGGCCGCGGAGGCTATGGTCCACTTTCCCTCATCCAAAGGATCGAGCAAACGGACCTAGAAACTCTGCACCTCTCAGCGACCCGGAAAGACACTTCAAACCCTTTTTAGTTCGGCATTGGGAGCAGGGCCGGTAAAAGCTGCGTGAACAGTTGGACTGGGAGAGCACTCGCAAACCGGTACTCGCCCAGCCACGCTGCCCTGGACGTGGTTTGTGACCGTACCGTAGAACTGATCATCGATAAAGAACACGAACGCCGCTGTCCGATTTCGGATCCAGGAGCCACCGTCGGAGGTCTTGGAACCGAACGGTTCGAAACGATTGTCTCCCGTCCCCCTCTTTCCCCGGACGGCGAGGGGAGCGCCGTTGGCGAGCACGACCACGTCTCGAGCGCGGCGGCCTGTCCCGTGCTCCACTACGTCGCGGAGCTGAGATCGAGGCCCAGCCTATGCCTAGGCGGTCAATGGCTCCACCGAACGACGCGGACGGACGCATTCTCAGGGGCTTCGTTCTCTGGACGGCTTGTGCACGTTGACCCTGTGAGGATGTTCGATCCATGCTGGTGGGCCATACGCGAAGGTTTCATCTAAGGAGGCAGGCTCATGCGCAACCTAGTGATCGCGGCGGCGGTGTTGGCGCTGGCGGTTCCACTCGTCGGCGGCGCCCAGGAGGGAGGCAACCAGGCCGACGGCTGGGAGACGAGGCTCGATCGAGGAACGGACGCGACGAGCGTGCTCCACTTCAGGACGATGGGGACCGGCCTCCACGCCTCGACCGCGGGTAGCGGCGCAGCCATCTTCTGGCAACCAAACAGCATGGCCAAGGGGGACTACACCATCAGCGCGTCGTTCACGCAGACCGAGCCCTCTGGACACCCGAACGCCTACGGGTTGTTCTTCGGCGGTTCCGATCTATCGGGAGCCACTCAGGGTTATTCGTACTTCGTGATCCGGCAGGGTGGCGAGTTCCTCGTCACGAAGCGCATGGGTGATGAGACGTCAGCAGTCGTTGACTGGACCGCGCACGACGCAATCAATGATCTCGATGATCAGGGGCGGTCAAGCAACACGCTCGCGGTAGAGGTTGGGAGTTCCCAGGTGCGCTTTTTGGTGAACGGCACGGAAGTGACGTCGCAGCCCCGGTCCGCCGTCGATACGGATGGGATCACCGGATTGCGTGTCAACCACTTGCTGGACGTGCATATCGGCGACCTCGATCTCGGGATGTAGCCGGCAGCCGCTCACCCGACTTTTTCAACCGCTTCAAGTGTTTTTGGCGCACTTGATCCTTACGACGGAGCGATAGGTTTGTGGCGCGAAAGTGAACCCTTCGGCACAGAGGTTTTTGGCGCACCTCGACGAACTTTCAACGAGACGGCCGGTGATACGCGATGTCGACGACCAGCTTGAACAACTCTGCTGCGGCCTCCTCATCGAACAAAGGAGCGCCGGACTCCGCTGTGAGGAGCCTCCGACCCAATCCAGTCACCCCGCGATATTGATCGCCCGGTAGCAGGTCTTGAAGTCGGGCGTCGAAGAAGGCAACGCGGTCACCGAAAGCCGTCCCAAGTTCCTCCGTAGTGGCCATGAGTGCCCCCAGCTTATTGCGGAGCCAAAACCAGAGCGCGGCTGGCCACTCTAGACCAGGCTCTGCGGCCTCGTAGTCACGGTTCTCCGAGGCCCGCTCTTGGATGTTGTTGTAATGGCCGACTCGGTCAGCAGCAAATGCTGGGTAGTCTTGCTGTAGGTGTTTCTCGGCCATGACTTCGTCGGGGAACAAATACAAACCTCGTGCAAGCTGGATGCGTTGGGTCTCAAATGCCTGCTCGGACCTCGTCTTGCCGTGGAAATGACCCTGGGACAAGTCGTCGGCCTGTTGGAGGCGTTTCCCCGTGAGCTCCCGGCTCATGCGGATCGTTTCATGAAGGAGTGTCACCATCTGGCTGGCTGGATTAAGCCGAAAGAACTGTGCTGAAAGCCGCAGGATCAGGTGTGGGTCACTTGGTAGGTCTTGGACCGCCTCAGACTCAGCAATGTCGTCGGCCAGCGGTTGAGGAGCCTCCCCCCAGTAGATGTCAGTGACCTCGACCGGCAGTGGTTGGACCTGTTCCACAAAACGCTGCCATGCTTCCTCGGCCGGTTTGAGAAAGGACTCGTCTGGGTAGTAGACGACCAGCTTCACAGTCTGGACATTCTAGCGATTCGAGAATCGAGAAGCTTCCGCCCTAAGCCGCCGCAATGTCGTCGCCGAGACGCCAAGGATCTTTGCAGCACTCCGGCTCGACAACGCCGCCGTTCGTTCAAGGTCTGCCCGCGCAATATGGCAACGCGGCCGTGAGCCCGTTCGATTCTCCGTGTCGATCGCCTCCTTCACCCGACCCGCCCATGCCTGAACGTGAGGGATCACACTGAGCCATCCTCCCACGACCAGCGCCGTCGATTCCTCCTGGTTGACACCCGGCCGGAACACCACGAGGTAGCCATCGGGATCCTTGACGTCGAATAGGAAGGAGTACTTGCGACTGGAGTGAAACAGCCGTGGGACCTGCGTCTCGGAACACTCCAGGCTCTCGACCAGCTCCCAATCGAACGCATACGGATTCAAGTGAACCGCCGTGATGGCCTGAAAAACTTGGGTTTCCTGGGTCCGTCGCAGAGAGCGTGAAATCACTTTCGTTACCGCCTCGTAGCCCGGCCGCGTCGGCCGACAATGCCACCGGCCTAGTGCGCTGGCGCAACGGACCGGCGTCGTTGCGTAAATCGAAACTGGTACAGAACGCTTCCAACGGGGAGGTTTGTCACCGACCGATCGCGAACGATTCTGGTCGACCACGCTCGGTCATCCGATTGAGCACGTTGCACGCAAGCACTGACTCGACATCTTGTGCTGCGCGAGTCCGGCCTCGACGTCGACCGCCGAGAGTCGACTTGTACCGGAAGAAGGCATTCTCCACGCGAGCCTGGCGATGGTATCCCGCCTCCTCGGCGTTCGCGACTTTGATATACGCCGCCATGGGGTCCTCCTTGGAATTTGTGGGTTCGATGCCTCTGGCCTGGCTAACCCGCGTCGTCACGTCCCAGTCCCGCATCCGGTCGGGGAGCCAGAAACGCCAGGTGCCCGCATGTGGTGCACTGTCACGCCGCTTCGTATTTCCGCGGGATCGCGTATGGCACTCGCTGAGCGTTGGGCGTGAAAAGCCTCGATGGGTTCCCGCATTTGGGACACGGTTCTGGCCGGATGTCACCGCCAGGCATTTCGCTCTCTTGGTCTGCTTCCTCGGTCGGGTGCCACGCACCACGCAGGTGTACAAGTGTCGCGCAACGTGCACTCCAGGTCTATGGCAGCCCGCGTGGCACGTGCTCGGCTGGGCACCCTGAGGGTTCCGCGCTAGCATCGGGCGAGTGGCTGATGTCGACCTTCAGATGCGCTGCCAACGGTGCGGCGCGTTCATGGATCTCACCGATCCAGGTCCCGGGGAAGCCTGGAAGCTCGACCAGTTCTGGATCTGCCTGGCATGCGGCCGCCACTTTTGAACCACGTATACCCTATGCCATCCTCCGGCCCAATGGCGTGAGGGAACGCTACCCGGGGATGTCCCAGTAGCTGTTGAAATTTAAAGCGGCGGCTCCTCGCTGGTCGTGCTATACGACCGGTGAGCTAAACCGAGGTGAAAGCCTCGCCAGCAAAGGAGCCGCCATGAAGAAGCAGTCTCGCACAGTCCCTCGTCGTCGCCAATCGGAATCCCCGGCGCCTCGCCACCTCCCGTTGGTCGAGATCCTCATTGACACCGAGGCCGAGCTCCAGGAGTTGGTGGTGGCCTCGGGCCTGAAGGTGCTCGAGGCGATGCTGGAAGAGGATCGGGCCGCGGTGTGTGGACCCCGGTATGCACATCAATCGGAGCGGCAGGCCTCTCGCGCCGGGCATGCCCCCAGTCAGGTTGTGCTGGGCGGCCGGAAGGTCGCGATCCGGCGACCGCGCGTCCGCCGCGACGGCACGGAGGTGCCGCTGCCCACGGCGCGGGCGTTCACGGACCCTGACCCGCTGAACCGGCGCGTCGTTGAGCAGATGCTCATCGGCGTGGCGACCCGCCAGTATGCGCGGAGTCTCGACCCGCTCGGCGCCGATATCACCACGCGGGGCACGAGTAAGAGTGCGGTCAGTCGGCGCTTTGTGGCCCAAACGCAAACGCAGCTGGACGCGTGGCGGGCGACGCCGCTCGACGCCCTCGACCTGACGGGGCTCCTGATCGATGGGGTGCACGTCGGCGGGCACTGTATCGTGGTGGCGCTGGGCATTGATAAAACGGGCGCCAAACACCCACTCGGCCTCTGGGAAGGGGCCACGGAGACTGCGACGGTCTGTCAGGGGCTGTTGACCAATCTCGCGAGCCGCGGGCTCCGCACCGACCGGAGCCTCCTGGTGATCCTCGATGGGGCGAAGGCCCTCGACACGGCGGTGACCCAGCTGTTCGGTCGGGCCGCCGTGGTGCAGCGGTGTCAAGTCCAGAAGGGCCGGAATATCCTCGAGTATCTCCCCGACGCGCAGCGTCCCTGGGTGAAAGCGATCCTCACGCGCGCCTCTACGCACAGCAACGTCAAGACGGCGCAGCGTCTGCTGCAGGACCTGGCTCGTCGTTTGGACACCGACTACCCGAGTGCGGCCGCGAGCGTACGGGAAGGACTCGACGAAACGCTGACCGTGCTCGGCTTGGGGCTGTCAGAGCGCCTCCGACGATCGCTCGCCACCACGAACGCCATCGAGAGTCTCCTCAGCCGCACGCGCCATGTGAAGCGAAACGTGAAACGCTGGCGCGGTGGGACGATGGTCCTCCGCTGGGTCGCTGCCGGGGTACTCGAAGCGGCGAAGGGGTTCCGTCGGGTGAAAGGATGCAAGGATATGCCAGCGCTGGTGGCCGCCCTGACGCACGGTTAGGACTCGGGGAGTCGTCAGAGATGGTCGCGTAGTCGTGAACCGAGCCGCCGCTGAATTTCAACAGCGCACGGGACAAGGACACCTAAGGCGTCGCGAGTACCCGGTCGCCAGTAACTTTGAAGCTAAAACGATCAAGATCATCCTGAAGGCGTGCGGCAGGACTTTCAGCGCCACGTCGGGTCGAGCTTGGTGTCCCGTCCCAATCGGCCCCGGGCTACCCTGCACGTCTAAGGACGACATGCTCGGCCACATCAGCGCCCGGAACCCGCTCGAGTTGCGCCATCGCAGCCCGTGGTGAAAGCACCACCGAACCCGGCCCAGACATGGCAGTGCATCCCACGCGGAGGTCGTTAGAACCCACGGCGGCGATGGTAGGTCGAGATAAGATCCACGGCGCGCCCCAACGCGTCTCCGGGAGTCGCATGAGCGACCACAACAGCCGAAGACACGCCACCGCATGCCCCTGAAGACTGCGGGGTGTCCCGACACCCGTGAGCGTCCGCATCAGCAACCCGGTTCAGTCCAGCAACGTGCAGCAGGACGCGTTTGAGGATGTTGTCGTGCCCCCGCAGGTATACGCGGCGTAGCCGCCCGGTGGCATAGAGATGGGCAAAGGGGCGTTCGAGTCGTTCCCCGCGCCGGCGCAGCAGGCGTTGCCCGCGCGCGCCGCGAAGACGCCGACGGTTTCGGTAGACGGCGTCGCGCGCCTCCGCCTTGTCTTTCCACTTACGCCTGCCGCGATCTGGTTCCGAGATGTAGCTGCGGAGGCCGATGGCTTCAAGATCGACGAGTTCCTGGTTGCTGTGATAGCCCTTGTCCCCGACGACCTCGGCAAGACGGCCCGCAGGCACCACGGTCTCGATGTGCTCCGCCGCGGTGATCAACGTCGCGCGGCTCGTCGCCACATCGCCTTCATCGGCGTCCTGCACCGTCACCGCCACGACCGCGCCGGTGTCGAGGTCGACCGCCTGCTCCGCCTTGTGCGCGAGGTGCGTGCGGCCGTCCTTCATCTTGGTGATTCTTGCGTCAGGATCGTGCGGATGGGTCCAGTCGTCGTTCGAGCCTTTCTTCTTCCGCTTCCGATCGACCGATCGCACGCGTCGGGGTCTCAATCCCCGAGGCCTGGGCGAGCTGGATCAAGGCTGATACGCCTCGCCGGTGTCGCGCCGCACGATACTTCGCAGGGCGGCGTTCGCTTCCAGCGTCGTTCGATACCGATCGTCTTGCCCTTGACGCCTCAGCCAGTCGCTGCAACACCCACGCGAAGAACCGGCGTTTCCAGGTCGATCAGCCGACGCGTCCGCGAGACCGTCGAATGATCCGGCGGCGCTTCGTGCAGCTCCAGCCCCAAGAAGCTCCGCACGCTCAACGACTCGGCCGCCCGCCAGATCGCCCGCGGAGTCGAGCCCTTCGAAGTCGGAAATACCGGCCGGGCGGCAAACTCGGCCGGCCGATCTCATCCCGTAGAATCGCTGACGAGCGACTCGGGTCGAAATCCGCTCTCTCGAGAATGTGCGGCGTGTAGAACGGGTGCGCGGCGCTGCGAGGCAGTCTTGTGCGGGTCGCGTCTCTTGGGACGTCGCCGTCGTTTCATGGCCATGCGCGTCAGTGGAGTACGCATGTCTGGGATCGATCTAATTCGGTGACTTTCACCAGCTAGACCCGATCGAACATATGTCCGCCACTTCTCGCAGCGCTCCAGCTTGCGCACCAGGACCGATTCGGGTGCTTCCGCAATCAACTGTTGGCGTCCAGTCCCTAACCCTACCTACATGCTAGAGTTTGGGCCGTCCTTTGAGCGTCATAGTTCTCTTGTCGACAAGGCCCACGCACAGTGAAGAAACCAAGCTGTCTCAATCCCACGTGTCCGTTGCAGGGAAACGTCGAGTCCCGCCACATCATCCGCTACGGATTCTATAGAACCACGGCCGGGAAACGGCGCCGCTACCGCTGCGTCGGGTGCGGACAGACGTTCTCGACGACGAAAGGCACCCCCTACTACCGTCTCCAGCACCGTAGAACGACGTTCGACACGGTCGTCACGCTGCGCGTCGAGGGGGTCAGTCTGTCGGCGATCGCCCGGGTCGAACGGCTGGCCTGGAACACCGTCGCCCGCTGGCTCGAGCGGGCTGCCGCGGTGTGTCGCCGATTTAGCGACGGCAGGACAACCGGCTTTGTCGCCACAGAGCTGCAAGCCGACGAGATCCGCTCGTTCACGGGGGGAAGACCCGGCCGACGTGGGTATTTGCGGCTATCGCGGTCTGGTCGCGTCTCTGGACGTCGACCGTCGTCGGACGACGCAGCTACCAGAACACCCTGGCGCTCGTTCGCGACGTCGCGACGCGCATGAAGTTCTTGGCATGTCCCCTGATCGTCACCGACGGCTTCGAGTTCTACGGGACGGTCATCCGGCGGGTCTTCGGCCCCGCGGCGCTCTACGCGCAAGTGATCAAGACCCGCCGCCATGATCGCGTGGTGCGGGTCGACCGGCGCGCGGTCATCGGCGCCGCCTGGCGATTTGATGACGCGCTCGCGCACTCGGAGGACTCGTCGACCGTGAACACGTCGTTCATCGAACGGTTGAATCTGACCATCCGGCAAGGTTCCGCCTACCTGTCAAGACGGACGCTCTCCCATGCGCGCGCGACCGACACGCTCGAGGCGCATCTCGAGCTACTACGTTGCTACTACAATTTCGTTCGCCCGCATGGGGCGCTGAAGTTCGGACGCGAGACGCGGACGCCGGCGATGCAGGCGGGCCTCGCCCAGCGGCGGCTGACCTTTCGGGACATCTTCATGTCCCTGCGGCGCGTCGTCTTGTGGCTAAGCGACGTGCGGGTGTTCGCTAACTCGCACAGGATGGCCGCTGCTGCCGTCACGTACATGCCGGTCGCGGCGTAACAACACTTGATGACGGAAGCACCCCGCGGGCATCGGTTCGTCATCTGTGACCGCGACGCCAAATTCTCCACCCAGTTCCGGTCCATTCTGCGGGTCACCGGCGTCGACGTGATCCGGGCGCCGCGGCAGGCCCCGAACTGTAACGCGCACGCGGAGCGGTTTGTACTCGCAATCAAGTCCGAGTGTCTGAACCGGATGATGTTCTTCGGCGAAGCGTCGCTACGCCGGGCGGTTGGCGAATATCTGCAGCACTATCACCGCGAGAGACCACACCAGGAGATCGGGAACGAGACACTTCGCATCGCTCCCCGGGGCCCGACGGGGGAGATCCGGTGCACCGAGCGGCTCGGCGGCCTCCTCAAGCACTACGACCGAGCGGCGTGACGATGGGCATGCTCAATCGATCGGCCGTCGTCATCAGACCGTTGCCGCCCTACCTCAACTGGGCCCGGCACGACGACACTACCGACATCGCCGAGCGCGTCTTCGAGGACCTGCGAACCGCGCCTCACGTGTACCTTTTGCCGGAATTTAAAGACGCCGAGTCGGCACGTGAGGCTGGACGACTTCTGGCCGGAGCTGTTCGCGGCGATGTTGAACTGTTGGCTAACCGACGAGCAGCAGTGGCCGAAGGACCGTACGCGCGAGATGTTTCAAGAGTGGTTTCGACGTCCAGATGTGTCCGGTGATCGAGGATCTGCATGTGGATGAAGAGTTGGTCGAGCTCGACGACTAGCCGACCCCAGCCTTCGGCGATTCCGGATTTGCGGCGGCCCAATATTCGGATAGGACGGGGTCTTCGAACGGGCGCCGGTCTCCGCGTGCGCTTCTGAATTCGTCACCGGCCGACGCGGCATCCCGTATCTCGAACTCAGGACACTACGAAAAAGGCGCTATTCTAGATCTGGCGTGCGTTGCCCGCCAGTCTGCACCACGCCGATCTGGAAGGTGACTCGCAGGAACCGCCCCGATGTCAGATGATCCGAAACTGTCCACGTTCCGCCGCCCTACCCTGACGCCCGGTCCGTCCGAGCGGACGATCACCCTGAGCTATGAGCAGTTCATCCTGCTACTCGATGCCTTCGCGGAGTGTTCGCAGTCTCTCCAGCACAAGCTGATCCTGTTGGACGATCTCTATGCCTTGCTACAGCGTGCTGATGAGGACGGAGCACGCAGGGTGCTCACTCAGAGCAAGCAGCAGGAGGTGGCGCAGATGCTCGCTGACCTCCGCGCGATGCGTGCCGAAACCGAGCAGCAAGCGGACTAGGTCGGTGCCCCCCGAACCGTGCAAAAACGCGACATAAGGGCACTCTGTCGGACGTGTCAGCTCTGGGAAACACGTGGGCACCGAGACCAAGGTCACCGGAGCCGGGACCTCTAATCCCAGGCTGCCCCTGAAGGGCAAAGTGCGACAGCCGATTCTATGAACAGACGGGGTTCCGTCACGTTCACCCATCGAGACTCTTGGCCGGGAGGAAGAGATGAAGTATCTACGAGACGTCCGCAACGCCATCACAGCACGCTCAGCAGTGGTCCTCGCCGTGAGCGTCGCTCTGATCGGCGCCGCCACGGCGTATCGGCGGCGGAAGAAGCAGTAGCCACCGCACGGCGTGAGTGGACCAAGGGCGACCTGTCACCGGGTCGCCCTTGGCTTGTACGCACGATGACCTGTGACGCATGACGCCTGATGGAATACAATGGAATACAGGAGCAGTCATGACCAAGACCATCACTTTGCGGCTCGACGAGGACGTGTACGAAGAGTTGCGCGAGGCGGCGACGGCCGAACGGCGACCACTCTCCAACCTGATCGAGATAGCGGCATTGGCCCACGTCAGGGAGGATCAATTTGTTGATGACGCCGAGATGGCTGAGATTCTGGACAACGACGATCTCATCCGTCGGCTGAGGGCCGGTTCGCGCCAAGCGCGCAAACGCAAAGGGACTGTCGTTGCATGAGTACCGCATCTTCGAGACCGACCAGTTCGCCGGCGATCTGAAACGGATCGCACGCGCCGGCCACCAGGACACGGTGCGCAAGCTGCGAGCCGTCGTCTATCCGCAACTCCAACGACATCCCCACTTTGGCCCGCACATCCGCAGGCTCAAGAGCTATCTTCCTGAGACCTGGCGGTATCGTATCGGCGCCTGGAGGTTCTTCTACGAGATCGATGATGACGAGCGGACAGTGTTCATGATCACCGCCGCCCATCGGGGTTCGGCATACAAGTGACCACGACGACCGGTTTCAGGTCAGAAACGACGGGCGCCCGCGAGACACAGAAGGGTGGTCTTCCGCCGTTCTTCACCTGCGCGACAGATACCGGGGCCGGTCCCTGAGCCACCGCGGTCCCAACCACAACTCATCGATACAGAGCTTCGGCGTGCCTGTCGGCGATAGGGCTCACCACCACTCAGACACTCAGCGGATGGCGCCACCGCAATCCCTTAAAGCGAGCGAAATCACTGTCGGTCGTGACCAGTTCGCAGGCATGCTCGATTGCCAGAGCGGCCAGATAGGCATCCGTGACCAGTGGCCCGCGGATGTTCATGCACAGGCCGACGAAGATGTCCCAGTGCTGCTGGCTCGGAGCGATCATCACCGCGCGCGGCCATTTTACGAGTTGCTGACAGAAAGCAATTGCCGTGTCCATCGGCGTGGGCGGATCGAAGATCCTCGCGTTCGTGACGATGCGGAGAAAGCTGGCCAGGACGACCTCGGACAGCGCAAACGGTTCATCCGCCTCGGTCAACGCCAGAAGCCACGCCACGTAGCGACTGTGCTCGGGTGCGTCCTCACGGTGCGCGTAGATGAGGACGTTGACATCGGGTAGCTGCACGAACTACCTGGGTCCCGCGAATCGTTCGACATCGTCGTCTTCGAGCAGGGCTGATGTCTTGTCGACGTTGTGACGCGAGAAACGGCCGCCTGCGCCGAACGTCACCAATTCGAAGCGATCCGCCCGTTTCGCCGCTGGCGGCGGCCGCATAAGCACACGGACTGCCTGCTCGATCAGGCGGCTGACCGAGGTGCCCGACTCGGAGGCACGCTTCTTCAGTTGCGCGAGGAGCCGATCGTCCAGCGTGATTGTCGTCCGCATGATGCATGATCATACTAGCGTCGCATCAGCGCATCAACTGGTCGGCCAGGTCAGGACACTAGTGCAGTGATTCGGAAACACGTCGTGCACCGAGGCCGCCGATGCGCCGTGCTGGCCAGGCGGGACGAGGGAGCAATTGGGCATTTGTGACCGAGGAGCAACGCAGCCAGACCGGATGCAGCGGCGGCCGAATGCCGAGGTATTTCTGAATCACTGCGAATGTGGTTCCAGGATCCCTCTTGCACGCCGGACTGAAGTCCCTCGCCTCGAAAGCTGACGCGTCGCAGTCGATAGATTGTTCGGCCCTTGCGTGCCCCGACGACCTGACGCAGACCCTGCCCACGCGCGTACGGAGCCGCCGAGAGATCGTGATGCGCCCTACTAGACGAGACCCGCGGCAGAGAGTATTTTGCCACCCGGGAAGATCTGGCCGGGAAGGATCTTCCAGGTGGGCGCCCAGCGGTTGTCGGAACTGCCCCGGAACATCCGGTTCTGCACCCGGTTTTTTGCAGAATCGAGACGGTAAGCTCCTTGCATTTCTTTGGCGACGTGCTCGATCCCTACACGCTCTGGGAAGGCCACCTGGCGTCGGGTGAAACTGCCACCCTCCTCATCTGTCCCACCCAGCGTGAGGTGCTGGCGGTTCTGCACCTGAACCACCGGATGCGACGACTTGATCCGTGTCGGACCCCCGCGGAAGCTGAGCGGCGCGCGTGGGCCATACGCGACGAGCTGCTGAGTGTCGACACACTCGCATCCTGACGAACGCCGGCTGGACCGCCCCGCTGTACAACATCAGGGCGACCCCAAAAAGGGTCGCCCTTGACCCTTCATACCCTGCCCGGATCGATATATGAGTTAGCCCGTTATGCGGCGGGGGTCCGGGGCAAAGCCCCGTCTAATCAACCATCCAGCAGCAGCCGAAGCTCACGTGTGGGACGGACCGCTCTCACCGAAGTGGTGGATGCCGACCCGCTGGAGCCCGCATCTGATGACGAACCATCATTGAGCTGCGGGAGCTGAGGCTCTGGGTCGTCGAGAAGCAGACGCAGTGGCGGTGGTGCCAGGTTGTACGTCGGGTTGTGCGTCGGGCTGTGACGGACCGGCACGCTCACGTCCCAACCGGGCGTTTGCACGCCGCACCGGCGACAGCGGAGATACATCTGGCCGTCCTTTCTACGGACGGCGTAGCTATGGTTGCGCCGGACGAAGCAAAGAAGACGCAGTAGCATCCTGGGCTGCGGGCAACTGAATTCGGCCGGATCTCGCGCTGACCCAGCTCACGAGACGCTGCAAGAACAGCACCATACGGTTGAGAGAAATCCCTTAGGAAGACGGGGGAAAAGCCGGGTGCAAAGGTCAGCAAGTCGCCATGGGCGCAGGCTTTCGTCCGTTGCCCGGGCGGGTCCTCGGCGTACCTATCCCACGGCCCTAACGTCAGGCCGTGGACGACCGATACCCAGGTCAAGGGCAGCCTCCCCAGCTCGTTCGACTACCTCCAGAGGGATGGTCTACCGGTTGCTCTATCGGGGCTGCACCATCACGCTGATGAACGAATGGATGGATGGGCAGCCCCTGGGTCCGGGGCGAAGCCCCGTCTAGTTGGCCCGTTATGCGGCTCGCAACGAGAACTCTGTACTCGTTTTGGAGTGTGCCGCGTGACGGGCAGGCGCGCACGGCGCGCCTCGCGGCCGCGGAGTGGGGCGTTCGGGGTCCCCGCGAAGCGGCCGGCGGGGGCCCGGGGCGAAGCCCCGTCTAAATCGCGGCCGCGGTCTAAATCAAATGCTCGAGCCGATCCCTCAGACACTGAAGGCGGTAGGCGCCATTCGCCGGATTGTGATATCCCTGGGCGCGCTCCTCGGGCGTGAGGGCCGCCGCATCCCGCATCGGTTCAAACTGGTGGCCTTCGTGCCACTCGTTGAACGAGCAGACGTAGACAAGAAAGAAGCCCTGCCGCACGTTGCCCAGCCACGGATGGGTCTGGAGCAACACCGACGTCAGCAAGGTTTCCCGGATCTGACGCTCGCCCAGCTGTCGGGCACGCTCCCGATCGTCAATGGCCGCCCAGTCGAATCGTGAGGTGGCCGGGACAAACGGGCGTGGCTCGTAGCAGGACCCGAACTCGACCTCCCGCCGTTCAATCTCGTCGAGCCCCGGGTTCACGTTGAAGGTAAACCCGATCCCCTTCCGACTGGCCTCGAGTGCCCAGTCGAGCCAATTGGTCTGAGCCGAATCCGGCCCGTAGATGGCGAGGCCGTCAAACCCGGCCGAGGCGACCTGGCCAGCGTCGGGCGACTCGGAGAGGATCGTCACCCGGTCAAAATCTCGTCTCAGGGTCTCTCGGATCCGATCGGTGACACGCCGCCAGGTCGACCCGGGCACATAGTGGGGCAAGGCCACGCGCACACCATGGCAGTCAACGATGCTCTCCGGGACCAGTGAGTTGAACAGCTTGAAAAGGGGGCCGGCCGATCCATCGGCCCACTGGTGCAGTAGAAGACAGTCCCATCGCCGCTTCTCCCCGTACTCCTCGAGCAGATACATCACATCGGATGGAAACTGATCGGCGCGCTCCGGCCCGTACGGCTCGAGATGGAACGTCACCTGGATGTCGTGCGCGCGCATCACGTCCATCACGAGATGCACCGCACGATCTTCGAACCCGCCGCGACCCCACCAGCTCAGGTTGATCGCCCCGACGCCCGATTCGACAATCCACCGGGCGTGCTGCTCGAGCACGGCAACCGACCGGGAGTCGTAGGCCCCGAGCATCGGCATCGTGTTCGCCGCCAGGTCGAGAGGGGGCACACGGCCCCACTGTTCCCAGTGCCGGATTGGCGTGTTGGCGTACCAGGGGTAGTACTCGAAAACGAAATGGCGACGAAGCTGAGTGAACTGACTCCGCAGCTGCCGGCCGGCCTCGGCCAACAACCGATCGGCCGTTTCATCTGGGAGGCTCTGTCCCGAGGTGGCACCGCCCACTTGCACGGCCGCGGACGCTGCGGCGCCCAGACCGGCGGCCAGGAAGCTGCGTCGGGTGAGATCCATGGTCGCAGAGTAGTCTACGCCTGGAAGGACCCGGGGAGGGCAGGTCAACGCGACGACGCGCCGCGGGATGCGGGGCTACGCGAGCTGCGAGCGTGGCCACTCGGGAGAGATGAGGGTCGTCTCGGAGACGTCGGAGCGATTCGTTGGGGGCTCCCCGTCAGCGATGCTCCGCTGATCATCCGACTCCGTAGGTGTCGTGAGCGACGATTCGGCGAGGAGGTGGTCGTGTGGAAGCGACAGCTCCTGGCTCCCGAGCTTGTCCACACCCTCGACGGTGATCGCGAACTGGCCACCCATCAGGTTTTCAACCCAACCGCGTCGCTTCAGATACCAGAGCGGAAACTCGAGATGTTCGCGAGGAACCCCGAGGGTCCGTTCGAGATGGACGACTCCAAGCCCGCCGCTCTCGGGATCTCTCCGTCGAGCGACATAGAGCAGTGACAGAACACCGTGAAAGATCCGACGATCCTGCTCACGGCCGTCCGCCGCCGACCCTTGGTCGAAGATCCGCCATTGGTGACCCTTCTCGTCGTCGTAGGTGATGTCGTATTGTGCGCGACGCTCCGGGTTCGAGAGGAGGTCATAGGCCTGACGCACTTCATCGAATTGCCGCGGATCACCCGTGACGGCGTTGTCGGGATGGTAGCGTTTGGCAAGGAGCCGAAAGACGCGCTCGATCGTCTCGGTATCGGCGGTCTGGCTCACCTGCAGGATCTCGTAGTGGTCGATGAATGTCTGTTCGGTCACGCTGCCAAGAGGTTGCAAGACCCGCACCCAGGTGAGCGACAGCGTACGTTATGTCGAAATCAGGCAGATATTTGGCTAATACCCTGATAACAAAGGCTCTCTGGATCGAGACAAGATGCCTTAAGTCTATTTCTTGGATGACTAAAGACATCTATGGTGATGTCTAAACTCAACTGTGGCGTCCTGCCGATGGAGTTATGGCGACGGGACCGCCTGCATTTGCGTGTCGACGCCTCCCCACACGGAGTTGACACCACCGCCGACGTTGATGACGGCGGTCACGGCCATCAGGGAGATCAAACCGGCAAGGAGCGCATACTCGATGAGGTCTTGACCACCGGTGTCACTGAAAAGAGTAATGAGCAACCGTCGCATGTGATACCGCCCCCTTCGGCGGGCGAACTCTCTGGCGCTGAGCTGACCTCAGTGCCGATGAGTCGCAGGTCCTTCTCCAGTGATAATCGGCACGAATCGCTGGCGGTTCACCCGCGGGGTGCTACGCACTTCATAGCGTTGCACACTAGTGGCCTGTGTCGGACCGTCGACCACCTATAATCAGGTCACCGCGAGACCAGTCGTCTTCATCTACTACGAGAGCCGTCAATGAAATACAGGAAGCTCGGCGATACCGGCGTGTTCGTCTCCCAGCTCTGCCTCGGCGCAATGACATTTGGTACGAAATGGGAGGCGATCGGCGCGCTACGACAGAACGAAGCGGACACCCTGATTCACCGCTCGCTCGATGCAGGCGTAAACTTCTTCGACACCGCCGATGTCTATTCCACCGGCGATTCCGAGGAAATCCTGGGTCGGTCGCTGGCCGCCAAGCGACACGATGTCGTTATTGCGACCAAGGTGCGGGGACGGATGGGACCCGGCGCCAACGACGTCGGCCTCTCGCGGCTCCATATCATCCAGGCGGCCGAAGCGAGCCTCAAGCGTCTCGGGACCGACTACATCGACCTCTACCAGATCCACCGGTCGGACCCTGAGACCGACATCGAAGAGACCTTGAGGGGTCTGACAGACCTGGTGCGGTCGGGGAAGGTGCGGTATATCGGCTGCTCCAATCTCCCAGCTTGGGAGCTGATGCAAGCCTTCGGCGTCTCTCGACTGAAAGGCCTCGAGGCGTTCAAGGCCACCCAGTCGTACTATGCGCTGGTCGGTCGGGAGCTGGAACGGGAGACGATTCCCCTGTTGGAGAATCAGGGACTGGGCCTGCTGGTGTGGAGCCCGCTCGCGGGCGGATTCCTTTCTGGGAAGTTCACCCGCGACGGCGGGACCGATACCGGGGCCCGACGCGCCACATTCAAGTTCCCACCGGTCGACGAGTCGCAGGGGTTCGACATCATCGACACGATGCAACCGATCGCCGAGGCCCACAGGGTCTCGGTCGCCCAGATCGCGCTCGCCTGGCTGCTGCACAAAACGGCCGTCACGAGTGTCATCATCGGCGCAAAGCGGATTGAGCAACTCGAGGACAATCTTGCCTCGATCGATGTCACCTTGACCGCCGAGGAGGTCACACGTCTCGACGACGTCAGCGCCTTCCACGTCGAATACCCTCAGTGGATGAACTCGCTCGGTGACGACCGCCTACCCGGTCAGTTCAGGGATCTGGACGCACTCACGAAGAAGTCGTAGCGCCCACGGCGACGACGACGGCGTCGGTGTCGTGGCACACGGCGGTCGGCGTGTCCGAAGACGGCCCGCCGATCAGACCGGCCGGTAGGCTAGCACCAAACCAGCTCCGATCGCCGCCATCAGGATACCGGCGTAGAAGATCGGTGATGGACTCTGCTGCGGCGGGTTATACAGCGCCGCCACGAAGACACTCACCACCGGCGCACCCGCAAACACGAGCGGTGGCACCACGTTCGGGCGACCACCGTTGACCAGGGCAAACACGATTCCCAGTGCCCCCACCGCGCCAAGGGCACCGGCCCCGATCGTGAACCAGACGCCATCCGATGTGAACGCACCCCAGCTCCCGGCCCGCGCGATGAGCACTCCAGGGACGGCGATTGCCACCAGCAAGTAGGCGACGCCTACCATCAGAAACGCGTGCACGCCACTCCCGTTGAGCGCGACCTGGCCCTTGTGGAGGGTTGGAATATACGTTCCCCAGGCCAATACGGTGAGAAGGACGAAGGGCAACCACCTGCTCATTGCTGTGCTCCTTTGGCTTCGCGAAGACGCTTCGCTGTCGGACGGACTGTCCAGGATACATCGTTCAGCGTGAACCGCCGAAGGAGAAGAAGCTTGCAAGGAAGCCATACAGTCCGAGTATGGCTGTGTTCAGGATGACGCCGAGTCCGCCCAGCCAGGGGCGCCCGTGACGCAGCGCAGCGACCCCCACACACAGGCCGACGACCGCACACAACACGACGAGCCAGACATTGAGGAGAGGCATCGCGCGAAAGAGATCGAGTTGTCCCGCCTCATACAACCATGCGCCGCCGGGACCGACCAACGCGCCGACCAGCGTGCCGGCGAGCCCGAACGCGATCGGTTCTGCTCGGTGTTCAGGAGAGAGTGGTTCCGCCATCAGTCGTCCGATCGGGGAGAAGAAGATCCTTGACCGTGTCGAGCAGTCGGCGCTGACTAAACGGCTTGACGAGGCTGCGCATGCCGGCCAGCTTGAGAACCTCCAGCCGAGGGTTCCCGAAGCCGGTCATGAGCAACACCCGAACGTTCGGGCAGAGCAGACGAAACTCGAGCGCCAGCGTGATCCCGTCCTGACCGGTCATCTGGACATCGACGATCAGCAGGTCGAGCGCACGACCATAGCGGCGACCCACCTCCAGAGCGGTCCGGCTGTTGTCCTCGGTGATGACAACAACGCCGTCCCGCGCGAGAAACCGCGTGATCAGGGAGCGCACCGACGGATTGCCGTCGACGAGGAGGACTGTTGTCGGCTGGGGGACGCTGTCCACACAGGAGAGTGGAGCAAGGATCAGGCCCCGCCGCGGGTGCCGGTCTTCCCGGTGTGTTTCGAGCCGTTTCAGTCGATCGACCGGGTCGGCCGACCGCGATTGCCGTTCAGAATCGTGCGACGGTTTACAATTGTGCGTCGCTCTGCTCGGCCCTTCTCGCCGGGGCTCGTGGGTGCGGTACGCCCGGCCTCGGACACGCGGTGCTGACATGTTGAAGTGGTTCGCCGCCATCGCCCCGCCGATCGCGCTCCTGATGGTGGGTGTCCTGCTGCTCGAACCTCCCGCGCTGACACCGCGCGAGCGTGTCCCCACTCTGCGGCTCCTGACCTCGACCGTGACCGGTCCAGTCCCTGAGACGACGCGCGACGTCGACATCGTACTCGCTCCCGATCCGGTACCAGATCCTGAACCCGACGCCACCGAGGGTGATCTCGGGCTGCCATCTGAGTTCGAGCAGGAGTCTCCCCCGGAGCTTCCCCCGGAACTTTCCAATGACAATGACAATGACAATGACAATGACGGTGACAATGACGGTGACAGTGACAACGACGAGGAGTCGCCCTCGTCGGCCGAGGTAACCCGGTAGTCGCGTTCGATGTCGAGACACCGACTTGCTGAGCTGACGAACAGCTTAATCCCAACTGAGTGATACAATTTCACCCCCCGGAGGAACCACGAATGCGCCGCAGGCTGTCTCGACTGAACGTCCAGTGGGTGTCGCTTGTGCTCTTCGCAGGGCTGATCGGCGTTCCGCCGGTTGGGGCCCAAGGGCAGGACGAGGCCGAGTTGCCGGAAGCCTTCCGCGCCACATTTCCGCTTTACAGTGAGGCGCTCGGACCGTTCACGCGTGAAATCTCGACCTCCAGTGACGACGCCCAGGCGTACTTCGATCAAGGCTTTCAGATGATGTACGCCTTCGCGAAGATGGAGGCGGCGCGATCGTTCAGGGAGGCGTGGAAGCTCGACCCAAACTGCGCCATCTGCTACTGGGGTGAAGCGTGGGCCTGGGGATCGTACCTGAACGGCCCGATCCGGGAAGAAGACGCACCCCACGCGTACGCCGCTATTCAGCGGGCCATCGCGTTGGCGTCGGACCACGCCACCCCGGCCGAGCAGGCGTTCATCAGCGCAATGTCGGTTCGGTATGTCGAGGACTACGATCCCGAGCACCGGGTGGAACAGGACGAGGCGTATGCCGAAGCGATGCGGCTGGTGGCCGAGCAGTATGCCGACGACCTCGATGCGGTGACGCTGTATGCCGACGCGCTCTTCCTGCTGGAGCCACGGCGGGGCACACGGGACCTCAACGACCCGCGGGTCAAGCGGCTCCATGCGGTGCTCGAGAGTGTCCTGGCGCGGGACATCACACACCCCCTCGCCTGCCATCTGTATATCCACGCCACCGAATCGACGACCGCCCCAGAAAAGGCCGAAGCGTGCGCCGAGCACCTCGGGTTCGCGATCCCGGGAGCGAGTCATATCAACCATATGCCGTCGCACACCTGGAATGAGGTCGGTCGGTGGGGTGATGGCGTCCGCTCCAATCTCATGGCGTGGCACTCGGACCAACGCGCCGAGTTCGGATTGGGTTTTGCCATCTACCCCTCGCACAACCTGCACATGCTGCTGTTTGCGGCGTCGATGGATGGACAAGGCGCGATCGCGATCCAGGCTGGGAAAGACTACACGAAGGTCACTCGAGACGGTGTGTATCATGCGCTGACCTTGCTCCGATTCGGGCGATTCGACGAAATCCTGCGGCTCGTCGAGGGACGCTCAGAAAACAACGAGGTGTCGGCCGGTCTCTGGGACTTCGCGCAGGGCTATGCGCATCTCAGAAGTGGCGAACGGGACTTCGCCGAGGTTTATCTGCGACGGGTGTTCGAGGTTGCGGCCGCCTCGGACGATACGCTCCGCAATCACGACGCGTCGCATCTACTGGGTATCGTCGGCGGTATCCTGGAGGGTGAGCTTCATCGGGACGCAGGTGACGTGGACGCCGCCATCGCCTCGTTTGAACGGGCCGTCGCGCTCGAGGACGAGCTGACCTACGATGAGCCGGAGCCGCTGCCCTTCGCGGCCCGCCACTGGTTGGGGGCGGCCTTGCTCGACACCGGGCGCTCTGCCGACGCCGAGCAGGTTTATCGGGACGAGCTGGCAGATCACCCCCGAAACGGGTGGTCGCTGTTCGGGCTCAAGACCGCCATGGAGGCGCAGGACACGCCGTCCCCCGAAGTCGACGCCGACCTGGAGGCCAGCTGGGCCCGCTCGGACATCTGGCTTCGGGCGTCAAGATTCTAAGATTAGGCCGGCACTCGCGAGGTAGCACTCCGCGAGATGGTGCGCAGATGAGTATCCGTATTCGACAGGTGTCGGGCGTCGTCGTGATCTGGTTCGTTGCGGTCACGGTCGCCGCGGCGGCCGAGCTCCAGCCCAAGACCGTCGTCGCATTCGACCATTACGTCGCCGTCACCGAAGCCCGAATCCAGTCCGAAGTCAATGGGGAACGGCCGTTCCTCTGGGTGGACCGACTCCCCCCAGAGAAGCGGGCGGAGGTCTCCGCCCGCCTGGCAGAGGGCGAGGTCGAAGTCGAACGGCTCGAGACCCGCGACGGGAATGAGAAGATCTCGATTCCGAGCGGACTCGTGCACCACTGGATCGGCACGGTGTTGATCCCGGGTGTCTCACTCGAGTCGACGATCGCCCTGGTGCGCGATTACAACCAGTACGCAGAGTTCTACGACCCCAACGTGCGCAAGGCCTCGATCCTCGAGCAGGACGGCGACCGGTTCAAGGTCTACGCGCGGCTCTACATGAAGAAGGTCATCACCGCCGTGGTCGACACCGAATACGATGCCGAGTTCATCGCCATCGACGACCGGAGGACCTATGTGCCAAGCCGGACCACGCGGATTCTGGAGGTCGAGGATCACGACTCACCCGATGAGCGCCTGAAACCGGAGGGCCGTGACCGGGGCTTCCTCTGGCGCTTCAATAATTACTGCTCGTTCGAGCAGCGGGACGAGGGCACGTATATGCAGTGCGAGTCGGTGTCACTCAGTCGTGGTCTGCCATTCCTTGTGGGCGCGATCGTCAAGCCGTTCGTCACCGCGATCCCGAAGGAGACGATGACCTTCACCCTGGCTGCGGCCAGAGCACGTCTCACCTCGTAACCCCACCCGTCTATGATCGAGCTGCACGCCCTCACGAAACGCTACGATGGCGTGGCCGTGGTCAACGAGCTCTCACTGACCGTACCGCGTGGACAGCTGCTCGTGTTGCTGGGTGGGTCAGGCAGCGGCAAGACCACCACGCTCAAGATGATCAACCGTTTGATCGAGCCGACCGCCGGCACGGTTCGGATCGATGGAACGGAGACCTCGACCATTCCGGGACCGGAACTGAGGCGACGGGTGGGCTACGTCTTTCAACAAGTCGGCCTGTTCCCGCATATGACCGTCGCGGAGAACGTCGGCGTCACCCCCGCGCTCCTCGGTTGGTCGTCTGACCGGATCGGAGCGAGAGTCGACGAGCTGCTGACGCTGGTTGAGCTCGACCGGTCCGGTGTGCGTGATCGGTATCCGGATGGACTCTCCGGAGGCCAGCAGCAGCGAGTGGGTGTCGCTCGGGCCCTGGCGGGCGACCCGTCGATTCTTCTGCTCGACGAGCCGTTCGGCTCGCTCGACCCCCTCACCCGCCAGCGGCTGCAGGACTCGCTCGTCCGAATCCGACGCGAAGTCGGACTGACGGCGGTGTTCGTCACCCACGACATGGTCGAGGCGCTGCTCCTCGGCGACCGAATCGCCGTGATGCACGCCGGCCGCCTGGTCCAGGTCGGGACACCTCACGAACTGCTCACGGCGCCCGCCGACGGCTACGTGCGTCAACTGATGGAGACACCGCGACGGCAGGCCGAGGTCGTCGACACCCTCATGGCTCGCGGAGTCGGCGAGGCCGGACCGTGAGTGAACAGCTTGCGCTGCTCCCCGGATATCTGACGGCGCACATCCAGCTGACGCTGGTTGCCCTGCTGTTCAGCACGGCGCTGAGTTTACCGCTCGGAGTCGCTGCCACCCGCGCGCGATGGTTGGAACAGCCGGCGCTCGGGTTCGCCGGGGTGATCCAGACGGTCCCGAGCCTGGCGCTTCTCGCGATCATGGTGCCGATCCTGGCTGGCCTGGAGCTTCCCAGTATCGGATTCCTCCCGGCGATCATCGGCTTGACCCTCTACGGCGTGCTTCCGATCCTGCGGAACACGGTCACCGGGATCGCCGGTGTCGACCCGGCGGTCAAAGAGGCCGCGCGGGGCGTCGGGATGACCTCCTGGCAACAGCTGGTGCGGGTGGAACTGCCGCTCGCGATGCCGGTGATCGTCGCCGGGATCCGGACCGCGACGGTGTGGATCGTTGGCGTCGCGACACTGTCGACACCGGTCGGGGCCACGAGCCTGGGGAACTATATCTTCAGCGGTCTACAGACGCGGAACTACACGGCGATTCTGGTCGGATGTGTGGCGGCGGCCGCGCTGGCGCTCGTACTCGACGCCCTTGTGCGTGCCGCCGAGACGGGTGTTCGGTCGCGGCAGCGCCGGCGCCTGGTGCTGGCGGCCGCGTCGATAGGTCTCTTGTACGCCTTTGCCGCAGTCAGTCTGGTGGCCCCACTGCTCGGCAGCCGCGAGCGGCCGATCGTGATCGGCGCCAAGACGTTCACCGAACAGTACATCCTGAGCGCCATTCTCTCCGGATGGATCGAGCAGGAAACGGGACGGCCCACAACGCTGATGCAGTCGCTGGGGTCGATGGTCGCCTTCAATGCGCTCAATGCCGGCGACATCGATCTGTACGTTGAGTACTCAGGCACGCTGTGGGCCAACGAGATGGAGCGCACCGATGACCCGGGGTCGCCGGAGGAAGTACTGGGAGAGGTCGAGCGATTCCTGGACGAACGATACGGCGTGAAGCTCGTGGCACGACTCGGTTTCGAGAACGCGTACGCACTCGCGGTGCGCGAGACCGAGGCGCGCGAGCTCAACCTTCGCCGTATCGGCGACCTGAGGCCCCACGCTCGGTCGCTGGTCATGGGCGGCGACTACGAGTTCTTCGCTCGCCCAGAGTGGCAGGCGATTCTTCGCACATACGGGCTGGAGTTTGCTGACCTCCGGACGATGGATTCGACACTCATGTATCAGGCCGCAGCGCAAGAGAACGTTGACGTCATTAGCGCCTTCTCGTCGGACGGACGCATCGCAGCGTATGATCTCGTCGTGCTCGACGACGACCAAGGCGCCATACCGCCGTACGACGCCATCGTCTTGGTGAGCCGGCGTCTCTCAGACGAGGCCCCGGCCATCGTCGACGCACTGAGCCGATTGAACGACCAGATCACGGTCGAACGAATGCGCGAAATGAACCTGGCGGTTGACGAGGCCGGAGAGGCACCCGCCACCGTGGCGGCACGGTTTGTCCGCGAGCTGACACCATGAGGTGGCCATGTCACTGTTGAGATACTTGGGGCTGCAGCCGGGCATCACGTCGCCGTCGTCGGCTCAGAGCGAAGACGTCGACACCGACACGATGCGGCGGATCGCGGCCGAGCTGGATGCGTTACCGGAAGATCGGGCGAGTCATATCGCCGCCTTCGCGTACATTCTCGGGCGGATCGCCCACGCTGATTCGGAGTTCAGCGAGACGGAAACGAGAAAGATGCAGGACATCGTCCGGGACCTCGGACATCTGCCAGAGGCGCAAGCGGTGCTGGTCGTCGAGATCGCCAAGAGCCAGGTCCGGCTCTTCGCCGGGACCGAGAACTTCCTGGTCACCCGACGGTTCAAAGAGATGACGACGCGGGAGCAGCGCACCGAGCTCCTCGATTGCATCTTCGCCGTGTCGGCGGCTGACGAGTCGATCAGCGCGCTCGAAGAGGGACAGGCCGGCCAGATCGCCAAGGAGCTCGGGCTCACCCATGACGAGTTTGTCGAGGCGCGGCTGACGTATCGCGAGCACCTCGAGGCCGTGAAGCTGCACCGAGGCTAGCGTCCTGACCGCGTAGCCCCCCGGGGCGTCAGGTCCGTTCGGGTGTCGATACGCCGTCCGACGGGTTGGCTTCGAGCATCACCGAGACCCAGCGAAAGTCCTCGGTGTTCTCGAGGGCGATCTTGACGACCATCGTCAGCGGGACCGAGAACAGCATCCCCACCGGCCCCCACACCCAGCCCCAGAACACGAGGGACGTGAAAACCACGAGGGTGGACAGCCCCAACCGACGTCCCATCAGCGTCGGTTCGACAAAATTCCCGAACACGATGTTCACGACGACGTAGCCGCTTGCGATCACGGCCGCGCGGCCTGGACCGAGCTGGATCAGGGCGAGGAGCACGGCGGGCACCGCGGCGATGATCGAACCGAGGTTGGGAATAAAGTTGAGGAGAAACGCCAGAAGGCCCCACAGAATGGCGAAGTCGAGCCCCAGCACCGCGACCCACAACCCCACGATCGTTCCGGTGGCCGCGCTGATCGCCGTCTTGATCACGAGATAGTTCTGCACCTGACGGGTCATTCGCTCGAGCGGTCCAAACTGTGCAGCCGACCCGAACGCCGCCCGCAGCTTGGCGCTGAAGCCAGCCGCCTCCGTGAGAATGAAGATCACGGCGAGCAGGACCAGAAAGGTGTTCGACGCGAACGACGCCAGCGCACTGAGCGCTCCGCCCAGCACGTCGAACAGACCAGCCGGAAGCAGATCGAGCGACTGCCACGCTTCGGTCGGCACCCCCCACCCACTCAGCAGACCGACCGACGAATCGATCAGATCTTGCAGACGCCTCTGATACTGCGGCGCGACATCCGCAAACTGATTGAGCGACCGGCCCAGCACGAGGGCCAGAATGGCGATCACCCCGATCGCGGCCATCACGGTACTCAGCATCGCCACCGCCCGCGGCACACGCTTGCTTTGCAGCCAGCGCATGAACGGGACGCTGACCACAGCCAGGAAGACGGCCAGGAGGAACGGCACGACCAGCGTCTGGGCCGCGCGCAGTCCGGCCACGACGATGATGAAACTCGCCGCGCCAACCAGGAACCGTGTCCCGGTGTCCGAGTAGGGACGACCCTCCACGTTCATCGGTAGGTGTCGGTCACGCTGTGTCGAAGAGTGTCAGGGCGAAGCGCGATTCGGGGTCGATCCATTGCTCGCGGAGCACAAACCCCGCGTCGCGACCCATCGCGACGACCGCGTCCGACGAGTACTTGTGGGAGCTTTCGATCCAAATCGACTCGCCCTCCGCCAGGCGGATACAGCATCCGGCGCCACGCAGGCAGACCAGCTGTTCGACTCGACTCACCAGATACGACTCGATGCGCGACGCCTGATCGTTCCACACGACGTGATAGTCGAACGCACCGACCTCGAAGTCGCCGTCGAGCTCACGGTTGAGCCGAATCAGAAGATTCTTTGTAAACGCCGCCGTCACACCAAGCGGATCGTCATACGCCAACCGCAGCTCGGCCTCGGGCTTGATGAGGTCTGCACCCAACAGGAACCGGTCGCCGGGGCGGCAGTGACTCCAGAGCTTCCGAAGAAACAGATCCGACTCCGCACGCGCCATGTTGCCGATGTTCGAGCCAAGAAAGAGGACCATCGCCGGGCGGTCACGATCGATCTGATCGAGCGCCATCGTCAACCCGTCTTGATATGTCGCCTCGTGGGCGACGACCTCGACGTCAGGATGCCGACGAAGGGTCTGCTGTGACTGCGTCAGTGCGGCCGGTGAAATGTCGACCAGGTGCACGCACCTGGACCGCGGCTGGCCGGGACCAAGTAAGAGCGACAACTTCTCGCCGCTGCCGGCGCCCAGCTCGATCACCGTCGGAGCGGCCCCAACATCCGACATGATCGCGTCCCCGTGTCGTTCGAGCAACGCGCTTTCGCCGCGCGTGATCTTGTACCAGGGCAGCTTGCAGATCGCCTCGAACAGACGCGACCCGAGGGGATCGTACAGATAGCGAGAGGGGATGCGCTTGGGATCCTGGGTCAGTCCTTCTGCCACATCGCTGGCCAGCGCGAGCGACGGATCCGGTTCGGTCGTAGAGCCCACAGATGAGATCATGCCATCATCGCGCGTCACGCGCACACCGGAACGTGGCGTACACGTACGGGTACTGCGGGCGGAACCAGTTTCGCAGGCTGCGACGAATCAGCCCTCGACCGGTTGCCGGCGCCGCCCCTTTGACGACGAAGTGCTCGCCATCGAAGAAGTCCTGGGAGTACTCGGGATACGAGGCCATCGCCTGGAATCCCGGAAAGCCGTCAAAGACGCTCGACGTCCACTCCCATCCGTTCCCCACGAGATCATGAACGCCCCACGCACTGACGCCAGCGGGAAACGACCCGATTGGCACCGGATCCCAGTGCTGGAAATCGAAGTTGCCGCGTGTCGGGTCCGGGTCTGCGTCGCCCCAGGGATGCGCCCGGTCGACCCCGTCGGGCGCACCATAGGCCGCCCGGTGGAATTCCGCTTCAGTCGGTAGACGATGCCCTTTCCAGGCCGCGTAGGCGGCGGCTTCGTCGTGGGTGACGTACACCGGCCACGCCATCGGGAGCGGCACGCGGTCGAACATCCCCCGCCACAGCCACTGGTCATCGTGCCGTTCCCAGAACGACGGATGGGTGCGTTGGCTGGCGACCTGACGCTCCCAGGCCCGCGGGGGCCAGAAGGCCTCCCGGGTGTAGCCCCCGGCCTCGACGAACTCCAGATACGCCTGGTTGGTCACGTCGTGGGCGTCGATCTCGAATGCTGCCACGTCGATCCGCGCGGTGGGAAACTCGTTATCCCAGCCGAACGGAATCTCCTCGAGCTCTGCGCCGAGTGTGGCCCGACCGGCCGGCACCCGGACCATCGTGGGCTCGGGCACGGCGCCATCCACGATCAGCGTGAGACCGTCGGGGCGCGCCTTCCGCTGGGGCTCGAATCGATGCCACATATAAAGCAGTGTTTCCTGGTGCATCACTTCATGCTCGAGCGCGGTAAAGACACCTTGACCACGGTACAGCACCGGGTTCTCGTCACCCTCGATCTGACCGGACTCGAGCGTCTCGAGAATCGCTCGGTCGGCCTCCCGCGCGTACGATTGGACACTGGTGCGAGCCGGCCAGCTGTTGATCGCCGATGTCGCCGCCGCGTGCGGGTCACGTGGATCGATGCCCCGCGCGAACAGCGTCTCGAGCTCGCCGTCGAGGCCGGGATGCCCCAGCCCCTTCTTGAGAAAGCAGTTCACGCTGAACGCCGGGATGTGGCCCTCGTAGAAGACCACCGGGTGCCGCAGCGGAATCGGACGCTCGTAGTAGGCATCGTCGTCGAGCAGATTGAAGAGCGACTCGCTCCGACCACGGTTCTCGAGATAGCTATGAATAGCGGTCTGCCGATCAACGACGTGGCCTGGCATGGACATACGGGCTCCTCTCCCGAGTGGCGGCGGCGTGGCGGGACCACGCGGCGCGCTTCAAATGCGTTGCAGATTACTATGGTACCAGGAACGCAGCCAGCTGCTGCACCGGACCTCTCGTGTCCTGCGAGATGGCGGCGAAGGATATGCTAGTGTTCTGAGTGCGATCGACCGTGCGGGTGTGAGCGAGTGTCCAGCGCGCGAAACGGTCGGCCACAGGCCGGCGGTGCACCGGTCGGCAGCCGTGATCACGCCGTCGCTCCGATGCGAAAGTGGCGGAACTGGCAGACGCGCCGGATTTAGGATCCGGTGGCCGAGAGGTCATGGGGGTTCGAGTCCCCCCTTTCGCACCACGGCGTGGCGGGCACACACCCGGTCATTGCGGGACGCAGATGGCACCACGACGCAGAGACGAGCAGGAACGCGCCGAGACTGACTCGGACTGACATGGATCCCGGCGCGAACCGCATGTTCTGCGGCGCCTCGACCGATACCACCACATGAAGGCGGAACTTAGGGACCTGAGCGAGATCCGGAAGAGCCTTGTCGTCGAGGTGCCGACGACCGAGGTTGACGCTGGGATCGAACGGCTGTCACAACGCTACCGTCGTTCGGTCAAGGTTCCGGGATTTCGCCCCGGCAAGGCACCGGCGAAGTTGGTGCGGCTCCGACTGCGCGATCAGATTCTGCAGGAAGTGGTGCAGGACCTCATCCCGAAGGCCGTAGACGAGGCGATCCGTGAGCACGGTCTGGAACCGGTCGACACCCCGGCGATTCGAGACGTCAACATCGAGGAGGGACACCCGCTGACGTTCACGGCGACGCTCGAAACGCTGCCGGCGGTAGACCCGGGAGAGTATCAGAGCCTGACACTGCGGCGCCCACCCGTCGACGTCACCGATGAGTCGGTGACTGCCGCGCTGGAGCGGCTGCGCGAACGGGCCGCCCGGTTCGAGGCGGTCGAGGGGCGAGACGTCGCGCACGGTGATACCGTCACCGTCGACCTCGAGCGGAGAGTCATCACACCGGCCATCGCCGCAGAATCGCCATCGGCTTCGGCATCGGCAAAGCCGGGTGAACCGGAACAGCATGACGGCATCGAGATCGAGATCGGTGGCTCCGCCAACCCGCCAGGGTTTGACGAACAACTCTTGGGGCTGAGCGTTGGGGCATCACGCGACTTCACCTTGACGTACCCTGACGACCATGAGGTCAAGGGTCTGGCTGGGTCGGAGGTGGCATACACAGTGGCGATCAAGGCCATCCGTGAGAAAGTCATGCCGTCACTCGACGATGAGTTCGCGCGCGATCTTGGTTCGTTCGAAACCCTGGCCGCGCTCACCGATCAGGTGAGGGCCGACCTCGTTCGTCAAGCCGAGCGCGATGCCGACGCCCAAGTGCGGAGTGAGCTCCTGCGGCAGCTGGCCGGCCGGGTTGAGGGTGAGGTACCGGAAGCGCTGGTCGCACGCGAGGTCGACCGACGTGTCGAACGGTTCGTGGAGCATCTCATCGCCCAGCAGGTCGACCCGAGACAGGCCAACATTGACTGGGAGGCGTTCCGGAAAGAACAGCAGGAACCGGCGACCGCCACGGTGCGAAGCATGATCGTGATCGATGAAATTGCCCGGAAGGAAGCGTTGACAGTCGAGGACACGGATCTCGATGAGGAAGTGGCGCGCCAGGCTGAACGTGCGGGGCGCACCGCGTCGGCCGCCCGGGCGCTCTTGGAGAAAGAGGGGGGTATCGGTCGGCTGAAGGACGGTCTGAGACGAGAAAAGGCGATCGACTTCGTCTTGACCCAGGCGACGGTCGTGACGGCGTAGCGGCCATTCCCGCATGACATCTATACGGAAACGAGTGACAGTCCATGCCTGAATCGCAGAACCAGTTGATCCCGATGGTGGTGGAGCACACCAACCGGGGCGAGCGAGCCTACGACATCTACTCGCGGCTCCTCAAAGACAGCATCATCTTCATCGGCGCGCCCATTGACGACGGGCTGGCCAACCTGGTCATCGCCCAGATGCTCTTCCTCGAGGCCGAGGATGCCGACCGGGACATCCTGCTGTACATCAATAGTCCGGGTGGGTCGATCTCCGCCGGATTCGCCATCTACGACACCATGCAGTTCATCAAGCCGGACGTCCAGACCTACTGCATCGGACAGGCCGCATCGATGGCAGCGGTGCTGCTCGGCGCCGGCACCAAAGGCAAACGGTTCTCACTACCGAATTCACGCATCATCATCCACCAGCCGCTCATGTCGGGCCTGGGTGGACAGGCGACAGATATCGACATCCATGCGAAGGAAATCTTGCGCATGCGCGCGCGTCTGAACGAAATCCTGTCGGACCACACCGGTCAGACACTGGAGCGGATACAGGACGACACGGAGCGCGACTACATCATGTCTGCGGACCAGAGCCTTGAATACGGTATCATTGATGATGTCATTCGGCAGCGCGGATAAGCATGGCGAAGAAGAGCAGTGACGGCGAAGTCCTTCGGTGTTCGTTCTGTAACAAGGATCAGAACGACGTACGAAAACTGATCGCGGGCCCGACCGTGTTCATCTGCGATGAATGTGTCGACGTCTGCAACGACATCATTGCGGACGACAACCGGTCGGACACCAAGAGTGAGCTGCGCTCGTCACTGCCGGTCCCTCAGGAAATCAAGAAGTTCCTCGACCAGTACGTCATTGGGCAAGAGCGGACCAAGAAGAAGCTCGCGGTGGCGGTCTACAACCACTACAAGCGAGTCGAGATTCAGAAGCAGTCCAAGAATCGTCAGGAGACCGAGCTTACCAAGTCGAACATCTTGTTGATCGGCCCGACCGGCACCGGCAAGACGCTGCTGGCGCAGACGCTCGCGCGCCTGCTCGCCGTCCCGTTTACGATCGTCGATGCGACGACGCTCACCGAGGCGGGGTATGTCGGTGAGGATGTCGAGAACATCATCCTCAAACTGCTCCAGGCGGCCGGGGGTGACATCGAAAAGTGCCAGCGGGGCATCATCTATATCGACGAGATCGACAAGATCTGCCGGAAAGACGAGAACCCCTCGATTACCCGCGATGTGTCGGGTGAAGGGGTGCAGCAGGCGCTGCTCAAGATCCTCGAGGGCACGGTGGCCAATGTGCCACCGCAGGGCGGGCGCAAGCATCCGCACCAGGAATTCTTCCAGATCGACACGACCAACGTCCTGTTCATCTGTGGTGGCGCCTTCGTGGGCCTGGACAAGATGATTCAGCGGCGTCGGGGCCAGAAAACGCTGGGGTTCAAGGCGGAGCTTCAGCCGGGACGAAACGCCGACGTCGGTTCCGTCCTCGAGCACGCGGAACCGGAAGATCTCATCCGATACGGGCTGATCCCAGAGTTCGTCGGTCGACTGCCGGTGGTCGGCACGCTGCATGAGCTTGACCGGGCGGCGCTGGTGCAGATTCTCACGGCACCGCGGAACGCCATCACCCGCCAGTACCAGCGACTCTTCGAGTACGAGAACGTCAAACTCCGGTTCACCGACGACGGCCTCGAGGCCATCGCCGAGGCGGCGCTCGAACGGAAGATTGGCGCACGCGGCCTCCGGATGATCATCGAGGACTTGATGCTTGACCTGATGTACACGCTGCCCGGGCAAAAGAAGATCAAGGAATGCGTGATCACCCGTGAGGCGGTCCTGGCCAAGGATAAGTCGATCACTCTCGTCGAAAAGGCGGGCTAGCGGTCCAGCCCTCCGCTGACGAACGAATCAGGAGGACGCTCCACTAGTGGAAGTCTACGAAACACTCCCCATCGTTCCGCTTCGTGATGTCGTCGTGTTTCCACACATGATGATGCCGTTCGTCATCGGACGACCTTCGTCTACTCGCGCCCTCGATTATGCGCTGGTAAAGGACAAGCGGATCTTTCTCGCCGCCCAGAAGGATGCGGCGAACGACGACCCCAACCCGGACGACATCTACACGATGGGCTGTATCGCGAACATCGTCCAGAGCCTGAAACTCCCCGACGGGAACGTCAAGGTGTTGGTTGAAGGTGTCGATCGGGCCCGCGTCGTGGAATGGAAGGAAGACAAAGGCTTCTTCCGGGTTGTCGCCAAGGCGTTGACCCACCCCGAGGCGAGCGGCGATGTCGAAGGTACGATGAGCCGGGTCGTGTCGCTCTTCGAGCAGTACGTCAAGCTGTCGAACAACCTGCAGTACGACGCCATGATCGCAGCGGTCCGGGTCGATGACCCGAGCAAGCTCGCCGATACCATCGCGGCGCATCTGGTGGTCGGGGTGGAGGAAAAACAGAACCTGCTGGAGATCATCTCGCCGCTGGAACGCCTGGTCAGAATCGCCAGTATTCTCGAAAACGAGGTTGACAAGCTTCAGGTCGATCGCCGGATTCAGTCCCGTGTGAAAAAGCAGATGGAGAAGGCTCAGAAGGAGTACTACCTCAACGAGAAGATGAAGGCGATCCAGAAGGAACTGGGCCGCAAGGAAGACCGTGGGAACGAGGCCGACGACCTCCGGAAGAAGATCGAAGACAGCAAGATGCCCCAGGAGGTCGAAGAAAAGGCGATCCAGGAGCTCAAGCGTCTCGAGGCGATGCCGCCGATGTCTGCGGAAGCCACGGTCTCACGCAACTATCTCGACTGGCTGATCGCGGTTCCCTGGTACAAGAAGACTCGCGAGAGTCGCAACCTGACGCGGGCAGAGAAGATCCTCAACGAGGACCACTACGGTCTCGAGAAAATCAAAGACCGGATCCTGGAGTTCTTGGCCGTGCGGAGCCTGGTTCGGAAGCCAAAGGGCACGATCCTCACGCTCACCGGCCCACCGGGAGTCGGCAAGACGTCGCTGGCTAAATCGATCGCCCACGCCACCAACCGCAAGTTTGTCCGACTGTCGCTCGGTGGAGTTCGTGACGAAGCCGAAGTTCGCGGTCATCGCCGCACCTATATCGGGGCATTCCCCGGCCAGTTGATCCAGATGATGAAGAAGGCGGGGACGCTGAACCCGGTGTTCCTACTCGACGAAGTCGACAAGATGTCGATGGACTTTCGAGGCGACCCGTCGGCCGCCCTACTCGAGGTGCTCGACCCGGAACAGAACCACACATTTCTCGACCACTACCTCGATGTCGAGTATGACCTCTCGAACGTCATGTTCGTCTGCACCGCGAATGTGCTCCACACCGTACCCCAGGCGTTACGTGACCGAATGGAAGTGCTGCAGCTCGCCGGGTACACCGAGCTGGAGAAGACCGAAATTGCGAAGCGATTTCTCCTGAAAAAGACCCTCAAGGCGACCGGGGTGACGGCTAAGCACGTCACGTTCAGCGATGATGCGTACCAGACCATCATTCGTCGCTACACTCGCGAGGCCGGTGTCAGAAACCTGGAACGCGAGATCGCGTCGATCTGCCGGAAGATCGCCAGGAAAGTGGTCACGCAAGGCAAGAGCTTCTCTGTGGCAATGACGTCGGAGAAGATCACGGAGTACCTCGGCGTGCCGAAATATCGACCGCTCGTGGCCGGGGAGAAGAACGAGGTCGGCATCGCGACCGGTCTGGCCTGGACGGAAGCGGGCGGAGAACTGTTGGTGACAGAGGCGACCTTGATGCCTGGCAAGGGGAAGCTCACCCTGACCGGCCAGCTCGGTGACGTCATGCAGGAATCGGCACACGCCGCGATGAGTTACGTTCGCGCCAGAGCCGACGCACTGGGCATCCCCAAAGATTTCAACCGGCGAACCGACGTCCACGTCCACGTACCGGAGGGCGCGATCCCAAAGGACGGCCCGTCGGCCGGGATCACCATCACGACGGCGCTGGTCTCCACACTGGCCAACATTGCGGTGCGACGCGACATCGCCATGACGGGAGAGATCACCCTCCGCGGCAAGGTGCTGCCCATCGGCGGCGTCAAAGAGAAGGTCCTGGCCGCGCACCGGGCCGGTCTCACGAAGATCATCCTGCCAAAGGACAACGAGAAGGACCTGGCCGAGATCCCAAAGAACATTCTCGATGCGCTCAAACTCTACCTGGTCGACACCGTCGACGAGGTCTTCAAGATTGCGTTGGCTGAGCCGATGCGTCCGATTCTTCCGGCCTCAGATGGTGCCGATCAGTCTGCCCCGTCTGAAGGAATCACACACTAGAAAACAGGCCTGATGCGGCCTGTCTCCGCAGAGTTCGTCACGAGTGTCGCCGCGGGCGGTCAGGTGCCGGCGGCTGGGCTTCCAGTCGTGGCACTGGTCGGCCGGTCGAACGTTGGAAAGTCGAGTCTCATCAACGCACTCGTCAAGCACCGTGTCGCCCGGTCTGGGAGTAAGCCCGGCACGACCCGTTTGATCAATGTCTACCGTGTGTCGACGCCACCCGCCGGTGTCCGGCCATTCGTGCTGGTTGACCTGCCAGGCTATGGCTACGCTCGGGGCGGCACCCGGGCGCGCCGAACCTTCGACACGCTCACGAGCGACTTCTTCGACCAGGTGACCGTCGGCACCGGACCGCCAGGTACCGGTGGTGTCCGGCTCGCCGCTGTACTGCTTGTCGTCGATGTCAGGCACCCCGGACTGGCGTCGGACCTTGCGGCCCTGGCCTGGTCCGTGGAGCGTCGGTATCCGGTGGTCGTCGTGGCTACAAAGGCTGACCGGATCTCACGAGCCGCGAGCGCCCGCGCCTCGCAGGCTCATCTTCGGGCGATTGCTCATCCCGATGCCCCACCCGGCGTGAACGATGCCCCTCCCGACGTGACGAAAGCCGTGACCGATCTCCCACCGGTGCCGCTCGTGACCGTCTCCACAGAAACGGGGGGAACCTGGGACAGGTCTGGACGAAATTGAAGGAGTTGCTCCGACTGCTATAATAAGAAGTTCGAGTTGGAACCGGTTTCATAACCGTAGCGTTGCATCGAGGGCGGCGAAGCGCCGTTCTAGCCAGGCGCGAGGAGGAAGAATACCGGGAGTATTCGACCGACGAGCAACGCCGCGGGACCGGATGCATCGGCGGCAGAATGCCGGTGCGGTTCTGAAGCCGGTTCTCCTCGTAAGGAGCAGACTGTGAAGCCAGGGACCCATCCGGAGTATCACGACGTCGAGGTTCGATGCGCCTGCGGCGCAACCTGGAAGACTCGCTCGACCAAGCCCGAGTTGCACCTCGAAATCTGCTCGAACTGTCACCCATTCTTCACCGGTCGTCAGAAGCTGGTCGATACGGAAGGTCGCGTCGAGCGCTTCACCAAGAAGTACGGTCAGGTGACGGTCGCCGCGCGCAAACAGGCGGAAGTCGACCGGAAGAAGAAGTCGGCGGCACGCTCTTCTTAGTGGACTAGATCATTCGTGGTGTTGCGTCGATCTTGCGCCGCAGGCGTGTGAGTCGATGCTCAACCGCCCGGCGGCGTTTGGGATGGGGCTCGACGTCGAGCGCGCGCTTGGCAAACCACTGGGCCTGTCGCGGATCGCGGAGACGATGCTCGTGATGCACCGCCAGCGCGACGCTGGCCTCACGCCGAAGGCGATCTGGCACGCGCGGGAGCGCTAGCAGACGGACCCACGCGTCGGCCGCCTCGGCGTATCGGCGCTGTCGACGATAGATACCGGCCAGTCGACCGAGTGCCTGAGCACGGGCCTCCATGTCGACCGTCGCCACCACCGCCGATCGCATCCCAAACCTCTCGGCCGGCGCGAAGCGCGCGGCGCGTCGATAACAGGTAACCGCCGACTCGTGACGTCCCACTTTCTCGTAGACCCGGCCAAGCCCGAGCGCTTGCGACACGCGGTCGGCGGCCTCGGCACCATCGCGAACCAGTCGGCACGCCAGACCGGTCAGGACGCCGAGCGACACCAGGTCGAGGCGGTTGTGCTCGAGGACGGGCGCCAGTCGCCTGGCGTCGCCATCTCGAAGATACGCGACATATCGACCGGGGATTTCCGCACCTGGCACGTCGCCGACACGGCGGAGCCCGAGCACCGCCCGTTCGAGACTGACCAACCGCGTCTGCCCAACCCAGAGGTGGCGGCAGGGATGTAAGAGATCGACGTGTCGCAGACTCTCCAAGGGTGAGCACAATCTGTGGAACGCATAGCGCGTTTCGATGACCGGCGCATCAAACGACTTCCCGTTGAACGTGACAATGGTGTGGGCATGCCGGAGACCCTCCGCCACCGACCGAAGGAGACGACGCTCGTCGGGGAGACGACCTAGAAAGTACTGACACGTCACGAACGCGCCGGCCTCGAACCACCCCACACCGACGATGAAGCCAACGGTACCGGCTCCCCCACTTAGCCCCGTGGTCTCCAGGTCCAGACAGACGACGCCGCGCAGGGCGTCAACACGATCAATCTCACCGCCACCAGCAGCAAGGATGTCGAGCGCATCGACCGACGGCGGCGGGTACTCTCCAAGCGGCCGCCGACCATACAGATCGGCGGCGGGATAGGTTCGGCGAACGGTGAACGTCGGACCATCTGGACCCGGCTCCAACGTTCCGCCGAGCACGTCAATATCAGAGTCAGAGGCAGAGTCGGAGCCAGCGGCTTCAGGGCGCGGCGTGAGGGTCGGCGCTGGCGGCGGTGCACCGCGAGGATTCGTGGTTCGACCACCTCGACCCGACCCCCCGATGATCTCTCGCACGCGGTCTAGTCGAGTCATCGTGTCGTCACGTCACTGCGTTGCTGCGTTGCTGCGTTGCTGCGTCATTGGATCATTGGGTCATTGGATCATTGGGTCATTGGGTCATTGGATAAGTGAGAAACGGCATCTCCCAGAACGAGTCGGTCCAGCAGGGCCAGGGCGACGAGCTTGGCCTTGGGTCCAGTCAGACCGATCGGGCCCACACAGGCCGGACAGCCGGTGTCGCACCGGCAGCGCCCCACGAGCTCGCGTGTCCGTGTGAGCAGCTGGTCATGCAGATTGAACAGCGGCTCACTGAAACCGATCCCACCAGGGTAGTTGTCATAGATGAAGATCTGAGGCTGGTCGGTGACGTCCAACCCGTCTGCCCCCTCGTCTCCCGCACCTCGGACCTCGTCGCCGTGAATCGCGAGACCGATATCGTGGCGTTCACACATCAAGAGGAGCTGGGCGACGCTCCGAAGCGCGATACCGAGCCCCGCCACGCCGTCACGCCGGTCGGCCGGCGCAAACGGCAAGGCGGCGTATGTCGCCTGCGGCACCGTCAACCAGAAGGCGGTCGTGTGCATCTGATGCTCTGGAAGGTCGAGATCGCCCGCCCCGACGTTCTCGTTCGTGTAGAACTTGATCTTCTTGAACCCGACGACCCGCGAGACGACGTGAACCTCGCCGTGGCTTCGCGTCTCACGACCGAGGCCATCGAATTGCTCCAGGATCGTGACCTTGGTGTAGGTGATGGCATCGGTGTAGTAGTCGCAGTCGACCTCCGAGACGTAAGCCTTCCGCCCATCGTAGTCGAGCTCGTCGACCTGGTACTGACGCCCCTCCACGATGTAGATCGCCTTCTCATGGAGGGTCGACGGGGCGCTGGTGAAATCAACCTCACCAATCACGGTCGTGCGGTCGGACTGGTTGACGACCACGAAGTTGTCTGACGAAATCGACCGCAGACTCACCGCGTCAGCCGGATACGAATCGTGGACCCAATGGAACTGGTTATCGGTCTGGTGCACGAACCCTTCATCCGAGAGCAACCCCAGAATCGACTGCAGATCGGCATCGCCGTCGTCCTCGTTCAGGCCAAACTGCTCGTCGACCGTAAAGGGCAACTCGAACGCCGCACACTTGATGTGGTCGAGCAGCACCTGCAGGTTGTCGGGGTTGATCAGCGCATGTTCCGGCGATGCCTCGAAGAAGAACTGCGGATGCTGGACGACGAACTTCGTCGATCGGCGCGCTGCTGGCGATGAGCAGCGCGGCCGAGCGCGAGGCACGACGGCCCGCCCGTCCCGCCCGTTGCCACGTGGCGGCAATCGTTCCCGGATACCCCGCCATGATCGAGACGTCGAGCGAGCCAATATCAATCCCGAGCTCGAGCGCATTCGTTGACACAACGCCGCGCACCGTTCCGGCCCTGAGCCCATGCTCGATCTCGCGGCGCCGAAGCGGCAGATACCCGCCGCGATAGCCGCGAACCCCCTCGGCACCACCGGGGAGGTGGCGCGAGCCGTCTTTGAGATGGGTGGTCAACACCTCAGTGGTCAGACGACTCTGGGCGAACACAATAATCTGCAACCGACGCCGGAGGCACTCCATGGCCAGACGGCGAGTCTCGGAGAGATATGAGCGACGAATCCCCAGCTGCTGGTTGACCACCGGAGGATTCACCATGACGAACCACTTCTCCCCTTGGGGCGCTCCGTTGCGGTCGACCAGTGAGAACTCCTCCTCGGTGAGGTGCTCGGCCAACTCTCGAGGATTGGCGATCGTTGCCGATGAGCAGATGAAGACAGGTGCCGATCCATAGTGGCGGCAGATCCGTTTCAGCCGTCTCAGTACGTTGGCCAGATGACTTCCGAACACGCCTCGATAGGCATGTAGCTCGTCGATCACCACATACCGGAGGTTCTCGAACAGCTTCGCCCACCGTGGATGATGCGGGAGGATCCCCGAGTGCAACATTTCTGGATTGCTGAGCACGACGTGCGCACGACCGCGGATCGCGCGACGGGCGTCTTGCGGCGTATCGCCGTCGTAGGTAAATGTGCCGATCTCCTCTCCGTGGACTCTCAGGCGGTCGGCCAGGGTGTGCAACTCGGCCAGCGGGTCTTGCGCGAGCGCCTTTGTCGGAAACAGATACAGCGCGCGGGTCGTCGGCTCGTTGAGAATCGTGCTGAGAACGGGGATGTTGTAGCACAGCGTCTTGCCGGAGACTGTCGGTGTAACGATGGCGACATGGCGCCCTTCGAGCGCATGGGTGATCGCCTCGGCCTGGTGCGTGTACGGGCGGTCAATGCCTCCCTCGGCGAGCACCTGGCGGAGCCGGTCGTCAACCGCCGCCGGGAACGCACCACACTCCGCCTCTCGAGCGGGGATGACGCGCGATGCCGTGACGACCTCGGTCACACGCGGCGGACCGATCGCCCCGTCCGCACCGTGGCGAGATAGCGTCGCCAGCGCCGACCCAAGGGCTTCGTCTATCGTGGATGTTCGCTCCAGAGCAAGGGCCATTGGTCACCTCAACGGAGCGATGGTAGCAGGCGAAAAAATATCGATCAAGAAGCGATAGAGAAGCGAATAAATAGCGCCGGCCAACTCCGACGACCTGGTGCAGTGATCTCGAAACGGTCACATTTGTCCAGTGGCACGGCAGGCCGCGCACGGCGCGGGGGCAAAGGGGTCCCCGCAAACGACGGCGGCGGGGTCCGGGGCCGCAGACCCCGTCTAAAGGTTAGATCAACGATCTCGACTGGCACCCGTCGACCGTGATGCTGGCACCGCTCACCCAGCTGGCCCGGGGCGAGGACAAGAATGCCACGACTTCCCCAACCTCCTCCGCACGACCGAACCGACCAAACGGCAAGTTCTCACGCACAAACGCGGCCATGCCGTGAGGGTCTTCCTGCTGGCGCCGGTGCCATGAGCCACCGGGAAACGAAATCGAGCCGGGTGCCACACTGTTGACTCTGATGTTGTCGGGAGCCAGCTGCTGAGCCAACGCCTTCGCCAGGCTGATCTCGGCTGCCTTGACGGCGTTGTAGGTCATTCGACCTCCGGACTCGCGACCCCAGATCGATGCGATGATGAGGATGACGCCGCCGCCGCGTTCTCGCATATGTGGCACCGCCAAACGGGAGGCGCGGATCGCGGGATACAGAGTCTCTTCGAAAGCGCTCGCCCAGTCGTCGTCGCTCGTCTCGAGTAACCCTCCGCCACCGGCCCGGCCGATGTTGTTGACGAGAATATCGAGCGCGCCAAACCGACCAACGGTCTCTCGAACGACCGACTCGACACCTGCGACCTGAGTCAGATCGGCCGTGACGGCGAGCACCCGCTCGTCATTCTCAGACTCAGAATCAGAATCGGAATCAGAGCCAGCCTCGGCTCGCAACTCGGCGGCCGCCCGGTTCAGCTGCTCCTCGCCTCTGGCACAGATACAGACTCGGCACCCCTCCGCGAGCAGGGCTCGGGCGCTCGCTAGACCGAGTCCACGACTGGAGCCGGTCACGATCGCCACCTTGTCGGTCAGTTCAAGATTCACGAGTACGACCCCCGACCCACGACTCTCGACTCTCGACCATCCACGACCCTCGACCCACGACCCACGACTCTCGACCGTTCAAGGTCTCCCACCGGTGAGGTCGTTCAGCCGCCAGTCGAACGAGTGGTACTGAAGGGTAAACTGGTTCTCCTCGAGGAACGCACGCTCACTGGGAAAGAGCTTCGGTTCGATCGCAGTGAGCACGGCCCGCTCGAGTGGAGTGCGTCCAGAATCGACCCAGCCTTGTTCGGCGTAGGTCGCCACGAACTCGTCCTGCCGCCAACCGAAGATCGGGCTCACTCGGACTTCTTGCGCCAACCGGTCGAGATTGACATGTCGTGCGGACGTGGCAAACTCTTCGAGGACCTCCTCCAACTGCTCTTCGAGTCGCGACGAGACATACGTCTCGCTCCTGAGCCGGCCGCTGTCGACCGCGCCTCGCCCCAGCGCCAAAAACAGCCGAGGGTCCGAGAGCTCGGTGATCACGGTGGTCTCGATGGCGTCGAGCGTCAGATCTCGGCCGGCGACCCGGTGTGTCTGTCGGTCGAACGCGCCGGGTATCTGTCGAATGCTGTTGGTCGGATACTCAGCCGTTTGGCCGCGAATCGGATAGTGATCGATGACGGTCTCCAGGACCAACGCGTTGTAGGCGTTCAACCAGAACGCCTTGCGGTCGTTGATCGGCCGCGTGTCGAATCCGACCGGCTCCGTGGTCAACGACCCGACAAACCGGTCTAACCCCGCGCGATCGGATCTGAGTGCGGCGTAGTACACGAGGCCATCTCGAACGTAGAGGTCGAGCAGACGGTCAAGCGCGCCGGTCTCGATACTCTGACCTCGTGCGGCGCTCTCGACGAGGGCGCCCGTACGCACGTAGGCCGTCCCCGTCACCAGCGAGACGATAGCCACGGCCATGGTGGCGCTGACGCTGAAAAACGACGCCATGCGCTTCCCGGATCTCACATCGTCTCCTTCGGTCGCACGCGAACAGGCCTGACACGTACCAACCGGACATGATACAACAAGGCACCGCCGAGATGATGTTGCCATGCTGACGACTGCAACCCTCGGAATGGCCCTCTACGGGCTCTACTCCATTCTGGTCGGCGTGACCGACCTCGTGGCTACAGCACAGCTCGAGTGGTGGGCTAATCTCTGGCTGATCGGCGCGGGCACCGTGCTCGTGTTGGGCGCCGCGTTTGTCCGGGTGTCGATGCCTGGCGGGCTCGCGCTTGCCGTCGGTGGGCTCCTCGCGTTGCAGTCGATCAGCCTCCACAACGCCGGCCACCTGTACGGCCGGGTCTTACTGATCTCTGAACTCGCACGAGCGGTCCTGGCGATGTCGCTCGTGGCCCTGGCGTACTTCGGGTGGAGCGGTGATGGAGCTCACATCACCGCGAACCGAGAAGCCGGGGGGCCGAGTGGCGACTGATCCTCACGGCGCAGCGCGCGTGTACTGACGTGTTTTCACGAGAACAGGACACTAGGCACAGCCGCTCGTGGCACCACAGTTCACACACTTGTAGCACGCACCGTTGCGAATCATGATGGCGCCACAGGTTGAACATGGTGGGGCGTCCTGGTCGTTCTGAATTGCGTACGGCGTGCCGCTGCTGCTACCAGGGTCCGATGCCCCCTCGGCCGTCGTCCGGTCATCCACCTCAGTCTCGGCAAGCATGAGCTGCTTGCCGTCGGTGTCATTCTCGCCATCCTCACGAAGATTGACCCCAGCTTGATACTGTGCCTTCGCCGACAGGAACTTGGTCGCCATCCATCGGAAGATGTAGTCGACAATCGACTTGGCCAGTCGCACATCGGGATTCTTCGTCAGGCCGGACGGCTCGAAGCGAACATGGCTGAACTTGTCGACGAGCACCTGTAACGGCACGCCATACTGCAGCGCGTAGGACACGGCCTGCGCAAACGCATCGGCAAACCCAGAAATCGTCGATCCTTCTTTGGCCATGACGAGGAAGATCTCACCCGGAGAACCATCCTCGAACAGCCCAACCGTGATGTATCCCTCGTGGCCGGCGATGTCGAACTTGTGGGTCAGTGCCTGACGTTCGTCCGGCAGCTTCCGCCTCACGGGCTGGGAGACACCGGCCGACGCCGCGGCCGCTTCTGCTGTCCCGGTGCCGTGCGAGGTGTTGAGGGGCTGGGTGCGCTTGCTCCCATCCCGATAGATTGAGACAGCCTTCGTGCCGAGACGCCAGGCGTCGATGTAGGCCTGCTCGATCTGCTCGACGGTCGCATCGGTGGGGACGTTGATCGTCTTCGAGATCGCGCCCGAAATGAACGGCTGGGTTGCACCGATCATCCGAATGTGTCCCGTGTAGTGAATCGAGCGCTGACCATTCGCCGGCTTGAAAGCGCAATCGAACACCGCCAGGTGTTTCGCATCGAGATGCGGAGCACCTTCGATCGTCTCGTGCTCATCGATGTACTCGACGATCGCCTTGACCTGCTCGTCGGAGTACCCCAGCTGGGTCAACGCCATCGGCACGGTCTGATTGACGATCTTCATCAACCCGCCGCCGACCAGCTTCTTGTACTTGACGAGCGCAATGTCTGGTTCCACACCGGTTGTGTCGCAGTCCATCATGAACCCGATGGTCCCGGTCGGCGCCAGTACCGTCGCCTGAGCGTTGCGATACCCGTGCTGCTCCCCGAGATCGACAGCGGTGTTCCAGGCATCCGCGGCGGCGTCATACAGCGCCCTCGGCATATGTGTCGCGTCGACGTCCTTGAGCGCGGCCCGATGCTTCCGCATCACCCTGAGAAACGGGTGGCGATTGTCGGGGTACCCGGCGAACGGACCGCCGTGATCCCGAGCGATGCGCGCCGACTGCGCATACGCGTCGCCGGTCATCAGCGCCGTGATCGCCGCCGCATAGTCCCGGCCCTCGTCGCTATCGTATGGCACACCGCGAGACATCAGCAGAGCCCCAAGATTGGCATAGCCCAGACCCAGCGGTCGGTAGTCGTGGCTGTTCTTTTCGATCGACGGCGTTGGATAACTCGCATTGTCGACGATCACTTCCTGCGCCGTCGTGAGCGTGCGGACCGCCGCCCGGAAGGCCTCGACATCAAGGTCGCACCCGCCATCGTCCGCCTCGGTCAGAAACTGCATCAGATTCAAGGACGAGAGGTTGCAGGCAGAATCGTCGAGAAACATGTACTCCGAGCAGGGATTGGATGCATTGATTCTGGCCGTGTTCGAGCAGGTATGCCAATCGTTGATCGTCGTATCGAACTGCATGCCGGGATCGCCACAGACGTTCGTCCCGTCCGCGATCATGTGCATCAGGTCGCGAGCCCGATAGGTGTCCATCACACGGCCATCTCGGACGGCGTGGGTATGCCACTCACCATCGTCGAGCACGGCCCGCATGAAGTCGTCCGGCACCCGAACGCTGTTGTTGGAGTTCTGGAAGAACACCGACGAGTAGGCGGGGCCCGTAAAGGAGCCGTCGTATCCCGCGTCAATCAACGCCCAAGCCTTTCGCTCTTCCTCGACCTTGCAGTTGATGAACTCGACGATATCGGGATGATCAACATCGAGGATCACCATCTTGGCCGCCCGCCGTGTCTTGCCGCCCGACTTGATCACACCGGCGAAGGCGTCATACCCCTTCATGAACGACACCGGCCCGGATGCCGTCCCACCTCCCGCCAGCACTTCCTTCGATGACCGAATCGACGAGAGGTTCGTGCCCGTTCCCGAGCCAAACTTGAACAACATGCCCTCGGTCTTGGCGAGCGTCAGAATCGACTCCATCGTGTCGTCGACCGAATTAATGAAGCAGGCCGAGCACTGCGGCGCCGCTTCGAACCCGCAGTTGAACCAGACTGGACTGTTGAACGCCGCCTTCTGCTGGACGAGGATGTGCTTGAGGTCGTCGCTGAAGGCATGCAGGTCATCGTCGGTGACGAAGTAGCGCTGCCGACGCGCCCAGTTGGTGATCGTGTCGACCACCCGTCCGATCAGTTGCTTGACACTCCGCTCCCGGTCAGGCGTGCCCACCTGACCCCGAAAATACTTGGACACGACGATGTTGGTTGCCTGCTGCGACCACGTCTTGGGGATCTCAACATCGCGCTGTTCAAAAACAGTCTCACCCTTTTCGTTGGCAATCACCGCCGACCGCTGCTCCCATTCGACTTCGTCGAATGGATCAATACCCTCTCGACTGAAGTACCTGAGGAATTCGATTCCGGGGGCCGTGTCGTCGGGCTCGATCGCCATCGGCTGTGAGTGAAGATCGTGAGACTCGTGCTCTTGTGCAGCACCTCTTGGCATGTTGTTCCCTCTCCCGAACGCAGGCACCGTCGTCACCCCGACGCGGCGCCCAAACAGTCTGACTGGAGTGACACGAGGGAGACCGGGGCCTGTGCTTTATGGTCCGCTGGGCGAGAAGCTGGGATACTCTCGTGGTCGTCCGGCCCGTGCTTAAGACGCCTACTATGCGACCATGGCCGGGTGTCTGTCAAGACAGAAAAACCCTAGATATTGGGTTGGGCGTTTAGGGTAAACGCAAGATGTGGTAAAGCCCCCAAAAACGCCGATCTGGCCTGTGATAGAGTCCGCGCGGTGACGACCCCCGGCGAGCCCCCCCTCGCAGACCCGGTCCGGGCAGCGTCTCCGGACCTCGCCGGGCCGGTTGTCGGAGCACCGAGACAGCACCCGCGGCTGACGGCCCTGGTCGAGGTGGTGCTGTGCTCGGGATATCCGACGCAGCTCCTACTCATAGGCGTGCTGGCCGTACTGGGCCTGGCGGCGATTGACGAATCCGGCACACTGTCGCTGGGTTACATCTTCGTGCTGTCGATGGCCGACACTGTGCTGCTGCTCGGTCTGATCTTCTATTTCCTACGCCGGCACCAGGAACAGCCAGCGGAAGTCTTCCTCGGTGCTCGACCGCATCGACGTGAGCTCCGCTTGGGCCTGGTCCTCATCCCGGTCGTGCTCGGGGTGGCGCTGGGAGGCGTGACTCTGCTGCACTACCTGTGGCCGGCGCTCCGAAACGTTCCGGAGAATCCGTTCGAAGCGCTCCTCAGCTCGCCGTGGAATGCGGCGGTCTTTGCGGTCGTTGCCGTCGTGGCCGGTGGCATTCGCGAGGAACTGCAGCGGGCGTTCGTCCTCCGTCGCTTCGAGCGGTATCTCGGTGGCGGGATGGTGGGTCTCGTCGTCTTCAGCCTCGCCTTCGGCTTGGGACACGCCCTGCAAGGGTGGGACGCGGCGGTGATGACCGGGCTACTCGGTGCCGTGTGGGGAGTCGTCTACCTGGTGCGACGCAGCGTTGTGTCGACTATCGTCAGCCACGCCGGATTCAACATAATCGAGATCTTTCTGGCTCTCGCCGGTGTGAGCGGCGGAGCCAGCTAGTGTCCTGAGTTCGATATACCTGTACACCGAGGGCGGCGATGCGCCCGGATGGCCAGGCGCGAAGAGCGAGCATATCGGGAATATTCGAGCCCGCGAGAAGATGGTCACTCAGGACACTAGTGGAGTGTCACTCCGGACTGTTGAGAGGCATCTCTGTGCTCGGCACCCGCCTGACTTGGGCTCGGCGCACCAGGTCTGCCACCCAGTCGCCGATGGCCGCCTCACGGAGCCCGTCCGCCACGACGTCGAAACGGTCGGCCACGTACGCGTCGCGTCGGATGTCATCGGCGACGAGCTGTCGAAGGTCGTCAGACGCCAGCCCGACGCGTTCGAGGATCAGGTCGAGCTCGACGTCGCCGGGCAACCGGCTCCGGACAAGATCGAGTCGTTGATCGACCGCGCCGGGATCCGGATCGGCCACGACAAATCGATCGACCTGATCGAGCACGACGCGACGCTCGATCAGCCAGGTCAGCACCTCGGCCTCCTGACTCGGACCGGCCGGGATATCGACCAGACCAAGATCGATGAAGGCTCGGACATCGGAATGCATGATGATCTGCCCGTCGACAATCGCGAGGATCCGATCGAGGGTCGCCGTCTGGGCCGCGGCCGGGGCAGGCACGAGGACCGCCACGATCCCCACACCGACACTCAGCCAGCGGATGACCCTGCGTTCAAAAGGCCTGGCCGATACTGATGTGGATGGCGGTCGGTCGCTCCAAGTCGCCATTGTCAAAGGTCTGGCGGTCCAGTTTGAAACCGAGGTCAACGCGAATCGGACCGACCGGCGATCGGTATCGTACACCGAACCCCGCGCCGCCTCGAATGCGGGTGAGACTGGCGTTGCCAACGTGGTCGTAGACGTTGCCGGCGTCGAGAAACCCGACCAGATCGATTGCCGCCGTCACGCGGGCGCGAAGCTCTCCGTTGAAGATCAAGGTGGCATTCCCACCTTGTGGGAATCCATCCTGATCGATGGTGGCATCGTCACCCAAACGGTCGAGGGCGAACCCCCTGACGGTCGAATCGCCACCCGCGAAGAAGCGTTCACTCAGTGGCAATTCGCCGACCTCTATCTCGATGGGCGACGCAGCGACATCGCCAACACCTTCCGGATCGACTGGCAGCTGCGGAAACACCTCGACCGACCTGACGAACGCCCGCGCCAGACCGACACGTGCGCCGGCCGCCACGACCAGACGCGGCGCACCCGGCACGACCCGATAGACGAAAGCCTGCATGAAGGTCTTGATGAACCCCACCTCGGAGCCGATGGCCCGCCCGGCGATCTCGGCATCGATGCTCAGAACTTCGCCGTGTCGCGGGTCAGCCGCATCGTCCCTCGTGTCGCGGGCCACACTGCCGGAAAAGGCCGAGAGTCGAACCTCTGGAAACAACCGATCGACCAGCGGCTCATCCTCCGGATTCAGCTGCTTGTTCGTCGTGTTGTTCTGGCCCCAGCCGTAGTCCACAGACGTCGTGACCTGTGGCGTCACCTGCTGCGTCACCTGCGCATTGATCCCGCGACTGAACAGATCAAAGCCGGGCCGGATCGCTTGTTCGACAAAGCCGGTAATAAAGCCGTTCCAGGCAGACCCCAGGACGCGGGGTTCCTGAAACGTACCGAGCATCCGATACTCGTTGAACCCAAGCCCGCTGGTGTCCTGGGCCACCTCCAGGGTGGCCAGATCGTTCTTTCGGCGCAGGCTGACGCGAGTGAAGAAATCGATCGACCGGTTCTTGCCCCACAGATTCTGTCGCCCGATCTGCACGAAACCCCGCGGAGCAAACTCGAGTCGCTCAACCGCCTGACTCCCGTCGACGCCGGTCTCACGCCGCAGCCGTACCGACGCCTCGAGCCCCCCGCCATACCCAACGCGGGTGGACGGTGCTTCATCGACAATAATGACGACGTCCTGGCGCTCCGGGCCGCCATGGCTGAACTCGCGAATGTCGATGCGTCGAAAGAGTCCCAGGGCATTGAGTCGACGCCGTGTCTCAGCCACATCGACGAGGCTCAAGGGCTCGCCCTCCCGCAACGTGACTTCGCGTCGGATCAGGCCGGAGTCGATCGCGTCGTTCCCGACGATCAGCACATGCTCGATCACGACCTGCGGTCCCTCCCCAACCCGGTATGTCAGGTCGACCGCCTCGAGGCTGTTGTCGAACCGCGGCTCGACCGTGACGACCACTCGTTCGAAGCCAGCGTTGAGATACTGGAGACGAATCGCATCACGGTCAGCGACGACCTGCTGTGTGTAGTACGGTTCGCCTGGCCGTGATTGGATCGCCGCCGCGAGCGCCTCACGCGTCTGCCGTCGGTTGCCGTCAACCGCGACGGATCGGACGCGGCTCTGCGCGCCCTCGACGATCTCGATCTGACACCGAACCCGCATGACGTCATCAGCAGCCGGAGGACGCCCCATCTCCGAGATCACCGGCTGAACGTTGACCGTGGCGAACCCGAGCCGGCTGTAGTACTCGGCGACCGCCGACACGGCCGCATCCAAGTCACGGCTGACCAGCGGCTGGCCGATCGGGAGGTCGACCAGTGGTTCCAGATCGGCGATCGGTACCGATACCGGACCGTTGAACACGACGTCGCCGACTTCATAGAGTCGTCCACGGTCGATCGTGAAGACGATCGACAGCTCGTCCCCCTCCGTCTCCTGACGATGACCGACCGTCGCATCTCGATATCCGAGACCGTTCAGAAGCCCCTCGATCCGCCGGTCGGCGTCCTCCAGCAGATCTTCATCGATCGACCCTTCGCGCTCGACCGGAACCAGCTCGGTTGGGTCGCCACCCGGGACGTCATCTCCAGCAAACACCAGCGTGATACGCGGGCCACGCTGGATGTCGAGTCTGAGGTCGACGGCGCCGCCCCCAGCGGCGACATCGATCGTGTGGGTGAGCCTCGCCTGGTAGTAGCGCCGCTGTTTCAGCGCCGCTTCGAATTCGAGCAACTGGCGGTCGACAACGGCACCGTCATACGTCTGTCCGATCTCGAGGTCGAGTCGACTCAGCGTCGAGGGATACAACGTGGACGACACACCGGTGACAAAGATCTGTGCGATGCGAGCGCGTTGGCCGGCCTCGACCGTCACTCGCAACGTACGGTTGGCACCCTGTCCCTCCACGCGGGTGCTGACCTGCGATCTGAGGAATCCGCGAGACCGGTACACCCGGCGAAGCGTGTCGCTGACCGCGCTGGCGACGCTGGCCTCGAACAACACTCCGTGCGCTTCGGTAATCGCCGTGCGGAGGTCACCGGTGGAAATGCCGGTGTCCCCCTCGAACTCGATTCGTTCGATGAGGGCGAGGGGAACCAGCTCGTACCGAATCGAGACACCATGCTCGAGCTGACCACCGGCCGCCCGAACGTCTTCGAACGTGCCGAGGCTGAAGAGATGAGTCAAGCTCTCCCGCACCTGCCGCATCGACAGCGGCGACCCGACCTCGGTCTCGACGAGCTCCAGAATCGAGGGATCACGCAGCGTTTGCCCCTCACTGACCAGCGTGACCTCTGCCACAGATTGGCCAACAAACCCGTCGATCTGACCCGCCCTCGCGGACCCGGCCGCAGCGACGTTCAACGTCGCGGCGAGCACCGCGGTGAGCCCCCACGCCGGAGCGTGCCTGGCGAGCATCAGAAAGAGTGACGCACACGGAAGTCGAGCGCGTAGGTACGGTCTTCGTTTTGCGAGACGATCCAGGACAGACGGTCGGTCTGATCGTACTCAAGCACCACGATCAGATCGCGGTTGGAACCACTCACCGCGCGCGAGAACGTCAGGTGCGCACGGTCTGAAATCCGCTTCCCGATCAGCAACCGGGCGGTGGGCAACAGCTGGGTCGACTGCTGAGTCGCCGGGTCGAGCGACGGGGTGATTTCGAACGAATCGACGCCGAGCGATTCCTCTACAACACGTCCGACAGCCGACGAGAGCGGGCTCGTCAGCAACCGTGCGGCGCCCGCTTGGAGCAGCTCCTGGCGCGATGCCTCCTGGGCTCGCAGGGCCCGGATCTCCGCCGCCTGGGGATCACGGACATCGCCCAGCAAGAGCGACAGGATCTCGGTCTCCTGAAGCGGTGGGTCCGATGACAGCTCCGGGTCCAGACGATCCATCGTGCCGCTCACGCCGATCGTCACCCGATAGGTCTGACCCGGCACTCGGATGTCGGTCTCGGCCTCGATGTCGAAGAACGGCGCGATCGAGGTGGGATCAGCGAACGCGACGCTCCCACGCGTAACACGGTAGCGGTTCCCTTCGAAGAAGACCTCCCCCCGCTCGATCTCAGCATTCCCGAGAAGGAGAGGCCGGTCGAAGGTCCCGGCCAGCGTCAGCTCTGCACTCGACACGATCCGTGCGGTGTTGTCGCTGATCCGGAGACTCGAGGGAGCGACGATGCGAACGTCGTATCTGAGCGGCAACGCCGATTCGACCGTCTGCGGGACCAAGGTCGCGTCGTCCGCGGTGAAATCTAGCAGCCCAGTACTCGGTTCGAACAGATTCAGCCACACCGCATCGCGGACGTTGACGGTGCCCGACAGCACGGCATCGCCTATGTCACCGCCGAGCGTCAGCTCGGCATCGACGACCGAGCGCACGCCCTCGGGAAAACGCAGGTTCATCTCCGTCGCTGCGGCACTGATGTTGAGCTCCCCGATCTCGTATCCTCGGATGCCGAGCCGTCCCCCGAACTGCACCGGGCCACCGGCCATCACGCCGGCCAGGTCATCGAATCGCACGCCATCGGGCTCGAACACGATGTGTCCCTCCATCTCCTCCAAACCATGCGGCAGTGAGAGGTGCCGGACACGACCATCTTCGACGGCGGCGTCGCCCACGATGACCGGCCGACGGAACGTCCCTCCAATCTCCGCCCCAAGGCGCGCGGTGCCCGAGCTGCGCAGGTCGGGAAAGAAACCCTGCAAGAATCCGAGGTTTGCATCGCCCTCGGCGCGGAGCGCAACGATCTCGTCGACCAGACCGACTTGCCCTACAAGAGTCAGCGCGGTCCCGTCGCCGACAAGGTCCATCTGCTGCACCCGAAGTATGTTCTTGTCGAGCGCAAGCTCGACGTCGGCATCGTTCGTGACCACATAGTCGAAGAGGCCGAGCTCCAGCTGTTCGACCGTCGCCTGCATCAGCAGCGAGTCGACATCTCGGAGTGGACCGGTCACTTGCAGGGTCCCGGAGAAAACCATCGACGTCTCCTCCGGCACCGCCGGCGCGTACGCACGCACGTAGGGGTCCAACGTCGTGTTGGTGAATCGGAAGAGGAGCTCGGCGTCGCTGGCGGGGGTCAGCTCGACCCGACCCGAGCCCGAGATCGCCAAGGTCGGGGACCCCGCCTCGACTTCCAGCCCCATGACCCCGTCGCGGACGTTGACACGACCCGATAGCTGACCGACAACCTCATCGTTGACGCGCAGGTCGGTAATGGCTCCCCTGAGCTCATACCGAGGATCGGCCAGGGCCCCGGCCCCGTTTGCCGTGAAGCTGGCCTCTCCCCCGAGCGGTGCGCGCGTGTTGGTCAGCGCCTGGATCGATTCGACGGCGATGTCCCGACCATCGATATTGAACGAATACGTTCCGTCCCAGCGAACGAATGTGGCTCCGGTGAGCTGCCCGCCGCCCTTCCCGATCTCCAGTGCGTCAATCCGGACGCCCTCGCCCTCAAACCGGAGACCCGCGGTCGCGACGTCGAACGGCTCTCCCCAGGCCACCGGAGCGGCCATGCTCAGGCTCCCGAAACCGAACGGCCGACCGTAGTAGCCGTAGAGACGGATCTCGCCGGTGAGGGGGCCGTTGATCTCGTATCCCTCGACAGAAAAGACATCGCGCAGACGCTGTGACGGAAACGATGTCAGGGCAAACCGCGCGTCGATCTCTTCCCCGCCGTCGGCTCTGGGAAAACCTATGGCGAACCGGCCATCGACGGCCACCGTCGAGGTCGCCTGGTCGAAGACCCCGTCAACAATGTCCAGGTAGGCGTTTTCCACGACAATCCGTCCGCGGCCCTGGCCCCACGAAACGTTCCACGCCCGGATCGCGTCTCCGGCGAATGCCGCCTCGATTCGCGGACTGGTGAACGCGCCGAGCATGACACCGTCGATCTCGCCTCGACCAGCCACGACAAACTCGCGGGTCGGACGGCCAAACGCCGTCATGAATGCCGACATCAACCGATCGCTCTCCTGCCAATCGATGCTCGACACCTCAAACGGAATCTGCGACTGATCGCCGAACGCCGTCTGTCCCTGGAACTGTACGAGTGTCGCCGGTGTCGCCAGGCGGCTCGGAGCGATGTCGATCGACTCCGGGCTGATCGTGTAGGTCACGTCGCCGCCGACCGGAAAGCGCCAGGCGTCGGTCTCGGGGCTGAACGGAACCGCGGCGTAGGGACGAGCTGCAGGCGAGCCGGCGGTGCGACGGCCCCGGGTCATCAGCGGCGCTGTGCCCTCAGGCGGAACAACTTCGAGGCGGCCGTCTCCTGTGTGACCGGCAAAGTCCCCCACGGGCCACTGAAGCAGATTGTGGCCGCTCCCCCGACCCTCTGGCCGCACGCCGGCCAGCGCCATCGCGTCGGATAACGCCAGGAGGTCAACATTGGTGACCGTCGTATCCAGTGTCGCCATCCCGGGCTCGTCGGTCCCGAGCGGTACCATCGAATAGGTCAGCTCGACATCGCCGTCGTAGAACCCGGACGTGTAGTCAAAAACCTCGAACCGATGCCGGGTCCACACGAGGGAGCCGGTCGTGTCTGGAAACGCCAGCCCATTCAGCGTCCAGTCGTCACTCTCGAACGCCCCGGTCAGCTCGCGGCCGCCGTCGAAGATGTGCCACGCACCGGTGAACCGTCCACGGCCATCGACGGTGAATGGATCGCCGGCAAAGAAGATCTCCTTCATCGTCGGAAGGTCGATGTCCGACTCGACGATGTGATACGTCTGCTCGGGCCAGTTGGTGATCTCAACCTCGCCGGTGAGTGCCGAGCGAAACCCATCCAGCGTGAGGTCGATATGGGTCAGCGTCACATCGCCGCCGTCGAGTTCAAACGTCGCCTCCATGGCGGCCGTCATCGGTTCGAACGAAGCGATTTCGACTGTTCCGTCTGTGAATGTGACGTCACCTCCATAGCCTTCGCCTTTGGCGATCGTCAGGTCGATGTGTCTGGCTGTCACAAACCAGGGGGCGTTGTGGTCGCGGTAGACGAACTCGCCATCGTGCGCGAGCACGTGGCTGACGGTCGTCACGAAGCCGCGTCCGGCATTTGCTTCATTGCCTTCGGTCGCTTCAGTGACATCAGGGGCGTTGGGCTCGACGCCCTGAGCCGCGGTGGCTGAATCGTCTGGCGCGTCAGCCTGAGCCACCAATCTGGGGAAGCTCTGACGGCCGTCAGGGAAACTTTCGGCAACCATACGCCAGGGTCCCATCTCGACGTCGTCTACCAGGATCTCGCCTCTCAGGAGCGCAAGCCAGGACGTCGAAATGACGATCCGCTCTGTCGAAAAGAACGGCTCGTCCGCGGGCGAGAGCCCTTCGATCACGAGATCCTCGATGAGGAACCGTCCGGGAAACAGATAGGTGCCCAGCCGACCGATGTGCACCGGCCGGTCGAGCTGGATCGATGCGGCCTGCTCCGCCTGTGACCTGACGGCCGGACCCAGATCAATGGTGACAAAGGACACCAGGGCCGCGGCGATCAGCGCGATTCCGACGATGATGAGACGACCGCTATACCGTCGGAATCGGACGGGCAGTCGGTAGACCGGCGACAGCCGCCGCCGCAGCGGGAGGCGTGGCTGGTCTGCATCGACTGGAGTCGACGGCTCCGAGGGCGGGGTCGCTTCGTCGCTCATGCCTTCCAGCTCCGGTCACTCCCGGTCACTCAATGACCACGAGAACGGTGCCTGCGCCAACAGACACTCCCTCCGACACCGGGATATGTTTGACGGTACCGGCGCAGGCGGTCGCGAGTTCGTTCTCCATCTTCATCGCTTCGACGACGACCACACTCTGTTGGGCCGCGACGTCGTCCCCCTCCTGGACCAGTACGCGCACGACCTTGCCGGGCATCGGCGCGAGGACGTCATGCGGCCCCTGCGACGCATCGCCAGGGTCGACGAGGGAAACGGTCCGCCCGGTATTGACTGACGCCCGGACGAGGACGCCGTCAATCGTCACGTCCAGTTTCCCCCGACTCTCGGCGTCCACGACGCGCGCCTCCAGACTGGTGACATCCTCCCCTAATCCAACCAGGGACAAGGTATGTGCGTCGAGACGACGAACATCGACGAGGCGCACAACCTCACCCCAAGAGACGCGGAGACGATCTGCCGCGGAGGCATCGCGGTCGACCGTCACTTGATGAACGGTCCCACCGACCTCGATGTCAATCGGCTTGGATGCCATCACCTGAGTCCTTCAAGCCGAGCCGCCCGACGCCACGCGCCGGTGTCTGCGCGCTCCGATGACAGCGTCGCGCCGCGTTGGCTCGCGAGGAAGGTGTGTACCGCAGCCGCCAGCACCGCGTGCTCCTCGATTTCCGCTGACGGGGCGAGAGACGTGACCCGATCGTTGGACGCCAGCAACCGATCGAGAAAACCTGTGTCAACGCGGCCCTCCAAGAACTCTGGCTGCCGGAGCATCCAGAGGAAGAACGGGAGCGTCGTTTTGACGCCTTCAATGTGATATTCGGCCAGGGCCCGGACCATCCGCTGAATGGCCTGAGGCCGGTCTGGCGCCCACGCGACGAGCTTCGAGATCATGGAGTCGTAGAACACCGACACCTCGAATCCCTCATCCACGCCGCCATCGTCGCGGATACCGGGCCCGGACGGCCGACGAAGACGGGTGATACGCCCGGGCGACGGCATGAAACCCGATTCCGGATCCTCGGCGTAGATCCGGCACTCGAGCGCGTGGCCACGGGATTCGAGCGCATGTTCAGGATCGAGTGTCAACCGCTCACCCGACGCAATTCGAAGCTGCCAGTGAACGAGATCGACGCCGGTGACCATCTCGGTGATCGGATGCTCCACCTGCAACCGGGTGTTCATCTCGAGAAAGTAGAATCGTTCGTCCTCGTCGAGGAGAAACTCGACCGTGCCTGCGTTGACGTATCCGACGCCCTCGGCCAGGGCGCGGGCAGCCGCGGCCAGCCCCCGGCGTGTGTCGGTCGTGACCGCCGGCGACGGCGTCTCTTCGATCACTTTCTGGTGCCGCCGCTGGACCGAACATTCGCGCTCGACAAACGGCACGACGTGACCGTGGGCGTCGGCCATGACCTGCACCTCGATGTGGCGTGCCGGGCTGACGGATCGCTCGAAATAGATCGCCGAGTCTCCGAACGCACCCTGGGCCTCGGACCGAGCGGCGCGCATCGCCCCGACCAGCGTCGAGGCGTCCTGGACGAGTCGCATACCCTTTCCGCCCCCGCCTGCCACCGCCTTGACAAAGAGCGGGTACCCGATCGCTTTGGCAATTGTCAGCAGCTCGGGGTCGGGAAGCGAGGCGTCGATGGGTGACTCGGTCCCTGGAACGACCGGTACGCCCGCCTTCTTGGCGGCCTGCCGGGCCGCGGTCTTCCCTCCCATCAGGGCGATGACTTCGGGCGGCGGGCCAACGAACCGCAGACCGGCGGCATCGCAGGCACCGGCGAATTCTGCGTTCTCGGCCAGAAAGCCGTAGCCAGGGTGTACTGTGTCCGCCTGGGTCTGCCGGGCCGCGTCGATCAGCTTCGCAATGTGAAGATAGCTGTCTTCCGGAACGTCAGCCTCGAGGCCAACGGCCTGGTCAGCGTAACGAACGTGGGGTGCCATCCGATCGCTATTGGAATAGACGGCGACTGTCGAGAACCCGAGCTCGCGGCACGCCCGCATGATGCGGACGGCGATCTCGCCTCGGTTGGCGACGAGCACTCTCACGGTCGACGTGACGACTCCGTGTCCCCAGGCACCCACATCTTCCTTTAAGTGTAGCAGTTAGCGTGGCTCGGGCAGATACCAACACGGTCATCCTCGGGTGTCTGGACGATGCGGCTGCGCAGCCTCCGTGACCGCCCGAGCACCCTACAAAGGGATGTTCCCGTGCTTCTTTGGGGGGTTCTTGTCTCGCTTGCCGTCCAGGCTGGCCAGGGCTGTGACCAATCTCCGCCGTGTCGTACGCGGCTGAATCACCTCGTCAATGAAGCCCCGGGCGGCTGCAACGAACGGATTCGCCAGCTTCTCGCGGAACTCCTCAACTCGCCGTGTGCGTAACGCGTCGGCGTCGCTGGCCGCATCCAGTTCCCGCTTATACAGGATGTTGACTGCTCCCTCCGGACCCATGACAGCAATCTCGGCCGACGGCCAGGCCAGATTCAGATCGGTTCTGATGTGCTTGCTCGACATGACACAGTAGGCACCGCCATACGCCTTCCGGGTGATGACGGTGAGCTTTGGAACGGTCGCCTCGGCGAACGCAAACAGCAGTTTCGCTCCGTGACGGATGATCCCGCCGTACTCTTGCTGGGTGCCGGGAAGGAACCCGGGGACATCCTCGAACGTCACGAGCGGAATGTTGAACGCGTCGCAAAAGCGGACGAATCGCGCCCCTTTGACCGACGCGTCGATGTCGAGGGTCCCGGCCAGGTGCGCCGGCTGGTTCGCCACGATCCCGACCGAGCGACCGCCCAACCGCGCAAACCCGACAACGAGGTTGCGGGCGAAGTGCCGGTGGACTTCGAGGAACTCGCCGTGGTCGACAACCGGATGGATGAGGTCAAGGATGTCGTACGGCTGGTGCGGAGCCTCGGGGACCAGGGTGTCGAGTCGCGCGTCCTCCCGGTCCACCGGGTCGGCGGAATCAAGGCGCGGTGGATCGTCAAGATTGTTGCTGGGCAGGTAGCCGAGCAGCGTCCGGATGAGGGTCAGGCATTCCTGATCGTCCGCCACCGCGAAATGCGCCACCCCGCTCTGCGCGTTGTGCGTCATGGCGCCACCCAGTTCTTCCTTCGAGACCTCCTCCTGCGTGACTGTCTTGACCACGTCAGGACCAGTCACGAACATGTAGCTCGTTCCCTGAACCATGACCGTAAAGTCGGTGATGGCTGGCGAGTAGACAGCGCCGCCGGCGCACGGCCCCATGATGGCCGAGATCTGCGGCACCACCCCCGACGCCAGCGTGTTGCGAAGGAAGATGTCGGCATACCCGGCAAGCGACAGCACACCTTCCTGAATGCGCGCCCCGCCCGAATCGTTCAGCCCGACCACCGGCGCGCCGTTACGAACCGCAAGATCCATCAACTTCACGATCTTTGAGGCGTTAGTCTCGGAGAGAGACCCGCCAAACACGGTGAAATCCTGGGCGAACGCATACACCAGCCGGCCATCGACACGGCCGAACCCCGCCACCACGCCGTCACCCGGGATGAGCTGCTCATCCATCCCAAAATCACGACACCGATGTGTCAGGAGTTTGTCGACCTCGCGAAAGGTTCCGCTGTCGAAGAAGTAGTCGATGCGCTCCCGCGCCGTCAGTTTTCCAGCATCATGCTGGCGCTGCAGACGCGCCTCACCACCACCCAGCTCGGCCTGTCGCTCGTACTCGGCGAGGAGACGATTCTTGTCCATCAGCCCTGATGCGAGACCCGCTCGGCCTCGGCCTTCTCCCAGTCGGAAAGAAACTTCTCCAACCCGATGTCGGTGAGGGGATGTGTGAACATTGCATCGATCACCTTTGACGGGCACGTACAAATATCGGCACCCATCCGCGCCGCGTCGATGATGTGCATCGGTCCCCGAACGCTCGCCACGAGCACTTCGGTAGTGAAGTCATAGTTGTCGTAGATGCTGACGATCTGGCCGATCAACTCCATCCCTGAGCTACCGATGTCGTCGAGACGCCCCACGAAAGGACTGACGAATGTCGCCCCGGCCTTCGCGGCCAGCAACGCCTGTGCGGCCGAAAAGACCAACGTGACGTTGACGCGGATCCCCTCTCCCGACAGTGTCCCGCACGCCGTGACGCCCGCGCGGCCAAATGGCACCTTCACGACGATGTGGTCGTCGATCGTGGCGAGTTGCCGCCCCTCGCCGATCATTCCGTCGGCGTCAGTCGCGACGACTTCCGCGCTCACAGGCCCGCCGACTCGATCGCAGATCGTCTTGAGCACCTGGTGCGGGTCGCCGGCCGCCTTCGCGAGGAGTGACGGATTCGTCGTCACGCCATCAACGATCCCAAGCGGCACCAGCGCCTCGATCTCAGCAACATTCGCCGTATCGACGAACAACTTCATGATGTGTGTCCTCTCTGCATCGATGCGTCTGTGACGACCTCGTTGACGAGCTCGCCGATCCCTTCTACCTTGACCACAACCCGGTCGCCTGGCGCGACCGGACCGATTCCGGACGGTGTGCCGGTGGCAATGACATCACCCGGGAGCAGCGTCATGACCGACGAAATGAACTCGACGAGATGGTGGAGTCCGAAGATCAGCTCACGCGTGTTCGACGCCTGTCGACGCTCACCGTTGACCGACGACTCGACGTCCAGGGCGCTGCCGTCGAGACCGACCACGATACACGGTCCGATCGGTGCGAATGTATCAAATCCCTTTGCGCGTGTGTACTGCACGTCGCGGGTCTGGAGCTCACGCGCCGTCACATCGTTGACACACGTCAATCCGAGAATGTACTCCGCGGCCTCCGCCGCCGAGACCGCCTTCGCCCGCCTTCGAACCACAATGCCCAGCTCGGCCTCGTAGTCGACGCGTCCGGCCTGGGACGGCATCACGATCCGATCATTTGGCCCGATGACCGCGGTCGACGGCTTGAGAAAGAGCAGGGGTTCGTTCGGAAGCGGCTTGTTCATCTCGCGCGCATGGTCCCGATAGTTCAACCCCACGGCCACGATCTTCGACGGCTGGACGGGCGCGAGCAGACGCGCCCCCTCGGTGTTGATCGTCGGACCCGTCGTGTAGTCGCCACATGGATCGCCGTCGAGACGACGCCACTCTGTGCCGTCATCGTTCCCGAGAACATATTCCGGACGACCGTTCTGCTCGATGCGAAAGATTCGGTCCATACGACTGTCCTGTCTATCGGGCCTGCTCCATCACCTCAACCGATGGCAGGCTGACGTTCGATGGCACGGCGTCATCGACCGCCTGCACGGCGTACACATAACGCCGGTCGGACTCAACCTCGGCGTCGCGATACGTCGTGTCGACGATCGGTTCGGAGATGAGCGGTTGGAGTGTCGCACCTGGCGCGGTCCCGCGCAAGACCAGATAGCCCACCACGTCGGACTCCGGGCTCGGATCCCAGACCAGACTGATCGCGTCGCGACTGGCCACGGCAACCACTCCAGTTGGAGGCTGCGGGGCAAACGTATCGACCGGTGTGACGCAGGTCGGAGGGGAGGCAGGACCTTGCACCTGTAAGGAATCGACGTCGTCGACGGCTCGGACGGTGTAACAGCGCTCTGCGCCAAACGTGACGCCGAGGTCCAGATGCGATGTCTGGGTGGTAGGCAACAGACTGATCGGCTCCGGTCTCTCTGTCCCGATCTCACCGACCGCATCCTGACGAGCCGCACCCTCGGCGGCCACATCGACCGCCGTCTGCGTGGCATAGACGAAGTACCTCGTTGCTGGCGGAAATCCGACGACCGGTGCGGACTGGAGCGCCGCGTCCAGGACCGGCTCCTGAATCGGGAGCCGAGCCGTCGGCGGGGCAACCCATTCAACGAGCAGCTCCGTCTCCGTATACGTCACGGTCGGCGCACTCGGTGCAGACGTCGGCTCTGCCAGCGTGACGCTGACGCGTTGGGAAGGCGAGCTCTCGCGACCACTGGTTGAGACGCCGATCGCCAGGTAGGTCCGTCGCGGCGGCGGAGGGGGAGGTGGCACCACCAAGGGAGCGGCCGTCACCACGGCATCCAGCTCCGGATCTTCTGCGTCCGCCTCGTCGGCCGTTGCCGATTCGATCACAACCGGCAAGATGGCGTCCGGTGTCAACACCTCGACCAGCGTGATCTCGTCGCCGGGTTGCACCGCGTCGGGCAGAGCCGTCTCTGAATCTACGTCGGGCGAAGCGTCGGGTGCGGCGGCGACCATGGGGATGGTGGCCACTATCGTGGCATGGTCACGCCAGTCCGCCAGCGGTACCTGACGAACCGGCTGCTCGGGATCCGGGTGCGTCGTGAGGGCATACACGTCGACCCGCTCCAGATCGACCGGCTCGCTCCCGTCGGTATTCTCCGTGGGCACCTCGAAGCGGATGAATACGTCGTCGTCGAAGCGTTGAATCTCCAGCGACGTCACCACAGCCGGCACGAACACCAGGGGGGGAAGCGGTGGCCCCCGCATCCCGCACCCGACGGCGACACCGATGGCCGCCAGGACATGCGCTCTGGACAGCCGTGTCCCAGACCCGACAGATCTACTCATCGTGAGAGGGTTGGTGCACCGAGCCGAGCACGACAGGATCGGCAGGCCACGCGCAGGTCACAGAATGTAACGAGAGAGATCGTCGTTCTTCACGATGTCGGTCAGCATCTTGTCGACATACGCGGCATCGATGGCGACCTCCCGTTCAGGCATGTCGGGGGCCTCGAACGAGACCTCGTCCAGGAGCTTCTCCATCACAGTGTGGAGGCGACGGGCGCCGATGTTTTCGGTCCGCTCGTTGACCAGCGTCGCGAACTCCGCGATCCGCTGCACCGCATCGTCCGTGAAACGCAGGTCGAGCCCTTCCGTCGCCAGCAACGCCATGTACTGGGTCACGAGCGCGCCCTTAGGCTCTGTCAGGATGCGAACGAACTCTTCGGTCCCCAGCGCCTCCAACTCGACTCGGATCGGAAAGCGACCCTGAAGCTCCGGGATGAGATCCGACGGTTTCGACACGTGGAACGCGCCGGCCGCCACAAACAAGATGTGGTCGGTCCGCACCATCCCGTGTTTGGTATTGACGGTCGTACCCTCGACGATCGGCAAGATGTCACGCTGGACACCCTCTCGACTGACATCGGGTCCTTGCACCCCCTCGTGACCGGCGATCTTGTCAATCTCGTCGACGAAGATGATGCCGGCTTGCTCAACCCGCGTCACGGCCGCGCGCCCGACGCTCTCCATGTCGACGAGCTTCTGCTCTTCCTCCTGCGTCAGATGCTGCAGTGCCTCAGGCACCTTCATCCGGCGCTTGCGTGACCGCCCCTGAAACAGATTCGGCAACATATCCTTGACGTTGATATCGATCTCTTCGACCGATGTCCCGGTGACGATCTCGAACGACGGGGTCCCCCGATCGCGCACCTCGACTTCGACGACGCGTGAATCGAGGCACCCGTCGCGGATCTGTTCTCGAAACCTCTCGCGAGTCCGGTTCGCCAGGTCTCGAGCTCCGTGTGGGTCGGGCTGAGGTGCCGCCGCCGGAACCGGCGCGGGTGGCAAGAGTAGGTCGAGCAGCCGCTCTTCCGCGTTGTCTCGAGCCTTCGCTCGAACCTCGACCAAGCGCTCCTCGCGCACCATGTCGACGGCCAGCTCAACGAGGTCCCGGACCATCGACTCGACATCGCGGCCGACATACCCCACCTCCGTGAACTTTGAGGCCTCGACCTTGATAAACGGCGATTGGGCCAGGCGTGCCAGCCGGCGAGCGATCTCGGTCTTCCCCACCCCGGTGGGGCCGATCATCAGGATGTTCTTGGGAGCAACCTCTTCTGCCAGATCGGGGGGTAGCTTCTGGCGCCGCGTCCGGTTTCGCAGCGCGATGGCCACGGCTCGCTTCGCCCGCTTCTGGCCCACGACGTACTTGTCGAGCTCGCTGACGATCTGGCGTGGCGTCAGTGCATCGAGACTCGTCGCGGTGGTTTCCGGGAGATAGATTGGCATCAGTACCGAAGCGGCGTCGATCGTCGCGGTCAGCGGCCCAGGCAGTCGGCCCACACGGCGACGGCGATCCGGAGAACGGCGAGCGTCTGCCACGGGCGACGAGGTGACGGACCGATGCCAGGACGACAGCTCATAGCTCCTCGATGGTGACACTGGCGTTCGTGTAAATGCAAATCTCGGCGGCGACGTGCATCGCCTGCTCGGCGATCGCGCGCGCATCCAGGTCGGTGTGCTGCGCCAGCGACTTCGCTGCGGCGAGCGCGTAGGCGCCGCCTGAACCGATCGCAACGATCCCGTCATCAGGCTCGATGAGGTCGCCGGTTCCAGACAACAGAAAGGTCGACGCCCCGTCGGCCACAACCAGCATCGCCTCGAGACGGCGAAGGATCCGATCGGTGCGCCAGTCCTTGGCCAGTTCGACCACCGACCGCCCAAGGTTGCCGCGATGGGCCTCCAGCTTCGACTCGAAGCGAGAAAACAGGGCGAACGAGTCAGCCGCGGAACCCGCGAATCCAGCCAGGATCTGGTCGTTGTAAAGGCGTCGAATCTTGCGCGCACCTTGCTTGACGACGGTGGCGCCCAGTGTCACCTGCCCGTCGCCCGCCATCACCGTTTTGCCCTGGTGCCGGACCGAGAGCACGGTGGTGCTGTAGAACGTCATGTGCGTCGCGTCATGGGTCAGGGTCAGGGTCGGGGTCATGAGTCTTGAACCGTTGACTGTCTCCACACCAAGAAATAGATTGGGATGCCCGCCGTGATGATGGCCAGCCCGGCCAGAGACGTCCCGGGACTCCGCCAAATCGCATTCGCCACCATCATAAAGCTCGCGGCCACAAAGACCAGCGGAGCGACAGGGTAGCCCCAGGCCTTGAAGGGTCGCGGCGCATCGGGCTCTCGGCGCCGCAGGACAAACACAACCGTGACCGCGATCCCCGCGAACAGTACTACGGCAAAACCGGTGTACTCGACCAGTTGATCAAACGTCCCCGTGAGCACCAGCACCCCCGACCAGAGACTCTGTGCGATGATCGCGGTCGTCGGGGTCCGGTATGTTGGATGGACTTTCGCCATCGCCGAGAAAAACTGCCCATCTTGCGCCATCGCATAGTACACGCGGGGACCCGCCAACACCATCGCGCTCACGCTCGCCGCGATCATGACCGCCGACGCCGCGGCCAGTGGCGCCGCGACCGTTGGACCAAAGAGCTGGTTGGCGGCTGCGTCGACGACGCGAATCTCGACCGTGGCCAGCGTGGATACCGGCAGCGCATACAGGTAGAGCAGATTCAGGGCCAGGTAGATCGCCACGACCGCGACCGTCCCGATCCCCATCGCCATCGGCACGTTCCGAGAGGGGTCGCGCATCTCCTCTGCGACATAGGCCGCGGCGTTCCAACCCGAGTAGCTGAACATCACCGGAATCAAGGCCAGCATCCAGGCCGAGGCGACAACTGGACCCGCGCTCTGTGAGAAGTTGGCGGTCGCGCCCTGACCGAACGTGAAACCAAGCGCGACGAGGACCACCAACACCAGGACCTTGAGTCCCGCGAGCACGTTCTGCACAACCCGGCCGGGACCGATCCCGACCACGTGCACCCCGGTCAAGGCCGCGATCGCCGTGAGCGCCACGATCGACTGCGGTGACACACTGAGCGTCAGGAACCCCACCGGAATCGTCAGGAGCGGTGTGGTGTCTCCAGCCGCGGGGAGAAACCGACCGAGGTAGGTCGCCAGACCAACCGCACTGGCCGCGATCGCTCCCGAGAAGCCGGCTACGAACGAAGTCCAACCGGTCAAGAAGCCGGCAAGCGGACCGAACGCCTCGCGGAGGTACACATACTCTCCGCCCGCCCGGGGCCGAAGTGACGCCAGCTCGGCGTACGCCATGGCACCCGCAAATGCGAGAACACCGCCAACGAGCCACACACCCAGCATCGCTGCTGGATCTGGGACCGCCTGAGCCACGAAGACCGGCACAATGAAGATGCCGCTCCCAACGACATTGGACACGATAATGGCCGCACCGTCGAGCGGACCGAGCCCCCTGAGGAGACTGGTGGGTGGAGAATCAGTGGTCGCCACGGGGTCAGGTCCGGAGTCAAGAGGTCGGAGCAGATGCCGAAGGACGCGCCGACGTGGGTCGGCGGCGCCGGGCGTACGTCGCTACTGAGTCAGCAATTGCCGTTCGATCGAGTGCTCGCCAAGTTTGACCCACTGCTCTGCCTGGCGCTTGACGAACACCTCGACTTTCACGTCAATAAACTCTCGATGCTGCAGCATGTTGAGCCGAGACTGCTCACCCGTATAGCCGAGACCGGACTCCATCGTGAATGGCTCCGTTGCCGCACCGGCTTCAAGTCCCTCGCGACCGACGGCACGCAGATACGCGCTGCCCCATTCCTGCATCTCACCCGGGCACGTTCCGGCCGTCAGGTCAGCAGGCGACACTTCCGACACCGGTTCCGGTTGTCCCGGGTAGGCAACGACGCATCTCCGGAAGACTCCGTTGAGCTGCAGCGTCCGGACAGACTCGTCCGAATTGTTGGCGAGACGGAATGAGATGGTGGGAACCAGCTTGTTACGACCGAGGTCATCGATCCCGACATCGAGCCAGCCGGACGTGACGACTTCGACCGATAGAGCCTCGTCGATGGCGACTTGTGACCCGCTGCATCCCGCCAGTGCGACAGCCGCGGCCGTCATCCCGCAGAGGATGCTCGTCCTCATCGCGCTGACCCGCGACGTTCGTTCACTCACCTCCGCTGATCGGACCCGCATGCCGGCATTGTAGATCAGCTTCGGCCTCCAATTCAGCACGGTGCCGCGAGACCAGACGCTCGTGGTGTGTCCTCGTGATCCACTACGGCGCCTCGACCCGGCCGCGAAGATCATCGACCGACACACGCCCCGCCCTGAGCGCAGCGAGGTCGCGACCGCGGATGCGGAGCCTCAAGGTCCGCGGTGCACTGCTCACCCTCGGATCGATCTGGCCCCTCCCGTCCCGGGCAGCAACGGACACCCAGTGATCATCCGCCACGACGAGCGCGGGACCGTAGGCAATCAACGCGTCCGTGAGCTCTCCCCTCAACGCGGACAGATACGTCTCCAATGGGTCCATCCTCACGGGCGTCACGGGCGTCACGGGCGTCACGGGGCGTCCCGGGTCACGCGTGTCGGTGTCCTCCGGCGAGCTCACTCGAGCGGGGCCCAGACCTACCGGCCTCAGGAGCGAGTTACGCTGGAGCTCCGCCTCCATCTCCGAAAGGATCTGCTCAAACGCCAGCTGGCCTGGGCCCTCCGGTACGGTCTGCAGTCGACGTCGCAGGTCTTGGAAGATGGTCGGCATCCCCCGATTCAGCTGGAGCGTATTCATCGACCAGAGGATGCTCCGCCTGACGACCGGATACTCGACATCAAAGAAGACACCGTAGTCCTGGAGCTCGAACCCGCGCACCCGAACGGGACCGGCAAAGTACAGCACCCCGGGCACCGGTGGCAGCTGTTGCTCGACGATTCGCACCCCACGGGTAACAGCGTCCTCGAGTGCTCGCTCCATGAGCCGCACCTGCTGCAGACGTTCCTCCAGCTCGGCGCGCGCATCTCCCGGCACCGATGCCGGAGGCGACTGGGCCAACGCCGGCGACGCCAACACCATCGTCCAAACGACGATTCCTGCCTTCACCTCATCCCTCCCTGAAGATCACCCACTACCTCTGTGAGACTCTGACGAGATAGTCTGCGACACCCTCAAGCGCGCCAAGCTCCTGCTGCACACGTTGCTGGTCGGCCCGCCGTTGCATGTCGAACTCCTGTGCAAACTCCGTGAACCATAGTGCAAGTTCCTGCCGCTGACGGCGCTCGCTGTCCAGAATCAGCCCCTCGACCTGTTCCAGTGCCAGAACGTCGTCCCCCGCGGACAGCAGCGGGACCGCCGGTGCTGCGCGCTCTGAGGCGTCCACCTGCCGGGTCAATTCGCTTCGAAGCTGATCTTCCAGGGTGGCCAGGTCGGTCGACCACGGGGCCTCAGCCTCTGCGAACGGCACACCCTCAGGCGCGGCCGTCACAGCATCGGACTGTCCGGACTGTCCCGCGCCCGTACCACGCGCACCGCTTGGCTCGGTCCACCCTATCCGAAACGCGAACCCCTCGGCGTCGTATCGGATCTCGACACTCGCGATGGCTGCGCCGACGACGAGGACCGCGGTCGCAGCGGCGGCCAGTCCCCAGGACGGCGTGAGTATCATCCGCCACCATGCGGCCTGCCCGTCCTTGTCCGACACGACTCGGACGTGGAACTCTGGATCGGGCGGAGTCCACTCTTTCAGCGTGCCTCTTACCGACTGCAGCGACTCGAGCTCTGCCGAGCAGACGCGGCATCTGGCCAGGTGGGTGTCCACCCGCCTGCGATCGCCCGGATCGCACTCGTCGTAGACGTAGGTCATGAGGTCTTCGGGTGTGAGTTCCGTACAGCGTGTTCCTGAGTCCATCACTGCTCCCGCACGAGTGGTTGAGAATAGGAAACGGAGGACCTGGAGCCGCCTGGTGCGTTCAACCCACTCTCCTCGAGTTGGTGCCGCAGCACAGACAGACCCTGATAGAGCCGAGTTTTCGCGGTACTGAGGGGACACTCCATGAGGTCGGCGATCTCCCGAAACGTCAAGCCGTGATACTCCTTGAGCACGATGACCGTCCGCTGTTCGTCTGGCAAGGTCGCCATGACCTTCGAGACCGCTCGACCGAGGTCGCGGCGAACAATGAGGTCCTCCACCGTCTCGCTGATCGGATCGACGATTCCCTGCTCGTCGAGCTCGAAGCCTTCAGACGGCTGGACAATGCCGGTGCGGCGCTCCCGACGCAGCCAGTCTCGACACAGATTCACCGCAATCCGATAGAGCCACGACGAAAACTTAGCCTGACCTTTGAACCCCTTGAGACCACGGAAGGCGCGTAGGAACGCCTCCTGGCAAACATCGCGCGCGTCCTCTTCGCGGCCCAGGATCCGATAGGCGAGCGCGTGAATAGACCGCTCCCATCGAACGACCAGCTGATTGAAGGCATCGGTGTCGCCTCGAGCGGCCAGCGTCACCAACTCTTCATCGGTCTTGTACACTGTGAGTTCCCCTCATTAACTTAGACGACGACGCGGCGTTTCGGGTCTGGACACCGCGGTTCTTTGGCTTGCCCCGTCACGGAGGTCTGCAACAGGCTACCTTATCAACATCTTAGCGTCTCTGGACCAGGCACGATTCCACCCACGGCTCGTGTCGACATCGGTGAAACCACCGCTGGAGATCGGATCGACACGGTCGGGTCGAGTGCCCGCCAGGCGTGAATACCTGCGTCGGAGGATAATAGAGTGGATCGGCTAAGGAATTGTCCGGGCGGCCAGTATCTTGGCCATGCGCAGACCACGACCCCCTTGGAGCCGCGGTGCACTCCAACAGTCTTGACGCCAAGACGGGCCCTTCAATAGGGAACGTTTCTGCCTGGCCCACGGTTTCCATCCGCAAGTTCTGTTCCTCCGTGGGCTGGCAAGTCGATTGCACATTTCTACACAGACGTAGAGGTGGCTGACGATGAGAGACGAAGCGTTTCTGACAACAGAAGAGGTTCTGGAGTACCTGCAGATCAATCTCCGCACTGTCTATCGCCTCATCAAGGCCGGAAAGATCCCGGCCATTAGGGTGGGTCGCCAGTGGCGGTTCCGCAAAACTGACCTCGACACATGGCTGACCAGTCAGCAAGCGTCATCCACCTCGGGCCCAGGCGACCAATCGATCGGCCAGTCGCCGGCACCGGCTCACACTGGAGGGCGCCCGCGCGTTCTAGTGGTCGACGACGAAGCCAGCATTCGCGACCTGCTGTCACAAACTCTTGCGCTGGCCGGACTACGAGGTCGATGTCGCCACCGACGGCGCTGAAGCTCTGGACCGGATGAAGACGCAGGCCTACAATCTACTGGTTACGGACCTCAGGATGCCTGGCCTCGACGGCATGACGGTCATCCACGAGGCCCGACGGATGAATTCGCGGCTCCCCGTCATCGTGATCACCGGATTTTCGACGGAGGCCACCGCGATCGACGCCGCAAATGTCGGTGTCTCTGGCTATCTCACAAAGCCGTTCAAGGTTCCCAAGGTCCTCGAGGTTGCGGCCCGGGCACTCGGCGAGTAGACATCCCACACATCGGCCGTCATCGGGTCGACCACAGACGGGTGATGGTTCAGCTCTCAGCGGTTCGAAAGGCGTTCGGCGCACACGTCCTCCTCGACGCGGCGACCTGGCAGGTCCAGCCGGGCGACCGAGTCGGACTGTGCGGTCCGAACGGCGCCGGCAAGACGACACTGCTTCGCATGATGGCCGGACTCGATGAGCCCGACGCAGGCGTGATCACGCGGCCCAGCGGTCTGACCGTTGGGTATCTCCCGCAGGAGGGCCTGACGCATCGCGGCTGCACCCTCTTCGAAGAAGCCAGTGAAGCCTTCGATGACGTGCTTTCCGTTCAGCGGGAGATGCGTGACCTCGAAGCTCGACTCGGCGATGCGGAAATCCCCACCACCGAACACGATCAGATGCTCGAACGCTACAGCGATGTGCAAGAGGCCTTCCGAGACCGGGGCGGATACGACATCGAGGCCAAAGTCACCGCGGTGCTTCGGGGTCTCGGTTTTCAGCGTAAACACTTCGACCATCCATGCGAGACATTCTCGGGTGGCTGGCAGATGCGGATCGCACTCGCCAAGCTGTTGCTGCGGGGCCCGCGGCTGCTGCTCCTGGACGAGCCGACAAACCATCTTGATCTCGAGGCCAGGAACTGGCTCGAGGACTATCTGCTGTCGTACACACACGCACTCGTGCTGGTCTCCCATGACCGGTTCTTTCTTGATGCCGTGGCAACCAGCATCGTCGAGATCGGTCTGCGAAAGCTCACCGTCTACCAGGGCGGTTACAGTGCCTATCTGGTCGAGCGAGAGGCCCGACTGGAGCGCCTCCGCGAACAGAAGCGTCGTCAGGACGAGGACGTCGCGCGAATGCGCGCGTTCATCGACCGGTTTCGATACAAAGCGACCAAAGCGGCCCAGGTGCAGAGTCGCGTCAAGCTTCTCGACAAGATCACCCCGATCGAGATTCCACCCGAACGAAAACGCGTCCGCTTTCACTTCCCCGGCTGCGCGCGGAGCGCGCGGGCGGTCATCGAGCTGAAGGATGTGCGAAAGACCTATGGCGACCTCACGGTCTTCGAGCGCGCGAACGTCCTGATCGAGCGCGGCGACCGCCTGGCGCTGGTGGGTCCAAACGGTGCCGGCAAGTCAACGCTGATGCGTATCCTCGCCGGCGAGGAAACGCCCGATGCTGGCGAGCGAGTCGAAGGACAGAGCGTCGTGGCGCAGTATTTTGCCCAGGACGAGGCCACGCGGCTCGATGATACGCTCACGGTTCACGACACCCTGTCGGCAGGCTCACCCGTCCACATGGTGCCGTCCATCAGGAACATCCTCGGTGGGTTTCTGTTCTCGGGCGACGACATCTACAAGCGTGTCGCGGTGCTGTCGGGGGGTGAGCGCACGAGGCTGGCGGTCGCGCGGATGCTACTGCGTTCGTCGAACACGCTGCTCCTCGACGAGCCGACCAATCATCTGGACATCGATTCCACCAATGTGTTGCTCGACGCGCTCGTCGACTTCGGTGGCACCCTCATCTTCGTGTCACATGACCGCTATTTCGTCGACCGGCTCTCTACCAAGGTCCTGGAGATCGGGGGTGGCGATGCCAGTCTCTACCCCGGTACGTACGAAGAGTTCCGTCTCAGCAAGCTGGAGCGGTCACCGCGGCCGACGCCATCGCCTGCGTCACCAAAGACTCGAACCGTGTCTCCGCCAGCGACCAGCGCCGCGAGTCACCGGCGGAATCAGGCCGACGTGCGACGCCAAGAGCGCCGGAGAAAGGCACTGGAGGCGAGAATTTCTGACCTGGAGCAGCGGATTAGCGACCGTGAGTCGGCCGTTGGACAACTGGAAGCCGAAATGGCCGGCCCAGACTTTTACAGTGATGCGGCGATGGCCCAGGACACGATACGCCGGCACCAGACTCTGATGTGGGAAGTTGGAGACCTCATGAACCAGTGGGAGGCGCTACAGAACGAAGCGAGCGAGCAGACTGAGGCGTAGCAGCGCCCAGGAATACTTCGCGACAGCCTCCGGATTCCCGACGGTCACCGGCAGAATGACGACTTCTATGACAATTCTGTAATCGGCTCTCCCGTCGCGCTCTTTGTCTACCTACCAGCCACGCCGATCAGAGCGCGTGATCCTGGCAGATCGATGACGTGCAACACCCTCGGTTTCAATAGTTTATCGACTGCTCCTCCAGACTGAACGTATTGCTTCCGGACGAACGATCCCTGAACCGACGAAAACCGGCGAAGGCACGGCCTTTGCCTTGTCAATAACGAGATTGTCAGACAGTGCACCTGGTGTAGGGCCAAGTGCGTCGCGAGAAAGCCGTCGGAATCTCCAGAGGGTACAGGATTGTTGCTAGAAGCGGACGTGCCGATTGAGACAGTGTCGGAGGCTGCATGCCCACCGGAGGGATTTCATCGGGATCTCGTGCTGAGCATGCGGAACGGCGTGGTGGCGATCCGGCGTGACGGATCGGTGGCGGTCATCAACGACTGCGCCTACCGAACGCTGGGGTTGAACCCAGATGCGCGTCACATGGGCCAGCACTTTACAGCCGTCCTGGGGGCTGCCCATCGGTTCTCACAGGTGTTTGCGACGGCATTCGAGCTGGCACATCTTCCGAACCGTTGCGAGCTTCGACTAGGCGAAACAGGCAAGGTGCTTGGCTACACGCTTTCCAGAATTGTCGACGCGGAGGACAGGGTGACCGGCGCGGTGCTGTACTTCAAGGACCTGACCCGGGTCGAGCAGCTGGAGGAACGCGAGCGGCTGCGCGACCGCCTCGCCGCGTTGGGCGAAATGGCCGCCGCGATCGCTCACGAGGTCAAGAACCCTTTGGCCGGTATTCAGGTCATGGCCGGTCTGCTCAAGCGCCAGTCGTCGATGTCGGACGACCATCAGGCGATTCTCAACGATATTATCAGCGAGGCGCAGGTTGCCAACAAGATCGTGGTCGACCTGCTCGAGTTCGTTCGACCGATCAACCTCCAGATCGAGCGGGTCTCCATTCCCGATGTGTTGCGTGACACGGTCCTCAGGCACGAAGGGCCGGTCGCTCACCGGGACGTCGTGCTGACCACGGACGTTCAGGACAACCTGCCGAGCGTGCGGGGAGACCACACACAACTCCGGCAGCTGTTCACCAATCTCATGGTGAACGCATTCGAAGCTCTCGATGGCCGTGGACGTCTGACGATCAGGGCGAGCTTCGTTCCGATCGAGAACGGCGACGCGCTCACCGGAGAACCCGGCGGGACCAGCGGGTCGGTGGTCATCGACGTGGAGGACGACGGACCAGGTATCGCGGAGGATGTTCGAGAGCGTATCTTCAGCCCGTTCTTTACGACGAAGCCTCGCGGATCGGGTCTGGGGTTGGCCATCGTCCGCAAGATTGTCGACGCCCATGACGGTCGAATCGACGTGAAATCTCGCGTCGACGGGGGCACGCACTTTCGGGTCACGGTCCCCGTGACTCAGGAATCGACGACCCCGGAGCCGCGTGACGTGAGCGCACTCGCGTCCGGCTCCGATGCAAACAGTGCCCTGTGCGGTGCGCGCCACATCGCCAGGTAGAAGGGAGAGTCATGGCTCACGAACGAATTTTGGTCGCGGACGATCACGACTCGCTGCGGCGCGGAATCGCCCGCGCGTTGAAGGATGCGGGCCATGACGTCGACGAGGCCGGCAACGGGAACGCCGCGATCGAGCTCCTGCACAAGGGCCAGTTTGACGTCGTGCTGAGCGACCTCAAGATGGGCGGCAGCGACGGCCTCGATGTGCTTCGAACCGCCAAGGCGCTGCACCCCACCGCATCGGTGATCCTCATGACCGGGTTTGGCTCGGTGCAGACTGCCGTGGAGGCGATGAAGATTGGAGCTTTCGACTTCGTCCAGAAACCGTTCCAAATCGAGGAAATGGAGCTGCGAATCGCCAAGGCACTGGAGCATCGCCGGCTCAAGCACGAAATCGACTATCTGCGCCACACGCAGCCCGACATCTACGACTTTGACCGCATCGTGGGCGCCAGCGGCGCTCTGCAGCGGGTGCTCAATATCGTTCGCAAGGTCGCCCAAAGCAATACAACCGTCCTGATTCGGGGCGAGACCGGGACGGGGAAAGAGCTGATCGCCGGTGCGATTCACCACAACTCGGCACGGGCTGGTCGAAACTTCGTCCGGGTGAACTGCGCCGCCCTTCAGGAAAACCTGCTGGAATCCGAGCTGTTCGGCCACGAAAAGGGCGCGTTCACCGGCGCTGACCGACAACGCGTCGGTCGCTTCGAACAGGCCGATGGCGGCAGTCTGTTCCTCGACGAAGTCGGCGACATGAGTCCGAACACGCAAGCCAAGATCCTCCGCGTGCTGCAGGAGCACGAGTTCGAGCGGCTGGGTGGCACACGAACCCTGCGGTGCGACGTACGGATCGTCGCCGCCACCAACCGCAACCTCGCTGAGATGGTGGCCGTCGGACAGTTTCGAGAGGACCTTTACTACCGCCTCAACGTCGTCTCGATCGACATGCCTCCACTGCGCGAGCGCAAAGAAGACATCCCACAGCTCGCCCAGTTCTTCACCCGACGCTTCGGCGGCGAGCTCAACAAGAAGGTCCAGGGCATCGAGCCTTCGGCAGAGAAGCTGCTCAAGCGGCACAATTGGCCCGGCAACATCCGAGAGCTCGAGAACACGATCGAGCGGGCCGTCCTCCTCGCCGAGGGAACACTCGTGGGCGCAGACGACCTTCGCCTGGGGGAGCTGTCTCCCAACGAAGAGACCGGCGAGCACCCCCCCGTTATCAAGATTCCGCCGGCCGGTATACCGCTGCAAGAGATAGAGAAACAGGCGGTGGTCGAAGCTCTCAGCATGTCGAACTGGGTGCAGAAGGATGCCGCCGAGCTGTTGTCGATCAGCCCCCGAGTGATGAACTACAAGATTAAGACACTTGGCATCGTGCTCCCGCGGAGCCGACGCGCCACGAGTCAACCAGAAGCCGACACGACCCCGGATCCCCCATCCGCCTGGACCGTGTCGTCGGTGGGGTAGTGTCCGGTCACGCCCTCGGGTGCGTCCTGCGATACAGCTGCGTCAGCTGAGACGCGTTCAGATGGGTGTACCGCTGCGTCGTCGTCACGCGGGCATGGCCGAGAAGCTCCTGAATGGCCCGGAGATCGGCACCCCGCTCGAGGAGGTGCGTGGCGAACGAGTGACGGAGGGCGTGCGGACCAATCCCGAGCTTCGTGCTGGACTGGACGACATACCGCCGAACCAACCGGTCAACACTCCGGGTTGATAAACGTCCACCCCGATAGTTCAAGAAGAGCGGTTCGCCTCTCGGGCGTCGCGAACGTGATCCACGCCCGGGCGACGGTGGGGTCGGACGGAGGAGGTCCCGTCGGTCCTTGAGATACTCCCGAATGGCGGCGCCCGCGGTGCGGTTGAAGGGAAGGATCCGCTCTTTCCCACCTTTGCCCAACACCCGAAGCAGACGGCTGCTCAGGTTGAGGTCTTGGAGGTCGACGCCCACCAGCTCGCTCAACCGGAGACCCGAGGCATAGAAGAGCTCAAGAATGGCTCGATCACGTCGACCCAGCGGCGTCGTCAGGTCGGGCGCATCCAGCAACGTTTGCATCTCGTCGATCTCGAGATGAGCCGGAATCTTGTGTACTTGACGCGGTGTCGTGATCAGCGCCCCGGGGTCGTGGTCGAGAAGCCCCTCGCGGCGGAGGTATCGAGCGAACGACCGAATGGCGGCGAGTCTTCGGGCCGAGGTCGAGCCGGCCGTTCCCCGCTCAAAGAGCTCGGCCAGAAACGCTCGGACGCTCTGGTGATTCACATCGACCGGCGCCACAACTCGTCGGCCGCTCCGTTTCTCCAGAAACGACAAGTACTGCGACACGTCACTCCGGTAGGCCAGCACCGTGTGCCGTGACGCGTTGCGGTTGAGCCGCAGGTACTCAAGAAACGACTGGAGTTGTTCCCTCACTCTGGGTCACCGTGGTCTGAGTGCGCAGACGATCCTGCCACACCGCCAGGTCACTCAACGCGCGCTCGGCCATCGCTTGCCGTCGAGCGCGTTTTTGCCGCGGGGGCCGATCGAGTGCCGGCAAGAGACCGAACGCCACATTCGTCGGCTGGTAGTCGACCGGGTTGGCGTGTGAAACATAGAAGGCGATTGACCCCATCGCCGTTGTCCGCGGTGGGGGTTGCATCGGAAGTGCGCGCTGAAGCCAAACCGCCGCCAGTCCCGCGAGCAAACCGGACGCCGCGGACTCGACATACCCCTCCACACCGGAGATCTGACCAGCAAAGAAGAGCCCCGGACGATTCCGCATCTGGAAGGTCGGTCCGAGCACGCGAGGCGCGTTGATATACGTATTGCGATGAATCATCCCGAATCGAGCGAATTCAGCGTGTTCCAAACCGGGAATCAGGCGGAGTACACGCTGCTGCTCGCCCCACTTCATCTGTGTCTGAAACCCGACCAGGCTGTAGTGCTCGGCCGCCACGTCGTCCTGCCGCAGCTGGACGACCGCGTGGGGCCGCCGGCCGGTGGCGGGATCTCGCAAGCCGACCGGCTTCATCGGGCCGAACCGCAGCGTATCGAGCCCGCGGTCGGCCATGACCTCGATCGGCAGGCACCCCTCAAAGAACTTGGTATCGTCAAGGTCGTGAACCGCGGCTCGCTCGGCCCCAACGATGGCCTGATGGAGCGTGACATATTCGCGCTCGTCGAGCGGACAGTTCAGATAGTCTCCACCCTCAGACGACACGCAGACGGGTGGCTTTGCGTCAGTCGTCGGCAGCGGTGGCTTGCCGACCGGTGTATCACGGCCGTATCGTGACCCGGCGAAGACTTTGGTCCGATCAATCGACTCCGCCAGCACGATCGGGCTGATAGCGTCATAGAAAAATAGATGCTGGCTGCCCACCAGCCTGACGATCTCACGAGACAGGCTCTCGGATGTGAGCGGACCGGTCGCCACGATGACCGGCGACCGGCCATCGCTTTCCGGAATCGCGACGACCTCCTCACGGCGGATGTCGACCAACGGGTGCGCCTCGAGCGCGTCGGTGACACCCTCCGCGAACCGTTCACGATCGACGGCCAGGGCGCCGCCGGCCGGAACCCGAGTGGCATCGGCCACTCGCATCACTAACGAATCCAGCCGGCGCATCTCCTCCTTGAGGAGACCGACGGCGTTCTCGAGTTGGGCGCCACGAAAGGAGTTGCTGCAGACGAGCTCGGCGAGACGGTCTGTCTGGTGAACCGCCGTTGCCCGCGTTGGCCGCATTTCGGACAACGTGACAGGGACGCCCAGCGAGGCCGCCTGCCAGGCCGCCTCGCTGCCGGCGAGTCCGCCACCGATGATACGAATCATATCTTAGACGGGGCCTACAGCCCCGACCCCCGCCGTCGGCGTTTGCGGGGACCCCTCCGCCCCGCGCCACGCCGGCGGGGGCGCCTCGCGGACGCGGAGTGGGGCACCCGGGGTCCCCACGGAGCGACCGCGGGGGGTTCGGGGGCGCAGCCCCCGTCTGAAGCTAGACGGCGGCAAGCTCCTCTTCGGTCCGGATGTAGTCACAATCATCCTTGTGACACAGCACCTGGCGCCCGTATCGCTTGGTCACCTTCTCGACGAGGAACGGTGCGCCACACGTTGGGCACACCTCCTTCAAGGGCTTGTTCCAGACGGTGAAGTCGCAGTCAGGGTAGTTGCTGCATCCGTAGAAGACGCGCCCCCGACGTGACTTCCGCTCCACGATATCCCCGCCATCCTTTGGACATGGCACGCCGGTGCTCTTGAGCTTGACGTGACGGCACTTGGGATAGTTGCTGCAGGCGGTGAACTCGCCAAACCGGCCTTGTTTGACCACGAGGTTGGCGTCACATTTGGGACACTTCTCGTCAAGAGGCTGGTCAGGCTTGGCCGCGGACAGCCCTTGCGAGGTCGAGATGAGCTTGCGGGTCGTCTTGCATTCCGGGTACCCGGAACAGGCCAGAAATTGACCGAATCGTCCGCGCTTGACGACCATCGGTCGGCCACAGTTCTCGCAGGCCTCCTCTTCCTGTTCGCTTGCCGACTCGGCTGTGTCGAGCTCCCGCGTATTCTTGCAGTCCGGATAGGCCGAACACGCGAGAAACATGCCGAACTTGCCGACCTTGATGATCATCGGCGACTCACACTTGTCGCACGTCTCGTCGCTCGGCAGCCCCTTTGTCTTGATATCCGGCATCGACTCAGCGGCCTTAGCCAGATCAATCTGAAAGTTCTCGTAGAAGGTGCCAAGCGTGCCTGTGTAATCGGCCTCACCCGCTTCAATCTTGTCGAGCGTCTCCTCCATCTCGCGCGTGTAGTCGACCTGAATGATCCGGTCGAAACTCGCCGACAGCAGGTCGGTGACCACACGGCCCAGACGCGTCGGCTTGAACCGCCCCTCCACTTTCTCGGTGTACTCGCGAACCTGGAGCACGCCGATGATCGAGGCATACGTACTGGGTCGTCCGATCCCGTTCTCCTCGAGCTCCTTGACGAGCGTGGCTTCGCTGAACCGCGGAGGAGGCTGTGTAAATTTCTGTTCGGGCGTCAGCGTCCTGAGCGCCAAGGCATCGCCCTCCGACAGGGCCGGAAGCAGACCGGCTGTCGACTCATCGTCACCGCCGTCGGTCCCGCCCGTCGGTCCCCCGGACTCCTCATCCTGGCCCGGCTGCGTATAGACGGTCATCCAACCGCTGAACTTCGGCACCGACCCCTTGGCCCGGAGCACATACTCGGCCGCCGCCACATCGAGCGTCGTGTCGTCAAAGGTCGCCGGTGGCATCTGCGACGCGACGAAGCGACTCCAAATCAGGCGATAGAGGTAGTACTGCTCCTTGGTCAGATGGGCCTTGACGCTCTCCGGGTCGCGGTCCACTGACGTGGGCCGGATCGCCTCGTGCGCATCCTGGGCGTCCTTTTTCGTCCGAAATCGGTTGGCCTTCGCCGGTAGAAACTCCGCGCCAAACGCCTGGTCGATGTAGCCGCGGACCTCGGTCAGCGCCTGTTCCGACACCCGGGTGGAGTCGGTTCTCATATACGTAATCAGCCCGACCGATCCTTCGTCGGGCAGCTCGATACCCTCATAGAGCTGCTGCGCAATCATCATCGTGCGCTTGACGGGAAATCTGGAAGACTGCTGTAGCTTGCTCGTGATGTATGGCGGCGCGGCGTGCTTCTTCCGCTCCTTGGTGGTCACCGAGTGGACGACGTAGTCGGCCGATTCGAGAATCGCAAGGGCTGCCTTCGCCTCGGTCTCGTTCTGAATCTTGACGGCGTCCTTGCCCCGCTTCACCAGCTTGACGTCGAACTCCGGCGGGACGTGGCCCGCAACGCGTGCGGTGATGTGCCAGTATTCCTCCGGTACGAACGCCTCGATCTCGGCTTCCCGATCACACACCAGCCTGAGCGCGACCGATTGGACGCGTCCGGCGCTCAGCCCACGCCGGACCTTGTCCCACAGAAGCGGGCTCAACTTGTATCCGACAAGCCGATCGAGAACCCGTCGGGCCTGCTGAGCGTCGACCATTCGCTGGTCAATCTCCCCCGACTCCTCAAGCGCCGCCTTGACCGCGGTCTTGGTGATCTCGTTGAACATGAGCCGGCTCACCTTGCGCTTCTTTGTGCCGAGCTCTTTGGCCAGATGCCAACCGATCGCTTCGCCCTCGCGGTCGGGGTCGGTCGCGATATAGATATGTTCGACGTTCTTGGCCGCGTCCCGCAGGGTCTTGATCACCTTCTTCCGGGCTGGGATCACATCGTAGACCGGGGTAAAGCCATCCTCGACCGCGACTCCGAGCTTGCTCTTGGGCAGATCTCGGATGTGGCCCATCGACGCCACGACCTTGAAGTCCTTGCCAAGATATTTATTGATGGTCTTGGCCTTTGCCGGCGACTCGACAACGACTAACGCTTTCGCCATGTGCGGTCAACCCTCGTCAGTTCAGTCAGGGGCCTTCCTCTATATCTACGTTACATCATCCCCGCAAACGCACGAATTGGCCGGTGTCCGACCGTCTCACCAGGCCCCGGAGCTCGAAATCAACGAGTTTCGAGAGGAGCTCGGCGGTGTCGAGACCCGAGAAAGCGGCCAGGGTGTCAAGCTCGTAGCTCTGGCCGGCATCCATCTGTCGGAGCAGCGGGTCGCCCCCGGTCGAGGCCTCAGACGACTCGGTTGGACCGGTGACGGCGCACTGACGACACCCATCGATCTCGCCTATCTCCTCCAGGATATCGTCCGCAGTCTCCACAACCTTTGCCCCATCTCGAATAAGTGCGTGCCCGCCGCGGTTGCGTCGCGCAAGGACGCTGCCGGGGACGGCCATGACCTCGCCGGCCCTGCTCGGCCGCGCAGCGGGCCGTGATGAGCGACCCGCTGCGGTCGTTCGCCTCCACCACAACCACCGCCGCGGAGAGGCCGCTGATGATCCGGTTACGTCTCGGGAAATTGAACCGATGGGGCGGAACGGATGGTCCGAACTCGGTGATGACCGCTCCCCGCGACTTGACGTCGCTGATCAACCGCCGATGCTCCGGCGGGTACACGACATCGAGACCACAGCCCAGAACGCCGACTGTTCCTCCTCGACCCTCGAGACCGCCCTTGTGGGCCGCGCCGTCGACACCACGCGCCAGTCCGCTCACGACCGTCACCCCCCGGTTGCTCAGATCAGACACCAGCCACTCGGCAACCGCACACGCGTACGGAGATCCAGCGCGCGCCCCGACCAGCGCCACCGCAACCGAACCCAGATCCGGTCGCGCTCCGGCGACCCACAACACGAGCGGCGGATCGGGGATCTGGGCCAGCCGAGGCGGGTATCGATTGTCGCCGAACGGTACGACCAAGAAGCCCTCCTCCGCTGACCGACGTAGGTGTCGCTCGGACGCGCGGTGAGCCTGCGTGAGCTCCGCTCCTAGGGCGACCGCGCGCTCGCGCAGTCTGGTTGCCAGCCCGGTAGGGTCGAGGGTCCGTCTCTGATCCATTCCATCTTGATCACGGCCGGTCGAATCGGCATCGCGTGACAGCAGCACGCGACGGGCGCCCCGCGACTGCAGGAGCTCCGCCAGCACGACGGCGTCGAAAACATCCACGCAGCGACATCTACAAGATCTGGGCCGCCACAAGATCTGCGCTCTCGAGATCTGCGGCGTCACACGGTACAGGACTTGCGCGGTCCCGCGGGCACCAAAAATCACAAGGGTGGCGTCTGAGATCACGGCTTCCAACTACACTTGCGGCCCTCTCTCAGCGTGGCTATAGTGGATATGAAACGTATGTTGATCAGGACGCTCGCGCTCGCGTGTGTGCTGGCGGTCGGCGTTCCTGTTCTCGCTGAGGCGGACGAACGATCTGATGCACAGGCCCAGGTCGATTTCGGGATTGTGGTTGCCCAGCGCGGCCTGTGGAATGAGGCGATCTATCGCTGGGAGCGAGCATCGGAGATCGACCCCAGCTATGCAGCGGCGTGGAACAATCTCGGAATCGCCTACGAGCACCAAGGGTCGTTCGACAAGGCGCGGGACGCGTATGAGATGGCGCTCGAGCTCGAGCCGGACAATGTCATGATTCAGCAAAACTATGACCTTTTCAGGGAAATCAATGACCGCATTGAAAGTGATCGCTAGTCTCGCGTTACTGGGAGCAGTTTCGGGCTGCACGAACTTCTACGAGATTCCCGTCGAGACCCCGCTCGAGCCCAAACTGGACACCTCTGGTTTTCAGCGGATCTTGATCGCCGGGTTTGTCGTCGGCGGAACTGACGACGTCGACGCCAACCTCGAAACGGCGAGACTCCTGAGGAGCCAGCTGCGTACCAATTCTGATCTCGAGGTGATCGACGCCGAGGTGATCGAGCTCCTGGCTGTGGCCGAGGAACAATCTGATTTCGTCCCGCCCCGCGGGGCGGAACGCGAAGGCTCGGTGAGTGACGATCCGGACCCCCCCTTGGACGATCCGGAGGACCCCGACGCCGAGGCAGAGGAGGCCCAGCTCTCGGAGGAGGACCTGGAGGCGTATGAGCAGATCTTTTCAGACGCCGGCTATTGGCGACAGCTGGGCGAAGAGTACCAGAACCCACTGATCGTCACAGGAACGATTCATTTCGCCCCTTATGAGCGTGCCGGGATGGTCTCGCGTGAACGCGAGGTGTACGACTCCTTCGGTCGACGGCGTGTCGTGCCGACACGCACGTACCAGGAGCGCCGTGGGTACGTCCTCAGTCCGAAATTCATCTTTATTGACGGGGGAACCGGGGCGACGCTGCACACCGAGCGGCATCGTGAGGAGATTCTCTATGACGCCCGCCAGAACACTCCTGCACTGTCGTCCTACTTCGAGTTGATGGACAGACTCCTGCCGTCATTTCTTGGCACGCTGAGCAACGAAAGCATCCGCGGCACGAGAATTCTGCTCAGATAGCCTTCCTATCACGGGCTTTACAGCGAACTTGTTGCAGTAGTACCCTGACGGTTTGTGTTCGTCGCGATCTGACCCGGAGTGGAGGGTGAGTGGCTGACGCGAGATCGAGAAAGGACAGCTGGTGTACGCGATCATCGACAGCGGTGGACGGCAGGTACGAGTGGAACCGGGGGCGGTCGTCTCCGTCTACCGCCGACCCGAGCCGGCCGGTGAGTCCGTCACGTTTGACAGCGTTCTCTTCGTCGCCAGCGACGACGGTGGGTTTGTCAGCGGGTCGCCACATGTAGCGGGCGCCACGGTGACGGGAGTCGTCGATGGCGAAGCGCAGGGCAAGAAGGTTCGGGTGTTCGTGAAGAAACGTCGAAAGGGCATGCGCAAGACGATCGGTCATCGCACGCAGCTCACGCGCGTTCGGATCACCGGCATTGAAACCGGGTAAGACCGAGAGGTTGCAGAGTCATGGCACATAAGAAGGGTCAAGGGAGCTCTAGAAACGGTCGGGACAGTCAGGCCCAGCGCCTTGGCGTCAAACGTTTTGACGGAAATCTCGTCAAGGGCGGAGCCATTCTCGTGCGGCAGCGTGGGCGCCGTTTCAAACCCGGCGTCAACGTCGGTCTCGGAAAGGACGATACGTTGTTTGCGAAGGCGACCGGTCGGGTGCAGTTCGAAGATCACGGCCGTCGTGGTCGTGTGATCAGCGTTCTGCCGATCGCGGGATAATCCTCCTCCCCAGGCTATCCCTGCGCTGGCTTCAGGTCCCACCAGCCGGTGCTCCGTGTTGTTGAATTGATATGCAACAGGCCCCTGTCGAAAGCCGTATTCGACCGAGAAGCAACGCCGTCAGACGGGATGCCCCGCCCGGCGAACGGTACTGATTCAGTCGATACAGGCCACTAAACTAGTGTCCTGAGTTCGATATACCTGTACACCGAGGACGGCGATGCGCCCGGATGGCCAGGCGCGAAGAGCGAGCATATCGGGAATATTCGAGCACGAGAAGAAGGTCTCAGCGCCGGCCTCTACGGGACGCAGTGCTGGCCGAATGTACAGGTATATCGAACGCAGGACACTAGAGCATGTTCGTCGACCACGTCGACATTCTTGTGGCTGCCGGTGACGGCGGAAGAGGCTGTTCGAGCTTTCGTCGCGAGAAGTTCGTTCCGAACGGCGGGCCCGACGGTGGTGACGGTGGCCGGGGCGGCTCCATCCATCTGCGGACGAGCTCGCATCACAACACTCTCGTCACCTACAAGTTCCACCCACAGTTTCGCGCCAAACGCGGCTCGCACGGCGAAGGCGCGAACCGCGCGGGACGGGCTGGCGCTGACCTGGTTCTCGACGTCCCCGTCGGAACCATCGTCTACGAGAAGACCGATGACGGGCTGGTAAAGCTGGCGGACTTGACGACGGTAGGACAGGACGTGGTCGCGGCGCGCGGAGGCCAGGGCGGTCGGGGCAACCAGCACTTCGCCACCGCGACCAATCGGGCCCCGCGGCGCGCTGAACCCGGACAACCGGGCGAGCTTCGACAGCTGACACTCTCGCTCAAGCTGCTGGCCGATGTCGGTCTGGTGGGCTTTCCCAATGTTGGGAAGTCCACACTCATATCGAGGTTGTCAGCGGCGCGACCGAAAATCGCTGACTATCCATTCACGACACTGACACCGCACCTGGGCGTCGTCATGATGAGTGACGACCGGAGCTTCGTGCTGGCGGATGTCCCGGGCCTGATCGAGGGGGCGCATGACGGACACGGACTCGGACACCGCTTCCTGAGCCACCTCGAGCGCACCAAGGTTCTGGTTCATCTGATTGACATGTCGTCGGCGTCGGGACGAGATCCAGTCGATGATTTCGAGGTCATCTGTCGCGAGTTGGCGTCCTACGCTGTGGCCGCCGTCGAATCGACGGAGGTCGCCCTGGCCGAAAAACCGCGGATGGTTGCCGCGAACAAGATCGACGCACTCGATGATCCGGACCGTCTGGTCCGGCTACGTGAGCACCTCGAGGCACTGTGTGTGCCGCTGTTTGAGATATCGGCGGTCACCGGAAAGGGGCTGGGCCCGCTCCGCGAAGCGATGTGGCAGGCCGTCTGTGGAACGCAGCCAGCGTCGGTGCAGACTGCGACGGGGCCGCGCGAGTGAATGCCTCGTCTCGAACGGGGGTTCTGGGCGGCACGTTTGACCCGATCCACTTCGGACACCTCGACGTCGCGGCCGCCGCGCGGCGCGCGCTGGAGCTGACTGAGTTGATCTTCGTCCCGTCGCGAACCCCACCTCACCGCCAAACGGCCCCGGTCGCCTCTGGGGATCACCGTCTCGCCATGGTGGCGCTGGCAATCGCGGACCAGAGTACATATCGAGTCAGCGATCAGGAACTGCGGACCGACGGACCGTCATATACGTCCGCCACGCTCGAGACGTGTGCCCGCGCCGGTCGACGTCCGTCGCAGCTTTTCTTCATCGCGGGCGCGGACGCCTTTGCAGAAATTGCGTCCTGGCACGACTATCCCAACCTGCTGACCCTCGCTCACTTCGTCGTTGTATCACGCCCCGGTCACGCGACCTCAAAGCTGCGACGGCAGCTACCCGAGCTCGCGCCCCGAATGCGCGACGCGGGGACGTTCGTCGATTCGGACCTGAGACACGACGAAACGTGGATCTGGCTGGTCGACGCCGCGACACGGGATATCTCGTCGTCGGACATCCGGACTCGCCTGGGCCGCAGGGACCCGATCGATCAGCACGTGCCACCCTCGGTTGCGGCATACATCGAGCGTCGCCGAACCTACGGACCTGATGCCATGGACGTCGGCTTGCATGACTAGACCAGTTACGAGACCGGCCGCGAGCACGACGCCACTGCCGGAGGCGGTCCATCGGGTCGTGGACGCGGCCCTCGACAAGAAGGCGCGCGATGTGGTCGTCCTCAACCTCTCGGGGTCGGGCGCGTTTACCGACTACTTCGTAGTCTGCTCGGGCCAAACCGGCCGTCAAGTACGGGCGATCGTCGATGAAATCGTCAAGCAGCTCAAGGAGCAGGGCACTCGACCGTCGCATCTGGAGGGATACGGCCATGGCGAATGGGTCCTCCTCGACTGCTTTGACTTCATCGTGCATGTGTTCACCGAGGAGACTCGTCGCTTCTACAACCTCGACCGCCTCTGGGGAAGTGCCGCCCGGGTCGAGTTTTCGAATCCCCGCTCTCTATGACGATGACCCCGGCCCTGACGATGACGGCCACGGGGTCATGTGCGCGGTCAGGTGATGTCCGCCCGGTGGCCCAGTCGGGTCCTCGACGGCGTACTGGCCCTTGCCTGGGCGCCGCGCTGTGCCGCCTGCGACCGGTTGCTCGCCCATCCGACTCGCGGGGTGGTGAGCGACGCCTGCTGGCGTCACATCGCGAGGCTGACGCCGCCACTGTGTCGACGCTGTGGCGCACCACTGGCCGCCGCGTCGCCGGAGGAGACGAGCTGCGGGAGCTGTCACCCTGAGTCCGGCCTCACACGGCGTCGGGCGGCGGGGGTCTACGAGGGCACGCTCCGAGCCATCATCCAGGCCTTCAAATACCAACATCGCCATTCGCTCTCGCGCCAGCTGGCCGCGCTGATGTGCGCTGCGGGCCACGAGCTACTCGCTGGCGCCGACTATGTGGTTCCGGTGCCGCTGCACCGTACCCGCCGATGGTCGCGGGGCTTCAATCAGGCCGCCGCCCTCGCCGGCCACCTGGGTCTCCCGGTCCAGGACTCGCTTCGACGCACCCGGCCGACGCCGCCCCAGACGACACTCACAGCGGCCCAGCGCCGGAACAACGTTCACGCCGCATTCGCACTAGGACGCTGGACCGGCCCAAGGCCATCCAAGCGCAACATCGAGGGGCGTGTCTTGGTCCTGGTCGACGACGTGGCAACGACCGGTGCGACGCTGGAAGCATGCGCCAAGGTCCTTCTGAGCGCCGGGGCGCACGAAGTACACGCGCTCACCGCCGCAGCCGCGCCTCGAGCAGACCCGCGACGTCGGCGGCGACATCGTCCGGGGAACGCTCGCCGTCCACGCGCAGCCAGCCTGGGTCCGCCGCCTGTCGGAGGTAGCTCGCTCGGACACCGACCTGCAGCGCGTGATCTTGCTCATAGCGGTCGCGCCCGGTCGCCTTCCGTTCTAGCGCGGTCTCCGGAGCGATATCGAGAAAAACCGTCAGGTCGGGCTGAGGTAAGAACTCCTGCATGCCAGTCAACCACGCGACACTGAGACCCTGGGCCTCGCCGTACGCGATGCTGGACGCGACATATCGATCGCACAGCAGGGTGATATCCGCGCGCTGCCATCGATCGATGTCGGGCTTGCGCTCGTAGCGATTCGCCACGTAGAGCAGCTGCATCACGTCAGGGCCATACTCGCGCTCACCTTGCAGCGCCCGCGCGATCTCTTCGCCGATCGACGTGCCGTAGTCGGGGAACGAGACGACTCGGGCCTTGTCACCGGCTGATCGCAGCCGGTCGCGGAACCGTCTGGACTGTGTTTCTTTCCCGCTCTGGTCGAGTCCTTCGAACGCGATCAACATCGTGTGTCAGCTGCTCCTCGCTCGCGGCGCCGCTAATCCCAGAATCCACTTGGGATTAGGTCTCCATCGCCAGCATGTCGTCCACGGTCTGACGACGTCGAATCACGCGCCAGGTGCCATCATCAACCAGCACTTCGGCAGGCAACGGATGACGATTGTAGTTCGATGCCATGGCCGACCCGTACGCCCCGGCATCGCGAATCACGACCAGGTCTCCAACCTCGGGGCGGGGCATGACCCGATCTGTCCCGAACACGTCGCTGGTCTCGCAGATCGGTCCCACGACATCACACGTGACGGGCGGCGTGGTCCGGGGCGTCGGCAGTTCGATTCGGTGGAACGATCCGTACAATGCCGGCCGAATCAGCTCGCTCATCCCCGCGTCGACGACCACGAAATACTGGTCGGGACCACGTGGCTTGACATCGACGACCTTGGCAACGAGCACACCGGCCGGACCGATCACCCACCGCCCCGGCTCGATGACGACCGGCAGTCCGGTGCCGCGAACGGCCTGCACGACAGTCTGGGCATACGCGGCGGCAGTGGCGGTCTGGGAGCCATCGTACGAAATGCCGAGCCCGCCGCCCACATCGAGGTGTTCGAGGGAAATTCCAAGACCGGCGAGATCGGCGACGAACTCGGCGGCAACCTCGGCGGCACGCCGAACCGGCTCCAGGGCGACCAGCTGCGACCCGACGTGCACGTGGACCCCGACCAGGGCAAGCCCCTCGCGGCTTGCCGCCCATCGACAGATCTCTCTGGCCTCGTCAACCGGAACCCCGAACTTGTGTGACCGCTGGCCCGTCGCGATATGGGGATGTGCGCCAGCGGTGACATCGGGATTGAGGCGAACGGCAACGCGCGCCCGGACTCCCAAGGCGCTCGCGATCTCATCGACACGCCCGATCTCTCCGCGCGATTCAGCGTTGACGGCGTGAACGCCAAGACCAACGGCCAGCTCGAGCTCCGCCCGCGACTTCCCGACCCCGGTGAACACGATGTCATCTGGCCGAAAGCCGGCTCGGCGGGCGACCTCGATCTCTCCTCCGGAATTGGCGTCGACTCGACCGCCAAGATCCCGGATCAGCCGCGCGATTCCGACGGTGGAGTTGGCCTTGAGCGCGTAATGAATCCGATGGGGGTAGTCACCGAACCCAGCGTCAAGCTCCGCGTATCGGTCCCGAACGACCCTCGCGCTGTACACATAGACTGGCGTGCCTTCCTGCTGTGCGATCGTCGTGATCGACACGCCGTCACAGACGGCACACGATGGGGAGGAGACGGGGTCGGTCACGCGTCGGGTACGGGCGGCGGCCGGTCGCACGTCCCGGTCGACGGAACGCTCCACAACACGGCGAACCTAGTGTCCTGACCGGGTGGTTCGCAGCAGAAATCCCGGAGCGCGGCGCCCGGATGGCAAGGCGCGACGAGGGAGCAAATTGGGCATCTGTGACCGAGGAGCAACGCCGTCAGGCGGGATGCCCCGCCCGGGAATATGCCGCGAATTACGCGGTCAGGACACTGGTATTGTACGCTGCCGATGTTTGACAGTCCAAAAAACGGCTTGCTATGATTCCGCCGTCCCGTCCCACGTAAACGCTCGCCCGTAGACCCGTGGACTCCCCGACCCCTCAGTCTCGTACCACGGATCAACTTATTGAGTCGTGCCTTCGCGGGGACCAGTCGGCCTGGGACGAGATCGTCCAGAAGAACTGGCGGCGCGTCTTCAATGTCGCCTACAAGTTCGTCGGCCGCCACGAGGAAGCCGAAGATCTGAGCCAGGAGATCTTCCTGAAGCTCTACCGGGCGCTCCACACGTTCGACCGGCGCGCCAACTTTCAGACCTGGCTCATCAGCATCAGCCGGAACCTGTGTATCGACCACTACCGGAGCGTTCGTAGGGAGCGCGAAACGGTCGATCGCCACGTCGACGCAGCCGACCTCTCCCCCACCGCCCCCGGACCAGACGCGCTCTCCCGGCTGCACCGGCGCGACCGACGAGACCTGCTTCGCCTTGGGATGCTCGCTTTGCCGGACACGCTCCGCACAGCCGTCCTGTTGCGCGACATCCAAGATCTGTCGTATCACGAGATCGCCGAGCGTCTCGACTTGCCTGAAGGCACCGTCAAGTCTCGGATCAATCGGGGTCGGAAGGAACTCGCACGCCGAATCGTCCAACTCGAACGCGAACAGGCCGATTCCGTGGTGCCACGTGACACGGCTGAGCCTACAGCCACCAGTGGAGTGCAGGAATGAATCTATCAACCGATCGTACTCAGGGTGTTGTGATCATCCGAGTTGGCGAAGCCAAGCTGATGTATCCGATGTTGTCTGACTTCTCGTCAGCGGTCACGGGTGCTGTCGAGGAAGGTGAATCGAAGATTGTCATCGACATGTCACAGGTATCCTATGTCGACAGTGCATCGATCGGGTGCCTAATGGACCTGTATCGCCAGACCACGCAGGCTGGAGGCTCCCTCAAGCTCGCGCGCGTTCAGAATCGCGTTGAAACGATGCTCACGTTGACGGGCACACAGAACTTCATCGAGCTGTATGCCGACGAGGCCGCAGCCGTCAGCAGTTTTGGGGGATGAGCATGCGTACGATCACAACCCGCTCCGGGACCGAGATCCCGCTCGACGGTGACCTGCTTGCGGTGCTCGAGGCGCTCTACCGAGAGCTCACGACCCGACACGGCCTCGATCGCACGTTCGAGGATACGATGACGGAAATCAGACACATGATCGGGCAGATGAGTCCGACTGAACGCGAACAGTATCTCACCGAGAGCCTGTTCCTCAACACGGTGACCTACGAGAACGAGAAGGCCGCCGCCTATGTGCGAAAGCTCACGGAAAAGTAGCCGCGCGTGTCGCTGAACCATCTTGCCACCCGCTTCACCTGCGCTTGGCCCTGGACGACGCTCGTCCTGCTCTGCGACGGACGAGTCGTGTGTGGATGTGCCGACCCGTACGCACAACAGCGTCTCGGTGATGCTCGGACGCACAGCCTGGCCCAGATCTGGCGCGACACGACAATCGATACGTTGCGACGCGATCTCAACGAGGGAGGCTCCGACTTCTGCGGCGAGTGCGCGCTGAAGGTGCCGCTTCCCGACGACGCCGACCCGCCGGTTCGCTCGCTCGATGTCGGACCATTGCCGGGCCGGCTCTTCGTCGAATGCACCGCGGCGTGCAATCTGTCTTGCCTCGAGGCCTGCTGCGCACCCGAGACGGGCATCACCCGGACCCGCGAAGCCGGAATGCTCGACTTCGACCTGTTTACGAAGGTCATCGACGAGGCCGGTCCCACGCTCGCCCGCGTCGATTTCTTCAACTACGGAGAGGCGTTCCTGCACAAGCGCGCGGTCGAAATGTGCGAGTACATCAAGCGCCGCTACCCCCACGTCTATCTGTATACGAGCACAAACGGACTGGCCTTCGATGAGGCACGGGCCCGGTCTCTGGTACACACCGGCATCGACGAAGTCACCTTCTCGCTCGATGGGGCCATTCCGGAGAACTACGTGAAGTACCGGCGTCGGGGAGATCTGGAGACGGCGCTTCGGAACCTTGGCGCCATGGTCGACGAGCGCCAACGCTCGGGTCGCGACGTCCCGTTCCTCAACTGGCGTTACATTCTGTTCAAGTGGAACGACTCAGACGAAGAAATGGAGCTCGCCCGACGGCGTGCCGCTGACCTCGGGGTTGACCGTCTCACGTGGGAGATCACAGATCATCCGGAGCACGCGTTCTCCCGCCGGTTCGCGCCCGGGACCCTCGGCCTGGCCGCCATCAGACATGAGGTATGGGATTCCAGCAATTTGGGCAATGCCATTCCTGGGGCGACACCCAGGGCACGCATCGAAATACCGTCCTCGCTCCCAAGAGTCCCTCGTCAGCCGTAAGAACCGACAGATCCGGCTCACGGCAAGAGTCTCGAATCTCAGCGCCCGTCCCTTCCCTGCGCAGGCATCGTATGGCCGGCGTCTGGTCAGGCTGGGCGCTCAGCTGTGCGACGCCGACGGCAGAGTGACCGACCGCGACTACGCCAGGGCCTGGCTCCCCGATACACTTGGGCCGGGCCGCACAACGGAGGTCCCGATCGAGGTGACGACCCCTGATCGGCGCGGGCGCTACGCGCTGAAGTTCGACCTGGTCAGCGAGGGGATCGACTGGTTCGAGGCGTGCGGATCGGAGACCACCACCAGATCCCTGCTAGTCCTGTGAGTGGCGCGAGCACCGAGACCGGCGAGGCGCCCGGCTGACCAGGCGCGACGATGGAGAATACCGGGCTGTATTCGACTGAGGAGCAATGTCGTCAGGCGGGATGCAGCGCCAGTCGTGGGTCGAGGGTCGGCGGCGACCGTCCTATCGGCGCGAGGGTGAACCTTTGGAGGAACGGCGCACCGAGATCACCCCGGCCGGTCGTCAGAAGCCCGTGTCGTCATCTGCCAGGATGACATCACAGGAGCAGCCTTTCGGAAGCGAGACCGCCGCATCCTGTCAATCGCGACTGGGCCAATCCATCCACGTCCAGCCCGCGTCGCCACACCGGTGGTTCGGCCCGAGCGCCGATAGCACGGGTGGTGCCGAGCAGGGGTGCAGCGCCGGCCTAATGTACAGGTATATCGAACTCAGGGCACTAGCAGCCCGTGGTGAAAGTCGCGCGTGGCACCGAGATCGGCAAGGCGCCCGATTCGCAAGGCGCGACGAGGGAGAATATTGGGCATTATTCGACCGAGAAGCAACGCCGCGAGGCGGGATGCCTCGTCGATCGAATGCCGCGGGACTTTCGCCACGGGCTGCTAGGAGCGTGCGAGGGTCTCGTTCACCGGCACACCCGCGGGAGGGGCCACGGCCGGTTCAGTCGGCGACTCGACGAGCCGCCAGGCATCGACGTCGTCGAGTATCTTCTGCGCGAAGCTGGCATGGAGCGCATGGCCGCCACGGTGGGCAACCAGATGACCGATGATCGGGTGTCCAACCAGGGCCAGATCGCCGATGACATCCAGAATCTTGTGGCGAACGAACTCGTCTTCGAACCTCAGTGAGCTGTTGAGCACACCAGTCTCGCCCAGGACGATCGCGTTGTCGAGAGAGGCACCAAGCGCAAGGCCTCTCTGACGAAGCGTCTCAGCTTCTTTGAGAAAACCAAACGTCCGGGCCGGGGCGATCTCATTCACGAACGCGGCTTCGGTCAAGCGCATCGTCCGTGATTGGTGACGGAGCAGCGGATGATCGAAGCTGATGCTGTATGTGACCTTGAAGTGGTCAGACGGATACAAGGCGACCCGCTTGTCGCCACGCGACAGCGCGATCGGGCGGACGACCTTGAGAAACTTCCGAGATGCCGACAGTTTCTTGATACCGGCCTCGTGCACCAAATAAACGAACGACGCCGCACTGCCATCCATGATGGGCACTTCGGCCTGGTTCAGCTCGACGATCGCGTTGTCCACTTCGAGGCCGACCAATGCCGCGAGAAGATGCTCGACGGTCTCCACAGACGCAGAGTCACGCGCCAACCCGGTCGCATAGTGCATGCTGTCGACGTGGGTCACGTCGGCCGGGATTTCCAGGCCATCGAGATCGAGCCGCTTGAACACGATGCCGTGGTCTGCCGGCGCCGGCTTGAGATGAAGGGTGACCTTATGTCCAGAATGGAGTCCAATTCCGGAACACGCAACCGGGCGTCTGATCGTCTGCTGGGTATGCCTCACGACAGGAACGGTTCTTTGCACGTCAGTTGATGGACAGCAAAAAGAATACCGTCCAGATCTCTACGGCCAACCATCGGCTAAACTTCCTTTTTCGTGAACTTTACAAGTGTTCACCAATTGGCGATCTGCGTCAGGTTCAGGTGACTGTGGCTTACTCACCACAGTCAGATTCGCCCAAAGTGTGGCTCTTTTACCACGAAAGAGTCTAACGTGTCAGCAGATTTCTCATCATTCGTGACAAAGACCTCGCGGTATCAGCTGAGGATCGCTCCCAAATACTTGCCCGTCTGCGACACCTCGACTCGTGAGACCTCCTCGGGCGTCCCCTGCGCCACGATCGCCCCGCCCGCGTCGCCGCCCTCAGGCCCAAGGTCGATGATGTGGTCGGCTGATTTGATGACATCAAGGTGATGTTCGATCACGACAATGGTATTTCCCTGGTCGACGAGCTTGTTCAGGACGTCGAGCAGCCGCCGGGTATCTTCGAAATGCAGACCTGTCGTTGGCTCGTCAAGAACGTACAAGGTTCGTCCGGTACTGCGCCGCGACAGCTCCTTTGACAGCTTGACTCGCTGCGCCTCACCACCACTCAGTGTGGTTGCCGACTGTCCGAGCTGGATGTAGCCCAGCCCGACGTCCCGCAGCGTTCCCAGCTTGGTGGCAATCGGTGGGAAGTGCTCCAGGAGCGACACCGCCTGGTCGACCGTCAGATTGAGGACATCGGCGATCGACGCACCCCGATAGGTGACATCGAGTGTTTCCCGATTGTATCTCCGTCCCTTGCAGTGTTCACACGTCACGTACACATCGGGCAAGAAGTGCATCTCGATGGCCATGACGCCGTCGCCCTGACACGCTTCACACCGACCGCCCTTGACGTTGAACGAGAATCTCCCGGGCTTGTAGCCTCGGGCGCGCGACTCTGGGAGCATCGCGAACAACTCGCGTATGAAGGTGAACAGCCCGGTGTAGGTGGCCGGGTTCGAGCGTGGTGTGCGCCCAATCGGCGACTGGTCGATCTGAATAACCTTGTCGACCAGGTCGAGTCCCTCGATCGCGTCGTGGGCGCCAGGCGCATCCGCCGACCGATGCAGAGCTCGGGCAAGCGAACGAAACAAGATGTCGTTGACGAGCGTCGACTTGCCGGAGCCGCTGACCCCGGTGACTGCCGTCAGCACACCCAGAGGAACCGCAACGTCGATCGCCTTCAAGTTGTTCGCGCGGGCGCCGCGCACGACCAGCTGTCCCTTCAAGGCAGGACGGCGTGCCGTCGGGGTCGGAATGGTTCGCTCCGCTCGAAGATACTGCCCGGTCAGCGAGCCGTCCCCGTCGGCCAGGAGCTGGGCAGGTGTTCCCTGGAAGATCACCCGTCCGCCGTGCTCACCCGCACCGCTCCCAAGGTCGATGACGTAGTCGGCCGACCTGATCGTCTCCTCGTCGTGCTCGACGACCACCACCGTGTTGCCGAGATCACGCAAACGGCCCAGCGTTCCGAGCAGCAAACGGTTATCACGCTGATGGAGCCCGATCGAAGGCTCATCGAGGACGTAGAGCACACCCGTCAGGTTGGAACCGATCTGCGTTGCGAGCCGAATACGCTGCGCCTCGCCCCCCGAAAGCGTCGAGGTCCCACGCGCCAGCGTGAGATACCCGACACCCACTTCAGTCAGGAATTGCAGCCGCTCGCGGATTTCGCGAAGCACGCGGTCGGCGACCAACGCTTCACGGTCCTCCAGCTCGAGCGCATCAACGACCTGTCGTGCTTGGGCGATCGGAAGGTTGACGTAGTCCGAGACTGACCGTCCCTTGACGCGAACCGCACGGCTCTCAGGTCGGAGACGCTGACCGTCGCAATCCAGGCAGGGACGCAGCGAACGATACGGCTCAAGTGCCTCTTGCTGCTCCCATGTGCCTTCCTCGTAGCGACGTCGCAGATTTGGAATGATTCCCTCGAAGTCTCGCCCGAACGGTTCGGTTGTGGTTCGGGGGCGACGTCGTCGGCGGTCTGCGTTCATCGCCGCCGTCCGCTTGAGCCCCGAGGGACCATAGAGCAACACGTCTCGGCGCCTCTTCGACAACCGAGCGAAGGGCGTCGAGAGATCGATCTCGAAATGGCGAGCCAGCTTCGAAAGCGCGTTCTTCACCATCTTCCGATCGCCCTGCGCCCATGGTTGGATCGCTCCGTCAGCCAGCGACTTTGACACATCCGGGACGATCCGAGCCGGGTCGAAATCCTCAACCGCACCAAGGCCCTGGCACGCGGGGCAGGCACCATGCAACGAATTGAACGAGAAGATTCGAGGGGTCAACTCCGGCATGTTGATACCACAGTCCACACAGGCAAGACGTTGTGAAAACAGACGATCGGCGCCGCCCAGCGTGTTCACGATCACGACATCGTCGGCGAGCGCGAGTGCGAGCTCGACCGACTGAGTCAAACGACGAGCCGCGCTCGGCCGGATGACCAGGCGGTCCACCACGACGTCGATCCAGTGATTCTTTCGGCGGTCGAGTCGGATCGTGTCCTCGAGCGAGCGCACGTCGCCATCGATACGAGCCTTGAGAAATCCCTTGGCCTGGAGCCCGGCCAGCTCCTTCTTGAACTCGCCTTTCCGTCCGCGGACCACGGGAGCCAGAATATTGACCCGCTCATCTGTTGGACCGGCCGCGACCGCGTCGATGATCTGGGCCGCCGACTGTGATGTGACCTCACGGTCGCAGGAGGGGCAATGGGGCACTCCGATGTTGGCGAACAACAGACGGAGATAGTCGTAAATCTCCGTCACGGTGCCGACCGTCGACCGGGGATTGGATCCAGTCGTCCGCTGCTCGATCGAGATCGCAGGCGACAGCCCGTCGATCTGGTCGACGTCTGGCTTCTCGACCTGCTCGAGGAACTGCCGCGCGTAGGCAGACAGCGACTCTACGTAGCGACGCTGTCCTTCGGCGTAGACCGTGTCGAACGCAAGCGACGACTTGCCGGAACCTGACAGACCGGTGATGACGACCAACCGGTTACGAGGAATCTGGACGTCGATGTTCTTGAGGTTGTGCACCCGGGCGCCGCGTACGTCGATCCAGTCCTGAGGCATGGGTACAGTAGACAATCTCGCCGAAAGGTCCAACTCGCGATGGTAGCACGTTCAGGAGGCGGTTCCGAGGGGTCGCAGCGGCAGGTCGAGCCGATAGGCGCTGTCGTTCGACACGACGACCAGACCACCCGCCGGGTCAAAGGCGAGGCCTACCAGTGCCCCGGCCGCGAGTACCCGGACAAACACGCCGTCCGGGTCGACACGGTAGACGCCGCTGACCCCGGCCAGCGCCTCGACGACGTAGAGCTGGCCGCGCGCGTCGAAGGCCAGGCCCTGGGGACGACCGAAGGCGGAGCAAATGACGTCGACCTTGCCGGTGTGATCCAGTCGGTAGACTGAATCGTGTGAGGACAAGGTTGGCGACGTCACGTAGACGCCGTCATCCGGACCCCACGCGAGGTGAAACGCCGCCACGCTCGGGGGAAGGGTTGCAAACGGAATGGCCTGTCCCGACGTCGCGACCCGGAAGACGGTACCGGACCGGTCTCCGACGTAGAGGGTCCCATCCGGAGAAAAAGCCAGACCGCACGCGACACCCAGATCGGACGCCACCGCCTCGTGTGCCCCATCGTCGTCGACGCGATACACGACACCTTCGAACCGACTCGACACATGCAGTTGGCCTTCGGGAGAAAGCGCCATCGAGGTCGCGTTCGTGATGCCAGATAGAAACGGCTCCCGGAACCCGTCACGACCGACGCGGAAGAGAGAGACCGGTGACTGCTCGCCCCTGGAGCCGCTATACGTCAGGTAAACGCGACCGTCCTGGTCAATGGCTGGGCTATCAACCTAATGCAGCCCGGTTGCTATGCGCTCCCCAATCTCCACAAAGGCAGTCTCGCCGAGCGCACCCTCCAGCCTGACAGGCATATGCCCGCCTTCGGCCTCAACCGGGACGACAACCGTCACCTCGCGAGACGATGCGCGGACAACGCGGGCAGAGTGCGCACCAAGACGGACATCCGGTACGGATGCGTCCGACATGAGATCGGTGCCCGCGATGGTGATCCGACCGCCCGCGACAGCCCACAGCGGTTGGATGCCAACGATGCGAGGTCTGGTAGCCGCAGCGGACACGGTGCGCTAAAGCGCTTTTCATGACCGTGTGGTGCCCGGATAGCCGCAGTGTCGAAAGTAATTGCGGCATTCCTCCGAAGTGCGGCAGACAGGCGCCGAGGAAAGGCCAGAGGGTTTCGGATCGACAGCGGGCGGCGCGCACGAGGGCTTTGAGCTTCCAGAGTTCAATGGGATTGAGGTCCGGACTGTAGGGCGGCAGATGCCCGCCGACGCGCTCGGCCTGGCGGACGCCGGCCACTTTGTGTGCCTGAGGACGATGACGTCCCCGGGATGCGCACGAGATCTGTTCGATATAGGCGAGGAACGATGGCGCCGTCGAAGACCCCGGGCGCGGTCAGGAGTCACCCGCAGCGCTGCGAGAAACGTACTGGTCTGCCACCGGGCGCACGGCGCGTGGTCGTGGACGCGGGCCCCGCGGAGGGCCCGACCATACCGCCGCAGGAGATTGTTCGTCATGCCGGTTTCATCGAGAAAAACCAGGCGTGTCGGATCCCAGGTCGGCGCGGCGGCGTGCCACACGACCCGCGCGGCCGCGACGTCAGGTCGATCGTGTTCGGAGGGCCGGACCGTTTTTTTTGACGGTCACGTCCAGAGCCGCCACCGCGCGCCAGATCGTCGCCAGACTGGCCGGCGTGCCGAGCGCGTCCTTCAGCTCGGCTAAGGTGCGATCCGGTTGCTCCGCGATCAGCGCGGCCAGGGTGTGCAGGTGCGGCTCCAACATCCGGCGCCGCCCGTGCCGCTGGACGCGCGGCGCGACTTCGCCCGTCTCCCGCCGACGCTGCTTCAACAGCCGCACCCACGACCCGCTCACGCGGTACTTCACCGCAACGTCCGCGGCCTTCATCCCGGCATCACTGTCGAGCAGGGCCCGTTCTCGGAGATCCATCGAATAGGCTTGCATCGGTCCTCCTGCATTGGTGCATGCAGAAGTACCACGACGAGCCCAAGCAGTACAAGGGCTATCTGAAAAGCGCTTTAGTGTCCTGACCGCGTAATTCGCGGCATTATTCCCGGGCGGGGCATCCCGCCTGGCGGCGTTGCTCCTCGGTCACAAATGCCCAATTTGCTCCTTCGTCGCGCCTTGCCGGTGGGGCCGCGCTCCGGTACGTATGCTGTGAACCACGCGGTCAGGACACTAGGAATCGTCGAGTTCGACGTTCCAGTACAGGTAGTCGCGCCAGCTCTCGGGCGCGCTGTCGATACCGACCGTGAACCGCACGAGGGGGGGACGCGTTGGTCGACGCGGCAAACGAATCACTCGAAGTCCCGCCTGGGCGGGCGTACGTCCACCTTTTCGGCGGTTACATTTGATACAAGAGGTGACGATGTTCTCCCAGTCTTTGCGACCGCCCTGCGAGACCGGGACCACATGGTCGAATGTCAGCTCCGAAACCGGGAACTCTCTGCCACAGTACTGGCATTCGTGGTTGTCGCGGGCATAGATGTTGGCGCGAGAGAAAGGGACGTAGTTGAAATGTCGCCGAATCGTGATGTAGCGGAGCAACCGGAGCACCGACGGCAGCTTGAAGCTCACCGACACCGACCGGACCTCCCGGTCGTAGACGGAAATGACCTCCACCTTCCCCTGACACCACAAGGTGATCGCTTTCCGCCAGTCGACCACCTTCAGCGGTTCGTAGGTCGCGTTTAGTAGAAGAGTTTGCTCCATGAGCCTTGCTTGTTGCCATTCTCACCTGCGGCCGGAGTGGTGTCAAGCTTGAGGGAACCTGTAACATACTGTTACAAATAGAGTTAGTATCCAGGCACAGCTTTTGTTCTCATGCAGAAGCGTCTGAATCCGATACAGGTGGGCGAAAGTGGAGTTTGAATGCTAGGAGTCCGTGGTGAAACTCGCGCGTGTCACCGAGACCGGCGAGGCGTCCGCGTGGCAAGGCGTGACGACGGAGAATATTGGGCATATTCGACGGAGGAGCAACGCCGCCAGGCGGAATGCCTCGTCGGTCGAATGCCGCGGGAGTTTCACCACGGGCTCCTAGCAGCCCGTGGTGAAAGTCACCGAATTAGATCGATCGCCAGAAGTGATCATGCGTACTCCACTGACGCGCATGGCCATGGGCAAACGACGGCGACGTCCCAAGCAGACGTCGATGTGGGTCGCCGCACAAGATCTGCCTCGCAGCGCCGCGCACCCGTTCTACACGCGACTGAATCACATTCTCGAGAGAGCGGATTTCGACGGGTACGTCGAGTCGCTCTGTCAGCGATTCTACGCGGATGAGATCGGCCGGCCGAGTTTGCCGCCCGGCCGGTATTTCCGCGTGTTGCTGCTCGGGTACTTCGAAGGGCTCGACTCCGAGCGGGCGATCGCGTGGCGGGCGGCCGAGTCGTTGAGCGTGCGGAGCTTCTTGGGGCTGGAGCTGCACGAAGCGCCGCCGGATCATTCGACGGTCTCGCGGACGCGTCGGCTGATCGACCTGGAAACGCATCAGGCTGTCTTCGCGTGGGTGTTGCAGCGACTGGCTGAGGCGAAGCTTGTCAAGGGCAAGACGATCGGTATCGATGCGACGACGCTGGAAGCGAACGCCGCCCTGCGAAGTATCGTGCGGCGCGACACCGGCGAGGCGTATCAGGACTTCTTGATCCAGCTCGCCCAGGCCTCGGGGATTGAGACCCCGACGCGTGCCGATCTGGCGCGCATCGATCGGAAGCGGAAGAAGAAAGGCTCGAACGACGACTGGACCCATCCGCACGATCCTGACGCAAGAATCACCAAGATGAAGGACGGCCGCACGCACCTCGCGCACAAGGCGGAGCAGGCGGTCGACCTCGACACCGGCGCGGTCGTGGCGGTGACGGTGCAGGACGCCGATGAAGGCGATGTGGCGACGAGCCGCGCGACGCTGATCACCGCGGCGGAGCACATCGAGACCGTGGTGCCTGCGGGCCGTCTTGCCGAGGTCGTCGGGGACAAGGGCTATCACAGCAACCAGGAACTCGTCGATCTTGAAGCCATCGGCCTCCGCAGCTACATCTCGGAACCAGATCGCGGCAGGCGTAAGTGGAAAGACAAGGCGGAGGCGCGCGACGCCGTCTACCGAAACCGTCGGCGTCTTCGCGGCGCGCGCGGGCAACGCCTGCTGCGCCGGCGCGGGGAACGACTCGAACGCCCCTTTGCCCATCTCTATGCCACCGGGCGGCTACGCCGCGTATACCTGCGGGGGCACGACAACATCCTCAAACGCGTCCTGCTGCACGTTGCTGGACTGAACCTTGGGTTGCTGATGCGGACGCTCACGGGTGTCGGGACACCCCGCAGTCTTCAGGGGCATGCGGTGGCGTGTCTTCGGCTGTTGTGGTCGCTCATGCGACTCCCGGAGACGCGTTGGGGCGCGCCGTGGATCTTATCTCGACCTACCATCGCCGCCAACGACCTCCGCGTGGGGCACTGCCATGTCTGGGCCGACCCGTCGTTCGGTGGTGCTTTCATCACGGGCTGCTAGTGCCCGGTCGAGACGTAGTGGGGGCTTATCCCGGCAAGGCCAAGCCGCGTCACGTCCCGCGTGGGCTCCGCCGCATGAACTTCCCGCAGCAGCAGTAGTGCCTGTCATCTCGTTCGTCAGCTCGCCTCACGGGGTCCCGTGGGCGACCGTCACGCCGCCCACTGGCGCCTCGAGGTTGAGACTGTCGTCACTGGCGCGACTGAGAATGGTCGCCATACCGACCCCGTCTGGCAGGTGCCAGTCGTAGCTCCACTGCTCGGCTCCCGTTGCGCGATGCCACGTCATCCCCCCGTCTACCGACACCTCGATACCCGCCACGACCCCGCCGCCCTCGTCGCTCGCCGCACCGGCGATCGTCACGATGGGGCCGGTGACGGCCTCGGCATCCTCAGCTGGTGACACGACCCGCGATTGCGGCGCAGCCTTATCGGTCGACGCGGTCGCCCGAACCAGATCAGACTGCAAATTCGCCGGCTGAAGTCCCATGTCGGCGAACAGGTTCACGGTGGCCTGCTGGATTGCTGTCTCCGGTCCGTACGGATCGACGCCGACGCGGTGCGAGTACGGGTTCAGGTTGAGGTCGGGTCGTCCATTACCGCGGCCCCTCACCGCCGTCGGGTGATCGTGGAAGTTGTCGAGACCCCAGGAGTACTGGACACAGCCGCAGCCAAAGACCAACGCCCCACTGGGTGCCCGATACAGCGTCAGCGCGTGTGTGGCTGTGCCTGAGTCGTACACAGATCCCCAGTCCATCGGGTATCTCACGCCATCGACCGTCGTCTCCGACATGCGGATCAACCCCGCCGGGCGGAACCCGTTGTCCAGGTCTTCGTCCCACTCATGGCCCAGGAATCCGTTGGCGAGCGCCACATGCGCGCCCTCCTCCAGCTGCGCCACCTCGGTGTCCCTCCAGAACCGTAACCTTCCGTACTCGGCCGGCACGATCAGCGGATCCTGCCGATTCGCGTTCACCGTGAAGATCGTCCCCGTCAGGGCATTCTCTGGCTGCGGGCCCTCCGGATGGGCAGGACTCCCGTGGCGCCATGTGCCTGTCCACACATCTGCGACGGGATCGATCTTCTCCGTCGGCTGAACCTCGCCCAGCTCCGTCAGGCTACTGTGCGTTTCCTTGTAGACGACCAGTGTCCGGTGCGGCGTGTCCGTGCCGTCGATGCTCGCCTCGTATCGGGTCTTCCAGAAGACCTCGTTCCCACTCAGGAATGCCAGGTTTACGCCTGCATCCCGCGCGGCCTCGGTGTTCTGCCGTTGCCCGGCCGACCAGTACTCGTCGTGTCCGATCGAGATGAACAGCTTGTGGTTCTGCAACAGGTGCCCATGGCGGTGCGTGTCGACGCCCGCAATATACGTCACGTCGTACCCGTTTCGTTCCAGCCACCCCAGCAGCGGATACTCCGCATTGAAGAGCTGGTTCACGGAGCTGAAGTCTCGGTTCTGCACCGGCCGGTTGAAGCTCACCTTGTACGCGCGCATGGGACGGCCCGCCGATTCGCCCGTCACGGTTCGACCGCTGTAGACGTTGCCGAGCCCATACGAGTTGTAGGCGGTCCACGTCGGATCGGATGTCTGCATCACGATGTCGGACCGGCTCGAATCATCCCGCACCACAAATACGATGTGGCTCGCGCTCGGTCCGTCGAGCGGGTTCCGCAGTTGGCCCAGCCCCAGTGCCCCGTACGCGTGGGGTGCCGCTTCTGGCGGCCGGCCCCCCGCGCGACTGTTGTCCATCCGCCAGGTAATGTCGCCGTCCTCTCGTACGAGGCGGGCGACGTAGACGCCCGAGACGGCATCCTCAGGGATTGGCCACGACGCCGATACTGCCCACGTCCCGCAGTCGTACAGCCGCACACTCCAGTCGACCGCGCACGGCGGCTGCTCCTGCGGCAGCGGTACCGACGGACGGACCGTCGCCACACGGCGCGCCCCGTCGCCTCCGTAGTACGCCATTCGGTAGATGTCGATCCGGTAGTTCGCGGAGTCGGTGTCGATCTTGAACTGCGCCGTCTCGCCAAAGTTGTAGCTGATGTCGGTGGCGAAGCCCTGGATCGTCAGGTCACCCGCGCCGTTAACGTCCCACTCGGTCGACGGATTCCCTGGCTTGCAGTTCTCGGCGATAATCCAGTTGGCGGGCTCGGCACACGGATTAGCCTCCTGCGCCTCGGCCTGCCCGGCCGTGACGGTCAACATCAGCCCCACCGCGGCCGCGCTCAGCAACCGCCACGACCTGTTCGAGTTCGAGTGCATGTCGTCCCCCGTTCCAAGAAACGCTGCGCCAGGGTCTTCCCGTCGAGATACTCCATGACGAGGTAGTCGATCCCGTCCTCCTGGCCGATGTCATGGAGCGTGCAGATGTGCGGATGGTTCAGGCTGGAGATCGTCTTCGCCTCGCGCTCGAACCGTTGCTTGAGATCGGGATCAGCGGCGACATGCTCGGGCAGCACCTTGATGGCGACGGTGCGGTCTAAAGCGCTTTTCAGATAGCCCTTGTACTGCTTGGGCTCGTCGTGGTACTTCTGCATGCACCAATGCAGGAGGACCGATGCAAGCCTATTCGATGGATCTCCGAGAACGGGCCCTGCTCGACAGTGATGCCGGGATGAAGGCCGCGGACGTTGCGGTGAAGTACCGCGTGAGCGGGTCGTGGGTGCGGCTGTTGAAGCAGCGTCGGCGGGAGACGGGCGAAGTCGCGCCGCGCGTCCAGCGGCACGGGCGGCGCCGGATGTTGGAGCCGCACCTGCACACCCTGGCCGCGCTGATCGCGGAGCAACCGGATCGCACCGTAGCCGAGCTGAAGGACGCGCTCGGCACGCCGGCCAGTCTGGCGACGATCTGGCGCGCGGTGGCGGCTCTGGACGTGACCGTCAAAAAAAACGGTCCGGCCCTCCGAACACGATCGACCTGACGTTGCGGCCGCGCGGGTCGTGTGGCACGCCGCCGCGCCGACCTGGGATCCGACACGCCTGGTTTTTCTCGATGAAACCGGCATGACGAACAATCTCCTGCGGCGGTATGGTCGGGCCCTCCGCGGGGCCCGCGTCCACGACCACGCGCCGTGCGCCCGGTGGCAGACCAGTACGTTTCTCGCAGCGCTGCGGGTGACTGGCCTGACCGCGCCCGGGGTCTTCGACGGCGCCATCGACGGGGCGAGCTTCCTCGCCTATATCGAACAGATCCTCGTGCCCACCCTGCATCCCGGGGACATCGTCATCGCCGATAACCTCAGCGCACACAAAGTGGCCGGCGTCCGCCAGGCGATCGAGCGCGTCGGCGCCACGCTCTGCTATCTGCCGCCCTACAGTCCGGACCTCAATCCCATTGAACTCTGCTTCGCGAAGCTCAAAGCCCTCGTGCGCGCCGCCCGCTGTCGATCCACCGAAACCCTCTGGCCTTTCCTCGGCGCCTGTCTGCCGCACTTCAGCCCCGAGGAATGCCGCAATTACTTTCGACACTGCGGCTATCCGGGCACCACACGGTCATGAAAAGCGCTTTAAACGGGTGTCGGTGGCTTTGTAGACCTCGCCCATGCCCCCAGCGCCGAGGGGGGCGTCGATCTGGTAGGGGCCGAGTGAGGTGCCGGGGGAGAGTGGCATAGGTTAGGGCGTAGCCACGCGCGCGGCGAGTTCCTCGAATCAGTTCTCGACATAGATCAGGCCGTTGAAAGCATCCTCTCCGGCGGTCTTGACCAATCGCTTGCCTTCTGCCGCAAGATCGTAGCGTCGACCGCCACCACCCAAGATAGGGCCCCGCAGTGGGAACAGCTCCGTGGGCGTGCCCTGACTGAACGTCGGGGCCGTCTCGACCTCAGCCACCGCGATTCGTCGGTCTACTTCCCAGAAGAACAGTCGTCGCCCGACCGGCGACCACACCGGATCCTGACCACCGTTCGTCGAGACTTGCCACTTCCCGTCGTCGACATTTGGGAAGGGCTTGACGAAGATTTCGTTGCCGCCGGTTTCATCCGACTGGTAGGCAATCCACCGACCGTCCGGCGAGATCGCGGGCATCTGCTCCCGGAACTCTGTCTCCAATAAAGCGCTTTTCATGACCGTGTGGTGCCCGGATAGCCGCAGTGTCGAAAGTAATTGCGGCATTCCTCGGGGCTGAAGTGCGGTAGACAGGCGCCGAGGAAAGGCCAGAGGGTTTCGGTGGATCGACAGCGGGCGGCGCGCACGAGGGCTTTGAGCTTCGCGAAGCAGAGTTCAATGGGATTGAGGTCCGGACTGTAGGGCGGCAGATAGCAGAGCGTGGCGCCGACGCGCTCGATCGCCTGGCGGACGCCGGCCACTTTGTGTGCGCTGAGGTTATCGGCGATGACGATGTCCCCGGGATGCAGGGTGGGCACGAGGATCTGTTCGATATAGGCGAGGAAGCTCGCCCCGTCGATGGCGCCGTCGAAGACCCCGGGCGCGGTCAGGCCAGTCACCCGCAGCGCTGCGAGAAACGTACTGGTCTGCCACCGGGCGCACGGCGCGTGGTCGTGGACGCGGGCCCCGCGGAGGGCCCGACCATACCGCCGCAGGAGATTGTTCGTCATGCCGGTTTCATCGAGAAAAACCAGGCGTGTCGGATCCCAGGTCGGCGCGGCGGCGTGCCACACGACCCGCGCGGCCGCAACGTCAGGTCGATCGTGTTCGGAGGGCCGGACCGTTTTTTTGACGGTCACGTCCAGAGCCGCCACCGCGCGCCAGATCGTCGCCAGACTGGCCGGCGTGCCGAGCGCGTCCTTCAGCTCGGCTACGGTGCGATCCGGTTGCTCCGCGATCAGCGCGGCCAGGGTGTGCAGGTGCGGCTCCAACATCCGGCGCCGCCCGTGCCGCTGGACGCGCGGCGCGACTTCGCCCGTCTCCCGCCGACGCTGCTTCAACAGCCGCACCCACGACCCGCTCACGCGGTACTTCACCGCAACGTCCGCGGCCTTCATCCCGGCATCACTGTCGAGCAGGGCCCGTTCTCGGAGATCCATCGAATAGGCTTGCATCGGTCCTCCTGCATTGGTGCATGCAGAAGTACCACGACGAGCCCAAGCAGTACAAGGGCTATCTGAAAAGCGCTTTAGCATCTCCACCGTCCGGTCGCCTTCTAGGGTGAGCACGCAAATGTCTCCTGGCTGTTGATCGAACACCAGCCGACCATCGGTGGACCACTCCCACGGGCGTGGACCGTTCGTGCTCTCCAGGAGCCGTTCGACCTCGCCGGTTCCGTCAGCGGCCTTCCAGAACAGCCCACCACCGTCGCGCCTGGACCGAAACACGACCCGCGCACTATCTGGGGTCCATAGCGGACTGCGGTCGGTGCCCTCATAGAATGTGAGCCGGGTCAAAGGGCCGTCGTCGAGATGCCAGATCCACACGTCTGTGTTATCCGGGTCAATGACCTCCACCGCGATACGAGTTCCGTCAGGCGATACGCGCATGTCGCCATAGTTCCTGGGCGGTGCGGCCGTCGGGGTCTCTTCCCCGGTGGCACTCATCCAGGCGAGCGAGAATTGCTCCCCACCACCAGCCGCTCCGGGCAGATAGACCAGCGAGCCGCTGCGCGCGACACCGAACTGGGCCGCCCCTGTGCTACTCGCATCCTGGACACCTTCAACCAGCGGGACCGGCCCGCCGAGGATCTCTCGGGCGGTCAGGTCGAACGCCGCTGCGACCACCACGCCGTTAAGTGCATAGATCAGATGTCCGGTCTCCACATACCGCGCATCCCGTCCCCCTTCAAACAACACCACCCGCTCGCCGGTTGCCAGCGACTGCATGACGACGTGCGCCTCGTCCCACGATGTGACGCCGCCCGGCAAGAGCGTGAATAGCACCCACTCACCGGGCAGCATCTGCGGTCCATAGGCCTGTTCTCCATCCTCGAGGGTGATCACCGGCTCCGGCGTGCCGCCCGTGCCCGGCACCCGCCAGACGCCGTTCGCCCCTTGTCCGAAGAGAATCACGTCGTCTGCACCCCAGCTCGCGCCATACGGTGCCCCCACGTTCCCCAGTGTCACCGGCACGCCACCGCTGGTGAAAACTTTCTGCAGTTGGTTGCTTGTCCTCGTGTAGAAGCCAATCGACAGGCCGTCCGCAGAGAAGAAGGGCTCACGCGCACCCCCGTCTGTGCCCGCAATCAGAACGGGCGTCACCTGATCCGGTGACGAGTAGGGACCGAGGGTGGTGCCGGGGTGGAGTGGCATGAATCAGTTCACCGGGACACGCTCGGTGAGTTCCTGCAGCTCATACATTTGGTGTCGTACGTTCGAACAGCCAGACGGCGATGTCCACGCATGCGATACGTGGGCAGGACTGGACAGACGCCGTGCCACGGCGGCGAACTCTCCGTCGAGGACGCCTTTGGTGACGCGAGGGTCAGCCGGCTGACCCGATATAACTCCGCCGTCTCTGTGCGCGGATCAGCCACGGGATGACCCTCCCCAGAAACGTGATCGCCGACCTCGAACTGGTGCTTGGCGTGCGCGGCGTCACCAACCGCGACAAGAAACCGGCGGGCTTCGGTCCCGATCTCCCCATCGATACGCAGGACGAAGCCCAGATAGGTGTGACTTCGTTCGTCGAATGACCGTGTGAGACGGATGCGTGGTTGCACGCCGTGCACAGTGCCCCGCCACGCGACTTTCACGACTGGGAATGTACCTCTACGTGCCGCCTGCGCCGATCTTGGCGGTGACGCTATAGGGGCCGAGGGTGGTGCCGGGTTGGAGGGGCATGGCTATGGGATAGGCACCCGTTCCCTCAGCTCTTCAAACCAGTTCAGGACCACGTTGATTTGTGCAGGCGCGGCGTCTTCGGCGTTCAGGCCGCCGGTCGTGTCCGAGAGGAGCAGGAAACGCTGGCCATCCGGCGATACCGCCATCCGTCGACTTCGTAAGCCAAAGATCTCTCGCTCGATCAATAGTGTCGGCGCTCCCGGCGCGAACGTCGGGTCGCCCTCAAACTCCAGCGCCATCACCCCCGTTGGGCCTCGATAGAACAACTCATCTCCGGCTATATTCCACAGCGGCCACTCACCGCCGTCCGTGGAAATCTGCCACCTCCCGGCGTCCACATCGGGAAACGGTCGCACGTAGACCTCACGTTGCCCCGTTTCGTTCGAGGTGTAAGCCAGCCAGCGACCATCGGGGGAGAGTGCGGCCCCTCTCTCGAGCCACTCGTCGTCCAGCAAAACCGTTGACGAGTGGTCCCCGTCCAGCGTGAGCATCCCCAGCCCCCCCCTCCTGCGGTGCCTCTGTCCACGGTGACGAGGGTCGTCCCATCAGGGGAGAACGCCTGAGGGACCCGATTCGGGTCATCGCTGAGAGTTTCGACATCACCGGTGCCATCGGCACGCTTCCAGGCCAATGGCGCTCCGAACGCGACTCGCAGGCCATCCGGTGTCCACGTCGGGGAAACCCCCAGATTACTATCGGACTCGAACGTCAGCCGAGTGCTGGCCCGGCGTCACGCGAGCTCGACTTACCTCGAGCCTGTGTTGGCAACCCTTTCAGCGGCACGCGCGCCGCTGAGAATGTTCCGACCACCGTAATTCCCTTCGTGGCACGCGAACTCGTAGATCGGACCCTGCGTCACGCCGGCGGCGGCTTGGTTTGTCGTCAGATAGGTTTCCACGGTCCACGGGCTGGCGAACTTAGCTGGGTCCGTGATCGTCACCTCGTACAACATCATCTCGGCGTCAAGCCGCGTGAAGCGTTCGACCAGATGCAGCGTGTCTGATGGGGCTCGCCAGACATTGTTGAACCGATCGTCTCGCCATCTGTCGGAGAAGTTCGTGGACTCGACGACGAGCGTATCCCCCTCCCAACGGCCGCGAAGATCTCCATTCCACTGACGAATGTCCGCGTCGACATGCGGACCGGCATCGATTGGAATGATGCGACGCTCGCGAAACATCTCGTGGAGAATCACGACGTGGTTTGCCGTCTGGACAATCTGATGATTCGGGTTGTACCCGAACCAGAGCATCTCGAGCGCCCCGTCCCCAAGGCAACGCTCTCCGGTGTCGAGATCGACGTGGGAATCATACGGAGGGGCTCCATATTCGCGCTGGTAACGGTGCGTCTCCTCCCCATAAGGGATTCGGCCGTCTGGAGGATCTACGATCAGCGAGGTCCGCCTGGACGGAGCCATCCTGGTCCCCCCGTCAAAATATTGCGGGTTGTAGGTGCCAACGCCGTCCTGCGCGAGCGGGGCGCCTGTGGTGGGATCGGTAGCCTCAACGAATTCCTGGCTCAGCGAAACCGCTTTTCTGTCAGCGGCTTCCCGCTCAAGGGCCGCCACATCCTCTTCGGTCAGAAACGCCAGTTCAGCGTACTTCTGCGGTCGCTCGAGGCGAGTCAAGGTCCCAGAAGTCCAGACACCCTGCAGGTCCGGTCTGCCATCCGACGTCCTCGGTACAGTCGCGTCATCCGCCGTCGCCGTTTGAGCTTGGCTCGCAGCCGGCAACGGTAGCAGTAAGACGAGTGCGATCACCGCCAGAGACCGAGCGAGACTTTGACCTTTCATCGGATACCTCCCTCTTTGTTCGGATGCTACACCCATATTATTGTGGGCCACTCACCGAACTGAACCGCACCCGCTCCGGCGAAAGGCCCTCCAAGTCGGCGGCTCGGCCTGCACGGGTCCTTCTCGGCCGTCTCGCCTGGCCCATACCGCCCTCGCCAATGAGGGCAGTGACCGAGTAGTGGCCGAGCCGGGAGCCGACTTGAAGGGCCATGAGCTGTAGGAGCCAGATCCAGGTCATTCTATGCCCAAGCTCTGGCTGGCCCAACAACCTGCACAGGAATGCCTCCACGAAGCGTGCGAACGCATTGTCAGAGGTTTCCGCAGCCCCGCAAGTGGGTCATCGTGCTGGTTGGAGCGCCTCACAAGCCGTGCGAACGCCTTGTCAGTGCAGCGCGTACTGTCCAAGAACTCGATCGAGGTTGACGACGGTCATGAATCAGGCCGCTGAGCGGCACTGGACGTGACCGCGGGACGGCGCCGTCGGCAACGGCTGGATCAGGCGGTTGTCCAGGCCCTGGTGATTCCGCTCGTGATGGTAGTGCGCGACGAACTCACGGACGGCGCGGCGCAGGGAGCCTTCGCCGATGAGCACCATCCGTTCGAGGCAGGATTCCTTGATGGTGCGCACGAAGCGTTCCGCATAGGCGTTCAGGTTGGGCGAGCGGGCGGGGGGCCGGACGGGGGTGACACCGGCCGGGGGGAGCGTGTCGCGCACGGCCGGGCGGAACAGCGGGTCGCGGTCATGGATGAGGAACCGCATCTTGCGTCCCTCGGATGCGGGTGTAGCCCCAGTCGCGGTTCTCAGTCGCCATTCGGATGATGAGCCGGCGGATCGTGTCCATGACCCGTGGGCGGCCCGGACCACGACGACCGCTGCCGTCGTATTTCCTGACGATCAGCTGTCGATGCCAGCGCAGGAGGGTGTCCGGTGTCACGAGCGCAGATTCTGGAGCGCCCGCCGACCGGGGCTCTTGGCCTTCGCAGCCAGCCGTCGGCGCTGGGAGTCGGTGAACCGCCGGCCGGGGCCGAGCTGCTCCCGGAGGAGACGGTTCTCTTCCTGGAGATAGTCGATGACGTCGCGTTGCGGTTGGTTGATTCAGCCGGCGAGCGCGACGACGAGAAACTGCAAGGCGTGCGGAAATGGCGACATACCGGGCGAGCCTAGCAGAGGCTCATGGCGGTTATGAGAACCGCAGTCCGGCGGACATCCACGGTAAGAGCAGCGGTGCTTCCGCCATCAACTGTTGCTACCACTCCCTTATCTCGTTCTAACCAAACCGCTTAGACTAGATATTCAGTGCCAGAGAGCTGCCAGCGTCAAAATCGGCTGGAAGTATCTGGATGATTAGGGCTTAAGCTCTCTTCACCAACACTTAATGACGGAAGCACCGACCTACCGGATCCGGCACGAGATGGAACTCCTCGCGGACGGTGCTCCACAGCCCGGCCGTCCCGAACCACCTTCAGATCCAGGTGCCGGCCTCTATCCGGCCGAGCCTGGTTCCCCAGAGATCGTGTCGCCGCCAGGCGCCGCACGGTTCGGTACGTTGGCCGTTCGCGTACAGCCAGCAGACGCGGACGTGCTCATCGATGGAGAGCTGTGGCAGGGCTTCGAGGGCCTGGATCGGCTCGTGGTCGAGCTTGGGGCCGGACCGCACGTTGTCGAAGTCCAGCGCGATGGGTACCGAACTTATCGAGCCGAGGTTGAACTTCACGGGGGCGAGACGACGTTGCTCAACGTCAGCCTACCGTCCCGAGACGAAACCGGGGACGCTCGATAGGCGCCTCTCACGCGCAGCGCCTACGGCCGCAGGTAGCGGAGAGCCGACCGGGCGCCGTCTATCGCAGCGCTCATGATGCCGCCGGCGTAGCCGGCGCCCTCGCCGATCGGGTACAGGTTTGCGAAACCGTCCGCAACCAAGGTCTCGCCGTCGCGGGGCAGACGGACCGGGCCCGAACTCCGTGACTCCAATCCGACAAGCAAACCAGCGGCAGAACTGAAACCAGGAATCTGGCGCTCGTACGTCAGAAGGGCACGCGCAATGGCATCCCGGGCGAGGCGAGGCAACAACGCGTCGATCCGCTCTGAGCACGTACCGAACACATAGCTCGAGTGCCGGGGGTTCGCCGTGGGCCGTCCAGCGAGAAAGTCGTCGGCACATTGCGCGGGAGCCGTGTAGTCGCGGCCGCCAGCCTCAAAAAAGCGGCGCTCCAGGGTCTCCTGGAAGTCCACGCCCGCGAACGGACCGCGGCCGAACTCTGTCGGTCCGAACGTTGTGACCAGCGCAGCGTTGGCCCACGGCGACGAGTGCGTCGCGTTGCTCATGCCGTTCGTGCACAGCAGGCCGGGGGTATTCGTGCTGGCGACGATCTTGCCGCCGGGACACATGCAGAACGAGTGGCTGGTCGGAACACCGTCGCCGGCCTTGCACACCAGGTTGTAGTAGGCAGGACCCAGCGATGCGGCCTCGGGTCCCTCGCCGTAGCGGCCGCGATTGATCAGATCCTGCGGATGCTCGATTCGCACGCCCAGCTGAAACGGTTTAGGCTCGACCCGCACGCCTTGGGTGTGAAGGATGCGCACGCTGTCCCTTGCGCTGTGACCGAGCGCCAGAAGCAGCGCGTCGCAAGGCAACTCGCCGGCCGACGTGCGAACCGCGCGCACACACCGCGGGGTCCCCACGTTCAGAACCAGGCCGTCGAGCCGCGTCTGCCAGTGGAACCGGACTCCAAGCGATTCCATCCGGCCACGCAGGACCGGAAGAATCCGGTGGAGACGATCGGTGCCGATGTGCGCCCGCGAATCAAAAAGGATCTCCGAAGTTGCGCCGCACGAGACTAGCTCCTCCAGGCAAGGCACCTCTAGGGGATCGTCCACACGCGTATACAGCTTGCCGTCGGAGTATGTGCCAGCGCCGCCCTCGCCAAACAACAGGTTGGACTCGGTGTTGGGGACCCGAGTGTGGTGGAAGCGAGCGACGTCCTTGCCCCGCTGCTGCAACTCGGCACCGCGATCAATCAAGTCGACGGCGATGCCGTTCGTCGCCAAGACCAACGCGGCATACAGGCCGGCCGGACCGGCGCCGACCACCACGACGCGAACCTGTCGGCGACCGGGAGCCAGCCGTGCGACCCTGAAGCTCCCGATGTGCGGAGCCTCGACCACCTTCCCCGCACGCACCGCGGAGTCAAAGCGGACACCGCGGTATGCGGCGTCGACCACCAGGTCCGCGTGCACGATGAAGCGTAGGCGACGCCCCCTCCCACGACGACGGGCATCGACCGACCGATGTGCAATGCGTAGGCCGCGCACCCGCTCCGGATCGACGCCGGCAGCTGAGGCGGCGCGATCGCGCAGCGCGCTCTCGGGCTCGTCCAGGCCCATCTCGATGTTGAGTACGCGCCACGTGCGCGCAGGCCCGGTCATGCGCCACCGCCCCTTCGCGAGGCCACCCAGCCGACGTCTCTATTGAATGAAGATCTCCATGACATCCACCGGCGACGACCCCATATTTCGAAACCCGTGCCGGGTTCCGGCATCTATGTAGACCGGCTGCCAGGGCGACAGCTCGACTGACTCGGCGCCTTCGCGGTCGAACGTCATCGGGCCGGAGATCGGCACAAAGAGGTGGAAGTCGACATTGTCGTGCGCGTGGATCACCCGTGTGCCGCCAGCCTCGACCACGACTCGGAGTATCCGAACCTCCGGCTGGTCGCGCATCACCGCGTTGCTGATCCCGATGTTGCCGGCCGCCGTCAGGGGACGCAGTGGCGTGGAGTAGTCACCCGTGACGATCTCGGTTTGGGCCGAGGGGGCGCCCAACGAGAACGACACGAGTCCGAGAACGAGAATGGCATATCGTGGCATGGAGTCCTCCCTGATGGCGGCGGGCCACCCTCTCTCAGCCTTGGCCGGCGGGCTTCAGTTCCTCAGCGGGCCGGGCCATCGCCGTGAAGCGTCCGGTGCTGAATACGCCAGCCCTCTGGTGTCCTCGTAAACACGTCGTCGTAGTATCCGGAGGAAACCATCGTTGGCGGTCGGCTGGTGACGTCGAGCAGAACGTAGTAGGCGCGGGCCTTCGCGCCCTCGGCCGTCGGGGTAATGATGAAGCTGCCGTTGTGGTGGCGTCTTCCGTTGTCCCCGGTCTGCCCGTTATAGCGCTCGGCCCGCTCGGCCCGTAGCGCGGCCATCCCCACGATGTCCCGCCCTCCTCGCGTCATCACGGCATCGTCGGCAAAGGCCGACAGAAACAACTCGGCGTCGCGAAAATCGCTTCCCTGGTTGTATCGCGCGTAGAGCTCCTTGATTTCTTCGTAGTCCTGACCGGTCAACGCGGCCGCCGATGAGTCGCTGCCCTGTTGCGCAGACACCCACCCGAACCCGACGAAGCCGACAACCAGCGCGACCGCGACCAACATACGAACTTTGGACATGGCTTCTCCTCCCCCGTCTTCCCAGATTCCGCCATTCTACCGGTCATCGAACCAGTTGACCTAGTCGTCTCGCGGATCCCTGGTTAGACAGCACGAGGATTCCCCCTCGGCGTGACGAATACGGAGTGGGTCTCACTGCTCGCTGATTGCGTAGAGGTACTGGTATCCCCGCAGGTAGATGTCGTCGCCTACGAGTGCGGGCGAGGCGTCGAAGCCGTCATCCAGCGTGTTCGTGGCCAACACGTCGAGCTCCGCTCCGGATTGGATCACAACCGTGGTCCCGTCGCGCCCGGTGAAGTACACCCGCCCCTCGGCCGCCACCGGCGAGGAGAAGACATTCGTGAGACCGGTCAGCCGCTGATTCTGGTAGTGCGGCACGCCCGTCGCGGCGTCGAACGCCGACAGGATGCCGGAGTTCGTCTTCAGAAAGTACAGGATGCCGTCGACGAGCACCGGTGACGGCACATACGGGGTGTCACGGTCGAGCGTCCAGACGATAGCATCCGTCCCATCGATGTCGCCGCGTGCATCGGCGACGCGTACGGCTTTGAGGTCGTTGCCCCGGAAGCCGCTCATCAGGAACACGAGACCGTTCTCGTACACGGGCGAGGGAATGGCGTTCATCGTCAATCCGTCGCTCTCCCACACGACGCTCCCGTTCGCGAGGTCGTAGCTCCGAACGCGCTCCATGGCGGGCACGATGACCTGCGGCCTCCCATTGACCTCAAGAATGAGCGGGGTTGCCCACGTGTCGATCTCGTCCCGCGGCACGCGCCACAGCTCATCGCCGGTTCGGGCATCAACGGCAACGACGGACGATTCGCCGTTCAGATGGTCCCAGACGATGACGAGCGTATTGCCAAACAGCGCCGGCGTGGATCCCTCCCCGAACTCATTCCGCATCCGCTTGTCACCGAAGTCCTTCTCCCAGATCAGCGTGCCGTCCATGTCGTAGGCGTAGAGACCGAACGACTCGAAGTAGGCGTAGAGGCGTTCGCCATCCGTCAAGGGCGAGCTCGATGCCCACGTGCTGTTGGCCTCGTGCCCCGCTTCGTGGGGCTCCTGTTCGTTCGCGATCCGCTGCCAGATCGTGCGACCCGTTTCCCGGTCTATCGCCATGACGACGAACCGATGAACCCCCCGTGCGGCCTCACCTCCCCGCGGGTCGTGCTGCGCATCTCCCGTTACGTCCGCCGGGATTGCTGTCGTCACGAAGATCCGATCACCCCACACGACCGGTGACGCAAAGCCGCGTCCGGGAATCTCGACTTTCCAACGGATGTTCTGTGTTTCGCTCCATTCGAGCGGCGGGTTGGCCGTCGGCGACACGCCGGTGTTGAGGGGGCCGCGCCACTGCGCCCAGAACTGGCCGTCTGGGGCCTCCTGTCCCAGCGGAGACGCTGTGGCCAGTACGAGAAGGCCGGTTGCGGCTATCGCCGAGCAGAACGGCATGTTCATATCAACTCCTTCGGGTGGGGCGAATCGTGTGGCGATCGTACCGAGCCACGTCGAAATATGCCAACGCCGCCAATCGTGCGCCTCAGAATGCTCGGACGAACCCGCCACTCGAACCCGCGAACCGGGAATTCACCACGTTGTTAAAGATCGAGCCGAACGAGTAGGTGATTCCGATTCGGAATCTCCATTCGTAGTCGGTCGCCAACTGACGCTGCCGGACCAAGATCTCTTCATCGGTGGCGTCGCGGCGAGGGAGGTAGATCTGATCCCGGATGAGCGAGCTACTCCCGTTGAGGCTGAGGAAAAACCCGCGGAACAGTCTGATTTCCAGGTCGCCGAAGAAGACGACCCGATTTTGATCAGGTTCGTCAAGGAACTGCGAGAACTCGACGGTGACGTCGCAATCGCCCCATGGTTCGTTGACCTCGAATGAGGTCTGTACCGCGTGGCTGACTCGCCGCTCGCCAATCTGGTCGAAGATCGTGGGCTCCTGGTAACTGAACGTTGTAGCCGACCGAGTAGGTGGCAGTGAACTGTCGCCGGGTCGATTCCGAGTACGGAAAGAAGTTGTACTCGATCGCAGGGGCGACCCGATAGGTCAGCTCCTGATTGCGGAAGCTACTCGAGACTGCTGACCCGCCAAACCCAAACCCCATGTGTTCCCCGACGCTCTTGATGACCCGGGCGTCGACCGAGTTATTGCGGCGGACGTTGGTGAACTTCGAATCGGTCAGCTCGAAGGTGTCTTCTCGGTAACGGCCGTTCAGGCCGACCCGGATCTTCCAGTTGTCGGTTGTCCGGCCTGCCGAGAACGAGCCACTGAACGACTTCGAGTCTTCACGTTCCTCGGCATCCAGAGACACGGTCAAGCGTGTTCGGAACACCCAGAAGTTCCATGGATCGTCCTCGGCTTGCGCGTTCACCGACTCCAAGGGCCCAGCCCGCTGCGAAACCTCGAGCTGCCTGCCCAGCGGCGTCTGCGCCGCGTATCGGACCAGTCCCAGCTGAAGCGCCTGTGCGAACGCTCGATGCTCGCTGTCGTCGTTGTCATCCTGGCTCGTGTAGAAGACGATCTGATCGTCCATCCCGGCAAACTGCTCGAGACCGAAGAAATCTAGAGTCCAGGCATTGCCCCCGCCGCCTGTGCTCTCGCGAGTGACCAGCACATGGACCTGGGCGTCCGGTCGGTCACGCACGTAGTTGACGTAGGTGATTTCCCGTCTCAGATAGTCATCGTCGCACCGTCCGCAGTCGAGGAAAACTCGCAGTGCCTCCGCGCCGTTTGGTGTCTCTGGTTGCGCGGTGCTTTCGATCTCGGAGGCCGCGGTCGGATCTTGAGCGGCAGCCGCTGTCGCGCTCAGGATTAGAAGCACGAGCACTGCCAAGAAGGGGAAGCACCGGGCCACGGGATCTTGCCACGTGAGTGTCGCATTCATAGGTATCCGGTGTATCCGGGCCTTCGATCAACAGCACACCGTCCTCTCCCAGCGAGGACGACGTAGTAGACTAGCCAGTTCGCCCCGCCGCCTCTCCGGCTGACTGTAGAGCCTCTTCACTCGAGTGTGCTCAGGTACTCGTGGAGCTTCTCAGCGGGTATCTCCCATCGCGTGTAGTAGTGATTGACCCGGTACCCCATCAATTGGTTGGTCTTCAACATTCCGGTAGCTCGGGTCAGGTTTGTCGTCCTGATTTGCCGTATCGCGGGTCTGGAGTCGAGAACATCGGTCAACAGACGTGCCTTGAGGAGCCGTCCAAGGCCCCGGCCACGCATCGATTCGACGACGGAGGTTTCTGTCTCTTCGAGCAGGGCTGGGAGCTCGGCGCCCAACATGGCCTCGTTGTAACCAACCACCGCTCCCGCCGGAGTCGCTCTTGCACATACGGCCCAGCGTTCCTCACGACGGGTGTCCAGGTGACGCTCCTCCTGGAGCAACTGATCGATCATCTGCTCGGGCCGCTGATCCATCACGATCAGGCCAAACTGCGCCCGCACCGCCGCCTTCAGTGGAGCGATGGACCGGAGGTCAGATTCGTCATACCGCCCCTGAAACGTCCTGAGTTGAAAACCGAGCTCGTGCTCGCTCTTGAGCCACGACCCAAGCGCGGACATATCCACGTCTGTGACCATGAGCTGCTGAACACATGCCTCCGTGAGGGGCGTTCCGGACAAGCGGTCGGCGAACGCCTGTCCGGCCGGCTCTCGAGTCGTCGTCACCGTCTCGACGCTTGTGCACTCGGTGCCTCGCAGGCGCTGGGAAATGACCTCAAGTAAAGCCGTACCGATGCCAAGACATCTGAACTCCGGCAGCACATACACCGAGGCCGTCGTCCGCGTTCCACCGGCCTGGTTCATCCCGGTGTACGCCACAGCGGTGCCCTGAGCTGGGGTGAAGACCGCCCAAAGCATGCGTCCGGGTGCGCCCAACCCGTGGCGTATGCGCTGTTCAATCAGATCGTCACCAGGCGCCTCCGTCGTTGCCCACTGTTCCAGATACCTCTGCCGGCTGAGGGCTACAAGGGCCGCCACGTCGGCGTCAGTGGCCGTCTGCGCGTCGCATGACCGCACCCGTAACCGGCCCTGAGTCGTCACGAGCGTCCGGTCCGTTGTCTCCATTGACTTACCCCCCCCAAGGCGCACCGTGTTGCTATGCGCGCCGCCATGCTGACGCCTAGGGCCCGAGCATTTCAGAATCGTTTGGAAACTCCACACCGAGGTGACGCGGCCACTCTTGGTTCACTCGGTGGCGCATCGGGAACCTTCATACTCGCCCCCTCGTCGCCGCCGTCAGTATACGTTCTCCTTCCCGGATGGCCGCCTGTCGCGGCACCCTGCTTGTCCTCGTGAACCACGGTCGCATCCGATCATCGGAATCAGTCCAGGCACCACGGTCTGATATCGACGTACAGTCGGGAAACGAGATCCCAATCGCGTCGATCGGCTAGCAAGTGACGACTTGCTCCATACTCACCGCTGGAATGCGGCCTTGATCGCACGCATTGTGCAGAGCTTCGCATGCGTCGTCGATATCGTCCGGTGTTGCCATTCACCATGAGTGTGATTGCCACCTCGGTCTCCGATCTGGACATTCGCTCGATGTAGAGGCGGATACACCGCTTCTCTGGGCACTACGCGATTCGCTCGGCTTGACCGGCACTAAATTCGGGTGCGGCATCGCCGCCTGCGGCGCATGCACGGTTCACTTGAATGGTCGGGCTGTTCGGTCGTGCACGTTCCCGGTGTCGGCGGCCGAGGGTGTTGCGATCACGACAATCGAGGGCCTCGCCGAAGACGGAACGCGCGACAAGGTACAGCAGGCCTGGATCGATCATCAGGTGCCGCAATGCGGTTACTGCCAATCGGGCATGATCATGGCGGTCTCGGCGCTCCTCGAGCAGCGTCCCAATCCGTCGGACGAGCAGATCGACGCCACCATCACCAACATCTGTCGCTGTGGCACGTTCGCACGTGTGCGCCGCGCCATCCATTCCCTTGCTGGGCCTACCGAGGACGCGGAGGATCGTCGTGGGTAAATGGACCCGACGCGCTTTCATCGGCGCCGGAACGCTCGTGGGAGGCGGCCTCGTCCTGGGGGTGGCCGGTGTCGCCCTGGCCCCGAGTCGACATGGCATCGTCTCGGCCGACGCCATCGAGAAGGGTGAGCTTAACACCTGGATCACAGTTACCCCGGACAATCTCGTCACCGTTCTGGTCCCGCACTGCGAGATGGGACAGGGCTCGCAGACGGCGCTGGCGATGATGGCCGCGGAAGAGATGGAGGCCGAGTGGGATCTCGTTCGCGTCAAGGAGGCCCCGGATCTCGACGCCTATGCAAACGCCTACATGCTGCGTGCCTTCACTGGCGATTCCGTACCGGCACCGATCGGCCGCGCCCTCGACTACGGCTCGTACCGCCTGGCTCGTTGGTTCGGTTTCCAGGTTACCGGCGGCTCAACGGCTGTCCGCGGCACCGGCCGCTATGGCATGTCGGTCGCAGGCGCAGCGGCCAAAGAGATGCTGATCGCGGCGGCCGCAGAGCGTTTCGGTGTGACCCCGTCGGAGTGCACCGCACGCGGTTCGCACGTCAGGCATGATGCATCGGGTCAGAGTGTGACGTTCGGTGTGCTCGCGCGCGCCGCCGCGGCATTCCCTGTACCGTCGAACCCAGCCTTGAAGGATCCAGATACCTACACCATCCGGCGAACGGCGCGTCCACGTTTCGACATTCCGTCGAAGGTCAACGGAAGCGCGGTGTACGGAATCGACTTCACCGTACCGGGCATGCTGTATGCCGTAGTTGACATCGCGCCGGTCTTTGGCGGCAAGCTGGTGTCGGTCGACGGTAGTCCGGCCGAGGCGATGCCCGGTGTCAGGCGAGTCGTGCAGTTGGAGGAAGCGGTCGCGGTAGTCGCCGACACGTACTGGCACACTCGACAGGCCCTTGGCGCGCTCGAGCCGACGTACGACGATGCCGGTCATGGCGACGTCTCGAGCGCGTCCATCTTTGCGGCGTTCGATGCGGCACTGGGATCCGCACCATCGATGCCTGACGACGCCGAGACGGTGCTCACGGCTGATTACGGTGTGCCGTTTCTCGCCCATGCCACGATGGAGCCGATGGCGTGCACGGCTCGGGTCGACGGTGATCGCGCCGAGATATGGGCGGGTGTGCAGGACCCGCTCAACGCGCGCGCGATAGCGTCGGAAGCCCTCGGCCTGAATGTCGAAAACGTCGAGCTGACCAATCTCCAGCTCGGTGGTGGCTTCGGCCGGCGGCTACCGTTCACCTTCGATTACGTCGATCTCGGTGCACGGATCGCGAAAGCGATGTCGCCGACGCCTGTGAAGTTGGTGTGGAGCCGGGAGAACGACATTCAACACGACTACTATCGACCTGCAGCCATGGCGCGATTTGCTGGTGCTCTTGACACAAGCGGCGCACCACTGGCCATCCGGTTCAACTACTCCAGGGGCTCGACTTTGGACCCCAACGCCGGCGAACCCGAAGCGCTCTACATTCCGTATGCCATCCCCGACAACGATTCGAACGGTCGCAACGCACCGAACCCGATCCGACCGGGTGCCTGGCGTTCGGTGGCGAACTCGCAGCATGGGTTCTTCAAGGAGTCGTTCATCGACGAGATGGCTCATGCCGCGGGCAAAGATCCGTATCACTTCAGGCGCAACCTGCTCGGCGACAAGCCGCGCTTTCGGGCCGCGCTCGAGCGGGTCGCCGCCCTGGCAGATTGGGACAGCCCACTACCCGGGGGCGAAGGTCGAGGAATCGCGATTGCCGAAAGCTTCGGTGCGATTGTGGCCCAGGTGGCCCATGTGGCGGTCGCCCCGGACGGAGCGCTCCGCGTGCGTCACGTCTTCGCGGTCGTGGATTGCGGCGATGTCGTCAACACTGACACGGCCGCCGCTCAGGTCGAGGGGGGCATCATCTTTGGCCTGTCTGCGGCCATGGTTGGTGAAATATCGATTGCAGAAGGGCGGGTCGTCGAGACCAACTTCGGCGACCATCAGATGGTCCGCCTGGCCGATGCACCTCGGATCAGCGTCGAGTTCATCCGGTCCGACGCCCACCTCGGTGGACTCGGTGAGCCAGGGGTGCCTCCCGTCGCGCCGGCGGTGACCAACGCTATCTACGCGGCAACGGGGATTCGGGTACGCACCCTTCCGATCAAGAATCATGATCTCTCACGAGCGTAGCGGTACCGGGTGACTCGACCAACAACCCTCCGGTCAACAGCTGCACTAGGTGTTTTGCAGGCTGAGCGCAGTGGCGAGGGTCGACGTAGCCGACTTGTCTTATGAAACGGCGAGCTGTCCATCGGAAGAGCAGCAAGGGTGACAAGAGTGGGGACAGACAGTTCATTCGCTTGGGCATAGAATGGGTCCGATCTCGGCCGAAACCGTGGGGCCGTGCCGCGATCTGGGTGTCGGGTGCGAGATGATCCGTCGTGACCAGGTCGGATTACGCTCCGCCGGATCGCTATCTCTGGAGGGACGCCATGTCCGTATCGAAGGTCTGCTGGTCGACGCTGCTCGTGCTTGCCGTCTTCTCCGTTGTTAATGGAGGCGCCCAAGAGGATCCCACCCCCGCGGAGAGCCTCGTGGCCATGGGGATCGTCGGCTACGCCGATCAGCTGAGCGTACAGCCGGGGGACACAATCCAGTTCATGGTCAGCAGCCAGTTGCCGCAGTATCGGGCCGACATCGTGCGGCTGATTCATGGCGACCCGAACCCGCTGGGCCCGGGGATCAAGGAGAACGTGATCGAGACACCGGCCAATCGGGAATACCCGGGACGTCATCAGGAGCTGGTTGCCGGGTCATACGTCACGGTGCCAAATGCGCCGCCGTTGCAATTGGACGGGAGCTTCACGATCACGGCGTGGATAGCGGCGACCCGGCCGGGTCAGGTGGGGTGGGCCAACGAGCGGTCGGCCCAAGGCATTGTGACGAAATGGTCGGCGGCCGAGGGGCGAGGATATGGGCTCTTTCTCGACGCCGATGGCCGATTGTCGGTGCAAGTCGGCGCAGGTGGGGGGCAGGTCGCAACGCTGTCGGCGGAGCCGGCCTTGCGCCCATGGGAGCCTGTCATCTTCGGGGCCGGACGACCGCGCCCGCAGGGCGTTCGGACGCAGTGGTATTTCGTGGCGGCAAGCTTTGATGCGGCGACCCGGCGTCTGATGGTCTATCAGCAGCCGGCAGAGGGCTACGCGAACGACCCGACACGTCTGTTCGTCGAACAAACGACTGCGATCTCGGGCCCGGCATCAACCGACGTTCCGCTGCTGATGGCTGCCCACTGGGTCGGAGATGGCGAGATCGGCGGCTACTACAGCGGGAAGATCGACAGCCCGGGACTGTTCGACCGGGCGCTCAGTCGGACTGAGGTCGAAGCGATCGAACAGGGCGCTGGACCTACCGACGCCGTCGCGGCGTGGGATTTTTCAGCCGACATCGCCACCGACCTGGTGCGCGACACCACGTCGCGGCAGCTGGACGGACGGACGGTCAACCTACCCACCCGGGCCGTCACCGGACATCTGTGGGATGCGACGGAAATGGATTACCGGCAGGCGTTGGACCAGTACGCCGCGATCTACTTTCATGACGACGACTTGCTCGACGCAGGTTGGGAGGTCGACTTCGCTTTCCAACTGCCAGACGACCTGGAGAGCGGCGTCTATGCGGCCCGTCTTCGCACGACCACGAGCGAGGACTACGTCCCGTTCTTCGTGCGTCCGCCGCAGGGAACGGTGACCTCGGAGATCGCGCTGTTGATTCCGACATTCAGCTATCTCGCGTATGGCAGTACGGGTCCCGGCGGCTTTCCACGACGGATGAGCACCTACTCACGCCACAACGACGGGAGCGGGGTGACCTACTCGTCACGGCTTCGGCCGCTCACCGACATGCGACCAAAGGTCGCGTCAAACAACCCCTGGCAGTTCATGGCCGATACACATTTAGTGGATTGGCTCGAGGTGAAGGGTTTCGACGTCGACATCATTACCGACGCCGACCTCCATTTCGAGGGTCCGAGCCTGCTTGAGCCCTACAACGTTGTCATGACCGGTACGCATCCGGAGTACTACTCCTCCGAAATGCTGCACGGGATGCGGAGCTACCTCGAACAAGGCGGTCGGCTGATGTACATGGGGGGCAACGGCTTCTACTGGGTCACGCCGATCGACCCGACCGGTACGTATGTCGAGCTCAGGCGTCGTGATGGAACCGAGGCGTGGCAGGGCGCGCCTGGCGAGGGTCACCATAGCATCACCGGTGAGCCCGGCGGGCTGTGGCGGTTCCGAGGCCTCTCGCCGCAGTGGCTGGTCGGCGTCGGATTCACGGCGCAGGGTTTCGATCGGAACTCGCCGTTCCAGCGCATGCCGGGCAGCTTCGACCCGCGCGCCGCGTTCATCTTCGACGGAATCGGCGAGAACGAGTTGGTCGGCAACCATCCCTCGCTCGTCTTGGAGTTTGGAGGCGCAGGCTCCGAGCTCGATCGGGTCGACTACGCCCTGGGTTCTCCACCCCACACGCTGGTCCTGGCCCGGTCGTTCGGCCATTCCGACGCCTATCAGCAGGTGGTGGAGGAGCTCAACACGAGCGACTCCGAACAGGGCGGCACAGTCAACGAGCTGGTCTATGCCGATATGGCGTATCTGGAGTATCCGAACGGCGGCGCGGTCTTCTCGACCAGTTCCATCGCGTGGGGCGGGAGTTTGTCGTTCAACGACTACGACAACAACGTCTCGCGGATCACCGAGAACGTCCTGCGGCGATTCGCCGCAGACGAGCCGTTGCCTGGCCCGCAAGGGGAGCCATCGACAGGTGACGGAGCCGCCAACGCGCCGTAGGCCAGGCGCTGGGTTCACTGCGCCAATGCCACCACTGCGTGCCGAAGGCGTCGGTGCGCGTCGAAACGCCTCACGTAGTCCGACTCGCGGCGACTGCCCTTCGCGCGAACGGTCTCTGTCAGCGCCCTGCGGTCGGCCGGGCTCCAGCGGGAGACCCCCGGCAGCACTCCGATCAGTGGCGCCCAGCGCCGGAGCATCAGGCGCTGGCCCCGGTCCCAGCCGTCCAGCGAGCGTAGGCTGAGCAGCGCTCGCGCTTCATCAGTGAGTACGCGGCCCGCACGGCGGCGGTCGCTGCCGAATCGCTTCGCGACCGCATCGGTCACCGCCTCGCCCACCCGACCCAGCGGAAACTCGCCCATGACGTCGTCGCGCGACCGGCCGACGTGGTAGTAGAGGTTCTCACGGGCAAGCCGGCGAAGCGTGGGGAGGGTTGACCGGTGGCGCGGCCGCTTCGCCATCGAGGCCAGCTCGCGCTGCATCAGCCGCTTCGCCGCACCGCCGCGCGGACGGAAGCCCAGCTTTTGGTAGAACCACCATGCCCCAGTCTGCAGCGCGTCGTCGTTGCCGTCACCGAGCTGGTAGGGGTAGATAGTGAACGTGTCGCTGCCAAACAGATGGTGCGCGGTGGCGAGCACAGCGCCGTAGACGTGCCCGCCCTCAACACCGCGGAAGGTCTCGAAAACGGTGTAAGCGATCTCGCTGCTGCCAAAGAGCCCCGAGATGACTCCGTAGCCGATGGGCACGCCATTCTTCAGCGCGAGGACGCCGTAGACTGACTCGAGCAGCAGCCGTCGATCGGGCTTCGCGCAGAGAGCCGCGACCGTCAGCCCGTCGCCCCAGTCCACGAGGCGCACGTCGCGTGCGTCGGCGAACATGAACACGTCGAGGTCGCGGCTGCGCGTGACCATGGTCTCACGCGCCATGTCGACCAGCCGCGCGGCGTTGCGCGGCGGCAGAACGCGCACACCGCTCGGGGGCTTGCGGATGACTGCGGGAAACTCCGGTCGGGCGGTGCGCAGCGGTCCGGTCTGGAATGTCACGCGGCAGTCTGGGTGTTTCGCGCGCGTTCGGCTGGGCGTGTCGGGGCCCACACCGAGGCGCAGCGGGGGATCGAGCTGCTCGTAGAGGTGATTCGCAAGAGGCTCGCGCGCATCCAGCCCCGCAAAGCTGCGCACCAGGAACGCTGCGTCGGTCTCGTCCCGACCCCGCATACGTTCGATCCACTCACGCGCCCCTTCGCTCGACTCGTCCAGCCCGGGCGTCTCGGCCCAGAGCGCAAAGTGGTCGATCAATTCGTCGAGCTGCGCAGCGTTGGCGAAGTGCTCCCAGTCGATATGCAGGCGGTCGCCTCAGCGCCGTGCGAGCCAGCGGGCCGTGGGCGCGAAGAAGGCGTAGTGCGTCGAGGTGCCGGCGATTCCGGTGTCAGCAAGGTCCTCTGCGAATCGGCGTAGGTCAGAGCGCCGGTTGAAGCCTTGCAGTAGCTGCTCGACGCACTGCAGGATGGCCACATCGTCAGGGTAGGCGCGCATGAAGCAGAGTTGCTCGTGCAGGGCCAGCACGTCAGTGGCGCGGGCGAGACGCCCTCGCCGCAGCCTGCGGAGCAGCGCGAGCTTGCGCCGCGCGGCGTTGCCGCCGAACTCGGTCTTCAGCCCTTCCAGCTCCCGCAGGAGTGCTACCATGCTCGCCGCCATGGGGGGGGGGGGGTGCGTAACTGCAGGCGCATCTTAGCTGGTTTAGCCCGAACAGGGATTCGGTAGTTGGAGGCCAACCCTCTACACACGCTGAGGTCCTCCTTTCGCAGTAGAACGCTCCGCGTGCTGCTGGAGGACTGGGCTGTCTTCACGTGCGCGCTTGTCGAGCACGACCGACTCAAGGCACAATAGCCGTCGCTCTTGTGTGGAATTTTGCAAAACCCCGCCGGGCCACCGGCCCAATACGCGTGGGAGGAGAGGAAAACTATGGCAGTGCAGATAGAGCGACGCGACGTTGGAGCTGTGACCGTACTCGATCTCAAGGGGAAGCTAGCAGGCGAATCGGGTGTGACGCTGGTGGACACCGTCGAGACCCTCATCAAGGACGGCCGCCAGCAGGTCGTGTTGAATCTGGCGGACGTGTCATTCGTCGATAGTGGGTCACTGGGCTCACTTCTGTCCCTCCGGGGCGCCATGACAAAGGGCGGTGGTGCGTTGAAACTCGCGAACCTCACGTCACGGATTACGGATCTCCTGGTGACGACAAAGCTGGAAATGGTCTTCGACTCCTTCGAGTCAGAGGCGGATGCGCTCAAGAGCTTCGAGAGTTGATCGAGATCCACCGGGCATAAGGAGTTAGGCGAGCGCTCGTGCACGAGCCGACCTCAGACAATGCTGTGATGCAGCCTCCAGGCGGGCGAGCGCGTCGTGACGGCGGTTAACCGAATCCGGCTTCTCCTCGTGGCCAGCGACCCGCAGGAAGTACGGCGGCTCCGACAGATCTTGGACGCCGCGTCGCCAGAGGTCTTTGACGTGCGGGTGGCATGGTCCGCGACCGACGGAGCCCGCGAGCTTGCGGCGGAGAGATGCGATGTGTTGCTCCTCGACCTCTCCATGGCTGCCGAGGGGCTCGAGGCTCTCTGGTCAGTGTGCCCCGGCACGTCCGATGTTCCCATTGTCGCCCTCACCCCTGATGACGATCAGCAGCTGGCTCGGCAGGCGATCCAGCGTGGTGCTCAAGAGTATTTGCCCGCAGACGAGGTCACGCCGCAGCTGTTGGTCCGGGCCGTCCGCTACGCGCAAGAACGCTATCGATGGCTCAAGGACCATTCGACACGGTTGGACCACGAGCTCCAGATGGCCGCGCTCATTCAGGAGCGGTTCCTGCCGTCCGCGAGCCCGATCCTTGCCGGGCACGAGCTAGGTGGTTATCTCCAGGCCAGCGGCCAGATCGGCGGCGACTTCTACGACTACATCGACCTACGCGACGGGCGGCTCGGAGTCGTGCTTGGCGACGCCTCTGGGAAGGGCATTCCTGGGGCCTTGCTCATGGCCAAAGCCCAGGCCATCGTGCGAGGCGAAGCGATTTCGGGGCGAACGGCGGCGGATATTGTTGGCCGGGTCAACGCCTCGATCCATAGCGCCAGCGCCCATGCTCAGTTCGTGACCCTCTTTTACGTCGTCCTGTCAGCGCACGGTCGGGAGATTCACTACGTCAACGCGGGTCACCCGCGTGCGCTGCTCATCCACTCGGAGGGTGTGCAGCATCTCCCCGCCACCGGCCCACCGCTCGGTGTGTTCGCCGATACGAGTTATGACGAAGGGACCGCGACCGCCACGGCGGGTGACATCCTCGTGATGTACAGCGATGGGGTGACCGAAGCCCAAACGGCCGAAGACGACTTCTTCGACGAGGCCGGGATCCTCGAGGTGGTCGACCGTTACCGGGATCACTCGGCGTTGGAGATCGCGCTCGGGCTGTGCGAGAGCGCCGAACGCTTCGAGCGTGGCAATCCGGATGGCGGTGACGACAAGGCCGTCGTGGTGGTGCGAGTGACCGGCTCGTGACGTCGACTCGTGTCCTGAGTTCGATATACCTGTACACCGGACACTAGGCTGGCGCGTCGACGTCGGCCGTGTCTGACCGCCGCTTGAGGAGTGTGACTTCATTGCCCGACTCGTTGTAGAGGACGTCATCCATGAACGTCTTCATCAAGAACACTCCACGTCCGGTCGGATGCTCAAGGTTCTCCGCGCGGGTGGGGTCTGGAATCGCGTCACGTTCGAATCCCTGTCCATCATCTGTGATCACGAAGCGTGCCTCCCCGGACGTCAAGTCGGTGCTGACCCTGATCCGACGGTCCCGGTAGGGAGCGATCGCGCGGCGCTGGTTCGCCAGCGCACGATAGGCTCGCGGATCATGTTCGCGAATCTCAGACCGCACTTCCAGGTTCCCGTGGTAGCAGGCGTTGGTCAGGGCTTCGTCCAGGGCCGTCGCGATCCGGTGGCAGTCCGCTTCGTCAAACATCTCCGAGTCGCGGAGCACCTGCGACAGGTAGCTGACGAGCGACGAGATCAGTTCGGGATCGTTCTCCAGCTCGAAGGATGCCGCCTGCAGTCCCCCCAGGAGACGTTTGTAGCTCTTGTGTTCCTTGGAGGCATCGAGAATGCGTGTGACGACCTCGACGAGATCCCTCACCACCAGGTTTTTTGGGACGTAGCTCGCGGCGCCGCTCTCGAGCGCCCGCACCGCGATCTCTTCGCTGCCTCTGGCGGTCATCAGGACCACTGGCACCACCGGGTAGTCGAGCTTGACCTGCTCGACCAACGCCAGACCGTCCATCTCGGGCATGACCAAGTCCGTGAGGACCAGATCCAAGGCGGATGCCTGCAGCTGGGCCAAGGCCTGCCGGCCGTCCTCAGCGTAGAAAACGGTCCAGCCCTGCTTGTCGAGCAGGTGCCCGGCCAGCTCGCGGTCGGCGGCCGCGTCGTCGACGACCAGGATGTTCGCCATGTGCCCTCTATGGTAATTCGTTCACGAACCGGCGCAGCTCGGACACGACCGCCTCGAGTTCCACTTCAAGCGCGCCCCACGCGCCGTCTACCCGATCGGACGACCCGGCCCGACACAGCTCTTCCAGCTGCCCGGCACGCGCGACGGCGCGGGCCCCCTCAAAGAGGCGAAGTGACCCGCCAATGGTATGTGCCACCCGCTGTACGATACGCAAATCCGGCGTCCGAAGTGCGGTTTTCAACTCGGCGACTAAGGACGGCTCTTGACCAAGAAACCCCGATATCACCTTCCCCAGCAGCTCACGGTCGCCATCAACCGCCGCGAGCGCCACCTCCCAATCCAACCCGGCCTCGCCTGCACTGGCCTCAGTGTGCTCGCCACCGAGCGCCTGCTGCGACGGCAGGATGGCGCACATCGCCTCGACCAGCTGCCGTGAGCGGAACGGCTTGGTCAGATATCCATCGAAGCCCGCCGCCAGGCAGTGGTCTTTGTCTTCCCGCGTGGCACGTGCCGTGAGCGCCACAATGGGGGTGGGCGATGCCCCGGTCTCAAGCTCTCGCTGTCGGATCGCCCGCAGCGCCTGGAACCCATCCATCTCTGGCATCTGCAGATCCATGAGCACCACGTCAAAGGGCTCGGCTTTGAACGCGTCGACCGCTTCCGCACCGGTGCTCGTGAGCGTGACGGCGTGAGCGTCCTTCTCGAGCATGCCCATCGCGAGCCGCTGATTCGCGAGACTGTCCTCGGCGACCAGAACACGAAGGGGCGGGAGCCCCGGCGTCGGCTCTTGCGCCGCGGATGTCCCCAGAGCCGGCGCCGTGCCCATCACAGACTGAATCGTGTCGAACAGCTCCGAGTGCCTCACCGGCTTGACCAAAAACGCCGCCACGCTAGCTTCCTCCATGCGTCTGTAGTCACCGGGATGTCCGCCTGACGTCAACAGGACGGTCGTGGGGTGGCCCAACGTCAAATCCCGTTTCAGTGCAACAGCTAGGTCGAAGCCGTCAGCATCGGGCATCTGGACGTCCGAAAGAACCAACCGCACAGGATCACCCTGCTGCGCCGCCCGCCGCAGCTCATCGATCGCCGATGCGACACTCGGCACTGTCTGCGCCCGGAGTCCCCAGCTCCGCACCATCTCAGCCAAGATTCGCCGATTCGTGGCATTGTCGTCGACCACGAGCGTTCGCAATCCAGCCAGTGCGTTCGCGTGGGCCGCCTGTTCGCCTTCCGCCACCGCACCCTGACCGAAACCAACGGTGAAGCGGAACGTACTGCCCTGTCCGACGTCACTGCTGAGCGAAATCTCTCCGCCCATCGCCTGAACCAGTCGCGACGCGATCGCCAGACCCAACCCTGTCCCACCGTAGCGTCGTGTCGTCGAAGCGTCGGCCTGTACAAACTCCTTGAAGACCGCGTCCTGCTTGTCCTGGGGAATCCCAATCCCCGTGTCCGACACCTCGAAACACAGGGTGACGCGCTCGTCGGTCGACTCCTGCTGACGCACTCGCACGACGACCTCACCGCCGTCAGTGAACTTGATGGCGTTGCCGACGAGGTTAAACAGGACCTGCTGCAACCGGCCAGGGTCACCAATCAGCGCGTCGGGCACGTCCGCCGAAACATCGCCGACCAGCTCGAGTTCTTTCTCACCGATGCGTGACGCCACCGATTTCAGCACGTTGCCCAAATGGTCGCGGAGGTGCAGCCGCCGCTCCTCGAGTTCGAGTTTCCCCGCTTCGATCTTCGAAAAATCGAGGATGTCGTTGAGAATGACGAGGAGCGCCTCGGCCGACTCATTGATCACATGGACATGGTCACGCTGGACCTGTGTGAGGGTGGTCTCACCGAGCAGTTCTGCCGTGCCGATCACGCCGTTGAGGGGCGTGCGGACCTCGTGGCTGACGTTGGCCAAGAACTCACTCTTGGCCCGGTTGGCTGTTTCCGCCACCTCCTTGGCCTCCTTCAGCTCGGCCGCCCGCTTGAGCAGCTCTGCATCCGCCCGTTTTCGTTGGGTGATGTCCCGTAGGGTCACGCGATCGTACGCCTGACCCTGCTCATCCGTGATCCTGGCCACGTGCATGCTGACATCCGGCAGCGCCCCTGACGCCGTGAGCAGCCGCAGCTCGACGTCCCGCACCTCTCCGGTTTCGTCCACCAGCTCGAGCGCGTCACGCGCCAGGTCGCGAGACTCGGCCGCCAATAACTCGAAAACCGGGCGCCCCATGAGCCGGACGCTTGCCAGCCCGGTCTCTCTCTCGAGCGTCCGGTTGCACTGGACGATGCGCCGCGACACGCAATCGAGCGATGCAAACATGTCTGGCGCATTGTGATAAAGATCCTGATACCGCGCTTCGGATGCTGTGAGGGCGGCCTCTATTTCCTTCCGATGCGAGATGTCACGCAGGATGAGGATGCTTTCCGCGACCTTCCCGTCAGCGTCGAGCGAACCGACCGAGACGCTGATGGCCGCGTCGACCACGTGGCCATCTCGATGCCCCAGCGGCAATTCGACATCGTGCACCACGCCACTCTTCACGAAGTCCTTGGACACCTGTCTAGCGCGGTCCACGTCGTCCGGGTGGTAGAGATCGAACACGTTCCGTCCCACGATCTCCTGCGTCGTGTACCCGATGCTGGTCGCCAGTGCCCGATTGCAGTCGAGCACCGTGCCCGTCTTGGCATCGATGATGGCGAACATATCAGGGGCGAGATCGTAGAAACGTCTGTAGGCGGCGGCGGCGGCTTTCGCCAGGCGCCGAGGACCCCTGTCCGTCGATTGTTGATCGTGTGTCATCGTCCAGCCAGTGCAAGCCCTCCGTCTACGAGTCGCACTCTACCGTGGGGTGTCGGGGGGCGCAACCGAGGATCGCACACTCCCGCAGTGTCAGGCCGGTGTTGGACAGACTACCCTGAATCCCGAAGGACCCCATAGTGAAAGGCTCCTTCGAGCACGCCGCTCGTGTAGTACCCGCTCAAACCTTTGAAGCCTCCTTTCGCGAAGTACACCTTCAGATTGGGATTGTCAGTCATCGCGTCTCGGACCTTGTGTACCAACTGGTCATCAGCATTCCTCACGAGGACGCCGGCGAACCCTGCGGTCAGGGGAAAAATATCGTTTCCGCTGTCGCCGCAAAACACGGCCTCCTCTTTCGGAGTGCTGTACTCTTCGGCGACATATTCCAAGGCGGATTGCTTTGTCGCGCTCTCTGGTAAGAAATCGATCAGGCCTTTGTTCTCCTGTACGTCGACGCTATACACGATGACTTCGTCGAACCTGCCCTGTACGAGCGTGTTGACTGTGTCCTGGTCCGCCTTGTCCAGATCCTGGTGTCCGGCAGCAAATCGTTCACAGATTGTTCACACCTCTGGTTACTATGATTGCTTGGCCTCTTGACATCTCGAAAGGCCAGCAAGCTGATGCCACACCGACGGCCCAGCCGATCCCGAAGCCGCGATCGTTGGACGACCGGCCGCGAGTGGGTCGGCGGTTGGCTGTCGCCTCCGTTCTTCGTCACCGATCGCGATGAGCCTTACCGGCCCGAGCTGTTGATTTGGGTCGAGGAGCCCTCCGGACTCATCGTCGGACAAGACGTGATCAGTCCCGAGAGCACTGAGGGAGCCGTCGGTCGAGTGCTGCTAGCCTCCATGGAGCGCCCGCTCGCGGGGTCGCCGCGCTCGCCCACCCGGATCCGCGTGGCCAACGCCTCGCTGGCCGCCGAGGTCCGGGCGGCAGTCGGTGATGCGATTGCGGTCACCGTGGCGCCCACTCCAGAGCTCGATGCGCTTCTGGAAACCATGCTTGAGTCGATGCCTGGTGGAGGCGTGGAAGAAAGCTACCTTGAAGATGGGCGGGTTCCGCCGTCGGCGGTCAGTGAGGTCTTTGCAGCGGCGCAGCTCCTCTAGCGCATGGCACCCTGGAAAGTCGCGAGCGACGATCAGGTGTTGCGGATGGATATCCCCCAACTCGACGTCGAGGGTGCGTGCGTCTCCATCATCGGGAATCTGGGCCAAAGCCTCGGGTTCCTCGTGTTCTGGTCCCTGGCCGGCTATGAGGCCTTCGGAGCAGCCGCTCAGGCTCCGCGTCGGCGGACAGGGCGTCTGGATCTGGGAACTGACTTTCTCGCGCTCGGCTTCGAGCGCGTGGCTGATCTCCCGACCTCGATGCGGCGCGAAGCGATGGCCCACGGCTGGCCCATCGCCCAGGCCGATGCCTATCCGCGGGTCGAACGGCGCGAGCGCGACGGCGTCTCGCGGCCGCTGGTCGAGCGTGATCTGAAGATAGCCACGGCCTGTGCTGCGTCCCTCTCCACGTTCTTCACCAAGCATCGGAAGCGTTTCGAGGCCGACGACGTCGAGCCCGTGTGCGAGTCGTACTTCGACAAGGACGACCTCGAAGTGCGTTTCACGTTGCCCTACGAGGCGTTTCCACTATTCGAGGTCAACACAGGCCCACGTCCCGAGCAACCACCGACCGGCCGAGTCGGCCGGGCAAGGGTCGGCCGCAACGACCCGTGCCCGTGCGGGAGCGGCCGCAAGTACAAGAAGTGTCACCTTCCGCTGGACGAGCAGGAAGATGTTGCGTCGCGCGTTCACGACACCCACCACGATCTCGACGAGCGCCTAGTCGGCAAGCTGAGGGAGTTCGCTAGGTCGCGCTTCGGCGTCGCCTGGGGTGGCTTCGCGGCCGACTTCGTCGACTCCGCCGAGGCCCTTCAGCTCTCGAGTCCCTGGTCCGTCTACCACTACGGCATCGACGGGATGAGCGTGCTCGATCGGTATCTGGAGGAGCAGGGGCGGCACCTGCCGCGCGCTGAGCGTGCGTGGCTTGCCGCCCAGCAGGCGGCGTGGCTGTCGGTCTGGGAGGTAACCCAGGTCGAGCCAGGCTCAAGTGTGGCGCTTCGCGATTTGCTCTCCGATGAGACGCGCTTGGTTCGCGAGGTGAGCGGTTCGCAGACCCTCGTGGTGCGCGACGCACTCCTCGGGCGTGTGGCCGACTACGACGGCGCCTCGCTTCTTTGCGGGGTGCACCCACGCCCGCTTCCACCCTTGGATGCAGCAGAAGTCGTGCGACGAGCGCGTGGACGGCTCCTGCGCAAGCGGGCCGTTCCGGTCGAGCGGCTTCGCGACGAGCCGTTCGGGCGTTACCTGATCAAACGCTGGGAGGAGACCGTCGCGGAAGCTGATGTGCGGTGGAAGACTCCGCCAGACCTCCGAAACACGGATGGCGATCCGATACTGCTCACTACGGATCACTTCGAGATCGGACCAGGGATGAGACCAGCCGTTGAGGCGAAGCTCGCTGCGTTGGAGGGTGTAGAGCCCCAGATCCAGCCGAGGACCCGCCAGTCTACGTCTTTCTTCGTCCGGGCAACCCCGTACACCCGAGCTGGGAAACCACGACGACCGGTCAGGCCCGGATTGTCGACGCGTCCCTTAGACTCGAGACGAATTCCCGTACGCGGGCGGACGCGCTACGCCAGCGTGTCGAGGCCGCTTGCGGAGACGGGGTCCGCCACCGGGCACGGGAGCACACAGACCCCCTCTCGCACAAGGCGCCGTTCGCGGAACGCGACCAGGCAATCGAGTCTCTCCCAGATGAAGCGCAGCAGCTTGCGCTCGAGTTCAAGCGACGCCACTACACGGATTGGCTCGACCATCCGATTCCAGCCCTGGCCGGCAAGACGCCCCGCGAAGCCGCCCGGACGGCAAAGGGACGGGCCGTCCTCGATGTTCTGCTCAAGGACATGGAGAACCGCGAGCAACGCTCGGCTGGGGACGCACCCTTCGACTTCTCGGTGCTTCGGACAACACTGCGACTCGAATAGGCGGCCGTCGCATCCCCCAAGCAACGTGAGATCCTTGAGGTGTGTCCGGGGCCGGCCGTCAGGGTGCAGCGATTATCGGGTTGGGGCCCGTTTGGTTGACAGGCAAGGCTCAGGGTAATACCGTATTACCGTATTGGCGACGATCTCATTCAAGGTCAGCGAGGACGAAGCTCGCTTGATCAAATCGCAGGTGCTTCCGTCATCAAGTGTTGGTGAAGAGAGCTTAAGCCCTAATCATCCGGATACTTCCAGCCGATTTTAACGCTGGCACCTCTCTGGCACTGAATATCTAGTCTAAGCGGTTTGGTTAGAACGAGATAATGGTGGTGTAGCAACAGTTGATAGCTGAAGCACCGGTCTTCCACCGCGACGGCATCCCCGTCAGCCGCTGGCGCACGGCCTGCCAGGCGGCCGGGGTGCCAACCCGCTGCCAGGCGGCCGGGGTCCTCCACGATTGCCGCCGCACCGCCGCCCGCAACCTGATCCGCGCCAGCGTTCCCGAGCGGGTCGCCATGCTCCTGACCGGCCACAAGAGCCGCGCCATCTTCGACCGCTACAACATTATCCACGAGCAGGAACTGCTCGACGCCGGGGACCAACTCGTCGCCTATCTGGCGCAGCAGGCGCAGGCGGTACCAGCCCGTCGGCGGTCCCACGCGGCCGGTCCCGCCACCCCGCGCACCGCATCACCCCTCCGCCTCGTGCGACGCGGCACCGCGTAAAGGGCAGCGGGGGGCGGCGGGGGCCGGACACCGCCCGCCTGTTCGCCGCGGCTCGCGCACAGGCCAACAGGTACGAACCGGCCAGCGATCGTGGCACACGTGGCAACAGGGCGGGCCGACGCGGCCGAACACAGGCGCGTGCCAGGCACCGCCAGCGGCATCGCGCTCAACAGCGGGGCGACACGCGATCACAGGCTCTCTCGACACCCGTGGCTGGGGTTCGTGGTCCGGATGTGGATCCAGTGCTCGGCCGGAAAGGCGTAGAAGGTCAAGCGCACGCCACACGAAGATAGTCCGAAGCGATTGACAGCCCGTCTCTGATTCGCTGTACTCGCATCTACCTTCTGATATGGAACGACCGCAAGTGGTTTAGCTGAGCATATAGCTGCTTGAGACCATACCTCGCGGCGGGGTTGTGGACGACCGAGGGGCGGGCCAGCGAGTGTTTAGCGGGGCGGTCAAGATGGCTGATACGGCATCATATGATACCACTTACAGGCTTGATTTTAGGTTTACAAACTCATATGATTTCATGTGGTGGTTGCGCGCTTGCAGTCCAGGAGCGGATGTTCGGATGAGCGTCGACGACGCAACGCGCCATCAGCTTGCAAGTCTCGCAAGGAAACCACGCAAGCGGAATGCGAAGTTCAGTAGAGACCGTCCGACTGACTGGCGGCCACACCAGGTCCTGAACCCGGATGCGGCGCTCGGTCCACCGCACGACATGTTCACCGATGCCGGAGCGTGGGAATTGATCGCGTCCAGACTTGAGAAGGGGCATGACGTCGAGGCCGTCAAGCTGCGGAAGCCCGCCGGCGGCACCGGCTATGTCATGAAAATAATGCTTGAAAAAACGAAGCCGCTTCTCTACGTGAAGCTCCAACTGCGACACGGTTCGATTCTCGGACGGAGCTTTCACTACTCCGAGCGCGAATAGGGGGTTACACCGTGCAACCACGCACTTCGACCAGACGAGTTGGTAGAGCAACGCAGAAGGCACGCTGCTTCGAGTGTGACGAACCTACCGGCACGGATTGGCGCAAACACACGTTCACCTACGGGTCCGGCGACGGCGCCGTCGACTTGACTGTCGAGATTCCCATCCGCACTTGCGGTTCATGCGGCTTCGAGTTTCTCGATCATGAGGCCGAGATTCTGAAGCATGAAGCCGTGTGCGCACACCTTGGCGTCCTGTCGCCAACGGCGATACGGGGCATTCGACGCATGCACGACAACATGTCCCAGGCCTCGTTCTCGAAGGTGACTGGACTCGGCAAGGCGACACTGAACCGTTGGGAAAACGGAATCTTGATTCAGAATCTGGCGAATGACCGCTATCTTCGCCTCCTCGCATCGCCCGCCAATGTGCAAGCGCTGGAACGATTGGATTCAGAAGCGACACGTTTGCTCCCACACTCGGATGCGAACGCATCCCGTTTCCGCTTCATCACAGTATCTGAGAAATTTCGCACGCAGCAGGCGGGTTTCTGGCTCCGACCCCGAGCCGCTTGAGATCCAGCCGGCATCAGCACATGTACGTCACGACGTTTTACTCGTTCAAGGGTGGTGTCGGACGCACGATGGCTCTGGTGAACGCGGCCGTCGCGCTCGCGAAGAGAGGGCGTCGCGTACTTGTGGTCGATTTCGATCTGGAAGCTCCTGGTCTGGATACCTTTGACATCTTTCGATCCCCCAAACCGATTCCCGGCGTCATTGACTTCGTTGCGGAGTATCTCCTCTCCGGCCAGGCTCCGAAGGTCGACCAATTCGTCAGCGAATCGGCTGGCGTCGGTGACGGTGGCGGCGCACTCTGGAGCATGCCGTCGGGTGCGCAGCACGCGGCCTACGCGGCCAACTTCAACCAGATTGACTGGGGTGCGTTGTATGAACGCCACGACGGATATCTTCTGTTCGAAGACCTCAAGGAGCAATGGAAACAGGTCCTCAGGCCGGACTACGTCCTGATTGACTCCCGCACCGGCCACACGGATACCGGCGGCATCTGTACTCGCCAGCTTCCGGATGCGGTCGCGATATTGTTCTTTCCGAACGATCAGAATCTGCGCGGCCTGACCGCGGTCGTTAACGACATTCGGTCGGAAGTGGAAGGTCCGCGCAGGAAGGAGATCGATCTCCACTTCGTGATGTCCAACGTACCGGATCTGGACGACGAAGACAGCATTCTGGAGGAGAAGATCGACGCGTTCCGGGAACTGCTTGGCTTCAAGGGCGAACCAATGATTGTGCACAGGTACGACAGCCTGTCGCTCTTGAGCCAGGTCGTCTTCACGAAGGACCGTCCGAGAAGTCGACTCGCGAGAGAATATGTCGCCCTGGTTGATGAGATCGTCCGTCGCAACTTGATGGATCGGGACGGAGCGCTGAACTACGTCAAACGGTTGCGTCGCCGTCGCAGGTTTGAACCTGACTCGCGGCTATTGATGAATCAACGACTCGAGCAGATCGAGAAGGCTCATTCGAGCGACGGAGAAGTCCTGTTCAATCTCGCCACGCTTCGCGACGACGATCGGAATCCCGGGAAGGCGCTTTCGCTGTTCGACCGGGCAGTCGAAGCCGGATATGAGAAGCCTGACGCATACCTGAATCGAGCTCGCGTTCGATCGGCACGCGGCGACATCGACGGTGCGAACGAAGACGCACGATGCGTACTGCAGTCCGCCAATCTCGCATGGCATGACGTCCTGGACGCGACATTGCTAGCACAATCGGACGACTACGGAGAATTCGCCGAATCGACGGCAGTAACGTCGTTGAATCCCGATGAACGGATCCAACTTGCATCGGGTTTGTCGTCTTCATCCGAGAAGCACCAGGACGTGAATGTTCTCGTCGTGCTTATTCTGCTCCCGCTCGTTCACGACGATGGTTTGTCCACGGAAGAACGTCGTCTTGCGATCCACCAATTGTCATTGGCCTATATCCGCATCGGAGCGTGTGCCGAGGCCGCAAGCCTGCTGCGCGGCGAATGGCCCGAGATCGACGGCATGGATATTCAGAACGCTTTCAACTACGGTATGGCGCGCTGGGGAGAGATTCGTGCTGTCGAGTCTGCGCCGTTTGCCCGCGTTGTCGCACTTGACCAGCGGGATGGCGAATCGGGCGACCCGCCGACGCCGAATTACAGCCAATGCCTCGCAATTGCTTGCTGGGCTGTCGACGATATGCCGGCGGCGTTGAATTTTGCCCGTCGTGCACGGTTGGTGCGACGTTCAGAATTCAGTTCCTGGCGATATTGCCAGGTATCCGCACAGGAGTTTCTCGAAGATCTCGACGAGATCGACGCGCTCATCGTTGGTGATGCCTCTCAGACGCCGCTATTCATGCGCGTGGACGCCGCTAGCCAGGGCAACGACCAGGATGGAGAAGAATAATCTGGCGCCAGAGCACCGCCGCTGTTTTTGGCCACAGGCCCGCGTATGGTGCGAGAAAACGGCGGTGCTTCCGTCATCAAGTGTTGGTGAAGAGAGCTTAAGCCCTAATCATCCAGATACTTCCAGCTGATTTTGACGCTGGCACCTCTCTGGCACTGAATATCTAGGCTAAGCGGTGTGGTTAGAACGAGATAAGGGCGGGGTAGCAACAGTTGATGGCGGAAGCACCCTTCAGCGTACGGATAAAGCGCTCCGCGACGCCGTTGCCTTCGGGCTCCCGCACGAAGCTCGGGGAGCTCTCGATGCCGAAGAAGGCGATCTCCTGTTGGAAGTCATCAGCCAGGTAGTTGGACCCGTGGTCGTGCCGCAGTCGCAACCCGCGGGCGACGCCGTCGCCGATGCCCCCGAAGCGTTCGCGAACGCCCTGGCGGATCGGCTCCAGGGCCTCGAAGCGGGTGCCCCTCTTGGCCGCATGCAGCCCGATGCACTCGGTCATACAGTGATCGACGGCCACGAACACGCACGCCGCCCCCTCGGCGACGGTCACGGTGGCCGTCATGTCCGTCCCCCACATGACGTCGGGCGCCGCGGTGGTGATAGTCCCGTCGTGCGCCGTCGGCCCGTGCACGTGGCCCACGCGGTGTGGGGCCTGCAGATCGTGCTCCCGCATCAGCCGTCGCACCCGCTCCTTCGCGGTGCGGATCCCCGCGACCCGCAGCTTCGCCCAGGCTTTCCGGTACCCTTCGCCATGAAACGGCGAGGCCTCGAGCAGGCGGCGAATGTGGCCGACCAGAACGGCGTCCGGGGCGGCGCCGATCGGCCCGCGGCGACGACACGGCGCCGCAGACAGGATCGCCTGACGCCGCGCATACACGCTAGAGCGAGCGCAGTGCCACACACGGCAGACCCGCTGCACGCCGTACGCCCGACGGGTGGAGATCGAATGGGCGCCACTCATCGCGTCGACCTCCGCCGGGCCAAAGGGACGCCGGCCTCCAGTTGGTCCACTTTCGCGTAGAGCAGCTCGTTCTCCATCAGCAGCTCGCCGATCTTGGCCTGCAGCCGACGATTGTCCTCGTCCCGGGCCTCCGTCGCGCGACTCTTTAGCCCCGCCTGGCCCGCGACCAGAAACTGATCACGCCACAGCGACGCCCGCGCCGCCGTGATCCCTAGCAGCCCGTGGTGAAAGCACCACCGAACGACGGGTCGGCCCAGACATGGCAGTGCCCCACGCGGAGGTCGGCGGCGGCGATGGTAGGTCGAGATAAGATCCACGGCGCGCCCCAACGCGTCTCCGGGAGTCGCATGAGCGACCACAACAGCCGAAGACACGCCACCGCATGCCCCTGAAGACTGCGGGGTGTCCCGACACCCGTGAGCGTCCGCATCAGCAACCCAAGGTTCAGTCCAGCAACGTGCAGCAGGACGCGTTTGAGGATGTTGTCGTGCCCCCGCAGGTATACGCGGCGTAGCCGCCCGGTGGCATAGAGATGGGCAAAGGGGCGTTCGAGTCGTTCCCCGCGCCGGCGCAGCAGGCGTTGCCCGCGCGCGCCGCGAAGACGCCGACGGTTTCGGTAGACGGCGTCGCGCGCCTCCGCCTTGTCTTTCCACTTACGCCTGCCGCGATCTGGTTCCGAGATGTAGCTGCGGAGGCCGATGGCTTCAAGATCGACGAGTTCCTGGTTGCTGTGATAGCCCTTGTCCCCGACGACCTCGGCAAGACGGCCCGCAGGCACCACGGTCTCGATGTGCTCCGCCGCGGTGATCAGCGTCGCGCGGCTCGTCGCCACATCGCCTTCATCGGCGTCCTGCACCGTCACCGCCACGACCGCGCCGGTGTCGAGGTCGACCGCCTGCTCCGCCTTGTGCGCGAGGTGCGTGCGGCCGTCCTTCATCTTGGTGATTCTTGCGTCAGGATCGTGCGGATGGGTCCAGTCGTCGTTCGAGCCTTTCTTCTTCCGCTTCCGATCGATGCGCGCCAGATCGGCACGCGTCGGGGTCTCAATCCCCGAGGCCTGGGCGAGCTGGATCAAGAAGTCCTGATACGCCTCGCCGGTGTCGCGCCGCACGATACTTCGCAGGGCGGCGTTCGCTTCCAGCGTCGTCGCATCGATACCGATCGTCTTGCCCTTGACAAGCTTCGCCTCAGCCAGTCGCTGCAACACCCACGCGAAGACAGCCTGATGCGTTTCCAGGTCGATCAGCCGACGCGTCCGCGAGACCGTCGAATGATCCGGCGGCGCTTCGTGCAGCTCCAGCCCCAAGAAGCTCCGCACGCTCAACGACTCGGCCGCCCGCCACGCGATCGCCCGCTCGGAGTCGAGCCCTTCGAAGTACCCGAGCAGCAACACGCGGAAATACCGGCCGGGCGGCAAACTCGGCCGGCCGATCTCATCCGCGTAGAATCGCTGACAGAGCGACTCGACGTACCCGTCGAAATCCGCTCTCTCGAGAATGTGATTCAGTCGCGTGTAGAACGGGTGCGCGGCGCTGCGAGGCAGATCTTGTGCGGCGACCCACATCGACGTCTGCTTGGGACGTCGCCGTCGTTTGCCCATGGCCATGCGCGTCAGTGGAGTACGCATGATCACTTCTGGCGATCGATCTAATTCGGTGACTTTCACCACGGGCTGCTAGCTCCCGCGACACGGACTCGAGATCCTCTCCACGCAGCAGACGCAGCACCGTCTCGCGCTTGCGCCGGGCCGAAAACCGTCCCCCACGGCCGCGCCCGGCGGCCGCTTCGGTCGCCCTCCGGGCTCCCGCCGCCGCCGCCGAACCCTGATCTGGCTTCCCCATCTCGACACTCCTCCTGCGAGCACTCTCTCGCAATCAAGTGTCCAAGAAAACCCTGGGGCGCAGGACCTGGCCCCTACGCGGACGGGCTGTCAACAGTGCGCCCCGGCAGCCTGCGCCTATGGGGCGACGGGGCCCAGGAATCCGCCGAGGAGGCCGATCATGATGAGCATGACGACCCACCCCGCCGCGCACACCATGAGGGTGCGGCCCGTCGAGGTGAAGTCGAGCGCCTGACGCACCGCGATCACCATCGCCACGAGCATCCAGACCGACACAGCCAGCAGAATGAGGGGCCCGAGCCCTGGCACGATGCCGAACACGCGCAGCACGCCGGGGCCGGCCGCGCACCCAGTGGTCCGGAGCAGCTCTCCGATGTCGACCTGGGTCTGGGGCTGGGGAAAGACCTTCGCACCAAGGACGTAAATTAACGCTGCCCAGATCACCCATCCGAACAGCGCCGCGACGGTCCCGACGAGCAGGCCCGTGCCTTCGCCGGTCAACCCGATGCCGGCGGCCACGCTGGCGAGCGCGACCACGAGCATGGCCTGGCCGGTCGCGGTCTTGTCGGCCTCCACCTCCTCGTAGATGGCCGGCGTGAGGTGGGTGGCGCCGATGAAGCGGTCAGCAAGGTACGCATGCGTGTGGAGTGCATACCATGCTCAGGCACAGCCATGCGGGTCGCGACCAACTGCGAATCGGCCGTTTATTGGGTATTAAAGCGCTTTTCAAATAGGCCTTGTACTACCTGGGGCGGGTGTGGTATTTCTGCGCGCACTGATGCAGGAGGACCGATGCGTGCCTATTCGATGGATCTGCGAGAACGAGTCTTGCTCGACAGCGATGCCGGGATGAAGGCTGCGGACGTCGCGGCGAAGTACCACGTGAGTGGGTCGTGGGTGCGGCTGTTGAAACAGCGGCGGCGTGAAACCGGCGAGGTGGCGCCCCGCGTCCAGCGGCACGGGCGACGTCCCATGCTTGAGCCGCACCTGCACACCTTGGCCGCGTTGATCGCGGAGCAACCGGATCGCACGCTCGTGGAGCTGCAGGACGGGCTTGGCACGCCGGTCAGTCTGGCGACGATCTGGCGCGCCGTGCAGGCTCTGGACATCACCGTTAAAAAAAACGGTGCGGCCGTCCGAGCACGATCGGCCTGACGTCGCCCGCGCGCGCACGGACTGGCGCGTCGCGGCGCCGACCTGGGACCCGGCGCACCTCGTGTTTTTGGACGAAACCGGCGTCACCACCAATCTGCTCCGGCGCGACGTGCGCGGCGCGCGGGTCCACGACCACACCCCGGGGGGCCGGTGGCAGACCAGTACGTTCCTCGCCGCCCTCCGCGTCACCGGCCTGACCGCGCCGGGCGTCTTCGATGGCGCGATCGACGGCGCCAGCTTCCTGGCCTACATCGAACAGATCCTGGTGCCCACGCTGCAGCCGGGCGACATCGTCATCGCCGATAACCTCAGCGTGCACAAGATCGCCAGCGTCCGCCGCGCCATCGAGCAGGCCGACGCGACCCTGTGGTAGCTGCCGCCATACAGTCCCGACCTTCACCCCATCGAACTCTGCTTCGCCAAGCTGAAGGCGATCGTCCGCGCGGCCCGCTGTCGCAGCATCGACACGCTCTGGCCGTTACTCGGGGAATGCCTACAACGCTTCAGTCCCGCCGAATGCCGTAACTATTTTCGGCATTGCGGCTACTAGAACGCCACACGGTTATGAAAAGCGCTTTAATCGGGCGGGTACTCGCTGCGTAGCTGTGGTTTCCAAGGTCCTCAACAGGGGCGGCGCCCCACTGTGAAAGTGTGCCGATGCTCTTCTGGGCCTCCGATCCGCGCCCCGATCGGTCACCAGACAACCGCACAACACAGACATCAACGGTTCGATGTATGGTTGGCTTCGGGTATTCGAAGGGCCGAAACGGTGATGTCTCCCACTTTCTTGGATGTCGAGCCACGCCGTGCGAGCGCGGATACATGAGAATCTACAGCGCACCCGTTCTGGCCCAGGTCATGCACATCAAGCACGTCCTTGAGATGCACGACATCGCGTGTCACATCCAGGGCGAGTACCGATCAGGCGCGGCCGGCGAGCTCCCGCTAACAGAGACATGGCCCGAGTTGTGGGTCGTCGATCCGTCGAACGTCGAGGAGGCGAAGCGGCTCGTGGCCGAGGCACTCGCGCCGGCGGGCCCGGCGCCGCCCGGCTGGACGTGCCCGAGCTGCCAGGAAGGCAACGAGGGCCAGTTCGTCCAGTGTTGGAACTGCGGGGCGAACGGTCCCGAGGGCCCGGACGCCTGAGAGCCGACTGTTCGCGGACATAGACCAGCGGTCTCAGGGCCGGCGTGGAGCCTCGGTCGGGCTAGGTGCGTGCCCGGGGTCGGCCGCGTCGGGCCGCCCCGTCGCCATGTGTGCCGCGATCGCTGGCTGGCCCGTACGCTGGGCCTGGACGCGATCCCCGGCGCACAAACGGGCGGTGGTCCGGCCCCCGCCACTCCCCCCGACCCGCAGGGGCGCGCTCTTACGCGGTGCCGCGTCGTACGAGGCGGAGGGGTGATGCGGGGCGCGGGGCGGCGGAGTTGGCCGTGTGGGACCGCTGGCGGGCTGGCACCGCCTGCGCCTGCTGCGCCAGATAGGCGACCAGCTGGTCCCCGGCGTCGAGCAGTTCCTGCTCGTGGATGATGTTTCTCCAATTTTATACTTGTAAGTTGCTGTAAATAAATCAGTTATAGATTCAAATGGCCACTAAGTATACAAATTGCTCTACAAGCTCTCAGGTGTGGTATCCCCGCTCGGGACGGCCTGCCCGACCGAGCGACGGCGGCTCGACCATGCCTCCTTTTCCGTGGCCCGTCGCGTCAGCCGCGCCGCGTGACGGCCCCCGGCCGTCCCGTCATGTGTCTGCGGATGGTGCTCGCGTCGCGGCCGGCCGCAATCTCTTGCTTGGCGATGTGCCGGGCGTACCACACGTCGGACATGTGTGGGCGCCGTTGCTTCAGCGCGCGGTAGGCCGTTTGCCAGCGCGCGTACCGCGCCTGCGTGTCGAGCGTGTGGGCCTCGCGTCGCGTCGTGCTCGGCGTGTAGTGGGGGTCGGCGGTCGTCGCCGCATCGACGAGGTGGCGAATGGCGGCGGTGTCCAGCCTGTAGGCGCCGCGCGCGAAGTCGATCAGGTCCGCCAGGGCCACCGCCGTGTCCGCGACGACCAGCGTCACGTCCCCGTGCGTGCGCAGGCCCAGCATCTGGTGCCGCGTGTCGCCCGCGGCGAGCCCGAGGGGCCGCGTCCCGGACTCGTCGATCCGGTGCCGGCTCCGGCGCAGGCCTAGCAGCCCGTGGTGAAAGCACCACCGAACGACGGGTCGGCCCAGACATGGCAGTGCCCCACGCGGAGGTCGTTGGCGGCGATGGTAGGTCGAGATAAGATCCACGGCGCGCCCCAACGCGTCTCCGGGAGTCGCATGAGCGACCACAACAGCCGAAGACACGCCACCGCATGCCCCTGAAGACTGCGGGGTGTCCCGACACCCGTGAGCGTCCGCATCAGCAACCCAAGGTTCAGTCCAGCAACGTGCAGCAGGACGCGTTTGAGGATGTTGTCGTGCCCCCGCAGGTATACGCGGCGTAGCCGCCCGGTGGCATAGAGATGGGCAAAGGGGCGTTCGAGTCGTTCCCCGCGCCGGCGCAGCAGGCGTTGCCCGCGCGCGCCGCGAAGACGCCGACGGTTTCGGTAGACGGCGTCGCGCGCCTCCGCCTTGTCTTTCCACTTACGCCTGCCGCGATCTGGTTCCGAGATGTAGCTGCGGAGGCCGATGGCTTCAAGATCGACGAGTTCCTGGTTGCTGTGATAGCCCTTGTCCCCGACGACCTCGGCAAGACGGCCCGCAGGCACCACGGTCTCGATGTGCTCCGCCGCGGTGATCAGCGTCGCGCGGCTCGTCGCCACATCGCCTTCATCGGCGTCCTGCACCGTCACCGCCACGACCGCGCCGGTGTCGAGGTCGACCGCCTGCTCCGCCTTGTGCGCGAGGTGCGTGCGGCCGTCCTTCATCTTGGTGATTCTTGCGTCAGGATCGTGCGGATGGGTCCAGTCGTCGTTCGAGCCTTTCTTCTTCCGCTTCCGATCGATGCGCGCCAGATCGGCACGCGTCGGGGTCTCAATCCCCGAGGCCTGGGCGAGCTGGATCAAGAAGTCCTGATACGCCTCGCCGGTGTCGCGCCGCACGATACTTCGCAGGGCGGCGTTCGCTTCCAGCGTCGTCGCATCGATACCGATCGTCTTGCCCTTGACAAGCTTCGCCTCAGCCAGTCGCTGCAACACCCACGCGAAGACAGCCTGATGCGTTTCCAGGTCGATCAGCCGACGCGTCCGCGAGACCGTCGAATGATCCGGCGGCGCTTCGTGCAGCTCCAGCCCCAAGAAGCTCCGCACGCTCAACGACTCGGCCGCCCGCCACGCGATCGCCCGCTCGGAGTCGAGCCCTTCGAAGTACCCGAGCAGCAACACGCGGAAATACCGGCCGGGCGGCAAACTCGGCCGGCCGATCTCATCCGCGTAGAATCGCTGACAGAGCGACTCGACGTACCCGTCGAAATCCGCTCTCTCGAGAATGTGATTCAGTCGCGTGTAGAACGGGTGCGCGGCGCTGCGAGGCAGATCTTGTGCGGCGACCCACATCGACGTCTGCTTGGGACGTCGCCGTCGTTTGCCCATGGCCATGCGCGTCAGTGGAGTACGCATGATCACTTCTGGCGATCGATCTAATTCGGTGACTTTCACCACGGGCTGCTAGCCCCAAATCGCAACTCAGCCGCCCGGTGTCCGTCGTCAGGATTAATGAGGAGTCAACTAGACGAGGGACAAGATCTGACCGACCAACATCCGCACCAAATCCTCGATTTGGTAGAAGAGCGCAATTGCCACCGACGGCTGCGCGACTGCTGCCAAGACCAGCACCCCAAGGAGATACCAGAGGTGAATGCTGCCCTGCTTTTCTCGAACAAGTCTCTGACGTAGCTTATTCATAGCCTTCACACATTGGTACTCACGACGCATACCGAATGTGTCGACGAACTCCAAGCACTTGTCTCGATGTGAGTTGCATCATCAAGGGATTTCAAGACCGTCATGGACTTCTAGCACCAGCCAGATTCTCGTAGTGTCCCTCCGAGACTAGTGCAGCTCTTGGCACAGTCGGCGACGTGCCCAGGTCGACTTCTTGCGACGGGTGACAGTTGGCCTGTCGAAGACTACGGCCGGCACTGGACGGGTCGTCCCGCTGAATGAACGGGGATTAGCCGAGTTTCAGCAGTGGGCGACCCGGTTCCCCGACCGGACGCCAGACCAGTACGTGTTTCCGGCCGAGCGTATCGGCCAGGGCGGTGGCTATGACATCGACCCAAATCGACCGATCGGAGCTGGAAGACCGCCTGGACGCACGCGAAGCGGGTCGCCCAAGTCAAGGCCAGGTTCCAGGACGTGCGCCATACGGCTTGTACACGGATGCTGGAGGCGGCGTGCCACTTTCGGTGGTTGCGACTATCCTAGGCTGGTCCCCCGCGACGACGGCGCTCATGGCCAAACGGTACGGCCACATCGGCGACGCGGCGCGTCGCTCAGCGGTGGCCGTCTTGGACAGGTCTGGCCTTGAATCAGGAGAGACGGGCCCAGAATTGGGCACAATTTCCCTAACCTCGAAAAGACCGACCCCGCAAGTCATTGAAAAGAATGGCGCGCCCTGCAGGACTCGAACCTGCGGCCTCCTGGTTCGTAGCCAGACGCTCTATCCAGCTGAGCTAAGGGCGCACATTTAAAATCAATGACTTACGGGTTTCATGTCTGTACTGCCAGCCTGTACTGCCAGCCGAATGCCGCCCAAAACCGGGCTTGGTGCCCGGTCCGCACGCTGCAAACGCGCAATCGCTTCGGCATGCTTCTGCAACTGCGGCGGCGCGTAGATCATCGTCGTCTCGGGATCCGTATGCCCGTACAGGTCCTGAATGTCCGCCACGTCCGATCCCGTCCGCCGAAGTCCCGTCGCGAAGGCGTGGCGGATCTGATACACGGTGAACGCAGGGCGACCGGCCTTTCTGGCCGCCCGTTCCAGCGCCCTGTTCGCACTGGGGCAGGACCAGCCCCCGTAGGCGCCAATCGCCATGAACGCGCGGGCCGCATCCAGCCCGTCGCCGACGAGCGGAACCGCCGCCAGCCGCCCTCCCTTGCCGCGCGGCACGGCGACGAACGGGGTCGGCTCGTCGAGGCGGAAATCCTCGGGCCGCAAGCGTCCCATCTGCGACGGCCGCATGCCAGTCCAATGCATCAGCCGTAAGCGTACTACGGTTTTGGACCCCGGCGTCAACTGCGCCAGCACGTCCGCGATGTGAGTGCGATCGAGCCACCGCGGGCGTGGGCGCGGACGCGTGAACCGGACAAGATCGACCAGTTCGGCCGCGGCGCGGCGCCCGTACAGCACCTTCACCAGATTGGTCAGCGCATCCCGTCGATGGTTGCACGCCGAGACCGACAGCGTCTCCCGCCACTGGCGCAATTGGTCGTTGAGCGCAGCCGTATGCTGCGGCAGCGCCAGGGTCTTGAGGTGGCCAAAGCGCGCGGCCCACTCCCCGATGTAGTGCCGGCGGTCCGCAATGCTCACGAGTTCGTTGCTGATCTGCCGGAGATACCGAGACGCATCGTCGGCCAGCGTATGCCGCTCGCCTGTCGGCAGCGTCCGCAGGCTGGCGCGCAACTCGTCCCGGCGCGCCCGGATGGTCTTGAGGAGTGTACCCGGCGGGAACCGGATCTCTCGTTGGACCCCGTTCACCTTGACCGTGGCGGCCAAGCCCCAACGATCTCTGTAGATCCCTTGAGCGACGCGTACGCGGTGGCGGGACTGCGAATCGGGCCTTGCCTTGGTCGTCGGCTGCGGTGACACCGTATCTGCTCTCGTTGCTTGGGGTCTTCGCCGAAGCGTTGCAGCCGCTACCTCGATCACCTTGTTGGATGCAGCGTCCGCGTCTGTCGGTGTGTCGCGGATGTTGTTGTGCGTGGAACTCATCGGATCATTTCCCTCAGACGAACGTCCTCGCGGCCCACTTGACCTCGCCGACGATGACGGCGTCGGTCGGCCAGGGCCGATTGGGCCAGACATGCTTGTTGGGGTTGTCGCTGACGAGCTGCCAAGCGTCAAATGCGTCCTTCCCGGCGCGCTTGACGATGAGCCCGTCGTCGGTGCGCACGACGAAGAGACGCCCGACGCGGCGGCGGCGGCTGGCCTGGTTGACGAGAATCGAGCAGCCGTCGACCAGCGTCGGCTCCATCGACTCGCCGCTGACCTGGATGACGCGACAGTGGCGGGCCACGAGTCCGTGACGGGCGAGCCACGCCCCGCGAAACTTGATCCGCCCGGTGACGCGCTCATGCTCGACGACGGCCCCGTCGCCAGCGGCGGAGGCGAGTTCCGAGACACCGACGTAGTCGCCGTCTTCGAAGGCCGCGGCGCGGGCGGCCGGGTTATCGAGACCCTGTTCGGCGGCGTCGAGCGCGCGGACCAGCTGGCCGGCGGGCCTGGGGTCATCGGTGAGCCCGTGGAGGTAGTCACTCGACACGTCGAGCGCCCGAGCGGCACCGCCGAGCTTGTCGACGGAGAACCGCGAATAGCCGAGTTCGACCATCGAGACCGCCTCTCGTTTGGTGGCGATCCTGGCGGCGAGCTGGCGTTGGGTGACCCCCCTCAGCGAGCGGGCCGCGCGCAGGCGCTGTCCGATGATGCTCATCTGCATATTGTAATCACAAATGACTCTTGACTGTCACCACGGATGGCTCTAAATTCCGGATCCATGAAGTCACCAATGGTTACTGACCTGCACGCGATACGTGCCCGGCTGGTGCGGCTGGAGTTGTCGGAGCGAAAGTTCGCCAAGCTGCTCGGCATCAGCCAGCCCACCCTGAATGCGCGGCTCAACGGCTATCGCCGGGTGCCGCCTGGATTCGAAGCGCAGTGCGTCGAGGCGCTGGATGTGTGGGAGCAGGCGGAGCGCGCCGCGACCGCGGCGCGGGCGAAGGTGCTGGAGGGACGACCCGTGAGGCGCGTCAGCGACTGGCCGACCGCGCGGTGCGGAGGGAGGACGACGGATGGCTCGACATCGGTCCGACGCTAACGTCGACGTGGACGCGCTGCCGGAGGTGCTGTTCCTGGAGGACGTGGCGGTGCTGCTGCGCTGCTCGCCGTCGGGTGCTTCCGCCATCAACTGTTGCTACCCCGCCCTTATCTCGTTCTAACCAAACCGCTTAGACTAGATATTCAGTGCCAGAGAGCTGCCAGCGTCAAAATCGGCTGGAAGTATCTGGATGATTAGGGCTTAAGCTCTCTTCACCAACACTTGATGACGGAAGCACCCGAATTCGGCCACCGCCCTGGGTGTCATCGGCCGTCCCCGACGCCGGCGGGCACGGCCATCGTACTGCTGGGCGATCAGCCGCCGGTACCAGCGGAGAATCGTGTCAGGCGTGACGATGCCTGCCACCTGACTCAAGATCCGCCGGCCGAGTTTCTGGCCTCGCACCGCGAGTCGACGGCGCTGGGCGTCAGTCAGGCGAAGCGGTCGAGGACCAAGATGCTCCCGGAGGACGCGATTCTCCTCCCGGAGATAGTCGATGCGATCTTCTTGGTGGCGATTCACCCAGCCAGCCAAGGCCAGCACGAGGAAGTGTAGAGCGTGGGGCATGGCCGGAGGCTACATGGCTCAGACACGGGCGTCACCCACGTTGTCTCGGGGATTCACTCGCCTCGGCCGTTTTCTCGCACCATACGGGAGTGTTCGCGAAAAAAGGAGACGATCCGCTGGCTGGTCCCGCGCGGGTAGACGTGGGCGCCAGCGTGGATCCAGGTCATGACCGGCGCAGCCGTACCGGCTCCGTACACCGTGCAGCCGCTTCCACAGGATGTCGTCGCGTCAACGCCGTTCACCTCGATGGCGACCGCGATCGCGGCTTCCTGATCTGCAAAGCGGACCACCCGATCGCGCTCCCCGGCCATATGAAACACCGGCGTGGCCTGCGTGGGCCGCACCGAGGGACGGAGGCGGGCTGCCACGGGGGCGTACGCGGCGAACACGCCGGGACGCTCCGCCCAGAGAAGGTAGGTGAACATCCCACCGTTCGAGAAGCCGGTCGCGTAGATGCGATCGTCGTCGATGCTATACGTCTCACGCAGCGACCGGAGTGCCACGTCGACGAGCTTGAGGTCGCGGTCGCCGCCGCCACGCTCCACCTGCCAACCGGGAAGGCCGCCGCGCCTCTCGAGTCCCTGGAAGTACACGACGATCGCGGCGGGCCACGCTACGTGAACATTCGTGTACTGAAAGTTCTGCATGTTGTCGCCGTACCCATGGAACGACAAGACCAGCGGAGCTCCTTCCCGTCCCGGTGACGCCGGAAAGTAGACGATGGCTTCGCGCGTCTCGCCGTCGACCTGCCATCGCATGATCTCCGCCGCCGCGTCCCGGGCGCCGAGAATCAGCAACAGACCGGCCAGAGCCACGTGCGTCAGACGCTTGCTCATCTCTACCTCCGCAGGCGTGGACGTTCGCTGCATGGAGCCTCCGGGCGGGCGCGCTTCGTGGCGCGTGCAGCGCCCGTCACGGCGGGCTGTTGGGCGAGGATAGCAGCGACGGCCGCTGGGCGCATCGCTCTCGTACGCGTGTGGCGGTCGATATTCGATCCAGCCTAATACTTGACGTAGTCCAGAATAAGTGATTGACTTTGCGCGGTGCACGCGGACGCCGAGCGGCTCCTGAGGCAGCACGGGTTGCAAGTCACGGCCCAGCGGCTGGCGGTGCTACGCGCAGTTTCGACCCACCCGCATGCCACTGCCGACGAGCTCGCCGACGATGTGCGAAGGAGCATCGGATCGATTTCCCGGCAGGCGGTATATGACACCTTGGGAACGCTGGTCGAAAAGGGCCTGGCCCGTAGGATTCAGCCTGCGGGGTCGCCCACGCGATACGAGGATCGAGTCGGTGACAATCACCATCACCTCCTCTGTCGCACGTGTGGCGTCACGGTCGACATCGACTGCGCTGTCGGTGAGGCGCCGTGTCTCACCGCCAAGGACGATCACGGCTTCGAGATTGAGGAGGCAGAGGTTATCTACTGGGGGTACTGCCCCGACTGCCGCAATCAGCCCGCGGGAGAGAACAGACAAGGTTGAACGACATGCACGACACGACTGAGGACAAGATGGCGAGCGGGGGCAAGTGCCCGGTATTGGGTCACAGACACACCGCGGTCGGCGCCGCGGCGAACCAACATTGGTGGCCCAATCAACTGAACCTGAAGATGCTCCACCAGAACTCCCCGTTGTCCGATCCCATGGGCGAGGAGTTCACCTACGCCGAGGAGTTCAAGACACTCGACCTGGATGCTCTGAAGACGGACATCGAGGCGGTGATGACGACGTCACAGGACTGGTGGCCAGCCGACTACGGCCATTATGGGCCGCTGTTCATTCGGATGGCGTGGCACAGCGCGGGCACGTACCGCATCCACGATGGGCGCGGCGGCGGCGCCTCCGGTACGCAACGCTTCGCTCCCCTCAACAGTTGGCCCGACAACGTGAACCTCGACAAGGCGCGCCGGTTGCTCTGGCCGATCAAGCAGAAGTACGGCCGGAAGATCTCGTGGGCCGACCTGATGATCCTCGCGGGCAACTGTGCCCTGGAGTCGATGGGGCTCAAGACGTTCGGTTTCGCCGGCGGGCGCGCGGACGTCTGGGAGCCTGAGGAGGACATCTACTGGGGGCCCGAGACCGAGTGGCTTGCCGACGAGCGCTACCGCGGCGACAGGGAGCTCGCGAACCCTCTCGGTGCTGTTCAGATGGGCCTGATCTACGTGAATCCGGAGGGGCCGAACGGTGAGCCGAGTGCGCTTGCCGCCGCCAGGGACATTCGAGAGACGTTTGCTCGGATGGCGATGAACGACGAGGAGACGGTTGCCCTCATCGCCGGGGGGCACACGTTCGGCAAGACCCATGGTGCCGCCGATGCAGACCAGCACGTCGGTCCCGAGCCCGAGGGTGCGGCCATCGCGGAGCAGGGCCTCGGCTGGAAGAATACGTTCGGCAGCGGCAAGGCCGGCGACACGATCAGCAGCGGGCTGGAGGGCGCCTGGACACCCACCCCGGTGACCTGGGACAACAGCTTCTTCGAGACCCTGTTCGGCTACGAGTGGGATCTGACCAAGAGCCCCGCGGGGGCGTATCAATGGGTTCCGACGGACCCCGGGGCCGCGGACACCGTGCCGGATGCTCACGATCCGTCGAAGAAGCACACCCCTGTCATGCTGACGACGGACCTCGCACTGAGGATGGACCCGATCTATGAACCGATTTCGAGGCGCTTCCTCGAGAACCCGGACCAGTTTGCAGATGCCTTCGCCAGAGCGTGGTACAAGCTGACGCACCGTGACATGGGGCCAATTTCGCGGTACCTCGGCCCGGAGGTTCCTGACGAGCAGCTCTTGTGGCAAGACCCGGTGCCCGCCGTCGATCATGAGTTGATTGATGGGCAAGACATCGCCGCGCTCAAGAGCACGATCCTCGAATCGGGACTGTCCATTTCCCAACTGGTCTCAACCGCCTGGGCGTCCGCCTCGACATTCCGTGGCAGCGACAAGCGCGGCGGGGCAAACGGGGCGCGCATTCGCCTCGCACCGCAGAAAGACTGGGACGTGAACCAGCCGGCTCAGCTGGGGACTGTGCTAGGCGTCCTGGAGGACATCCAACGGGGCTTCAACAGCTCGCAGGCAGGCGGGACGAAGGTCTCGTTCGCGGACGTGATCGTTCTGGGCGGGTGCGCAGCCGTCGAACTGGCTGCGAGGAACGCCGGGCACGACGTGCAGGTGCCGTTCTCGCCAGGGCGCACCGACGCGGTGCAAGAACAGACAGACGTGGACTCATTTGCCGTGCTGGAACCGACCGCAGACGGGTTCCGTAACTACCTCGGGAACGGACGCAGCCGATCCGCCGAAGCGTTGCTGGTGGACCGGGCGCAGTTGTTGACCTTGACCGCTCCCGAGATGACGGTGCTCGTCGGCGGCCTGCGCGTCCTGAACGCAAATGTCTGGCAGTCGGAACGCGGCGTCTTCACCAAGCGGCCTGAGATGTTGACCACTGATTTCTTTGTCAACCTGCTCGACATGAACTCGACGTGGCAGGCGTCCTCTGCGTCCGAACACGTGTTCGAGGGACGCCATCACGGGACGGGCGAGCTCAAGTGGACAGGCACCGCCGTCGATCTCGTCTTCGGTTCGAACTCCCAGCTCCGAGCCATCGCGGAAGTCTACGCATGTGACGACTCGCAGCAGGCATTTGTGCGTGACTTTGTCGCTGCGTGGGACAAGGTGATGAATCTCGATCGTTTCGACCTGGCTTGATCTCGGCGAGGCGATCACCGGCGTTGGTGCGCTGATTCAGCGCGGTGGGCGAGCAGTGGCCGGCATGTTGACCATCGCGACCGCCGGCGGGTCATGATCTCGATGTGAAGTCGAGAGTGCATCCGAAGTACAAGACAACGTATCGCGTCGGGAACTGGGCCGAGTACGACCGAGCCCTCGTGCGGCGAGGCGACGTCACCCTCTGGCTCACGCCTGACGCGATCGCCACGTGGCAGCGGCTGGCGTCGGCAGGCGGAGCGGGCAACTCCAGTATTCCGATCTCGCCATCGAAACCGCCCTAACGCTCCGGCTCATCTTCCACTTACCGTTGCGTCAGACCGAGGGCGTCTTGACCTCGATCTTCGGGATGCTGGGCGTCGATCTCACGGCACCCGATCACACCACGCTCTCGCGACGCGGTCAGCATCTCGCCCTCGCGCGTCGGCGCGCCCGCCCGGGCACCAGCCTGCACCTCATCGTTGACAGCACCGGACTGTCCATCGTCGGCGACGGTGAGTGGGCCGCGGCGACACATGGGGGCCGAGGGCGACGCGGCTGGAGGAAGCTCCATCTCGGCGTGGACGGGTCCCGTGTGATCGTGGCCTGCGCGCTGACTGAGCCGACGGCCGAGGACGCGATGACGGGGATCAGTCTGGTCGACGAGGTGGATGGACACCTCACCAGAGTGACGGCGGATCCGGCCTACGACACGCTCGCGTGCTATGGTGCGGCCGGTGCGCGCGGGGCGAGGGTCGTGGTGCCGCCGACCAAGACCGCGTCGTTGTCTCGACGGGGCGCCCGATCAGGTGCCCGCGATCGGACGATCAGGAGGGTGAAGGCGCTCGGACGGCGACGGTGGACGCAGGCGTCTGGTGACCATCAGCACGCGCGCGTGGAGAATGCGTTCTTCCGGTACACGTCGATCGTCGGCGACTGTCTTCGGGCACGCCGTTCATCGGGGCAACGGCGTGAGGCCGTGCTCGCGTGTCACGTTCTGAACCGGATGACCGAGCTTGGCAGACCCGTCTCGTACCGCATCGGTAGGTGACGGGCTCGACGGTTTGAAGCGCGTAGGCCTGCCCGCATCCGCGCACCAACGCCGTCCTCTCGGGTCGTGATTGCGGCGACTTTCTTCGCGAACTGGCGTTCGAGGCCGAAGGCCACGTCGCCCAGATAGTGGTTTTGGTGCAGGCGGGTGATACCGGCGTAGCTCGCCAACAGGTACGCGGGGAACCCCGCCTTCCACCCCCACCGCTGCTGGATCGCGGTCGCGGTCGCAAACGATGATGACGTGTGCCCGGAGGGAAAGGAGCCATTATTCCAACTGAGCTTTTTCACGACCATCTGAAAGAGACGGAAGTGCCAGTTGGGTTCACCCGTTGCGAGCCTTCATCTGGCGCGAATTGTCGATCAAGGCCCTCGATCTCAGCGCTGCTGCAGCGATCTCCTTTTGAATCGTCGCCGGATCCCCAACGACTTCAAGCCAATCCACCAGGCCTGCGTATCGAGTCATGAGGTTGTCGAAGAACCTGTCTGGCTTCAGGTAGTAACTCCCGGGAGGCTCTAGCGCGATACCGATTAAGCTATGGCCCGCATCCAAGGTGGCCTTGATCTCCCAATCCACATACTTCCTCGAGGCCGTTTCCTCGCCACATAACACCAGCGTACAAGAGGTCCCTGTTATGTAACCCTCGCGAATTCGACGCATTACGTATTCTGAGTTCGCGCTGTCCACTTCTTCGTCAAGTGATCGATCGGTCACCAATGCATACTGGTCATGAAGAAGGTTCGACAGAATGTCGTAATACCTCTGGTCACCCGCGTGGTGGTAGCTAATGAACACTCGCGGACGCTTCGCGAGTTCAGCCAAGAGTCCTAGGAGACCTCCCACGTGTCCTACCACCTTACGTCCAAGCGGTTCACATCGTCATCGCAAGCAGGCCGACCACCAAAAGCAGCCAACTCCAGCACCAATCAGTGCTAGCGCGATCCAGAACGACGACGCGAACCACCTCCCACTCGTGTCGGGGATTTGGTGATCGCCAATCCGCGCACCAACCTTCCTCAAGACCGCACCGTTCTTGTCGATGCCTCCGCGTATCCTCTCCATCACAACTCCGCAGGTAAGCAGAAGGGCACCTACGGCACCCACAACCCACCACTGCGGACCTCGCGCGTCACCGCCGAACGCAAGCACGACAGAACCTATCCCGACCGCAATCTGCAGCATCTGCCATCGCAGTCGATCCAAGTGCCGAAACGTCTCATATCGCTGTCTGTAGACCTCGGCATAGTCTGGGGCGGACTGACCCATAGGCACGGTATCTGGCGCGGTGTCGCCACTCGGGTCAGTATTCCGCTGCGCGTCCTGGTTCATCATGCTCCTCTCGCAGTCTCCAATAGCGCTCCCTCCGAACCCATACCACCGAGTCTTCCGTCAGCTTTCGAAACGCCTCCATGGCAAAGTAGCACGGCGTCAGTGCCCAGACGATCCATAGCTGGCGGAAGCACTTTGTCAGTCTGGAACCGTCCGACGTCAAACGCGTGCGTCAGGTCCGGTCGCGTAGCGCCTCGAGCGCATTACGGTATTGGGTGGGCAACCGATGTAAGAGGTGGACCCCATCCTTTGGACAGCTCAGCGGCCAAGTTAAGGTGGATTCCAGGTTCATGTTTCTAAGCCGCTTCCGACTGCGCTGACGAGGAGCGCAGCGACGAGGTCGGCGCACCTCCCAAATCCGAGTACGCCTCATCAGGCGTGCGATCATCGAGCGACGAGTGCGGTCGCTCGGCATTGTAGAAGTCGATCCACCGGCCGATGCTGGCCCGCGCCTCGGAGCCAACCTCGAAGTCGTGCAGGTAGACGCACTCGTACTTGAGCGAGCGCCACAGCCGCTCGATGAAGACGTTGTCCATCCAGCGGCCCTTGCCGTCCATCGAGATCTGCACGCCTGCGTCTTTGAGCGTCTGAGTGAACTCCAGGCTGGTGAACTGGCTGCCTTGGTCGGTGTTGAAGATCGCTGGCGGTCCGTACTGCGCGAGGGCTTCCGCGAGGGCGTAAGGTGCGTTTAATCGGTCGACCCCTCATGCGGCCTCTCGATTGTAGAAACTGAGTAATCCTCCGAGGCGTACCCGCCGCCGAACGTCGGCGTCCGGCCTTCGCGGAGGTGGTGGTCGTTGCAGGAGCTGGTTGTCGAGTCCCTGGTGGTTTCTCTCGCGATGGTAGTGTTCTCTGTACTCGTAGACGAGACGACGCAGATGCCCCTCGCCGATCGGGATCACGCGTGTGAGACACTCCTCTTTGATCGACCTGACGAACCGCTCGGCATAGGCGTTGAGATTGGGACTCTTCGGCGGCAGCCGAATCGGCTGAACACCGGCGCTCTCCAGGATCTCGCCAAAGACCCGCGTAGAGAGGGGATCGCGGTCGTGAATCAGATGGCGCGCCCTGCGCAAACAGCCATCGACCGGGTCGGTCAAATTGCGGGCCTGCTGCTCCATCCACGCGCTGCCCGGCTGCGGGTGGATCCCGGCGATGGTCACGCGGCGGGATCTCAGCTCGATCACGAAGAAGACGAGGTACCGCCTGAGCCCCGCCAGCGTCAACACCTCGACGGTGAACAGATCGCAGGCCGCCAGGCCCTCCCAGTGCGCCTGCAGGAACGTCTTCCAGGGCATGTGCCGGCTCCGCTCGGGCGCCGGGTCGACTCCGTGGTCGTGCAGGATCCGCTTCACCGTGGTCCGGGCGATAGTGTGGCCGAGGTTCGAGAGCGCGCCGCGGATCCGCGTGTAGCCCCACCGCGGATTGTCGACCGCCATCCTGACCACGAGCTCGGCGACGTCTTGTCGGGTCATTGGTCGACCTCGACGTCGGCGGGCGCTGCCATCGTATTTCTTGGCGATCAGTCTCCGGTACCAACGCAGGATCGTATCCGGGGTGACGATGCCCGCGACCTGCGTCAAGACCCGCCGGCCGAGTTTGTGACCGCGCACAGCGAGTCGACGACGCTGGGCGTCCGTCAGGCGAAGCGGCCGAGGGCCCAGGTGTTCTCGGAGGACCCGATTCTCCTCCCGGAGATAGTCGATCAGATCGTCTTGGTGACGGTTCACCCAGCCAGCGAACGTGAGGACGAGGAACTGCAGCGCAGGCGGCATAGCCTGAGACTACTTGGGAGACTCGACCAGCACCGACCTAGCCTCGGCCGCTTTTTCGCACCATACGGGGCACAAGGTCTACGAAGAGCCTGAGCCGTTTACGTTTCACCATTTGCCGAGCGGCACAAGACGCAACACTCAGGCGCATGTGCTGATCGGCCCTGGCGCGGTGATTTCTGTCGAAGGCATCCTGAAGGAGATCTCGAAGTGCGAGCTGTCGAAGGAACGATTGTCTATCGATCCGCAGGCGATGATTATCGATCCTGCCGATGTTCGCGGCGAGGTCGACCTCGTCAAGCATATTGGTTCAACAGGGCAGGGCGTTGGCCTGGCGAGCGTCAGAAAAATCTTGCGCACGAGCGCATCGCCACCCGTCAGGCTTGCGGCGAGCGTTCCAGCTTTTAAGAACTACTTGCAGGAAGCGCGGACGGTACTTGACGATGCTTTCGCCAAAGGACAGCGAGTGTTCTTGGAGGGCACTCAGGGTTCCGGCTTGTCACTTCATCATGGAGACTACCCCCACGTGACATCTCGAGACACAACCGTTAGCGGTTGTCTCGCGGAAGCTGGGATTGCGCCTACGCGCGTCCGCCGGATCGTAATGGTCTGCAGAACCTACCCCATTCGTGTTGGAAGTCCCACGACCGGGGACTCAGGTCCGATGACGAAGGAGCTGACACTCAAGGACGTTCATCGGCGGTCTGGGATCTCCTTAAAGGAGCTCGAAGAGACTGAACGGACATCGACGACCAACAGAGCACGTCGAATCGCGGAGTTCGATTGGCGCCTCTTGAGACAAGCTTCATCGCTCAACGGTCCCACGGACATCGCCCTAACATTCGCGGACTACTTGTCCATAAAGAACAGGGCCGCGCGTCGCTTTGAGCAGCTCAGTAAACCCACGATTCATTTCATCGAGGAAGTCGAACGCGTGGCTGCGGCACCAGTGTCGCTCGTTGCAACACGTTTCAACTTTCGAAGCATCATCGATCGACGAAACTGGTGATCTGGAGATAAATGGCGGATCCTGCGGCGATTGTCCAACGCTATCCGAGGCTCTTTCACCTGACCCACATCGACAACGTGGAGTCCATAAGGAGGCTCGGACTCCTGAGTACGTCGGCGCTCCTAGATCTGTTCGGCGTCCAAGGCGAAAGGCGCCACCTGATCGAAGCGTCGAACCGACGAGACTTGGTACCCATCGCCGACGTCACACATGGCAGGGCGATCCTGCGTGATCAAAAACCCATGGACGACATAGGCTTGGCGCGCGCCCTGCGCGATGGAATAACTCCCATTGAATGGTACAGGTTAGTCAATCGCCACGTCTTCTTCTGGGTTGATGAGGGTCGCGTAGAAAGACTGCTCAGCGCCAGGGCCTATCGAAGAGATAGGCACGCGCTAATTGTTTCGAGTACTGCAGGATTGTTTGAGCGGCACGGAACGGACGTGGTCTTGTCGCCCCTCAATACTGGTGCCACGAAGCCAATGCCCCACCCGAGAGGGCGGGACTGCTTCGTACCCATGGACCTCTATCCTTATAACGAATGGCACACTAAGCGCCGCGGCAAGGATCCAGTGGTTGAGGTTGCCGTTCCGATCGGTGTTCCGGACCTCATGGCTTTCGCTGAACGAATCCTGTTTGTTGGCAGGAAAGAACCTGTGGTGGAACTGTGGTCGCGATCTTGAGGACTTAGTGCTTCCGTCCTTGGCACTTCCGGGTGGCGTTGTTGTACGAATCGTGACTGGCCCGCACGATGCCAACCGACTGAACCGTACCGGGTTCTTCGGAGACTGGATCCATTGAATCAGGCCACCGCAACCTGCTCATAGTATTGTGCTTCGAACTCCCCGCGACGCAGAACAATCTCGGCCACGCCATCCAGATCCTGCGTGAGCGGGGCAGAGCGTTTTAAGCGGCTATACGACAGTCGTGGACTCGAGAATCTACGCCAGCAGATGGTGAGGTCGTGGGGGAATGTTTGGATCCGGCACATTTCTCGACTCGAACCAGTGGGAGATCGACGTCCTCGACAAAGAGATGGGCCGCTCCGCATTCCAGGCCTGGTATCGAAACCCGCCACGCCCGTCAGGCGACGTCCTCGCGATCGGATGGACGGTCTTTGACAACGACTGGACCGGATCCCCATCATGCCCAGCGACAATCCGTTCAAATGGCGTCAGTTCGAACCAGGACTCATCCTCCTGTGTGTTCGGTGGTACTTGCGGTATGCCGTGAGTTACCGCGACCTCGAAGAAATGATGCGCGAGCGGGGCCTGTGTGTCGACCATACGACGATCTATCGATGGGTGCAGCGCTATGCGCCGGAGATCGACAAGCGGTGCCGGCCATTTCTGAGACGCACCACGGATTCGTATCGAATCGACGAGACGTACGTGCGTGTCGGCGGGGCCTGGCACTATCTTTACCGGGGCGTTGATTCCAACGGTGACACGCTGGATTTCTTGCTCCGGGCCACGCGCGACAGGAATGCGGCCATCGCGTTCTTCCGCAAGACGGTCGGTGCGTCTCATACGACGTCCCCTCGCGTCGTGAACGTGGACAAGAACCCCGCTTACCCGATCGCGTTCGAGGCCATCAAACACGAGGGATTTTTCCGACCACGTTCGTCTCTCCGCCAATGCAAGTATCTGAACAACGTCATCGAGCAGGACCATCGATTCATCAAACGCCGTACCCGGCCGATGCTGGGGTTCAAGCGGTTCACCACGGCGTGGCGGACCGTCCGCGGTATCGAGATAATGCATGCGCTCCGCAAGGGGCAGGCGCGGTGGATGGCGAAGGGCGACGTGGTCGGTCAGACGCGGCTGATCCACAAGGTGTTCGGATTGGCCGTGTAGCGAGGTCCACCCAACGGACTCTCGCGCGTGATCCCAAACGTTGCAACAGAACCGATGAAAGAGTGCGGATACGGCTGCACCTTCTCACCGCGCCCTGGCCGACTATGCCCGATTCGTGTCTGAACGTACCAGAAATGAGTTTTTGAATTTCCTATAGATCAAGCTGCCCAGCGGCACGCATCGCCGATTCGCGCAACGAGTCTGCCGCGAACGCCACAGCATGTGGCTCAACAAGAGGGTCAGAGCGACCGCAATCAAGCGCTGCATAAGTGGCCTATCTGGTCAGCCAGTTTCCGGGAACTTACTGAGCGCGTGCCGCGGATTACGGCCGCACCGTGTCCACGCCGGGTCGCTGCAGCTCGTACGGGGCACCCGTACCCGACGAGCCGAGAAACAGCTTGGTGCCATCAGGTAACGTGAGATCCCGGCCATTGGCCCGTCGTGATCCGTCTTTCGCCCGATAGCCGTCGACGACGATCTCCACCCCGGGCATCAGGGCTTCCTTAGTAAAGCCTCGCCTGAACAAGATGTTTGGACTCCCGGCCTCGACCGCCCAATCTTCGACGGTTCCGTCCGGTTGGGTCACGTCGATATAGATCCAGACGTGCGGATTAACCCATTGCATCATCGTGACCGTTGCCTTTTCAAATCTGATCGGTTCGTCGGCGTTGAATTCAGCAGAAAAGGCATGGTGGGCGTGCAGTGGCGCGATGAGCCCTCCCGCAACGCCGACTCCGGCAACCAACGCGACGAAACCGGCGAACTGTCTGCGCATGTCGACTCTCCTTCGTACTCTGTCTCGTCTACTCCATGTCCGCTTCGATGTCACGGGCCCTTGACGGCACCGTTCCCAAAACCTGCTCGTTGCCTTCACCGCTCCGCGGGCGGGTTGCCCGATACCTGACGTTCGTATAGCTGCTCGGAGGGCGGAACGGTGCGCGCGACATCCAGACGCATCGTCAGGCCTTCCCAATGTTCCACCAGCGGTTCTTTGCGAAGGTGCCCATAGATGGTCTCTTCGACCATCTCGACACACCGGAATTCTGCCAGCTGTCTATCGTCCTCCAACCGCCGATACAACGGCATGCTCATCCGCCACGGGCGGGTGAAGACCTTCGGGTCCTCGATGGTCACCTCATAGCGCATGGCGTCGCGGTGAATGGGCGTATACCGTTCGACCACGTGCAAGGCGTCGCTATGGAAATTGCCCGCCCGGTCGAGCCAGGTGTACGGCGTAAAGCTCGTCACGTCGACCACCAAAGTGTCGCCCTCCCAGCGACCGACCGAGTGTCCCATATACGCCTCACCCGGGTAGGGGTCGACCTCGTCCATGTGAACCACTCGGTTGGCATTGGCGAACTCGAAGACCATCATGACCTTCGTGGTTCCGTGAAGAATCTGGAACGGATAGGGCATATACATCGCACGCGGCACGCCGGGGAGAAAGCAGCCGATCTCGGGGTCACGATCCAGCCAATGCTCCATGTTTTCCCGCTTCCGTTCGGCCGCCCACGGCTGGTACGGAATCTCGTCGCCTTCCACGACACCGGGCCCCCCTGGGATCCAGCCGATCGCACCGAGCGCCACGACCGGTGCCGCTAGCACCGGGGTGTCGGGAAACACACCCGGTTGAGCCACCATCGGTCGCGCCAAATGACTTTGCAGGTCCCAATTGGCGGTGTTGTTCGCCTGCCAAATCCCACTGAAGTCAGGTTTGCCATCGGCGCGCCGCGGCATGTCAGCGGCGGCCTGCCCAGAGGCCAGCCTCACGGTGAGCGCCAGAACCAACAGTCCCGCAATCGTGATCGTCCGGTGACTAAATGCGATCCGCATGCAGATCTCCTTGCCGTATCGAGCGCGTGGTCTCTACGAAAACTGCCTATCAGACCGCGCCCAGGCTGCCCAGTCACCACTCATGTGAGTCTGGGGCGATGTCTGCAGCCTTCGTCTCTTCGGCGCGCACAGCCAGAGAAGGCCCGTCGATTTGCCTCCTCCCGGTGACACGCAGACTCAAAGATCAGATCGGCCTCCCGTCCATATCCCCAGACCAATGCGTACGGTCCACGTCGTCGGATCGCAAATCATGATATTGCGCTCCATCGTGTTCGTGTCGACGCGCGCGTGGCGTTCGACCAGCTAGAGGCTATCGCGGGACCCCCTGAAGTGGTCTTGGAGGTGAAATTCGTGGCTGTGGTGTCGGCGACCAGCGTCTTTCCCTTCTCGTGCAGTCAGGTCTCCACTCGACGTCCTTGGTCCTACCTGGCTGCTTCGGCAGCCCGGTCGTCGGCTCGTCCGCCGCTAAGAATGCCAGTCATCCCGAAATTCCCCTCGTGACATCCGGACTCAAAGATCAGATTCCGCTTCTCGTCGTTCTGCGCCAAATCCACGATAACCGTCCAGGGTCTCGTCCACGTCGAGGGCTCGTCGATCGTGATTTCGCGCTCTAACGAGTTCTCGCCGACGCGTGTGTAGCGTTCGACAATATGTAGGTTCTCAAGTAGGCCCCTCAGGCCGAGGGTCCGCTGTCCCATCGTCTGGAGGTCGGCTCTGGGGCCGAAGTTGATGGTGTCGACGACCAGCGCATCGCCTTCCCATCGGCCACGCGAGTCCCCCATCAAGGGGCGGAAGTTGGATTCAGGATGCGGACTCCCGTCCACGGGGATGACGCGAGTCGCCCCTCCCCCGTGTGTGTGTTCAAAGTATATCGCCACGTAGCCAGGCGACTGGACAATCCGAAACGTGCCGTCGCCAAAACCACCTGTTCCGGCACCAAAATCTGGCATGTTCGCCCCGACACAACGCTCCGCCGGGCTTCGGTCCTCCGGGGCATCGTCACCACGACCGGTGAACGAGGGTTGTGATGGGCGGTTCTGTGCCTCCGCTGTGAGGGGAGGCAGTCTCCCATCCGGGGGGTCCACAATCAGCGAGGTGCGCCTGCCGGTCCTCAAGACGGAGTTGAAGACGGCATTGTAAGCACCTTCGACGTCTTGTTCGGAACCCGGCCCTTCACGCACGTCACGGCCTGCGTCCTGAACCTTCTGCCTATCGAGTGCCGCCATTTCCTCGCCCGTGAGAAACTCGCGCCCGGCATACTCCTCGGGGCGTTCCAGTGGCACACCCCCGGACAGAGACCATATTCCCTGCAAGTCCGGCTCGCCCCATGGGGTCTGGAACGACTCCGCCGCGGCTGTCGTCCTCGCAGCGGTTGGAGCCTGGCTTGAAACGGGAACCGCCGCGAGCGACAGAGTCCCAACCGCCACCCCTAGCCCCGCCCACACAAGAAAACGGCGACGCATCTGAAACCTCCTTGTATTCCGTGTCTCGTCTGCTCCTCTGTCAAGTGTCATGGGTCATGGGCGGAGCCCGATCGCGGACCCCACCCCAGGGGAACAGCTGGATTACCCGCACCTAGAAGTCGATCTGGCCACCGATCTCCACAATGCGAGGGTCTAAGATTCCAAAGGGTCGTTGCCACCCCGAGCCAAAGGTGTTGTTGACCGAAGGACCGTAAGTCATTCTGGGAACGGCGCTGGAATTTATTGCGTTGTAGGCGTCGACATTCACTCGGATCCGGACCCGACCCACATTCACGATCTTGCTCAGCCGCAGGTCGAGGCGGTCGACCCTGGGCAAGAACAGCGTCTGCGGGCCGACAAGTGGCACACTCACCGATTGCCGACCGCCCGACAGGTCGCGGCCGAGCGACTGCTTGACCTCCGAGTTCGATACAAAGAGGTTGGCACCGAATGGGGGGCCCGACATGTTCTGGTAGGCACCGCTCACAATGACGTCGCCCGGCAATGGGAGGGACCCGAACAGCTTGAACTGCGTCTGGGCCGTGGCCGGCGTGACGACCCGGCAGTGCAGGAGCTCCTGCGGATTATCGACCACAAAGCACCGGTCGGCCACCGAGCGGCCGGTGTCAAACCCGCCGCCAAGCATGGCGCCTCCCGGCAACCGTGCGTCAAAGCTGAGGTTGAAGAAGTCGTTGTAGAACTTGTACTGCTCGGAGCCGCTCAGTCGCCTCAGCAGGCTTTCGTTCTGACCGAACTTCGCCGGATTAATGTCAGCGAGGTCGCAGACCTCATAGCCACCACCGCCGGGCAACTCCGGATGGACCGGCGCCGTGATGCAGTACGAATCGTAATCGGACGGTCCCACCAGCACGTTGTCTTGTACCCGGACTTTGCTAGCCACGATGGTAGCAGCGACCGCTGCACTGAACGGGTAGCCGGCGGTGTTGTGATAATAACCGGTGCTCATCGAGAGCCCATCAAGCAGTTCATGCTGAAGTTCCGCCGAGAAATCCCAGTTTGAGTCACGCGCACCCCAGCCCCGGAGCACATCGTCGTCCCAGCGGACGGCGTTGGGGTTGTTCTGGCCGAAGTTCTGATTGCTGATCCCCCCGCACTCGCCGTTCGCCGAGAAATTACCCAGGTCGCAGTCCGGGACAAAATTTAGGTTGGCGTCAGTCCACGAGCGGTTGGTGCTGAGGATCGACCGATTGATTTGCTGCTGTGCCTGGGTCACGAGCGTGTTGGTCTTGGCGACATACCGGCCCGCCGTCACCTTGAGCGCCGTCCGACCGTCGCCGAACAGGTCGTACGCCGCGCCGAGCCGTGGACTGATATCCTTCCACGAAGGCACGTTCTCCACGGCCTCGAACCGTGTCGGGGGTATCCATGGATTCACTCTCGCCGCGCCTGCCCACCCCGTCGTTTCACCCGGATAGTCCTGGGCGGGCACGTTGCCGTTGACGTAATCGAACCGCACGCCCAAGTTGAGCGTGAGGCGGTCAACGGTCCACTGATCCTGCGCGTAGATCCCGACTTCGTTGAGTGCGTGCTTGTCAAGATACGGCGTCGCCAACTGGGTGATTCCTCTCGGTACGTCGTTTTGGAACTGGTAATTCACGTGGCCGTTCACGGTGAGGTAAGTGCTCCGGGGGTACTGTTCGATGTGGACCCCTGTCTTGAAGTTATGCGAGCCGGTCACGTAAGACACAGAGACCCGCTGGGTGTGGTGATTAGTCGAGTTGGGATCGCCCCAGTAGTTACCGGCTGCTCCGTAACTGAGACCTCTCGCGTTGTCATCGATTCGAATAACGTCGGGGCTCACCCCTGGCGCCCAGTAATTGTTCCACTGGGAAATCGCCGCCCCAGCGGCGGCCTCGATCAGCAGCCGGCTGGTAAGCGTCCCGGTATAAGTCCCCTGAAGCAGCCGATTGGGGTCGAAGCGATATCCGCTGGATCTCTCCTGTGCCCTAAAACCAGACGTCGACCCACAATTGCAGCCACGCTGCTCGTCGTAGGTGAAGTTGAACTTGTGACTGGCTGCCGCCTGCCACGTGATCCGGGTCAGATACGAGTCGTACCACTCCCATCGCCCACTCGATCGGTCCCGCGGCCGATCGGTCCAAGGCGTGAACAGCACCACCTTGCGCTCCGCCGCTGGCGGCGTGAGGAACGTACCCTGCGTCCTGTTCCAGAACACACCGGCGTGCTCCCGCGAGAAGCCCCAGCTCCGAGCGGTGGCAAAGAACCACAAGGTGTCCCTCTTGAGCGGCCCGCCCACGCTCACCAGCTCGTCCCAGAGCTTCGTGGTCTGGTTCGACGTGGCCAGGCCTTGATCGCGCAACTCCTGCGTCAAGTTGGAGCTCTCCAGGCGATCGTTGGCGAAAAACCCGGCGATGGTGCCGCTGAAGGTATTGCCGCCCTCCTTGGGAATGATATTGATCACGGGGCCGTCGGCGTTGGTCTCAGCCGAGATGCCACTGGTTGACAGCACCATCTCCTCGATAACCCCGGCGTGGACCTGGTAGCTGTTGGCACCGGTCGTGTTTTCGATACCCATGCCGTCGAAATTCACCTTGGTGCCCGACTTACCATGAAAATTGCCACCGACCTGCGTGGTGTAGCGGCCGCCAACATCGCTGAGGCCGGTAAAGCCGGGGGTGAGCGTCACGAGGTTATTGATATTCTTTGTGCTGGTCGGCAGCGTCTCGAGCAGCTCGTTCGTCACCACCTCTTGCCGGCGGACGTTCTGCACGTCGACCAGCGGGGTCTGCCCCGTTACCGTAATCGTCTCCTCGATGGCCCCAACTCGCAGTTCGGGGCTCACCGTGGCGGTGAACCCGGTGGTCAGCTCGACCCCTTCCCGGATGACCGTGGCGAAGCCGGGCAAGGTGAAGGTAACCGTGTAGACGCCGGGCCGTAGATCGACGATGCTGTATCGTCCTTCGCTGTCGGTGAAAACGGTGCGAACCCGCTCGATCAGCACGGGACTGGCGGCTTCGACTGTCGTGCCCGGCAGTACCCCGCCCGAGGCATCTCTCACCACGCCCGCGATCCCGCCCTCCTCTTGAGCCGAGGCGGTGAATGGAACAAAGACCAACGCAACGATGCTCCAACCCACGACGCTTTTCAGAGCCATTACCTCTCCTTCTCAAATACTTTCAAAACGAACGTTTCTCGACGGCTCCAACGGCGAACGCTCACGAAGCCCTTAATGAACTCAAGGGCGCAGCAACCGGCCTTTCGGCTGCCATATAACGCTTCTCGACTCTATTTGTCAAGGGTCATGCCTAGCTGAGTCTCTCTGGATGAGGCATAAAGCTAAGCATGGCAATGAGAAACAAGTATGCAAAGCGTTCAAGGATTTCTGAGGCCAAGATCCGTGAGATCGTGCGCTACGTCGCCGCCGATCTGACGGCTCTGCAGGCAGCGGCGCTGAGTGGGCTGAACCGCAACACCGTGAACCGGCTCTACCGGGGCGTGCGGGAACGCATGCGGCTGGCCTGCGAAGCCCAGCGCCCCCTGTTTGGGGTCGTCGAGGTCGACGAGAGCTTCTTCGGGGCGCGTCGAGTCAAGGGCCGGCGTGGGCGCGGCGCCTACGGCAAGACGGTCGTCTTCGGCATCTTCGAGCGGCAGGGCCGCGTCTATACCGAGATCGTCCAGGACTGCTCGAAGCCTACGCTCCAGGGCATCATCCGCGGCCGGGTCGACCCACGCACCATCATCAACTCCGATGGCTGGCGCGGCTACCATGGCTTGGTCGACCTCGGGTATGGCCACGTCCGCGTCGATCCATGCCCGCGACGAGTTCGCGAAGGGACCCGTCCATATCAACGGCATCGAAGGCTTCTGGGGCTTGGCCAAGGTCCGGCTGACCAAATTCAAGGGCCTGCCAAAACACACCTTCCACCTCCATCTCAAGGAGACCGAATGGCGCTACAACCATCGCCACGCCAACAAGTACAGATGCCTGCTACAGTACCTACGCAAGAACCCGCTCAGCTAGGCATGACCCTTTGTCAATAGATAAAGTGATGCTGGTGATGGCGGGGCTATAATCCGCGCAATCTCCGGCTATGCCGCCTGCGCCCCACGCGGTCGTGCTGATTACGCACCTAACCCCAGGTTCGCCTGGCAGGGATAGTGGTTACCAACCACGACGGCTCGGATAATGGCCCCACACGAAGCGGATCTCATTCGAGTCGAACGAGCGATCCGAAACACCTTGGAACCGTCGAGGCGCGCCGGGGCCACGTTCGAGACGTTCGCCGTGCCCTCATCGACCCGGCGCGGCTGTAGACAACGGTGTTCCTTGCTCCGAACCATTGTTTTAACGGTCTGGGTCTGGAGTTGCATCGTTCCACCCCTTCTCTACGCTGCGGCGCCTCGGGGGAGAGCGAACGAGCAAGCCGGCGGGTCGGCTCCCCGCCAGCCGACGACGGCCTCAGCGCCGCCAGGCAAGTCGGCCATCGTAACGACGATCATGTCGAACATCAACGTCGATGGGTTACTTGACGAACGCGTATGGCAAACCGCGCCGAAGATTGGCGACCTGACCCAGAGAGAGCCACAGACCGGCGAAAACCCAACCGAACAGACCGACGTCACACTCCTGCACGACGCCAACTACTTGTACATCGGCGTCATGTGCTACGACTCCGACCCGGAGCGAGTCATCGGCACGCAGATGGCGCGCGACGCCAACTTGAACTCCGACGACCGGATTGAGATTCTGCTCGACACCTACAGCGACCAGCGGAACGCCTTCTACTTTGCAACGAATCCGGTCGGCGCACTGGTGGAGGGCCTGGTGTTTGCGAACGGTCAATCGAATCTCCAGTGGGATTCCATCTGGACCGTGCGAACGAGACGGACGAGTGAAGGATGGACTGCAGAATTCGCGATTCCGTTTAAGAGCCTGAGCTTTCCTTCCGGGCGGACGGTCTGGGGATTCAACATCGCTCGCTACATCCAGCGAAAGCTGGAGGACGATCGCTGGTCTGGGGCGCGCTTGGAACTACAGTTCTTTCAGGTGTCGGAAGCGGGTCAAATCACGATTCCTGAGAGCCTCACGCAGGGCATCGGTCTCGATGTCCGGCCGTTCGTCGGGGGGCGCTTGCTGCATACTGGTGCAACCGCTCGTGATACGGTCACTGGCAGGCCGGGACTCGACATGTTCTACAACGTCACTCCCAGCCTTAAACTGACCGCGACCTTAAATACGGACTTCGGCGAGACGGAAGTGGATGCGCGCCAGATCAACCTGTCGCGTTTCTCCCTGTTCTTTCCCGAGAAACGCTCCTTCTTTCTGGAAGGTGCAGGAGTCTTCAGCTTTTCCAATACTAGCCGCATGCCACCTGGACGCATTCCCTCCACCAGCTCAGAGACAATCCCGTTTTTCAGTCGCCGAATCGGACTGCTTTTCGGGGAAGAGGTACCCATCGATGTCGGAGTGAAATTGACCGGCACGGTCGGCCGGACTGATGTTGGTGTGCTCGACGTGCGCACGCGCGACCGATCCCTGGTACCACGAAAGAACTTTCTCGTCGGCCGCGTCAAACAAAACTTCCTACAGCAATCCTATATTGGTGCGATTGTCGCGCGCGGGAATCCCGCTCTTCCCCTATCGAGTACGACATTCGGTGCGGATGCGCGTCTGGCCACGTCGCGTTTCCTGGGCGAATCTCGGAATTTCGAGGTTAACCTATACGGCCTCAGGAGCGTGAACGAAGGGACTACTGGAAAAGATTGGTCATATGGTGTTTCCGCGGAATATCCGAACGACCTCATGGTTATGCAGTTCTTCTGGCGCGAGGTGCAAGAGAATTTCAGGCCCGCCCTTGGTTTCGTCTCGCGTAGGAACGTACGGATGCTAAGAATTGGCGGCGACTACAACCCTCGACCGAACGACTTTCTGGGCCTTCAGCAGACGTTCAATGGCGTGTACTACACGCGTTTCACCCGCCTCGATAACGGACAAGTGGAAAGCTGGCAGTTTCATTTTGTTGTGCCGATCGACTGGCACTTCAAGTCTGGTGACGCAGTCCATAACTTCTTTAACCCGCGGATCAACTACGAGCGCTTGTTTGCCCCGTTTGAGATTTCCCCTGACGTCGTTCTTTCTCGGGGCGAGTACCGGTTCACTCGCTACGAGCTGTTCTTGTCGACCGCAGCAAAACGTAGGTGGCAAGTGAACGCACAGTGGGTGCTCGGCACCTTCTGGTCGGGACACGCTGATGAAGCCATCACGACGTTCACATACAAGATCCCCCCCGGCCTGACGATGAGCCTCACAACGAATCAGACGTTCGCCAAGCTGCCCGAAGGCAATTTCACCGCCCGGATCATGAGCTCGCGGGTGGACTATGCGGCGTCGCCTTTCTTGTCGTTTTCGAATCTGATTCAGTACGACAACCGGTCCCGAAATCTGGGGTGGCAGAGCCGCGTTCGGTGGATCCTTCAGCCTGGGAATGACCTGTTCTTTGTATTCAGCCAAGGATGGATTCAGGATCCTGGAGGTGGGTACCGATTCAGTGCGGAAGACGGCAAGGTCTCGGCAAAGTTTCAATACACGTTCCGCATCTAAGCTCGACCAGGGTTTTCTCGTCCATCTTCCTCAGCTCAATGCGTACGGTCCACGGCCTCGTCCACGTCGTCGGATCGTCGATCATAATGTCGCGCTCCAACATGTTCGTGTCGACGCGCGTGTAGCGCTCGACCGGGTGGAGGCTATCGCGGGAATCCTCTGAAGTGCGTCTTGGCGGTGAGATTCGTGGTGTCGACGACCAGCATCTTTCCCTCCCACCAGCCGCGTGCGTCCCCCAGCCAGTGGCCGCATGTGTGAGGATGTGGACTTCCGTCCACCGGGATGTCATCGGAGAAGACCCCCTCCGACCGACCGCTTGTCCTGCCTCGCGCTTCGGGCCTCGGCGAATGCACTCGGCTCGCCGGCCGCGCATTCCGTGGATTCGGGATTGCCGGTAGACACAAAAGGTCGTAGGCTATTCTGGCGGAGTGGATGCCTGACCTGGAAAAGTACCGCGCAGCCGCTTCGGATGGCTGGGCGCAACGAGTGAGAGGTGACTATGATAAGTCGATTCTCGACGCGATTCGTCGTCTGCTCCTTGGGGCTGTGCGCGGTCATCCTGTGGCCGAACCCGGCACGAGCGCAATACGGCGCGGAGGACGGTGAGTGGCCGAGCTACGGCGGCGACCTCGGCAGCACCAAATATTCCCCCCTGGATCAGATCGACGCCACCAATTTCGCCGAGCTCCAGATTGCGTGGCGCTGGCAATCGGTCGACGGTGCGCTTGATCTGGTGGCGTTACGGCAGATACATCCTGAGATCGGAATCAGAAATCTGAAGGCCACACCGCTGATGGTCGATGGCGTCCTCTATATTTCCACACCCCTCTATCAGGCCGCGGCGATCGATGCCGCGACCGGTGAGACGCTATGGGTGTACGACCCCAAGAGCTATCTGGCCGACCCGTATCCGCACGCCGACCTCCTCAGTTACAACGCGCGCGGTCTGGCCTACTGGACCGATGGCCAGGAGGAACGGGTCCTGTGGGGCACCAACGACGGGTACCTGCTCGCGGTCGATGCTCGCACGGGGGAGCCGAGTAGCGACTTTGGTGACAGCGGTCGGGTCGACCTGATGGAGGGGATTCCCCGGGCGGTGCGCGGAACCACAGACTCCGGGGGGTTCAGCTGGCTTGGCGTAGCCTCGCCTCCGATCATCGCGCACGACGTGGTCGTGACACCGACCGTGATCTCGGATCTCAGACTGACCCGGAAGGAGCAGGCGCCCGGATGGGTCAAGGGGATAGACGTGCGAACCGGAGACACGAAGTGGACGTTCCACACGGTTCCTCAGGCTGACGACTTCGGATCCGACACCTGGCTCAACGACTCGTGGCAGTATTCGGGCGGCACGAACGTTTGGTCGATGTTGAGCGTCGACGATGAGCTCGGCTACGTCTACCTGCCCATTGGTACCGCCACCAATGACTTTTATGGCGGGCACCGCCTTGGTGACAATCTCTTCGCCGAGAGCCTTGTGGCACTCGATATAGAAACGGGCGAGCTCATCTGGTACTTTCAGATGGTGCACCACGGCTTATGGGACTACGACAACCCGGCCGCGCCCAATCTCATCGACATTTCGCTTGACGGTCGCCCGGACAAGATCAAAGCCTTGGCACAGGTCACGAAGCAGGGTTTCACTTATGTCTTTGACCGCGTCACCGGCGAGCCGGTGTGGCCAATCGAGGAGCGTCGAGTGCCCCCGGCGACCATGCCTGGCGAGGTAGCGTCACCGACGCAGCCCGTTCCCACCAAGCCGCCGGCGTTCGAGTTCCAGGGCGTGACGATGGATGACTTGGTCGACTTCACGCCAGAAATTAGGGCGCTTGCTGTCGAGGCGGTCAAGGGCTTCACACTCGGATCGCTCTACACGCCGCCGGTGTTGACCGTAGAGGGCGGGCCCCAAGGCACGATTCAGCGACCCGGTATGGGCGGCGGCGCCAACTGGCAGGGAGCCGCGGTTGATCCCGACACCGGACTGCTCTACGTGCCGTCAAGGAACTCCTTCTCAGTGTTGAAGTACTACACACCCGACCCAGCGCAGGGTGCCAACCTCCGGTATACACAGACGCGGTTTGGCATTGGCACCCAGCCGGTGATGCCCAGGGGCCTTCCGCTGTTCAAACCGCCATACTCGCGCATGACAGCCATCGACGTGAACACGGGTGAGCTCGCATGGATGGTGCCGAACGGCAATGGCGACCGGTTCCGCAACCTTCCGCTGCTGCGGGATCTAGACCTGCCGCCGCTCGGCGGGGACGGTCACGGCGGCCCGGTCTTGACCAAGACGTTGCTCATCAGCGCCTTGACAGCCGGTGGCGCCGACGGGGGGCCGCGGCTCGTGGCGCGCGACAAAACCACGGGGGAAGAAGTGGCGTCGGTGGATCTTCCCAGTGGGGCCATCGGCACTCCGATGACGTATATGCACGACCGGAAGCAGTACATCGCCCTCACGATTGGAGGCGACATTCCGGAATTGATCGCGCTGGCCTTGCCTTAAGGAGCCACCGGCGACAGATAGAACACCTCGCGGCCGTCCCCATGATCACGCCCATCTGCGTCGCGGCGGCGGTGAGGGTGGGTGACTGACTTGGATCACCCTGCGGCGTCGTGTCCAGAGCTTTGGCGAGACCAAAGTCCAACACCTTCAGGGTTCCGTCTTCCCGCATCTTGATGTTCGCGGGCTTGAGGTCACGATGGATGACGCCAGCCTCGTGAGCTGCCTCCAATGCTTCGGCGATTTGCTGCGCTATCGGAAGAGCTTCGTCGAGTGGGATCGGTCCTTGGCTGATCCGATCAGCGAGGGTTGGCCCCTCCACCAACTCCAACACCAACGCTCGCGTGCCCTCCGACTCTTCAAGGCTGTGGATCTGCGCGACGTTCGGATGGTTGAGGCTGGCAATAACCTGGGCCTCTCTTTGAAAGCGAGCCAGCCGATCAGGATCAGACGCAAACGCCTCGGGCAGGATCTTCAGCGCCACCTGCCGGTTCAGCTTGGTATCGGTGGCTTGATAGACCTGCCCCATGCCCCCCCTCGCCGATGAGGGCGGTCACATCGTAGTGGCCGAGTCGGGAGCCGACTTCGAGAGCCATAGTTTGTTCAGGCTGAGATCGAGGTCATTCTATGCCCAAGCTCTGGTTGGCCCAATAGCCTGCACAGAAATGCCTCCACAATGCGAACGTTCGCATGGTGCGGGGCTTCAGCAGCCTCACAGGTGGTCAGGATCGTCTGGGCTGGTTAAAGCGCTTTTCATGACCGTGTGGTGCCCGGATAGCCGCAGTGTCGAAAGTAATTGCGGCATTCCTCGGGGCTGAAGTGCGGCAGACAGGCGCCGAGGAAAGGCCAGAGGGTTTCGGTGGATCGACAGCGGGCGGCGCGCACGGGGGCTTTGAGCTTCGCGAAGCAGAGTTCAATGGGATTGAGGTCCGGACTGTAGGGCGGCAGATAGCAGAGCGTGGCGCCGACGCGCTCGATCGCCTGGCGGACGCCGGCCACTGTGTGTGCGCTGAGGTTATCGGCGATGACGATGTCCCCGGGATGCCGGTGTGTCATGCGGTCACGTTTGGCGTGTCATGCGGCCACGTTTTCAGGCAGTACTTCTGTGTGTTCAACAATTTACCGTTCCGCCCTGATCTCCCCCGATCTCCCCAGAGATGAGGGGGAAGGGGCAGGGCGCCCCGGCGCGCTCGCCTGGGGGCTCGCGTCCGGGCGCGTCCCGGGCCGACCTCGCGTGTGCTCGCCTGCCGGTCATTGCTGCGGCTGCGGCGAACCTGATCAGCACCATGACTCGCTGCTGCCCTTCGGGACCGATAGCCGCGGGCATGCCTGGCTATGCCACCGCTGCTGGAACCAATGGCACGAGGGCCGCAACGCGCCAGCCGTTGCCGCGCGAGCGGCGATAAGAATCGAGGACAGGAGCATCTGACCATGGCGAGGAAGACGCCCACGAAAGGACAGGAAGCGACGACCGGCATCGCCAATGATCCTGACTCCCGAACAGGCAGGCTGAAGAAACTTGGCGGCTCCCAATCGGACCACTGGAACACCACCCTCGCCACGCAGGCGGCGCGGGCCATGTGGGTGACGAACTCCGATGCCGTATGGTGCGAAAAAGCGGCCGAGGCTAGGTCGGTGCTGGTCGAGTCTCCTGAGAAAACATTAGCTACATGACAAGTCCCGTCTGGGTGTCGACGAGCTCGCAGCCCAGCGATGCGGCACGCTTGCGGAGGCCGCGCAGGACACGCGATCGGTGGTGCTGGTCGTAGTCAGCCGCAGAGGACTCTCGATAGGGGATGCGATCGCGGAGCATACGGTAGACGAGGATCGCAAGCTTGCGGGCCGTGGCCGTGATCGCCTTGGCTTTGCCAGTACGCGCGGCCAAGCGACGGTAGAAGGCGCCCAGCGCATGATCGCTCCGCCCGAGACTCATGGCCGCCATGCGGAGGATCTTCGCCGCCCGATTGGCCGAGGGTGGCGTCCGCGAGCCGAGGAGCTTGCCCCCGGAGATCTGGTTCCGCGGCGCGACCGCGAGCCACGAGACGAAGTGCTTCTCGGTCGCCCAGCGACGCATGTCGAGGCCGATCTCGGACACGAGCTTGAGTGCGCCATACGGCCCCAGGCCGGGGAGCGCCGTCAAGTCGACGCCCTCACACACCGTATACAACGGATCGCGGATCTCGAAGCCGGGCTCGTTGGCGCTCCGACGCCGCGTGTGTCCGGGCTGGCCCAGGGGTTCGGCGGGGGCCGAGCGGGTCGCCTCGAGGGCGCCGATCTGGGTCTGGATCTCGTCGTCGCAGTGGCCGATCTGGGCCTGGTAGAAGTCGTAGCACTCGACCGCTTGGCGGAGCACGAACAGCTGCTCAGCGCGGTAGTGGCCCGTGAGGGAGGCGGCGATCTCCTGCCGGGTGGCCTTACAGCGGGGGTCGCGGTGGCGGGCCAGTACCGCGGGGTCGGTCTCGCCCGCGACGATGTCGCGCAGGATGGCGAGCCCGGTCACCCCGGTGACATCGGTAATGACGTGGTGGAGTTGGAGATTCATCAGCACCAGCGCCTTCTGCATGCGCTGGATATGGGCCGCCGCGGACGCCACGAGCTGATCGCGGTGCCGGATCAGGCTGCGCAGCGCGGCGATCGGCGCGTCGGGCCGGAAGCTGCCGCGCAGCAAGCCGAAGGTATGCAACTGCTGGATCCACTGGCAGTCCAGGATGGCGCTTTTGCGGCCGGGCACGCCTTTCACGTGGCGGGCGTTGACGAGCAGGACCTCGATCCCGCGCGCCTCGAGGACCTCGTAGAGGGGGATCCAGTAGACCCCCGTCGACTCCATGGCGACCGTGTCGATCCCGCAGGCCTCGAGCCAGGTCGCCAGTGCCTCGAGATCGTGCGTGAAACTCGCGAACTCGCGCACTGGCTGTGGGTCGCGATCGTCGGGTACCGACACCCAGTGGCTCCTGCTGCCAATGTCGATGCCGGCGGCGTTGAGGTGGATCTTCTGGAGTAGCCGTTGCTCTCGTTGAGCGCGCAGCTGCGGGCGAGGTCGTCCTGGTTGCTTGTGCGTCACGGGGGGCTCCTTCCTCATCGGGGGTGGAGCATCCGAGGGCAGGGATGTGTCGTCGAAGCAGTCTCCTGAACGGGGTCACGCCAGGCGTGCCACCAATGAAGCTCTCGCCACATCCCCGGGCCACGCTCCTAAACGGGGACGAACCACCAGTGGTGAGACGGCCTCGGCCCTCGGGTGCGCTGCCCAGCGTACGCGACCAACTCGGAGCGGTACCCGTTTTCTACCCGAGGCTTCGTGCCCGGCAGGTGGAGAGCTCTTAAGAAACTCCTGGGTCCATAAGTTCGCCTGTTTCGAGGTCAATGAGGCCCAAGCCGAGTCGTTGTGCGCGGTTACGGAGGTTGCGGAGCGTCCGGGAGCGATGCTGGGCCTCATAGGCCTCGACTCCCGGATCGGCGTAGTCGATGTCACCTCTTAAGACGCGATAGACGAGGATCGCGAGCTTGCGAGCCGTCGCGGTGATGGCCTTGGCCTTGCCGATGCGGTATGCGAGACGGCGGTAGAACGCACCGAGTGCGGTGGACGTCTTGCCGGCCGACATGGCGCACATGCGCAGCATGGCGGCAGCACGGTTCGCGGACGGCATGGTTCTGGAGCTGATGAGTCGGCCCCCGGTGATCTTGTTCTTGGGCGCGAGCGTTAGCCAGGATGTGAAGTGCTTTTCGCTGGGCCAGCGGGTCATGTCCGTGCCGATCTCGGCGATGAGTCGCAAGGCGGTATAGGGCCCGATGGCGTCGATTTGTGTGAGGTCCACTCCGGAGAGTTGGTGGAGCGGGCTGCGGATTTCGAAGCGCGGGGCGTTCTTGTGCCGCTGCCGGCGGCGCGCCGGTGGCAACGCTGTCCCGGGAAGGGCGTGCTTGGCGGCCAAGTCTTGCAACAGGGATTCGATCTCGCCATCGCAGGTGCCGATCTGGCGCTGATAGCTATCGTAGAGCTCAAGGTTCTGTCGGAGCACAAAGACCTGCTCCCGGCGGTAGTTCCCCGTGAGGGCCGCGGCGATCTCCTCCTCGGAGGCTCGGCAGCGGGAGTGGCGATGGGAGGCTAACGCGTTGGGGTCGGTCACACCGCTGGCGATATCGCGGACAATCTGCATCCCCGTCAGGCCCGTGATGTCGGTGATCACGTTGTGGAGGTGGACGTTCATCAGGGCCAGGGACTTCTGCATCCGTCGGATGTGATTGGCGGCCTCCTGGACCAGCGTCTCCCGATGCCGGAGGTAGGCGCGCAGCGAGACGATTTCCGCTGCGGGACGGAAACTACCGCGCAGAAGCCCGACCTCATGGAGTTCTTGGATCCACTGGCAGTCCACGACATCAGTCTTGCGCCCCGGGACGTTCTTCACGTGACGAGCGTTGACGAGCACCACCTTGAAGCCTCGCTGTTCGAGGATGTCGTAGATCGGGATCCAGTACACGCCGGTGGCCTCCATCGCCACGGTGTCGATGCGGCAGGCCTCAAGCCAGTCGACCATGCGATACAGGTCCGGCGTGAACGTCTTGAATCGGCGGACCGGTTCCGGATCTCGATCGACAGGCACGGCCACGTGGTGGTGCCGGGACCCGCAGTCGATCCCTGCGGCATTGGGCTGGATCCGCTCGAGCGGCTCCGGCTGCTTTGTCTTGGTCGTGCTGGAACGCTGGCGTCGAACGCGGTGACCTTCCATCGGCTGCTCCTCCATGCTCGGGGTGTCGTGAGCAACCGGGGGCAGGGTGCGGTGGTGGACATTCTCTTAAACGGGATCACGCAAGCGCGTCACCAATGAGGTTGCCGCGAAACATCCCATGGACCACGCTCCCAAGCGGGCTCGCTAGGCACCATTGGAAAGTCGGTCTCAGTCCCCGGATGCCCTGGCGACTCTACCGCACGTCGCCGTGGCGACTCCGTTTCTTGGCCCCAGGTGTCGGGGCGTCGTCCCGTGCGGCAGCTCCCAAGTAGTCTCAGGCTATGCCGCCTGCGCTGCAGTTCCTCGTCCTCACGTTCGCTGGCTGGGTGAACCGTCACCAAGACGATCTGATCGACTATCTCCGGGAGGAGAATCGGGTCCTCCGAGAACACCTGGGCCCTCGGCCGCTTCGCCTGACGGACGCCCAGCGTCGTCGACTCGCTGTGCGCGGTCACAAACTCGGCCGGCGGGTCTTGACGCAGGTCGCGGGCATCGTCACCCCGGATACGATCCTGCGTTGGTACCGGAGACTGATCGCCAAGAAATACGATGGCAGCGCCCGCCGACGTCGAGGTCGACCAATGACCCGACAAGACGTCGCCGAACTCGTGGTCAGGATGGCGGTCGACAATCCGCGGTGGGGCTACACGCGGATCCGCGGCGCGCTCTCGAACCTCGGCCACACTATCGCCCGGACCACGGTGAAGCGGATCCTGCACGACCACGGAGTCGACCCGGCGCCCGAGCGGAGCCGGCACATGCCCTGGAAGACGTTCCTGCAGGCGCACTGGGAGGGCCTGGCGGCCTGCGATCTGTTCACCGTCGAGGTGTTGACGCTGGCGGGGCTCAGGCGGTACCTCGTCTTCTTCGTGATCGAGCTGAGATCCCGCCGCGTGACCATCGCCGGGATCCACCCGCAGCCGGGCGGCGCGTGGATGGAGCAGCAGGCCCGCAATTTGACCGACCCGGTCGATGGCTGTTTGCGCAGGGCGCGCCCTCTGATTCACGACCGCGATCCCCTCTCTACGCGGGTCTTTGGCGAGATCCTGGAGAGCGCCGGTGTTCAGCCGATTCGGCTGCCGCCGAAGAGTCCCAATCTCAACGCCTATGCCGAGCGGTTCGTCAGGTCGATCAAAGAGGAGTGTCTCACACGCGTGGTCCCGCTCGGCGAGGGGCATCTGCGTCGTCTCGTCTACGAGTACAGAGAACACTACCATCGCGAGAGAAACCACCAGGGACTCGACAACCAGCTCCTGCAACGACCACCACCTCCGCGAAGGCCGGACGCCGACGTTCGGCGGCGGGTACGCCTCGGAGGATTACTCAGTTTCTACAATCGAGAGGCCGCATGAGGGGTCGACCGATTAAACGCACCTTACGGGGTCGTGCGGATGCTGCCAGTCCGTGTTGCAGCCCTTCTTCGGGCGCGTCCGATCCAACCGCGCCAGATCCGCCCGCGTCGGCGTCTCGATGCCCGAGGCCTGCGCCAGCCGCGTCAGAAACTCCTGATACGTTTCGCCCGAATCCCGCCGCACGATGCTCCGCAGGGCCGCATTGGCCTCGAGCGTCGTGGCATCAATCCCAATGGTGTTGCCCTTGATCAGATCCGCAGTCGCCAACACCTGCAGGATCCACGTGAAGACGGCCCGATGCGTCTCCACGTCGATCAGCCGGCGCGTCCGCGAGATCGTCGAATGCTCGGGCGGCGCTTCGTCGAGGTCCAGTCCCAGGAAGCCGCGGAGCGCAAGGGAATCGGCGGTGCGCCACGCGATCCCGCGCTCGGAATCGATGCCTTCGAAGTAACCAATCAGCAGCAGCCGGAAATACGTCCTCGGCGTCAGACTCGGGCGGCCGATCGTCGTCGCGTAGAACGGTGCACACTGCGCTTCGACGAACGCGTCAAACGCATGCCTGTCGAGCACCTGATTCAGTCGTTGATAGAACGGATGTCCGCCCGTGACGGGCAGCTCGTTCGTCGCAATCCACAACCCCGGCGTGCGTGCCCGGTCCTTGCGTCGTCCCATGGCCATGCCGGAGTGTAGTACACCGGATCGATCGTGTCGATCCCCTCATCGCCCTTTCACCACGGGCTGCTAGCGCATCAAGCGCTTCGGCCAGACTCCCTGGTGTCTTCGCCACCTGGGCAAGTTCCTCCGGTGGCAGATCGTAGAGATCCTTGTCGAGCGGATCGGGCAGTGTGATCCTGTTCTGGATGCCATCCAAGCCCGCCATCAGCATGGCGCTAAACGCCAGGTAGCCGTTCGCGGCGTTATCGGGGAACCGAACCTCGATACGTTTCGCTTTCTCGCTTCTCGAATAGACGGGGATGCGGACACAGGCGCTGCGGTTCCGTTGCGAATAGATCAAGTTAATCGGCGCCTCATAACCCGGCACCAATCGCCGGTACGAATTCGTGGTCGGCGCGCAGAACGCCAGTAGGGCCGGCGCGTGTTTCAAGATCCCTCCGATGTAGTACAGAGCCGTCTTGCTCACGTCTCCGTAGGTACCAGCTTCGAAAAAGACGTTCTTGTTGCCCTTCCAGAGACTCTGATGCACGTGCATCCCTGACCCGTTGTCCTGGAAGATGGGCTTCGGCATCATGGTGACGGTCCTGTTGTGGCGCCGCGCGACGTTCTTGACCACGTACTTGTACTTGAGGAGCTTGTCGCCCATGCTTTTCAAGGAGTCGAACCGCATGTCGATCTCCGCCTGTCCGGCGGTTCCAACCTCGTGGTGATGGATTTCGACCAGGACACCGATCTGCTCGAGGGTCAGCATCATCTCCGTACGGATGTCTTGATTGCTGTCCATCGGGGGTACGGGAAAGTACCCTTCCTTGTAACGCGGCTTGTAGCCGAGGTTCGGGTGCTCCTCGCGGCCCGAGTTCCAGAATCCTTCCTTCGCGTCGACGAAGTAGAAGCCGTGATCGTAACCCTGGCTGAACCGCACATCGTCCAAGATAAAGAACTCCGGCTCGGGACCGAAATAAGCGATATTTGCAATCCCGGATGCCTTCAAATACTGCTCGGCCTTCGTGGCGATGTAGCGCGGGTCGCGTGAGTAAGCTTCGCCGGTCACGGGATCACGGACGTCGCAGATGAGAATGAGCGTCGAGGCAGCCGCGAACGGATCCAGGAACACCGTGGCTGGGTCGGGGACCAGCAGCATGTCGCTTTCCTGAATGGCCTGGAAGCCTCGGATACTGGATCCGTCAAACCCGACGCCGTTTTCGAAGACGTCGGCAGAGAATTCTTTCGTTGATATCGTAAAGTGCTGCCACAGTCCGGGGAGATCCACGAACCGCAGGTCCACTGCTTGAACGGCCTTTTCTTTGATCAGGGACAAAACGTCTTTTGGGTTCATCCATCCTCCTCTCTCAGACCACGTCCTTTTCGCCGGTGCGAATGCTGTGCCCCTGCTCGACCGGGATGACAAAGACCCGACCATCGCCGATTTCCCCGGTCCGTGCCACCCCGATTATTGCCTGGATCACTTCGTCGACCACCTCGTCCGGGACCACGACGTCGATCTCCATCTTGGGTAGCAGGCTCACTTCATATTCCCTTCCGCGGTAGACCGACGAGTGGCCCTTCTGCCGACCATGACCTCGAACCTCCGTGACGGTCATACCTGAGATGTTGCGCCTGGCTAGCGCATCCTTGATGTCATCCACCTTGTTCGGGCGCACGATACTCTTGATGAGCTTCATATCAGTTCCCAAGCATCTCCTCGAGGTTGGCTTTGAGCACCAGCTGCTCCGCATCGGTGAGCTTGGCCGAGCCCTTGGTGATGTGAAACACGTCGATGGCTTTCTGGCCATCGGTGGAAATAAGGACCAAGTCGATGTCGCAGCCCTGCTCGGAAATGACGCGGCTGATGCGGTAGATCAGCCCCCATGCGTCTTCTGCAACGATCTCCACGATAGTGTAGCGAGGCGAATGCTCGTTGTCGAAATGGACAACCGTGTTCACCGCACGACCTCGGTGGGGGAGCATCCCTTGCTCCTTGCCCTGCAGGGTTGCACTCAGATCGGTGCGGCCGGCCACGACGTCCTCGAGCAGTCGAGAGAACTGCAGGGTCGCCTCCACGTTGAGGCGCAAGAATGCCCTTTAGTCGGTGAACTGAAAAATATCCAGGACGAGTCCACTGGGGTTGGTCATCGCCTGCCCACGGAGGATGTCCATCCCGAAGCAGGAGAGCACGCCGCAAATATTCGAGAAGAGGTGGGGCTTGTCCAGCGTTACGAGGCTCAGCTCCCAATGTCGCCCTTCTGCTCCAAGGAGCAATGCACTTCGGGGATGTCCTACTAAAGCGGATTTCATGAGGTCGTAGCGACCGAGTAGCCGCAATGTCGAAAGTAGTTGCGGCACTCGGCCGGATCATAGCCAGGTACGGCGGCGCCAATGGTGTACCACAGGACCTCCCGTGTGCGACAGCGGGCCGTGCGCAAGATCGCCTTCAGCTTCGCAAACGCCAGCTCAATCGGATTGAGGTCAGGACTGTATTTCGGCAGAAACCAGAGTTGCGCGCCGACGGCTTCGATCGCTCGTCGCACCGCGGGGCTCTTGTGACACGACAGGGTGTCCATGATGACGATGTCGCCGGGCGCGAGCGTTGGCATCAGGACCTGCTCGATGTAGGCCAGAAAACTGGCGCCGTCGATCGGCCCATCAAACACGGCTGGCGCGGTGAGGCCTGTCACGCGCAACGCCCCGAGAAACGTCGTGGTGTGCCAGCGGCCATCCGGCGTGTGGTCGGGGACCCGGGCGCCGGACAGCCCGCGGCCATAGCGGCGAATCAGATCGGTCCGCACACCACTCTCATCGAGAAACACGAGGCGCGCGGGATCGAGCGTCGGCGCCGCGGCGCGCCAGGCCGTGCGGGCGCGGCGGACGTCAGCGCGATCGTGTTCCGACGCGTGTATCGTTTTTTTTAAACCGGAAGCCGAGCCGTTTGATCGTGCGGCACAGCGTGGGGAGACTCGCCGGCGTGCGCAGGGCCTCCTGTAATTCGGCCAGCGTGCGATCCGGCTGCTCGCGGATCAGGGCCGCCAGCTCCGCAAGCTGGGCGTGGAGGATCGGCGTGCGCCAGCGGGTTTGCTTGCGAGGCGCCACCTCGCCGGTTTCGCGCCGACGCTGCTTCAGCCGATCGACCCACGCGCGACTGACGGAGTACTTCTCGGCGAGTTCGTCCGACGGCAACCCCGCGTCCGCATCGCGCAGCACCCGGAGTCGTAGATCTATCGAGTACGCGGCCATGGCCACCTCCTGCGCCACAGGAGTACCACGACTGCGTACTACGTACAAGTGGAATTCGCTCTAGTAGCGGACCTGAACCAGTGGATGTTCCGCCATCCGGACGGCAGAAGATGGATAGGATTCAGGGCCGGCACCTATCTCGTGGATCGAGCCATGGCCGCCTCCGGGTGGTCCTCCGCGGATCTGGCTTCAACGCCTACCGCACGCGTACTGGAGTTGGCCGGTGTCGAACCCGCAGAGCCGCAGGACGCAGGACTGTCCCGCGGGAGCCCGCCGTTCGGTAAGGCGCCTCGAGCCTCTTTGGAAGGCTCCAGGTCGGCATGCGTACGGATCTCCACTTGCCTGAGCAGCCATCGTTGCAAGGTGTCCCGGTCATCCGGGCGCAATAGGAGGTTGAACCGTACCGGGGTTGTCCAGAGAGCTCATTACGTGACTCCCGCCAGCATGGCTGGAGCCTCCTGTCTGCGATAGTACTGTTCTTCACAGTCGACCGGAGGTACGAAGATCGATGATCACCACGCTGCCGGTCAGAGTGTTGGCTGGCAGTGCAAGAACTGAGGTCGTCGGTCGGAACGCGCGAAGCGTGGGGTGCGCTGGTCAGGGACACTGAGAAGGTGGCGCGAGACGGAGTGCCTGGCTATCGCACCGGCGCTCCGTACTGCCAGCCGTACTGCCAGCCATTTCTGCTTCTTCCAGCCGTTTTCTGACCTTTTCGGACTCGTTCGGACTCTGGTTTATGCCAATAACTACGGGGTTTTCTGGGATTCTTGCGGAAACCGAAACGGGTTCGTAGCCAGACGCTCTATCCAGCTGAGCTAAGGGCGCACAGTCACCGCGGCTATACGGCGATCAGAAGGAACAGAATTATATCAGGGAGCCTCTCGGACCAGACCGTGACCAACGGGAAACCTGGCGCCGAGCGAGATCGGCAATCGTCCAGTGATTGGTCGCTCTCCCGCAAGCGCGCGTACGGCTGAGGCCTGGGCCAGGTCGGCAACGTCGTAGGTCAGAAGCATCGAGGGAAGGTCCTCGATGAATGTGGCGACATAGGGATTTCCAAAGACGACCGTCACGAACGGCTGACCAGTCTGTCTGGCCTGGCGCGCCACACGCTGGAGCATGGCCACCAGCTCGCCGGAGAGATCCATCCGCCCGTTGAGCGACGCTGCCCGGACGAAGAGCCCGACGATGACCGCGTCGAAGCGCGACGCCGTTTCCCGCACGAGCTCGATCTCAGACACCGGAGTCCGATCAGAGAGCTCGACCGCCGTGACGTTGGGCCAGCGCTGCTCGAGCTCCGGAATAAAGGTGGCACTGGGCGCCGTGATGCCCCAACCAGACGGGTGATCGACGATCGACAGATACAACACCTCGGCGGAGCGCACGATGCGGAGTGGCACGTCCTGCTCATCATCCTGGAGGAGCGTCAGGGAACGCTGGCTGATCTCCTCCGCGACGGCGAGAGATTCCCGAGTCCCCACAACCAACGGCAGCGTATCGAGGCTGACCGCGCGCAAACGGTGCAAGCCAAGCCGTGCCTTGGCGGTCAGAAGGCGCTCGACTGACTCATCGATCTCGGCTTCGGCGATCACCCCGGTCGACACGGCGTCCTTGATGCCGGCAAACGCGGCGGCGTCATCTGGCGAGTGCAACACCACGTCGTGACCTGCCTCGACGGCCCGGGCGGCCGCTTCACCTGGTGAGACGAGCTCGGTCACAGCCCGCATTCTGAGCGAGTCGGTGAAGACCAATCCGTCGAACCCCAGCTCTTCGCGCAATACGTCTCGAACGATCCGCGCACTGAACGTCACGGGCGTTGCCTCCGCCGGTTCGAGGCCGGGCAGCTCGATATGCGCCGTCATGACTCCGTCGACGCCAGAAGCAATTCCTTCGCGGAACGGGCGCAGCTCGATCAAATCCAGTCGCTCGCGCGGGTGGGTAATCAAGGGCAGGCCGAGGTGGGAGTCGACGTCGGTATCGCCGTGCCCCGGAAAGTGCTTGAGCGTGGCCAACATGCCGCCATCCCTTAAACCCGATACGTACGCGTTGGCCATCGCCGCAACCTGTCCCGGATTCTCCCCGAACGAGCGGGTGTTGATCACCGGGTTCAGCGGGTTGTTGTTGACGTCGACGACCGGAGCCAGATTGACATGCACACCGATCGCACGGGCCTCGGCGGCGGTGATGCGACCCGCCGCGTACGCCAGCTGGGGATCGTTCGTGGCCCCGAACGCCATGGCGCGCGGGAACGTGGTCCCACCGTTCATTCGAAATCCGATCCCCGTCTCGAAATCGGCCGTGACAAGCAACGGGACGGAGGAAATGGCCTGCAGTCGATTGATCAAGGACGCCGCATTGAGCGGCTGACCGCGCGCGTTGCGAGAGTACGTCCGATTGAGTAGCACGTCCGGTCGTGGCTCGCGCGTGCCAAAGACGAGCATGCCGCCTACGTGATACTCGTGGACCAAATTCACGAGATGGTCGTACGTCTCGCTGTCGCTGCTGGTGTACTCAGAAAAGAACGAAGGAACGATCAGCTGCCCGATCTTCTCGTCGAGCGCCATTCGTGCGAGGGTGTCATCCACCCAGCGTTGCGCCTCGGGGTCGAGGTCGGGAGGCACCGGATTCGAGCGCAAGCCGGGCGCGGCGAGAAGGAGCGCGGTGAGCAGCGACGCCGCCGTCGCACGGTTCCGCAGGTTCCTGCGCACGCCCGATAGTAGGGGCTCACCTTATCGGAGCGCAAGCGGCCGGGAGGCGTTGGACGCGGCGTCATCGGACACAGTCGCTATAATCGGCCGATGAGTCACCTGGCACATCGGCAGGCGGCGCCACAGACAGTTTGCTGCTCCGTCTTGACAATTAGCGATACGCGCACCGAGGAGACCGACACCGGAGGACGCGCGGTCGTCGACCTCCTGTCGGAGGGCGGACATCAGATACTGGGAAAGACGATCGTGCCAGACGATCCAGGACGTGTGAGAGAAGCGGTCGAAGCACGGCTCGCCGATGACCGGGTTCAGGCGATTGTGACCACCGGCGGCACCGGCATTAGCTCTCGGGACCAAACCTACGAGGTGATTAGCGGCCTGCTCGAGAAGCGGATTGACGGATTCGGAGAGCTGTTCCGCGCGCTGAGCTATGCGGAGGTCGGCACCGCGGCCATGCTGAGCCGCGCGCTGGCGGGCACCGCTCGACGGAAGATCGTCATCAGCATTCCGGGCTCGGAGAATGCGGTTCGACTGGCGGTCACGAAGCTGGTGCTGCCAGAGCTCGGACACCTCGTCAGAGAGGCGGCACGGTAGACACAATGACCGATTCGGCACAGACGACGCACACAAAGATGCGACCGATCCGGGACACGATCCCACTCGACCAGGCGCTGGCGCTCATCATCGAGGCGGCCCGTCCGGTCGAGCGTACGACCCGCGTCGGACTGACCGACGCGCATCGACGAGTGCTCTCCTCCCCCATCACCGCAACCCAGGACGTCCCCCCCTTCAACCGGGCGGCAATGGATGGCTTCGCCGTCATTGCCGAGGATACCTTCGGCGCGAGCCGTCAGAACCCGCAGTCGCTACGCCGGGTCGAAACCGTCCACACGGGGAACGTGCCGACCACGCGGCTGTCTCGCGGCGAGTGCACGGAGATCGCAACCGGCGCGCCGATGCCTGACGGTGGCGACGCGGTCGTCATGGTCGAGGAGACCGACCGGGGCCCCGGCGACGAGGTCAAGATCCTGACGCCGGTCTATCCGCGACAGCATGTTGGGCGCCGGGGCGCCGACATGTCGAAGGGGGACGTTGTTCTGAACCGGAGCGACGTGCTGACCCCAAGTCGACTGGGTGCCATCGCGGCCCTCGGGCTCGCCGACGTCGAGGTGTTTGACCGGCCCTCTGTCGCAATTCTCTCGACCGGGAACGAGATCGTCGAGCCTGGGCAGCCGCTTGGGCCTGGCCAGATATACGACATCAACCGATTCACCGTGGGTGCGGTCATCGGCGAGCACGGCGGCATCGCCGTGGCGTATCCGACGGCGATCGACACACTCGACGCCCTCGAGGCGGCGGTCGACACATGCCTCGAGAACGACATCCTCGTGTTTTCGGGCGGGAGCTCGGTCGGCGAACGCGATCTGACACTCGACGTGCTCGAGCGGAAGGGTCAGGTGCTCTTTCATGGTATCGCCGTCAAACCTGGCAAGCCCACGGTGTTTGGGCGAATCGGGAACACGCCAGTCCTCGGGATGCCCGGGTATCCAACGTCGTGCCTGTCGAACGCCTATATGCTGCTAATTCCCCTGCTGCGTAAGATGGGCAACCTGCCGCCGCACCGCACCCAGACCGTGACGGTGCCGGCCGCCCAGCGGTTCGTCTCGACGACCGGGCGCCATCAGTTTTATACGGTACGAGTCGAGAATGGCGAAGCGGTTGGAGCGTTCAAGGCGTCGGGCGATATCACGAGCATGTCGCAGGCGGATGGCTATATCGAGATCGCGGCCCAGATCGACATTGTGGAAAAAGGCCAGATGGTGCAGGTGAACCTCTTCTAGGGTCCCTTTTTCCTTTTTCCCCTCTTTTCCAACTCTCTCGCCCATTCCAGCTCTAGCTCGTCCGCGGTGGCCAGATCGAAAATGGGAGCATCGGGCGTGTGGGATCCACGAAACAGCGTGTGACATCGGTAACACACAGTGAGATCTTTCAGACGCCGGTACACCAGTAGGTCGATCAACGCGAAGAGCCCCAGAACCGCGTAGGCCATCAGGTCGAGTCCGTACCAATAGAACCCTGCGCTAATCAAGATGGCAATGATGACCACGGTCAGACCCCGCTTGGGGTCGAAGTCTCGGCGAACGTAGAAGTCAGAACCTGAGCACAGCGGGCACAGATCGACGGTCTGGTCATTACGAACACCATTGGAGAGCGTCAGCGGAATGATCGATCCACACCTGCCACACGTCGCCGCGTCTGGCGCATTCCCGGCGTCAAACGGAAGAGCGCTGCCGCAGTCGGGGCACTTGAGGGTGACACGCATTGAAGTGAGCTAGTGTCCTGAGCCGATCTCCCACCTCACACCGGCACCCGTGTCGAGAGCAGGAGGTACTTCGCCAGGACCTCCCCAACGACAATCGTGAAGAAGTCCACATACAAGATACCGGTTGCTGATTGCGTGGCGCGGATCTTGGCCGTCTCCCAGGTCAGATACGACAACAACGCCGGGGAACCCAGCCCGAACAGTACGCGTTGCCAGAGGAAAACGCCGTCTAGGGACAAGACGTACTGACCGTAGCCAGCGCCTGAGGGCGCCTGCCAGCTGACGAACGCTGCCCCGACGACGGCCGCGACCACCGCCGTCCGCACAACGGTGGAGCCGATGTGGAACTTGATCATCGACTGCAAGAGCGACACATCCATCGAGGGTAGGACCAGGTACCAATGACCGAGAATCATCGCCGTGCAGGCGCCACCCAGCAACGCCGCCGACGAGAGGAAGCTGACCGCGGTGAGCGCAGCCGACGGAGCCATCTCACCCGCAGACAGTCCGATTGCCTGGGCCACCAGCGAAAACCCGCCAGCGAGGACGGTGGCCCACAAGAGCCATGGTCTGAGACTGGCCAGGCCTCGTCCGATCGACGCCCAGTAGACGAGCATTGCGCCGGTTGCGACGACGAGGGCCACCAACCCGGCGGACTCGAGATCAGTGACCGGGGTCGGTGTCGGTCGGAAGGCCAAGGCCACCAACATCAGGACGGCTGCGAGGCCCGAATTGAAGCGAAAAAACTGGGCGCCGGCCGCGCTTCCCACGATCAACAGAGTCGCGGCGATACCGATCCCGAGATGGGCCAAGAAGAGAAAGAGGACGGAGGACATGGATGGGAGCGCAGGACGGGAGACAGGAGACGGGAATCAGAAGGCTCCTGTCTCCCAACTCCTATCTCACGTGACCAGACCGGCCTAACCCAACCGCCGATTCACGTCGTCCCAATTGATCACATTGAGCCAGGCGGCGACATAGTCGGGACGTCGATTCTGATACTTCAGATAGTAGGCATGCTCCCATACGTCGATCCCCAGGATCGGCTTCCTCCCCTCCATCACCGGCGTGTCCTGGTTCGGTGTGCTTTCGATCGTCAAGGTACCGCCCGCGTCGATCAGCCAGGCCCACCCGCTGCCAAAACGCGTGACGGCCGCAGCCGCGAGCCTTTCCGTGAATCCGTCATACGAACCAAACGCACCGGTAATCGCATCGGCGACTTTTCCGGTTGGCGCACCGCCGCCGCCGGGTGCCATCACCTGCCAGAACATCGTGTGGTTCGCATGCCCACCACCGTTGTTGCGGACGGCGCCGCGAATCGCTTCGGGCACACTGTTTAGGTCGGCAACCAGGTCGTCGATGCTTTTGCTCGCGAGCTCGGCGTGACCCTCGAGCGCACCGTTCAGCTTCGTGACGTATGTGGCATGGTGCTTGTCGTGATGGATCCGCATCGTCTGTTCGTCGATGTGCGGCTCGAGGGCGTCGTAGTCGTAGGGCAGCGGCGGCAACTCATAGGCCATGAAGAACCTCTCCTTTCAAGAATCGGGGGACGCAGACCGGACTCGAAGCCGGTGGGCTCGGAGCCACGCTCGCGAGACGACAGTTTAGTGGATGCTCAACATCCGATCGAGCGCGACCCGGGTCCAGTGCTTCTCTCGGTCGGGTACGGCGATGCGATTGTGGACCTGACCCGCGAGCAGACCCTCGAGCACCCACAGCAGGTGATTCGGTGAGACGCGGAACATGGTCGAGCACAGGCAGCCGATGGGATCCAGTGTCAGAACCGTCCGAGCCGGTGCGAGGCGTTCCGCCAGCCGGTTGACGAGATGAATCTCGGTGCCTACCGCCCACGCCGATCCCTCCGGGCTGTCACTGATCTGTCTGATGATGTACTCCGTCGATCCCGAGTCGTCCGCGGCTTGCACGACATCCCAGGTGCACTCGGGGTGCACGATGACGCGGACACCAGGATGCTGGCGCCGGACCATCTCAACCTGTGGGACGCTGAAGCGCGTATGCACGGAGCAGTGTCCTTTCCACAGGATCATCCGTGCGCTCTGCAGCGCGACCGGATCGACGTCACCAAACGCGGTGTCGGGATCCCAGACCACCATCTGGTCGAGCGGAACGCCCATCTTGAAGGCGGTGTTCCGCCCAAGATGCTGGTCGGGTAGAAAGAGGATCTGTTCGCCTCGCTCCCAGGCCCATCGCAGCGTCGCGTCGGCGTTGCTCGAGGTGCAGACCACGCCACCACGCTCTCCGCAGAAGGCTTTGATTGAGACGGCCGAATTGATGTACGTGACCGGGACGACCCGTGTCGCGCCCATCTGCTGGAGCTCCTCCCAGCACACTTCCAACTGGTCCGGGGCCGCCATGTCGGCCATGGAACAGCCGGCGGCTAGGTCGGGCAGTATCACCTGCTGCCGGGGGCCACTGAGCACGTCAGCGCTCTCGGCCATGAAGTGGACGCCGCAGAAGACGATGTACTCGGCGCCCCGCCGGGCCGACGCCTGCCGGGCCAACTTGAACGAATCGCCGGTGTAGTCGGCGAAGGCGATCACTTCGTCGCGCTGGTAATGGTGACCGAGGATCAGCAACCGTTCGCCAAGTGCGTCGCGAGCCGTGGCGATTCGCCGGTGCATCTCCTCGTCCGACAGTCCGAGATAGCAGTCAGGGAGCGGCTGGCGCTCGGTGATCTGGCTGTTCTCGTAGTCGGTGAGTAGTTCGACGCTCATAGCAAAGTTTGTGAAATTTTTCTCAAGTGTTGGACATTAGAAAAGTCAAATCTCACCCGGCACCAATGTCCGACCACCGAGAGTGACTTGACCTACCGTAATTTTATCACGCCGGCAGTTGCGACTGCGGCGTTTGAACGGGACGTGCCACGAGGTTGTACAACGTATCGCGCTCAACCGGACGACGTCCCGCGTCACGAATCAACGTGCTGATCTGTTGCGGGGTCATCGCCTCCGGTGTCGGAGCACCGGCCATGTGATAGATCCGCTCCTCCTGGATCGTGCCATCGAGGTCGTCGACGCCGAACCAGAGCGAGGTCTGTGCGACTTCCAGTCCCGTCGCGATCCAAAACGCCTTGACGTGGGGGATGTTGTCAAGCATCAGTCGCGCAACTGCGTGGACCCGCAGCGAATCGGCGGCGGTCGGCGCCGGCAACTTTCTCATCTGATTGTTGTCAGGATGAAAGGCCAAAGGGATAAACGCTTGGAAGCCGCCGGTGTCGTCCTGCAGCGCCCGGGCCTGCAGCATGTGGTCGACCCGCTCCCGGTCCGTCTCGATGTGCCCATAGAGCATCGTCACGTTTGATCTCATCCCGAGGCGGTGGGCCGTTCGATGAACATCCAGCCACCGCGCGGTGCCGCACTTGTCGTGACAGATCTTCTGGCGCACGCGGTCCGAGAAAACCTCCGCTCCGCCACCCGGTAGCGAGTCGAGGCCCGCATCGATTAACTCGCGGAGGACCTGCTCGTCGGTCTTGCCGTAGAGGTCAGCGAAGAATGCGATCTCGACCGCGGTGAAGCACTTCAGGTGGATGTCGGGTCTGATCTGCTTGAAGCCGCGAAGGAGTTCCGTGTAGTACTCGAACGGCAGATCCGGATGCAACCCGTTGACGACGTGCACTTCCGTGAGCGCCTGGTCATCGCGCTCGCGTAGCTTCTCCCACGCCTGCTCGAGCGACATCGTGTAGGCACCCGTATCGCTGGGCTGCAGTCGCGCAAAGGAGCAGAACAGACAGCTCGCCACGCACACGTTGGTGGCCTCGAGTCGGAGGTTGTGATTGAAGAACGTGTCGTGCCCGTGCCGTCGCTCACGTTCGCGGTTGGCCAGCCACCCGACGGCGAACAGATCGGGACACTCGAACAGACGAACACCGTCGTCGAGACTCAGCCGGGCACCCGCCTCAAGTTTCGACGCGACCTCTTGAAGCCCACTCGTCGCCAGCCGCTCGTGCATCGGTGCCTATTATTCCATACGAAGGCGCACGGGTCCTTAGGTATACTGATGTGTCGATTCGACGTTGCTCGATGAGCAGGGGAAGTGGGTGCAAATCCCACACGGTCCCGCCACTGTAAGCGGGGAGTGAGGCGGTCTTGGGTGCGACACGCACCCGCCACTGGGCCCGATCTTCTGATCCGGACCCGGAAAGGTTCGACCGTCTCGCCACGATCCGCAAGTCAGGAGACCTGATCATCAGGCGTCCTCTCGTCTGTCGGCCATTTCGGCCGCAGGCCCGGCGCGTGGTCACGCCGATGGAGGTGTCATGAGAGTCCGGTCCCATCCATCATCACCCGCTCCCCGTTTCCTCCTGCCTCGAGATCGGCGTGCTCGGGGCTGAGTCTGAACCGTGCTGCGAGCAGACGCCGTCTCGTTCAGTTACGACATCGCCGCAGTGTTGCACGACGTCTCTCTCGGCGTCGCCGACGCCGGTCTGACAGGTGTGCTCGGACCAAATGGCTCCGGCAAGACAACGCTGTTGCGGCTGATGGGCGGTCTCCAAACTCCGTCGGCCGGACGCATCACGCTTGACGAGCGCGACCTTTCGACATATCCGCGCAGAATGCTGGCGCGTCGAATGGCCACGGTCCCCCAAGAGACCCACCTGGCGTTCGACTACTCGGTGCTCGAAATCGTGCTCATGGGTCGCTACCCTCACCTGCCTATGTTCGCGATCGAGGGCCCGACCGACCTCGAGTACGCGGCCGATGCGCTGGCGGCCACGGGCACCTCAGACCTCGCCACCCGGTCGTTTGCGACGCTGAGCGGTGGCGAGAAACAGCGTGTTGTGATCGCGAGCGCTCTGGCGCAGCTCTTCACCGCGGATGATACCGAAGCTGGCTCCCACATCCTGCTGCTGGACGAGCCCACCGCCTCACTCGATCTGTCCTATCAGCTCGAGATCGCGTCACTCATTCGCGAGCTCAATGCGAACGGCATCGCGATTCTCGTCTCGACCCATGATCTGAACCTGGCCGCGAGTGTCTGCCAGGATCTGGTCCTGCTCCGTGACGGGCGGGTGCTGGCCGCGGGTCCAACCCGAGATGTCCTGACCGAGGGTATGGTGCGGTCGCTCTACGGCGTCGACGCACAGGTCACCCGCCACCCCGCGACCGGCCACGTGCTGGTGATACCGATGGGTCGTACTCTCACACAGACACGATGACTGAGGCCAACGCTGCGGCGACCGTCACGGCCCTGGGAGTCGGGAGCTTGCGACGGCGACTCCTGACAACCCAAGCCGTATTCGGCGGGACCGCCCTGGTGGTCTGCGTGCTGGCCCCGCTGGTCGGGCCAACGCCAATCAGTCTCGGGCGGGTGTTCGACGGGTCGATCCCGTTCGCCGACAATGTCGATGCCCAGATCTTTTTCATCGCCCGTCTCCCGCGGGCGCTGGCCGGAGCCCTCGTCGGCGGCGCACTCGCGACGGCCGGCGTCGTCCTGCAGGCACTGCTGAGAAACCCCCTCGCAACACCGTTCACGCTCGGCGTCTCGGCGGGGGCCTCACTCGGCGCGATGGTGGTGATCATTTTCGGGGTGCCACTCACAGTACTGGGCGCCCCGGCCGTCCCTCTCGCCAGCTTCGCCGGAGCGCTGGCGGCGGTCGGCATCGTCTATGCGCTGGCGCGGCTCCGACGGCAAGGACTGTCCACCAACGTGCTGCTGCTCGCTGGCGTCACCCTCAACTCGCTGTTCTCCGCGATCATTATGTTCGTGCAGTATCTGGCCGATTTCTCGCAGAATTTTCGAGCCATCCGATGGTTGATGGGCAATCTCGATGTGAGCGGGTACGAACCGATCGTGTGGGCCGTGCCGCTGCTCGTGGTCGCGGTGGCCGGGTTCGCCTGGCTACCCCGGTCGCTCAATCTGCTCGCACTCGGGAGCGAGCATGCGGCGACACGCGGGGTCAACGTCTTGCGCACCCAGCGCCTGGCGTTCTTCAGCGCGTCACTCGCCACGGGCGCCGCGGTCTCGCTCGGCGGTCCAATCGGTTTCATCGGCATCATCGTCCCGCACATCGTGCGTCTTATGGTCGGCGCTGACCACCGGGTGGTGCTGCCGGCGTCGGCGTTTCTCGGTGCCGCGTTCCTCGTCATCTGTGACGTCGGAGCCCGAACGTTGATGGCGCCGGTCGAACTACCGGTTGGCGTCATCACCGCGATGCTGGGAGGACCGTTCTTCTTGTGGCTGCTCATACGAAGCCGGTAGGCATGAGTAACAGATGTCAGACGGTCGCCGCCCTCCTTGTCGCAGCGATCGGGTTGGTGTCGGCCCAGCCCCCCAGGCCCCAGCGGATCATCTCGATCGTGCCATCGGTCACCCAGATACTGTTCGCGATCGGCGCTGAGTCTCAGCTCGTTGGAATCGGGAGCTTCGATCAGCTCCCCGAGGGCTACGACGGCACCGCCGAGCTCGCGCGCGTTGGCGGCCTCCTCGACCCTGACATGGAACGAATCTTCACGCTTCGACCGGATCTCGTCGTGTTGTACCGTAGCCACGCAGACCAGCGTCAACAGCTGGAGCGCGCTGGTATCGCGGTGCTGGGGTATGAACACGCCGGTCTTGCAGACATTCCACGCACGATCCGCAGTCTTGGAGAACGCACCGGTCATACGGAGCAGGCCGAGACCATCGCCGCTCGAATGGACGCGGGTCTGGCCTCTATCCGAGCCCGGGTCAACGACCGACCGAAACCTCGCACGCTGCTTGTGTTCTCACGAGAACCGATGGCGCTCCGGAGCATCTACGCCAGCGGAGGCATCGGTTTCCTGCACGATATGCTTGACGCGGCCGGTGGCGAGAACGTCTTCGAGGACATCAGAAGCGAGAACGTCGCGCAGGTGAGCTCGGAAGCCATCCTGGCGGCAGCCCCCGACGTCATTATCGAGATCCGGTTCAGCGACAACCTGGCGGCGGACATGGCCGATGACGAGCGCAACGTCTGGCGACGGCTCTCGACGCTCCCGGCCGTACGAAGCGGTCGAATTCACTTCGTGACCGGTAGTCGTTTTGTCGTACCTGGACCAGGTGTGCTTGAGGCGACCGAGGAACTCGCACGAGTGCTGCACCCGGACGCCTTCGCGAGTGGTCTGGCCGCTAGCAGCCCGTGGTGAAAGCACCACCGAACGACGGGTCGGCCCAGACATGGCAGTGCCCCACGCGGAGGTCGTTGGCGGCGATGGTAGGTCGAGATAAGATCCACGGCGCGCCCCAACGCGTCTCCGGGAGTCGCATGAGCGACCACAACAGCCGAAGACACGCCACCGCATGCCCCTGAAGACTGCGGGGTGTCCCGACACCCGTGAGCGTCCGCATCAGCAACCCAAGGTTCAGTCCAGCAACGTGCAGCAGGACGCGTTTGAGGATGTTGTCGTGCCCCCGCAGGTATACGCGGCGTAGCCGCCCGGTGGCATAGAGATGGGCAAAGGGGCGTTCGAGTCGTTCCCCGCGCCGGCGCAGCAGGCGTTGCCCGCGCGCGCCGCGAAGACGCCGACGGTTTCGGTAGACGGCGTCGCGCGCCTCCGCCTTGTCTTTCCACTTACGCCTGCCGCGATCTGGTTCCGAGATGTAGCTGCGGAGGCCGATGGCTTCAAGATCGACGAGTTCCTGGTTGCTGTGATAGCCCTTGTCCCCGACGACCTCGGCAAGACGGCCCGCAGGCACCACGGTCTCGATGTGCTCCGCCGCGGTGATCAACGTCGCGCGGCTCGTCGCCACATCGCCTTCATCGGCGTCCTGCACCGTCACCGCCACGACCGCGCCGGTGTCGAGGTCGACCGCCTGCTCCGCCTTGTGCGCGAGGTGCGTGCGGCCGTCCTTCATCTTGGTGATTCTTGCGTCAGGATCGTGCGGATGGGTCCAGTCGTCGTTCGAGCCTTTCTTCTTCCGCTTCCGATCGATGCGCGCCAGATCGGCACGCGTCGGGGTCTCAATCCCCGAGGCCTGGGCGAGCTGGATCAAGAAGTCCTGATACGCCTCGCCGGTGTCGCGCCGCACGATACTTCGCAGGGCGGCGTTCGCTTCCAGCGTCGTCGCATCGATACCGATCGTCTTGCCCTTGACAAGCTTCGCCTCAGCCAGTCGCTGCAACACCCACGCGAAGACAGCCTGATGCGTTTCCAGGTCGATCAGCCGACGCGTCCGCGAGACCGTCGAATGATCCGGCGGCGCTTCGTGCAGCTCCAGCCCCAAGAAGCTCCGCACGCTCAACGACTCGGCCGCCCGCCACGCGATCGCCCGCTCGGAGTCGAGCCCTTCGAAGTACCCGAGCAGCAACACGCGGAAATACCGGCCGGGCGGCAAACTCGGCCGGCCGATCTCATCCGCGTAGAATCGCTGACAGAGCGACTCGACGTACCCGTCGAAATCCGCTCTCTCGAGAATGTGATTCAGTCGCGTGTAGAACGGGTGCGCGGCGCTGCGAGGCAGATCTTGTGCGGCGACCCACATCGACGTCTGCTTGGGACGTCGCCGTCGTTTGCCCATGGCCATGCGCGTCAGTGGAGTACGCATGATCACTTCTGGCGATCGATCTAATTCGGTGACTTTCACCACGGGCTGCTAGCCTCTGCGGGCGAGCGATGTCACGCTCGAGCGGCCACCTGGGCGCGCTCGCTTCGTGCGCCGAGGTCGGGGCGCGCTGTGAAGGGCCACCGCATTGAGGGCGTGCTCGGTGGCCTGAATCGCGGCGGCGAGCTGATCGGTGTCGACGCCACGTGTCGTCAGGCCGCCCTCCCACTGGATGGTCGTCTCGACGATGGCGTCCGTCTTTCCGCCCGGCGGGATTCGGACTTCGTAGTCGAGCAGCTTCGGAACATGCAGCCCAAGCTGTGACTCGACGCTCCGCAGCGCCTGCATGAACGCATCGTACCCGCCGTCTCCCGACGCGGTCGCCTGGAGCTCCTTGCCGCGATACCGCACCAGGATGCTGGCGGCCGGACGCAGTCCCCGGTTGCTGACGATCGAGTAATCCCTGACCTCGAACACCCGCAGCTCAGGTGTCTGTAGGAGCTCGGAGATCAAGAACGGCAGATCGGCCGTGGTGACATGCCGTTTCTGGTCGCCCAACTCCACGATGCGGTGCAGGAGCTGGTCCTTCTGCTCGCTGGTCAGCGAGATGTTCAACCGCTGGAGATTGAACTCCAGACTGGCTTTACCCATGAGCTTGCCCATGGCATAGGTGCGGCGCAGCCCAAACCGAGAGGGGCGGAGTTTGCTCTCATACAGCTGCCCCTTCATGTCGCCATCGGCGTGAACCCCGGCCGCTTGCGTGAAGACGTTCTCCCCGACAATCGGTTTGTTGACTGCGATGCGACGGCCGGAAAAGACCTCGACGAGCTGGCTCACCTCGGCGAGTGCGCGCTCCTTCACATGTGTCCGGAGGTCTCCGTGGTCGCGGAGCGACACGACGACCTCATCGAGCGCGGTGTTGCCGGCTCGTTCACCCATCCCATTGACGGTGACGTGGACACCCCGGGCCCCGGCGAGCGCCGCCTCCAACGTATTGGCCGTCGCCAGGCCGTAGTCGTTGTGTCCGTGATAGTCGCAGTGGCTTTCCGGAAACGCTGTCGTGATCGCGGCGACATACGCGCGGGCGAGGGCTGGACTCAGAATCCCCAGCGTATCGCACAACATGATCCGCGTCACCGGGAGTTGGACGATCGTCTGGATGTGCTCCATCACGTAGTCTGGCGAATCGCGCATCCCGCTGGACCAGTCTTCCAGATAGACGTTGAATGTCAGCCCGTGCTTCGCGCCGTAGTCGACGGTCCGCCGGATGTCATCACGGTGCTGTTGTGGCGTCCGATGCAGCTGATCCTCGCAGTGCAGCCGGGAGCCCTTGGTCAAGAGATTGATGACTCCGACGCCCACGGCGCGCGCCCAGTCCACTGATGCCTTCGTATCGACGAACCCGAGCACCTCGATGCGGTCGGCGAGTCCTTGGGACTCGGCCCAGCGGATGATGTCGGTGACGGCCACGCGCTCGCCTTGGCTGGTGCGTGCCGACGCCACTTCGATCCGATCGACCTTGACCTCCTGTAGGAGTCGGCTGGCGATCGTGAGCTTTTCGGCCGGGACGAGCGACACGCCCTCTGCCTGCTCCCCGTCGCGGAGCGTGGTGTCGAGGACTTCGATGAACCGCACCGGACGTCGGGTCTTGCGTGTTGATCGCGTGGCCATGGTCGAGCTCGGCTTTCTACCCGTGTTATCGGAGATCCGGGTCGTCACCTGGACAGGTTGGTGAAACCTTCATTATCTCCGTCTCGCCGTGCCGCCGCCAAGGGCGGTCAACAAACCGGATAACATACCGCTCGATGTCGTTCCCCGATCTGCGCCGGTTCATCGACCAGCTTCGGCAGGACGGGGATCTCGTCGAGATCCGGGCCGCAGTCGACGCCGACCAGGAGGCGGCCGAGATCCATCGCCGGGTCGTGGCGGCGGCTGGACCGGCGCTCTTCTTTACGAACGTCAACGGCGCACAGTTTCCCCTCGTGACCAACCTGTTCGGTACTGCTCGCCGCGCCGAGCTGGCGTTTGGTGAGCGCCCACAGCGCCTGATCCAGCGTCTGGTGGATCTCGTGGAGACGGTTCTGCCCCCGACCCCGGCCAAGCTGTGGGGTGCCCGCGATCTTGGGCTGGCGCTGCTGAGGGTCGGGATGAGACGTGGCAGTGGTGGCCCCGTCACGGAGGTTGTGACCGACGACGTCCGGCTCGATACGCTGCCGGCGCTGACGACCTGGCCCGACGACGGTGGTCCCTTCATCACGCTTCCGCTGGTCTTCACCGAGCACCCTGATGGCCGTGGCCACAACCTCGGGATGTACCGACTCCAGATTCACGACGCCTGCTCAACCGGGATGCACTGGCAGATCGGGAAGGGCGGCGGGTTTCACTACCAGGTCGCCGAGAGCCGTAACGATGTGTTGCCGGTCACCGTGTTTCTGGGTGGCCCTCCAGCGCTGATGCTCTCGGCGGTCGCCCCCCTGCCGGAGAATGTGCCAGAGCTGATGCTGGCGTCCCTGATTGCCGGTGAGCGGCTGCGACTTTCGGACGGAGCCTGGACGCACCCACTGGTATCGACGGCCGAGTTTGCGTTGATCGGCGAGGTGCAGCCGCACGTCCGACGGCCCGAGGGTCCGTTCGGTGATCACTACGGGTACTACTCGTTGCGGCACGACTATCCGGTGCTCGACGTTCGGACGGTCGCGCGCCGGCGTGATGCCATCTATCCGGCCACGGTCGTCGGCAAGCCCCGACAGGAAGACTTCTTTATCGGTGATCTCTTGCAAGAGCTCCTGTCGCCGCTATTCCCGCTGGTCATGCCGGCGGTGGACCAGTTGTGGTCGTATGGTGAAACCGGGTACCACTCGCTGACCGCGGCCGTCGTCAAGCAACGATACGCGCGCGAGGCGATGGCCAGCGCGTTTCGCATTCTCGGCGAGGGTCAGCTCTCACTCACGAAATTCCTGCTGGTCACCGACCAACCTGTCGATCTGAAAGACTTTCCCAGGACGCTGGAGCATGTGCTGGCACGAACCCACACCGAAACCGACTTGTACATCTTCTCCAACCTCTCGATGGACACACTCGACTACACCGGTCCCGAGGTCAACCGAGGCTCCAAAGGTGTCTGGCTGGGGCTTGGTGATCCTGTTCGAGACCTCCCTCGGAAGTTTTCTGCGACCGACGTGCCGCGAGGCCTGACCGACGTGCTGGTGTTCTGCGGCGGGTGTCTCGTCGTGGGCACCGGATCATCCACTGACGATTCGGGCGCCCCAAGCCGAATCGCCTCGCATCCAGCATTCGCCGGCTGGCCGCTCATTGTTGTCACCGATGAGCCGACACGGGCGGCGAAGAGCCCGATCAACTTCCTGTGGACGACGTTTACTCGGTTCGAGCCGGCCGCCGACGTCTACGCGGCGTCCACCCAAGTCGTTCGAAACCACCTGGCGTACACGTCGCCGGTCGTCATCGATGCGCGGATGAAGCCTGGATTTCCGACGGAGCTCACGTGTCGACCGGACATCGCCGCGACCGTTTCGGAGCGCTGGCGCGAGTACTTCCCCGGACGTGCGGTCGAGATGGGCGATTCGGAGCGGGGGCATCTGGACTAGGGTCGTGAGTCGAGGGTCGTGAGTCGAGGGTCGTGAGTCGAGGGTCGGGAGTCGAGGGTCGGGAGTCGAGGGTCGGGAGTCACCAAGGGGCCTTGACTCGGCGGCCGGCGGCGACCGTTCTATCGGCGTGAGGGTGAACCCTTGGAGGAACGGCGCACCGAGCTCACCCCGGCCGGTCGTCAGAAGCCCGTGTCGTCATCTGCCACGATGACATCACAGGAGCGGCCTTTCGGAAGCGAGACCGCCGCACCCTGTCAATCGCGACTGGGCCAATCCATTCAAGTCCAGCCCGCGTCGCCACACCGGTGGTTCCGCCCGAGCGCCGATAGCACGGATGCCGCCGAGCAGGGGTCGAGGGTCGAGGGTCGGGAGTCGTGAGTCGGGAGTGGTGGATCGACGACCCTGCCCCGGTCGGTTAGTCTAGTGCTCAGGACACTAGGGCCGCGAGAGGAGGATTCCTGTGGGTGGGAGAACCGGACGCACTCAACCAGTTGGGGGCGCTGAGCAGGTGGCCAGACGTCTGCAGTCTGCGGTCGGCACCGAGTCCGCCGCACTTCTCAGCGAGCTCTCAGAGGTGTTGGCGATCTGTCACCTGCAGCTGACCAGGGGAGAAACAAAGACGGTCCAGGCCGAGCTCAAACGCCTCAGCCGGGCGCTGGCGACATCGGCCAAGGATTTTCGATCGGTCGGAAAGGTTTGATCGGATCTACCAGCGAAAGTCGCGTCGACTCACCTCATCATGGAGTCGCCGGCTGACCGCAGCTGCGGCACCACTCTCGAGGAACGGGATATCGATCGTGTGGCCGATCCGTTCGGCGCCGGCGGTGTCGATGCGAACCGACGCCATTCCGCTTCTACGGTCAAACGGTGTCTCACCGCGCTCAACCGTCTGAATCTTGCTGTAGCGGACCAGTTTCAGCGAGCGATCCCACCAGCCGCTCTTGAAGACCACGCCCCACGGCGTCAACGAATAGGCCGCATGTCTGACGAAGAGTCGCGCATGCACAAGGGCCAGAACCGCCGCCGGCACTGTGAAGGCCAGCGTCACTAGCCAGGAGCCGAAGAGCGCCCCGGCGAGAATCGTGGCGAGGGCCACCACGATCAGCCATCGCCTAAAGATTCGAAGCCAGGCCCGTTGGGCGATCGGTTCCCAGGTCACGCTGTCGAGATCGATGGTGGGAAGAATCTCCTTCAAGAGGCCCGGCACCTGGCCGCTGTCGATCATCGGGGCCAGCCATTGGCTCTTGGCCTTTGGTGTCCCGCCCTCGAGGCCCATGTCGAGGTCCTCGCCGCTTCCGCCTACGGTTCGAAGCTCGATCGATTGACGGCCTAACCAACGGTGCAGCGGTGACGCCGTCGTGGTCAGTGACTGGATGCGGGGAGTGGGAATGGTCCGCGAGATCCGGGTGAAGAGGCCGTACTCCGTTCGCAGGTCGGCGCCGCTGCGTGTGAGCGTGAAGCCGTGGAGCTGGACCATGAACCAAGCGATGGAGAGCGCACGCAGAAGCAGGGCCGCGGCCACCACGACCAGGATGACAACGAGAACACTCGAGAGCAACGGTGTCCTCGAAAGCGTGTCGGCCAGTCGCTCCGACTCCAGAGACTCTTCGACCAGCTCCTCGAGGTCGAACCATTGTCCTTGCTGCCACAGCACGCCTAGGACGGCGGTGACGACCACGAGACCTTTGTTGCTGACGATCCCGAGCTTGCCAAGCTCGCGACCGGAAAGCTGGAGCAGCAGCTTGGCGGCCGGCGGGTTCGAGGCGCCGTACGCCGCCTCGCCAGTGCCGCGTCGATCGGCGAAGACGCAGGCCCGCATCTCGTCGACCGCGTCGAGTGACAGGACGCGGATCACCGCTTCGGGGCGGTCTCCGCTCGCTGTTTCGATTCGCACCAGGGCGACGTCGAGCATCCGATGCAGCGGGTTCTGGACCAGGTCGATGTTCTGAATCCTGGCGTACGGTATATGGCGTTCCGCTCGAGTGAAGACCCCGTCCCGGATCACCAGCTCGTCCTCGCCCAGGTCGTACCTGAAGACGATGTACTGGATCACCGCGCCCGCCGTCGCCGGGATGATGACCAGCGCCGCCCACAGCTCGTAGTTGCTTCCGCCAGACGCGAAGAGGAGCAAGACCAAAGGGATGATGAAACCCTTTGCGGCCTGGGCGCTGGTGAAGAGCCACGAAAGCGGATGAAGACGTTGCTTCTCAGACACTGTCGTCGGTGCCCTTGCCCCCGATCAGGAGGTCACGAATCGGCAGCGCCACCTCATAGGACAGTCCACTGAGCGGCACCGATGCGTCCTGGGTACCGGCCGTATGGACGACGAGAGTGGCGAGTTCGAACTGGCGCTGGAGCGGCCCCTGCAACACATCGGTGTGCTGGACTCTCGATCGCGGCACGAACGTTTCTGAACGCCAGAAGATCCCACGTCGGATGGTCAATCCGTCCTGGTCGACTCGATATCGGGTCCGCCGGTATCGAGCATCGGGCCAGACAGAGCTCAGAACCGCGGCTGCGATCGTGAGCACAGCCCAGCCAGCGAGAAGACCGAGCTTGAGGCCGTTTCCCCACGGGGCGGTGACCGCCGCGACCACTACGGCACCTAGCGCCGGAAGCGCGACGGCCGTCGTGAGGATGCCTCCCGTGAGTCGCGCCACGGTGACGGAACGTGGATCGAGTGACTGATCCACGCCCAGGGATGCGCTAGGCGTGATCCCGCCCTCGGAAGATCCGTTCGAGGCGAGCAGTCGAGAACACCACCGTCGAGATACCTCTGAGTGGTTTCATCCTGGTTCCATCGGGTTCCATCGGGCTCCCATCCGCCCGACCCCATTCTACAACCGCGTCTCCGACCCTCCCGAACCTTTGGTTGACGACCTCCGTATACGATGGGCAGGGAGGCACGTGATGACGCGTCAGACATTGTGGGTGTGTGCGCTGCTGGTCGGCATCGCCGTTACCACCGCGGTAGCTCAAGAGGCGCAGAGCTGGCTGCACGTCCAGATCGAGGGTGGGGGCGACGACGAGGGAAACGTTGCTGTCAATCTGCCGCTGCAGGCAGTGGGCGCCGTAATGGCCATGGCCCCGGACGATATTATTTCTTCGGATGGGCGCCTGGTCGTGGCCGAAGAGCACGGTCTGTCTGTGAGTGACATCCGACAGGCCTGGCAGGGCATCAAGGATGCCGGCGATGCCGAGTTCGTCACGCTCAGGGAAGAGGAGCGGACCGTGCGCGTCGCGCGAGCAGGCGATCAGATCGAGGTTCGTGTTGAGGGTGATGATGAGACGGTCCGTGTTGACCTCCCGTTGGCCCTTGTCGACGCGCTGTTGTCGGGCGAGGGCGAAACCCTCAATGTCGCGGCGGCGATCGACCAGCTGAGCACACTGCGTGGTGACATCGTCCGGGTGACCGAAGAGGAACGACAGATCCGCGTCTGGGTCGACAACCAGTCGGTGCAGTGACGGAGCCCCGGCCGCCTGCGGCGCGTCTTGCACGGCGATCACTCGCTGCGGCTCCAATTGACGATCGGATAGGATCGGGCCGTGACGTTCCTCGACCAACCGGAGCACGAGACGTGGATGCGTCTCGCCCTTCGCGAGGCCTTGCGTGTACTCGATGCCGGTGAAGTGCCGGTTGGTGCCGTTGTCGTGTCGGATCGGCAGGTGATCGGCACCGGTTCCAACCAGCCGATTCGAGCGGGGGATCCGACCGCCCACGCCGAGATCGTCGCCCTCCGGGACGCAGCCCAGACCGTGGACAACTATCGTCTCACCGGCGCGACCGTGTATGTCACGGTGGAACCCTGTCTCATGTGTGCCGGTGCGCTCATCCACGCGCGTGTCAAAACACTCGTCTACGGCACGCGCGAGCCACGGACCGGAGCCGTCGCCTCAGTGATGCGCGTGCTCGACCATCCGTCGCTCAATCACCGAGTCGCGATCGTTGAAGGAGTGCTGGCGGAAGAATCCCGTGAGTTGATGCAACGGTTCTTCCAAGCACGACGCCAGAGCTCGGATCTCGCTGTATCCTAGAGCTGCGACTCGTCAACGCGACGGGAGCCGACAGACCTCAGCGACTGACGACTCTCGACCAACGACCTTCCCGGAGAGGTACCGAAGTGGTCGTAACGGGGGCGCCTCGAAAGCGTCTTGTCGGGTAACCGGCACGTGGGTTCGAATCCCACCCTCTCCGCCATTTTAATTAAGTAACACATTGACTACACACGAGTTAGCTCGTCACGTCTTGTAGTCATACACACTTCAATATACACTTCAATGAGCGCATCCCCTCGGGATCGGGGGGTGGGGAACCCCTGTCCGCAGGAAGGGCGAACGCCCGAGAACCGCGGGCCAAGTTGCGAACTTCATGAATAAGTCGCTGCTCGACTTCGTGCATGGGTTGGAGATCACGCAAGGCCGGTTGGCTGGCCAGCGGTTCGCGGTGTTGCCGTGGCAGCGTCGCTTTCTGCGGGGCGCGTTCCGGGCGGGTGTGTCGAGCGCCGGGCTGTCGGTGGCGCGGGGCAACGGCAAGACGACGCTGGTGGCGGCCGTGTCGGTGGCGGCGCTGGTGGGGCCACTCGCGCAGCCACGCGGCGAGATCGTGATCGTGGCGTCGAGCTTTCAGCAAGCGCGGATCGCGTTCGAGCACACCCTGGCGTTCCTGCAGCCGTGGATCGCCCACGAGCCGAAGCGGTTTCGGATCTGGGACACGGCGCAGCAAGCCAGCATCGAGGATCGGCAGACGGGTGCGCGGGTGCGCTGTCTGGGCAGTGATCCACGTCGAGCGCACGGCTTGGCCCCGGCGTTGGTGCTGAGCGACGAGCCGTCGCAATGGCCGACGAGCACGAGCGAGCGCATGTATGCCGCCGTGCTCACGGCGCTCGGGAAGATCCCGCACAGTCGGCTGATCGCGTTAGGGACGCGGCCGGCGGATACGTCTCACTGGTTCGCGATGCTGCTCGGCGGCGGGCCAGGCGTCTACAGCCAGTGTCATGCGGCCGAGCGTGATGATCCCCCGTTCGTCAAACGGACGTGGGTGAAGGCCAACCCGTCACTACGCTCGATGCCCGACTTGGCCACGGCGATTCGGACAGAAGCCGATCGCGCGAAAACGGACGCCTCGTTGTTGCCGGCGTTCCAGGCGCTTCGGTTGAACCAAGGCACGTCGGACGTCGAACGGGCGGCGCTCTTGGCGCCCGGCACGTGGGAAGGCCTTGAGGCCGACGACGCGCCCCGTCACGGCCCGTGCATCTGGGGCATCGACGCGGGCACCACGGCGGCCATGACGGCGGCCTGTGCGTTCTGGCCCGAGAGCGGCCGGCTCGACACCGTGGCAGCCTTTCCGAGTGCGCCGACGCTGGCCGCACGCGGGCTGAAGGACGGGGTGGGTGATCTCTATCAACAGATGGCCCGGCGGGGCGAGCTTGTCACGCTCGGGGGCCGTGTCGTGCCGCTGAGTGACTTCGTGCGTGTCGTCCGGGATCGCTTCGGGGTACCGGCGGCCGTCGTCGCCGATCGGTGGCGCGAGGGTGAGCTGCGCGACGCGCTCGACGCGGCCGGGCTGCCCCGCTGCGCGTTCGTGCTGCGCGGGCAAGGCTACAAGGACGGCGCGGAAGATGTGCGCGCGTTTCGGACGGCGTGCTTGACGCAGCAGGTGCGTCCGGCCCTGTCATTGCTGCTGCGTAGCGCGATGCGTGAAGCGACGGTGATCGCCGATCCGGCCGGCAACGAGAAGTTGTCGAAGGCGAGCGAAGGCGGGCGACGGTTCCGGGCGAAGGACGACGCGGCGGCGGCGGCAATCTTGGCGGTGAGTGCCGGTGTCCGGCACGAGCGGCCCCGGCCGGCGCGTGTCTATCACGGGGTGGCGTAATGGCGGGCACCCGTGGCCGGACGGTGTATCGAGATCGGCGCTGGGCGCACGTCCGGCGCGCCGCGCTCAGTCGGGCCGCGTGGCGCTGCGGGGTGTGCGGCGGCGTGGGGCGGCTCGACGTCCACCATCGGCAGCCGCTGGCCTCTGGCGGGGCGGCCTTCGCGATCAGCAACTTGGAGGTGCGGTGTCGGCGGTGTCATTTCGCGGCGCATCATCCGCCCCGACACTCGCCCTGGGATCGATTGGTGAACGAACTCGTGAACGAAGGGATACAGACATGACGAACGGACAGAAGCTCCAACTACGACTGAGTGAGATCAGGCAGTCGCTCAACGAGCTGTCGGGACTCGACAGCCCGACGGACGCACAGCGTACCGAGATGGACACACTGGCGACGGAATACCGCGCGAAGGAAACCCAGTGGCGGGCGGCCACCATTGCCGAGGCCGACGCACCGGAGACGCGCGCCGCTGATGGCGAGGACACCGAACGCCGGGCGCTCGTCGAGCGGGCCGAGCTGCGCGCCTACTTGCACGAGGCCGCGACGGGCCGAGCCGTCACGGGGGCCGAACAGGAACTGCGCGCGGCCGTCTTCGGGGAGCATGCGAGAGAAGGGTTGATCCCGTGGGAGGCCCTGCTGCCCCGGCACGACGAACAGCGGGCGGACGCGGCGACGACGGCCCCGACGGACGTGGGGGCCTCGCAAGCCAGCATTCTCGGCCGGGTGTTCGTCGGCACGGCCGCCAGCTATCTCGGTGTCAGCATGCCGCAGGTAGGGATCGGCGAAGTCAATTACCCGGTGCTCTCGGCCGGCGTGTCGCCGGAGATGAAGGCCAAGGGCGCCGTGAAGGATGCCGAGGCGGCGACGATCAGCACGACAGTCTTGGAACCGCGTCGACTCACGGCGAGATACTTGTTCAGCGTTGAGGACACGGCGCGGCTGCGCGGCATGGAAGAGGCGTTGCGTCGGGATCTGAGTGGGGCGCTCGGGGAAAAGATCGACGATCAGATCCTGAATGGGAATGGCACGGCCCCGAACGTCAGCGGGTTCGTGCACGCGCTCACGGCCCCGACGGCCCCGACGGCGATCGCCACCTTCAGTGACTTCGTCGGCGCGGCGAGTCGGGCGGTGGATGGCCGCTACGCGCGCAACTTGACGGGTGTGAGAACGCTTGTCGGGGCGGCGACGTACGCCTTGGCCGGCACGCTCATGAACACGAGTGGTGACGTGGCGCTCTCCGACTACTTGATTGCGCGCAGCGGCGGGTTTCTCACCTCGGCGCTGATTCCGGCGCCGCCGGCGAGCGGCACGGGGGCCAACGTCCAAGCGGCGATCGTCTACCGGGCGGCCCGGGGCGCGGGCTCGGCTGTCGCGCCGGTGTGGCAAGGCCTCGAACTCATCCGCGATCCGTATACGCACGCGGCGAAGGGCCAAGTCAGTATCACGGCCGTGATGTTGTGGGCGTTCAGCATCATCCGATCGGATGCCTACGTGCGGCGCGCCTTCAAGGTGTCGTAAATGCTCGACGAGTATCGCTTCAGCGGTGTCGAGATCCGGGAGAGTGCGAGCGGCCCCGGCCGTGTCGACGGCGTCGCGCTCAGCTACGCCGACGAAGCGCAGTTGCCGGGGTTTCGTGAGCGGTTCCAGTCGGGGGCCTTCGGCGACGTGGCGGCGCTCGATGTGCTGGCGAACGTGCAGCACGATCGCGGCCGGCCGCTGGCCCGCACGGGCGGCGGCGGGCTGGCGTTCGCGGACGGGCCAGACGCGCTGCGGGCCACGCTCGACTTGCCGGACACCCGTGACGGACACGACGCGGCCGCCCTGCTCCGGCGTGGGGTGTTGCGGGGATTCTCGCTCGAATTTCGCGTCGAGGGGGAACGCTTCGAGGGCGGGGTGCGGATCGTCGAACGGGCGGCGTTGCGGGGCCTGGCGGTGGTGGATTCCCCCGCCTACGGCGAGAGTCTGGCGGCGATTGCCGAACGCGCGGCGGCGGCTGGCGTCCTGGTGACGCGGCCAGGACATATTGTCTCGGCGCCGAGACAATTCACCCGGAGACGGGTATGGCTGTGACAGAGGCGCACGCGGCGCTGCATCTGCGCCTCGTGGCGGACGAGGCGAGCTACGCCGGCTCCGAGTACGAAGGGCTGGTGCCTCGCCCGCTCGCGGCGGCCGTCGCCCTGGTGAAGCAGCACGCGCCCGACGCGCCAGCCGCGATCCAGGACGAAGCGACGCTTAGGTGTTTCGGCTGGCTATTCGATAGCGGCTCGTTCGGCAGCGACGAACGGCCGGCCGTGAGCTCGGCGGGTGCGCTCGTGAAGTCGGGCGCGGCGAGTCTGCTCAAACCGTGGCGCGTGCATCGCGCGGGAGCGTGCGTGCTAGCCATGTGGCCCTTTACGCGACGCACGGAATCCCGGCAGGCGTCCTATACGGATGGCGTCGTCGCGGCGCTGCTGTCGCGCGCCAATGGCACGCATGCAGACGTGGCAGCGACGGCGGCCGTCGAAGCGGCAGCGGGCGCGCTCAGTCGCGCGTTCGCCAGTGCCGAGATCACCCCACATACGTCAGCGACGAACGGGCTCACGCCCGACGTGCTGGCTCAGATCGGCCGCTCCCTAATCGTCCACGGCGAGATCGTCCTGATGCTCGCTGTCGCCGAGGGCCGGGTACGTCTCCTACCCGTGGCCTCGTTTGACGTGACGGGCGCGGCCGATGCTTCCACCTGGCGCTACCGCTGCGATCTGGCCGGCCCGTCGGGCTCGACGACGATCGCACGTCCGGCCGACGGGGTGATCCACTGCCGCTATTCGACGGATCCGGCGCGGCCGTGGGTGGGCGTCGGGCCGCTCGCACGGGCCCGGTTGTCGGGCCGGCTCAGTGCTGAACTCGAAGCGGCGCTCGGCGACGAAGCGAGCGGGACACGGGGCTTTGTGCTGCCCATTCCGAGCGACGGCCAGGATAGCTCAGTGTCGGATCTGCGTCGGGATATTGGATCGCTCGGCGGCAAGACGGCGCTCGTCGAAACGGCGATGGCCGGCTGGGGCGACGGGCGAATGGCTGCCCCCCGAGGCGACTACGAACCGAAACGCATTGGTGCGAGTCCGCCCGTCTCGTTGGCGACGTTGCGCAGTGACGCGGCCCAGGCCGTGCTGAGCGCGTGCGGCGTGCCGGTGGAACTCGTCACGGCTGGCGACGGCACCGGCCAACGTGAAACGTGGCGGCGGTTCCTGCACGGCTGCGTGCAGCCGCTCGCGGCGTGCGTGGCCACCGAACTGGCCGTGAAGCTCGACACACCGACGCTCACACTCGGGTTCGACAAGCTCTTCGCGTCGGATCTCTCAGGACGGGCGCGGGCCTTCCAAAGCCTCGTGAACGGCGGCATGGCCGTCGATCAGGCGGCGGGGTTGGCCGGGCTGATGGCGGAGGACTAGCCTTTCCGACTCCGGTCTCCTGCGGACTAGCCGGAAACCCATTTCTTCTGTTGGTGGTCCAGCTTCAGGTGTTCGGTATAAATCCTTGAAAGGAACCAGACAATACTGCCAATGGCGTCGTAGTCGCTTGAATGCAGCAGCCATTTCTCGTCTTTGTCCTGTTTCTTCGGGTACGGATAACGGCCCTCCCATACGATGGCGTTCTCTAGGCGCTCCAGAATATCTTGCTGTTCATTGGACCACTTGATGTAAGCCTGCTTGCTAAGGTCGTTCAAGCAGTGTGTTTGCGGCGGGCTCTTCTTTGGTTCGAGTATCCTAATCACGCCTTTCAGCCAGCACTCAATTGACATCCCGGCAAGCATCGAGAACGGGCTTTGAAGTCGAAGCGTCAATTCATCCCCCCTTATGATGGAAACTTCTTTCGGTTCGGCTTGGGAGGTCTCCAACCGCCTCAGAGCCGGTTCGAGAATCTTCCACAACTCGACAGCTGCAAACCAGAGACTGAACCCCGTGTAGTGCCAGTTACCTGGATCGTCACTCGTATCGACGAGACGATTTAGGTCGACGAGCTCATTCCAGGTCCTGAATTCCTTCACCATAGTGTCTGACTCCGTGGACTTGACACGTCGGCCCCAACCCGTCTAGGCTGCGAGCAGTTTGAAACGGCCCCCGAGGGTGCAGCAAACACCCCCGGAGGCCTCACCACAACCCGCTGCCAAGGAGCGTGTCATGGCTACTTCCGATCGTACCACCCCCGCCGTTCCCCCGACTATCCGCGAAGTACTCGACACCGAGCTTGAGGACGCGCGCGCGGACGGCGCCCCGCCGTTCTACGGCACGCCGCTCGCGACGGCCTGGAGCACCGTCCTCACTCGGCGCTATCCGCTGCCGCCGGACGTCGACTACCCCAATCCGGTGGACAACGCCCTGGCCATTGCGGCGCTGTGCCGCGAAATCGCCGCGCTCAAGGGCGTGCGGCTGCCCGATCGCTACGGCGACGAGTAAAGACGTTGCCTGAAATCAGGCAACGTGCCGAAGGGTTGACGTGTAGCCCCTCTATGTAGGACACTTTGCCTACACAAGGAGGACACACTATGGTTCGTGCTCGAAAATTCTCCGTTCGTCTCCAACGCGCCGAGCTGATCCCGATCATCCGGGACGCCATGGAGCATCGGATACAGCTCCCGTCGGGCATCAAGCGGCACGCCGGCCCTCCCTCGGATGCCAACTGCATCGACTTCGCGCTGGCCATCTGTTGCCTCGTCTTTGACGGCGACTCCCTGCTGATTCACCGGACGGAATTTCTGGCCAGTTTGGAGCAGCTCGTCAACGAACAGCTCCCCGTCCTGGAAGCGATGACGGCGGATCAGCGCCGTGCGCACCTGGAACTCCTCGTGGCGAGCCAAGCCAAGATCGGCGCCTACGACACCTCGGCCCCGCTGCGGGCCATGCCACCACAGGGCCATGGACCCTCTCCGCCATTTTTTCCGGGTTTTTCCAAGTCGTTGGTCGCCAGCCACTTGCGATCTTGACGAGTACCATGACTTTCGGCCGGGGGATGTCCCGTGCGCTGTTGAAATTCAGCGGCGGCTCGGTTCACGACTACGCGACCATCTCTGACGACTCCCCGAGTCCTAACCGTGCGTCGCGTGCCCGGAGGGCGGCCACCAGCGCTGGCATATCCTTGCATCCTTTCACCCGACGGAACCCCTTCGCCGCTTCGAGTACCCCGGCAGCGACCCAGCGGAGGACCATCGTCCCACCGCGCCAGCGTTTCACGTTTCGCTTCACATGGCGCGTGCGGCTGAGGAGACTCTCGATGGCGTTCGTGGTGGCGAGCGATCGTCGGAGGCGCTCTGACAGCCCCAAGCCGAGCACGGTCAGCGTTTCGTCGAGTCCTTCCCGTACGCTCGCGGCCGCACTCGGGTAGTCGGTGTCCAAACGACGAGCCAGGTCCTGCAGCAGACGCTGCGCCGTCTTGACGTTGCTGTGCGTAGAGGCGCGCGTGAGGATCGCTTTCACCCAGGGACGCTGCGCGTCGGGGAGATACTCGAGGATATTCCGGCCCTTCTGGACTTGACACCGCTGCACCACGGCGGCCCGACCGAACAGCTGGGTCACCGCCGTGTCGAGGGCCTTCGCCCCATCGAGGATCACCAGGAGGCTCCGGTCGGTGCGGAGCCCGCGGCTCGCGAGATTGGTCAACAGCCCCTGACAGACCGTCGCAGTCTCCGTGGCCCCTTCCCAGAGGCCGAGTGGGTGTTTGGCGCCCGTTTTATCAATGCCCAGCGCCACCACGATACAGTGCCCGCCGACGTGCACCCCATCGATCAGGAGCCCCGTCAGGTCGAGGGCGTCGAGCGGCGTCGCCCGCCACGCGTCCAGCTGCGTTTGCGTTTGGGCCACAAAGCGCCGACTGACCGCACTCTTACTCGTGCCCCGCGTGGTGATATCGGCGCCGAGCGGGTCGAGACTCCGCGCATACTGGCGGGTCGCCACGCCGATGAGCATCTGCTCAACGACGCGCCGGTTCAGCGGGTCAGGGTCCGTGAACGCCCGCGCCGTGGGCAGCGGCACCTCCGTGCCGTCGCGGCGGACGCGCGGTCGCCGGATCGCGACCTTCCGGCCGCCCAGCACAACCTGACTGGGGGCATGCCCGGCGCGAGAGGCCTGCCGCTCCGATTGATGTGCATACCGGGGTCCACACACCGCGGCCCGATCCTCTTCCAGCATCGCCTCGAGCACCTTCAGGCCCGAGGCCACCACCAACTCCTGGAGCTCGGCCTCGGTGTCAATGAGGATCTCGACCAACGGGAGGTGGCGAGGCGCCGGGGATTCCGATTGGCGACGACGAGGGACTGTGCGAGACTGCTTCTTCATGGCGGCTCCTTTGCTGGCGAGGCTTTCACCTCGGTTTAGCTCACCGGTCGTATAGCACGACCAGCGAGGAGCCGCCGCTTTAAATTTCAACAGCTACTGGGACATCCCCTTCGGCCGGCCGCCTGACCGTCAACGGAAGGACCTCGCGTAGCCTTCGCATCCCAAACCACCAATCGATCCGGTTCGCCAGGGCACTATGCCAAGACGCCGGTGCGGCGCATGACCGGCCCGGAGGCGTACAATCTCGGTCTAAGAAACCTCGATCAACCGATCATGAACACAACCGTGGGCGACCCATTCCGCGCGGCGCGTCTCGGGTTCAGGCTCGGCCGCCTGAACTCGGATGCACTCCGTCGACTGACCGCGCAAGCCTACGCCGAGATGCCTTTGTATCAGAGTAGGGAATACAACCGCGCTGGTCTTGCGCCGTGGGAAGACAAGATCCTCGATCGCTTCTTCTCGACCTGTAATTCCGTTCTGTTGGCTGCGGCGGGCGGCGGGCGAGAGGCAATCGGTCTGTTTCGACGGGGCCTGCAGGTTGATGCCTTCGAATGCTGCCCAACCTTGGTGACCACCAGCCGATCCCTACTGGCCGACGAAGGAATCTCAATGCCCGTGATGGAGTCGAAACCCGATCGAGTGCCGAATAACCTCGGCGTCTACGACGGCCTCATCGTGGGATGGGGCGGGTACATGCACATCCTCGGACGACCCTCGCGTATCCGTTTCCTTCAAGACCTGCACCCGCATGTCGCTGGTGGTGGACCGCTTCTCCTGTCCTTCTTTTGTCGCGACACCGATGATGGGGTCTTTCTCCTTGCGCATCGAGTGGCCCAGCTCATCCGACAGGCCAAGCGGATACGAGACCCGGTCGAAGTCGGGGACGCGATCTCCACTACGTTCGACCACCATTTCACGCAACAGGAAGTCGACGCTGAACTACTCGATGCAGGGTTCCGCCTGATTTACTATGCGGATATCGAGCTGGAGTACGACTGGGGTGAACGGTACGCGGTCGCCGTTGCTCGGGCACGATGACGCACTGGCTGGCATGAACGGATACTTGACGGCCGAGTACGCTGCGTCACTCTCGGCGCTCGGGACTCCGTCTCGTTTGCCCAAGTCTGGTGGCTTCATCCTGAAGCGTCGGATCCCGGGATCCCCACTTCTGGACGGAATGGGCCCCTATCCACTCTTCTGCTGCGCCGACTGGTCACGACTGCCCGAGGACCTTATGCAAGTCGGGACCGAGATTGTGAGCCTCGCACTTGTCGCCGACCCGTTCGGTAGCTATGAGCTCGGCACGCTAAGAGAGTGCTTTCAGCGCGTCGCGCCGTTCAAGAAGCATTTTGTAGCCGATTTGAGTCGACCCCTTGAGCGCATTGTCTCGCCACATCACCGAAAGCACGCGCGGAAAGGCCTGCGGAAGAACGCCGTGGAGCGCTGCCTGGAGCCGCCGGCCCATAGCGACGAATGGATCACGCTATATGGTGACCTCACTCGCCGTAAACAGGTTCGCGGGCCCGCGGCCATCGGTGAGCAGGGGCTGATCCGCCAACTTTCGGTGCCCGGGCTCGTGATGTTCAGGGCCACCATCGAGGGTTGCACCACCGGACTCCATCTCTGGTACGTTTGCCAGGATGTCGCCTACGCGCATCTGGGCGCCTACAATGACCGCGGCTACGAGACAGGCGCGTCATACGCGCTCTTCTGGACCGCGTTTCAGTACTTTCAAGGCGAGGCGGTAAAGTGGGTTCACCTCGGAGGATCGGCGGGACTAGCGAGCAGCGGCTCGGATGGGCTTTCAGACTTTAAGGCCGGATGGTCGACCGAATCCCGAACGGCCTATTTCTGCGGCCGGATCTGTAATGAAGCAGCGTATCGGGCGCTGGTGGGTGAGGCTCGTTCGCCGAGGACCGACTACTTTCCAGCATATAGAACGTGACAGGCACCGACCGTGACTGCCAGGACGTACCACCACATCTCACAGAAGTGCGAGACCTACTACGACCGATTTGGGGACAACTACCGGGGCGTCGGGTGGACCGAGACGCAGGAGGAAGTCGACACGCGCTTTGGCGTCATGCTGGATGTCATCCGCGACAAGGGCCCTGTCACGCTCCTCGACTTCGGGAGTGGCCTCTCGCACCTGTACGTGTACATCCAGCGTGAGCACCTCGATGAGATCGAGTACAGCGCCCTCGACCTCTCGGAGCGCTTCGTGCGGCTGTCCAGGGAGAAGTTCCCCTCGGTCCCCCACTATCACATGGACATTCTTGAGGAGGACACCCTGAGCGACTTCGACTACGTGGTGCTGAACGGTGTCTTCAACTCGAAGTGCGAGTTTAGTTTCAACGAGATGCTTCAGTACTTCTGCGCCACGATTCGAAAGACCTTCTCTCATGCGAGACGGGGCATCGCGTTCAACGTGATGTCGAAGCAGGTGGACTGGGAGCGTGACGACCTGTTTCATCTGCCGCTGGATCTGCTCGCCGACTTTCTGACGAGGGAGATCAGCCGGCACTTCGTCATCCGGAACGACTACGGCCTTTACGAGTACACCGTCTACGTGTACCGAAACGCGTGAAGGAGGAGTGCATGCCCGCGCAGCAGCGGGACCGACACAGTTCTGGCATCCGCGCAGCGCAATGGCTACTGGCGGCCGCCGTGGTGACGACCGCAGCATGCGGGGGGACAACTCGTACTGCTGCACCGCCCGCGCTGTCACCTGGCGCTCAGCAAGGTCTGCTGATGCTTCTTGCGAAACCGGGAGAGACCACCTGGCACGTCGCGAGTACGCCGCCGCGGCTGAAGCGCTGGATCGATGTATCGAAATCGACCCGACGGGAGCATACACCTACTACTAGGCCGGCATGGCGTATCGAGAGATCGGGCGGATTGATCTGATGGTCGAGCGATTCGAGAGGTTCATCGCACTGGCGCCGGAGGCCCCTGAGCGGCCGCGTGTGGAGGCGATCCTGCGGAGCACCGCTGGATAGGTGAGGTATCCTCACTTCATATGGCGTTTGTGACCTGGCTCCGCGCCCTCAATGCCGTCGGAACCGTCGCCGAGGCGACACGTCTGTTCCGGGGCGCAGGCCAGCCGACTGACCCGACACTGACGGCGTCGGAGGGCGCTGGCGGGACGCTCGAGACGCGGCTGGCCAACGTTGTCGTGGCCGCGCTCCGCGAGGCGTTTGATCGCGACCGTGAAAGATTCGACCTCGAGCGAGACCTTCACGAGGCAGAGGCGGCGCGAAGGGCAGAGGCGCTCCGTTTAGAGTGGCTTCGGCAGACCGCGACACATGCGTTGACGCAGACGCGATATCTCGCAGTGCTGAGTGTGGTGGTGTGGGTTGCCTCGGCCATCGCGGCCGGGTGGTTGTCGCCGCTAGGACCGGCTGCCAAGTCGTTCATCGGCATTGGATGGACCGGGCTCAGCATCGCGATTGCGGCAGCGTTCATCACCCATCAGCATCTGACGGTGTGGCTGGCCCGTGGGACGTTCGACAAGGACGCGGGGTCCACGACGCCACCCACGACTGCCGCGCCGGTAGAACTCCCCCACTTTTCTGCCCAGACACTGCTTCCCTGGCTGTTTCTAGGCGGTTTTCTCGCCACCGCAGCCGGGTTGGTGCTGGACCTGTAAGGGCCCTTCTCCCGAAATTACACAACTATTACACTCCAGCGCTTCCTGGCGCCGATTTGGCTGGTAGGCTCTTCCGCGGGTACCGGATTCAGAGGAGAGGCGATTGAGCGTCAGCCACGTCGATTTCGGTGACAAGACCAAGCTCAACTGGATCACGATGATCGCGATGGTCATCTTCCACATTCTCGCGGTGGCGGCTCTCTTCTACACCACTTGGCAGGCGGTTGTCGTTGCCGTTCTCCTGCACTGGGTCTGCATCGGCTGGGGAATTGGGATGGGATATCACCGCCTCCATACACACCGGTCGTATGAAACCCCGAAAGTGATCGAGTACTTCTTTGCGGTCTGCGCCACGCTGACGCTCCAAGGCGGCCCGATCTTCTGGACGGCCTGTCACCGTATTCACCATCAGCATTCTGACGAGGATGGCGACCCGCACACACCGCGTGACGGCCGGTGGTGGGCGCACATGCTCTGGACCCTGTTCGGCGATCCGATGAACGCGAACACGGCCGTGATGGGCAAGTACGCTCCAGATCTCATGAAGGACCGTTTCTACCGCGTGCTCTCGAAGTGGCACTGGGTCCCGCTCGTGGTCCTTGGTCTCGTGCTCCTGGCCGTTGGGGGGCTACCGTGGCTACTCTGGGGTGTGTTTGCTCGAGTGGTCTTCGGGCTCCACTGCACCTGGCTTGTCAACTCGGCGACCCATCTGTGGGGCAAGCGACGGTTCGAGACGGCCGACGACTCCAGAAACTCGTGGTGGGTGGCACTCCTCACGTTCGGCGAGGGGTGGCACAACAACCATCATGCCTACCCGACCTCGGCGCGGCATGGCTTGGGGCGATTCGAGCTCGATCTCACCTGGATTCAGATCAGGCTCCTCGAGAAGATCGGTCTGGCGTGGGATGTTCGGGTCCCGACTGCAACTCAGTTGGCTCGCAAGACGTCAGTCGACATCGCGGCCTAGCCTCCCCTTCCGTTCGTCCCGTCGTCCCCAAGACGCTATCCTATAGGCGATGGTTCCTGGCGAGGTTCGCCGGCTGAGGGTGTGGCTTGTCGGGCTGCTCGGCGCGCTCCTGATCGCTGTTGCGGTCGCGCTCAACATCGGCTGGGTCGTCGTCAACTGGCGAACCGGCTTACTGTTACTCGTCGGTATCGTCAGCTTTGCCGTACTGATCGCCGGCCTCTTTCTCAACACCGCCTTCCTCATTCGAGAGATTCGCCGGACCGAGCAGCACAACGCCTTCATCCATGCCGTCACGCACGAGCTCAAGACGCCGCTCGCGTCGATCACGCTGTACCTCCAGACACTGAGGCAGCGGGCCGTCGACCCTGCCCGCCAGAAGGAGTTCATCGAGATCATGCTGGCCGACTCGGCGCGTCTCCAGTCGACGATCGACCAGGTCCTTCTGGCCGGGAAGACGGGCACGGCTCGACGGGTTCTCAACCCAACCACCGTCGACCTGTCCGAAGTCGTCGGTGAATGTGTCACGGTGGCAGGCCAGCGGCATCACCTGGTCAACGGCGAGGTGAAAGTGGTCGATCGACTACCGGCAGGTGAGGACGCCGTCGTGATGGGTGACCGCGAAGAGATCCAGGCGGCCGTCACCAACCTCATCGACAACGCCATCAAGTACTCGGGCGAACGAGTCAAGGTGGCGGTCGAGCTGGTCAAGCTGGGCGCACGTCGGGTCGCGATCAACGTCAAGGATCAGGGGATGGGGATCAGCTCGGACGAGCTGAAGCGAGTGTTCCGTCGCTTCTATCGGATTCCGGGCGCACTGGGCGTGCGGGTGCGGGGCACCGGTCTTGGCCTCTCAATCGTGCGCGCGGTGGCGCGGCGCCACGGTGGTCGCGCGTACGCCGAGAGCGAGGGGTCCGGAAAGGGAAGCCGGTTCACACTTGAGCTGCCGTTGAAGCCATCATGAAGCGACTGCTTGTCGTCGAAGATGAGGAGCATCTCGCGAACGGCCTGAAGTTCAACCTCGAAGCCGAGGGATACGCCGTCGACGTGGAGGAGAACGGCGAGGCAGCACTTCACAGACTCGCCCGGGGATCCAACAGGATCGACCTCGTCCTGCTTGACGTGATGCTGCCGGGTCTGGACGGCTTCGAGGTCGTGCAGCGGCTGCGCGCAGCCGGAAGCTTCGTCCCGGTCGTGTTGCTCACGGCTCGAGGACACACCGACGACGTGCTGCGGGGCTTCGAGCACGGTGCCGACGACTACCTGCCAAAGCCGTTCGATCTCTCGATCCTCCTGGCGCGGATTCAAGGGCTCCTTCGACGCAAGGCCTGGCTGGAGAGTGATTCCGCCGTCGGACAGCCTCAAGTGCCAGACGAGTACCAGTTCCGCGGTCGACGCATCGATTTCTCCCGCCAGGTGCTCGAGCGTGACGGCGTCGAGCAGCCCCTCACCTTGATGGAGATGACCCTCTTGCGTCACCTGATTCAACGCGAGGGTCAGGCCGTGCCGAGGAAAGTGCTCCTCGAAGAGGTCTGGGGGGTCCGGCATGATACCGACACCCGTACGGTCGACAACTTCATCGCGCGTCTGCGGCGTGCGATCGAGGACGAACCGTCGAGCCCGCAGCACCTCCAGACCGTCCGGGGTGTCGGCTACCGCTTCGTGGCAGATCCGGCGGCCGTTCCTGGCCCCTGAGCTCACAGCGGTAACGCGGCGTCACGGAAGACCGGCACCGTCGTCTACAAGAAGGACCTCTCATCTGCGCTCGTCCTCTTTCGGATCAATCCTGAAGCCGGTACCGAGTTCCCGCCCTACACCGCTGGTCAGTTCATCGCGATCGGGCGCGACGATGCCCTCCTGACAAAAAAGGTCGGTGTCGATGCCAACGGCAAGCCGCAGTTTGCGCCAGATCTCGACGAATCGGGTCAACAGCGGATCGGTCCGGTGATGCACTCGTACTCTGTCGCGTCTGCACCGTGGGAGACCTCCGAGCGAGGCTTTCTCGAGTTCTACGTCGCCCAAGAAACGGCAGGCGGCGTACCAGGCCGTTTGAGCACGGTCCTGCTCGGCATGCCGTGCTGTGAGGATGAACCCGTGCACTACGTCGATCGGATCGTTGGCAGTTTCACACTCGAGAAGCTGGTCCAGGCTGCCACGCGTGTCGTCATGGTCGGCGCCGGCACCGGACTTGCGCCTTTTGTCTCGATGGTCAAGCAGCTGCATCACGACGGCCTGCGATCCGGTCACGACCATCGTGTCTATACGCTGCTCCATACCAACCGGACCTTCGCGGAGCTTGGGTATCACCAGACGCTGTTAGAGATTCAGGCCGCGGAGGCGTTCGACTTCCTGTATCTGCCGACGGTGAGCCGACCGACCGCCCGTGACCGCGCCGATCCAACCATCGGCGTCGGTCGGGCCACGAACGTGCTCAGGTGGATCTACGAGCTACCGATGACGGAGGAGGACCGCGTCGCGGCCGCCGCGGTCGGCAGCGCCGAGCGCGCTGATGCTGAGGGTGCACTCGTCCGCGCGGTCCGACCCGTGTTGCCGGACTGGGCCCAGACGACCAACCTCAGCGACCGGTTCGACCCGGCGAACACGGTGATTCTTGCGTGTGGAAACCCGGCCTCGACGGCGGATGCTCAGCACACCGCTACGCGGGTCGGCGCCCGCGCCGAGGCGGAGTCCTGGTAGCGACCGGGACCCGGAGTCGTGCCACAATGACCCGGTGACCAACCCATTTCCGACGGACGGGATGGAGCTGACGCGACTGCTGGTCGTCTCCGATATCGCGCGCTCGACGGCCTGGTATCGAGACGTCTTTGGGGCGACAGTCGTTCGGGAGTACGGCGGGACGTCGGTCGTCTTACAGTTTCTCGGCGCCTGGCTCCTGCTGGTGACCGGTGGCGGGCCCACCCGGGACAAGCCAGACGTGACGTTCACGCCTCCTTTGAACGCCGAGGAGATCAGCAGCCAACTGGTGATACGGGTTCCAGATTGCCAAGGGGCGTACGAGACGCTGTCGACTCGCGGGGCCGCGTTTCTCACTCCGGTGCTTCCGCCATCAACTGTTGCTACCCCGCCCTTATCTCGTTCTAACCAAACCGCTTAGACTAGATATTCAGTGCCAGAGAGGTGCCAGCGTCAAAATCGGCTGTAAGTATCTGGATGATTAGGGCTTAAGCTCTCTTCACCAACACTTGATGACGGAAGCACCCACCCAGGTTGCAATACTCTCGATGGACACGGGTGCCGCTTGCCACCGCTTCAGCCTGGCGCAGTCAGTTCGAGCTGCCTCGAACGCCGATTGAATGCGTGTAGGTACTGCCGCAAGATCCAAGCGCTGCCCGTGACGTTCCCTGATGGTGATTTTTGTCTCGCCGATGACGAGGCCGTTCGAACAGACCGATCGGAACCAGCCGAACAAGATCACCAGCTTTGCCCACCCATCAACTGCGTTGAAACATTCAAGCGTGAGATTGAGTGTGGTTCCATAGATGTCAGTGAAATCGTAATTGTCGGGACAATAGATGCGGAAGTGCATCCATTCGTCCAGTGCTGACAATCCGACCTCGTAGCGCAGATCGCCGGGTTTGATCCCGTCGGCATTGATGAGCCCTTGGCGGCACAGCGCTGCGACCTCACGGTGGGGAGCGAGGGCATAGGTATGGGAGACGACGCCGATGGGGATGGGTCGTTCCGTTGCCAAGAGTGGCTTTCGCCTGACCGTCCGCAAAAACGGGTTGCCCGGTTCATCTTGCCCGGCGGTGAACGGTACGAGATCGAATTCTGGCAAGACCGTCTGGAGGGATGCCCAGTCACCTGCGTAGTACCGCACCGGGCGGGCTCGCCAGGACGCCTCGCGTGGGAGGATTGCAACAAAGGGGCTGGTCGCGTCTCCCGATGCCATCAGCTATCGCCTCATGCTTCCCGTGGGTGCTCCTGAGAAAACGTACATTTCTGGGACGGTTTCTTCGCGATGTTTCACGCCGAAAGGGCGCGTGAGTTGGCTGTCAAGTTGACTGTGAGCATGATCCTCCTGCCTGTCGGGGTCGATGAGTGACACCGGTGGGTGCCGGTGAGCGATGGCCTGACCCTTAACTTGACTGACCTTTGGTCCTTGCTACTGATCTGTCGGTCATCGCCCACCGGCCACTCGTACGGCAGCCAGCTGACCGGATGGGCCGTGACCCCATAGGGGCCTGCTGCACCCACGGCCCATCACAGTCCTGTCCGCCCACCCGGGCCAGCTCGGGCCGCAACCCGAGGAGGCACACCTGTGACCAACCGCCTACCCACGCCGCCTGATGCGCGGACGGTGATCGTCGGCGTTGATACGCATAAGCACGTCCACGTCGCGGTGGCGATCGACAGCTGGGGGATCCGTCTGGGCGATCAAGCGTTCGTCGCTGACTCGGGCGGCTACCAGGCGCTGATCACGTGGGCTGAGACCCACGGGCGGATTGACGCGTTCGGCATCGAAGGCACCGGCAGCTATGGCGCCAGCCTGGCACGTGCGGTGCGCCGCGCGGGGCATCGGGTCTTGGAAGTGAATCGGGGCGACCGGCGCACGCGCCGCGCCGCTGGCAAATCCGACACCATCGATGCCGAGGTCGCCGCGCGGTCCGTGCTAGCGGGTCAGTCGACGGCCATCCCCAAGACCGCGGACGGCGTCGTCGAGATGATGCGCCAGCTCAAGATCACACGGGATACCGCGGTGAAGGCGCGCACCACGGCGATGAACACGCTGAAGCAGATCATCGTGCACGCCCCGCCCGAACTGCGAGAAGCCCTCCACGACCTCACCGACCACGGCCTGCTCACGCGCTGCGCCGGACTCCGACCGGGCCCCATCGATACGCTCACTGCATCCGCCAAGCACACGCTCCGGGCGCTTGCCCGCCGCTGAATCGCTCTCTCCGAGGAAATGGCGATACACGACCAGCACCTCGCGCGCCTCACGACCGAGACAGCACCGACCCTCCGCGAGGGCTTCGGTGTGGGCGCCCACACCGCGGCCGAGCTGTTGATCATCTTCGGCGATAACCCCGACCGGATTCGTTCGGACGCCGCGTTCGCGAAGCTCTGCGGCGCGTGCCCGATCCCGGCCTCGTCCGGGATGACCACCGGCCGGCACCGCCTCAATCGAGGCGGCCACCGCCACGCCAACGCCGCCCTCTATCGCGCCGTCATCGTCCGCATGCGATTCCACCAGCCCACCCGCGACGACGTCGCCCGACGCACCGCCGATGGCCGAACCAAACGCGAGATCATCCGGTGCCTGAAACGCTTCCTTGCGCGAGAGATCTACCAACGCGTCATGACCGATTTCCGCGCTCGCCAGGAGATTATTCAGGCCGCCTGAACGAGTGTCTTGACACATAGGGGCGTCGAAAAGCTAGTCGATCGACCCCCAAGATACTGGGCTCGAGCCCGTCGTGAATCCGCCATACTTGGCATCAGAAACGGCCATCAACCTCAACTTGACAATACTCAGCTAAACTACTGGCGCCCGTTGGCTGGCCGGCCACCGGCCGGTACGTCACCGCCCGTGTCCCGAGCTCATCTGACATCAGAACATGTTTTGTGGTTAATTATGTATACATTGAAGAATTAATAACTTGCAAAGCATTTAGTTATGGTGTTTTATAGTTATAAAATGGCGGAGAGAGTGGGATTCGAACCCACGGTAGAGTTACCCCTACACACGCTTTCCAAGCGTGCTCCTTCAACCACTCGGACATCTCTCCGTGCGGAACAGGCGCGTCGGCCCTACGCAGCCGATAAGTGTAGCGCGCAGCGTCTTGCCAGGCCAATCGACGCCAGATAGACTGAGCTCTCCCGCGTGTGGTGACGGGTCGCACCGCGGCTCGGACCCTGTGCAATTTCAGCCTACGAACCGCGTCAGGGCCGGAAGGCAGCAGCGCTAAGTAGTCACTGACATGTGCCGCAGGCTCATCCGGGCCGCGGTGAGCCTCGTCGCCCGCCTCGGAAGAGCGATGACTCGCCACCGTCCACGACTCGCGGCCCCCGACCCTCGACGCGCGATACTCGACCCATGACGATGCCCGACCCACGACCATCTACGACCCACGACCCACGACCCACGACCCACGACTGATCTACCCATGGCCTATCAGGTTCTTGCACGGAAGTATCGGCCACAGCACTTCGATGACGTGATCGGTCAGCGAGGGGTCACCCAGACGTTGCGCAACGCGATCGTCAAGGACCGACTGGCGCAGGCGTTCGTCTTCGCGGGTCCGCGGGGCGTCGGGAAGACGACGACCGCTCGCATTTTGGCTCGGGCCCTCAACTGCGAGAACGGTCCGACGCCGGACCCTTGCGGAACTTGTGACGCCTGTATCGAGATTGCCGAGGGGCGCGACATCGATGTGCTCGAGATCGATGCGGCCACCCACACACAGGTCGAGAATGTTCGAGAAGTCATCATTGCCGGTCTGGCGATGGCGCCGGTCAGAGACCGTTTCAAGGTGTTCATCATTGACGAGTTTCACCAGCTCTCGAGCCATTCGTTCAATGCGCTACTGAAGTCGATCGAAGAGCCACCGGCGCACGTCGTCTTCATGATGGCGACGACCGAGCTTCGCAAGATTCCGGATACGGTTCTGTCTCGGTCGCAGGTGTACGAGCTGCGGACGATCAGTACGAACGCGATCGCTCAGCAGCTCCGCACGATCGCCGACATGGAACAGATCACGATCGACGATACGGCGATCGCCTTGATCGCCCGTGCCGGTGACGGCAGCATGCGTGACGCCGAAAGCGCGCTCGACCAGGTCGTGGCGTTCGCCGGCGACCAGATCGGGGTGGAGGAGGTCTCGACGGTATTGGGGCTGATTGGACGAGACCCGGTCCTCGACGTCATCGATGTCGTCGCCAACGAGGACACGACCGCTGTGTTCGAGCTCGCCGGGCGTTTCGTGGAGGCCGGCTACGACTTCCGGTTGGTGTGTCGGGAGCTCACGCGCGCCGTTCGTGACCTGCTCGTGATCGCCATCGACCCGGCCCGGGCGGACGATCCGGAGATCGCCGGCGATGCCGAGCGGTCTCGCGTGGTCGACCTGGCGCAGCGCTTCTCGCGTGAAGATCTCATGCGGGCTTTCGACGTGTTGGCGAAGGCCGAGTTCGAGATTCGAGGCTCCGCGCAACCGAGGTATCACTTCGAGATGGCGGTGCTCAAGTGGATTCATCTTGGGAAACTCGTCCCGTTGACGGCCCTGCTCGAAGGGGCACCCGCCCAGACACCAGCCACGCCGCTTACCCGCGGTACTCCGCCCGCAGCACCTTCGCCGCGGCGGCCTGCTGGATCAGCCGCTCGCCAGTCTTCGCCTCCCACGACGGTATCAGCCGCACCGCCCGCCGTCAGACCCGTGGCGCGACCCGCGTCGCCCGTCGAGTCGCCGCCCGGGCCTGAATCGCCCGCGAGTGGTGGAGGCACGACCGAGATCTTGGCTGAAGTAAAACGCGCGAAGAAGTTCTTCCACGGTACAGTAGTGGCCCAGGCCCAGCGGATCGATCTAGTGGGCGATAAGCTGGTGTTCGCGTTCACGCCGGGTCAACGGACCCTCGCCTCGCAGCTCAGGCAGAATCGCGGCTGGCTCGAACAGATGGCCTCAACGATCGTTGGTCGCCAGATTGTCGTAACGACCGAGCAGGGCGATCCGGAGCCTCGGTCCGAGTCTGCGACACCCGAGTCGAGTGAGCAGGCGCGTCTCCGCGAGCAGGCGATGAGCGACCCGGTCGTCCAGTCGATGCTCGAGGTGTTTCCGGCCAAGGTCGGTGATATCGAGAAGCTGGAATAGCTCCTATGAATATCCAACAGATGATGAAACAGGCGCAGCAGATGCAGGAAAAGCTGCAGCGCGAGTTAGCCGAGACTGAAGTGGAAGCCACGGCCGGTGGCGGCATGGTGACCGTGGTCATGAACGGCCAGAAACAGATCCGGCGATTGACGATCGATCCAGAGGTCGTATCGCAAGACGATGTCGAGATGCTCCAGGATCTGATCGTGGCGGCCATCAACGATGCGCAGCGGAAGGTGGACGAATCGATCGCTGGCAAGATGGGCGGCATGATGGGCGGACTGAAGATCCCCGGGCTCACCGGATGACCCAGGTTGGTCCGCTCGTCAGGCTGGTCGACCAGCTCCAGCGGCTTCCGGGCATTGGGGCGAAGAGTGCGCAGCGGCTTGCGTTCTATCTGCTTCGTCAACCTCGAGCGGAGGTCGATGGGTTGATCGATGCCATGCGTGATGTCAAGGAGCAGGTCACGTATTGCTCCGTGTGTTCGAACATCACCGATTCAGACCCCTGCTTCTACTGCACCGATCCGGGTCGCGACCGACGCGTGATCTGCGTTGTGGAGGATCCGCCCAACGTCGCCGCGGTCGAAAACACGAGGGAGTTCAAGGGCACCTATCACGTGCTCATGGGCGCCCTGTCTCCGCTGCAAGGGATCGGTCCCGATGATCTGAAGATCAGAGGCCTTCTCGAGCGAGTCCGTGACGGCGACGTCACCGAAGTCATCCTCGCCACCAATCCCAACGTCGAAGGTGAGGCGACGGCGATCTACCTCGCCAAGCTGCTCAAGCCCTTCGGCGTTCAGGTGAGCCGGATTGCGATGGGGTTGCCGGTCGGCAGCGACATCGAGTACGCAGACGAAGTCACGATGCACAAGGCGATGTCAGGGCGCCATGAGATGTGACGTCACTTTTTCTCGAAGATTTCATCCAGCGCGCTTCCCGTTTCCGGCGCGCGAGTCCGTCCGCTGTGCTCACCAACCTCCGCCCGCAGCCGCTCTAACCCCTCTTCGTCATCGACGTCGTACCAAGGTGGCAGTAGCTCGACCCGCAACTCAGCCCGCGCGGCAGCGGCCCAGGTGTCGTCGAGTGTCTCCGCGGTGCTCCACCTAACGTTGCTGAACAGATCTGGCACAGTCGCGTCGCTGGTACCGGTGGTCGCGAGCGCGATCAGATAGTAGCCGCCGTCCTCCGCCGGCCCGAGCACGACCGTTTGCGGGTCGACGGCGTCGATGGCCTGCCGGATGTGCTCAATCGGGAGGGTTGGCAGATCTGACCCGATCACCACGACCTTTGCGAAGCCTGCGACAAAGAGGTCAGCAAACACGCCTTCTTCGCGTCGGCCCAGGTCGTCACCTCGTTGCACCAGGAGCTCGTCGTCGTTGATTCCCATGTCTGAGAACCCGGCTGTTCCACCGTCGGGTGCATACGCCAGCCGCAGCGAGCTCCCCTCCAACGTGCGGCACGCCGTGACTGTGTCCCGCAGGAAGGCCGAGTACAGACGCCGGCGTTTCGTCTCACTGTCGATGACGCTGGCTAGCCGAGTTTTTGGCGGGGCACCCGACACTGGCGAACGCGCCATGATCACGACCGCCACGGCCGTCGCGCTCGAGGCCAGCATCCGGCTGACCGACAGACCGTGACGGACAAGAAACAGAACGCCGATCGCGATCCACACCAGGATCCGCCCCTTCCGAACGATGGCCAGGGTGACCCCGGTTGTCGTACCGAGGGCGAGCAGGTCGGCAAACATCCCGCTTCCCGCCTCGTCGACACCGATGCGGAGTGGCACGAAGCGAAACGCAAACGAGATGAACCGGTTGGTTGATTCGAAGACAAACGCATGCAGCATCGTCGTCGGCTGATCGCTCACGACCGATAGCACGAGAAACAGTTCGACGACAGCGAGCAAGTGGAACGAGCACTCCAACACCGCCAGTGGTAAGAGGCGACCCCAGTCACGGGGGTACAGGGCATGAATATGTTCTTCAATACGATGGACCCGTGTCTTGATCCGTTCCAGCGCGTGGGGTACCACACCCCGCGACTGCAACCAGTCGATCGTGGCACTGCCAACAAGCCAGTGTCGCCAAATGACCCAATGGGCCGTAGCCACGAGACCCACCATCGCCCCAACCAGGACGGTCGTCGTGAGCCACAGCTGGCCCGACGTCTGAAACATCAGGAAGACGGCCACCAGACCTCCCCCGATCACGAACATCGCACTCAGGGTGTAGAAGAGGTTCTCGACAGCCAGAGCGGGCAGCGTGCGACGCAGGGGCTCCCGGTGTCGGAGGAACACTCCTTTCGCCGGCTCGCTAACGATGATGCTGAGCGGGGTGAGGTTGCCGAGGGCGTCCCCGGCGACGACGGCTTGAAAGGTCTGGGTGAGCGTCAGGCGATGCGGGCCGTTCAGACACTGGATCCACGCCGTCGCCCGGAGCAGGAATCGCACTCCACCCAGGGCTACGACGACGACAAACGCCCACCCGAGGCGACGCACGCCATCAGCAACGTCAGCCACGCCGGCTCGCCGGAGGAAATAGATGAAGAGCGCAAGCCCGACGACTGCCGCCAGCACGCCACCGAGAGTTGGACGGCGGGTGAGGTCACCCTGCATAATCAGCAGTCATGGCGTGGGTGTCCTTCCATGTCCCGGTGGCCATCATTCTACTTGGGGGAGGGCTCCTCGCGTGCTTCCTGGGATATCGCCTGCTCAGAACGCTGCTCGCGCTCTACGGCTTCATCGGCGGTGTCGTGATCGCCACAATGTTTGTCGGGCAGCTGGAGACGTGGCTGGCGATCGTCGCCACGATCGCCGGCGGCATCGCCGGGTCGGTGCTAGCCGTGATGGCGTATCTGGCCGGCGTTGCCGTGCTCGGGGCCGGGCTGGGCGCCGTGGTCCTCAACGTCGCCTGGTCGTATCGTGGCGGCGAACCGAACACCTGGGTCGTGCTCATTGCGTGTCTTGGTGGTGCGCTCTTGGCGCTTGCAGTTCGGCGATACGTCCTGATTATTGCGACGTCGTTTGGCGGTGCGTGGACCGCGCTGGTCGGTGGGTTGGCACTCGCCGGGAATAGCGCAGCGGTCGCCGCCGCGACCGGTAACGTCGAGCAGTTGCCGCCCGTGGCCGACGCGCGAACCCATCTCGGGTTCGTCCTCGGCTGGTTCGGTCTGGGCGCCATCGCCGCGCTCGTGCAGATGCGCGACATGTTCCGACGGCGTTCGCGAAACGAACGAGTCGAAAAACAGATGGCGCGGAAATAGGGCCGCGGTTGACCCTCTAGAAACACATTCGCTACTATTCTCTGTTGGCCCATCGGCCGACACCGACGTTGTGGCGCAGCTCTTCGTGGCCGTAGCGCAAAACTCGCCACTCGTCACGTAGCGCGTTGTTGGTGTGAGACCGCGTCCGGTGTTCCTCAGTAGCTCAATTGGCAGAGCATCCGGCTGTTAACCGGAGGGTTGTAAGTTCGAGTCTTACCTGAGGAGCCAATTCTTTCAACTAGTTACAGTTTTGCTCTCATTCAACAAGCCCTCAATTGTGGTTGATTTTGTGGGGTCGGCGTGTTTCGTTGACCCTTTTTCGACCTCAAAGAAGTTCAATCCAGGGCTAGCCGGGGTCTGTCCGGTGGACCGTTGTAGATACTACTGAACAGTCTCCTGGTCGCCTGACGCCCAGGTTGCTGGTGTTAACGGTGAGTCGAGCGTTTCCATAGCTTGCCTCTGCGCCGAATCTCCGAAGTGCGCATATCGCTTCGCCATTCGTGTGGTCGTCGCCGGGCTCCACCCCATCAGCGATGCCACGACAGGCAGTGGCACGCCCCGCTCAAGGAGTCGCGTAATGCAGGTGTGCCGGAGATCATGGAACCGGCACTGGACCTCACCAGCCTTGCGAGCCGAAGTCCACGCCACCTTCCAGGATGTGATGGGCGTCGTCGGGTCGGTGCCGTATACCTGTGCAGTCTCGCGGTTTCCGCTGAAACCAACCCGCTCGCTTGGAAACACATAGTGCTCGGGTGTACGCCCTGGAAACTGCTGTGCCCAGGTCGTGGGTGCTTCCGTCATCAAGTGTTGGTGAAGAGAGCTTAAGCCCTAATCATCTAGATACTTCCAGCCGATTTTGACGCTGGCAGCTCTCTGGCACTGAATATCTAGTCTAAGCGGTTTGGTTAGAACGAGATAAGGGTGGGGTAGCAACAGTTGATGGCGGAAGCACCCGGTTTCGGGCCGGGGTTCCCAGGGGCGCGCCGGGGTTCGGTGGCCTCGGCCGCAACTGAGCGTCCTGGCCGGTCCTACGGGCTCCTGCTGGCGGAAGGTCCTCTGCTTCGGCGGCTGTGAATCTCGGCGCTACCCGTGCCCGGAGGATAGCGGGCAGCTGCCGCCCGAGGGCATGTTCGTCAGGACACGAAGCCCGCGGGGCGGGGTGTCGGGACAATGGCCCCGGAACAAGGACCTGCGGCCGGTTCCACGTCGTCGCGGTCTGAGTTCACGGGGAGTGGGAGATGGAAGAATATCCGACCAAGAAACCCGGCCGTCTGGAGATGCACGACTCCGCGACCATCTCATGCCGGCACCGATTGTGATCAGCAGTATCCCGGCGGCGGAGGGCAGGGCGATAACGATGAGCTTTTCAGTAACCTCCTAACGCTGGATCTGGACCGGTTTTAAGGGGGCGCCGGCGGCGCCTCCCCCCTCAGCGTACCGCCGCCCAGGGCGCCTTCGAGGGCCAGGGGCCCAGCTTGTCCGCGTACGCGAAGAGGGCCGGCAGTCCGCCGGTATGGATGAACAGCACCCGGCTTCCCGCGGCGATGCGACCCGTGCGCACATGGGCGATGAGGCCCGCCATCGCCTTGCCGGTGTACACCGGGTCGAGGAACAGCGCCTCGAGCCGCGCCGCCATCGCGATCGCCTCGCGCACCGCGTCGTTGAGCCTGCCGTAACCCGGCGCGTGCACCGTGTCGCACACCTCCACGTCGCCCGCATCGAACGTTGGCCGCTCGATCATCGCCGCGAGCTGGGCCGCTAGCTGCGCCACGCGGGCGCCCTGCCGGCGGGCATCGCGCCGCACCGAGATGCCGTATATCGGCATCGTCTCGCCGACGGCCCGCAACCCCACCAGGACGCCCGCGTGGGTGAGCGCGCTGCCTGAGGCGCAAACCACCGCGTCGAACCCGACGCCGAGCGCCCCGGCCTGCGCCATCACCTCCTCGGCGGCAACGACGTAGCCGAGCCCGCCGATCGGCGGATGCCCCGGGGCGGAGTGGATCACGTACGGGCGACGGCCCTCGTCGGCGAGCACCCAGGCGAGGTGCTCCAGCGCCGCATCCGCGGCCGCCTCGTCCTCGCCGACCGGAAACGCATGCAGCGTCGCGCCCAGCAGCCGGTCGAGCAGCAGGTTGCCGGAAGCGCGGTAGAGCTCGCCGGCGTCTTCCACGCGCTCCTCGAGCTGGATGTGAATGTCCATCCCAAGCCGGCGCGCGCCGGCGGCGGCAAGGCGGGCGAGGTTCGACTGCACCGCCCCGGTGACCAGCACGGTGTCGGCGCCGCGCGCCTGCGCCGCGCCGAGCTGGAACTCGAGCTGGCGCACCTTGTTGCCGCCGAAGGCGAGCCCGGTGCAATCGTCACGCTTGATCCACAGCTCGACGTCGAGGGCTGCGCCGAGGTTCGGGGCGGCGTCGAGCGGCGTCGGCGTGTGGCCGAGCCGGACCCGCGGAAAACGATCAATCGCGGCAAGCAGACTGGACATAGCGGAGCCGAGCCCGGCTGGACTCGGGCGTCGATCGGAAAGAGTCTCTCACGTTGTGGTCAGAGGGTGATCAGACGACCGGAACGGATCACGCTTACACGGCAGGCTCCTGCTGGCGGTCGCCGGCCTCGGCGTCCCGGTCGCATCCTCGGCGCAGGCGGACGACCGAGCGGCGCTGATCGCGCGCGACACCGCGACCGGCGGGGCACATTGGACCACCACGACCAACGGGAACAGTCGCGTCCCCCTCGGTACGTGGCACGGCGTCACCACCGAGGGCGACGGACGGGTGACGCGTCTGTCTCTCGAGGACAACACCCTGACGAGGGCGATCCTGCCGGCGTTGGGCACTGTGACCACCCTCAGGAAGCAGGAAGACCTGACGGACGAACAGTATGAAGCGCTCAGCCACGCGCTCGGCATGTCGGTCGAGGACATCCGGGCGCTGGGCCTGTCGCCGGATGCCAGGCTCGATGCTGGTGGTCCTGCTGCGGAATGTGCGGCACGCGGTGCGCCGATACCGTGCGCGCGGAGATGGGCGGACGCCAAATTGGATAATTATATTATGTCTCTGACATATAAAGCACTGAGCTACAACAGTTTGACGTTGACGCTATAATTCAGCGTTGTGCGGCATGGACGGTTTCTGGCCGGGGTTCCCAGGGGCACTCACGTGCAGACACTCAAGACGCGCGCTCCGGGGCACCCGGTACCGCGGCGGTCAGGCCGTGTCCTGGATGGCTCACGACCATGGTTCGGCATGCTCCTGCTGGCGGTCGCCGGCCTCGGCGTCCCGGTCGCATCCTCGGCGCAGGCGGACGACCGAGCGGCGCTGATCGCGCGCGACACCGCGACCGGCGGGGCACATTGGACCACCACGACCAATTGGAACAGTCGCGCCCCCCTCGGTACGTGGCACGGCGTCACCACCGCGGGCGACGGACGGGTGACGCGTCTGTCTCTCGAGGACAACACCCTGACGGGGGCGATCCCGTCGGCGGTGGGCACCGTGACCACCCTCCGGAATCAGGACGACCTGACGGACGAACAGTACGAAGCGCTCAGCCACGCGCTCGGCATGTCGGTCGAGGACATCCGGGCGCTGGGCCTGTCGCCGGACGAGCTGCAGGTCCTGCTCGACGGCTTCACGGAGGAGACCGTCGTCGTCGGTTCGCGCGGTCAGCCGCGGACCGTCGCCGCCTCGCCGGTGCCGGTCGACGTGCTGTCGACCGCGGATCTGACCAACCAGGGCGCCGTCAATCTGCCAGACCAGCTGCGCACCGTCATCCCGTCGTTCAATGTCAACACGCAGCCGATCAGCGACGCGTCGACGGTTGTCCGGCCGGCGATGCTGCGCAACTTGGCGCCGGACCACACGCTTGTCCTGGTGAACGGCAAGCGCCGCCACCGCTCGTCGATCATCGACTGGCACGGCGGCAACGGCGTGGCGTACGGCTCGCAGGGGCCGGACATTTCCGCCATCCCGGCCATCGCGCTGCGGCAGGTTGAGGTCTTGCGCGACGGCGCCGCGGCGCAGTACGGCTCGGACGCCATCGCCGGCGTCCTGAATTTCCAGCTCAAGGATGCCGCGTCGGGCGGCAGCCTCGCCTTCGACACCGGCACGTTCGGGGAAGGCGACGGCGAGGCGTTCACCGTGGCCGGCAACGTCGGCCTGCCGCTTGGCGCCACGGGCTTCGTCAACCTCAGCCTGGAATACGGCAGCTCGAATCCCACAAACCGGAGTGCCCCCCTCAGCGACGCCATCGCGCTGCTCGCCGCGGGGAATACGCACGTCGTGTCGGAGATGCCGCAGATCTGGGGCTCGCCGGAGGTCGACGACGACCTGAAGCTGTTCGGCAACGTCGGCTATACGTGGGCCACCGGCGTGCAGGCCTACGCGCACACGAACTATGCGAGCAAGCGCGTCACCGGCGGCTTCTTCTTCCGCAACCCGCATACGCGGGGCGGCGTCTTCAGCCCGGACGGCGGCGGCACGCTGCTGGTGGGCGACCGGCTGTGGGCCGAGACGGGGATGGCCGGCGCCGGCGGCTGCCCGACGGTGCCGATCGTCGGCCACGTCCCCGACGGCGGCGCGCTCGCGGCGGTCGCGGCGAATCCGCACTGCTTTACGCTCTACGAGCGGTTCCCCGGCGGCTTCACGCCCAGCTTCGGCGGCGAGGCGCAGGACATGTCGGTCGTGGGCGGCGTCCGCGGCTTCACCGATGCCGGCTTCAACTGGGACGCCAGCGTCGCGGTGGGCGCCCACCAGACCGACCTCTTCATCCGCGACACCGTCAACGCCTCGCTCGGCTACGAGACGCCGACCGCCTTCGATCTCGGCCGCAACCGGCAGCGGGAGATCGGCGTCAACGTCGATGTCTCCTACGCTGCCACGGACATGGTCAACCTGGCGGCCGGCGGCGAGTGGCGCGACGAGCAGTACCAGACCACCGAGGGCGACCCGACGTCGTGGACGGTCGGCCCGTACGGTCGGGGACAGGGGTTCTCGGCCGGCTCGAACGGGTTCTTCGGCTACGGCCCGCTGGCTGCGGGCACCTGGAACCGCAGCAACGTCGCGGCGTACGGCGACGTCGAAGTCAACGACGTGGACGGCGCCTGGACCCTGGGCGGCGCGCTGCGAGTCGAACGCTTCGAGGATTTCGGGACCACGACCAACGGCAAGGTCTCCGCCCGCGTCGCCTTCGTGCGCGCGAGCGTGAGCCGCGGGTTCCGCGCCCCGACGCCCGGCCAGCAGAACGGCTTCAACATCTCGACCCTCTTCGACCCGGCCATCGGCGATCTGGTCAACAACGGCGTCATCCCGTCCATCTCGCCAGTGGCGGCGCTGCGCGGCGGCGTGCCGCTCGAGCCCGAACGCTCGGTCAACTACACCGCGGGCGTCGTCTTCGACACCGGGCCGTTCAACTTCAGCGCCGACTACTTCCTGATCGACGTCTCCGCCCGGATCGGCATCACCAGCAACTTCAGCCTGCAGGCCGCCGAGATCGACGGCCTGCTGGCGCAGGGCATCGAGAACGCCCGCGACCTGAAGACCTTCCGGTTCTTCACCAACGCGTTCTCCACGCGGTCGCAGGGGATCGACGTCGTCTCGACGTACACGCCGATTGCCCTGCGCGGCAACACGGTCTTCAGCGCCGTCTTCAACTACACCGATACCGCGGTGACCGACAACGACAAGGGACTGCTGAGCGACCGGCGGCTGGCCGAATACGCCTATGCGCTGCCGCGGGTCCGCTGGAACGCCGGGGTCAACCAGCGTCTGGGCCGGGTCCAGTGGCTCGGCCGCGTGAGCTACTACGGCGGCTGGTACGACTGGGACAGCGGGTTCCAGCAGATCTACATCCCGTCCGGGGGGATCGAGCAGGGCTTCTTCGCCGGGCGGCCGGTGGTCGACGTGGAGGGGAGCCTCGATCTCTACGACGGCACGACGCTGGCCGTCGGCGCCCAGAACCTGTTCAACACCTATCCTCAGGAGAGTGCGCGCGCGATGTCCGTCGGCGAGCAGTACAGCGAGTACACCCCCTGGGGCTTCAACGGGGCGTACTACTACGCACGCATCCGCTACGCCTGGGGCCGGTAGGACCGCCTGGCGCGTGCATCGGCGACGCGTGATCAGCGCACGCCGTCCATGCAGCGCGCCTGGAGCGCGGGGCGATCCGCCGGCTCACCCCGGAGAGAAACGGCCGCACTCCGGCGCGTGTTCCCGATGTCCTCGAGGGGGTGCACGTCGAGCACCGGCCGGCCGGGAATCGGGCCGGGGTTGACCAGGCCGGGAATAGTTGTACCAGCGGAAGAGGGAGACGCTCATGGAGGAGGGCATTGATAGATGCCCATGCACCGGTACAACATCGCACCCGGAGAGACACGCGGATGGGCCGTTGGAAGCGTGTCATCGCCTTCACGCGCAAAGCCCGCAACGGCTCCAGGCAGATCAGGGAGGTCCAACTCGGCCACACAGGCCTGAACCCAATGACCGCACGCGGACGTTCCGCGGTCGCATGCATCTCCCGCCCATGCAGTCGCGCCGCGCGACGCCTTCCATTCCACATCACCGTCAACACCCCGCACCGGCCGCGGCAGGCCGCGCCGCCTGCCCGTGGAGGTGGCCGGTCTGCCGATGGCATCGAGCGGGAGCGTCCCGGCCTTCACCATGATCGTGCGTGTGCGTGTTCGTGGTTTTCAGGGAGACGCGCCAACCATCGAACGGGGGAAGGGCCGCGCGTGTGCCCAAATTAAAATGGCCCAGAGCCCAAAATCTTTCCGTTTCACAACGCGTGTGCGGCCCGCCTACCCTGGCAGCTGATCCAACTCTGCCGTGGACGCGTTCGACCTTCCGGACTGAATCTCGGCGGTCAGTGTTGTTCGACACCTCGACGAAGCCCGAGACGCCGGTGTCATGGGGCGCTGCTGAAATGGGCAGGGGGACGACGGTGAGCACGATCGGACCGGCCGCCTGGCGCACGCGCGAACTGTGCTGACCGCGGTTGAGCACAGCCGCCCTGTACTGCCCTTCACGCCGGCACAGAGCGGTGCGTGTTGTGTTGAGGCGCGCGCGGTGTCCCGGGCGCCACGGCGCGGAGGGAGGAAACGTTATGGACGGCTCGAATATTCGTGCGAGCCGTGGCGGACAGCATCACGGGTCGGCTGCAAAGCGCCTCGACGAATCGCGGTCAGCCAGCGCCGTGGAGGAGACGTCATGAGTCGCCACGTCATGTGCAGCGCCCTCGTGGTCGCCACCCTCACCCTCGCGGCCTGCAGTTCGGCCTGTGTTCAGACACAGGATGAACACAGCCCAGCTGCACACGCCCTCGCAGACCTCCGCGCCACCGCCGAGGCGGGCGACGCTGCGGCGCAGTTCATCCTCGGCGGCATGTATGTCACCGGCGTCGGCGTGCCGCAAGATGCCGCCGAAGCGGCCGCGTGGTACCGCCGCGCCGCCGAGCAGGGCCACGCGCGCGCGCAGTACAACCTCGGGGGCATGTATGCCGAGGGCCTCAGTGTGCCACCGGATGCCGTCGAGGCCCTCATGTGGTTGACCATCGCCGCCGCTCGGTCAACCGTGGCGGAGCGTGAGCACATGGTGACGGCGCGCACCGCCGTCGCCGTGCGGATGACGCCGACAGACGTGCGCGAGGCGGAACGCCGCGCGCAGGCGTGGCTCGCGGCGCACCAGGGTATGAGGAACCGTGCCGCACCGCCCAGCGACACGGGACGCGAGGGCGTGATTACCGCTCTCGCGCTCCTGTTCGCCCTGTGACGGGCGACCGCGGGCCGGGCTCCCCCTTTTGCCTACGTCGGCCCGAGGCGGCGACGGATGATGAATCAACGGACGAATCCGCCGCACCGCAACCGGCTCCGCAGACAGGGCCAGGCATGGACAGACACCCACCCACGGTGACGCCCAGGTGGTCGGTCTCCACCTCGATGGCGATGTCGGGCCAGGAGGCGTTGCACCCCGCCAGCGTCGGCCTGAGTCACCGCTCGGCGACGGGTTCGCCGGCGACGACGCGCACGCACCGTCTCCGCGGGCGGTTTCGATCGCGCTCGATCACCGCCCGGATCTCCGCGAGCGAGCGTTTCGCCCAGGCAGGCCTGGCCGCGCGGGTGCAGCGTGACGCCGCGGCGATGACGGTCGACGCGCGGGTGGCCGAGGTGGGCACCCTTACGCGGCGGCAGCGGTGGTATGGCGAGGCCCCCACTGCCCAGTTGACATAATATTATTATGTCAACTGGGCGGGCCGCACGTCAAGCCGGGCGGCCGGTCAGGAACGCGACCGGTGCCAGCGGCGGACGCGTGCGGTGGCGGCCCCGATGTCGCCGAGGATGCGCTGGATGTCGGCGTGGTACTGGCGGCCGCGATCGGTGAGGCGGACCCCGCGGTGGCGGCGGTGGAACAGCGGGGCGTGGAGATGGGCTTCGAGCACGCGGATGCGGTGGGCGACGGCGGCGGCGGTGACCTGCAGCTCGTCGGCAGCGCGGACGAAGCTCTCGTGCCGGGCGGCGGCATCGAAGAAGCGGAGGCACTCGAGCGGCGGCAGGGCGTGCATGGTCGTGGTGGCCGGGCGGCGCCGTCCGGCCAATAGCCTATAGAAATGGTATCCCAGTGACCAATCTCTTCTTTCCCTAGATACCAGGCTCGATACTGTTGGTCCTGTGGCGGAACGTGCGGTACGCGGTGCGCCGGTCTCGTGCGCGCGGGGATGAGCGGACGCCAAATGGGATACATAGGTTATGTCTATGACATATAAGTCATTTATTTACAAATTCTTAACGTTGACGCTATAATCCAGCTATGCGCAAGCTGGCGCTCGAGTGCCTGAACTAGCTCGGGGCCTCGGCCGGCGTGCACGCGCCGGTAGCGGGCACGGCGGCGCTCGGAACGCCGGGGCTGATGCCGGTCCCGGCAGGGTCGCTCCGCATCCTCTCGTGCACGCGCTGCTCGTCACCATCGTCAGGCTGCTGAGCGGCACGTGTTGTGTTGAGGCGCGCGCGCAGGCCACGGTGGGCTGGTAACGGCGGCGCGATCGCGCGCCCAGGCACCGTCAACCGTGCGGGCACCCGACGTGCGCCCGCACGGCAGCGCACGCCCGATCACGGCGTCCTGCGGCGCCTGTCGGTGTGCCGGGAGGCCCGGGTAGGGCGCGCAGAGGGTCCATGGCGCGCCACTACGCCACCCGCGACTTCTTCCGGCAGATGCCGAACCCGCTGCTGGCCCGCTATTTCCACGCCCGCGCCGTTTTCGACGATCTCGACATTGCCGCGCTGCCGGAGCCCCAGCCCGACGCGCTGTGGGCGGCCTGGCTCACGCTGGACGACACCCAGCGTCACGCGATGGACGCCGCGTTCCAGGACATCGCGGCGCTGAGTGGCGAGAAAGGCTACCGCGCCATTCTCGACGACGCGGCGTGGCACTTCGCGACCGACCCGGCGGCCCACGCGGCCTTCGTCGAGCAGCTCGCCTCACTAGAGCATCATGGCGCGCGCGCGATGACGACGTTCCTCGACCATCCCGCCTGCTGGCGGCGCGCCGCGCGCTTCTGTTATGCGGAGGCGTTACCGGCCTGGCGCAAGCGCACGCATCTGCCGCACGTGCCCGCAGCGGTGGACGAGGCCAGCCTCGAGGCCCTCGCCGCCGGCCTCAGCACGTACTTTCGCCGCACCGAGGGCCGGGGCACGCACTGCGTCGTGGAACCGGTCCGCCGGGGCACGCTGGACTATTTCTTCGCCTACCCCGAGGACTACGCGCAGCACCGTGTCGAATGGGTGGACGGCCAGTTCGGGCAGCGACCGCATCACCCGGCCTTCGAGGTCATCTACGTCTATTCGCAAGCGGACGGCACGCTCGACGTGAACATCCGCGGCGCGCGCCCCGCCGTCGAACCGCTGCAGGGTCTGTTCGCGGCCACGATCCTCAAGCACCCCGCACTCCCCCCCGACCCGACCGACGAGAGGGTCTACGACCTGACGCCGCTGCTGGAGCCCGGGTTCGAGTTTGTGTACGAGAGTGGCAGCGGCATTCAGGACGTCGTGGTGACGGCGCTGCGCCTCGCGTCGCGGGTCACAACGGGAGACCGCCTCACGCTCGAAGCCGATACGGTCGGCCACCCCACGGCGATCTACGACCTGCTCGCGCGGCTGGGTCCCGCGGTGCCCCTCCACCTCTACCGCGTCACCCAGGTCGAGCTGGCGGCGTCGGTGATCACGGAGATCACCCAGCCGCCACAGCTGGTGACGATTCGCCTCACCCGTCCCAACGCGTGCTCCCTGCCCTACGACGACATCGGCCTGACCCTGCGCGACATGCTGCACGCGTCCGGGATCGAGCCAAAAGCGCCCGCCGAGGCGGAGTCGCCGACGGGATGACGCCGCGGGAGGCCCTCCTCGACCTCGTGGCCAGGGTCGGGGCCCGAGACGGCGCGGCGGTGCGGATCAGCGAGACCGACGTACGCCAGTGGCCGGCCGAGGCCGTCTCGGCCCTCAAGGCGCACCGGCTCCTGGTTCGGGCGCGGCCTGCCAGGACCGTGGTCTGTCCCGGCTGCGAAGCCGACTGCGTCATGCCGGTGCAGACGATCCCCGCGGGGCCGCGGCGCGCGGCGGCGCGCTTTATCGTTTGCGACAAACGGAGCGACATCAACCGGGTCCCGCTCACCACGGCACACGTGGACCAATGGAAGTGCGACGGGGAGGCGCTCGCCCGGTTTGTCGTCGCGCAGCTAGCAGCCCGTGGTGAAAGTCACCGAATTAGATCGATCGCCAGAAGTGATCATGCGTACTCCACTGACGCGCATGGCCATGGGCAAACGACGGCGACGTCCCAAGCAGACGTCGATGTGGGTCGCCGCACAAGATCTGCCTCGCAGCGCCGCGCACCCGTTCTACACGCGACTGAATCACATTCTCGAGAGAGCGGATTTCGACGGGTACGTCGAGTCGCTCTGTCAGCGATTCTACGCGGATGAGATCGGCCGGCCGAGTTTGCCGCCCGGCCGGTATTTCCGCGTGTTGCTGCTCGGGTACTTCGAAGGGCTCGACTCCGAGCGGGCGATCGCGTGGCGGGCGGCCGAGTCGTTGAGCGTGCGGAGCTTCTTGGGGCTGGAGCTGCACGAAGCGCCGCCGGATCATTCGACGGTCTCGCGGACGCGTCGGCTGATCGACCTGGAAACGCATCAGGCTGTCTTCGCGTGGGTGTTGCAGCGACTGGCTGAGGCGAAGCTTGTCAAGGGCAAGACGATCGGTATCGATGCGACGACGCTGGAAGCGAACGCCGCCCTGCGAAGTATCGTGCGGCGCGACACCGGCGAGGCGTATCAGGACTTCTTGATCCAGCTCGCCCAGGCCTCGGGGATTGAGACCCCGACGCGTGCCGATCTGGCGCGCATCGATCGGAAGCGGAAGAAGAAAGGCTCGAACGACGACTGGACCCATCCGCACGATCCTGACGCAAGAATCACCAAGATGAAGGACGGCCGCACGCACCTCGCGCACAAGGCGGAGCAGGCGGTCGACCTCGACACCGGCGCGGTCGTGGCGGTGACGGTGCAGGACGCCGATGAAGGCGATGTGGCGACGAGCCGCGCGACGCTGATCACCGCGGCGGAGCACATCGAGACCGTGGTGCCTGCGGGCCGTCTTGCCGAGGTCGTCGGGGACAAGGGCTATCACAGCAACCAGGAACTCGTCGATCTTGAAGCCATCGGCCTCCGCAGCTACATCTCGGAACCAGATCGCGGCAGGCGTAAGTGGAAAGACAAGGCGGAGGCGCGCGACGCCGTCTACCGAAACCGTCGGCGTCTTCGCGGCGCGCGCGGGCAACGCCTGCTGCGCCGGCGCGGGGAACGACTCGAACGCCCCTTTGCCCATCTCTATGCCACCGGGCGGCTACGCCGCGTATACCTGCGGGGGCACGACAACATCCTCAAACGCGTCCTGCTGCACGTTGCTGGACTGAACCTTGGGTTGCTGATGCGGACGCTCACGGGTGTCGGGACACCCCGCAGTCTTCAGGGGCATGCGGTGGCGTGTCTTCGGCTGTTGTGGTCGCTCATGCGACTCCCGGAGACGCGTTGGGGCGCGCCGTGGATCTTATCTCGACCTACCATCGCCGCCAACGACCTCCGCGTGGGGCACTGCCATGTCTGGGCCGACCCGTCGTTCGGTGGTGCTTTCACCACGGGCTGCTAGCTGCCCGGCTCTCTCTCTGGCAGCGGTCGAGCCCGATCGTGACGACCCTCCGGCCAGCGGCACCCTCCAGCCGCGTCGTCATCCCGTCCCATCAATTCATCACGGTCCAAAAGTTTCGTATGGAGACAAACTCTCACATGGACGAAAGCACATTGAGGAGGTGTCAACCGACCAGGCTCTGACCTTGAAGATCTCTTGCCGCCGCAGGAATCAGCCCTCTCATGCCGACTAAGCAGCCCGCGCGCATTGTTCTCACCAACGTCGGTCTAGCGCTGTGCGGGCTTACCGTCCTGGAGCTATCGTTCGGCGGTTGGATCGCGGAACATGACCTCAGCCTATTAAACATACCTAGGGCAGTCCGAGTTACGGCTGACTCCGGAGATCTCTACGACGATCCCGATGGGACGGTCGTGGTCTATTCACGCGACGACTACGGGCTTCGCGGGCCGTACCAAGACATCAGCCAGATTGACATTCTCACGATCGGTGGGAGTACAACGGACCAGCGGTACATCACTGACGGCAGGACGTGGCAGGACACTCTTTCTCAAGCCGCCGTCAAAGCGGGGTCCTCCCTCCAGGTCGCCAATGCGGGCGTAGATGGGCACACTACCTACGGCAACATCAAGAGTTTTGACTCGTGGTTCTCGGCAATCCCGAATCTTCGACCGAGGTTCGTCCTGATCTACACGGGCATTAATGATTTCTGGGTCGAGGAGGGCGACCACAATTCCTTTGATGACCTGCAGAAGAGGAATGTCTCCTTTGCCGACCGTGCGCTCGAAAGCAGTGCGTTCGTCCGAGTCTATCGTTGGCTGCAAGGCGCCCACTCAGCAAGGTATGAGGCGCGGCTCTTCCACCACCGAGAGAACTTCTCCGAATGGAATTGGGTATCGACAGGGATATATGTCGGAGCTCACGAAGAGCTGATGGCGGACAAGTTGCGTCGCTACAGTAGCCGTCTTACGGCCCTGACGTCCAGAGTCCGACAGATGGGAGCGACACCGATTCTCGTGACCCAGCCGCATCGCGTGTACAAGTTCATCGCCGGTGTGATCCACTGCACAACCCAGGAGTTCGAGTGGGGCGCGGTAAAGGTCAACGGTGTCGATGTGGGTCACATGATGCGGCTGATGGACTGGACAACCATGAGAATCTGTGAGGGGGAGGACGCCATCTGCATCGATCTTGCCGTGGATCTTCACCTGGAAGACGCTGATTTCTATGATCTGGCGCACAACACACCCACGGGCGCGGCGAAGGTTGGCAGGTTTCTCTTCCACCGCCTCGAGGGGGCCCTGTAACGGCGGTCACCCTCTAGCGGCGGGTGAAACCGCCCCAGAGGTCGCCCTGAGCGCAGGCTTGCGGGTCCAGCGGGTGAGGTTGTACCTAACGAAATCAGCGGTGCCCGCTCCACCGCTTCCGTAGGAACTCAAGCGCCTCGTGCCCACGAACTGATATGGAAAGACCTGTGTCAAGTACGTGCTCCTTTCAAGGATCAAGACGCTATGGCCCCGTCGCGACGCGGGCGTGGAGACGCGTGTCGCACGAGGCGGCGGTACCGTCGATATAGACGTTGTTGGGCCCGCCACGCGGCGGCGCGCACCTCGAGCGGTTGCCCCTGCTGGCGACGTTGCAGGGGTCGCCCCAGGTACTGTTGATGCCGGTAGTGCCAAGCGGTCTCGACAAGGATGCGCCGAAGATGTGCGTTGCCGGCGCGTGTGATGGCGCCCCGCCGTGTTCGGATGCCACTCGAATGCTCGGAGGGCACGAGGCCAACAAAGGACATCAGGGTCCTCGCGGACGGGAAGCGGCGGGGATCACCGAGCTCGACGGCGAGGACCAAGGCGCTGAGGGTGTCGATACCGCGGAAACAGCGCAGGCGGGCGATGCGGTCCTGGAACGGGGTCTGAGTCACGAGCGGGTGTAGCTCGGCCGCGATGTCGTGTAGTCGGGCGCGGGCCTCGTCGACGGCGCGGAGATAGTGTTGATGCGTGTGCGCAAGCGCGGGAAGCGTCCATTGGTTGGGTGCGCACCCACTGGTCGTACTTGGCGCCCCACGACTTCGTGACGGTGAACCGGCGGCCGTGGCACCGGCCCCTGTTGCAGGACCTTATCGATGAACCGACCGACGTGGGGTAAGTCTGGCGAGAGCGGTTGGATGGCCGGCTCTCGTGCGTCCGGGAGTAAAAGGGCGGCGACGAGGGAATGCGCGTGCTGGTCAAACCCGATGGTGGTAGTAGACTGCAACATGATCGACCTCCTTGTATGCGGCTCTGCTCTGCGAACCTGGACCGCCTGCAGCGTACCCCGCGCATCTGCAAGCGATGGTCGGTCTTTCCATATGGTCTAAAGCGCTTTTCATGACCGTGTGGTGCCCGGATAGCCGCAGTGTCGAAAGTAATTGCGGCATTCCTCGGGGCTGAAGTGCGGCAGACAGGCGCCGAGGAAAGGCCAGAGGGTTTCGGTGGATCGACAGCGGGCGGCGCGCACGAGGGCTTTGAGCTTCGCGAAGCAGAGTTCAATGGGATTGAGGTCCGGACTGTAGGGCGGCAGATAGCAGAGCGTGGCGCCGACGCGCTCGATCGCCTGGCGGACGCCGGCCACTTTGTGTGCGCTGAGGTTATCGGCGATGACGATGTCCCCGGGATGCAGGGTGGGCACGAGGATCTGTTCGATATAGGCGAGGAAGCTCGCCCCGTCGATGGCGCCGTCGAAGACCCCGGGCGCGGTCAGGCCAGTCACCCGCAGCGCTGCGAGAAACGTACTGGTCTGCCACCGGGCGCACGGCGCGTGGTCGTGGACGCGGGCCCCGCGGAGGGCCCGACCATACCGCCGCAGGAGATTGTTCGTCATGCCGGTTTCATCGAGAAAAACCAGGCGTGTCGGATCCCAGGTCGGCGCGGCGGCGTGCCACACGACCCGCGCGGCCGCGACGTCAGGTCGATCGTGTTCGGAGGGCCGGACCGTTTTTTTTGACGGTCACGTCCAGAGCCGCCACCGCGCGCCAGATCGTCGCCAGACTGGCCGGCGTGCCGAGCGCGTCCTTCAGCTCGGCTACGGTGCGATCCGGTTGCTCCGCGATCAGCGCGGCCAGGGTGTGCAGGTGCGGCTCCAACATCCGGCGCCGCCCGTGCCGCTGGACGCGCGGCGCGACTTCGCCCGTCTCCCGCCGACGCTGCTTCAACAGCCGCACCCACGACCCGCTCACGCGGTACTTCACCGCAACGTCCGCGGCCTTCATCCCGGCATCACTGTCGAGCAGGGCCCGTTCTCGGAGATCCATCGAATAGGCTTGCATCGGTCCTCCTGCATTGGTGCATGCAGAAGTACCACGACGAGCCCAAGCAGTACAAGGGCTATCTGAAAAGCGCTTTAATGTCGCTAAAATCCGGCTCGCGCATCGGCCCGTAATCCGTCACCGCCAAGATCGGCGAAGACGGCATGGGTGAGGCGTATCGAGCGAGGGACACGAAGCGACCGCGACATCGCGCTGGTTCTCTTCGAATCATTGAAGGCGGCGACCGTCTGGGGTAGCGCCTTGGAGCCGCGAGCGGTAGACTGCTACCGATGACTCGCGGTGGCCATGTGAGTCCATCTTTGCAACCGACGGGAGGACAGGGATGACGCGCAAGCGTGACGTCTATGTTGGAAGCGCGCTGATTACGCTCATTGCCGCGCTCGGAGTCGGTCAGGCCGCCCTCGAGGAGACGGCGGTGGCTCAGAGCGGCGTGCAAGCGCCCATGTTCGAGGTAGATCCCCTCTGGCCCAAGCCGTTGCCGAACCATTGGGTTCTCGGGTCGACCATCGGCGTGTGGGCCGACGCTCAGGATCATGTGTGGATCATCCACCGGGCCTCGTCGCTTGCCGCCGGGGAAACTCGCCTGGATGCGAACCCGCCCACCGGCGAGTGCTGCGCGGCGGCCCCACCTGTCCTCGAGTTTGACCAAGACGGCAACCTCCTCCGGCACTGGGGCGGTCCAGGACCAGGTTACGACTGGCCGCAGTCAAACCACGGGCTCTTCGTCGATCACCTGGGCAATGTGTGGATCGGCGGAAACGGAGGGGGCGACGCCCACGTGTTGAAGTTCACGCAAGACGGCATGTTTCTGGCACAGTTCGGTCTCCCGGATGCGCGCCGTGTCAGTGGCGCCGGCGACGATGCGCGTTATGTGGGTGGTAGCAACGACCGCACGAGTTACGGGCGAGTGGCTAAGATTTTCGTCGACGCAACCACCAACGAGGTCTACCTCGCCGACGGCTACCTGAACAAGCGCGTGGCCGTTCTCGATGCGGAGACTGGCATGATGAAGCGCTACTGGGGTGCGTACGGCAACAGGCCAGACGACAGTAACCTCGGGCCATTTGATCCGGATGCAGCACCGCCCCAGCAGTTCGGTAATCCGGTGCACTGCGCCGATCTGGCGCACGACGGGTTGCTGTATGTGTGCGACCGCCCGAACAATCGGATTCAGGTATTCACAAAAGAGGGCGAGTTCGTGCAGGAGGTGTTCATCCAAAGACAGCCAGGGTACGCGTCGGCCTGGGACGTCGCCTTCTCGCGGGATCCGGAGCAGAGGTTCCTCTACCTGGCCGATGCGCCGAACGCGAAGGTGCACATCCTGTTGCGTGAGACGCTCGAGGAACTGACGAGCTTCGGGGACGGCGGGCGGCAGCCCGGTCAGTTCTATGGCGTGCACAGCATCGCCACCGACTCGCGGGGCAATATCTACACAACCGAGACGTTCGAAGGAAAGCGGGTGCAGAAGTTCGTGTACAAGGGCCTCGGCCCCGTCGCAGATCGGAACCAGGGCGTGGTGTGGCCGACGATCTCTTCCAGGTAGAGAGAGGGCCGAAGACGGGCAATCACTTTTCTGAGGGACGCATAATGAGGGTGGATTTCAGGATGCTCGTGACGCCGAGGGGCGCGCACAGCGAGGAAAAGGCGTGATGCTGAGAACCATCGGGACGTCGACCTTCATCTGGATCGCGATCTCAGCGGCTGCCATGCCCGCAGTCTGGGCGCAGACGCCATCAGGACCGGTCAACTTCACGGAACAGATCCGGCCCATCATGGAGCGGAGCTGCTGGAACTGCCACGGCGAGGCAGCCCAGCTCTCCGAGCTCAACCTGAGCACGCGCGAAGGCGCGCTCGAAGGCGGCACGCAGGGCGCCGCGATCGTGCCTGGCCGCGCGGAAGACAGTCTTCTCTTCAAGCGGGTCGCGGGGCTCGACGCCCCCGCCATGCCGATGAGCGGCGATCCGCTATCCGACGCCGAGATCGCGGCCGTCCGTACATGGATCGATGAAGGCGCGCACTGGGACATGGGAGGGACGAAAACGGCTGCCGATGCGCTGTCGGCGCTGGAGAGCTCGGAGTTGTCACCCGGTGCTCGCGACTACTGGGCATTTCAGCTTCCCGAGCAGGCTCCGGTTCCTGTATCCGACACGTTCGACCACCCGGTCGATCGATTCCTCGACCACAGGCGAGGGGCGGCCGGGGTGACGGCTGCGCCAAAGGCAGACCGCCTGACCCGCATGCGGCGGGCCAATCTGGACCTCACCGGCTTACCGCCGACCCCAGCGCAGGTCGATGAGTTCCTGGCCGACTTCGAGCGCGGCGCCTGGGAGCGTCTGATCGACCGCCTGCTCGATTCGCCTCACTACGGCGAGCGGTGGGGACGTCACTGGATGGACATCGCGCGGTACGCCGACTCGACCGGCTTCGAGCAGGACTACACCAGACCGAACGCCTGGCGGTATCGCGACTACGTCATCAACGCATTCAACAGGGACAAGCCGTATAGCCAGTTCCTGCGTGAGCAGATCGCCGGTGACGAGCTCGACCTGACGACGGACGAGACCCGCATCGCCACCGGGTTCCTTCGGGCCGGACCTCGGGTCCAGTTCCGGGAGAAAGACAACCCGGAGCGTCGTCACGACTATCTCGATGACGTGCTGGCGACGCTCGGGCGCGGCGTGCTCGGCATGACGGTGCACTGCGCCCGCTGCCACGACCACAAGTTTGATCCGATCCTGCAGAAGGACTACTACAGCCTGCAGTCATCGATCTTCGGGTATGTGGAGATCGACTACCCACTCCTCGACCGGGACAAGGCCGTCGAGTATCGGAGGAAGAACGAGGAGATCGACGAGCTGCAGCAACCCCTGAGGGATCAGATCGCCGCGATCGAGGAACCCCATCGCGAACGTCTGCGGGTCGAGCTGATCAAAGAGCGCTTCCCTGAGAACGTTCAGCAGGCTGCCCTGAAACCGGAAGTCGAGCGGACGCCGGGCGAGCAGCTCCTCGCGGCGCAGGTCCTGTCGCTCAACCCGCGACGACAAGCGGTTGTGGACGCCCTGTCGACCGAAGAGGCAGCAAAGCGAGACACGCTGGTCGCCCAGGTCGAGACACTCGAGGCACAGCGACCCCCCGAGCCGCCCATGGCCGAGATCGTCACGGATGGTGACTACCGGTTCACACCGGACGGGCCGGGGGACGAGATCATCGGGTGTCCGGAGTGTCGAATACCGCCCGACGAGCCAGGCACCTACCTTCACGAAGACGGTGCACCGCCCTACGAGGTGCCGCCCAGCTACTTCCTGATCCGTGGTGATCCATACAGCCCCGGGTCGGAGATGTCACCAGGGTTCCTGACGGTCGCGACGTATGGCGATCCGCCGACGGTGTTTCCACGTCAGGACGGTCGGACATCTGGTCGGCGATTGGCGCTTGCCGCGTGGATCGCCTCCCGCGACAACCCGCTCACGGCGAGGGTCATCGTCAACCGGATGTGGCACCACCACTTCGGGCGGGGCATCGTGCGGACGCTCGACAACCTCGGAAGAACGGGTGACCCACCGACCCACCCCGAGCTCCTAGACTGGCTGGCGGTGGAGTTCATGAACCGCGGATGGAGCATCAAAGAGATGCACCGCCTGCTGATGACCTCCGAGGCCTATCAGATGGCGTCGTCCTACAGGAGCGACGCGAACACCACAGCCGACCCCGACAACCAACTCGTCTGGAGTTACCGTCCACAGCGCCTGGAGGCCGAGGCGCTGCGAGATGCCATCATGACGGTCAGTGGCGGTATCGACCTGACGGTCGGCGGCCCACCGATCTTCCCCTACATCCCGCCGGACACTCTCGCCGCTTCGCAGGGTAAGGGGTACTGGAACAACCAACCCGACGGTCCGGACGTCTGGCGTCGCAGCGTCTACGTGTATCGACGGCGGTCGCTCGGCTTCCCGTTCTTTGATACGTTCGACCTGCCAGACCAGAATCAGACGGCAGCGGCGCGCAACGTGTCCACCGTGGCCACGCAGGCACTCACGCTGATGAACAACGAGTTCGTCATCAAACAGGCAGAAGTGTTCGCCGAGCGTCTGGAGGCGGCCGCGCCGAACGACGTGGACGGACAGATCGAGCTGGCGTATCGGATCGTACTCACGCGGTCGCCGTCGGCGGAAGAATTCGAGGTCGCCCGGGCCCTGATCGCAGAGCAGTCGCTGGTCGACCTGACGCACGTGATGCTGAACCTGAACGAGTTCCTGTATCTGAGGTAGCGCGATGGGCCATCACTGTTCAAAAAGGACGTTCTGGAACCGACGCGACTTCCTGTTCCAATCCGGAGGAGGCATCGCCGGGCTCGCGTTGGCCGACCTGCTCAATCAACAGGGCGTCCTGTCCGCGGCACAGTCTGACACCTGCGAGGCACCGATCCCGGGCAACCCGTTTGCACCACAGTTGCCGCACTTCGAGCCACGGGCGAAGGCGGTGATCTCGCTCTTCATGAGCGGTGGCGTCAGCCAGGTCGACACGTTCGACCCGAAGCCGGCGTTGACGCAGTATGCCGGGCAGCCGATGGCCGAGTCGGTCGTGGTGCGCCAGGGACATCCTGGGCCCCTCATGCCCAGCCCCTTCGAGTTTCACAGATACGGCGAGAGCGGCATCGAGGTGTCGGAGATCTTCCCGCACCTCTCGAAGAAGGTCGACGAGATGGCCTTCATCCGGTCGCTCTACGGCCGTTCGAACGACCACATCCAGGCAACCTACGAGATGCAGAGTGGTCAGATCCGCATGGGCTTCCCGAGTGTCGGATCATGGGTGACCTATGGTCTCGGCGCCGAGAGCTCGAGTCTGCCGGCCTTCGTCGTCATGAACGATCATCGTGGGGGGCCACTGGGTGGACCGAACGACTGGAGCGCCGGCTTCATGCCGGCCACGTATCAAGGCACGCTCTTCCGGGCGGTAGGGGATCCAATCGTCGACCTGCACCCGCCTGAGGGGATGACCGAGACGCAGCAGCGCGCGCGCCTCGACGCGTTGGCCAAGCTCAACGAGATCGATTTCGAGAAGAACCCTGGCAACTCGGAGCTGGCGGCGCGTATCTCGTCGTATGAGCTCGCCTATCGCATGCAGGGCTGCGCGCCCGAAGCCGTCGACACCTCAGCCGAGTCGGACGCAACCAAGAAGCTCTACGGCCTGGACAGGCCCATCACGGAGCCGTTTGGCCGGCAGTGTCTGATGGCTCGTCGGCTCGTCGAGCGGGGGGTGCGCTTCGTGCAGCTCTTCCATGGCGGTCTCGGAGTGCAGAACACCGACACGTGGGACGCGCACAGCAACCTCAAAGAGAACCACACGCAGCACGCGGCGGAAACCGACTTACCGATCGCCGGTCTGCTCACCGACCTCAAGGCACGCGGCATGCTGGATTCGACGCTGCTCGTGTGGCACGCCGAGTTCGGCCGGATGCCGATCTCACAGCGCGGTGTAGGGCGCGATCACAACCCGGGCACGATGACCGGATGGATGGCGGGAGCCGGGATACAGGGCGGCCAGGTGATCGGCGCGAGCGACGAGTTCGGATACAAGGCCGCTGAGCAACGTATCTCCCCGCACGACCTGCACGCGACGATGCTCCATCTGCTCGGGATGGATCACACGAAGCTGACCTATCGGTACAACGGTCGCGACATGCGGTTGACCGACGTCCACGGGGAGCTGATTCCGCAGATCATCGCGTAGTCACGACAGGAGCGGTAACCATGAGCTATCGATTGTTCGCCGGAATAACAGCCCTTGCAGTCGTCCTACTCGTACTCGCGCCGGCAATCGCCATGGGCCAGGGTGCAGATGAAGCGTGGAACATGCCCCGCACCCCGTGGGGTGACCCCGACCTCGGAGGACTCTGGAACAACGCCACGACGACCCCGTTGCAGCGACCGGAGGCGCTCGGACTGAAGGCGTTTCTCACCGAGGAAGAAGTGGCGGAGCGCGACGAACGCGTCGGTGCGGCTCGCAACACGGATCGCCCTCCCAGACCCGGCAATCCAGGGACCTACAACGAGTTCTGGTGGGAGCGCGGTCGGACGGTGGCGAACAACCGGACGTCACTCATCATCGATCCGCCAAATGGAAGACTCCCGACCCTGTCAGAGGAGGGTGAGTCCCGAGCGGACGCTCAGGCGCAACGGAGGCGTGAGCGAGATCAGTACGATTCGTGGCACGAGCGCCCCTTGGCGGAGCGCTGCATTATCTATCGTGGCGTCCCGGCCTTCCCAACCGGATACAACAACAACTATCACATTACCCAGACGCCCGGATACGTTGCGATTCTCCAAGAGCACATTCACGAGGTTCGGCTGATCCCGCTGGACGTACGACCGCACGTCAACGAGGGGGTTCGCCAATGGCTCGGGGACTCGCGTGGCCGGTGGGAGGGCGACACGCTTGTCGTCGAGACGACCAACTTTTCCGACAAGGCTCTCATCAGAGGGATCAGTGGTGATCCCTCTGAGTCCCTGCATGTGGTCGAACGGTATACGCGCGTCGGTCCTGGCACGATCGACTACGAGTTCACCGTCACGGATCCGGTCACCTGGACCAGATCCTGGTCAGGGTCTTTGCCGCTGACCGCGTTCGAAGGTCCGATGTTCGAGTACGCCTGTCACGAGGGAAACTACGCCCTGGGGAACGTCCTGGCCGGTGCGCGCGCCACTGAGGCCACGGAGAGCGCTGCGGTAAGAAGCAGACGGTGAATCGGTCGTGTGTGGGTAGGCTAGCGGCACGCTTGAGCCAGATACCATAGCCGCCGGGTGAGCCTCGCAGCCCCCCGATGTTGCCGATACCGAGGGTCACATCACCTAACTGCACTGGCCATTGACCTCGCCACCAGCCGCGAGGACCTCGAGACTGCCAAGTTGGACGGCTAACGCGTCAGGGAGACTGGCGTAGCGAACCCCTGGCCAGATCCGAAGGGCCCAGCACTATGATCATGGTGTCCCATGACACTGGGATGGGGCAGGTCTATCAGGCCACTGATACCAAGCTGAATCGACAGGTGGCGCTGAAGATCCTGTCTAATCGGCGGCACCCTAAGGCGTGCTCTCGGAACCGGCTGACGCGGCGGCTGCTGCCGGTCGTGCTGCTCTCGGCACTGGTGTCAGCGCCGGCTGCAGGGCAATCGAGTGTCTCGACCCTCATTGGAACCGGCCAACCGGGCTTTTCCGACCGGCAGGTCAATAACCCGTACGGTGTCGTTGTCGGACCGGACGGCGCACTCTATTTCTGCGATCTCGACAACCAGCGGATTCGTCGCTTCGATCCGGGGACGGGCCAGACGACCACGATCGCCGGGAACGGCGAACGGGGCCATAGCGGCGACGGGGGGCCAGCAAGGGCCGCGACGCTGAACATGCCGCACGAGATCCAGTTCGACGCGGCCGGCCATCTATACATCGTCGAGCGGGACAGCCACGTCGTCCGCAAGGTTGACATGGGCACCCGCGTCATCTCGACGGTGGCTGGCACCGGCGTGGATGGGTTTGGCGGGGACGGTGGACCGGCGACCGCCGCGCAGCTGCGACGGCCCCACAGCATCGTGTTCGACTCAGACGGAGGACTGCTGATCTGCGACATTGGCAATCATCGGATCCGACGGGTTGACCTCACAACTGGCGTCATCACAACGTTCGCCGGCACAGGCGAGCGCGGGCCCACACCCGATGGTGCCCCGCTTCGCGGCACGCCGCTGAATGGACCGCGTGCAATGGCGTTCGCCCCGGACGGTTCACTCTACGTAGCCCTTCGCGAGGGTAATGCGATCTATCGGATCGACTTCTCGGCTCAGACGATCCACCATGTGGCCGGCACCGGTAAACGGGGGTACTCAGGTGACGGCGGCGCCGCCAGACGGGCGACCCTCGCGGGGCCCAAAGGGCTCGCGTACCACAACCAGCAGCTCTACGTGGCCGACACGGAGAACCACGTGATTCGGCGCATCGACGTCGAAACCGGGATCATCACGACGGTGCTCGGGAGCGGTGAATCGGGGGACGGTCCCGAACCGGACCCACGTAGGTGCAAGCTAAACCGCCCACATGGGGTGTTCGTCGACAGGGAAGGTCGGCTCCTGATCGGCGACAGCGAGGCGCATCGGATCAGAAGATTGGAATAATGACAGGAGTCGGTAGCGAGGATCACCATCAACTAAAGCGCTTTTCAGATAGCCCTTGTACTGCTTGGGCTCGTCGTGGTACTTCTGCATGCACCAATGCAGGAGGACCGATGCAAGCCTATTCGATGGATCTCCGAGAACGGGCCCTGCTCGACAGTGATGCCGGGATGAAGGCCGCGGACGTTGCGGTGAAGTACCGCGTGAGCGGGTCGTGGGTGCGGCTGTTGAAGCAGCGTCGGCGGGAGACGGGCGAAGTCGCGCCGCGCGTCCAGCGGCACGGGCGGCGCCGGATGTTGGAGCCGCACCTGCACACCCTGGCCGCGCTGATCGCGGAGCAACCGGATCGCACCTTAGCCGAGCTGAAGGACGCGCTCGGCACGCCGGCCAGTCTGGCGACGATCTGGCGCGCGGTGGCGGCTCTGGACGTGACCGTCAAAAAAAACGGTCCGGCCCTCCGAACACGATCGACCTGACGTCGCGGCCGCGCGGGTCGTGTGGCACGCCGCCGCGCCGACCTGGGATCCGACACGCCTGGTTTTTCTCGATGAAACCGGCATGACGAACAATCTCCTGCGGCGGTATGGTCGGGCCCTCCGCGGGGCCCGCGTCCACGACCACGCGCCGTGCGCCCGGTGGCAGACCAGTACGTTTCTCGCAGCGCTGCGGGTGACTGGCCTGACCGCGCCCGGGGTCTTCGACGGCGCCATCGACGGGGCGAGCTTCCTCGCCTATATCGAACAGATCCTCGTGCCCACCCTGCATCCCGGGGACATCGTCATCGCCGATAACCTCAGCGCACACAAAGTGGCCGGCGTCCGCCAGGCGATCGAGCGCGTCGGCGCCACGCTCTGCTATCTGCCGCCCTACAGTCCGGACCTCAATCCCATTGAACTCTGCTTCGCGAAGCTCAAAGCCCTCGTGCGCGCCGCCCGCTGTCGATCCACCGAAACCCTCTGGCCTTTCCTCGGCGCCTGTCTGCCGCACTTCAGCCCCGAGGAATGCCGCAATTACTTTCGACACTGCGGCTATCCGGGCACCACACGGTCATGAAAAGCGCTTTAATGCCACTTGAACCGGGCATCACCCTCGGCTCCTACTCTCCCTCCTGTTCGGGAACACGCGCATGGCCTCGACCCGGCGCAAGCCCTATAGTAGCGTCCTGAGTCTCAACACTCGGACGACATCTGAGTATGCGATGTCGGGCCAAAGCGCGCCGTCTCCGCTCGAACGTCCATGCCTAACCGTTGCGGCGGTGGGCGAAGTTGTTCCGTAGCGGTCGGTGCGTGTTCTTCCATTTTCTTGTTGCACAGTTTTCCACGCGGCACAACTATAGGGCGAAGTGTATCGAGCCCGAGATACCAAGCTCGACCGGGACGTGGCGTGGGTCTGCTCCTCTGGCTGGCATGACCCGGTTCGCAACCATCATTAGTCTGATCAAGGAGGGCACGGTGGCATCTTCAAGACGACGATTTCTGACGACGCTGAGCGCGGCAACTGCCGGAGGCGCGGCATCGCTGGGGGGACGCACGTCGGCGTGGAGCGGGCCGCCTGCCCGAACGCTCAGCGCACCCGACAGCTTCTCGCCGACGGAGTTACTCGAGAAGCACGCCTCCGAGACCGTCGCTGCCGGGAATGCCAGCAGCGAGACCCAGTCCGATCCGCAGATGCCTACCCCCGACGAAGTCGAATCCTGGTACACCGACCGCCGCAATTGGGGGCGCTGGGGCGCAGACGACCAGAAGGGTGCCATCAACTTGATCACACCCGAGAAGAGCGCCGCAGCGGCAGGGCTCGTGCGTACTGGACGGAAGGTGTCGATGAGCAGAGTCTTCGAGCCGGAGCAGCACTTTATGCGCAAGAACCCCCGCCCCGGCGGCGCCAGCTCGGTGGTGGACTACTACGGCTTCATCTACCACGGCCAGACGATTACGCACATTGACGCGCTCTGTCACATGTGGGACACCGACGGCATGTGGCAGGGGCGCGACCCCGACGTGGAGGTCACCACCCGGGGCGCGACCTTCGGCACCATCGATGCTTGGGCCGAGGGTATCATCACGCGCGGCGTTCTCATCGACGTCCCGCGCCACCGCGGCGCGTCCTACGTGACACCCGACAGTCCAGTGCACGGGTGGGAGATCGACGAAATCGCGCGCGCCCAGGGGGTCGATGTCGAGCCTGGGGACGCGCTGCTCGTGTATAGCGGCAAGGACGCGTTCGTCCGGGCGGGCGGGAGCTACGCTGGCGGCGACCGCCCGGGGTTAAGTGTCACCTGCGCCAAGTTCATTCGGGATCACGACGTGTCGCTCCTAGGCTGGGACATGATGGACGCGCGGCCCGATCCGTATGGGTTGACCTTTCCGGTCCATGGCGTGCTCTTCAACTACGGCGTCGCGCTCCTCGACAACGCCTTACTCGAGCCAATCGCTGAGGCCTGCGCTGAAGAAGACCGCTACGAATTCATGTTCATGGGGTTGCCCCTCAAAGTGGCGCGCGGTACGGGCAGCCCAGCGAATCCGGTCGCTATGTTCTAGAGCGTGGCGGATACTACGACCGACAAGACCATGGCCCTCACCGTCGGATCCTGACTCGGCCACTACGACGTCACCGCCCTCATTGGTGAGGGGGGCATGGGCCAAGTCTATCAGGCGACCGATACCAAGCTCAACCGGCAGGTAGCGTTAAAGATCCTGCCGGAGGCGTTTGCGACTGATCCTGATCGACTCGCCCGGTTTCAGAGAGAGGCGCAGGTTCTAGCCAGCCTGAACCATCCGGACATCGCGCAGATCCACGGCCTTGAGGGGTCCGATGGCACCCGTGCGTTGGTGCTGGAGTTGGTGGAGGGGCCAACCCTCACCGCCGCTGTCGCCGGACGGTCGCTGGGTCGCCTATATGTCAGATTCGTCAGGCGAGCGACGGGTCTACCTGCAACCGTTTCCAGGCGGTGGTCAGGTCGTGCCCGTGTCAGAAGGGCCAGGCACGGAACCGGTTTGGTCACGTGATGGGCGCGAGCTCTTCTATCGCAGCGGGAGGGAGATGCTGGCCGTCAGCGTCGACGCCGACAACAATGGGGACATTTCCGTGGGCCGGGCAGAAACACTCTTCGTCGGAGACTATCTCACGGATCAACTCACGCTCGGCATATCCAACTACGACGTTTCGGCTGACGGTCAGCGGTTTCTGATGGTTTCCACAGACAGCCCTGACGGTGAACGAACAACCATCAGCCTAGCCAAGAACTGGTTCGAGGAACTCACGCGTCTTGCGCCCACCAACTAACGATGCCTTTACAACTGGGCACCATCCTCGGCCCGTATCCGGTCACCGCCAAGATCGGCGAAGGCGGCATGGGCGAGGTGTACCGAGCCAGAGATACCAAGCTCGACCGGGCCGTGGCGCTGAAAGTGCGCGGCGAAGACGTTGTTACTAGCAGGTGGCACCTGACATGAGATCACGGACCGTCAGTTCGGTGGCCGTCCTACTCCTCGCGACGTTGGCAGTTCCAGGGCCAGCAGCTTCGCAGGAACGCGAACCGTTCAACATTCTCCTCACGAATGATGACGGGATTGATGCCCCGGCATCCAGTCCCACCCGGGCAAGGTGTAAGGGAACAGTTCAGACCGATCTCGCTTTCGCTTGTTTATCCCGTTTCTTCTGCTTCTTTGCTGCGTCCTTTGCGGCTCTTTGCTTCTGGCCCTTGGCTTTGTCCTTTTGACCACCCTTGTCTCCCATTGCATGTCTCCCTTACTGCAGGTGCGCGCGGGCGGGAATGCCCGGTTTGCTGGACGGTTCGTCTATCTAGTCATCCCGTGAAGGCTTTGGGCAGGACGTAGCGTTTGACAACGAGCTCGGCACCGCCGACACGCTGAGCGAGCCCTAGCCTCCTTGGGCTGGATGAAGCTGCCGCATCATACCTCGGCTCGCTATCGGCCTCATCGTCGGAAGCCGTCAGAAGGTCGGGGACTGTCAAGAACGGACTGTTTCGAGTCAACCGCCGAGAGCCAACCAAATGTGCAGCTTCCCCAATGACTTGGGTTGGCGGGTTGTGGGCCAAACCGGGTCAGCGGGCCGAGCACTCAGGGCGCTAAAGCGCTTTTCATGACCGTGTGGTGCCCGGATAGCCGCAGTGTCGAAAGTAATTGCGGCATTCCTCGGGGCTGAAGTGCGGCAGACAGGCGCCGAGGAAAGGCCAGAGGGTTTCGGTGGATCGACAGCGGGCGGCGCGCACGAGGGCTTTGAGCTTCGCGAAGCAGAGTTCAATGGGATTGAGGTCCGGACTGTAGGGCGGCAGATAGCAGAGCGTGGCGCCGACGCGCTCGATCGCTTGGCGGACGCCGGCCACTTTGTGTGCGCTGAGGTTATCGGCGATGACGATGTCCCCGGGATGCAGGGTGGGCACGAGGATCTGTTCGATATAGGCGAGGAAGCTCGCCCCGTCGATGGCGCCGTCGAAGACCCCGGGCGCGGTCAGGCCAGTCACCCGCAGCGCTGCGAGAAACGTACTGGTCTACCACCGGGCGCACGGCGCGTGGTCGTGGACGCGGGCCCCGCGGAGGGCCCGACCATACCGCCGCAGGAGATTGTTCGTCATGCCGGTTTCATCGAGAAAAACCAGGCGTGTCGGATCCCAGGTCGGCGCGGCGGCGTGCCACACGACCCGCGCGGCCGCGACGTCAGGTCGATCGTGTTCGGAGGGCCGGACCGTTTTTTTTGACGGTCACGTCCAGAGCCGCCACCGCGCGCCAGATCGTCGCCAGACTGGCCGGCGTGCCGAGCGCGTCCTTCAGCTCGGCTACGGTGCGATCCGGTTGCTCCGCGATCAGCGCGGCCAGGGTGTGCAGGTGCGGCTCCAACATCCGGCGCCGCCCGTGCCGCTGGACGCGCGGCGCGACTTCGCCCGTCTCCCGCCGACGCTGCTTCAACAGCCGCACCCACGACCCGCTCACGCGGTACTTCACCGCAACGTCCGCGGCCTTCATCCCGGCATCACTGTCGAGCAGGGCCCGTTCTCGGAGATCCATCGAATAGGCTTGCATCGGTCCTCCTGCATTGGTGCATGCAGAAGTACCACGACGAGCCCAAGCAGTACAAGGGCTATCTGAAAAGCGCTTTAGAAGACGGATTCGGCTTGAGACTGAAACAGGCTGAACAGATCGGCCAACCGGTAGGCGGCAGCAGCTATCAGGTCGGGGCGGAACACAGCCGTGGTGCAGAAGAGGCTGAGGATGATGTAAGGGAGCTGAGCGACACCTCGCTCCTCACGGACGACGCGTCGGAACAGTGTTCCCATGAGAGACCCAGAAAGCACGCCCCGTGCCACAGATGCGTTTTGCCGCCCGTATCGGCAAACACGCCAAAGAACCTTATTCAGCCGGTTCGCTAAGGTATAACCATTCGGCCACGAAACTGGTAGCCGCGCCACAGATGCGTGGATGTAGTGGCTATGAGGGTGGGAGACCTGCGTGGTTCGATTGGTCCGTGTCTCAGTGTCCCGGATGTCCTAGCATCTCTATGTCCCGTGGCTGGGGCACAGGGTCAGTGGCAGGCTTGAACGGCGTGCGACGTGAAGCCGGGCGATCCGGATGCTTACGGCATGCCTGCATTGCGTATGAAGACGCTGGACGTGAAGAGCCGTGTGGCCTGGCGGAGCTGGCTCAGGCGACACCACGATGCACGTACCGAGATCTGGCTGGTCTTCTACAAGAAGCACACCGGCCGCCCATCTATCGGCTATACCGACGCGGTCGAGGAAGCGCTGTGTTTCGGCTGGATCGATAGTCTGGTCAAAAGACTGGATGACGATCGCTACGCGCGGCTGTTCACCCCGCGGAGACCCAACAGCCGATGGTCGACCTCAAATCGTCGACGATATGCCGATATGCAGCGTCGTGGCTTATTGGCGGCAGCCGGACGGAGGCGCCCGCCCACAGACCGGAGCGGCGATGCAACACGCGCAGTGTTGTCTGCAATGCCCGGATACCTTGCGCAGGCGTTGAAGGCGAACACACGGGCCCAGAGCTACTTCGAGCAGCTCGCCCCGTCGCATCGGCGGGCGTACGTCGGGTGGATCGACTCGGCGAAACGCCAAGAGACGAAAGAGAAACGATTACGGGAAGGGATCGAGCTGCTGGCGGCCGGGAAGAAGCTCGGGTTGAAATAGAGCGTTGCTCCTTGAGTGACTCACACTACGGAAGCATGGACAGCGACTTCTGGAACACCGAGTTCAGACAGGACCCCGACTATGTGGACGTGGCCGATCAGATCCTCGGCCCCGAAGTCCGTGGCCTCACGCTCGGCACGGCCCTCGATCTCGGCTGCGGCTCGGGGAAGAACGCCCTCATACTGGCCGAGCTTGGCTGGACCGTCATCGGCGTTGACTGGGCCGAGGAGGCGATCCGGCTGGCGAGGCAGGCCACGCGCGGCCGAGACCTCGAGGCGACGTTCATCGTAGCGGACACGACCAAGTGGACGCCCGGCACCCAGTTCAATCTGGTCGTTAGCACGTATACGCTGCCTGGTGGTGAGAACAGCCGCCACGTGCTGCAGACCGCGGCCAACGCGGTGGCACCGGTCGGGACATTGATCATCGCCGAATGGGATCGATCGATGGCCGAGGTGTGGCCGTTCGCGGCCGAGGACCTGACGACGCCGGACGAGATCGCGGGCGTGCTCCGAGGTCTTGCCGTCGAGCGCGCCGAAGTTCGGCGCATCGACGTGTTCGCGAAGGACGACCCGCGAGCGTCAAGTGGTACAGCGGCGAATGTAGCCTTCGTACGAGCCCGTCGGCGAGCGCAGCGGCCGGGCGAACCGACGTCCGGCCCGTAGTGGGCAGGAGTATTCACTGTCACGAATGGTAGGCACGGTTTCGGCAAGACGTACCGACGCCGACAGCGCCGGTGCCGACGACCCGGCCACAGGCTTGTGCCTACCGCCACAGATTTGTGATCTATGAGTGTGAGCTTCTTATCGCCAAACGCCGTATGCCTTGAACCAGTCCCAGCATAGCCCTGCTACCCGGTGTTGGACTTCCCCTTGCTACGACACGTCGTATGCCACAGACCAAGCTCCTGCTCCTTGTCGGCTTCACGCTGGGGGTCACTTGGGCCTGCGGGAGCTCCGACGCACAAGAGCCTGCACCTGGAACGGAAGCCACGATCGAAATGCCAGACGGGTCCCTCGTCACGGGTCGCGTGGTGCCAGCGCCCGATGACACTGAACCGGGTGTTGAAGCGACGGCTCACCCGGCTTCGCACGCCGATGTTCAGCCCGCTGGCTCCGCTGTTGGGTCACAGGACGCGGTTGAGCCGGCAGGCGCGGAGCCGCAATTCACCGAGGTCGAGGTTCCCGCCGGGACCATACTCACACTCACTCTCGAGAGCGCCCTGGCCTCGAATGTCAGCCGGGTCGAAGACGCTGTCCAGGCCCGAGTCGAGCGTGCGGTGACGGTTGGTAGCGCGCTCGCGATCCCACAAGGCGCAGTCACACATGGGACGGTCACGTCCGCCAGGGCCTCCGGCAAGGTCAGGGGCCGCGCTCAGCTTGGATTTCGTTTCGACGAGCTCGACATCGCCGGTGACCGCTATGCGATCCGCTCTGACACTGTGTCCTATCTGGCTGATAGTACGAAGACCGAGGACGCGAAGCAGATCGGAATCGCTGCGGGGGCCGGTGCCGTGATCGGAGGTCTGCTGGGCGGTGGCAAAGGAGCGGGCACTGGGGCGGCCATCGGTGGTGGCGCGGGGACAGCGATGGTGCTCTCAACGGCTGGCGACGAGGTCGAACTGCGCCCTGGCGCGAAGGTTGAGGTCAGCCTGACACAGCCGCTCGTCGTTGTGATCCCAAAGGCCGACGCCAACTGATGTGCTGAGTAGCGAGGGCGCTCTACCGGGCGGCGATGAGGGGCATGACCTGACGGTACCGAACCGCCTGTCCGTCTTTGGTCGCAGGCGTGAACTGCCAGGTCTTGATGACGCTGAGTAGCATCGCCCCATGAATGCTGTTGGGAACGGAGAGGAGCCTAGCTTTCTCAACTTCACCCCGCTCAGAGATCGTGACTTCGACCATTCCCACCCGGTCGCCCACGTCCGGTTTGCCCCAGGCCCCCGGTTGAGCCTCGCTTTCACGAAGGCCGGACGACCAGACCAGGCGCAGGTCGTCACGCAGCGGAATGTCTTTCGTCCCCGGAGGGACCACATCTGCATCCGTTTCCTCAAACACGCGGAAGAGCGGAGGCTCGACTGGCACCCGGGCCCAGTCAAGCCGATCAACTCGATTCGTCAGTTTCGGTGAGCTCGCCTCGAGCCGGGCCATCCGCTCAGCGTGGGTGAGAGCAAGGTGAGGGTCCAGTAGGATAGCGTTGCCGCTCGAGTTCCCACTCGTTACGACTCCGTCCGATACTGTGTTGCCATTCCTGCGCTCATTCGTGTCGACTGCTGCCAATCGGGTAATGCCCTCCGTGTCCTCACTCCGGTCCTCGTCATTCGACCGGCGCAACGCAATGACGAGCGGGGACACGTTCCGAGCAAGACTGAGTGTCCCGATCTTTCCGGTGACGTTGAGGGCCTTCGCTGGCAAGGGCTCAATCGCACCGGCGCTGCGGGAGTCGCGTGCTGCGTGGAAGACCACGGCGACGAAAAGGACGATGAGGGTCATCGATCCGCCCGCCAGCTGGACGAGGCGACGCGGTCGGGGACGAGGACGCTCTGTCACGACGGCTGGGACGACATCCGGGGAGCCAGTCACGTGCCTGCCCCAAAAGCAACGGATGTGCCAGGTGGAAGGACCGTGGAATCATCGAGTGGCTGAGAAATGTCTGCCTGGTGGCGACCACAAGTCGCCCTGATCGGGTCATAGGTCGAGTGGTCGAGTGGTCGAGTGATAGAATTCGGGCGTTGGAACAGGTGGCAGGTTGCCACACAGAGGCGGTACAGCACCACACGATGTGACGAGGCCGCGCCAGAGTTTGGCCACGGCCCTCGGACGCCGGAGATGTGCAAGAGTGGATCGACAGCGTGTCTTGCACAGAGTCGCCCGGACGCGGCGATCGAAGAGGCGCGACGTGGCATCGGTGGCGACGAGCCTACGCCTGGAGGGTGGCTCGACGACCTCGGCCCCGGGGGGCTCCGAGTGCGTTGTATCTTGGGGTTCAACTCCGGACCGCCCATGACACCGGGTGGCTATAACAACAATGTGCAACTGTTACAGACTGCCGAACACGTCGTGATCCTCAACGAGATGAACCACAACGCGCGCATCGTGCTGTTGGACGGGCGGCCGCATCTCGCGCCACATCTCCGCCAGTGGGTGGGCGACTCGCGTGGCCATTGGGACGGCGATACGCTCGTCGTCGAAACCACCAACTTCCTCCGCGAGACGGCTGTCTTTCGCGGCCAATCCAGCCCGCATCTACATCTGGTCGAACGGTTCACACGGGTCGACGGGGACACGCTCCTCTACGAGGTCACGGTCGATGATTCCGCGACGTGGACGAGACCCTGGACGTATGCCGTGCCGATGATGAAGAATTCGGAGCCGATCTACGAGTATGCGTGTTACGAAAGGAATTACGCCATGGAGGTGATTCTCGCTGGCGCGCGTGCCAATGAACGGGCCGCGAAACAGGCCGGGAGGCCGGAGTGAGCAGGCCGCGAGATCGGCGCAAGTGATCGCCCCACGGGCGAAGCGAGTTGTCACTGACAGCCTCTGACCTCTGGGTGTACCAAACAGCAACGAGTTCCGTTCGCAAGAGACGTCCAGGAGGTAGAAATGAGACGGCGACTACGTGAAACGCTCGGTGTCGTCATGGTGTACACCACCATCGCGGTGGTTTTTCAACTCACCGCGGTTCCGCTCGGGGCCCAGTCTCCGAGCGAGACCCCGTGGGGGCACCCGAACCTGGGTGGCATCTGGCTCGACGTCTACGACACGCCGTTCGAGCGGGCGCCTGAGTTCGGCGACCGGGAGTTTGCCACGGCCGAGGAGCGCGCCGAACGGGACCTGGCTCGCACGGGGAACGTGGGGCGCAACAGGCGCGTCACCCGTGGAAGTCAGCAGGACGTGGCCGGCGCATACAACGCCGTCTTCACGTCAGCGAAGCCGGCGGGTCCGCGCACGTCTCTCGTCGTCGATCCGTCAACTGGGAGAGTCCCTGCCCTGACGAAGGAAGCCGAGCGGGAGAACGAAATCCGGCGAGAGTGGGACCTCATGCTCTTGCGCAACACCGAGACCTGTCAGTATCAAGCACCAGCCTGCGCCGGGGGGGAATACGGGCCCCCATCACCGCGCCGGTACGACGTGGCTGCGTTCTACAACACGAACCGCATGAACCGCCACGATGGACCGGAGGATCAGAGTAGGTTCGATCGCTGCATATCGGGGACGACACCCGAGTTCATTGGGTTCCGTCGCATCGTGCAGGGCGATAATGCCATCGCGATCGCCTATGACACTGGGCAGGGCCAAGGGTACCAGCGCGTCGTCAACCTGAGCGGGAACCATCCTGCGAGCCAGATCCGTCTGCGGCACGGGGACTCACGGGGGCACTGGGAGGGCCAGACACTGGTCATCGAGACCACGAACTTCTCGCCCAAGTACACGTTCCGACCCGGGCGACCAGGGTTTTCAGGCCCTGAGTCGGGCGCGAACCGAACGCTCATCGAACGATATCGGCGTGTCGACGAGGACACCCTCGAATACGAAATCACGATCACGGACCCGACGGTTTGGGTGGCGCCCTGGACCGTCCGCCAGGAACTGAAGCGTCAGAGCGATAAGGAGAACCGGATCTACTACGAGCCGCGGTGTCACGAAGGGAACTATGGCCTGCCAGCCTTGCTCATCGGGGCGCGTCTCGAAGAGCAGGAGTTCAAGGCGGGGCGCGGTCCCGATCCATTCTCCTTGGATACGGCAACCGACTTCGGTGGTGGGGTGCAGTAAGTGTGACATCTCGGGCTCGACCGAGATGCCGCGGGCATGGAGCTGACTCGACCGATGGATGGCACACAAGAGCCAGATGGGGCGCACACATCGACGTTTCGTCGCATGATCGAGAATGCTCCGCCCTTTCTTCCCGGGGCTTCCGCCCGACAACTCGTTGAAGAGTTCGAGAACGCTGAGAATCGGATGGCCGCGTTCCTTGCGCTCTGCGCTCGAGGGAACCGGGTGCTACCCGCGGTACGGGATGGCCTCGGGCACGCGAACTGGCACGTTCGACGTTGGTGCGCAGTGCTTGCGGACAACTTTGCTGACGCTGAGACGCTTCGCGCGTTGCTCCCGCTGCTTCACGACGCCAAGAGTCAGGTGCGCGTGTGGGCGGTCCATTCGCTGTCGTGCGAGAGCTGCAAGGACGGTCCCAATCCGATTGACGCGGTCCCACTGCTCCTGGAGCGGATCGAAGTGGATGAGAGCGTTAGGGTCCGCCGCCAGGCGGTCGCCATGCTCGCCCACCACCGTCGGCCAGACCCGCGGGTGCTCCCTGTCTTCAAGCGGATCATCGCGGAAGAAGATGACCGGAAGCTGCGGCTTCATGCCGACCAGGGACTGAAGCGATACGCCGAAGCCGGGCTCGGCGCGGGTGACTGAAGAGGGGCGCAACAGGGCCGCGACCGCGATTCGCTCAAGTATCTCGGGGGAACGGAGCTGGCCACAGGTGCCTCCCGACATTCTTCATCGCCAGGGTTCGCAAGATGGGATACATTTAACGACGGGATTCACCTTTGAAAGCCCGTCGGCTCTCCGCCGAAAAGGGAGTGTTCATGGCGATCACGATCACCGTCAACGGCGCCCGTCGTGAGGTTCAAGCGACCCCCGACACGCCGCTGCTCTACGTGCTCCGAAACGATCTCGAGCTGAGTGGGCCTCAGTTCGGCTGCGGTTTGTCTCAGTGCGGCTCGTGCTCGGTCCTGCTGGACGGCAAGGAGATACGTTCCTGCACGACACCGGTCTCGCTGGTGGCGGGCAAGGAAGTGACCACGCTCGAAGGCCTCGGCGCCAGGTGGGCGCAGCAGGAGGGTCTGTCGGGCGGTGATACCGAGGGTCTACATCCGGTGCAACAGGCGTGGATCGACGAACAAGTGCCGCAGTGCGGCTTCTGTCAAAACGGGATGCTGATCAAGGCGACCGAGCTTCTGGAGCGTGTGGCGACGCCGACGGTCGAGGAAATCAAAGCGGCGTTCACCGAGGACGGTCCCTCACCGCACCTGTGCCGGTGTGGCAGCTACTCAGCGATCATAGAGGCGGTGCAGCGCGCGGCCACCACGATAGCGAAGGTGGGATAACGATGGTGATGCCCAGCGAGAAGATGACCGACGTCTACAGCGCGACCCTGACGCGGCGCCAGTTCGTCAAGACCGGCGGAGCGTTATTCGTCGGCTTCGGCCTGGTCGGAGCCGGTGCGTGGAAGAACCCCGTCGAGGCGGTCGGCGACGGACACACGCTCGATCCGAAACTTCCGGCCTCGTGGATCGAGATTCACGCCGACAACACGATCCTCATTCGCACCGGCAAGACTGATTTCGGTCAGAGCACGGTCACGACGGCGTACAAACAGATCGTCGCCGAAGAGCTGTACGCGCCGTTCGAGGCGGTCACCACGGTGGTCATGGGCGACACCGATCGAACGCCTGACGGCGGAGGCACCTTTGCCCTCCTCACCATGGGCGGGCTCAATCTGCAAAAGGTGGCGGCCTACACCTACCAGGCACTGCTCGATGAGGCGGCAATCCGCCTCGGCGTCCCCAAGAGCGAACTGTCGGTCAAGGACGGCATCGTCACCGGTGGAAAACAGCACATCTCGTACGGTCAGCTCGTCGAGGGGCAGCAACTGTCCCTCACGATCCCGGTCAGCGGCACCTTGACCGACGTCTACGGCTTGACCGTCGTCGGGGACCCGCCGTTGAAGCCGACGAGCGAATACACGATTGTCGGCAAGTCGTATCAGAACTACGTCACGGCCTCCAAGGTCGCCGCGAAAGAGGTCTGGGCGACAGACGTCCGCCTCCCCGATATGCTCCACGCCCGCGTCGTACATCCGAAAACGCTTGGTTCGACGCTGGTATCGGCCGGTCAGCTGGACCGCGACCGGTTTCCGAACGCACGGGTGATCGTGAAGGGCAACCTCGTTGGCGTCCTCGCGCCGACCGAATGGGAGGCGATCGGCGCCGCGCAGCAGGTGGCGCTCGGAACGGAATGGACCGATTGGAAGGGGCTTCCCGGTAGCGACAACCTGTTCACGTGGTTACGCGAGGAAGCCGACTGGGAGACCACGCCGGTCACGACCAGCGAGAAGAGCACCGGGGCCGTCGCCCCCGCGCTCGCGGCGGCGGCCACGCGGCTGTCTGCGACGTACGAGCTTCCGTACATGAAGCATGCGCCGATTGGGCCAACCGTGGCGGTGGCGGACGCCCAACCCGACGGGACCGTCTACATCTATACCCACAACCAGAATCCGCAGGCGCTCCGCGGCCAGATCGCGATGATGCTCGGCTCGTCGACCGATGATGTCGTGGTCCGCACGTTCGCGGGCAGCGGTCACTACGGTCGGTCGAACGGTGGCAATGCCGGCGCCGAAGACGAGGCCGTGATCCTGTCTCAGGCGGTTGGCCATCCGGTGCGAGTGCAGTGGATGCGGCCGGATGACCTTCAGTGGTCGACGTCGTCACCGCCCGGATTCTCGGATGTCCAGATCGCCCTCGACGCCAGCGGCGCGATCACCGGGTTCGAGATGGATCACTACATGCCTGCCATGCAGGACGACCGGCTTGTCGGGGCGGTGCTCGCCGGATTGCCGACGATGTCGCCTCCGGACGTGGAGACTGTGCCCGGGTTTGTCTCATCAACGGTCAATGTGTCAATGGATCCTTGGGTGTACGGCCGGGTTCCGAACCTCGCTGAGCGCGGACACGGAACGCATCAATTGGGGCAGAAGGCATCGCCGCTTGCGGTCGGCCTCCGTGACCACAGCATGCGGACGCCAGGTCAGTTTCAGCAGAATTTTCCGCGCGAGTTGGCGATGAGCGAGGCGGCCGCGCTCGCGGGAATCGATGGGATTCAGTATCGGATCAACAACACCGACGACGCGCGGCTGGTTGGTGTGCTCGAGGCCGTCCGCGAGGCATCTGGGTGGAAGAGCCGCCCGTCTCCGAGGCCAGACGCCACGTCGACCGGCTCGACGCCAGTAGGGGGGCAGGGCGTCTCGGTGATGCTGCGCGCGGGGACGTACTGGGCGTGCGTCTGTCGGGTGTCGGTCGTTCCGACCAGCGGCAACGTGACAGTCGACGAGTACACGATCGCGGTCGAGCCCGGCATCGTCGTCAATCCGGCCCAGCTGAAGCGGCAGGTCGAGGGCGGCGCGGTCATGGGGATCAGCCACGCGCTGCACGAGGAGATGACGTTCGATCAGAGTGGTGTGACCGCGCGCAACTGGCGAACCTATCCGATCCTGACGATGGCAGAAGTGCCGCCGATCAAGGTCGTGATCCTCAATCGACCGGAGGTCGGCAGTTACGGCGGAGCATCCGAGGCGGCCAACGCCCTCGCCGCGTCGGCCATCGCTGCGGCGTTTTTCGACGCCACCGGCAAGGCCGCCCGCCGCCTACCGCTCAAGCCCGCCTACGTTCAGGCGCTGCTCAGTGCCTGACAGGCCGGTCTCCTTCGGGGATGGTGACGTGAACTCCATGAATCGACGGCTCGCCCCGAGCGTGGCCGGCATGGTCGCGTGCCTGGTCTTCGCGGTCGTGTGTGTCGCGCCTCCCATCCACGGCGCTCAGGAGCACGCCGGCGCGTACTCACAGGCCGACATCCAGGTCGGTCTGGGGGTCTACGGCAGCACCTGTACAACCTGCCACGGACCGAATGGGGACCTCGTGCCCGGCGTCACCCTGCGGACCGGTCAGTACGAGCGAGCACCCCAAGACGAGGACCTTCGGGAGCTCATCGAAGAAGGTATTCCTGGCACGGCGATGCCTCCGGGCGAGTACTCCGAGGCCGAGTTGACCGGGCTGGTCGCCTATCTTCGATCGATGAACGAACTCGATCCGGGTGACGTGGTTCTCGGCGACCCCGGTCGGGGACGGGTGCTCTACCAGGGCAAGGGCGACTGTGCTCGCTGCCACCGGATCAATGGTGAAGGGTCGCGGCTCGGGCCGGATCTGAGTGATGTCGGGACCACGCGCACGGCGGGACTTCTCGAGAGTGCGTTGCTCGACCCGACCGGCTCGATGTTTCCGATCAACCGCCCCGTACGTCTCGTGACGGCGGATGGCGACACGTACACCGGCAGGCGTGTGAACGAAGACACCTACACCGTGCAGATCCTCGACCAGGACGAGCGCCTGCGGTCGTTCGAGAAGGCCGGACTCCGGGAGTTCACCGTGCTGACCGAATCGCCGATGCCAGCATATGGCGACTTGTTGACTCCGCCGGAGGTGTCTGATCTCCTGGCGTACCTGTTGTCACTGCGAGGACTCGACCACTGAGAGGGCCACGATCATGACACGACGACTCGCTGCACTTACTCTTTTTGGGTTGATCGTCGCGCCCGGCCTAGGCCTGGCCCAGGTCACGGCCGAGCGGATCCGCAACGCGGCCGACGAACCGCACAACTGGCTGACGTACTCAGGCGGGTATCACGGGCAGCGGCACACGGGCCTCGGCCAGATCGCTCCCGGCAACGTGAATGAGCTGGAACTGAAATGGGTGCATCAGGCCAACTCACTAGAGGTGTTCGAGACAAGCCCGCTGGTGGTGGACGGGATCATGTATCTGACCGAGCCCCCCAATACCGTGGTGGCTCTCGATGCCAAGCTTGGCCGGGTGTTCTGGACCTACGAATACACCCCCTCCAACGAGTCGAGACCATGTTGCGGTGCGGTCAATCGCGGCCTCGGCATTCTGGGCGACACGCTGTTCATGGCGACGCTCGATGCCAACCTGGTCGCCATCGATGCGTGGTCAGGGAAGCCAATCTGGATCACCGACGTCGCAGACCCCACGGCGGGGTATGCGATGACCGTCTCGCCTCTCGTGGTCAAAGACAAGGTGATCGTGGGTGTCGCGGGAGGTGAGTACGGTGTTCGAGGATTCATCGCCGCATACGACGCCAGGACCGGGGAGGAGGCCTGGCGCTTCTACACGATTCCGGGGCCGGGCGAGCCCGGGCACGAGACGTGGGGCGGCGGCGACGCATGGCAAACTGGTGGCGCCGGGGTGTGGGTCACCGGAGCCTATGACCCGGAACTCAACTTGACCTACTGGGGGGTTGGAAACCCTGGTCCGGACTTCAACGCCGCGCAACGTCCTGGCGACAATCTGTACTCGGACTGCGTGGTGGCCCTCGACGCCGACACCGGTGAGCTGCGGTGGTACTTCCAGTTCACGCCTGGCGATCCGTACGACTATGACTCGACACAGGTTCCTGTACTGATCGACTACCCCGCTCCTGACGGGGGCACCGTGAAGCTAATGGTTTGGGGCAACCGTAATGGCTTCTTCTACGTACTCGACCGAGCCTCGGGCCAATTCGTCTCGGGGAGACCGTATGTCGACGTCAACTGGGCGGAGGGTCTCGATGACAACGGTCGACCGATTGAGACGCCGCAGCCCCTGGGTTCTCCCACATATCCCGGGCCATTGGGTGGCACAAATTGGTATTCACCGTCCTACAGCCCTGACACCGGTCTGTTCTACGTGTCGGCATGGGACGGTTACGGCACGGGCTTCGAGCCGGTCGAAGCGGAGTACCAGGCTGGGCGTGTCTTTATCGGTGGCCGCATGAACCCGACCGGGGTGGCGGGCGCACCGACACTCCCGGGTCTTCGACGTGGACCGGTCAACAACTGGACCGCTGAGGCTGGGCGTGGGGCGGTGAAAGCGATCGACCCCGCCACCGGGGAGATCGCGTGGCAGTTCGAGATGACGGACGTCACAACCAGCGGTCTCCTGACGACGGCCTCGGGGCTGCTGTTCACCGGGGGTCGCGAGGGGTATTTCCACGCCTTGGATGCCACGGACGGGCGTCTCCTGTGGAAGGCGACGCTGGGCGGAATGCTGGCCAACGGCCCGATGTCGTACGCCATCGACGACCAGCAGTATGTCGCCGTCGCGGCGGGTCACAGTCTCTTCGTCTTCGGGCTTCGCGACTAGTGTCCTAAGTTCGATATACCTGTACATTCGGCCAGCGCTGCATCCCGTAGAGGCCGGCGTTGAGACCATCTTCTCGCGGGCTCGAATATTCCCGATATGCTCGCTCTTCGCGCCTGGCCATCCGGGCGCATCGCCGCCCTCGGTGTACAGGTATATCGAACTCAGGACACTAGGTCAGAACACGAGCTGATCGGACGAGATCGCGTCTCGGGCTAGCCCGTCACGGTCCTCCACTTACACGACGTCTCGCGAGAGCTTCAGCTAAAGCGCTTTTCAGATAGCCCTTGTACTGCTTGGGCTCGTCGTGGTACTTCTGCATGCACCAATGCAGGAGGACCGATGCAAGCCTATTCGATGGATCTCCGAGAACGGGCCCTGCTCGACAGTGATGCCGGGATGAAGGCCGCGGACGTTGCGGTGAAGTACCGCGTGAGCGGGTCGTGGGTGCGGCTGTTGAAGCAGCGTCGGCGGGAGACGGGCGAAGTCGCGCCGCGCGTCCAGCGGCACGGGCGGCGCCGGATGTTGGAGCCGCACCTGCACACCCTGGCCGCGCTGATCGCGGAGCAACCGGATCGCACCGTAGCCGAGCTGAAGGACGCGCTCGGCACGCCGGCCAGTCTGGCGACGATCTGGCGCGCGGTGGCGGCTCTGGACGTGACCGTCAAAAAAAACGGTCCGGCCCTCCGAACACGATCGACCTGACGTTGCGGCCGCGCGGGTCGTGTGGCACGCCGCCGCGCCGACCTGGGATCCGACACGCCTGGTTTTTCTCGATGAAACCGGCATGACGAACAATCTCCTGCGGCGGTATGGTCGGGCCCTCCGCGGGGCCCGCGTCCACGACCACGCGCCGTGCGCCCGGTGGTAGACCAGTACGTTTCTCGCAGCGCTGCGGGTGACTGGCCTGACCGCGCCCGGGGTCTTCGACGGCGCCATCGACGGGGCGAGCTTCCTCGCCTATATCGAACAGATCCTCGTGCCCACCCTGCATCCCGGGGACATCGTCATCGCCGATAACCTCAGCGCACACAAAGTGGCCGGCGTCCGCCAGGCGATCGAGCGCGTCGGCGCCACGCTCTGCTATCTGCCGCCCTACAGTCCGGACCTCAATCCCATTGAACTCTGCTTCGCGAAGCTCAAAGCCCTCGTGCGCGCCGCCCGCTGTCGATCCACCGAAACCCTCTGGCCTTTCCTCGGCGCCTGTCTGCCGCACTTCAGCCCCGAGGAATGCCGCAATTACTTTCGACACTGCGGCTATCCGGGCACCACACGGTCATGAAAAGCGCTTTAGCCGTTCAGAGTGGCCGGATCTGCAGGTTCCGAAACCTCACAATCCCGGCCCCGTACTGCAACGCAATGGGCCCGCTCGCATGTTCGCCGTGTTCGACGTCTACCGTGCGGATGCCGTTGAGGATGACGGTCAGTCGTTCGCCCTGGGCCGTGATGTCAAACGTGTTCCACTTCCCTCCTGTGTTGACGATGCTAGCGGGCGACGCCACATTCACAATGCCACCGGTTCGGTACTCCTGATTGGGACGCGTGTCGAAGATGTTGACTTCATACGAATTCGCCGCCCCGACGTTCTGTGGATCGGCGCATCGAATGAAGATCCCGCTGTTGGCGTCTCGGTCGACCCAGAACTCCAATGTCAGCTGGAAGTCACCATAGGACTCTGGTGTCACGAGAAAGCCACTACCGCTATCGGCTTGAACGGCGCCGTCGGCGAGCTCCCAGTTGGCGTCGCCGAGGGTGTTCCACCCATCGAGGGTGGAACCGTCGAAGAGCGTGGTCCATTCGCGACCGGCCTGGCCGAGCGCCTCAGTCGGCGGTTGGACAGACACAACCCCGATGAGGACGAGTATGGCAACGAGAACGTATGGTTGTTTCATCACGTGCCTCCTGTGTGTGTGGGACTGGCTCGCAGATTCAGCCGGTTAAAAACGAAACAGGCGGTTCACCTTGACGACCAGGCCCCGATTTCGCAGATCAGAGAATCGGTTCGGTAACAGCGGATCGGTGTCCCGGTCCTCGGTATACACGACAAACAGCTCGCTCCCCGGAGAGTACTCCCATCGCAACCGCAGATTGTTGCTGATGGTGTCGTTGGCCGAGTTGTACTGCACCAGCCCGCTGAAGAACATCCTCGGAGTGAACGTATAGTTCACCCGAGAAACGATGAGATCGGTGCGGAAGGACCCGTACGGCGTGTCGACCCAGTTGACTGACACCGTCGGCTCAACCGAAAACTGCTGGGTCATCCCGAGACGTCCGCCGCTCATACCGACCGACCGGATGTCGCCATCGAAATACTCACCGGCCCGAGCGGTGAACGTTCCCGAAAACCGGTGCTGCGCCCCGAGTGAGTACGAGCCTACAACGTCGACGAAGCGATAGCCGCCGACGGGGAAGGTCACACCGGGCCCGGGTGTGAACTCCGAGGGGAGAAACTCGTAACTGTCCACCACCGACACACCCACCCTGTCGCTGTTGTTGAACTCGGCCGAGAATCCCAGCTGCGACTGCCGGGTCTCGAGCCGATTCGTGTCGGCTGTCTGGATGTAATCGAAGCTTCCCTCCAGACGGAACTGCCGAATGGCTTCGAGCGACTGCGGTCGTGGACTGAATCGCCCGGTCGTGTAGGTGCGGCGGAAGTTGTCGCGTCGGAGAAAACCGACCTCGGGAATGAAGTTGTCCTCGACGAGCAGATGTTCGCCCTGGAAGCCGTACCGATCACCGCTGTAGTCGACACGTCCCTGATAACTCGTGTCCTCGCCGCTCCGCCCAGGGGTTCGTGTCTTGGCCACATACGTGAGAACGCTCACGTTCTCATAGAGGGAAAATGTGGCATCCATCCCATAGGCCTGACTCGAACCATCCCCCTCCAGCGAGGCCGATCGATTCGTAAAGATCGCGCCGATGCTGCTCCGGCGCAGGATGTCGCGTTTCACGCGCATCACCGTGAAGTTGGCCATGTCGGCGCCCGAGATCGTCTCGTCGTCGGTCTGGATGCTGAGGCCCCCGACATCGAAAGCCCCGATCTTTCCGGTGACTCGGCCGCCGCCGACAATCGGTACGATGCTGCCGCTCTGAAGACCGATGCGGCGGGAGTAGAACAACGTCGGCGCGTTGCCGCCGCCAAAGAATCCGCCGCCGCCCCGTCGTAGGGCGCCCCTGGATCCGCCGCCGATTCCACCACGGGCAAAGTCGAAGATGCCTCGCCCTTCCAGGAAGAATTCACGTTTCTCCGGGAAGAAGAGGCTGAACCTGGTCAGGTTGACCTGCTGCTCGTCAGCTTCAACCTGTGCGAAGTCGGTGTTGTAGGTGAAGTCAGCGGTCAGATTCTGCGTGATGCCGTACTTGACGTCGATACCAACGTCTCCATCCCCGACATTCCTCCTCGGTGGACTGGCGTGAAGGTCGGTGCTGAGTCCACTGATGCCGTACGGCTTGACGTCCAGGTTCCTGCTGCCACCGGGCACTTCGAGCCCGACAAGCGTGGCGGCATCCGACACCCGAAAGATCCCCGCCGCTCCCGCGCCGGCCGAGATCGGGATCTGAGTGACGTAGGCCCACTCGTTCTTGCGGCGCACGTTGCGCCGAAGCTGTACACCCCACACCTGTTCGGGGCCAGGTCGATAGCGCAGCGATCTGAACGGGATCTCCATTTCGACGGTCCAGCCGCCATCGAATCGTCCAGTCCGGACATCCCAGACCGGATTCCAGTCGCTGTTGGGATTGCCTTCGTTCGTCAGCGCAAAATCTGCGATGGCCCCGAGGGCATTCGTGTAAAACGCCACCCCGTTCCGTCGGTCGTAGAAGGTGTCGAGGACGAGCGCGAATGTATCGTTCTGGCGCAGCTGTGCCGTGTCGCGGCGCATCTCGTTGGCGACCCACTCGCTGGGTGGCGCCGAGTCCCAGATGCGGCCGGCAGCGTAGAGGTTACGCTCGTCGAACATAATCCAGGCCTCGGTCTTCTCGGTGGCGGGAGCTCCCTCGTCGGGAGACTGTTGAATGAAGTCGGTTATGGGCGGAACCGTCTGATAGACACGTTCGTCGAGCTGTCCGTCAACACGCAGAGCGTCGACCAGCTTGACTGCGCGAATCGTAGCCCGGCCTCCGGTGTCGCGGTTGATGATTTCGGGTGGCACAGGGGGTGGCGGGCCGTCAATACCGTCGGGCCCCGCAAACCCCGCCCTTCCCGCCGCAGAGCTGCCAGCCTCGTCCTGCGCAGCAGTGGGGACCGCGGCCGCCAGACAGGCGACGAACACAACGAGCTCAACGAAACGGTGATCGAGCCGAGTCATCGGTTCAGGTCTTCGGGTGCTCATGGCGCCCGCCACTTCCGTCGACATGTGGGGCAATCGCGAATTAGTCTACCTCCTGTAGCCCGCCTCATCTTGATCCCGCACGCGGGGGCCGCCTAGCAGCCCGTGGTGAAAGTCCCGCGGCATTCGACCGGCGATCCATCCGGCAGGGGCGACGCTGGGACTTCTCCGAGCGGGGGCGAATATACCCAATATTCTTCCTCGTCGCGCCTGGCTAGGCGAGTGTCTGCCCGGTCTCGGTGCCACGCGCGACTTTCACCGCGGGCTGCTACACTCCGTATGAAACAGGTGGTCTGGCGCCATGATCTCGAACATCGCAACCGTCGCTGTGTACGTGACCGATCAGGACTCGGCCGTGCGCTTCTGGTGCGACAAGGTCGGCTTTGAGGTGCGGCGCGAGGAGTCGATGGGTCCAGCGGGGAAGTGGATTGAGGTCGCGCCGGCGGGCGCCCAGTCGCGACTCGTTCTCTATCCCAGAGAGATGATGCCCGACTGGAAGCAGCACGAGGCTTCGCTCGTCTTCGAGTGCGAAGACTTCGCCTCCACATATGACGCCATGAAGCAGGCCGGGGTGACGTTCGAGGACGAGCCCAAGTCGATGGCGTGGGGTACCTACGCGACGTTCCGCGATCCCGATGGAACCTCGTTCCTTCTCAAGGGTTGAGGCTCAGGTGCGGGCCGAGCCCTCTGGTGATCGACCAAAAAGCTTGCAGCTAATCGGGCGGCTGGCCTCAGAAAAACTTCAGCCGCGCTGGCTAATCTCGGATAAGCGGGTCGTGGGTGCGGCTGTTGACAAGTTTGGCCTGTCAGGCCATCGATCGCAGCACCACAACATCGTGATTCTCCGTCATCGTCGGCGGTGTCACCAGAGGCGTTTTCGTGAACATCAGAGTATTAGCTTCGTCCGACATATCAGACGCGCCCGACTTCGGACGGTTGGCGTCGCCGCTGACCGCCGATACGATACAGTTTCGAACCGTCGTCGCTTTCGGTGGCGTGGCACGGTGGCGGCGTTGGTCTTGGTGCCCTCGGTAGTCCTGACGGTGTTCTCAACTCCGCTGGTTGCCGAGCGCTCGTGGCTGGCTCACAGCATCGACCTGTTGGCGTGGGTCACGTTCGTGGCGGGCGCCGCGCTGCGCTTCTGGGCGACGTTGTATATTGGCGGTCGCAAGGAGACCGTCCTCGTGACCGACGGTCCCTACTCCGTCTCTCGTAATCCGTTGTATCTCGGTTCGTTTCTCTTGGCGGTTTCCGCGGCCCTCTTTCTCAATAGTTTGCTGTGCGTCGCCGCGGTGGTGATCGTCGCGCTGATCTACATGCTCACCACTGTGCCGGTGGAGGAAAAGTTCCTCCTGGCGAGACACGGCGACAGCTACGAGGAGTACACGCGTCAGGTACCCCGTTATTGGCCATCGGTTCGAGGTTTCAGCACACCAGGCCGGGTCAACGTCGACATCCACCGCCTCAGGCTGGAGTGCGCACGCGCATCACGCTGGGTGTGGCTCCCCCTCCTCGGGGAGTTGCTGCCGTATCTCCGCGGGTGGGAGGGGTGGCCGGTGGTTCTTCGGCTTCTCTAGTGTCAGGACACGAGAAGACGAATCTTCACGGTCGGGCCGATTCGAGCGCGCGCGCTCGGTCGAATGCCGCCTGGGCTTCGCCCCGCTTCCCCTGTCCGGCCAGCGCCTGACCGAGGCCGATATACGCGTCAGCTGACTCTGGGCGGAGAGCCAGCGCGTCTCGAAACTCGGACTCCGCCTCCCCAAACCGCTCGGCGCCAAGGAGGATATTGCCCAGGTTGCGGTGGGCGCCGGCGTGCGCCGGGTCCAGCTGCAGGGTTCGGCGGTAGTGTCGCTCGGCTTCAACCACGTTGCCCGCCAGGTGGAACAGAGCACCCAGGCTGTTGTGTGCTTCCGGAAAGCTCGTGTCGAGGTCGATGGCTCGCCGGAAGTGATCCGCTGCGTCGTCCCGGCTTCCTTGGATCATCAGCGCCGTCCCGAGCCGGTAGTGCGCCGTCGCACGGTTCGGGTCGAGACGAAGCGCTCCCTCGAGCTGCTCCACCGCCTCGTCAATTCGTCCAACCGCCACGAGGCTGACCGCATAGTTCTCGTGGTTCGCGCTGGTCGCGTCGTCGGTCAGCTTCTTTTCCGACCCCGCGAGGATGATGTGCGAGACCTTGCGACCGACATCCTCCGCCAGCGTGAGACGGTCTGACGGGTCGACCGGAAGCACCTGCAACGTGAGCTCCGCCATCTCATCGGTCGAGCGCGGACCGAACCGTACACGGCTGGGCGGCCGACTGGGGTTGTTCGGGTTGCCCGCCGAGTTGTCGAAGACATACCGCATCCGGATCGTCGTGCCCTCGGGCAAACGAACCTGCTCCGCATAGCGATACTCGTCTTGCCAGTCGAAGTCCCAGTCGTCGATACGAAGGAGCGGCCGGGTCGTCCCGTCCGGCAGCAGTGCCGAGGCCTCGACTTCTCTGAGGAGGAAATGCGCATGCGGGTAGATCGCCAGCAGGTCGACGGCGACCGGCAGCTGATACGTGTCCTCGACAACGTGAGCCGGGTCACCGGCCGGCAAGTCGATCGTCTGCGACCCGAGCTGCACGACAACGGGTGTCATGGCCGGGGGCGTGTCGGCGAAGAAGAAGCCGACTGAGACCTGGAGGTCGACCGGGACGTCTCGCGGCACGAGGTGGGTCTTGAGGACCAGGTCGGTGCCTGGCTCGAGCGGCCAGGCAAGCTCACCCGGGACACCGCTCGCCAGCGTGCCAGGAGCCCAGCCGATGAAGTGGCCGTCTGGGAACCGAGCCCCGTCGATCTCACTGTCGTCGTAGCCGGTGACCGGATCGGCGTCATCTCGTTGGCGAGCCGTTCCGGTCCTGTCGATCATGACGCGCGCATGATGGATGCCCTGGGTCGTGTACGGTTTAAGCTCGACCGCAGTGACGAACTGTCGGGCGGTGAGTGGGATCCTCACGACGAAATTTCGATAGACGTCTTCGCCACCGGCCGGCAACGTGAACGGATCCGGCATCGTGACGACCAGGTCCGGCGACCCGGCATGCCACCCGTCAGGCCACACCGGCGATTCCGGTGCCTCACCCGGGTCGCCCTCGGGCGCACCCGCGCCGACCCAGCGCCGAATCAGCTCGACTTCGTCCGCGCTGAGTCGCCGTTCGCCCTGCAGGCGTTCGACGCCCGGCTCAGGCTTCCAGGGGGGCATGGCTCCGCTCTGGACAACCTCTGCGATCTGTCTGGCGCGCGGTTCGACCTCTGCGAACGTCATAAGGGGGAACGGACCGATGGCACCCAGGCGGTGACAGACCACACAGTTGCCGTTCAGGATCGGCGCGATATGTTCGGCGTAGGTGACCGCGTCGAGTGCGCGATCCTGTGCGTGGGCCGGGCCAATCCAGGCCCCCAGTGTGACCACGACACCGATCGCTGTCGTGGTGCCGACCCGCACCGCTGTTTGAGCTTGTCGTCGATGCACGCTGCTCCTGGCCGTCGTCACCTACGTATCCACCGTACTACAACGCGCTGCGTTGCGATGCAACTCGTGTGATGACTGGCTTCAGCGGGCGGCGTCTTGCTGGAGCGACATCCAACGGTCGGTCGCGACGGCTGTCCAGGTCTCGTCGCGACCGTCGGGCCAGACCACCCGAACGTCGACAGGTTCCGAGGTCGCGCCGAGGCCGACGAGCACACGGGGGTCGTTCGTCGAGGCGTAGCTCCCGTCGGTGCGCGCGCGGCGCCAGAGGGTCGTTCCGCCGGGTTGGCCGATCTCGACCCGCGCGCCCAGCATGTCGCGTCCACCGACATCCGATGTTCCCAAGAGCCGCAACCCCAGCCAGTGGTTGCGGTTTCCGATGTCGTTGATGAACAGACGGGCCGGACCGTTCGTGTTGCTGACGAGCACGTCGAGGTCGCCGTCGTTGTCGACGTCGCCAACCGCGGCGCCGCGACTCACTTCCGCCAGCCCGAACGTCGTCCCGGCGCGACTGGTCACATCCTCGAACCGGTCGCCGCCCACGTTACGGAACAACTGATTGGGCTGGCCGTAGGGGTACGGGTCGCTGGCATCGGCTGCCGGCTGGAGCTCCTGACTCTCCGTCGGGAGCCAGTGGCTGGTCTCGCCGACCGCGCCGTTCACCACCAGATTGTCCAGCCAGCCATCGTTATCGATGTCGATCCAGGCGGTCCCGAAGCCGGTGGCAGGGAGGCTCGGGGGACCGAGTCCGACCGCCGCGCTGCGGTCTGCGAACAGACCGGTTCCGTCGTTGGTATAGAGCGTGTTCGTCTCACCGCTCAGATGGGTGACGAACAGGTCTTCGTCCCCGTCTCCGTCGAGATCGCCCACGTCGACACCCATCCCGGCTTCGCGCTCCCCTTCGGCGTTCACCGATGCACCCGAGAGCACTCCCTCATTGCGGAAACGACCGTCGCGCTGATTCATCCAGAGCTGATTCTCCTCACCGTCATTGGCGACGTAGATATCGAGCCACCCATCGCCGTCGAAGTCGGCGGTCGCGACACCGAGCGCGGGCCCGAACTCGGCGCCCATGAGCGCGGTCGCCGTCACGTCGGCGAACGTCCCGTCGCCTCGGTTCCGATACAGGTGGTCGGGCTGCGACGGATAGACCTGCGGCGAGCAGTAGTCGGGCGCGCCGGCCGACGTCGTGCACGTCCTGGCGGTTGCGACGTTGTACGACACGTAGTTTCCGACATACAGGTCCAGAAACCCGTCGCGATCGTAGTCGACGAACGCTGCCGAAACGCCCCACTCGGGGTCGGCCGGTCCGTCCGGGCGGTTGGCCGCTCCGCTCCCGCGAGAGATATCCGTGAACGTGCCGTCTCCATTATTGCGGAACAGCTGATTCGGTCCGTAGTGCGTGAGGTAGAGGTCGATCCAGCCGTCGTTGTCGATGTCCCCCGCGGCCACGCCCATGCCATATCCACGTGCGTCGAGTGCGCTCTCATCGGTCACGTCGGTGAAACGCAGTGTGTGCCCCCCATCCGCTGACACGGTGAGGTCATTACGGAACAGCCGGCCTTTGAGCGGGAGAGGCCCGCGTGGCGGAAAAAGGGCATCGCTTGGAGTCGGGGCGTCGCCCAGCATCTGCGCCTGCACGAGATACACGTCGAGGTCGCCATCGTTGTCGTAGTCGAACAGGCCGGCCCCACCCGTCATGATCTCCGGGAAGTAGACCCGACCCGACGCACCGTTGAAATGGACGAAGTCGAGCCCGCTCTCGGCGGCCCTGTCGGTAAACCAATCCGACTCGGGATCCTCGGCGGCTCCGGCGGGAGACGTCGACGCCCGGTCCGCACCTGACGGTCGGTCTGCTCCGCACCCTACCGTGAGCGCGACAGCGAACGCGCTACAGGCGATGCGGGCTGTCGCACGAGCGATTCCGGTGCGCATGGTCTGATGAGATGAGGAGATGAGCCCCGATCCTAGCATGGCCGGCTGTCGCTCTCAGGTGTCACGACCAGGCTCTGGCGCGTCCTTTACAAGACCCAAACCCTGCAATAACATCCGACCCAGGAGACTGTTGCCGATGAAGGAGCACGCCGTGTGGGCCGGTTTCGTCCTGGTGACTTCGATAAGTGTCATCGTTGCCAGTGGGTGCGCGCCCTCTGACGAGGCCACGCCCCCTGCCGAGACGGAGCAGCCGGCTCCGGCGCCGGCTCCGAGTCGCCTCGACACACCGACTCTCGCCCTGCCCGATCTCTCTGGCACCGACGCCTTCGTTAGTGAGCAGATACGTACGCAGCACGCGTCTCTGATGGCGATCGTCGAAGCCCCCGACACCACGCCGCCCGTTCGGGGCGAGGCCGCCGGTGAGGTGGGGAAGCTGCTGATGGCCGCCGCGCTCCTCGACGCGGCGGAGCCCTACTTCCTCCAGGCTCAGGCTGATCTGCCGGACGACACGCGGTGGCCGTACTATCTCGGCCACCTCTACGCGACACAGGGCGCGCTCGACAGGTCGGTGGCTGCCTTCGAGGAGGTGCTCAGACTCAGACCCGACGACGCGGTGACGATGATCTCGTTGGGCGATGTGCATCTGCTGCGAGGTCAACCTGAGGCCGCCGAACCGCTCTTCAGTAAGCAGCTGTCGCTTCAGCCCAACTCGGTCGTTGCGAACGTCGGTCTCGGCCGGGCGGCACTGGCGAAGAACGACTATGACCGAGCCGTCAGGCATCTGGAGGAAGGGCTGAGGCTCAGCGACTACTCGGCCATCGGGGTGCACTACCCCCTGGCGCTCGCCTACCGCGGACTTGGCCAGCAGGAGAAGGCGGAGGAGCACCTGGCGCAGCGCGCCGACGCCAGGGTCCTCCCCGCGGACCCACTGATGGAGGAGCTGGGCGACCTGCTCGAGAGCCCGAACGCCTATGAGGGCCGTGGGAATCGGGCGCTCACAGACCGGGACTGGGCTGCAGCAGCCGAGTACTTCCGGAAGGGGCTCGCACTCAATCCAAACGATCCAACAATGCGCCACCGCCTCGGCACCGCACTGTTTCAACAGGGGGACCCAAGCAGTGCCGCCGCTCAATGGCAGCAGGTCGTGCAGGCCAACCCAGACTTCGTACTCGCACATTTCAGCCTCGGGGTGCTGCTGGAGGGTGCCGGTCTCAGGGCCGAGGCGGTCGAGCACTTCGAGGCGGCGGTACAGCATCAACCGACCTACGTCGAGGCGCGTCTTGGTCTGGCCACACTGCTGCGGCGCAGTGGGCGACTCGAGGAATCGTTATCCCAGTACGATCAGGTCGCCGCCCAGGCGATCAGTGGCGACCCTCGGTTCGAGGAGGCTCCGTTCGGCGCCGCAATCACGCTCGTCCGGTTGGGGCGGTATGGGGATGCGCGTGATCGATTGAGGGAGGGCATGTCTGAGTACCCGGGCACACCGTTCTTTGCCCATGCGTTGGCCCGACTGTGGAGCGGAGCGCCTGACGCCGCCGTGAGAGACGGCCAGGCGGCGCTCTCGCTGCTGCGGAGCCTGCCGGAGCAGCTCCAGCGTGTCGACTATGGCGAAACACTCGCGATGACGCTGGCCGAGGTGGGGCAGTTCACAGAGGCGGCGGCGATTCAACGTGAGGCGATCAGCCTGGCCACGCGAGCGAGTCGCAACGATCTGCTCCCGCGTATGAGGGCCAAGCTCACGCGGTATGAAGACGGTCGGCCCTGGAGAAGCGCCGATCCGGTTGAATTCGATCCATTCCTCGAACGCACGGCGGCGACCCAGTAGCGGCGGATTCTGCAACCCGTCGCGTAGCGAGCTTCACGGAGTAGCACCCTCTCCCTGCGTCAGCCTGGTGTAGCGGTCGACGGCGATCTCGGTCCACACCTCGACCTGACCGTTCGGCCAGACGACCCGCACCTGCGGTTCCGCTGCCGACTCACCGAGCCCGAAAAGCAGCCGTGGATCGCTGGCCGAGGCGTAGCTCCCGTCGGTATGGACGCGGCGCCAGAGCGTCGGCTCGCCCTCACGGCTCACGCCAACACGCGCTCCGAGCATATCTCTGACGGCGGCCGCCTGGGGATCCCCCACCGAACCGACGAGCCTCAACCCAAGCCAGTGATGACGATTCCCGATGGTGTTGATGAGGAGCTGAACCGGACCCGTGTTGTTGCCAACCAGGACATCCCCGTCACCGTCGTTGTCGACATCGCCGAAGGCGGCCCCACGACCGACGTCCGCCAACGAGAACACGACGCCGGCCCGATCGCTGACGTCTTCGAAACGACCATTGCCCAGGTTGCGGAACAGCGTCTTTCGTTGGTGGTAGGGAAAGATCTCCTCCGCACCGCCTTCGACCACGACACGTGGCGCACCGTCTTCGGGTGCGGCCACCTCGACGAGGGCGTCCCGTCGGACGGCCCCGTTGACGGCAAGCAGGTCGAGCCAGCTGTCGTTGTCGTAGTCGAACCACGTGGTGCCCCAGCCGGTATAGGAGAGACTTCCGGGCCCGAGTCCAGTCGGTGCGCTCTGGTCCTGGAAGATCCCCGACCCGTCGTTGACGTAGAGATTGTTCCCCTCCGTCATCAGGTGGGTCATGAACAGGTCGTCGTCTCCGTCGTTGTCGAAGTCGCCAGCGGCGACCCCCATGCTGGCCTCCGGCGTGCCGAGCGGGCTCAAGGCTGCGCCGGAGAGCAGAGCCACGTCGCCGAACGTCCCGTCCTGCTGGTTGATCCAGAGAATGTTCTCCGACCCGTCGTTGGCGACATAGATGTCAGACCAGCCATCCCCGTCGTAGTCGGCGGCCACCACTCCGAGCGCCGGTCCGAACTGTCCACTCGTGGCGCGTGAGATACCGGTTTCGACATTGTGGCGCAGCGCCGTCCGGGTGACATCGTCGAAGGTTCCGTCGCCCCGGTTGCGATACAAGCGGTCTGGACGGCCGCCGTAGTTCTGGGGAGAGCAGTAGTCACGGACGCCGCCGGAGACTGTGCAGACGGTGCCGTTGTCGAGGTCGTAGTCAACGTTGTTGCCGACATACAGATCGAGCCATCCATCTCGGTCGTAGTCGACAAACGCGGCCGAGACGCCGAAATCCTCCCGCTCCTCGAGTCCGGCCCGGCTCGCGACATCGGTGAATGTGCCGTCGCCGTTGTTGCGAAAGAGCTGGTCGGCTCCGTAGTTGGTCACAAACAGATCGACCCACCCGTCGTTGTCGATGTCCCCGGCCGCGACGCCTAGCCCGAATCGGTCGGTGGTGAGTCCGCTCGCATCGGTGACGTCGGTAAACCGCAACGACGAGGGGCCACGATTGGCGTCGAGGTCGTTGCGATACAGCCGTCCCGTGGGGGGGCTCGACGAGGAGGGTTGGATCAGCGCGTCCTCAACGGTCTTTCCTTCGCCCAGCACACGCCCCTGCACGACGAACGCATCGAGGTCGCCGTCGTTGTCGTAGTCGAACAGACCGACGCCTGGTGGGAGAATCTCCGGGTAGAAGAACTCGCCCGAGAGGCCATTGAAGTGGACGAAGTCGATTCCGACCTCGACGGCACGGTCGACAAACCAGTCCGATTCGCCACCGTCTGTCGAGCCTGCAGGCTCGGCCTGAGGGTCGGGCCCCGGCGGCCCCGCACCAGACGATCGGTCGCCGCCGCATGCTGTCAATAAGGCGAGAACGATCACAGCCCAGACGCTCTGAACTATCCCGCCGGCTAATCTGGTCTGCATAGGCCGATGAGATCGTACCATCTCCGTTCGGCTTGTGATATTCGGTGCGAGCGTGGGCGCAGTTGGACCGACTTCCTGATCGACTCCCAGGCCGCCCGCCGTCGATTGTGGCACGGGGAAGTCGTCGAGGACTTGCACAGAACCACGTCAACTTGACGCCCGCACAGTTTTTCGAGATATTGGGGCTCATTCACGCCCCGGCGTTCGTTCGGCTCCTCTTCGCTGGCCGTCAGTATTCGTCCGGCGTAGCGCGTCCTGGATTCCGATGGCTCGAACTGGCTGCTGATGTGGCGCAGAGGGTGACTCCCGTGTTCAGACTTTGCTCGAACGCCTGTATTTTGGCTATTGCTGCCGTCGTTCTGCTGACCGGAGCGGCAACACTCGACGGTCAAGAGCCGGAGAGGGATCCTCTTCCTCCGAGCAACGTCCGGATGGCGGAGCGCCTCGAGGCGGAGGCACGTGATGCAGAGTTCAATAACCCCAACGCCAACTCGGCGCGGCTGGAGGCGCTGCTCGGCGTCACGCCGGACACGGGCCTCCAACAGCAGCTACTGTATCGGCTCGCGGTGGCCCAGGAGATGATGCAAGTGGGGCGCTTCGACGAGCCCACACACGAGTTGGAGCAGCTGCAGGAGCTTCTCCTGGCCGGCGACATCGACCTGCCCAGCGAGCTCCGTGACAGGTTCCTCGTGTCGGTGCGCTTCTCCCTCGGAATCGCCTATCTGCGGCTGGTACAGCGCGACAATTGCCTGCCGCCGAACCCTGCGGCCCGTTGCGTGATGCCGCCCGACGAAACGGCCATCCATCCGAATCAGGACAGCGCCCGCGAGGCGATCGCCTTGTTCGAGCAGCTGCTGGCCGACGATCCGACCGACCTGGGTTTGCGATGGCTGCTCAACCTCTTGTACATGTGGATCGGTGAACACCCAGCCGGCGTCCCTCCTGCGTGGCTCATACCCCGGTCGGCCTACGGCGCGCGCTCCGGTTTCACAACGTTCGTGGACGTCGCGCCGAAACTCGGCCTCGATGTCGTCAGCCAGGCGGGCGGCAGCGTCATGGAGGACTTTGACGGAGACGGCGATCTCGACCTGATGGCGTCGTCGTGGGGGTTCCGCGACCAGCTTCGCTTTTTTCGGAACAACGGCGATGGCACCTTCGACGACGCGACAATCGAGGCCGGGTTGGAGGGGATCGTCAGCGGGCTGAATCTTGTCCACGCCGACTACGACAACGATGGCTTTGCCGATGTCTTCGTCTTACGGGGCGCCTGGCATACGACGCCACGCTCCAACTCGCTGCTTCGGAGCAACGGCGACGGGTCGTTTACCGACGTCACCGAAGCGGCCGGGTTATTGGCTGGCCGTCCCACGCAGACGGCCGCCTGGGGTGACTACGACAACGACGGCGATGTCGACCTCTTCATCGGCAACGAATCGGGCGGCACCACCTATCCGTGCCAGCTGTTTCGAAACAATGGGGACGGAACGTTCATCGATGTCGCCTTCTTGGCCGGGATCGGCGTGGTTGGCTTCGTCAAGGCCGTCGCGTGGGGCGACTATGACAACGACGGCCGGATCGACCTCTACCTGTCGCGTTTCCGCGAGCCGAACCTGCTGTTCCATAACGAGGGGCCGTCGGCAGACGGGCGGTGGTCGTTCCGCGACGTCACGGCCACCGCTGGCGTTGAACAGCCACGTCTGAGCTTCCCGACGTGGTTTTTCGACTACGACAACGACGGCTGGCTCGACCTGTTCGTGAGTGGCCGCACAGCGACGCTTGATGACATTGCCGCGGAGCATCTGGGAGAGGGCCACGTGGCGGAGTTTCCCCGCTTGTATCACAACCAGGGGGACGGCACCTTTGCCGGTGTCACCGGGGCGGCTGGCCTCGATACGATCCTCTACGCGATGGGCAGCAACTACGGCGACTTGGACAACGACGGGTTCCTCGATCTCTACATCGGAACGGGCGAGCCGGGCCTACACTTTCTCATTCCCAATCGGGTGTTTCGCAACGTCGGTGGCGCACGCTTCGAGGACGTGACCGCGGCGGGCGGATTTGGGCATACCCAGAAGGGCCACGGGGTTTCATTTGGCGACATCGATCACGATGGGGACCAGGACCTGTACATCGCCCTGGGCGGCGCGGTCGAAGCAGATGTGAGCCAGAACGTTCTTCTGTTGAACCCGGGGCACGGCAATGCGTGGATCACGCTGAGGCTGGAAGGCACCGTCTCGAATCGGTCGGCGATCGGTGCCCGCATCAAGCTCGAGGTGGTCACGCCCGGCGGGGATCGAGAGATACACGCGACTGTCGGGACGGGTGGCAGCTTCGGGAGTTCCACACTCCAGGCGGAGATCGGCCTTGGCAATGCAACTATGATCCGGCAGTTGACAGTCGTATGGCCCGGGAGTGGGACGCGCGACACATATCTCGACGTTCCCCTGAACCGTATCGTGTTGGTCCGAGAGGGTGAGGCATCCGTCGAGCCGTTGTCAGTCGATCCTCTGCGCCTTAACTGAACCAGACGGGGCCTCGCCCCGGACCCCGCCGGCCGCTTCGCGGGGGCCCCGAACGCCCCACTCCGCGGCCGCGAGGCGCGCCGTGCGGCCTTGCCCGTCCCCGGGCCTCTCCACAACGAGTACAAAGTTGCGAGCCGCACAATGGGCTACCGGCGTCGCTGCGTTCTTGGTCTGTAATCACCAATCGTACAAAAAAACCGCGGTGGGGTCCGACCCCACCGCGGTTGTGTCCTCAGACCTGGACCACCGGCCTAGAAGCTGATCTGTCCGCCAAGCTGGAGCAGCCGCGGGTCGATGATCGTGTTTGCGAACCCAAACCGCGGACCAAAGGCGTTGTTGATGGACCGGACGTCGCTGGTGTTCATCAGGTTGTAGGCGTCGAGGTTGATCTGGAAGCGGAACCGGTCGACGTTGATGATCTTGGTCATGCGGAAATCGAGCCGGCTGATCCGGTCCCCGACGAGCTCGCACAGACGCGCCGTCGTTTGGCTCGAGATGCAGGGGGTCACGATCTCAATATTCTTCCCCCTGAGACCGCCTGAGAGCGGGCGCCCCAGCGAGGTCTCGATCTCGGCATTGCTGTAGAAGCGGCGTGCGCCATAATCGGCCCCCGACAGGTTCTGATAGGCGAAACTCACCAGGAAGTCAGCCGGGAGCGGGACCGCCCCAAACAGCTTGAACTGCGTCTGAGCCTCAAACGGGAACTCGACCTTGCAGTCCAACAACTGCTCCGGCGAGTCGACCACGAAACACTTGTCCTGGGTTGACTTTCCGGTGTCGAAGCCGCCCCCGAGCGTGACGCCGTTGCCCATCCGCCCGTCGATCGTGACGTTGAAGAAGTGGTTGTTGTAAACGGACTCCCCGAAGAGTTCCGTCCTGGTGATGAGATCCTGGACCTGACCGAACTTCTCTGGCTTGATGTCATACAGGCCACAGCGCTCATAGCCACCACCGCCGGGCAAGAGGGGATGGGTCGGTGCCGTGACACAGTACTCATCGTAGTCTTCCGGGCCGACCAATATGTTGTCGGTCACGCGGGTCTTGCTGTTTCTCTCCGAGTTGTACCCGGCGTTGTTCCAGTAGTAGCCTGTGGTGACCGAGAATCCCTCGAACAGCTCGTGCTGCACCTCCGTCGTAAAATCCCAGTTACCGTCACGATAGCCAGTCAGGACGTCGGGATCCCATCGGATCGCGTTCGGGTTTCCCTGGCCAAAAAAGATGTTGTCGATATCTCCGCATTCTCCGTTCGCGGAGAAGTTAGCCAGATCGCAATCAGGAATGAGGTTCTCGTTGGCGTCGTTCCACCCACGATTGGTTTGGTCGACCGTCCGGACGAATGGGTTGTTGGCCTGGGTGAGCTCGTTGTCGATCTGGGCCACGAAGTGCCCCAACGACGCCTTGATCGCGGTCCGCCCGTCGCCGAAAAGGTCGTAGGCCATGCCGACGCGGGGACTGAAGTCGTTCCAGTCGGGCGCTAGGTCAGTCTTCGGGAAGCTCCCTTCGGGGATCCATTGATTGTACCGCAGCGCGCCTGCCCAGGATTCGTCACTGACCGGCTGACCGGGGTCGTCCTGGGCCGGAGAGTAGCCCCAGTGCTTCTCGTATCGCAGACCCAAGTTGAGCGTCAATCTGTCGATCGTCCACTGGTCCTGCGCGTAGATCCCGGTGTCCCGCGCGCGGTCCTTCCGGAGGCTCGGGCCAGCATACTGCGAGAGCCGGTTCGGCACGCCGTTGTTCAACCGAAACGCGATGTTTTGGTCGTGAAACCGGTAGACGTTGTCGACCGTTTGCTCCACCTGAATACCGGTCTTGAAGTTGTGTGACCCGGTCACGTACGACACGGAGAACCGCTGGCTGTACCGGTCGGTGTTGTTCGGGTCGCCCCGCTGGAAACTCGTCGCGCCGTAGCGGACGCCTCGCCCGGTGTCGTTGGTGTCGATGTGCGTCGGCGACGTGCCTGGCATCCAGAAGCTGTTCCACTGCGAGATCGCCGCCGTGCCGCCCGCCTCGAGCAGCAGCCGGCTGGTCAACGTCGAGGTCCAGGTGCCCTGGATCAAGCGGTTCGGGTCGAACCGATAGCCGGGCTGGCTTTCCTGCACGCGCGCAGCCGTGCTCGAGCCGCAATTGCAGGCATCCTGCTCGTCATAGGTGAGGTTGATCTTGTTGTTCTGCGAGGCCTGGTAGGTGATCCGGAACAGATACGAGTCGTACCATTCGAGCCGCCCGCTGAAGCGGTCCTCCGGACGGTCAATATAGGGCACGAAGTTGACGACCTCATACAGCGGGTTTCTAGAGGGATCCAAGCGGTTGGCAGCCTCAGCGGCGGGCTGAGGTGGCGTCGCCAGCCTCGGCAGGCCGGTCGGCGGCGCCCCCGGGTACGTGCTCTGGTTCCACGTCACCCCGGGTACTTTTTTCGAGAAGCCCCAGGTGCGTAAGGCACCGAAGTACCACAGCTTGTCGCGGACAATGGGACCGCCTATGCTGAACCCCTGGTCGAACATCTTGATCGTTTTGTTTGGCTCGCGGACGTTCTGAGCTTCCAGCTCGGGCGAAAGGTTCGTCGCCTCGAAGTTCTGGTCCGTGTAGAACCCGGCGATGGTCATACCGAAGGTGTTCCCGCCTTCCTTCGGAATGGTGTTGATGACGGCGCCGTCGGCGTTCGTGTCGGCGCCGATGCCGCTGGTCTGGGCGACAAACTCCTGGACCGAGAGCGAGTTAATCTGGTAGCTGCTGTTGCCGGAGCTGTTTTCGATCCCCATGCCGTCGTAGGCGACCTTCGTCCCCTCTTTTCCGTGGTAGTTCCCAGGCTGCGAGTAGCGGCCGCCGACATCCGCCAGGCCAGTAAAGCCGGGCGTGACGGTAATGAGGTTGTTCACGTGCTTCATGCCGACGGGCAGCGTCGCCAGCGCCTCGGCGTCAATCGATGACTGCCGCCGGACGTTCTGGATGTCGACCACCGGGCTGGCGCCCGTCACCGTGATCGTCTCCTCGATTCCGCCAACCCCCAGCTCCGCATTCACATTGGCTGTGAAGCCGCTGTCCAGTAGGATCCCTTCGCGAAGGACCTGGTTGAAGCCCGGCAGACTGAAGGTGACCGAGTAGGTTCCGACCCGCAACTGCGTGAAGGCGTAGCGACCCTCACCGTCGGTGATGGCGATGCGCTGCTGTTCGGTCAGCGCGGGACTCGCCGCCGTCACCGTGACCCCCGGCAGCACGCCGCCGGTGTCATCCGTCACGATGCCCCCGATACCGGCGTCTTGAGCCGAAGCTGGGTTCGTGAGCAGAAGGACGCCCACGAGAATAAGAAAAACGTGTGAAAGACCGAGGCGATGAGTCTCCATGATGTTGCAACCCTCCAGTACCGAAGTTCCGAAGAAACAGCCGTTCAGGCGAACCGATTAATCATTTCAGTCATTCAGTCATTGAGCGAGTCTTCGAGGCGCCACTATACAAGAACATGCGGAGCGACACCATCATAAAATCATAAACCTCAACCCAAGATGCATGCAGGTTCAGCAAGAACTATGCCATCAGTGAAGTCCATGAAGCGTCATTGTCGCAAAATTCGAGCCATGCCGCACATCCTGGAATTTGGTCGTTGAACGTTGTCGAACATGGAAGAGTTCTCCAAGTGATTCTGTAGAGAAGACTTAACAGATCCAAAGCAATGGAGATCATCGCTCCAAAGCAATGGAGATCATCGAGCGGCGACTTTCTCGAGCTGCTCAATGGGTCATGCCGTATAGCATGTAGTTGATCCCGAGCCTGAACCCAATATTCTCCGATTCAATCGGGAAGAAGCCTGTGCCGGCCATCTGCCAGTACTCTGCGAGGTTGGTGTTGTAGTTGACGATCGCCATCAGACGTTTGGAGGAGTCGTCGTCCTCGAACAGACCGAAGTACTCCGGCTTGTATCCAAACAGGTGGTGATTGATCGGATGCGGCGCGTCAATCTGCTCGATACGAAAGAACGAGTTGAAGATCGGGTGCGTGGCCTCCATCGGGATCCATCGGGCGTCCGGCATCACGCGGTCCATCTGCGCCTCGAAGTTGTCCCACTGGGTGCGCTCGAAGTCGTTGAAGATGACGAACCCGCCTTTGAGTATGTACTCGCGCAGCCGCGCTGCTTCCCTGTCTTTCATGACCCAGAAGCCAGGCTCCCACATCATCACGATCGGGTGCCTGAACAGATCTGGATCCTCAAGTGTGAGAATCAGGCTTCCATCGGTTCTCGCGTCAATCAGCGTGACATCATCGAGGACCGTCATCAGATTCTGCTCGGCCCGGGGGAACTCGTGGAGCCAGAAGTTGGGGCCTTGGCCAGCCACCGGAGCGCCGTAGGTGCCGGATGTCCACCGCAGCCGCACGAAGGTCAGACGTCCGTCGTATGGGAGATCAGGCCGGCCCCAGCCGGTTGACCGAGGCTGGGCTGCCACCGCGGCGACGCCGCAGAGCACGGTGACAGCGAGCACCCGAAGCCTTCGACGCATTTCACACTCTGTTCGTGTCGGGTGGCGGTGCAGGATACCCCGGCGCCACCCCAAACCGCGATCATGACAGCATAGATGTTGCCTCGCGGCCGAGATCGCGCCGCGTGAGTCCGAATCGTGAACCTTGTACACTAGATCAGGCGGTTCGACGTCTGTAACCGTATGGAGATTCCGCACGTCGGACCCCTCGGGCTGGTCGATCACCCCGAGGGGTATGTCGCGACTGCCCGGAGCTACTCGCCGTTTCTTCGAGTGGCGGCGGTGGGTGTCCTGGGTTCGTTCCTGACCGTCACCATCCTCACGACGGCTTACAGCTTGGGCGCGTACTGTCTGACCACCTGGGGGGGCAGTCCGTTCGCCCTCATCGGGGCGAACGCGCCCTGACCTGCACCGGTTCGTGTCGGCTCGTTCACCTGGCCGCCGGTGCCTCAGTACTTAGTCCCGTGCCGCTTCCCTCTCCCGCTGCCGCTCGCCACTCAAGATGTTTGAGAGCGCATAGTTGCCCTCGTGACAGGAGTACTCGTAGATCCGGTAGTCGGGCATCTGGGACATCGGACGCACAACCGTCCACGTCCGTGTGTAGACCGATGGATCCTCGATAGTGAACTGGTAGTCGATCAGGTCGTCGTTGACCCGGGTAAATCGCTCTACTGCGCGAGTCTGCGGCGACGAGGGAAATCGCAGCCGGGTCTGGTCGTGGTAGTTGGCGGTCTCGACCACCAGCGTGTCGCTCTCCCAATGACCACGCGAATCGCCGTTCCACTGTCGGATCGTGTCATTCAGGCGCGGCCGTCCATCCAGCGGAATGATGCGAACGTCGTGGATATTCTCGACCAGGATCGCGACGTACCCGGGTGCCTGCACGATCTGATACGTGTTGTTGTATCCGGTCGACACCGGCGGCACTCCGTGATAGGTGATGCACCGATCCCACGGGCTCCGATCGAGCCATGAATCGGCGGGATGCAGACGGACATACTGGCGCTGCGCCGCGAGACGCTCTTCCGTTTCCGGTCGCAGTGGGAGTCTGCCGTCAGGCGGGTCGACGATCAGCGATGTCCGTAAGCTTGGGTCGATCGTGCCCCGGTCGAACCAGAGTGCATTGTAGGTGCCGGTGTCTCCCGGTCGGGGCGGACGGTCGACGCTCGTCGCCGCATTTCGCGCCGCCGCCTCCTCAGGCGTGAAGAACTCGCGGTCGCCCAAGTCGGTCGGCCGCTGGAGTGGTGTCAGACTCGCGTACGACCATATCCCTTGAAGGTCTGGGTCGCCCCACGGTGTGCGCGCCGACTCCGACGACTGGGCCCCGAGCGGGCCCGTTGCCCACAGCGTGATTAGCGCCCCTGCGACGAACATTCCGAGCCTGCGGTCGCCCATCTTCGGCCTCCTCGTCGGCTGATCGGTGGTCGGTGGTCCGTACTCGCACCACAGACCTCAGACTTTCCGCCGGCCGTGGCTTATCGTGAGCCGGTCACCTCGGCTTCTTGCGCCCGGTGTCCGCTCAGGATGCCCTCCATCGCGTAGTTCCCCTCGTGGCACGCGTACTCGAATATCGCATCGGCACTGTGCCGCAGCGAAATCTTCGTCGTCCAGGGCTGTGTCCACATCGTGTCGTCGGTGACGGTGACCTCCCAGTTGAGCGTATCGGGACTGACCCGTGTGAATCGCTCGACGACATGGAGGTTCTCCGAGGCTCCCCTGAAGTCGCTCTGGGGAGAGAAGTTGGCGGTCTCGACCACGAGCGTGTCGCCCTCCCAATACGCACGCGAGTCTCCCAGGATCTGACGAACGGTTCCGTCGAGGTGTGGACGGTCATCGAGCGGAATGATACGAGCCTCGTGAATCATCTCCTGGAGAATCGCGACGTGACTGGTCGTTTGCAGAATCTGGAAGTAGCTGTTGTAGCCGGTACTGATCCGCGGGAAACCGTAGCTGTAGCACCGGTCCGAATTGTCGCGGTCCATCCACGAGTCGGCCGGGTGGTCCTCTCGATACGCGGCACGGTCAGCGCGGCGCTTCTCCGCCTCCGGCGTGAAGGATGGGATTTTTCCGTTCGGGGGGTCGACGACGAGCGACGTCCGATTGTCGAAATCTCGCTCCACGAGCCAGAAGTGGTTGTAGTTGCCGGTGCCGACGTCGGAGGATGTGGCGCCCGTGACATTGGCGAGGGCGCCCTCAATCAGACGGTCCCCGAAGATCGCATCGCCGTCCCCATCCAGCACCTGCACGGCCTTGGCTTTCAACTCGGCCACTTCCTCGTCGGTCAAGGTTTCCTTCCCGGCGAGGGCGTCGGGCCGCTCCAGCGGCGTCGCAGTGTTGTTGGCCCAGACCCCCTGCAGATCCGGTTGACCATCGGCCGTTCGGGGCGGGCTCCACGTCCCCGTCCGGTCCTGTCGGGCCACGGCTGCGGGCGCGACGAATATGATGGCGATGCCGACCGCCAGCATGCTGCGGAGAGAAAAATGTCGTCTGCTCATCTGTGCCTCCTTGGCATTTTCCCCATTATCGGGCATCTCTTGAAAACTGCACACAGATTTCTCAATTTTGCGTTACGATCGATCGGTTTCAGGAGGCGTTTAGCGGGAGGTGTTTGACATGAGTAGAACATCGGTTTTTGGAGTGCTGCTGATCGTCAGTTTGCTGTCGATCGCCGTCGGAGCTCGACAGCAGGGCGAGATGGTCGTCGAGGTCGAGCAGCTCAAGGACAACCTGTATCTACTACGAGGCGGCGGGGGTAACTCGGCGGCGTTTGTGACGTCTGCCGGCGTGGTGCTCGTCGACACGAAGCTGGCGGGTTGGGGTCAGCCGCTGCTCGATAAGATCGGCGAACTGACGTCTAGCCCGGTGACGACGATCATTAATACGCACACCCACTTCGATCATGTGAGCGGCAACGCGGAGTTCCCGACCACCGTCAAGATCGTCGCGCACGAGAACACCGAACGGTTGATGAAGGAATGGAACCCGGTCACCGGTCTCGGCCGTGAGCCCGAGAATGTCTTTGCGGCGAGCGGCGGCCAAGGGATGCCGACGCAGACGTTCACAGATCGGTTGACGTTGGGAAGTGGCGCCGACCAGGTCGACCTGTACTACTTCGGCCGCGCCCACACGGGCGGCGATACGTGGGTCGTGTTTCCGGCCTTGCGGACGATGCACGCCGGCGATGCGTTTCCTGGCCAGAATCTTCCGATCATGGACGCAAACAATGGCGGCAGCGGCGTCGACTACCCTGTCACTCTCTGGAGCGCGTATGCCGGCGTCCGCGATATCGACACCATCATCACCGGTCACAGCACGGTGATGACGCGTGCTGATCTGCGTAATTACGCGTCCTATGTGGGGAACTTCGTAACGGCGGTGCGGACCGCCGGGCGCGACGGCATCTCGGCCGAGGAATTCGCGAACACGTGGCAGGTGCCGCCTCGGTTCATGGGGTACGGGAAGCCCGCACCGGAGCGATTGCAGGCCTACGTTCAGGTCATTCTTGACGAGCTCGCCGAATAGGGTGAGGCGTGCGTGATGGCACGCGCGATTTGGTCGATTCGTCTCGCGGTCCTGGCGGCCACCGGATTCATGGCCACCGGGTCCGCTCAGGCGCACCCGATCCCATTCAGCTACCTCGATCTGCGCGTCGAAGACGGAGCGATCGAGGCGTCGCTGGTCGTACACATGATCGATCTCGCGCACGACCTCGAGATCGATCCGCCCGAGCGGCTGCTCGACCCAGCGGTTGCGGCGCAACACGCCGGGTCGATGGCCGAGCTGGTCGAGCGCCGGCTGGAGCTCGCATCAGGACAAGGGTCGTTCACACCCGACTGGCTCGCGCCTGAGGTGCTCGCCGATCGACAGTCGGTCAGACTCCGGTTTCGCTACGGTTTCGACCAGCGGCCCGGCATGCTCGAGGTCGGCACCGTTCTGTTCCCGTACGATCCGCGACACCAGACCTTCCTCAACGTCTACGAAAGCGGCGAGCTCCGGCGGCAGGCGATCCTCGATGTGAGTCATCCGCGCGTCGAGTACTTTCTCGGTACATGGCAGGGGACACGGGCGGTCGTTCAGCGGTTTCTGCCGCTTGGAGTGCACCACATCCTGACCGGTGCCGACCATCTATTGTTTCTCGTAGGGTTGTTGCTACTAGGCGGAAGCGTCCGCCAACTGCTGATCGTCGTGACGGCGTTCACGCTGGCACACAGCGTCACGCTCTCGTTGGCGGCGCTCGACGTATTCAGTCCGCCGCCCACCATCGTCGAGCCGGCGATTGCCCTCAGCATCGTGTGGGTCGGCGCTGACAACCTTCTGGTGGGCGGTGGCCGAGATATGCGTGCCTGGATCGCCTTCGCGTTCGGCTTGATTCACGGGTTCGGGTTCGCGGGCATTCTTCGCGCCATGGAGCTGCCGTCCCGTGGTGTGGCCTGGTCTCTGGTGTCGTTCAACGTCGGCGTGGAGATTGGACAACTGGTCGTGGTCATCGTTGCGGCGCTGGCCCTGGCGGCGCTTCGGTCACGGAGTGAGCCGGCCGGTCGACGACTTGCCTGGGCCGGTTCGGTCGTTGTTATTGTGGTCGGCGGGTTCTGGTTCGTCCAACGGGTGTTCTTCCCATGGGGGTTGTCGTGAGACGTGGAACCGTAGTTGTCATTAGCATCTTGATGCTCATGCTGGCGAGCCCAAACCTGCGGGCTCAAGACCGGATTACGGCGGTGCTATTCGACTCCTACGGGACCCTGGTCTCATGGGAAGGTGTCGAGTTGGCAGTGGCTGAGGTCTTTCGCCGCAAAGGCGTCGCGGCCGACCCGGCGGCCTTCAACGCGCTCTGGCGATCGAAACAGCTGGTCTACATCCTGTACAACACCCTGGTTGACAAGGGGTTTGAGCCGTTCTCGTTTGTGACCCGCCGGGCGCTGCATACCGCCGCGAGGTTCCACGATGTCGAGTTGACCAAGAGTGAAGAAGACGAGCTGATCCAAGTGTGGCACGAGCTCGACCCGTATCCGGATGTCATCGAAGGTCTCAAGGCGATTCGGGCCCTCGGGTATCCGATCATGGGGCCATTGTCGAACGGTGACAGCGAGATGGTTCGGGTTGGCATCGTCGACCGTTTTGCCGAGATGGGGTTCGAGTTCGATACCTATCTCACGGCAGATCTCTGGGGGAAGAACAAAGTGCATCCGGACATCTATCTCAAGTCCGTGGCGAAGCTGGGACTCGAGGTGGATGAGGTCGTGTTTGTCTGCCGCGGGCAGTTCGACATTGTCGGCGCCAAGGCGGCGGGCTTGAAGGTCATCTGGGTGAACCGAGCAGGCGAGCCTCTCGAAGACCACGGCTACGTGCCAGACTGGGAGGTCCGGGACTTCTTCGAGGTGGCGGAACTCCTGGAGCGTGAGCAGCTTTGACAACTAGACGGGGCTTCGCCCCGGACCCCCGGCGGCCGCTGCGCGGGGACCCCGAACGCCCCACTCCGCGGCCGCGAGGCGCGCCGTGCGCGCCTCGCCCGTCACCCGGCTCTCCACAACGAGTACAAAGTTCTCGTTGCCAGCCGCATAAACGGGATAATGGGAGCGGGCGACGAGTCGGTTGGGTCTATGACGGCACGAAGAGGAGGGTCTCAATGACAGGTCAACGCACCGCTATCTTGCTGATGGTGTTCACGGTCGGTGCCATGGTGTCCTTGCCGGCATCGGCCCAGGGCCAGGGGAGTACGTGGACAGTGCCCCGCACGGCGGACGGGCAGCCCGACCTCCGGGGGATCTGGGCGAACAACAGCGCGACACCGATGCAACGTCCGGAGCAGCTTGCGGGGAAGGCGGTTCTGTCGGACGAGGAGTTGGCCGAGCTGACCCAGCGGGTGAACGAGTTCCGGGAGAGCGAGCAGGCCGGTGACTTGCTGGGCGATCGCCTCATCCAGCAGGCGCTTGGGAACTCGGAGTTCAATGATTTCGATGTCATCACCGGCAACTACAACGCATTCTGGCTCGTCGAGCGAAATCTCGACAACCGCACGTCGCTCATTGTCGACCCGCCGACTGGTCGCATTCCAGCGCTGACGGCTGACGCCGAAGCGCGAGCCTCGGCGAGGCGCGCTTATGGACGAGAACACCCGTCCGATGGCCCCGAAGACCGGAACCTTGGCGACCGGTGTCTCCACTTTGCGGCGCCCCGACTGAGCGCCGGCTACAACAGCTACTTTCAGATCCTGCAGACCCCCGACCACGTCGCCATTCTGCAGGAGATGGGACACATCTCGCGCATCATTCCGCTTGACGGACGTCCCCATGTCGACGACGATGTCCGGCTGTGGACAGGCGACTCGCGTGGGCACTGGGAAGGCGACACGCTGGTGGTCGAGACGACCAACTACTCTTCCGAGACGCGGTACAACGGAGCCTCTGAACGACTCCGTCTCGTGGAGCGCTTCACGCGCGTCAGTCCGGACACCATTCAGCACGAGGTCACGCTCGACGACTCCGCGACGTGGACCCAGCCCTGGACCGTGATGCTGCTTCTGAAGAGCACCGAGGACCCGATCTTCGAATACGCGTGCCACGAGGGGAACTACGCGCTGCCGGGCATCTTGGGTGGGGCGCGTTTGGAAGAGAAGGTGGCGCAGGCGCGGTAGGCACGAGGGCGGCCCACGCCGCTCTCGGCGCGCTGACTTAGACGATCGCACGGCAGCGGTGTCGCGACGCTAGCAGCCCGTGGTGAAAGCACCACCGAACGACGGGTCGGCCCAGACATGGCAGTGCCCCACGCGGAGGTCGTTGGCGGCGATGGTAGGTCGAGATAAGATCCACGGCGCGCCCCAACGCGTCTCCGGGAGTCGCATGAGCGACCACAACAGCCGAAGACACGCCACCGCATGCCCCTGAAGACTGCGGGGTGTCCCGACACCCGTGAGCGTCCGCATCAGCAACCCAAGGTTCAGTCCAGCAACGTGCAGCAGGACGCGTTTGAGGATGTTGTCGTGCCCCCGCAGGTATACGCGGCGTAGCCGCCCGGTGGCATAGAGATGGGCAAAGGGGCGTTCGAGTCGTTCCCCGCGCCGGCGCAGCAGGCGTTGCCCGCGCGCGCCGCGAAGACGCCGACGGTTTCGGTAGACGGCGTCGCGCGCCTCCGCCTTGTCTTTCCACTTACGCCTGCCGCGATCTGGTTCCGAGATGTAGCTGCGGAGGCCGATGGCTTCAAGATCGACGAGTTCCTGGTTGCTGTGATAGCCCTTGTCCCCGACGACCTCGGCAAGACGGCCCGCAGGCACCACGGTCTCGATGTGCTCCGCCGCGGTGATCAACGTCGCGCGGCTCGTCGCCACATCGCCTTCATCGGCGTCCTGCACCGTCACCGCCACGACCGCGCCGGTGTCGAGGTCGACCGCCTGCTCCGCCTTGTGCGCGAGGTGCGTGCGGCCGTCCTTCATCTTGGTGATTCTTGCGTCAGGATCGTGCGGATGGGTCCAGTCGTCGTTCGAGCCTTTCTTCTTCCGCTTCCGATCGATGCGCGCCAGATCGGCACGCGTCGGGGTCTCAATCCCCGAGGCCTGGGCGAGCTGGATCAAGAAGTCCTGATACGCCTCGCCGGTGTCGCGCCGCACGATACTTCGCAGGGCGGCGTTCGCTTCCAGCGTCGTCGCATCGATACCGATCGTCTTGCCCTTGACAAGCTTCGCCTCAGCCAGTCGCTGCAACACCCACGCGAAGACAGCCTGATGCGTTTCCAGGTCGATCAGCCGACGCGTCCGCGAGACCGTCGAATGATCCGGCGGCGCTTCGTGCAGCTCCAGCCCCAAGAAGCTCCGCACGCTCAACGACTCGGCCGCCCGCCACGCGATCGCCCGCTCGGAGTCGAGCCCTTCGAAGTACCCGAGCAGCAACACGCGGAAATACCGGCCGGGCGGCAAACTCGGCCGGCCGATCTCATCCGCGTAGAATCGCTGACAGAGCGACTCGACGTACCCGTCGAAATCCGCTCTCTCGAGAATGTGATTCAGTCGCGTGTAGAACGGGTGCGCGGCGCTGCGAGGCAGATCTTGTGCGGCGACCCACATCGACGTCTGCTTGGGACGTCGCCGTCGTTTGCCCATGGCCATGCGCGTCAGTGGAGTACGCATGATCACTTCTGGCGATCGATCTAATTCGGTGACTTTCACCACGGGCTGCTAGACACCTCGGAGCGGTCGTGGTCGGTGACGTGACGAGGGGTCGGCGGTGGCGTGACGTCTGTGTCGTTCTCGTCGTGACCGGCGGGTTCTGCGCCTGCGCCACGCGGCAACCGACCGAGCTGACAGATACGTTCGTCCAGAAGGGAGAGTCGGACGTCGTGGTCGGTGATCCGGCCGACGTCAACACGGATCTCTACGACCCGGACGCGACGCCTCCAAGGCTCGAAGACCTCGAGGTGGAACGACCGACGGTGATCATTCCGGCGGCGACGCGACTTGAGGATGCCGACCCGGCGCTGGCCACCGCTCTGGTTGCGGCCGAGTCACGACCGAGTCCGGCGGCGCACCGGAAGGTGGCCGAGTTGTATCAGGGCCACGGCATCATGGATATGGCGTACGACCATTTGCTTTCCGCAGAACGTCTTGCACCCGACGATCCGGCCACCCAGGACAATATGGCCCGGCTCTGGCGGGCTGCGGGCTGGAGTGGGATCGGGCTGGGTGCCGCGTATCGGGCAGCCTATCAAGCCCCCGACTCACCCGCGGCGCACAACACGCTCGGCACACTGCTCCAGGACGTTGGCGATCACGATGCCGCGAGAGGCGCCTACGAGCACAGCCTGCGCCTCAATCCCATCGCCGGGTATGTGCTGAACAACCTCTGCTTTCTGGCGTATAGCGATGGGAACTACGACGAAGCGGCCGCGCACTGCGAAGCGGCGGTGCGGGTCGACCCTTCGTTGCGGCAGGCATTCAACAATCTCGCGCTCGTCTACTTCTCGACCGGCCGAGACGGTCTCGCGTGGAAGGCTCTGCAGAACGCGGGTCCGATCTGGTCGGCAATGTACAACCTCGGCGTCGTGCATATGGCCCGAGGAAACCACCAGGCGGCGGCGGCGACGTTTGCGGCCGTCAGCCGTGTCAAGCCAAACTGGGCGGCGCGGCGGCGCCGTGCGAAGCAAGCAATGGAACAGTCGAGAACCGGAAATGTCCGGTGATTCCCGGAGAAGTGACCGATGGTGATGACTGCCGAACCCGTACCGACAACGCCGCCCGCGGCGAACCTGCACCCGACCGCACCTGCGACACTCGAGGAGTCGGGTCTCAGCCTTGACCTGGTCCTTCAGCTATCGCTCAAGACCCTGTTCTTCTCGGGCCAGCTGACCGGAACCGACCTGGCCGATAGGCTCAAGGTCAACTTCCAGGTGATTGAGCCAGCGCTCGAGATACTCGTCGAACAGCGCCACGTGGCGATCGTCGACGGCGGTGTCATTGGACGTTCCTCATTTACCTATCGCATCAGTGACGCCGGACGTGAGCGCGCCGATCTGTTTCTTCAGAACAACCACTACGTGGGTGCAGCCCCGGTCCCGCTCTCGCAGTATCAGTCGTATATGCGGGAGGTCGAGACCATCCAGACGCAGCGCGTCAGTCGTGACGCGCTGCGGGATGCGGTCAGCGAGAAGTTGGTCGTCAGCGACAAGGTGCTCGACCAGCTTGGTCCGGCGATCAACGCGCGGCATTCACTGTTTCTGTACGGGCCGCCAGGAAACGGCAAGAGCGTCATCGCGGCCGCGATGGGATCTTTGCTGCAGGGTGGGATCGAGATTCCCCACGCGCTCGAGATCGAGGGCAGCATCGTCCGACTGTTCGACCCGGTTCATCACGAGCCGATTCCGGTGGACGAGGGTGAGACGACCAGTCTGCAGATCGGCCAGCAACATGACGAGCGGTGGGTCAACTGTAAGCGACCCGTCGTCATGGTTGGGGGCGAGCTGGAGCTCGAGAACCTCGACCTCGTGTACAACTCGGGTCTCGGGTTCTATCGCGCACCGGTGCAGACCAAGGCCAACGGCGGGGTCCTGGTGATTGACGACTTCGGACGCCAGCGCTGCTCACCGCAGGCCCTGCTCAACCGATGGATCGTGCCGCTGGAAACGCGCTACGACTACCTCACCCTGCGGACCGGACAGAAGATCAGTATTCCGTTCTCGACGTTCATTGTGTTCGCCACCAACATCAAGCCGGCCGACCTGGTTGACGAGGCGTTTCTCCGCCGGATCCACTACAAGGTGTTCGCGCAAAGTCCAACGATCGAAGAGTTCCTGCAGATCTTCGACAAGGTGTGTACCGAGCGTGGCGTCGAGTTCAAACGGGCCGTCATCGAGGACCTCCTCGAGCGGTTCTACCGACCGCGGCAGCTGCCGATGCGCGGCTGTCATCCCAGAGACCTCGTTGAGCACGTGCTGTCGCTAGCCGAGTATCGCGAGACGACGCGAGCCATCACGCCAGAGCTTCTCGACGCCGCCTGCGCGAGCTATTTCGTCGACGAGCGGGAGACGGGATCCGGGCAGTCGATCTGGAACGTGCTCCCTCCGAAGTGAGGCCGCGCGTCGCGACGTGGCGATGGGTCTACGCATGATACTTCGCAGCCCGGGACATGGTTGCCTCCTGGCGATCCTGCTCCTGCTGACGGCCACGACCGCCGTCCCGCTCGAGGCCGCCGACGACCCGCTTGCCGTTCAGATTACGTCCCCACTCGGTCGCACAGGGATCCCTGGCACCATCCGGATCGTGGCGCGGGTCCGGACGGCCGAGGACCACTCAGTGACGCTGACCCGCTTCTTCATCGACGGTGTCATGGTCGGCGAAGTGAGCGAGGGGCCACCCTACGCCGTTCCGTGGGTCGATGACAACCCCTTTGACGCTGCTCGAATCAGAGTCGAGGCCTATGACACAGCCGGCGCGACGGCCAGCGATACGGTCACGTTGAACCCGCTGGAGCTCGTCGACACGGCCGAGGTCGCGAACGTCGTGCTCGAAGCCTCCGTCGAAGACCTCGACGGTCGCTCCGTACTGGGTCTAGCCAATACGAACTTCGTGCTGACCGAAAACGACATCGAGCAGGTGATCGACCAGGTCCTGGTCGAGGCAATCCCGGCGACCTTCACGATTCTCGTCGACCGCAGTCAGAGCATGTCGCGGCGAATCGACATGGTTCGCGAAGCCGCAGCAGGTCTCACCGCAACATTGCGAAAGACCGACCTCGTCGCCGTGGTTCCGTTTGCCAAGGAGATCGGACCGATCACCGGTCCGACGAACGACCGCGAGACCGTCCGCGACGCGATCTCGACCATCCGGGCCACGGGGGGCACGGCGCTCCTCGATGCCGTGACGCGAGTCTCGACTCTGCTCGGAGAGGTTGAGGCTCGCCATGCCATCGTTCTGATCACCGACGGGTACGACGAACACAGCTCCGCGACGGTCGACGAAGCGGTCACGGCCCTCAAGAATGCTCACGCCATGCTGTATGTGATCGGCGTGGGTGGAGTGGCCGGCATCTCTCTTCAAGGACAGCAGATGCTACGCAGGCTGGCCGACGACAGCGGAGGGCGGGCCTTCTTCCCGTCCCGGAACAGCCAGCTCACTGAAACCTATGAGCTCGTGTCGTCCAACGTCTTTCATCGGTACTTGATCACGTACACACCGGCAAATCAGCGCCCCGACGGCACCTGGCGGGCCATTGCGCTGTCCACCGGAGACCCCGATCACACGATTCGAACACGAGACGGATACTTCGCCCCGGACCCGCCACCCATTCGACCGTCTATCGAATTCACCATCACCGACCATGAGCGTCGACTCCTGGAGGTCGGCGCCGAGGATCTGATCGTCATCGAGGACGGCATCGAGCAGAACGTCGAGGGATTTCAGGAGGCGGCCGATCCGGTGTCGATCATTCTCGCCCTCGATTCGAGCGGGAGCATGAAGCCCAGCGCGGAGGCGGTGATGGAAGCCGCCCGCACATTCGTTCATTCGATTCGCAAAGAAGATAGTCTGGCCGTCCTCACCTTCGCCGATCGACCGGTCTTCGCGCATGACCTGACGACCACGCGCGAGTGGAGCCTCGAGGCGATCGACGAATACACGCCAATCGGTGGGACCGCCCTGTATGACACCGTTGTCGATTCTCTGGCCAGATTACGGCGCGTCGAAGGTCGACAGGTCCTTGTGCTCCTGACCGACGGACGGGATGAAGACAACCCGGGCACCGGACCCGGTAGCCTCCACACTTTCGGCGAGGCGCTGGCCAAGCTCCGGGAAACGGAAGCTGTGGTCTACCCGATCGGGCTCGGTCCAAATATCGACCCCGCGGTGATGGGGGGACTGGCAGAGGAGTCGGGAGGCGCTGCGTACTTCCCGCAGGACGTCTCGACCCTGGCCGCGGACTATCGGCGGATCATCGAAAACCTGCGACGCCGGTACGTGATCTCCTTCACATCGACCAACTCAACCCGGGACGGCGGGTGGCGGGATGTCGAGATCCGGACTCGAACACCAGGAACGATTGTCAACAGCCGGGGTGGCTATTTCGCACCAGACGAATGAGGCCTGACGCTATGGAAACATCCGGAAGAGGACAATCCGAAAAAGCGATGATCATCATCCCCGCCGGGGTCCTGCTGTGGGCGATCGTCGTGGTGGCCGGCGGACCGGGCCAGTTTGTGCGCCTACTGAACGGCGAGCTGCGAGAGATGGCGCAAACCGTCGCAGGCTGGGTGAGCGTATGGTTCTAACAACGTGGTCCCAACGGCTGGCGACACTCACGCTCCTGGTGTTTGCGCTGGGAATCGGATTCGGGGCGGGCGTCGGTATCAGTGCGCCAAACGATCCGATCATGGTCTTTGGTTCAGACGCCGGGGTCGTCCTCACGTTCGTGACGCCGGACAAGACGGCTGACTTTGAACGTGTCATCGACCGATTTCACGCGGTGCTCGAGGAGAGTGACGACCCCATTCGCCGACAGCAGAGTGCGAACTGGCGCATCTTTCGCTCACCTGACCCGGGACCGGGCGGAGCGGCGCTCTATGTCAGCTTCATGGAGCCGGTGCTCAGGGGCGCCAACTACTCCATGGCGGACATTATGGCCGAGGAGCTGCCGGAAGACGAGGCCGAGGAACTCGTCTCGCTTCTCGAAGGCGCCCTCTCCCAGAGTCAGAGCGTCTTGAGCCTCGAATCGATCATCCATCTCGCAGACGAGCTCCCTCCCGAACCGACCGAGACCGAAGAGACCGACACGGCGCTCTGATTCTAGACGGGGCGTCGCCCCGGACCCCCGCCGGCCGCTTTGCGGGGACCCCGAACGCCCCACTCCGCGGCCGCGAGGCGCGCCGTGCGCGCCTTGCCCGCCACGCGGCTCTCCAAAACGCGTACAAAGTTCTCGTTGCGAGCCGCGTAATCGGGCTAACCCGCAAACGGCGTGGCCCCGTCAGACGCCGAGCACCGCGCCACCCGAGAATCGCAGACGCTCACCGACGCCGAGCGGAAGACGCTGTCTCACCCACCTCGCCCTCACACTCCAGTCGGCACGGCCAGCGCTTGAGCGCGGGTGCGAGGTGCGACCGGCCCGTCACACCCGCGTATTAAACCATCCAGCGCCGACGCTGGTCCTATGTAGCAGCAGTGATTCAGCGTCTGAGTATTCAAAGGAGAACCCGATGCGCAAGCTCTTGTGGACAGTGACGCTCGGACTAGTCCTCGTCGCACCAGCAGCCCTTGCACAGAACCAAGAGCGGCACCCTGACGGCGACAGGCGCGACCGACTCGAAGACCGACGCGACCGCCGGGAAGACGTACGGGATCGCCGGGAAGACGTGCGCGACCGACTCGAAGACCGCCGTGACCGCCGTGACCGCCGTGAGGATATCAGAGACCGCCGCGAGGATCGTCGCGACCGGCGTCGCTGAATACCACAGCGCCCGCGGCCAGCTGCCACTCGACTCGGAGGCAGCGTTCTAAGAATGCCATCCGTAGCTGTGTGGGAGAGTTGAACACGCACCCGTACAAAAGAACACCCGAGACCAGTCTCGACCTCGGGCGTTCGTAAATACTCCCGGCAGCGACCTACTCGGCATCTCTCAGTGCGCCCAGCGCTCGCGGGGGCCCTGCGCCCCGCGCCGCGCCGGCGGGCCACGCCGTGCGTGGCCGGGGGCCTTCGCGCTGGCGGCCCGTACAGCGACACGCCCGAGATCAGTCTCGACCTCGGGCGTTCGAAATACTCCCGGCAGCGACCTACTCTCCCACACAGTTACCCATGCAGTACCATCGGCGGAAGAGGGCTTAACTACCGTGTTCGGCATGGGAACGGGTGTTTCCCCTCCCCTATGACCACCGGGAAGACCAAAAATCAAAAACCGAACCTCGCACATCTGGCGAGTGCCCGGCCCCCCCGCGACGTACTTATCTCGCACGCCTACAGGGAATCTCTGTCAAAGAACCAATATCAGACCGGGGGAATATCGTCCCTCGGCGAATCACTTCGAGACCGAGGGCCGCTTTCGGCCGCGGTTGATCAGACAGCTGAACACTCCACAAACGGTAGCTTCCCTGACACAGTAAAGAATATGGTCAAGCCTCACGGCTGATTAGTACCAGTTAGCTAAAGCTCTCACAAGCCTTACACATCTGGCCTATCACCTGGTGGTCTTCCAGGAGCCTTCAGGAGCCGAAGCTCAGGGAGATCTCATCTTGGGGAGGGTTTCACGCTTAGATGCTTTCAGCGTTTCTCCCTTCCGAACGTAGCTACCCAGCACTGCCGCTGGCGCGACAACTGGTACACTAGAGGTTCGTCCATCCCGGTCCTCTCGTACTAAGGACAGCCCCCCTCAAATCTCCTGCGCCCATGGTAGATAGGGACCGAACTGTCTCGCGACGTTCTAAACCCAGCTCACGTACCACTTTAATCGGCGAACAGCCGAACCCTTGGAACCTGCTACAGCTCCAGGATGTGATGAGCCGACATCGAGGTGCCAAACCTTGGCGTCGATATGAACTCTTGGCCAAGATAAGCCTGTTATCCCCGGCGTACCTTTTATCCGTTGAGCGATGGCCCTTCCATGCGGAGCCACCGGATCACTAAGACCTGGTTTCCCACCTGCTCGACTTGTTTGTCTCGCAGTCAAGCTCGCTTATGCCTTTGCACTCTCCGGCTGATTTCCAAACAGCCTGAGCGAACCTTCGTGCGCCTCCGTTACATTTTGGGAGGCGACCGCCCCAGTCAAACTACCCACCAAGCAATGTCCCTGACCTGGATGACAGGCCGAGGTTAGAGCGCCGGGGCGCTAAGGGTGGTATCTCACCGACGACTCCCCAGACCCCAAGAGGCCCGGTTCAAAGTCTCCCACCTATCCTGCGCATAACACACCAACACTCACTACTAAGCTGTAGTAAAGGTGCACGGGGTCTTTCCGTCTTACCACGGGTAACCGGCGTCTTCACCGGTACCACAAATTCGCAGTGTCCCTCGTTGAGACAGCGCCCAGATCGTTGCGCCATTCGTGCAGGTCGGAACTTACCCGACAAGGAATTTCGCTACCTTAGGACCGTTATAGTTACGGCCGCCGTTTACCGGGGCTTCAATTCAGAGCTTCGCCTCTTCGAAAAGAGGTTGACCCCTCCTTTTAACCTTCCGGCACCGGGCAGGCGTCAGACCCTATACGTCGTTTTTGACTTAGCAGAGTCCTGTGTTTTTAGTAAACAGTCGCCTGGGCCTCTTTATTGCAACTCCTTCCCGCTCACCGGGCGAACCGGATCACGAGCTAGAGCACCCCTTCTTCCGAAGTTACGGGGCGAGTTTGCCGAGTTCCTAAACGAGGGTTCTCACTCGCGCCTGAGGATTTTCTCCTCACCTACCTGTGTCGGTTTGCGGTACGGGTACCCAAACAACTCCTTAGAGGCTTTTCTTGGCAGCGTGGCGTTGCCCACTTTGCGGCCTGACGGCCTCGCCATGGCACCTCAGGGTATACGAGCCACCGGATTTTCCTGGCGACTCCCCCTACATGCCTGAACCTACACTTCCAATCGTAGGCTGAGCTAGCCTCCTGCGTCCCCCCATCGTACAAACGTTGTTTAGGTAGTTCCGGAATATTGACCGGATATCCATCCGCTACGCCTTTCGGCCTCACGTTAGGACCCGACTAACCCTGAGCGGACGAACCTTCCTCAGGAAACCTTAGGTTTTCGGCGGAGTGGATTCTCACCACTCTTATCGCTACTTATGCCGGCAGGGTCACTTCTCTACGCTCCAGCGGTCCTCTCGGTCCACCTTCACTGCATAGAGAACGCTCCTCTACCACTCGCAGGCCCCGAAGGGCCCGTCGAATCTACGGCTTCGGTACTGTGCTTGAGCCCCGTTACATTGTCGGCCCAGAGCCGCTTGACCAGTGAGCTATTACGCTTTCTTTAAAGGATGGCTGCTTCTAAGCCAACCTCCTGGTTGTTTCGGCGTCTCCAGTTCCTTTCCCACTTAGCACAGATTTAGGGACCTTAGCCGGTAGTCTGGGCTGTTTCCCTCTCGACCATGAAGCTTAGCCCCCATAGTCTCACTCCCGAGATGCGTGTCGTTGGCATTCGAAGTTTGGTTGGATTCAGTAAGCCGGTAAGCCCCCTAGTCCATCCAGTGCCCTACCACCAACGCCGACCTCTCGAGGCTGCTCCTAAAAGCATTTCGAGGAGAACGGGCTATCACGAGGTTTGATTAGCCTTTCACCCCTACCCTCAGCTCATCCAAGTCGTTTTCAACCGACACTGGTTCGGGCCTCCACGCGGTGTTACCCGCGCTTCACCCTGGCCAAGGGTAGATCACCTCGCTTCGCGTCTACTCCCAATGACTGGACGCCCATTTTAGACTCGCTTTCGCTACGGCTCGCTTACGCTTAAC
>CBDBHJ010000009.1:555000-1021931 GCA_965205435.1 Vicinamibacterales bacterium
TGTGCTGGAGATCGGCCCGACGGACGACGTCAACGCAGCCTTTCGTGAGATACGCGATCTGTTCGTCGATCGTCATGGCTGTGCGTTTCGAACGAACCGACGACCGGTGGTGCTCCACCCTCCGTCCAGGACCAGACCGATCGCGTTGGGATAGATGCGGTGTTCTTGCTCGAGGATTCGAGCGGCGAGATCGTCCGCCGTGTCGGTGTCATGTACCGGAACCGTCGCCTGTAAAACGATCGGACCATTGTCGAGCTCGGGGGTAACGATGTGAACCGTCGCACCGCTGACCTTGACACCATAGCTCAGCGCCTGCCCCTGACCATCAAGACCGGGGAACGCCGGCAACAGCGACGGGTGGATGTTGAGAATCGCGTTCGGAAAAGCGTTGACGAACTCCGCACTGAGTAGTCGCATAAACCCCGCCAAGCAGACCAGGGCCACGTCCCGCTTCTTGAGTTCGGCCACGACCGCGAGGTCGAACGTCTCGCGGGAACTGTAGTCCTTGTGGTTGAGAGACAAGGTCTCGATGCCGGCCTTGCGTGCGTGATCGAGCCCCGGGGCGTCGGCCTTGTTCGAGATGACGACGGCAATCTCGGCATCAAGTCGACGGTCAGCGACCGCATCGAGAATGGCCTGCAGGTTGCTGCCGCGACCGGAGATCAGCACACCGACTCTACGATTCATTCGTCAGCACTCCGTCTCACGTCTGGAGCTTCCGGTCGACTGATACGTGCGTGGGCCCTATGCGTACTCGACCTGTCCATCACCGTCCGTGACTCGACCAATGATCGCCGCATTCAACTCGCCGGTTTCCACTATCCGCGCCTGCACATCGTCCACCGCGGCGGGCGCACAGACGAGCACCATGCCGATCCCCATGTTGAATGTGCGGAACATGTCGTCATCTGAGACATCTCCGGTTCGTTGGAGATAACGGAAGATGGGTGGTACCATCCACGCCCCGCGCTCGATCCGCGCAGACCTCCCCGCCGGAAGCACTCTCGGGAGGTTCTCGGTCAGGCCGCCGCCAGTGATGTGGGCGAGGCCCTTGACGGCGCTTCCACCGGCTGAACCCAGCAGCGGCGCCAGAGTACGCAGATAGCCGCGATGGGGCTGCAGCAGGATCTCACCAACGGTTGCCCCCGGTGCGACATCGTCCAACTCGGAGTCGACAGATAGGCCGGCGATATCGAACATGATCCGTCGTGCGAGCGAGTATCCGTTTGTGTGGAGGCCGGCGGACGGAAGACCGATCAGTCGATCACCGGGTTCGACCTGCTGTCCATCAATGAGCCGTGACCGATCGACGATTCCAACGATAAAGCCAGCCAGATCGTACTCGCCATCGCCATAGAAACCCGGCATCTCTGCGGTCTCGCCGCCAAGCAGCGCGCAGTGGTTCTCACGACATCCCGCGGCAACGCCCTCAATCACCGATGCCGACACCTCGGGCACCAAACGCCCTGTCGCGAGGTAATCGAGAAAGAAAAGCGGCGATGCCCCTTGAACCAGGATGTCGTTGACACAGTGATTGACGAGGTCTCGACCGACCGTGTCGTGCCGGCCCGTCATGAAACCAACCCTGAGCTTGGTGCCAACGCCGTCGGCGCTAGCGACCAGCACCGGTCGATCCAAACCGGTCAGCGTTGGCTCAAAGAGCCCGCCGAACGATCCGATGTCAGATAAGACACCGCTCGTGAACGTGCTCTGAGCCAACTGCTTGACCCGTTGCACCACCTCGATCCCGGCATCAATGTCGACGCCGGAGGATTTGTAATCAGTCATTGTTCTGACCGGGGGAATATCACCCCGCGGGTCCCGGACACGCCGCGGGGCGCTTCCCCCAGACCCCTTCGGCTCCCGCACTCACGGGGGCCCCCCGCCCGTGCACGCTCGCGTCAGAACTCCAGAATCTGAATGGCCGCGCCGGCGACAGCCTGCGTTCGTGATCCGATACGCGCACCCCAGTAGTCCCGCCGCATCAGCACATAGAACCGTTCTTCGGCAAAGTCTTCGTCGAGCATGTCGAACGCATCTCGCAAGAGCAGCAACTCGTCCTCGGGAACGAACTGCTGGCCGGCATCGACGAGGGCGGCTCGGACCAACTCCGGGTTCCGCAGCGCCACGGTTCCGAGCGCAAGCGCGATCGGCGCTCGCACGGAGTCACCGGCTCCTCGCCCAACCTCGAACAGTACATCGAGCGCCTCACGCCGCCCGGTAGTGGCCAGCGCAGCGAGAGCCGAGGCGGCACTACGTAAGAGCTCAGGGTTCTCGCCATCTACAGCGGCGGCGCCGTACCTGAGGGCGTCAACGAGGTATCGCAGCTGACCTTCACAATCGAGACCGAGCAGGCAAGCTGTCGCCGAGACGATTGGCTGGAGCGTCGCATCGGCGCGTTCCTGAACCCGACGTAAGGGATCGAGCGTTCTCGGGTCGCCGATCTTCCCGAGTGCCAGCAAGGCGTCGTCGTGCAGCGGCCCTTCATCCGCGATGATCGGGATCAAGGAATCCACGGCATAGACGGCGCCGTGATCGCCGAGCGCTTCAATCACTGCGCCGCGAAAGTACCCCTGTCCTCTGTCGATCTCCCGCATGAGTCGCGCCTGCACCGCCGGATCATCATCGTTCGCGGCCAGCGCCCGGACAAGATAGGGCCGCACGAACTCCGACGTCTCCGTGTCCAGCGCAGCGAGAAGCTTGGGCACGACCGCCGCCGACGGGAGCTGTTCGAAGTACTCGTACGCCGCGGCTCGAACACGATCGTTCAGGGAATCCAGCGCCTGCTCGAACACAGTGTGGCCCCGTGGTTGCTCGAGACCGTAAATCAGTACGATCGACCGAAACTGAACGTAGCTATCCTCGTGGTGCTGCACAGCGTCAAGCAGCACAGGAAGGGCTGCGTCTGCATCTGCTCTGCGCAGTATCCGGGACGCGTCCATCCGCGCGGTGTAGTCAAAATCGCCCAGCCGATCGACGGCGGCGCGAAGATCCTCGGGAGCCGTCTGGGCCACGGCGGACTGGACCACGAAGACCATCCCAACGAGCAGGCGGAAACACAGGTTCATTGGTTCACGGCTCGACTGGTTCGGCGCCTTCCGGAAGTTTGAAGACCATTTGCATGTACGCCTCGGTGTCGGAGGGGGGCTCGACCGGATAGTCGCGGGTGTAGCAGGCATTGCAGTAGCGATTGTGGGACGGGCCGACCGCCTCATGCAGTCCGTCCAGGCTGAGATACGCGAGAGAATCGGCGCCGAGGTACTCGCGGATCTCCGGCACACTGTTGCTTGCAGCAATCAACTCGTCGCGGTGAGGCGTGTCGATGCCGTAGTAGCACGGCGACACCGTCGGCGGACAGCTGATCCGCATGTGGACCTCGCGCGCCCCCGCGGCCTTGATCATCCCGACAATCTTCTGACTCGTCGTGCCTCGAACGATCGAATCGTCGACCAACACCACCCGCTTCCCGTCGATAATGCTTCGCACCGTGTTGAGCTTGACCTTGACCTTGAATCCGCGGATCGACTGCTGGGGCTGAATAAAGGTACGGCCCACGTAGTGATTCCGGATCAATCCCATCCGCAACGGTACTCCCGAAGCCTCAGCGTACCCCACCGCCGCACACAGGCCGGAGTCTGGAATCGGTACCACGACGTCGGCGTCGACCCCGGCCTCTTGGGCAAGCAGACGACCCAGATTGGTCCGCACCTCGTTGACACTCTGGCCGAAGACATAGCTGTCGGGTCGGGCGAAATAGACATGCTCGAATACACAGTGCGCCGACGGCCTTGCGGCGAACGGCGAGTACGATCGCAGACCGTTCCGGTCAACGACCAGGACCTCACCAGGCTTGATGTCGCGTTCGTACGTGGCACCGATGAGATCCATCGCGCAGGTCTCCGAACAGACCACATACGCGTCGCCGAGCCGACCGAGCGCGAGCGGACGGAAGCCGTGCGGGTCGCGCACGGCGATGAGACTCTCAGGCGTGAGCATCGCCAGCGAGAACGCACCGCGAACCCGGGAGACGGACTCGACGATCGCGTCCTCTGCGGTACGAGCGACCGATCTCGCGTAGAGATGGAGCACGACCTCGGTATCGCTGTTTGTTTGGAAGATCGACCCGTTGGAGACGAGCTCGTCGCGCAGCTCTGTAGCGTTGACGAGATTTCCGTTATGACAGAGCGAGATCTGGCCGTGGGCGCAGTCAATTAGAATCGGCTGGGCGTTTACCACTCGACTGTCTCCGAACGTCGAGTACCGCACGTGTCCGATGGCCGATTCACCACCCAACCCCTCAAGTACGTCCTCAGTGAACACGTCACTGACATATCCCATGGCCCGAGCCAACTTGAGACGACCGTTGCTGGACACCGAAATCCCCGCGCTCTCTTGACCTCGGTGCTGCAAGGCATACAACCCGAGGTAGGTCATGTGCGCCGCATCGGGATGGCCGAAAATCCCGAAGACGCCACACTCGTCTCTGAACTTGTCGCGGTTCACGCCGTCGTCGTTCATCTCACTCATGCGGCTCGCCCTCGGAAGTACTGTGCCAGACCATCTGCCCAGACACCTTCAATGTCAGCCAGGAGATCATCGATCGCTGGCGTTCCGTCGACCGACAGCCTGAATCGGTCGCCCCCGGTGCGTCCCACGACCCGCGCGGGTACGCCGGCCTCACGCGCCTGGCTCAGCAGGTCGGCCGTCTGCGATTCCGCCACCGACGCGACTACGCGAGAGGCCGTCTCGCCGAACAGCGTGGCGGCAAGCGTCAGCTCGTCACGCACGTCACCGTCAAAACCGACAGGTGGCAATAACACGTCGAGTCCGATCCCTCCGCTCTCGAAGCAACATTCGGCGAGCGTGACTGCGATTCCACCTTCGGCACAATCGTGCGCGGATTCCAGGAGTCCGTCGGCGATCACCGAGACGAGCAACTGCTGGAGCGCTTGTTCGGCGGTGAGATCGAGTCTCGGCGGTTCGCCCGCCACCCGCTGGTGCACGCGCTTCAGATACTCGCTCCCACCGAGCTCGGCCCGACTCTCTCCGAGCAGCACGACCGTAGCACCTTCGTGGCGAAACACCCGGCCCAGCACTCGAGTGGCATCGTCCACCACACCAACCACACCGATCACAGGCGTCGGTTGGATCGCCACCCCATCCGTCTCGTTGTATAGGCTGACATTGCCGCCGGTGATCGGGATGTTCAGTGCGCGGCACGCATCGCCTATCCCCTCGACGCACTGGGCAAACTGCCACATGATCTCCGGTCGTTCCGGGTTGCCAAAGTTCAGGCAGTTGGTGGCGCCCACTGGCATCCCGCCGGCACACGCGACATTACGAGCAGACTCGGCCACCGCGAGCATCGCGCCCTGATACGGGTCGAGTGAGCAATATCGACCGTTTCCGTCGACAGAGAATGCCAGAGCCCGGCTCGTGCCTTTGACCCTTACCACGCCGGCGCCCATCCCGGCTGGCACAATCGTGTTGGTGCGGACCATATGATCGTACTGGCGATACACCCAACGCTTGCTCGCGATCTGGGGTGACGTGAGGAGCCGGACCAGCGCCTCGGCCGCCGGTGGTGATGGTCGGAGAGTCATCAGGTCGAGCGCCTTCCGCTCATCCAGATCCGGAGGACGCTGGGTCGGTCGGTTGTAGAGGGGACCTTCCTCGGCCAGCGCCCGGTTCGGGATCTCGGCCACGACACGCTCGTGGTCACGAACTCGCAACAGCCCATCATCGGTCACAGCACCGATTCTTACCGCGTGCAGATCCCACTTCTCGAAGATCTGTTCAACCTCCGCCTCGCGTCCCTGCCGCACGATGAACAGCATCCGCTCCTGCGACTCCGACAGCATGATCTCGTACGGATTCATGCCGGTCTCGCGCTGCGGCACCAGCGCGACGTCGATCTCGATCCCGACGCCGCCACGGGAACCCATTTCGCACGTCGAACAGGTCAGACCCGCGGCGCCCATGTCCTGGATACCGACCAGCGCGTCGGTCTTCATCACCTCGAGACACGCTTCAAGCAGAAGCTTCTCCATGAACGGGTCGCCAACCTGCACATTCGGGCGTTTCTCCTCGGTCGTCTCGTCAAACTCCGCCGAGGCCATGGTCGCGCCGTGGATCCCATCGCGCCCGGTCTTCGCCCCCACGTAATACACGGCGTTCCCGGTACCTTCCGCGCGGCCAAGAATGAGAGCGTCAGCCTCGGCAACCCCCAAACAGAACACGTTTACGAGTGGGTTGCCTGCATAGGTTTCATCAAACCCCATCTCACCACCAACGGTTGGAATCCCGATGCTGTTGCCATATCCGGCAATTCCGGCGACGACGCCGGCGACGATCTGTCGCGTCTGTGGATCATCGAGCGGACCAAACCGCAACGAGTCGAGCAACGCGACGGGACGGGCCCCCATCGTGAAGATGTCGCGAATGATGCCACCGACACCGGTGGCCGCACCCTGATACGGTTCGATAAAGGAGGGGTGATTGTGAGACTCGATCTTGAAAACGGCGGCCAACCCGTCGCCGATGTCGACCGCCCCCGCGTTCTCGCCGGGCCCCTGCAGCACTCGGGGGCCTTCGGTCGGAAGCGTCCGCAGATGCACGCGCGAGCTCTTGTAGCTGCAGTGCTCCGACCACATCACTGAAAAGATGCCAAGCTCGGTCAAATTGGGTTCGCGACCGAGGATCGCCAGTACTCGCTGATACTCGTCGACCGTCAGCCCATGCTCAGCAATCGTCGCATCACTAATCATCGTTACCCAGCCTTCGCCACGCCGTCGAGTGCGGCGATCACGGACCCCAGAATGACGCGGCCGTCGGCGCTACCGACGGTCGGTTCACAGGCACGTTCGGGATGCGGCATGAGCCCGACGACGTTCCTCGCCTCGTTACAAATCCCGGCGATCGCTGACGTCGATCCATTGACGTTCCAGGCTTCATCGACCACTCCGTCCGGTGACGTATAGCGAAATATCACGCGTCGATGAGCCTCCAACTCCGCAATGGTCTCGGGCGGTGCGTAGTAGTTGCCCTCGCCGTGCGCGATTGGAATCCGTAGAACCTGACCGGCCGAGGCAGTCTGGGTGAACGGTGTGTCAGTCTGTTCGACGCGCAGATTGACGTGTTCACAGATGAACTCCAACCGCTGGTTCCGTCGCATGCCACCCGGAAGCAAGCCGGCCTCGAGCAGCACCTGGAATCCGTTGCAGATGCCGAGGACCGGGCCTCCCGAGTTTGCGAACTCGGCGACACGTCTCATGACGGGGGAAAACCGGGCGATGGCTCCGCTCCGCAGATAGTCGCCGTAGGAGAACCCGCCCGGTAAGACCACGACGTCGGCCCCTCGTAGATCGGTGTCTTTGTGCCACACCAGCTCAGCCTCCTGACCGAGCACTTCGGTGACGGCGTAGTGCGCGTCGTGATCACAGTTGGATCCAGGGAACACGATGATGGCGAACTTGGTTTTTCCCATCTGTTCAGGGAGCCGTCCGGCGTTCGTCTGACACCTGACGGCTGACTTCCGACTTCTCCGTCATTCCACCTCCACCCGGCAGCTCTCGATCACCGGATTCGCTAACACGCGCTCAGCAACCTCTGACACCGTCGCGCGCGCGTCATCCGGAGAGTCAGCCTCGATATCGAGCTCGAAGAACTTCCCTTGCCGGACGTCGGTGATCGCGTCGTACCCCAACGTGTGCAGCGCCTGGGTAATCGTTTTGCCCTGTGGGTCGAGAATCGACGGCTTCAACGTGACATACACCTTGGCCTTCACGTTCGTTGGTCTCCAAACACGCGGTCGAAGATTGCGTCGACATGACGAAGCTGTATCGTCAAATCGAACACCGAGTCGATCGCCTCGCGCGGCAGGACGCGCGTCACATCCTCATCCCCGACGAGCAGCTCCTTGAAGTCGAGATCTTGTTCATGCGCGCGCATGGCGTTCCGCTGGACCCACGCGTAGGCCTGCTCCCGCGAAACACCACGTCGCGCCAGCTCCAACAGGACCGTGCCTGAAAAGACAACGCCCCGCGACCGCTGCAGATTCGCCAGCATCCGGTCGGGGTGCACGACGAGGTCGCGGACGATTCCCGTAAACCGCCGAACCATGTGGTCCACCCCGCAGAAGCTGTCCGGAAAGATGATGCGCTCGACCGACGAATGTGAGATGTCTCGCTCGTGCCAGAGGGCGATGTTCTCCAACGCCGCGAGGGCGTTGGCGCGAATCAGCCGGGCCAGGCCCGTGATCTGTTCGCAGCCGATCGGGTTGCGTTTGTGCGGCATGGCCGATGAACCCTTTTGGCCCTTGGCGAACGGCTCTTCGACCTCGCCGATCTCTGTCTTCTGGAGGCCACGAACCTCGAGGGCAAACGTCTCGAGCGACGCCGCGGTGATGGCCAGCGCCGACAGCAGCTCCGCGTGACGGTCTCGTTGAATGACCTGCGATGCGACCGGCGCCGGCCGCAGCTCGAGCTGGTCGCACACCGACTGCTCAATCGAAGGGTCGAGATGAGCATAGGTGCCGACGGCACCTGAGAGCTTGCCGACGCTGATCGTCTGTCGGGCCCGCTCGAGCCGCTCGCGATCACGGCGCAGTTCATCACACCAGAGCGCGAGCTTCACGCCAAACGTCATCGGCTCTGCGTGCACCCCATGGGTACGCCCGATCATCGGAGTGTGTTTGTGCTCAAACGCCCGAGCCCGAATCACCCCCGATAGCGTATCCAGATCTGCGAGCAGAAGATCGCATGACTCGCGCAACTGAAGCGCCTGGGCCGTATCCAGCACATCGGACGATGTCAGTCCGAAATGCAACCACCGAGCTGACGGTCCGACATGTTCCGCCACGGCCGTGGTAAAGGCGATCACGTCATGCCGGGTGGTGCGCTCGATCTCATCGACTCGCGCCGCCTCGACTTTTGACCGCTCTCTGATGTCGCGGGCGGCTTCGGCGGGGATCACCCCGTGCCGGGCCATGGCGTCGGCAGCCGCACACTCCACCGACAACCAGGTCTCATAGCGTCGCTGGTCGGTCCAGATTCGGCCCATCTCGGGCGGGGTATAGCGTGGGATCATGATTCAAGATGTCGTCGGTCGCTCGCCGCTGGCCGCTGGTCGATGAGTCGTCAGCCGGGGGTCGAAGGTCGCAGGTCGGTCAGTCGCGACGATGTCGAAAGGGAGCCCGATCTGGATGCGGTCGACACCGGTGCTGCCACCTGACCACGCCGCCAAGTCGACGGTTCGCGCTCGTGAGTCCTGCTGAGCGACGACCACGTCGACATCGTTCCGTCCGCTCGCCGCAAGCGCCTCGCGGCAGGTCATCTCTGCGATTTCAGGCACGTTGTTGACACGGCTCAGGTGCGCGAGGACCAGGCAGCGCACCTGCCGTCCCAAGTGGTCTCGAACAAACTCAGCCAGCGCTTCGTTTGAGAGATGACCACGGGCGCTGCCGATCCGGGCGCGAGTCGACCGATCATACGGGCTCACGCGTAACAGCTCCGTGGCATAGTTCGACTCGACCACCAGTAGCCGACAATTGCGAAACCGCTCGACCAGCTCGGAGGTCATCGCGCCGATGTCTGTGGCGAAACCGATGGCGCCCTCGGGCGTCTCGATACGAAACGCCACCGTTTCCGATGCGTCATGAGGAATCGACACCGGGTGAAAACGCAGCCCACACACGTCGTGGGATCGGTTCGCCCGCAACGGACGCCACGTCGACATGTCGGCGGCACCCCAGTCTGCGCGCGTCTTCTCCGTCGCGTACACCGGCACGCCGTGACGGCGACAGAACATCCGCGCACCGCGCGTGTGGTCACCGTGGGCGTGGGTCATCACAATGGCTTCAACGCCCTTGGGATCGAAACCGGTGTCACCCATGCGGCGTGTGATCTGCCGATAGCTCAACCCGGCGTCAATCAGTACACCGCGGCCACGATGCGCCAGTAGTGTCGAATTGCCGCCGCTTCCACTCCCGAGCACGGTCAGTTGAACTGCGATGGCAGACGCTCCTCGACAGCGTGATTGCGCGTGCCGGCAACGGCCGACTCGCCGCGTCATGTCACAGCGCGAGCTGGGACTCCGTCACCGACCCATCGGTCGCCGGACCCAGCACCGTCGCCCCGAGCGATCCATTCGAGAACAAATCGGTGGCCACTCGCTGAACATCGTCGGCGCCAACCCCATCGATCGCCGACAGGTGCTCGGCGAGATCGATCTGCCGGCCAAAACAGAGCTCCGACCGCGCCAACTGCGACATTCGGCTGGTCGTGCTCTCTAGACCGAGCACAAGGTTACCCTTGAGATGATCCTTGGCGCGCTGCAACTCCGGAGCAGGTACCGGATCGTGCCTGAGGGTCCGGAGCTCGGCGACAACCAGATCAATGACGTCCGAGACCGCCGCCGGGTCACACCCGGCATACACCGTGAGCACACCAGCGTCGCGATACGACATCAGTCCGCTACTGACCGCATATGCCAGGCCGCGCTTCTCTCTGACGTTCTGAAACAAACGAGAACTCATCGAGCTGCCCAGCACCGTATTGAGAACGTAGCTCGTATAGCGGTCCTGATGGTCCTGCGGGTACCCGCGGGTACCAAGACACAGATGACTTTGCTCCAGCTCCTTGTCCTTGACGACGAGCCGAGGGCTCGGGAGTGGCGGTCGAGCGTCGAGCGGATCCGGATCGACCTGAACCGGGTCGAACGCCGCTTCGATCAGATCGCGCAAATGGGCATGGTCGAGATGACCGGCCGCCGTGATCACGAGGTTGCCACAGACGTAGGCTTGAGCGAAAAAGTCCCGCAGGGCCCCCTGTGAAATTCCGGTGACGGATTCAGGCGAACCCAGGATGGATCGGCCGAGAGGATGCTCGGGCCAGAAGGTCGCGGCAAACACCTCGTGAACGAGGTCATCTGGAATGTCCTCGACCATCTTGATCTCTTCGAGAACAACCTTCTTTTCCTTTTCGAGATCGTCCTGGCGGAACGCGGGACGTAGCACCAGGTCAGCCAGCAGATCGACCGCCCGGGGAAGGTGTTCGTCGAGGACCTTGATGTAGTAGCTGCCGTACTCCTTCGCCGTGAACGCGTCGAGCTGCCCACCGATCGAGTCCACTTCCTGCGCGATGTCCTGGGCCGACCGCCGGGCCGTCCCCTTAAAGAGCATATGTTCCGCGAAGTGCGCGATGCCCTCGTGGCTCTGGTTCTCGTGACGCGAGCCGCGATTGAGCCAGACGCCGAGACTCGCCGAACGAACATCCGGCATCGATTCCGTGAGGAGACGGAGGCCATTGGAGAAGACGTCGCGAACGATCATGTCGGAGAGAACGCCCTGGCTGCGACCGGGACCTAGAGCCGCAGCAACACTCGCAAACTGTTGTACAGAAAGGGATTACGTGAACGAACCAACGAAGTCATGATATCACGATGGCGCCGGCTGTTCAACCGCTGGATCGTCCCTCGAGAGTTCACGAACACAACAGACCACGTGCTAACATGCCTGTCCTCAGCATGTTGCGTCACCTCCTGGACTCGACCCGATGACGTCGCCCATTGACATATCCGAGCTAGAACCGGCCGAGCTCGAAGTTGCCATCGGACAGCTAGGTGTTCAGCCGTTCCACGCCCGCCAAATATACCGATGGATCTACCGACGAGGTGTCGCTGACTTCGCTCGGATGACCGACCTGTCGCTCGGTCTCAGACAACGGCTGGAGCATCGCTTCGTCGTGGGCACGCCTACCGTGGAGAAACGACAGCGCTCGACGGATGGCACTGAGAAGCTTTTGCTCCAACTGAGCGACGGTCGGCGGGTCGAGTCGGTGTTCATCCCGGATACACCTCGACAGGCGTTCTGCGTATCGACCCAGGTGGGTTGTGCGATGCGGTGTGCCTTCTGTCTCACCGGGAAGATGACGCTTGCCCGCAACCTGACGGCGGGAGAAATCGTGGGCCAGGTCCGTCGGCTCGCACACACACTAGAGCTGGCAGAGACCGGCTTCAACGTGGTCTTGATGGGGATGGGCGAGCCGCTTCACAACTATGACGCGACCATGAAGGCGCTGAGGATTCTGACTGCCGAAAGCGGATTCGCCATGCCGCCGCGTCGAATTACCCTGTCCACGGTCGGCGTACCCGCTGGGCTCACCCGGCTGGCGAACGAAGCGATCATGCCGAACCTCGCCGTGTCGCTTCATGCGGCCACTGAAGCTCTTCGCGAGCAGCTGGTCCCGGTGCATCATGCGTACAGCCTGGCAGACGTGATTGCGGCGTGTCGAACGTTTCCCGTCGCTCGGCGGCGTCGAATCACATTCGAGTACGTCATGCTCTCCGGCGTGAACGACTCCATCCGAGACGCCCAGCGTCTAGCCGCGTTGCTCCATGGCATTCACGCCAAGATCAACCTGATCCCGCTGAACGAGGCGCCCGGCATCCCGTTTCAGCGACCTTCCGATGCCCAGATCGATCGGTTTGCGCGGACGCTGGCTCATCAAGGTGCGATGGTCTCGGTCCGAAAGAGTCGAGGACGCGACATCCGGGCCGCCTGCGGTCAGCTGATCGTCGAGGGCCATGCGGTGTCACCCGCGCAGGCGATGGCAGCGCGGATGAGCGGGTAGTCAACCGACGAGCTCGCCGGCAGGTGGCTCACCGGACGAGGTGATCCTGACGCGGACTCGTTGGTTCTCAGGTTGGCCGGCCCGAAGTTGCACCTTCAGGTAGTTGTCAGTGACCGCGACTCTGCCGCCGTCGATCGTCAAGGCGGGACGGATGGCCCCCAGCTGCGACATGCGGAACCGGGCCGCCAGCCCACTCCCGGTGGCTCGGATGGCTCGGGCGCGCTCCCGAACACTCTTTCTATCCACCTTCCCCGCCAGACCGCTCGCCTCAGTGCCCGGCCGGTCGGAGTACGGGAAGACGTGCAGATAGGTCAGGGGACTCGCGGAGAGATACTCGAGATTCTCCTCGAAATCGTCGGCCGTCTCACCAGGAAAACCCACGACCAGATCGGAGCCGATTCCCGCATGCGGTATGCGGCTGCGAATCGTGTCGACGAGGCGCTGGTAATAGCCCAGCGAATACGGACGCCGCATGGCCTGCAGCAACCGATCACTCGCGTTCTGGAGAGGCAAATGGAAGTGCGGCGCGAACCGGCCGCTTCTCGCCACCAGGTCGACGATCGCCTCGCTGCAATCCATCGGCTCGAGCGAGCTCATGCGAAACATCAGATCACTGGGATGGGCGTCGAGCACGCGAACAAGCTCGAACAGGCTCGTTCGGGGAGACAGGTCACGGCCATATGACCCGATGTGCACACCTGTCAGTGAGGCCTCCTTGAACCCCTCTGCCACGATGCGATCCACCTCTTCGAGCACGCGGCTCACCGACATGCTGCGGCCGGAGCCCCGAGTCGACGGGATGATGCAGTAGGCGCAGACCTCGTCACACCCGGTTTGAACCCGCAGCGTATAGGTGGTGCGACCGGAACCCGGACTGATCCGCTCGCCGCATGAGCCGTCGCCGTCCCCGAACCGCTCGGCCGTCGTCTGCTGGTCGTCGCCGAGCAGCGGAGCCGTCGTGGCGACGAACGTCAGCTTCTGTGAATTCGGCACCACCGCCGTCACGTTGGGCAGCGACGCCAGCTCGAGTTGCGCTCGAGTTGCATAACAACCGGTGGCCACGATACGGGCGCTCGGGTTCTTGCGCGCGATCCGTCGAATGATCTGACGCGCGCCGTGGTCGGCGGTAGCCGTCACTGAACAGGTGTTGACGACGACCAGCTCGGCCTCCTCGGCGGTGGCTCGTCGACCGCCCTGGGCCAGGAGTTGGCGCTCGATGTCGGTTGAGTCAGCCTGATTGACGCGACACCCAAAGGTCACGATGGCGTATTTCACAGGTCTGGCGACAAGTATAGTGCTGGCGATTGGCGGAGGACCGTGAAGGTGTTCAACCTGACACGGTATTCCGACCCCTGGACGGCTACACCTCGCGCACGTCGTGCCGGAACGCCCACCACAGGGGCTCGTGGCCCGGCTGCGCGCGTGCGACCAGGTTCACGCCAAGCACGACCGCTATGATCGCGACGGCAGGACTCAACAGCCACGGAAAGTCTGCGACCGACCGGATGTTGGACGCCTCCTGCAGCATGACACCCCAGCTCGCAGCCGAATCGGGGAAGCCCAATCCGACGAACGACAAGGTCGCCTCCGCCAGAATGAAGCCGGGAACCAGAAGCGTTCCCTGCACGGCGAGAAATCCGTAGCTCGCCGGCAGCAGGTGCCGCGTCATGAGCCGCCACTCGCTGACGCCAATCGACCGGGCAGCCAGCGTATACGTCTGCTGCGACTCCGAGGCGACGATGGCTCGAACGCCGCGCGCGACGTAGGGCCATCCGACAACGGCGAACACGCCTGTCATCAGTCCGAAGACGGCAACCGCCGACAGAACCAACGGTGTGACCGACCGCAACGCCAACACGACGTAGAGCGCTGGAAGTACAAGGACGAAGTCAGCGACCCGCATCAACACCTCGTCGGTGACTCCACCGACCCCACCGGCGGCCACGCCGCAAAGCGACCCGATGACCAGCGCCGCCAGGGCCGCGAGTAGCGCCACCCCGAGCGACGCACGCGAACCAAGGACCAGCCGTGAGAAGACGTCCCGTCCCAACTGGTCTGCGCCGAGGAGCAGTAGGGGGCCGGCGCTCGCATCGGCCAGCCGTACGACTTTCCCGCCTGAGAACCAGCTCAGCGAATGTCGCCGTGATCGATCTTCGACAAACGACCGTTCGAGCCGGTCGATCAATCGAAGCGAGTAGACGAACGGAGCACGGAGGTGCCCGCCATCATCAAGGAGATGCACCTGCATCGGTGGCGCATAGAGGTGCTCGCGAAACTGCTCACCTGCCTGGTTCAGCGCGATGACCGGCGCGGCAACCGCCGCGACGACGAACACGCCGAGGATCACAACTCCCGTGGCGGTGGACGTCATGTTTCGGTCCACAGACGCGGGTCGACCGTTATCAACGCTGCCTCGGATGCCAGATTGCCTAGAGCGAGACAAGCAGACCCCGCCATTCCGCAGCCGGCGATGAGGTGTGGATCCCGCGATACCAGCGCCTCGTACATGAGCTGACCCAGCCCCGGCCACGCACTCACTACTTCGACCACGAACGACCCACTGAAAACGCTACCGATGATGATGCCGTAGACCCCCATGACCGGTCGAAGCGCAATGGGGAAGGCGTGGCGCCACACCACCCGCCGCCAGGTCAAACCACGCGCGACGGCGGCGCGAACGAATGGCAGCTCCAGAGTTTCCGTCATCGCCTGAGACTGCAGACGCTCGATCGTGGCGGTGAGAGGTATTGCCACCGCCAATGCCGGAAGCGTCAAGTGCCAGGTCAGGTCGGCCATCCGCGCCACCCAGCCGAGTTCCTCAGAACCTACCGAACTAATGCCACTCACCGGAAACCATCCGGTACGAGCAGCAAACAGCGCCAGCAGGAGCGATGACAGCAGTGACGGTAACGAGAGGGCGAGAATCGACACTCCACCGATGACTGGTGTCAGCAGACTCGCCGGACGAGCACCCCCGGTCACTCCGAGCCACACACCGAGCAGCGTGGCGACCGCCAGCGCCGCGCTCGCCAGCACCGCCGTGTTTCGCATGCGCTCCCCCAGCAGGTCAGAGACCGGCCGACCGTACCGGGTCGAGTGACCGAGATCGAACCGCACCAGACGAGACAGCCATTGGCCGTATTGAACGACGAACGGTTGGTCGAGTCCGAGTCGCTCGCGCTCACGTGCGACGGTCTCTTCGCTCACCCCGGGACGACGCAGATCACTCGTTGCATCTCCGGGTGCGAGATGCGCGAGCCAGAGGGAGCCTGAGGACACGAGGAACACAAGGACCACCGCGAAGATCAGTCGCTGGATGAGCCGTCGCAGGAGCATGCGCCGAGGCATCGGCTAGGAGTCCGTGGTGAAGCTCGCGCGTGTCACCGAGACCGGCATGGCGCCCCCCTGGCAAGGCGTGACGACGGAGAATGTTGGCATATGCGACCCCGCTCGAAAAAGTCTCAGCGTCGCCTCTTGCGGGATGCCTTGTCGATCGAATGCCGCGGGCGCTTCACCACGGGCTCCTAGGGACTCAGTGCACTGGACAGCATCTGGGGAGTCACGCCGGCCAGCGTGTCAGCGTTCCACAACATGTACGGCTCGAGAAGCGCGGGTTGTGCATTGGCGACACGGGGCGACGTGGCAATGATGACTCGGGGCGCCGCAAAGTAGATCGCCGGGACGTAGTCGGCAAAGATCTGCTGCACCTCGTCAAACAGACGCTTCCGCTGAGTGGCGTCGGCGGTTGCCACCTGCGCCGTCATGAGCGCGTCGATGCGCGCCTCCCACGCGGTGGCAGGAGCGGGTTGACTAGGATTCCAGAAGTGGAAAGCGGACCCACTCAACCACAGGTCGAGGTTGGAACCTGGATCGGTATCACTCGCGTGGAACCCCAGATACACCGCATCAAAATCCATCCGCGACACGCGGTCGATGAGCGATCCGAACTCCAGAGGCACAACATCGACGGTCACGCCGAGGCGACCGAGGTCCTGGGCGATGACAGCGGCAGCGCGCTCGCGGACACTGTGTCCCCGCTGGGTCAGCAGCGTGAACCGGGCAGGCGTCCCATTCGGATTGTCGAGTCGTCCGTCACGATCAACGTCGGTGAGTCCGATGCCTGCCAACCGCGTTCGAGCTTCGGCAAGGTCGAAATCATAGACATCGACGTTCGCGTTGTACCATCGCTGGTTCGAGGCCGTGATCGGCCCATGGACCGGTTCGCCGAGACCCAAGTACACCGTTTCGGCGAACATCTTCCTGTCGACGGCCTGGGATACCGCGCGCCTGAAGTCATCAGCCTGCAACCAGTCACGCCGAGGGTCATCCGCCATCGATTCAGGACTCAGGTTGAAGAAAAGAAAGTCGGCATCGAGCGCGACGCCCAGATCGATCAATTGCGCACGCCCTTCGGCGGCTGCGTGTCGCAAGGAGGCATAGTCCTCCGCCCGCACCTCCGTCTGGGTGAAGTCGATCTCGCCAGCCTCAAAACGCAGCATTTCGGCATCTTGGTCGGGCACGATTTCCAGCGTCAGCCGGTCCAACCTCGGAAGTTGCTCTCGCTCGCTACTCAGTCTCCAGTAGTGAAGGTTCCGGCCGAAGACGAGACGCTGGCCCGGACGGTAGTCGGCCAGCACGAACGGCCCGAGTCCGGACATGTCCTCTGGCGCCGTTGTGACGCCCCAGGCGTCAGCCAGGGTACCAGCGGCAAGAGCGTCCCCCAGACGATGCTCCGGAAGGATGGGGAGATGACTCAGGATCCTGATTCCTGGACTAAACGGCTCTGGGAACGTCACCTCCACTGTGAGGTCGTCCTTCGCAACAACCGACATCGGCTGCCCACCGACACGCAAGACATCAGCGAGGGGACTGACGACCGTGTCGTCGTAGACCGCCGAAAACGAGAACAGCACGTCAGCCGACGTGAACGAAGTCCCGTCGGAGAACCGTACGTTTGGGCGAAGCGAGAGCTCGTAAGACAGACCGTCGGGCGACTGCGTCCAGCTCTCGGCGAGCCAGGGCTCGACGCGGTCGTCAACCTTATTTATACGAACCAGCGGTGCCTGTGTGAGTTCGCCGATCAGGCTCGAGGATGAGTCCCTCGCAATCAGACGGTTAAACGTTCTGGGCTCTGAGCGAATGGAGGCCACCAGGCCGCCTCCCCAGGTGGACTGACCGAACGCCTCTCGGGGCGAAGGCGACCCATCCCAGGAGCAGCCGAGCGAGCCGAAACCGAGACTACCCGCGATAACAAGCGATAAAATCTTATTAATCAATGGCTTGCACCGTTGGCCGTTCCTTGGCCGGTCTGTCCGTACGGTGATCGAGGCAATCGACTGGGCCATTGAACGTAAAGACCAGTACCGCATCCGCGTGCTCAATCTATCGCTCGGGACCGGGGTCACTGAGTCGTATCGGGATGACCCACTCGGACAGGCCGTCGAGCGAGCCGTTGCGGCCGGACTCGTCGTGGTCTGCTCGGCAGGCAATTTTGGGAAGACTGAGGACGACGTTCCGGTCGTCGGGGGAGTCACGTCACCCGGCAATACGCCAAGTGCACTGACCGTGGGCGCGCTGAACACCCAGTCGACCGCAATCCGGTCCGATGACGAAGTGACCACCTATAGTTCGCGTGGCCCCACCGCCTACGACTACGTCCTCAAGCCCGACCTCGTCGCGCCAGGGAACAAAGTGGTCTCTCTCGAGGCGCCGTTTTCCTACCTGTCGACGACCTACCCTGAGCGGCAGGTCCCAGGTGGATACCTCGAATTGAGCGGGACCAGCATGTCTGCTGCCGTTGTCTCTGGCGCCGTCGCACTGCTGCTTGAGAGCAACCCTGAGCTCACACCGCAGCAGGTCAAGATCTCTCTTCAGTCAGCAGCATCGCCGATCGAAGGCGCCGGTTTGGTCGAAGCAGGTGCGGGAAGTCTAAACGTTATCTCGGCAATCTACGCCGGGCTTCTGGGACCGACTGCGGAGCTGCCGCAGGCTTCGATCGAGGGCGAAGCTGTAGATGTCGGAGGGTTAATCTTCGCCGACCGAATCCCGGGCGACGGCGTAACCGACGCCAGAGCTGACGGACAGACGCTTGTGTGGGGAAACACGCTCGTTTGGGGGAACACCCTGGTCTCTTGGTCTGGGGCAACACCTTGGTCTGGGGCAACACCTTGGTCTGGGGCAACACCTTGGTCTGGGGCAACACCTTGGTCTGGGGCAACACCTTGGTCTGGGGCAACACCCTGGTCTGGGGGAACACTTTGGTCTGGGGTAACACCCTGGTCTGGGGCAATCTGGTTGACTCAGAGACGCTCGTCTGGGGAGACACCCCTGTCCGGGGCAACACGTTGGTTTGGGGAAACGGCGCGGAGGCGCTAGGTAACTAGTGCCTCGTAGCGAAAAGCATCTTGTACTTTAATCGCACTTCGTATCCAATACGGACAGACGTGAGAGCCAAAGGAGGTTCACGTGTGTCTGTATGTTCGAGAACTGACGCTCGCGGAGGGCCGGCGGCTCACGCGGGTCTTGAAGACGACGAAGACGGCAGCGTATTTGCGGCGCGCCCAGGTGGTCGCCTTCTCGGGGCAGGGGATGCGGGCGCGAGCCATTGCCGGGCGATTGTATCTCCACGAAGAGTATGTGCGGGAGCTGATTCGGCGGTTCAACGCCGGCGGCTTCGCGGTGCTGCGGCCGCGGAAAGCGTCCGGCCGGCCGTCCAAGTATGCGCCGGAAGAGATCAGCGTCATGCTGGAGGTCGCGGGGACGCGGCCGCACGACCTGGGCCTGCCGTTCACCGTGTGGTCCCTCCGGAAACTGGCGGCCCATCTTGTGCGGTGCGGGGTGGTCAAGGAGCTGCACGCCACCACGCTGGGCCGCATCCTGCGCGACCAGGGGTTCTCGTTCCAACGCACGAAGACCTGGAAGGAGAGCCCCGACCCCGACTTTGCCGCCAAAAAAAACGCCTCTGTGCGCTCTACCGGGCCGCGCCGCCGAACGCCCGCGTGATCTGTTTCGACGAATTCGGGCCCATCGAAGTGCGCCCCTACCATGGCCGTGCGTGGCGCAGGGTCCGGCACCCGGCGCGGTTGCGCGCCACGTACCGGCGCCGCCATGGCACCCGCCAATACCTCGCGGCGTACGACGTCGCGGACAACCGACTCATGATGCGGTGCTACCGACGCAAGCGATGTCGCGAAGTGCTGCTGTTCCTCAAGCACATTCGCTCGACCTACCCACGCCCAACGCGCCTCTACCTCGTCCTCGACAACTTCTCGCCCCACAAGCGACGCGAGGTGACCGACTGGGCCGCCGACCACAACGTGGAGCTCGTGTTCACGCCGACCTACGCCTCGTGGCTGAATCGGATCGAAGCGATCTTCTCGGGCGTCCGCTATTTCGCGCTTGCCAACTCCGACTATCCGGACCATGAGCACAGCCGCCGGGCGATCTTGGCTTACGTCGTGTGGCGCAACCGGCATCGCCACACCGAGCTCGTCAAACGCCGGGAAAAACACAAGATGAGTTTCGCTACGAGGCACTAGATCCAACCGCACGGGGTGCGGCGGAGGGTCGAGACGCCGGATCGCGGTCCGAAAGGAGGAGGAGATGACAGGCATAATCGTATGGGGCTAGACGACCGAGAAGTCAGTTAGTCAGATCTCTCTGCTCGACAGCTACGCTCAGTTACAGCTAACGCGAGGACGGAATGCTGAGTGCCACGAGCTACTAAAGCAGATCGACGAGAAAGTTTCTGTTTATGAACCCTCGGTTCTCTCCTGGCAGCAACTGGCGGTCGGAGCCACCCGGTTGAGGTCACTCCTAGCGTGTGATCAATGGAGCGATGCAGAGCGCTGTGCCGCCAAGCTGATCAGGTCGGCGGACGGGCGGGCGGATAAGACTCATCAGATCTCACTACGAGTCCTTGCCGCGGACGCCCTTATCGAACTTGGACGTTCAGACGAAGCGACTACCTACATCAACGCTGCGGCTGAGCTGGCCGAGGACGTTCCGGTTGCGGTCTTTGCCGAGATCGAGCGGTGCGCGCCGCGCTGCATGCGTGGGCCGGGGGAACCGAGTCGGCGCGGCGACAGTTCGAACGCTCCCTCCGAGTGCTCTCTGCCGTCGGGGGCGTTGGTCCCCGCATGGACGCCGCCATGAGCTATTTGCGAACGATGCGACCCGATGCGGAAATCCGGCGAGTTCTGGAAGTGGAGCCCTGGAATCTGGGACCTCTGACTGAACCCACGCTACCCGGGGGAAGGAAACGACAGGACGGTAGCCCCGGCGAGAGACCGCGGGAAACACGCAGCATCGAGATGACCGATGCTGTGGCATTGGATCGTTTGGTCTGGAGGCCAGATCTCCTGGCACAGGAGGCGTTCGTGTTGCTCCGAGAATCCGGTCACACGACGGCAGCCGCAATCATCGAGCGGTCGAGCGACCGTGGCATCCGAGTCCTGGCTCATGGGCTGGTCGTCTGGCGAGGCGAAGCAAGCGGCGACGAATTCGAAGACGGACATGAGGGTGCCGGTCGGACGGATGCACGATCGGGAACTCGAGTTACTCGTGCGGCCGCTGAGCACGGTTCAAGCCCATGGGTTTCTCCGGGACCTCCACTCCTACCTGAAACAGTCGGTGGCGCTCAAGTCGTTCCAGGAGGCGGAGCGCGCCCAGTACTCACTCATGTCGGCCGCTGCAGTACTGGGCGACGAGGACGGTGTCTTTGTGTCCGATCGGATGCGCGAGCTGGTGATCAACGCCAAGCGAATGGCAAAGACGCCGTGGGCGGTTCTAATTCTTGGGGAGACCGGAACCGGCAAGGAGGTCCTGGCTCGAATCATCCACAAGTACTCTGACCGGTCCGACCATGATTTCGTCGCCTGTAACTGCACCGGCGTGCCAAAAGACATGGTCGAGAGTCAGCTATTCGGTCATCGGCGCGGCGCGTTTACCGGGGCGCAAGCTGATTCACTTGGGGTCATCCGGGCGTCCAACGGGGGTACGTTGCTACTCGACGAGATCGGTGAACTCGATCACGACACGCAGCCGAAACTCCTCCGCTTCCTCGAAAACGGTGAGATACAACCGATAGGTGAGTCACGACCCATCAAAGTGGATGTTCGGGTGATCGCGGCCACGAACGCCAAGCTTGATGAGAAGATCCGGGACGGAAGGTTTCGCGAAGACCTCCTGTACCGCCTGAATATCTTCACGCTGGACATCCCACCCTTGCGTTCTCGACGCGAGGAGATCCTGCCGCTCGCGCAGCATTTCCTTCACCGCTACGCTCGGGAGAGCGGAAGGACGAACGTCGGTATTACGGAAGATGCTCAAAAGTGTCTGCTTCTCTACGAATGGCCGGGCAACGTTCGCCAGCTCGACCACGAGATCAAACGAGCATTCGCGATGACGGACGGCGATTCGGTGCTCGGGCTGGACCAGCTCTCATCACCGGTCATCGAGGCCGGGCAGGCCATCGCCGAGACCGTGCAGTCGGCCCGTACCGCGGGGGCACAAGAGATCTCTATCCAGACTGACCAGCCGCTCTCTGATGCGGTTGGAGAGTTCGAAGAAGCGATGATACGACGAAGCTTGCAGGCCTGTAAGGGCCATGTCGGAATGACCGCCCAGAGACTAGGACTCTCCCGGAAGGGTCTCTACCTCAAGCGGCAGCGACTCGGCATCACCGACGGCTGCTGACGGCGCTGACGCCGCAGGCGAGCGTCTATAATCCGGAACATACGTGCCGGCCTCAACCCTGCCGGAGCCACCGTCGGAACGAAGTGGCATCGGCATTCCGCCAGAACTCGAAGCCATCTTGATGCGCTGCCTGGAGAAAGCTCCGGATGCACCTTTCGCGGCGCTCCCGACGCCGTCCCGAGAAGACGGTGCGGGATCGACGGCTGGCACAGACACAACTCTCGCGGTCGACATCGGTGACCGGGTCACGTCGGGATGCCCAGCAGCGCGATCGAGTCCTATGCGACGGCGTGCATTCCGTCTGAGCGCGACTACGTATCGCCAACTTCGCCGCGGTCGCTACGCAGCTTGAGTTCCGATGACTAACGGCCCTCAGTCGCGTCGACCCACTCCAGGCCTCGGGCAGGCGATGGCCCCCGTCTGTCTCTTGATCGGCATGCTATCGACGTCGGTGTACTTGTTCGGTGACGAATCGTCATCAGGGCCGAATCAGATCGCGCTCATCCTCGGGTCAGGTCTCTGTGTGGTGATCGGCCTCCTCAATGGACAACCCTGGAAGGACCTCGAAGCCGGCATCAGCCGCGGCCTGTCGGTCTCGACGGGAGCCATCCTGATTCTGCTCGTCGTGGGATCGGTGATCGGGACCTGGATTCTCGCCGGAGTCGTGCCGACGATGATCTACTACGGCCTCTCGATTCTTTCGCCGTCGGTCTTCTACGGCGCCGCCTGCCTCATCTGCGCCGTGGTGGCCACCGCGACCGGCAGCTCGTGGACGACCGCAGGCACAATCGGCATCGCCCTGATCGGAATCGCAACGGCTCAGAACCTCCACATGGGGCTGGCCGCCGGCGCCGTGATCTCCGGGGCCTACTTTGGCGACAAGATGTCGCCGCTGTCCGACACGACCAACCTCGCCCCCGCGGTCGCGGGAACAGACCTCTTCGTGCACATCCGACACATGGTGTGGACGACAGCCCCAAGTTTTGCCGCCGCCCTCGTGCTGTTCCTGGCCGCGGGGTTTTTCACGCCGATACCGGAAGGAACGGCGGAGCTCGACTCCGTCCTTGACGTCCTCGAAACTCAGTTTGTGATCGGCCCTCACCTTCTGATTCCCGTCATTGTCGTGCTCGGGTTGGTGATTCGGAAGGTTCCCGCATTCCCGGCCCTCCTAATCGGTGCACTGGTCGGTGGGGTCTTTGCAGTCGTATTCCAACGCACCGCGGTACTGAACTACATGGGTGCCAGTGAGCTGCCGGATTGGCTCGCACTCGTCAAAGGAGTCTGGGTCGCCATGTATGGAGGCTTCGAGCTGCGGTCGGGCGATGTGGCGCTCGACGATCTTCTTTCCCGCGGAGGGATGGCCAGCATGCTGACGACGGTCTGGCTCATCATGACCGCCATGATCTTCGGAGCCGTGATGGAAACGACAGGTTTGCTTCAGGTCATTGCCGCACGCATTCTCACGGCCGTTCGTGGAACCGGCAGCCTCATCTCGGCCACGCTCGTTACGTCGTTCGGGATGAACGTACTGGCCTCGGATCAGTACATCGCGATCGTGCTGCCCGGTCGGATGTTTCGCAGCGAATACGAACGCCAGCGGTTGGACCCGAAGAACCTGTCGCGAACGCTCGAAGACGCCGGCACCCTGACCTCGGTGCTTGTCCCGTGGAATACCTGCGGGGCGTTCATGGCACAAACGCTTGGTGTCGCCACACTGACCTATGCGCCGTTCGCCTTCTTCAACATCCTGAACCCATTTGTAGCCGCGGCGTTCGGCTTCACGGGCGTCGGGATTCAGAGGCTAGAAGAATCGGAGACGGAAGGGGATCGTGGTCACGATATCGACATCGTCTCTTGAGGGGGACACGCCCCGCCCGCGCGGAACCACGAAGCAGGCCGCAATACCATGCGCTTCCGCCCAGACACGTCCCTCGTCGATTCCCATCACATAGAGGGCCGTCGCGATTGCGTCGGCCGCCACAGCGCGCTCGTGCCAGACCGCAACCGATAGCAATCGGCTGACCGGTCGCCCGGTTCTCGGGTCGACAATGTGACCCACGCGCTCACCATCAACCCAGCGGTCTCGCTCCGACCCACCGCTAACGGCCAGCGAGCCGCTCGTGAGGTTCAGTTCGACGACCGGCGTCTCTCGCTGGCGGGGATGCGCGATGCGAACGGGCCAGCCCCCGAGTGGAGACTCACCGAACACGGCCAGCTGGCCACCCAGGTCGATCAATCCTGACTCGCCAAGCGAGGCCACCCGATCAAGGGCTGCACCCTTCCCGAACGCCCCCGCGTCGATGGTCGCATTCGTTAGGCGGGTGATCGAGCATGGAGAAGCTTTGACGGCGAAACGATCGAGACCCGCGCGCGCCCGAGCTCCCTCCACCGCCGAGCGAGTGGGCCGCGCACCAGCCTCCCGCAGACGCCAAACATCGATGAGCGAACCGACAGCCGGGTCAAAAGCGCCCGACGACAAATGGGTCCAGGTCGTCAATTCACCGAACAAATGGCATAGCGAATCGGGTGCCGCCCACGACTCGGCTACCGGCTGTCGATTGAGCCGGCTGAGAAGACTCTCTGGTCGCCACGTGCTCAGCTCCCGGTCTGTCGACTCAAGCATCGAAAGCATCCGGTTGAGCGCTGCGACCGCTTCCGCGCGCGACGGCTCCCATGACCGAAGCGTCGCGCGGGTCCCCATGAGATAGACCTGGCGCTCGGTAACGCGGCTGGCGACCTCGGCCGGATGAAGGGACACGCTGGCCCCGACCGTCAGCGCCACGGCGCAGCCGGCCGTGACCCTCCTAGCGAGTCGCGTCCAGTGTGTGAACGAGTACGACGTCATCGCCGAACTCCGGTCGGTCGCTGAGGATCAGAGAGGAAGCCCAGCGGTATCGGGGAGACTCACCTCGCGAGGCGTCACGGCCTCGGCGGCCCACAGCAACCGCCATCCGATCACCAAGTGCGCACCATACCCAATGATGAACACGACGCTCGTCCCGATGTGAAGGACGACGAACACATTGAGCCAGGCCACCGATGTCGCGACCTGGAGGAGGTATCCTGACAGCGCCATTGTCGAGAAGCTGACGAGCGAGATCCAGCCGGTGCGTCGGTCAGGTCGGTTATTGGAAACCAGCTTCTTGATGATATGGGAGCGGAGCACGATGCCGAACAGCAGAACCACGAACGGCGCCAAAACGACGTGAAGTGACAACATCGATGACTGCCAGGGGTGGTTGACGACCGCGAACGGGTCATCGGACGGCAACGCGTACTTCATATAGAAGTAGACGAGCCCGGTGATCGCCACGACGATATTCAGTCCGTTAAACGACCGGCGCTCCCACGGCTTCATCGACGCCCCTGCCCCTCCAGAACCTCATCTATCGCCATCACGCGTCGAACGGCATCGGTCGCCGATTGAGCCGTCAACGTGGCTCCCGCGATCGGGCGGATGGCCCGCTGCAGCGCCACCTCGTCACTCAGCGGCTGTGTATCGAACTGACGCAACCACGCCTGCGGAGCCAAGTACTCGCGCGGCTCGAGAAACGCCGTCACCTCGACGCGCCGGACGGCTCCATCCGATGCCAGTGCGATCAGCAGACTCTCGGGTTTCGTCCGAACAACGTGCGTGTCGACGTACGCCCTCCCGACAACGCGCCCCCCTTCGCGCGCCACGTATCGTGCGACGAGCGGACTCTCGATGTCGACCCGCGCGAGCTCGGACGCGCGCTGGGTTTGCTCGCTTGTCAGAAACACCCGCTCGGCCTCGACCGTCGCACCCGGATAGACGGACGCCAGCGCTTCTTCCCGGGTCATCAGCCCCGTCTGTGAGAAGAGACTGACCGGGGACAACAGCAGCGTCGCAATGCCCACCACAACGGAACGCTTCACCGCGACCGTCATCCTTACAATCCCTACAATCCCTCTCCGTCAGAACGCATAGCCAAGACCGATGTTGAACTGGTTCACACCGGTTTGCGCGTCGTTCCTCACCCACGCATGGTCAACCTTGACGACGACGTTTGAAATCGGCTTGAGCTCGAGACCGACGGTCGTGAACATGTTCTTCGTCGACAAACCGCGGTCGAATCCAACCGGCATCGTGGCCTGCGTGTCGACCTTCTCGAACCGCACATACGGAGTGAGGGCGATGCCGCCGGCTTCGGCCGCCTGCGAAAGCACGTTGTAACCGACCTGAACGTATCCGCCCTGCATCAGCTCCGCCACGCCACCCGACCCGGTCTTCCCCAATGCCTGATTCAACTCCGCCGCGTCGCCGATACTCGCGCGTGCATAGAGGACCCGCAGATCGAGCCCACGAATCTGTGCCTGTCCGTGCACGTCGAAGATGGTGGTCTGCACGTCGAACTCGCGGTCATCCAGAGAGATTTCGCCCTGACCGGAGCCGCCGGTATATACGCTCGCACCCACGAAGACACCTGGCGCCGGCGTGACGTCGACTCGCCCGGTGAAGGCCATGCTGCTCGCCTTGGCCTTCGAGCCCTTCTGGCGCCCGCCGCGAATACCGCTCGAAGAGAACCCCGATCCGTCAAGTCCATTGATGACGTACGCGCGAAAGGCAACTCGGTCGACCGAGCCATGAATGCCGCCGCCGTTCTCCCGCCACGTGCTCGGAATAATCCGCTGCTCTGTGACCGGTCGCTCGGCGCCAAGGAAGACATTGGGTTCGTGAAACTCGTTGACCAAGCCCATCGGCACGAGGAGCATCCCTCCTCGAACGCCGAAGTTCTCGTGCGCGAGGTAATCCACATACGCAAACTCGACGAAGACCTCGTCCGCGTGCTCGACCTCGATCTCAGAGTTGAACAGGAACTTGTCGTTGAAACGGTATCCGGCGTACAGAATGGCCCGCAGGAAATCGAACTGGCTGGTGCTTCCCGTCGGCTGTCCTGCCTCGTTCTCACCTGCGAAGTTTTCAAACAGCATTTCGCCGTAGCCAGCGATCGAGACCCCGTTCCCCCGCTCATAGGTCGCGGCCGCTGACGGCGCCAACCCGAGGGTGCGAGCGTCTTCGTCGGTGAGCTCGATCGGCTGTTCGCCGCTTCTGAGACGCTCAACCTCCTCGGCCAGGATGTCCAGCTGACGCCGCAATTCCTCAAGATCGATCTCATCCTGCTGCTCGCCTTCGGCGTCGGCTGGCTCATTGACGTCCGAGGGTTCAGCCGAAGCGACGGCTCCGGCACCCAGACAAAAGACGGTGAAAACCACTGTCAGGAAAGGTCGTCCGCGTGACGGCATCGCTGTTCCTCTCGTGCGCTTCGAATCTGTTGCGCGCCATCACGTCAACCTCCTACAATGGACCGGTTGAACGCAGCGACGCTTCTCGCGACCTGCAAGGAGTTGGAGGCGAGCGTTCGGCCAGCCCGTTAGGTGAGTCACCACCTGGCGGGCTTTTTCTTTCGAGACGTCTATTGAGATCGAGTCTCAATTAGTAGGGTCAACTATATATCCGACCATTTTGGTCGGTCAAGAGTCGTTGATTACCAATCTCAACTCGGATGGAAGGCCTGCGCCCGAGTGAGTTATGCCGAACCCCCCCCTCACTTACCGACGCATCCTCGCCTTCTGGCTCCCTCTGGCGGGAACGTGGCTGATGATGTCGGTCGAGGGACCGTATCTGGCGGCGATCATCGCGAGACTCGACGCCCCCGTCACCAACCTGGCCGCGTTTGGGATCGCTTTCGCTTTCGCGATCATCATCGAGTCGCCGGTCATCGTGCTGATGAGCGCCTCGACGGCATTGGTGGAAGACCGGGAATCGTATGTCGCGCTCCGCCGGTTCTCGTATGGTCTGAGCGCTCTACTGACCCTCGTTCAACTGGCCATCCTCGCGCCGCCCGTCTTCGGCCGTCTCGCCTCGGGGTTGTCATTGCCTGACGACGTCGCCAGCCTCGCCCATGGAGCTCTCTCGCTCATGCTGCCGTGGACTGCCGCGATCGGGTATCGACGATTCCGGCAAGGCCTGTTGATTCGGAACGGGCTCACCAGACGCGTGGCGTACGGGACCGTGGTGCGCCTGACAACCATGTCGGCGACGGCCCTTATCGCCTGGCAGATCTCGACGCTACCCGGCGCGTACATCGGAGCGCTCGCGCTGTCGGCGGGCGTCGTCCTGGAGGCGATCGCGAGCCGTGCGATGACCGCAGGGCTGCTTCCGAGAGTACTCGAGCGGCATCGTGATCCAGGCCGGCTCGCCAGCCTGCGTCTCCCCTCATTGCTAGGCTTCTACACCCCACTGGCGCTTACGTCACTGCTCGCCCTCGCGTCACAGCCGACCGTTACCTTCTTCATGGGCCAGAGTCGATATGCGCTCGAATCGCTGGCGGTGCTTCCCGTCATTCATGGGCTCACCTTTATCTTCCGCTCCTTGGGTCTGTCGTACCTCGAGGTGGTCATCGCCTTGATTGGCCGCCATCGCGAACACTACCCGATGATCCGCAACTTCGCGCTGGCGCTCGCCCTTGGCGCCGCGGCCGGTCTCGGCCTCATCGCGTTCACGCCCCTCGCCGTCGTCTGGTTCCGCGACATCTCCGGACTCAGCGATGAGCTGACGGAATTCGCGCTCACGCCAACTCGTATCCTGGCAGTTCTTCCGGCCTTCTCGGTCCTGCTCGCGTGCCAGCGCGGCCTGCTGGTGCACGCTCGACGCAGCGCATCGGCTACATGGGCCACACTGATCGAGCTCATTGGCATCGCGACTGTGTTGACGGTTGGCATTCATTGGCTCGACTTCATCGGAGCCGTGGCCGCCGCCGTAGCGATCGTCTCAGCGCGGGTCGCGAGTACGATGTGGCTTGTGCCAACCTGCTGGGACGTGTTGCGACACGGTCCCGAATTACCCCCGGAGATCGTCGCGCCTCCTGCGCCTCAGACACCATGATCGACCTGTCAAGACTCTGGGTGACCGAGTGGGTTGTCTGCACCTTCTTCGCCTACCTGACCCTGCTCGCGGTGCGGCGGCCGCTCCCGGTTCGCTATCTGGTGCGGGTTCTCGCGATCGCCATCGCCTGCATTGGGCTCTCTGTCGTGCTCTCCCAGCTGCGACCATCACCCGCGCTACAGATTGTGCGAGAGTGGATTCCCGGGATCTACCTCGTGCAGGGATACTGGCTGTGCGGGCTGTTCTTCGAGCGACCGATGACGGCCATCGAGCAACGCCTGATCGACGTCGACCGAGTGCTGTTTCGAACCCTCAAGGGCACGGAGTTCTTGATGCGGGGACCTCGTGTCGTGTTGGAGTACTTCGAGCTCACCTATTTGCTAGCGTACCCGTTCGTGCCAGCTAGCTTCGCCGTGCTGTGCTGGCTGGGAGCCCGCGCGGAGGCCGACAGCTTCTGGACCGCACTCCTCATCGCCGGCTTCGGTGCATACGGGATGCTTCCGTGGGTACAGACCCGGCCACCCCGGTCCTTCGAGCGCGTGGGACCTGCAGACGCGCGCGGTCTCTTCTTTCGTCGACTCAACGTGACGGTGCTCGACCATGCGAGCGTTCAGGTGAACACGTTCCCGAGCGGACACGCAGCGGTCACGCTCGCCGCGGCGCTGGCGATTTTCACTGTCGACACGGAATTCGGGCTGGCCTTCGGCGTTGTCGCGGCAAGCATCACGATCGCGACCGTCCTCGGCCGATACCACTACGCCATTGACAGTCTCATCGGCCTGCTGCTCGGTGTGATCGCGTGGTGGATCGGGTTCCATCTCGTGTAACCAACGACGCTATAATGCGGCGACGCTGTTGGAGAAGGAAAGGACGTAGATGAAGGGAACGCCACGGGTTGCGATCGGCGGGGCCTTGGTGTGGGCGGTGCTCACGGCAGGTCCTGGAGTCATCTGGACGGGCGCACAATCAGGCGACGTCAAGGCGGTCATGCGGGTCGAGTCCGCCGGGGAGCCTGCGATGGACATGGACTATTACCTGGGTGAGAACCGGATGCGAATGGACATGTCCGCGGAGATGTCGCTGATCTCGATCAGCGGCGAGAGCCCGACCATGTATATGGTGCAGCATCCTGAACAGCGCTACATCGAGTGGGGCCCACAGCAACTATAGATGATGCAACAGATGATGCAACAGGTGCCGGGCATCGCCGATCAGGCCGACTCCCCATTCGATCCTGGGCAGTTACAGTTTCAGGAAACGGGTGCCACCGACCAGATTGGGTCGTGGAGCGCCTTTGAAGTCGAGATGACCGACTCGGACGGTAACGTCGGAGCGCTGTGGCTGACGACCGACAGCGAGATCGGACTCTTCGAGGTCATGCTCAGGGTCGCCGACGCCGCCAGCGTGATGAGCTCGCCAATGGCGGGCGGCGGAATGTCACTGAGTTTCCTCCAGTTTCAGACAGTCGCTCAGGCCCAGGGTCTTCCGGCTGGACGGGTCGTCCGGATCGTGTCGGACACCGGCGACGGCATGACCACCATCACGCTCACAGACGTTCAGCCGGGTCCGCTGCCCAGTGGCACCTTCGAGCCACCGGCCGGCTATACACAGATGCAGATGCCATCGATTCCGGGGTTCCCGGGTTAGTCGACGCGAGAAAAGGAGACACCATGTCACTTCGTGGTTTTGTACCAATGCTGGGCGCGATCTGTCTCACCCTCACCGCGGCACCGTCGGACGCCGCCGATGCCGACTATCACCACGTGCACCTCACCGCGACGAACGCCCAAGAAGCAGCCAAGTGGTACATGGAGCATATGGGATGCGAAGATTTCGGCCGGGCCGGCGCATGCCAGGTCGGACAGGTCCAGCTCCTCTTCGCTGAACGAGACCCGCAAGGCGGAAGCGTCGGCTCGGGCGTCGACCACATCGGCTTCTCCTTCCAAGACCTCGGCGCGAAGATGACGGCGTGGAAGGCCGCGGGCGTGAACGTGACGGAGGACATTCGCGAGATCGACGGGTTGTTCAAGTTGGCATTCGTCGAGGACCCATGGGGAACGAAGATCGAGGTCGTCGAGGATCACGAGGACCTTGGGTTCCATCACCTGCACTTGCGATCGCCGAATCCAGAGGCGACGCTCGCGTGGTATCAGAACATCTTCGGTGGTGAGGCGGATCAGATGAAGGGACGCCTCAACGGCGTTCGCTATGGCCGCGTATGGCTGCTCGTGTCGCAACTGCGGGAGGGATCGCTCGAGCCCACCCGGGGCCGATCAATAGACCATTTGGGCTGGGGTTTCTCGGATCTCGATGCCGCTGCGGACGAGATTCGAGGCAAAGACGTCGAGTTTCAAATGGACCCGCGGCCCTATACGAACCCCCTCGGTCAGGATATGAAGATCTCGTTCATCATGGGCCCGGATGATGTTCGGATCGAAGTCGTGCAACCCGGGGACTGACTCCCAGGTACTCACCCTCGACATCGCCGGGTTTGGGGTATTCGTCAGGTCCGAGGTCGGGTTCACGCGTTCAGCCCCAGCAGACGACTACCGCCTGCCGCCACGAACGTAGCTGCGGCCTCCCGTTGCCGAGACTCCATCTGACGAACGATGGCCGACAGCCTCGAGTCCGACCGAAGGTCGTCGAGCACGGGCTCCTTCGCGATCGCCTGGTAACAAAACCACCCACGGTCCAAGGTTGTCTGCAGAAGTGCGATCACGCGGTCGGTGTCACCCAACAGCATCGCCATCAGCGCCCAATAGAAGATCCCCTCCGGGTCCCGCATTTTGGCGACCTCGTCGTCGAGACCCTCGTCGAACGTCGCTTTGTCGCCAGTCAACGCGGCCACGAGACGCTGCCACCCGCTCCCGTACATCAAACGGTCGCGAGATCCCAGTGCGGTCAGAACGCCCAAGACCTGGTCGATCTTCCCGTGACGAATCTCAGCCAGTAGCTTCATAAACGGTGCGTCCACCGAGCTGTCGGTCTCCACGGCGCGTTCGAGCTGTCCCGAAAACCAGTACGAGTGACAGACGCTGGTCCGGATGTTGGGGTCGAGACGATACCCCTTCTCGTACGCCGCGATCGACGCGTCGAGCAGACCACAGTAGCGGCAGGCATGGACCAGCCCGGCGAAGATTTCCGGGTCGGCCCGGTGGCGGCTGGCAACGTCGAGCAGCCGCAGCATCGACTCTTTGGCACGGCCAAAGTCGACTTCGAGATAGGCGCACAGACTGTGGGCCAGCGGCAAGTCTGGGTTCAACTCGAGCGCACGCTTGAACGACGCCTCGGCCTCCGCAAGATGCTCGTCGGCCCGCTCCGCCTCCACATAGATGGCGTTGAGCCGCTGCATGCGACCGAGGTGCGCCCAGGCGGGTGCGAAGTTCGGATCCTCATCGATACACTGCTTGTACAGGTCGAGTGCAATCAGCCACGTCGCGCGGTCCCTCGCGCACTCGTGGCCACGGAGATAGAACTCGTAGGCGTGTGCGGTGGCTGGCACATCGTGCTTGAGCATCTGCTCTTCGCGCCGCGTCAGCGGAATCGACAGCGACTCGACGATGTGCTGCGTGAAATCATCCTGCACCTTGAACAGATCACCGATCGGAGACTGGCTGCTCTCTGACCACAACACCGTCCCTCCCGGTGCCTCCAGGAGCTGGGCATTCACACGGATCTGATCGCCGGCCCGCATGAGTGTGCCGGTCAGCACGGCATCCACGTCGATTTCACGCGCCAGGCGTTTCAAGTCCGGGGTCCCTTCGGCGAACTCAGACGCCGCCAAACTCGACCGGACGACCAGCGATTCAAGAACGGAGAGCGAGCCGGTGATCGCATCGGCCAGGCCGAACGCCATGAAATCGGTTTCAGGGTCCGACCTCAGCACGCGGAACGGCAAGACGACCAGCCTGGTCATCGCCCGCGCCACAGGCACTTCTCCGGATGTGTCGGAGGTCACCACCGCATTCCGTACGTCGTCAGCCATCTCGCGCGCACTCTGATACCTCGCCGCGGGGAGCTTCTCCAGCGACCGCTGAATGATCCGGTCGACCGCATCGACCGTCGACGAACCGGTCAGCACTAGAGGTCGGTCGTTGAGAATCGCGTGCATGGTCTGCACCATGTTGGCTCCGGCGAAGGGTGACTTCCCGGTGATGATCTCGCACAGCACGACCCCGACCGTAAACAGGTCGGCTCGAGCATCGGACGGTTGTCCCGAGAGCTGTTCAGGCGCCATATACGCGGGAGTTCCGACCACATTCCCTGGGAGGGTGAGATCCTGAACCGTCGCCAGCTGGTCACTAACGACTGGACGGGCAAGCCCAAAATCGAGCAACTTGACCCCGAACTTGGTCAGAAAGACGTTGGACGGCTTGAGGTCCCGATGCACGATCGCCTGCTCGTGCAGCGCGTCAAGCGCATCGAGAACAGACAGGGCCATGTTTAGCGCTTGAGGGAGATCGACAGGCCCGCGATCGAGACGCGACGCCAGCGACTCCCCCTCCAGCAGCTCCATCACGATATAGAGCTGCCCGTCGATTTCACCGACGTCGTACAGCTGGCAGACATGAGGATGATTGACGGCAGCCGCGGCCCGAGCTTCGCGCCAGAAACGCTCGCGGGCGGTCGCATCGGCGCCCACATCAAGGATCATCTTGATGGCGACTTGGCGGTGGAGTCGCTCGTCGTGAGCGGCATAGACGATCCCCATCCCACCCTGTCCGAGCTTACGCGTAATGCGGTAATGGTCGATTCGCTCAGGCTCGCTCGACATCACTTCGATTCTAGTGTTTTCACGAGCCACGTACGGCGGCGCGGACGACACGCTCAACACTCAGCCCCTGGACGACGATCGAAAAGATCACGACAGCATAGGTCGTCGCGAGCAACAGGGGTTTCACCGGGCTTGTCGGTAACGAGAGCGCGAGCGCAACCGAGATACCGCCGCGCAACCCACCCCAGGTCAACACCGGGATCGCACCCTTGGTGAACTCCTGCCGCAAACCGATCAGAGTAATTGGACCGGCCACGCTCACGAACCTCGCCAACAAGACGACCGGTATGGCAATCAGCCCCGCGCCCACGATCTGGCCGGTAATCGTCAACGCGATCACCTCGAACCCGATGGCCAGAAACAGCAGTGAGTTGAGAAGCTCGTCCAGCACCGACCAGAAGGTCTCCATGTGCGCTCGCGTGGTGACGCTCATGGCGAAGCGCTTGCCGTGATTGCCGATGAAGAGACCGGCCACAACCACCGCCAGCGGCCCTGAGATGTGCAGTCGAGTCGCTACAGCGTAGGTGGCCATGACCAGCGACACCGTGATGAGGACCTCGAGAGAGTGCTGGTCGATCGTCTTCATGGCACGGTAGGCGGAGTACCCGGCCGCCAGACCCAGGCCGATGCCTCCGATGGCCTCCACCGCCAAGAGCTCGGCCGCACCGACGAGGCTCACCTCGCCGCTGTCACCCTCGCCCACCGCCACTGACACCAGCACCGAGAACAGGACAACCCCAACGCCATCGTTGAACAGGCTCTCACCCGCGATCTTGGCTTCAAGCGTCTCGGGAACCTTCACCTCTTTGAGGATACCCATGACCGCGACGGGATCGGTCGGAGAGATCAGGGCGCCAAACACGAAGCAGTACGCCAGCGGTATCTCGAATCCGCACATCCGAAAACCGAAGAACATCAGTGCGGCCACGATCAGTGTCGACGTGATGATCCCCGCGGTCGCCAGGGTCAAGATGGCCCAGCGTCGGCTGAGAAGTGAGTCGAGATCGACGTGCAGGGCGCCAGCGAACAGCAGAAAGCTCAGGACCCCCTTCATCAACGTGTCCTCGAAGTCGATGTCGATGAGGGTGCGGCGAACGCTCGTCTCCAGGCCCAGCTGCGGAAAGATGGCGTCGACAACCAGGACGACCACCGACACCGCTAGGGCGATGATGACCAGCCCGATGGTGTGCGGAAGATGGAGCCAGCGGTGGTTGACGTAGCCGAAGACGGCGGCGAGAGTGATCAGGAGGGCGATGAGATTAAAGATGGAGCTAACGGTCATCGGAGAAGGTCGGGGGTCTGGGATAATCGCGGGTCGGGGGTGCTGGGTCAGGAGTCATGAGCCCAGACTCTTGTTCCTCCGCTTCGACGGCGTCGATCCCTGGGTTTTCTCGAGGAGCTCGGCGTTGAGCCGACCGAGCTCGACGCTCCGTTGATAGGCTGCAAGGACGGCCTTCGACACGACCGTTCGGAACGACCCCTTCTCGAGCTGGTAGAGCGCGTCCGCGCTCGTCCCTCCGGGCGAGGTGACCATGTTTCTCATCTCGGCGGGATGTACGGATGACCGCTCGGCAAAGATGGCCGATCCCCGAATCGTCTGCACGACGAGCTCTCGCGAGTCCGCCCGCGAGAGGCCCAAGTGCACCGCGGCGTCGATGAGTGCTTCCATCAGCAGGAACACATAGGAGGGCCCACTCCCGCTGATAGCAGTCGACACGTCAAGGAATCGCTCGTCTTCCACATGCAACTGATGCCCAAGTGCCTCAACAACGCCTCGAGCCTGTTCACGCTGCGAATCGGAGACCTCCGGGGTCGCGGTCCAGACCGTCATGCCTTCACCGACCTGTGCGGGTGTGTTCGGCATCGTCCGGACGATCGCCCGGTGTTGAAGTCCGGCCGCGAGTGAATCGATCGTGGCACCCGCCACGATCGACAAGACCAGGGCGTCCTTCTTGATCTTTCCACGGAGATCGTCAAAGACCGCGGGCAGCACTTGAGGTTTCACCGCGAGCACGACGACTTGCCCTTTTCGCGCAGCGGTTCGGTTGTCCTGGGTCGTGTGAATGTGAAACTTGTTCTGCACCTCATGCAGCCGCTCACGATGGCGATCGCTCGCCGTGATGTGTCCCGGCTCGAGCTGATGCCTCGACAGCAGACCACCGATCATCGCCTCGCCCATCGCACCCGCGCCGATGAAGGCGAGATGGAGATCATGAAGTATGTGGTGCTTTCTCAAGGTGGCTCCTCCGCGCCCGTGAATAGCGCCTCCCATGGTTGGACTATTCTAGTGTGGCGGCGACCCGCGACCCCTCATGGACCCCATCGCGCACAGCCTGGTCGGCGCAAGCCTATCCGAGACCCGACTAAGTCGGCTCTCGGCCCTGGCGACGCCGACGCTCGTGCTGGCCGCGAATGCCCCCGACATAGACATCGTCAGCACGGCGATCGGGGGAGATTTCTCGCTGGGATTCCGGCGCGGATGGACCCACGGTGTGCTCGCGGTGGCAGTGCTACCGCTGGTGCTAACTGGCCTGATCATGCTCGCTGACTACGTCTTCGCGACGCTGGCCCACCGGCCACCGAAGGCTCGGGCGGGCCCGCTCATCGTCTTGTCGTACATCGGTGTGCTGACCCATCCGCTTCTCGACTGGCTCAACACGTACGGCATCCGCCTCCTCATGCCGTTCGACGACCGATGGTTCTATGGTGACGCAGTCTTCATCATCGACCCGTGGGTGTGGCTGCTGGTGGGCACGGCCGTGGTTCTGGCCAACACGCAGTCGGCGATCAGCCGCACGGCGTGGCTGGTCCTCGGGGTCATCGTCACTGCACTGGTCACCGGTGTCGCGGCGGTCCCTGCCGCCGCACAGTGGATCTGGGTCGCTGGTTTCGTCGCGATCATCGGAGTGCGAGCCTGGGGTGGCGTCCAACATCAACTGCCTCGAGTGGCGACCGTCGGCCTGGCCTGCGTCACGCTATACATCGCGGCGATGGTCGCAGGGTCGCGGCTCGCTTCTCGCCAGGCGTCCGAGTGGCTGGCCCAACGCGGGGAGATCGGGTCCGTCGTCATGGCCGGTCCGTTCCCCGCAAACCCATTTGTGCGAGATATCGTTGTCATCGACGAGAGCCACTATCACTTCCTCGAGCTGAACTGGTTGCGACCGGATCGATTCGCAGTCGCGGGACCGCCGATCTCGAGGGGCCCGAGCGGGCCGATCATCGATGCCGCCCGGACCGCGTCTCACATCCGGGGTCTCCTGACCTGGATCCGGTTCCCGGCGTACTCGGTGGAGACGCTGACCGATGGCTTCAGAGTCACGATTCGAGACGTCAGATACACTCGGCTCGAGGGATTGGGCCTCGGGACAGTCAACGTCGAGCTGGACCGCAACCTCGCGGCACGGTCTCCCGCTGACGAAACACGCAGGCGATAATAGTCTCCGGAGGCACAGCGACAGATGCACCACGAACGACTCGCGATTCTCGTCGCCGGCGGACCTGCCCCGGGCATCAATAGCGTCATCAGCGCGGCCACGATTCGAGGGCGCTTGGAAGACGTCGACGTTATCGGTATTCGCGATGGCTTCGAATGGATCATGCACGGTGACGTCGACCACGTGACGCCGCTCACTGTTGAGCAGGTCAGCCGGATTCATTTTCGTGGCGGTTCGCATATCGGCATCTCCCGGGCCAACCCGACGGTGACCGAAGACCTTCTGGAGAACACGATCGTCTCGCTCTTGCGGCTCGGGGTCACTCAGCTGATCACGATCGGTGGGGACGATACGGCGTACTCGGCGTACCGGCTGTCGCAGAGGGCGGCGGATCGGATCCGCATCGTGCACGTCCCAAAGACGATCGACAACGATCTCGACCTGCCTCCGCACGTCGATACATTCGGATTTCAAAGCGCCCGGCACCATGGCGTCGAGATTGTCAAGAATCTCATGGTCGACGCCAAAACGACTTCTCGCTGGTATTTCGTGATTGCGATGGGTCGAAAGTCCGGTCACCTGGCACTTGGCATCGGCAAGTCGGCTGGCGCCACCCTGACCCTCGTGCTGGAGGAGTTCGCCGGCCACCCGATTCGCCTCAAGACCGTGGTCGACACACTCGTCGGCGCCATCATCAAGCGCATGACCTCAGGGCGCCGTGACGGCGTCGCGGTCCTTGCGGAAGGGCTGATCCTCGGCATCGAACCGGACGACCTGAAACTGATCGAGGACGTCGAACGGGACGCGCACGACAATATACGGCTCGCCGAAGTCAACATCGGTGAGCTCCTCAAAGCTGCGGTGGCCGCTCGACTCCGGGAATTTGGACTCAACGCTGTGATCGTGGCGAAGAACATCGGGTATGAGCTGCGGTGCGCAGATCCGATTCCCGCCGACATGGAGTACACGCGCGACCTGGGGTACTGCGCGGCCCGCTACGTCATGGCCGGCGGCAACGCGGCGATGATCTCGATGCAGGCCGGCCAGTTCGTCCCCGTCCCCTTCGAACACCTGCTGGACCCCGAGACGGGCCGCGCTCGGATCCGGCTGGTCGACATCCATTCGACCCGATATCGCATCTCGAGGCGATACATGCTTCGCCTGCGCCGTGACGATTTCGAGGATCCTCACGAATTGGCGAAGTTCGCGGCCACGGCCGGCATCTCACTCGACGACTTCCGGCGCGAGTTCGCCTACCTGGTTCAACACGAGCCGCCACCGCTCGCGCTAGATCTGCAGCGGGGCTTCGTCCTCGACGCCGACCCCACCTCGCCGACGTAGTGACCAAGAGTCCTGACACGAGTGGAATGTCCACTAGTCGCCGACGTTCAGCTCTTTGGGTCGCCACAGCCTGACGAGCCGCCCGCGGGTCGATCCGCGCAGATCTCTCCATGTGTCGATCGACAGTCGAATCTGCGCGAGCCCCGCCGTTGGGAGCGGCCCATCTTCATCGGTCAGACGCCGGATCAACTCCTCCAGCCCTGGATTGTGAGCGACGACCATCACTCGACGGGTGTCAGGATCGGCTCGCCGGACCACGTCGAGAATCGTCGCCGGATCGGCGAGATAGAGCCGCGGCTCGAACTGGATGGCACCATCGAAGGTGCTGCTACGGGCCACCTCTTCGGCCGTCCTCCGCGCCCGCTTGGCCGTCGAGCTCATGATGGCGCCCGGCGACAGCCTCTGCTGCCTCAGCAGTCTCCCGATCTGGGGGGCGTCTCGCTGACCCCGCCTATTGAGGGGGCGGTCGTGATCGGACAGTTTGGGATGTTTCCAGCTCGACTTCGCGTGACGCAGGACGAGCAGCGTTCGCATGTTGGATTCTGGGCCCAGACCCTCCTAGCAGCCCGTGGTGAAAGCACCACCGAACGACGGGTCGGCCCAGACATGGCAGTGCCCCACGCGGAGGTCGTTGGCGGCGATGGTAGGTCGAGATAAGATCCACGGCGCGCCCCAACGCGTCTCCGGGAGTCGCATGAGCGACCACAACAGCCGAAGACACGCCACCGCATGCCCCTGAAGACTGCGGGGTGTCCCGACACCCGTGAGCGTCCGCATCAGCAACCCAAGGTTCAGTCCAGCAACGTGCAGCAGGACGCGTTTGAGGATGTTGTCGTGCCCCCGCAGGTATACGCGGCGTAGCCGCCCGGTGGCATAGAGATGGGCAAAGGGGCGTTCGAGTCGTTCCCCGCGCCGGCGCAGCAGGCGTTGCCCGCGCGCGCCGCGAAGACGCCGACGGTTTCGGTAGACGGCGTCGCGCGCCTCCGCCTTGTCTTTCCACTTACGCCTGCCGCGATCTGGTTCCGAGATGTAGCTGCGGAGGCCGATGGCTTCAAGATCGACGAGTTCCTGGTTGCTGTGATAGCCCTTGTCCCCGACGACCTCGGCAAGACGGCCCGCAGGCACCACGGTCTCGATGTGCTCCGCCGCGGTGATCAGCGTCGCGCGGCTCGTCGCCACATCGCCTTCATCGGCGTCCTGCACCGTCACCGCCACGACCGCGCCGGTGTCGAGGTCGACCGCCTGCTCCGCCTTGTGCGCGAGGTGCGTGCGGCCGTCCTTCATCTTGGTGATTCTTGCGTCAGGATCGTGCGGATGGGTCCAGTCGTCGTTCGAGCCTTTCTTCTTCCGCTTCCGATCGATGCGCGCCAGATCGGCACGCGTCGGGGTCTCAATCCCCGAGGCCTGGGCGAGCTGGATCAAGAAGTCCTGATACGCCTCGCCGGTGTCGCGCCGCACGATACTTCGCAGGGCGGCGTTCGCTTCCAGCGTCGTCGCATCGATACCGATCGTCTTGCCCTTGACAAGCTTCGCCTCAGCCAGTCGCTGCAACACCCACGCGAAGACAGCCTGATGCGTTTCCAGGTCGATCAGCCGACGCGTCCGCGAGACCGTCGAATGATCCGGCGGCGCTTCGTGCAGCTCCAGCCCCAAGAAGCTCCGCACGCTCAACGACTCGGCCGCCCGCCACGCGATCGCCCGCTCGGAGTCGAGCCCTTCGAAGTACCCGAGCAGCAACACGCGGAAATACCGGCCGGGCGGCAAACTCGGCCGGCCGATCTCATCCGCGTAGAATCGCTGACAGAGCGACTCGACGTACCCGTCGAAATCCGCTCTCTCGAGAATGTGATTCAGTCGCGTGTAGAACGGGTGCGCGGCGCTGCGAGGCAGATCTTGTGCGGCGACCCACATCGACGTCTGCTTGGGACGTCGCCGTCGTTTGCCCATGGCCATGCGCGTCAGTGGAGTACGCATGATCACTTCTGGCGATCGATCTAATTCGGTGACTTTCACCACGGGCTGCTAGGAGTCAAAGAAGACGCCGCCGTTGCCTCGGAGGTCTCAGCGGGTCGACGCATCTGACTTGTCCTGGCCAGATACGCCAACTCAAGTGCATCCTGGGATTAGAATGGAGACGTGATCCTCGTCCAGCTCCTGGATCTCTACTCGCTGGTTGTCTTCGCGGCGGTCATTGTCTCCTGGGTTCAGCTCCCGCCGAACCACCCCATCGTCAGCGTCCTGGGAGGGTTAACCGAGCCGCTGCTGGCACCTATTCGACGGATCCTTCCGGACATGGGGGGACTTGATCTGTCACCGCTGGTGCTGCTCTTTGGGCTACGACTCGTCCGCGGCGTGCTGCTATCGGCCGCGCTCGGCGCCATGTAGCAGCAGCCCCGACGTGGCCGGCCGGCCGCCGTGAAACGACACGGTGTTCCACCTCAACCGGCCGTCGGGCGAGAAACGGCGCCAACAGGTCAAGAATCGGGCCCAGGGACACCCCTCGAACGGCAGTTTCAGCGCTGCATCCGTCAGAAAGGCCTGTGTCCCTGCTTTCGAGGATTATGGGCGCCGCGCAGGCCCGTCCGGCGATATAATGCCGGGCATCGACTGAGCCGACTGACGAGTCCGTCGTCGGGCCTTGCCTAAGGAGCACCCTATGCGCTGGATCACGTGGTTTCGGTGGACGAGAACACTTCTCCTGGGGACCCTCGTGGTGGCGGTCTGGGCCGCCGGCCCGGTGGCTCAAGAACCCGAGGTAACTGACCGGGCGGAGGCAGCCGAGGACAACCCGTTCACGACGAGATTTGATCGACGCGCGGGCGAACGGCTCTTCCAACGGCAATGCTCGCGTTGCCACGGACAGGACGCCACGGGTAACGACGAGACCGGGGCGCCTGACCTGACGACCGGTCGGTTCGCCAACGCCAGCTCTCCGGCCGGCGTGTTCAACGTCATCCGCAACGGTGTCGATGGAACGGCTATGCTCCCGGTTGCGCCGAGCACATCCGATGAAAACATCTGGCAGCTCGTCACGTACGTCGACTCGCTCAGTACCAATCCGGCGGATTTCGACCTGGCCGGGAGCGCGCCGAGCGGACGGCAAGTCTACGCCGGGAAGGGCGATTGCGCCAGCTGTCACATGATCAACTCGGACGGCAACCGTCTGGGTCCGGACCTGTCCCGCGTCGGAGAGCGCCTCACACCCGACGAGCTGAAATCTGCGCTCGTCACGCCGAACATGGAGGTGGACCCACGGTGGTGGACCTTACGGGTGACACGTGCGGACGGTTCGACTGTCGAGGGTTTCCGAATGGGTGAGGACACGTTCACGATCAGGCTCATGGATCAGGATGAGAACCTCTGGTCGTTCCTGAAGAACGAGATCCGGTCGTATGAACGAATCGAAGACACCACCATGCCGAGCGCTGAACAGACGTTGACCGCGGGAGAGATCGACGACCTTGTCGCGTATCTCTTCTCGCTGCGGAAGGAGAGGTCTCAATGAAACGGCTCGTGTTTGTTGTCGCACTATTCGCCTCTGTGCAACTGGTGATCGGCCAAGAGCCGAGCGCTGATGGCATGGCCCCAGCGTTTTCGCCCGTCACGTGGGAGCGGCTGGTGAACGCCGCGGATGAACCCCAGAACTGGCTGATGTACTCCGGCACGCTGGATAGCCAACGGCACAGCGGGCTCGACCAAGTCCACAATCGCAACGTCGGTGAACTTGAGTTGAAGTGGGCCTATCAGATTCCAGAAATCGACCGAGCCGAAACGACACCGCTGGTTGTGGACGGCGTCATGTTCATCACGGAAGCGCCGAGCAACCTCGTGGCGGTCGATGCCGCGACCGGGCGGCCGTACTGGCGCTACGAGCATGAGCTGCCTGACGACCTGCGGATCTGCTGTGGCCGGAATAACCGGGGCGTCGCGATCTTGGGCGAAACCCTCTATATGAGCACTCTTGAGGCACACCTGGTCGGCATCGATGCCAGAACCGGCAGTCTGCTCTGGGACAGAGAGGTCGCCGACTACCGCGCGGGCTACAGCAAGACAGCCGCGCCCCTGGTCATCAAGGACCAAGTGGTGACCGGCATCGCCGGTGGCGAGTTCGGGATCCGTGGGTTCATCGACTCGTATAACGCGGAAACGGGTGAGCGCGAATGGCGGGCCGATACGATTCCTGGCCCGGACCATCCCGACAACCGCACGTGGGCGGGAGACTCCTGGCGCACCGGTGGATCGGCGAGCTGGATCACCGGATCCTATGACGCCGACCTCGACCTGGTCTACTGGGGCACCGGGAATCCGGGACCTGATTGGAACGGTGATGTCCGGATGGGCGATAACCTCTACTCCGACTCGGCTCTGGCACTCAACGCGGTGAGTGGCGAGCTCGATTGGTACTTCCAGTTCACACCCCATGATGTGCACGATTGGGACGCCATCCAAGTTCCGATCCTGGCCGACCTCGAATTCGACGGCGAGATGCGGAAAGTGATGATGTGGGCCAACCGCAACGCGTTCTACTACACGCTCGACCGCCAGACCGGCGAGTTCCTGATCGGCAAGCCCTACGCGAGGCAGACGTGGGCCGAAGGCCTGGACGAGAACGGCCGACCGATACGGGTGCCGGGTACATTGCCGACCGAGGAGGGAGTGGTCGTATCTCCGTCGATCGGGGGAGGCACCAACTGGTGGTCACCAGCCTACAGCCCTCGCACGGAGCTGTTCTACGTGAATGCGTACGATGGCGAGCAGAAGTACTTCAAGCGAGACGAGGACTATGTCGAAGGTGAGCGTTTCACCGGTGGCGGTGGCGAGAGCGTCCTACCGCAGGACGCCTATCAAAGCGCGATCCGCGCGATCGACCCCCGGACGGGTGACATCCGATGGGAGTTCCCACTGCAGCCGAGAGCGTCGGCGGGTGTGCTGACGACGGCGGGTGACCTGGTCTTCAGCGGCGGAATCGATGGGTACTTCTTCGCACTCGATGCGGTCAGTGGGCAGGAGCTCTGGCACGTCCAGCTCGGAGCACGGGTGCACGCGGCACCGATGTCATTCGCTGTCGACGGTCAGCAGTACGTCACGATCGCTGCCGGCAACGTCGTGTATACATTCGGGCTCGACGACTAACGTCGGGAGGGCACACACAGGAGACGGAATCAGGAGACAAGAGGACGTGGAGACCGCCGCGGCATCTGGAACTGCCGCCGGTCTCCGCCCTCCTCCTCGATTCTGACTCTCAACTCCGACTCACTTCTCTCCTCAACCCATGTCCTCACCGACCGCCGCTCTCCCGACGTGTCCCGCCCGGTGAGAGGGGACTACGCCTAGCGCTTGTGGCTGCGGGCTGAGGGCCTCAGATACATGGCCATCCGTCGAACACCCGCCCCACGAGTCACGCCGACCCTCGGTGGCCTCGCGCTGCTGGGTCTCGGCGGGTGGCTGGCGATCCAGGCCCCGGCCGCCGATCAGCTGGGCGTGGCGCTGGCCGCAGCACAACCTTCCACGGAACCGACCGGTTCGGTCATCGGGTCGCCGTCGCCACGCAACGCCAACTACTCGATCGATGTTCGACTGGACTCGGAGCGTCGCACGCTGACGGGCAGAGAAGTCCTGACGTGGCGAAACATCTCCAGCATCACGACCGCTGAGTTGCAGTTTCACCTCTACTACAACGCGTGGAAGAACACGCGGTCGACCTGGATGCGCGAGCGTCTCCTAGGACGAGGGCCGGGGCTGAACGGGCGGGCGGAAGATGCGTGGGGGTGGATTGAGGTCACGGCGATACGGCTCCTGGGGGCGGGCGATGCGCCGCCTATCGACCTCACAGAGCAAGCACATCACATCTCACCAGATGACGGAAACCCTGACGACCAGACCGTTCTGGCCGTTACGTTGCCCCAATCAGTTGCACCCGGTGGCACCGTCAATCTTGAGATCGAGTGGACGTCCAGGATCCCCAGGACCTTCGCGCGTACCGGCGCCATCGATGACTACTTCTTTATCGCCCAATGGTTTCCAAAGATCGGTGTGCTCGAAGAAACTGGATGGAACTGTCATCAGTTCCATGCCTCGACCGAGTTCTTCGCCGACTACGGTGTCTACGACGTCCGGATCACCGTACCCGCAGGCTGGACGGTCGGAGCGACCGGCGTGGAGCGGGATATTCGCGACAACGCCGATGGCACGGCCACCCATCAGTACTATCAAGAAGACGTCCATGATTTCGCCTGGACGACCAGTCCTGATCTACTCGATCTCTGGGAAGTGTTCAGCCACCCAGTGCTCCCCGATGTCTCGATTCGGCTCCTGCTCCAGCCGGAGCATGCCACCCAAGCCTCGCGATACTTCGACGCGACCCGCTCCACACTGAAGTACTACGGAGAGTGGTTTGGAGCCTATCCCTACGACCACATCACCGTCGTCGACCCCGCCTGGCAGAGTGGTTCTGGCGGAATGGAGTACCCGACGTTCTTCACAGGTGGCGCACGATGGCTGGCTCCAGCCGACGTGTCGACACCTGAGGGCGTGACCGTCCACGAGGCTGGACACCAGTTCTGGTACGGGGTGGTGGGAAACAACGAGTTCGAGCACGCCTGGCTCGATGAAGGTCTCAATACGTTTGCCACGGCGCGCGTTCTCGCGGAGTCATTCGAGCCTCACTTCAGATCCGTTCGTTTCTTCGGTGGTTTCTTCCCCTGGGTGCTCCGGGATGTGCCGTGGTCGAGAACGGTCGATGGCGACCGGGTCACCGGATACCGGAGAGACGCCCGGCAGGACCCGCAATCGACGCCAACGTTCCGGTACTGGCCAGGGACCGCCGGCAGCATCAGCTACGACAAGACGGCCCTCTGGCTGCACACGCTCGAACGCTATCTGGGGTGGTCGACATTGCAGCGGGGGATGGCGGCGTTCTACGAACAGTGGCGGTTTGCTCACCCAAAGCCCGATGACTTCTTTCGGACGATCAGTGCCGCGAGCGGACAGGATTTAAGCTGGTTCTTCGACCAGGCGCACGGTGACGCCAGCACATTCGACTACGGAATCGACCAGTTGACGAGCCGACCGCTGAGTCGTCGGGGGTTCTTCGGCAGTGACGGACCGCGGTTCTCAGACGGATCCAACGAAGACGCGTTCGAGACCACGGTAGTGGTCAGACGCTATGGCGACGGCACCTTTCCGGTGGATGTCCTCACCGAGTTCGAGGATGGGTCCACGATGCGCGAGACCTGGGACGGCGCCGGACGGTGGACCGCGTTTACGTACGAGCGGGAGACGAGGGGGACCCGCGCGGTCGTCGATCCCGACCGGATCCTGCTTCTCGATACCAATGTGACCAACAACGGCCGGACCCTCACCCCAATGGCCGGGCGTGCCGCGACGAAGTGGACCCTCACGTGGATGGTCTGGCTCCAGGATGTTCTTCTCACATATGGGTTCTTTCTGTGATGCACGCGCTTATTGACGGTATCCAGCGTGTTGGAAGGGCCCCGGCCGTTGTCCTCGGTGTCTACGTCATCACGCTGCTCACGGCCGCGCCGCTCGGTATCGTCATGCACGAGGTGATCGCGACCGATCTTGGCAGCAGCGTCGCCGCGGATGACGCCGCCGTCGGTGTGAACTGGGAGTGGTGGGAAGAGTTCCAGTCGAACGCCACCGGCGTGGCCCGCACATTTAGTCCCCGAATCCTCGGCTTTGCGGCGGTCTTACACAACCAGAGCAACCTCGTCGACAACCAGCTCCCTCGCGGCGAGGTGATGCTCACCGTGGTAGCGTACCTGGGAATCTGGACGTTTCTCGTGGGTGGCATCATCGACCGCCTCGCCCGCCAGCGACGCATTGCAAGTGTTGGGTTCTTCGCCACATGCGGGACCTTCTTCTTTCGCTTCTGTCGCCTCGGCCTGCTCGCTGGCGTTGCGTACTGGATTGTGTTCGGGACCGTTCACGATTGGCTGTTCGAAGACCTCTATGATCTCGCGACAGGGAACCTCGCCGTCGAACGAACCGCCTTTCTCGTTCGAGTCGCGTTGTACGCGACCTTTGCCCTCCTTTTGCTCCCGATCAACATGGTGTTCGACTACGCGAAGGTCCGGGCTGTCGTCGAGGACCGGCGCAGCATGGTCGGCGCCGTACTGGCGGCGTTCCGGTTCATTCGGAGACGGCCTCAAGCGACGGTCGGTCTCTATCTGCTCAACGGCGGTCTTTTTCTCGCGGTTCTGGCGGCGTATGCCGTTCTGGCGCCGGGCCCGGACGGCGGACGTCCTTCGATGTGGATCGGCTTCGCCGTTGGCCAAGCGTACGTGGTCGCGAGGCTGTTCACAAAACTGGTGTTCTACGCATCCCAGACCGCATATTTCCAGAGTCAGCTGGCCCACTCGGAGTACGTTGCAACCCCGTCTGCCGTATGGCCAGACTCACCCGCGGCCGAAGCGGTCGGCACCATCTCGTAGACGCGCCGGTCACACGATCCGGCCCCTTCCCGGCTGATGTCAACAACGCGTCAGACCACCGGTCGGCTGCCGCTACTGTCGAGGGTCGTGGAAATTCGGCCAGAGGAGCGCAATACCGTTCTGCTGATGTTCTCGTACGCCTTCGCCGTCATGACGGCGTACAACATCGTCCAACCCATAACGCGATCGGCGTTTATCGACGACCTCGGTGCCAGGAACCTTCCGTACGTCCTCCTGGTGACCGGTGTACTCATCGGCTTGGTCATGCAGCTGTATGGCTCCGCCATGGCGCGGTTGCCGCACCGATGGGCCCTGCCGATCGTTCAGCTAGCCATGACCGGCATGTTGGTGCTCTTCTTCCTGCTGTTTCAAGGTGAGACACCCTGGGTGTCATCGGGGTTTTACTTCTTCGGTCAGATCCTCGGCACGCTGCTCCTGAGTCAGTTCTGGACGCTGGCCAACAACGTCTACGACCCGCGGCAGGCGCGGCGTCTGTTCGGCTTTATCGGCGGAGGCGCAAGTCTCGGTGGCATGGCAGGATCCGGACTGGCCGCGCTGTTGGCGGGTCAGATCGGAACCCCCGGACTCCTGCTTGCCAGCGCTGCCACCTTGGTGGCAGCGGTCGGAGTCGTCGTCTGCATCCTCGTCACCGAGACCGGATCCGAACCCCGGACCGATGACGCCGGCACGGCCCAGAAAGCCGGCCTCGCCGCTGCCCTAACCCTCGTGCGGCGGGAACCGAGCCTTCGACGCATTGCGTCGCTGGTAAGCTTCGCGGCCATCGGGTCGGTGCTGATCGATCAACAGCTCAACATGGCGGCGGAACAGTTCCGTGGAGGGAGTGAGGACTCCGTCACGAGCTTTCTTGCATCGGTTCGGTTTCTGTTGTCCGCCGTGTCCCTCGTCTTCCAGGTGGTCTTCGTCAAGCGGATCTATCGTCTGCTGGGCGTCGGCTTCGCCGTGCTCGCCCTCCCGGTCAGCCTCGGGATGACCGCGGTTGTGGTCCTGTTTACCGGCGTCTTGTGGGCCCCAACGGTGGCCAGCATCGTCGACCGGTCGATTCGATACACCATCGACCGGACAACCCGAGAGATCTTCTTTCTTCCACTTTCGGGCGAGATCCGGTTTCGCGCCAAGTCCTTTATCGACGTCACGATCGATCGCGTCGCACGCGGCGTCGGGGCGGTCCTCGTGCTCATCATGATTCAGCTCTTGGGGTTCTCCTGGCCACAGCTGAGTCTGATGACGCTCGTGGTCGTCGCGATGTGGCTCGCCGTGGCCTACCGAGCCCGCGACACATATGTCACGGCGATTCGGGCCGGCCTCAAAACGCGTGCGATGAGGCCCGCGGAGGTCCGAGTCGACGTCGCCGACCTGACGACGGTTGAAGCGCTCCTGGAAGAGCTGGCACATCCTGATGAACGCCGAGTGCTGTATGCCATCGACGTCCTTGAATCACTCGACAAGCGCAACCTGGTCACGCCACTGTTGCTCAATCACGAATCAGCGAACGTTCGCGCGCGAGCGATCCATGTGATGAGCGGCGGCCACGCCAGCCTGCCTCAACGCTGGCAGCCGATGCTTAAACGAATGGTCGACGATTCGAACCCGAAAGTGAGGGCCGAGGCCATCGTGGCCCTCGCCAAGGTCCAGAGGCAAGATGCGACGGACTTGGCCCGGGACATACTGAATCAGACCGACACCGCACCCCGTGTCGGCATCAGCGCGGCGGTGGTGCTCGCCGGCAGCGGCAACCAAGACGACGTTGTGGAAGCCGAAACCACACTGGGTCGTCTCGCAACCGAACTTCAGGCGGGCGCGGCCAGCACGCGACTCGATGTCGCTGCCGCGATCCGAGAGATCGGCAACCCCGAGGTGCGCCGCCTACTGATCCCGCTGCTACAAGACCCCGAGCCGGACGTTGCCGAAGAGGCGATGCGCAGCGTGATGGCGCTGCGACCCCTCGACGTGCTGTTCGTCCCGACGCTGATCTCGCTCCTCGGGGACCGCCGGTTGAAAAGCGGCGCGCGTGAGCTACGGCGAACCGGTATTGGACATGCTGCGTCACGTCGCAGGCGACCGAGACGAGGACCCGGAGATCCGCCGTCACGTCCCTGTCACGATCGCCCGCATCCCAGGCCAGCGCGCGATGGACGGTCTGGTTCCGCTGCTCGACGACCCGGATCAGCTGCTGCGCGACAAGGCCATCGCCGCGATGGAATCGCTCTGGCGACGACAGTCCAACCTGACGTTCCCAGCCGAACCGATCGACGCCCTGCTGACGATCGAAGCCAGGGAGTACTTCGAGTATCTGACGCTGCACGATGATCTGTTTGGCCTTAGCGGCATACCCAGGACTGCACTCCTCGCCCGCGTGCTGCGTGAGCGGATCACGCAGGCGGTCGAACGCGCCTATCGTCTGCTCGCCCTCCTGCACCCGTGGAAGGACATCGCGACGGCCCGATGGGCCATCACTCACGGCGACGCATCCGCCCGGGCACACGCCTTTGAGTATCTCGACAATATTCTGGCCTCCCATCTGCGCCGCACCGTGATGCCGATGCTGGAAGATCTGCCGCCCGACGAAAAGGTGCGCCGGGGGCATACGATCCGCCGGACACATCCGGGAAGCCTCGAAGACGCGATGCTGGCACTCATCAACGACACGCATGACGTGGTGGCCGCGGCGGCGGTCGACCTCGTCCGGTCGGAGGGTCTGTGGACCCTCGCCGGCGATGTAGAACATGTGCTGGCGCACCGGGATGTACGCGACTGGCTCGTGTTCGAAGCGGCGTCCTGGACACTCGCGGAGCAACGCCTCACGCCGGAAGGGCGCCAGCCACGATGGCTGGAACGGTTGCCTGCGATCGTTCTGGCCGACCGGGTCCGCTCGCTCTCGATGTTTGCGTCAGTGACAATCGAAGAGATCTGCCGGCTCGCATCGAGCGGGAGGCAGCTGCGTCACGACGATCAGGCCGCACTTCTCCATGAAGGCGTGGTGCCCGAAGTGTTCCATGTCTTGCTGGACGGCTCCGTGGTCGCCCGTACCCGGGGGGGCAACGTTCGCACGGTCAAGGGACCCTTGCTGATCGGCTTCGAGCCGGCACTGGAGGGTCGTCAGGCGGCGGAGACCGTCCGCGCCGCCGGTCCGGTCGTGACGGTAGCCGTCAGCCGTGACGAACTCTTGACGCTCCTCACGAGCAATACTGACTTTGTCAGCGGTCTGTTCCGAACGGTGGCGGAGGAGCGGAGCGCGGCGCGCACCCCGGCCGTCGTCCCGGGGAAAGCGCACCCTGAGCTCGCACGCTCCGAGATCGACTCGCTGACACCGATCGAGCGAATACTGAGGCTCCAGCAGCTTCCGATGTTCGCGACGCTGCCCACCGACGAACTCGCCCAGCTGGCCGGTATCGCCCGGGGAGTGATGCTTCAACAAGGAAAGATCTTGTCAGACGAAACCGACCCACCGGTCTGCTGCGTGGTCATCACGGGCGCACTTTCTCTGCGCGAAGGCTTGACCGAGGCTGAGCGGGGTCGCGCAGGACCGGGTGACACGGTTGGACTGTTCGAGACCCTGGCAGGTGTCACCCACGGCGGTCTTGGCCGCCGGCCGCTCCAACTCATCGTTGAAGCATCCGGATCAGCGCTCCAACTGGATCGAGAGGAGCTGTTCGACCTGATCGGGCAGCGTCCAAAACTGCTCCAGCATCTCTTCTCAGCACTCTTCGATACCCAGAGCGGCGTGCAGAAATCGTAGGCGTCGGCTCTGCAAATCGACGTGTTGCCGGCGCGAGGCTCTTCGTTTAAAGCGCTTTTCATGACCGTGTGGTGCCCGGATAGCCACAGTGTCGAAAGTAATTGCGGCATTCCTCGGGGCTGAAGTGCGGCAGACAGGCGCCGAGGAAAGGCCAGAGGGTTTCGGTGGATCGACAGCGGGCGGCGCGCACGAGGGCTTTGAGCTTCGCGAAGCAGAGTTCAATGGGATTGAGGTCCGGACTGTAGGGCGGCAGATAGCAGAGCGTGGCGCCGACGCGCTCGATCGCCTGGCGGACGCCGGCCACTTTGTGTGCGCTGAGGTTATCGGCGATGACGATGTCCCCGGGATGCAGGGTGGGCACGAGGATCTGTTCGATATAGGCGAGGAAGCTCGCCCCGTCGATGGCGCCGTCGAAGACCCCGGGCGCGGTCAGGCCAGTCACCCGCAGCGCTGCGAGAAACGTACTGGTCTGCCACCGGGCGCACGACGCGTGGTCGTGGACGCGGGCCCCGCGGAGGGCCCGACCATACCGCCGCAGGAGATTGTTCGTCATGCCGGTTTCATCGAGAAAAACCAGGCGTGTCGGATCCCAGGTCGGCGCGGCGGCGTGCCACACGACCCGCGCGGCCGCGACGTCAGGTCGATCGTGTTCGGAGGGCTGGACCGTTTTTTTTGACGGTCACGTCCAGAGCCGCCACCGCGCGCCAGATCGTCGCCAGACTGGCCGGCGTGCCGAGCGCGTCCTTCAGCTCGGCTACGGTGCGATCCGGTTGCTCCGCGATCAGCGCGGCCAGGGTGTGCAGGTGCGGCTCCAACATCCGGCGCCGCCCGTGCCGCTGGACGCGCGGCGCGACTTCGCCCGTCTCCCGCCGACGCTGCTTCAACAGCCGCACCCACGACCCGCTCACGCGGTACTTCACCGCAACGTCCGCGGCCTTCATCCCGGCATCACTGTCGAGCAGGGCCCGTTCTCGGAGATCCATCGAATAGGCTTGCATCGGTCCTCCTGCATTGGTGCATGCAGAAGTACCACGACGAGCCCAAGCAGTACAAGGGCTATCTGAAAAGCGCTTTAGCCAGTTCTGGAACCTCGCCAACGATCTCTATGACGCCCGTCAGGCGAAGCGGCTTTTTGGCTTCATCGGAGGGGGCGCGAGCCTGGGCGGCATCGCCGGGTCAGCCCTGCTAGCGGTCTTCGTCCAGCAGTTCGGTGCGAACACCATGCTGCTTGTCAGCGGTCTTCGTCCAGCAGTTCGGTGCGAACACCATGCAGCACGGCCGTCTTGGTGCCCTGCGTGCCGTTGGTCGTCTTCATGATCCGGCAATCGGACAGCTTGACACTCTCGACGATCTCGACCGCAGGTCAAGAGAAGGGTGTCGGACGCACAGCGGCATTTCGAATGCTGCGCGAATCGAGACAATTGCTGGTCATCAGTGCGGTGATTGCCTTTGGGGCCATGGGTGCCGGGCTGCTCGACCAGCAGCTCAACATGGCGGTCGAAGAACAATCGGGTGACGGGGGCGCCGCGGCCATGGCGGCGATCCTGGCGCAGGTGCAGCTCGCGCTATCGGTCACGAGTTTCGTCATCCAGGTCTGGCTGACAAGCCGCATTCACCGCTATCTTGGCATCGGTGTGGCGCTGCTCATTCTCCCACTTGGCCTTGGAACGAGCGGCGTACTCATCCTCGCTACGGGGGCCTTAGGGGCCATCGCCTTCGGCCGTGTCCTCGACTCAGCCCTGCGATACAGCCTCGACAAGACGACGCGCGAGATTCTGTTTCTTCCGCTCCCGGCCGAGCTGCGGCAGCCCGTCAAGCCGTTTGTCGACGTTACCGTGGACCGCGGCGCCAAGGCGGCACTGGCGTTGCTCATCCTCGTGTTGATCCAACCCTGGGGATTCAATCTCGATTGGCGCCCGCTCAGCTTCGTCAGTCTGACTATGGTGGGGCTGTGGGTGTTCACCGCGGTCAAAGCACGGCAGGGCTATCTCGCATCGTTCCGACAGTCGATCGAGCAACAAGGCGTTGTTCCTACTGAGGTGCGGCTGAGCGTGGCTGACCTCTCCACCGTCGAAACACTGGTCGAGGAGCTGGCCCACCCTGACGAACGCCGCGTGTTGTATGCGATCGACGTGCTGGATTCACTCGACAAGCGGAATCTGATCACGCCGCTTCTGCTGCATCACGAGTCTGGGGCCGTCTGCTCGAGAGCGCTGACTGCACTCCGAGATGCGCGGGCGGACATCGCCGAGCGCTGGGTGCCCACGATCGAGAAGATGATCGGCGACGAGAGCCCGGATGTCCGAGCCGGCGCCATCGGCACGCTCGCCAGTATTCGCGACGAAGAGGCCGCGGGCGGGTTCGCCCGCTCGCTCCTCGCAGATCACGACCCACGAATCGTCGCGACCGCAGCGGTTGTGCTCGCCAGCAGCAACGACGAATCCGACCGGACTGCCGCCCAGAAAGCCCTCTCGACTCTGGCAGCCGATACCCGGGAGAGCGCGGGCCCAGCTCGACGCGACCTGGCCGCCGCGATCCGGCAGGTGGGCGATGCGCGGTCGCACGATCTCCTGATCCCGTTGCTCCACGACCCCGACCCGGAGGTGGCCGACGAGGCGATGCGGAGTGTTCGGGCGCTGGGCGCGACGGATTTCCTCTTCGCACCGACCCTCATTTCGCTGCTCGGCAGCCGGCGATTGAAGAGCGGCGCGAGAGAGACGCTTGTCGGATACGGTCCGGCGGTCGTTGATGTCCTCGAATACTTCCTCACCGACCCAGAAGAAGACATCTGGGTCAGACGGCACATCCCCGCGACCCTGGCGCGTATTCCGTGCCAGCGGTCAATAGACATCCTCGTCGACACATTGGGTGTCGCCGATAGTTTCCTCCGGTTCAAAGCGATCACGGCCATTCAAAGACTGCGACGCGAGCACCCGTCCTTGACGTTCAAAAAGGACCCAATCGAGGACCTTCTGGTCAAAGAGAGCCGGAAGTATTTCAACCGTCTCGGCCTTCACCACAATCTGTTCGTCCGGGCCAAGATGCCGAAAGATACGGTGCTGTCCCAGGCTCTCGATGAGAAGATCGAACGGACTGTCGACCGCGTCTATCGGCTCCTGGCGCTAATATACCCGTGGAAGGACATCACCGCGGCGCGGTGGTCGATTGAACGCGGTGACAGCAAGGCCCGCGCCAATGCCCTGGAGTACCTCGACAACGTCCTCTCGGGGCAACTCAGAAAGCGCGTCATGCCGGTACTCGAAGACCTGCCGCTCGACGAGAAGGTCCGCCGCGGCAATGTCATCCTCAAGACACGACCGCGCGACGTCGAGGAGACATTGCTCGAGCTCATCAACGACGATGACCAGGTAGTAGCGGCGGCGGCCATTGACCTCGTCGGGCGACGCGAGATGTGGAGCCTGGCGGACGACATCGAGCACGTGCTCGCGCATCGGGACCCTCGCGACTGGTATGTCTTTGAGTCCTCGTCGTGGACGCTGGCAGGCCGCACCCTTTCGGCCCAGCGTCGACGCCAGCAATGGACCGAACCTTTGCCCGCGGTTGCGCTCGTCGAACAGATGCGCAAGCTGTCGTTATTCGCTTCGGTCGGCGTCGACGAACTTTTCCGGATCGTGGGCGCCGGCCACCAGGTCCGGCACGATAAGGGTACAACGCTGATGCGAGAGGGGTCGGTCCCGTCTAACCTGCATCTCCTGCTCGACGGAGTCGTCGTCGCCACGGGTCGCCGATCCGGCGCGCGTGAGATCACTCCGCCCGCGGCGCTCGGGTTCGAGGAAGCACTCGACGGCTGTTTGATGTCAGAAACGGTCAAGACAAGCGAGCGAGTCATCTCGATCGCGTTGAGCGCCGAGCAGCTGCAAACACTCCTGGCTGACAACACTGACCTGGTGCAGGGTCTGTTCCGGACGCTGGCCGAGCGGCGGCAAGTCAAGCCCGGCTTCATCAAGACACAGGGCCCAGCCGATCCCGAACAGCCAACCGGTGAACTGACACCGATCCAGAAGGTCCTGGCGCTCCAGAAGATTCCGCTGTTCTCAAAGGTCTCTGGAACCGAGATGCTGTATCTTGCAGCAATTGCCCGGCAGGTCACCCTCGAACAGGGCGCCATCCTCGCCGACGAAACCGGGCCATTCGGACTTGGCATCATCGTTTCTGGGAGCCTCTCCCTGACGACACAAGACAGACCGGAGCCGGTGGCCCAGGCCGGCCCGGGTGATTCGGTTGGCGTGTACGAGACACTGGCCGGTGTCGATTCCGGCAGCCAGGTTGGGAAGCTCCGACTGGTGGTGACGAAGTCTGGATCGATCCTCCAGATTCAACGGGACGAGCTGTTCGACGTTCTGGGCCAGCGGCCAGACCTGCTGCAGCAGATCTTTGCCGCGATCTTCGATCGCGGCCCGGTCGATGCCCGGGTCACTGCTTGAGTGAGCGCTGGAGGCGGTCAGCCAGCGTGCGAAGAACCTTGATTCGAGCAAAGTACTTGTCGTTGGCCTCCACCAGCACCCACGGGGCACGTCGTGTACTGGTGCGTGTCACCATCTCCGTGACGGCCTGCTCGTAGGCGTTCCACTTCCGGCGGTTGCGCCAGTCCTCGTCTGTGATCTTCCAGCGCTTGTGCGCGGTCTGTTGTCGCTCTCTGAAGCGGCGGAGCTGTTCGTCCTTCGTGATGTGCAGCCAGAACTTGACCAGGACGATCCCCCGGTCAACCAGCTGTTTCTCGAAATGGTTGCTTTCGGCGTACGCTCGTTGATACTCCTCAATGGTCGCAAAACCCTCAACGCGTTCCACGAGCACCCGACCGTACCAGCTGCGGTCGAAGATCGTCAGCTCACCGGCGCGTGAGAGGTGGCGCCAGAAGCGCCACAGATAGTGATGCGCTCGCTCTTCGTCTGTGGGGGCAGCGATCGGAATCACGTGGGAGTCTCGTGCATCGAGCGCCCCAGTGACCCGCCGCAGCGCGCTGCCCTTGCCTGCCGCATCCCAGCCCTCGAACACGGCGACCGTTGACACTCCACGCTCCCGGGCGCGGCGCGCGAACCGGTTGAGTCGTCCTTGCTGCTTTTCGAGGACGTAGCGAAACAACTTCTTCTCGATCGACTGAGTCATGTCGAGCGAACGCAGAACCGCCTCGCGCTGACCAGTCCCAGCCGCCCGACCAGTCTTCCTCGACGGTCTTGCGACCGCCACTCGAGACCGACTGTCTGACGTCCGGTCCATCCCGTCCCGCAGCGCATCGTGGATGAGCGTACCGACCATAAAATTTCGGTAATTGGCGTCGACGCCGTCCACGACGTGCCACGGCGTGGCGTCGGTACTCGTCCGGCGCATCGCCTCCTTGGCCACGGCGGTCACACGTTCGTGTTGCCTGAGCGCTCGCCACTCCCGCGCGGTGACGCGCCAACGCGTAAGTGGATTCTTCTTGAGCGCCTTCAAGCGTTTTCGCTGCGACTTGGCATCCAGATAGAGGAAGAGTTTCAGGATGATCGCACCGTCGTCGGCCAGTGCCTTCTCGAACGTCGCGATCTGATCGAGCCGGCCGGCGAAGGCCGTCTTACCGCATCGGCGCTCGAGCCGATCCCGAATGGCCGGCTCGTACCACGCATTGATCAGGAGCCCGATCCGGCCCCGAGCTGGTAGGGAGCGCCAGTAGCGCCAAAACTCGGGTCGCTCACGCTCCTCGTCCGAGGGTTCCCGCCAGGCTCGCGTGACGATCCAGCGCGGGTCCATCCACTGGTTCAACAGGTTGGCGGACTCACTCCGCCCCCCTGAATCGACTCCCGCTAGCAAAATCAGCGCCGATGATCGGGTTGTGCGCAGGTCTTGCTGGACACGCAGCAGTGACTCCCTCAGGCCAGGGAGACGCTTCTTGTACTGCTCCCGGGACATGGTGCTTTGCAGGGCGGTTGATTCGAGCATCGCTCTTTCTCTCCGTCGCAGACTCTACCACCTCCTCGGCGCGGAGCGGCGGTCGGGCCGCGGTGGATCGACGCTTCTGGCGCGTCTGTGATACAAGAGAGGGAGACGTCGTCATCCATCGCCAAGGAGCCACGATGAAAGCCTTGAACGTGTATCTGTCCTGCGTCCTCGCCGCCGCGTCCGTGACCGGGTGGGCGGTTGCGCCCGTGGGTGCCGAGCAGCAGGCGCCGCAGCTCCAGCAGGAGGTCGAACGCTCGCTCGGTGACGACGACTTCGAGCGCATCGAAGTCTCGGTCACCGGAAGCGAGGTCACTCTGAGTGGCACCGTCCCGCACCTGCTTGCGAAGAATCAGGCGATCGGACGGGCGTTGGAAGTTGCGGGCGTCGAGACCGTCGCCAGTGAGCTCCAACTTCCGGTCGAGGAGGAGGATGATGACGTGGCGGAAGAAGTGGGCAAGGCCATCAGTCGATACCCCCACTTCACGATCTGGGACTACATCGAGGGCCGCATCAACCAAGGCGTCGTGACGCTCCACGGCAGTGTCACCCCGATGCGGGACAAGAAAGGCGAGCTCTACGAGACGATCGCCAAGATCAGGGGTGTCCAAGACTACGTCGACGAGATAGAGGTGCAGTCCTCGTCGAGCGGCGACGACCGGCTACGTGCCATCATCGGCCGAAGTTTGTCCTCAAACCAGCACTTCCAACGAACCGTGAGAATGCAAAACCCTCCGTACCACATCGTCGTCAACCGCAGCAGTGTCACGCTGTTCGGGTATGTCCAGACCGAGATCGAGTACCGCGAGATGGAGCGAATCATTCGGCAGACGGTGGGTATCCTCAACGTCGACAACCAGCTGCAGGTGCTGCGCTAGTGTCCTGAGTTACATGAGGTTGTCGGGGGGGTCTGACTCACGCTCGATGCCGACGACCTCGAACGTCTCCCCCACCGGTCTGAGATAGATCCCGACCCGCCGATTCCACATGGGGTGATCGTCGTTCATGGCGTGCACCTCGGCCAGAAGATACCGCTCCGTGCCGACGGTCACATCTGGCGCGTCCGGAAGGCGGAGCGTTGTGTCACTCGTGTCCTCGGCATCCTGGAGTGCGCGGGTCGAATCGTCACGGTTGTCATACACCGACCACTGGAATCGGTAGGTGGTTCCTGGATCCGCGAAGCCGTACTGCTCGGACAGGTTCACGAACCGAAGGCCCTCGGGGGTCACGGCGAATTCGTCGATCGGGTTGAGCCGGTGCATGTAGTATCGGGCACTCTTGTGCTGCCGCTCGATGAGTGTGTCGAGGAAATACTCGGCGGCGTCGGGATCGCTGACCTGACCCGCCTCAACGATCGCCGCCAGCTCGTCGGGGGTGAAGCGCATGATGATCCGGGCCGCCCAGAAGGCATCGCGATCGGTCATTCTCACGAACGCTGGGTTCGGGTAGTCGTTGCGCCAGTCCTGCGGCACGTAGAACGTCGACTCCCATCGTCCGATCGACTCGTACTTTGGGAACTCTGGCCATTCGACTCTGCGATAGGTCGGTACCCGCAATCCGAAGCTTCGCATGTTCCGCCGCACCTCGTCGAGATCAAGCCAGTAGTGAAAGCTCAGGTTCGGCAGCTGCAGGTCGACGCTCCCGCTCCCGAATGTCGAGCCGAAATCCATCAAGAAGTGCCGAATATAGCGACGACCATCCTCCTCGACCCAGCTGTCCTGGGTATTCTGCGCTCGTGTGTCGTCGTGGTTGGTCCATGCCGCGAACAGCCGGAGTCCGCGAAGCTCGCGACGATTCCCGTGCTGGATGACGTCGTTCGGATCGTCGGTACGCGTGCCGTAGTACCGAAACGGGCCGAGCGGCTGTCCCGGGATGTACCGGCTCGCAGTCACTCGCATGCGCCCATCGGAGAGCCGAGGAACCCGTCTCAAGCGGCGGCGGAGAAACTCGCGGGTCAGAGGCTCCTCATCTCCGAACTCGTCCTCGAGCATGGTCCCCGGCTCTATGGTCAGTCCGCCTTCGGGGTCGATACTCACGATGTAGTTCTCGGGGGTGTTGTATCCCATCGCGTAGAACAGCTTGGTCCCGATGATCTCGGCGGCTGAACTGAGCTCCGGAACACCGACGGGATCAAACTTGATGACGTAGCGATCGCCCCGACCATCAATGATCTGAAAGCCAGGTGTCAGGCCGCCGATCTTGCTGCGAAAGACACGCCAGGGAACGCTCATGTCAGGACCGTCAACCGTATTCGGTCCCCGGACTAGGTCGTCAATTGACATCCGCCTGACGCCGTGGCGATTGGTGAACCAAGAACTGTCTGGTACCTCATCAAGGGTATTGCACCCGCCAATACCTCGCGGCGTACGACGTCGCGGACAACCGACTCATGATGCGGTGCTACCGACGCAAGCGATGTCGCGAAGTGCTGCTGTTCCTCAAGCACATTCGCTCGACCTACCCACGCCCAACGCGCCTCTACCTCGTCCTCGACAACTTCTCGCCCCACAAGCGACGCGAGGTGACCGACTGGGCCGCCGACCACAACGTGGAGCTCGTGTTCACGCCGACCTACGCCTCGTGGCTGAATCGGATCGAAGCGATCTTCTCGGGCGTCCGCTATTTCGCGCTTGCCAACCCAGGTCAGCTTACGTCGTGTGCGAGTTTCGCTACGAGGCACTAGGTCGTCAATTGACATCCGCCTGACGCCGTGGCGATTGGTGAACCAAGAATCAAGGGTATTGACGTTGTGGGCCTCAGTCAGCTCCGGTAAACCCAGGTCAGCTGCGATATGGCCGAACCGGTCAAACATGTCACTGAGTTCAATCTCGGCCGGTTCCTCCGAGACGTTCATGGTGTCGAGATCGACACGGAGCGGGTCATCCGGATAGAACTTCCGCTGCTGCGCGTCGAGTGTCCCGAGGAGTCCCACGGTCAGGACGACACCGATGATGGCCCGCGTGTGCGTCATCGTCGTTTCCTACCTGCGCGATCCATCTTCGGCATCAGAAGCGCGGCCCCCCACCAATATGTAGGATGAATCCTTCGTTGCTACGAGCCAGATCAAAACGAAGGACTGTACCAGCGGGGCTGGTCCCTCGGATACCGAATCCGTAACCAGATTTGAGCTCGGAGAAACCGAGGTCGTCCGCGTCCGAAAAGACCTTGCCAGCATCGTAGAAAAACGTGAAGTCCGCGTAGGTCCAGACCTCCCAGCGATACTCGACATTCAGGAGCAGGTTACGGCTGTCCCTGAACCGGTACTCCCTGAAGCCGCGAATTGAGTTGGCGCCGCCGAGCGTCTCCATCAGGTGAAACGGCACCACGCCGCCGTTGTCGCCGATCGAACTAGAGCTGCGGAGATGGAACGCCAGAATTCGATTCCGGTGCCAGATCGGGATGTGTGCCTGGACATCCCCGACGACCCGGGTGAAGTCGTAGACATCAGCGTCGCGCTCATCGTATCGCTGTACGTCCACACCCAGCGTCAGACCAACCGAAGGACTGACGCTCTCCTCCCTGAGATGAACGACGGCTCGACCGCGGTAGACCAGGTACTCCGATTCGACCCCAAACCCGGGCGTCGTCAGCGGATCGAACTGGTCCTCCAGGCTCAGCCCGTGCGCTCCGGGACCGGGTTGCGTCGTCAGCCACTCAACACCGGCACCGAGTTCAGCGAATCGGCCCGCCCAGGCGTTCAGTCCCATCTCGAACGTCCGGTCTTCCAGGCGGTACGTCGTGCGGTCCCTGCGGCTGGTGGTCGGACCGAGACCGAAAAAGCGGAGTGAACTCAGGTCTCGTTGGCCCCAGTTCACATGCCCCTGGACCGTCCGCACACTGTTGGACCTCGGAAAGATCAGCAGACCCGCGTCGTATGTCTGATACCCGAGGGCGGAGAATCTGGCGTTCGCCGTGAACTGGAGGAGATCGCTGTTGTATCCGGCGATGTAGCCGCCGCCACCGACAAACCCCGACCCCGACGGCATCCCTCCAATGACCGGTCGAAATCCGCCGAATCCCTTGGTGAACAGCCGACGTGGAAGCCGCCAGGTTTCGAGAAACCGGACTCGCTTCTCGGCATTGGAAATGACGTAGGGCTGCAGCTCCCCAAGTTTTTTTTTCACGCGCCAGCCGCAGGATCTCCGCCCGCGTTCGTGGTTCGTCTTGAGCGCGTTCCCCGTCGGTCTGCGCAGCGACGGACGCGGCGCACAACATCGAGAGGAGCACGAGAAACCCGGTCCTGAGACGACCCATGGCTTTGGACGACACTCCAAATTCTACTGTGTTCAGTCAATACCCATCGGGTCGGATGCGGTCATTGTTGACCACGGCACGGGGCGCGGGAGCGCGTCCCCGTCGTGGCCGTGGCACGGCACCGAACCGAGGTCCTGAACGTGAAGATAACGGCGGACTCGAGCGCGCTGGGTGCGATCAACCGCACGACACGCCGGTCCCTCCGAGGCCGCAATACCCCCCTGGGTTCTTGGCTAGGTACTGCTGATGGTACGTCTCAGCGTAGTAGAACTCCCCTGCGGGCTGAACCTCGGTTGAGATCTGGCCGAATCCCGCATCAGACAGTCCGCGTTGGTAGACGTCACGCGACGCCTCTGCCGCCTGTCGCTGGGCGGAGGTCTGATAGTAGATGCCCGACCTGTACTGCGTGCCTATGTCGTTCCCTTGCCGCATGCCCTGAGTGGGATCGTGATTCTCCCAAAAGGCAAGCAGCAATCGGTCGAAGCTCACCAGACTCGGTTCGAACACGACCAGTACCACTTCGTTGTGGCCCGTCTCTCCGCTACACACCTCCTGATATGTCGGATTCGGGGTAGAGCCGCCTGAGTACCCCACGGCCGTCGTGTAGACGCCTGGAACCTGCCAAAGCACCCGCTCGGCGCCCCAGAAGCATCCCATTCCCAAGACGACCTGGTCGACGCCTTCCGGAAACGGCGGCGTCAGCGGCGTCTTCTTGACGAAATGTTCTAACGGAACCGGCATCGCCTCGGCTCGACCGGGCAGTGCGTTAGACGGATCGGGAAGGTTCAGCCTGTGCGACGGTGTTCGTAGTCCAAACATGGCATCGTCTCGGTCGGGTCACGCGAAATGAGGCTGTTCCTGATAAGCCTATCCAACTACACCGCCGTTCGACCAGGACCTATCTCATAAACAGGCGCGGCACCGAGGGCGCTCAGGCGCCCCGTCCCGCCAGGAGTGAGGAGGGAGAATACAGGCGGTATGTGACCGACGGCCGAATGCCGGCGTGTTTATGAGATAGGTCCCAGTTTCCCGAGGGCTACGGAGCCAGACGGGGGCCGGCGATGCGACGGACGGGCACGGCACAAAGAGCGAGAATACCAGCCATCCCTGTTGCTGGTCAGAACGGACCGGTGCCTCTTTTGGTGATAATCTGTTATGCGTAAACTCGAGTCGGTCAGGACCTGGCCGCACCGACAACGTTTCTCTCAGCTCCGAGGCGACGTATGGGTCGAAAGTACACCGCGAACGTCCCGTCTCAGCGAATCACTCCGCCGGAGATCTTCTTCAACAGACGGAAGTTCCTATCGGCATTCGGTGTGGGCATCCTCGCGACCCCCATGGCCATGTGTACGTCGGCAGGTGCGGCGCAACGCCCCCAGGACTCACTCATTGACGTGCCCCTGCGGCGGCCCGACGTGTTTCCTGCGGACCGCAACGCCGCCTATGAGATCCCGTCGCTGGTGGAGCGAAAAGACCTGACCGCCCGCGAGGTCGCTGGCTCGCACAACAACTTCTATGAGTTCCTCTCAGGGCGGGGCGGACCTGTCTGGCAGTTTTGCGGCGACTTCACGGTCGACCCCTGGAAGGTCGAGATCGAGGGTGAATGCAACAATCCGATGACCCTCGACCTCGACGACATCTTCGCCCTCGACCACGAAGAGCGTGTCTACCATTTCAGATGTGTGGAACGCTGGGCGATGAATGTCCCGTGGTCGGGCTTTCCGCTGAGCCGGCTGATTGAGCGGGCAGACCCGAACAGCCAGGCCCGTTACGTCAGATTCACGACCGCCGTCGCCGAAAACGAAATGCCTGGTCTCAAGAGCTCACCTTGGTATCCGTGGCCCTATCAGGAGGCACTGCGACTGGATGAGGCGATGAACGAGCTCGCGATGGTGGTCACCGGTGTCTATGGCGAGCCACTACTCAGACAGCATGGTTCGCCCGTCCGGATCATCGTGCCCTGGAAGTATGGGTACAAGAACCCCAAATCGATCGTGAAGATTGAGTTCCTGAGCAGTGAGCCGCAGACGTTCTGGCAGGTCCAACCGCACGAGTACGGCTTCCTCTCGAATATCAACCCAAATATCCCGCACCCACGATGGCCCCAGAACGTCTCGTTCTGGCTCGACTCGGAAGAACCTTTCGACACGCCGATTTTCAACGGGTACGAGCAGTACGTCGCCGACCTGTACCCGGACGAGCCGCTCACACCGCAGCGCGCTCTCCGTCAGGGAGAAATCGCCCGCTAGTCGACCGGTGGTCCGCCGTGACCGCCTCGGGATCGTCGCGACGTCACGCAGCGTCTGACGTATAGTGCCTGCTCCAATGTCCTCCGATTCCACACCTCACACCACGACACTGATCGAGCCAGACGACGAGTTTAACCAACAGCTCGTCGCCAACGTTCATCCGGCGGACTGGACGAACCCGGTCCCGACCGGGCGATACAACCTGGTGGTCATCGGGGCCGGTACGGCCGGGCTAGTGACGGCGGCGGTCGGTGCCGGTCTGGGAGCACGCGTGGCACTCGTCGAGCGACACCTGATGGGCGGGGACTGTCTCAACGTCGGCTGCGTGCCCTCGAAGGGAATCATCCGCGCTGCTCGAGCCTGGGCCGCCGCGTCGAACGGCCGGGTGTTCGGTCTGTCAGCCGACTCCGAACCCGGTCATGACTTCGGCCAAGTCATGCAGCGCATGCGTCGCGTGCGGGCCGAGCTCAGCCGGATCGACTCCGCCCAGCGCTTTCGCGATCTCGGCGTCGACGTGTTCATCGGAAACGGTCGCTTCACCAGCCCGGACTCGGTCCAGGTGGATGACACGACGCTCCGGTTCAATCGGGCCGCCATTTGCACCGGTGCCCGAGCCGCCGCCCCGTCGGTACCGGGACTGGAAGAAACCGGGTACCTCACGAACGAAACCGTTTTTTCACTGACCGATCGGCCACGACGATTGGCCGTCATCGGCGGTGGTCCGATCGGATGTGAGATGGCCCAGTCGTTTGCCAGGTTCGGCAGTCAGATCACGCTGGTGGAGCAAGTCGAGCACATCCTACCCCGAGAAGACGCTGACGCCGCGGCCATCGTACAAGAACAGATGCGACACGATGGAGTCGTGTTCGCGTTCGGGGCCAGCGTCGACTCGGTGGAGCGACGCGGAGACGAGAAGGTGATTCGCTACACGGCCGACGGCACGACCCACGAGCTCGCGATTGACGAGATTCTCGTGGGGGTCGGACGTGCCCCCAATGTCGAGGGGCTTGGCCTGGAGGCGGCCGGTGTCGCATTCGACAGCGCCGGTGTCATCGTTGACTCGTCGCTCCAGACGTCCAACCGGCGAATCTACGCGGCCGGCGACATCTGTTTTCCGTTCAAGTTCACGCACACGGCTGACGCGCTGGCGCAAATCGTGATTCAGAATGCACTGTTTCCGCACCCCTTCGGGCTCGGCACCGCACGCACCAGTTCGCTGATCATTCCGTGGTGCACTTACACTGAACCGGAGATCGCGCACGTGGGGATGTACGAGGCCGAGGCTCGCGCGAAGGGTGTCGACGTCGAAACGTTCACCCAACCACTCGGCGAGGTCGACCGAGCCGTATTGGACGGCGAAACGGCGGGGTTTGCGCGGGTGCACGTCAAGAAGGGCACCGACACCATTCTTGGTGCGACGATCGTTGCGGGTCACGCCGGCAGTCTGATCAGCGAGATCACCGTGGCGATGAAAGCCGGTGCCGGGCTGGGTCTGATCGGCGGGACGATCCACCCGTATCCTACGCAGTCTGAAGCCATTCGCAAGGCCGCCAACCTCATGCGCAAGGCCCGGTTCTCTGCCCGTCAGAGATCGATCCTTGGCCGCTGGTTCAGCTGGACGAGGTGAGCGCACGCGGCAGGTCGGCAATCGAGTCAATCACCGCGTCGGCCTTGATGCCTCGCTCGAGGTCGTCCGGGCGGAACTTACCGGTCCGAACGAGGACACCTCGGAGGCCGGCCGAGATGGCCCCTTTGACATCTGAGACCACATCGTCGCCCACCATGACGAGCCTCGATTGTGGCAGGTCCAGCGACCGCGCGGCCGCATCGAAGAATGCCGCGCTCGGCTTGCCGGCGGTGCAGGCCGCTTTGCCAGAGGCATACTCAAGCGCCGCCACGAACGGACCGGCGTCGAGTCGGACTCCGTCGGCGGTCTTCCAGTAGCGATTCCGCTGAATGGCGACCAGATCGGCGCCAGCCCGGAGCTGTAGGAACGCGAGGTTCAGTCGCTCGAACGTCCAGCCCTCCCCGAGGTCACCAACCACAACCGCTTCGGGTGAGGGCGCATCGAGCACGAATTCCTGGAACTCGACGGTGGTGGCGGCTGGAAGATACAAGGCGACAGCCGAGACGCCCTGCTGGTGCAGCCAGGCCGCCGCAGCGGTAGGCGCGGTGATGACGTCATCTGCCGACGTCTCGATACCCAGCCGGTGCAGCCGCTCGACGAGAGTCGCGCGTGGCTGGCGGGTCGTGTTGGTGGCGAAGCAGACCTTCAAGCCCTCGGCCCGAAGGGCATCGATGGCGTTCGCGGCACCAGCGATCGCGGTGCCGCCCTCGTATACCGTGCCATCGAGGTCGAGCACGACGCCCTGAACACCCGAGAGGCCTTCGCCGGTCTCAGGCACGGTTGCCACCGCGGTCCCACAGACACTCAAAGAACCGACAGATGCTCATGCTCGTGACGCTGCCCCCAGCAGGGTCTCGTAGGCCGCCTTCACGCGTGGCTCGAAGCAGACGAACACGACACGCTCAATTGAGGATGCCATTCCGCGGCATCTCCGTGCTTCGGCGACGGCAATCGCGGCGGCGTCTTCCACGGGATAGCCGTACACACCGCAGCTAATGGCCGCACAGGCCAGCGTCTTGACATCGTGCTCAGACGCGAGACCGAACGCGCGGCGATAGCAGCTGGCCAGCAACTCCGCTTCGTGGTGACGTCCCCCACGCCACACCGGGCCCACGGTGTGTATCACGTACTTGGCGGGGAGCCGATAGGCCGCAGTGAGCTTGGCATCTCCAGTCGGGCATCCGCCGAGGGCACGACACGCGGCCAGCAGCCTGGGACCCGCGGCACGATGGATCGCGCCATCGACGCCGCCACCGCCGAGCAGGGTCGTGTTCGCCGCATTGACCACCGCATCGACTCTGAGCGTGGTGATGTCGTGGGTTGATATCACCATCCGGACGGCCATAGGTGATTCTAGTGTCCTGTCCCCGTGATTCGTGGAATAAGTTCCTGGCGCGGCGCCCGGCTGGCCAGGCGCGACGAGGGAACAAATTGGGCATTTGTGACCGAGGAGCAACGCCGCCAGGTGGGATGCCCCGCCTGGGAATTGTTTCGCGAATCACGGGGACAGGACACTTGGAGTGTCCTCATCAGCTACCCTGCGCCGACCGGTGTTGCGAACCACTGAGAAGCAACGCTAGGATCGAGCCGGGACGAGAGGAGGCGGCGCATGCATATCGCTATCACGTATTGCGGTCGTTGAAAGTATGGACCGAAGGCCACCAGTTTGGCGGCCGCCGTCAACGAGACGTTTGGTATCGAATCTGAGCTCATCGAGGGAACAAACGGGGTCTTCGACGTCGTTGCCGACGGCACGATGGTGTTCTCAAAACATGAGACCGGGCGGTTTCCCAACCATGATGAGGTCATTGCCGCCCTTCGGGCTCAGGGAGCATCGAGCTTGACGCCGTAAGACCCGTTCCTGCCACGGTATAATCGGCTCCGCTCAGGCCGAGCCAGCCCGATGCGGTGGCAGCGGCGGCGCCGCGGCAGAATCGTCTCGTCGATGACCAATCGCCAACGGAACGAGACAGCCATGCGCAAAGGCGAGGCACAGTTTCGAACATTACTGGACCACATCCTGGACGGTGTCGCTGTCGTCGCCGACGGCAAGATGGTGTATGTGAACCCGACCGTCAGCGAGATGTTTGGCTATGACGAAGCCGAGCTACTTGGCGCCGAACCATCGGCTCTAGTGACGTCACCAGACAGAGAGCGCCTCCGGGAAGCTGGCGACGGTCTCACGAACGACGTCGTGGGCCGATTCGCGACCGAGTTCGAAGCGGTGCGTAAGGACGAGACGACGTTCCCGATGCAGGTGCTGTCTCAGCGTATCGACCTCGACGGGCAGCCCGCCTCGCTCAGCCAGCTTCGAGACCTGACGAGCCAAAGGGCGCAGGAAACGGCGCTGCGGGAAGCCGAGGCGAAGTACCGAACCCTCGTCGAGCACTCCCTCGCTGGCGTGGCCATCATCCAGGACCGGCGCTTCAGGTACGCGAACCCGAAGCTCGCCGAGATTCTCGGGTACACACAGCGTGAACTGCTGGCACTTCCCAGTGTTCTGGACGTCGTGCACGAGGACGACCGAGCCATCGTCCAGGAAAAGTACCGACAGCGACTCGACGGCGACCTTCAGAAGGCCCACTACACGGCACGCGTGCGTCGCAAGGAAGGGCAAGTGATCGACGTCGAAATCAATGGCTGCGTCACGACCTATTCGGGTGGCAAGGCCATCATAGGCACCATGCTCGATGTCACCGAGCGCCGGCGGGCCTACCGCCAACTCCGCGACAGTGAAAAGCGCTTTCGGTCCCTGTTCGAAGAGTCCCCGATCGGAATCGTGATGGCGGGGACCGATATGCGAATCCAGCGTGTCAATGCCGCCTTCTGCGAGATGCTCGGGTACGCTGAGAACGAGTTGATCGGACGGTCGGTTGTTGAGATCACCCATCCGGATGACGCGGCTGGCACACCGGAATCTGCGGCCCGGGTCTTCGAGGATGCGGCGCTCATCGTTCGTCTGAACAAGCGCTACAAGAAGAAGGACGGCATGATCGTCCCAGCAGAGACGACCGTCTCAATCGTGAAGGACGATGACGGGCGGCCGCTTTACGCGGTCGCCATGGTCGAGGACGTCACAGAGCGGCGGCAGCTCGAGGCGCAGCTCCACGAGATCCTGCGCCTCGAGAGCGTGGGGCAACTGGCCGGCGGCGTGGCCCACAACTTTAACAATGCGCTCACCGCGATTTCGGGATACTCAGCGCTGCTCGCCAGGCGGTTCGATGCCGGGGACCCGGCGTTGCAGGACCTTGAACAGATTCAGCGTGTGGCCGAACAGTCCGCTCAGCTCACGCGGCAGTTGCTTGCCTTCAGTCGCGCGGAGCGCCTGCAACCCTCGCTGTTCTGTCTCAATGACCCGATCGAAGCGATGCGTGATCTCCTGAGCCCGCTGCTTGGCGATGGGTTGCAGATGCACCTCCATCTGGATCGGGACCTGCCGAATGTCAGCAGTGACCGTTCGCAGATCGAACAGGTCATCACGAACCTCGTCCTCAACGCGCGGGACGCCATGCCGGATGGTGGCGTGTTGACGATTCAGACCAAGACGATCGAACTCGATCAGACCACCCTCCGCACCAACCCCGAGGCCAAGCCGGGCCGGTATGTCCGGCTGAGCGTGTCTGATACGGGAACCGGCATGGATGAGAACACCGTGACCCGCATCTTCGAGCCGTTCTTCACGACCAAGGAACCGGGACGGGGGGGTGGGACTCGGACTCGCCATGGTCCACGGCGTCGTCAAACAGAGTGGTGGCTTCATGCACGTCGAGACCGAGCCGCTGAGCGGTTCGACGTTCTCAGTCCACCTACCTGAGGCAGACACCACTCGGCAGCGTCACGAAGACCTGGATGTCGTTCACTGACGATCATGGGCCGTCACGACAGGCCGAGGCCACGGTTCGCCGTCAGCGTTGGTGTCGCTGTGTGGCTCCTGGCGGTGGGGACCGGTCTCGAGGGACAGGCACGGGTGTTCAACCAAGAGACCTCCGTGTCGGGGACAACGACGGCGCTCGGTGGCAGCGTTCAACTCCCCGTGGTCTCGATCATCTTCGCCGACTCGGTCACTGGCGAGGTCGTCGCCACCACGGCCTCTGATGGTGAGGGCCGCTTCGAACTCTCGGGGCTCCCCCCCGGAATCTACGTCGTCACGGCATCACTGGCGGGGTTCGACCCGGTCTCGCAAACCACTGTCCGCCTGACCATCGGAGAGGGGGTCACGGTCGATTTCCTGCTGACGGTGTCGGGTGTCGAGGAAGACGTGGACGTTCAGGGGGAGAGTGGCACTCCCCTCGATATTCTGGACACGCCGATGCTCGAGACACTGGCCGGTGAACTCCTGGATATTGTGCCGGTGCAGGGTGAGAACTTCGACACGCTGCTTCCACTGCTGCCCGGCGTGGTTCGGACACCGCGGGGACGTCTCAGCGTCAAGGGCGGGTTGGGAACTCAGACCAGTCTGCGGGTGAACAGTGTCAACGTCACGGACCCTGTCACGGGGGAGTTCGGCACGACCCTCCCAGACGACGCGGTTGAGACGATCACCCTGCTTCCGAATCCATACGCCGCTGAGTACGGGGGGTTCTCTGCGGGCGTCGCAGAGGTGGAGACGCGCCGCGGCACAGACGACTGGCGATGGGCTGTCACCAATTTTTTCCCGAGCTTTCGCTTCCGCGATTCCACCCTCCAGGGCATCGGCAAGATACGTCCTCGTTTCACGTTCAGTGGTCCGCTCCGGACCGGCCGGGTTCATCTGGCGCAGAGCCTTCAGTACCGCATCATCAAGACGAAGGTTCCGGTCCGTCCCGACGTGCGCAGTGACAACGTTCTGGAGAGTTTCGACTCCTTTACTCAGATCGATGCCGATCTCAACGACCGACATCACATCCTGGCGACCGTCTCGCTCTTTCCCCGTGATGTCGACCGAGTCGGCGTCGACACTTTCCACCCGCGAGAAGTCTCAGCGAACCTGCGGCAACGCGGATACAACTTCGCCATCTCGGAGCGAGCCATTCTCTGGCCCAATGGGTTTCTCGAAAGCGGCTTCGCGTTCAAGCGACTGGGTATGGAGATCTCCGGGAGCGGCTCGCTGCCGATGATCCTGCAACCCGAGGAGAACGGCGGCAACTTCTTCAACGATCAGGACCGCGATACGTGGACGGTTCAGTGGACCGAAGCCCTCACCCTCCAACAGCAGGACTGGGCTGGCGACCACGTCTTCAAGCTCGGGGTAGATGTTCGGCACGCAAGTTTCTCCGGCGACAGCATCAGCCGACCGGTCGAGGTGCGCCGAGCCGACGGGAGCCTCAGTCAGCGGATCGTCTACGGGGGAGAAAGCACGCAGAGCGCCGAGAGTACCGACATTGGGCTCTTTGTTCAGGACCGTTGGCGAGTCAATGACCGCCTCCTGCTGGAAGTTGGTGGACGCGTCGACCGCAACGAGGTGCTCGAGGGTCTCAACGCGGCGGCGCGATTCGGTTTCGTGTGGAGTCTGAAACCCGATGGAAGTCGCGTGGTGCGGAGCGGCGCCGGCGTCTTCTTTCCGAACACGACGCTGAACGTCAAGGCGTTTGAATCGTACGAGGCACCAACTGTCACGCGGTTCGCTAGTGACGGCATCACGGTTGCCCGCGTGACGCCCTTTCTGCACCACCTCGCTGCCGGCAAGGCGCCGTCGAGCTTTATCTGGAATATCGAGTACTTCCACGCAGTGAGCGACGGCCTGTTCTCGAAAGTGAACTTCCTCCGTCGGACTGGCGATAATGAGCTGATTCTTCACCCGATCGAAGAGACGAGTGGCCGCGGCGTGCTCCGTCTCGACAGCAACGGGCGCTCTCGGTACTGGGAGTTAGAGCTCACCACCCGGCTGCTCGCGGGACCCCATGAGCTGAACTTCACCTATGTCCGCTCGCAATCTCAAGGCGACTTGAACGTGTTTGACGATTTCTTTGGCAACTTTCGGAATCCGATCATCCGACCCAACCAGTTCTCACTCTCAGAGACCGATACCAAACACCGATTCCTGTTCCGAGGCCTCTTGGTCGCGCAGGCCTGGAGCGTTGCACCCGTTGTCGAGTTCCGGCAGGGATTCCCGTTCTCCCGGGTTGACGAGGATCTTCAGTTCGTCGATGTGCGCAACCGCGCCGGACGCTTCCCAAACGTTTGGGTCATGGACCTCGATATCCAGAGACCGATCCGGATCCGCGGATTCAACACACGGGTCGGGGTGAGACTCTTCCATATCTTCGAACGTGATTTGCCGAGGGACGTGCAGCAGAACGTCGGCTCGCCGTCGTTTGGTCAGTTCAGCAACTACGTCGAGCGATCGATCGGGCTCACGTTTCGAATCGAATCGTAGCCGCCGGATCTAGGACCCAGCGACGGCGGGGGCGCCAGCCTCAACCTGCCGATGCACCGCGGCGCTGATGTGCGAAGAGGAGATTCCGTATCGCTCCAGCAGCTCCGCCGACTTACCGCTGCGGGGAACCTCCCGGACCGCCAGACGTGAGACCGTGATGCCGTGATCGGCGACCGCCTCACTCACGGCGTCGCCAAGACCACCAACTGAATAGTGGTCTTCGACCGTGATGAGCTTGCGACCTGTCTGCCGTCCCGCGCTCACAAGGGTTTCGGCGTCGACCGGTTGAACCGAGTAGGCATCAATGACCCGAATCGAGAGGCCCTCGCTCTGAAGGCGATCGTAGGCGGCCAAGGCTTCAAACACGGTGACCCCAGCCGCGACCACGGTCGCCACGTCGGTTGCGCTCTCGCGGAGCACTTTTGACCCACCGACCTCGAACTCTTCGGTTGGCTCGTAGATGACTTCAGTCTGAGGGCGACTGGTGCGAATATAGGCCATCCCATCGTAACAGGCGGCGGCTGCCACGAGCCGCTCGGCGCTCACTGCGTCGCACGGATACAGGACCGCACAATCGGGCACCGCGCGCATCATCGCCAGGTCTTCGAGGGCCATCTGCGATGGACCGTCCTCTCCAATCGAGACTCCGGCGTGCGATCCAGCGAACTTGATGTTCGAACCGCTAATCCCGGCCATCCGGACAAAGTCCGACGCCCGCGTCAGAAAGCAGGCAAAGGTCGAGGGAAACGGGATCGCCCCCCGACTGGCCAGGCCCATGGCAGCCCCGACCATGACCTGCTCAGCGATATGGGTCTGGTAAAACCGGTCGGCATGGGCGCGCTCGAATTTCTCACTGAACGTGGAGTTACCCACGTCGGCGTCGAGGGCGACGACGCGCAGATCGATCCGACCGAGCGCGGCGAGCGCCGTGCCATACGCTTCCCGCGTGGCCACTGCGTCACCGAGACGATAGTCGGGAAGCGGTAGTTCACCGGCCGGCTCGCTGGCCGATGGGACGAGTCGTGTTGGCGCAGGTGGAATCGACGGCGTCGTGGTCCCCGCGATGAGCTGTGATTCGAGCGCGGCCAGCGTCGCGTCGAGATCGGGCCCCTTCTTGATCGCTTTGCCGTGGCAGCCGTCCTTTCCCTCCATCAAGGGAATCCCTTTGCCCTTGAGCGTCCGCGCGACAATCATCGTGGGACGACCGGACGTCCTCCGGGCCTCGTCTAGCGCTTCGAGAATCGCTTCAAGATCGTGGCCGTCAATCACGACCGCATGCCAGCCGAACGCTCGCCACCGGGCCGCATAGGCGTCCACGTCGTGACCCCATTGCGTCGCGCGACTCTGTCCAAGCGCATTGACGTCGGTGATGCCGCAGAGATTGTCGAGGCCGAACGACTCACCGACCTTGGCCGCCTCCCAGACCGACCCCTCGGCCGACTCGCCGTCGCCCACCATGACGTACGTCCGGTAGTCAGAGCCGATACGGCGTGCATTGAGGGCCACGCCTATCGCGGCGCAGATTCCCTGCCCGAGCGAACCGGTGGCCACGTCGACAAACGGTAGGCGAGGTGTGGGATGTCCCTCGAGGTCGCACTCAAGCTCTCGCAGCCTGAGCAGATCGCCACGATCGATGAATCCGGCCTCCGCCCACGCCGCATAGAGCAGCGGCGCGGCGTGGCCTTTCGAGAGAATAAACCGGTCGTTGTCATCCCATTGGGGATCTGCCGGGTCGAAGCGCATATGTCCAAAGAAGAGGGCCGCCACGATGTCTGCAGCGGAGCAGCAGCTTGATGGGTGCCCGCTTCCCGCCTCGGACGTGGCACGGACCGACTCGATTCGGAGTCGCGTGGCGATGGTCTGCAGCGCAGGAATCAGTGTTGAGCGCGACGATCCTTCACGTGACACGGCGACCTCCCGGCGGGGGAGTTTATCATGGGGAATCCGCAAAGCAGACGTCATCGAGCGCCAACACATATGATGCGGCTTCGACGCTGTGATCCCGCGCCACGCTCGTTTGAGACGCCAGCGCGGTACGGGCCCGCTCGCGGAAGTCGGCACGATCTCCGTCGCGACTGAGCCGGGCCAGCACGTGCGCGGCCCGGCAGTTGAGCGCAAATGGCGTGATCGTATGGCGCAGCAGCCCCACATCATCCTCCGCAACGACGCGGTCGACGAACGCACCCGCGCTGGCATTCCAGAGCGCGCGCATGGCAAACAACATGAGTTCCTGGGCGAGGTCGAGGTACACATCTCGGTCGGTCGCACGATAGACGTCATACAGGGCCTCGCTAACCCCCACCTGATCCGCCAATAGCCCACGGACGGCGTTGGGGTCGCCGACCTGATGCGCCACTCCTTGGCCACGCTGGTAGGTCTCGACGACGCGCTCGAGGGTGGTGACTGCGCACTCGAGCAGTGAGGAGTCACCCAGCAGCTCCGCACCGCGCACACAGGCCCGCACCATCTCACTGTTCGCTCCCGCGTAAACCGCCCGGTCGACCGGGGGAGACTCGAGCATCCGACGTTCGGCCGCCGTGGCTCCGTAATACACGTCATCTGCGAACTGACTCGCGAAGAAGCCGCCGGTCGAGCGATCAACCAAGGTGCCTGTGGCGTACTGAATCACCTGAATGGCGCGCTCGCGATAGCGCGGTTCGCTGAGGACCGTCCAACCGTCGAGAAAGATCTGAATGGCGCTGGCGTTGACACCTAGCAGCTTCTCGACGTGCGGTTGACTCCAGTCCCGTCGCTCGGCATACCGAAAGACGCCACCCTCCACCTCATCAAAGAGTGGACCCCACCCGATGGCATCGAGCGTATGCGTGGCCACATCTCGCATCGACTCGTCGCCACCGTGGCACCGGGCAAGGACGAGCCGGAGCGCCGATTCCTGAATTCGCTTGGACGCGCGACCGAACCCACCGTGGGTCGGGTCAAAGGCGTCGCGCAGATGTACCGCGAGCCACTCTTCAAGGTTCAGGTCGAGCTCTGGAGCGGAGCCGGAGCTGGTCGTCGACACGACCGGGCCCGGGGGCCGGCTCGCCGGTGCGCTGAGCTCGGCACGCCGCGCGGCATATGCGCCGGCGACACGCTCCAACAACTCGGCCATGCGGGTCGGATCGGTAAACGTTTGTCCACCGAGCAGTTGGCCGTCCGGCGTCAGAAACGCCGTCGTCGGCCACCCACCGAGATTGTAGCGATCATTGATGTCTGGTCGGTCGTCGGCGTCGACCCAGACGGGAATGAAGTGGCGGTCGACCAGATCACGAACCACCTCGTCTCGATACGTCGTGCGTAGCATCTCGGCACATCCGAGGGACCACGTCGCACCGACCGTCAAGAGAACCGGCCTCTGGTCGACGCCGGCTTGCTCGAAGACCTCGCGTCCCCAGGGTCGCCAATCCAGTGAATCGGATGAGTCGGACGATTCTGGCATGCGGGTGACAGCGTGGATCGATCCGTCACTCCTCCGTGATGTCCGCGGTGATATCCAACTCGATGCAGCCCTTGATGCTGTTGGCCGCCGGACAGCTTATCGGATGTCGCTCGACCGCCCGATCGGCCTTCTCTCGCATGCCGCTCGGGATGGTCAGCGTGTAGTGAACACGGATCCGAACGATCTTGAGAATCTTCTCGACGGCTTCGATATCGCCTTCGACGTCGGCCCTGATCGTGTCGGGTGTCGCCGGAATGTCGCGCACCTCCAGTGCGCGTGCAAGGGTGCCGAGCAGTCAAGCCCCGACGGCAGCCACCATGTGGTCAAGCGTGGCTGGAACCTCTTCCTCAGGCTCGATCCCGTAGAAATCCTTGATCCCCCCGTGTACGCCGAACCGGATCGGCGTGTCGAACCCCTCGAGAAACGCCTGGCGAACCGGTCCCTTCACGCGCTCGACTCGCAACCGACTGGTATGGATGATCTCTCCCACGACTATCTCCTTTTCGAGGACTCCGCAGACTGGCTCAAAGACTTGGCAGACTGGATGCTACAATTTTCGACGGTGTCATGGTCAACAACGTGTGGGTCTGTCCTCGCCGGTGAACGGCGGCAGAGCGAGTGACGCGTGATCCTTCGCTGGGAGACCTTGGCGACATGGCGCCGGAGGAGTTCAGGCGCCAAGCCTTGGTGCTCGTCGATTGGATCGCCGCCTACCTGAGTACCGACGACCGTCCGGTACTCTCGCGTGTCCGGCCCGGAGAGGTTCGAGCGGCGCTGCCTGCGGCTCCACCTGAAGAGGGAACACCCTTCGACGAGATCTTTGCCGACTTCGAAAAGCTGTTGCTTCCGGGTATCACCCATTGGAACCATCCCGGGTTCTTCGCCTACTTCGCCATCTCGGGTAGCGCGCCGGGCGTACTCGCCGAATTCCTCACGGCCGCCCTCAACGTACAGGCGATGCTGTGGCGCACATCACCGGCGGCGACCGAGCTCGAAGAGGTCGCGCTCGGCTGGCTTCGGCAGCTGTTGGGGCTGCCGGAATCGTTCGACGGCGTCATCTACGACACCGCGTCGATCGCCAGCCTCCACGCCCTGGCGGCGGCCCGGGAGGTCGCTGTCCCCGACGTGCGAACGAAGGGTCTGGCCGGCCGGAGCGACCTGACACCGATGAGGATCTACGTATCGGAACAGGCTCACTCGTCGATCGACAAAGCCGCCATCACCTTAGGTTTCGGGCAGGATGCCCTGCGCAAGATCCCCACTGACGAACAGTTCCGCATGCGGGTGGACGCCCTGCACGACGCGGTGGCCGCTGACCGACCGTCTCGGCTGCCGGTGGCCGTGGTGGCAACGGTAGGGACGACCTCGACGACCAGCGTCGACCCGGTCGCGGAGATCGCGGACCTCTGCGAACGGGAATCGCTCTGGCTGCACGTCGATGCGGCCTACGCTGGAGCGGCGGCGATCGTGCCGGAAACCGTCTCCGTCCTCCAGGGTTGCGAGCGTGCAGACTCGCTTGTGATCAACCCTCACAAGTGGTTGTTCACACCGTTCGATCTCAGTGCCTTCTACTGCCGTCGGATGGAGATGGTTCGCGCCACGTTTGCGCTGACACCTGACTACCTCTCGACGAGTGAGACCGGTGTGACCAACCTGATGGATACCGGTATTCAGCTGGGTCGGCGGTTCCGAGCGTTGAAGCTCTGGGCCGTGCTTCGGTATTTCGGGTCGACCGGCATCAGGTCCAGACTGGCGGAGCACATGCGCCTGGCTCGGCTCTTTGCCAGATGGGTCGATGACAGCGATAGCTTCGAGCGACAGGCGCCTGTGCCGTTGAGTGTTGTCTGCTTCCGGGCTCGGCCGGCCGGGACACCATGGACCGACCCGCAGCTCGACACTCTCAACACTCGAATCTTGGACGTTGTCAACGCGTCGGGGGAGGTGTTTCTGTCGCACACCCAGCTAGAGGGGCGCGTGTCGCTGCGGCTGGCCGTGGGGCACATCCGCACCACCGAGCGCCACGTCCGTCGCGCCTGGGACTTGCTCAACGAGGCGATGGTCCTCGCGGCCAGGAATATGCCGCCGTCACACCGATAAACTCACCGGTTGACCCCGTTCCAGTGGGCCGACCACCACACTTCAGGTCGGAGCAGTGCGAGCACCGTCAAGACCTCCTACCGACCGATCCACATGGCCAGCGTGAGCAGTATCTTGCTCGCGCCATGCAGATGCGCATAGCTCGACATCGGTCCCACGGTCGACAACCCAGGTCCGATGTTTCCCAGCGTCGCAATTGTCGCGGTGAACCGGGGCGTGCACCTTTCGAACACTGCGCCGCGCCCGGCACGTGTCTCAGGTTCTCAGTCCGAGGCCAGTCTGTGATCTATACTCGCGGCCGATGGATCCCGCCGCCTTTTCGCTCGGCGCTCTGCTCGTCGCGATCATTGTCAGCTGCACGATCCGCCTTCACGTCGGCTTTCTGGCCATCGCTCTGGCGTGGATCACCGGCGTCTACGTCTCAGGTATGAGTGCAAATGAGGTCATGGCCGGCTTCCCGACCCGACTCTTTCTCACCCTGGCTGGCGTGACTCTGCTCTTCTCGCAGGCCCAGGCCAACGGGACGCTGGACCGAATCGCCCACCGGGCCGTCCGGTACTGCCGCGGCAACGTCGGTGTCATGCCGATGATGTTCTTCCTCTTGGCCTTCGTCCTGGCCTCGGTTGGCCCGGGCAATATCGCGTCGACGGCGTTGGTGGCGCCGATGGCGATGGCGGTCGCCGGTCAAGTTGGCATACCGGCGTTCCTGATGGCCATCATGGTCGGCAATGGCGCGAACGCGGGGTCGCTATCGCCCATCGCCCCGACAGGGGTGATCGTCAACGGCATCATGGCCGAGATCGGCCTCGACGGCTTTGAACGGCTCACGTACATCAACAACATGCTGGCTCATGTCGTCATTGCGTTTCTCGCGTACTTCCTGTTCGGCGGCTGGCGCCTGCTGGGACGATACCACTCGGGAGCGCTGGAGGTGCCCTCGAGCGACCCCTCAGAAGCGACGTCGGCTGATTCCAGGGCGGAGTTCAACTCGACCCACGGGATCACCATCGCCGTGATCGGGAGCCTCTTGGTGAGCGTCATTCTGTTTGACGTCAGCATCGGGCTGGGCGCATTTGCCGCGGCGGTTCTCCTCTCGCTCCTCAGAGCCGGCGACGAGCTCGAGGCCGTGAAGCTGATGCCCTGGCGGGTCATTATGATGGTCTGCGGCGTCACCGTGCTGATCTCTGTGCTTGACGAGACCGGCGGTCTCGATCTGTTTACTCAACTCCTCGCCGGCCTGTCCACATCTCAGAGTGTCACGGCGGTCGTAGCCTTCTCGACCGGCTTTATCTCGATCTACAGCAGTACGTCTGGTGTCGTGCTGCCGGCGTTCCTTCCAACCGTACCGGGTCTCGCTGAACAGTTGGGCGGCGTGGCCCCACTGGCCATCGCGTCGTCGATGAACGTCGGCGCCCACCTCGTCGACGTCTCGGCGCTGTCAACACTCGGCGCGCTGTGTATCGCTGCAGCACCGGCGCAGGAAGATAGTCGAAGACTGTTCAATCAGCTCATGGCGTGGGGACTATCGATGACGGTCGTGGGAGCGGGGGTATGCTTCTTGCTCTTCACGGTACTCGGCGTCGGTCTGTCGTAGCGCGCCCGTCGGTCGGTCGATGGTGATCGGTCGTCGACTCCACGACCCGCCCCTCCTCGAGCACGATCATCCGGTCAGCAATCCGTCGCACCTCATCGAGGGAGTGGGACACGTAGATGAGCGGTGTCCCCAACTCGTCGCGCACACGCTCGATATACGGCAGAATCCGTTCTCGCAACGATTGCTCGACCGCCGCTAAGGGCTCGTCGAGCAGGAGGAGGTCCGGTCCGGACATGAGGGCGCGGGCTATCGCGACGCGCTGGCGCTCGCCACCCGAGAGCCCCGTAATGTGACGATCGACGAGCGGAGAAATCTCAAGCAGCCGAATCACGGTGTCAGGCGAGATCGACCCGCCACGTCCGGTACCGTACAAGATATTCTTGCGCACGTTCATATGTGGGAACAGCGCCACGTCCTGCGGAACATATCCGACGCGCCGGGCGGGCGGGCGGAGATCGAGGTTTCGCTCGGAGTTGAACAGCACATGCCCGCCCACCTCGATCGCTCCCGCGGTCGGCCGACGGAGACCGGCGATCGAGTCGAGCACCGTCGTCTTCCCTGCGCCCGACCGACCAAACAGGGCAACGGCCTGGGCCTCGAAACGCTGGTGAACCTCGAGTGTGAACGAGCCCTGGCGCACGGTGAAGTCGAGCACAATCGGGACGCCCGCCATCACCGGTCTCCGTGTTTCGTCCTCCGCGGCATCGACGCGTGACGTATCCTCATGATTCGTGACACCGGCCAACGATCGCGTTTCGAGTCATGAGGACACGCCACTACGACCCCACCGCGCTGAGGCGATTCGAAACGAAGACTGCGACAAACGCCACGACCGCGGCCGCTGCGAGTAGTACGGTCGCCAAGGCGTCTTGCCCGGTCTGCGTGTAGGCATAGATCGACGTGGAAAGCGTCCGGGTCCCCGGTAACGTTCCCGCGATCATGACGGTCGCGCCAAACTCTCCGAGGGCGCGTGAGAAGCCAAGCACGGCACCAGCCATCACCCCTCGACTCGCCAGTGGCAGACTGATCGTCAGAAACACTCTGAGAGGGTGGGCGCCAAGCGTGGCCGCGATTTGTTCGTACCGCCGATCGACCTGCTCGAAGCCGCTGCGGGCCGCCCGCACGAGCAGCGGCAGCCCCATGACGGCCATCGCAAGAACGACCGCTTTCCACGTGAAGACCACTTCGACTCCAAGCTGATCGAGCCATCGACCAAACGGCCCCCGACGTCCGAACAGCCTGAGCAGAATCAACCCCGTGGCCACCGGCGGGAGCACGAGGGGCAGCGACACAAGTGTCTCCACGACCGTACGCCCTGGAAACGGTCGTCGCGCAAGGACCCAGGCCAGTGCGATGCCCGGGGGCAGCATCACGACCGTCGCCAGCGTCGCCATACCGGCACTAAACATCACGACCCGCATCAGCTCGGGATTCATGGCGGCGCGCTCCCCAGCGCAATGAATCCGGCATCCTCGAAGATGCGTCGAGCGTGCCCCCCGCGAAGGAAGGTCAACAGCTGTTGCGCGGCGGCTCCACGTGGCGCCTCGGTCGTGACGGCGGCAACGTATCGAATCGGCGGCCCCTGATCGACCGGAATGGCCAACGCAATCCTGACGCGCTCGGCCAGGACCACATCTGTGCGGTAGACGAATCCCACGTCGGCGTTGCCCGCCTCTACAGCGGCGAGCGCCGCCCTGACGCCTCGGGTCGGCACAACCTTGGACCGCACCGCCTCCCAGATGCCTACGGACTCCAGGAACTCTCGCGCATAGACACCGGCTGGCACCGAATCCGGATCGCCCATGGCGATCCGACGCACTCGAGGGCGCTCGAGGTCTGTGATTGCCGAGACGTGACCGGGCGGGTCGACGTGGCTCACGATGACGAGCTGGTTCGAAAGCAGATCGACCCTGGTAGAGCTGACGATCCTCCCGCCGGCCTCCACGCGATCCATCTGCCGGGTGTCCGCACTGAAAAACAGATCGACGCTGGCGCCGGCGAGCAACTGAGTCGCCAGCGTGTCTGACCCCCCGACGTTGAGAACGACGGTCACATCGGTGGTCTGTTCGAACTCGTCCACGGCCCGTCGCAACGCGTCGGAGAGGCTGACCGCCGCCGACACCACCACCCGCGGGACATCGCGTGAAGCGGTGTCACCGAGACTGCAGGCTGAAGTGGCCAAGATCGTCACGAACGAGAACGCTCGATATGTGACCACTAAGTAAGCAATTTAGTATGATTTAATCTGTTTATTCAAACGATTTAGAGCGAATAGAGGCAATTATGTCACTTTTAACTGTCCGAGAGGCCGCGGGCCGTCTGGGGGTCGCGTATTCGACGCTAAAACGGTGGATCTACAAGGGGAGCATTCGAACGGTGCAGACCGAGGGAGGCCATCACCGAATCCGTGACGCCGAGGTCGACCGCCTCCTCGCCCAGCGGGAGGGCACCGTCCCGAGATCCCGACGGCGGCGAACGGCCTCGGGCGTTCTGATCGCGTTGAGCGGCCGGAACCGCCTGAGCGGGGTAGTCGAGGAGGTGCGTCGGGACGGACTTCTGGCTCAAGTACGGCTTCGCGTCGGGGACCAGTCGCTGACGGCGGTCATCACACGTGACGCAGTCGACGAGCTTCGCTTAAAGAGAGGCGATGAAGCGACCGCGATTATCAAAGCCACCGAAGTCATGGTCGGTCGTGAGCCTCCTACTGCGCCGTGAAGGTCGGCGGGAGGATCGACTGCAGCTGAAGACCCCAGCGGCCATTCTGTCGCGTCACAATATAAAGGGCGGGACCGGTCCGGTAGGCACTACCGTCCGAACGTCGTCGGCTGGACACCACACGGTAGTGCACCTTGTCGGGTGCAACATGAACCGCTTCGACAAGATCGAGCGTCGTGTGGTCCCACCCTTCGGCCTGCCGAAGTAGGTCGAAGTCGGTCTCGAGCTCGTCGGGGCTCTGACGCACAACAACCTGGCCGGCCAGACCGATACTCAACCGCGGAAAGCTACTGACCCGCGCAATCGCCTCGTTGTCTCCAGCGTTCCACGCCTCGATGTACTGGTCCAGCGCGGCGCGGGCTGCAATCTCGCCGGTGTCTTGTGCGACCACCGGTCTCCCCACAAGAATCCACGCCGCCACGAGAAACCCGGCCAGTCTAACGTCAGTCATCAACACCCTCCCTCGCTCACCTTCCCGTCTGGATCGCCAATATTTGACAGTTTCGCGGAGGCTGGGCTAGTGTACCTCGTACGGTGTACCTAGAGCGTCGGCCCACGCCGCATCATCACCACTCTCATCATTCCCGTCGAGTGGTGGGTCGGTGGACGTGCGCCTGGCTCTGAGTACTAGCGATACAGAACCGACACAAGCACGACCGCGGCCTCGCCTTTGGCGAGGCTTTTTTTTGTGGCAGAAGGATGAGGACTATGGACTTTTCAAAACTGGATGGACTCATTCCGGCGGTCGTCCAAGACGACGAAAGCAACGAGGTCCTCATGGTCGGGTTCATGAACGAACAGGCGCTGGAACAGACGAAGACGTCGGGGTTTGCGACGTTCTACAGTCGCACGCGACAACGACTTTGGATGAAGGGTGAAACGTCGGGCAACCGGCTGGAAGTGCGGCAGATGCTGACCGACTGCGACGACGACACCGTTCTGCTCCGGGTCACCCGACTCGGTGACGGCAACGTCTGTCACACTGGAGAACGCACCTGCTTCTTCCGGGGACTGGACGGGTGAAGCTCGCGGCGTGGTGAGACAGACCGACTACTGGATTGCGGAGACACGAGTCGATGACACTGAGATTGGGAATCCCGAAGGGATCGCTGCAAGATTCGACTATTCAGCTCTTAGCGCGGGCGGGCTTCAACGTGTATGTGAGCCCTCGGTCCTACTTTCCGACAATCGACGATCCAGAGATCGAGTGCACCCTGATTCGAGCCCAGGAAATGGCGCGTTATGTCGCTGACGACGCGGTTGACGCTGGTCTGACGGGACAGGATTGGATTGCCGAACACTACGCCGCGACTGGAGAAGCGGTGGTGACCATAGCCGACCTGATCTACTCGAAACAAAGCTTCCGAAAGGTTCGATGGGTCCTGGCCGTGCCCGAGACGTCGGCGTATCAGACACCCCAGGACCTCGATGGTGCCACGATCTCGACCGAACTGGTGCGCGCCACCGAGTCGTACTTCGCCACGCTCAACGTCTCCGTCAACGTCGAGTTCTCCTGGGGCGCGACCGAAGTCAAGCCCCCGCGACTGGCCGATGCCATCGTGGAAGCAACGGAGACCGGGTCGACGCTGCGTGCGAACCATCTCCGAATCATCGATACCGTCCTGGAGTCGAACCCACAGCTCGTAGCGAGTCAACGCGCGGTCGATGACCCATGGAAGCGGGAAAAGCTCGACAACATCGCGCTGTTGCTCCGAGCGGCCATCGAAGCGCAGGGTCGCGTCGGCCTGATGCTCAACGTGAAACGTCACAACCTCGATCAGTTACTACGGCTGTTGCCGGCGCTTCAGAAACCAACCGTCGCTCCGCTCAGCGACCCGGACTGGGTCGCCATCACCACCATTCTCGAAGAACACGCCGTCCGTGAACTCATCCCCAAGCTGAAGGCGCTGGGTGGCCAGGGCATCGTGGAATACCCGCTCAACAAGATCGTGCTGTAGGGACGGATCGGCAGGAGATCGATGAAGATCATCGTATCGTCAAACACCCGGGCCCTCCGGCGCCTGCTCGAGCGCACGCAGCAGCGCGACCGAGCGGTTGAAGAACAGGTCGCGCGGATCGTGACCGGCGTACGCCGACGCGGTGACCGGGCGCTCAAGGACTACGCACGGCGTTTCGACGGGGTCGTAGGCCCGCTCGAAGTCTCCCGGCGCGACATGCGGAATGGTGCGAAGCAGACACCGCCAGCCGTGCGACGCGCCATCACGGAAGCGGCGCGTCACATCCGTCGCGTCGCCTCGAAACAGCTGCCAAAGAGCTGGCGTGCCACAACCGTTCCCGGCGTCGTCGTCGAGCAGCGGGTTATTCCTCTGGAGCGCGTCGGATGCTACGTCCCTGGCGGACGGTATCCGCTGCCATCGTCGCTCTTAATGACGGCCTTGCCCGCCCAGGTTGCCGGCGTCCGCGAGATCGTCGCCGCGTGTCCCCGCCCAGAGCCGGCGGTGCTCACCGCCGCACTGGAGGCGGGAGTCTCCAGGCTCTACCGGGTCGGGGGGGGGCACATCATCGCCGCCATGGCCTACGGCACCGAGTCAGTACCGAGAGTCGAGAAGATCGTCGGGCCCGGGAACGCCTACGTGGCGGCCGCCAAGGCGCGAGTCGCCGGGGACTGCCCGATCGATTTCTATGCTGGTCCGACCGAGATCGTCATCGTCGCCCGAGCCGGTAACGCCGACTGGATCGCCGCCGACCTCGTGGCCCAGGCAGAACACGACCCCGAGGCGCGTGCGGTACTGCTCACCCCAGATCCAGGATTGGCTGAGACGGTCGCCGAGGCGGTCGAGACGCGGCTCGCTGCGTACCCAGCGGCTCGTGCTTCGATCACACGCCACGGTGTGGCGATCGTAACGAGCACGCTGGGCGAGGCGATCGCGCTGTCCAATCAGCTCGCACCCGAGCATGTCGTGTGTGAAACCGAAGCCGTGGCGCGCCGCCTCACCCGTGCCGGGACGGTCTTTGTCGGACCGTACGGGGCGCAGGCCGCCGGTGACTATGCGACCGGATCGAACCACGTGCTCCCGACCAACGGAGCCGCCCGCTTCCGCGGCGGTCTGAGCGCCTCCGACTTCGTCCGCATCAACAGCGTGCAGCGACTGACCCGTCCTGGTCTGAGGCGGCTGGCGCCAACCGCGATCTCGCTGGCCAACGCCGAAGGGCTGATCGCGCACGCGGCATCCGTGGCGACACGTTTGAAGTAGGAGGACATCGTGCGACGAGCGACGATCGAGCGGATCACCAGCGAGACTCATATCGCGCTCACCCTGGTGCTTGACGGAAAGGGACGATACGCCGTGAGCACCGGTATCCGATTCCTCGATCACATGCTTGAGCTGTTCGCGCGGCACGGGCTCTTCGACCTCACGCTCAAGGCCACCGGGGATCTCGACGTCGATCAACACCACACGGTCGAGGATGTCGGCATCGCACTGGGTGAGGCGATCACGCAGGCGCTCGGCGCCCGGCGCGGGATCAATCGGGCCGGATACTTCGTCATGCCAATGGACGAGACACTCGGTGTCGCAGCGATCGACCTCAGCGGCCGAGTTCATGCCATTGTCGATCTCAAGCTGCGAGTCAGACAGGTCGGTGACCTGCAGGCCGAACTCGTGCAGGATTTCTTTGAAGGGTTTGCTCAGGGGGCGAGGGCCAACGTCCACGTCAAAGTGATGTACGGGCGCTCGAGCCACCACCGAGTCGAAGCCATTTTCAAAGCGTTCGCGCGCGCGCTGCGTGTGGCGTGCTCGCGCGACCGCCAGCTGGGAAAGGCGCTCCCGAGTACCAAAGGGTTGCTGTGATCGCTCTCATCGACTATCGGGCCGGGAACCTCACGTCCGTTCGCAAGGCGCTCACCCATCTCGGCGCGTCGTATGTCACACCAACGACACCGGAGGAGCTCGAGACATGCTCCGGTGTCATCGTGCCAGGCGTCGGCAACTTTCAGGCAACAGCGGCGCTCGAAGGCGTCTGGACCGCGGCCATACGAAAAGCCGTCAACCGTTCGGTCCCCCTCCTGGGGATCTGTCTGGGACTCCAGTGGCTCTTTGACGGTAGTGACGAAGCCCCCGACCTTGCCGGGCTGGGCGCCATGACCGGCACCTGTGCCTTGATCGCGAATCCTCGTCAGGACGAGGACGGCGCTGCGCCGTTCAAAGTGCCGCACGTCGGCTGGAACAGTCTGCATCTTAGACAACCATCGTGGCTGCTCGAGGGGGTCGGCGAAGGCGACCAGGTCTACTTCACCCACTCGTTCGCCGCGCCGGTGACCGCCGATTGTGTAGCCTCAACCAGCTATGGAATCGACTTTGCCAGCGTCGTCGAAGGTGACCATATCGCTGGCGTCCAGTTTCACCCCGAGAAATCGGGCGACGTCGGCCTGACGATCCTGGGGAACTTTCTCGCCCGCGTGGACGCGAGCGCACTATCCCGGCAATGAAGGAGCTGATGCTCTCTAAGCGCATCATCGCGTGTCTCGATGTTCGGGACGGCTGCGTCGTCAAAGGTGTCAATTTCGAAGGTCTTCGCAATGCCGGCGATCCGGCGGAGCTTGCCATTCGGTACAACCAGGAGGGAATTGATGAGGTCGTCATTCTCGACGTCACGGCAACCATCGAAAAGCGTAAGGCGCTCGCCGACACGATCCACGCGGTCGCCCAGCACATCTTCCTCCCACTCTGTGTCGGTGGCGGTATTCGCGACGAGCGGCATGCAGAGGCGGCGATCGAGGCGGGCGCCGACAAGGTCAGCTTGAATACGGCCGCAGTCACCAACCCTGCGCTCATCACCACGCTGGCGCGACGCTACGGCAGCCAAGCCGTCATTGTCGCAATCGATGCGAAACGCTACGACGATCGGTTCAGGATCTACGTCCGAAGCGGGCAACAGTCGACCGATCGCGACGCCGTCGAGTGGGCCGCCGAAGCCGCCGACCGAGGTGCCGGTGAGATCCTGTTGACCTCAATCGACCGTGATGGCACGAAACGCGGCTTTGATTGCCCGCTCACCGCGACCGTGTCGGAGGCGGTCTCGATTCCGGTGATCGCGTCAGGTGGTGCTGGAACGTTTGACCATTTCGTCGATGTCTTCACGGAGGGAAAGGCAGACGCCGCGCTCGCCGCGTCGATCTTCCACTACTCCGAACATGCCGTGGCTGACCTCAAAGTGCACCTCGACCGGGCTGGGATACCGGTAAGAAGATAGATGCTAATCCCTTCGATTGATCTCCAAGGCGGCCAAGTTGTCCAGTTGGTCCAGGGAGAGCGACCCGCGCTCGCGAGCGACGACATCGAGTCATGGGTCCAGAAGTTTCGGCGGTTCCCAAAGGTCCAGCTGATTGACCTCGATGCCGCGATGGGATCAGGCTCCAACGATCGCATCGTTCGGTCGATCGCCCCCCGACTCCCGTGTCGGGTCGGAGGAGGAATCCGCACCGTCGAGCGCGCTCGACAGGTTCTGGGGTACGGGGCAATGGCGGTGATCGTCGGCTCGTCGCTGTTCAAGGACGGGCAGCCAGACACGGGGTTCGCGGCGCGGCTTGCGGCCGCGGTGGGGCCGGACCGGGTCATCGCGGCGGTTGACAGTAGGGGAGGACAGGTGGTCGTCAAGGGGTGGAAGGAAACGGTTGGTCTCTCAGCCGTCGAAGCCGTGCAGCAGCTGGAGCCGTTCTGCGCTGAGTTCCTGTACACACATGTCGACACGGAAGGGCTCATGGAGGGCACCGACCTCAAGGCCGTACGGGCCGTCCGTCAGGCGACGTCCAGACGGCTTACCGCGGCGGGAGGCATCACGAGTCAGGCTGAGATCGATCAGCTCGACCGTGAGGGCATCGACGCGGTAGTGGGTATGGCCATCTACACCGGCCGGCTCGAGATCGAAAGCGACGGCTGATCGATGCAGACGTGGGACCCCGACCAGTACGCACGCCATGCGAGATTCGTCTCAAACCTCGGCGGTCCGGTCGTCGACTACGTGCGACTGCATGTCGCCGCTACGAAGCCCAAGAACCGGTTCTCGTGACATCTGCTCGTCGAGCATGGTCGCCCGAGGATGACGACACCGACGCTGAGCCAGCCACGAACCTGGGTTTGGGGACTGGCCAGTGCGGCCATCCGCACGTTCTACCGGGTCGACCGGACCGGCGAACCGCTTCCTGAAGGGGCGCTCCTCCTGGTGGCGAACCATCCCAACACACTCATCGACCCGGCCGTGATCCAGACGACCGCCGGTCGCCACGTGCGTTTCCTCGCTAAGTCGACACTGTTTCGTGGAGATCCACTGAGCCTTCTGATTCGCAGCTCGGGCGCGATCCCGGTCTATCGCCGCATGGATCCGGGTGCTGACACGAGCCGGAATGTTGAGATGTTCAGCGCGGTTGAAGCCGCCTTCGGGGAAGGCGAGGCGGTGTGTCTATTTCCCGAAGGTGTCAGCCACGACCGAGGACGGCTGGATCCACTTCGGACGGGGGCGGCCAGGATGGCACTGGCCAGCACGGCGCGTGGTCATCAGGTGAACATCGTGCCGGTCGGTCTCAACTTCGAGCGGATGGCCAGCTTCCGCTCGCGAGTCACCGTCGTGTTTGGCCGGCCGTTCGGCTGCGATGACATCCTGCGCACGTACGGGTCTGACCAGCCTCGTGCTGTCCACGACCTCACCAACCGCATGAGCGACGCTCTGCGACGGCTCATGGTCGAAGCCGACCCTCGAGGAGACCTCGGCCTCGTGGCCAGGGTCGACCGGCTGTATGCGTCGGCTCGAGGGGTATCGACCGCACCGCAGGATCGGCTGACCCGACGCCGACTGATCTCCGAAGGGATGGACCAGCTCCGACGCAACGACCCACAGCAGCTTGAGTCGCTCCAGGCGTCCCTGCGCAGTTATGATGCCAACCTCGAACGTTTTGGGCTACGCGACCGTGATGTGGATCATCGAATCACATCCGGTCTGGCCGGACGGTTCGTGCTCCGCGAGGGACTGCTCGCATTGCTGCTGGCGCCGGTCGCCGCCCTGAGCCTGGTGGTCTTCGCGGTGCCGTATTGGTTCACGGGACGTTTCAGCCGCTGGGCGCCGGACCTGCAGAGTCGCGCCACGTTCCAGGTCCTCGGAGGCCTGGTTTCCTATGGAGTGTGGATCAGCCTATTCTCCGCTGTTGCTTGGACTCAGCGTGGACTCGCGCTGGCGTTGGCGGTCGGCGGTGGCCTGACTCTCCTGGCCTTTGCCGGTCTCCTTGCGGTTGAGCGAGAGGCGTCCGTGCTACGCACCGTCAACGCCTTTCTGGCGCTTCGTCAGACGCCTCCCAAGGCGCGAGTCCGCCTCAGGCGCCAACGCGCTGAGCTCGCCAGCGTGCTCGAACAGATCGCCGACTGGGTCAGAGACGTCAGAGCGCAAGCTGACCCGCCAAGTCGGCAAGATCCTTCGCAACCCGATCGCACCTCGGATCGGGCGTGAGATCCCACTGACGTTTGGGACCGCACTCGAGCGGCAGCGGCACAATCGCCGTTCAGAACCCGAAGGCCGACGCTAGAGCCTGAGCAAGGAGGGACCGCCATTTCGCGGTAAGATACCGCGATGCTGGGCGCGCTTTACGACCGAGTCGCAGAACCCGCATACTCACTCGCGGTCCGGATTCTCGAGCAACCCGAGGCCGCCGAGGAAATCGTGGCCTCGGTGTTTGCGCAGGTCCGGGACGAGGCCGGCGGTGCCGATCCTGACGTCGATCAGCTGGGAGCGATTGTTCTGTCGCTGGTTCGGCAACGTGCCATCGTGCGGCGGAACGCGGACGCCGCGGCCAGTAACGTCGGAACAAAACGAGAACGCGCCGCCGTCGAGATCCCCGAACCGACCTATGGGAGTCGCGAGCCGCTGCTGAGCCGAGCGGAGCGGCTTCGCCTCCGGCAATCGCTCGCACAGCTTGCTCCTGAGGAACGCACCGCTATCGAGCTGGTCTTCTTTGAAGGGCTCACTCAGGACGAGCTGGCCGACCGGCTGACCCTGACAATCGACGTCGTACGGCGCAACGTCGAACACGGGTTGCACACGCTTGGTAGCACGGCGTTTGGCAGCCGATGACTGAACCCTCGCACCGCCCCTACGACGGGTTGGCCGGCCTGTACGCGATCGGCGGCTTGAACCGGGTCGACCGGGATCGGTTCGAGCAGCACCTTGAGACATGCGCAGCCTGCGTGGTCGCGGTGACGCACCTGCTGCCGGTCGCCCGTGGCCTATCCCAGGCGGCACCCACCCGGGAGCCACCGGCCCGACTCCGTCACCGGATCATGGGAACGGCGCCCGATCCGGCGCCGCAACCACCACGCCGCGCCCGGGCGCTCTCATCGGGTGCCCGCGTCGCTCCGGTGTATCGGGTGGTCGCCGTGATCTGTCTCATCGCGGCGGGAGCCCTCGGATGGTATGCGGCGCAGCAGGTCACCAGCTCACGACAGCTCCGTGAGAGCCTGGACGCCTCCACCTTGCGCATTCAGGCGGCTGATCGAGACGCCGCCACCTCTCGTGAGGTGGCACGTGAGCTTCGTGCCCGCGCTGACGTTCTGGCGGCACCCGACGTCGCAACCATCAGCCTGCAAGGCCAGCCGGCCGCGCCCGATGCGGCGGGTCGGGCGTTTCTGAGTGGAACACGCGGAGCGGTCCTTGCAGCATCGAACGTACCACCGCTGCCACCAGGCCAGGTCTATCAGGTGTGGTTCGTCGTCCCGCCGGATCCGATCGGCGTGGGGTTTGCGCGTGTCGATGGCTCCGGACGAATCTTTGCGACCGTCGATCCGCCCAGCGATGCCGGTATCCCTCTCGCCATCGCCGTGACGCTGGAACCGGAGGGTGGTGCCGCTGAACCCAGCGAGGACGTGTTCCTCCTCGGCCGCACCGATCGATAGCCGCAGGTTGGCGGTCAGTAGACCCCTGGGACGAGCCGCCACGGAACCATCTCTTTGTAGCGCTGGTAGGCCGGATCGGGTGACAGCGTGCGCTCCTCCAGTCCGAGGCGCACGAAGAGCGCCAGGTCGGCGGCGACCAGGACCACCATGTTCCACGTCGACACATGACCCAGCAGAAAGGCGATGTGGATCAACAGGTAACCCAGGTACATCGGGTGCCGCACCAGCCGATAGACCCCGCTGCTGACCACCCCCCTGTTGGCCGGCAGCAGGCCGAGGCTCCTGCCTAGCGACAGCTTTCCAGCGATAACGAAGACCAGCCCCACGACCGATCCAGCCAGAACCGCGGGCTCCTCGACCAAGCCGGCATCGCCAACGGGTCGGAGGAGGAACGGTCCGACGATCGACAGACCGGCCGCGACCCGAGACTAGGACCGTCGATCGATCGACGTCGCGTGACGCCTGGCGAGAGTGAGCACGACGACGAGCAACTCGCTCGTCAAGAGCAGCAGCCCGGACAGGCGTCCGGTCTCGAGGGCGTTCAAGCCGATCCGATAGGTCAGCCCGAGAAACAGTCCAGCGATGACACAGCGCGCTACGAGGTCGGCCGCCTGGTGTCGCGACGGGTCTGCGACGTCGGCCATTACTTGGTGGCCTGAGTGCGGCTCGGTGATGTATCAGGGAAGCGGGTGCGGCAGACGACGGATGACTGGGCGACGAGGTCAGTCGCGGGGCACATCATTCAATGTCTCGGGAACGGTCGTCTCGGGACGCGCCTATTGCATCTCAGACTTCTGTCACACCTTCGAACATCCCCTGCTCGATCGTGATGCCAGCGGCTTGCATCTTGATACAGCTCTGCGGGCGAACGCCGGTCGCCATGAATCGACCTCGGACCCTCCGCAGCTCGTCAAGTCCGGTCTTCTCGAACCGAAAAATCTCCTGCATGGTGATGACCTCGCCCTCCATTCCCGTGATCTCGGAGATGCTGGTCACCTTCCGGGTGCCGTCACTCATCCGGGCTTGCTGGATGACGATATGAATCGCCGCGCAGATCTGCTGGCGCATCGCCTTGTCGGGCAGGCTCACGTCACTCATCGAGATCATCGTCTCGATACGGGACAGAGCGTCACGCGGAGCATTCGCGTGCACGGTGGTCAACGACCCATCGTGCCCGGTATTCATGGCCTGGAGCATGTCCAGCGCTTCTCCACCCCGCACCTCTCCGACGACGATACGGTCCGGTCGCATACGAAGGGCGTTGATCACCAGCTGCCGCTGGGGCACCGCGCCTTTGCCTTCGACATTGGCCGGACGGGTTTCCAAACGTGCCACGTGTTCCTGATGCAACTGCAGCTCGGCGGCGTCCTCGATAGTCACGATCCGCTCGGACTCTGAGATGTACCCCGATAAGATGTTGAGCAGCGTCGTCTTTCCCGACCCGGTCCCACCACTCACGAGGATGTTGAGGCGGGTCTCGACACAGCGCTGCAGAAACTCGATCATCGGTGGGGTCAGCGCCTTCAAGTTGACCAGATCCCCGGCCTTGAGGCGTTCAGCTGGAAAGCGACGGATCGAGAGCAGTGGACCGTCGACGGCCAACGGCGGGATGATGGCATTGACACGCGAGCCATCGGCCAGCCGCGCATCGACCATCGGCGAGGTCTCGTCGATGCGGCGGCCCACTCCGCTGACGATCCGATCGATCACTCGCATCAGGTGCTTGTCATCCTGAAACGCGCCTGGCACCCGTTCGAGTTTGCCTTTTCGCTCGACAAAGACGTGCTGCCAAGTGTTGACCAGCACATCGTTCACAGTCTTGTCGCGAAGCAACGGCTCGAGCGGTCCGAGACCGAACACCTCGTCAAGCACGTCACCGATGATCGCGTCGCGCTCGTCATTTGAGATCTCGACTCCTGACTCGGTGATGAGCGAGAGGACAACGGCGCGGGTTTCCCCTTCAGCCTGCTCGCGGGGAGTCGAGGCCAGAGTTTCAAGATTGAGTCTGGACGCCGGGTACATGCGATTGAGAATGACGCGCTTGCGTTCGTGCCCTGCACCCATCTGCCGGGTCCGATCAACGAGACGACGGGTGTTCCGGATCGAGGCCACATCCGGATTGGCAACCAGAAACGTCGCATCACGCAAAAATGGCGGACGCGGCCGACGCATTCGTCAGCCCACCACCTCAATGACAACGAAGCGATAACTGCAGGCGAGTAGGCTTCGACCCGGCTCGTTCCTGCTGATAGCCGGCCTGGGCCCGGCGGCGGTCAGTGTCCTCGGCCGCAGAGGCGCTGCATCGAGTGCTTGCGTGTGGAACGGCGGGCTGGCGCAGTCGTTGGTTGCCACGGAGCGGAAGCGCCGATGCTTTTCCGTTCACGCACGGTGTCTCAGAAGAGCCCGAGGAACTGGCGGCAGGCTGCTTCGATGGCCTCCTCCGCATTTGAACGTACACGGCACGGCCGTGATCCGGTCCAGGCTTTCTTGTAAATCGGCCGAAACGTCGCACACTGCAAGTTCACCTCGCGGTGATTGTTTGTCGTCATCGTGAGCGGAACCGGCGAGCCCGAATTCGAGTCCATCGGCATCTGAGCACCCAGTTCGGTTAGTCCTCCGGAAACCACGAGTTTCTTTAAGAAGACCCCATCCAAACGGTCCACGCTGTCCAGCGCGTCGAGAACCGTGAATCGCGGGCGCGCGCCGAGAAACAGCCCGACCTCGCCGATGAACGGATTCAGGTCGACGATCAGCGTCGGCTGCTTGGTCAACCGCGCCAACTCTGTCGCGGTGTTGACCGCCAGCGTCGTCGTTCCGACTCCGCCCTTACTCCCAAAGAACGACACGACCGTGGATGCTACGCCACCCTCAGGCGTAGCCGCCTGGACCCGTTCGTTTGTCTTACGGATGGCGGCCTGCACCCCCTCCTGGATGGTGTCGGGTGGACCGCCGTTCCCGGTAGGCCAGGCAAAGAACTCGTTCGCCCCTGCCCGCATCGCCTGAAGAATTCGGTCGGGCTCCGAGCCTGACGCCACCGCCACGATCGACGCAGAGGGCCAGCGCGCTCGGGCGGCTTCAATGTTTGTCCAACCGGCGTCGGGTGCCCGGACATCAACGAGCGCGACGTCAACCGACCGTTCAGACGCCTCGGAAAGCGACTCGGCGACGATACCGATGGGGACTCCACTTGAACGAACAATACCGGTGACCGTCGATCGGAACTCGGAATCTTCGGTCACGATGAGAACTGACAGTTGGGCCATGGGTTCTTTCGGACTTTTCTGGTGCGTTCGTCGCGGCTAAAAGGTCGCGGCGGCTGGGGCCCACAACACGGCGTTGACTTGCGTACCTACCGCAGTCACGGCGCCGATCGCGATGAGTGATATCAGTCCCGCCAGCATTGCGTATTCGATCAGGTCTTGTCCTGCGTCCTCCCGACCTAGTCGGCGGAACGTGGAGAGGCAGAACAGTAGGCGCGAGACAATCAACATGGAGGCCCTCCTCTTGGCGTCATAGCAGAAGGCAACGGACGTGCCAGACCTAGACGCGTCAGGTCAGGTTGTGTAAGTACGGGAAGAAACGTGTGTTCTTCTGGACCGGAGTGTCGCGTAATCCATTCGAATCAGCCGGTTCTGACGCGTACGACTCCCGCTGCACGGTCGCTTGGTTCACCATTGTGCATACGGACACACGGCATTACACCCTTCGACACACGAACAGTACCGTAAGCTTCGCCACAGCTCTGTCACCGCATCTGCCCGGAGAGAGGCGAGCCGCCGCACCCGCCGAGGCGATGCTGCCGAATACTCACAGCAAACGCAAGCACTTAGGCACGCGGTCCGCCTCTGCGCGGCGCGGGCATGTCCCTTGCGGGTGTGTCGTTCGGGGACTTGTCGCTCGCGTCTCAATTGGGAACCTACATGCCACGTGTGCTTGCTATCGAACCGAACTCAGAGAGAGGATCGATTCTCCGGACAACGTTGGACGGCCGGGTGGAGGGTGTTCTCGTCGTTGACTCGAACGCATCGGCGATCGAGTCGATCAGCCAGGAGGTTCCAGACCTCGTCTTGCTGAGCGCCTTGCTCTCACCGGGTGACGAAGAAGAGCTCTTCGAGTGTCTCCGATCACTCCCCGACTCGACCCACGTCCAGACCCTTACTATCCCGCAGCTTCGAACATCGACCGAGACGAAGCGGCGATCCAAGTTCGCCCTCTTTCGCGGCCGGCGCAACGAACGAGACCCGGGCGGTTGCGAACCAGAGGTGTTTGCACAACAAGTACGGGAGTATCTCGACAGAGCGCAGGACCTGAAAGCCGACACGCCCCCTACACCGGACCACCCCGCACCGGACGAAAGCACTGGAGAGCCGGCGCCTCTGCATGAAATGGCCTTCGAGACAACGGTGCCACAAGAGGTGCCCGTTGACGCAACCGCCCGAGCTGACGTTGCTGTGGAGACCGAGCGGGTGCAACCTGAGGCCAACGACGTCGCGGTGGTGGCTACCGGCGAATCCACCGACCAGCCGGACAGCGCGCGAGCGGAAATCGATGACGAGCGTGCGGCAACCATTGCCCAGATCCACATCGAGGCCGAGACGCGGCGCGACGAAGACGTCCGGAGGGCGCGCGAGGACGCAGCCGCTGAAGCCGCGGAGGCGTTGAAACGTGTCCGTGAGGAGGCCGAGCGTCAGGCCTCAGAGGAGCTGGCCGCTGCCCGCCAAGAAGCTGAGGAGCGCCAACACATCGAGCTGGCGCGGATGCGAGAGGAGACCGAGCGCGCGTACGCCTCGGAGCTCGAGCGGGCGCGTTCCGAATCAGCTGCGCTTCATGCTGAAGAGATGACCAAGGCTCAGGCCGAGTCCGAGCGTCTGCGTGCTCAGGCCGCCGACGAGGCTCGAATCGCTGCGGAAGCCTAGGCGCGCGAACTCGAGGCCGAGCTGGCGCGGGTTCGCGTCGAAACGGAGAAACGACTGGCCCAAGAGGTCGAACGGGTCCGGATCGAAGCCGAGAAGGCGCGGGCCGAAGAACTGGCCACCGTCGAAGCGCAGGCCGAGGAACAGCGCGAGGCGGCTCTGCGCGCGGCCAAAGAGGCCGCCGAGGCACAGAACAGAGACGCGCTCGACGAAGAACTTAATCGGCTCCGGCTCGAGAGCGATGAGCGCCTCTCCACCGAGCTGGCCCTCGCCCGGAAAGAGGCCGAGGAAGCCCACGCCGCGTTACTTGCCGAAGCGGAAGAGCGAGCAAAACAGATCCGGGAGGAAACCAGAAGCGAGGTGCTCGCGAGCGCTGAGAAGGAGGCCGAGCGGGCTCTTGAGACCGAGTTGGCCCGCCTGCGGTCAGACAACGAGAGACGGCTGTCTGAAGAGGCCGAGCGGGTTCGAGCCGAAGCCGAGCAGTCACTGGCCTCCCAGCTCGCAGAGGCAAACCAGAGAGCCGAGCGCGAGCGCGACGAGGCGGCACGGGCCGCTCATGAAGCGGCGGAGTCAGCGGCGAGCGAACGCCTGGCAGCGGCGGTCGCGAGGGTGCGCGAGGAGGCTGAAAACACGGTCGAGCGGGTCCGCCTCGAGGCCGAGGCAGCACGGGCGGCCGAGCTTTCAGCGGTCGAGGCCCAGGCCGAAGAGCAGCGTCGGACGGCGCTGCGCGACGCCGAAGAGGCCACCGAGGTCCAATCGAAACAGGCCCTCGAGGAAGAGCTCTCGCGGCTCCGATCAGAAAGTGACCAAAGCGGCTCGCCACCGAGCTCGAGAGTGCCCGACAGGAGGCTGAGGACGCCAGAAGAGCTCTGCTCGTCGAGGCTGAGGCACGAACGCAGCAGATCCGAGAGGAAACTCGGAGCGAGGTCCTCGCCAGCGCTGAGATCGACGCCGAGCGTGCCCTTGAGGGCGAACTGGCCCGGCTGAAGGCGGACAATGAGAAGCAACTCGCTGAAGAGGGCGAGCGAGTTCGCACCGAGGCGAAGCAGGCTCTGGCGTCACAGCTCGCAGCCGCCAACGCGCGGGCAGACCGCGAGCGCGAAGAAGCGGCCCGCCTTGCGCGCGAGGAAGCAGAGGCCGCCGCCAACACACGATTGGCGGCGGAGATCGCTGAGGTGCGCGAGGAGGCCGAGCGAAAGCTGGCGGACACAATCGCAGCATCGCAGGTCGAAGCGGAACGCCTCCGCGAACAGGCGACCGGCGACGCGCGGGAAGCGGCTGAACTCGAAGCGGCCCAGGCCTTCCAGGCTGAACTCGCGCGGGTCAGGGCCGAAGCCGAAGAGCATCTCGCCGACGAGCTTGAGCTCGCGCGGCTCGAAGCGGAGCGGATTCGCGCGGCTGAGTTGGCCGAAGCGGAGGAAGCCGCTGAGCGCCAGCGGCGACTGGCCCTACTCGCCGCCCGTCAGGCCGCTCAGACAGACTCGGAGAAGGCCCTCCGGACCGAGCTCGAGCGCGTTCAGAAAGAACACGATGAACGGCTCGAGGCGGAGCGGGAGACCGCCCGCCGGGAGGCCGACAAGGCACGCGCGGAGCTTCTCACGGAGGCGGCGCAGAAGACGCAGCAAGTCCGAGAAGAGACCAGGGCCGAGACTCTCGCGGCGGCGGAAGCCGAGTCGGAACAGGCTCTCGAGGCTGAGCTGGCGCGCCTGCAACAGGCCAGTGACGAACACCTGACAAGGGAGCTGGGGCGTGTTCGAAGCGAGTCCGAGCAGGCACTGGAGGCCCAGCTGATCGCGGCGAGCACGGAAGCCGAGCGTGTCCGCACCGAAGCGACTCGCGACGCCCGGGAAGCGGCCGAGTCCGCGGCCGAGCAAGCGCTAAGATCTGAGATCGCACGCGTCCGCGCCGACACACAAAAGACTCTGGCCATCGAACTGGTCAAGCTCAGAAGCGAAGACGACGAGCGCAGGAAGAGGGAGCTGGCCGACATCACCGCACAAGTGGCTCAGCTCAAGGACGCAGCGGCCGAACAGGCCAAGGCGGCGGCCGCCGCGGCCCTGCAGTCGGAACTTGACCGGGTCCGCCAGACCGCCGTCGTGCAGGAACGGGTCATCCGCCTCGCGCCGCCTCCCATGGAGCCGTCCGTCGCCCCGGCGGTGGCCGAAACACACGATCCGATCGTTGACGACTCCCCGGCACCCGACACGACCGGCGACAGCCCCGAGACATCCCACAAGGACTACTACAGTCTCTGGCACTCGGCGGAAGGCGAGAACGAGTCGGACGCGCCATCGGCGGTCGCGAGCCGAACCTCGCGAGTACGACAAATAGTCCTCGGGGGGGCCGTCGCGGCCTGTCTTCTGGTCGGGGTCATGCTCGGTACTGGAGGAGTCGAAGGACCCGAGACCGGCTCCATCCTGATCGACGGCCCGCCCGGAGCGCAGGTGTGGGTAGAGGGTACGCTCATCGGCGAAACGCCGCTGCCAGAGATCTCCGCGGAGCTCGGTGAACGCGAAGTGGTCGTCATCCACCCAGAGAACGGCGAAGTCCGACAGATGGTGACCGTTGGCACCGATGCACCGCAGTCCTGAGCCTCGATCAATAGCGGCCCGATCGCACCCAGCACCCGAGAAGCTCTCTCATCAGCACGGTGTCTCTGTGACGCGCACGACGCGCCTCGGGGCCGCGGAGTGGGGCGTTCGGGGTCCCCGCGAAGCGGCCGGCGGGGGTCCGGGGCGAAGCCCCGTCTAATTAGTTTGCGGCGCCAAGACTGAGCAGGTTTGCTAGCAGCTGGTACGCACCGGTCGTACCGGCCGGAAGCTGTCGCCAGAGCCCGAGCCCGACGTAGATCCACCGACCTTGCCCATACCGGGCCTCAACCAGGGCACCTCGTTTTGTCCCTGGGTTCCACTCGAACGTATCCTCTAGCTCGACCAAGTCTGTATACGCCGGATCCTTGTCACCAAGGAAATACAGGCCACGCTCTTGAACCCAACCGTTCCAGATCGTCGGCCCGATGCTCGACCAAGTTGGGTTCGGCCATCCGAACACTGAGTGATCAGTGCTCAATATGCGCACGGGAGCATCCGCGTCGGTGACTCGGTCGCGGCTGACCTCCGCAGCATAGGGTCCGTACTGAGCTTCGTTAAACTCGAACTTGTTGTACTGAACGATGAGCGTGCCGCCACCGTCGACATACTGCAGCAGCCGATCGTTGTTCGCCCGCAAGTCCGGTCGACGTTCATAGGCGCGGACCCCGGTCACGATCGTGTCGAACCTCGACAGATCACCCCACGCCAGTTGGTCAGGGTCGACAAACTCGACGACAGCCCCAAGCTGCTCGATTGCCGGGGGCACCTCGTCACCGACCCCTTCGATGTAGCCAACCGTCAAGCCGGCCGGAAGGTCAACGTCGATCAGCTTGATCGTCGACTCAGCCGAGCGCACCAGGTGTCGACGTCCGATGTGCGAGTACTCGACAACCTGATATCCGTTATCAAACACCCCGGCGGACGTGTGCACCTCTGCCCGAATCGTGTGCGCGCCATCAGCCTGCGGCGTCGGTGTGACCGTGAACCGCACGGTCTGGGCCTCGTCCTCCCTCGAGAACCGGACGAGGTTGGTCGGCGGGGTCGCCGTCCAGCCGACCGGCAGGTCAAGACGAACGTCCCCCTCCACCGATCCAGGCCATGCGTTCACCACGGTCACGCGGATGACGCGCGACCCACCGGTCCCCCGGGGGATGATGGCGATGTCTGGCGACACTTCCACGGCCAGCCGGGGGACGACGTTGAGCTCGGTTCGTTTCTCGCCGGCGAAGATGTCGTCGCCATGTCGATACTCGATCGGTCGCTCCACCGTCACCCGAGTCGAACCGAACTCGAGCTCGAACGAAGCCACGAAGGGAGTCGGGCGAAATGGTGCGCCGTAAGGAACATCGCCGTCGAAGGTATAGCGGGCAGATCCGGGAACATGCGCCCAGTGAATACTCGTCGCCACGGCGTCGCTCGGCACCCGGAGTTCGGCGGTGCAACTGTAGACATCGGCACCGAGCACGTCGCTCTGACCGCATGAGGATTCTGACGCGTGCAGGCCACCGAGCTGCACGCCGGTGACGACAAGCGGGGCGTCACCACGATTGGCGACCAGTGCCGTGACGGTGAGAGGCTGTCCTGCGGTCACGATGCCGTCTTCGGCCAGCGCTTCCAGACGGATCCCGTGTGCGAGGACCACCGCGCGCTCGAACTGCCGCTCTTTGGCAGCCAACCGGTAGTCGATCTCCCACGCCGCGTCCTCGGTCAGCCCCTGCGCGTCGAGGCGGCTCCGGACATGACGCACCGCGCCCAGTCCGGCGACGACCGGTTCCCGGGCCGCATCGAGGTCACCCGTTTCAAAGGCAGCCAGTGCTTGGCGCGCAAGGTCAGCGACCTCTGTCAGCCCAACCTCTAGTCCGGTGGGAGGGCGGGGCCCGGCGAATCGAGCAAGCCCTTCAATGAACGTGTCGATTCCATCGAACAACGATGACTCCTCGCGGTCGGCCTGACCGGAAATCGAAGTGTGAACCAAGCGGTAGCTCGCCGATGCCCGCCCGGGTAGCCTGATCAATGGAGAGGTTCCCTGGCACTTGTGCATGCTTCGCGCGTGACTGCCGATCTCGGCGTAGGTTCGTCCCAGCAGCGAATCGTACCCGGCCAGATTGATTGTCGTCGCATCCGGCGGGGGTCCGCGTCGACCCCCGAACCCGAATCCTGCGCTGTAGTAGAACTTCGTCGCCTGCCAGGGGCGAAGCCCCGCCCGCAGCTGTTCCGGAAATCGGTTCGGGTCGGCCGCCGCGGCATACGCCTCGCGCGCCAGAATCGCCGAGGCTTGATGATGCTGCCCGCCACCCTCACCCTCGGGGCTGAGTCCCGTGACAACGTCGGGACGAACCGTTCGGATCAACCGAACGAGGTCAGCGAGAATCTCCACTTCGCCCCAGCGGTCGAATGTCTCCTGCTGACTGAACGAGTACCCGAAGTCGACGGCACGGGTGAAGAACTGTTCGGCTCCGTCCAAGCGATGCGCCGCCAACAACTCCTCCGTGCGCAGCACGGCGAGCGCGTCAGACAGCTCAGGTCCAATCTCGTTCTGTCCACCGTCACCGCGGGTCGCCGTCACCAGCACCGTCCGGTGCCCCTGCCCCTTGGCGAGCAGCGCGAGCAGTGCATTGTTTTCATCGTCAGGATGCGCCGTGGCCATCATGAAGGTACCCACGGAATTGAGCTGGCGTAACACCACTCCCAACTCGACGCGCTCCGCCCCAACCTCGACCGGCTGCGCCCAGGCGACGGAGACTCCGTGGACATACGAGGCAGCGAGAACAAGCACGCCGACACACACGTGTCTCTTAATGAGCATGACGGTCGAGTATACACCCGAGCGCGTGCCGATCAGTTGCAAGCAGCTGTATCTGGAGGGGTTACGATGTCTCGACGCAGAGCTCTTTGTAGAGCGCCTCATACTGAGGCACGACCTCTTCGGCGCAGAACCGAGTATGAACTCGACCAAGACCCCCCGCTGCGATCCGCTGGTGTAGCTCCGGATCACTCAGCACCCGCACCCCACTATCCGCCATCGCATCGAGATCCTGCTCGTCGTGAAGAAACCCGGAGACGCCGTCCTCGATGACCTCAGGGAGTCCACCGACCCGGGACGCCACGACGGGCACGCCACAGGCCATCGCCTCGAGCGCCGCCACGCCAAAGCTCTCCTCCGACGACGGAAGCAGAAACAGATCGGCGACGGAGAGTATTGGCACGACCTGCTCCTGCTCGCCCAGCGCATCGACGTCACTACTCACGCCGAGTTCGCGCGCCACTCGACGCGCCAGCGGCAGCTCTGGTCCATCTCCGATCAGCAGCAGACGGGCGGGAACACGCTCTCGTATCTGGTGGAAGATCCTCACGACCGCGCCGGCACGCTTGACGGGCCGGAAGTTCGACACGTGGATCACGAGCTTCGTGCGGTCATCCCCGTTTCGATAGCGTGCTCCAAGACCGGCGTCGGGCAAACGTCGATGGTGTTGGCAGTCGAGGAAGTTCGGAATCACTTTGATATCGGCACGCACTCGAAGCTGCTGGTACGTATCCTGCCGCAAGCTATCGGACACGGCCGTCACGGCGTCGGACTGATCGATACAGAACGCCGCAGTCTCGGAATACGACTCGTCACTCCCAATGATCGTGACATCGGTCCCATGCAGGGTGGTCACGATGCGAGGGACCTTCGTGACGGTGGATGCCGACAAGATCTGTCGGGCCAAATATGCCGCCACGGCGTGTGGAATCGCGTAATGGGCGTGAATGACGTCCAGGTTGAACTCTCGAGCAACCTCGACGAGTTTGTTGGCGAGTGACAGCAGGTACTGCGGCTCTCGAAACAGGGGGTACCCCGGTGTCTTGACCTCGTGGAACACGAGCCCGGCCTGAAACTCGCCCAGACGAAACGGCGGGTCCGAGCTAATCAACCGGACCTGATGTCCACGTACCGCGAGCGCTTTGGCGAGCTCTGTGGCCACGATCCCACTGCCACCGACTGACGCATAGCACACGATCCCGATGTTCATGATTTGAGCCACGTCGATCTGACGAGCGGCCCCTTCACAACGACGCCCTCCGCCTGGCCCGCACCGATCAGCGCCCCGAGGTGGGCGTCGCGGGCTTCGATCATCTGATGAAAACTCGAGGCGGTGAGTCGGGTCTCGACCGCCTGATCTCCAACCGGGTGAAACTGACTGCGATGACACGAGAGGGCCTGGCGCTTGCGATCATAGGCGCCGGTCACGTCGATGACGAACGACGCATCAGCAACGTCGTTGATGAAGTAGTAGCACGTCCAGTCAGGCTTCCATGGATCGCCGTCGATGGCAAACCGTCGCAGGCCGGCACGGAACACAGCCTCGGTCAGGATGCGACTGGCCGACTCATGATCGGGATGCCGATCGCACCAATAGGGCAGCAGTGCGAGAGCGGGACGGCTGCGGCGAAGCAGCTCGGCGGCCGACCGGACTTGGGCACCAGACCGTCCCTCGGCCGCGATCTCGCCGTCAGGCCATTCGAGGTTCTCTCTCCATGCAACACCGAGCACCTCGGCGGCGGCTTGAGCTTCGTCCATCCGCTGCTCACGGGTGCCGTTGCTCCCCAGCTCACCCCGCGTCAGGTCGCACAGACCAACGCGGTACCCGAGGTCGACGTGCGTCGCGACAGCGCCTCCGGCCCCAATCTCGATGTCGTCGGGATGAGGCCCAAAGACCAATACGTCCACCTTCGTCATGTTCTATCTCATACTCGCCGTCGTGTGTGATATCGAGTACTCAAGGAGCTGGACCAGAGCCCGGTGTCCGCCGATCGGCATCGACATCACCACGACCCAGTTGTTGTGCGCAGTCCGTTGCGCGAGCCGCCGTGCCGCCCGGTTGGGCACCTGATCGTACGGCAGGCGGCATTCGAGACCGCCCGACGTGAGCCTGGCGCACACGCGTGAGCCGGCAATAGCCGGGTCTCCGAAGAGCGAGCCAACCCGGAGACCAGGGTGCGCTTCGACGAACTCGACCAGCAACTGCATGAACGCTGAGCGGTGATAAGGGGTCATGTTCGGGCCGCACCAGGGGTGGGTGGCGAACGCTCATTCTACCTCGTGCGACACGTTGACCCCCGCCACAGACCGATTGCAGAACTGTATGACCAAGGCCGGATTCGCATGCAACGGGAGACGGAATCGGCGTCCATGTACTCCCGTATCTTCATGACGAAGAACGAGTTATGAAGACACGGTTCGTCCCACAGATGAGTGGCAGCGGCATTGCTCCTTTGGCGGTTGTATGCACCGCGCTGACGCTGGTTTCACTGCCGTCGAACTTCTGATAGTCGTGGCGATCGCAGGGATCGTCGCCGGGGTGAGCGTTCCGCCCCTCACGGGAGCGATGCAGCGCTACGCCCTCAACGGGGCCAGACAGACCGTGGCAGCTGAGATTCGCCTGGCAAGGTTCACGGCCGTTTCGACCAGCCGGACCATGCCGGTGTCACGCTCGTGAGCCAGGTCCAGCGGGGGTATACGAGTCAGCTGGAGAACGCCAGCGTCCAGGAGGAAGCGAGGTTTGCGGTCGATTGGATCGCCACGGAACTCGCGTCGGCAGGGAGTAACCCCTACGGCGTGTTGGTGTCGGACTGTCCGACGCCAGGCACAGACTTCGTCGCCGTACGGCCCGATCCCAATCAGGACGCATCACACGACGACATTCGGATACACGCCGACGCCGGTACACCAAACGGGCTGCTCGGCGGTGAGCGCGGAGACTGCGGCGAAGCGAACGAAGACATCTCAATCGCCCTTGACCGGATTCAGCGAACCATCACCCGGCGTGACAACAACATCGACCCGGCACCGATTCCGATGACCGACCGTGTCATCACTCGGCTTGATTTCACCTATCTGGACGCCAACCGTGCGGTCACCACCGGCCCGGCCGGTATCACGTTTGTGCGGGTCGAGGTCACGGCGCAGGGCAACGCCATGAACGCCCGCACGGGCGACGTTGACACCCACACGGCGTCGACCGAAGTCCGTCTCAAGGCACGATAATGACGGCCCACTGTCATCGCGACGAGCGCGGCGGCGTGCTGCTCGGTGTCATGCTCCTGACGATGCTCCTCACGGCCATCTCAATGACGATGACTCTGAGCGGGCAAACAGAGTTGCTCATCGCTCGCACCGACGAGTCGGCCGCCCAAGCACAGGCTGCGGCCGAGGCCGGCCTCAATCACGCCGTCGACGTCACACTGACACACCTGCAGCAATGGCAGCGTCATGGGTACGGGTCGGCGAGCGCCGCGGTCACCGGACTCCTGGCAGGACCCGATGGTGCCACCGGATCGCCCGCGGCCAACGCCGACAACGGCAGCCTCGAGGACCTCGGCCTGGCGCGACCGCCGGCCACCGTGCCGATCGCAGCCGCCTACGGAACGAGCTACGAGGTTCGCGTCTTCGACGAAGACGACCCGGCTCGTGGTCTTGTGCTGTCGGCAGCCGATGTGACGCGGATCGGTGAAGATGGGACCGCGACATCCGACGCGAACACCGGTCTCGTTGTCCAGTCGATCGGGTACGGCCCCGCGGCCACGATGGTGACGCTGGAAGCCACACTCGGGTCCGAAGGCATCCCGGCTCTCCTCGTTGACGGTTCGCTCGACGTCCGAGGACGGACTCTCACCGACGGGAGCAAGGGCAGCATCCACGCGAACGGTGACCTGCTCGTGCGGGGAAGGCCTCGCATCTCAGGAAACGCGACGGCCACGGGGCTCTACAGGGAATCCGGCCGCCCCCGCATCGGCGGGTTGTCCGGTGGGGGGTACGCGCCGATCACCGTTCCGGCCGTGCACGCTGTGGACTACCGGCCGGACGCCGACTACATCATGACGACCGATGGGCGAGTCACGAACCCGGCCTGGGCGGCGCTTTGCGACGCTTCGATTGTTGGCGACATGTGCGCAGACCTGTACGGCTGGACGTTCAACGGGCCGGCCCGCGGGGCAGGACCCGCTGGTGGCGTCTGGGCGCTCACCAACGCGCAACATCCGGGTGGTACGTTCTATGTCGAAGGCGAGGCACGTATCTCGGCCAGTCCGGGTTCAGCCGACGGTCCCATCCCGCTCACCGTCATCGCGGAGCGATCGATCGATATCACCGGACGGCCAAACACCGTCCCGGATACGCGAGGATTGGCCTTCGTCACCGACATGGACTTGCGGCTGCGCGGTAGGGGCCGCTACACAGTCGAAGGCCAGCTGCTGGTTCACGAACAGCTCCAGATTCAAAGGCGACCGACCATCGTGGGCCAGATCACCGTCGAAGACGCGCCGTCGGTCGGCGAGCTCGTCACGAGAAACCGAGTCAGCGGGCGCTCGACGATTACCTACAACGGCGGTATGGGCACACGTTTAGGTATCACGGCCTGGCGTGAAGTCCGATAACAGATCTGAGGGAAACAGTGACCCATCGATCAGGCCTGTTGGTGGTATTGGCGATTGTGCTCCTTGTGCTGGGTTTCACGACGCGGGCGCCGGGCCCAGAAAAGACGGGTTCCGATCGTGGATGATCGTTCCTGTCAAGGGCGGAGCAAAACTAGACCACCGTGGCGGAGGAAAACTAGACCATCTGGCAGTGGGTCGGAGTGCCTGAAAGCGGCGTCGCGGGGGGAAGCTTCAGGATGCCGGAGCGGCCGCGGGCTGGCGGGCTTTCTTGCTGTGTTCGAGGCGATAGCTCTCGCCGTTCAGCTCCAGGATGTGGACGTGATGCGTCAGCCGATCGAGCAGCGCGCCTGTCAGCCGTTCGGAGCCGAAGATCTCGGTCCATTCGTTGAAGGGCAGATTCGAGGTGACCAGCGTCGACGCTTGCTCGTAGCGCTGGGAGAAGATCTCGAATAACAGCTCGGCGCCGGTCTTCGATAACGGCACGTAGCCGAGCTCGTCCACGATCAAGAGGTCCTGTTTCGCGAGCTGTTTCTGCACACGCAGCAGGCGCTTGTCATCCCGGGCCTCGAGGAGTTCGTTCACGAGCGCGGCGGCGGTAGTGAAGCGCACCCGATAGCCTTTCTGACAGGCCGCGAGTCCCAACGCGAGCGCGAGATACGTCTTGCCCGTGCCGGAGTTGCCCAACGCCAACACGTTCTCTCTGCGGTCGAGATACTCCGAGCGGGTCAGCTCCAGCACGAGGCGTTTGTTCACCGACGGGATCGCACGGAACTCGAAGGTCTCGAGACTCTTCAAGACCGGGAACTTCGCGGCCTTGATGCGGCGCTCGGTGGCGCGCTGCTCGCGATCGAGGAGCTCGAGCTCGCAGAGGCGGAATAAGTAGCGCGAACAGTCCAGCCCTTCTTGGGCGCAGTGCCGCGCCACTTTGTCGTACTCGCGCAAGAAGGTCGGCAGGCGGAGGGCCTTGAGATGCGCCTCGAGCAGTAGGGTGGGTTTCGTCATCACTCGGCCCCCAGGAGTGCCAGGTAGTTCGCGGCCGCGGTCGTGGCCACGCGGGCGACCGGCAGATGCGGATACTGCGCCAGATTGAGGCGGGCCGGCCGGGGGTCGAGGCGGCACAGCACGAGATGCTTGACGGCGTCGAACCCGATCGCCCCCAGGCGCACGGCGTCCTGGACGGCGCCGCGGACGTGGTCGAGCCGAAAGTCCTCGAGCAGCCGCAACACCTGCACGTACTCGCGCGTGCCCGGCTTACCCAGCCGCGCCTCTAAGAGACGCCGCAGCCGGAGGAACTCCTCTGGCAGCGCCCACCCGGCGAGCGGTGCCGCTTGATGGAGTGCCCCCGTCTTGCGCTCCAACAAGGCCAGGTAGTGCCGCGGATCGAAGATCAACTCCTCCCGCCCGTAGCTGCGCCGATGCCGGGCGATCTCGTCACTCCCGCACACGATCACGACGTCGTCCACCGAGCCCTTCACTAAGACCTCCCGGTGGCCGTAGGCGGTCGGCACCGAGTAGTCGTTGCGGCGGTCGCGCACCAGGGACAACGACGTGACCCGCGTCGGGCGCGTCTCGCGGGCGTCATATGGGACCGGCGGCAATGGCAACAACGCCGCGCGGTCGCGCGCGAAGCGCTCCCCGATCGTCTCCGTGTGCCGCCGCAGCCGGCGCCCGCGCCGCGCGCGGCACTGGCACGCGAGGTCGGCGTTCAACGCGTCCCAACTGTCGAACCGTGGAATCGGCACGAAGAAGTTGCGCCGGGCGTAGCCGACCAGCCCTTCCACTTTCCCTTTGTCGTTGCCCTTGCCCGGGCGTCCGAAACGATCGTCGAATAAGTAGTGCGACTGGAGCTCGCTGAAGACCTGCGTCCGCTGGCGCGTGCCGTCCCCGAGGATCCGCGCCACCGCCAGCTTGGTGTTGTCATAGACGATGCGCCGCGGCACCCCACCGAAATAGCGAAACGCGGCGTTGTGCCCGTCGCAGAACGCCTCCGTGGTCTCAGCCGGAAACGCCTTCACGAACCCGTCGTCGCTGTGCGGGAGATCGACGACCAGGTAGTGCGCTTTGCATTCGACGCCCGCGATCACGACCAGTGCTTCGCCGAAGTCGGCTTGGGCGTCGCCCGGCGGATGCGCCAGCGGCACGAACATCTCCTGCCCGCCCAGCCGCCGCTCGCGCACGTAGGTGTTGACGATCGTGTCGCCGCCCGTGAAGCCGTGCTCCGCCCGTAAGCGCTCGCCGATGCGCTTGGCCGTGTGCCGTTGCTTCTTCGGACGGGACTGATCCTCGCGGAGGATCTGATCGATGATCCCCGTGAAGGCGTCCAGCTTGGGACGCCGGATCGGCTGCGCCCGGCGATACCCGGGCGGCCGGCGGTACCGCAGCATCTTGCGCACCGTCTCGCGGGCCAGCCCGAAGTGGCGCGCCGCCGCGCGCTCGCTCAATCCCTCCACATACACGCTGCGCCGCACCGCCGCATAGAGCTCCACTCGATACATCCCTCCTGTGTTCCACAAAACACCCTGGGAATGCTCGGTGGACCACGCGAGCGGTCTGGTTTTCCACCGCCCTCAGGCGGCTTCATCCCGCCGCTCTGTAGTCTATTTTTGCTCCGCCGTTCTCACGTTCCGGAACTCTTCTAGCGGAACGCCCGCCGGCCCGCCAATCTTTCCCCACGCCCCCTGGGTCAGGACCCGAGGCGACGGAATCGGCGCGAAGCGGTGCTGCCTTGCCGGCCTCCGCTAAGGATGGCAACCAGGCAGTCGCGGTGCTCGAGCAGGCACTGGACGCCGACCCGAACGACGCAGAATCGCACTATCAGCAGGAGCGGGCCCGCGCCGGGGGGTAGCGTGATCCCGCATGCGTTGGAGAACCAACGGCAAGATGGATGCGACAGACCTGATGCTGATGGGCGGGGTAAACTTGGATCGTGGCTAGTGTCCTGTATCGGCTGACTCAGTGGCGGTCGCTGGCGCGCGGCGCCCGCCTGGCAAGGCGCGACGAGGGAGCATACCGGCCGTATTCGACCGAGAAGCAACGCCGTCAGACGGGATGCCCCGCCCGGCGAACGGTACTGATTCAGTCGATGCAGGCCACTAGGTTGGCAGTTCGGGGCGTGGTGTGTGTCGTGCTGGTACATTGGTTCGTACCTCCTGTCTGTGCGCAGCCACCCTCGCTGGCCGACGTCGCGGCGATGGAGAGAGAGCGTCGTGCCACGCTTGACGAAACGTCGAAGGTCTACACCAACGACGACCTTCGTGGAGGTCTGAGGCTCACGACGGGCAGTGTGCCACCCCAGGTTGACGTCGACTCACGACCTGCACCGGACACAGCCGCGACCCCACCGGATGATCCAGAGGCCACACCCGAACCAGACCCACCGACTCGTGATGAGGAGTATTGGCGAGAACGCATCACGTCAGCGCGTGACGGCAGGCGGAGGGCCGAGCTGATGGCCGCCGCCCTGCAGAATCGAATCGACGGACTGTGGGCCGAATTCACCGCCCGAGACAACCCGCTTCGGCGGAGCGAGATCGAGCAGAACCGCAACGACGCGATCCAGGAATTGCAGCGAACCGAGGCCGAGGTCGACCGCCTCAGCCAGGAAATCCTCGACATCCACGAGGAGACGCGCCGGTCTGGTGTCCCCCCGGGGTGGCTGAGGTAGGAACCTAGCGCTTTCCCGAATACTCGAGCATCTGCTGGGTCAGGTCCATGGGGTAAGAGATCGTGACGTCGACAATCTCCTCGTCGTCTCCCTGCACAGCCTCCAGCCTCGGCATCACGAACGCGGAATACGAGGGCAGGTCGACCAACGCCACCCGTTCCAGGACCTGATCTCGAAGGTCCGGGTCAAAGTGGATCCCGTAGGTTTCGAACAGCTCCTTCGCCGCCTCGTAATCCCCCTGGGACTTGATCCGTTGGACCTCGCCCAACAGCTCTCCCACACCCTCCCGGAACGCTTCAGGGTCGGTCATGACGTAGAAGGTCTTCCCGTCGCGGTCTCTCACGTCGATGGCGTCGGTCTGATCCAGAAGCCAGTGCACTATCATCTGGCGGTTGCGCATGTGATCTTCCTCGAGCTGGGAGCCTTCGCGGATCCGCCGGAGCTGCAGAATCGCGTTTCGCGTATACGACTCGTACTCCGCACGCACGATCTCCGCGTGTTCGTCGGCTGGCACGAGGTCGAGCTCGACCAGCTTCGGGTCGGCGATGAAGTACAACGCGATCAGATCGGCGCGACCCTCCTCGAGCGCCGAGTACTGTTCTTTGAGAAACGCCTGCGGGTTGCCTTCGAGCCGATCCTCGAGCTGACCTGAGGCATGCCCGATCACCTCGTGCATGTTCGTATGGAGATCGCCGGCCAGTGACCCCCAGCGCTCTGCTCGAGCGGCCTCGGCCTCATCCCACGTAAACTCGCGCCGATAGGCACCCGGGCTTGAGCGATCGTAGGCCTCGACCACGTTCGAGAGCGACACCGACTTGCTTCCGTACTCTTCACGTACACTCTGGTCATTGGGCAGATTGATCCCGATCGGCGTGACCGGTCCAGAGTCACCAACCTCGACGACAACTTCGATCGCATTCGCCGTAATTCCGCGCACTCCCGGTTTGCGATACTTCGGGTCCCACGGCATCCGGTCTTCGAACCACTGGGCGTCATCGGCAAGCTTCTGTATGTCCGCGGTCTTCTCCGGATTGACGGAAAAGACCAGCGCCTCCCAGGAGCCCTTCACACCGCGGGCGTCCATGTAGACTTCGGTGAATCCGTTGATGGTATCGACCGGGGACGTCTCGTCCGCGACCCACGCGATGTCATAGGCTCGACGGTCCTCAGCCTCACCCGTTCGATACCACTGAATGAGTGCGTCGAGGGCGGCGGCCATCGGCTCGGTGGCATACGGAATGGCCTCGTCGAGATGCGCGATCACGTTCGTCAACTGCTCCCCATACATCCCGTCGACCTTGTAGACCTCCTCAACCAACTGTCCGTCGCGCTTCACCAGTCTCGAATTGAGCGGATAGCGCTCTTGAAAGCCCTCAAGGTCTCGCATCGACACCCCAACGTAGAGGTTGTTCGCACTGGCCAGCAGGATGTCCTCGCCAGCACCCGGGGACTTGTTCGTCACGACGGCACCGACACTTGGATCGAAGAACATCGGTTCGAGGCGCGTCAGCAGCTGGTCGAGACTCTCGCCGGACTGGACTGGGAACTCGGCGCCGACTGCCGCCGCCGCCTGCGCAGCGGACGCAAACTCCTCTGGGGTCACGTTCATGACAAATTTTCGGGCCGTCAGGTTGTTGAACGGACCGGTGTTGATCCAGAACAGCTTGGTATACCGAAGGATCTCGCTCAGGGTCTGTGGGTCGACGTCGTCGGCATGGGTCACAATCTCCTCGAGAACCTCGCGCATCTCGAGATTGTGTGCGTACCGTTGGTCGTAGAAGATATCCCGGCCCGCGAGTGCCGCCTGGTACAGGTGCCAGATGAGGGTCTTTTCTCGAATGTCGAGGGCCTCGAACCCATCGGCATAGAGCTGGACGACGGCCGCGTCATCGACCCGCTCCAGTAGGTACTGGCGGTCGTCGGCGGTCGAGGTGTCAGCCGAGGCGATGGTCGTCTCATCAACGCCATCATCCGTTCCCGGGCTGCAGCCGATCACTCCGAAACCCAGAACCACAACAACAAATAGCCTGCCAAGACGCATCCCTCGGCTCCCTTCTGGAATCTGGTAAGCTCTTGATTATAGGATTGTCAACCGTCCCGAGTCACGCATCCCGCCGCGCCTGAGGCTGATCCCGATGGGTCGCACTCGAGGAGTCTGGATATGAGTAGTCATCGCCTGTGGCGCGCCATCGTAGTCGGGTGTTTCGGCCTGCTCTTCTGCGTGCCGCACCCGGCCTCGGGGCAATCGCGTGACCTCACTCTTGACGAGATCTTCGACCCCCAGCGGCGGGTCGATTTCGATGGAGATCCACCTCAGGGCTTGGTGTGGCTTGACGATGGTCACTATCTAGAGCGGGCCGGCCGATCGGATGCCGGCGTCCCGCTCTTCACGGTCAACGCCGAGACCGGACAGCGCGAGCCGTTCTTCGATGCCGACGTGATGGAAGCTGCACTCGCCGCATTCCCCGGAATCGGCACCGACGATGCGCGCGATCTCTCTCGCCAGGGATCCCATCTGATGAATCCAGATCGGACGGCGCTGCTGGTCGAACTCACCAACGACCTCTACCACTACGACCTCGGCAGCGGGCGCGTGTCCCGTCTCACACGATCGCCGGAACCTGAGGAACATCCATCGTTCAGCCCCGACGGCCGGTTCGTCGCATTCATACGGTACCACGACCTGTATCTGGTTGAGGTCGACCGCCGCCGCGAGTACCCGCTCACCACCGATGGGAGTGACGCCGTGCGCAACGGCCTTCTCGATTGGGTCTATCAAGAGGAGATCTACGGTCGTGGGAACTTTCGCGGGTACTGGTGGAGCCCAGACTCGACACGGATTGCGTACTTGCAGCTGGACGACTCCGACGTGCCCGGCTATACCATCATCGACCACATTCCCTACCATCCAGAGGTCGAGGACTGGGATTATCCGAAGGCAGGCGATCCGAACCCGGTCGTCCGTCTCGGGATCGTTCGGTCGACTGGCGGCGAAACCACCTGGGTCGACACCGAGCAGTACGCGCTGCAACAACCTCTTGTCGTGGACGTGGGATGGTCGTCTGATAGTCGGCAGGTCGTCTTTCAAGTCCAGGACCGCGAGCAAACGTGGCTCGACTTGAATGTGGCGACGTCGTCTGGAGACACCACGCGTCTCCTCCGGGAGACCACCGAGGCTTGGGTGAACGTGAACGGGCCGCCCATCTGGCTCGGAGACGAGGGTTTTCTGTGGATGTCCGAGCGGACGGGCTGGAAACATCTCTACCACTACGATGCCGACGGCGAACTCATCCGGCAGATCACGGACGGCCCCTGGGAGGTGCGGGAGGTTCACGGCGTCGATGCGGCGGGTGAGTGGGTGTACTTCTCCGGAACCGAGCGGAGTCACGTCGGAAGCGATGTCTATCGAGTTCGACTTGACGGCTCCGGACTGACGCGGCTCTCAGCGTCCCCTGGCACCCACCGAGCCCAATTCAACCCAAGCTTGACCCAGTACATCGACACGTGGAGTGACATCACCAACCCCCCGAGTGTTCGCATCCACGCAGCGGATGGCAGGGAGACACGGGTCCTCGACGCCAACCAGGACACCCCGCTCCGCGACTATCGTCTGGCGACACCGGAGTTTGTCCAGGTCCCGAACCGAAGTGGCTTCGTGATGGAAGCGATCATGATCAAACCGCCAGACTTCGATCCCACTCGGCGGTACCCGGTTTACCAGCACGTCTACGGTGGGCCGCATATCCAGCGGGTCCGCAACGCCTGGAACGGTTCCACGTATCTCTTCTGGCAGCTGCTGGCCCAGCACGGCGTCATCGTCTGGGTCATGGACAACAGCACCGCGAGCGGAAAGGGCGCCGTCTCCACCTGGCCCGTGTATCAGAACTTCGGCGAGCTCGAACTGCGCGACATCGAGGATGGGATCGCCTGGCTTGGTGAGCAACCGTATACGGACATCAGTCGGGTCGGGATCGAGGGATGGAGCTATGGCGGGTTCATGGTGAGCTACGCGCTGACCCACAGCCAGAGCTTCGCCTTTGGGATCGCTGGCGGATCGGTCACCGACTGGCGGGACTACGACACGATCTACACCGAGCGGTATATGCGCATGCCGCAGAACAACCGTGAGGGGTATCGCCGAAGCTCGCCCAGGTTTGCCGCCGCCGACCTGAATGGTGCGCTTCTCCTCGTGCACGGGACAATGGACGAGAACGTCCATATGCAGCACACGCTGCAGTTCGCGTATGAGCTTCAGAAGGCCGGGAAGACGTTCGATATGATGGTCTACCCTCGATCTCGTCACCGGCTCGGGGGGCCCGATCTCGAGAAGCATCGTCACATCAAGATGCTTGACTTTACGCTGCGGCATCTGCGTCCACACACGGTGATGCAAGCGCCTACGTCCGCGAGACGCTGACCCACACTTGTCCCTCCTGTCATCACTCACGACACTCGAGTCGACGATCGCGGCTGAGTTGCGTCCGCCGCGCGCTGAGCTCGACGCCGCAGCCGGAATGGATGCGTGGATCGATACGTATCATGCTGTCCGCGGACTGACCCAGCGCGATACGTACGTCCTCCTGACCGACAGCGCCGTTGGACGACGGGAGGAGCACAATCTCCGCCATCTCGTGGCGAATCTCGGCGACGACGCGCCACGGGACCAAGTGGTGCCGTTCCTCACGGCGAAGCATCCGCTCGACTACTGCCTCGAGTATGCCGACCGCGCGTGGGAACAGGGTTTTCGCTCACTTGTAGTGCTTGGTGGCGACACCATGGTCGGACCAGAGCGCTGTGTCGGGCACGGGTGGCAGCTGCGCCAGGCCGTCAGAGCGCGACAACCGGCTCTGGAGCTTGGCGGATGGGCGAATCCCCACAAGGATGTGGCCAGTCAGGTCGGTCATCTTCTCGAGTCTGGCGTAACGGCAGATTTCTATCTCACCCAGGTCGTCTCGCATCACGACCTCCCGGCTGTTGAACGCTTTCTCAACGATACCGAGCGACGCGGACTCCGGATGCCCGGGCTGTTTGGTATCTTCTATTACCGGAGCGCCAACCCTCGCACACTCGACGCACTCGTACCGTTTCTTCCTGTGCCGCGCGAGGCGCTCATCCGCGACTTCCGGACCGGCGCGACCGCCAACGATGTCTGCGCACAGACGGTGCGTGCACTGCGGCGACTCGGGATTGGAAACGTCTATGTCAGCAACCTCCCAGTGAACCGGGCACCTGTGGTTCTGCACGACGTTCTTCGACGCGCCGCCGGCAACGGAGCGACGTAGTCGAGGGTGTATGATGCAGCCGTCGTTGCCGGTTCAGCCAAGGAGCGTTCGCGCATGATCATCACAACCACTCCAAGTATCGAGGGGAAGACCATCACCCGGTATTGCGGCGTCGTGACCGGGGAGGCGATTCTGGGAGCCAATCTCTTTCGGGACCTCTTCGCAAGCGTTCGCGACATCGTCGGCGGTCGGTCCGCATCTTACGAGAAGGAACTCACGACGGCCCGGCAGCTTGCCTTCGATGAGCTCTCAGAGGAAGCGGAAAAGGTTGGTGCCGACGCGATCGTCGGAGTCGATATCGACTACGAGGTGGTCGGACAGAGCGGTAGCATGTTGATGGTCAGTGTCAGTGGGACAGCCGTGGTCACGTCCTAGCAGCCCGTGGTGAAAGCACCACCGAACGACGGGTCGGCCCAGACATGGCAGTGCCCCACGCGGAGGTCGTTGGCGGCGATGGTAGGTCGAGATAAGATCCACGGCGCGCCCCAACGCGTCTCCGGGAGTCGCATGAGCGACCACAACAGCCGAAGACACGCCACCGCATGCCCCTGAAGACTGCGGGGTGTCCCGACACCCGTGAGCGTCCGCATCAGCAACCCAAGGTTCAGTCCAGCAACGTGCAGCAGGACGCGTTTGAGGATGTTGTCGTGCCCCCGCAGGTATACGCGGCGTAGCCGCCCGGTGGCATAGAGATGGGCAAAGGGGCGTTCGAGTCGTTCCCCGCGCCGGCGCAGCAGGCGTTGCCCGCGCGCGCCGCGAAGACGCCGACGGTTTCGGTAGACGGCGTCGCGCGCCTCCGCCTTGTCTTTCCACTTACGCCTGCCGCGATCTGGTTCCGAGATGTAGCTGCGGAGGCCGATGGCTTCAAGATCGACGAGTTCCTGGTTGCTGTGATAGCCCTTGTCCCCGACGACCTCGGCAAGACGGCCCGCAGGCACCACGGTCTCGATGTGCTCCGCCGCGGTGATCAACGTCGCGCGGCTCGTCGCCACATCGCCTTCATCGGCGTCCTGCACCGTCACCGCCACGACCGCGCCGGTGTCGAGGTCGACCGCCTGCTCCGCCTTGTGCGCGAGGTGCGTGCGGCCGTCCTTCATCTTGGTGATTCTTGCGTCAGGATCGTGCGGATGGGTCCAGTCGTCGTTCGAGCCTTTCTTCTTCCGCTTCCGATCGATGCGCGCCAGATCGGCACGCGTCGGGGTCTCAATCCCCGAGGCCTGGGCGAGCTGGATCAAGAAGTCCTGATACGCCTCGCCGGTGTCGCGCCGCACGATACTTCGCAGGGCGGCGTTCGCTTCCAGCGTCGTCGCATCGATACCGATCGTCTTGCCCTTGACAAGCTTCGCCTCAGCCAGTCGCTGCAACACCCACGCGAAGACAGCCTGATGCGTTTCCAGGTCGATCAGCCGACGCGTCCGCGAGACCGTCGAATGATCCGGCGGCGCTTCGTGCAGCTCCAGCCCCAAGAAGCTCCGCACGCTCAACGACTCGGCCGCCCGCCACGCGATCGCCCGCTCGGAGTCGAGCCCTTCGAAGTACCCGAGCAGCAACACGCGGAAATACCGGCCGGGCGGCAAACTCGGCCGGCCGATCTCATCCGCGTAGAATCGCTGACAGAGCGACTCGACGTACCCGTCGAAATCCGCTCTCTCGAGAATGTGATTCAGTCGCGTGTAGAACGGGTGCGCGGCGCTGCGAGGCAGATCTTGTGCGGCGACCCACATCGACGTCTGCTTGGGACGTCGCCGTCGTTTGCCCATGGCCATGCGCGTCAGTGGAGTACGCATGATCACTTCTGGCGATCGATCTAATTCGGTGACTTTCACCACGGGCTGCTAGATGCCACGGTTGATCGAGAAACCTACAGTCGTCTCGGCAGCCGGAACGAAGCCAAAACAGATCCTGGAGTTCGTCGGACGCATCAACACCGGTCACTCTGACGTCAGCGTTGCCCGGATGGTCTCCCCGGAAGGGTGGCAGGAACCGGGGCAGCGACCGGAGTTCGAGGAAGTGACGCTGGTCCTCGGTGGCCTACTCCGAGTCGATCACGAGGCCGGCCAGATCGATGTTCGGGCCGGACAAGCCATCATCACCAACCCAGGTGAATGGGTACGGTACAGCACACCGGAACCGGGCGGCGCTGAGTACGTTGCCATCTGTCTACCGGCATTCTCGCCAGCGTCGGTAAGGAGGGAGCCGAGGAGTAAACACAGGAGACAAATAGCCAGGAGTCTATGACTTCTTCATTTCAGATGCCTTCCCCCATCGACCCGAATTGTTTCGCCGGTCACGAAGTCCGACTCGAGCAGCCACGCGACGACCTTGACGACCTCCTCATCCCCGCCCCAATGCCCAACGGGTGTCGCGTGGGACACCGCGTCGACGTGATCGCCGTTCATCTCCGCCGGCGGACGAATCGGGCCCGGGGCAATGGCGTTGACCAGGATCGAATCCGATGCGAGCTCGAGCGCGAATGCTTCCGTTAAACCGATGACTGCAGACTTCGCGACGTAATACGGTAGGAATCCGGCATATCGAGGCCGCCCGCTCGCGGCGACCCAGTCCGAGAAGTTGACGATATGACCGCCGCCAGCCTTTCGGAGGTGAGGAACCGCGGCCAAACTACACAGATAGGTACCAACAAGATCGACCCGAAGGGCTCGGTCGAGGTCAGCTTCCGACAGCTCGTCAAGTGGTGTCGACACATACGTCGACGCCATGTTGATCACCACATGAAGCCGATCGAACCTCTCGATCGTGGTGTCAATCAGGCGCCGGCATGCATCAGCGTCTGAAAGGTCGGCCTGCGTGATCAGGGCCTGTCGCCCATGCTGGCGAACCGCAGCGGCCGCCGACTCCGCGGCATCAGCCGAGCTGCGGTACGAGATGCTCACGTCTGCGCCCCGACGCGCGACCTCAGCGGCAACGGACGCACCAACTCGACGTGCCCCGGTGATCAGAACAACCTTGTCAGTGAGATCCATATAGCGGACCGGGCTCGGAACTTGGAACGGGGAGGATTGGACGCTCTGCTGCCACCTCCGGACGCGAGCGGGGTCCTCAGGTCTTCTTCTGACTTCTGCTCGAGAGATCCCCGCTCCCTCGCACGACGGGCATCGTAGGCAAGCGCACCTGGGCCCGAGAGCATCACGCACACCAGGGCACTGAGCCGAAGAAAGTCGAATTCGTAGCCGTGTTCGACCCCAGCCTCGAGCGACCAGTTCAGGAAGGACCCGTTAGACAGATGAAACATCCAGCTCGTCGCGACCGTCGTCGCCGTGAGCAGTAACGCAACCACGACGGTGTACGCGCCTGCCACCAGCAGGACACCCGCCAGCACCTCGACAACACCGATGCTGACGGCCACCGGATAAGCAGCTGAGACTCCCGACGCTTCAAGCAGTGCGGCCGTGTCGGCGGGGCGACCGCCCCAGACGGGCACCAGCTTGGGCAGACCGTGGGCAATAAACATGACGCCTACGGCGAGACGAAGGATTAGCAGACCCAGGCCGCGCATCTGCTCAAGTCAAGACTCGTAGCCGGCAGACGTAGACTGCCGCCGCCGGAACCCCCTACGCTGACGCCGGAGGCGTCGCAGTCCCGGTCACCCTCGGGCTGAGTATCTCATCGATGAGGAACACGTCGGTCAGCAGCGCGCGCAAGTGAATCATCGCGTTGAGATTGTCCACCATCTGAGAGCTGATGGACCTCTGGACCAGCACGAGACGGATCGCCGAGAGCGCATCACCGGCGTCTCGTTTCAGCACATCGATAAAGTTTTGGTAGCACTGCGGCTGGTCTACGCGTTGCTCTTCGACGACCTGTACGAAGAGATCGGCAAGCTCTGGAAGGGCGGTCTCACTGCGCTGCAGAAACTCTCGAACCTGTCCTGACGACTTCGTCGCCTGCTCACCGGACACGCCCTGAGCCGCATACGCCAGAAAGAATTCGTAACTCTCTTCGATAGTATCGATTCGAGCTTTGAGCTCGTCGACAGCGCTCACCCTTCGCCAGATTCCCGCGTGACGACCCAGCGTTTGGGATCGTGGTGGCCGAGGTAATCCTCTCGGTCCACGTATCCGAACAACATCGACTTCGTGAGCCAGATCTTGTCTGGACGGACAGCAAAGTAGATGTGAGTCAACGTGAGCATGACGAACATTGCCGCACCCAGACCGTGAAGAACGTAGATCAGCCCCCAGGTCTCATCGGCCAAGAGATAGGCATTCCGCGCGACGAGCGGTGTGTCGATCTTGAACAACATGACGAGACCGGTGCCGATCACCGCAAACCCTGCCACCATGACGCCAAAGTGATACAGACGATGGTCGAGCGGGTACTTAGGGTGCCGGCGGACCTCGACGTCCTGACCGAGCTGGCGCTTCACTCGCTGGACCACCTCCGGCATATCGCTCGGGCCGATCCAGATCGACCAAAAGTCGAGAAAGAATGTCGCGTGAACGATGTGATACAGCACCGATACCGTCAGCAGGACACCGGAGACCCAATGTATGGTGAGCCATGGGAACTCAACGCCGACGAGGGGGAAGAATCCGGTGATCATCAGGGCCAACATCGACGCGGCCATGATCCAGTGAAACACCCGTGCCGGCAATGTATGCCGCGTGATCTTCTCTGGAACCGCAGCCGCCGCACCGCCACCGACGTCGGCTCCGCCCGCATGGGCGCGGGCGAGTTTCGGTACCCAGACCGCCGCATAGACGAGGTGGAAGAGAATGAATGCGATTCCCGCCCAGAAGCAGAGATAAAGGATATCCAAGGAGATCCGGATCAGGATCTCCTGTCCCCAAGGGTTACTGCCCCACTGAAAGAATTCCATTCCCTACGCCTCGGTGCCGCGAATCGATCGGGTCACGAGGTTCTTGAGGAGCGAGACCTTGTAGCCGTTGTGTGCCAACGGCTTGACGCCGCGGATCGCAATCTGCCCCGCCTGCTCCGCCGTCTGGTCGGTCACCTGCTGTCCCCGCACCGCATCTTCCACCGCCGTCAGCCGCACCGGCGTCGGGGCCATCCCGTTCACCACCACTCGGATGTCCTCAATCACCCCGCCGCTCACCTTCGCCGCCGAGGCCACACTCCCCAACGCAAAGTCCCACACCTGCCGGTCCCGGCTCTTCTCAAAGTAGAACCGCGCCCCCGCCCACGTCGACGGAATCCGCACCGCCGTCAGCAGGTCGCCCGGCTCCAGCACCGTCATCCGCTCAATGTCCACCTCGGGGCCCACAAAAAACGCCGCCGCGTCCACCACCCGCTCGCCGCTCCCGTTCCGCACCACCATCTGCGCATCCAACGCCATCAGCGCCGGCGCCGTGTCCGACGGATTCACCGCCACACACCGACTCGCCCCCAGCACACAGTGCTCCCGGTTCATCGCCGTCGGCGTATCCGCATAGCAGATGTTGCCCCCCGCCCGGTAACAGTTCCACCCGTCCCGGTAATACCAGCACCGCGTGTCCTGGCTCAGGTTCCCGCCCAGCGTCCCCTGATTCCGGATCTGCGGCGAGGCCACCACCGCCGCCGCGTCTGCCAGCAGCTGATACTGCTCCTGCACCGCACTATGCCGCACCACCTCGCTCAGCGGCGTCATCGCCCCGATCTCGAGGCCGGTACCCGACGCCTGGATCTCCCGTAACGCCGGGATGTTCCCGAGATCCACGACCACCGACGGCCGTTTCACCCGGTCCTTCAGCCAATCCCACGTATCCAGCCCGCCGGCCAGTACCCAGGCCTCCGCACCATACTGATTCAGCAACCCCAGCGCAGCGTCGGTGCTGGCCGGTTGGAAGAGCTCGAAAGCCGGCATGTTGTCGCGAATTACCGCCATTGGTCCTGTCTCCCTCTATACGTGGACATGCTCACCATCTCTTCATCTTCGTCGTCATTTTTCATCGCCGCGACGGAGATGCCGATTACGTGTGCGTGGCCAACCGTGAGTGTGGCTCCGGCAACCCCTCGAGCCTGGTCAGGATCATGTCAGTCATGATCGGTGTGCGCAGGAACTGACCGTCCTCGCCGAGTGATTCAAGCGCATCGGCGATCGCGCACTGCACAGCGCCAGAACCGGCACCCTGAGATGGCTCCCCGATACCGCGAGCGCCAAGCGGGCTGAACGGATCGGGCACACCGGCCGCAACCCATTTCATTTCCCTCTGGACCGGAACGTCTAGCATCGTCGGCGGCCGGTTTGAGTAGAACCGCTTCGACACGTGCAGCCCCCACCGACGGTCGTAGATCCACTTCTGTCCACGAGCGTAGCCGAATCCCTGGATACCCCCGCCATGCAATTGCGCCGCGAATGTCCGAGGATTCACCACCGTGCCGACGTCGGACGAGACGGCGTAGTCCGTCAGGCTGACCGCACCGGTTTCGATGTCAACCTCAACCTCCGCAAAACCGATCGCGTAGGACATGTTCCGGCCACCGGTCTCGAAGTTATCCTTCGCGATCCCCATCAGGCCAAGCCCAGCGAGTCCTGCGCCGGCGGCCTTTGTCATGTCATTGAGGTCCTCCGGGACCTCGTGGCCGTCATACTTGCCGCCCAGCACAATCGCCCGCTCCGCCGCCCGGGCGAACGTCATACCCTGCGACTGATTCCCCCGGCGGAACACCCGTCCGTCGGCGACGTCGTAGCTCGAGGCCGCCCCACCGAGATCACGCGCCGCAATCTCCTGGAGCTTCATTTTGGCGTCCAGACCGGCGGCCCAGTTCGCGCGAGTGTGCGCGTGAGTCGTCTGACTACCGGCCTGCACCGAACTCCAGGGCAAGTGCTTACTGGTGTCGCCCCAGACAACTTCCGCCTGTTCCCAGTCGGTCTGGAGCGCTTCCATCGCCGCCCGGGCCGTGTCGAACACCGAGCCGGTGCCGAGGTTTCCGACACCCTGCTGGATATAGACCTTGCCGTCTGGCCGGATCGTCAGGAGGCCGTCCAGGCCTGAAGCGCCAGCCGAGTACGGGCTCAGTGCCACACCGATACCGGTCACCTTCGAACCGTTGCGCTGACCGCTCTTGGCCTTCATCGCCGGCCAATCGAACGCCTCAGCTCCCATGTCGACCGCCTCTCTGACGAACGCGCTCGACACGTTCCCACGCACACCTTGCCGCGGCCGGCCAAAGATTTGCTGACCAGAGGGCGCATTGATCTTCATCAGCTCGAGCCGGTCGATCCCCAACTCCTTGGCAGCTCGATGCATCAACGGCTCGACCATCGCGACGACCTGAACACCACCCGGTGCGCGTTGTGCGGACCGTGGCGGCGTGTTCGTGTAGATCGACAAACCCCGAACCCGGATGTTCTCAGGGGTGTACATGAGCGAGCCTTGATCAGCCGCCGACAGGAAATCGCCCGAGCGTCCGTAGGGCCCACCATCCTGAACGGCGAACCAGTCGAACGCCGTCATTCGGCCATCGTTGCGCAGACCGATTCGAACCCTGGTGACCATTCCTGGGCGCGACCGCCCGATGAAGTTTTCCTCCTGCCGGTTGATCCGCATCATGACCGGCTTGCCAGCCTTCTGCGACAACCGCGCGGGAATTCCGCTTTGGATCGAGCCAGCGATCTTGCTCCCGAACCCACCACCGCAGTACTCGGCGACGAGAACGATGTCCTCAGGTGCGACACCAACCCAGCGAGCAGCGGCGGGATGTGTTCTCGCCGTGCTCTGCGTCGACACATGCAGATAGCATTTGCCGTTCTGCCAGTACGCCATCGCGCTCCGACTTTCGAGCGGCTGATGCCCCATCGATTGCACGAAGACCGTCTCGTCGATGATGTGATCGGCCTGGGCGAATCCGGCTTCGATGTCACCGTCTCCCCACTCGTCGGTGATCTCGCCGTCCGTCGGAAGCGTGCCGCGGTCGACCTCGGACCAGTCCACGTCGGCCCACTTGATGTCGACAAGTTCGTTGCCTGAGCGCGCGTTCCCGTCGAGACGAGCGTTCGACCCGCCCGGGCGCAGACTCTCCAGCGGGTCGAGCGCAAACGGCAACGGTTCGAGATCCATCCGCACCTGCTCGATCGCATCGGCCGCCGCTTCTTCCGTCACCGCCGCAATCGCCAGGATCGGCTCCCCCTCATAGAGCGGCTCGTTGGTCAGCATCTGCTCGCCCGGAGCATCGACCTCCGGCAGTTCATCAGCCGTGAGAATCGCCTCCACCCCCGGCATCGCCATCGCCGCGCTCGTGTCCAGATTGCGGACCCGGCCATGCGGCATCGGGCTTAGCAGCAGCTTCGTGAAGAGCATGCCTTCCGCCCGAAAGTCTTCGGCATACTTCGCCCGCCCCGTCACCTTCGCCACCAGGTCCGGCGCCGAGTAGTCTTTTCCGATCAACTTGTAGTCGGCCACGTCAGCTCCTCCGTGACAGTTCCGCTGCCCGCTCCGCGACGTTCAAGATCTTGTTGTAGTCCGCACACCGGCACAGGTTCCCCGACAGATACTGCGCCGCTTCCGCGCGCGTCGCCGTCGGGTTCGCCTCGACCAGTGCCACCATGTTCATCACAAAGCCCGGCATGCAGAACGCACACTGGAACCCTTGCTCGTCAACCACCGCTTGCTGCACCGGATGCAGCGTCCCATCCGCCGCCTCCAGCCCTTCAATCGTCTGCACCGCCCGCCCCCGTACCTGATGCGTCAGCATCGAGCACGAGTAGTGCGGTACGCCAGCCACCAGCACCGTACACGCCCCGCACTCCGACCGGTCGCACCCGATCTTCGTCCCCGTCAACCCCAGCTTGTACCGCAGCGTCGTCGCCAGCGTCTCCTGCGGCAACACATCCACCCGCCGCTGCTGCCCGTTGACCGTCAACGTCACCAGCCGCTCCACCGCCCCCGGCGCCTGCGCCCGCGCCACCGTGCCATCCCGAAACACGTAGCTCGACGCCGACACGCTCGCGCCCGTCGCGATCACCCCTTTGATAAACGTGCGCCGCGAAAAGCCGTCCGGTGCTGTGTCTTCCTGCTGACTCTGTGCTACGTCTCCCATGAGACGACCTCCTCGACGCGCCTGAGAATCGCTCAGACGCAGAGCAACTAGAGAGGGTACATTGGCCTTCGAATGACGAAGTCTACCATGAATTTCCAACTGTCAAGCCCCATATTTCTATGGAATTCTTGGTTAGAGAACCCAGCAAGAGGAACTTCTAGCTGGTTGCTCACGTATTTAATCATACGTATGATTAAAACAGTCATTTGAAGAAGAGCGAGTGCCGATCCCGTTTCAGTGAAGGGAACGAAGCAGTGGCAATAGAAACCAAAGAGCGCATCCTCGACGTGGCTGAACGATTGTTTGCGGATTTTGGATACAAGGCGACGTCGCTGCGCGACATCACGAGCGAAGCGGGAGTCAATCTCGCGTCAGTTAACTACCACTTCGGATCGAAGGATGCGCTGCTCACGGCCCTGTTGGACCGCAGGTTCGAACCGGTCAACCGTCGGCGTCTCGAGCTACTCGACGGACTTGAGGCTTCCGCCAATGGTGCAGTTGACCTGCCGGCTCTCGTTCGAGCGTTTCTCTCTCCACCGTAGAACGGGACTTGAACTGCATCCAGGCGGCACCGAAGACAGACGGACATTTCTACGTCTCGTCGGGAGGATTCATTCTGAGACTGACGACGTTCGAGCTGTGTTCATCACCCTGTTCGAGCCGATCATCTCTCGTTTTACAAGAGCGTTTCAGCATGCGCTGCCTCACCTCGACGCGGATGAGGTTGCGTGGAGGCTTCACTTCTTGGTCGGCTCAATGGCACACACGATGATGTGGTGTGAGTCGTTTGTCTCTCATTCCACACGTTGCCCCGATCCGAGTGAAGTCTTGGCGTCGCTGATGCAGTTTGCCACCGCCGGCTTGGCGGCGCCGTCACGGCAGCCGGTCGCGGTCCACGCACTCACCGGAGGCCAAGAATGAACGTGCGCGCTCTCGTGGCGGTCGCGTTGCTCGCTGGAGGGTGCGCGTCCGCTGCGCCTGTCGAGCACCCGGCGCTCGACATTGCGCTGCCCGAAAATTGGACCGCTCGAGAACTGCCAGACGGTCAGTTTGACGTCACGTGGTGGGAGGACTTCGGCGACGGCGGTCTCGCGGCGGTGGTCGACATCGCGCTGTCACAGAACTACGACCTTCGTGCGGCTGCGGCGAGACTTGAACAGGCGGCGGCCGATGCTCGAGCCGCGGAGGGAGATCTGCAACCAACCGTACAGGGAACCTTTAACGGCTCTCGTCGGAAGCAGAACTTCGTCGGGTTCCCGATTCCAGGTGGCGAGGGCCGGGTGCTGAGCACCGTGTCGACGAACTATGGCGTCTCGCTCGATGTGTCGTGGGAGATCGACCTGTGGGGCCGACTTCGCAACACGGCCCGGGCCGCCCTTGCCGACCTGCAAGCCTCGGCCGCCGACCTCCGCGGAGCCCAGTTGTCGATCGCGGGGCAGACGACAAAGGCCTGGTTCGCGATCGCAGAGGCCCAGCAACAGGTCGACCTTTCGCTCGAAACCGTCCGAAGCTTCCGGTCGGCGGCTGAACAGGTGCGGGAGCGCTTCGAAGCGGGTATCCGGCCCGCTCTCGATCTGAGACTGGCCTTGCTCAACCTTTCCAATGCGGAAGCGCAACTCCAGCAGCGCCGTCAGCAATTCGACGGCGCCACCCGGCAGCTCGAATTACTGCTCGGTCAGTACGCCGACGGCGTGTTCGACACACCGGCCGGGCTACCACAGATCACTCCCTCAGTGCCGGCTGGCATGCCGGCCGATCTGGTCGCCCGACGACCGGACCTCGTGGCCGCCGAACGGGAGCTCGCGGCGTTTCTGGTCAGAGCCGATGTGGCCAGAACCGACCTGCTCCCGCGACTGAGTCTGACCGGCGCGACGGGCACGGCTACGGACGGGTTGCGGTCACTCATCGACGGCGACTTCGGTGTTTGGAGCTTGCTGGGAAACGTCGTTGCACCCCTCTGGCAGGGTGGACGACTGCGCGCCGAGGTCGACCGAGCTGAAGCGCGCGGAGCCGAGGCGCTCGCCACCTACGCCAACGCTGCACTGACAGCGTATGCGGAAGTTGAAACCGCCCTCGCCGCCGAAGAGTTTCTGGTGGAGCGGGAACGTCACCTCGCCGAATCAACGTTGCAGGCTCGGGCGGCGGAGCGTCTCGCCGATGAGCGGTACCGGGCCGGACTCGAGACGTACATCACCGTGCTCGATTCGCAGCGCTCAGCTGTCACCGCCGAGGCCGAATTGATTGCTGCTCGACGGACCCGTCTGGAGAACCGTGTCGATCTGTATCTGGCGTTGGGCGGAGGCTTCGAAGCGCTCGAAGCTCCGGTCCAGCTCGCCGGTTTGGAAGGTCAGTAACTCATGAGTGTCATGATTCGTCTCCTGAAGATTCTGTCCCCCCTGCTCGTTCTTGGTGTGGCCGGTTTTGTGGCCATGACCATCGTTCGAAATCGTCCCGAGGTCGAAACGCAGGCGCCAACGATCACGCCGCCCGGTGTGCGCGCAACCGTGGTCACCCTGGAGACGGTTCGGATATCGGTCGTAAGCCAAGGCACCGTTCGCCCCCGAACGGAAAGCCAGCTCGTGCCCGAAATCGCAGGCCGCGTGACGTGGGTCGCGCCGTCGTTTGCCGCGGGTGGCTTTTTCGAGGAGGGCGACGTTCTCTTCAGACTCGACCGCTTCGATTACGAGCAGGCCGTCGTCACCGCACGGTCGCAGTTGGCGCAGGCCCGTCTTAGGCTCGCTCAGGAAGAAGCGGAAGCGGAGGTAGCGCAACGAGAATGGGACGCTCTCGGTCGGGGTGACCCACGCGAGTTGACCTTACGAAAACCGCAGCTCGAAGATGCACGTGCTTCCGTTGCCGCGGCCGAAGCCAACGTGGAACGTGCCGCACGTGACCTCGAACGAGCAGACGTGATTGCTCCGTACGCTGGTCGCGTCCGGACCAAGAGCGTAGACGTCGGTCAGTTCGTCACGGTCGGCGCTCCGATTGCCACGATCTACTCGGTCGATGTGGCCGAAGTGGGACTGGCGCTCCCGGATGAAGAGCTCGCCTACCTCGATCTCCAGCTCGCGTATCGCGGTGCGGCGAACCTCCGTGGCCCCCGGGTTGTCCTGAGAACGACGTTCGCCGGAGCCAGGTATGAGTGGGGCGGCCGTGTCGTGCGAACCGAGAGCGAGATCGATCCCGTGAGCCGGATGGTGCAGGTGGTCGCGGAAGTGCAGGACCCATACGCGGCTGGGCCCGACCCACGGCGTCCTCCGTTAGCTGTGGGTATGTATGTGGAGGCCGAGATCGAGGGACGCGCGTTCACAGATATTGCGGTCATTCCACGAGCGGCGCTTCGCGGTCGCAACCAGGTGCTGGTGATCGATCCCGAGAATCGGGTGCACTTCCGTGATGTCGAGATCCTGCGCGCAACCACGGAGTCCGTATTCATCGAGGGTGGGCTTTCGGCCGGCGAGTTGATCGCCGTCTCGGCGCTCGACAGCCCGACCGACGGGATGTTGGTCCAGGTCACCGACCTCGACAGCGATCGAATGGCGCTCGGGGCGACACCGGGAGCACAGTCGTCACCGACTAGCACCGGGGCCAGAGGGGTCGATTCTGCCCCCAACGACCCGGAAGGGGCGTCTGGACAGCCAGGTTGGCTGCGCGAGTTACTCGAGGACGCCCCGGCGGTAGCGGCTCGCGCCACCAGCGCGCCGGCGGATCTGACACGAGATGCCAGTCCAACTCCACGTCCGCGTCCAACACCGAGTGCTGACCCGCCGCCCACCAGCACGCCGGTGCCGGTCCCCGAAGCGCCTCCGGCGGCGACGCCCGCTGCGCTGGCGGAGGCGGCGGCGGTCCCCGAGGGTGCCGTCGTCGCCGTGCTGCCGTTCGAAGAGATCAGCCCCAGCGATCGCGACGTTGACCTTGGCGTGGATCTCGCCCAAGCCGTCACGACGCGTCTCGAGGCGATCGGATCGATCACCGTCGTGACCTCCCCTTCGGACGCACGTCTCGTGGTTGGTGGCAGCGTGCAGCGTGTGGGCGATGTCGTACGCGTAACGGTTCGGGTCGTCGACCAGCGGGATGGTGAGGTCGTCGACGCCGTGAAGATCGATGGCGCGGTCAGCGATTTGCCGCGAGTCCGCGCCGACCTGGCTGCCTCCGTTGGCGACAGCATCGTCGGCGCGTTCGATGGCGTCGCACCCGCGACGAGAGCGGAGCGCGCGACGGTGAGCGCCATTGTGGTGCGACCGTTCGCGAACGTAAGCCGGATGCCAGAGGATGTCGCCATCGCCGAGGCTACGACGACCGCTGTCTCCGATGGACTTGCGGTTCTGCAGTCGGTCTCCGTGGTGACAGAGGAGCGCGACGCGCTGTGGGTTATCAGCGGAGGCATCCAGCGAATCGGAAACGTCGTCCGGATCACGGCAAATCTGATCGATAGGCGAGAAGGCACCGTCGTTCATGCCATCAAGGTCGATGGGCCGATCGACCAGCTCAACCGTCTTCAGAACCAAGTCGCAACTGAACTGAGTGCCAGCGTGCGGGAGGCAGCGTTGTGAACGGGATGATTGCATGGTTCGCCAAGAACCCGGTGGCCGCCAACCTGCTGATGATCTTCATCGTCGTCAGCGGGGCGATCTCGGTCTTCAGTGTCAACTCGGAGGTTTTTCCAGAGTTCTCGCTCGATATGGTCAGCATCCAGGTGCCGTATCTGGGCGCCGCGCCTGAGGAGGTCGAGGCGGCGGTTTCGATTCGAGTCGAAGAAGCGATCCAGGGCCTCGATGGCATCAAAGAGATCACGTCAACGGCGTCCGAAGGCATGGGCACCGTCTTGGTAGAGCTGGAACTGGGCGCCGACGCTCGGAGGGTAGTCGACGAGATCAAGAGCCGGGTTGACGCCATCGATACCTTTCCTGTGGAAACCGAGAAGCCGATCGTCACCGAGCTCGTTGCGCGCAACCAAGTCGTGGACGTCGCGGTGTCCGGGGCCGCGAACGAGTTCACCTTGAAAGCGGTCGCCGAGCAGATCCGTGACGAGCTGTCAGCGGTCCAGGGAATCTCACAAGTCGAGATCACGAGCGCCCGCCCTTACGAAATCTCAATCGAAGTCTCGGAGGTCGCGCTGCGGCGTCACGGTCTCACGTTCGATGACGTGGCGTCGGCGGTGCGGCGGTCGTCGCTTGACATGCCCGGCGGGTCGGTGCGGGCCGACAGCGGCGAGATCCTCCTTCGCACGATCGGGCAGGCCTATCGGGGAGCGGAGTACGAGGACCTCATCCTGCTGACCGCCGCGGACGGGACGCGGCTGCACCTACGCGACGTCGCCACCATCGTCGACGGATTCGCGGAAACCGATCAATCGGCACGGTTCAACAACGAGCCGACGATCTTGCTCTCCGTGTTCCGAACCGGTGACCAGGGCGCACTGGAAATCGCCGGCCTGGTGCACGAGTACGTTGATGGTAAGCAAGGGTCCCTCCCGGCGGGCATCTCAGCCTCTATCTGGCAAGACCAGTCGGTCGTGCTCAGTGCCCGCCTCAGCACAATGCTCCGCAACGGCCTCACCGGGTTCGTGCTGGTGTTCGTGCTGCTGGCGTTGTTTCTCGAGCTTCGTCTTGCCTTCTGGGTCAGCATCGGAATCCCGATCTCGTTCTTGGGCGCGATCCTGCTGATGCCCGGCCTCGACGTGACCGTCAACGTGCTGTCGCTGTTCGCCTTCATTCTGGTGCTCGGCATCGTCGTGGACGACGCGATCATCGTAGGAGAGAACATCCACACCCACATGGAGAGACACGACGACGGCGTTCACGGGGCGATCGAGGGCGCGAAGGAGATCGCTACTCCGGTCGTCTTCGCCGTGCTCACGACGGTGGCCGCCTTCACCCCGCTGATGTTCGTTCCGGGGATACTGGGCAAGTTTTTCGTCGTGATTCCACTCATCGTCATCCCCTGTTTGCTCTTCTCGCTGGTGGAGTCACTCTGCATCCTGCCGGCTCACCTCGCGCATCTGAAAGAGCGACCGCCAGGGCCCTGGCGTCGGTTTCAGCTGCTCTTTGCGAACGGGCTCAAGTGGTTCATCCAGAGGGTCTATCGGTCGGGCCTCGAGCTTTGCCTACGATGGAGATACCTCACCTCGGCGGTTTTCATGTCGACCCTGATCATCACCCTTGGGATGGTGCTCGGGGGATGGACGAAGTTTCAGTTCTTCCCGCCGATTGAAGCCCCTTTCATGACGGCATCGGTCACGATGCCGCTGGGTTCGCCGGTCACCTTGACCGCCGAGGCCGTGGAGGAGCTCGAGGCGGGTGCGGAGAAGCTTCGACGCGAGCTGACCCAGGACACGGGAACGGATTATTTCGTGCACATGTTCGGCTCGGTCGGTGACCAGCCGATGGCGTCACGCGAGGGCCCGATACAGACAAGCGGAAGCGGAGCGTCGCACGTCGGAGAAGTCACGATCGAACTCATCCCATCGGAGGACCGCCAGTACACAAGCGAAACACTCGGTAATCGGTGGCGGGAACTGACCGGGCCGATTCCGGAGGCGGTGGAGCTCAACTTCAACGCATCAGCCATGTCCCCTGGCGAAGACGTCGACGTCATGCTCATGGGCAGCGATATCGGGGAGCTTCGGTCTGCGGCCGACGCCGTGAAGAACGCGCTCCGGAACTACAGCGGCGTCCATGGGCTCAGCGACTCGTTCCTCGAAGGCAAGGAAGAAATGAAGCTTGGCATCAAACCGGCTGCCGAGACGCTCGGCTTGAGCCTGCAGGACCTCGGCCGGCAAGTCCGACAGGCGTTCTACGGCGAGGAGGCGCAACGAATACAGCGCGGTCGAGATGACATCCGCGTCATGGTGCGCTATCCAGCCGACCAGCGGCGGTCGCTCGGGAACCTCGAGAACATGCGGATTCGGACCCCGACTGGCGGTGAAGTGCCGTTCACCCAGGTGGCCGTCGTCGAACCAGGCCGTGGGTTCGCCTCCATCAAGCGGGTGGACCGGAATCGCGCCGTCAACGTGACCGCTTCGGTCGATTCCATGGTCACCTCAGCGGCAGCGGTCAACGCCGACCTTGAGGCCCGAATTCTGCCGGAGGTGCTCGCGGGCTATCCCGGAGTCAATTGGTCCTTTGAGGGCATGCAAGCCGAACAAGCGGAAGGCATCGCTGGTCTCGAGACGGGGTTTGGGATCGCCTTGCTGGCCATCTTTGCGCTCCTCGCCGTCCCGCTCGGGTCGTATGTTCAGCCCCTGATCATCATGAGTGCCATTCCGTTTGGCTTGGTCGGTGCAGTGTGGGGGCACATGCTGATGGACGTCACCCTCAGCATGATGTCGATGTTTGGGTTGATCGCACTGTCAGGCGTCGTCGTCAACGACAGCCTCGTCATGGTGTCGTACATCAACCGGAAGCGGGCGGAACATGTCGACCTTCGCACGGCTGTCCGAGAAGCGGGAGTGTCTCGTTTTCGGCCGATTCTCCTGACGTCGCTGACGACCTTTATTGGGCTCACCCCGCTGATGATCGAACGGAGCTTCGACGCCGAGTTCCTCCTCCCGATGGCCGTGTCGCTGGCCTACGGGGTCATTTTTGCCACCTCCATCACACTGATACTGGTGCCGGTCGAGTATTTGATGCTGGATGATCTCGGCCGCGGGATGCGTCGCCTTTTTAAGCGGGACTCCGCAGATGACGCGCCGCCTCTCGCCGAGGCCCCGGCGTTCGACGGGTTGCGGCGGGACGATAGGGCCGGACAGGCTGCACCCTGACGACCGGCGGTGAAGGCGCCCGGCGCGACGCGCGAAGCTGAGTAGGGAGAGCGAACAATGACAACCGCCCGGCGGCGGGCCCCAGCGGGCGAGGGACACCACCGCAGGTCACGAGCGGACTACCCGGCGATCTCGGCAACCACCTGCTCCGCTAGCGGTAGGCTCACGTCACAGGAGGCATCGTTGATCCGACACTGAGCCAGGGTCAGCTGACAACCGCACACACAGCCGTCCTCATTCAGACGCTGCAAGGCCGTTGCCTTCTGCTCGGCGGTGAGGTGCGAGAGATCAAGGCCCGGAATCTCGGTAGCATGCGCCGCATCAGCCAAGCGCGTCTGCTGCGTGCTCTCGATCAGCTCGACGGTGACGTCGGTGGGTAGATCGGCGAGATACCGAGTCTCCTGCTCCAGCACTGCGGGGTTGATGAGACCGACGTGGGTTTGCACGATGCGGCCCTCGGTATCGACCACGAACGACGTCGGGAGGGCAAAGACCCCTGAAAACTGACGGTTGATCTCGGGTGTCGCCATCACCACGGGATAGTTCATCTTGAACTCTTGTGCGAACGCCACGACGTTGGCCGGATCACCCTCGTCGGTTGAGACTCCGATCACCTGTAGCTCATCGCCGTAACGATCCTGGAGCTCCACGAGTTGGGGAATCTCAAGGCGACACGGCCCACACCAAGTCGCCCAGTAGTTCACCAGGGTGACCTTGCCGCGCAGGTCGGCCATCGAAAAGGTCCTGCCCTCGAGATCCTGCATCACGAGATCGTCGATGTGCACCGGATCCCGCACGAACTGGAGGGTCATGTCGGTCACGGGCAGGTCGAAAACGGGCTGGGGTGCGCCGACGGCGGCAGAGGCCGGCTCAGCGGGTGGGCCACAGGCCGCCACCGTGAGCGCCGTCAGTACCACGCCGGCTGCGAGCACACCGAAATTACGATAGTTCATCACCCACCGCTCTCCCTTTGCGAGTGCCGAATCGCTCCCGTCATTCTACATTGTGCCTCTGTGTGGAGAACACCACCCGGGCGCTGTCCATTCCCACGACCGGGAATCAGTGAGCGAGGCGGGTGCCAACGAGGCCGCTGGCCGCTTCCGGGGGTACCGCTCGGGAGAAGAAGTACCCTTGACCGGACTCGCAGCCAAGCTCACGTAGGCGGTTCAACTGAGCAACGGTCTCGATTCCTTCGGCTTCCACTCCCATGTTGAGCGTACGGGCGAGGCTGAGAATCGTTCCCACGATCTCCGGCTGGTAAGTGACCTGGCTAATAAACGAGCGGTCGATTTTGATGGCGTGGGTCGGAAGCCGGTGCAGATAACTCAGCGATGAATACCCTGTGCCAAAATCGTCAATATAGAGCTGGATTCCGAGATCTGACAGTCGCGAAAGCTTCTCCGCGCTGACGACACTGTCCATGATCATCGTTTCGGTTAACTCGAGCCGTAGCTGACCAGGCGAGCAGCCCGTTTCGTTCATGATCCGCTCGACCTGCGGAACGACGTCCGGCCGCATGAACTGCACGCCGGCGAGGTTGACGCTGACAAACGGCCGTTCGGTCGGAAGCTCCTGCCACACCGACAACTGCCGGCACGCCTCCTCGAGCACCATCCAGCCTATAGGAACGATCAGGCCGGTCTGCTCCGCCAGCGGAATGAAGGTGTCTGGGTAAAGAAGACCGCGCTCGGGATGCTGCCATCGGACCAGCGCCTCGAAGCCCTCGATGACCCCGTCGACAAGACTCACGATCGGCTGATAGTGAACGACGAACTCGCGCCGCTCGACGGCGCCACGCAGATCGTTCTCCAACCGGTGCTCCTCAACCAGACGGGTTCGCATGGCGGGCTCGAACACGAGGCATCCGGAGCCTCCAGAGGCCTTGGCGAGATACATGGCCATGTCGGCGTCGCGGAGGCATGCCTCTGGAACCCGATAGCCACGCGAACCCAACGCGATTCCGACACTCACGCCGGCAAAGAGCTCCTCCCCATCCAGCCGAAACGGCTTTCGGAACGCCTCCTGGATGCGCTCGGCTTCGGTCATCGCCTGGCCGGCATCGTGGCAAGCATCCATGAGGACGGCGAACTCATCGCCGCCGAGGTGCGCCAGGGTATCCCGCTCGTCGACCACGCCCGCAAGGCGGTCAGCCACGGCAACTAGTGCCTCGTAGCGAAACTCATCTTGTGTTTTTCCCGGCGTTTGACGAGCTCGGTGTGGCGATGCCGGTTGCGCCACACGACGTAAGCCAAGATCGCCCGGCGGCTGTGCTCATGGTCCGGATAGTCGGAGTTGGCAAGCGCGAAATAGCGGACGCCCGAGAAGATCGCTTCGATCCGATTCAGCCACGAGGCGTAGGTCGGCGTGAACACGAGCTCCACGTTGTGGTCGGCGGCCCAGTCGGTCACCTCGCGTCGCTTGTGGGGCGAGAAGTTGTCGAGGACGAGGTAGAGGCGCGTTGGGCGTGGGTAGGTCGAGCGAATGTGCTTGAGGAACAGCAGCACTTCGCGACATCGCTTGCGTCGGTAGCACCGCATCATGAGTCGGTTGTCCGCGACGTCGTACGCCGCGAGGTATTGGCGGGTGCCATGGCGGCACCGGTACGTGGCGCGCAACCGCGCCGGGTGCCGGACCCTGCGCCACGCACGGCCATGGTAGGGGCGCACTTCGATGGGCCCGAATTCGTCGAAACAGATCACGCGGGCGTTCGGCGGCGCGGCCCGGTAGAGCGCACAGAGGCGTTTTTTTTGGCGGCAAAGTCGGGGTCGGGGCTCTCCTTCCAGGTCTTCGTGCGTTGGAACGAGAACCCCTGGTCGCGCAGGATGCGGCCCAGCGTGGTGGCGTGCAGCTCCTTGACCACCCCGCACCGCACAAGATGGGCCGCCAGTTTCCGGAGGGACCACACGGTGAACGGCAGGCCCAGGTCGTGCGGCCGCGTCCCCGCGACCTCCAGCATGACGCTGATCTCTTCCGGCGCATACTTGGACGGCCGGCCGGACGCTTTCCGCGGCCGCAGCACCGCGAAGCCGCCGGCGTTGAACCGCCGAATCAGCTCCCGCACATACTCTTCGTGGAGATACAATCGCCCGGCAATGGCTCGCGCCCGCATCCCCTGCCCCGAGAAGGCGACCACCTGGGCGCGCCGCAAATACGCTGCCGTCTTCGTCGTCTTCAAGACCCGCGTGAGCCGCCGGCCCTCCGCGAGCGTCAGTTCTCGAACATACAGACACACGTGAACCTCCTTTGGCTCTCACGTCTGTCCGTATTGGATACGAAGTGCGATTAAAGTACAAGATGCTTTTCGCTACGAGGCACTAGCAACTGGTCGCCGACGGAGTGGCCAAGGCTGTCGTTCACGGTCCTGAATCGGTCGAGGTCGAGGACCAGCACCGCATAGCGCCGATCCGACCGGCGGGTCATCGCCCTGGATAGACGCTCTCGCAGGAGGATCCACCCCGGTAGACGAACAGGTGGGAGGCGTTGCGCATCCTCCTCCATCGTAAGGACCCGGGCCGAACCGCCGGAACGACCGGGGGTGCGGCGGCGGGACATTGGCCGAGTGGATCGGGCCACCCGCCTTGCTTCCGGCCCTTCGTCGACCGTGTGTGCAGACCTCACCACGAATGTGCCACCTGACGGTCTCATCGGCCTCGGCGATCGGGGGCATTAGAAGGCCGGAGGCCTGAGGCGAGTCTTGCAGCAGATTCTGCACGCGATTGCGCGTCAGGTCTCGAGCCGATCACCGGTCAAGGGAAACGCCCCCTCAGTATCCGAACTGAACCGCACCGAGAAGCGCGAGGATCGCGACGACGTACAGCTTGACGAGCAACGGCCAGACGAACCGAACCCAGCGCTGATACGGGATTTTCGCCAGCGCAAGGATGCCCACCAGTAGTGCGTTCGTCGGCACGATCATGTTGGTGAACCCGTCACCAAACTGGTAGGCGAGTACGGCAGTTTGCCGACTCAGGTCGGTCAAATCGGACAAGGGTGCCATGATCGGCATGGTGACGTACGCTTGGCCCGAGCCGGAGGGGATGAAGAAGTTGCAGACGGTCTGGACCCCGAGCATCCCGATGGCTGACAGCCCGCGTGGGAGCATCTGGAGCGGCTGCGCAAGCCCGTTGATCACGGTGTCGATGACCCGTCCTTCGGTCAAGACAACCTCGATCGTCCGAGCGAACCCGATGAGCAGCGCGGTCGTGGTGAGCTCAGCGGCCCCGCGACAGAACTCCGTCGCCACGCGATCGGGTCGGAGCCGACCAACCACCGCGACGACGAGGCCGAGCGCCAAGAACACGGCGACCAACTCCGTCAAGTACCAGTCCCAAGCCCGTATGCCATACACGAAGCCGGCGACCGCCGCGGCGAAGACCAGAAGCACGGTGACGCGTCGGGGCGTAAACGCAACGTCCTCGGGCATATGGAACCCTGTGGAGTAGTCGACGTCCGCAACCAGACTTGCGGTCGGGTCGCGCTGCACACGGCGCACATACCTCAAGAGATGGTCGGCGCCGATCGCGGCGCAGACGAGCAGCAACCCCCACCGGAGTCCCTGTCCTGACATCAGCTCAACCCCCGCGATCTGTTGTGCGATCAGGACGGTGAAGGGATTGATGGCGGCGCACGCGTAGCCGACGCCCGCGCCGATATAGATGATCCCAACCGCGACGACGGCGTCCATTCGCATCGCCAGACACATCGTCACCAGGATCGGCACGAACGGCATGTACTCTTCGGCCATCCCGATCGTCGACGACCCCACGGCGAAGAGCACCACCGTCCCAAACATGAGCACCGCCGGCCGATGACTCAGGTGGCGGATCGCGGCACCGATCAGGGCATCGATCGCTCCGGTCGTACGCACGACAGCGATAACGCCTCCGACGACGAACACGAAGAAGATGATGTCTTGGGCGGCGGCAAGACCGGCCGGAACGGCAGTCAGAAAGGTCTGGAGCGGCAATCGATCCGTCTCGACCGTGTGGTATGTGCCCGGAATCACCTGCCGGCCATCACGCTCGAACTCGCCGGCAGGCAACACGTAGGTTGCCGCCTGCGCCAGCACAATCAGTGCGAAGAGCAGGACAAGCGAGTCTGGAAACTTACGCGGGTGAGAACCGACGGACATGGGCGGCTAGGAGAGATCTCTGTGGCGAACGGCTCGCACGCAGAACATCAGTATAATCCCATCTCCGCTCGCCAATTGTGAACCTCAACAGGAGACTCGAATGCGTGACAACGTAGCCTTTGTGTATGGATTCAACCTCATGTACGCGGAAACCTTGGTCAAGGATCTGTCGGCCGAACAGATGGTCGAGCAACCGAACGGTGTGATCAACCACCCGGCGTGGTCCCTGGGTCACCTCGTCGTCTCGGCCAACGGCCTCGGGTCCGCCCTTGGGCTCGAATCGAGCCTGCCAGACGGGTGGGACAAGATGTTCGCGACCGGTGGAATACCGTCATCCGACTTGTCGGCCTATCCGTCGAAAGACGAGATCCTCCGCGAGCTCAAGGCACAGCACGCGCGCAATACGGATGCGGTGAAGAACGTCGATCTGGAGTCCTTGGCCACGCCCCACCCGGACGAGAACACCCGGAAGTACTTCCCGACAGTCGGCGACATGGTCACCTTCCTGATGACGGCGCACGAAATGGACCACATCGGACAAATTGCTGCCTGGCGTCGCGCGATGGGACTCGGCTCGGCGACGGGAGTCTAGAGCGGGGAGCGAGAAGGCGGGATGAATCACCCCCCCTCCGTCTTCTCCCCTTCCCAGACACCGGACCCGACGCCGATGTACTCGCAGGTCCCGCTCATCGTGTTGTCGTCAACCGTTCCGATATAGGTAGCCTTGCTGCCCTGCAGCTCGAACCAGAATTCGACGCGGTCGCCCTGGATCGTCCCGCTGACGTCGGCCGCGCCGAACGTGCCCTGATAGGTCCCAGACAGTGTGTCGCCATCCTGGGTGAAGACAAACGTCGGTCGGCCGCCGCCAACGTCAAGCTGGACCGTAAACCGCCAGGTGCCAGAGATGTCCTGCGCCTGGACCGGGGTGCCCCAGACCAAGATCGACAGCACGCCGATCACGGCGAGTCGTGTCGGATTGGTCATGCATCCTTCTTCTGAATCTTAGCCCACGTGTCGCGGAGAGTGACGGTGCGGTTGAACACTAGTCTGGTCTCGGACGAATCCGGATCCACGCAGAAGTAGCCCTGACGCTCGAACTGGTAGCGCGTGGCGGCTGGGGCTCCAGCCACGCTCCGCTCGACGCAGCACCGGGTCACGACGTCGAGCGAGCCCCCGTCGAGAGCGTCCTTGTAATCCGCGCCATCGCTGACGTCGTCAGGAAACTCCTTCGAGAACAGGTTGCCGTACAACCGCACCTCCGCATCAACCGCGTGGGCCGCGGACACCCAGTGAATCGTGCCCCGAACCTTTCGACCGTCGGGTGCATAGCCGCCGCGGGTTTCGGGATCATACGTACACCGGAGCTCAACCACCTCGCCGGTCCCGGGGTCCTTGACCACGTCGACGCAGGTAATGAAGTAGGCGTAGCGCAAGCGGACCTCGCGACCTGGGGCGAGTCGAAAGTACTTGCGGGGGGGATCTTGCCGGAAGTCGTCCTGCTCGATGAACAGCACTCGGGAGAACGGAACCTTTCGCGTGCCGGCCGTGGCATCCTCCGGATTGTTGACCGCGTCGAGCTCCTCGACCTGATCCTCTGGGTAGTTGTCGATCACGACTTTGAGGGGTCGCAGCACGGCCATGACTCGGGGCGAATGAAGATTGAGGTCTTGCCGCACCGCATCTTCAAGCTGTGCCAGCTGAACGACGCTGCTCGCCTTGGCGACGCCGATGCGGTCGCAGAACTCACGAATCGCCACCGGCGTATACCCTCGCCGCCGAAGACCGCTCAAGGTTGGCATCCGAGGATCATCCCACCCATCCACATGACCGCCTTCGACCAGCTCACGGAGCCGACGCTTGCTCAGAACCGTATAGGTAAGGTTGAGACGCGCAAACTCGATCTGTCGTGGAGGGTCCTCGAACTCGAGCTGCTCCAGATACCAGTCGTAGAGTGGTCGATGATCCTCGAACTCCAGCGTACAGAGCGAATGCGTCACGCCCTCGAACGCGTCAGAAAGCGGATGCGTGAAGTCGTACGTGGGGTAGATACACCACGTGTCACTCTGGCGATAGTGTGGCGACCGTCGGATTCGATAGATCGTCGGGTCGCGCAGATTCATATTCGGGGCGGCCATGTCAATCTTGGCTCGGAGCGTGCGAGCGCCGTCTTCAAACTGTCCCCGACGCATCCGGTCGAAGAGATCGAGGTTCTCGTCGACAGACCGATCGCGGTAGGGACTGTTGCGACCCGGCTCATTCCATCGACCACGGTACTGCCCGACCTCGTCGCCCCTGAGGTCATCGACGTACGCCTTGCCGGCCTTGATGAGCCGCATCGCGCACTCGTAGAGGCGCTCGAAATAGTCCGACGCGTAATAGAACCTGTCACCCCAGTCAAAGCCGAGCCAGCGAACATCCTGCTCGATCGCCCGGACGAATTCTTCGTCCTCCGTCTCCGGGTTCGTATCGTCCATCCGGAGGTTACAGATACCGCCGTACTCTTCGGCGATCCCGAAATTAAGACAGATGGCTTTGGCATGGCCGATGTGCAGGTACCCGTTCGGTTCAGGCGGAAAGCGTGTGTGCACCCGGCCGCCGCGGCGGTTGGCACGCTGGTCGTCGACGACGATCTGGCGGATGAAATCGCCCGCGGTGAGGTCGGTGTCGCTCGTCATTCGTCACTCCGCGGCGCGGTCTCGGTCATCGCCAACGCCCGGTCGATTCGGGTGAGGCACGCCTGGCGTCCGAGAATCGCCAACCCCTCGAACACACCGAAGCCAACGGCCTTCCCGGTTACCGCGACCCGCAACGCATGAATGATTTGACCGACAGAGATCCCCTGTCGCTCCACGAAGCTGTGCAGGAGACTGTCGAGCGTCTGAGCATCGAACGGCTCCACGGTTGCGAGCTCGGTCCGAAACCGTTGCAGGCGGACGGCCGCTCCATCGGCCCGCAGTCGCTTGTCGAAGGCCTTTGGGTCGTACGGCAGCGTGTCGTCCGCCCGGAAGAACTCCGGGTAGTTCAGAATGTCCCCGGCGACCTTGAGCCGGTCCCCGGCCGCTGCGACAACCTCGGCGGTGCGGTGCGATTCGGCATCGGTTGGCGGAACCGAGACCAGGCCGACGCGCCCCAGAAACGGCAGCACCATCGTCACTGTTTCGGCTATCGGCAGAGACCGCATCTGGCGCTCCTGGAACGCGAGCAGCTTCGGCGGGTCGAAGCTGGCGGCCGACTTGTTGACGCGCGTCAAGGAGAAGTGTCGGATCATCTCCTCCCGTGAAAAGGTCTCGGTCTTGTCATCGAGCGACCATCCAAGCAGTAACAGATAGTTGATCAGCGCCACGGGAAGGTAGCCCACATCGCGATAGAAATCGACCACCACTGGATTGAACGTATCGGGCGACACCGGCCCGCCGAGTCGACGCATCACGGCGACGCCGTGATCGTAGATCTGCCTGAACTCGTGTTGCTTGAAGTACGTGTCGAGCTTCCGCTTGCTCAGCTTCTCGCCACCACCGGGCGCCGCCACATACGGAAGATGCGCGTACTGAGGCAGGTCGTACCCGAGTGCGCGTGCAATAAACATCTGGCGCGGCGTGTTCGAGAGGTGCTCCACCGCACGAATCACGTGGGAAATACGCAATTCGTGGTCGTCGACAGTACTGGCGAGATGATAGAGATAGCTGCCATCGGCACGCTGCACGACATGATCTTGTTCGAGGGCCCACTCGACCGTGACCGATCCACGAACGAGGTCATCGAATTCGCAGCGTCCGTCGCGTGGCATCTTGAGGCGGACGACTGATGATCGCCCTTGCGCTCGAAGGCGCTCGGCCTCTTCGTCCGTCCCGGCCATCCACCGGCGACTGTAGATGAATCGTCGTTTCTCTCGTTGCGCCTGCTCCCGCTCGGCCTGGACCTCTTCCGGTGTGGAAAAATCTCGATACGCGGCACTACGCGCTAGCAATTTCTCGATGGCAGACTGGTATAGATCGTGACGCGCCGACTGGAAGTAGGGACCACACGGCCCTCCCACTTCCGGACCCTCATCCCAGTCAAGACCGAGCCACCGGAACCCGTCAAGAATCGGTTGGAGCGCCGCCTGGACGTGGCGTTCTCGGTCCGTATCATCGACCCTGAGGATGAACTGCCCGTCGTGATGTCTGGCGAACAACCAGTTGAACAGGGCGGTGCGGACTCCACCGATGTGAAGATAGCCGGTCGGGCTCGGGGCAAAGCGTGTGCGGACCGTCATGGAACCATTCGTTGCTGCAGGGACAATCACGGATTATGAACCATTCTGGAGCGCTATCGGGGACAATAGCGGTCATGAGATGGATAGCCTTGACCGCCTCATTGTTGAGTGTTTCGGCTCCGCTACTGTTCGCTGGCGGACAATCACCGTCTGCCACACGCCTCGCCAATGAAGTCTTCTCACTGCCTGAGGGTGGCGAGATGACGTATGGCATCTCCGTCCCCGACGATGCGCATGAGGCGGGTGAGAACAGCGGCGGCAGTGACCCCGTTCCTCTGGTCCTGGCCCTGCACCCGGGCGGCCCACGGACCGCGTACTACGGGAGCAGCTTCATGCGTGGCATCGTCGAGCCGGCGCTCCGCGACTGGAACGCGATCATCATCGCTCCGGACGCACCGACTCGGTCGTGGGCCACCGACGAGTCGGAGCGCGCGGTGCTCGCGCTGATAGAGCAGGTAGCCTCTCGATACGTCGTCGACCGGGACCGTATCCTCGTGACGGGGTTCAGTCTCGGCGGGGGCGGCACCTGGTTCTTTGCCACACGTCATGCCGACCTGTTCGCCGGCGCCATCCCCATGGCCGGCCCCATCCGCGAGATCTCGATGGATGGCCTCGGCTCCATGCCGGTTCACATCGTGCACAGCCGCGACGACGAAGTGGTCCCGTTTGAACCAGCGGCGGAGGCCGCTGCGCAGCTCGAGGCGCGCGGCCACTCGGTGAAACTCACCGAGCTGTCCGGTGTCGGACACTTCAGCATGGGGGCCTACATCGGTGCGTTGCGACAGGCCGGTGACTGGATGCGGGAACAATGGGACGGACGGTAGGGATGCAGGGGGAGTCGGGCAACAAGCGTCAGGAGTCAGGAGAACATTGGCGCCAGCCCAGGCGCTCAAGTGTCTCGACAGCTTCTCTGTGGTCGGGTGCGTGAATCGCCATGGCCGCCACGTCACCAGCTCGGAACTCGTACCCCATTCTCATCGGCGACACGCGACGACCTCGACGCAAGGTGACGATCGCAAACAGCTCCCGTGACCGAGCCGCGGCCCGCCCAGGTTGGTCCGGCCCGCGCGGTGCCGCGGCATCGATCGGGCTGTACTCGAATGCTTCGACCACGACCTGTTGGTGTCGCCACCGCACATCCCAGCGCTCGTGATCGTGGGGCCCGTCGAACAGCACGTCGGCATCCTCGGGTGGTAGCAGGCTTGGACTCTGCTCTCCAAACAGGGACTCAACAGCGATCAGACCATGCGGCACGTCAAACGCATCGAGCGCCTGGCGGACGAAGAGACTGTTGAAATGCTCGTTCGACGTCGCCCCTACCGCTTTGCCGACCAGCTCGGGTCTGGCGCGCAGAAACGTCCGCTCCTCCAGTGGGTCGCCAAACACCACCGCGTACCCCGCTTCCTCGGCCATCCGTGAGCGCTTGGGGTCGAACTCCAGAAAGACGACAGGAACGTCAGCCTTGCGCAGCTGCTCGGCCAGCGGAAACGCGAGGCCGCGGGCGCCGAGGATCGCGACCCGATCGCGTCTTGGTAGTCGGACGGAGAGCAGACCAGCGAGGGGTCGAGCTGTCAGACCCGAGACGATGACGGTCGCACCGATCACGAGGAACACGAGCGCTTTCAGTTGCTGACCGCCGTCGATACCTTGGCTCTCGAGATTCGCCGCCGTGATCGACGCCACGGCGGCCGCGACGATACCGCGCGGGGCCACGGCGGCGATAAATGTCCGCTCACGGCCGTTGAGCTCCGAGCCGATGGTGGCGAACCAGACACTGAGAGGCCTCACGATCGTGATAAGACCTGCGACGACGATCAGGCCTGGACGACCCAGGGCCCGAAGGTCTGCGACCGAGACATCGGCAGCCAGCACGAAGAGAAGCCCGACGAGCATCACAGTGAGCCGGTCCTTGAATTCCCGAAGCTCCTCCCCGACTCTCGTCTTGAAGTTGCCGACGACAACACCTGTGACCGTCACGGCCATGAGGCCGCTCTCTGGAACGACTGCGCCGCAGGCCTCAAACAAGAGCACGACGGCCGCCAGTGTGAAGATGTGCTCGTACCCGCTGGCGACGATCAGTCCGTACCGCAACGCCGCGACGAGCACCAGTCCCGCCACGATGCCGCCCACCACGCCAAAGCCCAAGCTCGCCGCAACAAGCTGAGCCTCGGCCGCGAGCGTCTCCGGCGCGGGAGTGAGGACGATCTGTAGCAGCGCGGCGGCCAGTAGCGCACCGACGGGGTCGATGAAGACGCCCTCCGCCTCCAGTATCGTCCTGAGTCGAGGCTGCAGGCGCATGTCCCGCAGAAGGGGGGCCACGACGGTTGGACCGGTCACGATGACCAGGCTGCCAAACAAGAGCGACAGGTCCCAACGCCACCCAAGCACCAGACCGGCGGACAGGGTGGCACCAACAAGGGTGACGAACGCACCGATCGTGATAAGACCCCGGATCACCGCCTCCTGACGCCTGAGACGAGACCACTGGAGATTGAGTCCGCCTTCGAACAGGATGATTGCAATGCCGAAATCAACGATCGCGAAGAGACCTTGACCGAGCGTGCCCGGCTCGATCCACGAAAGGAATTCCGGCCCCAGAAGCGCACCGGTGGCAAGCAGGAGCACGATGCCAGGCAGACGTGCCTACCGCGACAGCGACTGGGCCAGCACCCCGGCCGCCAGGGCGATGGCAAGGGTCAATCCCGCATTAGACATCGCGGCACTATAGCAAGCGTTGTTGAATTCTTTAGTTGACAGCTAAGGGCGTTCCCCATACATTACATACTAGTTAATTAATATTTTGTCTTGAAGCTCACACTATGGCCCGCCGAAAATCGACGATCCTCACCGACGGCGAACTGCGACTCATGAATATTCTTTGGGACAAGGAGCGGGCGACGGTCAAGGACGTGGTGGCCGCGTTACCCAGCCCCGGGCGGCCCGCCTATAGCACCGTTCTAACGATGCTGCGGATCTTGGAGGAGAAGGGGTACGCCCGCCATGAGAAGCAGGGCCGGGCGTTCGTTTACGTACCTGTCCTTGGCCGGGGACAGGCACGCCGCTCGGCGATCCGGCGGCTCGTGAATCAGCTTTTCGACAATTCTCCTGGATCCCTGGTCCTCAATGTCATCGAGCATGATGACGTCGACGCAGATGAGCTCGCCCGGCTGCGAGAGAGGCTTGAGGCTACTCGATGAGCGGCGCGGCCTTGGCGTGGCTGGTGACCTGGACCTGGCAAGCAGTCGTTCTGACGGCTGTCTCCACGGTGCTTCTCCGTCTCGCAACACGCACAAACGCTTCGACCCGCTACCTGGCATGGTGGGTCACGCTTGTTGGGGTGTTGTTGCTCGCCGTCACATCGTGGAGCTGGCCCCTCGTTCCCGAGTACACCTCAGCACGTGTGGGAGGGTTACCGACTGACCTGTTCGACGCATCGCCAGGCTGGGGTCAGTTCGGTTTCGTGGAGATCCGGCCGGTTCCGCTCTGGTTCATCGGCATCGGTGCCGCGTTGTGGGCAACCTACTCTGGGCGACGGCTGGCCGCCTTGGTGGGCTCGATAGTGCGGCTTCGGATCGTGAAGCAACGTTGTGCTCCCGTGCCACCACTGCTCGAACAGCGGTTGCCACTCTGGATGTCCGTTCGCCATGAGGGCCGTTCAGCACGACTGTGCTTGTCCGAGGATGTGGCGACGGGTTGTATGCTCGGGCTGGGACCGCCGGTCATCGCGCTACCTCAAGGTCTCGTGGCTGCACTCGCGAACACCGACCTCGACCGTGTCGTCCTCCATGAGTACGGCCACGTTCAGCGCCGGGACGACTGGACCACCCTCGCTCAGGCGTCCATAGAGGCACTACTCGGATGGCACCCCTCAATCTGGTGGATCGGGAGAAGCCTCCGTCTCGAGCGCGAAGTGGCGTGTGACGATCAGGTCATCGATCGGATGCCGGCGCCACGCGACTACGCATCTTGCCTCACCAGGGTGGCCGGGTTGACTCTGAAGGCAACCGCGCTACCGCTGGCGTCTCGCGCGTTGCGTTCGCGTCGTGAGCTCATCGGTCGCGTGGAACGCCTTCTGGATCCGATGCGAAACGTGGCCGTTCGGCCTATCCGCCCTGTCCTGACGACCGGGACGCTCGCACTTGCCAGCGTCGTCGTCCTACTCGGACAGATACCGCCGGTGGTGGCCGTGGGCGTCACTGACACGCTCCTGACGCTGCCCGTTGTCGGCTTTGACGCACCGCCGGTGATGCCCCGGGTCGCGTCCCATTGGGTCGGCCCAGGCGCCTGGGCCACGCGTGAGGCCAGGGTGCAGATAGCCAACGCTCAATCTGAAGAGCTGTCGGCACCACCGAGAAGCGTGAATCAGACTACACTGTTAGAACACGCTGAATTGAGTGCATTGCGGGGGCTTGCACCGCTCGATAGCTTGAGACCGGCCTTCGTGCGTCACGTCAGGCCAGTCCTGAGGTCGAGCGAGTTTGCCGTTGACACCGAGTTTGCGTTCCCGATGAACGTCCCAATTCGGAAATCAACCGAATTCCGCGGCAAGTACATGGCAACGGATACAGGTCCAGGTCCGTGGGGGCGCGTCGCATACGGGGCACGGGCAGTTGGTGTCGGCGCGTCGTATGCTGGCGCCGCGACCGCCGCGGCCTTCCAAACGGCGAGATCCTCTATCGCCCGCGCGTTCGTCGGCAGCCGCTGACATCCTCGCCAGTGTGAACGACCGATCCCGCATAGACCGATCGATACTGATGATGACGACAGCAGCACAGGGCAACCACACATACAGGTTCATGTTCGAAGCCGTGGAACCAGGCAGCGTCGTCGGAATCGGTATCCACGCGGGGAGCGCTGTCCGGGGGGGACGTTCCTGCGAAGCGTATCGCGATCGGACGAACATGCGGAACTGTGGTTGTGGTCATACCGCCCATGAGCCTAGAATGACGGCTTCGGCGGTGTTAGACCCGTTTGGTGGTCACGTTGGGTGCGAATCGCTCGGATTCCGCGAACAACGTGCTGTCCGGCACTGTTGAGGGAGAGGTTTCGTGCGCGTACATATCGTCAATCCGAGTCACTTTTCCTTTGGGACGGGTTTCATCACGCCGCGCTGGTTGTTTGTACTCGCGGCAGCCACACCCGCCAAGTGGGGCGATCCCATCCTGAGCGACGAGTCGCTCGAGCGGTTCGACACCGACCAGCTCGAGAAGGGTGACGTGGTTGGTATTGGCCTCCACACGGGCAACGCTCTGGTTGGCTACGAGCTGGGACAACGTGCCCGGGCGCGGGGGGCATGGGTGGTCTACGGCGGCAGCCACCCCACGCTGTTCCCGGATGAGGCGCACGAGCGGGGCGGGGCGCATGCTGTGGTCAAGGGTGACGGCGATGTTGCCTGGGGCCAGGCGATCGAGGATTGCGTCAGCGGAACCCCGAAACGGATCTACGACGGTGGGAGAGTTGACGCCGGCAAGTTCCGAAAAGCGCGCTGGGACCTGATCCAGCGCGAGAAGTATGTCTGGGCGTCGGTGCAGACGGTGCGCGGATGTCCCAAACACTGCTCGTTCTGCTCTGTGTGGCGCACGGACGGGCAGGAGCCCCGTCAGCGGGAGGTGAATCCGGTTATCGAAGAGATTGTCGAACTGCGGCGGCTGGGTTTCAAATTCATCGCCCTCGCCGACGACAACTTCTACCCGGTCACCCTCGATGACCTCAAGATGGCCGCCCGTCGCGAGGACAAGACCAGATACAACGAGCTCAAGGCGCTTCGCGACGAGCGGTTCGAGCTCATGGCCCTCATGGCGGAGCTCCCGAACGATCTCAATTTCTTCACGCAGATCACCATGGAGTCAGCCGAGGATCCTCAGTTCCTCGACGCGATGAGGAAGGCGCGCATCCGAGGCGCCCTCGTCGGCATCGAGGCGGTCACCCCAGAAGGATTGAAGGACGTCTACAAGGACTTCAACCTTGCGGGTGAGGAGCTTGTGGAGCGTCTGCAGATGTTCCGGAAACACGGTGTCTACATTCTCGGTTCGTTCATTTTTGGTCTTCCCAGCGACCGTCCCGACACCTTCGACGCGACGGCCGAACTCGCCAAACGGGCCGACATCACCTTCGCGCAGTTCGTGACGCTGACACCGTTCCCGGGCACTCTGGACTTTGAACAGTGGGAGCGCGAAGAGGCCGACCACATGGCCACGGTCGACGGTATCCCAGTGTCGCGCCACTGGCTGATTCCGCAGGCGAAGCGGCCAAAGCTGCTGACACCACACCCGGTGATGTCGGGTGAGGAGATCCGACAAGGAACCCAGAACGTCTGGAACAACTTCTACAGTTTCAAGGCGTCCTGGCAACGGTCCAACATCTTGAAGTCGTTCCGGAACCGTGTCGCGTTCGTGGTGGCGTCGAAGGTCATGCTCCAAGCGTTCGGCAACACGGGGCTGTCGACCGACAGCGCCCGGTCGTCCCGCGCGACCAAGCTTGGAGGGATCGGCTTCTCGCTTCTGCAGAAGATGTTCGCGGCCCAACCGATGCCGGACCTGGCGGTACCGGTGGCCCCGAACGCTGCCGAGAAACCCGCCGCCTGACCGCGCACGGCCCCGCGATCCCTTTCGATCCGTCTCTCCCGGCTCTCCGGACAGTCGACACGGCGTCTACCCCTGACACGTATCGTCGTCATGGACGGTGGCCACGGCCGACGCGTAGAGTAGAACACCGGCTGAGCTAGACAACGGGGCGCCCGGCCACCTGCCCCTCCGCCCGACCACCGTCACGGGTACGGGTCATGACACGGGGTCGGCGTCCTCCAGACCAGGAACCAGCGTGAATCGAACCGACCGCAGATACGTCACGACCTTGGCCGTGGTCGCCGCCGGCATCCTCGTGGTGGGGTACTGGCTCCGACCGAGCCAACCGGCGAACGAAGAGCCGGTTCAGGCGCCGTCGCAGACCGAATTGAGTCGTCTGGCCCGCATCACTCAGCGGCGCTCCTTGGACGACATGACCGAGTATTTCGCGACGGTGGCGAGCGATGCGCAGACCGCAGTGGTCGCGCTGCCAAACCTGGAGCGAAGCGGGCTGGTGTGGGAGCCCGGCGTCATCCTCACGGTGAGAACCGAATCGCGCTTCCCGGTGGCAACTCTTCTCTCAACCCCTGGTGGCGACGTCGGTGTCGCCGGAGTCGTATTCGGACCACACATCCCGATCGCGACAGTCCGGATGTCTGACATCCAGGGCCTCGCCGCGCCGCGACGGCGATCCGCGACGGCCGTCGAGACGGGCGCCTGGACCCTCGCCGTGTGGCGGCGGGCACGCACGATGAAGTTCGTACCAGCGCACTTCCTCGGCACGGCCCAGGTCCGCTGTGGCGAACGGCCGGTCGAGGAGCTTCTCGCGAACGTGGCCTGGACCCGCGACATGGCAGGCGGTGGACTCTTCGATCTCGACGGCAGCTTGATTGCCGTGATCCTGCCGTGCGGAGATCGATTTGCGGCCATCGGCGTGGGCGGCGTCGAAACGATGCTGCGCGACGGTCGATCGGTCGAAGGGCGGATGCTTGGCCGCTATGGCGTGCGGTTCGGGTTCCTGACGGAAGCCGAACAGGAGCACTTCGAGCGAGGCCCAGGCGTCATCGTTCGGGAAGTCTGGACCGGCACGCTCAGCGATGAGGCCGGATTGCGACCCGGCGACATCCTCCTGGCGATCAACGCCGAGCCGATTGGGACATTGGACCAACTCGAACCCCTCGCGGACACCATCGACCTCGAGGCCTTCGATGTGGCGGTCGCCAGGGATGAAACCATCGTCACCGTGGTACTTCCCACTGACCGGGAGATGGGCTCCCAGAGTGGCGAGCGCGCTGTTTTGCCCGGCATCGTCTGGGAACGCCCGGCCGCCGGGTATCGGGTCGATCGCGTGGTGGCCGACGGTCCAGCGGACATGGCCGGCATCCGCTCTGGTGACCGCCTCATCCGCATCGATGGACAGGAGCTGAGCGATTTCACCCAGGTGTTGGATGTGTTGTCTCCCGAACGCGAGAACACCGTGTTCCTCGAGATCGACCGGGGGGGTCGGCGGTGGAGTGTGTTGCTGCCATAGGCCGGCCTCGTCATGAACGAACTCACTTCACTTGGACTGATTCTTCTGCTGGCGCTGCTCGCCGGACACCTCGTCAAGGTCGTCAAGGTGCCGGAGGTCACCGGCTACATCCTCGCGGGGGTCGCGCTCGGCCCGTCTGTGCTCGGGTGGGTATCGGCCGAGAACCTGTCGGCGTTGGAGGTTCTCAGCGAGGTTGCGCTCGGCCTGATTCTCTTCTCGGTCGGCTCCGTGTTCGAGTTCTCGCGATTCCGCCACTCGGGTCGGGAGGTGTTATACCTGACACTCAGCGAGTCCATCCTGGCATCGGTGCTGGTCACCGTCGGGATCCTCGCGCTGGGACAGCCCTGGCAGGTCGCCCTGCTGCTCGGCGCGGTCGCGATTGCAACCGCGCCTGCCTCGACCTTGATGGTGATCCGGGAGTGCGATAGCGCCGGACCACTCACTGAAAACATTCTGGGCATCATTGCCGTCAACAACCTGTTCTGTATCACGGCGTACGCGCTCGTCGCGGCAACGATCGACCTCGCTTCAGGTCTCGGGGGCACGTCGCTGTTCGATGCCGTGTATCGAGCCGCATACCCTCTCGTCTGGCAGCTGGTCGGCTCCGCGGCGCTGGGCTACCTCGTCGGCCTGATGCTGGCCGGGTGGTCGAGTCGGGTGACAGAGACCGGAGAAGTACTGATCCTGCTTGCCGGCTCGATCCTGCTCTGCGTCGGCGTCGCGCGTCTTCTCGATCTCTCCCCTCTCGTTGCGAGCTTGGCCGTCGGCGCGACAATGGTGAATCTGGCCGAGCGCAGCCGCCGGCTGTTCGACACGCTCTCGGGAACCGACCCACCGTTTTACGCCATCTTCTTTGTCATCGCCGGAGCCGACCTGGACCTCACGCTCATACCCACGATGGGCGTGATCGGCCTCGTCTATGTCAGCGGCCGCGCCATCGGCAAGTTTGTCGGGGCGGTCGCCGGAGCCCGATGGCTGCGCCTCGGACCGGCGGTTCAGAGGTTTCTCGGATTCAGCCTGATGGCCCAGGCGGGGCTCGCCGTGGGGCTCACGATCGCCATTAACCAACGATTCGAGACTTTCGCACCGATCGTCTCGACGGTCGTGCTGGCAGCAGTGGCGATCTTCGAAATGGTTGGGCCGATCAGCACCCGTTTTGCCCTCGTACGATCGGGCGAAGCCGATCTCCGTACGGCCGATGCCCACTCGTCATTCGAGGCCTGATCGGCGCCGCTCGATCCGTTCAGCCCACCCGACTAGGTGAGCAACGGATCCGAAACGATCTCGACCAGCGACGGTCCGTCGACGGCGAGGGCGTCACGAAGAGCCTGCGGCAGGTCGGCGGCCGCGTCGACCCGAAAACCTGTACCGCCGCAGAGGTCTGCGTAGTCGGCGAATCGTACGTTGTGAAGATCGGTCTGCCAGACCTTCCATTCGCCGTCCCTCTGTTCCTTGGAGATCTTGCTGTCAAGGGCGGAGCAAAACTAGACCACCGTGGCGGAGGAAAACTAAAGCGCTTTTCATGACCGTGTGGTGCCCGGATAGCCGCAGTGTCGAAAGTAATTGCGGCATTCCTCGGGGCTGAAGTGCGGCAGACAGGCGCCGAGGAAAGGCCAGAGGGTTTCGGTGGATCGACAGCGGGCGGCGCGCACGAGGGCTTTGAGCTTCGCGAAGCAGAGTTCAATGGGATTGAGGTCCGGACTGTAGGGCGGCAGATAGCAGAGCGTGGCGCCGACGCGCTCGATCGCCTGGCGGACGCCGGCCACTTTGTGTGCGCTGAGGTTATCGGCGATGACGATGTCCCCGGGATGCAGGGTGGGCACGAGGATCTGTTCGATATAGGCGAGGAAGCTCGCCCCGTCGATGGCGCCGTCGAAGACCCCGGGCGCGGTCAGGCCAGTCACCCGCAGCGCTGCGAGAAACGTACTGGTCTGCCACCGGGCGCACGGCGCGTGGTCGTGGACGCGGGCCCCGCGGAGGGCCCGACCATACCGCCGCAGGAGATTGTTCGTCATGCCGGTTTCATCGAGAAAAACCAGGCGTGTCGGATCCCAGGTCGGCGCGGCGGCGTGCCACACGACCCGCGCGGCCGCGACGTCAGGTCGATCGTGTTCGGAGGGCCGGACCGTTTTTTTTGACGGTCACGTCCAGAGCCGCCACCGCGCGCCAGATCGTCGCCAGACTGGCCGGCGTGCCGAGCGCGTCCTTCAGCTCGGCTAAGGTGCGATCCGGTTGCTCCGCGATCAGCGCGGCCAGGGTGTGCAGGTGCGGCTCCAACATCCGGCGCCGCCCGTGCCGCTGGACGCGCGGCGCGACTTCGCCCGTCTCCCGCCGACGCTGCTTCAACAGCCGCACCCACGACCCGCTCACGCGGTACTTCACCGCAACGTCCGCGGCCTTCATCCCGGCATCACTGTCGAGCAGGGCCCGTTCTCGGAGATCCATCGAATAGGCTTGCATCGGTCCTCCTGCATTGGTGCATGCAGAAGTACCACGACGAGCCCAAGCAGTACAAGGGCTATCTGAAAAGCGCTTTAGACCATCCGGCAGTAGGTCGGAGTGCCTGAAAGCGGCGTCGCGGGGGGAAGCTTCAGGATGCCGGAGCGGCCGCGGGCTGGCGGGCTTTCTTGCTGTGTTCGAGGCGATGGCTCTCGCCGTTCAGCTCCAGGATGTGGACGTGATGCGTCAGCCGATCGAGCAGCGCGCCCGTCAGCCGTTCGGAGCCGAAGATCTCGGTCCATTCGTTGAAGGGCAGATTCGAGGTGACCAGCGTCGACGCTTGCTCGTAGCGCTGGGAGAAGATCTCGAATAACAGCTCGGCGCCGGTCTTCGACAACGGCACGTAGCCGAGCTCGTCCACGATCAAGAGGTCCTGTTTCGCGAGCTGTTTCTGCACACGCAGCAGGCGCTTGTCATCCCGGGCCTCGAGGAGTTCGTTCACGAGCGCGGCGGCGGTAGTGAAGCGCACCCGATAGCCTTTCTGACAGGCCGCGAGTCCCAACGCGAGCGCGAGATACGTCTTGCCCGTGCCGGAGTTGCCCAACGCCAACACGTTCTCTCTGCGGTCGAGATACTCCGAGCGGGTCAGCTCCAGCACGAGGCGTTTGTTCACCGACGGGATCGCACGGAACTCGAAGGTCTCGAGACTCTTCAAGACCGGGAACTTCGCGGCCTTGATGCGGCGCTCGGTGGCGCGCTGCTCGCGATCGAGGAGCTCGAGCTCGCAGAGGCGGAATAAGTAGCGCGAACAGTCCAGCCCTTCTTGGGCGCAGTGCCGCGCCACTTTGTCGTACTCGCGCAAGAAGGTCGGCAGGCGGAGGGCCTTGAGATGCGCCTCGAGCAGTAGGGTGGGTTTCGTCATCACTCGGCCCCCAGGAGTGCCAGGTAGTTCGCGGCCGCGGTCGTGGCCACGCGGGCGACCGGCAGATGCGGATACTGCGCCAGATTGAGGCGGGCCGGCCGGGGGTCGAGGCGGCACAGCACGAGATGCTTGACGGCGTCGAACCCGATCGCCCCCAGGCGCACGGCGTCCTGGACGGCGCCGCGGACGTGGTCGAGCCGAAAGTCCTCGAGCAGCCGCAACACCTGCACGTACTCGCGCGTGCCCGGCTTACCCAGCCGCGCCTCTAAGAGACGCCGCAGCCGGAGGAACTCCTCTGGCAGCGCCCACCCGGCGAGCGGTGCCGCTTGATGGAGTGCCCCCGTCTTGCGCTCCAACAAGGCCAGGTAGTGCCGCGGATCGAAGATCAACTCCTCCCGCCCGTAGCTGCGCCGATGCCGGGCGATCTCGTCACTCCCGCACACGATCACGACGTCGTCCACCGAGCCCTTCACTAAGACCTCCCGGTGGCCGTAGGCGGTCGGCACCGAGTAGTCGTTGCGGCGGTCGCGCACCAGGGACAACGACGTGACCCGCGTCGGGCGCGTCTCGCGGGCGTCATATGGGACCGGCGGCAATGGCAACAACGCCGCGCGGTCGCGCGCGAAGCGCTCCCCGATCGTCTCCGTGTGCCGCCGCAGCCGGCGCCCGCGCCGCGCGCGGCACTGGCACGCGAGGTCGGCGTTCAACGCGTCCCAACTGTCGAACCGTGGAATCGGCACGAAGAAGTTGCGCCGGGCGTAGCCGACCAGCCCTTCCACTTTCCCTTTGTCGTTGCCCTTGCCCGGGCGTCCGAAACGATCGTCGAATAAGTAGTGCGACTGGAGCTCGCTGAAGACCTGCGTCCGCTGGCGCGTGCCGTCCCCGAGGATCCGCGCCACCGCCAGCTTGGTGTTGTCATAGACGATGCGCCGCGGCACCCCACCGAAATAGCGAAACGCGGCGTTGTGCCCGTCGCAGAACGCCTCCGTGGTCTCAGCCGGAAACGCCTTCACGAACCCGTCGTCGCTGTGCGGGAGATCGACGACCAGGTAGTGCGCTTTGCATTCGACGCCCGCGATCACGACCAGTGCTTCGCCGAAGTCGGCTTGGGCGTCGCCCGGCGGATGCGCCAGCGGCACGAACATCTCCTGCCCGCCCAGCCGCCGCTCGCGCACGTAGGTGTTGACGATCGTGTCGCCGCCCGTGAAGCCGTGCTCCGCCCGTAAGCGCTCGCCGATGCGCTTGGCCGTGTGCCGTTGCTTCTTCGGACGGGACTGATCCTCGCGGAGGATCTGATCGATGATCCCCGTGAAGGCGTCCAGCTTGGGACGCCGGATCGGCTGCGCCCGGCGATACCCGGGCGGCCGGCGGTACCGCAGCATCTTGCGCACCGTCTCGCGGGCCAGCCCGAAGTGGCGCGCCGCCGCGCGCTCGCTCAATCCCTCCACATACACGCTGCGCCGCACCGCCGCATAGAGCTCCACTCGATACATCCCTCCTGTGTTCCACAAAACACCCTGGGAATGCTCGGTGGACCACGCGAGCGGTCTGGTTTTCCACCGCCCTCAGGCGGCTTCATCCCGCCGCTCTGTAGTCTATTTTTGCTCCGCCGTTCTCACAACGCCTCCGGGTCCGGCACGAGCCGCCGCTGAATCAGCTGGAAATGGCCCAACGCGCCGGGGTGATCTACAGCCGGTATGTCCGCATCGAGAATGGCTACACGGCCCCGACCCCCGCCGAGGAGCGCGCGATCGCGCGAGCGCTCCAGGTGCCACTGGAGGACGCCTTTCCGGTCGCGGCCACCGCCTGACGGAGGAAGCGTAGCGAAGCCATGACCCCGAAACCGAGACGCGAACATCCGGCGGGCACCCTGACCATCCAGGAGGCGGTCACGGAGACCGTGCAACGGAGCTACGGGCCGGACGGATCGCACATCCCACCGAAGGCCATCGCCCAGGACATGAACCTCGCCCTGTCGGTGCTCTATGACATCGCGGACGAGCGCCGGCCGCGGCAACTCCGCGCGGCGGAACTGCCCGCGTTGGTCCGCACCTCGGGGAACCCGCTGGTGCTCAGGGTGGTCACGCGGGCCGTGGGTGGGGTGTTCGTGCCGCTGCCGGACGCGACCTCCGACGAGGCGGTCTACGAGGCGATGGCGCTCGTCGTGAAGGAGCTCGGCGACGACAGATCGCTCCTTCGACGCTGCCTCGCCGACGGCATTATGACGGCCGACGAGTGGGCACAGATGGAACCCGGGATCGACAAGACGGTCGTGGCGCTTCTCCAATGGAAGGCCGCGGGCCGCACCAGGGCCCGGATGGACGCGAGCAAGCCGTCGGCGTTCAGGGCGGTCGGAGGGACAGCATCGTGATGCCGGTCGCCGACACGAGCCGAGCGTCCTTCGAGCAGATCGTCCCACGGCTCTCAACCCGCCAGCGCCTCATCCTGTCCACGCTGGAGACCTGGCAGGGGACGCCACCGACGGCCTACGAGCTGTTCACGCGACTGCACGATTACCGGCCGGTCCGCGCACACGTGGCGTCCGGCGCCGCGGGCCGCGCAACAACCCCGGCTCTGGAGGATGTCGTGAGCCGACGCCAGACGCGGCGCACCCGCCTGGACGAGTTCGGCGACTTCCTGACGCTGGCGGATCTCGCCGAGCTCCTAGGGTTGTCGGTGCGCACGCTGCAGCGGCTGCGGCGCCATACCCCCGAGCTGTTGCCACCGGAGTTCCGGCCGCTCAGTCGGACGGCGCGGTACGCCACGGACGCGGTGCGGGCCTGGCGGGATTCGTCGCTACATCTGCGGGCGCGCGCGCGCGGCAAGGAGGGCCGCATGACGGCGATGCTGCTCTGGGGCCTGGTCGGGCTCGCGCTCGGCGGGCTCTGGGTGGCGCACCGACTGAGAACCGGGCGTGCACAGTCCGCGGACCGCGTCTCCCCACGGACGCTGGCGCGGCTGCGGCAGGCCCAAAAGGAGGACCGATGACGACCCTGGTCGCACGACCTGGCGATCCCAGACCGGAGGAGGTCAGCGGACACAAAAAGAGCCTCGGCTGGAACCGAGGCTCGACTAAGAAAGGTGGTACACGAATGAACAGTGCCAGTGTAGCACATCGTCCCCTGGAGACACCACAGGAATCTGTCCCGAAGAAGGGCCCGTGGGCCGTTGGGCACGAGTCCGACGAACGGATCGCGATCATCGCGGACGCCCTGAATCTGTTCGATGACGGGCGGTCGCGTTCGGACGCAGATACGGCGATCAGGACGCAGGTGGCGACGCGGGCCTACGTGAAGTCACGGTTCGATGGGCCGTATGCCCATGCGGACGCGGTGGCCCGGCATCGGGCCGTGGCGGCGGCGCAGGCGAAGGCGGCGGATTACCGAGAGTCGCTCAGCGAGGCGGATCGTCATCTCGTCATGCTGATCGCGCTCCGCAGTCTCGACACCTACCACGAGAGCCTGGAAGGGTGTCACGGTCCTCCGGGGGGTGACACCCGCACGTGGCAGGCGATGGATGCGGCGCGGCAGTCGGTCGTCCGCGCGGATCTCGAGCACGCGTGGTACCACCTCGTGCACTACGACCGGTCTGGCGCCCTCACCGGTCGGCAAGTGTTCTGTCCGTCCTGTTACGCGCAGGCGCGGATCGACGCCGAGGCGCGCGGCGCATCCCTGCCACGGCTCCTGCCTGGCCGTGCCACGTCGAACCCGACGGCGCGCGTCGTGGTCCGGCGGATTGACGCGCCGGCGCAGATTCAGGACTACGAGCGGCGGGGCGCCTGTGATCGGTGTGGCCCGCATGCGGTCGGGGAGGTGGGCTGATGGCTGACCCCACCACGGCACCGACCAACAACGGCGCAGACATCGACGTCGACGCTCCGCTCTCGATCCTCGCGTCGGAGGCGCAGGCGGAAGTCGATGTGCAGATCGCGACCGCCAAGCGCTACCCCCGGTCCGTCTCGCAGTTCATCGAGGACGCCACGGCGATGGCGACGCTCGACGAGGAGACGGCCGCGGCCTGCTTCTATGCCCTCCCACGGGACGGCAAGAGCATCGACGGTCCCTCGGCGCGGCTGGCCGAGATCGTCGCCTCCGCATGGGGCAATCTCCGTGTCGAGGGAAAGCCTGTCTCCGAGGACGACCGCTTCATCAGGTCACGCGGGGTGGCCTGGGACCTGCAGAAGAACGTCGCCATCGCCTTCGAGTGCCGCCGTCGGATCACCGATCGGAAGGGCCGCAAGTACACGGACGACATGGTCATGGTCACGGCGAACGCGGCCACGTCGATCGCGATCCGAAACGCCGTGTTCAAGGTCATCCCGGCGGCGTTCTGGCGCCCGATCTACCTGACGTGCCGGCGCGTGGCGGTGGGGACACAACGGACCTTGGCGGATCGACGCGCCAAGATGCTCGACGCCTTTCAGAAGATGGGCATCCCGCAGGATCGGATCTTCGCCACCCTCGATGTGGGAGGTGTGGACGACATCACGCTCAGCCATCTCGAACAGTTGCTGGGGATGTATACCGCCGTCAAGGAGAACGAGTCGAGCATCGACGACGTGTTCTCCGCGGGGCATGGGACCGGTCGACCCGAGCGGAAGACGCCGCTCGAGAAGCCCACGGGGTATGACCACTGGCTCGATGACCTCACGGCCGTCGCCGACGAAGGCGCGGCGGCGCTCACGGACGCCTGGCAGCAGTCGGCGCTGACCCACCGGCAGTATCTCACCGCCACGCAGCCGGGGGTCTGGGACGCCCTGAAGCGTCGGGCCAACGAGACGGCTCCGCCCGCCTCGCCGGAGCCGTCCGCCCCGAGTGATCCGCCGCCGGACCTGATCGACACGCTGGAGTCGCCGTCATGAAGCCTGTCTGTGTGCCGTGCAGGAAGTTCTACCGGCCGGCCAAGAATGGCACGTACTTCGAGGAAGGGATGCCGGCCGATGAGAACGGGGCGTGGGACCCCTACAAGCTCTGGGTGGGCGACCTCTGGGAGTGCCAGGCGTGCGGCGCGCAGATCATCGTCGGTGTCGGACGCAAGCCACTGGCCGAGCACTCCCAGCCGGACTACGCCGCGACGGTTGCACGCGTGGGATCGCTCCTCCTCGTGGAGGACGGCTGATGAGCGTCACGATCCATCACTGCGACCAGCGGAGCGACGAGTGGTTCGCGCTGAGGGCGGGCATCCTGACGGGCACAGGCGCCAAGGCCATGCTGGCGAAGGGCCGGAAGACGGGGGAGGAGAGTTACCAGCGTCGCGATCTCCGGCTACAGCTCGTCTGTGAACGGCTCACGGGGCGCAGTCTCGACGACGGATTCGACACGGTCTGGATGCGCAAGGGCCGGGAGCGAGAGCCGCTGGCCGTGGCCGCCTATGAAGCCGCCACGGGGTCCCTCGTGGAATCCGTCGGGTTCGTGAGGGATGACACCTGCGCGATGGGGTGTTCGCCCGACGGCCTGGTGGAGGGGGGCGCGGGACTCCTCGAGATCAAGTGTCCAAAGCCGGCGACGCATCTGAAATATCTCCGCGAGGGCCGACTGCCCCCGAAGTACGAGCCGCAGGTGCGGCACAACGCGTTCGTGACCGGGGTGCCGTGGGTCGACTTCGTCTCGTGGTGCGAGGAGTTTCCGCCCGCGCTGCAGCTGTTTGTCTGTCGCATAAAACGGGAGGATCTCGCCCTGGGCACGTACGACGAGTTGGCGGTGGCATTCCTGGATGACGTCGATGCCGAGTTCGCCGCGGTCCACGCCATGAGCGAACGGGCACAGGTCGCGTGAGGAAGGACGGGAACACATGGGCCTGAAAAAGATCACGGTGGAACGGATGCTGGCGGCGTGGCACCGCGGGTATGACGCGGGCCTGGCGGCGGGGATGCAGCAGGCGCGTCTGCGCGACGAGACGCTGGTTGCGGCGCAGCAGCACGAACGTGCCCTGATGGAGACGCCGCACGGGTCGTCCGGTGTGGACGACACGGACGGGGACTGATCGCGTATGCCGACCGACACCTTCACCGCACTCGGCACGGTCGACCACGGACGGCTCACCCTCCGTGACCCGGAGACCTTCCGCGAGGCGATGCGCCACGTTCCGGACGGCGAGGTGGCGGTGTCGGTGGGGGAGGCGACGCCGCGGCGGCGAACCTTGGCGCAGAACTCATTCTATTGGGTGTTGTGCGAGGCGCTCGCGACGGACACCGGTTTACCTGCCGCTACTGTGGGAGGAAGTCTCCAGATGTTGTGCTTGAGGTTGATCACATCGTGCCAGTTTCGAAAGGCGGGAGCGACGACGAGATGAATCTCGCAACCGCCTGTTGGGAGTGCAACCACGGAAAGGCCGGTGTGCCACTCAACACCGTGATCACAGGTGAGGACCCACATGACCAGGCGGTGCTCGCCTGTGAGCGTCAGCGTCAACTCGACGAATACAACCGCGTGATCGCGGCGGATCGTGAAGCGCGCGATCGCGATGCGTGGGACCTCATTATTTACTGGCAGAAAGAACAGGGGGTTCAGCCGGACCAGGACAAGAACTACACCGAACTGAAGGTCAACATCGGGTGGCTCATGAACGCCTTAACGTGGTGCCCAAAGGAGCAGATCCGCGAGTTTTATGGACTATGCGCTCTATCGCGGCATGACAAAGAACTGGCGGTACGTCAAGGCGTGTGCCCGTAACTGGCGATACGAGAAGACCGCCGAAAAGGACGTGCAGGACTTCGACCCAGAGTAAAGCCTTATGGCACGCGGACGCATGATTTCCCGGACCCTCGGCAGCTCGCGGCGTTTCGCGAGCATTGCGGACCATGCTGGTCGCCTCACCGACTTCGCCCAGGCGCTGTATCCGCTCCTGGTGTCGCATGCGGATGACTTCGGCCGGCTGGAGGGGGATGCCTTTACCGTGAAACACCGCGTCTTTCCCGTGTCAGTACGACGCGTAGCAGACTTCCAGCAGGCACTTGTTGTGCTGCATGAGATAGGGCTCATCGCCAGGTATACCGTTGACGACAACGAGTATCTGGAGATTTGCCAATTCAGCCCACACCAAGAGGGCCTGCACAAGCGCACGCGTTCACGATTCCCGGAACCCCCGACTAGAGATTCCGGGAATCGTAAGGTAAGTTCCGGGAAAGTCCGGGAAAGTCCGGGCGATTCTGGAAATTCCGTGAAATTCCGGGAAATTCCATCCCAAGAGAAGGGAACTGAAGAGAACAGAACTGAAGAGAACAGAACTCAGATCCGTACAGGGGGGGGTACTGAGTTGTACCGAAGACGGGGCGGACACCGAGGAATCTCCCCCCGCCCTCTGGGGTCGGCTCTGGGAACGCCGCTGGCCAGACGGCATTTGCCGCACGTCGGCGCGGGATCTCGCCGAGTTGGAGCGGCTGGTGGCCCAGTTTGGTGCGGTGGATGTGACGGCCCGGATCGGCCGGTATCTGGCGCGCCCGGACGCCGAGCTGGTCCGCCGCATGCATCCGCTCGGGATCTTTCTCCAGCAGGTGAACGAATACCGCGAGCAGACGGACCCCCTCACCGCCGCCACGCAGGCGTTTGTGGAGGGAACGTGACGGACGGGGATCGGTTTCAGTTCGCGCAGTCGTTCACCCGGCTCGCGGTGGCGTTACGGTTGCCCGCGACGAAAGCCCCGGACGCGCTCAAGACGCAGATGCGGGTGTATTTCGAGGCCCTTCGGGACTTACCGTTCCCGGCCATCGAGGAGAGCGTGACGGTGTTGCAGCGTCAGGGCTCGGGGTTCTTTCCGTCGACGCAGGAGTGGTATCGCGTCGCCGACGATCTCGCCTATCAGACACTGCTCGACGCGGACGCCCGGCGGCCGGCGCTCCCGGCACCCGCGCGATCCGACGACGCCTTCACACGCGCCAAAGCCGCCCGACAGACGTTTCTCGCCGAGATGCGGGCGAAAGGCACGACGGCGAACGGGATGGACTGGGGCCGTGTGGCGGACGCCTTCGAGCGGGCGATTCCGTGCCGCGATCCGGATCGGAACCCGTACGCGTCGTGGTGCGCGGACTGTGACGACACGGGCTGGCTGTCGCACGACTGCCGCGACGGGAATCGCTGCGATCAGCATGCCGATGTGGACGCGGCGTGGGGGGAGCACGAGCACGTCTCGCGGTGCGGGTGCCGCGCGATGAACCCCAAAATTCAACAGCGGATCAAGCTCGCGAGGCGGAAATGAGGACGCCAGCGATGACACCGACGCGCCGCCGGCAGCCGTTCCGCCGTACGGGTGCGCCGATCTCGTCGTTCTCGAGCCGGACGCGGCGCAGTGAGGCCGTGCCGCCCGCGACGTCATGGTGGGTGGGTGTGGATCGGGCGGTGTGGCGCGCGGCGGTGGCTGAACATGAGCAGCGCTGGCACCGGACGGAAACGTCCACGCCGACGCCGGGGGTGTAACCGACACGCCCCGCAAGGCGTGACACGAGGAGGGCTCATGACTGCGCACACGCCGGGACCGTGGCGGGTGAAGTATCACGAATCGTCACCTGATCAGATTGCTGCCGTGGTGAGCGATCACGGCCTCGTGTGCGCCATGTCGATTGATGGAAACGCCAACGCCTATCTGATCGCTGCTGCGCCAGACCTTCTGGCAGCACTAGAAGCGATGCTTGTGATGATGGACTCGGGTCCAAAACCACGCAAGCTGGACGAAGCCCTAGCAGCCCGTGGTGAAAGTCACCGAATTAGATCGATCGCCAGAAGTGATCATGCGTACTCCACTGACGCGCATGGCCATGGGCAAACGACGGCGACGTCCCAAGCAGACGTCGATGTGGGTCGCCGCACAAGATCTGCCTCGCAGCGCCGCGCACCCGTTCTACACGCGACTGAATCACATTCTCGAGAGAGCGGATTTCGACGGGTACGTCGAGTCGCTCTGTCAGCGATTCTACGCGGATGAGATCGGCCGGCCGAGTTTGCCGCCCGGCCGGTATTTCCGCGTGTTGCTGCTCGGGTACTTCGAAGGGCTCGACTCCGAGCGGGCGATCGCGTGGCGGGCGGCCGAGTCGTTGAGCGTGCGGAGCTTCTTGGGGCTGGAGCTGCACGAAGCGCCGCCGGATCATTCGACGGTCTCGCGGACGCGTCGGCTGATCGACCTGGAAACGCATCAGGCTGTCTTCGCGTGGGTGTTGCAGCGACTGGCTGAGGCGAAGCTTGTCAAGGGCAAGACGATCGGTATCGATGCGACGACGCTGGAAGCGAACGCCGCCCTGCGAAGTATCGTGCGGCGCGACACCGGCGAGGCGTATCAGGACTTCTTGATCCAGCTCGCCCAGGCCTCGGGGATTGAGACCCCGACGCGTGCCGATCTGGCGCGCATCGATCGGAAGCGGAAGAAGAAAGGCTCGAACGACGACTGGACCCATCCGCACGATCCTGACGCAAGAATCACCAAGATGAAGGACGGCCGCACGCACCTCGCGCACAAGGCGGAGCAGGCGGTCGACCTCGACACCGGCGCGGTCGTGGCGGTGACGGTGCAGGACGCCGATGAAGGCGATGTGGCGACGAGCCGCGCGACGTTGATCACCGCGGCGGAGCACATCGAGACCGTGGTGCCTGCGGGCCGTCTTGCCGAGGTCGTCGGGGACAAGGGCTATCACAGCAACCAGGAACTCGTCGATCTTGAAGCCATCGGCCTCCGCAGCTACATCTCGGAACCAGATCGCGGCAGGCGTAAGTGGAAAGACAAGGCGGAGGCGCGCGACGCCGTCTACCGAAACCGTCGGCGTCTTCGCGGCGCGCGCGGGCAACGCCTGCTGCGCCGGCGCGGGGAACGACTCGAACGCCCCTTTGCCCATCTCTATGCCACCGGGCGGCTACGCCGCGTATACCTGCGGGGGCACGACAACATCCTCAAACGCGTCCTGCTGCACGTTGCTGGACTGAACCTTGGGTTGCTGATGCGGACGCTCACGGGTGTCGGGACACCCCGCAGTCTTCAGGGGCATGCGGTGGCGTGTCTTCGGCTGTTGTGGTCGCTCATGCGACTCCCGGAGACGCGTTGGGGCGCGCCGTGGATCTTATCTCGACCTACCATCGCCGCCGCCGACCTCCGCGTGGGGCACTGCCATGTCTGGGCCGACCCGTCGTTCGGTGGTGCTTTCACCACGGGCTGCTAGCGTGGCGCCAAAACGATGAATTAGCTCACAGCATGGCAGTCGCAGCCCTCGCCAAGGCGCGAGGAGAGACAGCGAGAGCGAATGACTGAGCCCTTGCGTGTGGGGATCGCGGTGGCGTGCACGGTGTGTGGTCAGCGGAAGGCCCCCATCGGACGGTCGGTTCCGCCTGAAATGTATCTATGCGATCGCGATTGCCCAGGGTATCGACAGGCACCCTATCCGGGGTCGCTCTGGCCCGGTGAAACCTCTGACGAGTTTGGATATCCCGTGGGGGCCGATGGCACCGTGGAGCGGGTGAGAGCGGTGACGTCGGAGGACGAGGGGTAGATGCCGAAGCGGATTCAACGCTCGCGGCGGAAGGGGTGGCGGATGCCGGCGAACACCATCTACGTCGGTCGACCCTCGCAGTGGGGCAACCCGTTTGCGATCGATGGCCACTTGACTCGTGACGACTGCGTCGAAGCCTATCGTCGGTTGTTGATGTGCGATTACGACTGGTTTAGGCGGCGTGGTCTCGGGTGGACAGCGGCGATGTGGTTCTCAGTGTTTGCAGATCACGATCGGCAGAAGACGATCGCGACATGGGTGTCGATACTCCGTGGCAAGCACTTGGCGTGCTGGTGTCCGCTCGACGCCCCCTGTCACGCCGACGTGCTGTTGGAGATCGCGAATGATGGCGAAGGGTGACCCCGTCTGATGCCGCGCCGCGCGCATCGGCTGGACGCGAATCAGGCCGTGGTTGTCGACGCGCTCTGCGCGGTGCCGGACGTGTCGGTGTTCTCGCTGGCGGGCGTGGCGGCGGGCTGTCCGGATCTCCTCGTGGGGATTCGGGGCGTGACGCATCTGGTGGAAGTCAAGGACGGGGCGAAGCCGCCCTCGCGTCGGACGTTCACGCCGGAGCAGCGGCGGTGGATGGCGCGCTGGCACGGCGCGCCGGTCGTGGTGCTCACGGACGAACAGACGGCGCGGGCGTGGGTGGGGCGGCAGACGCCAGTAGCCACGATGTAGCCACGAATAGGAGCACACGATGCAGACGAGTCGGTACTACCTGAAGCATACGGCCGAGCCATTTGTCTACGCCGTTGAAGAGGATGACGAGGGCACGATTCTCAACGCGCTCGACGTGAGCGACGAGCATGAGCAGGGCGGGATCTGCCCGCACATGCTGGCCAGCCTGCCGCTGGCCGCGCGGATCGACGATGTGGAGCATCTCAACCGGGACCGCGGCAACTTTGAGCGCGTCGATCCGGAGTGCCGGCACGTCCATCACTTGATGGACGACTTGCTCGCGGCCGAACGCTACTATCGCCAGGTTGAAGCCACGTTCCACGCGGCGGATGCGGCACGCAAGGCGCTCCAGAAGCGCATGGAGGCCGCGGGCGCCCAGGTCCATGCCCTCTTGCGGACGATTCAGGACCGGCCGTCCCTCCCGCTCTTCGAGGACACGCCCGCGGTGTCGTGACGGGCGAGACATGACATGCGCCTACTACAACGAGCGTGGCTGATCGGCGGCGGGCTGGTTGCCGTGTGGCTGGTGTGGGTGAGCTACGTCCTGACCCTGGGGGTGGGGAAAGTTGCCATGAATCAACTACCGACGATCGACCGGTCGACATGGGGACGAGGTCCGTGGGATGCCGAGCCGGATCGTGTCGAATTTGAGCACGCCGGATTGCCGTGTCTCCTCACGCGGAACCGTACGGGTGTCTGGTGCGGCTATGCGGCCGTACCGCCGGATCACCCGTGGCACGGCACGCACTACGGTGAGGTGCCCGTCGACGTGCACGGAGGATTGACGTATGCGGACGCCTGTCGGGGATCGATCTGCCACGTCCCACAGCCCGGCGAGCCGGACAACGTGTGGTGGTTCGGCTTCGACTGCGGCCATCTCTTCGATGTGCTGCCGTCCATGCCTGAACTTGAGGCGCGCTATCCAGTCGACGCGGTCTACCGCGACATGGCCTACGTCCGAGCCGAAACGACGCGATTGGCTGAACAGCTCGCCGCGACGGTGCCGCGCGCGGGAGGTGAGGCTGAGCAGCCGTGAGCGATGACCGCCTACGACAACGAGCACGAGCCGTCTGCCGCGCAGTGGCTGCGGAACCTGATCGCCGCCGGCCACATTGCTCCGGGCGACGTGGACGAGCGCGACATCCAGGACGTCAGGTCGCGGCCGTCTTCATCCGGGCCTATCGAGACAGCGTGACGACATGACGATGACGCCCGAACCCGACGTGCTCCGCCTGGTCTTCATCCTGCTCGTCGGGATCGCGTGGGTGCTGCTCTGTGGACGGTATGCCGATGACGACACGGAGTGAGCCGACGATGCGGCGCGATCTGTTCGTCTATCTCTCAGGCCCGATCTCGGCGGCCCACGGGTACAGCGTCGACGACAACGTGGCGGCGGGCCTGCGGGTGTTCTTCGACTGCGTGGCGCGTGGCATCCCGGCGTTTAGCCCGCACGCGATCGGCGCGTTCCCCACGACGTGGGAGATCGATCGGCCACAGTGGGTGGCGTACGACTGCGCCGTGATCGATCGCTGCACGCACGTCCTGATGCTGCCGCGCTGGGAGACGAGTCCGGGCGCGGTGGCCGAGCGGGACTATGCGCGGAGCATCGGCACGCCGGTCATTACGTCCCTGGATGAGCTGGAGGCGACGTGAGGGGACAGGATTGGAGGGCGTAGATGGGGACGTTCATTCGCGACACCTACCTGCGACCGACGCGGAACGACGCAGAGCGCCATCAGCGCGAGATGATCGTGGCCAATTTTCGGCTTTTGCGCGCCGACATTGAGCAGATCTTCCGCGATGTCGATCACTGGAACCGCACGCACCCGGACGAGGACCCCATCGATCCTGACGCCGACGGGATGTTGCGCCAGCTGGCCGACGAGATCGACGCGCTGCTCCTAGCCGAGCAGACACCTGAGATGTAGATGCCCGAGAGCTGCCGCCTCCTCACCGGCGATTGTCTCGACGTGCTCGCGACGCTCGAGCCCGACAGCCTCGACGCCTGCGTGACTGATCCACCCTACGGCATCGGGTTTATGGGGCGCGAGTGGGACACGTTCGCGCCCGAGTCCGTGGCGAAGCTGGCGGACCAGACACGGGGCTTTGATCGACGCGAGCCAAACCTGAATCTGCGAGGTCGCCGCGAGTGGCTGGCCGGCGCGAAGGTCCAATACGACCGATCCGCCGCCGCCTCGCTGAAGTTCCACGCCTGGACGCAGGCGTGGGCCGCGGCGGTCTTGCGCGTCCTGAAGCCCGGTGCGTATGCGGTCGTGTGCGCGTCGCCGCGGATGGGCCATCGGGTGACGTGCGGGCTCGAAGATGCCGGATTCGAGATTCGCGATTCGCTGCTCTGGCTGTACGGGTCGGGTTTTCCCAAGTCACTGAACCTGCCTGGCGGCCGTGGGACTGCGCTCAAGCCGGCCTACGAGCCCGTCATTCTCGCCCGCAAGCCGCTGGGCGGCCGGACGGTGGCGCAGTGCGTCGCCGAGTACGGCACGGGCGCGCTCAACATCGATGGCTGTCGTCTCTCGACGGACGGAAGACCACAGCGGGTCGGAGACTACAAGGACACCGGCAACAACACGTATGCGGGCCGGATGGATGGATCGTTGCGAGGCGGATCGCGGGCTGCGGGAACAACCGACCTCGGCCGCTGGCCGCCGAATGTCGCGCTGGACGAAGACGCCGCTGCGATGCTGGATGCTGAAGTCGGCGATCGAAAGGCCGGAGGGTCCAAAGATAATCGTGGGCAACCTCATGGCTACATGGAACATCGCATGAGCATGAGCACGAGGCGGGACGTGTCTCGGAGTCGAGGTGATATGGGCGGCCCATCACGCTTCTTCTACTGCCCGAAGGCCAGCCGCGAGGAACGCGAGTACGGCTGCGAGGATCTGCCGCGCAGAACGGCCGGCACCGCCACCGGCCGACAGGACGGGAGCGCGGGTCTGAATAGTCCGCGTGCCGGGGCCAGCCGGACGAACGGCGCTTGCAACGTACATCCCACGGTGAAACCTGTCGCCCTCATGCGCTGGATCGTGCGGCTCGTCACCCCGCCCGGTGGCCTGGTGCTCGACCCGTTTGCTGGCTCGGGGACGACCGGGCTCGCCTGCATCAAAGAGCAGTGCCGCTTTCTCGGCATCGAGCGCGAAGCGGAGTATGTCGCGATTGCCACCGCACGTCTCCGAGACGAGCACGCGCGCTTCGAGACCGGCGGGCCGCTGTTTGCGGAAGTCGCCGCCGAGACCCCCGCGGCGCGAGTCATGCCATGACAGTCTGCCGCCTCAACGGTCACGATGATCCAAAGAGTGCGCGCCGCAGCGTGTCGTTCAGGCGGGTCTGCCAGCCGCGCCCGCTGGCGCGGAAGTGTGCCGTGATGTCCGCATCCAGGCGCACCGTGACCAGCTCCTTGGTGGGCGCTTTCTGCTTGCCGCGTGTGCGGCGGACGCGCGCCACAAAGTCAGGATGCACCTCGGCGGCTGGCCGGGCCTTCGCGAACCACGCGGCGTCGAGTTCCTGGGTGTCCGGGTCGGCGGCGATGCCCGCGTTGATGGCGGCGTCCTCGCCGTCGGTCGCGGCGATGTCATCGAAGGTTCTCGCGGTGCGGTTACGGGGCTTGGTGTCGGGCATAGCGTTGCTCCTCTCGTCGATTAGCCTTCCGCAGGCTGATGATGCGGTGCCGTGCGCCGCGCGTCGTATACGTCACGACATGCAGCCGGCCGCCGATCGTGCCGTGGGCAACCCAGCGCGGTTCGCCGTGGCGGGTGTCCGGGTTGGTGATCGCGGTGTCCCAGTCGAAGGCGTCGATGGCGGCGAAGTCGACACCGTGCTTCTCGACGTTGGCGTGTCGCTTCGCGTCGTCACATTCGTACAGCGCCTCCGTCATGATGCAAATAAATTGTAATGACAATATAGTGACAAGTCAAGTATTTTGTTACGACAATGTATTCTGTTCCGGTTGACAAAAGACCCGTAAGTTATTGCATATAGGCACATAGCGGTGTAGTAGATAGAAGTCCTCCGCCTGTGCCCCCGGTGGCCTAGGTTCTTCCGGCGGGTTCTGTCTTAGCGGGGACGCGGGACCGCAAAACGGCTTCAGTTTTGACGCGGACATTAAGGGCTATTGGGTATAGCGCTCGGCTGGAGAGCGGCAGTGAAGTCATTGAAGAGCAAGACGTTACGACACTGGCTGCCGGTGTGGCAGCGATGATCGCCGTGCGCGTGAGGGTATAGAGCGGGTATGTCGTCCCCAGCGCTGCTCACGAGTCGTGAGTTGGCCGCCGCGCTCGGGTGCCACCCGCAAACGGTGAACCGCTGGGCCAGTGCTGGGATGCCGGTCGCCGCGCGGGGCCGAGGCGGGCGGGCCTCGCGCTATGACGAAGCGGTCTGTCGGGCTTGGATGGATGCGCGACGTACCGCCGCCGAGGGGGACCCCGTTGATCTCGTGCGCGAGCGGGCACGCAAGGAGCGGGCCCAGGCCAAGCTAGCCGAACAGCAGTACGCTCAGCGGGCGGGCGAGCTGCTGCCGCGCGGCGAGGTGGAGCAGGTGTGGGCGCGCGAGATTGCCGCGGTGCGGACGAAGATCCTGGCGATCGAGACGACGCACGCGGACCGGGTGCATCGGGCGGCGGTTGACGCGGGGGTGCCGGGCGTCGAGCGAGCGCTCCACACGCTCGCGCGCGAAGTGTTGCAGGAGCTGGCCGGCGGCGAGGCATTGGCGGCGTCGACCGCCACGCGCCGCCCGCCGCGGAAGAAGACGACGGCCACGAAGACGAGGCGCCGACGATGACGGGACCGGACTGTGCGGGGGTGACGTGTGCGCCTCCGAGCTGAGCAGGACGTGGCGACACGCCACGCGCAGCGGCCCCCTCCCGTGGCCGCGCTGCTGACCCAGGTGCGGGCGGGCTGGGCGCCGCCACCGGATCTCAGCGTCTCGGCGTTCGCCGATCAGGATCTGATCGTCGCGACCGGGCCGCTGGCCGGCACGCGCTGGCGCACGGACTTTGCCCCCTATCAGCGGGGCATCCTCGATGCGTTCACCGAGCCGGGGGTGGAAACGGTGGTTGTGCGGAGCAGTGCCCAGGTCGGCAAGACGGCCATGGCGGTGGCGCTGGTCGCCTACCACATCGCCCACGATCCGTGTCCGATCCTGGTGGTCGAACCGACCGTCGACCCGATGGCGAAGGATTTCGCCAAGAATCGGCTCGACCCGCTCATCGCCGCGACGCCGCGGTTGCGGGCAGTCGTGGCGCCCAAGCGCGCGAAGGACGCCACGAACACGACGCTCGCGAAAACCTTCCGGGGTGGGGCGCTCGCCATCGGCGGGGCGAACTCGGCGGCGTCGCTCGCCGCGCGCTCGATCCGACTGCTGATCCTCGACGAGGTCGACCGCTATCCGCCAGAGCTGCCCGGCGAGGGAGCCACCATCAGCATCGCGCTCAAGCGCACGACGGCCTATCGTGGGCGCCGCCGCATCCTCCTCGTGAGCACGCCAACGCTGGCGGGCGCGCCGATCGATGCGTGGTTCCGGCGCGGCGACCGGCGCCGGTTCCAGGTGCCGTGTCCAGCGTGCGACGTATGGTTTCCGTTCGAATGGCGCCAGGTCCGCTGGACCGACGCTGACCCGCGCACGGCCCGAGTGCACTGTCCGGCGTGTGATCACGCGCTCGACGACGCCGCCCGGGTCGCGGCCCTCGCGCAGGGGGTGTGGGTGGCGGCGCGGCCGGATCGGCGCGAGTCGTCGATCGTGTCGTTTCACCTGTGGGAGGCGTATAGCCCCTTCTCGTCGCTGGCGGAGATCGTGGCGGGCTTTCTCGCCGCGCGCGCCGCGCAGAAGGCGGGCGACCGGTCGGTGATGCATACGTGGGAGAACACGACGCTGGGCGAACCCGTCGAACCGGACGCGGGCGAGGGCGCCGACCCGTCCGTGATCCTGCAGCGCCGGGAAGCCTACGCCGCGCCGCTCCCGGCGGGCGTGTGTTGCCTCACGATGGGCGTCGATACCCAGGACGATCGGCTCGAGGCGCTGGTGATTGGCTGGGGACCGGGCGAGGAAGCGTGGCTCGTGCATCGGGAGACGCTGCCCGGGGATACCTCGCAGCCCGAGCCGTGGGCGCTGCTCGACGCGCTCCTGGATCGGCAGTACCGGCACGCGACCGATCAGCAGCTCACGGTCCAGGCGACGTGTATTGACTCGGGCGGGCATCGGACGACGCTGGTCTACGACTACGCGGCGCGGCAGGCCGCCCGGCGGGTCTTCGCGATCATTGGCCGGGCGGGTCAGGTGCCGCTGGTCTCGTCGCCGGCGCCGCGGCGCTGGGGCCGGCAGCGGCGGAAGGTGCCGCTCTATACGGTGGGCGTGGACGCGGCCAAGGCGCTCTGGGTGTCCCGGCTCCGGCTGACGGAGCCCGGTCCGGGCTTCGTGCATCTCCCGCAGGCCGACTGGTGCGACGAGGAGCTGGCCGCGCAGCTCACCAGCGAACGGCTCGTCACCCGGTTCCGCCAGGGCGTGCCGGTGCAGGGGTGGGTGAAGACCCGCGCGCGGAACGAAGCGATCGACTGTGCGATCTACGCGCTGGCGGCGCTGCGGCTGCTCAATCCGGATCTGGAAGGCGCGCACGCGCACCTGACGGGGACGGCGCCGCCGCCCCCGCCGCGCGCGGTGACCCCTGACGCGCCACCACCGTGGGTGCGGCGGCGGCCGGGGGGCTGGCTGCGAGGGCGGCGATGACCTCCACGTTTCAGTGGCTCAATGAGCTGATGCGCTGGTTCGGCCGCTGGGTGCCGCGGCTCGTGCTGATTCGCGCGACGCATCGCGGCGTGCTCTTTGGGCCGGGTGGCTCGGTGCGCGAGCTGGCCCCGGGCCTGTGGTGGTATTGGCCGATCACGAGCGAACTGGAGCAGGTCTGCATCACCGAGCGCAGCTCCCAGATCGCCACGCAGCTGGTCGGCCGGCGCCTGCTTGGGATGGCGGTCGTCTGGCAGGCGACCGACGTGGTCCTGGCGCTGACACGCTATCGCGAGATCGGGGCGCGCGTGGACGACGCGGCCCAGGCGGCGCTGGTCCACGCCCAGGGCGACGTCGATCAGGTCGCCGCCGCCCTCGCGGACGAGTTTCGCGGGGCGCTGCGGATTGTGCGGGTGCGCCTCGTGCACGACGGGACGGGTGTGCCGGTGAAGCTCTTCACGGACTGGGCGCACCACGAAGCGAAGGGCCTCCAATGAGGCCGGACGCGGTCCCCATCCCCACGTGGCTCTGGCGCCGCATCCGCGCGTTCCTTGAGGCGAAGGGCACCGGTGCCATCGTACTCCACGTGGAGCGGGGCGTCGTCGACCGCGCCTGGATTCACGAGCAGATCGAGAAGGGCAATTCCATGGACCTATGACGCCCGGCTGATCGCCCGCTCTTCCTGCTGTGCGTGCCATAAGTCCCAGTTGGCCTGGAGATGCATCCAAAACTGGGGAGTGGTGCCGAAGAGACGGCTAAGCCGAAGCGCCGAGCGGGCCGTAATCCCGCGCTTGCCGCGCACAAGTTCATTGACGCGCGTGACGGGCACGCCCATCCGGCGGGCGGCCTCGGCCTGGCTCATCGGAAGTTCCTTGAGAAATTCCTCAAGCAGGATCGTACCCGGGTGTGTCGGTCTTCGGTGAGTGGGAAGACCGGTGGCTACAATACTCTTGGCTGGGTGCGGTTTCGGCATGAGAGGTCCTCCGTTTATCGATGATAATCTTCACAGGTCACCTCGAAGGCGTGCCCGTCGGCGAATTGAAATGTGATCCGATATTGGCGATTCACGCGGATGCTGGAGATCCCGCGCCGGTCTCCCTTCAGCCGTTCCAGTCGATGTCCTGGCGGCACCGCCAAGTCGTCGACGACGGTCGCGGCGTCGATGCGCTCAAGACGTCGCACTACCACCGGCCAGAGGGCGCGCGGAATCGTGCGGGCAGCTTTGGTGTTCCGACCATCCCAGACGTCTTTCGTGCCATGGGTGCCCCAGCTACGAATCACAGGACACAGTATACCACATTACCAGTAACATGTGAATATCTACATACGGGTCCGTATGGTATCTTGAACGCTGTAACGGGCCGCGGCCGGCCGGCCGGCCGCGTGACGCCTTGGCGCGTCGTGTCCACCCTGCGCGGTCGGCCCACCAGCACGCCCCTTTCGACCGGCCTTGGCGCCGGACCCAAGGGGGGCGTGTGTCCTGGACTCCAGCTGATCTTGACGCGCTCGAGCGGGCCATCGCGGCGGGCCGCGGCGCGCGCATCATCACGTTCGACGACCAGTCGGTGACGTTTCACAGCCTCGCCGAGATGCTGGCGTTGCGCGAGCGGATGCGGGCCACGGTGCACGCCGCGACCCGCCGCCGCCAGTTCCGGCTGGCGGTCGTGCGCAAGGGCGTGTCGTGATGCCGGACGCCGCCGCCGCCCGTGACGTCCCGTGGCTCGACCGCGCGCTGGGCCACCTGGCTCCGCGCTGGCAGCTCCGGCGGACCCGCGCGCGCGTGGCGCTCGGTCTGCTCCACCGCCACTATGAGGCGGCCTCGGTTGGCCGGCGTACGGCGGGCTGGTCACGCCGCGGCGGGGACGCCAACACGGCGACCGGCGTCAGTCTGGCGCGGCTGCGCGACCGGGCGCGCGATCTGGTCCGGAACAATCCCTACGCGGAATCCGCGCTCGAGACGATTGCCGATCACACGGTCGGCTGGGGCCTGCGGGCCGCGACGAAGGGTCATGCCCAGTGGGCGCAGTGGAGCGAGACGCCGGCGTGCGATGCCGATGGCCGGCATGACCTGGCCGGGCTGCAGAAGCTCATCCTGCGGACCGTGGCCGAGTCGGGCGAGGTGCTGGTCCGCCGCCGCTGGCGGCGCATGACCGATGGGCTCCCGCTCCCGCTGCAGCTCCAGGTGCTTGACCCCGACTACCTCGACACGAGCCAGGACCGAGGGTTGCCGACGGGTGGGCGCCTCATTCAGGGCGTCGAACTCGACGCGCTGGGCCGGCGTGTGGCGTACTGGCTCTTCCGCGATCATCCGGGATCGAGTCAGCCGCTCGTGCGCGGGGGCGCGGCGTCGCGCCGGGTGCCGGCCACGGAGGTCGCGCATGTCTTCCGCGCGGATCGGCCGGGGCAGCAGCGCGGCGTGAGCTGGTTCGCGCCGGTGCTCTTGCGGTTCAAGGACTTCGACGAGTTCGAGGACGCGACGCTGATGAAGCAGAAGGTCGCGGCCTGTCTGGCCGTCATCACGAGCGACGTGCACGAGGACGGCACCACGGAGTCGCTGGGGCAGACGACGCCGGAGGCGCCGGAACAGGACACGCTCGAGCCGGGCATGATCTACAACGCCCCACCGGGACGCCGCGTCGAGACGGTGCAACCGCCCACCGTGCGCGAGTATGCCGACTACACGCGGACGACGCTCCAAGCGATCGCGACGGGGCTCGGCGTGACGTACGAGGACCTGACGGGTAACTACACCGGGTTGCCGTTCTCGGCGGCCCGCATGTCGCGGCTACGGCACGGGGCGCGGGTCGACGACTGGCGCTGGCGATTGCTCGTCCCGCAGTTCCTCAATCCCGTGTGGGGCTGGGCGATGGAGGCGGCCGCGATCATCGACGCGGAGGTCTTCCCGGTCCCCGACTGGACGCCGCCGCCGCTCCCGATGATCGAGCCCGACAAGGAAGGGCTCGCCAGCATGCGCAACATCCGGAGCGGGATTACGACACTCTCGGAGGAGATCCGCGCCCGGGGCTATCAGCCCGAGCAGTTCCTCGACGAGCTCGAGGGCGACTTCGCCGCACTCGACAAGCGCGGGTTGGTGCTCGACTGCGACCCGCGCCAGATGTCGCAGGCGGGGCAAGCGCAGGAGGTGGCGGCCCGGGCCGAACCCGGCGAGGACGGCGCATGATCACGGGCGTGGATCTGCAGCATCACGCGGTGACCGCAGCACGGCTCACGACACGGCTCCGCACGATGCCTGATCCCAACACCTGCGGGACGTGCCGCGGTCGCGGACAGGTGATCGAGAGCCGATCCTATCCCGGCTATCGCCGCCGCCGGCACGTCTGCGCCGCGTGTGGGCGTCGGTGGACGACCTTTGAGAGCTTCTTGGATCCCCGGCGCGTCATCGAACGGCCCAGGCGCTGATCCCGCGCTGGCCCTCCCAACGCGGCGAAAACCACCACATCTGGTGTCCGGCTTGCCTTCTCGCCTGGCTGCGTCCCACCCTAGCGGTCATGCTCCCGTCGGATCGGACGGTGGATCTCGCCCCGCTCACGTTGCGAGCCGCGGTCTCGAGCGTCAACGACGACGCGCGGACCGCCGAGCTCATCTTTTCCACCGGCGCCCCGGTCGAGCGCACCGACTGGCGGAGTGGCACGCGGTATCGCGAACGGCTGTCACTCACCCCAGCGCACGTCCGCCTGGATCGGCTCAACGGCGGGGCCCCGCTCCTCGACGCACATGCGGCCTTCACCGTCGCCAATCAAATCGGCGTCATCGTCGAGGGCAGCGCGACAGTCACCACGAAGGACGCCCGCGCGACGGTACGGTTCTCCGAGCGCGCGGAGGTCGAGCCGATCTGGCAGGACGTCCGCACCGGCATCGTCCGGAACGTGAGCGTGGGCTACCGCGTGCACCGGTGCGAGGAAACGGCCGGGACGGACGGCGCGCTCCCGACGCGGCTCGCCACGGACTGGGAACCCTTTGAACTGTCGCTGGTGCCGATGGGCGCCGACCCTGGCGCGCGGGTGCGCCAGACCGACCTCTTCGACGAGACGAACCCGTGCGTGGTCGTCACGCGCGCGGCCAAGGAGCCCGATATGCCACCGAAGAAGACATCCGACACGTCGCCAGCGAACGCGGGCCAGGCCCGATCGGCGGCCACCGCGACCGACCCACCGCCGCCCGCGGCCGCGCCGTCATCCGACGTGGCCGCGGCGCGCCGCGACGCGGCCGACGCCGAACGCACCCGCGCCGCCGCCATTCGCACGGCCGTCCGGGCGGGCGGCCTCGAGGAGACCGTTGCCGACACGCTCATCGACCAGGGCGTCACGGCCGATGCCGCGCGGGCCACGATCCTCGACACGCTCGCGACCCGGCAGGCGCAGACCGACACCCGGACCGGCGACGGGCGGGTGCAGCTGGGTGACGACGCTCGCGACCAATTCGTGCGCGCGGCCCACGCCTGGCTCTTGCAGCGGGCGGGCGGGCTCGCCCGCGTCGCCGCACACGACGGCACCCCGGTCGCCGACTACGACCCGGGTGAGTGTCGCGGCATGACGCTCATCGATCTCGGCCGTGCGTGCCTCACGCGCGCGGGCCAGGCCATCCGCGGGCTCGATCGGATGCAGCTGGCCGAGCGCATGCTGACCGTCCGGTCCGGAGCCTCCCAGACGACCAGCGACTTCGCGGTCCTGCTCGAAACCGTCCTGCACAAGATCCTGCGCGCCGAGTATGCGCTGCAGGCCGACACCTGGTCGCGCTGGTGCGGGATCGAGACGGTGTCCGATTTCCGCGCGCACCACTTCTACCGCCTCGGGTCGCTCACGGCGCTCGATGCGCTGAGCGAGCACGGCGAGTTTACGAACAAGGCGATTCCCGACGCCGAGAAGGCGTCGTTCTCGGTCGGGACGACGGGCAACATCCTCGCGGTGACTCGCGAGACGATCGTCAACGACGACCTCGGCGGACTGACCCGGTTGGCGCGGATGCTGGGCCGAGCCGGGAAGCTGTCGATCGAACAGGCCGCCTACGCGGCGCTGGCCGAGCACGACGGCCTGGGGCCGTCGCAGGCCGACGGCGAGCCGCTGTTCCACGCGCATCGGGCGAACGTCGGTACGGACGCCGCGCTGAGCGCGGCGGCGATCGATGCCGACGCGACGATCCTGGCGCAGCAGAAGGACCCGAACGGGGTCGACTTCATCGACCTGCAGCCGGACCTCCTGCTGGTGCCGCGCGGGTTGCGCGGGACGGCCGTCACGATCAACGAGGCCCAGTACGACCCCGACACGCCGAACAAACTGCAGAAGCCGAACGCGGTCCGCGGGCTGTTCCGCGACATCGTAGCGACGCCGCGGCTGACCGGGACGCGGCGCTATCTGTTCGCATCGCCCGCGCTGGCGCCGGTCGTGGTGGTCTCGTTCCTCGAGGGCCAGCAGGAGCCGGTGCTCGAGACGCGGGACGGCTGGCGGGTCGACGGCGTCGAGATGCGCGCGCGGCTCGACTTTGGGGTCGACGTCGTCGATTACCGCGGCGCGGTCACCAACGCAGGCATGTAGAGGGAGACGCAAGCCATGAAGAACTTTGTGCAACCAGGTGATGTGCTCACGCTCACCGCGCCGGCGGGCGGTGTCGTCAGTGGCACGCCCGTCCTGATCGGCGGGCTGCTGGTGATTCCGGCGGTCACGGCCGCGGCGGGCGAGCTCTTCACCGGCCACGTGACGGGCGTGTGCGATCTCCCGAAGACCGCCGCCCAGGCCTGGACCGAGGGGCAGAAGCTCTACTGGGATGCCGGCACCGGCCGCGCGGACAGCGAGAGCACCGTGGGCCCATTGATCGGGGTGGCCGCAGCCGCGGCCGCGCCTCCCTCCGACGTCGGCACGGTCCGCCTGAATGGGGTCGCCCCGGCGACGGCGGAAGGGCCGCAGGCGGCGATGGCAAGCCTGACGGACCGCACGGCTGGCGCGGCGGCGGATGACACGCTCGAGGCGCTGACGGACGGCGCGACGTACGCCACCGACGTGGCCGCCATTCGGAACAACTTCGCGGAGCTGGGCTCGTCCGTCAACGCCATCCTGGACGCGCTGCGCGCGGCCGGCGTGATTGCGCGGTAGGCCGGGCGATGGACCTCGGACCGCTCCGGGCGCTGGTGCTTGAGCTGAACGTCGCCGCGCACGGGATCGCGGCCGTGGTGACGCGGCCCGGTGAGCAGCCGATCGCGACGCGCCTGATCTGGGTGACGCCGATCATGGAGGAGGGGCCGGGCGGCCTCGACCTCCGGCGCCGCGAGCCGGTGCGGATCGCGGCGCTGCCGCGTGACGCCGTCGCGCGCGCGCCCCGCGGCACCAGACGTGGCGGGTGGACGGCCCGGATCGGGTCGACGCCGACCATCTCCCCGTCATCGTGGTACGCGAGGAGACAGCGAGCGGACGATGACCACACGGCAAGCCATCCTCGACGCGATCCGCACACGCCTGGCGGGGATCACCGTCGCCAACGGGTTCGCCACCGACGCGGGCCTGACGCTCTTGCTGGGAGAGACCCCGCGACTCGGATCCGACGACCCCGACATCGCGATCGCGATCGTCGTCGGGGCCGACGACCCGCAGTATCAGGGCGCGAATCTCTCGATCACGCTCCCCGTGGAGCTCCACGCGATCGCCCGCCCCGATCTCGATCAGCCGTGGGTGGCGGTCGAGACCGTGCTGGCGGACATCAAGCGGGCGATCGAGCTCGAGGACCGCACGCTCGACGGGCTGGTGCCGCGCCGCCTCGAGCGCGGTTCCACACAGACCCTCGAGCGTGAGACCGGCGAGGATGTGGTGGGTGTCAGTGTCACGTATCTTGCCTCGTACGTCGAAGGGTGGGGGGCCCCGTAGCGATGGCGACGGCGGCGCTGACCCTGCGGTTTGATACGACGGACGTCACGCACGCGATCCGGCAGCTGCGGCGCCGGGTGCCCCGGGCCATCGCCCGCGCGGTGACGCGGTCGGCGAAGAGCGCCCGGACGACGATGGCGCGCGCGGTCAGCCGCGACCTGAGCCTGAAGGTCGGGGTCGTGCGATCCGCGATCGCCCTCACGGAGGCGACGCCGGCGCGGCACCGCGCCCGACTCGTCGCGAGTGGCCGACGGATCCCCCTGATCGCCTTTGGGGCGAAAGGGCCAGAGCCCTCGCGTGGCCGCGGCCGCGGGGTGACGGCGCGGCTCGGCGGATCGCGCCGCCGGTATCCGCACGCCTTTCTCGCGCGGACGCGCTCGGGGCACCGCGGGGTCTTCCGGCGCGTGCGCACCAGGCGGCTCCCGGTCACCCAGTTGCATGGGCCCTCGATCGGACACGTATTCGCGACGCATCTCCCCGAGGGGCTGCGGCGCGCCCACGAACAGCTCGCGAAGAACATCCGGCACGCATTACGGTTTGCCCTCCAGCAGGGCTAGGAGAGAACGCGCATGAACACGAGACCCTACGAAATCATCGCCGCCCCCTTCACGGTCTGGACGGCGCCGGTGGCCACGATGTTTCCGGATATCACGGTCACCCCCACGACGCCCTGGGTCACGGTGGGGACGTCGGGCAACTTGAACTACCTCGCCGAGGGGGTGACGGTCGAGCACAGCCAGTCGATGAACTTCTTCCGAGCGCTCGGCGATGCGGGGTCGCGGAAGGCGTTTCGCACTGAAGAAGATCTGAAGATCCGCCTCACGCTCGCGGACGTCACGCTCGAACAGTACGCGCACGCGCTCAACGGCAACCCGATCACCGCGGTCGCGGGCGTGGACGCCACCGGCGCGGGGTATCTCGTGAACAAGACCGGCGGGGTCGCCGTGGGCGCCACGACGATTCCGGTCGACGGCGGACGGGCACCATCCCGGTAGGCGCCCGCGTGCGGTTCGGGGTCGCCACGCGAGAGTACACCGGGAAGACGGCGCTCGCCGGCGGGAACGTCGTGCTGACCGAGGCGCTCGAGGCGGCCGTGGCCGACAACGCGGCCGTGACCGTCCTGAGCGTGACGGGCACCCGGACGATCGGGCTCTCGCGCGGGTTCGATGTCGACACGCGGGCGCTGTTGATTCGCGGCATGAGTTCGCCGTATCTCGCCGTGGGCGCGCTCCAGTACGAGGTGCCGCGGGCCGCGCAGAGCGGCAGTCCCGAGGCGGTCTCGCGACGGGATCAGCCCGTCGCGCTGGCACTCGAATGGACCGCGTTGGTGGACCCGGCTGCCGCTGACGAGCGCCAACGGTTTGGACGCCTCGTGGCGCAGGCCGCGTAGGCCATGCCCGTCGCGACGGTGGGCGACGTGACGGCGCGCCGGGCGCAGCTGCGCACCGCCGTGACCGTGCACAAGGCGGCGATTCGTCGGCATCGTGCCCAGCTCGGGACCGCGAAAGCCGCGCTCGCTCAGCTCGAGGCGGAGTGCCGGCGGCACGGGATCGGCGTGACAATTCACGGAGGCGAAGAGGAGGAGACTCATGGCCCACAACACCCAGGCCCCACCCACGCTCGATCTCGCCACGCTCGATGGCTCGGCCCGTCACCCCGTCACGCATGATGGGACGCCGATCGGCACGATTCGGCACCCCGATGAGTTCTCCGTGGTCGACGCGCACCGGTTGCAGCGCCAGGGGGTCCGGTTCCACGCGCTGGCGCAATCCCAGGCCGCACTGAGCGAGAACGAGGAGCAGGAACTCGAAGCCCTGCTCGATGGGCTCTGCCGGGACATCCTCGAGGCGACGGACGCGGCGCACCAGGCGTTGACGGATGCGCAGCGGGTTCGGATTATCGAGACTTTTATCGCGACGGCGAGCCGATCGCGGACTGGGGCGAGTGAGCCGCGCGGCTCACGCGGTTCTACGGCGGCGACCCCCTCCGCTGGCTCACCGAGATCCCGCACGCGGTCGTCCGGGCGTGCCTCATGACGCTCCCCCGGCTCGAGGCCGAAGAGTCGCTCATGGCCGCGCAGCGCACGGCGCTGGGGTCCGGCACCTTGACCCGTCAGGCGGCGGCGCGCCTCGATCGGCAGCTGGTCGACCAGGCGCGCGGGACCGGCCGCCGGCCCGCCGTGTCCCTCCGCCCGGACCAGGCGGCCGCGCTGGGGATTGGGTATGTCGTGACGAAGGACTCCGATGCCTGAACGTCTCGGCCGCGCGGTCCTTGAGCTGTCGACCGAGCAGGGGACGTTTCTCGCCGAGCTCAACCAGGCGGAGCGGCGCGTGAAGAAGCTGGGCCAGGGCTTGACGCGCACGTTTGCCCAGGTCGGCGCCCGGGCGACGGCGGCGGGGCAATCGCTCTCGATCGGGTTGACGGCGCCGCTGGTGGGCATCGGTGCCGCGGCGCTGCGATCCTCAGTGGCCTTCGAGTCCGCGTTCGCGGGCGTCATTAAGACGGTCGACGACGCGACGGACGGCATGGGGCGGCTCACCCCGGTCGGAGAAGAGCTCCAGTAGGGCTTTCGTGATCTCTCGTTGCAGATTCCCATCGCGGCCACCGAACTGGCTGGCATCGGCGAGGTCGCAGGCCAGCTGGGGATCGAGAGCGAGAACATTCTGGGCTTTACCGAAGTCATGGCGAAGCTCGGCGTGACGACGAACTTGTCTGCCGAGGAAGCCGCCACTTCGCTGGCGCAACTCGCCAACATCACGAGCCTCCCGCAGACCGAGTTCGAGCGGCTGGGCTCGACCGTGGTGGCGTTAGGGAACAACCTCGCGACCAATGAAGCGCAGATCGTGGACTTCGGCAAGCGCATCGCGAGCGCGCGCACGATTGCCGGCCTGACGGAGCCACAAATTCTCGCGATTGGCGGCGCGATGGCCTCGGTGGGTGTCGAGTCGGAAGCGGGCGGCACGGCGGTCCAGAAAGTCCTCAATGCGATGACCAAGTCCGTCGCGCAGGGCGGCGAGAAGCTGGACATCTTCGCGCGCACGGCTGGCCTGTCGGCGGCCGAATTTCAGCGCGCGTTTCGTGAGGATGCCGCCGGGGCGTTTGCGTCGTTTGTGACCGGCCTGGGGCAACAAGGCGACGCGGCGTTTACGACCCTGGACGGCCTCACGCTGGGGAATGAACGTGTCGTGCGCTCGTTCCTCTCGCTGGCCGCCAAGAGCACCACGCTCACGGATGCCCTTGCGCTCGGGACGACGGCGTGGGAGGAGAACACGGCGCTGGCCCGCGAAGCCGACATCCGGTTCCAAACGACGGCGTCGCAGTTGGAGCTGCTGGCAAATCAGGTCGTCGAGGCGGGCCGTGCGCTCGGAGACATCCTGAAGCCCATCCTGCAAACCGTGGTGGGGATCGTGCGGGAGCAGGTCGTGCCCTGGCTGAAGACGGTGGTCGACCGGTTCAAGGCGCTGTCCCCCGAGGTGCAACAAAGCCGCATCCTCTGGCTCGGGTTGACGGCGGCGCTGGGCCCGGCCCTGATCGCGCTGGGCGGCGTCGCGCGGGTGCTCACGCCGATGCTCCCACTGCTGTCTGGGGTGTGGCGCGGCGCGGGGCGCGTGAGCAACGCCCTCCTGATGCTGGTCCCGAATCTGCGCACGGCAGGCGCGAGTGCGGCCGCGTTCGGTGCGCGGCTCAAAAGACTCCATCTCGCAAACATGGCCCGCGGCTTCCGTGGTGTCGTGCGTGCACTGGGACCGCTGGGAGTCATCTGGGCGGGCTTCGAGTTCGCGCAGTGGGCGGCGGGGGCGCTGGACGTCGCGGCCGCGCGGGTCGTGTCAAGATTTTGGGGATCAGCTCGCGGGGCGCCGTGCGGGTGGGCCTCCGGCTCGCGGCCGTTGCTGCGGGCGGATTAAGGCTCGCCATCCGTGCGTGTCGTGCGTGCACTGGGACCGCTGGGAGTCATCTGGGCGGGCTTCGAGTTCGCGCAGTGGGCGGCGGGGGCGCTGGATCTCGGCGGGAAGCTGAAGCGGGTCGTCGGGATCACGGATGACGCAGCCGACTCGGCGCGCGACGCCGACGCGGCGCACGAGGGACTCAACGACACGCTTCAGGGGACGGCGGATACCGTTGAAACGGCATGGGTGAGGCGGATACAGCATTTGGAGCAGGCGATGCTCACGGGCACCGCAAGCATCGAGCAGCTGGACGCCGAGATTCGTCGCGCGGGGCAGTCGATGAACACGACCGACGACGTCATTCTCGCGCTGGCCACGGCCATCCGCAACACGGCGGTCGCGGCCGGGGACGTGCTGACGCCAGCGATGCAGGAGATCATCGACCGCGCGGACGAGATTACCCGAACGGCGACGGAAAGCGCAGCTGGTCTTGACGACCTCGGCGAGTCGGCCGCCGGCGCTGGCCAGCCCGTCGATGATCTGGGCCGCGGCGTCGGCGGCCTCACCGACGAAGTCCAGACGCTCGTCGATCGCCTCCGGGGCACGGGCGCGATCCAGGCGGCCCACGACTGGGCCGCTGCGCTGGATCAGGTCCGGGGCCTGACGACGCTCACCGACGACGAGACGCAGGCGCTGAACCAGGCGCTTGACACGGCGCTGGAGAAATACCGCGCCCTCGGAGAGGAGGCCCCGGCCCATTTGCAGCAGTTACGTGACGAGTCGCGGCGCCTCTTCGAGGAGACGACCACGGCCGCGCGCCTGCGACCTCTGGGAGCCATCACAGCCAGCGGACCCTCCATGCGTGGTCTTGACCAGGAACGACGCGCGTTGCAGGAGGCCGTGCGTCTGGGTCCCATTGGGATACCAACCACGCTCCTCGATCCGGAAATCCCTCCACGATTCCGTACCAAAATCGAGAGTGCCTTTGTCGGCTTCGGCGCCGAGATCGGCCAGACGTTCGCGCGGGCGCTGGAAGGCGGCGGCGGGGTCCTCGGCGCGGCCCAGTCGCTCGGCGTGCAGGCGGGGAACCGGCTCGGGACGTTCCTGTCCGAGGGCCTGGGCAAGCGGATGACCGAGGCAACAAGCTTCCTCGCGGGTGGCCTTGGCAAGGTGCTCGGCCAGGCGGCCGGGATGGCGATCCCGCTCATTGGGCCGGTGATCGGATTGCTCATCGGCAAGCTGTTCGGTGGACCGTCTAAGGCGGAGCTGGAAGGCCGCAAGACGGCCGGGGCGTTCCGCGATGGGGTCATTGCCACGCTGAGCGACGGCTAACTCGCCGAAGCCGCGCAGGCCGCGCTGGGCGGCGCCTGGCGGGGGAACGAGCAGGGCGCGCAGTTTCTCATTGGCGTCCGCGATGCGTATCTGGCCGTGGGGAAGTCGGCGGCAGAGGCCGAAGCGATGGTCACTCGCCTGTGGGCGGCGGAGGCGCGCGGGCCGGAGGCCGTCGCCGCGGTGCAGCGCGAGATGCAAGTCGTGCTCGACCAGGCGGACGCGCTCGGCGAGGCGGAACGTGCGATCGTCGCCCGGAACCGGGAGATCGCCGACGGGCTGTCGGGCATTGTCGAGGCCGGGCAGGCGGCCTTCGATCCGGCGCAGCTCGATCCCTACCTGGCGCAGATGCAGGAGCTCGGCCTGCTGACGGCCGAGGAGGCCGCGGCGCTGCGAGAGATGGCGGACGAGGCCCACACCGACTGGCAGGCGATGGAGGAGGCGGCGCGCACCTACGGCGTCGCCATGAAGACGGTCGTCGATGAGGCCGGAAACGAAACACAGGTGCTCGACGAGTCGCTGCTCGGGCTGGGCCATGCCCAGGCCAAGCTCACCGACGAAGCCGGCCGGTTGGCGGCGGCGTGGGATCTGCTCACGGGGGAAGGGGCGCACACGGGGGCGGCCATCCGGGGGATGACGGACGAGGCCCAGGCGTTCGTCACCCAGGCCTTGGAGATGGGGATTGCGCTGCCGGCCGCCATGCAGCCGATGATCGAGAAGATGATCGAGCAAGAGCGCCTCACGGATCAGAACGGGAAGAAGCTGACGGACATCTCGCAGCTCCAGTTCGCCGCGCCGCTGACGTCGGGGTTTGACCTCTTGGCCGACAAGATCCAGATGCTCATCATCGCGCTGGGTGGCCCGAGCGGGTTGTCGAAGGCGGTCGAGCAGATGGTCGCGAGCGCGGGCCTGAATATCACAGATCTGTCCGGCGAGTGGGCGGCCATGGCGACCGACATGAAAGCGTCGTTCGGCTCGTTCTCGGCGTTCGTCGAGTTCCGGACGATGGTCGAGCGCGCCGGCCTCAGCTTCGACGCGATGGCGGAGAAGTGGGCGGGGATGACCGATGCGCAGCAGAAGCGCTACGGGTCGTTCGAGGCGTTCGTCCGGGACCGCGTGCTCCGTCGCATGGCCAACGAGGCGGGTCTCAAGTGGAAGGACATGCGCGGCCAGTGGGACGCGATGACGGCCGCGCAGCAGAAGCGCTACGGCACCTTCGAGGCGTTCGTGCGGGAGCGGGTGCTCCGGAAGATGGCCCGCGAGGCGGGGTCAAATGGAAGGACATGCGCGCCGACTGGAAGGCGATGACCAAGGACCAGAAGGAGAAGTTCGGCGACTTCGAAACATTCGTGCAATCGAGACTCGATGCGATCAAGCAGCGCGACGATGTGACGACCTCGGTCGGGGTGACGTACGACAACCCCGGCTTCACCGTCGAGGACCAGACGATGACGGTGCATGTGCGGTACGACGATCCGGGATTCACGCCGTCGAGGCCGCGCGTCTCGGCGCAGCACGGGACGCCGTTCCGCCACTTCGGGACTGGCACGCCGGCCGTGCTGCACGGCCTGGAGCGGGTCATGACGGCGCGGGAAGGGCACGGCATTGCGGCGGCGCTCGGGAGTATCCACCGCGGCCTCGGGGCCATCGCGGACCTGAGCGGCGTGGCGGCCCTGGCGCAGCGCGTCGCGCCGGTCGCGCCGATGGCGGCGGGCGGGGTCGGAGCCGTGACAGCCCCCACGCTCTTTCTGGCCGGCGAAGCGGGCGCCGAGTAGTTTGCCTTCAGCGGGGCCGGCCGCCGGTTTGGCGACGGGGGCGTCGAGCGGCTCGAGGCCAAGCTCGACGGCATCAACGAGAATCTCCAACGACTCCCCGACGGGATCTTCCGCGCCGCGCGCGACGGCGCCATCCTGCGAGTGTGACGATGAGTGATCTCGACGCGCGGATCGATCTGGCGCTGACCGACGGCACATGGACCCCGATTCCCGATGTCGTGGGCTCGGCGGGCGTGACGCTCGCCTACGGCATCCGGGGCACCGGCCCGCTCGCCCGAACGGCCGCGCCGGCTCGTCTGACCTTCGCCCTGCACAACGACGCCGGGAACGCCGTTGGGGTCCAAGGCGCCTACGCGCCCGGGCATGCGCACGTGCGCGCGGGGTTCGGCGTCGGGACGCCCGTCCGCCTGGTGCTGACGCGCGCCGGCACCGCGTACGTCAAGTTTCGGGGGCGGCTCACGGCCATCCAGCCCGACCCTGGCCGGGGCCGCCAGCAGACCACGTGCGAGGCCGCCGACTGGCTCGAGACGGCCGCCACGACCCCGGTGCGCGTCCCCGCGCAGGTGGACCAACGCGCTGACGAGCTGCTTGAGACGATCGTCACCGCGCTGCCCGCTGACGCGCGTCCCGTGACGACAGACGTCGACCAGGGCGTCTCGACGTTTCCCTACGCGCTCTACGACCTCGACGCCGAGGAGCCGGCGCTGCGGGCCATCGCCAAGGTGGTGCAGAGCGAGCTGGGGTACTGTGCCGTCATCGGCGACACGGCCGACGGCGGGCGGCTGCGCTTCTGGCACCGGCACGCCCGGGCCCGGAGCGTGAGCCAGATCACGCTCGACGACGAGACGCTGGTGGGGCTGACCGCCGCCGACGCCCACGCCATCACAGGCGTGCGGGTCACGACGCACCCGATTGCCGTGGGGGCGGACGTGGTCCCGCTGGTCGCGCTCGCCGACGTCCCGTGGCTGATCGCGCCGGGGGAGACGCGCACGCTCACGCTCGCCGCCCGTACGGACCCCGGCCCCACCGAAGCCGGCCGGCGCCTCGGCGGGCTGGACGGACTCCCACTGGAGGCGGGGACCGACTACGCGTTCACGGCCTGGCCCGACGGCAGCGGTGACGACTTGACGGCCACGCTGACGGTGACGGCCACCTATCACGCCGCCACGGCGGACGTGACGCTTACGAACACCGGGCCGCGCATGGCTATGTGACGCGGCTCGAGGGCCGCGCCCGGCCCGTCGTGGCCCGTCCCCCCGTGACGACCGAGGCCGTGGCCCCGTCGGGGGGCGGCCGGGATCTGGCGATCGACCTGCCCTATGAGGTCAACGCCAACATCGGCCAGGCGCTGGCTGACGCCGCGCTCCACGATCTGACGACAGCGCGGCCCCCGGTCGAGACCGTGCGCTTTCTGGCGCACGCGAGCGACGCGCTGCTCGAGGCGGCCCTCGCGCGGGAGCCGGGCGACCGGGTGACGGTCACCGAACCGGTCACCGGGCTGGACCAGGCCGCGGTCATCATCCAGGCCGTGCGGCTGACGATCCGGCCGGGGCCAGCGATCACGTGCGAGTGGACGGTGGCGCCCGCGCCGCCGGGGGGCTTCTTTCTTCTCGACCAGTCACGCCTCGATGAGGGCGTGCTGGGCTATGCCTGACGACTGAGATGCCGCTGACGACGAAGACCTGGGTCGGCAACGCCGAGCTGCTCGCCGCGGACCTGAACACGCATGTGCGCGATCAGCTACTCGACCTCGACCGGCGCGTGGACCGGCGGATCGTCGGGTCCCGCTACGCCGTGACGCGGGCCGACGTAGAGGATACGACCGACGAGACGACGTTTCTGTCGTTCCCGGTGGCCGCGAATGACATCGCCGACGGCGATTGGCTGCAGCTGCGGTGGGTCGCCACGTTCGCCGCCAACCAATTCTACGCCGGCAATCTGACGATGCGGTTGCGGTGGGGCGACACGGTCGTCACCGTGGCATCCGCGACGAATCTGCGGAACCGCTTGGCCAGCACCACGTATTTCACGATCGATGCGTTTCGAGCGGGCGCGAATCTGGTCTGCGCGGCCCGGAGCAGCGGAGACGCTGACAAGATTAACTTGTTTTTCGGCTTCGGCGGCGTCGAGACGATCACGCCGGCCTTGGACGCCGCGCACACCGTGGCGCTGTCGATGGAACTCTCGAGTGGCATGAATACGGATGTCTACTACCGCGTCGTGGCCGGCTCGGCGATCCGGATCGGAGCGGCCAGCTGATGGCGAGCCGCCGCATCCCGCGCACGACGGCGGTGGACCGGGCCGCGTGTCAGGCCGCCGTCGCCGCGTGTGTCGAGGCCGGGTGCGCCGTGTGGATCAATCTCGTCGACGGCGCCGTGGAGGTGCACGCCGCCGACTGGACGGGCATCGATGAGACGGCGGTGGCGCAGGCGGTGGCCGATGCGCCCACGCCGGAGGCCGCGGCGCGCGACCAGATCCTGGCGGCGCTTGACGCCGAGCCGCTGCGGACGCTGGTCGCCTGGGTCGCCACGCAGCACGACCTGACGATGGAAGAGGCGCGGACCGAGCTGGTGGCGATCCTCGACGCGCCGGAGACCACGGCATGACGCTCGACGAAATCCGCCGGGAGATCACGCTCGCGCTTGCGCCGGTGCAGCAGTCGCTGGAGTCGCTGCACCGGGAGCAGCACGGCCTCGCCGCGGAGGTGGGGCAGCAGGGCCGCTTACTGGCGCGGCTCGACGAGCGCATCCTCGTGCGGCTCGACGCGCGCACGCCGGCGCCCGCGCGCCCGGCGACCGGCCGGCTGAACGGCCATGCGAAGACGATGAGCGGCGCCGGGATGATGGCCGTCGTGTGGGCGCTCGTCGAGATCATCCAGACGTTGATCGCGGCGCCGTAAGGGAGGACGTACAGGAACACAACTCACGAACCCCGGTCGTTCCTAGGGTAGCGCCCGAACCCGCCAGGCCAGGCGGTGGAATGACCAATCACAGGGCCACGAGAGCGAGGCCGTCTCTCTGAGGGTGCACCGTCACCCTCGGGTGAGGCGGCCTTTTCTCTTGGTGGCGGACACAGAGAAAGAGAGGAGCCAGACATGTATCAACCAGGATTGGTCATCGTCGCGCTCGGGCTGGCCGTCGTGCTGCTGTCGGGCTGCGCGGTGCGCACACAGTTTCAGGGCTGCGTGATCCGCTGCCCCGACGCGATGAAGGACCCGGATCAAATCGAGGCCGAAGGCGCGCGCGATCGGACGCTGGCGCAGGTCTCACGCTGGGCGCCGCTCGCGCCCGAGGAGGACGCACAATGACACGACGACGACTTCGGCTCACTCGGGTGGTGTCGACGCTGGGCCTGGTCGGGGGCCTGTGCCTGCTGGCAAGTGCCTGCCAGCTGCCGACAGCGCCCACTCCCCCGTGCGTGGTGGTGGGGTCCGGCTCGGGCACCCCGACTCCGGTCATGGTCGACATCGGGCATTGCGGTCCCGCGAACATCCTCCATAACCAGCCCGGCCCGGTGACGGCCGGCGGGGGCGCCGGCGGTGAGGGGGGGAGTGGCACCGGCGGCGACGGCGGCACCGGCGGAGAGGGCGGCGAGGGGACTCCCACGGGCGACGGCCGCGACAACGCACCAACGGGCCCGGCATCCATCATCGCGTCCGGCAGCAATGATGACGGAGCCGTGATCTATCAAATCGGCCCGGGCCAGGTCTTCACGCGTACCGGTGGCGACGCTGCCACGGTCTGGTGCCGGCCCGCGTCGGACTGCAACGGCGAAGGCGGCAATCGCACGGCGGTGAACGCCGCGAGTCCGCCGGGGGCGTGGATCGAGGATCGCCAGGCCGTCTTCCGCCGGTCAGGCACGGAGGGGACGACGGTCACGTTCACGGTGGACGGCGTGACGCTCACGCACGACTTTTCGACAGGAGGATAGCCATGCCACGACAGACCGACACACCGCTTGAGCAGCGGGTGGACTCGCTACTGTTCATCCTCGCGAACAAGGGCTACACGGGCCGCGCGGTCCTGATCGTCACGATCGCCGTCTTCGTGCTGGGTGTCCTGGTCGGCGCCTGGATCGGGTAGCCATGAAGAACATCTTTCGATCGCTCGGCAAGGCGCTCGGAGGTGCGGCCCCCACCATTGCGACGGCGCTCGGGGGCGCGGCCGGTGGTCCTGTGGGGGTGGCCATCGCGCGCGCGGCCACCAAGGCCGTGGCGGAAGCCTTGGGCGTCGATCTCGACAGTGACCCGGATCGCTTGGAGCAGGCGCTGGCCCTGGCCACCCCCGAGCAACTGGCCGCGGTGCGCCGCGCCGACCAGCAGTTCGCGGCGACGATGCGCGAGCATGACCTCGACGAACTCCGGATCGCCGCCGAGGACCGGATGTCGGCCCGCCAGCGTCAGGTCCGCGCGCGGGACCGGATGCCGGGGTACATCGCCACGTGTGTCATGGTCGGATTCTTCGGCATTTTGACGGCGATGATCTTCGTCGTGATCCCGGACACCGCCCACGACCCGTTGATGATCATGCTCGGCGCGCTGGGGACGCTCGTGACGCAGGTCGGGGCGTACTACTTTGGGTCGTCTGCCGGGTCAGCGCGCAAGACCGAGCAGGTCGAGCGGTTGGTCCATGGGCGGGCGGTGCCGTGATGTTGAGCGCGACGGAGGCCGTCTGATGGCCGCGATGACGCGGCGTGACCAGAGGGCGGGCCCGGCGCCTCATCTGACGTGGGCGGAGCTTGCCTGCCACGATGCGGCCCGAACGCCGTATCCTGTTCGCTGGAGACAGAGCCGTGCCCGTGGCCTGGCTCGCGTGTTCGAGGCTATCCGGCATGCCTGCGGCGACAGACCGCTGCGGGTGCTGAGCGGCTACCGGACCCCGGCGCATAACCGAGCGGTGGGCGGAGCCCGCCACTCGCAGCACGTGGAAGGCCGGGCGATTGATCTCGCGCCGCCCCGTGGGTGGTCGGTCAAGCGGTTCCACGCGGTCGTGCGCACGGTGGCCAGAGAGGACGACCCACGGATCGGGGCAGTCGGGTACTACCGCTGGGGTGTCCACGTGGACATCCGATCCCGTCGGGCGGGCCGGCTCGTGGCGTGGTCGGCGGTCGGGCCGGGTACGCCGGCGCGCGACCGGGCGTGACGGAGGTCCTGAGGCTACCCATAACCTCTCCGTCGCGCTACCTGATGTACCCGAGGGAGCGAAGGTTCTCGAGTTCCTCCTGCGAGTAGTTCGGTTGCTGGGTCTCCACACGGCCGGACGCGGCATCAGTCAATCGCCGCTCCAGCAGTCCTTTCATCAGGGCCACCAACTCGGGGTGTTCATCCACGACGTTGTTTGTTTCCATCGCATCAGCCCGCACCTCGTAAAGCTCGTACGGCATCCGCTGCATGCCGCGCTGGTAACTCTCGTTGGGCACATGCACGAGTTTCCAGCGGCCATCTTCGATGGCCCGTAGAAACTCGTCCTCCCGAAGCCCTCCCTCGCCCGCCTCGACCACCACGTAGTCGTCAACACGGTCCTGCTCGCCCACGAGGACAGGCACCAAGGAGCGTCCGAACAAACGGTCGGGTTCACTGATCTGCCAACCCATGAGGTCGACGATCGTCGGCACGAGATCGATCAAGCTCACCGGATAGGTGATACTGAGCCCTGGCTCAGGGAGGCCTGGCCAGTAGACCAGGAACGGAATCCAGGCCGTGGCGTTGTACGGATACCACCCGTGCTCGAAGAAGTAGTTGTGCTCGCCCAGACTCTCTCCGTGGTCGGCGGTGAACACGATGACCGAGTTCGATAGCAAGCCGCGCTCAGCGATCACGTCGAGCAGCCGGCCAACCTCCGCGTCGGTGTAGGCGATCTCTCCATCGTAGTTGGCGACGTACCACCCAAGCTCTCGTTGGCCTCCGTTGCGCCGCCAGTATCGGCCGGCCACGCCGCTGTTGAAATTCGTGTCGTCGTTCAGCCGTAACTGTGTGTCGTCATACAGCGCATCATCGAAGAACGGCGCCGCGTACTCCGACGGCGGTGCGTACGTGGCATGGGGGTCCACATAATGGACCCAGAGAAAAAAAGGCTCGTCCGCTCGTCGCCCCTCAAGCCACTGAGCCGCGAACGAGGTCACCGTGTCCGCCCGGAAGCCCGAGGCACCTTCGAGCATCTTGTACGTCTCGATGTAGTCATGAAACCCTTGCCCGAAATTCGTGGCGGCGCCGAGTACGCCGTTGGAGATCACCGCCCCCGTCGTCACCCCTTGTTGGCTGGCAATCTCCGCGAGCAGCAGCTCCTCGTCCCGGATGTACTGGTCGCGTGACCCAAACATGACCCCAGTGACGTGCGGGGGTCGGCTGGTGAACATCGACACCATGCTCGGGACGGTCTTCGGCCACGGCGCACGCGCCCGGTCGAACGTCACGGCCGTTTCGGCGAACGCGGCGATCCGTGGCGTGGTCCTCCGCGGGTAATCGTAGAGGCTCATGTGATCGGCGCGGAGCGTGTCGACCGAGATGACGATCAGGTTGGACGGACGATCAGTTCGCGACCCCCCGCAGGCTGTCAGGGACGTAGCGAAGCCAACCGTCACGATCCAGAAAACTATTCGCATCGGCAGCGCCGACCAATCAGTCACCACAGTATTCGACTCCCCATCTCGCTTGCAGGTGATTACAGGCCAATTCTCGTAGCGTTCCGAACGCCCCAATCCACCTGAGCGACGGGCGCACATCGGTTGCAAGGACCCGTATATAGAGGATACACAAGCGGCGTGCGTGCGGGAGCGGGGCCACCCGCTGGGAACACAGGCTTCCCCGAACGAGCCTATGTGGCGGGTGCCCCACGGTAAACGAGCATCCTGCACCGACGGCTCGGCTCGCCGTGGACCGTCAGCGCGCGCTAAAGCGCTTTTCAGATAGCCCTTGTACTGCTTGGGCTCGTCGTGGTACTTCTGCATGCACCAATGCAGGAGGACCGATGCAAGCCTATTCGATGGATCTCCGAGAACGGGCCCTGCTCGACAGTGATGCCGGGATGAAGGCCGCGGACGTTGCGGTGAAGTACCGCGTGAGCGGGTCGTGGGTGCGGCTGTTGAAGCAGCGTCGGCGGGAGACGGGCGAAGTCGCGCCGCGCGTCCAGCGGCACGGGCGGCGCCGGATGTTGGAGCCGCACCTGCACACCCTGGCCGCGCTGATCGCGGAGCAACCGGATCGCACCTTAGCCGAGCTGAAGGACGCGCTCGGCACGCCGGCCAGTCTGGCGACGATCTGGCGCGCGGTGGCGGCTCTGGACGTGACCGTCAAAAAAAACGGTCCGGCCCTCCGAACACGATCGACCTGACGTCGCGGCCGCGCGGGTCGTGTGGCACGCCGCCGCGCCGACCTGGGATCCGACACGCCTGGTTTTTCTCGATGAAACCGGCATGACGAACAATCTCCTGCGGCGGTATGGTCGGGCCCTCCGCGGGGCCCGCGTCCACGACCACGCGCCGTGCGCCCGGTGGCAGACCAGTACGTTTCTCGCAGCGCTGCGGGTGACTGGCCTGACCGCGCCCGGGGTCTTCGACGGCGCCATCGACGGGGCGAGCTTCCTCGCCTATATCGAACAGATCCTCGTGCCCACCCTGCATCCCGGGGACATCGTCATCGCCGATAACCTCAGCGCACACAAAGTGGCCGGCGTCCGCCAGGCGATCGAGCGCGTCGGCGCCACGCTCTGCTATCTGCCGCCCTACAGTCCGGACCTCAATCCCATTGAACTCTGCTTCGCGAAGCTCAAAGCCCTCGTGCGCGCCGCCCGCTGTCGATCCACCGAAACCCTCTGGCCTTTCCTCGGCGCCTGTCTGCCGCACTTCAGCCCCGAGGAATGCCGCAATTACTTTCGACACTGCGGCTATCCGGGCACCACACGGTCATGAAAAGCGCTTTAGTCAACCAGCGAAAATCGTTTCGTGTCGAACCGAGCAAAGCAGCTCCCGTGGAGGTGCGTATCGGTGTCGAGGAACTTGAGTTTGTCGGTCGGCTCCAGGACATCTCCGCTGATGGCGTCAGCGTTCTGATGGATGCTGGGGTGGAGGCCAGATTGGCGTCTGTTGTGGATGTGAGCCTCAGGTTACGGCCACCCCCCGATGACAAGACCCTGGCGTTCAGAGCTTCGATCAGGAATCGCACCCGAGTAGAGGGTGAGAACAGCACTTCCTACGGGCTGCGGCTTGACCCGACAGGCACGCCGGACTTCCCCGAACAGCAGCAACACATCGTGAGCTACGTCATGATGCGACAACGCGACTTGCTCCAGTCCCGCATCGGCCTGTAGGAGCGGCGCCCACCCCAACCCCTGTCCCCGAACCCTCCACCCTGCTCCTGCTCGGCACTGGCCTTCCGTGGTGGGGTACGGCGGCGGAAGCCTCAGTAGGAGGGTAAGGGATCCACGGACGACCTCTCGGAGTCGCCTTTGGTGCGTCTGGGCTGTCCCCAACCGCTAGCCGTCGTAGGTGATGCGGTAGATCGCGTTGGCCGTGTCGTCAGAAACAAGCAGTGAGCCATCAGGCATGACGACCAGGTCAGCGGGACGCCCCCACGACTCATTGTCTGAGCCCAGCCACCCGTCGGCAAACGTCTCGTATTCACCGGCCCGGGCGCCGTCAACGTGCACCACGGTCAGACGATAGCCGGTGTGACCGGCCTCGGAAGACCGATTCCAAGACCCGTGCTCGGCAATGAAGATCTGGTTGTGATATTCGGGCGGAAACATCGAGCCGGTGTAGAACTTCATGCCGATCGATGCGACGTGTGGTCCAAGTTTTCGCTCCGGCGGTCGGAATTCATGGCAAGGCCGGTCGTTGAACTCTGGATCCTGGAGGTCGCCGCCGTGACAGAAGGGGTACCCGAAATGCAAACCGGCTTCTGGAGCATGGTGGAGCGTGTCGGGCGGCGTTTCATCGCCGAGACGGTCCCGCCCGTTGTTCGTGAACCACAGTTCGTTGGTCCCGGGCTGCCAATCGAACCCCACCGAGTTCCGGATCCCGCGGGCGAAGATCTCCTCACCGGTTCCGTCCGGGTTCATTCGCAGGATCGTGCCGAACCGCGAGTCCTCACCGGTTCGGTCGCAGATGTTACATGGCGCGCCGACCGGAACGTAGAGCTTCCCGTCAGGACCGAACCCAAGGTACTTCCAACCGTGGGGCCGTTCGGTCGGTAGTCCGTCGTTGAGCACGACCGGCTCAGGGAACGACTCCAGGTTCGACTCGACGTCATCGAATCTGAGAACACGGTTGATCTCGGCCACGTAGAGATCTCCGTCACGGAACGCGACGCCATTCGGCATCATGAGACCGCTGGCGACTGTGACCACGCGGTCCGCCATGTAGTCAGCATCAGTATCGAGGACCGCATAGACGTTTCCGGCTCGGCGGGTACTCACGAACAGGGTGCCACTCGGGCTGAGCGCCATCTGGCGCGGGTTCTCGATACCGCTCGCGTACACCTCGATCGTGAAACCAGACGGGAGGGTGAGGCGGTCGAGCGGAAGTTCCTGGGCGGACAGGGCCACCGAGGCCACAACCGCCGTGGCAACGACTGCCAGGCGGAACGAAACACGCTGGGGCATGGGTCGTCTCCTCAACAAAAACGCAAGGCGTAGGCCCTGCGTTGTCCCTGATTCGATTGTATCGTGTGTGGTGTGTGGTGAGTGCAGCCGATCCGGCAACCTCAGAATCTGAACAGGTACTGGAACTTCGTGAAGATCGCCCGATTGGTCTGTTGGTATCCGTTGCCTGGGAAGATCTCCTGATCGTTGAACTGCTCACGCTGCCTGTAGTGATCATCGTAGCCGACGTAGAACGCCGTGCCCGAATTGACACGGTAGGTCAGGAGGAAGTTCAGGCCCAGCGTCTCGTCGAACGTGTTGAACTCAGTGATGTTGCGGAACAGCAGCCGCTCGGAGAACTGGTAGGTGCTGAGGGCCCGAACGATATTGACGCTGAACACCTGCCCGGTCTCGTCGACCTCGCCTTCGTTGATACCTGGGATGAACAGACCCCTGGGGTCAGTAAAGCGACTAGTGTTGATGTTGATGTTCGACTGGAACCTCGACGCAGGACGGATGCTGATGAACATGCGCAGACTGCTCTCGCGGCCGAGAAACGGGTTCGCCCTGTCGAAGTAGACTTCGTCGCCCCAGTTGAACCCGCCGCCAAAGGAAAACAAACGGCTCGTGTTGGCGCTGCCACCCGCGCCGATGCGCGTCTTGCGGAAGTTGATCCCCTGATACCGCTCCAGGTCGCGGTCGACGTTGGTGCTGAAGCGGATGTTCCGGGCGAAGTTGAAGTTGATCGACGCTGCAACCTGCTCATCCTCGAGGATGCCATCAAAGTTGTGGTTTCGCGAATAGCGCATGCTCGGTCCCCAGCTGATCAGCCAGCTCTGAGGCCACCACACATAGTTGATGTTGCCGAACCCGAACCGCTGGTCGGTCCGGCGAACGAACCCAACGTCGGTCTTGAAGTCGGGGGACAACGCGTACATCGCGGCCGTGTAGCTCAGGTTGCGACCGGTCTTCCGAACCATCGCATCGAGGAAGTATCCCGTCGTGTCCAGCGCGTCCTCATCACGGTGGTCGGTACCCATCGCGCGGAGGGCGATCGAATGGGTGGACCCGACCCGGAAGTTGCTGTCGACGCCGACGAGACGGCTGTTGCTATCCAGAAAATCGCGCTGCGTCACAATGGCCCCGACGAACGACTCCGAGTACAGGTCGTACCGCACCCGTCCGACGAATGTCTGAGCCGACTTTCCAAAAGCCGGATCCAAGAGATCATCGACGTTTCCAGGGACTTTGTCGTTCGCGTAGAGCATGCCAACAGTGGTCTTGCCGGCCTTGCCGGTCAGCTTCGCGCCGTAAAGTGGATCAACGATCGTCCGGGTGTGCACGGTTGTGAATGGCCCCGGAATCTGAAAGATCTCCGCACCCTCGAGAAAGAACGGACGTAGCTCCGGATACCTGATGGCAAACCGCTGGTTCACCTCGATCTGCGGGCGATCGGATTCGATCTGAGAGAAGTCTGGGTTCAACGTGAAATCGGCCGTCAGATTCGATGTCACACCGTACTTGATACCGACACCGCCTTCCGGCTGTGCGTCCCCGACATTCACCCGGCCCGTGTCTGTGTTGAGCGTCCCGAACTGGAAGGCGGTGAACGTCGGTTGTAGCTCGAGATTTCGGCTTGTGGACAGCCCGGTCATGCCTTCGAGCACGCCCATCTGCGGCAGGAACCCCGCGACATCAAGCGAAACCGGTGACCAGACGACAGTTTCGTCCTTGCCCCTGATATTCCGAACAACCTGGAAACCCCAGGAATGCGGGATATCGCCACCTCGTGCAGGGTATCGAAGACTCTTGAAGGGGATCGCCATCTCGGCGGTGAAACCGTCTTCGACGATCTGGCCACCGCTTGAGAACAGCGCATCCCACGAGTCGTCGCCACGGGGTGCGCCGCGAGGCCCACCGCGACCGCCACCACCACCGCCACGGCCACCGCCGAACCCTCCCCCACCGCCGCGGGAGCCGAGAATCGAATCCCCCTGGACGCCATAGCCGTTCACGGAGAACACGTAGGCGCGCTGCTGGTCGAGGAAGGGGTCAAAATAGACTGAGAAGGTGTCATCACGTTGGGCGGCCTGATCCCGGTCGGTCCGGTTCGCTCGCATGATGCCAGGGTCTTGGTAGTGTGCGTAAAACGCGAGGTAGATGTTCGAGCTGTCGTAGGCAACATAGACATCGGTCGCTTCCGTCGCGGGCGACCCGTCGAGCGGCTGCATCTGGATGAACTCAGTAATCCGGGTTGCGTCCTGCCACACCGCATCGTCGAGACGGCCGTCCACTGCGGGCGCCACCTGTGTCCTCGGAGGCCGAACACCCGCTCGCCCGGTCAGGGCACCGGCTTCGCCGGCAGCTCCAAGCTGCGGGGGCGCTCCGCCGATACCAAGAGTACCTGTCACGTTCCTGGCCGGCGGTGAAGCTGAGGGCGACCCGTTTCCTCGCCGTCCTTGCGCTGGGGCTGTCACACCTTCCGGGAGATTGGCTGGAGACGCGGCACCGTCGACGCCCGCCGCGGGCCGCTGTCCCCTGCGACCGGCCGGGGAGATTGGCCCGGCGCTACCGCGGGGGGAGAACGCCCTCTCGGTGTCGGCTGTGACCCCTTCGCCCTGCGTCGCCACCGTCGGGCCCTCGGTCAACGGCACGTCGGCTCTTTCGTTGGTAGCGTTGGCAGCGTTGTCGGCCGAAACCGGCGCGGGTGCACCTGAGATCTCGGCGAACCCGGGAGCCAGTTCGGCGACGATCCGGTCCTGAAGCGCAAACACGTCGTCCAGGCGCCCATCGACCTTGACCGTCGCGTGTGTCACCCCGGTCTTGACGTCGACAATCCGCGCCGTGATTCGAAGCTGGTCGCCGACGCTCTGAAAGCCGCCAGAGACGAGCCACGAGATACCTCGCGCGCGCGCCACCTCCCGAGCCGATGTCTCGTCATCGGGCGATGTGGGCGCCGCGTCGCTCAGGTCGCCGGCCAAACCTTCCCGACCGATGACGGACAGGTCCCGGAACTGCTCCAAGTCGGCCGTCACCGTCTCGGCGATGCCGGTTCCGAGCCAATCCAATGTGAGTTCGCGGGAAATGTTCGCGAACGGAACGACGACGATGGTGCGCGGCCGAAGTGCCCCGTCGACGGCGCTCGCTGGGGCGCTGCCTTGGGCCCCGAGGGCGGGTGGGGCGGCCAGGACGAACAGAGCGACCGCAGGATACGTGAGTCGCCACACACCAGCGGCACAAAGTCGGAAGCGAGCGAAACTCACGTGCTACCTCGAGGTTAGGAGTCCTGGCCCTGGAACGAGAGTCGGGACTAACTATAGGACCAACATTATATGATACAGGACGCGAATACCCTTATTACAGACTTCTTTCGGCCCTGTTCTTGTTAGTGAAGATTCGGTGCAGTCCCGTGCACCGAGACGTAGGAGTCTGTGGTTCCACCACGGGCTCCTAGGCCGAACGTTTGGCAGGCTGTGTCTGGGGCTCGGCCTGGCCATCTGGCTCGGACGTCTGGGTTGCCTGCTGCACCTGCCTGACGATTGCCGTTACATCGTGGTCGTCGATGTGCTTCTGGTGATCGGCAAGGGCGATGATCTCTCGGTAGACCCGGTCCAGCTCGAAGCGCGTGAGCTCATGGCCCAGCTGCTCGCACCTCTGCTTGACGGCGTGGCGACCCGAATGCTTCCCCAACACCAGCGTTGACTGCACGCCGATATCCTCGGGGCGCATGATCTCATACGTGCGACGGTCCTTGATGACGCCGTCCTGGTGGATCCCCGCCTCGTGGGCAAACGCGTTGCGACCGACAATCGCCTTGTTGGCCTGGACGGGTTCCTGCGTGAGCGACGACAGGAGCTGACTCGTCCGAAACAGCTCGGTCGACTCGACCGCGGTAATGTACGGCAGGCGGTCGGGGCGCACACGCATCGCCATGACGACCTCTTCGAGAGACGCATTGCCGGCTCGCTCACCGATGCCATTGATTGTGCACTCGATCTGTCGCACTCCGGCCCGGACAGCCGCCAGCGAATTGGCCACGGCCAATCCAAGGTCGTCGTGGCAGTGGGCGCTGAACACTACGTTGGCCGCATTCGGCACGCGTGTCCGAATCTCGGTAAAGAAGGCCTCGATCTCCTCAGGCGTGCAGTAGCCGACGGTATCGGGAAGGTTGATGGTCGTGGCGCCGGCGTCAACGGCCGTCTCGACCACACGGCACAAGAAGTCCATGTCGGTCCGTGTCGCGTCCTCGGCCGAAAACTCAACGTCGTCCGTATACCCTCGCGCCTGCCGAACACCGGCGTTCAGCGCATCGAGGCACTGCTGGCGCGTGATCCGGAGCTTCCGTTCGAGGTGCAGATCAGACGTGGCGATGAAGGTATGAATGCGGGACCGCGCTGCCGGCCTGAGCACCTCACCCGCCCGCTCGATGTCGGGCGGGTTGCAGCGGGCCAGCGCAGCGATAACCGGCCTCCGGATTTCGGTCGCGATCAGACTCACGGCGTGAGCATCGTCTTCGGAGGCGATCGGGAAACCGGCCTCTAGGATGTCGACCCCAAGCGTCTCGAGCTGTCTCGCGAGCTCGAGCTTCTCGGTGGTGTTCATCGAGAAACCGGGAGATTGCTCGCCGTCACGCAGGGTCGTATCGAAGATGATCAGCTGCTCACTCGCCACTCTGCCTCCCGCACAGAACTCCCTTCTCTTAATTAAGCAGGCCAGCTGGTCAAAGTCAAAGTTATAAATATTACAACTACATTAACAAATATTATCTCGGTAGCGATCCCTGGAGCGCGAGAGCGAGGATAAGTGGTTCAGTCATGTCGTTGATTAATCCCGGGGGTGAGTTTGGTCGCCGAGACGTCGGGATCCTGGCGGACCCGACTCGGGATCACTAAAAGCCGGCGACATACGGGAGATCGGCGGCGGTCGCGCGCACCTGGTCGAACCGATCGAGGAGCATTCCGGTGGGGTCCCACTGGCCCCTCAGCAGCGCATCCCGCATGCCGTCTGGCATCTCCAGGGTCAGCGTCTTGTCGGGGATCCGCAGTGTCAGGTCTGAGGCCGAGACGCTCAGATACGTGCCTGGAGACGTTTCGACACACCGCATCGCGAACTCAATGTCAGAGTGCGCGGCGGTAAAGCAGGGTAACCCGATCGCGAGAGAATTCCCCCGAAAGATCTCCGAGAACGACTCAGCGACGCACGCGTGAACACCCCACCGCTTGAGGGCCTGCGGCGCGTGCTCACGCGACGACCCCGACCCGAAGTTCTGGTTGGCCAGCAAAATCGTCGCCTGGCGATAGCTGGGGTTCGAGAAGGGATGATTGGGCATCGACGCACGGTCGTCCTCGAAGACATGGTCGCCGAGCCCGTCGAATGTGACGGCCTTCAGGTATCGTGCCGGGATGATCCGGTCGGTGTCGATGTTGTCGCCGCGGAGGGGGATCGCGGAGCCGGCAACCTGGTCGATCGCTGACTCCGTCACGAAAGCAGCTCCCGCACGTCGGTCACCTCTCCGGTAATCGCCGCGGCCGCCACCATCGCCGGACTCATCAGCAGTGTCCGACCGGTCGGGCTTCCCTGTCGGCCTTTGAAGTTTCGGTTGGAGGACGACGCACAGACCTGACGCCCGTCAAGTCGGTCAGGGTTCATGGCGAGGCACATCGAGCAGCCGGCCCCGCGCCACTCGAAGCCGGACTCCTCGAACACCTGGTCGAGGCCCTCTTGTTCGGCGGCCAGCCGGACAGCTTTCGAACCGGGTACGACAAGCGCCTTGACCCCATCCGCTACCTTGTGGCCACGCACTACCCTCGATGCCTCGCGCAGGTCGGACAACCGCGAATTGGTGCACGAGCCGACGAAGGCCACATCGATCTTCGTTCCGCTAATCGGCGCCCCAGGCTCGAAGCCCATGAAGTCGACCGCCTCGCTGACCGACGCCCGCTCCGAACCGTCGACGTCGTCGGGCTTTGGAATACGTCCCTGGATGCCGACAGACTGACCGGGATTGATGCCCCACGTTACCCTCGGCTCGACTGAAGCGCCCTCGATCACCACCTCATCGTCGTACGACGAGTCGGGATCTGATGCCATCGAGCGCCACCACGCGGTGGCACGGTCGAAGGCGTCACCTGACGGCGCGAACGACCGACCCTTGATGTACTCGAAGGTGGTCGCGTCCGGATTGACATACCCCACCCGGGCACCACCCTCGATCGACATGTTACAGATGGTCATACGCTCGTCCATGCTCATAGCGTCGACTGCCGATCCAGCGTATTCGTAGGCATATCCGACGCCGCCCGTTACACCGAGACGGGCGATGATCTCCAAGATCACATCCTTGGCATAGACACCCGGGCCGAGCGCGCCGTTGACGGTAATCCGTCGGATCTTCAGCGGGTCGATTGCCAGACACTGCGACGCCAGCACATCACGCACCTGCGAGCTCCCGATCCCGAACGCCACCGCGCCGAACGCCCCATGGGTTGATGTGTGGCTGTCACCGCACGCGATCGTCATGCCGGGCTGCGTAAGGCCCAGCTCCGGACCGATCACATGGACGATCCCCTGCCGCTCGGTCGTGAGGTCGGAGAACCTGATGCCGTACTCCGCACAGTTTCGTTCGAGTGCCGCCATCATCCGCTCGGCCAGCTCGTCGGCGAACGGGCGACTCTGATCAAGGGTGGGCACAATATGATCGACGGTTGCGTAGGTCCGCTCGGGAAACGCCACGGGCGCGCCGCGACTCCGCAACATATCGAACGCCTGTGGGCTGGTCACCTCGTGTATGAGGTGGAGCCCGATGAACAACTGCGTTTGACCGGTCGGAAGCGTCCGGACGGTGTGCGCGTCCCAGACCTTCTCTAGGAGGGTCTTGCTACCCATCGACGTATTGTACGTGGAGAAGGAGTCAGGAATCAGGAATCAGCACGTCATTCCGTTTCCCGTTCCTTTAGAAACTCGCCGCGCGGCTTGTGGATCCGGTCGTAGCTGTCTGCGGCGATGACGTAATACCAGTCGGCAAAGCGCGCCGCCAACCGCTCCGCTTTGTCCTGGCCGTCTTGCGCTCTTCGCTCCCAGGCGGCATGCGCATCCGAATCCGATGTGGGAGGCTCTGGGATGGCCGTCGCGTCAAACTCGGCCGTAATGAAGACGTACCGGTTCTCACCGGGACCGGTCTGCTGTTCGTCACTTGTGCCATCTCCCACCGCCACCGCATCACCCCGGCCGTAGACGACTTCGCCGAAGCGCAGCGTATAGCCCACGCCCTCAGTCGTTCGCACCAGCACTTCGCCCTCGTTCGACAACAGACCGCCTTCGGGGGTCGGAAAGAAGCCGCGACCCACAAGTGTTTGGATGTCTGACTGCGTAATGCTGCCCGCCATCGCAGCGTCTCTCAGGTTGCCGGTCATTCCAGCCGGTTTCGGCCGAACGCCGGCGATCTTCAAATCGATGATAGCTCCGACCAGAAGATTGACCTGGACGAAATCAACCTCCTGCCCAGCGGGCACCCGGTTCGCGGTCCAGTGGTCCTGCGCGACCTTGTCGAGAGTGAACTCCCCCCGGCGCACGACGCGCCGGGTCCCCTCATCGATGAAGTACTCGTTGAGCACAATGCGGTCGATCTGGCTACGCGTCACCTCGAGGAGGTTCGTCTCGATCCAATCCTCGAAGGCGGTGGATATCTCTGCGCCAAACCGTGCAGCGTAGACCCTCTTCTGACCAGGAACTCGCACGAACCTGAACCCGGGGCGCTCCGCCAGTGTGTCCCCCAGGATGAGGTCGGCTACGACGGCCTCGCTCGCGTCCTTGAACGTGATGCGGGTACCGCGCCCCTCCAGACTGGTGGCTGTGTCGTCGAGCGGATCGATCACACCGAGCGCTTCGTGATCGGCAATATTGTCTGACCGAAAATCGTCCTTCATGACGTTGATGACATCGGCAGCGGCCGTGGCCAGCCGCTCTTCACCATCGGCGGGATAGTCATGATGGGATGGAATGGTCCACAATCCGCCTCGATTGGTCACGGCAAACGGGAGCGCGGACCCGGTTTCATCATCCCACTCGACGACCTCGAGCGTTGCAGCCATGTCGGGGTCGGTAAACTCGGCGAAGAACGGTTCTCCAACATCGAAGAAGGCGTCGGGGGCTGTCCGGCGCGGTGTACTCATGAGTGCCACGACCGCCACCACAACCGCGAGGCCAGCGAAGCTTGCGGTCTTCTTCAGTTCACTCATCGCTACTCCTTCAGCCGGTGCGCCGCCGCCGCGCCTTCACGCTCACGGCGCTGGCGACGGACGAAGATCGCCACTCCGACCAGAAATACAGGAACCGGTGGGAGCAAGATCGCAAACGTTTTGATCGTCGTCTGAATCCGTCGAATCTGTGTCTCCATTCGCTCACGGCTCGCCTGCACCTTGTTCTCCTTCTCGGTCTCGATATTCGCCGAGAGGACTTCTAGGCGACGGTTCTCAACCTCCTGCAGATTGCGAACCATGATCTGCATCGTTTGCCCATCGATATCGGTTCGGCTCTGTAGCTCCGCGACGCGCTCGTCGAGCCTGGCCTGAGCCTGGGTCAGAGCCTCCTCGGCCTCCCGTTCCGCCTGCTGCTCGTCCAGACGCCGCTGATCGATGAACTCCGCAGTCTGAGCCTCGACCCGCTCGAGCGTCCGATGCCGCGCCCGGCGGCTTCGCAGGTCGATGAAGGATTCGTCACCCAGCAGCGTGTCAATCGCATTCAAGAAGAACGTCACGTTATCGAAGTTGAGATCGCCGGGGGCCTGCTCACGAATCGCGAAGAACTGATCGCCCACGAAGTCCAGGTCGGCGACCACGATCACGTCGATCGGGCCGGCGGTCGCTGGCGGCGTCGGCTCAGACGGCGCGTCCTCGGCGGCCGCAGGATCCCTCCCCGTCGATCGCACCCGAGCGGCCACGATGTAGTCCTCCTCGTTCTGCTCTCGGGGCGGAGAGGGATTGAGCTGAGGACCCAGTGGCGAGGGGCGGACGAGCGAAAAGTATCCATTCGCGCCTGACGCCATGCCAGTGCGGAGAAGCGGAACGAACTCCAGCGACTGATCGTCGACCGGCCGCAACGACCCGACGAACGGCAGCATGAGCTCTTGAAGGTCAGCGGTGATCGGACTGTCCGGGTTGAACGTCGCCGCATTGCCGTTGCCCGGTCCGAGGAACACGAACTCCGACTGCAGGTTGGCCAGATTGGGATGCGGGTTGTAAGAGTCCCAGAGCACCCGGGTCGGCTCCCAGTCGACACCCAACTCCATGAGCCATCGTCGGACGTTGCCCCGCGGTCCGGGTCGCGCGGTTCCGGGTGGGTAGGTATACGGGTTGCCGTCACCAACCCATTCGGTGGGCGACAGCGTCGGATCGATCGCCGGCAAGGGATCAACCAGCAGCAGCGCCGGCTTACCGCCGCGGATGTAGGCGGTGATGTTCTGCATCTGGTCGGTCTGCAGCGACGAGGGCAGTGGAACGAGAATCGCGTCGAGCTGTGCGGTGTCGATCGGGTAATCAGGATCGATCTGATAGACCTCGTACTGCTTCCGCAACTCCGCGACGACCGGCCACTGTGGCGCAAACTGGTTTTGCTCGTAGTTGACGCCCCCAACCATGTCGATCATCGTCTTGACCACACCCACCCGACGTCGTTCCGTTCCGGAGACGACCCGGATGCTCCGCATGATCTCGTATTCCGCTGGCAATCCGCGGTCAAAGAACCCGATCACCTGCTCCTCGGCGCCACGGGTAAAGGCGACGCCGAGAAACATCTGAGTCACCTCGGCCCGAGCCGAGCCCACATCCCGGAAGCCGCGCGGCACGATCCCGAACGTCACGCGCGCGTCACGCGACGCGTCACTGAACGGCTCGGTGTCCTCGATCAGGACGTCAACGCGCGGACCGGCCAGCGAATCAATCTCTTCCAGGATGCTGATGAGGTTCGACCGGGTCTGGACGAACGGCTCGGGAACGTCCGGACTGATATACGCCTGGATGAAGACTGGCCGGTCGTCAGGCAGCTCGGCTATCAACGCGCGCGTCTCGTCGCTGAGCGTGTGCAAGCGCTCCGCGGTCACATCGAGCCGGAGATTTGCCCGCGCCAGCACGGTGCCGACGCTGACCAGTATGGCGACGACCGCGACGGCTCGAACGGTGTGATGCATCCACATCGGATATCCATCAACCCGGCTCGGCCAGTGTCGACGACTCAAGATCAGGACGTTCAGATACAGAAAGAAGGCGACGAGACCGACGAAGTAGAGCACCGCGGTCAGACTGACGATACCCTTTGCAAAGTCCTGAAAATGTGTCCCCATCACGAGCGCCCGTACTGACCGGTCGAGGCTCTGACTGAAGGCGCCGACCCCGGTGGTTGCAAGCATGAGCGCTGCGCACAACAGCGCGCCGGTGATGAAGGCGATCGTGGCGTTCTGTGTCAGCAACGAGGCCAGCATCCCGACCGCGATCAAGGCGGCCCCCGCGAGCCAGTACCCCAGATAGTTGCTGAACATCAAGCCGAGGTCGGGGCTACCCAGATAGAAGAGGACGGCCACGTAGCTCAGCGCAAGGAACAGCGAGGCCGAGTAGATCCCCATCGTGGCGATGTACTTCCCCAGCACGATCTCGAGGTCGGTCGCCGGAAGGGTCAGCAGCAGCTCATCTGTGCCGAGCTTCTTCTCCTCAGACCAGACGGCCATCGTCAGGGCCGGCACGAAGAACAGCAACAGGAAGGGCAGCAGCGCGTTCAGCTGGTCGAGGTTGGCAAGATTCCGGAGAAAGAACTGGTCCCGCCAGAATGCGGCCGCGGCGCTGAGGAAAATGAACAGCGTGATGAACACATAGCCGGAGGGGCTGCTGAAGTACAAGAGCAGGTCCCGCTTCGCGAGAGCCCACGCGATCCTGAAGTTGATGGCTGCCATATCTCGATCCGACGCTCCGGCTATGCGTCTGCCACCACGTGAGCCCGATCGACACCGTGACCCGTCAACCGATAGAACGGCTCCTCGAGCGACCCGTTCTCCTGGAGCTCGTCGAGCGGGCCGTCGAAGACCAGTCGCCCGCCGTTGACCAGGAGAACCCGGTCGGCCGTCGCTTCCGCTTCATGAAGGATATGCGTAGAAACCAGGAGCGTCTTAGTTCGACCAAGCCGACGGATGTTGTCCCGGAATTGTCGGATTTGATTCGGGTCCAGTCCAGCAGTCGGCTCGTCCATGATCAGAACATCAGGATCATGAAGCAGGGCCTGCGCGAGGCCGACCCGCTGTTTGAGACCCTTGGAGAGCTTTCCGATCGGCTTCTCGATGACCAGCTCCAGGGCGCACGCCTCAACGACCGTCTCGATCCGACGGCCGAGCGTGGTCGCGTCCATTTCGCGCGCCTCGCCAAAGAACGCCAGTAGCTCCAGCGGCGTCATGTCCGGATACAGCGGGCCGTTCTCTGGTAGATAGCCCAGGCGGCGAGACGCCTCGATTCGGGCCCGCTGCACGTCGAATCCTGCAAGCGTCGCGCGTCCCGAGCTCGGTGAGAGATACCCGGTCAGCATCCGCATCATCGTCGTCTTGCCGGCACCGTTCGGGCCGAGAAAGGCAACGACCTGGCCTTGAGAAACGGTGAATGAGATGTCTTCCACGGCGACAAACGGACCGTAGTACTTGCTGAGCCCGTGCGCCTCGATCATCGGTCGTGACTGATCACCGGTCATCTCATCTCACCGCGGTAGCGAAGCACGATATCCAAATCGCCGCAGAGCATCAAGCATCCGGGCGCGCCGCGCCAGTCGGCGCACTCACGAAACACCGACCAGGGTGCCGTCTCGCGGGCAAGGCCGAGCCCACCGGTTACGTCAAGGATGCGACGGAGACTCGCGTGTTGCACCAGACGCCTATTCTCCGCGGATGGGACGGGCCTCGGCAAGCACCTGGGCCCGCTTGAAGTAACCCGGAGCATTGAAGCTGGCGCAGACGTCGAAGAACGCAGGGGTGGGACCCGACCACCGCAGCTCGTCGAGCGAGTCGAACACAGGTGCCGTCAATCGCAGGGTGGCCAGGTCACGAAAGAGTGCGGCATCAACCTGCCCTTCAGCGAGCGTGTGCGCCAGACGGGCCGCGCCGCGCACACTGACGGTCCACTCGTCGGGGTCTGTGGGAATCGCTTCCACGTGACCATACTCGGCGAGCAGAGTTGACGCCGATTTGGCTCCCCATCCCGGTAATCCAGGATACCCGTCGCTGGGGTCTCCCACCAGCGCCAAGTAGTCGACGATCGACGACGGCGGGACACCGAAGCGCACCCGTACACCCTCGGCGTCGCGCAGCGCACCGGCCCGCCGGTCAAACTGCACGACACGTTGTCCCTGTACACACTGAGAGAGGTCTTTGTCGGGCGTGCAGATGAATACCTGCTCGACCCGGTCGTCGGCCGCGGCCCGACTGGCCGCCGATGCCAGCGCGTCGTCGGCTTCCAAATCGACCATCGGCCAGACGACAACGCCGAGAGCGCGTAGCGCCTCTTCGAGTGGATGAAATTGCTGGAGCAGCTCCGGGTCGACGCCCTCGGCCGTCTTGTACTCGGAGTAGAGTTCGTTGCGAAATGAGTGGACGACGTGGTCGGTTGCCACGCCGAGATGGGTGACGCCCTCCTCAAGCATGGCGATCACCGAGCCAACGACGCCTCGAATCGCGCCGACTTCACGACCCTCAGCCGTCTTCACCGACGGCACTGCAAAGAAATGGCGAAATAACTCGTAGGTGCCGTCGAGCAGAAAGACGTTCATCGGTCCCCGACGAAGAGTGGGGATGGCTCAAGGAGAGCGGCGGAGAACGTCGGGCGTGCGCTACGCCACGCCCTGTTCAACCTCGTTGGGCGAGTCACGTCGTCGCCGTCGCGGTGGCGCCGGGTGACGGGGCTCGACGAACGTGCTCAGCCGCCGGCTGCGTGACGGTTCTCTCAGCTTTCGGAGCGCCGCCGCCTCGATCTGCCGGATCCGCTCCCGGGTCAGCGAGAACTTCTCGCCGAGCTCGGCCAGCGTCGGCTCGGCTCCATCAGTCAGTCCGAATCTCATCCGGATGACTTCGCGCTCTTTCGGGCTCAGCGTCTCTAGCACCGACTCGGTCTGTCGGCGCAGGTCGTAGGCGATCGTCGACTCGGCCGGGTTTACCGCCTGACGGTCTTCAATGAAGTCGCCAAACTGACTCTCCTCTCCGTCACCAATCGGCGAATCGAGGGAGACAACGGTCTGCGCGATACGACGGGCCTTCCGGACCACGGCGATCGGGAGGTCAGCACGCTCTGCGAGCTCCTTGGATGTTGGCTCTCGACCCAGGTCGCGCGTAAGCGTCTGCGTCGCCCGGTTGAGCTTGTTGAGCGTTTCGATCATATGAACCGGAATACGAATCGTGCGCGCCTGGTCGGCGATGGCACGGGTGATCGCTTGGCGGATCCACCACGTCGCATACGTCGAGAACTTGAAGCCACGACGATAGTCGAACTTGTCGACCGCCCGCATCAGGCCGATGTTGCCCTCCTGGATCAAGTCCAGAAACGCCAGGCCGCGATTCGCGTATTTCTTCGCCACCGACACCACCAGGCGCAAGTTGGCTTCGGTGAGTTCCTTCCGAGCCTGATCAGCCCGCGACGAGCCTCGAGAGATGAGCTTCTGGATTCGGCCGAGATCGCCGGTGCTCTCTCGGATCTCTTTGCGGCACACATTCAGCGCCTTACGGGCGTCGCGGAGCCCAGGAACCTCCACGCGGCGCGCCGGCTTCTTCGCCTTCGCCTTGCGGCCGCGCTCGGGCACCTGTCCCTGTCGAACCAAACGTTCGACCCGACGCTCTGCGCGACGAATCGACGACCAGGCCGTATCGATCATCTCGACAAACGTCAGCTTCAGCGCCGGAGGGAAGTTGATCGCACGAATCGCTTGAGACACGGCAATCCTGGCGCGCATCACGCGCCACTTCGAACGCACCGACGTCCGCCGGTATCGCTTCCGAGCTGCGGCCGCTCTCACCTCGCGACGCGCGAGCTCGCGCAACGCGTCTTCCACTGCGCCAACATCCTTGACGAATCGACGTAGGCGATTTGCTCGCTGCCGGTCAGTCAGATCGGCATCCGGAAGAATCACCAGCTCTTGAAGCTGACGCTCTCCTTCCTGCAACTGCTTGGCCAGATCGACGATGTGCCGGGCGATGATTATGCTGCGTGACAGCGCGGTCCACACCCGATTTTCTCCGCGTTCAATCCGTTTCGCGATCGCCACCTCACCCTCACGGGTGAGCAGCGGTACCCGGCTCATCTGACGGAGGTAGGTGCGAACTAGATCCTGGCCCTGGTCCGAATCCTCGCCAGGAGCATGAACCTCGGGCTCCGATGTCACCCGTAGCTGCGGGTGACGGGGCGCGGCGATCTCTGCGGACTCCACCGCTCCTTCGACCTCGATGCCTGCCGCTTCGATCTCCTGAAGCAACACGCCGATCTCTTCCGAATCTAGTTCCCCGGACACATGCTCGAGTACCTGGTCAAGTGTGACGAAGCCACGGTCTTGACCAAGGGCGACGAGATCGCGCACGATGTCCTGCTTCTCCTGAATCAGCAAATTTCCTGCTCCTCTCGCCGTCTCTCAGGCGAGGCAGCCAGCTCCCAAGGGTGATGGGTGGGCAACAGTCAAGTATCTATTGAGCTTAGACGCCCACGAGGGGCGGATGGTTTCGGTAGACGCTCGGCAATCTTACCAGCAATTCTCGCAGATTTCCGCACTTTTTCTGATCAGATGACGACAAGTGCGCCTCTTTTCGGTCATTTGGGTAAAACAACGGTTGATTTCGTTTGCTCGGAAACATCTTTCGTGCCTAGATTCCACTTTTCGTGCCTAACTTCCCAGCCCGCTTCGTGTTCCACCCCTATCCGTCAGGGTATCGAAAGCGTCCATCCGACGACACATGGTCGGACCGCCTGGCGTGGGTCCACACCCTGAGAAACCGAGGAGTCAACCGTCGCGCCCGTCGGATCACCCCTGCAACCGCGTCGAACCGTCGCTCTCTGGCCTCGTCCCAAGTCAAACCGTAGGCCTGCCGGAGCGACGCCGGCAATAGCCCGGCCGTCGCGAGCCGCCCCAACGACAGGAAGGAACTCGCCACCATCCCTCCCGGTGGGTACAGCAAGTCGCGTGACAACCGGATGGCGGTGTCGGAAACCTGGACCGGACCTTCGCCGAACAACGCTAATAGATGACCGGTCAACTCATAGTGGCTGGTTGGGAGGGCGTGGCTTGGTATCCTCAGGAGCGAGGCGAACTCAGAGGCCTCTAAGCAGTACTGGTCCTTTTCGCGTGGCTTCAGTGGCCCTACAAAGGCCTCGTATGCCTGCAGCTGACTATCAATCAGCGTGACATGCACCCAGGTCAGGAGCTCGGGATCGGTCGCGGTGTAATACGTGCCAGACGGGAAACCGCCGGTGCCGCTGCGCAGTCGTCCGTGGACCCGCTGATGAATCGAATTGATGCGGTCGGCCGTCGCCTGGACTTCCTCCGGGGTTCCGAACGTGAGGTCAAGCATTGACCCCACCGTTCGCCTCGTCCGGCGAAGATAGGCCAGCGGTCCGCTCCAGTAATCGCTGTGGTCAGCCACGGCCGCTGCGACCGACGGATGAGCCAGCTGAAGCAGAATGGCTCGTCCCCATCCGAGCAGCACGACCGCCTCTTGGTTGACCCGGCGGACCATCTGACCGGTCGTGACCATAGCTGAGGAAACCAGAACGATGATATCGACTCGTCCGGTGTGGTGCGTCACGTGGGGCATCAGGGTGCCCGCACCACCTCCGTGTAGTCGAGATAGCGGCGCCCGTCCACGGTTGACGTGAAGGCGGTCAGCTGATAGTTCCCGTCCTCACTCTCCACGGTGTGCGTGGCTGATTCGACCGCGACTGACTCCGGGTCCGGCCCGTCGGCAAAGGCTTCACTCAGCACCCTGCCTTGCATCGACGAGGGAACGTCGATTCCCAGCAGCGAAAGGAACGTTGGCGCAAAGTCGACGTTGCCGCTCGGAACGTCGATTGTGACCCCGGACTTCAGGAGCGGTCCTGCCGCGACGAGCGTGTTGTGAATGTCGAACGGGCTGGAGCTCCCATGACCGGCCACGCCCGGCTGTGCAGATGTGCCCCGATACCCGTATTCGTTCTCGGCAGCAGTCCAGTTGCCCGAGAACAGGATCTCGGGCGCCCGCGAGTGGTCCCAGCGCGCCAGGTCGAAGGACAGCGTTCCAGGCACCGATCCATCGACGCTGCCGTCCGCTGCGCCCCGCGTGAATATGGCACCAACCTCCGACGACGACTGCAGCGCCGAGACAATCGCCGCGACGGTCACCTGGTCGCCGTCCCGTACGTAGATCGCACCGCTGCCGGTGACGATCCGGGGAGAACCGTCTTCGAGCGTTCCACTGAATGGAGCCAGCGCCGTCTCCAGGGCAACCGCGGCGCTGGGTGGAGAACCAGTGATCGGATGTGACCCAGATATTGAGGTCATCGAGCCACCCGAGGTCATCGAGTCGCACTTGAATCTGTCCGAGCTGGTCGTCAAGCTTCTCAAGCGCATCGAGGGTCGTCGGGTGGCCGACGCCATGGGCATGCGCGCTCGCATCAGGCTCGCTCAGCCACATAAGCGTCACGGCCGGATCGATCTGTCGAACGCCGACCTCGAAGAACGCGTCGACTACGTAGCGGTTGCGACCATCGTTGGGAGTGTCCGCGGGAGGGACTTCCCCCAACCGGCTGACGATGTCGTCACCGAGCGCAGGTGGCAGAGCGTAATCGTAGTGAATGATCCCGCCCCCCGCGACGGTGTGGTTCAGGAGAAACGAGGACCCGGTTGAGCCGGCGCTGACCACGAGCGCGGTCCGGTCTCCACGCTGCAACAGTTCTCCCAAGGTCGACGCCGTCAACAGCTGGTTCTGTTCGGTACGTTCGATCGCGAGCAGATTCTGACGATCACCGGTGTCAAGAAAACGCCCCGCATCAACTGCCGGAAAGAACACCGAGTTTCCCAGCAATCCGTGGGCTTCCGGATACGCGCCGGTCGAGATCGAAGACGCATTGACCCGCGTTACCGTTGGATACACCGCGTGATGGTTCTCGAAGACGACGCCGCGCTCGCCGAGCCCGTACAGGTTGGGCATGAGCTCAGGAGTGACGTAGTCCGGACGGAGACCGTCCAGCACGATCAGCAGATGCCGCTGGGGTCTGGCAGCAGAGGAGGTGCCGGGAGCTTCCACCACCGCACCTGGCCCACACGCCGCCGCGACCAACGACAAGCAGAGCAACGGTGCGGCAGAGCGGCAACGGCGTCGAAGAAGGGCTGTCAGCTGAGACGGCACCGACCGGATCATAGCCCCATCGAGAGCGGGATCACCACCCTCGACGACGGCCCCTCCTACTTGACCGGTCACCTAGTGAGTCCGTGAGTTGACGCTGAGTGGCGCCCCGGGTAAACATGCGGTTCGTGAATGACGAGTCAGCGCGCACCGGACGGCGGGATGCTCGCACGAATGCTGGGCTGGGAACGTTCGGCGGAGTCTTCACCCCAAGTATCCTCACGATTCTCGGGATCATCCTTTTCCGTCGGCTGGGTTATGTCGTTGGCGGCGCCGGTTTGTTCCACGCCCTCGTCATGCTTGGCCTGGCGACACTCATCTCTGTGCTGACGAGCATCTCTCTCTCGGCTATCGCGACGAACCGGAAGGTCAAAGGGGGCGGCGACTACTACTTGATCTCGCGGACGCTCGGCGTCGAGTTCGGGGGGGCGCTTGGCCTGATCTTGTATGCCGCTCAAGCGGTGTCCGTCGCCTTCTACTGCGTGGGGTTCGGCGAGGGCGTCGAGTCACTTATTGGCGGCTCTGACCTCGTCGTCCGGGTGTCTGCGGCGATGGCGGCCGGGGGCTGTTTGCGCTCACCTATGCCGGCGCTAACCTGGCTACGCGGTTCCAGTTCGTCATCATGTTCATCTTGGGTGGCGCGCTGATCTCGTTTTTCGCCGGGGCGCAAGCCGGCTTCAGCCTCCCGACCCTCGAGCAGGGGTGGGACGCCCCTGAGCAAGGGCCGCCATTCTGGACCATCTTTGCGATCTTGTTCCCCGCCGTCACCGGTTTCACACAAGGTGTGAGCATGTCTGGCGACCTCAAGAACCCAGCAAGGAGCCTTCCGGTCGGGACGTTCCTGGCCGTGGGACTGTCCACCGTTGTCTATATCGTAGCGATGTTTGCACTGGCCGGCTCGCTGTCGTCTACAGGACTCTCCAACGACTACGACAGCTTGAAGCGGGTCTCGGTCGTCCCGTGGCTCGTCGATCTTGGTGTGCTCTCGGCAACGCTGTCATCCGCGCTCGCCTCGTTCCTCGGCGCACCCCGAGTCCTCCAAGCCCTCGCGAGTGACCGCTTGTTCAAACCGTTCACATACTTCGCCGCTGGTGACGGCCCGACGCAGAACCCGCGTCGGGGTGTGGTGATGACCGGCATCATCACGCTGGCCACCATTGCGCTTGGCGACCTCAACACCATCGCGGCGTTGGTGTCGATGTTCTTCCTCGTCTCGTACGGCCTTCTCAACTACGCCACGTTCGTCGAAGCCGCCGGGGCCAGCCCGTCGTTCAGGCCGCGCTTTCGATTCTTCCATGCGCGGGCCAGCTTGGGCGGCACCGGACTGTGCGGTTTCGTCATGCTGATGATCGACCCGATGGCCTGCGCCGTCGCGCTGGGTACTCTCGGTGCGTTGTATCACTACGTCAGATGGACCGCCGGTGACGTGGTCTGGCACGACAGTCGGCGAGCGTATCGCTTCAAGCAAGTAAAGGACGGGATCCGTGAGCTGGCGGTAGACCCTGAATCGCCAACCGACTGGCAGCCGCACATCTTGGTGTTCACCGAACAGCCGGGTCGACGGAGCCGGCTGCTCCGGGCCGCGGGGTGGATCACGGGGGGCGCTGGAATGCTGACCGCGGTCCAGCTCATCGAAGGGGATGCCGCGTCTGCGGCGGTGCGCCAGGCGTGTGACGACGCCGAGACGGCGCTCCAGGATGAGCTCCAGGCACAGGGTCTCGACGCCTACCCGCTGGTTGTTGCGGCGCCCGACCTTCGGGTCGGTGCCTCCACCCTCCTGCAGTCATGGGGGGTCGGTCCGATCCACTCGAACACCGTTCTGCTCAATTGGTATGACAGCCAGAACACCGAGTCGCTTCCCACTCTGTCGCTGTGGTACGCACGACTGCTGCAGCGGGCGGCTCGGCTCGGCCAGCACGTCGTGGTGCTCGACGCCGATGACGACGACTGGCGGACACTGGAAGCGGCGCAGTCGGACCAACGCCGGATTGATGTCTGGTGGTTTGGTGGAGACTCGTCTCGCCTGGCTCTGCTGTTCGCCTATCTCATGACACGAAGTGACGATTGGGATGAGGCGACGATAAGAGTTCTCGCACCAGCGCCCGCGGCTTCTGCGAAGAAGTCGGAGGCCAGTCTTCGAAAACGGCTCGACGAGCTGAGAATCGATGCCCAGGTCGAGGTCCTCAACACTCAGGATGGGCCGGGCATTTACAACGCCTCGGCAGACGCGAGTCTCGTGCTGATTCCGCTGCGTCTCGAGGGGATGAGCACCCTTCATCCAACCGGAGGACCGGTCGACGAACTCTTCGAGCCGCTGCCGGTCGTGGCGATGGTGGCAGCCTCCGGCGACGTCAAGCTCACGCCCGATGAGAGTGTCACGCCGGAGGTTGACGCTCCATCCGAATCCTCCGATTCACTCGTAGACGGCACTCCGACTTCATGACAGCGTCTCCGTCGTCCGGGCTCCTCAACGCCAGGTGGTGCGGTGCGGCCTCAGTACCGATAGTGCTCAGGCTTATACGGTCCGTCCGGCGGCACGCCGATGTAGGCAGCCTGGTCGTCAGTCAGTTGGGTCAACACCACGCCAAGGTGATCCAGGTGAAGCCTTGCCACCCGCTCGTCGAGCTTCTTGGGCAACATGTAGACCTTCTTCTCGTACTCTCCGGTGTTGGCATGTAACGCCAGCTGGGCCAGCACCTGGTTCGTGAACGAGGCCGACATGACAAAGCTCGGATGACCGGTCGCACATCCGAGATTGAGAAGCCTGCCCTCGGCCAGCACGAGCACGCTGTGACCGTCCGGGAAGCGCCACTCGTCGAACTGGGGCTTGATGTTGATGTGCTCGATTCCGGGAGTCTTCCGGAGTCCAGCCATGTCGATCTCGTTGTCAAAGTGCCCGATATTCCCGACGATCGCCTTGTCCTTCATTCTGCCCATCTGTTCGGCAGTGATGATGTCCTTGTTCCCCGTCGACGTGACGAAGATGTCGGCGCGCTCGAGCATGGCGTCGAGGGTGTTGACCTCGTAGCCCTCCATCGCCGCCTGAAGTGCGCAGATCGGATCGATCTCGGTCACCACGACACGGCACCCTTGGCCCCGTAGGGCCTGTGCGCATCCCTTCCCCACTTCACCAAAGCCGCACACGACGGCGACCTTTCCGCCCAGCATCACGTCAGTCGCCCGCGCAAGACCGTCAGGCAACGAATGACGACATCCATAGACGTTGTCGAACTTGCTCTTGGTCACCGAGTCGTTGACGTTGATAGCGGGGAACAGCAGGGAGCCGTCCTGCATCATTTCGTAGAGCCGGTGGACACCTGTGGTGGTCTCCTCGCTGACGCCCCGAATGGCGGGGCTGATCTGCTGCCACTGGCCGGCGTCACGTTTCTGAATCTCGCGTAACAGCTCGAGTATGACGCCCCACTCTTCCGGCTCGCTCTCCGGATCGAACGCCGGTACGGCGCCGGCCTTTTCGAACTCATATCCCTTGTGGATCAACAACGTCGCGTCGCCGCCGTCATCGACGACCAGATCCGGACCAGAGCCATCGGGCCACAGTAGCGCTTCGTTCGTGCACCACCAGTACTCTGGAAGCGTCTCGCCCTTCCAGGCAAACACTGGAATGCCTCTAGGCTTCTCAGGTGTGCCGCCTGTTTCCGGGCGACCGACGACGACGGCACTCGCGGCGTGGTCCTGGGTCGAGAAGATGTTGCACGACACCCACCGCACGTCGGCACCGAGCGCCGTCAAGGTCTCGATCAGAACCGCGGTCTGAACGGTCATGTGCAGACTGCCCATGATCTTGGCGCCCGCCAGCGGCTGTTTCTCTGACTCGGTCTGCCGAATCGACATCAGGCCCGGCATTTCCTGCTCGGCCAGACGGATCTCATCGCGTCCGCGGCGGGCCAGCGACAGGTCCGCGACCTTATAGGGCGGGCGTCCCTGCGACAGAGCCTCGTCGAACGGATGTGTCTTCTCAACGGCCGGTGAACTCATAGTCTTCTCCTTTTCCCACATTGTACTGTGGACTTGCTGGTCGCCCACCCGGCAACGGCTCGCCTCTCACCCGCCACCCTGTGCGAGATGCACTCCCGATCGAATGTGCGTAGGTCGAGCTCCGGACGCTAGCGTCCTGACTCTCGTGGCCTGTATCGGCTGAATCAGTGGCGGTCGTTGGCGCGCGGCGCCCGCCTGGCAAGGCGCGACCAGGGAGCATACCGGCCGTATTCGACCGAGAAGCAACTCCGTCAGACGGGAGGCGAACGGTACTGATTCAGTCGATACAGGACACTAGCGCCTGCGAGCGCCGCTCCGCGGGGAGCGAGGCCGAGGCCGGCGACGCAGAGCCGGCGGCGCACTCTCCGGCTTTGGAGATTCAGATGGCAGCGCTGGCGGAGTCACCGGCGCATGGAGTGTCTGCTGGTAGTAGTCATCAAGCAGCATCGCGATCAGGGCCGACTCGTCTTCGTTCTCCGCCAGACTCCGGCCCAGCGGAACGAATCGCTCGCTCCGTTCAGCGCGCAGCTTGTCTCGCTCACGGAGTTTGGCTTCGAGCAGGGCGGTAACCCGCTGGGTCACGATCGCCTGGACATCTGCGTCGGTCGGGGCGGCGACTTGCTGAAACTCGATGGAGTAGCGCTTGGCGATGCCGTCGAGGGTCAAGGTTTCGGCCTCGGTCACGAGTGAAATCGCGACACCGGCCGCACCGGCCCGACCGGTTCGACCGGCTCGATGGATGTATCCATCCGGATCTTCCGGCGGCTCGTACTGGATGACATGCGAGAGCTCCTGAATATCAAGTCCGCGGGCGGCCACATCGGTGGCGACAAGAAACCGCAAAGTGGATTGTCGGAGCCGCTTCAGAATGCGCTCACGGTCGGCCTGCGACCGGTCGGCGCTCAACTCGTCAGCATCGTAGCCGAACCTCTGCAGCACCACGGTCACGTAATGGACGGTACTTTTCGTATTGCAGAAGATGATGGCCGACGCAGGATTCTCGACCTCGATGATCCGGATGAGACACCGGTCTTTGTCCATCGCCGGCACGACCGAGAACCGGTGCTCAGTGTCGGTGACGTGAACCTGATCGCCGCTCAGGGAGATGAACTCGGGGTCACGTAAGAACTCCTGTGATGTCCGCATGACAAATGGCGGAAACGTCGCGGAGAACATGCTGTTGTGCAGGGCGTCGCGCGTCCGGCGAGGGAGGTGACGCTGCACCTCCTGCATGTCGGGATAGAAGCCCATCGACAGCATCCGGTCGGCCTCATCGAACACCCGCATCTTGAGCGCGTCGAGGGAGAACGTACCTCTCAATAGGTGGTCGAGTACTCGCCCAGGCGTCCCGACGACAATCTGCGCCCCGCCCTTCAGCGCATCGATCTGCGGACCGTATCCCACGCCCCCGTAGATCGCGACGGTCCGAAACCCAGCGTCTTGGCACAGGACCTCGGCCTGCTGGGAGACCTGCTGGGCCAGCTCGCGAGTTGGTACCAGGACGAGCGCCTGACACACTAAGTCGTCGCGATCGAGTCGCTCGAGCATCGGCAGGAGAAACGCACCGGTCTTGCCACTCCCCGTGCGGGCCTGGACCATCACGTCGTGCCCGCCGAGTAGAGGCGGGATCGCTCGGGCCTGCACAGGCATCAACTCGGTCCAGCCGACACGGGCGACAGCAGCATGCAGCGAGGCCGGCAGCGTATCGAGTGTCACCTCGTCGGGAGGTGTCGGCGTATCGACGGTGGGGGAATCAGCTTGGTCGACCAAGGCGTTTGTAGTTTCGGCGAATCACGGACGGGTCGCGACGGTACGCGGTCCCGAACGTGAGTCATTCTACACGTTGGCTCCGTTTTCGTTTTTGTGAGGCCGATCACGGAACTGTCAGTCGATGTGGTGGAGTCCGGGGCGGGTCCGAGCCACGCCGTGTAGACCGGGGCTCAATCTTGGTGCGGTACTTGCTTCGGCAGAAGGCACGGAGCTGCGAACAAACCGTAGAACGGAGAACAACTCGATGCCAGAACAGGAAAAGTTGAGAAGGTATCCTCGGGTCGGTCTCGGAGCCGACTCCGCGATCTGGTCGGAGGTATGGCAGGGCCAGATCAACGAGGCGGCACCGGTGGGCGGGGTGTTGACCGTCCTGGGGGCGGGTGGCGCATTCGTCGAGGTGAGCGAAGCGTACGACGTGGGAAGCGAGGTCGGACTCCGCTTCGTGCTACCAGGCACCCGGGACGAGATCGCGTGCGACGGTGTCGTGCGAGAGTTCGTGCCAGGTCGCGGTATCGGTGTCGAGTTTGTCAATATCTCGCCGATTGACCGGGAACGTGTCCGCGCCGCTGCGTTGAACCTCGTCTAGCCCGACCGACATGGCGTGCCGGGCGCACCCGGTTCTCAATACCTAAAGAGGTGTTGCAGCTTCATAAAGATCGCGCGGTTGGTCCTACGAAGGTTATTCGACAGGAAGCGCTGCTCGTCGAGATCCTCTATCCGATCCTCTTGCCGGTAGTGGTCGTCGTATCCCATAAAAAACACGGTGCCGCCGTTGACGCGATAGGTGAGGAGGACGTTGAAGTCCAACTGTCGGTCGAATGTGTCGTACTCCGTGATGTTTCGGACCAGGAGGGGTTGACTCATCTGATAGGTCGTCTGCGCCCGGACGATCTTCACGTCGAAGACTTCCGCGTCGCTGCTCGTCGGATCGGTGAAGCGACTGGTATCCACACTGATTCGCGATTGAAGGCTGGAGACCGGCCTGACCGACAGGCTCAGCTCAAAGCCCCTCTCTCGTCCCAGGTAGGGACGCTCGTCGTCAAAAAAAATCTGGTCGCCTCCGTCAACATCCGCATTGATCGAGAATGACCGGTTGTTCATGCCACCACTGAGCCGGTAGCGGTTCTGCACGAAGTTGATTCCTCCGAACCTCTCCATGTCTCGATCGACACTCGTACTCGCGCGAAGGTTCTTGGCCAACGAGAGACTGAGGCCCAAACTCGCGTTCTCGTCCTCGAGTACGCCGTCGAAGTTCCAGTTGCGTCCGTAGCGGAAGCGGGGGCCCCAATCCAGAATCGCATTCTGCGGAAACCACCGGTACGAGATGTTGCCCGTTGTGCGGCGTTGGTCGGTCCGGCGAACGAAGCCCACGTCGGTATCAAAGTCGGGGGTGATCTGGTATGCACCGAAGAACCAGTCGAGGTTGCGTCCGTTCTGGCGGAGATTGACATCGAACAGGTGCCCGTCGCGCTCCACTCCTTCGAGATCGCGGTGCTGGGTGCCGACCGCCACCACACTCACGGTACGCTGGGGCGACAGTCGGAACGAGGCATCGAATCCCCCCAGCCGGCTATGACTGTCTTCGAAGTCTCGATTGGTCACGATGGCGCCGATGTGAGACTCGGTGTAGAGGTCGTACTTCACCCGACCGATGAACGTTCGGGCGCTCTTCCCATACAACGGGTCGCTGCGATCCTCCAGATTACCGGGTCCGTCGTCATTGGCCGCGAGAACACCCACGGCAATCTTGCCTGTCTTGCCGGTCAGCTTTGCACCAAAGAGGGGATCGACGATCGTTCGCGTGTGCACGAGTCTCACCGGACTACGGATATCGAAGATCTCATTGCCCTCGATAAAGAACGGCCGCAGCTCAGAAAAGAACAGCGAAAACCGGCGGTTGACCTCGATCTGCGGTCGATCTGACTCGATCTGCGAGAAATCTGGGTTGAACGTCGCATCGGCCACGAGGTTCGAGGTGACGCCGTACTTGAAGTTGACGCCGCCCTCGGGCGACGTGTCGACGGGAAACTCACCGGTGCGCTCGAGCGATCCGAACTGGACCGCAGTGAAGGTCGGCATAACCTCCAAGTTGCGGCTGGTCGACAGGTCGGTCATCCCTTCGAGAACACCCATCTGGGCCATGAAGCTGGAGACGTCGCGGGACATCGGTGCCCACACGATATCTTCGCGGTTCAGTTCCTTGATCTCACGAACAAATTGAAACCCCCATCGATGCGGAACTCCGTCGGGCTGCTGCGGATACCGGAGACTCTTGAACGGGATCGCCATCTCGGCCGTGAAGCCGTCCTCGACGATCTGCGCGCCTGAATCGAACAACGTGTCCCAGGAGCGGTCCGCTTGCGGAATCCCGCCGCCCCGCCTCGAACTGTTGACGATGCCGTCACCCTGCACGTTATAGGCGTTCACATCGAAGTCGTACGAACGCTGCTGGTCGAGGAACGTATCGAAGTAGATGGTCAGGAGATCATCCTGAGCCGCCCGGTCCCGGTCGACGCGATTCGCCCGCATGATGCTTGGGTCTGAGTAGTGCGCGTAAAACCCGAAGTAGATGTGGTCGGCGTCATAGGCAACGTAGACCTCAGTGGGCTCGGAAGGCGGTGCGCCGTCGATCGGCTGGTACTGGACGAAATCGGTCAACCTGGCAGCGGTTTGCCAGACCTGATCATCGAGCCGACCGTCGATGTCGGGAGGGACGTTGGTCCGGGGAGGGCGAACGGTCGGACGGCCGGTGAGCACGCCAAGTTCGGCAGTGGCATCGGCGGCGACGGGTGGCGACGACGACTGTGCCCTGAGACCGTCGCCGTCGAAGACCGCCCAGGCGAAGACGAGGGAGAGAGAGAGGCCAACCGTCACGCCTCGGGGCGCCATGGACGCGAGGGTCACAGTTTTTATCATACACAGGCAGATGTCGCGAGGCGCGTTTAGGCCGCGGGAACGAATGTCACCGCATCGACGATCGCGACACCGTTCGCCAGCGTCTTGTGGACGGGACAGCGCTTGGCCACCTGGGCGAGACGCGTCTTTTGTGCCTCGTCGAAGCTACCGTGGATCGTCACGGCGGTCTGAATCCTTTCGATCCATCCCTCCTCGCGCTCATCGCAGCCGACGCAGTCGTCCGCGTGCACACGGTCGAAGCCCAGCTCGACGTCGACCGCGGCCAGCGGGATCCCCTTGTGGATGGCATACAACCTCAGGGTCGCTCCGACGCAGGCGGCCAGGCTGCCCAACAGCAGCTCATATGGCGTGGGTCCGGTGTCGGTGCCGCCCACATCCGGCGGCTCGTCCCCCCTCCATGAGAAGCCTCGGGCTTGGAGTTCGACACGAGTGCCAGCACCAAGGTGTGCCGTCACGGCGATTGCGTGTGCGTGATCAGTCATCGGTTCTTTGTATCCTCGGCAAACCGTTATGTCCAGAGGCGGGCGGTCTTTGGTGTGGATCATGTAATGATATGCAGATGCGGCCCTACCGACCTCGCGTGATGACCCGACGCTTCATCACTGCGACGCTCATTCCCCTGGTCGGAGTGTGGGTGTGGACCGCCCCGACCCAGGCCCAACAGACTGCCACGACGCCCCCACCGATCCCCGCCAGCGGAACGCTACAGCTGGGCCTCGGCGAGGCTGTCGATGAGCCGGTTCCGGAGGGGGTCGTGCTTCCGCCGGCAGAGCGATACCGCGTGCAACCGACCCAGATTGAGAACGGACCGACTCTGGACGGCATCCTCGACGAAGAGGCCTGGCTGACGGCGGCAATCATCGACGATTTTGTTCAGCAGGAACCGGCAGAGGGCGAGCTCGCCACGGAACGAACCATCGTCCGGCTGATGTACAACGAGCACTCGGTCTACATCGGTGTCGAGGCCTACGACTCCCAAGCCGACAGCGTCATCGCGACCGAGATGCGGCGTGACTCTGCCCGCCTGCTCGACGAGGACAACGTTCAGATCATCTTCGATACGTTCCGTGACTCGAGGTCCGGATACATGTTCGTGACCAACCCACTCGGCGCCAAACTCGAGCAGCAGATCTCAGAGGAAGGCGAAGGCGGGCGTCGCGGCAATAGCTCCAACATCAACCGAGACTGGGACGGCGTCTGGGACGTCGCGTCTCGCCAGACAGACGATGGATGGGTCTCCGAAATCGCAATCCCCATGGTCACCCTCCGGTTTCCGCAAGCGGAGAGTCAGACGTGGGGCTTCAATATGATGCGGAACATCCGCCGGAAGAACGAGCAGGTGTTTTGGGCGCCGATCCCGAAAGCCTACAGTCTGACGCGCGTCAGCCTCGCCGGCACGCTCTCTGGCCTGGGTCAGGTCAGTCAGGGGATGGACCTACGGATCACGCCCTACGCGCTCGTCGGGGGTCGTCAGGACCGGGTCACGGCAGACCTCGACGGCTCTGGTATCAACGATGTCGGTCTCGATGTGAAGTACGGCGTGACGTCCGGTCTCAACCTCGATGTGACGCTGAACACCGACTTCGCCCAGGTCGAGGTCGACGAACAGCAAGTTAACCTGACACGCTTCCCGCTCTTCTTCCCCGAGAAGCGGGACTTCTTCCTCGAGAACGCCGGGATGTTCAGCGTGAAGAACGAGGGCGGGACCCGCCGGCTGATCGACCTGTTCTTCACCCGTCGGATCGGGCTCTCGGGTGGGCAACCGGTCCCGATCATCGGGGGCGCGAGGCTCACCGGCAAGGTCGACCGCCACAACATCGCCGTCATGAACATCCAGACGCAGAAAGCGCTGGGGAACCCTGGCGAAAACTTCTTCGTTGGCCGATACAGCCGGGACATTTTTGCCCGTTCTAGGGTGGGCGGGCTCGTCGTCAACAAAGAAGCGGTTGGTGACGCTGGCTACAATCGAACCTTCGCCGCGGACACGTCGCTCGCGCTGCATCCGTTCTTCACGCTCACCGGGTTTATCGCGAAGACCGAGACCCCAGGCATCTCCGGTGGCGACGCCGCAGGCCGGGTCAACGCGCTCTGGCTCAGCCCGTCGTCCCGCATCTACGCGGAATACACCGACATCCAGGACAACTTCAACGCCGAGGTCGGCTTCGTCCCGCGGGTCGGTATTCGTCGGTCGAAACTTCATGGGGAGTGGAATCCCCGTCCCGGGCGATGGGGCATCCGGTCGATGAGCCCGATGTTGAACATCGATTACACCACCGACCAGCACAACCGCCTGTTGAGTCGGCGCGTCCATCACATGATCGGGTTCCAGTTCGACGACGGATCGAGACTCACCCTGATCTACAACAAAGACTTCGAACAACTCGACGTGCCGTTTCTGATCCGCTCGGACGTGACCATCCCGGCCGGTACGTATCGCTTCGACGTGCCGAGTGTGTCGTACAACAGTGACCCCTCGCGTCGGCTCTATGGACAGCTGAGGTACTCGCCGCAGACGTTCTTCGACGGGACGCGCAACGACTATAGCGGCACGTTGGGGTTGCGGGCGAGCAGCCGTATCGCCACGGAGGCAACCTTCAGCCGGAGCGATGTCGAGCTGCCGGGCGGAGCGTTCACGGCCGACCTTGCGTCGATTCGTGTCGACTACGCGCTGTCTCCCGAGATGACGTTGCGGACCCTCACCCAGTACAACTCCACGACCAATTCCGTCAGCACGAGCGTCCGGCTTAACTGGATCTATTTTCCTGGCAGCGACCTGTACGTCGCCTATGACGAGCTGCGCTCCGATCTCCCCGGCGTTCCCTGGCTGCAGAACCGGCAGCTGGCGATCAAGATGACGTATCTTCTGTCGCGGTAGGCGCCGGGGGATCCGGATCGCCGGGCACACCGCCCCGACGTACACCACGGCTCATTCCAGAGCCCTGAGTGCGACCCTACTAATGAGAGAACCTCCTCGTGCCGATTAGGGTGGGGAGGCTTCATCGATGAAGGTCAAACGAATCGCCGTCGCCGCCGCGATCGGGCTGCTGGTTCTGCCGCTCTCAGCCGCGGCTCAGGAAAGTGTCGGCGTCAGGGTCGGGGTCAGCGCGGATCCGGACCAGTTTCTCTTCGGAGGACATCTGGAGACGGACCCACTGCTGGAGCAGCTGGTCTTCAGGCCCAATGCCGAGATCGGCGTTGGTGACGACCTCGTCGTGATCAGTCTGAACTTCGAGTTCGCGTTCAAGATCGACCTCGACGGTCAGTGGTCTCCCTACGTCGGGGCGGGTCCGGCCATCAACATCATCGACCGCGGCAGCAGCGGCAGGCGCGGAGGGGACGACACCAGCGTCGAGGGCGGATTCAACATCGCGATCGGCGTCGAACATGAGGGCGGGCTCTTCACCGAGCTCAAGGTCGGTGCCCTTGACAGCCCTGACCTTAAGTTCATCGTCGGGTACGTCTTCTAGTCCGGAGTATCCTTCGTGTCAGCGTGAGAGGGACGCCAAGAGCGCGTCAAGTTGGGTGTCGCGTGCGTCGCCGACTCCGGGCATCGCGAGGTGGACGAGATTCAACCGATAGAACAGGTCTTCGCGAAACTGCCCTGAGGTGACGCGGCCCGAAAGATTCTCGGTCGTGGCCACGACCACCCGAACCCGCGTGTCGGTCGCCTCCAACCCCTGCGTCACATCGAGGAAACCCATCAGCATCGTCTGAGCATCAGGGGTCAGCTGTTCCACCTGGTCGATGAATAGCGTCGCGTTCGCGTCATCCTCCGCCGACTGGGCCAGGGAACCATGCACGCTCCGGAACCGAGTGGACAGCGACGCAAGTGTTTCGGAGAGTGTGTCGTGGCATCCGATCACAAACCGTGCTGATCGGCGGCGAGCATTCCGATCGTGAATGGCCCGCGCCACTAGCCTGGCCGCATCACGATCGCCGGTGATCAATATCGGTACATCCGAGCCCGCGGCGATGCGAAGATCGCATCCGAGATCGTGCCATCGGATATCACCGTCGAATGGGAGAACAAGACGTTGCGCAGTCATCGACGTGACATGAAAGTAGCGACCTTGCAAGTGGACGTCAAGACCGATCAACCGCGTGTTTCTCGCGTTTACACAGTGTTTCGCGAATGTTCATCGCTCTGACACCACTTGTCGGGCCCCGCTCAGACAAAAGAGACGTCGGACGGAGCACTGGTTCCTCGCAAAGAATTCTTGGATCTTGCCGTTGACGATGAGGACGAACCCACCTACTCTATCGCCACGGTGGGCACCTCTGATGTCTCGACGATCGTGCTTCTGGTGAGCACGCGCAGCGCAGACCTCGCGTCGAACGCCACGTGCTTCGCCGCGAGGGTCACGAAGTGGTCGAGGCCACGTCGTTTGAACACGCTCGCGCCCTGCTCGCATCACTTCGACCGAAGCTGCTCGTCACGAGCATCCAGCTCGGAGCCTACAACGGGCTCCACCTTGTCTGGCAACGACACGTCGACCAACCCGGACGCCCATCGATCGTGACGAGCGCGTACGCCGACCCGGTCCTGGAATCGGAAGCGGCCAAGCTCGGCTGCCCGTTTCTGGTCGCGCCGATCGACCCCGAGCAACTTGTCAGCGTCGCCCGTTCGTTGCTAGCGGGCACCCCGACCGATGGTGACGACAAGCGACAGTGGCCACGGACCCGGATCGGACCAGAACCTCCGCTCGATATGGATCACGGCCCGGCCACGATCCTGGACGTCAGCTATGGCGGCTGTCGTTTGCGGTTTCACCAGGGTGCCGACGTACCGTTCCCGTCGTCGCTGAGCCTGCCAGTACCCACGTCGGACGACCCGATCCCAGGCACCGCGGTCTGGCGGGAGTCGGCGCTCGATGGGGAGGTGTTCGGTGTCGCGGTTGCCGGGTCAAGGGACGCCGAGGCGGCCTGGCGCTCCTTCGTCGACGGGTTGACGAGCCGCGTCTGAGCCCGCGCGGCTGTCGAAGTTCCTGCTACGGCTGGCTTGTGGAGCCTTCTCGCTCGGACCTGATCACCACGACACTGGCGACAGGTGCATCCTCCTTCGACTGCGCGGCTTCGAGCCGTCGGTGCTCTTCGTACGCGCCCCACTGAACCACTGCCATCGTTTGTTGGTCCTCGCGCTATTCGCCCAGACAGATAGTACAACGGCCAGGGTTCGCGCGGACAAGCCGGCGTGATGTGACGCCTCCACATTCTTCCAGTGGCGAGCATCCGACGTACTCATCTGTTGGCCGACAACCAGCTCGCGGGACCTCCGGAGCATCCACGGTACCAACCACCGGCTGTGATAGAACTCTGTGAATGTCTTTCAACCTCTCGAACGTCGTGACGGTCGCATCGTTGGTCTTGCTGGTCTCACTGGCCGGACCCGCGGTTGGTGCGGCGCAAGAACCGACCCGCTGGTTTGGCGGGGGACTGATTGGGACGTCGACCCTTTCGGCGGATGCCCGGGCCATCACGTCACCGATCAGCGTCACCGTTTCTCTATACAAGCCTGAAAACGGTCTCGCCGCCAACTTCTTCGTCGGTACGCACCTGAACGACTATCTCACGCTGCAGGCGAACTCCATCTGGAATCGAAACGGGTTGACACTGGTCTCGACGCGCGCCGCGGCCAGCGGGATCGCCCTCTCGGAGCAGACGCGCCAGAGTTCCCAGCACGCAATCGTGGGCGACGTTCTGCTGTACTTCCGGTCGCGGGCCAGCCGGTTCCGTCCATATCTCTCAGGAGGCGTCGGACTCGTACGCTTTGCCAGCACCCGCACGCGGGACAGCCTGGTGGTGAGGACCACGCCGCCCGAACCAGAGTTCAGCGACCTGCACGCGACGTTGCGGGTTGCCGTCGGTCTGGACGTCAGAACGAGCAGGGACTGGCGCCTTCGATACAGCTTCAGTGAAAGCCTGAGCGGCAATTCCGTCAGTGCCCGTCTCTCCCCCGAGGGAGAACGGAACCTCGCCAACTTTCAGAACCTTGTCGGACTCGTTCGGGTGTTCTGACGGGTCGGCCTACGAGCGGCGATGGAACTGGGCATACGGGCAATGCGGCCAGAAGATAGGGGCCGACTCGAGATGCTCCGCCAGATACCGCGCGTGACAGACGCGGGACGCGTTCATCGATCCGATCTGCTCGCCGACCGGCGCCTTACTCAGTGCCGCCTCAAAGACGCAAAGCGCGCGGCCGGCGCGGGCAGTCTCGGACAGACTCTTCAGGGGTCCGCTCTGCGCGAGGTGGGATACGAGGGCAGAGTAGATCCGTGACTTGACTCGAGCCGGCGCGCGGTCGTTTTCGGATTCGAGTGCATCGGTCGCCGCGGCCAGCCTCTCGAAAAAGAGATCTGAATCCATTGGGTTCTCTCAGTCTTCCGCCCAGCGCCGCTTGAACTGGGACCGCGCACGAGCCAACAGACGCTCGATCGCCTTCTCAGTCTTCCCGGTTTTCTCAGCCATCTCCCGGGCACTACGCTTTCCCAGTACCGCCACAGGAGAATCAGTCCATATGGCTCGGGCAACCCGACGAGGATTCGGCGCGTCTTCTGCTCGAGTCTCGAACGATCGATCGTTTCGTCGAGATGCGGATTGAGCTTAGGGGCCACCACCGAGTCGTCGTCAATGTCGGACAGACTCCGCATCTGGCGGATCTGGGTTCGATAGTAGTCTTCAACCTTGTGTCGTGCGATCCCTACCAGCCAGCCCCGTAGGGAGCTTGAGCCACGAAAGCCAGGAAGTCCACGGAGGGCGGCAACGAACACATCCTGAACAAGGTCGTCGACGAGGTCTGACCGCGGAGCCAGGCGCTGACGAACATAGCCGTACACGCTGTCTGTGTATCGAGCAACAAACTCGGCTGTCGCCTTCCGATCTTTGCCAAGGACGGCATCAACGAGGTCCCGCTCCTCCCTCGGCAGCACCGGTGGTACATGGTCCGAGGCTGCCGAGCCGGGCGCCTGGCTTCGCTGTCCTTCGATGGTCATCCCAGTCCCTGAGTCGCCAGACGCGGCGGTATCCCCCGCGCACGGGTACATCTTCTACCGCGGGTGTTGCAAATGGGAAGGACCTGCGACACCAGGGACGGAGCTGCGCCCCGCACCGGCGGTTGTGGAATCAAGCCGAGCGACGTCGGCCTTCGGGGTCGGCCCTATCGAGTCGTGACACGCTCGGGATGCGATCGTCCAGCCGGTTCCGGGGGTGCCGGAGGCACAAAACGGCCGGGGCCTCCACATCCACGCTCGGGCCGTCGCGGTGTATCGATAGCGACCGAGGAGACAACCACATCTGGCCCGTTCGAATCCAACGATCCTTCGCATGAGGGCGATCGGTCTCGAGGCGTTCTGTTCGGAGCCGCGGAGACGGGAGAGCTGGGCGCCGTGGTCCGAACGCTCAGCTCTCCGCCGCACACGATGCTCGAAACCGTCAGGACCGAACCACGTCGGCGCCTGGACCACAGCCTTCCGACATGTGTCGGATGTCTGTTAATTGAAATTGAACGTCTTACTGATACCGAAAACCAGAGTAAGCCCGGCCGTCGGGTCCCCTTCTCCGTCTTCCAGGCCAGATAGATCCGAATCGTTCAGAATCCCTGAGATCGTGAAGTCGAGCTCGGCCGCCGAGAAGCCGTATCCGGCCTCCCCGTAGGCTCCCTCGAAGTCAGATCCGAAGGTCCCGTATGTGCCATAGAACCCCTCGTGCTCAGCCGTGACGCCGACGAACCAATAGTCCAAGGTGTCGGCATCGAAGTTCTCGTACTGTCCGATAGAAAACTCGACGCTCAGGGGTCCGTATCCCGCGCCGAAATTGGCCTCGAGATACGTGTCGTCGAACTGACCCGTGTACAGATACGCAGTCCCTCCCGCGCTGACGCTTAGCCCTTCCACCTCGCCTCCGACACTGCCGAAGAGATCGACCTCGGCGCCGTCACCGACGTCTGCAAGCCATGTCCCCAGAGACAGGGCGCCGACCGCCACGTCCAGACCTGCACTCGCGGACGACCTCTCCTGGAAGATCCCGCGGTAGAAGTACTGGCTGACCCACCCCGCATTGGCGCTAACCTCGGCCTCCTGGGCGTGGGCGGTTCCGAGCAGGGTCCCGCTGGCGACAATTGCGGCGAGCGGTAGACGTAGCAAACTCATCAGACGATTCCTTCTGATCTTCATAGCCATCCTCACTTCGATACTCGTGGTCAACCCGTCGTTAGCCAGCATTGACTTCCTTCGGCGCTGCCGGCGACGGGATGCCGACCAGGTCCGACGACTGTGGTCTTGGACCCGAGACGAAACTCGCGCCGCCGACCATGAAACCGCCATACGCTTCCATCCCGTGCTCTCCAATATCGAGACCCATCGTTTCCTCTTCCGCGCTGACCCGCAGTCCAACGGTCTGCTTGAGACCAAAGAAAATCAGCAGGGCGGCCGGAAACGCAATGGCGCCGTAGGCCAGCACACCGATCGCCTGCGTGACGAACGAGTGGTCGGCACTGAAGATACCCACGGCCATCGTGCCCCAGATGCCGCACACGAGATGGACGGAGACCGCACCCACCGGGTCATCAAGTCGCACCCGGTCGACGAGGAGCACCGACGCCACGACGATGACCCCGGCGACAAACCCGATCAACATCGCCGCGTTGACACTGACGACGTCGGCACCGGCAGTAATCCCAACCAGACCGGCGAGCGACCCGTTGAGGACCATGCTGAGGTCAGGCTTGCGCTGGAACGTCCACGACACGAGCATCGCGCCGAGGACCCCCGTGGCCGCAGCGAGTGACGTGGTCACGAACACGAGGGAGACAAGTCCCGGGTCGGCGCTGAGTACCGAGCCGCCGTTGAAACCGAACCATCCGAGCCAGAGTAAGAACACACCGATGGTCGCCAGCGGCATGCTGTGACCCGCAATCGCTCGGACCTGCCCGCCGACGTATTTGCCAAGCCGAGGACCAAGCACGATGATGCCGGCAAGTGCGCCCCACCCACCGACGGAGTGCACGAGCGTGGAACCGGCAAAGTCGTAGAAGCCGATGCCATCGAGCCAACCACCGCCCCACTTCCACGAGCCCGCGACCGTGTAGATGATCGAGACGTAGATGGTGGTGAATACAAGGAACGAACCGAGCTTGATCCGCTCCGCCACGGCTCCTGACACGATCGTGGCGGCTGTCGCGGCGAACATCGCCTGGAAGATGAAATCCGTCCAGTACGTGTAGGCGCCGTCCGCGTACGCGATCGTGTTGCCGTCGGCCCCGGGGTCGAGTCCGAAACCGGCGAACCCGAACAGTCCACCGAAGCTGAACTCGCCTGGATACATCAGGTTGAATCCAATAAAGGCATAGGTGACGATCCCAATCGCGACGATCGCCGTGTTTTTGAACAGGATGTTGACCGTGTTCTTCGCCTGGGTCAGTCCCGATTCGAGACAGGCAAACCCGAGGTGCATGATGAAGACCAGGAAGGTGGCCACGAGCATCCACGTGTTGTTCACCGTGAAGAGCTCCAATGACACGGCCTCCGCCTCCTGGGCGAGCGCAACCTGGGGCGCGGCCAACAGAACCAGCAGCACCAGAGCGGCGCGACGAACCATAGTGAGATCTCTCATGGACTCCCCCTCCTCCATGGACTAGCCATCGGTGGTCAGATCCGACGGTTGCCCGCTCAGGCCATGAGCAAGACGCGGGCCACCTCGCGGCTGGTCGAACATGGGCGCTACACCCTGCAAACACGGGCCGGTCCGCGTCCGATCGTGCGAGATCGGGTTTTACGTGATCTACATAAATGTGGAATATAGAGATTCATGACGACAGTTGTGTCGGACCGTCGCCGCGAGACATTCTCGAGACGGGCCCCTGTCCACACACTCGGTCGAGTATGTGCCTCCAGTGGTCCTTCGCCCGGAAGTGGCGCAGGGAATAGGCTGTTCTGGGTCCTGCTCACCGTCGTCGTCGCTCGCGCACAGCCGGCCGGGCCAACACAGCCGCCGGACCCCACAAGAATGTAGAGGCCTTACCGCCAGCCAACAAATTTGGCGTGGGGCGAAGCGCGAGCGGTAACGCCACGTCGCGTCATGACTGCATTCGTGGTGTGATCGCGGGCGGGAACGCGGCTTGCAGCGCCGCTCGCCATGCATCCACTCACGGAGTTCCGGCGAGTTGTGAGCTTCCTCGCGATCGGGCAGAGCAGGGCGCCCACAGCCGAATGGGTGCTCTGGCACCTACGCGAGCTCTATCGCAAGATCCCAGGTCTGGTGCTGACCGTTGCAGACGTCCGCGAGGCGTTCGAGTCCACGCCTCATCGCTTCCTCACATCAGAACACAGACGAGCCTCGCGACGGCCTACCGGACCCACCCTGACCGAAGGCGCCGGGTACTTGATAAACAGCATCTCCGGATAGGTGGGAAGCGGCCAGAGGTCGTCGGCAACCAGGCACTCCAGTTCATCGGCGTACTCACGCACCGCATTCATCGCCGGCACGATCACCTCGCAGCGGTGACGAGCGGCATCGATCGGGGAGGTCGGGGTCCGGTCGCCCATGGCTCCTTCAAGAAGCGCCAAGCCGTCTTTGAGGGACGTGATGGCGGTCGAGACGTCGTCGAGGAGATCGGTGTCAAACGGATACTCGAGTAGCTTGAGATTCGCACACGTCGACGCGATCTCGTTCTGGTAGCGCAGCGCGGCCGGGACGATCAGCGTCTTTGCCATTTCGAGCGTCAGGTTGGCTTCAACCTGGACCGTCAGGCAGTACTGTTCGACGTAGGTCTCAAAGCGGCTCTCAAGCTCCCGCTCGGACAGCACCTCATACTTCGCGAAGAGCTCGCGAACCTCCCGTGATTGCAGGCACGGCAAGGCGTCTGCGGAGGTCTTCAAGTTGAGCGGGCCACGCTCGGCGGCGTCTGCGTGCCACGCGTCAGAGTAGCCATCGCCGTTGAAAATGATGGGCGAGCACTCGTTGATGATCTCGGTCAGTAGCGCCTGCACGGCGGTGTGCAGCGCAGCGGGGTTGCTGTCGGTCGCCGCTTCGAGGGCGGAGGCACAATGGTCTATCGACTCGGCCACGATGGTGTTCATGGCCACGAGCGGACCAGCGATTGACTGATTCGAACCCACGGCACGGAACTCGAATCGGTTACCGGTGAAGGCGAATGGACTCGTCCGGTTGCGATCGCCGGCATCTTTCGGCAACGGCGGCAGTACGTCGACTCCGACGGTGAGCGTGCTCTTCTCAATCGATGAGCTGGCACCGCCGGCCTTGATCTGGTCGAACACATCGGTGAGCTGGTCACCCAGGAAGATGGACATGATCGCCGGCGGCGCCTCGTTGGCGCCGAGCCGATGGTCGTTCCCTGCCGACGCCACGACGGCCCTGAGCAGCCCCTGATACTTATAGACGGCCCGAATCACGGCGGCACAGAAGACAAGAAACTGGGCGTTGTCATGTGGGCGTATCACCGGGATCGAGGAGATTGCCAAGCGCGCTGCTCCCGAGCGACCAGTTCACGTGTTTACCGGAGCCATTGACGCCGGCGAACGGCTTCTCGTGCAGCAAACAGGTCATCCCGTGCTTCTCGGCGACGCGCCGCAACGTAATCATCATGAGTTGCTGATGATCGGTGGCGAGATTGGCCGATTCGAACACCGGCGCGATCTCGTACTGCCCCGGCGCGACCTCGTTGTGCCGTGTTTTCACCGGGATGCCAAGCTTGAACAGTTCCCGCTCCGTCTCCAACATGAACGCGAGGACTCGTTCGGGAATGGCGCCGAAGTAGTGGTCGTCGAACTCCTGGCCCTTCGGTGGCTTGGCCCCGAACAACGTTCTGCCAGCGTTCAGGAGATCGGGTCGCGCGAAGAAGAAATGCCGATCGATCAAGAAGTACTCTTGCTCGGGACCGGCGGTCGACGCCACGAACGCGCTGTCCACGTGTCCGAACAGCTTCAGGATGCGTTGAGCCTGACGGTTGAGCGCCTGCATCGAGCGCAGCACCGGCGTCTTCTTGTCGAGCGCTTCGCCGGTCCATGAGACGAACGCCGTCGGAATACACAACGTCGTCCCGTTAGGGTTCTCCAGGATATAGGCCGGACTGGTCACGTCCCAGATGGTGTATCCCCGGGCTTCGAACGTCTGGCGGATCCCGCCGGTCGGAAAGCTCGACCCGTCGGGTTCGCCTTGAATCAACTGACTCCCCGAGAACTCCGCAATCGCGCCGCCGTCCTCACTCGGTGTCAGGAAGCTATCGTGCTTTTCCGCGGTCGCACCCGTCAGAGGAAAGAAGACGTGCGCATAGTGGGTGGCACTCTTCTCGATCGCCCAGTCCTTCATCGCGGCGGCCACGACATCCGCAACCGACGGGTCGAGCAGTACTCCCGATTCAATCGTTCTGAGCAGCGATTTCTGGATCGACTTGGGAAGGCGGTCTCTCATCACCTTCTTGCTAAACACGTTGGCGGCGAACTTTCTCCCTACGCTGACGTTTCCGAGAAATTGAGAGACGGCGCCGACGACTTGTAGCCCGTCACCGCCGCGATGGCCGCGACGCGCGCGGACGTGCCGGCCGAGGTCGAGGTGTTTCCGCTGGTCGCGACCGGACCGGATGACTGGAACGTGGACGCTTCAGGTGACAGTGTCTGGCTCAATGGAAACTCCTTCAGTGTCGTGGCAAGCGCACCCGACAGTCGTCGGTTCTAGGTGGACTCTCTAGACGCCCGTGCTGTCAGCAAGACTCGATCCAGACCTCACCTTGGCCGGGAGCGCCTCCGGGCACAGAATCATTAGGGATTCATGGAATCGAAAGTTTCCTCGGTTTCGATCGCGCTACAAAAATGTGGAACTCTCGGTCACGCACGACAGTACTGTAGACGCGCGGGTGACGACCCGAAACTCACGGCCCTCAGAGACGTCTTCAGGCAACGACGACATGACCATCAGGCCAGACCTGTATCGGCACTCGTCATTGCGAACGGCTGGGCGGTCCTGCGCCACGACGTCAGCGGAGCAGCGAGCTGGCTCGTCGCGCACGCCGTGGCCTGGGCCATCGCGCTGCTGCAAAGCCGAGAACGTTGACAGCGGCCCGGCCGCGCGTCAGCATAAGAGTGATGGCCGATCGAGTCATGTCGGTGCTGCTCGCGGCGGTGCTGGTGACAGCCGGCAGTTCGGCACCGTTCGCACACGTTCACCCGCACGGGAAGGGTCACGGAGCAGAGCAGCCCGGGCACGCGCAGGGTCATGCCCGGTCGACGCACGACCACGGGCAGCGCTCCCACTGGCATCCGGTCGAGAGTCAGACGGCGGATCGACCCCCGACGGTCTCCCGCGAACACCATCACCACACCTCAATTCCGCTGGTCACGCTGGCAATCGAGCGCCCGGGGATTCGCGTCGGGGTCACTCCCGCGCTCGCGGAAATATGGGAGGCCAGAGTCGTACACGACCTGCGGGGTCGGTCCGTTCCCGTCGCCTCCAACGCTCGACCCAACCCGCCACCGCTCACACACCTCGCCGCCCGCGCACCACCTCTCTAGCGTTTTCGTTTACCCGTCCACCTCCGTTCGTAAAGCAGTGTTCGCTGTAACGTCCCGTCCGGCGGTAACGGACGGCTATTGGGAGACGACGTCATGAGTCGAGGGCGACGAACCGTCTTGATTGCAGGCCTGTCTGCGCTGGTCGTGCAGGCAGTGTCTGCACAGACGCTGACTGAGGCACAGGCGCTTGCTCGCATGCGCTCCGAACATCCACAGATCCGAGTCCTCGATCTCACGGTGCGCGAACTAGAGGCCGACACGCGGGAGCGCACCTTTCTCGCCAACCCCACGTTCGGCTACACGCGGGAAGACTCCGGTCTCAGTGCCGACGACTTCGTCCTGGTGACTCAAGAGCTGCCGCTGCGTGGACGTCGCGGACTCCTGGGCGAGGCCTCGGCGCAGGCCGTCACCGCCGCCAGGGCTGGCGCCGATGCCAACCTCACGGCGTTCGAAACACGTTTACGTCTGGCGTTCACCGGCCTGCTCATGGCTCAGGGCCAGATAGCCGCGCTGGAGGATGGGCTGGAAGGGCTCACCGGACTCGTCGATGTGCTTCGCGCGCGGGAGGCTGAGGGCGAGGGCTCGCTCTTCGACCGTCTCCGCGCCGAGCGTGAGATGGCCGATACCGCTGTGGACCTGGAGTCCGCCGAAATCGACCGCCTCAGAGCCCAGGCCGAGCTCTCATCGTTCTTCAGGCCCGGCTCAGATCCAACCCAGCTGCAGGCGGTCGGCGAACTCACTGATGGCGCTGATATCGACCAGCTTGCATCCCTGCTGGCCCAGGCGTTGTCGCGCCGAGCGGATTATCGTGCCCTGGTCCACCACGAAGCCCGCTGGGCAACTGAGGAGCGCGCCGCCCGGCGGCTACGGTTTCCGGAAACCTCGGTGACCGCGGGGCTAAAACGGTCGGGTCCGCCAACCTTGAGGGACTCGGGCTACGCCCTGACGGCCACGGTGGCGGTCCCGCTGTTCAACCGAGGTCAGGCTCAGGTGGCGCGGGCTGAAGCGGCGCGGGCCCGAGCGGATGCCGAGCGGTCGGTGCTTGGTGCACAAATCGAGAGCGAGGTTCGGGCCGCCCATGCCGCGGCATTGAGGTACACGGACCTGACCGGCCGGTATCGGACCGAGTCTGTTGAGCGAGCGAGCCAACTGGTCGCCATCGCCACGGCGGCATATGAAGAGGGTGAGTACGGCATTCTCGAGCTACTTGACGCCCATCGCGTCAAGCTTGGCGCCGAGCTGCGGTTCCTCGACCTCTCCGCGGAAGCACGCCGAGCTGTGATCGAACTCGACCACGCAGTCGGAGGGGAGATAGCCCCATGACTCTGACCCTGATCCTGAATATGATGCGTCGCCGTCAACCGGATCTACGCGTTCGATGGCTCGGCCTTGCGCCGATTCTGCTGCTCGCGGCCTGCAGCAGTCCTGGAACGGAGACCGCAGACAACGAGGTCGTCGACGAACCACCGCCGATCGTCGAGACCCGATGGACCGCACGCACCGAGCTGTTCGTCGAGTACCCCCCGCTCGTGGAGGGCGTGACCAGTCGGTTCGCGATCCACTTCACCGACCTCTCGACGTTTGAACCTGCTCGGGCGGGCCGGGCCGTCGTGCAGTTGACCGGCGCCGCGGATGCCGAGTACGCCGTCGATGCGCCAGGCCGACCTGGGATCTTCGGAGTGGACGTCACGCCAGCGCGTGCGGGACGTCACCGACTTGAAATACGGCTCGCCGCGCCAGGGCTCGACGACCGGCACGACCTCGGTGAGGTTACCGTTTTGACCGTGGCCGAGGCCGAGGCGCTCATGATGACTGAAGCAGCGGAAGATGGAGCGATTCCGTTCCTCAAGGAACAGCAATGGGTACTGGACTTCGCGACGATTCCGGCCGACCAACGCGAGATGGCCGAGAGTCTGGTGATCGCCGCCGAGATCGAGCCGCGCACCGGTGGTCACGGCGACGTCACGACGCCGGTGGCGGGACGGCTGGCAAGCGACCTCTCAGTACATCCGGTCGGGTCGGCAGTTGTGCGTGGCGACACGCTGGCCGAGATCATCCCGCATAGCGGGCATGGTGAGGACCGGCCAGCACTCGAGCTTGCCGTGGCTGAGGCGCGTGATGCTGTAGAGCTTGCCCGCGCCGGGCGCGCCCGGGTCGAACGACTGGTGGCGTCCGGCGCCCTGCCGGCGCGGCGTGAGCTCGAGGTGCAGGTCGCGGAGCGCACCGCCGAAGCGCGTCTGACGGCTGCCGAAGCCCATCTGGCACAACTCGACACCACGCGCACCGGGGAGGGTGAAGGTTCCCGCGACATCCGGTTCGTGCTGCGGGCTCCGATGAGCGGCGTCGTCGCCGAGTCGGACGCCACGTCTGGCGCGAGTGTGGAAGAGGGTGCGCGGCTCTTCGAGATCGTGGCCCTCGACCGGGTCCATGTGGTCGGCTCGTTGCCGGAAGCGGCGCTGGCGCGCATCGACGAGCTGGTCGGCGCCGAGCTGGAGGTGCCGGGTCTTCCGCCGGTCGCTCTCGACCGCCTCGTCGCGGTCGGCCGCGTGCTCGACAGGCAAACCCGGACTGTCCCGATCATCTATGAGCTACGAGATCCTGATCGACGACTCGCCATCGGGCAGGCGGTTTCTCTCCGTCTCTTCGTAGCGGCGGCAACCAACGCCGTGACCGTGCCGGACACCGCCATCGTCGACGATGCCGGTCAGCCGGTCGTCTTCGTGCAGGTGAGTGGCGAACGCTTCGAGCGGCGTGCGGTGCGGATCGGCAATCGCGAAGCGGGTCTTGCCCAAATCACGGGCGACATCGCAGCTGGCGAGCGGATCGTCATCCGCGGCGCACCGCTCATTCGGTTGGCGGCACTGTCACCACAGGTTCCGGCGCATGGACACACGCACTAGTGGGAATGAGCGTTTCCTGGCGAGGTCGTGAATGCTCGACGCCCTGATTCACTGGTCGCTGCGAAACCGCCTCGTCGTGCTCGCGGTGGCGGCCGCGTTCCTGGTCTGGGGCGGCTACGTGGCTGCGCGGATGCCGGTCGACGTTCTGCCAGATCTCACCGCCCCGACGGTGACGGTGCTGGTCGAGGGTCACGGAATGGCGCCGACCGACATGGAATCGCTCGTCACCTTCCCGATCGAAGTCGCACTCAACGGCGCGTCTGGTGTCAGGCGTGTGCGCTCGGCCACCGCCGTCGGTATCGCGGTGATCTGGGTCGACTTCGACTGGGGCGAGGACATCTACCGCGCTCGGCAGACCGTCACAGAAAAGCTGACGGCCGTCGCCGACACGCTACCAGACGAGGTTGAAGCACCAGTCCTCGCACCACTCTCGTCGATCATGGGCGAGATCATGTTCGTCGCCCTCGAATCATCGGATCACACGCCTCTTGAAGTACGGACAACCGCCGACACGCTCGTTCGGCGCCGACTGCTTGCGACACCTGGCGTGTCACAAGTGACGGTCATCGGCGGTGAACGGCGACAGGTGGAGGTGCTGGTCGATCCCGAGCGGCTGGCCGACTACGGCGTCGCATTCAGCGCCGTCGAGGACGCGCTGCGACAGGCGAATCGAAATACATCGGCCGGGTTTCGACTGGCCGGCGGACAGGAGTACCTCATCCAGGGCGTTGGACGTCTGGCCGACCTGGATGGCATCGGATCAACAGTCATCACGGTTCGAGATACCAGACCGATTCACGTGCGGGACGTCGCCGAATTGCGGGTGGGCGAGTCGCTCAAACGCGGTGACGGCTCGCACAACGCCCGACCCGCAGTCATTCTGGGTATCCAACGCCAGCCCGATGTCAATACGCTCGCGCTGACTCGCGAACTCGAGGGGGTGCTCGACGAGATTCAGACCACCCTTCCGGCCGGAATGCAGCTCGACACGCGACTCTTCCAGCAGGCCGACTTCATCGAGCTCGCGCTCGGGAACCTCACGACCGCCCTGCGCGACGGGACGATGCTGGTCATCATCGTCACGCTGGTCTTTCTGGCGAACCTGCGCGCCGGCGCCATCACGCTGCTGGCCATTCCTCTGTCGCTGCTGGCCGCCATCGTCGGTCTCCGGTTCGCCGGTCTGTCAATCAACAGCATGACCCTCGGCGGGATGGCCATCGCCGTCGGGGCGCTCGTCGACGACGCGATCGTCGATGTCGAGAACGTCACGAGGCGACTCCGCGACAACGCTCGGCTCCCCGAGGCAGACCGCCGCCCAACGATGGAAGTGGTGTACGGCGCGAGCCGAGAGATCCGCAGCTCCATCGTGTTTGCCACGGTGATCGTGATGCTCGTGTTCCTACCGCTCCTCTTTCTCGCCGGGGTGGAGGGTAGACTGCTGCAACCGCTCGGCTTCGCGTATCTGATCGCGCTTCTGGCGTCGCTGGTGGTCGCCCTCACCGTGACGCCAGCCCTGTGCTCGTATCTGCTTCCGGGCATTCCGAGCATCCTCGAGGGACGCGAGCCGACCCTGACGGCGGCACTGAAGCGGTACTACCAGCGTCTGTTGCCACGCACACTCAGTCACCCCTGGGTCGTGATCGCCGCGGCCAGTCTATTGTTGGCCGGCGCCCTGACGTCGGTCCCCCGAATGGGGCGGGCCTTTCTCCCGGCCTTCAACGAAGGTGCGCTCGTTATCAGCGCAGTGACCCTGCCAGGGACCAGCCTGGCGGAATCGAACGCGATTGGCAGCGCGATCGAACGTCTCTTGCTCGACGTACCCGAAGTAGCGGCGACGGCACGCCGAACGGGGCGAGCCGAGCTAGATGAGCACGTCCAGGGCGTCGAGTCGGCCGAGATCGATGTGCGCCTCGAGCCCGAGGGGCGACCGCGGGCAGTCGTTCTAGAGGAAATCAGGGAGCGCCTGTCTCTCGTGCCAGGCACGAACATCACGATCGGTCAGCCGATTTCGCATCGGATCGACCACATGCTGTCGGGGTCACGCGCCAACATCGCGGTCAAGATCTTCGGAAATGATCTCGCCCTCCTGCGCACCATCGGCACCCAGACGGTGGCGGCGATGGACGGTATCCCTGGGCTCGTCGATGTCGCGCTAGAACCGCAGGCCGACATCCCTACCGTTCGCGTCAGTTTCGATCGGGCGGCGCTCGCCCGCCACGGCTTGCAGGCGGGTCAGGCCGCGACGGCGTTAGAGACGGCGTTGCTGGGTCGTGAAGTTGGTCAAATCATAGACGGGCAGGTGATGTATCCGCTAATCCTGCGTTACGTGCCGAGTGACCTGTCTGACCTCGACACGATCTGGCAGACTCGGATCGACATGCCAGCGGGGGCCCGTGTCCCACTCGGCAGCCTGGCTCGAATTGTGGAGGACCGTGGACCCAATCTCATTGGTCGGGAGAACGTGCAGCGGCGCATCGTCGTGACGGCAAACGTCGCAGGTCGCGATCTCGGGAGTGTCGTCAGCGACATCCGCCAACGAGTCACAACGGGTGTCACTCTCCCGGAGGGCTACCGCGTTGAGTACGGGGGTCAGTTCCAGGCCGAGGCCGAGGCGACTCGTCTGATTCTGGGACTTGGTCTGGCTGCGGTCGCCGGGATCTTTCTGATTCTCGTCAGTGCGTTTCAATCGGTACGAGACGCGGCCATCGTGATGATCAACCTGCCCCTGGCACTGATCGGCGGGGTCGTTGGCGTCTTCCTCGGCGATGGTGTGCTCTCGATCGCTGCCTTGATCGGATTCATCTCGCTCTTCGGTATCGCCACGCGCAACGGCATCATGCTCGTCTCACATATCAGACGCTTGCGCGAAGATGAGGGCGTCACCGACGCTCGTGAGGCCATCATCCAGGGATCGGTTAATCGACTCGTTCCGATCTTGATGACCGCGTTATCGACCGGCTTGGCGCTGGTCCCGGTCGCGGCAGGATTCGGCGAGCCGGGCAGCGAGATTCAGGCACCACTCGCATTGGTGATCATCTGCGGACTGTTCTCGTCGACCGCATTGAACATGTTCGTCGTGCCGGCGATCTACTGGACCAGTCTGCGCAGTCAAGCCTCGGGTTGAGTCACTCGAACACCCCAGCAGATGACAACCCCGCACCGAACCGGCGCGACGCTGCCATTGGATTTACATAGAACTACAATGTATAGTTCTTCTATGTATATGGACGTCAGTAAGGACCTGGTGGCCGCCTCGGCCACACCGCTCGTCCTGGCCATCCTGGCTGAGGACGAGAACTATGGTTACGCCATCCTCAAGCGGGTCAGCGAACTATCTGGCGGTCAGCTGCGGTGGACGGACGGGATGTTGTACCCGGTGTTGCACCGCCTCGAGCGAACCGGCTGCGTGCGGTCCAGGTGGCAAACCTCTGAAAGCGGCCGGAAGCGAAAGTACTACCGCATCACGAGGCAGGGGCGGGCGCAGCTGAGCTCGCAGCGGAGGCAGTGGCAAGTCGTGGATGCGACGCTACGCGGCATCTGGTTGACGGCGGCCGAGGCACCGGGGCGAACCTGGACACCGGCGCTGCAGAACAGCTGAGGAATCGTGGACTCCGAGCACCGGCTGGACGAGCAGATCGCACAGTGGCGAGGTTACGTGCGCCGGCGCCAAGCGATACACGCGGTCGACATCGACGAGCTCGAGGACCATCTTCGCGGTCAGATCTCAAACCTCATCGACGTTGGCTTGACAGGAGATGAGGCCTTCCTCGTGGCAGTCAAGCGCATGGGAGACCTCGATGCGCTGTCTCGTGAGTTCGCACGCGAGCATTCGGAGCGACTGTGGAAGCAGCTGGTCACCCCTGGAGCCGAGCGAAGCGCTGAGGCTCGTATAGAGAGCGTCGTCGTCGTCGGCTTGGCCATTGTCGCGGCGCTGGCGGTGAAGGTTCCGGAGCTGTTCGGCCACCAGCTCAACGGCGAAGACGCCGGATTCTACACACGCAACGCCAGCCTCTTCGTCCTTCCACTCCTGACCGGATACTTTGCCTGGAAACGTCGGCTGGACAGAGTCAGTGGCCTCTGGCTGCTGCTGCCCTTTGTCGTCGCCGCGGTCTTCGTCAACGCCTTCCCGTTCACGCCAGGCGGTGCCACCGAGGTCCTCACCGCGCTGCACCTGCCGATCGCGTTGTGGCTGGCCGTCGGCATCGCATACGCCGGAGGTCGTTGGCACGGTGGCGGTGGGCGGATGGACTTCGTCAGGTTCTCCGGAGAGCTGTTCATCTATTACGTCCTCATCGCCTTCGGCGGCGCCGTTCTCACCGGCTTCACGCTAGGAATGTTCCAATCGATCGGCCTGGATGTCGAGTGGCTGGCACAAGCGTGGCTGCTACCATGCGGCGCGCTTGGCGCCGTCATCATCGGCTCCTGGCTGGTGGAGGCGAAACAGAGCGTCATCGAGAACATGGCACCGGTGCTCACGCGCCTGTTCACGCCACTGTTCGCTGCTGTCCTCCTGGCCTTTCTGGCCACCATGCTGTGGACCGGCAGCGGCATCGACGTGGAGCGAGAGGTCTTGATCGGCTTTGACTTACTGTTGGTGCTGGTTCTCGGTTTAGTCCTCTACGCCGCATCAGCACGCGACCCACAGACGAGACCCCATGCCTTCGATGCGTTGCAGCTGGTACTGGTGGTCAGCGCCCTGGTCGTCGACATCGTCGCGCTGGCGGCGATCACGGCACGCATCTCGGAATTCGGCTTCAGCCCGAACAAAGTCGCGGCGCTCGGTGAGAACCTGATCCTGCTCGTCAACCTCACCTGGTCGGCGTGGCTCTACGCACGCTTCCTGCGAGGCCGCGGCTCGTTCGCCGCGCTCGAGCGCTGGCAAACCGCTTACCTGCCGGTGTATGCGGTGTGGGCGGGGCTGGTCGTCACCGTGTTCCCGCCGCTGTTCGGCTACGTCTGAGCGCGGGGCCTACCCAAGCAAGGCCAGCAACGTTCCCGCTGCGACCGCGCTCCCGATGACACCGGCCACATTGGGACCCATGGCGTGCATCAACAGATAGTTGCTGGGATTGTTGTCGTGCCCGACCCTGTTCACCACCCGCGCGGCCATCGGCACCGCCGACACACCCGCGGCACCGATGAGCGGGTTCACCGGCTCTTTGGTGACGAGGTTCATCAGCTTGGCGAGAAGCACCCCGGCCGCGGTGCCCAGGCAAAACGCAACCAACCCAAGGGCCAGGATGCCCAAGGTCTCGACCTGCAAGAAGACGTCGGCGCCAAGCTTGCTGCCCACCGCGAGGCCCAACAGGATCGTCACGATGTTGATCAGCTCGTTCCGGGCGGCCCCGGCGAGACGGTCGACGACCCCGGACTCCGTCATCAAGTTGCCCAACATCAGGGCCCCGATCAACGGAGTGGCATCGGGCAACAACAACAGACACAGCCCGAACACCACCAACGGGAACACGATCCTCTCGACCCGAAGGACCGTGCGCAGTTGCCTCATCTCGAGCTTTCGCTCGGTCTCGCTCGTGAGCAGGTTCATGATCGGGGGCTGAATGATCGGCACCAGCGCCATGTATGAGTAGGCGGCGACCGCGATCGGACCGAGCAGTTCCTCCGACAGCCTGGACGCGAGAAAGATGGCCGTGGGTCCGTCGGCCCCGCCGATGATCCCGATGGCCGCCGCATCCTGAAGCGAAAACGCGATCCCCGGCACGTAGTCCGACAGCATGATGGCCCCGATCACAGTGCCGAAGATGCCGAACTGGGCTGCCGCCCCCAGCAACGCCGTCTTGGGGTTGGCGAGCAGCGGGCCGAAGTCGGTCATCGCCCCGACCCCCATGAAGATCAAGAGGGGGAATAGGCCGTTCGAGACGCCAAGGTCATAGATGATGCCGAGGAAGCCGTCAGGCTCGCTGATCCCCGCGACCGGGACGTTGGCGAGTAAACCTCCGAAGCCGATCGGGAGAAGCAGCAACGGCTCGAACTCCTTCTTGATCGCCAGGTAGATCAGGGTTAGGCAGACTGCGATCATCACCAGGTGACCGAAGGTGAGGTTGGCGATCCCCGTCGCCGCCACGAGCCTGGCCAGGTTGTCCACTACGCGACCGCCACCAGCAGGTCTCCGGCCACAACGGTTGCGTTCGCTTCGACGGCAAGGTGTGTGACGGTGCCGTCGACCGGCGAGCTGACCTCGATTTCCATCTTCAATGCCTCGAGGACGAGCAGCGTGTCGCCGGCCTTGACAGTATCGCCCTCGGCGACGACCAGACGCAGCACCGTGCCGGGGAGCTGGGCGCGCACCTCGGTGGCAGCATCCACTGGGGCGCGAGCGGTCGGAGCCGACCCCGTTTCGACCGACGCCGTACCCTCGGTGACATCGAAGGTGTAGTCGTGACCGTTGACCACCGCCGTGCCACCGTCGAGCACCACATCGTAGGCGCGATCGTTTACTCGAACGGTGTAACGATTCGTGGTCGCGGCCGGCGTGGTCGGAGCCTGCTCGGGCACGTTCTTGCGAACACCGATTGTGGCCTCACCCTTGAGGAAGGTCACGCCCTTCTCCTTGAGGCTCGCCGAGATGAAGATATTCTCATCGCTCACCGGCAGGCCCGCTTCGGTGAGCCGCGCCGTTGCGGCCCCGATACCTTTGGCAGGGTCGGCGTCGTTGAGCGCGCGAGGATCGTCTGTCGTCGGGGGCAGACCGAGCTGCTCCTGGGCGATCGCCACGATCTCAGGGTCTGCAGGGACGGGTGGCTTCCCGAAATAGCCAAGGACCATCTTGCCGTATCCGTCGGCGATCCGCGTCCAGGGCCCCAGAATCACATTGTTGAAGGCCTGCTGGAAGTAGAACTGACTGACTGGCGTCACTGAAGTACCGAAACCGCCACGGCGGACCACCTCGCTCATCGCCTTGATGACGGCGGGATAGCGATCGAGCAGGTTGTTGTCCCGCATCATCTGCGTGTTCGCGGTCAGTGCCCCGCCCGGCATCGGCGAGTACGGAATCCACGGGTCGACGGTCTTCGCTTCCAGGGGCAACAGATAGTCCTTCATGCATTCCTTGAAGACCTCCGTGGCCTCGAGGACCTTGTCGATGTCGAGACCCAGGTCGTAGTCGGTACCGCGGAGGGCGTGCCACATCGCGACCACGTCCGGCTGTGACGTCCCGCCCGAGCAGGGCGCCATGCACAAGTCGATACCGTCAGCACCGGCGTCGAGAGCCGCCATGTACTGCATGATGCTGACACCGGCGGTCTCGTGGGTGTGTAGACGCAGGTGCACGTCATCGCCGAGGAGCTGCCGGGCCTGCTTGATCGATTCGTAGACCTTGCTCGGCACAGAGGTTCCACTGGCGTCCTTGTAGCAGACCGAGGTGAACGGCACACCGACATCGAGGATCGAGCGCAGGACCGACGTGTAGAACTCCGGCGTATGGGCGCCCTCGCCGATCGCTCCGGGCGGCAGCTCCATCAGCGAGACGACTACTTCGTGCTGTAATCCGGCGTCGGCGATGCACTGTCCGGAGTACGACAGGTTACGGACGTCGTTCATGGCGTCGAAGTTGCGAATCGTCGTCATCCCGTGCTTCTTGAACATCCTGGCGTGCAGGTCGATGATGTCGGACGGTTGGCTGTCGAGACCGACGACGTTGACGCCACGGGCCAGGGTCTGCAGGTTGGCGTCCGGTCCGGCAGTGGTTCGGAACGTATCCATCATGTCGAAGGCGTCTTCGTTGCAATACAGATACAGGCTCTGATAGCGGGCGCCTCCCCCAGCCTCAAAGTGGGTGAAACCGGCGTGGCGAGCCGCCTCGACCGCTGGAAGGAAGTCGGCGGTGAAGACACGGGCGCCGTACACGGACTGAAAGCCGTCGCGGAACGACGTGTTCATGACTGCGATCCGGCGTGTCGACATCGTCTACCCGTTTCTCCGTCGGTGAGCCTCGATCCCCGCGAGAGCAACGGCGACGTCGATATCCCCGAGTGTCTTTGGTGTCTGTGCAGATCGGGTCGGGGCGATCGTCGGGTCCGGCCACCTATGGCCGAAGGATTGGAAGACCCGCGCCGAGATCTCCAGCACGACCACCAAGAGCGTGAGGAAGCTGAACACCGTGGTCATGCCCACGGCCATCAAATTCACACCTTCCAGTAGCATCTGTCTCTCCCGCAGAACGTCACCGCCGCCGGTGCCTGGCGTCAGGTCAGCGACGCTACCAGTCCCACCGACTCTCTGCCTCCACCCAGTACGCCCAGCACTCCTGTGCAAGGCCTCGGTCCTGGAACTCTTGGGGCAACGCGGTCATGTTGCCTAGATACTCGACGACCTCCCCGTTAGCCGTCCACTCGGACGTGACGCGCCCCTGGTATGGCATCGTCTCGTCGAACAAGATCGGCTCCACCAGCGTGGTGTCTATCCGCACCCGCCAGGCGGCGGTACCGCCGTCGCCGTCCGGTCCAGAGAACGTCATCTCGTCGCCTTCGCGAGTGAAATCGCTCACGAAGCTGCTGCTGGAGATCCGGTCGGCAAATGAGTCACGGAGGCCCTCGTCATCCGCCTGCGGCTGAGCGCACCCCACCGTCACCACGGCGATCGACAGGGCGATTTGAAGCGATCGAGCTGCCATAGCTATGCTCCTTTCGGGTGATGCGTGGCTACGGAAGTTTACCCTCTGGCGGCCAGGGGCCTGGGCAGCATATCCTGACAGGGTCGGCATGGACCTCGGGGTATCCGTGGACAACGACACAGCCGGCGTTCAGTACTGTTACCGAGTGACCATCGAGCGATCACGAGGAGCGTCATGCGTATGACCGCCAGGGTACGAGCAACCATCTCCCGGATGCCATCCGCGCAACGTCTGGTCACGCAGGTGTCTGTCGTGGCGATTGTGGCGGCAGCAGCCGGGGCCTGCAACTCCGATCCGCCGGAACCGTCATCATCGCCTCCCTATCAGCCCACGGCCTCCATCCAGGACATCATGCTCTCGGTCGTCGATCCTGCCGCTGACACTATCTGGGAATCGGTTGCCACCATTGTGACGTTCGGCAACATCGAGGAACGACGCCCCAGCACCGACGAGGAGTGGGATGCGTTGCGGCACGAGGCGGTCCGGCTCGTCGAGGCGACGAACCTCCTGCTCATGCCGGGTCGTGAGGTCGCCCGCCCGGGCTTCCAGTCCGAAAACCCCGGAATCGAGCTCGAGCCCGCAGAGGTTCAAGCGCTCATCGACGAAGACCTCGCGACATGGCGCCGGCTCCTGGGCGACTACTATCAGGTGGCGGCGACGATGCTGAGCGCCATCGAGGACCGTGACGCCGATCGCCTGTTCGACGCTGGCGGCCCCCTCGACGTGACCTGCGAGCGGTGCCATCAACGTTACTGGTACCCAGGAGAGACCGGCCCGCCGCCGAGGAGCACCGTGGGGCCAGAAGCGAGTGTGCCGCCTGTCGAAGATGATCTGACAAACGCGACCGCAGTCGGACCGACGGGAACCGTTCAGGGCCATATTCGGCTTGCCGGCGATCCGCCCGGTAATGCAGTGATTAGGATGGGCGTCGACCCACTCTGCTCCCAGCTCACCGAGGGGCAGCTGGTGGTGCAGGAATCGGTGCTGACGTCACCCGACGGAAGTCTGGCGAACGTCTTCGTCCGGCTCGACGGCACCTTCCCGGAAACATCCCTACCGGAAGAGCCGGTTGCGATCGACCAGACGGGCTGTGTCTTTGTGCCCAGGGTCGTCGGAGCGCGGGCCGGTCAGCTCGTGCAGATCAAGAACAGCGATCCGCTGCTGCACAACCTCAATACCCAGACGAGCACCTCGAATCGCTTCAACGTCGGCCAGCCTGTGCAAGGCATGGTCCACGAGGTGCGACTGGAAGAGGAAGAGAGCATGCTTCGTATTCGGTGCGATCTCCACCGGTGGATGACGGAATACATCGGCGTGGTGTCGCACCCGTATTTCGCCGTCACTAACCTGAGCGGGACCTTCGTCCTCGACGACGTGCCGGCCGGCACCTACACGATCCAGGCATGGCACGAGGAATATGGGGTGCTCACGGAAACACTGACGGTAGAGGCGGGCGGCATCGCCGTCGCCGATTTTACCTATCCGCCTGTGGCGTCGTAGTTGTCGTTGTCGGTCACGAGCTCCGTCACTCGAGTGTTGGAAGCGCGCTCGAGATCGACCACTGCTCCCACCCACGGAATCCATACGCGCCGCCCAATCGCTTCCCTCAAGCGACACACGGAGCATGAATGCACGAGGTGACGGCTGACCCCACGTGCTCCCGGACGGTACACACCGGTGGGCGAAGTACGCCCGGGAACCGTTGCCGGCACACTCGCCTACAACGTCATCGAAGCGGTCGTGGTGCTCTGGGCGAGCGCGGTGGCGGAGAGCGTCGCGCTCCTCGGCTTTGGGCTCGATCGCCTGATCGAAATGGCGGCGGCCGCTCTACTGCTTTGGAGCGCTCTCCCTCGAAGGTCTATTCGTGAGCATGGCCCTCAGCGTCGTGATCGTCATTGCCGTAGAGTTGGAGAAGGCCAGCGCCGCAAGACGGCTTGGTGTCCCGAGCGGGTGAGTGCCCGCCCGCAATGAGACGACAGATGGACCGCGTTCTGGTCACCGGCGCCTTCGGGCAGATCGGCACCGAGTTGACGCGCGCGCTTCGAGGCGTGCACGGACGAGACAGCGTCGTGGCGACCGGACCGTACCTTCCGACCGCGGAGGGTCCAGACCAGGAAGCGGGTCCCTGCGCCATCCTCGACGTGACCGATTCCGGCGGAGTGGAACGCGCGTTCCGCGAACATCGAGTCGACGTCGTCTACCACCTAGCCGCTCGGCTCTCGGCGGTGAGCGAGGATGACCCGCAGCTGGCGTGGGCCGTGAACATGGGGGGCTTGTACCACGTGCTGGAAGCGGCGCGCCGGAACGGTGTCCGGCAGGTATTCTGGCCGAGCTCCATCGCCGCGTTCGGTCCAGACACCCCCTCCGTGCGAACCCCTCAAGACGCCCTGATGCGACCGACCACGATCTACGGTGTGGCGAAGGTGGCCGGCGAGCTCCTGTGCGACTACTACGTCACGCGCTACGACCTCGATGTTCGCGGCGTGCGGTATCCCGGTGTCGTCAGTAGCGAAGCGCCGCCCGGAGGTGGAACGACAGACTACGCCGTGGCGATGTTCTGTGCCGCCGTCAGTGGCAAGCCGTACACCTGCTTCGTCAGGGCCGACACCGTTTTGCCGATGATCTACATGCCGGACTGCATCAAGGCGGCGGTGAGCCTCATGCAGGTCGAGCGATCGAGACTTCGGCATCACAATTCGTTCAACATCGCCGCCATGAGCTTCTCGGCCGGAGAGCTTGCCGACGAGATCAGGAGACATATACGGGGCTTTGTGTGTCGCTACGTCCCTGATGCGCGACAGGGCATCGCCGACTCGTGGCCCCAGAGCTTGGACGACACATGCGCCCGTCAGGAGTGGGGATGGGACCCCGACTTCGCGCTCGCCGAGATGACTGTGCACATGCTGACACGGCTCAGGGCCCGACAGGCCACCGGCGAGCTTCCATCGTAGGTTCCTTCACGAGTGACGGAGGTGAGGATGTCAAGGCTTTCGCAACGACTGGCCACCGCTCTGGACGACCTCCGCGCGTCAGGCACGTTGAAGGTGTTGCGGCATCTCGGGGCGCCGATGGGTCCCACCACAACCATCGAGGGGATCGGGGAGGTGCTCATCTTCTGCTCGAACAACTATCTCGGGCTGGCCAATCATCCGGAGGTGGTGCAAGCAGGGATCGACGGCTTGAAGACATACGGCGCCGGCACCGCGAGCGTCCGCTTCATCTGCGGGACCTTCACCTGCCATCGAGCGCTCGAGCGCCGTCTGGCGCACTTCCTCGGAACAGAATTGGCCCTCACCTACGTGAGTTGCTGGAACGCCAATGAGGGACTGTTGCCGGCTCTCGTTCAGGACGGAGATGCGATCGTCTCCGACGAGCTCAATCACGCGAGCATCATTGACGCCGGTCGCCTCACGCGGGGAGCCACCCGAAAGATCTACGCCCACAGTGACATGACGGCACTCGAAGCCGCGCTGGTAGACGTACAGGATGCCGAGGTCACGATCGTGATCAGCGACGGCGTGTTCAGTATGGAGGGTGACGTGGCGCGCCTCGAGGAGATGAGCGGGCTGTGTCGGCGTTTCGATGCGACGCTCGTCATCGACGATTCGCACGGTGTCGGCGTCCTGGGCGCACATGGCCGGGGCACGCACGAGTATCTCCGACTTCCCAGCCATGGACCGGAAGGCGTACACATCCTGACCGGGACCTTGGGGAAGGCCCTCGGTGGCGCCGCCGGCGGCTATGTGGCCGGACCACAGCATGTCATCGATTACCTCACCCAGCGTAGTCGTCCCCAGCTCTTCTCCAACGCCCTACCCCCAACCGTGGCGTGCAGCGCGAGCAAGGCATTGGAGATCCTCGAGCGGGAACCCGAGCGGGTTGCACGGCTTCACGCCAATTGCACGACCATGCGTGACGGGCTGCGGTCACTGGGCTATGACGTGCTCGACTCTCCCTCGGCGATCTTGCCGATCATGATCGGAGACACGGCGGAGGCGATTCGTGCCTCTGACCGGCTGCTCGAGCTGGGTATCTTCGTCGTGGGCTTCGGGTTTCCCGTCGTGCGGGAAGGAACGGCCCGCTTACGGGTGCAGATGTCCGCCGCTCACACCGATCGGCACCTCCAGATCGCTCTGGAGGCGTTTGAGAGACTCAAGGCCACTGGATAGAGGCGCGGCCGACGGTCAAATCTCACAGGGGTCGCGAGAAGCTGCAGTCGTCTCACCCGCTCACCACGACCTGCGTGCCCGCGCGTCCCTCGAGCATCGCCTCGACATCGACGAGCGCCCCCGCGTCGGCGTTCGCCGCCCCGATCGCCGACCCTCAGTACAATGACTATGGTGACTCGTCGACGCTGGCTCGTGGCGGCCCTGGCGCTCGTGATTGGCACCGGGGTTCTGCTGACGTTTCTTCACGCGCCGCCCGGACGGCGTTCCATGCTGGCGTTCGCCTCCGGCTTCCTCGACGACCGTTATGGCGTCGAGGTTCAAGCCGAACGGCTCGACTACAACCTGCTGACGTTGGACTTCGAGCTGACGGATCTCTCACTCACGACGTCCGATGAGACCGACACCCCCTTCTTCTCGGCTGCTCGTCTTCATGTCGATCTTCCCTGGACGGCAGTCACCAAGTCGTTGGCGCTGACTGTCGTCGAAGTCGACGACGCGGCGCTCTCACTCATCCAGTCCGCCGACGGCAGCTGGAATCTTCCGACCACGAGCGACGGTGGAACCGCTGAGACAACATCACAGTTCGCGCTTCCCCTCATTGAGCGCGTCGACCTGACTGATCTCAGCATCAGCGTGCAGGCTGAAGACTACGACCTCGCGGCCGCGGCGGTCAGCGTGCATCTCGCGACCGGCAGTGCTTCTTCGGCCGCACTGACCGGACCGCTGAACGTCGCTCAGCCCATCCAGATTAGATGGCGAGACCAGCGATCGACAGTCGACCGACTCGACGCTCAGATCGCATTCGACGGACAGAACCTCGACCTCGAGCCACTCGAGCTGGAGCTGCCAGAGGGTGACCTTTTTGTCGAGGGTCGAGCGCTGTCACTGTTCAGCGCACCGACACTCGAGCTTAGCTATCGCGCCGACCTCGTCCTTGATCGTGCGGCGGCGTGGTGGCGATCCGATCACCGTCTAGACGGGCAGGCGGTGGGCAGCGGAAGTGTGACTGGACCGCTCGCGTCGCCGAGCGTCACAGTCGACATGGAGACATCTGGACTCCGGTGGGCGGAGCTCTCGCCGCTGGCGGTGCGTGCCAGTGCTCGACTGGAACCGGGGGTCTTCGTCGTCGACACCGCCACCGCGAGTTACGGAGATGGCCGCCTCGACGTGTCGGCTCGGGTGGCACTCGTCGACTCTCAGGAACCAAACCAGGTGGAGGCAGCCTGGCGAGATCTCGACACGCTCGCCCTCGGGCGTCAGCTCGGGCGCGGGCTCCGGTACGCGCCGGCCGGCATCGTCTCCGGACACGGGGTCGTCACCTGGACGGAGTGGAACCTTGACGGCATTCAGGTAGAGACCGAGGTCGCGAGCCGCGCACATGAGGCTCAGGCCGGGATCGTCCCGTTTGGAGGGATGGCTCGGCTCGAAGCGGGTGGCGGCCAATGGGTAGCCGAGCTCGATAACATCTCGCTCCCTGGTCTCACGGTGCGTGGCCGTGTGGAAGGGCGGCTCCCTCCGAATAATGCACCCCTGACGGATGCGACACTGGAGGGCGACGTGGCCTTCGATGCGTCTGACCTGGCGCAGATCGCGCAGACGTTTACGCTTCCCGGGCTTGTGGGCGACGCCAAGACGCCCGGAGTGAGTGGGACAGCCACGGCCGAAATCGCGCTCTCGGGAGCGGTCATCTCGCCCGTAGCGGAAGGACGAATCGTTGACGCCCGGGTGGGCTATCGAGGCATCGAGAGCAGCGACGTTCGCTCAACGTTCATGGCAGACCGTGGTGGTGTCTCCCTCAACGAGCTGACGGCCGCGTTCGGACCCAACCTGGTCGCCGGCAGCCTTCGGCTGGATCTCGACGCCAGCGCCGTCGACGGCAGGCTGGACGTCCGGCTGTCAGACGTCTCGGCCCTCGCTCCGGCGTTACCCGCGGTGGTGGCACCGACCGGACGCCTCGATGCGCAGGTAACGATCTCGGGAGGCACGAGGGCTCCACACCTGACGGCCGAGGTGGAAGGTCGGGACATGACCGTTGGAGACCGCACGCTCGACCAGCTCACCGCGAGCGTGTCGCTCGCTGACGGGGTCCTCAGGATCGTGACTCTCGAGGCACGACAGCACCCGGGCCTGGCCCAGCTCCGGGGGTCGTACGTCCTGGCCGACGGGACCTACGAGCTCGACGTGACCGGCCGAGCACTGGCGTTGGAGTCGCTCGCTGCAGTGACTGCTGCCGACTCCAGCCTGAGCGGTCAGATGCAGTTCGACGTCACGTCTCGCGGCTCTCTCTCCGATCCGTCGGCAAAGGGAACGGTTCGAATCGACGGCCTCGACTGGTCGGGGCGATCGCTCGGAGTCGCGAACGTCGCTCTCGGGATCGATGGCGGAATCTTGCGACTCGACGCCGGGATTCCATCGCTCAACGCCACCGCCAACGCCAAGGTTGGCCTGATCGGCGATACCGCCTTCGATCTGACCGCCGACTTCCTGCGAACTGAGCTCGACCGGGTTCTGAGACCGACGAGCGGGGCCTCTCCCCTGCCAGAGGTGAGCGGCACCGCGTCACTGCGGCTCACGGCTTCCGGAAACCAATCGTCGCTTGCCGACACTCGAATGACGCTGGAGATTCGTGAGCTCGATGGCCTCGTCGGACCAACTCGTCTCCGACTGGCCGACCCGGGCATTCTTCGGTACGCCGAAGCCGCGGTCACCACCGAGCGGCTGGAGGTGCTGCTCGACGACTCGAGACTGACGCTGACCGGTTCGCTTGCGAGCACGCCCACGGGGCGCCTCACGGCGGTACTGGCCGGCGACCTCTCAGACTTCGAGCCGTTCGTGGCGATTCTCGGTGCTGATGGTGGGGTGCCGACAGCCCTGACCCTGGGCGGAGCAATCGATTCAGAGCTCGTCGTGAGCGGTTCGGTTCGTGAGCCAACGGTGTCTACGCAGATCCAGATTCGCGACGGCAGCGTCGTCTTCGAGGAGCTCCCTCCCGTTCGAGACCTCGACATCGACGTGAGTTACGACATGCGGGCGATTCAGCTAGAGGGATTCGCGGGGACCTGGCAGGGCTCGCGCGTCAGCGGTCAAGGTGAGTTGCCTGCGGCGCTCCTCGAGGATCTTCTCCCCTCATGGTTGATGCGGGCCACCGCTGACACGCCGGTCGCGCATCTGACGCTCACGGCCGATGACCTCACCGCCGAAGCGCTCGAACCGCTCGTGGACCCGGCGTTGCTTGCCAGCATCGGCAGTCGCTCGACCGCTCGGCTGGACGTCGAGGCCGATGGCTTCGCGCTGGAAGATATCGACGCGCAATTGACCTTCGACCAGATCGATCTGACCCTTGCAGGCATACCCGTCACGCAGTCCCGACCGACCGCGGTCGAGCTCGCCGATGGGCTGCTCACGGTCAGGTCGTTGGCATGGGGTGGCCTCGGGAACGAGCTGACGCTCGGCGGCACGATCGACCTTCGGACGGAGCAGCCGACCGTGGACATGACGCTGACGGGTGAGGGCGATCTTCGGCTCCTCGGGGCCCTTGGCGGTGGCGGCGCCACCGCCGGCCGGGCGTTTGCGATCGTCAACTTCCAAGGCACGACCAGCGAGCCGGTGATTCGGGGCACGGTCGAGATCTCCGACGCCGAGCTGCGCCTTGCCGACCCGTCGCTCCTGGTCAGCGGGCTTGCCGGAACGGTGTGGCTGGAGGGCGACCGCATCAGGACGTACGAAATGGCCGGTCTTGCGAACGGCGGAGAGATCGAGATCGAAGGCGCGTTCCAGCTGGAGGGTCTGCGTCCGGCCGGAGCTGTCACCGTCACCGGTCGCGAGGTGGCGATGGAGCTACTCGAAGGTCTGCGCACCGAAGTCGACACCGCGATCACACTGGACACGACAGGCGAGGAGCTGAGGGCTTCGGGAACGGTGACCATTCTCCGCGGCGACTACCGCCAGTCGCTGGCGCTGACGACCGGCCTTTTGGCCACCCTCCAGCAACGGCAGCGGGTGACCGTCATCGGACAGGACGAGCCGTCTGCGCTCGAGGACCTGCAGCTGAACGTGCGGGTCGTCAGCGAAGACGACATCGTGGTCGACAACAACTACGCCAACGGCGAGATCGGTCTTGACCTCCGCTTGGTCGGCACCGTCGGGGCCCCGGCTCTGACCGGACGGGCGTCGTTGAGAGAGGGCGGCCAGATCCGTCTTGCCAACAACATCTACGAAGTCGAGTCAGGAGTCGTTGATTTCGTGGACCCGTCAGCGATACTTCCCGAGTTGAACGTCACCGCCATCACCCGAGTGTCGTCCCATCAGGTGACGCTGACCCTGACGGGCACGCCGGACGCCCTCACGACGACGCTGCAATCGGACCCCCCAAGGTCTGAGAGCGACATCGTCTCGCTTCTTCTCACCGGCAGAACACTGGACCAGGCGGAGGCGGCCCCTGGAGCGGTCGCCAGAGATCAGGCCCTCGGCCTGGTGTCGGGGGAGCTTCTGGGCACGGCCGGCAGGAGCGTAGGGCTGGACACGGTCCGGATCGAAAGCGAAGTGGGCGGAAGCGCGTTCACGACCGATTCAACCCTCGTTGCCGGTGAAACGAATCCCGGAAGCCGCATCACGGTCGGGAAGAATCTCAGCAGCGAGGTCCAGCTCATCGTCTCGCAGAATCTGCGCGAAGCCGGTTTGTTGACCTGGATCATCGACTACCTGCCCCGACGAAACATCGAGCTGCGGGGTGTGCTCGACGACGACAATGACCGATCGTACGAATTCCGGCACTCGATCTCGTTCGGGAATCCCCCCCGGGAAAACGGCCAGACGCCCGTACGCACGCCGCAGGTTGCCCAGACTGTCTCGAGGGTTCGGTTTACCGGCGACTTGGGCTTCGACGCATCCGATCTGATGGACCAGATCAGACTCCGGTCAAACGACCGATTCGACTTCCAGCAATGGCTGAGAGACCGCGAACGTCTCGAGCGGCTCTACTCCGAGCGGGGGTACTTCGAGGCCCGTATCCGAGCGCGCCGCCTCGAAGACACCGAACAGGTAACGCTCGAGTACGAGATTCAACGCGGACCGCGAACAATCTTGACCGTCGAGGGACATGCGCTATCCGGTGACACTCTCAACCGGATGCATGAGGCGTGGTCAACCGCCGTGTTCGATGGTTTCCTTCTCGAGGAGCTCCGGGACCTGTCCCGGCAAGCGCTGGTCGAAGACGCGTTCGTGCAAGCCTCGGTCGAGTCCGAGATCGTGGAACGACCGGAGACGAACGAAAAAGAGATCCGGCTCCGAATCGTGTCGGGCCCGCGCTTCTCCGAGCGGCGGCTCACGTTCTCTGGCAACCAGCATGCATCAGATCTCCAGCTTGCCGACTATCTTGGCGCGCGCGGCCTGGCCGCCACTGCGTGGACGAATCCTGAGTCGGTTGTCGTGGCCTTGACGGGCCTATATCGCAGTTTGGGATTCCTCGATGTTGAGATTCAACTTGGCGGCCCTGAGTTCGAGCCGGATCGCGCCACCCAGCCGCTTCTCATCCAGGAGCACGCTGCCTATCACGTCTCCGATGTCCGCGTGGCTGGCGTGGCTGCGTTCGACGAGGCTGACGTTCTCCGAGCGACCCGTCTCGTCGCGGGCGATCTCTACACCGACTCCGCCGTCCAACGAGCCCGCGCGGGGGTCAGTGCGCGCTACCGCCGAGCGGGATTCACGCTGGCACGCGTCACCATTCAGTCGACCGTCAATCGCGACGACGGCACGGTGGCGATCGCCGTCGACATCGATGAAGGCCCCCGGCAGATCGTCCGGGAAGTCGTGGTCGCGGGTATGGGGCGCACCCGGCCGGAGCTCGTTTCACGGGCACTCCAGATCGAAGCGGGCCAACCGGTCGACGTTGCCGGCTGGAATCTGGCTCGAAAGCGACTGTACGACATCGGGGCGTTTCGAAGCGTCGACATCGAGGCACAGCCGATTGAGCCGTCATCGACCGCCGCGGTTGAGGCCGCCCAGGCGGTCCGCGCACGGGTTCTGCTGGAGGAGTGGCCGACGTTTCGCGTCCGTTACGGTTTGCAGCTGAAGGACGAGCGGGCACCGCTAGGCGAGACTGGTCGAGACTTCAACCTTGGGGTAGTCGGCGACCTGACTCATCCGAACTTTCTCGGCCGAGCGGCGACCGTGGGCACGGCGTTCCGCTACGACACGATCCAGCAAGCGCTTCGAGGTTTCCTGACGCTTCGGACGTTCTTCGGGCTGCCGCTCACGTCGAACGTCTTCGCGTCACGTTTGCGTGAGAAGTTCGGAGAGGACGAGTTCGGCTTCATCGACGACACCAGTCGGCTCACCTTGGAACAGCGGCTGAAGCTCGGAAATGACGTCACGTTTGCGTACAGCTACAACCTCTCGCGTACACTCAACAGGCTGATCGTTCCTGATCCGCAGTTTACTGAGCCACCGTTCTGGATTGCCCGCCTGAACGCCTCGGCTATCGTTGATACCCGAAACGACGTCTTCGACGCGACCCAGGGGTGGTTCCATTCGTCCACGTTCGAGTACGCGCCCGAACTCTTGGGGTCGGACCTCCGGTTCGCGAAGTACTCGGCACAGGAGTATTACTATCGAACCATCGGATCGAGCGTGGTGATCGCGTCGGCCGCGCGGCTTGGTCTGGCGGCCGGGCGCGGTGGTGATTTCCTGATTACCAGTGAACGGTTCTTCACCGGAGGCAGCAATACCGTTCGAGGCTATGCGCGGGACAACCTCGGGCCCTTCTTGGGTGGCACTTCACTCTTGGTGCTCAACCAAGAAATCCGGTTCCCACTGTTTTCGATTTTTCGAGGGGTTGGATTCCTGGATGCGGGCAACGCCTTCGAGTCGATCAAGGACCTCTCGATTCGCGACCTGAACGTCGGGTCCGGTTTCGGCGTCCGAGCCGACACTGCGTTCGGTCTCCTCCGCTTCGATATTGGGTTCCCGGTCTCTGACGTCGACGACAAGGGACCGCGTTTCTATTTCTCGATCGGCCAGGCATTCTAAGGTGTCCTGACCGCGTGATTTACAGCGCGAGTCGAGCAACCTTCAGCGGCGGTCGAGCATCGGGGCTTGGGAAGTCCTCGCCCGGCCGCACCACATCAAGCGATCGGATCGGGCGACCATACTTGTCGGCGCAGCGCCGCAACTGCGCATGCCATTCCTTCTCCTCGACAGCAGCCACGTGGCAGGTGCAGTACAGAACTCCGCCCGCTCCGACCGCTCCCAGCGCAGGTTTGAAAAGGCTCTGGTAGTCCCGGATCAGATCGACCACGCCGAAACGACTCTTCGCCAGTGCTGGCGGGTCGAGAAACACAAGGTCGAAGCTCTCTGGCTCTAGGCGTGGAAACCTCGGAAGCCTGCGACCGCGCACGACCGGCGGCTGGCGGATACCGGCGAGCTGTCGGACCGCAGGGAACACATCACTGACAAGCTCGACGCTGAGGTGCGTCACCCCATTGAGCTCGGCGTTGCTCGTGCCCACCGCCAGACTCGATCCGGAAAAATCGACATTCAGAACCCGACGCGCGCCCGCCACGGCGGCGGCTACTCCGACGCCGCACGTGTAGGCGAACAGGTTGAGCACAGATTTTCCCTCGGCCTCGTCCATGACCGCGCGGCGCGTCGTCCTGAGATCGAGAAACAACCAGGGATCGTGACCACGATGTCGTGCCGTCAGATGAAAGCGCACGCCGTGCTCGCACACGATGCGGTCCGACCCGGCCGCCATGCGCCCCGCGTCGTTGAGCCGATTGCGAACCCGCGAGCCAGGTGCGCTGCGATCGTTGTAGACCAGGTCTGATTCGGGGAAGAATTCGTCGACCACCCGCCGAACGACAGTGACCCCATCGCCGGCAACGGGGGCGTGGAAGCTTTGCAACAGGGCCAGGTCGCCGTACCGATCCAGGGTGACACCAGGCACGCCCTCCTGTGTGCCATGCAACAACCGGTAACAATCGGTGTGTTCTGTCGCGAGGCGATTCATCAGCGCGGAACGACGGGTCATCGCCGTCCGCAGCGACGCTTCGAAGACAGAAGCCATGGACGAATGGTAGACTGCCGCCTCACGGAGGAGCGATTCATGAGCGACGAGACGACCATCCATCCGAGAGAGAACGGACCCTATCGGGTCACCGGTTGCCGTACGCTGCAGGGGATGTTCGACGGGAAGGTGTATCCGTCGGATGGCACGATCGCCCTCTGTCGGTGCGGGGGATCAAAGAACAAACCGTTTTGTGACGGTACCCACTCCGCAAACGGGTTCTCGAGCGCAAAGTCCGTTGACCGGGTTCCGGATGCCCGCGACAACTACGGCGACGGGGAACTCACCATTCACGACAACCGCGGAATCTGTGCACACTCGGCGCGGTGCACCGACACGCTGAACACCGTGTTCAAGCTGGGGCAGGAGCCTTGGATCGATCCGAGTGGCGACACGACCGACACGATTGTTGCCACGATTGCGCAGTGTCCGTCGGGCGCGCTCAGCTATTCGAGAGGTGGTGTCGAACAGCAGGATCCTGCCGCCGATCCGAAGATCCTCATCGTGCCCAATGGACCTTATTCGGTGAAAGGTGGAGCCACGGTCGACAGCGTGACGTGGGGTGAAGGCGCTTCACACGAGCACTTCACGCTGTGCCGGTGCGGGCACAGCACGAATAAGCCATTCTGCAGCGGGGCGCACTGGAATCATCATTTCGACGAACATGCGCCGCCCAGAACGACCTAGTGGCCTGTATCGGCTGACTCAGTGGCGGTCGCTGAGCCGACAACCGAGGCCATGCGCTCCGTGGGCAGCGCTCAGGGGATCGGCCGGCGGGTGATCGCGACGAGCTCTTCGCCGCCGAATGACGTCTCGCCGACTGTCATTCCGACGAGTTCGTACCCCCTCGGCGTCGCCGCTTCGAGCTCCGACTGCAACGTCGAGGTTCGTGACGTCGCGAGGAGGAGATACTCCATCGGCCGTAGGGTCGCCTGGTTATCCCTCTCGAGGATCACAACCACCTCCTCGCCACCGAAAGCGGTCTCGAAGACAGTCTGGTCACGGTAGTGAAAGCCGGCGGCGGCCGCGTCCTGGATTTCCTCTTGCATGGTCGAGGTCTTCAGGGTGGCCAGGAGCTGGTAGGCATAGCGCTTGGCGGTCCGGTGTTGACGAACAATCGCCACCACCTCCTTTCCGCCGAAGGCGGTGTCGCCACCCATCACCGTCTCGAGCCGATAGCCTGCCGCCGCAGCTTGGTTCAGCTCGCGTTGCATGGTCGAGGTTCTATTGGTTGCCAGGACGCGATACTCAGGCCCAGCCTCGGCCGAGGCTTCAACCGTGTCGCTCTGAGGCGCCGCGATCAGCCCGACCGACGTGGCAAGCACGGCAATGACCAGCTGTGTCCAGTGAATCGCCCGCTGTTTGGCATCGAAGTTGGACATGCGTGTCTCCTGTAGGCGTCGAGTGGCACCCCGTGGATCGATCTTCCACGCCAGACCTGGCGTTTCTCTACTGCTGCAGCGTGATCCTACAATTGGCGTACCAGGTCGGTTTCTCAGCAGCTGCCAAAGGCCCAACGGCAGCATTCTGAGGGAGAAGCGGTATACATTCATCGAAACCGTGAAGGAGGAACTATCGTGACTGAGCAGCAGGCTATCCCGTCCCCGATCGATGTCGACGTTGAAGTTCTCCGCGACGCGATCCGGAACGAGTACGCGGCGGTCGCCCAGGATCCGAACGGCGGCTTTCATTTCCACACCGGCCGTGCCCTGACCCGCATCGTCGGCTACCAGTCAGAATGGCTCGACGGCATTCCCGAGACGGCGGTGGCGTCCTTCGCCGGGACCGGCAACCCGTTCAGTCTGGGTCCCCTCAAAGGCGGCGAGCGTGTCGTCGACGTTGGGTGCGGAGCCGGAATCGACAGCCTGATCGCCGCGCGGATGGTCGGCGACGATGGACGGGTGATCGGCGTCGACATGACACCGGCCATGCTTGATCGAGCCCGGCGGGCCGCCGACGAAATGGGGGCCGCGACCGTCGAGTTCCGTGACGGATTCATGGAGGCGCTGCCGGTCCCTGATGCGTGGGCCGACGTCGTCATTTCGAACGGCGTGCTCAACCTCACCCCAGACAAAACAGAGGCGCTCGGCGAAATGGCGCGGGTCCTCAAACCGACCGGTCGCCTGCAGATCGGCGACATCACCATTGACAAACCGGTGCCGGAAGCCGCCAAGCAAGAGATCGATCTCTGGACCGGTTGAATCGCCGGTGCTCTGCTGGAAGCAGAGCTCGCCGCGGTCGTCAAGGCGGCCGGTTTCGTCGGTTTCGCAATCACGTGGCGCGCCGAGGTGTACGATGGGGCGCCGCAGGCGTCGTCGGCCGCAAACTTCGGAACCAAGGGAATCAACTTTCGCGCGCGCAAACCCTAACGGCACCGGCAGTAGCTATGTCCCGGGTCTGTGGAATCATCGAGACGGCGCTCTATGTGAAGGACATGGAACGGTCCGTCGAGTTCTACCAGCGTGTCTTCGACTTTGCAACGCTGCACGCCTCAGAGAGGCTCACGGCGCTACGGATTGCGCCGGGGCAGGTCCTACTGATCATGAAGCAAGGCGCATCGGCTGAACCGAGTGTCATGTCGTTCGGTATGATCCCACCGAGTGACGGCGCGGGACAGCAGCATGTGGCGTTTGGCGTCCGGCCGGAACAACTCGATACCTGGCGAGAGCGGCTGGTGGAGCAGGGGGTCGAGATCGAGAGTGCGCTCGACTGGCCCGAAGGCGGCCAGAGTCTCTACTTTCGGGACCCTGATCGTCACTGCATCGAGGTCAAGACGTCCGATTGGGATGGCGAGCCACTTCCCTGAGGTTGTCCGCCTCACCGTAAGCCGACGCATCTCGGGCGAGGTGTGAGCACCGACCTGCAGTCAAGTACTCGAGCATGAGCGACGTATCTATGTGGTCCTGAAGCCCGTCGCCCATGGCCGCTGGATTTCTGGTCTCGGATGCGTCGGGCGAGCCGCAGGATCTGGACGAGCCGCACCTGTAGGTCTAGGAGTCCGTGGTGAAACTCGCGCGTGTCACCGAGACCGACAAGGCGCTCGCGTGGCAAGGCGTGACGACGGAGAATATTGCGCATATTCGACCCCGCTCGAAGAAGTCTCAGCGTCGCCAATTGAGGGATGCCGTGTCGGTCGAATGCCGCGGGAGTTTCACCACGGGCTCCTAGTCGTCTACGAGCGATGACCCTCGTCGTCTCTTTCCCCGGCGCACAGGTGCAAGACCCCGCTTCGGTCGGCGGTACAGGTTATTCGCTAATCCGAATGGCAGAAGCGGGCCTGCCCGTACCCCCCGGCACGGTGCTCACCACGGCTGTCCGGACGTTGTATCAATCGGCCAATCGAAAGGCACGATGTCCATACTCGCTGCACATCTCCATGCCGCATTCCACGAGCCCAATAGCACGGTCTACCGCTATGTCCAGGGCCTGATCGCGGCGCTGATCTTCCTCTCGATCCTGCTGCTCGTACTTGAGGTGGTGCTGTCCGAGGCCAGTCCGGCACGTGCGATCGTGCCCCGCATCGACCAACTGCTGCTCACCATTCTTGCAAGGAAATCCTTCTGCGCGTCGGCACGTTTCGGCCGCCATCGCTCAAGGTATTTCGGCGTCCTGGTGTTGGCAGGCTCCGCGTCCACGTGTTGGCTCGCCTCAGGTATCTGCTGCGGCCACTCATGCTCGTCGACATACTGGCCGTGTTGGCACTGTTTCCGGAGCTGCGCGGCTTGCGCGCGCTGCGCCTGTTGAGGCTGCTCCGGACGACGACGGCTTCCGATATAGGAATCCGTTCGCGATCGCGACCCAGGCGTTCGAGGAAAGCGGGTTGCTCTTCGCGTTGGCCTTCGGTGTGTTGGGCACCGCCACGATTCTTGGCGGTCTGAGTATCTACCTGGTCGAAGTACGACTCAATCAGCAGATCGCCACGGTGGGGGATGGCCTTTGGTGGGCATTGGTCACCGTGACGACCGTTGGGTTCGGAGACATTACGCCGGTAACGTTCTTGGGACGAATCATCGGCGCATGCCTCATGGTTGCCGGAATGTTCACGCTCGCCCTATTCGCGGGCATCGTCGGATCGAGCCTGGTCAGGGGGATGATGAGTATCCGGGAGGAGCAGTTTCGTTTCCCGGCAGACGGACGGACCCCGTAGTGTTCGGCAACTTGCTGATTGAGATGCAGCTGTCCAAGCGCGGGGGCCTGGTCGTGGGGCTTCGTACGCCGTCGGGTGAGGAGATCATCAATCCTCCGAAGACCTTCTCGGTTGAGCCGGGCAGCCAGCTACTCTACTTGTCGGAGACGCCTCTGCTTGAACCTCCGGCATAACGCCAGTGGTATCTCGAGCGCATGGTCGCCCACGCCGAGGAGCGCCACCTCGAGCCGGGTCACGCCGTCGTTCGGCCCTCCTCAGGAAACCAGGGCGCTCACTTCTAACTATTGACAGCATAGAGTCATTATGACATCATATTGTCACTATGAAGGCTGAGGCAGTCGGTCAGGACAGCCGTCGGGCAGCTCGGCAAATGAGGGGCGTAGCTGCGGGGGCCGCGTTCCGGGACCTGATGCTTGAAGTGTTCCGTCTCAACGGTGCGCTCCTCCGCCACGGCGCAGCGTTGACGGCGCCGCTGGGGCAGACCCAGGCTCGATGGCAGGTCATCGGAGCCGTGGCCGAAGCGACACGAACGGTGCCGCAGATCGCTCGGCGTATGGGCATGACCCGCCAGGGTGTGCAGCGGGTTGCCGACCTTCTCGTGGACGAAGGAATCGTCACCCTCGCACGTAATCCCGACCACACTCGTTCGCTGCTGCTACGACTGACGCCGAAGGGTCGCCGGTTGGAGCAGACGCTCGGCGACATCGGCGCCCGGTGGTCGGAGTCGATGACCGACGGTATGAGCGCTCGCGATCTCGAGAGGGCCGTGACGGTCATCCGTGACATTGTCCGCCGGCTCGACGGGCGCGCTTAGGTGGAAGGTGGCGAGATGTCAACGAACGAAGAGCTCCGGGGTTTCGTTAAGGACGGGCTGGCGCGTGGCGTGCCGCGGACCGAGCTGGAGGATGTGCTGAGTCGAGCGGGCTGGGCGGCAAGTGATGTGCATGGCGCCTTGACGAGCTTTGCGGACGTCCAGTTTCCCATTCCTGTGCCCCGCCCACAACCCTATCTTTCGGCCCGCGATGCCTTCCTGTATCTCCTCATGTTCACCACCCTGTATGTCAGTGCCTTCAGCCTGGGCAACCTGGTCTTCCAGCTCATCGATCAATCGTTCCCCGACCCGGCGGCAGCTGCCTCGGCGGCGGAGTACACCCGCCAGGCGATACGCTGGTCGATCTCATATCTTGTCGTGGCGTTTCCTGTGTTCCTCGGCATTTCACAGCTGATCGGTCGGGACCTCGCGGCAGATCCGTCCAAAAGAGCATCCAAGGTGAGACGCTGGCTGACCTATCTCACCCTCTTCGTGGCAGCGGCCGTGTTGATCGGCGATGTGACGACCCTCGTCTACAATCTCCTCGGCGGTGACTTGAGCACTCGGTTCCTGCTCAAAGTACTCACGGTCGGGAGCATCGCCGGCACCGCCTTCTGGTATTACCTGTCAGACCTCAGAGCCGACGAACGGGAGGCCGGGTCGTGACCGTTCCCTCTCCGAGGAACTTGGTCGGCGTTCTTGCCATCGCGGGGGTCGCAACCGCCGTCGTCTACGGCCTCATGCGGCTTGGTCCTCCGAGCGTTGAGCGTGAGCGCCGGCTGGACGAGCGACGTGTCGAGGACCTGCGTGAGATCGCCAACGCGGTTGACCTTCATTGGACGCGCCGCGGGAACCTTCCTGCAGCGCTGGACACACTGCCCGACACCGTGGCGTCGGATGCCAGCTTCAGCGATCCGGCCACCGGGCAATCGTACGAGTATCGGGTCCTGACGGAGTCGACCTTCGAGCTCTGTGCGTCCTTCGGGACCGACTGGTTGCGGCCGTCACTGGACCTGTTCTGGTCTCACCCGACAGGTCGCCACTGTTTCGATCTGGATGTGCGCGAGGTGCAGCGCGAAGATGAGGACCAGGATCGTTCTGCGGGCGGGCGGCCCGAAAGGCCCTGATCGATCGGTGGCACTGCGCCGCCGAGTGGCCGACGTGGCCGAGCCGTTCGAGATGTCACTCGGCCCGAAGACTCCAGGGGGACCCTGGTTCGGAGTCGATCGTGTCATTATCAATCCGGATCAATCTGGATCAAGCCGGATGAATCCGGTTGTCGACGGCCTCTCCTGCCACCGCGTCACGCACGAGGGTCGGGGCCGGAGGGCACGGAAGACGCTTCTCGACACTTCGTTCCGGAGACATGGGTACCCTGTAAAGGGCGCTCCCTGCTAAACACGGTTACGCACGTGGACGAATGACTAGATCGATATTCTGTACGCGAGGGCGAACGGGCGCCGTGGCAGCCTGCCTGATTGTGGCAGCGACACTGGTGCCGGCGGCGCGTGCCTTCGCGCAAGTTGATGGCGACCCGACACAGCGTCCGGGCCACGTGACGGTCGGCGTGTTCTCGAGCCTGACCGATGAACCATCCGACGCGTGGATCGGGGTCGCCATCGCCGAGTCGGTTGCGGCGGATCTCGGCGCCACGTCGATCGGGCAAGAGACCGGTGCGCCCTGGCACGTGTACGGTGCCTATCAGCGGCTGGGCTCTCGAATTCGGATCGCCGCGGATCTGGTCGATCATTCCACTGGGCAGGTCGTGGGCGCGGCGAGGGTCGATGGCGATCTGTCCGCGTTGTTCGCGCTGGAGGACGAACTCGCTGACCGACTTGCCCGGGCCCTGCAACTCACCCGGCGTGCCTGGGAGACTCGGCCCGACAGCGGTCGCGATACCGCGGAATCGAATGCTCGTGGGATCTTGAACTCGCCAACGCCTCAGTCGGCCCCGCCGGCGCGGTCAGGCGGGGGAGGCGCGTCCGACGCGGGAGCGCCCAGCGTCACGGGCGCAACCTCTGGGCTCGCGACCGGTCGTACTCCGATCATCGACGGGCCACCGCCACCGCTGCCGCCCGAAGTCGCATCGCGCGACCCACAAGGACGCATGACCTTGCGCGCGGTCCGTCTGGACACGCCGCTGCAGCTCGACGGCCAGCTCGACGAGCGAGTGTATCAAACGGTGCCACCGGTCTCGGATTTCGTCCAGCAAGAACCGAACGAGGGAGCGCCGGCCACGGAGAAGACAGATGTCTGGGTGACGTTTGACAGCAGCAACATCTACGTCTCCTTCCGCTCCTGGGAAAGTGACCCGGCGCAGATGATCGTCAACGAGATGCGGCGTGACAACTCCGGCGTGTTCCGGAACGCCAACGTCGCCTTCATTCTCGACACTTTCTACGATCGACGGAACGGCGTCGAATTTCTCGTCAACCCGATCGGTGGCCGGATGGATGGGCAGATCACCGATGAACGTCTGTATAACGGCGACTGGAATCCGATCTGGGATGTCGAAGTGGGACGGTTCGAAGGCGGTTGGACCGCCGAGGCGGCCGTCCCGTTCAAGTCGCTCCGATACCGGCGTGGCCCGGTTCAGGTCTGGGGCTTCAACGCGCGCCGCGTCAACGCCTGGAAGAACGAACATTCGTTTCTGATGGGCGTATCGAGCGCCATGGGTGGTGCCGGCATCTTCCAGCTGTCACGGGCGGCGACCCTCGTGGGTTTGGAGGTACCGGCAGGTTCGAAAAACCTCGACATCAAGCCATACGCAATCACCGACCTGACGAGCGACCGAACCGTGGCACCGCACATCTCAAACGACCTGGGTGGCGACATCGGGCTCGATCTGAAATACGGCGTGACCCAGAACCTCGTGGCCGACCTCACCGTGAACACCGATTTTGCTCAGGTCGAGGCGGACGAGCAGCAGGTGAATCTCACCCGATTCAGTCTGTTCTTCCCCGAGAAGCGCGAGTTCTTTTTGGAAAACCGAGGGACCTTCTCCTTCGGCGGCGCGCGGAGGGCCGGCGCCCGAGGTGGCGGGACCGACGTGCCGGTTCTCTTCTACAGTCGCGAGATCGGTCTGGACCAGAGGCGGCAGGTCCCGATCGACGTCGGCGGCCGGCTGACTGGACGCGTCGGGAAGTTCAGCGTCGGGTTCATGAACATCCAGACCGGTGACGTTCCCGACATCGGGACCCGGAGCACCAACTTCACCGTGGCGCGCCTGCGACGCGACATCTTGCGGCGGAGCAACGTCGGGTTGCTCTTCACCGGCCGGTCAGTGTCGAAGTCGGGTGCGGGGTCCAGCGAGACGTATGGCGTCGACGGCATCTTCTCGTTCTACGACAATCTGAACATCAACACCTACTGGGCCAAGACCAGCGTGTCGGGGCTGCGAGGCGATGACGTGAGCTATCGGACGCAGCTCGACTACAACGGCGACCGGTATGGTCTGCAGGCCGAACGGCTCGTGGTCGGCGGGGACTTCAATCCGGAGGTCGGGTTCCTCCGACGGGACGACTTCGACCGCCGCTTTGGCTTGTTCCGGTTCAGCCCGCGGCCGGAGCGTCTCGATGCGGTGCGCAAGCTCACATTCCAGGGGCAGGTCGCGTATGTCCTCGACCGCGCCGGGTTGCTCGAGACCCGCGAGACCCAGGGACAGTTCGGCATCGAGTTCGAGAACACTGATACGTTCACGCTGACCCACACCAGGAGCTACGAGTTTCTCACCGAGCCGTTTCAGATTGCCCCCACTGCGACGATTCCGGTGGGGGACTACACCTTTCAGGATACGCAGGTGTCGTTCGCGCTTGGGCCGCAGCGGAGGCTCGCCGGCACGATATCGCTCCAGCACGGCAGCTTCTTCAGCGGTGAGAAAACGACGGTCGGGTTCAGCCGAGGCCGCCTGGAGCTGACGCCGCAGCTGTCGGTGGAGCCGAGCGTGTCGTATAACCGGGTCGACCTGCCGGAGGGCCGGTTCACGACCAACCTCGTGGCGACGCACACGACCTACACCGTGACACCACAGATGTTCGTCAGTGCCCTGCTCCAGTACAACTCGAGCAGCCGGTCGCTGAGCACGAACCTCCGAATGCGGTGGGAATACCAGCCGGGGAGCGAGCTCTTCGTCGTCTACAACGAGCAGCGCGATACCCTGACGCCTCGCTTCCCCGAACTTGAGAACCGCGCCTTCGTCGTGAAGATCAACCGCCTGTTTCGTTTCTAACCAACAACCGTCCTATGGGGTGGGGTTGGACCTCTTGGTCAGGCTGAGTCTCCTGACGGCGCTCCTGGAGGGCCTTCCCGAAGAGATAGGCACCGAGGATGATTGGCGCGATCGGCCACCAGTCCGCGAGCCAGTCGAGAGAGAGCCCAAACAGGGTATTCGAGAGGAGGACGACACCAAGACCCATAAGAAGCAACCCGCCCATGACGGACCCGCCGAAGCTCGGCAGCGTCACGTTCATATCGTCCGGCAGCTCGATTCCCTCGACACCATCGAGAGCGAGGTTGTAGAAGGCAGCCCGGCGACCCGCATCGACGATGTTGCAGACGAAGAAGAATGCCAGGAAGATGCCGAGCAGCGGGACAATGGCCTCCACCTCGAGCGACAGCGGCATGATCGTGCTGGCAAAGACGAGGTTGTGGATGAAACCGAGCTTGTAGTATCCGACATACACCTGTCCGATGCCGGGCAACAACGAGAGCACACACGCAAGAACCGGCGATTTGCGGTAACCCTTCGCGGGTCTCGCTGTCCAACGGGGCGGGGAGTCGCTTGGGGTCCGGGCCGGGTTCGGCGCCGCTTCGTTGTGCGAGTCACTTGACAACTGCGTGTCCATCGGCATGTCGACGGCATCTTGTCTAACGTTCATCGGTCCCTCCATAGCCTCGACCAGACGGGGTCCCATGAAGTCCCCGCGTCATCGTTTCTGAAAGTCGACTTCATAATGTCGACAACGCTTCGAACGTGATTCTCCTGAACGACGGCGAGGGCTCGCTCGGAGGTCGCGCGCAGCGGTGCCCACGACGCGCCGAACAAGAGCCACAGCACGATCGCGCCGACGTATCCCGCTTCCCAGGCCAGGCGCGATCGTCCCAGCAACCCCGGCCACCACAGCTTCCGAGCCTGAAGCCGTGAAGGCTCGTGCGTAGCGATCGCCGCCATGACGGCGCCGGCAAACTCGGGATCAGGTCCGAGCTCGGCAAGCGCCGGCAGGTCATCGGCAAGCCACGTTGTGATCGCCATGATGCCAGCGCAATCAGAGGTGGCCCCGTACGAGGTCGCGGTCGACGCCACCGAGCGCACCGTCGACGTAGTCGCCGAGACGTTCGAGGGCGGCGCCGCAGGGACGGCCGCTGGTTCGCTCCAGGATGGACTCCACGAGCCCAGCGGGAGACTCTACGGACAGGAATTCGAGGTCGGTTCCCAGAACCGCTGCGATTTCACGGCATCGTGGACACGCTGCGAGGTGCCCGTCGGCAGCCACTTGCTCTGCGGTCGACAGGCTCCCGTCGATGAACGCCTCAATCCAGAGGTGGACCCCGAAATTCGGACAGGTTGCTAAGGTGGATTCCGACCTCAGAATGGAGAGATCGGAATCATGCAGAAACGGAAAAAATACCCCGCTGAGCTGAAGGCCCGCGTGGCACTGCAGGCGCTTCGCGGCGAGCAGACGATGGCGGAGCTGTCGTCGCGCTACAAGATCCACCCGAACCTGATCGCGAACTGGAAGAAGAAAGCCCAGGAGGCGCTTGTGGACGTCTTCTCGGACCACCAGCAGCGCCGAGAGGCGTCTCGCGATGCGGAGATTCAGGAGCTGCGAGCGAAGGTCGGCGAGCTCGTCATCGAGAAGGATTTTTTGTCCAAGGCCTTCGGCCGTTGAGTCACGGTCGAAGGCGAATGCTGATCGACTCGAACCACTCCGAACTAAGCATCTCGCGACAGTGTGGCTTGGTGTCGATCTCGCGCTCGACGTTCTACGACGATGGTCTCGGGGAGAGTGAGTTGACTCTCGAGCTCATGCGCCGGATCGACGAGCAATTTCTGGAAACCCCGTTCTACGGATCGCGGCAGATGGCGCGTTGGCTGCGCCGGGAGGGCTTCGCCGTCAGTCGGAAGCGGGTGCGTCGTCTGATGCGAAAGATGGGCCTCCAGGCGCTGTACCAGCGCCCGAGCACGTCGGTTCCGCACCCGGAGCACCGGGTCTACCCCTATTTGCTGCGCGACCGAGCGGTCGAACGTGCGAACGAGGCCTGGTGCGCCGACGTGACGTACATTCCGCTGCACCGCGGATTCCTGTACCTGGTCGCGATCCAGGATTGGGCCAGCCGGAAGGTGCTGTCGTGGCGCTTGTCCAACACGATGGATGCCTCGTTCTGTGTGGAGGCCCTCGCGGAAGCCCTCGCGCAGTACGGACCGCCAGCGATCTTCAACACCGACCAAGGCAGCCAGTTCACCAGCCTGGAGTTCACTCAGACGCTCAAAGACGCAGGCGTGCAGATCTCGATGGACGGCAAGGGCCGCTGGATGGACAACGTCTTCATCGAGCGGCTGTGGCGCTCGCTCAAGTACGAGTGCGTCTACCTGCACGACTTCGAGGTTGGCTCCGAGGCGCGGGCCAGCATCGGCCGGTGGATCGACTTCTACAATGCCGAGCGACCGCACTCGTCGCTCGATGATCGCACGCCTGATGAGGCGTACTCGGATTTGGGAGGTGCGCCGACCTCGTCGCTGCGCTCCTCGTCAGCGCAGTCGGAAGCGGCTTAGAAACATGAACCTGGAATCCACCTTAACTTGGCCGCTGAGCTGTCCAAAGGATGGGGTCCACCTCTTCCTGATCAGAAAACCTCGACAGTCCATCATCGCTTTCTTTGACCAGCATCCGGCTCGGCTCCGGCCGCCGGCGAGCCGTAGGACGGGTCGAGCTTGAGCACCTGTTGCGCCAGCTCGATCCTGGCACGGTTGGAACGTGACTTGACCGTCCCGACCGGAAGCTCGAGCAGATCGGCGATTTCCCGAAGCTTGAGACCCTGTATTTCCTTAAGGAACCCCGTACTCTGCTCGAAGGGAACATCTGAGGCGCGGGGACGAGCCTTGCGGCGCCGTAGGTGATCGACACACAGATTCCGCACCAACCGCAGCAGCCATGGCAGGAATCCACCTCCGTCGTAGCTTCCGATCTTCTGGTAGACGCGCACGAACGCCGCCTGGGCCAGGTCGCGGGCTTCGTCGCGGTCCCGGACGTAGTGGAAGGCGACAGCGTAGACACGTCCCTGGTAGGTCCGCACGAGCTGCTCCCAGGCAAGCTCATCCTTCCGGCGGCAACGCTCGATGAGCGTCGATTGGTCGGACACCGTATTGACTACGACGCAGTGGACGAGAAATGGTTCACCTACGTGAGCGCCGTCGCGCGAGGTCGCGGCGTCGGTCGAGCCCTCCTGGTAGCCCTCATCGAAGCGTCTGAAGCCGTTGGGATCTGGACGTTGCAGGCAGGCATCTTCCCCGAGAACGTCCCCAGTCTGGCTGTGCACAGAGCCTGTGGTTTTCGTGAGGTTGGCACCTCAGCCCGAGCGTCAGGAACTGACGCCACCGCAAACGCGATGTGCCCGAAACCGGGACGGTTCACCGCCGGCAACGGTCCGTCTGCCAGCCGTGAGTAGGTCAAGATCTCGATGGTGGGTCCGTCAGAGCTGTAGCCGGGTAGTCGGAGGTGGGCTCCACGCAATGTCGACCCCGCGACACCGGTTCCGGCTTCGAGATCAGGGCCTGTGAGAACGGCGGAGCAAAAATAGACTACAGAGCGGCGGGATGAAGCCGCCTGAGGGCGGTGGAAAACCAGACCGCTCGCGTGGTCCACCGAGCATTCCCAGGGTGTTTTGTGGAACACAGGAGGGATGTATCGAGTGGAGCTCTATGCGGCGGTGCGGCGCAGCGTGTATGTGGAGGGATTGAGCGAGCGCGCGGCGGCGCGCCACTTCGGGCTGGCCCGCGAGACGGTGCGCAAGATGCTGCGGTACCGCCGGCCGCCCGGGTATCGCCGGGCGCAGCCGATCCGGCGTCCCAAGCTGGACGCCTTCACGGGGATCATCGATCAGATCCTCCGCGAGGATCAGTCCCGTCCGAAGAAGCAACGGCACACGGCCAAGCGCATCGGCGAGCGCTTACGGGCGGAGCACGGCTTCACGGGCGGCGACACGATCGTCAACACCTACGTGCGCGAGCGGCGGCTGGGCGGGCAGGAGATGTTCGTGCCGCTGGCGCATCCGCCGGGCGACGCCCAAGCCGACTTCGGCGAAGCACTGGTCGTGATCGCGGGCGTCGAATGCAAAGCGCACTACCTGGTCGTCGATCTCCCGCACAGCGACGACGGGTTCGTGAAGGCGTTTCCGGCTGAGACCACGGAGGCGTTCTGCGACGGGCACAACGCCGCGTTTCGCTATTTCGGTGGGGTGCCGCGGCGCATCGTCTATGACAACACCAAGCTGGCGGTGGCGCGGATCCTCGGGGACGGCACGCGCCAGCGGACGCAGGTCTTCAGCGAGCTCCAGTCGCACTACTTATTCGACGATCGTTTCGGACGCCCGGGCAAGGGCAACGACAAAGGGAAAGTGGAAGGGCTGGTCGGCTACGCCCGGCGCAACTTCTTCGTGCCGATTCCACGGTTCGACAGTTGGGACGCGTTGAACGCCGACCTCGCGTGCCAGTGCCGCGCGCGGCGCGGGCGCCGGCTGCGGCGGCACACGGAGACGATCGGGGAGCGCTTCGCGCGCGACCGCGCGGCGTTGTTGCCATTGCCGCCGGTCCCATATGACGCCCGCGAGACGCGCCCGACGCGGGTCACGTCGTTGTCCCTGGTGCGCGACCGCCGCAACGACTACTCGGTGCCGACCGCCTACGGCCACCGGGAGGTCTTAGTGAAGGGCTCGGTGGACGACGTCGTGATCGTGTGCGGGAGTGACGAGATCGCCCGGCATCGGCGCAGCTACGGGCGGGAGGAGTTGATCTTCGATCCGCGGCACTACCTGGCCTTGTTGGAGCGCAAGACGGGGGCACTCCATCAAGCGGCACCGCTCGCCGGGTGGGCGCTGCCAGAGGAGTTCCTCCGGCTGCGGCGTCTCTTAGAGGCGCGGCTGGGTAAGCCGGGCACGCGCGAGTACGTGCAGGTGTTGCGGCTGCTCGAGGACTTTCGGCTCGACCACGTCCGCGGCGCCGTCCAGGACGCCGTGCGCCTGGGGGCGATCGGGTTCGACGCCGTCAAGCATCTCGTGCTGTGCCGCCTCGACCCCCGGCCGGCCCGCCTCAATCTGGCGCAGTATCCGCATCTGCCGGTCGCCCGCGTGGCCACGACCGCGGCCGCGAACTACCTGGCACTCCTGGGGGCCGAGTGATGACGAAACCCACCCTACTGCTCGAGGCGCATCTCAAGGCCCTCCGCCTGCCGACCTTCTTGCGCGAGTACGACAAAGTGGCGCGGCACTGCGCCCAAGAAGGGCTGGACTGTTCGCGCTACTTATTCCGCCTCTGCGAGCTCGAGCTCCTCGATCGCGAGCAGCGCGCCACCGAGCGCCGCATCAAGGCCGCGAAGTTCCCGGTCTTGAAGAGTCTCGAGACCTTCGAGTTCCGTGCGATCCCGTCGGTGAACAAACGCCTCGTGCTGGAGCTGACCCGCTCGGAGTATCTCGACCGCAGAGAGAACGTGTTGGCGTTGGGCAACTCCGGCACGGGCAAGACGTATCTCGCGCTCGCGTTGGGACTCGCGGCCTGTCAGAAAGGCTATCGGGTGCGCTTCACTACCGCCGCCGCGCTCGTGAACGAACTCCTCGAGGCCCGGGATGACAAGCGCCTGCTGCGTGTGCAGAAACAGCTCGCGAAACAGGACCTCTTGATCGTGGACGAGCTCGGCTACGTGCCGTTATCGAAGACCGGCGCCGGATCTCCCGCCCGGGGCTGATCCATGCGGCGAGAACGGCGAGTTTCACACCTTCGTGTGCGATGGACCGATCTTCCGGTGGCCCATCGTCGTGTCGCGCGGAGTGGTCGTCGAACGGGATAACTTCGTTTTTTTCGATCTGGTACCTAAATCCGGCGCCGACGAGACACGACGCCGTCCCCGAGCATAGGAGGAGAACGATGACGAAACCTCGGCCGTCAGTGATTCTGGCACTCCTCGTACTGAGTGTCCTCGCTCGGCTCGTGCCGTACGGGCTGTCGCATCTTGGCGTCTCGATCGAGCACATACGATCTACCCATGGAACTTCTCTCCGATCCTGCCGATCTGTATCTTCGGCGGAGCCTTCTACGCGCGGCCGAGACTGGTCTACGCGGTCCCGGTTACCACGTTCCTGCTTGGCGACCTGGGGATCTGGGCCCTCACGGGACGAGTCGATTGGGCGTTGTATTCGTATCAGCCGGTGGTCTATGTGGCAGTCGCGCTGGTGGCTACCACGGGATTTGCACTTCGGGGTCAGCCGTCATGGCGCGGGGTGGCTGGCGTGGGGCTCGTCTCATCCATCGGGTTCTTTGCGTTGACCAACTTCGGTCTCTGGGCTCTTGGGGACGGCTCGATCTATCCAAAGACCCTCGCTGGCTTGGTCGACTGCTACGTGCGGGCCATTCCCTACTTACGGAACACGCTGATCAGCATGGCGCTCTTTCTCCCCGTGCTGTTCAGTCGGGCAGCCCTGAAGGAGGCGATGCCGGTGCCCCAACCTCTGGCGTCGCCGGGTCGGTAAATGGCGGCCCATCGCATCGTGTCGCTCATCGCGAGTGCGACGGAAATCGTGTGTGCGCTCGGATTCGAGGACCAGCTCGTCGGCCGGTCGCACGAGTGCGACTACCCCTCGTCCATCGAGCGGTTACCGGCCTGCTCGACGTCGAAGGTCGATGTCGGCGCGGCGAGCAGGGAGATTGATGACCAGGTGCGGACCATCGTCGCCGAGGGACTCTCTGTCTACCGCGTCGACCCGGACCTGCTGAACGACCTCGCGCCGACGGTAATCATCACGCAAACCCAGTGTGAGGTCTGCGCGGTCAGCCTCACGGACGTCGAACAGGCCGTCTGCGAGCTGGTGAGTTCGCAACCAACGGTCGTCTCGCTCGAGCCAATGGCGCTCGGTGACATATGGCAAGACATCCGCAAGGTCGCGTCGACTCTTGGGGCACCTGATCACGGTGAGGCGGTCGTGACAGAGCTGACGACTCGCCTCGCTACGGTGCGTGCGCGCACGGCCCAGCTCGATCGCCCGTCGATTGCGTGCATCGAGTGGATCGACCCTCTCATGACCGCGGGAAACTGGGTGCCCGAGCTCGTCGACTCCGCCGCCGGCCGAAACCTCTTTGGGATGGCAGGGCAACACTCCGGCTATCTCGACATCGAACAGTTGCTCGCTGCCGACCCTGACGTGATTGCTGTCATGCCGTGTGGGTTCGACATCGAGCGCTCCAATCGTGAGATGTCGCCGTTGGCGTCGCATCGTCAGTGGCCCACGCTCTCGGCCGTCAAGAATGGACAAGTCCTGATCACGGACGGCAATCAGTATTTCAACCGTCCTGGTCCGCGCGTGGTCGAATCCGCTGAGATTCTGGCGGAGCTACTGCACCCGGAGACGTGCCACTTCGGGCACGGCGAACGTGGATGGAGACGCTGGGATGGGACGGTCGTCGACTGACCCAGCCGCCGAGCAGGCACCGGTCGGCCGCTGCCTGAATTGTCTGTACGCTCGAGTCGTCGGCACAAGAGCGAACGACCGTTACTATTTGTGCGAGCGTTCGATCGACGATCCCCGGTACGCTCGGTATCCGCGCCTGCCGATGTTGACCTGTGACGGACATGAGCACCGGGCAGAGATTGTGACGCCGCGCGAGCCTTAGGGTCTTCGGAGACCCGTATGACTCCTGACGAGCACCGATCTCGCTATCTCGAGGACGGCCCACGGATTACTCCACACTACGCGCGACAAGCAGGACCTATCGGCAAGCCACCGACACGGGTGCCATTCCCCCTCGGGACACACACTTTTGTGGCAGCCGGAAATCAAGGCAAGAGCGCGGGTTCCGGCGTAGAGAAGCCATAGGTTACGGGAGGTTCAGTCACGCAGGCCGATAAATACTCGGTGCTATGATGGATCCGGTGACACACGCAGCTTCGAGTCGATCCTGGTTGGCGTTCGGCGTTGCCGCTACGACCGCGTTGCTTCCTATCTGCGGGCTGGCTTGCGCATTCCAGGTCGATGGAGCACTGCCCGGATCGCATCAGGAAGTCCAACAGACGGGAGAGTGTGCCGCCCATGCGGGCTCTGGTCCAGAGCACGGGTCGGATCCCACCGCGCCCGAGAATCCCTGCAAGCAATCTCACAACAACGGAGTAAAGATCGACTCGTTGACGGCCAAGTCCAGTCACGGGGCATTGCCTGTGGTCTTGGTTGGGCTTTCGCTGGCATCCCAACTGTCGAGTGAGCCAATCGTCCACGGACCTTCAGTCGTTTCCATTCCCCGGTCCGTTTCCCCCCACTCTATCAGCCTCCGAATCTAGAACGACCGGTTTCCGCAGCGGTCGTTCGGCAACGTGGCCCTGGTTGTTGGCTCGCCAGCGCCTTTCGGAAGGGAGATCGCATGTCCATCGGTAGATCCGGTTCGCTCACTTGTCGGCAATCTGCACTCGCTTTGTTCGTCATGGTCGCGCTGGTCCCATACGCGGCGGCATCTCAGCCCCCTTCAGAGTCTCTACTCGGAGACCAGGCGCCGGACGTGCCCGTGGATGACCATCGAGCACACCAAGAATCCTCAGGCACACCGCAATGGCGGTTCATGCAAGACGGCGTTGCGTTCTTGACCTTCAATCGACAAGCCAGACCACGCGGGGACACCGAATTCGTCTCACAGAATTGGTGGATGGGCATGGGCCGTCGCGCTGTGGGTCGAGGCACGTTAACGCTCACCGGCATGTTGAGTCTGGAGCCAGCCACCGTAGGGGGCGATGGCTACAGCGAGATTTTTCAAACTGGCGAAGCATTTCAAGGTCGGGCCATCACAGATCGACAGCATCCGCATGATCTCGCCATGCAACTGGCGGGAGTGTATAGAGTGCCGATTTCCGCTCAGACAGGGTTCACCATCTCGGGCGGACCCGCTGGTGAAGCCACGCTTGGTCCCGTGGCATTCATGCATCGGGCCTCCGCCGCAGAGAATCCGTTCGCTCCCCTCGGGCACCACACGTTCGATTCGACGCACATCGCCAAGGGCGTGGTCGCCATGGCGGTCGATCATGGCCCTTGGGCCATTGAGGGTTCACTATTTCATGGCCGTGAGCCCGATGAGGACCGATGGACCATCTCCGATGTCGGCGCACTGGATTCCTGGGCGACGAGGCTCTGGTTTCGCGCGGGAACGGAGTGGGAGTTCCAAGCGTCACACGGCTACCTTCACGAGCCAGAGGAACTGGAGCCGGGCAGTCTTCGACGCACAACAGTATCCGCTTCGTGGATGACGCAACCTGATCCTGACTTCTCGGCCCTCACCGTTGGATATGGGTTCAACGACAAGGCTCATGCGGACGCCGTGTTCGATGCGTTCTTTGCTGAGGGCACCCGTCGGTCAGGGCCGTATGCTCTCTACAGTCGGTTTGAGGCGACGGATGTCGAGACGGAGCTATTACTTAGCGTAGCCGAGCACAACGGTGGGGAGGGACCACCGTTGCGAGACACGGTGGTGGCGCTCACCATCGGTGCCGTCAGAGACTTCCCCCCACGCATTGGATTCGAGTTCGCCCTAGGCAGTGCTGTGACGTTCCATCACGTGCCCGAACGTCTCGTATCAACTCACGGAGCCAGACCGGTGTCTTTCATCGTCTTCCTTCGTGTTCGCCCGCCCGTATCTGCGATGGGCAGAATGTGGAACATGACGATGACACGACCAATGGCGGGGCTCGGTCGCCAGCGGATGGGTCCGTAGGAACGGGACACGCACCCTGGTGGCCGAAGTAGGGGCGTGTGTCGTTGCGTGGATAACGCCGTAGCGGTTAGCTATCCCTCGAATCGGGCGGATTACTAAACCCTGGGCGACTTGTCGAGGGCCTTGGAGCCTGGTCTTTCGGATTATTCGCGACAAACGCCGTTACGTTGGACCTATCAGTTACGGCGAACCGTCCACTCCACACGTCGCACAAAGGCGGGGGCTAAGCTCTGGTCAGTTTTGCGTGATAGCTCCTGGGCTTGAGAGGAAAGATGGGGATCTGGACGACTGGCGCGAGCGTAGTCGGCCCCGAACATTGGCCGGGCCGCTACGGAGCTGGTCCTTGCCCTGGCGCTGATAGTAGCCGGCCTTTTTAGGGTCTAGGGACAGTTTCCGGCGCGATCGGGCGCGACAGCGCCTAGCTGGCCGCTACTCACGAATAGTCGGGTCTGAAGCCCTGTAGTGACGTGGGAGTGTTTCGAAAATTCCAAGAAACCGGCAAGAAGAAGCACCGCGATTCCCAGAGGCAGCCAGAACGGTATGTCGCAAGTCGGGGTCGGCGTGAGTGTAGCAGAGCGTTGCGCAAGTATGGCCACTTCACACGTACCGAGAACTGTAGACCGATACCGTGCCAAGCCTCTGGGGCATGGTTACTAAACACAAGGCGACAAGGCAGGACCCCGAGTAATCACCGACGCGGGTTCCATTCCCCACGCGGTTTCCACGGAGTAGGCGGACTATTGCAGCGTATCGCCTAGGCCAGGTGCGAGAGCAACTGCCGCGCCATCAACCACATAGATGGCGATGAACGGGGATGTCCCGTGCGCTGTTGAAATTCAGCGGCGGCTCGGTTCACGACTACGCGACCATCTCTGACGACGTGAGTGTAGCAGAGCGTTGCGCAAGTATGGCCACTTCACACGTACCGAGAACTGTAGACCGATACCGTGCCAAGCCTCTGGGGCATGGTTACTAAACACAAGGCGACAAGGCAGGACCCCGAGTAATCACCGACGCGGGTTCCATTCCCCACGCGGTTTCCACGGAGTAGGCGGACTATTGCAGCGTATCGCCTAGGCCAGGTGCGAGAGCAACTGCCGCGCCATCAACCACATAGATGGCGATGAACGGGGATGTCCCGTGCGCTGTTGAAATTCAGCGGCGGCTCGGTTCACGACTACGCGACCATCTCTGACGACTCCCCGAGTCCTAACCGTGCGTCGCGTGCCCGGAGGGCGGCCACCAGCGCTGGCATATCCTTGCATCCTTTCACCCGACGGAACCCCTTCGCCGCTTCGAGTACCCCGGCAGCGACCCAGCGGAGGACCATCGTCCCACCGCGCCAGCGTTTCACGTTTCGCTTCACATGGCGCGTGCGGCTGAGGAGACTCTCGATGGCGTTCGTGGTGGCGAGCGATCGTCGGAGGCGCTCTGACAGCCCCAAGCCGAGCACGGTCAGCGTTTCGTCGAGTCCTTCCCGTACGCTCGCGGCCGCACTCGGGTAGTCGGTGTCCAAACGACGAGCCAGGTCCTGCAGCAGACGCTGCGCCGTCTTGACGTTGCTGTGCGTAGAGGCGCGCGTGAGGATCGCTTTCACCCAGGGACGCTGCGCGTCGGGGAGATACTCGAGGATATTCCGGCCCTTCTGGACTTGACACCGCTGCACCACGGCGGCCCGACCGAACAGCTGGGTCACCGCCGTGTCGAGGGCCTTCGCCCCATCGAGGATCACCAGGAGGCTCCGGTCGGTGCGGAGCCCGCGGCTCGCGAGATTGGTCAACAGCCCCTGACAGACCGTCGCAGTCTCCGTGGCCCCTTCCCAGAGGCCGAGTGGGTGTTTGGCGCCCGTTTTATCAATGCCCAGCGCCACCACGATACAGTGCCCGCCGACGTGCACCCCATCGATCAGGAGCCCCGTCAGGTCGAGGGCGTCGAGCGGCGTCGCCCGCCACGCGTCCAGCTGCGTTTGCGTTTGGGCCACAAAGCGCCGACTGACCGCACTCTTACTCGTGCCCCGCGTGGTGATATCGGCGCCGAGCGGGTCGAGACTCCGCGCATACTGGCGGGTCGCCACGCCGATGAGCATCTGCTCAACGACGCGCCGGTTCAGCGGGTCAGGGTCCGTGAACGCCCGCGCCGTGGGCAGCGGCACCTCCGTGCCGTCGCGGCGGACGCGCGGTCGCCGGATCGCGACCTTCCGGCCGCCCAGCACAACCTGACTGGGGGCATGCCCGGCGCGAGAGGCCTGCCGCTCCGATTGATGTGCATACCGGGGTCCACACACCGCGGCCCGATCCTCTTCCAGCATCGCCTCGAGCACCTTCAGGCCCGAGGCCACCACCAACTCCTGGAGCTCGGCCTCGGTGTCAATGAGGATCTCGACCAACGGGAGGTGGCGAGGCGCCGGGGATTCCGATTGGCGACGACGAGGGACTGTGCGAGACTGCTTCTTCATGGCGGCTCCTTTGCTGGCGAGGCTTTCACCTCGGTTTAGCTCACCGGTCGTATAGCACGACCAGCGAGGAGCCGCCGCTTTAAATTTCAACAGCTACTGGGACATCCCCCGATGAACGGAATAGCGATGGTGGCGACGACCGCGATTAGCAGGAGAGTTCGTTTCGAGAATCGTCGGGACATCTCACACCTCCGATTCGATTCTAGCAGGGCGTCCGGAAGCGGTATTCGAGAGGAGGGCTACGACGTGCAGGCTAGCTCTTCTCTGTCCAAAACGCGAAGTGTGTCGCTCGAACATCTGCACCTCGGAATTGCCAGATTCTTCCGACGCCAAGTGCAACGAACATCAGACCGAATACCACGGGTCCAAGGGTCGGCGGGAAACCGCCCGCCGGAGTTCGACTGGTGGACACGCCGTCCAAGACGCCAAGGCCGATAAGAATAGGCCACAGACCAACCAGTGCGAAAAGCACCCCGGACGTGCGGGGTCGTCCCGGATAGCAGAGACCTCTCCGGCTACACGCAGGCTCAGCTTGATGCGATTGCCCTGCGGCTGAACACTCGACCGCGCAAGACACTTGGTTATCGGACGCCGGCGGTTACACTTGCGGCAACTGTTGCATCGACCGGTTGAATCGGCATTCCTAGTGAGGACTGAGAGGTCTGGCCTCGTCTAGGCGGGCTGCGGCGTTGATGTCGTGGCTCTCCAGGGTTGACCACAGGTAGCCGTGCTCCGCCACCCTGATCAGAGCTCGGCCGAAGTCCTCACCCGTGGTCACGTGTCGCGGGAAGCGAACCCGCAGTAGGGGGTAGAGCGGTCGTGCCAAGTAGTACGCAACACGGAGCCACGGTTGTTGGGGCGTGACACCTTTGACCGCGTGGACATACGCCGGACGAAACACGAAGACACCCGCCAAGGGCAGTTCTAGCAGGTCGTTCTCGGTCTTTCCTCTCACCCTGGCCCACATCGAGCGGCCTCGCTCGCTCGTGTCGGCTCCCGCGGCGGAGACGTAGCAGAAGACAAGGTCAGGACTGCGGGCAAGGAGCGCTTGGGCCGCAGCCAGGGTGAAGTCATAGGTGATATGGCGATAGTGTTCCTCGCTCATTCCAACGGACGAGGCACCGAGGCAAAAGAAGCATGCATCGAACCCTTCGAATTGCTCGCCGATCCCAGAATAGTCGGTGAAGTCGTCGTGCACGATCTGTGTAAGTTTCGCGTGCTGCACGTCAGTCGTGCGGCGACCAATCGAGAGCACGCGAGTCACGTTGGGATCAGCCAGGCATTCCAGAAGAACGCCACGCCCTATCATGCCGGTCGCGCCAAACAGGACGACTCTCAAGCCGTGCTCCTAGATTGTCGTCCCCGCCTCGTGGCCCACACTCCGGCATTGTCCCATGATTGGTCCATCGAGCTGCTGCAGAACCAGCAGAGTCAGTCCTGATAAACGCCGAAGTATTTAGTGATCCCGGTCTGGACCTCCCCCGAAGCCCTGGGGGATTACTAAACCCTTCGCGACTACTCAGGACCTATGTGGGACCCCTCGTCTAGTAGGGACCGTTAGAGACCCGCAACGCCGCGTCAGGCTCACTCCCGCCCCCGACGTTCGCGGACAAGATGCTAGAAGCTCACGCTGGTGCTGAAGTGGAGGCGGGTTCCGCCGCGGAGGTTATGCCCCAGGTCGAGCTGCAGGTTGAAGAACGCCGCACCCAGGAACACCCCGCCGCCGACACCTTGCGCGAACCGGGTCTTGCGAAGGCGATCCCCCACGTCCCAAACCGCCCCGGTGTCGACGAACAATCGCACGCCCGCCTTGCCGAAGCTAGTCGGTGAGCTCACCGGAAATCGTAGTTCGGCGGAGGCCGCCGTCAGTCGGTGACCGGCCCGCTCACCCACACGATGTCCTCTTACAGACCCAACCCCCCCGACCAGCGGCTGGGCATACGCCGGCACTGATCCGCTCGCCCCCTGATAACGCGCGCGGAGGGCCAGCACCGACTGCCCGAACATGCCGATGAACCCGCGTCCATCGAGCTGGGGCCGCGAGATGACCGGCCTGCCACCGGCCGGGTCGAGCCACTGCCACCCGGCACTTACGAAGACCGCATCACGGGGGAAGCCAGCGTCGATCCGCGTGTCCAGCTCGAGGCCCACGCGATGCATCACGACCCGGTCGTCGATCAGGCCGAATCGGACGTCGCTCCAGCCGGTCTGTGCCGAGACCCGCAAACCGTTGCCGAGCTGGCGTTCGGCGCCGACCCACGCGCGAGTCCGCCGGTCGTTCACCCGATAGTGCTGATTCTCCCGACGAGAGATGCCCACACCGCCGCGAACGGCGTGCACTAGCAGCCCGTGGTGAAAGCACCACCGAACGACGGGTCGGCCCAGACATGGCAGTGCCCCACGCGGAGGTCGTTGGCGGCGATGGTAGGTCGAGATAAGATCCACGGCGCGCCCCAACGCGTCTCCGGGAGTCGCATGAGCGACCACAACAGCCGAAGACACGCCACCGCATGCCCCTGAAGACTGCGGGGTGTCCCGACACCCGTGAGCGTCCGCATCAGCAACCCAAGGTTCAGTCCAGCAACGTGCAGCAGGACGCGTTTGAGGATGTTGTCGTGCCCCCGCAGGTATACGCGGCGTAGCCGCCCGGTGGCATAGAGATGGGCAAAGGGGCGTTCGAGTCGTTCCCCGCGCCGGCGCAGCAGGCGTTGCCCGCGCGCGCCGCGAAGACGCCGACGGTTTCGGTAGACGGCGTCGCGCGCCTCCGCCTTGTCTTTCCACTTACGCCTGCCGCGATCTGGTTCCGAGATGTAGCTGCGGAGGCCGATGGCTTCAAGATCGACGAGTTCCTGGTTGCTGTGATAGCCCTTGTCCCCGACGACCTCGGCAAGACGGCCCGCAGGCACCACGGTCTCGATGTGCTCCGCCGCGGTGATCAACGTCGCGCGGCTCGTCGCCACATCGCCTTCATCGGCGTCCTGCACCGTCACCGCCACGACCGCGCCGGTGTCGAGGTCGACCGCCTGCTCCGCCTTGTGCGCGAGGTGCGTGCGGCCGTCCTTCATCTTGGTGATTCTTGCGTCAGGATCGTGCGGATGGGTCCAGTCGTCGTTCGAGCCTTTCTTCTTCCGCTTCCGATCGATGCGCGCCAGATCGGCACGCGTCGGGGTCTCAATCCCCGAGGCCTGGGCGAGCTGGATCAAGAAGTCCTGATACGCCTCGCCGGTGTCGCGCCGCACGATACTTCGCAGGGCGGCGTTCGCTTCCAGCGTCGTCGCATCGATACCGATCGTCTTGCCCTTGACAAGCTTCGCCTCAGCCAGTCGCTGCAACACCCACGCGAAGACAGCCTGATGCGTTTCCAGGTCGATCAGCCGACGCGTCCGCGAGACCGTCGAATGATCCGGCGGCGCTTCGTGCAGCTCCAGCCCCAAGAAGCTCCGCACGCTCAACGACTCGGCCGCCCGCCACGCGATCGCCCGCTCGGAGTCGAGCCCTTCGAAGTACCCGAGCAGCAACACGCGGAAATACCGGCCGGGCGGCAAACTCGGCCGGCCGATCTCATCCGCGTAGAATCGCTGACAGAGCGACTCGACGTACCCGTCGAAATCCGCTCTCTCGAGAATGTGATTCAGTCGCGTGTAGAACGGGTGCGCGGCGCTGCGAGGCAGATCTTGTGCGGCGACCCACATCGACGTCTGCTTGGGACGTCGCCGTCGTTTGCCCATGGCCATGCGCGTCAGTGGAGTACGCATGATCACTTCTGGCGATCGATCTAATTCGGTGACTTTCACCACGGGCTGCTAGGCCGGTCTCGAACCGCTTCTCGAGCTCGAGCGCCGCCTGGCGCGTCCCCCCTAGCGTCAGCGGCGCCGACAGAGTGCCGCGGTCGCCCAGCACGTCGACCATGCCAAATCGGGCGCCGTAGCTGAACCCGTTCCCCTCTTCATAGGTCAGGATCGGCATGAAGAGCGTCTGCCTGGCGGCCGTCTCCAGCGCCCGTACTATCGGGTTGCGAGCGGACGACTCCGGCCGTTCGTGCACGACTAGAATGAGCGCCACCTCGTCGCTGCGGGTCAGCGACGTGTATCGCTTACGCACCTCGACCGTCTCGAACCGGTCGCTGGCCTGCAACCGTGCCGCGATGAGCTCTAGCGTCTCGGGCCCGATCCCGTCGCCCGTCGTGACCCCGGCCAGCTGGATAATCTCGGCGTCTGGTATCGAGTGGTTGCCGTGAACCCTCAGCTCGTTGATCAGTTCGGACGAGGGGGCCGGCTGAGCAGCGGCTGCATGAGAGGCGGCGAGGAGCAGGGTCAGCCCAGCCACCGTCGCTGCGCGGTCCAGCCTCAACGCGGCCCCCCTGGCTCGATCAGCCGTGCGCCCGTCACCGCCTCCCGGTAGTCGGAGAACTCGCGTAAGAACATGACGTCGAACTCTCCGAGCGCCATCGTCGCGCGTCCGGACACGGTCACCCGCAGCGGCAGCCAGACGTCCCCGATTGGTTGCCCCATCTCCATCGACGCCTCCAGACCGTCGATGCGCACCACCCACCGGCCCGGGAGAAAGTCGAGTCCGGTGTTGACGAACGTGTACTTGACGATCTGGGCAGCTTCGGGGTCGATCCAGAGCGTAACGATCGACGTCTTGTTGATCCCCCGATTGATGATCGATCTGGTCGACCAGGCCGGCAAGCGGCCCGCGAAGTGCTCGCCCAACCTCGGTGGCGGTCAGCCGATCGGTCTCGAGCATCACATACAGGTCGCGCGTACGGGCCACGGCCGCGGCGAAGCCGACCTCGCCGACGCCCCCCAAGTCCTCGAGAATGGCGCCGCTATTCAGCGTGATCGCCGCCTGATCGTCACCAAGCCGGTCGGCATCGGCGACGATCCGGTCTCGAAGCGACTCGTTGACGACCGCCCCCCATGTTCGCTCGATCGTGATCGCCACGTTGTCCGCTGTGTCCCGCAAGCTGACGCGGCCAAGCCGACGATCCCGGGCGCCCTCCTCGACGCCGCTCCTCCCGCAGCCAGTCTTCCTCGTATTCCCGTCGGGCGTCCTCGTCGATGTCGACGCCGTCGAACCGAACCGGGCTGCGCACGACCACCTCGTTCCGAACGTACCACTCGTACTCGCGCCGGAACCCGGAGAGAGGAATCCCCAGCGGCGCCTCGAACGAGAAGGTCTCGGTCTCGTGCAGGAGGAAGTCGCCTAGACGGCGCCAGGACGCCTCGCGGTTGTCCAGCACCCGCTCCATGAACAGATTGCTCTCGTTGGCGGCCCGAGTCGGCCGGGACTCCGCTGGTTCCTGGGCGATAGCCAGCGGAGACGCGGTGACGAACATCGCCACACAGAGGGACACGTCGCAGAGACGGCACGGCCGTGAGGGTGCTACGGCGGCGGAAGCGATAGTTTCCTCGACTCTCACAACCAAACCCTCGGTGCTCGACCGGAGTCGACCTCTCCCTGGCCTTTAGAACCGAGTATAGGCTCTCGTCGGGCGCGGAACCTCGACCTCCGGAGCGACCATCGCGTGTCGCAGCATGTATGGTTGGATTGGGCGGTGATCTTCCGGATTCGCTGGAGGGTCATCGTTCGTCTTTTTCTTTTGGACGCAGACTGGGTGGCTCAGGTTCACGGGACCCACGCGGTCGATGGTGATCGGATTGGTACGCCGACGCTCAGCCGCGTCAACCCGTTGGCGTGGCCGGTCATAGCTGTGCTCGTGATGACGAGGCTGATCTAGGGTGCGTGTGCAGATCGCGACAAGGCAGGACCTATCGAACCCACGGGAATAGACTGGTGGACAATGCTCATCGTGCTCGGCGGATTGCCCGGCGTCGGAAAGTCAAGCGTGGCGCGTGAGCTAGCCCGCCGACTCGACGCCGTTCATGTGCGGATCGATTCGATTGAACGGGCCATTAGGGAATCCGGAGTCACCGTCGTGTCGCTGGACGACGCTGGCTATCGGGCCGGCTGCGCGGTCGCCGTGGACAACCTGCGTCTCGGGCGCACCGTGATCGCCGATTCGGTTAATCCTGTGCCTGTCACGCGCAATGCGTGGCTGGGAGTTGCGAATCGGACGCAGTCAGCAATCGTCGAGGTTGAGGTCAAGTGCTCTGACCACGACGAACATCGCCGGAGAGTTGAGCAACGATTGCATGATGAACCGGAACTGAGCGGGCCAACATGGCACGACGTGATCTCCCGCGACTACCGTGAGTGGGATCGCGAGCGCATCGTGGTCGATACGGCAGGCCTAACAATCGAGCAGGCCGCCGAAACGCTTCTGCCTGCCCTACTAACCCGTTAGATTCGCAACGGAAGAGCCTTGCCCTTCACAAGGGCTCCTGGAAAACGCCGTTGTATAGACCGATGCCGGGTCCACCACTGGGTGTGGACGCCACGCGGTGTTGATGCGGTAAGGTTAGGAGCCAGCGCGAGGAGGAGTCGTGGAGAAACAGCTGGACCGCCTGTGGCCTGTCGTGCTCGTAACCCTCGTCGCATGTGGACCGAGGGTGGCCCCCGCAACTCCGGACGCTGACCATGGGTTCTATGAGAAGAGCGACGCCGGGATCGTGTTGCCTTTGCTCGTTGATGAAGTTGACCGACAGGGAAGTGTCGTCGCCTTTCCGGACGGTGCCGTGGCCTCGGCTCGGTCCGGAGTTGTAAGATTACCCGCGAGCAACTCGGAGTGACAGACCTCGAAACCGCTCTCGGCAGGAGGTTGGTGGTGCGAGTCATCCTGTTGAGCCTTGCGCTGGTGATGTGTTGCGCGTGGACCGCCGACGCACAAGACGAAGCGGTGGCGCTCGAAGGGAACTGGCCCCAGTTCCGAGGACCGGGCGGAAACGGTGTCGCCGACGATACCGAGTTTCCGTTGAGGTGGTCGACCACCGAGAATGTCGCCTGGGTCTCCGACGTGCCGGGTCACGGCTGGTCGTCTCCCATCGTTTGGGGCTCTCGCGTCTTCGTCACCTCCGCACTCGAGCTGGAAGGCCCGAGCCAGAGTTTTGCCGGCTTGGGTGGTGACGATCAGCCGCTGCGTTTGCCGGAGGGCTTCTCGGAGCCGGTCCGATACATGCTCTACTGCCTCGACGTCGAGACCGGCCAAACACTCTGGAGCCAGGAGGCTCACCGAGGCGTACCGTTGGCGCCGATTCATCTGAAGAACAGCCTTGCAACTGAGACCCCAGCAACCGACGGCGAACGCGTCTACGCGCACTTCGGCGCCGTCGGGCTTTTCGCCTATAGCCTCGACGGTGAGCTTCTCTGGAAGCATGCCGTGACATCGAGCACGATGTTCGCCGACCTCGGGCCGGGGTCGTCCCCCGTCGTTGCCGGCGGACGGGTCTACCTCCTGCGTGACAACGAGGATGAATCGTCTCTCGTCGCTCTCCACGCAGAGACCGGTGAAGAGCTCTGGCGCATTCAGCGTCGACAGAGTCACCCCGAAACCGGATCCAGCTGGATGACACCGCTGTACTGGAAGAACTCGGTGCGAACTGAGATCGTCACCACCACTGCGGGCATGATCGCGAGCTACGCCACGGATGGAACGGAGCTCTGGAGACTCGAGAACGCGATCCGCGACGTCGTCGCGAGCCCAGTCTCGTTCGGCGACGTCGCGTACATTCCCGTCGGGTCTCCCTGGGACAACGATCGACCCCTCTACGCGGTGCGCGCGGGTGCTTCCGGCAATATCTCTTCGGAAGAGGGTAACGCTTTTGTTTCATGGCGTCGGAGGATCGGGGCTGCGTATCTTCCGTCCCCGCTCGTGTACCGGGGCAACATCTACGTAGTGGGCGACCGGGGAATCCTCGCCGTGTACGACGCGCTCACCGGCGAGCGGCGACATCGAGCCCGCATCGGCGATGGAACCGGTTTTTCGAGCTCCGCGTGGGCGAGCCGAGGGAAGGTCTTCTTTCTCGGCGAGGAGGGCGACACCTTCGTGATCGAAGCCGGCGGCGAGTTCAGGATCCTCGCAACAAACCGCCTCGAGGAGCACACGCAGGCAAGCGCTGCCGTCGCCCACGATAGTCTGTTCATCCGTACCGCGAGTCGGCTCTACCGTATCCAGGACAAACCCTGACGCCGTTGTGATTGCGACTGGCTCAAACCGGCGGCACGGGCAGTCGGCAGCTCGACTGCAGTCGGGCGCCCTTGGCTGGAACTTCTCCGGTATCAAGAACTGAGAGAAGGGCTTCTGGCTGCCTGAGATCCGCTCGAGGAACCTGACGTCCAGCTGGAGCCGGTGTCCCGGCGAGAGGCGCCGCCCAGTTAGGTCCTGCCTAACGCGGTGAATTCAAGAGGTCGATGCAACATGAGCCAAGGATGGAGGTCTCATGGTGCAAAGTCTTCGCCCGCGCTTGACGGCGGCGCAAAAGACGGAACTGTGGCGCCGGTGGCGACGCGGGGAATCGCTGAATGCCATCGGTCGCGCGCTGGGCCGGATCGCCAAGGTCGTGCGGTATGAGGTTGCGCGGACAGGCGGGATCCCCCCGGCGGCGCGCCAGCGTTCCCGTCTCGCGCTCACGCTGCCGGAGCGGGAGGCCATCTCCCGCGGCCTGGCCCGCGGGACGTCGGTGCGACAGATCAGCCGCCAGCTGCGCCGGGCCCCGTCGACGGTGAGTCGGGAGGTACGCCGGCACGGTGGGCGGCGGCGGTATCGGGCGGCCACGGCCGACGCGGCGGCGTGGGCGCGCGGCCGGCGGCCCAAGCGGTGTCGCTTGGCGACGTACCCCGCGCTGCGTGTCGCGGTGGCCACCAAGCTCGCGCTCGAGTGGTCGCCCCAGCAGATCGCCGGCTGGCTCCGTCAGGCGTATCCTGGTGATCCAACGATGCACGTGTCGCACGAAACGATCTACCTGAGCCTGTTCGTAGCCGCGGCGTGCTCAACAAGGCGCTGCAGGCGCAGTTGCGCCAGCGACGCACGATGCGACGTCCGCGTGCCGCGGCACCAAAGACGGGCGGCTACATCGTCGGGGCCGTCTCGATCCGCGAGCGGGCGCGACGGTTGAGGACCGCGCGGTGCCGGGGCACTGGGAAGGTGACCTGCTCGTGGGCTCGCGGAATTCCTACATCGCGACCCTCGTGGAACGGCGCTCGCGCTATGTCTGCCTGGTCCGGGTCACAGGGAAAGGCACACAGACGGTCGTCCGGGCGCTCACGCGGCGCGTCCAGCGACTTCCCGCGGGACTGATGGCCACACTGACGTGGGATCGCGGGTTGGAACTCGCGGCCCATCGCACCTTCTCGATCGCGACCGGGGTGCAGGTGTGCTTCTGTGACCCGCGGAGTCCGTGGCAGCGCGGTTCCAACGAGAACACCAACGGTTTGCTGCGACAGTATTTCCCCAGGCGGACGGACCTGTCTGGCTACAGCCAGAGGTACCTCGATGCGATTGCGCGACGCCTTAACACCAGACCTCGCAAAACACTCGGCTACCGGACGCCGGCGGATATACTCGCGGACACTGTTGCACTGACCGGTTGAATCGGCAGCCGAAGTGTTCACCGATGCCGGGACCAACCCCCTGGGTCCGGATTGCTAAACGCTACGCGACTTGTCAGGAGTGATCCAGTAGAGTGCTTAGTCACCACCGACGGTGACTCCTGACTAGTCCCTCGCATTCAACCGGTCGATGCAACGGTTTCCGCGAGTATATCTGCTGGCGTCCGATAGCCGAGCGTCTTGCGTGGCCGCGTATTGAGCTCGCGCGCGATCCGATTCAGTTGGGCCTGTGTGTAGCGGGCGAGGTCGGTCCCCTTCGGCAGATACTGGCGCAGCAAGCCATTCGTGTTCTCATTGGTCCCGCGCTGCCACGGACTGTACGGGTCGCAGAAATAGACCTGCACGCCGGTGGCGATCGAGAAGGTGCGATGGGCCGCCAGTTCCAGGCCGCGATCCCAGGTCAACGTGGCCATGAGGCCGTCTGGTAACCGCCGCACGTGTTGCGTGAGCGCTCGCACGACCGTGCGGGTCGCGCGCCCGGCCAGCCGGACGAGACAGACGTAGCGCGAGCGCCGCTCGACCAGCGTCGCCACGTAGGACTGGCGCGCGCCGGCGATCAGGTCGCCCTCCCAATGTCCCGGCACCGCGCGGTCCTCCACCGTCGCGGGGCGCTCGCGAATCGAGACGGCCCCGACGATGTAGCCTTTCTGAGCACGCCGCGGCTCTGCACGAACAGGCTCAGGTAGATCGTTTGGTGCTTCCGTCATCAAGTGTTGGTGAAGAGAGCTTAAGCCCTAATCATCCAGATACTTCCAGCCGATTTTGACGCTGGCAGCTCTCTGGCACTGAATATCTAGTCTAAGCGGTTTGGTTAGAACGAGATAAGGGCGTGGTAGCAACAGTTGATGGCGGAAGCACCCAATTTTGCGCCTCCCCCAGGTAGCACCCAGTCACAAGTGGTGGCAGATACCGAGCGGCCTGAACGCCCTACTTCTCGCCTGAAAACGACTAGGTAGCACCCGATCGCCAGCGGCGGGGGACTCTCGCCGATGGTACGCAGTGGGTGTCGTGCCGCCCCGGGTTCTTCCTCCCGGTCCGGGTGCTCTCCCGGCTCGTTCGCCGGCTGCTGCTCGACGCCGTGTGCGAGGCGTTCGAGACCGGCCAGTTGCACTTCGCCGGCACACTCGACGCCCTCAACGATCGGCAGCACTTTGCCGCCCATCTCCAGCCCGCCCGGCAGACCGACTGGGTGGTCTACGCCAAGCCACCCTTCGCCGGGCCCGACCAGGTGCTCGATTACGTCGGTCGGTACACGCATCGGATCGCCATCTCCAACCAGCGGCTCCTCGCCCTCGACGCGGGGCAGGTCCGGTTCCGCTACACCGACTACCGCCGTCCCCACGCACCGGGTCAGAAGACCATGACCCTGGCCGCGACGGAGTTCATCCGGCGCGTCCTCCTGCATGTGCTCCCGCGCGGCTTCCACCGCATGCGGTATTACGGCCTGCTCGCGAATCGGACGCGGCTTCCACCGCATGCGGTATTACGGCCTGCTCGCGAATCGGACGCGGCACCAGCACCCAGTGCCGACAGCTCCTCGGCACTCGGCCACCGACCCGGCCGGACGCCACCCCGGTGGCCATCGACTATCGGGATCGCTATCACGCCCTGACCGGACGGTCGTTGCGCGTCTGTCCCCGGTGTCACGACGGGCAGATGCAGCTCGTCGACGGCCTGGTCGGCACCGCGCGTCGCCCCGCGATTCTGGATTCGTCATGACCGCACACCGTTCGACGTCTACCCGTGCCTATTTCACCGCGGCCAGCACCCGTGTCAGGAGGCGTGTGCGCGTTGCATCCACCACACCGGCGCGGGCGGCCCTCCCACACCCCACCGTCGGCTCCGCCCACCCACCCCTGGTCCCCCGCCGGGCCACGACACCTGCCCACGGCCTGCCTCCGACGATCGAATCCCCATAGACGGATATCGCTGCGGTTTCGTCCAACCCGTTTTGTCTACCGTCGCGGCGGTGGTCAGTGGGCCTCACCCCCGCGCCGTCACGCCGCGGCGCCACACAAAAAACGCTCTGCGTTTCTGGGACGGTTTCTTCGCGATGTTTCGCGCCGAAAGGGCGCGTGAGTTGGCTGTCAAGTTGACGAAAAGCTAGTCGATCGACCCCCAAGATACTGGGCTCGAGCCCGTCGTGAATCCGCCATACTTGGCATCAGAAACGGCCCTCTTCTCGTCAACTTGACTGTGAGCATCATTCCGCTGCCTGCCGAGGTCGCTCGGTGACACTGGTGGGTGCCGGCGGGTGGTGGCCTGACCCGCCACTTGACTGACCTACGGTCCTCGCTACTGATCTGTCGGTCATCGTCCGTCGGCGATGGACACGGCAACCCGTCTGACCGGATGGGCAGTGACCCAATAGGGGCCTGCGGCAACGTCGACCCATCACAGTCCTGTCCGCCCATCCGGCCGACGCACCAGCACCCGAGGAGGCCACCCGGTGACGAACCACAGGACTATCCAGCCCGACGCGCGGAAGGTGATCGTCGGCGTGGACACCCACAAGCACGTCCACGTGGCCGTGGCGATCGACACGTGGGGGATCCGCCTCAGCGATCGATCGTGTGCCGCCGACTCAGACGGCTACCAACAGCTGATCACCTGGGCCGAGCGTCACGGACGCGTCGCCGCGTTCGGCATCGAGGGCACCGGCAGCTACGGGGCGGGACTCGCTCGCGCGGTCCGGCGAGCCGGGCACCAGGTGCTCGAAGTGAACCGGGGCGACCGGCGCACACGTCGAATCGCCGGGAAGTCCGACGCCGTGGATGCCGAGACCGCCGCGGGGTCGGTCCTGGCTGGCCAATCGACCGCCATCCCGAAGACCGCGGACGGGGCGGTCGAGATGATGCGCCACCTCAAGGTCGCGCGCCGGACGGCGGTCAAAGCCCGCACCTCGGCGATGATCACGCTGAAGCAGATCGTCGTCACCGCGCCGCCCGAGCTGCGAGAGACCCTCCACCCGCTCGCCGACCAGGCGCTCCTCAAACGCTGCCGCGGATGGCGGTGCGGCACGATCGATACGCCGACCGCCTCGGCGAAACATACCCTCCGGGCGCTCGCCCGTCGCTGGTTCGCTCTCTCCGTCGAGATCGTGGACCCCGACCGTCACCTGGGTCGACTCACCACCCAGACCTCGCCGACGCTGCGTGAGGGCTTGGGCATCGGTGCCGACACCGCCGCCGAGATGCTGATCATCTTTGGCGACAACCCCGATCGGATTCATTCTGAAGCCGCCTTCGCCAAGCTCTGCGGGGCCTGCCCCATCCCGGCTTCGTCCGGGAGGACAACGGGCCGCCACCGCCTCTACCGCGGCGGTCATCGACAGGCTAACGCCGCGCTCCACCGGGCCGTCATCGTGCGGATGCGGTCCCACTCACCAACCCTCAACGACGTCGAACGACGCACCGCTGAAGGGCGGCCCAAACGGGAGATCATCCGCTGTCTCAAACGCTTTCTCGCCCGCGAGATCTTTCAGCGCGTGATGGCAGACTACCGAGCGCGCCAAGCCGCAGACTTGGCTGCCTGAACGAGTGTCTTGACATATAGGGGCGTCAATACTCAGCTAAACTACTGGCGCCCGTTGGCTGGCCGGCCACCGGCCGGTACGTCACCGCCCGTGTCCAGAGCTCATCTGACATCAGAACATATTATGTGGTTAATTATGTATACATGCAAGATCTACTAACTTATAAAGCATTTATTCTTAATTATTTATAGTTACAATATGGCGGAGGGACTGGGATTCGAACCCAGGAGACGCGTTAACGTCTAACGGTTTTCAAGACCGCCGCCTTCAACCGCTCGGCCATCCCTCCTGAAACTCCGCGACCTCGCCAAATTGACGCCTTGCGCCATCGCCTGTACTGACACCGGGCGCTACACCCGGGGTTCGATGATGTCCTGACCTCGCATGTAGGGACGCAAGGCCTCCGGAATCACGACCGATCCGTCAGGCTGCTGGCCGTTCTCGAGGATCGCGATCAACGCTCTGCCCACAGCCACACCCGAGCCGTTGAGGGTGTGGACGAGCTCAGGCCTCCCCTTGGGTCCTTCACGCCGGAACCTGATGTTGGCGCGGCGCGCCTGGAACGCCTCGGTGTTGCTGCATGAAGAGATCTCACGGTACGTCTGCTGACTCGGCAGCCAGACCTCGATGTCATAGGTCTTCGCGGATGCGAACCCCATGTCACCAGTACACAGGACCACCGTTCGGAACGGAAGACCGAGACGCTTGAGTACTTCCTCCGCGTGACCGGTCAGCTCCTCATGAATCTCGTACGACTGTTCGGGTCTCGCGTACGCAACCAGCTCGACCTTGTCAAATTGATGCTGCCGGATGAGTCCTCGGACATCCTTACCGTACGAACCAGCCTCGCTGCGAAAGCATGGTGTGTATGCCGCGTAGCGGAGCGGAAGCGTCGCACCGTTAAGAATCTCGTCCCGATGTAGATTGCACAGCGGCACCTCGGCCGTCGGGATCAGATAGAGGTCCCAGTCGCCGGTGACCTTGAACAGGTCCTCCTCAAACTTCGGAAGGTTTCCGGTCCCTGTCAACGCGTCGGCGTTGGCAAGAAACGGCGGCTCGATCTCGGTGTACCCGTGCTCCACTGTGTGCAAGTCGAGCATGAAATTGATCAACGCGCGCTCGAGCCTCGCACCCGCACCGACGAGCACTGTAAAGCGCGACCGCGCAATCTTTGCGCCACGCTTGAAGTCAAGAATGCCAAGCGCCGGACCGAGGTCCCAGTGGGCCTGCGGCGTGAAATCAAAGGTCGGCGGTTCGCCGTGACGGCGCACTTCGGCGTTTTCGGCCTCCGTCCTGCCGACGGGGACACTATCGTGGGGCACATTGGGCAGTGCGAGTGACAGCTTGTGGAGCTCACGCTCGACCCGCTCGAGCTTCTCTTCCTGGGCCTTGATCTGTTTACCATGAACCTGACCGGCTTTGAGGAGCTCGTCAACCGACCGTCCTTCCTTCTTCGCCTGAGCGATCTGGCCCCCTACCTCCTTGCGCGAGCGCCGGGCGTTCTCAAGAACCGGCAGAATCTCCCGCCGCTCCGCATCGAGCCGCGTGAGGAAATCGAGGTGCTCGTGTAGGTTGACGCCGCGCTGGTCGAGGCGCACACGGACGTCGTCAACATGTTCTCGGAGCAAGACGGGGTCGAGCATAGCCCAGCGATTCCTTCCGTATCGTGCGCACTATTCTAGTGTCCTGTCACCGTCGTTCGCGACACGAATCACGGTGACGGGACACGAGACCGGTGTCCCGAACCTGCCGGGGTCGGCCGGCCGAATGTGCAAGGTGGCCCACTCACTGGGATACGATCACAGATCATGGAGTCCTCGGTTGCAACCGTCGTCTTTCCTGTCGCGGGCCTCGGCACTCGCATCCTCCCGGCGACCAAAGCGTTTCCCAAGGAACTGCTCCCTCTCGTCGACCGTCCGATAATCCAATGCGGCGTCGAAGAGGCTGTGGAGTCCGGGATCGGACGAGTCGTCCTTGTCACCAGTCCCGACAACACGATGACAGCGGCCCATTTCGAAGCCAACCCCCGGCTGGAGGCGATTCTCGCCGAGCGAGGGAAAACCGAGGCTCTCGAGGCGGTCCGTGCCGTGACCACAATGGCGGACGTTACGTGCGTGCAGCAGACCGATCCCCTGGGGCTTGGTCACGCGGTGCTGATGGCCCAACATGCGGTCGGCGAGGCGCCGTTTGCCGTGGCGCTCCCCGATGATGTGATCGACGCCAAGCCGCCGGCGTTGCGCCAGATGCGCGATGTGTTTGACGAGCTCGGAGGTCCGGTGGTGCTCGTCGAACGCGTGCCGCGTGAGGCGGTCAGCCGCTACGGCATCATCGACGCAACGCCTGTGCGCAACGGCGTCTTTCAAGTACACGACCTCGTCGAGAAGCCGGAACCGGAGACCGCGCCGTCGGATCTGGCCATCATCGGCCGTTACATTCTGACCCCAGATGTGTTCGACGCGCTCGAACAGACCGGCAAGGATGCGGGCGGTGAGATTCAACTCACGGATGGCCTGCGGCATCTGCTTCAGCGCCGACCGCTGTACGCCTACGACCTCACTGGCGTGAGGCACGACGTTGGTACCACGCTCGGATACCTCAAGGCCACACTCTATTTCGCGCTGACCCGACCTGACCTCGCGCCACCGTTGCGGGAGTATCTCAAGTCGCTCGGGTAGGGCCACGACCCTCGCCGCACCGCCGGACGCAGTCACTTGTCCGTGGACGACGACGACGACGACGACGATGCCGACGAAGTCGACTTGGAGTCGGTCTTCTTCTTCTTCTCGCCCGAGGCCTCCTTCTTTTGGGCGGTGTCCGATTTCCTGGAGGGCTCGTCGCCGCTCGGCTTTCGTGCGTAGTCGGTGATATACCAGCCGGTCCCCTTGAACTGGATGGCTGGCGACGACATCAGCTTGGTCACGGCGCCACCACACTTGGGGCAGCTCGAGGCGAGTGCGTCAGAGAACTTCTGAATCACCTCGAAGCGGTGCTCGCATTCATCGCACTGGTACTCGTAGAGCGGCATGATCTCCTAGAAACTCCATTCTAGTGGAGAAACCTGGCGGTTTGACCCCGGGGCCCAGGGCGCCTAGTGGCCTGTATCGGCTGAATCAGTACCGTTCGCCGGGCGGGGCATGCCGCCTGACGGCGTTGCTTCTCGGTCGAATACGGCCGGTATGCTCCCTCGTCGCGCCTTGCCAGGCGGGGCACCGCGCGCCAGCGACCGCCACTGATTCAGCCGATACAGGCCACTAGTCGAACAGCGCTCCCGACTCGCCCAACATCAGCTCGCGATGGGCCCAGAACGGGAGCGCGCCTTGCCCGAGCAGCTGGTCATGGAACCGGAGCAGCGAAAACCCGTCGCCGTCCTTGGCCTCACAATCCTCGCGGAGCTTCAGCAGCATCCGTTTGCCAAGGGCGTAGAGGACATACTGCGGGTCGAACGTCCCCCGTTCGGCCTCGCGGCGGGCCGTGCCGTCTTCGAGGAACGCTTCGTCTCTGAAGAATCGAACGCCCTGCTCTACTGACAGGTCCTCTGTATGCAACCGGATCCCGACAACCGTGCGCGCCAATCTGATGAGTGCCTCGGCGAGTTGCCCCAATCTCGCTTCCGCATTGCCCTTTTCGAAGCCCTCATCGAACATCAGCTGTTCCGCATAGTGGGCCCACCCCTCCACGAACGAGACCGGCATGAAGAAAGCGGACTTGCGAAGCGGCGCCTCCAGCTGACGCAAGTGCTCAAAGTGGAGGAAGTGTCCAGGAAACGCTTCATGGATCGAGATCGATGGGAGCGTCGCATAGTTGAAGTCGCGAAGATGCTCTTCCTGACGCTCGGCCGACCATGAGGGGTCGACGTTCGTGATGTAGTAGTACGCTGGGAGCGCCTTCGACTCGAACGCGCCCGGCGACCACATGCTGGCCGTGGTCCACCGGTAGAACTCTGGGGTCGGCGCCACCCTCACCGGTTCATGTTCGGGGACGGTCATAAGGCGCCTGCGGCGGATGAACGCGACCAGGTCTTGAAGCTGTCCATCGACCACACCCAAGAGCTCGTCGGCGCTGGGATGACGCGTCTTGACGTCGTTCCACACCGTCAACGGATCGTCCCCCAGCCGGCCCGCAACATGGTCGAACTCCTCGCGTATGGCCTTCAGATCGCGCACGGCGACTTCGAGCAGCCGTTCGGCCGGCACGTCGATCCCCTCAGTCAGGCGAAGCATCTGACCGAAGCGTTCGGCACCGAGACGGAATGACGCCCGACTCCGTGGCGCCACCGATTCCCGCAGATGTCCGATGTAATCTCGCAGCGCATCAAGGGCGACCGTCGATGCATCGGCGAGATCGCCAAGGAGATGCATGTCATCGAGATCGCGGAACGCTCGGGGAAGGTCTCGCTCGAAGAAGTTGAGCACGCCCTCGAACGTCTCGATACCAACTTTCGCAAACAGCCCCGGCGGGTCGGTCACATTCTTGCGAGCCGCCTCGAGAAGTCGCGGCGTCTGCCGCAACTTGGAGACGACGCGACGGGCACGTTCGGCCACGGGGGCATGCGCGAAGAGCACCTGCACAGCGACGCTACTGGCGAGCGTCTCTGCGTAGTGCAGCGGATTCCGCTGCCATGGACGGAGCTCCTCTAACGCGAACAGACGTGCCCGGATGCTATCGGCCAGCATCCGATGTTCGACCCGCTCTTGGCGCGTAAGGGTGGAGGCGTCGATGCCCTCCAGCCGCCGGGCCCAACCGCCGAGCTCACGGGCCTGCGTGTCGATCGACTCACGCGAGTAGTCTTCGAGCACATCATCGTGAAGATGCACGCCATCGAAGGCAGCCTCGGTTGGATGGGTCTCGTGGAGATAGCCGAGATAGTCGTCAACGAAGTGCGAGAGCGGTTCCGTAGAGTGCCCAGATCGAGATCGTCTCATCGGCGCATATGGTCTCAGAGCTGGACACCATCAGCCCTGAGTACTGGTGTCCGTGATGCTGGCAGCTTCTGAATGGTACAATACCGGGGCTCCGTTCCTCATACCTTCACGGTGGCTCCGCGTCGCCCGATCGTCTCCGGATCTCGCTCGGGCTCGACCATCATGTCAAAAGGAGTCCTCTACCTCGTCTCCACACCGATCGGCAACCTCGAAGATGTGACATTCCGAGCCATTCGAGTTCTCGGCGAGGTGGCACTGATCGCGGCCGAGGATACACGACGCACGGCAAAGCTACTCCACCGTTACGACATCGACACACCTACGCTGAGCCTGCACCGGCACAACGAGCGCCTGAGAACGCCGGCCATACTCTCCCGCCTGGAGGATGGACAGTCTGTGGCGTACGCTACCGACGCCGGCACACCGCTCCTCTCTGACCCGGGGGCCTATCTTGTCAGATCGACTCTCGCCGGTGGTTTCCGGGTTGAGCCCATACCTGGAGCGAGCGCTGCGCTCTCGGCCCTTGTTGCCTCTGGTCTCGCTGAGAATCAGTTCACCTTCCTTGGATTTCCACCGAGTAGGTCAAATGATAGAAAACGTTGGCTTCTTGACATAAAGTCTGAGCACAGACCTCTCGTTCTCTTCGAGGCACCCCACAGAATCATGAAGTGCCTGGCCGATATGGCTGAGATTCTTGGAGATCGTCGGATTGCTGTCTGTCGAGAAATGACGAAGGCACACGAAGAATTGGTCATAGGACCTATCAATGAAGTCGTTAACTCTCTTACAAGTAAGAAGGGCGAGTTCACAATCGTCATCTCACCGGAAGATGATAAGAAGGTTCGCCCCACCACCAAGAAGATCACGGAAGATTTTGGTCGTCTAACCAAATTAGTTGGGAGCCGGCGGGCCGCCGTCAAGCAGATCGCCAAGAAGCACGGCCTGAGTGCGCAGTCTGTGTACAAGGTGCTGGAAGAGAACAAGCTTGAATAGGTCAAAAGACAAAATTGTTGTGGGTCGTGCCTCAGGCTTGATTAGCCACACTCATTCTGCTAAGGTGCGGGCCCTCACCTAAATGGTCAAGAAAGCTCAATCGCGAAAACGAACGGCCGCGTCAAAGACGTCCGGTCACACGAAGAGGCCAGGCGTAAAGAGCGCGAAGAGCGCGAAGAAGAAGAGCCCAACGAGGAAAAATGGCCCAGGGAAAAAGGGCCCAGTCAGGAAGAAAGGCCCAGTCAGGAAAAAGGGCCCGGTAAGGACGAAGACGCCTCAGAAGACGAAGGCAACTCAGACGGGGAAGCGGGCCGCCGCCGCCGCCGCAAGGGCGGCGGAGGCCCGAAGAAGGAAGCAACTCAAGGCGGTCGGGCTCTACGAGCGAGCCCTGGAGGCGCTCCAACGTCGAGATCTAAGGGTGGCAGCGAACCGGTTCCGGAAGGTGATCCGGGAGTTCCCAGAGGAGCGCGAGATGCACGAACGTAGCCGACGCTATCTGGAGGTCTGTGAACGTCATCGAGCTCCAGCGCCGGCGCCTGAGACCCTCGAGGAACGAGTGTACGCGGCGACACTAGCCCTGAATTCAGGGTCCGAGCAGGAGGCACTGCAGCATCTCGAAGCCGCGCTTGCCGAAGCACCCGACAGCGAGCAGGTCCAGTACATGCTGGCCGTCGCACGTGCGGCGGCCGGAGACGCGTCAACCGCGGTCACCCATCTTCACCGCGCGATCGAACTCAATCCTGACAACCGGTTCCTAGCGAGGCACGAAGCGAGTTTCGAGGCTCTGCACGACCACGAAGCGTTCCAACAGATGCTCGTCTCCCCGTCTGACGACGCGGACGAGGGTCGCTCGACTCCGCAGCGGAGGTCCTGAGCCGGACCTGCCCGATCTACACTTGCGTTAATGATCAGGCGAGACCGCCATGTGATCGTCCTTGCGGCGGGCAAGGGCACACGGATGCGGTCACGTTTGCCCAAGGTCCTCCACCCGCTTGCCGGTCAGTCGCTCATCGATCGTGTTCTGCGTACCTCTCGAACCTTGGGTCCCAGAACGATCACGGTCGTCGTCGGCCACCAGTCTGACCTTGTTCAGACGGCGCTGAGCCACCACGGCGATTTGCAGGTCGTTCGGCAGGAGCCGCAACTCGGCACCGCTCACGCGCTGCAGCAGGCCCGATCAGCCTTCTCGAGCGTCCGGGGGAACCTCGTCGTGCTGTCGGGCGACGTCCCCCGCCTACGCGCGGCAACGCTCAATACGCTCATCGAGACGCATGAGACCGCCGGTGCGGCGGCAACCGTGCTGACCGCCACACTCGAGCGACCCTACGGATACGGCCGAATCGTCCGGTCGAAAGGGGAGATGGTTGGCATCGTCGAAGAGACGGAGGCCACGCCCGACCAGCGGGCCATCCGCGAGATCAACGGCGGGGTGTATGTGTTCGATATCGAGCCGTTGTTCGACGGGCTCGACCAGATTCCAGAAGCGGGACCGAAACACGAGCGGTACCTGCCAGCGATTGTCCCACTGTTTCGGCGACGGGGGCTGGGCGTGGGCACAGTGACCGCCGAGGATCCAGACGACATCCGCGGCATCAACAGCCAGACCGAGCTGGCGGAGGTGAGCAGCATCGTGAGACAGAGCAAGAACGAGGAGCTGATGGGAGCTGGAGTGACCATCGAGGATCCGTCGACCACCTACATCGATGACGACGTGACCGTCGGCCCAGACACGATCATCCACCCTGGGGTTCGGCTTGAGGGTCGGACCCGGGTGGGGGAACGATGCGAGCTACAGTCGTGGGTGCGGGTCGTAGACTCGACCATCGAGGACGACTGCACGGTCCGAAACTGTTGCGTCGTCACCGAATCTCGTCTGGCCTCAGGGAGCGTAGTCGGGCCGTTCGCGCATTTGCGTCCCGGTTCAATCCTTGAGCCGGGCGCGCGGGTGGGGAACTTCGTCGAGATGAAGCAATCGACGCTCGGCCGCGGATCCAAGGCCAACCATTTGAGCTACCTGGGTGATGCCGCCATCGGCGATCGCGTCAACGTGGGGGCGGGAACCATCACCTGCAACTACGATGGTGCGACAAAGAACCGGACGACGATTGCCGACGGCGTGTTCATCGGAAGTGGCTCTCAGCTCGTCGCACCGGTGACGGTGGGGCAGAATGGCTACGTCGCCGCCGGGTCGTGCGTCACCGAGGACGTGCCACCAGGCGCCCTCGCCGTCGCGCGAGCACGCCAGGAAAACAAACCCGGATGGGTGGAAAAGAAGCGCAAGTCTGAGTAGTTGAAAGCCCGACGCCAAGTTCGCGATTGCGCATCGTCGTCGAGATCCGCGATCCTCTAGGAGTCTGTGGTGAAACTCGCGCGTGTCACCGCGGGAGTTTCACCATAGGCTCCTAGGAACGGGCAGGGATATTCCTCATGTGCGGCATCATCGGCTACATCGGATCAAAAGACGTCGTCCCGGTTCTGGTCGATGGCCTCCGGCGTCTCGAGTATCGCGGCTACGATTCCGCCGGTGTGGCCCTCGTTGACGCGGGCCACGTCGAAGTGCGGCGTAGCGCGGGCAAGTTGTCCCGACTCGAAGAGGTCATCCGTTCACAGCCGGTAACGGGCGACTATGGCGTGGGACACACGCGATGGGCCACGCACGGACGACCAACCGAAGAAAACGCCCACCCGCACCGCGACTGCACCGGCCAGATCGTTGTCGTACACAACGGAATTATCGAAAACCACCTCGACCTGAAGCACCAGCTTGAAGCTGAAGGTCACCAGTTCGAGACCGAAACTGACACGGAGGTCGTGGCCCATCTCGTCGAGCGCGAAACGCGCGACGACGGACTGGAGAACGCCGTCCGTCGTGCGCTCGTCCAGCTACACGGTCTCTTCGGGTTGGTCCTCGTGGCGGCTGACGATCCCGGGAAGATCGTGGCGGTTCGCAATGGCCCGCCGATTGTTCTCGGGATGGGCGACGACGAGTTTCTGGTGGCGTCAGACATCCCGGCCGTCCTGAGTCACACCCGCGACGTCGTGTTCCTTGGTGACGAAGAGATGGCGGTCATCACGCGGTCACACGTGGAGTTCACCGATTTCTCTGGTCGGGCCGTCTCGAAGGCGAGTGAACGGATTCAGTGGGACCCGGTGATGGCCGAGAAGGCCGGATACAAGCATTTCATGCTGAAGGAGATCTTTGAGCAGCCCTGGGCCATCCAGGAGACAGTCCTCGGGCGATTCTCCGAGGAACAGGGCACCGTGATCCTTGGCGAGCTCAATCTTTCAGATGCCGAGCTGCGCAACGTCGAGCAGGTGGTGATTCTGGCCTGTGGGACGTCCTGGCACGCCGGCCTCGTCGGAAAGTTCTTGATCGAACAACTCGCACGGGTTCGGGTCGACGTCGACTATGGATCCGAGTACCGATACCGCGATCCGATCGTGGGCGATCGTTCGCTCGCCGTCGTCATCACCCAGTCAGGTGAAACCGCCGACACCCTGGCCGCGCTGCGGGAGGCGCAGAGCAAGAACGCCCGAAGCATCGCGATCTGTAATGTCGTCGGCAGCATGGCGACCCGTGAGGCCGACGGAACCGTCTACACTCACGCCGGTCCGGAAATCGGTGTGGCTTCGACGAAGGCATTTACGTCCCAGCTCGTGGCGCTGAATCTCCTCGCGTTGCACCTCGCCAAAGTGAGGGGAACCATCGAGGTGAACGAGGTCCAGCGACAGATCGAGGGGTTGACTCAGCTGACCGGACTCGTCCAGCACACCCTGGCGTGCGAGGCCGCGGTGGCCGCCATCGCCAAACAGTTCTACCGCCGCGAGAACTTCCTGTATCTCGGCCGTGGTATCAACTACCCGATCGCACTCGAAGGCGCCCTCAAGCTCAAAGAGATCTCGTACATCCACGCGGAGGGATATCCGGCGGGTGAGATGAAACACGGACCGATCGCGCTGATCGACGAGCACATGCCGGTGGTGGCGTTGGTGCCGATGGGGCCGGTGTTTGACAAGATGATGGGGAACCTTCAAGAGGCCAAGACGCGCGGCGCCGCGATCATCGCTGTCACAGATACCGACCCGGAGGCGTTCAGCGCCGTCCTCGACCCGGCTCAGGACTTCGTCATCCCCATCCCGCCGGCCCACCCGATGCTGACTCCGATTCTGATGGTGGTTCCGCTACAGCTCCTCGCCTATCACATCGCCATCCTCCGCGGGTGCGACGTCGACCAGCCGCGGAACCTCGCCAAGAGCGTCACAGTCGAGTAGTCTCGACCGTGCAGTTCCTCGAACACCTCAACCCTGAACAGCGCCGAGCCGTCCTTCACCGCGCGGGTCCGTTGCTCATCCTCGCCGGCGCCGGGTCGGGCAAGACCCGTGTCATCTCCTACCGCACGGCGTATCTGATTGGCGACGGTCACGCAGAGCCGGATCAGATCCTGGCGGTGACATTCACAAACAAGGCGGCCGAAGAAATGCGGGTACGGGTCGAGGTGCTGCTCGGAGCAGCCTCGCCGGGGCTCTGGCTCTCGACGTTCCACGCGTTCTGTGCGCGTTTGCTCCGACGCGAGGGTCCGCTGGTTGGGTTGTCGCGCGATTTTGTCATCTACGATTCGTCGGACCAGTTGACCGTCGTCAAACGCGCCATGCGGGCGCTGGATGTCGACGAACGCATCACGTCGCCGCGTGCGATGTTAAGCCGGATCAGCCAGGCCAAGAACCAGATGCAGGTACCCGGGGATCTCCGGGAGTCAGGATTGAACTATCGGGACGAGCAGGTCGCCAAGGTCTACGAGACCTATGCGCGGACGCTCAGAGAATCCAACGCGGTCGACTTCGATGACCTGCTGCTCAAGGCGGTCGCACTCTTCGAGGAATCGTCATCCGCTCGCACCCGATACGCGGAGCGTTTTCGCTACATCATGGTCGACGAATACCAGGATACAAACCGTCCGCAGTATCTCCTAATCCGTCATCTTGCAGCCCACCGGAATCTGTGTGTGGTCGGGGATCCAGATCAGTCCATCTATAAATGGCGCGGCGCCGACGTTGGCAACATTCTCGCGTTCGAGGAGGACTTCGCCGATGCGGTCGTCGTGCGGCTCGAGCAAAACTACCGCTCAACCCAGGTGATCCTCGACGCCGCCTCCGGCGTCATCAGTCGGAACCACGGCCGACAGGACAAACGGCTGTGGACTGACCGTGAAGGGGGCGATCCCGTCACGTGCCACCGGGCCCACGACGAGCTGGAAGAAGCGGACTTCATCGTGACGACGCTCCGGCAGGGTCTCGACGCCGGACATGACAGTGTGGCCGTGCTCTACCGGACCAACTCGCAGTCACGCGCCATTGAGGACGCTCTCACGCGGGAGGGGATGCCATATCGTATCGTCGGCAACGTTCGGTTCTACGAGCGAAAGGAAGTCAAGGATGCGCTGGCGTATCTCAGGCTTCTGCTCAACCGTGATGACGATGTCAGTCTGCGACGGGTGATCAACGTTCCGGCTCGGGGCATCGGGAAGGGCGTGATGGACGCGCTCGAGAAGATCGATCCAGAACCACCCCCATCGGCCGCCCCGCTCTTCGCCGGCTCTGAGCCCGAGACACCATCACCGTCGCGGTCGCTCTGGTCTCGCCTGGACCGTGCCGTCGGCGAGAAGCTGGTCCCGGCGCGGGCCCTGACAGCCCTGGGGCGATTTCGCACGCTCATCGAGAGCGTGACCGCCGTCGCCAGGGACGAACCGGCGTCTGTGACGCTCGCGAAGACGCTCGACCAGAGCGGATATATCCGGGCGCTGAGAGAGGCTGGAACCGAAGAAGCTGAGAACCGGTTGGGCAATCTTCAGGAGTTGGTTTCAGCGGCTCGCGATTACGAGATTCGTGAAGCCGATGCCAGCTTGAGCGGGTTCGTGGACCGGTTGTCGCTCCTCTCCGAGACCGATGAGACGCAGGGGGCTCGGGATGCGCGCGTCTGGCTCATGACGCTCCACGCGGCGAAGGGCCTCGAGTTTCCTCTGGTGGTGATCGCCGGCCTGGAAGAGGGGTTGTTTCCACACGCGCGGTCGGCTCAGGACGACGCAGAGCTCGAAGAGGAGCGACGACTCTGCTACGTGGGGATGACCCGCGCCCAAGCTCGGCTCGTGCTGACGAGTGCATCACGCCGCCGGGTCTTTGGCGAGTACCAGGCGACCGAACCATCGAGATTCTTGGACGAGCTGCCAGCAGACCTGGTCGAAGAGATCGAACCGGCCGCGGCACCGGCCCGCGTGGCTCGAACGTGGCAGTCACGGTCCGGCGACTGGACCGCTCATCACCGTCACGTCCGGCATCACGACGAGGAGACCCTGCAGCCACCGGCCTCCTACGACGATGCGGAGGAAGACCAATCCGCCACGCACGTCCGTCCAGGTATGCGTGTCCGTCACGCGACCTTCGGTGTCGGCACTGTCGAATCGGTCGAGCCGCTGCACGGTGACGTCAAGCTTATCGTTCGCTTTGCGGCCGTGGGACCCAAGAAGCTTTTGGCCCGGTACGCCAAGTTGGAGCGGGCGTGACGGTGCTATAGAATCCTCTGGCCATGTCGGGTGGGCGTTCGAGATCACGGAGGCGATTCGCTGTCTTCACCATGTTATTCGCCTTTTGGCTGGTGTTCTCGGGTCATTTCGACGCCCTTCACCTGAGTCTGGGTCTCATCTGCTCCGCCGCGGTCGCGGTGCTGTCGTATGACTTGCTCCTCCCGGAGCCTCTGCCCTCGGGCGCGGCGGTCATCGCCTGGAGGTTTCTGCAGTACACCCCGTGGTTGGTCTACGAAGTCATTGTTGCCAACTTTCACGTCCTGAATCTCGTGCTCCGTCCGGCACGCATCCGGCCCCAGATCGTGCGGTTCAAGACCGGTCTGAGGAGCGATCTCGCAAAGATCACGCTCGCGAACTCCATTACATTGACACCGGGAACGATCACGATGGACGTCGACGGCGACGAGTTCTATGTTCACGCGGTCAGCGACCAGGCGGCGATGGGGGTACTTGAGGGCGACATGGAGAGGCGGGTGGGCCATGTGTTCCTCGAACCGGAGCACGCCGCACGACCGATCGGGACACCCGAGCGCTGAAGACAGCCGAAGACAATTGTGGACGATGACCGACACCTTCTTCTTGAGCGTCTCTCTGGTCATTCTGCTTGCCGCGCTTCTCTCGCTCTACCGGGTCGTGATGGGTCCGAGCATCATCGACCGCATCATTGGTGTCAACGTCATCGGCACAAAGACCATCGCCGTGATCGTGCTGACCGGGTATCTGTTCGAACGGGTAGAGTTCTTCATCGACATCGCGTTCCTGTACGCCCTGATCAACTTCATCGGCGCACTTGTCCTGTCGAAGTACTTCGAGCAGAAAGGCGTTGAGCATCCGGGACCGACGCCATGAACCTGCTCGCAGGCTTCTTGATCTGGTCGGGCGTCTTCTTTCTGTTCATGGGCGCAGTAGGCCTGATCCGGTTTCCAGACTTCTATACGAGGATGCACGCCGCCGGGAAATGCGACACGCTGGGAAGTCTCCTGGTACTGACGGGACTCGCCCTGCACGAGGGGATCGGGCTGGCGAGCGCGAAGCTCCTGATCATCGCCGTGTTCATCTTCTTCACGAGTCCCACCGCAACGCATGCTATTGCCAGGGCCGCACACAAGAACCGTGTCCCGTTGTGGAGCTCCGGAGACAGCGGATGATCTGGCAACTCGACATCGCCCTCTTGGCGCTGACCGTGATCTGCGCGATCGCCGCCGTGTCCGTTCGCGATCTCCTGGTGTCGGTCGTCCTACTGGGAGCGTTCAGCCTCTTCATGTGTCTTCTCTGGGTCGAAATGGGCGCCGTCGACGTCGCGTTTACCGAAGCGGCCGTGGGCGCCGGAGTGACAACTGTGTTTTTTGTCGTGACCGTGTTGAAGACCGTACGGGTGAGTAAGGATTGAAGTATCTCCATCTCGTCGTGACGGGACTGACTGGGCTGCTGCTCATTTTGGGCTCGCTCGACATGCCGGCGACGGGCGACCCGCAGTCGCCCGCGTCGAGCCATGTCTCGCCGCGGTATATCGAGCAGAGCTTCGAGGAGACGGCGGTGCCAAATATGGTGACGTCAGTGCTTGCCGACTATCGGAGCTTTGACACCCTGGGCGAGGTCACCGTGATCTTCACCGGTGCGCTGGCGGTCCTGCTCATTCTACGGACGGGACGCAAGAACGACGACGAGAAGGAGGGCACATGATTACTGGGCAACAAAGCATCGTCGTTACGACTGTCTGCCGGCTCGTTGCCCCGTTTGCCCAGATCTTCGGGCTCTACGTCATCATGCATGGTCACAGCAGCCCAGGCGGAGGATTTCAGGGCGGGGTGATTCTGGCGTCGAGCTTCATGCTTCTGGCCGTCGGAGAGGGCATCGAGGAGGTGCGGCGCCGGTTTTCATCGGTGGCCGTGACGGTACTGAGCAGCGCCGGGGTCCTGATATACGCCGGCATCGGCGTCGTGTGCCTGCTGCTCGGAGCCAACTACCTCGACTACGGAATCCTGCCCGTACCAGAACCACGCAGTTTAGGCATGCTGGGAATCGAAATCGGTGTCGGGACAACGGTCACAGCCGCGATCGTCTCAATTTTTTATGATCTCGTGACCTTCGAGTAGACAGACTCATGCTCGAGTTCGCCATCGGTAACTTCAACAACGTCACCTACGTCGTCTTGATGATGATCGGCTTCTACGCCATGACCGGCAAGACCAATCTGGTCAAGAAGCTGGTGGGCATGAACATCTTCCAGTGGTCGATCATCTTGTTCATCGTGTCGCTTTCAGCCAAACGCGGTGCAACGATCCCGATCGTCCTGGGAAGCCACGATCACGGCGAGATCCCGATCATTGACGCAGTTGACTATGTCAATCCGCTGCCGCACGTTCTCATGCTCACGGCGATCGTCGTGGGCCTGGCCACCACCGGCGTAGCGCTGGCCCTCCTGCTCCAGATCTACAAGAAGTACGGGACACTCGAAGAGGACGAGTTGCTCGAGAAGATTCAGACCTCGGGATGAACATCCATCAATCGGCAATCCCGGCCCTCATCGTCATCGCGCCCCTGCTTACCGCGCTCATTCTTCCGCTCCTGGACGTGTGGAAGCGGAATCTCGTATACCCGCTGACGCTGGGTGCGCTCGCCTTCTCGTTTGGAGCCTCGATTCTCGCGGCCCGCGAAGTCCTCACCAACGGTCCCATCGAGTACTACATGGGCGGATGGGAACCACCCTGGGGGATTGCGTTCCGTATCGACCACTTGAGCGCGTTGATGCTGCTCCTGCTCGGGTTCATCACGCTGCTCGTCGGGATCTATTCCCAACAAAGCATCCTCAAGGAGCTTCCGAGGAGAGAGGCTCCGTTCTATAGCGTCTATCTCTTGCTGGTCACCGGACTCACCGGGCTGGTCTCGACGGCCGACATGTTCAACCTCTATGTCTTCCTCGAGATCACCTCCTTGACCAGCTACGCGCTGATCTCGCTCGGCGGAGGCACCGCCGTCGTCTCGGCTTTCCGCTACGTGATTCTAGGGACGGTCGGCGCCGCGTTCTACCTCCTGTCTGTCGGCTATCTCTACACCGTGACCGGGTCACTCAACATGGCCGACCTGGCGCTCATCCTTCCCGAACTTTATGAGTCGAATGTCGTATTGGTCGGGTTCGCCTTCTTCGTGATCGGGATATCGATCAAGATGGCGCTGTTTCCGATGCACGCGTGGCTTCCGGGAGCGTACTCGAACGCGCCTTCGGCCGTCAGTGCCTTGATCGCCGCCACCACGACCAAGGTTGCAGCCTACGTGCTCGTCCGAGTGATGTTCTTCGTTTTTGAACCCCGTTTCTCGATCGACACCATCCCGGTCGCGCCGCTGCTGAGCTGGATGGGAGCGATTGCGATGATCCTGGGGTCGCTGATGGCGATTGCGCAGTCGGACCTCAAGCGGATGCTCGCCTATTCGTCGGTCGCGCAGATCGGCTACATCGTCCTCGGGGTGGGATTGGCCAACGCGATGGGCTTCACCGGCGGTATCCTGCACCTGGTCAACCACGCCTTCATGAAGGGATGCCTCTTCCTGGTGGCAGGAGCGATCATCTATCGGACGGGGCTCCGCGAGATCCAGAGCTTTCGACATCTTTCGGTCCGTATGCCGTGGACCGCGGCGACGTTCACGGTCTGTGCGCTCGCCATGATCGGGATCCCGCCGACCGGCGGATTCTTCAGCAAGCTGTATCTGATTCTCGGAGCGATCGACGCGAATCACTGGGTGTTCGTCGCGGTGATCCTGGTGAGCAGTGTGCTGGGACTCACCTATCTGGTCAACGTCATTCGATACATCTATTTTCCTCCGGCGGCGGGCGAGGCCGTTCCGGCCGGCGTGACGCCCGGCGCGATCGTTCGAGACGAAGCCCCAGTCATGATGCTGGCACCGATGCTGATCTTGGCGGCCGGGATCATCCTCCTCGGTCTTTTCAACGGCGAGATCGTGTCTCGGTTCATCGATCCTTCCATTCCGGAACGTCTGGCGAGGTGAGAGGGTGACGATGACGACAGCCGCGTGGGTCTGTATCTTCTCACCGATGATTGGCGCCGCGCTGACTCCCGCGCTGGCCCGCCTACATCCTACGGCGAGGGATCTCGGCGCCGTGCTGTTCTCTCTGCTGGCCGCCGTCGCGGCCCTGACCCTCCTCCCCGGACTCTTGCACCCGGAGGGGCTCCCGATCGAGCACCAGGTCACATGGCTGGCGAGCCCGTTTCAGATTGGGTTCGGCGTTCTGGTCGACCCGCTGAGCATCGTCTTGACCAATGTCGTCGCCGTGATCAGCTTCGTCATCATGGTCTATTGCGTCGGATACATGCGCGGCGACCCTGCCCAAACGCGCTTCTGGATGTGGATGAACGGGTTCATCGGGAGCATGCTGCTGCTCGTGCTGTCGAACAACCTGTTGTTTCTCTTCATCGGTTGGAAGCTCGTCGGTGTGTGCAGCTACGGCCTGATCGGCTTCTACTACCAGGATCAGCGCAAGTACTGGATCGGCGGGCCGTCCCCCACGGCTTTTGTCACGCCGTCGCAGGCGTGTATCAAGGCGCTGGTCGTGACGGGCGTGGGTGACATGCTGATGCTGGGCGGCATTCTCCTCGTTTATTTCTATGCGGGGACCCTGAATTTTCTCGAGCTCTACGAGACCGCCCCCACATGGCTGGCGGCGATGGCCGCCGACCCGGGCATGATGATCCTGGTGAGCCTGCTCCTGCTGGCGGGCCCGATCGGCAAGTCAGCCCAGTTCCCATTTCACGAGTGGCTTCCCGAAGCGATGGCCGGACCTGGGCCGGTGTCGGCCCTCATCCACGCGGCGACGATGGTCAAGAGCGGGGTGTATCTGGTCGCCCGGCTCGTGCCGATCTTCTACTACGGGCGCTGGGTGGCGGGCATCGACGAAGCGGCGTGGTTCTTCTACGTGACCGCCTGGGTTGGCGCGTTCACGGCGTTCCTGGCCGCGACCCAAGGACTGGTGGCACTGGAGCTCAAGAAGGTGCTCGCGTATTCAACGGTGAGCCAGATCGGCTACATGCTCTTGGGGCTCGGTGCCGCCGGCTTTGCGCCCTCGCTCCTCCTCGGCGGCTACACGGCGGGGGTCTTTCACCTCGTCAGCCACGCGCTGTTCAAGGCCTGCTTGTTCCTGTGTGCGGGCACGGTGATTCATGCGGTGCACTCCATCTACATCCAGGACATGGGGGGCGTCCGGCAGCATCTGCCGTTGACCTGGGTCTTCACACTGGTGGCGGCGTTGTCGCTCATCGGGCTACCGCCCTTCCCCGGGTTCTGGAGCAAGGACGCAATTCTTCTCGTGACGATCGAAGCCAGCACGCCCCTGTTCGTGCTCGCGCTCGTCACGGTGACGGTCACCGCTTTTTACACCGTCCGGTTCCTAGGTATCGTCTTTCATGGCCCAGAGAGCGAACATCTCCAGCGGGCGGGGCATGCCGACGGTCGCGGTCACATGCACGACGGTGAGATGTCGATGCGTGTCGCCTCCGGCGTGCTCGCGGTTGCGCTCGTTATCGCCGGTCTGGGTGGACCGTTCCTCGAAGAGATGCTCCATCACGGCTTCGACGCCAGCGTTGCCGACGGAATCGTCGGCGTCTCGTCCGCGGCCGCGGCCACCGAAGACCCTGGCCACGAGTCAGCCTCCCACGCCCTTGTCCCTCTGCTCTCGGTGCTGTTTCTTCTCGCTGGAGCGGTGCCAGCGTTTTATCTCTACATCGCCCGCAAGGGATCTCCGGCTGCACTGTTCGACAGGTATGCGGGCCTGCGGTCACTACACACGTTCCTCTGGAACCGGTGGTTCATCGACGGGTTCTACAACCGTCTCTTCGTCACCGGCACGTCACGCGCAGCGAGATTCGTTGCCGAAGATCTCGAGGCGCCTTTCAATGATCTTGTGCATCGTCGCCTGCCGTGGCTCTTCACGATAAAGGCCGCGCGAATCGTGCATCACTTGCGCGCAGACACTGAGGAGCTGTTGTACAACGTCTCGTATGTACTCGTCCTGTTCGTCGTGCTCTTGACCTATCTATTTCTCGGCGGCGGAGGGTGATGGCGATGCCGGGTCTACTCCTCCAGGCACTGCTGGCACCGGTCCTTTCCTCCGTCGTGGTCTTTCTGACGCGAAAACGGATCGGGCGGCTGGCCGGATGGGTCACCGCCGGGACGCTTCTCTACACGACGGCGCTCGTCCTCCTTGCCGGGGTCGCGGTCGCCAGAGGCGAGGTGCTCGTCGAGGAATATTTGCTCATCGCCCCGGACATTCGTCTGGGTCTCCTCGCCGATGGTTTGAGCGTCCCGACACTTGCCGTCGTCTTGCTTCTCTGCACGGCTCTGGCCTTCTACTCGATCCGGTATATCGAGCATCGCGTCGAGATCTTGTATGGCGACGAAAGCGAATCGACCCAAGATCAGTACTACGTCCGCTTCTTCTACTTGCTTCCGTTCTTTCCCACGGGGTTCATCGGGACGATCCTCAGCACCAACCTGGTAACGCTGTACTTTTTTATGGAGCTGCTAACGATCACGCTGTTTTTCCTGATGGCGTACTTCGGCTATCTGGATCGCGTGCGGGTGGCGTTCACCAGCCTGTCGTGGGGAATCATCGGGGCCCTGTTGTTCCTGGCCGCGTCCCTGATGGCGTACGACCAGATCGGGAGCCTCGAGATCTCTGAGCTCGGACGGATGGCAGGCGGACCCCTGGTCACCGGCACCCTCCTGTTGTTCCTGCTCGGCCTGATGATGAAGCTGGCGCTGATGCCGTTTCACGTGTGGATGCCCTCGGTCCATGCCGAGCACCCGACGTGTATCGCGGGGCTACTCGCGGTCTACGCCAACCTCGCGGTCTATATTCTGATCCGCGTTGCGGTGCTGCCGCTCGCCGACGACTTCCAGGCGTTCGGGATGCCGCTCATGGTGCTCGCCCTCGTGACGATGGTGTATGGGTCACTCCTCAGCATGGCCCAGACGGACATCAAACGACTGGCGGCCTGTTCCACCATCAGCCAGATCGCCTACTCCGTCCTCGGGCTAGGTGCCCTCACCGCCGCCAGCGTACAGGGCAGCATGTTCTTTTTTCTCAGTCACATCATGGGAAAGACGGTCTTCTTTTCGACCGCCGGGATCGTGGTCTACACGACGGGAATCCGTGACATGCGTGAGATGGGGGGACTCGCCCGCAAGATGCCGGTCACCGCCGCCCTGTGGGTGACCGGCTGCATGATGCTGTCCGGGTTTCCGCCCTTCAGTAGCTTCACTGCCGAATGGATCATGTTCACAGGGATCTTCGAACGAGGGGTGCGCTCCGGGCCCTTTGGCATCGCCGTGGCGTTGGGTGGCGTGACCGCCATCGCGCTGACGGTCGCCTACACGTTCGCGGCCGCGCGACAGATCTTCTTTGGGCCGCTCAGCCCCGCCCTCGAGGCCAGGAACCTGTCCGACCCGCGATGGACGATGACAGTTCCGCTCGCCATCGTGGCGGTGACCTCGATCGTGCTGGGGATGCAACCGAGTCTGGTGATGGATCTACTGGATTCCGTCCTGGGAGGGATCTAGTGTCCTGAGTTCGCCAACGAGGGAGCACATCGGGAATCTGTGACCGAGGCGCAACGCAGCGGGGTGGGATGACTCGGTGGCGATGCGCCCGCGTGGCAAGGCGAGAGGAGGGCGCCCACGGCGGCTGAACGTCAGGAGGTCTCGGGCTCAGGCTCCGGCTCATCGGTGCCATCGGTCACGTCGGTCACATCGGCGAGGTCCTTGTCCACGAGGTCCTTCTCGGCGAGACGCGCCAACGACACGACCTGGTCCTGATCGTCGATCTCGATGAGCCGCACGCCCTGCGTCGCGCGTCCGATCGGCCGAATGCCCCCGGCTACCATCCGGAGGATCTTCCCTTGTTCGGTAATGAGCATGAGCTCGTCATCCTGCTCCACATAGGCGACGCCGGTCACTCGGCCGTTTCGCTCGCTCGTCTGGATGTTGATCAAACCGATACCCCCGCGAGCTTGCACCCGATATTCATCGAGCTCGGTCCGCTTCCCGTAGCCACGCGCGGTAACCGTGAGCAGCGTGCCGCCCGGCTTGACGACGGTCATGGCAACCACCTCATCATCACCCCGGAGAGCGACCCCCCGAACGCCTCGCGCCGTTCGACCCATGGGCCGGGCGTCCGACTCTTTGAAGCGGATCGCCATCCCGGCTCGCGTGCCGATGAAGATCTCACCGTCGCCGTCCGTCAACTCGGCACCGATCACAGCATCGTCGGGCTCAACGAATATCGCAATGATCCCATCGGTTCTGGGATGCCGATAGGCGCGAAGGTCGGTCTTTTTGACGATGCCTTGCCGCGTGCCCATGATGACGAATTGTTGGCCGTCCTCGTCGGGCCACTCCCGAACCGCCTGCAGGGCGGCGACCCGCTCACCAGACGCCATGTTGACGAGGTTGGCGATCGCCTTGCCGCGACCGGCCGGCCCGACATCAGGAATCTCGTGCACCTTCAGCCAGTACACGCGTCCCCGGTCGGAGAAGATCAAGATGTAGGCATGCGTCGACGCAACGAATAGCTGCGTGAGAAAATCCTCCTCGCGCGTGCGCATGCCGATGCGACCCTTCCCTCCGCGCCGCTGATTTCGGTACTCAGTCAGTGCGGTTCGCTTGACATACCCGGTGTTGCTGACCGTGATCGCCATGTCTTCCTCAGCGATCAAGTCTTCCACTTGAAAATCGCCGGCCGCGGCCACAATCTCCGTTCGCCGGTCGTCAGCGTGAGCCTCCTGAATCGCGCGAAGCTCGTTGATGACGATCTCCATCAACAGCGTCTCACTCTCCAGAATGGCACGCAGCCGCTCAATCTTCTTCAGTAACTCGGTAAGCTCGTCGACGATCTTCTGGCGCTCAAGACCGGTCAGCCGCTGGAGCTGCATATCCAGAATCGCCTGGGCCTGTATCTTCGACAGCGAAAACTGATCGATCAACCCACCGCGGGCGTCGGCGGGCGTCTTGGCGCCGCGGATCAGCTTGATGACGGCATCCAAATGGTCCAGGGCAATCTTGAGTCCCTCGAGCACATGTGCTCTGGCTTCGGCCTTTCGAAGCTCGAACTCGGTGCGGCGGTGGACCACCTCACGGCGAAACTCAACGAAGTGCTCGATGACGTCGAGCAGAGTCAAGACCCGGGGCCGTCCGGCGACGATCGCCAACATGATGATGCCGAACGACGTCTGGAGCGCCGTGTGCTTGAAGAGATTGTTGAGCACAACCTCTGGCACTTCACCACGACGAAGCTCGATCACGATCCGCATCCCGCGCCGGTCCGATTCGTCCCGCAGATCTGAGATACCCTCGATCGCCTTGTCCCGAGCGAGCTCAGCAATCTTCTCCAGCAACCGAGCCTTGTTCACCTGGTAGGGAATCTCGGTCACGATGATCGATTCCTTGCCACCCTTCTTCTTTGGCTCCTCGATCGAGGTCCGGGCGCGCATCAGGACGCTTCCGCGACCGGTGCGATACGCCTGCGCGATGCCCGCGCGGCCAACGATGAATCCTCCGGTTGGAAAGTCAGGCCCGGACACAAGTCGGAGCACGGCCTGCTCTCGCTCACCCCGGGACTCGTCAGGGTGCTCCGCGACCCAGACGATCCCCTCTATCACCTCATGCATGTTGTGCGGTGGGATGTTGGTGGCCATCCCTACGGCGATCCCGGCCGACCCGTTCACCAGGAGGTTCGGGTACGGCGCCGGCAGGACCGTCGGCTCTTCCGTGGTTTCGTCGTAATTGGGAACGAAGTCGACCGTTTCCTTGTCGAGATCGGCCATCAACTCGTCGGCGAGACTCTGCAGTTTGGCCTCGGTATACCGCATGGCGGCCGGCGGGTCGCCGTCGACCGACCCAAAATTCCCCTGGCCGTCGACGAGCGGGTAGCGCATGTTGAAGTCCTGGGCCATACGAACGAGCGTGTCGTAGATCGAGGCATCTCCGTGAGGATGGTAGTTCCCCATCACCTCGCCCACGATCTTCGCGCACTTGCGATACGACCGGTTCGATGTCAGTCCCATCAGCCGCATGCCGTAGATGACACGTCGGTGAGCCGGCTTCAAACCGTCGCGCACGTCGGGTAGCGCTCGCCCGATGATCACGCTCATCGCGTAATCCATGTACGAGCGCCGCATCTCGTCTTCGATGCTGACTGGAATGCTTGCGTGTTCGATATCGGACATAAGAGACAGGGAGGCGCGTCTAGACGTCTAGGTTCTTGACGTCGAGCGCATTGTCTTCGATGAACTTACGTCGGGGTTCGACATGGTCACCCATGAGGGTGGTGAACATGAGGTCGGCCTCGGCGTCGTCCTCGGCCCGCACCTGAAGCAGGGTCCTCGACTCCGGCTTCATCGTGGTTTCCCAGAGCTGATCGGGATTCATCTCTCCCAGCCCTTTGTAGCGATTCACGGCGACGCCCCGCTTTCCCGCGGTGATGAAGAACTCGACGAGCTCGTCAATCGACTCGATCCGAACATCCAGACCCCTATCGCCTTCCCTGGACTCTGAGACGAGCTTGGTCGAACGATCGATTGGTGCCCCGCCGATGTTTGTGGCGTCTACCGCCGCCCCGCCCTCGTCGGCATCACCGGCATCGCTGACCGCTTCCCGCGGGGTGGACACGGTCGACACGACGAGTGGACCATCGAGCGCGCGAACGTCATCGTCCTCAAAGCTCGCAAGCAGCGCTCGATACTCCGCCAACGTCGCGAAGTCGACATCGACCGAGTGGCGCCGGGGATATCCACCAGCCCGGTCTTCCACGTGCAACACGAACGCGTTGTGTTCCTCGTCGGTTCCGACCGACGTCGTGCGAGTGGCTGAGCTCACTTCGCTGGCCAGGCTTTCGATCGCCGCCCGGTTGGAAAAAAAGCTGCGGCCTTTAGCCCCTCGAGACAATAACGCCAGAACCACGTCCCGACTGACCCCTCGGCGCTCGACGATCTGCATGAGCTTCCGAAACGCCATCGCTTTGTGGATGACCTCTTCAAGCCGGGACCCGGACAACTCGATATTTCGTTTCGGGAGACGCAGCGTTCGTGATTCGCTGGCCCGGCGGATCAACCAACTCTCCAACTCCCGGTCGTCTTTGATGTAGGTCTCGGCACGACCGCGCTTCGCGCGATACAGGGGCGGCTGCGCGATGTAGATATACCCTGCCTCGATCAGCGCCCGCATTTGTCGGTAGAAGAACGTGAGCAGTAGCGTCCGAATGTGAGACCCATCAACATCCGCGTCCGTCATGATGATGATGCGGTGATACCGCAGCTTGGACAGATCGAAATCGTCCTTGCCGATGCCGCAGCCGAGCGCCGCAATCATCGTCTTGATCTCGTCACTGCTCAGCATCTTGTCGAAGCGAGCCTTCTCGACGTTCAAAATCTTGCCCTTGATTGGCAACACGGCCTGAAACCCGCGATCCCGCCCCTGCTTCGCCGATCCACCGGCGGATTCGCCCTCAACGATATACAGCTCGCTCCGTGACGGGTCGCGCTCCTGGCAATCGGCCAGTTTGCCAGGCAGCGAGCTCTTGTCGAGCGCGCCTTTCCGGCGCACGAGGTCGCGGGCGCTGCGCGCCGCTTCGCGGGCCCGGGCGGCCTCAATCGCCTTGCTCACGATCCGCTTGGCGGCGGTCGGATTCTCCTCGAGGAAGGCACCGAGCTTGTCGTTGATGATCGCCTCGACAATCCCCTTGACCTCGGTGTTGCCAAGCTTCGTCTTTGTTTGGCCTTCAAACTGCGGCTGCGGGATCTTCACGCTGACAACCGCGACAAGCCCCTCGCGGATATCGTCTCCACTGACGCTCTCTTTAAGATCTTTCGACAGGTTGTTCTTGTTGGCGTACGCATTGAGCGTTCGGGTAAGCGCCGATCGAAACCCGGATAGGTGCGTGCCGCCCTCCTGGGTGTTGATGTTGTTGGCGAATGAGTACACCGTGTCGGCGTAACCGTCGTTCCATTGCAGGGCAATCTCGGCAACGATTCCCTCGCGCTCACCCCGTATGTAGATCGGTGGCACATTTACCGCCGTCCGATTCTTGTTGAGGAATTCGACGAACGAGATAATCCCGCCGTCGTACCGGAATTGATGACTCTTTTCCGTTCGCTCGTCATCGATCGTGATCGTGACACCGGCGTTGAGAAAAGCGAGTTCCCGGAGCCGTTGTGACAGAGTGTCGAAACTAAACTCCACCGTCTCAAAGACCTGGTCGTCAGGCCGAAACGTGATTTTTGTCCCACGGCGTTTGGTTGTTCCGGTGACCTCGAGGGCGCTTGTCGGCTGCCCCCGCATGTAGGTCTGTCCGAACACCTGTCCATTCCGCCAGATCTCAAGCTCGACAGATTGCGACAGGGCATTCACAACTGAAACACCCACGCCGTGCAACCCGCCTGAGACCTTGTAGCTCTTGTTGTCGAACTTCCCGCCGGCATGCAGGACCGTCATCACGACTTCAGCGGCCGTCTTACCGCTGGTATGCTGGTCAACCGGAATACCGCGACCGTTGTCGATAACCGTGACGGAATTATCGATGTGCACCGTCACCGCGATGGTGTCGCAGTACCCACCAAGTGCTTCATCGATCGAGTTGTCGACAACTTCGTATACGAGATGATGGAGTCCGGGGGCACCGGTCGACCCGATGTACATCGCAGGTCGCTTCCGGACAGCCTCAAGACCTTCAAGAACCTTGATCTTGTCCGCCCGATAATCGCTCGACTCATCTTCCCCAACGTCAACAACCGGTTCGCGTGACGCACCGGTCATCTGGATATCCTCGTTCTCGAGCTGCGTCATCCTGTTCGCTCTATCTGGTGATCGTGGGAGGTGGTCTCAATCATGAATCAGACCCGCATCGGCATAATGACGTAGGTGTAGTCACAGCCCTCGGATTCCACCGGCGTCATCACCGCTTGACTCATCTCGTCCTTCAGGTGCAGCTGCACGGCATCGGAATTAGCCACACTCAAGAAATCAAGGACATACTGTGCGTTGAAGCAGATCTCGACGTCATCACCGCCATACTCGATGGTGAGTGTTTCGGTGGCCTCACCAACCTCCGGACTACTCGATGTGATGTCTATATGGTCCTTACCGATCTGAAGCTTCACGGCCCGAGACCGCTCACTCGACAGCAGTGCAACCCGCTTAATGGCACTGGTGAGCCGATCCCGCTCAAACTCAATCACTTTATCGTTTAACTTGGGTACGACCCGTTCGTAGGCCGGAAACTGAGCGTCAATCACTCGAGAAACAAGCTGACGTCCGTCGACGCTAAAGAAGAGATGGTTCTCTCCGGCGGTGTATTGCACAGGTTCATCGCCATCGGTGAGTAGACGCGCGAGCTCCCAAAGCGTCTTCTTCGGAAGGATGACCTGCACCTCTTCTGCTTCACCCTTCGTCTTCTTACGTGTCGTGGCGACCAGCGCCAGCCGATGCCCATCAGTCGCGACCAACTGCATCTTGCCCGGCTGCAACACAAACAGTGCGCCGTTCAGAAAATACCGGGTATCTTCACCGGTGATCGCAAACTGCGTCTTCTTGACCATCTCACGCAACCCAGCCCGCGGCAGCAATACTGGGGATGCACCCTCGGCGGTCTCAGGGAGGGTGGGAAAATCTTCTCGCGGTAAGGTCTGCATCCGCGAATCAAAGCGGTCGGCAGAAATCTTGACCGCTCCCTTGGCACCTTCCTTGATCTGAATATCCGTTTCCGGCAGCGCACGAACTATTTCATACAGCTTCTTGGCCGGAATTGTGAGTGAGCCACCCTTGGCCACGGAAGCTGCGCATTTACTCCGGAGACCGACTTCCAGGTCAGTTGCAAGTAAGTGAACCAACCCATCACCACTGGCCTCGATCAGCACATTTGCCAGAATCGGAATGGTGTTCTTCCGTTCGACAATTCCCTGAAATAGCTGCAACTCAGGCAGTAGATCACTCTTACGGACAGTCAGTTCCATGTGGCTGATGACCTCGACGAGGGGGCCGGAACGGGACGATCATGCTTTATACATGAACGTACAAAACTGTAATAGATTATACCAATAATACAGGTCTGTTTAAAAGCCGTTTATGGATTATAAAACCATATTTATCAACATCTTACAGTTCTGGTTCTCTGTTTATGATCCTCGGCTAACCTTCGCGCCGCTGTTGATGGTTTTTATCCACATTTTCGTGAACAGGCCGGGCTGTAGAACGTGTGGATGGTTGGTAAATGGGACAGTGTATTTACTACTTGAGTGACTCGAGGACTCGATCGGACTTTACACCGGTCCTCAATCCTTCGGATTGAGTGAATGACCGTGAAGTAATATTTTCCGCCAACGCTTTTCCCAATCTGAGGGAGGGATAGGCGTAAGCCAGTAGTCGAATCAGAGAGCCTTCAAGCTCTCGGTGGTTCGAGCGAATCCTTCCCGCAATACGTGTATCGTGGATTGAGCCCGCGCGGCCGAGAGGCCGGTTTCTGTGGTTTCACGAGTGGCGGATTCAAAGGGCCTGGACTCGGCCGCGAGTTGGCCTCCTTCTCGTTCAGCAACGGCCTCGGTAATCACGCCCCCGTAGTGTTTTGTGAGCCAGTCACGGAATAGGCCGTTCGGCACTCGCACAGTTAACTGCTGGCACCTGAGAACCTTCGCCTCACAAGACACACAGGGTATTAAGCCCGCGTGCTGGTGGTGACTCGAGAAGACCCACAAAAAATGGGTTTTTGTGCCGAATCTGATTCGGATAAGCCTAACGACCAAGACCTCGTTAACAGATTGGGGCGAAAACCATGAAATTTCCACAATTTCTTCCACAGTTGTGGAAAACTGAAGAGGGGGCGCTTTCAGCGGGCGCAGGCCGGCGAATGTAACACACGAGTGCAGGTCAGGTAATCGACAGAAAAACCCGGAAAGACAAGGCTGGCTGCTACCAGTTTTAAACGCCAAATTGCGGCCGGTCGTTGACACTCCAGAGAGCGCTTCGATACTATGTCGAGTTCGCGTTCGGTGTGGGGTTACATCCGTTTCACCGGCGTGTGTAGGGAGATCGGACCGTATGAAGCGCACGTATCAGCCAAACCGACGCCGCCGGAAACGGACTCACGGGTTTCGGAAACGAATGAGCACAAAGAATGGCCGTCGTATCTTAAAGAACCGTCGAGCTAAAGGACGCACGCGGTTGTCAGTCTCGTAAACTGTTGTAATACAACTACTTAAACAAGTGGACCTAACCCTGACCCGCCGAGAACGACTTCGGCGGCGGCCAGAGTTCCTACGCGTGCAACAGCAGGGTGTTCGGACGAGGGGGCGATACCTCACGCTTTTCGTGCTCCCGAACGAGCTGGAGATCACTCGGCTGGGAATCGTCGCAACGCGTCGGCTTGGAGGCGCGGCCTGCCGGAACCGTTCAAAGCGTATCGTCCGTGAGATCTATCGTCTGAATAAAGATCAGTACGACTGGCCGGCGGTCGACATCGTCGTGATGCCGCGACCAGGTTTCTCGGATATGCCGTTTAATACGCTTCAGTCTGACTACCTCTCTACACTGAGACGATATGGACGATCCAGGTAGCGTCGGTCTGACTTACGGAAATCGGCTACTCGCCCGAGTACTTTTCCGCCTGATCGCAGTATACAAGCTCCTTTTTTCACCCCTATTTACAGGGTCATGCCGGTTTGTACCCTCCTGCTCGTCGTACGCCCAGGAGGCTCTGCTCAAGCATGGTGCCCTGAAGGGGAGCTGGCTGGCTTTCCGGCGCCTAGTCCGGTGTCATCCGCTGTGTGAGGGCGGGCTCGACCAGGTTCCTGAGCCTGGTCGGCGGGCGTTGCGTTAGAGCTGCCACGGGCGCCCTATGGAGAGAAGGGTTCTCCTCGCCGTCTTCCTGTCGTTTCTGGTCCTGTATGGGTACCAGGCGCTGTTCGTTCCACCGGCACCGGCTGCCGATCCCCCGGCGAGCGAAGTGCTACAGCCGGGAGGTGAGTCAGCACCGCCTCCCTCTCCGTCTTCATCGCCAGACACGCCGGCGCCATTAACAACACCTCCGGGCGGCCGAATCGCCGCCGTAGAGCGACCCACGCCGGACCCAGTCACCTCGGACACAGAGCCTCGCGACATCATCGTCGAGAACGATTTCTTTAGGGCCGTGTTCGCCAACCGCGGAGCGGAGCTCGTGAGCTGGCAGCTCAAAGAGTACCTGTCCGAGGGGCAACCGGTCGAGCTAGTCCTCAAGTCGCTCCCACCCGAGGACAACGAGCCTTGGCCATTCACTGTGGCTTTCGAGAACGAAGGTCTCACGTATCTGGCGGATCAGGCGCTCTATCGTGCAAGCCGCGACCGGATGCGGTTGGGTGAGCGGACCGAGACGCTGACCTTTGACTACCAAGACGCCAGCGGATTCTCCGTTCACAAGGCCTACACGTTCGATCCGTCGACGAGTCCATATGTCTTCCGGCTGACGGTCGAGGCACGACTCGGGGACGAAGTGCTCCAGCCGGTAATTCAATGGGGCCCGGGGCTCGGCGGCGTGGAGTCCGGAGTGTCCCGGTTTGCGTTTCGGCAGGGCCCTCGGGGGCTGATGTATGGGCGGGTGTCCGAAGCAGATGGTCTGCTCTCGCCTGAGCCGTCGGTCGAGCGACCGGATCGATCGGATGTCGCCACGCGGCCGGTCTATGACGGCCTGCTCGACTTCGTTGGTGTAGACAACCACTACTTCGCTGCGCTTGCGTTGCCCGAACAACAACCGATAACGGTGAACTACCGCGCCGTGCAGCTCCAGCCGCTGACTCCCGACGGGGAGGCGCTCGATCTAATGGCCTTCGAGTTGCGGGCTCCGAACGGGGTGAGCGATCTCGCGTTCTTTCTCGGACCGAAAGACTTCGATATTCTCGAGCAGGCCTCCGCCCCGCTCGTTCGCGCGATCGATTTTGGCTGGCTGTCGGTGCTTGTCGTCCCATTGCACCGTTCTCTCAAGTGGGTGTACGGCTGGGTCGGGAACTACGGCGTCGCCATCATCTTGATCACGCTCCTCGTCAACATCATCATCTTCCCTCTGCGGCACAAGAGCGTCGCGTCGATGCGCAAAATGCAGGAGATCCAACCTGAGATGAAGGCCATCCAGGAGCGGTATGCGCACCTCAAGGCGACGGATCCGGACAAGCAGAAGATGAATCAGGAGGTCATGGCGCTGTATCGTGACCGCGGCGTCAACCCCGTGAGTGGCTGCTTACCAATGGTCCTCACGATGCCGATCCTCTTTGCGTTCTATCGTCTCTTGTCGATGGCGATCGAGCTTCGCGGCGCGCCGTTCGTCCTATGGATTACCGATCTGTCTCTTCACGATCCGCTGTACGTCACACCGATCATCATGGGCGCATCGATGGTCGTCCAGCAGCGGCTGACGCCCACGCAGGCCGACCCGATGCAACAGCGGATCATGATGTTCATGCCGGTCATGTTCACGTTCATGTTCCTGTGGGCACCAAGCGGGCTGGTCATTTACTGGTTGACGAGCAACCTGCTTGGTATCGGACAGCAGCTGGTGACCTATCGGATTATTGGGCCGCTAAAGGTGCGAACGGTCCGCCCACCGGCAGAGCGACGCGTCAAGGCTAAGAAGGGTGCAAGGAAGAAAGCTGCCGAACCGCAGTCTGAAACGAAGTGAGGGCGAAGTGACAGACGATCTGAACACCAGGATGGTGGAGTTCGTGCAGGCGGTGACGACGGCGATGGGACTTTCCGCGGAGGTGTCGATTGAACCGATCGAGGACGGTACCCGAATCGTTGTCAACGGAGAGGATTGCGACGTCTTGGTCAGACGCAAGGCCGCCGCGCTGGACGCCCTTCAACACATCGTCAACGCCGCTTTTCGGCGTGAGCATCCCGGGCGGCACATCGTCGTCGATAGTCTGGACTACCGAAAGGCCAAGGACGCCGAACTGCGGGAAACAGCGAAACTCTTGGCGGAACGGGCCCGCGAGACCGGCGAACCTCAGGAGATTGGTCCGTTGAATCCTTACGCCCGTCGAATTGTGCACCTGGCCCTTGCCGAAGACCCCCTCGCATCATCGGAGAGTATTGGCGATGCCTTCCTGAAGACCGTCGTGATCACCGCGGAGGAGTGAGCTCTCAGAGCCCGTAGTGAAACTCCCGCGGTGTTCGGCCCCGCCTGGGAATCGTTACGCGAACCACGGTGACAGGACACGAGATGTTTTCCCCCGACGACACGATTGTGGCGGTCTCAACGCCATCTGGGCGTGGCGGGATCGGAGTCGTCCGCATCAGCGGGCCTGACGCGGTGGCAACCGCTCGGTCGATTCTGCTTCGGACCGAGCCACTCGAGCCACGGTTCGCCACTGTGACCGCGGTCGTCTCCCCGGACAGTGGACAGCGTGTCGATCGGGTGCTGGCCACCCATTTTCCGGAGCCCGCCTCCTATACGGGAGAACATGTAGTTGAGATCAGCGGCCATGGCAGTCCGGTCCTACTTCGACGAATCGTTGACCTGGCCGTATCTGCCGGAGCCCGGCTCGCGGAGCCCGGGGAGTTCACCCTGCGCGCGTTTCTCAACGGACGGATCGATCTCGTCCAGGCCGAGGCCGTTGGCGACCTCATCAGGGCGGTCACGCCGCTCCAAGCGCGTGCGGCGTTCGATCAGCTTGAGGGGACCATCACGAGACAGATCTCCGAGATTGAGCGTGCCCTGTTTGATCTCGTCACCCGGCTCGAAGCGTCGGTCGATTTTCCGGAGGAGGGGTATCACTTCGTCGACCCCGCGGCGGTTGGCACCGCGACTCGTCAACTGATCGAGCAGACCGAGCGGCTCCTGAATGACTCGCACCGAGGTCGGCTCGTTCGAGAAGGTGGCCAGGTTGTCATTCTCGGGAAACCAAACGTCGGCAAGTCGACACTGTTCAACCTCTTGCTTGGTGCGCCCCGCGCGATCGTGACGGACGTGGCGGGAACGACACGCGACCTGCTGACCGAAACATTGGAGCTTGATGGCATCGCCATCACGCTGGTCGACACAGCTGGAATGCGTTCGACCGGGGACGTGATTGAATCAGAAGGAGTCAGCCGCGCGCGTGGTGCGCTCGACGTGGCCAGAGTCGCTATCCTCGTGCTCGACCAATCACGGCCGTTGGACGATGACGATGCCGCGCTGATCGACCTGACCCATTCGGTCGACAGAGTCGTCGTCGTCAACAAGATCGATCTGCCGCGGGAGTGGACTGACGTCGATGTCCGGGCCGGCGCACGCCCGGAGACGGTCGTGCGGATCTCTTTAACGGACGACGGACGTGACGCAACGATTCGCGTGTCCCAGGCTGTCACCCACGTGTTGTTCAGGGGCGAGGAACTACGCGATCCACCGGCGATCACCAATCTCAGACACATCGACTTGCTCGAGCGCACGCGCACGGCTCTCAGGCGGGCCGCCGATGCCGCCGACGCACACGCCCCGGAGGAGCTCGTGCTGGCCGACCTCGCGGAGGCGCACCAGGCGCTCGGTGCCGTGACGGGCCAACGCACGCCAGACGACGTGCTCAATCGGATCTTCGCGGAGTTCTGCATAGGGAAGTAGTCGCGGGCCGCTGTTGACTCGCGACCGACCACGGTCGATCTATGACTCGGTACGACGTCATCGTCATCGGCGCAGGACATGCCGGCTGTGAGGCCGCGTACGCGGCTGCACGGATCGGTCTCCAGGTGGGACTCTGCACCCTCTCGAACGACACCGTTGCTCACATGCCATGCAATCCTGCCGTGGGCGGCACGGCCAAGGGACACCTCGTCCGGGAAATCGATGCCCTGGGCGGCCTGATGGCTCGAGCCATCGATGCCACGGGTATCCAGTTCAAGCTCTTGAATCGCAGTCGTGGCCCTGCCGTCTGGTCCCCGCGTGCCCAGGCCGACAAGCGGCGATACGGTGAGTGGGTCAAGCAGGAGCTCGAGCGTGAGCCTGGAATCGAGTGGATCATCGGTCGCGCTGGCTCAGTGCTCGTACGTAGCGATACGGTCGCTGGTCTTGCCCTGGAGGGCGGACCATCAGCCGGCGTCTTCGCCTGTGGGGCACTGGTGGTGACCACAGGGACCTTCCTCAACGGGCTGATTCACGTTGGATCGGAGCAACGGTCCGCCGGGCGGCACGGTGAGCCGTCCTCGCGGGATTTGGCGGAGTCTCTCAAATCGTTGGGCCTGACCTGGGGCCGTCTGAAGACCGGTACTCCGCCCCGGCTCGACCGGCGCAGCATCGACTTCAGTCGCTTCGAGGAGGCCCCAGGGGACGACCCGCCCGTGCCGTTCTCGTTTCTGACCGACCGCGTCGACCGACCCCAAGTGCTGTGCCATCTCCTGCATACGACTGATGAGATCCACCGGCTCGTAAGATCACACATCAAGGATTCGCCGCTCTACAACGGGCAGATCCAAGGGATCGGACCGCGCTACTGCCCATCGCTCGAGGACAAGGTGATGCGCTTTCCCGACCGTGAGCGCCACCAGATCTTTCTCGAGCCAGAGGGCCTGGATGTCGACGAGATCTACGTCAACGGTTGTTCGATGAGCCTTTCCCGCGGCGTGCAGGCCGATATCGTTCATGCCATTCCAGGTCTAGAGGACGCCGTCATGATCCGCCCCGGCTATGCCGTCGAGTACGACTTCGTACAGCCAACCGAGCTCTATCCGACGCTGGAATCGAAACGAGTCGGGGGGCTGTTTCTTGCTGGACAGGTCAATGGCACATCTGGTTACGAAGAGGCTGCTGCGCAGGGGATTCTGGCCGGGATCAATGCCGCACGCTCGGTCCAGCGGCAAGTGCCCCTCGTCCTGGGACGCGACCAGGCGTACATCGGCGTCTTGGCCGACGACCTGACGACCAAAGGGTGTCTCGAGCCGTACCGAATGTTCACGTCCAGGGCGGAGCATCGTCTCCTGCTTCGGATCGACAACGCCGATCTTCGGCTGACTGAGATCGGTCGAAACGTGGGACTCGTTGATGACGAGCGGTGGAAACGTTTTCAGGACCGTCGATCGAGATACCAGCAGAACATGGCAATCGTGAAAAAGACGACGATCGCCGTCGACGGGGGAAAACGGATCAGGGCATCGCACGCACTTCGCCGTCCGGGTCTCCTCCTTCGCACCCTCGTTGACGATGGAAGACTGACTCTAGACGTCGCCACCGGCCAGCCAGACGTCGATTTGGCGACGGTGGAGACGGAGTGCAAGTACGCTGGCTATCTGGCTCGGCAGCACGCCGCCGTCGAGCGCGGCCGGCAACAAGAGCAGCGGCCGATTCCCGGCGATTTCGCGTACGCTGGGGTTCCTGGCCTGTCCAACGAGGTCGTCCAGCGGCTGACCCAGGTTCAACCACGCACGCTTGGGCAGGCCCTTCGGGTGTCTGGCGTCACACCAGCCGCGGTCGCGGTGATCGGAGCGTATCTCGGTCGTCGGAGGCCAAAGCTCGCCTGACCCGGTGAGGACAGTTCACGGCATGTCGAGGAGGGCGGCGATCATCACACACCGGATCGAAAAGCGGGCTCGACGTGCGGGCATTGAAGTGTCCAGTACGTTAGCTGCTCAGCTCGCCACGTACGTGGAGCTCCTTCGCCACTGGAATGAGCGGATGAATCTGACGGCGCTGGACGACAAGGACGCCGGCCTCGACAGGTTGATCATCGAACCTCTGGTGGCCGTCTCGCATGTCCCGCTCGAGGGACGCGCAATAGACATCGGTTCGGGCGGAGGCTCACCGGCGATTCCTCTGAAGCTCGCCATTCCGGCATTGTCGCTTCTGATGGTCGAGTCGAAGACACGAAAGGCCGCGTTTCTGAGGGAGGCCTGCCGGCAGTTGGAGATCGAGAACGTGGTCGTTGAGACCGGTAGATACGAAGCGCTGCTGTCGCGGCCTGAGCTGCATGAGGTGCATGACCTCCTGACGCTGCGGGCGGTTCGTGTCGAGGCAAGGGTACTGCGCGGGCTGCAGGCCTTTGTGAGGCCTGGAGGTGTAGTGGCACTGTTTCGTGGGGGCGGAGGGAGTGACGTGCCGGCGGATCTGGAGCCGCCGCTTGCTTGGAGGGCGACCTACCCGTTGGTCAGTACACTTCGGAGCCGGCTCGCGGTGCTCGAGAAGCGTGATGTGGGTCAGCATGAGCGAATAAAAAACGAAAGTAGGTCTGTTTGAACTAGCTCGAGGTTCGTCCCGCGCAGAGACAGGCCAGAGCTCGACATACATCTGCCTTCATCTGGCTCCTGCATCACGGATCGGGGCTGATGGCTTGTCCGGCGCGTCGAATATTCACGGCAATACTCGTTCTTCCGGCCGCGCCACGCGGGTTCATCGCCGCCATCTGCGAACGCGGCTGTCGGAGCCAGTACTTAGGCTTATAGGTCCAGTACCAGTGGGATGCATCAGTTCGGCAACGCCGCTGGTGATCCGTCTGTCTTGATCATGCGATGATCGTTCACGTTGTCTGAGGTTGTACCGGCACAGTTGGACTCTGCCAAAGTCACTCCGGCCAGAGAGCATCTCGATCAACCAGACGGGATAGATTCCAGCTTTGTCGACGTCATTCGCTGCAAGACTGTGTAGCTTCGGTCAAGATGTTCCACGTGGAACATCTTGACCGAATACCGTGTCAGGTGTAGAATCCTACAGGCGTGTGTATAAGTAGGTCAAACAACAAATATTGTTAGGTCTTTTAACCTATTGATGTTCGTCGCGTACCTGGTTTGAGCCCGATTGGGATCTGATGAAGAAGATCGTCGCGATCGCCAACCAAAAGGGCGGAGTGGGCAAGACGACGACCGCAATCAACCTTGCGGCGTCCCTGGCGCTGGCCGATCAGACTGTGCTGCTCGTGGACCTGGATCCACAGTCCAACCTCACTAGCGGAATCGGTCTCAAGGGCCAGACTGCAGCCGGGCGGACAGTGTATGACGCCCTGATGAGCGCGTCACCTCCGGCCCTGAATACCTACGTGATGTCCACAGCGGTGAGCGGTCTCGCGCTGATTCCTTCCGACCGCAACCTCACCGGCGCAGAGGTCGAGCTGATCAGTATGCCCAACCGTGAGTTCCTGCTACGGTCACTGCTTGAACAGGCACGGACCGAGTTCGACTACGTGTTCATCGACACGCCGCCCTCGCTCGGACTTCTCACACTCAACGCGCTCGTGGCAGCAGATGAGGTTCTCATTCCGCTCACATGCGAGTATTTCGCGCTTGAAGGGGTCGCGGAGCTGATGGCGACACTCGAACGTGTTCGCGGCTCACTCAATCGGGAGCTCACGATCGCGGGGGTCCTGCTGACGATGGCGGACCAGCGGACAAACCTGGGTCGACAGGTCGCCAGTGAGGTCCGAGCCTTCTTCAAGGACCGGGTCTTCGAGACCACGATTCCGCGTAACATCCGCCTTGGCGAAGCCCCAAGCCACGGACTCCCGGCCATCTTGTACGACGTTCGTTCGAAGGGTGCCGAAGCGTACGTCGCGCTGGCTCGCGAGGTGCTGACACGCGACCTGACTCCCGCGGTCAGTGGTTCCACCACCGGCTCCTAGTGTCAGGACACAGCCCACGACCGTGCATGAGGAATGACGATGCCTGAGAAACGTCCAGCGCTTGGCCGTGGGCTGAGCGCGTTAATTCCAGACGCTCCGGAAGCTCCGACCCAAGCGCCTGGATCCAGTAGCTTTCCGACGGAGGTCGACCTCGACCTCCTGCGCCCCAACGAAGAGCAGCCTCGAGCCGACATGGATGACTCGCGGCTGGACGACCTGGCCCGCTCGATTAGTGTAAGCGGCGTGATTCAGCCGATTCTGGTGCGGCCCCGGTCTGAAGGCACGTACGAAATCGTGGCCGGGGAGCGCCGATGGCGGGCAGCCCAGCGAGCAGGGCTGATGCGCGTCCCCGTCGTCGTGAGAGACGTCCCGGTCGAGAAACGACTGGAACTCGCGTTGGTCGAGAACATTCAACGGGAGAATCTCAATCCCATCGAAGAGGCGCGTGCCTATCGGCGATTAGCAGACCAGTTCCAGCGGACTCAGGAAGAGATCGCCCATGCGGTGGGGAAGGATCGTGCCACCGTAGCGAACTACCAGCGGCTGCTGACGCTGCCGACAGAAGTCCAGGCTGATGTGGCCACCGGCGGTCTCAGCATGGGGCACGCTCGCGCGCTGATCGGCTTGCCCGATCCGCCGACGCAGCGCAGGATCGCCAGAGATATCCGCGCGCGTGACTTGTCCGTCCGGGAAACAGAAGCACTGGTCAAGAAGTTGTTGACGCCCCAGCCGACGACACCTCCATCTACAGAGAAAGACGTGCACACCCGGGCCGCGGAAGAGCAGTTGCGGCTGGCGCTCGGCACTCGCGTGCGGATCTCTCGGGCGCATCGCGGTGGCACGATCAACATTCAGTTCAACTCCGAGGAAGAGCTCCAGCGGCTGTACGAACAACTCACGGCCCGCCCCCCAAGTCCGGGCCCGTCCTGATCGAGGTGCCCAGGGCAGCGCGCGCGAGTCCAGAATACCGATTGTTCCCGTTCATCCCCCTTGATCCCCGCCTGATCTCAGTGTGAACCGGCTGTGCGATCGTCCTGCGATCGGTCGTCCAGGCGGCATCGCGGCTTGCTCCCCTCTGTCTCGAGTGGTATAAATTCCTGTTTGCCCTGCCGTAAACAACCCCAGTGGCTGGTTGCCTCCTCTCGCCGCGCCCCGGTCTTCGCGATCGGTGATGAGTGGGGACACCCGAATCGGAGACGATGACGAATCGCGCCGCCGCAACGCGTTACGCTCGGGCGTTGCTCGAAGTGAGCCAGAAGGACGCCGATCCCGAACGCATCGAACGGGACCTCTCGTCTTTTGTCGCCTTGATGGCGTCTCATCCAAGTCTCGGCCGAAGTCTTGTCAATCCAGGCATACCTCTCTCCAGCAGACGAGCACTGGTGACCGAGCTCCTCCCGCGGCTGGGTGATATCTCGCCGGTGACGCATCGGTTACTGGTGCTTCTTGCGGACCGGGACCGACTGTCCGTTCTCGGAGAGATCCTTGATGTCTATCGCGACCAGCTGATGGAGCTGCGGGGTGTGGTTCGAGCCCGGATCACAACGGCGTCGGAGCTCCCGTCCGAGCGGCTTGCCGCAATCGTAAAGATTCTGGAGAGCGCGACCGGCAAGCAGGTGGAGGTGGAGACGGGAGTAGATACCACGCTGCTGGGCGGAATCGTGACGCAGATCGGCAGCACCGTGTATGACGGCAGCATCGCGGGGCATCTTGATCGGCTCCGGAGCCGCTTTCTGAGCGAAGCCTGACCGTCGACAACTAACGACTAGCAACCAACCATCTAAGCGAAGCGCGACTACCCGCGACCATCGACGTCCGACGAAGAGCCCCGACGACCCCATGGATATCAGAGCAGACGAAATATCGAAAATCATCAAGGACCAACTGGGCGACTATTCGCTCGATGTGGACGTGGCCGAAGTCGGCACGGTGGTGTCGGTTGGCGACGGTATCGCGCGCATCCACGGCATCGAGGGCGCGATGTCGACGGAGATGCTCGAGTTTCCCCACGGCGTGTACGGAATCGCGCTCAATCTCGAGGAGTCGAGCGTCGGCGCCGTCCTCCTCGGTGAGACGACAGCGATCAAAGAAGGCGACATCGTCAAGCGGACCGGCCGGATCATCTCGGTCCCCGTCGGTGAGGAGATGCTCGGACGCGTCGTGAACGCCCTTGGCCAGCCGATTGACGGCAAGGGACCGATTACCGCGAGTCAGAGCGCACCGATCGAGAAGATCGCACCGGGTGTTGTCGACCGGCAGCCGGTCAGAGAGCCGCTGCAAACCGGCCTGAAGGCGATTGACGCCATGGTACCGATCGGACGTGGTCAGCGTGAGCTCATCATCGGCGACCGGCAGACGGGGAAGACCGCGGTGGCCGTTGACGCGATTATCAACCAGAAGGGTCTCGACGTCATCTGCATCTATAACGCAATCGGACAGAAGCAATCGACCGTCGCGCAGGTGGTGAAGACCCTGGAAGAAAACGGGGCGATGGACTACACGATCATTGTCGCCGCCGGAGCCTCCGACCCAGCGCCACAGCTATACATCAGCCCCTACTCGGCGTGTGCGATTGGCGAGTATTTCCGAGACAGCGGTCGACACGCGCTCTGTATCTACGACGACCTGTCGAAGCACGCGCAAGCATATCGTGAAATCTCATTGCTGCTGCGCCGTCCTCCAGGTCGCGAGGCCTACCCAGGGGACGTCTTCTATCTCCACTCCCGGTTGCTGGAACGCGCCGCGAAGCTGAATACGGAGCTCGGTGGCGGATCGCTGACCGCGCTGCCGATCATCGAGACGCAAGCCGGCGACCTGTCGGCCTACATTCCGACCAACGTGATCTCGATCACCGACGGACAGATCTTTCTCGAAAGTGATCTCTTCCATCAGGGGATCCGACCGGCGATCAACGTCGGCAACTCGGTGTCGCGTGTTGGTGGGTCGGCGCAGGTGCGCGCCATGAGGCAGGTGGCTGGAACGTTGCGGATTGACCTGGCGCAGTTCCGGGAGCTCGAGGCGTTCGCGCAGTTTGGCAGCGACCTCGACAAGGCAACCCAGAACCAGCTCAACCGAGGACGGCGATTGGTTGAGATTCTCAAGCAGCCGCAGTACCAGCCTCTATCCGTCGAGAAGCAGGTGCTGATTCTGTTCGCGGGTGCCAACGGGTATCTCGATGGCATTGAGGAGTCCGACGTCGCGGCATACGAGCAGCAGCTCTACGAGTTCTTCGAGGTCCGTCACGCGGAGATCATCCAGACACTCAACGAACAAAAGAAGATGGACGACGAGCTCAGGGCCACGATCACGCGGGCGGTCGAGGAGTTCACCACGCAGTTCGTCGAAGCTCGTAAGGGAGCCGCCGCTTAACCGTCATGCCCTCGCTCATCGATCTCAGACGGCGGATCCGTGCCGTCACGAATACCCAGCAAATCACGAAGGCGATGAAGACCGTCTCCGCGTCGAAACTGCGTAGAGCTCAGGATCGGATTATGGGCGCGCGTCCGTTCGCGGGCGAGATGCGGCGGGTCTTGAATGGTCTCGCGTCGCGGATCGATCCGGCGGCGCACCCACTGCTGGCCTCGCCAGACCCGGAGTCGGCGGCACCGGTGCTGCTGATCGTCGTGACGGCGGACAAGGGGCTGTGTGGTGGGTTCAACTCGGCATTGCTGCGGAGAGCTGCCGCGTATCTTCGAGACGCCGACGGTCAGGTCGTGCTGGCGCTCATCGGACGGAAGGGCCGCGATTTCTTTCGGCGGCACAGCTTCGAAGTGCGGTACGAGGACGTCAATATTTTCAACGACCTACGATACGTCCATGCGCAGGCCATTGCGGAGGTCGCTGTTCAACAGTTCACGGAGGGCGCAGTGTCCGGCGTGCACCTCCTGTACAACGAGTTCAAGAGTGTCATCCAGCAAGACGTGGTCGTCGACCCACTGCTCCCGATCCCGCGGCTCACCCCGACCGAGGCGGAATCAGAAGTGCTGGCCGAGTATCTGTTCGAACCGAATCCAGATCAGATCTTCGAAACACTCCTGCCGCGCCACGTCGAGATCCAGATCTTTCGGGCCTTGCTCGAGTCCTCGGCCGCAGAGCATGCGGCACGGATGACGGCGATGGACGCCGCGACCCGCAACGCCGGAGACATGATTGAGGCGCTGACACTGTATATGAACAAGGTTCGGCAGGCGACGATCACGCGAGAGCTGATCGAGGTGGTGTCGGGAGCGCAGGCACTATGATCGAGAAGAAGTCAGGAGCCTGATCTGGTCTTCTGACTCCTGGAGAGTGTAGGAAGAATGACAGACACAGAGTCCAAGGCTGGCAAGATCGTCTCGGTCATCGGCCCGGTGATCGACGTTGAGTTTGAGGGTGGGCACTTACCGCCCATCTACCACGCGTTACATGTCACCGGCGGTAGCGGGGAGCACGCGATCGACCTTATCGCTGAGGTTGAGCAGCACCTCGGCGAGAGCCGAGTCCGAGCGGTCGCAATGACCGCAACCGACGGGATGCAGCGTGGGATGGCCGCGGTCGATACGGGTGCTCCGATTTCGGTTCCGGTGGGACCCAAGACGCTGGGACGGGTGCTGAATGTCTTGGGCGACCCGGTCGACTTTCCTGACCGACCCGTCGAATCCGAAGAACGATGGCCGATCCATAGACCGTCGCCCTCTCTCGAAGACCAGTCGACCGATCTCGAGATGTTCGAGACCGGCATCAAGGTGATCGACCTGCTCGAGCCGTATCTCCGCGGTGGCAAGATCGGTCTCTTCGGCGGTGCGGGCGTTGGTAAGACGGTCGTCATCATGGAGCTCATCAACAACATCGCCCTCAAGCACGGCGGGGTTTCCGTGTTTGGCGGCGTTGGAGAGCGAACCCGTGAAGGTAACGACCTGTGGCTCGAGATGCAGGAGAGCGGCGTCATCAATATCGAGAAGCCAGAGGAATCCCGCGCGGCGCTAGTGTATGGGCAAATGACCGAGCCCCCCGGTGCGCGGCTTCGCGTGGCACTGAGCGCCCTGACGGTCGCAGAGTATTTCCGGGACGCTGAGAACAAAGACGTGTTGCTCTTCATCGACAACATCTTCCGGTTTACTCAGGCAGGTTCCGAGGTGTCGGCATTGCTGGGTCGGATGCCATCGGCGGTGGGATACCAGCCGACGCTGATGAGCGAGATGGGCGAGCTGCAGGAGCGAATTACGTCGACCAAGAAAGGGTCGATCACTTCTGTGCAGGCGATCTATGTTCCGGCGGATGACTACACCGATCCGGCGCCGGCCACGACGTTTGCTCACCTCGATGCGACGACGGAGCTATCGCGTTCGATTGCCGCACAGGGGCTGTATCCCGCCGTGGACCCGCTCGCGTCGACGTCAAGAATCCTCGACCCACGGATTATTGGCGAGGAGCACTACTCAGTGGCCCGCGAAGTCAAACAGGTGCTGCAGCGATACAAGGACCTTCAGGACATTATCGCTATTCTGGGGATCGACGAGCTCTCCGAGGACGACAAGCTTGCCGTGTCACGCGCTCGAAAGATCCAGCGCTTTCTGTCGCAGCCATTCCATGTCGCCGAGCAGTTCACCGGTGCCGCCGGGAAGCACGTCGCCATTGCCGACACCATTCGTGGCTTCAAGGAGATCGTCGAAGGCAAACACGATGAGATTCCGGAGCAGGCCTTCCTGATGGTCGGAACCATCGAGGAGGCGGTCGAGAATGCGGAGAAGATGAAGGCGACAGCCTAACCTGGACGCAATATGGCGCTTCCAACTCATCTTACCCTCGAGCTTGTGACGCCCGACCGGGCGGTCGTGCGTGAGTCGGTTGACGAGATTCAGATTCCGGGGTCGGAGGGCTACCTCGGCGTGCTGCCCGGGCACACACCACTACTGACGAGCCTTCAGGTGGGAGAGCTGTGGTTTCGCCAGGGCAGTGAAACATCCTACGCTTCGGTGGCGTTTGGCTTCGCGGAGATTCTCCCCGACCGAGTGACGATCCTCGCCCAGATTGCCGAGCGCGCAGAGGATATCGATGTGGAGCGTGCCCAGGAGGCTGAGCGCCGTGCCCGTGAACGATTGGCCAAGAGCGTGGCCGACGTCGATTTCGAGCGCGCGCGGATTGCGCTGATGAAGTCGCTCATCCGGCTGCAGGTTGCCTCCCGGATACGGATGCGTTCGGTCTGACCCATGACACGCCCGCCATGGCACCACCGTCTCTGAGCTCATGAAGATATCCTGGGCGGCTCGCACCGACCCCGGCCTCCGCCGCTCCCAAAACGAAGACAGCTTCTGCGCCAACCCGGCTCTTGGGTTGTTCGTCGTAGCCGATGGGATGGGCGGTCACGCGGGAGGTGAGGTTGCGTCGGAGTTGGCGGTGAACGAGATCCAGACCGTGATCGAATCGACCACCACGCTTGGTCTGCAGGACACCTGGCCGGCGCCGTTCGACGCCAAGGTGGGAATGGACGGCAATCGTTTGAGGGCCGGTTTTTTGATGGCCAACAGCCGCATTGCGCAACGGGTCGGAAAGAGTGAAGAACTGAGAGGGATGGCCACGACCGCGGTGGCGGTTCTCCTGCGGGGCGGAAAAGCGGCGCTGGCCCATGTTGGCGACAGTCGAGCGCATCTGTTGCGGGCCGGCCAGCTGACTCGTCTGACCGCCGACCACTCATGGGTCGAAGAGCAGATCCAGGCCGGAATGTTGACCGAGGCCGCTGCCCGAGAGCATCCGTGGCGGAACATCGTAACCCGCGCCTTGTCCGGAACGAGCGATCTGAACGTCGATGTCACCGAGCTCGAGCTCGAAGCGGGTGATCGCTTGCTGCTCTGTTCCGATGGGTTGCCGACCGTGGTCCAAGACGGCGAGATCGGGAACGTGGTGTCGGCCGCGGCCGATCTGCAAGCGGGGTGCGATGAGCTTGTCAGCCGCGCCAACGCCGCCGGCGGACCGGACAATGTGACCGCGCTTCTGGTCGACGTTACCTTGGAATGAGAACGCGATTCAGAACTGAACCCCCACATGGCGCGGACCCGAGATGCTGGCTAGCCTCCGTCAGCTCATCCGATACCGAGGCTTGATTCAGACGCTCGTCACACGCGAGCTGAAAGCCCGATACCGAGGGTCGGTACTCGGCTTCTTTTGGTCGTTCATCAACCCGCTGCTGCTGCTGACGGTGTACACCATCGTGTTCTCGGTGGTGCTGCCCGGATTTCGAGGCGTCGACGTCGAGCCCTACGCACTGTTCTTGTTCTGTGGTCTACTGCCGTGGACGTGGTTCTCATCCGCGCTCCTCGAGTCTGCTAACTCTCTCATCGCTGGCGGGAATCTCATCAAGAAGGTGCTGTTTCCGGCCGAGATTCTTCCGATCGTCGCAGTGCTATCGAACATGTTCCACTTTTTTTTCGCCCTACCGATCCTGGCAGTGTTTCTCGTGTTCTACGCGCGCCCGATACAGCTGATCGAGCTTGCGTGGTTTCCGATCGTGGTTCTCGTGCAGCTGATGCTGACTCTCGGACTGGGGTTGGTGCTCTCGGCAATGACCGTTCACTTTCGCGATCTTCGTGATCTCCTCGGGAACTTACTCACCTTGTGGTTCTTCTCGACACCGATCATCTACCCGATGGCGATGGTGCCGGCCGGCGGGAAGTCCATCATGGACCTCAACCCGTTCGCCCACCTCGCCATTTCGTATCAGGAGCTGCTGTTCTACGACGGTCCGTTCGGCCACTGGCGGTGGCTGCTGGCGTTGGCCGGCGCGTCGGTGGTCCTGTTTCTGCTCGGCTTCGCCTTGTTTGACCGACTCAGAGATTCCTTCGCGGAGGAGGTGTGAGCACCGCGGTCGAGCTTCGCGCGGTCACGAAGTTGTATCGGCGGTACTCCCACCGTCGGCAGTTCGCGACGTTGAAGAGCGCTTTGGTTTCTGGCAGTCTGGCCGGCGATCTTCGACCGGATGAGACGTTTACCGCCGTCGGAGGGGTCTCGTTCAGCGTTCCTACCGGCTCGGCGTTCGGCATCATCGGTCGCAACGGGTCTGGAAAGAGCACGCTCCTCAAGCTGATCGCCGGCATCACCAAGCCGACCAGTGGCGAGGTCCATGTCGATGGTCGCGTCTCAGCACTGATCGAGCTGGGTGCCGGTTTTCACCCCGAAATTTCTGGCCGCGAGAACGTCTTCATCAATGGCGTGATGCTCGGACTCACCAAGCGGGAGATCACAGACCGCTTCGACGAGATTGTCCAGTTCGCGGAACTCGAGTCGTTCATTGATGCCCCGGTGAAGACCTACTCGTCCGGGATGTATATGCGACTGGGCTTCGCCGTCGCCGTCCACGTCGATCCAGCCATCCTGATTGTCGACGAGGTCCTTGCGGTCGGCGACGAAGGGTTTAGTCTGAAGTGCCTCGACAAGTTCGCGGAGTTCAAGCGGCGGGGCAAGACGATCCTGTTGGTGACGCATGGTCTGGGCACCGTACAGCAATTCTGCGACGAGGCGGTGTGGCTCGACGAGGGGAAGGTCAGGGGACAAGGTGACCCTCGCCGCGTCGTGCACATGTATCTGAGCGACGTCGCCGCGGCCGAGGAAACACTGCTGTCTGCGGAGGACAAGAAGCGGGTCGAGGCGACCACGTCTGACGAGACGACGCCCCAGGCGGGTTCGGACGAGTCCGCGACCGATGGTGAACCGCCCGCCGACATGTTTCGGGCGAGCGAAGGACGATGGGGATCGGGAGACGCGACGATCACAGAGGTGCTGCTCGACGGGGACGACGGTCCAACCCACCTGTTCCGGAGCGGGGACCGAATGACAGTTCGAATGCGAATCACCGCGGCAGAGCCGGTACAGGACTTCGTCTTTGGAATCAGCATCTTCAATGCAGAGGGGATCTGTTGCTATGGCACCAACACCGCCCTCGAAGAGCTCACGTCGGAGACGATGACCGGCGAGGGCGAGGTGGGTGTCGTCATTGATCGCCTGGACCTTGTGGAGGGGACCTACAAGCTCGACGTGGCAGTCCACACGCGCGAAGGGCGCCCCTACGACTACCACCGCCTCCTTCATACTTTCCGGGTCAAGTCGGACATCAAGGACGTTGGGATCTACCGGCCTCGCCATGCGTGGACGTTCACACCAAACATTCGGTTTCGAGACCCACCGGGCGAGTAGTCGCCCGTCTGCGTGGTAACATCACAAGTTTCCTCGTGACAGGACACTAGTTCACGACAGGACGCCTGTGTGTCGATTGCCGTTCCCTCCCTGACCCTGCGTGCGCTGCTCAAGTCGACCGCGAGCCGCGCCGGTTTGGTCGCCACGCCAGAGCAGGTCACGGGCCTGACTCCCTCCGCGCAGGCGATGGCCGTCGCGCACGCGGCGACCATCTCGCCCGCCGTTCTCGTCGTACCAACCGACAACGACGTCGAGGTCATGACGTCGGACGCCCGCTTCTTCTTCGCCGCGCTTCAGGGACTCCCGGAGTCTGACGTGGTGCGGGCCGTCCTGCCTTTTCCGTCTCTGGAGGTGGACCCGTATCGGGCGATTGTGCCCCACCTCGATGTCGCGTCGGCGCGCGCGCGCGCGTTGACCGCTCTCGCCCAGGGAACGGTCCGAGTCGTCGTCGCCTCCGCACCGGCGCTGCTCCCGCGGGTCACCGGATCGGAACGTCTGCTGCAAGCGACCCGGGAGCTGGTACTCGGCGAGGAGTTGTCACCCTCCGACCTGGGAGACGTGCTCGTCGATGCCGGCTTTACAGCCGAGGATCCGGTCGACGAGCACGGCGAGTTCTGCATCCGCGGCGGCGTGGTCGACTTCTTTCCGGCGGGTGAGAGTTATCCGATACGGGTCGAGTTCGTTGGGGACCTGATCGAGTCACTGCGTAAGTTTGACCCAGGGAGCCAACGATCGGTCACGACGATCGACCGTGCCGCCGTGGTTCCGCTTCGCGAGACATTCGAGCGATGGGGGGAAGATCTCGACGATCCGGAGGTCCGCGATCGCGAGAGCAGCGTGCTCGAGTACCTCTCCCGCACGCCGACACGAACATTTGTGAGTGAGCTGGAGGAATGCGATCGACGCGCCACCAAGGCCGTCGACCAGATCGGCGAGAGCTATCTGGCGGCGACGAAACGAGGTGAGAGCCCGCCGGACCCGACCACGCTGTTGATCGGGTGGCCCGATGTCCGGGTTCTCCTCGAAGGTGGCGGTCGTTTCGAGACTCTGGGCCTTGACGATGACGACGCCCTCCCCCATCGGCCGGTGGCGTGTCAGCCAGCCACGGCGTTTCATGGCCGGCTTGGCGACTGGGTTGAAGCCGTCCGGCAGGGTCGGTCCTCAGGAGAGACCCAGCTCTTTGTGGCGGCGACACCCGGCCGGGCCGAGCGGATCACCGAGCTGTTACAGGAGTACGAGCTCTCTGCGGTGTCGATCGACCGGGCCGAGACGACTCAGGGCGTTGCGCTGCTCGTTGCTACCGGTCTGTTGTCGCGGGGGTTTCGACTTCCCGATGCTGGGTTGCAGGTGTACGCGGAGACCGACCTCTTCGATGAAGAGCGACGGGTTCGCGACCGGCGAAAGTCGGTGGCCACGTCGTTCCTTTCCGATCTTCGCGACCTCAAGGTTGGGGACCATGTCGTCCACGTTGACCATGGCATCGGAGGGTTCGTGGGACTGACTCAGCTGGATGTGGGTGGAACGCCACATGAGCTGATGGAGCTTCGATACGCCGGTGGCGACAAGCTATTCGTGCCGGTCGAGCACCTCGACCTGATTCAGAAGTACACCGGCGGACAGCACCCGGCACTCGACCGGTTGGGAGGGGCCAGCTGGGAGCGTGCGAAGACCCGCGTCAAACGGGCGATGCGGGATATGGCCGGTGAGCTGCTCAAGCTCTACGCGGCGCGGAAGGCGGTTGCGGGGCATGGGTTCAGCCCCGACACCCATTGGCAACACGAATTCGAGGCCGCATTCGAGTACGACCTCACTCCCGATCAAGCGACTGCAGTCGCCGACATCAAACGGGATCTCGAGGTGCCGTCACCGATGGACCGCCTCTTATGCGGGGACGTCGGGTATGGAAAGACCGAGGTCGCATTGCGCGGCGCATTCAAAGCGGTCATGGATGGCAAGCAGGTGGCCCTGCTGTCCCCGACCACGGTCCTGGCGTTCCAGCACTTGAAGACGATCAGGGAGCGGTTCGCAGCGTTCCCGGTGCGTGTCGAGATGGTGAGCCGCTTTCGAAGCCGTGCCGAACAGAAGGCCGTTCTCACGGACCTCGCAGCCGGCAAAGTGGACGTCATCGTCGGGACCCACCGACTGCTGTCGAAGGACGTGGAGTTTCACGACCTCGGGCTGCTGATCGTCGATGAGGAGCAGCGGTTCGGCGTGGCACACAAAGAGCGGATCAAGACCCTTCGGCACAAGGTCGATGTGTTGACGCTGACCGCCACACCGATCCCACGGACCCTCAACATGTCGTTGATGGGGATCCGAGACATGTCCGTGATCGAGACCCCGCCGAAGGATCGGCTGTCGATCCAGACGAATGTCGTGAAGTTCGACCCCAGCGTCGTGGCCCGCGCGATCCGTACGGAGTTGGAGCGTGGCGGACAGGTGTATCTCGTTCACAACCGGATTCACTCGATCGCCACCATCGCCGATCTCATCAGGCGTCTTGTCCCGGAGGCGCGGCTGGTCGTCGCCCATGGGCAGTCAGGCGAAGCGGAGTTGGAGAAGGCGATGATCGGCTTCGTGGCGCACGAATTCGACGTACTGCTGTCGACGACCATCATTGAGAACGGTCTCGATATTCCCAATGTGAATACGATCATCGTCAACCACGCAGACCGATACGGACTCGCGCAGCTCTATCAACTTCGCGGTCGTGTAGGCCGGTCGAACCGGCGTGCCTACGCGTATCTGTTGATTCCACCAGAGGACAACTTGTCGCGGATTGCGCAGCAGCGTCTCGCCGCGATCAAAGAATTCAGTGATCTCGGGAGCGGGTTTCGAGTCGCTGCGCTCGACCTTGAGATCCGCGGTGCCGGCAATCTGCTGGGTGCGGAGCAGAGCGGCCAGATCGAGGCGATCGGGTTCGATATGTACGTGAAGCTCCTCGAGCGGACGGTTCGCGAGCTCAGGGGCGAGGCGACGGGCGAGGAGCGTCGGGCGACGGTGACACTCGGGATCGAGCTACGGGTCGACGAGCGGTACATTCCCGAGACCAATCAACGCCTGGCGCTGTATCGACGCGTAGCTGCAGCAGAGGATGAGACGGAGCTTGCGTCGCTACTTGACGAGCTGAGCGACCGATACGGGCCGGTGCCCAGGAAGGTCGTTCGCCTGATCGAGTTCGGCCGGATTCGGCTCATGGCTGACCGGCTGGGTATCGAGTCGATCGACCGAGAGAAACATCTGCTCGTCGTCAAGTTCAGAGGTGATGCTCCGCTCGATCCAGTGCGACTGGTTGAGCTCGTCGAGGCACGGCCCGACGTGTCACTCACGCCCCCAGCCGTGATCAGGGTCGATCTGGACATGCCGCACCGGGGTGGGCAGAGGCGACGAGGTCTGCGGGTTGACGACTCGATATCGTGGTGGACCAGTCGAGCTACCGCCGGCCGTGTCACAGAGGGTTTCACGAAGCAGGAGGTCCTCAACCCGGACCGGATCTGCGCCGACGACGAGGTGCTGGTGCAGGTCAGCGGACTCCTGACCGAGTTGAGCGCCGGCGCCTGAAACGACGACTGGAGTGTCCTCATCATTCACACATCGTGCGGATACTCCACCAATCCCAGGATGCAAGTCCATTCTGGGGGTAAAATGCAGAGAGGCCTATGATTGTGCTACATCGCTCGCCGCTCGTGGGGATCATCGCACTCGGGGTCTTGGCGACGGCCACCGCTGGCCATGCCCAACCCACCGAGGCTGCCGGCAATCTCCTGACCATTGTCGAACGGGTACTCGTGAAGGTGAACGGGCAGATCATCACGCAGACGGATTTGGAGACTCGCCAGATCAACGAGATTCGAGCCCGGGGCATCCAGCCGCAAAACAACATCGAGCTGGCCAATCTGATACGCGAGATCACTCCTGTTGTGATCGCGAGTGCCGTGGATGAGCTGCTGTTGGTGCAGCGTGGCCGAGACCTGGGATACCGGCTGAGTGACGATCAGTTCGACGAGATCATCGCCAACCTCAAAGCGGAGAACCAGTTCGAGAGCGATGAGGAGTTTGAGCAGGCGTTGCGCGAGTCCGAGGGCCTCAGCCTGCCCGAGTTGCGGCGGGTGATGGAGCGCAACATGCTCGTGAACCAGATACAGCAGGTCGATGTCCTCAGCCGCGTGTCCATCACCGACGTCGAAGCACGCGAGTACTACGACACGCATCTCGAGGAGTTTACCGAACCCGGAACGGCGACGCTGCGGGAGATTCTGATAGCCGTCCCTGAGGGCGCGGATGGTGTGAACGTGGTCGCCGCCGATGCCGCGCGCGTCGTGGCAGAGACAACCGTCGCTCGACTTCGGGGCGGAGAGGATTTTCAGACCCTCGCGGATGAGCTGTCTGACTCTCCGTCGAAGTCGAACGGGGGGTTGATCGGTCCACTGCTGGTAGGCGATTACAGCGAGACCATTCAGGGCGTGATCGCTTCCCTCGACATCGGCGAGGCGGCCGACCCGATCCGAACTCCGCAGGGATACCAGGTCGTGATGCTGGAGGATCGCACCGATGACCTCGTGCGCTCGTTCAATGAGGTGCGTGACAACATTTCCAACAATGTGTTCAATGATCGCCGGCTCGAGGAGTACGCTGACTACGTCGAGGCTCTGAGAGACGAAGCGATTATTGAATGGAGGAACGAGGAGCTTCGTCAACTGTATGAAGCGTTCCGCGCGGACCCCGCTAACACCGGCGCCCCCAGCCTCCTACCCTAGAAATAGATTCATAACCGCATCGGCATTCGCCGCCCCAACCATCCCGTCCCGCGGCGTTAGCATCGGTCGGATCGGAGATCTGGACGTTGATCCTTCGGGTTTGCCCGGTCGAGTGATACGGTGGTCTTCACCGACGAGGATGACGACATGAGAGTGGGTCGTCGAGGACGCAGGGTCTGCGATGAGGATTGACACAGTTCAACTCGATTCCCCGTTCGCGCTGGCACCGATGGCGGGCATGACCGACACGGCGTTTCGTCGTCTCGTGAAACGCCGTGGTGGCTGTGGCCTGGTCGTCACCGAAATGGTGAGCTCCGAAGGGCTCGTTCGGGGCATCGATCGGACGCTCGAGTACGCGGAATATACCGAGGCGGAGCGGCCGGTCGCGATCCAGATCTTCGGTGGTGATCCGGAGACGATGGCCGCGGCTGCGCAGGTAGTCGAGAGTATGGGTGCCGACATCATCGACGTCAACATGGGGTGCCCAGTTCAGAAGATTGCCAAGCACAACGCCGGGTGTAGCCTGATGCGCGAGCCGACTCACGCCGCTCGCGTCGTACGGTCGATGACCCAGTCCGTCCGTGTCCCCGTGTCGGTCAAGATGCGCGCCGGCTGGGATGAGTCGGCGATCAATGCGCCCCTCGTCGCACAGATGATGCAGGATGCTGGGGCTGCCGCTGTGGCGGTGCATGGCCGTACGGCGGCGCAGTCGTACCGCGGGACGTCGGACTGGGAGCTGATCGATGAGGTGGCCGGCCGTGTCACGATCCCAGTCTTTGGCAGTGGCGACTGCGTGACAGCCGAGCAGGTCGTCGACCGGGTTGCGACGACCCGGGTCGGCGGTGTGCTCGTGGGACGGGGCGCACTGCGCAACCCCTGGATCTTCCAGCAGGCTCACAGTCTCACCCTTGGACAGCCGGCTCCGCGGGTGAGCGCAGCCGACCGTGGTCAATTCCTCTTGGACTACGTCGAACTGCTGCTTCGTGAGGGCGTCGACGAAGGGGACGGCTTCCGTCATCGTGCGCCAGCGCGACCACGTGGAGCGGGTGCCCGAGCCGTCCGACCACAGCGCAGCCGAGAGCGCTGGGTGATCAACAAGCTACGAGCGCTGGCGTCGTGGTATACGAAGGGTGGCCATGGCGGATCCCAGCTCCGGACCGCGATCAACAGCGCTGAGTCGATCGACGAGCTTCGCAGGATCGTCGACCGGTTCTTTTTTCAGGCCCGCACACTCGAACCCGCTGTGACCGAATCGTAGTTTCAAACAGTGTGGCGACGAGCCAACGATCCCCGACGCGTGCATCCCCCGGCCCCGACGTGCGGTCGACCCACGGCGGGGTTAGGTTCCCGTCCGCCGGTCTCCCATCCGGCACTCGTCATCACCCCATTCGATCTCGACCGTCGTGTGGGCGAAGCGATATTCCGTGCAGAGCTGCGCCACATCAGCACGAAGCTCGGCCACCGCGTGCTGGTCGGTCTGGCTGTCGACGACCACGTGGGTCGTCAGAACATGGTGGGCGCCGTCCATCGACCACACGTGAGTGTGATGAGTCGACAGTACGTGCTCCAACGCACCGAGACGCCGCTCGAGCTCCGCCAAGTCGATATCTTCGGGGACGGCTTGCAGAAAGAGGAGAAACGTCTGTCTCAAATGTCGTACCACGCTGAACAGAATGTAGGTGGTGATCGCGACCGACAGGATCGGGTCGAGCACCGGCAGGTCGACGAACATCAGCGTCACGCTGACGATGAGGACGGCAATCCACCCCAGTACATCTTCGACGAGGTGCCACGCGGCAACCTTGGTGTTGAGCGAGTCGCGGCCGCGGAGCCGCCACGCCGCCACGCCGTTGACAGCCACGCCGACCAGCGCGAAGAGGAGCATTCCGGTGGCATTCGGACGTACCGGCTGGAATAATCGGGGGACCGCTTCGGTCAGAACGATGATCGACCCCAGGACCAAAACGAGGGTGTTTGTCCAGGCGCCAAGCAGGGAAAATCGAAGATACCCATACGAGAATCGACGGTCGCGGCCCTTTTGCGAGTACTTATCGAGGGACCAGGCCGCGCCCAAGGCCAGGCTGTCGCCCAAATCATGGACGGCGTCCGAGAGGATCGCCACACTGTTGGTCCAAAGCCCACCAACGATCTCGAGAATGGCAAAGCCGGTGTTGAGCACGAACGCAAGCCGTAGGTCAGCGGCGGAGTCATGCGAGTGCGTGTGGCTCATCGGCGGAACGCTCCCCACCATTGTACGCCGCGGCGAACGGGGCGTCCGGAGCCTCCCGTAGGCCGAGGTGTCTCCCCATCATGCGCCTGAACAAGATCACCGACATCGATTGGACAACCTGGACGGCGGTCGATCCCGCCACGCTGGTGTTTGTGATTCGAGATGGACGAATCCTTCTGATCCGAAAGAAGCGCGGGTTGGGCGCCGGGAAGATCAACGGTCCCGGCGGTCGACTCGAGCCCGGTGAACGGCCCGAGGTGTGCGCGGCGCGGGAGCTTCGCGAGGAGCTCGGGGTCGCAGCGGGTGAGCTTGTTCGGATGGGCGACCATCGATTCCAGTTCGTCGACGGCTACTCGACATACGTCCATGTCTACCGCACCCATGAGATCGAGGGCACCGCGATCGAGACCGACGAGGCGGCTCCGCGCTGGTTTGATCTCGCCGAGATACCGTTCGACGAGATGTGGGAGGATGACCGATATTGGTTACCGTTGGTCATTCAGGGCAGGCGATTCTCGGGGTACTGGATCTTCGACGGGGACCGCATGGTCGACTACCGCCTGGATGTTCTGGACTGAGTTCGACTAGCCCGAGCCACGGCTGGTGAAACAGCCGACCGCCGATGTTCAGAGTTCTAGGCGCTTTGCTTTTTCAACCAGTGTCGTCCGCTTGATGTTGAGGAGTTCGGCCGCCCTGCGCTTGTTCCCGCCGGTTCGCTCCAGGGAAGAACGGATGAGATGACGTTCGATCTCTTGGACGTACCGTTGCAGATCCATGCCGTCTTCCGGGAGGTCCACATCGACGTTGCTCGATGAGTCTCCATCTGTCTGGAGGTCGGCCGGGAGGTCGCCCACGTCGATCTGACTCCGTCCGGGCGTCATCGTCATCGCCCGCTCGACAACGTTCTCTAGCTGGCGGATGTTCCCAGGCCAGTCGTGCGCCATCAGCCGCCGCATCGCCTCTTGCGAGAAGACCACATCGTGGCGTGCAGACTCATGTTGCTGGCTCAGCTTGAGGATGAAGCTCTTGACCAGAAGGGGGATATCGTCGCGGCGCTCCGAGAGCGGTGGCAGGTGAATCGGAATGACGTTGAGCCGATAGAACAGATCCTTTCGGAACGTGCCGTCCTCGACCATCTGTTCCAGGTTGGAGTTCGTGGCGGCAATCACCCGCACGTCCACTCGAACTGGCTGACTGTCACCGAGGCGCTCGAACTCACGTTCCTGTAGCGCTCGCAGCAGTTTCGCTTGCAGGCTGGCACTCATGGTGCCGACCTCATCGAGAAACAGTGTCCCTCGGTGCGCCTGCTCCAGCCGTCCCTGACGTGTCGCCACCGCACCGGTGAAAGCCCCGCGTACATGGCCGAACAGTTCTGCCTCCAGCAGCGTTTCCGGGATTGCGCCGCAGTTCAACGCGACGAATCGATGCCGACACCGTGGACTGTTATGGTGAATGGCTCGGGCGACGAGCTCCTTTCCGGTGCCGGTCTCGCCGGTGATGAGAATCGTACTCGTCGCGCCTGCCACGGTCTCGAGCATCTGGAACAGCCGCCGCATCGACTGGCTTCGACCGACGATGCCTTCGAAACGGTACCGTTCCTCCAGCTGCGAACGCAGATACGCATTCTCGGATTTCAGCCGCCGTTGCTCAAGTGCCGTCGTGAGGATGTGCAGCAGGTGGTCAAACTGGAATGGCTTGGTGATGAAGTCGCTTGCGCCGCGTTTGATCGCCGCAACCGCATCCCTGACCGTGCCAAAACCTGTGACCACGACGCCGACGATGTCTGGGTACAGTTCGAGGGCCCCCTCGATGACCTGGGTCCCGTCGATGCCGGGGAGTCTGAGGTCCGTAATGATTGCGTCGAACGCAAAATCCGAGATCCGCTGCAGCGCGTCTTCCCCGGACTCGGCCTGGACCACCCGATAACCGTGTTCCTCCAGGCGTTCTGCGGTCGCCTCGCGCAGGGCGATCTCATCTTCCACGAGAAGCAAATGTGCTTGTGCGTCAGTCATTTACGAGGGCGCCAGTATTTTGACGGCGTGTTGGGCTCAGGTCAAGGATCGCACAATGCTACAGCTTGTTTCACAGTTTGCCGATACCACTCTTCGAAGCGAAATCAGCGGGTCGCATCGCAACGACCCGCCGAGCGGGGTCGCGAACAACAGTGGGAAGGCGACGAGTAAGGTGATGATTGTTGACAGAAAGACCATCTCGATCATGAAGGCCTGTGAGCTTGTTGGTGTGAGTCGACGGACGATCTACAACTGGATCGCCAGCGGGAAAGTCGAGTATGTCCGCACGGCAGGCGGCTCGGTCCGGATTTTCGTTGACACGCTGTGGCGGAGGCCAGAAGACTCCAGTCGCCGTCAGCCGGTTGGCGAACAACGACGGCTGGGTTGATGGCCGGCGAGCCTCAGGTTCCCTACCCATACGACCGGTCGGTTCTCGTCGGCGAGGAGCCAGAGCTGGGACATCTGCTTCACCGTCTGAACAACCAGCTCGGGATCATTCTTGCAAACGCCGAGCTGCTGGAGACCAGGCTGGGCGAGCAGTCTGGTCGCTCGAGGGCCAACCAGATCGTGACCAGCGTGGTCGATGCGATCGGTACGGCAAGAGACATTCGCTCTCGGGTCTCGAGTCAGGTCTGACGAGTTCTTCCACCGTACCGATTCTCGGTCGTACCTCGACTTCCGCCGCCCGTCATATTCTTGACGACCAGCCGATCCAGGTGTCAGCGGTCCGACACCCACGGTACCCAGCACCTCCAAGATTTGCTCCTGCCTGCACAGCCCTTCCTTTGCCGTAAGTGGCTGACAAAAAACACATTACAGTCATTCACGCTGCTTCCGATCCCTTCGCCGCATGGTCGAGATCTGCCTGGCATTGCCCTTGCCCTTCAGGTTGATCAGTCCGGACGTCGCTTCGGTCGCGAGAGCCGGACCAACCGAAGGGAGTCGGAAGCTATGCAGAAGCAGGCCACGTTTGAGAGTCAGGAAGAGCGGATCGCGGCGAGCGTGCCGTTTGTGCAAGCCCTGGCGCGGCGGCTAGCCGCGTCGATGCCGCACTCGATTGATATCGGCGACTTGGTGCAGGATGGAATGATTGGCCTGATCGATGCCGCTAACCGCTTCGATGAAAAGCGCGGAATCAAATTCGAGACGTTCGCCGAGCGCCGTGTACGCGGGTCGATGATCGACGCGCTCCGTAGAGGCGCCTGGCCGCGCGGGATCCGTCGTGTTCGGCGTGAGCTCGAAGCCGCTCGTGAGCATCTGCGCCACGAGCTTGGTTCGGAGCCATCGCTTTCAGAACTGGCAGATCAAATGGGTGCTGATGAGGCACATCTGAGTCGCACCATCATCAGGATCAACACGATCGAGTCGACGTCGCCGTTGGCTACGATAGACAACGTTGACGAGGCGAGCCTGCCTCCGGTGCTGGTGCCCTCCGAGCCACCCGCGCCGGACAAGGCGTGTGAGCTGGGCGAGGTGCAGAACCGCGTCCGGGCCGCCATCACCGCACTGCCACCTCGCGAACGCAAGGTGATCACGCTCTACTACTTCGGCGAGGTCACGATGAAGAGGATCGGCGAGGAGATCGGAGTCAATGAATCTCGCGTCTCACAACTGCACGCCCGTGCCGTCCAGCGACTGCGCAAGTTGCTCGGTCCCGACCTGGCACCAGAACAGCTGAGTGTCGCATTGACGAAACCCACGTCGCTCAAGATGGCCAAGGCGAGGATCGACGTTCATTCGCGCCCGCGACGTGTCGGCGTGAAGGCGAGTCTCCCGATTCGGCACGTCGGCGTGGCCGCGGCCCGGTGATGGGTGCCCGCACAGGAGCCTGACATGCTGCGCTATCCGGCCACGTCAGCCGCGACCTTGAGGAGATCGGCCAGCCTGAACGGTTTTGCGAGCCACTGACAGCCACTCTCGTCGAGAAACTGCTCAGCTTCGGTCCCTGCTACGTCACCCGTGACGAAGACCATCCGTCGGGCCAGGTCGGGTTTCGTGTCAGTGATCGCACGATGTAGGGTCGGGCCGTCCATTCGTGGCATTTTGAGATCACAGACGAGCAGGTCGTAGACGGTCTCCTGAATTCGATCTAGAGCGTCTTGCCCATCGCCGGCCTGGTCGACCTGAAACCCGGCATCGGTCAGTGCCTCCGAGACCGCAGCCGCCAGGGCCGGTTCATCCTCGACGACCAACACCCGCGCACCTTTCCCATTCAAGGTCTCCGGTTGTGCCGGGGGCGTCACCTGACGGATGACGCCGCCGCCGGCCGGGAACTCCACGAAGAACGAGGCCCCCTGACCGGCGTCGGAGGCCACGCGAATACGGCCGCCGTGTTCCTGAACGATGGCGTAAGCGACTGTCAGCCCGAGACCAGTCCCTTGTCCCACCGCCTTGGTGGTGAAGAAGGGGTCGAAGATCTTCGCCTGGACGTCTTCGGGCACACCGGGGCCATCGTCGTTGACCTCCAGGACAACCGATTCCCGCTCTGGGTCGTACCACGTGCGAGTGACCAGTGTCCCCCGCCCGTTCGTGGCCAGCATGGCCTGCTCGGCGTTGACGATGAGATTGAGCAGGACCTGCTTGACGTGATGTGGATCAGCGAACACCTTCGGAAGGCCACCAGCCAAGGCTTCGATCGCCGTCACGTTCGATACGCGCTGGTCATAGGCCCGAAGTGAGAGCGTTTCCTTGACGATCTGGTTCAGGTCGATCATCGCCCGGGTCGTATGCCGCTTACGTGAGAACGTCAGAAGGTTCCTGACGATCTTCGCCGCGCGCTCGGACTCGCTCAGGATGGTTCGTATCCCGCGCTGCGCCACGTCGTCCAAGGAGCGCAACGACAAGCGTTCCGACCAGGTGAGGATCGTCGCCAAGGGGTTGTTGAGCTCGTGAGCGACACCCGACACCGTCTGTCCCAGCGCGGCCATATTTTCAGACTGGAGGAGCTGGTGGTAGAGGTCGCGACCCTGCTCCTCCAGACGCCGGCGTTCGCTGACATCCCGCATCAGCGCCACGAGCCGACGGCCGGTTCCTGCCTTGGGCGAATCGACGTGAACCGTCACTTCGACCCAGAATGACGAGTCATCTGCTCGACGCAACCGGAGCAGGTAGTCCGAAACGGCACCATCCCGTTCGAGTCGGTTCAGGAACGCCGTGCGCGCCTCGGGGTCCACAAAGCGCTCGGGTTCGAACGGGCGGACCGCTTCGGCCTCGGCCTCAGGAGGATGACCAAACATCAGCTTCAAATGCGGATTCGCGGTGACCGTCGCATCCACGCCTTGGCGCAGCGTGCCGATGTAGATCCCTTCCTGGATCGATTCGAAAAGGCGAGCGAGCGCTTCGGAGGTTGGCGGGAGGGAAGACGTCAGGCGGGGCGCGCGTGACGACACGGTCGATTATAGCAAGGCCGCATGCTATCGCGGAGCACCCCTTACCGCCGTTTCGCCTACTGCGACGGGGGAGCGGGTGTCGGTGTCTGACGTGTGGCGCGGGGCAAGTACTTTCCTTCGACCGCCGACCGGATGTCACTGACGGACCCACCTGAGGCATGCAGCTGCATGGCGTCGCGGGCGACGTCGATGCAGACGAGACAGGCCATGCCGTGGGTTTCCCACGAGCTGACCGAACCATCCTCGTTTCGAGACGCGACAAAGCAGTCTGCGTTGCCGGTGTGCCCCGCCGATTCGCAGCCACAGAAACAGGGAACGTACTCCAGCACGTCGGGGTTGCGTGCCGCGAATTCATACGCGGCGTTCACCAACTCGGGTGACCGTGGCACCATGTTGGGTATGAGCGGAAGAGCCGGCAGTGGGACACCCTCGGGGTGTGGGGGCGAAGCCTCTCTGGTCGGGACGACCGGAGGGGTGAATATGGGCGGCTCTGCCTCACCGGCGGCGGCAGCTTCGACCGCGGCGTCCGTCCCGGCCTCAGGGACGGTCATTTCGGAGCCGCCCCTGGGGTACAGGGCACCGAAGGCGATGCCCACAACGGCTACGACCCCTGCGATCAATACCCACGGTGGCCCGCTCGACCCCGACGAACGCGGTGCAGCGGGAGCCTCTCCTTGAACCTTCCGTTTTGTCGCCACGAAACTGATCTTATATCAGAAACGTCGAGCTTCGAGTCACTGATCCAACTGCCCGGGAAGTTCTGTGTTTGCGCAATTCTGCTGCCCGGCTGCCACCGTCTTGGACACGAAATGACTCATTCCCGCGAGACGTCGACCTTCGTGTCGCCCGAACTGGCGAAGAATTGGGCCCCCACAGCCGATTACACGGGCGGAGATCTTCATGCGCGCAGCCCAGAAACACGACATCGTCCTCCTGTTCGGGCTCGCCGTCGCCCTGGTGGTCATGTTTCAGGAGCCGCTTCAGAGTCTACTCGCGGCCGGGCAGGCGATCCAGGAACGCTATGGGCTAGCCCTCGTGCCAGGGCTCGCCGTGCTCTGTATCGTCTTCCTCGGACATCACGCGTTGGGACGCGTTCGCAGGGCCTCCGAGAAGAAACAGGCGATCCAGATCGAGCGTCTTGTCCGTCTCGGTCAGGCCCTCAACCACGCCACGACCGTGGAGCAACTGCGCGAGCTTCTGAACTACCACCTGCCGCGGACCGTGGGCTCGGACGGTGTCTGGGTGTTGATTCAGATGAACGGGGAATGGGAGGCGCTCGTCGGCCGATTCTGCAAAGCCCCCTACGGTGCAGACCCCGCGAGTAGAGCCAGAGCCGATCGCTTCCTTCAGCTCGATCCCGACCGAGTAGATCTCGTTCGGGGAAATGAGATCGACGGTCACCTCTGTTTCGGACTGTCTTTCGGCGCTCATAGGGTCGGTGTCATGGGGTTGCCAAAGCCCTCCTCTGACCAATACAACGCCAGCCGTGGGTTGGCGTCGATATCGGCTCTGCTGGGCATCAGCGCGCGCAATGTGGAGCTCGTCGAGGAGATCAAGTCACACGGCGTCCTGGATGGCTTGACCAAGTGCCTCAACCGTACGCACGGGATGAAGATTCTCGATGCGGAGCTACAGCGTGCAAAACGATCTCGAACGACCTTCTCTCTCCTCATGCTGGATCTGGACCGTTTCAAGTCTGTGAACGACGAGTACGGTCACTTGTGTGGCGACGCCCTGCTCACCGCGAGTGTGAGCGAAACTTAGTTGGAAATTGAAGCGGCTCCAAACCCTGTGGTTTGATGACGTTGCGAGACGAACATCCCGCCACGAGAGAAAGGAGCCGAGATGAACAGTGTCCTACGATCGGTCAGGAAGCGCAAGAAAGGGCGCACGTTGGGCGCGGTCGACGTCATCGACCGAGCGGAGTACGCCGAGCTGGAGGTCGATGCCAAGGTGGAGTTGATCCGGTCCTTGGTTCCGCTGGGGTTGATGCACATCGAGGAGTTGCTCGACGAGGAAGTGACAGCGCTGGCTGGCGAGCGCTACGCCCGCAAAGCCCCGTCAGTCGGCGGGCGCCGTCATGGCAGCAACCCCGGGACGGTCGGGTTGGCCGGCCAGCGCGTGCCGATTCGCGTGCCCCGGATTCGCCACGTCACGGAGAGCGAGATTCCACTGCGGTCGTACGAGGCGCTGCATGGCGATCGCGCAGTCAACGACCTGTTGCTGAGGCGCGTGCTGTATGGGGTCTCGTGCCGCAACTACGCGGCGGCCGCCGAGGCGATTCCCGGGGCGATCGGCCTGTCGGGGTCGACGGTGTCCCGCGCGTTCATTCAGGCCAGCGCGACCAAACTCCGCGAGTTCCAGGAGCGGGACCTCTCCGGGGAGGACGTCGTGGCCCTCGTGCTGGACGGCAAGACGTTCGCCGAGTCGACGATGGTCGTCGCGTTGGGCATCACGATGACGGGGGACAAACGGTTCCTGGGCTTCGTCGAGACGGACACGGAGAACGAGAAGGTGTTGACCCCGTTCCTCCGGTCCTTGGTCGAGCGGGGCCTCGATATCTCCCAGGGGCTTCTGGTGATCGTGGATGGCGGCAAGGGGCTCCGGGCGGCCGTGCGGAAAGCCTTCCGCCACCGCGCCCTGGTGCAACGGTGTCAGTGGCACAAGCGCGAGAACGTGGTGAGTTACTTGGCGAAGCGTGAGCAGCCGGTGTGGCGGCAGCGTCTCCAGCGCGCCTACAACCGTCTGGAGTACGACGAGGCCCTCGCCGCCCTCCAGTCGCTTCAGCATGAGCTGGAGGATCGGAACCAATCGGCGGCCGGCAGTCTGGCGGAAGGCCTCGACGAGACCCTGACGTTGCATCGCCTTGGGGTGTACGGCGTGCTGGGCCGGTCGCTGAAGACGACGAACGGCCTCGAGTCCATCAACGCGCTCATTGAGGAGCGCTGTGCGAAGGTCGATCACTGGCAGAACTCGAGTCAACGCCATCGCTGGCTGGCCACTGCGCTCCTGGACATCGAGCCGCGCCTACGCAAGGTGATGGGCTACCGGCACCTGCCCAGGCTTCGTGACGCATTACAGCGAGAACTGAAGATCGACACGACGACCTCAACGAAGGAAGCGGCGTAAGCAAGCAGGAGCCGTCAAGAGTTTCAACTAGGAATGGGCTTGACTCCTCACCGCAGTCGGGAGAAAGATGCATGAGCTCCTCAGGAACAGTGACATCAAAGTCCGGTACGGCGGCGAAGAGTTTCTGATCATGCTTCCCGACACGCCGCTGCCGGGTGCGATTCACGTCGCGCGCATCCTCAATAGGGAGCTTGGCAAGCTCTCGGTGGAGTGGAACGACCACGTCGTATCGAGAACGGTCAGCGTAGGGGTTGCCGTTGCGAGGCCCGGTGGGCTTGACACCACGGAGCTTCTCGGTCGCGCTGATGCCGCGCTCTACCGCGCCAAACACGGCGGACGAGATCGTGTGTGTGTCGACGGCGAAACACCCGGAGAGCCGTTGACGGCAGAGGAGTCCAACAGCGAAAACTGCGCGGTTGCTTCCGCCTCCTAGTGTCAGGACACGAGGGAGTTGTTGACAGACAGGCCGCACGGCGCCCGTCGCTGGACGTTACTCGTCTTTTCTCGGCCCGAGAGCGAACGCCATCGTCCCCTCGACGACCCGCGTGTCACCAACCCGAGCGAAGCCTTTGAGCTGACCCATTCGGCTCCGAAGGCGCTCGACCGTCGCCTCGATCACGACGACATCTCCAGGATGGACCGGCTTGAGATATCGCACCTGCTCGATTCCGAGAAAGTAGATCAACTTCTCCCGATTCTCGGGTTTAGCCAGAATCAGGATCGCGCCAACCTGAGCGACAGCCTCTGTCAGGATCGTCGGCGGGAGGGCAGGCGGTTCACCCGGACGATGCGCGAGATACCGCTCGTTGAGCGAGACGTTCTTGATTCCGACAATGCGGCGGTCCTCCTCGAACTCGGTGATCTTGTCGACCAGGAGGAAGGGGTATCGATGCGGGAGGATCCGCTCGATAGCCGCGTTATCGAGCGGGAGGCTGAGTCGCGTGCTCACCGGCCCAAGTATAGCCTCCCACTGGCATGAAGATGGCCGCACGGAATCGCCCATTGTCCCACGACGGAATGCGGCGATGCCAGCGCCTGCCTGAGTTAACGCATTCCGCTGATTCCGCGCGACCGCAGAACTGAGTATCAAATCCCGTACCGCCCCGCTTCTCGAGCAAAGTGCCCCGTTTTAATTGATCTCGACGACGGGTCGTCCTGTGCGGTGGACCGTCGGTTGACCTAAGAAGTGGACTTCCAGACCGTTCTCGCTATACGGCCGTCCTAATGACCAGCGCAGATGTGCATGACGGGGGACAAGAACGATGTGGAATCAGAGCACGAATCGACCGTGGGCCGTGTTGCTCGTGGTGGGCGGTCTGATCCTGACTGCGGTAGTGGTGTTTCAGGGAATCGTGACGGCGGCACCACCGGTGGGCGCACAGGGTGCCGAGCGAGCGTTTGAGGACCGCAGCCGATGGATATCGTTCGGGACAGCGGGTGGTCATCTCGGGATGTCGATCGACGACATCGAACCGTCTGAGATGCAGGGTTCCCTTACCGAGGGAGCGATTGTCAAGTCGGTGACCCTCGGAAGTCCCGCCGCTGATGCGGGTCTCGAGGGCGGTGACATTGTTGTCGAGTTCGACGGTGAGCGGGTGCGGAGTGCGCGGCAGCTGTCCCGGTTGGTGTACGAGACGCCGGTCGGGAGAGAAGTACCGCTTCAGGTCACGCGAGATGACGAGCAGCTCAGACTCAATGTGACTCCTGAAGGGGGCGCCAGTTCTCTCACCACGGTCCGGGAGTGGATGCCCGACCTGGGTCGCTGGGAGCAGCGGCTGAGACAAGCTCTGCCCGAAACACTTCGTGGAGACCGGGAGTTTTACCTCCAGGGCCAGCGGCGAGGTCGTCTCCGACTTGGCATCGGAGCGACCGATGTGGGGCCGCAGCTCGCGGAGTACTTTCGCGTCGACCACGGCGTGCTCGTGACGACGGTCACGTCAGAGTCTGTGGCGGCCGACGCAGGCCTGCAAGCGGGCGATATCCTGACAGCCATCGATGGCGAGCCGGTCAGTGATGTCGGTGCTCTTCATCGGATGGTGGACGCCATTGCTCCCCCGGCTACGGTTCAGCTCGAGGTGTCGCGTGACGGCGTCGCCATCACGCTGCCGGCGCGTTTCGAGGAGATGCCTGAGCCACATCGCCGTGCCCCACGACGCATCTAACTAGACGGGCTTCGCCCCGGGCCCCCGCCGGCCGCTGCGCGGGGACCCCGAACGGCTCACTCCGCGGCCGCGAGGCGCGCCGTGCGCGCCTTGCCCGTCACGCGGTTCTCCACAACGAGTACAAAGTTCTCGTTGCCAGCTGCATAACGGGCTAACGAGGGTGCAGTGCTTCTTGAGTGATCGCGACTCCAGACCGGGGCGCCCGTGTGTCGGGAGCCTGAGATGGCATAGGGTGGAGGGCGAACACCGAGGCCGTGTGTCCTGCGTGGTGTCGGGACGCGAGAGGGTTACCCGTGAGCCTGCGCTGGGTCGCGCGCCTCGTGCTCGTCGCGTCTTGGGTCGGCCGTCACGACTGTGGCGAGCTGTGCGGCGAGGATCCTCGCCGTCGCCTGCACTCCGTCACTCGCTTCCCATCCGTGCCGAACCTCCGCAGACAGGACGCCGACACATCGGCCGGCATCGGCCGCTGACGAAACGAGCGGCACGGCCACGGCACCGGGGCCGTGTTCTCCGCCGGAAACGACCTGGAGTCGGGCTGTCCGGTAGGCGGCTGCGGTCGCGCTTTCTCCATCGCACGCCACCCGTCCCAGCCGTGCCAGGATCTGCGGGGCGTAGCCGTGGCCGGTGGCCGGGCGAAGCGCACGCCCGCTGCTGTCACGGACCCACACGATGAGACCCGAGGCGTTCAGCAGATCCCCGGCTCGACCCAATAGATCGCCAAGCTCGTCGCTCGCCGAGACCCGCCCGAGGTCGGTGCACAGCTGAGCTGTGGCCGCCAGGTCGGGGACGACCGACGTGGGAGAGGATCCACCGGGATCCTGTGTTGGGTCGGCCATGTCGTGGGGTGCAACCGACTCCTGATGAGGGAGCGTCGAATCTCGATTGAGCTCGAGAGCGACGGCGGGTGCCAGATCAACGGGCTCACGTGCCCTGATCTCCCACTCTGGTGAGACCAGTGCACCATCGGCCGGCACAGACGCTTCTGTCGGGTCGAGCGGATGCTCTGCGGTCGTGGGTTCGGGGAGATCGGAGGGCTTGCCGGGCAGCGGCAGAAGCACGAACGTGACCCCGACGGCAACGGTCGCCGCAACGGTCACGGTCATGATGTCGTCCGTGCGCCACTCCGAGAGCTGTCGGACCCGCGTCTCAGACTCGACCGCCCGTGCGCGTTCCAGCTGTTCCGCGGCTTGTCGCGTGACCTCCTGCCCATCCGTGAAGACCAGGTCTGACGCCATCAGGACTTGGCCGATCGTGGTGTGGTTGCGTGCAGACTCGTCTACGCGCTCCAGGCGTTCCAACAGTGTGTCGGCAGCGGCGACTGCCTCTACGGCCTCGCTGGATTGAGACATCGCGTGAAGTTCGGCCAACCCGCCTTTCAGTGTCCCGAGCTGGTCAGTGACTCGCGCATACCACTCCTCCGGATCCTGCCCGCTGGCCACGTAAGCCTGCTGGGCAGAACGGAGGTCGGCCAAGACGACGGTCAGCGTCCAGGCCAGCGCGTCGTAGGTGCTGGCCGCGTCGTGTTCGATGCTACGCTGCCGCTCGGAGTGGAGTAGGCGGTACCCTGAGGTGAAGACAACGGCCAGTATGATGATGACGAAACTCAGTCTCACCCAGGGCCGGTTCATGCATTCCTACTATAACACCTGGGTGCGTCACGCTCGATAGAGAGACAGAGCGTTTCATGCCGATCGTATATCCAGCAACGACATGAAAGCCGGCATCATCATCAATCCGATCGCAGGGTCGGGGTATCGCCGACGCACCGACGATCGAGTGGCGCTCGCGCGTGATGTTCTTCACCGGTGCGGCATCGACGGTGACGTGTTCGTCACGACGCGCCGTGGTCACGCCCGTGAGCTCGCCCGGTCGTGTGTCGCCCGCGGAGTCGACACCGTCGTTGCGTGGGGCGGCGATGGGACTGTCAACGAAGTGGCATCTGAAGTCGCCTTTCAGAGCTCGGCGCTCGGGGTCGTGCCGGGAGGCTCTGGCAATGGTCTTGCGCGCGAGCTTGGATTGCCTCAGCGGGACCTCACCCGATCGCTCATGACGGCACTTCAGGGCGAGCCCCGTGTGATCGATGCCGGCGAGCTCGGTGGGCGTCTGTTCTTCAACGTTGCCGGTGTGGGTCTGGATGCGCACCTCGCAGCGGTGTTCAACTCGCGCACGTCGAGAGGCCTGGCCAGATACGTTGTCTCGACAGTGCGAGAGATGCTGGCGTATGAACCGAGCTACTACATTCTGCGCGCCAGTGACGTCGCGATCAGTCAAACCGCGCTCATCGTGGCCCTGGCGAACACCCGACAGTATGGTGCCAACGTGCAGATCGCCCCGCTCGCGCGACCCGATGACGGCCTCCTGGAGCTGGTTGTCCTGCCACCGGTTTCCCCGCTCGTGGCACTCTGGCATGCGCGTCGCCTGCTCATGGGAACCGTCCACGAGGTCCCGGGTGTCAAGATGCAATCGGTGCGCGCTGTTGACATTGCCAGCGACTCGCTTCCGGGCTTCCACGTCGACGGAGAAGTATTTCAGGGTCGCGAGACGCTGTCGGCAAAGGTGCACCCCGGGGCGCTCAGAGTCAGGTGTGGTTCTGGGTCCTGAGTCCGGAGATCAATCGTTTGACTGAGATTCGCTCGCCCCCGAGCCGGTCGAGGTGTCGGAGCCGACTCGCAAGATCGCGTAGGTGGGAAGTCCGAACGACTCGAACCGCTCCATGACTTCACGGGCCGGTGACACGCTGAGGTCTTCGGCCTGGAACTTGATCTTCACGTAATCGTCGAGCGCCGCTTCAACGGCAGGATCTTTCAGTGTCGTTCGGTCCATCGTGAGACAGTTCTTGCACCAGGTGGCCCAGACGTCGACGAGGACCATCTTGCCGTCCGCCTGAGCGGCTTCCAGACCCTGGCCCAACGAGGCATACCAGCCTTCGTCCAGCAGCTCTTGAACGCTCGTTGCCACCTCTTCCGGGTCGACCCATCGTTGGCTGAAGAGCCCATACGACACGTATCCGTAGTACACCGCGGTCCCCAGAATAAATACGCCAAATCCCTGTTTGACTCGTACCATCCACGCTCCGGGCTTTGGTAGAAACGTCAAGCCGGCTCCCGCGATCGGCCACGGCAACGCCATCCCCACTCCCAGAAGAAACGGGAGCACCAAGGCAGCCGTCGTTCCGGTTGCGTACAGATTGCTCGAAAAGACGATGACCTGAATAACGACCGGCGCGACACACGCGCCGGCTAACAAGGCCGCGACGCTACCCATCCCGAAGGCCACGAGAAACGACCCGCCTCCCGACGAGTCTCCCAGCGTCAGTCGACTCTGGAGGCTCGAGAAATCGATGGAGAGCACATCGAACATGGCGAGCGCCAGCACGACGAACAGCGTGGCGATGGCCAGATTGAACCACGGGGACGAATTAATCGTGCCGAAGCTCCCAGCGGTGAGGATCACAACCAGCCCCAGCACGCCGTACACGAGCGCCATTGCCAGTCCGTACGCGCCGCCCAGGGCGAATCCTCGAGCTCGGGAACCAGCTTTCGTTCCGGCACCGATGATGGCCAGGTTGATCGGGATCATCGGAAGCACGCACGGCGTCAGATTCAGCGCCAGACCACCAATCAGAATGAGCGATAGGATCGCCAACGGACCCCGTCCGTCGAACCACCCTTCCTGCCCGCGTCCGGTCTCTGCCCGGTCGATGAACTCGAGAAAGTCGTTGGGGCCTTGATACCCGCCAGTCGTGCTCAGTACGTTGAACTGGGCCAACCGGGCGACCGCCCCGGTATCGTTGGTGGCGGGGACTGCGGGTTGAGTGGGTGGGTCCGCGATGGCAGGCTTCGCCGCTGCCACGAACCTCAATCCCTCGAACAGCTCCGTGTGAGTGGGCGTCAAGGTCCGTGTCTCTTCGACAACGGAGAGGTGGAACTCGAGATCGGCGGTCGTCGGGAAATAACAGATCGTGTCGTCACAGGCCTGATAACGGAGTGAGCCGGTGACCACGTACTCGCCAAGCTCGAGGTCCGGGTCCAGAGCCAGGCCAGCCCCGATGACAAATTCCTCCTCGAAGACCGCCAGCGGCTCACCGGCTACTTCGAAGAGGAACGACTCGGGCCAGGCTATGCTCTCGAGTCGGATTCCATCCGGCGGGTCGAGATTCAGCTCGGTCGGAATGTACAAGTCCTCGAGCGGCTCATTCGAGTTGACGTGGAAGCCAGCATCGAGTCGTGCCTGGACCGCCACCCGGTAGCTGGAACCGGGGTGGGCTCCAGAGCTTTCCGTCACGGTGGCCACCGAGATGGGGCTTGGCGGCTGGGCATGCGCAGGCAGCGGCAACGAGCCCATCGCGATAAGGATGAGGAGGCCAGTGACGAGGAATACGGTCACTGAGGAGAGTCGGCCGCTCGCACTCACCGATTCGTGTCGCACGAGAAACATCCTGTTGTATTGGACCGGCGTGGCGGCCCGGCTGGCGTCACTCATCGCCTATATCTTCGCGATACTCTCGCGCCTCGCGCCTGGGTGTTCGCGAGAGGAGACTCCCAGCCTGATTGGACGTGGATCCGTCGCCCCAGGACCCGCATTACTGGCGAATTTCCCCCAGAATCACGTCATCGTCGTCGACAGCGACGTCTCTCAGCTCGCCTGTCAGCGGAATCCGGACTTCGGTGAGCTGCTCCGTGACGGGGACCACGGTGGTCTCGACTTCGCCCGATCGGTATCGCAACGTGACGGTCACCGGGACCTCGAAGACCTGTCCGGTTTGCTCGAACGCGAGCACCACGTCGGTTTCGTTCGGGGAACCGGACGCTCGTGCCTCGGTGCGGTAGTCGAACTGAAGCTCGGGTAACTCCGATTCGTGGATCCACCGGTCGAAGAAGCCCTCGAGCGAGCGCGCGGCTTCGGTTTCGAACGCGCGGATGAGGTCGTCGGTACCCGCCTTTTGGAATCGCATCTCGCCGTAATAGCGACGCACGCCGTTGAAGAATGCCTCATCACCGATGAGCCGACGCAGCATGTGCAGAACCAAGGCGCCCTTGTTATACACGAGCGCCCGATAGCTGCGAGCGTCACCCTCGATTTGTCCAAGCCGATATCCCAGATAGACCGGCCCGTCGTCAGAATGCTGGGTCGACCACCGGCGCATCTCTTCGAGGACCTTCTGGAACTCGTCATCACCGGCGTCCTTCTGAATGTAGAGTGCGGCGAAGTACTGGGCCAGCGCCTCGCTGAGCCATTGCTCGTGGTAGTTCTTCCACCCCACGGCCTGGCCCCACCACTGGTGGGCAAGCTCGTGCGCGAGAAAGAAGTGATCGGTCTCACTGAAGGCGACAGGATCGTCTCCCCACGACCATATCATCCCTGGGGTGAGCGGGAGCGGCTGGTTCAGCACCGAGAAATACGCCGGGCTGTGGCCACCGGGCAGAATGCTGTCAGTGAGGGCGATCGTAAACGTCGGATAGGGTACGTCACCGATGATCGACCCGTAGAATGTGAGGATGTCCTGGGCTCGCTCGTGGTACTCGTCGATCTCCTCGGCGCTCCGTGGATTTGTTTCGACAGCGAGTTCGACACTGTCGTAGACGACACCGGAGCGCACCGGCGGCATCGGTGTCGCGACGTCGATCGGAACCTCCCGCACCGGGGTGTCGTGGGGCCAGAACCGCGAGAGAACCGCCGAGAGGTATTTCGCCGGCTGGAGCGTCGTGAAACGATAGCTCTTGGGGCCCAGTTGGTCGTCCTGCTGAGACAACGGAGGATTGTCGTCGGCAGCATCACCGCTGGCAATGACGCCGTAGTCGGCGGGAACCGTCAACTCCATCGTCGCGGTTGCGAAGTCGGGAACGATACCGCGAGGGTACCAGGCGGTCGACCCGCTGTAGATGTACCGGCGCTCCCCGACACCGAACATCGGAACCGCGGCGAATAGTTGGTTCGTGCGTCCCAGCCAATTCTCGTCGGCAGCCTGAGCCGGCAGCAAACCAGAATAGGTGACGACGACATTGAGTTCCGTCCCAATCGGCGCCGAATCCGGAAGGCTGATCACGAGGTTGTCGGGACCGCCCATCCGGAAGAACAACAATGGCCCGAACTCACGAGACGTGACGGAGTGAACGTTCAGGTCGCTGGCCAGCTGCAATGTCAGGCTGCTGAGGTTCACACCGGTGACCTCCATGGCAAGGCGGGTCGTTCCGGTGATAAAGCACCCCTCGAGCTCGGCCCGCGCCCGCAGGGATTCCTGAGTTACGCCGCCGGGCTCGAACGATGCGACCACGTCATAGTCGAGGATGTCGTACGAGATGGAGTCCTGGTCGTCGTAGTACTTGCCCTGCACGGCCCGCTGACTCGCCGACGGATAGAGTGAAACGACGGTGGTCACCGGCCCACGTTGGTAGAGCATGACGTCCTCAGGCTGGTTCTGGGCCTGCGTGTAGGTCAGATTGCCGTGTCGTCGCGTCGCGACCTCGGCCTGGAAGTGACCCGAGGTTGGCGTCAACCACCACGTCCGGTCACTCATACCGCTCAGGTCGACGGTGTATGAGAGTGCTCCGACTTCATCAAAGAGCTCTTGCGCCTCCTGGAAGTCCCCGCGGTCGACCGGTGCTTCGGTAAGCTGGCTCGGCGACACCCTTGACGAGAACATGGCCGGGTTGAACCTGACGAAAGCATGCGTGAACTCGGCCTCCAGAACTTCATTACCAGAGAAGATCTCGACCTGTCGGCGCTCAGCCTCGGGCGCGGGATCGAACGTCATGACCCCATCGCCAACGAGCACGAGGCCGGTGATGCCGGTGTCAACCTCCGCCACGAACACCGCCCCGCTCGACATCTGTAGTGTCATATCTTCCGCCGCGATGACGACGTTCTCGGCGTCGTACTGAACGTCGCCGTTCAATCTGAGGTGATGCAGTGTGTCAATGCCATCCAACGCCTCGTAGCCGGTGATCGTCCACGAATTGCTGCTCCCGGCCGTTGGCGCCGCAGCGTCACCGCCAGCACGCGTGGGCGCAGGTGAGTCTCTGATGACCTGCAGGCTCCAGGTCTGCAGACGGGCCCGGTCACCCGTCTCTGAGAACACTTCGACTGTCAGCTCGTGGCTGTCGCCGTCCTCCTCGGCCTCGATCAAGAACCTGGGAATGACCAAAGTCCGATCGACGTCCTCACGTAACCCGTCACGGGCGAAATCGCGGGCGGCATCCAGGTCGACGCCTGGCGCCAGCAATGTCAGGAAACCTTCCCAATCAGCCGTTTCCGCGATCGTCTGCAGCCGGCCCACGAGAGGGTCGAAGTCCTCGAGCGCCAGCGACGGCTGAGCGCCGCTCACCGACGGATTCATCAGGCACAGCACGACGGCAGACGGAATCACCCACTTCATTATCAAAGCCTCTTTCGACAGCTATTGGGTCTCGTCGACCGACCCGGTCGACTCTAGAAGTCTAGTCTGATACTTCGGTCGGTGGTCGTCAACTAGCCCGGAAACTGGCGGTGAACGCCTCGATAGCGTCGCAGTACTCGTCAAGCTCAGCGGGAGATGCGAGGAAGACAATCCGGAAGAACCCGTCGGCCGGGTCGGTGCCGAAGCCAGACCCATAGACACAGAGGATTCCGGTCTGGTGGAGCAGGCCGAGCACGAACTCCTCGTCGGTCCGGCCTGGAGGCAGGTCGATCTGTGGCATCGCGTAGAATGCGGCGGCGGGCGGTACACAGGAGATTCCGTCAATGCTGTTTAGACGCCGCGACATCAACTCCGCCCGATCCTGGAGCTGACGCCGGAAGCGGTCTTGGTGGCTGCGGTCACCGGTGAGCGCAGGGACCACCGCATGTTGCATCGGGCCGTTCGTGCACAGTCGTCCGTCGGCGAGTTCCTTGATGGCCCCCAGGACGCCGTCGAGTCGCTCAGTCTTCCCGACCGCCATCCAGCCAGTCCGCCACCCCGGTGCCATGTAGGCTTTCGACGCCGAGGAGAACGAAATAACGGGAGCTTCGGGATTGAGCGACCCAATTGGGGGGACGGGTCCGGCGTAGGCCAGATCGGTATACACCTCATCGGAGAGGATCACGAAGTTGCGCCGGTCGGCGATGTCGATGAGGGCTGCCCGGGTCTCTTCGGCGTATACCGCGCCGGTCGGGTTATTGGGGTCGATCACGACTAATGCCCTCGTCCGGGGCGACACGAGGCCTCGGAGATGGTCGAGGTCTGGCTCCCAACCACGCGCCGGGTCGGTGGGGTAGTACACCGCTCGCGCGCCGAGCTTCGTCAAGGCTGCCGTGTAAAACGGATACGTCGGAACCGGAACGAGCACCTCATCGTCGCGGTCGACGAGCACGCTCAGCGCCAGGTCGATTCCTTCAGACGTGCCAGAGGTCAGGACGACCCGGTCGGGCGAGATCGCGACGCCCCGCGAGGCGTACTCACCGGCTACTGCCTCTCGGGCGGCCAGAATTCCGGCCCCGGGCGTATACCCGTTGTGGCCGTCGCGCATGGCCCGTTCGACCGCGGACACGAGGTGAGGCGGTGTCTCAAAGCCGAACAGGATCGGATCTCCGATGTTGAGATAGTGAACCCGGCGGCCGCTCCGCTCCACTTTGTGGGCCTCGGCCACGACGTTCCGAATGGCGTAGTCGAACCCCGCGAGCCGTTGGGCCACCGGAATCGATGCGACCGTACCTACCGACATGACACTGATTGTATCGGATGTTCTTCACCCGTTAAGGAGGGGCGCAGATGTCTTTTCTCGCCCAGCGGTTACGTGTAAGCTGCCGGACATGGCGATACGGAAGGAATTCAGTCTGAGATTGCAGAACAGCCCGGGGGCCCTGGGTAAAGTCTGCCAGTATCTCACTGATGAGAAAGTGGGAATCCAGGCATTCTCACTCGATTCTGGCGGCACTCTTCGAATGGTCGTGGACAACCCGCTCAGCGCCGCAGGGCTCCTCAGGGAGAAGCAGTACGTGATCGAAGAGCGGGACGTGCTGCTCATGCAGGTTCCGAATGAGGCGGGTGCGCTGTACAAGGCCGCGAGGCTTCTCAATAGCGCCGGAGTCAACGTTGAGCATGCCTATGCGTGTTCGCTTGAAGCGCAGCCGATGGCGAGTGTGGTGGTTGCGGTGGACGATATCGAGCGCGCCTCGATGGTGGCGGGGGTGTAGCCGTGTCTGGGACCGCGGTTGCTCTTGAGAGAACATGAGACTCTACGTTGAGCCGATGGATGCAGTCCTCGTGGAATTCGACCGCGAGGGCCGAGTGAGGTTCGATGGGGAGGAGTGGAACGTGCCGACACTGCAAGAGCAGCGCGCGATTCTCTACGCCGCGCAGAACCACGCCGCTGACATTCGGGAGCTCATTCAGGCGCTGGAGCGAGTTTCCCAACCGTGACCGTGGCCGGACGCAGAACCTCCTCCGCGAGCTGATATCCAGGTTTGACGACGTCGATCACGACGTCCTCGCGCGCCGCGTCGGTGACCGTTGCCACGGAAATCGCATCGTGGAGGTTCGGATCGAATGGAGCTCCGCTCGCGTCGATCCGTTCGACCCCATAGCTGCTCAGCGTCAGCAGGAACTGCTGGCGCACCATCTCCACACCCTCCAGCAGCTTGACCATACCCGGGTTGTCGGCGGACGCGTCTCGTGAGGCATCGATCGCGCGGTCGAGATTGTCGATGACTTCGAGAAACGAGGTCAAAACCTCTCGTTTTTCCCGCTCGACGTCTTGTGCGGCTCCCTTGCGGAGTCTGACCCGTGTGTCCTCAAACTCGCTGGCCGCGGCCTTGTAGCGTGCGGCGTAATCGGTGAGCAGCTTGTCCTTGTCGGCGAGCTGCATTTCGAGCTCCTCGATGTAGGTCGGCTTGTCCGACCGAACACCTTCAACGTTCTCCGCGGCGTCACGGGCCCACCATCGTCGATCGACGACCTTGACGTCTGGAGCGCCTCCAGCGAGACCGCCCTCGCCCTCCCGGTCCTGGTCGTCTCGAGGATCGCTCCCGAGTTCTTCTGATTCGGGCGGAGCCGACCGTTCACTCACTCGCCGCCTCTTCCACCGTGTCACCCTGGGTGCTTTCGTTTGGATCCTGTGGGGACACGAGCGGCTCATAGACAAACTCGAGGGCGTCGCCGGCGTCATTGAGGCTGATGCCGACAGTTCCCCCGTTTTCAAGGCGGCCAAAGAGAATCTCGTCGGTGAGCGGATTGCGGACCTCGGTCTGAACCACCCGGCTAAGCGGTCGTGCTCCGTAGACCGGGTCGTAGCCCTTCACCGCCAGCCACTCCCGTGCGTCGGGCTCGAGCGTGATGGCCACCCGCTGTTCTGCGAGCTGTGCCTCCAGTTGCAGGATGAACTTCTCGACGATCATCTCCATCACACTGGGCGTGAGCGTGCCGAAGGTGACAATGGCGTCGAGCCGATTTCGGAACTCGGGGCTAAAGACGCGTTCGACGGCCGACTTCATGCGCCCCTGCGACGACGCGCTCTGGTCCTCCGTAAACCCGATGGCGGTGGTGCTGGCCTCTCGCGAGCCTGCGTTGGACGTCATGATCAGCACCACGTGACGGAAGTCCGCCTTCCGGCCGTTGTTGTCGGTGAGCGTGGCATGGTCCATCACCTGTAACAAGATGTTGTACACGTCCGGATGGGCTTTCTCGATCTCATCCAGCAGCACGATGCTGTACGGATGCGTCCGGACAGCGTCGACGAGAAGGCCTCCCTGCTCGAACCCCACATACCCGGGCGGCGCACCGATCAGCCGCGCCACCGCGTGCTTTTCCATGTACTCGCTCATGTCATACCGGATGAACTCGTTGCCCAGGTGGACCGCCAGCTGCTTTGCCAGCTCGGTCTTGCCGACTCCAGTGGGCCCGGTAAACAGGAAGCACCCGGCCGGCCGGTCTGGTTGGCCGAGACCAGCGCGGGCGCGCTTGATTGACGCCGCGACGGCCGCGACGGCATCCGGTTGACCGAAGACGACGCGCTGGAGCGACTCCTCGAGGTGTCGGAGCCGCTCCTTGTCGGATGACGAGGTCTGTTTTTCCGGAATCCGCGCCATCCGGGCCACGACCTGTTCGATTGCCGCCGTGGAGACGACAAGCGGCTGGCGCTTCTCCTGCGCCTCCTCCTCGCGCGGCTGGCCGAGGGCAAGGACCGCACCGGCCTCGTCGATGACGTCGATCGCGCCATCGGGGAGTCGTGTTTCACGGAGGTGTCGGCTGGCAAGCTTCGCCGCCGTCGCCAGTGCCTCGTCACCGTATGTCACGTGATGGTGCGACTCGTAGCGCGACTTGAGTCCTTCGAGGATCTTGGTCGTCTCATCGACCGACGGCTCCTCCACGACGATCTTCTGAAGGCGACGCGCCAGGGCGCGGTCCTTTTCGATCTGTTTGTAATCCTCAAAGGTTGTCGATCCGATCACCCGCAGCTCCCCGGCGGTGAGGACCGGCTTGATCAACGTCGCCAGATCCATTGTGCCGCCGGTCGTGGCTCCGGCACCGACGGTGGCATGGACCTCGTCGATGAACAAGATCGGCATGACGTGATCGCTGAGTGCCGCCACGACCGCTTTGAAGCGCTCCTCGAAGTCGCCGCGAAACCTGGTGCCGGCGAGGAGCGCGGCCGTGTCGAGCGAAAAGACTTCCGCACCCTTGAGGCGGTTTGGCGTGTCGTCGTCCACCAGCCGAATCGCGAGCCCTTCTGCAAGGGCGGTCTTGCCGACGCCAGCGTCTCCCACAAACACCGGGTTGTTCTTCCGTCGCCGACAGAGAATCTCCATCGTGCGGCGGAGCTCGGCGACACGGCCGATGAGCGGATCGAGCTGATTGTTCTTGGCGCGCTCCGTCAGGTTCACAGCGTACGCCGACAGCGGATCCTGAGCCGCTGCCGGCCCCTCGTCGCCGACGCCGGCGTCGGTGCCCTCTTTCTGCGACGCGCTCTCGCCGGTGATGAGCGGGACCTTCGAGATACCGTGGGAGATGTAGTTGAGGACATCGAGACGAGTGATGCCCTGTGTCTCAAGTAACTGCGCCGCGTACGCCTTCTGCTGCTGGAGAATCGCCGCCAACACGTCACCCGATCGGACCTCGTCCTTACCGGCGCTCTGGACGTGCAGGACGGCTGTCTGCAACACGCGCCGAAACCCGAGTGTCTGGGCCGGCTCTCTGCCACGCTCACCTTTGTTGAGCGTTTCGAGGGTACCCAAGAACTCGTCCAGTGTTCGGCGAAGGCTGGGCAAGTCGGCCCCACAGGCCGCCAGGATCCGCTCCCCTTCGGGGTCGTGTGCCAAGGCGTACAGCAGGTGCTCCAGCGTGAGGTGCGTGTGGCGCCGCGATGCGGCCTCCCGATAGGCGACATTGAGAATCAGCTCGAGCGATGCGCTAAACATGACGGCGGGTCACCCTTCCTCGATAGCAGCCTGGAGAGGGAATCCCTCGCGCTGGGCCATCTCGCGCACGGTGTCGACCTTCGTTTCGGCGACTTCGTACGTATACGTACCACACGTGGCCTGCCCCTGGGTGTGCACCTGCATCATCAGACGAAAGGCCTCGGCCGGACTCTTCTGGAACACGCCCTCGAGCACGCTCACCACAAACTCCATCGTCGTGTAATCATCGTTGAGGAGCACCACCCGGTACATCTTGGGGGTCTTGGTCTTGTGCTGTCTCCGTTCGAGAACGGCATCGCCCGGCGCGGCGCCGCCGGGCTTTGCAGGATCGCTCACATCTCTATCTTCAGTGTACTGTTTCGGCGCGTCAAGATGACGCACCGACGCATAGTACAATCCGGCCATTCATGGAGACGATTACGCGAGGCATTCTGTACGGGGACTTGAACTTCCTTGGCCGGCCACGCGTCATTGCGACCGCCGTTCTACAAGGTTCCGGGGGTGTCGCGCTGGTCGATCCGGGACCGTCGAGCTGCCTGGAGACGCTCCGCGCGTCGCTGGCTGCGCATGGGTGCGGCCTGAGCGACGTGCGGGCCTTGCTGCTGACCCACATCCATCTCGACCATGCCGGTGCGACGGGTTCGATCGTCAAAGAAAACCCGGAGATTGACGTCTACGTGCATGAAGTTGGGGCGACACATATGGCCGACCCGGCCAAGCTCCTGGCCAGTGCGACCCGTCTGTACGGTGCGGACATGGACCGGTTGTGGGGTGAGTTCCTTGGCGTGCCCGAGCGCAACCTTCGGCGGTTGAGCGGCGGGGAGCGGATCACCGTCGGAGACCGCGAACTGGACGTGGCGTACACGCCCGGTCACGCCTCCCATCACGTTGGGTACTTCGACCCATCGAGCGGCCTCGCGTTCGTGGGCGATACGGCCGGAGTTCGGATCGGGGAAGAGCTGTTTTCGATGCCCCCGACACCGCCGCCCGATATCGATATCGACAAATGGAAGCAGAGTATCGAACTGATCCGCGACCGGCGGCCGTCGACACTTTTCATCACCCACTTCGGGCCGCACGAGGACACCGATGCCCATCTCGACGCGGTGCTCGAGCACCTAGACGCCATGACCGACATGGCCCGGCGCCATCTCGAACGTGACGGCGACGACAGCGACCGCATGAACGCGTTCGCGGACGAGATGCGCGTCTATATCCACCGACACGTCTCGCCGACGGCTGCGGCACAGTACGACTCGGCGGCGCCGTTCACCATGTGCTGGCTGGGACTCGCGCGCTACTGGAAGAAGCGCGGCGTCGGGCCGCAGTGAAACTGGCAAGCGCCGTCGATTCCGCGGCGAGCGAACCCTACACACCGGGCACGGGGTTGCCGGCGATCCAGACCGACTCGATGTCTCGCGTATGACGAATGTCATCCAACGGGTTGGCGTTCAGTACGACGAAGTCAGCCCACTTGCCGGCCTCGAGCGTTCCGAGCTCGTCGCCGACCCGCATGCACCGTGCGGCATCGCCCGTTGACGCGACGATTGTGCGCAGCGGCGTCAGACCGGCCTCTACCATCAGTTCTAATTCGCCGTGCTCGAAGTACCCCTGGAAGCGCCCCGCCGGACCGCTGTCGGTGCCCATCGCAATCCCCACGCCGGCGTCAGCGAGTGCCTTCAAATTGGTCTTTGCTCGTTCGAGGGCAGCTTTGTAGAGAGGTGCCGTGCGGCTGTTCTGGATCTGCTCTTGATAGGCCGGTGACGCGAGTTCTTCGATGACCGCTGGGTCGGTCTCCTTCAAGAAAAACGGATCATCGAACCATTCAGGGCGGGACTCGTAGACGAACGTCGACACCTCACGCATCAGGGTCGGGCAGTAGCAGACGTCGTTCTCCTTCAGCAGCGCGACCAGCCGGTCGTCGACTGCCTCGTCTCGCACGCTATGCGCGATCAGGTCGGCACCTGCTTCGAGCAGCCCCTTCGCGTCGTCCAGGTAGTACAGATGCGCCGCAAGACGCAGACCTCTCTCATGCGCGGTCTCGATGACCGCGGCATAGACGTCAGAGGGCATCTTCTGACTGGCGCCGAGGTTGTCGTCGACCCGGATCTTGATGAGGTCCGCGCCGATGTCAGCCGCGGCGTTGACTTGCTCCACGGCCTGCTCTGTGGAATCGGCCGTGATGATCGGACCGGCGAGATACAAACGCGCATGGTCGAGATCGGGTCCCTGCCGGTCGCGGACCGAGAAGCCGGCGGGTCCTCCGCCGCCCAGACTGAAGACCGTGGTAACGCCATAGCGTGCATACCGCCCGAGCTGATACTCGACATGCTCCTCGGTGTAGAACGCTGGGTCGGATTCCAATCCGCGCACGCTATTGACGTGGCCGTGGGCGTTGACGAGCCCAGGCATGATCGTCTTCCCTGAAGCATCGACCTGGCGGGCATCGGCCGGAACCTCAACCGCGTCGCCGGCTGCTTCGATCCGCCCGTCACGGACCACGAGGGTCCCGTTCTCGATGACCGTGTCTCCGGTGCCGATGATCAGCCGCGCGCCGGTGAAGGCGGTCAGTCCCGGTGTCGGCTCGACCGGTTCAGGCTCCGGGCCCGCGCAACTCGTGATAGCCAATGACAGAGCGACCAGAAGACCGAACCGTACGTGGCTATTCATGGACTGCACCTCCATCGATTCGCGACCCACGACCCTCGACCCTCGACCCCACGACCCTCGACCCACGACCGTCGACTCTCGACCGTCCTGTGCTCGGTCATGAAACCGCTCCAGTCGACCGGGTCTGCCGCGCCGCACCGAGTCTCGCTCCGAAAACCGGATCGGCCCTCGCGTCGGCCGCGCTGCTTGGTGAAACATCGAAGGACGGCCTTTACGGTTTTCTTCGCAGAGACTGCGGTTCGACGCGGCAGGGTTTCATGATCCAATCCACGGCCCTCGACTCTCCCCTACTGCTCCTGCTGCAACCTCTGCAGGACTTCACCGAGCCGCTCGATCTCTTCGCCGTAGCGCGCCCAGTCTCCGTCACGCTGGGCCTCGAGCGCGAGCGTGTAGTACTCCTGGGCCTGCTGTGTCAGCGTTCCTGACGCCGACGCGCGAGTCTCGACCAATCGCGGAGGTGACTGATCGGATGTCGGTGCGGTGTCGGCCAGGATCGTGGACGGCGTCGTGGGAGACGGCCGGGGTGTCGCCCCGCCGAAGAGACGCTCGAGCGCGAGGTCGAGCGTCGCCTCCATGACGATCTGATTCTGATAGCCGACGACGACCTGCTTCAGTTCAGGAATTCGTCCACCCGAGGCACGGAGATAGATCGGACGGACATACAGCAACGCCTCTTCGATCGGAATGACCAGGAGCGTTCCCTGAATCACCTCGGACCCCTGCTGGTTCCAGAGCGTGATCTGGGGTGAAATCTCCTGGTCCTGATTGATCCTCGCCGCGACCTGGGACGGGCCGAAGATCAGCTTCTGCTTCGGAAACTGGAACACCAGCATCCTGCCGTAGACATCACTATCGCTTCGGGCGACCATCCACGCGGCGAGATTGTTTCTCCCTCGCGGTGTGAAGGGCAACATCTGGATAAACTCTGCCTTCTCTTCTCCCGGCAGTCGCATGATGGTGTAGTACGGTTCCATCTGCTCACCATCGACGATGGGAACCTCCCACTGATCCTCGCGGTTGTAGAACACCGACGGGTTGGTCATGTGATACGTGGAGTACATCGCAGCCTGTAACGTGAAGATCCCCTCGGGATAGCGAAGATGGCTCTGTAACTCCGTGGGCATGGTTTCGAGAGGGGCCAGAAAACCCGGAAACACCTTGCCCAGGGTGACCGCGATCGGATCGTTCGGGTCGGCGAGATAGAAGTTCGTGGTGCCGTTGTAGGCGTCAATCACGACCTTGACCGAGTTGCGAATGTAGTTGATGCCGTTCCCAACCGGGGTCGAGTACGGATAGCTGCCGCTCACCGTGTACGCGTCTCTAATCCAGAACAACCGGCCGTCGGCGATCACGAGGTACGGATCCGAGTCGTACTCCAAGAACGGGGCAATCGTGGCGAGGCGGTCAGAGATATTCCGATGGAGAATGATCCGGCTGGTGTCGTTGAGTTGACCGCTGACCAGGATCTCGTACGACCTGAGGCGAAGGCTGAAGAGCAGTCTCCGAACAAGGCTCCCCAAGACGATGCCGCCCGTTCCGTCGTATCGGGTCGAGATGTTGTCGTCGCCCTCGGGATAGTGAAACTCGTCAGTGTTTGTGTTGACGATGACATAGTCGTTCGACAGCTCACCAAAATAGATACTGGGCTCGTCGACCGAGAGGTCGGTCTCTGAGCGCGGAGGGAGATCCCTGAGAAAGAGCACGGGCAACCCTTCCTCGGTGACCTCATTGACCGGACCCATCGCGACTCCGAAACCATGCGTATACTGCAGCCGCTCATTGATCCACGAGCGGTTGGGGAGGCTGCTCGAGTTCAACTCGCGCGTCGAGAGCATCGTCTGGCGATACTCACCATCCACGACGTAACGGTCGTTGTCGACCGACGCGAACTCGTAGTATGTCCGGATCTCCTGAATCTGTCCGAAGGTATCGAGGAGCGGCTGATGGTCCCAGAGCCGAACGTTGTTGATCGTCTCGGCGTTGTTCTCGATGTCGGACATCGTCAGCGTCGCATCGCCGGACACCTGGCTCTCGTCAATCTTGTCGAGGTCGAATGCCCGCCGTGTCGCCGCGATGTTATGGGTGAGGTACGGCGCCTCCCGGTCTTGCTCGTCCGGGGTCACGACGAACTGCTGGAGGAGCGAGGCAGCACCACCACCAGCCACCAGGACCAGGAGGTACCCTGCGACGGCGGCCCCGACCGGCCACATCGTGGATGACATGGCGGCGTAGGCGGCGGCGAGGGCGCCCGCACCGGCCACAATCGTCAGCACCAGCAACGCTGGGAGCCGCACCACGTCATCCGCGAAGGAGACACCGTGGAGGATGCCACCGGGGGTCGTCAGGGTGCGCGGCATGTCGAGATAGGCGCCGGCGGCGAGCAGGATGAAGATCACGGCGACCAGCATCGCCAGATGCTGACGGGGCTTCGAGCCAACCGACAGACCTTCAGGCCCTAGCGCGAGCTGCCCGGTGACGACGTATGCGGCAGCCGAGCCAATCAACGAGAGGACGACGATTCCAAGACCGGTGTATCTCACGAGATCGAGGAAGGGCAGCGTGAAGACATAGAACGCGGCGTCTCGACCAAAGATCGGGTCGACCTCGCCGAACGGTGTCATGTTGAGGAACTGCAGCACCACCAGCCATTGGCTCGACGCGATTCCAGAGATAAAGAGTGCCAGCACGCCCGACAGCCCGGCCGCCAGGAATCCGAGGTGCCGTCGCTCCAGTACGATCGGCTGCAGGTCTCCGCCGCCCGGGAACACCATAAATGGCCGGTCGGGTCCCCTCGAAGCGAGCCGTAGATTCGCAAAGAGAAACGCAAAGGCACCGAGGAAGACAGCGATACCGAGCAGACCCTTGGTGGTCAGGCTCTTGAGGAAGATCGGCTGATACCCGGTTTCCCCGAACCAGAGCCACTCGGTGTAGATTTCGGCGAACGAGGGCACGCTGATCAGTAGCAGCAACGCGAGCAGCGCAATGATGAGTCGTATCGGCATAGGGCCTCAGTATCTCGGAAGGTTAGGTCGTCGGGCCGGATCTGTCCAGAATGATGGTTCGATTCGCGCCAGTGTCGCCGCCTCACGACCCCCCCAAACCATAAACGGCGCTTGCGGACAGTCCGTGCTGGTAAAACCGAGCAGCGGCAAACACACGGCGGTAGTCGTAGGCGATACGGGCCCGGAAACGCCGGGCAAGTGGAAGGTCGACGCCGCCGCCCAGGAGGAGCGTGCCATCCGTATCCTGTGAATCGCCGGACGATGAGAACGGAACGTCTGACGCCACGATGAGGTCGAGCTGCGTCGTCCCGACCAAGACGTGCGCGAACGGGTGCAGCGGTCCCCGTCTCAACGCTATCATGGGGCCGACGAGAACTGTTAGAAATCGGGCGTTCACCTCGAGAAACGTCACCGACTGGGCCTGTTCGAGCCGGCCCGCCTGAAACTCCAAACCGACTGCGTCGGTCACGTTCCAGATTCCGCCGACGACCCACCCGGTAGCCGGCTCGTCCAGGACATCAGGCGTGCCAAGCCACGTCACCCCACCGAGGAGTTCAACGTGTGGTCGGTTCTGGGCTTGCACTGTGCCCGGGACACCGAGCATGACGAGCCACGTGAGCGGTACGAGCAGGAGCCTCGGGCTCGGATAGTGCGTCATCGTCAATCAGAGAAAGTCATTGCCCAACGATTATATGTGTCGTGCGGTATCCTTCCCGGATGGCGTTACAGGTAGGGGACACTGCTCCAGACTTCGAGTTGGCGTCGCATCGTGGGGAACATGTCAGACTGTCTAGCTTCAGAGGCCAGAACCTCGTGATTCTGGCATTCCACCCGCTGGCCTGGACACCAGTGTGCGCCAATCAGATGACGAACTACGAGGACGACCACGCCTGGTTTGCCGAACACGACACCCACGTCCTCGGCGTGAGTGTCGACGCCGTGCCCTCGAAGAGCGAATGGGCGAAGAGCCTTGGTGGCGTGTCGTTTGACCTGCTGAGTGACTTTCATCCGCAGGGGGCTGTCGCCGCTGCGTACGGCGTCGCGCGCGCCGATGGGATCTCCGAGCGCGCCGTGTTCGTGGTCGACAAAGAGGGCGCGGTCGCGTTTGCGAAGGTCTATGACATCCCGACGCTGCCTGACAATGCAGAGGTGAGAGACGCAATTGAGCGGTTGCGGTGATCGGGCCGTCTGGACAAACACCTCCGGTTACGGTAGATACATCTGCAGGCCACGATCAGATGTCGAAAAAGTATCGTCAGCGCGGCTACCAAGACGAGCCGCCCGAGTCCCACGCCGGACGCGAGAATCAGCGCGACGAGAAGCAAGAGCGTGGACCGCGTCGAGGGTATGGTCCCCGCGAGCCCCGGAAGATAAACATGCCGGGCTTCCGGGACGTGCTGAAATGCGCACGCTGTGGGCACGGCATCGGTACGCCGATCGGGCTCGACACGCAGTGCCCCAAGTGTTCGAGTGATCTGCACAGTTGCGCGCAGTGCACGTGGTTCGATACCGGGAGTCCGTTTGAATGCAGTCAGCCGATCCCCAATCGGGTCTCGCCAAAGGACACGCGCAACACGTGCACGCACTACGCAGCCCGAGTGACGGTCGAACGAGAGACGCGCTCCACCGTCAACTCGAAGCAGGACAGTGGTGCGCGACAAGCCTTTGATGACCTGTTCAAGTGAGCTCCAGCATGGCCGATTCCGGCAGAGCGCGTGAACTCGAAGCGCGACTCGCCAGCCTGCCACATCCGGTTCGTCTGGTGTTCTTCACGCAGACATTCGGGTGCGACACATGCCTGTCTGCTCGCCAGGTTGTTGACCAGATCGCCAGCCTGTCAGACCAGATTACCGTCGACGAGTACAACCTCGTGCTCGACAAGGAGACGGTTGCGGAGTACGACGTGGATCGCGCTCCGGCAATTGCGGTTGTCGGCGACTCGGATCTCGGGATTCGGTACTACGGGGCCCCTTCGGGCTACGAGGTTGCGTCGCTGGTCGACGCGGTGCAGCTGGTTGGGAGTCGCGAGCTCGGACTGAGTGACAAGAGTCTGGCGGCGATCGCCGCGCTTGACCGGCCGGTGGATATCAAGGTCTTCGTTACACCGACGTGAACGTTCTGTCCCCAGGCGGTCGGCCTGGCATACCGACTTGCTGTTGCGACCCCACATGTCAAGGCGACCGCCATCGAGGCCACCGAGTTTCCCGACTTGGCCGGTCAGTACCGGGTGTCTGGTGTACCCAAGACGGTCATCGACGGGACGACTGAAATCCTCGGCGTCGAGCCAGAGGACGTGTTCGTCGGCCACGTCTTGGAGGGAACCGCAGAGGGGCCAACGGCGTGAATCGCCGGCCAGACCGCCCGGTATCCAGCCGGGCGGTCGCTTTCCTCTGCTGCCTTTTCGCTCTCGGTGTCGGCCGCGCGAGTCAGCCGGCGCCGGTTGCACCGATCGAGTATCGTCTGTCGTTTCCAGCCCCCGAGCACCGCTGGCTGCAGGTTGACGTTTCGTTTCCTCAGCTTGGCGATACCCCACTTCGGGCCCGAATGAGCAGCGCATCACCCGGGCGGTACGCCCGCCACGAGTTCGCGAAGAACGTCTTCGACGTGCAGGCGTTCGATGGAACTGGAACCGAGGTCGAGTTGACGCGACCGACCGTCGACGAGTGGGTAGTGACGGATCACGGCGGGACGGCCCAATTGCGGTATCGCCTGTTTGGAGATCGAACCGATGGGACCTATCTGGCGGTCGATTCCACCCATGCACACCTGAACATGCCTGCGACGTTGATGTGGGGCCGCGGGCTCGACGATCGTCCAGTCCGCGTGACGTTCGAGCCACCCGCCGGGTCGGCGTGGAAGGTGGCGACCCAGCTCTTCCCTACCGATGACCCAACGGTCTTCACTGCGCCCAACCTTCAGTACCTGATGGACAGTCCAGCCGAGCTCAGTGATTTCGAGCTCTACACGTTCACTGTGGCCGATCCGGTGGCACCGCTCAACCGCCCCACCTTTCGGGTCGCTCTGCATCACGACGCGCCTACCGGCGCTGAGCCCTATGTGGCGTCGGTCGAGGCGATTGTGCGTGAGATGGTGATGGTGTTCGGCGAGTTTCCGGTTTTTGAGACCAACACGTACACCTTCATCGCCGACTACCTGCCCCAGGCGAGCGGCGATGCGATGGAGCACCGCAACAGCGCTGTGTTGACGTCGAGTGGCCGACTTGACACGCCTGGCCAGTCAGAGCGGATGCTGGGTGCGGTGGCGCACGAGTTCTTCCATGTCTGGAATGTCGAACGGATCCGCCCACAGTCGCTCGAGCCGTTCGACTTCACCGACGCCAACCTGTCACCTGCGCTCTGGCTGGCCGAGGGCTTCACCAATTACTACGGCAAGCTCGTGATGATGCGTTCCGGCCTCACGACGTTGGGGCGAGCGCTTGACAGCTTCGGGGCGACGCTCGACGTGGTGATCGCGAGCCCTGGCCGCCGGTTGAACAGTGCGGTCGACATGAGCCGTCTCGCGCCGTTCACCGACGCTGCGACCGCCATTGATCCGACCAACTTTGGGAACACGTTCGTGTCCTACTATACGTGGGGAGAGGCCATTGGGCTGGGGCTCGATCTGACACTTCGGGCGCGCACGGACGGAGCGGTGACCCTGGACGACTATATGCGTGCGCTGTGGGAGCGATTCGGCAAGCCAGGTGGGTCGGTGCCCGGAATGGTCGACCGGCCGTACACTCTGGCCGATGCCCAGGCCGTCCTGGCCGAGGTGTCTGGCGACGACCAGTTTGCCGCGACGTTCTTCGACCGGTTCATCGCAGGTCGGGATGTCGCGAATTACGCAGAGCTCCTGGACCGAGCCGGGTTGGTCCTGCAGCCTCGCGCACCCGGACTGGCGTCGCTGGGACGAGTCCGTCTTGGTTCGGGGACGACGGTCGCGGCCCCAACTCCGTACGGCTCACCGTTGTACGAGGCAGGTATCGATCGAGACGACGTGCTCACCGCTCTGGATGGCGACCGGGTGGCGTCGGCCGGTGACCTCGCTCGCATCCTCCGGCGTAAGCGGCCAGGTGATACCGTGGAGGTTGGATTCTTGAGGCGCGGCGAACCATTCGAATCGATGATGACCCTGGTCGAGGATCCTGGCGTCGGAATCGTGACCCTGGAGTCGACCGGTGGCCGACTCTCGGCCGAGCAGGAGACCTTTCGACACGCGTGGCTTGGAAGTCAACGGTAGAGCCGCGCGCAAACATGGCTGTCGAGTCACGCGATCCTGTGTGCGGGATGCTGGTAGACCCCGGGAAAGCTCGGCATACCTTCGAGCATGACGGGACGACCTACTACTTCTGCTGCGGTGGTTGTCGCTCAGCGTTCAAGAATGACCCCGACGCGTTTCCGTCTCGGGCCCGCGAACCCCAGCCTCTTTCGCCGGATCACCATCACGATCTTCGTCACCCGCTCGACGTCAAGAAGCCGAGCACGTCCGGAACCGCGTATGTCTGCCCGATGTGTCCAGAGGTTCGTGAGAGCGAGCCGGTGCCATGCCCGAGGTGCGGGATGGCGCTCGAGCCAGAAGTGTCCGTGACCGCGCTGACCACGGTCGAATACACCTGCCCGATGCACCCCGAGGTCGTCCAGGATGGGCCCGGAGCATGCCCGGTGTGTGGAATGGCGCTCGAGCCCCGGACCGTGGCGGCCGGAGAGGCACCGAATCCAGAGCTCGCCGACATGACCAGGCGGTTCTGGATTGGTGCGGCCCTCGCGCTGCCGGTGTTTGGTCTGGCGATGAGCGAGATGGTGCTCGGCAGCCGGATGATGGAGTTCGTTTCACGACCGGTCTCCAATTGGGTGCAACTGGTCTTTGCGACGCCCGTCGTCATCTGGGCCGGCCGACCGTTCTTCGTCCGAGGGTGGGCATCGATCGTCAATCGCAGTCCCAATATGTTCACGCTCATCGCCCTCGGTGTGGGATCGGCCTACGTGTATAGCCTCGGCGCCACCGTCGCGCCGACGTTGTTCCCGGCAGGGTTCCAGCGCGAGGGCGGGGTCGAACCGTATTTCGACACGTCGGTCGTGATCATCGTGCTTGTGCTCCTTGGACAGGTGCTCGAGCTGCGCGCCCGGCATCAGACCGGCGCCGCCCTTCGCTCACTTCTGAGCCTCGCTCCGGCCGTCGCCCACCGGATCGTCGATGGGGCCGAGGAGGATGTGCCGCTCGGTCTTGTCCAGATCGGCGAGCGACTGCGAGTCCGACCCGGCGAGCGGATTCCGGTCGACGGTGTCGTCGTCGACGGGCGCAGCGCGGTAGACGAATCGATGATCAGCGGCGAGCCGATTCCGGTCGAGAAGTCAGCCGGAAGTCAGGTCGTCGGAGCCACGGTGAACGGAACCGGGGGCCTGACCATGCAGGCGGAACGTGTCGGCAGCGAGACGATGCTCGCTCAGATCGTTCGGATGGTGGGTGAGGCGCAGCGGAGTCGCGCTCCGATTCAGCGTCTGGCCGACCGCCTGGCCGAATACTTCGTGCCGGCCGTCGTGACAGCCGCGGTCGTCGCCTTCGTGAGCTGGAGTGTCTTGGGACCGGAGCCACGATTCGCGCTCGCGCTCGTCAGTGCGGTCGCCGTACTGATCATCGCGTGTCCATGCGCACTGGGATTGGCGACGCCCATGGCGATCATGGTCGGGACCGGACGCGGCGCAACTGCCGGCGTCCTCATCCGAGATGCCGAGGCGTTGGAGACACTGGAGCGTGTCGACACGCTGATCGTCGACAAGACCGGCACCCTGACCGAAGGACGACCGATCGTGGAGACGGTCGTGACGGTCTCGGAGTTCTCGGACGATGAACTGGTGCAGATCACCGCGGGTCTCGAACGCGCGAGTGAGCACCCGTTGGCGGCCGCGATCGTTCGGGCGGCCGAAGAGCGCCAGCTGACCATCCCGTCCGCCTTCGATTTTCAGTCGGAGACAGGTCGAGGCGTCAGCGGTGTCGTGAACGGGCATCGCGTCGTGTTGGGCACGGCTCCGATGCTCGAGAGTCAAGGCATTCCGGTCGCTGCCCTTCGCGAACGACGCGCCGAACTGGCGGCTCGGGGACAGACGGTCGTCTTCGCCGGGATTGACGGTGAGTTGGCCGGCGCTCTGGGGATCGTTGACCCTGTCAAGGCATCGACGGCGGAAGCCATTCGGAAACTCCAGGCGGATGGTCTTCAGATCGTGATGGTGACCGGGGATAGCCAAGCGACGGCCGAGGCGGTTGCGTCCGAGTTGGGGCTGTCACTGGAAGACGTCGTCGCCGAGGTGCTGCCGGCCGACAAGCGACGGATCGTCGCCGAACGGCAGGCTTCGGGTCAAACGGTCGCGATGGCGGGCGACGGGATCAACGACGCCCCGGCTCTCGCCGAGGCGGCCGTGGGAATCGCCATGGGCACGGGGACCGACGTCGCGATGGAGAGCGCCGGGGTGACGCTGGTGAAAGGTGATCTTCGAGCGATCGCCCGGGCCCGCACCCTCAGCCGCGCTACGATGCGGAACATTCGCCAGAATCTGTTTCTGGCGTTCGTGTATAACGCCGTTGGCGTGCCGGTCGCGGCCGGGCTGCTCTACCCGATCCTGGGTGTCCTCATCAGCCCGATGTGGGCCAGTGCCGCGATGACGATGAGTTCGCTCTCCGTGATCGGCAATGCGCTGCGACTACGTCGAGTTGAACTCTGAGTCCAGGCTCGATTCATGAATCCGAACGTCTGAAGCTTCCGATAAACCAGGAGACCAGGCCGACCATGAACGCGCCGAGAATCGCCCACCCGAACGATCGCACACCGAAGCCCGGGACCAGCCAGGCCGCCAGGCCGAATGCCAGACCGTTGACGACAAGATAGAACAGTCCCAGCGTCACCAGCGTGATCGGTAGTGTCAGGAGTAACAGGACAGGTTTAATCACGGCGTTGACGAAACCGAGTACCAGCGCCGCGACCATCAGGGCCGTGAGGGAGGCGACCTCGACACCAGGCAGGATCCAGGCTGTGGCTCCCAGCGCCAGCGCGGTCGTGAGCCAGTGTGCGAAGAAGCGATTCACGTGTGACCTCTACCGACCGCCCAGCATCATGATCATCTTACAGGCGGTGCCGGAAAGAGTACGCCCGGGGCCAGCCGCCAGTGTGGGTCGATGGCACGCTTGACCTGCCGCATCTGTTCGATACCTGCCGCGCCGTAGAGTTCTCGGAGTAGCGCCTGCTTGACCCGGTTCCTCCCGACACCGTGCTCAGCCAGCGGACATCCGCCCAAGCGAATAATCGCGCGACCGCACGCGAGGATGGCTGCCTGGCCCTGCTCGACGTCAGCGAGACTGCTCGGGATGACGTTGGGGTGGACATTACCGTCCGAAATGTGCCCCCAGATCGCATAGTCGAGTCTGCGCCGCTCGAACGCGTCACGAAACAGCCGAAGGCTTTCCTCAAACTGCTCGAACCGGACGATCATGTCGGCCGCTGTCTTCTGGATTGTTGGCGACGTCCGCTGTGCCGCGCCAATCCGACGGTTGACCGCTTCCGGTACGGCTTCGCGAACGGCCAGCAACTGAGCCTGACGCCGCCGATTCCCTGGCAGCGCGATCTCTGTGTGGTCGAGGAGTCCGACCTGCGCGACCTGCCGGCACAGACGAACCAGGGGTGTGTCTGGCGCTTCCACGCTCAGTGCGCTTGCGATCTGACGATAGGCGTCCTCGTTCGATGGGACCGTGTCATCTGGCAGCTCGATGTGCGCCAGCAGTGCTATCGTCGTATCGGCTGGGAGCGGCACCTCCTGGGTACGGTCGACGCCGTCCTCGCGAAGGATCTCGAGACTCCGTCGGTCGAGGTGCTCGACCCCGGTGACGTCGATGCCTCGGGGGTCGCGCGTGCGCCATGTGGTTTTGGCCTCGCGTCTGAGGGTCGCCACGAGGTCGAGCACCTGTCGCTCGTCGGGCGCTGGAACCCAGACCAGGCAGACGCTGGGTCGTCTGGGCATCACGGCGAAACGGGCCTCCGTGACGATCCCGAGTGTGCCCTCCGACCCGATGAACAGGTCGATGAGGTCCATGTCTGGGCTGGCGAAATAGCCTGCCGATCGCTTGGCGACGTCTGGCATGTGGTAGCTCGGCACGGGGATCCGCGTCGTGCGATCACCCTGAACCAGCTCGAAATACCCGTCCGGATGAGCGATGGTCTGACCGCGCTCGAGATCAAGCACCGATCCGTCGGCGAGGACCACAGTGATGGCGCGGACCCACTCGCGAGTGCTGCCGTACTTGAATGTCGCCGCGCCCGCCGCGTTGGTTGCGATGACCCCACCGGCGACAGCGCCGTCATAGGTCGGGACGGGAGGGTAGAACGCACCGTGTCGTGCCAGCTCGCGCTGCAACAGATACAGCGGTACCCCGGCCTGCACGGTGATCTCCGATCGAGAAACCTCGAGCACACGGTTCAGGTGGTCGGTGGCGACCACGATTTCACCCATCGGAGTCGCCCCACCGGTCAACGACGACTGCGCCCCGACCGGGAGCACTGGGTGGGTGTTCTGAACCAGGGCTGCCACGTCGCCTTCCGATTGCGGATGTTCCACCGCCGGTGCATGACCACCTGGAGAGTGAGCCGCGTCTTCGAGAAACGTATCAACCACGGCCGCGTCGGTCGTCAGGGCTACGATGGGGTCACGGTCGAGACGGGCCGGACGGGTGTGGACCCGGTGGGGCATCGGGCTGGTCACCGCGAGAGTGGCGGGTAGACGCGTTCGTGCGATGGGGGTGGAAGTTCATAGCCCGGCGGCGGCTCGGGGAGCCCATCGGGTGGCGGTCCGGGCTGTATTCGTTCGACCATGTTGAAGATCACTCGCTTTCCGGCCGCGCCATTGGCGAACGGGTCGTCCTCCACATCGACCCAGACGCTGCTGAACCGCCCCGACGCCCAGAGTCGCTGTGCGCTGTCAAGAACCAACCCCTCGATGCGAGCGTAGAATGTCCAGGTCGGACCAGAGTGCAGCGCACTCGCTGTGGGCAGCGCGATGATCTGCAAGTAGTTTTCAACCGGTCCGCGGGCGGTGCCGTCCTGCGTCGGAAACGCCAGCCGCACGTCGCGTAGGACGGCCGGATACCCCGGGGGAGGCGCTCCGTCCTGACCCCGTGACTGGGGCGGCAGGCACAGCACACACGCTCCTATCAGGAGACCCAACCGGACGGGTACCTTCCTGATACTTGGCATGTCGGACCAGTCCGTATTGTCCCATGATCGGCAGACCGACACCATGAACGACTCGACGTCGTTGTCGACACATAGACGTGAGGAAAAAGCCGGTGTAGAGTGCCTCTCAGGTACTGTTTTTGGAAGGCGAAGCCGATGTCATTGATTCGACGAACACTCGTGGTGGTCATGATCGCTGCTGCTGCGTCGCTCGGTCTGGCTGCGGGCCCCGCGCACGCCCAGGCCGATGCCACCGCTGAGGTCGCTCGCGTCGGTGACATCGTCGTCACGCTTGGCGATGTTGACGCCGCGTGGAACGAGAACGATGCGGCATCCCAGCTTCGCATGCTGCAGCAGCTGTACGATGCGCGCCGCCGGGTTCTTGATTTCGTCATCGGGAACCATCTCATCGACCGGGAGGCGATCGCCCGAGGGGTTTCACGGGACGAGCTGCTGGCCCAGGAGCTCCCGCCGCGTACGTTGCCGATCACCGATGAAGAGGTGGACCGGGTCTACGAGCGGAATCGAGACGCTCTCGGCGGCCGGATACTGGAGGATGTGCAGTCAGAGATTGAGGCCGCAATTGAGCGCCAGCGCCAGACACAGGCGCTACAGCAGTTCATGGCCGACCTCCGGGGAGAGTGCGACGACGTGGTCTTGGCTCTCGATCCACCGAGACAGCGGGTCGAGATCCTGCCCGATGACCCGACCCGCGGACCGGTTGACGCACCGATCGTGCTTGTCGAGTTTTCAGATTTTCAGTGTCCGTTCTGTCAGCGTGCCACTGGCACCTTGGTGGAGCTGATCGATCGCTACGAGGATCAGATCCAGTTCGTCTACAAGGACTACCCGCTCCCGAGTCATCCGGAGGCCTTCAAGGCTGCCGAGGCGGGCAATTGCGCGCACGAGCAGGGAATGTTCTGGGAGTTTCACGACAAGATGTTCGGGAGCCAGGACGCCCTAGATGTACCGTCGTTGAATACATATGCCTCGGAGCTTGGGCTCGACGCCGCAGCCTTTTCGACCTGTCTCGAGGAAGGGCGTTACACCCAGCGGGTGCAGCAAGACCTCCAGATCGGTCAGCTGTACGGGGTGTCATCAACTCCGACGGTGTTCATCAACGGCCGTCCTGTCCTGGGTGCCGTACCAATCGAGACCTTCGATCAGATCATCCGCGAGGAGCTCGCCGCATCAGGACGCTGACCCGCGGACTGATACTCCAAAACGGCTCGAGAGTTGCACTCCGTACGACCAGTGTGTGAGAAGGCGTCACCTTTTTCGGCTGGATCGACCTGGGTTGTCCTCGAAAGGAGTCACTGATGCGTGTCTCAGCGATTGCTCTGTTGACCTTGGTGCTGCAAGGAACACCTCCCCAAGTCAGGCAGCTCCAGGAATGGTTTGAAGCGGGTCGCTACCAGAGAGTCGTCGATACCGCCTCGCAGACGTCTGATCCGCCGGCGAAGTACCTGGTGGCATCGAGCTACGATCGGCTGGGGCAAGTCGAGGACGCACGGCGTGTGTACTCGGAGTTGGCGGCACGCGGTGACGGTGATCCCTGGGGATGGATCGGACGCTCGGCGCGCGCCCTCGTGAATCCGGGTTCGGCGGCACCAGACGCTGGCGCGCTGGATGAGGCGCGGACCGCGGCGATGCAGGCGGTCGGCACTCTGAGCGCCCCGACTCAGGGAGGCGCGGCGACGACGGCTGGCGCAGGATCGGCGCTCGTTCGTGCGGATGGCAGCTATCAGCTGGGACATGTCCTCACGTTCCAACGGGAGTATGGGCAAGCAGCAGAGACGTTCGATAGGGCGGCCGACTTAAACCCGTCGTTCGCCTATGCCTACTACTACGCCGGAATGTCATATCGCGAGGTCTCGCGGATCGACCTGATGGCCATTCGGTTCGAGCGATTCCTCGAGCTGGCCCCAGAGGCGCCCGAACGCACCCGTGTCCAGGCGATCATGCGGACGGTGCGCGGACGCTGAACGACCTCGACCGCTTCTGAAGACCGGCGAGTTACGAAGCTGAACCGGGCTGTACAGACGAAAGGGGCGTAGGCCCGCCCCTTCACTCCGGCAACACCAACCGATAGCGACTGCCCGCTACTGCAGGCCCGCTTGTTCCACGAGCCAGGCGTCGAAATCCGCCGCGGTCTGGACATGGACTGCCGCCCGCATGCGGTAGTGACCGAGGCCACACAACTGCGAGCAGTTGATCTCGAACTCCCCGACCAGGGTGGGCACCCACCACACCGGCATTTCTAGTCCGGGAATCGCATCCTGTTTCACCCGCATCTCGGCCATGCCAAGGCTGTGGATGACGTCCAGCGTCGTGAGATACACGATCACCGGCTTGTCGACCGGAAAGGCGACGTCATTGATCGTGTAGATGTCGTCCGCGCCGTTGGGGTCGTTGCGGTCGAGTCCGATCGCGTTGGTCGGCGTGATCAAGCTCGCATCCCGTCGTCCAAACCGGCCGTCCGGCCCAGGATATACGGCATGCCATTCGAACTGCTTGGCGATCATGTGAATGACCGTCGCGTTTTCTTCCGGAGGAAACTCGTTGACCCGGTCGGCCCACGCGGGGATGGCAAAACCGACCAGGAGAACCGCCTCGACCACCGCGACGGCGATCTCCAGATAGCTGGTGGTGTGGCTCTTCACACCGGCGTAGTCGGCGGTTGGATTCGCGGATGCCCTGAATCGAATCAGCACCCAGACGAAGAAGATACCCCACCCGATGAACAAGATGAACATCAGGTAGTGGATCAAGATGATCATCTGATCGATCTCGCCCGCATGCGCCGATGCCTGTACCGGCAGGCCCAGAAACTCACCCATCGACACGTTCTCCCTGATAGTGGTCGTGACTCTGACCAAGCGCCATTCGTGAGCGTTTCATCAGGTAAAAGATGAACCCGACGAAACCGCTCAGGACGCCGCCCGTGACACCCAGCAACGTGAAGACGGCCCAGTTCATGCTCTGACCGATCTGCGAGTCGGGGTCGACCCCGAAGCAGATCGGACAGGCGGCGGACGCGGTCGGCGTCAGGACGACGAGGACCCCCGCCAATAGTGTCAGGCCTGCGATTCTGTATGTCATGGTGGGCAATCTCCTCACCGCATGCCAATCTGACGTGATTTGCGGATGAACCCGATCAGATAGACGGCCATGCCACCGGCCGAGACCAGCGACCCGACGGCAAACGCCAGGTGTCCCCACGTTCCTCGATCCGACGCGTACATCGCCACACCCCAGAGCGTCACCATCACCGCTAACGCAATCGACGCGGTGATGAACACGAGGTGAATCCCCCTCAGAGACATCATCAGTGGCCACCTTCCTCCGCCACCGGCGCGTTCGCGTTCGGGAGCGTCTTGTACTCCCCAAAGGTGTTCGTGTGCCCGAGGATCGGGATAAAGATGAGCACCAAGAAGAAGAACGCCGTCAGTAAGAGGGTGGCGTAGATGCTCTTCCGTTCGCCGATCAAGTGCATGAAGTAGCTGGCGACAAACGATCCCTTTGTGACGGCAATCAAGAGCGCTACGAAAATCGTGAGGGGCACTGCGAATTCGATGTAGGAGACACCCACGGTGACCACTGTGAGCACCAGCAGCGTGCCGCCTATCTTGTAATACAGCTTGATGTGTTCCTTGACGTCCTCACTCATCGTGTTCTCCTCATCGCCCTCGCTACAGCAGATACAAGACCGGGAACAGGAAGATCCACACCAGGTCTACAAAGTGCCAGTACAATCCTGCCGCTTCGATCCGGTTGATGAACTGCTCTTTGTTCGTGGTCCACATCGCCGAGCCAGGACCGAGGAAATAACCGTTGACCACGACCCCGCCCAGGATGTGCAAACCGTGTAGCCCAGTCAGGGTGAAGTAGATGGCCAGAAACGTGCTGGTCGCGGGCACTTCGCCAAGGTGGATATGTTCGTAATACTCGAACGCCTTGACCACCAGAAAGAGCACGGACAAACCGATTGTCATCCCCAGATACTTCTTGTACCCGGCCAGGTCATCCAGTTTGAGCGCCGCGTAGCACAGCACCATGGTGACGCTCGACGTGATCAGCACGACGGTATTGAACGCGCCGATCGGGACACTCAGGATGTCCGATCCGAAGGGCCAGTCGACCGCGTTGATCCTCAACAGGATGTAGGTGGAGAACAGCCCGCCGAACAGCATCACCTCGGAGGCGAGGAAGAGCCAGATGCCGAGTTTTACGTTGTTCAGCCCGGTATCCGGCCGTTCGTCAACGATATACGGAATTTCCATCGCGTCTTATACCTTGGCAGGCTCGGCCTGCGGTCCGCTCGCATCAGCTTGCATGGCGAAGTCTGTTGTGGCACCCGGAACGCTGTACTCGTAGGGCCCACGATACGCCGACGGTGGTGTGGCGAAGTTGCCGTGCGGGGGTGGTGACGGAGCCGACCACTCCAGTGTTGTCGCGTCCCACGGGTTGTCTCCGACTTTCTCGCCCTTCTTGATGCTCCAGAAGAAGTTGAAGATGAAGGGGAGTTGGAAGAGCCCGAGCGTCCAGGCAGCCATCGATATGACGGTGTTCCAGACCAGAACGTCCTGGTTCATGACGTACTCCGCACCACCGTCGGCCATCCGACGATTCATACCGGAGAGTCCTTGAATCATCATCGGCATAAACACGACATTGATGGCGACGAACGATCCCCAGAAGTGAATGCGCCCCAAGACGTCGTTCATCTTCCGACCGGTGGCCTTTGGGAACCAGTAGTAGATGCCTCCGAACAAGGCAAGAAGCGTCCCTGGGGCCACCACATAGTGAAAGTGTCCGATGACGTAGTAGGTGTCGTGTAGGTGGATGTCTGGGGCCGAGAGGCCCAGCGGCAGCCCGGTCAGGCCTCCGATGGCGAACATCGGCAGAAACGCGAGCGCGAAGAGCATCGGTGTCGTGAACCGGATCGATCCACCATAGAGAGACAGGAGCAGGGCCGACAGGATGACGACCGATGGGATCGAGATGATCATCGTCGTCGTCTGGAAGAACGAGCTCATCGTCGTGCCCATCCCGGTCATGAACATGTGATGCGCCCAGACGACGAACGACATAAAGCCGAGAAAAATCAGCGACGCGATCAGCACCCGGTAGCCCCAGATCGGCTTGCGGGTGTTGTTGGCGATGATCTCTGCGACGATTCCCATCGCCGGGAGGATCAGGACATACACCTCGGGGTGGGCCAGGAACCAGAACAGATGCTGCCAGAGCAGTGGACTGCCACCGCCGCTGACCTCGAGCGGCACGTTGGTCACGACGAGGCCGCTCGGGAGAAAGAAGCTGGTGCCGGCCACACGGTCCATCAGTTGCAGGACCCCGGCGGCCTCCAGCGGCGGAAACGCCAGCAGCAGAAGGAAGGCTGTCACCAGCTGGGCCCAGACGAAAAACGGCAGTCGCATGAAGCCAAGGCCCGGAGCTCGAAGCTGGATCGTCGTCACAATGAAGTTGACCGAGCCGAGCAGCGATGAGGTGATCAGGAAGATCATCCCGACCAGCCAGAGCGTCTGACCGGTCGTCGCGATGACCGACAGGGGCGCATACGACGTCCACCCGGAGTTCGCGGCACCGCCCGGGACAAAGAAGCTGGCGAACATCACCACACCGCCGAGGAAGAACGACCAGTAGCTCACCATGTTGAGCTTCGGAAAAGCCATGTCGGGCGCGCCGATCTGCAGCGGCAGCACGAAGTTGCCAAACCCACCGACGGCAAGCGGCACGACACCCATGAAGACCATGATCGTCCCGTGCATCGCCCCGAGCTGGTTGTAGAACTCGGGGAGCATGATCCCACCGGGCGCGCGCTCGTTGCCCAGCCACTCACCGATGATAGGAATCGGCTGGAACGGGTAGGCCAGCTGCCACCGCATGACCATCATCAAGGCGAAGCCGAACAGCAGGAAAAGCAAGCCGGTGACCGCGTACTGAATACCGATCACCTTGTGGTCCACCGAGAACACATAGGTTCTCAGGAACCCGTCGTCGTGATGCGCCTGCCCATGTTCGGCGTGGTCTGTATGCTCAGCCGTCGTCACGTGATCCAACTCGTGACTCCTTTCATCCGTTCATTCCTGTGTTCTGCCCAGCCCGGGAAACCGCCACCTGCCGTACAGTAAAAACCCCGTCCGATCTCGATATTGCTCGCCCAGCGAGAAGAGTCGAGGCGGGTCGCGGCAGGGGAATTCTATCCGGCTGGAACAGCCGGCGCAAGGCTAGTATTCGGGTGGGACGCGGGCCGAAAGTTCACGGTGCTCGTGCCCGGAACGCTACGGTGTGTCCAGGCGTCCGGTCGCTTCCTGCAGGGCCCGTCGGGCCGTTCGGGTCACGATGGTGGTCACCACCACCGTCGCCGCAAGTCCGAGCATGAGCACGGCGTAGTACTCGGCCCCACGGCCAACGGCCGTGCCGCCGGCGAGCTGGGCGACGTCGCCGGCGAGTTTGCCGTAGTAGATGTAGAGGAGGGTTCCGGGAATCATACCGAGGCACGCGACGAAGTAGTCGGTGAATCTCACATTGGTCAGGCCGAGAGCGTAGTTGAGGAGGTTGAACGGAAAGACGGGCGAGAGGCGGAGAAGGAAGACGATCTTCCGGCCCTCGCGTCCGACGGCGCGGTCGATCGCGGCAAACCGTCTGTTGCCTTCGAGTCGTTGCTCGATGGCGCCGCGCGCGATGTATCGCGCCACGAGAAACGCGAGCGACGCCCCCAGCGTGGCCCCGACCATCACATAGGCGACGCCCCGCACCAATCCGAAGATCGCACCGGCCGCGAGCGTCAGGACCGACCCCGGCACGAACGCGACCGTGGCGCCAGCGTAACCGGCGATGAAGACCGCCGGTCCCCAGACGCCGAGTCCGTCGACCCACCCGGCAAACTGCGGAAGCCGCCCCCCCACCTGGCGACCGACGGAAATGAGCAGGACGACCGCAACCACACCAAAGAGGATCCTGGGGATGGGGAGTGGCTGTTGTTGCTGCGGTGTGCCGTCGATGCGGTCCATGACGTGGGGGTGACTGTATCAAAGATATACTCGGCTCCGTGGTACGGACCTACGTCGCCGTCGCTGTCGTTCAGCTATTGGTGCTCGTGGCGCTGTGGGTGTTCTCGGGTCACTTCGGACCTGGATGATGACTGGATGATGACCTGATGCATCCTCTCGACTGGCTCATCATCATCGGCTACCTCGGCTGGATTCTGTTTGACGGAATCCGGCGGTCGAAAGATACACACGCGGTCGAGGGCTACTTTCTGGCGTCTCGGTCGCTTCCGTGGTGGGCGGTCGGACTGTCGGTCATGGCGACCCAGATGAGCGCGATCACCCTGGTGGGGACCACCGGCCAAGGGTACGTGGATGGAGCCCGGTTCGTCCAGTTCTATTTCGGCCTTCCGGCCGCGATGATCATCTTGTCGGTCACGCTCGTCCCGTTCTTCCACCGCGCGCGGGTGTTTACGGCGTACGAGTATCTGGAGAAGCGGTTCGATGCCCGGACCCGGGCGTTGGCGAGCTTTCTCTTTCTGATCTCTCGGGGCTTGAGCGCTGGAGTCATCATCGCGGCGCCAGCCGTGATTCTCTCGATCGTTCTCGAATGGAGCCTACCGCTCACGATTCTGGCGATCGGGATTCCGACGACGGTGTACACGATGTTTGGCGGCGTGCAGGCCGTGACGTGGGCCGACGTGAAGCAGATGGTCGTGATCATGGTCGGGGTATCCGCCGCGGTAATGGCACTGATCGTGGGCTTGCCGGACGACGTGGGGGTTGATTCCGCTCTGCATGTGGCCGGGGCCACCGGTCGTCTGCAGACCATCGACTTTACGTTCGACTTGAACGAGACCTACACCTTCTGGTCGGGCCTGGTGGGCGGGTTGTTCCTCATGCTGGGCTACTTCGGCTGTGATCAGAGCCAGGTCCAGCGCTACTTGACCGCCAGTTCGGTCGATGCCGGTCGGTATTCGCTCATGATGAGTGCCTTCGCGAAGATCCCGCTGCAGATGCTGATCCTGCTGACCGGCGTTCTGATGTTTGTGTTTTACCTGTTCAACCAGCCACCGATGCTCTTTAACTCAGCGCATGACGCCGAGGTCCGCACCAGCGGGCGGGCCGCGGAGTACGCGGTTCTCGACGCGGAGTTCGAACAGGCGTATACCACACGCCGGCAGTCGGCGAATGATGTCGTCCAAGCCAGGCAGAGCGGGGATACCGCGCGGGAGGCGTCGGCGGTGCGCACTTTCCTCGAACGCGACCGCGAGGTCGTCGGTCTTCGCCAAAGAGCGGCTGGCCTCGTCAGGGACGTGACAGGAGACGATGCCTACACGGATGTCAACTACGTCTTTCCCACGTTCGTGACGACCCAGTTGCCGATCGGGCTGGTGGGTCTCATGATTGCCGCGATCTTCGCCGCAGCCATGTCGAGCATCGCGGCCGAACTGAACTCCCTCTCGACCGCGACCGTGATCGACTTCTACCGGCGGCACTACCGAAAGTCCGCGTCTGACAGGCACTACCTTCGGGTGTCGATGGTCGCCACGGGCTTCTGGGGCGTGTTTGCCTCAATCACGGCGCTCTACGCGGCGAATCTCGGCTCCCTCATCGAAGTCGTCAACCGGTTCGGCTCCTTCTTCTACGGCTCGCTCCTCGGTGTCTTCGTCCTCGCTGTTGGAGTTCCCCGCGCAACTGCGGCCGGTGCGTTTTGGGGCCTGATCGGTGGGATGCTGGCCGTGGCCGCCGTGGCGACCACCACGTCGATCTCGTTTTTGTGGCTGAACCTCGTAGGGACCGCCGCCGTGTTCGTGGTGGGGAGTCTCGTCAGCCGCGCGGGCAACTCCTGAGCGCGACCACTCTGGACTTTCGGCCGAGGTCCCGCGACGCCCACCGCTTGCCGGAGGCTCGAGCATCGTGCCTCGGGGCGTCGCTCATCGCTCGACGGCTCTCGAGCCAGAGCGCTGCAACCCGGAATGCCCCGACCGGAAAAATCGGCTACTATCATATAGGACTAAATCGGTCGGAGATTAGAAGTTCCCCCGCGGATCCCGCAATCAGAAGAGACCAGACGATGCCGACATCGCAAGACACGATCGAACAGCTCGCCACCCAGGACTACAAGTACGGTTTTGTCACCGATGTCGAAGAGGACCGGATCGCACCCGGACTGAGCGAGGACGTCGTCCGTCTCATTTCGGAGAAGAAGAACGAGCCTCAATGGCTTCTCGAGTGGCGGTTGAAGGCCTATCGGCTGTGGGTCGAGATGACAGAGCCGGAGTGGCACAACCTCAAGATCGACCCGGTCGATTACCAGAACACTATCTATTACTCCGCCCCAAAGAAGAAGCCGCAGCTCAACAGCTTGGATGAGGTCGACCCGGAGGTGAGAGCCACCTTCGACAAGCTCGGTATCCCGCTTGAAGAGCAGAAGATTCTCTCCGGAGTGGCCGTGGACGCGGTGTTCGATAGCGTGTCGGTCGGCACGACCTTCAAGGCGAAGCTCGCGGAGCTCGGCATTATCTTCTGCTCCTTCTCGGAGGCCGTACAGGAGCACCCGGATCTCGTCCGGCAGTATCTGGGGTCGGTTGTGCCAGCCTCAGATAACTTCTACGCGGCTTTGAACTCCGCCGTGTTCAGCGACGGATCCTTCGCGTACATCCCGAAAGGGGTGCGATGCCCGATGGAGCTGTCGACCTACTTCCGAATCAACGCGGCACAGACCGGTCAGTTCGAGCGGACGCTCCTCATCGCCGATGAGGGAGCGACCGTCAGTTATCTCGAGGGCTGCACCGCGCCCCAGCGGGACGAAAACCAGCTGCATGCGGCGGTCGTCGAGTTGGTCGCGCTGGACGCGGCGACCATCAAGTATTCAACGGTCCAGAATTGGTACCCGGGCGACAAGGACGGCAAGGGCGGAATCTACAACTTTGTGACCAAGCGCGGCAGGGCGATGCACAACGCCAAGGTCACCTGGACGCAGGTGGAGACCGGGTCGGCCATCACCTGGAAATACCCGAGCTGCATCCTGCAAGGCGACAATTCGGTCGGGGAGTTCTACTCGGTTGCCGTCACCAACAACCGTCAACAGGCCGATACGGGCACGAAGATGATTCATCTTGGTAAGAACACGAAGAGCACGATCGTGTCCAAGGGGATCTCCGCGGGGCACGGGCAGAATACGTATCGCGGCCAAGTTCGGATCGGGAAGAACGCCAAGAACGCGAGGAACTACTCGCAGTGCGACTCGCTGCTCATCGGCGACCAGTGTGGCGCGCACACGTTTCCGTATCTCGAAGTTCGGAACACGTCATCACAGGTGGAGCATGAAGCGTCAACCTCGAAGATCGGTGAGGAGCAGATCTTCTATTGTCGCCAGCGAGGGCTGTCGACCGAGGACGCGGTGAATATGATCGTCAACGGCTTCTGCAAAGAGGTGTTCCGCGAGCTCCCGATGGAGTTCGCGGTCGAGGCGCAGAAGTTGCTTGGCGTCAGCCTTGAGGGGTCGGTGGGGTAGAGCTGTCTCCTTTTCGATTACAGGTGCACACGGATGCTTACAGTTAAGAACCTTCACGCGCGTATCGGTGACCGTGAAATCCTCAAAGGCGTCGACATCTCCGTCAACGCCGGCGAGGTCCACGCCATCATGGGGCCGAACGGCTCCGGGAAGAGCACCCTGGCCAACGTGCTGGCGGGACGCGAGGACTACGAGGTCACCGATGGCACGGTGACGTATGACGGCAACGATCTGCTCGAGATGGCGCCCGAGGATCGTGCGCGTGAGGGCCTGTTCCTGGCGTTTCAGTATCCGGTCGAGATCCCCGGTGTCAATAATGCCTATCTGCTCAAGGCGGCGCTGAACGAGATCCGAAAACATCGTGGTGAGAGCGAACTCGATGCCATGGAGTTCATGACGCTCGTCAAAGAGCGGATGAAGGTGCTGGACATCGACACGGGGTTGCTCAATCGGCCGGTCAACGACGGGTTCTCTGGTGGAGAGAAGAAGCGAAACGAGATCTTCCAGATGGTCGTGCTCGAGCCGCGACTGGCCATCATGGACGAAACCGACTCGGGCCTCGACATCGACGCGCTCAAGGTCGTCTCCCGGGGTGTGAACACGTTGCGGTCTCCCGACCGGGCGACGATCGTCGTCACGCACTATCAGCGCCTCCTGAACTACATCGTTCCAGACCACGTGCACGTGCTGTCCGATGGGCGGATCGTCAAGTCCGGAGGTAAAGAGTTGGCGCTCGAGCTCGAGGAGAAGGGGTACGGGTGGATCGACAGTGACACCCCGGCTCAGGTCGGCGCATAGTGCGTCACGGAAGACAGCAACGATGAGACGATGACGACCCAATTTGCAGAAAGCCACGACACGTACCGCAGTGCGTTTGATCAGCTCCAGGGGAAGGGCGGCGGAGCCAATGGCCTCGGGACGCTTCGCGCCCGAGGCTTTGCACGATTCAGCGAGGTTGGGTTCCCAACGACTCGGCTCGAGTCGTGGCGCTTCACCAACGTCGGTCCCGTGACGCAGCGGCGGTTCGCCTTGACCTCGCCAGCGCGGGCGGAGCCTGAGCCGTCGGCCATCGCGCCGTTCGAGCTCACCGGGGTCGAAGGTCCGCAGGTCGTCTGTGTCGATGGGCGCTACTCACCTCAGCTGTCGAGCGTCGGCGAGTTGCCGTCCGGAGTTGAGCTCCGGAGTCTGGCGGAGGTACTGGCTACCGATCCTCAAGCCGTCGATCGGCACCTCGCGCAACTCGCGCGCTTCGATGACCCCGCCGCCTCGTTCACGGCGCTCAACACCGGCCTCCTTCAAGACGGGCTGGTCGTCAGGATTCCGGATCACACGATTCTCGAGACGCCGATCCGGTTGCTCTTCGTCAGCACCGGCGGGGACGACGTGATGAGTCATCCTCGCGCCCTGGTCGTCGTCGGTGCGAACAGTCAGGTGCGGCTGGTCGAGAGCTATGCAGGACTCTCCGACGGTGCATATTTGACCAATGCGGTGACCGAGGTGTTTGTTGGTGACGGTGCCGTGGTCGACCACTACAAGTTGCTCCGCGAGAGCGTCGAAGCCTTTCATGTGGCCAGCATGCATCTATGGCTCGAGCGCGGCGCGACATTCTCCTCGACCTCGATCACTCTGGGCGGCGCGATCGCCCGCAACGACGTGATGGCCGAGCTCCAGGGAGAGGGTGGGGAGTGCACGCTCAACGGGTTGTATCTGGCTGACGACACACGGCTGGTCGACAACCACACGACGATTCATCACGCGAAACCCCACTGCAACAGCCACGAGCTCTACAAGGGGATTCTCGACGGCCGGGCGCGCGCCGTCTTCAACGGCAAGATCATCGTGGCCATTGACGCGCAGAAGACCGACGCCAAGCAGACGAACAAGGCCCTGCTCCTCACGGAAGAGGCCCAGATCAACACCAAGCCTGAGCTCGAGATTTTCGCCGATGATGTGAAGTGCACGCATGGCGCAACGATCGGGCAATTGGACGCCGACGCGCTCTTCTATCTCCGGTCACGCGGTCTGGATCGGGAGCAGGCCCGTGACGTGCTGATCCACGCGTTTGCCAGCGACCTCGTGAACCGAATTCACATCGCGCCGATTCGAGAGCAGCTTGACTCCGTTCTGCTCCAGCAGCTGCCAGGGTCGGGGCACGCGTCCTTCGCGAACCTCTAGCCCCATGGCCAGTCCAATCCAGGCGTCACCGTCCGTGCTGGATGTCGACCGAGTCCGCCAGGATTTTCCGATCCTCCAGCGCACGGTGCATGGCAAGCCTCTGGTGTATCTCGACAGCGCGGCCACCACGCAGAAGCCCCGTCAGGTTCTCGATGCGCTTGCGCAGTTCTACGCCCATGGGAACGCCAACATCCACCGTGGCGTGTACCTCCTGAGCGAGGAGGCAACTGCGGCCTACGATGGAGCAAGAGCGAGGCTTCAGCGTTTTGTCAACGCCCGGTCCAGTCGAGAAGTGGTCTTCACGCGGAACTCAACGGAGGGCATCAATCTCGTCGCGCAGAGTTTTGGTCGACAGAATATCGGGCCGGGTGACGAGATTCTGATCACGCACATGGAGCACCACTCGAACATCGTTCCGTGGCAGCTGCTGTGCGAGCAGACCCACGCGCGGCTGCGCGTCGCACCGATCGACGACCACGGCGACCTGCTGATGGATGAGTTCGAGCGGCTCTTGAGCGCCAAGACCAAGCTGGTGGCGGTCGTGCATCTGTCGAACTCGCTCGGCACGATCAATCCTGTCTCCCAGATCATCACCCTGGCGCATCAACGGAACGTACCAGTGCTGGTCGACGGCTCGCAGGCCGCCTACCACATGCCGGTCGACGTGCAGGCGCTCGACTGCGACTTCTATGTGTTCACCGGTCACAAGCTGTATGGACCTACCGGTATCGGGGTGTTGTATGGGCGCGAGGCGCTCCTCGATTCAATGCCTCCCTATATGGGCGGCGGCGACATGATTCGGTCGGTCACCTTCGAGAAGACGACGTATGCTGACCTGCCGCACAAGTTCGAAGCCGGGACGCCGCACATTGCGGGAGCGGTCGGGTTGGGCGCGGCGGTGGATTACATCTCCGGGATCGGGTTCGACAAGATCGCGACGCACGAGAAGGATTTGATGGAGTACGGTACGGCTGCGCTGTCGGAGATCCCAGGACTCCGCATGATCGGCACGGCCCGCCACAAGGCCAGCATTCTGGCCTTCGTGCTCAAGGGTGCCCACCCGCATGATGTCGGGACTATCGTCGATATGGAAGGCGTGTCGATTCGCACCGGGCATCATTGCACGCAGCCGATCATGGAGCGATTCGGCGTGCCCGCGACCGCGCGAGCCTCGGTGGCGATGTACAACACACGTCAGGAGATCGACCAACTCGTGCACGCCCTGCGCCGGGTGCGCGAGACCTTTCCGCTATGAGCGAACTCAGAGAGCTGTATCAAGAAGTGATCCTCGATCACAATAGACGGCCACGGAACTTCAGGGAACTGGAGGGCGCCGACCGGCATGCGGATGGATACAACCCCTTGTGCGGCGACAGGCTGGCGGTCTACGTGAATCTGGACGGTAACGTGATCACCGATGTCAGTTTCCTGGGGTCGGGATGTGCCATTTCGAAGGCGTCAGCCTCGCTGATGACCGATGCCGTCAAGGGCATGACCCTGGACGAAGCCCAGCAGCTGTTCGAGCGGTTTCATTCCATGGTGACCGAGTCGGAGATGCCCGCCGATGTCGAGTCCCTCGGGAAGCTGGCAGTACTGGCCGGGGTCCGCGACTATCCGACACGCGTGAAGTGCGCCAGCCTGGCCTGGCATACGTTGCGAGCTGCGTGTGATGACGCGCACGAGCTGGTCAGTACCGAATAGCCACCGATGTGATGAGATCTGAACCACTATGGATATCTTCAAGCTGAACAAAGTGCCGCCCCCGCAAGCCGTGGACGACTCTGTGTCCTCAGAGGAGCGACTGACACCAGTGGCTCCGGTCCCGCCCACTGTGTCGGCGCCCACGATCGATGCCAGTGCGCTCATGACTCAGCCGCCGGCCCAGCCTGCGGCCGAGGATGTCGAGGTAGACCCGGTCAAGACGCTCGAGCTAAAGCCCAAGATCGTCGATCAGCTCGTGACTGTCTTCGACCCCGAGATCCCGGTCAACGTCTATGAGCTTGGCCTGATCTACGACATTCTGGTCGATGCGAAGGGGCTGGCGGTGATCAAGATGACGCTCACTGCCCCGGGGTGTCCCGCCGCGGTGACCCTTCCGGCTGAAGTGCAGGGGAAGGTGAAGTCGATCGAGGGTGTGACCGACGCTCGGGTCGACCTCGTGTGGGAACCGCCCTGGGACAAGGACCGCATGACCGATGCGGCGAAGCTACAACTCGGGATCTTTGATTAGGCCGGGATTAGGCCGGGCTATGAAAGCGGTTCCACCGTCACATCCGAGATGACCACGGTGGAGAGGAGGCTCATGTTCTCCGCCACGTACTCGGGCGACAGCGTGTCGACCGGGACACGGTCTCCGTCGATTGCGTAGTTCTCCTGAGTCGAAAACATCACGCCGCCCACCCGCTGGAACTCGATTCCCTTCCGAAACCGAAGTCCCCCGTCGAAATCGTAGCCGAACTGCTCCATCTGCCCGGTCTCGGGGTCGAACCAAAACATGTAGCCATCGTCGGCATCGTTGCTCGTTCCCGGCGTGAACGACACTCTGACCTTGTGGAGATCCCGCCCCTCCCAGTTTTCGATACCGAGATCTTGGTAGTTCACGTCGCCGCCGTTGAGGGTGTAGGGCAGCAGCGGAAAGAAGACGCGGGCATCCACGAAGGCGCGCGCGCGGGTGGTCCCCCGCTCGTCGAGGTCCACCTCCTCGCCGCCCCGCCACTCCTGGACCGCGTCGTTGGCGACCCGTACCCGCCGTTCGATGTCCTGTCCAATCGTGCCGATCACGACGTGGTCGAACTCACCGCCTTGGCGGGTGGCTTCGATACCGAAGCTTCCGGACAGCGAGGAGATCGTCATCGTGATAGCCGACCTCTCGTAGAGGCTGCCCCCGTGAAACTCGATCGATTTGGCGACGATCGGCGGCATGTTTGGCGGAAGCGAGAGCGAGTTCCCGGAATCTCCGGCGCCGCATCCCGCGACACTTGCGAGCAGGATCACGACGATGAGGGGTCGGATGCGCATGGGGACCTCCAGTGACGAAGACGAACGCCCTTCATTCTCGCACACAGAAGCGGAGGACAGGCGAAGAAAAGGAAAACACCAATCGAGGGTTGCGCGACTCTCCAAGGTGGGCCAGAATGCCACAGTACACACAACGTAAGTGCTTCCGGGAGGGACGGAAGACGACGTTGATGCATGATACGTCGATGCGCGGCGTCTCGTTCGGTGGGCTGCTGTCCGGGCGGAGTGGATCAGTTTTCGTTTCTCTCATTGATTCATTGATTCGCAGTGTCGGGCGGGTGTGTGGCGGAGACACCGGCGTCTCGCCGCGAAAGGAGTTCAGAGCCATGACGATGACAAGGATAGCCGTCCTCATCTGTTGTTCTTTTGTCGCATACGGGTGCACGCCACGCACTCCCGAGATGCAGCTGATTTTCGACGTCGGCGAGGCGATGGGCGGCGAGGACAACATCGCCGAGACCGAGACCCTTCTCCTCGAGGGCGACGGACGACAGTATCGTCTCGGACAGAACAACGATCCAACCGACGACCTTCCCTATTGGTCACTCGATGACTACCAACGCGAGTACGATCTCCTCAACGACCGGTGGCGTGTCGTGCAGCATCGGTCGTCTGCATACCTGACCGGGAATCCGGTCAGCCTGCAAGAGCAGACGTTTGGGATCGACGGCGACGTCGGATACAACATCTCGGAGGATGGCGATGTCAGTCGCGCGCCGGCTCCAACCGCGACGGCGCGTCGAGCCGATCACTATCACCATCCGGTGACGCTGATACAGCTTGCGCTCGCCGAAGGGTCGGTTGTGGGTAATCTCCGGCAGGAAGGCGGCGAGGACGTCATCGACGTGACAGCGGCGTCCGGCGAGACCTACACGATGTACGTCGACACCTCCACGAAGTTCCCCTCCCGCATCGTGTCCGCGGGGTCTCAGGGGGTTCTCGGCGACGTGACTCTGACGACGAGCTTCGAGGACTACGCCGAAACGGGAGGATTCGGCGGCTTTGAGGCGCGTCTGACGCTCCCACGTGGGATCGCTACCATGACCGAGGACTTCACGACTTCGGAGCTTCGGGTCGACAATGCGACCGATCGCGATCTGGGTGACCTCAGCGCGCCCGCGGAAGCGGCGTCGGCCTCGCCTCCGGAGTTCCGGGCCGACGTGCAGGTCGAGGAGGTCGGCGACGGGATCTGGCGGTTGGCGGGGCAGTCTCACCACAGCATTCTCATCGAATTCGACGACTTTCTCGCGCTGGTCGAGGCGCCGCAGAACGACGCCCGCACGCTCGCCGTGATCGCGCAGGCGCGTGAGCTCCAACCCGAGAAGCCGCTGCAGTACGTCGTCAATACACACCATCACTTTGACCATTCGGGCGGCATTCGAGCCGCCGTCAGCGAAGGTCTGACCGTCATCGCCCACGAGTCCAACGCGGACTTCTATCAGGACCTCGTGCAACGACCGCACACAGCCATGCCGGACGCGTTGGTCAACAATCCTCAGGAGCTCACCCTGGAACTAGTCGGCAACGACATCTACGAGCTGGGTGAGGGTCGCCGAACGTTGCAGATCGCGCGCGTTCGTCCTGACCAGCACACGGACGCGATGCTGGTTGGGTATCTGCCGCGCGAGCGGATTCTCATCGAAGCTGACCTCTATACGGCCAATTCGGCCGAGGCACCCTTCGCTGCCAATCTCCTCCGAACGATCGATGACCGCGAGTGGCCTGTTGACCAGGTCCTCCCGATCCACGGTCAGCCGTTCGAGATTGCTGTACTGGAGGAAGCGGCGGGGGTGGAGTCGGGGGACTAAGAACGCTCTCGCTTACAACTGGGCCGCTGTAGACTAAGCAGTCCGTGGTCGGCGCGCCGCCGACGCTAGGTCGGCGTCACGTGGGGTTCACGGATTGTTTGGTCGAGCGTCCCACGGATGAGTGACCGTCTCCGAGTTTTCGCGCCGGCGTCCGCGTCCAATCTTGGTCCTGGGTTCGACGTCCTTGGTCTGGCTCTCGAGGAGCCAGGCGACGTCGTCGAGGCCGAGCGGGCCGAAACCCCGGGCGTCGAGATCGTCGAGGTGACGGGCGCGCCCTCTCTCAGTACCGACCCCACACGGAACACTGCCGGTGTCGCCGCGAGCGCCGTGCTCCACCGAATCGAGCGGGCCGGGCAGGTGGGAGTTCGGCTGTGGGTGCACAAGAGAATGCCGCTGGCGAGTGGGCTGGGGAGCTCTGCGGCGAGCAGTGTGGCGGGTGCGGTGGCTGTCAATGAGCTGTGTAGTGGGGGCCTGTCCCGACAGACGCTGGTCGAGTGCGCACTGGAGGGAGAAAAGGCGGCCTCGCGAACCACCCATGCCGACAACGTGGCGCCGAGCCTGCTCGGCGGAATCGTCCTGATCCGAAGTTGCACTCCGCTAGATCTCGTTTCTCTCCCGGTGCCGATTGCGCTCCGGATCGTCGTGGTCCACCCCCATGCGGAGGTTGAGACGGCGATGGCACGACGACGTGTCGCTGAGCGCCGCTTCGAGATCTCGCAGGTTGTCGCCAATCTTGGCAACATCGCCGCCCTCGTGAGCGCACTGCACTCCGGCGACCTGAACCTGTTGGGCAGCAGTATTCACGACGCGTTGGTGGAGCCGATTCGAGCCCCGCTGGTACCGGCGTTCGGGATTGTCAAAGACGCGGCCCTGACCGCCGGCGCGCTGGGATGCTCGATCTCCGGGTCGGGTCCTTCCGTATTCGCGTTTGCGGACGATGACGGTCGGGCGACCGACGTGGCCGATGCGATGCAGGAAGCCTTTCGGCAATCGGGTCTCGAGAGCGACCGCTATGTGGGCCCGGTCAATACAGCTGGTGCCAGGGTGCTGCCATCCTCGGGATAGGCCACGAGCCGGGCGTCGGCCGACGGCATCAGGCGCGCAGCAACGGTGGCGATGGTGGTAACACGGGTAGTGGCGGTTGCGACCCTACTCGCAAAGAAGGCACAATGAAGCCTTCTTCTCATGCATCTCATGGCTCTGAAAACAGCACATCATAATCTGAAGGCACCGGCACGAAAGGCCTCGTCACGACTACCGCGTGATGCTGATCATCTCGTGGCGGCTCTTGGTCGTTTCCTGCTGGTCCTGTGTTGTGGTCTGCTGATGGCGCCCGCCGTCGCCCAGGCTCAACTGCTGGGACCGCTCAGCGAAGAAGAGGAGGTGGCGGTTGGTCGCAGTGCCGCCGAGGAGATCGAGAAGGGACTTGAGTTGCTCTCCGATGACCTCGTCACCTCGTTCATCTCCGATCTTGGTCAGGCCGTAGCGGCCCAGTCCGGTCGAAGCTCGCTCACCTATCATTTCACGGTCGTGAACACCTCCGAGATCAACGCTTTTGCGCTCCCGGGCGGCTTCATCTACGTCAATCGCGGCCTGATCGAGGCGGCCGACAACGAGGATGAGTTGGTGGGCGTGCTGAGTCATGAAATCGCCCATGTCGTCGCTCGGCACGGTGCCGAGCAGGTCCAGCGGGCGGCATATGCCAGCCTTGGGCTCGGCGTGCTGGGATCGATTCTTGGAAATGGTGCCGGCGCCCAGTTCGGCAAAGTTGCCGCAGAAATGGCGACCGCGGGAACGTTCATGCGATTCACCCGGGATGCCGAGCGAGAGGCAGACCGCCTTGGCGCCGAGAACGTCGTGGCGGTCGGACGCGATCCGCGCGGCATGATTACCTTCTTCGAAAAGCTTGGTGCGCTCCGTGACGGACAGGCGAACGTGGTCGAGCGCTTCTTTGCCTCGCATCCCGACCCGGACGAACGGATCTCGAACATCGAAGATCTGCTGATAGCGCAAGGCCGTCGTGACCCGAGTGAGCCACCCCGATTAGACGCCCGCACGGCGTCGGCCGAGCGATTTGGCGAAGTCAAGCGGCGACTGGCAGCGATTCCTCCACCCCCGGAGCCGCGCTCGGCGCTGACCGGAGAGGACTCGCCTGACGCGCTGTCTGGCTCCGAGGCAGCTGCCGGCCGGCTCGACCCGGTTCCGGTCGCTTATCCCGGATCAGACGAGGACTACCAGATCGCCGCGCGCTTTGCGCCGGTCTTCCATCAAGCGTTCGGATCCAGCCCTCGATTTGACTACATCACGCGCGTCGATTTCGATGGCGACTGGCGCGGTGACAACAACTGGGACAATGTTGCCGATGAAGGGCGGACGCTCGGCGCGACTGTCTACTTCAACGTCAGTGAATCGGTCACGCACTACTTCATTCACTATGCCGTCTTTCACCCTCGCGATTACAAGGGGGGCAGTGTCCGCGGTGTCGTGTTATCGCAGATCCTCCGAGAAGGCGCGACCCGCCATGGAGACTACGACCCGACCGGTCTGGCCGAGGCGGCCGTCCTCGCGCACGAGAACGACATGGAGGGTGCACTGGTGGTCGTCGAAAAGGCGGCGGGTCTGTTTGGAAGCACGCGAGTTGTGTATGTCGAGACGCTTGCCCACAACCAGTTCTTTCGGTATCCGGTTGAGCGTCGGCTCTTCGGACGCCGCGAGGGTCGCGCACTGGTTGAAGACGAGCACCCGGTGCTCTACATCGAGCCGAAGGGCCACGGCATCGAAGCGTTTCACGGCGAAGATCAACTCGAAGGCTCGACCGGAGTTGTCGTCTACCGGTACACCGGCGAATCGGCCGCGCCCACCGGGTTCTCCGGGTCAGGTGGGACCGAAGAGGTTGGGTACGATCTTGTCTCGATGGCCGAGACGCTCTGGCCGTTTGCGCGCGATCAGTATGACGAGTTGTACGGGGGGGCGTTCGACTACAGCCGATGGACCGTCGAGGTCCTGAACGCTGACGATCGCGTTGTTGTGCGCGAGGTGACACTCGGCGAGGTCGGCTCGCTCTTCCGCGGTTCCGTCGGCGGACGCAACATGGCACGGCCCCCGTGGGGGTGGTATGACCAAGACGAGCCGGACCGCCGCCAGGGAGAATGGTTCCTGGCCCCGGCTGAGACCGTCAAACGCCACTTTGATCTCGGCGGCGATTTCTCGACGACCTACCTGCATCACCCCGTCATCGGGGTGCTCCGCGACTCGTCTCGATAGGCGAGTACGTTGCCGTTACTCCCCGCTTCCCGCCGGAGTCGGAGTCGGTTCGGCTGTTGGTGACGCGGCAACGACCGTCGCGCTTGGCACAATGAACCACGCAACGACGTAGGTCAGCAGGCCACAGATGATCGCACCTGGGAAGATCGACAGAATGACCCAGAGCAGGCGAATCGCCGTCGAGTCGACCGCGAAGTACTCCGCGATCCCTCCACAGACGCCACCGATCCTGTTGTCCGTTCTCGACCGGTAGAGCCGCTTCGCACGCCAGGACCCGCCCATCGGCTCTGGCATCGGCGCCTCCGACCCGGGCTGTGCCTCAGGAATGATGAGCCAGGCCGCCAGATACGCCAGGACCCCGAGGAAGATGGCCCCTGGAATGATCGTCAAGATGACCCAGGCCGCCCTCACAAAGACCGGATCCGTGTCGAAATAGCCGGCGATGCCACCGCATACACCGGCCACCTGACGGTCAACCTGTGAGCGGCGGAGATACCGTTTCGTCTGTCCATCGGACACGGGGTCCCGTTGGGCAACACCGCAATACTGGCAGAACGACGCGTCTTCAGGGATCTCGCGGCTGCAGCGCACACAGGCCATGTTCCAACCTCCCTCTCAGAGTTCCACCTCTGCACTAGAAATACGAAACCGCGGGCTCATGGTTCCATCTCCGACTCTTACGGCGGATCGGTGAAGACGGCCGATTGCCAGTGATCGACAACGGAGAGCGCGCTCGCGTGTGCGTCCGGCCGGAGCATGAGGAATCGAGCGCCGTCGCCGCTGACGTCGTAGGCGGGAACGTTGCCACCAGGATCGCTGACGAGCACGCCGGCGAACAGGCGACTCGGTGACGAGTGCTCGCCGGTTTCGGGGTCGACCGCCACCGAAAAGAGGGTGCGTCCACTTCGATAGAAGAGCTCTGAACCATCCCGTGACCAGACCGGCTCCACCCCGCCCGCGGGCGAGACCCGGGCGTCTGACCCGCCCGGGTGAGACCGCAGATACACCTGGTCCCCGTCCTCGGCGTCCGACACGTACGCCAGCCAGAGGCCGTTCGGCGAGATGGCGGGTGTCCGCTCGTTCGCGTTCGTTCCGAGCAGGACCCGACCTTCGCCGGTACGGCGCGTCCAGACCCAGATATCGCGACCGCGATCTTGCTGCAGCTCGTGGAAGAAGAGGTCCCGGTCGGCGGGGGACCATGAACCGGGTGTGCGCCCATCACCGAACAGGAGTGTTTCGACCGTGCTCCCGGCTCCGACGGTCACCCGGTAGATGCGTTGTGGGCCGTCTCGGTTCGATGCGAACGTGACCCACCGGCCATCCTCAGACCACAGGGGTGAGTGATTCTGACCGGATTCCTGGGTGAGCCGCCTCCGCTCGCCCGTGGCCACATCGTATGTCCAGAGGTCGCGGCTGAATGCGCTCCCCTGGATCGTCATCGCGATCTGCGAGCCGTCGGGAGACAGGCGCGGCGCCTGATGGGGTGCCGCCACACCATCGACGTTGGTCATCGACCCGTCTCTGTCCACCCAGGTCAGGAGGTTGTCGGTCGGCGAAGCCGACTCAGACGGGTAGACAAGACGCCCGGTTCGTGCCGCGACGAGACGCGATCGCCCCAGCCTCTCGTATCCGACGGCGCTGCCGGACACACCGGTGGCGACGAGTCGGGCCGGACCGGTGACCTCATGCTCCGCCGAGTCGACCGGCATCGCGAAGATCTCGCCGCGCCGAGCGTAGACGAGATGTCCCGAATCGAGATAGTACGCTGACCCGTCGAGGGGTGCGAGCAGCTCACGCTCCTCCGACTCGAGCGCCATCCACGCCATCCGCGGATCGAGATCTTCCCGTCCGACCGTGAAGACGATCGACTCTCCGTCGGGTAGCAGAATCGGCCACCCGTGCGAGACCTCGCCTGCGTCTTCGTCGAGCTCGGTGATCGGTGTGGGGTCTGTCTCGTCGCCCGAATCTACCGACACGCTGAGCAGGCCCCGCCCGCCAAGTGGGGCGAAGACGATCTGTCCACCGGGCCCCCAGGTTGCCCCGGCGGTCTCCCCCGAGACGGGGGTGACATCGACAGGACGGCTCCCGTCGAAGGCCGCCCATCGAAGAGACCCCGACGAAAAGAACCCAACCCGGTCGCCGTCCGGTGCGAAGAAGGGCTGTGTCGCATCCTCGGTTCCTGGAAGCGGTTCAACCCTGAACGTGTCGAAAGAGCGAAGAAACAGCTGCACGCGACCGTTCGCGATCGCCGCGTAGACGAGTTTGGTGCCGTCGGGTGAAATCGCGGCTTCGACGACGTTGTGATCGTCGGGCAACACGATGCTCAGGGCCTGCATCGGTGGTGGCTCGACCGGCCCGGGCCGAGTCAGGACCCAGGTCGCAACGGCGGTCACGATCGCGACGGCGAAAGCCGCCCAGATGCTGACACCGCCGCTGACGTTTCTGGGCTGAGTCATCGCCGCCCGGTACTTACCATCTGGGCGGGCACGGCGTTGTATTGCTCCCGTGCCCCCGACAGCGCGTCGGCGATCGCCGTCGCCAGGTGAGCCGGCGAACACACTCGGGCCGCCGGACCGAAGCTCAGAATCCAACTCCGGAGCGCGGCATCGGTGCAGACGTTCAAGACGAGAACGACCGATCCATCCTTCCGCAGTTCCACCGTTTGCGATGGATGCCAGACGCGTTCCTGAATGTAGGGGGCCGCGTCACTCGTGAACGTGACCTCGACCCGTTCGGGCTCGCCCACGTGGATTCCGATTGAGTGCGGAAACACGCTTTCGCCGAGGTCTTCGACTACCTCGAACGATTCGTCACGCGCAGTGAGCCGTCGGATCCGGTCGACCGCGAATGTCCGCATCTGGTCGTACGCTGGGACATAGGCGAAGAGATAGAGTCCACCCTGCGCGTACACCAATCGATACGGATCGATCTGATAGTCCTTCTCGCGGCCACTCGAGAACGAGTGGTATCGCATCGAGAGTCGCTGCTGGTGAAGGACGGCGTCGAGGAGCCGAGCGATGGTCTGTCGCTGCCGGGCGACGAACCGATTCGCCGTCGGAGCTGGCTTCGCTTCGATCGCAGCCGGCAGGCGGTCGAGAAAGGCTCGCATCCGTGGTCCGAGTGCACCCTCGAGCTTGGCAAACGCGTGCCCCAGGTCATCCTGGAACGGCGTACCAGACAGGCACTCCACGACCGTTCGGCTGAAATACAGAGCCGACAGTTCACCGAGCGTGAAGCCGGTGTCGTCCAGCCCTTTGAAGGGACGGGTGCGGAGCTTCCGCGCTTCTGACTGTCGAACGACTCGTCATACAGTGCGAAGCCAGCCTCTTGCAGAGCGTCCAGGTCACGGCGAATCGTGCGGGTTGTCACGCCGGCGACTTCGGCCATGTAGCGGATTGTGACCCCACTCGAGGCCTCGATCTCGCGCAAGAGCCGCCATTGTCGAATCACTTCGCCATTTCGAGCCATTCTGGGAACCTTCGCCATACATCCTCGTCTCAATAATAAGGGGAGCGTGACCTACCCTGTCACACCCCCCGTCTAGAGTGACGGAGAGAAGGAGGGCAGAATGGGTCGACATCAACAGGCCGCAGCCCGTCAGTTGGACTTTGACTCCGCCGATTGCAGCGTGGACTTCGCTCCTACGGCGGAACGCGAGCATCGAATATCCCGACCGGTTCCCCTGTGTGTGGTGTGCGGACGCCATCCCGCGCATTTGACGCTGACCCGCCAGCACGGACATGCGCCCGCAAAGTTGTGTTTGCGCTGTCACCACGCAGTCATGCAACACCGGAAGATGTTGCGGGCAGATCTGTCTTCTGCCGACCAGACCGCACCGACGCCTGTCCCGGAGTCGGCACGAACGCATCACCTGTCGGGAGATGTTGGCCTCATTGTTCCGCGAGGGAAGACTCTGTCAGCCGAGGCCCGTCATGCCGCGCTGAACCACCGACGTCGCCGCGCGCAAGTAGCCGCTCGGCGAGTGCTCGATCGCTAGTGGCCTGTATCAACTGAATCAGTGGCGGTCGCTGGCGCGCGGCGCGCGCCTGGCAAGGCGCGACGAGGGAGCATACCGACCGTATTCGACCGAGGAGCAACGTGCAACACCCCATGGTAGGATGACCTCACGGTGGCGAAGCGCCGCCGTATCGGGGACCCCGGCACCGAGTCTTCGGGGGCATCTTGTCAGGAGACCAGTCTTCGCGTTCGTCGCTGGCGATCTTCTCTTCACCTGCCGCAGGGTCTCGTCTCGAGACCGCTCACCAATTCGTTGACACGTTCGCTCCCTCGGACGAGCTGCTGATCGTCGGTGAGACCCGCGATGCCGTCGACGACTTCGCACGCGAGATCGTCAGGCGCCGCGGGGCGTTGTTTGGACTGCACCGGTTCAGCCTCCGCCAGCTCGCATCAAGCCTCGCAGCCGCCGAGCTTGCCCGCCGTGGTCTCGCCGTCGCTTCGCCACTCGGCACGGAAGCCGTCAGCGCCCGATCAGCGTTCGAAGCACTTGCCTCAGACGCGTTGGACTATCTCGCGCCAGTCGCCCGGCTGCGCAGCATCGGCCAGACGTTAGCCGCGACGCTGGGTGACCTGAGAGATGCCGATGTCGACCTGGCCGCCCTCGACGATCATGGCGTCCGCGGTGCCGACGTCAGCGTCCTGGCAAAGCGATTCGACGAACAGCTCTCGCGAGCCGGCCTGGTTGACCGATCCGCACTCTTTCGGCTGGCTTCGCGGGCGGCGCTTGGCGACGTGGCGGTGCCGATCAGCGGGCCGTTGCTCTTGCTGGACGTTGCCGTTCGTGACGAAGCGACACGCCTGTTGGTGCAGGTGCTCTGCGGACGCGCCTCACACTCACTGGCGACCGTGCCCGAGGGTGACGAGCGCAGCCTGTCTGCTTTGACCGAGGTCCCAGGTGCGCACATGGTGCGACCACCGCCGCGTCTACCCGAGCCAGACCACCTCGAGCGTGTCCGCCGATACCTGTTTGCCCCGGAGCGTCCACCGGAGTCTGGCCTCCAATCGGATGGTGACCCGGAGGTGAGGTTCTTTTCAGCGCCGGGGGAGAATCGCGAGTGCGTAGAAATTGTGAGAGCGGCACTCCGCGAAGCGGCGAATGGCGTCCCATTCGACCGGATGGCCATCCTCATTCGAGCACCTGAGCTGTATTCCGGACTTATCGACACGGCCCTCACGCGGGCCGGTATTGTCGGTTGGTTGGCCCGCGGCACGCGAGTCCCCGATCCTGCTGGCCGGGCCTATCTGGCTCTGCTGGCGTGTGCGTCTGAGAGGCTGTCGGCTCGGCGGTTCGCCGAGTATCTGTCGCTCGCTCAGGTTCCGTTCCTCTCCGAGGAGGGTGCGCCACCGAGCGCCCCCCCACCGTGGGTGCCTCCAGACAACGCCGCGACCGACCTGCCCGGTCCCGCGATGCCGACACAGCTGTCTTTGTTCGATGCAACAGCCGAGCCGCGAGAGCCGACTGACAGCGAAGATCAACCGGTCGTGGCCGGCTCCCTGAGAACGCCGGCGCAGTGGGACCGGCTCCTCGTCGAGTCGGCCGTGATCGGTGGTCGGGACCGGTGGGCGCGCCGTCTGGACGGCCTCGCGCACGAGCTTCGCGTGCGGCGCGACGAGCGCGCCAGCGAAGAGCCTGAGTCACCACGTGTTCGTGCTCTGGACCGCGACCTCAGAAACCTCGATCACCTTCGGCGATTCGCGTTACCGGTCATCGATCGATTAGCGGCGTTGCCCGAACGGGCCACGTGGGGTGAGTGGCTCGAGCACCTTGAACAGCTGGCACCACTGGTGCTCAAACAGCCGGACCGGGTGCTGTCGGTCCTTGGTGAGCTCAGGCCGATGTCACGGGTGGGACCGGTTCCGCTGGCCGAGGTGCGCGACGTGCTGTCTGGTCGTCTGACGGCCCTGCAGGCAGACCCTCCATCGCGTCGATACGGGATGATGTTCGTTGGTCGGCCCGAACAGGTTCGCGGTCGTCACTTCGATGTCGTGTTCGTCCCGGGTCTGGCCGAGCGTCTCTTCCCTCAGAAACAGCGGCAGGATCCATTGCTCCTCGATGATGTTCGCCAGGCGATCAACGCGCGGGCTTCGACGTCGGGGTCGGTCGACCGTTGGCGTGGTCTGCTCACACAGGAGGATCGGGCCAGCGAGGAACGACTCCTGTTGCGTCTCGCCGTCGGCGCCGCCACACGACGGCTGTATCTCTCGTATCCCCGATTACAGCTCAGCGAATCCCGACCGCGCGTGCCTTCGTTCTACGCGCTTGATGTTGAGCGTGCTCGGCGCGGACGGGTCCCCGACTTTCCGACGCTGGCTCGAGAGGCGTATCAGGAGGCGAACGCCCGTCTGGCCTGGCCCGCTCCTGCAGACCCGACCGCCGCGATCGACGATACGGAGCACGATCTGGCGGTGCTTGGTCCTCTGCTCGTGCAGGAGGTCGCACCCCACCTCAAAGGCCGGGCTCGTTACCTGCTCAGGCTCAACCCAGGGCTACGCCGATCGCTTCTCACGCGCTGGGCTCGGTGGAAGCGGCCGTGGTCCCGATTTGACGGGCTCTACGATATGCGCGATGACGCGAAGGCGCTGCTGGCGGCTCATCGGGTCAGCGCGCGGCCTTACTCCGTCTCAGCCCTCCAGCGGTTTTCCATGTGTCCGTATCAGTTCCTGTTGTCGACGATCTATCGACTCGAACCCCGTGAAGAAATCGAGCCTCTCGAACGCATGGATCCACTGACACGAGGCCGGATGTTCCATGCGGTGCAGGCTGAGTTTATCCGGGAGTTACAGCGCCGGGACGCGCTCCCGGTCACCCTCGACAGCATGACAGCGGCCGAGGAGGTCATGGACGCGACGCTCGACCGAGTGGCCGCCGCCTATCGGGAAGACCTGGCTCCGGCGATCGAACGAGTTTGGGCAGACGAGGTCGAGACGATGCGCGCCGACTTGAAGGGGTGGGTGCATCGCATGGGAGAGGAGGACGGCGAGTGGATTCCGATTCATGCCGAGTTCGGGTTTGGGTTCGACGGTGGCCACGGACGCGACCCAAACAGCGTTCCGGACCCCGTGAGACTTGAAGGCAAGTGGCAACTCCACGGTGTCGTCGATCTGATCGACGCTCCGGCCGGCCCGACCCGCGACGGTGAGCTTCGTGTGACCGACCATAAGACCGGTCGGAACCGGACCAAGGAGCGGATGGTTGTCGGGCACGGAGAGGTTCTCCAACCGGTGCTCTACGGTCTCGCGGTCGAGCAGGCTCTGGGTCGACCGGTGCAGACATCGCGGCTCTTCTTCTGCACGTTGCCTGGCGGGTTTGCCTCTCGACCGGTGTCCTTGGGGCCCGACGAGCGGCGTCAGGGGATAGAGGTTCTGGAGATCGTCGACCGAGCGGTCGCGGCCGGTGAGCTGGTTCCGGCGCCACGCAAGGGGGCCTGCGGGTGGTGCGATTTTCGCGAGGTTTGTGGACCGTGGGAAGAGAAACGGGTCGACTGGAAAGACCCTGCCAAGCTGGGTGATCTCCTGGCGCTTCGCCGCATGACATGACGTTACCTGGTCGGTCGCTCGTCGACGCCGAAGCTCGCCGTCGCATCCAGACGTCGCTCGATGAGAGTCTGTTCATCGAGGCGGCTGCCGGTACGGGAAAAACCACCGAGCTGGTAGCCCGGATCGTCAACCTCGTCGCTTCAGGCCGAGCACGCGTCAACCAGATCCTCGCCGTCACGTTTACAGAGCAGGCCGCCGGCGAGCTCAAGCTGAGGCTCCGGCAGGAACTTGAGCGCGAGCGCCAACGTCACGACTCGTCCGAGTTGCCTGACACGTCGCGGTCCGAGGCCCTCGACCACGCGATCGCCCATCTCGAAGAAGCTCAGGTCAGCACCATCCACGGGTTTTGTGCCGATCTGCTCCATGAGCGGCCCGTTGAGGCCGCGGTCGATCCGCGCTTCGATGTCCTCCCGGACGTGGAGGCCCAGCGGATGTTCAAGCAGGCGTTCGACCTGTGGCTCGAGGAGACCCTGGTCAATCCGCCCGATGGGACGAGACGTGCGCTTCGGCGACGACCGACCGGTGGTCGCTACGATGCGGAGCGTGGCGACTCCGCGAACAGTCCGTCCGACCGGTTGCGACGAGCGGCCTGGCGATTGGCCGACTGGAGGGACTTTCCGGCCCCCTACCGGCGGGAGTCGTTCCAACGGGAGGCGATCATCGACCAGATTGTCGTGCATCTGGCCGAATTCGCTGCGATGACCGCTCAGGCCGCCAACCGGCGGAGCGATCGGTTGTATCTCGACACACGACATGCCCGGCTGGTGGCCAGTGACATCGCGGCGAAGGACCGAGTGTCAGGTGAAGGTCGTGACTATGACGGCATCGAGGCGCAGCTCGTCGACCTCGCGGCGAATCGCTCGTTTGTCAGCGTTCACCGGGGAGCTGGTGCCCAGTACGGTCCGGAGATCAGCCGCGCCCGGGTACTGGAGCGGCACGGCAAGATTGTTGACGTGCTTCGGAACTTCCGGCGGGTGGCCGACGCCAGTCTCGTGGCGCACCTCCAGCAGGAGCTTCAGGTTCCGACGGCGAGGTACGGCCGTCTCAAGAGCGATGCGGGCCGGCTCGACTTCCTGGACCTGCTGTTGAAAGCGCGGGACATGATCCGCGACCACGACGAAGTCCGCGTCGATTTTCAGAGCCGCTACACCCACCTTCTGGTCGACGAGTTTCAGGACACTGATCCGTTGCAGGCAGAGATTCTGCTCCTCCTGGCGGCCGACGATCCGACCGAACGCAACTGGCGCTCGGTCACTCCGCGCCCTGGAAAACTGTTTATCGTCGGAGATCCCAAACAAGCGATTTATCGGTTTCGGCGGGCCGACGTCGGTACCTACTACCAGGTCAAGAGGCAGCTCGAGACCCGTCGCGTATCGTTGCTATCGCTCACGACGAGCTTTCGGGCCGTGCCCTCGCTCCAGCGTGCGGCGAATCATGCGTTTTCCGCCCTCATGACGCCCTCGTCGACTCAGATGGCGACCCAAGCCGAGTATGTGCCCCTCTCGCCGTTTCGTGCCGAGCCTTCGACTCAGCCGACGCTCATCGCGCTGCCCATTCCACGCCCGTACGGGATGCGCCGAGTCGCGGCCAGCGCTATTGAGCGCTCGCTGCCGGGCGCGGTCGGAGGGTTTGTCCAGTGGCTCCTCACCGAGAGCGGGTGGACGGTGACCGAGTATGGCGAAGCGCGAGTACCGATCTCCGCCCGTCATGTGTGCCTGCTGTTCCGCCGCTTCGAGAGCTTCGGGTCTGACGTCACGCGGGATTACGTCGAGGCTCTCGAGGCCCGGGGTGTTCCACACCTGCTCGTCGGCGGTCGGACCTTTCATTCCCGCGAAGAGGTCGCCACCCTGCGCTCGGCCCTTTCGGCAATCGAATGGCCCGACGATCAGCTGTCGGTCTTCGCGACACTCCGGGGCTCGCTCTTCGCGATCGAGGACCAGCTGCTGTTCGAGTATCACCAGCGGTTTCGGCGAGTGCATCCGTTTCATATCCCGACCGTGCTCCGTTCGAGCCACCAGCGTGATGAGACGCTGGACCGGCTGCTCCCGGTGGTCGATGCACTGGAGCTGCTTCAGGAGCTTCACCGTCGCCGCAACGAAGTCCCCGTGACCGGAACGATCGGTCGACTCCTCGAGGCCACCCGCGCCCACGCCGGCTTCGTGATGCGCCCGGCGGGAGAGCAGGCGCTCGCCAACGTGCTGCAGATCGCGGAGCTGGCGCGACGCTTCGAAGCCACCGGGGGGCTGTCGTTTCGTGGGTTCGTCGAATACTTGCGCGACGAGGCGGCGGCCGGTCAGGCCGGGGAGGCTCCGATTCTCGAGGAGGGGAGTGACGGGGTTCGGATCATGACAGTCCACCGCTCGAAGGGTCTCGAGTTCCCGGTCGTGATCCTCGCCGATCCGACGTGCAAGTTGCACCGGACGACGGCGGAGCGATTCATCGATCCGGAGCGTGGATTGTGTGCCCTCCGGCTTGGTGGCTGGCAGCCGCTGGAGCTGCTCGACCATGAGAACGCCGAAGTTGAACGAGACCGGGAGGAGGGCATTCGCCTGGCCTATGTAGCCGCCACTCGGGCACGAGATCTCCTCGTCGTGCCCGCGGTTGGCGATGGGCCGCACCAGGGCGGGTGGACAAGTCCCCTCCACCGTGCCCTCTACCCTCCGGTTGAGCACCGACGCGCGCCGCAGCGGGCTCCCGGCTGCCCGGCGTTTGGCCGAGACTCGGTTCTCGATCGACCTGATGGCGACCCCGCGGTGCCGGAGACCGTGTCACCGGGTTTGTATCGCCTCGAGGTTGACGCCGCCGCTGCTCTGGAGACCGCCACCTCCACGGCGCGTGTGATCGACTTCCCGACTCGAGCCGACCTGACTGTAACGGTCACCGGAGTCAACCCAGTCGAGCGCCCCGGACATCCGGTGGTCTGGTGGGATCCTCGGACGCTTCGACTCGACATCGACACCCACTTCGGTATCCGCCAGGAAGAGCTGTTGTCGAAGGACACACCGGAGGAGGTCGTCGAAGCAGACCTCGATACCTACCGCGCTTGGAAACGGTCGAGGGACGTGACGGTCACACGGGCGGCAGAGCCGTCGCTTGTCGTTGAAACCGCGACCGAACGCGCCGAGCGCGGCAGCGCTCGTCCGCACGTCGACGTCATTCGACTACCAGGCGTCGCCGGCCGTCCGTCGGGGATGCGGTTTGGCTCGCTGGTGCATGCTGTGCTGGCGACCGTTCCCTTCGACGGCACCGTCGCGCCGAGCGATGTGGCGCGACTCCACGGTCGGACGTTAGGTGCGACCCAGGACGAGATCACATCTACCGCCGCAGTCGTGACCAAGACGATGGCCCACCCGATCCTCAGGCGAGCCCAGGCGGCCATGCGGCAGGGTCGGTGTCGCCGTGAGGTTCCGGTCGCTGGGCGTGACGACGATGGGACGCTCGTCGAAGGGGTGGTCGATCTGGCGTTTCTCGAGATCGACGACGACGCCCCTGGCACGTGGACCGTGGTTGATTTCAAAACGGACCGGGAGCTCGACACAGCGCTCGACGTGTACAAGCGGCAGGTGGCGACCTACGCCGACATGATCACCAGGGCCACGGGGCAGCCCGCCATGCCGGTGTTGATGCGGGTCTGAGCAAGCCCCGTCGTTCCACGAAAGTGTGAGAGACTTGAATGAAAAGGGTCCACGGCTATCGGGGCTATCGGTTTCTGGTCTGCCCGCCGATTGTCCTAAAGCGCTTTTCATGACCGTGTGGTGCCCGGATAGCCGCAGTGTCGAAAGTAATTGCGGCATTCCTCGGGGCTGAAGTGCGGCAGACAGGCGCCGAGGAAAGGCCAGAGGGTTTCGGTGGATCGACAGCGGGCGGCGCGCACGAGGGCTTTGAGCTTCGCGAAGCAGAGTTCAATGGGATTGAGGTCCGGACTGTAGGGCGGCAGATAGCAGAGCGTGGCGCCGACGCGCTCGATCGCCTGGCGGACGCCGGCCACTTTGTGTGCGCTGAGGTTATCGGCGATGACGATGTCCCCGGGATGCAGGGTGGGCACGAGGATCTGTTCGATATAGGCGAGGAAGCTCGCCCCGTCGATGGCGCCGTCGAAGACCCCGGGCGCGGTCAGGCCAGTCACCCGCAGCGCTGCGAGAAACGTACTGGTCTGCCACCGGGCGCACGGCGCGTGGTCGTGGACGCGGGCCCCGCGGAGGGCCCGACCATACCGCCGCAGGAGATTGTTCGTCATGCCGGTTTCATCGAGAAAAACCAGGCGTGTCGGATCCCAGGTCGGCGCGGCGGCGTGCCACACGACCCGCGCGGCCGCGACGTCAGGTCGATCGTGTTCGGAGGGCCGGACCGTTTTTTTTGACGGTCACGTCCAGAGCCGCCACCGCGCGCCAGATCGTCGCCAGACTGGCCGGCGTGCCGAGCGCGTCCTTCAGCTCGGCTAAGGTGCGATCCGGTTGCTCCGCGATCAGCGCGGCCAGGGTGTGCAGGTGGGGCTCCAACATCCGGCGCCGCCCGTGCCGCTGGACGCGCGGCGCGACTTCGCCCGTCTCCCGCCGACGCTGCTTCAACAGCCGCACCCACGACCCGCTCACGCGGTACTTCACCGCAACGTCCGCGGCCTTCATCCCGGCATCACTGTCGAGCAGGGCCCGTTCTCGGAGATCCATCGAATAGGCTTGCATCGGTCCTCCTGCATTGGTGCATGCAGAAGTACCACGACGAGCCCAAGCAGTACAAGGGCTATCTGAAAAGCGCTTTAGAAGGGACATATGCTCTGGCTCTGGGTTTCGCTGATAGCGATCGTGGTGGTCGTGGTCTATGACCTCTCTCAGCGGAGACACGCTATCCTCCGCAACTTTCCGATCATCGGTCACTTCCGGTACATCTTGGAATCGGTGGGCCCCGAGCTCCGTCAGTACATCGTCACCAACAATAACGAAGAGCGCCCGTTCAGCCGTGACCAGCGCCGGTGGATCTACGCCTCGTCGAAGAAAGACAACACGTACTTCGCCTTCGGCTCCGACAACGAGATGGAGCTCAGCCCGAGCTATCTGGTCGTAAAGCATCAGGTGTTTCCGCTCAACTCTCCGCACCCGGGCGATCCCGACTGGGACCCGGACCACGTGATTCCCGCTGCGAAGGTGTTGGGTGGGTCGCGTCACCGCAAGAAGGCGTTCCGCCCATCATCGGTTGTCAACATTTCGGGGATGAGCTTCGGCTCCCTGAGCGGGCCGGCTGTGGAAGCGCTCAACAAGGGTGCCGCGCTTGCGGGTTGTCTGCACAACACCGGCGAAGGTGGCGTGTCGGTCCATCATCTCCACGGCGGTGACATCGTCTGGCAGATTGGGACCGGCTACTTCGGCTGCCGCGACGATGCCGGGCGTTTCAGCATGGTCCATCTCAAGGATGGCGTCGAGCGGTACCCTGCCGTGCGGGCGATCGAGATCAAGCTCAGCCAGGGTGCAAAGCCTGGCGTCGGTGGCTTTCTGCCCGGACGGAAGGTCACCCCGGAGATCGCGGCCGCTCGGGGCATACCGCTCAACCGCGACTGCGCGAGTCCCGGGGCGCACCGCGAGTTTCACGACGCTGACAGCCTGCTCGATTTTGCGGAAGCGATCGCGGACGAGACCGGTCTACCGGTCGGGATCAAATCGGCCGTCGGGGAGCTGGCCTTCTGGAAAGATCTCGCGCGTCACATGTCGACAGACCGACGGGGGGTTGATTTCATCACGATCGACGGCGGCGAGGGTGGAACCGGCGCCGGTCCTCTGGTCTTCAGCGACCACGTCGCGCTCCCGTTCAAGCTGGCGTTCGGGCGGGTCCACCGGGTCTTCGACGCAGCCGGGGTCTCGGAGAATGTGTTGTTCGTTGGCTCGGGGAAGCTGGGCTTTCCACAGAACGCGTTGCTCGCGTTTGCGATGGGCTGTGACTTCATCAACGTCGGTCGCGAGACGATGATCGCCATCGGCTGTATTCAGGCCCAGCGGTGCCATACGAACCATTGTCCGACCGGCGTCGCGACCCAGAACCGATGGCTGTCCGGAGGGCTGGACCCGCAGTTGAAGTCGGTGCGGATGGCGAACTACATTGTCGCCTTACGCAAAGACCTGCTCTCGCTGGCACGTGCATGTGGTGTTCCCCACCCGAGTCAGGTGCGTCCAGATCAACTCGAGTTTCTTGACGACCGGTTCGGTTCGCAGACGGTCGCCGAGGTATTCGGACGTCGTGTAACATGGCCGTCGACTGACGACACGTCGACGCCGAACCGTGACCAGCAAACGCAAAGCGAAACGTCGCCAACCAGCCGTCAGACGACGGTCGTCCAGTAAGTCCGGATGGATCGTAGCGACGGCCGCTGCCGTCGCGCTCGCCGCTGGCACCTGGGCCCTGGTCTCGACCGGGGCCACCGGAGCCGGCTTGGTTCAGTCCGACCCGCTGACCGTCCGGTCGCTGCGGGTCGACGTCCTTCGCGAGCTCCCGCACGACACGACGGCGTATACGCAAGGGCTCGTCTGGCGGGACGGATGGCTGTACGAAAGTACCGGTCAGTATGGCGACTCCAGGTTGAGACGAATAGATCCTGAGACCGGTATGGTGGACCAGGAGGTCTACACCGCGCCGGCGTTCTTCGGTGAGGGTCTGGCCGCTGTCGACGGTCAGCTGGTCATGCTGACGTGGAAGGCAGAGCGCGCCTTCGTGTATGACGCCGACAGTTTCGAAGAGATCCGGATGTTTAGATACAGTGGCGAAGGATGGGGGTTGTGCCATGACGACGCACGCCGGCGTCTGATCATGAGTAACGGGTCAGACATGTTGACATTTCGGGATCCGACGACGTTTGAACCGCGGGGCTCAATACGCGTGACCCTACGCGGGCGTCCGCTGACGCAGTTGAACGAGCTGGCATGCGTGGGCGACGTCGTCTACGCCAACGTGTATCAGGAGGAGTACTTGGTCGTGATCGACCCGGAGACTAGCCGTGTTACCTACCAGATTGATGCGGCCGGTTTGCTCACAAACGACGAGGCCCGTGGCGTCGACGTGCTAAACGGGATCGCGTACGACCCCGTGGCCGAGTCCTTTTACATCACCGGGAAGGACTGGCCCAAGATGTTTGAGGTCCGGTTCGTGGAGTGATCGGTCTACTGTCGCGGCACCGCCGTTCGACCTGTTCCGGACCGACCACTCGAGTAGCCACCGGTTGACGCCGTGTTGCCGCCGGACCCACCTGAGGACCCTGTTCGCGTCGAGCCTCCGCGTGCGCCGGACGTTGCGCCTCGGCGGCCGGCGGCGCGCCGATTCTCGGTGGCGCGGGGGAGCACGCGAGTGTAGCCCTGGCCCTTGACCGCTCCCGCGCCGGCCGCCTGTTCAACACCTCGTTCCGAGATGATGACGAACGGACTGGCCGCGGCGCCTCCGTAGAGGTACGGGTTGTAGGCGCCGCCCCAGTACCGGGAGCCCAGTGGCGTGATGTAGTACGGGTACAGATCCGAATACCAGATCGGATCGTAGTACCCACTAAACCCGTTGAAGCCGCTGCCCGACCGAGACGACCAGGCTCCGCCGCGGTCCCAGCGCTCGACAACGAACTGTTCGGGATACGACTGGGCGACCAAGAGGTCGATCACTCCATGATCGATGCCGGCGTCATCCAATTCGACCAAGGCCTGACTGTCGAGCTGAAGCCTCGGTTCGGTCTCCATGAGCAGCGCCTCGACCACGCGCGGCGTGGTGGTGCTGCTGGCCTCCATGATGTCCGACAGATTCGGCGCCTCGGCGCTCTCACGACGCGCCTGGCGAATCTCAGCTGGACCGATCTCCGACGTGTGGTCCGACGGCGTGTTGGCTTCCATTTCAGCTCGCACCGGAGCGTATCGCCGCACTTCGAGCTGTTGGTGCTCTCCAAGCTCGACGAACTGGATGTCAACCCAACTCGACGCGGACACCAGCAAACTGAGTCCGCTCACGTGCCGGGTCGGGAGGTCGGAGCACTGGAGCTCTGCAGTCGTATACAGCCGATGTCCGTCGCGAGACCATTCGCTCCGCTCCCAGCCGCGGCAGTCGCCTTCGACCACGTCGTGCCGGTTTCCGTCGGCAACGAGCTGTCGCTCGACCAGGCGCCGCTCACCCGCTGACGCCGTTATCGAGACTCCTGGTCCGGCGGGCCTGACACAGACCGAGGTCCGCTCCATCAAGGCGCGTTGGTCGGTGTCCTCGGCTGGGCCGGAGGGATCGAGCTCTTCGAGTTCCTCCTCCCAGAGCTGCCAGCAGCCGAGCCACGGCGCCCATCGTGAATCGATGCTCTCAGCCTGCCCGGCTTCCGCTGATCCGCCGATCAGGAGCCACGCAGCCACAACTGTCACGAGATGGTTTCTCATGATGTCTCCACTATTTGTTTAGCTACCCGCCATCATACTCGTGTGCGTCACCACCAGTGTGCGTCAGAACAGGAGTCGGATGCCACCGGTGATCCGGAGTCCCGACAGGTCGATCGGTTCGAAGTCGACAAAGTCCGGACCCATGGTCGCGTCTGCCCACACATATCGCGCCTCGGCGGTCAGCAGCAGTCTGGGCGTGACCCGGATATCAGCGCCCCCGAAGATATGTGTGTTCGTGGTCCATCCTGTCGAGAGCAGCCGGGCAGTGAAGATGGGGAGCTCCGGGTCTAGGGAGTCGACAAAGTCACCTGTCTGCTCGAACTCGTACCTGAGCAGACCCCCACCGGCACCGACGTAGGGCGTGAAGGGCGCCGTGATCCAGGCGAACTGTCCGACAGCCCGACCGCGGGGTAAGAGAGCCAGCTGCAGACTACCCGTCACGTTGAACTGGGTCAGCTGGGTATCCTGTCGAATCGGCAATCCGTCGGCTTCGACGAACGCACGATCCTCGGAAGAAGCGGCGGCCCGGTTGTATTCCAGCCCGGCGGTGGCATCAACACGCGGGTTGACAGGGAGGCCGAGATCGAACGCGAACCCCAGCGCACGGAAGTCTTGCTTTTCGAGGGTCAACTGCTCGGTGACAAACGAAAAGATGTCGCTGTTCGCCCGCGGGTTCACCCACAGGGCGCGAAGACCGATCTCGCCGCGAGGTTTGCCAAAGAGAAAGTCAGGCCCCGCCGTCCGGACCTGTTCGGCCCGCAACTCCGTCAGCGACGATCCTCCCGCGGCAGGCTCAGCGGCGGGCAGCCCCGGAATGGCCAGGGTCATCAAGACGATCCAAACGACTCGAGGCGCACGACTCATCCCGTGTCTGAACGGTGCAGGCATCGTACCAACCAAACGTGGGATTTCTCGAACGTTTTTGGTCGTTGGCGTCACCTGTCGACCTCGAGGCTGTCCACTTCTGCGGACCTTGTCCTTGTGCTATGCTGCGAGGAGAATTCCGGGAACTGGGTCGCGGCCCTCCGCGAAGAGCGTATCTCAGACGTTCTTCCCCGTCCGAGAGGACGGTGCTACCATTTCGGCCCCACCCGAACGGGCCTTTTCCACTGGAGCAGCACGTGCGGCCTCGAGGTACACGGCGGATCGCTCTGGTCGTTGTGACGCTTCTGGGCGTCGGACTGGCGTTTCTGCGTGCGGCGCCGGGTGACGGTCCAGCCGTAGAGGCGCCGCAAGACTTCCGGAAACTCATCGACCAGCGCCGTTCTTCGCGGCACCAGCCAACCGGTCCGAGCGAGTTTTACTTCACACGTGGCGTGTATTCCTCGCCGTGGAGATGGAACTCATGGGCTGTCGACTTTCCAAAAGCTGACCGCCAGTTCATGGCGGCCGTCAACACGCTCGTCGACATGAGCGCGTCCGAGCGAGAGAACGCCGTGCGTCTGGATGACCCCGCCCTGCGACGCTTCCCGTTCCTGTATATGCTCGAGATTGAAGGGATGTCGTTGACACCGCCCGAGGTCGAAGGGTTGAGCAACTATCTGCGCGCCGGGGGCTTTCTGGTGGTGGATGACTTCTGGGGGGCCTACGCGTTCGCAAATCTCGAGCGGGAAATGCGGCGGGTCCTCCCCGAGTACTCGATCGTCGAAATTCCGTCCGACCATCCGATCTTCAACACGGTCTATAGAATTGAAGAGGTCATCCAGGTGCCTGCGTTCGGCAGATACTATCGCGGCCGGACCTCGGAGTGCTCAGGCTGTGATGTGTTCGCGCGCGGCATTTTCGACGACCGGGGTCGCCTGATGGTCATGATCAACGGGAATACTGATCTCGGTGATGCCTGGGAGTGGTTCGAGCAACCGCAATATCCGCTCCAGTTTTCGAGTTTTGCCGTTCAGATGGGTGTCAACTTCGTCGTGTATTCGATGAGCCACTGAACGGGCCGGCGATCGTGAGCCTGCCCTGAGCGACATTCGCGGGTATCGTCCGCTGCGAACGGAGTCGAAGGGTCGTTGAGAGAAGGCTGTGTTTGAGTCACTGTTCGAATTTTTCTTCAAGTACCGACCGCTGATCTTTCAGCAGGGGGACTTTGCGCTCCGCGCGTCCTGGCTCGGCTTTCTCGCCGTCGCCGTCGCGGGCGTTGCGGCGTTTGTCACCTTGCGGACATACGCTCAGGTTCGTGGAAACAGCCAGCCGCTCGACCGGACGATCCTGACGGCCGTTCGGATCGCCGCACTCACCGTGCTCGTCTTCTGTCTCTTGCGGCCGGTTCTGATCCTCTCCTCTGTGGTGCCCCAGGAGAACTTCCTTGGCGTGCTTATCGACGACTCGCGCAGTATGCAGATCGCCGACACCGATGAGACACCGCGTCAGGCCTTTGTGGAATCGAGCTTCGGTGATCCTGAAAGCGAGCTGCTCACGGCGCTCGCCGACCGATTCGCCCTTCGGTTCTTCAGCTTCTCGAGCGACACGGACCGGGTCAGCGACGTCACTGAGTTGACGTACTCGGGCACGCGGACACATCTGGGCCAGGCGCTCCAGCGCGCGCACGAAGAGCTTTCGGGTGTCCCCCTATCTGGTTTGGTCGTGGTGACCGATGGCGCCGACAACGCCGAGGGCGGGCTCGCCGACGCGCTCTTGCCGCTGCAGGCGTCCGCGGTCCCGGTGTTCACCGTGGGTGTTGGTCGTGAAGAGTACGAGCGCGACATCCAGATGAGTCGTGTCGAGACACCGCAGCGGGTGCTCAAAGGCGCCTCGCTCGGTGTGGAGCTGGTCGTCACTCATCGTGGATATCAAGGCGAGACGGTGACAGTTCAGGTTGAGGATGAGGGCCGCATCGTTGGCACCGAGGATATTCAGCTCGGTTCGGAAGCGACCCCACAGACGGTCCGACTCCGGTTTACGGCAAACGAGGAGGGCCCGCGGCTGTTCAGCTTCCGAGTGTCCCCGCGTCCGGGCGAGATGGTCACGCAGAACAACCTCCGTCAGAATCTGATCGTCGTCGAGGATCGAAACGAGAAGCTTCTGTACTTCGAGGGCGAGCCGCGGTGGGAAGTGAAGTATCTCCTGCGGGGCGTCGAGGAGGACGAGAACCTTCAGGTCTCACTGTTGCAGCGCACGGCTGAGAACAAGTTCCTCAGACGGAATGTCGACGGTCCGGATGAGCTCGTCGGGGGGTTTCCGCGGACGCGATCCGAGCTGTTCCAGTACCGGGGTCTCATCCTGGGGAGCATCGAGGCGGGACACTTCACACCCGATCAGCTTCGGATGATCGCTGATTTCGTGAATCATCGCGGTGGCGGTCTCCTTATGCTGGGCAGCCATCGGTCGTTCGCGGAAGGTGGCTACGCCGGGACGCCGGTTGCCGACGTGCTCCCGGTCGTGCTTGATGCAGGCCAAGGCGATACCGAGGAGAGCTTCTTTCAGGAGGTCCGCGTCGAGCCAACCCGCGCTGGGGCGACCCATCCGTCGACCCTGATCGCCGAGAATGAGGCGGCGTCGGTCGAGCGCTGGGAGACGCTACCGCCGGTGACGGTCGTCAATCCGATCACCGAAACCAAGCCCGGTGCGACAACGTTACTCAGGACGCCCGATGGGCTCGTCGTACTCGCGTTTCAACGCTACGGTGCGGGCAAGTCGATGGCCTTTCCGGTACAGGACTCCTGGATGTGGCAGATGCACGCCGATGTGCCCGTGGAGGACATGACCCACGAGACCTTCTGGCGACGGCTGGTCCGTTGGCTTGTCGATGGCGTCCCGGATCAGGTGGTGGCCGATGTACCCCAGGACCAAGTTGAGCCGGAACAGGTGGTCACGGTACTCGCGGAGGTCGGCGATGCGAACTACGAAGAGTTGAACAATAGCGCGGTGACTGCGGTCGTGACCGATCCGTCGGGGTCGCTGATCGAGCTGCCGATGGAATGGACCGCCGAGAAAGACGGGGAGTATCGCACCACGTTTACCGCCCCCGATGAAGGGTTTTACGAAGTTCGTGTCGAGGCGGCCGTCGACAACGAGCTGATCGGCGAGGACACCGTCTATCTACAGGTGGCGCCGAGCGACAGCGAATTCTACGATTCGACCATGGGGGCGTCACTGCTCGAGCGGGTGGCTGAGGAAACCGGCGGCCGTTTCTACACCCCTGACACGGTCGACACCCTCCCCGATGACGTCCAATACGTCGGCGGCGGTGTCACGGTCGTGGAGGAGCGTGATCTGTGGGACATGCCGGCGCTGCTGCTCCTTCTCGTCTCCCTCGTGCTCGGCGAATGGGGTTATCGACGCTATAGAGGATTGGCATGAGGCGGGCTATCACTCCGTGGGTGCTCCTCGCGACGCTGGCAATGGCATCGGTGGTCATCCCGTCGACGGTGGCTGAGGCTCAACAGACCCACCTGCTTGTGATCACGGGGCTTGGCGGTGATCCCGAGTACACGCAGCAGTTTCATCAATGGGCCACGACCCTCATCGACGCGGCACGCACCCGCTACGAGGTGCCATCGGAGGGCATCACCTACCTCGGAGAACAGCCCGACCTCGCACCAGATGTCATTGCCGACCGATCGACACGTGAGAACGTCGAGGCGGCGATACTGTCAATCGCCGATCGTGCGTCGTCCGGCGACCACGTCGTCATCGTCTTCTTCGGGCACGGGAGCTTTACCGATGCGGCCCGCGTCAATCTGCCTCGGCGTGACCTGTCTGCGGAGGAGTTTGCGAGTCTGCTCGAGAAACTCGACGGGCAGCAGGTGACGTTCGTCAACACGGCAAGTGCCAGCGGTCCCTTCGTGGAGAAGCTTTCGGGCATCGGTCGGACGGTGATGACCGCAACCAAGACCGGGGGCGAGCGGAACGCGGCGGTCTTCGGGGGCTACTTCGTCGACGCGTTCTCCGACGGCGAAGAGGAGGCTGACCAGAATAGAGACCGGCGTGTGTCGATGCTCGAGGCGTTCACCTACGCGAGGGCCCGGGTCGTCCAGAGCTACGAGGCCGAAGGTCTGCTCACGACTGAGCACGCGCTCCTTGACGACAACGGCGATGGTCAAGGCAGTGACGATCCGGACCCGCTGTCGGGCGATGCAGCGGATGGACTTGTGGCGCGCACGCTGTTCTTCACGAGTGGTGCCGGTCGGCGGACGGACGCGGCGTTCCCGGACGACCCGGAGCTACAGGCTCTCTATCAAGAGCGGCAGGAGCTCGAGACGCGGGTTGACGATCTGAGACGGATTCGGGGTGGCGCCGACCCGGATCAGTACCAGGCGGAGCTCGAAACGCTCATGATCGAGCTGGCACTCAAGAGCCGCGAGATCCGTGAGCTCGAGACCGCCAAGAGCGCACCGCAGGACCGGTGATGCTGGACGACCGACAACAGGCGCTCCCGGCGCTGCCGGCGGTGAATGACGCGAGACGTCGTGGTCACGCGGCATTGACGCAGCGCACGGCAGCCGTTGTCGTCATCGCAGTCGCCGCGCTCGTTGCGTCGAGCTTTGTCGCCCGCGCTGCCGCCGGCGCCGGCGGTCTCCGCGACGCCGCGCCAGGGAATACTGAGTACGACGGTCGATTCGTCTTCGTCCGGTTGAGTTACGAGATGAGCCTTCGAGGTGGCGGCGGCGGCGCGTTCTTCGGTGGCCGCGATGTGCCGTGGGCTCACGATTACCCCGATGCCGAGCGCAACCTGACGAAGATTCTCGACGAAGTCACCCACCTGAACCCGTTCCAGGGTCCAAACGGCGGCAACGTGCTGCCGTTGGGTGACTCGGAACTTCACAAGTTCCCATTCGCCTACATGTCTGAGCCCGGGTACTGGACCCAGACCGACGCCGAGGCGGAGAGCCTCCGCCACTACCTTCTCAAGGGCGGCTTTCTGGTCTTCGACGACTTTCGGGGTGAGCACTGGTACAACTTCGAAGCGCAGCTCAGGCGGGTGTTGCCCGAGGCGCGGCTCGTGGAGCTCGACATCGCTCACCCGGTATTCCATTCGTTCTTTGACATCAAGACGCTGGAGATGGACGACTGGATGTATGGCTTGCCGCCTCGCTTTTACGGCGTGTTCGAAGACAACGATCCGAACGCGCGGTTGATGATCGTCGCCAACTACAACAATGACATCGGTGAGTACTGGGAGTACTCGGACACGGGGTGGCTCCCGATCGATCTGACGAACGAGGCCTACAAGTTTGGAGTGAACTACGTCATGTACGCCATGACGCATTGAGGGAGGAGTCAGGAGACAGACTCCTGTCTCCTTCGGAAAGAAGGAGTAGCCGTTGGATTTCGATCTCACACCCGACGAACCCAGAGACCTCGAGGCGGCCGATGACATCGCACTGGCCGACAAGCTGAAGGCTGGCCGCGAAGCCATCCTGACCGAGCTCCACAAACTCATCATTGGTCAGAAGGAGGTCATCGAGCAAGCGTTGCTGACGCTGTTCGTCGGTGGCAACAGCCTGATCGTGGGCGTGCCGGGGCTTGCCAAGACGTTGTTGATCCAGACGATGGCCCAGGTGCTGGATCTCAAATTCTCGCGAATCCAGTTCACCCCTGACCTGATGCCCTCAGACATCACCGGGACCGACATCATTCAGGAGGATCCGGAGACCGGCAACCGAAAGATGGTCTTTGCGCCCGGGCCGGTCTTCACCAACATTCTCCTGGCCGACGAGATTAACCGGACTCCACCGAAGACCCAATCGGCGCTCCTCGAGGCGATGCAGGAGCATCGCGTGACGGTGCAGGGGCGGACCTATCAGCTTGACGAGCCGTTTTTCGTCTTTGCGACGCAGAATCCGATCGAGTTGGAGGGAACCTACCCACTCCCTGAGGCTCAGCTCGACCGGTTCATGTTTCACATTGTCATCCGCCACCCGCCTGAAGACGAAGAGCTCGAGGTCGTTCGCACGACGACGGTGGTTCAGAGGCACCAGTTTCAACACGCGGTCACGGGCGCTGACCTCGTGGCGTTTCAGGAACTGATCCGAAAGGTTCCGGTCACCGAGGCGGTCATGCGCTACGCGCTCTCGATCGTGCGGACAAGCCGTTCGAAGGACGGGGATGCGCCCGATTTTGTCAACAAGTGGGTGGCCTATGGCGCCAGCGTTCGTGCGGCCCAGTACCTGATTCTCGGCGGTAAGGCGCGAGCCGTGACCCAGGGTCGCTACCACGTCAACTTCGACGACATCAGGGCACTGGCGAGTCCGGTGCTACGGCACCGGATCCTGCTCAACTTCCACGCGGAGTCAGAAGGTGTGACGTCAGACCAGGTGGTCGATCAGCTGCTCGACGCCGTGCCGGTCCCGGCATCGCAGATGTGACGATGGAAGCTGAACAGACCACTGCGGGTGCCCGCTTCGTCGACCCGAAAGTGCTTGCCCGGATCGGCAGCCTGGAGCTGCTGGCACGCACCGTTGTCGACGGCTTCATCAACGGCCTGCACAAGGCCCCGTATCTCGGGGTTTCGATCGACTTTGCCGAGCACCGCGGATACATGCCGGGCGACGACATTCGGTTCATCGACTGGCGGGTGTTCGCCCGCACGGACCGTTTCTACGTCAAGCAGTTCGAGGCCGACACCAACGCCAACTTTTCGGTGATGCTCGACGTATCCCGATCGATGAGCTTCGGGAGCAAGGGGCTGACCAAGCTTGACTATGGACGTTACCTGGCTGCGTGCCTCACCTATTTCTGCACCAAGCAGCGTGACCGGGTTGGGCTGATTACGTTTGATGCGGACATCGTCAAACGCGTGCCCCCGTCGGCGAAGCATCTTGACGTCGTGCTGCACGAGCTCGATCGAATCGAGGCCGGGAACCCGGGTTCGCTCGAGCGCCCGCTGTTTCGCGCGACCGAGTTCTTCAGGCGTCGCGGCATCATCGTCGTCATCTCGGATTTCTACGAGGATCCGAAGAAGGCCGTCGACTTGCTCAAGCCGCTGAGCTACGGGGGCAACGATCTGATCGTCTTTCACATCCTGGATCCCGCGGAGATCGATTTTCCCTACGACGAGCCCACGAATTTTCAGGACCTCGAGACCGGGCGCTCGATGCCGGTCGTCCCGGAGAAGCTCCGCGAGCAGTATCGTCAGCTGGTCCAGGAGCACATCACGGCACTGTCGAAGCTGTGTGGTGAGAATCGGATCGATTATGCGTTGTTCAATACGGCGACGCCGCTCGATCATGCGTTGTTCAAATTCCTCGCGATGCGAGAGAAACTGAGCCGAGTGCGCTGATGGGTTTTCTGGCCCCCCTGTTCTTCCTTGGACTGGCCACGCTTGCCGTGCCGGTGATCGTTCACATGATCCAGCGCGAACGGAAAGAGGTCACCGAGTTTCCCTCGTTAATGTTCATTCGAAAGATTCCGTTCCACTCGTTTAGGCGTCAGCGGATTCGGAACTGGTTGCTGCTCCTCCTGCGTTGTGCCGCCATCGCGCTGCTCTTGGCGGCGTTCGCGCGACCCTTCTTCCGTGCGGCGGCATTGGCAGCGGTGACCTCGACGGCGCGCGAAGTGGTGATCCTGCTCGATCGGTCCTACAGCATGGGGTACGACGATCGATGGGACCGGGCCAAGACCGCGGCCTCCGATGTGGTCAACCAGCTGGGCCCTGATGATCGAGCCACGGTTATTGTGTTCGACGGCGGCGCCCAGGCCGGACCGCGGTCGACGACTGATCGCGCCAGTCTTCTGGGACTGATCGGCGACGCCGAGCTCGGGTCTGGTGCAACTCGGTACGGGCCGGCGCTGAAGCTCGCTGAAGGGATCTTCGACGAGTCGGATCTTCCCCAGCTCGAGGCGGTGCTCGTGAGCGACTTCCAGCGGTCCGGTCTCGAGAGTGCGTCAGGGGTGCGCTTTCCCGAGGGAACCCTGCTGACACCGATCGCGGTGACGAGCGGAGAAGGTGCGACTGAGAATGTGAGTGTGGCCGGGGTCTTGTTCGACCGAGAGTATTTTTCGGGCCGAGAGCGTGTGTTGGTGTCCGCTCGCGTGACAAACCGTGGAATGGAGGCGGTCGGTTCGCTCGATGTGTCGCTGGACATTGACGGACGGGAGATTGAGACCGTGGCTGCTGAGCTTCCTCCCAACGGTTCGTCAACGGTGAGTTTCGCTCCTGTGACTCTGGGGGACCGTCCGGTCACCGGGATGGTTCGGACGCGAGGCGATTTGCTCCCGACCGACGACGTCTTTCATTTTGTCGTGTCGCCTGGCCAGGTGGTGAGCGTCCTGATCGTTGGCAATGACCGCGGCGCTTCAGCCGGCGCGTTGTATCTGAACCGTGCCTTGGGCATCGGCGCGAGTCCCGCGTTTGATGTCACGACGACGTCGGTCACCGATTTCGATGCCGGAGACCTGGTCGGCCGACAGGTTGTGGTTCTGAACGACACGCGTCCGCCGACCGGGCAGGCTGGGGCCCGGCTGGAGCAGTTTGTCAGCGATGGGGGCGGGGTGTTGGTCGTCGCCGGTGAGCGGAGCGCATGGCCCGCTGATGGACCCAACCTGCTACCTGGGTCATTTGGAAGTCCTGTCGACCGTGCGGGTCGAGGCGCCGGCCTGGGGTTTGTCGACTATAGCCATCCCATCTTCGAACTGTTTAGCGGGCCGCGCAGTGGTGATGTCACCACCGCCCGGTTCTTTCGATATCGCCCGATGGAGGCCGCCGCGTCGGCGACGGTACTGGCACGGTTCGACGACGGGAATCCTGCGCTCTTGGAGCAGCAACTCGGGAGCGGTCGGGTCCTCTTCTGGGCGTCGACGCTCGACAACTTCTGGAACGATCTTGCGCTCAAACCGGTCTACCTGCCGTTCGTACACAGGTTGACCGAACACCTGGCCGATTATGCCCCCCCGACGCCCTGGGTTTCCGCGGGCCAGGTACTCAACTTGGCTGAGCAGCGAAGTCTCCTCGCGGACGCCGGTCTCACCGAGGCGGAGCTCGTGGCGATCTCTCCATCTGGGGAGCGTATTGCGGTCAGTCAGGGTGTTCGCGCCGGCTTCCTGACGACAGCGGAGCAGGGCATTTACGAGATCCACGATGCCACGACCCCGTCGGATGCGCCTTTGACGCTCGCGGTGAACGTCGACCTTGCGGAGTCTGATCTGACGGCGATCGATCCGGACGAACTGGCCAGCACTCTGACTGGGCGGGTGGCCGGGGACCGAGGGGACGTGGAGGCGGAAGGCGAGGCCAGGGCGTTCGCGTCAGAGGATCTCGAGCGGCGACAGGGGGTGTGGTGGTACTTGTTGGTGGCCGTGTTTGTTCTCTTCGTGGCCGAAACGGTCATGTCGAACCGACTCTCCCGAGCCGCCTTGAACGTCGACTAGTGACACGTGCGATCTGGCCTGGAGCGTTGAGAAGGCATACTAGGTATTTCGCGCCCGTGACACTAGAATGAGGGATGACGGGAGGATGGGGATGCTGTCCAATCAACCGCTCTTCACCGGCGACCGCGACGAGATTCTTCGCGCCATCCGGGACGTGCGAAACCGCTGGCGTCTACGGGTGGCGCTTCGCGGCGTCGCGGTGCTCCTGGCCGCCGGTCTGGGCACCCTCGTGCTGTCCGCCTGGGGTCTCGAACTGTATCGGTTCACACCGGCAGCTATCATCACATTCCGCGTTGTGACGTATGCTGCCCTGCTCGGATTTGGGTGGTGGTTCTGCATCCGTCCAGTCTCGAGGCGTGTCTCTGACGAGCAGGTCGCACTCTACCTCGAAGAGCATGAGCCGTCGCTGCAAGCGACCGTGCTGAGCGCGGTCGAAGAAGCGCACAAGGGCGACCGCACTGCCGCGTTCGACCATTCGCCGGAGCTGGTGCATCGACTCATCGAGTCGGCGGTGGAGAAGATCCGCAACGTCGACATGGGTCGGTCAGTTGAGCAGCGGAAGCTTCAGGGCTCGTCCGGGTGGCTCGGTGCTGCCGCGGTTGCCGCGCTCGTGCTGTTCATGTTCGGTCCCGCCTATCTTCGACATGGAGTGATGGCCCTCCTCCCGATGGGTAGCGCCGAAGCCGCCAGTCCCTATCTGATCGACGTGCTGCCGGGCGACGTGACGGTAGCTCGTGGCGCCGACCAGGAGATCACCGCGAGCCTACAGGGGTTCGAGACCGACGAGGTCACCCTGTTTATGCGTTCGGACTCGAACGCGCCGTTCGAACGACTGCCGCTGATTCCGCTCGAGGAACCTGGTCTGTTCGAGGTGCTGCTGTTCGATGTCCAAGACACCACCAATTACTTCGTCGAGGCGCTGGGTGTCCAGTCGGGGACCTTCACGCTCAATGTCGTCGACCTCCCGTATGTCGAGCGACTGGAACACGAGTACTTTTTCCCGGCCTACACCGGCCTCGAGCCTCGGACGATCGAGGATGGTGGAGATATCGCCGTCCTCCGCGGGACCGAGGTTCGCCTCCGTGCCATCCCGACGATGCCGACCGCCGGCGGACAGATGGTGCTCGATGAAGAGGACCGCACAGATCTGGTCGTGCAACCAGACGGCTCGTTGATCGGCGGGTTCGTCGTCGAGGAGGATGGCTTCTACCGTATCGATCTGCAGAGCGGCGAGGGCGAGATGGTGACCGCCTCTCCGCAGTACACGATCGACGTCCTGACGGATCAGCCGCCGTCGGTCATGTTCCTCAACCCCGGACGTGACACGACCGCCAGCGCCGTCGAGGAACTCTTCATCGAGGCGCGAGCCGACGACGACTTCGGACTTCGTTCGCTCGACCTGGTCTATAGCGTCAACGGCGGTTCGGAAGAGACGGTCAAACTCTACAGTGGTGGTGAGAACGCACTCAAGGAGGTCTCGGCTGGCCACACGTTCTTCCTCGAGGATCTCGAGCTGGAGCCGGGTGATTTCGTGTCGTACTACGCTCGCGCGACCGACCGCAACCTCGCCCAGGAGAACAGGGACATCAAGAGTGATCTCTACTTTGTTCAGATCCGTGCGTTTAGCCGCGATTTTCGCGCGGCCCAGTCTCAGGGCGGTGGGGGCGCCGGTGGCGGCGGCGCCGGTGGCGCTGACCCACGGGCGCTGTCGGAGGCGCAGAAGGAGATCGTGTCGGGGACGTTCAACGTGGTCCGCGACCGCGAATCGTTTTCTGACGAGGAATACCAGGAGAACGTGGTCTTTCTCACGCTGGCGCAGGGCCGGTTGCGTGAGCAGGTCGAGACGTTGCTGCGACGGATGAATAGTCGCGTCATGCCGGCCGATCCCGCGTTCCGCTCGATCTCCGAGATCCTTCCCCAAGCGGCCGATGCGATGCGGGAGGCTGAAGGTGAGCTGCAAGGTCAGGATGCCGACGGGGCGCTCCCGCCGGAGCAGCGTGCGTTGCAGTTCCTGCAGCGGGCCGAAGAGGCCTATGAAGAGGTCATGGTGCAGATGGGCGGCGGTGGCGGCGGCGGTGGCGGTGGCAACCAGGCGGCCGAAGACCTTGCCGATCTGTTCGAACTGGAGTTGGACAAGCTGCAGAACCAGTACGAGACGATGCAGCGAGGCGAGCAGCAGCAGGCCGACAACACCGTTGACGAGTTGATGGAGAGACTGCGAGAGCTGGCGCGCCGACAGGAACGGGAGGCTGAACGTCAGCGCATGCGGTCCCGCGGCCAGCAGTCGGCTCAGGGCAGTGGTACCGCGGCTCAGCGGGAGTTGGCCGAAGAGGCAGAAGAGGCGGCGCGTCGGTTGGAGCGTCTGGCACGCGAGCAGAACTCGCCGCAGATGATGGATGCATCGCGCCGGCTTCAAGAAGCGGCCGATGCGATGCGGCGGGCGGCGGCCAACAACGACAACCTGGGCTTTGCCGAGGCCGGCGCGGCTCTCGACCGTCTCCGCGAGGTTCAGGATCGCCTCCAGCAGGAGCAAACGAGCCGGCTGCAGCGCGACATCGATGAGGCATTGCGTCGTGCGAATCAGCTGGCCGACGAAGAGCGTGAGGTGGCGAGTGCCGTCAATGGGCTTCCAGACCTGGCTGACGAGCAGCGGAACGAGCGTCAGCAGAATCTCTTGGAACGCAAGGACGCGATGGAGGCCGAAGTTGCCGACCTCGAGCGGCAGATTGACTCGACGTCAGCCGAGTTTAGACGTGAGGAGCGGAGCGCCTCCGCGAGTTTGCAGGACGCAGCGAACAGCATCCGTGACAACAAGCTCAAGGAGAAGATTCGATATACGAAGGGCGTGATCCGGAGTCGAGCAAGCGACACCGCGCGGGCGTTCGAGGATCAGATCACGAACGACATTGAAGACCTCCGCGAGCACCTGCGTGCCGCGGCCGATGCCGTCGGGAATACCGAGGGTGACGCCATGACGGAAGCGCTCGACCAGACGCGCGACCTCATGCGTGGCCTCGAGTCGCTCGAGCAGCGTATGTGGCAAGAAGATCAGGCTCAGGACGGTCAGCCCGGTCAACAAGGTGAAGATGGTCAGCAGGCCCAGAGCGGCCAGCAGGGCCAGCAAGGTCAGCAAGGCGGCGGTGGCCAGCAGGGTGGCGATCAGCCAGGCACGGCTGATGGGCAACCGGGCGTCGGGGATACCTTTGGTGGCGCCTATGCCGGCGGGGGATACGGGAATAGGCGTCCGATTGAGTTCGACCCCGACGACATCCGACAGTGGCAGCGTGAGTTCCGCCAGCGCCTCGGTGAGGCCCAAGATATCCGACGATTGCTCCAGCAGGAGCAGTTCTCGGCGGCAGATCTCGATGAGATCATTCGCCAGATGCAGGAGCTTGACGATACTCGGGTCTACCAGGATTCTGAGGAGATCGCCCGGCTCCAGACGTATCTGCGCGAGGAGCTGAAGCGGTTCGAGTACCGCTTGCGGCGCGAGGTGGACGTGGAGAATGAGGATCTGTTCCTCGCCTCGTCAGATGAGGTGCCGCCCGGATTCCGCGACATGATCGAGGAGTACTACCGGGCGTTGTCGAGAGAGAACTGACCTCAGGCGGCCTGAGATGCCGGAAGCCAGAAGTCCGGAGTCCCACGCCCGCTCCTCAACCCCTACCCGTTCCGCTCGCGTCCTGTTCACGTTCACGCCATCGATTCTTGCCCTGATCATGGTGGTGACACTCGTTGGGAGTGCGACCGTCTTCGCCCAGTGGGGATGGCGCCGGATGCCACCCAAGTTTCCGTCCGATCACCCGACTCACCGCGATTTCACGTTCTCCCGGGTGTTGTATCAGAGTGACCGCAGAGAGCCCGGCGGCCAGGGCTGGCACACCGACTATCCGACGGCCGACCGGAACCTCATGGTGCGGCTCTCGGAGCTGACGACCACACGCGTGGGGTTCGATCACCGCGATATTCCCGACCACGTCGTCGTCCCGCTCGACGACCCGAAAGTCTTCAACTATCCGTTCCTTTTCATGTCGGATGTCGGAACACTCCGGCTCAGCGACCACGAAGCGGCTCGGCTTCAGGAGTATCTCCTCAAGGGTGGCTTCCTTTGGGTGGACGATTTCTGGGGTCCGAATGCGTGGGATCAATGGGTCGGGGAGCTCAGCAAGGCACTGCCCCCTGGCGAGTATCCGGTCATCGACATCCCGATGAGTCATCCGATTCACAAGACGTTGTTCGAGGTGACCGAGATCCCTCAGGTGCCATCGATCCAGCACTGGCGCCGGAGTGGCGGCGCGACCACTTCTGAGCGTGGCTTTCGTAGCGACGACGTCCACTTTCGAGCGATCACAGACGCTCACAATGGCATTTTGGTCCTCATGAGTCACAACACCGACATCGCAGATGGATGGGAACGCGAGGGCGAAGACTACGAGTTCTTCTATCGGTTCTCAGTCGATGCGTACGAGCTCGGCATCAACATCCTCGTGCATGCGATGAGCCACTAGTGTCAGTACACGAGTGTCAGGACACTAGGTGAAGGACCCTCACCTCGAAACGCTCGAGCTCGAGCCCGCGCGGACTGCCACCGCCTCGGTTATCTGGATGCATGGCCTCGGGGCCGATGCCACCGATTTCTACTCAGTCGTGCCCCAGCTGGGGCTGCCGCCTGAGCCGGCGGTGCGATTCGTTTTTCCGAACGCGCCGAGAATCCCGGTCACGATCAATATGGGGATGGTCACGCGGGCCTGGTATGACGTGGCCGGGTTCGAACGGCACGACCAGGACGAGCCGGGCATACGTCAGGCGGCTACCTGGATCAACGAGGTGGTGGCGCGTGAGGTCGATCGAGGTATCGCTCCAGGCCGGATCGTCTTGGCTGGGTTCTCCCAAGGGGGCGCCATGGCGCTGTTTGCCGGGCTGCGGCAACCGGAGTCACTTGCAGGGCTGTTGTGCCTATCGGGCTATCTGCTCCTCGACGAAGAGTTGGAGGCGATCGGCCGAGCTGGGGGTTCGTCGCCTCCCATATTCCAGGCGCATGGGATCGGCGATCCTGTCGTGCCGTACACCACAGGGCTCCGGAGCCGCGACCTACTCGTAGGTGCGGGGTATCGCGTCGAATGGAGTGAGTATCCGATGGGGCATCAGGTGTGTCTTGAGGAGATCAGAGACGTCGGTGCGTGGCTGACGGGGGTCCTCGGCGCAGGTCAGCCCCGATCTCGTTCGGCTAGGCCCTCAGATATGTCTTGAGTCCATCCCAGCGGTACTCGATCTCGGCGATGTCATCGGTGGAGAAGGCATAGTCCCCGCGCCGCGATCGCGTGGTCGAGAAGATTCCCCGTTTCTTGAGCAAGTAGAGTCGAACTCCCGGGATGGCTGCGTCCAGGTTCAGCATCAACAAGAGCTTGCCGAACAGATCCCGGAGATCCGCTTGGTTCCCTGCCCGATGCAGTTCCCATAGCTGTGCGTAGATGTCGGCGTACATGGCACCGCCAGTCATCACACCATCAGTCCCGAGTCGCATCTCGTAGAGCCACGCGCGGCCAAATGCGGCGCCGAAGATCCGTTTGATTCGAGCTGGACGGTGCTTGGCCAGATCCCGCATCCGCTCGTGAACCGGTTCGCGTTCTTCCTTCACATACGCGAGGTTCGGGAACTCAGCGGCCAGCTTCACAATGAAGTCGACGGTCGGTTCGATGTCGGGAGCTCCGCCGCTCGTTTGAATAAATACCGGTCGTGAGGTGACCTGGCTTACGGCTCTGTAGTAGGCGCGAAAATCGTCAAGCGAGTGTGCAGACGTGGGAGGAATCGCAATCATCCCGTCAGGTTCGAGCGCTTCAGCGTGCCGTGCGTACTCGAGCATTCCCTCCGTATCGTCGGCCTGCACCCCAAAGACGAGCGCCGGGCGCTTTCCACGTGCGGCCGCGGCGATCGTGTCCATTCCCTCGAGCCGTTCTGCCCTGGACAGGTAGCGCTGCTCGCTGGAGTTCTGCGGCCAGACGAGGCCATGTACGCCGCAGCGGTCGAGGAACTCGACCTGGTTCGCGAGATCCTCGTGGTGAAGCTCGTTCGCCGTGGTGTATGGCGTGCTCAGGATCATGAACGCGCCCTGCATCGGCTTGCTCTCGGCCGCGAGGGCCAGCGGGCGAACGCGGGATGCGACGGTTGCTGCGCCCAGGGCGGCGAGCCACTCACGCCGCGTGTAGTGGATACTCATGTTGCCGCCAGTACGGAGACTGCAGCAGTTTATCCTAGTGTCCTGCGTTCGATATACCTATACATTCGGCCGGCGCTGCATCTGGCGGCGTTGAGACCATCTTCTCGCGGGCTCGAATATTCCCGATATGCTCGCTCTTCGCGCCTGGCCATCCGGGCGCATCGCCGCCCTCGGTGTACAGGTATATCGAACTCAGGACACTAGACGTGCCCGGTGAAGTCGACGAGATGAGGTAGGCTGTCCGTGTACCAAACACCTGGTCATTCCAGCTGGAGGTTGCGGTGAAAACGGCTTTTGTATCGGCGATCGCGTTGGTGACGGTTGTGGGATGTGGCGGTGCCCCAGATGAGGGATCGGTTGGGGACGGTCCGGAGTCGCCGGGGGCATCGATCGCGGCGGGAATCGACCCCGATTTCCTCCTCTCCGAGATTACGGTTCTGGCGTCGGACGAATTCGGCGGACGAGCACCGGGCTCGCCTGGCGAAGCCCTCACGATTGACTATCTGACCGAGCAGTTTTCTGAGCTTGGCCTGATGCCTGGAAACCCGGACGGGACGTGGGTCCAGGCGGTTCCGCTCGTCGGGATCACACCCCAAGCCGGGGACGTTTTCCAGGTCACGAAGGATGGTGAATCACACGAATTCCAACCGGGGACCGATTATGTGGCGTGGACCAAGCACGTTGTCGACCAGGTAGAGATCGACGCGGAATTCGTGTTTGTCGGCTACGGCGCGGTCGCACCCGAATATGAGTGGGATGACTACGGTGACATCGACGTCGAAGGGAAGATCCTGCTCTTCCTGGTCAACGACCCACCCCGAGAGGATGTCTTCGGCGGTCAAGCGATGACCTACTACGGCCGCTGGACTTACAAGCACGAGATCGCGGCGGCCAAGGGTGCGGCTGGCTCGTTCGTCATCCACGAAACCGAGCCGGCCGGCTATCCATGGGAAGTCGTCGGCAGCAGTCCGTACGGCGAGTCGTTCGACCTCGTTGCCGCCGACAACAACGAGGGAAGGGCCCCGGTGGAGGGGTGGATGCAGCGAGCCGCGGCGGAACGACTGTTCGAGATGGGTGGGCTCGATTTCGAGGAGATGAAGGCGCGGGCGGCCGAGCGTGCGTTCGAGCCGGTGCCGCTGGATGTGCGTGGCCGCACGCAGATTCGCAACGCCCTTCGGACGATCGATTCTCAGAACTTCGTCGCGAGTCTGGAGGGCGCAGGCGCGCCCGACGAGGTCGTGATGTACGTGGCACATTGGGATCATCTCGGTCAGGACGAGAGTCTGGACGACGACCAGATCTTCAATGGAGCGGCGGACAACGCCACGGGAACGGCTGGGATGATCGAGCTCGCGCGTGCCTTTGCGCAGGCGCCCGAACGTCCGCGTCGTTCAATTCTCTTCCTCGCGGTGACCGCCGAGGAGCAGGGGCTTCTGGGGTCGAAGCATTACGGAGAGAATCCGCTGTATCCGGCGGCGCAGACGGTCGCGGCGTTCAATATGGACGTTCTCAACCAGTGGGGCAGAACCCGCGATATGACCATTGTCGGGATGGGGCAATCAGAGCTTGACGAATACGCGATGGCGGTTGCCGGGCGTCTGGGGCGAACGCTTAACCCCGATCCTGAGCCCGAGAAAGGGTTCTACTATCGGTCCGACCATTTCTCCTTTGCCAAGGCCGGGATCCCGGCGTTCTATGCAGATCCAGGAATCGAGTATCTGGACAAGCCGGATGGGTACGGCATCGTGAAGCGAGAGGAGTACACCGCCAATGACTACCACAAGGTTTCGGACGAAGTGAAACCCGATTGGGATCTCTCGGGTGCCGTCGAGGATCTGACGTTCATGTACGAGCTCGGATCGGCGTTGGCTGAGAGTGAGGAGTGGCCCGAGTGGAGTCCAACGTCTGAATTCAGGGCGGTCCGAGCCCTACAGCGCCCCTAGCAGCCCGTGGTGAAAGTCACCGAATTAGATCGATCGCCAGAAGTGATCATGCGTACTCCACTGACGCGCATGGCCATGGGCAAACGACGGCGACGTCCCAAGCAGACGTCGATGTGGGTCGCCGCACAAGATCTGCCTCGCAGCGCCGCGCACCCGTTCTACACGCGACTGAATCACATTCTCGAGAGAGCGGATTTCGACGGGTACGTCGAGTCGCTCTGTCAGCGATTCTACGCGGATGAGATCGGCCGGCCGAGTTTGCCGCCCGGCCGGTATTTCCGCGTGTTGCTGCTCGGGTACTTCGAAGGGCTCGACTCCGAGCGGGCGATCGCGTGGCGGGCGGCCGAGTCGTTGAGCGTGCGGAGCTTCTTGGGGCTGGAGCTGCACGAAGCGCCGCCGGATCATTCGACGGTCTCGCGGACGCGTCGGCTGATCGACCTGGAAACGCATCAGGCTGTCTTCGCGTGGGTGTTGCAGCGACTGGCTGAGGCGAAGCTTGTCAAGGGCAAGACGATCGGTATCGATGCGACGACGCTGGAAGCGAACGCCGCCCTGCGAAGTATCGTGCGGCGCGACACCGGCGAGGCGTATCAGGACTTCTTGATCCAGCTCGCCCAGGCCTCGGGGATTGAGACCCCGACGCGTGCCGATCTGGCGCGCATCGATCGGAAGCGGAAGAAGAAAGGCTCGAACGACGACTGGACCCATCCGCACGATCCTGACGCAAGAATCACCAAGATGAAGGACGGCCGCACGCACCTCGCGCACAAGGCGGAGCAGGCGGTCGACCTCGACACCGGCGCGGTCGTGGCGGTGACGGTGCAGGACGCCGATGAAGGCGATGTGGCGACGAGCCGCGCGACGTTGATCACCGCGGCGGAGCACATCGAGACCGTGGTGCCTGCGGGCCGTCTTGCCGAGGTCGTCGGGGACAAGGGCTATCACAGCAACCAGGAACTCGTCGATCTTGAAGCCATCGGCCTCCGCAGCTACATCTCGGAACCAGATCGCGGCAGGCGTAAGTGGAAAGACAAGGCGGAGGCGCGCGACGCCGTCTACCGAAACCGTCGGCGTCTTCGCGGCGCGCGCGGGCAACGCCTGCTGCGCCGGCGCGGGGAACGACTCGAACGCCCCTTTGCCCATCTCTATGCCACCGGGCGGCTACGCCGCGTATACCTGCGGGGGCACGACAACATCCTCAAACGCGTCCTGCTGCACGTTGCTGGACTGAACCTTGGGTTGCTGATGCGGACGCTCACGGGTGTCGGGACACCCCGCAGTCTTCAGGGGCATGCGGTGGCGTGTCTTCGGCTGTTGTGGTCGCTCATGCGACTCCCGGAGACGCGTTGGGGCGCGCCGTGGATCTTATCTCGACCTACCATCGCCGCCAACGACCTCCGCGTGGGGCACTGCCATGTCTGGGCCGACCCGTCGTTCGGTGGTGCTTTCACCACGGGCTGCTAGCGCCCTGTATCGAGTGAACCGGTATCCCCGAGCGCGGTGATCCGTTGTAGGACCGGTGGATGTGAATGGTGAAGAATGACGTCCAGTGGATGGGGTGTCAGGTTTGAGAGACTGTCAGCGGAGAGCTTCTTGAGTGCTGTGACCAGGTGCTCGGCGTGTCCCGTCGTCTTGGCGGCGAACGCGTCGGCTTCGAACTCGTTCTTCCTTGAGACGGCGTTGACATAGAGTGAGAGCGCCAGCTCGACCGGCGTAAACAACAACCCGAAGAAGACCAGACTGGCATAGACTGACGTCTCGGTCATCGAGAACGCCTCGAACAGCTGCTGACGCTCCAGTACGAGCGACAGCACCAAGAAGAGACCGCCAAGATACGCAACCTGCAACACCAAGCTCTTCAGTACGTGTCCCTTCTTGTAATGACCGACCTCGTGCGCGACGACCGCGACCAGCTCCGGGACAGAATAGTTTTCTACCAGCGTATCGAATAGCCCGATTCGCTTGTTCCCACCGAATCCGGTGAAAAACGCGTTCGCCTTGGAGGACCGCTTCGACCCGTCCACGACAAAGACGTCCCTGAGCGGGAAGGTAACAGATTGCGCGTACGACACGATCGCTTCTCGGAGCGATCCCTCCTGGAGGGGCGTGAACCTATTGAAGAGCGGCATGAGCCAGGTGGGTGCGACGAACTGGACAATCAGGAGAAAGAGGGTCGCTGCCATCCAACACCAGACCCAGGCCGATGGTCCCACCCATTGGAAGAAGAAGAGCACGCCTGTCATGAGGATCCCGCCAAGAACGCCGGCCAAGATGATGCCCTTGAGGAAGTCGGCGACGAAGGTTGCGATCGTGGTTCGGTTGAAACCGTACTGCGCTTCAATCACAAAGGTGCTGTAGAGCCTGAACGGCAGTCTCAGCAACAGTGATCCCAACCCGAGTGACCCGACATACATGAGCCCGGTGAGAAGAGGACCGTATCCGAGTCCTCGCCATCTCTGATCAAGCCAGTCGAAGCCCCCGAGCTGCCAGAACGTCAGGACGACGATCAGGCCGACGGAGCTCCGAACCAGCCCGAACCGGGTCTGGCTCCGCGTGTACTCCTGGCAGCGGGCGTACCGGTCGGCGTCGAACACGTCGGCAAACTCCGGCGGGACGGTGGGACTGAGCGAGCGTAAGTTGAGGGTGCTCGACAGTGCCGACAGTGCGTACTCGCCAAGGAGCGCGACGACGATGATCACCGCATACACGTTCACGTCGGGTCTCGTTTCACAACCGCTTGGCCTTCAATATAGCGGGTCTATGGAGGCGCTGAGACGTCGATCGGTACTGACGATACCGACACCTCTGTCAAGAAATCGACACCGCAGACTCCAGCTTGACCGCACTCTTGGCTAGATTCTGCTGGAGCGGCTTGTCTGCATGCCCATTTTTTTGGGGAGAAACTCAAATTCTTGCCGCCGGAGAGATTCTTGCTATCGGAGAGATTCTTGCTATCGGAGAGATTCTTGCAGCCGATGTTTATCCGTAGAGGGCTGCCGAACTGTCAACCAGTGTGCAGCCTGGTTCCGAGTCACTGAGGATTCACATGTCAAGACTGCAAAACGACTATCTGGTGTCGCATTGTGGGGAATGCTGGCCATTGCGTCGGGCACGGTCACCCATGCGCAGGGTCGGCAGACCGGCACCGTCCGCGGCACCGTTCGAGACGTTCAGGGTTTGGCGCTTCCGGGTGTCGTCGTGACCGTCCAGTCGCCAGCCTTGCAGGGGCAGCGAACCGCTCGGTCTGGCCTCCGGGGAGGTTACGAGATCCCGGGGCTCCCGCCCGGCGTCTACACGATCAGCTTCACCATGAACGGGTTTACAGAGGTCGCAGAGCAGGCGGTCGTGCCACTTGGTGGCACCGCGCTTGCCAACGTCGCATTGGAAGCGGCCACCGTCTCTGAAACGGTGCAGGTTGTGGCCGTGGTTCCGTCGGCGATCGCCTCGACCGAAATCAGCGCCAATATCACTGCCGACAATGTCGATTCATTGCCGATCGGTCGTGACATCTTCAAGATCAGTGAATTGGCTCAGGGCGTCACGAACAACGCGTCCAGCGCCGAGCAGCTCACGATCAACGGTGGGTTCGGCTACGACAACGTCTTCCTGATTGACGGTGTCGATGTCAACGACAACATCTTTGGGACGGCACACGATCTGTTCATCGAGGATGCGATCGAAGAGACGCAGGTGCTCACGTCAGGGATCTCGGCCGAGTACGGCCGGTTTACCGGCGGAGTTGTCAACACGATCACCAAGAGTGGAGGCAACCAGTTCTCTGGCAGTTTCCGAACCAACCTTTACAAGCCGAACTGGACTGCACTCACGCCCTTCGAGAAGGCTGCGGGGCAGGACGGGCGTTCGGGGAAACTGTCCGATAACACGACCTATGAGACGACGCTGGGTGGACCGCTTGTCCTCGACCGTCTGTGGTTCTTCTACGCGAATCGCGTCGAGCGGGTCGCAGACGATCAGACGTTTGGCGTGACCGGCCTTGGCTACGCACGCACGACCAACAACGATCGTAACCAGCTGAAGCTCACCGGAACGGTCGCGCCGGGGCACGTGCTCGAGGGAAGTTATATGCGGAACAGCACCGCGCAGGGTCGACCTTCGTTTGGTTTCAGCATCGACCCGGCAGCCACCATCAACCGGACGCTGCCGAACCACCTGTGGGTCGCCACCTATCGGGGGGCGATGAGCAGCCGTCTCTTCACCGAGCTACAGATGTCTCGGAAGAAGCTCGGCTTCCGCGGGAACGGCGGAGCCCTCACGGATATCGTCGAGTCACCGTTCGTCACGCTCACGCAGCGCTTGGCTCATTACAACGCGCCGTACTTCGATGCGGCGGACCCGCAGGACCGCGACAACCGACAGGTCACGGGCAGCGCGACGTATTACCTCGATACGTCTAACAGCGGAACGCATAGCGTCAAGGGCGGATTCGAGCATTTTCGGTCGACCCTGCGGGGCGGCAACTCTCAGTCGGCGACCGGGTTCGTGTTCGATGCCGACTACGCGATCGGAGCGGATGGCACACCGTTGCTGGACCCAGACGGCCGGATCGAGCCGGTCTTCGTGCCGGGCGCCAATCTGTTGGAGGATTGGCGGCCCGTCCGAGGTGCAACGCTCGATATCGATACGGTATCGGTCTACGTGAACGACAGCTGGACCGTCGGGAGTCATCTTTCGTTCAATCTCGGTATCCGGGCAGAGAAGGTGGACAGCCGGGCCACGGGCGACATTTCGGGAATTGATACGAGCGCAGTCGTACCGCGGTTGGCCGCGGCGTATGACCCGGCGGGCGATGGGCGCCTCACAATCCAGACGACGTACGGGCACTACGCCGGAAAGTACAGCGAGGCGCAGTTCAGTCAGAACACCAACGTCGGAGCACCCGACCTCTTGCTCGGCGTGTATACGGGACCGGCCGGCCAGGGCCGTGACTTCGCGCCCGGGTTCGATCCGGCCAACTACATGACCGTGTTCGGGTTGTTTCCCAACCAAAACGTCATTTTCGGGGACGGGCTGTCGTCGCCACTTACGAAAGAGCTGACGGTGTCGCTTGGAACGACGCTGGGGAGCCGTGGTTATACCAAGGTCTCCTACATCCGCCGCACGACGAGCGATGTCGTTGAGGACTTCTTCACGATCGACGGCGGGGCCACGACGGTTGTCGGGGAGGGGCAGACCTTCGGCACGTTCGAGAACCGAGTTTTCCGCAACACCGATGCTCTCCAGCGGAGCTACGACGCGCTGCAGTTCCAGGGCCGGATGCAGGTCACCGATGACTTTCTCATCGACGGAAGCTGGACGATGCAGCTGAGGAACGAGGGCAACTTCGAGGGTGAGGCGACCAATCAGCCGGCCATCTCGTCACCGGCCTTCGACTACCCGGAGATCACGCCCGCGGCGCGGTACTATCCGACCGGCCGGCTCGACGAGTTTCAGGAGCACAAGATGCGTGTGTGGGGCATCTACTCACTTGGTCTCGGCGGCGCGGGCGCGGTCGATGTGGCCGGCATCTGGCGATACGATTCGGGCCAGGTCTACAGCATTGCGGCAACCCGACAGGGACTCTCCGCCACCCAGGCCGCGACGTTGAGCTCGCTCGGGTACGCGTCGGCGCCAGACCCACGGACGCTCTATTTCTCCGACGGACGCGGCTCGGGCACCTTCAAAGGCTACGGACTGCTCGACCTGTCGCTCCAGTACAGCATTCCCATCTGGCAGTCACTCAACCCCTGGGTCAAGGCTGAGGTGTACAACCTGATGAACAACGACACCGCGATCCGGTGGGACACTTCGGTGGTACCCGACCCCAATAGTCCGTTAGACGAGCTTGGATTGGCGACCGGCTATCTCGAGGGACCTAGTTTCGGCGAACCGACCTCGCCAAATGATTACCCCCAGTGGCAGCCTGGCCGGAACGGCCTGCGATCATTTCAACTCGCCATGGGATTCCGTTTCTAAGAGTCTCTCGCGCCACTCCCGTACTTTACGGGTGTCCCGACGCACTCACCGGTCGCCGCCCCGTCTGTTCGGCGCAGAACCCCTCCGTACGAGATTCCCTGACCGTTAGGCTTATCTGGCCGGGGGCGGTTATTCCTCGACCAGATTCCCTGGTCCCGCCCGGCGGATCAGGCCGCCATTCCCCGGTATACGCTTGGTTGACGAATGACGACTGCGCCAGCGACACGTGAGAGCTATCGACCGATCGACCTTCGGAATGTCTCGGAGGTGCCGCAGTGGAGTCTGCTTGAGGCCGAGGTCCGCGAGGCGATCGAGGTCGTGGGCCAGGTCCTACCGTTCCGAACAAATCAGTACGTGCTGGACAGCCTGATCGATTGGTCTCGGGTTCCTGACGATCCGATCTTTCAGCTGGTCTTTCCGCAGCGTCGGATGCTCTCTTCTGCCGACTTCACCGCCGTTCGTGATCTGCAGAGCCGAGGCGCCGGCCGCCTGGAGCTCAACGACGTAGTCAATCGCATCCGGAGAGAGCTCAATCCGCACCCGGCCGGTCAAATGACCCACAACGTGCCGACACTTGACGGACGACCGCTGACCGGGTTGCAGCACAAATACCGCGAGACGGTGCTGTTCTTTCCAGCGCCAGGGCAGACCTGTCATGCGTACTGCACCTACTGTTTTCGATGGGCTCAGTTTGTCGGCCTCGACAGTTTGAAGTTCCAGGCGCAGGAGACCGACGACCTCGTTGCGTATTTGACTGCGCATCCCGAGGTGACAGACGTCCTGATCACGGGCGGCGATCCGATGATCATGCGCACGAAAGTGCTGCGCCGGTACATCGAGCCGCTGCTCGCGCCCGAGCTTGAGCACATTCAGAATATTCGGATCGGTACAAAGGCGCTTGCCTATTGGCCACAGCGCTTTGTCTCGGACAACGATGCCGACGATTGTCTCGAGCTGTTCGAGGAAGTGGCCGCCGCCGGCCGCCATCTGGCGGTCATGGGACACTACTCTCACCCGATTGAGCTCGAGTCGGGGATGGCGTGCGAGGCGGTCCGGCGCGTCAGGAACACCGGCGCCCAGATCCGGATGCAGGGACCGCTCATTCGTCACGTGAACGACGATCCGGAGGCCTGGGCAGCGCTGTGGACCAACGGTGTGCGTCTTGGTCTCATTCCGTACTATATGTTTGTCGAACGCGACACAGGCGCGCGGAGTTACTTCGAGGTGCCGCTCGTCCGGGCGTACGAGATATTCAAGCGCGCGTACTCCCAGGTGTCCGGGTTGTCGCGCTCGGTCCGGGGACCATCGATGTCGGCGTTTCCAGGCAAGGTGCGGGTGCTCGGGGTCGTGACCCTCCGCGACATGATGGACCTGAACGTGCTCGACGTCATCCGGGAGTCTGCCGGATTCGAACTGCTGGGTGATCCCGACCGGCCGTTGCTGATCTGTGATTTCGTCCAGGCTCGCGACCCTGCCTGGGTGCGGAAACCGTTCTTTGCGGAGCTTGACGAGGACGCCGCCTGGTTCGACGACCTTCGCCCTGCATTTGGCAAAGACCGGTTCTACTTCGAGGGGCACGATGAGCGAGGACAGAATCATCCGATTCTCGAGCTGACCGAAATGCTACTGGAGTAGTGTTCCTTCGCAGCCCTCCCTGTCGCACCCGTCTAGCCCCTCAGCCCCAAGTAGATCCCCCCGTCCATCTCAAGGTTCGTCGACCTCGTGTGTGCCTGAGGTGGATCCAAAAACGGTCATGGTAGATTATCCAGGCGATGAGCCAATGAAGGGGTTACTGTTCTTGTGTGTGGCCAACTCGGCGCGTAGCCAAATGGCCGAGGGCCTCGCGCGCCAGCACTTCGGTCGCGGGGTCGTGGTCCAGAGCGCCGGCTCACGTCCCTCCACGCTCAATCCGCTGGCCGTTCGTGTGATGCGTGAGGTCGGGATCGACATCAGCGAGCAGACATCAAAGAGCGTCGACACGATTAAGGCCGACACAGTCGATACGGTTGTCACCTTGTGCGCGGAAGAGGTCTGTCCCGTCTTTTCGAGGCTGACGCGTCGCCGACACTGGCCGCTGCCCGACCCGGCCAGCGCGACCGGAACTGAGGCCGAGCGACTCCGGCGTTTTCGTGATGTCCGTGATGAGATCTCACTGCGGGTGAAAGACCTGTAACCGATGTTCCTCCCCCTTGGCGACGAACCCAATCCACGTGGAATTCCGTGGGTGACCTACGGTCTGATCGCCGTCAATACCGCGGTCTATCTCTTTATCTCGTTGCCCTTGAGCTTGAGTCGTCCCGATGCGAGCGACCCCCTCCTCGTGGAGTACGTGCGGGTCCTGCTTGAGACGCTGCCGCAAGATCGGTTCGTCGCCGCGGAGGTGGTCCAGCAGCTATCAGCCTACGACCTCTTCGTGTTCGACCACGGGTTTCGACCGGTGGCACCCGCACCGATCGCGCTCTTGACGTCGATGTTCCTTCACGCCGGCTTTGCTCACCTGGCTGGCAACATGCTGTTTCTGTGGATATACGGCGACAACGTCGAGCATCGGATGGGTCCGGTTCCGTATCTCATCGCGTATTTGGCCACCGGCGTGGCGGCGACGCTGTTCCATACGGCGTTCGATCTGGAATCTGCGCTGCCGCTGGTTGGTGCCTCGGGAGCCATTTCTGGCGTGCTGGGCTTTTACTTCGTGTGGTTTCCGCACAACCGCGTTCGCCTCTGGGTCTTTCTCTTTCCGTTCTTCATGAACGTCATCACACTTCCGGCGAGGATCGTGCTGGGCTTCTATCTGGTTGTCTCGAACCTCATGCCGTTCCTAATCAGCCAGGGGATGCCGGGGGGAGGTGTGGCCTATGGTGCGCACATTGGTGGGTTTCTGGGTGGAATCGGATGGGCGTGGTGGGCCGGTCGGCGTGAAGTGTCGGCTCGCCCCGTTTGAATATCGTCGTGGGCCCACCGCCGCCGTACCGTCAGCGGGCGTGCGGGTTGCCGAGATGGTGGAAGAGAGCCGGTTCTCTGACGCCGCTCAGACCTATTTCCGGTTGACCTCGGAGCAGTCCAGACGGCTCCTGACGCCAGCGCACTCGATTTCGCTTGGCGACTGGCTGGCGCGGCATCGCTACGCTGAAGCAGCACTGGTTGTCTATCAGCGCCATCTACGGGACTACCCGTTGGGCCCCCTTGCCGCTGAGGCCCACTTGGGCACGGGTCTGGTTCAGCTCAGTGCGTTTGGGCAGCCGGCTTCCGCGTATCAACATTTGGTGGAGGTGTTTGACCACGATCCCGACCCAGAGGTGCGCAGGCAAGCCCGTCAAGCATTGAAGACGATCGCCGAGCGTTAGGAATCCTGAGGGCACCGAGGAGTCCACGGCGCGCGTGGGCATCCCCTATAATTAGGTCTGACTGCCGTCGCGGCAGGTGTGTTGGGAGGTCGTTCAATGGTAGGACACGCGGCTCTGGACCGTGTAATCGGGGTTCGAATCCCTGCCTCCCAGCCATTCTTCTAAGTCCTTACCGTCCTTCACGTTATCCTCTGAGTCGAGTGAGTGTGGAGTAGGGTCAGAACGCTTCTCTTGCGGGGCGATCTTGAAAGATTCTTGAAACGTTGTCCCGCCATCTAGGACTTCTACCTCGAACGCCCTGCCATCTTCGAGGCGACGGGCAGCGACTTGAAGGGGTGACTGTCAGACCATGTCGTGACTACTACACATGCGCTCCGAACGATCAGCCGCAGAGTCACATGGCAAGAGCGTCACCGAACATCATGTCTTGGAGCTCGAAACTCCGTTCGATCTCGGTGTCGCCCAACTTTGTGACGAAGTTGACTTCCCTGTCGAGCAACGTGATCGCATCGTCTCTCAAGAAGGCGAACTCGAGGATGACGGTCTCGTCACTCTCGAAGAACGGCTCGACGTCCTCAGCGACGATCGGCTGCTTGCCCTTGCGCGCCAGGATCGTCTCCGCGAGCAGCGCCTGTTGGTTTAACCCTTCAGTCAACTGCCGCGGTATCCCGGCGACGGACACGACATACAGCGGTTCGTGCTGGATCAGAAAGACTCGTTGCGCCGGGGGGATCGGGGCCCCAATGCCGGATTGTGACCGCGCCAACGCCTGCTTGACCGGCAGGGCGCTGCGCCACGACACGGTCAGCGTGATCGATTCGGGCACTGTACTCGAGGAGGCGCGGCGCGCCACCAAATAGTCCGCCATGCGTTTTCTGGTCTCGCTGTCCATTCTGGTATTGCGAGGGCCTCCATCCCCAGCCCCCCCGGCGCCAAAGAAGGGGCCGAGGATCCGAGTGCCGACCCCACGCACGACAACACTGACCTCACGCGACCACGGGGAATCGGTCAGCATCTCGTCCACTTCCTCTGCGGACCATGGCGTGTAGTCCTTCTCCTCCCAGAAGTCAGCGGCCGCCAGCACCGCGCACGCCAAGAGCCAGCTACCGAGGGTTCCGGCCAGTCTCCTACTCATGACCCACCTCCAGACTTGTCGCGATTATATCGAGGGATCGCGCCGCCATGGCTAGTTGGTCGAGAAAACTCGTGTAGTCGGTAGAGGTGGACCCCATCCTTTGGACAGCTCAGCGGCCAAGTTAAGGTGGATTCCAGGTTCATGTTTCTAAGCCGCTTCCGACTGCGCTGACGAGGAGCGCAGCGACGAGGTCGGCGCACCTCCCAAATCCGAGTACGCCTCATCAGGCGTGCGATCATCGAGCGACGAGTGCGGTCGCTCGGCATTGTAGAAGTCGATCCACCGGCCGATGCTGGCCCGCGCCTCGGAGCCAACCTCGAAGTCGTGCAGGTAGACGCACTCGTACTTGAGCGAGCGCCACAGCCGCTCGATGAAGACGTTGTCCATCCAGCGGCCCTTGCCGTCCATCGAGATCTGCACGCCTGCGTCTTTGAGCGTCTGAGTGAACTCCAGGCTGGTGAACTGGCTGCCTTGGTCGGTGTTGAAGATCGCTGGCGGTCCGTACTGCGCGAGGGCTTCCGCGAGGGCCTCCACACAGAACGAGGCATCCATCGTGTTGGACAAGCGCCACGACAGCACCTTCCGGCTGGCCCAATCCTGGATCGCGACCAGGTACAGGAATCCGCGGTGCAGCGGAATGTACGTCACGTCGGCGCACCAGGCCTCGTTCGCACGTTCGACCGCTCGGTCGCGCAGCAAATAGGGGTAGACCCGGTGCTCCGGGTGCGGAACCGACGTGCTCGGGCGCTGGTACAGCGCCTGGAGGCCCATCTTTCGCATCAGACGACGCACCCGCTTCCGACTGACGGCGAAGCCCTCCCGGCGCAGCCAACGCGCCATCTGCCGCGATCCGTAGAACGGGGTTTCCAGAAATTGCTCGTCGATCCGGCGCATGAGCTCGAGAGTCAACTCACTCTCCCCGAGACCATCGTCGTAGAACGTCGAGCGCGAGATCGACACCAAGCCACACTGTCGCGAGATGCTTAGTTCGGAGTGGTTCGAGTCGATCAGCATTCGCCTTCGACCGTGACTCAACGGCCGAAGGCCTTGGACAAAAAATCCTTCTCGATGACGAGCTCGCCGACCTTCGCTCGCAGCTCCTGAATCTCCGCATCGCGAGACGCCTCTCGGCGCTGCTGGTGGTCCGAGAAGACGTCCACAAGCGCCTCCTGGGCTTTCTTCTTCCAGTTCGCGATCAGGTTCGGGTGGATCTTGTAGCGCGACGACAGCTCCGCCATCGTCTGCTCGCCGCGAAGCGCCTGCAGTGCCACGCGGGCCTTCAGCTCAGCGGGGTATTTTTTCCGTTTCTGCATGATTCCGATCTCTCCATTCTGAGGTCGGAATCCACCTTAGCAACCTGTCCGAATTTCGGGGTCCACCTCTGGTGGCTCGGTATCAACAGGGCGGTCAAGACCGTTTACCCAGCTGGTGCCCTGTACGGACCTCTTCATTTCTGGTCACTCTTTCTAGACACAGGTGGGGGTCCAGAGGTCTAGAATCGCCGACCGGCAGGCCGGGCGGGGTCTAGGTCGGGGCGGATCGGGTCGGGCCTATTTCGGTGTGAGAAGTCGACGTGCATCAGTGGGTAAGTACACCGTGGCTGGACGGGCCCCTGACCGATTACCACCCCTTTTGGATGGTCGCAGGATGACCGGGAGGATGACGAGAGTGGCGTCATGCCTAGGCCGCCATGATCCAGTTGCGGAACTCGTCCCGCACAGTCAGCCATTCTTCTAAGTCATTACCAATCTGGGTCTTAGCATCCGAATCTGCCTTTGGAGAAGTAGGGTCTCTGGGGACAGGGTCGGCCGAAATCCCTTCCCGTCCTCCAGGCGACCGGAGGTAACCTGACGAGTCTCCAGTTCTGGTTGTCGCACCGCTTCAATCTTGAACTCTCGGCTAACCCGCCGGCGCTGTTTCCGTTCGATCGAGCACCTCGTGCAGGGCACAATCACCCTTCTCTGAAGTGTTCGCAACACTAGGGCGAGACCAAGTCAGCCTTATAATGCGGTAGATTCATCCACAGTTCCAGGGCTGTCGACCGCAACTCAACAGGAGACGAGATGGCGAGACTGAACGGGACAATCAAGCGAGTGATGAGTGACAAAGGCTTCGGTTTCGTGGCGGCGGAAGGAGGCAACGAGTATTTCTTCCATCAGTCCGCCTGTAACGGGGTGCAGTTTTACGAGCTCCGGGAAGGTCAGGCCGTGACATTCGATGAGAGCGAGGGACCGAAAGGTCCGCGCGCCGAAAACGTTACTTTGGCCTGAGGGTGCGTCCCTGTTCCTGAGCTATGCCGTCTTGCAGCCCGGTCGGCACTCACCCAGCGGGCTCTCGCGCTGTAGCCATGTCTCCCGACGCCATTGGGTGGGGCGCCCGCACTGCGACCACCCAAAGGGCGGCCAGCGACCAGAAGTAGATGGACCCTAAAGCGCTTTTCATGACCGTGTGGTGCCCGGATAGCCGCAGTGTCGAAAGTAATTGCGGCATTCCTCGGGGCTGAAGTGCGGCAGACAGGCGCCGAGGAAAGGCCAGAGGGTTTCGGTGGATCGACAGCGGGCGGCGCGCACGAGGGCTTTGAGCTTCGCGAAGCAGAGTTCAATGGGATTGAGGTCCGGACTGTAGGGCGGCAGATAGCAGAGCGTGGCGCCGACGCGCTCGATCGCCTGGCGGACGCCGGCCACTTTGTGTGCGCTGAGGTTATCGGCGATGACGATGTCCCCGGGATGCAGGGTGGGCACGAGGATCTGTTCGATATAGGCGAGGAAGCTCGCCCCGTCGATGGCGCCGTCGAAGACCCCGGGCGCGGTCAGGCCAGTCACCCGCAGCGCTGCGAGAAACGTACTGGTCTGCCACCGGGCGCACGGCGCGTGGTCGTGGACGCGGGCCCCGCGGAGGGCCCGACCATACCGCCGCAGGAGATTGTTCGTCATGCCGGTTTCATCGAGAAAAACCAGGCGTGTCGGATCCCAGGTCGGCGCGGCGGCGTGCCACACGACCCGCGCGGCCGCGACGTCAGGTCGATCGTGTTCGGAGGGCCGGACCGTTTTTTTTGACGGTCACGTCCAGAGCCGCCACCGCGCGCCAGATCGTCGCCAGACTGGCCGGCGTGCCGAGCGCGTCCTTCAGCTCGGCTAAGGTGCGATCCGGTTGCTCCGCGATCAGCGCGGCCAGGGTGTGCAGGTGCGGCTCCAACATCCGGCGCCGCCCGTGCCGCTGGACGCGCGGCGCGACTTCGCCCGTCTCCCGCCGACGCTGCTTCAACAGCCGCACCCACGACCCGCTCACGCGGTACTTCACCGCAACGTCCGCGGCCTTCATCCCGGCATCACTGTCGAGCAGGGCCCGTTCTCGGAGATCCATCGAATAGGCTTGCATCGGTCCTCCTGCATTGGTGCATGCAGAAGTACCACGACGAGCCCAAGCAGTACAAGGGCTATCTGAAAAGCGCTTTAGTGTGACTGTCCCTAGTCCGGAGGACCAGCGCAGGGCGGCTAAAAGGAAGAAACGGTGGCACGAGGACACCAGCAAGCCCCAGCCCGAGCAAGACTTCACGCCTGCCTATCGTGGTGAGTGTGGACACGAGTGCGACAGCCGGGGGCGCGAGAAACCATAGGTAGTAGGTCCAGCCCAAGGGAGAGAGCAGGAGCGCCGCGGTTGTGATGAGAAGGAACTGAGCATCGACGCTTGAGAGGCTCCGAACTCGCCAGAGTGTCGTGACGCCTATTCTCGTCCCGAGCGTGAGCCATCCCGGCGCGATCATCTGCGGCGCATGCACGACCGGCACCTGTTGCCATTCGCTTACCGACAGCGTCCGCTCGACAAAGCCGAGCAGCGAGGCATTCAAGTAGTGCTCCGCCCACGTCACCGACACGAGGTCGTCAATCCAGCCTCGATACGCATCGATACCGTAATAGGCAACGCCGATACCGGAAAGGACGACGACGGGGACGAGAGAGACGGCCGCAGCACACATCTGCCGACGTGCCGCCAAGTAGGGAACAAACAGAAGAATGAACGGCTTGACGCTCGCGCACACCCCAATCCATGCGCCGGCCGAGACGTAGCGGTTCTTCCGGGCGCTGGCCCACGCGAGCGTGAAAGGCAACAGCAAAACGAGGCCAACTTGCCCCGTCAGGAGTGTGGTGACCGCGGGCGCGGCTGCGTAGAGAAACGCCGACACTGCAACGATCGTCCTCCACCGCAATTCGGCGGTCCTGACGATTACTACAACCGACATGAGGAGGGCGAGGACACTTATCGCGAGCCACGCCAGAAAGGCTCGTGGCAAATCAACCCAGGTGAACGGGCGGAGCAGATAGTTGAAGTGTGGGGGATTCAGATTCGGTGAAGGTAAGATGCCGCTTTCTTGAGCTACCGCTCCCTGCCTTCGCGAGTCGTTCCCGGATTGCGCCGAGCGGGCCGATTCGTAGAACACACCGAAGTCTTGACCCTGCCTGATCTCGATGGTGTTTCGCACGGTGTTCACGTACGCACCTGTCAGGCCAGCCAAGACAAGACATGTGATCAACCCGGCGAGAGCTCGAATGAGAGTACCCCACAGTGCTACGGAACGAGGGCTCATGCCGAAGACTCTCTCGAGAGGGCGGTCGTTGACCATTGACGTGACACGTCGCCGTTCAGGAGAGTGGAACGCGTTTGTAGAACCCGCGGTGGGATGATCTGCCGGCACTTCTCTGGAGCGGGTCGTCCAAGCTCTACCGGTGTATCGACCCAAGAGCACGCGAGGGTTAGCTGCTCCCTACAAAGACTCTTCGCACCGTGCCGGGGCGAGCTTCGCCGCCTCCGACAGCGAACCAAGGCTCAAGTCCGCTCTTGATTCCTTGGTGCCGGTGACGACGAAAATTGAGGGCGCATTGCCGCCGTTCGGGTGCCGTTCCACGACATTGGCTACGTGTATGCGGCCCGGAGTGGCAGGTCTTCTCCCCGTTGACTGCTTTTGCACAGTTGGGTTGGTTGGCGCCAACCTTGCTAGGGTTGAAGTGGGTGCCTACGGGACGAGAGGTGGGGGAAAGTTGACCAAGCTGAAGCAGGCCGTCCCCGCGATTGACTCTGACGGAGACGATCAACGGCAGAGATCCGACGTCGATATAACATCCGGACGCGACCAATCACCAGGGAACCCAGCGGCGACCCGAATGTGGACGCCGGGCGGTCGTCGGCCGGTCGACCGAGAACGGCGGAGAGACCCGGCGGCATGGCACCGCCACGAACAAGCTGAAACGGGCGTGGCGCCGCCGACCTGCCTCGAGCGACGACAGGAAAGACGAACGGCGTCTCCGCCGGTTCGGGTTGCCTCCCTTTGGAGCGAAGAAGACGGGGAGGAGTGATCCGGCATACACTCCGGCCCGCGCAGCGGGGCCATCGGTAGACCGGTTCCACAGATCCTCATCCGTGCAGGACGACGCGACAGGCGGGTCGCTGTCGCGACCAAAGCTGTCAGACCCGCCGGCGTTCTGTGAGGTTTCGAGGTCACCTTGCGGAGGGCGCCGATTACGTCTATCGTGGCCACTTGGGTCTGGTCGGTTCGGTCGGTATTCGCAGCGCCTCGCCAGCCAGGCATTTGTTTCACTTTCAATACAAGGGCGATAGGGGAGGTTGGAATATGTGTAGCCGTACACGCGCGGCGGTGTCGATTGTGCTCGGGACGGTGCTGCTCGCGCCGGTAACCGTTGCCGGCCAGACTCCGTCGGCCAGCGCTGGCCCGGCAACTGAGTCCCGAACGTTGTGGGGCGACCCTGACTTGCAAGGTATCTGGAACCACGGCACGGCCACTCCGCTTGAACGACCGGATGAGCACGCCGGGCGGGAGTTGCTGACGGAAGAGGAGATTGCCGAGGCAAATCTCGACGCGACGACGTTCGCCAGTTCTGAGCGCCGTGACGAACTGAGTAAAGACCGCGACGTCGGACTGGCGTACAACCAGTTCTGGTGGGATCGGGGACTATCGGACGGGCGAACTGCGTTGATCGTGGATCCCCCAAACGGAAAGATCCCTTACACGTCTGAAGCGCAGCGGCCACCCGGCTTCCGCCGGACGCGTGGCTCAAACGGTCCAGAGGACCGTAACCTGTGGGAACGTTGCATCACCCGCGGGGTGCCCAGGCTGGGTGGTGCCTACAACAACAATTTCCGGCTAATCCAGACCTCTGGACATGTCGTGATTCTGCACGAGATGGTGCACGAATCGCGCATCGTTCCCTTGGACGGCCGTCCGCACGTCGCCGACGATATCCGCCAGTGGAACGGAGACTCACGTGGTCGGTGGGAAGGCGACACACTCGTGGTCGAAACCACCAATTTCACCGACAAGACGAATTTCAACGGATCGACCTCAGGTTTGAAGGTGGTGGAGCGGTTCAGACGCGCTGATGCTGACACACTTCAGTACGAGGTGACGCTTGAGGATTCGACGACGTGGGTGCAACCGTGGACCGCGGCGCTTGCCATGCCAAAGACTGAGGGTGAGATGTTCGAGTACGCATGCCACGAAGGTAACTACGGCATGACGAATCTTCTCGCCGGCGCCCGCGTGCAGGAGCAGGAGGCCGGAACGACGGAATCGCGATAGCGCCGATTCTCGACGAGGTTGTGTGATCATCCGCACGTTCAGCCCCATCCTTGCGGTGGTCGTCGCAGCGGGTCTCCTTGCCGCCCAATATTCTTCCTCGTCGCGCCTAGCCAGGCAGGTGTCTGCCCGGTCTCGGTGCCACGCGCGACTTTCACCGCGGGCTGCTAGGCCCGACGGGACCGAGTCCGTATGACGTGGTCGATGGCTAGCCCAAGCCGTTCGCGAGGGAGGGGTTTGCTTGGGGGAGGAAACTCAGGCGTCTTCCTCCGCCGATGAGTTCTGAGCCAGCCGATTGTCTTGCTGGAGCCGGTATTCCTGCCCCCTCGGCACGATTCCCACATCGTCTGGATCTCACTCTTTGTGGTTCCCGATCGGTTCTGACATCGCTGTAAACCGGCGGTTTTCTGCATCTCCACTCGGTCTCTGGTTTACCGTGCGCGGCGCCCGGCCAGGCGACCGGTGTCCCGGCCAGTTTGGCATGGAGGGTGCTATGACCACTGGAGACGCTATGTTCCTTCCGTTCATGCTTCGACTGCTCGGTGGTGCCGCCTTTCCGCTCTTTGTGTTGTCAGTGCTCAGCACCCCCGTATTTGGGGTTGAGGCGCTGTCCCTACCGAAACGAGGGAAGGGCCCAGTGGGCCTGAGTGTTGGGCTGATGGTGGTGCGCACCGGGATCCAGGTTTACGTCTGGCTCGGGTGGGCCGCGTACTGCTCAGCGCTCGCGTTCCGGTATGTGGCGAGCCCCGCGGTCGACAACACTCTTGGCTACTACGCCTCGGCGTTCCTCGCGGCCAACGTCCCGATTGCGTTCTTGGCGCTCAAGGAGAGTGCGGTCATCGATACCGATGAAGCGCGGAGTCGCATGCGGGCCGGAACGGCACTGTATCGCGCAGTCACCGTTATCGGGTTCCTCGCCTTCTGCCTCACACCACAGTTGATGTCGGGCCCCTATGGCTGGGTGGTCGAGAACATCGTCCCCACCGACGAGCGGATCGCGATGGCGCAGCTGCAGCGTGAAGCGGCACTAGGTGACATCGATGCCCGGCATCAGCTCGCCGTTCTCTATGCGGAGGGCCGCCTGGTGTCGCGTGACCCGAGACAAGCCGAGCAATGGCACCTTGCGGCCGCCGAGCAAGGGCATCGCGACTCCCAATCACAGTTGTGCGCCAGCTTCCTTGACGGTCGAGGCGGACCCGAGAAACTCATTGACGCAGTGGAATGGTGCGGTCGCGCGTCAGACCAGGGGGATGCCGAAGCGGCATTCCGCCTGGCTAATTTAACCTGCACGCCAAGGGCGAGGGTGTCGAGCAGGACCGGGCAGCGGCCAATCGGCTGTATCAAGTCGCAGCAGAGAGAGGTCATGTTCAGGCCCAGGTCATCGTCGGTCTCGATTATGCCGACGACGACAACGTCCCCATCGACCTGGTGCAGGCCTACCGCTGGCTGACGATCGCCTCGTCGAGTGGCGCGCCCGGTCGGGACCTCACAGACGTGGTTGAGCTCCGTGATCATGTGAGAACGCGTCTGACAGCCGACCAGCTCGCAGAGGTGAGACGGATGGTGCTCGAGGGACAACGGGCCATCCCACCGGAGCCGTCCCAGTAGCTCCGAACGCCGCCGTTTACGTGTTCCGACTCGGTGCCTCGACATCGAGTCCGACGGCATGCATGAGGGCCAAGGCATTGCCGTGCGTCGCGTTGCCCTGGCGCAACCGATAGTCGAACGAGAGCTCACCGTTCACCATCTGGTCTTCGAAGTGGACGTTGGCGCCGCGAGAGCCCAGACGCTCTCCAATCGCGGCCAACGCGAGGTCGTGGGTGGTGACGATGCCGACCGCGCCGAGATCCACCAGGAACTCCAGGACTCCGTGCGCACCCTCGACCCGGTCGTGGGAGTTGGTTCCGTGGAAGAGCTCGTCCATGAGAAAGAGCAGCGGGACCGATCGTCGAGCGATTTCAACCAGATGCTTGACTCGCAAGATCTCCGCATAGAATCGAGACCGTCCAGCGAGCAAGGAGTCCTGGACACGGAGTGTTCCCCCGATCGCGACCGGTGAAAGCCGGAGGGATCTGGCTCGCACCGGTGCGCCCGCAAGGGCGAGTACCCCGTTGACCCCCACCGTGCGAAGAAGGGTCGTCTTCCCCGACATGTTTGAGCCGCTGACAACCATAAGCTGAGGGGTTGCCCCCCAGACGTACATCGTTGCGGATCGCCTGTTCTCGGGGAATCAATGGATGGGCCAGTTGCTCGGCGTCGTATACCGGCGGCGTCGTCTGGTCGACCAGCTCGGGAAATGGGTGATCGGGATGTTCAAAACGGTACATCGCGAAGGCCGCCAGCGCTTCGCACTCCCCGACGACGTCCAACCAACCTTCGACCGAACGACCGTGTCGCTGACGCCAAGCTTCGATGTGCACCGCGCACTGGATGCCCCACAGGACCGCGGCAGCGACCGGCGCGAAAAGCATGTTGTGCTGCCAGTCGTGCATCTGGATGAGCCAGTCGAGGCGCCGCACGGCAGCCTGCGGCTCGGCATGCTCGGCATCGAGAACCGATTTGAGCTGCCGCAGTCGGTCCGCCGCGTACGATTCGGAACGAAGCCGTCCAAGCAGGGCAGCCAGCACCACCAGCTCTCGTGCCGGCTCGGCACTCCCGTGTAGGACGTGGCTGACCGACCGGTGCAGTACCAACGCCATCGCCGCGTTGACCAGGAGTACCGTCAGCGGCACGAGGCCGGGCAGGGCACCGATGCCCCAGGCCGTGACCGTGAGGGCGAAGCTGGCGCCTTGGATCGGCACGACGATTCTGAGCCACCTGTAGTTGAGGAGACGGGGCCCGGTCGCCCAATGCATCAGTGACGCCGAGTCGACGTTGCGCCGCGCGTCGACGCCAAGCGTGTAGAGATCTTCCAGTAGCTCGGGCCGGCTGGCGAGGTCATCCACGGCAGCCTGACGCGTGCCAACGGTCGGCGGGTCGGCCGCGTGCAGAAGCCACGCGGCAAGGGTTTCCTCACCGGTTGTTGTCTGGGCCGTGCTCAGAAGTTGAAACAGAGATCCGTCCCCAAAAAGGTCAAGGTCGTTGGAGTACGGATGGGTGTCGTCGATAAAGCGCGCACCGGTTTCACCTGAGCCCACTCAGCGGTTTTCGAGACGGGCGAGACCTCGTGCGTACCACTCGACGGCGCGAGACGCGGCCTCGTGAGATCGGATCACACCATCGTGGATCCGGATCATGATCGCAAATGCGGCTGATGGAACCAGCAGCCACCATCCTGACACCGAACCTTGCCAAAAGGCCGCCCAGGCCACGGCAATGAAGACGCCAACGAGGAGCAGCCGCGCGTAACTCAGCCGGCGATCCGTCAGGTCAAGCTGTGCCTCGGAGCGAGTTCGATCGTCGAGACGTCGATGACCAGCTGGCCACCGTTCTGGCTCGTCTCACCGGTGGCTTCGACCTGCTCGGCCATCAGCTCGGAGAGCTTGTCACCGTTGTTCGCGACCCAGTCGCCCGCGATGGTATAGAGGCCATCATCGGTAAGAATCCCGACCGGGTCGCCGTTCTGTGCGCACCGGACCATACAGGCAACGTGTTCGTCGCTCGGATTCGTGTCGCCCAGATGGGAGCCACAACCGGCCTCGACCAGCAGCCCGGAGACGGTCTTCTCGGCCGCCGCACCGGGCACCACGAGCGCCGAGGCGCAGACCGCTACGACAGACAGCATCAGAAAAGTTCGCATCTGTTACCTATACGTTGCCGCGGGCGCAGCTGTCAAGGAGTGAGCAGCCAGACGCGTGATAGGCTCCTGACGCTGGAGGTCATGGGTCTGCCAGGCATCCACGTTCTAACCTGAGAGAAGTGATGAGCGAGGACGATATGGGATCTCGGAGACCGGAGATTGTTCCGGTCAAGAACGGACCGCTCAAGGTCAAAGGTGCGGTGCGGCTTTGCAACTCGCGTGGTGAGCCGATCGCGACACCGCCAACCTTCATTCTTTGCCGGTGCGGTGCTACGAAGAACAAGCCGTTCTGTGATGGGACGCATGTCTCGATCGGTTTTGATGACTCACCGGATCCCGACCGAGTCCCTGACCAACTCGATACGTATCGCGGGTCACAGGTGGTCGTATCCGACAACCGGGGCATCTGTTCCCACGCCGGTTTCTGTACCGACAATTTGCCCGAGGTCTGGCGGAGTGGGGTCGAACCGTGGATCGATCCAGACGGCGCGGCGCCTGATGACGTCGTTCGGGTCGTTCGGATGTGTCCATCGGGAGCCCTGAGCTATGCCACCGATGGGGACCGGCAAACGGCGTTTCATGACACCCCCGAGGTCCAGGTCTCGAAGGACGGCCCGTACTGGGTTCGAGGTGGGGTGGTCTTGGAACGTGTCGAGTACGGCGATGGCGGCAGTCGTGAACACTGCGCGCTCTGTCGGTGCGGACAGTCGCGGAACAAGCCGTTTTGCGACGGTAGCCATTGGTACGCCGGCTTCAGGGACGACGAGTCGCTGACGATCTCCGCCTCCAACCGCGCTGAGGAAACGAGGGAACAGCAATGGGTTGAGGTCGGCAAGGTGGAGATGTTCGCGCCAGGAGAGGTTCACGGTATCACCGTGGGTCAGAGGACGGCTGCCCTTGTGCGTACCGAGGACGGATGGTACGCGGTCGACGGCTCGTGCCCCCATCAAGGTGGGCCGATGACTGAGGGGACTCTCTGTGACCAGGCCATTCGGTGTCCCTGGCATGGGTACGACTTCTCGATCACCAACGGAAAGGGGATCGGCAACGAGCACCGCGTCGAGACCTACGAGGTTCGCGAGCGCGACGGAGCGGTCGAGGTCGCTGCGGCCCAGGCGGCACATTCGAGCTGGACGGTGAGCCACGTCATCGTGGAGACCATGCTCGAATGGGGGGTCGACACGGTCTTTGGAATGGTCGGCCACTCGAACCTGGGATTGAGTGAGGCGATACGTGTCCAGGAGGCGCGCGGCAAAGTGCGATATGTCGGCGTCCGTCACGAAGGCGCGGCGGCTTTCGCCTGCTCAGGGTATGGCAAGGTCAGTGGCCGTCCCGCGGCGTGTCTCTCGATCGCCGGACCCGGCGCCACGAACCTGCTGACCGGCCTGTGGGATGCCAAGATGGACCGAGTTCCCGTCCTCGCGCTCACGGGGCAAGTCAGCACCCAGGTAATGGGGCCGGGGGCGTTCCAGGAGATCGATCTCTCGTCTGCGTTCGAGTCGGTCGCGCGGTTCAGCCATACGGTGTTGCCCGGCAGTGACCCAGCCGAGCTGGCCTCGCTGGCGCTCAAGACGGCGATCGTCGAGCGCGATGTGTCCCATCTCATCTTTCCCGACGAAGTGCAGACGCTCGATGCGGGCAGCCAGGGTCCGGGACGACCCGACGGCCGGGTTGGACAGACGGCGGTCTCGCCGCCCTCGCAACCTCTGGCGCATGCGCTACTTCGTCTCGCGCGCGCCAGGCGCCCGGTGGTCATCGTCGGCGACGGTGCCCGTGGTGGAATCGCCGAGGTGGTGGCGCTGGCCGAGAAGCTTGGCAGCCCGGTCATCACGACATTCAAGGGAAAAGGGTTAGTCGGGGATGATCACCCGCTCGGAGCGGGCGTGCTCGGGCGCAGTGGGACGCCCGTGGCCAGCTGGTTCATGAACCAGGCCGATCTACTTGTCGTCTTCGGTGCGTCGTTTGCGCATCACACAGGAATCGACGAGGCGAAGCCAATCATCCAGGTCGATTTTGACAGGATGGCCCTCGGCAAGTTTCATGCGGTCGAGGAAGCGGTATGGGGTGATATTGGGATGACGGCTCGCCTGATGCGCGAGCGACTCTCGGAACGTCGTCACTCGACCGACCAGCGGCCAGAGCTTGCCGCTCGGTGGCGGGCGTGGCGCGAGGAGAAAGCGGCGCGCGAGCGACAGGATCGCGGACATGGTCTCAACTCTGCGCTCATCTTCAAGCATCTCGCAGAGGCGGTGCCGGACGATGCGGTGATCAGCGTCGATGTTGGCAACAATACGTATTCGTTCGGTCGGTACTTCGAGACCTGTCGTCAGACTGTGCTGATGTCGGGCTATCTCGGTTCAATCGGGTTCGCGTTTCCGGCGGCGATGGGGGCCTGGGCCGCCAGACCCGACCGGCGCATCGTGTCAGTCAGTGGCGATGGCGGGTTCGGGCAGTACATGGGCGAGTTCCTGACCGCGGTAAAACACAAGATGAAGATCACCCACGTGCTGCTGAACAACAACGAGCTCGGCAAGATGAGAACGGCGGAGCAAAAAATAGACTACAGAGCGGCGGGATGAAGCCGCCTGAGGGCGGTGGAAAACCAGACCGCTCGCGTGGTCCACCGAGCATTCCCAGGGTGTTTTGTGGAACACAGGAGGGATGTATCGAGTGGAGCTCTATGCGGCGGTGCGGCGCAGCGTGTATGTGGAGGGATTGAGCGAGCGCGCGGCGGCGCGCCACTTCGGGCTGGCCCGCGAGACGGTGCGCAAGATGCTGCGGTACCGCCGGCCGCCCGGGTATCGCCGGGCGCAGCCGATCCGGCGTCCCAAGCTGGACGCCTTCACGGGGATCATCGATCAGATCCTCCGCGAGGATCAGTCCCGTCCGAAGAAGCAACGGCACACGGCCAAGCGCATCGGCGAGCGCTTACGGGCGGAGCACGGCTTCACGGGCGGCGACACGATCGTCAACACCTACGTGCGCGAGCGGCGGCTGGGCGGGCAGGAGATGTTCGTGCCGCTGGCGCATCCGCCGGGCGACGCCCAAGCCGACTTCGGCGAAGCACTGGTCGTGATCGCGGGCGTCGAATGCAAAGCGCACTACCTGGTCGTCGATCTCCCGCACAGCGACGACGGGTTCGTGAAGGCGTTTCCGGCTGAGACCACGGAGGCGTTCTGCGACGGGCACAACGCCGCGTTTCGCTATTTCGGTGGGGTGCCGCGGCGCATCGTCTATGACAACACCAAGCTGGCGGTGGCGCGGATCCTCGGGGACGGCACGCGCCAGCGGACGCAGGTCTTCAGCGAGCTCCAGTCGCACTACTTATTCGACGATCGTTTCGGACGCCCGGGCAAGGGCAACGACAAAGGGAAAGTGGAAGGGCTGGTCGGCTACGCCCGGCGCAACTTCTTCGTGCCGATTCCACGGTTCGACAGTTGGGACGCGTTGAACGCCGACCTCGCGTGCCAGTGCCGCGCGCGGCGCGGGCGCCGGCTGCGGCGGCACACGGAGACGATCGGGGAGCGCTTCGCGCGCGACCGCGCGGCGTTGTTGCCATTGCCGCCGGTCCCATATGACGCCCGCGAGACGCGCCCGACGCGGGTCACGTCGTTGTCCCTGGTGCGCGACCGCCGCAACGACTACTCGGTGCCGACCGCCTACGGCCACCGGGAGGTCTTAGTGAAGGGCTCGGTGGACGACGTCGTGATCGTGTGCGGGAGTGACGAGATCGCCCGGCATCGGCACAGCTACGGGCGGGAGGAGTTGATCTTCGATCCGCGGCACTACCTGGCCTTGTTGGAGCGCAAGACGGGGGCACTCCATCAAGCGGCACCGCTCGCCGGGTGGGCGCTGCCAGAGGAGTTCCTCCGGCTGCGGCGTCTCTTAGAGGCGCGGCTGGGTAAGCCGGGCACGCGCGAGTACGTGCAGGTGTTGCGGCTGCTCGAGGACTTTCGGCTCGACCACGTCCGCGGCGCCGTCCAGGACGCCGTGCGCCTGGGGGCGATCGGGTTCGACGCCGTCAAGCATCTCGTGCTGTGCCGCCTCGACCCCCGGCCGGCCCGCCTCAATCTGGCGCAGTATCCGCATCTGCCGGTCGCCCGCGTGGCCACGACCGCGGCCGCGAACTACCTGGCACTCCTGGGGGCCGAGTGATGACGAAACCCACCCTACTGCTCGAGGCGCATCTCAAGGCCCTCCGCCTGCCGACCTTCTTGCGCGAGTACGACAAAGTGGCGCGGCACTGCGCCCAAGAAGGGCTGGACTGTTCGCGCTACTTATTCCGCCTCTGCGAGCTCGAGCTCCTCGATCGCGAGCAGCGCGCCACCGAGCGCCGCATCAAGGCCGCGAAGTTCCCGGTCTTGAAGAGTCTCGAGACCTTCGAGTTCCGTGCGATCCCGTCGGTGAACAAACGCCTCGTGCTGGAGCTGACCCGCTCGGAGTATCTCGACCGCAGAGAGAACGTGTTGGCGTTGGGCAACTCCGGCACGGGCAAGACGTATCTCGCGCTCGCGTTGGGACTCGCGGCCTGTCAGAAAGGCTATCGGGTGCGCTTCACTACCGCCGCCGCGCTCGTGAACGAACTCCTCGAGGCCCGGGATGACAAGCGCCTGCTGCGTGTGCAGAAACAGCTCGCGAAACAGGACCTCTTGATCGTGGACGAGCTCGGCTACGTGCCGTTGTCGAAGACCGGCGCCGAGCTGTTATTCGAGATCTTCTCCCAGCGCTACGAGCAAGCGTCGACGCTGGTCACCTCGAATCTGCCCTTCAACGAATGGACCGAGATCTTCGGCTCCGAACGGCTGACGGGCGCGCTGCTCGATCGGCTGACGCATCACGTCCACATCCTGGAGCTGAACGGCGAGAGCCATCGCCTCGAACACAGCAAGAAAGCCCGCCAGCCCGCGGCCGCTCCGGCATCCTGAAGCTTCCCCCCGCGACGCCGCTTTCAGGCACTCCGACCTACTGCCGGATGGTCTAAAGCGCTTTTCAGATAGCCCTTGTACTGCTTGGGCTCGTCGTGGTACTTCTGCATGCACCAATGCAGGAGGACCGATGCAAGCCTATTCGATGGATCTCCGAGAACGGGCCCTGCTCGACAGTGATGCCGGGATGAAGGCCGCGGACGTTGCGGTGAAGTACCGCGTGAGCGGGTCGTGGGTGCGGCTGTTGAAGCAGCGTCGGCGGGAGACGGGCGAAGTCGCGCCGCGCGTCCAGCGGCACGGGCGGCGCCGGATGTTGGAGCCGCACCTGCACACCCTGGCCGCGCTGATCGCGGAGCAACCGGATCGCACCTTAGCCGAGCTGAAGGACGCGCTCGGCACGCCGGCCAGTCTGGCGACGATCTGGCGCGCGGTGGCGGCTCTGGACGTGACCGTCAAAAAAAACGGTCCGGCCCTCCGAACACGATCGACCTGACGTCGCGGCCGCGCGGGTCGTGTGGCACGCCGCCGCGCCGACCTGGGATCCGACACGCCTGGTTTTTCTCGATGAAACCGGCATGACGAACAATCTCCTGCGGCGGTATGGTCGGGCCCTCCGCGGGGCCCGCGTCCACGACCACGCGCCGTGCGCCCGGTGGCAGACCAGTACGTTTCTCGCAGCGCTGCGGGTGACTGGCCTGACCGCGCCCGGGGTCTTCGACGGCGCCATCGACGGGGCGAGCTTCCTCGCCTATATCGAACAGATCCTCGTGCCCACCCTGCATCCCGGGGACATCGTCATCGCCGATAACCTCAGCGCACACAAAGTGGCCGGCGTCCGCCAGGCGATCGAGCGCGTCGGCGCCACGCTCTGCTATCTGCCGCCCTACAGTCCGGACCTCAATCCCATTGAACTCTGCTTCGCGAAGCTCAAAGCCCTCGTGCGCGCCGCCCGCTGTCGATCCACCGAAACCCTCTGGCCTTTCCTCGGCGCCTGTCTGCCGCACTTCAGCCCCGAGGAATGCCGCAATTACTTTCGACACTGCGGCTATCCGGGCACCACACGGTCATGAAAAGCGCTTTAGTTTTCCTCCGCCACGGTGGTCTAGTTTTGCTCCGCCCTTGACAGCAGGGCGTGGCGTTTCATCGTTGTGAACACAAAATACTAGTTAATAATTATTATTGTCACGGATCGAATTAATTGTCAACAACAAATACCATTTTTATCTTAATCTCTTGCAAAAGCTAGCTTTAGGCGGATACTGCTCGGTGCATATGCCCACGTTCGGGGACAATCTTCGACGGATCCGAAAAGACCGCGGGGTGAGCCAAAAACGAATTGCCGGAGCGCTTGGATACAAGGATCGGCAGAACACCCAGATCTGGCAGTACGAACGGGGCGGGCTCCTGCCCCGCCCTCTGACGATCTACAAGATCGCCCAGTTCCTCGGCTGCGACCCGGCGGAGTTGCTCGAGGGCGTCGAGACCGACTACGACCGCCTGCGGGCTGGCACCTATCGCCCACCCCCTGAGCGCGGAGGAGTTGATGACTGAAGACCCTGTCGATACATACCGAAAGGCCCTCAAAGCTAGAGCTGACGCGGCGAAGCGACTGAGTGCGTTTTCCGACATGCTCCGAGCGGTCGGCGAAGCACTTCGTGGCTCCTGGCCCATGCACCACGCTGGCCCTGTCAAGGTCACCATCGACGTAACCTCCTGGCCGACAAGCCAGCAGATCCTTGATACCGTTGACGCGTGGAATCGTGCCCATACAGATGCCACGGCCGCCTGGGATCACATTCCAGACGATGACCGGGTTGGGCTCAAGCCTCCACATCAGCCGTAAGCCTCCGACTCCTGTTGAGCGCGCGTGGGAGACGGTGGCGGAATCAGGCCGATGCGTTCGTCCTCTGGCACCGCGTCCCAGGCGTGCACCAGCGCGGCGAACGTGTCGAGATAGACCCGCACCGGATCGGGCTCCGCCGGATTTTCACGTCTCGGTTTCGGCGTCATGGGCTTGGTTTGACTTCGAGATCACCAGTCAAGATTTTGTCGATCAGTCGGTCGTCATCATGAACGACACGCGGATCGAAGTCACGCTCGCCGATCAAGGCTGACGTCATCGGCGAGGTAAAGTGGGCGGCGCGGACGTTCGCGTGACCTGAAGGAGTTATTGATGAGTAAGTTCTTCAGCGACCAGCACCTCACGCTCACAGGCGTTCAGTGCGGCCACCAGTTTCAGGAGACGGTCGCTCGGCTTGAGACGAGCCCTCACATTCCCTGTCCCGCCTGCGCCGTCGTGACTCATTACGAAGCGAGCCAGTTTCGATCCGGGCTGGCTGAAGCGGACCAGGCCATTGACGACCTGGTGAAGTCGCTGCGTAAGCTCGGTCAGTCGTGAGAGTGTCCGTATTAGCTCTGAGTTATCTACCGATACTGTCACCGCCGCCTGTTCGTTCATGTATCGATTATACGGCCCCGAAGGGGTGGCGTGTGGGTGGCTCGGACGTTCGAGTAAGCGGCAGGTGATGTGGACGGGGAGGACGTTGTGAGGCACGGCAGAGATCAAGTGGGCGACGTGGACGTTCAACGATTCCAGCCCGACTCCTACAGTCTCCAGAAGCATCCTACGCTCCCGGCAGTGCGCACGCCGGTCGCACTCGGCTCGGCGATGTCGTAGACGCGCGAGGGTAGAGTTTTCTCAAAGAGGGTAGAGCTTTCTAAAGATGGGACGTCAAGGGGTGCGCCGCCGGGTCGCGAAGGGCCTCTACCGGGACGGCTCCGGCTTGGCCGCCGTCGTCCACGCTAACGGCTACCGGCGCGAGCTCCGCTTTCCCGCGACGACGCCGCTGCGCACCGTTCGCGCCGCCGCCGACGAACTCCGCGCGCAGCTCCGCAAGTTGCCGACCAGCGAGCGCTCCACGCTGGCGGCGGATGCCCCGCGCTACCTGCAGCGCGTCGAGGCGACGTTGGCGAGCGTCGTGGATCGGAAGCGCCACCTCGAAGCCTGGCTCCCGCGCTTCGGCCACATCCGCACGTTGCTGCTCGGGCAGCACACGACGGCGCTGAACGATCAGCTGCAACAGTGGCGGGAACGACTGTCGCCATCGAGCTGCAACCAGCGCCGCGACGCGTTGACGAACTGCGTGAAGGTGCTCTACGGCCGGCGCGCCGCGCTGGAGCTGGTGGACGTCATCCGCTTCCGGATGCCGCCCCCGGTGGCCCGGTGGATTCCCCGTGCGCGGATCGACGCGGTACTCGCGGCGCTCCCGCCGGGAAAGATCGCGGCCCGCGTGCACCTCATGCACTGGACGGGCATGCGCCCGTCGCAGATGGGGCGCTTGACGGCCGAGGACTTCCACCTCGACGAGCCCATTCCGTTCGTCGTCGTGCCGCAAGGGAAGCGCGGGCTGTCCGCGATGGTCCCGCTCGTGCCCGAAGGGCTGGCCGCCGCGCGCGCGTTCTTCGCCGCGAATGCCTTCGGGCCGTGGAGTTGTTCGAGTACGAACGCGGCCATCGCGCGGGCGGCCGTCAGAGCCCACGTGGAGCCGTTCACGGTGTATCGTATTCGGCATGCGTTCGCGGCCGGACTGCGCCACACCGGCGCCGATGTCGCCGACATCCAGGATCTCTACGGGCATACAGATCCGCGCACGACACGCATCTACGCGCGGGAGAGCCTGGCGAAGCACCTGGACGCCATTACCCGGCTTCGGCCTGTCGCTGAGCCTACAAACGTGGCACCGAACCTTGGCACCAGATCGTTGAAGTCTGTAAGTTATTGATTTTAAAATATGGTGAGGTGGCCGAGAGGCTGAAGGCGGCGGTTTGCTAAACCGTTGAGGGGGTTTAAGCCTCCTCCCAGGGTTCGAATCCCTGCCTCACCGCCATTTAACTCGTTCTGTCTACAGCACTTCTCGATGCGCGATCCTCCGTCTCCGCTATCTCTCCACCTACTGGATCGGGTGTGGCTCCATCCAGCAGCCGGATTGCCCCCTCAATGGCAGCCGGACTCAGATGCATGTACCGCTGGGTCATCGAGAGATCGGCGTGCCCGGCCAGTTCTTGAATGGCACGGACGGGGGCACCCCGCATCGCCAGATGGGAACAAAACGTGTGGCGCAGGATGTGCACGCCGAGGTTCGACAGGCCTGCGCGACGTGCCACACGAGCGATCCCACGCTGTACCATCTGCCGCGTGAGTGGACCCCCGTCCGGCTGGCACAGCACCAGCGGTCCGAGCAGGTGTCGATGTTCACGGAGCGCCGAGGCAAGTCGTAGCGTGAGCGGGATGTATCGCAACCGCCCATTCTTCGGTGCCGTGATATGGCCGTTCCAATCTGATCGCCGCACACACAGCTGTCGCTTGGGCAGATCCACAGCCAGCCATGCCAGCGCCAACATCTCCCCGCACCGTAATCCCGCCTCGCCGCCGAGCAGAACAGCAACGTAAGTTCGCGCGTCTGCCGCCTGCGCCTGTTTCACCAGACGCTCATAGTCACCAAAGTCGTGGTAGGTGGCTGATGATGACCTCGGCACGGGCAGCAATCGGATCGTGCAGGGCATCTGGCTGATGACCTGCCATTCCACCGCGGTCTTCAGGAGCACGTTGAGCACCGTGAGGACATTGTTGACCGTTTTGACGGCCTTCGATCCGAGTCCCTGCTTCAGTCGCTGCACGTCTTCGCTCCTGATGGCATCCAGTCGGCGCGCCCCCAGTCGAGGCACAAGGTGGACACGCAGGATCATCTCCTTGGCGGCGATGCTGCTGGGCTTCTCGCGGTTTGCACGCGCGGAGCCGTCCACGAACCGCTCAGCGAAACCTTCGAGTGTGGGCACCTCTTTCTCGGGTGCGGGCACCTCCTTCCTGGGGTGTGGCAGCCCATCCATGAGCCATGCACGCTCACGAGACAGCCCCCAGCGGAGTGCCGCGGACTTCGACGTGCGTTTCCGTGTCCGGCTTCGTGCGCGCGTGCCGTTCGGAAGGATCACGTGAATGTCCGGTGCTTCCGTCATCAAGTGTTGGTGAAGAGAGCTTAAGCCCTAATCCTCCAGATACTTCCAGCCGATTTTGACGCTGGCACCTCTCTGGCACTGAATATCTAGTCTAAGCGGTTTGGTTAGAACGAGATAAGGGCGGGGTAGCAACAGTT
>CBDBHJ010000010.1:0-1594208 GCA_965205435.1 Vicinamibacterales bacterium
CAAGACGACACCAATGGCAACATTTGACCAATGCCAGAGATGTTCGCAAACAGGACACCGGTCTCTTGAAGGTACGAGATCACCTCCTTGAACGGAATCGCAGGGCCTCCAAACGGACGGAAGTGCAGGTGAGTATCGACAACCGAGGTCTGGGATTGGCTGGAGCGGTCGTAACATGGCGGGTCATCGGTCTGGAACATCTCCAATGTCGGCTTCAAGACGCAGCCAGAGGTCCCTGAGATGCCGATTAGAACCAGAAGGGCGCTCGCGGAGAGTTTCATCCCTGGATCCAGACAACGCGCATTCGGTCCACGCGCTAAGCGGGAATCCCGGTACGATTCAATTACTCGTTTGGGTGGGCTGGCGCTATTTTCCACCGAACAACGATCTTAAACTAGTTCAGGTCCCAGGGGCGTCGTCAGTGACTCCATAATAACCGTTGATCTGGAAGCGGCCGAGCCTGATCCGGCTCGCTTTCAACTAGGCTCCGCTGTTCGTGAGCAGGGAGTTGAACCGCTGCGATTTCCCGGAGTGCTTGTAACCGACGATACCCAAACACCCCACTTGTCGGTTGTTCGTTCGGGAGTGAGGATCGACGTCGTGGATCGAGAACTCGTCGGACGGTCGGACTTCTTCGCCGTCGGCGCGCAACCTACATTGTGGACACACGTGACAGGTGGACGTGTAGGCGACATCGTTCGTCATGTGTGGTTTCATGAAAACAGAACGGTGGGTGTTGTTAACCTCACGATCGACAGTTCAAGTGGCGGACGTACAGTCGCAGGCTTCTCACGTTCGGAGCTGAGGGTGATTGGGTCGTTGAGGTATGGGACATGGAAGGGCGCGTTCTAGCGCGGCACGAGTTTCATTGCGAGAGCCGCTGAATATCTGGGGGTGGCCGGCTGGATGAACTACTAGGGTGATCCCGTGGGCCTGGCACCAGGCGACGAAGGCTTGCGCCCGCAGTTTCGCTGCCGTTGTCGAGCCGAATGGCCTGGGGCAGGCCACGGAGTTCGCGGAGTTGCTCCATCACCCGAATCACCCAGCCCGAGGGCAGGGACGTGTCAATCTCGATGGCCAGGGCCTGCCGATTGCTCTCGTCGATCACGTTCGACGTGCGAAACGTCCGGCCGCTGTACAGCCGGTCGTGCATGAAATCAAGGGCCCAGACCTGGTTGGCTTCGCGCGGGGCCGTGAGCGGCTGCCACGGGATGCGTGGAAGTCGGCGCTTCCGGCGCCGCGGCCGATTCAATCGAAGCTGGCAGTACACTCGCCACACCCACTTATGGTTCCAGTGGTAGCCCTGCCAAAGCCAGTCGAAGCAGAGCCAGAAACCCCAGCGGTTCGCATGTCTTCACGCTCGCCGAGCGGTGCCGGTTCCCGGTCCGCGCTGGTGCACCGGCGGGCGGATGCGTGAGCGACTCGACCGCCTGAAACAGGTCGATCTTCCCGCCCGGACGTCCGCCGGGCGACCGTCCGCCCGAGTCCGGAACTGGAACCGCGCCAATGGCGTCTCGGCGGTGCCCAGGAACAACGCGCCCACGGTCGCCAGGAAGAAACAGGCCCCAGGTCAGCGCGCTGGCACTTATAATCCTACGCGAGCTTGAGGATGAGGGCTTGACACGACCATTGTTGCCGGTATCGTCGCTGCCGCTGCAACCCTCGGCGACTTCATCTGGTACACCGTGGGAGTGCGACACACCATGGTTGCGGGTCTGGTGCACGGAGCGCTGCTGCTGACTGCCGTAGGTGGCGCGCTCGGCGCGGCCAGCGGCTGCCTCGCCAAGGGGCTTCCGCTCGGTACGCTAGCCGGCCTTGGCGGGGCCCTCAGCTACTACTTCCTCATCGTCGTGATGGATTCGCGCACCTACGGCACGGCGATCCCAGGCGCCTGGGTGATCATGTGGCTCCTGTTAGCCGCCCTTGACGGACGATGGCTGCGGGCACCGAATCGACGGGACTGGAAAGAGGTCGCGACGCGAGGTGTCGTGGCCGCTGTCGCCGCTGGCATCGCGTTCGCGCTGGTCCGTAACGTCCTCTGGGGACGGCCGGCGGCGGAGGGTCGAAACTACCTGCTGCAGTTTGCGATGTGGGCGCTGGCCTGGGCTCCGGGCTTGCTCGCGCTCACGTGGCCAGCGTCAACATCGACGGAGCGCGAGTCGTGACGAGCCCGCGCTGCCGGCCCGACCGCTCGTCTCGGGATGTGCCAGCCGATACGTCCACGGCCGAATCGACGCACGGCGGTCGAGCGCCTCGCGCGAATTGACCGCCGTGAGGCGCTACACATGCTCGACGTGCGCTCCGAAGGCGCGTTGCGGCGGGTCGTGTGCCAGGTGCCATGAAACATGCCGACCAACGGCTGCAATCTCACGACCTCGAATGGTCCACAAAGGCCTGAACCCCTACACTGGCGAAGATGGGAACGACGAGACTGTGATCCTGGGGCCTATCCCGCACTCCGACCTTGACATGGAGGCTTACTCCTCTAGTCTTGAGCGCACGGTGTCCCACGACTGACTCGATGACTCGCAAGAGAATCCTATGAACATCGTCCTTTCCTTTAGCGCGCTGTGCATCCTGCTGGTGATCGGTAAAATCCTGCGAGTTGAGATTCGCCTGTTCCAGAAACTCTACCTGCCGGCATCGGTGATCGGTGGTTTACTCGGGTTGGTCCTCGTGCAGACGATCGGCGACTACCTTCCAGACGCGACGACGGCGGGGTGGAATCGGCTACCAGGATTCCTCATCAACATCGTTTTCTCAGCCCTCTTCCTGGGAGTCTTCATCCCGCCGATCAGACGCATCTGGGGGATCGCCGGGCCGCAATTGGCGTACGGCCAGATCGTCGCCTGGGGCCAGTACGTCGTCGGTCTCGGAGTGGCGATCGTGTTTTTGACACCGATGTTTGGCATCCCCGAGGCCATCGGCACTATCATTCCGGTCGGCTTCGAGGGTGGTCACGGCACCGCCGCCGGTCTGGCGCCGGTCTTCGACGCCTATGACTGGCCCGAGGGCACGGACCTGGCCCTCACATCGGCGACCTGCGGCATCCTGTTTGCCATCATCGTCGGCATGGCGCTTGTCAACTGGGCAGCGCGCCGCGGCTACACCCGGCAGCTGAAGCGCATTGAGGATATGCCCGAAAGCAGTATCGTTGGCATCTACGAACCGGCCGAGCGGCCGAGCGCGGGGAGCCAAACCGTGTCGGCTGCGTCGGTGGACAGCCTCGGCTTCCATCTCGCCATTATCGGTCTCGGTGTCTTCATCGGGTACCTGATCCACAGTGTCCTGGTACGCGTTGAGCTCCTGGTGTGGCCGCCGAGCGCCGACGGCCGCGCCTTCTTCGACAGTTTCCCGCTCTTTCCGCTGTGCATGATCGGTGGCCTGGTGGTGCAGCTCTTCTTCGCTAACTTCACCAAGCGCAATCCGCTCGACCATCGCCTCATGCAGCGCCTCTCGGGCACCGCCATGGACTTCCTCGTGGTGGCCGCGATCTCGACCATCAACGTGGAAGTGGTGCTGGGGGGGCTCGTGCCGCTGGCGATCCTGGTTGTCGCCGGAGTGCTGTGGAACGTGTTCTGCGTAATGTGGCTGGCGCGCCGCCTCCTGCCAGCGGACTCGTGGTTCGAGCGTGCGATTGCCGAGATGGGGCAGTCGATGGGCGTCACCGCCACCGGCCTCCTGCTGTTGCGCGTCGTCGATCCCGAAGGCGACACCGACGCCACGTCGGCCTTCGGATACAAGCAGCTCATGCACGAGCCGTTCATGGGCGGCGGGCTGTGGACGAGCGCCGCTATTCCGCTGGCGCTGGCGTACAATCCGGTGGTGGTGCTCGGTATCAGCGCCGGGGCGGTGTCGCTCTGGTTGCTGGTGTGGGCGCTGCTCTTCCGCGGTCGGCTCGGCCCCGGGTGATCGCAAGGAATCTCTGACATTGTCGGGGGGGCGACCCACCACCGGGGCACTGTCAAGTTGATGAGAAGAGGGCGTGACAATCCGTCGTTCGGTTGCCATCATGGTTCAGCAGGCACACGTCACCTCATCCACACGCGGAACGAGCGCGTAACCGCTCTGAGCAGGTGGCGGCCGACACGCAAGAAATTCTCCACCTCGTCGTCCCGAAAGTGGGTTTCATGATCGTGTGACTTCGTGTCCGACGAAGGATCCAAGGTCTGGGTCCTGTTGTAGAATTCGAACTGTCGATGAGTCCGAGCAGGTCACGAAGGATTTGACTCGTGACGTACAGCTCCGTTCGATAGACGTCGATGTCCTTGTCCCTCGATGCCAGGAAGTCCGTGCCGGGTAGGATCCGCTCCGAGTAGTCATTCAAAAACGATACATAGTGCGCCCGTTTGTCCGTCTGGGAGAAATAGGCGTCGTCGATCACCCGCCAAGAGATATCCACCATTAGCTTTGGGTAGCGATCCAGCAGCGACGTGACCGTCTGGATATACTGGGCGGCATTCATGTCGACCAGTTCACGGGACAGCCCCATATGCACCCACACGATTGTGTTCTCAGGATACAAGCGCAGCACTCTTTGCACGAGAGGCACTGGGGCGTGGGGATGCAGGCGAGCTGGGATCCAGGGCTGAAGCGCCGCGGGGTTCGGCTGTCGCTATTATCTGCACGCGGCCAGGATGCGGGCGGGCAGACGACGCTGTGGAACAATACGAGTGCCCTGATGCATCCGATGGGCATCGGCCAAGGCACCCTGGGCACTCCGACGCGCACAGACAGCGAGGTGGCGTATGGCCTAGCTGCGTTCGGCGGCCTGCTGACGCCCTACAGTCGGCTGCAGTTGTTCGGCCCAGGGCGGGCCTTGAGCCTGGGCACGACGTGGAGCGCACCGTCTGGTGGCGCGCGGTTGTCGCTGCCGCTGCTGTTTGGTGTGGAAGTGACGCGGCAGGCATACATGATTGGCGGGACACCAGAGACAGGCGTGGTGGTACACATGACGGCGCCCTTCTAGAATGTAAGCTGAGCCGAGTGATCGGAGCATCCTCTGCCAACCCGGACCACGGAACCGGGCGCGCGAGACGATCACGTGGACACCGGACGCTACCTCGCCCCCGGGGGGTATTGTCACGTTGAGGTCGAGCGTAGCAGAGTTGCTGCATGACCAGCCCCGTACCCAGCTACCACGGTTATCGATTCCCGCCAGACATCATCGCTCACGCGGTCTGGCTCTACTTTCGCTTCAGCCTCAGTTTTCGAGATGTTGAGGACCTCCTGGCGCAGCGGGGCGTCACAGTTACCTATGAGACGATTCGACGGTGGTGTCGTACGTTCGGGCGCGCGTATGCGAAACGGCTCTGGCAGCGGCGCGGGCGCCTCGGAGATACCTGGTATCTCGATGAAGGTGCGCCACGAAGGCGCGAAGGAGGGGTTATGAGTTAGCTACTTCCTGAGCAGCCATGCTGCACAGGAGATGAGGGTAGGCCCTTCGAAGCCGGCTTGCAGGAGCAGGCTTCAAACCACCTCAAGCTGCTGTCGTCAAGAGCGATGGTGGTGAGCGTTGAGGAAAAGGCCGGACTTGATCCGGTCAGGTGAGGGCCACGGAGACGAGCGCAAGCGAACCGCTGATGACGTGTCGAAAAATACACAGATGGCGTCAAAACCGGGTGGGCTTCGTTAGCCCGGGAGGAGTCTGGGGGACACCTTGCTTACTGCCCAGATGGCGTCCGGCATGAAGGCGGCGTGACCGTGGTTCAGGCTCTTGTGTGGAACGTGGGAACCTGTCGCCCCGATGCAAAGGGAGAAGTTCAAGTGGACGCCCCACGAGACGAGCGTACCGATGCGGGGCACAGGGGCGGAGTTGCGCGTAGTAGTGACGAAGGCGCTGTAATGGTGCTGGAGCGAAGGCGCAACACCGTCCAGCTTTATCGAAAGGTCAACCGCGCGGCGGGAGGAGCCTTTGGATAAAGCAAAGTCGTTCGATATTCCCAAACGTCTCGTTTGGGAGGCGTACCAACGGGTGAAGGCGAACCGAGGAGCAGCCGGCGTGGACGACCAGTCGATCGACGCGTTTGGCCAGGATGTGAAGAACAACCTGTTCAAGCTCTGGAATCGATTGTCATCGGGCAGCTACTTTCCTCCGCCAGTAAAACGGGTGGCGATCAAGAAGCGCCATGGCGGCTCACGGCCGTTGGGAATACCAACAGTCGCGGATCGCATTGCGCAAGGCGTGGTGAAGATGGCCCTGGAACCGGACCTGGAAAGGCATTTCCATCCAGACTCCTATGGGTATCGGCCTGGCAAGTCGGCCCTCGAGGCCGTGGGCGTGGCCCGGCAGCGATGCTGGCGCCACGACTGGGTGCTCGATCTCGACATCCAGGCCTTCTTCGACACCATTCCGCACGACCTGCTGCTCCGGGCGGTGCGAAAGCACACCGACTGCACGTGGGTGCTGTTGTACATCGAGCGGTGGCTGACCGCCGCGGTGCAGCTGGAAGACGGCACCCTGGAGCCTCGGACGAAGGGCACGCCACAGGGGTCAGTTATTTCACCGCTGTTGGCGAATCTCTTCTTGCACTACGCGTTCGATCGGTGGATGGCTCAGCACCATCCCGACATTCCGTTCGAACGCTATGCCGACGACGCCGTGTGTCACTGTCGCAGCGAGTCTCAAGCTCGACGGTTGCAGGCGGATCTCAAGCGGCGGCTCGCTGCGTGTGGGCTGACGTTGCACCCACGCAAGACACAGATCGTGTACTGCAGGGACAACGTCCGCCGAGGACTGTACCCCAACCATCAGGTCGACTTTCTCGGCTACTCGTTCCGGCCGAGACGGTCGATGAATCGCTGGGGGAAGACGTTTGTCAACTTCAGTCCGGGCATCAGCAATCAGGCCGCCACGGCGATCCGTCAGACTATTCGAGACTGGCAGCTCGACTGTCGCATCGACAAACGGATCGATGACCTAGCTCGGATGTTCAATCCGATCATCCGGGGGTGGATTACCTACTATGGTCGTTACTACAAGTCGGCAGTCTTCCCTGCATTGATGCATCTCGACCTCTGGCTGGCGCGCTGGGCCATGTCGAAATATCGACGCCTGAGGAAGCACCGCCGCCGCGCGCGGCACTGGATCCGCGAAGTCCGGCTTCGGGAGCCAGCGCTCTTTGCGCACTGGCCTCTGCTTTATCGGGCACCGGCTGGACGGTAGGAGCCGGATGAGTGGAGACGCTCACGTCCGGATCTGTGAGAGCCTGGGGGTGCAATTCCCCCGGGCCACTCGACTCTTCGTCACACTCACCGGTCGCCAACAGTACTTGTGGCGAGCGGTGGACGAGGACGGCGACCTCCTCAACATCCTGGTGCAATCGCGGCGAAATCGGCGCGCCGCCGTCCGGTTCTTCCGGAAGTTGCTGAAGAGGCAGGGCTGTCTCCCGCGCCGCCTGATCACGGATAAGCTGCGGAGCTATCCGGCCGCGCACCGACGGGTGATGCCATCGGTACCCCACTGCACGGACCGCTATGCGAACAACCGCGCCGAAGTGTTGCATCAACCGACCCGACAGCGCGAGCGGCAGATGCGCCGCTTCAAGTCACCCGCCCATCTGCAACGCTTTGCGGCTGTACACGGCGTCGTCCAGAATCTCTTCCGGGTTGGCCGATATCGGCTGCGGTCTGTTCACCACCGCTTGCTTCGCAGGAGAGCATTCGCCGAATGGGATGTGGTGACGTGCGCCTGCTGAGAGATGATGGCCGCTCGGGGCAGCGCGGGGAAGTTACGCTCAACGAGACTCAAGTTGACAAAACCATCGTGACGCCGGATGATCGGTTGTGCTCGGTGTGCGCACCGCTCGATTTCGTGCGGGTGGGGTTGCGGGACGCGTTCGTCTCGCCGACGAGTTGGGCCGCGCAGACCGCGGCCCAACTCCGCCTCGGCCTGGCGTAATTTGGTGACGATTTGTTCGGTGCTGTACCGCTTGCGTGGCATCCTGCCTCCTGCTCGTTGCGCCCGCATTCTAACGCTCGGGCTGGAACGGTTTCAGGGGGCAAGGTCAGCCACCGCTTCAATTTAAACAGTGACGGGACATCGCCGTGACAGCCAATCCCGCCGATAAACGACAGGTTTGTCGAAGCGACCGAAGGGATGGCCGACAACGGCGGACTCAGAACGACCTCTGGCGGCAGCGTGCTTGACCGTGAGAACTGGGGTGCGTTCTTGGAAGCGGGGCTGTCTTACTGGCTGCCCCAAGCGTATCGGACGCGGGCGTAATAGTAACCCCCGTTGAAGCCCCACGGCGTGTACTCGCTGTACCGCTCGCCGACGCTTCGCGCGTTGGGACTCTCGTCGGGGAACGTGTTGAACACGTTCTGGCTACCGAACGCGAGGGTCGTGCCGTCGGCGAGCGGCATGCTCAACTCGACGTCGACGACCGGCTTGCCACTGAAGAGGGTCTGCGTGCTGTCCCAGTCGAACCACGCGCCGTAGTAGTTGACCCGCCCGAGGATGTCCACGGGGCCGACGTGCTGGTTGACGCTGAGGTTCCAGCGGTTCCTGGGGAGCGCTGCCTCGAACTCACGGATCCGCCGGGCCACGTTGAGCAGATCCCTGTTGAACTGCGTCACGTCGGTCGACGTGTGGTTGAAGACGGCGCTGAACACGGTGTCGCCGCCGAACGCGGGCGGCACGTACGTCGAGACCATGTCGATCCCCTGCGTCGTGGTCGCGATGTCGTTGGTGAAGAACCGGAAGCTCGCCAGACCGCGCGCATTCTCGACCCCTGCGGCCAGCAACTGATCGACCTCGAACGGCGTCAGAGTAAAGTCTCGCGTCACGGCGATCCGATCGTTTAGGTCGATCCGGAAGTAATCGACCGTCAGGGTGAACGGCCCGGTGTCGATGACGGCGCCGACGGCGTAGTTGAGTGACGTCTCGGGCTCGAGCGGCCGGCCGCCGCGCAGCTGGGCCACCGGCGAGATCGACGGGATCGTGCCGCGCTCCGTCAGGTCCATGAGCACCGGATCGAAGATGGTCGACACGTTGAACCCGTTCTGCTGGCCCGGCGTCGGCGCGCGAAACCCGCTGCCCACGCTGGCGCGCAGCGAGAAGACCTCGGTGAACCGATAGCGGCCCGACAGCTTGCCGTTCACCGTGTTGCCGAAGTCCTCGAAGTGCTCCATCCGGACTGCCGTCCCAACGGTCCACCGGTCGTCGAGTCCCGACAGCTCGATGTCGCTGTACGCCGCGACGCTGCGGCGGTTCCAGATGCCGGCGGCTACCGGGCTGTAGCCGCTGAAGCCGTTGGAGCCCGCGCTGAAACCTTGCGCCGCGTAGGGACCGACGGGTGCTTCCGTCATCAAGTGTTGGTAAAGAGAGCTTAAGCCCTAATCATCCAGATACTTCCAGCCGATTTTGACGCTGACACCTCTCTGGCACTGAATATCTAGTCTAAGCGGTTTGGTTAGAACGAGATAATGACGTGGTAGCAACAGTTGATGGCGGAAGCACCGGATGTTCTGTATCGTCTCGCCCGGCTCGAAGCGCAGCGTTCCCGATGTCGCGGTGTAGTCCGAGTCCGCGACCGCCGTGCCGTCCTGCGTCGCGTACGCGACCGTCACCAACTCGCTGCTCGCCGGACTGAGCGACACCATAAAGGTCGCCTCGCCACCCTCCGCCACGGGCACCGCATCCGTAATCGACAGCGCTGGCATCGCGTCCGCCGCGATCGTCCCTACCCCGGTGGAGTTGGTGATCGCGGTTCCGACCGGGTCACTCAGCTCCACTGTGAAGCTCTCGCTCGGCTCTGCGATGGCGTCTCGAAGCGTCGCCACCTGGATGTTCTGTATCGTCTCGCCCGGCTCGAAGCGCAGCGTTCCCGATGTCGCGGTGTAGTCCGAGTCCGTGACCGCCGTGCCGTCCTGCGTCGCGTAGGCGACCGTCACCACCTGGCTGCTTGCCGGATTCAGGGTCACCGGGAATACCGCCTCGCCCCCTTCGGCTACGGTCGGCGCATCGGCGATGCTCAATCCTGGCAACCCTTCGTCCGTAATGGTTCCCACCCCCGTGTCGTGGACCACGTTCGTGCCGGAAGGGTTGCTCAGCACCACCGTGAAGGTCTCGACCGGCTCCGCGACGGCGTCCCGAAGCGTCGGCACCCGAATGGTCTTCGACGTATCTCCGGGAGCAAACCGGAGAGTTCCCGACGTCGCGGAGTAGTCTTCGTCCGCAACCGCCGTTCCGTCGGTCGTCGTGTAATCGACCGTCACGACTTGTTCATTCGGCGGGGTCAACGTCACCGTGAAGACCGCTTCGTCACCTTCCGCAACGGGCGTCGCGTCGCCAATCCTCAGGCTCGGGGCCGGGTCCGCCCGGATCGTCCCGACGCCGATGGGATCGGCCAGCGTGCTGCCGCCGGGATTGCTCAACTCCACCGTGAACGTCTCGCTCTGCTCCGTCATCGTGTCCAGGAGCACCGGTACGCGGATGGTCTTCGTCGTCTCGCGTGGCTCGAAGCGCAGGGTGCCCGTGACGGGCGTGTAGTCCGCGTCCGCGACCGCGGTTCCATCCATGGTCGTGTAGGTGACTGACACGACGTGGTTGGTCGCGGGACGCAGCGTCACCCGGAAGACCGCGTCGCGCCCTTCGGCCACGTTCACCGCGTCGGCGATGCTCAACCCCGGTGTCGCGTCGGCGGCGATCGTTCCGAGGCCCGTCGAGTCAGCCAACGTGGTTCCGGTGGGGTCGCCGAGCTCCACCGTGAACGTCTCGCTCGGCTCGTGCACGGTATCCCGCAGGATCGGGACCCGGATGGTCTTCGTCGTCTGGTTCGGATTGAAGGTCAGCGTCCCCGAGGTTGGGGTGAAGTCTGCGTCGGCGACAGCGGTGCCGTCTACCGTCGAGTAGGTCACTGTCACCACGTGGTTGCTCGCCGGAACCAGCGTCACCGTGAAGACCGCCGCGCCTCCCTCGGCCACGGGCGCCGCGTCGTCAATGGTCAATCCCGGCATCGGATCCGCCGTAATCGTCCCCAGCCCGGTGGAGTCGGCCAGCGTCGTCCCCATGGGAGTGCTCAGCTCCACCGTGAACGTCTCGCTCGACTCCTGCGTCGAGTCCACCAACACCGGCACCCGGATGATCTTCGTCGTCTGGCCCGGACTGAACGTCAGCGTTTCCGCGATGGTGGTGTAGTCGTTGCCCGCATCCGCCGTTCCGTCCTCCGTCGTGTATTCGACCGTCACCACCTGGCTGCTCGGCGTGCTCAGCGATACCGTGAAGACGGCATCGTTGCCCTCGGCCACGGGCGCCGCATCGGAGATGCGCAACTCGGGCATCGGATCCGCCTCGATCGTTACCGCCCCCGTCCCGTCGGACACGGTAGCCCGGTTGGGGTTGCTCAACTCCACCGTAAAGCTCTCGCTCGGCTCCGCCGGCGAGTCCTGCAGGATCGGCACCCGGATGGTGTCTGTCCTCTCGTTCGGGTCGAAGCGGAGCGTCCCCGTGGTCCGGGTGTAGTCGGAACCGGCTACGGCGGTGTCGTCGACCGTCGCGTAACGGACGGTCACCGTCTCGCTGCTCGTATCGCTCAGCCTCACCGTGAAGACCGCCTCGCCACCTTCCGTCACCGTTGCCGCATCCGCAATCGATAGCCGCGGCAGATCTTCCTCGGGCGGGGGAGGGGCGTCACCGCTGACGTCGACCGCCACGCGGCCCACATCGTGGACGGGGCAGATGCCGTTGTGGGCCCACACCTCGTGGCTGAAGGTCACCGTTTGATCCAGGTCCTCGTTGACCCTCACGCGGACGTCTCGCCACTGGTTGTAGTTCTGCGGGCTGAATTCCCAGCCGATGGATGGCACCCAGCGGAGACCGTTGTAGATGCCTTCCATGTACACGACGCCGTCGGCGCGAATCCGGACCCACCATCCCTCTTCCGTCGGTGGTTCGGTCAGTCGCAGTTGGTAAGTGAAGACGTCTCCCGTCGTGAGGCCTTGCGTCTTCCCCGTCACCCGCACCTCCACGGTGCCGGGCCAATCTTCCACGTCAACCTGGGCGAAGGCGGGCGGAACTCCGATGACGGACAGGAACGCCGCCAAGGTGACGGCGACGGGGATCATCAACCGGAGGAAGCCGGCGACACGCTCGTCCCGTTGCTCAACCAGGAAGGACACTGCTTCCCTAGTTATCGGACTTGCACAGTTTTCCATCAGCGTGCAATCCCCCAAGGCACTCCGTTCCGGCTAGCGGCTCAGGCGGGCGGGCGGTAGCGTGCCAGTTGCTGCTGCTCGGCTATTTTGAGGGCTTGGACTCGGAGCGGGCCATCGCGTGGCGCGCGGCCGATTCGCTGAGCATCCGGCAGTTCCTGGACTTCGCGTTGCACGAGGTGCCGCCGGACCATTCGACCCTGTCGCGCACGCGCCGGCTGATCGACGTCGAGACGCACCAAGCGGTGTTCACGTGGGTGTTGCAGCGGCTGGCGGACGCCCACTTGGTGAAGGGGCACACCATTGGGATCGACGCGACGACACTCGAAGCCAACGCGGCGATGCGGAGCATCGTGCGGCGGGACACGGGCGACGCGTACGAGGCGTGGCTGAGGTTTTGTCAACTTGCCGGACGCGGGCCGGGTCGCCGGCCAAGATCCGAACTTGGGCGGCTGCTCACGAAGCACACGTCACCACGTTCCATTCGGCGAACGCTCGGGTGCGGAGCGCGGTGCTTCCGTCATCAAGTGTTGGTGAAGAGAGCTTAAGCCCTAATCATCCAGATACTTCCAGATACTTCCAGCCGATTTTGACGCTGGCACCTCTCTGGCACTGAATATCTAGTCTAAGCTGTTTGGTTAGAACGAGATAATGGTGTGGTAGCAACAGTTGATGGCGGAAGCACCGTCGACCCTTCTTGAAAGGATCTGCCATGAAGCAGTAGGGAAGTCCGCCGCCGCAAACATACCTAGTGGAGGGTCGATGAATCGGCCCCTCACCGGCTTCCGCCTTGATGACCACGGCGACTGGACCGCCCTCCTGAGCTGCGGTCATGCCCAGCATGTGCGGCACGCCCCACCGTTCATGCGTCGACCTGGGTGACCACCGCCTCCGGCCGGGACAGCCGCCTGGGAGAGGCACTGCACGGTGTGCGCTGTGATCGGTTCGAGGGACCGGAGCGCGTCGTCGCGTCGCAGTCCACGCCGGTGTTCACGGGGTATTGTCACGTTGAAGCTGACGGACGTTTCTGAGGCTCAGCAGAGCGGGGTCGAGACGTGCTGGAGCCCAGTATCTTGGGGGTCGCTCGACGAGCTTTTCGTCAACTTGACAAGTCCACTACGGATCCAGGTGTTTATCGGATCGCTGCTCCCTGATCCACGTCTGACTCACCGCGCCAAGCGCGAACAGCGTGCCGGCTCGCGAACGACGGGCACGCGTCACCACGAATCTGACGGCAGCGATCCCCACCAGCAAGGCGATGATGATCCAACTGGTCACGGGTCCAAGCCTATTCGATCGGCAGCGTCGTCGGCGGCGCGCACCCTGAATTCACGAGAGACACGGTACGGGCCTTGGGGGGCGCTTCCGAATTGAGCGCGCCAGTCCTGCGAGGGCACTGACGCCCCTATATGTCAAGACACACATTCAGGCAGCGTGTGCGACGTCTCGACGAGCGCGGAAGTCTGTCATGACGTGCTGGTAGATCTCGCGCGCGAGGAAACGTTTGAGGCACCGGATGATCTCACCTTTGGTGCGGCCGTCGGCCGTACGTCGCACAACGTAGTCGACCGTTGGCTGGTGGTACCGCATGCGGACGATGACCGACCGATAGAGGGCGGCGTTGGCCTGGCGGTGCCCGCCCCGGTAGAGGCGGTGCCGCCCAGTGGTCCTCCCCGACGAGGCGGGGATGGGACACGCGCCACAGAGCTTCGCGAAGGCGGCCTCCGAGCGAATCCGCTCGGGGTTGTCGCCGAAGACAATCAGAACTCGGCCGCGCTGTTGGCGCCCACCCCGAACCCCGCCCGGAGGGTGGGCGACGTCTCGGTCGTGAGTCGCGCGAGGTGCCGGTCGTGTGTGGCGATTTCCTCGGCGAGGGCGAACCAGCGTCGGGCCAGCGCCCGCAGGGTGTACTTTGCGGAGGCGGTGGGCGTGTCAAGGCGACCTGGCCGGAGGGCTGCACAGCGCGCCTTCACGGCGGGATCCCGCGCGACTTTGAGCTGCCGGATCATCTCGACGGCACCATCCGCGGTCTTTGGCGTCGCGGTCGCTTGGCCCGCCAGCACCGATCGGGCGGCGGCCTCGGCGTCGATCCAGTCGGACTTGCCGGCGACGCGGCGCAGGCGCCGGTCCGCTCGATTCACTTCCACAACACGATGCCCCGCTCGGCGGACCGCACGCGCAAGGCCCACGCCATAGCCGCCGGTGCCTTCGATGCCGAACGCCTGGATCCGCCCGTGGGTCTCGGCCCACGTGAGGAGGGCCTGATAGCCGCCTGAATCGGCGGCGAACGACTGGTCACCCAGATGGATCCCACAGGTGTCGATCACCACCGCAACGTGGATGTGCTTATGGGTATCGACACCGACGATCGCCCCGCGGACCTCAGGCCGTGGCGTCAGGTTGTTGGTCACGGGTGGCCTCCTCGGTTGCGGCCGCTGCCTCGACCAGCTGGACGGACAGGACTCTGACGGGCCATGGGGAGCAGGCCCCTATCGGGTCACGGGCCAGCCGATCAGGTAGCTGCCGTAGGTTCGCCGATGGCCGATGACCGACAGATCAGCAGCGAGGACCAGAGGTCAGTCAAGTTGAGGGTCAGGTCACCACTCACCGGCACCCACCAGTGTCACCGAGTGACTCCGGACAGGCGGAGGAATCATGCTCACAGTCAACTTGGTGTGAACAGTGCACTGCTCCGCCTCGAGGTCGTTCGCCCTCGCTCGTTCAGCACACACACGTCGCGGCATCCCATTCAACGAACGCACGGGTGCGGAGCAGGCGGTGGTGAGCCGACCGCAGGAGGTGTCGACTGACGCGGAAGAGATTCTGCACGATACCGTGAACCGACGCGAACCGTTGGAGCTGAGCGGCCGATGTGAACCGCCGCATCTGGCGCTCCCGCTGACGCGTCGGTTGGTGGGAGACCTCGGCTCGATTGTTCGCGTACAGATCGGTGACGTGGACCACCGACGGCATCACGGTGCGGCCCGCGGCGGCGTAGGAGCGCAGCTGGTCGGTGATCAGTCGTCGAGGGAGACGGCACTGGGTTTTCAGCAGCGTCCGAAAGAATCGGACGGCTGCTCGCCGATTCCGGTGCGATTGCACAAGGATGTCCAGGACGTCACCGTCCTCGTCGACCGCGCGCCACAGATACTACTGACGACCCTGGATCGTGACGAACACCTCGTCGAGAAAGCGGTACCTGGTCTTCTTCGTGATCGCGCTGCAGTCCCGCCCCGTGACCATCGCCGGGATCCATCCGCAGCCGTACGGCGCGTGGATGGAGCAGATGGTCCGCAATTTGATGGACCCGGTCGAGGGCTGCTTGCGACGCGCCCGCTATCTGATTCACGACCGCGACCCCGCCCTGTGCAAAAAATGGATCGGTCCGTAACTGCCTGTGAGCGTGAGAATTGAGAGCGCCTACAATGGCTGAATGACGGCCGCTACTCGCCCTCTCCAGCTGCTCCTGCTGACGGTTTCTGGCTGGGTGCATAGGCATCAGCAGGACGTTATCGCCTACTTGGTCGAGGAGAGGGGATGCCCCGGTAGCTGTTGAAATTTGAAGCGGCGGCTCCCTGCTGGTCGTGCTATACGGCCGGTGGGAAAAACCTGGGGCCGAAGCCCCCAGAAAGGAGCCGCCGTGAAGAAGTCTCGCACAGTCATCCGTCGTCGCCAATCATCGTCGCCGGCGCTTCGGCACCTCCGTTGGTCGATATCCTGGTCGACACGCAGACCGAGCTGCAGGCGTTGGTCGTCGCGTCGGGCCTGAAAGTCCTCGAGGCGATATTGGAGGAGGACCGCGTGGCGGTCTGTGGACCCCGGTATGCGCATCAACCCGAGCGGCGTGCCTCGCGGGCGGGCCATGCGCCTAGTGAGGTCGTCCTGGGCGGGCGCAAGGTGGCGCTGCGCCGCCCGCGCGTCCGGCACGACGGCCAGGAGGTCGCGTTGCCCACGTTCCGGGCGTTCGCCGGGGACAGAGGTGGACCCCGAAATTCGGACAGCTTGCTAAGGTGGGATCCAGACCCAGGAGAAGGAGTCTGGCATGCCACGGAAGAGACGGAGTTATCCGGCTGAGCTGAAGGCGAAGGTCGCGTTGGAGGCGCTTCGCGAGGAAGCGACGATGGCGGAGCTGGCGGCCCGCTACGATGTGCATCCGAACCTGATTGCCAACTGGAAGAAGACGGCTCGACAGACGGTGCTGGCCGGCTTCTCGGGGAATCACGAGCGGCAGGAGGCCTCTCGGGAGACCGAGGTTAAGGAGCTGCGGGCAAAGATCGGAGAACTCGTCATCGAGCGGGATTTTTTATCGAAGGCCTTCGGTCGGTGAGCCGCGGCCGCGGAGAGTCGAGATGGTCGATCCCAACCACCCTCGGATCAGCATCGTACGGCAATGCCGCTTGGTGTCGATCGCCCGCTCGTCGTTCTACGACGCGGGCACGGGCGAGAGCCCGTTGACCCTGCGCCTGATGCGGTTGATCGACGAGCAGTTCTTGGAGACGCCGTTCTACGGCTCGCGGCAGATGACACGCTGGCTCCGCCGTCAGGGCGACATGGTCTCTCGCAAGCGGGTGCGCCACCTGATGCGACTGCTGGGGGTGCACGCGCTCTACCAGCGGCCCAGGACGTCTCAGCCGCACCCGGCGCACCGGATCTATCCCTCCCTGCTGCGCGATCTGCCGATCACGCGGCCGAACCACGTGTGGTGCACGGATGTTACCTACATTCCCCTGCAGCGGGGCTTTCTGTACCTGGTCGCTGTGATGGACTGGGCGAGCCGCACGGGGCTGTCCTGGCGCCTGTCCAACACGCTCGATGCGCACTTCTGCGTCGAGGCGTTGCACGAGGCGCTCGAGCACTATGGCCCTCCGGAGATCTTCAACAGCGACCAGGGCAGCCAATTCACCAGCGTCGACTTCACCGACGTGCTCACGGAGGCGGGCATTCGCATCTCGATGGACGGCAAGGGCCGCTGGATGGACAACGTGTTCATCGAGCGGCTGTGGCGATCGCTCAAGTACGAGTGCGTCTCCCTGTCTGAGTTCGCGACCGGCGCCCAGGCCCGGACCGGCATCGGCGGGTGGATGGACTTCTACGACCGGCGCCGGCCCCACTCGGCGCTCAACGACCGGACGCCGGCCGAGGCGTATACTGACGACGGAGCTGACGGGAGCCTGGGGCTATGCCCCGGTTCCCGTCAGCCCAAGGTCGCTTGAATCATGAACCTGGATTCCACCTTAGCTGTGACGAACACCTGTCCGAAGGATGGGGTCCCCCTCTGTTGTTTCGAGGCTGCAAGGCCTACGGCCCACTCGCTCGCGTACCTACGCATCGGCGACTGCGTTACCGCGGTCGCCGCAAGGCTCACTACCGGCGTGGGTGGGCTGGCCCCTCACCGGGCGGGGCTCGCACCCACTGGACGACATACAAGGTTTCATGACCTACTCCTCAATCCCCCTTGACCGGCCTGCCTGGCCGCACCATGCAACAACGCCGATGGCGGGCGCCGGGTCTCTCGTGAGCTCGCGGAGGATGTCGGTCGTTGTCGGGGCGTACACGCGTCCCGTCGTCCGCTACGTCCTTTCGTTCCTTGTTCTGTGTCAGGCGGCGGGTTGCGGGGACAACACGTCGCCGACGTCGCCGACGTCGCCAACGCCAACGCCAACGCAAGTTGCCGGCAACCGCGCCGAGCGTCAACCACCATTTATCGGTGACTTCGAATGGAATACACCAAGCATTATTGATGCTTCGGACCCATCATGGTTTCGAAGCGTGACATATGTCGGCCGCGCCGACCGGGTTCTATGGGACCACGTTGAGCAAGGTTGGGTCACACGTAATGTGTTCCTATTCAATGTGCAGTATGAGGGGCTGAAATGGCTGACAGAGTTCCAAGTTCATCCGGACTATGGAAGCAGAGAGGAAGCACGAAGACAGGTAGATTTGTATGCGCCTGTGCTTGGTCGGCTCCCGCAAGCCTTATTGTCGAATACTAAAGAGGTAGAAATTCAGAACGAGCCTACAAACCGTGTCTCGGCCTCGGCGAACTCTACCGGGATATTCCATATCAATACGTTTCAAGCGGCGGACAGGCTACGTATTGGACTATTGGAGGAGACGTTGATTCATGAAGGCGGTCATGTCTCACTTCAAGGGCATTCCCGTTCGGCTGGCTGGCTAGCCGCACAACAAGCCGATGGTGTATTCATCACCAACTACGCTAGAGATTTTCCGTTCCGGGAAGATGTTGCCGATAGTATCGAGGCGTATTTCGCAGTCAAATATCGACCTGACCGAATATCAATAGAAGACCGGAACGCAATGCTCGATGCTATCCCGAACCGTTTTGCTTACTTCGATGGTCTGCAACTCGACATGTCTCCCTTTGTTCTCGCCGTCCCGTGGTAACGAGCGTTCGAAGTCCTGCAACGAGTAACTGCCTGACGACGGCCGCAACCACATACGGAACGAGTCCACTAGAATACGGACGGCTCCCAGCCGCTGGACCTGCAGCTCGAGGCCTTGGTGCGTTAATTCAGCGCGGTGGGCGAGCAGTGGCCGGCGTGTTGACCATCGCGACCGCCGGCGGGTCATGATCTCGATGTGAAGTCGAGAGTGCATCCGAAGCACACGACAAAGTATCGCGTCGGGAACTGGGCCGAGTACGACCGAGCCCGCGTGCGGCGAGGGGCGTATCTGGACTCCTCTGTCAAGCGTAAGAACGAAACCGAGGTTCAACCCGTCGTATGAGCGACGATGGTTTACCTTCGTCGCGTCTTGGTTATCCGCCGCCGGTGCGAGCACGGGTCAAGGCAGCGCGCAGCGCTCCGCCGGAGGCGGCGTGGCCTTGACGCGCGCGGAGCGGGGCGGCATTCGGCGTCTTGGGTTTCGGTCTCCTTCCACTCTCATTCTGCGAGGCGGCACGGCGTCAGACTGCAGGCGTATCTTCGGCCCCTCGAGGGAGCACGCACGGCTCCGGGCCACGATGGTAAATGCGCGCGGGGATGCCAATCGTTGGTACGGCCCTGTCTGGCCAGCCCCTGTCGTCGGCGTATCCCCGCGCCGGTCTGACCGGTGTGCCATCCTGTCGCGCGGCAGTCCTCCTGGAGAGATTACGGTTCAGTGGTCACCACGGGGCTACGCCGCGATGCGGGTTTCAGCCACAAAGGGTCGGTCGTCACGCCACACCCGCCACACCATCCGGGCCAGCCGGTTGGCGATCGCGGCGGTGGCAATGTTCGCCCCGCGGCGCGCGGCAATCGCGCGCGCCCAGGTCCGGAACGGCGTGGTCTTCTGCGGGTTGCCGCTGTGGGACAGCACGGCCCGGGCGCCATGCATGAGCACGGTGCGGAGATAGCGGTCGCCTTGTTTGCTGATAGCGCCCAGCTGCCGGCGATTCCCGCTGGAGTGTTCGCGCGGCGTGAGCCCCAGATAGCTGGCAAAGTGTCGGCCCGACGGAAACCGCCGCACGTCGCCGACACACGCGACCAGCGCGGTGGCGTTTAAAGCGCTTTTCATGACCGTGTGGTGCCCGGATAGCCGCAGTGTCGAAAGTAATTGCGGCATTCCTCGGGGCTGAAGTGCGGCAGACAGGCGCCGAGGAAAGGCCAGAGGGTTTCGGTGGATCGACAGCGGGCGGCGCGCACGAGGGCTTTGAGCTTCGCGAAGCAGAGTTCAATGGGATTGAGGTCCGGACTGTAGGGCGGCAGATAGCAGAGCGTGGCGCCGACGCGCTCGATCGCCTGGCGGACGCCGGCCACTTTGTGTGCGCTGAGGTTATCGGCGATGACGATGTCCCCGGGATGCAGGGTGGGCACGAGGATCTGTTCGATATAGGCGAGGAAGCTCGCCCCGTCGATGGCGCCGTCGAAGACCCCGGGCGCGGTCAGGCCAGTCACCCGCAGCGCTGCGAGAAACGTACTGGTCTGCCACCGGGCGCACGGCGCGTGGTCGTGGACGCGGGCCCCGCGGAGGGCCCGACCATACCGCCGCAGGAGATTGTTCGTCATGCCGGTTTCATCGAGAAAAACCAGGCGTGTCGGATCCCAGGTCGGCGCGGCGGCGTGCCACACGACCCGCGCGGCCGCGACGTCAGGTCGATCGTGTTCGGAGGGCCGGACCGTTTTTTTTGACGGTCACGTCCAGAGCCGCCACCGCGCGCCAGATCGTCGCCAGACTGGCCGGCGTGCCGAGCGCGTCCTTCAGCTCGGCTACGGTGCGATCCGGTTGCTCCGCGATCAGCGCGGCCAGGGTGTGCAGGTGCGGCTCCAACATCCGGCGCCGCCCGTGCCGCTGGACGCGCGGCGCGACTTCGCCCGTCTCCCGCCGACGCTGCTTCAACAGCCGCACCCACGACCCGCTCACGCGGTACTTCACCGCAACGTCCGCGGCCTTCATCCCGGCATCACTGTCGAGCAGGGCCCGTTCTCGGAGATCCATCGAATAGGCTTGCATCGGTCCTCCTGCATTGGTACATGCAGAAGTACCACGACGAGCCCAAGCAGTACAAGGGCTATCTGAAAAGCGCTTTAGTAGGCCGATGCCCGGGATGGTGCGGAGGTGCGCCACGTGCGGCACCTGCTGGGCGAGCGCGGCCAGCTCGCGTTCCAGTCCGTGTATCCGCTGCTCGAGCGTCCGGATCTCGTCACACAGCGCGGCCAGACTGGGGCGCAAGGCCATCGGGACGGACGCCTCCGCATCTTCGACCAGCGCGCGGACCTGTGGGACGACGTGGCGCGCGCCCACTGGTATCGTCACGCCAAACTCGCGGAGCAGTCCGCGCAGCGTATTGAGCCGCGCCGTCCGGGTCCGGACCCACGTCGTGCGCACGCGATGGAGGGACGCGACGGCTTGCTGCGACACCGACTTGACCGGCACCGGATGGATCTCCTCGTTCCGGGCCGCTTCGAGCAGCGCTTTCGCATCCGCGCGATCGGTCTTATTGCGACGGACAGACCGGCGGGTCTCATGCGGGGGCAGCAACTGGACGGTGTGGCCGAGTTGTTCCAGGGTGCGCGCCCAATGGTGCGCCGACCCGCAGGCTTCGAGCAACACGGTCGCGGCCGGGCGCTGGGCGAAGAACCGCAGGAACCGGGCCCGGGTCAACCGATGCTCTTCATCCACACGCCCCGTGTGATGCGAGACTGCCACTTGAAACACGGACTTGGCGAGGTCAACGGCGATCGTTGTATGTTGCATCTGGACTCCTCCTCAGCTGTGGCCCGTAGAGGCCGTTTTACCACTGGCACGATGATGCCGCACCAGCGGGAGGAGTCCATCCCATCATTGGTGCACGGTGCGACCCAGGCAAGGCTGGTCAAAGGGGAGTGACGATGCGGTGACGTGTGGGTGGCGAATTCGTAAGAATTCGATCTATCGCTCGATCTTCATGTCGCGGGAGCCGGAACCATCCGCGAAGTTCTCGCGATGGCGTGCGTGAGATGTGTTGCTGAAGTACTGCCCTGCTGCGCGATGGCGGGAACGCGGCAGACTCTGCAGGCGGGCGCGTCGCCACGCTCGCCACCGTCTTCGCTGTTCAGATTCACGCCGCGATCGGCGTCTGATAGAGTCCGCGGCAATGCTCGTCCCAGCGGTAGCGGTCGAGCCGTGCGACATCCTTTCGTATCGGGACGGGCGTCCTGTAGCGCCCCAGGGTTCTTGGACAGTGGTTTGACGGTATTCGCTTCTACGCTGCCGCGTCCAGCCCGACGAGGTCGCGTCGCACCTGGGCGGGGCTTCGATAGTCGTATTTCGGTGCTTCCGTCATCAAGTGTTGGTGAAGAGAGCTTAAGCCCTAATCATCCAGATACTTCCAGCCGATTTTGACGCTGGCACCTCTCTGGCACTGAATATCTAGTCTAAGCGGTTTGGTTAGAACGAGATAAGGGCGTGGTAGCAACAGTTGATGGCGGAAGCACCACGCGACGGCTTGCTGCGACACCGACTTGACCGGCACCGGATGGATCTCCTCGTTCCGGGCCGCTTCGAGCAGCGCTTTCGCATCCGCGCGATCGGTCTTATTGCGACGGACAGACCGGCGGGTCTCATGCGGGGGCAGCAACTGGACGGTGTGGCCGAGTTGTTCCAGGGTGCGCGCCCAATGGTGCGCCGACCCGCAGGCTTCGAGCAACACGGTCGCGGCCGGGCGCTGGGCGAAGAACCGCAGGAACCGGGCCCGGGTCAACCGATGCTCTTCATCCACACGCCCCGTGTGATGCGAGACCGCCACTTGAAACACGGACTTGGCGAGGTCAACGGCGATCGTTGTATGTTGCATCTGGACTCCTCCTCAGCTGTGGCCCGTAGAGGCCGTTTTACCACTGGCACGATGATGCCGCACCAGCGGGAGGAGTCCATCCCATCATTGGTGCACGAATACGGTACGACGTTTCGAGGCAGCAGACCAGACTGAAAGAATGAAGTCGAGGGTTCATCCAAAATACAAGACGAAATACCGCGTCAAGAACTGGGCATCCTCCGATCGAGCTCTGGTTCGCCGAGGCGACATCACCATCTGGTTATCTCCGGCGGCCATCGCCGGGTGCTTGTGCCGGTCGCTGTTGATTCGCCGCGCCGTTACACTGGGGCGATGAATGCGATCGACGAGAGGGCGTGCGGCAAGCCTGGGTGCGACAACTTTGGAAAGCCCGGCCTCAACATCGTGGGCCACGGCTGGTTTGTGACGAAGTCGGGCCGCCGCCGGCGTTACCGCTGCACAGTATGCGGGGGAACGCTCAGCACGAACACGGGGACCGCGTACCGCGGGCTTCGCTGCAGTCGACGGGAGTTCGACCAGGTCGCGAGCCTACGAGTCGAGGGCGTCAGCATTTCTGCGACCGCCCGAGTGACGGGCCATTCCCGCACCACCATCGCGCGATGGCTCGAGCGAGCCGCGACAGCTGCCGCGTGCTTCAATCACCGGCTGCTGCGCGATTTCGACGTCATTGAGCTGCAGGCGGATGAACGCTGCACGTTCATCGGCAGCAAGCGCCGCACCCTGTGGCTGTTTGCGACGATCGAGGTGTGTTCCCGCTTGTGGGCCGGTAGTGTTCTCGGCCGCCGCTCCCATCGCAACACCAAGGCCGCGATCAACGACGTCATCCTCCGCGGACGCCGCGTGGGGTGCCCCCTGATCGCCACCGATGGCGTCGAGTACTACGTCGGGGTGATGGTGCGCCTCTTGGGTTCAGCGTGCGTCTATGGGCAAGTGCTCAAGACGCGGCGGAACAATCGTGTCGTTCGGGTCGAGCGGCGCGTGAAGATGGCACGGCGCGCCGGCTGAACGCCGCGCTGTTGGCGTCGGAGGATTCCGAGACCCTGAACACGTCGTTCCTCGAGCGCCTCAACCTCACGATTCGTCAAGGGTCGGCGTACTTGCGCCGGCGCTCGCCATGCCACGCTCGTGGCGCAGACCAGCTCCGCGGGCACGTCGAGCTCCTGCGGTGCTACTACAATTTCATTCGGCCGCACCGGGCGTTGAGGTTCGGGCGCGAGACCAGGACGCCGGCGATGCAGGCCGGTCTGGTGAGCCAGCGCTTGGCGGTGCGCGACATCTTCACGGCGGGCGGTCTCACGCGACGTATCTTTGTGGCCGTCGTGCACGTGTCCGTGACCGTCCAGCCCACGGAATCTGACGAAGCCGAGCTGTCGACGCGCTGCTCGCCGTCGGCTCGGAGACAGGCTGCCTGATCAACAGCGAACGGTGCAAGCACCCAGAGCGCGGCCGCCCGTGCAGCTGTGTCAATATTGACCATCTGGAACGGTGGAAGACCAGTGGGCTGGCGGGGTCGCCACGCGCCGGCGGCGTTCGTCGAGGGAGAGATCTAGCCTGTTGACGCGACGATAGCCGATGCGTTTCGAGACGATCCTCACCACGCTCTCCGACGTCGTGTGGGGCCCCCCGATGCTCGTGCTACTCGTCGGCACGGGCGTCTTCCTCACGCTCCGCCTCCGGGGCCTGCAATTCACCACGCTCGTACCGAGTCTGCGACTCGCGCTGATCGTCCGCGACGAGCCAGGAGGCACGGGGGACGTCTCGCACTATCAGGCACTCATGACGGCCTTGGCGGCGACTGTCGGCACCGGCAACATCGCGGGCGTCGCCACCGCCATCGCGGCTGGTGGCCCCGGCGCACTCTTCTGGATGTGGATGACCGGTCTGGTCGGCATGGCCACCAAGTTCGCTGAAGCGGTACTGGCCGTGAAATACCGAGTCACCGATGATCGCCACGCTATGGCGGGGGGGCCGATGTACTACATCGAGCGGGGCCTCGGCTGGCGCTGGCTGGGGATCGTGTTTGCCGGCCTGACCGCCGTGGCCGCCTTTGGCATCGGGAACCTGGTGCAGGCGAACTCCGTCGCCGACGCGTTGCGTGCGACCTTCGGCGTGCCGCTCGCTGTTTCGGGAGCCATCATCGCGCTGGCGACGGCGCTCGTCGTGCTGGGCGGCATTCAGTCGATTGCGAAAACCGCGAGCGTGATCGTGCCCACGATGATCGTGTTCTATCTGGTCGGCGGGCTGATCGTGCTCGCGATCAACTGGCGGACGCTCCCAGATATCGCGCTCCACGTATTCAGCGACGCGTTCTCGCCGGCCGCCGCGGCCGGCGGGTTTGCCGGGGCGACCGTGACGCAAGGCATCCGATTCGGCATCGCCCGCGGTGTCTTCAGCAACGAGAGCGGTCTGGGCTCAGGCGCGATCGCCGCGGCCGCGGCGCGGGCCCACCATCCGGTCGCCCAAGGCCTCGTGTCCATGACCCAGACCTTTATTGACACGATCGTCGTGTGCTCGATCACCGGCTTCGCGATCATCGCCACCGGCGCGTGGCAGTCAGGGGACACGGGCGCCGCCCTCACGACGCGAGCTTTTTCAACAGGGCTGCCGGGCACCTGGGGCGGTGCGATCGTCGCGCTGACTCTGGCGCTGTTCGCCTTCTCGACGATACTCGGCTGGAGCTACTACGGGGAGAAGGCCCTCGAGTATTTGGTGGGCAGCACGCGGTTCACCCGCCGCTATCGTATGGTCTGGGTGGCCGCGACGTTTGTCGGCGCCGTCACGAGCCTCCAGGTCGTCTGGGCCGTCGCTGATGTGTTCAACGGGGCGATGGCCATCCCGAATCTCATCGCGCTGGTCCTGCTGTCCGGCGTCGTCGTGCGTGAAACCACGGACTATCGGGACCGGCGACGGGCGGACGCATCCTGAATACAGCCCGCTCGTGCCCGCGCGTCGGTCGTGGCCGTGACCGGCGTTGGTGCGCTGATTCAGCGCGGTAGGCGAGCAGTGGCCGGCATGTTGACCATCGCGACCGCCGGCGGGTCATGATCTCGATGTGAAGTCGAGAGTGCATCCGACGTACACGACAAGGTATCGCGTCGGGAACTGGGCCGAGTACGACCGAGCCCTCGTGCGGCGAGGCGACGTCACCCTCTGGCTCACGCCCGACGCGATCGCCACGTGGGCAGCGGCGGGCGTCGGCAGGCGGAGCGGGCAACTCCAGTCTTCCGATCTCGCCATCGAAACCGCCCGGACGCTCAGTCTCCTCTTCCACTGACCGTTGCGTCAGACCGAGGGCGTCGTGACCTCGATCTTCGGGATGCTGGGCGTCGATCTCACGGCACCCGATCACACCACGCTCTCGCGACGCGGTCAGCATCTCGCCCGCGCGCGTCGGCGCGCCCGCCCGGGCACCAGCCTGCACTTCATCGTTGACAGCACCGGACTGGCCATCGTCGGCGACGGTGAGTGGGCCGCAGCGACACATGGGGGCCGAGGGCGACGCGGCTGGAGGAAGCTCCATCTCGGCGTGGACGGGTCCCGTGTGATCGTGGCCTGCGCGCTAACTCACCGTGGGTAAGCCACCGCCTCTGGCGGTGAGACGCGCAGAGGTTCGACCGTTGTAAGGGTTTGTCGAAGAACATGAGACGGCGTCCGATCATGAACGGCTCAGGTCAGCAAGGAAGTCGTCAGGAGAGAGTGGCAAAGCGAAACCCACATCCGATGGAATCACGGACATCATGTGGGGTGGCGTTCGAAGCATCGGAACCGGCATTCTTCCGTCAGCTCCATGTTGGGCGCTGGTACGGCGTGAGCATGGTCGGTGTGGCCGAACTGGGCATCCGCGAATACGTCCGGCGGAAGGAACCAGAGGAGAAGAAGCACGAGCAGCTGGAACTCAACTTACCGCAGGCCCCTTCGAGGGGGGTGCTTCCGCCATCAACTGTTGCTACCCCGCCCTTATCTCGTTCTAACCAAACCGCTTAGACTAGATATTCAGTGCCAGAGAGCTGCCAGCGTCAAAATCGGCTGGAAGTATCTGGATGATTAGGGCTTAAGCTCTCTTCACCAACACTTGATGACGGAAGCACCACTCAAGGAGCTCGAGCGAGAGAACACGCAGCTCAAGAAGCTGGTGGCAGACCAGGCGCTCGATAACGCGCTTCTCAAAGAGGTGGCCTCGGGAAACTTCTAAGCCCGCCCCGACGCCCGTGAGTGGCCTGATCATGAGTCCAGCTCTCTCATAAGAACTGGCTCAACCCTGGGGGGCAGGTCAGGAACACCTAAAAAACTATGAACGAAACACACATGAAGCGGGCGGTGGCGCTTTCCAAGAGCGGCATGGAGTTGGGGCACGGCGGGCCGTTCGGCGCCGTGATCGTCCGGGACGGCACAATCGTCGGCGAGGGCTGGAACGAGGTGCTGAGTTCGAATGACCCCACCGCCCATGCCGAAGTCGTGGCTATCAGGAACGCGTGCCGCGAGCGGGGGACGTACGACCTGTCGGGCTGCGAGATCTACTCCAGTTGCGAGCCATGCCCCATGTGCCTGAGCGCCATCTACTGGTCACGCATCGGTAGGGTGTACTTCTCCCTCGGCCGGCATGACGCGGCCGGCATCGAGTTTCGCGACGAGTTCATCTACGAGGAACTGGCGAAGCCGTTCGAGAAGCGGGCGTTGCCGATGGAACGCGTCCCGTGCGAAGGGGCGCTGGACGTCTTCACCAGCTGGACGCACCTGGCTGGTCACACCACCTACTGAGGTATTGTCAAGTTGAGGCCGACGGCCATTCTTGATGCCCAGCATGGCGGGTTCACGGCTGGCTCGAGCCCAGTATCTTGGGGGTCGATCGACGAGCTTTTCGTCAACTTGACTGTGAGCATCATTCCGCTGCCTGCCGAGGTCGCTCGGTGACACTGGTGGGTGCCGGCGGGTGGTGGCCTGACCCGCAACTTGACTGACCTACGGTCCTCGCTACTGATCTGTCGGTCATCGGCCATCGGCGATGGACACGGCAACCCGTCTGACCGGATGGGCAGTGACCCAATAGGGGCCTGCGGCAACGTCGACCCATCACAGTCCTGTCCGCCCATCCGGCCGACGCACCAGCACCCGAGGAGGCCACCCGGTGACGAACCACAGGACTATCCAGCCCGACGCGCGGAAGGTGATCGTCGGCGTGGACACCCACAAGCACGTCCACGTGGCCGTGGCGATCGACACGTGGGGGATCCGCCTCGGCGATCGATCGTGTGCCGCCGACTCAGACGGCTACCAACAGCTGATCACCTGGGCCGAGCGTCACGGACGCGTCGCCGCGTTCGGCATCGAGGGCACCGGCAGCTACGGGGCGGGACTCGCTCGCGCGGTCCGGCGAGCCGGGCACCAGGTGCTCGAAGTGAACCGGGGCGACCGGCGCACACGTCGAATCGCCGGGAAGTCCGACGCCGTGGATGCCGAGACCGCCGCGCGGTCGGTCCTGGCTGGCCAATCGACCGCCATCCCGAAGACCGCGGACGGGGCGGTCGAGATGATGCGCCACCTCAAGGTCGCGCGCCGGACGGCGGTCAAAGCCCGCACCTCGGCGATGATCACGCTGAAGCAGATCGTCGTCACCGCGCCGCCCGAGCTGCGAGAGACCCTCCACCCGCTCGCCGACCAGGCGCTCCTCAAACGCTGCCGCGGATGGCGGTGCGGCACGATCGATACGCCGACCGCCTCGGCGAAACATACCCTCCGGGCGCTCGCCCGTCGCTGGTTCGCTCTCTCCGTCGAGATCGTGGACCACGACCGTCACCTGGGTCGACTCACCACCCAGACCTCGCCGACGCTGCGTGAGGGCTTGGGCATCGGTGCCGACACCGCCGCCGAGATGCTGATCATCTTTGGCGACAACCCCGATCGGATTCATTCTGAAGCCGCCTTCGCCAAGCTCTGCGGGGCCTGCCCCATCCCGGCTTCGTCCGGGATGACAACGGGCCGCCACCGCCTCTACCGCGGCGGTCATCGACAGGCTAACGCGGCGCTCCACCGGGCCGTCATCGTGCGGATGCGGTACCACTCACCAACCCTCAACGACGTCGAACGACGCACCGCTGAAGGGCGGCCCAAACGGGAGATCATCCGCTGTCTCAAACGCTTTCTCGCCCGCGAGATCTTTCAGCGCGTGATGGCAGACTACCGAGCGCGCCAAGCCGCAGACTTGGCTGCCTGAACGAGTGTCTTGACATATAGGGGCGTCAATACCTGCGCTACAGTTCCTCGTTCTCACGTTCGCTGGCTGGGTGAACCGCCACCAAGACGATCTGATCGCGTATCTCCGGGAGGAGAATCGGGTCCTCCGGGAGCACCTGGGCCCTCGGCCGCTTCGCCTGACCGATGCCCAACGCCGTCGACTCGCCGTGTGCGGCCAGAAACTCGGACGGCGCGTCGTGATGCAGGTCGCCGGCATCGTCACGCCTGACCCGATTCTCCGCTGGTACCGGAGATTGATCGCCCAGACATACGACGGCAGCGCCCGCCGCGGTCGCGGCCGGCCGATGACGCGACGTGACGTGGCCGCGCGCGTGGTCCGGATGGCGGTCGAGCATCCCCAGTGGGGGTACACACGGATCCGCGGGGCGCTCTCGAACCTCGGCCACGAGATCGCTCGGACCACGGTGAAGCGGATCCTGCACGACCACGGGATCGACCCGGCTCCCGAGCGGAGCCGGCGCATGCCCTGGAAGACGGTCCTGCAGGCGCACTGGGAGGGCCTCACGGCCTGCGATCGGTTCACCGTCGAGGTGCTCACGCTGGCCGGGCTCCAGCGGTACCTGGTCTTCTTCGTGATCGCGCTGCAGTCCCGCCGCGTGACCATCGCCGGGATCCCTCCGCAGCCGTACGGCACGTGGATGGAGCAGATGGCCCGCAATGTGACGGACCCGGTCGATGGCTGCTTGCGACGCGCCCGCTATCTGATGCACGACCGCGACCCGCTCTCCACGCGGGGTTTTGGCGAGATCCTAGAGGGCGGAGGTGTCCAGCCGATCCGGCTCCCGCCGAAGAGTCCCAATCTCAACGCGTATGCCGAGCGGTTCGTCCGCTCAATGAAAGAGGAGTGTCTCAGTCGCGTCGTCCCCCTCGGCGAAGGGCACTTGCGTCTCCTCGTGGGCGAGTACGTCGACCACGACCATCGCGAGCGCAACCACCAGGGACTCGACAACCAGCTCCTGCAACGACCGCCACCGCCGGTGAGCCTGGCCGCCGACGTTCAGCGGCGGGAGCGTCTGGGCGGATTGCTCAATTTCTACCACCGGGAGGCCGCATGAGCGGTCGGCCGATTAAACGCACCTTACGCGGAGGTGTCGCGGTGCGCCATCGCGGCCTGGGCCAGCCGCACCTCGGCTTTCGATAGCGCGAACGACCTGCAGCGCGTCGCGCTGCAGGTCCAGCGACTGGGAGCCGTCCGCCTTCGAGACGCGGGCGTAGCCGATCAGCATGTGTCGTAAACGGTCGTTGGACTAAACCGCTTCGCGGTAGACGGTAAATCGAGTACCCGATCGTAAGACGCGCATCCGGGTCGTCCTTCCGACTCGGCATCTCCACTCCTCCCATACGCTCCTCACCGACGCCTGGCATCCACCAGGCCCGTTCAAGAGGAGTCGTCATGACCGCCCTTCGCCGACGCATGCTTGAGGACATGGAGGTACGGAATCTCTCTGCGGGGACGCAGCAGGTGTACCTGCAGCATATCTCCCGCTTCGCCCATTACTGCGGTCGATCGCCCGCGGAGTTGGGACCTGAGGAGATTCGGGCCTACCAGCTCTACTTGACGAACGAGAAGCAGTTGGCCCCTGCGACCCTGGTCATCGTCGTTGCGGCCCTGCGCTTCCTCTACCGGGTCACGCTGCAGAAGACGTGGGCGATTGAGACCGTCATCCCTGCGCCGAAGAAGCCACAGACGTTACCGGTGGTGCTCAGCCCCGCCGAGATGGGGCAGTTTCTCGACAGCGTGCAGCACCCCAAGCATCGCACCATCCTGACGACCTGCTACGCGGCGGGCCTGCGCATCTCAGAAGCCGTGCGGCTGACCGTGCCGGCGATTGACAGCCAGCGGATGGTCCTCCGCATCGTCCAGGGGAAAGGCCCGCGGGACCGGTACGTGATGCTCTCTCCGAGGCTGCTGGCGATGCTGCGCGACTGGTGGCGCGTCAGCCAGCCTCACCACTGGCTCTTTCCCGGCACGCGCCCGGAGCGCCCGACGAGTAGCCGGGTCGTCGACCGCGCCTGCCGACAGGCCCGTCGTCGCAGCGGTCTCTCCAAGCCGGTGACGCCGCATTCGCTCCGGCACGCCTTTGCCGTGCACCTGCTGGAAGCCGGCACGGACGTCCGCACGATTCAACTGCTGCTCGGGCATCGCAGTCTGGCGACGACCGCTCGCTACCTGCGCATCGCGACGACAACGGTGTGCTCGACCGTCAGCCCGCTTGACCTGCTTCCCCGTCCCGCGTCGCTCACGCGACCGCCGACCGTCTGAGAGCGTCGCGCGTGGATCATCCGACGCTGGACGTGGCGGACGTCTTCCGCCAGTACGGCGACACCTATCGCGCCGAGGCCGGGGGCTCACTCTCGACGGCCGCGCGACGCGTCATGAGCGCGATTGAGGCGTGCCGGACCGCCGCGCTCGGGGGCCACGTCGAGCAGTGCGACCGGTGCGGGCACCAACGGGTCTGGTACAACTCGTGTCGCAATCGCCATTGCCCGACGTGTCAGTCGCTGGCCCGCGCTGCGTGGATCGAGGCGCGCCGGGCGGACCTGCTCCCCGTCGACTACTTCCACGTCGTCTTCACGGTGCCCTCGGCGGTCGCCGCGATCGCGTACCAGAACCAGGCCGTCGTCTATGGGCTGCTGTTCCGGGCCGTCGCCGAGACGCTGCGGACCATCGCCGCTGACCCCCGCCATCTGGGCGCCCAGATCGGGTTCTTCGCGGTGCTCCACACCTGGGGACAGACGCTGGTCCATCATCCGCACCTGCACTGCGTGGTGCCCGGCGGCGGGCTCTCGCTCAATGGCACGCGGTGGATCGCGTGCCGCCCCGGGTTCTTCCTCCCGGTCCGAGTGCTGTCCCGGCTCTTTCGCCGGCTCCTCTTAGACGCTCTGCGCGAGGCGTTCGAGATGGGCCAGCTGCACTTCGCCGGCTCGCTCGACGCCCTCAACGATCCCCGAGGCTTTGCCGCCCATCTCCAGCCGGCACGGCAGACCGAGTGGGTGGTCTACGCCAAACCGCCCTTCGCTGGGCCCGACCAGGTGCTCGATTACGTCGGCCGGTACACGCATCGGATTGCCATCTCCAACCAGCGGCTGCTTGATCTCGAGAAGGGGCTGGTCCGGTTCCGCTACACCGACTACCGCCGGCCCCGCTCACCGCATCAGAAGACCATGACCCTGGCCGCGACGGAGTTCATCCGGCGTGTGCTCCTGCACGTACTCCCGCGCGGCTTCCACCGCATGCGGTACTACGGCCTGCTCGCGAATCGGACGCGTCACCAGCACGTGACCCAGTGTCGGCAGTTGCTTGGTGCCCCACCACCGACCCGGCCCGACGACGCGCCGGCCTCCATCGACTATCGGGATCACTATGAAGCCCTGACCGGACGGTCGTTGCGCGTCTGTCCCCGGTGTCACGACGGCCAGATGCAGCGCGTCGACGGCCTGGTCGGCGTCCGCGGCCGTCCCGCGATTCTGGACTCGTCGTGATCACCATGTGCTCGACGTTCGCCCGTGCCTTCCTCATCGCGGCGGGCATCCGTGTCAGGAGTCGTGCGCGCGTGTCATCCACCACACCGCCGCCTGAGGCCCTGCCACCCCCCACCGTCGGCTCCGCCCACGCACCCAGGGTCCACCGCCGGGTCACGACACCTGCTCACGGCATGCCTCCGACGATCAAATCCCCATAGACGGATCTCGCTGCGGTTTCGTCCAACCCGTTTTTTGTCTCCCGTCGCGGCGGTGATCCGTGGGCCTCACCCCGACGCCGTCGCGCCGCGGCGCCACACAAAAAACGCTCTGCGTTTGCGACACAGTAATCCGTTCCTGACGTCGGAGAAGCTCAGACAACTAGCGGGCCACGGTGCCGATCCGTTCCCACCGGTCGACATTGCGCAAGTCGAGCTCTACCGACTCAATCGGCCCTTCGATCAGCCCACGCGCATCGTCGTTGCCGAACACGGCTGAGACTTCATCGCTCGGAAAGATCTTTTCTGCGGTTCGCTCACGCAGTTGAATCCGTTGCCCCGCGACTCGAACGTTGATCGTGTTGACGTCGTCCTCTTCGCTCAGCTCTGGAGTGGTCGAGAGCGTCGCGATGACATCTAACTCGTTCTGAAACAGCCGCTGCACATCGAAACGGAGAGTGGCGACCAGTTCGCCGTTGTCCGTCACGCCCTGGAATACGTTCTCCTCAAGAAACGACGCCGTGGTGGTCGCACCGGCCCTGGCGAGGCGCTCCTCGATATGGGGATGCGTCGCGAACAGCCCGCCGCCCCCTTCACCAAACGGGTCATGGGCGTCGCGGGCGAACTTGAGCTTGCGGAACGAATTCAGCAGCGGCCGGTCGCCGACATCCGTCTCGGTAAGGTAGAAGCTTGCGAACAGGTCCGCTTCGCGTTCACGGTCTCGCCCGTGACCCGCCATGAACAGGTTGGCGGTAAAGGAGGTCATGACGGCGACGATGTCGTCAACGTTGTTGTCGGTGCCTCCGGCGAAGAGGCCCACGATCCCGGCAACGGTCGATGCCCGTTGCGCGTTTCGCCAGATGCGGTAACTGTGCCGGCTCTCCACGTGGGCAATCTCGTGGGCGAGGATCGCCGCCACTTCGTTGTCGCTCTCAAGCGATTGCAGCAGGCCCCGAGTCATGAAGATGTACCCGGTCGGTACCGCGAACGCATTCACGTCGTCCGAGTCGACAACCTGGAACCGGTACCGGTAGCCCTTGAGCGGAACCGGCCAGCTGTCGAGAACCCGTTCCCCGACACCCTCCAGGTACTCCTGCAACTCCGTGTCGACGAGTGGAGAGTAGGTTGACTGTACCTGTTGTAGTGACATCATCGCGAGTGACCGCTCGGTCTCGTAGTCCGAGACATCGGGCGTCGGGATAAAACAGACCCCGCACGGGGTGTAACCGCTGGCGAGGGCATCGGGTTGGGTCGCAAACGGCTGTCGGTCAGCCATCTCCGGTAGGTGATTAGCCCCGCGGATGTGGAGCGTCTGGCTCTGCCGGTTTCCGATGTACCGCTGGAAATCAGCCTCGGCCGTCGTCACCTCGAACACCTCGTCGAGCCAGCGCTCAAAGTCCTGCGCCGACGGCGCCGGGCCGTAGACGTCCACACGGCCACGGCCGAGACGGGCACTCTGCAGCTCGAGTTCGATGTGGTCGTCTTCCGGGTCCGCGTCGGTAATTCGCACCGTCTCGCTTTCGCGCAGTGGGAAGAGGCGGTCCCCCCGGTGGAGCACGAAGACGCGATCGTCCTCCCCGTCGAGGTAGACCTTTCGGCGACCCTCGAAGGTGGGCCGGAGGACCAACTCACGACCTTCGAGCGCGTCTTCAAGATCGTTCCATCGCTGTGCTGCCGCTGGCGACGGCAGGAGCAATCCGGGCAGCGAACACAAAAGAGCGAACCGCAGAATCAACATGGCATGTCCTCCAAGACTGGCCGAAGCTACCCCCAGCGCGCCAGCGGCATCGTTGGGGCAATTGTGAGCGTTAAGCCTGTCAGATCGGTCGTCGTACGCCCCCATACCCTACCCCCGCACCTCGCTGATCAGCCACTCGTCCACCGATACAGCTGCCGCGCGCCGCCAGCCAGCAGGCCCACTCCGAGCAGCAACTGTCCAATCAGCGGCAGCGCCGGCACCGGCGTGCCATCGACACAGTTCAACTGCGCTTCTCCGCCCGCAAGGAGCGCCTCGAGCGCGTCCCGCTCGGCAGGATCGACGCTCAACCCGTATTCCAGCTTGACCTGGATCACCCGCTCCGCGAACCACGCGCCGTGTCGGGCCGGCATCCAGTCGGCGGCGTCCCGGTCACTTTTCTGCGACCGGTTCACCGTCGGATCCGCGATCGTGAGGTTGTCGAGGTCACTGGCAATGTCCCGGCGCCGCTCGTCGGCGATGCCGCTGTCGTGCGTCTCCGCCAGCGCCACGATGTGCTCGATGTCCGTCGCCGCGGTCCCGGTCGCCGTGATGTCGAACGCGAGGCACGAGTAGGGGGTGTACACCTGCCCGTTCGCCTTCATCGTGGGCGGCAACGCCGCGATGATCTCGTCCTCCAAGCTGCTGTAGCCCGTCCCGAAGGCGTCGCGGGCGTAGCCGTCCCGTGGTCGCTCGTCGCAGACTTTCAACCCGCGCCACGTCTCCGCGTCAGCCGGGCAGCCCTGCGTCTCCACCGGCGGCTGCACCTGCACATTGGGGATATAACCGTTGGGGTTCGAGGCAGAGTCACAGCCGATACCGTCGTCGTCCGTGTCGCTCGATCGGCTCCGTTCTAGCCATTCGTAGATGATGCCGGTACCGTCACGGTTGTCTTTGTACGCAGGCAACCGCAGGCCATCATCACGGCCTCCTGCAGGTGAAGCAGGTCCAGCTTCAGTGCACGTCAGGTCGCCGTTCCCGTTCGCATCCCAGTATGCGAAGTCGTCGTGCGATTGCGCTGAGGCGGGCGGTGCGGGGAGCAGTATCAGCACGCCGAGCAGAGCGGCTGAGATTCCGTGGTTCCAGTGAGCTTGCAACGTGGTTACCCTCCGTGGCGGCGTGGTCCCGTGTACGGTTTTCGCTTGGCTGATCTCATCTTGGACGGCGGGCTGGCACCCGTTTACGACACATGCTGATCTATTTGCACCCTGCCTGTCCGGTTCTCTCCTACCATACGTCCTTGGTGTAGACGGCATGCTGAACGGTGGGTGCGTGCCGCGCTTTGCGCCGACCGAGTGCCGGAACTATTTCCGCCACTGCGGCTATTCGGGAGCTACGCGCTCATGAAATCCGCGCTAGGCAGCGCTTCAACGACGTGACCGCTTCCGACCTCTGTTAGGCCCGAGACCGAGTCGTCCATAAGCCCGTGCTCGATCTTGAGCTTTTCCCGGGAATCAGCCAATACCTGGACGAATCGGCAGGCAGGGGCGGATGCGAGGTCGTCGTCACCGCCGGCGATCCGGCCGGGCTACCGACATTGGAAGGGGCCTGGGCGACGAGGACAGTGCCGATCCCGGCGCCGATCCAGCCGCTGCTCCAGGCGCCGGCATTGAGCGCCACGGCAACGGCCACCACCGCGAGACGCATCAGCATCAGTTGAAGACGGGTGCCGGGAAAAGAATGCCGCCGAACAGCAGATACGCCACGACCAGCGTCACCACGATGTTGAACGCCTGCGCACCGAGGAAGGCGTAGGCCGGCCGGCCGCCACCGGTCTTGATCAGATCGCCGATCGATGTTTCCAGCCCGATCGAGAGAAAGGCCATCGCGAACCAGGCCGTGCGCGCCGCGCCCAGCAGGCCTCGAGTGTCGGTCACCGACTGATCCGGCAGCACGAACGAGAACACCAGCGACGCCCCCAGAAACCCGAGGACGAACTTGGGAAAACGCTCCCAGATCAGCGAGGCGCTGGCCTGCTGGGTGGCCGCGCCGCCCTGACGCATCGACCACCACACCGTCAGGATGAATGCTGCGAGGCCGATCAGCACGTTCTGCGAGAGCTTCACGACGATCGCCGCGTTACGGGCCTGCTCGCCGACAAGCTCTCCCGCCGCCACCACCGACGCACTGGTATCCAGCGTGCCGCCGAGCCACGCGCCCGCCACCGCATCGGGCATGCCCACAGCCCCGGCGATCCACGGCATCACGAGCATCATCGGCACGGACACGACGAGCACCAGCGACGAAACGTACGACAGTTTTTTCCGATCACCCTGGATGGCACCGCACGTGGCAATTGCGGCCGACACACCGCAGATCGATACTGCCGACGACATGATCGTGGCCAACTCGTCGTCCACCTGAAGCCGCTTCGAGAGCCAGAAGCAGAACGTCCAGACGCTGAGGACGACCACCAGTGCCTGGGCAAGTCCCAGCAGGCCGGCGTCCACCAGTTGCTGGAAGAGGACGCGCGTGCCGAGAATCACCAGACCGATCTTGATGTAGTACTCGGCCTGCACCGCCTCGGCGAACCAGCGCCGGAGCGGCGTCGTGTGCCCGAGCAGCAATCCGATGGCCAGTGCGTAGATCACGTACTCCAGCCCGACGCCGGTCGAACCCGCATAGCCGGCCAGGATCAGCGAAACGCCCGCCAACCCGTACAGCACGGCGAACCCGGCCACAAAGGGCACGAGCCACGCGCCCATCAACCGTGCGCCGATGGCGGCCGGGATGAGAATGAGCACGCCAAGCTGCAGCCAGAGCAACAGGTTGCCTGCGGCAAAGACCGTGGCGAGGTTTGCTCCGCCATCCCAGGCAAATCCCGGTGCGGCAGGACGGACGCCGACAAGCACGACGGCGATGATGGCTGCCCCGATCCAAACGGCCACCCAGTCTTCGTTGATCGATGACGCCGTCGGCGTAGCATCGACGGCTGGCGGCATCGTTGTCGACTGTTCCATAGGCCTGCTTAGGGTAACCCAGCCCCGATCATACGGTCCCGTATCCCGCGCCCCACGATTTCTTTGGACAGCCTTTTGCGAGAAGGAGAATGAGCTATGTCCAAGGAAACACAGCCCGAGGCTGGGGCTTCGGAGGGAGCCCGGAGGGCGACCGCAGAGGCCTCAGCCTCGTCGGCGCTCGTCGGCACGGGGCGGTGGTCCGCGCGACGGAAAGTCTCCGTGGTCATCGAGATCCTCAAGGGGGAATCGCTCGAGAGCTTCAGTCGTCGCCATGGCGTGACGACGGCGAAGCTCTCGCAGTGGCGTGACGAGGCGTTGTTGCATGGTGCGGCCAGGCAGGCCGGTCAAGGGGGATTGAGGAGTAGGTCATGAAACCTTGTGTGTCGTCCAGCGGGTGCGAGCCCCGCCCGGTGAGGGGCCAGCCCACCCACGCCGGTAGTGAGCCTTGCGGCGACCGCGGTAACGCAGTCGCCGATGCGTAGGTACGCGAGCGAGTGGGCCGTAGGCCTTGCAGCCTCGAAATAACGTCTTCCTGGGTGCCCAGGGCCTCATGCAGCCTGAAGGCCACGGCGGTCCCTGCGCCATGGGCGAGCAGGGCTCCGCACCCAGCGGGGTCTACGACTACGGCACGCTGGAAGAGGACGGCCCGGACACCTGGGAGACCCTCATTGCTCCTTGTGGCACGCGCGCCAGGGTAGGCCGAAGGCAAGGGACGACCGGAGCCGAGGCCGATGGGGATGAGGGAGTCTGAGGGCTGCATACGAGCGATGACGCCGGGGAACGGGTACCCACCTGGACCCGGCCGAGCAAAGGCGGCCCGTGTTGGTGTGATCGTTCGGAGGGACCCATGACCGGCGCTTCGACGTCGGCGAATCATGTCACCGCAACTTCGAACGGTAGTGGCCCGCGAGCCACGAGCCACATCAGCGGAAGAGCCGGATGGTGGAAATCTCCAAGTCCGGATCTGGTGAGGGCCTCGGGGGAGTGATCCCCCGGGGCTACTCGAAGTGCGACCAGGCAAGGCTGGTCAAAGGGGAGTGACGATGCGGTGACGTCATGAAACTTTGTTCGCCGTCCAACGGGTGCGAAACCCGTCCGGTGAAGGGCGACCCACCCACACCGGGAGCGAGCCTTGCGGCGTCCGCGGTAACGAAGACGCCGATGCGTAGGCACGTAAGCGAGTGGGCCGTAGGGTGTACAGCCACGAAATAACGCTCATTCTGGGTGCCCAGGGCATTGTGCAGCCTGAAGGCGATGGCGGTCTCGACGCGATGGGCACGCCGAGACGCGCACCCAGCGGGGTCTGAGCCTACGGCACGCTGGAAGAGGACGGCCCAGGCACCTGGGAGGCCCTTCTTCCTCCTTGTCGCACGAGGGACAGGGTAGGCCACCGGCCAGGGACGACCGGAGCCGCGGCCGACGGGAGGGAGGGAGTCGGAGGGCTTCATACGAGCGAGGACGTCGGGGAACGGGTTGACCCCCGGACCCGGCCGAGCAAAGGCGGCCCGTGTTGGTGTGAGCTTTCGAAGGGACCCATGACCGGCGCGTTGACGTCGGGACTCATGTCACCAGAAATTCGAAAGGTAGTGGACCGAGTGCCTCGGATTCGCGTGCGAATCTGGGGCGCATCGCCATGAGCCACATCAGCGGAAGAGCCGGATGGTGGAAACCTCCTAGTCCGGTTCTGGTGAGGGCCTCGGGGGAGCAATCCCCCGGGGCTACTCGACAAAGTCCTTCTGTGGGTGGTGCGGTTTGGCCCGCCCTTTTCGCCTCCGCAGGAGCCACACTGCAGGGATGCAGTCGAAGGTTCACCCCCCGTATAAGACGCAGTACCGCGTGGCGAACTGGCCGGCCTACAATCAGGCCCTCGTTCGCCGCGGCGATGTGACGGTGTGGTTGTCAGCGGAAGCGATCGCTGCCTGGACGGCCCGCCGGAGCGGCAGGCGGGGTGGGCAGCGGCGCTACCGGATCTCGCCATCGAGACCGCTCTGACCCTGCGGCTCATCTACCATCTCCCGCTGCGCCAGGCCGAAGGGTTCCTGCACGCGCTGTTCGGGATAATGCGTCTCGACCTCTCCGTTCCCGACTCTACGACGCTCTCCCGGCGCAGTCAGCATTTGAGGCGCCGTCTGCGATCGCCGGTCCCGCGCCCACGGCGGGCTGGCGCTCACGCCCGGTGCCCGGTGGGTCGCCGTGTCCTGACGCCCCGCCCGCGCTCGCCGCGAGTGCCCCACCGACACGCGCGCGTCCCGAGGGGCTCACGCGCGTGCGATCGCGAGGGCGTCGAGATCCGTGGTCGCGTGATCGCAGCCCACCGGGCCGCGCGCCGCCGTCCTCCCCCGCCGGTCGGTCGGTCTCCCCCGTCCCGCCCCGTCGCCTCCTCCCCCTGCGCCGGCGGCGCGGCAGCGGCGGCCAGGCGTGAGCGCCAGAGCCAGGCTGTGGCGCACGGTGCGCTGCCGCGGGGCGGGGTGCGAGACGGTGTTCTCCCTCTGCGGGTCCTGCTACCGCGGCCGAGAAGCGCCACGGCCAGGGCGCGCCCACGGTCGAGGAGGCCGCCGCCGTGGTGCTGGAGCAGCAGCGCCCCGGCTGGCGCAACCCGAAGCACGCGCGGGACTGGCCGCGCAGTCTGCGCGCCTATGCGTTTCCGCGCATCGGGGCGATGCCCGTGTCCGAGGTGACCACGGCCGACGTCCTGGCGGTCCTGACCCCAATTTGGCACGACAAGCCGGAGACCGCACGGCGGGTGCGCCAGCGGATCGGGGCCGTGATGAAGTGGGCGGTCGCGATGGGCTACCGGCCGGACAACCCGGCGGGCGACGCCGTCGGGCAGGCGCTCGGGCGGCAGCAGGACATCGTCCAGCACATGCGGGCGCTGCCCCACGGCGCGGTGGCAGACGCCCTCGCGACCGTGCGAGCTTCCCAGGCGTTGGTCCCCACCAAGCGGGCGTTCGAATTCTTGGTGCTGACGGCGGCTCGGTCCGGCGAAGTGCGCCTGGCGACGTGGGACGAAATGGATCTGGACGCGGGCGTCTGGACCATCCCCGCCGTGCGCATGAAGGCGAAGCGGGATCACCGCGTCCCGCTTTCAGGGCGGGCGCTCGCGATCCTGCACGACGTACAAAGGCTGAGCAATGGCACCAGCCTGGTGTTTCGCAGTCTGCGCGGGAAGCCACTCTCCAACATGACGCTATCGAAATTGACCAAGGAACTCGGCATCGCCGCCGTGCCGCATGGGTTCCGGTCGAGCTTCCGGGACTGGGCCGCGGAACGAACAAGCACGCCCCGCGAAGTGGTCGAGGCCGCGCTCGCCCATACGGTACAAAACCCCACCGAGGCGGCCTACGCCCGCAGTGATCTCTTCGAGCGTCGGCGGCGGCTCATGAACGACTGGGCGGCCTACCTCAGTGGAGAAAGCAGAGTAGCGGACGCGGCGCAGCGCTGACACCGTCGCGCGACGGTGCCAACGTTGCCGTGTCGGAAACGTTCCTCTCCGTCACCGCTCAGGCGGCTCCCAATGGTTTGAATGTCGGCCATACTGGTTCTCCGAGTTCGGGATCGAATGTTCGCGTGTCCGCGTCTTGACTCTCAAACAGAATTCCCAGAGCGTTGGCACGACGAACGCTAATCGGCGCTGTTCTCCAGTAATCACTGGTCCGGAGAAAGCCGGCAGGTACCTCCGGAAGGGGGTTCACGCAGAGATGAATCGCGCGGAGACGCTATGGTAGGAAAATCGCGTAGCCGCAGCGAGACAATGGAGCCTTGAGAAGGAGTCCGATATGCAGTTGAAGTCTTTCCGTGTACAGAAGTATCGAAATATCGAAGACTCTGGCGAGGTCGAGTTGCTCGATGCGCTCACATGCGTGGTCGGGAAGAATCAGGCTGGGAAAAGTGCGCTTTTACGAGCTCTGCATAAATTCAACCCGCATCGCCCCGAGCCGTACGACATGCGCCGCGAGTGGCCCCGTGGCCAGCGTACCGAACGCAACGATCAACAGGTCGTTTGCGAGGTGCATTTCATACTCTCACCAGAAGAAATGGAAACACTTGGCGAGATCGCCGGCCAGGCACTGAATGGTACGGAGGTCGTCGTCACAAGAGACTACGCGGGCAATTTCGAGATCCAGTTTCCAAAAGACCCAACGCTCTTCCCGGACGCCTTGCACCCAAATTCGATCGATTCTATCTGCCAGAATCTGCCGAGGCTAACCGAAGAGGTCGGTGAAAACTTTCGATTGGCGGCAACGGAGAGAGGTGGACCCCGAAATTCGGACAGGTTGCTAAGGTGGATTCCGACCTCAGAATGGAGAGATCGGAATCATGCAGAAACGGAAAAAATACCCCGCTGAGCTGAAGGCCCGCGTGGCACTGCAGGCGCTTCGCGGCGAGCAGACGATGGCGGAGCTGTCGTCGCGCTACAAGATCCACCCGAACCTGATCGCGAACTGGAAGAAGAAAGCCCAGGAGGCGCTTGTGGACGTCTTCTCGGACCACCAGCAGCGCCGAGAGGCGTCTCGCGATGCGGAGATTCAGGAGCTGCGAGCGAAGGTCGGCGAGCTCGTCATCGAGAAGGATTTTTTGTCCAAGGCCTTCGGCCGTTGAGTCACGGTCGAAGGCGAATGCTGATCGACTCGAACCACTCCGAACTAAGCATCTCGCGACAGTGTGGCTTGGTGTCGATCTCGCGCTCGACGTTCTACTACGATGGTCTCGGGGAGAGTGAGTTGACTCTCGAGCTCATGCGCCGGATCGACGAGCAATTTCTGGAAACCCCGTTCTACGGATCGCGGCAGATGGCGCGTTGGCTGCGCCGGGAGGGCTTCGCCGTCAGTCGGAAGCGGGTGCGTCGTCTGATGCGAAAGATGGGCCTCCAGGCGCTGTACCAGCGCCCGAGCACGTCGGTTCCGCACCCGGAGCACCGGGTCTACCCCTATTTGCTGCGCGACCGAGCGGTCGAACGTGCGAACGAGGCCTGGTGCGCCGACGTGACGTACATTCCGCTGCACCGCGGATTCCTGTACCTGGTCGCGATCCAGGATTGGGCCAGCCGGAAGGTGCTGTCGTGGCGCTTGTCCAACACGATGGATGCCTCGTTCTGTGTGGAGGCCCTCGCGGAAGCCCTCGCGCAGTACGGACCGCCAGCGATCTTCAACACCGACCAAGGCAGCCAGTTCACCAGCCTGGAGTTCACTCAGACGCTCAAAGACGCAGGCGTGCAGATCTCGATGGACGGCAAGGGCCGCTGGATGGACAACGTCTTCATCGAGCGGCTGTGGCGCTCGCTCAAGTACGAGTGCGTCTACCTGCACGACTTCGAGGTTGGCTCCGAGGCGCGGGCCAGCATCGGCCGGTGGATCGACTTCTACAATGCCGAGCGACCGCACTCGTCGCTCGATGATCGCACGCCTGATGAGGCGTACTCGGATTTGGGAGGTGCGCCGACCTCGTCGCTGCGCTCCTCGTCAGCGCAGTCGGAAGCGGCTTAGAAACATGAACCTGGAATCCACCTTAACTTGGCCGCTGAGCTGTCCAAAGGATGGGGTCCACCTCTGAGTGCGTCAGGGAGGCCACACAGTGCGCCCGGGAAGGCCGCTTCGAGGAACTCGCCAGTGTTCGCGACCAACACGTAACGGCGCTGCAAGAGCAGTTCACTGAAGGGAATCCGGAGCCGCAGTATTCGAACGAAAACCAGTTCATTGCGGACTACGCGGCGAAGCTGACGGAGGTCGAAGCCAAGCTCGGTGAAGAACTCACGCAATATCAGAGAGTCCACGACAGCATAGTCTCCAGACTTCCTACCTTTGTCTACATGGATGACTACAAGACATTTCATGGTCGTGCTGATCTGGCTGCTATCAAGGAACGCCAGAACAACACGAAGTTGCGCCTCTCCGAAGAGGACGAAACGCTTCTGATGATCCTCAAGCTTTCCGGTCTCGACCTAGACGACTTGATCAAGCAGGGTAAATCAAAAGAGCAGGACGTCATCCACGATCGCCAGGTCGATCTACAGGACGCCAGCACGACGCTGACGAACGTCGTTGCCGGTCGCTGGGGCCAAAACGATTACCAGGTGCAGTTTCGGGTCGACGGCCAGGTGTTTTTCACGGAAATCGAGGAAACGAAGAAGAAAATTGGAATGATCCCGCTTGAGGAGCAATCGAAGGGATTCCAGTGGTTCTTCTCATTTGATCTGCACTTCATGCACGACAGCGACGGAACCTTCGAGGGCTGCGTGCTTCTCCTTGATGAACCTGGTCTCCACCTGCACCCGGGTGGGCAGGCGGATCTTCTCGAACGCTTAGACGCATACGCTAAGAAGAACACGCTGATCTATACAACGCACCTGCCGTTCCTCGTCGATCTGCGCGAGCCTGAGCGGATCAAGGTCATCAATCAGACTGAGTCGGGGGCGGTAGTCTCGAATGACCTTGGTGGAACTCAGACCGACGAGCGGTTGACGCTTCAGGCTGCGCTCGGGATGAGGGCGAATCAGAGCTACCTCGTTTCCGAGCGGAATCTCCTCGTCGAGGGTGTCCACGACTACTGGATCGTCGCAGCGCTTTCGAACATCTTCGAGCGTGAGGGTCTCGCCTGCCTACCGGAAGACGTCTCGATCACGGCAGCTGGTGGGGCGTCGGAGATCGTTCCTACTGCTACGTTTATGATCGGCCAGGAACTCAACATCGTCGCGTTGTTCGACTCGGACTCAGCAGGGAAGGAAGCCGAGGAGAAGCTCCGGAAGAAGTGGATCACTCGGTATAAGGATGCACGGGCGGTGACGTTGCTGCTCGGCGATGCCCTTGGGATGTCTGGCAAGGAAGCGACGATCGAAGACCTCTTCGAGGACGCCTACTACATAGAGAAGGTGTGTGAGTCACATGAGTTGAAGTTGAAGAGCAGGGGCCTCGCTACCGACGCGATCACGCTAGGCAGATCAGGCCCTATCCTGCCACGGTTGCAACAGTGCTTCGACGAGATCAAGGTGGACTTCAACAAAGGATCGGTGGGCAAGCTAATCCGCCGGGACCTGATTCGGTGTCAGAGTGTCGACAAGCTTCCGCCTGGAGTGGCGAAGAAGGGTGAGGTCTTGCTGACCGCGGTACGCGCCGCGTTTGGTACCTCGTGCGAGTAGATCGATGGGGATGATGACAAGCCCTGTCCAAGTGTTTGGGTCCACCCGGATCGCTAAGGCGGTCGTGTTGTTCTTCTTGCGCCCAACGGCGTACGTTGAACTTGCGACGCAGTACGATGCCGGCTACGTGCTGACAAACGACGCGGATCTGCGCCGCGAGTGGGAGGCAGGAAAGTTCGATCCCCTGGCCCAGGAGCGTCGATCCACAGTAGTTGACCGTGCTTCCACAATCCGAAGCGACTTCTCCAGAGCCGGCGTCTTGGTCTTCAGCGCAGGCCTGACGGCTCTGCTTGTTCGAGCTCTTCTTCGAGGGTGGCCCGATGCACCTCCATCTGCTCCGAGTGCGCTTCAAATCGGAGGTGCGGGGATCCTGCTCTGGGCAACTGTATGGCAGATTGGTTCGGGCGTCCGCTCGTTCGGTGGCGAGACATTGTCAGAGCGGGTGCACAACGCGACCTTCAGGTTCATGGCGTTCCTCGGCACCTGCATCTTCGTGTTGGCGTACCTTTGGTAGCCAGGCAGGCGCCAGGTCTCAGAGGTGGACCCTTTCGGCTGGACAGCTGATCGACATCGTTAAGTGGAATCTTCTGTGTCACATTCCCGTCAGGATGAGAGGGGCAGAAGATGACGAAGAGGAAACGACGAAATCATTCACCAGTGTTTAAAGCCAAGGTCGCGTTGGCCGCAGTCCGAGGAGAGCGTACCTTGGCCGATCTCGCCGAGCAGTTCGAGGTGCATCCGAATCAGATCCAGGACTGGAAGAAGAAGCTGGTGGCGGATGCCGAGCATGTGTTCGGCGCCGGTGCGGTCGAGGCTGAGCATTCCGAGCAGGAGACCCAGCAGCTCCACGCCAAAATTGGTCAGCTGACGATGGAGAAGGATTTTTGGTCCAAAGCGCTCGGTCGAGACCGGTGAGCGAGCGCCGAGCGCTGATTCAAGCTGACCACCCGTTGACCGTCACCCGACGCTGCGAGCTGCTGGATCCAGGCTCTCTTCGACGTCATGTTTTTAATGGCGGAAGCAGCGATTAAGGCGAAGAACCTCGGAACACGCCACTTCACGGATACAATGCAGAAAGCAGCCACGATCGATTTCACGAACGACTTCTTTCAAGCGTCAGGCAAGGGAAGAACTCGAATCAAACACGTTCTCTCCCTTGCTATGGAACTGGGAACACTCGAGGACGTGCCTGAGGGTGACAGAGCGACGTACAATGAGATTGTTACAGCGACGACTCGATCTCACTCGGATCACGGCGGTGAAGCACACTCTCCAAACCCTTGATAAGCGGCTGCGCTCGTTCAATTGTACGGGTGTGTTCTTTCGTCCGGCTGCCACTGGGGCAGCTTCTCGCGACGGCTTCTTGGGCCGTAACCGCTGAGTCCAGCCGACTACAGAATGACGGCCCGAACAAGAGCAAATAGGCCATCGTCTGTTTCTAGCCGACTTCACGATGTTGACCGAGTGGCTGCGAACGTACCAGAACGGCTAGAGAGAAGTGGACCCCGAAACCTGGACAGCGGCTTAAGTGAAATCTCCATCGTGTTTCAGGCCGCCGTGCCGAAGCTGGGTGCGTCGAAGTACACCACATCCGGCGTCCGCCGACCAAGTGAACTATGACGCCGTGGCCGAACTCGCCACCCACCGCTGCGTGAGCGTCACACTCTCGGTGACCACGCTTGAGGAGGACGTGCGGCGGGCGATGGAGCCGCGGGCCTCCACGGCCGAGCGAAGATTCGAGGCGATCGCACGACTCCGCGACCGGGGTGTCCCCGCAGGCGTGAGCATCGCCCCTGTCGTGCCCGGACTCACCGACCACGAGATCGTACCGATCCTCAGGCAGGCCGCACAAGCCGGCGCCCAGTTCGCGCACTTCATCGTGCTGCGGTTACCCTATGGCGTGAAGGATCTCTTCGAGGCTTGGCTCGAAGCACACTTCCCCGACCGGAAGCAGAAGGTGCTGCATCGGATCAGGGAACTGCGCGGCGGGAATCTCACGACCTCGACGTTTGGAGAGCGGATGCGCGGCACCGGGGTCTGGGCGGAGACCCTCGCGGCCATGTTTCACACGGCCCGCGCCCAGGCCGGCATCCCATCCACGCGCCCAGAACTCTCAACCGCAGCGTTCAGGACGGCCACGCGACAACCCGGGTTATTCGAACGCTGAGGCCGGTCAGGCGGGCTCGGCTTCGTGATGCTTGATGAGGTCTTCCGCCGGTTGTGTTGCAACTGTGGCCGGCGGCGACTGGTAGCCTAAAGAGATGATGAAGAAGGCAATCCGACCGGCGATCTTCAAGTGGCGGCAAACGGAGCCCGCACTGATTCTGTGCGCCGTGCGCTGGTACCTTCGGTACTCGCTCTCGTTTCGCGATGTCGAAGAACTGCTCCGCGAGCGCGGCCTGGAAGTGGACCACACGACAATTTGGCACTGGGTCCAGCGCTACGGGCCCGAACTGGAGGAACGGCTGCGCCATCATCTCAAGCCAACCAATAAGTCCTGGCGTGTCGATGAGACCTACGTTCGTGTCAAGGGCCTATCTGGACTCCTCTGTCAAGCGTAAGAACGAAACCGAGGTTCAACCCGTCGTATGAGCGACGATGGTTTACCTTCGTCGCGTCTTGGTTATCCGCCGCCGGTGCGAGCACGGGTCAAGGCAGCGCGCAGCGCTCCGCCGGAGGCGGCGTGGCCTTGACGCGCGCGGAGCGGGGCGGCATTCGGCGTCTTGGGTTTCGGTCTCCTTCCACTCTCATTCTGCGAGGCGGCACGGCGTCAGACTGCAGGCGTATCTTCGGCCCCTCGAGGGAGCACGCACGGCTCCGGGCCACGATGGTAAATGCGCGCGGGGATGCCAATCGTTGGTACGGCCCTGTCTGGCCAGCCCCTGTCGTCGGCGTATCCCCGCGCCGGTCTGACCGGTGTGCCATCCTGTCGCGCGGCAGTCCTCCTGGAGAGATTACGGTTCAGTGGTCACCACGGGGCTACGCCGCGATGCGGGTTTCAGCCACAAAGGGTCGGTCGTCACGCCACACCCGCCACACCATCCGGGCCAGCCGGTTGGCGATCGCGGCGGTGGCAATGTTCGCCCCGCGGCGCGCGGCAATCGCGCGCGCCCAGGTCCGGAACGGCGTGGTCTTCTGCGGGTTGCCGCTGTGGGACAGCACGGCCCGGGCGCCATGCATGAGCACGGTGCGGAGATAGCGGTCGCCTTGTTTGCTGATAGCGCCCAGCTGCCGGCGATTCCCGCTGGAGTGTTCGCGCGGCGTGAGCCCCAGATAGCTGGCAAAGTGTCGGCCCGACGGAAACCGCCGCACGTCGCCGACACACGCGACCAGCGCGGTGGCGTTGAGTAGGCCGATGCCCGGGATGGTGCGGAGGTGCGCCACGTGCGGCACCTGCTGGGCGAGCGCGGCCAGCTCGCGTTCCAGTCCGTGTATCCGCTGCTCGAGCGTCCGGATCTCGTCACACAGCGCGGCCAGACTGGGGCGCAAGGCCATCGGGACGGACGCCTCCGCATCTTCGACCAGCGCGCGGACCTGTGGGACGACGTGGCGCGCGCCCACTGGTATCGTCACGCCAAACTCGCGGAGCAGTCCGCGCAGCGTATTGAGCCGCGCCGTCCGGGTCCGGACCCACGTCGTGCGCACGCGATGGAGGGACGCGACGGCTTGCTGCGACACCGACTTGACCGGCACCGGATGGATCTCCTCGTTCCGGGCCGCTTCGAGCAGCGCTTTCGCATCCGCGCGATCGGTCTTATTGCGACGGACAGACCGGCGGGTCTCATGCGGGGGCAGCAACTGGACGGTGTGGCCGAGTTGTTCCAGGGTGCGCGCCCAATGGTGCGCCGACCCGCAGGCTTCGAGCAACACGGTCGCGGCCGGGCGCTGGGCGAAGAACCGCAGGAACCGGGCCCGGGTCAACCGATGCTCTTCATCCACACGCCCCGTGTGATGCGAGACTGCCACTTGAAACACGGACTTGGCGAGGTCAACGGCGATCGTTGTATGTTGCATCTGGACTCCTCCTCAGCTGTGGCCCGTAGAGGCCGTTTTACCACTGGCACGATGATGCCGCACCAGCGGGAGGAGTCCATCCCATCATTGGTGCTGACGTGCTGAGAGGCGTCGGCCCGTTCAACCACGTCGGCGCCCCGCTTGCCATTGAAGTCTTCCCCTGCTCGACGACCTCAATCCGGGGCGCTCCATGGGCATGCCGCACGCGCGTGGAGGAACTCGAAGGCTTTATCGACGGCCTGTTCGGTGACGAGGACGCCATTGACCTGCCCGAACGAGCCACCGAGGCCCTGCATCATCTCGGCGAAATCACCGCCATGATTCGCGGTGTCCTCGCGCTCATGGAACGAGAGTCAGCGCCACCGGCGTCGGACCAGGACGTCGTGCGGATGCTCGGAGAGGTGCGGGAGCTGTCACGCATCGCGGAGAAGGAGCTGCACGCGCTGGTCCTGTCTTGCACACGAGTGCTCCGACAGGTGCTCGCGACCATCGCGGTGGACAAGCCGACGATTCATTGATGGTTCGACCATCCGCGTGCTCTGCTCGCGGCGATCCGCCGGATCGTCCATGTCAGCCTGGAGACCGTCCGCATGGTCGAGGGTGTGCCAGCGCCGTTCGGTCGTGCGAAAGGTGCCCCGAGGGACTGCCGGCGGGCGCGTGGAGCGCGGCGATTCGTTGCCAGAACACGGGCGACGGCGTGCGTTTCCGCGCTTCCCATTGGTAGACGACGGCCTTGTGCGCCGCGCCCACCAGTGTGGCCAATTGCGCCTGGCTCAACCCGCGCGCGCGACGCAGCGCACGAATCTGCAGGTCGTAGTCGTCCGGCACATTGGTCCACGTCAATGGCTCGCGACGATCGGCTGGGCGAACCGTCCGCCCATAGTACGACCGCCGAAACGCCGTGGCATCGGCGGGAGTGGCGCGGGCCCGGAGCTGTCGAAAGGTTGTCCGGGTGTCATAAGTCACCGGCAGGCGCCCGTCCCGTGCCGCCGCCCGCAGCGTCTTGACGTGCACGCCGATCAGCAGCGCGAGCACGGGCAACGGAAGGAGCGCGTGATCATCGTCATCGCGATGGGTTGCCAACGCACGCGCGCGTGCGAGCATCTTCGGCGGCGTGACCCGCCGTCCGGTATCCCACGTCCGATACGACTCGGGGGACACACCGAGCGTCGCCGCGAACGCCGCCTGCGACTGGCCCAGCGCGATCCGGCACTCACGCAGCGTACGGGGCTCCACGACGTCACACCATGCCATCGGCGCAGGCCGTTGGGAAGCGCGCGGGTGGCGCTCGGCGTACTTCAGTCAGCCAATCTTCGAGCCTGACCGGTCACTTTTTTCGCCTGGACCTTCGCCCCCGGTGCCCAGGCAGTGGGCACAATCGGCGAATTCTTTAGGAAAATGGCACGCCCGGCAGGATTCGAACCTGCGACCCTCGGCTTAGTCATGATGGAACGACCGGCTCCGATTCGCAGTGCGTGAGTACGCTTCGAGTTCGAGCCCTGCCCCCCGCAGAGCCCTGTGCGAAAGGAGCTGGTCATGAAGAAGGTGCGGTTCGTCGGTCTCGATGTGCACGCAGACACGATCGCGGTCGCCGTGGCGGAGCCGGGTGGGACGGTGCGCTCCGTGGGGATGATTCCGAATCGACCGGAATCCATCCGCAAGCTGATGAAGCAGCTGGGATCGCCCGAGCAATTACGCGTGTGTTACGAGGCGGGTCCCACCGGGTATGTCCTCTACTGGCAACTGACCGCGCTCGGCGTGCGGTGCGAGGTGGTCGCGCCCACCTTGGTGCCGGTGAAGGCCGGCGATCGCGTGAAGACCGATCGGCGCGACGCCCTGAAGCTGGCACGGAGTTACCGCGGTGGCGACTTGACGCCCGTGTGGGTCCCCGACGCCGCGCACGAGGCGCTACGGGACGTGGTGCGCGCCCGAGAGGCGGCGAAGAAAGATCAGCTGCGCGCGCGCCATCGGTTGGGCAAGTTTCTGCTGCGACACGGTCGGTGCCGGCCCCCCGGCATGACCCCCTGGACCCAGCGGCATCTTCTGTGGGTCAAGGGGGTGCGGTTTGCCCACGCGGCGCAAGAGGCGACGTTCCTGGACTATCTCCATGAGATCGAACATGTGGCCGCCCGCCTGGAGCGGCTCGAGGACGCCTTGGACGAGGCGGTGCAGACGGCCCCCGCGCCGATGCGGGTCGTGATCGAAGCGCTGCAGGCCCTGCGCGGGATCGCGCAGGTGTCCGCGGCCACGATCGTGGCCGAACTCGGCCAGGTCTCGCGCTTTGGTCGGCCCTCGCAACTGATGAGCTACAGCGGCACGGTGCCCAGCGAGTACTCCAGCGGCCCCCGGACACGCCGCGGCGGGATCACCAAGACCGGCAATGCCCATCTGCGACGGATCGTGATTGAAGCGGCCTGGGCGTACCGGCACCGGCCCGCCCGCGGGCGGGCGCTCCTCAAGCGCCAGCAACGCACCAGTGACGAGGTCAACGCGATCGCGTGGAAGGCACAGCACCGGTTGCACCGGCGCTATCGCACCCTGACGGCGCGCGGGAAAAGTAAACAACAGGTCGTGACGGCCATCGGGCGCGAACTCTTGGGCTTCATCTGGGCCATTGGCACCACGGCGGAAACGGCGGCGGGGCCCGCGCGGGGTATCGCAGCCTAGCCAGACGACGAACGAGGCACGCCATGGCGGTGGCGATCGAGCGGCACACGAACAGGAGAACCCTCGTGGTCTTCTATGCGGCAAGCCTACGAGCCGGATCCGCGCGCTTAGTCCGAGGTAGCTCCCGACGGATGACGACCATGCGGTTTCGACCCGCGTATATCAGAGTGATCAACCGTCGCAACAGCCGCTCGATCGCCACTGACGTGGCGTGCCTCGACTTGGAGGTGACACGAAGATAACGGAGAAGGGGTTGACAGGTCGTTCCATATCAGAAGGCCGATGCTCTATCCAACTGAGCTACGGGCAAGCTGGATGACGATTGGCAGGGCTCGGACTTTCTCGCGTTTCATAAAGGATGGCACAACAACGCTCAAGGTGCAGCTTAAGGCCCGCGTGGTCATCAGCAAGAAATACCAAGGTAAGGACCTGTGCCTCAGCCGCGACGCTGATAGCCCGGTGCCGCTCACACACGACTGACGCGTACATCGCGTGGGGCGCGTGCATGGACACGGATGATTCGTTTGTGACGGTGCGACCGACCGAGGGGACTTCTCAGATCGGCGTTTTCCGGACTTGTACCATCGGTGCTGACAGATGAGCCTCCGTTTGACACTTTCGCTTTTCGTCGGTCGATGCACCGTCAGTTCGACGCACTTTTGCCGACTTTCACCCCCGAACCACTGACCTACCAGCGACCTACAACCTTGATACGGTCCATGTCTAGGGTAGAACGACCTACAAAACAGCGATACAGATACCTACGTTGCACCATGATGGTGCAATACAGCGCCCTACATGCACCACATGAGTGCATCCGCATACCTACGAATACACCCCACTCAATAATAAAAGTCGGACACTGATTGTAGGTCACTGGATACACGGATTGTGCTCGTGAGAGGGAGGCTCGACCTCGCGCAGGGGTGACCACCCCTAGGACCGACCCCTTTTTGCGGGCAGATTGACACGACCTCGACGACCACCGGTTGACCCCGACCTCGGCGCCCATCGGTGGCCCGGTCGCCGGCTCACCGACCACACATCGAGGGTCGGGGGTGGGTCGAGGCCAGTTCGAGGCAACTCAGAACACTTACGGCACTTTCGCCTGCCTCTCGAATCCTCGTAAGAGAGGTGGACCCCATCCTTTGGACAGCTCAGCGGCCAAGTTAAGGTGGATTCCAGGTTCATGTTTCTAAGCCGCTTCCGACTGCGCTGACGAGGAGCGCAGCGACGAGGTCGGCGCACCTCCCAAATCCGAGTACGCCTCATCAGGCGTGCGATCATCGAGCGACGAGTGCGGTCGCTCGGCATTGTAGAAGTCGATCCACCGGCCGATGCTGGCCCGCGCCTCGGAGCCAACCTCGAAGTCGTGCAGGTAGACGCACTCGTACTTGAGCGAGCGCCACAGCCGCTCGATGAAGACGTTGTCCATCCAGCGGCCCTTGCCGTCCATCGAGATCTGCACGCCTGCGTCTTTGAGCGTCTGAGTGAACTCCAGGCTGGTGAACTGGCTGCCTTGGTCGGTGTTGAAGATCGCTGGCGGTCCGTACTGCGCGAGGGCTTCCGCGAGGGCCTCCACACAGAACGAGGCATCCATCGTGTTGGACAAGCGCCACGACAGCACCTTCCGGCTGGCCCAATCCTGGATCGCGACCAGGTACAGGAATCCGCGGTGCAGCGGAATGTACGTCACGTCGGCGCACCAGGCCTCGTTCGCACGTTCGACCGCTCGGTCGCGCAGCAAATAGGGGTAGACCCGGTGCTCCGGGTGCGGAACCGACGTGCTCGGGCGCTGGTACAGCGCCTGGAGGCCCATCTTTCGCATCAGACGACGCACCCGCTTCCGACTGACGGCGAAGCCCTCCCGGCGCAGCCAACGCGCCATCTGCCGCGATCCGTAGAACGGGGTTTCCAGAAATTGCTCGTCGATCCGGCGCATGAGCTCGAGAGTCAACTCACTCTCCCCGAGACCATCGTAGTAGAACGTCGAGCGCGAGATCGACACCAAGCCACACTGTCGCGAGATGCTTAGTTCGGAGTGGTTCGAGTCGATCAGCATTCGCCTTCGACCGTGACTCAACGGCCGAAGGCCTTGGACAAAAAATCCTTCTCGATGACGAGCTCGCCGACCTTCGCTCGCAGCTCCTGAATCTCCGCATCGCGAGACGCCTCTCGGCGCTGCTGGTGGTCCGAGAAGACGTCCACAAGCGCCTCCTGGGCTTTCTTCTTCCAGTTCGCGATCAGGTTCGGGTGGATCTTGTAGCGCGACGACAGCTCCGCCATCGTCTGCTCGCCGCGAAGCGCCTGCAGTGCCACGCGGGCCTTCAGCTCAGCGGGGTATTTTTTCCGTTTCTGCATGATTCCGATCTCTCCATTCTGAGGTCGGAATCCACCTTAGCAACCTGTCCGAATTTCGGGGTCCACCTCTTCTCGTGAGCGTGCATGGCTCATGGATGGGCTGCCACACCCCAGGAAGGAGGTGCCCGCACCCGAGAAAGAGGTGCCCACACTCGAAGGTTTCGCTGAGCGGTTCGTGGACGGCTCCGCGCGTGCAAACCGCGAGAAGCCCAGCAGCATCGCCGCCAAGGAGATGATCCTGCGTGTCCACCTTGTGCCTCGACTGGGGGCGCGCCGACTGGATGCCATCAGGAACGAAGATGTGCAGCGACTGAAGCAGGGACTCGGATCGAAGGCCGTCAAAACGGTCAACAATGTCCTCACGGTGCTCAACGTGCTCCTGAAGACCGCGGTGGAATGGCAGGTCATCAGCCAGATGCCCTGCACGATCCGATTGCTTCCCGTACCGAAGTCATCATCAGCCACCTACCACGACTTTGGTGACTATGAGCGCTTGGTGAAACAGGCGCAGGCGGCAGACGCGCGAACTTACGTTGCTGTTCTGCTCGGCGGCGAGGCGGGATTACGGTGCGGGGAGATGTTGGCGCTGGCATGGCTGGCTGTGGATCTGCCCAAGCGACAGCTGTGTGTGCGGCGATCAGATTGGAACGGCCATATCACGGCACCGAAGAATGGGCGGTTGCGATACATCCCGCTCACGCTACGACTTGCCTCGGCGCTCCGTGAACATCGACACCTGCGCGGACCGCTGGTGCTGTGCCAGCCGGACGGGGGTCCACTCACGCGGCAGATGGTACAGCGTGGGATCGCTCGTGTGGCACGTCGCGCAGGCCTGTCGAACCTCGGCGTGCACATCCTGCGCCACACGTTTTGTTCCCATCTGGCGATGCGGGGTGCCCCCGTCCGTGCCATTCAAGAACTGGCCGGGCACGCCGATCTCTCGATGACCCAGCGGTACATGCATCTGAGTCCGGCTGCCATTGAGGGGGCAATCCGGCTGCTGGATGGAGCCACACCCGATCCAGTAGGTGGAGAGATAGCGGAGACGGAGGATCGCGCATCGAGAAGTGCTGTAGACAGAACGAGTTAAATGGCGGTGAGGCAGGGATTCGAACCCGAACCACGTTATTTTCTAAGTTAATGATGGCAAAGGACTTCTGGCGCTAAGTCTTTGTCAGTCATCACGTTTCAGCCATGCCGTCGTCCCCTCCAGTCTCCTGGAGTCCCCCCGAGTCGACCCCAGTCTTGGCAACATTGTGGCAACGCTCCTCGCTAGGAGGACCTGCCTGTTCAGCGACGTCCCGATCACAATCGAACCGATGGCCTTGAGTGAGCGGCCGCGGATCCCCAGTGTCCCTGATTTGAGATATTCGCACAGTTCGGGCCAAGCATCCTACCACCCCCAGAGTGGTCTCGCATTAGGGTGTGTGCCGGAAAGTGGCGCTCACACCGGTAGACATTAGCGCGGCACCGATCCGCTGGCGCACCCGCGCTCTCCGATGCGCGGGAACGCATAGGCGCGCAGACTGTGCGTGGCCAGTCCCGCGCGTGTTTGGCATTCCGCCAGCCGGGGCGCGGCTGCTCCAGCACCACGGCGGCGGCTTCCTCGACCGTGGGCACGCCGTGGTCGTGGCGCTTCTCAGTCAGCGGGTCCCCGTCCGCCCGGGCTCGAGCATCCGGGGCCGGCCCCGAATGACGAGTCGTTGCACGATTCACAGAATGGGTCATGTTATAGGTTTGACTTGGAATGACAAATCATGCTGTAAAATCCGTTCATTGCGCGGAATTTCCATTATGATATGCACGCATTGTAATAATCATGCTTGCAAATCCGCATTTTAAGCGGATAATACGACATGATTAGCGACCAGCGATCCGCCCTGTCAAGATATGTTAGTGGGTTGCTCTCCGCGGGCCGGACGGTATTCACCGCCGAGGAAGCCGAACAGGCGCTCGGTGTCGGGCGTGGCGCGTTCCTGGATGCGGCCGAGCGGCTGCAGCACCGCGAGGCGCTGCTGAACCCGCGGCAAGGATTCTATGTGGTCGTCCCACCGCAATACGCATCCTGGGGGGGGCCTCCACCGGCCTGGTATATCGACGCGCTCATGCGTCATGAAGCCCAAGCCTACTACGTCGGACTCCTCAAGGCGGCAGAGCTGCACGGTGCGACGCATCAGGCAGTCATGGAGTTCCAGGTCATCTCGGCCAAGCGCCTTCCAAAGATCCGCGCCGGGCGCAACCTGATCGTCTTCTACTTCCGCAGGGATGTGGAAGCGGTGACGGCCGGGATCGAGCGTCGCAAGACCGATACCGGCACGATGAAGGTCTCATCGGCCGCGCTGACGGCTCTCGATCTCCTGCGCTATCCGCAGGCGTCCGGTGGCATCGACAACGTCGCGACGGTCCTCTCCGATCTCAGACAGCAGATCGATCCCGAGCAACTCGCCGCGCTTTCGGCGTTGGTGGAGCGGTCGGTCGTGCAGCGCTTGGGATGTCTGCTTGAGCACCTCGGTCATAACGCGCTGACGGGATCGATGCTGAAGTCATTGCGAGCGCGAGGATCGTTTCCCTGGACAGAGCTCGACCGGCAGGAGGTGAGGGACCCGGACTTCAAGCCTGAACCGCAACGGCGCGACCCTCGATGGCGTGTCATCGTGCGGCGCGTGCCGGAGCTCGACGAATGATCCCGGCGCAGAATGTCGTGGCCTGGGGCAGTATCGTTCCCTGGGCCGACCCACGACAGGTCGAGCAGGACCTCATCATCAGCCGTGCTCTGGTCGAGATCTTCTCGGACGAAGTGCTGCGCGAGACGCTGCGGTGTCGTGGCGGGACGGCGCTCAATAAGCTGCATTTCCCGGCGCCGCTGCGCTACTCGGAGGATATCGATTTAGTCCGTACGTCACACGGTCCGATCGGTCCGATCCTCGATCTGTTGCGGGTCGTTTTGGATCCGTGGCTTGGGCGGGCGCAGTTCGAGCAGAGCCCCGTCGCGCCTAGGTTTCGTTTCCGGGTCGAGGCCGAGAGTGGCGGCGGCGTGCCAATCCGACTGAGAATCGAGATCAACACCCGGGAGATCGAAGCATTCGATGGGCCGACGGCATTGCCGCTAGAGATCTCGAATCCGTGGTTCTCCGGTAGAACGGCCATTCCGACATTCTCGCGGGAGGAAATGCTGGCGACCAAACTACGCGCGCTGTTGCAGCGGAACAAGGGGCGCGATCTCTACGACCTTGCGCACGGGCTCGAGGTCTTCGAGGACCTGGATGCCGGCCGTATCGTCGAGATGTTTGGACGGTACCTGACCCTTTCCGGCCAAGCCATCTCGCGGGCCCAGGCTCAGGAGCGCATGTTCGCCAAGCTCGCTAATCCGCGCTTCTTGCTCGATGTGCGCCCATTGCTACCGGCTGCTCGGGCGGAAACTCTGACAGAGGAGTCGACAGCAGAGGCGTTTCGCCGGGTGTTCATGACCCTTGTCGATCGGCTTTCCGGCGAGCCCTGGGCGAGGACACCGGCTATGAAGCAGAGGTTCGGCATTTCATGGTGAAAGCGAGCCGCCGGTCAGGATTTGGTGCGGCGGGCTTGGCCAACCGGACGCGGGACCGATCGTCTCGTGCATGCGGCATCCGTTACGTCATGGCCTCGGAGCTGATTGTGTGCTCGTCGGCCTCGATGAAGGATGGCGAGCAGCGAGGAGAAACATGATCAGCCGAGGATCCGCATGGCACCGGTGGGAGCCTCATATTCACGCGCCGGGTACGGTTATGAACAATCAGTTTAAAGGACCGACGGCATGGCACGACTACTTGTCCGCCCTTGAAGCCGCGGCACCTACTATCGAAGCGATCGCGGTTACCGATTACTACGTAACGGAAACCTACGAGAAGGTCGTGGAATACAAGAGGAACGGACGAATATCGTCCGCAAGATTCATTTTTCCGAATGTCGAACTGAGACTGGACGTGGCAACGGTGAAGGGCGGGTTCGTGAACCTACATCTTTTCGTCTCTCCGGAAGGCGCGGATCACCTCGCACAACTGGAACGTTTCCTGTCTCGCCTGCACTTCACCGTGCAGCAGGATCGCTTCGACTGTACCCGCCCGGAGCTGATACGCCTCGGCAAGAAGGTCAATCCCGCGATCACGGACGAGCGCGCTGCGCTTGCTTATGGTGCGAGCCAGTACAAGGTCAACTTCAGGCAACTCCGCGAAGCTTTCGCCGAGAGCGAATGGGCGCGGGACAACATCCTAGTCGCCGTCGCTGGCGGGGCAACCGATGGCACGTCTGGCGTCAGAGAGGCCGCTGACGAGGCTTTGCGGAGAGAGATCGAGAGCTTCGCCGATGTGATCTTTGCGGGTAGTCAGGTGCAGCGTGAGTTCTGGCTCGGAGAGCAGGATCTGAACCCAGAGGAAATCCGCGCCCGATATGGCGGTCTGAAGCCCTGCCTCCACGGCTGCGACGCCCACAAGCTGGACGATGTTGCGACCCCCTTCGGTGATCGCTTTTCGTGGGTCAAGGGAGGGTTGGATTTCGACTCGCTACGGCAGGCATGCATCGATCCGCGCGGCCGGGCCCATGTCGGCCCCGAACCGCCGACTTCGGCGACGCCGTCGCAGGTCATTTCGGACATCGAGATATCCAATGCGCCTTGGTTGCAAACCCCAGTGATCCCGCTCAATGCTGGCCTCGTCGCGATTATTGGAGCCCGGGGTTCGGGCAAAACCGCGCTCGCCGACATGATCGCGGCTGGCTGCGATTCCATTTCAGAGGAGGCGTGGGCGCGCGATGAAGCGACGAACCCGTCGTTCCTCGCCCGGGCGCGGTCGTTGCTTGGCGATGGCAGAGTGAAAGTCACTTGGGCGGCCGGCGACACGAGTACACGGTCGCTCAACGGTTCCGACGCCAACAGTCCGTTGAGCTATCCTCGCGTGAGCTATCTGTCTCAACAATTCGTGGAGGATCTGTGCTCGTCAAGCGGCATGACCGACGAGTTACTGCGAGAAATCGAGGGCGTCATCTTCGAAGCCCATCCCGATCACGATCGAGATGGTGCACTGGACTTTGCAGAGTTACTGGAACACCGCGCGTCCCGCCATCGGCTCGCGCGGCAGCGGGAAGCAGAGGCGATTTCTCAGATTTCTGAGCGTATCAGTGTAGAGCTCGAAAAGGAAAAGCTCGTTGCAGGCTTGGAGACACAAGTTCGCCAGAAGAAGAAGCTGGTCGACGCCTACACGGCCGACCGCGCAAAGCTCGTGTCGGCGGGTAGCGAAAGGCGCGTGCAGCGACATACAGAGGTTGCCGCAGCCGCCAATGCGATTAGGAGCAAACTGCGACAGTTTACGAGCCAAAGGCAAACCTTCTTGGCGCTCCAGGATGAGGTGAAGGATCTTCGTCGCAATCAAGCGCCTGAGGCGCTGCGGCAAACGCAGGCGCGGCATGCGAACAGCGGCATGTCGGACAAGCAATGGGCAGCGTTCCTCTTAGATTACAAAGGCGAAGTAGACAACTACCTTGACGGCTACATCAAATGGATGGACAGGAAAATTGCTGAGGTAAAGGGAACGCCGCCGTCGCCCGGCGATCCGAGTGCGCCCCTCTTTCCGGACGACGCTGATCTGTCAGGGCTCTCGCAAGCCGTGTTGGAAGCTGAGATTGCACGGCTAGAGAAGTTGGTAAGCGCGGACAAGGAGACTCAGCGTCAGTATTCACTTCTTTCGAGCCGGATCGCGACCGAGACGGCAGCTCTGCAAACACTGACCGCGAAGCTCGAAGACTGCAAGGGCGCAAGGAATCGTGTACGCGAACTTCAGACTCAACGGGAAGAAGCATACGGCCGGGCCTTCGACGCGCTTGTCGCTGAGCAATCCGTTCTGGAAGAGCTTTACGGGCCGTTAATGGCACGACTAAAGGAAGCGACTGGAACGTTGAAAAACCTGTCCTTTTCGGTAGCTCGGGTTGCGGACGTCGAGGAATGGGCGGACCAGGCGGAAGAGGGACTGATCGACCTCAGGAAGGTAGGAGCATTCAAGGGCAAGGGCACGCTACTTCAGAAGGCGATCGACGTGCTCAAGGTACCGTGGGAAACCGGTACGTCATCCGAGGTCGTCGCCGCGATGGCAAACTTTCGGCGATTGTATCAGAAGGATCTGCTGGATCATTCGCCGATGGCGCACAGCGAACAGGTTGAGTTTCGAGCTTGGTTGAAGCGTTTCGCGCAATGGCTATTCAATACCGATCATATCGACATTCGATATGGTATCGCGTATGACGGGGTGGATATCCGGAAGCTGTCACCCGGGACCCGTGGGATCGTGCTGTTGTTACTCTACCTTTCGCTGGACGATGCTGACGGGCGTCCATTGGTGATCGATCAGCCCGAGGAAAACCTCGATCCAAAGTCCGTGTTCGAAGAACTGGTAGGTCTGTTTGTCGAGACCAAGTCGAAGCGTCAGGTCATTATGGTGACTCACAACGCAAATCTCGCAATCAATACCGACGCCGATCAGGTCATTATTGCGGAGGCCGGTACGCATCCGCCCGGCGCCCTGCCTCCTGTCTCCTATACAGCGGGTGGCTTGGAGGATGCGGGCATCCGAAAGGCGGTCTGCGACATATTGGAGGGTGGCGCGAGTGCGTTCCGCGAGCGCGCTCGCCGGTTGAGGGTCAGAGGTTGGCGCGCCACGGAACAAGGTTGGCGTGGCTGGCGAGGATAGCCAAGACCGGGAGCGACCGCATCCCGCGTGGGAGCGGGACTCTGGCCAATGCACCATGGTACGATAGACGGGTGTCGGCGTCTCATGCAACGTCAAGATCGCCGCGACGACTTACTCTTGGAATTCGACCTGCGTATGGACCAGGATGTCCACAAGATCGAATTCGTTAAGTATATTGACCGCATGAGACTCTCGGGCGCCTCGCAGTGACTGCTTTCGCTTACCAGTTTCCGATTGGGCTTCCGTCAGTTCACTCAGTGCCTCAGTCAGCTAAGTTAGTTCGCTCTCCGTCCATCCCACTGCCGCAAGATCGCATGCTTCTCGATCACGCGTCATGGCACCACAGGGATGTCCCGATGACCCCGACGTAATGCACGGGCTAACATGACTATCGTCATCAGCTATCTCATCGTATTTGTTGCAACGCTCGGGTCGCTCTGGATTCTTGAGCTCCGCAGCCTCCTTCCTCCGTGGATTGTCCCCTACCTCTTGGTCTACAACTGCGTACTCATGGGTGGTCTCGGTGGCGTCGTCTACTGCCTCCGCGCCGTGTACTTGAATCGAAGCGTACACAACAGGTGGAACGCGAACTGGACGGTCTGGTACATTCTTCGGCCGCTTGTGAGCAGCGTGGTCGGCGGCGTGGCCTACGTCATTTTGAGAGCTGGCCTACTTGTGCTTGAGGCTGAGCGTGCTTCTGAATCCGTTCCGTTCGGTTTCCTTGCACTCGCTTTCATTGCCGGATTCAACGTCGATCGCTTTCTCGCTCGACTCGAAGAGATCGCTCAGTCTGTGTGGGGAATCCGTCCGTCACGAACCTACGACGACAGCCAGCAAATCGTGCCCGAACAGCGTTCGGACGAGACCGGGAGCAGCAAATGACAGTTACCATCCACGATGTTGGTCACGGCCTGTGTGTTTCACTACTGCACAACAACGGAAACGTTATGCTCTGGGACTGCGGTCGTGAGTCAAGCCCATTCTTAGTTGAAACTCTCTACGGCTCCTGATTCATCACGCGGCTTTCTTCTTCGACGTCGTCGTGTCTATCTTCAGTTCTCGCTTCAGCGCGGCACGGAGCGTGGGCAGGTGGCGGTAGCCCATCACCTTGCGCAAGCGCGGTTCGATGTCGAGGAGCGCAGTGGCCAGCCAGCGGTGGCGTTGGCTCGAGTTCTGCCAGTGATCGACCTTCGCACAGCGTTCCTCGACGAGCGCATTGATGGACTCCAGACAGTTCGTCGTCTTCAGTGACCGGCCCAGCACCCCGTACAGCCCGAGGCGATGCAGCGTCAGGGTCTCGTCCAGGCCTTCGGCCAGGCTGCCGGCCGCGGATTGGTTCCGGTCCTCCAGCTCGCGATGGAGCGTCTCGAGCGCACCCAGAGCCTCTGGATACGCCGGGCGGTTGTAGGCGCGCTGGAGGCGCTGGCGCCACACCGCCTGCTCGCGCTTGGCCAAGTGACTCACCACGTTTTCACGCTTGTGCCACTGGCACCGGTGGACCAGGGTCCGGTCCCGAAAGGCCTTCCGGACGGCCGCACGCAGCCCCTTGCCGCCGTCGAGGATCACCAGCACGCCCTGGGAGAGGTCGAGGCCCCGCTCGACCAACGACCGCAGGAACGGCGTCAGCACCCGCTCGTTCTCCGTGTCCGTTTCGACCAAGCCGAGGAAGCGTTTTTCCCCGGACATCGTGATGCCTAGCGCGATGACCATCGTGGCCTCGGCGAACGTCTTGCCATCCAGGACCACGGCCACCACGTCCTCACCGGACAGGTCCCGCTCTTGGAACTCCCGGAGTTGCGCCGCGCTGGCCTGGATAAACCCCCGGGACACCGTCGACCCCGACAGCCCGATCGCCCCGGGAATCGCCTCGGCGGCAGCCTCGTAGTTGCGGCATGAGATCCCATACAGCACGCGCTTCAGCAGCAAGTCGTTCACCGCACCATCGCCATGCAACGCCGCGTACGACCGCAGCGGAATCTCGCCGCCCGCGACACGACGAATCCGCGGTACACGAATCGGCACGCGCTGCCCCGCCAGGCCCACCGTCCCGGGGTTGCCGCCGTGACGGCGTCCCCCGATCGACGCGTCCTTGCGGGCGTAGCGCTCGCCGGCCAGCGCCGTCACCTCCGCGTCGAGCACCTCCTCCACGTGCATCAAGCCCAGGGGGACCAAGGAGCGGATCAGCTCCACCTTGGCGTCGAGCTCCAGATCGGCGTAGTCCTCGCGGCGGACGATGTCGACCGGACCCAGCGTGCGACCCTTCTTGCGCTTCCTGACCGGACGTAGGACACTGCTCATCTCGGCTCCTTTCTCTCGTGGGGTGATGTCCGTTTGTGTCAACGTCATCAAACCACAGGGTTTGGAGCCGCTTCAATTTCCAATTAACTTTCGCTCACCCTCCCGGTCGTAGCGATACAAACAGACCTTGTATCTTCCTGCCAAGGCAAGGCATTCGCCGCATTGATAGGTTTTTCGTGACCAACTACGACGAAGACCACATCGCAGACCTTCCCGCTATTCGAGACGAGCTCGCGATTCAAGCGCTGTATTGCAACAAGAGCATTTCAGCCGCCCAATTACTGCCATTGGTACGCTAAAGCTCGCCATTGGACCGATTTCTCCTGCAATGGAATCAATGCTGGGTATGATCAGCACATACACAACCGGGCCACCGGAGCCACCAGAGGTGGACCCCGAAATTCGGACAGGTTGCTAAGGTGGATTCCGACCTCAGAATGGAGAGATCGGAATCATGCAGAAACGGAAAAAATACCCCGCTGAGCTGAAGGCCCGCGTGGCACTGCAGGCGCTTCGCGGCGAGCAGACGATGGCGGAGCTGTCGTCGCGCTACAAGATCCACCCGAACCTGATCGCGAACTGGAAGAAGAAAGCCCAGGAGGCGCTTGTGGACGTCTTCTCGGACCACCAGCAGCGCCGAGAGGCGTCTCGCGATGCGGAGATTCAGGAGCTGCGAGCGAAGGTCGGCGAGCTCGTCATCGAGAAGGATTTTTTGTCCAAGGCCTTCGGCCGTTGAGTCACGGTCGAAGGCGAATGCTGATCGACTCGAACCACTCCGAACTAAGCATCTCGCGACAGTGTGGCTTGGTGTCGATCTCGCGCTCGACGTTCTACTACGATGGTCTCGGGGAGAGTGAGTTGACTCTCGAGCTCATGCGCCGGATCGACGAGCAATTTCTGGAAACCCCGTTCTACGGATCGCGGCAGATGGCGCGTTGGCTGCGCCGGGAGGGCTTCGCCGTCAGTCGGAAGCGGGTGCGTCGTCTGATGCGAAAGATGGGCCTCCAGGCGCTGTACCAGCGCCCGAGCACGTCGGTTCCGCACCCGGAGCACCGGGTCTACCCCTATTTGCTGCGCGACCGAGCGGTCGAACGTGCGAACGAGGCCTGGTGCGCCGACGTGACGTACATTCCGCTGCACCGCGGATTCCTGTACCTGGTCGCGATCCAGGATTGGGCCAGCCGGAAGGTGCTGTCGTGGCGCTTGTCCAACACGATGGATGCCTCGTTCTGTGTGGAGGCCCTCGCGGAAGCCCTCGCGCAGTACGGACCGCCAGCGATCTTCAACACCGACCAAGGCAGCCAGTTCACCAGCCTGGAGTTCACTCAGACGCTCAAAGACGCAGGCGTGCAGATCTCGATGGACGGCAAGGGCCGCTGGATGGACAACGTCTTCATCGAGCGGCTGTGGCGCTCGCTCAAGTACGAGTGCGTCTACCTGCACGACTTCGAGGTTGGCTCCGAGGCGCGGGCCAGCATCGGCCGGTGGATCGACTTCTACAATGCCGAGCGACCGCACTCGTCGCTCGATGATCGCACGCCTGATGAGGCGTACTCGGATTTGGGAGGTGCGCCGACCTCGTCGCTGCGCTCCTCGTCAGCGCAGTCGGAAGCGGCTTAGAAACATGAACCTGGAATCCACCTTAACTTGGCCGCTGAGCTGTCCAAAGGATGGGGTCCACCTCTGATGGCTCCCTGACTTGGACACCCTAATTTGGAAGACCGATCGATTCGCCCCCTGGCCGGATATGACGTGGAAGACGCCGACGCCAGTGGCTGACCCCTAGCGGTCCGTGGTGAAGGTCCGGCGTCGCGTGCAACCTCAACAACCATCGGGCGAAACGTGTAGACCAAACACCAGACGGCGCCAGGTTCGAAGGGCGGCCGCTTCACGGTCGTGGTGACGACGCCGGCCGGGGCGACGCGCGCGGCGGGGCTGTGGGCGACCGAGGGGCGGTCAAGACGACGGATATGCGAGAGGATGTCGTGGTGTATCGCCCCGCGTGTGAGGCGCACGCGCGGATCGACGCGGCGGAGGGACTCGACGTATGCAAACCATAGAATCCGACACGGGATACGACACAGGGCGGTGCGCGCCGGACGGCGCCCTTGCCCGTCTGTCGCAAACGACCGTTTACGACACATGCCGATCGACTCCGCCCGCGTCTCGAAGGCAGACGGCTCCCAGTCGCTGGAAGTGCCGGCGGAGCGGGGGGCGGTGCTCAGGCGCGCGGCCGAGGAGTTCGAACAACGGGTGTTCCTGTCCACCCTGAACGACATTCGGAACTTCTGCGAGGCGTACGGGATCGAGGAACCGAGGTCGAAGTCCCGGGCGAGCGGGATTCCAAGGGTCTTCAAGTTCCTCGTGACCATGGACGTGGCAGACGTGGAGAGGATGTTGGATGACCGGATGTTCTCCGGACCGGCCCAGTTCGGCCCCGTCGCAGACGCCATCCGAGGTAAGGCGAAGGAATATCGCGACGCGGCGATTGATCACAGCTGAGCGCTTGCTCCCATAGAGGCGAGTATCGGCCGCCACCGGGCCCCTTGCTGTCGTCACTCACCAAGATCATCACTGGACCTCCGTCCAAGCAGCCTGCCGGCCCGAATGCCCATCCTCTTGTTGTGCGCCATTAGCCCTGCTCCGCGGCGGCAGTCGGGTAGCGCGCACCGCGCCGCGCCAGGTCGCTACGCTGACCTCCGGTCCCTGTCACGTTCGCTGCTACTGCGCTCCTGGTCCTCCCGCCTCCCCTCCCGCACGGCCTCCTGTCCAGGTCACGCATCCCCTTCCGCCAGCTCTACATGAGCGGAAGGGCAATCACGCCCACAACGGACAGGAGACAACCAATGGCGCACAACAAAGACGACAACCCCACCGCTAACCGCCCGTGGTTCGGACCCATCCCCACCGGCGCCGATTGGAACCCGGCCCACGGCGCCGATCCTGACGTTATCGACTTCCACCGCTACGCGGCCGGCGAGCCGGAGCACATCGTTCTCTCATCGGTCGACACCCTCACGCGCCTGAATCGCATCCGTTGGCGATGAACCAAACCGCCAACGGCTCCACACCAGCTCCCCGCTGCCCATCTCTCACTTCGACTTCCGCAACACCTATCCGCACCTGCCGACTCCCGCCGCTACGCGGCCGAACGCGGGAGCCAGGTCCCAACGCCCCCGACTACGCTCCACACCCGGACGGCCTACACCCCCAACCGCCGCCATGACTCTGCATCTCGCGCCACCTATCCACCGACACGACCCCGCCAATCTCGCCTCATGTTGTCTGCCATCAGCCCCGCTCCGCGGCGGCAGTCGGGTAGCGCGCACCGCACCGCGCCAGGACGCTACGCTTACCTTCGGTCCCTGTCACGTCCGTTGCCACTGCGCTCCTGTGCCTCCTGCCACCGCTCCCGCACGGCCTCCTGTCCAGGTCGCTCATCCCCTTCCGCCAGTTCTCCGTGAGCGGAAGGGCAATCACGCCCACAACGGACAGGAGAAACGAAATGGCAAACAACACCAACGGCAGGCCCGTCGCGGAGATCCGAGTCGGCAGGATAACCGCCACAATCTGGCAGAACACCCCCACGGACGAAGGCGTGTTCTACAGCGTCCACATCACCCGCCTTTTCCGCCGCGGCTCCACCTGGGATCGCACTCCCGCATTCGGCCGCGACGACCTTCTGACGGTCGCGAAGATCGCGGACCTCGCCAACACGCGGATCTACGAGTTGCAGAACGCAATCGAATTCCGCAACCCGCAGGACGACGCCGACGCCGCCGGCGCCGCCTAACGCACGAAACGCCGCGGCGGGACCGCTCCCCGCCGCGGCCTTCTCTGTACATGCGTGCGCCGGCCGGCGGCACGCTGGAGGACCGTCTGCCGGACGGGCCGCTCGCCCCCGCGCAGGCGGTGTCTGTCGTGGCCCGGCTGGCCGACGCCCTGGCGGCTCTGCACGAGAAGAAATGCCTGCACGGGGCCGTCAAGCCCAGCATTCGCCCGTCTCGCCGCGTAATCGGTGTCCGTCTCCAGGACGTTGCAGGTCGCGGCTCCCGAAATCGCCAACCGCACCGCGCCGTGCAGCTCCACGCCGTCGACCTCGAGGAGCCACTGCGCACGTGCAGTGGCGTCAGCGTCTGCGCCAGACGCCCAAGGCGCCGCCCGCTGCCGCAGGGGCACGGTCGCTTGTTGGCGCGGCGTCGCAGCATCGACGCCAGGAGACAGAACGGAAGGGCGTCATCCATCTTCGTGCCAAGTAGGCTGGCCAGGTCTTGCGTGGAAGAGGAGGATGTGGCTCCGTTTCTCCGGACCGACGTCAGTCCTTGGGGATTGGCTGTGTCGCGAGGCCTCGAGGCGAGCAAGCGCCGTGACCCCATGCGCGCCCACATCACGCGCGCGGACACCGCGCGTTCCGACGCCGCCACGACCGCCGACGCCGCCAACCGCGTCGCGGCCGAGGCGTGGGACGCGCTGGCGACCCGGCCAGGCCGCCGCCGCGATGGCCACCGTTCGGGCCGCGGATGCCTGGATCGGGACGAAGCTGGCCTTCGAGCTGCTGGTGCTGACGGCGGCGCGGTCCAGGTGGCCGACAGCGCCACGCACACACGCCACGCGCGTGCGCGGCCCGACGTCCCGGGTCCGTTCCACGCCGGAGGGCACGATCCTCAGCCGTTATCCGGTGTGGGCATGCGGTAGCCGGCCCCGCGCTCGCTGAAGATGTACCGGGGATGGGTCGCATCGTCGCCCAGCTTGCGGCGGAGCTTCTTCACGAAGGCGCGTACCGAGCGGGGGGTGCCCCCGCGCCGCGCGCGCCACACCCGGTGCAAGAGGTAGTCGTAGCTCGAGACCTGGCCGGCGTTGACCGCCAGGGCGCGCAGCAGATCGTACTCGGTGGCGGTCACGGGCACCGCCCGCCCGCCCACGCTCACGCGGCGTTCCGCGTAGTCAATGAAGAGGTCCCCGGTCCGGTAGGGCCCGCCCGGCCCTTCCTGCTTGCGCAGCGCCGCCTGGATTCGGGCCACCAGTTCGGTCGGGGAGAACGGCTTGACGATGTAATCGGCCGCGCCGGCCTCCAGAGCCCGGGCCATCGTCTCGTCCCGGCCGTATCCGGACAGCACGATGACCGGCCGATCGGCCAGCGCGGGGAGGCGCTCCAGCAGCTCGATGCCGTCGGGCCCGGGCAGCAGCAGGTCCAGCAGGACCAGGTCGGGCTGGTGCGTCCGGAGCAGGTCGGGCAGCTCGTTCGGGTCGCCGGTCACGAGCGGGACGTAGCCCGCGTCCTTGAGAATGCTCCGCATGTAGCGCAGGGCCTGCGGGTCGTCGTCCACCACGAGCACGTGCGGCTCGGGCCGCCCGGTGCGCCGCCGCCGGCCCGGCTGCCCCGGCGGGCGCGGCGTGAGATCGGCCACGGCCTCCCCGGCCACCGGCATCGTGAAGGTGAAGCGGGTCCCCAAGCCCGTGCCCGCGCTCTCGGCCCAGATGCGGCCCCCATGCGCCTCCACCAGCCCCTTGGAGATGGCCAGGCCCAGACCCGCCCCCACCCCCCGCTCGCGGTCCTCCAGGCCGCTCCGGGCGAACTTCCGGAACAGGTGCGGCAGCCGCTCGGCCGGAATGCCCCGGCCCTCGTCGGTGACGGAGACCGCCACCTGCACGCCCTCCCGCACCGCGGCCACCCGGATCGGAGAGGACTCGGGCGAGTGCCGGCCCGCATTGGTCAACAGGTTGCCCAGGACCTGCACGATGCGCTGCCGGTCCGCCAGCACCCGCGGCAGTTCCGCCGGCAGGTCGACCTGCACGGGATGGCGGCGCCCGCTGCTGAGGAACGTCTTCCGGGCCTGATCCACCATGACGGCCAGATCCGACGGCGCGGGGGCCACCGAGAGCGTTCCCGTCTCGATGTGCGTGGCGTCAAGCAGGTCGCTGATCAGCGCGCGCATCTGATTGGCCTGCTCGTCGATGATGCGGAACAGCTGCACCGTCTCGGCCGGGTCCAGCGCCGCGGGGGTCCCCAGCACCGTGGCCGCGCAGCCCTTGATCGAGGTCAGCGGGGCCCGCAACTCGTGGCTCACCATGCCGAGGAACTGGGCCCGCAGCCGTTCCAGCTCCTCCACCGGCGTCATGTCCTGCAGCGTGACGATGAGCGACGCCACCTCGCCCGTCTCCGAGCGGATGGGCGTGGCGTTGACCAGCGTGGTCACCCGCCGGCCGTCGGGGAACTCCAGGACGATCTCCTCGGCGCGAACCGTCACCGCCTCGCCGAGCATGTGCCGCAGGGCGGATTCCTCCAGCAGGATCTCCCGCCCGTCGGCCCGCCGCACCCGCAACCCCTCCAGCAGCGCCGCAGCCGAGCAGCCCGGCGTGCCCAGGTCCCCGACAATCCGCCGCGACTCCCGGTTCAGCGACACCACCTGTCCGCTGCGGGCGTCGAACACCACCACGCCCACCGGCGAGGTCTCGATCAACACTTCCAGGTCCGCCCGCGCCCGTTGCTCGTCCCGGTGCTCGCGGGCATTGGCGATCGCCGCCCCGGCCTGCGAGGCGAACGGCGCCAGCACCTCCTCGTCCTCCCGGGTGAACGCCTGCCCGCCCGCCTTGTCGGCCAGAAAGAAGTTGCCCACCTGCACGCCCCGGTGGCGGATCGGCGTCCCCAGGAAGCTCCGCGCCAGCGTCGGGTCAGCCGGAAACCCCAACGGGCCGAGGTGGGCCGCCAGGTCCCGGAGCCGGAGCGGCTGCGGAACCTGGCGCAGGTACTCCCACAGGCCCGGCCCGTGGGGCAGGTGCAGGAACCGCTGGTATTCCTCGGGACTCACGCCGGCGGTGACGAAATCCTGCAGGTGTCCCGACGCGTCCATGGTCGTGATCCCGCTGCAGCCGGCGCCGGTCAGCGCGCGGGCGCTCTCCACCACCTCGCGCAGGACCGTATCGACGTCCAGGCTCTCGCAGATGCGCAGACTCGCCTCGCTGAGTTTCGAGAGGCGCTCCCGCAACGCCTGGATGTCCCCTCCCGGTTCGTCGGAGTTCGTCAACTCCATCCCCCCCGATTCGATGGCGGCCAGCACGCGCGGCCGTGTGGTCGTCCCGATGCCATCACCGGATCCCGAACACCGGCTTCGCTGGGACGGTGAACGAATAGTAACTGATAATCCTTAAAATTCACACATATTGTATCTATATAGCCGTAAAGAGCACGCAAATATCACACGTATTGGTGGTAAAATCGCTTATTTTGAGCGATTTATAGCTTTAAGACAGGCAAATCCTGTGAAGGATCCAGCCTCCATGCCCGAGTCGCTGAAAGGAAAAAAAGCTTGACATTGGCTGAAGGGCGCCAACGCTCATTTAGGAGGCCAGGAGCCAGGAGCCAGGAGCCAGGAGCCAGGAGCCAGGAGCCAGGAGCCAGGAGCCAGGAGCCAGGAGCCAGGAGCCAGGAGCCAGGAGCCAGGAGCCAGGAGCCAGGAGCCAGGAGCCAGGAGCCAGGAGCCAGGAGCCAGGAGCCAGGAGCCAGGAGCCAGGAGCCAGGAGCCAGGAGCCAGGAGCCAGGAGCCAGGAGCCAGGAGCCAGGAGCCAGGAGCCAGGAGCCAGGAGCCAGGAGCCAGGAGCCAGGAGCCAGGAGCCAGGAGCCAGGAGCCAGGAGCCAGGAGCCAGGAGCCAGGAGCCAGGAGCCAGGAGCCAGGAGCCAGGAGCCAGGAGCCAGGAGCCAGGAGCCAGGAGCCAGGAGCCAGGAGCCAGGAGCCAGGAGCCAGGAGCCAGGAGCCAGGAGCCAGGAGCCAGGGTGCGGCCGTGACCGCGCCTCGCGTTTGCCGGGCCGCCTCCTCCCGGTCTGACTCGCAATCCTTTCTCGCCGCGCCAGCAGGGCGGCCGCACGCCGACACTGCCCACCCGCAAGAACGCTCCCGCGACACGGACGATTGGCCCGACAGCGGTCGGGACCGCGACTCCTCCCGAAGACGCTTTGCTCATTCCTTAGCCACCCTCGCCCGCCACGCGGCGGCAACGGTCTTGTTGCTGCTCGGGATACTGTTCACCGTCCCGGCTCAGGCGCAGGAACCCACCGTCCCCGGCGCGCCGACCGAGCTGATGGCGACGGCTGATGGCGAGACAAATAACGATCTGGCATGGACGGCGCCGGCGGACACCGGAGGCGCCCCGATCACCGGCTACCGGATCGAGGTGTCGTCCGATGGCGGCAACACATGGACGAACCTGATGGCCGACACCGGGTTGACCGACACCGCCTATTCCCACACCGGCCTGACGCACGGTGACACGCGCCACTACCGCGTTTCGGCGATCAACTCGGTCGGTGCGGGCGCGGTATCTAACGTGGCCGACGCCACTGCGGCTGACACCACGCCGCCAAGGTTCGTGCGTACGGACAGTAATACCAATGTATCGACTGGCGGCGACCATATTGTCCTGGCATTCAACGAGGCCCTCGACGACACCACGGGCCAAACACCGCCCGCCAGCGCCTTCACCGTCACCGCCGACGGCAGCACCGTCACCGTGACCGAGGTGAAAACATTCAACACGATATTGGGATTTTACCTCCGGCTATTCCTGAGCCCGGTGATCACCAAAGGCCAGACCGTCACGGTGAGCTACCGCGATCCAACGTCGAGCGATGACCAGGCCGCCATTCAAGATCTCGTTGGCAACGACGCGGCATCCTTTACTGATCAGGCGATTACGAATAGCTCCAATGTGGCCACCCCGCCGACCGTGTTGTCGGAAACGGTTAGCACGGCACTGAGCGGCATCGATATCCACTTGAACTTCGACAGCAGTCTCGACCACGCCGCAGGCCGATGGCCTCCTCTCAGCGCCTTCACGGTCACGGCCGATGGTGGCACTGTCGCGGTGAGCAGCTTGTTCGGGGTCGGAGCGCTACTTCGGCTAGTACTGGCCGATCCAATAACGCAGGGTCAAACCGTCACGGTGAGCTACCGCGATCCCACGGAAGGCGACGACGGGATGGCCTTGCAGGATCTCGCGGGCAACGACGTGGCGTCCTTTACCGTTTCGGTCCTGAACCGTTCCGACAGATTGCCGGCACCCACAAACCTCACGGCAATGGGGGTAAGCGATACGCAGATCGACCTGTCCTGGGAGGCCCCGGCCGGCTTTGCGATCGGCGGCTACCGGATCGAGGTGTCCACCGACGGCGGCATGAGCTGGACCGACCGGGTGGCCGATACCGAGTCCACCGACACCGACTATTCCCATAGCGGCCTGACGGACGGCGACACGCGCCACTACCGGGTTTCGACGATCAACACCTTTGGCAACACGGGCCCGCCGTCCAACGTCGCCAGCGCCACCACCATGGCGACCGACACCACCCCTCCGGCCGTGCTGGACAGTCCGGCGCTGCACACCGTCACGAGCTCCGGCGTCGAGCTGCGGATCGCCTTCACCGAGGCCCTCGACGACACCCCGGGCCAAACACCGCCCGCCAGCGCCTTCACCGTCACCGCCAACGGCAGTCAGGTATCGGTCTCAGCCGTGAGTGTGGCGGGGAACCGTGTGACGCTCGATCTGCGTGCCACGATCCTGCGGGATCAGACGGTCACGGTGAGCTACACCGATCCGACTCCCAGCGACGACCCGGCGGCCGTCCAGGACGCCGCCGGCAACGACGCGGCGTCCTTCACGGATCAAACCATCAGCAATCTCTCCCGCCTCCGGCGGGGGCCGACGAACCTGCGGGCGATCAGGAGAAGCTTTAACTGGACCGACCTGTCGTGGGAGGCGCCGGCGGACTTCGTGCCCGAGAGGTACCGGGTCGAGGGCAACAGCAGCGCCCCCAGTCGCTGGATCACCCTGGTCAACGAGGTCGATGATCCCACCGACACCGTCTTTTCCCATTACGACGCGGTCCCCGACTCGCTCTATGCGTACCGCTACCGGGTCTGGGCGGTCTCGAGCACCGTGGAGTCAGTCGTGTCGAACACGGCGGCCGCAGGCCCGGACCGAGTGCCCCCGGTCCTTGTCCCGGAGCACCGGGATACGTTGGTGTTCAGCGACGGCACAGCCATCTCGCTCGAGTTCGACGAAAACGTGGTGGACGGCCCCCCGTGGAGCGCCTTTACGGTGACGGTGGACGGCATCCCGGTTCAGCAGGGCCGCGTCACAACCGCGCAAGATCAGATCCGGCTGACGGGCTTCGAATCGCCGATCGGGGGCGGTCGGGTCGTGAGGGTCAGCTACCGCGATCCCACGCCCGGCGACGACCCGGCGGCCATCCAGGACGCCGCCGGCAACGACGCCGCGTCCTTCACCGACGTGGTGATCAAGAACGGTTCTCGGGTGCTGCCGGCGCCGACGAACCTGAGGGCGACGGGGATCGACGATACCCGGATCGGGCTCGCCTGGAACGCGCCGGATCTGTCCGGGCTCGTCTGGCCGGACCATCTCCCCGTAGCCGGTATCTACGGCTACAAGATCGAAGCGTCCGCCGATGGCGGCACGACCTGGACCACCCTGGTGAGCACCGACAACCGGGCCACCAGCTACGTCCACTCCGGCCTGACACAGGGCGACGTCCGGCACTACCGGGTCTCGGCGATCAACGTGTTCGTTTTTCCGGGCCTGCCGTCAAACGTCGCGAGCGCCATCGCCTCGGATACCCTGGCGCCGGGCTTGAAGAGCGTAGCCACGAACGCGGCGGGCACCGAGGTCAGCCTCGAGTTCGACACCACCCTCCAGAGCGGAACCGGCCAAAGCGCCCCCGCGCACGCCTTTACCGTCACCGCGGACGGCGTCGCCATGGCGGTGGGCACGGCGACGACGGGCACGGACACGGTTGTCCTGTCGGGGTTCAGTCCGGCGATCAAGCAGGGACAGACGGTGACGGTGAGCTACCGCGATCTCACGGAAGGAGACGACGCGGCCGCGATCCAGGACCTCGCCGGCAACGACGTCCCGTCGGCCACCGACGTTCCGGTCACCAACAACTCGACGCTGGCGCCCACGGCGCCGGGCGCGCCGCGGAACCTGCAAGCGCGGGCGAGAGGCGCGACGCAGATCGATCTCGCCTGGGAGCCGCCGGACGACAGCGGCGGGCTCGCGATCGAGGGCTACAAGATCGAGGTATCCACCGATGGCGGTGCGACCCTGACCGTGCTGGAAACCGACACCGGCACCCCTGCCACAGAGTACGCCCACCCCCGCCTGATGAACGGCGACATGCGGTACTACCGGGTTTTTGCGATCAACGCCGCCGGCACGGGCCGGGCATCGAACGCCGCCATCGCCACCACAGGCTCGGGTCCCGCGGTGCCTGCGAACGTCGGGGCTGACCGGGGCGACGGGAGCCTGTCGGTGACCTGGGACGCGGTGGCGGGGGCGACCGAGTATACGGTGCAGTGGACCTCGGGCGGGGATCCGTTCACGCGCTCCCGTGAGCTCACAGTGACGACGAACGCGGCGACGGTGCCCGATCTCGTCAACGGGACGACCTACACGCTGCGGGTGAGCGCGGGCAACGCCCAGGGAGACAGCGAATGGTCTGAGCCCGCCACCGGCATGCCGCAGGTGCCGGCGCCCGAGACCCCGGAGAACCTGACGGTGACGACGGGCGACACCACCCTGGTGGTGACCTGGGACGCGGTGCCGGGCGCGGCGGAATACACGGTGCAATGGACATCGGGGACGGAGGCGTTCGATCCCGAGCGGCAACTGACGGTGACGGTGAACACCGCGACGGTGCCCGGGCTGGTCAACGGAACCGCCTACACGCTGCGGGTGCAAGCGGCCAACGCGGGCGGTGAGAGCGGCTGGTCGGAGACGGCCACCGGCACGCCGACGCCGCTTGGGGTGCCGGGGAACCTGGAGGTGACGGCCTGGGACGGGCGCGTGGCGGTGTGCTTCGACGAGGTCGTGGGTGCGACCGAGTACACGGTCCAGTGGCGGACGGACACGGAGGCGTACAGCGAGGACCGGCAGAAGACCGTGTTCGAGACCTCCGAGACGATGGACTGCGGCGAGGGCCGGCTGAGCACGACCGTCCACCGACTGGCCAACGAGACGGTGCACTGGTTCCGGGTGCGGGCGAGCAACTCCTGGTGGGACGAGGGGGTCCAGCGCAAGGACAGTATCTGGTCGGCCGAGGTGACGGCCACGCCGACGGCGACGCCGGTGGCGCCGGCCAATCTGGTGGTGATGCCGGGCGACGGGCGCCTGGACGTGAGCTGGGACGCGGTCGAGGGCGCGGACCGCTACACGGTCGAGTGGCGGCAGTCGGGGACGGTGCGGGAGCGGGAGGAGACGACCCACGCCGCAGCCCTCACCGGCCTGGTCAACGGCACGACGTACTCGCTGCGGGTGAAGGCGGCCAACGAGGTGGGCGAGGGTCCCTGGTCGGCGCCGGCGAGGGGCAGGCCGGACCCGCTGGGGCACCCGCCGGAGGTGTCGATCACGCTCGGTGCGGGGCCGCAGGTGGACGGCGCGTTGTCGGTCCGAGTGACATTCTCGGAGGCGGTGCGCGGCTTCGAGGACGGCGATCTCACGGCGGGTTATGTCGGCGGTCCCGGCGTAGTGGTGCGCGGCTTCGAGGAGGAGCAGACGGGGCTGGTCTATAGCGCGATGGTGCCGGCGTCGCAGCCAGGAACGCTGGTCATCTCGGTGGGTCCGGGAAAGGCCACCGCGGTCTCCGACACGCAGGGGAACGTGCTCGGCGCTCTCGTGGTCGAGGTCGGTGCCTCGGGCAATGCGGTGGCGGTGTCCGGGCCAGTGGTGACGGGGGTGTTGATGTCGGCGCAATCCGGGAGCGGGAGGCAGAACGGATTCGGCACGCGATCGGTGGCGGCAAGGGGAGGCTCGGGGTCGGGCGGCTCGGTGCGGGTGACGGTCAGGTTCAGCGAGCCGGTGACGGTCGACCTCGTGGGCGGGACGCCTGTGATCGGCCTGAGACTGGGCGAGCGGGAGAGAGAAGCGCCCTACGCGGGCGGCGCGGACACCGAGACGCTGACCTTCGTCTATACCGTGACCGGGGAAGACGGGAGCGTGACCGGCGGGTCGGTGACACCGGACAGTCTCACGCTGAACGGAGGGACCATCCGGAGCTGGTCGGGGGCGGAGGCGGACCTGAGGCACCCGGGCGCCGCCCTGGATGGCACGGGCGGCGACGAGCTTCCGGCGCTGACGGCCCGCTTCGAGGCGGCGCCGGACGCCCATGACGGCGCGGGCACGTTCACGGTCCGGCTCGTGTTCAGCGAGCCGGTCGCGATCAGCTACCAGACGCTGCGCGACGAGTCCGTGTCGGCGGCGGGAGGCGCGGTCGAGGCCGCCCGGCGCGTGGAGGGGCGCAGCGACCTGTGGGAGATCACCCTCACGCCGGCCTCGGACGAGCCGGTGACGCTCACGCTCGCGGCGGATCGCGCCTGCGATACGGCGGGCGCCATCTGCACGGCGGACGGACGGCGACTGTCGAACGAGGCGGTGCTGAGGGTGCCCGGCCCGGCCGGAGACGGCCCGGCACTGACGGCGCAGTTCGAGGGAATGCCGGAGGCGCACGACGGCCAGAGCGCCTTCAGCTTCCAGGTGGCCTTCAGCGAGGACATCGGCATCAGCTACCAGACGTTGCGCGACGAATCGTTCACGGTGACCGGCGGCACCATCACGCGGGCGCGGCGGATCGATGGCCGCCACGACCTGTGGGAGATCACCCTCAACCCCGACTCCCGCGAGGCCGTGACGATCACGCTGCCTGGCGGGCGGGCGTGCGGGACGGCCGGGGCCGTCTGTACCCGGGGGGACCGCCCGCGGCCGCTCGACAACAGCCCCTCGTCCACCGTGGCGGGTCCCCCGGCCGCGTCGCTAACAGCCAGCTTCTCCGACATGCCGGGCGAGCACACCGGCGAGGCGTTCTCGTTCGGGCTGACGTTCAGCGAGGAACTCGACAAGGACTTCAGCTACCGAACATTGCGCGACGAGGCGTTCGCCGTGACCGGCGGCGCGGTGCGGAAGGCGAAGCGCCGGCAGTCGGGCAGCAACCTGGGGTGGACGATCACGGTCGAACCGGACGGCGATGGGGCGGTGGCGATCCGGCTGCCGGAGACGACCGACTGCCACGCGGGCGGGGCGCTCTGCACCGGCGACGGCCGGCCCTTGTCGACCTCGCTGTCGGTGACGGTCGCCGGCCCGGTGGGCATCGCGGTGGCCGATGCGCGCGTGGAGGAGGACGCAGGCGCGCTGCTGGCCTTCGTGGTCACGCTGAGCCGCGCGGCGAGCCGCGTGGTGACGGTCGACTACGCCACGGCGGACGGCACGGCGCAGGCGGGCGTGGACTACACGGCGGCCAGCGGCACGCTCACGTTCCCGGCGGGCGCGTCGTCGCAGACGGTCGAGGTCGCGGTGCTCGACGACGCGCACGACGAGGGCGAGGAGACGCTGACGCTGACGCTGTCGAACGCGTCAGCCGGCCGGCTGACGGACGGCGAGGCGACCGGGACGATCAAGAACCGGGACCCGCTGCCGCGGGCGCTCTTGGCGCGCTTCGGGCGGACGGCGGCGGTGCACGTGGTCGAGCACGTGGAGGAACGGATCGCGGCACCGCGGGCGCCGGGCTTCCGGGGCCGGTTCGCGGGCCAGGAGCTGCGGCCGGGGATGGCGCGCGAGATCGCGCGCAACGTCCTCAGCCAGCTCGGGGCCTCGGTCGGTGCGAATCCACGCGGCGCGGGCGTCCACGATCCAACGGCCGGCGCACCGGCGGCCCGCGCGGCATCGCTCGGGACACCGGAGCGGGCCGGCGGCGGCGCGGGGATGGCCACGGCGACCGGGCCGGACGGCGGGCTCACCGGCGGCGGACTCCTCCAGATGGGCCTCGGCGGCGGGGATCTGCTGACCGGCTCGGCGTTCGCGATGAACCGCGAGACGCGCCACGGCGGCATCCTCTCGTTCTGGAGCCGGGGGGCGCGGTCGTCTTTCTCGGGCCGCGAGGGGGCGCTGTCGCTCGGCGGCGACGTGCGCACCACGATGGTCGGGGCCGACTACGCGACGGGGCCGCTGGTGGCGGGGCTGTCGCTCTCGCACAGCCGGGGCCTGGGCGAGTATGCCGGCGTGGCCGGCGGGCAGGTCGCGTCGTCGGTGACGGGCCTCTACCCCTGGCTCGGGTACAAGGCGACCGAGCGCGTCACGGTGTGGGGCGTGGCCGGCTACGGCGCGGGCGGGCTGCTGCTGACGCCGCAGGACGGCCCGGCGCTGGAGGCGGGGTTGTCGATGGCGATGGCGGCGGCAGGGACGCGGGGCGAGCTGGTGGCGGGCGGCGCGGGCGGCTTCGCGCTGGCGTTCAAGGCCGATGCGCTGTGGGTCGGCACGGCGACCGACGGCGTCGAGGGCCCGGCGGGGCGCCTGGCCGCGACCGCGGCGGCGGTGACCCGGTTCCGGACGGGCCTGGAGGGCTCGCGCGCCTACACGCTCGCGGGCCGGCTGTCGCTGACGCCGAGCGTCGAGGTGGGATTGCGGCACGACGGCGGGGACGCCGAGACGGGCGCCGGCATGGACGTGGGTGCGGGGCTCATCGTGTCGGACGCGTCGAGCGGGCTGGCGGTGGACGTGCGGGTGCGGACGCTGCTGGTGCACCAGGCCGAGGGCTTCCGGGAGCGGGGGGTGGCGGTGTCGCTGAGCTACAACCCGACGCCGTCGACGCCGCTGGGCTTGGTGGCGCGGGTGGCGCCGTCGTGGGGCGGACAGGCGACGAGCGGGGCCGAGGCGCTGTGGGGCCAGGAGACGATGGGGGGGCTGGCGCACGGCAGCCTCGCGTCGGGCAACCGCCTCGATGGCGAGGTCGGCTACGGGCTGCCCGTGGGCCGCCGCTTCGTCGGGACGCCCACGCTCGGCGTCGGGACCTCCGCCGACGGGCGGGACTACCGGCTCGGCTACCGCCTCGGCGCGCTCGGCGGCGCGGGCACGGCGTTCGAGCTGGGCGTCGACGCGCAGCGCCGGGAGCGCCCCCTGCAGGGCGACACGGATCACGCCGCGCGCGCGCGGGCCACGCTGCGCTGGTAGCGGCGGCGCGTGGGCCGACGCGCCTGACCGGCTGACGCGCGCGCGCCAGAGCGCCCGCCCCGAGCGTTTCACACCGACAGCCGTTCGTCCCGATCGTCTCGCTCGCGTGCGATCGCGCCGGCGGCGGGATCAGGGTACGCGTGATCGCAGCCCACCGGGACGCGCGCCTCCGTCCTCTCCCGCCGGTCGGTCGGTCTCCCCCGTTCCGCCCCGTCGCCGCCTCCCCCTGCGCCAGCGGTGCGGCGGGCCGTCGTGAGCGCCCGCGCCACGCGGTGGCGCACGGTGCGCTGCCGCGGCGCGGGGTGCGGGACGGTGTTCTACCTCTGCGGGTCCTGCTGGCGGGGGCAGGCCTACTGTGGGGAGGCCTGCCGCGCGCCCGCGCAACGCCGTCAACGACGGCGCGCAACCGCCAAGCATCAGCGTAGCCCGGAAGGCCGGCTCGATCACCGGGACCGCCAACGGGCCTACCGCGCGCGGTGTCGCCTCCGGCGCGTGACGGATGCACCTTCCACTCGGCCCCCTCGATCCCCCACCATCGCCCCATGCCCGCGGACGCGCCCGAACCGGCCCGCGTGCCGCGTGTGTGGGCGCGTGTGGCGCCTACCGACGCGGCGCCAGGCGCGGGGAACCAGCGACACCGCGAGGGGCGCACCTCGAAAGGCGGACGATGACCATTCGTAACCTGCCCAGCACCGACGGGCTCCCGGCGTGTGAGGTGGACACCGCCGAGGAACTGACGCAGCGGCTCATCCCCGGCGTGTACGTACGCGCCTCGCGCGACGTCCTCGCCGAATGCGGATGGACGGACACCGAGAACGCCGATTCCCCGGAGATCGTGGCCGGGGCCGACTGGCGCGATGACGCCTGGATCGCCGAGGGCGGCGACTAGCCGCGCCCGAGAAGGAGCTGCGCGATGGCATGGGGCAAGAGAAAGCCGCCGGCTGACAAGCCGCGCTGGAACCAGGACGACTATCACCAGGCGTTTGCCGGCAAGCTCAAAGAGCAGATCGCGCAGGGCGTCGCGCCGTGGCAGAAGCCGTGGAAGCCCGGCGAGCGCCGGCTCCCCAAAAACATCCAGACCGACAAGGCGTACCGGGGCGGGAATTCGGTCTACCTCAGCGTGACCCAAACCGCCAAGGGCTACAGCGATCACCGCTGGGCGACCTACAAGCAGATCAAGGAGATGGGCGGGCAGGTTCGCAAGGGCGAGAAGGCCACCCACGTGCTGTTTTACAAGTTTGACGACGAGCGGGAGAAGACCCGGGTCGGCGCGCCCGACCAGCCGGCCAGCTCGCCCGAGGGCAAGGCCGAGAAAGAACACACCCGCCCGCCGATGGTCCGCTGCTACGCCGTGTTCAACGTCGAACAGGCCGACGACCTGAAACTGGAACGCACGGGCGACGACCGCGACAAAGAGCCCGAGTGGAAGGCCCACCAGACGGCCGAGCGGGTGATCCAGGAGAGCGGGATTCACGTCGCCCATGTGCGCGGCGACCGGGCCTTTTACAACCTCCAGACCGACAAGGTGACGCTCCCCGAGCGCGAGCAGTTTGCCTCGGCGAACGGCTACTACCAAACCGCGTTGCACGAGCTCGGCCACGCCACCGGCCACCCGGCGCGGATGGACCGCGACACGTTGACGGCCGGCGCGGGGCACTTCGGCAGCACCGAGTACGCCCGCGAAGAACTCCGCGCGGAAATGTCGGCGATGATGACGGGCGAACGGGTCGGCGTCGGCCACGACGGGATCCGGGGCGCGGCGTACGTCAAGGGCTGGCTCAAAGCCATCGACGACGATCCGAAGGAGATCTACAAGGCCGCCGCCGATGCGCAGAAAATCTCCGATTACCTCCTGCGTCCCATCCGGGAGCGGGAGCAGGAGACCGAACAGGAACACGCCGCGCTGGCCGAGAAGTACTCGGCCGCGCGCAGCCCGCAGATCAGCCACGCGCCGACGCCGGCGCCCCAGGCGGAGCAGCCCGAGCGGGAGCCGGGCATCAGCCGCTAGGCGGTCGCCATGTTTGATCCGCGGGATCTCTGGCGCGAGGACACGCCGACGCCGGCGCCGACGCCCAGGCCGGCGCGCGCGGACCCGACACCCGATGACCAGGCGCGACCAGGCGCGCGCGGCCCTGACCACCCCGTCCGCGAGGACCGGGCCCGCGAGCGGGCCGGCCATCGCCGGGAACCTGGCGCGCGCGACCGTCCACGCCGCACCCGCATGGAACGGACCCGCGCGGCCATCGCTGACGTGGGGCTCTACCGCGCCGTGTCCTACACAGACCTGTCCGAACAACATTTTGACGGCCACCCGTTCGCCACCCGGCGCCTGGTGACGCAGATGAAGCGCGCCGGGCTGATTGAGGAACACGAGGCGAGGGGGCCCCGCGGCAACACGTTCACAGTCCTCACCGCCACGGCGCGAGGGAAGGACGCCGCGCACCGTGCGGCGGTCGACGCCGGCCACATCCCCGAGCAGCGGACGTGGACCGGACTTGTCAAGCCGGCCGAGCTGTCGCACGACACGGCCGTGTACCGCGCCGCGCTCGGCGACCGCGCGGCCGACGACGCGAAACGCGCAGCCGCGACCGAGCTAGGGCTCCCGATGCACGACGACCGCGTGCTGTACCCCGACGCGCAGCTTGAGATCGAGGACGCCGACGGCGTGAGCGGCCGGGTGAACGTGGAGATCGCGTCAGACCATTACCACGCGGCGGCGATCGCGGCGAAGGCCGGGGCCGGCTTTGCCATGCACGGCAGCAGCCGATCGGCCACCCGGAAGATCGCCCGCGCGCTGGCGCGCGAAACCGACAGCGGGCCGGGCGGCGGCGAGCCCCGCGCCGGCCGCGATGGATCGGTGGAGCTGTAAACGATGCAGCCGATCACCGTCGCCCTCGGGCTGACCGTCACGATCCTGGCGCTCACGGCGCTCCTGGCCGGCCCGCAGTTTGAGTACCTCGCCCCGCATACCCGCGTCCTGGTCTCTCAGTACTGGCCGGCGCTGACCGCCTACGGCGCGCTGGCCGTGCTGACCCTCGTTGTGGCGATCTACGCGACCGCACGCGCGGCCGGCCTCGCGGATCTCGGCCGCAAGGTGGATCTGGTGGAACGGTCGATCCGGCGCGGCGCGGGCGGCGATCCGGAGCTGGCCGGGCAGATGCAGCACCAGGACCGCGGAGAGTTTGACGAATGACGACAGGGCACGCGGACATCGCCGGCCGCGGCTCGAGAAAATTTCCTGATCCCGCGCCCACCCATCACCACAAGGAGAACGCCATGCACCCGCACCGCTCACACATCATCACCGCCCTCGCGGCGGTGTTCGCCGTGGGGATCGTCGCCGAGGCCCCCGTGTTCGCCCAGGGCGTGAGCCCGTGGCTGAACGCCGTGGACGTGCTGCAGCAAGCCTTCACCGGCCCGCTCGCGCGCGGCCTCTCGCTGATTGCGATTGTCATCGGCGGCCTGATGTTCGCCTTCGGGGAAGGCGGCAGCAAGAAGGCGCTCGCCGGGATCATCTTCGGGCTGGGGATGGCGATGGGCGCGGCCAACTTCCTGACGTGGCTCTTTTCATGACCATCGGCCACGGTGCGCGCGCCTGGCCGGCGTACCCCGCGCTGTCGGCCCCCCTGACCATGCTGGGGGTCGAACGGCGCTGGTTTCTGCTCAGCGCGACCATCGGCATGGCGATGTGGAACGCCATCAACAGCATCCTGATCGGCGCGGCGACCTTTTGCCTCCTGTACGGCGTGGGCTGGTGGGCATGGCGGACGGACCCGCACATGCTCACCATCCTGCGTGAGTCGGTTCGTTTCAAAACCCGGTACGACCCGGCGAAGTGGGCCGAGTCGCCGTGGTACATCCTCATCACCCCGGCCCGCCGGCAGAGCCGATCCGCATGACCACCACCGATCGCGACGTGGCCGACCACCACGCGGCCGGCGCGCTGGCCGACGAGCTGCCGTATTGGGGCTGGCTCCCCGACGAGCGGACGTGTCTCACCCGGCGCGGCGAGCTGGTGACGCTCGCGCGCCTCACGCCGACCGTCGTGGACGGACACACGCCCGAGCAGCTGGACGCCGTGCTGGGTCGCTGGCAACGGATGCTCTCAGGCATTGACGCCCGGACCCGGCTGTATTTCTACCTCTTGCGCCGGCCGGCGACCTTCCCCGACGCCGACACCGGCCTCTCGGCCGTCGCCGACCTCGGGCAACGCAAGCGCCGCGCCTTCCTCGGCTCGCGCATCCAACAGATCGAGACGTATCTCGCGTGGTGCTACGACCCGAAACTCTCGACGGCCGCAGCCGGCAAGCACAATGCCCCGTGGTGGAAGCACTACATACAGACGTGGGTGACGCGGCGGCGGAATCCGAACGAGGCGATCTACTTCCGCGAGCAGATCGAGGACGCGGCGGCGCGCTTTCGCCAACAGGTTGACGCCAGCCGTACGCTCGTCGCCGACCTCACCCCGCTGGACATCTTGACCCCGCACGCCGGCTCGCGGTTCCTTGCCGAGCTGGTGAACAGGCCCGGCCGTACCCCGTGGGACGGCGCGACCGGCAGCGGCTTGAACTGGCGGCTTGCCACGAGCGAGCTAGAAGCCGAACGCCGGCATCTTCGGCTCGACGGCGAGCCCGTCATTCTCTACTCGCTCCTGTCCCCGCCGGCCAGGGCGACGGCGAATCTCCTCAATGATCTGTATCGCCTCGACAGCGTGATGACCGTCACGCTCGAATGGCGACCGTGGGATCTCGACGCCGCGCGCCGCAAGATACGCGGCGCACAGCGCCACTACTTCTCCAAGCGGTACTCGATGATGGCCCACGTGCAAGAGACGGAAGGCACCGCGTCGGCGATGGTCGATAGCGCGGCCGACGCGCAGTCCGGCCGCTTGGGCAATGCCCTTGTGGAGCTGGAAACCGAAGGCGTGGCCTACGGCGATCTGGCGCTGACGATCGCCTTGCACGGCGACCTGGCGCAGACCGAACGACTGGACGGCGACATCCTCCGCATCTTCGCGGCGCATGACGCGAAGGCGATCCGCGAAGGGTACGGCCAGCTCCCCGCGTGGTTCTGCCGACTGCCGGCGCAACCGCGCAAGCGGCAGGTCCGATCCGTGTTTGTCTCCGCGGGCGCGGCGGCGTGCCTGGCGCCCATCTACGGCCCGCCGACCGGCGCGGCGCGCAGCCCGCACCTGGACCGCGCGGCGCTCGCCATCCTCGAAACCCAGTGGAAGACGCCCTTTCACTACGACCTGTTTCACGGCGACGTCGGCCACACGCTCGTCCTCGGCGCGACCGGCGCGGGGAAGAGTTTCACGCTCAATTTCTTGCTCGTCCAGGCCCTGCAGTACCACCCGCGCGTCCTCATCCTCGACCTCGGGGGCTCGTACCGCTGGATCACCCGGTTCCTCGGGGGCGGCTACTTGGAGCTGTCCCCCGACGACGCGACCGGGCGCGGCGGCTTTCGACTGCGGCCATTTTCGCTGCCACGGGCCGAGCGGAGCCTGCAATTCCTCACGGGCTGGATCATGCGCTTGCTCCGGATCGGCGGCTGGACCGTGAGCGGGTCGGACCCGTCCGAGATCCGCGCCCGCATCGAAGACCTCTATGCCTTCCCGCCCGCGCGCCGGACGATGACCGTCTTTGTCCACTCCTTGCCGGCCGCCATGTGGCCGGCGATGGGGCGCTGGTACGGCAGCGGCGCGTGGGGCCGGTACTTCGACAACCCGGCCGACGGCGACGACCTCGACCTGGCCGACTGGCAGGTGATCGACCTCGCGGGCGCCGCCGAGCATGAGGACTTGTGTGAGGCCGCGCTGTTCTACCTCCTGGAACGCTTGCGCCTGTCTCTTGAGAACCCCAACGAAACCGCCCGCGTCAAGCTGATGGTGGTCGATGAAGCGTGGCGCTACTTGCGCGACCCGGCCGTCCTCGCGTACCTCGCGGAAGCCGCGAAGACGTGGCGGAAGAAAAACGCGGCGCTCATCATGGCGACCCAAAGCGCCGTGGACGTGACCGGGACGGCTGGGGCCGAGGCGCTCCTCGAATCCATGCCGACCAAGCTCTTCCTTGCGAACCCCGAGCTGCCCGAGAAGGCGGCTGACATCTTCCGATTGAACCCCTCCGAAGTGGCGACCATTCGGGGGCTCGTCAGCAAACAAGAGCTGTATCTGAGACGCCCGAACATGGCCGCCACCGTGCGGCTGGAAGTCGATCCCGAATCGTACTGGCTGTACACGTCGTCGGCGCGCGACAGTGCGCGCCGCGCCGCAGCCGTCGAACAGTACGGCCTCGAGGGCGCGCTCGCGCACCTTGCCGGCCGGCGCTGACAACAGGAGACGAACCCATGAAACGACACTCCCTGCTCCTCCCCACGATCGGCACCATCCACGTCGGCGCCTTCGTCATCTTCGCGGGGCTGCTGTGCCACGTCGCCAGCGCCCAGGAACCCGACGCTCTGCCGCCCGACGCACCGGCCGGCGCGTCCGTGCTGCAGGTCGAAGACGCGCCCGATCAGATCATCCACGTCACCACCCGCATCCGGCACACGACCGTGATCCAGCTCCCGCCACGCGAGAACATCCTCGATTTCGTCGTGGGCGACTCGGAATACTGGCACCTGACCGGCGCCGCCAATCTCGCGTTCCTCAAACCCATCGGCGAAGGCGTGCATACCAACGTCGCGCTGGTGTGCGAGAGCGGGCGGATCTTTGCGTTCCTTGTCACCGAACGGGACGCCCCGCCCCATCTGATTGTCCGCGTCGGAGCCGATCCGGACACGACGACGCCGGCCGGCGCGGCGGTCCCCGCCTTCGTCGCGCGCTCGCGCGTGGCCGAGTATCAGCTCATGGCCGAGCAAAGCCGCGAGGCCGTGCACATCGCGCAGATCGACGCCGAGGCGCAGATCGCCGCGATGCGCCAGGACGCCGCCGCGCAGGTGGACGCGTTTCGCTCGTCCTACCCCACGCGCTTGGAGTTTCCCTATCAGCTGGACGACAAGGCCGCCAGCTGGCCGTTTCTGGTGCAGGGCATGTGGCACGACGGCCTGCCATTGAGACAATGTAACTCATTCTATAGCAATAGCTTACAGCTGTATCTGTAAGCTCTTCCCCTCATCGTATCCCTTGTTCGCAATCAGATGTCCGAGGGCGGTGAAGACCCTCTGTGGACGACTTGAGATCGTGGACCGCCGAGACGACCACGCGCTGATCAGCGCCGCGGGGCACCATCGTCACCCCAGCCGTTGTCACCGAACGACGATCGCGCGTCGGCCAGCGACGCGTACGCGTGGCCGGCGGACAGAGGCACAAGAGAGCCGAACCGCAAATCGCAGTCCCTCCGGCGCGTCCTCGCGAATCGTGATTTCCTTGCCCGCGCCGGCGTAGCGGTTCCGTCTTGAAAACGACTCTCCAGATGGCATAGCACCGCGTTCCATTCAGGCTAGGACCATAGCACCTTGCGTGAACATCCTGCGCCGTCAACTCGAACCATGCATCTCGGCGACCCCTCCGGGCCGGGCTTACGTTGCCCGACACCGTCTTCCCACGAATAATCCTCTCCGCTGACTCTGCTTCCGCTAGGGCCCCCGGGCGTGCATCGCCGTGGTCTTGTCCCGGTTCCGCCCTTCGTCATCGGTACGTGCGCTCGCTGTGCGAGCGGGCGGGGTTTGCTGTCGTGAATCGTACCGGGATCTTCGCAGACTGGATTCGTGGAATCAGGCCACCTCGGCCTGTTCATAGACCATCCGCCAGATCACCATGTTGCCCAGCGTCTTCCCGTGCCGACTCGGAAGCCACGCGATCCCCGGACACTCAGCGCCCCGGCCGAATCGTCAGCGCGGGATTCTGGACGAAAAAGTTGTGCGGCATGATGTGAATGGTCTTCCAGTCGGTCGACATCACCGGCCAGTTCTCGGCCCGCGGGAGGTGGTGGAACCCGGCCGTGAACCACGTCACCACGTCGGTGCCCTGCAGCGGCCGGTCGGCCTGGACCCACTCGGCCAGCGTGTCCGCGCCGTCGCTCTGCATCGGAAACTCGCCGCCAGCATAGCGCTGGGACCGGTCGTGGACGGTATTCCAGATCGTGTGCTCGATATAGGCGTTGCGTCTCATCGGCGGATCCGTCGCGTAGTCGAACGGACCGTAGGCGACGCTGCCCTGGTTGAGCATGTAGGCGGGGTGATGGCCCAGCCGCGTGCGCTCCGCCTCGTTCGCGACCAGGAAGTACTTCGGCGCCATCGCACTCAAGGTGTAGCGCGCCTCCAGCTCAGAGGCCGGGGCCGAGCGTGTGACGGTCCAGAACGACTGGCGCGGGCTGTCCGCCGCCGGCTCGCCGGCCACCACCTCCAGGATAGCGGGATGGTTGACGGGGCCGTCGACATCGAAGTCGAGGCGGAAGTTGAAGTAGTGGTCGTGGAACGGCGCGACGAGGTGGGGCGCCACCAACGTGCCGTAGGCGGTGTCGGCGGCGGCGGTCGCGTCGTCCATCGAGGTGGCGGCGACGCCCTTGACCGCATCCAGGCCGGTCGCGCCGATCTTGATGTACATCTCGCCGTTCTGCTTGAAGCGGTAGTCGATCAGATAGTCGTAGTTGCCGACGACCGAGGCGGTTCGCACCACCAGCTCGGTATCCGGCCGGCCCTCGGCCGGCACGACGGTGGTGTCGCCCTGGGCGAACACCTCGAAATGGCGCCACGCGGGATCACCGAGGTAACGCTCGAACACGCAGATGGCGTCCGGAATCTCCAGCGGCCGACCCTCGTCGTCGTTGACGAGCGCTGGCAGGAAGGTGGCGTGGCCGGGGCAATCGATCCCGGCCCTCAGCGGGCTGAGAAACAAGCCGAAGCCGTACTCGCCGCTGTCCATGTAGGTCCGGAAGTACCAGCCCGCGGACGGGTCCATGTAGGGCACGAAGACCTCGGAGAGGTGGGCCTGGTAGAGCACCGACCGCCAGCGCTCGCCGGCGCGCACGTCGATGTTCGAGAGCACGATGCCGGGCCGCTTGTCGACGCGCAGGCGGAACCGCCAGATGTCCCATTCGATGCGCGAGCCCGTGATGGCATATCCGGGGCCGCCCGCCTGAGTCAACTCGACCGGGTTGGACGCCGGGCGCAACGGGTGGCGCGCGGCAACTTCCTCCCGGGTGTAGCCCCAGTCGTCCTCCGGCACCGGCACGATGCCCTCGTCCACCACGGCGGTCGCCTCGCCCCGCAGCAGATCGACGACCGCGAACAGGCCCTCGATCGGCTTGGCGTAGTAGTTCGAGCCGGTCGGATTCAGGTAGCAGGGCACTTTCATCAGACGCGTACCCTCGTACTCCGGGGTCAGGTAGTTACCGGCGGTCAGCGGCAGGCAGAACACGTCGGCGGGAGTCAGGCCCCGCCTCGCCAACCCGGCGACCATCTCGGGATGCTCGAGGGCGGCGTTCATGGCGCCGGTGAACTCTTCGAACAGCACCATCGGCTGGCCCGTGGCGGGACCGGCGGCTTCGACCGTCCCGCCCGTGATGTCGACGACCACGGCGCGAAAGCCAGTCTGGTTGAGGAGGTGCACCCGGGCGCGGCGCGGCTCGGGATCTCCCTCTGACCACGCGAGCACGTCGGCCTTCGGCGGCTCGAGCAACTCGATGAGCGGATACCTCGTCTGGTCGTTCGCCTCGCCCGCCGCGCGCAGGATCTCCGTGACGCGCAGCATTTCGGCCCCGGTCAACCCGTCGAGCGGGTGGGAGATCGCCACCGTGGGCGCGAGCGCGAAGGCAGCAAGTGCCGTTGCAAACCGGCGTCGGGTCATGGAAGCCTCCGAATCACGATGCGCCCTGTACCGTCGTCGTTCCACCAGAGAGGCCTGCCGCATCGTTCCGCAACCGGCGCAGCACGACCTCGGGCAGCCGCTGCAAGCCGACTCGGTCAGCTTCAGGCGGTCTCGAACCCTCCACACCGACTTCCGATGGAATCCTGGCATTCAAGGTTCAGCTGGCCATGGGAGTAGGGATGCACGAATTCCTGTATTGTCAACAGTCATCGGCCTCAAGTTGACCATACCCTACAGGGCCATGGCCGCCGCAGCTGAACGCCAGTGGTTTAACAACTCACGCTGACACGCGGGACTGAAACCCCGCGCCGTCGTGTCATGCCGAGGCGGTCGCCAGAATGGCGGCCGCCGCTTCCGCCAGATCCGTCACGCACGCCTCCATGTGACGGGCACGGGTCCGGAAGCTCAGGACACAGACCCGCGCCAGGAATCTCCCCTCCACGACGGCCCCAGACAGCATCACGCGGTTCCGAAGGTTCACACGCTCCACCAGCAGCTGGGTAGCGGTGTTCTCCTCTGCCAGGTTGGAACCGGGCCAGCGAAGGTGAAACGCAAAGAGCGACACCTGCGGCGGGGCCACCATCACGATCCCGGGGACGGTGGCCACGCGCGCGGCCGCCTCCAGGGCGAAGGCACGCTTCTCTTCCAGGGCGGCCCGGAACCGCCCTGCGCCGTACAGCTTTACGCAGAGCCAGACACGAAGGCCCGGGAACCCACGCGAGAGCTCCGGCCCGTACTGATGCGGGTCGTAAAAATCGTCGCCTTCTGGCGGACCTGGCAGGTAGCTCGCGGTCGCCTCGTGCGCCCGGCGCAGCGCCGCGCCGTCGCGCACGAGCAGGGCTCCGGTGCCGTATGGCAGGAACAGGCCCTTGTGCGGATCGAGCGTGAGGGAATCGGCCCGCGAAAGCCCGGGCATGAGATCCCGAAGCGCCGGACACATGTAGAAGAACGCCCCGTAGGCACCGTCCACGTGGTGCCAGAGTCCTTCACGGGCGCACAGGTCGGCGATCGCAGTCAACGGATCGACCGCACCCGTATTCGTGGTGCCGGCCGACGACATGACGCAGAACGGTCGGAGCCCGCCGCGGCGATCCGCAGCCACCGCGTCGGCCAGAGCCCCCACATCCATGCGGAACTGCGCATCGACCGGGACCGCCCGGATCCGGTCCGGCATGATGCCGGCCAGCCGGGCCGACTTGATCATCGAGTGATGCATCTGCGTCGAGCCATACAACACGCCCGGGCGGATCTCCGAGCCGAGATGCTGCTCGCGCGCACACAGCACGGCGTTGAAATGCGCCATCGACCCGCCGGTCGTGAACAGCCCGCGAGTCTGGGCCGGAAACTCCATCCAGTCGCGCAGCCAGTCGAGCGCGTTCGCTTCGAGCTGCACGAGCGCTGGTGCCGCCCGCCACACCCCGGTGTAGCGATTGACCACGTCGGCAATCAGATCCGCCAGCCCCGCGGGATACAGCCCGCCGCCTGGGATGTAGGCCAGATACCCGGGCCCAGGTGCCGTAAAGGACCGCGGCACCCACTCGGCGAGCAACTGGTCGAGCAGCGGCTCGTACGCAACACCCTGTTCGGGGGCCGGTTCGCGGAGGCGGCGGCAGAGATCCGCCGCAGCCACGTCGCCTCGGGCCGGCTGCGTCTCGAGACTCAGAATGTGGTCGACGAGCCGCTCGATGGTGGCGTACCCCATGCGCCGCATCTCGTCGGCCGTGAAGTCTAGGTTGGCGAGGTCCGTGGACATGGGTGGCCACTCTACAACGAGGCACGCGCATCGTGCACTCGATCGTCTCTCGCTAGTGCAGTGATCGCGAATCTACTTGTACGTGGGCGGGACTGGACCGCGCTTGCTGAGCGGATCTTGGAGACAGTGATGATGAAGTGCCGAGCTATTTTCGAATCACTGCACTAGGTCGTATACATCACAGTCATACTTCGGAGGAATCCGCGACTTCATGCCGCGACAAACACCGTTCCGAGTGGGCGTGTGCTACCGGGACCTGGCTGCCAGCTCTGGCTCCGGGTTTCGGGCGCCGTCATCTCGTCAGAAGGATGAGGGCACTCGCCGCGGCGGGTCTGCATGCAACAACGCCTCATGGTCCTGTGGAGGAGACGGAACCGCACCCGTCGTCAGGTGGATCGGGAACATGTTCCCGCCGCCTCTGATTGCGGTTGCAATGCTTCAAGATGACCATGGAGGCAACGTCGGAGCTACCACAGCTAGACTGGGACATGGTCATACTTCGGCCGACACGAAAGCTGAACTCGTTGCTGCCGGCAACGGAGGTCATCCCGACCAGCTCCGATACGGCGCTCGGCGATTGGTACGTCAATCGAGTTGTGGTGGATCGGCAGCCGCTTCTCCTCTTGGTGAGTTCTACTTCGCTGCTGCCGATGCTGATTCCGGCACAGAATGTGCGGGGCCTCCCAGCCCGACTCGCTGCGCTCGTCGAGGCAAGATTGAGACGTTGCGGGCTCGACGATCGGACGATCGCCGCCGAGACTCTGGCAATGGCCTCGGTGGCAGTCGGTCCGACGGTTGATCGGTCCGTGCTCGGCATCATGGTCGACTTCGCGAAGGCTGTTCCGTACCACCTTGAGCCTGGGCAGTGGGGGGAAACCACCCTGCGGATCGTGGAAGAGCGCCTTGCCGCGACTCCGTGCCACGCAGCGCTCTCCTGGGACCGCGTGATATTTCTGGAAAAGAAGGCACCGGAGGTTCTGCGGGCGAAGTGGCTGGCGGACACACCACTGCAGCCGACGCGGGGCGCGTGGACCACTGTGCATTAGGCATTGAGGTCGGCCGTCCCGACCATCACGCCTAGGGCGGGCGCAAGGACAATGACGCGACGCACCCATGTTCCGAGGATCGATGTGGTTCTGGTTTCGTGGATCGTCGTGGTTCACCTGCCGCGGTTGTCCTGCGTGTGCCGTGGTCCGGTTGATGTACTGGTTTCATGGACACGAGGTCGATCAGGTCTCGTGGGCACGTGGACGCTCTCCGATCTCACGCCGCACCACCAGGAACCGGAAGGACAGTCGGCGGTGATGGCCGGCGCACTCAGTCTTGGTCGGTCCGCAGGCGGCGTCTGTGGTGTCATGCGGTCCCGTTGATTTTGTGGGGTACAGTGTTGGGAAAGTGGCGGGGAACGCACTCTAAACTACTATACATAAACCACTTACATCTCGATATCGGCAGCCGTTCGCACGAGAGGCTTGGCGCCTTCAATGTCTGGTCGCGTGACCACGTGGCCATGATCCGATTCAGTGGACGGTGTCGTTGAGTTGATCGTTCTTCGTTGTCTGTTCTTTTCTCATTGAAAAAGACAACGGGTGTAGAGCCTGTGGGAAACCGCGTCCTTGGCGGTTTTCCACAGGCTCCACACCCTCTTCGTTCGCGCGTCGTTCAAATGCCGCTGGACTGATCTGGCCAAGTGTCGAGTGCCGGCGTCGTTGGTTATAGAACACTTCGAAGTGGGTCGCGCCGCCGCCGTGTAGACGATTCCCCGCCCCGTGCATGAAGTGGCAGTGCGATACTGGCAGGCCATGCGTATCGCCACCTGGAACGTCAACGGCGTGCGGGCGCGCATGGAGTTCATCACGCATTGGCTGAAAAACCGCGCGCCGGACATGGTGGGCCTGCAGGAGGTGAAGGCGAGCAACGAGGATTTCCCGCACGCCGATTTCCGGGCCCTCGGGTATCACGCCGTCGTCCACGGCGAGAAGGGCTGGAACGGCGTCGCGGTGCTCAGCCGCACACCAGCAGAGGCGGAAACACGGGGGCTACCCGACCGCGAGAACGACGGAGCGCGTCTACTCCGCGTGCAGGTCTCCGGTCTTCACTTCGCCACGGTGTACTGCCCAAACGGCAAGACCCTCAACCATCCCGACTTCCCCCGGAAGCTCGCTTGGCTCGACGCATTGCGCGACTACCTGGTCGGCCTCGACCGGGATGTCGCGTTCGTCATTGGCGGGGATTTCAACATCGTCCCGGCGGCACTGGACTGCTGGCAGGGCGCCGCCGCCGACGGGTCGATCTTCTGCACCACCGAGGAGCGATCCCGGTACCGGTCCCTCCTCGATTTGAAGCTCACGGACTTGTTTCGCCACGTGCACCCGGAGGAGCAGAAGTTCTCCTGGTGGGACTACCGGGGCGGTTCCTTCCATCGCGATCTGGGGCTGCGCATTGATCTGCTACTGGGTACGCCCGCCGTGGTCTCGCGTGTGCGCCGCGTGGAGATCGATCGCGAGTACCGCAAGAAGAAGGAAGGTCGCACTGCGTCCGATCACGCGCCGGTGTTCGCGGATCTGGATTGATCAGACCCACAAATGGCTCCACCAGTGGTGCGTCCCGTGCGGACGGGAAGGCTCGGGCTATTTCGGCCCCAGCGCCAGATGTCGGCGCAGCCATCGCCGCCGCCTGGGACCCACGTGGCCGACATCGCTCACCGTCGCGAGTCCTTGGGCCGCGGTCGGGTGGCGGGGCCCTGAAACCACCCCGTAGCAGCCAGTAAACTATTAGTTGACGCCCAATAGACGGCCGATTCGCGGTTGGTCGCCGGCCGACTCGCTCCTCATCAGCCTACTCTGCCACTCGTCGCCTCAACGTCATTCTTGAGACGCGACCTTCTTTTCTGCCTGAACCTAGCCTCGCGCCAGCACGTGACGCAGGGCGCCCTCTAGGTCCGGAAAGGCGAACTTGAAACCGGCCGTGCGCAGTACCGCTGGGTCAACCCGTGTGCTCGCGAGCAACAGTGCGTCCGCCATCTCCCCGAACGCGAGGCGAAGCGCGAAAGCCGGAGCCGGCAAGCATGTCGGACGGCGCAGGACAGCGCCCAGCGTCTTTGTGAATTCACGATTCGTTACCGCCTGTGGTGCCACGGCGTTGACCGGTCCACTGACGGAGTCGTCAATCAGCGCGTGCTGCACGATGCTGAGCAGGTCATCGAGGGCAATCCAGCTCATGTACTGGTCCCCAGCGCCGAGAACCCCACCGGCGCCGAGCTTGAATGGCCTCAGCATTTGCGCGAGGGCTCCGCCCAGCGGGCTGAGGACAATCCCGATACGCAGATGCACGACCCGCATGCCTCGCTCGCGAGCCGGCGTGGCCGCAGCCTCCAACGCGTGACATACCTCGGGAAGAAACCCGCTTCCCGCCACCGCCGACTCGTCGAGGAGTTCGCGACCCCGGTCGCCGTAGAAACCGATCGCGGAAGCGGACACCAGCACCTTCGGCGGTGTGTCAAGTCTTGCCAGTTCCTCGCACAACTGGCGGGTGCCGGTGACGCGGCTCTCACGAATCCGAGCCTTGCGGGCTGCCGTCCATCGACCGCCGGCAACGCTCTCGCCGGCCAGATGGACGACCGCGTCGACCCCATCGAAGGCCCCCGCAGTGAACGTCCCGTCGGCCGGGTTCCACGACGTGGATGTATCCGAGGCTGACACCGCCCGACGCAGGCAGCGGACGTGATAACCACGCCCACCGAGAAACGACCTCAGCGCAGCCCCGATCAGACCGCTTGAGCCTGTTATCAAGACCGTCATCTTCATGTCTTCCATGCTGTGGATGCAGCCGGCTGCTTGTAGCGGCGCTGGTGCATGATTCGAAACTGCCCGACAGCGATCCCAGCCCGAGAGGATCCGGGCGTGCGGAATCACCCCGGTCGGCGTGCTAGTTTACCAGGATCGATCAGGTGCAACGCGCCCGCGACAGCCGCGTGGCGTCGCGGCCGTGCACACGAGCTTCGGCGCGACCGACTGCAGCACCACCCACTCCGACGCGTGGGCCTCGCGGTGCGGACGCGGACGTTCAGAGGCGTGGGCACCTCGGCTGGCTGCTCCGTCTCTACTATCGAGAGGCCAGATGAGTGGTCGGCCCATTAATCGCACCTTACGGGTGTCGGACGTGATGCGCGATCCCCGGAACGCAACCTTCAGACACCCGGTGAACGTGAACGCTCCTGTGGCCATCTAGCAAGAATTACCAATTTGCCTGCCTCGGATGGCCTCCTTATCACGCCGACAGGCTGCGGGAACACGATCGTCGAGTTGTTCTCGGCCGCGATGTCCGACAGCGCCACCCGAAACCTGATGCCGCTCGAGGAGCGTACGGAGAGCGTTCGTGAGGGGAAAGACTCGGCCCTCGCGGTTCTTCGCTGTGCCAGGGTCAAAACGGACCTCTTCTCCTGTTCAGTCGACCTGACCGTCAGCGTCAGTGAAACCACGCTACTGTATGGTGCCCGAAGTTGCCTTACTACATAGACGTAATCGGCTGGCAACAAGCGCGCTCGAAGTGCTGGTCGAGACAGTCGTGTGTGGGGTCATGGAATGGGTCCCCCCTTCGCCGTCTGGGCATGGCAGACTCCCCCCATGCGCGAAACGACCCTCTACCGCCCGGTCAAGGCGTTTCTCGAAGCTCAGGGCTATGCCGTGAAGGGAGAGGTCACCGGGTGTGACCTCGTCGCGATCCGGGGCGACGAACCACCAGTCATCGTTGAGCTGAAGACCAGGTTCTCCTTGTCGCTGGTCTTTCAGGGGATCGCGCGGCAGGATCTCTCCGACACGGTCTATCTGGCCGTGCCGCCGTTTTTCGGCCGTACGACCCGCCGGCAAGACGCCCTGGCGCTCTGCCGCCGGCTCGGGCTCGGGCTCTTGACGGTGCAGCGTGATGCACGGTCATTCGTCGAGGCGTTACTCGATCCGGCCGTCTACCGGCCGCGCAGGCGTACACCCAGACTCGGACGGTTGCTGCGGGAGTTCCAGCGGCGGGTTGGCGATCCGACAGAGGGCGGCTCGACCCGGCGGCAGATCATGACCGCCTATCGGCAGGACTCTCTCCGCTGCGCCTGGCACCTCCGCCAGCATGGCCCGACAAAAGCGGCGCTCGTCGCCAAGGCCACTGCTGTTGCCAGGGCCGGAGCTATCCTGCGTGCCGACTATTACGGCTGGTTCGAACGCGCCACGGATACGCCCCGCGGGGTCTATGGTTTGACGCCGAAGGGGCAGGCGGCGCTTGAAGAATATGCGGAAGCCGTGGCGGCGCTGGCGCGCCGCGGCGATTAGGGTCCCGCCGCGCGGGCGATGCCCTCGGGCGGCAGCAGGCCGTCGTCAACGCAGCGCTACTGCCCCCCAGTCGATGGGAACGCCAGCGGAGCGCATGACGCGACGCGGTGCGGGCGCTACCGGCGTTGCCGGACGACCTGCCGGTTCTCGCCATCTAGGTAGGCGGCCCAGTCGTCCATCAGGCGTCGCCGGCGCTCGAAGAGGTCGCTGCGCGCATACGCTGCCTCGGTGGGGTTGCGTACTGTATGGGCGAGCGCGGCCTCGACCACTTCGCGGGGTGTGTTTGTCCGCTCCGCCGCCCAGTCTCGGAAGCTCGACCGGAACCCATGCGGCACGGCGGCGATGCCGAGTTCTTTGATCAATTTCGACAGCGTCATGTCGGAGAGCGGCTTGCCGCGTGGACTGCGGAACACCAGACTGGTGCCGTCGCTCCGTCTCCGTGCGTCGTGCAGGATCGCGAGCGCCCGCCCAGAGAGCGGCACGCGGTGATCTCGCTTCGCCTTCATGCGCACGGCGGGGATGGTCCACACACCAGCGTCCAGGTCCATCTCATCCCACGTCGCCAGACGCACCTCGCCGGACCGCGCTGCCGTCAACACCAAGAACTCGAACGCATCCTTGGTGGTGACCAGCGCCTGGGAGGTTCGCACGGTCGCGAGGGCGTCCGCCACTTCACCGTGAGGCAGCGCCCGCATGTGTTGGACGACGGCCCGCTGCCGCCCGAGCGCCTGCCCGAGGGCATCGCCCGCCGGGTTGTCCGGCCGGTAGCCCATCGCGACCGCCCACTTCATCACGGCGCCGATCCGTTGCCGTACTCGCCGTGCGGTCTCAGCTTTGTCGTGCCAGATCGGGGTGAGGATCGCCAACACGTCGGCCGTGGTCACCTCGGACACGGGCACCGCCCCGATACGCGGGAATGCATAGGCGCGCAGACTGCGCGGCCAGTCCCGCTCGTACCTCGCGTGCCGCCAGCCGAGGCGCTGCTGCTCCAGCACCGCGGCGGCAGCCTCCTCGACCGTGGGGACGTGCTGGGCGTGGCGCTGCTCGGTCAGCGGATCCCCGCCCGCCCGCGCCTGCTTGCGGTGGGCGAACGCCACGTCGCGCGCTTCGGCCAGCGACACCAGCGGGTAGCCGCCGAGCCCGAGCATCCGGGGCCGGCCCCGAATGACCAGTCGTTGCACCCACCGCCGCGCCCCGGACGGGTCGACGCGTAAGTTCAGGCCGTGGCCGTCACAGTAGAAGCCGGGCGGGGCGGTGCGCACGAACACGGCACTCAAGCGATGCGTCATGCGGCGCGACGGCCGCGGAGTGGTGTCTGTCATCGACTAAACCACGTGATGTGCATCTACATTTATGTATACATATGAAATTAGGATGCGAGCGGAAGCGCCGGAACGATTTGAGACATCATCGGACAATAACCAATTTTTACTAGAGAAAGTTACATGGACGCTCATGGGACGTCACGGGAAGACGTCGGAAACCGAACAATGGTGGATGCCGGGCGCACCAATTTTATTGGCCTTATTGCTTGATCGCATGTCACCCGATTGCACCCTAAGAGGTGGCCCAGGAATTCGGACAGGTTACTAAGGTGGATTCCGACCTCAGAATTGGAGAGATCGGAATCATGCAGAAACGAAAGAAATACCCCGCTGAGCTGAAGGCCCGCGAACACTACCCTATTATGATACCGATCCCGTGAGGTCAGTCCGACCCCAGTCCGAACACGGAGGAGAGTAATGAACCCACGTCGCGTATCGCTGTCGGTGATGGCTGCCCTGCTGAGTGTCGCTGGTCAAGCATTGGCTCAGGACGGCCCGTACATTCAGATGGATCTGGGGATCGCCGTCGCCCCGTCGATGGCCGTGGACGGCTCCGACAATGACTGGGGCACGAAGTGCGACCTCATCCTCAACCCCACCGGGCTGGAGGTGACAACCGAGTGTGACACGGCACCGCCGCCGTCGGCCTGGCGGAATGAGTTCAGGGGGGGCACGGGCATCCGGTCTGGGCTGGCCCTCGGGTATCGGTGGGGAGCCTTCAGACTCGAGGGGGAGTATTTCCATCGGGTCACAATCTACAATGATCGCGCCGACGCCGATATCTTCGACGATGTGACACTCGACAAGGCCGAGCAGGAGATCGAACTCGCGATCGGCGGCATCGACGACCTCCAGTCGCACAACGTCTTTGCCAACCTTGTACTATGACGTCGCCTCTGCGTCGTCGTTCACGCCGTACGTGGGTGTGGGAATCGGCCTGGAACGCGCGTCGCTCGATTACTCCAGCCGTTGGAAGCGAAACGACGACCCCAGCCGGATCATGACGTTCGACGACCCGGCGATGAAGGCGAAGATCGCCGGCACGACGACGATCGGCGATGCCCGCTTGACTGACTCTATGGCCGGGTATCAGGTGCTGGCGGGCGTCGATTATCGCTGGGTCTCAAGTTCCGGTGGGTGGACTTCGGCAGCTCCGCAGCCATGACTCCACGGTCGGCCGGGGCGAGCGGATCGTCTACCGCGTGACGACGAACGACAGTAAGTTTTGGGGCTTGAGTCTGAACCTGAAATACCAGTTTTGATGGAGCTGCACACATTACGCATCTTGGCCCGTTCGCTTCGATTGATGACCGCCCCGAGATCAACAGATACGCGGACCCGACCGACGCGCGTTGTGGCAGGCATGGCGTTCCTTGCCACGTTGGCGCTCGGACCTGGCGTCGCCACCGCGCAGGAGGCAGCTCTCAGCGGGACCGTCACCGACGCCACGGGGTTCATCCTGCCCGGCGTGACCGTGGAGGTACGCATCGCTTCGCAGGATCTCGGTGCGGTTGACACCGCCTTGACCGACGGAACTGGTCGATTCACGATGAGCGCGCTCCCGCCGGGCACGTACGACGTGACGTTTGCCCTCCCAGGATTCCGTGCGGTCACGCGCGCGAGTGTGGTGCTTCGCGCCGGTGTCACCACCACGCTAGCGGTTGAGATGGCCGTCCAACTGCAGGAACAGGTTGTGGTCGTCGGCACCCGATCGGAGCCGCGGTCGGTCACCGAATCCGCGGTGCCAATCGACGCCATCTCCTCCGCGGAGCTGACCCGCCAGGGTACCACGACGCTGCAGGACCAGTTGCGGACAATCGTTCCTTCGTTCAGTGTCAACATCCAGCCGATCAGCGACGCGTCGACGGTGGTGCGTCCGGCGACGCTGCGTAACCTCGCGCCTGACCACACGCTGGTTCTTGTGAACGGGAAACGCCGCCACCGCTCGGCGATCATCGACTGGCACGGCGGCAGCGGCGTTGCGTTCGGGTCGCAGGGCCCGGATATCTCCGCCATTCCGTCCATCGCCCTCCGGCAGGTCGAAGTGCTCCGCGACGGCGCGGCGGCGCAATATGGCTCGGACGCCATCGCCGGCGTGCTGAACTTCCTGCTCAAGGACACCCGCTCCGGTGGCAGCGTCGAGCTCAGCACCGGGGCGTTCGGCGAGGGATGGGACGGCAACGCCTACACCGTCGCCGGCAACGTCGGGCTGCCGCTCGGCGCCACCGGCTTCGCCAATCTCAGCCTCGAATACGGCACCTCTGGCCCGACCGACCGGAGCATCCAGCGTAGCGACGTGGCCGGTCTGCTGGCAGCCGGCAACATTTACATCAAGGAGCCGGCGCAGATCTGGGGCTCTCCCGACGTCGACGACGACCTCAAGCTGCTGGGCAACTTCGGGCATCTGTTCGCCACCGGCTTGCAGGCCTATGGCCACGCCACCTACGCCAGCAAGATGGTCACTGGCGGCTTCTTCTTCCGCAATCCCAACACCCGCGACGGCGTCTTCACCGCGGACGGCGGCCGGACGTTGCTCATCGGCGACGCGCTCGCCGCGCGGGGCATGGGCTCTGCTACCTGTCCCACAGTGGCCATCACCGGCAACGTGCCGGATGCCAGCGCCCTCGGCCAAGTGTTCGAGGACGAGCACTGCTTCTCGTTCCAGGAACGGTTCCCCGGGGGGTTCACCCCGAACTTCGGCGGTAACACGACGGACCTGTCGGTGGTCGGAGGTCTGCGCCGGTTGACCGTCGGCGGCGTCACCTGGGACGCGAGCGTCAGCGTCGGCGCGCATCAGGCCGACCTGTTCATCAGCAACACCGTCAACGCCTCGCTCGGGCCGGCTACCCCGACGGACTTCAATCTGGGCCGTAACCGGCAACGCGAGATCGGCCTCAATGTCGATGTCTCGTATCCCGTCAACGATCGGGTCAACGTAGCTGGCGGCGCCGAATGGCGCGAGGAACAGTACATGACGCGGGAGGGCGACCGCGCCTCGTGGGACGTCGGTCCCTACGCGGCGCAAGGTTTCAGCGCGGGCTCCAACGGCTTCAGCGGCTACAGCCCGGTAGCCGCCGGCATCTGGAACCGCCGCAGCGTCGCGGCGTACAGCGACATCGAGCTGTCGGGACTCGACGACCGGTGGACCGTTGGGACGGCAGTCCGGATGGAGCACTTCGAGGACTTCGGCAACACGGTGAACGGCAAGCTGTCGGGGCGCTATCGGTTCACCGAGGTCTTCTCGCTGCGCGCCAGCGTGGGCAGCGGGTTTCGCGCGCCGACGCCGGGCCAGCAGAACGGGTTCAACGTGTCGACCATCTTCGATCCGGTGCTCATGGACCTGACGGAGCGCGGCACGATCCCGTCGATCTCGCCGGTGGCCCAGCTGCGCGGCGGCCGGCCGCTCGAGCCCGAGACGTCACTCAACTACGCCGTCGGCGCCGTCATCGACACCGGGCCGTTCACCCTGACGGTCGATTACTTCCGGATCGACCTAAACGATCGGATCGCCGTGACGCGAGACTTTACTCTGACGCCGTTCGAGGTCGATCAGTTGCTGGCCGCAGGGGTCGAGAATGCGCGCGGTCTGGCGAGCTTCCGGTTCTTCACCAACGACATCGCGACCACGACGCAGGGGATCGACATGGTCTCGACGTACGTGCCGCCCGCGTTCGGCGGCGACACCGTGTTCAGCGCCGTCTTCAACCACACGTCGACCGACGTGACGCAGTTCAACAGGGATCTGCTCAACGTGGCCCGGCGGATCCGTGAGTTCGAGGCAGCGCTCCCCAGGAACCGCTGGAACCTCAGCGTCAACCAGCACGTCGGCCCCGTGGACATCCTCGGGCGGGTCAACTACTACGGCGCGTGGTTCGACTGGGACAGCACGCAGACCCTCTTCAGTGGCAAGCCGGTCGTCGACGTCGAGTTGAGCATGCCGCTCGCCGACGGCACGACCCTCGCGTTCGGTAGCCAGAACGTGTTCAACACGTTCCCCGACGAGAGTCCCAACGCGCGAAGCGTCGGCGAGCGGTACAGCGAGTACACGCCGTGGGGCTTCAACGGGGGTTACTATTACGCCCGCGTCCGATACGCTTGGGGCAGCCAGTAAGACAGCCCCGCTTCCAAGAACGCACCCCAGTTCTCACGGTCAAGCACGCTGCCGCCAGAGGTCGTTCTGAGTCCGCCGTTGTCGGCCATCCCTTCGGTCGCTTCGACAAACCTGTCGTTTATCGGCGGGATTGGCTGTCACGGCGATGTCCCGTCACTGTTTAAATTGAAGCGGTGGCTGACCTTGCCCCCTGAAACCGTTCCAGCCCGAGCGTTAGAATGCGGGCGCAACGAGCAGGAGGCAGGATGCCACGCAAGCGGTACAGCACCGAACAAATCGTCACCAAATTACGCCAGGCCGAGGCGGAGTTGGGCCGCGGTCTGCGCGGCCCAACTCGTCGGCGAGACGAACGCGTCCCGCAACCCCACCCGCACGAAATCGAGCGGTGCGCACACCGAGCACAACCGATCATCCGGCGTCACGATGGTTTTGTCAACTTGAGTCTCGTTGAGCGTAACTTCCCCGCGCTGCCCCGAGCGGCCATCATCTCTCAGCAGGCGCACGTCACCACATCCCATTCGGCGAATGCTCTCCTGCGAAGCAAGCGGTGGTGAACAGACCGCAGCCGATATCGGCCAACCCGGAAGAGATTCTGGACGACGCCGTGTACAGCCGCAAAGCGTTGCAGATGGGCGGGTGACTTGAAGCGGCGCATCTGCCGCTCGCGCTGTCGGGTCGGTTGATGCAACACTTCGGCGCGGTTGTTCGCATAGCGGTCCGTGCAGTGGGGTACCGATGGCATCACCCGTCGGTGCGCGGCCGGATAGCTCCGCAGCTTATCCGTGATCAGGCGGCGCGGGAGACAGCCCTGCCTCTTCAGCAACTTCCGGAAGAACCGGACGGCGGCGCGCCGATTTCGCCGCGATTGCACCAGGATGTTGAGGAGGTCGCCGTCCTCGTCCACCGCTCGCCACAAGTACTGTTGGCGACCGGTGAGTGTGACGAAGAGTCGAGTGGCCCGGGGGAATTGCACCCCCAGGCTCTCACAGATCCGGACGTGAGCGTCTCCACTCATCCGGCTCCTACCGTCCAGCCGGTGCCCGATAAAGCAGAGGCCAGTGCGCAAAGAGCGCTGGCTCCCGAAGCCGGACTTCGCGGATCCAGTGCCGCGCGCGGCGGCGGTGCTTCCTCAGGCGTCGATATTTCGACATGGCCCAGCGCGCCAGCCAGAGGTCGAGATGCATCAATGCAGGGAAGACTGCCGACTTGTAGTAACGACCATAGTAGGTAATCCACCCCCGGATGATCGGATTGAACATCCGAGCTAGGTCATCGATCCGTTTGTCGATGCGACAGTCGAGCTGCCAGTCTCGAATAGTCTGACGGATCGCCGTGGCGGCCTGATTGCTGATGCCCGGACTGAAGTTGACAAACGTCTTCCCCCAGCGATTCATCGACCGTCTCGGCCGGAACGAGTAGCCGAGAAAGTCGACCTGATGGTTGGGGTACAGTCCTCGGCGGACGTTGTCCCTGCAGTACACGATCTGTGTCTTGCGTGGGTGCAACGTCAGCCCACACGCAGCGAGCCGCCGCTTGAGATCCGCCTGCAACCGTCGAGCTTGAGACTCGCTGCGACAGTGACACACGGCGTCGTCGGCATAGCGTTCGAACGGAATGTCGGGATGGTGCTGAGCCATCCACCGATCGAACGCGTAGTGCAAGAAGAGATTCGCCAACAGCGGTGAAATAACTGACCCCTGTGGCGTGCCCTTCGTCCGAGGCTCCAGGGTGCCGTCTTCCAGCTGCACCGCGGCGGTCAGCCACCGCTCGATGTACAACAGCACCCACGTGCAGTCGGTGTGCTTTCGCACCGCCCGGAGCAGCAGGTCGTGCGGAATGGTGTCGAAGAAGGCCTGGATGTCGAGATCGAGCACCCAGTCGTGGCGCCAGCATCGCTGCCGGGCCACGCCCACGGCCTCGAGGGCCGACTTGCCAGGCCGATACCCATAGGAGTCTGGATGGAAATGCCTTTCCAGGTCCGGTTCCAGGGCCATCTTCACCACGCCTTGCGCAATGCGATCCGCGACTGTTGGTATTCCCAACGGCCGTGAGCCGCCATGGCGCTTCTTGATCGCCACCCGTTTTACTGGCGGAGGAAAGTAGCTGCCCGATGACAATCGATTCCAGAGCTTGAACAGGTTGTTCTTCACATCCTGGCCAAACGCGTCGATCGACTGGTCGTCCACGCCGGCTGCTCCTCGGTTCGCCTTCACCCGTTGGTACGCCTCCCAAACGAGACGTTTGGGAATATCGAACGACTTTGCTTTATCCAAAGGCTCCTCCCGCCGCGCGGTTGACCTTTCGATAAAGCTGGACGGTGTTGCGCCTTCGCTCCAGCACCATTACAGCGCCTTCGTCACTACTACGCGCAACTCCGCCCCTGTGCCCCGCATCGGTACGCTCGTCTCGTGGGGCGTCCACTTGAACTTCTCCCTTTGCATCGGGGCGACAGGTTCCCACGTTCCACACAAGAGCCTGAACCACGGTCACGCCGCCTTCATGCCGGACGCCATCTGGGCAGTAAGCAAGGTGTCCCCCAGACTCCTCCCGGGCTAACGAAGCCCACCCGGTTTTGACGCCATCTGTGTATTTTTCGACACGTCATCAGCGGTTCGCTTGCGCTCGTCTCCGTGGCCCTCACCTGACCGGATCAAGTCCGGCCTTTTCCTCAACGCTCACCACCATCGCTCTTGACGACAGCAGCTTGAGGTGGTTTGAAGCCTGCTCCTGCAAGCCGGCTTCGAAGGGCCTACCCTCATCTCCTGTGCAGCATGGCTGCTCAGGAAGTAGCTAACTCATAACCCCTCCTTCGCGCCTTCGTGGCGCACCTTCATCGAGATACCAGGTATCTCCGAGGCGCCCGCGCCGCTGCCAGAGCCGTTTCGCATACGCGCGCCCGAACGTACGACACCACCGTCGAATCGTCTCATAGGTAACTGTGACGCCCCGCTGCGCCAGGAGGTCCTCAACATCTCGAAAACTGAGGCTGAAGCGAAAGTAGAGCCAGACCGCGTGAGCGATGATGTCTGGCGGGAATCGATAACCGTGGTAGCTGGGTACGGGGCTGGTCATGCAGCAACTCTGCTACGCTCGACCTCAACGTGACAATACCCCCCGGGGGCGAGGTAGCGTCCGGTGTCCACGTGATCGTCTCGCGCGCCCGGTTCCGTGGTCCGGGTTGGCAGAGGATGCTCCGATCACTCGGCTCAGCTTACATTCTAGAAGGGCGCCGTCATGTGTACCACCACGCCTGTCTCTGGTGTCCCGCCAATCATGTATGCCTGCCGCGTCACTTCCACACCAAACAGCAGCGGCAGCGACAACCGCGCGCCACCAGACGGTGCGCTCCACGTCGTGCCCAGGCTCAAGGCCCGCCCTGGGCCGAACAACTGCAGCCGACTGTAGGGCGTCAGCAGGCCGCCGAACGCAGCTAGGCCATACGCCACCTCGCTGTCTGTGCGCGTCGGAGTGCCCAGGGTGCCTTGGCCGATGCCCATCGGATGCATCAGGGCACTCGTATTGTTCCACAGCGTCGTCTGCCCGCTCGCATCCTGGCCGCGTGCAGATAATAGCGACAGCCGAACCCCGCGGCGCTTCAGCCCTGGATCCCAGCTCGCCTGCATCCCCACGCCCCAGTGCCTCTCGTGCAAAGAGTGCTGCGCTTGTATCCTGAGAACACAATCGTGTGGGTGCATATGGGGCTGTCCCGTGAACTGGTCGACATGAATGCCGCCCAGTATATCCAGACGGTCACGTCGCTGCTGGATCGCTACCCAAAGCTAATGGTGGATATCTCTTGGCGGGTGATCGACGACGCCTATTTCTCCCAGACGGACAAACGGGCGCACTATGTATCGTTTTTGAATGACTACTCGGAGCGGATCCTACCCGGCACGGACTTCCTGGCATCGAGGGACAAGGACATCGACGTCTATCGAACGGAGCTGTACGTCACGAGTCAAATCCTTCGTGACCTGCTCGGACTCATCGACAGTTCGAATTCTACAACAGGACCCAGACCTTGGATCCTTCGTCGGACACGAAGTCACACGATCATGAAACCCACTTTCGGGACGACGAGGTGGAGAATTTCTTGCGTGTCGGCCGCCACCTGCTCAGAGCGGTTACGCGCTCGTTCCGCGTGTGGATGAGGTGACGTGTGCCTGCTGAACCATGATGGCAACCGAACGACGGATTGTCACGCCCTCTTCTCATCAACTTGACAGTGCCCCGGTGGTGGGTCGCCCCCCCGACAATGTCAGAGATTCCTTGCGATCACCCGGGGCCGAGCCGACCGCGGAAGAGCAGCGCCCACACCAGCAACCAGAGCGACACCGCCCCGGCGCTGATACCGAGCACCACCACCGGATTGTACGCCAGCGCCAGCGGAATAGCGGCGCTCGTCCACAGCCCGCCGCCCATGAACGGCTCGTGCATGAGCTGCTTGTATCCGAAGGCCGACGTGGCGTCGGTGTCGCCTTCGGGATCGACGACGCGCAACAGCAGGAGGCCGGTGGCGGTGACGCCCATCGACTGCCCCATCTCGGCAATCGCACGCTCGAACCACGAGTCCGCTGGCAGGAGGCGGCGCGCCAGCCACATTACGCAGAACACGTTCCACAGCACTCCGGCGACAACCAGGATCGCCAGCGGCACGAGCCCCCCCAGCACCACTTCCACGTTGATGGTCGAGATCGCGGCCACCACGAGGAAGTCCATGGCGGTGCCCGAGAGGCGCTGCATGAGGCGATGGTCGAGCGGATTGCGCTTGGTGAAGTTAGCGAAGAAGAGCTGCACCACCAGGCCACCGATCATGCACAGCGGAAAGAGCGGGAAACTGTCGAAGAAGGCGCGGCCGTCGGCGCTCGGCGGCCACACCAGGAGCTCAACGCGTACCAGGACACTGTGGATCAGGTACCCGATGAAGACACCGAGACCGATAATGGCGAGATGGAAGCCGAGGCTGTCCACCGACGCAGCCGACACGGTTTGGCTCCCCGCGCTCGGCCGCTCGGCCGGTTCGTAGATGCCAACGATACTGCTTTCGGGCATATCCTCAATGCGCTTCAGCTGCCGGGTGTAGCCGCGGCGCGCTGCCCAGTTGACAAGCGCCATGCCGACGATGATGGCAAACAGGATGCCGCAGGTCGCCGATGTGAGGGCCAGGTCCGTGCCCTCGGGCCAGTCATAGGCGTCGAAGACCGGCGCCAGACCGGCGGCGGTGCCGTGACCACCCTCGAAGCCGACCGGAATGATAGTGCCGATGGCCTCGGGGATGCCAAACATCGGTGTCAAAAACACGATCGCCACTCCGAGACCGACGACGTACTGGCCCCAGGCGACGATCTGGCCGTACGCCAATTGCGGCCCGGCGATCCCCCAGATGCGTCTGATCGGCGGGATGAAGACTCCCAGGAAGAGGGCTGAGAAAACGATGTTGATGAGGAATCCTGGTAGCCGATTCCACCCCGCCGTCGTCGCGTCTGGAAGGTAGTCGCCGATCGTCTGCACGAGGACCAACCCGAGCAAACCACCGATCACCGATGCCGGCAGGTAGAGTTTCTGGAACAGGCGAATCTCAACTCGCAGGATTTTACCGATCACCAGCAGGATGCACAGCGCGCTAAAGGAAAGGACGATGTTCATAGGATTCTCTTGCGAGTCATCGAGTCAGTCGTGGGACACCGTGCGCTCAAGACTAGAGGAGTAAGCCTCCATGTCAAGGTCGGAGTGCGGGATAGGCCCCAGGATCACAGTCTCGTCGTTCCCATCTTCGCCAGTGTAGGGGTTCAGGCCTTTGTGGACCATTCGAGGTCGTGAGATTGCAGCCGTTGGTCGGCATGTTTCATGGCACCTGGCACACGACCCGCCGCAACGCGCCTTCGGAGCGCACGTCGAGCATGTGTAGCGCCTCACGGCGGTCAATTCGCGCGAGGCGCTCGACCGCCGTGCGTCGATTCGGCCGTGGACGTATCGGCTGGCACATCCCGAGACGAGCGGTCGGGCCGGCAGCGCGGGCTCGTCACGACTCGCGCTCCGTCGATGTTGACGCTGGCCACGTGAGCGCGAGCAAGCCCGGAGCCCAGGCCAGCGCCCACATCGCAAACTGCAGCAGGTAGTTTCGACCCTCCGCCGCCGGCCGTCCCCAGAGGACGTTACGGACCAGCGCGAACGCGATGCCAGCGGCGACAGCGGCCACGACACCTCGCGTCGCGACCTCTTTCCAGTCCCGTCGATTCGGTGCCCGCAGCCATCGTCCGTCAAGGGCGGCTAACAGGAGCCACATGATCACCCAGGCGCCTGGGATCGCCGTGCCGTAGGTGCGCGAATCCATCACGACGATGAGGAAGTAGTAGCTGAGGGCCCCGCCAAGGCCGGCTAGCGTACCGAGCGGAAGCCCCTTGGCGAGGCAGCCGCTGGCCGCGCCGAGCGCGCCACCTACGGCAGTCAGCAGCAGCGCTCCGTGCACCAGACCCGCAACCATGGTGTGTCGCACTCCCACGGTGTACCAGATGAAGTCGCCGAGGGTTGCAGCGGCAGCGACGATACCGGCAACAATGGTCGTGTCAAGCCCTCATCCTCAAGCTCGCGTAGGATTATAAGTGCCAGCGCGCTGACCTGGGGCCTGTTTCTTCCTGGCGACCGTGGGCGCGTTGTTCCTGGGCACCGCCGAGACGCCATTGGCGCGGTTCCAGTTCCGGACTCGGGCGGACGGTCGCCCGGCGGACGTCCGGGCGGGAAGATCGACCTGTTTCAGGCGGTCGAGTCGCTCACGCATCCGCCCGCCGGTGCACCAGCGCGGACCGGGAACCGGCACCGCTCGGCGAGCGTGAAGACATGCGAACCGCTGGGGTTTCTGGCTCTGCTTCGACTGGCTTTGGCAGGGCTACCACTGGAACCATAAGTGGGTGTGGCGAGTGTACTGCCAGCTTCGATTGAATCGGCCGCGGCGCCGGAAGCGCCGACTTCCACGCATCCCGTGGCAGCCGCTCACGGCCCCGCGCGAAGCCAACCAGGTCTGGGCCCTTGATTTCATGCACGACCGGCTGTACAGCGGCCGGACGTTTCGCACGTCGAACGTGATCGACGAGAGCAATCGGCAGGCCCTGGCCATCGAGATTGACACGTCCCTGCCCTCGGGCTGGGTGATTCGGGTGATGGAGCAACTCCGCGAACTCCGTGGCCTGCCCCAGGCCATTCGGCTCGACAACGGCAGCGAAACTGCGGGCGCAAGCCTTCGTCGCCTGGTGCCAGGCCCACGGGATCACCCTAGTAGTTCATCCAGCCGGCCACCCCCAGATATTCAGCGGCTCTCGCAATGAAACTCGTGCCGCGCTAGAACGCGCCCTTCCATGTCCCATACCTCAACGACCCAATCACCCTCAGCTCCGAACGTGAGAAGCCTGCGACTGTACGTCCGCCACTTGAACTGTCGATCGTGAGGTTAACAACACCCACCGTTCTGTTTTCATGAAACCACACATGACGAACGATGTCGCCTACACGTCCACCTGTCACGTGTGTCCACAATGTAGGTTGCGCGCCGACGGCGAAGAAGTCCGACCGTCCGACGAGTTCTCGATCCACGACGTCGATCCTCACTCCCGAACGAACAACCGACAAGTGGGGTGTTTGGGTATCGTCGGTTACAAGCACTCCGGGAAATCGCAGCGGTTCAACTCCCTGCTCACGAACAGCGGAGCCTAGTTGAAAGCGAGCCGGATCAGGCTCGGCCGCTTCCAGATCAACGGTTATTATGGAGTCACTGACGACGCCCCTGGGACCTGAACTAGTTTAAGATCGTTGTTCGGTGGAAAATAGCGCCAGCCCACCCAAACGAGTAATTGAATCGTACCGGGATTCCCGCTTAGCGCGTGGACCGAATGCGCGTTGTCTGGATCCAGGGATGAAACTCTCCGCGAGCGCCCTTCTGGTTCTAATCGGCATCTCAGGGACCTCTGGCTGCGTCTTGAAGCCGACATTGGAGATGTTCCAGACCGATGACCCGCCATGTTACGACCGCTCCAGCCAATCCCAGACCTCGGTTGTCGATACTCACCTGCACTTCCGTCCGTTTGGAGGCCCTGCGATTCCGTTCAAGGAGGTGATCTCGTACCTTCAAGAGACCGGTGTCCTGTTTGCGAACATCTCTGGCATTGGTCAAATGTTGCCATTGGTGTCGTCTTGCACCTACTACCTGGAGTGTCCAGGCACGCCGGTGACGCCGACGTTGAAGAATGATTTCGTCAATGCCACCAACTACAGTATGAACGCGCACCCTGGCGTTCATTTGACGCTCTCGATGACCTTTCCAGATTTGTCGCGGCCCGAGGCGATCCTCCCTCAGATGCACCTCTTGGAGAAAGAATACCCCGGCGCGTTCACCTGGATGGGCGAGGTGAATGTGGTGAAACAGGCGTTGTTCCCGAACGGGCATACGCCGGTCGCCATCGCCACCCTCACGGAGTGGGCGCCCTTCATGGAAGCGTTGTGGGAACGAGATATCCCGCTTGCGGTACACGCGGATTTGGGAACGGACGAGGATCCGACTCGACACCTACCTCTCCTGCAGGAAGTGCTGCGCTTGTATCCTGAGAACACAATCGTGTGGGTGCATATGGGGCTGTCCCGTGAACTGGTCGACATGAATGCCGCCCAGCATATCCAGACGGTCACGTCGCTGCTGGATCGCTACCCAAAGCTAATGGTGGATATCTCTTGGCGGGTGATCGACGACGCCTATTTCTCCCAGACGGACAAACGGGCGCACTATGTATCGTTTTTGAATGACTACTCGGAGCGGATCCTACCCGGCACGGACTTCCTGGCGTCGAGGGACAAGGACATCGACGTCTATCGAACGGAGCTGTACGTCACGAGTCAAATCCTTCGTGACCTGCACGATACCGCCTTTCGGAACATCGCGTTGGGGCAGAACTATTTCCGACTGCTGGATCTGGACTACACGGCCCCCCCGGTGTGCGAGTAGTGTTCCGGCCAGGATCGGACGCTCAGACAGCGCTTCCGTGTCTGCGGGCGTGTCGAGGACCTTCAGTAGAGGGCGAGACGCAGGTGGATGTTGCAGTAAGTAAAATGGCGGCCTGAACCCGTATCTCGACCTTACCACCATGTCATGTTCGGATCAATAAGTGGACTCCCATCAGCGGCATTGAACTCGGGCAAGCGGCTCTGGCCTGGGCGCGGTCGCCTCAGCGCTGCCACTCTGCCACGAAGAGACGAGGGATGAGGGCACACGTGCTGCAGGACGCGCCGTTCGAGGGGCCTGGCAGCATCGGCGACTGGCTGGAGGCGCGTCGAGCGGTAGTTCGTGTATCGCATCTCTTCGCCGGAGATCCGCTGCCGACGGCGGAAGCCTTCGACCTCCTGATTGCCCTGGGCGGAGTGACCCGCCCCCCGTGGTGGTGCCAGTTCTTATGAGAGAGCTGCACTCGTATTGAACCCGTTGAACCGGCCAATTGAGACCGGTCTGAGTCTCGCCCGCCACCAACACTTCAGGCGCTAAAGAAGTTCCGAGCCCGGCGGCGACCAGTTTGAGGTGAGCTGGCCCGGGCCTGCCGGCGCCCGGATCGACGGTGCTTCGGGCGCCGCTGACTTCCTGAGCTGGGGCCAGGACTGGTTCGACCCCGCTGCTCGGTCTGAAATAGCATGCGCCGACCCACACCAGCCCGACACAGAGCGTGACGGCGAGACCGGCGAACCCGCTCACGCGCGCAAGCGTCCCGTGGCCGATCACCGGCTGTGACGTGCGGCGCGCGACCACCCGCCGCCACCCTGTGGAAGGCCACGCGACGTCCTGTTCGGTGTGTTTGTTGTCCAGGGCTTTGAGCCGACGCCGGTTGTGTACGTCAAGTTGTGCAATTGCGAATTCATGGCTGAGGCGTGATCTGATCAGCTAGGCGGCGGTTCGCAGTTCCTTCTTCTGTTCTTTCAGATATTCCATGTTCAAGTAGCGGTGATCCTCGAGCCAGCCTTCGTGGACTTCCGCACAGAGTGCTCGGACCAAGCGTAAGCAGCTGGCCGGATTCGGGAAGATGCGGACCACTCGCGTCCGGCGTTTGATCTCCTCGTTGAGACGCTCGAGCATGTTGGTCGACTTCAGATGCTTGTGGTGCTGGCGCGGCAAGCTGTAGAAATTCAGCGTCTCGCCGATGTGGGCCTCGACCCAATCAGTGAGCTTGGGATAGCGGGTGGCCCAGCGTGTGAGCCACGCCTGCAGATCCTGCTGGGCTTCTTTGAGATTGCGCGGGTCGTAGAGCCAGCGCAGCTCCTGGCGGCAGTCGTCGTCCGCCTTCCGGGGCAAATAGTCGAGGGCATTGCGGAGGAAGTGCACGTAACAGCGTTGCCAGACCGCTTCCGGGAGCAGCTCCCGGACCGCGCGTTTGATCCCCGCGTGATTGTCTGTCAAGGGCGGAGCAAAACTAGACCACCGTGGCGGAGGAAAACTAGACCATCTGGCAGTAGGTCGGAGTGCCTGAAAGCGGCGTCGCGGGGGGAAGCTTCAGGATGCCGGAGCGGCCGCGGGCTGGCGGGCTTTCTTGCTGTGTTCGAGGCGATAGCTCTCGCCGTTCAGCTCCAGGATGTGGACGTGATGCGTCAGCCGATCGAGCAGCGCGCCCGTCAGCCGTTCGGAGCCGAAGATCTCGGTCCATTCGTTGAAGGGCAGATTCGAGGTGACCAGCGTCGACGCTTGCTCGTAGCGCTGGGAGAAGATCTCGAATAACAGCTCGGCGCCGGTCTTCGATAACGGCACGTAGCCGAGCTCGTCCACGATCAAGAGGTCCTGTTTCGCGAGCTGTTTCTGCACACGCAGCAGGCGCTTGTCATCCCGGGCCTCGAGGAGTTCGTTCACGAGCGCGGCGGCGGTAGTGAAGCGCACCCGATAGCCTTTCTGACAGGCCGCGAGTCCCAACGCGAGCGCGAGATACGTCTTGCCCGTGCCGGAGTTGCCCAACGCCAACACGTTCTCTCTGCGGTCGAGATACTCCGAGCGGGTCAGCTCCAGCACGAGGCGTTTGTTCACCGACGGGATCGCACGGAACTCGAAGGTCTCGAGACTCTTCAAGACCGGGAACTTCGCGGCCTTGATGCGGCGCTCGGTGGCGCGCTGCTCGCGATCGAGGAGCTCGAGCTCGCAGAGGCGGAATAAGTAGCGCGAACAGTCCAGCCCTTCTTGGGCGCAGTGCCGCGCCACTTTGTCGTACTCGCGCAAGAAGGTCGGCAGGCGGAGGGCCTTGAGATGCGCCTCGAGCAGTAGGGTGGGTTTCGTCATCACTCGGCCCCCAGGAGTGCCAGGTAGTTCGCGGCCGCGGTCGTGGCCACGCGGGCGACCGGCAGATGCGGATACTGCGCCAGATTGAGGCGGGCCGGCCGGGGGTCGAGGCGGCACAGCACGAGATGCTTGACGGCGTCGAACCCGATCGCCCCCAGGCGCACGGCGTCCTGGACGGCGCCGCGGACGTGGTCGAGCCGAAAGTCCTCGAGCAGCCGCAACACCTGCACGTACTCGCGCGTGCCCGGCTTACCCAGCCGCGCCTCTAAGAGACGCCGCAGCCGGAGGAACTCCTCTGGCAGCGCCCACCCGGCGAGCGGTGCCGCTTGATGGAGTGCCCCCGTCTTGCGCTCCAACAAGGCCAGGTAGTGCCGCGGATCGAAGATCAACTCCTCCCGCCCGTAGCTGCGCCGATGCCGGGCGATCTCGTCACTCCCGCACACGATCACGACGTCGTCCACCGAGCCCTTCACTAAGACCTCCCGGTGGCCGTAGGCGGTCGGCACCGAGTAGTCGTTGCGGCGGTCGCGCACCAGGGACAACGACGTGACCCGCGTCGGGCGCGTCTCGCGGGCGTCATATGGGACCGGCGGCAATGGCAACAACGCCGCGCGGTCGCGCGCGAAGCGCTCCCCGATCGTCTCCGTGTGCCGCCGCAGCCGGCGCCCGCGCCGCGCGCGGCACTGGCACGCGAGGTCGGCGTTCAACGCGTCCCAACTGTCGAACCGTGGAATCGGCACGAAGAAGTTGCGCCGGGCGTAGCCGACCAGCCCTTCCACTTTCCCTTTGTCGTTGCCCTTGCCCGGGCGTCCGAAACGATCGTCGAATAAGTAGTGCGACTGGAGCTCGCTGAAGACCTGCGTCCGCTGGCGCGTGCCGTCCCCGAGGATCCGCGCCACCGCCAGCTTGGTGTTGTCATAGACGATGCGCCGCGGCACCCCACCGAAATAGCGAAACGCGGCGTTGTGCCCGTCGCAGAACGCCTCCGTGGTCTCAGCCGGAAACGCCTTCACGAACCCGTCGTCGCTGTGCGGGAGATCGACGACCAGGTAGTGCGCTTTGCATTCGACGCCCGCGATCACGACCAGTGCTTCGCCGAAGTCGGCTTGGGCGTCGCCCGGCGGATGCGCCAGCGGCACGAACATCTCCTGCCCGCCCAGCCGCCGCTCGCGCACGTAGGTGTTGACGATCGTGTCGCCGCCCGTGAAGCCGTGCTCCGCCCGTAAGCGCTCGCCGATGCGCTTGGCCGTGTGCCGTTGCTTCTTCGGACGGGACTGATCCTCGCGGAGGATCTGATCGATGATCCCCGTGAAGGCGTCCAGCTTGGGACGCCGGATCGGCTGCGCCCGGCGATACCCGGGCGGCCGGCGGTACCGCAGCATCTTGCGCACCGTCTCGCGGGCCAGCCCGAAGTGGCACGCCGCCGCGCGCTCGCTCAATCCCTCCACATACACGCTGCGCCGCACCGCCGCATAGAGCTCCACTCGATACATCCCTCCTGTGTTCCACAAAACACCCTGGGAATGCTCGGTGGACCACGCGAGCGGTCTGGTTTTCCACCGCCCTCAGGCGGCTTCATCCCGCCGCTCTGTAGTCTATTTTTGCTCCGCCGTTCTCATACGCGGTGTCGGCAATGACGATCGCCACCGCCGGGCCAGATCGATCCGGTTCCGCACCGGGAGTGCCAGTTCCCAACAGCACGATCTGTGTCTGGGTCTCTCGGGTCTGGGTGCTTGCGAGGAGCTCGGCTGTGACCGGGCGATCCGAGGCGCTGCACCCGACGCTCGTCACCAGACAGAGCATGACGGCACACCACGTACGAACGTCGAACAAGGGTCGCACTGACGTGAGACCTCGGTGTGAATATCGCGCGCCGCGCGAGGCGCCGCGGGGCTCAGATGCCATCGATTGACCAGAGCCTATTGTGGCTCGATTCGAGGGAGTGAATCGGACAGGGCCATCATACGGCCCAGCGACCCTGGGTCAAGCAACGATAGATTATGGCCAGGTCGTTTCGAACGTCCCGACGCCCGTGCCGTAGACGAGGTCGCCATAGTTCTCCCAGCGGCGTCGTTCCCGATCCGCAAGCCTAGGTGTGCTCAGCAGCGGGAGACTCTCCCGGAGCTGCTCGACCGTCGTCGCCGCACTCAGCACGACCTCGACGGCCGGCTGGGCGAGACAGTATCGATAGCAGTCGAGAGCTGTTGGCGGAGCCTCCGACCAGTGGGGGTGGCCTTCCAGAAGCGTTCCCCAGCGGGTCGCGGTAAACGCGACCACCGGTATCTTGGCTCGCCGAGCACTCGGGAACACGGCGGCACAGAGTCGTCGATGCGCCATATTGCAGCGAAGCATCAACACGTCGATGCGTCCGTCCTCGATACACTGGGCCGCCAACCCTGCGTTGTGCGTGGAAGCTCCGAGGTAGCGAACTGCCCCTTGGTCGCGCCATCGACACAGAGTGTCAATTGCCCCGCCCTCACCAAAGATGACGCTGAGGTCGTCGCTGGGGTTGAGATACTCGGCAATGAAGAGATCGATCACCGGGGTGCCGAGTTGTTTCACGAACTCTCGGCGGGTGCGTTCGAGTCCGGCCGCTCGGCGTGAACCACTTCCGCACGCAATGATGACTTCGGCACGTGACCCGCTAGCGAGAGGTCGGATCCCGCGGATCACACTCGTGTGTGAAGAGCCGTAGAAGAAGAAGAAGTTCACGCCGTCGTTGAACGCCGTCCTGACGCAGCGCTCAGCCTGATCAGGATATGCCGCCAGACCGAGCGGCCGTGCTGATGCCCCGTTGATCGTGGTGATCACTTTTCGCCATCTGCCGAGGCTTTGACTACCGCGGAACCTCAGGCAGCGTGCCGCCTTCGGCGAGGATCTTCATGTTCTGGAGCGCCGTTGTGAACACTTCGACCCGGCGCGCCCGGTCCGCTTCTCGGGCCGCGTCGTCCGCCAGCATCGAGTTGTCGAAGAACACGGTATAGACCAACTTTGACGTCGTCTCCGTCACCGGCCTCGCCTCAAGCGTACCGTGATAGAGGTTGTACGGTCGGTCGGCCCTCACGGGCTGCGTGTAGGTGTACGACAGTTCAGTTCTTGCCACAAGGACCTCGTTGCCAACGGTCCGTATAGCGCCGAACTCTCCGTCCTTACCCGACGTAATGGTGCATGGAAGCCGCAACCATTCGCCGATATCGCAGAACTTGCCGACGCGTTGCCACACGTCGACGGCGGGGCGGTCGACGGCGATCTCCAGAGGGATGGAGGTGTAGGTCGGCTCGGCGACCACGATGTTGACCGGACTCGACGGCGTCGATGTCTGCGCGGTGGCGACGCCCGTCAGACAGGCGACCGCGAGCACGCAGCCGGCCACTGCTCCAGTGAGTCGATTTCGCATGGATTCCTCCAGAAGGATTAAAACATCGCAACCGGGTTGGCAGGACTTCCGGTCCCACGCGCCACGTTCAGCGGCAGCAACATGAACATGAACTCGTGGCGGCCCTCTTCGGCGCAGGCGGCGGCGATCGGCTCGAGTCGGGCGTTGTCGAGCAAGGCCACACCGAAGTTAAACAACACACCATGCACCGGCCACGGCAGGTCGTCGGTCCCCGTGCGGGCATCCATCAGGTCCCACCCGAGCAGCGCGACGTCGTGGTCGCGGATGAACTCTGCGCAACTTGGGTGAAGGCCTGGCCGTCCGGCGCTTCCGTCCTCGCCGCTCCGGCTATATGACTCCCAGCCGCTATGGACGAGCAACGCGTCGCCGGCCTCGACGGTCACCCCTTGCGTGCGTGCAGTCTCCTCGAGCTCCGACCCGAGCACCGGTCGGTCGGCCGTGACGTGCGGCTCACCGCGATGCCGCGGGACGTCGAGAAGCACCCCCTTCGTGATAATGCCGGTGCTCCAGTGCGTGATGTCGGCAAACTGAGCGCCCTGTGTCGTGATCTCGACGTCCGGGTCGCGGCCCTGCCACATTCCATCCTCGTCCCAGATATGGCATAGCGCGTCGATGTGCGTCACGACGCCGCCGTGATAGATGAAGCCGAGGTAATCCATGACGTAGCCGCCGCCGCTCCCAAGGTTGCTCTTTTCCATGAAGTGCTGCGGCGGCTCGAACACACGGCTCAACGAGACGGTCCGGCCGGTTCGGACGAGCGCCGCCGCCGCCGCCCGCTTCTCAGGAGTGATGAGATTGAAGGCGCCTGCCTCGTCATTGGCACCCCAGCGGCCCCAATTACGGCGCTCACGATACATCGCCGCATAGTCCGCGCCACTCGCGGCCGACTGTGCGGGCGGCACCGCCGCGAACGCGCCGTGCTGATGTGCGTGAGCCGACAGCATCTCCGAGGGTGAGAAGGTGTCCGGCGCCGTATCGGGCGCGCCGGGTGGCCGGCCTGACTGTGCTGCCTGGGTGCCTACCCGTCCGCCGAACGCCACGCTGCCCATCGCCGCGGCGCTCATCAGAAACCGTCGTCGTGATGAAGCCATTGTTGTCGTCCTTTCTCGGGTCCTGGAGAACTGGAGGTCATTCTATGCCCGATTGGGGTGTAGCTCTACGCGTGCGCGGAATTGCCGCCAGGAGGCGTACGAAACGATGGATCAGCCATGGAATACAATGCGCACATGCCCAAGTTGGTAGTTGAAGGATACGCAACAGTCGAGGTTCCGGTGGACAAGCGGTTGGTACTGGCGATCGAACAGGACGCCGGTGTCGATGTCATGCACGCATGCGGCGGCAACGCGCGATGCACGACATGTCGCGTCGAGTTCATCGAAGGTGAGCCGGCGAAGATGACGGCTGCCGAGCAAGAGCGCCTCACCGCTCGTGGTCTGACCGGGGTCAGGCTGTCGTGTCAGATACTCTGCGGCCAGGACATGACGGTCCGCGCAATCAGCCGGTTAGAGGGAACGGGTCGTCCCGATCCTGGACCCCCGCCTGAGGCAAACATCACTCCGCCTCCCGAGTGGATGTGAGGGCGGGTCGCCCTTCCGTCTAGCCGTACTTCTCAACGGCCTTCTGAATATCCGCGACCGCCGCAGGCATCTCTGCTGGCGTAAACGCCGGTGTGACCTCGATCCGGGCGTTCAGGCCAACGAACCAGGGTTCAGCAATTCTGGGTAGGTCGGCTGCGGAGGCGAGGTTGAGAAAGACGAGAGCTGTTCGAGTCCCACCTTCAGCGACAAAGTACACGGCCTCGGGTTTCTGCTCTTCAATGATTAACTGCAATGTTGTCGCGAGTTTGCCGCTCTTGGCGGCTTCGTTACCAGCCTCAACGGGGATGGATGCCTTGAGTAGGACGCGCATGTCGGACCTCCTGGAGTGAGCCACAGCTCGTGCGGGCTCGGCTCACGCATTCTATGCGCAAGCGACCAAAGACTGGAGAAAACGTTTGCACGCTTCCGTGCAGGCTTCCTCGCGGAGCTTCAGTTCCCGTCGATACTGAAGATGTAGAACTTGTCGTTTGGAGCGCCGCCGAACAGCCCGAAGCCGGAACCCCAGTAGACGCGGCCGTCTACCACCGCAGGGTTGGACGATGCCGAGCCGCCGGCGGCAAACCTCCATAGAATTCCGCCTGTGGCGGCGTCGAGGGCGAACATCTGGTCGCCAGTCGCAGCCGTCGAGCCCACGAAGACGACGCCATTTGCCACGACCGGCGAACCGTATACGCGGGCGTTGTTGGGCTCGGCCGTCTGCCAGAGAATCTCGCCGGTGCCGGGGTCCAAGGCGGCCCACGACCCGCCCCAGATCGGCGGGGCGCCACCCGGCGTTGGGTTCCCGGCCCCGCAGACTCCACCCGGGCACGGCGCCTGGGCAACGAAGTGGGGTGTGTTCTCCAGATTGGCCACCGAGACGTAGATGCGCTCCCCGTCAAACGCTCCACCCTGGGCCAAGCCACCCGGCTCGGAGAACGGACCGACCCAGGTCACCCAGACGACTTCGCCCGTGTCAGCCTCAAGCGTCCAGTAGAAGCCGCTCTTCTGCGCGACGCCGACAAGGTCCCGAGTCACGCCGCCGATTTCTGCGCGAAACAGGTTTGGTGAGCCAACGGCGAAGCCCCAGTTCACCCAATCGCCGAGCGGAGGGCACATCCGGTTGTGCTCGACCGGTCGCTGAAAGGTGATGCTCGGAATCTCGCCGCAGGCGATCTCATATGCGTCGACGCCGGAAGCAAGGAAGGTCCATTTCGGCGTTCCGGTTTCCACGTCAGCCGCGATGAGGGCGTTAGCGAGCGCGTCTTTGGGATAGCAACGCGGATCCCAGTCGTTCGGCGCCGCGGCCATGCAGGTGATGACATCGTCGGGCTGGGAGTAGTAGTGGTCCCCATGGAAATAGATCGTTCCGCGCGGGAGATCGACCGCGGGGCTGCTGATGACAGCTCCGCCACTCCAACTGTTCGCCGCTCCGTCATTGTCCGGGATGGTATAACGCCGCCACACGATCGCTCCCGTGTGGATGTCGAGGGCCACGAGGCTGCCCCGAAACGTCGACTGAATCTTGCCGTCGACGATCTCAGAAGCCCGCGCCGAAGAGACGCCGATGTAGACCCGGTCGCCGATCACGATTGGCGACCCAGTGACCTGGGCGTTTGGATGCTCTTCGAGGTCCGTGATCCAGACAAGGCTTCCGGTCTTGGCGTCGATTGCGATCATGTTGGCACCACCCCGATCGCCCAAGAAGATCATCTCGTCTGCGTAGACCGCGCTCGTCCGCACCGCCGACCCCGAGATGCCGTTGTATTCCGAGATTTGCCTCGACCAGAGGACCTCGCCGGTCGTGGCATCTACGGCCCACAGCCATCCACCGGAATCCGGGAAGAAGAACCGACCGTCGGCCACCACTGGGGTCGCCCAGTTGTTGCCGTTCGTGGTCAGTACGCGCATCGGCGCCAGCCGGGCGACGTTGCCGACGCCGATCACCGTCTCGTCGGCGGCATGGCGGTTGTTCCCGATGTCGTTGGTGGCCATCGTCCATTGGGCCGCCATCGCTGACAGCGTAAGACCCGCCGCCACGATCGCCGCGGCGATGCCGGCTAGCATTGCTCGCACCACCTCGGACGACAGCACCGAGGCCGCGCCTTTCAAGCTGGTAGTCATGGAATTCCTCGCATGCGCCGAGTGTCGTGCCGGGTTGCAGTGGCATGCTCAGTCGACAGGCACCCGTTCCCTTAGCTCTTCAAACCAGTTCAGCACAACCACGAGCTGAGGAACCGCGGCTGCGTTGGTCACTTCTGGGTCTCGAACCATCAGGAATCGGTCGCCGTCGCTCGACACGTCATAGTTGCGACTGAGCAGCTGAATGCTGTAGGGCGCTTGAAACAGTACCTGTGGGTTCCCAGCCGAAAACGACGATTCCGTTTCCACGTCGACCGCCATCATCTGTGCGCCATTCCAGAAGAAGAGCTCGGAGCCGTCGGGCGACCACGTCGGCTTCGTTCCACCTTCAAACGTCAGCTGGCGCCGACCGCCCCGATCCACATCGGGGAACGAAGCAACGTAGATCTCGTACTGGCCCGCTTCGTTTGATTGATAGGCTAACCAACGCCCGTCGGGCGAGACCTCGGCGTTGCGGTCAATGGACGGGGTCGCGACGAGGGCCGATCTCTCACGCTCCCCTTCAAGGTCAAGCACCCACACGTCGGGGCCCGCCTCTTGGGTGAACTCCCCATAGAGCAGCGCGCCTCCGTGAGGCACGAAGCTCGTGGCATACGTGGGGTTCGGTGTGTCTGTCAGTTGCTCGGCGATCCCGGTGCCGTCGGCCGCTTGCCTGAACGTTGACCTGACCGCCAACACGACTCGACGAGAAGATGATTCGCTGTCCATCCGGGGACCACACCGGTTGTCGGTCGAAGCTCTCGGGAGACGCGGTCAGGCGAGTCATCGCTTCGCTGGCGAACTCCCAGATCAAGACATCGTTGTTTTCGTCGCGGACATCCAAGGCGACGCGGGCATCATCCGGTGAAAGCCGCAGGTGCACGTAGGGGCCGGGCGGGATGCCCGTGTCGACGACATTTCCCTGGCGATCGACCCAGACGACCGTCTTCGCGTCGCTCTCTTCGGTCGCCCCTCCGACATAGACGAGCGAGCCCTCGTTCGATACCGAGAAGTGGGCGGCGGCGTTGAAACTCATAACGACGTCGTCCACCAGGAGAACCGCAACTCCGCGAGATTCCATTCGAGCGAGGTCGAACGGTATAGCCCACAGCTGATTGTCAAGGCCATAGACGAGGTGCCCCGTGGGAACATACCGCGCATGGCTGCCCCCTTGAACGACGATCGCGTATTCACCAGTCTCCAAGTCTAGAACCGCGATCTGAGCGTCGTCGACGCCACCGCCCGTGTTGATGATGGTGAAGAGGACTTCGTTGCCACCAGGCAAGACCTGCGGAAACCTATGGTCGATGTCGGAACCTTGCGCGGTCGGCACCGTCAGCACCTCCACCTCGCCTCCCCCGGCCGGGACTCGCAAGAGCCCGGTCGCCGGGTCATTGGTGGCAAAGACGATCGAATCGCTCGCCCAGCTCGCACCATTGATTCCGGATCCCACAATTTCGACAATAGCGGTCGCTGGACCGCCGCGGACGCTCACACGCTTGAGGGTGGTGCCGTCAAAGAAGCCGAGCCATTCACTATCCGGCGAAAAGAACGGATTCCGCGGATCTCCGGTTCCCGGCACGGTCCGGTAGTCGAGTTGATCGACAGAGCGTATACGCAGCTGATTCGGCGACCCTGCGGTGGCGAACGCGATGATCTGCCCATCCGGAGAAATGGCAATAGGCTGACGCGAACCCCCGATAATCAGCTCGGTGCCTTGCGCCGAACCGTAGAACCGGAAGACGCCGTCCTGCTCGGGCAGCGTCACGCTCCAGACCCCGATACCCACGATAGTCGCAGAGGCCAGAGCGGTCGCCAGAATCGTGGAGAACGAGTACTGTCGCGTGGTGGTCGGAGCAATCATGCTCGCGGTTCGCGGGAGCGCAACCGTTCCTGTGACCAAGTCATCGAGATCGGCGCGCGCATCTCCGATGTCGCGCAGGCGTTGCTTCGGATTCCGTTCCAGGCAGCGCTGCAGGAGATGCTGAAGAGCTTCTGGGGCGCCAGACGGGACCACGGTCCAGTCGATCTGTCGTGTCAGAACGAAGGCCAGAGTATCCGCGACATCTTCACCTGCAAACGCCGACCGCCCCGTCAACATCTCGTACAACACCGCTCCGAAAGCCCAGATGTCGACACGCTTGTCCACCGGCTTGCCCTTAGCCTGTTCAGGAGCCATATAGGCCGCGGTGCCCATGATCAATCCTGCCTGAGTCGCCGCCGCCGTCAACGTCGGTGACAGCGACGCGTCCCCGCTCGCCGCGTCTGGCTGAAATGCGCGCGCCAACCCAAAGTCGAGCACCTTGACGACGCCGTCATCTTTGAGCTTGATGTTGGCCGGCTTCAGATCGCGATGAATGACACCCTGCTCATGTGCGGCTTCCAGAGCTTCAGCGATCTGTTTCGCAATGGGAAGAGCTTCGTCGACCGGGATCGGACCCTGGGCAATCCGATCAGCCAGGGTCGGTCCTTCGACGAGTTCGAGAACCAGCGCCTTCACGGCCTCCTGACCTGAGCTCTTCCCCTCGGCTGCCGAAGGCTCGGCCTCCTCGATGCCGTAGATGGCCGCAATGCCAGGATGGTTGAGGCTGGCGAGGACTTGGGCTTCCCTCTGGAACCGTGCGAGTCGATCAGGATCAGACGCGAACGCCTCTGGCAAGATCTTGAGCGCCACCTGACGGTTCAGCTTGGTGTCAGTCGCTTGATAGACCTGTCCCATCCCTCCTTCGCCGATGAGGGCGGTGACGTCGTAGTGGCCGAGTCGAGAGCCGACGGTCAGGGCCATAGTTGTCGCGGGCCAGTGTCCTGACACCGGATGCACGCATTCTATGTCCAAGTGGCGGTGGGTTTCAGCGCGTGCACAGAATTACCTGTCGGGGGTATGAACGGCTGCCCAGAGGACCTGTAGGGCGGCGATACGTGACTGAGACGTTCTTGACAAGTCTTTCGCCCTGGCAATAATCAGCACGACGTGTCGCGGACACTCTGTCGGGGTGATCATATGAATAGGCAGACACATCGTCTCATCGTAACGTCAGTGGCACTGATGCTGTGCGTGATGTGGGCCTCGGCGTCTGCTCAGTGGAGCAACCGATATCCCAAGGTCCAGGGATTCTCCCACATCTACCTGGAAGGCTACGAGCTTCCCACCCTCACCAACGGCCCGATCGACCCGGCGCCCTCCCCCGACGGCGAGCGGATCGCCTTCTCAGCCAGGGGCTGGATCTGGATGCTGGATCCGGTGTCCGGCGCCGCGACCCGGATCACGCGAGGCGGCGAGGTGGACTCTCGTCCGGCCTGGTCTCCGGATGGCCGGCTGCTGGCATTCGTGCGCGATGACAGCCAGGACACCTGGATCGTCGTACTGGACGTCGAGTCAGAAAGAGAAGTCGCCACGATTCAAACGCCCGCGATTGAGCTCGACCCCGCGTTCTCGCCAGACGGGCGTGACGTGATCTACTCCTCGGCGGAAGCGGGCGATTTGGATCTGTGGACGTACGATCTCGAGTCTGGTGACCGGTTCCGACTGACCAATGATACCGAGCAGTTGGAACTGCGCCCGCAGACGGGTCCGGACGGGACGCTGTATGTCTCGAAACAGAGCGGCGGACTCAACCAGATCCGGTACCGGGCTGGGGCCGAGACCGGGACACAGAACTCTCCGGTCGTATCTTCTGCCCATGACGTCGTGCTGATGACGGGGCGGATCACCTCTCAGACGCGCCCGGCACTGAACCCCGATGGGTCGATGGTCGCCTTCAACTGGCCCACCCAGTCAGGGTGGGAGCTTCGAGTCCTGCGTGTGGAGGATCCAGGAGAGACCATCCTGTTGAACGACGGCGGTGTCTTCTTGACGCCGGCCTGGAGTGGAGACGGTACGTGGATCTACTTCTCGCAGCCGGATGACGCCGAACGGATGGTGCTCAAGAGGATTCGTTCCGTCGGAGGATCCGCGGAGGCGGTTGACATCACCAGCTGGCACTGGGGTGAGCCGACGTCGGTGGTTCGGGTTCGGACGAGCGTATCCGGTGTCACAGGCCCGGCACCCGCCCGGCTCAACGTGATCGATCAGCGTGGTCACCCCGCGGTGCCCGACCGGACGGCGGTCCACTTCGATGGGCAAAGCGGGCGAACGTATTTTTACTCGTCGGGAGTCGTCGAGCTGACGGTGCCGGCGGGAACGGTGACCGTATCGGCCGTGCAAGGGCTGGCCACACCGGAAGCGTCCGCGATGGCCGAAGCCGAGGCGGGCTCCACCACCGAGGTGGCCATCAGCCTGGAACCAGTCTGGGATGCGCGCGAGGCCGGCTGGACCTCTGGCGAACACCACTTCCATCTCAACTACGGTGGCCAGTACGACCTTTCACCATCGGACCTCGTCCCGATGATGGCGGGTGAAGACCTCGACTTGGCCACGCCGCTGCTGGCCAACCTCCACAATCGATTCGAAGATCAAGACCTGTGGAAATGGGAGAAGTCCAACGAGCCGCCGATGATCCGGTTTGGCCAGGAGATCCGATCCCATTTTCTGGGCCACATGGGACTGATCGAGATCAACGACTTGCACTGGCCCTGGGTCTGGGGCCCACGATACCAGGTGTACGGCACCGATGACCGAACCAACGCGAGCGCTCTTGACTACGCCCACAGCCAGGGCGGCCTCGGATACTACGTGCATCCGGTGTCGCGGCCGGATCCGTTCACGCCGGATGGCCTGAGTGCCATTCCGGTTGAGCTGGTGGCCGACGGCGTGCTTGGAGACCTGGACGCGCTCGAGATCGTGTGCCTCTGGTCCAACGAAGCTGGGACGGCGGAGGTGTGGTATCGGCTGCTCAACCTTGGGGTTCCCGTCGCACCCACCGCCGGCACCGATGTCATGCTTGATTTCTACCGGACGATGGCGGTCGGGACGACCCGCGTGTATGCATGGACCGGAGAGTCCGTCAACTGGCCGGCGTATCTGACGGCGTTTCGCGAAGGTCGCAGCTTCGTGACGAACGGCCCGTTCCTCGACTTTCGACTCGGCGGATCCCGCCCTGGCGACGTCGCACCGCCCGGAACCGAGGGGTGGACTCTCGATCTCAGGTCGGCCTCTTCGGTCGAGTCCGTCGATGTCATCGTCAACGGCGAGGTCGTGTGGTCGGGCGAAGGCCTGTCCGGTGAGGGTGAGCGTTCCTACTCGGGAACGCTGGAGTTGCCGGATGGCGGTTGGGTAGCGGCACGAGCGACGGGCGGTGAGGCAACCTGGCCGTCAATGGCCGACGTCCCGTTCGCGCACACCGCGCCGGTCTGGATCGGGGAACGCGGCAGCACAGAGGCGGAGGCCCGCCGCGCCGCCGCGCGGAGCCTGCTGGAGGCCCTCGATGTGGCGCGCCAACGCCTCATCGCAGGCTACGGAGACGCAGACATCCCCCAGCTGCTGGCCCGGTTCACCGAAGCCCAAGCGAGACTCGAGACGTTGGCCGAGACACCGTAGACCGGCTCGTCGCGCAGAACGTCGTGGCGAGCAGAGACACGGCCGCCCAGCGTAGGTCCAAACCCCGCGACACAAGATCGAAGAAACGTGCCACGGTGCCGATAGAGTCGATATGGCTATGACCAAGCTCGGACAGGGCCAAACTGCCCGGTCATTCGCACTCTTGGGCCACGTTCTGCATCCTGTCCATATACACGGCCGCGGCGGCGCATGCCGGGCAACAGTCGAATAACCCGAACGAGCTGGCGAACCGAGGCCGGGAGGCCATCCAGGCCAAGCGATATGGAGACGCACTGAAGTCGTTCACAGCGGCGACAGATCTCGCGCCAGAGTGGGCCGGGTTGTGGTTCGGCCGTGGCTACGCGGAGTATCTGCTAGGGCGCGATAGCATCGCCGAGCGTTCGCTCCGGCGGTCGGTCGAGCTGGACGGATCGAATGGGAACGCCTACTCGATCCTGGGTGAGCTGCTGTACCGAATCGGGCGGGTCGATGAGGCGATCAAGACCTTCGAGACGGCCAAGCGGACGGCCCAGAACGGCAGCGACTTCCAGGCCCGGCTCGATGAATGGAAGCAGGAGCAGCAGCTTCAGGACCGGTTCGGCAAGGCCTCCGGCGCACACTTCCGCGTGCTCTTCGAGGGACGTAACGATGATGCCCTGGCGCGGCGAGCGGTCGACATCCTCGAGGCAGCGTATCGCAACATCGGCAACACGCTGCGTACCTATCCGACGCGGACGATCAACGTGCTGCTGTATACCGGGCAGCAGTTTCACGACATCACCCGCGCGCCGGCGTGGTCGGGTGGCTCATATGACGGTCAGATCCGGATCCCCACGAAGGGTGCCCTCGAGGACCACGGGCAGTTCGAGCGTATCTTGATTCACGAGTACGTGCACGCACTGGTCGCACAGCTTGGCGGCCGCAGGGTGCCGCAGTGGGTCAACGAGGGACTGGCGACGGCGCTCGAGCCTGGAGGACTGGATCGCTCGCGCGGTGTGCTCGCGAGGGTGACGTCACGACCGTCGCTGAAGGACTTGCACGGTGGTTTCCGTGGGTTTACCGGTGACACCGTCGGTATCGCCTATGCCACGAGCGCCGTGGCCGTCAATCGGATGATGAATCTGCGCGGTGGCGCGTCAGGTGTCGTGGTCTTGCTGAAGGACCTCGGGCAGGGTGTGCCGTTCGAGACGGCGTTTCAGAGACGGATGGGGCTCTGGTACGACGAGTTCGTGCAGATGGCTCGGAAACTGAACTGGCCCCGGTCCGTCCCTTCACTCACCCACGTGGACCACGCAGTGACGGGTCGAGCCCCGCTGCCGGTGCTCCCACACAAAGATTCCCTGCCAGGTCCCAAGCGCCAGACGCCCGTCGCGTATCGGGATCGAGAGCGTTGTCGCTGTGAGCGCAGCCTTGATGTGGGACGGCATGTCATCGGGACCTTCCTGCGTATGCGTGAAGTGCGAGTCGCCCTCCGGCACTAGCCGGTTGAGCCAATCCTCGAGGTCGCGGCGCGCCGAAGGGTCCGCATTCTCCTGGATCGTCAGGCTGGCCGAGGTGTGCTGGATCATCACCGTGCACAGCCCCTCTCGGACCCCTGCGCCCGAGACCACGTCCTGGACACGATCGGTGAACTCGAACAACCCCTGACCCGACGTGCGTATCTCGATTTGCGTCAACACTTTGGTGTGTGTGTAACGGTTCGGCTTGGTCCGCAACGGTGCGCTGCACCGGATTCCTGGCTCGTTCATGGTAACGTTTCCGATTGCCAGCCCCCGTAGAGAGTTTTGACTTTAGAGTCGCCACATCCTGCTGACGATGGCCCAGCCCTCGTCGACGCCGTCGCTCACGGCGACGCGAACGCCCTCGCTCGCCTCTACGACCGTCACTCCGGGCTGGCGTACTCGTTGTGCCTCCTCATCCTGGGGAATACGGCGGACGCGGAGGAAGCCGTGGCCGACACCTTTCTGCAAGTGTGGCGAACCGCTGACACGTTCGATGCTGGACGGGGCTCGGCGGTCGCGTGGATCGTCACGATCGCCCGCACCCGCGCACTCGATGGCGCGAGGCGGCGTGCGCGCGCCACCCGCCACGTCGATGCGACGCGTGACCCCGAGCTGACGAATCAGAAGAACGACAGCTCGACGAGCCTCCGGGTCTTGCCAGACGTCGACCAGGTCGATGCCAAACGGCTGGCGTTCTGGGCATTGGACCAGCTCCCGACCCGACAACGTCAGGCCATCGAACTCGCGTATCTGGACGGATTTACCCACGCGGAGATCTCGTCCCGGCTGGGGGAACCTGTCGGCACGATCAAGACCCGGATCAGAGATGGGATGAAGAAGCTCCGCACGACACTGAGTCCATCTGCGGAGACGATAGGCTAATGACGCAACACGCCTGGTCCGAGTCGGCGGCGGCCTACGCACTCGATGCGCTCGAGCCGGCAGAGCGTTCGCAGTTCGAAACCCACCTCGCCGAATGTGAACAGTGCCGACGGGACGTCGATGCCTACCAAAGCGTCGCTGCCGAATTGGCCGCGGGGGCCCCGCCGATGACCCCGCCATCCGCCCTTCGCGATCGCGTGCTTGGACAGTTGCAGGACGGATACGTCGATGGGGTGTCGGCAGCGCCATCGCCCCAGACACTCAGCCGCGCAGGTGCCTCGCCGGCGCGTAGCCGTCTGTTGTGGGGAGCGCTGGCAGCCAGCTTGGTGCTCTCGGCGACCGTTGGGTGGATGCTGTCACGATCGAGTGCGGCTCGGTTTGACCTCGAGCGTGCGTACGAGGGGAGTCAAGCCGCCATCGCTGCGCGCGACGGCACGATCGCCCGACAGCAGGAGCTCCTGGACACGCTCTTGGCCCCCAACGTGAGTACGGCGTCGCTGGTGTCGGCCACCCCGACCGAGCCACGGCTGCAGCTCTTCTGGAATCGCGAGACCGACCTGCTCGTGGTCGCTGCCTTCAACCTGCCACCCGCGTCACCGGGTCGCGCGTATCAGCTGTGGGGCATCCAGGGCAACGATCCTCCCGTCAGCCTCGGTCTCTTCGATGCCGGCACTGATTCCGCGGTGAGCGTGACCGCACCCTCTACCGTCCCATTCGATCTGGCGGCGGTGACCGAAGAACCCGCGGGCGGCTCCCCGCAGCCCACGTCGGACCCGTTCCTGGTTGGTGCCTGGAATCACGCCGATTAGCCGGTCACCCAATCCAAACCCTCGAATCCCGACGTAGAGACCACCAGAGCCTGTCATACAGCCGGCACGGCTCACTGGAGGTCACCGTGCGACGCGTGTTTGCTGCGATAGCTCTTCTGGCAGGTCTCGTTCTTGCCAGCGTCTATGCCCCACCGCCGGTCGTCGAGCCCTCCGCCGCCGAGACCGTTGACCGTCTCGACTCAGCGCTGTCGTGCGACAGCGTACGTGCGGCGCGCGTGTCAGCGGAACCGTCGTCCGATCTCGACTCGCAGATCGGAGCGCAGATCGAACGGATTCAATCGACGCCATGGATGCCGCGCGAGCTGGACCGGCTGGGTTGGCTATTCATCGCGAAGGCCCGACGGTCGCAGGATTCGAGGTTCTACGGTCTAGCCCTGCAAACGGCTGAGTGCATGCACCGAATCGGCGGAGATCACGCGTCAGCGCTCTTGCTCGAAGGTCACGCCCTCTATAGCGTCCATCGCTTTCGCGAGGCCGCAGCCGTCGCGGCCCGGCTCGTCGCCGTGCGGACAACGCCGTTCGACTACGGTTTGCTGGGGGGTACGCTCCTGAGCCAAGGAGAGATCGAACAAGCGGCAGCGGCATACCAGCGCATGATGGATCTCAAGCCAAGTCTGCAGTCGTACAGCCGGGCCGCGCAAATTCGCTGGTTGACCGGAGACCTGGACGGAGCACGAGAGTTGATGGCCATGGCGGCGCGTTCGGGGACCGAGCGTGATCCAGAAACGCTGGCGTGGACGCTGTCTGAGCTTGCGCGGCTCGAGCTCACGGCCGGCAACATCGCAGACGCTCGCAGATTGGTCGTCCAAGCGTTGCGAGTGCTCCCGGACCATTCGACGAGCTGGCTGGTGCGTGGTCGGCTCGAGCTGGCCGCGGACCAACCGGGCAAAGCCGTCGACTCACTCCGCTCGAGCGTCCGTATCAACCCCTCGACCGAGGCCCTCTGGGCCCTCGCTGACGCGCTACGAGTCCACGGTGACGACGCGGGTGCCGATGAGGTCGAGCGGTGGTTGCTGGAGACCGGCGCGATCGAGGATCCGCGGACAACCGCCCTGTATCTGTCCACGCGCCGGCTTCGGCCTGAGCTCGCTTTGTCCCTTGCCCGCAGCGAGATGAGCGTGCGGAGCGACGTCTTCACGCACGATGCGCTGGGGTGGGCCCTGGCCGCCGCAGGGGATATTCAGACCGCAGATCACCATCTCAGCCAAGCCTTGGCCCACGGGACGACGGATGCGCGACTCTTTCTTCACGCCGGTATCGTCGCCGCCGCCGCGGGTCGAACAGACGAGGCGACGCACTGGCTGAATCGAGCCGCGGACCATAAGACAGGACTGCTGCCATCGGAGCAAGCCTGGTTGACGGGATCCACCGATCTGTCGACACCCACTCGCCGGCGTCACAGCGACGCGGCTCTACTCGTTGAGGAGACTACATGACCCGAAGACTCGTCTCATCTACCACCATGGTCGCACTCATGGTCATCGCGCTGATGCTGGGCCCGACCATAGCGCTGGCGTCGAGCCATATGGATGCGCCGCTCATTACGCTCGACGACGCTGCCAACACGACCGACGTCTACGCCTTCGTCTCCGAACACAACGGGATGAAGTACCTCACGACCGCGCTCGCTGTCTACCCGTTCGAGGAACCTGGAATCGGGCCGAACAAGTACAACTTCGACGACAACGTCCGCTACGAGATTCATCTCCTCACCGGCAACGCTGTCCGTACGGGACGAACGTCGCTCACCTATCGCTTTCGGTTTGATACGACCTACCAGAACCCGAACACCATCCTCCAGTCGTATCTCGGCGTTGTCGAAGACGTCGGCGACGCGAGTCAGAATCTCGTCCAACGTTACCGGGTGAACAAGTTGGACTTCCGGGGACGGTCGCGTGCCGTGACCACGGCACTCGGAAACGGAATCGTGCCGCCAAACAACCAGGGGGTGGCGACGCCATACTACAACCGGGGGAACAACGGAGAGAATTTCGCGCGCGACGAGGTTGCCTCGGCCAGTTCTCTCGACCGATACACCTCGGGGGCGATCGCAGAGATGGCACTCGGGTACCGGGCGTTCGCCGGACAGCGCGACGATGGCTTCTACGGCGACATCCAGGCCGTGTTTGACTTGCTGCAGCTGCGCAACCCAGGAACCGACGCGCAGGCCGGGTACAACGTTCACACGATCGTGTTGGACATCCCGCTCGCCGATGTCGGTGGCGAAGACCAGATTGTCGGGGTGTATGCAACGACGAGGCGACGCGCGGTGAGTGTCGCAGCGACAACGGGCGACAGTTCACAGGCACCTCGGTTCGTTCAGGTCGCGCGGCAGGGCAATCCGCTCTTCAACGAGGCCCTGGTCGCCATCGTCGACAAGGACACGTACAACCGGACTCGACCCACCGCCGACCGCCGGCTCTTCCGGAAGTACGCGGTGCGTCCAGAGCTCGCCACGTTGCTCAACGCGATCGTGCTCGAGCCCGACATTGCGGGCATCGACTCGAATCGCCAGGATCTCGCTGGTATCTTCATACCAGACATCATCAGAGTCGATCTGTCCACTCCGGCGGCGCGCCTCGCGGGCGGCGGTGCCGACCACGCGACGACACCAGATGATCCAGGGTTTTCTCGCCTGAGCGTCTTTGGGGGCGACACGCTGCCGAGTGCGCTGCAAGGCACCGACGTGGCAGGCGGGTGGCCAAACGGCCGGCGTTTCGGCGATGACGTGATCGACATCGCAGTCACCGCGGTGATCAGCGACCTCACGGCGGGGATCGTCCGTGGACCGGCCGGTGACAACGTTGACGCCAATGACATGGTGTACAACAAAGTGTTTCCGTACGCGGCGACACCGCTCAATGGCCGTCGCCATCGCCATCAGGGACACTGACGACATCGCCAGGTTGGGCGATCACGCGAGCTGCCGCAGAAACCGTCTGATGGCCGCAAGCATCTCATCGCCTGCAAGCAAGTCGTGATCGTTGTGGTCCGCCCCCGCCACGACGACGAGCTCCTTTGTCGATGTCGCCGCTTCGTAAAGCCGACGACTCTGGGGAAGGGGAATGATGCGATCGCGGTCGCCGGCAAGCACGAGCACCGGACAGGTCACGCGTTGGATGTCGTCGATCGCGGCAAACCGGTCCTGCAGCAGGAGCCGAACCGGCAAGAACGGGTAGTGCGTCCGGCCCACCTCGACCAATGAGGGAAACGGAGAGCGCAAGATCACCCCGGCCGGGGGGTACTCGGCCGCGAGCGCGATGGCGAGCGCCGTACCGAGCGACTCACCGAAGTAGATCAGCCGAGAGGCATCGACATCACCCCGCGCCACCAGATAGCTACGGGCCGCTCGCGCATCGGCTCGCAGACCGGCCTCGGTTGGCTTCCCCTCGTTGCCGCCGTATCCGCGATAGTCAAACAGCAGCACCTGAAGTCCCTGCTGTTGGAGTGCTGCAGCGAGCGGCGCACGGTACGCCCGATTCCCTGCATTCCCGTTGAGAACCAGCACCGTATGCGGTGACGGCGAGCTTGCACCCGGAATGAACCACCCGCGAAGCGTGAGACCGTCGGCTGTCGGAAACGTCACGACCTCAGCCTGAGTCAGGCCGACGTCGCGAGGTCCTGGCACCTCACCGAAGGGGAAATAGATCAGGGTCCGCTGAAACATCCACGCGAGGACGATGATGCCGGCAACCACCGCGGATCCGGTGAGTATGACACTCATGTAGCGGCTCATCGTGGCTCCACGCTCGGGTCGCGAGCGGGCGGGGCTGTGCTGGTCGGGACGAGGCGTTGGCCCGACACGAGCCGAGCCAAACGCCTGGTGCGAGCAACACGTGGCCTGCAGGGGCCGAAGCCGTTTCTGCGAGGTGACGGCTTGTTAGTCCTGCACTAGACCATTCACACAGGTGGCGGTGTCCAGGGAATAGGGGTCGGGTCCGCGACCCTCCTGAAACGCCTGCTCATCAGTACGTGCACCGATGAGCAGGGCCGGAAGGCCATAGTTCCCTTCGTGGCACCGCGGCTCGTAGTAGATCCGATTCTCATCGTCACGCTGACGCTTCAGTTCCTGCCGGATGGTCCACGGTGCCGTCCATACCGTCGGGTCCTCAATCGTCATCTCGTATGCGAGCGTGTCGGCGTCAACCCGTGTATACCGCTCGACGAGTGTTCGGTTCGCACCCGATTCGACACCGGAAAATGCTCGGCCTGGCCGGAACGTAAACTTCGGCGAGAAATTGGTCGTCTCGATGACCAGCGTCTCCCCCTCCCAGTGGCCACGCGAGTCGCCGTGGCGCAACCGGTATCTGAGTCGCCGGATGGCTCCCGCTTAGGTGGATGACCCGCTGGAACCCCTGGCCCTGCCCGGTGTCATAGGCCATCGCGATCGAATCCTCGCCCTGCACGATGCGACGGAACCCGCGGAAATCGGGTGTGGTGCCCGCCATGCACCGATCGTAGAGACTGTGGTCCTCGGGGCCATCGTGCCGGTTCATGCGGTTCGTGTTGTAGAAAGGAACGACATCGAATCGGCGTGGGGACGGCGGGCCGTACTGCCCGCCCCGGCAACCTGGTGCATCGTTCTCGCAGGTCTCCGTGTTCTGCAGGAGCATCAGGCGCCACTCCTCCTGGACTTCGTTATCCCGCGCGGCCGCGGCCGTCAGCTCGGGGATCCTTCCGTTTGGCGGATCGACGACAAGCGACGTACGTGGGCCTGCCGGCTTGGCCGATGTGAAGACCGCGTTGTATGCCCCCGCCACATCCCGCGCTGCACGATCCGAGCGCTCGTTCCGCCCCGGGTTGATCATCCGGGCCTGGTCCCGCGCGGCGCGCTCCTCGGGGGTGGCAAACTCTCGATCGGCGAGCTCAGGCGCCCGCTCGAAGGGTGTGTCGTAGACGTCGAGCCAGATGCCCTCCAGGTTCGGATGCCCCCACGCCGTCGTGCTCGGGGCCTGCCCTGCCACCGGCACCGGGCTGAGCTGCAGGAGTACCATGGCGGTCGCGAGCGCCGTTGCCACGCCGAGCGATCTCAGTAGTCGTCGCCTCATCTCCGTTACCTCCTGAAACTGCCACTCACCGGCCGACCGATCGAATGGTTCTACTTACACCCGGACGACTGACCGTGTCAATGACGTCTGCGAAATTGGTCCCTGCGTGACTCACAAGAGGGCAGGATCCTTCTTGACTGTTGAGGGCGGACAGGCGATCCGCTAGTCGTTCGACGGGAGGCCGATCTGACGGCGAACCTCGTCGAGCTTGCCTGCGTCGCGGAGTACCCGGCGCGGCCACTCCGTCAGGGGCCATGTACCCATCGAGAACATCAGCAAGGGATCGGATGCCGGGGTTGTTTGCCGGCTCTACCGAATCTGGGTGGACCTGACCACATTCACGTAGAATCGAGGCCGGCCGAGGAAAAGGCCCCACCGCCCCACAGAGGACACCATCAGCGAGGAGGGAAGCATGTGCGATGACCGGACCGTTTCCGACAACAACGATTACTTGCGCGCGAAGAAGCTGACACGGCGGCAGTTTGGGGTCGTGTCGGCTGGTGCGGGGTTGGCGATGCTCTTACCGCGGGCCGCAAACGCCCAAGCGGTGGCGGAGGCCAACCTCGAGATCGCAACACCCGATGGCGTGGCGGATAGCTACTTCGTGCATCCATCGAGCGGGACCCATCCGGGTGTCCTCATCTGGCCCGATGCCTTCGGCCTGCGACCGGCGCTCAGACAAATGGGCAAGCGGCTCGCAGAATCTGGCTACTCGGTCTTGGTGGTCAACCCCTACTATCGGCTGCAGCGGGCACCCGTCGTCAACACCACGAATTTCGCCGCAGTTCGGGACATCATCATGCCGCTGATGGGTTCGTTAAGCGCGAATACACAGACGACCGACGCGCGTGCGTTTGTCAGCTTCCTCGACCGCCAGGCGGCCGTCGACCGCAACCGGAAGATCGGCACCATGGGCTACTGCATGGGCGGTCCGTTCACGATGCGTACCGCCGCCGCCATTCCCGATCGGATTGGGGCCGGTGCCTCATTCCACGGCGGCGGGCTCGTGACCGACACACCCGACAGTCCTCACCTCTTGGTGCCCAGCATGACGGCGCACTTTCTGTTTGCCGTCGCCGAAAACGACGACATGGACGACCCGGAGGCCAAGAACGTCCTGCGGGATACTTTTGCGCAGGCCGGCCTCCCGGCGGAGATCGAGGTGTACGAGGACGCGATGCACGGCTGGTGCCCACCTGATTCAACCGTCTACAACGAGGCTCAGGCGGAGCGCGCGTGGAGCCGACTCCTGGTGCTCTTCGAGAATGCGTTGACGTAAGACGGGGGCCTGTTGACTTTCCTACGGGATCGGCACGACGTCGGTGTTGCCGACCGACTTCGGGATTTCGCCGATGCCGGTCGCGGGCGTCTCGGCGCTGGTCGGCAGTGACATGCAGGTCGACTTCGACATCGTTCTGGAAGCGCCCTGAGCCCGCACCTCGGACTCCGACGAAGACGGAATCGAGCGACTGGCTTGCCTGCGGTGCGCCCGTGTCACGACGTCCCCCTTCCGAGCAGTGACACCCAATCCTCGACGATCGTAATTGGCGGTTGCGGCTGAACCGGCCCCGGGGGGTTAGGAACGATCAAAAACCGCTGACCGTCGGTGGTCCACTTGCGCAAGAGGGATGCACTGTGAGGCGCGCGCCGCTGACACACATCTTCCTGCTTTGCGCGCTGGTGGCACTGGCCGGTCTCGGTGCGGCCTGTGGTGGTGACAGCCCGACCGCTCCGAGTAATCCAATCCCGAACGTTGCTGGTACTTACACTGGCGCACTGGACTTTTTCGTCGATGGTGTTCGGACCAGCACGATTCAAGCGCGGATGACTGTAGTGCAGTCTGGTTCTCAACTCACGATTACCGGATCGGTCACGGTCTCCGGACAGACCGTCCAGCTGCCAGCCTTCACTGGCAACGTAAACGAAACGGGGTTTTTTACCTCCTCTGGGGGGGCGATCGCCGAGTCTGTGGACGATGCGACATGCGGCCGCATCACAGCCACGAGCTGGAGTTTGACCTTCTCGGGCAGCACGGCGCGTTACGTCGAGAACGCCACGACTGAGTTCTGCGGCAACTGGCTGGTCTCTGGGACCGTGACCAGGTGATGTGGACGGGGCGGACGCTGTGAGGAACGGTGAGGGACCATGAGCACGCCCCGCCGTGAACCTGGCCAACGCCGCCTACCCTCGGGCAAGTGGCAAGTGTATGTCCGGGTCACCGCGCCCGGCGACACCGGTCCCGGTTCCTCTCCACGACGTTTCCGGCGGATTCGCTGGTGACCGACCGGCGACGCTGGCGCGACCGGGTCCGCCTCGACGCGCGCGTCGGATCGGCGCTCACCCCGCTGGGCGAGACGACCTTCGCCGAAGACGCTGACCGCTACCTCGAGAGCGTGGCGGCGCTCCCGACGATCCAGCAACGCCGCCAGCACATTCAGGAATGGGTCGCGCGCGTCGGCCACCGTCCGCGCGCCTCCATTCGTCCACACGAGATCCGGGCGCAGCGGGATCGGTGGCTGACCGAGCCGCGCACTGATCGACAGGGGTGGCCCCGCCCGCCGTACGCTGCGGGCTCCGTCAACAAGCGCCTGCGTGCCCTGAGCAACCTGTGGCGGGTGCTGGATGGCCGACACGCCCCGAACCCGGTCCGAGAGGTGCCAGAGGCCGACGAGATCGAAGGCAAGCCGCGCGCCCTCCCGTACGGCGTCATCCAGGCCATTCTCGAGGCGATGCCCGACGTGACACGGGCCCCACGTGGCACCCGGCGCGCCGCCGGGAGCCAGACCAAGGCAAGGTTGGCCGTCATGGCCTAGACCGGACTCGCGCACGGGCAGCTCGCGGGACTCCGTCGAGACGACATCGATTGGCAGGGGCCGTCTCTCTGGGTCCGAGGGCGGCGGAAGGGCGCGGCCGGCCAAGCACGCAAGGGTCACCGAAAGCCGATCCCGACGGAGGCGATCGCCGCGCTCCGCCGGTTCGACGACCTGGACTGTTGGGGGGACTTCTCACGCGCCTCGATGCGCAAGAGTCTGCTGGCGGCGTGCCGGAAAGTCCAAGCGCAGTTCGCGCAGGATGGCCTCGCGATCGATCTGAGCCGGGTTCGGCCCTACGACTTCCGCCACTCGTACGCGACCGCGCTGCTGGCCGCCACACGCGACCTGAAGACCACCCAGCGATTGATGCTCCACGGCGCGGCCAGCACGACCGAGCGCTATGCGCGGGCGGCGATCGACCCGATGCTTGTGGCCGCGCTCGACCAGTTCAGCGCGCATGTCAGCCAGAAGCCATAGGCTGGAGACTCCCGTGCAACTTCATGCAACTTTCGCCGTGCGTTTCGGTTCGGAAGGGTTCGGGTGGGGTCAACCAAATTCCCAAATTACATCAAGAAAAGTGGTGGGCGCTAGTGGATTCGAACCACTGACCCCCGCCGTGTGAAGGCGATGCTCTACCACTGAGCCAAGCGCCCACGAATACTTGCGTGGACAAACGAGCAGGAAGTGTACCGTAACGACCGCTCGTCGGGCAATCCGCGAGCGAAGCCGGCCAGACGTTCCTCCCTCCGCGGCGCGGTCACGGCTACCGGGCGCTGGCGATCAACGCTCTGAGCATCCGGGCGTATTCCTGGTCGGCATCGGCAACGGCACTGTCGTACGCGGCGCCGACTCCAGCACCGTCAAGTCGCAGGATTCCGGAGCCGTTATCGTACATGTCGACACCCGCGTCATTCGCCAGCAGACCATTCGCACCGACATCTGTCACCAGGATCTTCGTGCCGCCAATCGACGCCGTGTTGAGGTCGATGTAGACGTCACGAAATTGCCGGTTCTCGATCTTCTCCTCGACGTAGAGCGGCACTTCGTAACGCGCCGAGACGACGAGAAGCTGACCGGGGAACGCAAGCGCGGCAACGTAGCGATCCTCGTCAACCGTGTCCTTGCAGGCTACCGCGTCGAGCTGACCGCCGACCATCAGCTCCGACAGCTCTGCCGCAAGAACTGCTGACTCCGACTGCTGAGCGACGGCAGGACCAACTAACAGGACGAGCGACCCAAGCAGGGCGAACCCAAACATCAAACACACTTGCACTCGTGACATGGCACCTCCTCTAAGCGAGCGGGACCATCCGGAAGGACCGGATGGTCTCCTTGTACCACCGACGGCCGCGGGCGTCAACGTGGCCCAGTTGGGACCGTTCGCGAGTGGCTAGCCAATAAACAGCGCCTCTTCGTCGTCTGCGACCGGTCTCATGCCATCGGCAGATGGTCCCGGCGGGGGCGGCGGTGTACCGCGTAGCACGCTGAGTGCCGCACGCAACCCCTCCAGTAAAGCTGAACCCTGCCGCAACGGCTCGATCACGGCGTCCTGAGTGACCACGGTGATGCGGTCGACCCGCTCAGCCACCCGGGCAAAAAGCTGGTCCGCGCGCTCGACCTGAGCCACCGCCAGCGACGTCGCACGATTCATGTCTCCACCCATGGCGTTCACTCGATCGAGGGCCGGCTTGAGCTCCAACTCGATGACATCGACCATCCGGTCCACCCGGCGCGCGAGACGCGCGCCGTAGACGATGATCCCGACCTGCACCAAGGCCATCACGACCGTCGCCGTTGCGATCGCCCCGAGGAAGACAATCGCCATTACCCTTGCTCCTCGGCGGGTGCCTGCTCGGGGTCTCGCGCACGCTGGTACGCTTCACGGCCCCGGTCGATTGCCGTGGAGAGCTGCTCACGCTGCCGCCGGACGAAGTCTGCGCCCTGGCGCGCGGCGTCGCCCGCCTTGTCCCGGCTCTCGCGCGCACGCTCGTTGAGCACCCGACGCGTCTCTGTCCCGGGGGCCGGTGCCATCAACAGCGCCGCCGCGGCCCCCGTAATCGCGCCCATGACAAACGCCATCATGATGACGCCCGCGTGTGCGTCGTTCTCTTTTGACATGACTGCTCCTTTTTACGAGGTGGGCGCTCGAACTGAGCCGCCCACCTTCATTTTCTCACACGTCGCCTGCTCACCCATCGTCGGCCAACCCAAGATCGCGCTCTCGCAGGGTCTTCACCTGGTCACGGAGTCCAGCCGCCCGCTCGAATTCGAGATTGCGCGCCGCCTCCCGCATCTCGCGCTGCAACCCGGCGATGTGGTCCCGAAGCTCCTGCCGCGTCCGAAACGACGGTGACCCTTCCTTCGCCAGGGGGACCGTCACATAGTCGCGCTCGTACGGACTGGACAGCACGTCGTCGATCTGCTTGACAATCGACTCCGGCGTGATGCCGTGTTCCTGATTGTAGGCCTCCTGCAACTCTCGCCGCCGCGACATCTCGCCAAGTGCCGCGCGCATGGAATCGGTCACGGCATCGGCATACATGATGACCAGACCATTGATGTTACGCGCCGCCCGCCCGGATGTCTGGATCAGGGATCCCGCCGATCGAAGAAACCCTTCCTTGTCAGCATCAAGGATCGCGACGAGAGACACTTCCGGCAGATCGAGCCCCTCTCGAAGCAGGTTGATCCCGACCAGCACGTCGAACGCCCCCCGGCGCAAGTCCCGGAGAATTTCGACGCGTTCCAGCGTGTCGATATCAGAGTGCAGATACCGAACTTTGACGCCAAGCTCCTGGTAGTACTGAGTCAGGTCTTCAGCCATTCGCTTGGTGAGCGTTGTCACCAGCACCCGCTCGCCCCCTGCGGCTCGCGTTCGGATCTCGTGCAACAGATCGTCGATCTGCCCCTTGACGGGCCGGACCTCGACCTCCGGGTCGACCAGCCCGGTGGGTCGGATGATCTGCTCGACGACCACGCCGCCCGCCGAGGACAGCTCATACGGTCCTGGTGTGGCCGACACCGAGAGCACCTGGCCAATTCTCGCCTTCCACTCGTCGAAGCTGAGCGGACGATTGTCGAGGGCCGAAGGTAGCCGGAACCCGAAGTTGACCAAGACCGTCTTGCGCGACCTGTCGCCGTGATACATGCCTCGGATTTGCGGAATCGTCTGGTGACTCTCATCGATGATCGTCAAGGCATTATCGGGGAGATAGTCAAGAAGGGTCGGCGGCGGCTCCCCTTCTGCCCGACCTGAGAGATGGCGCGAGTAGTTCTCAATACCGTGGCAGTACCCGATCTCCTTGATCATCTCTAGGTCGAACATCGTTCGCTGGTGCAGGCGCTGGGCCTCGAGAAGCTTGCCGGCCCGCTCGAGCCGCGGCCGCCAGTCGTCCAGTTCGGCCTTGATTCGCTCGACCGCATCGAGCATGCGCTCGCGAGGTGTCACAAAGTGAGACTTGGGATACACGGCGATCTTGTCGTGTCGCTGGAGGGTCTCGCCGGAGACGGGGTCAAACGTCTCGAGCTCCTCAACCTCGTCGCCGAACAGCTCGATCCGGAGCGCCCGCTCTTCGTACGACAGGAACACTTCGATCGCGTCGCCGCGCACGCGAAACACACCGCGCGAGAAGTCGTGGTCGTTTCGCTCATACTGGATCTCGACCAGCTTTCGTAAGATCGACTCGCGATCGATCTGCTGGCCGCGCTCCAGCGGCAGCAGCATCCCGTAATAGGCCTCCGGCGAACCCAAACCGTAGATGCACGACACGCTGGCGACGATAAGCACGTCGCGCCGCTCGAACAGGGACCGGGTGGCGGACAGCCTCATCCGGTCGATCTCGTCGTTGATCGTCGCCTCTTTCTCGATATACGAGTCAGTGGCGGGCACATAGGCCTCCGGCTGATAGTAGTCGTAGTAGCTCACGAAGTACTCGACCGCGTTTCGCGGAAAGAACCGGCGAAACTCCTGGTAGAGCTGGGCCGCCAGCGTCTTGTTGTGAACCATGACCAGAGTCGGGCGGTTCTGCGCCGCGATGACCTGAGCCATCGTGAACGTTTTACCCGAACCGGTCACACCCAGAAGGACTTGATGCCCGTCGCCCCGATCGAGCCCTGCGTTGAGTTCTGCAATCGCACGAGGCTGGTCGCCACGAACGTCGAAGTCGCTCACCAAGGCGAACGTGTCATACGTCGTGGTCATGACTGGCGACTGTCACTGAATGCTGAGCGGGCTGTGAGGGCGCCGGTCGGGTCCGTCGTCGTCCTCAGCGGTTGTCCGGATCGGAATCCTGGTAGCGGGCGTAGTACCCTTGACGACTCCGAGTCCTGACGTCCCCGAGCTCCGGACGGGTCGACTTCACCTTCACTTCGACACGCCGCCAGGTGCCATCGGCCTGGGTATTCGTGGAGGTGCAACCAAGCCCGTAGCGGGTGTCAAGATCTTGAGAGATCTCTTCGTAGATGCCCTCGAGCGCGTCGACCTCGGTCGGAAAAAACACGCGTCCACCGGTGATCTCGGCCAATTGCTGGAGTTTCATTCGCTCCCGCGGTCGGTCGGAGCGCGGTATGTTGCCCTGAAAACCGATCGCATACACCGTAACGTCGGACGCGCGCAGCAGGTCGATGGTATCCGAGAACGGCATGCGGCTCCGGGTGTCGTACCCGTCGGAGTACATCAAGAGCACCTTGCGACCGTCCTGGTCGAACGCGCCGTCGAGATAGACTCCCAGCGCGTCGTAAAAGGCGGTCATCCCACCCGGCCTTCGAGCCCGAATGCGCTCGACCAGCCGTGGGAAATCTTGTTGACTATAGCGCCCGACCCGAACCGTGTTGTCGAAGTCGACCAGGGTCATGTCTGCGGCATAGGTGAGTGTATTCAGAAACCGGATCGCCGCAGTCTTCGCGAGGCGCTCATCCTTGCCCATACTTGCGCTCGCGTCGAGTAACACCCCGAGGTGCATCGGCAGCGTGTCGGTGTCGGTCTTCAAGCCGCGGGAGAAGTACCGGATCTCCTGAAGCTCGCCATCCTCGTAGATCTCCAGGTCATCCAGACTCAAATCGTCGACCGGCGCTCCGTCGTCATCGACGATCGAGACACCCACGTGCACCAGGTCGATTCCGCTGGTGAAAAGAGGGCGTTGTGCCGACAGGACACTAGAGGCGAGCGCGAGCGCGAAAATGCTGATCCAAACCCGGGGCATCGGAACGTCCTTCATGCATCGTCTCGGGCGAAACCGAGTGTTCGGGTCAAATGATAACGCAAGCGGGCGAGCCGTCCCAACGATTCCTGGCGAAGAGCTGAAAACCGAGCGCCCGGTCATCCTCGCCGGCGTGTCCTCTCCGCAGGGTCGGTCTTGCGCATGGCTCCTCCCGCCGTATAATCAGGGGCTCTCATGAAGTGCGTCGCGGTCTGCCAGACCGCTCTCGTCGCGCGCAACCTCCACGACGCCCTCGCTCCCAGTCTCGAGTTCGAGGTGCTGGTCAAGGATCGCATCACCTCTAGGCGACTCCACGACGTCGGGGTGGCGGCGCGGGTGGTCGATCCTCGCCGGGTCGACAGCTACGTGAAGGCAGATATCGGCCCGGCGACCTGCGTCATCGTCGAAGACGATGGTCGACACAGTCTCCGCCGGATCCTACGCGCCATCATCGATGCGGGCGCGACTTTGGTATACGTCCTCGCCGTCACGGGACACGGGAAGTCGTCACGGATCGACGAATGGCGGACGGAGTTTCCGGACGTCTTCCCGATTAGTCTCAGCGACCTTCTCAAGAACTCGCTCCTGACGGCGCTGGGTCGGTCGCTGACCCGCGCCCGGGTGCAGCAGTACCAGCGCTACTTCTCGGATGCCGACCGCGTGCTCATCCTCCTCCACAACGACCCTGACCCCGACGCGATGGCGAGCGGACTCGCCTTACGCAGCCTGTTACACCGCACCAAGACCACAGCGATCATCGGTGCGTTTCAAGGAATGACCCGACCTGAAAACCTTCGCATGGCCAATCTCCTGGATATCGCGGTCGAGCCGGTCACGGCGGAGTCGCTCCATGCCTTCGAACGGATCGCTACCGTCGACGTGCAGCCCCACTACTTCGGCGGCCTGCTTGACCGGGTTGATTTGGTCGTGGACCATCACCCTGAGCGGACGGGCTATACGACGGCGTTTGCCGATATCCGTCCCGACTATGGGTCGACGTCAACGATTCTGACCGAGCACCTCCGGTCCGTCGACGCCAACATCTCGGAGCGCACCGCAACAGCGATGCTGTACGCCATCAAGTCAGACACGCTGTTCTTGAGCCGGCACACCAATGAGGGTGACCTCGAGGCGTTTACGTTTCTCTATCCGCTGGCCGACGCGGCGCTCGTCAGAAAGATGGAGGGCACCGGCATCACACAGGAGCGTCTCGAGTTCGTCTCGCGCGCCGTCCAGTTTGGTGAGATGCATGACCAGATCTATTCGACCCATCTGGGTGACGCCCCCCGAGAAGATCTCGTTCCGTACGTGGCTGACTTCCTCCTGCAACTCGACGATGTGAAGTGGTCGATCGTTTCCGGTCGGGTCGAAGACGAGCTCATCGTGTCGGTTCGCAACCTTGGGTATTCTCGGAACGCTGGGGAATTCGTCAAGGAATGTTTTTCGGACATCGGCAATGCCGGGGGCCACCGAGCGATGGCCAAAGCCGTCATCCCGCTCGGTGCGTTCCGACACAAGTTCGGACACCTGGACGCTCGGGAGACCGCGCGCCTTCTCGGAGATCTCGCCACGCAGTTCCTGACCGAGCAGGCCGGCCCGGATCGGCGTCGTGGCGGAGTCATGCACGGTGGCCGGGCCGCTCATCGTTTGGAACGGGCGCGCGCGTCCAATCGCCCGACCGTCAGAAGTCGGACGCGGAAGTAGCCACCGAGTCGCCGGACGCCGGCCGTCCCGACCCACTCCGAGACTTGGGTTCCAGCCACTCCCCACTGGCCCCAACCACGGCATCGACAAACTGTCGAAACCCGTCTTCTCGGCCCCGCTCGACCAGCTCCTCGAGAGCAAACGGCCGGTCGGACTGCTCATCGTACCCGCCGCTGAAATCGAACGGCCCGAGTGGGTTGTGAATCGGACGAATCTGAAAGACCGCCTGAAACGATGACTCCCACCTGGCAACGGCATCGCGCACGGCCGCGGTCTCGGCGGCGGCCAGGTACTCACCGACCCGAGCGCGAGGGTCGCGCAGACCTGAGGTCAGCGCATGCGGCCCTTCCGGCTCCGGCAGCGCAGTCACGAGAATGACCTGCTCGGCACCCGCATTCGCGACCTCCTCCAGTAACCGAGTCGTGGCTTCGGGCCGGTCACAGAGACGATGGGTCTCACCGCGCCAGCCGCTTTCTGACTCAAACCGTATGCGATGCGCATCGGTTACGACCGGCAGGCTCACCGATGCCGCGAGCGCATCGACGGCGTGGATGCGAGCCGACCCGGCCAGATCCATCGTCTCCAGGTAGCGTCCGCTCCCCTCGGCGCCAAGCCGACGAACAAAGAACGGGCGACAATACCTTTCCGAAAGTAGGCCGAAGGCCAGGTCACGGCGAGCATCCAGATCATGGACCATGACGATCAGCTCGCGGAAGCCCGGCTGGCCGACATTCTCAGACAGCAGCTCCGAATAGCGTTCAGCGAGGTCCCGAAACGTCGGTTTGGAAATCCTCGCTGCGCCACGCATGATCGTCCAGAGACCGTCAGTAAAATGGTCGATCACCCGAGACACTTCGAGCGGCGCGCCCAGTAGCCGCCACCAGACGGCCCCCCGGGCCCGTCGCCCTCGCCGATGCATCCTCGGAACCGCTTCGCCAATTACGAGTATCCCGAGTAGCACCAGTAGTGCGAGCATGACGAACCGTGGGAGCAGGAGAGGGAGTGCTCCCGCCTGGAAGACCATCTCGACCAGTCGGGTATATCCAAGAGCCAGACGGTCGCCAAGACCGAGTCCGCTCAGGCGCAGCACGAAGCCGATGGGGTACACGACGGCCGCGCCGACAACGGCCATCAGGGGAACGAGGAGCGCCGACATCGCCACGGCGAGCGTCCAGGCGGCGGCCTGGAGGGTCTTTCGCCAGCCATAGAGCAGGCGGGTCCCAGTCGACCGCCACACACCGCCCGCCTGCCAGAGTGTCGTGCCGCCATCGACCGCAGAAAACATGGCGCCGACGACGCCGACACCGCGACCGGCAACCAAATCGATCTTGACACCGGCCTCGCGCAGTGCACGCAGAACGCCGGCGTGATACGCCCCAGCGGTGCCACTGCCCGTCAAGACCAGCGCGGTCCTGAGGTGGGGCGAGTACCGAAGCGATGAGACCGATGGTTCTGACGCGATCGGTGTGCCCTACTCGTCGTTGTGAATCGTGACCAGCTTGATAACCTCGAACTCCCGCACCCCGCTGGGAGTCGGGACCCGAACCTCGTCACCCACTTCCTTGCCGACCAGCGCCCGGCCGATGGGTGACGCGGTCGAGATCAACCCTTTTCCCGGATCGGCATCCTCCGCCATGACCAGCTCGTAGGTCACCGTGCCGGCCTCGAACTCCCGAAGCTCAACGGTCGATCCGAACGCCACCCGATCCCGAGGCAGTTTGTCAAGATTCATCAGCGATATCTCCGACACCCGCTTCTGCAAGAGGCTTATCTGTGACTCGACCAGCCGTTGTCGTTCTTTCGCGGCCTGATACTCCGCGTTTTCCCGCAGGTCTCCGTGCTCGCGAGCCTTCTGGATCTCTCTCGGGAGGTCACGCTTGAGCTCTCGGTCGAGCGCGTGGATCTCGTCCTCGAACCGCTTCATCAGCTTGGACTTCACCGGAAAGCTAGCCTAGCACATCTGGTATCCTCCTCAGGCCTGAGCGTGATCACGATCGGACCCTTGAGTGAGAACCATCACGAGCCGACAGAACCCGCTCGTTGCTAGGTTCCGGACTGCCCGCGCGGGACGCACGCCGCGGCGGCACTTGCTGCTCGATGGCACACGCCTCGTTGACGATGCCCAGGCCACGAAGACTCCGATCGAGGTCGCACTGTTCTCGGCGAGCGCGCTGCGCGCGGGGGACCGGCGCTTGAGCGAACTGGCCGACACGCTTGCCACGTCTGGTGCCGAGGTGCTTGCGGCGTCCGAGGCGGTGATCGAAGCCGCCAGCCCGGTTCGAAAGCCGTCGGGCGTGGTTGCGCTTGCTACCTATCAGGCGTACCCGCTCGACCGTATCGTCACCGATGCCGGCTCCGGTCTCGTCGTGGCCGCGGTCGGGGTGCAGGATCCAGGTAACGTCGGCGCAATCATCCGTGCCGCGGACGCGGGTGGCGCCCGCGCAGTGGTCGTCGCCGGTCGCTCGGCCGACCCATTCGGGTGGAGGGCGTTGCGTGGTGCAATGGGAAGCTCGCTCAGACTTCCAGTCGCCCTTGTGGACGATCTACCAGCGCTGATCACCGCCGCCAGAGAGCGTGGAGCCACGGTGGTGGCGACGGTCCCCCGCGGGGGTGCTGGTCTCTACGAAGCCGACCTGACCGGTCCCCGGCTGCTACTCGTGGGACAGGAAGGTGCCGGCCTGGAACACGACATCGATTCGAGCGCCGACCTCCGCGTGTCCGTACCGATGCGGCGGCGTGTTGACTCGCTCAATGTCAGCATCGCCGCGGCGCTGATCATCTATGAGGCGCGTCGTCAGACCCTCCGGCGACGCCGCGGGGGCGGCCTCCACAGTCGAAGTGGGCGTCACAGCCTCAAGCGGAGCGATCGGTGAAGCCGGGCGAGTTGTTCGCGTCGGAATCGACTGGAGATGACGACCGCCTGACGCCCTTGGCGGAGCGCATGCGACCTCGAACATTCGAAGAGTTTGTGGGCCAGGAGTCGGTGCTGGCGCCCGGTCGTCCGCTACGCGAGGCGATCACTCGCGACACCCTGCAGTCGATCATTCTGTGGGGGCCTCCCGGTACCGGGAAGACAACATTGGCCCGACTGATCGCGACGATGACGCAGGCACGGTTTGTCGCCTTCAGCGCGGTGCTCTCTGGCGTCAAGGAGATCAGGTCGGTGATGGCTGAAGCCGAGGCCACTCGACGCCACCACGGCCAGCGCACGATCCTATTTGTTGACGAGATCCACCGGTTTAATCGGGCCCAGCAGGACGCCTTCCTCCCACGCGTGGAAGCTGGAGACATCGTGCTCGTCGGGGCGACGACCGAGAATCCATCGTTCGAGGTCAACGCCGCCCTGTTGTCACGCTCAAAGGTGTTCGTCCTTCACCCCCTCGAAACGGCTGACATCGTGACGGTGCTTCAGCGGGCACTGGACAGCCCGGAACGCGGACTCGGTCGCGAGGGTCTGGACGTCGGCGCGGGCGTTCTGGAGGCGATCGCTCGATATGCCAACGGCGACGCACGAGTCGCGCTCAACCTGCTCGAGCTCGCCGCGGCCATCGCCGCGACTGACGATGCACCGGTCGGCACCGGCGGAGATCAGACGGTAGACCGAGCTGCGAGGATCGACCTCGAGCTGCTCTCGCGGGCCCTCCAGCGGCGAACGCTCCTGTACGACAAGACCGGTGAGGAGCACTACAACCTCATCTCCGCGCTGCACAAGTCGATGCGAAACAGCGACCCAAACGCGGCGGTCTACTGGCTCGCGCGGATGGTCGAAGCCGGCGAGGACGCGATGTACATCGCGCGGCGGCTTGTGCGCTTTGCGTCGGAAGACGTCGGCACGGCCGACCCACGCGCCCTGAGCCTGGCCGTGGCCGCGAAAGATGCCGTTCACTTCATCGGCATGCCGGAGGGGAACACGGCCCTGGCGCAGGCCGTCGTCTACTTGTCCGTTGCGCCCAAAAGCAACGCGGTCTACGTCGCCTATACGCAGGCTGCGGGTGACGCGCACACCGACGTTGCCGATCCCGTTCCGCTCCACCTTCGCAATGCGCCGACCCGACTCATGAAGGACCTCGACTACGGAAAGGGGTACGAGTACGCCCACGACTATGCGGATGGCACAACGACAATGGAGTGTCTACCGCCCCGGCTCCGGCATCGTCAGTACTACAATCCGACCAGACGGGGCGCGGAGAAGGCAATCGGCGAGCGCGTCGCAGCCTGGCGGGCGGCTCAGGATCAGCAGCGGTCAAGGTCAGACGGCTAGTTCGGTGTCCCAAGTGCCGGGTTTCCTCTACTACGTCGGCCGGTTCCTCCAGCTACTGGCCATGTCGCTGCTGCTCATGTCGATCATGACGGCAGGACCTCTGGGACCCAGTCCTCAAATCTTCGGTAGCGGCGTCGCGGTCTTCGTGGCAGGATGGCTGATCGTGCGAAGCTATACGAAGTAGCCGGCCGACAGGGTCAGCGCTCGAAGCTCTTCTCGATCTCGTGACGGGTGAGCCGCAGCACGACGGGCCGACCGTGGGGACAGACGGTTGAGTATTCCGTACGCCGCAGCTGGTCGAGGATGTACACCATCTTCTCCTGGGTCAGTCGGTCGTTCGCCTTCACCGCTGCGTGACAGGCGGTCGTCGCCGCCAGGCGCCGCAGCACATCCTCGACACCGGCGCCACGGTCGAAGCCTTCGACGTCGGCCGCCAGCTCTCGTACCGCATTCTCCGCTTCCGCGCGCGCAAGCACTCCCGGCACCGTGGTGATCTGCACACTGTCACCACCGAACTCGCCAACCTCGAACCCTAACCGTAGGAGGTGGGTGGCATGGGCCGCGAGCGCCTCACGCTGCGCGGCGGGAAGGTCGACGACGATCGGTGTCAGCAGGCGCTGCCCGTCCAGCGGTCCACCAGCAAGCTGGGACATGACCTGCTCGAACAAGATGCGCTCGTGGGCCACGTGCTGGTCGATGATCGCCACACCCTCGCTATCGACGGCGATGATGAATGTGTCACGAAATTGACCGAGCGGCATGAGCGGTCGGCTGGCGTCGGTGGCCGTCTCACTCACGCCGGGACCCCCGGGCATGGCGACATCCGGCCTCGCGCCGACGGCCACGTCGCTTCGACGGAAGACATCGGTGACACCTGCCCAGCGACTGGCCGCAGACATTCCCTCCGTGATCCCGGGAATCGATTGCGACATCGGGGCGAATGATGCAGAAGACTGCGGTTGGACCGGCAGCGGCGCCGACGACGGTTGCCCCAACGCATCACCAACGGCACGGCGCACCAGCTCGTGAATGAGCGACTGCTCCAGGAAGCGAACCTCGGCCTTCATCGGGTGGACGTTGACATCGACACGATCGGACGGAATCTCGATGAAGAGGTGGATCTCAGGTGTCCGCGGCTTGATACTCGCCTGGCTATAGGCGTCGTGAACGGCGTGGGCGATCGTCCGGTCCTTGATCACCCGGCGGTTGACAAAAACGTTCTGGGGGCCTCGGGACGGTCCATGGTCGGTCAGCGCGGCGACGTAGCCTCGGAGCACCACGCCGGCGGCAGACTTGTGAACTTCGACAAGGTCTGGCCGCTCGCCATACACCTGAAAGAATCGTTCGTTCAGCGTGCGGACCGGCGGGCACTGCAGCACACGACGTGCCCCGCTGGTGAGCGTGAAGCCGACTTCGGGATACGCCAGGGCCAGCCGCGTGACGGCACGTGAGACCTGCGAGGACTCGGCACGATCGGACTTGAGGAACTTCCGTCGAGCCGGCACGTTGTAGAAGAGGTCGGCCACCTCGACCACGGTGCCGACGGGCATGCCAACCTCTGTGGCCGTCCCCATGGTGCCGCCCTCGACGCGCAGCTCAGTCCCATATGGCGCTCGGCGTGGCTTCGTCCGCAGGGTCAGATGTGAGACCGACGCAATACTGGGCAGGGCTTCACCGCGAAATCCCAGTGTGCCGATCGCCTCGAGGTCCTCGAGCCGGGCCACTTTGCTGGTCGCATGCCGTTCAAGGGCCAGCTCGGCGTCCTCGCGATTCATTCCCTCCCCGTCGTCCTCGACCCGAATCAACCGTTTGCCGGCCCGGTCGACGGCCACGTCGATACGGGTGGCGCCGGCATCAATCGAGTTCTCGATCAACTCCTTCAGCGCAGAGGCCGGGCGCTCGACGACCTCACCCGCGGCGATCTGATTCGCAAGCTCAGGCGGAAGGCGACGAATGGGAGGCATAGCCTGATCCCTGCGGTTACCGTTCGTCAGGCTCGGGCCGGAGTGCGGCGTGGGCCGCCGCCAGTCGCGCCGTCGCCACGCGATACGGTGACGCGCTCACGTAGTCCAACCCGGCCTTCGAGAAGAAGTGGATCGACGCGGGGTCACCACCGTGCTCGCCACAGACGCCAAGCTTCAGGTCCGGCCTCGCCGCCCGCCCCTTGTCTACGGCCAGACGGACCAGCGCGCCAACACCCTCGACATCGATCGACGAAAACGGATCGCGGTCGAGGATGCGTCGCTCACGGTAGACACGCAGAAACTTCTGTGCATCATCCCGGGAGAACCCGAACGCCATCTGCGTCAAGTCGTTGGTGCCAAATGAGAAGAAGTCGGCCTCCTTCGCGATCTCATCGGCCGTCACCGCACCGCGCGGGACCTCGATCATCGTGCCGACCAGGTATCGGACCTTGACCCCCATCGACCGCATCGCATCGACCGCGACTCGGTCAACGAGGGTCCGCTGGTCACGGAACTCCTTCACGTGGCCAACCAGCGGAATCATAATCTCGGGGATGACCTTCCCTCCCTCTTTGGCGAGCAGGCAGGCCGCCTCGATAATGGCACGGGTCTGCATTTCGGCAATCTCGGGGTAGCTGATGGCCAGACGCACACCACGGTGTCCCATCATCGGATTGAACTCGTGGAGCTGCTCGATTCGTCGCAGCAAGGCTCGCTTCTTGACCAGCTCTGAGCGCCGTCCGGCACCCGCCTCAAGCAGCGCGACCTCGACCATGAGCTCTTCGCGCTTTGGCAGGAACTCGTGGAGCGGCGGGTCAATCAGGCGAATGGTCACCGGTTCGCCACGCATCGCTTTGAAGAGCCCGTAGAAGTCCTTCCGCTGGAGCGGCAACAGGCGATCGAGTGCCGCGCGACGGTCCAACTCCGTCTCGCTCAGAATCATCAGCTGCATGATCGGGAGCCGATCCTCGCCAAAGAACATATGTTCAGTGCGACAGAGACCGATCCCACGAGCGCCGAATTGGTAGGCCGTCTCCGCTTGTTCCGGGAGGTCGGCGTTGGCTCGAATGCCAAGCGTCCGGAATCTGTCGGCCCAGGACAGCAGCTTCGAGAACCGCTGATAGATCTCAGAACGCGTTGGCTTGCGATCACCTGACAGGACCTGCAGGATCTCACTTGGCTGTGTGTCGACCTGTCCCAGTTTGACCTCGCCGGTGAGACCGTCAAACGAGATAAAGTCGCCCTCCCGCACGACCTGCGTGTTGATGGTGACGGTCCGAGCACCCCCGTCCACCCACAACTCGTCCGCACCAACGACCGACGGCTTGCCCATCTGACGTCCGACCACGGCGGCGTGAGACGTCATCCCCCCGGTGGCTGTCAGCACTCCGCTGGCGACATGCATGCCATGAATGTCGTCCGGGACGGTCTCCTTGCGCACCAGGACCACCGACTTCCCCTTCTGCGACCACGTGACGGCATCGTCCGCAGTGAAGACGACCTGTCCGGATGCGGCGCCAGGCGACGCCGGCAACCCCTGCGTCGCCACGGGAAACAGCCGCCACGCTACGGGGTCAAACACCGGCGCGAGCAGCTGCGCGAGCGAGTCCGGCTCGACGAGCAGCACCGCCTCCGACTGCGTGATCAACCGCTCGGCCACCATGTCGGTGGCGATGACAACCGCAGCGTGTCCCGTCCGCTTCCCGCTTCGAGTCTGGAGCATGAACAGCTCTTCGTCCTGAATCGTGAACTCGAAATCCTGGATGTCCTTGTAGTGCCGTTCCAGGCGACTCGTGATGCGACGCAGCTGGCGGTAGGCCTTGGGTAGCACCTGCTCGAGCTCGCGGATCGGCTGGGGAGTGCGAATTCCGGCGACGACGTCCTCACCCTGCGCATTGACCAAGAACTCTCCGTAGAATTCGCGGCTTCCGGTGGCGGGGTTGCGGGTGAAGCCGACTCCGGTTGCCGAGCGGTCGCCGGTATTGCCGAACACCATGGCCTGGATGTTGACCGCCGTACCGATCGCGTCCGGAATGTCGTAGATCCGCCGATACTCGATCGCCCGCGGGTTGTGCCACGAGCGGAAGACGGCGTCTCTGGCCATCCGGAGCTGGGTCCTCGGGTCCTGAGGGAACCGGTGGCCCGACTGCTGACGAACCACGCCTTGGTAGCGGACGACGACGTCACGCAGATCGTTCTCGTCGAGCTGCGTATCAAGATGAACCCCACGCGCATGCTTCACCGCGTCGAGCTCATCCTCAAACGCCTCCTTGGCAATGTCGAGCACGACGTTGCCAAACATCTGAATAAACCGACGGTAACTATCGAACGCGAACCGGCCGTTCGCCGTCCGGAGCTTGAGACCTTCGACCGCGTCGTCGTTCAGGCCAAGGTTCAAGATGGTATCCATCATCCCGGGCATCGAAAACTTGGCCCCCGACCGAACCGAAACCAGCAGGGGATGTGTCGTCGATCCGAGGGTTAACCGGCTCAGCCGTTCAAGGCGGCGCAGTTGAGTCTCCATCTCCTTTTCGACAGGCTCTGGCACCGTGTGCCCGCTGTCGTAGAAGAGGGTGCATACATCGGTCGACACGGTGAGCCCCGGCGGAACCGGGAGCCCCGCGCTGGTCATCTCGGCGAGCCCGGCGCCCTTTCCTCCGAGGAGGTCCCGCTTCGTCCGATCGCCCTCGGCGGTGCCACCGCCAAAGAAGAAGACATGTTTCTGGACACCTCGCCGCTTCTTCGTCACCTTCGCGACGCGCGTCTGTGACGCCGCCCTGGCCAGAGCGCGTGCAGCCGACCGTGTCCGTGTGCTCGTATGCGTCCGTGTCTTTGCCATCAAGCCTGTTCCTGTCTGTGAGCCGGACGGTGAACCACTTATGAGAGCGACTCTTCTTCCGGAACGATTTCGGAGATATCGGCGAGTTGGCCGATGAGACGCTCGAGACGCTTCATGAGGCGCAGGCGCGCCTGGCGAACCTGGGGATCATCCACCATCACGAACACTTCTGTGAAGAACCGATCGACCGCCGGGCCAAATGAGGAGGCCTGCGCGAACGCCTCTCGGTACCCCGTTCCGCGTTCCACCGCGCTGTCGATGACCGGCCGGCGGCGATCCACATCTGTGAGCAGCGCCTGTTCCGCCGGTTCGGTCAAGATCGATGAGAGATCCGCGCCATCGTCACGCCCGGCCGCCGCGGACTCCGTGTCAGGGAGCTCTCTGGCGATGTTCTTGACGCGCTTGAAGAGCGTGGCCAGCTGGCGGAAGTCTGCGGTGTCCGTGAACTCTGGCAACACCTCCAACTTACGACGTGCGTCGAGCGGCCGGAGATCATCGAGCGACGCATGGCCCGTCACCGACCGAACGTTTCGAATGTCGAACCCGCGCTCTTCGAGTAGATAACGAGTGCGCTCTCGGACGAAGGCGGTCCCACGATTCGCCGTGTCGGCGTCGGGCCGGCCGTGCAGCGCAGACGCCATCTCGAGTAGTTGGCCCAGCGGCACGCGCACCTCGAGACCTGACAGCTCGGGCAAATCGATCAGGACGCGAATCAGCCCTTGCGCCTGCCGCCGCATCGCAAACGGGTCGCGAGACCCGGTCGGCTTCTCGCCAACCTGAAAGAGTCCGACGAGCGTGTCCAGCTTGTCGGCGAGGGCCACAGCGGCCCACGTCACGGCTCCGGCCCCGAGATCGCGGCGAGTCGGGGGCGCATCTGCCTCCACCCCGACCGGCAGGTAGTGGTAGTAGATCGCCTTCCAGACCTCTTCTGATTGCCCCTGCTCACGCGCATAGACGCCGCCCATCGTGCCCTGTAACTCCGGGAACTCGCCGACCATGTCGGTTGCCAGATCGGCCTTGCAGAGGAGACCAGCCTGGCGGGCGGCACTGGCGGTGGCGGCATCTGCTCCGAGCACGTCGCGAGCAATCTGCTCCGCCAACGTGCTGACGCGTTCAGACTTTTCTCGGTAGCTCCCAAGCTTCTGATGAAACAGGAGTGTGTCGAGTCGATCGAGCCGATCCTCGAGTCTCCCCTTTCGATCGGCATCCCAGAAGAAACGCGCGTCGCGAAGCCGCGCGACCAGCACACGCTCGGCATTGCGCGCAATGCGCGACACGTTGTCGCGGGGTGTGTTGGTCACCGCCAGGAAATGCGGCTCGAGGCGTCCGCGCCGATTGACGACCGGAAAATAGTGCTGGTGATGAATCATCGTCGTCTTGAGCACTTCGTCAGGGAGGCTCAGGAACTCCGATGGATAGGTGCCGGTCACGACAGAGGGATACTCGACGAGGTCTGGGACTTCCTCGAGCAGGGAGCTCTGGCCCGCACCGCCGACGACCTGTCCGCCGGCGCGGTCCGCGCACCGCTCGAGCTTCTGGGTAATTCGAGAACGCCTCGTCGCGCGGTCAATGATGACGTAGTTGGCGGCGAGAGTCCGTTTGTAGTCAGCGAACGACCGGACGCGAATCGGTCGGCCCGCACGGCCGCGCCTACTGAAGAACCGGTGTCCATAGGTCACGGCCCCAGACGACACGACCGCCACCCCCGCCCCCGCGGCCAGATCGCTTCGCAGCACGCTGAACGGCACGACCGTGGCACCATGCAGGAACAGAATCCAACGGATCGGACGACCGAACACCAGCTCACCATGACCGTCATCGAGCCACGCGTCCCAGTGCATCTGTTTCCGGAAGCTCAAGGCCCTCAGGGTCGACGCCAACACGCTCGGCAGGACCGCGCGCGCGGTCCCACCGCGTTGACGCCGCTGATAGGCGAGGTACTCACCCTTGGGCGTCTGCACCCGACGTAGCCCATCGACGCTCACGCCCTGCTTCCGTGCGAAACCCAGCGCGGCGGCCGTGGGATGGCCTTCGGAATCGAACGCTGCACGCACCGGAGGCCCCGTGAGGGTCGACTCGAGATCAGACTGTCGGTTCGCCACGCCGCCGACGTGTACGCCGAGCCGGCGGGGTGTGCTGAACGTCTGCACCGGCGCCGTCCACTCCAACCGCGCTTCATCCAGACAGCGGCCTAGTCTGTCACCGAGCTGACCGGTGAGAGACGGCAGCCAGCTTGCGGGGATCTCTTCGCAGCCGACCTCGATCAACAGTTCACGAAACATCGTCATCGGCGGTGTTGGTGTCGGCCGCGGCGTATGCCTCGGCAATCGCGACAGCGACTCTCCGAACCTTCAGGATGTAGGCGGTCCGTTCAGTGACACCAATGCTTCCGCTGGCATCCAGAACGTTGAAGACGTGAGAGCACTTGAGACAGTAGTCGAGCGCCGGAAACACGAGCGCTGACGCCAGGAGCTGCTCGGCAAGCCGGTAGTACTCGTCGAACAAGTGACGGTGCACCCGCGAGAAGTCGGCCTGCGGCATCTCAACCTGACCGAAGGCGTACTTCGACTGCTCAACCTCCTCGCGATGCCGCACCTCGCCATAGGTAACGCCCGGCGACCACTCGAGGTCGTACACGTTGTCCTGTCCCTGGAGGTGCATCGCGATACGCTCGAGACCGTAGGTCAGTTCAACCGAGATCGGCGCCAGATCGAGTCCACCGGCCTGCTGGAAGTACGTGAACTGCGTGATCTCGAGTCCATCGAGCAGCACCTGCCATCCGATTCCCCAGGCGCCGAGTGTGGGCGACTCCCAGTTGTCCTCCTCGAACCGTACATCGTGACGGGTCGGGTCGATGCCACAGGCCTGCAAGCTCTCGAGATACAGATTCTGCGCGGCATCTGGTGACGGCTTCAGGATGACCTGGAATTGATGATGTTTGAACAGCCGGTTCGGATTCTCCCCAAACCGTCCGTCGGCAGGCCGCCGCGACGGCTGCACATACGCCACATTCCAGTGTCGGGGGCCCAGCACGCGAAGAAACGTCTCCGGATGCATCGTGCCGGCACCAACCTCGATGTCGAGCGGTTGGTGCAGCAGGCACCCATGTGCCGCCCAGAACCGTGACAACGACAGAATGAGATCTTGGAGCGTCATTGCGGGCCCCGATCCGTCGGCAGCACGTCTGACGTCCACACGCCAAGCTCCTGCAAGATGCGAGCAGACTTGAGCTCCTTCTGGAGATGGGTCTCCAATAACCCGCGGTGCACCGCCGTGAGCTGGCGGGCCACCTCTGGCGTGAATGCCACGGAGCCCATGTCCGTCGCCGCACGCGTGGAAGCCGCACGGAGAAACGACAAGGCGTCACCGGTCAGGTCGACCTCACCGTCTCCAGATCCGCACGCCTGGCATACAAACCCACCCGAGTCACGCACGATCACCGCCCCACCCCGGTCCAATTCTGCCCGACATCGCTGACACGCCACGACCGACGGATACACACCCTGCAGTCGCAAGAGCCAGTACTCGAAGTAGCGTGCAACTCGCTCCACTGGCACGTCGCTCGCCATCGCCTCGATGACCGACGCGCCGAGCCGATAGAGACGCTCACTCGGGTCGCCCTCGAGTGCCCAGACGTCGACCAGTTCTGCGAAGTAGCTTGCATGGCCCAGCGCATCTCCGCTCTGACTGACGAGCGGCGACGCCACCGGCTCGACATACGACAGCCTGACCAGATCTCGGTTCTCGCGCTCGAAGTACGCCAGCCGCACTCGAGTGAACGGCTCCAGCCCGCCGGTGAATCGCGAACGCGTCCGTCGGGATCCTTTCGCAACCCCCCGACGCTTGCCTCGATCGCTAGTCAGGAAGACGACGATTCGGTCTGCCTCGGCGAGCTTGTAGGTGCGCAGAATCAGCGCGTCGGCCGTATAGAGCGGCATCGTCCCGAGCCCGGACTATTCTAACGTAGCGGGGTCCTCACCTCGGACTGGGCACCTCGAATCCCTCTTTCACGGCACCCAGCAGAGTGAACACCCCACTAGTGTCCCGGCCGCGTAATTCGCAGCATTATTCCCGGAGCGCGGCGCCCGGATGCCAAGGCGCAACGAGGGAGCAAATTGGGCATTTGTGACCGAGGCGCAACTCCGCCAGGCGGGATGCCCCGCCCGGGAATAATGCCGCGAATTACGCTGCCAGGACACTAGTCTAGATACTCGATAAAGAGCGTTGCCAGACCGAGGAAAGCGAAGAACCCGAACACGTCGGTCAACGTCGTGATGAACACTGACGACGCGAGCGCCGGGTCGATCCGCAGCGCCCGCAGCGCGATCGGAATCAACGTGGCCGCTACCGCCGCGACGAGCAGGTTGATCACCATGGCCAGGGCCAGAATACCGCCAAAGTACGGATTCCCGACGACCCACCAGGCGAAACCGGCCCCGACGAGGCCGAGGATCGTCCCGTTGCCGATGCCTACCATCGCCTCTTTGACGAGCGCCTTCCGCGAGTTACTCCACGTGAGCTCACCGAGCGCGATCCCCCTGACAATCACCGTCAGCGTCTGCGTCGCCGCGTTCCCGCCCATGCTCGCCACGATCGTCATGAAGGCTGCCAGCGCCACGACTTGGTCGATCGTCGATTGAAACAGCCGCACCACGAGCGCCGCGAGAATCGCCGTCACGAGGTTGATCCCCAGCCACGGAAGGCGCTTCCGAAGCGACTCTCGCGCTGAAGTGAAGATGTGCTCGTCACTCGAGACGCCGGCCATCCGGTAGATGTCCTCGGTCGCCTCGTCCTTGATGACATCGATGACGTCGTCGACCGTGATGATACCGACCAACTTGTTCTCGTCATCGACGACCGGAATCGCCAACAGGTTGTACGAGGCGACCAGCTGCGCCACCTCCTCCTGATCGGTATTGACCCGGGCCGTCGTCAGATCGGCCGTCATGATCCGCTTGAGCGGGGTCTCGGGTGACACGAGCAGAAGCCGTCTCAGAGAGATCACGCCGACGAGGTGGCGGCGTTCGTCGACGACGTACAGGTAGAACACCATCTCCACGTCACGCGACTGCTGCAGCGCCGCGATCGCCTCGCCCGCCGTCAAGTCCTCGGACAAGGCGAAGACATCGGGGTTCATGATGCGGCCAGCAGTCTGGTCCGCGTACTCGAGGAGGTGCTGGACCTCGTCCGAGTCCTTGCGCCGCATGACCTCCAGCACCGACGCAGACAGGGCGTCAGGGAGGTCGTCGATCACAGCTGCGGCGTCGTCGGACGGCACCTCTTGAAAGAAACGAGCCAGCTCTTCGGCGGGATACTCGACCAATAGCGGCACGCGAACCTCAGGCTCGAGCTCGCTGATGGCCTCCATCGCCAGCCGACTATTCCGCTCAAGGAGGGTATCGAATACTGAGCGACGCTCCCGGTCGGGAAGCTCACTGAAGACCTCGGCGAGGTCAGCGGGGTGCTGTTTCTGAAGGAGGTTTAGGAGGTTGGCAGTCGCACCAATCCGCTGCAGTCGTTTGACTGAATCGAAGACGACGTCGATGCGGCGATGTGGCGGCATACCGACAACCAGCGAGGTCGGCGGACCTCAGGAACGGTCAACATGTACGGCGATCGTTGTCCCACAGATTCCTTGGACCTCGTGCAGTGATTCCGAAACACCTCGTGTGTCGGAATCACTGCACGAGAACCTTCAGATGTTATCACACGACAATTGTGAGCCGGGCATCGTCATCACGAGCGCTTCGTGATGCCAAGTTCGGAAAGAACGCGTTCGTCGTCGCGCCAGCCGGAGCGAACGCGCACGTGCAAGTCCAGATAGACGCGGGTCGCGAAGAACGCCTCGAGCTCCAGCCTGGCTTCGGTTCCGATCTGTTTGATCAGCGCTCCGCCATGGCCGATGACGATCCGCTTCTGCGTCTCACGCTCCACCAAGATCGAACAGTAGATCCGGAGGACCCCGTCGCCGTCTCGATCCGGCTCCTCGAACCGGTCGACAACGACCGCGGTCGAGAACGGAAGCTCTGCGCGTGTATGTCTCAGGAGCTTCTCTCGTACGGTCTCGGCCGCCAGCACCCGTTCGGGCTGGTCGGTCAGATAGTCGTCTGGATACAGCGGTTCGCCTTCGGGGAGGGGCTCCACGATCGCGTGCTCCAGCTCCGTCTGACCGTCCCCGGTGAGCGCCGACACCGGCACGATAGCCACGAAGTCACGCTGCTGACGATACCAGTCGATGAGCGGCAGGAGCCGGTTCTTGGCGATCAGGTCGATCTTGTTGAGCGCAAGAACCACCGGTACCGTGGTGCGCTCGAGCAACGTCAGTAGGTAGCGATCGCCGGCACCGGTCTTGGTCGACGCATCGAGGACGACGATCAGAACATCCACCTTTCCAAGTGTGTCAAGCGCCAGGTCGACCATTCGCACATTCATCCGGTGAAGCGGCCGATGGATCCCGGGGGTATCCACAAACACGATTTGACCCCCGACGTCGCCGTCCAGATTCTTGACGGCCAGGATCTGGTTGCGCGTGGTCTGCGGCTTGTCAGACACAATGGCGAGCTTGGTGCCGACGAGCCGATTCAGCAGGGTTGACTTGCCAGCGTTCGGCCGGCCGATAAGGGAAACGAACCCACTCCGCATTACTGATGGAGTCCGCTGACCGCCGGCTGCCGGCGCATCCTCACGCGTTGCACGCGCCGGCGCTCGCCTTCCAGGATCTCCACCTGCACGTCGTCGACGTGCAGGTGCTCGCCTACTCGCGGCACGCGACCCAGCCGCGCGAGGAGATACCCACCGATGGTCTCGAACCCCTGGCGTTCAATGTCAATCTGCAACCGCTCGGCCGCATCGTCGACGGGGACGGTCCCGGCAAACACGAAACTCCCCTCTCCCTCGTCGACAATCGGCTCCGATTCCACATCGTACTCATCACGGATCTCACCGACGATCTCCTCGAGAAGGTCTTCGATCGTCACAAGTCCCGCGGTGCCCCCGTACTCATCGTGCACGATCGCGCTCTGGACCTGCTGACGCTGAAACTCCTTCAGTAGTTCGGCCACCCGCTTGGTCTCTGGTACGACATACGCCGGGCGCCGTAGCCGTTCGATCACCTGATCATCGGGGGCGGTAGAGCTCAGCGCGACCAAGTCCTTGACGAACACGAAGCCCAGTATCTCGTCGAGGTTCTCTTTGTAGATCGGGATCCGCGAGTACTGCTGCTCGGCGAACAACGCACGTAGGTCGTCGAGCGTCGCGGTCGACTTGATCGCCACGATATCCGGCCTGGGTGTCATCACCTCACGCACCAGCGTGTCGCCGAACGCGACGACCGATTTCAGGAGCCTCCGCTCCTCGTGCTCGTCGGCGGCAGAGCGCGGTTCGGCTCCATCACCGTCGGCGCCGGCGACGCCTCCGGCCGTCGCCATCGACGCGTCGTCGACGCGGTCACGTCTGCCGACATTCAAGAGCCCGATTAGGGGACCAGCCACTGGACTGATCCCTCTCGCGATGACGTTGAATGACGGCAACAGCAGCTCGAGCACCCGCTCGGGGTCGCGGCGAATCACCAGCAGGGGTACGACGTGGCCGCACACAACGACGAACGCAACCATCCCTCCGAAGACGAGCCCGAGGGCCGCTGGACTGCGTGGGCCCGTTTCAACCATCACGAGCATCGTCGCCACGGCGACCGTCAGCGCCTGCAGGAGTCGGGCCGGCACGAACAGACGAACAGGGTCTTCGAGGTAGGGACCGAGACCGTCGGAACGACCGTGACGCTCTGCTCGCTCGGCATTGAGACGAAGAGGCAAGCGCATCAATGCACTGAAGGCGGCCTGAACGGCTCCGACATACACGGTCAGGCAGGCCAGCAGGAACAGGATCAACGGCGTCATGCCGGTTCCTCGATCCCAGCCCGTCGCAGCAGGCGACGCTCGAGCCGCGCCATCTGACCGCCATCTCGCTCATGGTCGTATCCGAGGAGATGCAACAGACCGTGTAACGCAAGCCGACGCATCTCGGTCTCTGCTGGAAGACCGAGCGAACGGGCCTGGCGCTTGGCGACGCCGGTCGCGATGACCACGTCGCCGAGAAAGCGGGAACGACGGGGAACACCGGGCTGGAGTGAGTCCGCTGGAAACGACAGGACGTCGGTGGGCCGGTCGAGCCCACGATACCGCTTGTTGAGCGCCCGCATCTTGGCATCGCACACGAATGCGACGGCCAGTTCTCCGCGCACCGTTGCCGGCGCGATGTGGGTGAGCCAACGCGTCAGGCCACGGGCGGCCACGGGGCGGCCCCGCCCATCGGTCGCGACAACCCGAAGCCTCGGCATCACCGCCGCCGCCACCTCAAAGCCGGCCCGCTCAGGCCACACGGACCGCCCCGGAGACTCGTCGCACCGTCGGGGTCGTCTGTCGTCATGTCACGCTGGACGCGCCGTCGTCGTCGCGCTCAGGGTTCGAACCGCTGGCTGGCGAGAGTGCTTCGTACGCTCTGACAATCGCCTGCACGAGCGGATGCCGAACGACATCGCGCTCGTTAAAGCGCACGAGGGACACGCCATCGATTGCCCGTACGATCCCCATCGCTTCGACGAGTCCAGACATCCGCCCTGACGGCAGGTCAATCTGAGTGATGTCACCCGTCACCACCGCCTTTGACCCGAATCCGAGTCGGGTCAGGAACATCTTCATCTGTTCAGTCGTGGTGTTCTGGGCCTCGTCAAGGATCACGAACGCGTCGTTTAGCGTGCGGCCGCGCATGAAAGCGATCGGTGCGATCTCGATCACACCGCGGTCCAGCAATCGGTTGACGCGATCGCCGTCGAGCATATCGTAGAGCGCGTCATACAACGGCCGCAGGTAGGGGTTGACCTTCTCCTGAAGATCCCCCGGGAGGAATCCGAGTTTCTCGCCGGCCTCCACTGCCGGACGCGCGAGAATGATTCGACTGACACGCTTGGACGTCAGAAATGACACGGCTTCTGCCATCGCCAGATACGTCTTCCCCGTCCCGGCTGGTCCCACGCCGAAAACGATGTCGTCGCGCTCGATCGCATCGAGATAGTGTCGTTGGTTGACGCTCTTTGGTTTCACGTGACGTTTACTGGACGCCTGCACCGGACTGCGACCGAAAAAGTCCCGCAGGTCGACGTCGGCGTCCTGGTCGACCAGCTGCGCCGCACGACGCACGTCGTCCTTCGACAAGTGATACCCGTCCCGAAGCACTTCCGACACTCGACTGACAACCTGCTCGACTTTCGCCACGCGATGGGCGTCACCGGTCACGAGCAATTCATGCCCGTCGGTACGGATCTGGACGTCGAACAGCTTCTCGAAATGCTTCAGATTCTCGTCGAAGGAACCGAAGAGCGCTTCGATCCCTTTGTCAGGGACGGGGATTCTCGCGAAGGAGGGCGTGGCGATGAAAGTGTCTCCGGCTATTCGCGATTGTAACCACGACCTTGTGGCGAGGGTCAAGTCGCGGGGTCGAGGTGAAGTTCCTTGAGCTGCCGCCGGGCGACCTCCGAAGGTGCGCCGGCCATCAGATCCAGGGCGTTGGCCGTCTTCGGGAAGGCGATCACGTCTCGAATTGACGACTCGCCCGCCAGGAGCGCCACAACTCGATCGAGCCCCAACGCGATACCGCCGTGGGGAGGTGTCCCGTGCCGTAGGGCCTCGAGGAAGAAGCCGAACCGCGAGGCCGCCTCTTCATCGCCGATCTTCAGCAAGCGGAAGATCCGCTGCTGCAGCGGCTGATCGTGAATCCGAATGCTGCCGCCGCCGATCTCGGTCCCGTTCAGCACGAGATCGTACGCCCGCGCTCGCACGTCGCCAGGGTTCGTCTCCAGCCGATCAAGGTCCTCAGTGCGGGGTGACGTGAATGGGTGGTGCATCGACATATACCGCTGTTCGGTGTCGCTCCACTCCAAGAGCGGGAAATCGACGACCCACAAGAACTCGAACCGTGACTGGTCGAGAAGACCCTCGCGTTCGGCGATCGTGAGGCGGAGCCGACCGAGGACGCCGGAGGCCTCCGCGCTCGACCCCGCTGACACGAGTGTCAAGTCGTCGGGTCCAGCGGCGACCGACTCGAGCGCCTGCGTGAGCGTCTCGGCGCCAGCGGCCTTCAGAATCGAGCTCTGCACAACCCCGTCCGGAGAACGCCGAATCCAGACCAGTCCTTTCGCACCATGCGCGATCGCCTCATCGACAAGCTGGTCAATCTTGTGACGCGCGTACCGACGACCCACATCCGGCACAACCAGGGCCCGCACGACACCGCCGTCCGCGATGACGTCGCGAAACACCTTGAAAGACGACTCGGCGAAGACGTCCGATACGTCTTGAATCTCGAGCTCGCACCGCAGGTCTGGCTTGTCGGTCCCGTAGCGGGCAATCGCCTCGTCGAACGACATCCGCGGAAACGGCCGCGGGATGGCCCGTTCCGCAGCTCGACAGACGGCGTGCATCAGCTCCTCGACGACACCAAAAATCAGATCCGGTGTCGCGAACGACATTTCGATGTCGATCTGGGTGAACTCCGGCTGTCGATCGGCCCGCAGATCCTCGTCGCGAAAGCACCGAACGATCTGAAAGTATCGATCCATACCGGCGATCATCAAGATCTGCTTGAAGATCTGGGGTGACTGCGGGAGCGCATAGAACTGGCCCGCGTGAACGCGGCTCGGCACGAGATAGTCGCGGGCACCCTCAGGTGTCGACTTGGCCAGCATCGGCGTCTCGATCTCCCAGAATCCGTGGCCGTCGAGACACTGTCGCGTCGCCATCGTGACGCGGTGGCGCAGGCCGATATTGTCCCGCATCCGCTGTCGCCGAAGGTCGAGGTAGCGATACCGTAGCCGCACCTCCTCCGACACCGGCGTCTCCTCGTCGATCTGGAAGGGTGGCGTCAGCGCCTGATTCAGCACCGTGATCGCTCGCGCCGCGACCTCGACCTCTCCCGTTGCGATCTTGGTATTGAGCGTGTCGTCGGAACGCCTTTCGATCGGGCCTTCCACGCACACGACACACTCCGGTCGCAGCCGCTTCGCCAGGTCAAGCACGGTCTCATCGTCTCGTGCGACGACCTGAGTAATGCCGTGGCGGTCCCGGATGTCGACAAAGATCAGCGACCCAAGGTCGCGAACCTTGTGGACCCAGCCCATCAGCGTGACATCAGCGCCGACGTCGCCAGGGCGGAGCTCGCCGCACGTGTGGGTTCGGGTGAGGTCGTCTCTTCGGTCTGACACCGTCTTGGGTATCCCTGCGATCGTGGTCCTGGTGTCCTTCTTGTGCCCTCAATCGGTGCGGACAGGTGAACGCAGTCGTTCAGCAATGGCCTCCCGCGCGACCGTCGACTGCTCGCCGGTGGCCATGTCCTTCACCGTCACCTCGTTGCGCTCGAGCTCGTCGTCACCGACGATCAGCACATGCGACACGTGCGCGCGGTCGGCGCGCTTCATCTGCGACCGCAGTGACCGGGCCTCGTAGTCAACGAGCACACTCAACCCCGCGTGGCGGAGATCACGCGCCAGCACGTGTGTCGGCAGCCGAGCCTCGTCACCCACGGCCACCACGAACGCGTCGGCGGACCCGGCCTCGGCTTCAGCCATTGGCATGGCCAGTACGAGCCGCTCGAGTCCGGCCGCAAACCCGACACCCGCCCGGTCCGGACCACCGAGTCGCTTGACCAGATTGTCATACCGGCCGCCGCCGAGCACGGCGCTCTGAGCACCGATCCCCTGACCCAGGATCTCAAAGGTCGTCCGCGTGTAGTAGTCGAGGCCGCGCACCAACCGGTGCGACACGCGATAGTCCAGCGCATAGGCCTGGAGCATCTGTTTGACCGCATCAAAGTGCTCGCGACAGTCGGTACACAGATAGTCCTCCGAATGCGGCAGCGCCTCGATGATCGATTGGTCGGCGGGCACTTTGCAGTCGAAAATCCGAAGCGGATTGGTTTCGGCCCGCCGCTGACAGTCGGCACACAACTCCGGAACACGGTCGCCGAGTGCGGCCAGCAGCGCCTGGCTGAACGCCGGGCGACACTCCGAGCACCCGACAGAATTGATGAGGAGCTCAGCATCCCCGATGCCCAGCGCACGCACGAACGCCGCCCCCATCTCGATGATCTCAGCATCCAGTGACGGGGTCGTGATGCCAAACGCCTCGACGTCGAGCTGGTGAAACTGCCGGTAGCGCCCCTTCTGGGGACGCTCGTACCGAAACATTGGGCCAAGGCTATAGAGTTTCGCGGTCGCCATCGACTGCTCGAGCGAATGCTGCACAAAGGCTCGCACCATGCTGGGTGTGGCCTCGGGACGCATCGTGACCCGCTCTCCGCCCTTATCAGTGAAGGTATACATCTCCTTCTGGACGATATCCGTCGACTCGCCGGTGCCCTTGGCAAACAGCTCCTCTCGCTCGAGGACCGGCGTGCGGATCTCTTGGTAGCCGTACTGGCGGCAAACACGCCTCGCGACATCCTCGAGCCGCTGCCACCGCTCGACTTCGCCAGGGACGATGTCACGAGTACCCCGCACGCTCGGAATCATGACGTGAGGTAGTCGTTCTTGTAGTCGACGTAGTGGTCCGCATACCGCCGAATCGAGGCAAGCTCGTCGTCGGTCGGCGAGCGTCGAACCCGACCTGGACTCCCCATGACCAGAGACCGAGGTGGCACGACCGCCCCTTCGACGAGAAGGGCGCCGGCCGCCACGATCGAATCGGCCCCAATTTGTGCCCCATTCAGCACGATCGCGCCCATGCTCACGAGACACCGGTCCGCGACAGTGCAGCCGTGCAGCACCGCGGCGTGCCCAACCGTGACCTCGTCGCCGAGCGTCGTCGGATGGGTGCCACCCATCACGTGCACGACACAGGCGTCCTGGATGTTCGTGCGTCGCCCAACCCGGATCGTATTGACATCACCCCGCAAGACAGCGTTCATCCAGACGCTGCTGTCGTCGCCGACGACGACGTCGCCGATGACCTGGGCACTCTGATCGATGAACGCGGTCGGTGCGACGCGCGGATGGACGGACCGATACGGCCGGAGCACTGGGGAGATTATACCCGTGAGGATCGGTCATAATTGTCCAGCTATGCCAGTGACGCCGACGACTGACACCCTCGGCCGCTCTCTCCGGAGCCTGCGGGTGTCTGTCACCGACCGATGTAACCTGCGTTGCCAGTACTGCATGCCGGAAACTGACTATGTCTGGCTGCCACGACAGGACATCCTCAGCTTCGAGGAAGTCAGCGCCTTGGTTGATCTGTTTGCCGACCTCGGTGTGGATCGGGTCCGGATTACCGGGGGTGAGCCTCTCTTGCGCAAGGATCTCCCGGACCTCGTGAGTCTCCTTGCCGCGAAGACTCCGATCCAGGACCTCGCCCTGACCACCAACGGCATCCTGCTGGCCGGCCAGGCCGAGGCGCTGCAGTCGGCCGGCCTCGGGCGGATCACAGTGAGTCTTGACACGCTCAAGCCTGACCGCTTCCTGGCCTTGACGCGATTCAACGAGCTGGACGCCGTGCTCGCCGGTCTCGACCGGGCCGCTCGAACCTGGCCTCGGTCGGTCAAGGTCGACTCCGTGATCATCCGTGGCGTCAATGAGGACGAGATCGTCGACCTGCTCGAGCATGGCCGTGGTCTCGGAGCCGAAGTGCGCTTCATCGAGTACATGGACGTCGGAGGGGCCACCCGATGGTCTCTCGACGATGTCGTGCCCCGAACCGAAATGCTTCAGATCATCGGGGCGCGGTACGGCGTGGTATCACCCGTCGATGAGCAGACCTCGGCCCCCGCTGACCGCTACCGTCTCTCGGATGGCACGACGTTCGGCATCATCTCATCGACTACCGCCCCGTTCTGCCGGACCTGCGACCGCAGCCGCCTGACGGCCGACGGGTTGTGGTATCTGTGCTTGTATGCACAGTCGGGAATCGATCTGCGAGGGCCGTTGCGCGACGGTGCGTCGGCCGACGACCTACAGGCCCTCATTCGCTCTACGTGGACCTCACGAACCGACCGCGGCGCCGAGACCCGTCTGGCGACGGGCGACCGTCGGCCGCTCATCAGCGTCGAAGCGCTCCAGAAGCAGCCCCATCTGGAGATGCACACGCGGGGGGGATAGGAAGAGGTAGCCGACGGGCCCTGGGTAGGTTGCGCACCGAACTCGCACGGACATCCGTAGTCACAGCTGCACGTGGCCAGTCGTTGCACCCTGATCTTCAAACAACGTAGGTCATCCGTCGTTCGCCGGCCACGCCGTCTGGTCGATGGCGTATACCAGGCTCACCGACGCGACCGCCTTGCGCGTGGCGCAAACAGCAGTCCTGACCAGTCGCGATCGACCGCGCAGATCTTGTAGTCGACAAGGCCACACGTGAGACCGGCGCGGCGAACGTCAGACTCACTGTGGTCACTGGCGAGCGGTGACGCCCGCTTCGGCCAAAGGATCCACAATCGTCCGGTTTCATGCCGCCGCGCCATTGAACCGACTCCGGCGATCAGCTCGGCCCGGGACCGGGTGAACCAGAGCGTCAAGTCCCGCATGCCCTGATTGCGACGGCGGACCGTCACATCGGTGGGAAGTTCGCCGAGTGTCTGTTCGAACGTGTCGGGGGCTCGCACGAGCACCACGACGGTCCCCGGCTTAATGCCCAGCTTCTTTGGGAGAGCCGTGCCCGAGTAGCCGGAGGACGTGGACCCGGAACTGGCCGGCGGGGTGGTCTTCGCCATCGAGTGTGCACGCATGGTAACCCGATTCGAGCTACGTCAGATCCGGGACGGGTGTTGCTGGCGCGGTCACGACGTCCAGTCAACATGAGAAAAGGCCGCCCAGGAGCAAGTCCCGAGCGGCCCAAGAATCGTGAACTCCGATGTCGGCGGCCGAATGCCGGTGCAGTCAAGACACCGGTTCTCGACTGCTAGCTCACACCCACGGTCTTGTCCGGGCCCTTCAGGCCCTGAATCTGAACTGTGGCGGGCGCCTCTTCTTTGAGCACATGCTGGCGATACAGCTGAGCCATCTGATCGTGATACCGCTCGTCTTTTTCAGCCGCCTTGACCGCGCCACCTCCGTTACCGCTGGCATCCTTCGATGCCGCCCGCGCTGCCAGCTTCTCCTGCCTGGCGTTCTTGGCAATTCCCTGTTGGTCAAGATCGGTCTGGACGCCAGCCGCGACCGCCTCGGGGTCAAGCACGAGACTGTGTTCGGTCGTCCCGAGCTCGACTTCCTTCCCACCGGCGAAAATCTCGTGGCGACCATGCTCGTCATACCACTTGGTGAGCGTGGCCGTCATGTGCATCTTCTCGATGATATTTCTCCAGCCGATCCCGGTGTTGTAGGCACAGAACGAGATTTCGCCTTCCTGGGTTGCATACGGGATGATGCACCGTTCCGTCCGCCGGAAGTCGTAGTTGAACAGGTCCTGGAACCACATTCCGGCCACGAACAGGAAGTTCCAGCGGTCGGCGCGACGTTTAGCGATGTCATTATGAGTTCGCTCGCCCGAGACCTTGCCGTAGTCATGGCCGGTGGCACCGAAAGTTTTGTCAAACTTCTTCATCAGATCGGCCAGCTTGAAATGGGTCGGCGCCTTGAACGGGTCGTAGTTCCGCATCAAGGCCAGGGCCATCCCCACGACCGATGATACCCGTCCGCGGGCCGCATCGTTCACGCTGGCGATGTCTCTGGCCAGACGCTCGCCCTTCACAAACGCCGTGAACGGCACCGCTTCCTTGGTCTCCTTGTCGATCATGACCGCCATCCCGATACCACAGTTCGGATGGCACCCGCAGTTGAGCTGCCCCCAATCCTCCTGCGGACCATGCACGAGATCGGCCCAATCGGTGAAGGTTCCCATGAACGAGATCGGGAACCAGTCGCGAGTGGGCTCGCCGATGCCCGTCTGGTTCTTCACATCGTGCGCCAGATGCGACAACGTGTAACGCTGGGCATGCCGGCGCTCGTCGGTAATCTCCTCGTCACGCCCGGTAAACGAGACCGGCTGGAACGACAGAAAGCTGATCTTCTTTGGATTGTCCAGCGCGAACTGAACGACCCGACCGACCTGCTCGTTGTTGATGCCATTGAGGATGGTGATGACCGGGACGATGTCAACACCGGCCTGGTGCAGGTGCTCGATCGCCTGCAACTTGACGTCGAAGAGGTTCCCCACCAGGCGATGTGAGTTCGCGGCGTTGCCGACGCCGTCAAACTGGAGATAGGCATACCGGAGCCCGGCGTCGGCTGCTGCCTTCGCAAAGTCGAGGCTCTTGGCGAACTCGATACCGTTGGTGGCAGCCTGAACACTGTTGTAGCCGACCTTCCGCGCGTAGCGAACGGCGTCGAGAAAATACGGCGACATCGTCGGCTCACCGCCCGAGAACTGCACCGACATCTGCCGTCTTGGTTTGATCGAGATCGCATTGTCGAGCAACGTCTTGATATCGTCCCAGCTCAACTCGTGAACGAACCCAACCTGGTTGGCATCCATAAAGCACGGGTCGCACATCATGTTGCAGCGATTCGTCAGGTCGATCGTCAGCACGGAACCGCGACCATACTTGATAGTGCTGCTGCCATGGTCGTGGAGCTTCTCGTCGTTATGCGCGCGCATATCGCTCCCCGGGAACGTTTCCTCGAGGTGACGAAAGAAATCGGTATCCATCGCCATGACATCTTCGAAGTGACCATGGATCGGACAGTCCTTGATCATCTTGATCTTTCCGTCCTGCTCCACGATCTGCGCCTTGATCTCCCCCACCTTCTCATGGAGAAGGTCTTTATAGTCCTTCTTGCCGTCGAGGATCGCCTGTCGCGCTTCCCGAACGCACTTGGGACACAACGAATCGGTCTCGCGGGGCCAGCCCAACGGGGGCTTGACCTTCTCGGCGGACTTCAACAGTGGCTTGTCGGCCCAGTTAGGTGTGAACGAGGGGCGCTGCGCGATCCGATTCCATTTGTTGTAGAAGAACCAGGCCCCACTAGCTGCATAGGTAAGACCCTTCTCGACGTATTTGACAGGCTTGTGCATTTCGACTCCCTTGGAGAACGGACGTCGGGATACTACCCGGGCCGTCTGACACTGCGGTGTCGTCGCCGTTCAACCTCTTTATCGACATTAGGATAGCGGCGTGAGACCGTAAACACGCGAAATTTCAGTGGTTGGGCAGATCCGAGGGATGAGTGGGCACCAGGCGGACTGAACGGGACAGGCCGGAAGCCCAGATCCGTCGTCTCGAAGGGTCACGATCACAGATCTGCACGACCGTCGATCTTGAATCCCGACGCCCTAGCTGCCAGTCTAAGAGCATATATGCGATTTCACGGCACTGTCGCGACCGTCATGGCCGCCGTCCTGGTTGCCGTCTCGCTACTCGGTTCGGAGCTCTTCGCGGCGGATTCATTCGACCAACGATACCGCGCCTACGCGGAGGTCTTGCGTACTCACGTCGTCGATGCCCGGGTCGACTACGGACGACTCAAGTCGAACCGCGCCGGGCTCGACGCGGTCGCCAGCGAGTTCGGACGCGTCACCGCGGCCCAGCTTGAGAGTTGGTCCGAGGACGAACAGATCGCCTTCTGGATCAACGCCTACAACGTGTTCACACTCCAGGCAATCGTGAACCACTATCCGATCGTATGGCGCTGGCGGAACCTGTTGACGTTGACGCCATGGAACAGCATATGGCAGATACCCGGGGTGTTCAGCGACCTGCGCTGGGACGTGGCCGGCACCCAGAAGACGCTCGACCAGATCGAACACGAGACACTCCGCCCGCTCTATCAAGAACCCCGCATCCATGTTGCGATCAACTGCGCATCGATCAGCTGCCCGCCCCTGCGCATCGAGCCCTACGTAGGCTCGCAGCTTGATCGACAACTGATTCTCGCCGCGCGCGACTATCTCGCCAGCGACCTGGGGCTGCAGGTCGATGGGTCGACGTTGCGTCTGTCGAGCATCTTCGACTGGTACGGCGATGACTTCATCGAGGACTATGCGCACGTGGTCGACGGTGGCTCGGAGAAGGAGCGCGCGGTGCTAGGATTCGTCGCGACCTACGGCCCCACCGAAGCGGCGACGCTCGCGCACAGTGGGAATGCGAGGGTGGCGTACTTGAGATACGACTGGGCCTTGAACGACGAGGAACGGTAGGCTCCGGGTCTTACTACCGGCGTGTGTATAGACTCAGCAGCAGCCCGGGCCGCACCCTGAGTCGTCAGCCGCGGTCACGTCGCGTGGACTGGTGGGCCCGTCCACGATCGCAAACGAACCGGCGTACGGAGGATTCGACAGCTTCGCGGCGGTGTCGGTGCAGACCTCGATCGGTGTCCCGCGGGGAAACAGGTGCCCCTCCTCATCAACGACGGCCTTCTGAGGTCCGAGGTACACGGCGTACTGCCCGGCGTACTCACACCCGGCCTTCTTCTCGAACTTGTATCCCCGGACTGTGACCGAGGAAAACGTGCAACCCTCGACTTCTTTCCAAAAGCTCTTCTGCAGTATCGACACGCCGTAGAACCCGGAGCGCTCGACCGCGCTCAGGAACGCCTCCTCGGTCAATGCGCCGCTGATGCATTCACCCCACAGCTGGCCGTCAGCCCGCATCTTCGGTGGCACATCACGATCAGAGACGATATCGGCGACCACCATACGCCCATGGTCTTTGAGCACGCGCCAGATCTCGCGGAGTACCCGTGGCTTGTCGGGTGAGAGATTGATCACACAGTTGGAGGTGACAACGTCCGCCACCGCGTCTTCGATCGGAATCTGCTCGAGATACCCCTTGCGGAACTCCACCGCATCATAGCCGAGCGCCTGCGCCACCTTCGGTTGGCAGGCCCGGGCCACGTCGAGCATCTGATCAGTCATGTCGATGCCATAGACACGACCATCAGACCCCACTTTCTTCGCAGCAATGAAGCAGTCGATGCCGGCCCCCGAGCCCAGGTCGACCATTGACTCCCCCGCCGCCAGTGCCGCCGCCGTCACCGGGCTCCCGCACCCATAGAAGCGGTCGACGACTTCTTTCGGGATGTGCGCCAAATCCTCGGCATCAGGCTGCACCGGGCAGCAGAGCTCTGCCTTCGGCTGTTCAGCGGCGTCGCCGTAGAAATCCCGGACCGTCAGTCGCGACCGTTCCATGACCTCTTCCGACAGTACACAGGCCGAGTGAGTCGTCCTGACGAGTGTCGCTTCGGCGTCGGGATCATCGTGGAGGATGTCATCCCCCATGCCCCGAAACACGACCGGTCGGTCGAACCCCGACCGCGGCTGGACCGTGTTCCGACCGGCAGTGGCTAGGTCGGACAACGTATCGTCAGCCAGACCCTTGTAGAGATCGCAATACGGGTCATGGGCGAGGAAGCTGCCACGGAGCCCGCTCCCTTCTGACGCCACCGTCCAGTAGCCATGCTCCAGATCACCCCCGCCACAGAGAAACTTCAACGTGCAGGTGCGACACGTCGACTTCTTCTCGACTGAGGCGGCCCGCAGATCTCGACAGACCACGCTCGCCTTCCAGATCTCGTCAAGGGTCTGCGTCGCGAGATCGCCACATCGGAGCTCGGGGACACCGGCCATCGACGCCGACGGGTAGATCCGCCCGTCCGTATAGAGACACAGGCTGTCCCACCCCGCGCCAGCTAGATCGTTCTTGATTCCGGGTGTCCCATCGAAACGCAGCCGGAACTCCTCGATGTTGTCGATCGACACACCCAGCTCGGACGCCACGCCGCGAGCGCGTCGAACGGCGGCCAGAACCGCATCGGCCGACGGGAGATCCGCAAACGGACCGTCCAGGACTCGACCTCGGCGATGGGGCCAGAGCAGATGGACGTTCCGAACCTCCAGGCGAGCAGCCAGACGAATCATCCCCTCGAGGTCCTCGAGGTTGTGTTTGAGGATCGTCGCCGTCATCGTCGGCGAGAAGCCGGCAGCCACGGCGGCACCCAGACCATCGACGATCCGCGAAAAGCTCCCGGTCCCCCGGATCGGATCGTTGACCTCTGGTGACGATCCGTCGAGGCTGATCTGAAGACGGAGGCCCGGGGCGGGTTCGCCCGCCGCAGATGGCGCATCGGGCGACTCGGTCGCCGCCGCGAGCGCGGCCATTCGCTCCAGGCGCTCGCCCTTCAGCAGGGTGCCGTTGGTGAGCACAACCAACTCACGCTGATGCTTCACCACGACCTCCTCACACAGCTCGAGGATGTCGGGGCGCGCCAGGGGCTCGCCTCCAGTAAAGAAGATGCGAGCCGAACCGAGTGCGACCGCCTGATCTATCGCCGCCGCGATGCGGTCGGTGTCGAGGCCCTGGTCCAGGTTGGGACCAGACGACACGAGGCAGTGCTCACAGGCGAGGTTGCAGAAGTCGTTGACCTGGACCCAGAACTCGCGAAGGCGGGTCGTCTCCAGGTAAGCGGCGCGGCCCAGATACGGAGCCGGCGCCGCACCATCGGCGGACAGGAATCCGTGACGCAGCGCATCACGGGCGAACGTCTCGACGTGGAGCCACGCCCGAGTTGCGTCGAGACCGAACCGCGAGGAGTAGCTCCGGACGACATCGGCGAACGGCGTTCGACCGTCAAACTGCCCGAGCAGTCGGATACCCCGGTCATCACTGGCGATCCAGTTAGGCGAGCCGGGGTCAACCGCCACCCGTCCGCCGCGCACGTTCATCACCGAGAACGCCGGTGCCCTGAGCAATGTCGAATCATCGATATAGGTCGGCATGAGACGGCCTTCTTCTATGACGCGGAGCGCCGAGCGAAGGGTCCGGACAAACGCCAGACCCACAACCCGACCACCGCGAGGAGCCCGTACTCCACGGGAACGACCCAGCCGGGAAGCACCCACCCGGTTCCGGCGAGCTCGGAGCTCCACACAACGTATGTCAACATCGAGGCGAGCGTCCAGCCGACAAGAGGCCAGGTCGCGCGAGTGGTCAGAAACGGCGTCAGCCACAGGAGGTACCACGGGTAGACAGCCGGCATGATGAGCAGCGATGCCGCCAGTGGCCAAGCCCAGGCAGCGGGGTCATCAACCGTCATCGTCCGTCGAGCCATCGACGCAACCGCAACACCGGCAGCGGTCGCGAGCACCAGCACCGGCACGACGCCGAGCCACGGCTCCAGCAAGGCGAAGACCGGACCGTTGAAACGCCAGCTCTCGGTGTAGGCGCCGAGGGAGCCGACGGGAAGCGTCAGACTCGTGTCCAGAAACGGCAGATACGCCAGACCGATCAACACCACGCCCACAAGGGCGTCCCGGAGACTCACCCGCCGCCACAACAGTGGCGCGAGGACGACCGGCAGGAACTTGACGGCAAACGCCGCGGCCAGGGCTGACGTCGCAAGCAGGCCACGGCGCCGCGAGAGCGCAAAGCCGGTCAGAACCACGAGCAGTGTCCCCACGACATCGACATGACCGCCGCCCGCGCCTTCGATCGCCACCAGCGGATGCCAGGCATAGGCGATGACCCACCACGGACTGCGCCCCGTCGTCGCGAGCCAGCGCCACAACACCAGCATCGTCAACAGGTCACATGCGACGACGGCAATGACGATTGCCGTCACCGACTCATGAAGGGCGGTCACGCTCCGAAAGAACAGCTCGGCGGCCGGCGGATAAATCGTGGGAAGCGCGGCACTGGTCGGGTCGATTCGACGGGTCACCCCGACGTGGAGATGCTCGAGCGCGGGATCGTCCGGAGCCGATCGGTAGGGGTTGAATCCGAAACGCTGCACCCGCCCGTCCCAGACATATCGATACACATCATCCGAAACGAGGGGCGCGGCCGGCACGATCGCCACACGCCAGGCCACAGCGAGTAGGAGACTCGCCAGCAGAAGACGGCGGGACTCTATTCCCCGCGACACACCGATGAGTGCGCACACGTAGGCGAGGCTGCCAAGCGCCATCAACGTGACGAAGATGGCACTCTCACCCCGGGCGTCGATCCGTGACGCGGCGAGGAGAGACGCCATCAGCACGCCGCCGCACCCGAACACCCATCCGGCAGCGCTACCCATCGGCAACTGCTCGGAACGAAGCCTTCCGGAGGTGCCGCGTTCGCCACAGTGACCAGATCGTGACGATCATTCGAGAACCGGCGCGAAGCGTCCCAAGGATCGTGCCCGAGATCTTGGAGTGTCCGATTCGGGGGCGTTGGCGGACCGGTACCTCCTCCATTCGCAGACCCGCCTCTGCCGCCTTGACCTGCATCTCGATCGTCCACCCCCAGGTCGTGTCGGCCATCCGAAGGCGATCGAGCGCCGAACGGGTGATGGCTCGAAACGGCCCGAGATCTCGATACTGGGTTCGCCAGATCAGATTGATGAGGGACACGCAGAGGGCAGTCCCAAGGCGCGCCGACAGCGGCCGCCCCACGCCCCGCCGGTACCCAAGAACGAAGTCGGCGTTTCCCGCGAGGATCGGTGCCAGCAACAGATTCATCTCCTCAGGGTAGTCGCTCAGGTCCGCGTCGAGGAAGACAATGACGTCGGCGTTGGTCTCGGCGCGGAGGCCGGCAAGACACGCTCGGCCGTAGCCTCGCACCGACTCTGTCACCACATGAGCTCCAGCCGCGCGGGCCCTCTCCGGAGTGCGGTCGGTCGACCCGTTGTCGGCGACCGTAACCGTCGTCACGACGTCGGGAATCTCCTCGAGAACCTGGCCGATTGCTTCCTCCTCATCCAAAGCTGGAATGATCACCGCGATCCGCTGGGCCTGCTCGCTGGGTATAAGCGCGAGTGGACTCTCTGGAGCCGCGACATCGGTGGCGATCAGCGGGTCGGGGCCATAGTACCGACGCGCTAACCACGCCGGTGAGATACCGACAAAGAACAGCCCCACGAGGCAAACATTGAGCACGGAGCGGCGCACCCAGCCGTCGCGCTCCCAGCGTCGCGCCGACACCCGGACCTCCACCGGGCACCAGGTCAACGGCCCGCGCCGGCGAAGGCGTCGCACCAACTCGAGGTCCTCCATGATCGGGAGCTCTGCGTACCCCCCCTCCTCGTCGAACACCTGCCGGCGGACGAAAATGCCCTGGTCACCGTACGGGAGACCAAACAGACGAGTACGGAGGTCGACACCACGCTCCAGCACCCGCGCCGTCAGCGCCGTCGACTCGAGCCGGAACCTGAACGCGCCGCCGTTCGCACTCGATTGGTCGACCGTCCGTATCGCTTCGATCCAGCCGCGCTCGGGACATGCGTCGGCGTGTAGGAACAACAGCCACCGCCCTGTGGCCAGACGCACCCCATGATTCATCTGGCGAGCGCGACCGGGCGGGCTCTCGGCCCACTCGACGTCGGGAAAGCGGCGGTGGAGGGGACGCAGCGATACGTCGCGGGGATCCCCGTTAACGACCACCACCTCATAGGCCACGGACTGATCCACGGTGTGGTCTCGACCGGGCCGAAGGGTCTCGAGCAACGACGCCAGCTCGGCGGTATCGTGCAGGACCGGTATCACGACCGAGACAAGTGGTGTCGTCGTCATCTCGAAACCCACCGACGAACCGCGAGGAGGAACGTGTTTACGACGCAGACGATTTCAGGCCGAGACAGACCTGCGACTCCACCCACACACGGTCAAGGCTGGCCCCGAGCTGATGGCCATCATCCAGCATCACCACCCGCACGTGAGGCCGAGACGAGGCAAACCGTACGACCATGTCGGGGTCGACGACATCGTCGCGCGCCCCTTGCACGATGAGCGTCGGTACCGTGTTCGTCACGGTGAACGAGTCATACCGGCTCGCATCGGCAAACAACTCGTGGTGCACTCGGCGAACGCCGCCGTAGGCGTAGTGTGTCATCTCGAGCCAGCCCGTTTCCTTCCAGTGAGCCAGCCCGTGCTCTCCCAGCCTTCCTCGTTCTGTGCCGAACTCCAGCGCCGGAGCCAACAGAATCAGCTGCTGCAGTTGGTCTGAGGGCATGCCCTCGCCGCGTGCAGCCCGCTCGGCGAGATGCAGCGCCACGAATGCACCCAGACTCGACCCGAACAGGACCACCGGCTCGGACGGTCGCTGCTCCACCAGCGCCTCCACCTGCTCGATCATGCGACTGACGGTCAACGTCGAAAAGTCGGGGTCGTTCAGATCAGGACAGCACAGGGTCAGCCCGTGCTCGGCCAGGCGGTCGGAGAGAAACCTGACCTTCCCCGACTGCGGGGATGACGCGAAGCCGTGCAGATAGAGAAGATGTGCCATCTGTCTGCCGTCCTGCGGTCACAACATGTTCGGACACCCGGGCCGACATCGGCAGGGAATCTCACCTTCACCCTCAGTGTAATAGTTGTAGGTCAGTTCCTCACCCGCTTGAATGTTGCGACCGGCACAGATCAGCACGGTGTGGCCGATGATCGTGCTATAGCAGTTCGGCGTGCAAGAGTGGTTGATGAACCGTGCATCGTTGCCCCCGACATTCGCGTCGCGAGCCCAGCGCCGATTGATCCGAAAGCACCAGATTTGCCCCTTCCGAAGGTACCGCTCCTCTCGTTTCTCGCTCTCAGGGATAGTGACCCTCTCACCGCCGTACTCGGCGATTCGCTTGTTCTTGTTGATCGGCTCAGCTGCGAAGACACCCCACCCATGTAGTCTGGAGCGCTGCCGCTCGATGGTGGGGGGATTCTTGATCTGCGGAACCGGAATCTTCATGAGGCGGAACGTGGCTGTGATTCGACGTCGTTCTCCGTGGTGCCAGACGTGCCGGCAACAGTGGGCGATTATAATCCCGGCCGATGTGTGACTGGTGTCACGAGCCTCCGCCGACGCTGCTCCTGAGAGGTATCTCGCAGTTCAACCGCGGCGAATTCTTTGCGCAGCATGAGACCCTGGAAGATCTGTGGCGTGAGGAACGTCGTGAGGTGAGACGTCTCTATCAGGGTATCTTGCAGATAGGCGTGAGCCTGTACCACATCCAACGGCAGAATCACCACGGGGCGGTGTACATGCTGACCCGGGGGACGAGCTACCTCCAGCCTTTCTCGCCGACATGTCAATCTGTCGATGTGGCAGATCTCCTGACGCAAGCCTCCAAGGTCCTGTCGGCGGTCCAGCAGCTCGGCAAGGCCCGGCTCGGACAGTTCGATTGGTCCCTCGCCCCGCGTGTGCGGCTCGTTGATTCGCCGCCCGGCGGACACTAGTGGATCAGAAACACGTCGTGGACCGAGGCCGCCGATGCGCACCGGCTGGCCCGGCGCGACGTCGGTCCCGCCAGACGCCACGCGGCTGCTATACTCACGCGATGCATCGGGCCAAGCGTACGAGCCGCAAGTAGCGTTCCGTCCGCGAGTTCGAACCGGTGTCGTGAGTGACGTCTCGTGCCTTCGCCCCGCTTTACTGACGACACTCTGACCTTCCTTCGTCGACTGAAACGTCACAACGATCGCGACTGGTTTCGAGCGCACCGCGATCAGTACGACGAGCACGTCCGAGCGCCGATGGTAGGAATCATCGAGCAGCTGGCCACCGACCTCCCAACCTTCGCGCCGGAGCTCGTCGCCACGCCGAAGGTTTCGATGTACCGGATCTACAGAGACACCCGGTTTTCGCCCGACAAGACACCGTTCAAGACCCATGTCTCGGCGGTGTTTCCTCACCGACGATTGACGAAACATGGCGGTGCGGGCCTCTACTTCCATGTGGCCACCGACCACGTCATGATCGGGGCCGGAATCTACGCGCCCGAACCGCGTCAGCTCTATCAGCTGCGCCAGCATGTCGCAGCGAACCTGAGGCGGTTCCGCGCGATTGTCGAGTCGCCCACGTTCCGGCGCGGCTTCGGAGCGATCAGCGGTCAACGATTGAAGCGTGTTCCGAAGGGATTCGATGCCGACGATCCGGCCGCGGAGTACCTGAAACTCCGCCAGTTTCTGGCCGGCACCGAACGACCATCGGACTTTGCCACACGGCCCCGGTTCTACAGTTCGCTCAAACGACTATTCGAGCACGTGGCTCCGTTCGTCAGGTTTCTGAACGAGTCGCTGACCGCCGGACCGATGCGACACCTCGACCGGCCGCCATCGGTCTGACCCGAGAAGCAACGCCGTCAGACGGGATGCTCCGCCCGGCGAACGGGACTGATTCAGTCGATACCCAGCACGTGACGCAGCCCACCCTCCAAGTGTGGATAGGCGAACTCGAAGTCTGTGGTCCGGAGCACCGCCGGGTCGACGCGTGTGCTCGCGAGGAGCAGCGCGTCCGCCATCTCGCCGAGCGCGAGGCGAAGCGCAAAGGCCGGGGCCGGGAGTACTGTCGGACGGTTGAGGACAGCGCCCAGCGTCTTTGTGAATTCACGATTCGTCACTGCCTGTGGTGCCACAGCGTTGACCGGTCCACTGATCGACTCATTGGTCAGCGTGTGCAGCACGATTCCGAGCAGGTCATCCGGTACGATCCAGCTCATGTACTGGTCACCTGGACCGAGTACTCCACCGAGACCGAGTTTGAACGGCAGCAGCATTCGCCCGAGTGCCCCGCCCAGTGGGGTGAGAACGATCCCGACGCGAAGGTGCACGACGCGAACGCCCCGTTCGCGGGCGGGCGCAGCAGCATCCTCCCAGGCCTGACACACGTCAGCGAGAAACCCGCTCCCCGGTGCGGCCGACTCGTCGAGCACCGCATTGCCGCGGTCGCCGTAGAATCCAAGGGCCGACGCCGCCACCAGGACCTTTGGTAAGGTGTCGAGCCGTGAAAGCGTTTCGCACAGGTGTCGCGTACCGATGACGCGACTGTCTCGAATCTGGGCCTTGCGAGCTGCCGTCCATCGACCGCTGGCGATATTCTCGCCGGCAAGGTGCACAACCGCGTCGATCCCGTCAAACGCGCCGTCTGTAAACGTCCCGTCTGATGGATTCCAGGACGTCGCATCGCCCGACGCTGACGCCGTACGCAGCACCCGTCGGACCTGATGACCTCCGCCGCTGAGAAACGAAGTCAGAGCAGTCCCGATCAGACCGCTCGACCCTGTCATCAAGACTTTCATTTTTCTGCCCTCACCGCCGTGGACGAACTCCACCCGTTGGTGGCCGTGTCGTGTCACATCGTCGACGGTCGCCGGTTGAGAGTCCGCCAGCCAGGCGGTGAGACGGCGGGGCGCCGTCGGCTTGTCACGAGTGAGTGCCTTCGTGAAGGACGGTCGGGGTCGGTCCGCGCACGTCCCACACGATGCCCAGCCAGGAGAGCAGGACGACCCCGTAGTGAGTGAAGTCGATCTCCCACCAATAGAAGCCCTGACGCTCGGAGGCGGGATATCGGTGGTGGTTGTTATGCCACCCTTCACCCCCAGTGACCAGGGCAAGCCAAAGGCTGTTACGACTCTCGTCGTCTGTGGAGTACCGGCGAGTTCCAAGCGTATGCCCGATCGAGTTGACGGCGAAAGTCACGTGATAGAGAACGGTCGTACTCCAGAACAAGGACACAACGACCAGCTGCCACCCAGTCGCTCCGAGCGCAGGAGAGGTGGTCGCGATCCACTCACCGAGAAAGTACAGCGCCACGCCGAGCGTCACCGGAGCGACGTAGTGATTCCGGTCGAGCCAGACGAGCTCGGGATACTTCATGAGATCGGGCACCCACTCCACCCTGGTCCGCTTGTTCTTTGGACTCATGATCCACCCGGCGTGCGCCCAGAAGAATCCCTTGACCCCGGGCGGATGAACATCCTCCTCAGTATCGGAATGACGATGATGACTACGATGATGCGCCGCCCACCAGAGTGGCCCCTTCTGCGCCGCGGCCGTTCCCAACCCGGCGAGCACGAACTGAAAGACACGCGTTGTTCGAAACGCCTTGTGGCAGAAATATCGGTGGTAGCCGGCCGTGAGCCCAAACATCCGGATGGCCAGGGCGAGAAACCCGAGGACAAGCGCCGTGGCGCTCACGCCGGTCCACACGACGGCCAGGCAGGCGACGTGAACGCCGATGAAGGGTAGGCTGCGAACGAGGTCGATGGTGTCGGTGGGGATTCGAGTCGGTGTGTTCGCTGTGGACGTGGTGGACAAAGACGTTTCCCCTGCGGCCGCGGTCGGTGGCGACAGCCCTAGCAGCCCGTGGTGAAGGTCCCGCGACTTTCACCACGGGCTGCTAGATGATATACGCCCCGACCGGGTGGAGCGAGCCACGCACGCGTGGGACGGCCCGCGGGCATCTCGGCTGAGTCGATCTGCCTGCAGTCAGCCCCGCGGTCGGGACCGACCACTCGCGTACGCCTACCGCTATCGTGAAACCGAGTCGATCCCGACGTTCGGCTGGGCCGTGGGGCGCCGCGCGCTGGTCAAGAAGGGCTCCGGGAGCGAGGTCAACGAGTACTTGGCCGCAGGCAGGTCGACCGAAACCGACGCCATGAACACGCTCAGCTACTTCGACCCCATCAACTTTGCCAATCGCATCGGGCCGTGCACTGGTCAGCGTCGGTTCACGCGACGACGTGGTGCCTGCCGAAACGGTCTACGCCATTGTGAACCACATGGTGCCGCCACCCGAGGTCCTGGAACTGCCAGTCAGCCACAGCACCGACCTCGGAGAGGCGCGGTGGTAAGTGTTCGACCGACGGTGGGTGTCTGAGACACTGGCGATGTCGTCGTCGGCCTGACCCCCGCTTGTTCTCAACCCGCTACGCGACCGAGCCGGGGTCCGGGGCGGAGCCCAGGTCTGGATTAGTTGAGCCCGCGCCGTGCGAGGAGTGGCCCAACGTCGGGATCGGTACCCCTGAATTCGCGGAAGAGAGTCATCGAGTCCCGACTGCCGCCCTTGGAGAGAAGCGTCTGCCGGAAATGGTCGCCGTTCTCTCGCTTGAGGCCCCCATTCTCTTTGAACCACTCGACAGAATCGGCATCAAGGACCTCGCTCCAAATGTAGGAGTAGTAGCCAGCCGAATAGCCGCTGCTCCAGATATGAGAGAAGTAGGTGCTGCGATACCGCGGCGGTATCGTCGCGAGCGCAGCGCCGGCGGCCTCGAGCGCGTCCGCCTCAAACGACTCCACGTCGCCGGCGGCCGGCACGTCGACGACGTCCAGCTGATGCCAGGCCTGGTCGAGGAGCGAGGCGGCCAGATACTCGGTTGTCGCAAACCCCTGGTTGAACGTCTCGGTCGCAAGCACCTTGTCGAGCAGCGCCGTTGGCATCGGCTCGCCGGTCTCATGATGCACGGCGTAGTGCTTCAGCACGTCAGGCCAGGTGGCCCACATCTCGTTCACTTGTGACGGGTATTCCACGAAATCGCGAGGCACAGACGTGCCCGCGAAGTATGGGAATCGTACGTCGGAGAAGAGACCATGGAGCGTGTGTCCGAACTCGTGGAACATCGTCTCCACTTCATCGAACGTCAGCAGCGTTGGCTCCCCCTCCGGCGGCTTCGGCACGTTTAAGTGATTCGCGATGACCGGCCGCGTGCCGAGGAGATGGGACTGCGAGACATACGCATTCATCCAGGCGCCACCGCGCTTGGATGGACGAGCGTAGTAGTCGGCGAGGAAGAGACCCAACGGCGAACCATCGGCGTCGAACACCTCCCAGACGCGAACGTCCGGATGGTACACGGGCAACTCCGGCCGAGCTTCGAAGGTCACACCGTAGAGACGGTTCGCAGCAAAGAATACGCCGTTCTCCAGAACGGTGTTCATCTCGAAATACGGACGCAGCTCCGACGCATCAAAGTCGAAACGCGCCGCCCGCACCTTCTCGGTGTAGTACGCCCAGTCCCACGCGGCGACATCGAGATCGGTGCCATCCGCCGCCGCGATCGTTTGCAGGTCTGCCACCTCGCGACTCGCATTCGCGACGGCCGGCGGGACGAGACTCGCCAGTCGCGTGTTGACCGCATCGACCGTCTGAGCCGTCTGTTCCTCGAGGATGTATGCGGCGTGGTTCGGATACCGGAGCAGGGCCGCCCGTTCAGCGCGGAGACGAGCCATCCGGCTGATGACCTCGCGATTGTCGAACGTGCCACCCTGACTGTTCCGCGCCAGCGATGCCAGCATGATCTGTTCGCGCAGCGCGCGACTCTCCAGTGACGACAACGCCGGCTGTCCGCTCGTGTTGAGCAGCGCCACGACGTATTTGCCTTCCAGGTCACGGGCCTTGGCCGCCTCTGCGGCGGCCGCGATTTGGTTCTCGGACAGACCAGCGAGCTCCTCCCGCGTGTCGACGACAACCGCCGCCGCATTGACCTCGTCGAGGACGTTCTGACTGAAGGTAGTCTGCAGCGAGGCCAGCTCGGCGTTGATGGCCTGCATCCGCTCCTTCTCTGACTCCGACAGTTCAGCGCCGGCCCTCACGAAGTCGGTGTAGTACTCCTCGACCAACCGTCTCGACTCGTCGTCAACGTCGAGCGTCTCGCGCTGATCATGCAGGGCCTTGACTCGCTCGAACAAGGCGGCGTTCAGGAGGATCTGGTCACTGTGCGCGGCGAGCCGTGGGGCCATCTCGGTGCGAATGTCATTCATCGCGTCGTTTGTGTCGGCACTCGTCAGACTGAAGAACGTCGTCGCAACGCGATCGAGCAGACGGCCCGAACGCTCCAGCGCGACGAGCGTGTTTTCAATGCTCGGCGCCTCCGACGTATTCGCGATCAGGTCGGTTTCCTCCAGCTGCTCGGCCATCCCCCGCTCAAACGCGGGGAGGTAGTGATCGGTGTCGATCTGGTCGAAGGGTGGCAGATGGTATGGCAACGCGCTTTCGGTAAAGAATGGGTTCATATCATTCATCTGAACGTCGGCCGGCGTTACGTCCGCATCAGACGGTGCGCAGGCAACCACCGCCAGCGCCAGTCCCAACACGACCGGACTCAAAAGTAGCTTCATCGGTGACACCTCTCAGGATCGTTCGCCTGTGATGCAGGATAACCCAGCGACCACCAAGATTGGTCGTTCTGTTGCATCGGCCGCCCGGTCAGAGCACGATCTGGGTGTCTAGCAGCCCGTGGTGAAAGCACCACCGAACGACGGGTCGGCCCAGACATGGCAGTGCCCCACGCGGAGGTCGGCGGCGGCGATGGTAGGTCGAGATAAGATCCACGGCGCGCCCCAACGCGTCTCCGGGAGTCGCATGAGCGACCACAACAGCCGAAGACACGCCACCGCATGCCCCTGAAGACTGCGGGGTGTCCCGACACCCGTGAGCGTCCGCATCAGCAACCCAAGGTTCAGTCCAGCAACGTGCAGCAGGACGCGTTTGAGGATGTTGTCGTGCCCCCGCAGGTATACGCGGCGTAGCCGCCCGGTGGCATAGAGATGGGCAAAGGGGCGTTCGAGTCGTTCCCCGCGCCGGCGCAGCAGGCGTTGCCCGCGCGCGCCGCGAAGACGCCGACGGTTTCGGTAGACGGCGTCGCGCGCCTCCGCCTTGTCTTTCCACTTACGCCTGCCGCGATCTGGTTCCGAGATGTAGCTGCGGAGGCCGATGGCTTCAAGATCGACGAGTTCCTGGTTGCTGTGATAGCCCTTGTCCCCGACGACCTCGGCAAGACGGCCCGCAGGCACCACGGTCTCGATGTGCTCCGCCGCGGTGATCAGCGTCGCGCGGCTCGTCGCCACATCGCCTTCATCGGCGTCCTGCACCGTCACCGCCACGACCGCGCCGGTGTCGAGGTCGACCGCCTGCTCCGCCTTGTGCGCGAGGTGCGTGCGGCCGTCCTTCATCTTGGTGATTCTTGCGTCAGGATCGTGCGGATGGGTCCAGTCGTCGTTCGAGCCTTTCTTCTTCCGCTTCCGATCGATGCGCGCCAGATCGGCACGCGTCGGGGTCTCAATCCCCGAGGCCTGGGCGAGCTGGATCAAGAAGTCCTGATACGCCTCGCCGGTGTCGCGCCGCACGATACTTCGCAGGGCGGCGTTCGCTTCCAGCGTCGTCGCATCGATACCGATCGTCTTGCCCTTGACAAGCTTCGCCTCAGCCAGTCGCTGCAACACCCACGCGAAGACAGCCTGATGCGTTTCCAGGTCGATCAGCCGACGCGTCCGCGAGACCGTCGAATGATCCGGCGGCGCTTCGTGCAGCTCCAGCCCCAAGAAGCTCCGCACGCTCAACGACTCGGCCGCCCGCCACGCGATCGCCCGCTCGGAGTCGAGCCCTTCGAAGTACCCGAGCAGCAACACGCGGAAATACCGGCCGGGCGGCAAACTCGGCCGGCCGATCTCATCCGCGTAGAATCGCTGACAGAGCGACTCGACGTACCCGTCGAAATCCGCTCTCTCGAGAATGTGATTCAGTCGCGTGTAGAACGGGTGCGCGGCGCTGCGAGGCAGATCTTGTGCGGCGACCCACATCGACGTCTGCTTGGGACGTCGCCGTCGTTTGCCCATGGCCATGCGCGTCAGTGGAGTACGCATGATCACTTCTGGCGATCGATCTAATTCGGTGACTTTCACCACGGGCTGCTAGTGGCCTGTATCGGGTGAATCAGTGGCGGTCGCTGGGGCGCGGTACTGATTCAGTCGATACAGGCCACTAGTGAAAGTCGTGGGAGTCGACGTCAGGCCCAGCCGTCCACAACCCTTGACACCGCTCGGCTTTGACTGAAGTCACACCATCCTGGATCTGTAAGCGTCCGTCGATCAAGAGAAACGGTTGCTCGAGAATGATCATCTTTTGCTCGGCAAAGAGTGGTGGTCGAACGATGATGTTCGAGACTCCGGTCTCGTCTTCGAGCGTCAGAAAGACGAACCCTTTCGCCGTGCCAGGACGTTGCCGGGTAATGACGGCACCGGCCACGCGCACCCGACGCCCATGTCGACCTCGTGGCAAATCGACCGCACGCAGCACACCCCGCATCGCCAGCTCCCGACGCCGGAATGACATCGGATGGGGTCCGATCGTCAGACCTGTCCCTTCGTAATCAGCCACGACCCGTTCGACCGGTGTCATGGTAGGTAACGGAGAGACTTCGGGTGTCCCTCCTGACTCCTTGAAGAGCTCTCCCTCTTGTCTCACTGCCTTTTCGATCTGCCACAACGCGGCCCGTCGGTCATATCCAAACGCATTGAGTGCCCCGACCTCTGCCAGCGTCGCAAGCTCTTCACGACGCACACCCGTCCGTGCGATGAAGTCATCCAGTGAATCGAATCGAGCTCCGCTCATGACACCTCCCAATCATGTGCACACGTGCAACAAAACCGCCGCTGTCCAGCCGTCGTCTCAACACTTTCGAGCATCGATGGATCATCACACCCGCACTTAGGGCACAACAGTCGTAGGTCGTGGGTCGAGGGTCGAGGGTCGTGGAGGGTCGGGGGTCGGGAGTCGAGGGTCGAGGGTCGGGAGTCGAGGGTCAGGGGTCGGGAGTCGAGGGTCGGGGGTCGAGGGTCAGGGGTCGTGGAGGGTCGGGCCGATTCAATCGCCCGGCCCACGGCTTCACGGAGCCCCGCGATGTATCGCAACCCGAGCCGGATCGTGCCGTCCTCATCAACCGTGCAATTCCAGTTCGAGTGCTGGACATCGATTCTCGCGAAACGCACCCCGTGACGCTGGGCATCCTTGACGAGTGTCGCTGGGCTGTAGAACCCCATCGGCTGGTTGTTGAGCAACGCCGTATAGAACGCTGCTGGATAATGTGCCTTGAGATAGGCACTCGCATAGACCAGCAATGCAAAGCTGGCGGCATGCGATTCAGGGAAGCCATACAACGCAAACGAAACAATCGACTGGACGATCTGCTCAATTGCCTCACCAGTAATCCCCTGTCGCTGCATTCCCTCGCGAAGCTTTGTCTCGATCTGCTTCATCCGACGCTCCGACCGCTTGAATCCCATTGCGCGGCGAAGTTCCTCTGCTTCCCCACCGGTAAATCCAGCGGCCACCATCGCGATCCGCAGCAACTGTTCTTGAAATAACGGCACACCAAGGGTGCGCTTCAGAATGGGCTCGAGTGACGGATGGGGATACGCCACCGGCTCCCGCCCAGCCCGACGATTCAGATAGGGGTGCACCATCTGACCGACAATCGGACCTGGGCGGATGATCGCCACTTCGACGACGAGGTCGTAGAACCGTTCGGGGCGAAGTCGTGGCAATGTGGCCATCTGGGCACGTGATTCCACCTGGAACACGCCAACGGTGTCAGCCTCTTGCAACATGCGATAGACCTCCGGGTCATCGGGAGGCAGGTGCGCGAGGTCGATCTTTGGCGTTGGCGTGTTGATGAGGATGAGTGCTTCCTGAATCGCCGCCAGCATTCCCAACCCCAACAGGTCGACTTTGACGATGCCCATGTCGGCGCAGTCATCCTTGTCCCACTGCACGACGACCCGGTGCGGCATGCTGGCGTTCTCTAGCGGCACGACCTCGTCGAGCCGCCCCTGGCAGATCACCATCCCTCCAGAATGCTGACCGAGATGACGTGGGAGATCCTGGATCTGCTTCCAGAGAGCGCCGAACGAATGTATCGTCGGATCGGTGGCGTCAAGTCCGACCTCTTGCAGATGCGTTTCCAGGCGCTCATCCGGATCGGTCCACTCAAAGTTGTGCATCGCTTTGGCCAGTCGATCGATCTGCGGGGATTCGATCGACAACGTCTTCCCAACCTCACGGGCTGCGCTTCGACCCCGATACGTGATGACGTTGGCCGTCATTCCGGCACCGAGCCGACCGTAGCGTTCATACACATGCTGGATGACTTGCTCGCGACGCTCACCACTCGGCAGATCCAGATCGATGTCGGGCCACTCACCACGTTCCTCTGACAAGAACCGCTCAAACAGCAGTTCCATCCCAACGGGGTCAACGGCAGTAATGCCCAGGCTGTAACACACCGCGCTGTTCGCGGCCGACCCACGACCTTGAACCAGGATGCCGTGCTGTCGACAGTAATTGACGATGTCCCACACAATGAGGAAATAGCCGGCCAGGTCGAGTTTCTCGATCAGGTCGAGCTCCCGCACCACTTGACGCCGTGCGCGGTCGTGATACGGACGATATCGCTCCCGTGCACCAACCTCGGTGATCTTCCGAAGAAACGAGCTCATCGTCTCCTCGGGAGGAACCGGATACTCTGGAAAGCGATATCCAAGATCCGCCATCGTGTACTCCAGGCGATCGGCAAGCTCACACGTCGCCGTGACCGCGTCCGGAAGATCCCGAAACAGTGTGGCCATCACCGACGGTGGTTTCAGATACCGCTCGGCGTTTCGGTGAAGACGCCGGCCCACTCGAGCCAGTGTCGTCTTGTGACGGATGCAGGTCAGCACGTCATACAGAGGTCGATCGGAGGTATCCGAAAACCGCACGCCATTCGTGGCGATCACCGGCACGTGATAGGCCGACGCCATCGCCAGAAGCGCATGGTTGTCGTGCTCCTCCTCTCGGAGAAGATGCCGTTGAAGCTCGACATAGACCTGCGTGCGGCCAAACAGCCCAAGCAACCGGTCGAGCACACCACCCACGCCATAGCGATGTCCCATCAGCGCAGGGCGCCCGATCAACGCGACCAACCCCGCCGTATGCCCCTCGAGCTCTTCGAGGGCAAGCGCCCCTTCGCCTTTGGGAGCACCCAGCTTGATCCGGGTGACGAGACGGCTGAGGTTGCGATATCCCTCCTGGGTTTCAACCAGCACAGGAAGTTGCCACACCACCGGAAAACGAGGCTGTGGGCGTGCCCCCTGACTGGTCCCGTTCGCCCTGATGGTGAGCTCGCTTCCGATGATCGGTTTCACACCGGCGGCCACGGCAGCTTTGTGAAACCTGGGAGCCCCGTACACACCATCTCGATCCAGGAGCGCAAGCGCCGGGTAGCCCAAGGCTGCGGCTCGCTCGACCAGCGTTTCGGGGAGCGATGCGCCGTCGAGAAAGGAGAATGCCGAAGCGGTATGGAGTTCGATATACACGCGCCCCCTCCCTAATCCACCAGGCCGTCGACAAACCAGCGATTGGACATTCGATCCAGAAAGATCCGATACACGCCGCCATCGCTCAGCTCGACGTCCCATTCATCGTGGTCCCATAACGAACGGGACGGCATCCACCAGTGCCCCGAGCTTCGCCATGGCCCGGCGCATGTGACGACCCGTCCATTCGCCGAGTGCGGTTGCGACGCCGACACCCGCACGGGATGTCCGTGCTCAACGGTTACCCGCGCCGGCATCGAGTGTCGAAATCGACGGAGCACAGGCACGAGACACGTACCGAGCCGCGGCTGTTCGTGTTTGGGGGGTTGAGCCTTGGGGGTAAACGGGTGCATCTCGAACGCCCCAGGCCGATGGGTATCGACCAGTACCGGTGACCCGCAGCGCTGGTCCCCCATCAAGACCGTCAACCGAGCCAGCAATGTCGAGAGACTTTCGGCGGAAGGTACGGCCCGCTCTAACAGAGAGAACTGCAGCGGCCGCGCAGGGACCGGGTCGGCCACGACTGTCACGCGATCAATTCCGGCCGATGGTGGATGTGCCTCCAGGTCGAGGAGGATAAGTGTTCGTAAGACTTTCGGATCGCTGACCGCCGCCGGAAATCGCAATGTCCGTTCATGGGTCTCACGTGAAACCAATGCCAACCGAACATGCAGCATCCCCGCGGCTACCCCACGTGTATCGAGATGCGCACATAGCGGATCGAGTACCCGGCCGAGCACGAATGACAGCGGTTCGAGTCCTTCGATCGGCCACTCGAGTGTCACCGTCTCCTCAAAGAGCTCTACCGCTGGCTCTGGGACAAGCGGCCAACTGTCCTCGCCACGTGCGATCCGCTGGAGCTCCAAACCACCGTGACCCAGTCGACTAAACAACTCACTCGCTGGCAGGGCCGCAAGCTCGCCAAGGGTTTTGATCCCCCATCGCTGTACCACGGGCAACAACATGAGTACCGATACGACCCGTGAAGATGATGCGGCCGGAACCACGGTGCGCCCGGTGTCTGACCGGCGCGTTCGTGTCGCGTTGCTCAGAACGCTGGCCTGCGCTTTCGAGAGCTGTTGTACCACCGAAAGCGGCAACGCCGACAACGCCTCGGCCTCAGCATGTGATGGAATGACTGTGAGTCCACACCGTCCCTGCGTCGCCAGCAAGGCGGCCATCTTTGTCCCGGCAACAGCAACACGTATACCAAGGTCTCGCTCGGCCGCAACGCGCCGCAAACGCTCACCCACTTCACGTGGGGGCCCCCACAAATGTCTCAACCCACGCACATCCATCACGACAAGGTCTTGACCATGCACCTCGACTCGTGGCGAGTGCTCGTGTGCAAGATGCACGAGCATGTTTGAGGGCCCCGATCCGGGGCGGGAAGTGACGGAACGTGGTGGATGGTAGAGACAGGCGAACATGGGGGGGAGTCGTGGGTCATGGGTCATGGGTCGTGAGTCGTGAGTCGTGAGTCGTGAGTCGTGGGTCATGGGTCGTGTGTCGTGAGTCGTGACATTTTGAGTCGAAGAAGATGACTGGGAGAGCGTGTCGACTCCACACGCGCATCAATATCTATCCCCCGAAATACTCGATTTTGGGTTCCACAACCTGACCATTGCGTTGAACGAGACGTTCCAAGGACGATCGAACGGCCAACGGCGCTCCGGCCCATTGCCGTAGGGCCGACGACAATACCAACCGTCTCACTCCCCTCGATGGCACGCGCCAGTCGCAGCCAGGTTGTGAACGGCAGACGCCGGAGAGCCAGCACCGGAGCCTCTGCAAAATCAACCGCAACAACACCAAATCGTTCTGTCTGCAATACAAGACCCGCAGCTTTGACAGCCTGGTCGATACAGTGAGAAGCCATTCGTGGTGCACTCTGGCGTCCACGGACCCAGAGCACACGGGACAAGTCGACCCCCGCCTCCTGGCTCGATACCGGGTCGAAGTTATCGAACGTATCGATAAGCGTTACGACCTCGCCTCGGTCGGTGGCTGCTGCGAGTATTGCGATCAACGCACTCGTCCGTCCGGACGAAGGCGGACCGACAATTTCGGAAAGATGTCCCCGCGCAAGCCCCCCACCCAATGGCTCATCGAGCTCGCTCACTCCTGTCGTGGCCAACCGATCCACAGGTAACGAACGCGAGGAAACAAGCGAATCGCCGAGGCTTTTTGACCGCAGTAACGACTCAAGATTTGCAATATTTGGATTAATTTCGCTTTTTATTCGTCTACTATACCGAAGCTCTGCGGGTGGGTCAATCTTGAACAATGGCCTGCTAAAATACTGCCAGGACGTTATGTTCTTCGAACTCGTCGACATCTTGTTACGCGGGTTCAAGCTCCGATGCCCGTGCTGCGGTCACGGACATCTCTTCCAAACGACGTTTCAACTCCGTGTCCGGTGCGAGTCCTGCGACGAGCGATTCGAGCGTGAGCCAGGTCAGTGGTTCGGCGCCGTTTATGTGAATCTTCTACTCACACTCGTGCTGCCGGTTGTCGGGTTCGCCGTGACGCAGACCTTCACCTCGCTCTCGATGTCTCAACAGATCTGGATCTGGACACCTGTCGCGGCACTCGGGCCGCTGGTGTTCTATCGACTCTCGAAAGGGCTCTGGACCAGCATCGTCTTCCTCGGAGAAGGGCTGTATATTCCTTGGCCGAACCGGTAGACGATACTCAGAGCACCTCCCCTGATCCCACAGAAGCAGACACTGCCGCGGCATCGGCCGGTGGGAGGATCCTGCAACGTCTCGCGGCGGCGTTTGCGTTTCCCGCTTTCCGAAACCTCTGGCTCGCCGCTTTCACGTCAGCTGTGGGTACGTGGATGCAGCGGTTCGCGCAACAGTGGCTGATTCTCACTCTGACCGGATCGGCCTTCTTTCTCGGTCTTGACGCATTTCTCGGAGAGCTTCCCCTACTACTCTTCACGCTGATTGGCGGCGTGATCGCCGACCGGCACGACCGGCGCAGACTCCTGATCGCCTCGCAGACGATCCAGATGCTTTGCGCCTTGACCTTGACCGGGCTGGTCCTCTTTGACGTCGTCCACATTCGCTACATCCTGGCGCTGTCTTTCCTGACCGGAGTGGCACAGGCCTTCGGGGGCCCAGCGTTTCAGTCGATGATCCCATCGCTGGTGCCGCGGTCGACCCTGCCAAACGCCATTGCGCTCAACTCCGTTCAGTTCAACCTGGCTCAGATGGTCGGGCCGCTGATTGGCGGCGGCGTGCTCGTGGCGCTGGGGATGACGGTCTGCTTCGGAATAAACAGCGTGTCGTTTTTTGCCGTCATCGTCGTCTTGAGCCTGATGCGTCTTCCGGCACCCGCGACTGACACCAGGCAACGCCTCGTGGTCGAGCTCAGAAGTGGTCTGTCTTTCGTTCGGCGTCAGCCTGCGCTGCTGGCGTTGACTGGACTGGCGATGGCGACCACGACCCTCGGAGTACCAGTCCGCGCCTTCCTGCCGGTGTTTGCCGACGACGCGGCACACCTGAGCCGGATGATGGCGGCGCTTGGCGGCGGCGCCGTTGCCGGAGCCCTGACGGTCGCATGGCTCGGAAAGTTCCAGCACATGGGCCGGACCCTGCTCGTCGTGCAGGTCGTGTTTGGAGGCTTGGTCGCGACGTTTGCGTCGCTACCGATCACAAGCGCGAGCTACGTGATCCTATTTTTTGCGGGGGCGACACTGCTGGTCGTGTTCGCGCTCACCAACTCGCTGGTGCAGCTGGCGGTCCCCAACGAGTTACGGGGACGCGTACTGAGTATCTATATGATGGCATTTCGGGGCGGTATGCCGCTCGGGAGTCTCGTCAGCGGCTACTTCATCACGCTGTCGTCCGAACAGGTCGTCATCACGGCCAATGGCTTGCTGCTGTCAACCGTGGCGTGCTACTTCCTGATCCGCGGCCACGGGGTGCGGGAACTGTAGAACGGCGCCGGATTGACCGGGAGGGTCTCGTCAACGGCTCGACGGGTAGGGTGTCGACACCGGGTAGGCGGCGTCGTGTCCAGGATGGACTATCGTAGCCAGCGGGAATGTCGAACGGCCGTGCCTGATACGGGTCACCGCGTTCACGCGGCGTAGTGTCGACGGTCGGTCGGCATCGCCGTGTCGGTGATGTGCTGCCGGCGGTCCGTCCAAGACGATCGACACTGGAGACCACCGTGAAGGAGCTCGCAGCCCTCTTCCTTCGGCTCGGGATCACCGCCTTCGGTGGCCCTGCGGCCCACATCGCGATGATGCGGGACGAAGTCGTCGACCGGCGTCGATGGATGACTGATGCGGAATTCCTCGATCTCCTTGCAGCCACCAATCTCATCCCCGGACCGAACTCTACCGAGATGGCGATCCACGTCGGCTACAAGCGCGGTGGGCTGCCCGGCCTGCTCACTGCGGGCGTCTGCTTCATCGTCCCGGCCTGCCTGCTGGTAATGTTGATCGCCTGGGGATACACGCGCTACGGGGAGACGCCTCAGGTCGCGTGGCTGACATACGGCGTCAGTCCGGTCATTATCGCGATCATTCTTCAGGCGGTGTGGAAGCTCGGGCGCAGTGTCGGCGGAGGAGTCACGTCGACGGTCATCGGCCTGATGGTGACTGCCCTGGCCATCGGCGGGGTCAACGAGCTCGCACTGCTGGCTGGAGGCGGGGTCGTCGCCCTGGCGGCTCGTCGCGCAAGCCGCGCCACCCTCATGAGCATCCTGGTCATGCTGGCGGCGCTGTGCGCCACACCCGTCGGTGGGGCAGCGCTGGCCGCGGCGACGGCGGTCCCGGTGACCCTGACCCGACTCACGTTGTTCTTCCTCAAGGTCGGGTCGATCCTGTTTGGTAGCGGATACGTGCTACTCGCGTTTCTCCGCGCAGACCTGACCGAACGATGGTCATGGCTCACCGAGCAACAATTGATCGACGCGGTCACGGTCGGTCAGGTGACGCCTGGACCGGTGTTCACGACGGCCACCTTCATCGGCTTCCTGCTGGACGGGTGGCGTGGAGCAACCCTCGCCACTCTCGCGATCTTTACGCCCGGATTCGTCTTCGTCGCCGTCACCCACCCACTGGTCGGACGGCTGCGTGCCTCCACTCTCGCCAGCGGTCTGGTCGACGGCGTCGTGGCCGCATCGCTCGGCCTGATGGTCGCGGTCACGTGGCACCTCGGACACGCCGCGATCGTCGACCTGTCGACGGCGGCCCTACTCGTAGCGTCTGGATTGGCTCTGGCGGTCTGGCGTCCCAATTCGACCTGGCTGATCATCGGTGGAGCCGTCCTCGGCTGGATACTCCGCGCAGTAGAGGGGTAGCATACGTGGCGACGAGAACGACCGCGCGCGTCGCTCGGTGGATGAAGCAGATGGGGAGCTCTAGTGGTCTGTATCGGCTGAATCAGTGGCGGTCGCTGGCGCGCGGCGCCCGCCTGGCAAGGCGCGACGAGGGAGCATACCGGCCGTATTCGACCGAGAAGCAACGCCGTCAGACGGGATGCCCCGCCCGGCGAACGGTACTGATTCAGTCGATACAGGCCACTAGTCTGCGACCTTGGGATTGGCCGATTCCGGAACCGGAATCGTCATCCTGAGTACGCGGCGGACCATACGCGTCGGCCCGGGCCGCGACAATGCTCCACCACGCTCCGTCCAGATGCGAACGGCCGATGCCACCGCATCCTGGGCGACCCCAAGAAGCGCCTCCCGTTTGCCGACATACTCACTATGCAAGGTGCGGCACTCGCCATCGAGGGCAAGCCGCAACGCCTCGAGCGCGGCGTTCACGGTCGGGTCGTCGGCGTTGGGAGTCGGCATGGCGAGATCTTGAATCGTCCCGGCCAGCACCTCGAGGTCATGTAACCGGCCGAGTACTTCCTGGACCTCCTTGAGCTCCCGCACCGCCTCCCGCGTCCGCGCCTCGCCTGTGTCTCCCGCCAACTCGAGTGCATATCGCAGCTTCTTTGTCGCGATTCGGACACGATGGACTCGATCGGAAATGTAGAGCGCTCCAGCCTCGCCGACCGCCCGCTGAACCCCTTCGGACCGACCTTGGATCCTGACCGCCAGCGTCTGCGCCCACCCGTCGGTCTGCTGCCGCATTCCCAGGACTCGGGCAACATCGGCGAGATCACGTTCGAGCTTACGGGAATTGACGGACGACAGGCGGTCGAGCATGCGTTCACGCCGCTCCTCGCGTTCATCCTGCAGATGCTGTTGCAGCCGACGGCCGGCCGCGTCGTCGACGGTACCGGCCTGCATGATCGCTTCGACCAGGTCGATCGACACGTCGATCTCGCGAACATCACCCAGGGCCCTTCCCACGCGACGCACTCGACGCAACACCCGGTTGGCCAGCGCCGGCGGCACCTCGCAGGCGCACAGCGGTAGAATCTCCCGGAGCCGGCGGGTGGCCACGCGGGCCTGGTGAAGCGGCTCGACATCTCCCTCAATGGCCCGTGGCAGATGCTTACCCAGAGCACGCATCAGCCGCTCTACGGGTCGTCGTAAGGGCTGTGAGACGGTCATGGTAGGATGTTCCGCCGGGTCGGCGCATGCTGATGTGAGAGTCGGTGATTATATCGCAACTCCATGAGAATAGCCGCTATCGACATCGGTACGAACTCGCTGCACATGATCGTCGTGCAGGTGCGTTCAGACCGGTCGTTCGAAGTCGTTGATCGAGAGAAAGAAATGGTCCGGCTGGGCTCAGGCGGTCTTGGCGGGCGAGCCCTGACCGAATCATCGACGATGGCCGCTCTTCAAGTCCTCTCGAAGTTTCGCCGCCTCGCCGAGGCCCACGATGTGGACGAGATCGTGGCCGCCGCCACCAGCGCGGTACGCGAAGCCGACAACGGTCGAGAGTTTCTCACCGCGGTGCGTCAGCGCACCGGGATCCGCGTGCGCGTCATCTCTGGAACCGAGGAAGCCCGGCTCATCCACCGCGCCGCGGTCTACGGGGTCGACGTGTCGGACGGACCCGCCGTCGTGATCGACATCGGCGGTGGCAGTGTGGAGCTCACCCGCGGAACCGCTGCGCACCTGCAGGTGGCCCGAAGCGCGAAGATCGGTGTTATCCGGTTGACAGAACAGTTCGTTCGGAGCGACCCGCTGACGACGCGTGACGAGCGCCGACTGGTCAAGGCCATCCAGAGCGAAATCGCCGACACTGTCGAGCAGATTAGGGAGCTGGGATTCGACCGTGTCATCGGCACGTCGGGCACGATTCTGAGTCTCGGGCAACTGGCCGCGACCGAGGACGGTGCCGTGGCAGCCGAGGGCCTCAGAAGCCGGCGGATCAGCGCCAAGCAGATCCGGCGGCTGCACCGGCAACTGGCGGGGATGACGCTGGCCGAACGGCTCCGTATCCCCGGTCTCGACCCCCGCCGAGCCGATCTCGCCGTCGCCGGGTCGATCCTCCTCGACACCATCTTGAAGAAGCTCGGCGCGACGGAAGTGACGCTATGCGACTTGGCACTGCGGGAGGGTCTGGCCCTCGACTATATTCGGAAGAACCAGGCCAGAATCGCCAAGGTCGAGAAGTACCCCGACGTCCGGCGTCGGAGCGTGATCGAGCTGGCGGAACGCTGCAACTACTTCGCCAGTCACGCCGAGCAAGTGGCGCGGATGGCGCTGGCCCTGTTCGACCAGACCCAGACAAACCACGGTCTCGGAGGACGCGAGCGCGAATGGCTGGAATACGCGGCTCTGCTCCACGATATCGGGGTTCACATCAGCTACGGTCGTCATCACAGGCATTCGTACTACCTCGTCAAGAACGGCGACCTCAGAGGCTTTGAGCCAGAAGAGGTCGAAGTCATTGCACTCGTGGCCCGCTACCACCGTCGGGTCAGTCCGAAACGCTCACATGAGGGTTACGGCGAGCTGTCACCAGAGCTCCGACGGGCGGTCAAGACACTGTCTGCGATGTTGCGGGTTGCGGAAGGGCTGGATCGGAGTCATCAGCAGAGCGTTGCGGCCCTCGAGATCATTTCGGGCGGGCAGGACTATCTGCTGCGGATCCGTCCAACTGGTGACACAGAGCTCGAGCTGTGGGCCGCACAGCGGAGCGTCGCGCCCTTGGAGCAGGTCCTCAGGCGAATCGTCAGATTCGAGGTGGCGCCGAACCGTGGAAAACGACCGTCCGGCGCAACCAGAACGCGACGAAAGACCGCCAAAAGAGGTGGACAACGAAGGCAAACGGGCGATGCGGACCGCACGGATCGACGGGGAACGACTCGTGGCGACATGCCCGCGGTAGAACCGGCACGGTGATGCGCAGAATCGTGATCAGTCTCGTGGTGGTTCTTCTCGCGGCTGAGGGTCAGCCGAGCACTCAGGGACGTTCGCTCGTGGCTCCGGGTGCCACGGTCGAGCGCCTCGCAACCGGATTCGGGTTTCTGGAGGGACCGGCCGCCGATCTGGATGGTAACCTATATTTCTCGGATATTCCGAGAGAGCGTATCTATCGCTGGACGCCGGACGAAGGCGTTTCGACGTTTCGGGAGGCCTCGGGTCGGGCGAACGGTCTCAGGTTCACGCCCGACGGCCAGCTCTTGATCTGCGAGATGGGAAACCGTCGCGTAACCGCCATCGACGCTGGCGGCCAGGTATCCGTTCTGGCTGATGCGCTCGAGGGGCGACGATTCAACAGTCCGAATGATCTCTGGGTCGATCCGAAGGGCGGTGTCTATTTCAGCGACCCACGTTACGGCGCCGACGACGACAAAGAGATGGACGGGGACCACGTCTACTACATCTCGCCGGACCGCGCTGAGGTCCGGCGGGTCGCCGACGACCTGGTGCGTCCGAATGGCATCGTTGGAGCCATGGATGGGAGCCGCGTCTATGTCGCAGACCACGGCGCCGGGCGCACCTACGTGTATGCGCCGACGGCTGATGGGTCCCTGAGCGATAAGCGTCTGTTCGCCACGCAGGGCGCCGATGGAATGACGATCGACGAGATGGGCAACGTCTACCTCACGGGTCAGGACATTACCGTCTACGACCCGAATGGCGTGCAAATCGCTTCAATCGCCGTTCCAGAACCTCCCGCCAATCTCGCATTCGGCGGAACCGACGGGACTACGCTGTTTATCACCGCTCGAACGTCGCTCTATGCGGTGACGATGACCGTCACCGGCCAATGACGACGAGCTGATAGAATGTGGTTCTTTGACTAGGGACGATGAGCGGGTCGCGCTGTGTGTACTGCCGGAAGCGGCCAGTTGAGCCAGACTGGCGGCCGTTCTGTAGCGAGCGCTGCAAGCTGCTGGATCTACGAAACTGGATCGATGGACGGTACAGCGTCCCGGGTGATACGGAGTCGTCACGCTCGAGTCAGGGTGACCCTTCCGACGACCGAGGGGCTGACGACACGGACGCGGCTCCCGATGGCTAACTAGAACACGCGGGCTGGTCGGACGCGGGGATGAGAGGGCATGGCTGATACGTTAACGATTACCGACAATCGAACCGGAAAACAGTACGAGGTCCCGATTAGTGACGGGACGATTCGAGCTCTCGACCTTCGCCAGATCAAGGTCGACCCGGACGAGTTCGGTTTAATGACCTACGATCCGGCCTTCCAGAACACCGCGTCGTGCAAGAGCCGCATCACGTTCATCGACGGGGACAAGGGCATCCTCCGATACCGCGGGTATCCAATCGAGCAGCTGGCGGAACAGAGCACGTTTGTCGAGACGACGTATCTGTTGCTCAACGGTGAGCTGCCGACTGCGGCGCAGCTCGACGCGTGGGATACGAAGCTCAGCCTCCACTCGATGCTTCACGAGAACATCAAGAAGTTCATGGGTGGTTTTCGATACGACGCCCACCCGATGGGTATCTTCTTGAGCACCGTGGGGGCCCTCTCGACGTTCTATCCTGAGGCCAAACGGATCTTCGACGACGAGGCGCGCTACACGCAGGTGGCGAGGCTGATCGCCAAAGTGCCGAGCATCGCCGGCTATGCCTTTCGCCACAGCGTCGGCCAGCCGTATGTCTACCCGGACCCGGAGCTGAGCTTCATCGGGAACTTTCTGTCGATGCTCTTCAAGATGGTGGAGCCTCGCTATTCGCCTGACCCGATACTCGAACACGCGCTCGACGTGTTGTTCATCCTCCACGCTGACCACGAGCAGAACTGCAGCACCAGTGCGATGCGCGGTATCGGTAGCTCACAGGCTGACCCGTTCGTCTCGCTGGCCGGCGCGGCCGCGGCCCTGTATGGGCCGCTCCACGGCGGAGCCAACGAGGCGGTGCTCAAGATGCTCGAGGAGATCGGGACGGTCGACAAGGTTCCGGCCTTTGTCAAGAAGGTCAAGGCTGGCGAAGGACGGCTGATGGGCTTTGGGCACCGCGTCTACAAGTCGTACGACCCGCGCGCCACGGTCATCAAAAACACGGCGTATGACGTGTTCGAAGTCACCGGGAAGAACCCCCGGCTGGACGTCGCGCTGGAGCTTGAGCGAATCGCCCTGCAAGACGACTATTTCATCTCTCGCAAGCTGTATCCGAACGTCGACTTCTACTCCGGTCTCATCTACGAGGCGATGGGATTCACGCCGGCGATGTTCCCGGTGCTCTTCGCGATCGGCCGGACGGTCGGATGGATCGCCCAGTGGCAGGAAATGCTCAAGGATAAGGAGCAGAGGATCGCGCGCCCGCGACAGGTGTATCTAGGTGAGGGCGAGCGCGACTTCGTGCCAATCGAACAGCGGGGCTGATGATCGGCCCGACCTCCCCACGGATGGCCTAGGAATGGGTGTAACGACATCGGCGGGCTTGGTGGTGCGGAATACACTCGGACCACCTTCGCCACTAGGTCGATATGTCGGTCGCCTCGCCGGTACCGTCGAGCCCACGATAGCCAATGACCATCCCCGTCACGTCGTCATTCTGCGCGGCGCCGGCCGTAAATGCGGAGACGCTGGCAAAGATGTGTTTCAGCCGGCGCGCAACTTCGTTCTCGGTCATGGTGGCGATACTCTCCAGGAGGCGTTCGTCACCAAACTCCTCACCCGCCCCATCCATCGCCTCTGACACGCCGTCGCTGAACGTCACCAGAAAATCACCCGGTTCGAGCACGACACTTCCTTCTTCGAATGGCGTGCCGTCAAACAGCCCGAGCACCATCCCACCCGTCTCGAGGCGCTCCACCCGTGAGCGCGTCACGAGCATTGGGGGGTTGTGTCCGGCGTTGCAGTAGTTCAGGCGACCGTCGGGGAACAGCACGCCGTAGAACAGCGTCACAAACCGCCCCTGAATGCCACGGCGGACCAACGCCGTATTCACGGCCGCCATGGTGGCAGCCGGGCCAACGCTGGCGAATGCCTGCGCCGCTAGTGACCCCTGGAGCATCGCGCCGAGCAGTGCGGCGGGAGGACCCTTCCCGGCGACATCGCCGAGCGCGAATCCGAATCCGCTCTCCGGGAGGTCGATGTAGTCGAAGAAGTCCCCCCCGATCGCGCGACACGGCATCATCTCCGCCACCGCGTCAAAGAACTTACCTTCGCGGCGGCCGGGCGGGAGCAACGCCCGCTGAATCTCTGCCGCCGTCGTCATCTCCTGCTCCATCTTTGCCTTCTCGAGGGCCGTGCGATACAACTTGGCGTTCTCAATCGCCACGGCGGCTTCGTTGGCCAGCGCCTCCAGCGCGCCGGTCGTCGACCCAGACAGTAACGTGCCCTTTTCACGGCTGTCGAGATAAAGCACACCGATCCGTCGATCGTCGGCGGCCACTTCCTGCTTATCGGTGTACCGGACCAGACGGAGAGGCACACACAGGACGTTCCGAATGCCGAGTGCAATCGTACCCATGTGCTGATCCGCTAGATCGCCGTCGAGCAGATCGGCCTCGATCCGGACCTTGCCGGTCGTAAAAACCTCCTCTGGGATCTTTCGGCTGGTCTCAAATCCACTGCCGGGCAGTGTCTTGTGGTCCCGCGATCGCCCCAAGGTGAATTCGAGCTGTCCGTCATCACCGGCGAGCATGATGAACCCACGCTCCGCCCCCCCGACCGAGATCGCGGCATCCATGACCAGCGTCAGCACGTCGTCGAGCACCCGCGCAGAGCTCAGAGCCCGCAGCCCCTCCAGTAGAGTCGCCAGCTGGCGAAGATCGCCAACCACTCCGGCCCCACGTTCTGTCGGCTGATCGCCGGCGGCTATGAAGAAGACGATCTCTGCCCCTCCACTGCGCCCAAGCCGAATCCGGTCGCCGTGGGCCAGGGGCTGCTGCTGCTCTATCTCCGCATCATTGACAAACGTGCCGTATCGGGACCCGCGGTCTCGAATCACATAGCCGTCGGCGTCGATCTCGGCGTGGTCGCGCGACACCTCTGCGCTCGGGAGATGCAGATCACTTCCGACTCGTCGACCAATCAAGAACGGCACCTTCTCGATCGTGACGACCCTACGGCCGAGGGTATCGGTGACTTCGAGTCGTGGCTCCGACATGTGGCTCGTGATGCCTGGAGAGCCCAAAGACCGGCTCAGACGGTCATCTTAGCGAAACTCTTCCCACCGCAGCAATGATGACAGCTGCACTAGATTCACCGAAAGCGTAACCGATACACGAGCAGCGCGCCCGCCACGCCCAGCATGACCCAGACCATCGGCGATGTCGGCTGTCCATCCGACGCGCGGGTGAGGAAGAAACCGCCGACGACGAGAAACACGACGCCCAGCAAGAGCGGTGTAAGCAGCCCTGCGCGTCGTGGTGCCATCTCGACCGGACGACGAACCGGATCTGCCGTGGCTGTGCCGCATCTGAAGCAGATGAGCGCCTTCTCGTCAATCTCTATCTGGCAGTTCTTGCACTGCATCGTGGACACAGGTCCTGTCACCGCCGAGTGTTCGCCGTCGGATTTCACGCGACACTCGGGCCAACTCGATGAGAAGTCGCTCAAGCTCGCGTTCGTAGGCGACAGCCTCGAGGTCGGCGCTTCGGACCCTCAAATCGGCCACCTGGTCCTCGAGGGCGTCGCGGCGCTCGACGAGCGGCACCAATGACGGGTCTGAGATGATCGGCGGTGGATCGCCACCAGCGCCGACAAACACCTGTGCGGCCAGGACGCCGTCGCGCCCGTCTTTCCCAGCCTCGCGTCCGGAACCGTCGCCGCTATCATCGAGAATCGCCCGCTCGGTCGCCAATCGCCCCCGGCGCTGATACCAGCGTCGGACTTCCGCGCTGGTATATTCAAAGGCCTCCCAGACCGAGACACGACCATCTCGGTCGGCATCAGCAGATTCCTGGGTCAGCGCCCGGACAAAGAACTCTGGAAACACGGTGTCATACCGCTGGGCCGACGTTGCGGTGGCGGCGATGACGATACGACCGGGACGGGCGAGCTGTTGGACGAACGGGTAGCTCGCGGCGGTGGTATTGACGAACACGGTCCGACCTGGACACGCGTCCAGGAGCGCCGCCCACTCCCTCGACTCGAGATCCGGACCGACGAGATTGAACTTTGCGTCGACACCGTCATACGTGCCGTGGCCCATCAATACGACCAGAAGAACCGACTCTCCTGTCATCTGGCTACTGAGATCTCTAAACGCTTGGGTCACCCCGTCGCGGGACGCCCGCCCCACCCCTGGCCCTGGTGTCTCGGCCAGGACGACCAAATGATCATCGCGAAACTCGCCCTGGTCGCGAAGCGCTGATACCAGCTCTTGCCGCCACCGCTCATAGGTCTGGACGTAGGGTCCACCACCGGATGCACCCGCGACAATCAGAGTGAAGTAGTCGTCGGCAAGCGCCACCGGAGCCGCCCCCAGCACAATCGCAGCGGAGACCACCGCCGTCACGACCGCTTGTCGCCTCCTCACGTCGCCTACCTCAAGCCCCATGCGCGCAGGAGGAACCACTCGGTCGTCAGCAGCATGATGACCAAGAGGAAGCTCCAGACGCTGTGCCACAGTTCTCTCGTCTGCTGAGCGACGCCTGACGCGGTCGACAAAAGCCGTCCCGGAAGCGTTGCGAGATCGGCAGGAGTCAACAGGGCGCCGCCCGTGGCATCGGCAAGCCGCTGGAGGAGGCGGGAGTCGAGTCTGGGATCGGAGAGCTCAGTGTCCACACCACCAACCAGCACCCATTCGGTCGCCGAACCCAGCCGCATCTCACGTTCATCTGCCGAGACGTCGACCCGATATACGCCAGACGTGCTCGCTTCGAAGCTGGCCGTATACCGGCCCTCATCGGCATCCACGAGCACCGGGCTGACCGTCGCGCCACGACCTTCGGGGGTCCGAATTCTGACACGCGGATCGGCGTCAGTGACCGGCCGATACGCGTCGTCCCTCACGCTGATATCCAGCCGCACGACATCGCCTGGTGCCTGCCCGCCTTCCGCCGAGACCGTCACGGGACCGGCCGGGCCAGCGCTCAGCCAACGCGCCGCCTGACCCCAGAATCTGTCATAGGAGCGGTCCGCGGCCGGTTGCATCATCTTCCAGCGCCACGCCGCCTCACCTGAAAACACCATCGCGCGCCCGCGACCGTACCGTTGGATCGATACTAAGGGACGGGTGTCACCACCAGGACCAGACACGACCGCCAGCACCGACGCTCCAGGTTTCGACCGCCCCAGGGCGACACTCCCGCCCAGCGGTGGCAGTTGTTCCCACCGCTCCCGCGTCTCGGTCGGGGTGCTCCCGATCTGCATGATCGGATGGGTTAGACCGTCACTCGTCACGGTCGCTTTGTCCAGCTGAGCGTCAGCGGTCTGGGACCCGCTCGATCTGCCCCGTGGGGACACGTCCAGCGGGAGCACCGCTTCGAGCGGCGAGTCCACCAAGCCCGGTCCGGTCAGCGACAACGACCCAAGCAGCAGAAGACCGCCGCCGCGGTCCTCGACAAACGCGGCCGTCAGGTCCAGCTGAGCCGGATCGAGGAATTCGGCTTCGACGTTGGCGAAGATGACAGCGTCGTACTGAAACAGGGTGCGTCGATCGACTGGGTACCCGGCACCGAGGCCGGCCATCCGCTCGGCGTCACCCTGAATGTAGAACGTGTGTTCGCCCCGGTCGTTCTGTCCCTTCCGGACCACTGCATCGAGCACAATACCCGGATCGCGGATCCAGACCCGTTTCAGGAAGGTGTGCTCATACCCAGGAGCCCCTTCAACGATCAGAAGACGCCGCGGGCGACCCGGCGGCTGTACGAGCACGCTGCGACGGTTGTTCTCGATCGCCACCTCACCAGCTTCAGGGTCGATGTCGACGGTGTACACCGTGGCGCTGTCGGTCTTCGGTGAGACCTGGAACTGGACTCGGAGCGGAACGCCGTCGCGCGGCGTCACGCGGCGCAGCTCGGCCAACTGCCCATCCTCCAGCAACTTCAGCTCGACCGGCTCCGGCCCGCGACCATAACTGACCACCGAGACATCGATGTCGACGACCGACTCCGCCACCGGTGCCGCGCCCGCCGTGAGACCGGTCACCTGAAGATCGAGTGTGGGCCGTGGGGCGCCGACCCCGACAGCGTAGACGGGAAACCCGATCTCCGCCGCCACATCGGCGATCTCACGTCCCGAGGTATCGCCGCCATCCGATACGAGCACCACACCGGCAACTGTGCGCGAGGCATATCGTTGCTCCACCTCGGTCAGTGCGCTGAGCAGGTCACTGCGGGCCCCAGCGGGCTCCAAAGACGCGAGAGCGGCAACATCGGACTGGCGGATGTCGTCACCTACGGTCAGTACGTCGACCTGAAACTCGCTCTCCACTGAGGGCAGGATCTGTTCGAGAACGACGGCGGTGGCGCGATCGATCCGACGCCCGCCTGTCACATCAGCCAGACGCATGCTGCGTGACACGTCAACAAGAACCGGAACGACCGCGTCGCGCATGGCGGTAGGCTCGGTCGATACGGGTCTCAGCAGGAAGAGTATCAGGAGCAACGACGACGCGATACGCAGCCCCCGGAGGATGCTGCGCTGGTGCCACGACAACGGGACCGAGGCGTGCGCGTACGCGGCATAGCCGACCAGGCCGGCGCCCGCACAGAGAACGATGAGCACCCACCATGCGGGTGCAGTCGCCAGGCTCATGACCTCGATGTCGCTACGACGGGCCGGTCAGATGCGGGTATCGTCACGGGCGCCCGGACTCAGTCGCGAGCGATTGGTAGTAGCGCTCGACGAGTCGGCGGTACGCGTCGGGCGTTTGGTCGCTCGGGCCGACGGTCAGACGATCTCCGATTTCTTCCTCGCGCAGATCACGGGAGCGCGATGCCTCGAAGGCCTCCAACGCGACCAGGAGATCGTCACGAAGACCCTCCCAAACGGAGAAATCCTGCTTGGCTGCTTCGGTTCCTGGAGCCGGCCCGCTTTGCCACTGCTGTGCCCATCGTTCAAGATCCTGCTCCGCCTCGGGACGCTGACGCCTCAGCTGCTCGAGCAACTGGGTTGACTCCGCCAGCTGTCGCATCAATCGCTCCTGCAGCCGGGCCAACTCACGACTCACGTCGGAGCCGCTCTGCCCTGGCGATGGTGAGCCGTCGGAGCTCGACGGCGGACGGACCTCCGCCTGGCCATCGGCGCCGCCCGAATCGCCGTCTTCTGGCGCCGCCGGGTTGTCCTGATCGGGACCGCCGCCGGCGGCAGCAGCTTGCCTCAGCCGCGCTTCGATCGCGTCCAGGCTTCGTCGCACCGCCCGGGCGGCTTCCAGCTCTTCGGCCAGACGCTGAGCCGTCGCACTCTGCGCTCGTCCAGCAGCGAGACGCTGCGCAACCTGGTCGAGCGCCTCGGCGAGGACGTCGGCATCGGCCGCGATCGCCTCGACCTCGTCGTCTCTCTCAGCGTCAGACGACTCGGGCGGTACGGCGGCCCGACGCAGGCGGTTGGCCATCTCGCGTGTCTGCCCGGCCGCGTTCGCCGTGCGCAGTTCCTCGAGCGCGCCGCGCAGCGCCTCCTGGGTCTCCTCCAGGGTGCGGGGGAGCAGGTCCTGCATGCGGTCTTCAAGCGAATCGATTCGGTCGGCCAGCTGGTCGCCGCGGGTCGCCAGCCCGGCGCGGGTCGCCTGCCCCCCCAGCCCAGGTTCGGACTGACGCGTGTCCGACGCCATCTGCCGCTGCTGATCGCCCAGCTGCCTGGCTTCGAGCTGAAGCTCACCGAGTGCCGCACCTCCGCCTCCAGATCGCCCCTCTATCTGCCGCTGCATGTCCCGCAGCCGCTCGGCCGCCTGCTGGCCCTCTCGTGCCGCCTGGGAGACATCGCCCCGGCTCAGATCGCTGGTCGCCCGACGCATCCGATCCGAGACTTCGGCCGCGCTGGCCGGTTGCTGCATCCCAGAGTTCCGTTCCAACCGTTCAAGGTCGCGAGCCAGCGCTTCGAGCTCGACTCGAAGCTGGTTCTGCTCGCGGGTGAGTCGATCGAGCTGACGTCGCCGTTCCTCGTCGGCGATGTCGGCCTCTGAACTGGCCAGCTCGGCCTGATCCCGGCTCAGGTCTTGCTGGCGCTCGGCAAGCTCACGAAGACGCTGCAGTGCTTCGGTCTCGTCCCGCGTCTCATCGTCAGTCTCCGATGGCGAACGCGTTTCGTAATTGGTCTGTTGGTCCCGGCGCAGCTCCTGGTCGAACAATGCGGATAAGTCTTCGCGAGCCTGGCTCTCACCGCGTCGACCAGCGCCGCTCTGCTGGGTGTTCACCTGCCTCCGACGAACCTCGGCTTCGGCTTTGAGGAGATGGTTCATCGCGTCCATCTCGGAAGGGATGGCACGGCTCGTCTCTTCGGCTCGCAAGCTGATCTCAGCCTCCGTCATGGCCGCCACGGCATCGCGGAGCACCTGGACCTCGGTTATTGATCGACCGCGGGTCTGGGGTGGGCCCCGCCGTTCTCGGGCCAGGAGTTGCTGTGCCAGTCTCGATGTGGCCCATCGGAGCTCCTCCTGAGCATCGGCGACCGCGTTGACATTGTCGGTGCGTCGTGCGTCTGCCCTCTGGCGATCGAGCCTCCAGGTTGCCACGATGATCTCTTTCTGCAGCCCGGCGAGGTCTCCGAGTTCACCCGCATCCATCGACGACGTCGACTGACTTTGCGCACCTTCGAACTCCTGGTCAAAGGGCCGCACCTGCAGAAAGTAGATATCGCTCCGCACCTCTCCGGCCCCGTCACCGGTGTTTGTGTCGAGCGCCCGCGCGTAGTAGCTAATGAAGTCACCCGGCTCAAGTTCGAGATCTTCACCGTAGATCGTGTATCCAGCGGTCACACTCCGCCGCGATCCATCGGACAGAAGGTCAACGGATCGTTCTGGTTCGCCAACCACGGCATACACCAGTTCGAAGCGCTCGAGACCGAAGTCGTCGCGGGCGCTCGCCTCAATCACCGCCTCCTCGAGAGGGGTGATGTCGAGGTCACCCGACGGTCGGGTGATCTCAACGTTGGGTGGGCGGTCGAGCACGGTTCGAATGAAGTAGTCGACGTCGGCCGGGCTTGACAAACCATCGTTGTCGACCAGTGCGACCCGGTAGGAGTCGTCCTCCGACACCGTGAACGATGTCTGGAGCGTGCGGTCATCCATCACGACGAGCGGCATCCGACCGCCGACCTCCAGGTCGAGCCCACCGCGACGCACCGCCTTATCCGTACGCACCGTGAGCGTCACCTGTGTTCCGGCAGGAGCATAGACGTCACCGCCGTCGGTCTCGACTCGCGGGGGCAATTGGGTGAACGGTGGATACTGGTAGGCAACGTCGATCCGGTCAACGCCCGGTGGAAACAAGGCCGTTACGCTGTATTCGTCCGACATGAGGGTAGCGGCGCTGACGTGGTAGGTGAAGTCGTCGGTGACCGGCGGCATCACTGCCCTATACTCATCACCGTCTGCGACGTCCATGTCGACGGTGTGTGTCTGACCATCGACATCGGTCAGCATTACTGAAGGCGGTGTCCGAGAAGGCGCGCCGATCGTACCCCCGAGACGAGCCACGATCGCCAACGACTCACCAGCCACGACGCGCGCGTCGCCCGGCTCAATCTCCAGCGTGACAGTATAGGGAAAGGCGTAGAGCCACGCGGTTCGCGCGATCCGGCTCACAGAGTCACTGCCGGCGGCGAAGACGATGAGAAAGGCCACGGTCGCGGCGGCACCTCGTAGGATCGATCCCCAGACATGATCCGACGCGACGACGCGATCGACGTCGACCGACCGTACCTTCGCCGCTGCGTCGACCAAGACGAGGCCGCCGAGCGCAGACGGGTGACCGGATCCGGCGACCTCAGTGGCGCTTGCCAGTCGGTCCTCGAGGTCGGGACACTGCTCCTCGATAAACCGGGCGACCTGCGTGTCACTCGGGATCCGTCGCAACGGCCAGAGCGTTCGGATCGCAAACGTCACGGCGCCAACACACGCCGCAATCGCCAGCACAACTATCGCGACATCAGCGGGTTCGAGGAAATGGTCGGTGGCCAGAATCACCAGCAAGAGCGCCAGCGCCACGATGACGGCGCGGGTGCCCGCCCGCATCGAATTCGCCGTGATCCAGCGGCGGCGGACTCGGGTCAACACGCCGCGAAGATCGTCAAGAGAGGACTGCTCCACGAGATATCCGCCCCTCGCTTAGTTACTGATCCGACAAGAGTTAGGTCGCCTGAGGGAGGCTAGCCCAACTTTAAGGTATTGTCTCACGCGGCAAGACGGTGGGCAAACGCATGGCGGTCAGGCCGGGGCGCGTCCCAGCCACGCTTCGGCCACAAGCACGAGCAGCATCGCCAGCACGGCGTACCACCAGTAGCTCTGTTCGGACTCCTGGGCTGCCTCTAGCGGCGGGGAAGACCCGACGCCACCGCCATCCGACTCACCGACACGGAGATGACTCAGAAAGGTGTCGGCGCTCGACCTCGTCATCTCTGACTCCCGGGGATCGACATTGACCACGACACGCCGTCCTGACTCGGGCAGCGCCGCCAGACCGAGTTGGGGCTCGAGGCCGGAGGGCAGGTCGGCCACCGTCAGCTCTCGACGCTCGTCGCGGTCACCAGCGAGATACCGGATCAGCTCGTAGACGAATGGGAGAAACGTGGGACGCCGAGGAAAATCGTTCCACTCGTTGTTCAGGTCTGTCGCGAACACGACAGCACGTCCCTGGTGGACCACGTACTCGGCGAGCGCGGCCGTGCCGTCCTCGAACCGAGCCAGCACCCGGACATCGGGCGTCTCGACGACGCGCACCGCCCGTTGGACGCGCACCTGTCCCAGAGTGTCAACGAAACCGCCGAACGGTTGAAACATCGGGTGTCGCGCGTCGACCACCGAGAAACTGGTCTCGACCTGGGCGTCCACCGGTTCGAGTCTGAGTGGAAGATCGTCGCCGAAGACGTCGGCCACGAGCTGCGGGTCCAGGGTTGGACCGGCCACAACCATCACACCACCACCGCCCGCCGCGTACGCTGCGATCCGCTCGCGTCCCTGCCGGCCAAGCCCCTGGGTCCCGATGATGATGACGACCTCGAGACTGGACAGCTCATGCGTCGCCAGGGCATCCGGCGCGATCGTGACGACCTCAAAATAATGCTCGTCCTCGCCCGCCAGCAATGCCCGCTCCAGATAGAACGCCCCTGTCCCGATACGCCCTCCGTTGGTCACGATTCCCACGCCGGTTGGAGGTGGCGGGTCCAGGAGCAGGTAGCGTCGGTCGTCCGCCGGCACGCCATCCGGGTCGTCGACCGTCACCTGGATGGCACCAGTTGCGGGCAGATCGACATCGATGTCCACCTCCGTAGAGCCGGGCAGCGCGACCACCTGGTCCGCGGTCAGCAGCCGTCCGTCGTGGTGGAGCGTCACGGTAGTCGGCCGCTCCGTCCCACCGTTGAGAACCACCACGGCAACCCCACGCGGACCCGTACGCACCGAGGTCACCGCAAGGTTCGCCCGGTCGGTGGCTACGTCGGACACTTCCACGACGACGTCGGCCGGAACGACAACGTCGGAAGGGCGCTCCCATCCTGATTGCTGCAGATCAGTGACGACGACGATCCGACCCGCTCGAGAGCCCAACATCGCGGCCGCCGCGCCTACACCGACCGCGAAGCGAGTTGCGCCGGACCCGGGAGTGACGTCCTCCAGTCGTGCCGCTACGGCGGAGCGGTCGAGGGTCGCGTCGTGGACAACTTGGGCCCGATCGTCGAACTGCACCAGACCGACCGCGTGATCAGACGGGGCATCTGCAATGGCCGTTGCCGCCGCCGCGCGCGCGCGCCGGAATGTCGCGGGCGCCCCCATGCTGAACGACCGATCGAGCACGACGACAGTCAGGTCTCGCGACAACAGCCCTGAGGCGTCGAAGAATGGTCGGGTGAACGCCAACACCAACAACAGGATGGCGGCGATACGCAGGGCCAACAGAAGAAGCTCACGAAGTCGACGGCGACTCGCTCGTAGGACCGGCGCCCGGCTGATAAAACGGATGTCACTGAACGCGACCCGTGGCGCTGCCTCACGCTTCCAGAGATGAAGCATGATCGGAACACCAATGGCCAGCACGCCGATGAAGAACCCAGGAAAGAGGAAGGACATTGGTCTGGCACGACGGGCGAGAAGTTCCGACTCCTTGTTTCAATATAGCTGACTGCGGGCCGACAGATAGGCAAGCAGCGCGAGATCGAGCGGCTTCGCGGTGTCGACGAGGCGGTAGTCGATACCAACCAGTCGCAGCTCACGCTTGTACACGTCGATGAGGTCCTGGATCTGTTTGAGATAGTACTCGCGGACCGCGGATGGCACGGCCCGCACCTCCTCACCCGTCTCAAGGTCCTGAAAGCGCGCGGCGGCCTCGAACGGGAACATCAGCTCGGCGTGGTCCAGAACGTGAAACACGACCACATCCGTCCCCCGAAACCGAAGGTGCCTGAGGCCCTCGATGACTCGCTCAGGCTCATCGAGCAAGTCTGAAATCAAGACCACCATCCCCCGGCGTGAAAGCCTGTCAGCCAGCCGACCGAGTGGCTTCGCGAGGTTCGACCCACGGCCGGCCTCGAGCCCGTCAAGCGCCAGAAGCACTCGCCGCAGATGTTCAGGTCTCGCGCTCGCCTCAAGATGGTTCAGCACCTGTTCGGCAAAGACCATCAAGCCAACCGCGTCGTGCTGACGGTTCATCAGGTAGGCCAGTGACGCAGCCAGATACGACCCGTATTCTTGTTTGCTGATTCCGGTCGAGCTGTACCCCATCGATCCGGACACGTCAAGAAGGAGATGACACTCCAGATTGGTCTCTTCTTCGAATTTCTTTACATAGTACCGATCACTTCGCGCGTAGACCTTCCAATCGATCAGCGAGACGTCGTCGCCCGGCATGTATTGCCGGTATTCAGAGAACTCGACGCTGAAGCCCTGATAGGGACTGCGGTGCAGGCCGATGAGGAACCCCTCGACCACGGTTCGGGCCCGGAGTTCCATCGAGCCCATTCGCGCCACGACATGCGGGTCCAGATACCGCAGCTCGTTGGCGCGAGGAGCGGTGGTCATGTCATATGCCGCTGCGAGGCTGGGGTACGGTGTCGAGCAGGCGTGCGATGACGGTTTCCCGATCAACACCTTCTGACTCGGCGAAGAAGTTGGTGATGATCCGATGTCGTAGAGTGGGGTGAGCGAGGGCACGCACGTCCCCCACCGACACGTGGTAGCGTCCCTGCATGAGTGCGCGCGCTTTCCCTCCCAGGATCAGCGCCTGAGAAGCTCGAAGACCGGCGCCCCACTTCACCCATTTCTCGACGAACTCTGGTGTGTTGGCTCGACCCGGGCGCGACGCGTCGACGAGCCGAACCGCATACCGCGCCACCTCGTCCGACACGATCACCTGCCGGACCAGTCGCTGAAACTCCAGGATGTCGTGGCCGTCGAAGATGCGATTCGGTGACCCTGTCTCGTCGGATGTTGTCGTCGTCACGACGCGCACTTCATCATCCTCTGGGAGATACGACATCACCGCGTTGAACATGAACCGCGACAGCTGGGCTTCCGGGAGCGGATAGGTGCCCTCGAGCTCGATCGGATTCTGCGTCGCCAGCACCAGGAACGGCCGCTCGAGCTCGTAGGTTCTCCCGGCCGAGGTCACGTGATACTCCTGCATCGCTTCGAGCAACGCAGCCTGGGTCTTGGGCGGTGTTCGGTTGATCTCGTCAGCCAGGAGGATTTGGGCGAACACGGGGCCTTTGACAAACCGCAGATGGCGGTGCCCGTCCTCTTCCTCGAGCACATCGGTGCCTGTAATGTCCGCAGGCATGAGATCCGGTGTGAACTGGATCCGCTTGAACGACAGATGCAGGACTTCGGCGAGCGTCTTGACCAGTAGCGTCTTCGCCAGCCCCGGCACCCCGGTGATCAAGCAGTGTCCGCCAGTGATCAGTGCCGTCAGCACCAGCTCAACGACATCGTCCTGCCCGATGATGACCTTGCGGAGCTCGGTGAGGATCTGCTCCCGACCTCGCGTGACACGGTCAGCAACGTCCGCTGCGCTCGATGATTCCATCTACTGGAGTGTCCTCGTGAATCGCAAAGCGATCTACGGCCGGGGCATCCCGCCTGGCTGCGTTGCTCCTCGGTCACATATGCCCAATCTGTTCCCTCGTCGCGCCGTGCGAGCCGGGGGCCGCGGTCCAGACCTCACTGCACGAATCATGAGAACACCCTCCTCGTATCCTAAGTTCGATATACCTGTACATTCGGCCAGCGCTGCATCCCGTAGAGGCCGGCGCTAGAACCTTCTTCTCGTGCTCGAATATTCCCGATATGCTCGCTCGTCGCGCCTGGCCATCCAGGCGATCGCGCCGCCCTCGGTGTACAGGTATATCGAACTCAGGACACTAGTGCGTCAGGGCGTAGACGATCTCGTTGATGATCATTCGATACGACTGAGCGGTGTACTGGACGTAGGTTGGATACTCCTCGGCGTTTGACCACTCCCAGCCGTCGCCCATATCGGTGTTGTAGTTGACAAGGACCATCACCCGACCGTCGTCGTCCAATATGCCATGCAGCTGCGGCTCGTAGCCGCCTTTCTCCCAGGTCACGTTGTTGAAGAACGACCCCAGGCCCGGAATCTGCGGATACTGGTCAAGGTCGTAGAAGCAGCGGAACACCGGATGGTCGAGGTCGAGTCGAACGATCGACCGATCGGGAAAGACCCGACCCAGTTGATGCTCGACGAGATCCCATTCGACCGAACCATGAAAGTCGTCAAATGTCGCGGTGCCTCCACGCAGGAGGAACTCCCGAAGGATACCGACCTCCGGATCGGTAAACTCGATGTTCGACGGCTCGACGAAGTAGATCCACGGGTGTTCCCAGAGCTCGGGGTCGGTCAACTCCAGCACCACCGGTTCCTGGACTTTGATCGTGGTCACTCGTGCCATCCGGCGAGAGAGGTTCTGCTCAGCGGCCGGCGCATCGACCGCCCACGGGTCACTCCAGTAGGTCTGCCGGAACTGCTGCAGACGACCCGGCTCCGAGCTGTATCGGATGCGAACAAAGGTCCACTCGAGACCGACGAGTCGGTCGTCCCCCAGCCGAGGCGGACGCAGATCTTGCGCGGCAGGTCGGGCCAAGGTCGTCAGGAGGAGGATGAACGCAGCGACCGCAGCCACACGGGTCAAGGCTGCTCCTCGACCGCGCGCAGGAGAAGCTCCTGCGCCCGCTCGTAGGTCGGCGCGATCTCGAGCGCGTTGAGCGCCTCGCGTTTGGCAGCGTTAGGCTGACCAGCGAGCAACAGACTCTCGGCCAGGTCGGAGTACACTCCAACCCGGTCGACCGGACCCACGGCCAGCGCAACCTGAAACTCGAGAATCGCGCGGTCAATCTCGCCCCTCGCCAGCGCCATTCGGCCCACGGCCTGGTGAGAAACCGGATCGAAGGGGTCGATTCCGATGACGCGGTCATACGCCAGGGCCATACGCGCCTGGTCACCGGCCTCCTCGGCCAGCGCCGCCAGGTCGCGAACCGCCTCGATTGAGGTTGCGTCGTATTCGAGCAGCAGCTCCAGCTCTCGCATCGCGCGCTCCCGGTCGCCCAGCTCCTGGGCGATCCCCGCCATGACGCCGCGTGGACTCTCGATGCCGGTGGCTTGAGGCGCGAGACTCGCCGCTTGCCCGAGCACCTCGAGCGCGTCTCTAAGCTCACCCGCGGCCCGGAGCGCCATCCCGTACGAGTACTGCACAGGGTAGCTGCCGGGATGCTCGGCCGCCAGCCGCCCGAGCTCCGCCAAACCGGCTTCGGACTCGGCCTCGGGCGCGGCCCCGTCCGGCGGACGCAGCGCGCGACGCAGGTCGCCGAACTCTCGCTCCACCGCTTCGTCGAAGCTGGCCTGCAGGGTGTCAAAGGTCAGACCGATACGCGCCAAGGCCTCATCAGTCTCGACCCCGTCAGCGTACGCTCCAACCAGCTCCTGAAGCGCCGGTTCACCGTGGGTGTCGACGAGATGCTCGACCAGCACGGATGCTTGAAAATACGACATCGATATCGTTTCCGGTCGCGAGAATCCACTATTCAGATCGCGCAGCGGAAGTGCCGCGTCGTCGTTGAGGGCCCGGGCAAAGGACAGCACCTGGTCCCGTCCCCATTCGGGCCGTTTTCGTTTTTCCTCGTAGGTCGAGATACCCTCACTGAGCCATCGTGGCAGCCGGTTGCCCGACATCTGAAGCGTGATCACATGCGCGATCTCGTGCCAGAGCGTCGACCGCCAGTTGAAATCACCCGGTGGGAGCGCGCGGGGCGAATCCATCGTCACCACCCGGCCAAAGCAGGCCCCCAACGCCCCGATCATGCCCGGCAGTCCGAGGTTGCGCACCGCGAAGTCATCATGACGTGGAAACACTTCGATGAGGATCGGCCCTTCCACTTCCATACGATAGCGGGCCGACAGTTCGTCAAGCGCCTGCTGGGCCAGGGTCAGCACATATTCGCTCAGCACCGCGGCCTCATCCCGATGCAGCCGGAGGATCACGTCGCCGCGCTCGAACGTCTGGAATTCGTCGAGCGTGTCCATCATATTCAGCAGGTTGAAGGTGATCAGATCGAACGGATCGTCGGCAAACGCCCGATCCAAGGCTTCACGAGCGCCTTGCTCGTCACCAGTTCTCAGCAGGTGCATACCCAGTTCCGCATGGGTGCGCGGGTTATTCGGGTCGAGCTCGAGGGCGCGTCGAACGAGAACGACCGCCTCATCGAATCGATACGCGCGGGCGGTGTGGCTCCCGGCGATCCGGTAGATGTCACCGTACGCCGGATTGATGGCGAGCGCACGCGCCACCTCGGCCTCGAAGTCATCGACCCGATCATCCAGGTAAGCCATAGCGGCGACCAGCGCGCGTGACTCGAGGCTCGCTGGATTGATCTCCAGGGCGCGTTCCACCGACGCCCGTGCGCCGTCAACGTTACGGTCACCAAGCTCCTCCTCGGCGAGGAACAGATGGGCCTCGACGAATGTCGGGGCGATCTCCAGCGCCCGCTCGGCCGAGGCGCGGGCCGCCGGGGGGTTCTCGTTGACCAGCGCACGCGCCAGGCCTAGGTGCGCGGGAGCCCATTCGTCAGCAAGCGTCAGTGCCTCCTGGAACGATCGCACGGCGTCGGCGCGGTTGTGCTTTTCCAGGAAGAGCTCTGCCCATGCCGTCTGCACTGCCGGGTCGCTCGGCGAGGCGGCGGCGGCGTTCCGGAAGAACGTATTCGCCTCCCGATAGCGACCGAGTGCGCGCGAGGCAAGTCCCCCTCGGTAGAGATCGAGGCCACGGCGCGAGCCAGCCGCGGCATCGATCACCGCCTGAAAGTACTCGGCCGCTTCTACGGATCTCCCAGTCCGGTTGAGCAACCGCGCGAACTCCAGTCCTGCGGCGGTCGCTGGATTCGCCTCGGCGATGGAGGCGACCAGGGCCTCGGCGTCGCGATATTGGCCACGCAGCACGAGGAGTCGGGCGCGCAGGGCTACTGCAGAAGGATCATTGTCCGGACGCGTCGACGCCAGCGCGGTCGCGTCGTCGTAGTTCCCGTGCGCCAGCGCGGCGGTGGCTTGCTCATGGAACTGCTGTTCTTGGGCGAGCGTGAATGGAGGTTGGGCCTGCAGGCCCACGTCGTCAAGAGAGACGATGAGAACGACGAACGCACACAGGAGGCGCGCTGAATCGGTCACTGGAATTGATTATAAGGGGGATCAAGTCGTGATTCCTCAGAAGAACGTAGCGGCTCATCCGCGCCCAGTGGCCGTCACGCGTCTGAGAGATTCTTCTGAAAGGTCACTAACGACCAGAGTCTGGGAACGTTGACCCGTTCAATCGAGATCGGTTGGAAGCCCGACTGGGCGATAAAGCGAGGCAGGTCGACATCGGCTTTGAACCCGATGTGGACCGTCAAGGGAGAGATCAGCCGCTCGGCCCGCGATAGCAGGCGGTTCTCACTCAAGAAGTGGTTGAGCACCACCACATGACCGCCCACTCGACACACGCGATGCATCTCACGAATCACCTTGATCGGGTCGGGTACGACGCTAATGACATATGGCGCGTAGACGAGGTCGAACGAGTCGTCCTCGAACTCGAGGTCGGCGGCGTCCATCTTGAGCAGCTCAACATTGCGCACACTGTGGTCGTCAAACCGCCGCGTGGCTTTGCTCAGCATCGGCGCCGAAAAATCGATGCCGGTGATACGGCAATGCTTTGGATAGAGCAGCGCGTTGATACCGGTGCCAACCCCAATCTCGAGGACACGATCGCCGAGAGTAATCGGAAGACGGGCCATCGACTCCAGCCGACCAGCATGGAGCGTGGGCCCGAAGAAGTAGTCGTACCACGACGAAATGTCGGCGTAGACTTCTCTGACGAATTCGTTCTCGACGGCCGTGACCGACAACGCTCGATGCGCAGCATCCGATGACGCCAACACGCCGCCGTTCGGTCTGGGGTCACCGGCCTGGAACAGCGATATCAAATAGCTCCGGCCCTTCTTAGTCCGGAAGACTATAGCGTGTCGGGTCGCCGACCGCAAGATCCTCAGGCCGGCTGGGTCGTGATCGCGGCGAGCTCTCGAATGTGATCTGGCGTTGTACCGCAGCAGCCGCCCACAAGCCTTACCCCGAAGCGGATAAAACGTCGTGCGTATGATGCCAGGTAGTCGGGCGACGACATGTACATCGTCCGCCCTTCGACCTGTCGGGGGAGTCCGGCGTTGGGCTGCGCGGCGAGCGGCACGGCCGTCGCCGCGTGCAGCCGGTGGACGGTCTCCAGCATCGCGACCGGTCCGGCTCCGCAGTTCACCCCGACGACCGAGGCCCCCTCCGCGACTAATCGTGTGGCAAACCCTTCGGGACTCACGCCGTCTGGAGTGGTGCCAGGCTCAACCATCGTCATCTGCGCAACGACCGGAAGTGCGCTGACGGACCGAACCGCGCGGATCGCGGCGCTCACTTCATCGACCGAACGGAAGGTCTCGAGCACGAACAGGTCGACGCCGCCCTCCGCCAGCGCCACGGCCTGTTCGCGAAACGATGCCTCGGCCTCCCGCTGGACCGCTGGATCGTGCGGGTCGATGCGTAGGCCCAGTGGCCCCATGGCGCCCGCGACATATCCGTCCGACCCCGCCGCACGCCGTGCCAGCCGGACGCCAGCGTGGTTGAGCGCGACCAATTCGTCGGCAAGACCGAAACTCTCTAGCCTGGGCCGATTGGCGCCGAATGTATTGGTCTCGAGCACATCCGCTCCGGCGTCCCGATAGGCCCGGTGGATCTGCTCGACCAAGTCCGGATCCGAGACGTTCAGAGCATCAAACGAACGGTTCACAAAGACCCCTTCCGCGTACAGCATGGTGCCCATGGCTCCGTCACAGACAAGCACCCGTTCGTTGATGGCGTCGGAGAAGGATCGCATCTCGTAAGTTCTTTAATCATAACATCTTGGAGACTGTCTGAGTTTGACAGTGCGCCGGTGCCGTGGCTATAGTGGCAGCACGTGCCACAGGAAGCCAGGTTTCTGACGGCGGCGCAATTCCTGCTAACGACGCTGATTGTGAAGCTGGCGGTCGTGGCTACGCTGGCCACGATGTTGGTCAGGTTCCGACAGTTCAGACGGATCCTGCTGACCGAGAAACGGGCATGGCCGGAGCGTCTCGTCTTCGCCTTCAGCCTCGGCGTCCCTCTCAGCGGCGGAGTCGCCGCCAGACTCCTCCTGAACTACGACGCCGGCGACGTCTCCCTTGCCGGACCGTTTCTCGCAGGACTCATCGCTGGACCGTACGCCGGCGCGATCGTCGGGGTGTTGACCGGGGCGCCGGCCCTGATCGCCGGCGAAGCGATCGCGATGCCGTTCGCCGTGGGGTGTGGTTTCGCCGGCGGCGGACTGCGCGAGGTCTGCCCCAAGGACGCCATCTGGCATTTCTCACCGTTGTTCTTCATCGATCTTCACCGCCACGCCTGGCGCCTGATCCGTTTCAAGCTCGACTGGCTGATGATTCTGCTCGCGGCGCCGATCGGGCTCGAACTGCTCAGACAGGCACTTGGCGCTCGCTTCGGCGATCATCTCTTCTACATGGCGCCGCCTCAGTTATGGCTCGGCGTCTTGGTCGTCCTCGCCACGGTCCTCAGTGTGGCGATCCCGATCAAGATCTGGAATACAGCACGGATCGAGCATCGCCTCCAAGAACAAGAAAAGCTCCTGATGTCGTCACGCGTCGAAGCGCTGGCAAGCCAGATCAATCCGCACTTCTTGTTCAACACACTCGCCTCGATTTCATCGCTCATTCGGTCCCAACCCGAGACGGCCCGTATGCTGATCGTCAAGTTGTCCGGGCTCCTCCGGCGTCTCCTGCGGAGCCGGCAGCAGTTCGTAACACTGAAGGAGGAACTGGCGTCGATTGACGAGTATCTTGACATCGAGACCGTCCGTTTCGGCCCGACGCTCGTGGTCGAGAAAGACATCAGCCCCGACAGTCTCGACCTTGTTATGCCCAGCATGTTGCTGCAGCCGCTCGTCGAGAACGCGATCAAGCACGGCATCGGACAAAAGGTCGGCGGCGGCCAGATCACCATCCGAAGCCGTCGGGAGACCGGTCACACGGTGATCGAGATTGCGGACAACGGCAGCGGCATGAGCCCGGCCGAACTCGACCCGAGCCAGTCGGGTGGAATCGGGCTGCGCAACGTCGATGAGCGGCTGCGGGTCATCTACGGCGAGAACTACCATCTCAAGATTGAGAGCTCACAGGGCGACGGCACGTGCGCCCGGATCGAGATCCCTGAGCTCGACATGACGCAGCGCGCGAGCGCCTGACCATGGTGATTCGAACGGTCGTGGTCGACGACGAGCGTCCCGCACGCAACGAACTGTGTTTCCTCTTGGAACAGTTGGAGGAAGTCGACGTCGTTGGACAAGCAAGCAACGGCATCGACGCAATGGATGTCATTCGGGAGCAGAAGCCCGACCTCGTGCTGCTCGATATCCAGATGCCGGGGCGAACCGGATTCGAAGTGACGCGGGAACTGCTGGTCCGAGAGGTTGACACTCAGATCGTGTTCGTAACGGCATACGACCAGTACGCTATCGAGGCGTTCGAGGTGAACGCGGTCGACTATCTGCTGAAACCAGTCGAAGCCCGCCGTCTCCAGCAGAGCATCGAACGGGTCAAGCGCCAGCTGATGTCGGGGCGTGAGACCGCGCAGGACGGAGTTGACGATCAGCAGCTGGAGCGTGTCCTTCAGCAGGTCAGCCAACGGCGGACGCAGCGTGAGCGTATTGCGCTCAAAGTGGGCGAGCGTTTTCAGTTGGTACCGTCTGACGATATTATCTATGCATCACTGGTCGACGACGTGATCACCGTGGTGGCCGGTAGCTTGACTGGAACGTCAAACTTCCGCACTCTAGATGAGTTGCAGTCAAACCTGGACCCTGAGGTTTTCTGGCGAGTGCACCGATCACATCTCGTGAACATCAATAAGGTCAAGGAGATCGTGCCGTGGTTCAGTCGGAACTACATCCTGAAGATGAAGGACGCCAAGGCGACGGAAATCCCGGTCAGTCGAGCCCAGACGAAACGGCTCCGCGAGTATCTGAGCCTGTAGTGGAGCCGTTGACTCCCGAAGCCTCGTCGTTGAGGCGGCAAGAGCTCGAGGGGGTGGGGGACAGCGAGCCGGGAAGCGACCTTTTCGCGGCACCCGCGCAGCTCGCACAAGAGCACGCGGCGCGACGGGCCGTTCTGTTCTCGCGCGTGGGCGAAGAGGTGCTGGCCTGGCTCAGGACGTTCGCGTCGGCCGCGGTCTATGCCACCCTGATTGTCACCTTCGGGTTCCAGGTGGCACGTGTCGAAGGGAAGAGCATGGAGCCGACCCTCCAGGATCAGGATCGGTTGATCGTGAACAAAGCGGCCTACCGCTTCTTCGGTGAGCCTGAGCGGGGCGACATCGTGATGTTGTTCTACCCGCGCGATCCGGACAAGTCGTTCGTCAAACGTGTCGTCGCCGAAGAAGGTGACACCGTGCGGATCCAGGACGGCCAGGTGTATGTCAACGAAGTGCTCCAACCCGACCTCTTCGTGCCTCCAGAGTTCCGGAGCCATGAGGATCACGGCCCTGAGGTGGTTCAGGAGTCGTACTACTTCGTGATGGGCGACCATCGAAACAACAGCTCCGACAGCCGCCACTGGGGACAGGTACCCAAGAAGTACATCATTGGGCGCGTCCAGCTTCGGTGGTGGCCACTCACCGACGCGCGACTTTTCTAGTACTTAAACGGGGCCGGCGGCCCCGAACCCCGCCGCCGGCGCTCGCGGGGGGCCCGACGCGCCGCGCCGGCGGGGGCGCGACACGCGCGCCACACCAGACCTCGAGGTACCTAGACGGGGCCGGCGACCCCCTGGTAGAGGGCCTCGATGTCCTCGCGGCGTTTCTCAGCGACCACCCGCCGTCGCACCTTCAGCGTTGGTGTCAGCTCGCCCGATACGACGCTGAACTCGGTCCGCAGCAACGCGAAACTCTTGATCTGCTCGTGGCGCGGGAGTTCGGCATTGACTCGTCCGACGACGACCTCGAAGAGCGCCCGTACGTCGTCGCGGCCGACCAGTGTGGCCGGATCGGTCTCGGGCGGGAGCGCCACACCGGCCGCGGTGGCAGCAAACTCGGGCACGATCAGAGCCGCCACGAAGGGACGGCGGTCACCAAGCAACACCGCTTCCGCCACCAACGGGTCCTGCTTGAGCTGCTGCTCAATCGGCTGCGGCGCAATGTTCTTTCCACCTGCGGTGACCAACAGCTCCTTCTTGCGATCGGTGATGCGGAGATACCCGTCATCATCCAGGCGACCGATGTCGCCCGTGTGGAACCAGCCATCCTGGATCGCCTCAGCGGTGGCCTCCGGCTTCTTGTGGTAGCCGAGCATCACGTTGGGGCCACGCGCCAGAATCTCGCCATCGTCGGCGATCCGAAGCTCGACGCGTGGTAGCGCCTTCCCCGCCGTCCCGATCCGGGGAGCGCCTTCCGGATTGACCGTCAACACTGGCGCGGTCTCCGTGAGACCGTATCCCTCGAGTGCCGGGATCCCGACCGCAAAGAGAAACTCTGCAACCGTCACCGGAAGCGGCGCGCCACCTGAGACAACGAAACGTAGGCGACCACCTGTTCGCTCCCGGATCTTGGAGAGTACCAACCGGTCGGCCAGTCCGTGTTGCAGGCGAGTGGCCAGCGACGGCTCTCGCCCCTCGAGCTTGGCCCGCGCCCGCTGAAGACCGACACCGAGCGCCCACCCGAACAGTCTCTGCCTCAACGGCGGTGCCTGAGACACGGCGTCGAGGATCCGCGCGCGCAGCTTTTCGAAGACCCGCGGGACGCCGGTCATGACCGTCGGACCGACGCGACTCATGTCCCGAGCCACGGTCTCCAACGACTCCGCAAACGTGACGCTCACGCCCTTGTAGAGATAGAGGTATACAACCTGCCGCTCCAGCGCGTGACACAGCGGAAGAAACGACAGCGCATCGTCGGCCTCACTGACGGTGATCATCGTGTCAGCGTCGATCACGTTTGCCACGATGGCGCCGTGCGTCAGCATGACGCCCTTGGGGTCGCCCGTCGTGCCAGATGTGTAGATGATCGTGGCGAGCTGGTCAGCGGTGATCGCGGCGGCGGCCTCCTTGAATTCGCGCGCGAGACCCTCCTCCTGCATCAAACGACGATGCCCCTGCCGCTCGACGTCTGCCAAGCTAACTTCTTTGGCTGATGTCGAGTTGGTCTCGGCCCCGCCGCTCTGTGCGTCGATGACGACGACCGTGTCGAGGGCGTCGAGTTGAGAACGTATTGTCCGAACTTTGGCCGCCTGCTCCTCGTCGGACGCCACCACCGTGCGCGCACCGGAATCGGCAAGGATGTAGCGGACCCGTTCGGCGGGCAACGTGGGGTAGATCGGAACCGTCACCGCGCCCGCCGTGAGCACGCCCAGGTCGGCCACCATCCATTCGGGGCGCGTCTCGCAGATTAAGGCCACGCGATCACCAGGGCCGACGCCGATCCCTTTTAACCCCAGACTGAAGTCGCGAATCTGTTCGAAGAACTCTCGACTCGATGACACGTCGATGCCATCCGGCGTGCACCGTCCAACCAAGGCCGACTTCGGATGGCGTCCGGCGACGTGAAACGGCAGGTCGGCCAGCGTTCGGATTTCGGCTGTGGTCGCTGTGGTCATGGATGAGCCAGGCTCGCCACGTCCCCAACGGCGATACGGGGTGCTCGCGCGACGGCTCTAGTCCTGTGTGAAGGTACCTGACCGGCCCCCGCTCTTCTTGATGAGCCGGACCTCTCCGATCACCATAGTCCGGTCGACCGCCTTTAGCATGTCGTAGACGGTCAGCGCCGCAGTCGCGACGGCCGTGAGGGCCTCCATCTCGACACCGGTCTGCGCCGACGTCTTGACTTGCGCCTCGATCTCGTAGCCATCATCGCGCGGTCGAAGGTCGACGTCGACCTGGGTCAGCAGAATCGGATGGCACAAGGGAATCAGGTCTGCGGTCCGCTTCGCAGCCATGATGCCGGCGATCCGAGCCGCCTGCAGCGGGTCGCCCTTGGAGACCGAGCCGGTCCGGATCAATTCGAGCGCCGCGGTCGAAACCCGAATCCTTCCGCGTGCCACGGCTTCGCGCGCCGTCACCGCCTTGTCAGCGACATCCACCATCCGAACGCGACCCTTCGGGTCGACATGTGACAGTTCTGGCTTTGTCTCGTGATCGGTCATTGGTTTCAGGTCAGGAATCCGCCGCCTCATTCCGGCCTTCCCGCGCCAAGTAGAACGAGAGACTCTCGAGCGACACGGTCAGATCAACGCTCTTCAGTTTGACGTGATTCGGCACGCGAAGCGTGCCGGGCGAGAAATTCAGCACGGCTCGAATGCCGGCGTCAATGACCGTCTTGACGACATTTTGAGCCGACGCGGCGGGAACGGCAATCACCGCGATCGTAATCCCTTCTCGCCGTGCGATTTCCTTGAGTTCGAGGATGTCGTAGATCGACACACCGCTGCGTGATACCCGCCCGACCTTTTCGCGTAGATTGTCGAACAACGCGACGATCTGAAACCCCTCTTGTCGGAATCCGGGATAGTCGGCCAACGCCAGCCCGAGATTCCCCGCCCCCATGATCGCCACCCTCAGCTGACGATCCAGTCCCAGAATTGATCGAAGCTCGCGACGGAGATCCTCGACGACGTAGCCCACCCCCCGGACCCCGAGGTCGCCGAAGTGCGCCAGGTCTTTCCGGATCAGCGCCGCGTTGAGACCGAACTGCTCGGCCAACACCTTCGACGACACCGTCTTCACTCCTCGGCTCTGCAGCTCGTTCAGAAAGCGAAGATACAACGACAAACGGTTGGTCGTGAGCTCGGAGATCTGCTCCCGCATGCCACATTCTAGCCGTGAACGGCGTGCTAAGATGCCAGAAGTGCGTTCTCTGGCTGTTCTGGGCATCATTGTCGTCGGGTTGAGCCTCGCCGTGCCGTTGAACGCTCAGCGCGCGGGGCGGCGGGTGGTCACACTTGACCTCCTTGAGGAGCACCCGCACTTCTTTCACGGCGAAGAAGTCATCGTGCAGTCGGACACGGTCGGCGAGGGTGTCCTGGCGTATCTCGTAGACGACGAGCGCCGCGTGCTGGTGATTGACGTCCCGCCGCCACCGACCGGGGTTCGCGAGCGTCTTGAGATCATCGGAACGTTCTATGACGTGGGTCGCCTCGAGCCTGGAGATCCGCGAACAGTGGGACAGCCGTTCGAGCGGCTCGCCACGTCTCTCCTCAATAAGCCCTGGCCTGGCGTCGGCGAACTCAGGCTCGTTGTCGCTGAATCGTCGCGCCCGATTGCCGAGCCAGACCGGGTGACGCTGCGCACGGTCGCGCTCAACCCGAAGGCCCATCTCGACGAAGGGGTCACGTTGATCGGGCGATTCCGAGGCCGCAACCTGTACGGTGACCTTCCAGATTCACCAGGCGAAAGCCAGTATGACTTCGTTCTCACATCCGCCGATGCGGCGGTCTGGGTCGTGGGGCGGGAACCAAAGGGCGACGATTTCGAGCTCGATGTGCAGGCTCGCATCGACACCGGCCGCTGGCTGGAGGTCACCGGAAGCGTCCGCGTCCATGAGGGGATGGTCATTCTCGACGCCGGATCGATCCGTCTGGCCGAACCGACCGCCGATCGGGTCGCCCCGATACAGGTGCGGCTCCGCCAGGGCCCCATGCCTGAGGTCATCTTCAGCGCACCGCTCGAGGGTGATGCCGACATCCCGACTGACGGGACCGTACGGATCCAGTTCTCGCGAGACATGAACGAGGAGTCGTTCGAGGGACGTGTGCGCGTCAGCTACCCGACGCTCGCGGCGGATGCCGCACCCGCCGAGCTTCCGCCAATCGTGTTCGATGCCGCGTATCGCGGTCTCAATCGCGTGCTCGAGATACGGTTTGCGGAGCCACTTGTCGCGTTCCAAACCGTCGACGTGGAGCTCCTCGACGGCATTGTCGCGAGCGACGGGGCGACGCTCGCGCCGTGGTCTCTCTCGTTCTTCATCGGACGCTAGTGTCCTGCGTTTGACATACCTGTACACCGAGGGTGGCGCTGCGCCCGGTTGGCCAGGCGCGAAGAGCGAGCATATCGGGAATATTCGAGCACGAGAAGAAGGTCGCAGCGCCGGCCTCTACGCAGCGCCGGCCGAATGTACAGATATATCGGACGCAGGACACTCGTGTCCGTCTCAGCCAATCTCGATGGCGGCGTCGTCCGCATCGATCGGTCCCGCCTCGAGCAATTCCTGCACTGCGGCACGAGTGATGGCGATGAGCGTGTCGCGTTCCTCGAGTGTGCGCTCCCTGGCTTCGATCGGAGGACCGAGACGCACACTGACGACGACCGGCCTGATGATCGGGCTGCCTTTCCGCATCGCCGCGGACGTCCCCTGAATCGCCACAGGGACGATTGTCGCCCCACCCTTGATGGCCATGATGAAGCCACCTTTCTTGAACGGGAGCAACTTGCCCGTCCGGCTGCGAGTACCTTCTGGAAAGATCAGGAACGACTTCCCTCCACGAAGCGCAGCCGCGGCGCTCTCGATCGCCTGCATGCTCCGCTCGCGACTCCCACGCTCAATCGGAACGAACCCGACGACGTCCCAGGCCCGTTTCAGCACCGGTAACGCTTTGCGCAACTCCGCTTTGTAGAGTACGACGAGCTTTGGGTGCAGCGCCTTGAGGACCATGAACAGGATCGGCGGTTCGATGTTGCTGGCATGGTTGACGCAATAGACGGCGGCCCGGTGACGCTGGACGTGTTCGAGCCCGGTCGCGCGGTACGTGATCCCAACGGTGGCGAGTCCCAGCCGTACGCCCCCCCTCGCGAGCCAGTACAACACCTCCGGCCAGTTGAAGGCGATGGCCAACACGATGCCGGGCGGCGCCACAAGCAGCACGTAGAGCGCGACGCTGACGTAGGCGGTCAGCGAGCGGACACCAGCCAGCGCAGTTTGGAGATGATCAGTCACGATTCAGACAGCGAAGACTGTCCGGCACAAGAAAGGCCCGACCCGGGGTGGCCGGATCGGGCCTGGTCATCCGCTCCAGTCGAGTCAGTCTAACGTCAAGGATTGCGAGACTAAGGATGTGCTCAGGAAGCGCGGGCGGCACGACGCGCAACTGGCTTCTTGACCTTTGCCACCTTCTTGGACACCTTGGTCGTCTTGGCCTTCGTCAGGCGACGGCTCCGGTTCAGAAGGCAGCGGTCGAGCGCTTTGCTGACCTTGTCTTCGACAAAATCCTCGCTGTCGCCGGTCACCTCTGAAATCTCGGACACCACGAGAAACCTGGCTCTGTCAAGCATCCGCTTCTCGCGAAACGAGAGACTCTTCGACTTACTCAAGAAGTTGAGACTCTTCAAGACGTCAATGACGTCGCGGATCGACCCCGTACGCATCTTGTCGGAGTTGTCCTTGAACCGACCCTTCCAGTTCTGATGGTTGTCGATCTTGCCGTTCCCAAGCTGCAGAAACAGCTTCCTGACTTCGGTGTCGGAGATGGCGGGACGAAGACCAACACCCTCGACGTTGTCCAGTGGCACGAGCACAGTCGTGTCGCTCGACGCCATGCGGAGGGAGTAAAAGCCGCAAGTTGTCCCGAGAATCGTCTTTTCTTCGATCTTCTCGACAGTGCCCAAGCCGTGATTCGGGTAGATGACCTTATCGCCGACCTCAAATTCCAAAATTCCCCCTGAGTTGGCACACCGCAGAAACTGGGAGTCCGAACGTGGGCGAAGAACCCTAAGTGTAACTCATTCAGTCACTTCAGGCAAATTGAACGCCCCCATGACCAGCGATCCCATGGCTTCGAATCGCTCTCACCACCCCATGCGTGATGGCTCTCTGCATGGCGAACACTGCTAAGTCGAGTCTGGACGACGATTTGAGGCAAGTGACCAATCCGAATCGGTCGAGCTGGTAATTCAGGAGTCTGGGTGAAGTGACCCCGTTGTCGGTGCCCATCCGGGTCTGTAAGTCTGTCCTGATGTAAAGTAGCAGTCTCCCCCCCACCCTTTCCAAGGAGGAAACGATGATGGCCCTGGAACGAGCGACCCGACCGCACGGAGGACTCCCGGCGCTCCTTGCCGTGATTGCGCTCGTCCTAGCCGGACAGGGTCTGGCCCCACGGAGCCTGGCGGCCCAGGACCCGGCCAGCCTGGCACCGTTTGTGCCAACCCCCCAGGACGTCGTCGATCGGATGCTGGAGCTCGCGGGGGTGTCGGAGAATGACGTCGTCTACGACCTGGGGTGCGGCGACGGGCGAATCGTCATCACCGCGGCAGAGCGATACGGCGCGCGGGGCGTCGGCATCGACATCGATCCGCAGCGGGTCGCCGAATCGAGAGCGAACGCCGAGCGTGCTGGCGTCACCCACCTGGTCGAGTTTATTCAGCAGGACGCGCTTCAGGTCGATGTGTCTGACGCGACGGTGGTGACACTGTATCTGTTGTCGTCGTCAAATATGAAGCTCCGGCCACTCCTGACGAGTCAGCTTGAACCTGGGGCACGGATCGTCTCGCATGCGTTCAACATGGGGAGCTGGGATGCCGACGAGGTTGAACGCTTCACTGACACGCGAGGCAACACCCGCACGCTCTATCTCTGGAAGCACGACGGAACCGTCAGGCCCTAGCCAATCCTGTGGACGACGGCGCCTTCGCAGCGATCACAGTGGGCGGTCTCCTCAATCGAACGCGCACCGTGGACAAAGCCCTCAGAATCTTTCAAGATCGCGCTACGGGCCTCGCCTGAAGACCTGGTAATTCTCCTGTCGACCACGAGCCGGAGTGGCGAAACTGGCAGACGCGCTGGATTCAAAATCCTGAGCGTTTTATTTTATAATCAATGATATCAATTGTTTACATGCCCACCTCGCGGCTGCGGTACCCGTAGCGGTACCCTTTTTCCGCTCATACTTACCAATATTCCGAACGTTCTGCCGCGACATCAAGCAGGAACCTCCGAAGTCGGGGGGGGGGGGGGGGGGGGGGGGGGGGGGGGGTCATTGAAGAAACCGTGCCGCAGAGGTACGCAGAAGTACGCAGAAAGAGGCTGGTAGACGCAGAAACGGCTGGCAGCACGGCTGGCAGTGAGCTGAAAATCCGGCGCTCCCCTCAGTCAGCCGCCACCACCTCATAGGCCCACAGACAGGTTGGACCTCCCCTCTTCCGTCTCGCGCTGTTCCCATTCTGGCTCAAGGCCGGCTATGACGATCGCTGGCACGCGAGGAGTTGAATGTAGGGGGCCGGCTGCGGCTGGTTGCTGGCGTTGCCGCCCGAGATCGCCCCGCCGCGCAGCGAGACGTCACCCCCCAGCGAGACGCCGCCGCCAGAAATAGAGACGCCACCGCCGGAAAGAGAGACGCGGCCCCCGGCCACCACGGGGGCTGCACTGTGGCCAGCCGATTGTGGATTGTCTCCTCTCAAGATGGCACTTCCTTCGCCAGTCCGTGTCCCCTGACCAGTGGATACAATTCTCATACGAGTGTAGGCGTGTGTATGCTGGTGATTCACGGTGGGTCGCGTGTAGGACACGGTGGGCCGCGTGTAGGACACCGAGAAATCGTCGCTGACACTGATGGCGCTGAGTGACGGGCCGGCGTGAGCCGTCCCGCCCCGGCGCACCTGAAGGTTGGACAGCGGATCGCCGCTCGTCCCGGCGCGCGTGCCGTTCCGGGGCAGGCCCACCACGTACCGCCCCCGGGCGGTGGCGTACTCGGCGTACCCCTCCGGGCAGCGGGCCGTGGTGACGAAGATGACCGCGCCGGGGGGCACGCCGCCGTACTCCGGGTCGAGGGGCTGGCCGAGGGCGAGGGCGGCCCGATAGGTGACGGTCTCGTCCTGCGCCCACAGATTCCCCGCCGTGACCACGACGGCCGCGACGAGTGCGCTGATGGTGGTGAGTTGTAGTTTCTCGCGAAAGCTCATCACTCTTTCCTCCTCCCTGGGAGTGGGCCTCATCATGGCCGCTAGTCTCCCACGTCGAGCACGGCCCCCCACACCGACAAGCCATGCTCCCTCAATGATGGTGTGGCCGTGACGCGCGCCTGTAGCTCGTAGTCGCTCAGGTCGGCCGAGAGCGTGATCCGCCGTATGAACACGACGTCAGCGTTCGTGCCGCTGACGGTCACCGTGCCGCCCCGCGCCGTGCCGTGGGTCCGATTGTAGAGACGCAGCTCGCCACGGCCGCCGCCGACGAGCTGGGCCGTCGCGTACCACTCGACCAACGCGCTCGGCAGGCGCCGGCCATTGAGCCGCGCGATCGTCGCTCCTGGGATGGCCCGCCAGTCGGTGTGCCGGAGGCGCGTGGCGTAGTCCCCTCCCAGCAACACGGGCAACCGCAGGCCTTCAAGCCCGAGCACCGCGGGGTCGATCGGATCGGTCTGGTCCGGTGCCTGCTGGCGTGTCAGCTCGGTCGGCACCGTGTGCCGCTGGAGGCGGTCCCAGTAGTCCTCATACAGCGTTTCGTGGTCCCGCGCGAGCAGCCGGGCGCGATACACGAGGTGCGTCGTCCGCTCGGTGATCGTGATCCGGTCCACGAGCCAGCGCTCGCCCGTGATCCCGAGCGACGGGATCTCCACCGGCACCACGGTCCCTTCGGCCAGCCCGACGACCGCCCCCGGCGGCGTCTCGATCTCGAGGACCGTGGTCGGGAAGTCGTGCCGGGCGAGCAGGGCCTCGGCGCGCGTCTCGACGAGCTCCATCGTGTCGAGCGCGGCGTCCTGCTCGACGCGGTGGATGCGCCGCCATGCGGCCATCGACGGGGCGTTCTCGCGCGTCACGACAATCGGGAAGTTGTAGTTGTAGACGACTTCCACCGTCTCCGTTGCGCCGAGCGGGGTCTGGCTCGGGGCGTGCACGAGCACGGACCGCGCCCGGTCCACCGACCACGGATCATCCGGAGCGCTAAAGCCTTGCGACGCGCCATTGACCGACACTTGGACAATCTTGTCGACCCGGTATTGCAGCGCGAACTCCCGCCGCCTGTCATCGCCCGTGAAGTCCTCGCGCCGCTGGCCGGCGGCGGGCGTGCTCCCGATCACCGTCTGCACGTTGCGCCAGTGCTGGCGGTCGACCTTCCGGACGATGCGTGCGAGATTGCGTCGTTCGTCCACGGTGATCGGCGACGGCGTGACGGCGTCGCGCGCGTGGAACACGAGGTCTCGGTACGGGTCCACGCACCACAGGCTGTTACTCTGCTCGGCGAGCCGCGTCAGAGCTTCCGAGAGGGGGATGTAGTCGTAGACGTCCCCCCGCACCAGATCTGACGCGCGCACCTGCCGCGTGGTGAACCCTTCGCCGTCGGCGTGATCGTGGATCAGTTGCCGCACGAGATCGGCCACGACTTGGTTCTCGCCCGTGCGCACAAAGCCTTCGATGCGTCGCTCGTCGAGCCGCGCGGCATAGCCGACGGCGACGACCCCCACGCGCGTCCAGGCGGCCCCCCGGATCAGCGTCGTGGTCGTCTCGTAGACCGCGCCGCCGAACAACCGGCGCTGGTCAGAGGTGACGACCACGTCCTCGGTCTCGCGCGGGGCACGGGCCGGCAGATCGACGCTGGACAGGGTGAGCGTGAAGCGGCAGGTGGGCCGTGCGTTGACGGCGCGCTCGATGCTGAGTGTGTCGTACACCAGCCCCGCTCCTCCGCCCGCGGCGTAGCGGCGCCCGCCGATGACGACACTGAGCCCCGGCGTGAACACATCCAACGTGGCGCAGATGACGGCAGGCACGGCGGGCACGGTCGCGCGCAGCGCCACCGTGTGGATGACCGTCAGGCGTGCCGTCACGGGTGGCGCGGTGGCGACGATCGATGCCCGCACTCGGATGTCAGCCACTCGACGACGGTCCTATGACGCGGAGCCGGGCAGCGAGATGTCGAGGCCGCCGGCGACGAAGCGCACCACGTCATCAGTCGTGGGCGCAGCCACGTCGTCGGCGAGGGCGGCCCAGGCGAGCAGCGTGCCGGCGGTGGCGGCGTCCCAGAGGCCCACGTGGGTGGGATCGGCCCAGGCCCCCGTCGGCGTGGGAAACGCGATGGCGGTGGCGTTCCTCGCGTCCCCGCTGTCGGCGTCATCGGTCACCGTCCAGCCGTCGGACGCGACGACGACGCGGGCATAGGCGTGGCCGGTCAGCTCGTTGTCGACGGTCGGCACCTCCGTGTGTAAGCCGAGATAGATGTCGCGGGCGAGCAGGCCGGTGGACAGCGCCGCACGGGCGCCGGTCGGGGTGAGCATCGATCTCTCTCCTGGTCTCTCGTTGGTTACGCGCGCCCCAGTTGCGTCAGCAGATGTGGGGCGTGGCGGATCACCCGTTCGGCCAGCAGCGTGTCGTCTTCGAGCCGTACCTGGATCGTGACGGGGCCGCTGCGGCCCCCGCCGCCGAATGCCCCCAGCTGGTCAGTCGGGATCACCTGCTCAGGGCCGCGCTCGCCGAGCAGCGCCAGCGTCGGCCGCGTCACCAGTCCGCCCTTCGCCAAGGCCCGGACGCCACTCAGATCGGCAATCGCCGCCAACCCGCCCGTGATGCGCCCGAGTGCGGCCTGAATGCCCCGCCCTTCCGGTGCGGTCATGACGCGCTCCAGGCCGTGCAGCATCGCCGGGGTCCCACGGCCAAACTGGCGGAACGGCGTGCCGTGCTGCGCCGAGACGCGCGCCCCCGACGGCGTGAATCCCGGATCGTCGTACCGCACCTGCACCGTCAGCGTCTGGTCCTCGACGGTGAAGCCGGGGTTGTCGTACGTCACCCCGACCGACACCTTGGGGTCGTCGCGCTTCTCGATGTCATCGAGCTTGGTCTGGACGAAACTCTCGAAGTTGCCGAACTGCGTCTTCTGGTCGGCGGTCATGTGCTTCCACTCGGCGCGCATGTCCTTCCATCTGAGCCCCGCCTCGCGGGCCATCTTCCGGAGCACCCGCTCGCGCACGAACGCCTCGAAGGTGCCGTAGCGTTTCTGCTGGGCGGCCGTCATCGCGTCCCAGTCGGTGCGCATCGTCTTCCACGTCAGGCCCGCCTCACGCGCCATCTTCCGCAGCACCTGGTTGCGCACGTGCGCCTCGAAGGTGCCATACCGTTTCTGCTGGGCGTCGGTCATCGTCGCCCAGCGCGACTGCATCGTGTCGAAACTCACCCCGGCGCGCGCGGTCATCGCGCGGAACTCAACGAACGCCTCGAACGAGCCGAACTGGGCTTTCATGTCGGTCGCCATGGCCGCCCACTCGCCGGACAGATCTGTGATATTCAGGCCCGCGCTCGCGACCATCTGCTCGACCGCCTTCGAGAGCCCGCTCGGGCCACCCAGCGCGATGATGAGCATCTGAATCTTGTCGGCCAAGAGGTCAAACCCCGACGTCAGCGGCACGGCGAACTGGAGCTGCGAGATGTCGGTCAGCTTCTGCCCGTTCTGATCGGTGAGCACGCTCTGCTCGATCATCTTCTCGATCATCGGCTGCATGGCGGCCGGCAGCGCGATCCCCATCTCCAGGGCCTGGGTAACAAAGCCTTGCGCCTCATCCGTCATCCCCCGGATGGCCGCCCCCGTGCGCGCCCCTTTCCCCGTGAGCAGATCCCACGCCGCCGCCAACCGGCCGGCTTCGTCGGTGAGCTTGGCCTGCGCATGGCCCAGCCCGAGCAGCGACTCGTCGAGCACCTGCGTCTCGTTCCCGGCCGCATCGACCACCGTCTTCATGGCGACGCCGTAGGTGCGCGCCGCCTCCTCCATGGCCTGCCAGTCGGTGTGGGCCTCGTCGGCCAGGTGGCGCATCTCAGCCGCCTGGGCCGCCGTCAGCAGCCCGGCCTCCTGCATCTGCGCCAGGTAGGGATCGAGCTGCGCCGGATCGAACGCCGCCTGCCCGGCGTCGACAATGCCCGACAGCCCGTCGGCGATCTCCCGGTTCCGGGCGACGATCGCACGTTCCGCCTCGCCGAGCGCCTCCGCCTGGTCGAGCACGACTTGCATCTCGCGCTGCACGGCGGCGACGGCCTCGGGGCCGCGGGCCTCCGCCGCCCACAGGCGGGTGACCATTGCTTCGGCCTCTGCTGCCGACTTCCCCACGGCCAGATACGCATCGCGGACGCCAATGAGAAACTGCGCGCCCTGCTCGTTCCCCCGCCACGCGCCGCCCAGCGCCGCCTGCGCCGCTTCGGCGAGTTGGCCATCGGTGAGCGTGGCGATCACGCCGTCGCGAAAGGCTCCAGCCGTCTTGCGGCCTGCCAGCTCCGCCTCAGACGGCCCCCCGATGCTGAACAGCTTGCCGATGAGCGATCCGATCACCGGCCCAATGAGCGGGATCGCCATCCCGGCCGCCTGGCCGAGCACCTTGCCGAGGCCGTTCGCGAGGAACCCCGTCCCCGCGGTCATCCGCTTGCCCAACCCTCGGACAGGGACGTCCCGAGCCGGTTCCCCGCCTGCACGCCGAGCGACTGGGCCGCGCCGAGGAACCCGCCGCCGCCTTCGAGCGCCCGCGCGAACGTCTGGCTGATCGACGCGCCGAAGCCGGTAAAAGCGCTCTCGATCTTGGTGCGGAATCGTGGAGGGATTTCCGGATCGAGGAGCGTGGTTGGTATCCCAATGGGACCCAGACGCGCGGCCTCCTGCAACGCGCGTCGTTCCTGGTCAAGACCACGCATGGAGGGTCCGCTGGCTGTGATGGCTCCCAGAGGTCGCAGGCGCGCGGCCGTGGTCGTCTCCTCGAAGAGGCGCCGCGACTCGTCACGTAACCGCTGAAGATGGGCCGGGGCCTCCTCTCCGAGGGCGCGGTATTTCTCCAGTGCCGTGTCGAGCGCCTGGTTCAGCGCCTGGGTGTCGTCGTCGGTGAGTGTCGTCAAGCCCCCGACGCGATCCAGCGCAGCCGCCCAGTCGTGGGCCGCCTGAATCGCGCCCGTGCCCCGGAGGCGGTCCACCAGATCCTGGACCGCCTGCGCCTGACGCGCCACGGCAGCAGCAGTGACGGCGGCCGCCTCGGCCGCTGCTGCCTCAGCCGCCGCGGTTGTGGCGTCTCGTGCGAGACGATCACGATCCCATCCGGCTTTCCGTGTCTCCCACGACGCCTGGATGCGATCCTGCTCGGCGACCTGGGCTTCGAGTGCCGCGATCTCCGCTTTCAGCTCGCGCCGGCGTTGGATGTTCGCGCGCCGAGACGTCTTGCTCATGCGCTCCAGCGCCGTGCGGGCCTCCTCGAGTTTGTCCGTCGTGGTGACGGCCTGACTCTCGACGAGTCCCAAGGCCTCTCGAATAGCGTCCCAATGGGTGAAGGCGAGCGCGACCGCGGCGACACCGGCGACCACGAGCGTGAGGGGCCCCAGCATGGCGGCCCAGGTCGTGGTCGCCGTGATGCCCACCGCCGCGAGTACCGTCTTGACGGCGGCGAGCCCCACCACCACGGCTTTCGTCTTCCCGAGCGCGACGAGCAACGGCAGCAACGGCGTGAGCGTCGCCGTCACGCCGCCGAGGGCGATCAAGAGCGGCCCGATCGCCGCGGTCAAGGCTGTCACGGCGATGACCGACGTCTGCATCCCCGGCGACAAGCGATCGAAGGCCTCCAGTGCCCCACGCACCGCCGGCAGGACGCGATCCGTGAGAAACGCCGCCAGAGGCTCCAGCACGGGACTGAGCCGATCGCCGATTTCGATCAGCACGCCTTCCGTCGCTGACTTGAGCTTCGTCCACGCTCCCGTGAGCCCGGCGAGTTTCTTATCCGCGATCTCTTGCGCCGTGCCCCCGGACTGTTCCAGCGCCGTCGTCATCTCCCGGAGCGCGTCGGCCCCTTGCGAGACGAGCGCGCTCATGGCCGGCCCCGCGCGCTGCCCGAAGATCTGCATGATCGCGCCGGTGTTGTCCGCGTGCGGTGCCAGCTGCTCGATGATCTGATCAAGAGGCCGCAACCGGCCGGTGGAATCGGTCGCCGAGATCCCGAGCGCGGCCATTGTCTTCGAGGCCTCCGCACTGGGATTCACGAGTTTCGTGATCGCCCCCCGCAACGCCGTGCCGGCCATCTCAGCCTGGATACCCGCATTACCCATCAGCGCCATCGCCGCGCCCGACGTTTCGAAACTCACGCCCGCCGACGACGCGACGGGGCCGGCATACTTGAACGCCTGACCGAGCTGCAAGACGTCGGTATTCGCGCTGCTCGAGGCCTTCGCCAAGACATCGTTGACGCGGGCGAGCTGATCGACTTCCAGGCCGTAGCCGGCGAGTACGTTTGTGGCAATGTCGGCGGCCTCGGCCAGCTGGATGCCGCCCGCCGCCGCCAGTTGCAGCACACCCGGCAGCGCCCGGCCCGCCTCGGTCGCGTCGAACCCCGCCTGGGCGAGAAACCCCAACCCTTCGGCGGCTTGGGCAGCCGAGAACGACGTCGTCGCGCCCAGGTCCTTCGCGATGGCCGTCAGCTCCGCCATCTCCGCTTCGGTGGCCCCACTGACGGCGGCCACGTTGTTCATGCCCTGTTCAAAGCTGAGGAAGGATTTCGCGGCCAGTGCGCCGACGGCCACCAGCGGCGCCGTCAGACCGACGGAGAGCGACCGCCCCGCCGCGGACGCCTGGCTCCCAAACTTGGCGAACTTCCGCTGGGTGCGGGCCATGTTCTTGGCCGCCTTGCCCATGGCCGCCTCGAACTTCGCGATGTTCGCCGAGAGTTCAACGCGCAGGGCGCCAATCGTCGTCGCCATGATCTAGAGTCCGTGACACAGGCTCGCAAAGACTGCCATTTGCCGCTCCAGCTGCTCCTCCGGCGTGCGGGGTCGTCGCGCACGCGCCGCTGGGCCGTCCTCGATCTGGCGGAGTACCGTCGTGAGCGACGGCAGCCGCTTCGCCCGCTGGAACGCCGCCGCGTGCCAGGCCAGGCTCATCGCCTGCCCATACGCCCGACGCTCCCGCCGCTGCAGGGCGGCGACCTCGCGCGCGACCTCGCGCGGCGTCAGACGCCAGAACCGGTCGGGCGCGAGGCCGGCCGCGACCGCCGCGGCGCAGAACGCCGCCCAGGTTTCGTTTTCGTCTTCGTCGTCCGGCGCGTCGCCGGCGGCGTAGGGTTTTCCCCGGTCATCTCCACGAGTGCCAACCCGAACGCCTCCATGACCGGCTCGACGAGCGAGACCCCCTCGTGGCGGGCGGCATCAATCACGGCGCCCGCGTCCTCCAGCGTCGTGGCCGGCTGGTGGTCAAGCAGCCCCGCCCAGACGATGACGCGCAAGTCCGCCATCCCTGTATCCATCGCCGCAAAACGCTTGAGGAGTGGGACCGCTCGTTCCTCGGTCCGCTCCTCCAACGTGCAGATCGCGTTCGTCGTGTACCGCAGGAGGTAGTCCACCCCCGCGACGGTGACGCGGACCTCGCCGCGTTCAGGATTTGCCATGGCGCTACACCCGCGTGACCGTCCCGGTCACCCGCATCCCGATTTCCGCCGTCATCTTGTCAGCGAGCGGCGCCGTGATGTTGAACGACGTGAGGAAGCCACGGAACGCGTGCGTCACGGCCGGTGTCACCGGGTACGTCACGCGCCAGTTCCGCACCGCGCCGAGCGTGAAGATGCCGTCCGCCAACGCCTGTTGGCCGACATCCCCCGGCAGGAAGTTCACCGAGAACGAGGCATCGCGGTTGATGAGCGTGGGCAGATACTCACGGCTCCGATCCGGCGAGCCGTGATGCGTGACCTCGACCTCGTCCATCGCCTGATTGATCGAGATGTCGCCCATGACTTCCGCGACCTGGACGAACGTCTCGTCGCCCTGCGCCACGGCCACGGCCGCGTTGTCGGCGACGCCCGCCGCCAGCGCCTCGGTGATCGTGAAGCGCCCGCCCGTGAGTGCGGTCTTCACGATGTAGACCGTGGTGGCGCTGCCGAACGTCACCTTCGCGCCAACGGGGATCGTGCCCATCCCGCCATCGACGGCGATGATCGTGGCGCCCTTCGCGAGCACGCCGTTGACGAGGTAGCTGCTGGCCGTGGGCGCGACCGGCGGCCCGCTGCCATACGCCAGGATGGTGCCGAATCCAATCTGTGCTTTGGTTGGTGGCATGATGTCTGTTCCTCTCTCTCTTCCCCTTACGTCACGTCTTCCTCGTACCACACGAGATAATCCTGCGAGCGCCGCCAGAGCTGGGCCTGCTGGTCCGGGTCATACGTGGCGCGCTCACTGTCGAGCCGCACCTGCTGCACGGTGACCGTGCCCCACTGACCGACAAACCCATCGAGCGCCCGCCGGAGTGCATCGGCCAGGCCTGCCGTGAGCGCGTCGCCCCTGGCGGTCGGGGTGTCGCGCGCCCAGGCGTCGAGTTGCAAGCGCGTCTCGACCAGCCCGCCCGGGCCGGCGTGCGACCAGACGCGCCGCCCGTCACCAATCCGCTGATATGTCAGCGCCGGCCAGCGGTCGACCCCTTGCCGGAGCTGCATTGCCCACAGCCGCCGGATCACGATCGGATCAGGATCGGCCAGCTGGGCGCGCACGGTGGCCAGGGCCGAGCCCACCGGTGCCGTCGCCAGTGCGAGGTGCGCATACAGCCCGTCTTCCAGCGTCACGCGCCTTCCACTCCCGCCGCGTCCCGTGCGCGGAGCGCCGCCTGCATCGCCTGGCTCGCTTCATAGCCGAGCCCAGCGGTGCGAAGGACATGGGCCGCCGTGTCGAGCGCGTCGCCCGCTGCGCGGAGTTCCGCAACGAAGCCGCTCAGTGCCACGTGCGCCCCGGCCGCGATCATCGACTCCACGCCGCCGCCATTCGCCTCCCGGTGGTGCCGTCGTCTCGACATCACCCCTCCAGGAGCATGGAGGCCGTAATGCGGACGGCCAGCTGCTGAATCACGCTCAGCGGCGCGTCCAGGCCACGGTCCTTGAGCCGCGTCTTCACCTGCTGCCACACGCGGGTGTTGCGCGCGGCGTCCAGGAATTCATGCCCCTGCCAGGTCAGCGTCTTCGGCTGCCACACGAACCCGCTGTGGGTCGTCAGGTCCATCGCATCGAGATAGCCCGCCTCATGGAGCAAGCGCACGTGATAGGCGATCTGGTCCGGCGCATACCCCGGCGCCCGCATCTCGACGGGTTGCAGGGGACTCGGGTTCCGCTCGGTTTCCAGCAGGATCGTCCGAATCAGATCCAGGTGTCGTTCCATCAGTGCCTCCGCGCTCGCTTCGCTGCCCGTGCCAGGAACGCCCACAGTTCGCCCCGAAAGTCCGAGAGCGCCTGATCCCGGCCGCCATCCCACGCCGGCCGCAGAAACGGCCGTGCGGGGTAGGGCGTGCCGTCTCGCTTGGTAAAGCCGAACTCGTAGAGATGCGCCAATGTCCGGTGCGGGCCCGTGAACCCCACAGCGAGACTCACCGCGTCCGCCGATCCGCCCTGCCGCCGCGTGAGCCGTACCACCTCCACGCCCGTCGCCAGGGCCTCGGTATCCCGTGGCACGCGCTGGCGCGCCGCCTCGGCGATCGGCTGCAAGGCGCGTTTCCCGGATCGCGTCAGCGCACTCTTCACCCGCCGCAGCGAGCCCAGCTCACGGAGCGCCCGTTCGAGTTCACGCCCGCCGCTGAACGTCACCTGCATCGTTGTCCCTACACCGCCGCCGACGTGTGCAGCTCCACCCACCGGTGGTCGCCGCCCTCATCGACCACGCCGTGAATGTCATAGTCGAGCCCGTTCCACCGCACCCTGTGGGTGACCTTGATACCCGCCACGTAGCGGAACCGGAACACGGCCGGTTGCCGGCCCTGCACCGGGTTGGCGTTCGTAAAGAACTCCTGGCCCCCAGGCTGCGTCACGCGCGCCCAGGGTGTCGCGTACGTCGTCCACGTTGGTGCCTGCGGCCGGCCTAACGCGTCCAGCGGCGCCTCGGTCACGTGCTGCAGCTCGATCTGGCGATTTCCCTCTGGCATCCATCACCCACAATACGTGCATGTATTCGCACATTATGATTGACAAACCCTCTGATATGTGCCAATATAAGCACATGCACAAGCTGCGTCATGGACACGACCACCACCAGAATCAAGCGCAGACTGGAACAGGACGGTTGGTCGTTGTCGCGCCACGGTGCCAACCATGACGTGTACCGGCATCCGCGCATCCGCGGCATCATCACGCTGCCACGACATCGGACGGTGACCCCGGTCGTCGCCCGGTCTATTGCCAGGAAAGCCGGGTGGCTGGAATAAGGAGAGACCCCCATGACTCGGTATCCCGCAGTGATCGACGGCGCGAAGGGCGCCTATGGCGTCACCTTCCCGGACCTGCCCGGCGTCGTGGCGATGGGGAAGACCGTCGACGACGCGCTGGTACACGCCGAAGAAGCCCTGCAGGACTATGTGCTGGAAGCGGACAAGGATGGCGAGGCCCTTGTGACGCCCACCGCGCTGGAGCACGTCGACGTCCCGGACGGCCAGACGCTCGTCTCCATTCCGGTGATCCGACTCTCGGGTCGCCGGGTGCGCGCGAATCTGTCGCTGGATCAGGACGTGGCCACGTTCATCGACGGCGAAGCCGCCCGGCGTGGCATGACGCGCACCGCCTACGTGGGCTGGATGGCGCGTCGTATCGCGCAAATGGGTGGGTAGGACGGACATCTCTTACGACACCCACCGTTGCGACCGCTCTTCGAGCACGGCGATCTTCGTCTTGATCTCGCTGATGTCTTTGCCGGTCTCGCTGATGTTCTTGCCCGTCGCCTGCACGGCGGCCAGCAGCTCCGCGTCGGCCTCGCTGTGGCGCTCGAAGCGCATCTCCAGCTCGCGGATGACGCGCTCCAGCCGCTGCTCGATCTCGCGCGTCTTGGATTCGAAGTCCGTGCGCTGCGCACGGACCTGGCTCTCCAGGTCCTTGCGCCAGGTGAGCGTCGAGACCACCGAGGGCCGGATGAACCGCGCGTAAAAGCCGAACACGGCCGTCAGCAGTCCGACCATGAAGGCCACGTCGGTCAACGTCACGAGATCAGCCACGGTCGTATCGCCTCCAGCGATCAATCAAGGCGTCGTAGGCGTTGCGCATCGAGCCCGCGCGGCGCTCGTCGCCGTTATAGTGCTCGCGCACCCGCAGAATCACGGCTTGCCGCAACCCGTGGAGCGGCGACGACACGGCCACCGCGTAGGCGGCGTAGCGATCGGCGTAGGCCTCTTGATCCACCTGCTCCGCGTCGGCGGCGGGTGGTGCGCCCGGCCAGGCCACCCACTCGGGCAACGGCATACCGCGGGTGACGTCGAGCCAGAGCCTCGACCCCGCCAACACCGGCAGCCAGCCGGCCACGGGCGGATACAGCCAGTTGCGGCGCGTCGTCGGCCAGTCCGACTGGAGCCGCCCGAGTGCCACGTCTGTCATCACGCCGTCGGGCGCTGACCGCAGTGACCCGCCCGGCGTCCAATAGCGCACCTGCCGCACCGCCCGGACCACCGTGGCGATGAAGGCCACCGGGCGATCGCGGGACGGGACCGCGGCCTCGATCGTCTCCGGCTGCTCGACGAGCGGCGCGCTGGCATCGAGACTCACGTCCGAGACCGCCGCGCCGATCTGCCCGATCAGGCGGGCGTCGTCGTCGGGGTTGGTCTCTCCCTCGATGCGTAGCTCGCGCCGCATGGCTAGGAGCGGCACGACCTCGACGGCGGTCCGCGCCATGCGCTAGAGGGCTCCCGTCTCCGCGACGAGCATCGCGATGTCCTCGGCGGGGTTGATGCCCGCGAGGATCGCTTGCCGGGCGTCGCTGGCCGCGACCGTCCAGCGGAAGAAGTTGGCCCCGCTGGCATCCGGGGGATGCGCGAACGCGGCGAGGCCGTCCGCCGTGATCACGTAGAACGACGTGCCAGGGTGGGCGGCGAAGAAGGCATCCACCTCGATCGTGCTGCCCGCCGCGGATCGGTTGATGGTGAGGCGCGTGCCGGCGGTGTTGATCCGGATCCGGTTCAGGACCAGCCCGTCGCTCGTCTCGAACGCCCCCGCCAGGATCGACCCCTCGGCCGGACTCACGCGGTAGACCTCGTCCTCCGTCGTGCCCGTCGTGAGGGCGACTCGCATCAATTCGCCCGCGAGCGCACTGGAGATCGCAACGGACGACGGTGACGTCACCGTCCCGTAGACCGCTCGGACGCGGTACGCGCGCGTGCTGGCCGCGCTCAGCGCTGTCGTGGCTGCGGTGATGTCCGCCGCCAGCGTCTCGGTCGTGGTCACCCCCGCGGTGATCGTGTCGAGCTCCCAGCCGGTAAGCGTCGTGCCCGCGGGATGCGCCTCGGACGACCAGGCGAGGTCGATGGTGATGTCCGCGCCCGCCGCATGCGAGAGCCCGCGGGTGAGCGTCGGGATCGGCACCGCGGGATCGGCCCGCCGCACGCGTTGGAGTCGGCTGCCGATGGCCACCGTGGTCATCGGCGCCTACCCCTGCAACGCGAACACCGACCCGACACCGCTCTCGGTGCCCGTCGCGAGCACCCGCGTGACGTGGCCTGGCAAGAGGAACCCGGCCGGCACCGGAATCGTGCGCGTCGCTCCGCCGGAGAACTGCACGGCGACCGTGCCGGCGTGCTGGATATAGAGGCCGATACAGAACGTCCCGGTGTTGTCGGCGTCATCCCCGGCCGTCACCGGGACCCACTCCGAGGGAATGCCCGACAGATTCGGATGCTGAAAGCCCGCCATCCGGTCCGCCCTACGGCATCGAGATCGTGGCGAAGGCTTGCGGCCGCTTGACGACCAGGGCGAGGCGAATGCTGGCCTTGATCCGCAGGATCTCCTTCACCTAATCGTCATTGATGTAGCCCCACTCGGTCTCGAGCTCGCGCCGGAGACGGAGCTGAATCCACATGGGCGAGAAGTCCCCGATCAGGCCGTTCACGTCGCCCGACGTGGTCGTGGACCCCAGGTGGTCGGAGAGCACGACCGGCAGCCCCCAGACGCGCTCGACAAAGTCGTTCTGCGGAGAGCCCAGGTAGAAGCCGTCCGCGCTCGACTCGGCCAGCACGGTGTCATCCCAGATGCTCGGGTTGAGCACATAGTGGGTCGCCATCGCCCGGCCGCCCACCCGGATGAGCGTCTTGGCCTTGCGCAAGGTGTTGAGCGGTTTCGCCCGCGCCGCGCTCCAGTCGATGTCCTGGAGGCCCGTGACGTTGAGGAGCCCGCGGATGTTGGTCCCGGCGCCGTCGCCCATCAGCACGGCCTGGTCGGTGGCCTGGCGCACCATGAACGGCACCGTCTCATTGAGGTAGCTCTCGACCTGCGGCTCGTCCTCCATCTCCTCGCGCGTCACCGGAATGTGCGTGGCAATCTTCCGGACGAAGGTTTCCTGCTGGGTGAGCCGGAGGGTCGATTCCGGCGGCGGCGCGCCTTCGGCCACCACGTTCGTGCCCCCGGTCACCGTGACGGCCGCGTCGTCGGCCACGGCCGCCGCCAGCCCCGTCGTGAGCGTGAACGTCTTGTCGCTGTTGATCGCCGTCTTCACGGTGTAGACCGTGGCGGCGGTGCCGAACCGCACCCGACTGCCGGCCGAGATCGTGCCCGACCCGGTATCGACCACGATGCTGGTGGCGCCCTTCGCGAGCAGGCCGTTCACCAGATAGCCACTCGCCGTGGGCACGGCCGGCAGCGCCGCGTTCGTATACGTCGTTTCGGCCATGAACCGCACGAGCTCCTGCGTGGTGGAGCTGCGCGGCAGAATGTCGATGAACTGGATCGGGTGCCGGCGCGAGGGGGTGTAGCCCGGATCGCGCACCGACTCGGGCGCCCAGCCGTCCGTCGTCTGGAACAGCGTCGCCAGGATCGCATCATCATGCACGGCGAGGTCGCTGACCAACACCTGCCGGTTCGCCATCGCCTTGGCGAACGCCGCCGAGCCGAGCGCGGGGCCGTCCTGGCGCTGGAAGTCCGCGCGGATGAGATCGGCGAGCCGTGCCAGCGGGGCGGGCCGGACCAGCTGCACCGCCTCCAGGCCGGCCGTGCCGACGCCGCCGCCGCGATTGCCCGCCCGAATGTCCTGGGCCACGCGATCGAGCTCGGTCCGCTCCGTGAGTGCGTCTTCGAGGCCCGAGAGCTCCGAGTGCACGCCGATCAGCGCCTCGCACTTCTCGGCCAGGCTCTTCCCATCGCCGATGGCGGTGACTTTGGTGAGATCCAGATCGTCGCCGGCTTGGCGAAACGCGGTCTGCATCGTGCGCTCGACCTCGTCCCGCTTCGTCGTGATCGCCGCGGCGGGCTTGCCGCGCCAGGCCGTAAAGGTCTCCTTCCGCGTGGTCTCGTCAACCGAGGCGAAGGGTCTCATCTGCTGGGTCATGCTGCTGTCTCCTGTTGGGCGTTGAGCCGCCACGCGGCCAGCACGCGCCGAGCCACGGCGCGCGCGTGTACATCCTGGGCGGGTGTTGCCGCCGCCGGGTCCTCACGCACCGCCGTGGCGAAGCCGCCGGTGACGGCCTCCTCCGGCGCGAACCACGTGTCATCCTTGAGCCACGTCGTGACCTTCTGGCGCGACGCGCCCGTGCGTTCCACCAGCACATCCCGATTCGTCTTTTCCGCCGCGCGCAAGCCAGACACGGCTTTCGTCACGGTGTCCTCCATGTCGTCCGCGGTGCCCGCCAGCAGGAACAGCGACCACGGGTTATGCACCATCAGTTGCGTGCCCGTGGTCATCGTGCGCGTGTCGGCGGCGAGGAACGGCAGCACGGCGGCCGAGGCCACGACCCCGCGCGCCTCCGCCGTGACCGTCACGCCGTTCCGCGCGCGGCCGCGCAAGTCGTTGTAGAGTGCTAAGCCGTCAGAGAGAAAACCGCCCGGCGATTCGATAAGGAGATGAATGGACTGGGGATCAGCTTTGTCCAGATCCGCGATGAGCGCCCGGACGTCGAACCCAAACCAGTCATCAAGCGGGCCCTGGACGCGCACCGTCAGGGCGCGCGCGTCGTCACCGTCGGTGGTGAGCGCTGTGATCGGGGGGGGTGAGAACGGCGGAGCAAAAATAGACTACAGAGCGGCGGGATGAAGCCGCCTGAGGGCGGTGGAAAACCAGACCGCTCGCGTGGTCCACCGAGCATTCCCAGGGTGTTTTGTGGAACACAGGAGGGATGTATCGAGTGGAGCTCTATGCGGCGGTGCGGCGCAGCGTGTATGTGGAGGGATTGAGCGAGCGCGCGGCGGCGCGCCACTTCGGGCTGGCCCGCGAGACGGTGCGCAAGATGCTGCGGTACCGCCGGCCGCCCGGGTATCGCCGGGCGCAGCCGATCCGGCGTCCCAAGCTGGACGCCTTCACGGGGATCATCGATCAGATCCTCCGCGAGGATCAGTCCCGTCCGAAGAAGCAACGGCACACGGCCAAGCGCATCGGCGAGCGCTTACGGGCGGAGCACGGCTTCACGGGCGGCGACACGATCGTCAACACCTACGTGCGCGAGCGGCGGCTGGGCGGGCAGGAGATGTTCGTGCCGCTGGCGCATCCGCCGGGCGACGCCCAAGCCGACTTCGGCGAAGCACTGGTCGTGATCGCGGGCGTCGAATGCAAAGCGCACTACCTGGTCGTCGATCTCCCGCACAGCGACGACGGGTTCGTGAAGGCGTTTCCGGCTGAGACCACGGAGGCGTTCTGCGACGGGCACAACGCCGCGTTTCGCTATTTCGGTGGGGTGCCGCGGCGCATCGTCTATGACAACACCAAGCTGGCGGTGGCGCGGATCCTCGGGGACGGCACGCGCCAGCGGACGCAGGTCTTCAGCGAGCTCCAGTCGCACTACTTATTCGACGATCGTTTCGGACGCCCGGGCAAGGGCAACGACAAAGGGAAAGTGGAAGGGCTGGTCGGCTACGCCCGGCGCAACTTCTTCGTGCCGATTCCACGGTTCGACAGTTGGGACGCGTTGAACGCCGACCTCGCGTGCCAGTGCCGCGCGCGGCGCGGGCGCCGGCTGCGGCGGCACACGGAGACGATCGGGGAGCGCTTCGCGCGCGACCGCGCGGCGTTGTTGCCATTGCCGCCGGTCCCATATGACGCCCGCGAGACGCGCCCGACGCGGGTCACGTCGTTGTCCCTGGTGCGCGACCGCCGCAACGACTACTCGGTGCCGACCGCCTACGGCCACCGGGAGGTCTTAGTGAAGGGCTCGGTGGACGACGTCGTGATCGTGTGCGGGAGTGACGAGATCGCCCGGCATCGGCGCAGCTACGGGCGGGAGGAGTTGATCTTCGATCCGCGGCACTACCTGGCCTTGTTGGAGCGCAAGACGGGGGCACTCCATCAAGCGGCACCGCTCGCCGGGTGGGCGCTGCCAGAGGAGTTCCTCCGGCTGCGGCGTCTCTTAGAGGCGCGGCTGGGTAAGCCGGGCACGCGCGAGTACGTGCAGGTGTTGCGGCTGCTCGAGGACTTTCGGCTCGACCACGTCCGCGGCGCCGTCCAGGACGCCGTGCGCCTGGGGGCGATCGGGTTCGACGCCGTCAAGCATCTCGTGCTGTGCCGCCTCGACCCCCGGCCGGCCCGCCTCAATCTGGCGCAGTATCCGCATCTGCCGGTCGCCCGCGTGGCCACGACCGCGGCCGCGAACTACCTGGCACTCCTGGGGGCCGAGTGATGACGAAACCCACCCTACTGCTCGAGGCGCATCTCAAGGCCCTCCGCCTGCCGACCTTCTTGCGCGAGTACGACAAAGTGGCGCGGCACTGCGCCCAAGAAGGGCTGGACTGTTCGCGCTACTTATTCCGCCTCTGCGAGCTCGAGCTCCTCGATCGCGAGCAGCGCGCCACCGAGCGCCGCATCAAGGCCGCGAAGTTCCCGGTCTTGAAGAGTCTCGAGACCTTCGAGTTCCGTGCGATCCCGTCGGTGAACAAACGCCTCGTGCTGGAGCTGACCCGCTCGGAGTATCTCGACCGCAGAGAGAACGTGTTGGCGTTGGGCAACTCCGGCACGGGCAAGACGTATCTCGCGCTCGCGTTGGGACTCGCGGCCTGTCAGAAAGGCTATCGGGTGCGCTTCACTACCGCCGCCGCGCTCGTGAACGAACTCCTCGAGGCCCGGGATGACAAGCGCCTGCTGCGTGTGCAGAAACAGCTCGCGAAACAGGACCTCTTGATCGTGGACGAGCTCGGCTACGTGCCGTTATCGAAGACCGGCGCCGAGCTGTTATTCGAGATCTTCTCCCAGCGCTACGAGCAAGCGTCGACGCTGGTCACCTCGAATCTGCCCTTCAACGAATGGACCGAGATCTTCGGCTCCGAACGGCTGACGGGCGCGCTGCTCGATCGGCTGACGCATCACGTCCACATCCTGGAGCTGAACGGCGAGAGCTATCGCCTCGAACACAGCAAGAAAGCCCGCCAGCCCGCGGCCGCTCCGGCATCCTGAAGCTTCCCCCCGCGACGCCGCTTTCAGGCACTCCGACCCACTGCCGGATGGTCTAGTTTTCCTCCGCCACGGTGGTCTAGTTTTGCTCCGCCCTTGACATCCCAACTGTCGAACCGTGGAATCGGCACGAAGAAGTTGCGCCGGGCGTAGCCGACCAGCCCTTCCACTTTCCCTTTGTCGTTGCCCTTGCCCGGGCGTCCGAAACGATCGTCGAATAAGTAGTGCGACTGGAGCTCGCTGAAGACCTGCGTCCGCTGGCGCGTGCCGTCCCCGAGGATCCGCGCCACCGCCAGCTTGGTGTTGTCATAGACGGTGCGCCGCGGCACCCCACCGAAATAGCGAAACGCGGCGTTGTGCCCGTCGCAGAACGCCTCCGTGGTCTCAGCCGGAAACGCCTTCACGAACCCGTCGTCGCTGTGCGGGAGATCGACGACCAGGTAGTGCGCTTTGCATTCGACGCCCGCGATCACGACCAGTGCTTCGCCGAAGTCGGCTTGGGCGTCGCCCGGCGGATGCGCCAGCGGCACGAACATCTCCTGCCCGCCCAGCCGCCGCTCGCGCACGTAGGTGTTGACGATCGTGTCGCCGCCCGTGAAGCCGTGCTCCGCCCGTAAGCGCTCGCCGATGCGCTTGGCCGTGTGCCGTTGCTTCTTCGGACGGGACTGATCCTCGCGGAGGATCTGATCGATGATCCCCGTGAAGGCGTCCAGCTTGGGACGCCGGATCGGCTGCGCCCGGCGATACCCGGGCGGCCGGCGGTACCGCAGCATCTTGCGCACCGTCTCGCGGGCCAGCCCGAAGTGGCGCGCCGCCGCGCGCTCGCTCAATCCCTCCACATACACGCTGCGCCGCACCGCCGCATAGAGCTCCACTCGATACATCCCTCCTGTGTTCCACAAAACACCCTGGGAATGCTCGGTGGACCACGCGAGCGGTCTGGTTTTCCACCGCCCTCAGGCGGCTTCATCCCGCCGCTCTGTAGTCTATTTTTGCTCCGCCGTTCTCACTTCTCACTTCACAGAGCTGCAGAACGTCCGGTGGTCCGTACCTTGAGTATGTGATCGCTCTCATGAATGCGGGTCCACGTCATGAGCGAGCTCGAGCCCGAAGCGTACCATCGTCGCCGATCCCCAGGACGAACGAGCATCAAGCAAACGGATGAGGGCCTTCGGTCGGGCAACAACTGCATAGGTCGCGACTCGTCGGTAAGGAGTAATCCAGATTCGAGGTCGCCCCGTCCTGCACTGACACACAGGTTCTAACGGCCTGCGCGTCCGGGCTACCTTGCGAATCTCCATGAACACCGAAGAGTGCTTGGTTCCCCGGAGAAGGGCAGGCCGATCGCTCGAAAGACGATCTAATCGGTTCATTGGATCTTCTCTGTGGCGTTCATGACGACCGGCATTCCGAACCTCCATTTTGTCCAAAGCTCTGAATTCTCGATCAGCTCGGTCATGAAGTGAGCGACGTTCGATCGCGCGGTCGGGCAGCTGGTCAGAATGCCCGTGGTCGGGGACTCGTTGATGTCGTATGGAGAACGCTCCGCGTCGATCAGCAACTCTGGACGGACACTGCACCACTCAATGTGCTTGTTCTCCCTTCCCACATTCCGATGCAGATGCTCTGATGCGGTTTCGTTGTCCCGATGCGGAGGCAAGGCGCGACGCAAGAGGGTCAAGAGTCCCCGGTCGAACCAGGTCCTCGTTTCACCAAGATCCGGGTTCTGGACCAAAACCGTGTTCATCAGGATGAATCTAGTGGGCGTGGGAGAGCCGTTCCTTTCGATCGCGTCGCATAGACGCCGTGTCGCTTCGCTGCATAGCTTCCTCGGTTCGCCAAACATGCCCTTGAAATTTCCGACATGTCCGAGGCACGAGACGACCGGAGTCAAGCCCATTCTTAGTTGAAACTCTCTACGGCTCCTGATTCATCACGCGGCTTTCTTCTTCGACGTCGTCGTGTCTATCTTCAGTTCTCGCTTCAGCGCGGCACGGAGCGTGGGCAGGTGGCGGTAGCCCATCACCTTGCGCAAGCGCGGTTCGATGTCGAGGAGCGCAGTGGCCAGCCAGCGGTGGCGTTGGCTCGAGTTCTGCCAGTGATCGACCTTCGCACAGCGTTCCTCGACGAGCGCATTGATGGACTCCAGACAGTTCGTCGTCTTCAGTGACCGGCCCAGCACCCCGTACAGCCCGAGGCGATGCAGCGTCAGGGTCTCGTCCAGGCCTTCGGCCAGGCTGCCGGCCGCGGATTGGTTCCGGTCCTCCAGCTCGCGATGGAGCGTCTCGAGCGCACCCAGAGCCTCTGGATACGCCGGGCGGTTGTAGGCGCGCTGGAGGCGCTGGCGCCACACCGCCTGCTCGCGCTTGGCCAAGTGACTCACCACGTTTTCACGCTTGTGCCACTGGCACCGGTGGACCAGGGTCCGGTCCCGAAAGGCCTTCCGGACGGCCGCACGCAGCCCCTTGCCGCCGTCGAGGATCACCAGCACGCCCTGGGAGAGGTCGAGGCCCCGCTCGACCAACGACCGCAGGAACGGCGTCAGCACCCGCTCGTTCTCCGTGTCCGTTTCGACCAAGCCGAGGAAGCGTTTTTCCCCGGACATCGTGATGCCTAGCGCGATGACCATCGTGGCCTCGGCGAACGTCTTGCCATCCAGGACCACGGCCACCACGTCCTCACCGGACAGGTCCCGCTCTTGGAACTCCCGGAGTTGCGCCGCGCTGGCCTGGATAAACCCCCGGGACACCGTCGACCCCGACAGCCCGATCGCCCCGGGAATCGCCTCGGCGGCAGCCTCGTAGTTGCGGCATGAGATCCCATACAGCACGCGCTTCAGCAGCAAGTCGTTCACCGCACCATCGCCATGCAACGCCGCGTACGACCGCAGCGGAATCTCGCCGCCCGCGACACGACGAATCCGCGGTACACGAATCGGCACGCGCTGCCCCGCCAGGCCCACCGTCCCGGGGTTGCCGCCGTGACGGCGTCCCCCGATCGACGCGTCCTTGCGGGCGTAGCGCTCGCCGGCCAGCGCCGTCACCTCCGCGTCGAGCACCTCCTCCACGTGCATCAAGCCCAGGGGGACCAAGGAGCGGATCAGCTCCACCTTGGCGTCGAGCTCCAGATCGGCGTAGTCCTCGCGGCGGACGATGTCGACCGGACCCAGCGTGCGACCCTTCTTGCGCTTCCTGACCGGACGTAGGACACTGCTCATCTCGGCTCCTTTCTCTCGTGGGGTGATGCCCGTTTGTGTCAACGTCATCAAACCACAGGGTTTGGAGCCGCTTCAATTTCCAACTAACTTTCGCTCACCCTCCGACGACCGCATCGCAGTCCTTTACTTGCTCGGCCATCTCCTGATCAGTCAAGTCGAGAACGCTGGTCTCGATGACCTTCGTGTTGGGATTCTCGAGAACCGCGGCGGGCAGTCGGTGAGACGAGCGGACGACGACGCGAACCAGGTGACTCTTGGCCAGCAGCTGCTCTGCCACGAGCCGCCCTGTTTTGCCTGTGGCTCCAACCACCAGAATGGTCATCGTCGGTCTCCTCTGGCTCTCTATGCCCTCAGGCGGGCGCCGTCTCCGCCGCGGCGTGCGTTCTCCGTCCCTCGTTCTTCGTCGCGCGACCTGGCAGGGCCGCATAGCGGGGCACGCGAGTGTCGGACTCGATCAGCGTGTCAATCACCCGTCTATAGAAGCGGGCGTAACTCTCTCGCGATCGCGGGACTTCCGATTGCAGCGCAAGGGCGACGGCGGGTCGCAACTCGCGGTCGTCGACCTCAGCCGTGAGCTTGAGGAACTCTTGCAGCGTCATCTCACTCCTCCCTGTTCCGGTGCTGCGGGTCGAACACTCGAGCTTCCGACTACCTTCGTCACATCTCGAAATGGAAGCCTTCTTTGGCAAGCTGCCTGTACTTGCGCTCGTCGAACCGGTAGAGTCGTGCCGCGCGGTGAGCCACGTCCTGCTGCACTTCGTTGGTCTCGACGAGCAGCCCCGTGGCCAGCACCTTCTTGCGGAAGTTGCGCTTGTCGAGCTCGCGCTCCAGCACGACCTCGTATAGATGCTGCAGCCGAGAGAGCGCGAACCTCTTCGGCAAGAGCTCAAAGCCGATCGGCTGGTAGCTCAACTTGCCGCGCAGCCGACCCAACGCCACGTCCAGGATGTCGTCGTGGTCGAAGGCCAGCGAGGGCACGTCGTGAACCGGAAACCACGCCGCCTGGCGCGCATCGGTGGCGGCCTGAACCCGGTGGTCGACCAGGTTCACGAGCGCGAAGTAGGCGACCGAGACCACCCGTTCGCGAGGATCCCGCTCGACCGCCCCAAACGTGTAGAGCTGCTCGAGGAATACGTCGTTCAGCCCGGTTTCCTCCTCCAGCTCACGCCGAGCTGCCTCGTCCACCGTCTCCTCGACCCGAACGAACCCACCGGGCAACGCCCACTCCCCCTCAAACGGAGGCAGGCCGCGCTGAATGAGCATCACCTTGAGGTCCTCGTCGTCCATCCCAAAGACGACACAGTCCACAGTGAGTGCCGCGCGCGGGTACTCGTAGGCCTGAGGCGGGGGGGGTATATGTGTTCCCATGACACGAAGTATGGTGTATACATAACACTAAGTCAAGCCGGTGTTGCCCAGTGGGGTGTTCGCTCCCGAACGGAGCGAACGGGGATGTCCCAGTAGCTGTTGAAATTTAAAGCGGCGGCTCCTCGCTGGTCGTGCTATACGACCGGTGAGCTAAACCGAGGTGAAAGCCTCGCCAGCAAAGGAGCCGCCATGAAGAAGCAGTCTCGCACAGTCCCTCGTCGTCGCCAATCGGAATCCCCGGCGCCTCGCCACCTCCCGTTGGTCGAGATCCTCATTGACACCGAGGCCGAGCTCCAGGAGTTGGTGGTGGCCTCGGGCCTGAAGGTGCTCGAGGCGATGCTGGAAGAGGATCGGGCCGCGGTGTGTGGACCCCGGTATGCACATCAATCGGAGCGGCAGGCCTCTCGCGCCGGGCATGCCCCCAGTCAGGTTGTGCTGGGCGGCCGGAAGGTCGCGATCCGGCGACCGCGCGTCCGCCGCGACGGCACGGAGGTGCCGCTGCCCACGGCGCGGGCGTTCACGGACCCTGACCCGCTGAACCGGCGCGTCGTTGAGCAGATGCTCATCGGCGTGGCGACCCGCCAGTATGCGCGGAGTCTCGACCCGCTCGGCGCCGATATCACCACGCGGGGCACGAGTAAGAGTGCGGTCAGTCGGCGCTTTGTGGCCCAAACGCAAACGCAGCTGGACGCGTGGCGGGCGACGCCGCTCGACGCCCTCGACCTGACGGGGCTCCTGATCGATGGGGTGCACGTCGGCGGGCACTGTATCGTGGTGGCGCTGGGCATTGATAAAACGGGCGCCAAACACCCACTCGGCCTCTGGGAAGGGGCCACGGAGACTGCGACGGTCTGTCAGGGGCTGTTGACCAATCTCGCGAGCCGCGGGCTCCGCACCGACCGGAGCCTCCTGGTGATCCTCGATGGGGCGAAGGCCCTCGACACGGCGGTGACCCAGGTGTTCGGTCGGGCCGCCGTGGTGCAGCGGTGTCAAGTCCAGAAGGGCCGGAATATCCTCGAGTATCTCCCCGACGCGCAGCGTCCCTGGGTGAAAGCGATCCTCACGCGCGCCTCTACGCACAGCAACGTCAAGACGGCGCAGCGTCTGCTGCAGGACCTGGCTCGTCGTTTGGACACCGACTACCCGAGTGCGGCCGCGAGCGTACGGGAAGGACTCGACGAAACGCTGACCGTGCTCGGCTTGGGGCTGTCAGAGCGCCTCCGACGATCGCTCGCCACCACGAACGCCATCGAGAGTCTCCTCAGCCGCACGCGCCATGTGAAGCGAAACGTGAAACGCTGGCGCGGTGGGACGATGGTCCTCCGCTGGGTCGCTGCCGGGGTACTCGAAGCGGCGAAGGGGTTCCGTCGGGTGAAAGGATGCAAGGATATGCCAGCGCTGGTGGCCGCCCTCCGGGCACGCGACGCACGGTTAGGACTCGGGGAGTCGTCAGAGATGGTCGCGTAGTCGTGAACCGAGCCGCCGCTGAATTTCAACAGCGCACGGGACATCCCCAAGCCCGCCGCGCGTCGTCTTTGCTCATAGAAAATTCGTCACGACCTGCACGAGATATTGAATCACCTACCGCGGCAACAATCACAGCGCCAGCACGGCCGCTGAACCCCGGCAACAGTCACAGCGCCGCCCTGGCCCCTGATTCCGGGCCGTAACCGGACACCGGCCTGGGCGCTCCCCGCATTCCGCCCGCCAACCGCGACCGCTGCACGGTAGCCGGGCCGCAGCGCAGCGCCCGCGCCACGGCCCGCACGCTTTCGCCGGCCGCGAGACGCCGCCGTATCTCAGTTTGAGGTAAGACTAAAGCCTAGTTCGTCCATGAGCCGCGCCAAGCTAATCATTTTTCTAAACTCGGTCTGATAGGTCTTCGGTACCGCGACCTCCTCGCAGAATTTCTCAGCATTCAGCCCGTCAAGTTCCATCGCGTTCTTCAGTACTTGGAAGTGGAACATCGCGATCTTCTGTTTGCTACCGGCCGCTGCATGAACGGCCGTCTTAATTTCATTAAAGCGCTTTTCATGACCGTGTGGTGCCCGGATAGCCGCAGTGTCGAAAGTAATTGCGGCATTCCTCGGGGCTGAAGTGCGGCAGACAGGCGCCGAGGAAAGGCCAGAGGGTTTCGGTGGATCGACAGCGGGCGGCGCGCACGAGGGCTTTGAGCTTCGCGAAGCAGAGTTCAATGGGATTGAGGTCCGGACTGTAGGGCGGCAGATAGCAGAGCGTGGCGCCGACGCGCTCGATCGCCTGGCGGACGCCGGCCACTTTGTGTGCGCTGAGGTTATCGGCGATGACGATGTCCCCGGGATGCAGGGTGGGCACGAGGATCTGTTCGATATAGGCGAGGAAGCTCGCCCCGTCGATGGCGCCGTCGAAGACCCCGGGCGCGGTCAGGCCAGTCACCCGCAGCGCTGCGAGAAACGTACTGGTCTGCCACCGGGCGCACGGCGCGTGGTCGTGGACGCGGGCCCCGCGGAGGGCCCGACCATACCGCCGCAGGAGATTGTTCGTCATGCCGGTTTCATCGAGAAAAACCAGGCGTGTCGGATCCCAGGTCGGCGCGGCGGCGTGCCACACGACCCGCGCGGCCGCGACGTCAGGTCGATCGTGTTCGGAGGGCCGGACCGTTTTTTTTGACGGTCACGTCCAGAGCCGCCACCGCGCGCCAGATCGTCGCCAGACTGGCCGGCGTGCCGAGCGCGTCCTTCAGCTCGGCTACGGTGCGATCCGGTTGCTCCGCGATCAGCGCGGCCAGGGTGTGCAGGTGCGGCTCCAACATCCGGCGCCGCCCGTGCCGCTGGACGCGCGGCGCGACTTCGCCCGTCTCCCGCCGACGCTGCTTCAACAGCCGCACCCACGACCCGCTCACGCGGTACTTCACCGCAACGTCCGCGGCCTTCATCCCGGCATCACTGTCGAGCAGGGCCCGTTCTCGGAGATCCATCGAATAGGCTTGCATCGGTCCTCCTGCATTGGTGCATGCAGAAGTACCACGACGAGCCCAAGCAGTACAAGGGCTATCTGAAAAGCGCTTTAATCACAGTTTTCCCTCCCGACGGCTACTCGACGAGTCGCAGCTGCGACGGCGCGACCGCCGGCGGCGAGACGCCGCCGTGTCTCGCCGGCCCGCGCCGCCCGATTCAGCGGCAGGTGCTTACGCCGGTCGCTGTTGATCGGTTGCCTTCACCTCCGAGATCTTGGGCGAAAACCGCGGGTTCCCCCCAGGCACACTTGAGCGATGCACGCGATCGACGGGATGGCCTGCGCCAAGCGCGGGTGTGACAACCGTGGAAAACTGGGCCTCACCATCGTGGGCCACAGCTCGTTTCCGACGAAGTGGGGCCGACGCTGGCGGTACCGCTGCACGGTCTGCGGGGGAACGGTCAGCACGCTCCGTGGTCAGGTGTGAGAACCACACCTCCACGAGATTCAGCCACGAGGCACTCGTGGGCACAAAATGCAAGTGGAACCGCGGATGCCGGCGGAGCCACCGTTGAATCGCCGGATGCTTGTGCGTCGCGTAGTTGTCGACGATGGCATGGATCTCCACGTCCGGCGGGGTTTCCGCGTCAAGCAGGTTTAAGAACTTGCGAAATTCCTGATGCCGATGGCGCGCCAGACACGAGCCGATGACAGTGCCTTCGAGGACGTTCAGCGCGGCAAACAACGTGGTCGTGCCGTGACGTTTGTAGTCGTGGGTCATCGTGCCGGCCCGGCCGGGCTTCATCGGCAGGCCGGGCTGGGATCGCTGCAACGCTTGGATTTGGCTCTTTTCGTCGACACAGAAGACCAGGGCCTTGTCGGGCGGGTCGACATACAGGCCGACGACGTCGGTGAGCTTCTCGACGAACCGCGGGTCGGTCGACAATTTAAACGTCCGGACGCGGTGCGGCTGCAGTCCATGAGCGTGCCAAATGCGATGAATCGAGGCCGGGCTCAGCCCTTGCGCGGCGGCCATCGTCCGCAGACTCCAGTGGGTGGCCCGAGGCGGCTCGGTGTGCAGCGTGGCGTCTACGACTTGCTGCTCGCGAGCTGCGGTAATCTGGCGTTTGCGCCCGCGGCCCGGAGCATCGTGGGTCAACACGTCGGCCCCCCCCGGCGGCGAACCGGCGGCGCCACACGCGCACCGTATCCTGGCTCGTGCCGAGCCGTTGAGCGATGTACTTGCTCGGCAGGCCGTCAGCGGCGAGCAACACGATGCGGCTCCGCAACACCACGCGCTGCGCCGTGGTGCCGGCTCGAAGCCAGCGTTCCAGCGTCGCGCGGTGCTCTGGCGTCAGTGGCAAAGCGGGGGCTCGGTTCATGCCGAGCACGGCACCAAAGCCCGGTCGGAAGTACAAGGCGATTGGCGATCACTGCACTAGCTGCGCTCGGTCAGCTCAACGTGGAGCACGTCGTCTTCGCTCTGCAGCCGGACCAGCAACTCCTCGGCAGGGCGGTCGTCCAGCAGAATCCGGCAGACCGCGGCCTTGGCTCCGTCGAAGATGCGGTTGTCGACCTCCTGAACGTTGATCTCGTTTTTCTTCAGGAGGTTGAGCACGCTGGCCAGCACGCCGACGCGATCGTGGTGACGCACTACGATCTGCCAGCGCGCGGGCGATCGCACGGTCAGGTTGACGCAGTTGGGGACCGAGCCCCCGGCGGCGAACGCGCCCACGATGCGCACGGCTTCCTCGGCCACCGCCTCCTGTGCCTGCGCCGTGGAGGCGCCGATGTGGGGCGTGCAGACGGTGCCGCGCAGCTTCGCGAGTGGAGGAGTGAAGTCGGCCTTTCCCGAAGACGGCTCGCCGGTGTGCGCATCCGCGGCCACGCGTAGACCTCGGCCTTCAACCGCGCATCGCACAGCCTCGAGGTCGAGCAGCTCCCCTCGCGCGGTGTTGATCAGCAAACCGCCCTCGCGCAGACCATTCAGCACATCGTCGCCAATGCAGCCCCGGGTCCCGTCGGTCAGCGGCAGGTGCAGGCTGAGCGCGTAGGCCCCGTCGGTCAGGTCCACCAGCGATGCGGCTCGCTGGATACCGAGCTCCGCGGCACGCGCGTCGTCGAGCGAGCGTGAGAAGCCGCGCACGCACATCCCCAGAGCAAGCGCGCGCGATACGACCAGCTGGCCGATCGAGCCCAGCCCGGCGACCGCCAGCACCCGACCGCACAGGCCGTGGGCCTTGCCGTACTCGGCTTTCTTCCAGGCGCCGTTGCGAAGCTCGGTCGAGGCTTCGCCGATTTTCCGATCCAGACTGATGAGCAGCCCGATGGCCAGCTCGGCGACGGCGGCGGCGTTCTTGCTTGGGCAGTTGGCGACGTACACGCCACGCTCGGAGGCCGCCCGTACGTCGATGGTGTTGACTCCCGCGCCGGCGCGGACAATCAGCCCGAGTCGCGACCCCGCGTCCAGAGTGGCCCCGGTGACCCGCGTGGATCTCACCACCAACACGGTGGCATCTCCGATGGCGTTGGTAAGGGCATCGCCTTGCAAATCGGGTCGGGAGTCGACCTCGCCGTGCTCACGCAGCTTGCTCAGGTAGAAATCGGCCAGTTTGTCGGCAACCAGGATGCGCACCGGCGCATGATACTGCGACGCAAACGCGATCGGCCAGTCCTGACGTCCCTTGCTCGCTGGGGCATTGTCAGGTTAAGGCCGTGCGTGGGACAGTGAGCCGATGACGAGTCACCTGCCGAGCTATCACGGCTACCGCTTTCCGCCCGACATTATCAGTCACGCCGTCTGGCTCTACCACCGTGCGCCGCAGCAAGCTGTGGCGTTGGTGCGCGGATTCAGCGCGGTGGGCGAGCAGTGGCCGGCATGTTGACCAGCGCGACCGCCGGCGGGTCATGATCTCGCTGTGAAGTCGAGAGTGCATCCGAAGTACACGACACAGTATCGCGTCGGGAACTGGGCCGAGTACGACCGAGCCCTCGTGCGGCGAGGCGACGTCACCCTCTGGCTCACGCCCGACGCGATCGCCACGTGGGCAGCGGCTGGCGTCGGCAGGCGGAGCGGGCAACTCCAGTATGCCGATCTCGCCATCGAAACCGCCCTGACGGTCAGTCTCATCTTCCACGTACCGTTGCGTCAGACCGAGGGCTTCTTGACATCGATCGTCGGGATGCTGGGCGTCGATCTCACGGCACCCGATCACACCACGCGCTCGCGACGCGGTCAGCATCTCGCCCTCGCGCTTCGGCGCGCCCGCCCGGGCACCAGCCTGCACCTCATCGTTGACAGCACCGGACTGTCCATCGTCGGCGAAGGTGAGTGGGCCGCGGCGACACATGGGGGCCGAGGGCGACGCGGCTGGAGGAAGCTCCATCTCGGCGTGGACGGGTCCCGTGTGATCGTGGCCTGCGCGCTGACTGAGCCGACGGCCGAGGACGCGATGACGGGGATCAGTCTGGTCGACGAGGTGGATGGACACCTCACCAGAGTGACGGCGGATCCGGCCTACGACACGCTCGCGTTCTAGCAGCCCGTGGTGAAAGCACCACCGAACGACGGGTCGGCCCAGACATGGCAGTGCCCCACGCGGAGGTCGGCGGCGGCGATGGTAGGTCGAGATAAGATCCACGGCGCGCCCCAACGCGTCTCCGGGAGTCGCATGAGCGACCACAACAGCCGAAGACACGCCACCGCATGCCCCTGAAGACTGCGGGGTGTCCCGACACCCGTGAGCGTCCGCATCAGCAACCCAAGGTTCAGTCCAGCAACGTGCAGCAGGACGCGTTTGAGGATGTTGTCGTGCCCCCGCAGGTATACGCGGCGTAGCCGCCCGGTGGCATAGAGATGGGCAAAGGGGCGTTCGAGTCGTTCCCCGCGCCGGCGCAGCAGGCGTTGCCCGCGCGCGCCGCGAAGACGCCGACGGTTTCGGTAGACGGCGTCGCGCGCCTCCGCCTTGTCTTTCCACTTACGCCTGCCGCGATCTGGTTCCGAGATGTAGCTGCGGAGGCCGATGGCTTCAAGATCGACGAGTTCCTGGTTGCTGTGATAGCCCTTGTCCCCGACGACCTCGGCAAGACGGCCCGCAGGCACCACGGTCTCGATGTGCTCCGCCGCGGTGATCAACGTCGCGCGGCTCGTCGCCACATCGCCTTCATCGGCGTCCTGCACCGTCACCGCCACGACCGCGCCGGTGTCGAGGTCGACCGCCTGCTCCGCCTTGTGCGCGAGGTGCGTGCGGCCGTCCTTCATCTTGGTGATTCTTGCGTCAGGATCGTGCGGATGGGTCCAGTCGTCGTTCGAGCCTTTCTTCTTCCGCTTCCGATCGATGCGCGCCAGATCGGCACGCGTCGGGGTCTCAATCCCCGAGGCCTGGGCGAGCTGGATCAAGAAGTCCTGATACGCCTCGCCGGTGTCGCGCCGCACGATACTTCGCAGGGCGGCGTTCGCTTCCAGCGTCGTCGCATCGATACCGATCGTCTTGCCCTTGACAAGCTTCGCCTCAGCCAGTCGCTGCAACACCCACGCGAAGACAGCCTGATGCGTTTCCAGGTCGATCAGCCGACGCGTCCGCGAGACCGTCGAATGATCCGGCGGCGCTTCGTGCAGCTCCAGCCCCAAGAAGCTCCGCACGCTCAACGACTCGGCCGCCCGCCACGCGATCGCCCGCTCGGAGTCGAGCCCTTCGAAGTACCCGAGCAGCAACACGCGGAAATACCGGCCGGGCGGCAAACTCGGCCGGCCGATCTCATCCGCGTAGAATCGCTGACAGAGCGACTCGACGTACCCGTCGAAATCCGCTCTCTCGAGAATGTGATTCAGTCGCGTGTAGAACGGGTGCGCGGCGCTGCGAGGCAGATCTTGTGCGGCGACCCACATCGACGTCTGCTTGGGACGTCGCCGTCGTTTGCCCATGGCCATGCGCGTCAGTGGAGTACGCATGATCACTTCTGGCGATCGATCTAATTCGGTGACTTTCACCACGGGCTGCTAGGGTGCGGCCGGTGCGCGCGGGGCGAGGGTCGTGGTGCCGCCGACCAAGACCGCGTCGTTGTCTCGACGGGGCGCCCGATCAGGTGCCCGCGATCGGACGATCAGGAGGGTGAAGGCGCTCGGACGGCGACGGTGGAAGAAGGCGTCTGGTGACCATCAGCACGCGCGCGTGGAGAATGCGTTCTTCCGGTACACGTCGATCGTCGGCGACTGTCTTCGGGCACGCCGTTCATCGGGGCAACGGCGTGAGGCCGTGCTCGCGTGTCACGTTCTGAACCGGATGACCGAGCTTGGCAGACCCGTCTCGTACCGCATCGGTAGGTGACGGGCTCGCCGGTTTGAAGCGCGTAGGCCTGCCCGCATCCGCGCACCAATGATGGGATGGACTCCTCCCGCTGGTGCGGCATCATCGTGCCAGTGGTAAAACGGCCTCTACGGGCCACAGCTGAGGAGGAGTCCAGATGCAACATACAACGATCGCCGTTGACCTCGCCAAGTCCGTGTTTCAAGTGGCGGTCTCGCATCACACGGGGCGTGTGGATGAAGAGCATCGGTTGACCCGGGCCCGGTTCCTGCGGTTCTTCGCCCAGCGCCCGGCCGCGACCGTGTTGCTCGAAGCCTGCGGGTCGGCGCACCATTGGGCGCGCACCCTGGAACAACTCGGCCACACCGTCCAGTTGCTGCCCCCGCATGAGACCCGCCGGTCTGTCCGTCGCAATAAGACCGATCGCGCGGATGCGAAAGCGCTGCTCGAAGCGGCCCGGAACGAGGAGATCCATCCGGTGCCGGTCAAGTCGGTGTCGCAGCAAGCCGTCGCGTCCCTCCATCGCGTGCGCACGACGTGGGTCCGGACCCGGACGGCGCGGCTCAATACGCTGCGCGGACTGCTCCGCGAGTTTGGCGTGACGATACCAGTGGGCGCGCGCCACGTCGTCCCACAGGTCCGCGCGCTGGTCGAAGATGCGGAGGCGTCCGTCCCGATGGCCTTGCGCCCCAGTCTGGCCGCGCTGTGTGACGAGATCCGGACGCTCGAGCAGCGGATACACGGACTGGAACGCGAGCTGGCCGCGCTCGCCCAGCAGGTGCCGCACGTGGCGCACCTCCGCACCATCCCGGGCATCGGCCTACTCAACGCCACCGCGCTGGTCGCGTGTGTCGGCGACGTGCGGCGGTTTCCGTCGGGCCGACACTTTGCCAGCTATCTGGGGCTCACGCCGCGCGAACACTCCAGCGGGAATCGCCGGCAGCTGGGCGCTATCAGCAAACAAGGCGACCGCTATCTCCGCACCGTGCTCATGCATGGCGCCCGGGCCGTGCTGTCCCACAGCGGCAACCCGCAGAAGACCACGCCGTTCCGGACCTGGGCGCGCGCGATTGCCGCGCGCCGCGGGGCGAACATTGCCACCGCCGCGATCGCCAACCGGCTGGCCCGGATGGTGTGGCGGGTGTGGCGTGACGACCGACCCTTTGTGGCTGAAACCCGCATCGCGGCGTAGCCCCGTGGTGACCACTGAACCGTAATCTCTCCAGGAGGACTGCCGCGCGACAGGATGGCACACCGGTCAGACCGGCGCGGGGATACGCCGACGACAGGGGCTGGCCAGACAGGGCCGTACCAACGATTGGCATCCCCGCGCGCATTTACCATCGTGGCCCGGAGCCGTGCGTGCTCCCTCGAGGGGCCGAAGATACGCCTGCAGTCTGACGCCGTGCCGCCTCGCAGAATGAGAGTGGAAGGAGACCGAAACCCAAGACGCCGAATGCCGCCCCGCTCCGCGCGCGTCAAGGCCACGCCGCCTCCGGCGGAGCGCTGCGCGCTGCCTTGACCCGTGCTCGCACCGGCGGCGGATAACCAAGACGCGACGAAGGTAAACCATCGTCGCTCATACGACGGGTTGAACCTCGGTTTCGTTCTTACGCTTGACAGAGGAGTCCAGATACGCCCCACTCCAGCGTCGCGACGTCGCCTGGTGGTGATGTTGTCAAGTTTTTGTGCTTAAAAACTTGACATTCAACCCGGTCACCTCCAACAGTAAGAAGCATGGCCAGAGGCACAAGACCTCCGCACAAAACACGACACGTCGCAAGCTGGGTTCGCCAGCAGATCGAACAGGGCGGCGAGCGCCTGTGGCGCTTCGAGGACTTCCCCGGCGCGCCTGTCTCGGCGGTGGCTCAGGCGCTGTCGCGCCTGGCCCGTAAGGGCCAGCTCGAACGGCTGAGCAAGGGCGTGTACTACTGGCCCCGGCAAACCGGTTTGGGAAAGAGTCGGCCGAACCCGGCCGCAATCCGCAAGCTGGCCGCCGCGCGCGACACGTCAGTCTTTCCCGCCGGCATCGCGGCCGCCAATTTCCTGGGATTCACGACGCAGAGCGCAGCCCGCGGTGAAGTGGCAACAAGCGGCTTTCGGTTGCCGCGCAAGCTCCTCGGCAGCGACACGGTCGTCCATACGCGTAGACCTGATGCCTGGAAGGATCTGTCCGAGGCGGACGCGGCGCTGCTGGATTTTCTGCGCCGCGCGGGCAGAACCAGCGAACTCTCGCCCGAGGAGACGGTCAAGCGCGCGCTCGCGCTCTGCCGCGAACGGGGACGTTTCGAGCGGCTGCTGAAGGTCGCGCCGAGCGAACCGCCGCGCGTGCGCGCCATGCTCGGCGCCATCGGTGCGCAGATCGGCAAGAAGCTGGAGACCCTCAACGGCCTGCGGGAATCGCTCAATCCTGTCTCGCGGTTTGACTTTGGGATGCTGCAGGGCCTGACCCATGCACAGGACTGGCAGGCGAAGGGACGGGGCGCGACCTCATGAGGTTGTTCGAGCATCCGGATTTCGAGCAGGCGATCCTCCAAGCCGCGGAGCACTTCCGCAAGCGAGGCCTGCGGCCCGCCATCATCGAGAAGGACTACTACGTCACAGAAGCACTCCGCATCATCGCGGCCACTGTCGGCGAGAAGACAATCTTCAAGGGTGGCACCAGCCTGTCAAAGGGATGGAACCTGATCGGACGCTTTTCGGAGGATATCGATGTCTTTCTCGATCCTGTGGCGTTCGATTCGGCGATCGGGAAGCGGGCAATCGATCGTGAACTCAAAGCGCTCCGAGACTCCCTTGACGCGCACCCGGCCTTGACGTTCCTCAAAGATGAAAGCCGTACGATCGGCGGGTTCGGTCGCTCGGACCGATTCTCGTATCGGCAGCGTTTCGGCGGGCCGGGAGAAGTCGCCGGGCATGTGCTCGTCGAAGCCGGAACCGCCAGCGGCCGGGAGCCGACCGTGACGGTGGAGCTACGCTCGTATCTTGGCGCGTTCCTGAATGAACGTGGCCTATTGCTCGGCGCAGAAGATGAGGGAGGCTTTCCGATGCGCCTGCTCCACTTCCGCCGCACCTTCGTCGAGAAGCTCTTCGCGATCCACAGCAAGGTGGAACTACTCAAGCGCGACGGCCGGCCAATCGGCAGCTACGCACGTCACTACTACGACCTGTTCCAGTTGGCCGCCCAGCCGGAAGTGGCGGCCATGCTGCGGTCGGATGAATACGCGGCGATCAAAGCGGACTACGACGCGATCAGCCGCGCGTGCTTTCCGCAAAGTTACTTCTGTCCCAGCGAGATGAGCTTTGCCAGCAGTGACGGGCTGTTTCCGCAAGGGGACTTAGCGCACACGATCGCGGGTGAGTATGAGGTTCAGTGCCGACAGCTATGTTTCGGTCCGTACCCGCCTTGGGAGGACGTGCAGGCCCGTTTTGAGGATCTGAGAGAGTTTCTCTGAAACGTTTGCCCGGAGGAAGGGGCCATGAAGGATCGTCGTCGCCAGATCATTCTCGACTACGCGAAATGGACGGCCCTCTCGGCACTCAGGTCGGGAACTCCGGCGGGGTTTAAGGCTCGCAAGGATGTGTATCCGCAGCTGGACAAGATCGCGTTTTCCGACGTGCTCTTGTCACACCACGCTATCTCGGCGTCGGAATTCAACGCGTGGCATGAGCGCGAAACAGAGGCCCTGTGTGCCCGCGTCCCCATCAATCCGCGCTTGCCGACCGGCTGGAGTGTCAAGGTGATCAACATCTTCCTGAAGACGGCGGCCTACGTGGGGGACATCGGTCGACCCGGTCTGCGCGAGGCCCTGCACCCGCCCATTGACGGCGGTCTGTGGGAGGGCATCGAAGCGCGGTTCACGCGGCGTTCGGACATCCTCGACGCCGCGCTCCACGTACGGAGAATCAAGGACATCGCGACGTATCCGATCTACCGCACGATTATCGGAGGGTGTCGGGCCGCCGCCAAGGAGCTAAAGTGCGACCTGATCGAAGTCGAGCAGCTCTGGCGCGGAGCAGCCACACCAAGCGACCATGACCTTAACTAGGAGATTTCGTCCCCTGATGACCTGAAAATAGGACGCCACGGCACCCGCCGCCGTGTCGCCAAAGGCATCTACAGGGACGGCTCCGGCCTCGCCGCCGTTGTCCACGCTAATATCTACCGGTGTGAGCGCACTTTCCGGCACACACCCTCTCCGGGACCAACTTGGAAGTAGCTAGGATGCTTGGCCCGACTGGCGCGAATACCTCATGGTCACGGACACCGGAGACCAGAGGCCGATCACGCAAGGCCATCGGTTCGATTGCGATCGGGACGTCACTGAACAGGCAGCTCTTCCTAGCGAGGAGCGTTGCCACAATGTTGCCAAGACTGGGGTCGACTCGGGGGGACTCCAGGAGACTAGAGGGGACAACCGCATGGCTGGAACGTGAGGACCGACAAAGGGTTATCGCCAGAAGTCATTTGCCATCATGAACTTAAAAAATAGAGTGTCTCGGGTTTGACTCCCGCCGCCCCACCAGTCTAGTTGCCACCACGCCACCGTGTTGACGATCGCCGGCGACAGCTACCGGCTCAAGGCCGCCACACGCCACCAGGCATCCCGCACGCCACAGGAAGTGCCACGGCAATAGCGCTCATCGGGACGTGGCCTCCCGTCGCTCGGCTCCGTCCGGCCACGTCCCGATGACCACGACAACTCAACAATGGAGGGTCCTTTTCAGGTTGCCGTTTCCATGTACAGAGAAGGCCGCGGCGGGGAGCGGTCCCGCCGCGGCGTTTCGTGCGTCAGGCGGCGTCGTTGGCGTCGTCCTGCGGGTTGCGGAATTCGATTGCGTTCTGCAACTCGTAGATCCGCGTGTTGGCGAGGTCCGCGACCTTCGCGACCGTCAGAAGGTCATCGCGGCCGAATGCGGGAGTGCGATCCCAGGTGGAGCTGCGGCGGAACAGGCGGGTGATGTGGACGCTGTAGAACACGCCGTCGTCCGTGGGGGTGTTCTGCCAGATGGTGGCGGTGATCCTGCCGACTCGGATCTCCGCGACGGGCTTGCCGTTGGTGTTGTTTGCCATTTCGTTTCTCCTGTCCGTTGTGGGCGTGATTGCCCTTCCGCTCATGTAGAGCTGGCGGAAGGGGATGAGCGACCTGGACAGGAGGCCGTGCGGGAGCGGTGGCAGGAGGCACAGGAGCGTGGTGGCAACGGACGTGACAGAGACCGAAGGTAAGCGGAGCGTCCTGGCGCGGTGCGGTGCGCGCTACCCGACTGCCGCCGCGGAGCGGGGCTGATGGCAGACAACATGAGGCGAGATGGGCGGGGTCGTGTCGGTGGATAGGTGGCGCTAGATGCAGAGTCATGGCGGCGGTTGGGAGTGTAGGCCGTCCGGGTGTGGAACGTAGTCGGGGGCGTTGGGATCACGCTCCCGCGTTCGGCCGCGTAGCGGCGGGTGCCGCTGTCCGCCGGCCACGCGTACGCGTCGCTGGCCGACGCGCGATCGTCGTTCGGTGACAACGGCAGTCGTGGCGATGGTGCCCCGCAGCGCGGATCAGCGCGTGGTCGTCTCTGCGGTTCACGATCTCACGCCGTCCACAGAGGGTCTTCAACGCCCTCGGACATCTGATTGCGAACGAGAGATGCGATGAGGGGAAGCTATGACAGGTGAAGCTGTAAGCTGGTGCTATAGAATGAGTTACCTCGTATCTATGGCAGAGGCCCAGTCGTCCATCAGAGCCGCCGACGCTCGAACAGGTCCAACCGCGCGTAGGCCGCTTCGACGTTGTTCTGCACCACATGGGCCAGCGTCTCCTCGGCCCCCCAGTCGCGGAACGACGACCGGAAACCATGGGCCACAGCAGCGGCAAGATCATGAGGAGCGATTGCTCGATCCATGTCGGTTCTCACTGAATCAGGAACGCCGATGTGCAGGGGAATCGCAGAATGACGCCATTGGAACGTTTCCCGCAGACTATGATGTCCTTTTCTTCAGCAGGGTCGTCCCAAGGAGTCTGGCAAGTGAGTGTTGAAGGCATCTTCAGGTTCCTAGAACAGAAGTGGCACACGCGATGGGGCCTCGGGGTGGCCCTGGTTACGAGCACACTCCTAAGGTTAGGCTCAACACTCAACGCCGCTGGACAGAGGCGAAAACACTCAGGGAGGAAATGGCCTATGAATGGACGCCAACGCCTCGTTGATCGACGCGACGCACTCACGCAGAGAGGTTTTACCGATTTTCGAAACCAGCTTGTTGATCACTATCAAATGACAACGCTTTGCGTATTTGCCGCTTCCGCAGGGGCACGGCAAATAAGCCATCCCTGCTCCATCAAGGAGCAAGGGAATGAAGCGTGGAAAATCCTCTTGCGAGATCCCAAGCTTCTCTACCAAGAATTCCCGGTAGCCATCGCGCCCGTGACCTCGGGCTGGAACAGGCCACTTGCCGCTGACGTCAAACAGGAGTTGGTGGTTGAAGAAAATGGCGAGATGGGCCATGAAATCGAGCAGTACATCGCTTTGATGCACCTGCCACTTGGAGTCCCAGGGTAGCCAAAGACAGCACCTGCCGTCGGCTGAATAGAAGTGCCTCAGCGAAGTATGTGGAAGGAACTTGTGTGTGTAGTCGAATGCTCGCGGCTCTTCATCGGGGTAACTGCGAGGAAAGACGATCCTGACCGGAATGCGCCGAACGACCCCGCTCCTGCGCGCGACCAAGGGGAGTATTCCTTCGAACGCCTCCAGCCCGGTCACAGGGTCCGATCCAAACCCTAGTTCAGAGTAGTGCTCCGCCATGAGGGGCCGGTCCGCTATCAGACGACGCTCGCGCTTGTACTTCTGGCTGTAGCTACTCAGCGTAGTTCCTCGAAACCGGCACGGTGCGGCCCAGAGACGTGCCCCCCACAACCGATACTCCTGCAACGCTCCGGCTGACTGACACCGTCTCCTGCTCCTTGATCTTTTCCGATTCTTCGGCACGCTCGAGGACGTCGGCTGTCAGATCGCGGGCAACGAAGCTTTGAAGTTCCTTCTTCCACTGGAACAGCGAGCCGATCTCTTCGGGCAACAGCGCGTGTGCAGTGGCCGAGAGGCCAGTTTCGGTACCTTCAATACGCTCTTCGATCTTCGCAGCCTGCTCCACGGCCTCACCTAAGCAGATACGGTCACGGGCTCCCCGCGTTCCGAGCTTCGATACTAGCGTCGTGCCATAGTCGATGCCCACCGCGACGGACAGGTTCTTCGCCTCGGCCAAGCACTCCTTAACCACATCGATAGATGACTGGACTCCTGCGGCTGCATCGACCGCCTTCCGGATGATCTGCTTCTCGAGACCCTTCGGCAGATGAAAGAACACCTGAATCCGGTCGCCCTGGAACTGGACGCGCACGCCGTCAAAGTCGTCCGTCGTAACCTTAGTGAACTCCTTGCGAACGACGTGTAGTACTCGCAGCGCCTCCTCTTGCCTAGCCGGCGTACCCTCAGCGTCGATGTAAGCCGTGAAGCCGGCTAGGTCGGCAAAGAGGGACGCTGCTCCGACGCGCTTGTTGTTCTTGATGCTCAACAGATTCATGTCGATCAGAACCTCGGCGTCACCGGTCTCGATCTCAGAGAGCGGAAACTGCTTGCGATCGTCCTCAACTCGTTCGGCACTCGCCTCACGATCCCATGCGATGTTGAATTCGGAACACAGCACGTCCAATTCGTCGGAGATCAGTGCCTTGACCTGATACAGACCGCGGTCGTCATCCGGCACCGGTTCACAGATATCCCGGAGCTTCGCCGGCAGCAGATCGTAGACAGCACGCGTCAGGCGGTGGGACCCCAGTGAGCCGACGATCTTCGCGGCGTGATTGGCAGGATGGCCGACGAATAGCAGTTCGCGGTCACCCTTCACGCCATTCTGCGTGCCGATGACGTCGCCGAGGTCTGAACTGGACGCGACGCGAAAGTTCCCGAGCCTCGGAAATGCGGGGTTGAAGACGGAGTGCGTGAAGTCCCGCAACACCAGTGCGAGCAAGACGGCTCGCAAAGAAAGCTTTATTCCGTCGTCAATCGGCCTGCATATGAGGGTGTGAAGCTTTGGTCCCTGGAAGTGGACTCGAACGGCGTCGAAAGTGTCCGCACCTTCAACAATGCGCGTCACCTCGCGTTGATAAACGTGCACGGCTTGCACAAGGCGCCGCATCTCGTCCTTGTTGTCAGTGGCAGCCGAAGCAAGTGTCGGGAAATTGCCGATGTTGAAGTAGAGATGCGTTCCGAAGATCTGCCGGCAGTTCGTCTCTGACAGCAACGTTTCGAGGGCAGCTTCTTTCTTCAACTTCTCGACCGTGATCTTCCCGATGCTCGCGGCATGATCTTTCACGCGCTTCTTGCTCTTGTCATAGTTCCAACTCATTGCCGTGTTCCTTTATCTATCGTGCCCGTTGTGCGGATACGGCCGCTGGCCGGTCAGTGCTGTACACTGTCTGGCGCACTCCACCCTTCGGTTCCTGTCCATGGTGGGCGGTGAGGTGCGCCGTGAGATCGGCGGGCAACCGGCTGTAAACGAACTTGCTGACGACGATTGGTGCACGTAGGTCCTTGCACATCGCCTCAAAACGTGCGGCGAGATTGACCACCTCACCCAAAACCGTAAACTGCCGCTTTTCACCAGATCCCACATTCCCGATGAACATGGGACCGGCATTCAAGCCGACGCCGATCTGAACTGGTTGGCCACCAAAGGAGAAGCTCCCGGCGGTTTCGACGAGAGAGGTGGACCCCATCCTTTGGACAGCTCAGCGGCCAAGTTAAGGTGGATTCCAGGTTCATGTTTCTAAGCCGCTTCCGACTGCGCTGACGAGGAGCGCAGCGACGAGGTCGGCGCACCTCCCAAATCCGAGTACGCCTCATCAGGCGTGCGATCATCGAGCGACGAGTGCGGTCGCTCGGCATTGTAGAAGTCGATCCACCGGCCGATGCTGGCCCGCGCCTCGGAGCCAACCTCGAAGTCGTGCAGGTAGACGCACTCGTACTTGAGCGAGCGCCACAGCCGCTCGATGAAGACGTTGTCCATCCAGCGGCCCTTGCCGTCCATCGAGATCTGCACGCCTGCGTCTTTGAGCGTCTGAGTGAACTCCAGGCTGGTGAACTGGCTGCCTTGGTCGGTGTTGAAGATCGCTGGCGGTCCGTACTGCGCGAGGGCTTCCGCGAGGGCCTCCACACAGAACGAGGCATCCATCGTGTTGGACAAGCGCCACGACAGCACCTTCCGGCTGGCCCAATCCTGGATCGCGACCAGGTACAGGAATCCGCGGTGCAGCGGAATGTACGTCACGTCGGCGCACCAGGCCTCGTTCGCACGTTCGACCGCTCGGTCGCGCAGCAAATAGGGGTAGACCCGGTGCTCCGGGTGCGGAACCGACGTGCTCGGGCGCTGGTACAGCGCCTGGAGGCCCATCTTTCGCATCAGACGACGCACCCGCTTCCGACTGACGGCGAAGCCCTCCCGGCGCAGCCAACGCGCCATCTGCCGCGATCCGTAGAACGGGGTTTCCAGAAATTGCTCGTCGATCCGGCGCATGAGCTCGAGAGTCAACTCACTCTCCCCGAGACCATCGTAGTAGAACGTCGAGCGCGAGATCGACACCAAGCCACACTGTCGCGAGATGCTTAGTTCGGAGTGGTTCGAGTCGATCAGCATTCGCCTTCGACCGTGACTCAACGGCCGAAGGCCTTGGACAAAAAATCCTTCTCGATGACGAGCTCGCCGACCTTCGCTCGCAGCTCCTGAATCTCCGCATCGCGAGACGCCTCTCGGCGCTGCTGGTGGTCCGAGAAGACGTCCACAAGCGCCTCCTGGGCTTTCTTCTTCCAGTTCGCGATCAGGTTCGGGTGGATCTTGTAGCGCGACGACAGCTCCGCCATCGTCTGCTCGCCGCGAAGCGCCTGCAGTGCCACGCGGGCCTTCAGCTCAGCGGGGTATTTTTTCCGTTTCTGCATGATTCCGATCTCTCCATTCTGAGGTCGGAATCCACCTTAGCAACCTGTCCGAATTTCGGGGTCCACCTCTGAGTGCCTGTGCGCACCTGAAGGCATCGGAGATATCTTGGTCGCCCCGATCTAGTGGCCATCCCCAGACTGCTAGGATCGCGTCGCCGATGAATTTGTCGACGAGGCCACCGTGCTGGTGGACGACATCAACTGCGTGATTCAGATATTGGCCGACCTGCTCCGCCACTTCGGTCGGGTGGAGATTGGACGCATGCGTCGAGAAACCGCGAATGTCCGAGAGAAGCACAACGCCCTCGATGCAGCGCGGGTGGCCGAAGTCCTCGTCATCCGCAAGCAGCGCATTCAATACGGCCGGTGACACATGAGCGCGGAACTCGCCGAACAGGCGTTCCTCGTTCGCGAACCGAATAGCGCGGTCGGATGTAGCCTCGTTGAGCTTGGCAGAAAGGGTCTTCAGCAGATTGCGCGCGAATGGATTCGGCCCGATGAGGAACTCAAATGCGGCGCTTGGGATCACGATCAACTGAACGTAGCCGCAGGCCGTCATCGTTGCTCCACGGTGGACGGCTTCAAGAAGTGCCTGCTCGCCGATGACTTCGTGCTCGCCACGGACCAGGAGGTACGTGCTGCCAACACTGATGTTGACCTTTCCCTTCCAGATGATGAACAGTGCCTCCGCAGGGTCGCCTTTCGCGCAGATCTCGTCTCCGTCTCGATAGAACTCGGTGCGGAACGTTGAAGATGCCGCGGTCCATGCGTCATCGGGCACGCCAGAGAAGATCTCGAGTGAGGATCTGAGCGATGCCAGTAACGATACCGAGCATGCGGCGGCGGATGAGATACTCATGCGGCTCCGTCGCGTGCGCAGGCCAGGTGGAGGGTCAGAGTGTGAACGGAGTCACGGTTCACCATATCGGAGAAGCTCGATCCGAACGGTACGTGAGGGTGCGGCCTCACGGGTTCAGTCTGCACCTCAGCAATTTTCAGCGTCTGGGCAAAATACACAATATATGTGGTCTTTTCTAGTCGTGCCATACTAGATATTGTGTCATGGCGCGCTTGGGATGGAATGCCATGTCCGCCTCTCTATCTATATAGTGCGGGGCAGGCTGGCGGAATTTGCGTGCCCAGAAACCGATGAGTTGGCGCAAAATCGCTAGTGCTGAGTCGCATAGGAAGTGATGGCGGACACCGGCGGCCATCGCTTCGACGGGCTGGTTTGGGAGGAGGTCATCAACCGCCTCATGGCGGAAGCTGTCCGTCTGTTCGCTTCGGCGCGTCTCGTCGGTGTGGACCGCGTGATGAGCGGTCTCGGAGTGTCCCCGGAGGATCTCGTCTACCAGACAATCGACGCCCTCTTGGAAGACAAGACCGTCCGGTACCGGAAGAAAGACGGAGAGTTGCTGCCCTTCCTGAAGCGCGTGATGCGCAACGACTTTCTGGATATGGTTCGTCGGCCAGTATACAAGCGCACTGACATTGTCGATCCAGCCGAGGAAGCGACACGTAAGGCAGACGGTGATGTCAGCACGCTCGAATCCTTGGGCGCGAGCGCCGCCGATCCCCAACCGGATGTTTTGTGGCGCAACCGGATCCGTCACCTCGTTGCGGAGGATCCAGAACTGGTTGAGTACGTCGACGCGATTCTGGAGTTCGAGATGACGAAGCCGATAGACATTGCCGATCTTCTGACGACTACTGTCGAGGACATCTACAACCGCCGGCGGAGGCTCGCCGCGAGGATTGCAAAAGATCCCGAGCTAAAGCGGCATTGAAGACTCTTATGGCGAAGCGAAGCGACGACCAATTCGACAAGATGTTCGAACTCATGGACAAGATGTTCGGGCCTGTCGAGGAACTCACGTCAGAAGACGTGGCGTGCTCCCTCACCGATGCAGGCGCAAACACCGATGCGCTCAAGCGACGCCTCTACGAGAGGGCTTCCGAACTGCGTGGCGAGTACTGGGCAAGGAACGTCAACCCACCGGAACACATGCAGGATTTCCTGCGCCAGCTGAGGCCACCGGATTTGCCGTCGAGTGACCCGACCCGGATTGCGGCAGCAGCGCGCAAACTCGTGGACAGGCTGCTGAACGCGCCTGTCAGTGCGCAGCCGGAAGTCGGGTTCGCTTACCGAAACAAGAACGAAGAAGTAACCCCAGACGATTCGGCGCTACTTGACGAACTCTCGGAGCGCGTAAAGCGGGATGCGGAGCGCCGGAACAAATGAGCATTGTTCCTGCTGCGTACGCGGTCGCCCTCCTCGACAGGTTTGGAATCAGCGACATTCCGGATGTTCGCGACGTCGCTACAAAGCTTGGCATCGGAATCGAGGAGCGCGAGATCGAGAGTTTCGACGGTACGCTTGTGAGAATCAAGGGTTCCGCCGTCGGGCTGATTGCGTTGAGGCGCTCGATCCGCGAAACAGGACGCAAGAACTTCACGGTTGCACACGAGATTGGGCACTTGATCTTGCCGGGACACGACGATTCGACTGTTTGCCGTGCCGAACAGGTTGAGAGCTGGGCGCGCGGACTTTCGGTGAGGGAGCTCCAAGCCAACCAGTTTGCGGCTGAACTCCTCATGCCGACAGCGGTCGTTATGAAGGTGATCGGCACAGGAGATCCATCATTAGCGCCGTGTGAGACAGTGGCATGGAAGTTCAGCGTTTCGTTGACGGCAGCCGCCTACAGGTTCACGGAACTGAGTCCGTACGTGTGTGCGGTCGTGTGGAGTTCGGCTGGCGAAGTGAGATGGTTCAAGGGTTCAGGTGAATTCAACCGGTGGGCACGAATCCGTGAGCGCGTCGACCCTAGGACTTTTGCGCATGACGCGTTCGCAGGAATGGAGTTGCCAAATCGTCCTGAGTCTGTGCCGGCGGACGCTTGGCTGGATGGCCACTTTGAGCCCGAGGCGACGGTGCTTGAGCACTCGCGCGCGATGCGACACTACGACGGTGTTCTGACGCTCCTCTGGCTGAAAGACAACCCAGAGCCAACCGACGATGAAGCACTCGAACCGCTTGATCCGACAGAGTTTGAGTTGGGACGAAAGAGATGGCCGGGGAAGAGCAGACGGCGGTGAAGCGAACCGCCGTTGCCCGGCGGTGTTCGAGCGCCGTTCCGCGACTCAGGCGGCGTAGTTAATCCGTCCACGAGATCGGATCAAGCCCAAATTGGGCTTGATCCGACACCGGGAAATGGCAACGCTAGTGCCAGCGGCGCGTGATTAAAGCGCTTTTCAGATAGCCCTTGTACTGCTTGGGCTCGTCGTGGTACTTCTGCATGCACCAATGCAGGAGGACCGATGCAAGCCTATTCGATGGATCTCCGAGAACGGGCCCTGCTCGACAGTGATGCCGGGATGAAGGCCGCGGACGTTGCGGTGAAGTACCGCGTGAGCGGGTCGTGGGTGCGGCTGTTGAAGCAGCGTCGGCGGGAGACGGGCGAAGTCGCGCCGCGCGTCCAGCGGCACGGGCGGCGCCGGATGTTGGAGCCGCACCTGCACACCCTGGCCGCGCTGATCGCGGAGCAACCGGATCGCACCGTAGCCGAGCTGAAGGACGCGCTCGGCACGCCGGCCAGTCTGGCGACGATCTGGCGCGCGGTGGCGGCTCTGGACGTGACCGTCAAAAAAAACGGTCCGGCCCTCCGAACACGATCGACCTGACGTCGCGGCCGCGCGGGTCGTGTGGCACGCCGCCGCGCCGACCTGGGATCCGACACGCCTGGTTTTTCTCGATGAAACCGGCATGACGAACAATCTCCTGCGGCGGTATGGTCGGGCCCTCCGCGGGGCCCGCGTCCACGACCACGCGCCGTGCGCCCGGTGGCAGACCAGTACGTTTCTCGCAGCGCTGCGGGTGACTGGCCTGACCGCGCCCGGGGTCTTCGACGGCGCCATCGACGGGGCGAGCTTCCTCGCCTATATCGAACAGATCCTCGTGCCCACCCTGCATCCCGGGGACATCGTCATCGCCGATAACCTCAGCGCACACAAAGTGGCCGGCGTCCGCCAGGCGATCGAGCGCGTCGGCGCCACGCTCTGCTATCTGCCGCCCTACAGTCCGGACCTCAATCCCATTGAACTCTGCTTCGCGAAGCTCAAAGCCCTCGTGCGCGCCGCCCGCTGTCGATCCACCGAAACCCTCTGGCCTTTCCTCGGCGCCTGTCTGCCGCACTTCAGCCCCGAGGAATGCCGCAATTACTTTCGACACTGCGGCTATCCGGGCACCACACGGTCATGAAAAGCGCTTTAGGCTGGGCTGGACGCCCTCTAGGGGCGCGCCTTCGCGGCCCGTGAACCCGTTTGAGTAAACCACGCTGGACAAGCAACTCAAGGCCAAAGCAATGGAGGATTGCCACATCAACGCTTCCGGGCTGCCACGGTGTTCTCTCGACACGCCTTGCGCAGTGACCCGGGGGATGTCCCGTGCGCTGTTGAAATTCAGCGGCGGCTCGGTTCACGACTACGCGACCATCTCTGACGACTCCCCGAGTCCTAACCGTGCGTCGCGTGCCCGGAGGGCGGCCACCAGCGCTGGCATATCCTTGCATCCTTTCACCCGACGGAACCCCTTCGCCGCTTCGAGTACCCCGGCAGCGACCCAGCGGAGGACCATCGTCCCACCGCGCCAGCGTTTCACGTTTCGCTTCACATGGCGCGTGCGGCTGAGGAGACTCTCGATGGCGTTCGTGGTGGCGAGCGATCGTCGGAGGCGCTCTGACAGCCCCAAGCCGAGCACGGTCAGCGTTTCGTCGAGTCCTTCCCGTACGCTCGCGGCCGCACTCGGGTAGTCGGTGTCCAAACGACGAGCCAGGTCCTGCAGCAGACGCTGCGCCGTCTTGACGTTGCTGTGCGTAGAGGCGCGCGTGAGGATCGCTTTCACCCAGGGACGCTGCGCGTCGGGGAGATACTCGAGGATATTCCGGCCCTTCTGGACTTGACACCGCTGCACCACGGCGGCCCGACCGAACAGCTGGGTCACCGCCGTGTCGAGGGCCTTCGCCCCATCGAGGATCACCAGGAGGCTCCGGTCGGTGCGGAGCCCGCGGCTCGCGAGATTGGTCAACAGCCCCTGACAGACCGTCGCAGTCTCCGTGGCCCCTTCCCAGAGGCCGAGTGGGTGTTTGGCGCCCGTTTTATCAATGCCCAGCGCCACCACGATACAGTGCCCGCCGACGTGCACCCCATCGATCAGGAGCCCCGTCAGGTCGAGGGCGTCGAGCGGCGTCGCCCGCCACGCGTCCAGCTGCGTTTGCGTTTGGGCCACAAAGCGCCGACTGACCGCACTCTTACTCGTGCCCCGCGTGGTGATATCGGCGCCGAGCGGGTCGAGACTCCGCGCATACTGGCGGGTCGCCACGCCGATGAGCATCTGCTCAACGACGCGCCGGTTCAGCGGGTCAGGGTCCGTGAACGCCCGCGCCGTGGGCAGCGGCACCTCCGTGCCGTCGCGGCGGACGCGCGGTCGCCGGATCGCGACCTTCCGGCCGCCCAGCACAACCTGACTGGGGGCATGCCCGGCGCGAGAGGCCTGCCGCTCCGATTGATGTGCATACCGGGGTCCACACACCGCGGCCCGATCCTCTTCCAGCATCGCCTCGAGCACCTTCAGGCCCGAGGCCACCACCAACTCCTGGAGCTCGGCCTCGGTGTCAATGAGGATCTCGACCAACGGGAGGTGGCGAGGCGCCGGGGATTCCGATTGGCGACGACGAGGGACTGTGCGAGACTGCTTCTTCATGGCGGCTCCTTTGCTAGCGAGGCTTTCACCTCGGTTTAGCTCACCGGTCGTATAGCACGACCAGCGAGGAGCCGCCGCTTTAAATTTCAACAGCTACTGGGACATCCCCTCTTGGCTCACGTCGAGGTGAAGCGACCCTGCGCCACGATAGCTCCTGCCTAGTCGCGAGTGTTTAGCAATCCAGCCCCGGGGCTTCCGGGGGACCGGACCCAGCATCGGTCTACACTTCGGCGCTTAGCGGGACTACGTCGGACAGACTCCTGTAGGTCGCGCTCAATGAGACTCAAGTTGACAAGCCCCGGCGGTCATCTCCGGCGACCCGCAAGGTCGACAGCGATGGTCTGCTCGAATGCGTTTGTCTCCTCGCTGCGGGCGCCGATGGCCTGCCGCTGCTCCCGCCACCACGCGGCAGCCTGCTCCGTGTCCCACACCGGCACGCGACAAGCGGCGAGTCGTGTGTCGAGGTCCAGCGCGGTCTGTGGGCGGTCGACCGGATCCTTCGCGAGGCAGGACAGAATCAACCTTTCGAGATCGCCGGGAACCTTCTGGCCCAGACGTTCCGAAGGTGGAGTTGGCGCCGTGTGAAGGTGATGGCTGCAGACCTCTACCATCGTCCCACCGTCGAATACGTGCTGCCCGGTGACGAGGAAGTAGCCAACCGCACCAAGGGCATAGAGATCGCTTCGCTCATCAACATCATCGGGGGCGATAAGCGCTTCAGGCGCCATGTACTGCGGAGTGCCTGTGACTATGTTGTCGGCGCGGGTGACGGTCGCCATTTCGTCACGACCGAGCTGTTTGACGAGACCGAAGTCGACCACCTTGACGACGTCCGGCGCGCCACCACGCTCGCAGAGCATGATGTTGCCCGGTTTGATATCACGATGGATCAGACCGATACCGTGGGCTTCGGCGAGGGCCCCCGCCGCCTGTCGTAGCAACGATACGACCCGGCCGGCCAGCTGCGTTCCGTCGAGCGCCACGAGCTCGTCGAGACTCACCCCGTCCAGCAGCTCCATCGCGTAGTAGAACAACCCGTCCGGCGTCCGCCCGTAGTCGAAGATCGTGACCGTGTTTGGATGGCTGAGCTGGGCTGTCAGCCTGACCTCGCGTTCGAACCGGGCGATGCTATGCTCACCAACCTTCTCTGGATTCAGGAGCTTGATCGCGGTCGGGCGCTGCAGCATCGCGTGGCTGGCGCGGTAAACGATGCCCATGCCGCCTTCGCCGAGTTTCTGGCCGATGGCATACTGGCCGAGGCGGCGAACGTCTCGAACTTCTTTCCTGAGGCCAAAGATGACGCTCGACGCGAGCGTGCAGACCGCGACGACCGACAGCCACCAGGCGGCGATGAAAGTGCTCTGAGACAGCGCGACGCCCGCGGGTGTCATCGTACCGAGCTGGGCGTCGACCACGCCCCATACCGCGGGATCGAAGTCGAGGTAGGCGGCGTATGTTGCGCCCACAACGGGGACCCCGATGATGAGCCCAAGCACAAGGGTCCGACGGGCGCTGCTCGGAACGTATACGGCTCGTGCCACGGTGGCCAAGCTCAGTGCGAGCACCATGATAAGCCCCGGGCTGCCGGAGAGAGTCAAGCCCATTCTTAGTTGAAACTCTCTACGGCTCCTGATTCATCACGCGGCTTTCTTCTTCGACGTCGTCGTGTCTATCTTCAGTTCTCGCTTCAGCGCGGCACGGAGCGTGGGCAGGTGGCGGTAGCCCATCACCTTGCGCAAGCGCGGTTCGATGTCGAGGAGCGCAGTGGCCAGCCAGCGGTGGCGTTGGCTCGAGTTCTGCCAGTGATCGACCTTCGCACAGCGTTCCTCGACGAGCGCATTGATGGACTCCAGACAGTTCGTCGTCTTCAGTGACCGGCCCAGCACCCCGTACAGCCCGAGGCGATGCAGCGTCAGGGTCTCGTCCAGGCCTTCGGCCAGGCTGCCGGCCGCGGATTGGTTCCGGTCCTCCAGCTCGCGATGGAGCGTCTCGAGCGCACCCAGAGCCTCTGGATACGCCGGGCGGTTGTAGGCGCGCTGGAGGCGCTGGCGCCACACCGCCTGCTCGCGCTTGGCCAAGTGACTCACCACGTTTTCACGCTTGTGCCACTGGCACCGGTGGACCAGGGTCCGGTCCCGAAAGGCCTTCCGGACGGCCGCACGCAGCCCCTTGCCGCCGTCGAGGATCACCAGCACGCCCTGGGAGAGGTCGAGGCCCCGCTCGACCAACGACCGCAGGAACGGCGTCAGCACCCGCTCGTTCTCCGTGTCCGTTTCGACCAAGCCGAGGAAGCGTTTTTCCCCGGACATCGTGATGCCTAGCGCGATGACCATCGTGGCCTCGGCGAACGTCTTGCCATCCAGGACCACGGCCACCACGTCCTCACCGGACAGGTCCCGCTCTTGGAACTCCCGGAGTTGCGCCGCGCTGGCCTGGATAAACCCCCGGGACACCGTCGACCCCGACAGCCCGATCGCCCCGGGAATCGCCTCGGCGGCAGCCTCGTAGTTGCGGCATGAGATCCCATACAGCACGCGCTTCAGCAGCAAGTCGTTCACCGCACCATCGCCATGCAACGCCGCGTACGACCGCAGCGGAATCTCGCCGCCCGCGACACGACGAATCCGCGGTACACGAATCGGCACGCGCTGCCCCGCCAGGCCCACCGTCCCGGGGTTGCCGCCGTGACGGCGTCCCCCGATCGACGCGTCCTTGCGGGCGTAGCGCTCGCCGGCCAGCGCCGTCACCTCCGCGTCGAGCACCTCCTCCACGTGCATCAAGCCCAGGGGGACCAAGGAGCGGATCAGCTCCACCTTGGCGTCGAGCTCCAGATCGGCGTAGTCCTCGCGGCGGACGATGTCGACCGGACCCAGCGTGCGACCCTTCTTGCGCTTCCTGACCGGACGTAGGACACTGCTCATCTCGGCTCCTTTCTCTCGTGGGGTGATGTCCGTTTGTGTCAACGTCATCAAACCACAGGGTTTGGAGCCGCTTCAATTTCCAACTAACTTTCGCTCACCCTCGCCGGAGAGGGGGATGTAAGCCCCCATGACGGCATACGAAGCGCTCGCTGCCACAAGACCTGCGCTTTCGACCCGTTGAACAAGCGTGGCCGAGTGTGGTGTCCCCCGACACAGAAGCCAGGGTGCCAACAGAAAGGCCGCGCCCGCGAGATGCCACCAGAACGAAGGGTCCCTGAGACCCTGGGGGCCGTTCATGACCTCCGTGACCAAACGGAACAGCCAGAAAGCGAAGCTCATGGCGCCCGCGACCAGTCCAAATCGCGCGACGCGTTTCTGCAGGAATTCGCGCCCCTCTTCAGTCAGCGCCGTACCTGTGGGCGAGACGGTCATGTCGTGGCCTCACTCTACTCGAAGCAACACCCGCTTCGTGTGAGGCCCCGGTGCCGCGCCTGCAACGCCCGGTCGATCGCTGGTTTCCGGTAGCTCAGCGGCGCCGCACGGCGCGACCCGTGCCTCTGTGATTCAGTCCGCCCGTTGGGGCATGGAACCCGTGTCGGTGGCCTACTGATAGGTCCTGCCTTGTCGCGTTGTGTCTACCGATCTCGCCGGGGGGTAGGTCTACAGATCGCCGTCAGGAGCTATGGGTCAGCTCGCCACAAGTCAGGTATAAGGCGGTTGGCCGATTCTGGGGCATCCTCACGGGTCGCTCCATCGGAGCGTCAGGGAGAGGTGGCGAACGCTACTCGAAAACCACTCCACGTGTAGCCGTGGGGCGGCCAGTTCCCAGCGCGAAAGGCGCCGTGTATTTCCTGTCCCTTCCATTGGGTATGAGCCGCCACGCCACACCCGTTGGCCGCCCACACAACGGCGTTAGTCGCGAGTGATCCGTATCGTCAGAATCCCTGGATTCTGAGACGCAGAGTCGTTCGGGCGAAGTCCACTCACCGATGCCTGGCCCAGCCCTTCCGTCACGCCCCATCTGGTGTACGATGAGCTGCAATCTATGGGCGCGCTTGCATTTTGTGTCCCCATTCCACGTACGGATCCCGAAGCGAGGTGAGTCATGCCCTGGTGGGGTTGGATAGTTCTCGGAGCGATTATCCTCATCTCCGAGATCATCGTCTCGACGGACTTCTATCTCGTTTTCTTTGCCGCCAGCGCCGTCATCGTGGGCCTGGTAGGCCTGCTGGGGGCGAGCCTCTCCGTCTCCGCGCAGTGGCTCCTCTTTGCCTCGCTGTCGATTGGGACGCTCGTCCTCTTCCGGGCTCGCCTTCGGGAAAAGATCAAGACGCGCGAGCAGGACGTGGACAAGCTGGAAAACGAGATCGCCGTCGCGACCCAGCGGCTCCCCGCCGGCACCACGGGCCAAGCCGAGCTGCGGGGCTCGACCTGGAGCGCTAGGAATATCGGCGAGGTGGATCTCGAGGCGGGAGATCGATGCCGAGTGGAGCGTGTCGACGGTCTGGTCCTCTCTATTCGGAAGGACCTGTAACCGATTCCCGGGGAGGGACGCCATGGAAGCGATAATCGCCGCAGGAATCGTCGTCGTGCTGGTTCTCGTGGTCATTGGGAAGACCACCATCGTGGTTCCTCAGCAGAACGCGTACGTGGTGGAGTACCTCGGAAAATACCGAAAGACGATGCAGGCGGGGTTCCACATTCTCATCCCTTTTGTCGAGAGGATCGCGTATAAGCACAACCTCAAGGAGCACGCGGTCGACATCCAGGAGCAAATCTGTATCACCCGGGACAATGTCCAGGTAGGCGTGGACGGGGTGCTCTACCTCAAGGTACTCGACGCCCAGCGTGCCTCGTACGGAATCGGCGACTTTATCTTTGCCATCAGCCAGCTCGCCCAGACGACCTTGCGTAGCGAGATCGGAAAAATCGACCTCGATCGCACGTTCGAAGAGCGCGGCACGATCAACGCCTCGGTGGTCATGGAACTCGACAAGGCGTCCGACCCCTGGGGCGTCAAGGTCCTTCGCTACGAGATCAAGAACATCAATCCCCCGCAAGACGTGCTCTCGGCGATGGAGAAGCAGATGCGTGCGGAGCGGGAGAAGCGGGCGGTGATCCTCACGTCCGAGGGTGAGCGGGACGCCAAAATCAACGAGGCTGAGGGCGGCAAGCAGCAGGTCATCAAGGAGTCGGAGGCCTCCAAGCAGCAGAAGATCAACGAGGCCGAGGGGGAGGCTGAGGCCATTCTCACTGTGGCCACCGCGACGGCGGAGGGCCTCCGCAGGGTGGCGGACGCGCTGCAGACCACCGGGGGGGACAGGGCCATGCAGCTGAGGATTGCCGAGCAGTACATCGAGGAATTCGGTCGGCTGGCGAAGACTGGCAACACATTCGTGGTTCCCTCGAACCTGTCAGACATCGCCTCGATGATCGCCCTGGCGACGGGGGCCGCTAAGAAGGACGTCGTCTAGCGCCCCACGGCCTTCACCGGACCCGGACCAGCGGAAGGTCATTCTCCTGTCTCGAAAACCTCCCCCTTTCGCCTCGCTAGAAAGCTCAACTTCGCTGATGCTTTCGCCTCCTTCGGCGCCGTCTCGTAAACGGCCGTTGGACTAAACCGCTTCGCGGTAGACGGTAAATCGACAACCCGATCGTAAGACGCGCATCCGGGTTGTCCTTCCGACTCGGCATCTCCACTCCTCCCATACGCTCCTCACCGACGTCTGGCATCCACCAGGCCCTTTTAAGAGGAGTCATCATGACCGCCCTTCGCCGCCGCATGCTCGAGGACATGCAGGTACGGAATCTCTCCGCGGGGACGCAGCAGGTGTACCTGCAGCATATCTCCCGCTTCGCCCGGTACTGCGGTCGATCGCCCGCGGAGTTGGGACCGGAGGAGATCCGAGCCTACCAGCTCTATTTGACGAAGGAGAAACAGCTGACGCCCTCGACCCTGGTGATCGTGGTCGCGGCCCTCCGCTTCCTCTATCGGGTCACGCTGCAGAAGACGTGGTCGATCGAGGCCGTCATCCCCGCGCCGAAGAAACCGCAGAGGTTACCCGTCGTGCTCAGCCCGGCCGAGGTGGTGCGGTTGCTCGACAGCGTAAAGAACCCCAAGCATCGCACCATCCTGACGACCTGCTATGCCGCCGCCCTTCGCATCTCGGAAGCCGTGCGCTTGACCGTGCCGGCGATTGACAGCCAGCGGATGGTGCTCCGCATCGTCCAAGGGAAAGGGCAGCGGGACCGGTATGTGATGCTCTCCCCGACGCTGCTGGCGATGCTGCGCGACTGGTGGCGAGTCAGCCAGCCTCAGCACTGGCTCTTTCCCGGTCATCACCCCGAGCGCCCGACGACGAGCCGGGTCGTCGACCGCGCCTGCCGCCAGGCCCGTCGTCGCAGCGGTCTCTCTCAGCCGGTGACGCCGCATTCGCTCCGACACGCCTTCGCCGTGCACCTGTTGGAAGCCGGCACGGACGTCCGCACCATTCAACTGCTGCTGGGGCATCGCAGTCTGGCCACGACGGCCCGCTACCTGCGCATCGCCACGACGACGGTCTGCTCGACTTCCAGCCCGCTCGACCTGCTCCCCCGTCCCGGGGCACACACTCCGCCGCCAACCGACTGAGGGTGGCTCGTGGATCGTTCGACGCTGGACGTGGCGGACGTCTTCCGTCAGTACGGCGACACCTATCGCGCCGAGGCCGGGGGCTCACTCTCGACGGCCGAGCGACGCGTCATGACCGCGATCGAGGAGTGCCGGACTGCCGCCCTGGGTGGCCACGTCGAGCCGTGTGACCAATGCGGGCATCAGCGGGTCTGGTACAACTCGTGTCGTCATCGCCATTGCCCGACGTGCCAGTCCCTGGCACGCGCCGCGTGGATCGACGCCCGCCGAGCGGACCTGCTCCCCGTCGACGACTTCCACGTCGTCTTCACGGTCCCCCCGGCGGTCGCTGCCATCGCCTACCAGAACAAGGCCGTCGTCTATGGCCTCCTCTTCCGGGCGGTCGCCGAGACGGTGCGGACCATCGCGGCGGATCCCCGCCATCTGGGCGCTCAGATCGGGTTCTTTGCGGTGCTCCACACCGGGGGGCAGACCCTGATGCATCATCCCCACCTCCACTGCGTGGTCCCCGGCGGGGGGCTCTCGCCAGATGGCATGCAGTGGGTGTCGTGCCGCCCCGGGTTCTTCCTCCCGGTCCGGGTGTTGTCCCGGCTCTTTCGCCGCCGGGTCTTAGACGCCGTGGGCGACGCGTTCGAGACGGGACAGCTGCACTTCGCCGGCTCGCTCGACGCCCTCAACGATCGGCAGCACTTTGCCGACCATCTCCAGCCCGCCCGGCAGACCGAGTGGGTGGTCTGCGCGAAACCGCCCTTCGCCGGGTCCAACCAGGTGCTCGATGACGTCGGCCGGTACACGCATCGAATCGCCATCTCCAACCAGCGGCTCCTCGCCCTCGCCGCGGGACAGGTCCAGTTCCGCTACACCGACGACCGCCGTCCCCACGCACCGGGTCAGAAGACCATGACCCTGGCCGCGACGGAGTTCATCCGGCGCGTCCTCCTGCATGTGCTCCCGCGCGGCTTCCACCGCATGCGGTATGACGGCCTGCTCGCGAATCGGACACGGCACCAGCACGTGGCGCAGTGCCGACAGCTCCTCGGCACTCGGTCAGCGACCCGGCCGGACGCCACCCCGGTGGCCCTCGACTATCGGGATCGCTATCACGCCCTGACCGGACGGTCGTTGCGCCTCTGTCCCCGGTGTCACGACGGGCAGATGCCGCTCGTCGACGGCCTGGTCGCCACCGCTCGTCGCCCCGCGATTCTGGATTCGTCATGACCGCACACTGTTCGACGGCCGCCCGTGCCGGCTTCACCGCGGCCAGCACCCGTGTCAGGAGTCGTGTGCGCGTTTCATCCACCACACCGGCACGGGCGGTCCGGCCACACCCCATCGCCGGCTCCGCCCACGCACCCAGGGTCCACCGCCGTGCCACACGACCTGCTCACGGCATGCCTCCGACGATCGAATCCCCATAGACGGATCTCGCTGCGGTTTCGTCCAACCCGTTTTGTGTCTCCCGTCGCGGCGGTGATCAGTGGGCCTCACCCCGGCGCCGTCGCGCCGCGGCGCCACACAAAAAACGCTCTGCGTTTCTGATACCGCCTGACGGGGTTCCGGCTGCGAGGATTAGTAGCGATAAGTTGCCAAGCGAGGAGCAAGAGACCTCGGGCTCAGTAATCCCTGGGTAGGTTGATCTGAGCCGGGGCGAAAGTCCTTTCTAGCGAAACAGGCTGGGTAGATGTAGGCTGGCCGAGAAACTCACACGCCGCGTTCCGGTGCCCATCATCCTGGAGGGCGGCCAGCCGATTCTTCGTTAGCTTGACAGTGCCCTCCCTGCAAGGCCGGCGTGCCATGACCTGTCCGTTGTGCGCCGAGCGTGACCCCGCCTTCTATCATCGTGACAACGCCCGTACCTACCACCGATGTCGGAGATGCGCGCTGGTGTTCGTGCCCCCAGAGGCCTGGCTCGAACCGGGAGCCGAGAGGGCGCGCTACGAGCAGCACAGGAACGACCCCGACGACCAACGCTACCGCCAGTTCCTGGCGAGATTGAGCGAGCCCCTGCTGGAGCGAGTGAGTCACGGGACCGTCGGCCTGGATTTTGGCTCGGGTCCGGGTCCCACGCTAGCGGTGATGCTCGAGGAAGCCGGTCTGAAGGTTCGTCTCTTTGACCCCTTCTATGCCCCGGACGAGACGGTCTGGACGGAGCGTTACGCGTTTATCGCCGCGAGCGAGGTGCTGGAGCACCTTCGTGACCCGGCGGGGGAGCTCGACCGGCTATTCGGGGTGCTCAACCCAGGGGGGTGGCTTGGCGTGATGACCAGGTGGGTGGGTTCACACGACGACTTTGTGAGCTGGCGCTACATCCGGGACCCGACCCACGTCGCTTTCTATAGCCGTCGCACGCTGCGGTGGATCGCCGAGCGCTGGGCCGCGCCGGTGGACTTCGCCGGCGACAACGTCGCACTGTTTCGCAAGGGCTAGTTCAGGCAGCAGTTCGGAACTTACGACCGCTTCCGCACGGACACGGCGAGTTGACCTGCCCCTCACCAGGTACGGAATCTTAACTTTGGATCTGGACCGATTTAAGGGGGGTAAGTCAGCACTGTCGATAGGTCCTGAGTAGTCGCGTAGTGTTTAGAAATCCGGCCATGGGGGCGGCGTTTATCGCGACTGATCGAGATCTTCTCTGCTCACGATCCACTCCACAGCATCAGTGATCGTGTCCCCGATGAATGCGGCTGATGCTCTGGCTTCTTCGACGACCCTGACGTCGGCTGCCCATCCAGTTCTGACGAGGCACCCAGTTCCCCCGAAGCGGCATGCCGCCTCGACATCCTGTGGACTGTCTCCCATCGTGTACGACCGCCTCAGGTTGAGGGAAAGTTCCTCGGCCGCTTGCTGGTAGAGACAGGAGTTCGGCTTCTCACACGGCTATTAGGCCACAGGCTCCAGACTGACGCGGTGGGCGACCTGCCACAGCGCTCCCAGCGTGCAGACTAAGAAAACGCCATCCGCGATGAGCGCCGATTGAATCAGAGGCAAGACCTGCGTGTTGTCCGTGTTGTCTCGATCGATACCCCTCCGAATCGGCGCCGAACGAGTGGGCGCCCAGACGGAGACCCCGGTTATCGATCGCCACCGCGACGTGCATGTGCTTGTGGGTATCGACCCCGACGATTACCGTCTGCGCTTCGTGCAGGTTGGGCACGCTGTGGGTCACTGTCGCCTCCTCGGGTTGCGGCACGCTGGCTGGTCCGGGTGGGCGGACAGGACTGTGATGGGCCGTTCGTGCGGCAGGCCCCTATCGGGTCACGGCCCATCCGGTCAGCGAGCTACCGAATGATTCGCCGGTGTACGATGACCGACAGATCAAAACGAGGACACGAGGTCAGTCAACTTGAGGGTCAGGCCATCACCCACCGGCACCCACCAGTGTCACAGAGCGACACCGATAGGCGGGAGAATGATGCTCACAGTCAACTTAACGAATGGCAGGTGCGTTCCTCCGGGCTTCGAGCGTACGCGTGTCCGATCTCGGAAGCGGTATCGATCGGATCGGGTGCGGCCGGGTAAGAGACCATCTGTGGTCAGTACTTCTAGGGAATTATAAATTACTTCCGGGGGTGGGGACACGGACCAGGACGAGGATGATCTCCGGGATTTATCCCACTTCCCACTCCTCGTGGCCCGACGTTGCGCTCAATGAATTTTCGCGAGCTGCATCCCTGACACGGTGTGCCCGACGGATCGCATGAGTGTCGCTTCCCCGCTTCAGCCACCGCACTAGCAGAGCAGCTCTTGATGCCAGTTGCGAAACTCCTTCCGCATACCACGCAAATTTCCCGTTTCGTGACGCGGGTCAACATCCTCGCTGACATCGATAGGGGTCTTATGCGGGATGTTGCGGTGCATAGTAGAGATCCATTCCATATTCGACTGTTGTTCGCCTATCGATGCGTGCGGAGTACGTTGCGGCGAGACGGGTTCGCTCGAGCCTGCCCGCCCCGCCACTCACTCCGCCTGCCGGCTCGCGCGATGGCCGCTTCGCTGTCTAGCGACGTCGGCCTACTGAATTTCCACCACGTCCGGGGAGTCTAACTCGCCGTCCGGTGCGGTTGAGAAACAGTGGCTCGCGGGTGATGCGTGGCACAACGACGGGGGGACCGGACGTGACCACGTGACCAGTCACCCCTTCGCCTGGCATCCACTGCGCCTGCCGGGTCCGTTCGGTCAGACCCACCGACGCGGCGATCGACAAGTGGCCTCCGTTGGGACTCCGGAGCACCACAGAGGCACGGAGCACGCCATAGATCCAGAGTGCCTTCCTGAGCCGATCCGGGTTTGAGTGTGAGCGAAACTTAGTTGGAAATTGAAGCGGCTCCAAACCCTGTGGTTTGATGACATTGCGAGACGAACATCACGCCACGAGAGAAAGGAGCCGAGAGGAGCAGTGTCCTACGATCGGTCAGGAAGCGCAAGAAAGGGCGCACGTTGGGCGCGGTCGACTTCATCGACCGAGCGGAGTACGCCGAGCTGGAGGTCGATGCCAAGGTGGAGTTGATCCGGTCGTTGGTTCCGCTGGGCTTGATGCACATCGAGGAGTTGCTCGACGAGGAAGTGACAGCGCTGGCTGGCGAGCGCTCTGCCGGCAAAGCCCCGTCAGTCGGCGGGCGCCGTCATGGCAGCAACCCCGGGACGGTCGGGTTGGCCGGCCAGCGCGTGCCGATTCGCGTGCCCCGGATTCGCCACGTCACGGAGAGCGAGATTCCACTGCGGTCGTACGAGGCGCTGCATGGCGATCGCGCAGTCAACGACCTGTTGCGGAGGCGCGTGCTGTATGGGATCTCGTGCCGCAACGACGCGGCGGCCGCGGCGGCGATTCCCAGGGCGATCGGCCTAGCGGGGTCGACGGTGTCCCGCGCGTTCATTCAGGCCAGCGCGACTAAACTCCGCGAGCTCCAGGAGCGGGACCTCTCCCGGGAGGACGTCGTGGCCCTCGTGCTGGACGGCAAGACGGTCGCCGCGGCGACGATGGTCGTCGCGCTGGGCATCACGATGACGGGGGACAAACGGTTCCTGGGCGTCGTCGAGACGGACACGGAGAACGAGAAGGTGTTGACCCCGTTCCTCCGGTCATTGGTCGAGCGGGGCCTCGATGTCTCCCAGGGGCTTCTGGTGATCGTGGATGGCGGCAAGGGGCTCCGGGCGGCCGTGCGGAAAGCCTTCCGCCACCGCGCCCTGGTGCAACGGTGGCAGTGGCACAAGCGCGAGAACGTGGTGAGTTACTTGGCCAAGCGTGAGCAGCCGGTGTGGCGGCAGCGTCTCCAGCGCGCCGACAACCGTCCGGAGTACGACGAGGCCCTCGCCGCCCTCAAGTCGCTCCAGCATGAGCTGGAGGATCGGAACCAATCCGCGGCCGGCAGTCTGGCGGAAGGCCTCGACGAGACCCCTTGGCCGAGGCCGTTGAAGTGGTGACGAAGACGGCGAGTCGCTACCTGGAGGATTTGTCCATTCTGAAAGTGGCTGAGAGGACGAAACGCGGTAAGGCCGACAACAGCCCGGACTACTGGGAAGCGACCGAGTGGCTACGCGACCACTGGCCAAAAAGTGAGACTGAGAACTACCCCCCAGCACACAAGACACCAAGTAAGGGGGAAGCGGGAGAAGGCGGGGACACAGACCCCTCTACCGCCCCCCCTACTTCTCAGTCTCACTCTGAGAACGAGGTGCCCGATGACCCGTTCGTTGAGGACGTGCGGCGGGTGTTTCCTGACGCACAGATAGAAGAGGTGGTATGAGTGCTGAACCGAGCAACACCGCTGAATTTGGCCGACCGGGAGCGACGAAATCAAAGGCGAGACTGCCTCCAAGGTCCACGCAGTGTAAGAACCCGATTTCCGCATTCGGACATCGATGGTTGCCCAGGACTTTCGCTATTTGGCCGGAAATTCCGGTGTTCCGTGGAGGCTGGACACTGGTGGCATGCGGGGACACCATGACAGATGACCCAAGAAACGGCAGCAAACACGGGCTAAAATCGACGGCGCACAGGATAGCCAATCCAATGCGTCTCTCCGAGTCTGAGGCGAAAGTCAAGGCGGAAACCGAGCCGTCTGGCGCTTCCGAGACTGTCGGTCCCGATACGGCGGTGTGTAGTCAGTGCGGACACGCTGGCTCCCGCGCCCGGAATCACTGCGAAAAGTGCGGGTGCTTCTTGCCGAGCAACGAAGCCGCATTGATTCACGGTGCGCGGCGAGCCGAGCTGAACCGAGCAACGCCGGTGGACTTGGCCGAGCGGGACCGTCTCATTGCCGACGTTATCGGGGATAAGGGCGACGATATCAGCGCCGTGTTGCAGAAGCAAATCACGGATTACGCCGCGGCTTGCGTGATTCGCGATTTGGCGCTCGCTCACGTGGCGGCGGTTGGCGTGTTCACAAGAGCCGGCAAGCAGCGTGCGGCCGTCAATCTGTATTTCCAGGCGTCGGGTCGAGCGGAACGACTCGCTGCACAAGTTGGTTTGGGACGTGTTGAACGTCAGGTGCCAAGCGCCCACGACATCCTGTCGGCGGAATAGCGATGACCATCATCGAGGCGTTAAGGGATCGACGATTGTTTGGCGCACTCCCGACGTTTCGTGACTTGACCCCCTGGGGTGCATGGTGCGTCCTTTTGAAGGCGACGTATGGCTTGCCATTGAGGTCTGATGAACAGGAGGTATTTCGACGTCATACGGGTCAGACCACGTATGCCCCACCCTCTGGCGGATGGCGAGAAGCCGTCGCCATCGTCGGAAGACAAAGCGGCAAGACCGAGATCGCCAGCAAAATCGCGGCGTTCGAGGCCGTGCGAGCGTCAGCGGCATCCGATGGCACCGAACTCTACGCCGTCCTCGTCGCGCAGGATCAACGTTCCGCGTTGCGGACGTTATTGTCGCGGGCGAAAGCGCCGTTCACCCAGGTGCCCGCGCTCCAGCAGACCGTGGCGAAGTCGATCACGTCGTCGATCACGCTCAAGAACAACGTCACGCTCGCTGCCTATCCGTGTCGTCCTGAAGCCGTGCGTGGTCTCCGAGCGTCCGTGGTCGTCTTGGACGAACTGGCCTATTACCGGTCCAGCGAAGGCTTCCCGCTCGATACCGAGATGCTCCGTTCCGTCAGGCCCTGTCTTGCCACCACGGGTGGCAAGCTCATCATCCTGTCGTCCCCGTATGCGCAGGCAGGGGCGCTCTGGGATCTCCACCGCAAGCACTATGGCCGCGACGATGCCACCACGCTGATCTGGCAAGGGTCTGCCCCCCAGATGAACCCCCTTTTGCCAGACGACTACTTGCAGCAAATGGAGCGTGATGACCCGGAGGGTTTCAGATCCGAAGTGCTCGGCGAGTTCCGTTCCGGCGTGTCGACGTTTCTCGACCCGGACGCGATCACGGCGTGCGTGGCCTCGGGCATCCGAGAGCGCTTACCGGTCGTAGGCGTCGACTATACGGCCTTCTGCGACCCGTCAGGCGGACGTCACGACCGCTTCGCCGTCGCCATCGGCCATGCGGACGGGGAGGATGACGTGTTGGATGTCGTGCGTGCCTGGTCCCCGCCCTTTGATCCGTCGTCTGTCATCACCGAAGCCGCTGATCTGTTGAAGCGATACCACGTCACCCAGGTAACGGGTGACCGCTACGCCGCCGAGTTCGTGACCGAGCAGTTTCGGCATCACGACGTCACGTACACCGCCAGTTCGCGCGACCGGTCAGCGTTATATTTGGAACTCCTCCCTCTCATCAATGCCCGCCGTGTGGTGCTCCTCGATCTGCCCGATCTACTGGCCGAGCTACGCGGATTGCAGCGGCGTCGGGGTCCGGGTGGACGTGACCGCGTGGACCATGTGCCTGGATCGAAGGATGACGCGGCGAATGCCGTGGCGGGTGTCCTCACGGCCGTGGCCGAACCCAGTCGTCCGCTGACATTCACGTTCCTTGATGAGCCTCCGGTGAGCCAGGAGGAGGGTCGTGCGGCTGTGTGACGTCAGACCATTGTGGACCGTTTGAGGGTGTGAGATAAGAGAGACTTTGCGGCCCGGGGAGGAGGTCCCCATGAGTCATGCAAAGTCAGCAGAGAAGGTCGTCCAGGCCAGCCGACGGAAGACGCGACGCCGCTTCTCCGCCGCGGAGAAGATTCGGATTGTGCTCGAGGGTTTGCGGGGCGAGGAGAGTTCGCGGCCTTGTGTCGTCGCGAAGGCTTGAACTCGAATCTCTACTACCGCTGGAGCAAAGAGTTTCTCGAAGCCAGCAAGAAGCGCCTGGTCGGCGATACAACGCGCGAGGCGACCTCGACGGAAGTCACCGACCTCCGGCACGAGAATGGCCGGTTGAAGCATGTCGTGGCCGAGTTGGTCCTGGAGAATCGGCTACTGAAAAAAAGCGTGACGGCCTCCGACTCGGAGGGCGGTACGTGAGACATACGGCCGCGGAAAAGCACGAGGTGATCCGGCTCGTCGAAGGGTCGGATCTCCCCGTGCGACAGACCTTGCGGGAGCTGCAGGTGAATCGGTCCACGTTGTACGCGTGGTATCGGCGCTACACGGCGCGGGGCCGGGCGGGACTCCACCCCCAGCCGTCGGCCGCCCGCCGCTACTGGAACCGGATTCCGCCGCGAGTCCGGCAGCGCGTAGTCGACGCCGCCTTGGCGGACCCGGAGCGGTCGCCGCGGGAGTTCGCCTGGCAGTTGACGGACCGGGATGGCCACTTTCTTTCGGAATCAAGCGTCTATCGCATCCTCAAGGCGTATGACCTGATTCCGAGTCCGGCCTTCATCGTGCTCTCGGCGGCGAAGACGTTTCAGCATCCGACGCATCGGCCGAACGAGCTCTGGCAGACCGACTTCACCTATCTCCAGGTCGTCGCGTGGGGCTGGTACTACCTGTCGACGGTGCTGGATGACTACTCCCGCTACATCATCGCCTGGACGCTGCGGACGTCCATGCAGGCCTCGGACGTGACCGAGGCGCTGGACCTGGCGCGGGCGAAGACCGGCGTCGACCGGGTGCGGGTGGCGCATCGGCCGCGGCTGCTGGGTGACAACGGCCCCTGCTATGTCTCGGGGGAACTGGCCGACTATCTCGAGACGCACAAGATCACGCACACCCGTGGGGCTCCGTATCATCCGATGACCCAGGGCAAGATCGAGCGGTATCACCGGTCGATGAAGAACGTGGTGAAACTCGAGCACTACTACAGTCCGTGGGAGCTCGAACGAGCCATCGCGCGGTTCGTCGACGACTACAACCATCGCCGGCTGCACGAGGCCCTCAACAACGTGACGCAGGCTGACGTCTATGAAGGGCGTCGGTTGGCGATTCTGACCCGGCGAGCACACATCAAACGGAGGACACTGCAACAACGAAGACGGGAGAATCTACACCCACCGCCGAAGGCGGATAACCGGCAGAAAGTCTCTCTTACGACACGAACTCATTGGTCCGGATTAGTTTGACGACGTACACTTAGAAGGTGAAATGTCCAGGCTTATCAAGGTCTCCAACGCGCACAGGAGTAAGAGCGCGGTCCACGTGTTCGTGGTGGACGAGGACGGCAATCCCGTGACCGGACAAGACGTGTCCGTCCACTTCTCCTATGCTCAGTTACCGGACACGGTGAAACATCAGTACTCAGATATTGAGGGGTGCGCCGAGTTTTCACTCAAGCACGCCGACGAGCCGCTGCACGTGGAGATCTTCGTTTGGGGTGAATCGTGTGGGCGACTCACGCTAAAGCATGGGGCGGATTACACGGTTGAAATCTCACGCGAGTGAGGGACGGCGCTATCCTATCGGCCCGACCGTGTACGTATGGAGTGTTCTTCGAAAATCCGACCAGCGAGGATGCCCTGGGATCGATCCAGATCCATGCGGTTTCATCAGCGATTCGGAAGTTTTGTCGTCGCGTCGGCGGTTGTCGTCGCGTTGGCAGGTATACCTGTCCACGGTCAGGGTGCGGGCTCCGTGCAGGGCACCGTCACGTTTACCGAAGGCGGTGTCGCCGTGCACGGTGCCGTGGTGCTCGTGGTCGGGTCTGGCTTGGTCGCGCTGAGCGCAGAGAACGGTGAATTCGAGATCGAGAACGTGCCAGCTGGCACCTACGAGATCTTGGCGCAGCGCGAGCATCTCACCGCTGGACGCCAGACCATCACGGTCGACGCCCAGCAAACGACGACGGTCAACTTCACCTTGGAGCTGTCCCCGGTGCACGAAGAGGTGACGGTCACCGCCACGCCGGGTGGCGGAACGACGACCTTCGAGGCGTTCAACGCAATCACGACGCTCGACTCCTTTGAACTGTCGACGAACGTGGCAGGCACCTTGGGTGACGCCCTCGAGAACCAGCCGGGTGTGGCGAAACGAAGTTTCGGACCTGGGTCGAGCCGACCGATTATCCGTGGATTCGATGGCGACAGAGTGCTGATGATGGAGGACGGGATCGGGACGGGCGACCTCGCGAGCCAGTCCGGCGACCACGGGGTGACGATCGACCCGAACGGGCTCGAACGCATCGAGGTCGTGCGCGGTCCGGCGACGCTCCTCTATGGCTCCAACGCGGTCGGCGGGGTCGTCAACGCGGTCACACCCCATGAAGAGCTACCGCGACTCAATGGTCGAGGGCACCCGGGGGCAGGTGAGCACCGACGGTGGCACCGCCAACACGCAGGCGGGGACGAACGCGAGTGTGCAGCACGCACGAGGCAACCTGATGATATGGGCTGGCGGGGGTGCCCGTCGGTCGGACGACTACGACACCCCCGAGGGAACCGTGGAGAATTCGGCGACGCGGCTCACGACCGGTCGAGCCGGTGTCGGCTACTTCGGCGAGCGTCTCTTTGCGAGCGGTGGGTTCACGCTGGAGGACAGCCGCTACGGCGTCCCGTTCGCCGGTGAGTTTCACGGCGAAGAAGACGTAGGCGCGCCCGCCGGCGAGGAAGATGCGGAGCGGTTCGTCGACATCGATTCCCAACGGCGCGTGGGGCGCTTCGACGTCGGGATGCAAAATGTGGGGACCAACGTGCTCGACGCGTTTCGCGTCGTGGTCAACGTCATCGACTGGGGACACGACGAGATCGAGATCGCGGACGGGACAGAGCGTGCGGGGACGATGTTCAACAACCGGACCTACGTCGTGCGAGCCGAGTTCGACCAGCGTCAGACGGCCGCGCTCTCTGGCACATACGGGGTCTGGACCAAGGTCCGCAACTATGTGGCGACGGGCGAGGAGGCGCTGGCTCCACCCACCGACCAGACGGCGTTCGCCGCGTTCGGGTATGAAGAGCTGGCCTTTGGTTCCCACAGGTTGCAGCTTGGTGGTCGCGTGGAGCAAAACGCCTACGCGGTCGATCCGCGAGAAGCGAGTGGTTCCGAAGGAGAGGGCGGTCTGGAGCCGCCGGAGGTGCGTGACCGAGACTTCACCGGGATGTCGGCTTCGGTCGGTTTTCAGACTGACCTCGGCACGGATGCAACGTTTGTCGCCAACGTCACCAGATCGTACCGGGCGCCAGCGTTGGAGGAGCTCTACAACTTCGGGCCGCACGTCGGCAACCTCCTCTTCGAGATCGGGAACCCGGATCTCGAGCGTGAGGCCACGCTTGGACTGGACCTGAGCATCCGGCATCAGTCGACGCGGCTTCGCGGCGACTTCAACTTTTACGTGTATGACATGGACAACTTCGTCTTTGCAGCCGTGACCGATGAGGTGCTCGATGGGCTGTCGGTGGCCGAGTACCTCCAGGGTGACAGCCGCTTCATCGGCTTCGACGCCAAAGGGAGCGTCCGGCTCGGCGAACAGGTCTGGCTGAACCTCGGGCTTGGTCTGGTCGACGCCGAGCTGACCAGGACGAACGAGGCTCTCCCCCGCATTCCTCCGCTTCAGGGTCAGCTGAGCGTCGACGTCCCGTATCGCGGCTTCACGATTACGCCCGAATGGATCTTCGCGTCGAAACAAGACCGGGTGTTCCGAGACGAGACCGAGACCGATGGCTATTCGGTGCTCAATGTGAAGGCATCCTACGTGTGGCCGAGGCAACACATGGTGCACATCCTCAGCGTGGCGGGCTACAACCTGACCAACGAGCTGTATCGGAATCACACGTCGTTCATCAAGGACCTCGCGCCGGAGATCGGACGCGGCGTGAAGTTCGGCTACTCCCTGCGCTTCTTCTGATCGGTTCGGGGACTAAGACGTTGTTGTGCATCGATTGGCGAACTTTCTCACCCTGCTATGGAAATCTGTTCGATGTCTCGATGGTTATCGCTCGTCCTCGTCCTGTTCGTGCCTCTTCGTGTCGCCTTTGCCCAAGAGCATGCCGAGGCTGACCACCATGAGGGACTTCACTTCTCGCACCCGCTCATTGCCGAGTCGGTGTCGCCCGATACGAAGGTGCGGATCGACTACGACTTTGCGGACCTTGGGCCGGACGCCTCGGCGCACACCCTCCGATTAGAACTGGAGTATGCGTTTCATCGAGCGTTCAGCATCGAGGCGGGGATCCCATTCACGAGTCTGGACCTCGACGAGTCTGGCACGTCGAGGTTCGGTAATGCAGAGGTTGCGCTCAAAGTCGCCAACTATGCGTTCGAGAACCGGGGAGTGTTGCTCGGCTACGGCGTCGAGTTCGGCCTCCCCACGGGAAGCGAGGCCGCTGCGATCGGCAGCGATCACGTCGTCGAGTTCGAGCCGTTTTTCAATATCGGATTTCAGCGGAGCGATTGGGAACTCGTCGTCTTCACAACGTTTGGTATTCCGACGAATCAGGAGGAAGGCGAGGAAATCGACACGGAGCTGGGCACCGACTTTTCGATGCTCTATCATGCCTCCCCCCGGCTGCAGCTGCTCCTGGAGTTTGATGGCGAATCTGTGCTGAGTGGTGAGGAATCCGGCAAGCAGACCTGGCACGTCACACCGGGCATTAAGTTTGCTTCTGTGCTGTGCGAGGGTCGTCGTTGTTTGAAACCCGGCACCGTCTGAGTAGAAGGCCAGGCCGTTGTGAACTTGCCTGGGCGGTCTCATGTGAACGACGCAACATCTCAGCGATTATCCGAGTCACGGATTCGGGGGAGGCGAGATGCAGCGTCGACGAGCAGACCATGGAAGGCGACTGAGCCACGAAGACCACGTCGAGATCCAGCGGCGGGTCTCCGAAGGTGAGACCTTCGCGAGCGCGGCAGCGGCAGTCGGGTGTTCGACAAAGTCAATCCAGCGGTTTATGGCTCGCACTGGCGGCATGATGCCGCGAGCGCGAGCGCGTTCCCCGCTGCGGTTATCTCTGGCTGAGCGCGAGGAAGTCTCCCGCGGGTTGAGGGCCGGTGACTCGCTGCGGCAGATCGCCGTCCGGCTAGCAGCCCGTGGTGAAAGTCACCGAATTAGATCGATCGCCAGAAGTGATCATGCGTACTCCACTGACGCGCATGGCCATGGGCAAACGACGGCGACGTCCCAAGCAGACGTCGATGTGGGTCGCCGCACAAGATCTGCCTCGCAGCGCCGCGCACCCGTTCTACACGCGACTGAATCACATTCTCGAGAGAGCGGATTTCGACGGGTACGTCGAGTCGCTCTGTCAGCGATTCTACGCGGATGAGATCGGCCGGCCGAGTTTGCCGCCCGGCCGGTATTTCCGCGTGTTGCTGCTCGGGTACTTCGAAGGGCTCGACTCCGAGCGGGCGATCGCGTGGCGGGCGGCCGAGTCGTTGAGCGTGCGGAGCTTCTTGGGGCTGGAGCTGCACGAAGCGCCGCCGGATCATTCGACGGTCTCGCGGACGCGTCGGCTGATCGACCTGGAAACGCATCAGGCTGTCTTCGCGTGGGTGTTGCAGCGACTGGCTGAGGCGAAGCTTGTCAAGGGCAAGACGATCGGTATCGATGCGACGACGCTGGAAGCGAACGCCGCCCTGCGAAGTATCGTGCGGCGCGACACCGGCGAGGCGTATCAGGACTTCTTGATCCAGCTCGCCCAGGCCTCGGGGATTGAGACCCCGACGCGTGCCGATCTGGCGCGCATCGATCGGAAGCGGAAGAAGAAAGGCTCGAACGACGACTGGACCCATCCGCACGATCCTGACGCAAGAATCACCAAGATGAAGGACGGCCGCACGCACCTCGCGCACAAGGCGGAGCAGGCGGTCGACCTCGACACCGGCGCGGTCGTGGCGGTGACGGTGCAGGACGCCGATGAAGGCGATGTGGCGACGAGCCGCGCGACGCTGATCACCGCGGCGGAGCACATCGAGACCGTGGTGCCTGCGGGCCGTCTTGCCGAGGTCGTCGGGGACAAGGGCTATCACAGCAACCAGGAACTCGTCGATCTTGAAGCCATCGGCCTCCGCAGCTACATCTCGGAACCAGATCGCGGCAGGCGTAAGTGGAAAGACAAGGCGGAGGCGCGCGACGCCGTCTACCGAAACCGTCGGCGTCTTCGCGGCGCGCGCGGGCAACGCCTGCTGCGCCGGCGCGGGGAACGACTCGAACGCCCCTTTGCCCATCTCTATGCCACCGGGCGGCTACGCCGCGTATACCTGCGGGGGCACGACAACATCCTCAAACGCGTCCTGCTGCACGTTGCTGGACTGAACCTTGGGTTGCTGATGCGGACGCTCACGGGTGTCGGGACACCCCGCAGTCTTCAGGGGCATGCGGTGGCGTGTCTTCGGCTGTTGTGGTCGCTCATGCGACTCCCGGAGACGCGTTGGGGCGCGCCGTGGATCTTATCTCGACCTACCATCGCCGCCGCCGACCTCCGCGTGGGGCACTGCCATGTCTGGGCCGACCCGTCGTTCGGTGGTGCTTTCACCACGGGCTGCTAGGGAGAGCCGCCTCGAAGATCTCCCGGGAAGTGGCCTGGAACGGCCATCGTGATACGTATCGTGCGTGGCGGGCTGAGAAGACGGCCGCGCGGCGGGCGCGCCGGCCCAAGCGAGCCAAGTTGGCGACCCATCCCCGGCTGTGTCGCGAAGTGGAGCGTCGCCTCCGGGAGCGTTGGTCGCCGCAACAGATCGCGGCGCGGCTCGTCTGTGACTATCCTGATGATCTGGAGATGCGCATCTCGCACGAGACGATCTACCGGTCGCTGTTCGTGCAGGCCCGTGGGGCGCTGCGCAAAGAGCTGACCGCGTGTCTGCGCACCGGGCGTACGCAGCGCCGTTCGCACAAGCGTACGGAGCATTCAGGTACCGGCCGGCTCCGCGACATGGTTCTGATCAGCGACCGCCCCGCCGGCGCCGCGGACCGTGCCGTACCCGGGCACTGGGAGGGTGACCTGATGGTGGGCAAGGGTGGCCGTTCCGCGATCGGCACACTCGCCGAGCGCTCCAGCCGCTACGTGGTGCTCCTGCACTTGCCCCGTGGCCGGACCGCCGAACACGTGCGCCGGGCCCTCACCCACCAGCTGTCCACGCTCCCGACAGAGCTTCGCCGGACGCTCACCTGGGATGAGTCAAGCCCATTCCTAGTTAAAACTCTCCGCGGCTCCTGATTGCTTACGCGGCTTTCTTCGTCGACGACGTCGTGTCGATCTTCAGCTCTCGCTTCAATGCGTCACGAAGCCTGGGCAGGTGCCGGTAGCCCATCACCTTGCGCAGGCGTGGCTCGATGTCCAGGAGCGCAGTGGCCAGCCAGCGATGGCGTTGACTCGAGTTCTGCCAGTGAGCGACCTTCGCACAGCGCTCCTCAATGAGCGCGTTGATGGCCGTTCGTCGTCTTCAGCGACCGGCCCAGCACACCGTACACCCCGAGGCGATGCAACGTCAGGGTCTCGTCGAGGCCTTCCGCCAGACTGCCGGCCGCGCGGATTGGTTCCGATCCTCCAGCTCATGCTGGAGCGACTTGAGGGCGGCGAGGGCCTCGTCGTACTCCGGACGGTTGTCGGCGCGCTGGAGACGCTGCCGCCACACCGGCTGCTCACGCTTGGCCAAGTAACTCACCACGTTCTCGCGCTTGTGCCACTGCCACCGTTGCACCAGGGCGCGGTGGCGGAAGGCTTTCCGCACGGCCGCCCGGAGCCCCTTGCCGCCATCCACGATCACCAGAAGCCCCTGGGAGACATCGAGGCCCCGCTCGACCAATGACCGGAGGAACGGGGTCAACACCTTCTCGTTCTCCGTGTCCGTCTCGACGACGCCCAGGAACCGTTTGTCCCCCGTCATCGTGATGCCCAGCGCGACGACCATCGTCGCCGCGGCGACCGTCTTGCCGTCCAGCACGAGGGCCACGACGTCCTCCCGGGAGAGGTCCCGCTCCTGGAACTCGCGGAGTTTGGTCGCGCTGGCCTGAATGAACGCGCGGGACACCGTCGACCCCGACAGGCCGATCGCCCCGGGAATCGCCTCGGCGGCCGCCGCGTCGTTGCGGCACGAGACCCCATACAGCACGCGCCTCCGCAACAGGTCGTTGACTGCGCGATCGCCATGCAGCGCCTCGTACGACCGCAGTGGAATCTCGCTCTCCGTGACGTGGCGAATCCGGGGCACGCGAATCGGCACGCGCTGGCCGGCCAACCCGACCGTCCCGGGGTTGCTGCCATGACGGCGCCCGCCGACTGACGGGGCTTTGCCGGCAGAGCGCTCGCCAGCCAGCGCTGTCACTTCCTCGTCGAGCAACTCCTCGATGTGCATCAAGCCCAGCGGAACCAACGACCGGATCAACTCCACCTTGGCATCGACCTCCAGCTCGGCGTACTCCGCTCGGTCGATGACGTCGACCGCACCCAACGTGCGCCCTTTCTTGCGCTTCCTGACCGATCGTAGGACACTGCTCCTCTCGGCTCCTTTCTCTCGTGGCGTGATGTTCGTCTCGCAATGTCATCAAACCACAGGGTTTGGAGCCGCTTCAATTTCCAACTAAGTTTCGCTCACACTCGAAATCATCAGCCACGCTGTTTGGCTTTATTACCGATTCGCTCTGAGCTTTCGGGATGTCGAAGACCTCCTGGCCCAGCGGAACATTACGGTCACCCACGAGACGATCCGCCAATGGTGCCTGACGTTCGGCTTGGGCTATGCCCGCACGCTCCGGCGCGGCGCGGCCGGCTGGGCGACACGTGGCATCTCGACGAGCTCTTCGTGGCGATCAATGGCCGGAAACAATACCTGTGGCGAGCCGTGGATGAGGATGGCGACGTGCTGGACATCCTCGTCCAGTCGCGACGGAATCGACGAGCGGCGGTCCGGTTCTTTCGAAAGCTGCTGAAGAAGCAAGGGTGTCTTCCCCGTCGGCTCGTCACCGACAAGCTGCGCAGCTACCCGGCGGCCCATCGAACCGTGATGCCATCGGTAGTCCATCGGACCGAGCAGTATGCGAACAACCGAGCCGAGGTGTCGCATCAACCGACGCGGCAGCGCGAGCGCCAAATGCGACGCTTCAAGTCAGCCGCCCAGCTGCAGCGGTTCGCGGCCGTCCACGGCGTGGTGCACAATCTCTTCCGGGTCGGCCGACACCTGCTTCGATCAACTCACCACCGCTTGCTTCGCCGCCGAGCGTTCGTCGAGTGGGAGGCGGTGACGTCTACCTGCTGACAGACGGGGAGGACATATGCAATCGGGGAACAAGACTGTCCTCGATCGTTCAACTTGACAATGCCCCGCAGCTTACTCCGGTTAATGGATACCCCCAATCCAGCCTTTTCAATCGTCGAAGTGGTGTGGTATCGTTCGGAAATTTTTGGGGTCCGATCGACTCGCATGCTTCCCCGCCGATACTCCGTCATCCTCGCCAACCGCGACACCGGGGTCACCCGCCGGTTCACGTTCCGCGCTCGCCCTGCGGTTGGGCTGCTCGTTGCCGTCATCGCCCTGCCGCTTGCCTCGATCCTGTACGCTGGGAACCTCAACCAAGCTCACGCCGATCGGTTGTTGTTGCGCAACGCGCAGTTGGAGATCGAAGCATCGAGCTACCGCGCAGCCGCCGTCGACCTGACCGCCCAGATCGCCACCCTCCAGGCCGCAATGGCTGATCTGGCCACCCGTGTCGACATGGACCCGTTGGTGCTGCGCTCACTCGAACGGCTGCCTGCAATCCACAGCCGGGCACTGGCCGCCGCAGGCGTCGAGATGCCCTCGGGCCGGGTGTTCGACGTGCTCGACGGGCTCCTCGGCACACTTGAACGGAAGCTTGATGTCATTCGTCAAGGCGTTGCCTACCGCGAAGCCCTCGCGGCTGCGACGCCCGCGCTCTGGCCTGCCGACGGGTGGATCTCAGGAACCTATGGCTACCGGTCGGACCCCTTCACCGGGCTTCGCGATTACCACGCCGCCGTCGACATCTCGACCCGTAAAGGGCAACCGGTCTATGCGCCGGCCACAGGGCGGGTGATGTCGGCAGCCAGCAATGGGGCGTATGGGAACCTGATTGAGCTCGACCACGGTTTCGGTCTCACGACCCGTTACGGGCACCTCTCTGGCTTTGCCGTGAGGGTGGGTGAGACGGTGCGACGGGGGCAACTCATCGGCTACGTCGGGGCCACTGGCCGCGCCACCGGCTCGCACGTGCACTACGAAGTGTGGGTCAACGGTCGAACGATCAACCCGATGCGGTTGCTCGAAACACAGCCCGTGGCGGCCAATTAGCTCCTATCCTGCGTTGTTGCGGCATCTTGACGGATCTGGGGCCCTTCCCTAAAATCGAAGGAAACCTGCGCGACAACCACCCCACACGATGTCACGCTTCGCCAGCGCCCACCGGTTGGGACGACGTCAACGTGCACCCGACCGGAAGACCTAGCCAACCCAGGCCGAGGACCGGTATCATGCTCTGCGCGAGTGACTGGAGGTGTTCGCGTCAGTTGCAGGACGTACTCCTGCGGGGCCGTTGTCGTGTTCTTTAAATAGAACGGAGCACGACGTACAGGATCGATTCGCTGAGGCCACGCTCGATGAAATGGGCTAAAAGAACAGCCTCGCGACACGCGTGCATGGTATCCAGAAATGCCTCCCGAGCTGGCCAGACACGCGCCGGAGATGGTGTTCACGAGCCTAGCTCACTAACATCGACCTGGACGTGCTTCACGCGGCCTACGGAGCAACGCGGAAAGACGACGGTCGTCGCGCTCGACTCCGTGATGCGCCACGGATACCCGCCACCGCCCACGTGGTGATCGAGCTGGAGATGATGCACGACGCGCGGATCATCCCGCTGGACGGGGGGCCGCATCTGCCGGCATCGATCCGACGGTGGCTGGGTGATCCACGGGGTCATTGGGAGGGCGACACGCTGGTGGTCGACACCACAAATTTTACCGACAAGGCGCCCTTCAGGGGATCCTTTGAGGGTCTGCACCTCACCGAGCGTTTCACACGTGTCGACGCCAACACGCTCAACTACGAGGTCACGGTCGAGGACCCCGCCACCTGGACGAAACCCTGGACAGCTGGGTTCCCCCTAAGGAATCTTCAGACACTCATGGGAGGTGTCGATCAACAACAGGTACCGCAGATGTTCGAGTACGCGTGTCATGAGGGCAACTACGGGTTGACGGGGCAACTGACCGGCGCGCGTGCCGTCGAACGAGCCGGGAACGCCGAATCGAAGTGAAATACCGGCACTGCCATTGGAAGCCCCCATGCCGCCTTCGCCGATCTTGGAAGAGAACCAGAATTGTCACTCGTGTCTTGGGATTTCACAGAAGATAAATGGCGGTAAGGCAGGGAAGACCATATCAATTATGACCCAATAAAGATTGCCAAGTAAGATTATTCAGTCATTGTGCGTAGCGATAACGTAGCGTTGAACCGTCTTGCTCACTCCGTGCCTGCCCCGCAACTCTCCGCGTCGCCCATGTCACCGCGCCGCCCGCTCAGGCGGCGTCGCCGGATGTTCGTCGGCCAGTGATAGCTTCGCGCAGTCCGTCGAGCATGCCTTCGAGCCGAGCCATGCGCTCGCGCAGCTCGGCAATCTGATGTTCGACGGCGGTGATTCGTTCGCCGAGTCGATCCATTCGTCCTGTGAGCCACATCACGGTGCCAAGCTGGCCCGCACCGAGTTCCTTGGATCGGCTGTTTCGGTCGCCCGTCACAGGCTCCAGCAGTTCGAGGCGTTCGTCGCTTCGACCACCGAACAGGAACTCCGGCAGGCCAGAGAAACCTTCGCGCAACTCCGGAAGACCTTCACCGATCTCAAGGCCACGACCGAAGCCATTGACGAAACTCTCAAGGAAATCCGAATCGAGCATGAGGCTGTGGTGGACACCACACAGCAGCGCTTGCATCCGCGGAAGAGCGCCGTAAGGCTGTCATTCTCGCATTGAGCGAAGACGGGGATCTTGCCGCGGATTGCCCCGTCCAGATGTCTGTCGCACGTGAGGCTGACGCTCTTGCGGGCCAGATCGCGGATCGGGTGAAGACCCTGCGGACGAGCGCCACGGACGAAACACGGAAACACATGACAGCGGAGGTCCAGGAGCTGCGCGCCCGCAAACTGTTCGCACAACATGAGCAGATTGTCTTGGATAAGATCGAGCGCAAGAGGAAGCAAGCCGCCTACGGCCTTTGTATCGACGACACCAAGACGCAGGCGATCACACAGAAGAGCACCGCCGTCACGCGCATTGCGGTCACCCGGAAACTCAAACAGAGTTTTCAGGACGAGCTTTCAAAGCTCGCTTTCCGGCATGTCGAAGTCGAATTGAAGGAAGTCGGCGGCACAGAAGGCGTTCTCTATCACAAGCTTGTCCTCACACGCGCGCCCGGCGTCGAATTGCCGAAAGTCGTCAGCGAAGGGGAACAGCGCTGCCTCTCCATCGCCGCGTTCTTCGCCGAACTCAGCACAGCCGACGATCCTTCAAGCATTGTGTTCGATGATCCCGTGACCGACCACCGGCCGCGATCCAACGTCAGCCTCTCTCACATTTGGCGGGTCAGACGGACTCGATGTCCAGCAACTGAGCGCTCATGCTCCGCAAACGCCGGAGGCAGCTTGTGCAGAGCGGCGGCTGCGACTGCCTCCACCTTAGCCTCTGCGAGTTCGCGATGACTAAGGCGAGTCGCCCGTCCGCCTCGACGACGTTAATCCGCTCCACTTCGATCTCTGTGAATCGCTCGTTCTCGTTCTGAGCTTGCAGCGCTGTGCCCAGGAGGGAGGCCAGAGCGAGAATCGTGCAGCCGCTGGCGTATGCCTTGAGTAGACGGATTTCTCTTTCGAGTTTCGCGTACTTCATCAGGTCTCCTTCCGAATTAGGTCGGCATGTACGGAACGTCAACGGCTAGTTCGGTCTTGTCGCAAATGTCGAGCTGTGCGCGCATAAAATCTGAGCTGCGCGGACGTCAGACGCCCGACAAAAATGGTCCGGCGCCAGGCTCCGCTAGTCATTTGATAGCGCGTCGAATGCCGCTGAGGCTGGATGCGGCAACCGCAAGCAGGAATCTGATAACGTTGCTGTGCACTCAGGCCGATACGCAAATTGATGCCACCGCGCTACCTAGACCGTCCCGCGGCCAACGAGCAAGACGCCAATACCGCGCTCGCGCTTCCTTACGGCGTGACTGCCACGGCCATCGTCGAGGCCCTCAACGATGTCTATACCTACTTGCACACACTCAACGACGCCAGCGTCGGTCAGGGGTATGGCCGTCTCGAAGAGCTGATCCCGCCGTCAGCAAGTTTCTCAGGCTTCTTCTCTAACATCTTCGCCCAGGCCATGGCGCGTTGCACTGGCAACGCACAGCCAGGGCTTGCCGTCAATCAGTGGCACAATGGCCGACCTACCCTCGTGCCCCGTGGCCTTTACGCCGGGGACGCCGTCCGGCACGGCGGTCAAGGTATCGAGGTGAAGGCGAGCCGTTCCGTGAGCAGCTACCAGGGCCACAACATCGCAGCCGGCTGGCTGATGGTGCTTCACTATGCGCTCGACGACACGACCGAGCCGGTCTACGAGCGCAATCCGACGAGCGTCGTGTCCGTGATGTTCGCAAAGTTTCAAGTGACCGACTGGGGCCTAGGACAAGAAGCCACCAGCCAGCGCGTGTCGGTCAGAGGATCTGGGTTGGAAAAGCTGAACGCCGGCGTGGTCTATGCGCCGTCCGAGTCGGCTAGGTCGGCTCTCTGATCCGGCCATTCCGGGCGCCAAGTCGATCGGCTCTTCAGGAAGCCCCGTCGGGTCGCCGGAATCGCCGCAATTGAATTCCGGCGAATCACCAACACCTGCTGAACGGATGAACGCCGGCCAACCTCCAGGCCGCCCACGTAGGTCTCGTCGACTTCCACCGGTCCCGGGATGCTGTCGCGCTGGGGTCGGACCATCGCGGCTCGCAGCCGCTGGAGCAGCGTCCATGCGGTCTCGTAGCGGCTCAACCCCAGCTGGCGCTGAAGCTGACGCGCCGAGATGCCCGGTGTCTGCGTAGAGACGAGGTAGGCCGCCCCAAGCTTCCCCGTCCCTCACGTTTCTGCCGAGGCCCACAACCGCCGGGCAGTCCCTCTTTGCAGTGTCTACTTGACGGGGAAGCTTACGCATCATCGGCTGGTCGAGTGGAGGCGACCTATTGGTCTCCTGTTTCTTAGTGTCCGGCGTCTGCGGTTCCGCGGTCACCGGGGGTGGGGCGGGGCAGGCTCAGAGCCGAAGAGAGATGAAGCTTGCGTGTCAGCCTCAGGTTCTGTCTCCGTTATGGCTTCCGGAAGGATCCGGCGTGGACGGTCGAGCGTTATCGGTTTCCCGCGTCTGCGAGACGTGACGCCCTCGGGCAGTTCGAGCTGTGGGTCGTCCGGGCTCGGGTCAGGCCGTACGGCTTTGCTCACCAAGCCGTCGGTGGAGGCCGCCTGTTGCGCGCTCCCCGACGCCGCGTCGGTGCTCACGACCGCCACATCGCCCGGCGGGGCCGTCGATTGAGGCGAAAAAGTTACCGCCGGCTCTCGGACAGCCGGGGCGGGTGTCGAGGCGGCACGAGTCTTCTTCTTCGGCTTCCTGCGGACCCTTGGCTTGGGGACATTCTTCTTGGTGACCTTTCTCCTCCGGGTAGCCTTTATCTTCTTCTTTGTGGCCTTCTTCCTCATAACACTCTTCTTGGTGGCCTTCCTGGTGGTGACCTTCTTCGTGGGCGGCTTCTTCTTCCTAACTGTCTTCTTCTGGGCGACCTTTGCCGATTCTCTCAAGAGCTTGCGCCGAGTCGTCGCCTTCGTCGCCGCCGAATGAGGGCGCTTCTTCTTCACCATTCCGGGTCCTCCTTGTGCGGGTGATCGAACTCGTGGGCGACAAGGTATCACAGCAAGGCACGCCGGCGAGCGGCTCTGTTGCGTACCTGTCCCTACCAAAAACCTCATCCGGATGGTTCGGGTCGCCGATCGCGCGGGCCTGGAGCCGGCGACCCATGTCCTGCGTGAGCATCTCGGGCGTGAAGTCGATGCGCGCTGGCGTCCGTCGGACGTGCCTCCGGCCGCCGCGGCAACGTGCACGGTCTTCCAGAGGCAACCGTCCGTGACGGTCGTCAGGCCGCGTGACGATGGTAGCTGTGGTGGAGGCCGCCCACGTGCGGCCGTGCGATGACGTCGCCCGGGGCCGCCGGCTCGACGGTCCGACGCACCGGTGGATCCTTGCCCAACGCCAGATGCGTGCGCCAGTGCTGGTAGTAGTCGATGTACGACCGCAGGAGCCGTTGCAGTGATCGCTCGTTGAGCACGATCACGTGGTCGACGCACTCGCGGCGCATCGATCCGATCAGCCGCTCGACATAGGGGTTCTGCCACGGACTCCTCGGCGCCGTCAGGACCTCGTCGATCTCCATCGCGTCGCAACATGCCCGAAACTCCTCGCCATAGGTCCCGTCGCGATCGCGCAGCAGAAACCGGGGCGCCGTGTCCCAGGGGAACGCATGGCGGAGCTGTTGGGCCGTCCACGCCGCCGTCGGGTGCCCCGTCACGTTGACATGCAGGATCTGGCGTCGGTCATGGGCCAGCACCACAAAGACAAAGAGCACCCGAAATGTCAGCGTCGGGACCACGAAAAAGTCGACCGCGACGAGCTGGCTCACATGATTCGTAAGGAACGTACGCCAGGTCTGGGACGGCGGGGACCGATCACCCACCATGTATGTTCCGACCGTGGCTTCAGCGATCGTGATGCCGAGCTTGAGCAACTCGCCGTGGATCCGCGGGGCGCCCCAGGTCGGATTGGCACGGCACATCTGGCGGATGAGCGCTTGGACGGCGCGCGGGATGCGCGGCCGACCTGGTCCACGCGGCCGACTCTTCCAGCGCCAGTAGAGCCGAAAGGCTCGCCGATGCCACCGGAGCACGGTGTCGGGTTTGACGATGACGAGGGCGTGTCGCCAGCCAGGCCACAGGCGGCAGAGCCACGCCCAGAACAGCCGGTCACCGGGGCGCAACCGCGGGCGCCCGCGCGCCTGTCGCTGCAGGACCGCTAACTGATGACGCAGGGCGGCATTCTCGGTGTGGAGCGCCGCGTGGCTCCGAAGGCCCGAGCCCAACGCGGTGAGCAAGACGAGACAGACGGTCCGCATGGCCCGTCAGGCTAGCAGGCCGACGCGAGATCCTCAATAATGCCCACTGCACATAACGAGGACGAGGTTTTCAGTAGGCCCAGCCGCCGCTCGCGCACGTAGGTGTTGACGATCGTGTCGCCGCCCGTGAAGCCGTGCTCCGCCCGTAAGCGCTCGCCGATGCGCTTGGCCGTGTGCCGTTGCTTCTTCGGACGGGACTGATCCTCGCGGAGGATCTGATCGATGATCCCCGTGAAGGCGTCCAGCTTGGGACGCCGGATCGGCTGCGCCCGGCGATACCCGGGCGGCCGGCGGTACCGCAGCATCTTGCGCACCGTCTCGCGGGCCAGCCCGAAGTGGCGCGCCGCCGCGCGCTCGCTCAATCCCTCCACATACACGCTGCGCCGCACCGCCGCATAGAGCTCCACTCGATACATCCCTCCTGTGTTCCACAAAACACCCTGGGAATGCTCGGTGGACCACGCGAGCGGTCTGGTTTTCCACCGCCCTCAGGCGGCTTCATCTCGCCGCTCTGTGGTCTATTTTTGCTCCGCCGTTCTCAGTCGTAATCTCCAGCTGATTCCCATACGGATCATTGAAGTAGATGGAGTATGCCTTGTCGTGGTTGACCACGGACGCCGGTGTCAGTCGATCTCCCTTCGCATTCGTGACAGAAACATCCGAGAGGCTCCTGAGGAACTCCATGAAGCCAACACCGGGCACCCGAAACGCCACCAGTGGAAACCCGGTCGTTGTTGCTGCTCCTCGCGGATCCCCTTCGAACAGGGCCAGTTTCGTGCTGCCGGCGTCGCTGGACACCATCAGCGGACCGTGGGGATCTCTAGCCCAGTCCTCATAGTCTCGTAGCACTGTGAGTCCCAGGACCTGCTGATACCACTGTGCTGCCTCGTAGCGGTCTGGCACGTACAACTCGACATGGTCGATCTGGGACACGCGAACCATTGGACCGGACCGTGACTCAGCCACCTAGTGTGCGACCCCATGAGACGACTTCAAGAGCCATAGGTTGATGTCCGCGGTGCCGCCGAGCTCCGACTATTCCAGGGCACCGTCACGCGCGCCGAACTCTTCGTCCTTCAGGCGGAAGCCCTCGGCCAGCTCAGGATCGTCCTCCACCTGCAGCACCCGGCGCGCGATGTACTCGCCGAGCACCGGACCGAACTTGAACGCCTCGGCGGACCCACCGCCGAGCAACCAGACGTTTCCGAAGTCGGGATGGTGATCGACGATGAAATTTCGGTCGACACTACTTTCGTAATGGCAGGCCCGGGTTTCGTTGATCGGGGCGCCGACTAACTCGGGGAAATGCCGTTCGAGAATCTGACGCGGACGCTGATGCGATTCAGGGGGAATCCAGCGATCGCTCGTGTCCGGATCCTCCGGGGGACGACCGCCGGTGCGGACCCGAAACCCGCGATGGTCCGGCGGTAGCGCGGGCCATCCTGTACACCCGGGCACTCCGTAGCTCGGCATGTACGGAAACGAGAAGCGTGTGTCGCCAGGGGGCACAGCGAAGTAAAAGACATGCCCCATCGCGATGCGGATGCGATTCCCCATGAGCTCTGGAAACACCTTCGGAAACCAGGGGCCGCACGCAAAGATGGTGATGGCGGCCGACAGACTGTCGCCTCCCGCGATCGCCACACTCTCGAGTGTCGAGCCGTTCCGGCGGCCGATCGACGCCCGGCCGATCCGGATGGTGCCACCCTCATCTTCGAACACACGCGCCACCGACTCGATCGCTCGGCGGGCGCGGACGACCCCGGCGGCCGGCTCGTACAGCGCGACACCAAGACCGTCGAAACGAATCCACGGCCACCGATAAGCCACCTCATCCGCCGTCAGTACTTCGTGGGGAGTCGCCAGCGCGGCCCAGTGGCTGACTGTGTTCTCGATGTATGACACACTCTCCTCGCGAAGAATGAGGTCGCCCGTATTGAAGAACACACGGGGGAGGAGCCGCTCACGACCCATCTCATCCCACTCGGTCCACTTCTGGATTGCATCGGACGCCCACCGCGTCCACAACCGACCGTGTGGACGATCCCCGTACGACGTGCGTACGCCGCGTGTTTCGCCACCGGAGGTCTGCCGCGAGTTGCCCGCGCCATAGGCATCTACCACGGTCACCCGGGCGCCCAGCCGCTGAAGGTGGAGCGCGGTCCAGAGGCCAAAGGTGCCGGCGCCGACCACGACGACGTCGGGGGACCGGCTGGCCTGCCGCGTGGCGGCGTGACCGCGCGCTCGGGCGACCGCGCCGGTCGCTCCACCGGCCACCCCGGTGCCAATGGCAAGTCCCGCGGCCGTAGTCGCAGTGATGAACCGGCGTCGACTAATCGTCATATCTGAGCGTCCGGACTCTTCAGAGCCGCGGCAGCCGGTAGACGCGCATGGCCGTGTCGTGAAACATAGCCGTCCGCTCGTCGGCTGAAAACCCCTGCGTCAGCTTCTTGAACTGGTTCCAGAGCACCGTGTACGAGCACGACCGCCGGTCGACAGGAAAGTTACTCTCGAACATGCACCGGCGCGGCCCAAACTGCTCAATCGTGTAGCGATACCACTTCCCATTGGCGTCGAGCAGCTCGTCCGACGTCGGCGGCTGGTTGCGCTCGTGCCACCCGTAACCATTGACCACCATCTGGATGCCGCCCACTTTCGCGACCACGTTCGGGCATCGTGCAAGGTCGGCAACCGCTGGCTTCCAGGCGGCGAAGACCTCGTCGCGGCGCCCCGCGTATGACCCCACACCGATCGGCCCGCCAAGATGGTTGAAGATGATCGTCGTATCGGGGAACGTCCGAGCGAGGTCGGCAAGGTCGGCAATGTGCGTGTGATAGATCCAGCCCTCGAACGACAATCCGTACGTGCGAAGATGGGCATACCCTCTCCGGAAGGTTGGATCCAACAGCACATGTCGCGGAAGGTCAGCGGCCTGATTGGGAGCCACGGAGGGGTCCGCCCACGCCGCACGATGACGGATACCTCGAAAACGCTGCGGGCTCGCCGCGATGTGCGCCTCGAGCACCGGCACGACCCGGTCACCCAGCCGGAGGTCGGCAGAACCGACGATGCCCGTCGCCACCCGCGTCTCACCGTATTGGCCACTCGCGCTCATCGCCGCGATGCCTTGCACGAACTCCGTCTCGCCGACCACTCTGAGCTCTTCCGGACCATCGGCACGGTACATCGACGAGCACTCGACGAAGACGGTCTGGCGCACATTGTGTGCCCGGGTATCCTCGACAAGATCCTCGAGGAGGTACCGGTTGCCCGGTCGATCCCACAGGTGGTGATGCGGGTCGATGATCGGAAGCCCTGGCTCGAGGGCCGCCTCGTCGGTCAGCGAGAGCCAGTTCGTGGGCGTGACGCCACGATTGGCGGCCTGCTGGGCCCACGCTCGCTTCGGCACGAGGCCCTGCAGGGCGCCCGCGCCGGCGAGACCGCCCAGTGCGTACGTCCGTGCGCGATCAAGAAAACTCCGGCGCGTGATGTCATCCATACCCATAGCCCCACCCTGGCTGAAATCTCAGACTTGCCACCCCTGATGGCACCCTTATACACCCGAAGGCCGCTGGACCGCACGAGACTGTCGTGCGATCCCGCCGATTCCCTATAATCAAGCCGAGCATCAATCAAGCCAGTCGTCAATCAGGCCGGTCGTCCATCAGAGGGCATGCCCCGGAGAAAAGGGGTGCGCGCCGAGCCGACTCGAGGTGACACATGTTGCAGTGGAGCTCACTAAGGATCTCTCGTAGGATCCCGGCGAAGATCTCGGCCGCCGCTCTCGTGACGCTGATGGTCGTGATCGCGGCCCCCGTGGGTCGGGCCCAACGGTCTGCGACAACCCTGGTCCCGCTGCCAGATACACCGCAGGTGTTGAACACCACGGCCGGGCGGGTCCGTGTCGTGCCTATCAAGGGGTTCGTGTATCCGTGGGCGCTTGCGTTTCTGCCGAACGGCGACATCTTGGTCACCGAACAGAGCCGAACCACGCTTCGCCTGATTCACGGAGGCGTTCTCGACCCGACGCCGATCACCGGCCTTCCTCCCGGCATCAAGAGCCAGCGTCGAGACACGGCCGGCGTGGACGTCACGATCCACCCCCGCTTCTCAGAGAATCGACTCGTGTACGTGGCGTTCTGGAAGCCCAAACCTGGCGCAGAACACCTTCGGACGGCCGTCATCGTCCGAGCACGTCTGGATGGCTATCAGCTCACGGATGTCCGCGAGATCTTCGAGTCAGCCTCATGGACCGACGGACCCTCCTCAGCGCGGATCGTCTTCGGGCCCGACGGCACGCTCTATCTGGCCATCGGGGCTCCCGGGTTCAAGGAAAGCCTGGGTGAAACAACGTGGGCGCAGGACCCTGACCAGCACGGCGGCAAGATCCTTCGGCTCAACGAGGACGGGACTGTTCCGGCCGACAATCCCTTTGTCGGTCAGCCCGGCTACAGGCCGGAGATCTTCGCGCTCGGCATCCGGAACGCCCTCGGCCTTGCGTTTCATCCCCAGACGGGCGAGCTCTGGGAGACCGAAAACGGCCCCCAGGGCGGGGACGAGATCAACATCATCCGGCCCGGATTGAACTACGGCTGGCCCGTGATCAGCTATGGACGGGCCTACTCGACCGACCTGGATGGATCGAGGTCAGGGTTGCCGCCACCCACGGTCCAGCCGCCAACCGCCGCACCGGGAATGGAAGAGCCGTTCACGTACTACAAGCCATCAATCGCCATCGCGGGTATGACGTTCTATACGGGGGACGCGTTCCCCCAGTGGAAGGGCGACCTGTTCGCGGGGGGGCTCGCGGGCACCCAACTGTCCCGGATCACGTTCAATGCGCAGGGACTGGAGCGCCGCCGCGAAGTGCTGCTTCCCGAACTCCGTCAGCGGATTCGTGACGTCAAGCAGGGGCCCGACGGATTTCTGTACCTGACCACCGACATGCAAGATGGAGCCGTGCTCAGGATCGAGCCCACTCCCTAACCCCGGCGTCAACCCTCTGGCCTTTCCTCGGCGCCTGTCTGAGAGACCCTCTGTCGTGCACCTAAGGCGAACCGTAGGGCTCATCCTCCTGCTCTTGCTCTCACACCTGCGGCAAGCGCCGCCCAGAGCCGCCTGGCCACCGGCAACTGGACTCGCGGACTGGTTGGCGGCTGGGGGCACTCGTGGACCCCCGGCTACGGCAAGACCGAGAGCGATGTGCAATTCATCGCGTTCCATCCGCAGCTCGGCCGATTCGTCACGGATCATCTGGAACTCTACGGCGAGGGCACACTGCTCCTCTACTCCCAACCCAGCGTGGCCGTCGGCGGCGGCGTGGCCGGCATTGGCGGGCGTTACCATATCTGGAACGACCGTCGATGGACGCCCTACGTCGTCGGGATCGCCGGACTGGTCTGGACCAATCTCACCATTCCTGAACTGGACCGCACGTTCAATTTTCAGTTGATCTATGGCCTGGGTCTCCGGATGGTCACGCCACGCGGACCAGGGTTGATCGTTGAACTTCGCAATCACCACATCTCGAACGCAGGTACCGCGGGCGAGAATCTCGGCGTCAACGCCGCAACCGTCCTCGCCGGGGTGCAGTGGATTCTGCGGTAATGAGGTGAGTCGGGAGAGCACCACAAAACTTCCCACGAGCCGTGGTGGCGGTGAACCAGCTGATGGCACGGCGGGCCGACGTTCAGTGTCTCCCCCCCGAACGATCACCTCACTATTTGCCGGCTGGCTGCGCTGGGCTGACACAGGGATCATCGGCAGCACGTTCGCTGTCCGGTTCGCGTTCGTCGGGTTGTCGCTGTTCACAGGGTCCGTCCCCGGCGTCCGCCGTGTGGCCTTCCCCAGTCGCCCGGCGCGGTGTCATGGTCGTTGGAGCGTCGGGAAGGACAGGATGAGCCGCCCTGGCACGAGAGGTTGGCCCGTTGGTCGTGCTCGGTATGATCTGCCCCTGCACTCGGTGCCGGCCTGTGGCCGGTGCACCAGTCGCCCCGCCCGTCATCCGGCCGCCCGGCACGTGCGGGGCCGTGAGAAACATCAGGCCTCCAAGCAGCGGGATCGCCCAGCACAGGGTCGTGCCGTTCAGCAGGTGGCCCTGACGTGCAGAGCCCGATGGCGTGGCCTCGTCTTGGGCCCTCGCGCTGAGCATCCACACCACCCCCAGTGCCACGAGCATCACGAGATCTGCGAACCGGCCAATTCCGAGATCTGAGGCGAACCACCAACCGAATACGATAAACACGACGGGCGGTACATACTCCCATTCGTGCCGCCTCACCAGGACGAGCACCAGGATGACGAAGAGCGCAACCAAGACGATATGCATCTCGATTCAGGAGTGCCGTTGGTTTTGATGGGCGCGAGAACTTCGCCTAGCAGCCCTTTCTTGCCATAAAGTCAGACACCCTCTCGTACCGCCCGATAACCGATCTGCTGGCATGTGCAGCTTTCCACGTCTGTAATCGGTTCCGGGAGGCACCGCCTCCAACGTCACTCGGCGCCCCGGTTCAATCCCTGAGAAATCGGAGATGAACCGGTACTGGGGGTCACTGCGTAGTCTGCAACGCGCTGTGGATAGACGTGGGCGGGCTTTCGTCCACCAGTTAGCCCAGCACGGTCGCAGCCGCCGTGACCTTCATGACCACCGTGACCAAGGCGACGAGGCCCCATTGCTGGTCCGGCTGAAGCTGCGAGAGCGCGACGATACCTATGGCGCCGAACGCGATGAGTGTCATTGTTTCAACCTCCGCATCTGTAGAGAGCAAAGGGTGTTCCAGGCAATGACCACAATAAGAATACGGGTTGGGTCCCACATCGAAGGGGCGTCTGGCTGAACCCTGACAACTAGTCGCGTGGCTTGTAGATATCCCGGAAAACTTCCGTCCACGTCGCATCGCGTGATCTAAGAACGTCCTAATCTGAAGCCACTCCGCGATACACGTCGCCCATGCCACCTCTACAAATCTCGGCTACTTCTATGCCCAGACCGTCAACCGCTGCATTCAATGTATTACTACGCCGCGTGGGCACCGCTCCACAGCGAAAATCTGACGCCAGCGGAACTTGCTGCCCCAGCCAGCCGCGTCTTCCGCGCTCAGCGAGATGTTCAAGCACTCGAGTGACGGCCGGGCCGGTCAAGCCGTGACAACGTGTGCAAGTTGCCCTTGGCATCCAGGTTGCTCTTACCCAGGCCAGTGAGGAGGTAGAAGTCTCGTAACGCCGACGGAGGGAAGCATGTCCGATACACAGATGCAGGCTGGAATGGACTGGGTCGAGACGCGATTGAGTGGGCTAGCCGAGGGTCAGGATGTCACTATCAAACCTCGCGGCTGGAAGACCGACAACATCGACTTCACCGGTCGCCGCCACTACGTGGTGTTGCTGAACGGGCAGCGACAGGTCGTGACCTTCGATGACGCAGACCTCGAAGAGGTACCCTCGGACCGGCGGCTTCAGATCATCGTCGAGGGCGACCTACGGGCGTTTCTCAACGATCAGTTGAGAGGCAGCGACCTCGCGGCCTGTATCGACTGAAACGCATCAAGAGACCAGGTCGGATCCAGCCTAGGGTGAGTCGCCGTGAAGGAGGGTCGGATATCATGCCTTCCATGCCGGCACACCTTGGGCGCGCGCTCCGATTGGGACTCGCCGTAGGCTGGGCCACGATACTCGGCACGGCGGCAACCCCGACCGCTTTGGAGACGTCCCGAGGTCAGTTGGGCGGCCCGGATGTCGCCTACGCCTCGACGCCTCCGGCCGTCGTCGAGGCGATGCTCGAACTCGGCAAGGTCACCAGTGACGACGTCGTGTATGACCTCGGATGCGGCGACGGGCGGATCGTGGTGGCCGCAGCCAAGGGTCGAGGCGCGCGGGGGGTCGGGATCGACATCGACCCCGAGCGCATCACGGAAGCGGTCGCGCTCGCACAGCAAGAGGGCGTCGCCGACCGGGTCACGTTCATTCTTGGTGATCTCTTCCAGGCGGACTTCCACAACGCCACGGTTGTGATGCTCTATCTGCAACCCGAGCCGAACCTGCGGTTGCGCGCTCGGCTGCTCACTGAACTCCGGCCGGGCACGCGCGTCGTCTCGCACTCCTACGACATGGGCGACTGGATACCGGATGAGCTGAGGCGGGTCGCCGGCCGCCGAATCTATCTCTGGACGATTCCGGAGAGGCTGTCACCGGATGCTGAGTGATAGCGAGGCGAGGACTTGGCTTTGCGTCGAAGCGTTTTAGCGCGAAAGCCCACATCCCACGGACGATTTCGGCCCACCAGACCGGCCCGGTAGGGGGCCTGGATCAATACTTCGAGACTTCCAGGGGTACAGGGCGGTTCCGTATCAACGGCGACCACCATTATTTCGGTGGAGGACTAGTGTCCTGACTTCGATATACCTACACATTCGGCCGGCGCTGCATCCCGTAGAGGCCGGCGTTGAGACCATCTTCTCGCGGGCTCGAATATTCCCGAGATGCTCGCTCTTCGCGCCTGGCCATCCGGGCGCATCGCCGCCCTCGGTGTACAGGTATATCGAACTCAGGACACTAGAAGCTCAGCTTCGCAATCGCGATGCCGCTCTCTCCGGCGACCGAGTACAGCAGAAAGACGTCGCCGCCTTCTTCGTAGATTGCCGGGTCACGCAACTGGTTGGCACGCACGTCAATGTAGCCTCGTCTCGATGGCGCGACTTCCAGGTTGGCTCCTTCCCAATCACGCTCCGGACGCAAGAGCTCCGTCGGTTCCGACTCGTGCCACGTCGACCAATCGCCTTGCAGGTCAATCGCGGATACGAAGATCCGTTCGGGCGCATGGCCGGCCTGCGTCCAAAAGACATACAGAGTGTTCTCCCGCACAAGTAGGGCGGAGTGACGCATGTCGTCGTTAAAGAATCTCGGTCCCGCCTCAAAATCACCAATACCGTCCCTTGAGCGGTACAGATAGCCTGGCATTGCCAGCGCATAGAAGTAATCTTGGTGCTTGACGACTCGAAAGTAGGGCCTCCCCAGAACCTCCGGGCGGCCCTCAAAACTAATCCCGTCCTTGGATGTCGCTAACCGCGTGACTTGCGGGGTCGCCCCCTTGCCGGCATCCCGGCCGTGGACGTACATGACGATTTCCTGCCGATCGTTGCGGACGTGCACATCAGGCGATGCAATGTGCGCATAGGCTCCAGCCCGAGCCCCCGCTTCCACAGTCGCCGGAAAGAATGAGCCCTCAAGCTGCAAGGAGCCCGGTTCATATGTTTCCCATGGACCCAACAGATCATCGGCATACGCCAAGCGAATATAGGTTCCGCGATGATCCGCGAAGTACAGGTAGTACTTCCCCAATGGATTCTCTATCCACTCGGGCACCCTGATCAGCGACGGGCCCTGGACGTTACCGCCCATCCGGCCGTCCATGTGCGGGACAATGATTGGTCCGTCACCCAGACGGGTAACACTCGGGATTTCCTCGGCTTCGACTTGGCTCATCGGTATTAAGAGAGCCAAGAACGCGCCCAACAAACCCAATTGGAACCTTACCGGTCGGCTTTTCATGTCACGACCCATTGAAATCAGAGAGAACTGCCCAATCATACGACCCGAGACGCCAAGATCAAGGTGTTATGCAGGAACAACGATGCAGCGATAGGACAGGAACGGCGGTTGCGGCGCGGCGGATCGAAGTACAATGCGCCCGATCCGGAGGCAAACCATGAAGCTCGGTGGCCGAACAACGCTGTTGGTGTGTGGGCTCGCCGTCTTGACCGGCCTGTTGGCTGGCTCCGAAACCCGCCTACTGCGCGCCCACGGGAGCGAGGCGCGCTACGTGGAAGAGCTCGACTGGCCGCAGGAGCGTTTCGTGCGCGTCCTCGCGGCTGGACGGTCGGAGCTCGGCGTCCCAGGTTCGAGAAACCCGAGCGAGACGCGGACCATCGGGGGCCGGTCGTGCGTCGTCGGCCCGCTCGTCGCGTTCGATGTCGACGATCAGTACGCGTTCGACATCGATGAGCCGGTCGAGCTGACCCTGACCTACGCGCCGGAGCTCACGACCCCGTTTGTCGTCGGCTGGGACCGCAACGGAGGCGACGGGTTCGCCGTCACAGAAGAAATCGAGCCGATCCCCGGCGACGCCTTTCGAGAGGTGACAGTCACGCTCGATCGGGCGCGCCTGGCGGGACAGGGCATCCAGGGGACCGACCTCGCCGTTGGCGGTCGTGGCGGGATCGCGCTTTGCGGCATCGAGCTGGTTCGTAGCGGCACAACGAGGGTCGAAACCGCGTTCGGCCGCCTGCGGCTCGACGTGCAGGATGCGGTCACAGGACGCCAGGTGCCGGCCCGCGTCGGGTTGTACGACGCCACCGGTCGCGCGCCGTTGCCCTCCGAGCAGGCCCTCCTCATCCATCGATTCACCGACGAAGTGCGCCTGCTGTGGGTGACTCGACGCACGCCGTGGCCGTCTGAGAATCGTCTGGCCTTCTATGTGAACGGGCCCTACGAAACCCGATTACCGGTGGGGACGTACCAGCTGGTGGTGACCCGCGGCCCCGAGTATCGTACGGATCGTCGTGAGGTCGAGATCCAAGAGAATGGGGTTCACGACGTGACTGTCGCGCTTGACCGCTATGCCGACCTCCCTGCCGAGGGATGGTTCTCGGGAGACTCACACGTGCATCTGGGCCGCGACCGGAGCGACGACATGGCCGTCTGGGGCCAAATCGCTGCAGAAGATCTACACGTGGCGAACTTGCTGGAGATGGGTAACATCGCCGGGACCCATTTTAAGCAGCCTGCGTGGGGCCGCGAAGGGCGGTTCGCGCTTGATCAGCATGTGCTTGTGTCTGGGCAGGAAGACCCCCGCACCGTCCAGCGTGGTCACACGATTCATCACAACATCCAGCAGCCGGTCCACCTCGACCCGGAAGCGTACTTCCTCTACCACCGCGTCTTCGAAGAGCTGCGCCAGCAGGGGGGTATCTCCGGGTACGCCCACCTCGGTGAGCTGTTCAACGGGCGCCGGGGGCTCGCCCTCGACGTGCCGTTCGGGATCGTCGACTTCATCGAGGTACTGCAGGGCGGGCGCCTGTTCAGCGAGGTCTGGTACAGCTTTCTGAACCTCGGCTACAGGGTGCTGCCAGTGGCCGGCGCCGATTTTCCCTACTTTGGGCCGGCACTCCCCGGTGTCGAACGGACCTATGTCAAGGTCAATGGGGACTTCACCGCCGACGCGTGGTTCGCGGGATTCAGCGAGGGCCGGGTGTATGTGAGCAATGGGCCGTTGCTCGAGTTCACGGTGAACGGGCGAGAGATCGGCGAGGAGCTCAGGGTTGAACGTGGTGCCCGTCTGGAGATCGTTGCTGAGGCACGGCTCAATCCCGACATCGACGCGCTCGAAAGCCTCGAGCTCATCGTCCTCGGAGACGTGGCGGCTCAAGAAATGGCACGCGGCCAAGATCGAATCGCCTTGCAGACCGAACTGACACCAGATCGAAGTATGTGGGTCGCGGTCCGCGCGTTGGGGGCGCGCCAAGAGCCGCGCAACATGACGGTGGCCCACAGCGCGCCAATCTACGTCGTGGTCGACGACCAGCCGACGTGGAAGACCGACGCAGTGCCAGAACTGGTGGCCTATCAGCGCGGCCAGCTCAATGACCTCCTGACGGTTCCGATCGAGCCGGAGGGCGACCTGGAACCTTGGGAGACCCGCGAACTGCTCCGCGAGCACTGGGAGGAGCAGCGCGACCTCCTTCGGCCGCGTGTGGCTGAGGCTGACGCCCGGTACGCGGACCTCCTGGAACGGGTCCGTCAGGTGGACAGATAGGATCGTCTACACCGATCGTTCCTCCACTCTGAAGGGAGAAGTGCAATGCGGCGTCTGCTCATCGCGTCTGTTCTCGTCCTCTTGGTGTGCGCACCAATGCTCGGTCAGCAACCCTCTGCCAAGATCTCCGATCTCGCCTGGATGACCGGGCACTACACGGGCGACACCGGCAGTGGGTCGCTCGAGGAAAACTGGGCAGAGGCCGAGGGAGGTTCCATCGCGTCTCTGGTGAGGTCGACCAGCGGCGGGGCGACGAACATGATCGAGCTCATCGTCATCGAGGAAGAAGGGGACTCCCTCACCCTTCGACTCAAGCAGTGGAACCCCGGGATGGAGCCGCGCGCAGAGGGCTTCCAAGTGATGGAGCTGATGGAGGTCGGCGACAAGAAGGTCGTCTTCAAGAACACCGGCGAGGACGGCCTGCAGCAACTCGGCTACAGCCTGGCCGGCGATCAGTTCACGATCTCCGTCAAGACAGATCAGGGCGCGTTCGACATTCCGCTGACTCGGCAGTCGGCGCACTAAGTACTAAGTTGCCGCCGCCTGGCTCGTCGAAACATCGTCATGGAACCCTATCGATCTGGCAGCTCGATCAAGATCACGTCGGACGCTTGCTCGATACGGTCGAAGACGATTTCGCTTCCATCTGGGGATAGATCAAAGCCTTGGATCGTGTAGGTGTCGCCGAAATCGGTAAGGGGCTGCTCGCGTCCTGTGCGCAGGTCGACCAACGAGAAATTTCGGTTTCGCACCTCGCCCTTTAGTACCACAAGGGAGTCACCCTCAGGCACGAACGAGTACCGGGCTCCACGGGTCAGGACGAGCTCCGGCAAGGCATGCGGGGAGCCGTCAGGGGTCACGGCTCTGACCGGGAAGGATGGACCCGTTTCCTCGCCTTCGTACACGAGATACGCGCCATCCGGCGACCACACCGGATTGAGCGCGTGCTCATCGACCATCAACATCGGCTCGTCCTCGTCGGGAGACACCACGAACAGTCGAGGGCCGCTACCCAGGTCTGCAGCCACGGTGATCCATCGTGCGTCAGGTGACCACGCCGGTGTTCCGCGTACATCCAGCGACTCGGCAAGTGGGCGCACACCCGTTCCATCGTCGTTCATCAAGTAGAGACGTGTTTGGCCGCGGCGCTGGATCGTAAACGCAATGCGGTGGCCACCCGGTTCTACCGCGGGCCCGGCGACGACCCGGCCATCTTGCCCGCTCCATAATTCGATCGCCGTGCCGTCATCGACCGTCCACAGTCCGTCAGGGCCACCACGCGAAGAGAGATACACCAAGGCGTCCCGACCGTGACGTGGCGAAAACCCGCGGACGGTCGGCACCGACACGCGCCGAACTGCCGACTCTCCCACAAGGTCGGTCCCTATCGGGACACGCCACAGCGTCGCAGAGGACTTCGACACGGTCGCCACGATCCTCCGACCGTCGCCACTCGCCGCCAGCGATGTGTGCCGCTCGACACCCACACTCACGCGCCGCGGCACCCGCTCTTCGACGTCCACGGTGTAGAGCCAAGGGCCAGCGCCCTCCTCGTCCGTGGTCAGGTAGAGCAACGTCCGCTCGTCGAGCAGAACCGGGTAGGACACTTCGGAGTTGTGGAACGTGATCTGTTCGAGTTCCCCACCCGTTAACGGAATTCGCCAGATGTCCATCTCTTGAGGCTGGGCGAGACCGTGGACGACGTAGATGTAGCGCCCGTCCGGCGACCAGATCGGGAAGTGGTTGTGGCGCCCGGGCTCGGCCGCAAAGATCACCTCACCGCTCCGCTCGTTGCGTGCGGTGACATACACGGGGTCGCCCGGCTCGTTCGTGTGATAGGCGAACTGGCTTCCATCCGGAGACCAGTCGAGTTCGGCCACTTCGTCGAGAAACCGCCGCGGCGGCCCGCCGAGAGTCGGCACCGTCCACTGCACGACCGTGCTCCCGTCACGTGCCCATATCGACACAGCCGAGCCATCGGGAATGAAGGTGATGTTGCGAGTTCTGAGATTCCAGAGTTCCGGTGTGCGACCTTCCGTCAGATTGTGGAATTGTCCTGTGCCGATCTGACCGATCCACGCGTCGAACACCCCACCCTCATCCGAGAGGAACGCGACAAACTGTCCGTCGCGCGAGATTGACGCACTCTCTTCGGCTCCCCGGAAATCAGTCAACGGACCGAATTGCGCGTCGGCCAACGGGTTACGCCACACCTCGTCCGGTCTGTTCATGTACCAGGCCGCCGAGCCGACAAGCAGGATACCGGTTGTGACAGTCAGCGCTGCCACGAGCATCGAGCGTGATATGTGACGGGCGCTGCCTTCGTCGACCGCCTCGACAGATACCGGGGCATCGTCGAACTCCAGGCGCGCGTCACCGATGTCTCTGAGCCGCCGCCGCTGATCCTTCTCCAGACAACGCCGCACAAGCGTGCGCAGATTCACCGGTGCGCGCGCGCGCAGCAAATGCCACTTCGGCTCGGACTTGATCACGCTCGCGAGCGTTTCGCCCACGTCGGCTCCATCGAACGGTCGGGCTCCGGTCAGCATTTCAAAGAGCACGCACCCGAACGCCCAGATATCCGCTCGCTTGTCGACCGGCTTCCCGCGAGCCTGTTCCGGCGGCATATAGGCGGCCGTGCCGATGATCACGCCCAACTCAGTCGCCGCGGCGGTGAGCGTGGGCGACTGAGACGGATCACCTTCCCCTGGGGTGTCCAACGCCTTCGCCAACCCAAAGTCCAGCACCTTGACCGTGCCATCAGCTTTCACCTTCACGTTGGCCGGTTTCAGATCACGATGAATGACGCCCTGCTCATGCGCCGCCTCTAACGCTTCCGCCATCTGCCTCGCTATCGGTAGAGCCTCGTCAACTGGGATCGGTCCCTGTGCGATCCGATCCGCGAGCGTCGGTCCCTCGACCAGCTCCAGCACCAACGCACGAGTGGTCGCCTCGTCTGATCCCGCCGGAGGCTCCGCTTCCTCGATGCCGTGGATGGCCGCGATGTTGGGATGGTTAAGACTCGCGAGAACCTGTGCCTCCCGCTGGAAGCGCGCGAGCCGATCAGGATCAGCGGCAAATGCCTCCGGCAGAATTTTCAACGCGACTTGGCGGTTGAGCTTCGTATCGGTGGCCTGATAGACCTATCCCATGCCCCCCTCGCCGATGAGGGCGGTCACGTCGTAGTGGCCGAGTCGGGAGCCGACTGCGAGTGCCATGGGTTGATGTGGCTATCGTAGCCACTGAGGCCAGCGGGGTCTAATCCCAGCCGCTCCGCGTGTGTCTTCTCATTCGTTGATGATCGCCGCGGCGGGTCCAGTCAACTCGACGATGTGCAGTCCGGTATTGGCGCGATCGACCAGATAGATCAGACCTCGATCATCGACCTCCACATTGTTGGTCTGAATCGCGGTCTTGCAGCTCTCGACCCCGTCGACCGTGACACAGCGCTCGTCGGTGTTCGGGGTCGTCGCGGGAATGTAGAAGGCCACTTCCTTTGGCTCGAACGGGTTGCCAACGTCGACGGCCCGCATACCGGCGTTGAACCAGGAAAACAGCTGCACCTTCTTGTAGAACGGCGGACCCATTGACCACTGCGTGCCGTGCGGGCCGAAGCGTCCACCCCTCTCACAAAAGCCACCGACGGCTTCCGGCACCTGAAACGTCGAGACCGGCCACGGATGGACTTCGTCTGTGATGTCGACGAACGACACGACGTGCCGCGCCTCCTGACACTGGTTCGCGACCGACTCTGACACCAGGACCACGAAATCGCGCGTCCGCTGATCGCGGTTGGGTCGGTAATCGGTGATCTCCACGTCGAGTAGGGGGAAGGCGGTGTGCCCGCCCCAAAAAGAAGGGAGATCGAGGCGGCCGACCTGGGGAAAGCGGAGGCCGCTTGGGCTCGGCGCCAACGGCGCGGCGGCGGTCGGGTCACCGCGTAGCAGCCGATCGCGGTCGACAATCTGGAACACGCCGTTTTGAGAGGTGCCATAGCTGAAATACACCCGGTTCCCGACGCGGACGACTTCGTGCACTCCCGAGCCACCCGGCGCCGGCCCGGACGCATCGGGTTGAACGCCGTCGAGACTGAAATCTCGAATTCCACGCGGCTCATCCGGTCTCGACAGATCGAACACCTGGACGACGCGCGGCGCCCGCCAGCCGTCCAGCGTGCCGACCAAGTACGCCAGACCGGATTCACACTCCCACCAATTCTTGTGGGTATTCTGTTGGCCGTCCGCCGTCCGTCCCATGCGTGCGACCGTTGTCACGAACCGGGGGGCGGACGGGTTCGACACGTTCCACAGTTCGTGACTCTGGTTGCCGTTGGTGCGGAGGAGATAGGTCTCGCCAGGATCGGCGCCAGGAAGGTCTGCGCCGGAACAGACCTGCACCATCTGGGCGCCCTGAGCGTCACCTGTGGCAGGGATATGATGCAGATAAACCGGACTCGCCGGATCGGTCACGTCAACGATCGACGTCCCGTTGACCTCAACCGCGTTCGTGAGCGGGTTGAGCATTTCGCCGGCGTGGTGTCCCACATACAGGATGCGGCGACCGTCTTGGTCGACCGGTAGGGGTTGGTAGGCCGAGCGGGCCTGAAGATCATCCGTGCCGACGAGACGAGTGTTCAGTCGTTCCTCACCGTGACCCTGCGCAGACGGCGCAGCCGACAGGCAACACGAGAGTATCGCGAGCAGGACGAGACTCGAGCCTCGTGTGCCGGTCGGGGCGGTGACGAAGTGGCCAAGAGGGGCACCGACATTTATGGGCATAGCGACCTCCGTCCTTCACGTAGGCAGAACCTTGTGATCCGACATCCAGAGGAGCACATCTTCATCGTCCCGTGCCAGACTGACACTCTTGAAGGGAGACGCACATGAAGATCGATATCCCGGCCGACGTCTACACAGACATTGCGGAACTCATCGGCAGCGAGGCGAGTCCGGTCGGCATCGACGCGAAGAAAACGCACATTCTCATCTTGCACAAACTGATCGAGATCGAACGTCGCCTCGCTAGACTCGAGCAGAGAGACGAGAGCTGACACGCGGAACGCGCGGCTGACTACCGGCTCCCTCAACGAGGAGCCGTCGTCGGCCTTCGGCTCCGTTTTCTTCACTCGTCGCGCTTCTGCCCGTTCGCGACGGCGACCTGTGGCACGATGCGCTCGAGAAAACGACTCCGGTGTGAGTCAGTGGCTCTTTGCCACCATCGCTCTGGGGAGACCAGGTCGCGTATCCGCTCCGAGGGGTCGTCCCCCTGGGCCGCTAGCACATAGGTAAGGGCCCAGAGCAGCTCCTGGGGGGTGAACGCGCTATCGCTGTCTTCCCGCCATGCCGCAAGGAGTCTGGCGATAACCGGTTCCTGGCGTTCGAAGGCCACACGGAGTTCGGACAGGCTGTCCAGGCCGAGGTGAGACAGACGAGCAACATCTTCTTCCTCGACGATAAGTAACTCATCTGATGCTCGAGCGACGCCTGCGGTCACCGCTGCAGCACGCAACGTCTGCGCAACGACGCCGTCCTCTTTCAGAAACCGCGTCAGGCTTTCAACTGTCGCAGGGGCACCCAAGTCCTGTTCCGTAATCTCGCACCTCCCTGCCAGTTCTGACAACGTGTCCCAAGGTCATCTTGACGGCCTGCCTGGCCGAAGCGGTTTGCCGCGAAAGGCGGGTCGCGTCGAAGTAGCACCGCTACTTCGACTCGTAGTTTCTGCTGTGACCGGTCCGACCGTTCGTCATCGTCCAACTCCGCCCATCGGCCTGAACGGTCGCCTTAATCCAATGCCCGGTGCAGTCCTCCTCCTCCGTCAGGTTAGCGATGAGGGGCTCCTCCGTGTTGTAGGCGGCATCATCAGCGAGCGCACGGTGTGACTGCCAGACGTCCTCGATGCCTGCGACACTCTGCACTACCCCGAGCGAGTCGGGCGTACCACCCTTTCGCGGGCCGTTGTTGATCACCGCAACCGTGGGCTGCAACGCGCCCGTGAGTTCGGGACGGATCGCTCCGTAGCCACCGTGGTGCGGGACCTGATAGAGATCGACCACACCCAATCGGTTCTCGGGACAGGCTAGGGCGTACTCCCGGTCGGGTGTCAGGTCGCCAAGATTCACAAACTGAAAGGCCCCGAGCGATAACAGGTAGCCGAGACTGTGACCATTCTCCCCATCGTCCGGCGTCGGCATGTCGACATCTGCACAGAGCCCGTTCGGCGGACGCGGTTCAAGCGAGTCCACAAGCTCTCGGTGCGACGCAACAAACGTGAGCTCGATGCGCTGCAGAGGGAGCTTGTCGCCTGGTTCGACCGACCGTCGGCGGTCTCGCGAGAGGGCGACGTATTCATCCCAGAGCGTGCGACCCCGCTGACCTGCCTGTTCAACGCTGTCGCCGTGATCCACGATGACACCGATCGGGACGCGTTCGGCGAGCGCCGCGAGTCCGCCGACGTGGTCGCGATGAAAGTGGGAAAAGAGCAAATAGTCGATCTCACTGATGCCCGCGTCACGCATGGCTGCCTGGATGCGCTCCGCATCCCGAGCGTCGGGCCGGGGCCACCCGGTGTCCATCAGTATCGACTCCCGTTGGGGCGTCACGACCAGGGTCGCCGCGCCACCTTCCACGTCGATCCAGTAGATATCCAGGGTGGACGGAGTCTGGGTCTGAACCCCCCCTGGCACGCTCAGCAGCATGAGCGCCATGAAACCCATGAAACCCATGACCGCCCCGATACGTCGCGAAGCCGTCCCGTGTGTTTTGCTCAATCGTTGTGTCATGGTTGTTTCCCGATGGCCAAGAATTGGCATCGACCTCTTGCCAGTGGAGTCATTGTGGTCGCCTCTCGTCTTTTCAGCAATACGGGCCGAGGGTGGTGCCGGGTTCAAGCGCAACGGGTCGCCTCGGACGTGAAGCGTGCTTTAGGGCTCAAGGCACCGGCACGCGCTCGAGCAGCTCCTGGTCCCAGTTGAGGACGACGTTGAGAGGTGCCTCTTGTCCGGTTGACAGCCACCCTGGCTTGAGCATCAAAAACCTCCCATCGGGTCCAATGTCGTACCACCGACCTGAGGAGTCGACATACGGACCCTCGAACAGTGCCATCGGTGGTCCAGCCGCAAACGTCGGCTCGGTCGTGATCGCCAGAGAGTACATCGTCGTGCCTGACTGGTAGAACAGCTCGCGGCCGTCTTGGCTCCAGTGGGGGTCCCGGCCTCCGGTCGACGTGATTCTCCATTTCGTTCCGGCGGGATTCGGATACGGCTGCACGTACACTTCGAAATCACCGGTCTCCTGGGAGATATAGGCCATCCAGCGTCCATCGGGAGAGATCGCCGGGACGACCCCTTCCTCGAGGGGCACCGGTTGGTCCGCGCCGTCTCCGGTCAACGAGAGCTGGCGGAACTCAGTCTCACGGCTGCCATCTCGTGAAATCGCCGCGTAGACAACACTGTCGCCATCTGGTGTGACGAAGTCGGTCCGTCGCGCGACAGACGTCGAGACGGGGAGGAGCGCCTCTGCTTCGCTCCGGCCATCCACCCGTTTCCGATAAATACTGCCCGCACCACCGCGTCTCGACCCGAAAAGCACGAAACGGCCATCCTTCGTCCACAACGGAAGGACGTCCAATCCAGGGTTGAATGTGAGCTGAGTCAGGGCGCTACCGGTGACGTCGCCAACCCAGATGTCGGGGTTCGGCGGATCGTCCGCGGTGATCTCCACCGCAACCGCTGAGCCGTCAGGCGAGAGCACCATGTGGCCATATGCCCGAGGCTCGAAGGCGAGCGCCTCCTCACGCCCGTCTCTATCGACCCACACGAACGTGCTGGTGCCACCCCCCGCCGTCATGGCTGGCCGGAACACGAGCGTGCCGTTTGCCCCAATTCCCACGTCGGCCGCGCTAACGGTATTCGCGCGACCTTTGACGAGAACGCCGTCGACGACCTGAACAGCGTCACCAACCGCGGTTAACTCTTCGACGTCGAGCGCAACCGCCCACAGGGCGCCCGCGGCGACATACAACAGATGTCCGGTGGGCACGTACCGCGGGAATGTGGCGTTCTCAACGACAACTTTCTCCTCCCCGCTGACGAGCGACCGTCCCCTGATCGAGGGCGCTTCGCCGGTACTCGCGGATGCGTACAGAACAGCCTTACCGTCCGGAAGGATGGTCGGCCATTGGTGCCTACCTCTGGCTCGGTCGGTGGCCGTCAGCGGTTCCGGCTCACCACCGTCGGACGATACCTTGTAGAGGCCACCATTCCACCCGCCAAAAATCACCGTGTCGTCCGGACCCCACGCCGCCCCCGACATGTATCCGGGCAGTTCGCAGATGCTCGCTACCTCGCCGCTATCGATGGCCACTTTCCTCAGAATGTTCCCGTCCACGAACCCAACCCACTCGCCGGTGGGCGAGAAGAAGGGATTCCGCAGGGCGCCCCCGAAACTGCCCAATGCCGTACCGTCAAACTCGTCCAGCCGCCGAACAATCAGCTGGCTTTCGTCGGCTCGCCGGCCGACGTACGCGATCTGCTGACCGTCGGGGGACACGGCGAAATCTGGGTCATGCGGGCTGATCACCCACCTTTCACCGGGGGACGGATTGACGGAGAGGCGAGAGACAACCGGAGCCGGTTGCCTCAGATCGGACTCGCTCGTCGCGAACCACAGAAGGCTCGCACCCGCCAACACGACCGCCACCCCACCACCAACGAGCGCCACCCGCCGTGCTCGCCCTTCAGCCGTCTGGCCCGCGCCGGCGACTGACCTGGGGTGCGCCGAATCGGCCAGCTCGAGTCGCGCCGCACCGATGTGCGGAAGCCGCTGTGTGACGTCTTTCTCGATGCAGTGACGAAGCAAGACACCTGCGGTCTCCGGAACGTTCGCAGGCAGGCGGTCCCACTCGGGCTCGCGCTCGATCACGGCAGCGAGCGTATTCGTCAGTGTGTTCCGACCAAACGCCGCCTCGCCTGTCAGTATTTCAAAGAGCACACACCCAAAGGCCCAGATGTCGGCCCGATGGTCGACAGGCGTCCCACGCGCCTGTTCGGGTGACATGTAGGCGGCCGTGCCGAGGATCTCCCCTACGCGTGTCCCGGTCGTCGTGACCGTATCGGCCGATGCGAAATCGGATCTCTGTCGGTGGTCCTTTTGCGCTTTCGCCAAACCGAAGTCCAGCACCTTCACCGTGCCGTCGTTCCGCACTTTGATGTTGGCCGGTTTTAGATCACGATGGATCACGCCTTGCTCATGAGCCGCCTCGAGAGCCTCAGCGATCTGTCTTGCTATCGGCAGTGCTTCATCGAGTGGGATCGGACCTTGAGCGATCCGATCAGCCAGGGTCGGTCCTTCGACGAGCTCCAGGACCAACGCCCGCGTGTCGCCGGACTTCTCGAGCCCGTAGATCGCACCGATGTTGGGATGATTGAGCGATGCGAGCATCTTCGCTTCGCGCTCGAACCGGGACAGACGCTCGACATCACCGGAGAAGGCGTCTGGCAGCACCTTGATCGCCACCTGCCGGTCAAGGGTCGTGTCGGTGGCCCGATAGACCTCCCCCATGCCCCCCTCACCAATGAGGGCGGTGACGTCGTAGTGGCCGAGTCGGGAGCCAACTTCGAGCGCCATGGGTTATGGGCTAAGAATCGTAGTCATTGTAATACCCTCACCCTGGGAAGCAACGTTGGAGACCGTGGAGACCGTGGAGACCGATGATGTCGAGAAAGACGATCGCAATCGATGATGACCTCTACGACTACCTGTTGAGCGTCTCGTTGAGTGAGACAGGAATCATGCGTAGGCTCAGAGAAGAGACCGCGGTCCTGCCGAGGGCCACGATGCAGATCGCCCCGGAACAGGCCCAGCTGCTGGGGCTACTGATCGAGCTCATCGGCGCTCGCCGTTGCCTGGAGATCGGCACGTTCACCGGCTACAGCACACTGGCGGTGGCCGCCGCGCTACCGGCCGACGGGACGGTTGTCGCCTGTGACATCAGCGACGAGTGGACGCAGATCGCGAGGCGCTATTGGGCAGAGGCGGGTGTCCTGGAGAAGATCGACCTGCGTCTGGCCCCGGCCGCGGACACGCTCCAGGCCCTCGTGGCAGACGGAGGGGCCGGGACCTTTGACTTCGCGCTGATCGACGCGGACAAGGAAAACTACGATCGCTATTACGAGTTGTGCCTGGAGCTGCTGCGCACCGGGGGGCTGGTGGCGATCGACAACGTCCTGTGGCACGGCCACGTGATCGACCGGAGCGTCTCAGACGAGGAGACCACCGCGATTCGCGCGTTCAACCGCGCGCTGCATGGTGACAGTCGTGTCTCGCTCTCGTTGGTTCCGATCGGAGACGGAATGACGTTGGCGCGCAAGAGGTCTGCATGAGTGGGACGCACGGAACATCGCCTCACGTGCGGCGAAGTGCGACGGGCTTCCCGTGAGGCGTGTGCCGGTACGCGTCCGCCCAGGCCTCCTTGCGCTCCACGAGCGCTGGAGAATCGCTCAAGCCCTTCGCCGTCACGAGGTGCTCGAGGGCGGCCACCCAGTGGTGATAGTACTGCGATCCATCGTCCGGCTCGCCGCGGTCCGTCGCCGCCTTCAGCTCATCGGCGAGCGCGCCGGCCCACTCCTTCCAGGTGAAGTGCCCTTGCTCGGAGAGCGTGACCGCGAGCGCGAACGCCTGGGCCTGCCAGGGTTCGGCGAAGACGGGTCCCTCCTCATCCTGCGGAAGTGGCGGAAGCGCCTTGAGGCGTTCGGCGTCGACGAGTCGGTCAGGCTGGCTCAAGGTAGTCCTCCCACAAATCGACGTAGACAGCGTCGCGCGGAGCGGCCCGGTCGCCCCAGAGCTCCCGCGCGGCGAATCGCACCGTATACACGTGCTGGGGCCGGTCACCCAGCCTGTGCCCGTTGACGTCCGTATCCTGCAGTGCGAAGACACCGTGGACCTGGGTCACCGTGCCGAGCTTTCCGCGCGTGTAGCGCGGAAGCCGCGTGAGACCGCGCGGATGCATGTTCTTCGCACGCACGCGCTGGGCCTGCTGGAACCGCTGGCCGACTTCAACACCCTGGCCCGACCCGGACCGACCGGTAGGCGCCGCCAGGAGCGTCGGTCGCGGCAGATTCGGGTCCGCATGACCGGTCTCGAGCTCTGCTTTCGAGACGAGGTTGCTTCTGAGCAGCCGGTTGAGTCGTACGGTGAACCAGCGCTCGTAGTACGACATGCGTAGGTAGTCAGCCGCCGGGAGACTCTCGAGCTCGAATCTGAAACTCCCCCAGTTGCGACCGCGGCCCCACTGCCTCAGCGCACTACCGAGTGCATAGACTCGACCTTCCCACGGTTCGTGAAAGACAGGCTCGTTCGCCTGGGGCTCGAGCGGGCCCATACCATGCATCCCGCCCATGTCGTGTACGCTGTTCATGGGTTGCCTCCCGCGCTCGGAGGTGCCACCTTCGCGACGCCGATCATCGAATCGCGCGTGACAATCTCGGCGAGCTCCGCCTCAGTCATATTCTCGGTGCCGTCCGGTCGCTGCGGGAGTACGAGGTAGCGGATTTCGGCCGTGCTGTCCCACACGCGGACGTGGACACCGTCGTCGAGATCGACACCAAACTCGCGGAGTACACCGCGCGGATCGATCACCGCGCGCGCCCGGTAGGGTGCAGACTTGTACCACACCGGTGGGAGGCCGAGCGTCGGCCACGGATAACAGGAGCAGAGCGTGCACACGACGAGGTTGTGAACCGTGGGGGTGTTCTCGATGACGACCATGTGCTCGCCCTGGGCGCCGAGGTACCCCATCTCGTCGATCGCCTCCGTGCCGTCCGCCAGCAGACGCGCCTTGTAGTCGGGATCGACCCACGCGCGCGCGACGACTCGAGCGCCGTTCTGGGGGCCGATCTTGTTCTCGTAGGTGTCGACCACTGCATCGAGGTCTGCCGGGGCAACCATCTCCTTCTCGACGAGCACCGATTCGAGTGCCTTGACCCGCAGTGCGATGTCCGATGGCACGGTCTGGTGCTCATGGTCATCGGAAGACGGTTGCTGCGTGCCCGCAACCTGCCCCTGTCCCACGATGACGGCCGCCGTCGCAGCCGCATCCGTCATGAACCTCCGCCGGCCGACCGCGCCGTCCTTGGATTCCGCCATGTTTCACGCTCCTGTCAGAAGAGGTTCGAGTGTACACCTGGGCGATCGACATCAGGGCCGTCCTATTTCCTCATCGCCGGCTCTGTGAGGTTGCGATGCGTGGAGATGGTCCGTGCTCGATCCTTCTCCTCGACTGCTCGAGATTCACTTCCTGACGCGGCTGGGTCGATCGCGCAGTGCTTCTGCTCGATGCTGTCGACGAGATATCGCTGGAAGTGTCTTGCGCGAAGCTCTCCCGGCGGAGGGAGCCAGCACCGGCCCCGCAGCATCGCTTCGGCATAGTCATAGATGCGCGTGACGTCTAAGGCCGAGTTGATGGAGTGCAGCCAGGTGGACCTGCCGCCGAGGTGCAGGAGGACGACGTTGGCCATCGTGCACGGACCCAGGCACCCGGCGACCGTGAGATGGAGGCGCCGACGGATACGGCGCTCCTTCCATTGACGCTTGAACTCATCGAGGGGTATCGGTGCGAACCCTCGCTCGGTGTTGCCACAGCAACAACCTTGGCAGACGAATACATGCCCGTCCTGCACGCGGATCTCCCCAAGCTCACCATTCGCCCGAGGGACCCGATGGATCGGGGTCTGTGCCAACCAGTCTGGATAATCTGCAATTCGCCCCATCCCCGCCTCCTGCTCCTTGTGACGGTCCGCGCTATGTGCACACGGCCCACCGTGGTGCGAGCCGGACCCTCTCTCGAAATGGGGTGGACCAACTGCCGCATTATAGGGCGATGAGTGCGGGACGACGCCTTTCCTTCGAAGGTCTTGCGCGCCGTCGTCCAGAGTGCCATCATCACACTGTTCGCGCAAGGGAGGACTGGATGAGTCACCAATCCATCCGAACAACCGTCTGCGTGTGTGCCGTCTTGGCCCTTATCGTGCTCGCACCGGCCCCTGGCACGGCTCAGCCCAACCCGGTCGAAGCGAACGACCTCGACCGCGGGATACCGAGGACACCTTGGGGCGCACCCGATCTGCAGGGCGTGTGGGACTATCGCACGATGACGCCCCTGGAACGCCCGAGAGAATTTGCCGACAAGAAGACACTGACCACAGAAGAAGCAGCCGAGTACGAGCGGCTGCAAGGTGAGCGTCTCGACGACTACGACCGATCGCCGAGCGTGCACGCGAAGTGGTGGCTCGACAACGGTCGGCAGCTCACCGCGGACAATCGAACGTCGCTCATCATCTCGCCGGCAGATGGGCGGCTTCCGGCGTCGACCGAGGAGTCGAAGACGCGGGCTGCCAGGCGAGTCGAGTCTCGCCGTCTCACGGCTGGCGTCGAAGACCGCAGCCTGTCGGAGCGCTGCATCACCTTCGGTATCGTCAGCCTGCCACGAGCCTACAACAACAATCTGCAGGTCCTGCAGACACCGACCTCGGTGGCGCTCGTGTCCGAAATGATTCACAACGTTCGTGCCATCCCGCTGGACGGCCGACCTCGCCTCGCTGACGACATCGACCAGTGGGACGGAGACGCACGCGGCCATTGGGACGGTGACACGCTGGTTGTCGAGACGACAAACTTCTCTCCCAAAGGTAGCTTCCGGGACGCGACCGAGGACTTACATCTCGTGGAACGCTTCACGCGTGTCGGTCCTGACCGTCTCGATTACGAGGTGACCGTGGACGACGCGCGGACGTGGGACGAACCGTGGACCGCACTGGTGCCGCTCAACAAGAGCCGGCAGCCGATGTTCGAGTACGCCTGCCACGAGGGCAATCGGGGGCTGCACAACATCATCCACAACGCGCGGTTCGCAGAAAACGTCGAGGCGGCTCACGCCGGCTCGAAGTAGGTCGTTTCCCTCACTCCGCCGCGGCCCTCGTCTCCGCGTCGCCGGAGCCAGACACGGGAGGTAGGACAATGTCGGGTCGCGTCTGTCACCTGAGTCTCCTCGTTGGTCTCACCCTCGCCCTGCTTCCGCCCGGAGCAACCGCGCAGGAAGGCACCGAGGGTGGAGCGTGGCGGTCTTATGCCGGCGACGTCGCGGGGACCCGCTACTCGCCACTCGATCAGATCACCGCAGACAACTTCAGCGATCTCGAAATCGCGTGGCGGCTCAAGACCGACAACCTGGGTCCGAACCCGGAGTACAACTTCGAGTCGACACCCTTGATGGTTGATGGCGTCATCTTCACGACCGCAGGGTCGCGGCGCTCGGTCGTCGCCGCCGACGCCGAGACCGGCGAGCTCCTCTGGATACACCGCCTGGATGAAGGCGAGCGCGGAGCGGCGGCGCCGCGGCGGCTGTCAGGACGAGGCCTCGCCTACTGGGACGACGGCGGGGTCGGTCGAATCGTCTACGTCACACCCGGCTACCAGCTCATCATGCTCGACGCCAATACCGGCCTCCGCACTGACGACTTTGGTACCGACGGCCTCGTCGACCTCAAGCAGACCATGGACCAGGACCTCGACCCGGTGACTGGCGAGGTCGGGCTGCATGCCGCACCGCTTGTCGCTGGCGACACGATCATTGTCGGCGCCGCGCATCTGCCCGGGGGCGCGGCACGGTCGATGCGAAACGTCAAAGGCCATATTCGCGGCTTTGACGCTCGCAGTGGCGAGCGTAAGTGGATCTTCCACACGGTTCCGGGAGCCGACGAATTCGGGAACGATACCTGGCTCAACGATTCGTGGCGTTACACCGGCAACACCGGCGTCTGGGGACAGATCAGCGCCGACCTTGAGCTCGGTATCGTCTATCTTCCGACCGAGATGCCGACGAACGACTACTACGGTGGGCACCGTCACGGCGACAACCTGTTCTCCGACAGCCTGGTGGCGGTCGATATCGACACGGGCGAGCGACTCTGGCACTACCAATTGATCCATCACGATGTCTGGGACTGGGACATCCCGTGTGCGCCGATCCTCGTCGACATCACAGTCGATGGTCGTGAGATCAAGGCCATCGCGCAGCCGACCAAGCAGTCGTGGCTCTATGTCTTCGACCGGGTGACGGGTGAGCCGGTCTGGCCGATCGAAGAGCAGCCGGTCGCTCCGTCGGATGTTCCGGGCGAGCTGCTGGCGCCGACGCAGCCCTTCCCCACCAAGCCGCCCGCCTACGACCGGCAAGGAGTCAGTGTCGACGACCTGGTGGACTTCACGCCTGAGATCAGGCGTCGGGCCGAGGAGGTCGCGTCGCGGTTTCGCATCGGTCCGATCTTCACGCCTCCATCGGTCGCGAGTCCGGACGGCACGCTCGGCACGCTGATGCTACCCTCGGCCGGGGGCGGCACCAACTGGCCCGGAGGTTCACTCGACCCGGAGACTGGGATTGCCTATCTCTACTCCTTCACCAACGTGACCGCCTTAGGATTGCTCAACGACCCAGAGCGGTCGGACATGAACTTCATCCGCGGGACTCCGCGTGGCGTGAACCCGGCCCTCGCCGCGTTGAACGTCGACGGCATCCCCCTCATTAAACCGCCATGGGGGCGTATCACCGCGATCGACCTGAACGCAGGAGAGATTCTTTGGCAGGTGCCACACGGGGAGACGCCCGACTACATCCGCGACCACCCATTGCTCCAGGGCGTAGATATTCCCAAGACCGGTCGTATCGGGCGCGTCGGGACCGTCATCACTAAGACACTCGTCATCGCCGGCGAGGCGGGGGTCGCGATGACCGAGACCGGAGAACGCGGGGCGATGCTGCGGGCCTATGACAAGTCCACCGGCGCCGAGGTCGGCGCCGTCTACATGCCGGCGCCGGCGTCGGGTGCCCCGATGACCTACATGCATGACGGGCGGCAATACATCGCGCTCGCCATCAGTGGCGGCGGCTTCCCCGGAGAGATCATCGCGTTTCGGCTTCCAGAGTAGAGCCGCGTACCACCGCGGGATATCATGAACCGGTGTCTGCGCCGGTCCACATCGCGTTTCTGGGGTGCGGCTTCGTCACCGGGGTCCACAGCCGACATCTGAAGCAGCTCGGCGATGCGGTCGTCTGCAGCTACGCCAGTCGTGATGGTGAGAAGGCTGAGCGCTATCGTCGGCAGTATCTCGGTCGCGCCCACTACGTCGGGTACACGCCTGCGATCGAAGATCCGGCCGTTGATGCGGTGGTCATTGCGGTACCGCCACAGTTTCACCTCGAGCTCACACTTCAGGCGCTGGCCGCCGGCAAGCATGTCGTGGTCGAGAAGCCGGCCTTCCCGCGCCTCGGCGATTTCGAGATCGTGCAGGCGGCTCGAGACCAGGCCGGTCGGGTCGTGCTCGTCGGCGAGAACGATCACTACAAGCCGCTGGTCGTCTGCTTGCGACGGTTGCTGCGAGACGGCGCGGTCGGCGACCTACTGATGGCGCAGTTCACGACGCTCATCCGACGGTTCAAAGGAGCCGACGATTGGCGACTTGATGAAACGCTGGCGGGTGGTGACGCCTTCTTTGAAGAGGGTATCCACTGGCTGCATATTGCCAACAGTCTGGGTCCGCTGATCACCGAAGTCCACGGCTTCCGGCCTCCGGTCGCCCCCCAGGGGCCTGACACCCGAGCCAAGAGCATGATGGTGGCGTTCAGATATGACACGGGCGCGGCAGGGGCGTTGTACTACTCCCGTGAGGTGCCATCGCTCCTGCGGGGGTTGCGGCTGTCGAAGTTGTTCGGGCGTGACGGGATCATTTCGTTCGAGTCTAACGGCGCCTGCGTGCTCGTGCGTGGACCTGGGGGCACGCGACTCCTGCTCCCCGGCTTCAAAGACATGCGGGGGTATCAGGCCATGTATCTCGATTTTGTCGGGGCTATTCGGGAGCGCAGGGCCCCCGAGATGACGCTCGAGACGGCGATGATCGACCACCGACTCATGGACCAGATCTACACGACCGCCGATGCCGTGGCGTCCGTGCCTGTGTAAGGTCATATGCCGAGCGGGCACTACGACGTCATCATCATCGGGAGCGGAGCCGGCGGCAGCACCCTGGCTCACGCGCTGGCCGACACCGGCGCCGAGATCCTGTTGCTCGAGCGCGGAGACTTCGTGCCGCAGGAACCCGAGAACTGGGACCCGGAGGCCGTATGGAAGCAGTTGCGCTATCGCGCCGACGACACCTGGATCGGTCCTGACGGCAAGCCGTTCAGGCCGTACACCCACTACTGTGTGGGCGGGAACACGAAGTTCTGGGGCAGTGTGCTCTTTCGGCTGCGCCGCGAAGACTTCGGCGACCTCGAGCATGCCGACGGCGTCTCGCCCGCCTGGCCGATCGACTATGACGCGCTCGCCCCGTACTACGATCGTGCCGAGCGCCTCTATCACGTGCACGGCGAAGCCGGATCCGATCCCACCGAAGCGCCCCGTGGACCCTACCCACACCCGCCGGTCCCGCACGCCGACGGGATGGCCCGGTATGTGGAGGCGCTCCGACATCAAGGGCTGCATCCCTCGGCGCTGCCACTCGGCGTTCGCAATCCCGGCGATGCAGATGGCTGCGTGCTCTGCAACACCTGCAACTCATTCCCCTGTCAGCGCCACGCCAAGAGCGACGCCGATGTCTGCTGCGTGCGTCCGCTCACCGACTGTCCGAACGTCACGTTGTGGACCAACGCCCGGGCCCGGCGGCTGGTGACCGATCCGGCCGGTGACCGAATCGAGGCGGTCGAGGTCGAGTGTGACGGCGCAACGCACCGCGTGACGGCAGCGCTGGTAGCGGTGTCCTGCGGCGCGGTCAACTCAGCGGCACTCCTGCTGCACTCGGCCACCGACCGACACCGGGACGGGCTGGCCAACTCGTCAGGCCTGGTCGGACGGCGCTACATGGCGCACTTGGCGACCATGATGGAGGGGTTTCACCCGTTGAGAAAGAACGAGGACGTCTTTCAGAAGACGGTGGCGATCAACGATTTCTACTTTCGCGGTCCGGACGACGCGTTTCCGCTCGGACAGATCCAGTCACAAGGCCGGACGCACGGAGTGATGGCGCAGACCGAGTATCCGTGGGTGCCGATGCCGCTGTGGGCCTACAACGCGTGGGTGGCGCGGGGGGTCGACTGGTTGGCGATGACCGAGGACCTCCCCCGCCGTGACAACCGTGTGGTTGTCGGCAGCGATGGCCGCATCCAGCTGCAGTATCAGCCAAACAACATGCGTGCCCATCGTCGACTGGTGCGCGAGGTGAAGCGTATGCTGCAGCGACTCGGCTTCTGGCTGGTGTACGCGCACACGAACCACAACACGACGCACCAATGCGGGACCGCCTGTTTCGGGACAGACTCCACCCGGTCGGTGCTCGATCCGTATTGCCGGTCTCACGACATCGAGAATCTGTTCGTGGTCGATGCCTCGTTCTTTCCGTCGTCGTGCGCGGTCAATCCCGGGCTGACCATCGCCGCCCAGGCACTCCGGGTGGCGGATCACATCAAGGAGACCGAGCTGGCTGTGACCGCAGCCACCGTGACAGAGTAGGGAGAGGCCCCCGTGCGAGTACGTTCATTCAGCCACACCGGCATCACCGTGTCCGACTTCAACCGAGCGGTCCGGTTTTACTGGGACGTCTTTGGTTGTCCCCTGGTCGGTGTGTCCGATGTGCCTCCGGAGAGGCTGCGGTCGTTTTTCGGGGTCGCCGGAGACCAGCCGACGTGCAAGATTGGGTGGCTCCGTGTGCCGGGTGGCGCGGTGATCGAGATCTTCGAGTTCCAGCCTGAGTTGCCACCGGCCGAGGTCCCCTGGAACCGGGCCGGGCTGACCCACCTGTGCTTCAACATTCGCAACCCCCAGAAGTGGCACGACTATCTGGTGGCGAAAGGGGTTGAGATCGTCACTGTCCCTGAGCAGTCGCCCAACGGCGGCCAGTGGTTCTTCTTCGCAAAGGATTGCGACGGTAACCTGATCGAGCTGACCCAGCTGGGGGCCACCAATGACCTCCTGCTTCAGTGGCTGGGGCCATTCGGCGGATGGCTGGCACGGCGAGGGATGGTCCGGGACTATCGCCGGTACTACGAGCCGACGGGGAACGACCAGCTCTGAGGTCTGAGGTCTGAGGTCTGGTACTTAGTCTCGCAACGGATTGGCATCCGCCCCGGTCTCGGCGAATCCTGCGCCAAATCCTCCACAGCCGGCGCTGCACAGCGTGGCCGGGTCGGGGCCCTGCCCCGCAGCGAACGCCTGCTCCTCGACGCGCGCACCCACGAGCAACCCCGGCAGGCCGTAATTCCCCTCGTGACATCGAGGCTCCTTGTAGACTCGGTTCTCTTCGTTGCTCTGCCGCTTCAGTTCGAGCGCGACGGTCCAGGGTTGCGACCATGTCGTCGGATCCTCCATCGTCACGACGTACTCAATGGTGTCCACGTCGAGGCGTGTCCAGCGCTCAGTGAGATGTAGGTTCTCACGCGACCCCTGATAGTCTGTCTTGGGGCTGAAATTGGTGACATCGACGACGAGTGTCTCGCCCTCCCACCGACCGCGCGAGTCCCCCCACCACTGGCGGACGTGTGGGGGCAGATGGGGTCGGTCGGTCACGGGGATGGTGCGCTGCCACCCTTGCCCTTGGCCGGTGTCATAAAGCACCGACACGGTTCCCGGCGACTGCACGATCTGCAGAAAGAAACCAGCGGCGCCACCAAAATCCGGCAGACGGGCCGACATACAGCGCTCCCCCAAGCTTCGGTCTTCTGGACCGTCAGAGCGGTTCACAGCGCGGGTCAGGTAGTGCGGAGGCCGCTCCGCGCGCCTCGGTGACGGTGGCCCGAACTGCCCGCCCGCGCAACCGCGCAGGTTGTTCCTGCATGTGTCTGTGGCTTACAGGAGGGCGAGCCGATACTCGCGTATCGCCCCCTGCCGCTCCTGCGCCTCGGGGGTCAGCGGAGGCACTCTCCCATTCGGCGGATCCACGATCAGCGACGTCCGCGCGCGTTCCCCATCCAGTTCCGCCCGTTGCTCCTCAGTGAAAAACTCCTGGTCGGCGAAGCGAGCGGGACGCTGTAAGGGGATCTCGTACTGCGTGGTCCAGATGCCCTGTAGGTCGGCCTCGCCCCACGGGGTGGGGGCCGCGGGTGCCGCCTCAGTCTGGCCCTGTTCGCCAGTCGCTTCCGCGGCCTCGACGAGGCCGCCAAGCGTCGTCGGGTCCGCGACCGACGCGAGTCGCAGGAGCACGGCCACGGCCAGGATCACCGTTATCACGCCAATCAACTCGAGGAATCGTCGGCTCATCTCCATACCCCCTGTCACGGGACTTCCACACCGAACTTATACACCCACAGCGATCGGAAATCTACGACAACTGTTCGGGTCGAGGGTGGTGCCAGGTTGTCCCGATATCGCTTTGGTGCGGTCACTCGTTCTTGATCTGTTCGAGTGCATTTAAAGATGTCTTCATTCTCCGCCCGAACGCTTGCATCTGTGTTGACGAACTTCCAGGTCACCGTGCCCGATCGATCGATGACAAAGACAGCCGGGTGAGGCACTTTTCTGCCATTGAACGGTTCAGGGTTGAACACCCCGTAGCGGTTGATCACACTGAAGGTCGGATCTCCCAGAAGCGGAAAACCTGGTGAGCCATCAGCTTCCCGAGTAACGCGGTCCACCATCTGCTGCCCGCCCTCAGCGTCGTCGGGACTCAAGGCGAGAATCTGCGTGGTGGAACTGGCTTCGTCGTCCAAGAGCTGTCTCAACTTGCCAAGCTGAGTGGCGCAGCTTCCTCACCAGTAACCACGATAGACAACCAGCACGACATTCTTGCCGCGATAGTGAGACAGCTGATGGACCGCTCCCGTTTCGTCGGCAAGCCGGAAGTCAGGCGCGACCATGCCGACTTGAACCCGGTCCAGGTCGGTTGGTGGTTGTCCGTCCCCGTCGAGCGGTCCGAGCAGCGGTTGCTGCGCCCGCGCCAGTATGCCGATGAGAATGATGCTCGGCACGAAGACCGCATGCTTCCACCGGTTCGATGTCAATTCATGGCTCCACTCATGGCTCAGTTCACTTCCTTACGGGACAGGCACGAGGCGATTGAGCTCCTCGAACCAGCTGATGACAACGACCAGTTCGGAATCCTGATTCTCACTGCGCTCGATCATGAGAAAGGACTGGCCGTCCAGACAGTCAGGAACATAGTTGTCGCGGGCTAGCGGCGGGATTCAGAATCAGTTGATGGGCACCCGCTCCTTCAGCTCGTCGTGCCAGTTCAGGACAACGTTGAGACGTGCCGTGCTTTCGCTCTGCTCAACCGCGCGAACCATCCGGCCATGGCAATGGCTTCGTCCGCCGCTTCAACAGTGTCCTCGTCGTCGGAGTCGGTAAGGTCGCCCAGCATCGTCCCAGACGTCAAGGCGCACTGTCGGGGGCTGCTACTCTAGCCCTAGCAGTCGCGCGGGGTTACGCCGGGCCATGAGGTCAACCTCACCGTCGGAGACTCCTTCGGCGCGAAGGGCTCGAATAAAGGCCCGCAGCCCATCGGCGTGCGTAGGGTTACCCGCCTGACCCAGATCGGACGAGATCAAGAAATGCTCGGCGCCGATCTCTTCGATCGCCGCCGCGTAGTCCTCGATCGACTGGGTGCCCGAGTACACAGCCAACCAATCGAGCTCCATGATGGCACCCTTCGATGCTATTTGCCGCATCTGATCGAGCGTGGCGTCCTGACCAAAGACGTGCGTCACCAGGATATGTCGCACACCCTGGGCCTTTGCGGCCGGTATCAGGAGCAGCACCTCCTCCGGAGACGAGTGTCCCATCGCCAGCACGAGGTCGTGCTCACCGACCAACGAGAACACGTCGACCAGCGGGGGAACCGGCGCGCCGTCCTCGACTACCCGGACGAATGGGTCAGACCCGCCGGCTCGGGTGACGTAGAACTCCGCATCGAACGTCGGCAGCCAGACAACCTTTCCCCGGCCGCCCTCGAACGCCACCATCTGCCGAACCGCTTCCGGGTTGAGGCCCCCGACTGCCCGGTTCAACGCCACACCGCCAAAAACTTCCAGACCGTCAATCTGAGCCATGGCCAGCGCGGCGCGGTCGGCCGTCATCGTGAAGTGGTTCTTGAGCACCATCCCCCGGAGGCCGGCTTGCCTGAACAGGCGTGCCACCTCGATGTCGTTCAACGAGCGTGGTCGAGAGTCGGGACCCGCGTGCGCATGGAAGTCGATGACCCCAACCAGTGTGTCGCCTTCGAGTTGAGCCGACGCCGGCACAACGGCGAAGGCCGGCAAGAGGATGAGGAGGCAAACCCTCGACACGACCTTCAGCGCCTCCTGGTCAGACCGTCTGGACCGGTTCGCAGGCCGCATTGAGACGTTCCTCAGCAGCTCACCCGGCCGGCTCGATACGCAGGAGCGCGCCGTCGTCTTCGTCGGTCAACAGGTAGAGGAACCCATCTGGCCCCTCGCGCACTTCCCGGATACGTTGCCTGAGCTCCGTCAACATCGGCTCGCGTCGCAGCTCCTCCGTCTTGGCGTTGAACACGATGCGCTGCAGGTGGCCCGTCCCCGGTATTCGGCCCTGGCGGAGCGATCCGACGAAGACGTTGCCTCTCCACGCGGAGAATTCGTCGCCGGTGTAGACGGCCATGCCGGCGACAGCGATGGCGGGCAGCCAGACGACGAGCGGCGACTCCATGCCCTCGCGCGTCGGATGTTCGGAAATGGGCGCGCCTGAATACTCGCGTCCGAAACTCACGACTGGCCATCCGTAGTTGCGGCCCCGCGAGATGATGTTGATCTCGTCGCCACCGTTAGGACCGTTCTCGTGGTTCCACAGCTCCCCGGTCTCAGGGTGAACGATGAGACCCAGCGTGTTGCGATGTCCCAAGGTGTAAATTTCCGGCCGATAGCCTGCCTGGTCCACGAACGGGTTGTCTCGCGGCACGGAACCATCGTCGTTGAGTCGGAGGATCTTGCCGCGGAGACTCATCGGATCCTGCGAGACCTCCCCAGTATTGCCACCGGTAGACATGTAGAGCTTGCCGTCGCGTCCGAAGACGACTCGACCGTTGAGACCTGAGTTGCCCTCGCCCGCGTCGGTGACGAGAAGGTCTCGGACGTCGCTGAGCGCTCCACCCTCGAGCCTCCCCCGCGCGAGCGCCGGTGCGCCTCTGCCGTTACCGACCGACTTCGTGTAGGTGAGGTAGACGAGGCGATTGTCGGCAAACTGGGGATGGAGGGCGACGTCCATGAGACCCCCGTTGCCGTCGGTTCTGACGTGCGGCACGCCGGAAATACTCTGCGGATCAAGCTCTCCATCGCGAACGATGCGGAGGCGACCGGACCGTTCGGTGACCAGCAAGCCCCCGTCGGGAAGAAACGCGATGGCCCAAGGATGCGAGAGCCCTTTGGCCACGACGCTGACCCGAATCTTCTGCTCCTCGGCCGCATCGAACACCCAGGGTCCCGCGCCCAACGCCGGCACCGGTACGCCGACCGGAGGTGGCTGGGCGTAGCCGAGCCCCAGCATGCAGAGCAGCACAGGCGCAACATACCAACACGTGGGTCTGACGTTCATACAAGCCTCTCCGGCAGTTTCGAATCAGTACACGGTGCGCGGGGCGGATGTCGCGGGCTCGTGCACCTCACCGATGCGCCCTGCGCCGAGGTGACCACGGGGTCACGACGCTCACAGGGCGCCGAGTTGTTTCATGAACGACAGCATGTCGAAGTAGTGGCGACTCTGCTTGACCCGGTCTCCGTCAAAGTCCATGACCCAGCCCGACCTGGTGGTCTGCTGCTTACCTGTGGGGGCCAGAGTGCCCTGAGGTCCAGGAAGCGGACCTGTCTGCGTGCCGCGCCACGTGACCTCGAGCACAACGGTATTGCCGGTCGCCACGGCACTCTCGACGGTTCCCGTGACGTCGGGCATCCCATCACGCCATCCTTTGAGCGCGGGAATGATTTCGTTGTGACCTGCCAGACAGCGAGATGTTCCCACTTCGTCATACACACTGTCTTCCTTGAGAAGCGCCTTACAGCGTTCCCAATCTGCCGTGTTGAATGCGTCAACGACGCCACGCGCCGCATTCTCCAGATCCTGAGCTGCCATTGTGTCCTCCTTTGCTGCTGTGGTGAAAACGGGTAACCGGAACCGAGCACATCGACGTAACGAGCCAGCCACCGGCCCTCCGTGGCCGTAATAAACCGGGACAGGCCGATCATACGACCCGCAACGGCGACGTCAAGCAGCTTTTGGCGCCCGCGAGCACCGGTTCTGCCAGGCCCGATGTCGACGGTGGCGAAGCGCTTCCGGACGATGCGGGGCAGGCGGAGTGATAGCTCGACGCCGGCTTCAGAACTACGCCATCAGGGGGTCGGCACTCGCACCCTCGCCTCCCCTGAACCAGTAAGAATCACGGAAGAGACTCCATACCAATGCGCCAACCGGCCCGGACTAATGCGCCAACGGGTCCGGCCGCAGCTGGAAACGAACCACCTTGCTTGGTGTCCCCTTGCCGGTCTCGCTGTGGAACGGCGCACGTGTGGACCACGTCGCCCACAGCCCTTTGCCCTTCCACCCTGCGTCTGGGTCGTCGATCCGGCCATCCATCCACTTCGTGTAGAAACCGAGGGGATACGGCACGCGCATCACCACCCACTCACCGTTGCGGAACGCCAGGAGCGCCTCGGACGCGTTACCGGTGTTGATGGGGACGTTCTCGCCGAGACCAAACGTGTCGAACTGATCGACCCACGTGTAGTAGCTCGCCTCAGCGCTTCCTGAATCAGACAGGCCCTTGAGTTGCGGCAGCGGCTCCGGATGCAGGGTCCAGCCCTCTGGGCAATGCTGTCCTGTCGCGTCGGGGCCGTTGAGTGGACCGGCGCACTTGCTCCGGTCGAAGCTGGCCATGTGGCCGCTCGCCAAAGGCGTCCAGACGACGCCGTGACGATCGATATCCATGCCACGCGGCGAATAACCCTGGACCGGCGCGGCTGGATTACCCCACGGCACCTCAAACACCTCGACGAGCGCCGTTCTCGAAGGGTCAGATCCGGGGTCGAGTCGGAGAATCGCTCCGGGAAAACCTAAGGACGATCCCCAGATAGTGCCGTCCACTGGGTTGAACGCCACGCCGTAGTATCCAGATCGGACCCGCGTGTCTTTTGTTGCGTCGACCGGCTCACCCGGCTCGACGTACTCGTCGCGCTGGCCGTTGCCGTTCGTGTCGAGGACGAGCGGTGTCCAGCCTTGTGACGCCTGTTCGTCGCCGGTAGCTTCGTACATCCGGGTGTTCAACCACCCGATCACCTGTCCACCGCCGGACGTCCAAATCGTGTTGTCCTCGTCTTCGGCAAATATGAGATGGTGCGTACTGAAGCAGGTGCTGATGAGCGAGAACTCGTCGGTCTCAGGGTCATACATCGCCAGGTGACGACCAGATCGCTCCGTTGGGAAGACCTGCGCGGATGGGTGGGTCGACCCCTCACGGCAAAAGGCCGGATTCTCAGGCGGACGGACCCGCGACGTCAGCCAGACCCTGGCATGCTCGTCAAGCATCGGGTTGTGAATATTGGCCCGACTGTCCCAAATCGCTTCGTCACCCCAGTAGGGAGACGGGGCAAGCGGCGGACCCGCGGCCAGTGGGGTTGCGGGGTCGCGGACCGGCACCGGGACTCGCGTCGACGTGTGGCTCACCGGGTCGAGGACCGGAACGAAGTCCGCGCTGGCTTCGAGGGCCCCGTAGATCGGTCCGTGAGCGTTGACCGTAGGGTTCCGCTTGTCGGTGGAGGCCTCGTCGTGGAGATACGCCTTTGGGTCGGCCCAATCCCACTGCGTGACGACGATGTTTCGCTCGAGCCCCTGCGGGCGCGGCGGTTCAGGTGGGAGCTCGCCCGAGACGATCCGGTCGGTCCAGTCGGCAAACATCTGCAGTGCGCGGGGGCGTCCCATCCGGTCCAGCCCGCTCATCATGCTCCCTCCAGCCTGACCCGACTGAATCCGACGCTCCCACGCCGCCACCAGTGAATCAAAATCACCGAGCTCGGGAGGAACCTCCCGCGTCGCCCTATTCCCCAGTGCGTGGCATGCGGTGCACCCACCCGATTTCAAACTGCGAATCCACGCGGCCTGGCTTCGCACGTCGGGAGAAATTCCGTTGCCTTCGGCGCCGGTTCCAGGAAACTCGCCCGCACCAGGAACCTCGATAAGCGAAAACCAGTAGCCGGCCGGGTAGTACTGAGCCGCCATGGTCGCGTTGGGCGCAGGCACCGCCGTGAGATTCACCTCGCGACCGGGCACCGTGCGTGTCCTGGGTGAATCGACCAGGCCATAGCCGCGGACCCACACGTCGTACCCGACATCGGGAAGGTCCGGCACGACGTATCGCCCCTGGTCGTCGGTCACAACGATGCGCACAAACCGGGTCGGGAGGTCGAGGGTTTCGGCGATCACCCACACACCGGCCTCCGGCCCGCTCGGCCCGGTGACGACACCGCCGATATCGTCTCCGTCGACAACAACCGAACCACGCTGCGCGTGTACGTCGACAAACGAACGAGTCAGGCCGATTGCGATCCCGACCGCGAGGATGCCGATAACGAGCGTCCACTTCTGATCCATGACTACTCCCCTTGAGCCTGGTCGGACTGCTTATGCTCCCGTGGATGGCCCCTTATACACCCGATCCACCGAACGCACGAGACCTTTGTTCGTCTATACTTCCAGCTTCCTAAGACAACGACTGTTGGCGGACAACGATGGCTCGGTATGGCCGAGTGTGTGAAGGGAGCAGAGGCGATGAAGCTTGACGTCATTCTTCGCGGTGGGTTCGTCTTGGTCGTAGCACTGCTGGTCGTCAGTTCGGGCACGGCGGTGGCTCAGTCCTCCTGGGCCAGCCAGGGGCCGGTGGTTCACGGACATCACCATCTCAACGTGACCGACCGGGCGGCCCACGAGCGGTTCTGGGTGGAGACCCTCGGCGGGATTCCTACCCCGTGGCGGGACGTTCATGTCTTCAAGTTCCCGAACGCACTCGTCTTCCTGACCGACCGGGAGCCATCAGGTGGCACCATCGGCACGACGGTGAACCACATCGGTTTTTGGGTGCCCGATACCCGCGCCGCAATCGAGAAGGTGCGGGCGGCCGGGTATCCGGTCATCACGGAGCGGGAGCTGCCGAATGCCGACGTCGACAACGGAGTCCTCTGCCCGGAGGGCCAAGATTCCTGTATCGGCTACGTGCTGGCACCTGACAATGTCAAGGTCGAGTTCGTCGGTAACCGGTCCCAGACGATGCCGATCCAGAACCACCACATCCACATCAATACGCCGGATGTCGACAGACTTCGGGCGTGGTATGTCGAGATGTTCGATGCGGTCCCTGGCATGAACGGCAACTTCAAGGTGGCTGATTTGCCCGGGGTCAACCTGCGATTCTCGGAGACGTCGAAGATGGTCGGCACGCAGGGGCGGAGCCTGGACCACATCGGTTTCGAAGTCGACGACCTGGAGGCCTTCTGCAAGACGCTCGAAGCGAAAGGGGTCACGTTCGACCGACCCTATAGACGGATTGACGAGCTCGGCCTCGCGATCGCGTTCGTCACCGATCCTGACGGGACATACATCGAGCTGACCGAAGGGCTGGATAATTACTAGTGGAGTGTCCCGTCACCGTGACGGGACACTGGGGCGGGCCGTCAGAACCGAAATAGCCGATTGATCTTGACGATGAACGCCCGGTTCGCCAGCATCGGCAACCTTCGGGCCTCGGTGTCGCGCTCTTCGTTGAAGACGATGAAGAGCTCGCTGCCGGGCTGGTACTCCCAGCGGAACCGGATGTTGGCCGAGACGGCGTGGGCGCTCGAGTTGTACTGCACGAGCGCGCTCGTGAACATGAGCGGCGTCGCAGTGTAGGTCACGCGCGTGCCCACGAGGTTCGTCGTGAACGATCCCTCCGCGAGGTCGACCCAATTGACGGAGTAGCTCGGCTCGACAGAGAACTGGTTCGTGAGGCTCAACCGCCCCTGGCTGACGCCGATGGTTGTCTTGTGGCCGCTGAAGAACGTGCCGTGCTCAGCCAGGATATCCCCCGACCACCGCCGCTGCTGTCCAAAGTTGTAGCCGACGCCAGCGAAGCCAAAGTCGTAGCCGCCGACCGGCAACGTGACATCCGACGAGATCCGGAACGGCTCGGGCAGCAACTCGAACGTCTGGGCGCCACTCACGGAGAACTGGTCGCTATTCTCAAGCTCGACGGTAAACCCGGCGGTGGTTTCCCGGGTCTCGAGCACCCGGTCGAGGTTCTCGACATAGGCGAGCGAGCCGGTCCAGACAAACCGTCGCACCAACCCAATCGATTGCGGGCGGGGGCTGAACCGGAACTCGGCGAAGCTGCGGCGCATGTCGCGGCGCCGAACGAATCCGACCTCGGGGTTGAAATCATCGCCAACGAGTAGGTGCTCGAGCTGAACACCGTACCTGTCGCCGGCGTAGTCCAGGTGACCACGGTAGCTGGTATCGTTACCGGTTCGACCATCTGTGCGTGTGCGTGCCCAATGCGAATTGATGGTGAGGTCGTCGTAGAACCCGAAGACGCCATCGATGCCGAAGGTCTCGTTCGACCCGCTCCCGGTCTCAGCGACCGACCGCCCCGTGAACATTGCGCCGACGCTACTGCGTCGAAGAATGTCCCGTTTGGCACGCAGCACCGTAAAGTTCGTCGAACGCAAATCGGACGTCACGTCCTCATCCGTCTGGATGCTGAGCGCCCCCAGAGTAAACGCGCCGACACGGCCGCTGAGCCGACCGCCGGCCCGGAGCGGCACTTCCTGACCGCCGGCTAGTCCGATTGAACGACTGTAGAAGAGAATCGGGGTATCGCTCGCCCCGGCCTGCCGGCCGCTCGTGGCCGCCCCGCCGAAGCTGAAAGTGCCTTGGTTCTCCAGGAAGAACTCGCGCTTCTCCGGGAAGAACAAGCTAAACCGCGTCAAGTTGATCTGCTGCTCGTCGGCCTCGACCTGGGCGAAGTCGGGATTGTACGTGACATCTGCGGTCAGGCCTTGCGTGAGGCCGTACTTGACATCGACCCCAAGCTCGCCGCTGACGTTGTTGGAGATCGGCGGCGTAGCGTTGGCGCTGGTCGTGACATCGGAGATGACATACGGCTTCACGTCGAGTAGGTTCGTGGCCTGCGGTGCGTCAATCCCGACGAGGGTGGCCATCAACGAGGCCCGAAAATGACCGCGTAACCCCTGCGCTGCTGACAGCGGGGTGAGATACGACGATTCGTTCTTCCACCGGTTGACGCGGCGCGCCTGAAAGCCCCAGATCTGTGGACCCGCGCCTTGATAGCGGAGCGACTTGAACGGGAGTGCCGCCTCCATCGTCCAGCCGCCGTCGAATCGGCCGACCACAACGTCGTAGACCGGGTTCCAGTCGATGTTGACCTGCGATTCATTGGTCAGTTGCCCATCGAGCCGACCGCCCACTGCCGACACCTCGAAGATGAAGCCGTTCCGACCGTCGTGAAAGGTGTCGAACGACCAGGCGAAGTTGTCATCGCGCACGATCCGGGTGTTATCGCGCCGCATTTCGCTCGCCACCATTCGGTCGGGTCGGGTTTCCCAGCAGCGGGCGACAATGTAGACATGGTCACGGTCGAACAAGAGCCAGACGTCGGTCTTCTCTGTCGCCGGTTCCCCTTCGGCCGGATCGTTTTGGATGAATCCAGAAATCGCCTCGACCTGTGTGTACACGGCTTCGTCGAGTTGCCCGTCGATGCGAAGTGGTTGGTCGACTCGGACGGCGCGAACGGCGACACGGCCCGCCTCGTCCCGGTTGATCACGGCCGGTGGGATTGGCGACGGAGCCCCGTCGATGACCGGCGCCGAGGTCTGTGCCTCGCTCCGATGGGACGCGGCGATCATGGCAGGGGTCGAGAGGACGAGTGCCATCGCCAGCGCGAGTGACATCAGCGACGTGTCGAACCTTCGAACGGACGTGTGGCTCACGGGAGTATTAGGTTGGGGCCTTGGCCAGGCGCGACGACCCACTAGCGTGAGGCCGCCTCCTTCGCCGCGTTGTACGCCTCCGTCGCTTCGCGAATGCCAGCCCTGTTGACGTCCGGCCGGAGCGTTCCCGCGAACTCATCGTAGAACCGCTGCACGTCCATGACAATCCGCTCGGGACCAATCCAATTATCGTACTGCCCCATCCGAATCTCGGCCGCCGCGACCCCCGCTGTCGTACCGGCGTCGTACCGAGGTCTCGTTTCCTCCCGCAAACGGACCAGGTAGTCGCGCATGTCCGCCAACTCCGCCTTGCCCCCCAGCGGACCGTGGCCGGGCACCACGATCTGGACGTCCATTGCGTCGATCTCATTGCAGACGTTGATCCAGTTGCTCGGGTGCACGTTCTGACACCACGGGACGACGTAGAAGAACCCAATATCGCCAACGAAGAGAATCTGGTGCTGCGGCAGGTACACGACGATGTCGCCATAGGTGTGCGCTGGCACCATCGGAAACAACTCGACGACGGTCTGCACGTAGTGATACGTCATCTTGCCATCGAGGGTCGTGCGGGGCGGAACGATCCGGCGCGGCTCCGTGCCGTCTGCCCACCCCTCCCGCCTCGGCCAGAACGCTGGCCCGTCCGCTGTGGCGACTTTGACGACTTCATCTCGGCAATACGGATGACCAACGATCTCGGCTCCATCGAAATACTGGTTTCCGTTGATGTGGTCGCCGTGATGGTGGGTATTGACCACGTGACGGAACGGTTTGTCGGTGACGGCACGGATCGCCTCGATGAACGCGTGTGCGTGCATCGGAGCCGTCAGGGTATCGATGACCATCACATCCTCGTCACCGACGATCACGCCCGCATTCGCGACGGCGGTGTTGTCCCTGCCCGGACCGCCCGCCTGGATATACGCGTAGACATCTGGCGCAATCTCCCGCAGTTCGCCCTCCCAGGTGGGGGGCTGTGGATGCCGCGGGTCAGGAGCCGGTGGAATCGGGCGAACACCGCCAACCTGTGCTTCCGCACTGGCGGTAGGACCGAGTCCACCTCTCAAGACGGCCCAGGCGCCCAACCCGGTGCTCGCGACACGTCTGAGCGCCTGCCGCCGACTCAATGCTCCGGTGACGCGTGGATGTCTCACGTCATTCTCCGACCAGCCATCGCCCTCCTTGGACCGACCCGGTTTGAGTATTTCAGGGGTTCAAGATCAGCTTCTGGATCCGCCAATTGTTCATGTCAGCGATGTAGAGCACATCCTCTTGGGAGCAATCGATACCGTGAATCCAGTTGAACTGACCCAGCTGCTTACCGGAACTTCCGAGCATGCCCAGTATCTTTCCCTCCAGCGACAGCTTGTAAATGCGACCCGGATGCTGGTCCGCCGCCCAGAGGTATTGAGTCTCGCCGTTCGACATACAGAGGGCCCAGGGCTGAGTCTCATCGGGCAGGTTCGGATTCACGTTGCCCAGAACTGGCTGCGTCGTCTTGTCGAACGGAGCATTCAGCACAATGACCCGTTGGAAGTTGCCGTCGGGGTCAAAGACCTGAATACGCCGGTTGCTGCGATCGGCCACGTAGATATTGCCGTCCCGGTCGGCCTGCATGTTGTGAGGAAGTCTGAACTGCCCGGGCTCGGTCCCATAAGACCCCCACGACGTGATCCAATTCCCGTGCCTGTCGTACTTGGCGACGCGAGAATTCAGGTAGCCATCGCTGACAAAGATGTTGTCATCGGCATCCCAGGCGACGTCGGTGGGCCCCCCGAAGAAGCCGTCGGTCTGTGGCGCATCGAGACCGCTCACATGTTCATACTCGTCGAAGCCCTCGGGGCGCCGCCCGAGGTTCAGGGTCACGTACCCCGCGGGATCGAATTTGATGACGGTGTTCGCGCCCTTGTCGACGAGCCACAGGTTGTCGTACTTGTCGTAGCGAATCGAGTGGGAGTACCCCAAACCGTACACGTTCTGGCCGATCTCCCGCACGAAGTAGCCGTCCTGGTCGAACTCCAGCAGTTGCGAGGTCGCATTGCCGTAGAGCGGCCCTCCCGAGTTCGCGGAACCAGGGTGATTCAAGACCATAATGTGGCCCTTCGAGTTGACGGCCACCGCAAGCGTCTCCCCGAGGTTCATCTCAGGGGAATACTTGAGGAAACTCGGCACCGATTCGTATGGAATCAGCGGGACATTTTCATTCGCCTGCTGTGCCGCAGCCGCAGCTGCCGACAACAACAGCAAGGCGACGATCGACACGCGCCGGCGCGTCGACGCGACACGAGCGGCGGTAAGACATCTCATGGTGACCCCCTTGTGAGTGTCAGTGGCCTCAGAACTGAATCACGGCGTGGGCACCCGCACCTTCAGCTCTTCGACCCAGTTGAGCACGGCCTGCAAACGGTCCGCTGTGGCGTTCGGGTCCGGCCTGACCATCAGGAACCGCCCATCGCGTGACACGTCGTAGTCGTTGTTGATGTTGTTGTAGGCCCCGTCGAAGAGCACCTCCGGCGTTCCTGCCGAAAAGCTCACGCCGGTGTCAACCGTCACAACCATCATCGTGTCTCCGTTGCGGTAGAACAATTCGCCACCGTCAGCCGACCACATGGGCAGGGTCCCGCCATCGGTCGAGATCGGGATCGCCCCGCCGGGGCCAGGGAACGGCCGGACATACACCTCAGCGCGACCCGACTCGGTCGACATGTACGCCACCCAGCGACCGTTGGGCGAAAAGCGCAGGTGCGTCTCGGTCGCTGGAGTTGCCACGAACGACTCCGGAGCTCGATCGCCGTCCAATGGTATGACCCGGATGTCGAAGCCGGTCGTGGGATGCTGTTCCTGATAGCTGAGGAACCGACCGTCCGAGGACCAGGACTTGGCGTATGTCGGGTAGTCGCCGACAAGCAACGCTTCCGCGTCACTGCTGCCATCTGCGGGCATCCAGTACAGATCGCCACCTCCCCCCCCGTGAAGACCAGCCGGCCTCCGTCCGGCGACCAGAGGGGTGAAAGGGCGCTTGAGCCACCGCGCACCTGATGGGTACCACCCGCGACGTGCACGCGAGTGCCCCGCTCGAGATCATAGACCCAGAGCTCAGATGGTCTGGGGTCTATGCTCACGGCTATCTTGGTGCCATCGGGCGAGAGGGCAGGAAAACGAAAGCCCCGCCGCTCGTCGATTGCTGCTGAACTCCCGCCACGCCGGTCGACCCACATCAACGACCGATCAAGCCCCCCGGCGAGATACACCAGTGACCCTGTCAGGGAGAGTTCAAAGAAGGGCGCACCGCCCGAGGGTGCGCGGTAGACGCTGTCGATGACCGAAACAGGCGAACCGACTAACTCGAGCCGGTCCGCGTCAAACCCGACGGCCTGGAGGCCACCTCGCGTCTCGTCGTGATAGACCAGGTATCCCGGCGGGACGTACCGTGCATGACCGCCGTCTCCGAGCAGTTGCCAGCCGCCGCTCTCGAGCGACAGGACCGCGGCCTGCGGGTCGCGTGTCGAATAGTCCAGCGTCGTGAGCAGCGCGCGACCGTCCGGCAGAAACGACGGCCAGGCGAATGAACGGCTGTCAAACTGGGGGTCGGCGCTCTTCAAGAGTTGCGGCTCTCCACCGCTGGCCGACACGCGCAGAAGTCCGGGCGATTCAGGACCTGGTTGGAAAACGATCGTATCCTCTGGTCCCCAGCTGGCCCCGCGACCCACGACTGGAGCGTCGCAGATCGTCAGCGGCAGGCCACCAGCAATCGCCACCTTCTGCAGCAACCCGTCGGCAAAGAAGCCGACCCACTCACCATCGGGAGAAAAGAAGGGCTGTTCAGCACCTTCTGTGCCCGGCAGCACCGTCACCTCGAACCGATCAAGCTCCCGCAGATACAGCTGTGCGGCACCTGCATCGCCTGACGCGTACACCAAACGTGTGCCGTCCGGGGATAGGGCAAGAGGGGCCGTACCCGCCGTTCGAACCAGACGCTGGTCTGCCGGAAGCGTTAACGTCGTCCGCGTCACCGTGCGCGACCCCGGTTCCGACGGCCCAGTTGACCACCGCACGGCGAGCGTGGTCATCAGGATGAGGCCAACAGCGGCCAGTGCTCCCGCCAGATAACGTCGGCGCGTCGAGGGAACGGTGCCCTGGGACGCCACGTCGTCGCGTACGTCTGCTGAAGTCCCCAGTAGCTGTTTCTGTTCGGCTATCCATCTCAGCTCGTCTCTGAGATCATGAGCCGTGTGCCACCGATCATCCGGGTCCTTCGCCAGGCACTTCGTCACGACACGATCCAGCCCGACAGGGACCATGGGCCCAATAGTTGACATCCGGGTCGGCTGTGAATCCAGAATGGCCGCGATCAAACTGGCCTGATTGTCTCCCTTGAACACCCGTCGACCTGTGATCATCTCGTAGACGATCGCACCGAACGCGAACAGGTCAGTCCGGCCGTCGGTGTCCTTTCCCTGCACCTGCTCGGGCGACATGTATGGCAGTGTCCCCAGCAACGTGCCCTGTGCCGTCATCGGTTCGCTCAGCGTAGTCGCTTCAGCGACCGTCTCCGCCCCGACCGTGCCAGTCTTCCGCAACTTCGCCAACCCAAAGTCCAGGAGCTTCGCCTGTGGCGAGCCCGGTCGAGCCGCCCCTGCCTTGGTCAGCATGATGTTCCCCGGCTTCAGATCCCGATGGACGATCCCCTGCCGGTGCGCCTTGTCCAACGCATCTGAGATCTCGATGGCGATCTGTAGGGCCTGATCGAGCGGGACCGCGCCTTTCTCCAGCCGCTGAGCCAGGGTTTCACCCTCGATGAATTCCATCACCAGGAAGTCAATCGGCTCACGCGGGCCGGTTGATCCTGAGCCTGCCGAAGGGTCAGTTGGCACCTGGTTGCCGATGTCGTAGAGCGTGCAGATGTGCGGATGGTTCAGGCGGGAGATCGTCCTGGCCTCGCGCTCGAACCGCTGCTTCAGGTCGGCATCGTCGGCGACATGTTCGGGCAACACCTTGATGGCGACGGTGCGGTCGAGGCGGGTGTCCCTGGCTTTGTACACCTCCCCCATGCCACCCGCACCGAGGGGGCCTTCAATCTGGTAAGGGCCGAGGGTGCTGCCGGGTTCGAGAGGCCCTAATTGGTTGGGACGAGGCGTTCCTGCCCCATCCCGCCCTCGCCCGATGAGGACGGCGACGTCGTAGTGCCCGAGACGGTCACCGACGTTGAGAGCCATGAGCTGTGCTGGACTAAATGACGCGGATCACGGCCAATTATACGGCGAGGGCCGCCTTCACCGCCTCGACGACGCTCACAGGCCTCTTCATCGAGCCGTATCCGTCAACCCAGTCGATGAGGCGCGTCTCGTAGACGGAGCGGAGGCGCGGCTGATTCTCGACTGCGGCGCGTAGAGACACGGTAAACGGATCAGAGACGATCGGAGTATCTAGCTATGAGCGGGCTTGGTTTGCCTGATAGGGTTCGTTTGTTCACAGGGTAACCAGATCTACGAGTTTCGAGGTGGCGTGCGTTTGAATCGGTATCTTTCTCCACACTCGACTCTGAGTCTGGTGCTCGTATGCGGCGTCCTGCTGCTTCCAGCGGCCCATTCGGCGGATGCCCAATCTATCGAACCGGACAGTGCGCCCGGCGGCGCAGCGGCTACCGCTGCCGTCGCTCGCCAGCCCCACACGGTCACGGTCCTTCCGTTCAGCAACATTTCCGGCGCGGCGGACGACGAGTGGATCGGGACCGGGATCGCCGAGACGGTCACGATCGGCCTCGAGCCATTTGATGACCTCTCGGTCATTGACCGCGCGGCCTTGCTCGATGTCTTGACCCACTCCGAGGTCACGCCGACTTCGACAGATAACGCCTTGGCGCGTGAAGTGGCGCTCGACCTCGGTGTCGGCTGGCTCGTAACCGGCGGCTTCCAGCGGCTCGGTGATCAGATGCGGGTCACCGCCCGGATCGTCAATACCGAGACCGGAGCGTCGAGTACGGCCGTCAAGGTCGATGGCCGACTCGACCAACTGTTCGACCTGCAGGATCAGGTCGTGGACGAGCTGAGCGACGGATTTGCCAGGATCGCCGGGACGTCGCCCGCGGCGCCGGTCATTGCGGCGCGCGATCGTAACATGGCGACCGACTCAACCGAGCTCGCAGAAGGTGCCGGCGTCGACGGCTTCAGCCAGCCGACGCCGCCGAGAGGCCGTGGCCAGAGTCAGGCCAATCGGGAACGAGGACGCGGCGCCGGCCGGGGGGCGGGAAACGGCCGCGCCGCCGCTGCAGTATCTCCATCGCCGACGGGCGGAACCATCGCCGGCGACAATGCCGATGTTGCCAACGTCGTCACCGGCGGACTCTCAATCGATGCCGGCGGGGAGACGACGTCGAGCGCCGCACCGATGGCAGGTAATGCTGGAGCGCTCGCCGGTCGGGTGACGGTTCGCCCGGTGCGCACCGCGACCCCCCCGAACATCGACGGGCGGATCGACGATGCCGTCTGGCGTGACGCGGCTCGGATCACCGACTTCGTACAGCGCCAGCCAACGGACGGCGCGCCGGCCACCGAAGCGACGGACGTTTACATCGCCTACGACAGCTCGACCATCTATCTCGCGTTTCACGCGCACTACACCGACCCCTCCATAATGCGAGCCAATCGCACTGACCGCGACCGGGCCGGTCGGGGCGACGATCTCTTCACCGTCTACTTCGACACGTTCCTCGATCAGCAACGGGCCTACAGTTTCTCGGTCAATGGCTACGGGGTCCAAGGCGACTCGATCGTGACCGGCGGTCGTGGCGGCGGCGGTTTTGGCGGTGGCGGCCCGGGGGGGCGTGGTCCGGGTGGCGGGATTCCCCGCGGCGATTCCTCCTGGGACGCGCTGTTCAGCACCGGCGGACAGATCGTCGAGGACGGCTTCACGGCCGAGATGGCCATCCCGTTGAAGAGCCTTCGCTATCCGGCGAAGGGCGGCGACCTTCCGCATACGTGGGGATTCCAGGTTGCCCGTCAGATTCGAGGCAAGGACGAGACGGTCGTCTGGTCGCCGTTCTCCCGTGACGTCGCCGGCTTCCTGCCACAGGTGGGCGTGCTCGACGGGATGACCGGTCTGTCGACCAGCCGGAACCTCGAGATGCAGCCGACGTTCACCGCATTCCGCTTCGGGACGCTCGACGAGGAGATTGGGAGAGTCGTGGACGCCGACCCACGGCCCGAGGCGGGGGTCAACTTCAAGTATGGCGTCACGTCGAACCTGACCGCCGACTTCACACTCAACCCGGACTTCTCGCAGATCGAGTCGGACCGTCCGCAGGTGGAGGTCAACCAGCGGTTTGCCTTGTTCTTCCCGGAGCTGCGGCCGTTCTTCCTGGAGGGTTCCGAAATCTTCCGGATTCAGGCGCCGCTCAACGTGGTCCACACCCGAACGATCGTTGACCCGCTGTATGGCGCAAAGCTGACAGGCAAGGCTGGTAAAACGACGATCGGGGTGCTCTACACCAATGATGAGGCCCCAGGTGCGGTCGATGACCCACTCGACCTGGCATTCGAGAAGTCGGCGCAGACCTTCGTCGGACGCGTTCGCTACGATCTCTATTCGGAGTCGTTCGTTGGCGCGGTCTTCACCGACCGCGAATTCCTCGACGGCTTCAGCCGTCTCGCGGGCCTCGACAGCAACTTCAGGCTTGGCAACACCTCCTCCGTCGGGTTCAGAGCGTTGCGGACGGACCATCGTGACCAGGACGGTCTCGAGACGAACGGCTATCTCGTCGATGCCAACTTCCGGCAGCGCGGACGCAAACTCAGCTACGGCGCATCGGCGTTTGCGTTGTCGCCCGACTTCAAGACCGATGTCGGGTTCGTTCGACGAACCGACCAACGGCGCTTCAACGGCAACATCGACTACGAATGGCGTCCCGAACATTGGATCATCAGCTGGGGGCCCGATGCCCGGTACGCTCGAAACTACGACTTCGCTCAGGTGCTCCAGGACGAGAACTTCAGTACCGGCATCAATGTCAACTTCGCCAAGAACATCCGGGTCAACACCAACCTCAACCGCGACATGGAACGCTACCAGGGAATCAACTTCGAGAAGCGCCGGTACGGGATGTTCGGCGGCGTCAACACGAGCCGTGTGTTGTCCTTTGGTGGCGGATATAACTGGGGCGACGAGGTCTTTTTTGACAGGACTAACCCGTTCCTCGGGCGTGAGAGCGGTCTCCGGTTGTTCATTAATTTCCGTCCGCTGGCGCGATTCTCATCGAACATCAATATCACGACCAGCCGGTTTACCGACCCCAATGGCCTGTTCGTGCCCGGGCTGAACGATGGCGTGGTCGACGAGAACGGTACGGTCTTCAACGTGAACATCTTACGTGCGCTGAGCACCTATCAGTTCACCGACCGGTTGCTCTTCAGGAACATCACCGAGTTCGACACCTTCGACGAGACGGTCGGGCTCAACTTTCTGCTCACGTATCGCGTCAACTCCGGTACGGCGTTCTACATTGGCTACGACGATCACTACCAGCAGCGCGAACAATTCGACGACCAGGTGAACGTCACCGGCACCGGCTATCAGCAAACCAATCGCGCGATCTTCACCAAGTTTCAGTATCTATTTCGGTACTGACCTCAGAACACGTCGAGGTCCCGCCCATAGACCGGTGCTTGCGCCGCTCGCTGTTGATCAGGCGGCCGTTCGTTGTTCGTGTGGCCACGAGAACGTCGGGAACTCCGCCTCGTCAGTTTCAACGGTCGCGACAAGAATACGCAGCGTGAGACGGCAGGCTGTGAAGATGTCGCTCAAGGCCAATCGCGTACTCACCAGACCGGCCTGCATGGCTGGCGTCCTGGTTTCGCGCCCGAACCGCAACGCCCTGTGCGGTCGGACGAAGTTGTAGTGGCAACGCACGAGCTCGACATGGCTGCGAAGCTGGTCTTCGCCACGGGCATGGCAGGGCGATCGCCGACGCAGGTACGCAGACGCTTGCCGAATCGTGAGGTTGAGCCGCTCGACGAACGAGGTGTTCAGAGTCTCTGAATCCTCCGACGCCCACAACGCGGCCTGCAGTCGATCTGCTGTGCTGATCTTCACGCGGCGCTCGACCCGGACGACACGATTGTTTCGCCGCGTCTTGAGCACTTGACCATAAACGCACGTTGACCCAACGAGGTCCCCAACCGCCCCGAGGTAGTACTCGAAGCCATCGGTGGCGATCAGGGGATATCCAACCACTCGCCCCCGGCGGACGACGTCGTTGATCACGGCTCTGGCGTTTTGATCGGAGCGGCGGCCCAGGACGCTCCCGGCCCACAGGCGGGACGATACCTCGATGGTCGCGAACAGCCAGACGGTCTTGTTCTTGTGGCCAACGAACGTGCAGAGCTCATCAGCCTGGAGCTCAATGAGGTCGAAGCCGCGCAACGTCCTGTCGTTGAAGCGCTTCGCGGCGGTCGAGGCCCGCTCGAGCCAACGGGCGACGGTGTTACGGGAATGCCCCGTCACTCGGGCGGTCGCGGAAAGACTCACGCCTTCGACGCGCAGGCTGGCGACCTGCTCGAACTCCCGTCGCGTGCAGCGAAGCCCGCTGTACGCGGTCCCCGTGTTTGTGCTGACGGTTCCCCTGCAGACGGTGCATCGGTACCGCTGCCGTCGGCCGGCCTTTGTCGCAAATGAGCCGTAGCCCACGATGTTCAGGCCCGGCTTGCTACGGTTGTCGCACCCTGGCCTGGCGCACGCCGCCCCCTCGACTGGGTTCATGGCTCAAGTGTACCGGGGCGCGGGGAAGCTGACCGATCAACAGCGAGCGGAGCAAGCACCCGAGTACGTCGAGCACTACCATCGCGAGAGAAACCACCAGGGACTCGACAACCAGCTCCTGCAACGACCGCCACCGCCGGTTCACCCGCCCGCCGACGTTGAGCGACGTGTGCGCCTCGGTGGACTGCTCAGCTTCTACTATCGAGAGGCCGCTTGAGTGGTCGGCCGATTAATCGCACCTTACGGCATGCGTGTTTTGGTGTCTCGTTCATCGCGTCCCCCGAACGGGCGGGAGCCTGGGCGGCCTGCCATCGGCTGGCTGGACGTTAGCAGGGCGAACGCCAATGAGCGTACTTCAGTCAGCTAAACCTGACGGGCACTGTCAACTTAACGAGTCCGGGCCAGGATGAGGCAAGCTGGTCCGAGGATTAGGCTGCCGTCACCTCAGCCCACACGGCACCGTCAAGTTAACGAGAACTCGGGTGGCCGACCCCCAAGATGTCGGGCTCGAGTCCTGTTGTGAACCGGGCATGTTGGGGTCGGTCAGCCCGATTCGGCTTAACTTGACAATACCCCTCGATCACACCCTCGATTCTCTTGGCCTTGATGTTCACAGAAAGTAAGTGCTCCATGATTCACCTGTCATGCGTTACCCGTCGAATTGTCGCAGATACACCGGGTTGCGCTCCGCGATCTCGCCATAGACCTTGAGACATGTGTCGGTCCAGGCTCGGATCCAGTCACAGTAGTGCAGGTTGGCATGCGTCGTCGATCCGTAGCGCACCTGCGCTTCGTGATAGCACCCACCGGAGCACAGCGGCCGCGCCCAGCAGGTACTGCAGTCAGTCTTGTGATCGATGTGGTGACGCTCGAGGAAGTCTTGCCGAACCGCTTGGTCGATCCCATCGCGGACCGTGCCCATCTTGTGCTCGTCGGAGCCGGCGAACCGGTGGCACAGCGCCACATCGCCGTCAGTTGCGACGCCAAGGAGGCCGATCCCAGCCCCACACGGATACGCCTTGCTGGCACCCTTGTGGATCTCCTCGAGGGTGTCGCGAATGTTCGAGAAGCCGTGATGGCGATTCTCCAGCGCGGCCGCCAGAAAATCGTCAGCGAGCTCATTGAAGTGAGCCAGCATTTTGTCAAAGCCAGACTCCCCAAGCGCGTGGGGTAGGTCTGGTGAGGTAGTCACCGGGGCGAAGCCGACCTCCCAGAACCCGATCTCATCAGTGAGGTGTCGAAAAATTCGAACGACGTCCAGCACTTCAGACGTCAGGGTTACCCGGGCGCCGACAGGGCGGCTTTTGTGGCGCGCCAGGAGGGCCTTGATCTTTGGCAGGACGACGTCGTAGCTTCCACGCCCATCGTGGAAGACACGAAAGCGGTTCTGCATGTCCCTGGGACCGTCGATCGAGACCGTGACGCCGATGTCGTTGTCTGCCAGAAACTCGATAGTCTCCGGTTGTAAGAGGGTGGCATTCGTGGTCAAGCTGAACTCTACCTGCTTCCCCAACTCGGCCGCCCGTTGCCGTGCGTAGGGGATCGCTACCTTCAGTATCGGAAAGTTCATCAGCGTCTCACCGCCAAAGAACGTCATCCGAGCCAACTTGTTCGAGCCGGACGCGGCCAGCATGAAGTCCACGCTCTCTTTGGCGGTCTCCTCACTCATGAACTTTGGCTTCTGCCCGTTCTGGGTGTCGACGATCTTGTCCTCTCCGTACTCGTAGCAGTACTCGCAGGCTAAGTTGCACTGGTTGGTGACGTTGACGACGAGCGTCGTGAGCGGCACCTCCATCAACGGGATGATGTTCGGAGCCGGCGGCGTCGCTTCGGGCTGGGTCTCGACGCGACCGATCGCCCGGGCACCCGCCAGCTCGTCGACGGCGGCTCTCACCTCTGTCCGGCCGAGTTCTGGGCCCAGGGCATCGACCAGGTCGTCGGCCTGCCACGGACGATCATCGAGCGCGTCGATTACGGCACGTGTCGTCTCGTCCAGCCCGAACACCGCCGCGCTCGGAACCAGATAGAGATACGACCGTCCAGCCGCCTCAAACCGATGTGCCTCGCGTGAAACCAGTTGCGTCATGGAACCTCCGTTGACCCAGCACGGCGAATATACAGTGGGACCGTGACCAGCAGAACTTGAGCGGGTGTTGTCAGGTTGAGGGCCCGCCCTTCACACTATGCCGATGAACGCCCCAGACCTTCGCTACACAGGATACCGTTTCCCGTCTGAAATCATCGGCCACGCTGTCTGGCTGTACCACCGATTCTGCTTGAGCTTCCGCGATGCCGAGGATCTCCTGGCGCAGCGTGGGATCACGGTGTCTTACGAGACGGTTCGGCAGTGGTGTCGCACCCTTGGTCCAGAGTACGCGCGGACACTGCGGAGACGGCGTGGCCGCCTGGGCGACACCTGGTATCTAGTGGCCTGTACTCACTGAAGTACTACCAATTCGATGCATCGGATTTCGGTAGCTCCAACGGATCGGTTTTGCCGTCTTGTTGTAATGGCGGATGTACCGCCGGATCTTGCGAGCGAGGTCGGCGACGGAGGTGAAGATCCCTCGTGCCAAAAGGTCGCGCTCGATCTTCGCGAACCAGAGTTCGATTTGGTTCAGCCACGACGAGTACGTCGGGGTGAAATGGAGCTGGACGTTAGGGTGCGCGGCCAAGAACCCCCGGACCGCCGATGTTTTGTGGGTCGCGAGGTTGTCGACGATCACATGAATCTCGCGGCCCAGCGGTTGACTGGCGACGATGTCGCCGAGGAACTGGACAAAGGCGGCACTGGTGTGGCGCGGCACGGGCTGGCCGAACACCTCGCCGGACTGGGTATCGAGCGCGGCGAACAACGACAACGTGCCATGGCGGTAGTACTCGAACCCGTGCCGTTCGGCGCGCCCCGGCGACAGCGGCAGCACCGGGACCAAGCGATCGAGGGCTTGAATCGCCGTTTTCTCGTCCACGGCGAACACCGCGGCGTGTTGCGGCGGATTGAGATACAGCCCGATCACATCGGCGGCTTTCTGTTCAAAGTCCGGATCGTCCGACCGCATGTAGCGCTCGAACCGATGAGGTTGCAGGCCGGCCCGCCGCCACGTTTTCGCGACCAGGTTGTGATGGATGCCGAGCAACCGGCCCAGTTTGCGGGTGCTCCAATGCGTGCTGCCATCCGGCGGACGCTGCCTCGTCTTCGCCAGAATGCGCGCTTCCATCGCCGGCGTCAGAATCGTCGGGGGCTGGCCGCGATACCGCGGCTGCAGGCCCGCCACGCGGTCCGCCAGAAAGCGCCGTCGCCAGCGATTGACGTAGTCGCGGTAGCAAGGCACCGCGGCCTCGATCGCCGAGTACGATGCGCCGTCAGCCAGCATCAGAATGACGCGCGCGCGGCGCGCGTCCTCCGCGCGGATCTTGAGACTGCGAACGCGTCGTTCCAGTTCGGTACGTTCATCGGACGTCAGTGTCAGCGCCATATAGCGCGTCACGGTACCAGTACTACTTCAATGAGTACAGGCCACTAGACGAGCTCTTCGTGAAGATTCAGGGCCGCCGGCGGTATCTCTGGCGGGCAATTGACCAGGACGGTGACGTAATCGACATCCTCGTTCAGTCTCGGCGCGATCGACGGGCAGCCACCCGTTTCTTTCGGAAACTGTTGAAAGCTCAAGGTCGCGCGCCGCGCCGGCTGGTCACGGACAAACTGCGCAGCTATTCAGCCGCGCACCGCAAGGTGATGCCGTCCGTCGTGCACAGCACGCAACAGTACGAGAACAACCGGGCGGAGGTCTCCCATCAACCGACGCGGCAACGCGAGGCCCAGATGCGACGCTTCAAGTCGGTTGGACACGCGCAACGCTTCTTGTCGGTCCACGGTCCTGTCCAGAACCTGTTTCGGGTCGGCCGACATTTGCTGCGCTCGGCTCATCACCGCCTGCTTCGAACACGGGCGTTCGTCGAATGGGAGGCGGTGACGTGCGCCTGCTAATCAGGATGACGGGAGTCCGCCATCCACCCACACTTATGCGCTCCGCTTATCAACTTGACAGCACCGCTCGAGGCGCATCTCGAGTTGCTACGCTGTGACTACAACTTCGTGCGCCCGCATGGGGCGTTGAAGTTCGGACGTGAGACCCGGACGCCCGCGATGCAGGCGGGCCTCGCCACGCGGCAGCTGACCCTTCGGGACATCTTCGTGTCCCGGCGGCGCGTTGTTTCGTGGCTAAGCCACGTGTTGACGTTCTCTGACTCGCGCAGGACGGCTGCTGCCGCCTTCATGCGCATGCCGGTCGCCGCGTAACAACACTTGATGACAGAAGCACCTGTATCGGAGGAACTAAGTCTTTAGATCCTCAGGATAAGCCCGTGTTCTTGATCAATCGTGGTTGCGGTGACGAGCGCGCGGCTCACCGGACTGGAGGGAGGCAGACCCTCGAACCAGATGATGAGGTTGAACCTCTCTAGGGTTAGCCGACGGCAAGACGATCGAGAACCGCTACGAGTATGACGGCGAGAAACTCATCAAGGCCTGGATAGGAGTCGGCCGACTCCTGTCGACCCGAGAGGGTGGCCGCGGCGATCACGATCGGCAACGCCGCGGCGAGGAGTACGAGTCTTTAGGACATCTCTCTCCTCCGAGTGATGAAGAACGCCGTCATTGTAGCAGGCGAGGCGCCGAGTCTAGCGTGACGACGACCGGTCTGCGGATTCTCGCGTAGCCAGCTCGCGAACCCCCTGGTCAAAGAGGTCCTGGATGCGCTGGCTGTTCCTGAACTCCTCGAGAATCGCGCCCCGGCGGCTTGTCGTCAGATCGCCGATGACATATCTCAGCATCGTGGCCATGACGACGGCCTCTTCCGACTCCATCCGGTCGAAGCGAGACTGGAAGCTTCTCAATGTTCTGGCAAATGACGGGCGGTGCCACTGTTCGACCGTGGCCTCCAGACGCACGAACTCACTGAGTACGGCGGCAAACTCCGGGTCCGCCGGCCGATGCCAGAACGACACGTCCTCCCCGAACTCGGGAACATGAACCGGCAAGTACAGGGTGGCGCCTCGTGGGACCTGACGCACCAGCGCCGGGTTGTATCGCTTGACCTCGTCGCGGGACAGATCCGTGGTGTTGACGACCGTCGACAAGGACGTGTTTCGGGGCACCCGCATCGCAAAGATTTTGGATTGCGGGGAGTCGTCCATCATCGAGATGACGTTGAGCGTGTTCCCGAACACCATCTCGGCATACAGCGCCGACCGTGGACCGTAGCTGCGGAACAGCTCCTTGTAGCGCTGCAGGGAGATCCCTCTGAGCTCACGAACAAAGTCGGAACCCATCAGATACTGCTCGCGTGCGTCACCTCCGCCGAGTCGCTCGCCGTTGATCACCGTTCGCCCCACGTTGACCCCCCCGGCGTGGTGCTCCGAGAGCGCAGGGATGAAACTCCCGTACATCGTGGCCAGGATGGTCAGATAGGCGGCGCAATATGGAGCCTGGGTGGTCTGGTTGTAGCCCTCGATGACATGAGGAGACAGGCGCTTCAGATGGTTCCAGTTTCGGGGCAGCCACTGACAGAACCCCAGGGCCCGCGCTCGTGACCGGACCCGGCCATTCAAACCTGACTCGAGGATGGCCTGGGCCAGGCCAACCTCTCCCGGCACACCGAAACGTTCGTAGATCGCCGACCACTCGTTCAGAAAGCTTCCGTATCGCTCCGCGTTGGGAAGGAGAAACGAACCCCGGGTGGGATTGTGCACGACGGGCCCCGCCGCCGGCTCGAGCAGTCGCTCGACCTCGTCCCGGCGGTCGTTGACCCGCCTTGGGAACCGCTGGCCATCAAGGGTCCCAGCGAGGCTGTCGTCCTCCCACACGCCGTCGCTGTCCCAGTTGCCTCGGGTGGGAAACGTCGCAAGGAGACGACCATCCTCCGCACTACCGAAGACGATATGTCCGTCTGGAATCGTGAAGATGTGCTGCCAGAACGGATACGCCGGACGATACGTGCGAACCGCCTCCAGGTCGGCGTCGAGACGCGCCTGGGTGTGTCCAAGCACCGACCGCTCGGGAACCGACAGCGCGGTGAGGGCCGGCGTGGCCAGAGCCGTCTGTGCGTATACAGGGGTGGACGCAAGGAACGGCATCCTCCCTGGACTGCAGAGCGCAAGCCCAAGGATCAGCACGAGTCCTGGCGTGGGTCGACGATGTCGCATGACGTCTGACCGCGGCCCGCGCGCGCGATGGCGGGCCCTCACATAAAACATCGGCGATTATACCGACTGCGCTCAATAATGTGCGCATCCGTCAGTATTTCGTGTGCAACGATGCGACAGAATCAGAAGAAGGGCCGGAATGGGACACCAAGGCTGGTAGGGGCCGAGGGTGGTGCCGACTTCAAGGGCCATGATCAATTGGTGGGCACGAGGCGCGTGAGTTCCTCGAACTAGTTGGCAGCAACCGGTGAATCCGATCACAATGAGGGATGCCTCTGGTCGAATACGCCTGTAAGCAATGCGACCGAGAGTTCGAGACACTCGTCCGCACGGGTCACACCCCCACGTGCCCCTCGTGTCAGAGCACGGACCTCGAACGGTGTTTGTCTGTGTTCGCAGCGCACACGGGACCCCCCAGTGCTTCCGCCTCGACGGAGGTAGGTGCCTGCGGCACGTGCGGTGATCCGCATGGACCGGGGGCATGCTCCATTAACTAAGCGCCACGTCTCGGTCGAACTTGGTGTCTCTCGCTCGATACACCTGTGCCTACCAATAACCTCATCCTCATTATGTACATTAGGGATTATTGAGGATCTCGCGTCGGCCTGCTAGCCTGACGGGCCATGCGGACCGTGTGTCTCATCTTGCTCACCGCGTTGGGCTCGGGCCTTCGGAGCCACGCGGCGCTCCACGCCGAGAACGCCGCCCTGCGTCATCAGTTAGCGGTCCTGCAGCGACAGGCGCGCGGGCGCCCGCGGTTGCGCCCCGGTGACCGGCTGTTCTGGGCGTGGCTCTGTCGCTTGTGGCCCGGCTGGCGACACGCCCTCGTCATCGTCAAGCCCGACACCGTGCTCCGGTGGCATCGGCGAGCCTTTCGGCTCTACTGGCGCTGGAAGAGTCGGCCGCGTGGACCAGGTCGGCCGCGCATCCCGCGCGCCGTCCAAGCGCTCATCCGCCAGATGTGTCGTGCCAATCCGACCTGGGGCGCCCCGCGGATCCACGGCGAGTTGCTCAAGCTCGGCATCACGATCGCTGAAGCCACGGTCGGAACATACATGGTGGGTGATCGGTCCCCGCCGTCCCAGACCTGGCGTACGTTCCTTACGAATCATGTGAGCCAGCTCGTCGCGGTCGACTTTTTCGTGGTCCCGACGCTGACATTTCGGGTGCTCTTTGTCTTTGTGGTGCTGGCCCATGACCGACGCCAGATCCTGCATGTCAACGTGACGGGGCACCCGACGGCGGCGTGGACGGCCCAACAGCTCCGCCATGCGTTCCCCTGGGACACGGCGCCCCGGTTTCTGCTGCGCGATCGCGACGGGACCTATGGCGAGGAGTTTCGGGCATGTTGCGACGCGATGGAGATCGACGAGGTCCTGACGGCGCCGAGGAGTCCGTGGCAGAACCCCTATGTCGAGCGGCTGATCGGATCGATGCGCCGCGAGTGCGTCGACCACGTGATCGTGCTCAACGAGCGATCACTGCAACGGCTCCTGCGGTCGTACATCGACTACTACCAGCACTGGCGCACGCATCTGGCGTTGGGCAAGGATCCACCGGTGCGTCGGACCGTCGAGCCGGCGGCCCCGGGCGACGTCATCGCACGGCCGCACGTGGGCGGCCTCCACCACAGCTACCATCGTCACGCGGCCTGACGACCGTCACGGACGGTTGCCTCTGGAAGACCGTGCACGTTGCCGCGGCGGCCGGAGGCACGTCCGACGGACGCCAGCGCGCATCGACTTCACGCCCGAGATGCTCACGCAGGACATGGGTCGCCGGCTCCAGGCCCGCGCGATCGGCGACCCGAACCATCCGGATGAGGTTTTTGGTAGGGACACAGTGGCCTGACAACGCCGCGTGACGCGCGCTCACAGGAAGGGAATCGCTCGCGCCGGTCTACAATGACAGGTCGACATGTCGCACTTCAGACCAGCCGTTGATGCGCTTCGCGCGTATGAACCGGGCGAACAGCCATCGCTTGATGATGATGTCATCAAACTGAACACTAACGAGAATCCTTACCCCCCGAGTCCGCTGGCCATGGCGGCGCTTCGAGACATCAACCACGAACACCTGCGTCGGTATCCGGACCCCTACGCTGCCGAGTTCCGAGCATCGGCCGCCGAGGTGTTGGGGATCGACCCAGACTGGATCTTGGTGGGGAATGGCAGCGACGACATCCTGACCATGCTGATGCGGTCAGTCGTTGACGCGGCGCGAGCGGTGGCGTACGCGGTACCGACCTACGCCCTCTATCGGACTCTGGCGCAGATCCAGAATGCCCCGGTCGTAGAGGTGCAGTTCAGCGACACGTATGATCTGCCGGTCGTCGCCCTGGTCGAGTCCCACGCGGCATTGACCATCGTCGCCAGTCCGAATAGCCCATCGGGCAACCGTATCCCGAACGAGGTGATGAGCGATCTGGCCAGCGGCGTCGACGGCATCCTGGTCATCGATGAGGCGTATGTCGATTTCGCCACCGGGAGCGCCCTGAAGCTTGCGCTGCGCCACGAGAATGTGCTCGTACTCCGAACACTCTCCAAGGGTCAGGCGCTCGCGGGTCTGCGGCTGGGGTTCGCTGTGGCGTCGCCCCCATTGATCGCGGGGCTCGCCAAGGTGAAGGACAGCTACAACGTCGACGCCATCTCGGCAAGGGTGGGAGCGGTTGCCTATGGCGATGTCGACTACTCTCGCGCGATGGTTGCGCGAGTCTGTGCCTCGCGACAGCGCCTGGCCGCGGCGCTGGCCGATCTAGGATTCCGCGTCTGGCCGAGCGAGGCGAACTTCTTGTTAGTGCGACCGGCCACAGGGCGAGCGCGAGAGATTTACGAGGCACTAAAGACTGACGGAATCCTCGTTCGGTACTTCGATACGGCGGGGCTTGAAGACAAGCTGCGGATCACAGTTGGCACCGATACACAGAACGACCGCCTGGTGACCGTGCTCGCAGAACAGCTCAGTCGGCCCCGCCACCCCTGAGGTCATAACACAGCAGCCGGGGCGGGGCGCCCGTGATCAGCTCGCGAGTGTTCTGCGTGACGTAGAGCAAGCCGCGGCAGAGCACCGGCAACGTCCACGATTCCCGGGCGGCGACGAGCCACGCCCGCGAGACCTCTCTGTAGCCCTCGTTCGTGAGATCCATCCAGATCAGATGTCCGAACTCGCCGAGGCAGATGAACTGTCCATCAACCGCGAGCAGCGAGCCCCGGGCGGTGCCGAGAAGTGACTGTCGTGTCGCTCCGTTCTGCTCGAACGTCTCCGTCCAGGTCGGGACCTCGCGCCAGACCACACGGCCGGTCGCGGCATCGACACAGGCCAGCGACGCATCCCCCTGATTTCTGCCATCGAAGCCATAGAGATACCCATCGCGGTAGATGGGCGTGTTGAAGTGCAGCGCGAAATCCTGGGTGGTCCAGACGACGCGGTGGGTAAAGTCTGGGCGGACTTCGACGAGCGAACCGCCTGCACGGTAGCTCGCCGAGATGAACACGTTGTTCCCGAACACAACCGGGCAGGCGGCGTTGACGGACTCGTAGGTTCGACTCCGGTGAGACACCGTGAAGTCAACGGCACCGGAGCGCGGGTCGAGCGAGAGCAGACCTCCGCCCGGCGGGCGTGACTCCCCGCCAGCGAAAACGAAGACCCGACGCTGACCATGGACGGTGGCTGGGACGGGCGACGCGTAGCTCGGTCCCCAGGTACCAGCGCGCCATGTCTCGCGCCCGGTGGCCGTGTCAAAGCCGACGACGCAGGCGCCCCGGGGCCCACCGACGTTCACAACCAACACCTCGCCCTCGACCAACGGAGTCGACGCCGTGCCGAAGAAGTCCTGCGTCACACCGTACTCGGTCCGGAAGTCCTTTTCCCAAACCGCTTCGCCGGTCTCCAGATCGAGGCAATGAAGTTTCCCTTCTGCGCCGACCGTAAAGACTCGATTCCCGTCAATGATCGGACTCGAGCGTGGCCCGTTGTTGTAGCCGTAGCGATCTTGGTACGCCGTCGGGTACCGGAATTGCCACCGGCTGGCTCCGGTTTCGGGATGCAGACACTCGACGATCTCCTCATCCTCGAGACGATGGATGAAGACGAGGCGGTCACGCACGACGGCTGGCGACGCGTAGCCGCTACCCTTGGGCCACTCCCAGACAAGGGGCGGCGGCAGGTCTCGCCGGAGCGGCGTTTCAGTCGAAACAGCGTTGTGAAACGGTCCGAGGAATGAGGTCCAGTCGTGAGTGACCGCCTCTGGGGCCAGCGATGTCGGTGCCTGGTGGACGACGGCCTGCGATTCCACAGGGCCAGAACGGACCGCCTGCGCCATCAGACCCTGCAGCAGCGCTCGGCGAGTGAGAAGGGGCATTGGGACGTGTCTCTGATGACCGGACGTGTCCGAAAAAGTTCCAGACTCCGGGTCTGGTACGCGCTCGGTGTCGATTGTAGCCTGCCCGCCGAATTGCCCCTACGGGTGCCGATCTCATACGATCTCACGTCGGTTCTGGTATTCTGACGTAGTCGTCGTCTACGTGTGTCGGCTTCATCGTCGCTGAATGAGAATGGGCGTGGAGTCGTGATGGCGGTTCGCCCCGTACCGGAGCAGAGTCAACGAGTTCCAGGAGGACTCCTGTGAGAATCACTCAGCCATTTGTCGTCATGCTGTTAGGTTCGGCCACGCTGCTGCTACCGGGCACTTCGGTCGCTCAGCCCGCCGACCCCCAAGGACCGACATTCGCGAAGGATATCGCGCCGATTCTGTACGAATCGTGTGTCACGTGTCATCGACCAGGCCAGATCGCGCCGATGTCATTGATTAACTACCAAGAGGCACGGCCGTGGGCACGGTCGATCAAGAACAAAGTCGAGTCACGTGCCATGCCGCCGTGGCATCTCGATCGCCGCATCGGGATTCAGGAGTTCAAGAACGACCCCTCGCTCACCGATGCACAGATCGCCACGATCGTCAGGTGGGTCGACAACGGGGCGCCGCAGGGCGACCCGGCCAACACGCCGACTCCCCCGGAATTCGCACCGGCTGACGCCTGGCAGATTGGTGAACCCGATGTGGTCGTACGGTTCCCGGACTACACGGTACCGGCCGCCGGCCCCGACATCTTCGGGAACATGTTTGCGGAGTTCGGTCTCGAGGAAGATCGTTACATCACGTCGATCCAGACGCGGCCCGTCGGCGATCGCTCCCGCCAGGTCGTGCACCATGCGCTGTCATATGCCGTCGAGCAGAACGAACAGGGCGAATCAATGGGCGGCGGAATCTTCCTGGTCGAGTACGCGTCCGGCAAGCAGGCAGAGATTTACCCTCCCGACTCCGGTCTGCTTCTGCCGGGCGGCACTGAGGCAAGGCTGAGCTATCACCTCCATTCGATCGGTGAAGAAGTCGATGCGAAAGTGGAGCTGGGGATCAACTTCCTTCCGACGGGAACGGAGCCGGAGCACATCCGGTACTCGAAGCAACTCGGAGGCTCTCAGGGACAGGTGATAGGCGTCCTCGACATCCCGGCCGGCGAAGTCTCCCGATCTGACGGTTACACGCGGTTCAACAAAGCGGCGCGAATCACGATGTTCCAGCCGCATATGCACATGTTGGGCACCTACCAGTGCATCGAATTCATCTACCCGACACAACCGGTCAGAGCCGAAACGGTGAACTGCGCGGGGTTCGACTATAACTGGCACATGAACTACAACTATGCAGACGGCACGGCGCCGCTCATTCCAGCGGGGACGATCCTGCATGTGACCAGCTGGCACGACAACTCGCCCACGAATAGAGCCAATCTCGATCCCAGTAACTGGGTCGGCAGTGGGCAGCGCACCATCGACGAAATGGGGTTCGCCTGGATCGGCTGGTATGACATGACTGACGAAGAGTACGAAGCAGAGCTAGCCGATCGGGAGGCGGCTCGAAAGAAGACAAACAACTAGTGCCTCGTAGCGAAACTCATCTTGTGTTTTTCCCGGCGTTTGACGAGCTCGGTGTGGCGATGCCGGTTGCGCCACACGACGTAAGCCAAGATCGCCCGGCGGCTGTGCTCATGGTCCGGATAGTCGGAGTTGGCAAGCGCGAAATAGCGGACGCCCGAGAAGATCGCTTCGATCCGATTCAGCCACGAGGCGTAGGTCGGCGTGAACACGAGCTCCACGTTGTGGTCGGCGGCCCAGTCGGTCACCTCGCGTCGCTTGTGGGGCGAGAAGTTGTCGAGGACGAGGTAGAGGCGCGTTGGGCGTGGGTAGGTCGAGCGAATGTGCTTGAGGAACAGCAGCACTTCGCGACATCGCTTGCGTCGGTAGCACCGCATCATGAGTCGGTTGTCCGCGACGTCGTACGCCGCGAGGTATTGGCGGGTGCCATGGCGGCGCCGGTACGTGGCGCGCAACCGCGCCGGGTGCCGGACCCTGCGCCACGCACGGCCATGGTAGGGGCGCACTTCGATGGGCCCGAATTCGTCGAAACAGATCACGCGGGCGTTCGGCGGCGCGGCCCGGTAGAGCGCACAGAGGCGTTTTTTTTTGGCGGCAAAGTCGGGGTCGGGGCTCTCCTTCCAGGTCTTCGTGCGTTGGAACGAGAACCCCTGGTCGCGCAGGATGCGGCCCAGCGTGGTGGCGTGCAGCTCCTTGACCACCCCGCACCGCACAAGATGGGCCGCCAGTTTCCGGAGGGACCACACGGTGAACGGCAGGCCCAGGTCGTGCGGCCGCGTCCCCGCGACCTCCAGCATGACGCTGATCTCTTCCGGCGCATACTTGGACGGCCGGCCGGACGCTTTCCGCGGCCGCAGCGCCGCGAAGCCGCCGGCGTTGAACCGCCGAATCAGCTCCCGCACATACTCTTCGTGGAGATACAATCGCCCGGCAATGGCTCGCGCCCGCATCCCCTGCCCCGAGAAGGCGACCACCTGGGCGCGCCGCAAATACGCTGCCGTCTTCGTCGTCTTCAAGACCCGCGTGAGCCGCCGGCCCTCCGCGAGCGTCAGTTCTCGAACATACAGACACACGTGAACCTCCTTTGGCTCTCACGTCTGTCCGTATTGGATACGAAGTGCGATTAAAGTACAAGATGCTTTTCGCTACGAGGCACTAGTGTCCTGTGTTCGATATACCTGTACACCGAGAGCGGTGCTGCGCCCGGGTGGCCAGATAATACAGGAACACTAGGACCGGCGCCGATCAGGAGAACACGCATGTCGCGACAGCTGACAAGGGTCTGGGCGTTCTTGACTCTCACGCTTGTTCTGGGAACCTCCCCCGGGGCCCTCGCTCAGGCCGACCCGCAGGGCTACCTATTCAATTCGGGACAGACGATCCAGCCGTTCTTCGAGGGCTGGGCCCACAACCTAGACGGCAGCTTCGAGATGCACTTCGGCTACCTCAACCGGAACTACGTCGAAGAGCAACATCTGCCGGTCGGCCCCAACAACCGGTTCGAGTCGGGTAGCACCGACCAGGGCCAGCCGACGTTCTTCTATCCTCGCGTCAATCGTCGCGTGTTCAGCGTCACCGTCCCGGCAGATTTTGGCAACCGGGAGCTCGTCTGGAGCGTGTCCGTCAACGACGAGACCAGTCGAGCGGTCGGGTGGCTCCAGGCCGAGTGGGAGATCGACGCGAGTCCTGCCCGATCCCTCGGCGACGGGCAGGCCTCCAACCAGGCGCCGAGTTTGGTCGTCGACGCGGCCAGCACGGTCAGCCTGCCCGGCTCTCTCACCATGACCGCCACCGTGACCGACGACGGGCTGCCCCCACCTCGCGAGCGCAGGGGCGGGTCGCGCGTCGTGCTGCCAACGTTCGAACCAGAGGGTCCACGGCTGCCGGTCAACGTACCACAGGTCCAGTCGGAGAATCGCAAACGTCCGGTTCGCGCGACAGTGGGAGAGCTCACGGTGCGCTGGACCCTGTGGCGGGGGCCGACCGGTGTATCACTAGACCTCCAGGGCGAACCCGGGGATAACAGCGCCATGGTGACGGCGACCTTCGAGTCACCGGGGGAGTATCTGTTCCGCGTTCAGGCGTCCGATGGTCCCGAGACCGTCATCAAAGACATCTCGGTCACCGTGCGCTAGTGTCCCCCGCTGGCCTGGGCCACTTCCGAGGCTCGTGCACCCGCCAAGATGCCCTCCATCCCCACGTTGCCTTCGTGGCAGGCATACTCGAAGACATCTTCATCGACGCTCTTCATCGGCACGGCGGCCGTCCACGGGTGGGCGTAGGTCGTCGCATCGTCAACGGTGAACCGGTAGTCGATGGTGTTGGCGTCGACCCGCGTGAAGCGTTCGACCAGATGCAACTCGGCGCTGGTCCCCCGGAACTCCTGCTGGTCTGTGAACTGTGTCGTCTCGACGACGAGCGTCTCGCCCTCCCAACGTCCGCGGGAATCCCCCATCCACTGGCGGATTCCGGAGGAGAGCGGTGGGCGCTCGTCCAGTGGAATGATCCGAGTTTCATGGATCATCTCGACAAGAATCACCACGTAGCCGGGTGATTGGACAATCATGAAGTTGTTGTTGTAGGAGCCCGGCAACCGGGGGACCCCGCGTGTCAGACACCGTTCCCAGAGGTTACGGTCGACCCACGAGTGGCTCTGCTCCCGCGCGCCACGGCGCGCGTCGACCCGCGCTTGCCCCACCGGCGTCAACGCCGGTAGTTGTCCGTCTGGCGGATCCACGATCAGCGACGTTCGAGTATTGAGTTGTGTCAGGTACTTCGTCGCCCGGTCCGACCAGAACTCGTTGTACGCACGCCCCACGTCCCTTTCGATCTCCCCATCTCGGCGATCACGGTCGACACGGCGCAGCGTCTGCTCGGCAAACTGGACAGCTTCCTCATGGGTGAAGAACTCCTTCTCCGAGAGCTCGGCAGGACGTTCCAGAGGCGTCCCGGTGATGTTGTTCCACGTCCCCTGGATATCGGGGTCACCCCAGGGAGTCCGAAACTCCGGCACGGTCTGGGCGGCGACACCGGCGGCCGAGGCCAACAGCACTCCGAGTACACCAACGACCACCGAAGCCACTGCAGCAGGGCGAAGTCTCACCGAACACCTCCATCGTGAGTAGGAACGTCCACCGGTGTCATCGCGGCTTTGTGCCGCCGATGCGAGGGCCGAAGCCCCTGTTCGAGCCGATTATCGCCGCGCTAGAGCGATACGTCCAGGCTGAGCAAAGAACCGCAACATTCAGCCGAGACTCTCGAGCCGTCGGGCCGCCTCTCTCAGCGTGTCGCGCCCCCGATAAAAGGCAAACCGAAGGTATGTCACGGCCTGGCCTGAATCGGTGTAGAAGTTGTCTCCCGGCACCGTCGCCACGCCACACGTCTCGATAAGGAACATCGCAGCCTCCATCGGCGACCGCCCTGCGAGGCATGGCACCGCGCGAATACGGTCGGTGAGTCGCTCGGGCGCGATGACCTACCCCACCCGCCAGCCCGTAGCCTGACCGGTCTTGGAGATCGAATTGACCATGACCGTGCGCTCGCGCATGCCCGGTAGGGTCGTCAGTGCAACGTGTCGATGCCCGTCGTAGACGAAGTGCTCGTAGATCTCGTCGGTCACGACGAGCAGATCGTGCTCCAACGCCAGGGACGCCACGAACTGCATCTCGTCGGGGGTGAACACCTTGCCGGTCGGGTTGTGGGGCGTATTGAGCACCAGCACGCGAGCACGATTCGCCGCGGCGCCCGCGAGCTCCGTTCGATCGAGCTGCCATTCGCCGTCGTGCTCTCGTAACGTGACATACAAGGGACGAAGACCGAAGACGCGCGCTTGCGACGGATACATCTCGTGAAATGGCTGCATCACGATCACGCCGTCGTTCGGTGCGCAGAGGCTCCCGAAGATCGAAGCGAGCCCTTCCGTCGCACCCAGGACCACGGTCGTCTCGCGCTCCGGGTCGGGACGAACTCCAGACCAGCGCTCCGTGTAGCGAGCGATGGCCTCCCGGAGCTCCGGCAGGCCAAACGGAAACGAATACTGATTCAGCGCGTCACGCGGATTCTGGAGCGCTTCGAGTACCTGTTTCAGCTTGGGAGCCGACCCCTCCGACGGGTCCGCCGGATCGAGACGTGCGACCTCGGCCTGCTGGAGCCGGTCGATTCCTGCGTCGGTTCCCCCGATCAGAGCCGTGACCGCCGCCCAGACCATCGGATAAGGGGGTGCTTCATCGGTGAAACCTTGTGCGAGGTTGACCGCCTGATGCCGGGCCGCCAGACGCGTCATCCGCCGAATGACTGATTCGGTCGTCTCCATTGTCGTTCGCATGATTCTACCGTCGCCCGCCGCGTATCGCTGGCATCGTCCCTCGATCAGCTCGGGACGGTCGGTTGGTTCGTCTTGACTCAAAGAACGACGCGATAAACCATCGTGCGTGGCCGACCCGACGCGTACGGCAATCGACATAGCATTGCTGCTGCCCGACTCTGTGGGTCACTCTCTGACGGCTCTCAACCGAACGCTGCGACCGCCGCCCGACGGGTTTCACTTCGATTCAACCCACCTCCCGCATCTGACACTCGTTCAGCAGTTCGCCAAACCGCGTGACCTGGAGGCGATCGCCGGTGTCGTCGACGAAGTCATCCAGCATCAGGCGCCGCTCGCGCTCATGACGACACACATCTCGTGTGCGCAGACATCATCGACGCTCGGTGTCAAGCGCACCGGCGAGCTTGCGACCCTTCACCGTCGACTCATTGAAGGCCTGGAGCCGTTCCGGAACGGGGCCCACGGAGACGACAAGCACGACGCGTTCTGGACCGACGGCGACGGACCGCGGTCGGCCGATATCGCGTGGGTCGCCACATTTCGGGAGCAGTCGGCCCTCCAACGGTTCGACCCGCATATCACAGTCGGAGTGGGCCCGCTCGCCGCAGGTGTCGCTCCCACGCCGTTCGTCGTCACCCGGCTCGCGATGTGCCAGCTGGGACGGTTCTGTACGTGTCGGCGCATCCTGCACGCGTGGACCTTGACAGCTGTCGGACGATGACCCACCGTCGAGCGGCGGTCAGTGACAGCGCGAGGCGGGACCGCCCACTAGTGGCCTGTACTCACTGAAGTACTACCAATTCGATGCATCGGATTTCGGTAGCTCCAACGGATCGGTTTTGCCGTCTTGTTGTAATGGCGGATGTACCGCCGGATCTTGCGAGCGAGGTCGGCGACGGAGGTGAAGATCCCTCGTGCCAAAAGGTCGCGCTCGATCTTCGCGAACCAGAGTTCGATTTGGTTCAGCCACGACGAGTACGTCGGGGTGAAATGGAGCTGGACGTTAGGGTGCGCGGCCAAGAACCCCCGGACCGCCGATGTTTTGTGGGTCGCGAGGTTGTCGACGATCACATGAATCTCGCGGCCCAGCGGTTGACTGGCGACGATGTCGCCGAGGAACTGGACAAAGGCGGCACTGGTGTGGCGCGGCACGGGCTGGCCGAACACCTCGCCGGACTGGGTATCGAGCGCGGCGAACAACGACAACGTGCCATGGCGGTAGTACTCGAACCCGTGCCGTTCGGCGCGCCCCGGCGACAGCGGCAGCACCGGGACCAAGCGATCGAGGGCTTGAATCGCCGTTTTCTCGTCCACGGCGAACACCGCGGCGTGTTGCGGCGGATTGAGATACAGCCCGATCACATCGGCGGCTTTCTGTTCAAAGTCCGGATCGTCCGACCGCATGTAGCGCTCGAACCGATGAGGTTGCAGGCCGGCCCGCCGCCACGTTTTCGCGACCAGGTTGTGATGGATGCCGAGCAACCGGCCCAGTTTGCGGGTGCTCCAATGCGTGCTGCCATCCGGCGGACGCTGCCTCGTCTTCGCCAGAATGCGCGCTTCCATCGCCGGCGTCAGAATCGTCGGGGGCTGGCCGCGATACCGCGGCTGCAGGCCCGCCACGCGGTCCGCCAGAAAGCGCCGTCGCCAGCGATTGACGTAGTCGCGGTAGCAAGGCACCGCGGCCTCGATCGCCGAGTACGATGCGCCGTCAGCCAGCATCAGAATGACGCGCGCGCGGCGCGCGTCCTCCGCGCGGGTCTTGAGACTGCGAACGCGTCGTTCCAGTTCGGTACGTTCATCGGACGTCAGTGTCAGCGCCATATAGCGCGTCACGGTACCAGTACTACTTCAATGAGTACAGGCCACTAGTGACCGGGGACGACGGACTCGGTTCTTGTCGGCATTCCGCCACGCGCTCGACCCGTTCCAGACCGGGGTAGGCCCCAGAGTATGATGAAGCCCTCGTGACCCCGACCGCTTCCACGCTCGAATCGCTGATCAGGCGTGACCGCTTGTGGGTGCTGGCGAGTGTCATCGGAGCGACCCTGCTTGCCTTGCTTTACCTCCTGTCAATCGCCGCTGGGATGGACGCGATGGGCGACGCGATGCTGTCAGCACGCGCCATCCCCTGGACCCCAGCCAACTTCGTCCTCATGTTCATGATGTGGGCGATCATGATGGTCGGGATGATGCTGCCGAGCGCCACACCGATGATCCTGCTGTTTACGACGGTCAACCGCCGTCGCCGGAGCCAGGGTGAGACAGTCACGCCACCCGTGGTCTTCGCGGCGGGATACCTCGCAACCTGGTCGGCGTTTAGCCTCGCCGCGACCTTCCTCCAGTGGGGACTCCACCGCGCAGGCCTGTTGTCTCCGATGATGACGACGACCAGTGCCCTACTGGGTGGAGCGACGCTCGTAGCGGCGGGCATCTACCAGTGGACTCCCCTGAAGACAAGCTGTCTGCGGCACTGCCAGTCCCCGCTCCAGTTCATCAGCACCCACTGGCGAAGCGGCACACGTGGGGCATTTCGCATGGGGTGGACCCACGGTCGCTACTGCCTGGGGTGCTGCTGGGTTCTAATGTGTCTGTTGTTCGTCGGTGGCGTCATGAATCTCCTGTGGATCGCCGGCTTGGCCGTCTTCGTGCTGATCGAGAAGATCTGGCCCCATCGATGGGTGCCGTCGCTGAGCGGGGCCGGGCTCGTCGTCTGGGGGGCGCTGGTAGCGACCAGCGGCCTGTGATCGGTGTGACGAGCCTTCTCGTCGGCCTGTCGGTGGTCGGTCTGCTGATCTCAACCTATTTCACGGCCGTCGCGTATCACTGGGTCCGGCCCGACGTGCGCTGGGTGCCGTCGTTTTGCCGAATGGATGAACAGACCTGCGCCTCGATTGTCTTCACACCTCAGGCGCGCGTGTTCTTCTTTCCCAACTCCGTGTTGGGCCAGCTCTATTACCTCGGTATCCTCCTGGGTGCCGTCTTCGGGTGGATCGACGGGCCGGCGCCGCTCCCGGTCTTGTACGTCGTGGTGAGCGCTCTGACGGTGAGCCTGGGGGTCTACCTCAGCCACGCCCTGCTGTTCGTCAATCAGGTGGCTTGCCCCCTGTGCTTCACCGCGCATGGTATCAACCTCGCGATCTTTTTGGCACTGGTGGTGCCCGCCTGACGTCGTCAAGCAGACACGGCCACCAGTGCGGGTCCAAGACCGGGCCGGCTCGGATGTTATAGTGATCTCGACCAATTCATCGAGGGAGGGACGGGGATTCAATGGCGAGACGACGGCGTGATGGTAGTGCTGGTGTGGTGGTGATAGGGGCGATGGCTGTGGCCTTGGCTATCGGCGGAGACAGAGAGAGTCTTGCGCAGGAGGGCGCCACGTCGGCGGGTGTCTTCACCGAGGCTCAGGCTGCGCGCGGCGAGGATACGTATATGCAGGAATGTGCCGCCTGCCACCTCGAAGACCTGCTCGGGGACGGCATCGCACCGCCGCTCGTCGGCGCCCCGTTCTCGTTCAGATGGAGCGACCTCTCCATTGGTGACATGTACGCGGCCATCCGCACAACGATGCCACAGGGGGCACCGGCCAGCCTGAGTGCCCAAGGCTACGTCGACATCATTGCCTACATGCTTCACGCCAACGAGTACCCCACTGGAGACGCCGAACTCCCACCCGAGGAGGCCGCGCTCCAGCAGATCATCGTCGACGACAAACCGTAGCGAGTCAGGCCCCGGCAGGCTCGGTCGGAGGAATCGGCCGTGCCGCCTCGACGACCGGCCGCTCTGTGTCCTCGCCGTGCGGGAAGCTGATACCGCGCCGGTGAAGCTTCAGCGTATAGATGGTGAGCGGGAAGAGCCGGTGCGATACATACACGCTGCCAACTGTGGCCGCCATCAGCGGCAGCATGATCCGATAGTCATTGGTCATCTCGAACAGAATCAAGATCGAGGTCGTCGGCGCCTTTGCGGCCGCCGCGAAGAATGCCGCCATACCGACCATCGCATACGCCCCGGAGCCCGCGGTCCACTCCGGAAACATGCTGTGCGTGAAGGAGCCGAAGGCACCGCCGAGCATCGCGCCCATATACAGGCTCGGGGCAAACACTCCACCGGAACCGCCGGACCCGAGGGTCGCACAGTTGGCCATGAGTTGAGCGAAGAACAGCGCGAGCAGTAGCTGCCACGAAAACCGGACCCACAAGGCCGATTCCACGGCCGGGAGACCCGAGCCGTACACTTCTGGGAAGTACCGCAGGATCAACCCCACCATCAATCCGCCAACGGCCGGCTTGAGGTAATCGGGAAAGACCCACGCCCCGAACAGATCCTCCGAGCGATACAGCAGCTTCACGTATCCGATGGCAGCAGTCCCGATCAGAATCCCCATCAAGAAGTAGAGAGGCAGCTCGAGGGGGCTCACAAGGTCGTACACCGGCGACGTGAACGCCGGGAAGTTCCCTAGGAAGTGGCGCGCAATCATGCAGGAGCTGAGTGAGGTCAGCAGCACGAGCAGGAAGTCGGTGTGGATCCGTCCCGTCAATACTTCCATCGAGAAGATGGCTGCGGCGATCGGAGCGTTAAAGGTGGCCGCGATGCCACCGGCCGCACCGCACGTCACCAGGGTCCTCACGTTGTTCGAGGTGAGACGAGTCCACTGACCCACTGTCGAGCCGATCGCCGAGCCGATCTGCACCATCGGTCCCTCGCGGCCGGCGGCCCCACCAAACCCGATCGTCAACGACGACGCAATGACCTTGACCGTGACGACTCGTTTTCGGATGCGGCCCCCACGCAACGCAAGTGCGGTCATCACTTCGGGGACGCCGTGCCCTTTGGCCTCTCGAGCAAACCGATGCACAATCGGCCCGACCAGCAGTCCGCCAAGGGCAGGCAGCAGGACGAGCTCAGCGGGACCGAAGCGTGACAACACGCCAGCGACCGGTCCGCGAGCAAACGTGGTGACGGCCTCGAGCACGTAGATGAACCCGACCGAGCCGAGTCCGGTCAAGACGCCGACCACGACCGACAGGATGATGAGGTAGTTCTGCTCTGGGAGGAAGGACGCACGCAGCCACACCTTGGCCCAACGCCACACCGACAGCCGCGTACCCAGGGCGTGACCGACCGCCTGCAGCACCCGACGAACGGGCGGAACGGAATCAGCTTGTGGACTCATGGCTTCGTGGGAGGAGACCTCGGCGCACGAGAGAGCACCGCTTATCTGTCGGACTCGGTTTCGCCGGCGAGCGGCACCGCTTCCACGTCGTCGTCGGCCTCCGGCGGCACGGCCACCAGCTTCGCCCGACCGTCCCGAAGGAGCGACAGCACCAGCGCCTCCTCTGACGCGGCGGCCGCTTCCAGAATCGGTCGGTCGTCTTGGTCATCGACTCCCTGCCCGTCGATCGACCGGAGATAGTCGAGCTCCTGGACACCGGCGGCGGCGGCCCTGTCGGGTGCAACCGCGACGACATACCACCCGTCGCTCGACACCGTATCTGTTCCGGATCGGTCGATCCATTGCACGGCAAGTCCGAACCGCAGAAGGCGAACCGGATCGGAGGTCACCGGAGCGCAATCTCGAGCGGGCATGACCGTGCCACCAGTGACGCGCCGGCGCCCACGAAGAACCCGATACCGGACAAGAGAGCCAGGTGTCTGGGCGTCGAACACGCTCGCGAACTGCTCGGCTGACTCCAGCGGCGTGTTGCCCCATTCGAGCAGGACATCGCCGCCCCGCAGCGACGGCTCCTGCGTGAACGCCTCGGGACGTACATACTCGATGAGGACGCCATTCTCGACCCCGAGCAGCCGTTGGATCTCGTCGCCGAGGTCAGACACTTCGATGCTGCGACAGATGGTCTCGGTCTGCAGCGCCTCGATCAGACCGAGCATCTCGGTCGTCGTGACCACCCGGCGTCCGGCGTCGGAGGCGTAGGCCAGACCGACCATGGCACCATCAAGATCGATGATCGCCGCCACCGACAATGTCGACGGAAGATCCATTGACACAACCAGGTCTCCAGAGCCGGAATTCGCCTCTGCCACTGTGGTGACCAGATAACCTGGTGTGACGGTTGGCGCACCGTTTCCGTCGAGTGTGACCGCACCAAGATACGAGCCTGAGGGCAGACGGCGTGGATCCGAAAGCGTGAACGCCGTCTCGGCAGCATCGTCGACGTCGAACAAGGCGAGGCCGAGCTCTTCATCCCAAGCCCGGAGTCGATGGGGACCAACGTCGTCGACCACCCGCTCGATCTCATCCTCCACAACGCCGTCGCGCGCCCCGTCGTCCGGGATCACCTCGTCTGACTCACCCTCGGCAGCCGCGTCTTCGGGTGCGTCGCGGGTCAACGCCATGCGACTTCTCTCCCCCAGGACAGCCAAGGCCGGCTGCACGGTCGTCAGTGCTAGCCTCGGCCCGATCAAGATGCCGGGCGTCGCCGTCGGACCGATCGCGACGAGGTTGTCGCGAGCACCCTCAGCCAGCTGGTTCCAGTAGTCAGAGACATAGGTGAGCGGCGTTTTCTCGAGGTTCGCGCGGAGAATCGGACGAGGCTCCGGCGCGAGAACCGTTGCCTCCGACTCCGACGTCATTCGCGGGGGTTGGCTGCGGTCGAGCGCCCCCTGCACGAGCACGCCTGCGACGACAATCGCGACGACTGTCGGAAACAACAGCTGTCGTTTGTGGAGAGCGCGAATAACCGGAAGTCGTAGCAGGGAACCCACTGAGACCTCTAGCATACTGGACGGTGTGAGAGAACGCCCAGCTATACTTGATGAAGCGGCATGATGCGCACCCTCGAGGGCCCCTCGGACACGCACCGAACGGCGCCACACACCGGTACCGGTCCGTCGGTCTTTGAGGCGAAGGACCTCACCAAGGTCTATCACATGGGAGAGGTCGAAGTGCACGCCCTCCGTGGCGTCGACGTCAGCCTCTTCGAATCGGAGTTCCTCGTTCTTCTTGGACCCTCGGGCAGCGGCAAATCGACACTCCTCAACATCCTCGGGGGGCTGGATGTGCCGACCTCGGGTCGTGTCCTGTATCGCGGCGAAGACCTCACGATGGCGAACGACGACGCGCTGACCGCGTATCGCCGGAATCATGTCGGCTTTGTCTTTCAGTTCTACAACCTGATTCCAAGTTTGACCGCACGCGAGAACGTCGCGCTCGTGACGGAGATCGCCCGCGCCCCGCTTCGACCCGAAGAGGCGCTCGACATCGTCTCCTTGGGTGATCGCTTGGACCACTTCCCCGCCCAAATGTCAGGTGGGGAACAGCAGCGGGTGGCAATCGCGCGCGCCATCGCCAAGCAACCCGACGTGCTCCTCTGCGACGAACCGACCGGAGCCCTCGACATCGCGACCGGTATCGTCGTGCTTCAGGCCATCGAACGGATCAACCGAGAGCTGGGGACGACGACCGCAGTGATCACCCACAACGCGTCGGTCTCGGCCATGGCCGACCGTGTGATCCACCTATCCGACGGAAACATCAGCGCAGTCGAGCACAACACAGAAAAACGACCGGCCCGCGACCTGACGTGGTGATTCAATGACCGCCCTCGACCGGAAGCTTCTTCGCGACCTCTGGCAAATCAAGGGCCAGGCGATCGCGATCGGCCTCGTCATCGGCGTAGGCGTCGTGATGCTGACGATGTACATGTCGGCGTTCGATTCGCTCCAACTCACCCGGTCCGCCTACTACGACCGTCAGCGATTCGCCGATGTTTTCGCCTCACTCAAGCGCGCCCCGTGGCGGCTGCGTGACCGCATCGGGCAGATCCCCGGCGTGGCGCAGGTGGAGACCCGCGTCGTCGTCGATGTCACGCTCGATGTCGAAGGACTCAGTGAACCGGCTACCGGGCGGCTGGTGTCGATTCCCGCGGTGCGAAGACCGATTCTGAACGACCTCGTTCTCCGGCGCGGTCGCTATATCGCCGCCAATCGCCCGGACGAGGCGATCGTCAGCGAGGGCTTTGCCCTGGCCCATGAGCTCGAACCAGGGGACACGGTGCGGGCGATCATCAACGGTCGTCGTCGTGACCTCAGGATCGTCGGTTTCGCACTATCTCCCGAGTTCATCTACACGATCCGGCCAGGCGAGCTGATCCCGGACGACACCCGCTTCGGCGTGTTCTGGATGGAGCGGCGTTCGCTGGCGTCCGCATTCGACATGGAGGGAGGCTTCAACGATGTCGCCCTGACACTCATGCCCGGGGCCCGTGAGGACGATGTTATCGCCCGGCTTGACGATCTGATTCGGCCGTACGGCGGGTGGGGGGCCATTCCGAGAGCCCTGCAACTCTCGCACTGGTCGGTCGAGAACGAGCTCCGAGGACTGCAGAGTGTGGGTTTCGTCGTGCCGATCATCTTCATGGCGATTGCCGCGTTCTTGCTGAATGTCGCCTTGACGCGAATCGTCACCGTGCAACGCGAACAGATTGCGGCGCTCAAGGCGCTCGGTTATCGGAACCGGGCGATCGCCGCCCACTACACCAAGTGGGCGCTGGCGATCGGTTTGGGCGGTACCCTGCTGGGCACTCTCGGCGGCGCTGCCATGGGCCGCGCCATGATCATCATTTACAACGACTTCTTCCGATTCCCGGTGCTGGAGTATCGTCTGCTGCCAACGGTGATCGTGAGTGCCATCGCGATTGGGATCGTGGCGGCCATCCTTGGTGCGGTCTCCGCGGTCGGTCGTGCCGTCCGACTCCCACCCGCGGAGGCGATGCGGCCGCAGCCACCGGCCAGCCACGGTCTCAGCTTCATGGAGCGGATCGGCCTGCAGCGACTCCTCTCGCAGCCCGCACGCATCGTCATGCGCAACATCCAGCGACAGCCTGTGCGCTCGCTGACGTCGACCGTCGGGATCGCGTTCTCGCTGGCGATGCTGATCGTGGGTACGTTCGCCATCGATTCGATGGATGTCATGATGGACATTCAGTTCAACCTGGCGCAGCGGCAGGATCTGGCCCTCAGCTTCGTCGAGCCGGTCTCCGCCGCAGGCTTCCATGCGGTAGAGCGCCTCCCGGGGGTCGTGGCTGCAGAGCCGCTCCGGTCTGTGCCGGCGCGGCTTCGGTCGGCAAACCGGTCTCGGCAGCTGGCCATCACCGGGCTGCCGTCTCGTGCGCAGCTGAACCGTGTCCTCGATGTCGGAACGTTGACCCAGGTGACGCTGCCACCCGAAGGGTTGGTGGTATCGACCAAGCTGGCCGAAATCCTGGCGGTGGCCCGTGGTGACCTCGTCACGGTAGAGGTACTGGAGGGTCGGCGACCGGTCCGTCAGGTCGTCGTCGCGACTATCGTCGATGAGTTCATGGGAGCGTCCGCGTATATGGAGATCGCGGCCCTCCGACGCATAATGAACGAAGGTAGTAATCTGTCCGGCGGATATGTGACGGTCGACAGCGCGCTTCTGCCTGAGCTCTTCGAAGCGATTAAGCACACCCCGGTGGTGGCGGGTGTGACGTTGAAGGGTGCCGCCCTCGAGTCGTTCGAAGAGACGTTCGCCGAGAACATCAACGTGATGATCTTCTTCAACGTCATGTTCGCCGGCCTGATCGCGTTCGGAGTCGTCTACAATGCCGCGCGCGTCTCGCTCTCGGAGCGCAGCCGGGAGCTCGCCAGCCTGAGGGTCATGGGTTTTACTCGCGGAGAGATCTCGTCAATTCTCCTGGGAGAGCTCGCCCTGCTGACGTTCGTCGCCTTGCCACTGGGAATGGGTCTCGGATACGGTCTCTCGGCGCTACTGGTGGGACTCTTCGACACCGAACTGTACAAGTTTCCCCTGGTTGCCAATCCTCGAACCTACGCCCTCGCGACTGTAGCCATCTTCGTCGCCACTGCCGTCTCAGGGCTACTGGTGCGGCGTAGACTGGACCGACTCAACCTGGTGGAAGTGTTGAAGACCCGGGAGTAATCGCCAATATGAAGATTCGTCCGACGCGAGTGCTCGTCTGGCTGATTGTTGCAGCGGCACTTGTTGCCATCGGCCTTGCCCTACGTCCGGCTCCCGTGGCTGCTGACTTCGCCGCCGTGAATCGCGGCTCGCTCCAGGTAACCGTCGACGAGGAGGGCGAGACCAGAGTCCGCGACCGCTTCCTCGTGTCGGCACCGCTGGCCGGTCGGGTGCTGAGGATCGAGCATGAACCGGGTGATCCCGTCGTGGCCAACGAGACCGTGCTCGCCACGTTCCTCCCGTCGGATCCGATGCTGCTTGACAGTCGAACCCGGGCTGAGGCTGAAGCGCGCGTCAAGGCGGCCGACGCCGCGGTCGCGCGAGCGCGGGTCGAGCGAGCCCGCGCCTTCGCCGAACAGGAGTTTGCCAGGTCTGAATTCGAGCGCTCCACAGAGCTCGACGAGAACAATCTCATTGCGAGGGACCGACTCGAGGTAGCTGAGCTGCGGGCAACGACGGCGGCCGAGAGTGCGCGGTCTGCGGAGTTTACGGTCACCGCCGTGGAGTTCGAACTCGAGGTGGCACGTGCGAGCCTGCTTCACGCCGACGGCAACCCCGTGGCCGCAGCCGACGGTCCCACTATTGCCCTGCGGTCACCGATCGACGGGGTCGTACTTCGACGCCTACACGAGAGCGAGGCGATCGTTGCGGCCGGGGAGCCGTTGCTGGAGGTGGCCGACCCTCGTGAGCTGGAGATCGTGTCCGATCTGCTTTCGACCGACGCGGTCCGGGTCGATGTTGGTGACGCGGTGCTCATCGAGCAATGGGGTGGTGACACGACACTTCGCGGCCGGGTCAGGCGGATCGAGCCGTTCGGTTTCACCAAGGTCTCGGCGCTGGGTGTCGAGGAACAGCGGGTCAACGTCATCATCGATCTCGAGGCGGACCGCGACGCCTGGACGGCGCTGGGTGACGGGTATCGCGTCGAGGTTCGGGTGGTGGTCTGGGAAGAAAACGATGTTCTGCTGGTCCCAACCAGCAGTCTCTTCCGTTCTGGGGATGACTGGACAGTCTATGTAGTGACTGGTGACCAGGCCGCCATCCGCACGGTGGATGTGGGCGATTCGAGGCGCAGATCCTCTCAACGGAACGGATTCGAGGCGCAGATCCTCTCCGGCGTCGCTGAGGGCGAACGCGTGATCACGTACCCCAGCGACCAGATGAGCGATGGGGCCACAATCGTCGAGCGCGGCAGCTAGTGCAGTGATCTCGAAATAGCTCGGGCATCGAGGACGCCGAGGCGACCGCCCAGCAAGGCGCGACGAGGGAGCAAATCGGGACTGTGTGACCGAGAATCAACGCAGCGGGGTAGGATGCCTCGGTGGCCGAATCCCGAGTTGTTTCGAGATCACTGCACGAGTGGTGTGTCCACTAGTGTGGCGTGGCACGCTCGGCGAGCCGGGCAACCAGATCGGTGTAGCCCGAGACGGGCCGGTCGGCCAGGATGCGGGCCGCCAGTCCGGTCATGTTGGCGACAGCGAAACTCAGTCCCTTGAGGTTCCGCTCGGGGTCGACGCCGGGAATCGGTCTCGGGTAGCCGGATGTACGAAACACGATGGCGCGCTCCTCGCCGCCACACACGAACTGCCCCCGCGGACAGGCCCAGTCGAGCTCGACCCGGACCACGCCGTCCAGTGACCCTGGGAGCCAACGTTGGCCGCCATCCTCTCCCGACGCTACGATGAGGCTGCCGCAGGCGTCGGCCTCCCTGACCGCCTCCTCCATGACCTCGGCGTAGTCGTCATCCCTCACACCGAGGCTGAGGTTGATAAGGTTGGCGCCGTGACGCGCCGACCAGGCGATCGCCGCCACCAAGGACGAGACAGACGTCGTGAGTGAGCGGTCAAACACCTTGACCGCCAGGAGTGACGCCGACGGGGCAAACTCACGGATGGCCGCGGCGACCGCCGTGCCGTGTCCCAGTCTGTCGACCCAATCTGGCCCCGCAGCGCCGCCCGCATCGATAGCGACACCGTCCGTGACGCCCTGCACATGCGGATGCTCAGCATGGATCCCGCTATCGATCACGGCGATCCGAACGTCGGTCATGGCACCGCGGGCCGATCGGACCGGACCGGGGCCTCGATCGCCGGGTCGGCCGAGGCAAAGAGCCTGGCGAAGGCCGTCCCTGGGGCCAGCAGCCGGTCGGGTGGACCGCTCTCGACGATCTTCGCATCCTCGAGAACCAGCACGCGGTCGGCCCGCCGTGCCAGCTCCACCCGATGGGAGATGACGATCGTAGTCCGGTCGTGCATGAAGCTCTCGTATCCATCCAGGACCCGCCCCTCGGTGACCGGGTCGAGCGCCGCGGTTGGTTCGTCAAGCATGAGAACCGACGGCTCGGTGAGGAGGGCCCTGGCGATTGCAATCCGCTGCCGTTCACCGGCCGAGAGGGCCGCTCCGCGCTCTCCAATCACTGTGGCGTAGCCCTGCGGAAGCCCTGTAATGAAGTCGTCGATTCCTGCGGCCGACGCCGCGGCTCGCACATCGGACATCGGAGCATCCGGACGGGCGTAGGTCATGTTCTCGAGCACGCTCGCATGAAACAGCGACGGCTCCTGATCCACGAATGCCACATGTCGTCTCAGACTCGTGAGTGTCACTTCCCGCAGGTCGTGACCGTCGATCCGCACCGTGCCGCGATCGGGGTCAAACAGCCGCAACAGCAGATGACCGATCGTGCTCTTCCCGGTTCCGCTCTCGCCAACGATCGCCACGGTCTCTCCGGGTTGGATTTCAAACGACACGTCGTCGAGCGTGGGTGCGCCTCGATCGAACGAAAAATTGACCTGCTCGAACCGTACGGCACCCCGAACCGTCGTCAATTCGACCGCACTGGGCGACTCGACAACCTCGGGCTCGGCATCGCTGATTTGGTGGACTCGGTCCAGCGACACCTTGGCCGTGGCCAGACTGGCATAGAGCCCCATGAGTGCCTGGACCGGTGCCAGCAGGCGCATCTGATAGGCCATGAACGCGACGAGCGCCCCCATCGTCAACGTTCCGGCGATCACGCGCTGACCTCCATACACGAACACCAACGCCGTGCTCCCTCCCAGAATCAGACCCGGCAACCCACCCGACAGATAGGTCACCCGCTGCATCGACATCAAGGCGTCGATGAAGCGGTCGTTCTTTCCGCGAAACCGCTGCACCTCTCGCTCCTGGGCGTTCGCGGTCACGACGGCCGTGACCGCCTGCAGTGTTTCGATCAGGAAGCTCCCAATATCGGTGCTTCGGTGACGAAGCGTGGCGACCCGTCCCTCCAGACGACGCCGGTAATGCACCAGGGCCCACAGGCTGAGCGGCACCAGGGCGATGCCCACCAGAAAGAGCCGCACGTCGAGCCACACCATCACGACGACGGCACCGGCCAGGAACAGCACATTCCCGACCCACGCGAGGGCGGCCTCGGCCGCCACACGCTGGATTTCACCGATGTCGTTGTTGAGTCGCGAGACGATGTCGCCCAGTCGGGTCCGCGCGTAGAACCGGGGTGAGAGCCGCTGGAGATGTCGATACAGTGCCAGCCGCATGTCGAATAGGATCTCTGCTGACACACGTGTGTACCGCAGCCCACTCACGAGGTTCAAGACGAACCCCACGAGCGTGAATCCGGCTAGGAGTGTCACGACACGGACAAGCGCGGCCGAGTCGCCCCCAAGCAGGGCGTCGTCAACCAGACTGCGCGCGAGCAGCGGGAGGTAGAGTGAGACACACGTGCTCACCAAGCTGAGCACGACCACGAGCACCAGGCATCGCCAGTAGGGAATGACGTAGGCAAGCGCCCGACGGAAGGCTGGATCGAGCACAACCGTTGTTGGCCGACGGCTAGGAGTCCGTGGTGAAAGTCGCGCGTCGCATCGAAACTGGCGAGCAACCCACGACAAGGGAACGTATTGGGAGTAATCGCCCGAGGAGCAACGCCGCGTGCCGAGATGCTTCGTCGGGCGAATGCCGCGTGACGTCTACCACGGGTTCCTAGGGCACGACGAGCATCGAGGTCGTCTGGTCGCCGTCCAGCGTGATCGTGCGCAGGTAGTCGAGTGTGTCGGCGTTGTAGAGGTCGATCGTGTTACCGGCCTGTGAGATGTAGAGCAGACGGCCGTTTGTGCTGACATCGAGGTCCATCCGGGGTCTTCCCGGGAACGGACGACGACCCTCCAGCCGACGGCCTTCGAGGTCAAAGGTCCAGAACTCGTAGCGGCCGATCTCACTGGATAGGCCGTACGCCTTCGCCCGCCCAGGGACCAATGCGAATCTCATCCGGTTAACGGCCGGACCGAGCGTATAGAGATCGACGTCTTGATTGGTCAGGTCGATTCTTGCGATGCCCATCAAGTCTCGGTCTTGCGTGTCATCGTGAACCGTGACGATCCCGGTGAAGAATCCGGGCGCCTCATTGATCAGGTCGGGAGTAAAATTCAGGTCTAGCCGACCCAGTCCCGACTCGATCGGTTCAGAGATCGCCCAACGATTCACTTCGGTGTAGGTGTCGGTCTCGAGCACCAGCACATCGCGGCCAAAGTGATACAGGAATCGACCGTCTGGAGAAAACAGCATCCGGTTCGACCCATGTGCGTGTCCGCTCGGCCACTCGAGCTCCCGGACGACCTCATCACGCTCCATGTCGTACAACAGCAGCTTTGGCTCCTCGACATCGAACCGGTCTATCAGCTTGACCGCGGTGTCGACCACGAGCAGGACATGACGACCATCCGGGTGGACCGTGAACCCTCGAAGCCGTGCCTTACGGTTGTCCTGACTCAAGGTGAACGTGTGCACCGTCTCACGCCGTGCCACGTCGATCGTCTCGAACCATTCGTAGGTCGAGTCAATCATGTAGAACCGCGACCGGTCCCGGGACAGCGTCAGGTTCCTCGGCACGCCGATGCTGACGGGAATGGGATCGAGCACCCGCTCGGTGGCCTCGTCAACGACGGTGATCTGGTTGGGATACGACCCGAGATACAGGGTCCCAGTCCCGCCGGTGATACCTTCCTCGGATTGCGCGGTCGCACGTACTCCCAGGGCGGTCACAACGAGCAATCCAAAAAGGACTCGGTGTATCAGGGTCATGGCCAGGCTCTAGACTTTGGGCTCCGGGTCTACGGGAAGATCAAGTCGATTTTTCGCCAATCCTTTTGGGCCGCGGCGCATCGGCTGGTCCAATCGGGTGCGTGGTTCATCTGGTCCGGAACGTGCGCGGGCCAGAAACACCCGAGGTGGCAGTCGAACAGGTCACGCTCGACCGGTGCGCACAATCCCGCAGTACCACCGTTTTGGTCGGTCTCCCACCCTGGCGAGAATACGAATGTACAGCCGAGCGGAATGTGCGGGCCCTCCTGCTGAGGCGGACCACCGGGCTGGTCCTGCAGCGCGACGACCTCTCCGACCCGTCGAGCGGCCTGCGCCGTCTCGACGAGACGCTCAACTCGCTTCGCTTTGTCGTTCACTGGTCTGAGATGTCTCATGATTACACCTATGCCGAAGCAGCGGACGGCTTGCCATCAAACTGGTCCAAGTAGGCCGGGTTCCGTTCAGCAATCTCCCCGTAGATCTTCAGGCACGAATCGGTCCAGGCGCGAATCCAATCGCAATAGTGAAGGTTGGCCGCTGTGGTCGTGCCGTAGCGTACCTGGGCCTCGTGATAGCACCCACCTGCGCACAGCGGTTTCGCCCAGCAGACGCTGCAATCGGTCTTGTGATCGATGTGGTGCCGTTCGAGAAACTCGAGACGGGCGGCCTGGTCGATCCCTTCGCTGACTGTTCCCATCTTGTGGTCGTCGGACCCGGCAAATCGATGGCACAACGCGACATCACCGTCGGTCGCCACGCCCAACAGGCCGATCCCCGCACCGCATGGATAGGCCTTGCTCGCCCCTTTGTGTATCTCCTCCAACGTGTCCCGGACATTGGTGAAACCGTGATGCCGGTTCTCGAGAGCGGCGGCGAGAAAGTCGTCGGCGAGCTCACGAAACTGCGCCAACATCGTGTCGAACCCCGATGCGCCGAGGGCGTGTGACAATCCGGGTGACGTCGTGACGGGAGCGAACCCGACCTCCCAGAACCCGACCTCGTCCGTCAGGTGGCGATAGATCCGCACCACGTCAAGCACCTCGGAGGTGAGCGTCACCCGAGCACCGATTGGACGACTGCGATGCCGCGCGAGGAGCGCCTTGATTTTTGGCAGCACGACGTCGTAGCTCCCGCGTCCGTCATGAAACACCCGGAAACGGTTCTGCATGTCCCTCGGGCCGTCAATCGACACCGTGACCCCCACATCGTTCTCGGCAAGAAACTCAATGATGTCCGGGCGTAGGAGCGTGGCGTTGGTCGTCAGGCTGAACTCTACTTGCTTGCCCATGTCGCTGGCGCGGCGCCGGGCATACGGAATCGCGTCCTCCAGCACCGGGAAATTCATCAGCGTCTCGCCACCAAAGAACGTCAACCGAGCGACCTTGTTGGAACCCGATTCCGCCAGCATGAACTCGACGCTCTCCCGAGCCGTCTCCGCGTCCATGAACTTCGGCTTGGCCCCGTTCTCGGTATCGACGATCTTGTCCTCGCCGTACTCGTAGCAGTACTCGCAACTCAGATTGCACTGGTTCGTCACGTTGACGACAAGGGTCGAGAGCGGCACCTCCGCTAATTGGGTCAACGGGATAATCTGTGGAGCCGGCGGGGCGCTCTCGAGCGCCGGTTCAACCCGACCCACGGCCTGAGCACCGACCAATTCCTCGATCGCCGCACGGATGTCATCGGCCTCGAATTCATGCCCGAGGGTGTCGATCAGCTCGGTGTGATCGCGCGGTCCGGCAGCGAGGCCATCCATCACCGCTCGCGTTGGAGCGTCGAGACCGAAGACCGCGGCACTCGGGACGAGATAGAGGTACGAACGACCTGCGGCTTCAAACCGGTGTGCGTGGCGCGATGCAAGCTGGGTCACGGTCCCCCCGTCCAGGCATCCCGGCGATTGTAGATGGGCACCGTCACGAGCAAGTGCGCGCGTGCGCGGAGCGGTCGCGACACCGCGTCTCCTTCGCCCGGGTCAGTGTACGTCGCGACGACCCACACGTCACCGACGTTGTTGTTGTTGTTCAGCCGCTCGGGGTTGGGACCATCAATGGCCGGCGTGAAGAAGCCGTCAGCATCGAGTGTGCCGATGAACTCGATATCGTCGTCGCCAAACGTCACGGCATACTCCTCGAGGGACCACTCGACGTCAATCAGTCCCAGGTCCAGATCGTCGGCGGTGTCGGGTTGACCATCGGCTCCGTTGTGATAGCCACGGGCCTCAAACTGCTCATATCTCTTCGGAAAGACAATGCCACCCACGCGCGCCATGCCGGTCGCCGGCGTCACGGTAATGCGGTCGACCGTGTCGTACACGGTCACCGCGTTCGGCAAGAACGCCCGGCCAAGAAACAGGTCACGGGCACCGACGGCGGCCTCGGGCGTCACCGTGACTGTGAGGACTGCCGTGGTGTCAGAGCCGTCGACCACCGCGGTGACGTTGATCCCTGGACCGAGGTCGAGATCCGCCGCCGTGAGACTATTCGGGAGATTCGCACCATAAAGCGTCACCGCGATGTCGGCCGACGATGGCCTGAACGCTGCCGGGTAGATGCCACTGACGTTCGGCTGTGAACCGACGCGGGTCAGCGAGATATCGAGCCCGCGTTCGTCGTGATCACCAGTGAACCACCGGCCGGACATCAGCTGCTGGTTCCGCTCGACGAACATGACCTCGCGGAGGGACTCACCGGCCGGTGTCTCGGAACGACCGCGCCATTGAAACCCCGTGTAGACGAGCGCGCGGCCGGTTCGACTCACCGACTCGCCCGTGCGAGCGTAGACATAACTGATCCGTGTTTCGTACTCGTCCGACGCGTCGGCTACCGCCGTCAACTCCACCGTGCCGTAGATAGGTCCCTTCCCACGTTCCGACCCTGAGAGCGCCCAGCTTCCGGCAAGACGCGCCGGTCTGAGATTGGCCGACCAGGCAGTCCACTCCGGCGTGACCAGGGGAAACGCGGTCGACAGATGGTCCACCGCTTTGTCGACGGGGTATTGCGGTTCGCCGTCCGGACCCGGCGGTGGAGCGGGTCCCCGCCCATAGAACGACTGGAAATCGGTCAACGGATAGTAACCCTGGTGCATCGCCACCAGAAGTTCCCAGCCCTCGCGGGTGCGCCTCTGGCTCAGCACTCGTCCGAGCGAGTGACATTTGGTACACGTGGTCTGGGTCTCCGGATCGGCCTCGTAGACGTGGTCGATCATCCGGCGTTCGACCTCGAAGGCAACTGGACGCGCCTCTTCGGGAGCGAGACCATGGTTGGTGGCCAGGTATCGAACTGCCTCGCGTGCATCGTTGGCTTCGATTTGCAGTCCGTTGAGCAGCACCATCCGGCGAATCGTTTGCTGCCACCCCTCCGGTGTCCCGCGCTGGTACGAAATCCGGGTCATGCGACCTTCGGCATCCCCCTGGTGACACGACCCGCACGCACGCCGAATCACGGGACTCGTGACCGGAAGACCCTGGTCCTCGGACGTCGGGTCCTGTGCCCAACCAAGCGACGCGCCCACAACCACGCTCGCCGCCACCACCGCGGCTCCAATTCGCCAGTCGACGATCATTCCGCCCTCAACTGCCTGTGGTTGTAACTCATTCACTCCGGTTTCGCAATGCCCCTTTTCCCAGAAGCACCGCCAGCGCACCGAGGAAGTCGGGTAGGGGTACCGGGCCGCAGGTTCGACCATACGCGTCGAACAGGTCCGGAACCTGAGCATGAGCCCCAGCCATCTCCACCAAACGGGGGAGATCCACGCCGCGAAGAAAGCGCACGCCGGCCCGAGTGCTCGGCCACCCGGCGACGACAAGACACGGTTCCAGCGTCACCTCATCGTCTCGAATCGCCGGCTGCGTTGTCAGGCTGACCGCGGGTGTCGCCCGCAGGTCGATCGACGGCGCCTGGCGCAGCGACTCGAATGCGTCACGCACCGACGGATCATCACGGAGCCCCTCCACCTCTACGTTGAGCGGGTGGGGCGTGTCCTCTTGCTCCGACCGATCGACCCAGAACGGATGTGCACGGGTCCGCGAGACGTCTGCAAAATAGGTTGCAGCCAGTCGACGCGACGTCTCGAAGACTTCCGTCTCGCGCCGGCTAAACAGCTCGAGTGCCGGTGTCGCCATCTCTGGGCGTCGGAGCCTCGTGCGCGTGACGACCGCCGCGAGCCACGCCGACGTCAGCGCCTTGCGGACGCCGAACGACGACAGGGGGTCGATGAACGACGCCGCGTCCCCCACCAGTAAGAAACCGGGTCCGCCGAACTGGCGAGCCGAATAGACCGAGGCATGACGACCCCAGGGGGTCCGGACGAGTGTGGCCCCACTGACCAGACGGGCCAGCCGGAGGGTCTTTTCAAGTTCCCGACGGTAGATCCGTTCGATATCTCCAGCACGCTGAAGAGCGGTCGTTTGCGGATCGACCATCAGCGTCAGATACCGGTCGGTACCGGACACGGGAACCGACCAGGCCCAGCCGTCGGCATACGACTCGACCAGGGTGTGCGTCGGATCTGGAAGGTCCCATCCATCGTCGCGTCGCCAGACGCCGACCAGTGCGATGGTGGTACGATTGTGGTCGGGTAGTCGATGACCGCGCCGGGCAATCACCCCGGCCCGACCTGAACAGTCGAGAACCGTGGCGGCTTCTAGCATGCCGCGGTGGCCCGCCCCCGACGCATAGATCAGACGCCGCGGCGAGCGCTCGAGATCGACTTCCCGGACGGTCCCACGGCGAACCGTCGCGCCGACCAACTCAGCATGACCGAGGAGAACCTCATCAAAAGCCTCCCGCACGACTTGATACCCACGACCGCCGCTCGAAAACGATTCGGACCGACCCTCGTCCTCGCCCCACCAGACAGTATTCCCCCGACTCCGATAGAACCCGCCGGACTCGACGGCCTGCCGCAGCCCCACGGCGGCGAGCGGCTTGACGATACTGGGTGGAAGCGACTCGGCCAGGCTCACACCTGGGGGTGTCGGCTTGGTGAGCACGGTGACCGAATGCCCCCAGCCTGCCAGTAGGGTCGCGGCGGCGGCGCCGGCCGGACCACCCCCGATGACCGCGACGTCAACGTTCTGGCGGGGAAACGGGGCAACCATATGCCACTCGCATCAGCAGGACTCGAGCCCAACATGTCTGGAGGTCGGTCAACTGACTCCGGGTCTACGTGACAATACCCGTCGTCGGGCCGTTCAGTCGAGCAGGAAGAAAGGGATGAGGATGCTCCCGAGCCCAGCGATCAAGACAATCGCGAAGAGGTTGAGAAGGAGCCCCGCGCGGCTCATCTGCGGGATCGTGATGTAGCCCGATGCGAAGACGATCGCGTTCGGCGGTGTCGCGACCGGAAGCATGAACGCCATCGACGCCGCGAGCGCGGCCGTCGCCATCAAGACGAGCGGCTCCATCGAGAACCCGACCGCCGCCCCGGCCATGACTGGCATCGCCATGCTCGTCGTCGCCACATTCGACGTGAGCTCGGTCAGAAAGACAACGAGCGTGACCACAACGCCAACGATAATGAGAGCCGGCACCGCCTGCAACGATCCGACGCCCCCTCCGATCCATGCCGCCAGGCCAGACTGGTCCATCGCGCGGGCCAGCGAGAGACCACCACCAAAGAGGATCAGGACGCCCCATGGAATCCGTACGGCCGTTCTCCAATCCAGAGTGAACTCTCCCCTCTTCCAGTCGACGGGTAGGACGAAGAGTGCCGCAGCCGCAATCATCACAATCGTCGAGTCCCGGAGATTCGGTGACAGCGTCTGAAGGCCGACGATTGTGAGCCCCCCGATGGTCTTTTCGGAGCGGAACACCCACGCCAGGGTTGTCAATGCGAAGACGACGGCTGTCAGCTTCTCGCCCCTGCTCGGCGCCCCGAGGGCCCTCTGTTCCCCCTCGATGATCGCGGCCCCGTCACCAATCAGATCGCCCGGCGGGTACAGCAACCGAGTCAAGGCGAACCACGTGAGGGGCAGCATGAGAAGGGCGACCGGCACGCCAACCCCCATCCATTGAACGAAACCGATCTCGACGTCGAGGAGCTCTCGGGCCGCGCCAGCGAGGACAGCGTTCGGCGGTGTCCCAATGAGGGTGCTGACACCGCCTATCGACGCCGCGTACGCGACGCCGAGCATGAGGGCGATGCCGAAATTGTACGACCCCTGCTGGTCTTGGGGGCGGAACATCTCGCCGACAGCGAGGGCGATCGGCAGCATCATCGCTGTGGTCGCAGTGTTGCTGATCCACATCGAGAGAAACGCCGTGGCGAGCATGAAGCCCAGAATGAGGCGGTTGGGGCCGGTGCCCACGAACGACATGATCGCGAGTGCGATCCGTTTGTGGAGACCCCACTTCTCCATCGTACGCGCAAGGAAGAAGCCGCCCATGAACAGGAAGATCAGCTCGTTGGCGTAGGGCGCAGATGCGCTTTCAGCGTCTAAGACCCCGAGCATCGGAAAGAGCCCGAGCGGCAGGATCGCGGTGGCGGGGATCGGGATCGCCTCGGTCATCCACCAGATCGCCATTAACATGGCGACTGCCGCGGTGCGCCATCCCTCTACACTGAGTCCGGATGGGGCTGGGATGACGATCAGCAGGAGAAAGATGATGCCGCCAAGGAGAAGACCCAGCCGCTGCGCGGGGTGATACGTTCGCGTCTCGGCGGCGTCTTCCAAAGCGGCTCCGGTGCGGTCGGTTGTCGGGGCGGCAGTCTCGCCGACCTGGCCTGGCACCTCGACTACCCTACACTGATGCCACACCCCGATCGCGATGGGTGCCAGAGCGGGCCGCCTCGATGCGTTCGGCGTGTGTCGCCGGGTCGTCGGCGTGCCGCAACGTCTGGGTCATGACGCGCGGGTGGAGCCGTAGGGTAACATGGAGGAAGTTCCACCCCAGCTCATGCCCTCCACCGGTCACACCGTACTGCACTACGAGCTCGGCGATAAGCTTGGCGCCGGCGGCATGGGCGAGGTGTTTCGAGCCCGCGACACGCGTCTCCGACGAGAGGTCGCCCTCAAGTTCATCGCGCCGCAGTATCGGGAGGATGCGGACCGCCGCGCACGCCTTCTCAAGGAGGCTCAGGCCGCATCGGCGCTCCGGTCGCCTGCGATCGCGACCACGTACGACATCGGCGAATCGGGTCGCGACCTCTTCATCGTCATGGAGCTGGTCGAAGGCGAGCCGCTCTCAGAGCGTCTGCAGCGGGGGCCACTCCCCGTGCCCAGAACCCTGCGGATGGCCGGTCAAGTCGCCGATGCGCTGGACGAGGCGCACGGCCTCGGCATCATCCATCGTGACATCAAGAGCGCCAACCTCATCTTGACCCCACGCGAACGGGTCAAGATCCTGGATTTCGGCCTGGTCAAGACCGTAGACCTTGACGGCGCGGCGCTCGACAATCAACCAACCATCGCTGAGACCCAGATGGGGATGGTCGTGGGAACGGTCTCGTACATGTCGCCCGAGCAGGCGCTGGGTCAGAAAGTGGACCACCGCACCGACCTGTTCTCCCTGGGAGTGGTGATGTATGAGGCACTGACGGGACGTCTGCCATTCCTCGGTGACACGCTGGCGGCCGTCGTGGACCAGGTCGTCCGACGCGAGCCACCGGCCCTCGCACGACTGAACTACGACGTCCCGGTCCGACTTCAGGACATCGTCCGGAAGCTACTGGCCAAGTCAGTGTCGGACCGGTATCAGACCGCGCGCGACCTCCTCATCGACGTGAAGACCCTTCAGAAGGATCTCGACTTCGACACCCAGATCAGTAGCGCCGAGCGGGCGGCGCCCACGCCGGCACCGGCCGCGCCGACCACCAGGACCGTGGCCGTCCTGCCCTTCGCCAACATCACCCGCGAGCCGACTGACGATTGGATCGGCTCGGGGATCGCCGAAACGGTGACGGCCGATCTCAAGACGATTCACGGTCTGACGGTGCTCGGTCGTGAGCGTGTCTTCGACGCATTGCGAGACCTGGGATCGACCGACTCGGGCAATCTCGATGAGCGGGTCTCGTTCGATGTCGGTCGACAGCTTCGTGCCACCTGGTTGATCAGCGGCGGGTATCAACGTCTGGGCGATCTGATCCGGATCACCGCCCGTGGCGTGGACGTCGCGTCAGGTACCGTCATTCGAACGGTCAAGATCGACGGGCAGATCAGCGACATCTTCACGCTGCAGGACAAGATCGTGTACGAGCTGAGCAAGGGCATCAACCTGACCCTCAACGAGAGTGAGGTCGCGGCGATCGAGCGACCGGAGACCCACTCGGTCGAGGCCTACGAAGCCAGATCACGCGCTATGATGAACCTGATGGAGGGTACCCCGCAGGCCCTCGACCGTGCGATTCATCTGCTCGAGCAGGCGACGGAGCGCGACCCGCACTATGCGGCCGCCTGGTCGGCACTGGGCGCCGCCTATGATTTCAAGGGCCAGGCCCTGAGCCTGCCGCACCTCTCGCACAAAGCGGTCGAGATCGAGCGCCGGGCCATCGAGATCGACCCCAAGCTTGCCGACGCCCATCGCTGGCTCGGGCTATCGCTGCTGTCAATCGCCCAATACGACGATGCGATCGCCGCCATCCGAGAGGCGGCCCGGCTGGAACCAGATGATGCCAGCGTCTATTTGTCGCTTGGTCGCGCCTACTGGGTCGGCCGGGGCGACCTCGACGCGGGAATCGCTCAACTGGAACGCGCGGCCGGGATCAATCCGGACCTCGGATATGCGCACCTTCAGCTTGGGATGCTCTATGCTATTCGGGGCGATTACGCCATGGCGGAAGCGGCCTGCCGCCGTGCGATCGACCTCCAGACGCGGCTCGTCTCAGGGCGCGAGGGGCTGCAGATCGTCGGCGCCTACACACGTCTTGGGTATGTCCAATACCTCCGGGGTGAGTACACGGACGCGCTGCGCGTCTTCCGGCAGCAGGTCGACGCCCTGTCGGCCTCCGACCACGCGCTGAAAGAGCGGAGCCTGATCGAGCTCAATTGCAAGATCGGGGCGACCTATCTCCGGATGGACCAGCATGAGGACGCAGAACGACACTTTGCCCAGGCGATGAAGTCATTCGAAGCCCGGTTGGCACGCGGAGCCGACGACCCGTTCACGAAGTACTACATCGCAGGACTGTGTTCGTTGCGAGGCGACACTGACCATGCCGTCCGGTACTTCGAGGAAACGCTCGAGCAGCTCCCGGCCCTGAATCGTACCCGGGCCAGGCTCGACCCAGATTTCGAGGCGGTGAGGGCCGACCCCCGAATGTCTGTGCTTCTGGGAGCCGACTCGACCCAGGCGGTTCCGGGTTCAGGGCCCTCTCCTGGGGGCGTGGTATCCTAGAATCAGGTTCATTCAGAGGAAGGAACCGTCATGACTACACCGCTGCTTGCGTTCTTCGGCCCGATCGGTCTACCAGAGCTGGTGATCATCTTCTTTATCGTGGTCCTCATTTTCGGGGCGAACCGATTGTCCGGACTTGGCCGCGGCGTGGGCCAGGCCATACGGGGCTTCAAGGAAGAGGTCCAGGAGAAGCCGGAAACGCGGAAAACAGACTAGAAAGAAACGGGCGGGCGACGTCGTGAAGATGTCGTCCGCCCGTTTTGTATTTGGCGCGGTTGTGAATCTGACTGTGTGCTTTTATCGTTTCGCCACGCCCAACTCGGTCAAGTGGGTCACCAGGTCCTGGCCGGCAGTCGTGGGGGTTACCTCTTTGTCCACTCCCAGCACCGTCCCATCCGGACCGATAATGTAGGTCCACCGAAACGCGAACTCCCGTTCCTCGTTGACCACCCCGTACGCCCTCGCGACGTCCTTTTCCGGGTTACTCAACAGCGGAAAGTCCGCATCGAGCGACTCGGCGAACTCCTTGTTGGTTTCGGGATCATCGACACTCACCATGAAATAGGCGATGTCAAACTGACTCAACTGGTCGCTGCTTTCCCTCAGCGACTTACATTCGGCCGTTCAACCACCGGTGAAGGCTTTGGGAAACCACGCGAGGATGACCGTCGTACCAGCATAGTCGGCCAACCGATGTGTCTTCCCATCACTTCCCGGCAGCTCGAACGATGGTGCGGCATCGCCAGGCATCAACTCTTGTGCCTGAGCGGTACCGGAGAGCGCGACCATGACGGTCAACACTCCAAGCACGATGAGCCACCTCATGAGTCCTCCTCGCTGCCGCGGGCCACACCTGACCCTGCCTACGTTGGAAACCGATCGATCTTCTTGAGTAACCGAGCGAGTCAATCGGTCCTACGGTCCGTGCTAGTGTACTCCAAACGATGGGTCGGGCGTTGCTCGCGATCGGCGTCGTCATCCCCGTGGGGGCGATCGGCGTGCTCTCCCAGTGGTCCTCCATCCCAGACGAGACCCCGGTGGTTCACGAACCGGTCGCGTGGGCGCTGCTGACCGCACCACCGGTGCCCCATTCGGCCGAGGGTCGACCGGGTCGCCCCTCGATGCGAGGCCTCGGATGGCAGGTTGTCGACTATCTGGCAGCGCACCGGGTGCTCGTCGTCAAGGTCCAGACCTACCGGATGGATGAGGCGATGGACATCGCGGCCGAACTGGTCGACCCGCTGCAGGACGGGTACTCCGAGGTCCTGGTCTACTTCCACAGCCCCCACGAAGCACTCGCGGCCAAACGTGTGCAATGGTCGCCGGCGTCCGGATTCGTCGAGATCGACTTCGGCGACTTCGGACCGGTCGGGCGGGACGACGGGGACCGTGACGGCGGCGCACAAACACCGTATTCGAAAGGACCGTGATGTTCGCCCAGATGAACTGGTAGGACCTGGCCGTCGGTCTTGGTCTTTCTGTCGTCCTTGCGCTCGTCATCGCGCAGCTGGCGGCGCGCCTCGTCCGCCTCGGTTTCAGGGCGGCGAGCGGAGAGACTGACGGCACTGGATTTCGCGACACGATCACCCGTCGCCCCATCCGTATCACGCGCACCCTCGTCTTCATCTCTGTGCTGGCCGTCGTCACCCGGCCGATCCTACAGATGCTGGGGGTCGATTTAGGGTACGGTCTCTCGCTCGAGCGGGCGACCACGTGGCTGGTCGAGGAGGGTCTCCGAATCCTGCTGATCGGCGCTCTGGCGTACTTCGCGATACGAATCGCCGCGATTGGGATTGACCACTTCGAGACCGTCGTGCGGAGTCGGAGCGGTGACAGCCGGGACCGACGCGACTTTGCGAGCCGCCTGCACACGATCGGTGGCCTCGTCAAGAATGCCGTCAACGTGCTTGTCGTCGGTGCGGCGACACTCATGATGCTCGAAGAGGTCGGGGTCAACATTACTCCGCTGCTGACTGCCGCCGGTATCGGGGGTCTCGCGGTTGGATTTGGCGCGCAAAACCTCGTGCGCGACGTGATCTCGGGATTCTTTCTGATCCTCGAGGACCAGATCCACGTCGGCGATGTGGTCAAGATCGACGCGACGAGTGGGGTGGTCGAGTCGGTCAAGCTCCGCACGGTCGTGCTCCGCGATCTCTCGGGAACGGTGCACGTGATCCCCAACGGTGCAATCACCACCCTGTCAAACATGGCCAAGGACTTCTCATACTCGGTGCTGGATGTCGGTGTGGCCTACAAGGAAGACACCGATCGTGTCGTAGACGTCTTGCGGGACGTTGGCGCGGACGTGCAAGCCGATGCTGATTTCGGCCCGCACATCCTCGACGAGCTCGAGGTCCTCGGCGTCGATGACTTCGCGGATTCAGCGGTCACGATCAAGGTCCGAATCAAGACGCGCCCGCTCAAGCAATGGATGGTCGGACGCGAGCTACGGCGGCGCATCAAGAAAACGTTTGATGCACAGGGGATTGAGATTCCGTTCCCGCACGTCTCGCTGTACATGGGTGAGGTGTCGAACCCCTTCCTGACCCGCTCCGTGAGCGCCACCGAGGAGGCGGAGCGTGTGACCCTGCGGGAGCAGGCAGCTGCCGCTCGTAACACCGAAGACCGCCGCCGAACATCGGCCGGGCGCGACGCGAGTGACACCGAAGGCCTCGGCGACGTCGGTTAGGGTCGTGCAGGGCGTCTCGCCGCACGTGACGTGTACGACGTGGCCGTTGCGGGGTCTCCGGCGACCGTCGTGAGTCGACCCTAGCGAATCAACACGGTCTCCGGAAACTGTGCGTACCACCCGAACCAGAAGGCCCGCTGAGCGGCCTGGCGGATGCGTCGACGAGTCGGATCGGCCACCGCGATCAGCGCAGTCTCCTCGACCCGCCACATCTCCCCGTCCTCGTCAAAGACACGATCATTGTCAAGCTGCCGCGTAAAGCGGACCTCACCTGCATCATAGACGCGGTTGGCGCCCCGTCGACTGGTCACCACCACGAACTGCCGGCCGGCATGTTCCAGATGATGCAGTCGGTGGTCTTCGAGATAGTCGGTGGCGATTGCGAGGGGCCGGAACACGCCCAACGCGTCAGCGACCCGCAGCACGAGTACCTCATCCTTGTTGTTCAGACGGTCATCGAGCGCCGGAACCTCGAACATCAGCCGGTCCGTCGAGAAGTATTCCCTATACGCGGCTCCCTCGGCGTAGTCGCGATTGAAGCCGGTGCCGAGTGAGAGGACTGACGTCTCTGGGTGCTTCCGGCGCCATTCTTCCCAGGTCGTCGTCACGACGGCGCGGTGTATCAGCTGCACATCCGAGCCCACTCTGGGGCCCACGACCGGAACGCCTTCGAACGTATTCCACAGGCTGTTGGTCTCGTGGTCGAACATCAGTTTGTTGGACCGATACAACAAGCCGCTGGTCCCGAACGTGATGTGCTCTCCATCGACCACACTCTCGTAGGGGATGACCGTGCCACAGAGTGTGCAGTAGACGATCGTGAGCTCGACCCCACCCAGCGTATCCAACGCCATCTCATGCCAGGCCAGGATGCGCTGCGGAAACGCCCGGGTTTCATCGTTGATCGCAACACCAAAGACGATGTCGTCGTCGTCGAGATACGCAGCCGCGTCATCGGACGCACCGACATGCCCGGCATAGACGAGCGGCGGGATTCCGTTGACGGGCACGCCGCCCCAGTCCACTTCGTCGAGCCGAATGGTCGCGCTCACCCCCGGCGGGAAGAAGTCCCGGAAGCGTGGATCAATCCGGCTGTACCAGATCCCCTTGAAGGCCGCGTAGTCAGGGTGCGGATCGTATGGCTGCGCCCACATCCACTGCTGGATGACCGACAAGTCCGAGCCGCGCTCGCTGAGGCGAAGGCCGGTCTGGTCTGCAACAAAACGGGCGAGGCGGCGCCAGACGCGCGTTGCCGGCGACTCCGGCACCGGGCGCCGGGGAGCGTCGCGAGCTACTCGATTTCCTCTACCGGCCGGCTGTTGTCGTCCCGGGTCGAACGGCGCAGTCCGCGGAGGCGGGTCAACTGGCGGGGACAGGAGTCGCATAAGGTCGCGAAAAATCGGGACATACCCATCGCGCCACGAGGACGCGATCTGCTCGAGGGCGTCCGCTGCCTCATCGTCATCAGCCGAAGTACCGAGGAAGAACAGCGACAGGTCGGTCGGACTCGACGGCTGCCCTCTTGCGGACGTCGTCACGGACGGGAGGGCCAGGGCGAACAGTACGAGGAGACCAAGCACAAGACGCGCGAAGACGGACATCAGGTCACCGTCAATACTAAGACGCCCGGAGCCACCGACCGGTCCCCAATCCGAATTCATTCCACATCGCAAGTCGCTCAATGGTAACGGGGTTTGCGTCGCCGGGCCGCGCCGGGACCCTACAACCAATCGTGTATAGTGGCGACGCGCCCTGTCGGCTGGAGGGAGCGCCGCATCGGGAGACGGAATGGCCAAACAACGCCCCACTCAAACATCAGCTGTGCGAGCCTCGACAGCCAAGACGGCTCGCAAGAGCGTGACCCGATGCGCCGCCAAGGGCTCTGCCAGTGCGACGGAGTGGCGCACGGCACTCACATTGATCGAGCCGAACAAGATCCTCGTCCGGGGATACGTGCTTGACGAAATGATGGGACGCGTCTCGTTCGGTGAGGCGGTCTACCTGATTCTCACCGGTGAGCTCCCGTCGCCGGACGTGGGACGTCTTGTCGAAGCGCTCCTCGTCTCGTCGATCGATCATGGTGTGACCCCTCCGTCGACCATAGCCGCGCGCAACGTCGCCACGACTGGAGCGCCGATGCGGGCGGCTGCGGCGGCAGGTGTTCTTGCGTTGGGCTCGCCACTCGGTGGTGGCGGCAGCATCGCCGGGTGCATCCGTTTTCTCGACGAGGGACTGGCTCTGGTCGGCGAATGGGTGTCATACGACGACGCGGCGCGCCGCATCGTCGAACACGCGCATGCCAAGGGGCAGAATCCCCCCGGCTTCGGTCACCGTTTTCACACCAGAGACCCCCGCGCCGCTCGGCTGTTGCAGATGGCACTGGAACTGGACCTGGAAGGTCGATACGTGCAACTCATTCGGTCGGTCGAGCGGGTGCTCGCTGAGCGACGATCGGGCTCGGGTGGGCCACCACTACTGGTCAATATCGATGGCGCCATCGCGGCAGTGTGCGGAGACCTGGGACTAAATCCTGAATCGGCAAGTGTGCTCTTCATGGTGTCGTGTCTGCCCGGCATCGTGGCTCACGCCATCGAGGAGCAGCAGCGACAACCAGCCATGCGGCAGATCGACCCGTCCCACCATGTCTATGACGGGCCGGGGGAACGCCGACTACCTGAAACGAGGAGGTGAGGCGGAGTTAAATGGTGGGCGCTAGTGGATTCGAACCACTGACCCCCGCCGTGTGAAGGCCCACTAGATAGTGTATTTGTATAGTATTTTCGACCAATAATATCGTCGTGCAACTTTAATGCAACTTTGGCTAATACTTTCGCCCCACTCTCCACGCATCCTTGTGTGTGGTCACTCGCTCCCGATCGCGCAGATCAGCCGTTCAGCAAGCCGCAGCAGATGAGGAAGGCCACCGACAAGAAGACACGCCCCGCGCGCTAGGGTGCCCTGACGGCGCAGGGCGAGCCGAGCCGTCGTCAAACCAGCCACTACGTGCCGGTGCTCGGGGACGACACTGCAGGAGCTGGTAGTGTCTGAATCCTGCGTTGAAGAAATCACCCCTGCAACAACTCCCTGATTTCCCAGTATGCTCGGTGATTCCGGCCTCCTGCGCGGGTGTCACACGGAGCGACCGGTGAATCCGACAGAAGTTGTAGTACGCGAAGTGCAACGCCAGCGCCGCGTGTAGATTCTCCCATTTCTTGCTGTACGCGTAGCTCAATCGCGTCAGGCGCTTACACCACTGGCGCAGCGACCCATTTACCCGCTCGACGTGCGATGTTGAGGCGCGATCTAGATCGGGCAGGCCGGTCACGGCGTCCTTGCCGACCGAGACAAATCGGGCCGGGCTGTACCGCTCCCGGCCAGTCTCCACAGTGTGCGAGAACATCTTCACTATTGCGGCGTGGTTGGCGCGGTCGAACAGGCCGGTGCCAATCGCGCCCTCGTAGGGCTGGAACGCATCCGTGCTGACGTCGAATAAGCGTTCGCCCGTTGTTGCGTGACGAATCTTGGCGACGAACTGGTCGGTGCTCTCGCGGGTCCGCTTTCCAAGGTGCCACGCCATGACCATCTTCGTGCGCGACTCCAGGGCGATGAACGTGTACTGATCGCCGAGAAGATCGGGCCGCTCCATGTCAGGCCGCACCCGCTTCTGGTGGCAACCGACATACGACCAAACCTCGTCCAGCTCCAAGTGCTCGACCGGCATGTCTCGCACGCGATCAGCGAGTAGCTTTTCGCATCGCTCGCCAGCCAGCACCAGCACGTGCATGATCGTGTTGCGGTCGAGCCCAGTGATTCGCTCAGTGCTGCGGATGGAGTTGCCCTCGACCAGCAGTTGCAGGGCCAGCAGGGCCTTGTCCTCGTGCACCAGCAGCGAGCCGAACAGGCGCTTGTGCGGCTCGGTGAAGGTCTTCCCGCACTGACCACACCGGAACCGCTGAAGCCCATTACGGTGTTTTCCGAACCGCCGACAGGCGATGCCACAGCGCGGACAGACCATCGCCGAGCCCGCCGGCCGCGTCCTTGTCTCTTCCAACATAGTGGCATCATTGTATGCTTAGGCGTGCAAGAACTCAACTATATAATTCGTTTAATTCCTTTTAGCTGGCCAAATGTCCAGCTACAGTGATACTATGTCTGAAGATTGCATTCCAGGAGGTACTAGGTGACCGAAACCCAAGCGAACAAAACAGCGTCGGTCGATCAGCGGCAGGAACGGGAACGGTCGACGATTGAGTTTCCGTATGGTGATCTGGACTCAGCCGTGCGGGTGGTTCAAGGGGTTCACAAGGTCGGAGGCACGAGCTGTGCGGATGTGCAGCTTGCGGCTGAGTTAGACGTGTCGCACACCGGCGGTGCCTTTCGCGTACTGCTCCGTACCACGAAAGTGTTCGGGCTGGTGACGTACGGGCAGGGCTCCATCCGGCTCACGGACCTCGGATCCCGAGTCGCTGATCCGACACAAGAAGCCGCCGCAAAAATCGGGGCGTTCTTGGCGGTGCCGCTCTACAAGGCGCTCTACGACAAGTACAAGGGGGTGGCGCTGCCACCGCACCTTGCGCTTGAGAGCGAGATGGCAACCCTCGGCGTTGCGAAGAAGTCGACGAACAAAGCTCGGCAACCGTTCCAACGGTCAGCGAAGCAGGCTGGGTTCTTTGCGTCCGGACAGGACCGGCTCGTTTCGCCGCACACCGGCAACGGAAAACCAGATTCAGATCCCAATCAGCGCAAGCACGACGAACGTGACCGGAACGATCGACAGCGAGGGGGAGGAAACGGTGGCGGCGGTGAACGCCATGACCTCATCGAGGGATTGATAAAGAAACTTCCACCCGAGAGTTCGGCGTGGGCCACCAGAGACAGGTACAAGTGGCTCCAGGCCGCCAACACGATTTTCGACTTGATCTACGAGAACGCCGAGGACGGCGGCAGTCTGAGAATTGAGATCGAGGATTCTGCTGAATGAGACGCGCCCGCTAGCACAACGGGCGCGTCAGAAAGGAGGTGGCCACATGACATGACCTTAACCGTTCAAGTCTCGGTCACGAAGATGATCATCACGATTGCCGTCGGGGATGAAACGATCGTGATCGAGATCCCGATAATACCGGCTAGCCGGTGCTACCTCCCCCGGTAGAGGTATCGGCCTCTACCGGCATTACCTTCTTCGCCTTCGCCCAGCGGGCCTGTGCAGCCCGTTGGGCGATTTCCCTCCGTCGCTCCGGGGATAAGTTCTCAGCGCGTTTTTGACCACCCTTGGAGCCGCCGAGCTTGCCGAGCGCCACCGCCGCCGGATTTTTTATCCTGACTGGCGTCGGAAAGGTGACGACGTTCTCGGCCTCGGCAGGCTCAGCATCAGCCTGCTTCATACTTGGGCGACTACGCATGCCCTAGTATGCTATGCGCGGTTCGTTGACAGCAAGTCGTCGGTCAGAGCCTTCGCTGCGCGTATCAGCTCCAGGCAGCGAGCAGAGCGGTTCTCTGGGAGCGGCGCGGCCGTTTCGATCATGCGCTCCAGCTCGGCGATCATGCTCTTCAGCACCTCCAGCGAGGCATGGTCGGAAGTCATGCCCGACGGTAACCCGGCCGGGCTGATTTCCTCAAGGGGTCACCAACGCAGGATTCAGACACTACCCAGGAGCTGTGGAAGGCTACCGACGGGCGGTTCGGGTGATCGTTAGGTTGACACGCATACATCACCCGGTTAACCTCTGGTTAACCGGGGTGGAAAGAGTGGAGTATCGCAGCGTTGGATCGGCCCGATCCCCTCACGCCAATCGAGGTATTCGAAGCCATCCAGCGGATTCTCCGACGGACAGACAGCATCTCGTTGACAGAACACTGTCGCGAGCGAGCGTCTGAGAGACGCTTCGCTATCGACGACATCATACGGGTATTGGCACAGGGAACTGTTTCTTCCAAAGCGATTTGGAAAGACAAATACGAGGAATGGAACTACACCATATCTGGAACTGACTTCGACCTAGAACCGTTGGTGCTGGTGATCGCCATTGAGGAACGATTCGATCGAATCACGATTATCACTGGAAGGGGCGACTAGCGGTATGGCCAATGCTCGCCGATGCACGGAGTGCGGAGCACCGCAGCACGAAGATCACTGCAGGACCGCGTATCCAGAGTCTGGATTAGACAACGTTGAGCTTCACAACGTGCCAGTGTGGATCTGCGAGAACCATCACCGGGAACTTGTGATCCCTGCAGTCACGCAGCTTCACGAACTCTTGGCGCACATGATCATTCGCAAACCAGCCTTCCTCAACGGACACGAGATTCGATTCCTTCGTAAGCGGCTGGCAATGCCCGCAACAGCGTTTGCGAAGAGAATTGCCCTCAGTCCTGTTCACCTTTCACGACTCGAGAATGGCAAACGCAAGATCACCAAACCCTACGATCTACTCATCCGGCTGGTGTGGGCATCCCTCATTGCAGAGCGTGACAACACGCCGATCCCGAGCGACCTGGCCAAGCTGGTAGACGACCTTGAAACGGCATGGGCCATCGGGCGCCATCAGGTACGCCATCACTCCACGTCGTCTCCAGACCGCGAATGGGAGCCAGTGGCAGCGTGATCCGTCACCAGTACGGTGCCGGCCCAGAGATCGAGGGAGCTGGCCTATGTTCCCAGCGGCCGGCCCCGCCCGCGCACGCTCTCGCGACATCCGATCGCGGATGACAGATGTCCTGCCATATAGGGGGTCGTATATGTCCTCCCATCACGTCATGCCACATCGCGCGGCGTACCCGGCCCGACCGCCGACCAGGCCACGAGCCGGCCCGCGCGACGGGATCGCACTATCAACGGTCGACCACTGTGAGGCGCCGGGTCACGGTCTCCACATCCAGGACCCCTGGATCGCCTAGCTGCGGTATGGCTTCATCCGGCGCCGGGCGCCAGGGCGCGCCGGTGACGAGGACGACGTGCACGTAGATGGACACCGGCGTGTCAACGGGAACCGTCTCGTCCCCCAACTGCAGCGTCGCCGTCCAGGGGTTGGATAGCTGCTGGACAGGTCCATCAAAGGCCTCCCATCGGCCGGTACAGCGCGCCGGGTGTGACGACAGACACACCGTGAGGCCAATAGTCTCGTTGATCGGTCGGCTGGCCTCGATGGCGTGGATGACGGCGACGCTCACCTCCCGGCTGCGCGGGACCACATCGCCATCCGTGACCGGGACATCCACCTGGGTGATGAGCCGTGCGGCCGCGGGGGGGACCTCGTAAATCCGTTGCCACCGCTGGAGGAGGAAACCAGGAAGTGAAGCTGAAACGCCGGCCAGTGCGGCGATTAGCAACGTATCCGAGACATGGTCGCGTGCTACGCGAGCGGGGCGCGGGCCGAACGTAAGATCAACATCAACTGAGAGAAGAGTACCTACGACTCCCCATACGACACCCACGAGCGTGAGCCATCCCGCGTATCGATTCTTAATCAGGCGATGGATGTGCACGCTGTGCACGGCCAACTGTGCCAGGGTGCGCGTGGACCCGTCGTCCAACGCCAACGTGAGGGTAGCCGGCCGTGGCCGCGTGAAAGCGGCCCGTGACCCTCCGGCGATCCGGGGGCGCTTCGTCGTCGTACAGCTGTACCAAGATCGGAGTGCCGACCGGCACGGCTTCGACGCGCGACCACTCGGACAGGGGGCGGGCCGTCGGCTGAGAAACGGTCGGCACCGCGGGTCGGGAGGACCGCGTGGCGCAGGCCGGCACGCTGGCCAGCAGCAGCAGCGGCACGAGCCCGGCGGCCGTGGTGGTCCTGATCCGGCGCGCGAGAGGGTGTAGACGAGGCGTCATAGCCCCCTCCTCAGAAGCGCACGCCCACGCCCATCCGGACCTGGTTCGGTACAGGTAATTTGCCATAGCCTCGAACTTCCGCGCGGGCGAAGACGCGGGAGCCGATCGGTATGTCGACTCCCACGCCGACCTGCGGCAAGATGAGATGAGACCTCCTCGGCGAGTCGTCCAAGCACCGCTGTTCTTCCCCTTCCGCGAAGTCCACTCGGTACAGCAGCTCGTCTGGATCATGCGGCCGCGCGGGTAGTCGAACGACCGGTTCGCCAGCGGCAACGCAAGAACGGGCCGCGAAATTCCAGTACAGGAGACCGAAAAACACGTGTGGAGACACACGCGTATGCTCCGACAATCGCCAGTCCAGCGACGCACCGAACACCTGTTCCCACTCGGTGGTCAGGGAGGCGCGCCACGACGATTTCCTGCCCCTGACGTTCGTAGTAATAAGCTGGGTAGCTGGAGGTGTTTTCCTAGACGGTTGTGCACGTAGTCCGTGTGCAGGCGGAACTTTCCCGTCCCCCAGGTCACCCAGCCGCTAAGCGGCGTACAGCAGGACTCCACGTAGCGGGACACCCTGAACAACGGTGAGACGCCGACGCCCACGTCGCCCCACGAGGGCCTAGCAGCCCGTGGTGAAAGCACCACCGAACGACGGGTCGGCCCAGACATGGCAGTGCCCCACGCGGAGGTCGTTGGCGGCGATGGTAGGTCGAGATAAGATCCACGGCGCGCCCCAACGCGTCTCCGGGAGTCGCATGAGCGACCACAACAGCCGAAGACACGCCACCGCATGCCCCTGAAGACTGCGGGGTGTCCCGACACCCGTGAGCGTCCGCATCAGCAACCCAAGGTTCAGTCCAGCAACGTGCAGCAGGACGCGTTTGAGGATGTTGTCGTGCCCCCGCAGGTATACGCGGCGTAGCCGCCCGGTGGCATAGAGATGGGCAAAGGGGCGTTCGAGTCGTTCCCCGCGCCGGCGCAGCAGGCGTTGCCCGCGCGCGCCGCGAAGACGCCGACGGTTTCGGTAGACGGCGTCGCGCGCCTCCGCCTTGTCTTTCCACTTACGCCTGCCGCGATCTGGTTCCGAGATGTAGCTGCGGAGGCCGATGGCTTCAAGATCGACGAGTTCCTGGTTGCTGTGATAGCCCTTGTCCCCGACGACCTCGGCAAGACGGCCCGCAGGCACCACGGTCTCGATGTGCTCCGCCGCGGTGATCAGCGTCGCGCGGCTCGTCGCCACATCGCCTTCATCGGCGTCCTGCACCGTCACCGCCACGACCGCGCCGGTGTCGAGGTCGACCGCCTGCTCCGCCTTGTGCGCGAGGTGCGTGCGGCCGTCCTTCATCTTGGTGATTCTTGCGTCAGGATCGTGCGGATGGGTCCAGTCGTCGTTCGAGCCTTTCTTCTTCCGCTTCCGATCGATGCGCGCCAGATCGGCACGCGTCGGGGTCTCAATCCCCGAGGCCTGGGCGAGCTGGATCAAGAAGTCCTGATACGCCTCGCCGGTGTCGCGCCGCACGATACTTCGCAGGGCGGCGTTCGCTTCCAGCGTCGTCGCATCGATACCGATCGTCTTGCCCTTGACAAGCTTCGCCTCAGCCAGTCGCTGCAACACCCACGCGAAGACAGCCTGATGCGTTTCCAGGTCGATCAGCCGACGCGTCCGCGAGACCGTCGAATGATCCGGCGGCGCTTCGTGCAGCTCCAGCCCCAAGAAGCTCCGCACGCTCAACGACTCGGCCGCCCGCCACGCGATCGCCCGCTCGGAGTCGAGCCCTTCGAAGTACCCGAGCAGCAACACGCGGAAATACCGGCCGGGCGGCAAACTCGGCCGGCCGATCTCATCCGCGTAGAATCGCTGACAGAGCGACTCGACGTACCCGTCGAAATCCGCTCTCTCGAGAATGTGATTCAGTCGCGTGTAGAACGGGTGCGCGGCGCTGCGAGGCAGATCTTGTGCGGCGACCCACATCGACGTCTGCTTGGGACGTCGCCGTCGTTTGCCCATGGCCATGCGCGTCAGTGGAGTACGCATGATCACTTCTGGCGATCGATCTAATTCGGTGACTTTCACCACGGGCTGCTAGGGGCGGTCTCCTGCGCGTGGACGGCCCGCGCGCCGGCGATGCCCGCCAGCGCCGTGGCAATCAGGGTCAGCCGGAGCGTCGCCACGCCGACGTGGATCAGGATACGTTCGGTGCGGTCTGTCATATCTGATAATGCGCGAACGGACCGGACATCGGCTCACCCAATTTGGTCGGAGCTCGATCTCGGGACACACCGCTACACGCGCACGCGCACCGCACGGCCGTGCCAGGCCACGAGCCGACCCTTCCTGCGTGCCCGGATGTCCACGTGGACGCCCCAGCGGTAGTACCCGACGGCCCCGATCCGTGAGTGCTCCCGAGCCACCGCCCGCACGACCGCGTGAAAGCCCGTCACGGTCCACCCGCGGGGTGGCGCCAGATCAATCGCCCGGCCTTGCACGTGCTGCGAGTGGCGGGCTCCGCCCACCGTTCGGTTGTGCGCCGAAGTCCGGTAGCCGCTCAGCACCCGCAGCGGATGATCGCCGCAGGCATGTCGGATGGCCTCGAACACCGTGGCCAGCCGACCCGCCCGACTCGTCCGCCAGCGAACGGGATACGGCGTTCGGGCCGCGTCGTGGCAGGCGAGCTCCGCCCACGTCAGATGAGGCGACGGGCCCGCGTCGATCCTCTGGTCACTCGTCATGGTGGCAGCCGATCAACTGGACACCAGACGCCGTACGCGTCGGCGTCGGTCTGTCGGCACGCATGGCGTACGGGGTCGCCACCTCGTCTGTCCGACAGGTACCCGAGCAAGCCCCCCAGAGCCCAGCACCCGATCGTGAAGAGGGTGAGGAGCCGGAGCATCAGACCGTCTCGAGCGCCTCGAGCACGCGGGCGACATCCTCGGTCGAGTACAGCACGGTGATCGCCGGCCCGTGCCACGCGCCGTGCCACGCGAGCCGCACATCCAATAGCGGCGCGTCTGGTCGCGTCTCGCAGAGCGCGATCCGTCCCCGGTAGCCAATCAGCACATCCGGGCACCCGCCGCCCATACGGGCCAGCGAGACGACCGTCGCGCCGGCGTCCTCGAACACGGCAATAAGAGATGCGCGGTCCGTCGTGTTATTCATTTCACTCGATTCCGCTCTTTCCCCCTGAGGCGTTCCACCGTGCGCATCGTGCCCAGTCCGAGCATGCCCATCAGGATCGGCATCATCATGGCCATGTCGAGCGGTTGCACCTTGTCGGTAAAGGCCCCAATGTAGGGCACGAGGAGGAAGTTGTTGCCGAGTCCCAACGCGCAAATCCACCCGATCATCGGGCGCCACCCCGCGACGAAGGGGGAGGCATGCTGACCCTCCGCTCGGTTCGCCGCGATCTGCGCGAGCATCACCTGGAGCTCGCCGGCCTGATCAAGCCGCTCGAGCTCAGCGGTGGCTTTCTCGCGCGCGTCTTTGTCCGGGATGAGCTTTTCGATCAAGGGCAACAGCGCGGTGATCGCGCCGAAGATCGCCATCAAAACACCCGGGCGCCGACGAGGACGCCCAGGGCGAAGACGGCAGTCGTGACGATCAGGACCGCCCGCCCCGTGTAGCCCTTGTTGGCGAGGATGAACAGCAGCGAGTCGGTCCGCTGCTCGAACGTCGTGTCTGTCTGTCGTGGCATGGCTATCCTCCTGTTGAGAAGTCGTGCGTGAGCGTCACGCCGTCGACCGTGAACGTGACCGTCGTCCCCACCGTGCCTGACCGGCGGAAGACGGCCTGGCGATCCTCGATCCACGCGACTGGTGGACTCGCGGCGTTCACCGCCGTGCGGTTGCCACCTTCGCCGTTGCAGTCCGACGCGGGCCGGCACCAGACCGTGGCGGCGTCGCCACCGGTACGCGTGAAGACCTGGCCGGGGCCGATTTGATAGATCACGGCTCCGTCATCATTGCTGCCGGACGCGATGATGGATGCCGGGCCAGACGGTGGATTTCCAGTGGAGTCGTCACCAGGAGGAGTCCCTTCGCCGCCCTCGCCGCCGGTGCCACCATCCCCACCCGTGCCACTCCCCCCATCACCGCCGGTGCCCCCGCCGGCCGTGACCGGGCCGGGCTGGTTATGGAGGATGTTCGCGGGACCGCAATGCCCGATGTCGACCATGACCGGAGTCGGGGTGCCCGAGCCGGACCCCACCACCACGCACGGGGGAGTTGGAGTGGGCGCCGTCGGCAGCTGGCAGGCCGCCAGCAGGCACAGGCCCCCGACCAGGCCCAGCGTCGACACCACCCGAGTGAGCCGAAGTCGTCGTCGTGTCATGGTGCGTCCTCCTGTGGCGCGAGCGGCGCCCAGCGTGAGACCTGCGCCAGCGTCCGATCGCGCGCGCCTTCGGCCTCGATTTGGTCCGGGTCCTTCGTCATGTCCGGGCAGCGGATCACGCAGCCCTGAAACTGCGTCCGCACCGCGCAGCCCGACAGCAGTCCGACGGCCAGCCCGAGCGCGACGAGGACCAATCCTGGGTGATACATGTCTGGCTCCTCTCTTTCTCTGTGTCCGCCACCAAGAGAAAAGACCGCCTCACCCGAGGGTGACGTGCACCCTCAGAGAGACGGCCTCGCTCTCGTGGCCCTGTGATTGGTCATTCCACCGCCTGGCCAGGCGGGTTCGGGCGCTACCCTAGGAACGACCGGGGTTCGTGAGTTGTGTTCCTGTACGTCCTCCCTTACGGCGCCGCGATCAACGTCTGGATGATCTCGACGAGCGCCCACACGACGGCCATCATCCCCGCGCCGCCCATCGTCTTCGCATGGCCGTTCAGCCGACCGCTCGCCGGGCGCGCGGGCGCCGGCGTGCGCGCGTCGAGCCGCACGAGGATGCGCTCGTCGAGCCGCGCCAGTAAGCGGCCCTGCTGCCCCACCTCCGCGGCGAGGCCGTGCTGCTCCCGTTGCAGCGACTCCAGCGACTGCTGCACCGGCGTGAGCGCGAGCGTGATCTCCCGGCGGATTTCGTTGAGCGTCATGCCGTGGTCTCCGGCGCGTCGAGGATCGCCATCGGTCAGGTTGGCCCCACTCAGGTCACGCAGGTTCGCGTGCTGAGCGGCCCGATGATTCGCCCGTCCGCGCCGACGAGGGCGACAACGCCCATCGAGAAACGGCTAGTGGCCTGTACTCATTGAAGTAGTACTGGTACCGTGACGCGCTATATGGCGCTGACACTGACGTCCGATGAACGTACCGAACTGGAACGACGCGTTCGCAGTCTCAACGCGTTCGCAGTCTCAAGATCCGCGCGGAGGACGCGCGCCGCGCGCGCGTCATTCTGATGCTGGCTGACGGCGCATCGTACTCGGCGATCGAGGCCGCGGTGCCTTGCTACCGCGACTACGTCAATCGCTGGCGACGGCGCTTTCTGGCGGACCGCGTGGCGGGCCTGCAGCCGCGGTATCGCGGCCAGCCCCCGACGATTCTGACGCCGGCGATGGAAGCGCGCATTCTGGCGAAGACGAGGCAGCGTCCGCCGGATGGCAGCACGCATTGGAGCACCCGCAAACTGGGCCGGTTGCTCGGCATCCATCACAACCTGGTCGCGAAAACGTGGCGGCGGGCCGGCCTGCAACCTCATCGGTTCGAGCGCTACATGCGGTCGGACGATCCGGACTTTGAACAGAAAGCCGCCGATGTGATCGGGCTGTATCTCAATCCGCCGCAACACGCCGCGGTGTTCGCCGTGGACGAGAAAACGGCGATTCAAGCCCTCGATCGCTTGGTCCCGGTGCTGCCGCTGTCGCCGGGGCGCGCCGAACGGCACGGGTTCGAGTACTACCGCCATGGCACGTTGTCGTTGTTCGCCGCGCTCGATACCCAGTCCGGCGAGGTGTTCGGCCAGCCCGTGCCGCGCCACACCAGTGCCGCCTTTGTCCAGTTCCTCGGCGACATCGTCGCCAGTCAACCGCTGGGCCGCGAGATTCATGTGATCGTCGACAACCTCGCGACCCACAAAACATCGGCGGTCCGGGGGTTCTTGGCCGCGCACCCTAACGTCCAGCTCCATTTCACCCCGACGTACTCGTCGTGGCTGAACCAAATCGAACTCTGGTTCGCGAAGATCGAGCGCGACCTTTTGGCACGAGGGATCTTCACCTCCGTCGCCGACCTCGCTCGCAAGATCCGGCGGTACATCCGCCATTACAACAAGACGGCAAAACCGATCCGTTGGAGCTACCGAAATCCGATGCATCGAATTGGTAGTACTTCAGTGAGTACAGGCCACTAGTTCGTGCGAATGAGTTCAAAGCCCCACCCCCAGGCGTAATGTCCGTCGCTGACCTGCAGCTTCACGGCGTAGTCCTTCGCGACCCCAGCCGCGGCGAACGTGATGGCGCCACTGGTCACCTGTGCCCCCGCAGTGGACGCGCTGCTGATGGTGACGAGGGCCGTGTTCGGCGCGTCGGTCAGGTTGACGAGCGCCGCCGTCACGGTGCCTCCTTCCGTCCGAAGCATCCCCCGCAGCTGCCAGGTACCCGTCAGGTCACCGCTGTCGAGCGGGAGACGCACGGTGCCCGGCGCGAACGTGTCCGCCGTCGACCCGGACGGATAGGCACTGGCCGCGACGACCGTGGCCGCGCTGCCCCCGAGAAACTTGGTCTCCCCGACCAGCGACTGCGAGAGCTGCGTGGCCTGGATGTGGTCCTGCGTCCAGATCGTCGCATCACGCGCATCGGTGAGCTGGAACTTGTAGCTCGCGGCCGCGAGGAAGATGGTGGCGCGGCCCGCGGCATCCAGGATGATGGGATTGGTGTGCGCCGAGCGGAGCGCGGCGTCGGCATACGTCGCCTGCGGGTTCGACGTGCCGGCCACAGAGGTGTAGAGCTTGCACCCGCTACAGACGGTGCCGTTGTCGTCGAAGAACTGCTGCGTGGGCGTCGGCATCACCGTGCCGGTTTGCGCTGCGGCCCAGGACGATCCCGCCATGATGCCCAGCAGACTGACCACCGCCACCACCCGCCACGAGACGTGGGTCCGTCGTATCACGGTCTGATGCTGCCTTTCTCTCTTACTCCGACGGCACGACCCATGTGTCCGTCGCCGTGTCCACCGCTAGGTCAGTCCGATACAGTGCGGTCACACTGATCCCGCGCACCTCGGCCAGCAGTCGCATCGCCCACTGCCGGGCCGACGGTTCGTAGCGCGTCTCGATCGTCGCGAGGTCCGCCAGCGCGGTCACGGCGGAGAGCCACCCGCGCTCGTCCGCCACATAGGCGTCGAGCCGCGTGAGGAGATCGGTCTGCTGGTCGGCCGTCAGCGCGTCGGCGAGCGTGGTGATGACCGCGAGGCTCGGCACGCCCATATTGACCACTCGGTGCGTCGACTCGTCGGTCACCAGCGGGGCCACCGTGTCGTCCGCGCTCACGGGGTCCTCGGCTTCCCACAGACTGACCACGGTGCCAGCGGCATCCAGCATGGCCCACACGGACGGACGGTCGGACGCACTTATATAGTGCCACGTGTACGAGTAGGTTGCCGTGTTCGTCGATCGCCCGCCAGATGCCACCAGCTGGACTCGTGGGAGACCGTCCGTATCGCTGCCCGTGACGTCGCTTGGATCGAGACCATCCTGGCTGATTGAAATACTGCTACGCCCGCCGGGACTTGTAATAGACGGAACGCCTATGAAACTGTATTGAGGCAACAGAACGATCTGATAAACTGCGACAACATCAACTGGATCTGTGCCTGCACTCGTGACGTTGCCTGAGACCGATCCGGTCGCCATGCTCAGGGCCGTGTTGGGAATATTCGAGACCCAGGCCAGCGCACCGCTTCCGTCGGTCTGTAGGACCCCGTCGGCTGCGCCGACATCCGCCGGCCACGTCAGGTTGTACGGGGTGGCCGCGCCAATCCGGAACGTCTGCGAGAGATAACTCGTCCCCTGCGCCACGACGGGCTGCAGCGCCGCGCCCACGCCCAGCGACAGCGCGGCGACCACCGCCACGACAACGCCCGTCGAGAGGCGACGCGTTCGATCGAATGCGTTCACATCCCCCCCGGTCGTGTTCGGATCATGCTCCCCGTACCGTACTGAATGTCGATCTCATCGACCAGTCCCCGCCTCGACCGCGTCGCGCGCGTCGGCACGCCGGAGGACATCCGCCCGCACCTCCCACGAGATGATGCGCTGATCCACGGCCATCCCCAGCCACGCCGCAAAGGCGTCCTCGGCCATCGTGTCTCGGGCCGCGTCGAGGATTGCCACCTTCTCGGTGTTGGAGCCGGCCGAGAGCAGCGTGTCCACCAGCGGGTCCGCCTCCCCACGCAGGATGCCGATGCGGAGCTTCGTGCGAATCGGGTTCTCCCGTTCCTCGCGCTCGCGTGGGGCGTCGTAGAGCGCCCGGGTGAGCTGGCGCGCCACCGTGTTGCGCTCGTCGTTGGTCTGCCGGTCGGCGGGCAGCTCCAGGTAGGCGCGAATCGCCTCATTGATCGCCTCGTTTTCGGTCAGCCGGCGCTGGGCATCGTGTCGCGCCGCCTGTCGCTGCGCCCCGCGGAACGCCTCAATCTCGCCATAGTTCGTGATCCGCACGAACCGGCCGATGATGTTCGACACCACGGGGAGTTCGAGGATCTTCTGCGCCGGGGTCCGCTCGCGCGGGCGTTGTTCCCCGGGGTAGAACTTCCAGACCACTCCGCCGCCCAGCTGCTGAAATTGCCAGCCGATGAACTTCTTGACTGTGCGCCAATCGCGCGCTTGGAACTCGTCCTCGGTGAAGACGTACCGGCCTCGGAAGGCGTCGTAGGGGTTGCGGCCGGACACGAACTGGACGGTGCTCAGGCCCGCTTCGAAGACCGGCGCGACACTCGGAAACTGTCCGGCGCTGTAGTCGGCCAACTGGCCGAGGCTCGAGTCGACATCGTCGTCCCGCGCCACCTGGAGCGCCTTCCAGAACAGCCCGCCGATCAGGCGCCCCATGTCGTCCTGGGGGATGCGGATGTAGATCACGTTGTCGTGCGCATCGACCCCCACCGGGACCGGGATGTAATTCGTGCGGTCGTACTCCGACACCTTCTGAAAGAGTCGCTTCAGATCCGGTCCCAGGAGCCCGGCGAGCGCCAGGAACATGACCGCTTTGGGTAACAGGTTGGCGGCGGCGGTCTTCCACCAGAAGCCGGCACGGGTGCGGGGCTCGGTGGCGGTCTTGAGATCCGAGCGCACGCCTTGGAAGATCGCATTCGAGAAGAGCAGCAGGTTGTTCGTCGCCGCCTTCGCCGTGCCGCCGGCGAGGAAGTCGGGGCTCCCCATCCGCTCACGAATGAACGCGCGGTCCTGGGCGGAGATGTCGGCGATCTCTCCGTCCCCCCGGAAGTGATAGATCCCCGCGCCCTTGGGCAGCGTCTCGATGAAGTCGCCGACCTCCTTGATCGCATCCAGCATCTGGATGAACGGCCGGAACACCATCCGGCGTGGCTTCGGCGTAAACGTCGTCACGCCGAGCCGCGCCAGCACGTCTTCCATCTGCGTGTCTTCCGTCTCACGCCCGAGGATGAAGTCGTTGTAGGTGATCGAGAGGATGCCGGCTTGCTCGGAGTCGATCAGGTCCCGATAGGCGGCCAGCGCCTTCGCGCTCGGGCGCGCGGACAGCCCATACGCGCGCACTTTAGCCATCGGCACCGCCTGCCAGTAGCGCAGCAGCGTGTCGCCAATCCCCGTCCCCCGCATCTGGGGCGTGGCTTTCCAGAACCGCCCCACGTCCCGCGCCAGATTGAACGTCTGAAACCCGAGGTTGAACGTCGTGAAGACCGGCCGGAAGTAGCGGCCGTTGACCATCTGGAGCAGCTGGATCACCATCAGGTTCTGCCCGACGCTGTTGTTCTCCAGCGAGTCCGCAATGTACCGGTCGACATAGACGCCCACCGGCCGGCCGCCTTTGAAATACCGCACCAGGTGCCTGTCTCGGTCCTTCGAGTCGATGGGGCGGTGCCCCGTCCCGGACCAGACAGTCTTCGCGGGCTCGATGTCCTCCGGAAAGTGCTGGTGTAAGAGCTGAATGCCCTTACGCTTCACCGTGTTGTGCTCGATCGCGCGTAGGGTGACGAGGGTCTTGAGCACCGTCGCGTCGGCCGGGTGCGTAATCCACTTCAACGTACCAATCTGTCGATAGACCCGCGAGGTCACGCCGTCCTCCATGTGGTCGATCACCTGGAACGTGACGTAGGCGGGGTTCGCCTCCATCTGCTGGAACAATTCGTCCGTATACAGCCCCGCGTCGTGGGCCTGGGTCGCCACGTCCGTGACGACCGCGCGGAACCGATCGGCGGCCGCCGTCGCGATCCGGGCGCGCTCGGGACCCAGATCGGCGATCACGCTGTCACGCAGCTCCGTCGCGGCTGCCGGACTCAGGCCCTTTGGATTCGCCACGTCCGACCGGTCCCCGGCGACAATCCGGTCATAGAACAGCAGTTCGCCAAACGTCGCCCAGCCCACCCCGGACGCGAGGATCTCCTGATGGATCGGGGCGAACCGTTCTTCGACAAACCCCTTGAGCTTGCCCCCGAGGTAGTTGCGCTCGGACAGCAGATAGCGCGGATCGTCGTCCGGGTTGATCGTGACGCCGCGTTGCTCGAGCGCATGCACTCGGTCAAGAAACGTCGTGTGCTTGTCGAGGAGTTCGTGCCGGAGCCTGAACCAGAGGTGTTGCCGCCGCTCGGTCGTCTGCGCCTGACGCAGCTGTTCGAGTTCCAGGGCCTTGACGTTCCCTTCGTGCCACATGCGCCGGACCCCGGCCCGGCGCTTCTCGACCAGGTCGACGCGCGTCCCGGAGAGCTGCTCCTGGAGGTCGAAATACGCCTGCTTCACGTCCGGCTTCGCGTCGAGCCCGTCAAAGAACGCCTGGGCGAACTGGGGGGCGTCGCGCTTGAGCATCTCCGGGTCGTTGAGGAGGACCGAGACGGCATCGGCGTAGAGCTCGCGCGCACTGTCGCGGTACTCCCGGAAGCGTGCGGGACTCGTCGCCCGGTCCCACGGACGCCAGGTGGCCGAGAGTGCCTTGAGTTCGTCACGGATGGCGGTGTTCTTGATCGTCGTGCCGTCCGGGTCGGTGAAGGTGCCACGGAGATACGACCAGATAGCTGTGCATGTCCGAGTCGATCACGGCACAGTAGGGCGACGGGACCGCCGCCTCTTGCAGCTTGACCACGGCATCGAGATACGGCCGATTCGCCGCCTGCGGCAGCGTGCCCGTCGACCCGGGAATCACCCCCGGGGTGCCGACCGCTTTGGCCGTCGCCGTGTACATCCGCGCGAGGCCGGTGTAATCGACCTCATTCACGAGCGCATCCACGGCAGGGCTCACGTACCGCTCCATGTAGTCGTCGACTTCCAGGGTCAGCGACCAGGCCCCGAACTCGAACCCGACGTTCTTCTGGTCGGTGATCGTCACATCGACCGTCTGGTCCTGAATGGGGGTGGCGTTCATGCTCGAGCGCTTCCCGCTTCGCCGCCTCGACGGCCAGGCGGCGCTCGGCATCATGCCGGGCACGCACCGCATCGTTGAACCGCCGGGTCTTGTGGTCTTTCTTGCGGGAGGGCGCCGCGCTCTCAGCCGTCGTCTCCGCAGCCGGGTCAGTCTCGGCGGTCGCGTCGTCACCCGCGGCGGATGCTGACGCGTCGTCGGATGTGTCCGCCTCCGGCGCCGTCTCAGCGGCCGCGGCCGCGACCACGGCGGGCACGCGCTCCCGCTCCGGCGGCTCGGGTTGCTGGCCCGGCTCGATCACTGAATCGGACTCGACGACCCAGCCGTCCTCGTCCGGCGCAATCCCGTCTCGGCCGTCGGCCACGGGCGGCGGCGGATCGTCGGGGGGTGGCGTCGCTGGGGTGGCGTCGTGGACCATGCCGAATCTCGTGCGTCAGAGGATACGCGTCACCACGACCATACCAAAGAGATCGGGCCGGTGGAGTTGTTTGGGCCACAGAACGGTAAGGAACGGAACAAGCACGGCAGCAAGCGCCAGCATGCCGGGCGCGGGCCGGGCGGCAAGACGGCGGTCATCGGGGCCACCGAGCGCGGCGGTCAGGTGGTGGCGAAGCCGATCCCTAATACCGAGGAAGACACGCTCATGGCGTTCGTCGCCGAGCACGTCTCACCGCACCTTATCGACCGCGTATGGTACGGATCGCTTCGCGCAGATGGGTCCCGAAAAGTGCGTCGTCGGGTTCAAGTTGTTCGACTTGCCCCTCCTTGTCACCGACGACGGTTGACCCGCGTCCACTCCAAAGACGATTCAATTCTTGAATCGTCGGAGAAAAAGGCACATTACCCAAATAGGAGAGCCCTACCTTCTGTCCCTGAAGATTTTGGAGACAATTGAAAGCGGTGATTTTGGGTGCATCATCCATAGAGTGTCCTTCTACTCTCTGTGGGATATCTTACCTAGCAGCCCGTGGTGAAAGTCACCGAATTAGATCGATCGCCAGAAGTGATCATGCGTACTCCACTGACGCGCATGGCCATGGGCAAACGACGGCGACGTCCCAAGCAGACGTCGATGTGGGTCGCCGCACAAGATCTGCCTCGCAGCGCCGCGCACCCGTTCTACACGCGACTGAATCACATTCTCGAGAGAGCGGATTTCGACGGGTACGTCGAGTCGCTCTGTCAGCGATTCTACGCGGATGAGATCGGCCGGCCGAGTTTGCCGCCCGGCCGGTATTTCCGCGTGTTGCTGCTCGGGTACTTCGAAGGGCTCGACTCCGAGCGGGCGATCGCGTGGCGGGCGGCCGAGTCGTTGAGCGTGCGGAGCTTCTTGGGGCTGGAGCTGCACGAAGCGCCGCCGGATCATTCGACGGTCTCGCGGACGCGTCGGCTGATCGACCTGGAAACGCATCAGGCTGTCTTCGCGTGGGTGTTGCAGCGACTGGCTGAGGCGAAGCTTGTCAAGGGCAAGACGATCGGTATCGATGCGACGACGCTGGAAGCGAACGCCGCCCTGCGAAGTATCGTGCGGCGCGACACCGGCGAGGCGTATCAGGACTTCTTGATCCAGCTCGCCCAGGCCTCGGGGATTGAGACCCCGACGCGTGCCGATCTGGCGCGCATCGATCGGAAGCGGAAGAAGAAAGGCTCGAACGACGACTGGACCCATCCGCACGATCCTGACGCAAGAATCACCAAGATGAAGGACGGCCGCACGCACCTCGCGCACAAGGCGGAGCAGGCGGTCGACCTCGACACCGGCGCGGTCGTGGCGGTGACGGTGCAGGACGCCGATGAAGGCGATGTGGCGACGAGCCGCGCGACGCTGATCACCGCGGCGGAGCACATCGAGACCGTGGTGCCTGCGGGCCGTCTTGCCGAGGTCGTCGGGGACAAGGGCTATCACAGCAACCAGGAACTCGTCGATCTTGAAGCCATCGGCCTCCGCAGCTACATCTCGGAACCAGATCGCGGCAGGCGTAAGTGGAAAGACAAGGCGGAGGCGCGCGACGCCGTCTACCGAAACCGTCGGCGTCTTCGCGGCGCGCGCGGGCAACGCCTGCTGCGCCGGCGCGGGGAACGACTCGAACGCCCCTTTGCCCATCTCTATGCCACCGGGCGGCTACGCCGCGTATACCTGCGGGGGCACGACAACATCCTCAAACGCGTCCTGCTGCACGTTGCTGGACTGAACCTTGGGTTGCTGATGCGGACGCTCACGGGTGTCGGGACACCCCGCAGTCTTCAGGGGCATGCGGTGGCGTGTCTTCGGCTGTTGTGGTCGCTCATGCGACTCCCGGAGACGCGTTGGGGCGCGCCGTGGATCTTATCTCGACCTACCATCGCCGCCAACGACCTCCGCGTGGGGCACTGCCATGTCTGGGCCGACCCGTCGTTCGGTGGTGCTTTCACCACGGGCTGCTAGGCGACCCGCAGCACGCAGATCGATCAGCAGCTTGCGAATCGCGACCCGCATCACCGCGCTGATCGACAGGTCTCGCTGGGCCGCGACCTGCTGCAGCTCGGCGTGCAGCGGGGCGGGCACCCACGTCTTAACCGCGATGCCGGAAATCGGCTTACGCGGTCGCCCCATCATCGCCCTGTGCGACCGCCGCCCGGTCGGCCATCGTGGCGTCGTGTCGGTGGTCGAGGCCCTGCACGAGGCGTTCATGGGACTGCTGCATCTCTTGGAGCATCTGCTTGATCTCACCCCGGAGCCCCTCGATCTGCAGGTCGCCCCGGGTGTCTAGCTGACGGTCAAAGAGCTTCACCTGGGCTTTCAGGTTCTCAAGATTCTCCCGCGAGGCGAGTTCCATCTGCTTCGTCACGTGTTGATGCTCCGCTTTGACCTGCTCCGTGCGGATGATCGTCTGCGCCTGCTCGAGTTGCGCCAGGACCTCGGTGTGCTGCGTCTTCAGCGCCTCAAACGCCTGCATCACCTCCGACAACCGCGGGGCGTCGTCGTCGTCGCCCGTCGCCGCCGGATTGTTGGCCTTCAGCCGGTCGGCAATCTGATCGTTCCCCATCGCCCGCGCCCACAGGTCGGCATACATCGGCACCAGCCCGGGGGCGGCCTCGGCGAGCTGCGCCATGTGCTGCAAGGCGGCGTCTCGCTCCGTGGCCTGCGACCGGCCGACCGTCGGGACCAACTGGAACTCCCCCTGGCTCAGGTCGACATACTCCACCCCCTCAGGCAGGGCCTCTCCGGGGCGCGGCGGGGGCATCTCGCCCGTCCCCCGACACGTCGGGCAGGGCTGCGGCGCCTGCAGCGGGGACGGGGCGATCGCGCGCGCCCCCTGACAGGTCGGACAGGGCACCGGCTCCGGGACGCCGTCGGCGTTCCGGCGAAACGGTTGCTTGATCATCACGGACCGCTCGTCCCCATCGTCCAGCCCCAGCAGCCGGATGATCCGACCCGGCCGGTCATAAATTTTCGGGATGAGATCCAGCAGCACGCGCCCCTCGTGCTGCATCGAGACCGTGACGAGGTTAGCCACGAAGTTCGCCGTGCCCGCCACCGCTTGCGACTGCAGGCGCTGAATCGCCACCCCCGAGCGTTCGTTCGGATTGAGCGCCCCCAGCGACGCGTCGAACCGCCCGGTCGTCGCCTTGACGTCTTCCTTGGCCTGCTGCCCGAGCGCCAGGAGCGCTTGAATCGCTGGTTCGCCAAACTGGCGCTGCGGCAACGGCAAGAGCTGGCCCGTCGCGCCGTCGATGATCGGGTTCACATAGAGGCGGGTGTAGTTGCGGGTGTTCGCCTCATCCCACATCGTCTCGAAGTTCTCATCCTGCCCCGCATACATCAGATACGGCGCGCGGGGCACCAATCCCGTGGCCTCGATCTGATACGAGCGCATGACGTTGTAGCCGCGCTGCGCATCCTTCGCGTTCGTAATCGCGCTCAGCCACAGCCGCTGCCCGTTCACGTGTTGCTCTTTCCCCGGCAGGAAGATGATCGGGATGAAATCGCCGTTCCACGCGTGCTGCTCGAGCACTTGAAGCCCGTCGACCACGGACCACGTCACTGACCGGCGGTTGAGGGTGCGGCGGCGCGTGCCCTCCGCGCCCGCCGTCACCGCCTGCCGCTCGGCTTCGGGCATCTGATCGAGGCGCCGCGCGCCGACCGTCGGGTGATAGCCCCAGACCTCCGGCGTGTGGGTGACCTTGAAATACTCGGCGATGCGGTAGCGCCGCGTCGTGCGCGCGTCGGTCTCGATCCACGCCCGATGGTCGGCCAGGTCGTCGCTGAACGCCTCGCCGCCGCCCGTGGGGAGCCGGGCCTGGTCGGGATAGCGCCGCGCGTGCTCGGCCTCCGAGATCCAGTCCGTCACCAGGCACCACGCCGCATCGGCGTAATCGGCCCGGGTCGCGAACGGGTCCCAGTAAACCGTACCCTGATTCAAGATGCGCTCGACGACGATGTCGAGGTCGAACATCGCTTCCGGGGACGTGTCTCGGTCGCTCGCAAACGTGACGTTCACCCGGTAGTACCCACGGCCGCTCTTGACCGCGCGATCCAGCGCCCAGAGGCGGGATTCGGCCGCGCCGCTGCCGACCTGAATCGCCCGAACCAGGCCGTTCATCACCTCGGACAGCGGCGTCGCCGTGACCCCGGCCTTGGGGGTGACCTTGAGGCCGAGATGCGCATCGCGGGCCTCCGTGATGATCTGTTCGATGGGCTGGTCGAGGAGGTTGACGGTCAGGCAGGGTCGTGCGGGAATCGTGTGCCCGTCCGGCGTGGTCTGCGCCCTCCGCGCATCCTCATGATCGGACAGCCACTGATCGCCCGCCGCAAACTGGAGGTCTTCGAGCTCGCGCAGCCGCTGGTCCCGCTCGATGTCCGTGACCGCCGCAAAGTTCGCTTTGATCTCGTCGACGAGCGCCGTGTCCGCCTCCGGAATCTCCCGCTCCACGCCCCCGTCTCGCTCGAGGGCGGCATCCTCCTGGTCGAGCTGGCGGCGCGCCTGCTGCACCGCCCGCGTCCGGGCAATCCGATCGAGGTCGGGGTTGTCAGCCATCAGTCTGTGTCACGAGGGAAAGAACACGGGTTCGAGGGCCATCTGGCGAATCTCCCACCCCTCTCGTTCTTCACCGTCCACGACGAACCGGCACTGACGATCCCGGTTGAGCGTGAGGGCGACGGTGAACGATGAGGCGTCACCGTTCCGGCTGATGTCGATCGCTTGGTCCCGCAGCCAACACGTGACCTTCGGGGCGTCAGGCCGACCGTTTGTCACCACCGCCAAGAAGTCGACCTGGCGGTCGCAGACCACCGACCCATGGCACTCCGCCACGCGCTCCCACACCTGCACATCCTTCTGCACGTCGTGACAGACGCGCTCAAAGATCACGTTCATCGAGCACTGGTGACGCGCCGTGACCCAGTCGAACTCGTCAGGGGGCATCACCATTCATCCGTCCTCCGTCGAGGGTCGAACCGTGATCGGGGGCGGACTGACTGCCTCCCCCTTCTGCCCGAGATAGCGTCCGCGGCGCTGCCGCGCGCTGCCCTCCCAGGTCTTCGCCATCGCCGCCTCGGATGACCAGATGTCCACCTCCCACGCCTCGTCGATCTCGGCCTCGGTCACCGCCGGCGTCGGCTCATGCGAGTCGAGCCACGCCTTCGCACCGCCCGCCACAATGAACGGCAGGTGGCACCCAGCATGCTTCACGAAGAAGTCGAACAGCACGTTCGCCAGGTGGTCGCACTCGCCGGGGAGCTGAAATTCAGTGTGGTAGTCCTTAGTGAACAGGCGCCGCCAGTGGTCTCGCCCGCCCGTGACGACCTTCGCCAGCGCCATCGGGTCCTGCGTGATGTCGATCATCAACTGCCGAATCGTGAGCGTCAGGTGGGCCCGCGCCGCCTGGCGCAGCGCCGCGTCGTGATGCGACGCGAGATCCGCGGGAATGATGATGCGTGACATCGTTTTCACCCTACACAAAGTCGATCCGGACACAAAGCCGATCCGAGGAACCAAGCGCGGGAGGCGCAAATTTCTTCGGTCAAGTCAAGGGCGGAATGCGTGGTTTGCGTACGGTTTGTGTGCGGTTTCGGAGTGGTTGAGGAGTGCTTTTCGTCGGCAGGCCGGCTCAGTCGATGACGATGACCGGCGGACCCGGGCGGAGCGTCGACGCCCCGAGCGCGGTGCGCTGGAAGCACGTGCGGCTCAACGGCCAGCCACAGTAACGCTGCCCGCGCCCCACCTCGTAGGCCAGGCGGGCGTGATACACCTCACGCGCACTGAACTGATCGGTGCCGTTGTAGACCCCTGGCGCCATGATCGCGCTGCGGTCCGGGACGTGCCGGAACCCAAGCGCATGCCCAAACTCGTGCGCGAAAATTTCGGGAAAATAGCGCTTACTCACGCACGTCTGGTTCCCCCGGGCGCGCCGCACGATCCAGATGTGGCCAGGGTCGCCACCGACAAATGCCCGGCCGCACGCTCCCTCTGAGAGGGCGGGTGCTTCTTCCTCGGTGACGAACAGCACGGTGATCCACCCGAATTGCACGCGGTTGGCGATCCCGTACTCGATCCGTCCCCGATACGGCTGCCCGGTCAATTGCTCCGCGAGCCGCGGAATCGCCCGCCGCATGTGGTCGCGAAGGGCCGTGGAGACGACCCGGCGCCCGGCGTCGTCCCCCATCCGGATGTAGACGTTTGGACTCGGGTTGTCCAGCACCAATGATGGGATGGACTCCTCCCGCTGGTGCGGCATCATCGTGCCAGTGGTAAAACGGCCTCTACGGGCCACAGCTGAGGAGGAGTCCAGATGCAACATACAACGATCGCCGTTGACCTCGCCAAGTCCGTGTTTCAAGTGGCGGTCTCGCATCACACGGGGCGTGTGGATGAAGAGCATCGGTTGACCCGGGCCCGGTTCCTGCGGTTCTTCGCCCAGCGCCCGGCCGCGACCGTGTTGCTCGAAGCCTGCGGGTCGGCGCACCATTGGGCGCGCACCCTGGAACAACTCGGCCACACCGTCCAGTTGCTGCCCCCGCATGAGACCCGCCGGTCTGTCCGTCGCAATAAGACCGATCGCGCGGATGCGAAAGCGCTGCTCGAAGCGGCCCGGAACGAGGAGATCCATCCGGTGCCGGTCAAGTCGGTGTCGCAGCAAGCCGTCGCGTCCCTCCATCGCGTGCGCACGACGTGGGTCCGGACCCGGACGGCGCGGCTCAATACGCTGCGCGGACTGCTCCGCGAGTTTGGCGTGACGATACCAGTGGGCGCGCGCCACGTCGTCCCACAGGTCCGCGCGCTGGTCGAAGATGCGGAGGCGTCCGTCCCGATGGCCTTGCGCCCCAGTCTGGCCGCGCTGTGTGACGAGATCCGGACGCTCGAGCAGCGGATACACGGACTGGAACGCGAGCTGGCCGCGCTCGCCCAGCAGGTGCCGCACGTGGCGCACCTCCGCACCATCCCGGGCATCGGCCTACTCAACGCCACCGCGCTGGTCGCGTGTGTCGGCGACGTGCGGCGGTTTCCGTCGGGCCGACACTTTGCCAGCTATCTGGGGCTCACGCCGCGCGAACACTCCAGCGGGAATCGCCGGCAGCTGGGCGCTATCAGCAAACAAGGCGACCGCTATCTCCGCACCGTGCTCATGCATGGCGCCCGGGCCGTGCTGTCCCACAGCGGCAACCCGCAGAAGACCACGCCGTTCCGGACCTGGGCGCGCGCGATTGCCGCGCGCCGCGGGGCGAACATTGCCACCGCCGCGATCGCCAACCGGCTGGCCCGGATGGTGTGGCGGGTGTGGCGTGACGACCGACCCTTTGTGGCTGAAACCCGCATCGCGGCGTAGCCCCGTGGTGACCACTGAACCGTAATCTCTCCAGGAGGACTGCCGCGCGACAGGATGGCACACCGGTCAGACCGGCGCGGGGATACGCCGACGACAGGGGCTGGCCAGACAGGGCCGTACCAACGATTGGCATCCCCGCGCGCAGTTACCATCGTGGCCCGGAGCCGTGCGTGCTCCCTCGAGGGGCCGAAGATACGCCTGCAGTCTGACGCCGTGCCGCCTCGCAGAATGAGAGTGGAAGGAGACCGAAACCCAAGACGCCGAATGCCGCCCCGCTCCGCGCGCGTCAAGGCCACGCCGCCTCCGGCGGAGCGCTGCGCGCTGCCTTGACCCGTGCTCGCACCGGCGGCGGATAACCAAGACGCGACGAAGGTAAACCATCGTCGCTCATACGACGGGTTGAACCTCGGTTTCGTTCTTACGCTTGACAGAGGAGTCCAGATACGGCCGTGTCTCTTCTGATTCTTCGAGACCATAGATAGCGGCGATACCAGGGTGGTTCAGGCTAGCAAGGACTTGCGCCTCTCGCTGGAACCGAGCGAGGCGATCAGGGTCAGACGCAAATTGCTCGGGCAGGATCTTCAACGCGACTTGCCGGTTGAGCTTGGTGTCGGTGGCCTGATAGACCTGTCCCATGCCCCCCTCGCCGATGAGGGCGGTGACGTCGTAGTGGCTGAGTCGGGAACCGACGTTGAGGGCCATCGTTCTGGTGTCGGTCCGAACAGCTACCTGGGGCTGCGCCCTTCGAGCTCGTCGACGATGACCTGGACGTTGCGTGCGACGCCGGCCGCGTTGGGCGGATCGTAACCCGCATACTTGGCTGGCATCGTCCACGCAGTCGCGATCTGCTCAACCGTCTGGCCCGCCGACTGACCGCTCCGTACGACCGCTAGGAAGTCGCGGTTGAATGCGGCCCATTCGGCCAGATCGCTCCACGTCATCTGGGTACTGTGACCGGTGATGATCGTGTCAACATTCTGAATGGTGTCGTGCGCCCTCTGCACCGAGTCGCCGATATCGACGCCGCTTCCACCGTTGGCCGCGTCAAGAAACGGCACGCGCTTGCCAAGAAAGATGTCGCCGGCGTGGAGCGTCCGCAACGATGGGAAGACGACCCAGGCATCACCGCCGGTGTGTCCGCGCCCGAAGTAGTACAGGTCCACCTGATCGGCACCACTGCCGAGCGACATCCGATCTGTAAAGGTGCGTGTCGGGAGTCCCCAGCCGTTCGAGCCCTCGAACACGTTCGCGGGCGGCTCCGTGCGCCCGGTGTAGGGCCGCATCGCCTCCATGTTGGCCTTCGTGGTTTCGTGGGTCACGATCTCGACCGTGGTCGGAAACGCGACGTTGCCGCTCACATGGTCTCCGTGGCTGTGGGTGTTGATCAGCGTCGTGACCGGATTGCTCGTCAGCGTCGCGATCTGGTCGAGGATCGGCTGCCCCCAGCCCGGGTTCTTTGTGTCGACGACCACGACCCCGCTGGTCGTGACGAAGACCGCCGTGTTGCCGCCACCACCTTGTCCCCTCAGCACGTAGAGGTTGTCTTCGAGCTGTTCGACCTCGATGTTCATTTCGCCCTGCTGACCGGCCACGCCGACGACCGAAAGCGCGCCTGCCAGTAGCAACGCACCGAGCACCATCACTCTCCTCATGCCATACCTCCCGGAAAGACAGCCGTTGAACAAACCAGACGGGGGCTTCGCCCCCGAACCCCTCCCTCGGCCCTCGCGGGGACCCCTTCGCCCCGTGCCGGGCCTCGCGCGGCGCGCCGAGGCCGTTCCCGCCCGCCCACAACGAGTACAGAATTCTCGTTTGGGCCACATAACGGCCCAGAACGTGCCGGCCACCCTCACGACGATGGTGCCGGCGAATGTGAGCCGCTGCCCCGCCGCACCGCTGCATGAGAGCGTAACGCCATCAGGGCCGCCGCGACAACGACGCGGCGGAGCCATCCGTTACATAACGAGTTCGCCACCCAGCACCATGTCTTCGAGCGTGAACGCCCTCCTGACCTCGATCTCCCCCAGCCTGGTGATGAACTCGACCTCTTCATCGTCGAGCGTGATCGCATCGTCTCTCAGGAAGGCGTATTCGATGATCACCGTCTCGCCGTTCCCCACAAAGACTTCGATGTCCTCGGCCACAATCGGACGCTTGTTCTTGCGCTTGAGAAGTCGCGCTCGATACACCTCGCCCATGCCGCCCTGGCCGATCCTGGAGGTGACTTCGTACGGGCCGAGAATCGCACCTGGTTCACGCGGCATCCGCCATGACTACTCTCCGCTCGGACGGGCCCTCATTCCCAGCATCCACACGAGGACGAATGCCGCGAGCACATGCTGCACCATCAGCGTCACAACCGCAACGGTGGAGGCGCCGGGAAAAGCCTCCGCCGCCCCATCAGTCAGAAGCCAGACATCCGGTATCAGCGACAGCAACAGCGCCGTAATCACGATCCTGCGAAACAAGAGCGCCGGCTGGGAAGACAGCCGGTCAACCAGAAGCGAAACCGCCAACCCAGCACCTACACCGAGGACGGTCAAAAAGATCGTTGGACCGGGTACCGCCAACGGTGGGAACTCGGCTGGGACGTCGAGGAGCGTCAGCGCCACCAGTCGCAACGCGAGGTTTCCAGCAACGGCAAGGACGATGATCCGAAACCAGAGCAGCCAGGCACGTCCGCCGCTCCTCGCACGCATACGCATCAGCTGGACACCAGGTGGATTCTAGCCTTATGAGGCGAGTAGGCTCCAATGGACCTCCCAGCTGGCGACGTCGTAGGCTGTTGAGAGATTCAGAAACACTGCACTAGATACCGTGGTGGCACACTACGTACTGACCGTGTTGTTGCTCGCATCGGGTCTGGCGTCGGGCCAGAACGGCGCCGAGATCGCCAATGACCCGGCGATGTTCTCCGAGCGCTTCCGTGTCGAGTTCAGAGAGATGAACGAGACCTTTGCCGAGTTCGGCTTCGAGCTTGACGTGATCGAGGGCGAGCGACCGTCGCTGGCCGCCATCACTGACAAGTATGGCGAACCAGACCGCGAGGATGAGGTCGAAGTGATCATCGGATTCGGCGACAGAGAGCGCCGAGAGACGTTGACGTTCTATTACTTTCGCGATGTCGGGTTCGGTGTGCGACCCGCCGACCCTGAACAACGTGTGCTCGTCGTCAAGCGCCGAGAGGGCTAGTGTCCTGAGTTCGATATACCTGTACATTCGGCCAGCGCTGCATCCCGTAGAGGCCGGCGTTGAGACCATCTTCTGCGGGCTCGAATATTCCCGATATGCTCGCTCTTCGCGCCTGGCCACCCGGGCGCATCGCCGCCCTCGGTGTACAGGTATATCGAACTCAGGACACTAGTCCCGACAGGCTCAGGGCAACGCCAGTGCGATGATCTCCGGTGTGGCACCTCCCCCACCGGTGCCAACGGCTACGGCAATGTACTGCTTCCCTTCGTACAAGTAGGTGATGGGGTTACCGTATGGCACCGACGGAAGCTCGACCGAGCCCAGATACTCGCCGTTGTCCTTGTGGTAGGCGGTGATCGTCGCCGATGCCTCGGTCTGGGTGCTGAAGTACCGGCCGCCGGAGTTGACAACCAAGAGTGTCTTGGTCACGAGCGGTCCGCCACCGTGCATGCCGACGTGGCCACCCAGCGCGGGAAGATTCAGCTCCCGAAGGGCCGGGTGGTTTCGCGGACCATCCCCATGCGGGCTCATCCAGGCATGGTCTCCGGTGTTCAGGTCGATCGCAGTGACCCGCTTGTATGGAGGTTTGACCAGTGGGAGTCCCTGCGGTCCTGGCACGGCGACCGCCCACGGGTCGGTGAAGTATCCGACCGTCGCCGGAGGCGGGATTTCGACCAGCTCGACCGCCCTGAGCCTTGTCTGCGACGGGATGAACAGCCGTCCGGTCTCCGGATCGACCGCTGCTCCGGGCCAGTTGATACCACCGCCGGGACCAGGCGCCTGGATGATTGGCTTGTGCTGACCACGGACGGGCGGCGGCGTGAAAAACGGGACCAGCTGCGCCCGGTCGGCCAGTCTGAGCGCTTCGGCCCTTAGCTCGGGGGTGAAGTCGATCAGGTCGTCCTCGGTAATTCCCTGCAGGTCGAAGGGGGCCGGCCTGGTCGGAAAGGGCTGCGTGGGCGAATACCACTCGCCTGGCACGTCACCCACCGGCACCGGTCGTTCCTCAATCGGCCAGACCGGCTCTCCCGTCACCCGGTCCAGCACGTAGGTAAACGCCTGCTTGCTGGTCTGCGCCAGCGCCTTGATCTCACGTCCGTCGACGGTGATGTCGATCAGGTTGGCCGCGGTTGGAAAGTCATAGTCCCAGAGGCCGTGGTGAACGGCCTGGAAGTGCCAGACGCGCTTTCCCGTCTCGACGTCGACGCAGATGATGCTTTCGGCAAACAGGTTGTTGCCAGGACGCATGCCACCATACCAGTCGTTAGTTGGGGTCCCGGTGGGCAGGTAGACGTAGCCCAACTCCTCGTCGACCGCCATCGTCCCCCAGACGTTGGTGTGCCCGCTGTAGCGCCACGACTCGTTCTGCCAGGTGTCGGCGCCGAATTCCTCTGCCTGCGGAATGGTGTTGAATACCCACTTCATCTCGCCCGTCCGGGCGTCGAACGCGCGGACATGTCCCGGATCGGCTTCTCGGCGCGTGAGGGACGTGTCCTGGACGATGCTCCCGACAATGACCGTGTCGCCCACGATCGCCAGCGGCTGAGAGTTGGTGAACCGCGTGCGGTCGATCGCGCGTCCGAGACCCTGACTCAGGTCGACGGCGCCGTCGGCACCGAAGTCAGGATACTGGGAGCCCGTCCGGGCGTTCAGCGCGACCAGGAGCAGGTCGTGGGTGGCGATGAAGATGCGCTCGTCGTGGCTCTGGTCATCTTCCCAGTACGACACGCCGCGGTGCTGCCAGCCCATGTTCGCTGGCCGGTCGAGGCGGTCGTAGGTCTGGGGGTCGTAGCTCCAAAGCAGCTCTCCGGTCCCGGCGTCGAGCGCGGCCACCTGACTGAGAGCTGTGCTCACGTAGACGACACCGCCGATCATCAGGGGTGCGGTCTTGAAGGGGCCGGGCTGGATCTCGGGTCTCGCCGCAGCGACCTCGGTCGAGATCGACGTCCATCGCCAGGCGATCTCCAGATCGGTGAAATTCTCGGCTGTGATCTGATCCAGCGGCGAGTACTTCGTGTTGGCCGGGTCGCTGCCAAAGGCACGCCACTCACCTCGGGGTGTGGACGATTGCGCCCGGATGGATGGAAGTGTGACTCCGGCCAGCACGACCGCCACCACAGTCCCAAGCGCAAGGTGTCGAAGTGTTCGCTCGGTCAGGCCGTCCCCCCTCGCATGCGGCCGATCATACGAGGTCCAGGCGGGGCAATCCAGGAGCGGTGACGGGACTGTCGGCGCGGCCCCTCGTCTCGGACGCTACAGCACGGTCGTGAGCTTGACGAACAGGGTGTTGCCTTGCTCTGACCGCTCACCGAACTCAGCCGTGCCTCTCTGGTAGGCGACCTGGACCGTGCCGAACGGTGGGAGGTACCGATACACGAACACCGCCTGGATGTTCTGCCGTTCAATGACAGAGTTGGTCTGCCAGAACACCCTGAGAAAGAGATCCGGGGTAAAGAACTGATTAGCCCGGACGACGTGGATCCAGGTTCCGTCTTCGTCCGGGTCAGGGTCGAGCACCAGGCGCTGCAGCTCGTACTCCGCCGACAACTCGGGCGTCACTTTGAATTGCACGGTGCCCGTCGCCAACCGGAAGTCTGAATCGAAGTTGCGCCCAAAGGCGACACCACCGCGGACCGACTGATACGCGCGGGTGTTGTAGCCGACCTCGAGTCCGGTCTGCCAGTTCCGGAAGTCTTTCTCGAATCGCTTGAACTCCTGGATGTGTTCCACTGACGTGCTCCAACGATTCCTCCAGTCGACATCGAGCGACTCGTCCACCTCCCAACTCCGGAGCGTGCCCGTCTGTCCCCAATAGATGTTGTAGTTCGAGCCGTACTCCAGGCGCTCGATCGCGCCACTGCGCACCCAGAGCGTCTTGTCGACTGCGCCATCGAGCTCTCGGCGATCATCGTCGCGAATGAATCCGATAACGTTGACGTTGTCGGCAAACCGATCGCCAAGGTGTGTGTACCGGATGTGCGCGTGCGCCGTCGAGGAGTCATACGACGGACGGGCGAAGAACCCTACGCTGCCGCGACCGTATTGTCCGTAGCTCTTGACCAGCTGCCCGGTGAAGCCGAATGTCTCAGTGAAGAAGAGGTTGGCGTCCAGCCCCGCGGATCCCTGCTGCGTTCCGGCCTGCGTGCGATTGGCGACAAGAACACCGACGCTCGACCGCGCGAACAGATCACGTTGCACACGGACGACTGCATAGCCGGCCGTGTCCGCGCCTTCGTCCACATCTCCGTACGTCGCCAGCGCGGCGAAGCCCCAGCCCCCCTGCTTTCCGAGGACCTTGCCACCCGTCACGATATCCGCGATCCGTCGCGAGTAGAAGGTTTGAATCCGTTGGTTGAACAGTTCTTGACCTTCCAGAAAAAACTGTCGCTTCTCGGTCAGAGCCAGCTCGAATCGTGTGAGGTTGATCTCCTCCTGATCGGCTTCAATCGTCGCGAAGTCCGGGTTGACCGTAAAGTTGGTGGACGTCTGCGGAGTCACCGCATACCGCACGTCGAGACCAACGGCCCCAGTCAGTGCCTGAGCCTCTTGCGCCTGAGACAGTGCGTATGGGATGACTTGATGGCGTCGCCCCGGCGGTGGGACATCCAAGCCGACAAGGTCGCCTGCCTGCGACATGCGGCCCCAGTGATCAACCGGACCGGACCAGTAGCTCCGTTCGAGCGAGCGCCGCCGGCTCCGGGCGAAGTTGATCCCCCAAGTCGTGTTCTCCCCCGCCGGGTACTGCAGCACCCTCAACGGGATCGACACTTCGACCGAGTACCCGTAGTCGGTCCGCTCGGTCTCCGACTCCCACGGCGCATCCCACGTGTCGTCGGTGCTGATCCCATCGTCAGTGAGGCGCCCGTCTAGCTGGGTTCCAAGCACGTTCGTCATGAAGAAGTACCCAGACCGGCCGCCGTGGAACGTGTCGATATAGATCTGGACGGAGTCGTCGTTCCAGAGCTGGTCGTCCCTCCGCGTCATCTGTCCCATCAGCGGTTCGGGATCATAGGCCTCGAACGCGATGTACAGGTACTCGTCGTCATACAACACCAGCACGACCGTCTGCAGCTCCGAGGGGTCGCCGCGATTCGGCTGGAACTGGATGAAGTCCTCACCGCGCGAGGCGGCTTCCCATTCGCCGGTTTCGATCTCCCCATCGATCTCCGGGGCACTCACACTGCGCTTCGCGTCCATAACAAAGGCCGAGCCGGTTCCTGAGGCCGGCTGGGCAAACGCCGGTTGCACCAGGACAACGAAACACAGCGATACGGCCAAAACCCATCGGCACCGAGAACCGGTCCCGGTGGAGAGCGTTAAGGGAGGGTTCTTGAGGAGCGTCATGCATTCGAAGAGGGAGGGCGTGTCTCGATCTACGGTGACGAAGTGGCCGGCTTAACCGTCACGGTCACCTCGGCCGCGTTCAACAGGACGGTGTCATCGACCACCGCCTGAAGGACGTAGGTTCCCGGGTCGCTGAAACTGACCTCGGTCACGGCGCGACCGCCCTCGCCGACCTCTGGCACCTGGGGTTCGAAGGTGACCATGCCCGGTCCGCGCCAGTGGAGCCAGGTGACCGCTAGCCCTGTTGTCGCTGCGTTCCGTGGATCAACGACGGCCTGCGATTTGGGGCCCCGGCGCAGCCTTCGCTCCGCAAGCCTCGGATTGGGTGGCGGAATCCCATCGTCGCCAGCGACCACCGCAATCTCGAGTGAGTCAGGTAGCGTGACCGTGAGGCCGCTCGCCCCGGCCCCGTCGATGCTGATAAACGGACGCTGATTGTCGGTAAACCCCTGCGCTGTCCCGGAGCCTCGGTTCAAACGCATGACGCCGGCGTCGATCTCCCAGACCGGCCAGAGATGGCCGAACGCCCGGTCGGTGCCGCCGTGGTGCGTCACCGTCCAGACAAGGTCCTTGTCACCCCAGTCGGCCGGCACCCGCACCCTGAAGACGAACTGCTGTCGGCGGGTATAGAAGTGGGTCGGCTGGCCCCGGTCGGCGGGTCCGGGTTCGAAGGAATTGTTCGCCCCGACTGGCACGACCGGCTGCTCTTCGTAGTTTCGGTTGAGATACCCGAAGACCATGTCGAACGACCCGTCGGCGTTTCTCTCCCACCCCTCGAAGACCGGCTGAATGTTCTGCCCACGACTCCACCGCTCCTGGGCCGATGCCGGTGAGCCAAACGTGGTCGCGACCAGCACCGCTACGCAGATCAACACGGGACTCTGTGAGGCTCTGGGCATGACGCGTCTCGTTCGAACCTGCACTATTCTTGGTTGGCGGTCTGAGCTTTCCGCGCTTCAACCTCTTTTTCAAAGCTCTCGTCGTCGAGCTCGTACCAGCTGACCCAAGAAAAGCTCATCTCGTCGCTGGAACGCTGACCGAACCCGGCCCAGTTGGTCGGGTCGTCATTCCATCGGTTGGCATCGGAGTTGTCGTGCCAGCTCGTGACGTGGAGGGTGGTCCCCTTTGGCAGCAGCGGCGACACGTCGTCTTCATAGTTGTAGACGATGTGCCAGCCGAAATCCCAATCGGCACAACTCAGAATCTGCTTGCTGTTGTCCGGAAGGATCGCACCCAGGCATTGCCGCTTGCCAAGATTGTGCAGGTGGGCCTGGAACGCCGTGATGTGGGCGTTTTCCTTCAAGCGATAGAACCCGTCGTGCCGGACGTTCGACTCGCCAGCCGGGATATCGAGGTCCTCATCATCGCCGACGTGGGCGGAGATGAGCTTGCGCTCAGGGACCACACCCCTCGGATAGAACGTGATGCCGACCCTCGTGCGGTCGGTCGTCTCGACCCCGATCGCGGCGTAGTGCATGTTGAACTTGATCTGCGCGCCCGCCTTGATCATGCGGCCGGTGCCATCCGGGAAGATGTCGCCGTTCTTCCCCAGCGCGTATTCATTCAGGAAGTTGTAGTCGTCGTCCTCGGACTCAGGATCTGACATGCTCGTCACGGCGTGGTGCACCACCGGGAATCCTTCGAGCGACGGCTTCGTCTCAACCGCCTTGATCCAACGGTCCTCGGTCAACCCCGAGTCCGAGAAGAGGTCGCCCCACCAGTTGGGTGCCTCAGCCGCCACGACAAACGGCTCGGGAATCTCGACGACCCAATCGGGCTCGCCAATCTTCCACTCGGCGATGTTGCGGAACTCTTTGGCCGGCGGCATGTCGGCAGGATTCCCGCGAGGCGACCCGGCGTCGACCCACTGGGCGATCGTGTCGATCTCGTCGTCGGTAAGTGAATAGTCGTACTTGAACTCCTGGATGCCGATGTTCTTGTCGATATACCAGGGCGGCATCGCACGAGTGACCACCTTGTTCCTGATCGAGCGCGCCCAGGGTCGCGTCTCGTCGTAGGTGAGGAGCGACATCGGGGCGATCGAACCGGTCCGATGACACTCTTGACAGGAGCGTTGCAGAATCGGCGCGACATCTTTCGTAAACGTGACCTGATCCTGCGCGGCCGATGACGACGGCAACGCGACGACAGCAAGCGCAGCCATCAGGACCACCGCCAGCGCGAACCGGCTGCGCGAAGGGGGAGAACACAGTGACATCGTCCACACCTCCAAGGCTGAGTGTGCGACATAACGCACGCACACACGACCCCGTGTTGTTGCCGTCATTGTAAACCAGCGCAGACGCCGACTCCAGCGGTGCGGGCGCCGACGCCTGGTTTCTGGGTGATGCCGGCTCTCACGGCATGGTTACGGAATCGGCACTCGCTCGATCAGCTCTTGGTGCCAGTTGAGGACCAGAACGAGGCTCCGAGGCGTGTCGGGTGTCGCCATGGTTCGCTTCACCATGACGAACCGTTCCCCGTCTGGGCTCACATCGTACGGACGCCTAAGGACGAGAGAAGGCAAATAGGTCCCCTCAAAGAGAACCGTCGGAACCCCGATACTCAACGAGCTTCCAAGGGTCATCGGCACCGCGAACAGTTGCCGCCCGTCGAGTCCGAGATAGTACAGCTGTGTCCCGTCAGCCGACCATTTCGGCATGCGGCCCCCGCCCGTCGATATGCGTTGGCGGTCGCCAAAACCTGGATACCGCTCAACGTACACCTCGAATTGCCCCCGAATGCCGGTCGCCCTCGAATGGTAGGCGATCCAGGCGCCATCAGGGGAGACGGCGGGGGCACCAACCAGGAACTCGGCGTCGACCAGCAGCTAAAGTCGCGTCTGGTCTGGCGGGCGCAGGGTAAAGAGATTCGCGCCCACCTCAGTGACGAGCATCGTCGTGCCGTCTGGTGACCATCCCTCTGTCGCCGGCGTGGTCCCGCCCTCCGCGGCCAGGAGAGGTTCGGCGGTACCGGGTCCCGTCGGCGGCCCTCCAGACGAGCTGAGACACGCCTTCCCGAGTCGACGTATACACGATCCGCTGGCTGTCTGGGGTCCAGACGGGATTCTGGGTGACCGCGCCTGCATCGATCGTCAGTCGATCCGGCACTCCGCGAGTCAAGTCGTATGTCCAGAGATCGGCCAGATCAACCGTGAGGACCAACCGGCCTCCGTCTGGCGACCAGCGCACGTCACGGTAGTCGCCGGGACCGAGGCCGGGCAACATTTCCTCATTTCCATCACGGTCTACGAGAACCAACGAGAGCTCGGCGTCGTCGCTCTCGGTTGGGAGGTAGACCAGCGTACCGTCTGCGGCAACCGTGTAGTGGCTCCACCCACCCGGCGCATTGACCTGGACACCTTCGACAACTGGCGCTGGGTCTCCGACCACCTGGAGGCGTTCTTCGTCGAACGGCACCGCCCACAGGGAGGAAGTCTCTGGCAAAGACCAGATGCCCGCTAGACACAAGACGTGGACCGGTGCCCGCAACCAACGTGCGCGGCTCATCGGCGTCCAGGGAAACGACGGCTATCTCCATCCGGGGAGGGTTGCCGGCCGTCCATCGCGTGAAGAGTACGGCCTCTTCTCCTGGTAAGAACGCCGGCCACAGGTGACGCTCTCCCCGTGGCACCTTCGTGAGCGCTCGTTGTTCACCTCCATTGGCCTGCACGAGCATCAGACCTTCACTCGGGATGCTGAATACGACGGTGCCATTGGTACCCCAGCTGGCCCCAGGGTTGCCTGACTCGGCGAGCGTGAGAGGCGGGCTACCGTCCAGGTCGATCCGCTTCATCGCCCCGTCTGAGAAGAATCCGAGCGAATTGCCATCGGGTGAGAAGAAGGGTCCATAACCACCCTCCGTGCCCCGGATTGGAGCCGCCTCCAGCTGGTCGATCGACCGGACGACAAGGACTGGCACGCCCTGGGTGACGGCGCTGTAGACGAGCCGCCCTCCATCCGGTGAGAGTGCCAAGCCGTTGCGAACGTATTCAGGAATTGTGAACCGGCCGACGGCAAGCGGCGGTACGTCAGTCTCCGTGAGGCTCAGAGCGGCGATGGTTGTCACCACGGCCACCAGTACAGCAATCAGTGCCACACCAACCGGTTGCTGCCAGACAGAAAGGCGAGGTGCGGCTGTCGATTCCTCTGGTGCTGAAGCGGGTAGGTTGAGGCAATCGTTGATCTCGATTCGCGCCATGCCGATGTGCGGGATCCGTCCCTTGAGCTCCTTCACAAAGCATCGGCGCAGCAGCCGTCGGATGGCCGGGTGGGTGGTCGGCGGCAGCAAACCCCAGTCAGGCTCCGTCTTCAGAATCGACGCAACGACGTCCGACGTCGTGGGGCCGTTGAACGACGGCCGACCCGTAAGCATCTCGAACAGAACGGCGCCGAAGGACCAGACGTCTGACCGTTGGTCAGTTGCCAATCCGCTCGCCTGCTCCGGGCTCATGTATGTCGGCGTACCGAGGATGACTCCGACCTCAGTCGCAGCGGCCGTTCTGGTCACGGGCGCTTCATTGGTGAGCGTGCCGCGAGCCCCCGGATCGAGCGCCTTCGCCAACCCAAAGTCCAAGACCTTGACCGTGCCGTCGTCGCGCACTTTGATGTTGGCCGGTTTGAGATCACGATGAATCACGCCTTGCTCATGCGCCGCTTCTAATGCCTCGGCGATCTGCTTGGCGATCAGAAGTGCCTCATCAGTGGGGATCGGCCCCTGCGTGATTCGATCAGCCAGGGTGGGGCCGTCGATGAGTTCGAGGACCAGCGCCTTCACGGCCTCCTGGCCTGAGCTCTTCCCCTCCGCTGTCGAAGGCTCCGCTTCTTCCAGCCCGTAGATGTGACCGATGTTGGGATGGTTCAGGGAGGCCAGCAGCTTGGCTTCGCGTTCAAACCGCGCCAGTCGATCAGCATCTTCGGTGAAGGCTGGGGGCAGGACCTTCAGTGCCACGTCACGGTCGAGCTTCGTGTCCCGCGCGCGATACACCTCCCCCATCCCGCCTGCCCCGAGCAAGCCGGCAACCTCATACGATCCGATTCGAGTGCCGGGGTCTATTGCCATAGGCGCGTCGAGGGGCCTTGGCCGAGACTAGCTCCAGGGGTGAGGGACATGTGATCTCCGGGATCTCCCTGCTCCGCCGCCACTCACACGGTGGTCAGGATGTGACGATCCTTCAACGTTCGCACCGACTCACTCCCGGAAGGTCCACCGACGCCTCTCCCGCTCCGGAGCCGGATGCGCTTCCTCGACCACGATTCTGGGAGTCTCGTTGTGGCGGTACACGAACACCCCTTGAGCGCTGCTCGATTCGCCTCCGGAACGGGGTACTCGTGGGTCGCGAGGTCGGCCCCCTCGAAGACGTTGACCTCGCAGTACTCCTCGGGCGCACACAACCCCCGGGCCTCCTCGACCCAATCTTCGACCTCGACGTCAGACCGCACCCACGTTCCCCACGCGTGCCCTGTGACACCGACGAAATTCAGCACCGGCGGGCGTCTCGGCTCGCCCTGCCCTGCCTCGACGTCGAGACCACCAACACAGAGTAGGGCCGCCGTTCCGAACGTGCCGAACGCCCGACCGACTCGAACAGTCCCCAAGAATCGAGGCATTGCACCTTCCCGCTAGTGACACTAGTTCAGACGGTCGCCGCCCGACTTCCGGATGCTGTACACCTTCGACCGCGTGCGGATGAGCAGGCGGTCCCCGACGATGGCCGGCGAGGCCATCGCCATCTCGTCGAGGCTGTTGACGCCGAGGACCTTGAATTCTGGGCCGGCCTGAATCACATAGGTGTAGCGATGCTCGCCCACGACATGCGGCCGTCCATCTCCCAGAGCAAGTGGCCGTCGAGATCGTAGGAGCGGATACGATTCCGAGCCGAGGTGATGATCTCGGTGCGCTGGTCGTTCTTCCAGATGAAGGGTGTCGCCCAACTCGAGAGCTCGTCGCGCGCCGTGCGCCAGACCTCCTCGCCGCTACGCTTGTCGAGTGCCGCGATCCATGACTCCTCCTCGTTGTCGTAGAGCACGATGAGACGGTCGCCCTCGAGGATCGGCGAAGACGCTGAGCCCCAGTCGGACATCGTCTGTTTGTGTGGGATCTCGTGCGTCCACACTTCGTTGCCCTCCATGTCGAAGGCGAAGATGCCCAGATCGCCGAAGCGGACGTAGACGCGCTCACCGTCGGTCGTAGGCGTCTCCGAGGCATAGGTGTTTTTCTGATGGCGCGGGAACTCCGGTACTCCGACCTTCACCGATCTCTGCCACAGAACCTCGCCCGATTCGAGGTCGAGACAGTAGACCCGCCAGTCGTGCGAAACCTGGGGTGGCTCGCTACGCCCTCGAGGCGCGTAGAGACCCGGTTTGGGCTTCTCGAAGTCGCCGTTGGATGTCGCCGTCGTGACGAAGACACGATCGCCCCAGACGATCGGGCTCGACCAGCCGAGTTCGGGAATGTCGGTGACCCATTCGATGTTCTCACTCTGGCTCCATCACTCCGGAAGATCGGGGTTGTCCGCCACCGCGGCGTTCATCGTGGGTCCGCGGAATTGCGGCCACGTGTCGTTCTCGGCGGCAACGCCGGTCAGGATGAGCGTGATGGGGAAAGTCAGAAACACGAGTCCGGCAGCGGCTTTGCTTGTCATGTCTGTAGGAAATACTAGTCCAGCTGGGTGTCGCGTGCTCGAATCGCTAAACGACGCGGTTCAAGTCGTCGAGAATCATCCGGCCACGCGGCGACAGCGTGTAGCCGGGATGATGACTCACCGTAAGACCAAGATTCTTGAGCTTCCTGACGTTACGCTTCAGCCACTCCTTCTCGCGACCGATCTGCGAGGCGAGGTCCCTGGCTGCGAGGTCGGGAGAACGACCGATCGCAGTCAAAACAGTGTGGGTCCATGGACCAACCCTGGACGCCATGTCGAGCCGATGCAATCGGGCCCGAATCTGCGTGATCTCTGATTCATCGAGTGCAACATTCTCACGCAGGGCGATCCGTGGATCGGCGCCGGCGTAGGCGAGCTCGACTCTGTAGATACGTCCCTCTCGGACCCCGAGGTCCTCAAGTAGCGCTTCACGGCTGGGGTAGCCGGCCGCATGGGCGTCGTCGTGCGAGATTCGCGTGGCGGCAACCTTCTCGATGTTCGTGATCGCGAGAACACCGATGGCTGTCGTGAGCGTCCCCCCTTTCTTCACGGTGGGGCGACGCCACCTCCGAAACGCGAGGGTTATCTCACCTGTCTTGATTCGCTGAAGGACCGCCGTGCGTATCAGCATCCTCCGAGACTATCGCTCAAGGCCGCCTGTAGATGGCGGAAATGTCCTCACCTCCCAGCTCGAGACCAGGACGGTCGTAACCAGTGAATGCCCCGTGAGTGCTCGACCACGCAGTACAATACGACTCCAGCGCATCCAATGGGCGAAGAACCCGAGTGGAGTTGATTCATGGGCCTCCAGAGATTCTATTTCCAACGACCTGCCTCGACCGTCGTCGTCATCGTCGCTCTTCTGCTGTTCGGCACTGCGGAGAGCCCGGCGCAGCCTCCGATCGTTCAACCGGGTGCTCCCGGTGAGCCGAGTCGGCAAATATCGGCCGAGGAGGCCTCCGATCTCGCTGGTATCCAGTTCTCAGACGCTGATGTGAAGTTCATGCAGGGGATGATCTCCCACCACGCCCAGGCGCTCGAGATGACCGGACTCCTCTCCTCGCGGAGCGAGCGCGACGATATGCACCGACTCGCGCAGCGCATCGAGCTCTCGCAGGAGGACGAGATCGTGATGATGCAGGACTGGCTGCGCGCGCGAGGGGAAGACGCTCCCAACATCGACGCTCGTCCGTCTGGCACGGAGCTGATGCCCGGCATGGCCTCCGAGGACGAGATGAGCGGGCTCGAGCAAGCGCGTGCGACCGAGTTCGATCGGCTGTTCCTCGAGCTCATGATCACACACCATCGCGGTGCGCTCACGATGGTCGACGATCTCCTCTCGCAGCGCGGCACGGCGCAAGAGTCGCAACTGTTTGCGTTTACGTCGGACATCACCGCCGACCAGGGCATGGAGATCGATCGCATGGACGCCATGCTCGTCGGGCTCTCTTCCGATCCTCGGGTCGATCTCGCCGCCGGGTTCTATGACGCTGGCGAGGCGTCGTGGAACATGGCGCTCGTGACGACCCGTCCGAAACCCGAGGGTTTCTACGATCCCCGCGCGGCGGAAGACCGGGCCAGGCCGAGAGAGCCGGAAGCCGACCAGCCAGAGCAAGGGCAAGCGGAAGACGACGACGACGAAGAGGACTCCGCCAGGCCGCGGCCTGGCATCCTCAGCTTTGCGAACACCGACCTCGCGTTTGCCGCGGATGTTCTGTTCGAAGGCAACTACCACGGATTCAATGCCTATTCCGTCGAGAATCCGCTGTCTCCCCAGCTTCTCAGCTCCGTGGTGTGCCCTGGAGGACAGGGCGACGTGTCGGTTATTGGGAATCTCCTCATCTTGTCGGTGGAGCAGACGCGGGGTCGACTCGACTGTGGTCTACAAGGCGTCGCAGAACCGGTCAGCGTCGAGCGTTTTCGCGGTATTCGGGTGTTCGACATCAGCGACCTGCGGATGCCGAAACAGGTCGCGGCGGTACAGACCTGTCGCGGCTCGCACACCCACACGCTCGTGGCCGACCCTGACGACGAGGGCAACATCTACGTCTATGGCTCCGGGACGAGCTCGGTCCGACCCGGGGAAGAGCTCGAGGGATGCTCGGACGAGTCTCCGGGCGAGGACCCCAACACCGCACTCTTCCGTATCGACGTGATTCAGATTCCGGTGGCACGACCCGAGGAGGCGCGCATCGTCAGCCGGCCCCGCGTCTTTGCCGATCCCGAGTCCGGCGCGATCGCGGGCCTGTGGAAAGGCGGCGACCACGGGCCGGGTACCCAGAGCACGAGGCAGACCAGCCAGTGCCACGACATCACCGCCTATCCGGAGCTCGGTTTGGCCGCTGGCGCATGTTCCGGCAACGGCATCCTTCTCGATATCTCCAACCCGACGAACCCCATTCGTCTCGACCAGGTCGTCGACCCGGGCTTCGCCTACTGGCACTCGGCGACGTTCAACAACGACGGCACCAAGGTGATCTTCACCGACGAGTGGGGCGGGGGTGCACGTCCGCGATGCCGCTCGTTCGATCCCCGAGAGTGGGGCGCCAACGCGATCTTCGACATCGTCGATGGCAAGATGCAGTTCCGGAGCCACTACAAGCTGCCGGCCCCACAGACCGAACAGGAGAACTGCGTTGCGCACAACGGCTCTCTCGTGCCCGTGCCAGGTCGCGACATCTTTGTTCAGGCGTGGTACCAGGGAGGGATATCGGTCATCGACTTCACCGATTCCTCGAATCCCGTCGAGATCGCCTTCTTCGACCGCGGTCCGATCGATGCGGACGATTTCGTGATGGCGGGCTACTGGTCCGCGTATTGGCACAAGGGCTACATCTACGGCACCGAGATTGCTCGAGGCCTCGATGTGCTGAAGCTGTTGCCGAGCGAGTATGTGACACAAAACGAAATCGATGCCGCATCGCTGGTGGCGCCCTCCACGTTTAACGCGCAGCAGCAGCGGTATATCGACTGGCCCGCGCACCCGGTCATCGCGCGGGCGTACCTCGACCAGCTCGGCCGGAGCGACACCATCACCGCGGACCGAGCTGCGGCCATAACGGATCTGCTCGACGGGATCCTGGCGATTGAGCCTGGCAACGGCGCCTCCGTCGCAGCCGAGCTGGAAACGATGGCCACCGAGCTGACGAGCCAGAGCACGACCGAGAGCGGCCAGAGTCAGGCTCGGCTCCGCGCACTCGCAACAACCGTAGAGAGACTTGCCGAGAGCCTGCGATGACCGATGGGTCCCTACAGCGCTTTTCATGACCGTGTGGTGCCCGGATAGCCGCAGTGTCGAAAGTAATTGCGGCATTCCTCGGGGCTGAAGTGCGGCAGACAGGCGCCGAGGAAAGGCCAGAGGGTTTCGGTGGATCGACAGCGGGCGGCGCGCACGAGGGCTTTGAGCTTCGCGAAGCAGAGTTCAATGGGATTGAGGTCCGGACTGTAGGGCGGCAGATAGCAGAGCGTGGCGCCGACGCGCTCGATCGCCTGGCGGACGCCGGCCACTTTGTGTGCGCTGAGGTTATCGGCGATGACGATGTCCCCGGGATGCAGGGTGGGCACGAGGATCTGTTCGATATAGGCGAGGAAGCTCGCCCCGTCGATGGCGCCGTCGAAGACCCCGGGCGCGGTCAGGCCAGTCACCCGCAGCGCTGCGAGAAACGTACTGGTCTGCCACCGGGCGCACGGCGCGTGGTCGTGGACGCGGGCCCCGCGGAGGGCCCGACCATACCGCCGCAGGAGATTGTTCGTCATGCCGGTTTCATCGAGAAAAACCAGGCGTGTCGGATCCCAGGTCGGCGCGGCGGCGTGCCACACGACCCGCGCGGCCGCGACGTCAGGTCGATCGTGTTCGGAGGGCTGGACCGTTTTTTTTGACGGTCACGTCCAGAGCCGCCACCGCGCGCCAGATCGTCGCCAGACTGGCCGGCGTGCCGAGCGCGTCCTTCAGCTCGGCTAAGGTGCGATCCGGTTGCTCCGCGATCAGCGCGGCCAGGGTGTGCAGGTGCGGCTCCAACATCCGGCGCCGCCCGTGCCGCTGGACGCGCGGCGCGACTTCGCCCGTCTCCCGCCGACGCTGCTTCAACAGCCGCACCCACGACCCGCTCACGCGGTACTTCACCGCAACGTCCGCGGCCTTCATCCCGGCATCACTGTCGAGCAGGGCCCGTTCTCGGAGATCCATCGAATAGGCTTGCATCGGTCCTCCTGCATTGGTGCATGCAGAAGTACCACGACGAGCCCAAGCAGTACAAGGGCTATCTGAAAAGCGCTTTAGAAGCGGCCGAAGTCTGTCCGCATCCGTGACCGTGATATTGGCTGGGCTCGTACGAAAAAAACCCGCGGTGAGGTCTCTCCGAAGAGAGTCCCCACCGCGGTGTCTGTCTATCCTAGACGGTCAGGGCTAGAAGTCGATCTGGCCGCTGACGTGCACCACCCGCGGGTCCATGACCCGGTTTGGGAATCCCCAGCGCGAGCCGAAGCTGCTGTTGATCTCGAGGACGCCGGCAACGTTCGCCAGGTTGTAGGCGTCGAGGTTGACCTGGAACCGGAACCGGTCGATGGTGACAATCTTGCTCACACGGAAATCGAGCCGACTATACCGTTCTCCGAACAGCCCACATCCTATCGGCCGAGTTCTTGTACATTGAGACACGAGCGGCACAGTTGCTCGCGAGGAACCACCCGCCAGCGGACGTCCCAGCGAGGGCTCGATCTCGGTGGTGCTATACGCCTCGTCCGCCTGGTAACCCTCCCCCGACAGGTTCTGGTAGGCAAAGCTCACCATGAAGTCAGCCGGCAGCGGAACCGACCCGAACACCTTGAACTGTGTCTGCGCACTGAAGGGCGTAGAGATGTCGCAGTAGAGCAGCTCCTGCGGCGAGTCGACCACGAAGCACCGCTCCTGGATGCTCTTCCCGGTGTCGAAGCCACCCCCGATATTGATGCCGTTCGGTAGCCGCCCATCGAAGGTGACGTTGAAGAAGTGGTTGCGGAACAGGGTATCCCCGAAGGGAGAGCTCGCGGAGGTGACTTCCTCGCTCCTGCCGAAACTGGTCGGTTTGAGGTCATAGAGGCCACAGATCTCGTACCCCCCGCCGTCAGGCAGTCGCGAATCGACCGGCGCCGTGACGCAGTACTCATCGTAGTCCGCGGCGCCTATAAGCGCGTTGTCGACGACGCGGGTCTTGCTGTTTCGTTCCGAGTCGTACCCGGCCGTGTTGAAGTAGTAGCCCACCGTCACCGACAACCCATCCATCAGCTCCTGCTGCATCTCCGTCGCCAGATCCCAGTTGCTGTCGCGCAGGCCGTTCAGGACCTCGGGGTCCCAGCGGAGGGCGTTCAGGTTGTTCTGCCCGAAGTTGTCGTTGCTAATCGCCCCGCACTCCCCGTTCGCCCCGAAATTACCCAGGTCGCAGTCGGGGCTGTAGTCGCCATCGGCATCATTCCACGAGCGGTTGACACTGGCGATCGTCTTTCGAAACGGGTTATTGGCTTGGGTGATCTCGTTGCCGATCTTGGCCACATACCGGCCCAACGACGCCTTGAACGCCGTCCGGCCGTCGCCGAACAGGTCGTAGGCCATGCCGACGCGCGGGCTGATGTCTTTCCAATTCGGAATGTTGTCGATCCGCTCGAAGCTCCGCTCGCCGACCCACTCGTTGACGCGCAACGCGCCTATCCAGTGGCCCGGGGTCGGTTCGCCCGGGGCAACCTGGGCGGGGGAGAAGCCGGTGAGTCGATCGAACCGCACGCCCAGGTTGAGCGTGAGCCGGTCGATCGTCCACTGGTCCTGCGCGTAGATCCCGGTGTCCCGCGCGCGATCCATCTGGAGCGCAGGTGACGCATTCATCGTAATCCGGTTCGGCACGCCGTTTCTAAACCGGTAATTCACGTTCTGGTTCTGGAACCGGTAGACGTTATCGACCAGCTGTTCGAGCTGGAACCCGGCCTTGAAGTTGTGCGACCCGGTCACGTAGGACACGGAGAACCGCTGACTGTGGCGGTCGGTGTTGTTGGGGTCGCCCCGCAGACCCGAATACGAGCCATATCGGAGGCCGAGCCCCTGGTCGTCGATCCGAACGTGACCCGGTTCCACACCCGGCATCCAGAAGCTATTCCACTGGGAAATGGCCATCGCGCCGCCTGCCTCGAGGAGCATCCGGCTGCTCACGGTCGAAGTCCAGGTGTACTGGATGAGCCGATTGGGGTCGAAGCGATACCCGGATTGACCTTCCTGCGCCCTCGACGCCCGCCGCGAGCCGCAATTGCAGGCTCGCTGCTCGTCGTAGGTGAAGTTGATCTTGTTCCGCTCCGACGCCTGCCAGGTGAGCCTGGAAAGGCCCGAGTCGTACCACTCGAGCCGCCCACTGAAGCGGTCGTCCGGACGGTCCAGCCAGGGGACGAAGTTCACCACCTGTTTCGATTCTCCCGGCGGCGACAGCAGTGTGGGCTGCCCGGTCGGCGGGGCCCCCGGCGCCGTACTCTGGTTCCAGAGGACGCCGGTCGTCGGCCGCGAGAAGCCCCAGGTGCGGCCGGCAAAGAAGAACCACAACTTGTCGCGCTTGATCGGGCCGCCCAAGCTGATCCCCTCGTCAAACAGTTTGAGCGTGCGGTTCGCGACCCCGAGGCCCTGCGCTTCGAGCTCGGGGGTCAAGTTGCTGCTCTCCATGCTGTCGTTGGAGAAGATACCGGTCAGCACCCCGCTGAAGGTGTTGCCTCCCTCCTTGGGAATGATGTTGACCACGACGCCGTCAGCATTCGTGTCGGCCGCGATGCCGCTCGTCTGCGCCACCATCTCCGCGACCGACGACGTGTTGATCTGGTAGCTGCTGTTGCCCGAGCTGTTGTCGACCCCCATGCCATCCACCGAGACCTTGGTCCCGTCCTTGCCATGGTAGTTGCCCAGCTGGGCATAGCCGCCGGCGACGTCGGCCAGGCCCGTAAATCCGGCGGTGATGGTCTGGAGGTTGTTGACATGCTTGTTGCTCATCGGGAGCGTCGCCAAGGTTTCCGCCGTGGCCGTCGTCTGCCGGCGCACGTTCTGGATGTCGACGACCGGACTCGCGCCCGTCACCGTGATCGTCTCTTCGATGCCACCGACGCCCAGCTCCACCGAGACGTTGGCCGTAAAGCCCGAGGTCAGCTCGATCCCTTCGCGAACGATCTGGTTGAAGCCCGGCAGCGTAAAGGTGACCGAATAGTTGCCTATCGACAGCTGCGTGAAGGCGTAACGACCCTCGCCGTCCGTGATGGCGATCCGCTGCTGTTCGATGAGGGCCGGGCTGGCCGCCGTCACCGTGACACCCGGCAGCACGCCGCCAGTGTCATCCGTCACAATGCCCCCAATACCAGCATCTTGAGCCGACGCTGGATTCGTGAGCAGAAGGACGCCCACGAAGATGAGACAGATACGTCCGAGACCGAAGCGATGACTAAGCATAAACCTCCCCTTCCAACGGGTTGTTAACTGATTATTCGCAACCTTAATACACCCAATACACCCAAAAAAACATCTCGTGATCTACTAGTAACAACAGTAGAGACCAAGGTAAACACACAAAACCACCCAAGTTTAGAAATGGCCTTGCATAAAACGGACCAGGCAAGTAGACCAGTAGCGCAAAATACGCGCCACAGCTGTGTCCATATATTTGGTATTCTATTTTGTCCATAGCTTATCTATAGTCTGGTAAGTCATTTATATAAAATGACTTAACTAGATCCAAAACTACGTATGCCGCAGCGTCCGCTTCTTGGGCCCGCGATCCAAGGCCTGGCGGACTGTTTCCGGGCGACTGCCCGACAAAAAGGGTCGCCGAGTGGGCTCGGTTTCTTCGTCCCGATATTTGCGGTGGCCGAACGCTGTTTCTCGGGATGGACAATGCCAATGACACCTCGCCGTTGACGGCGGTCGGGAGTTAGTATTCCAGGTGCAACTGGAGGGTGGCATGACTGATTTCACCTACGAGACGCTCAAGACCAAGACCGTGGCCCAGCTGCGCGAGATCGCCAAAGGTATCGACCACGAGGCGGTCCAGGGCTACTCGCAGCTCAACAAGGATCATCTGCTCCCGGCACTCTGCCAGGCGCTCGGGATCGAGGCGCACGAGCACCTGCATGTGGTCGGTGACTTCGACAAGAGCACGGCCAAGGCGCGCATCCGGGCACTGAAGGCCGACCGTCAAACGGCACTTGAGGCCGGCGACCACACGAAGCTGAAAGCAATCCGTCGCCAGCATCACCGGTTGAACCGCCAGATCCGGGCGCACGAGCGGCGCGGCTGACTCCACCCATCTTCAGAACGCCCGCTGGTTTCGTCGGCGACATCGGCGTCGAGACGTGAGACAATTATCGGGAGATCGGTGTCTTGATCCCCAGGGAGGAGGACATCATGCGGTCCCTACACAGCATGGCGCTACGGGTTGGTATCTGCGCACTCTGGCTCGCGGTCTCTTCTCAGGCTCTCGGCCAGCAGACGCAATCGTCCGACTCTCGAACCTGGCTCGGCCAAGAGCAAGCACTCGAGCAATACATCATCGAGGCCGAGGTCATGAGTGTCGAGGACATCGGCACGGGCGTGACAAACCCGAAGGTGGCCACCCTCTCCCCCGGCGGTCCGGTCGAACGGGTCTCCTTCAAGCCGGTGGCGCCGGGTCTGTATAGGGGGTTCTGGGAGAGCTACAAGTCGGAGATCGCAGCCTACGAGCTCGACAAGCTCCTCGAGCTCGGCATGACGCCACCCACAGTTGAGAAACGGATCGACGGCGACCTCGGCGCTGCCGTCATGTGGGTCTCGCCAACCCAGAGCTTCAAGGAGTTCGAGGGCGCCCCCTCGCCGCCCTCAACACAGATCGGCTGGTGGAACTACCAGTTGATCTGCGCCAAGATGTTCCACAACCTCAATCTACAACAAGGACCCCAATCTTGGAAACTGGCTGGTTAACCCAGCGTGGAACATCGTACTGATCGACAACTCAAGAGCCTTCACACCCGATGCGGAGATGGTGCATAAGCTCACGCGGATCGATCGAGATCTGTGGGCTCGGATGCTCGCGCTGGATGAGCCGGCTCTCCGGACGGCGCTGGGCGAATGGCTCAGTGACGGGGAGATTCGGGGCATTCTCCGACGCCGCGATATTATGGCCGAGGCGATTCAAGCGATGGTCGACGAACGCGGCGAACAGAGTGTCTTCGTGCGGCTCCCCGGTGCACCGCAACCCGCCGCCGCCGGTGCCGCCACGGGTACGGCACGCGATACCGACCTCACAGCGCTTGGCCAGCGCCTGTTCGATGCGGCCAACCAGACGCCCCTCGTGCTGCCGGCCTCCGAGTTCGTGTGGATTGGCCGCATCATCCCGCTGGCCACCTATGCCGGACCTGATGTCGAGACCGCAGGCGCGGCTCTAGCCCTTGGTCATGAGTTTGGCCTCGACACGGAGCTCCATGGTCTACTGGGGCTAACGGGCGACACCTATGCTCCGGAACACTACGACCGCGTGTCCGGCCTTGCCGGCAAACAGGCCGAGATCTTCGGTATGTTGACGGAGGTCGACGGCGTCAGCGTGGTACGAGTCACGCGCGCCCGGGAGCTTCCGTAGGATCGGCAGGAAAACGCTACCTTGCTCCCTCGCTCGCCGTCTCTTCCTCGGCGCGATATCCGGAGAGGATCCCCTCCATGCCGATGTTCCCTTCGTGACAGGCGTACTCGAATATCGGCTCGGCGCTTTGCGTCAGAGGAATCAGAATGGTCCAGGGCTGAGTCCAGGTCGTCTGATCATCGAACGTGATCTCGTGGTGGAGCGTGTCGGGGCCAACCCGTGTGAATCGCTCGATGAGTCGGAACCCTTCGCCTGTGTTCCAGAACCGGCCTAGATCGGAATAGTTCGTTGTCTCGACGACGAGCGTGTCACCCTCCCAGTGACCGCGCGAGTCGCCATGCAGCTGGCGGACCGCGTCGCTCACGTGAGGCGGCCCGTCGATCGGGATGATTCGTGCGTCGTGCATCATCTCCATGAGGATGACGACGTGGTCGCTCCCTTGAACGATCTGGTAGTAGCTGTTGTAGCCGGCCAACAGGTTCGGCACCCCGAACGTGAGACAACGCTCGCTCAATGGCCGGTCGGTCCACGAGTCGGCCTTTGGCGCAATGATCGGCGGCGGCACGCCTCGACCGGCGCGCTCGGCGTCCGACGTTCGCGCCGGAATCTTCCCGTCGGCGGGATCGACAACGAGCGACGTCCGGTCGTGGTCGAAGTTACGGTCGGCGAGCCAGAACTGGTTGTAGTTGCCGGTGGTGTCGTACGAATCGGCGTCGCTGATCCCGGCCAGCGCCGCCAGCACGAGCTGGTCGCCGAATTGCGCGTCCAGACCGCTCGCGGTGACTGCCGCGGCCGCGGTCTTCAGCTCGGCCAGCTCCTCGTCGGTCAACGTGGTCTTCCCCGCCCACGCCTCCGGTCGTTCGAGCGGCGTCACGCTGTTGTTCGCCCACACCCCCTGAAGGTCAGGCTGACCGTCAGGCGTCCGAGACACCGTCCAGCCGTCGCCGGAGTCCTGTGCCACAGCGGGCACCGGACCGAGCGCGACGAGCGCCGCCACTGTTGCTCCGACCGCGCCTATCCATCTCTCCATCACCGCCACCTCCCGTAGTGTTGCCTGGCCGACGACTGTCCCGCTCTGAACACTGCCGCCATTATGGCCTCCTTCGCAACCCAAGTCACGACAGAACGTCCGGTCCCAAGCCAGCCCCCGATGAGGGCGGCGACCTCGTCCCATCGCTCACTCGAGTCGCCGGGAAGCTGCGCCCTCCTCGCTCACGGCTCGTCCAGCTGCAGGATGTCGCTGTCCTGCGCGTCACGAAGGTATCGCTCGGCATCCTCGGGAAGCAGAAGACGCGCGCGCACTAACTCGCTGGCTGCAGCCTTCACGGCCAACAGATACCCCTCGTGACTCCCGTATCGCTCCTCGAGCGAGGGCCGGGGGTCACCGCTGGCCAGGCGGTCCGCGCGCGTGACCGCGAAGGGGATGTACGACCCGCTCAGGCCGCAGGTACGCCCTTCGCGAAAGCCGGGCGCCCGCACGTTCCATCCGGTGATCGTGGCTCGTGGAACGGCGGTCTCCAATTGCCGGACACCGGCGACGTCGATCCCGTCGGTATCTGGTCGGGGCACGAGGACGGTATACGGCGAACCGGCCAACGGCGGAAGTATCGAGAGCCGGCCACCCACCGATCCGAAGGACGGCCCGAAAGCGAGTAGATCGAGCTCATTGAGCGCCAGCGGGAAGGTGACGCCCGGCACGGCCGGGAACAGCCTCCGGGCCTCGGCCAGCGAGACCAGCGTGCCATTGCGGATGTCGGGAACGCGACTCGGTGGTGGCTCGATGCCGTGATCTGCCCATTCGTCCATGGCGACCAGAAGTGCGCGGGCCGTGAAGTTGTGCGGCACCGGATTGGTCGGATGGAGGCAGGAATTGGCCGGTCCCGGCAGGTCTGCGTGCCACCGACCGCCATGCTGGAGGCCGGAGAGCAGATACATGCGGACCGTGTCGGGAATCGGTACCGGCCGCCCGAGCCCGTCCGTCAGGTTGAGGGACGCGCGCAGCTGGTAGTACTCGGTCTCAGTGTGCGTGTCGATGACGAGCGGGTCTGTGCGGGGCCGGCGAAGCAATCCATCACGTCGACCCGAGATCGGATCCACGGTGATCGCATAGGTGTGCGGCGGGTAGCTCGTCTGCAGGAAGTCATGTCGATCAGGCTCGGCAGAGTACACATTCGGGTCAGCAAACTCGACGTTGATGAACACTCGGTCTGTACCGGCGATGTTGATGTTCACCGCATCGAACACCTGTCGGTGTGCCTCATCCTCGTTGAAGGTGCCCACGATGACCGCTGCGAGGACCGCTGCGCGTATCGAGATGCGTCGGCTCCACATCGAATGACTCTCCTCCAATCTTAGGGGTGAGATGGACCCGCGCCCATTGTAAAAGACCTACCTCCCACCGACACCAACCCTGACCCAGCCCGGCTGCTGTATAGCCACGTCCCACAGAACGGTCAACTCGTCGCCTTGGCGGGGCGTTTGACAGTGAATGAGCACGACGTTCATCTCATCCGTCGTGCTGTCACCCCATCGGACAAGTTGCGGAGGCCGGTTGGGGTTCCGTGGATTGTCGGCCGAGTTGTCGTAAAAGCTTTCGACGTCGATCCGTGTGCCCTTGGGAAGCTGCATCGGCGTCATGTACATATGTGAGCCCTGCCAGTTGAAGTCCCAACGCTTGATCTAAATCATCGGCCTCGTGGATCCGTCTGGCAGCGTGGCAGCGACTCGGATCTCGCGACCCAGTAGGTGCATGTGAGGAGAGAGACCGATGATCTCAAGGTCGATCGGCGTCACAAACGAACTGGCCACGCGGTGGCGCTTCGCGCCCGAGGGAATCAGGAGATCCGGCTGCCCGACCGGAAACCCGAACACGGTCTTCTCGACAGGAGTCTTCGAGAAATACAAGGCGAGCGACGATTGATCGGTCTCGGAGCGCCCAGTCGGGTGATAGTGATTCTGTACCACCAGATCCGACCCCTTCTTCAGTACGCGGCCGACGCCCTCCGGCAGTCTGGTGGGCGTAGAGCCTGGCGTCCACCCGCCCACCATCGCGGTCGGTCGCACGCCCACGCCGCCAAAACATCGATACCCTGGCTCGTCGCTGCCACCGTCTCTCCACCGTCCGATGTGTCGCGAGTCGATGAAAAATACCGAATGGTGCGCTGCTCTGCTGTTGCCCGGCCGAAACTCCACGGCGGAGAGCACGGCGTCCTCAACAAGGTCGAGCGGCAAGACAAAACATTGATAGATGTCGGGGCCATCGGCCGGGATGGTGAAGGGTGCAGGCATCTCGAGCACCAGGTCCGGCGTCCCTAACCGCCAGCCCTCACCGGCTGCGGGTGGTGGTGACGGTGGAGCCGAGTCTCCGCGCGGGGCGCCAGCCATCGCCCAGGCGTGGAGCGTGGCAATCTCAGACGCGGTCAGGCGGCGCATGCCCTGGAAGTCGCCGTAGTCCGGCTCCGGCTTCCACGGTGGCATCCGACGGTCCGTCGTGGCCGACGCGATCGGCAGGGCGCGCTGAGAGGCGTCTTCATACGTCAGTAGCGAAAACGGAGCGATATCGCCGGGCCGATGGCACGTGATGCAGTGGCGGTACAGGATCGGTGCCACGTCGTCGTTGAACGTGCGCGGTTGCGCCGTTACAGCACTGGAACCCGTGGTGAGTATGCCGACTGCGAGCAGAAGGCGAAATATCATCCCGATCCTCGGTCCAACGTCGCGATTGTCCATGTTACCGCCAAAGAAGCGTGGGGCGTCCCGAAGTTGAACTATGATCAGATTTGGCGGGTTCCGTCAGTCACCACATGGCGTAGTGACGGCTTCGAGGGGGTGTTCGTATGGCGCGCTTCGTACTTCTTGTCTGTCTGGTGTCGGCGGCGCTGCCCGTGGCAGGTCTGGCGCAAACCTCCGCAGAAGACGCCTGGGCCCACGTACACCGGATGGGCTTCCCAATCTTCAGGGCGTCTGGGACTATCGGACGATGACCCCTCTGGAGCGACCCGCCGATCTGGCTGGAAAGCAGTTCTTCACCGAAGAGGAAGCGGCCGCCTTCCAGCAGGAGGGCGTGGCACGTCGCGACAAGGACCAACGGGCCGACGAGATCGGTGCCGAGCAGGACGTGCGCAACGCGTATAACGAGTTCTGGTGGGACTATGGCAAGACACTCACCGCCGACAAGCGCACGTCATTGATTGTGGATCCGCCAGATGGCCGTATTCCTTACCTGGCTGGCCGCGACGCCGGGCGTCGGGGTGGTGGGCGCGGTTACGATGGTCCCGAAAGCCGCGGCTTGTGGGAGCGCTGTCTGACGCGCGCCCTACCGCGGATGTCTGGTGCCTACAACAACAACTTCCAGATCTTTCAGTCGGCCAACCACGTGGCGATCATCAACGAGATGATCCACGAGGTTCGGTTGATTCCGCTCGACGGACGTCCGCACGTCGAATCGGGCATCCGGCAGTGGCAGGGTGATGCGCGGGGTCGATGGGATGGCGACACGCTGGTCGTGGAGACCACGAACTTCACTGACCAGACCGCGTTCAGAGGATCACGCGAAAACCTGAACCTCGTCGAGCGGTTTACACGCATCGATGCCAATACGTTGCTCTACGAATTCACCGCTGAGGATCCGACGGCTTGGACACAGCCGTGGTCGGTGATGGTTCCGATGCTGAGGAACGACGAGCGGATGTACGAGTACGCCTGTCACGAAGGCAACTACGGCATGACCAATCTTCTGAACGGTGCCCGCGTCCAGGAGAACGAGGCCGGCGGGGCTCCAACCGAATCACGCAGGTAACACTCGGTCGAGCACCCTCAACCCGTCTGGGCTGCGGCGATGTACGCGTCGACGACTTGCTCCAGAATCGAGAGCGGCACGACTCCGGTCCTGAGAACAACGTTGTGAAACGCCTGGACTGAGAATCGGTCACCCAGGGCGTCGCGGGCTCTTTCGCGCAGCTCCACGATCTTGAGTTGGCCGATCATGTACGAGCACGCCTGGCCTGGAAACACGACATAGCGCTCGACCTCGCTCGGTTCGATGCCGAAGTCGATGGCCTGCTGGCGTGTCCAGCCCATGGCATGAAGGCCGGTGTCCACGACCAGCCGCCTGGCACGAAACAGCGCACTGTTCAGCTGACCGACCCGTCCCTCCGGGTCATCGTCGTACCATCCCTCCTCTGCGGCGAGGCGCTCCGCGTAGAGGGCCCACCCCTCGCTGCTGGCCGCCATGCCGCCGAACGCCCGTATTCGCCGAAACGCCGGAAGGTCGGGGTTCTCGATGCTGAGGGCAATCTGGAAGTGATGTCCAGGGACCGTTTCGTGGTACACGAGCGAACGAAGACTGAACTGCGTGAGCTGACTGGGTCGCAGGGGCATCTGAAAAACCGCCGAGCGTGACCCATCGGCCGGAGGAGCCGTGTAGCTCGCGGGTGCGCTTGCCCATCGAAACTCGGGATAGGGGCGAGCAACGACCGGTGACTCGGGTCGCACATCGAACAGCGCGGCCGTGCGCTGCAGCGCGTCCTCCAGGATGACGTCGATATCGGCCATGATGCGTGTCCGGCCATCCTCGGTCGGCGGATAGCTGAGCGCAGCTTCTGCCTGCGCGACACGCTCGGTGATCGAGCCGTCGACATAACCGATCTGTTGCAAGAGACCATCCATCTCGGCTTCGATCCGGCTGACTTCACTCCGACCGATTTGATGGATCTCTTCGGCGGTGAGGTCCGTCGTCGTATGGACGCGCAAACGCTGCGCGTAGAGATCGGCACCGCTCTCGAAGCGCCACAGCCCGGCGTCGGCCGTGGTGTCTGGTAGCTGTGACTCCAGCGTCGCGATCCCCGCTAGCCATGCTGGATAGACCTCGGCTTCCACGATCTGGATCGCTTCGCGGCGAAGGGCTTCCTGCCGGTCGGGTGAGATCTCGGGCACCGCCTGCATCTTGGTCGCCAGCGCGGTCACCAGCGGATTCTCCGAGGGTGGCGGCGCCACGAACTGCCGCATCTGAGCGATGGTGGCGTTCAGGATGAATTCTGGTGGCAGCGTGTCCTGCTCGGCGAGGCGTGCGCTTCCTGCCGTGGCCTCGACCATTCGATCATCCACCTGCGTGAGGCGAGCTACGTAGTTGACGGCGTCCCGTTCGGTCTGAATCGGATGCACGACCGCCAATTCGTTTGGGATCTGCACGTTGGCACCGTTCATCTGCTGCAACGGATAGTCGTAGTCGAGGAACGGCTCGCTCTCGACAATGCTCTCGAGCTGCCACCGCATGACGTCGGCCGAGAGGCGTTGGCTGTCGGTCATCGTTCCCTGATTCAACTGGGCCAATTCGTCAAGACCTTGCTGGGCCAATCGAATGCGCCCACGCCGCCACGCGTCCGTCACAGGGGTGAGCTGCCGACTGAGTGCGTCTTGCTCCTCGCCGTCGAAGTACTGCGTGCGAACCGCTTGATTGGGGTTTCGACGGACCCATTCGTCGGTGAAGTTGCGAAAGAACTCGTCGATCGAACCTGACGGCGGCTGCGGCTGGGGTTCGATGCACGATGACAGGAACCCGAGAAGCAGGACGAGCAGGGTCACAGGTGATCGGGTCATGGCGGGCTGCCGTAGTGTCGCACATGTATGGTGCCACCGTGATCGACCACACATGCGATGGAGTGACCCATCGGTCTATCGTTGTGCGGCACATCGTGGCCGGCCATGACGAGGTCGTGCAACGCGCGATCGGTGAGCGACCCGGAGATGTCTGGGGTGTGAGAGCGCAAGTCACAGCCAGCCGGTATTTTCCTCGTGGGGCGACTTGCAGGATGGGCGCCTCGACGTCCTCGGCGCCACGGTGAGGCTATAAAACCGGTTCTAGAGGAATCTCGAGAAGGCTACGAACCAGCCGATCAGTGTTCCGGTGAATCCGGCCAGAACGACGGCGCCGGTGATCCCCGCCATGCCACGGCGAGTAACTGCGCCGTTCGGGGCAGGAGTCGCTTTCATGTCTGCGGCCTCCCGCATCGCGCCGAACTGGATCCTGAGATCCATGGGCTGCCCTTCGTGGTGACCACTCACCTCGCGTCTGGCCGGCTCGCGTTGGTCGGTGCGCTCGGCCCGCAAACGTTGAACCTCCGCCTGCGTTAGATCGGCCTCCTGCCGGATGGCGCTCAGCGTCTGCTCGACCTCGGCCAAACGCGCTTCAGCTCGTGCCACGTCGGCCTGCGCTTCGCCACGCACCTCCGCCAGTGTGACATCGTGCTGCTTCGTCGTTTCGTCGAGCATCTGCGCCGCTTCAGCCTGCGCCGCGCCTTCCGCTGCCGCAACCTGCTCGGCCGCCTGCGCCGCCAACTCGGTCTCCTGTACGGCGAGCTCAGCTTTGTGCTGCTGCGCCGCTTCGGCGCGCACTTTTGCCAGTGCGACGTCGTGCTGCTTCACCTTCTCGACGAGCATCTCCGCTGCTTCGGCCTGCGCCGCACGTACCGCTGCCGCAACCTGCTGGGCCGCCTGCGCCTCCAGATCGGTCTCCTGCGCGGCGAGTGCGGCTTCTGCGTCGCGCCGGGCTGCCGCGAGCTCCCCGGCCGCCTGCGCCGCCTGCGCCGCCACTTGGGCCGCATGCGCGGTGCTCTCTTTGCGGCGCACGATGTCGACTCGAACAACGAGATCCCGTTCGAGCTGCGCTCGCCGCGCTTCAGTGTCTTCGAGTTGGGCGCGCACCGCCGTGAGCGTGGCTTCGTGCTGCTGCGCGATTTCGGCCGCCGCGCACACCGCCTCGTGCCGCGCCTCGCGCACCGCTGCCTCGATCTGCGCGGCCGCTTGCGCCACCAGCTGTGTCTTCTGCGCTGCGAGTGCGGTTTCCGCGTCGCGCCGGGTTGATTCGAGCCGCTCGGCCGCCTGCGCCGCGAACGCCGCGGCCTGGGACGCATGCGCGGTGTTCGCTTCCCGGCGCACTTCCTCCACGCGAACACCGAGGTCGCGCGAGTTTGTTCGAGCTGCGCTCGCCGCGCTTCAGTGTCTTCGAGTTGGGCGCGCACCGCCGTGAGCGTGGCTTCGTGCTGCTGCGCGATTTCGGCCGCCGCGCACACCGCCTCGTGCCGCGCCTCGCGCACCATCTGCCTCGATCTGCGCGGCCGCTTGCGCCACCAGCTGTGTCTTCTGCGCTGCGAGTGCGGTTTCCGCGTCGCGCCGGGTTGATTCGAGCCGCTCGGCCGCCTGCGCCGCGAACGCCGCGGCCTGGGACGCATGCGCGGTGTTCGCTTCCCGGCGCACTTCCTCCACGCGAACACCGAGGTCGCGCTCGAGCTGCGCTCGTCGCGCTTCGGCCTGAGCCCCGTCTGCTTGCGCTTCGGCGCGCAGGCTCGCCAGTGCGACATCGTGCTGCTTCGTCGTCTCGACGAGCATCTGCGCTGCCTCTTCCTGCGCCGCACGCACCGCCGCCTCGACCTGCCCAGCCGCCTGTGCCTCCAGCTCGGTCGCGAGGATTGCGAGCGCGGTTTCCGCGTCGTGCCGGGTTACCGCGAGTTGCCCGGCCGCCTCCGTCTCCAACACCTCGACCTTGGCCGAATAAGCGGTGTCGGCGTCCCGACGCAGTCCGTCGACTCGAATATCGATGTCCCGTTCGAGCTGCACGCGTCGCGCGTCGGCATCTTCCACTTTGGCGCGTACCGCCGTGAGCGCGGCTTCGTGCTGCTGGGCCGTTTCCGCCGCCGCGCGCACCGCCTCTTCGCGCGCCGCCATCTGTGCCTTTTCGCGATCTGCAGACTGCTGCTTCAGCTCAGCCAGACGGTCTTCGGCCCGAGCCGCGTCCGCCTGCGCTTCGGCGCGCGCGCTCGCCAGCGCGAGTTCGTGCTGCTTCATCGTCTCGACGAGCATCTGCACCGCTTCTTCTTGCGCCGCGCGCACCGCTGCCGCGACCTGCGCAGCCGCTTGCGCCTCCAACTCGGTCCTCTGTGCGACGAGCGCTGCTCCCGCATCGCGCCGGGTGACCGCGATTCGATCGGCCGCCTGCGTCTCCAGCGCCGCGATCCGAGCCGCATGCGCGGTGTTCGCTTCCCGGCGCACCGTATCGACTCGACCAGCGAGATCCTGTTCGAGCTGCACGCGCTGCGCTTCGGCGTCTTCGAGTTGGGCGCGCATCGCCACCAGTTCCTCCGCCGCACGTCTCGCCTCGAGATCGGCTTCCGCCCGCTCGCTGGTCCCCTGCTTACGCCAGCGCCAGCTTGGCAAGCCGATGAGCTTGCGCAAGCCGAGGTTGGATCGTGTCGCTGGCGTCGGTTGAGGAGCTATGAGCGGCATCGATGTCTCATCGCCCGGGTCGGTGACGTCTGGCTTCGGCAGTGCCTCGAGTGGGGTGGGGTCGGGTCGGCCCGTCAGGGTCCGCCCGGCCGGATCGCGCCTGGGCGCAGCCCGCTCAGACTGGATCGCAGTACCCATTGCCGAGGTTATCGGGTGATCCCGTGCCGGGCAGCACCAACGCGGGTCCCTAATCGTCACCTCCCCTGCTGCGAGAGTGGCGTGTTCAGCTTCATGCGGAGCGCCGTCACTCGCGGCCAGGGCATCCGCTCCGAATCAGAGTTTCCACATGCGGAGCGCCAGCGTGAAACAAAAATCTATGCCAAGTGACTTGAAGTCAACAAGATACGGGTCTCATGACCTCAGCGCCCGCAGCCTGACGTTGGCGTAGGAGACCTGGTAGATGTCAGGGAGAGACGGTGGGTGACCCTCACCGTCCCTGATCGAGCTGCAGATTCTTGTTCTAAGCCAACGCCTTCTAAGCTAACGCCGATTCAAACAGGACCAGTAATCGGTTCCACGCCCGCTCAGCCGAAGCCTCGTTGTAGACCTGGGAATCCGGCGGGCACCAGCCATGCATCGTGCCCTCATAAACCTCGATTTCAGCCGGGATGCCCGCAGCCGCATACGCTTCACTCAGCGTATCCTTTGCCTCTGGGTCATTCTCGTCGTCATTAGCGGCGACGCAATGCAACATGTGAGCGGTTGTGTTCGGGATCAGCAGGTGCGGACTATCGTCGGCATCGGTTGCCAAACCACCGCCGTGGAATGTGGCACCTGCACCCAATCGGTCAGGCACCGCAGCCACGGTACGCATGACCATCGGGCCTCCCATGCAGTAGCCGGTGGTGCCAATCTTACGACCGGTATCCACGGCAGCCTGTTGATCCAGGAACGCGACGAAGGCCCTGGCATCGGTGAAGTGGGTCTCAGCACTAAGACGACGCGCCATAGGAAGGACATGGTCGCGAACTTCAGGCTGACCAAAGCTGGCACCCTCCGCGACAACTGGCGACCGTGCATCCCGATAGAACGGATTGACTACCAGCACCGAATAGCCTGATTGGGCCAGGCGTTTGCCCATCGCCCTGAACGCCGGCCGCAGGCCGAGGATGTCGGGCCAAACCAAGACCGCCGGGTGCTGGCCGGTAGATGGGTGGACGAAATAGCAATCAGCCACGCCATCAGGGGTGGTCACCTCTACATCTGTCTCTGTCACATCCTGGGCGTTCGCGACCGGTGGCCACATCATCGCCAGGCCCGCCGCGGCTGTCAGTTTCCCAAACTGGCGTCGGGTCACCCCTGAACGCGTAAGGAAGTCGTCTACATCCTTCTGTGTATGTTCGTCGCACATGGTCTTCTCCTTGGAAACGTCCTCGCTCACCGTAGGGCCAGTGGATCACGGCTAGTGACCTGAGTTCGATATACCTGCACACCGAGGACGGCGAACTCAGGACACTAGGGCAACGCGAAAACATAGATGGCATGGTGACGGCGCACCGGCTCCGGCATGAAGTCTGCGGCGACCCGCAGCGGTCCCGATGTCGCTGACCGTCCCTCGCCCGTGAAAACCATCAGATACTGTTTGCCGTCGACGGCATAGGTGATCGTGCTGTTGACGATCATGCCGCCGACGATCGCCTCCCAGAGGATCGTGCCGTCCTCGGCGTCGAGGGCACGCAGGCGGCGATTGAGGTCGCCAAAGAACACGAGGTCGCCCGCGGTGGTCAGCGCCGAGCCGTTGGTCGGCTGTGCTTGCGAGTAGATAACCCGCATCTCACCCGTGGACACATCGATCTTCGCGATGCCCATGTAGGTTTCAGGGTCGATGCCGGGTCGCATCACGCCGAAACGTGGCCCGTAGCCGTACGGGCTGGCGAGGTTTGCGGTCATGGAAAGACATTGGTCATGAAACGGCACATAGAGCGCGTTCTTCCCCGGATGATAGGCGATGTTCCACAAACTTCGGGTGTTGTGGTAACACCCCAAGATGGTGTCACCGTCCTGCTTGAAGATCTTCTCCCAATTCGCTTGAGTGGTGCCCGTGTTCACGTCGATATCGTTCATGTTGAGGTCGGGCGTGTCGTAGGGGAAGGGTCTGGCCCATAGGAAACGGCCATCGTCCCGGTCCACGGCGAACATGCCGCCACCTTCGGCCACGGTCACCACGATGTCGAGATCCGTCTCCGTCACAGCGCCAGGGTTGATCCATTTCACATGATTGGGATCGGGTGTGACACGCGTCCGCACCAGCACGCGCTCCTGGTTGTGGTCTGCGTCCCAGTCATCACCGGGAAGCTCCTGGTAGTACCACACGAGCTCGCCAGTCTCGACGTTCAGCGCCACCGTCGAGTTACTGTAGAGATTCGACGGCGCGGTGTTGGAAATGGCGTCCGGAGCACCGTGGCGGGTCAGTCGCGTATAGGGGTCTGGATTGGCGACGCCCCAGTAGGTCACTTTCCGGGTCGGATCATAGGAGCCCGGCAAGCCCCATGGGCTCGCGACCCGCTCTTCCGACGTCAGCGTCCCCCACGTGTCGCCCCCGGGGTCGTCCGCCCCGGCCGTCGTAAAGAACTTCCACACCTCTTCGCCGGTCACGGCATCGTGGGCCGTGATGAAGCAGCCCTTGCGCCCGGTCGTGTCCTGCACTTCGGCGCGAAAACGACTGCAGCTACGGTTCGAGAGCACCTTGCCGTCGGCGACGAGGACCCCGCCGGCGGAGTTACGGGCACCGTCTTCAACGATCTTGGTCTGCCAGCGGACTTCGCCCGTCCGTGCGTCGAGGGCGCGGAGGTACCCGTCGAACGCCGTGTGATAGATCATGTCTCGGTAGATGCCGAGACTCTTGCTCCGCGCGGCCTCGGCCGGTGTGTGCTCGCCCCAATGCTCCCAGATCAAATCCCCATTGGTGGCGTCGAGCGCCAGGACACCATCACCGGGTGCGATCACGTACATCACGCCGTCATAAACGATGGGCGACGATTCCTGCGCGCCCATCGGCAGCCCGCGTGACCACACCATCTGCAGTTGGCCGACGTTGCTGGCGTTGATCTGATCGAGCGGACTATGCCGCTGCTGGTCATAGGTCCGGCTCATGTGCAGCCAGTCGGCGGGATCCGGATTCTCCAGCACCGCCTCCGTGACCGGCGTGAATGTCTGCGCGATGGCCGACGATGCGGATGCACCCAAGAGGACTGCCGCCACGACGCAGCAGATCGATTCGCGTTTCACACTGGCCTCCCGAAAGCATCGGTTCGATGTGCCGAGTCGGATTCGCGTCGACTGACAGGCGGTCGACCCCGTCCTGGCCGCTGATGTCCCGATGTCATGGGAGCGTGCAGATGCGCGGGTGGTTCACGAGGGCGACGCTGCGCGCCTCCCAATCGAACTACGGCACGAGTTCGGGAGCGTTGACACCATGCTCGGGCAACATCCACATGGCGACGGCCCGGTTTAGTGGCCTGTATCGACTGAATCAGTACCGTTCGCCGCGGGCATCCCGTCTGACGGCGTTGCTTCTCGGTCGAATACGGCCGGTATGCTCCCTCGTCGCGCCTTGCCAGGCGGGCGCCGCGCGCCAGCGACCGCCACTGATTCAGCCGATACCGGCCACTAGTCGAGTGTCGGTCTCCGGGTCATTCTTGTACGAGTCCACCGACACAGGTGGCGGTGTCCAACGAGAAGGGGTTCGGGCCGCGACCCTCCTGAAACGCATCCTCATCCATCCGCGCGCCGATCAGCAACGCCGGCAGGCCGTAGTTCCCTTCGTGGCACCGCGGCTCGTAGTAAATCCGATTCTCCTGACTGCTCTGCCGTTTCAGTTCCTGGCGAATCGTCCATGGGGCCGCCCACACTGTCGGGTCCGTGATCGTCATCTCGTATTCGAGCGTGTCCATGTCAACGCGTGTATACCTTTCGATGAGCGTTCGGTTCGCACCCGATTCGGGGCCGCGACGCCCGCCTCGAAACGTAAACTTTGGCGAGAAATTCGTGGTCTCGATGACCAGCGTCTGGCCCTCCCAGTGGCCGCGTGAATCGCCGTGCCGCAGACGGACCTGGCTCGGCGGATGGTTCCCGCTCAGGTTGACGACACGCTGGTACCCCTGGCCCTGCCCGGTGTCGTAGCCCATCGCGATCGAATCCTCGCCCTGCACGATCCGACGGAATCCCCTGAACTCAGGCGTGGTCCCCGACATACAGCGGTCGCCCGAACTCTGATCCTCGGGGCCGTCGTGGCGGTTCATGCGGCCCGTGTTGTAGAACGGCACCACATCGAATCGGCGCGGCGATGGTTCCCCGTACTGCCCGCCCCTGCAGCCCGGCGAACTCGTCTCGCAGGTCTCGGTGTTTTGCAGGAGCATGAGGCGCCAGTCGTTCTGGGCGTCGACCCGCCGCTGGGCCTCCGCCGTGACGCCAGGAATTCTCCCGTTTGGCGGATCGACGACGAGTGACGTGCGTGGGCCCGCCGGCTTTGCCGACGTGTAGACGGCGTTGTATGCCCCAGCCACATCCCGTCGCGCACGACCCGATCGCTCGTTACGCCCAGGGTTGATCATGCGCGCCGCGTCCCGAGCGGCCCGCTCTTCCTCGGTCGCAAACTCTCGAGCGCCGAGCTCGGCCGCCCGTTCAAAGGGCGTGTCATAGACGTCGAGCCAGATCCCTTCCAGGTTCGGATGGCCCCACGCGGTCTCACTCGGAGCCTGGCCTGCGACCGGCACGGTCACGAGCTGGAGCAGCACCATCACGCTAGCCATCACCGTGGCCACACCGAACGACTCGAGCAATCGTCGTCTCATCTCCCTACCTCCTGGTATTGCCCCTGACCTCCGAGCTACTTCAACGGTGCCTCGTGTAGTGATTCGCGGTCCCCGAGCGGGATGCTCCGCCCAGGAATTCTGCTCCGAATCACATAGTCAGCACCCTTGTTACACCCAGACGACCGACTCTGTCAATGACAATAGGGGAATTGGTCCCGGAGTGATCCAGTCAGCGAAGGTCGGCCCTCGGGCCCGGGGTGCACGCGTCAGAACCTGTGGGTATACAAGACCTTTGAAGACAGCCGACGGTCGAGCGTGTAGGTGTGACCCATCACGGGATCGTCCAGCCAGTTGTGGATATAGACGAAATAGAAATCGTTGCCCGGCCTGACGATCCATCGAAAGCGCGACTGCCAGCCGATGATCGCGCTCTGGGTGTCGTATTGCAAGTCGTTGACAAGTGAGATTCTGGGGTTGAACTGCGTCTCCGCAATCGCCCGGTACAGCGTGGTGGTGAACTCCCCCTCTGCCAGCGACACGCGGTTCCACTCATGTGTGAAGGTGTAGAAATGTCCAGGCGCTGCACGGACGTTGACCGTCGAATTGAGTCGCAACCGGTCGCCCGAGAAGAACTCGCCCCACTCGACTTGCGGTGACACGGAGATGGGGCGGCGGGGAGCAGTCCTTCCCTGGACGCGGTAGCGTGTGAAGCTGTACTGCTGGCCAGTCGGGAGCGTTACCTCAGGGGCGATGGTGAAGTCCCGCTCGAGCCGTTCGTACGTCGGAAGGATATGCACCTGAATCGAGTCCTGGCTGTGCGTGTCGACCTGGAGCGCTGTGATGTCGATCTCCCTGGTCAAGAGTCGGTTGTCGAGCGGGTCGAGGAACCAGTTCATCCCGGCTCCGAAGTTGAACGCCCGGATCCACGGATGCTGGCGCGGCCGCGGAGCAAAGCTCATCTGCGGGCTGATGTTCCGGAAACCGGTTCGGCGAGTGAACCCGACCGCCGCGTCGTAGTTCTCCTGGATCTCCTGGAACCCGATCTGAAGATCCAATGGGTCGTTGGGGTAGGCGAGTACGGCTCCAAAGGCTGAGCTCTTGCCGACGGTGTCGAGTGGATTCGTCGTGTGCAGGAAATAGCCGGTCGCGCTCAAGTTGTCGGAGCCACGAAAGGTCGATGTCGCGAGCCGCAAGTCGACGCCGAGCGTCTGGCGGTCGTCGACGACGCCACCGCGCGTGTGCCGCAGTGTGTACAGCGCGCCCAGATGGGATTCCCGGAACATCCGCCGCTTGAGGCGCACGACGGTGAAGTCCTCCGCAAGGGAACCGCCTCCTTCCTCTGCGGTCTCGTCACCGGTCTGGACCTGGAGGACGCCGATATCGAAAGCCCCCGCCTGGCCGGTCAGTTTTCCACCGAAGTTGATCCCTTGTGGCGTGTTCTCTTCGTCGAGCCCGATCCGGCGGCTTTGAAAAGGAATCAGCGTCTGGCCACCACCACCACGCCGGCCGCCACCGCCGCCGCCACCGCCGGTCTCAAAATTGAAGAAGAGCGAGCCGTCGAGAAAGAAATCGCGCTGTTCCGGAAACAACAGCGAGAATCGGGTGAGGTTGGTTTGGCGCGCGTCGACCTGGGTCTGCGCGAAGTCGGTATTCACCGTGAGATTCGTTCGCAGACTCGGTGTGATGTTGTAGAAGAGATCGACGCCGACCTGTGCCTCGTCCCTGTCCGTTGCATCCCGCCCGGGGAACGACTCTGACGTGCCCACCAGGTATGGCTTGATGTCGAGGCCCCGACCCTGGGTCACATCCTCGATACCGGTCAGCAGACCGGCATTACGCATCCTGTTCAACCCCTGGTTGCGCGGCCAGCCCATCCAGAGGCTGACCTCGTTCTTCCGAGGGATCGTCCGCTGGAAGTTGACGCCCCACCCATCGCTGTTCGGGTTGAAATTCATCGTCCGAAACGGGACTTCGATCTCGAGGGTCCATCCGATGTCGCTGCGGGCCGAGCGCGCATCCCAGATTCCGTCCCACCGCCGGTTGTTCGTGTTGTTCGCGCCCCGCAACGCGTCGGCCATCGAACCCGACGGGTTCATCTCCCACCAATAGGCACTCTGGCCATCGTTGAAGGTGTCGATCGCCCACTGCAGCTTGTCGTCAGCCGGAAGGAACCCGTCCCGGCCCATCTGGTAGCGAGTCAGCTTGTCCGGCTCGGAATCGAACAGCGTGACCCCCATATACAGCTTGTCGGCGTCGTAGACGAAGCGCACCTCGGTCTGCTCGGTGGCGGGCTCGCCGTTATCGGGATCCCGTTGCAGGAAGTTGGTCGCCGGAACGGCACGCATCCAGACGTCTTCGTCGAGCCGTCCATCTAACGTGATTGATTCGTCGGCGGCCATCCGGACGGCCTCCATTGAGCGGCGTTCCGTGGGCGACATCGAGGCGCTGCCAGGCGGCACCTGTTGAGCGGGCGGCGGCGCGATCGGCCGTACGACCGGACTCAGCGTCCGCCCTGTAGTGGGAGCCACGGCCTCCTGACTCTCCGCGAGCGGCGGAAGAATGACCCCCAGGGTGACGAACAGCACCACGGGGCAGGCCGAATGTTTCACGAAGCCGAGAGTATGAACCATTTGTGTGGGATTGTCGGCCGGCTGCACTCGTGTCCTGAGTTCGATATACCTGTACACCGAGGGCGGCGATGCGCCCGGATGGCCAGGCGCGAAGAGCGAGCATATCGGGAATATTCGAGCACGAGAAGAAGGTCTCAGCGCTGGCCGAATGAACAGGTATATCGAACTCAGGACACTAACGTCGTTCGAGGACCATCACGTCGCGGTCGTTGCCCTCACGCTCACTGTCGCCGACGACCACCAGGACGAGCGACCCGTTGGTCGCGATATCGCGCGCGGGCCGCGGGGTGACGAACGTGGCGACGAGGGTGGGACTGGCTGGATTCGACAGGTCGACCACCTGCACGCCCGCTCCTGAATCGGCCACGTAGACGTGGTCGCCATGCACCGACACACGCGTGGCGCCACCCGGTGTCTCGAACGTCGACAGCTTGTGGGGCGCGGCCGGATCGGTCACGTCGTACACCTGTAGGTCACCACCGCCGGCACCGACGACAAGCGTCGGGCTCTGCCCGGAACCGGGGATGACATCGATGTCGCGCGGCGCCGATGGTGCGTGGATCACACCGACCGGCTCGGGTTCCCCAGACCTCGAGAGGTCGAACACGTAGAGGCCGCTGGGCGAATCGGTCGCATAGGCCATCGACCCGGCGGTGACGACGTCGCGGGCGTACCCGTCGAGAAAGAACGACCCGATCGCCGCCGGCGCCGTCTCGTTTGCCACATCGATCAGGACAAAGCCTTCCATATGATCGATGATCCCGACCTTGCCGCTCGCCACGTCGCCGATCTTGGTCTGACCTGGTGTCTTGTACTGGCTCAGCAACGTCGGCGTCGTCGGATCCGAGATGTCGAGAATCCCGAGGCCGAAGAAATTGGCGCCGACATAGGCCCGGTCCGCGGTCAGACGGAATCCCCAGATCTCCTGGGGAAACGTATGCGACCCCCTCCGGACTGGGCTCGACGGCGTCGAGATGTCGTAGATCGAAAACGTGTGCCCTCCCGACACGTAGGCGTAATTCCCTTGGACGCGGACCAGCTCCACCGGCCCCGGAATCTCACCGACGACGTCGAGGAACGCGGTCTGTGCGCGCGCCGGCGCCGCCACCAGGCTCGCGGCCAACGCCACAATCAGCGTCGTCGTTCGCGTCAGGTGGCTCAGGCGGCTCATGGCTCGCCATCCTTGGCAATCCGGTAGAGCATCGACTGCGTCCGGATGAACAGGCTCCCCTGCGCGACCGCCGGCGTGGCGAGTGTCATCTCGTTGAGCTGGTTCGTATGGAGAATCTCGAATTCCGCACCGGCCGTCACCACGTAGGTCTCGCCATCCTCGCTCAAGAGAAAGAGCTTGCCGTTATACGCCCACGGCGACGCGGTGAACCCGTTACCGATTTCGAGACGCTTCCGGCCGTAGACCTCCTCACCTGTGCGGGCATCGTGCGCAACCAGGAACCCGCGGTCGAGCAGGGTGTAGTAGTAATCGCCATACACGATGGCTGTGGTGTTGTAGGTGCCGAGCAACGGATACGACCAGGCGATCGCGTCCGACGAGGTCAGCGGCCCCGGAAAGCCCGACGTGATCCCGGATCGCATCGCGTCTTCGGGAAAGAGTGAGATGTCACCCGACGCGCCAGGCCGGATCGCGTAGACCGGACGCAGCCCGCCACCCGGGTACCCTGAGCTGACGTACACCAACCCGTGGCGGGCGAACGGCGTCGGAATCGTCAACCCCGACATACCGTGCAGCTCCCATAGCAGCCTGCCGTCGAGGTCGTAGGAGTGGACGCCCTGGGTACCGGCCGTCACCAGCTCGGTGCGCGCCGCGTGCTCCCAGACGAAAGGAGTCGACCAGTTTTGACCGCGCTCGTCACGGTCGGCCCGCCACACCTCCTCACCGGTGTCCTTGTGGTACGCGGCAACGAACGATCGCGTCGTGTTGTCGTTGACAACGTAGATCCGGTCGCCATGGAGCACCGGCGACGCCGCCGTGCCCATCTCGAGCGTCGTGTTGTAGACGTCGATCTCTTTGGTCCAGATCGTTTCCCCGCTCATGTTGAAGGCGCCAAGCAGTCCGATGCTGCCGAAGTAGACATAGACGCGGCGACCGTCGGTGACCGGTGTTTCGGAGGCGAAGCTGTTCTTGAGATGACGCTTCATCGGCGGCGGCGCGCTGTGGAGCTCGCGCTGCCAGCGCACCAGACCAGTGTGGAAGTCGACGTCGTAGAGCATCCACCGATGCTCGTTCGATGAACCTGTCGACCCGTTTTCCATCCCCGGGTCGTACAAACCCCTGATCGGCGACGGCTCCTCACCCGCACTGAGCGCCGACGTCAGGAAGATGTGGTCACCGACAACCACCGGGGAGCTCCAGCCGAGACCCGGAATCTCGGCGGCCCAGACGACGTTCTCGGTCTCGCTCCACGTCTCCGGAAGATTCGGGTCATCTGGGACAACACCGGCGCCGGTTCCCCTGAACTGCGGCCAGTCCTCCTGCCCGGCGGCGGCCACGCCTCCGAGGGCGAGCATCGTGCCTATCACGACGATGACGGTCCGCTTCATCGGTGTCTCTTCGGCGGTTTCTCCCCTTCGGCTCGGGCCCGACGGGCGCTACCACACGCCACGCTCGCCACCAGTACTGTACGGCTCTCGGACGACCTGTCAAGGGAACCCAGCGCGTGTCCCATGCTAAGTACTGCGTTTCACAATTACGGCAACGTGTCGACCACCGAGGCGCCCGAATAGGTCATCGTAATGTGAAACGCAGTACTAAGCTGGCCCGCATACAATCAAGCTGGTGAAACGGATAGCCGACCGTACACGCCACACCCTCGCGACGTTCGTCCTCATCCTCACCGCGACAGCAGGGGCTGAGGGCCAAGAGGTCCGTCCACACTCCCGCCTCTCGTCCCCCGACAGCCTGTTCTCGGCGGCCGCCGGAACGACCGTTCTCGTTCTCCCATTTTCCAACGTCAGTGGCGACCCGGACGATGACTGGTTGGGCGCCGGCATTGCCGAGACGGTTTCGGTCGACCTGAAGAACCGGCACGGATTGTCGGTTGTCAAGCGCGACATCGTAGCCGAGACCGCCCGTCGGAACGAGGCATCGGCGAGAGCGCTGCCGGATGAGCCAGCGGCGGTCGCCCTCGATCGTCCGCCGAAAACCACTTGGCTGGTCGCGGGCGGCTATCAGCGCGTGGGCAACCTGCTCCGGATCACCGCGCGACTCGTCGACGTCGCGTCAGGTGCCATCATCCGCAGGGCGAAGCTTGACGGCACGCTGAGTGAGATCTTCACGTTGCAGGATCAAGTCGTGACCGGGCTGAGCGACAGCAACGTCTCGCCCCCTGCCGACGCGACCGCGGGTCGAGGCGCGACGCCCGTCCCTCGATCCGAAGGTCTGCGTATACCAGGCTCGAGCGCTCCGCCACGGGGTGCAGATGCAGATGGGAATGTGGAGCTCGGGCTGACGCCTGAGGATGTCACGGGTGGCGTGACTCTCGGAGGAGACCCGCCCTCGCGCGTGATTCCCGGCAGCACGGCGCGCGCAGGATTCGCGCCGATGGCGAGCCGCCCAGCCGTCGTCCCGGCGCGTGTCGCCGAGGGTCCGGAGATCGACGGTCGCCTCGACGACGACGCGTGGCGAGACGCGATACGCATCACCGAGTTCGTGCAGATGAACCCGCTCGAGGGAGCGCCGGCCACCGAGGAGACGGAGGTCTACCTCGCGTATGACAGCAACAACCTCTACGTCGGCGTCTACGCGCGCTACTCAGATGTCACGTTGATCCGCGCGAACCGGGTGGAGCGGGATCAGACGACGCGCGACGACAAACTCACCGTGTATTTTGATCCCTTCATGGACCAGCAGCGAGCGTATGTCTTCTCGGTGAATGGGTACGGAGTACAAGGCGACGCGACGCTAGACTCCGGCGGCCGGAGCGGTGGCCGCCGCCGGCAGGGACCTGGCGGAGCCCGGGGCACCGGCGGACCGGCCGGCGTCATCCCCAACGGTGACACCTCGTGGGATGCGCTCTTCGCATCCGCGGGTGGCCTCGTCGAGGATGGCTGGACGGCGGAGATGGCGATCCCGTTCAAGAGCCTCCGATATCCATCACGCGACAGCGGTGCGGCGCACCAGTGGGGATTTCAGATCGTCCGCAACATCGAGAGCAAGGACGAACGCGCGGTCTGGTCACCAATTTCGCGCGGCATTTTCGGCTTCCTCACGCAAATGGGCACGCTGGACGGCATGACGACCCTGTCGACGAGCCGTAACCTGGAGTTCCTCCCGACCGTCACGACGGTGCAGACCGGGTCGCTCGACCGGAACACCGGCGGCTTCATCGGCCAAGACGTCTCGCCCGAAGCCGGGCTGAATGTGAAGTACGGCATCTCGTCCAACCTCACCGCCGACTTCACCGTAAACCCTGACTTCTCGCAGATCGAATCTGACCAGCCGCAGATCGATGTCAACCAGCGGTTCCCACTGTTCTTCTCGGAGTTGCGACCGTTCTTCCTGGAGGGGCAGGAGATTTTCAATGTCCTGGCACCGGTCAACTTTGTGCATACGCGGACGATCGTCGACCCGCGCTTCGGCGCCAAGCTGACCGGCAAGGTCGGCCAGACCACGGTCGGCGTCCTGGTCGCCGATGACGAAGCACCGGGCAAACGCGACGACCCAACCGATCCGGCGTTTGGCCAGACGGCGCAGTTCCTCATCGGCCGGGTTCGCTACGACCTCTATGGCGAGTCTCACATCGGGGCCCTCGTGACCGACCGAGAGTTCATGGACAGCTACAACCGGGTCGCCGGCGTGGACGGCCAGTTCCGCCTCGGCGGCACCAACCGACTCAACGTGTTCATAGTGCAGTCGCTGACCCGCCAAGAGGACGGGGTGGAGCGGTCGGGTCCCTCCTATGGCGGGTTCTATCGGCACAACGGACGCAACCTCAGTTACACGTTCGGTGCAGGCGTGACGGATCCTGATTTCCGGGACCAGGCCGGCTTCGTTCGACGGGTCAACGAAAAGCAAAGCTTCAGCTTTCTCTCGTATCGATGGTGGCCGGAGACCTGGCTCATCAACTGGGGGCCTCGGACAAGCTACCGGCGCAACTACGACTTCGACCACACGCTGCAGGACGAATCAGCCGGGGCAGGTCTCAATTTCACATTCGCTCGAAGTGTGACGGCGGGTATGTTCGCGAATCGCATCATGGAACGATTTGGAGGCATCGATTTCTGGAGGTGGAATTACTCGACGACCTTCAACGTGAACACGAGTCGGCGCGTGTCGGTGGAGGGCAGCCTTGACTGGGGCGACGGGATCTTTTTTTTCGAGAATCCCTTTCTGGGGCGGTCAACCGGCGGCCGAATCCTCGCGAGTGTTCGGCCCTTTTCGAGGCTTCAGTCGGATATCAGCCTTGACTTCAGCCATCTGCGGGATCCAAACACGGGCACCGACGTCTTCGACGTCAAGATCCTCCGGGCCCTCACGACGTACCAGTTCACCGAGCGGTTCCTGTTCCGTAACATCATGGAATACAACACGTTCGACAAGACGCTCGACGCGAACATCCTGTTCACGTATCGCGTCAACTCCGGGACCGTGCTGTTCATGGGCTACGACGACCACTATCAGCAGGGCGACTTCATCGATTTCGGGGAAACGCTCGCCGAGCGGTTTCTGGTGACCGACAGGCTGCGGCGGACAAACCGGGCGTTCTTTACCAAGTTCTCCTACCTGTTTCGGTACTAGCGTCCGGCCGCAGCCTCGATCGCACGCGCGCCAGCCAGGATCCCCTCCATCCCGTAGTTCCCCTCATGGCACGCATACTCGAACATCTGCTCCTCGGACTTCGTCATCGGTACGGCTGCCGTCCACGGTTGCGCCCAGGTCTCCGGGTCTTCAGCCGTGAACTCGTAGACAAGCGTGTCCTCGTCGACACGCGTGAAGCGCTCCACCAGCTTCAGGTTTGCGCTCGACCCCTGGAAACTGGTCTCCCCGAGGAAGTTCGTCGTCTCGACGACGAGGGTCTGTCCCTCCCAGTATCCACGCGAGTCGCCCACCCATTGGCGGACGTCGGCCGGCAGATGCGACCGGTTGTCGAGTGGCACGATCCGCGCGTTGTGCACCATCTCATTGAGAATCACGACGTAGTTGGGGGTTTGAAAGAGCTGGACATTGTTGTTGTACGCACTCGGCAGCATCGGCGGACCGGAATTAAATCCGAGGATACAGCGCTCCGCCAGGAGGCGATCCTCGGGGCCCGCCGCCACTGTGCCGAAGAACCGCTCAAAAAAGCTGGCCATCTGCTCCTGCATCGCCGGCGTCCAGGGGATCTTGCCATCGGATGGGTCGGTGATGAGAGACGTGCGTAGGTCACCAGAGAGCTCGCTCCCGAAGTCCCACCAGAATTGGTTGTAGGCTCGCTCGACGTCGCTGCCGAAGCCCGCCTCGATCTCGGCTCCATCCCGCCGATCCATATCGCGAGCCTTGAGCGTCTCCAGTTCGAACTCCGCGGCCTCTTCAGCGGTCAGAAACTCTTTGCCCGCCAGGCCGTCTGGCCGCTCGAGCGGCGTGAGGGTGCGGAAGTCCCAGATCCCATTCAGGTCGGGCGCCCCCCACGTCGTGCGGGGAGACACCTCGGATCCTGGGTCACGATCCTGGGCCTGTACGACGGCCGGTCCCGACGCGAAGAACACGACGGCGCCCACCGCGAACCATGAACGCAGAAACTGATCGGTCACGTGAATCCTCCCTCCAACCCTTGGGTGACGGGTGTCGTTCTCTATCCTACCGCGCGCTCCCCGCTAGTGTCCTGCGCCGACACCATAACTTCTACAGCGTCTTCAGGAAAGCGATAAGGGCGCTCCGATCGCTCAGCTGAGGGAAAGTCCGAATCGGTGCCCCGGCACAGCACGAGGTTCGCCATCCAGACCCGCGAATCCGCTTGGTCGATAGTCGGCCCTGACGCGAGCGGGATCAAACCAGTCGTCAAGCGTGGCAACCGACCCGCTGTGCTCGAACGGCCCTCGGTACCACACACCCTTCAGCGATGGCACCGTGTAGTAGCCGGTGCCGCGCCGCGTCCTCAAGGCGAGACCCGGATCGGTGCCAAGCGGCACATCCAGAATGGCGTACCGTTGCCGATGCTCGGCGGGCGGACTGAAGCCGGTGGCGGGAATGAGGTGATTGTTCGTATACAGCGGCGGAGTGTGGCAGCGCGCGCATCCTTGGCGTTCGAAAACGGCTCGGCCGACGTGTGCCTGCGCGTCTCTCGGATTAGGATTCGGCGGTGGCTCGAGCGAATAGATGTAGCGGGCCAGGGCGTAGAGCTGTGGGTCGCTATAGCGATCTGACGTACCGACGAACCGTCCAGCTCCAGGTGGCGGGCGGTCTCGCAAACCGATACCGGCCGGGATGTAGGCACCGTATCGGGCCAGCATGTCAATAGTTTGGTTTGAGGCGGCGTACCGCATCATGTCGCCGATGGAGCGGTGCCGCACCAAGCCAGTCGCGTCGAGGTATTGGCGTTCCTCGACTCCGATCAGGTCAGGAATTCGAGCTGGGTATGCCGCGCTCGTGCCATGACGGATCACAACTCCCCCGGGAACACCTGCCAACGTGGCGAGCAGTTGATCTCTGGGCAGACGGACGACAGGATCCTCCACTGCCCAGGGTGTGAACGTCAGCCTGCGCAGGCCCGCCCTGATCGCCTCCACGGGCGCCCCAGCAAGATCCCGAGCAATGGAGCGGTCGAACGGGAAGTTACCCTGCGCGCCAGCGACGACAGTCCCATCTGGCATCACACGGGTATGGCACATGGCGCACGCCAGGTTCCCGACCTCCGGACGTCCTCGTGTCCGAACGACCCAGCGGGCGTATGGCATGACTCCGTCGCCAGTGATCCGAACACCAACCTCGTCGCACCAGGCCCGGTCTGCGACGTGTCGGGCAGAAACGGGGCCGTTGTAACCGATCGGCGCCGCGAAGACGAGCGCGCCAGCGGTGATCCACGCTTGTTCCTTGACGACATCGGCGGCATCAAACACCACTTCTGGTGTCTGACTGGATAACCATTCCCGATAGCCCGCGGGTTCATGGTCTGGATGGTAAATCGGGTAACTCCGGTAGATCGGCCTCACGGGCAGCCCATAGTAGTAGTCCTCCGACACGTGTTGTGGTGAGTGCTCCGGAGACGCGAGTGGTAGTTCAAAGGTTGAAACCTGGTCTGAGGCCCAGGTGCGAGGAATCTCAGCAGGCGCCTGCAGAGCAAGGAGGACTGCGCCACCGAGAACCGCCGACGACACGACCGACACGGAGGTGTACGGGGCCGCGATCACGGGTTCGCGGCCGCGGCCTTGTCGTCTGCGCTCCGCACGGTCCACTCAGCCGGAGACATGCCGTCAGGGAGCAGTGGCCGTCCCATCGTCAGTCGAGGGCTGCCCGACCGGTGGGTCCGGTATCGGTTCGTCCAGCGCGAAGCGCCGGAGGACGTTCTCCGTGATCCGCGAGACGTTGTTGTCGTAGTTGTTGAACGACAGACTCCCACCCCAGGCAATCGAACTCGTCGAGAAGACCGCCCCGCCATTCGGATACTCCAGATACGCCATGTCCGCCTTGACCAGCTCGTTCACCGTCCCGCCTTGCTCCGAGTTGCTCATCGCCAACTCTTCCACGACATGCTGATAGGCGTCGGAATGCCCAAACGACGTGGCCAGAACCAACGTGTGCGGCGGGGATCCCAGAGTGTAGTCCACCCGGTCGAGCTCAGAGCCCGCGCCACCAAACTCCAGCACCAGCGACGGATGGTTCCCGATCAGCTCGTTCTCACCGATCCCCTCGAAGATAAAGGACACCCGAGGGTCGAAGCTGCCCGGCATCCGCTGGAACGGCGAGTTGCGGTCGAACCCCTGGGCGGTGAACCCCACGCCTACCAGCCATTGGGGCGCAAGCCCCCGAAACCGCCATAGCCCGCCCGACTCGCCGGTAATGCTGTGGTAGCTCTCGCCTGGTGCCGCGTGCCACGCATTGGTTCCGTCACGGCGCCGGAGCTCGATGTAGGTGCCGGTCGGGTCGATCGGTGCGATCCAATAGAAGCCGTTGCCCCCCATATACATCAGCCGACCGCCATGCTCGAGGTAGGTCCGTATGCCCTGGAGCATCTCCCAGGAGTAGTACTCCGGGTGGGTGCCGGTGAGAACCACGTTGTAGCGCTCGAGCAGCTCTGGACCCTCGGTATGCAGATCGCCGTCGGTGATGATGTCGACGTCAAACCCTTTGACCTCCAACCAGTCGACCAGATGCGTGTCGGCCATGAACTGCCATGGGTTGTTCGTACTGATCTTCGGCCGCATATTGGTGATGGGACGGAGCCGCGATGAGTAGGTCACTCCGCTACCATCGGTGTGCCGCGAATACGTGCTCATCCGCCCGATACTCGCGGGACCGGTACTGCCATAGGCGAGGTAGCTGAAGGTCGGTATCAACAAGGCGATGTCGGCGGTTGCCGTCCCACGGGGTGGACGGACGAAGAACGGCACGTAGTCTTCGCTGGTCGTCGTGCGCAATCGCGCGGCATAGACGCCGCTCGCGAGATCGTCCGGCACCTGGAACGCAAAGTCGACATCCCACGCGGCGTCCAACAGATCGTCGTCGTGAAAATAGATTGCGCCGTACTGCTCGCGCGCGTCGGTGTAGTCCATCTCCGTCCCATCCCACAGGCGCCCGGTCACGGCCCGTTTCGGCAGGTTGATCGTCCGCCCATCCAGCTGCCGTGACGTGGTGTCGCGCACGCGGTCCGATTCGATGTCGGCCGAAAAATTCCAGGCCGCCACCGCATCGGTCGGGCCGCCGCCCTGCTCAATCGCCTCGATCTCGGCCCGGCTCAGGGCTCGGTCGTACAGTCGTGGGTTGTCGATCTTCCCGCTGTAGTACCCCCCGACCGCGCTGTCCTCCGCCCAGTGGGCGGCCATCAGCAGCGAGACGTCGGTCGACACCGGTCCGGCGATTTGGACCGGCGCCTCGACCACGACCCGGGTCGGGTCGTTCGGATGCCCCTTGAGCGGCTGCTGATAGACCGTCAACATCCCACTCGCCGCATCGAAGCTCGCCGCGACGAAATACCAGAGCGTCGGCACGCCCTGGGCCCCAGGAATCCCCAGCTCGCCGGCTCCGGAAATCACCGGCTCCCAGGGACGCAACGCCGGCTCCGCCGCGAGGGTCGCCACCTGCCCCCCGCCGGCCCCAACGCGCACTTCCAATCGGCCATCCGCGTCGAGGAACAGTCCGTACCCGCGGCCATCAGCCTCGGACCACTTTGTCACGATCCCTTGGGCGGCGCGTTCATTGGCCCAGCCGACCTGACCCGGCCGGGTCGCGGCAATCCACGCGCTGATCGTGAAGCTGGCGTCCAGGTCCAGCGGCGGCGCATCAGGCACCGTCACATACGACCCCACCACCAGCTCTTGATGCCGACCCGCATACTCCCCGTTCACCGGTGTGTCGATCAGCGCTTCCTTGATGCCCGGGCCAAGCGGGTTGGGGTCGCCGTGGATCAGGCGCACGATGTCTGCGTCGTAGCTGGGTAACTGGCTACTCACCATGAACCGGATTGTCTCGCCCGGCTGCACACTCAGATGATCGGCGTAGCCAACAATTCCGCGCTCCACCAGCCCTTCCTGCGGTGACGGTTCCTCATCCTGTTGCGCGCTCCCTGTGCTCCCAATGACCCCGGCCAACAGGGTCGACATGATCAGGACCGATGGGTGAACTCGTCTTGCCCACATACCACCCCTCCAATTCTTACAATCCATCTCATCACCCGTGACGCTGACGATGCATTGCAGACGATACACCCGCCCGCCGCGCCACGCCTCTCACTCTTCGAACCAATGCTACGCGTGCTGAGCCCTCGACCGCCACTACGGTACGCCGATGTTCGGCGCCACGCGCAGAACGAGCTGCGAGGGGTGCGCCAGGTCGTGCAGCACCTGCTGGGTGGCCTCTTGCAACTGTCCACTCCGCCCGAAGGCGTGGGCCGTGTTCGGGTTGCGGTCAAAATGCGGGAAATTCGACGAGCTGACTTCGAGTCCGACGCGATGCCCCCTCCGGAACACCGTTGCCGTGTAACCCAGATCAATCGTGTTGTCGTGCGCCGCGCCCGGTGTGATCCAGGACAGCTCCTCGTGTGAGTTCCGGTAGCGCGCCCGAATGATGCCCTCGGACACGTTCTGCACGTAGCCATCCACGTGCACATCCAGCAGCTTGGCGGTGAAGTCGGTGTCCGGGGCAGACGACGTCGCCCAGAGCTCTACCCGCACCGGTCCGATTACTACCAGGTCCTCCTCCAAGGGTGGGGTGGTATAGACGAGCACGTCGTCGCGCCGCTCCACTTCACGCTGATCGAACGCCCCCGAGGCGAGGAGATCGTTCGCGCAACACATGTTGCCGCCGACGGTGGGGACCGGGTTGCGCGGATCGTACATGTACTCGTCGGGGAGCCCGCCAGGCCCGTCGACAGCAAGTACGCCACCGCCGGCTGCCGAATTGGCGTCGCCGTCGCTCCGCAAATAGAAGCGCTCCTCGACTGAGTCTCGCAGCGGGAACTGGTCCGCGGTGATCCAAAACCCAGTGCCCACCGTACCGTCGTCGGGAGGCACCATCACGAACAGCCGGACGGGCGGCTCGTTCTGGATGCCGTTGTCGATCCCCTTCAGCCAATAGTCGAACCAGCGCGCCCACGTCGCGTTGAGGTCCAGCGTGTTGTCAGGACCAAAGTCGATCTCACCCGCCGTGGTATCGGGTGGGCACGCGTGGCAGAGCGCCCGGATGATCAGCTGGGTGCCGTTTCGCGCGGCCTCTGACCCGCCGACGTCGCGCACACCGAGGAAGTTCCGAATGGTGCCTTCGTGAAAGATGTCGTACCACCCGCCCGTCACGAGAGCCGGTACCTGGATACGCGAGTACTTGGTTTCGAGGTCGAGCGTCGCCCAGTAGTCGTCGTAGCTCGGTCGCGCCAACCACTCGTCGAAGTACGGGGCGAGGTTCCCATTCCGCCGAAAGGCCGGAAAGTCCGTCAGCGGGACGCGCCAGAGCCAATCGTCGAAGAGCTTGTCGTCTGCCTGCGTCGCGAAGGTGGTGACCTCCTCCCGCACCTGATCCATCGACATGCCCGACGCTTCGAGCCGGCGTTGCAGGGTATCTGAGGCCGGACCTGCGAGGTCCAACTCAGCGCGAACCACAGGTCGAGCGCGCCACCCTGGTAGGTCCAACCGTCGTGGTAGTCCGAAGAGCTGTAGTGCGGCGCGATCGCCACGAGGTGAGGCGGCTGCTCGATGGCCGCCTGCCACTGCGTCAGGCCCACGTACGACCCACCGATCATGCCCACCTTGCCGTTTGACCACGGCTGGGCGGCCGCCCACTCGACCGCGTCATAGCCGTCCTTGGCCTCCTGACGCATCGGGTCGAACTCGCCCTCCGAGCGATAGCGCCCACGCGTGTCCTGATTGAGCATCGCGTAGCCGCGCTCCGCGAAGTAGCGACCAGTGGCCGAGTCGCAGTTGCTGCCCGGGTTGGGAGCGAAACGATTATAGGGAGTGCGCTGCAGGATCACCGGGAAACTCCCGCCCCCAGCCGGCACATAGACCTCGGTCGCGAGCTTTACGCCGTCTCGCATCGGGGCCTGCTCGACGACGCAGGTCACGTCGCGCGGCTGCGCGTCTTGCGCGACCGGCACCCTCGCTCGGCCCGGCATCGTGCCGACAAGTACCACGCCGAGGCTGGCTGTCAGTCCGATCACGATGCGGCGTCCTGCGAGTTGCGTCCCCATCTTGCCTCCTCTTCCGGGCCCTTGGCGCACGGCTTCCATGATCAACGGTGACCCACCGTGATCACCGACGCGGCCACCGTTCTCACATGCGTGTCCGTTCATCTCCGCCCACCGATGAGGGCGGTGACATCGTCGTCGCCGAGTCGGCAACCGACGGCTGGAGGACCGTGGTTATAACGGGCTAGATGGATGCATTCTACGCTCAAGTCGACAGTCGGTTTCATCCCGTGCGGCCACGCCCTCACTGGGCCGGCACCGGAAGCAGCGGCAGCGCGTGCCGTGCGGGATAGCGCAGACAGCGCCATCGCTCGACACTGGCCCCGTGAGGACGCGTGAGCACGGTTGCTGACGGTCGTCTCGGGGACGTGCACGATCACGGCGCCGTCGTATCGACCTCGGGTCAGCCCGCCCTTCGGCATACCGCGCTCAATGACGCGCCCGTCGTCGCGATAGCGATGGAAGTAGAACGGAATGCCCTCACCGAAGTACCGCCGCCGCGTGTCCTGGAGATGCAGATGCACGTGCGGTCCGCTGCTGTTGCCAGAGTTGCCGACACGGCCAAGCAACTGCCCGGCCGTCAGGCGATCGCCGACCGCGACCTGTACCGAGCCGGGTTGCAGGTGCCCAACGAACAAGTACTCGTCTGGAGCCACCTCGAGCCCGACGTAATTGCCCAATCCCGCCAAGCCCCAGCGCCACCCCCGAAGCGCGGCGTCTGGCTCGCCGTCGTGGGCGGCAAAGACGACGGCGGCGGCGGGCGCGAGCACGGGGAGCCCGTAGCTGTAGTAGTCGTGGACGTTGGTACCCGCCCCCTGGAAAGCCCTCCCCTCACGGGTCACCACCAGGTCATACGCCCACCGTTGACCGGGCAGAAACACGTGATAGTTCACCTCGGCCGTTGGGCCGCCCCAGGCGACGGTGACTGGCTCGTCGAACGGCACGCGGAACGGCACGAGGCTCGGGCGATCGTCGTATGACGAGGGATACGGATCGTACACGGGGAGGGTCACAACCACGAGAATAAGAGCGAAGTACGCCAAGACATGCCAGCGGTTGACACCGTGACGCCATCGGCGCGCCGACCTCAGTGAGCCAACGAGGAGGACGATTGTCACGATCGCCAGCCCGATCGGTCCGAGGTACCACATCCACAACGCGACGCGTCCCGGTCGGGCATACAGCACGAAGAGCCCTATGGCATGCACAACGACGACGATGGGGACCGCGCGAACCCACCAATCGTCCGCCGGACTCTGGGTAGGATCCGGTTGAGGAAGGGGGCGCCTCGACGTCACCATGCGGCGTCCTCTCGTGACAGGTCAGGTGCCACCGGCTTGGCCTCTCAACAGGTTTCTGAGACGCTTGTCCCGCGGCCACGACCTAGAGCCCAATCGGCTCTCCGAACGTCAGGAGGTTGCCGTCTAGATCGATCACGGCGAACTCCCTCATCCCGTAGTCGTGCGTTCTCAACGTGCCGTTCGGATGAATCACGTCGGTTGGGCACTGCTCTCGTAGAGCGAACCAACACCCCGGACTCGGATATAGACGTGGCTCATGTTCGTCTTTGGGTCGAGGTCCGGGACGAGGGAGAAGTGCAGTGTCAATCCGTCCCGGTCGAGCTTTAGCCAATCCGCGTGGCGGTCGCCCACAGCAAAACCGAGTTTCTCCGTGTAGAAGATCTCGGTCCGAGAAAGGTCACTGGAAGGGAAGACCGGCTGTGCGTCCAGCAGCGAGGCTGCATCGGTCATGGGCACCTTGGCACCTTGGGTCCAGAGCGTCGCGCAGAGGACGGCCACCGCGGCTCCGTTGCGGTCTGCACGTAAGCCTCTCATGAAGCCTAGAGAAAACTCCAGAGTCAAGCCCGCGTGAAAGTCGGACCTGGCTTGCGACAGGGTGTCCGCACGGGCATCGGCTGTTCGAGGGTGCGGGTGGCGTTCACAAATCAGTACGGCACCGAACCTCTCCAGGTAGGCGCGGCGCACGTCGCCCTCCGAGACGCCGACTCTCTGATCGTCGAAGGCTCGGGTGGGCCTCTCACGTTCGACGGGTTTGACCGACACGGGATATCGCGCGATGGCGGAAGCGGTACAGCTCGCGCTCTTTTGAGGTTCCAGCCGATGGGTGTATAAGGGCTCTAGCGGACACAGTGGAAATCCTGGAACAGACTGGGGGAATCACGATGACGATTGGAACGACGATGCGCCGATCTGTCCCCATCGTCGGGGGGCTCGCCCTCACGCTTGGGCTGTTGCCGTTTGTACTCTCCACGCCGGCCGTGGCGCAAACGGCCGCTGAGGAGGGGGCGCCGTGGACACCGCCGCGTACTCCGGACGGCCATCCCGATCTCCAGGGGGTCTGGAAGTTCGCGACCGTCACGCCGCTGGAGCGACCCGAGGAGCTGTCTGGCAAGGCGTTCCTGACAGAGGAGGAAGCGGCAGCATTCGCACGGGAGACCGTCAGCGACCGCAACGCCGATCCGCGTCCGGGTGAAGTAGAGACCAGAGTCGTGCCCTACAACAACTTCTGGTGGGATCGGGGCACGGACGTCGTGGGAACCCGACGGACATCACTCATCGTGGACCCACCGGACGGCAGACTGCCGCCGTTGACGGCGGCGGCTCAGCGGAAGGCGACGGACTTTGCGATACGCAGGAATCGTCCGGCCGTCGGCCCAGAGGATCGGTCGTTACAGGAGCGATGCATCGTCGGGTTCAACGCCGGTCCGCCGATTATTCCCGCCGGCTACAACCAGCAGGTTCAGCTGTTTCAAGGTCCAGGCTATGCGGTGATTCTCAACGAGATGGTGCACAACGCCCGCGTCGTGCCGGTGGACGACCGGCCGCATCTGAGCCAGCAGGTTCGCCAGTTGGCGGGTGACTCGCGCGGGAGCTGGGAGGGCGAGACGCTGGTCGTCGAGACGACCAACTTTCGCCCGATGCTGGACTGGCCTCGAATTACGGGCGGAATCAGCGACCAGTTTCATCTGACGGAGCGGTTCACGCGCGTTGGCGCCGACGTGCTCCTGTACGAATTTACGGTCGACGACCCGGCGACGTTTGCGCGGTCGTGGAGCGCCGAGATCCCGATGACGAGGATCGACGAGGAGATCTACGAGTACGCCTGCCACGAGGGAAACTATGGCATGACCAACCTCCTCCAAGGGGCACGCGTCGAGGAGCTGGTCGCGGCAGCCGCCAAGGCTGGATCGAAGTAACCGTGGTGCACGGGGTGTTTCTGAATCACTGCACTAGAAGGTGAATCGGAGCCCCACCTGTGCTTGAAATGGGGTCAATGCCGCGTCACAAGGTCACTGGGCCCGTTCAGTCTGGAAACGGCCGTCCATATCCCGTACCACGTTCCTGTTGTCAGTCTGTCAGATAGAATTGGTGTCTTCGCGTCCTCAATAGAGCCGGAGAGGAGCACCTACGCACTCATGGCCACGGCGGATTCTTCGAGCAGCATGCCGACCTGTACGGTGGGGCGATCGAACCGGTCCACGATGCTCGGGCTTGCACTGAGCGTTGGGCTGTTGCTCGTCGGGAACGGTTGCCAGGCATCGTCTCCGCGCTCGGTTGTGTTGATCGTCGTTGACACACTGCGCGCGGATCATCTTGGCATCTACGGCTACGACCGGCCGACCAGCCCGAATCTGGACGCGTGGGCCGAAGACGGCGCCGTTTTCGAGCGTGCGTTCAGCACGTCGCCATGGACGCTGCCGTCCTTCGGTACGATGTTCACCGGACAGCTCCCTTCCCGCCATCTGGCAGGCACGTTCGTCCGCGGGGCCGACGGTCGCCCGCCCAACCGCAGCCAGTTCGGGCAACTCGACACGGCGCTCCCCACGCTGGCCGAGGCGGCGGCCGCCGCGGGCTTCGCCACCGCCGCCGTGATCAACAATGCCTTTCTCGGGCCGAGATCGACTAGCAGCCCGTGGTGAAAGCACCACCGAACGACGGGTCGGCCCAGACATGGCAGTGCCCACGCGGAGGTCGGCGGCGGCGATGGTAGGTCGAGATAAGATCCACGGCGCGCCCCAACGCGTCTCCGGGAGTCGCATGAGCGACCACAACAGCCGAAGACACGCCACCGCATGCCCCTGAAGACTGCGGGGTGTCCCGACACCCGTGAGCGTCCGCATCAGCAACCCAAGGTTCAGTCCAGCAACGTGCAGCAGGACGCGTTTGAGGATGTTGTCGTGCCCCCGCAGGTATACGAGAGGTGGACCCCATCCTTTGGACAGCTCAGCGGCCAAGTTAAGGTGGATTCCAGGTTCATGTTTCTAAGCCGCTTCCGACTGCGCTGACGAGGAGCGCAGCGACGAGGTCGGCGCACCTCCCAAATCCGAGTACGCCTCATCAGGCGTGCGATCATCGAGCGACGAGTGCGGTCGCTCGGCATTGTAGAAGTCGATCCACCGGCCGATGCTGGCCCGCGCCTCGGAGCCAACCTCGAAGTCGTGCAGGTAGACGCACTCGTACTTGAGCGAGCGCCACAGCCGCTCGATGAAGACGTTGTCCATCCAGCGGCCCTTGCCGTCCATCGAGATCTGCACGCCTGCGTCTTTGAGCGTCTGAGTGAACTCCAGGCTGGTGAACTGGCTGCCTTGGTCGGTGTTGAAGATCGCTGGCGGTCCGTACTGCGCGAGGGCTTCCGCGAGGGCCTCCACACAGAACGAGGCATCCATCGTGTTGGACAAGCGCCACGACAGCACCTTCCGGCTGGCCCAATCCTGGATCGCGACCAGGTACAGGAATCCGCGGTGCAGCGGAATGTACGTCACGTCGGCGCACCAGGCCTCGTTCGCACGTTCGACCGCTCGGTCGCGCAGCAAATAGGGGTAGACCCGGTGCTCCGGGTGCGGAACCGACGTGCTCGGGCGCTGGTACAGCGCCTGGAGGCCCATCTTTCGCATCAGACGACGCACCCGCTTCCGACTGACGGCGAAGCCCTCCCGGCGCAGCCAACGCGCCATCTGCCGCGATCCGTAGAACGGGGTTTCCAGAAATTGCTCGTCGATCCGGCGCATGAGCTCGAGAGTCAACTCACTCTCCCCGAGACCATCGTAGTAGAACGTCGAGCGCGAGATCGACACCAAGCCACACTGTCGCGAGATGCTTAGTTCGGAGTGGTTCGAGTCGATCAGCATTCGCCTTCGACCGTGACTCAACGCCGAAGGCCTTGGACAAAAAATCCTTCTCGATGACGAGCTCGCCGACCTTCGCTCGCAGCTCCTGAATCTCCGCATCGCGAGACGCCTCTCGGCGCTGCTGGTGGTCCGAGAAGACGTCCACAAGCGCCTCCTGGGCTTTCTTCTTCCAGTTCGCGATCAGGTTCGGGTGGATCTTGTAGCGCGACGACAGCTCCGCCATCGTCTGCTCGCCGCGAAGCGCCTGCAGTGCCACGCGGGCCTTCAGCTCAGCGGGGTATTTTTTCCGTTTCTGCATGATTCCGATCTCTCCATTCTGAGGTCGGAATCCACCTTAGCAACCTGTCCGAATTTCGGGGTCCACCTCTACGCGGCGTAGCCGCCCGGTGGCATAGAGATGGGCAAAGGGGCGTTCGAGTCGTTCCCCGCGCCGGCGCAGCAGGCGTTGCCCGCGCGCGCCGCGAAGACGCCGACGGTTTCGGTAGACGGCGTCGCGCGCCTCCGCCTTGTCTTTCCACTTACGCCTGCCGCGATCTGGTTCCGAGATGTAGCTGCGGAGGCCGATGGCTTCAAGATCGACGAGTTCCTGGTTGCTGTGATAGCCCTTGTCCCCGACGACCTCGGCAAGACGGCCCGCAGGCACCACGGTCTCGATGTGCTCCGCCGCGGTGATCAGCGTCGCGCGGCTCGTCGCCACATCGCCTTCATCGGCGTCCTGCACCGTCACCGCCACGACCGCGCCGGTGTCGAGGTCGACCGCCTGCTCCGCCTTGTGCGCGAGGTGCGTGCGGCCGTCCTTCATCTTGGTGATTCTTGCGTCAGGATCGTGCGGATGGGTCCAGTCGTCGTTCGAGCCTTTCTTCTTCCGCTTCCGATCGATGCGCGCCAGATCGGCACGCGTCGGGGTCTCAATCCCCGAGGCCTGGGCGAGCTGGATCAAGAAGTCCTGATACGCCTCGCCGGTGTCGCGCCGCACGATACTTCGCAGGGCGGCGTTCGCTTCCAGCGTCGTCGCATCGATACCGATCGTCTTGCCCTTGACAAGCTTCGCCTCAGCCAGTCGCTGCAACACCCACGCGAAGACAGCCTGATGCGTTTCCAGGTCGATCAGCCGACGCGTCCGCGAGACCGTCGAATGATCCGGCGGCGCTTCGTGCAGCTCCAGCCCCAAGAAGCTCCGCACGCTCAACGACTCGGCCGCCCGCCACGCGATCGCCCGCTCGGAGTCGAGCCCTTCGAAGTACCCGAGCAGCAACACGCGGAAATACCGGCCGGGCGGCAAACTCGGCCGGCCGATCTCATCCGCGTAGAATCGCTGACAGAGCGACTCGACGTACCCGTCGAAATCCGCTCTCTCGAGAATGTGATTCAGTCGCGTGTAGAACGGGTGCGCGGCGCTGCGAGGCAGATCTTGTGCGGCGACCCACATCGACGTCTGCTTGGGACGTCGCCGTCGTTTGCCCATGGCCATGCGCGTCAGTGGAGTACGCATGATCACTTCTGGCGATCGATCTAATTCGGTGACTTTCACCACGGGCTGCTAGGAGCGACCCGATCGAGACGGTAGGGACCCCGGTACGGCTTCGGCCTCGGACCGGTTTCGTGTTTCATGGCGACAAAAAAAACCCGGCCTTTTCGTGGGAGATGCGCTAAGGTATCGGTACTTACGGAACTCTCGCGTATAGAGGAGTTTGACGATGATTGCGGGCGACAAAGCGATGGCCGGCGCGAGGACAGGTGGCGCGAAATGACAGAGGCATTCTTGGACCGAGCGGTTGTGCGCGATCGGCGGTGGCGTGTCGGGGTCGGTCTGCTGGTGGGGCTTGGCCTCTGGCTCTCACCACCGGAGCAGTCGCGCGACGTGGCCGCGCAGGAAGACCTTCCCCCCCTCACCTACACCGTCGAGCAGGCCGACCGGGGGCGTCTCGCCTATCTGGAAAACTGTGCCGCCTGCCACGGCGAGAACATGGACGACGGCGAGTTCGCGATGCCACTCAAGGGCGTCAACTTTCGCGAACAGTGGCGCGCAAAGTCACTGGAGCAGCTGTTCACGGTGACCAGTGCCACGATGCCCGAAGATCGTCCGGGGCGTCTTGGCGACGAGACCTACGCTGATATCCTGGCGTACGTCCTTCAGGAGAACGGCACCGAGCCGGGTGCCGACGTGCTGCCTGCCACCCCGCAAGCGCTGCTGGCCATGGCCCCGCCCAGCTGGCCTCGTGCACCGGGAGGCGGCCTCGCACCTGGCGCCGTCCTGCCGCCGGCCCCGGGCCGGCTGAACCCGCTGGACCACATTCAACCGGTGACCGACGCGATGCTTCACGATCCGGCCGATGGCGACTGGCTGTTGTGGCGTCGGACGTACGACGCCTTTGGCTACAGCCCGCTCTCGCAGATCAACGCGAGCAACGTCGACGAGCTGCGTGTCGCGTGGACCTGGTCGCTGTCGCCCGGCCCAAACGAATCGACGCCGCTGATCCACGATGGGGTCATGTTCATGCACGGGTACGGCGACCACGTCCAGGCCCTCGATGCCGCGACCGGGGACCTGCTCTGGCAGTACTCCCGCCGACTGCCCCGAGGAGTATCGCCAAGCCTGAAGAAGGGCTTCTCGATCTACGGCAACCGGCTGTACGTGCCGACGTCAGACGTCCACATCGTCGCGCTCGACATCAAGACGGGGCAGGTGATTTGGGACACCCAGGTGGGTGATCCTGAGGCGCGCGCTCGGATGACCGGCGGACCGCTCGTGGCGAAGGGCAAGGTGATGATCGGGACGAGCGGGCGTATCGACGGCGGTCCCTACGTCGTCGCGCTCGACGCCGAGACCGGGGAGGAGGCCTGGCGCTTCTACTCCATCGCCCGACCCGGCGAACCCGGGGGCAATAGCTGGAACGGCCTTCCGCTCGAGGAGCGCAACGGCGGCTCGGTGTGGATACCTGGAAGCTATGACCCGGTCAACAACCTGGCCTTCTTTGGGCCCGGCAACACCTACGACACCGGTCCACTTCGCGATCTGGTCGATCAAGAGGGTGTGACCAACGACGCGCTCTACCTGGACTCTACACTGGCGCTCAACCCGGATACCGGTGAGCTGGTCTGGCACTTCCAGCACCAGGCCAACGGACAGTGGGACCTCGACTGGGCGTTCGAACGCCAGGTGATGGACCTCCCGATCGACGGGACCATGACCCGCGTGGTGATCACCGGCGGCAAGCAAATGATCTTTGACATCGTTCGAGCCGACACCGGCGCCTACGTGACCTCGATCGATCTGGGGCTCCAGAACATCGTCACGGCGATCGATCCAACCACCGGTGCAAAGATCGTCGACCCGAGGCTAGTGCCCGGCGATGGGGAGACGAAGATGATCTGCCCGCACGTTGGCGGCGGGCGAGGATGGCTCCCGACCTCCTACAGCGCCGACACGAAGCTGCTCTACATCCCGATCACGGAAGCGTGCATGGACCTCGTGCCGGTGCCAGAGGGCGAGCGCGGAAACCTGTCGACCGGTGTGAACTGGACGGTCCGGCCACGGCCGGAGAGCGACGGCAACTACGGTCGACTTGAAGTCGTCAACGTCGAGACCAAGGAAACCGTCTGGATCGAACGCCAGCGAGCGCCGATCACGTCAGGCACGCTCGTCACCGCCGGCGGGGTCGTGTTCGCCGGCGCGCTCGACCGCACGTTCAGCGCCTTCGACGCGCAGACGGGGACGAAGCTGTGGCAGACCCGTCTGAACGAGGTGCCGAGCTCCTCCCCAATCAGCTACTCCGTCAACGGGAAGGACTACGTCGCCATGGTCGTCGGTGCCGGGGGGTATCAGTCACGGGCGTACAACTTGCTCGTGCCTGAGATTCAGAACCCACCAGACCGCACCGCGTCTGTGTGGGTGTTCGAGCTTCCATGACGACGGCGCACCCATCCGACCGCGCCGTTCATCGCGTCGTCAACCTGATCCCGGATTCGGATCAGTCGATCCTGAATATGACGGTCGCGGACGCGCGGGACCGGATCCTCTCGGACGACCCGGCGTCGGTCCTCGGCATACACGGCGCCTTTGCCCTCGTGGCCCGCGACGGTGAGCGCGTGCGCTTCGCTCGGAGCCTCAACCGACCGTTACGGTATTTCCTCGCCAAAGAGGCGGCAGGGCCGCTGTTAGTCGTGTCAGACCGCATCGACGCGATTCATCAATTCCTTGTCGGTGAGGGGTACGCAAGCCAGTTCCATCCCACCTACACTCGGATGGCGCCAGCCCACCATGTCACCGAGCTTCGACTGATCGGCTGTCCCGATCCGAATCCGACCTATCAGCGGTTCTTTGCACCACCGATGGGGACCTTGCCACCCGACCTCGACACGATCGGACGACGCTACGTCGAGGCCGTGTTGGCGGAGCTTCACGAATGGTTGTCAACGATTCCCGACACCGAGCCGCTCGGCATCGCGTTCTCGGGTGGGCTCGACAGCGGCACGATGCTGCTCTGTGTGCATGACGCGCTTCGGCAGCTGGGCCAGAGTCCTGCGCGGCTCAAGGCTTTCACGCTCACGATCGGCGACGGTGGCGAGGACGCACGACAATCACGCGCGTTTCTCAACCAGACCGGGCTCGAGTTTCTCGCTGAAGAGATCGCGATCTCGGCCGATACGGTCGATCCGCTCGCGGCGAGTCGGATCATCGAGGACTACAAGCCACTCGATGTCGAGTGCGCGGCTGCCGGCTTGTCGCTGCTACGGGGTATCCGTGAACGGTACCCAGACTGGCGCTGGCTGGTCGACGGCGACGGGGGCGACGAAAACCTCAAGGACTATCCGATCGAGGACAACACGGAGCTGACCATCCGAAGCGTCGTCTCCAATCGGATGCTGTATCAGGAAGGCTGGGGCGTCGACGCGATCAAACACTCACAGACCTACTCGGGCGGCCTCAGCCGGGGCTGCGTGCGGGGCTACGCGCCGGCACGACACTACGGGTTCGAGGTCGTGAGCCCATGTACGTCCTCACGCGTGATTGCGGTCGCCGAGGCGATTCCGTTCGATGCGTTGACCGAGGGATCGACCCAGCGGCTGTACGCGCTCAAGGGCGACGTGCTCGGCCGGGGCATCCGGCTCGTTCTCGGACGAGAGTTGCCAGTGTTTCCCAAACGCCGGTTTCAACAGGGAGCGATGACGGGCCCTACGTTCCGACAGATCTTCGGGAGCCACTCCGACCGCTACCGCCACCATTTCCTTGACCAGTACGCAACCGTCTAATCCCAGAACTCATCGCGCGGGCCCAGCGACCCGGACCGGTCAATATGGGCAGCGTCGCGAATCCAAGCTGTCGGTCGACCCCTGGCAGCCCAACGGATGGCTGCGCGAAGAGGAGCGGGGATCGGACGGCCGGTGCATCCCGATTCTGACGATCTTCCTGAGCGGGGCCGAATGCCCGTTCGAGTGCGTGTTCTGTGACCTCTGGCGTCAGACCCTCGACGGTCCGACACCACGCGGCGCGATTCCCAAACAGATCGCCGCCGCGATCGCCGCGGCTGGCCCACCGACGGCGGGCGCAGTCAAGCTCTACAACGCGAGCAATTTCTTCGACCCGATCGCGGTGCCTCCCGAGGACGATCAGGAGATTGCGGCGCTCCTGCGTCCGTTCGACCGGGTCATCGTCGAGTCGCATCCCCGGTTCATCCAGCGGCGGTCTCTTGAGTTTGCTGACCGACTCCGCGGAACACTCGAGGTCGCCATCGGACTCGAAACGTCCGACCCGGATGTCCTGGCTCGACTCAACAAGCGGATGACACTCGACATGGTTGCCGACGCCGCGGCCGCGCTAAGAGGCGCTCAAATCGGCGTGCGATTCTTCCTATTGGTCCCACCTCCGTTCGTGGCCGCAGGCGAGGCGGTCGCCTCGACGCAGCGGTCCGTCACATATGCCGCCGGTCTCGGCGCCAGCCATGTTTCTCTCATTCCCACCCGGCCCGAACCGATACGCGCCAGCGACGTGCCGTATGATCTGGCGCCCCCGACGCTCCGCATGGTCGAGGATGTCCTGGACGCCTGCCACGCCACGGCCGACGTCGTGGTGTCGGTCGACCTGTGGAACATCGAACGGTTGGCGGACTGCACGCGCTGCGGCCCGGCACGAATCGACCGGCTGCGGGCCATCGGCCTCACCGGGCACCATACGGCTCGGATCCCCTGTCGGGCATGCGCGTCGTAGTCGTCGGTGCGGGGTTCGCCGGTACGATCGCGGCGCGCATCGCGAGGTCCCAAGGACATGACGTCACCCTGGTCGAGAAAGGGCGGCACCCTCGGTTCGCCCTCGGGGAATCATCGACGCCACTTGCCGCCATCGTGCTGGAGCGGCTGGCGACCCGATACGGTTTGACCGATCTGCGTCAGCTTGCGACCTATGGGCGATGGCGAACAGACCTCGCCGACCTGCGATGTGGATTGAAACGTGGATTCACCTTCTATCGGCACCGGCGCGGGGAGCCGTTCGGTGGCGACACCGACAACACGCGGCGGTTGCTGGTTGCCGCAAGCCCAGACGACACCTCGGCCGATTCCCACTGGATGCGCGAAGACGTCGACGAGTTTCTCGTCCGCCGCGCCCAGGACGAAGGCGTACGCTACTGGGATGAAACCGAACTGACGACGGTCGAGACGCAGGGAGACAGGCTCTGCCTGACCGCGACGCGCTCCGGCCGAACCCTGACGCTGACGTCAGACTTCGTCATCGACGCGTCCGGGGCGGCGGGAGTGGTGGCAAGATGTCTGGGTGTCACATCCGGGCGACCGGTCGAGGGTCTGCACACCGGGCTCGTCTACGGCCATTTCGAAGGCGTCACCCCGCTCGTCGCGACCCTTCCCCCCGACGCCATCGTCCCCGACCGACCCTATCCGGACGAGCGCGCCGCGGTGCACCATCTGCTCGATGAAGGATGGATGTACGAGCTCCGGTTCGACACCGGCGTCGTGAGCGCTGGCTTCGTCCTCGAGCAGGGCCGACACGACGGCACCGGGGGCCGGCAGACGACACGACTCGCCAACCGCGCTGCGTCCGATACCTTTCACGAACTCCTGCGAAGGTATCCGACGCTCGCGCACCAATTCGAGCGAGCGCAGCCAACGCGTCCGATTGCGACGATTCCGACACTGCAGCGCCGACTCACGCGATCCGCCGGCCGTCGATGGGTCGCCCTCCCCCACACATACATGTTCTGGAGCCCGCTCTTCTCCACCGGAATCGCGTGGAGCCTGTTCGGCGTCGAGCGTGTGGGATTGATGCTGGAAGGCGGTGTGGCGAACGACCAGCTCGCCCATTCGCTGCAGCGTTACGACGCGACGCTCAGAGCCGAGGGAGACCATCTCCGACTACTGATTGAGGGCGCGTACAGCTGCCGCCACGATTTCGACGCCTTTGACGCATTCGCTCAGGTGTACTTCGTCGCGGCGAGCTACTGCGAGACGGTCCAGCGCCTCTGTGACCCTCCCGATCACCTGGACGGCGGGTGGGCCTGGTTCGGATTTCTGGGCGCGACCGACCCGGTGCTCAGGGAGATCGCCGGTGCGGCACGTCAACTGATTCAGGCCGATACAAGATCGTCCAGACTGGAGACGGTGAGACGTCTTCTCTCGGTCCGCAACGTGGCCGGCCTTGCCGATCCGCGGCGACGTCGCCTCTATCCGGTCGACCCGGCCAGCGTGGTCGCAGCGGCCGACGTACTCGGCTTGTCGAGCGATGATGTTCGTGCTCGACTTCCCCGACTGCGTTCCGGATCAGCACACTGATTGCGCGTGCGGACCCCCGACCCGATGGGCGCGATCGGCGCCTACTGCTCTCGAAGCTCGTACGGTTGCATCCGACCGTCCGCAGGCATCGTCAGCTGCGATTCATCGAACGGCTGAGTGAAAGAGATGTCGGATGCCCACGCTTCGTTTCGCATGTCGCCGACCTCGCCTTCCGAGTACGCGTACCCTCGAAATCGAGTCGGCACCGTCAGACCGTCGACGGTGGCGTAGTCCGAGTACCGGAAGAAGTTGCCGCGGGTCGGTGCCGGCGGCCAGTCGTCACCGGGCTGATAGGGTCGCCCGTAGGTCACGGTATACAGGACCACATCGAGCATGCCGGTCTCGGGATTGATGAACAACGTGTACGTGTCACCCGGCGTATCGCCCACGTTGGGGTCGTAGTAGGCTGTGACCCGCTCGTAGTTGATGCCGTCGTGTTCCTCCGGCGGGAACACTTTGAAGTTGACACCGGGATCGGCAAAGATGAACGGCATCGACTCGAAGTAGAACCCGGTCGACGCCCAGAACCTCGGATTGATCTGCTCGATACTGGCTGGACTGATCCAGGCGTCCTGACCGTCCCACGCCATCCGACCATCGATCTCCTCGACGGCGTCCGGGGTCCCCAACGTCATGATGCGATGGTAGATGCGCCGCGTCGTATTGTCGGCCACCAACGACGTCTTGAACCGCGTCTGGCCGCCAAAGTTGGAGTACTCCCACGAATAGGCACTCGTCGGCGCGGAATACCAGGCTTCGAGGCCGCCGTGCGTCTCGATGGCATCGAGAACCATCTGTCCGCCCTCGGTCGCCATCAGTCTGGCGCGCGCCTCCTCGGCCTTGACCTGCGCATCTTGCATCGGGTCACCTGCGGCCTCACCAATGTCGGCCGACGAACCGCCGCAGGCCGCCAAGGCGACACTGCCTAAGATGACTACGCTCAGCAGCCATCCGCGCGGCGTGCTGCGAGAGAACGACGTCGTGTGTGTGGTCATGGGTCATCCTCGTCTCGCTGTGGGTCGACAACCGAGTCCAGAGTCACCGGCCCAGGCCATTGACCGCAGCTTACCATGGGAGCTGGGCAACGGTTCAGCGGGTACCGAGAAGATCGTCCACCGACACCGCGCGCCTGACCGCCAACGCGGCGGCCTCTGCCACGCGGTCGATGTCGGACGGCGACCACTCGATGACGCCTGCGCACGGTACGTCGGTCGACCGGGCGAGCAGATCTGCGTTTGTCGACATCGCGTCCTTGCCGGAACCGGCGGCACCGGTCAGTTGATTCAGGACGTAGGCGGCGATCGGAAGCCCGCGAAACCGCGCATGCTCGAGAGTCAGCAACGTGTGGCTGACTGCGCCCAGACGGGATGCCGAGACGACGAGCAACGGGAGCCCGACGTCCCCGGCGAGGTCTGCCATCGTGTAGCGCTCCCAGATCGGCACCAGGAGCCCACCCGCCCCCTCGACCAGAATGATGTCATGTGAGGCCGCCACCGCTCGAAACCGATCGAGGATCACGACGGGGTCAATGGATCGCCCCTCCTGACGCGCCGCCATGTCAGGCGCCAGGGGGGCCTCGAACCGATACGGGCAGACGGAGGAGAGATCCTGATGCCCCCCAGCTGCGGTCATGAGTTGTTCGGCGTCCGCGGGTACGAGGTCGTCCCCGCGTCGGTCGCACCCTGTCTCGACCGGCTTCATGACACCGACGCGGAGACCGCGCTCGCTCAACAGCCGAGCGAGACCAGCCGTGACGAACGTCTTGCCGACACCCGTATCAGTCCCTGTAACGAAGAGCCCGCGCATCAGGTTTCGGTGACCGCAACGATCGCGTCGTGAACCGCCGCGACCAGGCGGTCGAGCTCGTCGAGCAGAATGCTCAACGGTGGCATCAGCACGATGACGTCACCCAGTGGCCGCACGATCACACCGTGCGCACGTGCCGCGTCCGTCACGCGAGCGCCCATTCGGTCGGCAGCGGGATACGACGTCCGGGTGGCCGGATCGGAGGCCAGCTCGATCCCGACCATCAGACCGCGTTGACGCACGTCAGCGACGTGCCTCAACGGCGCGATGGTCTCGGCCAGTCGTGCGGTCAGCCGATCGACCTTGCTGGCGAGGCGCTCGATCACGCGGTCGGTGTCGAAGAGATCAAGACTGGCGAGCGCCGCGGCGCAGCCGAGCGGATTACCTGTGTAGGTGTGGCCGTAATAGAAGGTCCGCCCCTCGGCTGGCGGTCCAAGAAACGCCGAGTACACGCGCTCTGTCGTCAGGGTCGCCGCCAATGGCAGATAGCCACCCGTCAGTCCCTTGGCGAGGCAGATGAGATCCGGCGACACCTCCTCCTGCTGGCAGGCGAACATCGTACCGGTTCGACCGAATCCGGTCGCCACCTCATCGCACACCAGAAGAATGTCGTGCTCGGCGGTGAGCTCTCTCAGCGCCCGAACATAACCGCGCGGTTGGGGCCACATCCCGACGGCGCCCTGCATGACCGGCTCGATGACGACCGCCGCGAGATCGTCACTCTGCTGCGACAGCAGCCGCCGGGCCTCGTCGATGGCGCGGTCAAGCGCCTCCGCTTCAGACAGCCAATCTCGCCAGCGCCAGACGTGCGGCGGAGTGAGCCGGAGGGTCTCCGGTAGCATCGAGCGGTAGAACCGATGGAACGTCTCGGAGTAGCCGACGCCGACCGCCCCCAACGTGTCGCCGTGGTAGTCGTCTTTGAGCGACGCCAGCTTGGTCTTCTTCGGCCGGCCGGTCAGCTGCCAGAACTGCAACGCCATCCGAATGGCGGCCTCGACCGATGTCGCGCCATTGTCCGAATAGAAGACGCGGGCGAGCCCCGGCGGCGTCAGGCCGGTCAACCGCTTTGCCAGCTCGACGGCCGGGATGTGCGTCAACCCGAGTAGCGTCGTGTGAGCGACCTGGCGAAGCTGAGATTCGATCGCCTCGTTGAGCTCGGGACGGTTGTGCCCGTGGACGTTGCACCACAGCGACGACACGCCATCGAGGTAGCGTCGCCCGGCCAGGTCGATCAGCTCGTTGCCTTCACCCCGGACGATGACCAGTGGGTCCTCGCCGGTCCATTGCTGCATCGGCGTGAAGGGATGCCACAGATGCTGATGGTCCCACCGCGTCAACGCCTCGAGTGACGGCACGGTCCTACCCTCGGTCATCAGAGCACTCCGGACGCCCGCCCCGCCTCCGCGAACGTCTCCAGCGCCGCTTCGATATCCTCTGCGCTGTGGGTCGCGGTCGGTACGACCCGAAGACGGGAGGTGCCGGGCGGAACCGTCGGAGGACGGATAGCCGGAACGAACACACCGCGCTTGAGTAACTCGGCGCTCAGGCTCAGGGCACGCTCATCATCGCCGACCAGCAGTGGGAGGATCGGCGAACGGGTCGGACCGAGACGAAACCCGTCGTCAGCGAGTCGCGAACGGATCATCGTCGCATGATCCCAGAGCCGCTGCCGCCGCTCGGGCTCGCAGCGGACCAGATCCACCGCCACTCGGGCTGCCGCAACGGCCGCCGGCGATAGGGCGGTCGTATAGATGAAGGTGCGGGCGGCGTTCGTCAGCCAATCAATCAGAGGTCTCCCTCCCGCCGCGAACGCTCCAAGGCTTCCAAGTGCCTTCCCGAGCGTGCCGATCTGCACATCGACCTCGGCCGCGAGTCCCAGTTCCTCGACGACACCGCCCCCACGCACTCCGAACACACCGGTCGCGTGAGCCTCGTCGACCAAGGTCCAGGCGTCCCATCGTCGCGCCAGGTCGACGAGGTCTCGAAGTGGAGCTACATCACCGTCCATACTGAACACGGTTTCAGTCACGATGAGTCGCTGCCCCCCCGCGGGTGCGGCGGAGAGCAGCTGCCCGAGGTGCTCGACGTCGACGTGCCGGTATACACGGACGGTTGCGCGCGAAAGGCGGCATCCATCGATAAGACTCGCGTGGTTGCGCTCGTCGCTGAAGATGGTATCTTCGGGCCCCATGAGCGCCGACACGACGCCGATGTTCGCATGGTAGCCGGATGTAAACACCAGCGACGCGTCGGCCGTCTTGAGCTCGGCCAGCGCGCGCTCGAGGTCAGTGTGGATATCGGTTGTCCCGCCGACCAACCGGGACGAGCCAGCGCCACACCCCAGCCTCGAAACGGCTTCGGCCGCCGCGCGCTTCAATCGCGGATCGGCTGCCAACCCGAGGTAGTCGTTCGAGCAGAGCTGGACCACCTTGCGGCCGCCCATCCAGACGCGGGGTCCGGCTCCACTGGAGATGATCTGCGGGGTCCGGCGGAGATGGCGGGCATCGAGCTGGGCCAAGCGGGGTCCCAGCGTCTCATCGAGCCCTGTCATCACGCGCCTGGGAAATTAACCACTCTCTGCAATAGCGTCGGCCGCGGGAACCCGAGAACCAGCTGCATATTTCGTAGCTGCAGCGTGCCTTGGGCGGCGCGGCGCCCATCCCGCCAGGCGCGACGAGGAAGAATACCGGGAGTATTCGACCCCCGCTCGAAAAAGTCTCAGCGTCGCCTCTTGTGGGATGCGTCGGCGGCCGAATGCCGGTGCAGTTGTGAAACCGGTTCTAATGTTACAGGCCCTGTCAATGCGCCCTCCGCCGCGCAAGACGGCGGTCATTCCAGGATCTGACACTCAGGATATGATTATTGGCCAATGTCGCAGACCGCACTGCCGGGGGACCGGCTCACGCGTGATGATGTCGCGGCCCTGTACGAGCGCGGGCTGCTCGACCTGATCTTCCTGGCCAGCCAAACCCACCGCACGCATCGCGACCCCGCAGAGGTCCAGTGCGCCGCCCTCCTCAGCGTAAAGACCGGCGGTTGTCCGGAGGACTGTGCGTATTGTCCCCAGTCGGCCCACTACGAGACCGGGGTCGAGGCCAGCGGGCTGATGAGTCTGGAGACGGTCCGGGATGCCGCGCAGACGGCCCTCTCCAACGGCGCCGACCGATTCTGCCTCGGTGCGGCATGGCGCGCCGTCCGGGACGGCGAGGAGTTCGATCAGGTCCTGGACATGGTGCGGACTGTCAAAGGCCTCGGCCTGGAGACGTGTGTCACGCTGGGCATGCTGGAGCCGCACCAGGCTCGTCGCCTGCAAGCGGCAGGCCTCGACTACTACAACCACAACCTCGATACCGGGCCGGAGTTCTACGGCACAATCATCGGAACCCGGACCTACGACGACCGACGCCGCACGCTCAAGGCCGTACGCGAGGCCGGGCTCAAGGTGTGCTGTGGTGGGATCCTTGGGATGGGTGAGCAGCACGCGGATCGGATTTCCCTTCTGTACGAGCTGGCGAGCCAAAAGCCGCAGCCGGAGAGCGTACCGATCAATTCACTGGTCGCGGTGGAAGGTACGCCGCTCGCCAACCAGGAACCGGTCGTCTGGGAGGAGCTCGTCCGGATGGTGGCCGTCGCACGGATTCTGATGCCGCATGCCCGGGTCCGCCTCAGCGCTGGCCGTCTGCAACTGAGTGAGCCAACTCAGACGCTCTGTTTTCTCGCCGGTGCCGATTCCATCTTTCTTGGTGACCAGCTCTTGACGACACCGAATCCAGAGGCGAACGCCGACCACGCCTTGCTCAAACGGCTTGGACTCCACGGCCTCAGGGAACCGGCCGCTCCGCCGCTGTGAGACCATTAACCGACACCCTCCGGTACCTGGTCAGCATCGGCCTGGTCCTCGGAATCCCGTTCACGGCGTCTGCCCAGGCTCTCGGTGGCCCTCGGCCGCGAACGACGGCGCCGCGTGCGTTCGGCTTCCTCACCGCGTTCCGAACGGCGATAGATATCAGACATCTCAACGGGGTTGACGCCGATACGCGCTTCAACTGGGACGCTGATGTCTCGTTCGATATGGACGTGGTGGATGCAGGTCTCTTCCGGGGCAATCTGTTCATCGACGTCGAAACAATCGTCGGGAGCGAATTCCGCGGCGTTGACCCGAATCAGAACAACTACATTGCCGACGTCTCGGTGTTTGTCCGTCTCCCCCACGGAGAGCTCTCCACGACCTATCATCACGTCTCACGCCACCTCTCAGACCGAGCAACAGAAGACTCTATCTCGTGGAACATGTTCGGTGTCGGCTACGGGGATCGGATCACCATGGGTCGCTTCGAGCTCGACGCCGGGCTGCGGGCCCTGTGGACCGTCGAGCGTGTGGGCGTCGACTACGACGCCGAGTACACCGGCTACGCGAGCCTCATGCGAACGCTGGATGAACGGTTCGCACTGTTTGGAAGCGCCGACGGCGTTTTCGTCCAGGTGGCTCCACGCCGTTTCAATCGTTCGGAGCAGAAGGGGGGCCGAGTGGGCGGTGGGCTTCGCATCGTCACCGGTGTGGCGGCGGTTGACCTCTTCGTCGCGCGTGAGCAGCGAATCGACGCCAGGTGCCTCCGCGAGCGAACCCGCTGGACCCAGTTCGGGATTCGTGTCACGACGCCGATCCCCTGACACATCACCGCCCGACCTCCCGGCGAGACTGGGAGTCGCTGACTCAGGGTGAGACGGCGATGCCGAACCGCTGACGCAGCTTGCGGACTCGCTCCTCAACGGGAGGGTGGGTTGACAGGTAGGCCCCCAGACCCGAGTGGTGAGGTGCGTCGTCCAGACCGCTAAATCGGTGCAGGAGACGGACCGAGGCCGCCGGATGGAATCCAGCTGCGCGCATCAGCAAGGTCCCCAGCTCGTCGGCCTCGAACTCCTGCTCCCGCGAATACGCCCGCTCGAGCCAGTGGAGACCAACCTTCCGAATCCACGGGGCCAGGATGCCTCTGCCGGGGGATGCGAGCGACGCGGCGGATAGTACTTTCTGTGAGATGAGCCGGTCGATCGCATGCCGCCTGATGACGTGAGACATCTCGTGCGCCACAACAAACGCCAGTTCGTCCCGGTCGCGCTTGCACAGCTGTACGAGCCGATCGGCCACAAAAATGAACCCGCCGGGCAAGGCAAACGCCGTCGGTTGATCCTCGGCGACGAGAGTGACGGCGAACCGGTGAAGCTGGTTACGTACCGAGCCGGACAGCTGCTGCCCGATCTCGCCCAGCAGCGCTTGACCCTCCTCGTCGGGCTCGCATTGAGTCTGCTCGCGGACGACCGCTGCCATGTCCCGGCCAACGCCGTACTCGGCCTTGATCGCGTCGTCCTCACTCCCGGCGACCGACTGCCACATCCACCGGACGCGCCGGTAGGTGACGCCCGCCTTACGGCCAAAGCGGTAGAACTCGCTCTTCGTCATTCTGACGCGATCTGGTCGAACATCGGCCGCCTCGGTGCTCCCTGCCCCACCATACATCGGAGCCGGGCCCGCGCAGAAGCCTCAGCATCGTAATCGGAGGGCGAGATCCGTATCCGAGTAATCGGCGGGCGTCCGGCGTCGGCCGCGCTAGAGAGCGTGTCCGCAGGGTGTCGCACTGGCAGACTTCTTGCCCTATAGTTCAGTGATGTCCATGCTCTGGATGGCGTTCTTCGAGATGCTCCTGGTGGCACTGGTCAGACGCCACGGGTGGGAGTATGTGCCGATCGTCATCTTTCTCGGTGTTGGGCGTTGGTATGCGTCGGACCTCGCGATCAGTGAGATCGCCGACGGTGTCTCTCTCCTGTCATTTGCCGGTGTCTGGGTCATCAGCGGAAAGACTCAGACGTAGCCGACGGGTACTCCCAAGGTACGACCCAGCGCGGTGAGAAGCTCCCGGACCCACTGTCGATAATCAGCAAACCCGGTGCAATCGAGCCCGTCTACGACAGCGAATCGTCCTGATCGCTGTCGGCCTCGGTCCAGCCCTTTCGGAGATACGCCGCCCGCATGGCCTCTGCCTGATTCACCAGCGGGACGATGTCCGAAAAGGATTCCGCTACCAGCACCTTGCCTTCCGAATGGATCGCGAGGACGAGCTTTCCGCTGAAACGACCGACCAGGCAGCGAATGTGTCGTTCAGGCGATTGCTTCAACCGCCACAGGGCCAGGCCGTGGGATGTAATCTCGGGAGCGAGAGCAGTCATGTCCTGTGATTCTCAGCAACGGCTGTGCCGATGATCACTTGACTTAAGATACCTATTTACAATGACTTATGGACAGTGACAGCTTTGTCATTGTCAAAAGGTCTGCGTCGGCGTGGCAACAGTCTGGTCGGAGGCAGACACTCTTCGCGCCTGCCCACCCCAGGCGCAGCGCCGCCCTCGTTGTACAGATATATCGAACTCAGGACACTATGCGGCGGGTGGATCCTCGGGTGTCGGCGTGCGAGGAGCCCAGCTGGTCGTGAGGCAGGCGTTTCGGCCGAAGCGCCACGTTCGTTTGGCGACGCCTTCGATACGAGGCTCGTATCGCTGCCGGAGAAGCAGTGCCGCCTCCTCCACTTCGCCTTCGGACGCGCCGACAACCAGCTCTTCTCGTTCGAGGTGCTGACCGTTCTCCACGACAGACACCACTGATGGCTCGCCCGCCCGCATAACGATCGTGCAGATGATCCGGTAGTCACCGATGGCGGCGTGCCACGCCACGATGACCCCCTCATCATCAAGGGTCTGGGTGGTCTGAGGTGCGTCTGTGAGCATCGTGGATCTTGGGGACAACGGTGAGGGTGCAGAGATTGTGCCGAGACGCTCACACGGCTCTTCAGCGCTCGGTCCCCTCAACCGCACTCGCTGGCCGGACAGAACTGTTACCTTGGTCACTGTATCTGTCGCCGTCGCGCTGGCTGTGCGTGCTATGATGCCCTGCCTAAATGGCGAATAGCGCCTCAGACAAGGAGACATGTCATGCGAAAGGACCTCATCACCATAGCCGTCATTTCCGTCGCGGCCGTCGCGGCGCTGGCGATTCCGATCGTCCTTCAGGCCCAGGAAGGCGGGGTACAGGCTGACGGATGGCAAGCCCGTCTCGATCGAGATGGTGATATCAGTGGCGTGCTCAACTTCAGGACCATGGGTGAGGGTCTCCACGCATCGACCGCCGGCCGTGGCGCGGCGATCTTCTGGCGTCCGGCCGACACGCATAGCGGCAACTACTCGATCAGCGCGACCTTCACTCAGACGGAACCTTCTTCGCACCCGAACGCCTACGGCCTGTTCTTTGGGGGAGCGGATCTCTCCGGTGCTGACCAGCGGTACTCATACTTCGTCATTCGCGAGAACGCGGAGTATCTCCTCAGGAAACGGATGGGCAGTGAGACACCTGACGTGGCCCCATGGACAGCACACGATGCGATCAAGCCGCTTGACGCCGACGGGCGGTCGACCAACACGATGACGGTCGAGGTTGGCGCAAGCCAGGTGCGTTTTCTGGTCAACGACATGGAGGTCAGCTCGCAGCCGCGGTCTTCGTTCGACACTGATGGCATCGTCGGACTCCGCGTCAATCACGAGCTGGACGTTCACATCGCGAATATCAATCTCGGAATGTAGATCAGCCCCAAGCGATCGACTCGACATCGAGGGCGCGCCACCATGGCGCGCCTTTTTCTTCGGTCGGCGTCCTCCTTGTTGTGCGCCATGACCAGTGACCGTGTGTGGGTTCGGCAACCCCATGTGGTCCTCACCTCGACCTGATCGAAAGGATGAGAAGCGATGGCCGATACCCCGAGCGACACTGCGCCAACCCCAACGGAACCGGCCAGCGGCACCGAAAGTCCGGCCACCTCGAGGCGACCGGACCTCGGCAAACGCGTGCTCGCCGCGGTCATCGACGCCGTGATTGCGGCGGTGGTGGGCCTGGTCCCGTTGGCCGGGGGAATCGCGGCGACGGCGTACTGGCTCGTCCGAGATGGGATGGACCTCGACTTCATGGACCATCGGTCGATCGGCAAGAAGGTGATGAAACTCCGGCCGGTGACGCTCGATGGTCGACCACTAGACCTGGCCACGTCGGTCAAGCGCAACTGGATGTTCGCGCTGGGCGGGCTCACCCAGTTTTTCGCGATGACCATCATCGGTCTCGTGGTCGCCGTTCCCCTGGGATTGATCGCATTTGTGATCGGGATTATTGAAGTCGTGCTCGTGATCACCGACGCCGAGGGTCGCCGGATCGGTGACAAGATGGCGGGGACGAGAGTCATTGAAACAGACTCATAAGTTGAGAGCCGGGACGGGGCAACTCTGTGAAGGGCAGGTCAAGAACGTGCACGCGCCGCCACGAAATGGCGCGACAGACTTGCGCAGTGACAGCGTCGTACCGATACACTCGTAGTGTCCTGTCACGAGGATCGGTTTCATAGCGGCAACATGAACGCTCACGTCATTCAGTCTCGGCTCCGTGTCGTCGTCGTCTGCTTCGTCTTTGTCGTCCTTTTCGGGGTCGGCGCCGCACCTGTGGTTGAAGCCGCAGCGAATGACGTGAGTCTGCGGGGAAGTGCGGCCTCGCTAGACGAACAGAACGATCAGGCCGAGCGTCACGACTTCACGTTCCTGCGCGAGTCATCCCAGCTGCGCAGATTCGTTGGGGCAGGGCTCCTCGTTCCGGTTGGCGGCAACGCCGACTACCGGCTCAAGGACGTGTCCTCTCCATACGCACGACCGGAAGTCAGGCTGTTCATCGAGCGTCTGTCGGCACAGTATCGACGGGCATGTGGTGAACAACTCGTCGTTACGAGCCTGACGCGTCCGCTCGCGGACCAGCCGCGCAACGCATCGCCTCGGTCGGTTCACCCCACCGGGATGGCCCTCGACGTGCGGCGGCCAACTGACCCGACATGTCGGGGGTGGCTCGAGAGCACGCTACTGTATCTCGAGGACCAGTCGGTGATCGAGGCCACCCGCGAACGCGCCCCACCGCACTACCACGTGGCCGTCTTCGCGCTGGACTACGCTGGCTACGTCAAGCTGCTCAAAGCCCGGTCGCCGTCACAGCGAGCGGCCAGCCTGCGTCACATCGTTCGCCGGCGGGATACGGTCTGGCAGATCGCGAGACGGTATGGCACAACACCAGCGAACATCTTGCAGGTCAACGGTCTCAGATCTTCGGTGATTCATCCCGGACAGGTCCTCAAGCTACCTCCGGACGCTAGTGTCCCGTCACAGTGATCCGCAGAGTAGGGTTCGACGATCCGCGAGTCCAGCGCAGGAGCACGCTCCGCTGGGAGTCCGTGGTGAAACTCGCGGGGAGTTTCACCACGGGCTCCTAGGACACGGGCACGGGGAGATAACCGCGTACGGTCGTCCGCTCCAATAGCCAAACGACGTTGACCGCAACCGGCGACCCGGCATAGAGCGCAGGCGAGAACCTGATCTCGGCCGCCAGCTGAAAGAGATCATCCTCGAACTGATCAGGAGCGCTGCTCGCGCCCAGGACTTCGACTTGTGACAGCGCGCCCTCACGTGTGACGACCCCGGCGAGGGTCACGTTCGGACGAAGCGGGTCTGGGATCCTGCTGAGAAACATCGGCAACCGCTGTTCTCGTGACACCGTTGGCAGGGTCACACCCCTCGCCACCATGACAGGGTTGGCATTCGATCCAGGTGTCCCCAATCCGTGAAGCAAGGCGGCCAGCGAATTCTGGTGAATCGGATTGAGGAGGCTGAGCACCGTGGCCAGCGCGACGGCACCAACCACCGTGCAGGCCACTGCGCCACCCGGGATCCAGACCCGGCTCGCGTCGGCCATCACCCGACCGACCCGCTCACGCCATAAGAAGCGGCGTTCGCGGCGAATCTGAGCCATGACGGATGACAAGACGCCGCTCAGCATCTCATCGTCGTAGTCGGCCGATTCCGGACGGGTAGCGCCGGTGCGAATCAGCGTCTGAATCGTCAACAGCTCGTCTCGCCGTGACCGGCAACCGGTGCACTCCGCGAGATGTGCCTCGATGCGGATCTGCGAGGGAACGGCCAGTTCACCGTCGTGCAGCTGACCGATCACACGGCGAACGGCGGCGCACGACATCCGCGTCATCGTGTCCTCAACTCCCGTCGTAGTGCCTCCCGCGCCCGGGTCAGTCTCGACTTGACAGCACTCGTCGTTACACCAAGCGCATAGGCAACCTCTGAGTATCGCATTCCATGTAGCTCCTTCAGGACAATGGTCGAGCGCTGCTCCAGGGGAAGGGTGGCGAGTGCACGCCACACCTGTTCTCCGCGCTCCTTCCGGTCCAAAGCGAGCTCCGGGGATGCGACCCCAGCTTGGGGCCGGCGGTTCGCCATGTGCTTGTATATGTTCGTCGAGCTGGACGACACAGGCACAGCGATGCCGCTGAAACCACCGGCGCCGATTGCGAGCACCGTTGACGACGATCCGATAGACCCAGGTCCGCAGCGCCGACCGACCTTGAAAGCGACCGATCGTCCGAAAAACGCGGAGAAACACCTCCTGGGACAGATCGAGGGCTTCATCGTGGCTTCCCAGAAGCTGATAGCCGAGGGCGTAGACCATCTGCTGGTGGGCATCGACCAGCTGTCGGCACGCGGCCTCGTCGCCATCCGCGCACTGCCTGGCCAGAGCGATATCGCTGTCCCTGGCGGCAACGTCAGACCACCCGATCGCTCGCGCCTGCTTCATCAAGACAATGCCTCTCCTTATTAGACTCCGGTCGTCCCAAAAAGTCTTCGGGGAAAGTCGAGAGTCGGGGGTCGAGGGTCGGGGACGGTCGTGGGTCGAGGGTCGTGAGTCGAGGGTCGAGGGCCGACGCGAGGGCCGATCCGGTTTTTGGAGCGAGATTCGGTTTGGCGCGTCAGCGAGGAGTCGCCCGGAGCTGTTTCATGACTGAGCCGGGGACCGTCGTCAGGTGCGGGGTGCCGGGGGCTCCTCATCCGACGGGATGAACTGGAGCGCTAGCCCGTTGTTGCAGTACCGCTGTCCGGTCGGGGCGGGACCGTCAGTGAAGACATGGCCTTGATGGCCTCCGCACCGAACGCAATGATACTCGACGCGCGGCAGAATCATCCTGAAGTCTCTCTTGGTTCCGACCCGACCCTCGATCGCGGAAAAGAAGCTGGGCCAGCCGGTGCCACTGTCGAATTTGGCTGTCGACTCGAACAGAGGAAGATGGCACGCGGCGCAGATGTAGGTGCCGCCTCGTTTTTCATCGTTCAACGCGCTGGTTCGGGGGGGTTCGGTCGCCTCCTTGAAGAGCACACGGTAGGCGTCGTCAGGCAGCAGCGCCTGCCACTCCTCCAGAGACTTTTCGAGGGGACTGACCGTCTCGTTCACGACTTAAGCGGCCTGGAACGGGACTGGCTGAACCACTGCACGACTGCCCCGACTGTCAGAATCAACATGAACGTAGTGATCGCATGATACACCACGGTGTGGGCCAGCCAGAGGCCGCCGGTGTTGACCCGAAGCACCAGCCAAAACGCGAGCCAGAAACCCCCGGCGACGAGGAGCGTCCTTCGCAGCGAGATACCAACCATCTACCTGCCTCCTTCGTGGATTGACGAGCCCCACTTCGTGTAATCGGCTCGGGGTGTGATCCGCTTCACACCCCTCGTTCAAGGGTCTCCCCGTCGGCAGACTCGGGTCGGCCGTCGGTTCGACACGCCAGGTTTCATGACCCCGGGGACGACCCTCGACCCTCGACTCCCGACTTAGGCCTCTCGACCCCCGACCGACGACCCTCGACCCTCGACCGCTCCCCGGCAAGTGTCATTCGGTGCCCAAAGTGCTCTTGAACGGTGAGCCAGGGCAGGCCGGCGCGTCGGGCCAGACCGGCCAGCTCCGACGGGCGGAATGCACGTCGAACCGATAACGGGCCATCGTTCCGCAGAATCGAATTGAAGGGACGCGTGACGAGCCAGCTCCAGGCGAAGGGCCGCCAGCGTCGGATGAGATCGTTCACGACGATCCCTCGGGCGGCCAGGTGGTCGAACGATTGAAGCGTTCGAACGACGTCGTCATCGGTCAAGTGATGGAAAAAGAGTGCGCAGGTGACGTAATCGAATACGCCGTCTCGACACGGCATCCGATGAACATCGGCACACACGAACCGGAGCGGGGGCCCGCCGGCGCCACTCGTACTCCGACGCCGCGCGGAGCACAAGGCGCTTGGACTGATGTCGAGCGCGGTCACTCTGACATCGAAGCCACGCTCACGCCCCCACCGGACCAGGGCCCTCGCCAGGTCTCCCCCGCCGGTCGCCACATCCAAAATCTCCACCCGCTGACCGGCCCGCCACCCGTCACTGAGCGCCTCGAATCGGCGCAGGGTCGCGCGGGTGCCACCGAGCCAGTGGTTGATCGCGCCGAGGAACCAGTAGACGTCGTCGACGACATCCTGGGGCGGCGTGTGATCGTCCATGTGCTCCCGCTCAAGCGAACGTCGGGGCATCCACATGGGGGTTTCAAGGGTCGAGGGTCGAGGGTCGTGAGTCGAGGGTCACGAGGTCGAGGGTCGAGGGTCGTGAGTCTAGGGTTACGAGGTTGAGGGTCGAGGGTCGTGAGTCGAGGGTCGTAGAGGGTCGGCGGTCGGGGGTCACGAGGTCGAGGGTCGGCGACCGCGGATGGGGCCGCAGCGCCAGAGTGAGAAGCGGTTCGACGCCCCGCCCCATATGGCTTAACACCCATTCGGCGCGGCGTTCGGTTCGACCGAGCCACAGCATCAACCGGCCCAATCGATTCGCTGCGCGACCCAACTCGAGGCGGCGACGCTGGTACGCGTCGAGCCGGTCGTTGACGATCGCGTCGGCGGCGGCGCGGGTGGCGGCCAATGCGAGTGACAGTCCGCCGGCCGTGATCGGATCGGGTGTGCCAGCGGCATCGCCCACCAGCAGCAGACGTTGATTCCGGTCGACGATTCTCGGGACATGTAGTCCGAGTGGGGCGGCCGCCAGCACGGGCGTCGTGAACGCAACCTGTGACAACCGGTCACGAAGCGCAACGGTCTTGTTCAGGAGGTAGGTGATCCCATCACGACGAAAGTGGCGATAGTCGAAGAGCGCCGAGACCAAGGCTTCTCCCCCACCGGCTGGTGCGATGTAGAGTTCCCCTTCGTCATGAAAGAAGATCTCGACGCGGTCACCCAGTCCCTGCAGACCCGTAAGGTGGCTCGAAAGACCCGCCCGTCGTGGATGTGCGAAGACACCTCGGAGCTGGCGATGGAACATCGAGTGGGAGCCGTCCGCGCCGACGAGAAACCGGGTCGGGCCCGGTCGGTACGCCGTTCCGTCCCTGGCCTCGACGTTCGGTGTATTGGCCGCCAGCTCGAACAACCAGGCATCGAATCGGTCCCGGCGAACGACGAGCCCGTCGGTGTCGGGGAAATCGGCGTCGACGGAAGCGGCACCGGCAACGAATCTCAGCCCCTTCACATGGGGCACGTCTGGAAGGCTCGTGATCTCACGCAGGGCGGCCACACCGTGAGGGAGCAAGCCCTCGCCGCATGGCTTGAACCTCGGGTGGCGGGCCTTTTCGTAGAGCGCCACACTGACGCCCTGGCGTCCCAGCAATACCGCGAGCGCCGAGCCAGCAGGTCCGCCGCCGACGATCGTCACGTCCGGGATGACGTTCATGGTGACAAGACTCCGACCGCCGCTACCACTCCAGCGTCAGCATCTCGGCGGCAAAACCGGGTCCCAGAGCCATCATGAAACCGGTGTCGCCGTGACCGGGACGGCGCGAGGCGACGAGGTCGTTGAGCATGAACAGCACCGATGCGCTCGATTGATTGCCGTAGCACCGCATCGTCTCGCGTGCGCTGTTGAGCGCGCCGTCGTCCAGGCCGAACGCTGAGCGGTACGTCGCCATCACCTTCGCTCCGCCCGGATGGAGGATGAGGTGGTGCAGGTCGGTCAACGCTAGGCCCTGGCTGTGAAGGAACTGATTGACCACAGGTGCCACGTCCGTGGCGACGAAGGACGGAACGTCTCGAGACAAGACCAGACGCATCCCGTCCTCGGTAAAGTTCCATCCCATCAGGTCGGGGGCTTCCTGAAAAAGATGGGTCCGAGTCGCCATGATCGCGGGTCCATCACCCGACGTCTCGTCACCCGCTACGATGGCCGCGGCGGCGCCATCACCAAAGAGCGCGGTACCTACGAGATCGGTTGCCGACCGGGCGACCGGAGAAAAGACCAGGCTACAGAGCTCGACCGAGATGACCAATGCGTGATGCGTTGGGAACCCACGGAGGACGTCTGCCGCCCGCACGAGCGCGCCGGCCCCCGCCGCACATCCCAGACCGAAAAGCGGCAGGCGTCGAACATCGGACCGCAGACCCAGCCTCGATACCAGCCTGGCGTCGAGACTCGGCGTCATCAGTCCGGTGGTGGTCACGAAGTAGATGTAGTCAATGGCGTCTGGGCTGATCCCTGACCGGTCGAGGCACGCACACGCCGCCTCTTCCGCCAGCTCGATCGCCGACTCGGCATACACGGCGTTGCGAGTCTCGAACGACGGCCCCTCGGCATACCACGTCGGAGGGCGGACGAAATACCGAGTGTCGACACCGGTCCGGTCGAAGAGCGGAAGGAGCCGCTCCATTGCGCGGTCGCCTCGACACACGCGAGCCATCTCGTCGCGGATATCCGATTGTTCGCAGCGGTAGGCGGGCAGAGACGTGGCCAGGGCGTCGACGCGCGGCATGGACTAACCCGATGATGACACGTCGACCGGCGAAAAGATCTGGCAGACCGTCAGCGCCGCGGTGATCATTACCACGTATCAGGTCGTGTGTCTTTCTGGCGGGCGAATCCCGTCTGAACGAATGAAGAGATACCAGATCGTCACTGGCGTCGCCGGCTTGGTGAGTCTCGTCTGCAGCGCGACGCTCATCGCCACCGCCCAACTACCCCTGGGTCCGGCCCGCACCAGCGGGCAGACGGTCACGCCGGTCTACGAAGAATGGTACGCGAACCCCGACGGAACCATCAACCTGTCCTGGGGTTACTTCAACCGCAACTCTGAGGAAGAGCTTGACATCCCGGTGGGCCCGAGCAACCAGCTGTCCCCGGGCGGACCCGACCTTGGGCAACCGACACATTTTCTACCGGGACGACATCGAGGGGCATTCGTCGTCACCGTTCCGGCCGACTTCGGGGACGATGAGCTCGTGTGGACGATCGACTTCAGGGACGACTCGTGTCAGGGGTCTGGCGTCATGCCTCAGGCTTGACACCGGCCGCCGCGTCGCCATCCTGCTCCATCTGGGGGAACACGAGCGACATGAGCCACACGAGCAGGATGATGATCAGCACGAGCATGCCCCAGCGCATCGCACTGGCCAGCAGTCCCAGGTCGAACACCGGCGCCCGGGGTTGAAATTGAAACTGCAGCAGCTGGCCACCACGCTCGCTCATCCAGTGCCACGCCGTGTGGGCCACAAGCGCCGACACCAGGATGGTCCCGGCCCGTTCCGCGACGGCAAACCGAAAGAGCACCGACAGCGTCGGTACCAACACTACGATGACCAACAGCTGGCCGAGCTCGACACCGACGTTGAACGCCAGGAGGGACGTCAAGAGATGCCCCCCAGCAAACTGGAGGGTCTCGCGGAGGGCGAACGAAAACCCGAAGCCGTGCACCAGACCAAACCCGAACGTGATCAGCCATCGCCGCCGCAACTTGACCCCGAGAATGTTCTCGAGCGCCATGTAGACGATCGACATCGCGATCAACGTCTCGACGAGCGGTGGGAACCACAGCGCGTCCGGTGCAAAGTTGAAGGCCGACGCAATCAGCGTCACGGAATGGGCGACCGTGAACGACGTCACGATGGCGATGAGTGGACGAAGCCGACGAAACGGAATCACCAAACACGCGAGGAACAGCAGATGGTCGATCCCGTCCAGGATGTGCTCGAAGCCGAGGTTGACGAAACGCATCGCAGCCTGATGCCAGCGCGGGTCGAGGCGGACGAGACCCGGGTTCCCGCGGTACTCGAACGCACGAACCGTGTCGCCAGGAAGCACGAACCGCAGGGCCGTGACCGTGCGGAGACCCAGACGCGCCAACGTCGGGTTGATTGAGAAGTCGGACTGCTCAGAGCGGATCGGGTACTCGAACATGACATCGAGCATCGCCTGCTGCCAGAAGATCTCGGTGTCGTCAGGGAGCGGCGGACCGGTGACATGGGCGAGCGCCCGGTCATAGGTGGCGAACGCCTGATCCGATGGAATCGATGCGCGGACCGCAACGAGCGCCTGTCCGGTGAGTGGGACGCCGTCCTCGTAGAGCTGGAGCTCATTGGCGATCCACAAGTGGGCCGAGTCCTCGAGTTCAGAGTCGGCCTCAGCGATGTTCAGGTAGCCCGGGCCGACCTGCGGAAACCGCACGTCCTGCATCGCGAAGAGCGGAACACGCACCAGGAGGCGCAGTGTCTGACCCTCGGGTTTGACCAGGATCTGGACGAGCACGTCAGTCGGCACGTCATGGGCGCGAGGACGCGCCGGCGACGTCAAGACCAGCCCTAAAACCAGGGCGATCAGAAGCATCCGGGGGCCGGCTCGTCTCTGCCCAATCAACCGTCGATGGAGAGCTTGGAAAACGCCCAACCTGAGGGCCGGAAAACTTCGAGCCATCTGGATTGATTGCAAGTATACTGGTCGCCGCTGAGGGGCCCAAGGGGCCGCCACTCGCGGTGGTGTGTCCCGCACGTCTCGTCATCGACCAGTATGGACAAGGGAGGACCGAGATGAATCGGAAACGAAATCTTCTCATTGGCTCATCGCTGCTCGCGCTGATCATCGCGTGCGGCGTCGGACAAAGTGCGGTCGAAGATGCCGTCGAGGAAAGCGCCGCAATGAGCGACGGACCGATGGTCCCGATGTTCGAAGTCGACCCCCTATGGCCGAAGAACCTGCCCGACCACTGGTTGATGGGTCCCACGATCGGCGTCGATGTCGACTCGACCGACACGATCTGGCTCGTGCACCGGAATACCCCGAATCAGTTTGTGGCCCGCACCGAGATCGGTCTCGTTCAAGATCCGCCGGTCTCCGAGTGCTGCCAGCCAGGCCCACCGGTCCTCGCGTTCGACCAGGAGGGCAACCTGGTCTACAGCTGGGGCGGCCCCGGAACCGAGACCGGCGACTACGTGTGGCCAGAGTCCAATCACGGGATTACCATCGACCACATGGACAACGTCTGGATCGGGGGGAACGGCCAGTCCGACTCGCACGTGCTGAAGTTCACGAAGGACGGAACCTTCCTCATGCAGATCGGCATCCCCGGCGCCCGGCAAACGGGTGAGGAGGACGGTCGGCCGGTCTTCACTCGCGACAGCAACTCAATGGACAGTTACGGTCGCGTCGCGAAGATCGGGATTGACCCCGACGCCAATGAGGCCTATTTCGCCGACGGCTATTTCAACAAGCGGGTGGCCGTTGTCGACGTCGACTCTGGCGCGCTCAAGCGGTACTGGGGCGCCTACGGGAACGAGCCGGACGACGATTACGATTTCGGTGGCCCGTATCAGCCAGGGAGCGAGCCATCACAGCAGTTCCGCGGGCCGGTCCACTGCTCGGAGATTTCGAATGATGGCCTGGTGTACATCTGTGACCGCGCCGCCGACCGCATCCAGGTCTTTCAGAAGGACGGCACGTTCGTAGAGGAAGTCATCATCGCCCCAAACACTCTGTCTCAGGGTTCGACCTGGGACATCGACTTTTCGCCCGATCCCGAGCAGCAGTTCCTGTATCTCGCCGACGGGCAGAACATGAAGGTCTATATCATCGACCGCGAGTCGTTGGAGGTGATGACCGCGTTCGGCGACGGTGGGCGTCAGCCTGGGATGTTCTTCGCGGTGCACAGCATCGCCGTCGACAGCGCCGGCAACATCTACACGACCGAAACGTACGAGGGGTCTCGGATTCAGAAGTTCGTCTACACCGGGATGGGCCCGGTTCCCCCAGGGGCGGAAGGCACGAATAGCCAGGGCGTCCTCTGGCCGACCAACTGACGAGCGAATCGGTGTTCCGACTCGTGGCCGCTCGTCAACTACGGCTTGATCTGATACCCGTCAGGGCCTGGCTCTCTGAACGCGTCGTGGCATGACTGGCAGGTTCCTCTCAGCGCTCGGAGCGCTGCCGAGGCGGCCTGCGGGTCCTTCTCGTCAGCGGCGGTTGCGATCGGCGAGAGCCCTTCAATCACCTGACGGGCAAATCCGGCCGCCTCGTCGGTGCCGCGCGCGGTCCAGAACGCTTCTACCTGCTCGAACTGTGTCCTCAGTTTCCCAAGATCCTCAAACAGCTCGGGCCAGTATCGCGCGTCGATGTGCAGCTCGGCGTCGCCGACGATGAAGTTGATCTCGGTCATCGCCGCCCCGTACTCCTCCTCCGTCATTGCCGACTGCAACGCCCCCGCCGGAAGCGTGCACACCAGCGCCGCACCCACCGCCGCGACCAGCCTCTGCATGCGCATAGAGATGTCCTCCTAGTCACTCCACGGAGCGACGACCCCGTCATCTGATCTCGGGATCCCGGGATCTCGGGATCTCGAGAGCTCGTCGCCGGGCCATTATACGAGCACGGCCGACTCCACGCCGCAGAACCAGTTTCATAGCCGCGGCTACAATGGCTCTAAGGCTCTAGCGCAGGATGATGATGATCAGGAACGGTTGGCTGTTCGTCGGTGCGATTCTGGCCCTGTGGGCCTCGCCGGCGGCCGCCCAAGATGTCGGCCTGCAAGCGGGTGGCACCGCGAATCCGGACCAGTTCTATGTTGGGAGTCACATCGAGTTTGTCCTCGGCTCAGACCGTTTCGTCATCCGTTCCAACGTCGAGGGCGGAGCCGGCGATGGTCTGACGGCGGCAAGCGTCAACTTCGAGTTTCTGTATCGGTACGTCTTCCCAGGCTCGAGCTGGGCCATCTATCAGGGAACCGGTCCGGCGGTGAACCTCTATCGGTTTAACGATATGACGGACGTGCAGGGGGGCCTGAACGCGGTCTTCGGGGTCCGGCATGAGAACGGATTCTTTAGCGAGATCAAGGTGGGGAGCTCAGGCAGTCCTAATCTCAGGTACGGCGTCGGGTTCACAGTGAGGACCGGCCGAGCATCGCCTTGACCTCTGGACGATACCGCTCCGAGTCCGGTACTCTGTTGACAGAGGGTAACGGCAGGTCGCCCCCAGAACTGTGACCGACCGAAAACACGACACGTGGGTAGATGGTCCGCCAGGCCAGACGGCGGTCCCTCAACGTTGCACACTGGATGGGTTCACGTGTGAGGTCGCGTCGGCTGACGGTGTGGGGTTGAGCGAGCTGGCTGCCTTCACGACGTTGGTCGTGAAGACGTTCAACTCCCTGTACCGTGTGGTGGTGCTCGATCCCCCCCGGCCCCGGATCCTCATCCAGGGTGGCGCGTTCTTTCCTCAGCCCACGGAAGCCAGTCTCGCCGGAGCCAGCTTTGGCGGAAGCATGCTGAAGCTGGCGTGGCTGGGATGCGGACTCCGGATGGAGGTCTGCTCTGATGGGCAGCGGATCGTGACGTCACCCGTCAAGTCGATCGAGGTCGAGCGTGACGCCGATCTCCCTGGTCCCTTCTAGAGGGGTGAAGCCTTCATGACGACCAGCGTGCGGTCGTCAGTCCTCGCACCGCCGCCGTGACGTCGAACGTCCTGCATGATGCCGCTGCAGATCTCCGTCGCTTCCGCTGGAACGCCCGGCCCGCCACGTCAAACACGTCCCCGGCCGCCCGTCAACAACGGCAGGGCGCGACCGTCCGCGGCAATGACTCCTGCGGGAACTCATCGCCCGATCCTTGACCAGCGCGACCAGCCGGTGGGTCCCGTAAAAGTCATCGTCCCGGTCTGCAGTTTCGACCACACCGTCGGTATAGAGCGTCAGAACGTCGCCTTCCGCTAAGGCGGTATGACCCTCGAAATAGCGTGGCGACTCAAACAACCCGAGCGGCATGCCACCCTCCTCGAGTAGCTCAACCTCTCCGTTGTGTCGAAGAAGCACCGGCGGCACATGCCCGGCATTGACATACAGCATGCGTCGCCGCGGCGGGTCGATCACAGCGTAGAACAGGGTGACGTATTTGCCTCCCTCGACCGACTCGTGAAAGAACCGGTTGGCACGTCGCATGATGGCTCGGACGGCGAGCTCGTGTCCGACCAGCGACGACATCGAGGCCCGAATGGCCGACACGAGAATCGCCGCCGCCACCCCTTTGCCGACGACATCGGCGATGACGACCGCCCAACGTTCGTCGACGAGCGGAATGAACTCGTAGTAGTCCCCGCCCACAGCCAGCGATGTCTCGTGGGCACCGGCGATGTCAAGGCCCGGGATCGAGGGCGTCGTGTGGGGTAACAGCTCCGCCATCACCTGTCGCGCGAGCGCCAGATCACTGTCGATACGACGCTTGTCGACGACGTCAGCGTGCAGGCGAGCGCTCTCGATCGCTCCGGCGACGGCCGACGCGTAGAGTGTGATCAGCTCGGTCGCGTCTGCGTCGTACCCCCCCGGGCTGGTCCGACCAGACATCGAGCACACCGAGCGTTGTGGAGTGCGATCCGACGATAGGGACGACCAGGCGTGACTTCGCACACGGTCGGCCAACCGACGCCTCGTCGGAGGTATCCGAGGTGACCGCCGCCGGTCGACCACTGGCGAGTACGTCGCCAACGATCCCCTTCCCCGCAAACGGTACCTCCAGCTGTGGGATCGGCAAGTCGCACCCACGCACCATTGTGTGGCGCATTCGCTTCCCGACGCGGTCGACGACGTAGATGCCGGCGGCGTCGTGGTGGACCAGCGATGCCAGGCCGTCGAGGACGCCGCTGAGAATACCAGGGGCGCCATCCGCGTCGCTCGACAGACGAAACGCGTCGACCATGACGCGGGCAGCCTGCACCGCGGCGGCATCGATTTTGGCCGTCGGTTGACGTGTCGGCGCCCGGGTTTCAACGGTTTTCATGACTTAATCTTATCCCGCTCTCGACGGAGCCTGCGGGAGGTGCATGGTAGACTGAGTGTCTTTTTCGTGGTGAGTGTAGCTCAATGGTAGAGCACCGGACTGTGGCTCCGGACGTTGCGGGTTCGATCCCCGTCACTCACCCCAACTTCACCTTCCGCGTTCTTCAACTCACTCAACAGTTTGCGGTTCCCTTCGTCGTGAATGGTCCGGCTCCTCGGCATGATCATCTCTCACGTTGCCTCGACTACTTAAACTCACCGCCTCTATCGTTCGTGTAATATCGCTGCACACTCTTCCCTCATATCGGTTTGACCCGGGTCCGCTGGGTCGTATGATGGGCCAATTCCATTCATTCCAGCCTTGGGAGGACCTATGGCCCGCTCAACCAGTCAAAGAGGAACAATCGTGAAAACTGCTATCTCCGCCGCCGTCGTCGGTGCACTGCTGTTGTGTGCGTCTCCAAGCTTGGCTCAAGATGCGCCAGGCGGATTTCTCTATGTCGTCACGGCCGAGGTGAAGCCAGGGATGACCGCTGCGTATACCGACTTCATCAAGAAGGTCCAAGACGCGTCCACAGGGGCCTGAGACGGTCGCGGTGTACCAGCGAGTGCTCGGAGGGTCGAACAGAACATTTTTTGTTGCCATCCCGTTTAGCGAGTGGAGTGAGATAGACGGCTGGATGCCGGTTCCCGAGATCTTGACAAAGGCCTATGGGGAAACCGAGGCGGCCGAGCTGCTGCAAGCCAGCGGTGAGATGTTGGACTCCTTGTCCATCGGGATATCTCAAACGGTACCTGAGTTCAGCAGCGGTCTCAATCCGCCGTCGGGGGTCCGCCCGAGTTTCGCCCAAGTCATTAGAGGTGGACCCCGAAATTCGGACAGGTTGCTAAGGTGGATTCCGACCTCAGAATGGAGAGATCGGAATCATGCAGAAACGGAAAAAATACCCCGCTGAGCTGAAGGCCCGCGTGGCACTGCAGGCGCTTCGCGGCGAGCAGACGATGGCGGAGCTGTCGTCGCGCTACAAGATCCACCCGAACCTGATCGCGAACTGGAAGAAGAAAGCCCAGGAGGCGCTTGTGGACGTCTTCTCGGACCACCAGCAGCGCCGAGAGGCGTCTCGCGATGCGGAGATTCAGGAGCTGCGAGCGAAGGTCGGCGAGCTCGTCATCGAGAAGGATTTTTTGTCCAAGGCCTTCGGCCGTTGAGTCACGGTCGAAGGCGAATGCTGATCGACTCGAACCACTCCGAACTAAGCATCTCGCGACAGTGTGGCTTGGTGTCGATCTCGCGCTCGACGTTCTACGACGATGGTCTCGGGGAGAGTGAGTTGACTCTCGAGCTCATGCGCCGGATCGACGAGCAATTTCTGGAAACCCCGTTCTACGGATCGCGGCAGATGGCGCGTTGGCTGCGCCGGGAGGGCTTCGCCGTCAGTCGGAAGCGGGTGCGTCGTCTGATGCGAAAGATGGGCCTCCAGGCGCTGTACCAGCGCCCGAGCACGTCGGTTCCGCACCCGGAGCACCGGGTCTACCCCTATTTGCTGCGCGACCGAGCGGTCGAACGTGCGAACGAGGCCTGGTGCGCCGACGTGACGTACATTCCGCTGCACCGCGGATTCCTGTACCTGGTCGCGATCCAGGATTGGGCCAGCCGGAAGGTGCTGTCGTGGCGCTTGTCCAACACGATGGATGCCTCGTTCTGTGTGGAGGCCCTCGCGGAAGCCCTCGCGCAGTACGGACCGCCAGCGATCTTCAACACCGACCAAGGCAGCCAGTTCACCAGCCTGGAGTTCACTCAGACGCTCAAAGACGCAGGCGTGCAGATCTCGATGGACGGCAAGGGCCGCTGGATGGACAACGTCTTCATCGAGCGGCTGTGGCGCTCGCTCAAGTACGAGTGCGTCTACCTGCACGACTTCGAGGTTGGCTCCGAGGCGCGGGCCAGCATCGGCCGGTGGATCGACTTCTACAATGCCGAGCGACCGCACTCGTCGCTCGATGATCGCACGCCTGATGAGGCGTACTCGGATTTGGGAGGTGCGCCGACCTCGTCGCTGCGCTCCTCGTCAGCGCAGTCGGAAGCGGCTTAGAAACATGAACCTGGAATCCACCTTAACTTGGCCGCTGAGCTGTCCAAAGGATGGGGTCCACCTCTATTCGCACGGAAATCGACCCCGCTTTCTCGCCTCAGTACGACCAGTTCCTCCGAAGATTGAAGCTCGTGGAGGAGGAGGCGGGGGTCAGTAGCACCAGGAGAGTTGTGGTGCAGGGCTCACAGTCCACCTACACGACCGCGCGGTTCTTCGATGACTACGCCGAGCGAGACAGTTGGGTCGGTGCGCCCGGGTTGCTGGAGAACGCACTCGGTGAGGACGAAGGCCGGATGCTGTTCGAGCGCCAGGCAGAGGCCGTCCGGACCCGAGAGATCTACACGCTCCGATTCCGTCCAGATCTGAGTCGGGTTCCCTAGGAGTCCGTGGTGAAGCTCGCGCGTGTCACCGAGACCGACAAGGCGCCCGCGTGGCAAGGCGTGACGACGGAGAATATTGGGCATATTGGACCGAGCCGCGCCGGCAGGCGGGATGCCGTGTCGGTCGACCGCCGGTGCCGATTGAATAACCGATGATGGGCGAGTGGCTCGTCATCATCGTGATCGTCCTGATCGTGTTCGGTCCGATGCTGCTCAAGGCACGGAAGAGGTGATCCTCCTTCTACTTTATCCATCAAAAAGAGGTGCGATGTTCCGTCGAACAGACGTATTTGCTGACTTTCTGAACCCAGCAGGTTCATCTTCCTGAGTGTTTCCGGCCTAACGGTACAGTACGCATACGCATCTTTTTGGCCTCACCAATCCCACCCTCGGCGAGTGGCAGATGTATACGGTAGTCCGCACCAGGAGCGGAACTGTGCTCGGGGCAGCACCAACCTCGTGGTGACTCGGTGAGCCGATCGTCACAGCCTAGAAACGTCCGCCGTATCAATGTGGCGGGGACCGCGACGTGGGAGTGCCACCGGTTGACACCGAAGGCGTTTCGGCGCATCCTGATGCCGCTAACTCGAACAAGCTGAGGACTTAGGAACTAGTGGAGTGTCCTCGTGAAGTTGCTCATAGGAGGTGTGATATGAGGTATCGACTCCTCCGGTCGATAGCCGTTCTATCCGTGATCGCTCTCGCGTCGGTGACCACAGCCCGCGGGATCGGTCGAGTTCAACCTGGCACGACGGCGCTCCAGCCAGCAGCTCTCGCACAGAACGCGGCGCCGGCGCCAGACACCGCCGCTGCACCCAAGACGCCATGGGGTGAGCCGAATCTGCAGGGCATTTGGAGTGTCGAGTTGCTCGTGCCGCTGGAACGGCCCGCCGGGGTCACCGGCGAGTTCTACACAGACGAGGAAGTGGCCGAGCTGGACAGTCTGCGAACAGGCAAGTCGGTCTTTGGCAATCATCTCCGTGCAGCGCCGGGAACCGAGGCCGACGTCACCGGCGCGTACAACGCCGTCTTCACCTCGCAGAGACCAACGGGGCAGCGCACCGCAATGATCGTCGACCCGCCGGATGGAAAGATTCCTTCTTACACGCCGGAGGCGCAGCAGCGGGAGGCTACGTACCGGGAATACAAGCTCGCACTGTTGCAAAACACCGCTGTCTGCAGGGACAACGGGTTCAGCTGCCAGGGCGGGCAGTACGGGCCGCCGTCACCACGGGTGTCCGAGGATCCTCCTGAGTACCCGTCTGCTGGCATCGGGCCTATCAACCGCGCCGACGGGCCCGAGGACCGTGGTCTCAGTGAGCGCTGCATGGCTGGTAATTTGCCGCAGCTGCGTGGCGGCTTTACCGGGGTCTTCCGTCGCATTGTGCAGTCCCCGGGGACGGTCACGGTGTTCTACGATGCGGGCCAGGGGCAGGGCTTCACGCGCAACATCCCGATCACGACGGCACCGCACCTTCCCTCGAGTGTCCGCCAGTGGTGGGGCGACTCACGCGGGCACTGGGAGGGCGATACGCTGGTCGTCGACGTCACCAACTTCACCCCGAAGCTCGACTTCCTGAGAGCCCACGAGAACCTGCATCTCGTCGAGCGTTGGACGCGCACAGGCCCGGACACGATCGAGGTGGTCTCCACGATCGAGGATCCGACGGTCTGGACACGACCGTGGACGGTCATCCAAGAGTTCAAGATGCAGAACAACGAAGCGAATCGGATCTACAACGAGCCGCGGTGTCACGAGGGAAATTTCGGCATGGTGGGGTTGCTGGCCGGGGCACGTGCCGTCGAGAAAGAGTACGAGGAAGGGAGCGGCCGTCATCCCGCGTCACTATGCATCGGCGCATGCGGAATCAACGCGGAGGGTCTTGATCCATTGGCGTTACGATAAGTGACGGCCGACGGCTGCATATCGCCATAGCCAACAGAGAGCGTGAGGAGACCGAGCAGATGCGAAACAGGACGTCCGTCTCGATACTTACCGTTGCCGCGGCTGCACTGGGCGCGGTTCTCTTTCTGTCGGTGACACGGCCCGCTGGCCAGGTCGTCAGCTCTGCGCGCACCACCGATGGCCACCCCGATTTTAGCGGTATCTGGCAGGCCAACAACGAGGCCCATTGGGATCTCCAGGCACACGCGGCACGCGCAGGCGCCGTCATGCAGCAAGGCGCCTACGATTTCCCGTTTGTCCAGGTCCCCGCGGCCCCCTCGCTTCCGTTCGGCGCGGCCGGCGGGGTCCCGGGATCGCTCGGGGTGGTGGAGGGTGACGGCCTGATTCCCTACACTCCCGAAGCCGCCGCCCAGAAGCAGGAGAACGCTGACCACTGGCTTGACCGCGATCCGGAGCTCGACTGTTTCCTCCCCGGTGTCCCCAGGGCCATGTACATGCCCTACCCGTTCCAGATCACCCAGAGCACGAACAAGATCTACATGACGTTCACCTTTTCGAATGCCGCCCGCGTCATCCACCTCGATGAGGTGGAGGGGCCACCCGACTACAAATGGATGGGGCACTCGGTCGGCCGCTGGGAAGGCGATACGCTCGTCGTCGAAGTGACAGATTTTAACGACAAGACTTGGTTCGATCGCGCGGGCAACTTTCATAGCGACCAGCTGCGCGTGGTCGAGCGGTTCACGGCGATGACGCCTGACGCCATCAACTACGAGGTGACCATCGAGGACCCCCAGGTGTTTACACGACCCTGGACAATCTCGATGCCGCTCTATCGGCGTCTGGATTCGAATATGCAGCTCCTCGAATATCGTTGCCAGGAGTTTGTCGAGGAGTATCAGTTCGGCCACCTTCGGAAGGAGCAATTGGTCAAGCGCTGGGAAGGCGAAACCATCATCGTCGACATCACGCGCAAGGTTCCGCCCGCTGACCAATTGTATGAGCGGTGATCGAGCGCACCTTCCTTCCGCACAACGGCCGCGGTAACATCGATTGTGGCCGCTCATGTCCTTTCGATCCTTACGTGCATCGCGCTCGTCGTCTCCGGCTGTACCCGCGCCGGCACGGCGCCGGCTCAGCGGCTCGACTCGATACAGACGCCTGACGGAACCGGCGGCTCCAACCACCCGCAGATCATCGACCGTGATTACGTCGTCCTCATCTCGTTCGACGGGATCAGGCACGACTACCTCGACCGTGTCGACACGCCAGGCTTCGACCGGTTGGCCGCGACGGGCGTGGTGGCCGATGCGTTGATTCCGGTGTTTCCTTCGCTGACGTTCCCCAGCCACTACTCGATTGCGACCGGGATGTATCCGACGAGCCACGGCATCGTCGGTAACCAGTTCTATGACCCGGCGCGGGACGACGACTTCAACTATCGAGACACCGACGACGCGCAAGACGGCTCGTGGTGGGGCGGCGAGCCGATCTGGCTGACGGCCGAAAGGCAAGGAATGGCTGCGGCCGCACTGTTCTTCCCCGGAACCGAAGCCGCCATTGACGGCCTGAGACCGTCCCGCTGGCGGACGTATGACGGGGGTCTTCCCAACGCCGCGCGGGTCGAGCAAGTCCTGCAGTGGCTCCGTCTTCCACCTGACGAACGTCCACATCTGATCACGCTCTACTTCTCGATGGTCGACGGCGCCGGCCACAGTCTTGGTCCCGACGCTCCCGAGCTCGAACGGTCGCTTCGCACCGCCGACCGACTGCTGAGTGAGCTTCTCTCCGAGATTGAGCGTCTGCCATACGGAGACAGGGTCTACGTCGTCGCCCTCTCCGACCACGGAATGGCGAGGGTCGATCCCGACCGACAGATTCTCGTCCGCGACGCCGTCGACCTCCGCCGTGTCCGGGCCGTCCCGCTGGGACCCGGTCTCAGCCTGCACGTGGAGGGAGGCGATGCACGAAGCGCAGAGATCAGAGACGTGTTCAACAGCCGGGTGGACGAACGCGATGCTCGAGCCTTTCTCCGGGATGAGGCTCCGCCGCATCTCCATGTGGCGAACAATCCGAGGTATGGCGATGTGATTCTGCTGCCGGCCGAAAGCGTGCTCGTGGCCTTTCGCCGCAACACATCACCGCCGGCCGGGCTGCATGGCTGGGACCCGACGCTCCCATCGATGCACGGAGTGTTTCTCGCACGCGGGCCCGGAATCGAGGGGGGGCAGCAGATCCCTGCGTTCGAGGCGGTTCACGTCTACCCGTTCCTCGCGGACGTCCTGGGGCTCACACCGAACCCGGAGATCGACGGCGATCTGCGGGTGCTGGAAGGGGTCCTGAGGCGCTAGTGCGGCCCCACCAAATCTTGTGCAAAACAGACGGTTGAAACCGCGGTCGTCGGAGCTATAATGCCGACCTCGTTCCGGCGTCGGCGCCCGCGTCGGGCCACCGCCTGGGCTCGTGAGCCAAACGGAGGATGACGCATGAAGATCCCCATCAGTGTGACGGTCAACGGCCGCCTCTATGAACGCGACGTCGAGCCGCGGCTGCTCCTGGTCCACTTCATCCGCGACCTCGGTGGCCTCACCGGCACGAAGGTCGGATGCGACACGAGCCAGTGCGGGTCGTGCACGGTGCTACTCGACGGCGTCTCGGTCAAGGCATGCACCTGTCTCGCCGTGCAGGCCGACGGCACCGACATCAGCACAATCGAAGGCCTGGCGACCAATGGGCAGCTGCATCCTCTGCAGGAGGGCTTCTGGGCGAAGCACGGACTGCAGTGCGGCTTTTGCACACCCGGCATGATCTTCGCCTCGCACGAGCTGCTCCGACACAACCCGAACCCGACCGACACGGAGATTCGCCACGGTCTCGAGGGCAACATGTGCCGGTGCACCGGATACCAAAATATCGTGCGCGCCGTCCGACAGGCCGCTGACACGATGGCGGAGACAGAGCGATGAGCACGAGAATCTTTGGGTCTGGTATCCGCCGGCGGGAAGACCCCAGACTGATCACCGGGACCGCCACCTACACAGATGACATCACGCTGCCAAACATGGTCCATGCGGCCATGGTCCGCAGTCCGTACGCCCACGCCAAGATCACCCGCATCGACACGACCAACGCAGCCGGCGCACCCGGTGTGCTGGCGGTCTACACGGGCGCTGATATCGAAGGCGCGTTGCAGCCGATACCGTGCGCCTGGCTGCTCCCGGACTCCGACCTCAAGGTCGCCGGGTACCCCTGCATCGCCACCGACGTTGTTCGTTATACCGGCGACATCGTGGCGGTCGTGGTCGCCGAAAACAGCTACCAGGCGTACGATGCGATGGAGCTGGTGGAGGTCGACTATGAGCCGTTGCCCGCAACGGTTGACCCCGAAGCGTCCGCCAAGGACGGCGCACCCCAGCTGCATCCCGATATTCCCGGAAACCAGGCGTTCCATTGGACCGTGGCCGGTGGCGACGTCGACCAGGCCTTCGCCGCCGCCGAGGTGGTCGTCACCGATCGGATTCGTCAGCAACGTTTGATCCCCAACGCGATGGAACCCCGGTCCGCCGTCGCGCACTACACGCAGGCGACCGGTGAGCTGACGCTCTGGAACACCACCCAGAACCCGCACATCCTCAGGTTCGTCTGCTCTGGAGTCACCGGTATCGCCGAAGACAGGCTGCGGGTCATCGCGCCAGAGGTCGGTGGCGGGTTTGGGAGCAAGATCGCCGCGTACCCGGGTGACTTCATCACCGTCTTCTGCTCAAAAACGCTCGGTCTTCCGGTCAAGTGGACCGAGACACGCAGCGAAGGGTACATCGCCACGACACACGGACGTGACCACGTCCAGGAGGTCGAGCTCGCGGGCAAGAAGGACGGTACGATCACCGGTCTGCGTTGCACCGTCCATGCGGGGATGGGTGCCTATCTGTCGACCGCCGCGCCAGGGATCCCGACCATCCTCCATGGCTTGATGCTCTCGGGCTGCTACGAGATTCCTGCGATCAAGGAGGATGTTTACGGCGTCTACACGAATACGGTGCCGGTCGAGGCGTACCGCGGTGCGGGGCGGCCCGAGGCGACGTTTATGATCGAGCGTCTCATCGATCTCTTCGCCGCCGAACTCGGGATCGACCCGGTCGAGGTCCGTCGGAAGAATCTCATGCCGCGGTTCGAGGACGGTCACGACACGGTGACCGGTCTCACCTACGACAGCGGTGACTACCCGGCCGCCCTGACCAAAGCGCTCGACCATGTCGACTACACCGGTCTGCGCGAGGAGCAGGCGACGGCACGCGAGCACAATCGCTACCTTGGGATCGGCGTCTCGTCTTATGTCGAGATTTGCGGTCTCGGTCCGTCCCAGGTGGCCGGCGCCATCGGGTTCCAGGGCGGGCTCTGGGAGAGTGCGATCGTGCGCTTCCACCCCACCGGGAAGGTCCACGTCTTCATCGGAACATCGCCACACGGCCAGGGGGAGGAAACGACGTTCGCCCAGATCGTGGCCGACGAGATCGGCGTCGATTCCGACGACGTCAAGGTGTTCCACGGGGACACCGACATCACTCCGATGGGATGGGGCACCTACGGCAGTCGGACGACGGCCGTGGGAGGCGCGGCGCTGGCCCTCACGGTGCGCAAGATTCGCGAGAAGGCGACGATCATCGCGGCACACCTACTCGAGGCCGCCGTCGAAGACATGGAGTATGAGGACGGCAAGTTCTTCGTCAAAGGGTCACCGGACCAGAGCAAGACGATTCAGGACATCGCCTTGATGGCGCATCTCGCCTGGAACATGCCGGAGGGCGTCGAGGCAGGTCTCGAAGCGTCGACCTTCTATGACCCGCCGAACTTCGTCTTCCCCTACGGCACCCACATCGCTACGGTCGAAGTCGACCCCCAGACCGGACAGGTCAACCTCACGCGCTACGTGGCGCTCGACGACTGCGGACCACAGATCAACCCGGTCATCGTCGAAGGACAGGTGCACGGTGGCGTTGTGCAAGGCATCGGACAGGCGCTCTGGGAGGAGGCGGTGTACGACGACGACGGGCAGCTCGTGAGTGGCTCGATGCTCGACTACGCCCTCCCACGCGCCGACGGACTGCCTGAAATCGAAGTGTTGTCGACGGTCACCCCCTCACCTCACCACCCGTTGGGTGTGAAGGGGATCGGCGAAGCCGGAACGATCGCATCGACCGTCACGGTCTACAACGCGGTGATGGATGCCCTCAGACCGCTCGGGGTCAAGACGCTCGACATGCCGCTGACGCCAGAGCGGGTGTGGCGTGCCATCCAGGACGCGAAAGGGAGCTGACCGATGTATGCCGCTGATTTCAACTACTACCGTGCGGGCTCCGTCGCAGAGGCCGGAGACCTCCTGGCGAAGCACCCTGGCGCTCAGGTGTTGGCCGGAGGTCACAGCCTCATTCCGTTGCTCAAGCTCCGGCTGGCGGTGCCACAGACCGTGGTCGACATCGGGCGCATTTCGGAGCTCCGGGGCATCTCGATTGACGAAGGTACCGTTCACATCGGTGCGCTGACGACGCACGCCGAGCTGGCGGCGTCGGCCGACCTGCAGCAGCACGCCACGGCACTGGCCGAAGCGGCCGGTCAGATCGGAGACCCCGCGGTTCGCAACCGCGGCACGATCGGTGGCAACGTCGCGCATGCCGACCCGGCCTCCGATCTCCCCACGGTGCTCTTGGCATTGGGCGGACGGTTCAACATCACCGGACCGCACGGCAACCGAACGGTGGATGCGGCCAACTTCTTTCACGGCGTCATGACGACCGCGCTGGACGAACACGAGCTGTTGACCACGATCGACGTGCCGGTGTCGCCGCCTGGACAAGGCACCGCATATGCGAAGTTCCCACACCCAGCGTCGCGATACGCCGTCATCGGTGTCGGTGCGGCAGTCACCGTCGCAGACGGCACCTGCTCGTCGGCGTCGGTCGTTCTCGGGGGCCTCGTTCCAGCGCCGATGATCGCCTCGTCCGTCGCGGACGGCCTGGTCGGCCAGACGCTGTCGGCCGACATCATCGCCACGGCGGCCCAGGCCGTTGTCGGTGACCTGGGCGACGATTGCCTTGGCGACATCTTTGCCTCGGCCGACTATCGCAAGGCCGTCGCGCCGTTCTACGTCCAGCAGGCGATCAGCTCGGCGGCCGAGCGCGCGTAGTGTGGTGAGCCGCGTGTCCGGAATCCCGTCAGCCGGCACGGCGACGACGCCGGCCACCATCGACGTCCTGCAGGCGCTGCTCCAAGAACAGCGCTATGTCGCCGACCGGGGACTGGCCACGTCGGTCTATCTCGCGTTAAAGCTTCAGCGTCCGCTCCTGCTTGAAGGTGAGGCAGGTGTCGGCAAGACCGAGGTCGCAAAGGTCCTCGCGTCCGGTCTCGGCACCAACCTGATCCGGTTGCAGTGTTATGAGGGTCTGGATATCTCGCACGCCGTCTACGAATGGAACTACGCCCGGCAGTTGCTCGAGATCCGGCTCATGGAGGCCAGTGGTGCGGTCGGATCAGACCGAGATGCGGCAGCCAAGGAACTGTTCAGTGAGGCATTCCTCGTCAAACGACCCCTCCTCGAGGCGCTCCTCGCCGACCAGGTTCAGCCCCCGGTGCTGCTCATCGACGAGCTTGACCGGGCCGACGAGGAGTTCGAAGGGTTTCTCCTCGAGTTGCTCTCCGATTTCCAGGTGACGATTCCGGAGGTCGGAACGATACGCGCCAAGACGCCGCCAACGGTCGTCGTCACATCGAACCGGACCCGAGAGCTCCACGACGCGCTGAAGCGGCGGTGTTTGTATTGCTGGATCGACTATCCCGATTTCGACAAGGAGCTGGCGATCATCACCGCCAAAGTGCCGGCGGCGGCAACCCGCCTCGCCGAGCAGGTGGCCGGATTCGTCCAGGAGCTGCGTCACGCCGAGCTCTACAAAGTTGCGGGGATCTCGGAGACCCTGGACTGGGTCAACTCCCTGGTCGCCCTCGATCGACAGGAGCTCGACGCCGACACGATCGACCAAACACTCGGCATCTTGCTGAAGAATCAGGAGGACATCCAGGCGGTGCGCGGTGCGCAGATACAAGAGATGTTGAATCGGGCCAAGAACCCCGCGGCGCGCAGCTAGAGCTAGTGGCCTCCCTCCTTCCGAATCTCCTTCACTTCTCGCGTCTGCTCGGCTCGGTCGGCCTTGATATCCAGGCCGTTCGCACGCTGGACGTGGTCCACGCGCTGCACCATATCGACATCGGTCGGCGCACAGACTTCTATCACACGTTGCGCTCGCTGCTCGTCCACCGCCCACAAGATCTCGCACTCTTCGATGAAGCCTTCAGGATCTTCTGGCGGCGCCCGCCCGGGGACTGGACGACACAAGACCTGCGGGCGATGGGCGAACAGCGCAAGACCGGTGCGCCGCAGATCGACTCACCGACCTCACCAGAGTCGTCGCAAGATCGCGCGTCGACCCCTCCCCCGATCGAGGTTCGGCAAGTGGCGGCGCGGAGCGCGAGTGAGCGAGAACTGCTGCAGAGAAAAGACTTCGCACAATTTTCCGACGACGAAATAGCCGAGGCCAGACGAATGATGGCCGACCTGCGCTGGGATGTCGGCACGCGGCGCACACGACGCTGGAAGACCGGTCGCGGCCGGGTCCTCGACTTCCGCCGCGTGATCCGGGCCAATGTCTCGTACGGATACGAGCTGGTCGACCTGCCCACTCGACAGCGGAAACAACGACGCCGTCCACTCGTGTTGTTGTGTGATGTCAGCGGGTCGATGGAGCGATACTCACGAATGCTCCTCCACTTCCTCTCGTGTATGAGCGGTAGGTTGGACGATGTTGAGGTCTTTCTCTTCGCGACACGGTTGACTCGAATCACGCGGTATCTTCATGACCGACCAGAGCGTGGACCTGGCTCGACGGCCGTCGTGAAACTCCCGTCGCGCGTGCCCGACTTCGCCGGAGGCACACGCATCGGTGACACGTTGCGGGAGTTCAATCTCAGGTGGTCACGCCGGGTGCTCGGACACGGGGCGGTCGTGCTGATGATCTCGGACGGGTGGGACCGTGGCGACCCCGGTCGGCTCGGCGCGGAGATGGGACGCCTCCATCGCACGAGCCATCGGCTGATCTGGCTCAACCCGTTACTCGGGTCACCCGACTATGCGCCGCTCACACGCGGCATGCAGGCCGCCCTCCCCCACATCGACGACTTCCTTCCGGTGCACAATCTTGAAAGCCTGGCACAGCTCGGTGAGCATCTGAATGCGCTGCCAAGGCGGAAGACCGGAGTCAGGAGAGAACTCTGACCCACGCCTGTCTCCTGTATTCTTCGCCCGATGCAGCTCTCCTCCACATACACCTTCGACGCGCCACGCGAGACCGTCTGGAAACTTCTCCTCGATCCAAGCACACTCGCCGAGTGTCTCCCCGGGTGCGAGTCGCTCGAACCGACCGGTGATGATACGTTCCGTGCGGCCCTGACCGTCGGGATCGCCGCCGTCAGCGGGCGCTACGAAGGGACGGTGACGATCGTAGATCGACAGGCCCCGTCGAGCTATACCCTGGTGGTCGACGGAAAGGGTCGCGGCGGGTTCGTCAAGGGCGACGCCGCCGTCTCCCTTGCGTCGGATGGGGACCACGATGAACGGACGCTCGTCACAGTCGAAGGACGTGCGCAGGTGGGTGGCACCGTCGCGCGGGTGGGTCAGCGTTTACTCGGGAGCGTCTCAAAGATGATGATGGACCGGTTCTTCGACTGTCTTTCAAAGAAGGCGGTCGGTGACTCGGGCCGAACGTCGTAGAGTCCACCCTCTGGTCGTCACCCAAAGCTCGTGCTAATGTGGATTGACGTCACCATGCGACGTCCACACGTCCACAGTCTATGACACCTGCGAAGGCCCGCTTCACACTCGTTCGGTCGATCCTTCTGGTTCTGGTCGTCACCGGTTCCCTCGCGGCCATCACGGTCGGTGTCCTCATCGCCGCGTTCGGGATGCGAGTGGAGATGAACGGTAGCGGCGCGCGGCCGCTGATCGTGTTCGACGATCCCGAGGAACACTACGCCGACCTCGAAGAGAACCGATCCCAGCACTACTCACGTTTGCTGCCGGCGGCGCCAGTCGAGGCGAGCGGGCCAGACTCCGGAGCGCCCTACTGGACCGATTTCCGAGGGCCTGCGCGCGACGGACGATACACACAGAGCCGCATCCGAACCGATTGGCCGGCCGAAGGACTGACACCGCTGTGGCACCAACCGATTGGTGGAGGTTATGCGTCGTTCACGATGGCCGAAGGACGCGCCTTTACGATCGAGCAGCGTCGCGACCAGGAGGTGGTGACCGCGTACGACGTCGCCACAGGGCGAGAGCTGTGGAATCATGCGTGGGATTCGCATTTCCAGGAGACACTGGGTGGACCTGGACCTCGAGCCACGCCGACGTGGCACGACGGGCGCGTCTACGCGCTCGGGGCGACCGGCTTTCTTTGGAGCCTCGACGCCGCGACCGGCGATGTCGTCTGGGAACGGAACATTCTTGACGACAGTCAGGGCAGGAATCTCGAGTGGGCGATGTCCTCCTCGCCACTGGTCGTCGACAACCGGTTGATCGTCCAGCCTGGTGGCTCAGACGGATGGTCGGTGGTGGCGTATGACATCGACACCGCTGAAGTCGTCTGGCACGCGCTCGATGACGTCCAGTCGTACACGTCGCCGATGGATGTCACCTTGGCCGGCGAACGCCAGGTCCTGATCGTGACGGCCGACCGTGTGGCGGGGCTTGGAGTCGACGACGGTCGTCTGCTCTGGGAGCATCCGTGGAGTCCGTCGACGGTCCCCAACATCGCGCAGCCGATCCTCGTCGGCGACAACCGGCTCTTTCTCTCGGCATCCTACGGCCACGGGGCGACGCTGATCGAGCTCGTGCCTCAGGATGGGGGGAGCGTGGTCGAGACAGTCTGGCGAAACAACCGGATGAAGAACCGGTTCAGCAGCTCGGTCCTCCACAACGGGTATATCTACGGGTTGGATGAATCGATTCTGGCGTGTATGGACGCCTCGACGGGCGAGCTGCAGTGGAAGGGTGGCCGGTATGGGTATGGTCAGCTGCTCCTGGCGGGCGACCACCTGGTCGTCCTGACCGAGGACGGAGAACTGGTGCTCGTCTACGCGAATCCGGACGGGCATGACGAGGTGGCGCGCACGACGGCCATCGATGGAAAAACGTGGAACGTACCTGCCCTCGCCGACGGGCGGCTGTTAGTCAGGAATGCCAGAGAGATGGCGGCGTTCGATCTGCGGGCCGAGTAGAAACAGGTGTCCTGAGCCCGAGTCTCACGCTCGCCTCCGCTTGCGGGCCGGCGCACGCGCCACCTTGGTTGCCTTGGCCGCCTTCTTCTTCGACTGACTCACCGAATCCAGGCTCTTCCGGAGCGCATCCATCAGGTCGACCACATTCGCCGGCGCCTCTTCCTCCGCCACCACGACCTCCTCGCCCGCAATCTTGGCGTCGATGATCTTTCGCAGTTCGGCCTGGTACTCATCCTTGAACTCTGAGAGCTCGAGGTCTCCCTGGAAGTTTCCGATGACCTGCTTCGCCAGCTGTATCTCCGCGTCGTTCACCTCGTCAGACACCTCATCGAGCTCGTCGATCGCCGACATCTTGCGAATCTCGTCGTCCTGTCTGAGCGTGAACATCACGAGACCGCGCTCCCGGGGCTGCACCGCGACGACATACTCGCGCCCATACAGGGCGAGCTTCCCGATACCCGCCTTGCCACGCAGCGCCTCACGCAAGACGGCGAATGCTTCCCCCGCGACCTTGCCGTCGGGAGCCAGGTAGTACGGGCGCTCGACATAGATCGGATCGATCGAGTCGACGTCGGCGAAGCGGAGAAGATTGATGATCCGGGTCGATTCGGGCCGCGCCTTCGCGATGTCGTCCTCGTCGACGACGACGTAGCGGCCCTTCTCGAACTCGTACCCCTTGACGATCTTAGACTTGTCGACCTGGCACTCGCAATGGGGACACCACTTCTTCTGCTGGATCCGCGTCTGGCACTCGGCGTGGAGCTGATTGAAGCTAACGGATCCCGCGTGATCCGTCGCCGGAAACACCCGGATCGGCACCGTGACCAGACTGACCTTGAGGTGACCTCTCCACGTTGGACGTGCTGCCATCTCGCCTCCTCCTCAGACGGGGGCTACGCCCCCGAACCCCCCGCTCCGCCCTCGCGGGGGCCCCACGCCCCGCGCCGGGCCTCGCGAGGCACGCCGTGCGTGCCTTCGTCACTCTCAAACCGGGCTACGCCCCCGAACCTCCCCGCGCCGGGCCTCGCCATCGGTCGCAGTGACCCCAAGTGTATCGGTCGAAGCGCGGCGACCCTGCACAATATTTCCCTCCACCCGCCTTCCACACCGAGTGCAGCGCATTCGAGACTTGTATTCTTGGGACTCCCCATGGCTCCGCGAACCCCACCAACAAGGGACGTCCCGTGGCGCGGGACCGCCCGCGACATTCGTCCGATGCTGGCTGAGCTGGCCGACCCGCTCCTTCACGACCAGATCCTGCGACGCCCCGACCTGGTCTTCGAGCCGAAGTACGACGGCATTCGCGCCGTGATCGCCATCGACCCAGAGCCGAGCGTGCGCATCTACTCGCGACTCGGGAACGACAAGACCGAGCAGTTTCCAGAGATTGTCGAGCCGCTGCTGAAGGTCGGACGGCGCCTCCGTGCACCGGTCGTGGTGGACGGCGAGCTGGTCGCCGTCGATGACGACGGCCAGGCGCTCGGTTTCCAACACCTGCAGGGTCGTCTGCATGTTCGTGGGCTGAAAACGCATGGTGCGTCCCGCGCAGTCTCCGTCGCATTCATCGCCTTCGACCTACTTCGCGAGGGAGACGCCGACCTCCGGCCCCGTCCCTTCTCCGAGCGACGGCATCGGCTCTCAGCGTTCTTTCGCCGCCCCGGTTCCAAGAGACTGCGGTTGATACAGAGCACGCTCGGCGGTGGGATGCGCCTGCGCGCGACGGCCAGACGCCGCGGATGGGAAGGCGTCGTTGCGAAGGAGCCGAGTAGCCGGTACATCTCCGGGAAGCGGCAGGCCACCTGGCAGAAACTGAAGTTCGTCAAGACCGAGGAGTTCGTGGTCGGTGGCTGGACCGAGCCACGCCAATCGAGGACCCACTTCGATGCGTTGCTGCTTGGGTACTACCTCGACGAGCCATCCAAGACCGACCGTCTGATCTTTACCGGTCAGGTCGGCTCCGGATTCTCTCAGGCCGAGCTCGACCGAGTCGCCGGCCAGCTCGCGCCACTGATCACACAAGAGTCGCCGTTCGACGACTTTCCGCGAAAGGGCAAGGGCGACCACTGGGTCGAGCCTCGGCTCATCGCGCAGACCAAGTTCACGGAGTGGACACTCGACGGCCTTCTGCGGAATCCCGTCTATCTCGGCCTTCGCACCGACAAGCGCCCCAGGGACATTCGCCATGCGGACCAGAGACCCGTGAAACAAGCGTCCCCACGAAGTGACCGCGTCCATCGCGCGACCTCACGCGCCCGACGCCCCGCGAGCCGGCCCAGGACGGTGAAGGCGCCGATGCCTAGGCACCCCGATCCGCTCGCGTCACAACTCCTTGAGACACTCGCCGACCTCGAAGCCCGCAAGCGGCGCAGCGCGATCGAGCTCTCCGATGGATCACGTGTGCCAGTCGGCAATCTGGAGAAGATCTTCTGGCCTGACCTCGGCATCACGAAGGGAGAGCTCGTGCGGTACTACCTTCGAATGGCACCGTACGCCATCCCGGTCGTCGAGGATCGGCCGCTCGTGATGAAACGCTTTCCTAACGGGGTCGATGGCAAGTCGTTCTACCAGCATCGCGCGCCCGACCCGTTGCCCGACGGTCTGCGCGTGGCCGTCGTCCGTGAGAAGCCCGACCATCCGGACTCCGGTGTCCCGTATTTGATTGGTGGACGGCTCCAAACGTTGCTGTATATGGCGCAGCTCGCCGTGATCTCCCAGGATCCGTGGTTCTCGCACCTCCCTGCCATCGAAGAGGTCGACCAGGTGGCTTTGGACCTCGACCCGATGCCGGGTGCGACCTTCGAACAGGTGCTCGACGTCGCCTGCTGGCTGCACGATGAGCTAGACAGGCTGGGAATCCCCTGTTTCCCCAAGACCTCCGGGTCGGAAGGGATCCACATCTTTGTGCCGCTCCCACCCGGCACACCGTACGAAGCCGGCACCATCTTTTGCCAGGTGATCGCAACCGTTGTCGCGGCCCGGCATCCGGACACCGCGACGGTGGAACGGATGGTCAAGAAGCGGCGAGAGGGGACGATCTATATCGACTATCTTCAGAACATCTACGGGAAGACGCTTGCCGCCGCCTACAGTGCGCGGGCCAGTCCATTCGCCGGGGTGTCCACTCCTCTCACCTGGACAGAGGTGCACGAAGGGGTGAAGAGCAGTCTGTCGCCACAAGACTTCACGATGCGGTCGATCTTCTCCAGACTCGAGCAGGTCGGGGACCTCTGGAGCCAGCTGCGCGCATCGAAGCCAGCTCGGCTTGAAGCGGTTTTCGACTATGAACAGTGACCAAGCGTGACAGCCGCCATGGTAAGATTCCGTTTGGTTCGAAGCGATACGTGAGTTTGAGTGCGCCTGTAGCTCAGCTGGATAGAGCGCCGGGCTTCGAACCCGTAGGTCGGGGGTTCGAGTCCCTCCGGGCGCGCCATCTTCTCGTCCGCGACGCATGACTGTCGTCTACGTGAGAACACCACGTCGACGATGTCCGGGCGACTGTCACAGAACACAGTCAACGTCGTTGCGCCCGTAGCTCAGCTGGATAGAGCGTCGGCCTCCGGAGCCGAAGGCCACAGGTTCGAATCCTGTCGGGCGCGCCATCCGGTGCCCGCTGAACCGACGCATCCCGTCGGTCGCGCGGGCACCCACAACCTGGGAGTTTCACTACGGGCTCCTACACGTGGGCCGCTAGCTCAACTGGCAGAGCAGCAGACTCTTAATCTGCGGGTTTGGGGTTCGAGTCCCCGGCGGCTCACCACTTTTTCCTCGACTATTCGTGACTTTCGCCTTTTGACGAAGACATATTGACACCCTAACTGACACCCTAACTCACACAAAGATGCCACCGCCACTGGCTGGCAGTGAGCCGCTCCAAAGTTCAACCGTTGTCGGGCGCATCGGCAGGGATGCGCGGTCTCCAGTCATGCGCTCTCTGCCGTGGAGAAGGGCGCCTGTCACGCAAGCTTGGTCCCGCCCAGCCCTCCCGACGGCGGTATTGGGGTCCGCCCGTCAGGCGTGTGCAGTGGTTTAGCCCGACTGAATTGAGGGAGCCGTCCAAATTCGGCATCCCAATGGCCGGTCCACCCAGGCGGAGAGGGTAGATACGGTGTCCCGCCACCGGCGTGACCGAGGAAGCGATTCGCGAGCCCGGATCAGAAGCGGCCGTGGAAAGAATACGGAGACGCTGGAACGCTCCTTCAAGGCGTCTCACGCGTCACGAGTCGGCGAGCATCTCGTCCATCTTCGCGGCCGCGAGACGTTGCAAGGTCGGAACGACGTGGGCGTACGTGTTGAGCGTCAGACTGATCTGCGAATGCCCGAGGGTTTCCATGATCGTCCGCGGATCGACGCCCTGCGCGAGCAGAAGCGTTGCGGCGGTATGTCGCAAATCGTGGTAGCGGATGGCCGGCAGGCCCGCGCCATCGAGAATCGTCTTGAACTCACGATGGACATTGCGAGGGTCGAGCGGTGTGCCGATCGTGGTGGTAAAGACCACCCCCGAGTCTCTCCAGCGACGACCCGCGGCGAGCCGCTCTTCACGCGGTGCTTGCGCCGTTCGCTGTTGATCGGTCAGCTGCACCCCTACAATCGTGGGGGACACGAGGAGTCTCACCCGCCGGTACACTTGAGCCATGAACCCGACCGATGGGATGGCGTGCGCTACCTCCGGGTGTGACAACCGTGGAAAGCCGGGCCTTAACATCGTGGGCTACGGCTCGTTTGCGACCAAGGCCGGCCGACGGCAGCGGTACCGCTGCACAGTCTGCAGGGGCACGCTCAGCACGAACACGGGGACTGCGTACAGTGGGCTTCGCTGCACGCGACGGGAGTTCGATCAAGTCGCAAGCCTGCGCGTCGAGGGCATGAGTATTTCTGCGACGGCCCGAGTCACGGGCCATTCCCGCAACACGATCGCGCGCTGGCTCGAACGGGCCTCGACGGCTGCGAAGCGCTTCAATCATCGGATGTTGCGCGGTTTCGACCTCATGGAGCTGCAGGCCGATGAGCTCTGCACGTTCATCGGCAGCAAGCGCAACATTATCTGGCTCTTTGCAACCATCGAGGTCTCCTCCCGCGTGTGGGCCGGGAGCGTCCTGGGCCGCCGCTCCGATCGAAACGCCAGCGCTGTCATCAACAACGTCGTCCGCCGGGGGCGAGTCGTGGGATGTCCACTGATTGCCACCGATGGCTTCGAGTACTACCTCGGCGCGGTTGCGCGACTCTTTGGGTCGGCGTGCGTCTATGGTCAAGTGCTCAAGACACGGCGGAACAATCGTGTTGTCCGGGTCGAGCGCCGCGTGAAGGTCGGCACGGCGAATCGACTGAAAGCCGCGTTGTTGGCGTCGGAGGATTCCGAGACCCTGAACACCTCGTTCGTCGAGCGCCTCAACCTCACGATTCGGCAAGCGTCGGCGTACTTGCGCCGGCGCTCGCCCTGCCACGCCCGTGATGCAGACCAGCTCTGCAGCCACGTCGAGCTCGTGCGGTGCCACTACAACTTCGTCCGACCGCACCGGGCCTTGCGGTTCGGGCGCGAAACGAGGACCCCAGCCATGCAGGCTGGTCTGGTGACCAGGCGATTGGCCCTGAGCGACATCTTCACAGGGCGGCTTGTCACTCTGCGCGTGTTTGTGGCGATCGTCGACACTGCCGCGGGCGGGTCGCCGCCGCTCTCATGCTCGTACGAACAACGAGCGGCGGCCTGATCAACAGCGAGCGGCGCAAGCACCGCCGCAGCCGGCGCCCGCGCCGCGCGCGGCACTGGCACGCGAGGTCGGCGTTCAACGCGTCCCAACTGTCGAACCGTGGAATCGGCACGAAGAAGTTGCGCCGGGCGTAGCCGACCAGCCCTTCCACTTTCCCTTTGTCGTTGCCCTTGCCCGGGCGTCCGAAACGATCGTCGAATAAGTAGTGCGACTGGAGCTCGCTGAAGACCTGCGTCCGCTGGCGCGTGCCGTCCCCGAGGATCCGCGCCACCGCCAGCTTGGTGTTGTCATAGACGATGCGCCGCGGCACCCCACCGAAATAGCGAAACGCGGCGTTGTGCCCGTCGCAGAACGCCTCCGTGGTCTCAGCCGGAAACGCCTTCACGAACCCGTCGTCGCTGTGCGGGAGATCGACGACCAGGTAGTGCGCTTTGCATTCGACGCCCGCGATCACGACCAGTGCTTCGCCGAAGTCGGCTTGGGCGTCGCCCGGCGGATGCGCCAGCGGCACGAACATCTCCTGCCCGCCCAGCCGCCGCTCGCGCACGTAGGTGTTGACGATCGTGTCGCCGCCCGTGAAGCCGTGCTCCGCCCGTAAGCGCTCGCCGATGCGCTTGGCCGTGTGCCGTTGCTTCTTCGGACGGGACTGATCCTCGCGGAGGATCTGATCGATGATCCCCGTGAAGGCGTCCAGCTTGGGACGCCGGATCGGCTGCGCCCGGCGATACCCGGGCGGCCGGCGGTACCGCAGCATCTTGCGCACCGTCTCGCGGGCCAGCCCGAAGTGGCGCGCCGCCGCGCGCTCGCTCAATCCCTCCACATACACGCTGCGCCGCACCGCCGCATAGAGCTCCACTCGATACATCCCTCCTGTGTTCCACAAAACACCCTGGGAATGCTCGGTGGACCACGCGAGCGGTCTGGTTTTCCACCGCCCTCAGGCGGCTTCATCCCGCCGCTCTGTAGTCTATTTTTGCTCCGCCGTTCTCACCCGTTTCTGGTGACGTCGGATGTGGGCACCATGCGGTTGTTGCCAGAGCAGGCGACGCGGCTACGCACGTATCTCGCCAAGGGTGGTGTCCTGTGGGTCGACGACTTCTGGGGCCCGTTCGCCTGGGAGCGGTGGCTGCGCGAGCTTCACAAGGTGCTGCCTGAGGCGCACATCGTGACACCGACATTCGACCACCCCCTGTACCGGACGCACTACCGAATCACCAAGACCCTTCAGGTGTCGAATCTCGGGCACTGGGAGAGACGCGGGCACACGGCCGAGCGGGACGAGGACAGCCCGGTGACGCCGCTGCGGGTCGTGACCGATGACCACGGCCGAGTCATGGTCGTGATGACGCACAACAGCGACATCCAGGACACCTGGGAACGCGAGACCGACAGCCACGCCTACTTCATGGAGTTCTCGCCCGACGGCTACGCGCTGGGAATCAACGTATTGCTGTACGCCATGACGCACTGAGCTCCCGAGCTCCCGCGCCACTTTCACGCCCTTCTGCCTGTGCAGCGAGCACGCTACATCCCAAGCATGAGGCTGTCGATGTGCACGTTCAGCAAGTGGTTCACACGCAACCCGGTGGTCCCGTCCGTATCCATGGACGACTGCGGCTGCGTCGACACTTCCGTGCCGTTAACCAGGAAGCGCACCTGGTTGTTGCCGACCTCCACCGCCAGCGTGTTCATCGACTGTCCCTGATCGTCGAGATCGTTGATCGCGTCGTGGGCGGTCCAGTCGACAACCGGTGTCGTCTCGCTGCCCATCCGCTTCGTGATGAGGAACTCTCCACCCTGCCGGATCACGAAGTACGAATAACTCTGATCGGCTCCCACCAGATCGGAACCGCCGAAGAACAAACCGTAGGCGTTCGGGTGTCCAGAAGGCTCGGCCTGGGTGAACGCCGCGCTGATCGTGTAATCGGCCTTCGCCATGCTGTCGGGCTGCCAGAAGATAGCGGCGCCCGCACCCGACGTCGTGGCATGGACTCCCGCGCCCATCGACATGAAACTGAGCACGCTTGCTGCGTCGCCGTCGCGATCAAGCCGCGACTCCCATCCGTTGGCCGTGACACCGCCCTCCTGGGCGAGCAGGGCGAACGGAAGCGCGAGCACAGCCACAAAAACGACTACCAGTAGGTTCCGCATCAGACTTCTCCTTTGGTTGGGTCACCCGAGCCGAGCACGCCGACCGAGGCCGCGCCCTCCTTGGGCGGAAAATGGAAAGTAAGCCATATTGTATACCTTCGACCGCACTGTCACGTTTCGGGCCCACGCATCCCTTGACGTTGCACCCGATGGATCTGTTTCATGTCGGCCAATGCCAATGAAGGCGGTGACGGCGTATTTAGGACTGCCAAACAGGCGCGTTACCCGCCCCGCCGTGTGAAGTGATAGCCCAACCCCAAGGCCAGATGGTGAGTGCGGAGCCCAGACTCGCTGTCCCCATCGGCCACTGACCCATCGACGGTCGTGGCCGTGAACTTGTACTCCAGCGAGATATCCCAACGTGGCCACATCCGCCACCCAATTCCGCCGAGTACTTGAGAGGTGGACCCCGAAATTCGGACAGGTTGCTAAGGTGGATTCCGACCTCAGAATGGAGAGATCGGAATCATGCAGAAACGGAAAAAATACCCCGCTGAGCTGAAGGCCCGCGTGGCACTGCAGGCGCTTCGCGGCGAGCAGACGATGGCGGAGCTGTCGTCGCGCTACAAGATCCACCCGAACCTGATCGCGAACTGGAGAAGAAAGCCCAGGAGGCGCTTGTGGACGTCTTCTCGGACCACCAGCAGCGCCGAGAGGCGTCTCGCGATGCGGAGATTCAGGAGCTGCGAGCGAAGGTCGGCGAGCTCGTCATCGAGAAGGATTTTTTGTCCAAGGCCTTCGGCCGTTGAGTCACGGTCGAAGGCGAATGCTGATCGACTCGAACCACTCCGAACTAAGCATCTCGCGACAGTGTGGCTTGGTGTCGATCTCGCGCTCGACGTTCTACTACGATGGTCTCGGGGAGAGTGAGTTGACTCTCGAGCTCATGCGCCGGATCGACGAGCAATTTCTGGAAACCCCGTTCTACGGATCGCGGCAGATGGCGCGTTGGCTGCGCCGGGAGGGCTTCGCCGTCAGTCGGAAGCGGGTGCGTCGTCTGATGCGAAAGATGGGCCTCCAGGCGCTGTACCAGCGCCCGAGCACGTCGGTTCCGCACCCGGAGCACCGGGTCTACCCCTATTTGCTGCGCGACCGAGCGGTCGAACGTGCGAACGAGGCCTGGTGCGCCGACGTGACGTACATTCCGCTGCACCGCGGATTCCTGTACCTGGTCGCGATCCAGGATTGGGCCAGCCGGAAGGTGCTGTCGTGGCGCTTGTCCAACACGATGGATGCCTCGTTCTGTGTGGAGGCCCTCGCGGAAGCCCTCGCGCAGTACGGACCGCCGCGATCTTCAACACCGACCAAGGCAGCCAGTTCACCAGCCTGGAGTTCACTCAGACGCTCAAAGACGCAGGCGTGCAGATCTCGATGGACGGCAAGGGCCGCTGGATGGACAACGTCTTCATCGAGCGGCTGTGGCGCCGCTCAAGTACGAGTGCGTCTACCTGCACGACTTCGAGGTTGGCTCCGAGGCGCGGGCCAGCATCGGCCGGTGGATCGACTTCTACAATGCCGAGCGACCGCACTCGTCGCTCGATGATCGCACGCCTGATGAGGCGTACTCGGATTTGGGAGGTGCGCCGACCTCGTCGCTGCGCTCCTCGTCAGCGCAGTCGGAAGCGGCTTAGAAACATGAACCTGGAATCCACCTTAACTTGGCCGCTGAGCTGTCCAAAGGATGGGGTCCACCTCTTTGTGTCGCAGGTCGTCCCCACTCGTACCGCCCTTGTGACGGCCCGTCGATCACCGAGCGCGTGAACGGAATCGTGACCCCGGCTCCCAGCCCACCATAGAGATCAACCCGTCCATCCGGAAAGCCTGCGCCCTCCGCGAGCCGTTTGTGGGCCTGCACGTTGCCCAGCACCATGTTGACACCGTTGCTCACCTGGTAGAGCTGGACGAACCGCTGCATGGGAGCCACGATGTCGACCGGCATCCCTTCGTCTGTTCCCGTGACCCGAACAGGCGTTGCCGGCTCGGCGAAGATCTTGAAGTGTAGGACCTCAACCGACAGGCTGAGCCACCGCGGTTCACGGAAGAAGAACCCGCCCCGCACGCCGACATACGGGATTGAATCGCGTGTCCAGTCGGTCGACAGCGACTTGTGTTCCCAGGAGACCTGCTCGAATGTGAGGTCAGTGCCCAGAGTTGGCTGGCGAATCCGCAGGTCAGTTGGGCCGGTTACCCCGACCCCGGTATAGGCGCGCACGTACGGGCTCCGGCGTTCTGTCTGTTCATCGGCCGCCTGGATCGTTGCAGGCATCAAGACGCAGGCGATCAGCGTCAGGGTCAAGCGCGAAGGCGAAAGGCTCATAGGGGGAGGGCCGATCATACCGCGGGGGTACAGCTCGTACGGCACCTGATCGCTCGGCAGATCAGTCCGGCCGAGTTTGAACGACAGATGAGGACCTCGGCCGCTTGGTCAAACCGTCTACGGAACCGGATCAAGCCTTTAACCCCAATGAGGCTACAAACGTGGCCGCTAGCCGACTTCAGTGGAACGGGTCGGCCTTCCTTTCGGGTGGACTTGTAGAGCTTGCGGTGATCGGCGCTGGGCTCGCATACTACTGGCATCACTCCAGAGTCGAGATCCTTCGGGGAGGGTGCTTGGGCGGTTGTCATCGGCGTACCTGCTGTGCCACCCGAGAACCTCGCAAAACGTTGTTGCCACTCTGGTGAGGAGGGTTATCGATGAAACTGGCTGCCACTCTGATACTTATCCTGTCGATGCTCGTGGCCTGTGGCGGCACCGACGAACCCGAACCAGCGTCAACTCTCGGAGAAGGGACCCCCGAGGCGACAGCCCCGTCCGACGGTACGCGGGAGAACCCCTTTGTCGGCCACGGCACAATTCAGGAGGTTGGAGAGCGTCAGCTCGTCATCGCACATGACACGATCGCAGGGTTTATGGGGGCAATGACGATGCCGTATCCAGTGGCAGCAGAGGCGATGGACGATGGCCTCGAAGCTGGCCAGGAAGTTACGTTTGAAATTGAACTGCTCGACCCGGGCTTCCAGATCTTCCGCATCGAGCGGGTGGAATAGAACGGGTTCCGTCCTCGCCTCCCGGCACCTTGGGACTAGCTCGCCGTCGACCTCATTCTGAGAATCCGTCAGCAGCACCAAGTGATGCTGGAGCTACACTGAGCACGGCCTTGAAGGAGGGCCATTTCAGAACATGCCTACACCAACCGAGAGTGCCGACCTGATTCTGAAGCTGTATGAGCTGCGGCGGGAGCCCGTTTTGCGAGAGGCGCGTGCCTGGTTCTCCGGTGAGTTCAACCCGACGACCCTTGAGGAGGTGAGCCAGACTGTCATGGGAGAGAAGAGCGCCTGGTTTCGCATGGTGGTCGGCTACTGGGACATGGCGTCGTCGTTGGTCGTGTTCGAGGCCATCGATCAGAAGATGTTCAACACCTCCAGCGGCGAAATGCTCGGCGTGTTCGCCAAGATTGAGCCGTTCCTGAGCGACATGCGCGAACAGTGGAACGCGCCGGACTTTCTGCGGCATCTCGAGGAAGTAGGCCGTCAGTTGCCGAACGCGGACGCGCGGCTGCGTCAAAACCGGAGCGCGTCCAGGCGGCTACCGCATCCCAGGAGCAAGGTTAGCGAAGGGGGCAACGGGCTCGGTCACCTGCGCCTCGCTGCTGATTCAGCAGCAGGAGAGCCTGGCCTGTGTCCCGGGTGCGCGCCTACGACTTCCGCCGTCGTCGATACGCCGCGATCCCCAGGCCGGTGCCGAGCAGGAGCAGGGTGGTGGGTTCGGGGACTACCGAGTATTGAATGCGAAGTTCGGGGGGGGGGGGCGAGGGTGGTCGCCGTCTCGAGAGAAACAAGATGCAAGATGCCAATGTTGGTGGCCACGGCGCGAATTGTGAGGAGATCGTTGGCGGAGTCAAGGGCGTCTTGAAGCGGGTCCACGGAAGTGAGACTCCAGCTGAATTCGGTGCCGTTCGGCTGGGTCTCCACCTCCGAGAAGACACCTAGGCTCGTTCCCGCAGTATCGTAGTCTCCGAACGTAACGACGCCGTCACCGGAGTATCCAGACAGGTGGATCGCAAGCGCCACTGGCGGTGCTGTGACGGAAAAGGTGCCGTTCCTCACGACGGCCAGAACCGCCGAATCGATCGTCGACCCTTCGGGAATGGCCCCGAGGTCAAACTCAAGGATCACTCGTTTTTGCAGGCCGCCCGATGTGAACAGTCTCAAGGGGTCGCCCGCGGTGACGAGCTCGTCTGTACCAAACAGCTTGACCCAACCGTCTGCGATGGGTGCTAAGGTGATTAAGGCGGCCGCCGCAGGCGAGGCAGCCAGCACACCCACCGCAACTGCGAGTCCAACGATCCGCCGCATCACTACCTCCTCACCTGCCGCCGCCGTCGATACCCCGCGATCGCCAGCCCGGTGCCGAGGAGCAGCAGGGTGGTGGGTTCGGGGGCAGTGGTCAGTTGCCAAGAGCCAAGAGTGGAGGCGAAGCCGAATCCAGCGCCCTGAACCGCGGCAATATCGGAGTTCGGACTGAAGATGATGCGTGTGTCGAATGTTGGGTCGCCTGCGAGAAAGACCGCCCAAGAACTGATGTTCATATCCCCCGAAGTCGAGAAGCTGAGATCAGTCCCGAGCGCCGGAAGCCCTCCAGAACCTATGGTCAACGGACCAGCCGAGAAGCTGAAATCGATAACCGCCGCGTTGTAAACACCAAAGGTGAGGGAAGAACAATCTCCCCCCCCGCCAGCCAATCCGCAGTCGACCGTGAAGAAGCCAGAAATGAGATCGCTGGTCGTGAATGGGCTACTGGCGAGTTCGAAAGGGTGCCCGGTATATGTGTAGGTCTTTAGCGGTGCCGCCTGCGCCACCTGCCCCCACGCCAGCACCCCGACGACAACTGCGAGTCCAACGATCCGCCGCATGGCTACCGCCTCACCTGCCGCCGCCGCCGATACCCCGCGATGGCCAGCCCGGTGCCGAGCAGGAGCAGGGTGGTGGGTTCGGGAATACCCAATTCAGACGGAGTCAGGCCAAGTTCACTCGCGGTCAGAGCGTGGTTGTAGATACGCAGTTCGTCGATCTCTCCGGTCCAAAAACAACAGTTGCTTTGAGTGCCTTCCCATCCAACGTATGCGAAGTTTGTTGCGATGACAGCGGCAAGACCCGCAGTCGACGGGCCCGCTTCTAGGGTCCCATCCACGTAGAGCCTGAGGCGGCTTGTGGGTTGATCGAACGTCATGGCGCCGTGGTACCATTGACCATCTGCGATGTTTGTCCCTGCTTGGATGAGAGTTCCCCTCGGCGTCGTGATGAGTTGGCTCACAGGCGAGCTCCCAAGCTTTCCCGTTCCCAGCGACACTAAGGCACCGTTCGGCCCGGGGGGGTCAAGCTCGCCGTACTGCAGGATGTATTGTTCCGTAATCGCCGAAGTCCTGAACCATGCCTCGATGGTGATGGAGGAGGCATAGGTCGGGAAACCCACGAATCCTAGGTCGACATAGTCATCAGTACCGTCGAAACTGAGGGCTTGGCCGAACCCAGCGTGGCCGGCCACGAACGTAGCTCCCCCCCATCACGTTACCGTTGTTGCTACCAACACTGTCGGTAGCGTCTCCATCGAACGACCAGACGCCGATCAGGCCCGCGCTGGCTGATGAAGGGACGGTCAAAGAACCAACCAAAAGAAGGACTGAAACGACGGACATTCTGACAACACTATTGCGCATCTCTAGCTCCTCATCTTTCGCCTTCGCCGATACACCACCGCCGCCAGTCCGGTGCCGAGGAGCAAAAGGGTAGTGGGTTCTGGGGCGACAACGGGGGCTTGAGCGAAGGTGTAGACCTCAAGAGCGCCCACCGTGAAGTCGATATCGTTGCCATTGTCGGTGTTGCAAGGAGTGACATAGAGGTCGAACCCTAGGATGTTTATTCCACCCCAAGTGCACTGCAACCCAGCTCCGTACGAATACTGAAGAGCGGAGCCGGACGAGAGATTACTGTTGACAAAAATGTCGTGGCCTCCACCAAAGGTCGGACCATAATTCGGAACATTGTATGTTTGGTCTTTTCCGATGGTGCTATCCAACGGGTCGGTCTGAAGGCGCTGCTTCTGCTGCACACCGGTCGTCAGGTTATAGATGAAGGCTACGCGAAGAGCGTCCGGGGTTGTGAAATGCCAGCCGTCGATCGACGACCAACTCTGCGGGTTGTAGCCGCCGATCACGGCGGTGGGAGCTTCGCCGCTCATCGGATCGGTGTAGGTGACCTCGAAGAGTGAGAAGGTCGCGCCCTGGCCGTCGGCCGCACTGTGAAAGGCCGTCGAGGTGTCGCCGCCAGCTTTCGTGTAGATATTCGTGAAGTCCAGATTCCCTTGGCCCAACCAGGTCTCAAGCTGCGTCTCGTAGCTCGGGATGAGAAGCGCCGCCTGCGCCACCTGCCCCCACCCCAGCACTACCACCACCACCGCCAGACTAACTATCCACCGCATAGCTACCTCCTCACCTTCCGCCGCCGTCGATACCCCGCGATGGCCAGGCCGGTGCCGAGCAGGAGAAAGGTGGTGGGTTCGGGGACAACAACACCTTCTACAAACATGAAGTTCGGACCGACGGCTCCCCCGGAACCGGCACCACCAGCAAAGTTGACTGGTGGTGAGAATCCAGAGAAACCAATCGAGAAGAGCTGCCTGAGAACGGCGGAGCAAAAATAGACTACAGAGCGGCGGGATGAAGCCGCCTGAGGGCGGTGGAAAACCAGACCGCTCGCGTGGTCCACCGAGCATTCCCAGGGTGTTTTGTGGAACACAGGAGGGATGTATCGAGTGGAGCTCTATGCGGCGGTGCGGCGCAGCGTGTATGTGGAGGGATTGAGCGAGCGCGCGGCGGCGCGCCACTTCGGGCTGGCCCGCGAGACGGTGCGCAAGATGCTGCGGTACCGCCGGCCGCCCGGGTATCGCCGGGCGCAGCCGATCCGGCGTCCCAAGCTGGACGCCTTCACGGGGATCATCGATCAGATCCTCCGCGAGGATCAGTCCCGTCCGAAGAAGCAACGGCACACGGCCAAGCGCATCGGCGAGCGCTTACGGGCGGAGCACGGCTTCACGGGCGGCGACACGATCGTCAACACCTACGTGCGCGAGCGGCGGCTGGGCGGGCAGGAGATGTTCGTGCCGCTGGCGCATCCGCCGGGCGACGCCCAAGCCGACTTCGGCGAAGCACTGGTCGTGATCGCGGGCGTCGAATGCAAAGCGCACTACCTGGTCGTCGATCTCCCGCACAGCGACGACGGGTTCGTGAAGGCGTTTCCGGCTGAGACCACGGAGGCGTTCTGCGACGGGCACAACGCCGCGTTTCGCTATTTCGGTGGGGTGCCGCGGCGCATCGTCTATGACAACACCAAGCTGGCGGTGGCGCGGATCCTCGGGGACGGCACGCGCCAGCGGACGCAGGTCTTCAGCGAGCTCCAGTCGCACTACTTATTCGACGATCGTTTCGGACGCCCGGGCAAGGGCAACGACAAAGGGAAAGTGGAAGGGCTGGTCGGCTACGCCCGGCGCAACTTCTTCGTGCCGATTCCACGGTTCGACAGTTGGGACGCGTTGAACGCCGACCTCGCGTGCCAGTGCCGCGCGCGGCGCGGGCGCCGGCTGCGGCGGCACACGGAGACGATCGGGGAGCGCTTCGCGCGCGACCGCGCGGCGTTGTTGCCATTGCCGCCGGTCCCATATGACGCCCGCGAGACGCGCCCGACGCGGGTCACGTCGTTGTCCCTGGTGCGCGACCGCCGCAACGACTACTCGGTGCCGACCGCCTACGGCCACCGGGAGGTCTTAGTGAAGGGCTCGGTGGACGACGTCGTGATCGTGTGCGGGAGTGACGAGATCGCCCGGCATCGGCGCAGCTACGGGCGGGAGGAGTTGATCTTCGATCCGCGGCACTACCTGGCCTTGTTGGAGCGCAAGACGGGGGCACTCCATCAAGCGGCACCGCTCGCCGGGTGGGCGCTGCCAGAGGAGTTCCTCCGGCTGCGGCGTCTCTTAGAGGCGCGGCTGGGTAAGCCGGGCACGCGCGAGTACGTGCAGGTGTTGCGGCTGCTCGAGGACTTTCGGCTCGACCACGTCCGCGGCGCCGTCCAGGACGCCGTGCGCCTGGGGGCGATCGGGTTCGACGCCGTCAAGCATCTCGTGCTGTGCCGCCTCGACCCCCGGCCGGCCCGCCTCAATCTGGCGCAGTATCCGCATCTGCCGGTCGCCCGCGTGGCCACGACCGCGGCCGCGAACTACCTGGCACTCCTGGGGGCCGAGTGATGACGAAACCCACCCTACTGCTCGAGGCGCATCTCAAGGCCCTCCGCCTGCCGACCTTCTTGCGCGAGTACGACAAAGTGGCGCGGCACTGCGCCCAAGAAGGGCTGGACTGTTCGCGCTACTTATTCCGCCTCTGCGAGCTCGAGCTCCTCGATCGCGAGCAGCGCGCCACCGAGCGCCGCATCAAGGCCGCGAAGTTCCCGGTCTTGAAGAGTCTCGAGACCTTCGAGTTCCGTGCGATCCCGTCGGTGAACAAACGCCTCGTGCTGGAGCTGACCCGCTCGGAGTATCTCGACCGCAGAGAGAACGTGTTGGCGTTGGGCAACTCCGGCACGGGCAAGACGTATCTCGCGCTCGCGTTGGGACTCGCGGCCTGTCAGAAAGGCTATCGGGTGCGCTTCACTACCGCCGCCGCGCTCGTGAACGAACTCCTCGAGGCCCGGGATGACAAGCGCCTGCTGCGTGTGCAGAAACAGCTCGCGAAACAGGACCTCTTGATCGTGGACGAGCTCGGCTACGTGCCGTTATCGAAGACCGGCGCCGAGCTGTTATTCGAGATCTTCTCCCAGCGCTACGAGCAAGCGTCGACGCTGGTCACCTCGAATCTGCCCTTCAACGAATGGACCGAGATCTTCGGCTCCGAACGGCTGACGGGCGCGCTGCTCGATCGGCTGACGCATCACGTCCACATCCTGGAGCTGAACGGCGAGAGCCATCGCCTCGAACACAGCAAGAAAGCCCGCCAGCCCGCGGCCGCTCCGGCATCCTGAAGCTTCCCTCCGCGACGCCGCTTTCAGGCACTCCGACCCACTGCCAGATGGTCTAGTTTTCCTCCGCCACGGTGGTCTAGTTTTGCTCCGCCCTTGACAGACGCGCGCCGCGCGCGCGTCATTCTGATGCTGGCTGACGGCGCATCGTACTCGGCGATCGAGGCCGCGGTGCCTTGCTACCGCGACTACGTCAATCGCTGGCGACGGCGCTTTCTGGCGGACCGCGTGGCGGGCCTGCAGCCGCGGTATCGCGGCCAGCCCCCGACGATTCTGACGCCGGCGATGGAAGCGCGCATTCTGGCGAAGACGAGGCAGCGTCCGCCGGATGGCAGCACGCATTGGAGCACCCGCAAACTGGGCCGGTTGCTCGGCATCCATCACAACCTGGTCGCGAAAACGTGGCGGCGGGCCGGCCTGCAACCTCATCGGTTCGAGCGCTACATGCGGTCGGACGATCCGGACTTTGAACAGAAAGCCGCCGATGTGATCGGGCTGTATCTCAATCCGCCGCAACACGCCGCGGTGTTCGCCGTGGACGAGAAAACGGCGATTCAAGCCCTCGATCGCTTGGTCCCGGTGCTGCCGCTGTCGCCGGGGCGCGCCGAACGGCACGGGTTCGAGTACTACCGCCATGGCACGTTGTCGTTGTTCGCCGCGCTCGATACCCAGTCCGGCGAGGTGTTCGGCCAGCCCGTGCCGCGCCACACCAGTGCCGCCTTTGTCCAGTTCCTCGGCGACATCGTCGCCAGTCAACCGCTGGGCCGCGAGATTCATGTGATCGTCGACAACCTCGCGACCCACAAAACATCGGCGGTCCGGGGGTTCTTGGCCGCGCACCCTAACGTCCAGCTCCATTTCACCCCGACGTACTCGTCGTGGCTGAACCAAATCGAACTCTGGTTCGCGAAGATCGAGCGCGACCTTTTGGCACGAGGGATCTTCACCTCCGTCGCCGACCTCGCTCGCAAGATCCGGCGGTACATCCGCCATTACAACAAGACGGCAAAACCGATCCGTTGGAGCTACCGAAATCCGATGCATCGAATTGGTAGTACTTCAGTGAGTACAGGCCACTAGGAGTTCTCCTAGTTCCCAAACGAGAGTCCCATCACTACGGTTAGAAAGACGGTGTTGAGAGACCACTGTCGCAGATGGCAAAGCAGCGGGGGGATGGCATGCAACTAGATAATCGACAGTGGATCGTGCTCGGGTTGACGTTGGTCATTTCCGGGTTCCTCTGGTTTGGACCAGCAGAAGGCCCTCCTAACCTCTACGGGTTCCTCGTGGTGCTGACCGTGACGTGTGGCGTGTTCTTGGCCGGAATCCTCCACGCATTCAGGTAGTACCCGATCCGACGCGCGAGGTTCGGCGACCGGTGCCGCGAGCGATTGAGAATCAACAGTTGATGCTTGACCAAGAGAGATTCGGCCACGACAGACCGGAGACCGCCGGGACCGGTCAGCCGAGCCAGTGTGGCGATCAGGTGGATCAGCAGAATGATGAGGTCGCGCATCGACCGCGACTTCGGCGCGGGGGTTGAACGCCCTGTCAAGCCCTTCGACGAGCGGCGGACACGAACGCTCTCATCTTAGTTGCGGCGGGAGGGGTTCGCTGTCCACCAGCAGTATCGTCGGACCAGCCCGCTCTGCCGCTCGCGGCGCCCATAGTGGCGAGCGGGCGATGCCGAATTAAGCATGCGTCGTGAGCCTCCTGCTCATCCTCCGGTTGGCGCCAGCGCCGGTCCCTTGGCCAGCTGCGTGACGTCCTGCTCGGCTGTGAGAATCCGAAGCATCGTCAACCCGGCGATATCGAGAAGCCGCTGAACGCGCTGTGGGACGTGCATCAGCGCCAGGCATCCGCCTCGAGTGTGGAGGAGTTGATAGGCCGTCACGATCTCGCCGAGGCACGTGCTATCCATGTAGGACACGTTGGCAAGATCGATCACTTGGTGACGATGACCTCGTGCCAGCCATCGGGTCACGTGGTCCCCGAGCGGCTCACCGTCCCGATTCACCGTCATCCGACCGTTCAGATCCAAGATCACGACATCATCAATCACTCGCACCGAGACTGTCATCGCGTGCCCCCATATCCGTGATTCAGCACCAGTTTAGAAGGCGGTGCGGTCTCTGAGAACTGGGAAGAACCCTAGGGCCGCGGAATGGGCCAACCTCTGTGGAAATAGGTCGTTCGGAAGGTGTCAGTGTCGGCGCGTGAGTCCGTGGATCAGCCGCCGCAGACACTCACGCTCGTTGTGCGAGACGCGCACGAGCCCAAGGATCTCGCCCGTGGCCTCTGCAACCCGCGTGCAGGACCCGATGAGGTCCCTTTCGTCATCCGCTCTCGTGTCGGGGTCCTCCGACTCCAGCATCATGCGGACGGCCTCGAACGCCGTGTCGAAGAACTGATTGGTCGGGCACTGGTCGAGCCATCCCCTGAGCTCCATGGAGGCGGGCGTGTCCGACGCGATACCGCGGCGAGCAGCCATCTCGAGGATGAGTTGACGCTCAACCGTTGACACATCCCCGTCGGCCAACGCGACCTCGACCAGCGGGACGACGAAAAGAAGACCCAGGGTGTCGGGCGTCAAGCCAGAGGCTTGAAGCTTCGCCAGGAGGACCTCATCGTCGGTGCCCAACTCGGCGCGGAGCACGCGCAGCTCGTGCTCCCGACGGCTGTCAGCTCGCAGTCGAGTCAGGAGCGTGCGTTCCTTCTTCCAGAAGTATTCCTCCTCCAAGGCATGTTCCCGATCCTCCAACCACCTTCTGGGTTCCATAGGAAGCCCTTCGCAGTCCCGAACCACGGCCCTAAGCTCACATGTCGACGCCCGCGTCAGCCCCCGAGCGCGCCGTCAGCGTCGACGCCTCTGGCCAGTAGGTGTTGGCAGTCGAGGCAGACCCACAGCATCTGGGCAGCGCCGGGTGGCCCAGACAGCAACCAGCTCCCGCTCAGCTGATGCCCACCACAGAGAGCGCACCCGGGCGGGACTGGAAGGGTGGCGCAGGGTAGCGGCGCATGGGTCGGTCGATTCACATCAGCATTCGACACCATCGTGACCTCCCAGCTATGAGACCCGAAAGCGGCGTCAGAATCGCCAGCAGGATAGCGTGCCATGCGCCCAGTGGGAACTGGGAAAATTCCCAGAGCTCAGAGCCGTGCCCTGGGGTATTTCCCAGTTCCGAAATCCGGTTCCCGCGATTAATCTCACAGACAAGCACAGAAGGATCGTTCTCACGGGAGGAAAAGCGATGCGGAGCATACCCATCAAGCGTCACGTGTTTGCGATCGTGTGCCTAGTTTCGATCCCGGTGGAGGCGTCTGCCCAGAGCGCCATCATGGGCCGAGTCACGGATACTACGGGGCATGGTCTGCCGGGTGTGAGGGTCGGGGTGGCCGTCCCGGCTGTGCCGGGCGCTGCGCTTTCGGAGATCAGGGACGTCGCTGTGACCAATTCTACTGGCTGGTTCGAAGCCGCGAATCTTCGCGAGGGTTCGGGAACCGCGACTCCCTCAGCCGAGGAGAGCGTCCGTGATGGCGCTCTACCCAGCCCCGCGACGAGGAGGGAAGGCTTCGTGGACCGCCTGACGCCGTCTGGCTCGAGGACCCACGCGTTGGCTACTGGTTCTCCAGTAGTCCGGTGAGGTCATTTCGCGGCCACATCCGCCTTGAGGTCTGGGCACCTCCCCGGACGAGCGATGCGCGTCTGGGCTCGCCCATCACGTCCGGGGACACCGATCATCCGGTGGATTTTCCATGAATTGGAGACCTCCGTGGACTGGACTGAGCAACCGGGCTCGCGGGCAACGACCTTCCTTTCTTTCTTGGCTTGGTTCCGTGCAGCACGTCGTCACCCATTGAGTCCAGGATAGTGTTCGAGATCCCAGAACGGAACTGGGAACGTTCCACCTGAAGACGTCTCGGCGCCGCCTCTGGCGGGAATCGGCGGCCGAATGCCGGCGAGGTAATGAAACCGGTTCTAGAGAGGTAATGAAACCGGTTCTAGAAAGGTCCGGGCGGCCTACTTGCGGCGGACGACGAGATCGCGCAGGGCCACGGCGAGCCCAAACACGACAATCGCGGACGGCAGGGCCACGATACTCCACGCCACTACTTCCATCGGTTCCCCCTCGCTATTTCGTCGTCTGCCCGCGCACCACCGTCGGAATTACAGCAGCGGACGCCCGTTCGGAATAGTGACTGAGCGTCACCCGGGGTGCTTCACCGGACGGAGGGGCCCACCCCGAGAAGAGGCGGCGATGAATCTCTGTTGCTGTCGGGCTGGCGACATATTGTCTTGGGTCCGGAACGTCGACGGTCGACCACGACCTCGGGGCGCATCGATCAGACGCTCCGACGAGATATCCCGCTCGGGCTGTGCTGGGACCCACGATGTAGCGCGGCGGCTCTAGCGGCAAACGGCTCACGCGGCGTGTCATGGCACTCTCCTTCTGACGTCGATGCAGACGTGTTGTCTGAACGAGTTGCTTCCTGCTCGATCTCCCGTCTGCGTCGATAGTGGCCCAGGAGCCGGAGCTCGTTCTCAAGGCGACCAGTTGCGGCCGGACGCGTGAACCAGACGTCGACGGCAGTGCTCTCGGCAAGGGTGCGGGCGGTCGACCACGCGTCGTCATACGACTCGCAGCCGATCTGGGCCGCTTCTGGACACACAGCGATCTCGAATCTGTCGCCGCGTGTCAGCTTGATGATGACGACATCACCCGTGCTCGGCCAGAGTGGTGGCAGCTGGTCCATGTGCCTCGCCTCCGACATCACACCTCGACGGTCCTCAGAAAACGAACGCACGGCGCGCGGGATGGCCTGGAAGGGCTCATCCCGGCCGGGAAGGGCACCGCGGAACCGACCCTCCCCGGCCCGCGTCAGGTATGAGGTCGTGGCGAGGTCGGCACGAGACATTGCAGGAGGCCCGGCCCCGCCACTTTCCTCTGTGTCAGTGTCGAGCCGCGGGTTGGATGGAAACGTCTCAGCACTGCCACCTCGAGCATAGCGAACAGACCGCACGCCGGGGAACTGGGTGAATTCCTAGGGGACAGGTCCGCCGTTTGCCGTTGACGAACCGCCGGAAAGAGTTGATAAATAGGGAACGACCCCGCGGCTCCTTGGGGAGGTCCTGTGGCGCGTGCCCATCGATCACGGGTAGCCAAACGCAATCGGGATGAAGATTCGCCGACGGCAGTCGGCCTCAAAGGTCGCAACCGCGAACCGGCCGACTTCGCGGCGCGTCTAGGTCGTCGCCACGCCACACGGTTTCCGGGGCAGGCGTGGCTCACGACGGTCTTGGACCGGCTGCCGTCAGCTGGACTCATCGTTGAGGCCCCCTCCGGAAAAGTCCTCTGGTGGAACGCACAGACCATCCGTACGTGGCCCTGTTTTCTCTGCCCTCCCGCCTCGATCGACGTCGTTTCATGCCGGCTCGTCCGGTTGGACGGTCGTCCCTATACGGATCGCGAGTGGCCATTGGCGCGGACCCTCACGACGGGCACGGTCGTGGTTGAGGAGGTGCAGTTCGTCGCCCAGGATGGAACACACACCGTAATGAACGTCCGATGCATACCGGTCCGTGACGACACGGCGAGCCTGTCAGCCGTCGTCGTGATCCTGCACGATGTCAGCGAACGGCGGCAGGTTGAGCAGGCGCTGCAGGCATCGCAGGCGCGATACGAGAACCTGTACCAGGATGCCCCGGACATGTTTGCGTCGCTCACGCTCAAGACCGAAAACATCGTGCAGTGCAACGAGACGCTCGTCCGCGCGACCGGCTACAGCAGACAGGAGCTGCTCGGACGTCCGGTACGCGACCTTCATCATCCGAGCTGCTGGCCGGCTCTCACGGCGGCTCTCGAGCAGGTACGCGAGCATGGCCGCGTCCGCGACGCGGAGTTGCAGCTTCAGTGCAAGCATGGCGAGACGCTCGATGTGAGCCTCAGTGTGGCGGCCATTCGTGACGAGCAGGGGAATCTCTACTATCGATCCACCTGGCGGGACATCACGGACCGCAAGCGGGCGCAGGCCGTGCTGGACCAGAAACAGGCGGAGCTCGAACGGAGTCGGCTCCAGTTGCAAGCGCTGGCCGGGTGCCTCCTCACGGCGCAAGAAGACGAGCGACGGCGGATTTCCCGCGAGCTGCACGATGATCTTAACCAGCGTCTGGCCATGGTGACGCTGGAGATAGAGGGGCTCCAGCAACACCTGCCGCGGGCCCGAAGGACCACGGTCGAACGTCTTGGCACGCTGCGGGACCAGCTCGTTGAGCTCTCGGACGTGGTTCACGGGCTCGCCTACCAGCTCCACGCGTCAGTCTTGGACGATCTGGGACTCCCAGCGGCTCTCGAGTCCTATCTTGTCGACTATAGGCGCCGAGAGGAGGTCGAGGTCGAGTTGAGGCAGGAGCGGCTAACAGGTCCACTGCCGGCGGAAGTGGCGTCATGTCTGTATCGTGTCGCACAAGAGGCGCTACGAAACGTGGCTCGCCACGCTGGCGCCACACACGTCCGATTGAGCCTTGAACAATCGGACGGTGGTATCCGGATGGCGGTCGCCGATGACGGGGTGGGTTTCGACGTTCCGAACACAGGGGACGGCGGTTCGAGTCTCGGCCTTGTCGGGATGCAAGAGCGCGTGAGGCTCGTCGACGGTCGCTTCAGCATTGACTCTCGACGTGGCGACGGCACACAGGTTGACGTCTGGGTCCCGGTGCCGAAGGTCGACACGAGGGACTCATAATGCGCCCACGGGTTCTCTTGGCGGATGATCACACGTTGGTACTGGAGGGGTTGCGCAAGCTCCTCGAGGACACGTGCGAACTGGTGGGCACGGCGGGAGACGGGCGCGCCCTCGTGGAGGCGGCCGAACGCACGCGTCCGGACGTGATTCTGCTCGACATCTCTATGCCGCTGCTCAATGGCTTGGAAGCCGCCCGTATCGTGCGCGTCCGCGTCCCAGACGCGAAAATCATCTTTCTGACGATGCACGCCGACCCGACCTATGCGCGAGAGGCGTTTCGCGCCGGCGCCTCGGGCTACCTGTTGAAGCGTTCGGCCGCATCGGAGTTGGCCAAAGCGATCTCCGTGGTGCTTCGGGGGCGGCCCTATGTGACGCCGCTGTTCCCCGCAGAAGTGTTACAGCCCCTAGGAGCAGATCTCCGAAGGCTCGCACCGGAATCCGGAGCGTTGACGTCCCGCCAGCGAGAAGTGCTGCAGCTTGTGGCCGAGGGCCACGCGGCGAAGGAGATTGCGGCGCTGCTGAAGATTTCGAAAAAGACGGTCGACTTTCACAAGGGCCGTATCATGGATCGACTCGGACTCCGGACGGCGGCGGAGTTGACGAAATACGCCGTCGCGCACGGCGTGACGGAACTCCCATAGCCACCCGGCCCTTCTCCCTGCCCGCAGCGTCTGGAAGCCACGCAAGCCCCCAGGGCCCAGTGACGCAGCAGGACGAGCCGGTCTCGCGATGGCTCTTGATCTAGGATCTTCCCTAGTTCTCACGACGTGTTGGTCCGCGTAGTCTGAGGGTCATGGTCACCAAAGAGCCGACGGACGTGCGGCCGGTATCGGCGGGCGAAGCAGACCCGCCCACAAGCCAGCGCTGCTACCTCTACTGGAGGTCGTCCTCAGGATTCTGGAACCGTCGTGTGATGTGCTCCAGGCAAGGTCACGCTGGGCCGCTCACCGCGGGCTCGTCGAGAACGGCGCGCCCGCGAATGGTGGGCCCCGGCACGCCACGCAGTCTGAGGGCATTCCGGCGGGGAGCTGGCCCTGAGGGACAGAGATTGCTGGGGAATCGGCGAGGGTGAGATTGGTCGTGCCCGGTCCGTCTGAACATCGAGCTGAATACTCAACGCCGAACGCAGCCCTCACACGGCGGGTTCTGCGTCTCTGCCGGCTCAGGTGCCGTAGCGCGCCGCGACAGCACCTGTCCCTCCATGAGGTCGCCAACATATGCGGCTTGGACCCTTCGGCGTGCGAACGTGCTCTGACCACCCTCGTGGAGTCCGGCTTCGTGATTCGTACATCCGACGGAACCTTTATGCTGAGCGACTTCGGACCCGTGGGAGACTGGGCGGCTGAGATCACCTCCGGGCCCACGCGTGGTGATGTCGTGATCATGCGTCGCTGCGATGCCCGGTACGCGCTCAGCGTTTTTCCGAATGCACCGTCGACGGTCTATCCATCATTCGCGGTCGCGATGGAGCGAGCCAGCCTGGCCACGACATCGACTGATACCTACGTCTGGTTCACAACCGACCGGCACACGTTCGTCAGGAGCGCCTAGTCTGCGTTGGACGGCCATGGGTGGCCGTGCATGAATCGGAACTGACCCGGACGGTCCCAACCCAGTTCCCACGGCGCGCATCCGGCGACGTGCGCGGAGCGTGCAATCGGGCCAAAGTCACCACGAACCACGGCATCGCAATCCGGAAAGGTGACTTTGGTATGCTGCTCGTGGTGCCACCGTCGCGCGTGGCCGCGGCAGTCGGTCCTGAGCCGACCAAGAAGCGTCGACGCCTTCGACCGTGGTGGCCCCTCGGCACGTCTGGCCAGGTGTGGTGCGATGTCGAACAGAAGCGAAGACCTCGAAGAAACTGGGCGGGCAGCGATTGTTCGCGAGATCGACGAGACCGCCGCCGATGCCTATCAGGCCGCCACGTTCGAAGAGGCGCTTCACGAACTCGCACGGTATGCGAGGTTGATGATCGGGGCGCATCAGTCAGCTCTGAGTTATGTGCCCGATGGCGACTTCCGTACGGCCATACATACGCACTCATTCTCGAAGAAGTATGAGAGATACAACACCTACGACGTGATGCCGACGGGAGAAGGCATCTGGGGATGCGTCGTTGAACAGAAGAGTCCCATGCGGATGACCCAGGAAGAACTTGTGTCCCACCCCCGGTGGAAAAACTTCGGCGGACTCAAGGACGGACGGGGTCTGGAGCATCCGGCGATGCGCGGCTGGCTGGTGGTTCCGATTCTGCGCCAAAACGGAGGGTTCGTCGGGGTGCTGCAGCTGAGTGACAAGTTCAAAGGCGACTTTACGGCAAAGGACGAAGCACTCCTGATGCGGCTCGGTAAAGTGATCTCGCCGACCTTCGACCTTCAGTATGTCAATCAAGAACTGGCACGGCGCACCGACGAGCTGGCGCTCTCAAGAGACGCAGCCGAGGCAGCGAACGAGGCCAAGAGCGCCTTCCTTGCCAACGTCAGCCACGAGCTGCGGACACCGCTCGGCGCCATCATGGGCATGGCGGAACTGCTACACGACGCCGACCTGACGCCGCCCCAGCACGACAACCTGCGGATGCTGGAAGCATCGGCAGACTCGTTGCTCGCCATCATCAATGACCTCCTGGACTTCTCCAAGATCGACGCCGGCAAGCTCGACCTCGAGCGCAAGGAGCTGCGGCTGCGGGACAGCGTCGGCGACACGCTCAAGGCGTACGCGACGCGCGCGCACGGGAAAGGCTTGGAGCTGGCGTGCGATGTGGCTGCCGACGTACCCGATGCGCTTGTCGGCGACTGGTTACGCGTGCGTCAGATTCTGGCCAACCTCCTCACTAACGCCATCAAGTTCACCCGAGACGGTGAGGTGGTCGTTCGGGTTCGCCGTGAGCGGGTCGCCGGTGATGAGGCCGTCTTGCGGTTCTCGGTGTCGGACACCGGCATCGGGATCCCCGAGGCCAAGCACCAGGCCGTCTTCGAGCCATTCGTGCAGGCCGACTCGTCGACGACGCGGCGCTACGGCGGCACCGGGCTCGGGCTGAGCATCGCGTCACGGCTCGTGAGCATGATGGGGGGCCGGATGTGGATGAAAAGCGCCCCCGGGCAAGGGAGCACGTTCCACTTTGCTGTGCCCTTCACGCGATCGCAGTCGCCGACGGTCCTGGCCCTCCGAGATGCGCCACGAGGCCCTCGACCGACTGCACACGCTGATCGTCGATGACAACGCGACGAACCGACACATTCTGGCGGAGGCGGTTGGTGCGTGGAACCTGCGCGTGGAGACGGTGTCCGGGGTCGGCCCCGCGCTGGACGCGCTGAGGCGCGCCGCGGGCAACGGTGACCCGTATCGGCTCGTGTTGTCCGACGTGCAGATGCCGGACGCGGACGGTTTCGCGCTCGCGCGAGCGGTTCACCAGGATGCTGAATTGGGGAGAGGCGTTGTCCTTCTGCTGACATCCGGAGAGAGGCCAGGCGACCGTGCGCTGGCGGAGCAGATCGGCGTGGCCGCGTTCCTCGTCAAGCCGGCCAAGCAGTCCGAGTTGTGGGACGCGATTCTGTCGGCCGTCGGGGCCACTGCGGGGCCCCCGGACAAAGATCCTGCGGAGACCGCAGCGCCTCCGGCGCTCCCTCCTCTCCAGGTGCTCCTCGCCGAAGATAGCCTGGCGAATCAGCGTTTGACCGTCGACCTGCTGGAGAAAGATGGACACACGGTCACCGTCGCCAAGAACGGTGCGGAGGCCGTCGAGGCGGCCATCGCTGCGCCGTTCGATGTCATCCTGATGGATTTACAGATGCCTGAGATGGACGGGTTCGAGGCGGCGCAGGCCATTCGACGGCGCGAGCGCGAGACGCAGGCGCCGCCGACACCGATTGTTGCGCTGACCGCGCGTACGACCCAAGCAGACGTCGAGCGCTGCCGAATGGTTGGGATGGATGGCTATCTGTCTAAACCATTCCGTCGGGCCCAGCTCTTCGAGATCATCGCGCGCCACGTCGGCACGGGACTGGCGGGCGCGCCCGGGAGGGACTCTGCGCGCAACGTGGGGCGGCTCGACTGGAAGGCCGCATTGGCGACGGTGGACGGTGACCGCGATCTGCTGTGTTCCGTGCTCCACGCGTTCTTGACCCAATACCCGTCGTTGGTGATCGAGTTACGTAAGGGCCTTGAGGGAGGGGACGCGCCGACGCTGCGGCGGGCCGCACATACGCTCGGCGGTTCACTTCGGATGTTCGACGGCGCCGACGTGGTCGAGAAGGCGAGCGTAGTCGAAGCACGGTGCCAGGACGCAGTTGTCGGTGAGATCGAGGAGGCGACTCGCGCACTAGTGGAGGAACTCGACGTGGTGGTGCCTGAGTTGCAGCGGTTCGTGGCAGCGGCGCGCGACGGGTAAGGGAAGGCGAATGGCGCGCATCCCGGTTGTCGAGGACGCGGCCGCGCATCTCATCCACGTCGTTCACGGCCCATCAGTTCACCGCAGTCTGGTGTTTGCGCCTGGGTTGGGGACAGAGGGTGAACGGCGAGGTGTCGTCGGCTAGGGCATCTCGCCCGAACCTTGTAGCGCGTCCTGCTCGCTGTCGTAGGTGTCGAAGACCATGAGCAACTTGGTCGTGGACAGCAGATCCTTCGAGCGCTCTCCCAAGTTGAACAGTGCGAGGCTGCCGTCGTGGCGCCTGACCGTGGACAGGCTGGCCAGGAGCTGACCTAGTCCTCCGCTATCAATGTACGGCACGTCTTTGAGGTTGAGTGCCACCTGGCGCAACCCCTGTTGGAGCAGACTGTTGATCTTGTCCTTCAACTCCTGGCTGCCATCTGCAAGGGTCAACTGCCCGTTCAGATCAATCACGATGGCGTCGCCGACGTGTCGTTCCCGAAGCTCCACGGTGCCTCCTCATGACGTAGACGTATCAGCGGAAAGTCACGACGCGGTGTGGGACCGGATGCGTCGCGCCAAGGCTTACATTTGTGTACCGGGACCAATCATACACCCCGACCTAAGGATAGCCGCAGGCGCTCGCTGCGAGACCTAGGAAAACTCCTAGAGCGATCCAACATCCGACCCAGGTATCATTGCGCGGAGGCGCTCCTCGCCTCTCGCCCACGATTCCTGGCGGGCTTTGATGCCCAACACGATCTGTCTCGTCGACGATGGGAATGCGCTCGAAGAACGTGGTCAGGGTGAAGTGACGATTACGGTCCATGGGGCGGGGTATCATGTTGATCGAAGCGGCCTGCGGGCAGCGCAGACCGTGAAACGGTAGGACCGTATGGCGACGATCCTGGTTGTCGACGATTCAGCGGCGGACCAGCAGCTGGCCGGACAGTTGCTCGAGCGACATGCGTCCTGGGTCGCGGTCTATGCAGAGAACGGCCTCCGGGCGCTCGAGCGGTTGCAGGAACAGCCGGTCGATCTGGTGCTGACGGACCTCCTCATGCCCGAGCTGGACGGGTTAGGGCTCGTCGCGCGCATCACAGAAGAGCATCCGCGCGTGCCGGTCGTGCTGATGACCGGGCGAGGCAGCGAGGAGGTCGCGGTCCAGGCACTCAAAGCTGGAGCGACCAGCTACGTCCCCAAGAAAGCGCTGGTGCGCGAGCTTGTTGAAGTCGTGGACCGTCTGTTGGCGGTGTCGCGGGAACGGGACACCGATCGGCAGTTGATGGGCCAGTTGCGTGAAGCCTCATTCATTCTGGACAACGACCTCGCCATGATTTCATCACTCGTCAGGTTCCTCACGCAAGCCGTTCGAGGCTTCAAGGGCTTCGACGAATCGGAGTGCCACCACGTCGCCAGTGCGCTGGATGAGGCCCTCACGAATGCGTACTATCACGGCAACCTTGAAGTGCCGTCCGAGCTTCGTGAGACTGACCTTCCGGCGTATCGCGCGGCGGCAGCGCAGCGGGCCGAAACCCCACCGTATCGTGACCGACGTATCCATGTCACGGCGCGATTCTCGAGCGATGATGTCTGTTTCGTCGTGCGTGACGACGGGAAAGGGTTCGACGTCACGGGTGTGGGCGACCCGACGCACCCGGACTTCATCGAGCGTCCGGCGGGCCGCGGCATCTTCTTGATCCGCGCGTTCATGAACGAAGTGCGATTCAACGCGACAGGAAACGAGGTGACCATGCTCAAGAGACGTCAGTCAGTCCCTGAAGCCTCGGTCGGGGGCTGATGTGCGGATGGGTCTCCAGTAGGTCGAGTGCCAGCGGTTCTCCGGTGAGCGTCTAGTGGCCGCCGCCCACCCGCACGACGACCACGGTCTTATCGTCCCCCGCTGATTGATTGTCTCGTTCAAACGCCTCAGCCGCCGCGCAGATCGTCTGCGCGAGCTCGAGAGGTTCCGAGCCTGCGTGACGGCTGACGATGTCAAGAATGCCCGCTTCGTCGAAAAAGACGTCGTTGGTGCTCTGCGCCTCCGTAATGCCGTCGCTGTAGATCACGAGAAGGTCGTCTCGGTTCACAGCGACACGTTGTTCCTGGTAGGTCGCGTCCGGGAACAGCCCCAGCGGCGGACCAGAAGCGCTCAGCGTCTGGATGCCGGCTGGCTGAATGAGCAGGGCGCTCGGATGTCCCGCATTGACGAAGCGGATCTCCCGACTGTTCTCAGCGAGCAGCGCGAAAAAGAGGGTCACAAATCGATCATGCACCGCATCACCGCACAGGAGCCGGTTGACCCGTCGAAAGAGGTCGTCTGAGGTTCCCTCCTGGGCGCTCTCAGCTCGCAAGAGACCCTGGGCCTTCGCCATGAGGAGCGCGCCGGGAATTCCTTTGCCAGACGCGTCACCGACGGCGATCGCAAGCTGTCTGCTAGGCCCTGGTATCTCGATGAAGGTGCGCCACGAAGGCGCGAAGGAGGGGTTATGAGTTAGCTACTTCCTGAGCAGCCATGCTGCACAGGAGATGAGGGTAGGCCCTTCGAAGCCGGCTTGCAGGAGCAGGCTTCAAACCACCTCAAGCTGCTGTCGTCAAGAGCGATGGTGGTGAGCGTTGAGGAAAAGGCCGGACTTGATCCGGTCAGGTGAGGGCCACGGAGACGAGCGCAAGCGAACCGCTGATGACGTGTCGAAAAATACACAGATGGCGTCAAAACCGGGTGGGCTTCGTTAGCCCGGGAGGAGTCTGGGGGACACCTTGCTTACTGCCCAGATGGCGTCCGGCATGAAGGCGGCGTGACCGTGGTTCAGGCTCTTGTGTGGAACGTGGGAACCTGTCGCCCCGATGCAAAGGGAGAAGTTCAAGTGGACGCCCCACGAGACGAGCGTACCGATGCGGGGCACAGGGGCGGAGTTGCGCGTAGTAGTGACGAAGGCGCTGTAATGGTGCTGGAGCGAAGGCGCAACACCGTCCAGCTTTATCGAAAGGTCAACCGCGCGGCGGGAGGAGCCTTTGGATAAAGCAAAGTCGTTCGATATTCCCAAACGTCTCGTTTGGGAGGCGTACCAACGGGTGAAGGCGAACCGAGGAGCAGCCGGCGTGGACGACCAGTCGATCGACGCGTTTGGCCAGGATGTGAAGAACAACCTGTTCAAGCTCTGGAATCGATTGTCATCGGGCAGCTACTTTCCTCCGCCAGTAAAACGGGTGGCGATCAAGAAGCGCCATGGCGGCTCACGGCCGTTGGGAATACCAACAGTCGCGGATCGCATTGCGCAAGGCGTGGTGAAGATGGCCCTGGAACCGGACCTGGAAAGGCATTTCCATCCAGACTCCTATGGGTATCGGCCTGGCAAGTCGGCCCTCGAGGCCGTGGGCGTGGCCCGGCAGCGATGCTGGCGCCACGACTGGGTGCTCGATCTCGACATCCAGGCCTTCTTCGACACCATTCCGCACGACCTGCTGCTCCGGGCGGTGCGAAAGCACACCGACTGCACGTGGGTGCTGTTGTACATCGAGCGGTGGCTGACCGCCGCGGTGCAGCTGGAAGACGGCACCCTGGAGCCTCGGACGAAGGGCACGCCACAGGGGTCAGTTATTTCACCGCTGTTGGCGAATCTCTTCTTGCACTACGCGTTCGATCGGTGGATGGCTCAGCACCATCCCGACATTCCGTTCGAACGCTATGCCGACGACGCCGTGTGTCACTGTCGCAGCGAGTCTCAAGCTCGACGGTTGCAGGCGGATCTCAAGCGGCGGCTCGCTGCGTGTGGGCTGACGTTGCACCCACGCAAGACACAGATCGTGTACTGCAGGGACAACGTCCGCCGAGGACTGTACCCCAACCATCAGGTCGACTTTCTCGGCTACTCGTTCCGGCCGAGACGGTCGATGAATCGCTGGGGGAAGACGTTTGTCAACTTCAGTCCGGGCATCAGCAATCAGGCCGCCACGGCGATCCGTCAGACTATTCGAGACTGGCAGCTCGACTGTCGCATCGACAAACGGATCGATGACCTAGCTCGGATGTTCAATCCGATCATCCGGGGGTGGATTACCTACTATGGTCGTTACTACAAGTCGGCAGTCTTCCCTGCATTGATGCATCTCGACCTCTGGCTGGCGCGCTGGGCCATGTCGAAATATCGACGCCTGAGGAAGCACCGCCGCCGCGCGCGGCACTGGATCCGCGAAGTCCGGCTTCGGGAGCCAGCGCTCTTTGCGCACTGGCCTCTGCTTTATCGGGCACCGGCTGGACGGTAGGAGCCGGATGAGTGGAGACGCTCACGTCCGGATCTGTGAGAGCCTGGGGGTGCAATTCCCCCGGGCCACTCGACTCATAGAAATCGCCCCCGATTTGCCCGCTGGCGTGTAGATGCCCGCGGATGTCGAACCCGTGAACGAGAGGCACCTCTTTTGGCAGAAACCGCTCTTGAAGAAGGGCGGCAACCTCGAGTTCATGCTCGACGAGCTTCGCCTGTTGTGATTGCCAGTGATGACGATCCTGGGCGGACCGCAGGGTGCGCTCGAGCAATTCGAGCGTGACCGTGTCCCTGTCGAGGTTGTCAAGGGCGGAGCAAAACTAGACCACCGTGGCGGAGGAAAACTAGACCATCTGGCAGTGGGTCGGAGTGCCTGAAAGCGGCGTCGCGGGGGGAAGCTTCAGGATGCCGGAGCGGCCGCGGGCTGGCGGGCTTTTCTTGCTGTGTTCGAGGCGATAGCTCTCGCCGTTCAGCTCCAGGATGTGGACGTGATGCGTCAGCCGATCGAGCAGCGCGCCCGTCAGCCGTTCGGAGCCGAAGATCTCGGTCCATTCGTTGAAGGGCAGATTCGAGGTGACCAGCGTCGACGCTTGCTCGTAGCGCTGGGAGAAGATCTCGAATAACAGCTCGGCGCCGGTCTTCGATAACGGCACGTAGCCGAGCTCGTCCACGATCAAGAGGTCCTGTTTCGCGAGCTGTTTCTGCACACGCAGCAGGCGCTTGTCATCCCGGGCCTCGAGGAGTTCGTTCACGAGCGCGGCGGCGGTAGTGAAGCGCACCCGATAGCCTTTCTGACAGGCCGCGAGTCCCAACGCGAGCGCGAGATACGTCTTGCCCGTGCCGGAGTTGCCCAACGCCAACACGTTCTCTCTGCGGTCGAGATACTCCGAGCGGGTCAGCTCCAGCACGAGGCGTTTGTTCACCGACGGGATCGCACGGAACTCGAAGGTCTCGAGACTCTTCAAGACCGGGAACTTCGCGGCCTTGATGCGGCGCTCGGTGGCGCGCTGCTCGCGATCGAGGAGCTCGAGCTCGCAGAGGCGGAATAAGTAGCGCGAACAGTCCAGCCCTTCTTGGGCGCAGTGCCGCGCCACTTTGTCGTACTCGCGCAAGAAGGTCGGCAGGCGGAGGGCCTTGAGATGCGCCTCGAGCAGTAGGGTGGGTTTCGTCATCACTCGGCCCCCAGGAGTGCCAGGTAGTTCGCGGCCGCGGTCGTGGCCACGCGGGCGACCGGCAGATGCGGATACTGCGCCAGATTGAGGCGGGCCGGCCGGGGGTCGAGGCGGCACAGCACGAGATGCTTGACGGCGTCGAACCCGATCGCCCCCAGGCGCACGGCGTCCTGGACGGCGCCGCGGACGTGGTCGAGCCGAAAGTCCTCGAGCAGCCGCAACACCTGCACGTACTCGCGCGTGCCCGGCTTACCCAGCCGCGCCTCTAAGAGACGCCGCAGCCGGAGGAACTCCTCTGGCAGCGCCCACCCGGCGAGCGGTGCCGCTTGATGGAGTGCCCCCGTCTTGCGCTCCAACAAGGCCAGGTAGTGCCGCGGATCGAAGATCAACTCCTCCCGCCCGTAGCTGCGCCGATGCCGGGCGATCTCGTCACTCCCGCACACGATCACGACGTCGTCCACCGAGCCCTTCACTAAGACCTCCCGGTGGCCGTAGGCGGTCGGCACCGAGTAGTCGTTGCGGCGGTCGCGCACCAGGGACAACGACGTGACCCGCGTCGGGCGCGTCTCGCGGGCGTCATATGGGACCGGCGGCAATGGCAACAACGCCGCGCGGTCGCGCGCGAAGCGCTCCCCGATCGTCTCCGTGTGCCGCCGCAGCCGGCGCCCGCGCCGCGCGCGGCACTGGCACGCGAGGTCGGCGTTCAACGCGTCCCAACTGTCGAACCGTGGAATCGGCACGAAGAAGTTGCGCCGGGCGTAGCCGACCAGCCCTTCCACTTTCCCTTTGTCGTTGCCCTTGCCCGGGCGTCCGAAACGATCGTCGAATAAGTAGTGCGACTGGAGCTCGCTGAAGACCTGCGTCCGCTGGCGCGTGCCGTCCCCGAGGATCCGCGCCACCGCCAGCTTGGTGTTGTCATAGACGATGCGCCGCGGCACCCCACCGAAATAGCGAAACGCGGCGTTGTGCCCGTCGCAGAACGCCTCCGTGGTCTCAGCCGGAAACGCCTTCACGAACCCGTCGTCGCTGTGCGGGAGATCGACGACCAGGTAGTGCGCTTTGCATTCGACGCCCGCGATCACGACCAGTGCTTCGCCGAAGTCGGCTTGGGCGTCGCCCGGCGGATGCGCCAGCGGCACGAACATCTCCTGCCCGCCCAGCCGCCGCTCGCGCACGTAGGTGTTGACGATCGTGTCGCCGCCCGTGAAGCCGTGCTCCGCCCGTAAGCGCTCGCCGATGCGCTTGGCCGTGTGCCGTTGCTTCTTCGGACGGGACTGATCCTCGCGGAGGATCTGATCGATGATCCCCGTGAAGGCGTCCAGCTTGGGACGCCGGATCGGCTGCGCCCGGCGATACCCGGGCGGCCGGCGGTACCGCAGCATCTTGCGCACCGTCTCGCGGGCCAGCCCGAAGTGGCGCGCCGCCGCGCGCTCGCTCAATCCCTCCACATACACGCTGCGCCGCACCGCCGCATAGAGCTCCACTCGATACATCCCTCCTGTGTTCCACAAAACACCCTGGGAATGCTCGGTGGACCACGCGAGCGGTCTGGTTTTCCACCGCCCTCAGGCGGCTTCATCCCGCCGCTCTGTAGTCTATTTTTGCTCCGCCGTTCTCACCCGTCCTCCGCGCGGATGAGTCAAGCCCATTCTTAGTTGAAACTCTCTACGGCTCCTGATTCATCACGCGGCTTTCTTCTTCGACGTCGTCGTGTCTATCTTCAGTTCTCGCTTCAGCGCGGCACGGAGCGTGGGCAGGTGGCGGTAGCCCATCACCTTGCGCAAGCGCGGTTCGATGTCGAGGAGCGCAGTGGCCAGCCAGCGGTGGCGTTGGCTCGAGTTCTGCCAGTGATCGACCTTCGCACAGCGTTCCTCGACGAGCGCATTGATGGACTCCAGACAGTTCGTCGTCTTCAGTGACCGGCCCAGCACCCCGTACAGCCCGAGGCGATGCAGCGTCAGGGTCTCGTCCAGGCCTTCGGCCAGGCTGCCGGCCGCGGATTGGTTCCGGTCCTCCAGCTCGCGATGGAGCGTCTCGAGCGCACCCAGAGCCTCTGGATACGCCGGGCGGTTGTAGGCGCGCTGGAGGCGCTGGCGCCACACCGCCTGCTCGCGCTTGGCCAAGTGACTCACCACGTTTTCACGCTTGTGCCACTGGCACCGGTGGACCAGGGTCCGGTCCCGAAAGGCCTTCCGGACGGCCGCACGCAGCCCCTTGCCGCCGTCGAGGATCACCAGCACGCCCTGGGAGAGGTCGAGGCCCCGCTCGACCAACGACCGCAGGAACGGCGTCAGCACCCGCTCGTTCTCCGTGTCCGTTTCGACCAAGCCGAGGAAGCGTTTTTCCCCGGACATCGTGATGCCTAGCGCGATGACCATCGTGGCCTCGGCGAACGTCTTGCCATCCAGGACCACGGCCACCACGTCCTCACCGGACAGGTCCCGCTCTTGGAACTCCCGGAGTTGCGCCGCGCTGGCCTGGATAAACCCCCGGGACACCGTCGACCCCGACAGCCCGATCGCCCCGGGAATCGCCTCGGCGGCAGCCTCGTAGTTGCGGCATGAGATCCCATACAGCACGCGCTTCAGCAGCAAGTCGTTCACCGCACCATCGCCATGCAACGCCGCGTACGACCGCAGCGGAATCTCGCCGCCCGCGACACGACGAATCCGCGGTACACGAATCGGCACGCGCTGCCCCGCCAGGCCCACCGTCCCGGGGTTGCCGCCGTGACGGCGTCCCCCGATCGACGCGTCCTTGCGGGCGTAGCGCTCGCCGGCCAGCGCCGTCACCTCCGCGTCGAGCACCTCCTCCACGTGCATCAAGCCCAGGGGGACCAAGGAGCGGATCAGCTCCACCTTGGCGTCGAGCTCCAGATCGGCGTAGTCCTCGCGGCGGACGATGTCGACCGGACCCAGCGTGCGACCCTTCTTGCGCTTCCTGACCGGACGTAGGACACTGCTCATCTCGGCTCCTTTCTCTCGTGGGGTGATGTCCGTTTGTGTCAACGTCATCAAACCACAGGGTTTGGAGCCGCTTCAATTTCCAACTAACTTTCGCTCACCCTCGCGCGGATCTTGAGACTGCGAACGCGTCGTTCCAGTTCGGTACGTTCATCGGACGTCAGTGTCAGCGCCATATAGCGCGTCACGGTACCAGTACTACTTCAATGATTACAGGCCACTAGGACTCGTGTGGGTGGGTCGCGGCAGCAGTCAACGTGGGCGACTGGGACTGATCACCCTCGGGGTCTGTATCTTGGGCCACCCGCGTGGTTTCTTGGGGTTTTCGGCCCAAGACAACATGTCAGCAGGAAAACCTCATTATTGCCTAGACTCTAAAACCTGAAAATAATACAACTTGATAACCTAATGTTTACCTGACGTAAAACCCTAAGAATGGTGTAGCGCTGTATGCACGCAGGAAAGAACACATGACAACGCCGCAGGAAAAACTGGCCGAATCCCTTGAAGCACTGCACGAGCTGCAGAGCCGCGGTGTTGTTGCGATCAAGTCCGGCGACCTGAGCCGTACCCATCGCGAGCGCCTACTCGGCAGCGGCTTCATAAAGGAAGTAATCAAGGGCTGGTACATCCCGTCACGCCCCGATGAGGCACCGGGAGACAGCACGCCATGGTACGCCTCGTTCTGGGACTTTTGCGCCGGCTATCTCTCCGCGCGATTCTGCCAGGAGTGGTGCATCTCGCCCGAACAGTCACTCTCCCTGCATGCCGGCAACAGAATGGTGCCGGTGCAGCTGCTCGTGCGCACGCCGAGAGGCGGCAATAAGCCGACGGAGCTACCACACGGCACATCGCTTCTTGATCTGCGTTCTACCATGCCCGTGGACGCAGAGATCGTCGAGCGTGATGGCCTGCGCCTATTTTCTGTGCCGGCAGCGCTGGTGGCGATTTCGGAGCAGCACTTCCGGCGTGCTCCAACGGATGTGCGCACGGCGATGGCGATGGTCAAGGATGCCGCCGACGTACTGGCGCTCCTGCTTGACGGGGGCCACAGCGTCGTCGCCGGGCGTCTGGCTGGCGCATTCCGCAATACCGGACGTGCGCGCTTCGCCGATGACATCGTGAAAACGATGGACGCGGGTGGCTATACGGTCCGGGAGACAGATCCGTTTGACGACACGCCTCGCATCGTGGCGGCCGCGCGCGAGGCGTCGCCGTACGTGAATCGGATACGCCTGATGTGGGACGCGATGCGCCAGAGCGTGCTGGAAGCCTTTCCCGCAGCGCCAGGACTCCCTCAAGAGCCGGAAGCCTACCTGAAGGCTGTCGAGGAAGTGTATGTAAATGATGCCTATCATTCCCTGTCGATCGAGGGCTATCGCGTCAGCCGTGCGCTGATTGAGCGGGTGCGCAGCGGCGTGTGGAATCCGGATGAGAACCCAGAAAACCTCGAGAACCGCAACGCGCTTGCCGCGCACGGCTACTACGACGCCTTCGGCGCTGTGAAGGCAAGTCTGGAGAAAGTCCTCAGCGGTGCCAATGCCGGAGCCGTCAGCCGTGAGGATCACGCCGCGTGGTACCGGCAGCTCTTTGGGCCGAGCGTGAGCGCGGGCATCGTCAATGCCGCCGACCTGGCTGGCTACAGAAGTGGTCCGGTCTATATCCGTCGTTCCATGCATGTGCCGCCGCCGCGCGAAGCCGTGCGCGATTGCATGCCGGCACTATTCGAATTACTGAAAGCGGAAACGGAGCCTTCGGTGCGCGTTGTGCTCGGACACTTCGTGTTCGTGCACATCCATCCCTACATGGACGGCAACGGCCGGATGGGAAGGTTTCTGATGAACGTGATGCTCGCGTCAGGTGGCTATCCCTGGACAATCGTGCCGCTCGAGCGGCGCGACGATTACATGGGCGCGCTGGAATCCGCGAGCGTGAAGCAGGACATAGGCCCGTTCGCCGCCTTCATAGGAGGGCTGGTTGAAGGCCGCCTGCAAGGCAAGGCTGCGCCAGACGTGCCCTGAGAGTTCCTGTAGATCCTCTTCACCCGCCGGGACGGCTCGTGAAGTCGGCCGCGCGGCCCAGCGGCCGCGGAGTCTTGCACGTGTTCGAGTGTCCCGAGCGACCCTCGATTGCAGGCGGGCCGATCCCGTAGCCGTCTAGCTACGTAGTTCCAAACAGGCTACAGTCATCGACGTAATGCGATTCCGATACCTGGTCCTTGCCGCCGTGCCGTTATTCGTGGGAGCTGGTGCGCAGCGGTCGCCTGAGACAGCGGCGCGCGAGATCATGGCGACCATGGTCGACCCTTCCGCTAACTTCATTTGGCAGTCCGTTTCGACCATCGTGACCGCCAATGGGGTAGAGGAGAAGTTCCCGCGAAGCGACGAAGAGTGGAGCGAGCTGCGAAAGGCGGCTACTCTTCTGGCCGACGGCGGAAATCTTCTGAAGGAAGATCGTCGGCGAGCAGGCGACAGCGATTGGTTGCAATGGTCACAAGCCATTGTCGATGCCGCAAACACAACGCTCAAAGCTGTGGATGCCGAGAACGCTGACCAGGTTCTCGAAGCCGGAGACGAGATCTACAACACCTGTGTCGGGTGTCATGGTGGCTACTGGAGGATGGCGACGCCGCCGTGAGCGGTCGACGAGTGGGACCGGTTGATCGCGGAAGAGCCGACGGTCTACTACTTGACCGACCACTACGTAAATGGTCCGGTCGTGTTGGCGCGCTTGAGTCGTGTCAATCGGAAACAGCAGCGGCTGCCGACCCGCCACCCCCACCGGCAACGTTTGTGTCTTTGGCAATAGAAACAATGGAACTGCAGCAACATCGACCGCGTCTTAGGTGTAAGAAGGGGCACGAGAGATGACTCTGCAACAGTTCAAGATCCTCATCGGACGGGCGCCGGCACCGATGCTCTGACAGGCCATGGTGAGCGCGTTGTCGAGAGAGATACCTCGCACGGCGGACGCCTACGCTCGATTCTATTGCCGAGTGCTGCGCGAACTAGGTGTCACGCGCCGTGGCGATTGTGGCGCGGCATCACGACAGACCGAACCGGTCGCCGCCTGAATCGCGTGGACCAGGAATTCGTCGGAGCGGTCTGCGAGCCCGGCGTCTCGACCTGCGTTCCCACACGTCTCTGGCACACTATGCGACGTGCTGTCGCTTTGCAACGGCGTCGCGGCACGGAAGGTCCGACGATGGCGCCGGGACGAACTTCAAGCGACTCCAGGTATGAACTAATGCACCTACGCCCCACGCCGGCGAGAGTCGATTCTGTTCGCTGACTCGACTAGTCCGGTTCGTCGAGGTCGACGTCAACGGCTTTCCACCCGGCAGCCACCAGTTGGTCTCGCAAGTCCGCGGCACGGTCGACAAGTATCGTAATTGTTGGATGGTCTTCTGTCACGAATGCCTGATCAGTCGCAGGGTTGTGGACCGTCAAGGTGAGCCCGCCAGCTCCGTCACACACAGAACACCACAGCGGCTGTTCGGGGGACCATCGCAGACGCCAAAGGACGAGGCCCTTGGCGGTCAATTCCGGCAGGAGAGTCGTCATGTCTGGCCCTGGTGATAACGAGCAAGAACTAGACCCAGCACGGACGTGAAATCACACGTCACGCTAGGCAGCGTCACGATGAGAGGTCATCTTGAGCGAGGGCTATTGTTCGCCGTTCGGGCGGGTCATGGTTTCGCGGACGGAACAAGCGAGCGGTGTGGCGCCACGGCGTCGAGAGGGACGGTGCGTGAGAGTGCCGGACAAATCGCGTGACAAGAATCGTATCCGTGCGCCTCGCTCCATCCCTCTCGACGGTGGCATCGGATTCGTAGCAACGTTGATGCCGAAGTAGCCTGAGCGTTGTTTCGGCGGTCCCTTCGATAACGACGGGGTCAAGTCGCCCTGGGCGCCAGCTTTGGTTCGCTATCGGGGCAGACCCTGGGAACCCGCCCGCTATAGTCAAAGGACGGACAAGAACTGTTCTGTATGCGCACGGGTGGACCTGAGCCAGATGCAGTCCATCAAGGCAGGTGCCCTCTATACCGCTCACTCGTATCGGCTGAGGGTGAGCCGGATCCCGCCCGGCTGTGGCGCAGCGCTCGTGTTGGCGTAGTAGGCGATGGCTGACAGCTCGGTGCCGGCCGGAAGCCAACAGCATGACAAGCCGTTAGAGCTCCAGCGAGGTCTCAAGGCCCCCAGCCATTCATGGTCGGGATGATCACCCGTGCAGACTCATGGCGACGTCTGTTGAATCATCTGGTCTTCCCTCGTGTGTCCGCCTCACCACGGACCGGGAATCGTCCCTCCAGTGCATCTCGAACGATGGTCTTAACCTCATCCGAGAAGTCCTTACGCAGCACCCATTCGAGAAAGCTGCGGTCGCGGGCTGCCAGGTCTACGAGGGATGTCCCCGCCTGCTCCCCGAACGCAACCGTTGCGACGTCGTCGCGCCACAGCAGTTTCCCGTCCGCATCGATCCGATTCGGATCGTTCGGATTGAGCCAGTCGTGAAGCCCGTCGACCGTCTTTGGCAGATCGGGATACGTACGTAATTGCGCCGCCAGCACGGCCACCGTCGCTTCGACATCACTCCTCGCGTCATGCGCCTTGCGCGTCGCCTGTCCTTGCTGGACTCCGTAGAACTGCAGCGCCGCGTCCAAACTCCGAGGTTCCTGGCGGACAAACAGTGTGTAGGCGTCGATGATGCGCGCATCGACCAACGGGTCGTCGAATCCGGCGCGGCCAAACTCGGCGGCGAGCAGCCGGCGATCAAATCGTTCGACGTTATAACCGGTCAGGTCGCAGGCAGAGAGGAGTGCAGAGACGGTGGGAGCCAGGTGCGCGAAGGTCGGCGCCGACGCCACCATCGCATCGGTAATCCCATGGATGTTCGTCACGGCCGAGGGGATCGGCTGCTCGGGATTCACCAGCGACGACCATGTCGATTGGCCACCGTTTGGGAAGATGCTGGCCGCCGCAATTTGGACGATGCGGTCGCGTCCTGGCCAGAGACCCGTGGCTTCCAGGTCGACGCACACCAGAGGTCGAGAAAGGACGAGATGGGCGGCAAGTTCTTGCGCCAGACGATCTATGTTCATCGGTTCGTCCTGGACGCCCATCAACCAGGAATCACTGACGCTAGTGGCCTGTACTCACTGAAGTACTACCAATTCGATGCATCGGATTTCGGTAGCTCCAACGGATCGGTTTTGCCGTCTTGTTGTAATGGCGGATGTACCGCCGGATCTTGCGAGCGAGGTCGGCGACGGAGGTGAAGATCCCTCGTGCCAAAAGGTCGCGCTCGATCTTCGCGAACCAGAGTTCGATTTGGTTCAGCCACGACGAGTACGTCGGGGTGAAATGGAGCTGGACGTTAGGGTGCGCGGCCAAGAACCCCCGGACCGCCGATGTTTTGTGGGTCGCGAGGTTGTCGACGATCACATGAATCTCGCGGCCCAGCGGTTGACTGGCGACGATGTCGCCGAGGAACTGGACAAAGGCGGCACTGGTGTGGCGCGGCACGGGCTGGCCGAACACCTCGCCGGACTGGGTATCGAGCGCGGCGAACAACGACAACGTGCCATGGCGGTAGTACTCGAACCCGTGCCGTTCGGCGCGCCCCGGCGACAGCGGCAGCACCGGGACCAAGCGATCGAGGGCTTGAATCGCCGTTTTCTCGTCCACGGCGAACACCGCGGCGTGTTGCGGCGGATTGAGATACAGCCCGATCACATCGGCGGCTTTCTGTTCAAAGTCCGGATCGTCCGACCGCATGTAGCGCTCGAACCGATGAGGTTGCAGGCCGGCCCGCCGCCACGTTTTCGCGACCAGGTTGTGATGGATGCCGAGCAACCGGCCCAGTTTGCGGGTGCTCCAATGCGTGCTGCCATCCGGCGGACGCTGCCTCGTCTTCGCCAGAATGCGCGCTTCCATCGCCGGCGTCAGAATCGTCGGGGGCTGGCCGCGATACCGCGGCTGCAGGCCCGCCACGCGGTCCGCCAGAAAGCGCCGTCGCCAGCGATTGACGTAGTCGCGGTAGCAAGGCACCGCGGCCTCGATCGCCGAGTACGATGCGCCGTCAGCCAGCATCAGAATGACGCGCGCGCGGCGCGCGTCCTCCGCGCGGATCTTGAGACTGCGAACGCGTCGTTCCAGTTCGGTACGTTCATCGGACGTCAGTGTCAGCGCCATATAGCGCGTCACGGTACCAGTACTACTTCAATGAGTACAGGCCACTAGTGTCCTGCGTTCGATATATCTGTACATTCGGGCCGGCGCTGAGACTTTCTTCTAGCGCGCTCGAATATTCCCGATATGCTCGCTCTTCGCGTCTGGCCACCCGGGCGCATCGGCACCCTCGGTGTACAGGTATATCAAACGCAGGACACTAGGCCCGCATGAACTCTTCGGCTTTGGTCACCATGTGGGTAGAGCCGATGAAGAGGGGCGTGCGCTGGTGCAGCGATGTTGGCGTGAGTTCGAGAATTCTGCGCTGACCATCGGATGCTTTGCCGCCGGCCTCTTCGATGATGAATGCAAGGGGATTGCATTCGTAGAGAAGACGCAGTTTTCCATTTGGTGATTTGGCGGTGGAGGGATAGATGAAGATCCCGCCTTTGAGGAGATTGCGGTGGAAGTCGGCAACGAGCGAGCCGATGTAGCGCGAAGAATAGGGACGGCCGGTTGCTGCATCTTCGACCTGGCAATATCTGATGTATTGCTTGACGCCATCGGGAAAGCGCGCGTAGTTGCCCTCGTTGATGGAATAGAGGGGGCCGGTTTCGGGGCATTTCATGTCAGGGTGGGACAGGCAGAACTCTCCGATACTGGGGTCAAGCGTGAAGCCGTTGACCCCCCGCCGCGTGGTGTAGACCAGCATCGTGGACGAACCATAGATGACGTAGCCGGCCGCGACCTGTTCTGTTCCCCGCTGGAGAAGATCCCCTTCAACCGGCGGCCCATTCGTGTCGGTTCTGCGATAGATGGAAAAAATGGTTCCGATCGACACATTGACATCGATATTTGACGAGCCGTCTAACGGGTCAACACAGACAACGTATTTCGCATCCTTAGACACCTTCGTCGTGATGGGAACGAGGTCGTCGTTTTCCTCGCTGGCGATAGCGGACGTTTCACCACCTGAAGCAAGAGCCGAAATAAACTGCTCGTTGGCATAGACGTCCAACTTCTTGACTCGCTCGCCTTGTACGTTCGTGGTGCCATGCTCGCCAAGAATGTCGACAAGTCCCGCCTTGTTCACTTCGCGGTTGACGACCTTGGACGCAATGCCGATATCGCGCAACAGGCGGGAGAGTTCTCCTTTGGCGTAAGGAAAATCAGCCTGGCGTTCGATGATGAACTGACCGAGGGTCGTGACCTGTGTCATACGAGTGGGTTGGCCAGTATCTTAACCGACATCTCGGTTTCGGCCGGTCCTGCTTTAGCGAAACGGGCCACGCCACCCTACCGTCAGCAACAGCGCTCGGCCCGGGATCATCTCTAACGCGCGGCGGAAGGTCTCGCGACCCGCTCGCGGATCTTCAGCAATCTCCGTCCCCGAGCCGAGCAGATTGAACACGTCGAGCACCAACGACACCGCGTTCTGGCCGTTGGTGCGCCAAAGGTACGACAGGCGGGCGTCCGTCGTCATGTGAAACGTGTGGCGGGGTCCGGGAGTACCGCGCTGGGTCGTCATCACGGCCACTGGTCCCTGTGGTAACGTCTCGACGACGTCGATGGGGGCGAATGGTTGGCCGTCGAGATATCGGGTCGCCGTCGACAGCCAAAGGTCACCCGCGAGCTTGCGACCAACGAGGAGCGTCGCGCCGTACGCGCGATCGGAGTCGGGGCGCCCACGTCCGTTGATACGTCCGTTCGGGTTGGCAGAAATCTCGTCGACCGCGCCCGAGTCGTTGCGATCGGCGAAGCTCCCGAACGGCGCGTTGCTGACAGCGTGATAACCGGACGCGGACAGGTTGAGGAACCAGTTCGGAGTCGATTCGGTGTGCAGCTGGATCTCCACACCCAGGTAACGCGACCCATCCGCGTCATTGACCAGCAGATAGGTTTCCTCGTCAGCTCTCGAGAGGTCCTTGGCGTACGCGGTCACCGACTGGCCCTCGGCAGTGGCCATCTCGACCGGTGCATACAGTGACGGATCGGAGAGACGGACGGTGTAGCGCTGGAACAGCCACCGGCCGACCCCCGCCACCACCCCGTGAAAGGGGCCAAGCCGCGGAGTACGAATCCCGAACGTGAAATGGTCCTCGGTGGGTCTGGCGAGGGTTTCACCCATTTCGTGATACGTCCCCCCGTGTCTCGCCAGAAGAGGCCCCGCCTCACCAAGCTCAGGGATGAGGTCTCCGTCATCGTTCCAAAGGTGTGTGGTCGAGGCGCCCTCCGGACTGAGGAACTCGCTCACCTCACGGGTGAGGGTGAGCGGCTGGCGTCGAATCAACGCGAAACACTCGGCCCAACCACAGGGCACTCTCATCGCGGCCCCGACCGCGGGGGACCAGTACCCGAGACGTGGCCCCCGCCGCGCTCCGGCTGCGGAGTAGTCCAGCGAGGTCACCACCTGCAACGTGACATCGCGGAGCCGAAGTTCACGCTCCACGTCGACCCGGGCTTCGCGACCCCAGAGTGCATGGCGCGGCTCAGAAGGCGACAGCTCCAAGGAATGGGCGGCTGACTGTCCGCGACCGGGTCCCCGGAGATACGAGATACCCCGACGCGACGGCGTGTGAACGTCGAGATTGATCGCGGCGTATGCTCCGCGCATGCGTAGGTGCCAGCCCTTCCATCCCCAATCTGCAGCCACGTCCAGTCGCCTGCGCCGGAGACTCTCGGCATCGCGGGGCCTCGCCAAGTACATCCATGTCGACTCGAGATCTGTCACGAATGGCGTCGTGCCACGAACACGTTCGTCATCGCTGCGCGCCGTCAGTCCGACGACAAGAGCAAGATTGGCGGCAGGGCGTGCCCATGTGAGATGTGCTCCCCACGCCCCGCTCGAGGTATCGAGGGTGAGAGGCTGCTCCCATCGGTACTGCGCGCCCTCATGGGAACGCCCGCTGGTCTGTCCCACCACCGTCGTGCTGATGAGAGTGCGCCCGTCGTCGAACTGGTGACGCAGAGCGAACGTTCCCCGCTGCGCGCGGTCGACCGCGTGCCTTCCGTCGTTCGAGCGCAACGTGGGGTAGCGATGTTCATGCTCGACGAATGACCCGATCACACGAAGCCGACTCGTTTCCCCGAGGTGCCACGCGCGTTCCGCGAACAGTTCCCCGACCGCGCGCAGCCGACGACGCTCGGCGGTTGCGCCATACTCCGTGGCGGGCTCCCGGTCGAATAGGCCGCCAGGGATCCAGGTGCCACCCCCGATATCCTGTCCGGTCGCACCGGTGAGTCGCCAGCGGTCGGGGGCGTCGGCTCGAAAACTCACATCGACGCCAGGTCGAGCGGTCCAGAGCGATCGGTAGGCCAGACCGTCCCACGCATCGTACGGCAGCTCGAACAGTGGTTCCCCCGGCCGAGCGGGATCGGTGATGTCTATCCCATTGATGTGGAATCGGGTCTGTCGCCACGACCGTCCATGAGAGCTCAGCCGCAGCGGATCGAAGAACGCCAGGCCGCCGCCGCCGACCTGCTGGCCGATCACGCGGTTGAACCAGACATCAAACACGGCGCCGAGGTGCCGGCCCGATGGTAGGCACGACAGCGCATCGCGGCCGACCTGGTCCCCGGCGATCGGATCTATCTTTGGTCCTGGTGTGCTTTGGGCGCATGCATCGGCCGTCGGTAAGGGTTGCGGTGCTGGGTCATCTGGCTGTGCGGCCACGTCTGCCGCAACCAGCAGCGTTCCCAGCAGCACAGGGACCGTTCGGAGGGACACTCTCGCCGTCGTGCGCGACCGGCTCGACGTCTTGACCCGAGTGGACCAGCCGCGCGAATACTTTTCAGCGAGATCGGCTAGCATGTGCCGTAACACACGCGTGGCGTGACGGGAGTGCGGTCTCGAATGGAGCACCGCGGTTCCCAGACGTCCCGTCAGTCTGTCATGTCGCGTTGGGGGCCGTCGGTCGCAGTATCGGCTCGGGTGGAGCAGCATGCGTGTGAATGTTCGGTCGATCGCCATTCTCGCCACGTCGACAATGATTCTCACCGCGTTTCCGGCTAGCGCGCAGCCGGAGACGCACCAGATCCCGTTAGACTCCCGAAGCCTATCAGAGGTACTGGACCGGACCCGGTTCGTCGCCCAGGACGGTCAGCAGGCTGAGGACCAGGAGCACTCTCCGTCATTCCTGCGGGATGTTGCCGGCGACTTTGGGCGGTTCTTCACGACGCGTCAATCCGGCATCATTCTCGGGCTGGGTCTGGCGGGCAGCCTGGCCGTCTGGCCGCTCGATGACGATATTCGAGAGAGCCGCTTCAGTGCGCAGTCGGCGGGGCTCGAAGCCGACGGACTCGACGATGTCTTCAAAGCCGGCAACCACCTCGGCAGCACCCTCGTTCAGGTCGGTGGCTCGTTCGCCACCTACACCATCGGCCGCTGGGTGGGGAAGCCGAATATCGCCGAGCTCGGGCGCGACCTCGTACGAGCTCAGCTCGTGGCGGGGGGCGTCACCCGGCTTCTCAAGCACACCGTCCGGCGGACGCGCCCGGCTGGCAGCGGGAGCAGTCGGACATCGTTTCCGTCGGGTCACACGTCAGGCACCTTCGCCAGCGCGACGGTTCTCAATCGCCACTACGGGTCGAAGGTTGGAATCCCCGCATTCGGGGTGGCGTCGTATGTGGCGGCGTCCCGTGTCGTGGACAATAGCCACTTCTTGAGTGACGTGGTGTTCGGGGCTGCAGTCGGGATGGCTGCCGGTCACGCAGTCACGTTCGATAGCGGTGCGATGAGGCTGCAGGTTTCTCCCATGGCCGTGCCACGTGGCATCGGCGTGCTGGTGTCGGTCCATTGATACGGCTGGATACCGCCAGTTCGTCGACGTCGTGAGGCGGCCTCACCGACGAGACCCGCCTACATGACGTTCCAGATCGTGATCCGGGCCACAGGGTTCCGCCAGTCACGAAGGTGCGGCAGAAAATCCCCGACACCGTGAATCCCCGAGTGTACGGTGATGACCCCTTCGCCGTTTCCGACCTGCGCACCACCACCCGGTCCGCCGCACTCGCTGAAGGACGGTCCCGGGATCGAGCTGCACAGCTCGTCGTTCCGCTCCGTGCCGGCGTCATACGCGTAGGCGTACACGACCTTCGTCTCCCCCGCCTCCGGCAGCGTGGTCTCGAGCCCGACAAAGGCGTCGTTGGTCGGAATCAGCATCGAGGCGAGGCTGAGCCAGTCAAAGCCGCCGCCTCCGCTGATCTCGAACGTGACCGAGGCTCCGCGCGTGAGGAGGCCTGATGTCGATCCGACTTCGCGAACAGCCGCTGGGAGGCCGGTGAGTAGCGCGGTCAACGGGCCGGTGTCGCCGTTCTCAGCGAGCGCTCTGAGCTCGGGCGCTGCGGCTGTGCCCGCTCTGAACACACGCGCGCCGCGGGTGTGAGTGGCGGCCAGAATCGGCGTGAAACGCTGGGTGTTGGTCAGGTTCGTGACCCGAACCCTATACATTCCCTCTTCGGCCGCGAACACCGTGTCGACACGCGCAGCCGTGACCACGAGCAACAGACTCCCGCCACACACGGCGGCAAACAGCAATCGTTTCATGATGGCTCCTCCAGTCCTAACGAGATGATCGAGAACGTCGTGACTCCGTGGTGTACGTAGTCGAACGAGTCGGTCAAATCCCCCTGACCGGAGTGAACCGACACCTGATCTTCGTCACCGTCGCAGGCCACACGACCAGACGGCGAGGTTGACCTGTCATCGGGATCTTGAAATGCTTCCCCCTGCCTGATGAGCGCCGCTGAGATGCCTGAGCTAAATTCCCGTCAACGTCTGGCCAAGACCGCTCGCAACGACGAGCCGACCCGCGTGCTGGCCGAGCGTGTCCGTTCGGTACAGGCGCGGCTGTCGGTCGACGTCTGTTCGATCTATCTGCTCGAGGCCGACCGCGCCCATCTGGTCCTGGCCGCGACGGTGGGGTTGCGTGAGGACAGTGTCCGGCAGGTCCGCATGGACCTGCGTGAGGGACTGGCGGGGATGGTGGCCGAGCAGATGCAGCCCGTCGTGGACGGACGTCCAGAAGCATCCGCGCTTCAAGTACTTCGCCGAGGCCGGCGAGGAACCGTACCACGCGTTTCTCGGTGTGCCGGTGGTGGAACGCGGTCTCCTGAACGGCGTGTTGATCGTGCAGACCGTCGAGCAGCGAGCGTTCTCAGACGCCGATGTCATCGCGCTTGTCGCCGCGGCGGCCGAGCTCGGCCCCATCGTTGCTGAAGTCCGCAACCGTGACCAGTTCATCGCACCACTGGAGCGCCGTCTGTGGGCGCTCGCCCTCAACCTGTGGTGGAGCTGGGACGCGAGCTGTGTGAGTCTGTTCCGGGACCTCAATCCGGTGCGCTGGCGTGAGCTGGGACGCAACCCCGTGGCGTTGCTGTCGGAGATGCCCCTCGACGCGATCGACCAGCGCGTGCGAGAGCTGGTCCTCTCCCACCGCATCCATCACGCCTATCGACGCCTGCAGGAGTATCTGGACAGTAGCTCGACATGGGGGACGACCCATGCGGGCCTGCTTCAGGGGAGCCCAGTTGCGTACTTCTCGGCCGAGTTTGGTATACACGAGTCGCTTCCTGTCTACTCGGGCGGCCTGGGCGTACTGGCCGGCGACCACCTCAAGAGCGCGTCCGATCTCGACGTGCCGCTCATCGGAATCGGACTGTTTTACGGCCAGGGGTACTTTCGCCAGCGTCTCGACGCCAGCGGCTGGCAGCAGGAGTCCTACGCGGACGTTGAGCTCGCCAAGCTCCCGCTCGAGCCGGCGCTGGGACGGGACGGCCAGCCAATCGTTCCTGAGGTCGAAACAAGAACCGGCCAGCTCCGGGCCCAGGTGTGGCGCGCCTCCGTCGGTCGGCGAACGCTGCTGCTCCTCGACTCCGATGTCGAGGGCAACACCCCCGAGGACCGCGAGCTGACCGCGCGTCTCTACGGCGGCGACCTCCGCGTGCGCATCCGCCAAGAGCTGCTCCTGGGCATCGGGGGGGTCAAGGCGTTGCAGGCACTGGGGATCGTCCCCGACGTGTTGCACCTCAACGAGGGACACAGCGCGTTCGCCGTGCTGGAAACCACCCGCGGGCGAGTCGTACGTGAGGGCGTCGACTTCGACAAAGCGCTTCGACGCGTGGCCCGGCGCACGGTGTTCACCACCCACACCCCGGTTGAGGCCGGTCACGATCGATTTCCTCCCGAGCTGGTCGAGGAGCATCTCGGGCCGCTGCGTGAGTCGCTGGGTATCTCGCACGAGCAGCTGATGGGCCTCGGGCGGGTCGATCCTGACGATACGACCGAGAGATTCTGCATGACCGTGCTGGGGATCAAGACTTCGCATCGTACCAATGCCGTGTCGTCACTGCACGGCGAGGTCTCCCGGCACATGTGGGCGGGATTGTGGACCGATCGGTCGGAGGAAGAAGTGCCGATCGGACACATCACTAATGGGATCCACGTCCCGAGCTGGCTCGCACCGCAGATGCATCAGCTCTATGACCGGTACCTGCCCGCTTCATGGCCTCAGCAGAGCGGGTTGCCAGAGGTCTGGGAAGGCATCAAGAACGTCAGTGACGCGGAGCTCTGGGAAACCCACATGACGCTCAAGATCCGCCTGTTGGACTTCGTGCGTCGCCGAATCGTCACCGAGGCCGAGCGGCGCGGAGAGCCGACCGACATCGTCGACCAGCTGCGCCATGCCATGAGTCCCGACGCTCTCACGATCGGGTTTGCCCGTCGATACGCTACGTACAAGCGGGCGGCGCTCTTCCTTCAGGATCCAGACGACCTGGCCAAGCTGGTCAACGACCCCCAACGGCCTATCCAGTTCATCCTCGCAGGCAAGGCACACCCTCGCGATGAGCCTGGCAAACGGGTGCTACAGCGGATTCACGAATTCAGCCGAGACCCCCGGTTCGTGGGGAAGGTGATCCTCGTAGAGGACTACGACATCAACCTCGGTCGGCAACTGGTTCAGGGGGTCGACGTCTGGCTCAACAATCCCCGACGTCCCCAAGAGGCCTCGGGCACCAGCGGCCAGAAGGTGGTGCTCAACGGCGGCATCAACCTGTCGGTCTTGGACGGATGGTGGGCCGAGGCTTTTGACGGAGCCAACGGGTTTGCTATCGGTGTCGGTGAGACGCACACCTCTACCGACCTGCACGACCAACGCGATGCAGACGCGCTGCGTCGCGCTTTGAGCGAGCAGGTTGTGCCCCTCTACTACGCGCGTGACGAGGACGGCGTGCCCCGAGGGTGGACCGCCCGAATGAAGCGGGCGATTCGCACGCTCGGCTGGCGGTTCAATGCGGACCGCATGGTCATGGACTATGTTCGTCTCTGCTACGTTCCGGCTGCCGGCGGCCGGTCCAGCGACATGGAGCGTAAGTAGGGACCCGTCTCGACACGCCATGTGATCCCTCAGCGCACTCTTCGAGACGTCGAAGGCTTGCACGACATCATGAGGTGAAGCGACGGATATCAGGGAAACTCTGGGAACCGCTCGTCGGTCTCCAGTGGCTGCACGCCGAAGGCGTTCAGTGACATCGAGACGAGCCGGTAGTTACTGACGGTCATCAAGACGCTGATGGCCTCCCGCGTGTCGTACTCTGCGGTCAGCGCCGCCCAGGTGTCGTCCGAAACCGTCGCATCTCGATACAGCTCATCGGCGACGTTCAACAAGGTCACGTGAAACGGCTCCCATCCGGGCGCCGGCTGCCCGATCGCTACGTTGCGCGGTTCGAGGCCGTGGTCGCGAGCGCGGCCAACGCTACCAACATGTTTCGCCCACTCGTAGACCGCCTGGCAGTTCCAGCCGATACGCAAGATGAGCAGCTCCCGATTGTGGGGAGCCAGCGGTGAGATACGGTTCACGAAGCCAGACTGCCCGGAGCGTGCTTCGGCGAGGCGTGGATGTCGCCGGAACGTTCGACCAACCCTGATGCCGTCTCCTTCGAGCGGCGCCACTCGCGGGCGGCGAAGCGGTGGCTCTGGATCCGGTACCGACACGAGGTAGGGGACATTGGTCGGCAGTCGGTCGGTCGACCCGGCGTCCGGCTGCACACCCATCGCGTTGAACAGCATCGAGAGCAAGGTGAACTCGTTGACGTTCATGACGGCCTCGACCATCTCGGTCAGGTTGTAGCGGATTCCTAGGGTGGTCCAGGTCGCGTCAGTCACCGACGAGTTACGGTACAGCTCGTCAGCCAGGCGAAGCAGCGCGGCCTCGAAGGGGCTCCATCCGCCCGCCGTGGGTCCCTCGGCAGTCTGACGGATCTCATCGTTCGTGAGTCCGGCTTCGCGGGCGAGCGTGGCGAATCGTGCCCAGACGTACTGGTTCTGCGCTAGCCATGCGGTACGCAACACGAGCAGCGCGCGGTAGCGATCGTCCAGCGATGACTCGTCCGAGAGGAACCGGACGAACGGCATGATCGCTTCGACGAGATCGGGCACATGGAGCAGCGTGGCCAGGCCATTGCCCACCCGACCGTCGGGTGCGTACTCTGCCACTACTGCCCGATGGCGATCGGTCCACTGACTCTCGTCGAGTGGTGGAATCCGAGGTTCGGTCAACGGAACAGGCCGCGTGCCGCCCGGGTGGGCTGGCCGAGTCTGGGGCGAGGCGAGCGATGGCGAGAAAACAAGTAGTGCCGCCACCGAGAGCGCAAGCTGCCGATTCATGATCGCTCCTTTTGGTTGCAGACCCGGACATGTTACCGGAGACGGGGGGCATCTGGGCGGATCTCGCGGGGAGGCCTCGTCATTCGGTCCCAGGCGCGACGGCGACGACGGTCCGCCGCTATGCGTGTTCCGAAACGAACGTGCCGCGTGGGCGCCGGAGCTGCAACGTCACGAACCGCACCCCGGTCGAGAAGATTCCGGTCGTGTGCTCGGCTTCGCTGCGGGTCACCCTGGCGAGGGCCGACAGCGTAGGTGTATCGATCTTGATCACGCGGCCTGGGATCAGCCGCTGTCGGGAGAGGAAACTCAGCCCGGTAGGAGACAGGTCGACGACCTGACCCTGCATCGAGCCCGGTCGCAAAGAATCGACCCGGTAGGACATGTCGACCTGATGCTCGATGCGACCTGTTGCGCGCGCTCTCGCGTGTTCAGCGGTGATATCGACAAGTCTCAGCGGGGCGCCGCACCCACTGCAACACTCGTCGGCGCTCTGGTCACTGCCGCTATTGTCGGCCAGACAGAACAGGCAGACGCGGATCTCGGCGGGCGCCTGGCTCTCGGACCGAGCCGGTTCCGAGGAGGCCACAACGGTCGAGCCATCGCGTTGCTCCTCATCGTAGCCCCTGCGCGCCTCGGGATCGCACAGCACGGCGTATGCCTCGTTGATGAGGGCTGCATTCCAACCATCACCGCCCAGGTCAGGGTGCTGATTGAGTGTCCGCATCAGCGTGCGGTAACTGGCCTTGATGACCTCGGTCGGCGCGTCTGGTTGCACGTGCAGCAATTGATAGTAGTTCCGACGATTCTTCACGCTCATAGTGGCGCTCACGCAGGTTCCGACTACCCGCCAATCCGGGTAATCGGCATTTGAGCGCGGAGGGTCAATCCGGCGCCGACACGACCGTCGCGTCGGTTCGACTGTCGGGCCGACGGTCATTCCGCGACGCTGAATGGGATGGAGGCCATCTGGTCGGCCCAGAAAAGGGCCAGCCTGCCTCCCGTCGGCGTGATGTCCAGAAACTCCCAGTGGAGCTGGTCGTGCGAATACGGTGAGGTTTCGAGCGTCATCGGGACCCGGACGAGATCCCGGTCGGATGTGTAGCCGTAGGCACCGAATACCGAGTTCGGGTCGTCCTCGTCGAAGCCCTGCGTCTGCGCCTGCAGGGTTGAGACGATGAGCGTCCAGCCGCGACGTGCGAGCTCGATAAACACGGTGTACTCGCCCGGCGAGACGACCGTACCGCCAAGGTTCAGCGGGATCTCGCTGAAGAGGCGGGTCGACACGTTGGCCCCGGCCCGCCAGACGGGGGCGCCGTCGTTGAGAAACTCCACGAAGTCATCGGGACCGAACAGATCCCGTCCGCGCATGATCGGACGGCCGTAGGTGATCTCGATCCACTTGCCACCAACGTACCCCTGACGTCCGTCAAAGGCGGTTCCGCCGATCTGTGTGGCGGAGCGACCGGCCGGGCTCAGGGGACGCCGGTCCTGTTGCGCGTCCGCCCCAACGGTGGTCACCACGACCATCAGAAAACCAAGCAGACACGTGTTCTTCATCTTGACCGCTCCATTCTCCGGCCCGTACGCACGCAGGACCGTGCCCTGCCTCAACCCTGGACCCAGGTCTACAACCGCCCCGTCACACCGGGGGTGTCGAGGCACCGCCGGTGCAATCCTACACGTTGGTACGCCCGCAACGCTCCGTAAAGAACGCCGCCCTCGGTGTACGGGTATATCGAACTCAGGACACTAGAACTCCCGCGGCATTCGACCGACACTAGACGTAGAATGGCGGCAGCACAATCCGGTCGTTCTGCGTTTCGGCGGCAACCGCGAGGAGACGACCAGGAGGCACGGCGATGGCACAGACGAGCTTGCGCCTCGGCATGGTGGTGACGATAGGCCTGTTCTTCACCGGGTGGGCGGTCGGCTTGGCATCGACCCCATCGGCGGTCGAGCAGTCTGGAGAGACGACCCGGCTGTACGTGCTCGACGGCGGCACCCTCACGATTGCCGACCCGTCGGGGTTCGGTGTGACGATCGCCGACGTCAAGGGTTTCAGTGCGATGCCGGTGCCCGCGTATCTGGTGGTCCATCCGATGGGGACACTCCTGTGGGATGCTGGACTGAGCGATGATCTCATGGGACGCCCGGCCGCAGAGACGCAGCGCGGCCGCTTTGGCCAGGTGGTGACGACGACACTGAAGGGCCAGCTGGCAGAGGTCGGCTATTCTCCAGATACCGTCACCTACCTGGCGATGTCGCACCTCCATTTCGATCACATCGGTAACGCGAATGACTATGCCGGAGCGACGTGGATCGTACAGAGGGCCGATCACGCAGCGATCGACTTTTCTGACAGAGAGCGGACGGCTGCCTACAGCGCGCTCGAGCAGAGCGAGACGATCGTCATTGACGGCGATCACGACGTCTTCGGCGACGGAACGGTCGTCATCAAGTCGACGCCGGGTCATACGCCGGGCCACCAGTCGTTGTTTGTGGACCTCGCGGCGACTGGGCCAATCGTGCTCAGCGGCGATCTGTATCACTATGAGGCCGAACGAACGTTGAATAAGATGCCGCAGCGGGAGGTGGGTCCCGGGGTGACCGCCGCATCGCGGACGGCACTCGAGGCATTCGTCGCCGAGACCAGCGCACAACTGTGGATCCAGCACGAGCCGATGCTCTGGGCCACGCTCAGGAAGTCTCCGGCCTACTACGAGTAGGAGAGTCGAGAAAGCGGCATGGGGCACTATCTCATCCGATTCGCCATACCGTCGCTCGTGACGCTTGCGCTGATGGGGATGGCTGACGTGAGTCGGGCGCAAGAACCGTCGCTCGTGCAGGTGCTGGCTCGCGCGACCGAATACGTGAATGGGCTGACCGACCAGCTGTCCGGCATGGTGGCGGAAGAACGGTATGAGCAGCGCTCCCGCGGGCCGGCGGCGGTCTTCGGATTCGGCGACAGCGACGCGCAGCGTCGGGTCCTTCGATCGGACTATCTCCTTGTCGAGCCCGAGGGTGCTGAGCGGTACTTCGGTTTCCGTGATGTGTTCGAGGTTGACGGTCGGGCGGTGCGAGATCGCGAGGACCGGCTGACCCGCCTGTTCCTCGACCCATCGGTATCGGCGGAAGGGCAGATCCAGGGGATCCTGACGGAGAGCACTCGTTACAACATCGGCGACGTCGAGCGGAGCATCAACGTCCCGACACTTGCGCTGCTCTTTCTGCATCCTGCCTACAAGCCTCGCTTCAAGTTCGAGCGGGTGACGGATACGTCACCGGGGCTCGGAGTCGACGGGCTCGAGGAGTCGGCCGGGGTGTGGGTGATCGGGTATCGGGAAGAGTGGCCGACCACCGTGATCAAGGCAGGGGACGGCGGGGACCTCCCCGCGCAGGGACGTTTCTGGATTGAACCTGCGACCGGCCGTGTCTTGGTCAGCGAGCTCCTCTTCGAAGATTCCACCGTCGACGCTCTCGTCACGGTGAAGTACGAAGCGGACGAGAGAATGGGGCACCTCGTTCCCGTCGAAATGCGCGAGCGTTACGGCAACCGCCGGAGCGGCTCTCGCGTCGATGGCGTCGCCACCTACACGCACTTTCGTCAATTTGTCGTGCAGGTCGAAGAGGCGGCACCCCTCCGCGACTGACGACACAGGCCTCGCACAAACACGTGCCCATCGACCCGGGGACCTCTCACAGACAAGGAGTTGGCACATGCGGGATATCGTCCATCGAGTGCAGCGACGCGACTTTCTCACGACCGCGGCGGCAGGCCTGATCGCGACGGTCGCGTCGCCGGCACGGCTTCGTGCCGCCCAGTTGACCAGCGCCGAGACGGCGAACCTCAAGCTGGTTGGCGACTTCTGCGCCGCGTGGGCCGCGCCGATGGACACGGCAAGGCTGCGGCCCTTCCTTGCCGACGGCTGCGTATATCGACCAACCGAGACAGCGCCGGCACGCACGGGGCGCGACGCCATCGTGGAGTCGCTGCAGCAATTCGTCGGTGAGGCAACCTTCTGCGAGTTCGAGGTCGTCGACACGTTCGCGAGAGGTTCCATCGTGGTCAACGAACGATGGGATCGCTTCGTGCTCCCGACAAGAACAGTCGAGTGGCACGGAGTCGGCGTGTTCTACATCGTCGATGGCACGTTCGCTGAGTGGAGCGACTTCACCGTCGTCTAGTGTCCTGAGTTCGATATACCTGTACACCGAGGGCGGCGATGCGCCCGGATGGCCAGGCGCGAAGAGCGAGCATATCGGGAATATTCGAGCGATACGCAACGCCGCCAGACGGGATGCAGCGCCGGCCGAATGTATAGGTATATCGAACTCAGGACACTAGGCCTGGACTGCGCCGTCACCGCCCCGTGGGACGCCTGTTACTACTCTTTATCGTCGTGCCGGTTGTCGAGCTTGTCCTGCTCATTGAGATCGGACAACGTGTCGGCACCCTCACCACCATCGGGCTGATCATCGGTACCGGCACGGTCGGGGCCGCACTCGCCCGGCAGCAGGGTATCAACACGCTGGCTCGCTTGCGGAAGGATCTCGATGGCGGCCGGTTACCCGCCGAGGCGATCGTCGATGGCGTGTTGATCCTCGTGGCTGCGGCCCTGCTCGTGACCCCCGGTGTCCTGACCGATCTCTTCGGGTTCTGCTGCCTGATTCCGGCCTGCCGACGGCTACTTACGCGCACCATGAAGCGGCGGTTCGAACGCGCGGTGCGAGCAGGGACCGTCAATGTCACTGCGGCGTCCACTGGCGCGGCGCACCGGGCACCGACGCCGTCTGCGAAGCCGATGAAGAACGTGACGCCGCGCCGCCCGGGCACTCAGTCAATCGAACCCTGACCAGCCTGCTGACGGTCTGGGCATAAAATGAGTCCCGATGCCCCCGCGTTCGCCAGACCCTTCTCGTGGAGGCCGTGGAGGCCGTGGAGGCCATGACTCCAACCATGGGTAGGGAGATCGAGCGCAAGTTCCTCGTAGAGGGGACCGGATGGCGAATGGGCGAAGGGATCGAATACTGCCAGGGTTACTTGAGCACCGTCAAGGAGCGGACGGTCCGCGTTCGTCGGGCCGGCGACAAGGCGTATCTCACCATCAAGAGTGTGAACGTCGGAGCGACGAGGTCCGAGTACGACTACGAGATTCCGGTACCTGACGCAAACGAGATGCTGGAGCATCTGTGCCGGCGACCGCTGGTGGAGAAGCGCCGATATCGCGTCGAGCACGCCGGTCTGATGTGGGAGATCGACGAGTTCTCCGGGGAGAACGAGGGCCTTGTGCTTGCGGAGGTCGAGCTGACCCGCGAGCACCTGGCGGTACAGCGGCCGCCTTGGGTTGGGAAGGAAGTGACGGACGATCCTCGGTATTTCAACGCGAACCTGGTCGAGCATCCGTATCAGAAGTGGTCCCACGATACGGGTTCAAACAGCGTGGCAACGACGTGAATCAGCGACCGGCGGTGTGTCGGTCAGCGTCGGTGCCCTGCGCCGGCCGGCGCTGGAGGTTCGCGTATAGTGAGGTCCGATGACCGGGTCGCGCGAACCAGAAGCTGGGTAACGTGGATGGTCTGAACCGACCAGCCGCAGTGAGGAGTGCATGAGTGAACGGTGACGGAAACCTCGCAGTGTTCTGCGATTTCGAGAATATCGCTCTCGGGGTACGCGACGCGAATTACGCGAAATTCGACATCCGCCGGGTCATCGAGCGCTTGCTCTTGAAGGGCAGCATTATCGCGAAGAAGGCCTACTGCGACTGGGAACGGTACCAGGAGTTCAAACCGACCATGCACGAAGCCGCCTTCGAGCTGATCGAGATTCCGCACGCACGCCAGTCAGGCAAGAACTCGGCTGACATCCGGATGGTGGTCGACGCGCTCGACCTCTGTTACACGAAGGAACACATCGACACCTTTGTGATTATCTCGGGTGACTCTGACTTCTCGCCGCTCGTGAGCAAGCTCCGCGAGAACGCGAAGGCGGTGATCGGTGTTGGCGTGAAGAGCTCGACGTCCGACCTGCTGATGAACAACTGCGACGAGTTCATCTTCTACGACGATCTCGTCGCCGACCGGAAGCCGGCCCGACGGCGCCAGCGCGGTGGCAAGGGGCGAAGTAAGGCTGTCGGATCCGCCGAAAAAGGCAAGAAGAAGGAAGATGTGGAGCCGTCCTCATCCTCCACAAAGACGCAAGACGAGCTGGCGCAGGAGGCGATCGATCTGGTCATCCAGACTGCGGCGGGCATCTCCGCAGAGCGCGGGGACCGGACCAAGCTGTGGGGGTCGATGGTCAAGCAGACCCTCAAACGGCGCCGCCCCGGGTTCAACGAATCGTTCTACGGATTCAGTTCCTTCAATGACCTGCTCGAGGAGGCCCAAGCGCGCGGTCAGCTCGAGCTGGAGCTGGACGACCGATCCGGCGGGTATCGCGTTGTGCGCGTGTCTGAAGGGTAGGCTCCCGCCGCTGTCTACTGACGTCTCTCGAGTATCCGGGAATTCTCGGCGGTGTCAGTGGGGGAGCGGACCCCCCTCGTAGAACCATTGCAGCGCGCGGTGGTCGGTACAGATTTGACTGCCGATGGCTCGCAGGTGCTCCGAGATCGCCCGCGTCATGCCATCTTCCCTTGCTGCGCCTGCTTCACCCTTGCGAACCATCGCGCCCGGCCGGAGCACCGGGACGTCGGTCGCCGTGCTCGCATCGAACTTGACGCCGTTCTGCTTCATCCACGGAAACGATGTGTACTCGGTGATCGCCCGAAACTGCGCCTCTGTTGGCCGGGCTCCGATGAAGTTCGCGATTCTGCGGATCGATCCCTCGTGGTCCCGCTTCATGTTGGCGAAATGGAGAAAGAGGACGTTGGGCCTGTCGCGCAGCGGCCACCACGACTGCAGGAAGCCGAACATCGCGGCGTTCATACCCATCGTGTCGATCACCTCATGGTAGAAGGCGGGGAAATCCGACCGCGTCAACGCCGCCTTCGGTGCGTCCCACAGCTCGTACCACTCGTCGGTGTGCTGTTCGAGGAACGGCTTGAACGACACAAGTGCTTCTTCTGGGTTGCGGAACACCACGATGTAGCGGACGTTCTTGTCGTCACCGGGCTCGATATAGGGAAGGACGGGCGGCGCGGAATGGGTCTTGAAAGCCCGGGGCCGCTCGAAGCTCATCTTCCCGACGCGGTCGAGGAGCTCCTGGACCGGCATTCCGGGCCGTGTCAGGATCTCGATCCAGGGCACTTCTGCGTAGATGTCTTCGAAGTCCGGATCGCCACCGGTCAGCAGCTGGTAGACGATATTCATCGTCCAGGTGGTTCCACTCTTGATAGGGACCGAGATGAGGATGTCCTTATCCCGCCAGTCAATCTGCTGCTGCATGTCAGGGGCGATCCACGGCGGGGGCCCACCGTGGTGCGAGGGTGAAGCCATCAGAGTCCTCCAATCTCCAATCTCCAATCTTCAATCTTCAATGCGCGACGAGCGCCGATTATCTCCTTTTTGTCGCCGAGAAGAGAACCACGTCTCTTGCCAGTTCCGACTCGAACACTTCCACCTCCTGAGCGCTCACGCCGAGAGCCCGGGTAAACGCCCTCCGCCTATCGCCACGCCAGTCCTTCTGACGCCGAGCATGCTGATAGCACACGAGCACGTCACCGTCTGCCATGACCTCGAACACCGACCGCAGATCGTCTGAGGTCACGTGCTCGGGACCGGCCACCTGTCCTGCCAACCCGGTGTCCGGGTCGAGGAACACGATGAGCGAGTCTCCGCTCAGCGATTCGATCCGCCGGCGGGCCTTCTGGAAGTACGTGGCACGTTTCCCAAACGGACTCTTGAAGACCTCGATTCGAAGACCCGATGGTTTGGCGAGTCGCTGGATGGTATCCAGGTCGCGAAAGTGCCGAATAACCGGCGCCGGGATATCGACGCGGCCGCGTGCCGAGTGCAAGCGGGGGCGGTCGTCATCCGGGCGATAGCAGGCGACGTGAAGAATGGTCGACAGGTGATCACGTTGCGCGAGGTGGATCAGAGCACCCCACTTCACCAGGTCCCGGTTGTCGCCGTACCACTGGTCCCGCATTTACGCCGAACCGCTGACCGTCTCAGCGGCACCCGCGTCGACGTGACGCGTCTTGGGGTCTGGCACGCTATCCCTTCTTTGCTCCGGCGACGTTGCGCCGACCACGATGCGTCGAACTCGTCGCCTCGGGACGAAAGTGGATCGGATCTCTGAGGTTCTGCAGCTCACGGTAGTAGTAGAGAGGGGTCGGCCGCTTCTGAGTGAAGGTGAGCTTCCTGAGGAACATGATCTCATCGGCGCTGGCATCGCCGCTCAGGGAAGCGTCTCGCAGAAAGGCCTGAAATCCCCGCTCTTCGCTGACCAGCGTGGTGGCGTCTTGTTGGACGAAGGCGAATCTCATGGCGCGGCCGGGTGTCAGGCGGCGGTTCAGGATGATCTCCATCCCGAACGTCTCGAGGTCGATGTCCCACGAGTCAATCAGTGGATCGAAAAAGGTGAGGCAGTTGTCGGCGGAGACGTTGAAAATGTCGGTCTCCAGGAAATCGAGCACCTTCACGCGCATCTGCTCATGGCTGCGGTCGCCGAGTCTGGAGATCCGGTGGAGCCAGTCTGTGTCCGCTGACTTTTCTTTGGTCACCTGCTTCACGACGTCGAGCAACTGCCGGGTGACGAGGCGTTCGACGGCACCGAACGGCTCCTTCTCGAACGTAGTCCGAATCGACGGCTCCTGGGCCGGCACGCACTTCTGGAGGATCAACTCCCGTACCTCTTTAAACAGGGGTGCTGGTGGGTCGGCCAGTTTTCTCTTCAGAGCGTCCTTGCGCTGGACGTCGGCGAGTTTGGCGAGGTTACCCGGGGGGAGCCGCAGGAACGTCTCCATCCTGTCGTAGATATCGGTCCGCTCTGGAGCCGGGGGTGCCTTCTTCCCGGTCAGCAACTGCGAAACGTATGACTCTGTCACCTGCGCCGCCGCGGCCAGAGCCCTCTGCTCAGTTCCTAGTTCTCTGAGCCGATGGCGAACGAGCAGCGGAAAGTCCACGGAGTCCTCTCGATTCGGTTAACCAAATTTGTTTAATTAAAAGCGCTAAAAATGGAATTATTGCACACTTAACTTGACTTAGATCAGTAAATCAACGAATAATGGTACGCAGTCTTGGGTTTGCTCCCTCCCCTGTAGGCACGCCGCCCGAGGCGGTTGACGACGTGTTGCAAACACTGTCTGTGGCAGGCTTTGCTTTCCGAACTTTGTGCTCACAGGCGTCGGGACCGCTCTCGCTTGGTGGTCCAGAGCATGCGTACTTCGGGTACCCCGACAACCCATGGACGTGTAACCCGGAGTACTGATACCGCGACCACGCCTGCGTTCCGGACGAACGATGACAGTCGTACACTGTGACATCGTTCCCACATTCGTCGAGTCGCAACGCGCCCGTTGCAGAGAAGGAGTCATCCAATGGAAGAAAGCCCAATTGTCGAATTCCAACGTCTCGCCAGGTCGCAGTTGCCGAACATGCCGCGGCTTCCGAAACGGGGTGTCACGGCGGTCGTTGCGCTCCTCGTGGTCGTGGTGGCCGGGTTCAGCGTTCTGTATCAGGTTCAACCCGAGGAAGTCGGCGTCGTACTGCGATTTGGCCGCTATGTCCGGACCACGGAACCCGGTCTGCGCGCGATGATTCCGTTTGCCGAGGAAGTACTCAAGGTGCCGGTCCAGCGGCAGCTGAGGCAGGAGTTCGGGTTCCAGACCGCCGAGGCTGGCGTCCGGACGGTGTACGCGCCGACGAGTCAAGACCTCGAAGCCGAGGCGGTCATGCTCACCGGCGATCTGAACGTCGCCGTGGTCGAGTGGATCGTGCAATACCGCGTGTCCGATCCATACGAGTACCTCTTCAAGGTCCGTAACCTGGACGAGACCTTTCACGATATGAACGAGGCGGTCATGCGCGAGGTGGTGGGTGATCGCACTGTGACCGAGGTGCTGACCCTCGGCCGCCAGGAGATCGAGGTAGAGGTCGAGGTGCGGCTCCAGGATCTTGCCAATCGGTATGAAATGGGTATCACGATCGACCAGGTCGTGCTCCAGGACGTCAACCCGCCAGACCCGGTCAGGCCATCCTGGGACGAGGTCAGCCAGGCACAGCAACAGCGTGACCGGATGATCAACGAGGCGCGCGGCGAGTACAACCGGGTGATCCCGCGGGCCCGCGGCGAAGCCCAGCAGACGGTGCTGCAGGCCGAGGGCTATGCCCTCGACCGCATCAACCGGGCCGAGGGAAATGCGGTTCGCTTCGCGGCGGTCTACGACGAGTATCGGCGGGCCCCGGACGTGACCCGGCGCCGGTTGTATCTCGAGACGATGCAGCGCATCCTGCCGAGGGTCGGCCGGAAGCTGTTTGTCGCCGAGGACACGACCGGCGTGCTCCCGCTGCTCTCGCTCGATGGTGTCACGCCACGACAGGCGCTCGCCCCCGCCCCGGTCGCGGCGCCGGCCACAGGAGGTGACCAATGAGACCCACTAATATGATTCAGATCGCCGTCGGTGTCTCGCTTCTCATCGTTCTGGGACAGAGCGTCTACACGGTCCACGAGACCGAGCAGGTGATCGTCACGCAGTTCGGTGAACCGGTCGGTGAGCCGATTGTCGACCCGGGATTGCACTTCAAGCTGCCATTCATCCAGCGGACGAACGTCGTCGACAAGCGGTTCCTCGAGTGGGACGGTAATCCCAACCAGGTGCCGACCAGGGACAGGCGGTTCATCCGGGTCGACACCTACGCGCGCTGGCGCATCACCGACCCGCTGCTGTACTTTCTGCGGCTTAGGGACGAGCGGGTAGCGCAATCGAGGCTTGACGACGTCCTCGACGGCGAGACACGAAACGCGGTGGCGCGCCACGACCTCATCGAGATCGTTCGTAGCACCAACCGCAACCCGGACGACGTCCCGATTGACACCGAGGAAGAGGAGGTCATCCTGGAGACAATCGAGCGTGGCCGGGGGCAAATCATGCAAGAGATCCTCAACACGGCCACCGGGGCCACGGCCGACCTCGGCATCGAGCTCCTGGACCTGCGTCTCAAGCGGATCAACTATGTCGAGGAGGTCCAGCGGGACGTCTTTGCACGGATGATCGCCGAGCGGCAACAGGTCGCCGAGGAATTTCGGTCGGAAGGCCAGGGCGAGTCGGCGCGGATCAACGGCGAGCGCGAACGCGAGCTCGCGCAGATCCAGTCCGAAGCCTATCGCCAGGCCGAGGGGTTGCGCGGCGAGGCTGATGCCGCGGCGACTCGGATCTACGCCGATGCGTACAACCGCGACGCCGATTTCTATTCCTTCACCAAGTCGCTTGAAACCTATGAGCAGACGATGGACGCCTCGACCCTCTTCATCCTCGGGACCGACAATGAGTTACTCCGCTTCCTGGAGGGCACGCGGTAGCGGTGGTCGCGACAGTGTCGGCATAATCATTTGAGTTGTCATTATTCGAAAGGGAGCACACATTCATGGCTGTCAAGATTCGTCCATTGCATGACCGGCTGATCGTCGACCGGATCGAGGATACGGAACAGCAGGTTGGCGGGATCATCATTCCGGACACCGCCAAAGAGAAGCCCCAGCAAGGGAAGGTCATCGCCGCCGGCAACGGCAAGGTCCGGGACGATGGCTCGCTCACCCCGCTGGATGTCAAGGCCGGGGACACTGTGCTGTTCGGGAAGTACTCGGGCCAGGAGATCAAGCTGGACGGGATCGAGTACCTCATCATGCGCGAGGACGACGTGCTCGGTGTGATTGAAGAGGGCACGAAACCCAAGAAGAAGTAGGCGGGCCCGAGCCCGCGGGCTCGTGACGCCACCCAGTTCTTACGCAACGAAACTGACGATGTGATTGGAGTTCTAGACGATGGCTAAGCAGATTGTGTACGGAGAGAAGTCGCGGCGGATGATGATCGATGGGATCAACCAGCTCGCCGACGCGGTCAAGGTCACCCTCGGTCCGAAGGGTCGCAATGTGGTCCTGGAGAAGAAGTTCGGCTCCCCGACCATCACCAAGGACGGCGTCACGGTCGCCAGAGAGATCGAGCTCAAGGACCCCTTCGAGAACATGGGGGCCCAGATGGTTCGCGAGGTCGCGAGCAAGACGTCCGATATCGCGGGCGACGGCACCACGACCGCCACGGTGCTGGCCCAGGCCATCTACCGCGAGGGGGCCAAAAACGTCGTGGCCGGAGCAAACCCGATGGAGGTCAAGCGCGGGATCGAGCGCGCGGTTGAGGCGGTGGTCGGCGAGATCCGCAAGATGTCGACGCCGGTCAGCGGCGACATGATCGCGCAAGTCGGCACGATTTCAGCCAACAGCGATCAGACGATCGGCACGATCATCGCTGAAGCGATGGACAAGGTCGGGAAGGACGGCGTCATCACGGTCGAAGAAGCCAAGACGCTCGAGACCTCTCTGGACGTCGTCGAAGGGATGCAGTTCGATCGCGGCTATCTCTCGCCGTATTTCGTCACCGACCCTGAGCGCATGGAGGTCGTCCTCGACAACCCGGTCATCCTGATTCATGAGAAGAAGATCAGCTCAATGAAGGATCTCTTGCCGCTGCTGGAGCAGGTGGCAAAGTTGAGTCGTCCGCTGCTGATCGTCGCCGAGGACATCGAGGGCGAGGCGCTTGCGACTCTCGTGGTCAACAAGCTGCGGGGCACGCTGAACGTCGCCGCCGTCAAGGCGCCCGGCTTTGGAGATCGCCGCAAGGCGATGCTCGAGGACATTGCGATCCTGACCGATGGAAAGGCGATCACGGAAGACCTTGGCCTCAAGCTCGAAAACCTCAAGATCGAGGATCTCGGCCAGGCGAAGAAGGTGACGATCAACAAGGACGACACCACGATTATTGAAGGCCTGGGCGCGCCGGATGCGATCGAAGGACGCGTCAAGCAGATCCGTGCGCAGGTCGAGGATACGACCTCCGACTACGACCGCGAGAAGCTCCAGGAGCGACTCGCCAAGCTAGTGGGGGGCGTGGCCGTCATCAAGGTCGGCGCGGCCACCGAAACGGAAATGAAGGAAAAGAAGGCCCGCGTCGAGGATGCTATGCACGCCACGAAAGCGGCGGTCGAGGAAGGGATCGTGCCTGGCGGCGGCGTCGCCCTCTTACGGAGTGCCGCAGCGCTCGACGCGCTCGACGTGGACGGTGACCAGCGACTCGGCGTCAACATCATCAGTCGCGCGCTCGAGGAGCCGATGCGCTGGATTGCGCAAAACGCCGGTTTTGAAGGCTCGATCGTCGTGCAGCGCGTGCGGGACGCCAAACAGACTGACGACGGGTTCAATGCCCAGAGTGAAACGTATGAGAACCTCGTCAAGGCCGGCGTCATCGACCCCACGAAAGTGGTGCGCACAGCGCTTCAGAACGCTGGCTCGATCGCGTCGCTGCTGCTGACGACTGAAGCCTTGATCGGGGAGATCCCTGAAGAAAAAGCCTCGGCGCCTGCCGGCGGCGGATCTCCGGGAATGGGAGGAATGGGAGGAATGGGCGGGATGTACTGAGCTGCGGTCGAGTGTGGTATGTGCCCGAACGGAGTAGAGAGGACTCGCGCCCTTCAACACCGCCTCGCGGGCGCTGAGCGGGGTGTGGTTCAGGGAGACGGCATGGCGACAGTGAACATTAGTTGCAGTTCGACGACCTTCCCGAGGGTGTGGCGGTGACCTTCGACACGGGCGAGGGGCCGAAAGGTCCGCGCGGGGAGAATATCAGGCCGGATCGCGATGGCGCTTGAACAGAAACTCCATCTCAAGCTCTCTCAGAAGCTCATCCTGACGCCAGCGTTGCAGCAGGCGATCAAGCTGCTGCCGATGACGACCCTTGAGCTCGTCGACCTCCTCAACCAGGAAGTCGTGGAGAACCCCCTGCTCGAGGAGGTGTCACCCGAGGATCTTCAGCAAACGGACGCGGCGGCGCAGGTGGAGAAGTCCGACCCTGAGCCTCAGCCTGTCGCAGACACTCAGGACACCTGGGACGACGCTGACTACGCCTATTTTTTTGGGGACTATCTCGACTCCGGCTACCGTCCGCGGGTCCAGCGAGAGGTCAGGGAGTTGCCACCGATCGAGAACACACTCTCGACCGTCAGCTCGCTGACCGACCATTTAACCTGGCAGTTGTCAGCGCTCGCGGACGACGAGGAGTTCCAGGCCATCGGCACGGCCATCATCGGCAACCTCGATAGTGGTGGGTACCTGGTGGCCTCGATTGACGAGATCGCCACGATGGGTGGGTGGCCGGCGCCGGAGGTCGAGCAGGTCCTTGCCGTCGTGCAGGCGTTTGACCCGATCGGCGTGGCTGCGCGCGATCTCCAGGAGTGTCTTCTCCTCCAGCTTCGGCATCTGGGTCTGGAGGGGACCCCCAGCGAGGTGATCGTCCGAGATCACCTCCGATTGCTCGAGAACCACCGGCTGACCGAGCTGGCCCGGCACCTCAACATATCGGTCAACGACGTCACTGCCCACATCGACATCATCCGTCATCTCGAACCGAAACCCGGGGCGCGGTACAACCCGTCCCCCTCTCAATATGTCATTCCGGACGTGTACGTGCAGAAGACCGAAGACGGATACGCTGTCGCGCTCAACGACGATGGACTGCCGCAGTTGCGGATCAGTTCCGTGTATCGTCGAATGCTCGACAAGAAGAGCGAGCAGTCGGCCGAGACGCGGTCGTATGTGAAAGACAAGTTTCGCTCCGCACTGTGGTTGATCAAGTCGATCGACCAGCGACAGAAGACCATCGACAAGGTCGCGACGAGCATCATCAGCTTTCAGAGCGAGTTTCTCGACCATGGCATCGAGTATCTGCGGCCGCTCGTGCTCAGGGATGTCGCGAACGACATCGGCATGCACGAGTCGACGGTGAGTCGCGTCGTGAGCAACAAGTACATGCACACCCCGCAGGGGGTGTTCGAGATGAAGTACTTCTTCCACAGCGGTGTCCGTAGCCTGTCTGGGGACAGCGTGTCATCGGTGACGATCAAGCGGCGTATTAGAACGCTCGTCGAGGCCGAAGATGGTCAGCGGCCATTGAGCGACTCGAGGATCGTGGCGCTACTCCGCGAAGAGGGCGTTGTTCTGGCCCGCCGCACCATCGCGAAGTATCGCGAAGAATGCCGGATTCCCACGTCGAGCCGGCGAAAGGTCGCGTACTGACGCGGATGCCTCGAGGATGGTACATATGATGTGGTTCCTGTGGCCGGTGGTCGGAGCAGTAATCGGGTACTTCATCTCCTCCCGGACCGGTCTGTCAGTGGCGAAGTGCGTGGCCAGCGGGCTGTTCCTAGGTCCGCTCAATGCCTTCCTGCTGTTCGCTCCGATCGATCGGGGTGCCCGCGCGCCGGTCACGTGTGCATACTGTGCCAAGAGGGTTCTGGCCGATGCGCGGGTCTGCCAGCACTGTGGCGCCATTTTGAGCTCAGGATGGTAGCCGACGCCGTATAATCAGCCCTGTGGCCCGCACACGCGGTCGACCGCGGATCCGGGCTCTCGGTTGAGGTTGGGGGGAGAGATGCGGGCAGCCATCATCGTGTGTATGCTCTTGGCCACGCCGGTCGTCGCGCAGCGCGCCCTCTCGGGTGCGTCACCAACGTGCGGTCCGATCAGCGGCCACACGCGGCAGGATCTGGAGAATGTGCGAGCCTTCTGTGAAACGCTGCCGAGCGATACGGCCGTCAGTGCGTACGCCACCAACGCGGAGCTGTGGATGGCGGTCGATCGGCCCATGGCCGACCACATCCGCACCGATCGAACGGACGCAGAACGGCTCGTTCTCGGATGGATGCAGGAGTGGAAGCGGCTGAGTGGCTCACAGTCGGTCACGGTGACCGTGAGGTGGGGAGATATCCGTGTGGCGAAGGGCCAAACGACGCGGCGCGACGGTGACCGGGTGACGGTTCCCTGACCTCGGGCCCTCCACAGACTCGTGGGTCAGTGGGTCATCGCGTACACCAGCACATTGATCCCGAGGGAGTACCCGTCGGGCGCAAACGATTCGAAGAACCCCTGATCCTCGCCTTCGCGCTCCCAGGCGTCCTGGATGTCTGTGTTGTGGGTCATCGCGACCATGATGCGGCGATTCGCGTCGAAGATGACCCGGAAGTGAGGCTCGGCGCTGTCTGCGCCACGCTCCGACGTCCGTCCACCGGAACGACGCCAGAAGCCGATGTTGGCGATCTGTGGAATCTCCCAGACGTTGAAGGTGGTCTGGAAGAGCTCGTGCTCGAGCGGGAGATCGACGATCGGATACTCTCCCGGCGGGAGCACCTTGGCGATCTGGCTTGCCCACTGATCCCACTCCCAGCTTCCCCAGAAATCATCGACCCAGAGGAAGCCGCCCTTCAGGAGGTAGTTGCGCAGGTTCTGTACCTCGTCCGGCGCCAGAACCATCGACCCGACCGCCGATGCGATGATGAACGGACAGCCGAACAAGGTGTCCTCGGTGACCGGAACCACCCAGTGGATCGGCTCGTCATCAGCGTCGAAGTGCACGTCGGTCGTCGACATCTCCGACAAGCGAATCATGAAATTGATGTCGGCGAAGGGGTAGTCGGTCGACCACCGCCCCATACCGCGGCCGCGGTATTCGCTCGCGTACATCAGCCTGCAGAACGAGAACCCGTCGTCGTGTTGGTCGACGGGCCGAACCCGGGCCGGGTAGCGGCCGCGACCATAGCCCCGTCCGAACTGCGCCAGGGCAGCGCTCGAGACGAGCGCGAGAGCGACAGCGATCGTTACCCCCGCGATGACCCGGCGCCTCATCTGCTCATTCTGCCACACCGATTACCCGGATGGCTCACGAATGTTGTCAGGGTGTCAGCACCGCTCGGAAACGCACCTGGTTCTTGCGAAGCCGATCGTGCGCGATGTTGACGTCGGCCAGGGGGTAGGACTCAGCGAGGGGCCGAATGTCGTGCTCGACGGCCAGGTCGAGCAGCTCACGCACATCCTGCCGCGATCCAAAGAAGCTCGCGACGATTCGCATCTGCAGGCCCATCATCAGTGGGGTAGGAATCGGCAGGAGGTCTCCCACCGAGGTGGTCAGCATCACGATGGTACTCTGCGGGCGCATGCCGCCCACAGCGTGAAGAAGGGGCTCGGGTGCGTCCACGGTGTTCAGCACGACATCTGCCCCACCCATGTTCTGTAAGGCCTCGGCCGTGTCCGATCCGCCCACGACCACCGAGGCGCCCAGTTGAGTGGCAATCTCCGCCTTGTCGGCGCTGGTCGTGATTGCCGTCACGTCGGCACCCATCGCCCGGGCCACGCTGATGGCAAGGTGACCGAGGCCTCCGATACCAAGGACCGCCACGCGCTGACCGGGGCGCAAGGAGGCATTCTTCAACCCCGAATACACCGTCAGCCCAGCGCAGAGCAGAGGGGCGACGTCGGTGGGGGTCAATGCCGACGGTGCCGGCAACACGTGATCCGACGGGACACGGACGAACTCGGCGTAGCCACCCGGCACGCTGACGCCCGCGAGGTTCGGTAGGCCTGTAGGGCAGGCCTCTTCTTCCCCAGTCCGACAGAACTCGCAGCTTCCGCATGAGAACAACGCATGCACCGCGACGCGGTCGCCTTGCGTACAGGTGGTGACGTTCCGGCCCTTGGCTTCTACGGTGCCGGCGATCTCGTGTCCAGGAATCAGGGGGAGTCGAGTCGGGTCGGCGCCCAGCTCGCCCCCGATCACCTTCAAGTCGGTGGCGCACACGCCTGCCGCTTCGACCCGCACCAGCACGTCGTCAGCGCCGATGTCAGGTGTTGGAACGTCACTGATGGTCAGGGGGGCTCCGTACTCTTCGACGATGGCTGCACGCATGTCACCGCAATCCTACCCTTTCGCGCGGGCCGTCGCTGTCTCGAGAGCACGAGGCGGCAGATCCGGCCGTGCTCCGACACCGCGATCGGTCTGCCGGTAGAATCGAGCTGGGAGACTCGTTATGTCCATTCGACCGATCAAACAGATTACCTCTACCGTGCCTACTCTCGAAGGTGCCGGCGTCAAGCTCCAGCGCGCCTTTGGCTTCGGGGACACCGATGACGTCGACCCGTTTCTGCTCTTCGACGACTTTCGGAACGACGTTCCCGATGACTACCGAGCCGGGTTCCCCTGGCACCCGCATCGCGGTATCGAGACCATCACCTACGTTCTCGCTGGCAGCGTCGAGCATGGCGACAGTCTGGGCAACCGGGGCAGCCTCGGAGCCGGTGACGTCCAGTGGATGACCGCGGGGAGTGGCATTCTGCATCAGGAGATGCCGCAGGGTGACCCGGGTGGCCGCATGCACGGATTCCAGCTCTGGGCCAACCTCCCTCGCTGAAGATGATCCAACCCCGCTACCAGGATGTCGACGCGAAGGACGTTCCAGAAGTAGTTGACGATGATGGGACCCGCGTGCGGATCGTCGTGGGGAACTTCTGGGGCAAGACCGGCCCGGTGGACGGAGTAGCTGCAGATCCCCGATACCTCGACGTGTCGGTTCCGCCCGGCGTCGGTCGCTCGCTGCCGGTCGAGAGGACTCACCATGCGTTCGCTTACGTCTTTGAGGGCTCTGGTTCGTTCCGTGACGCTTCGCAGCCCCAGGCCGTGGCGACTGAGCGGGTGACTGACACCGGCGACGAGGTCATCGATCGGGTTGGCAATCGTGGGCTCGTGCTGTTCGATCGGGGTGATGAGGTCACGGTCCAGGCCGGTGAAGACGGCATCAGGTTTCTGCTCGTCTCTGGGAAGCCGCTCGAGGAGCCGGTGGCGTGGCGGGGCCCGATCGTGATGAACACGCGCGAGGAGCTGCAGCAAGCCTATGCGGAGCTTCGGGAAGGCACGTTTATCAAGGCCCGCTAGTGTCCTGAGTTCGATATACCTGTACATTCGGCCAGCGCTGAGACCTTCTCCTCGTGCTCAAATATTCCCGATATGCTCGCTCTTCGCGCCTGGTCATCCGGGCGCATCGCCGCTCTCGGTGTACAGGTATATCGAACTCAGGACACTCGCGTGATCCGCGGTCAGCATCGATTGTCGCTGGCGTTCGTGGCGAGGAGGTTCGCCGCGGCCAGGCGGGCCGACGGTCCGGAGCCGCAGGCGAGCGCCCGGATTGTCGGCGTGCGGTCCATCGCGTCACCAGCAATCGGCTCAGCACCGAGCTGCAAGTGGGCGAATTCCCGGCGTGAGGTGCGGACCGGGCGTAGAATTCCGTCAGGCTCGCGGGTCGCCCGTAACAACTTCAAGCTGACCGAGCCGCGGACGTTACCGCCGATCGTGAGGATCCGATCGCGGGGCGCGTCCAGCTTGACCACGATGTCGCAATGGGTTCTGGCACCTTGCCCCATCTGGCGCCGCCGTTCCTCGATCGATCGGTAGGCAGGTCGCCGCGCGCTGCATAGCAGGTCGCCCGGTGCGATCGCTACCTTTCCGATGTCGTAGGCGGCAAATGCCGCCGATGGTGGGTCAGCGGATCGCGAGCGGATAGCCTGGTCGATATAGACATGGTGCGCGACAGCGCGCTGAAACTGAGAGCTCTCACCCAGACCGCTCTCGCACATCACCCACGAGATGAACGCGGCCGACCAGGGATATCGCCAGCGCGCGGCGATTCCGTTCGGCGCCGTCCATACCGTGTTCTGTTCGTCGAGAATCCACCCACCCTCGGGTGTGACGGCCCAGTAGCCGGCGATGGAGCTGGCGACGCGCGCCGATTCCGAGGGGCTCAGCCGCGGCCGTCGGCGCCGACGTCGTTGGGGCGACCGGTCTGTGACGTCGATGTTCGTCTGGTCCACGATGGTGAACCCAAAGAAACCCCATTCCTGAACGGCGACGGCGACGATGCGACGTCGGATCGCATCCGGTGGCAGGCTCCGGCAAGACGACTGGCGGATCGCCATGTCGCCTGGGGGACCGCTTACACGCTCGGACGGCGGGACCACATCAAAGAGTTGCGGAGACAGCCGCTCAAACGCCGTCCGCTGTGCGAATCCGACAGATGCCGTGGTCAGGGACGCAACCAACGCCAGCATGAATACTTTCATCAAGTGCCCTCGAATGTGACGAGTATCCGTCGGAGATTATCATTATTCCCGCTGTCTCAGTGCTCTCCCGGCGAGATGAAACGGAGATGCTGGTACGAGCGTCTACCAGGGTATGTCATTCCGGCCGTTGCGCCGCCTTTGAGAGGAGCCCACCATGAAGTGGAATCGCCGCGAGTTCATCGTGACCTCAGCGCTCGGGGTCGTCGGCACGTCGTTCTCTCGAGTCCCGCTCTTTGGGCAACAGGCTCTAGCCACGCCTGAGTTCACGGCGCTGCGCGGGAACGTCGGCATCTTCACTGCTCGCGGTGGAACGATGGGATGGCTCATCTCGCCCGATGGCGTGGTGGTCGTCGATAGCCAGTTCCCGCAGACCGCCCAGATGTTTCTCGACGGTCTGGCAGAGCGCACCTCCCGCAGGATTGATGTCCTCATCAACACCCACCATCACGGTGATCACACCGCCGGAAACCAGACACTTCAACCGTCTGTCGAGAGGATCGTCGCGCATACGAATGTGCCCGGTTTACAGCGAAGGCAAGCGGCCGAACGGGACTCCGAGGCGGCGCAGGCCTATCCGGACACGACGTTCGAGGACAGTTGGACTCTCGACGTCGGTGGTGAGATGGTCTCGGCGAAGCACTACGGGCCTGGCCACACCGGTGGTGACAGTGCCATCTTCTTCGAGCAGGCAAACGTCGTCCACATGGGCGACTTGATGTTCAACCATCGGCATCCTCGGGTCGACCGACCCGGTGGCGCCTCGATCCGCAACTGGATCGTGCTGCTCGAGCGGGTGGTCGCGGAGTACAGCAACGACACGACCTACGTCTTCGGTCACGCAGCGCCGGGGATGCCGGTCACCGGTACGCGAGTAGATCTGCTCGCCTTTCGCGACTACTTCTCCGCACTGCTGGAGTACGTGCAGGGCGGCATCGCGGCCGGCAAGTCGGCGGACGAGATCGCCCAGGTCGAACAACTCGCTGGCTTTCCTGACTACTCCGGCATGCCGACTGGCACAGTGCAAATGGCGTACGAGGAGCTGACCGCGAACTAGTGGCCTGTATCGGCTGAATCAGTGGCGGTCGCTGGGGCGAGGCGCCCGCCCGGCAAGGCGCGACGAGGGAGCATACCGGCCGTATTCGACCGAGAGGCAACGCCGTCAGACGGGATGCCGCGCCCGGCGAACGGTACTGATTCAGCCGATACAGGCCACTAGATCCTGCAGCCATGGGTGCACCCCGGCTCGCCAACCTCGACAACGACGTGACGGCCAGAGCGAGACTCCGCCGCGCCACGTCGTCGGTGGTCATGCTGGCGCTGGTCGGCGGTCTGGTGGCCTGCGGCGACAGTCGAGAGAACGTCTTGGTTCCCGACGGCTCACCAACGTTCGCACTTATGAGCTTTTCGGAGCCGCTGTCGCTCGATCCCGTGCCGGCCGGGTGGTCCCATCGACAGTTCTGGCGTCACGGGCCGATGGACATCTCGTTCGCGACGAAGGAGGGCATCCCGGCGATCCGTCTCGCGACATCGGATACGGCCTCCATGCTCTTTCGGCATGTGGACGTGCCTCTGGACGTCTATCCCGGACTGAGCTGGCGCTGGTTCGTCGAGAAGGGGATCGACAGCGAGCTCGACGAGCTGACCCGGGATGGGGACGATCACCCCGCTCGCTTCTTCATCGTGTTCGAGGCGCTGGGCGGAGAGACCCACGCGATGGAGATCATCTGGGCAAACCAGTCGCTCCGGGCGGGCGACTACAAGGTCATAGGCTCGTTCCCGCATTATGTGGCCAACGGAGGCCGAGAGAATCTCGGGCGCTGGCACGACGAAGCGGTGGACCTGACTGATATCTACCGGACCTTGTGGGGCGACCCCACAGGTGCGCGAATGATAGACATCGCGATCTTCTGCGACTCGGATGAAACTGACGGAGAGACGCTTGCCTATGTAGCCGACGTCCGAGTTCGACGTCGGTGAGGAGCTGAATCGCCTTTCAGGAAGAGGCGTCGCAGGACTGACTCCGGGTCGGTATAATCAACCCTCCACGCGAATTGGCGTGGACCTAGAAAAGGACCAATCTGATGACAAAGCGACGTGTGACCTGGCTCTTCGTGCTGATGGCGACCGTTTCCGGCTGCGAGCAGCTGTCGCCCGACATGCAACTGATCCATGACGCGGCTGACGCGCTCGGTGGAGTGGAGGCCGTTCAAGGCGTCACGGCGCTACGAATCGAGGGGAGCGGTTCGAACTTCCGGCTTGGTCAGAATCGGACGCCCGACACGGCGCTGCCGACGTCGGAGGTTCAGTCGTACACGCTCGAGCAAGATTTACTGAACCACCGGATGCGGGCCGAGACGACCAGCGCGAACTTCGCGGGCCGACTGAGCACCGCCGTCACCGCGATGGATAAGAACGTGGCCTTCAACGTCGGGCAGGACGCTCCCCAGCGCGTCAGCGAGACGGTTGCGCGGGAACGTCACGCCGAGTTCTACCACCACCCGCTGACCGTGCTCCAGGCGGCCCTGGCCGAGGGTGAGATGGCGGCGACGGTGAGCGGCCTCCGGCAGGAGATGGGGCATGACGTGGTTGACGTCATGACCGCTGACGGGAGCGAGCTCACGCTGCATGTCGATCCCGGGACCAGACAGGTGCTGATGGTCAGCTCCACCGCTTACAACCCGAATCTCGGCGATGTCGTGATCGCGACGACGTTCGGCGACTATGCCGACGCGGACGGGTTGATGCTGCCGCAGCAGATTGCAAGCACGATCGGCGAGCTTCCGCGCAACAGCCTTCGCGTAAGTCACATGGTCAACGTCGAGATCGCCGACCTGGCCGCTCCGGCGGAGGTCGCTTCCGCCCCGGCGCCGGCGCCTCGCTCCGCGAACGTGACAGACGAGGAGATCGCCGCCGGCGTCTGGTTCCTGGCCGGACAGTCGCATCACAGCATCGTGGTCGAGTTTCCGGAATACACCGTTCTCGTGGAGGCGCCGCAGAACGACACGAGGGCGCTCGCCGTCATCGCCCGGGCTCGCGAGTTGGTACCCGACAAGCCGCTTCGCTATCTCGTTAACACCCACCATCACTTCGATCACTCGGGCGGCGTTCGGGCGGCCGTGGCCGAAGGCCTGACGGTGATCACCCACGAGGCTAACCAGCGGCTCTTCGAGGATCTCGTGTCTCGCTCGCACACCATCACGGCAGACCACCTCGCCCAGAATCCCGCGGAGCTCATGCTGGAGACAGTGGCGGGAGACGAGACGTTCGAGCTACGGGATGGCAATAGGGTCGTGGAGATCTTCAGGGTGGGGGACAACCCACACTGTCAGGTGCTGCTCGTGTATTTGCCCGCGGAGCGGATGTTGATTCAGTCCGACATGTACATCCCGGGGGTTGGAGGGCCGTTCGCGGAAAGCGCGGCGGCGCTGCTCCAGACCATCCGTGACCGCGAACTTCGGGTCAACCAGCTGGTGCCGATCCACGGCATGATCGTGGAGCTGAGCGATTTGGAAGAGGCCGTCGCGGCGGGCGAAGCCGGCGCAAACTAGTCCGGCGCACACAAACGTCCGTTGACGGCAGCCGGAGGATGGCGGTCGCGCACGGCCGTATCCGGCCGCGAGAGGCGACTCACAGTCAAGGGAGTGGGGAATGACGAGAATGAGATTCAGCATGAAGTGGCCATCCATCCTGTCTAACATCGTCGGTGGCGTCACGGTTGCTGTGCTGCTGCTGGGCACGCAGTCGATCGGTGTCGCGCAGGGGGCGAATGAGCGGTGGGTCGGTACGTGGGGGACGTCCGCGGTGGTGCGCCCCAGGGCCCCGGGGGGACAGGCACCGACCGGCCAGCCGGCACAGGCACGACCCGCACAGGCTCGGCGCGGTGGCGCTAACCGAACGCTCCCTACCTTCAACAACCAGACCCTGCGGCAGATCGTACGCGTGAGCCTTGGCGGCGAACGGGTGCGGGTTGTCCTGAGTAACGCGTTTGGCACGGCTCCGCTCACCATCGGTGCCGCACACCTCGCGCTTCGCGCCGCCGAGTCGGCCATCGTGCCGGCGTCGGATCGCGAACTGACCTTCAGCGGGCGTCCAGGCATGACGATCCCGGCGGGTTCGGTCGCCTTCAGCGACCCGGTCGAGGTCGATGTGCCAGGGCGTGCGGACCTCGCGATTGATCTGTATCTGCCGGATGCGGTCGAGGCCACCACGTCTCCGTTCACGACCCACACCGGGGCGTGGCAGACGAGCTACATCTCGCCGGAAGGCGATCACACGGGGACCGCCGAGATGCCAGTGGCGGACACGACGCAGTCGTGGTTTTTCCTGGCGCGCGTCGAAGTCGTGGTACCCGAACAGACAGGCGTCCTCGTCGCCTTTGGCGATTCGATCACCGACGGCACTCGCTCGACCCCCGACACCAACAACCGGTGGCCGGATCATTTTGCACAGCGGTTGGCGGCTCAGCGTGTCCAGCTGGGTGTCCTCAATGCGGGTATCTCGGGCAACCGAGTGTTGAGCGACGGCAGCAGCTTCAGCGGGTTGGCGCGGTTCGATCGCGACGTCCTCGCGGCGACCGGTGTGACGCATGTGACCGTCCTGCTGGGCACTAACGACATCGGGGGTGCGCGTGAAAATCCTTCACCAACCGCAGAGGACATCATCGCCGGCCACCGCCAGTTCATCGATCGCGCGCACGCCCAGGGATTGACGATCTACGGGGCGACGTTGGCGCCGTTCGAAGGAGCCAACTACTGGACCTCAGTGGGTGAGCTGAAGCGCCAGGCACTCAATGACTGGATTCGGACGAGCGACCTGTACGATGCCGTGATCGACTTCGATGCGGTCTTGCGCGATCCGGCGGAGCCGACCAAGCTCAGGTCGGAGTACGATTCCGGAGACCATTTACACCCAAACGATGCGGGGTATGAGGCCATGGCCAACGCCGTCGACGTGGAGCTCTTCACGACAGGCCGGAGACTGAGCGCGGCGGCGCGGTGACGTCGCGGCAGATCCGCGGGGGCGAAGTGTCTCCGACCCAGCGGACGTGACAGCCACGAACGCCTGCGCAGCGGCGTGAGCGAAGGAATCAAGGGGCGGCATGAACAGGTTCGAGGGAGTGAAGGGAATGATGAGTGTGAAGCGCAACCAGCAAAGAGTTCACGCGTGGCGAGTCAGGGCCCTCTTCGCTATGTCGTCAGCGTGCATGATGGTTGGTGTGTTCTCGCTCGGCGCGCACGCGCAGTCGCCACGAGTCGTTGACGACGGGGTGTACTCGGTCGATCAAGCCGAGAGCGGCCAAGCGCTGTACATGGCGCAGTGTGCAATCTGTCACGGCCGGTCGCTGGCTGGGGGGCTGGGACCACCGTTGTCCGGGGAGGCGCTCGTCGCAAGCTGGGGCAGTGTCCCGTTGTCCGATCTCGTCGGCAAGATCCAGGGCACGATGCCAGAGGACGCCCCGGGGCAGCTGACACGGGAGCAGGCGGCGAGCCTCGTCGCCTACCTTCTCCAGGTGGGCGGATTTCCCGCCGGTTCCGATGAGCTGAGCGCTGACGCCGCGGAGCTGAGTCAGATCGCCTGGTCAAGTGAGCCGGCCGACCAGTCGGCTCCGGTAGCTCTGGCGGGGCCGTCTGCACCGCCCGTCGGAAATCTCGCCGAAGTGATGCGCGGCATCATGTTCCCGAGCTCGAATCTATTGTTCAACGTCCAGGGCCATGATCCCGGTGCCCCCCAGGCGACCTTCCAGGCGCAGGATAACTTCTCATGGGTCGACTGGGGCGCGGGCATCTATTCCGGGTGGCAGATCGTCGACTACGCGGCGATCGCGCTGGCCGAGGCTGCGCCCCTCTTCCTGACGCCGGGACGCCTGTGCGAGAACGGTCAGCCGGTTCCGGTCGATCGGCCCGACTGGATTCAGTACACCGCGGAGATGGTGGAGGCGGGAAAGGCCGCCTATCGAGCCTCACAGTCGAGGGACCAAGCGGCCGTGAGCGAGGTGACCAACGTGATCGCGGAAGCGTGCTACAACTGCCACGAAGCCTATCGCGACAAGCCGGGTGGGAGCGTGGACGATCCCTCGAACAAAGCGGCACGGTGCATCCCGTGACCGCGCCGGGCTAGCGCGTGACCCCGGCGCGATCGCGCCGGCACACCACGTTCCCGGCAGATGGTCATGAGCGACTGTTTCGTCGTCCGGCGGTGGGTCCGTTTGGTCTGCGCGGCAGCGATCTGCACGCTGCCGCTCGTGGTCAGCGGGCAGGTTCGCCTGCGACGAGACCCGGTGGTGAGCCGGCCCGTCGATCAGACCGGCGAATTCGTCTTCACCCGAATCCGCTACGGCGGCTACCGGTCGACCTGGAATCACGACTATCCCCGGGCCGACCTCAACCTGCCGCGGATTATCGGCGATGTCACGACCATCGGCGTCCGTCTCGGCGAAAGCAACGTCTTCCGGCTCGACGACCCCGAGCTGTTCAAGCACCCGATCGCCTACATCTCCGAGCCAGGGTTCTGGAATATGAGCGAGAGCGAGGTCCAGGGCCTACGCAACTACTGGCTCAAGGGCGGCTTCGTCATATTTGACGACTTCGAGGCTCGCCAGTGGGACAACTTCGCGCTCCAGGTGCGGCGGGCGTTGCCCGACCATCAGTTGATAGAGATCGATGTCACCCGGCCGATCTTTCAGGTGTTTTTCCAGATCAAGCGCCTCGACTTTCCGCATCCACTCGTGCGGGTGGAGCCCAGTTACTGGGGCATCTTCGAGGATAACGATCCTGCCAAGCGGATGATGGCGATCGTCAACTACAACAACGACGTTGCTGAATACTGGGAATGGTCCGCGTGCTATGAACAAGTTGTCAAGGCTCTCGGCGCCGTTGGGCCGTCCAATCGAGGGACAGATACGGGCTCAGGCTCAGTGGAGCCGGCCCATCGTGCGTCATCCGGACTCATACCCGAGGAGCGGAGGGTGCCAGGCGGACGTACGTCGAGCTGTCTTCGACGCGAAGGGCTCAGGACAACGGTGGGCATGGCCTCCTCTCCGGTTGGAGCCGGAGCCTCAGGTTTCTACGCGGCGCTCGATTCGTCCCTCCACACGTGGTCAGCATCGAACGCCGTGCGGTTCTTGACGACGGCGAACGCGTAGTGCAGCAGTTTGGTCATGCAGGCCCCGATCGCCTGCATCGGAGGTAGGGGACGCGTGACTCGCTGCGTGAGGCGCTCGTAGTGGGCTTTGAGGCGCGGGTTATGGCGGAGGGACGACAGCGTGGCCATGTAGACCACGGCGCGCAGCTGGGCCCGCCCGCGCTTGGTGATCGGCGTCCGTCCAGTGTGCTGGCCGCTTTCCCGTCTCGAGGGCTGCAGGCCGGCCAACTTCACCAACTGCCGGCCATGCTGGTATCTGTCGAACGGGCCAATCTCGGCGATCAGCCCGGCGATGGTGATCCACCCGATCCCCGGCAGCGTGGCGAGATACGTGGCTTCGTCGAACGCTTCGAGGAAGGTCTGGAGCTCGCCGGCGACCTGCGCGAGCTGGTCCCCGACGAAGTCGATGCGCTCCACCAGCCGGGTCACCTCCCGCATGGCGGCTTCATGCCCATGGGGCGCCGCCACCGTCCTCCCGGCTTTCTCCCAGACTTGCTCAATCTTGAAGCGCCACATCCGCCGTCCGCGCCGGTGCGCCTGCACGATTCGTATGAAATCGGGCTTCGTCAGGTCGGCAATTCGTTGAGGAGGCAAGCCAGCCCTCAACACCGCGAGGCATCCCGGAGCCGCGACTGTTTTCCACTCGCCGACCAGTTCCGGGAAGACGCCGTAGAGCTGATGCACCAGCAGGGTCTTGAGTCGTGCGCGCTCGCGGCGAAGGCGATGGTATTCCCCCCAGGCCCGCCGTAGCTGCATGTAGTTGGCGGGGAGGAGCTGGCACTGGGTGACGACTCCCGTGCGAAGCAGCTGTGCGATCTGCTCCGCGTCGGTGAGGTCTCGCTTGTCTCGACCCATCTGCCGGGCCTCGCGCACCCGAAAGGTCGCCAGCGGATTGACCACGTGATACCGAAGTGCGTGCTGCTCAAAGAAGGCACCGACCGCCTCCCACACGTGCCCGGTCGCCTCGAACGCGAAGTGCACCTCTCCTCGTCCCCGGCGGACACGCGGAGAGGTGCAGCGCTCCACAAGCTCGTGGAGACCCTGCCGGGAATGTGGAACCTTGAAGCTCGTGAGACGGCAGCCCTGCGCATCGAGGACGACGACCTGGTGCTGGCGGGTCGCCAGATCGATACCCACGAAGAAATCGTCTGACGTGTGGTGCCTCTCATCCTGTTTCATGTGTGCCTCCATGCTTTGTGGTGATTGCACGGAGACTATGCGGAGAGGGGGTGAGGGCACTCGTTCTGTCATCTCTCACATATCCTTGACAATGGCGGCTTCTTCCCGGTCGACTTCACGAACGACGCCTACAAGCTCGGCGTGAACTACATCGTGTACGGGATGACACACTGAGCGTGCTTACCGCGAGTACCAGTCGTAGAACGCGTCACCCTCCGGAATCTTCCTCGTGACCTCGATGTCCATCGTTTCGCTCTCCCACCGGGTGACCAGCGGCTCCTTGCGCAGATGGCCGTACATGAACTCCTCGGCGAATTCCTGGCAGCGGAACTCGAGCAGCTGTATGTTGGACTCCATGCGGCGATAGAGCGGCATGGAGATGCGCCAGGGGCGGGTGAAGGTGTTGGGATCCTCGATCGTCACTTCGTAGTTGATGACGTTCGGCGTCACCAACGTGAACCGTTCTTCGAGATGCAGCGCCCCGCTGTGATGATTGCCAGCCCGGTCGAACCAGCCGTTGTCGTTGAAGTTCGTCACGTCCACGACCAGTGTGTCGCCTTCCCAACGGCCGACCGAGTGGCCCATCCACGTATAGTCGGGCGGTCTGGCCACACCGTCGTCCATATGGATCGTGCGGGCGGTGCTGGAGAACGTGTCAAGGGCGGAGCAAAACTAGACCACCGTGGCGGAGGAAAACTAGACCATCTGGCAGTAGGTCGGAGTGCCTGAAAGCGGCGTCGCGGGGGGAAGCTTCAGGATGCCGGAGCGGCCGCGGGCTGGCGGGCTTTCTTGCTGTGTTCGAGGCGATAGCTCTCGCCGTTCAGCTCCAGGATGTGGACGTGATGCGTCAGCCGATCGAGCAGCGCGCCCGTCAGCCGTTCGGAGCCGAAGATCTCGGTCCATTCGTTGAAGGGCAGATTCGAGGTGACCAGCGTCGACGCTTGCTCGTAGCGCTGGGAGAAGATCTCGAATAACAGCTCGGCGCCGGTCTTCGATAACGGCACGTAGCCGAGCTCGTCCACGATCAAGAGGTCCTGTTTCGCGAGCTGTTTCTGCACACGCAGCAGGCGCTTGTCATCCCGGGCCTCGAGGAGTTCGTTCACGAGCGCGGCGGCGGTAGTGAAGCGCACCCGATAGCCTTTCTGACAGGCCGCGAGTCCCAACGCGAGCGCGAGATACGTCTTGCCCGTGCCGGAGTTGCCCAACGCCAACACGTTCTCTCTGCGGTCGAGATACTCCGAGCGGGTCAGCTCCAGCACGAGGCGTTTGTTCACCGACGGGATCGCACGGAACTCGAAGGTCTCGAGACTCTTCAAGACCGGGAACTTCGCGGCCTTGATGCGGCGCTCGGTGGCGCGCTGCTCGCGATCGAGGAGCTCGAGCTCGCAGAGGCGGAATAAGTAGCGCGAACAGTCCAGCCCTTCTTGGGCGCAGTGCCGCGCCACTTTGTCGTACTCGCGCAAGAAGGTCGGCAGGCGGAGGGCCTTGAGATGCGCCTCGAGCAGTAGGGTGGGTTTCGTCATCACTCGGCCCCCAGGAGTGCCAGGTAGTTCGCGGCCGCGGTCGTGGCCACGCGGGCGACCGGCAGATGCGGATACTGCGCCAGATTGAGGCGGGCCGGCCGGGGGTCGAGGCGGCACAGCACGAGATGCTTGACGGCGTCGAACCCGATCGCCCCCAGGCGCACGGCGTCCTGGACGGCGCCGCGGACGTGGTCGAGCCGAAAGTCCTCGAGCAGCCGCAACACCTGCACGTACTCGCGCGTGCCCGGCTTACCCAGCCGCGCCTCTAAGAGACGCCGCAGCCGGAGGAACTCCTCTGGCAGCGCCCACCCGGCGAGCGGTGCCGCTTGATGGAGTGCCCCCGTCTTGCGCTCCAACAAGGCCAGGTAGTGCCGCGGATCGAAGATCAACTCCTCCCGCCCGTAGCTGCGCCGATGCCGGGCGATCTCGTCACTCCCGCACACGATCACGACGTCGTCCACCGAGCCCTTCACTAAGACCTCCCGGTGGCCGTAGGCGGTCGGCACCGAGTAGTCGTTGCGGCGGTCGCGCACCAGGGACAACGACGTGACCCGCGTCGGGCGCGTCTCGCGGGCGTCATATGGGACCGGCGGCAATGGCAACAACGCCGCGCGGTCGCGCGCGAAGCGCTCCCCGATCGTCTCCGTGTGCCGCCGCAGCCGGCGCCCGCGCCGCGCGCGGCACTGGCACGCGAGGTCGGCGTTCAACGCGTCCCAACTGTCGAACCGTGGAATCGGCACGAAGAAGTTGCGCCGGGCGTAGCCGACCAGCCCTTCCACTTTCCCTTTGTCGTTGCCCTTGCCCGGGCGTCCGAAACGATCGTCGAATAAGTAGTGCGACTGGAGCTCGCTGAAGACCTGCGTCCGCTGGCGCGTGCCGTCCCCGAGGATCCGCGCCACCGCCAGCTTGGTGTTGTCATAGACGATGCGCCGCGGCACCCCACCGAAATAGCGAAACGCGGCGTTGTGCCCGTCGCAGAACGCCTCCGTGGTCTCAGCCGGAAACGCCTTCACGAACCCGTCGTCGCTGTGCGGGAGATCGACGACCAGGTAGTGCGCTTTGCATTCGACGCCCGCGATCACGACCAGTGCTTCGCCGAAGTCGGCTTGGGCGTCGCCCGGCGGATGCGCCAGCGGCACGAACATCTCCTGCCCGCCCAGCCGCCGCTCGCGCACGTAGGTGTTGACGATCGTGTCGCCGCCCGTGAAGCCGTGCTCCGCCCGTAAGCGCTCGCCGATGCGCTTGGCCGTGTGCCGTTGCTTCTTCGGACGGGACTGATCCTCGCGGAGGATCTGATCGATGATCCCCGTGAAGGCGTCCAGCTTGGGACGCCGGATCGGCTGCGCCCGGCGATACCCGGGCGGCCGGCGGTACCGCAGCATCTTGCGCACCGTCTCGCGGGCCAGCCCGAAGTGGCGCGCCGCCGCGCGCTCGCTCAATCCCTCCACATACACGCTGCGCCGCACCGCCGCATAGAGCTCCACTCGATACATCCCTCCTGTGTTCCACAAAACACCCTGGGAATGCTCGGTGGACCACGCGAGCGGTCTGGTTTTCCACCGCCCTCAGGCGGCTTCATCCCGCCGCTCTGTAGTCTATTTTTGCTCCGCCGTTCTCACCCAACCCTTCCTGACGAATCTTGCCGCTCTCGAGGGAGACCAGCGCACCGAGGTCCGCCTTGGAGCGTCGAAGCTCCTCACCGAGCAGACGCACCAGCTCGCCGCGTCTGGGTGCGGGAATCATGCGCCATTCGACAAACGCAAGTCTGGCCTCGCGAATCATTTGGTCTACCTGTTGGGGCGTATGCGTGAAGAGGCTAGCGATAACGCTGCCATCGATGGGGGTGCTGACCTCGAGATCACCGCCGGTCAACGCGTCGTCGTGCGCAAGACCGAGGCGTGCCAATATTTCCTGGTAGGACACACGACTCCTTCGCGGCCTCGCCCAATTCCGCGTACTCGCAGTATAGCTGCCGCTCTGACGGGTGGGACGCTGTGCCTACTGGGCGCCGTCATGCGCTCATTATCCAGCCCTGCCAGGGTGCGGGGAACCAGTCGGTTCGGACTCCCGCTCGATCAGATGTCGCTACAATTGCCGGTCCTGAAACCTAGCCTCACGTCGTGCTGACCGATACTCGCGAGGCTCCGCCGCCGGTATCTCGAGGAAAGCTTACGCCGACCTGTCTCAAAAACCTGCCTCAGACGCGGATCGTTTTCGCCTCAGGATGCTGGGGAATCCGGGTGGTCTGGTGCTCGGCAGTGTCAGATAAGGATGTTGGACTAAACCGCTTCGCGGTAGACGGTAAATCGACAACCCGATCGTAAGACGCGCATCCGGGTTGTCCTTCCGACTCGGCATCTCCACTCCTCCCATACGCTCCTCACCGACGTCTGGCATCCACCAGGCCCTTTTAAGAGGAGTCATCATGACCGCCCTTCGCCGCCGCATGCTCGAGGACATGCAGGTACGGAATCTCTCCGCGGGGACGCAGCAGGTGTACCTGCAGCATATCTCCCGCTTCGCCCGGTACTGCGGTCGATCGCCCGCGGAGTTGGGACCGGAGGAGATCCGAGCCTACCAGCTCTATTTGACGAAGGAGAAACAGCTGACGCCCTCGACCCTGGTGATCGTGGTCGCGGCCCTCCGCTTCCTCTATCGGGTCACGCTGCAGAAGACGTGGTCGATCGAGGCCGTCATCCCCGCGCCGAAGAAACCGCAGAGGTTACCCGTCGTGCTCAGCCCGGCCGAGGTGGTGCGGTTGCTCGACAGCGTAAAGAACCCCAAGCATCGCACCATCCTGACGACCTGCTATGCCGCGGCCCTTCGCATCTCGGAAGCCGTGCGCTTGACCGTGCCGGCGATTGACAGCCAGCGGATGGTGCTCCGCATCGTCCAAGGGAAAGGGCAGCGGGACCGGTATGTGATGCTCTCCCCGACGCTGCTGGCGATGCTGCGCGACTGGTGGCGAGTCAGCCAGCCTCAGCACTGGCTCTTTCCCGGTCATCACCCCGAGCGCCCGACGACGAGCCGGGTCGTCGACCGCGCCTGCCGCCAGGCCCGTCGTCGCAGCGGTCTCTCTCAGCCGGTGACGCCGCATTCGCTCCGACACGCCTTCGCCGTGCACCTGTTGGAAGCCGGCACGGACGTCCGCACCATTCAACTGCTGCTGGGGCATCGCAGTCTGGCCACGACGGCCCGCTACCTGCGCATCGCCACGACGACGGTCTGCTCGACTTCCAGCCCGCTCGACCTGCTCCCCCGTCCCGGGGCACACACTCCGCCGCCAACCGACTGAGGGTGGCTCGTGGATCGTTCGACGCTGGACGTGGCGGACGTCTTCCGTCAGTACGGCGACACCTCTCGCGCCGAGGCCGGGGGCTCACTCTCGACGGCCGAGCGACGCGTCATGACCGCGATCGAGGAGTGCCGGACTGCCGCCCTGGGTGGCCACGTCGAGCCGTGTGACCAATGCGGGCATCAGCGGGTCTGGTACAACTCGTGTCGTCATCGCCATTGCCCGACGTGCCAGTCCCTGGCACGCGCCGCGTGGATCGACGCCCGCCGAGCGGACCTGCTCCCCGTCGACGACTTCCACGTCGTCTTCACGGTCCCCCCGGCGGTCGCTGCCATCGCCTACCAGAACAAGGCCGTCGTCTATGGCCTCCTCTTCCGGGCGGTCGCCGAGACGGTGCGGACCATCGCGGCGGATCCCCGCCATCTGGGCGCTCAGATCGGGTTCTTTGCGGTGCTCCACACCGGGGGGCAGACCCTGATGCATCATCCCCACCTCCACTGCGTGGTCCCCGGCGGGGGGCTCTCGCCAGATGGCATGCAGTGGGTGTCGTGCCGCCCAGGGTTCTTCCTCCCGGTCCGGGTGTTGTCCCGGCTCTTTCGCCGCCGGGTCTTAGACGCCGTGGGCGACGCGTTCGAGACGGGACAGCTGCCCTTCGCCGGCTCGCTCGACGCCCTCAACGATCGGCAGCACTTTGCCGACCATCTCCAGCCCGCCCGGCAGACCGAGTGGGTGGTCTACGCGAAACCGCCCTTCGCCGGGCCCAACCAGGTGCTCGATGACGTCGGCCGGTACACGCATCGAATCGCCATCTCCAACCAGCGGCTCCTCGCCCTCGCCGCGGGACAGGTCCAGTTCCGCTACACCGACGACCGCCGTCCCCACGCACCGGGTCAGAAGACCATGACCCTGGCCGCGACGGAGTTCATCCGGCGCGTCCTCCTGCATGTGCTCCCGCGCGGCTTCCACCGCATGCGGTATGACGGCCTGCTCGCGAATCGGACACGGCACCAGCACGTGGCGCAGTGCCGACAGCTCCTCGGCACTCGGTCAGCGACCCGGCCGGACGCCACCCCGGTGGCCCTCGACTATCGGGATCGCTATCACGCCCTGACCGGACGGTCGGTGCGCCTCTGTCCCCGGTGTCACGACGGGCAGATGCCGCTCGTCGACGGCCTGGTCGCCACCGCTCGTCGCCCCGCGATGCTGGATTCGTCATGACCGCACACTGTTCGACGGCCGCCCGTGCCGGCTTCACCGCGGCCAGCACCCGTGTCAGGAGTCGTGTGCGCGTTGCATCCACCACACCGGCACGGGCGGTCCGGCCACACCCCATCGCCGGCTCCGCCCACGCACCCAGGGTCCACCGCCGTGCCACACGACCTGCTCACGGCATGCCTCCGACGATCGAATCCCCATAGACGGATCTCGCTGCGGTTTCGTCCAACCCGTTTTTTGTCTCCCGTCGCGGCGGTGATCAGTGGGCCTCACCCCGGCGCCGTCGCGCCGCGGCGCCACACAAAAAACGCTCTGCGTTTCTGACACAGCTCAGTGACGAGGCAGTTGAGTCGTCGATTCAAGACCCTGCTGGCTTTGAGCGTTTACGAAGATCCGACTATTGGACTCTCAGCGTCCATGATCGACGAACTCCCTAGTTTGAAGCCGGGCCGGACGCAGTGTGGACAATCTGCGAACAATTTCCTGCCGAACACCAAGCAATACCGTGACCTAAGGGATAGCTACAGCCACGAAGAGCAACAAGATACTAGACCTGCATTAATCTGCTTACCCGGAGGGTTGTCTATGTCACTGTAGTTGAGGCACCCGTTTCTCCCGGGTGATTTGGCTGCTCTCTCAGGTTCGTCTGCGAACAACCCGTGAACAGGGCGAGGTCGGGTTTGAGTGTCGAGTGCCATGTCCTTCGTCCGAGCGGAGTGGCGCCCGACACACGAAGCGGGGGGGCTAGGTTCTGGAGGCAACATTTGGGGCAGCCAGAATCACCTAAATGTTTCAATCCTAGCTGCATCAATCACTTGCGAGGCTAATGTGATTGACGCCGCCGCTGGGGCCAGAAATAGCCGGATCTGATGTAGGTTTGTATGTGGGGTAGATACAAAAAATAGCCTATTTCATTAATGAAATAGGCTTAAATGGTGGAGCATGCGTCCACCATCTATCATGGTCCGACGTATTCCCATGGTGTCCAACCATGTTCATGTGAAATACCTTAGTAAAACGTGTTGTTCACTGGCTGGCGTCTTGACGTGGTGCCACGACATCCCGTATATTCCTAAATTAATGTGTATAGTTCACTGTATAGCTAAAAGCGCGAGAATCGATCGATGACGGCCACGCCGCCGCGCCGCCTCGCGCACCGCTTGAGCGCCGCCTTTGTGCGGACCGCCGAGCCCGGGTTCTATTGCGATGGCCACGGGCTGAACTTGCGCGTGGATCCGTCCGGGGCGCGGCAGTGGGTGCAACGGCTGGTCATTCGGAGCCAGCCCCGGATGCTCGGGCTCGGCGGCTACCCGCTGGTGTCACTGGCCGAGGCGCGCAACGCGGCGTTCGCCAACCGCCAGAGGGCGCGGGCGGGCGGAGACCCGCGGGCCGAGAAGCGCCACGGCCAGGGCGCGCCCACGGTCGAGGAGGCCGCCGCCGAGGTGTTGGAGCAGCAGCGCCCCGGCTGGCGCAATGCCAAGCACGCGCGGGACTGGCCGCGCAGTCTGCGCGCCTATGCGTTCCCGCGCATCGGGGCGATGCCCGTGTCCGCAGTGACCACGGCCGACGTATTGGCCATCCTCACCCCGATCTGGCACGACAAGCCCGAGACCGCACGGCGGGTGCGCCAGCGGATCGGTGCCGTGATGAAGTGGGCGGTCGCCATGGGCCACCGGCCGGACAACCCGGCGGGCGACGCCCTCGGGCAGGCCCTCGGGCGCCAGCAGACCGTCGTCCAGCACATGCGGGCGCTGCCCCACGGCGCGGTGGCGGACGCCCTCGCGACCGTGCGAGCCTCCCAGGCCTCGGTTACCACCAAGGATGCGTTCGAGTTCCTGGTGCTGACGGCGGCGCGCTCCGGCGAAATACGCCTGGCGACGTGGGATGAAATGGACCTGGACGCGGGCGTGTGGACCATCCCCGCCGCGCGCATGAAGGCGAAGCGGGATCACCGCGTCCCGCTCTCGGGGCGGGCGCTCGCGATCCTGCATGACGTGCAGAGACTGAGCGATGGCACCGGCCTGGTGTTCCGCAGTCTGCGCGGGAAGCCACTCTCCAACATGACGCTATCGAAATTGACCAAGGAACTCGGCATCGCCGCCGTGCCGCATGGGTTCCGGTCGAGCTTCCGGGACTGGGCCGCGGAACGGACAAGCACACCCCGCGAAGTGGTCGAGGCCGCGCTCGCCCATACGGTACAGAACCCCACCGAGGCGGCCTACGCGCGCAGTGATCTCTTCGAGCGTCGGCGCCGGCTGATGAACAACTGGGCGGTTTATCTCAACGGGCAGCCGCAATCTGACACTCACACCGTCTCTGACCCTGGACTGTGACGCGGGCGAGCTCGGCACGTCGAGGGCCGCAGGGCTTGACGATGCTATGCTCTCGGCTCTGAGTCGTCTTCTGCCCACACTCCTTGGAAGCAGGATGGACCATCAAGAACTGGTTCCGTTCCTCGAAACGAACCTATCGAGACAGCTTCATTGGATCTCTGCAGCTGATAGCAAGACTGCATTTGCTTTTACCTTGGCGACGGTAATGCTCGGGGTACTTGCTGCCGTAGCACCGGATGATGCGGAGGCGTGGGACAAGGCTCCCGAATACCGACAATGTCGGCGGCGGCTGCAGCGGTTCTGAGCAGTGCGTCCTTGACGAGCGCCTTGCCCAGGCCTCGACGTCCCCCCCGAATTGAGTAGCACCCGGGTTTAGAGTCCGAGCTCACGAGAAGGGAGATCGGACGTGAAGAAACGATTCAGCGAGGCGCAGATCATCGGGTTCCTGCGGGAGTCCGAAGCGGGCCTGCCGGTGAAGGACCTGTGCCGCCGGCACGGGTTCTCGGAGGCCAGTGACTACCTCTGGCGGAATAAGTTCGGCGGGATGACCGTCTCAGACGCGAAACGCCTGAAGGAGCTGATTGCCGAGAATACGCGGCTGAAGAAGCTGCTGGCCGAGTCCGTGCTGGAAAACGAGGTGACGCGCGACGCGTTGCGAAAAAAGTGGTGACCGCCCCAGCCCGACGGGTGCTGGTGCGGGATATGACCGCGCAGGGGGTGAGCGAGCGGCGCGCGCTCGCGCTGGTGCACATGAGTGCCTCGTCGCTGCGATACACCCCGGCGCCGGATACCAACGCGGCGTTGCGGGCCCGCATCGTGACCTTAGCGCACCGGCACCGTCGCTACGGTGCCGGGATGATCTACCTCAAGCTGCGGCAGGCGGGAACACGGCTCAACCACAAGCGGGTGGAGCGCCTGTATACCGAGGCTAGGCTGCAGGTGCGTCGGCGGCGACGCAAGAAGATCCCGGTGGCGAACCGCCAGCCCCTGGTACGCCCCCAGGCGCCGAACGAGGTCTGGTCTGCCGACTTCGTCTTCGACCGCACGGCCGAGGGACGGGTGGTGAAGTGCCTGACCGTCGTCGATGACGCGACCACCGAAGCGGTGGCCATCGTGCCGGCCCGCGCGTTCGGTGGGCTGCCGGTCACCCGCGTGCTCGATCAACTCGCGCTCAAGCGCGGCCTGCCGCGTATCTTGCGCACCGCGACAACGGGAAGGAGTTCTGCGGGCGCGCCATGCTGACATGGGCCCATACGCACGGCGTCACGTTGCGCCTGATCGAGCCGGGCAAGCCGAATCAGAACGCCTCTATCGAATCGTTCAACGGCCGGTTCCGCGACGAGTGCCTCAACGAGCACTGGTTCACGAGTCTGGTCCATACCCAGGTCCTCGTCGAGGCCTGGCGACGCGAGTACAACGAGGAGCGGCCGAAGAAGGGACTGGGCGGGCTCACGCCCGCCCAGTACGCCAAGCGGCTGGTCGCGGAACGCAGTACAGTCACCGTCGGACTCTAAACCGAAGCGCTACTGAAGACGGGGGGACGTCGATGCGGGCATTGACACGGCGCTGATCGACCCGGGGAAGCCGTGGCAGAATGCGTCGGTCACTGTGGTTGCTCGAACAGGACGCCCACTACCGGCCACACTTTTTCCAGGCAGATCGCTCCGCCGTTCGGCGGCGAAAGGATGACAGGACCATAGGTACCGCTGCCGTCTAAACTCTCAAGCACAATTCGGTCGCCTGTAACGCAACGCAGACGTTTGAAGTAAGTGTTGCCGTCAGTATCGGCGGCTATCACAGGTCGTCCTTGAAGTGATTTTAGTGCTGCGTGCGGCACAACGGGATTATTGACGATCAGATACTGCCTATTCAGCGCGTACGGTTCCGCGCTCTGCCCCATCACCTCTACGAGCCCCGCTGCGTTCGCCGCGAGGCGCCTAAGCACAGCCTCACCACCGCAATCGCAGACTTCTGCGTCCGACTGTGACGACGGCTTCCAAACGGCGTATTCATAGAGAACCCCGATGATCTTACGTAGTTTGAAGTTCGCTCTGTGGGCGATTACCGGCGGAGATATCTGGCGGGGATTGATCGCCTGTGCCGTGAGGACGGCAATATCCGTGTGGTTGTCGGCAATCTCGAATCGCCGCGCCAAGATCCGCTCCTCACAGATGGCTACTACAAGAGACTTTTCCGACGGATCCCCGTCTTCCTTAACGAGAACAATGTCACCCGCCTGAGCTACGGGTTCCAGAGTGGCAGCCGTCAACCGATAAGCGAAATGCCGGTCGAGTATCACAGGGGTTTCGCTTCCCTCCGCAAACTGATCCATATCGACGGTGCCGTCAGCTACTCGTCCGTTTGAGAGAGCAGCTGCCCGCCCCAAGACCCTTAAGGGTATGGTCCGGACTTTCTCCTGATACCCTTCCGGCAGAGCAACCACTGGTGGTGGTCCGTGGAGAGCGCTTAAGCCGCCATGGACGAGCCGGTGCTCTCTTGCCGTGCGACACGCCCTGTCAAGTGCCGGCTTTAAGCATTTCCGCCAGAATTCCTCGACGGAGGTCGCTTCCCCCATTCCATAGTTGCGGCCCGTAGTATGATGCGAACCATTAATGTATTGTATGTTTTGCTGTTTTGGCTCAAGCGCACCGATGAGCTTCTCGAAAGCAGCCTGATTCCAGGGTGGTCTCTGCGCCTTGTGAAATTGCAAAAGCCTCTCTCGGAGATTGCCGAGAGCCAGCTTCGGAATATCGGAGTCCTCGCCGCGCAGTATCAGCTTAAGCATCCCCTCGGCATATTCGCGTACAGCGATCATGTAGGATACTGCTGCCTTCGGCGTGTTCTCATTCAGGGCTTTAGCCCACTCGCGGTCCAAAGCCTCGCCTTCAAATACGGCGACATGTTTGCCGTCTGAGCCAGCGGCGCTAATTAGGGCCTGCCTGCCGACAATACCGTCCACCTTGATCAAATCCAGGAAGTTCTCATCGCAGGTCGTGAGCAGGAGCTGAGCCTTCGAAGGACCGCTTTGGAGTGTAACAACGTAACGCGCCCACATGTGCCGATGTTGGGCGTCGAAGGTCGACTGCGGATCATCGAAGGCAAGCAGGGGAAAAGGATCACTTCCAAGCTGCTCTATAGCTTCCTCGCGCAGCGAGAAAAGAAAGGCCCAGAGTACAGCCCGTAGCCATGAGGTGTTCGCCACCAAAGTTGCGTCAATTCGAAGCTCGGGAACAAACTCACCACGAACAACCAAGCCTTCCTTCCGCTCAAGCCGAGCGCTCTGGAACCGCAACTGCTCCGTCAGGTGAATCCGGTCGAGCACCTTTGAGATCCGCCCTGACAAACCGTCGATTGCCTCTCGCGAAACAGCCTCGCAAAGAGACCCAAGGCCTTTAAGGGGCAAGAGGCTGTCCGCGATCTCGCTCCTACGGCTCACCTCCATTTCCATGTCAGCCGTGGTCTTGCCGACAGTCCATGCGTTTCGCATCTCGGCGGCGGCAGTTCGATACGGCTCGGCCGTTTCCAGAGCGTTGGAAAGGCGCGACACATGGGCTGTAAGCGACTCGCGCTTTGGTGCTGCGCCAGCGTTTCTTGATTCGGCTGGTGATGTGGTCTCGGGTAAGGCAAGAGTCTTCCACCAAGCCTTCCAACTAGACGAATTGTCTCCGAACCAAACGGCCAGCGTAAGCAGCCACTCAAGAATAGTTATGCGCTCAGTTACCTTGTTGAGAACATCGGTATCAGGCTGCGTCGGTGGGATGTTAGATACAGCAGGGCCATCCAGAGGCAAATCCGACAGAGCACTATTCACGAGCGCACCGAACCCCACGAGCCACTTGGCGTGCCGATCCTTAAAAACGAACGTCTCACGTAAGTCTCTCGTTAGGCGAGCGTGAGGCTTCAGTTCTAGAATCGCGGCATCAATCTTTATCATCCCGGCCGGAGTCGCTTCCTCCAGTTCTGCCACAATCGCATTCACATTGTCGTCGAACGTCCGAGCGGCAGCGTCCCCTGCCGACCGCAGGGATTCGAGTTCATCGGCAAGCGAAGGAGCATCCTTAAGCCCCTGTTCGCAAAGCGGGCAGTTCTTTATCGTGCCAGTCCTGTGCTCTCTGTGCCACTTTCCCGCAAGCGCCTTCAGTTGGAATTTTGAATCCGCCGCTCCCTTCTCGAGGAGACGAACCGCCTCTTCTGAATTGGCGCGCGCGTTCGCGAGCGCCGTCTTGACCACTCCCGATGCTTCCGCATCGAATGCTTGTGCGATCGACTGCAGTTGTTTCCAGGTGTCTAGACCCTCGATACCGATCTCTAAGTCTTCGTTAGCGGCCGCGATAGCCACTATTACCTGATGCTGGACCTTTGAATTCGACAAATCCAGATCTCTAGCGAGGTCGGCAGGGGGATGTCCCAGTAGCTGTTGAAATTTAAAGCGGCGGCTCCTCGCTGGTCGTGCTATACGACCGGTGAGCTAAACCGAGGTGAAAGCCTCGCCAGCAAAGGAGCCGCCATGAAGAAGCAGTCTCGCACAGTCCCTCGTCGTCGCCAATCGGAATCCCCGGCGCCTCGCCACCTCCCGTTGGTCGAGATCCTCATTGACACCGAGGCCGAGCTCCAGGAGTTGGTGGTGGCCTCGGGCCTGAAGGTGCTCGAGGCGATGCTGGAAGAGGATCGGGCCGCGGTGTGTGGACCCCGGTATGCACATCAATCGGAGCGGCAGGCCTCTCGCGCCGGGCATGCCCCCAGTCAGGTTGTGCTGGGCGGCCGGAAGGTCGCGATCCGGCGACCGCGCGTCCGCCGCGACGGCACGGAGGTGCCGCTGCCCACGGCGCGGGCGTTCACGGACCCTGACCCGCTGAACCGGCGCGTCGTTGAGCAGATGCTCATCGGCGTGGCGACCCGCCAGTATGCGCGGAGTCTCGACCCGCTCGGCGCCGATATCACCACGCGGGGCACGAGTAAGAGTGCGGTCAGTCGGCGCTTTGTGGCCCAAACGCAAACGCAGCTGGACGCGTGGCGGGCGACGCCGCTCGACGCCCTCGACCTGACGGGGCTCCTGATCGATGGGGTGCACGTCGGCGGGCACTGTATCGTGGTGGCGCTGGGCATTGATAAAACGGGCGCCAAACACCCACTCGGCCTCTGGGAAGGGGCCACGGAGACTGCGACGGTCTGTCAGGGGCTGTTGACCAATCTCGCGAGCCGCGGGCTCCGCACCGACCGGAGCCTCCTGGTGATCCTCGATGGGGCGAAGGCCCTCGACACGGCGGTGACCCAGCTGTTCGGTCGGGCCGCCGTGGTGCAGCGGTGTCAAGTCCAGAAGGGCCGGAATATCCTCGAGTATCTCCCCGACGCGCAGCGTCCCTGGGTGAAAGCGATCCTCACGCGCGCCTCTACGCACAGCAACGTCAAGACGGCGCAGCGTCTGCTGCAGGACCTGGCTCGTCGTTTGGACACCGACTACCCGAGTGCGGCCGCGAGCGTACGGGAAGGACTCGACGAAACGCTGACCGTGCTCGGCTTGGGGCTGTCAGAGCGCCTCCGACGATCGCTCGCCACCACGAACGCCATCGAGAGTCTCCTCAGCCGCACGCGCCATGTGAAGCGAAACGTGAAACGCTGGCGCGGTGGGACGATGGTCCTCCGCTGGGTCGCTGCCGGGGTACTCGAAGCGGCGAAGGGGTTCCGTCGGGTGAAAGGATGCAAGGATATGCCAGCGCTGGTGGCCGCCCTCCGGGCACGCGACGCACGGTTAGGACTCGGGGAGTCGTCAGAGATGGTCGCGTAGTCGTGAACCGAGCCGCCGCTGAATTTCAACAGCGCACGGGACATCCCCGACCCACGTGCTGGCAAGCACGAGCGACCTACGGCCTCTCTGGATGCTGAAATCCAACAGCTGCTGGCTAAGATCGGAGCACTCGTGATCGAGCGGGATCATTTATCCTAGGCCTTCGCTGGTTGAACCACGACCGAAGGTCGGGGTGGTTGATCCCGACCATGCTCGGCTCAGCGCAAACGGGTACGGCATCTGCTACTACGGCGGCTGGGGTCGTAAGCGTCCCCGATCGCCTGCCACCCAAGAATAGACTGCTCCGGTTCAAGGAGCGGTTATGCGGAAGTCAAAGTTCAGCGAAGTGCAGATTGCCACCACGCTGAAGGAAGCGGTACTTGACACGCAGCACTCACAGATCGGGCGTGCCTTGGTCACCGACCCGTTAGCCTGACGCTTCCGGTATGGTTCTGGTAACCGCTACTACACGTTTGTCCCGCGAACTCCGGCAGGACTATGACCGGAAACAGAAGGCCGCTGGCCTTTCCTCCTGGCCGACCGCCCAGATCCTGCCCTTTTCAGCCTGGCTTTCCGAGTTGTGGACGGGCTGGTTGTATTCCGGACCGACCAAGCCAGCCCCGCGCCTGCTCCGACCCGCAGAGGAACGAGTAGTTTGGGAGAGCATCGTTCGCTCAGGGGCTGAGAACCTGCTGCTGGAAGTACCCGCGACTGCCGAAGAAGCCCTTGATGCCTGGAATCTTCTGTGTGCTTGGGCCCTTCCGCTGGATGCCACGGAATGGAGAGATTCTGCCGATTCTGAGACCTTTCACCTGTGGGCCAAGGTGTTTAGCCGCCGATGCCGTGAGAGGGGCTGGTTGTCCGGCGCCGAACTCCCGGCGTTTGTTGCAAACCTCGTCGGTGAGGGAGCGATACCGGTTCCTGAGGACGTTGAAGTGGCGGGGTTTCTCGAGCCAACGCCTGTCCAGCAACGAGTTTTTGATTCCCTCACAAGCCGTGGTGTCAAACTCCTAGAGCGTACTCTTCCAGATTCCACCAGCGAGGGCGTCCGCCTAGGCCTGGTCGATCGCACCCGCGAAATTCGTGCTGCTGCCGAATGGGCGCGCAACATACTGGAAAGTGCCTCGGACGCGACCGCCTCGGAGTTCCGGATCGGCGTCATCGTTCCCGACCTCGGCCGATGCCGCAGCCAGATCGAGCGTATTTTTGCCGAAGCCTTCCATCCCCGCAACCGCCTGCGGCCCGACCTGGATCCGCGGCAACTCTTTAACATCTCTCTCGGACTACCCGTCAGCGAATATCCGATCATTGATGCGGCATTCCTCTTCGTCGGCACTAACCCTGAGGCACTGCCCATTGAGATCGTCGGCCGACTTCTGCGATCCCCTTTTGTGCATGGTGCCGAGGAGGAATTCACGAGCCGGGCTCTCTTGGATGCGGCGTTACGCGCGTTGCGGGAGCCTGCGGTCTCGTTGGCGGACATCATCAAGAGGGCCAGTAGAGGCGATGTCTTGTATCGGTGTCCAAGGCTCTCGTCACGACTCAGGGCGTGGTCGGACGCGCGACAGAGCTTGCGAGCCTCGCAGATGCCCAGCGACTGGGCTCCCGCATTATCCCAAGTACTGCAGGCGATCGGATGGCCCGGAGACAGAGGCCTCAACAGCAGTGAGTACCAAACGCTGGAGGTGTGGAATGAACTGCTCTCCGAACTGGCTGGCCTCGACAGCGTCACCGGACGCGTCCCGCTGGACACCGCCGTCGGTATGCTGCGGCGCTTGGCTTCATCCAGGCAATTTCAGCCCGAGTCCGAGCCCGCGCCGGTCCAGATTCTGGGCGTGTTCGAATCCTCGGGCCTGCGGTTCGACCGGCTCTGGATTATGGGGATGCACGACAATGCGTGGCCGCCGGCGCCGGCCCCCGACCCTTTCTTGCCGTTTCGTCTGCAGCGCCGTTTCAACCTGCCTCGCTGCTCACCGGACCGGGAACTGGAGTTCACTCAAGTGCTCACCACGCGGCTTCTGGCGAGCGCTCCCACCGTCGTTGTGAGTTATCCCCAACGGGAAGACGATTCCGATTTGAGAGTGAGCCCGCTGTTTCGCGCATTGCCTGAAGTTGCGGTGGACGACCTGGGACTTCTCGCGTCGGCCCGCTATGCCGAACAACTTCACGGCTCGTCCCGCATGGAAACGCTGGAGGATCACCATGGACCTCCGTGCGACGATGCCGCGCTCAACGGAGGAATGTCCCTATTCAAGCTGCAGGCCGCCTGCCCCTTCAAAGCGTTTGCCGAATTACGCCTTGGAGCGAAAGCGCTAGATCAGCCGGAACCAGGGCTGAGCGCACTCGACCGAGGGCAACTGATTCACCGCATTCTCGAGCGGGTCTGGCAGGCATTGGAATCCCATGAGGGATTGCTTTCGACTCCTGCAGACCGTGTGAAGGCAATCGTACGTACGACCGTCGGCCAGGAGGTCCAAGGCTTGTCTCAACGTCGCCGCGCCCTCCGAAGGCCTCGATTTGCGGCCATCGAACAGGTGCGACTCGAGCGTGTCATTGGGGATTGGTTGCTCCTTGAAATGAAACGGCGGCCTTTCACGGTGCTCGAACAAGAAGAAAACCGGCACGTGACAGTGGGTGACATCGACTTGCGTATCCGCGCCGACCGCGTGGATTGTCTCGAAGATGGGGGACTGATCATCCTGGACTATAAGACCGGTGAGTGCAGCCCATCCGATTGGGACGGGCCTAGGCCGGATGAACCGCAACTCCCCATCTACGCCGTCACTGCGGATTCTCTGGTGGTGGGTGTGTTCTTCGGCAGGCTCAAGACTGGACACGTCGGCTTTCGGGGGCTGGCTCACTCCGAAGGCATCGTTCCCGACGTCACAGTGTCCGACACCCAGGCGCCACTCGGCAAGACGATAAGAAACTGGCGTGATGTCCTGGATCGACTGGGCAACGACTTTCGAGCGGGACGAGCCGCGGTCGATCCGAAGGACCGCCACCTGACCTGCCGGTACTGCGCTCTACCAACACTCTGCCGGATCAGTCAGGCCGACGACCGTCAGTCGGGGCGCGACGATGCCTGAACGCGTCCAGGACCAGGCAGAGCGCCTCCAGGCGCTCGATCATACCCAATCATTCATCGTGCAGGCACCGGCCGGTTCCGGGAAAACCGAGCTCCTTATTCAGCGATTCCTGACATTGCTGGGCCGAGTCAATCAACCGGAGGCCGTCGTTGCGATCACTTTCACGCGGAAGGCAGCCGCCGAGATGCGCCACCGGGTGATCGCAGCCCTCCAGAGCGCCTCGGGGTCGGAGCCCGAATCGCCGCATGAAAAACACACGTGGGAACTCGCACAGGAAGTTCTCGCTCAAAACGACAGATTGAACTGGCGTTTGACCGAACATCCCTCGCGTCTCCGAATTCAGACGATTGATTCCTTGTGCGCCACACTCGTTCGGCAAATGCCCTGGGTGTCCCGGATGGGTGCGCCACCGCAGCCGGAAGGAGACCTGCAGCATGTGTACCGTCAGGCGGCCCGCCGAACCCTGGCGATGTTGGATGCCGATGAGACTCGGACCGAGGTATCCGGTGCGTTATCACGACTTCTTTCCCATCTGGACAACAATGTCGGAACCGTCGAGACACTGTTAAGCACCATGCTTGGGAGTCGTGACCAGTGGTTGCGCCATGTGGTCGGGAATCCCGCGTCCGCCCTTCTGCGCGAGGACCTTGAGTCTTCACTCACCGCAGTCATCGAGCGTGCACTCGCATCCCTCGCGACGGCATTTCCAGCACGCTTCAGAGACGAAACAATCGAGCTGGCCCGCTTTGCGGCCGGGAATCTTGCCAAGGAAGGCCGAGCAAGCCCCCTCGCTATCTGCGCCGAACTCAGGGACTTGCCAAGTGCCGCTCTTGATGCGCTTCCTCTGTGGCTGGGACTTGCGGACATGTTTCTGACTGGGCAAGGAATGCCGCGCCGTCGGCTGACGAAGAATGAGGGATTTCCGGCAACTGACGCGGGCCGTGCGGCTAAAGACCGGTGGCGTGCGATCGAACTTGACCCGGCTGTCGTGACGTCGTTGCACGCATTGCGATCATTACCGCCGGCGCAGTTTAGCGAAACACAGTGGGCTGTACTGGGAGCCCTGATGCTCTTGCTGCCTGTGGCCGTCGCCCAGCTTCGACTGGTCTTCCAGGAGGAGGGCTGTGTCGACTTTACTGAGATAGCGATCGGAGCACGAACTGCCCTGGGTTCGGACGAAGCCCCTACCGACCTTGCCTTTGCTCTCGATTGTCGAATCCAGCATCTGCTGATTGATGAGTTTCAGGATACATCCCAGAGTCAGTACACCTTACTCACCCGACTCATCAGCGACTGGCAGCCGGGGGACGGCCGGACGTTGTTTCTGGTCGGCGACCCGATGCAGTCGATCTACAGCTTTCGCGAAGCGGAGGTGGGGCTCTTTCTGCGTGCGCGGGCCGATGGAGTGGGCGCCCTCCCGTTGACGCCACTGACACTCTCGGTGAACTTTCGTTCCAGTGCAGGAATCGTGGATTGGGTGAACCGCGCCTTGAGTCACGCCTTCCCGGACACCGAGGAGCTGTTCACCGGAGCCGTGACGTACGAACCATCAGTGCCGTTCAAGACCGACAGTCTTGACGGTGCCGTTCGTATACATCCGTTTCTCGTGAGAGAGCCGGGACCGGAAGCCGAACGAGTCCTCGAAATCATCAACGAGAGCCAATTAACGCGCCCCGATGAAACGATCGCCGTACTCGTACTGGCTCGCAGTCACTTAGTCAGTATCGTCTCGGCACTTCGTCGGGCCGGGAAGAAATTTCGTGCCGTGGAGATCGATGCGTTAGGCGAACGTCCGGTTGTCCAAGACTTGCTGGCGCTCACTCAGGCGCTCTTGCATCCCGGGAATCGGCTGGCCTGGCTGTCGATTCTTCGGGCGCCGTGGTGCGGCCTGACACTCGTGGACCTTGAAGCGCTGGTGCACGGCAACTCCGCGATCGCAATGTGGGATCTCCTGCAGGACCCAACGACCCGAGCCCGGTTGTCTTCCGAAGGCAGAACCCGCCTCGACCATCTGATTCCCCTGCTCTCCGATGCCCTTGACCGACGAGGAACATTGCCTGTTCGCCGATGGGTGGAAGGCGTGTGGATCGCCCTGGGCGGCCCGGCATGCCTCGAAACTCGGACGGAGTTAGAAGACGCCGCCGCCTATCTGGATCTCTTAGAGCAGTCACTAAGCGGATTGGATCTCCTGACCGAGAGGAAATTCGCCGGGGATGTTGCCCGTTTGTTCGCCCCTCCAGACGTGGAGGCCAGCGAAGCCTTGCAATTACTGACGATTCACAAGGCCAAGGGGCTGGAGTTCGATACAGTCATTGTGCCGGGAATGGGACGTCGCCCGCGGCCGGACGATCCGCGCTTGCTGACGTGGCTTGAATACATGGATGGCCGTCAGTCTCGTCTGCTGCTGGCACCGATCCATGAAGTCGGCGGCGACAAGGATTCGCTCTATGAGTACTTGCGGAAGGTGGACTCTGAAAAACGCGGCCATGAAAGTACGCGTCTCTTGTATGTGGCTGCCACCCGAGCACGGAAACACTTACATCTCTTGGGACACGCAACACTGGATCATGAAGGCACGGCATTGAAGGCTCCCAATCCGAGGGCCCTGCTGGCCAAGATATGGAGAACGGTCGAGCCAGCATTCGAGGATGTGTTGAAGAGTCAGGGCATACCGGAAGACATCGAAGAGCATACAGGCACAGTAGAGCCTGAAGGCGTCTCACTGCGGCGCCTGGCTGCTGATTGGGTACGTCCCCTTCCACCCGAGGATCTCGTTTGGAAGCCGCAGAAACAGCCGTCCGAGATGGAAGACGGCGTAGCACGCCATCCAGTCTTTGACTGGGCGAGTGAACTGCAGCGCCGAGTGGGAATCGTCGTCCATCGGATGCTTCAGGAAATGCGCGTGCCGGATCGTCTGGACTTCAGCGAAGACATCCTCTGTATCGCACTCAAGTCCCAAGGGCTAGACGGGGAGAAGCTCGACGAAGCCGTGTCTCGGGCGAGATCAGCTCTGCAGAACACGGTCGGGGACGACCGCGGCGTTTGGATTCTTTCCCAACACGAACACGACGAACGGGAGTACGCGCTCTCCGCCGTTGTCGAAGGACGAGTGCGGCGCTTTATTCTGGATCGTACTTTTGTGGACGGCGGCACGCGGTGGATCATTGACTACAAGACGGGCACCCATACTGGTAGCGCCCTGGATAGGTTCTTGGAAAACGAGCAGGCACGGTATCGTGCGCAGTTGGAGGGTTACGCAAGCGTGATCCAGACCTTGGATGCCCGTCCTATCCGCCTAGGTTTGTACTTTCCCATGTTCCAGGGATGGAGACAGTGGCCCTTCGTGGACCAGTCTGTCTGATACTCGACAACGAATGTGGCATTCCGGCACTGGTGCCCGTGAAAGTCCACCGTCAGGTTTCCACCGGTCCTCGTCGGCGGCCTGGTAACGCGCGGCCGGAAGCTCTTCTGACTGGCCCACGCCTCAGGCAGCGTCCCGTCGACAGTGAAATGCTCGGTCGACTCCGAGCGCTCACGGTTGGCGAGGATCAGGATGGCCTCAAAGAGGGCGGCTGCAATGTTCCCGTCGAGCAACCGGTCCTGATTCTTCGTAAAGGTCGTCGCCGATTACACCGGATCATCCAGGCCCAGACCGACGAACCAGCGGAACAGCCGGTTGTCGTCCAACTGCTCCATCAATTGCCGCTCACTTCGGATCGTGTACAGCGTCTGGAGCAGGAGGGCACGCAACAACTTCTCTCGCAGGACCGAGGGCCGACCGGAGTGCACATACATCATGCTCTAAGCACGGCGAGAGGCGCTGCAGTGCGCGCAACGGATGGGCGGCCGGGTGTTAGTATTCGCGGACCACGGGAGTCATGAAGTTCCTCCACACGGCAGATTGGCAGATCGGTATGCGAGCCGCGCATGTGGGCGCGGCGGGAGTGCCGGTGCGTGAGGCGAGGTTGGAAGCGGCGCGGCGCGTGATCGAGACGGGACGCGAAGCTGGGGTGGAGTTTGTCGTCGTCTGCGGGGATACATTCGAGGACAACGGTGTTGATCGCGTACTCGTGCAGAAGATCGTAGACATCTTGGCAGGATTTGGTGGACTCGTGTACGTGATTCCCGGCAACCATGATCCATTCATGCCTGGGTCGGTGTGGGATCATCCGGCATGGCGATCGAGTGAGAGTGTACACGTGCTTCGCGAAGAAAATCCGATCGACGTACCTGGCGGCACGCTCTTCCCGTGTCCGGCACAAGAGCCGCACTCTGGCAAAGATCCAACGCTGTGGATTCCTGAGAGTGCGTCACATGGGATTCGCGTCGGAGTGGCGCACGGGACGGTTGAAGGGATGCACCGGGAGGAGCCGGACTATCCGATCCCACGCGATGCGGCGGTGCGTGCGTCCCTCGACTATTTGGCCATCGGGCACTGGCATTCGACGGCGATGTATGCGGCACCAGACGGCGCGCTGCGCATGGCGTATTCAGGCACGCACGAGACGACGAAGTTCGGAGAACGGGACAGCGGGAATGCATTGATCGTGGAAATTGCCGAACCGGGCGCCGCGCCGGTTATTACACAGATTCGAACGGGTGGACTGGCATGGCGGGTGATCGAGGAAGAAGTGCGCCAGCCAGGGGACCTCGCGAACCTGCGTGAACACCTTGAGGCGTTGGAGAGTCCGGCAGCCACGCTGTTAGAGCTACGCGTTGGGGGCTTGCTCTCGGCGCAGGATCGCGACGAGTTGGCGCGCATTGAGGAGATCCTCGCGTCACGATTTCTTTTTGCGCGTATTGACTCGACGCACCTGCAGCCATCGCCAAGTGATGACAGCTGGATTGCCGGTCTGCCGGCCGGCGCGCTGCGCGAGGCCGCGACGAAGTTGCGAGAGCTTGCGGATCCGGCATACGCGGGCCCGCGTCCGGAAGGCGCATCGCCGGAAGTTGCGTGTCGCGCGTTGTTGGAGTTGTATGCGTTGGCGTCGGAGCGTGGCGCGTGATCCTTCGGTCGATGGTTGTTCAGGGATGGCGGTGTTTCGCCAACCCGGTCTCGGTCGGGCCGTTCGCAGAGGGCTTGAACGTGCTGCATGCGTCCAACGCCGCTGGGAAGTCGACGCTCTTTGAAGCCATGCGGCTAGGCCTCTTAGACGGGCATCGCGTTACTGGTCGTGATGTGGAGAACCTGCGCCCCTGGGGACGTGCATTGGCACCAACCGTGACCGTGGCGTTTTCGCACGGTGCTGCGGAATATCGGGTGATGAAGCGCTTCCTCGACCATCCGGTCGTGGAGTTAGAGCGCCGCGAGAATGAAACCTTTGTCCGCGTGGCAGAGGGCGATGCCGCAGACCAGAAGATTCGAGAGATTCTGACACGCAACCCGCCGGGGCGCGGGTTGTCACGACCGGAGAATCGAGGGCTTGCACAGGTCTTGTGGGCACCACAAGGAGACCTCTCTTTTGGCAAGCTGTCAGGAGACCTTGTGGCCGACATTCGAACGGCCCTTGACGTGCAGGTGTCCGGTCCGGGCAGCGGGGCGCTTGAGGAGCGAATCGACGCAGCTTACCTTCGGTTCTTCACTTCTGGAGGCCAGTACAAACGAGGCAAGGATGCGCCTGCACTGGCGCGGTTGCACGAGAGCTTGCCGGTCGCCATCGAGGCTCAGCGTACTGCAGCGGAACAGCAGCGAGTATTCGAGGACGCAGCACGCCGCGTCGAGGATTTTCGCGCGCGTCGGACGCAAGCCAGGCGCGACGCCGAAGCGCTGACACAATCCCTGCACCAAGCACGGGCGCGAGCTGAAGCCTACAAAGCTCTTGTCTCCGATAAGGCACAGCGGGTGGAGCGGGTGAAGGCGGCCGAGGCTCGGCACGGCGAGCTTAAGCAGAGAATCGAAGCGATCAAGGCCGTGGTGAAGGAACTGAGTGACGTGCAGCAGACCATCGTTCGTCTCCGCTCCGAGCTCCCGGCGTGGGTTCGTGAGGTCGAGCAGCAAGAGATGGAAGCTGCTCGCACGAAGAGGGTGCTCGAAGACGTTCGCAAGACACGCGACGCAAATGAAGCCGCGCGGAAGTGCGCCGAGCATGCAGCCCGGTATCTCGACGAGCGGCGCCGGGTGTCGGACCTTGATGATCGCTTGCGCCGACTTGCCGAGGCGTCGGGAACCCTGACACATTGCAAACTGGAGCGCAATCGTCTAGTCGCGCCAAATGCAAGGATATTGCGCGCCATTCGCAAGGCCATGAAGGCTCACGACGACGCTCAAGTGCGGCTTGAGGCAGCGTTCATTACCCTGGAGATTGTTGCTGAGAACGCCGGGGTGCTGCTTGTTGTGGAGGGGGAAAGCCCTGGCGACCGGCCACTCTCAGCCGGAGTGCCCGCTCAAGTGAAGGGATCGCCCGAGGTCGTTGTTGATTTACCTGGCATCGCGCGCGTCCGTGCGAAAGGACCAAGCGGATCGATCGCTGAGATCCGTGTCGAACGGGAGAACGCGGCGAACAAGCTGAAGACCCTGACGGACGTATTTGGGACCACGGACCTCGAAGCCCTGGACGCATTGCAGGACAAGGCGATACAGCTGGACGAACGGATCGCGGCCGCGCAAGTGCAAATCGACACGTTGCTAGCAGAGGAGCCGCTTGAGCAGATCGAAGTGGAGCGCGCTACGCGCGCGGCGATGATCGCAGGGATCGTTGCGGACTATCCGGACTGGCACGACGCAGCTCCAGACGCCGAGGCGCTCAGGGTCGAGGCGGACACGAACAAGCGAGTCTTTCTCGCTGCTTTGGACTCGACCGAAGCAGCTCGTGACGCTGCTCAGGCTGCTCTCAACGCGGCGAGCCAGCAGCGGGGCATGGTTCAAGTGCGCATTGAAGAGGCCGGCAAAAGTGAGGGATCACTGACCGCGAGGTTGGCTGAGCTGACCGACGATGGCAGGTCTGAGGCAGAGCGCGAGAAGGAGTTTAGAGGGATCCTCTTGGCCTGGGAGGCTGCGGGGGCAAGTCTTGAAGAGATCGACGCCAAGCTCGCTGAGTGTGGTGACGATCCCGGCGCCGCAGTTACCACGCTCGAGAAACAGCTACAGGCTGCCGACGATGCGGCAACCAGAGCGCTCGAACAAGAAAAGAACGAAGAGGGCCGGCTCATGCACGCTGCCACGCAGGGGCCGTACTCAGCGTTGGCGCAGGCGGAAGAAGAGCTGGCCCGGCTGAAGCGCGAGATTACCAGCGAGGAATTGCGGCTGGCTGCGATTCGCCTGCTGCGGACAACAGTGGAAGAGTCTCGAAACGCGGCACTCGCTGCAGTGGCGGCTCCAGTGGAAGTCGCCGCAACGCGTACGCTGCAGCGCATCGCTGGTAATCGACTGGGCCGCGTCCAACTCGGGGAGGCGTTCGAACCCAGGCAAGTGATGCCAGGAGCTACCGATGCTCCGGTCTCGATCGAAAACATGTCAGGTGGCGAACGTGAACAGATCTATCTCGCGACACGTCTCGCGTTGGCCGACGTGCTCGCCAAAGACGAGCGCCAACTCGTAGTTCTCGACGACGTGCTCGTTGCGACAGACGCCGGGCGCCTTGCACGTGTGACACGGATACTGGAAGAGGCCGGGCAGCGGTTGCAGCTACTTATCCTGACGTGTCACCCAGAGCGGTATCTTGGTTTGGATGGCGCACACTTCTTCGACCTGGACGGAATTCTGAGCGCCCGTTGATGAAGGGGAGTTCCGGGATCTACCCCGCCCTGATGAAGCGCCACCGTTGGCGACGGCCACGGGCTCTAAGCGGAGCCACCGATATTTGACGAGACCTAGCCTTCGCCATCGCGTAGGAGCTGTCGATCGAATCCGACACGGGAGAAAACTAATGAGCTGGATTGTCACACCTGAATCTTCCAGTATCGCCGGCTTTGACTACGAAAAGGGAAGACAACAGCTGATCGTCGAGTTCAAGAACGGCGGGCGCTACAACTATTTCGATGTACCTGAAGTCGTCTTTGAAGGAATGAAGGCCGCGTCCTCAAAGGGGCAGTTTCTCGCGAAGAATATTAAAGGTGTTTATCCGCACGCAAGAACCTAGCAGTCCGTGGTGAAAGCACTCGCGACGGACAAATCGGCCAAGGCATTGCGGCGTGAGAGATGTAGGTCGACCAACGGGATGATCGGTCGAACACGCATCCAGATCGTCTTCCAGAGCGTCTCTGGGAGGCGAACGAGCGACCAAAGGACCCTCACACAGGCCACTGCACGGCCCTGGAGACTGCGGGGCGTACCGACGCCGATCAGGTGACGCATGAGCAGCCCCAAGTTGAGGCCGCCGGCGTGGATCAACACACGTTTCAAAATGTTCGCGTGTCCGCGCAGGTACACGCGGCGCAAGCCGCCAGTTTCGTAGAGATGCGCGAAGGGACGTTCGAGCCGTTCGCCACGCAGGCGCAGCAACCGCTGGCCACGAGCGCCGTGAATGCGTCGCCGGTTCCGATAGACGGCGGCGCACGCCTCGGCTTTACCCGTCCAGTTGCGTCGCCCGCGATCCGGTTCCGAGATGTAGCTGCGGATTCCCACCGCTTCGAGATCGATCAGCTCCTGCTTGCTGTGATAGCCCTTGTCGCCGACGACCTCCTGCAGGCCGTCCCCGTCCGGCACCACGGTCTCGATGTTCTCCGCGGCGGTCGTCAGCGTGGCTTGGCTCGTCTCCGCGTCGCCGGTGGCAGCGTTCTGCACGGTCACACCGACCACGGCGCCGGTGTTGAGATCGACCGCGTGCTCGGCTTTGTGGGCTAGATGCGTGCGCCCGTCCTTCAGCTTCGTGATTCTCGCGTCGGGATCGTGCGGATGCCGCCAGTCGTCGTTCGACCCTTTCTTCGGCCGCTTGCGATCGAGGCGCGCCAGATCGGCACGGGTCGGTGTCTCGATGCCGGACGTGTGCGCGAGCTTCGTCAAGAAGTCCGGGTACGCCTCGCCGGTGTCACGCCGCACGAGGCTGCGCAGCGCCGCGTTGGCCTCCAGCGTCGTCGCGTCGATGCCGATCGTCTTCCCCGTGACGAGGCTCGCATCCGCGAGGCGCTGCAACACCCACGTGAAGACCGCCTGATGCGTTTCGAGGTCGATCAGCCGGCGGGTACGCGAGACCGTCGAATGATCCGGCGGCGCCTCGTGCAGCTCGAGACCCAAGAAGCTCCGCACGCTCAACGAATCGGCCGCCCGCCACGCGATCCCGCGCTCCGAGTCGAGCCCTTCGAAGTACCCGAGCAACAGCAGGCGGAAATAGCGACCCGGGGGCAGGCCCGGACGCCCCAGCTCGTCGGCGTAGAATCGCTGACAGCGCGTCTCGACGTACCCATCGAAGTGCGCTTCGTCGAGGATCTGGTTCAGGCGCCGATAGAACGGATGCGCGGCACTCCGCGGCAGGTCCTGGGTGGCCACCCACATCGACGCCTGCGTCACGCGACGTCGTCGTTTGCCCATTGCCATGCGCGACAGTGTAGTACGCGGGATCGATCGTGTCGATCCTTTCAAGGACTTTCACCACGGGCTGCTAGTGGACTGTCGCAGAGAAACATTTGCCATGGGGCAGGAGTATGATTTGTTTTAAGGTTCCTCTCAAGAATCGGTGCAAAATAGTCGGTGCTGGCTGCCTCTAACACGTTGTTTTTGAATCGCTTACGAGCTCTTCTGTCCACTTTGTATCGGACGGGCGATTCGACTCTCAAACGACCAAGCCGCCTCTGAGGAAGTTCCCGGCCCGCCAGCCGGCTTCAGAGGAGCCGGGCCGAACGCGACGGGCAAGGCCTGCGCGTCGGCAAACGTCAGGCCGAGTCCCAACATGCCCGAACGCTGACTTCACGCAAGTGCTTTCGTATCAGCACCGTGCGGTTGGAGAAGCTGCCGCTGGGCTTGATCCGGTTTCGTGGACACGTTCCGAGGGAGCGGACTATGGACGAACAGGAGAAGGGCGTAGGTTCGACAGCGACGCTAGCACCGGTGGAGGGCTGGATGTTACAAGAAGACGTCGTGTGCGAAGTACTGACGCGGTTGGCCCGGGTGAGCCCGTGAAGACGATCGCGCGCGATCTGGGCGTAGACAAGAAGATGGTCAAACGATGACGCCGACACGGCACCTAGCGGCCACGCGGCTCGCCGGTACGGCCGACCGCAACCGATGCGTATCAGGCTTTTTGGCGCGTCGCGGCCCCGAGGTAGGATAGAAGAGGGGTCGTCATCCATCGTGAGTTGCAGACCCAGGTTTCACAGGCGGCTACTAGCAGATGCAACAGGCCCTGCCGCCGCTGCGGACGACGCGTCGGTGGGCGGCGCGGGCGACCGTGCGCGTAAGCTTCCCCGATCGATCGACAGCCAAGAGTAGACTGCTCCGGTTGCCGGGCTACGAACCAGTGGATTGGAGCTGGTTGCGGCCGGTGCATCATCGAAATGTCTTTTGTCCGTGAAGGGAGAGGTCTTTGCTTCAAGGACTGTACGGTGAGCTATGACACGACTCACGAAATCAGAAATCGAGCGCCTACTTCTTTCGGGGAACGTTGTGCGGTGGCAGGACGCTAGCGGTAAAGACCAACGCTTGGCGCTCACTGACGCGAAGGGACGGCGACTGCTGGCTTATTTATTGACCAGCAAAGTGCGGCAGCCGACAGGGCTTCCACTAGCGTTCGTCACTGGTATGTCAACAGCGTACGAAGCAAACGAAGATCCGGCCTCGACAACCGCAGCTTCACCGGCCGGTGCAGCAAGTGCCGACTCATGGCGGTTGAAAACCATCGAAACGGAAGGATTCGGTGGGCTGAATAGCTGGGGCGGGCACCCTTTCAGCTTCGATTCTGATGGGGAGAGCCTGCTTCTTGAAGGACCGAACGGAAGCGGGAAATCTTCACTGGTCGGTGCGATTCTTTGGGCGATATCAGGCGAGCGACCGAGGGTGAGCGAAAGTTAGTTGGAAATTGAAGCGGCTCCAAACCCTGTGGTTTGATGACGTTGACACAAACGGACATCACCCCACGAGAGAAAGGAGCCGAGATGAGCAGTGTCCTACGTCCGGTCAGGAAGCGCAAGAAGGGTCGCACGCTGGGTCCGGTCGACATCGTCCGCCGCGAGGACTACGCCGGTCTGGAGCTCGACGCCAAGGTGGAGCTGATCCGCTCCTTGGTCCCCCTGGGCTTGATGCACGTGGAGGAGGTGCTCGACGCGGAGGTGACGGCGCTGGCCGGCGAGCGCTACGCCCGCAAGGACGCGTCGATCGGGGGACGCCGTCACGGCGGCAACCCCGGGACGGTGGGCCTGGCGGGGCAGCGCGTGCCGATTCGTGTACCGCGGATTCGTCGTGTCGCGGGCGGCGAGATTCCGCTGCGGTCGTACGCGGCGTTGCATGGCGATGGTGCGGTGAACGACTTGCTGCTGAAGCGCGTGCTGTATGGGATCTCATGCCGCAACTACGAGGCTGCCGCCGAGGCGATTCCCGGGGCGATCGGGCTGTCGGGGTCGACGGTGTCCCGGGGGTTTATCCAGGCCAGCGCGGCGCAACTCCGGGAGTTCCAAGAGCGGGACCTGTCCGGTGAGGACGTGGTGGCCGTGGTCCTGGATGGCAAGACGTTCGCCGAGGCCACGATGGTCATCGCGCTAGGCATCACGATGTCCGGGGAAAAACGCTTCCTCGGCTTGGTCGAAACGGACACGGAGAACGAGCGGGTGCTGACGCCGTTCCTGCGGTCGTTGGTCGAGCGGGGCCTCGACCTCTCCCAGGGCGTGCTGGTGATCCTCGACGGCGGCAAGGGGCTGCGTGCGGCCGTCCGGAAGGCCTTTCGGGACCGGACCCTGGTCCACCGGTGCCAGTGGCACAAGCGTGAAAACGTGGTGAGTCACTTGGCCAAGCGCGAGCAGGCGGTGTGGCGCCAGCGCCTCCAGCGCGCCTACAACCGCCCGGCGTATCCAGAGGCTCTGGGTGCGCTCGAGACGCTCCATCGCGAGCTGGAGGACCGGAACCAATCCGCGGCCGGCAGCCTGGCCGAAGGCCTGGACGAGACCCTGACGCTGCATCGCCTCGGGCTGTACGGGGTGCTGGGCCGGTCACTGAAGACGACGAACTGTCTGGAGTCCATCAATGCGCTCGTCGAGGAACGCTGTGCGAAGGTCGATCACTGGCAGAACTCGAGCCAACGCCACCGCTGGCTGGCCACTGCGCTCCTCGACATCGAACCGCGCTTGCGCAAGGTGATGGGCTACCGCCACCTGCCCACGCTCCGTGCCGCGCTGAAGCGAGAACTGAAGATAGACACGACGACGTCGAAGAAGAAAGCCGCGTGATGAATCAGGAGCCGTAGAGAGTTTCAACTAAGAATGGGCTTGACTCCGAGCGACCGAGAGACCAAGCTGACGCCAAAGCACATGAGGCCCGACCAGTCTTCGCTGCGAACGACAAGCTGGCGGGGGAATGGCCTCCGATCGCGTGCTATCCACCTACAGTGGCGGACTTAAAGTCCCCGGCGCGGGTTCGCGTGCAGCTGACTTTTCAGAACTCTGACGGCTCGACTGCGAAGGTAGAACGAACGCTGGACGGCGGGAAGGTGACCTCGGTCAGAGACCCCGCATTTGAGGTGCCGTCAGTTCTCATCGAGACAGGTCTCCTGATGCCGGCGCGCCTTGCTCAGCTTCGTCTCAACGATGGCGGCGATCGGCTGACCAACGCAGTGCAGAAACTGACAGGCCTCGATGATCTCGTCGCGATCAGCACCTTAGTTGAAGGGCTTTGTCACAAGAGTCGGGAGTACCGCTCATATAAGAGCAAGGAACTGGCAAATGGCCGCCGCCAGTTCGATGAAGCAGTGACTAAAGCCCGTGAAGTGCTGGCACCGGCCCAAGTGGACGTCCCCGTATTTGTCCCGAAGGACACGAATGACGGCAAGGGGCCTATGGCGACGTTCGGCAAGAAGCTATCCGATCGCGCAACGGAACTAACTCAGGTCATTTCTGCCGACGGGGATGTCCCGTGCGCTGTTGAAATTCAGCGGCGGCTCGGTTCGACGACTACGCGACCATCTCTGACGACTCCCCGAGTCCTAACCGTGCGTCGCGTGCCCGGAGGGCGGCCACCAGCGCTGGCATATCCTTGCATCCTTTCACCCGACGGAACCCCTTCGCCGCTTCGAGTACCCCGGCAGCGACCCAGCGGAGCATATCCTTGCATCCTTTCACCCGACGGAACCCCTTCGCCGCTTCGAGTACCCCGGCAGCGACCCAGCGGACCATCGTCCCACCGCGCCAGCGTTTCACGTTTCGCTTCACATGGCGCGTGCGGCTGAGGAGACTCTCGATGGCGTTCGTGGTGGCGAGCGATCGTCGGAGGCGCTCTGACAGCCCCAAGCCGAGCACGGTCAGCGTTTCGTCGAGTCCTTCCCGTACGCTCGCGGCCGCACTCGGGTAGTCGGTGTCCAAACGACGAGCCAGGTCCTGCAGCAGACGCTGCGCCGTCTTGACGTTGCTGTGCGTAGAGGCGCGCGTGAGGATCGCTTTCACCCAGGGACGCTGCGCGTCGGGGAGATACTCGAGGATATTCCGGCCCTTATGGACTTGACACCGCTGCACCACGGCGGCCCGACCGAACAGCTGGGTCACCGCCGTGTCGAGGGCCTTCGCCCCATCGAGGATCACCAGGAGGCTCCGGTCGGTGCGGAGCCCGCGGCTCGCGAGATTGGTCAACAGCCCCTGACAGACCGTCGCAGTCTCCGTGGCCCCTTCCCAGAGGCCGAGTGGGTGTTTGGCGCCCGTTTTATCAATGCCCAGCGCCACCACGATACAGTGCCCGCCGACGTGCACCCCATCGATCAGGAGCCCCGTCAGGTCGAGGGCGTCGAGCGGCGTCGCCCGCCACGCGTCCAGCTGCGTTTGCGTTTGGGCCACAAAGCGCCGACTGACCGCACTCTTACTCGTGCCCCGCGTGGTGATATCGGCGCCGAGCGGGTCGAGACTCCGCGCATACTGGCGGGTCGCCACGCCGATGAGCATCTGCTCAACGACGCGCCGGTTCAGCGGGTCAGGGTCCGTGAACGCCCGCGCCGTGGGCAGCGGCACCTCCGTGCCGTCGCGGCGGACGCGCGGTCGCCGGATCGCGACCTTCCGGCCGCCCAGCACAACCTGACTGGGGGCATGCCCGGCGCGAGAGGCCTGCCGCTCCGATTGATGTGCATACCGGGGTCCACACACCGCGGCCCGATCCTCTTCCAGCATCGCCTCGAGCACCTTCAGGCCCGAGGCCACCACCAACTCCTGGAGCTCGGCCTCGGTGTCAATGAGGATCTCGACCAACGGGAGGTGGCGAGGCGCCGGGGATTCCGATTGGCGACGACGAGGGACTGTGCGAGACTGCTTCTTCATGGCGGCTCCTTTGCTAGCGAGGCTTTCACCTCGGTTTAGCTCACCGGTCGTATAGCACGACCAGCGAGGAGCCGCCGCTTTAAATTTCAACAGCTACTGGGACATCCCCCGTGGGTACCGAGCTTTCGTTTTCCAGTTGGCAATCATGTTCAACTGGATACCGTAGCGGGCTAGTCTAGCGGTGCCGTAGAGAAATCGATAATAAGGAATCCACAATGCGGTTCACAGGATGGGGTTCAGGGCTTACGCATGGATTCCCTCACGGCAGCGCCTTGATTGCATCGCAATCATAGTGTAGATTGAGGCCAATTGCCAGCAGAGAGGCATGGCCATGGCGAGTATCACGATCCGTAATCTTGACGACGACGTGAAGACCCGGCTTCGCAAGCGGGCGGCCGGGCACGGCCGCTCGATGGAACAAGAAGCGCGGCTGATCCTGGCCGATGCGGTCGAGCGAGAGGCAGCGCCGACGAAAGGTCTGGGGACAGCGCTTCACGGGTTATTCAAGCCCTTCGGCGGCGTGGAGCTCGAGGTGCCCCCACGCGAGCCGATACGCAAGCCGCCCCAGTTCGATTAAGGCGGCGGTGATGGTTGTGCTGGACACCAATGTCGTTTCCGAACTGATGCGCGACGATCCGCACGCGGATGTACTCGACTGGCTGGATGACCAGCCGACGCGGGAGCTATTCGTGACGGCGGTGACAGAGGCGGAGGTGCGCACTGGTATCGCGTTCCTGCCCGTGGGCAGACGCCGCCGGGGCATCGCCGAGGCCGCCGATCGCGCCTTCGGTGGTCTATTCGCCGGCCGGGTTCTCCCGTTCGACAGCGACGCGGCGCGCGCCTATGCGGAGATTGCGGCCACTTGTCGGGCCGCCGAGCGTCCAGTCTCGCAGGCTGACGGCCAGATCGCAGCGATTGCCCGTTCGCGCGGCATGGCGGTGGCAACGAGGAACGTCCGGGATTTCGCGGATATGGGGATTGACCTCATCGATCCATGGGCGGACGTATGACCGGAACGACGGAGAATTTCTCGTGGCCTGATCGACGTGCTGCTCAAGGACGCCGGGAGGACCCCAACCGATTGGGGGGAGCGTCCTGTTCGAGCACGCGCTGACGGCGTGCGCTGACTACACGCTCTGCGACCGAGCCGGACGGCTCATGGCAGTGATCGAGGCCAAGCGGGCCCATACGCCATGGCTGGCTTCTCTTTCTGCGCTTCGAGCACGTTGCCATGTGTGAAGCAGAGATGCGATCACATATCGAGAGGGATCGGCCGCTTCATCCTGTTTATGTATGTTTAGGAAAGGCGATTCATGACTGAGGACGACCTACACGCGGAACTGGCACGAGTCCGGGCTGAGAACGAGCACTTGAAACGCCAGCAGTCCCGTGGCCTTCACCTCAAGGTGAGCGCGAAGGGAGCGCTGTCGGTCTACGGACTGGGTCGCTTCCCGGTGACTCTCTATAAGGAACAGTGGACGCAGTTGCTCGACTTCACGCAAGACATTCGTACGTTTCTCGCGCAGCATGATCATGAGCTGAAGCGCAAGGGGGCGTGAGTTTGGTCGACGCACCACGATCACGCTGTCAGAAGACGCCAATCATGCCAGACAGCCCGCCCCAGCGCATCGGTGTGGGGTGCGCCCAGCACCACACCGCGAGCCGGTACTGGACGGCGACAATAAGAGACACGAGGAACCGTGCCTCTTGGCGGCGCCCAGGTCGCGGTCAGCAGATATCCCCCCCTCTGTGATGTTTCTTCGTGTCCTCCTTCGTGGTGACGGACAGCGCACAGGCCAGACCTCCCGGGCGTAGGAGAGCCACCATGGAGCAAGGCACGGACGCAAAGATCTACGGCCGCACGCAGCAAGTGCAGGATGTGATTGTGGCCGGACTGTCTGGCATCAACGACTGCGCGCTCGTGACGGATGCACACCTAGCGGCGATCACTACTCTCAACCTCTCCGGCCAGGGGATGACGGCCCTCCGCGCGGACGATTTTGCAGGTCTCACCCATTTACAGGAACTCCGTCTTTCTGGCAACGCCCTGACGACGCTGCCTACCGGCGTGTTCAGCGGTCTCACCACACTGCAATCCCTCTTTCTTGACCACACCCTCCTGACGACGCTGCCGGCTTACGTGTTCAGCGACCTCACCGCACTGGAACTCCTCTATCTTTCCAACAACGACCTGACAACACTGCCGACAACCGTGTTCAGTAACCTCACTCGTCTGCAGTCCCTTTATCTTTCTAACAACACCCTGACGACGCTGCCGGGCTCTCTGCTCGACGATTTAGAAACACGTGGCGTCACTGTTGATTTAAAGGAAAACCCCGGCTACCTGGGGCCTCGTCCCTTCGACTTCCGCAGGAGCTCTGATGGCTCCCCGCTGGTGACCGACGTAGCAACTACCCGTGGAAGCAACTCGATAAACGGCCTCCCGCGCGCGAAGGGTCGATTAGTCCAGACGTTCAAATTCCTCAAAGCGCTGACTGAGCTGCAGAACCCTGTGCAGCGAGGGCATTGTCAAAGTAAATCGGCTTGAGCCTGGACGTAAGGCCTCATAACCTCCGGTGATGCACAATCCCTTTCGTTATTTCAACAGTTCGCCTGAGGTCATCCGCCTCGCGGTAATGATGTATGTCCGCGACCCCTTATCGCTGAGACAGGTCGAAGATCTTCTGTGTGAGCGCGGCATCGACATCTGCCATGAGACCGTGCGGTACTGGTGGAACCGCTTTGGTCCAGTGTGTGCCGCGGAGATCCGGAAACGCCGTGTTCATCATAGATTCTATTCGCTGTGGCGCTGGCATCTTGATGAGGTGTGTGTCCGGATCAACGGGAAGACCCATTATCTATGGCGCGCTGTGGATCACGAAGGCGAAGTGGTAGAGGTTTTTGTCACGAAACGGCGGGATCGCAGGGCTGTGCTTGAGTTCCTGACGCGTGCGATGAAGCGTGATGGCCGACCGGCTTCGATCGTCACGGACAGGCTACCGTCATATCGTGCTGCGATGAAGGTGATCGGCAATGAGGGTTGCCAAGAGACCGGGCGCTGGCTCAACAACCGGGCGGAAAACTCACATCAACCCTTTCGAAGGCGGGAAGGGGCAATGGCTCGGTTCAGAGACATCAAGACCCTGCAGACATTCACCTCCGTCCATGCCTCGATCCACAACCATTTCAACCACCAACGCCATCTCAATCGCCGCGACATTTTCAAACAAGGCCGAGCCGCCGCCCTGGCCGAGTGGCGTCAACTTGCAGTCTGATAGTCCTTGATTGCAGGTTCTTTGGGTCCAGCCTAATTAGTCTGACAATGCCCTTCATGCAACAACACCACGATGATGCGCCCAAATCTGACAGCCAAGGTGGCCATTGTCGAACTCAGGAGAACGCTTCCTCGATGGTGAGTGACATCGACCGCCGCAAGGGGCTCTCGGCGACTGCCGCGGCGGAAGTGTTTTGGGGCTTGACACCCATCTACTGGAAGGCGGTCGCGACCGTCTCGACCCACGAGTTGCTGGCCCTCCGGGTGCTCTGGGCGATTCCGGTCGCAATGGTGCTGCTCACGCTGCGCGACGCGTGGGGTGATGTGTGGCGCGCCGTCAGCTCGTGGCACACCCTGTCGGCGCTACTGCTCACCGCCGCGTTGATCGGCTGTAACTGGTTCGCGTTCCTCATAGCGATGGAGAACGGCCGGATCCTTCAGTCGAGTCTGGGCTATTTCATCACCCCGCTCGTGAGCATCCTGTTGGGCTTTGTGTTCTTGGGCGAGCGCCTGCACGCGGTCCAATGGGTGGCCGTGGCGCTGGCGGCGGCCGGAGTTGCCAACCAGATCCTCGCGGTGGGGGAGCTGCCCTGGATCGCGCTGGTCCTCGCGGGGTCTTTCAGCCTGTACGGGTTGCTCCGCAAGACGCTCGCCGTGTCGGCGCTGCCAGGCCTGTTTGTCGAAGCATCCGCGCTCGCGCCTGTCGCGCTCGTTTACATGGCGTGGGTGATCTCTAGGACCATGTCAACCTTCGTCCTTGCCGACGGTGGCACGCAGGGGCTCGTCCCCGTCGCCGGCCTGATCACGGTGATACCGCTGGCCTGGTTCGCGTACGGCGCCCGGCGGATTCCCCTGGCGACCGTCGGTCTGCTCCAGTTCCTCACGCCGACCGCGCACTTCTTGCTCGCCACGCAGCTGTATGGGGAGCCGTTCACGGCCGCGGATGTCACGACGTTTCTCCTGATCTGGTCGGCCCTGGCGCTCTACCTCAGCCACCTCCACCGGCACCAGCGGGCGCTAGCCGTTACCTCGCCCTAGCCGTCACGTGGTACAGGTCGGCAATCGACGCCTTCTCCCACGCCTAGCTAACCAGTGGTAACAAGGTCTGTCCGGACAGCCGTAAGCCGTACCTCCCAACAGAGCCACGCCCGCGCCAGATTTCCCGGCCCCGACCGGGCAGCAGTCCTCCCATGAAGTTGGCGTTCGAGTTCTCGTCGACGCAGGCCGAGAGGCCGGTACGCCTCCTTTATGTTTCTCTTTCAGAGGCGACCCCGGTTGAGATAGCTTGAATTCGAGTCCAGAAGACGGGAGATGGGCAGCGTTTACGCGCCTCCCATTGGTAGACGACGGCCTTCCGCGTCCAGCCCGACGAGGTCGCGTCGCACCTGCGCGGGGCTTCGGTACGCGTATTTCTCGAGCATCCATTGTTCGTTGTACGTCCGCTTGAACGCGAGCAAGGCCAGGCGGAGGACCCATCCGCCACCTGCTCGTCACACCTGCCACTTCCCAGCAACACCGGTTATAGGCAGGGCCTCCTCCAGGGGCTTTCTCCCTGGGACGAGACGGGCTTCTCCAGTTGCTCGGTGTGTTCTTGTCTCCGTGCTGCCGGTGCAACCCCGCCGATGTGACCTGACGCGACAGCCAGCCTGCGTCAGCCCATGCTGCCTTCGCCCCCAATCCTTAGGCTCGGCCATCGGGTCTCTGCGGTTTTCGAGGCAACCTGTCCGTTCGTTCGCACTGCGGCCCGGAGACTCGCTCGCCATCCGTTACGATGACTTCTGTCGATAGGCTTCAGCTCAGTCGGTTTCCCTCCTGACTGCTATCCAAGCTACGGGGCGTCTGGCTCTTACCCCGGTGGGACTGACTCCCACTGGACATACCTGCCTTATCTGGACGCACGGATCGGCTTCGCGCCCGGTCCCGAGGCGGGCGAGTGGCCGAGTCCGTGGTCGCGTGTAACGTCCTGAACCAGATGACCGAGCTCGGTCGGCCAGAGTCGTACAGTATGGGTCGGTGACTTGCCTCTGGGTTGGGATCGTTGACGGTCAGTTTCGAGTCATGCACCAGCGCCCCGCAGCCGTCGTCCGTAGCCCTGTCGTTTGTCCAGCCGGCCGGCACTGCGTCGCGCGGTAGCCCAAAAGCTCGCGCAGCAATGGTCGCCGCAGCAGATTTCGGGCTGGCTCCCACGCACCTGTCCGAGCGATCCTGACATGCAGGTGTCGCCCGAAACGATCTACCGCAGTTTGTTCGTGCAGAGTCGCGGCGTCCTTAAACGTCGCTTGCTTCAGCAACTCCGTCGTCAGCACCACTTTCGGCACGCGCGCGCCGCTGCTCGACGGCGTCCGTGGGACCCGATGGACCGGGAGTCTATGTGGGGTCCCTCGACTCTACCGATGCGACGTTTGTTGTCCGGTCGGCGTATAAGGCGCAATACGCCCCGCCCGGCTATCTGCTGTTTGTCCGAGATCAAGCCCTCGTGGCTCAGCCGTTTTGACGCCGACGCCTTACGACTCATGGGTGAGTCAGTTGTCGTGGCTCCTGAGGTCGCGACCGTCCGTTCACTGGGAGCGGCCGTGTTCTCCGCCTCGAACACGGGCGACCTGTCGTATCAGGCTGGCGGTTCTTGCGAGACCTCGGAGCTCATGTGGGTCGACCGGGCCGGTAATCTCCTGGAGTCGATCGGGATGCCCGGTGAGTACGACAATTTCGCCGTTTCTCCTGACGAGAGCCGCCTGGTGGTCGAAGTACCAGACTCAACGACCGGGACAGCCGATCTGTGGATCCGCGACTTGACGAGCGGCGGGATGCAGCGGTTCACCTTTGATCCTAGCGATGACCGCTTGCCGATCTGGTCGTCAGACGGCCAATCGATCATCTTTTCGTCTGCCCGAGGAAGCGGCCCGCTCCAGCTCTGGCAGAAGCCAACGAGTGGAGTTGGGGAGGCGGCAATGGTGCTTGCCACGGATGAGAACGCGGTGCCGATCAGCTCCGACGGGGAGCGTCTCGTATTCGGCTTCGGTGAGAACCGGTCTACTGGTGGGAGCGGCGAGGTCGGCGTGTTGGACCTGTCCGGGGATACGGAAGCCGTACGGATGCGACTGACGCCGGCAGGCTTCGCTGCCTACCACTACGATTTGTCTCTCGATGGGCGATGGATCGCCTATGTCTCAGACGAATCAGGCCAGCCTGAGGCGTGTGTGCAGCCGTTCCCGCCATCCGGTGGGAAGTGGCAGGTCTCTGTGGACAGGCGCTGGCAACCGAAGTGGAGCGCCGACGGAACGGAGCTCTTCTCGCTTCAACCTGCCGATCCTATTCATGCCGTTGACGTTGACGCTGACGGTGACACCTTCGCGATTCGTCGTCCCCGCATGCTGTTCCGATCCCCAAACTTCATCATCAAGTCCAGCACGACGATCACCACCAGGAGCCTACTATGTCTCGAAGGATGGCGACCGACTCCTGCTCAATGCCCAACTACTCCCCACAGAAGCCTAATCAGTCATCTGGCTCCTGAACTGGACGGCGGAGTCAAGCCCATTCCTAGTTGAAACTCTCCGCGGCTCCTGATTGCTTACGCGGCTTTCTTCGTCGACGACGTCGTGTCGATCTTCAGCTCTCGCTTCAATGCGTCACGAAGCCTGGGCAGGTGCCGGTAGCCCATCACCTTGCGCAGGCGTGGCTCGATGTCCAGGAGCGCAGTGGCCAGCCAGCGATGGCGTTGACTCGAGTGCTGCCAGTGATCGACCTTCGCACAGCGCTCCTCAATGAGCGCGTTGATGGACTCGAGGCCGTTCGTCGTCTTCAGCGACCGGCCCAGCACACCGTACACCCCGAGGCGATGCAACGTCAGGGTCTCGTCGAGGCCTTCCGCCAGACTGCCGGCCGCGGATTGGTTCCGATCCTCCAGCTCATGCTGGAGCGACTTGAGGGCGGCGAGGGCCTCGTCGTACTCCGGACGGTTGTCGGCGCGCTGGAGACGCTGCCGCCACACCGGCTGCTCACGCTTGGCCAAGTAACTCACCACGTTCTCGCGCGTGTGCCACTGCCACCGTTGCACCAGGGCGCGGTGGCGGAAGGCTTTCCGCACGGCCGCCCGGAGCCCCTTGCCGCCATCCACGATCACCAGAAGCCCCTGGGAGACATCGAGGCCCCGCTCGACCAATGACCGGAGGAACGGGGTCAACACCTTCTCGTTCTCCGTGTCCGTCTCGACGACGCCCAGGAACCGTTTGTCCCCCGTCATCGTGATGCCCAGCGCGACGACCATCGTCGCCGCGGCGACCGTCTTGCCGTCCAGCACGAGGGCCACGACGTCCTCCCGGGAGAGGTCCCGCTCCTGGAGCTCGCGGAGTTTCGTCGCGCTGGCCTGAATGAACGCGCGGGACACCGTCGACCCCGCTAGGCCGATCGCCCTGGGAATCGCCTCGGCGGCCGCCGCGTCGTTGCGGCACGAGATCCCATACAGCACGCGCCTCCGCAACAGGTCGTTGACTGCGCGATCGCCATGCAGCGCCTCGTACGACCGCAGTGGAATCTCGCTCTCCGTGACATGGCGAATCCGGGGCACGCGAATCGGCACGCGCTGGCCGGCCAACCCGACCGTCCCGGGGTTGCTGCCATGACGGCGCCCGCCGACTGACGGGGCTTTGCGGGCGTAGCGCTCGCCAGCCAGCGCGGTCACTTCCTCGTCGAGCAACTCCTCGATGTGCATCAAGCCCAGCGGAACCAACGACCGGATCAACTCCACCTTGGCATCGACCTCCAGCTCGGCGTACTCCTCTCGGTCGATGACGTCGACCGCGCCCAAACCTTTCTTGCGCTTCCTGACCGATCGTAGGACACTGCTCCTCTCGGCTCCTTTCTCTCGTGGGCTGATGTCCGTCTTCTCAAACGTCATCAAACCACAGGGTTTGGAGCCGCTTCAATTTCCAACTAAGTTTCGCTCACACTCGGACGGCGGAACTGGGACAGTAGCCGGGAACATGGGTCGAGCAGCTGAAGGTACGGGTACCGACCCCGTAAGGTGCAAAAATTGGGCCCACGGCGTCCCCGGACGCTTGCAAGCATCGGCTGCAACTCACTCTCAGCGTGCGGATTATCCTCGGCCTAATTTCTGCACACTACGGGGTCGGCTTTCTTCCTTCGCCGCATGAACTTCCCGCAGCAGACGACGCCGGGGGCATGGTCACGTCCTGCCTACCGTGACGGTGCGGGCACCAGCTTGCGCACCCACCCGTCTCCTTTGGTCAGTAGATAGAGCTCGCCTGCCGAGTCGACCCCCAGGCGAAGGTCAACCCGATTGCCCGGGGCGTAGGTGTTCGGGAAGCCTGCCACGTCGACCAGATCCTGCTCGCTGCCCCCAATCACCAACCTGATCTCCGTGATTTCGACCGGCTGACCGGGGTCGAGGGCGTCCGCGTCCACGTCGATGGCGAACAACCGGCCCCGGGGAAACTCGGCAAACACGTATTTTCCCTGCAGTTCGGGAATCGCCTGCCCTCGATAAACGAACCCGCCCCCTATGGCGTTGCCCTCGTCGTGGTCGTACTGCGCCACTGGATAGACCACCCTCTCATCCTGCGATGGCCGCGGATAGACAGGTCCCGGCCCCGCTCCGACGGCATAGCCGCTCGCAAACGTCCCCTCGCGAAGCCGCCAGCCGTAGTTGGCGCCGGCCATGCCGAGATTGACCTCTTCGACCTGGTTCTGGCCGATATCCCCGATGAACATCCTGCCGTCCGTGTCCCACGAGAAGTGCTGGGGATGGCGAAGGCCGTAGGCCCAGATCTCGGACGCCACGCCGTCCCTGCCGACGAACGGGTTGTCCGGTGGGATTCCGTAGCCCTTGGTTCCCTCTCCGGCCAGCGGGTCGATGCGAAGGATGGCTGCCTGCGGGACGGCGAGTGATTGGCCGTAGTCTTGGGGGTCGTGTGCCGCTCCGCCATCGCCGAGGCAGACATAGAGCAGGCCGTAGTCCGCCGACCCCGCGTCGGCGTGCGGGTTGAACGCGATCGTTCCGATGTTGTGGTTCGGGGCGAACTGGCCGATTCGAAAGACCTCGCGCGAGGAGCCACTGAATATGTCGGCGTTCGGATCGTTCACCGTCCATTCGCGAATCACGCTTTCGTGGCTTTCCGAATCGTCATCCAGGTAGTCGGCAATGCCGCTGTCGGAGCTCGCACTGTACGCAGTGTAGAACCTGCCGAACCCGGGCGTTCCTTCGTCGCCGAACTGTGGATGGAAAGCAACGCTGACGAGACCAGTCTCGTTCGGAAACATGGAGTCGTCGAAGCCGACGTCGTGTTCGCGGATGTCCAGAAAAGTGACGGGAGCCCGACCGCGCTCGTCAGTCACATACAGCAGCCCACGCAGGTCGTTGAGAACCAGCCGGCCGGATCCGTCTCCCACCGGTATCAGGTACTGGATGCGTGCATACGCTCGGTTGGTCTGGCGTCCCTCGCTCGAGTCAGACGTCTCGGGAACGCGTATGAACTCCTCGGCTCCAACCACGAGGTCACCCTTCCGAATCTTCTCCGGGATCGGGTCCTCCAATCGTTGCGATTGGGTGCCGGCCTCGCACATCCAGGGCAGGACGAATAGGGTGGCCAATAAGGCGAGAGGTTCTGTCAGGCGCATGCGAGAAGTATGAATCATCCGAAGCAGGTAGAGTCGTCGTCTGACTGCGGAGTAGAATCCCAGCAGTTCCATTCCAGCCCAAGGAGGGACTATGGCTCGCTCATTGCGTCGGCGTCGTTCGGTCACGAACCTCAACGCCGTTGCCGTCGTGGGCGCTGTTGCCCTGGCACTGGCCTTGATATGGACCCTGATCTTCGGTGTCGTGATCAGCTAGCCACGAAAAGCTAGCCCAGCCCCACCGCATTCGCTACTATCAGCCCTGAATCGGGCCAGCTTCCAAGTCTATGACTCTCTGGGGTCCAGCATCTCCGTGTGGGGACCGCCCACCACCGTGCGAGATCTGACCCCCGCCGGGATGGACCCCACGCGCTGTCCGTCCTATTGGCAGACCGCCGGGATGCCCACCACGGCCGCTCCGCACTTGCCCCGGCCGACGATCTGGCACGCTTCGGTTCGGCGCGTTCGGTGAGTCGACCTGGACCGCTGTGGTGAGAAAGATCTGGTTACCCCACACCACCGGCGAAGAATGGCCTCGCCCAGGGATAGGAACCTTCCACACGACGTTCGCTGCCTCGTCCCAAGCAATCGGCGCGTCTCCGCGAGTCATCCCGTCATTCTCGGGTCCACGCCAGGACGGCCAATCCTACGCGCTAAGGGTTGCAGCCCCCACGCACACAATTGCCGCAGCAACGATAGCAACGGCCCTCGCGCTCACTCGAAACGTTCGTGTCATCCTCACTCCTGCGTCTCGCTGCTTCTGACGGCCCTCATCACAAGACTTGACGCTTCGCGCAGAAACCACGTTTACTGCTCGCCCCGTCACTCGATCTGAACCGACAACCAGCATTTTCCAGACGGCTAGGAGAACGTTCGTCGGTAGCACCTTCAGCGCCGCGTCCCGGTCGAACTGGTAGTGTCTCAGTTTGACTGACTCGCTTTCCACAGTAACAAGCGGCGCTTCAGTGCTTCGCCCGTCCGGATAATTTCAGCGCTAGATGTTAGCTCCGGATGCAACTGATCTTGTGTGTAACCGGTCGGCGTCCCGGTTGACATGTCCACTACCCAGGACGCCTCACCGCGTCGCGCGCCGAGGCGCCCGCCAATCGATTGGGCGTTGCCACCGACGATACCAGCCACCGCCCCGTAACTGGCGCGAACCCTCTTAGAATTAAGGAACCGCAAAATCTCCGCTAAATCGATGTCGCTCATGAAGTGCCCCTAGCGGCCCAGTAATCCAACCAATTCTTCAAGCTCCCAGACGTGATCGGTTAGTCCGGCTTCGATGGCTGGCGTGACCCGCAGGCTCTTGTGAATCCTGCACCAATTGTAGTACGTGTAGTGGATGGCTACCGCATGGGCGTGATTTTCAACCTTCTTTGAAAATCCGTTCGTCAGCCTGGTGAACCTTCGCGACCCCATTCGCAGCGTCAAGTTCGACCTTTCGATATATGACGTGCTGATGTGCTTCGGGTTCGGGTTTCCCGTAATCGTCTTCGCGGCGCACGACGGTCCCGTCACCTGCCGGTTCAGCGTGGTATCAGTGGCCTGATAGACCTGTCCCATGCCCCCCTCACCGATAAGGGCGGTGACGTCGTAGTGGCCGAGGCGGGAGCCGACGTCTAAAGCCATGAGTTGTGGCTGGTCTATCGACGCAGTCTTGGGGCATTCTAGCCCTGGGATGGCTAACGGCTCCAGCGATCTGTACAGAAATGCCTCTACGATGCGTGCGTACGCATTCTCCGGGGCTTCAGCAACCTCGGAGGTGGTCAGTCGTTGTCCTCAACGAGACCGAACGTATAGACGACGTTCCCGGCCGCGATCGTCACATACTGCTGACCATCGACCGCGTAAGTCATCGGCGCGGCACGGACCTCCGCGCCGACAGACATATGCCAAAGCTCCCGGCCGCTGACGGCATCTAACGCAAAGAAATAGCCATCGGTCGTTCCGCCAAAGACAAGGTCGCCGGCGGTAGAGAGCAAGCCGGCCCACGTTTGCGGCTGGACCCGGTACTCCCAGCGACGGTTCCCAGTCCGGGGATCGATCGCGCGTACCGCGCTCGTGAACTTATCGAGCGGCAGTACGCGCTGCTGGCCGCCTCCCGTGAAGAGGGCGCCTTCGAGGTAGTCTTCGTCACGAATGTAGAACTCGGCCTCGCCATCGTACGCCATCACGTAGAACAGCTCGGTACGCGGACTGTAGGTGGGCGACTGCCAGTTGGTGCCGCCGGTGGCATCTGGAGCCACAAGGGTCCCCTCGGCGGTGGGAAACGTGTTCGGTCGACGGACTGGCCGTCCGTTCTCGTCAATCCGCTCCGCCCAGGTCTGTCTCGCAAACGGTGTGCCTGACAGAAACTCACCGGTCTCCCGGTCGATGGTGTAGAAGAACGCGTTGCGGTTCGCCCACATCATCACCTTCCGCAGCTGGCCCTCGACCTCGAGGTCGGCGAGGACTGGTATCTGAATCGCATCCCAGTCGTGCACGTCGTGAGGCGTGAACTGGAAATACCAATTCATCTCGCCGGTGTCACCATCGAGCGCCAGGGCTGAGTCGGCATAGAGGTTGTCACCCATCCGCACATCCCCGTTGTAGTCGGGGCCAGGGTTGCCGGTGCCCCAGTAGACGAGGTCGAGGTCGGGGTCGTACGAACCGGTGATCCACGTCGGAGAGCCACCCGTCCGCCATGAATCACCTGACCAACTTTGGTTGTCTGGATGATCCGGGCCGGGGATCGTATAGGTCCGCCAGTCCCGGGTGCCGGTTGTGGCGTTGTAGGCGTCGAGGAATCCCCGGACACCAAACTCACCGCCGGCGATGCCGGTCACCACCTTGTCCTTCACGATGAGCGGCGCTGCAGTCTTGCTGTAGCCGGATCGGTAGTCGGCGGCCTCGGCGGCCCATAAGAGGTTGCCAGTCTTCGCGTCGATCGCGGCCAAGTGGGCATCAAGGGTGCTCATGTACAAAGTGTCGCCGAGGATGGCGACCCCTCGGTTGTTTCGGCCACAGCAGATCCGCAAATCGTCGGGCAACTCGTGCTCGTATCGCCAGTACGACCGCCCGGTTGCGGCGTCGACCGCGACGACATTGCTGGGGGCTTCGGTGATGAACATCACGCCGTCGACGACCAGTGGCGTCGTCTCGGCGCGATCCAACGCCGAGAGTTGATAGGCCCACTTCAGCTCCAGCCTGTGGACGTTGCGGTTGTGGACCTGGTCGAGGCCGCTGTGGCGCTTACTGTCGAAGGTGCCCGAATACATGAGCCAGTTCTGCGGCTCATCGGCGGCGTTGACGAGACGGTCCCAGGTCACGGGGGCCAGCGACGCGGTTTCGCTGCGGGTGTCAGAACTCCGATCCTGACCGCTGACCACCCCGAATGACCCGAACCCGAATGACCCGAAGATGATCAGCGCAAGAACGATGGCGAGCCGCTTCATGACTTCTCTCTCCTTCTCCAGCGGAACTGTTCCTCCCTGGATTCGCGTGGACGCACTGGACGAGATTATAGTGGCGGGCGCTGACGTCCATCTACTGGGCATTGTCAGACTAATTAGGCTGGACCCAAAGAACCTGCAATCAAGGACTATCAGACTGCAAGTTGACGCCACTCGGCCAGGGCGGCGGCTCGGCCTTGTTTGAAAATGTCGCGGCGATTGAGATGGCGTTGGTGGTTGAAATGGTTGTGGATCGAGGCATGGACGGAGGTGAATGTCTGCAGGGTCTTGATGTCTCTGAACCGAGCCATTGCCCCTTCCCGCCTTCGAAAGGGTTGATGTGAGTTTTCCGCCCGGTTGTTGAGCCAGCGCCCGGTCTCTTGGCAACCCTCATTGCCGATCACCTTCATCGCAGCACGATATGACGGTAGCCTGTCCGTGACGATCGAAGCCGGTCGGCCATCACGCTTCATCGCACGCGTCAGGAACTCAAGCACAGCCCTGCGATCCCGCCGTTTCGTGACAAAAACCTCTACCACTTCGCCTTCGTGATCCACAGCGCGCCATAGATAATGGGTCTTCCCGTTGATCCGGACACACACCTCATCAAGATGCCAGCGCCACAGCGAATAGAATCTATGATGAACACGGCGTTTCCGGATCTCCGCGGCACACAATGGACCAAAGCGGTTCCACCAGTACCGCACGGTCTCATGGCAGATGTCGATGCCGCGCTCACACAGAAGATCTTCGACCTGTCTCAGCGATAAGGGGTCGCGGACATACATCATTACCGCGAGGCGGATGACCTCAGGCGAACTGTTGAAATAACGAAAGGGATTGTGCATCACCGGAGGTTATGAGGCCTTACGTCCAGGCTCAAGCCGATTTACTTTGACAATGCCCCCTACGGGCTCCCACCGCCGCCGATTCCTGATCGTGCTTCCCCATCTCGACACTCCTCCTGCGAGAACTCTCTCGCAATCAAGTGTCCAAGAAAACCCTGGGGCGCTGGACCTCCAGGACAACAACCAGTGTTTGGCTTCTCCGAAGATACCCAACTGAACAGATGGCCAAGCGGGTGCTCGGCTCCACGCATGCGCCGATGGCGGTATGCCCGCCTCAGCCTGTCGATCCCGGTTAGGTCGAATTCTTCAGCAGCCAGCCACCGTGATACCGTGTCTGGGGATCGGAGTGTTCTGTGCAAGTGATCTCGTTCATGAATATGAAGGGCGGCGTTGGAAAGACAACGCTGGCTGTCAACATCGCGTACGGCCTTGCGCTCCTTCACAAGAAGAACGTACTGATCGTTGATGCGGATCCACAGTTTAATGCGACTCAGTATTTGCTTAAAATCGACACGTGTCTTGCACATGTCGAAGATCCGAAAAAGGGGACACTGAAGGATATTTGGGGATGTCCCAGTAGCTGTTGAAATTTAAAGCGGCGGCTCCTCGCTGGTCGTGCTATACGACCGGTGAGCTAAACCGAGGTGAAAGCCTCGCCAGCAAAGGAGCCGCCATGAAGAAGCAGTCTCGCACAGTCCCTCGTCGTCGCCAATCGGAATCCCCGGCGCCTCGCCACCTCCCGTTGGTCGAGATCCTCATTGACACCGAGGCCGAGCTCCAGGAGTTGGTGGTGGCCTCGGGCCTGAAGGTGCTCGAGGCGATGCTGGAAGAGGATCGGGCCGCGGTGTGTGGACCCCGGTATGCACATCAATCGGAGCGGCAGGCCTCTCGCGCCGGGCATGCCCCCAGTCAGGTTGTGCTGGGCGGCCGGAAGGTCGCGATCCGGCGACCGCGCGTCCGCCGCGACGGCACGGAGGTGCCGCTGCCCACGGCGCGGGCGTTCACGGACCCTGACCCGCTGAACCGGCGCGTCGTTGAGCAGATGCTCATCGGCGTGGCGACCCGCCAGTATGCGCGGAGTCTCGACCCGCTCGGCGCCGATATCACCACGCGGGGCACGAGTAAGAGTGCGGTCAGTCGGCGCTTTGTGGCCCAAACGCAAACGCAGCTGGACGCGTGGCGGGCGACGCCGCTCGACGCCCTCGACCTGACGGGGCTCCTGATCGATGGGGTGCACGTCGGCGGGCACTGTATCGTGGTGGCGCTGGGCATTGATAAAACGGGCGCCAAACACCCACTCGGCCTCTGGGAAGGGGCCACGGAGACTGCGACGGTCTGTCAGGGGCTGTTGACCAATCTCGCGAGCCGCGGGCTCCGCACCGACCGGAGCCTCCTGGTGATCCTCGATGGGGCGAAGGCCCTCGACACGGCGGTGACCCAGCTGTTCGGTCGGGCCGCCGTGGTGCAGCGGTGTCAAGTCCAGAAGGGCCGGAATATCCTCGAGTATCTCCCCGACGCGCAGCGTCCCTGGGTGAAAGCGATCCTCACGCGCGCCTCTACGCACAGCAACGTCAAGACGGCGCAGCGTCTGCTGCAGGACCTGGCTCGTCGTTTGGACACCGACTACCCGAGTGCGGCCGCGAGCGTACGGGAAGGACTCGACGAAACGCTGACCGTGCTCGGCTTGGGGCTGTCAGAGCGCCTCCGACGATCGCTCGCCACCACGAACGCCATCGAGAGTCTCCTCAGCCGCACGCGCCATGTGAAGCGAAACGTGAAACGCTGGCGCGGTGGGACGATGGTCCTCCGCTGGGTCGCTGCCGGGGTACTCGAAGCGGCGAAGGGGTTCCGTCGGGTGAAAGGATGCAAGGATATGCCAGCGCTGGTGGCCGCCCTCCGGGCACGCGACGCACGGTTAGGACTCGGGGAGTCGTCAGAGATGGTCGCGTAGTCGTGAACCGAGCCGCCGCTGAATTTCAACAGCGCACGGGACATCCCCGGATATTTTCGTACCAAAGACACCCGGTCCGGTGCGCACGGTAACGGGTACCGCTAGAACCGTGAATAAGTCTAAGATGCCACTAGCCGCCTGCAGTTGTCAGGTCTTCAACGGAAATCAAGGCGGCAGACTTGACCTGATTCCTTCGACCCTCAACCTAATGGAAATTGAGACGTCGAAGCGCGGAACGGAAAGTAAGCTCCGCGCGTACCTGAAGGAAAAGGCAACTGGATACGACTACGTGATCATCGATTGCCCACCGACGATCTCGATCTTTACGCAAGCAGTGCTTTTAGCCAGCGATAAATATCTCGTTCCAATAAAGCCCGATCCCTTGTCCGTGGTCGGCTTACCACTGCTCGAACGATGGCTTCAAGAATACACTGAAGATCATGGGCTCGAGATTGAGGCCGTTGGATTGGTTTTCACAATGGTGCGCGGGCCCACGCCAATGGCGATGATGGACGTTATGCGAGAGCTTCGCGAACAGCGAGAGAATCAGGTCTTTGAATCACAACTAAGCGAGGCGACAGCAGTGGCGGAATCAGTTGCGGCGCACAAGCCCATATTTCTGTACCGAAAGAACCACAAGACCGCTAAAGAAATACGTACCATCACGTAGGACTTTTTAGATCGTACGACAGGTGATTGAAGTTGAGAGACGATCAGGCTCACCGCGCGTTTCTGCAATTCGTTCGGAAAATTATTGATGTTCCGGCAGGATACTCGAAGACCGACCTTTTTAAGTTTCTCAGCATTGCCTCAAAGCAGCACCCAACGCTGATCCCTTTGATGGAGGAGTATCTTCGGCTAGCGGAACGGTCCGAGAGTCAAGCCCATTCTTAGTTGAAACTCTCTACGGCTCCTGATTCATCACGCGGCTTTCTTCTTCGACGTCGTCGTGTCTATCTTCAGTTCTCGCTTCAGCGCGGCACGGAGCGTGGGCAGGTGGCGGTAGCCCATCACCTTGCGCAAGCGCGGTTCGATGTCGAGGAGCGCAGTGGCCAGCCAGCGGTGGCGTTGGCTCGAGTTCTGCCAGTGATCGACCTTCGCACAGCGTTCCTCGACGAGCGCATTGATGGACTCCAGACAGTTCGTCGTCTTCAGTGACCGGCCCAGCACCCCGTACAGCCCGAGGCGATGCAGCGTCAGGGTCTCGTCCAGGCCTTCGGCCAGGCTGCCGGCCGCGGATTGGTTCCGGTCCTCCAGCTCGCGATGGAGCGTCTCGAGCGCACCCAGAGCCTCTGGATACGCCGGGCGGTTGTAGGCGCGCTGGAGGCGCTGGCGCCACACCGCCTGCTCGCGCTTGGCCAAGTGACTCACCACGTTTTCACGCTTGTGCCACTGGCACCGGTGGACCAGGGTCCGGTCCCGAAAGGCCTTCCGGACGGCCGCACGCAGCCCCTTGCCGCCGTCGAGGATCACCAGCACGCCCTGGGAGAGGTCGAGGCCCCGCTCGACCAACGACCGCAGGAACGGCGTCAGCACCCGCTCGTTCTCCGTGTCCGTTTCGACCAAGCCGAGGAAGCGTTTTTCCCCGGACATCGTGATGCCTAGCGCGATGACCATCGTGGCCTCGGCGAACGTCTTGCCATCCAGGACCACGGCCACCACGTCCTCACCGGACAGGTCCCGCTCTTGGAACTCCCGGAGTTGCGCCGCGCTGGCCTGGATAAACCCCCGGGACACCGTCGACCCCGACAGCCCGATCGCCCCGGGAATCGCCTCGGCGGCAGCCTCGTAGTTGCGGCATGAGATCCCATACAGCACGCGCTTCAGCAGCAAGTCGTTCACCGCACCATCGCCATGCAACGCCGCGTACGACCGCAGCGGAATCTCGCCGCCCGCGACACGACGAATCCGCGGTACACGAATCGGCACGCGCTGCCCCGCCAGGCCCACCGTCCCGGGGTTGCCGCCGTGACGGCGTCCCCCGATCGACGCGTCCTTGCGGGCGTAGCGCTCGCCGGCCAGCGCCGTCACCTCCGCGTCGAGCACCTCCTCCACGTGCATCAAGCCCAGGGGGACCAAGGAGCGGATCAGCTCCACCTTGGCGTCGAGCTCCAGATCGGCGTAGTCCTCGCGGCGGACGATGTCGACCGGACCCAGCGTGCGACCCTTCTTGCGCTTCCTGACCGGACGTAGGACACTGCTCATCTCGGCTCCTTTCTCTCGTGGGGTGATGCCCGTTTGTGTCAACGTCATCAAACCACAGGGTTTGGAGCCGCTTCAATTTCCAACTAACTTTCGCTCACCCTCCGCACTTCAAGTGCTCCCCCAAGCTTTGATGGGCTACGGGAAAACGACGAAGTTGTTAACTCGTGGAATTATTGAGAATGGCATGCGTCATCTGTATTTCTCAGATCATCCAATTGAATTTGAACGAATGAACAGAGACGCTAAGTGGTATGTGAAAACAGATGACTTGTTCACGTATGCGTTGAACCATCCGAATCTTCTTGACACGGAGAAACAGTTTGATGCGATCAATAGACTGAGCAGTCTCTATAGTGAAGTGTCCGCTGGTATTCACGGTCGACGAGTGAGCGATCTAGAAACACGCATTGCCTTGAGCAAAATTCGATACTCTAAAAAGTCGATCGTGGATGAAGCCGCTTTCATTGAAAGGTGCGCAGAGAGCGTGAACTTCCTTCTGGCCGTTTTCCACCGTGAGCAATTGCGTCATTTTGGCCAAGAAGATCAGAGCATCATTTTGCGTAGCATGTGTAAACGGGCTAGGCGTGCCTGGACAGATACGCACTAGCCCCATATCCATATGTACGCTCCCCCGTCCCTCCTCGCGGTACGTGCGGTTGCATGACCGGGTGACAAGCGAGGGACGCGCCGGTCGACAGCGAGCGATCACACGCCCAGGTGCAGTCGACCTCGATGGCACCCGGCGGGCGCCCGCGAAGAGGACTGGTTAGGGTATTCACCAGCAGCTTGACGATACCACTGGGCGCTACCCCACGGCGCGGTGGAAGGCTCTCCCGTCAAGTGGACCACGCATAGTTGGACTCCGAGCGCGGTTGACGTTGGTCCCATTACGAGACAGGTTGTAACTGGAGTGGAGCGTCTTCGACGGTCCGATCCTCCTGACGTTGCTTGGCGAACTCATTCGGTGTCAGGTGCCCGAGCGAGCTGTGTGGCCGACGCTGATTGTAATCGACGCGCCACGCTTCGATCGTGGCCTTGGCGTCGGCCAGCGACTGGAACTGATGGAACGCTGCGCTATGGCATGGCATACGCCGACCCTGGCGCGTCGTACTATGAAGCCCGGTATCGTCAGCGCGCGGTGGCCAACCTGCGCCGTCGCGCAAAGTCGCTCGGCTTCACCGTGGAGGAGAACCCCACGGTCGCTGAGGGAGTTTCTTAGGAAAACTATGAACGAAACACACATGAAGCGGGCGGTGGCGCTTTCCAAGAGCGGCATGGAGTTGGGGCACGGCGGGCCGTTCGGCGCCGTGATCGTCCGGGACGGCACAATCGTCGGCGAGGGCTGGAACGAGGTGCTGAGTTCGAATGACCCCACCGCCCATGCCGAAATCGTGGCTATCAGGAACGCGTGCCCCGAGCGGGGGACGTACGATCTGTCGGGCTGCGAGATTTACTCCAGTTGCGAGCCATGCCCCATGTGCCTGAGCGCCATCTACTGGTCACGCATCGGTAGGGTGTACTTCTCCCTCGGCCGGTATGATGCGGCCGGCATCGAGTTTCGCGACGAGTTCATCTACGAGGAACTGGCGAAGCCGTTCGAGAAGCGGGCGTTGCCGATGGAACGCGTCCCGTGCGAAGGGGCGCTGGACGTCTTCACCAGCTGGACGCACCTGGCTGGTCACACCACCTACTGAGGTATTGTCAAGTTGAGGCCGACGGCCATTCTTGATGCCCAGCATGGCGGGTTCACGGCTGGCTCGAGCCCAGTATCTTGGGGGTCGATCGACTAGCTTTTCGTCAACTTGACAATACCCCTCGGCCGCTTCGCCTGACCGATGCCCCACGCCGTCGACTCGCCGTGCGCGGCCAGAAACTCGGACGGCGCGTCTGGATGCAGGTCGCCGGCATCGTCACGCCTGACACGATTCTCCGCTGGTACCGGAGATTGATCGCCCAGACATACGACGGCAGCGCCCGCCGCGGGCGAGGCCGGCCGATGACGCGACGTGACGTGGCCGCGCTCGTGGTCCGGATGGCGGTCGAGAATCCCCAGTGGGGGTACACACGGATCCGCGGGGCGCTCTCGAACCTCGGCCACGAGATCGCTCGGACCACGGTGAAGCGGATCCTGCACGACCACGGGATCGACCCGGCTCCCGAGCGGAGCCGGCGCATGCCCTGGAAGACGTTCCTGCAGGCGCACTGGGAGGGCCTCACGGCCTGCGATCGGTTCACCGTCGAGGTGCTCACGCTGGCCGGGCTCCAGCGGTACCTGGTCTTCTTCGTGATCGCGCTGCCGTCCCGCCGCGTGACCATCGCCGGGATCCATCCGCAGCCGTACGGTACGGGGATGGAGCAGAGGGCCCGCAATTTGACGGACCCGGTCGATGGCTGCTTGCGACGCGCCCGCTATCTGATGCACGACCGCGACCCGCTCGACACGCGGGGTTTTGGCGAGATCCTGGAGGGCGGGGGTGTCCAGCCGATCCGTCTCCCGCCGAAGAGTCCCAATCTCAACGCGTATGCCGAGCGGTTCGTCCGCTCTATGAAAGAGGAGTGTCTCAGTCGCGTCGTCCCCTTCGGCGAAGGGCACGTGCGTCTCCTCGTGGGCGAGTACGTCGACCACGACCATCGCGAGCGAAACCACCAGGGACTCGACAACCAGCTCCTGCAACGACCGCCACCGCCGGTGAGCCTGGCCGCCGACGTTCAGCGGCGGGAGCGGCTGGGCGGATTGCTCAATTTCTACCACCGGGAGGCCGCATGAGCGGTCGGCCGATTAAACGCACCTTACGCGAACACGTGGGGTTGAGACAGCGTGGTTTCTTCACTGTGCGGGCCTTGTCGACGAGAGTACTGAGGCGCTCAAATGTCGGCCCAAACTGTAGCATGTAGGTGGGTTAGGGACTGGACGCCAACAGTTGATTGCGGAAGCACCGCTGGAGTCCAAGGCTGTGCGGATAGTAACATTAGCTGTTCCCGAAGGGGATTCTAGCCCCCATTTGACAGACTAGCGACAAAACCTCCAACCTGCCCGTTACGAGGCAAAACGCCACAGGAGTCCGAGCCGCCGGGCCATGCTGGCCGCGGGCATCCGCAACGGCGATACATGCCGGAGCATACGACGATGACCAAGAAGCGACAAAAGCCATTCGACGCACAGGCCCTCATGAGACTCTCTTTCCTGCCCCTTACCGCTTTCGCGGTCCTTCTAGGGTCGTGCACGGGCTCGGCCCGGGTCCACGTCGCCCAACAACTGTGCTCGGAGCTGTCTGAGCCGGACGAGGCTTGCTGGGTCGAGCTAACCGATCAGACCGGATGCAATATCCAGCTTCCGGCCCCCCATGCCGCCTACGGAGACCGTGCCGAGACCCGGACGTGGACGGGTATGTGTGTCGAGGGCTTGGGGCAAGGAACGGGAACTTTCAAATGGGGAGCGCCCGTGTCGGGCAATCCAATATTGTGGAAGCATACCGGGCATCTCCAGGCCGGTAAATATCACGGAGAGTGGGAAGAGGATCACACCTTCAGACCCTCTGCCGGCGACTATGTCGGCAGAGGGTCGTATGTGGAAGGGGTGCGACATGGCCAGTGGTACGAGTATTACGGTAAAGGTTTTTCCGATGAAGGCCCATACGTGGACGGCAAGAGGCACGGCTTCTGGGTTGAGATGGGGGACGATCGCTTTCCCCACATTGGTCGAGATCGGAGTGAAGGCTCATACGTGGACGGCAAGAAGCACGGCCTCTGGACGATTACGACCACCAAGACCATGAACTACGATTACGAGGAGTTGGAGGAGCCAGAAATCAGGCAAACGCAAGTCCGGTATGTCAACGGAGCGTTGGTGGAGACTCGCTGAAGGAAGTTGGCGGCTCATTTGCCGGCGCGACGAAATCGTCGCATTGCCGAACTTGCGCGGGGTCGAGCATGTAGTTGTCGACGCTGAATTCCATCTGTATCACAGAAATGGCGCGCAGCATCACAGTCACGCACGTAGACAAGATGGCGGAGTTCGCTAGCCGCCGTCCCAAGTACGAAGCAAAGAAGCCAAAGGGCGCGAGGGGCAGACAGACTTCACCTACCTCAAGGTTATCGGGTGGGGCTGGTTCTATCTCTCGACCATCCTCGACGACTTCTCGCACTATATCATCGCCTGGAAACTCTGCACGACAATGCGGACCGAAGACGTCACCGACCCGCTGGAACTGGCGCTCAAGGCATCAGGCTGCGATCAGGCGACGGTCGTCCATAAGCCACGGCTGTTGTCCGACAACGGATCCAGCTATCTCTCCGGCGACTTGGCCGAATGGCTCGATGAGCAGAGCATGGAGCATGTCCGTGGCGCACCTTCCCATCCCCAGACCCAGGGCAAGATCGAGCGCTGGCACCTGTCGGTCTCGAATTCGTCATCAGGCCGCCGCTGGAAGCTGGACCATGCCCCGGCAGTGGGAGATCCAACGCACATGGTTGAATTCGGCACGGGCCGCCGTGCGTTCGCCCGCGAAGCCTAACGGCGTGTAGCCTTCCCACGACGCATGGCTCCGTGCCGCGTTGTAGTAGGCCTGGAAGTCGGCGAGCTTCCGCTCCAGATCACCGGCATTCCAGAACAACACATGATCCAGGCATTCTCGCCGCATCGTCCCGATCAGCCGTTCCACAAAGGGGTGTGACAGGGGCACATGGGGCACCGTCTTGATTTCGTCGATCTCCAGAAGCCGAAGGTTCGCGGTCCACCGATGCGCCTCGAACAACGGATCATGATCCGTACTGAGATGTCGCGGCGCGCCCCGCCCATGAATGGCGGCGTTGCACATGCGGCAGAGGCTGGGGGCATCGACCGGTCCGCGATGCACACCGAATCCCACGAGGCGCCGCGTGAACTGGTCCATGACCACGAGCACCCAGTCGCTCTGGAGCACGATGGACGCACAGCGCACGAGGTCCACGCTCCACAGACTGTCTGTCGTGTGTCCGACGAACGACAACCACGAGGGCCCGGTTCCGCCCGGGGCGGGACGATAGCGTTTCGCCAGCACGCGGTGCACGACGTTCTTGTCGATGTCGACCCCGAACGTCTGCGAGATGATGTGCGCAATCCGCGGGCACCCGAATCGAGGATTGCGCGATTTGAGCTCGACGATGGCGCGGATGAGCGACTCGCTCGGCCCCTTTGGGCCCGGCTTCTTCGGTCGCGCGCTTGAGGAAAACAATCGGCGGTACTTGCCGCGCACCAGCGCCTGATGGAAGGTCAGCAACGTGGACGGGCGCAGTCCGATGGCGACCTTGCGAAGGCATTGTCAGGTTAACTCTCCGCCCGGCACAATGCCGGGATGAACACTCGCCGGCCCCGCTACCATCGGCATCGCTTTCCGCCCGAAATCATCAGCCATGCCGTCTGGCTCTACCACAGATACTGCATGAGCTTCCGGGATGTTGAGGATTTGCTGGCCGAACGAGGAATCATCGTGTCCTACGAAACCGTTCGCCAGTGGTGCGGGAAGTTCGGCCCCGACTACGCTCGGCAGTTGAAGCGACGACAGGGTCGACTCGGAGATACGTGGTTCCTGGACGAAGTTTTCGTGACGATCAACGGTCAGCGCCAGTATCTCTGGCGCGCGGTGGATCAAGACGGTGACCTGATCGACATCCTCGTACAACCCCGTCGGGACGGGCGTGCAGCGCGGAGATTCTTTCGCCGACTGTTGAAGAGTCAGCGACAGGAACCCGTGCGGCTCGTGACCGACAAGCTGGGCAGCTACCGTGTCGCCCATCGGGACCTCATGCCGCTGGTCACCCATGACACGAGGCGATACGCGAACAATCGCGCCGAAGTCTCGCATCAACCCACGCGACAACGCGAACGTCAGATGCGAGGCTTCACGTCATCCGACCACGCGCAGCGGTTCTTGCACGTCCACGGTGTCATTCAGAATCTATTTCGCGTGGGTCGACACCTACTCAGGGCGGCTCATCATCGGATGTTGCGAGCACGGTCGTTCACCGTGTGGGCCCAGGTGACGGCAGCCTGATCCTGGGATCAACTCGCCTCATTCTGGCCCGGACTCGTTAAGTTGACAGTGCCCGAATGGGTGGACGGCCAGTTCGGGCAGCGGCCGCACCACCCGGCCTTCGAGGTCATCTACGTCTATTCGCAGTCGGACGGCACGCTCGACGTGAACATCCGCGGCGCGCGCCCCGCCGTCGAACCGCTGCAGGGTCTGTTCGCGGCCACCATCCTCAAGCAGCCCGCGCTGCCCCCCGATCCGACCGACGAGAGGGTCTACGACCTGAATGCGTTACGAGAGCCCGGGTTCGAGTTCGTCTATGACAGCGGCAGCGGCATTCAGGACGTCGCGGTGACGGCGCTGCGCCTCGCGTCGCGGGTGACGATGGGGGACCGCCTCACGCTTGAAGCCGATACGATCGGCCACCCCACGGCGATCTACGACCTGATCGCCCGGCTGGACCCGGCGGGACGCTTCCACCTCTACCGCGTCACCCAGGTCGAGCTGGCGGCGTCGGTGATCACGGACATCAGCCGGTCGGGGCGCGAGACGGCGCGGCCGTGCGAGTGAGCGAGACCGACGTCCGCCAGTGGCCGGCCGAGGCCGTCGCGGCCCTCAAGGCGCACCGGTTCCTGGTTCGGGCGCGGCCTGCCAGGACCGTGGTGTGTCCCGGCTGCGAAGCCGACTGCGTCATGCCGGTGCAGACGATCCCCGCGGGGCCGCGCGTGGCGGCCCGCTTCATCGTCTGTGACAAACGCAACGACATCAACCGGGTTCGCGCTCACCGCGGCCCACGTGGACCAGTGGAAGTGCGACGGGGAGGCGCTCGCCCGGTTTGTCGTCGAGCAGGTAGGCCTGCGCCGGAGCCGGCACCGGGTCGACGAGTCAGGGACGCGGCCCCTCGGGCTCGCCGCCGGGGACACGCGGCACCAGATGCTGGGCCTGCGCACGCACGGGGACGTGACGCTGGTCGTCGCGGACACGGCCGTGGCCCTGGCGGACCTGATCGACTTTAATCGCGGCGCCTACGTCCTGGACACCGCCGCCATTCGCCACCTCGTCGATGCGGCGACGACCGCCGACCCGCACTACACGCCGAGCACGACGCGGCGCGAGGCCCAGACGCGCGACACGCAGGCACGGTACGCGCGCTGGCAAAAGGCCTACCGCGCGTTGAAGCAGCGGCGCCCGCGGATGTCCGACGTGTGGTACGCCCGGCAGATTGCCAAGCAAGAGATTGCGGCCGGCTGTCACCCGAGCACCATCCGCAAACACATGACGGGACGGCCGGGGGCCGTCACGCGGGGCGGCTGATGCGACGGGGCCACGGGAAGGCGGCGTGGTCGCGCCGCCGCCGCTCGGTCGGGTCGGGCGGGCCGTCCCGAGCGGGAACACCGCACCGTAAAGCTTGTAGAGTAATTTGTATACTCAGAAGCCGTGTTAATATATAAGTGTTTTATTTACAGTAACTTACACGTATAAAGTGGTGGAGGCGGCGGGAGTCGAACCCGCGTCCGAAGGTACGTCTCCGTAGGATTCTACATGCGTATCCGCTCTTCACATCTCACCCCCGGTGTATAAGAGTGGCAGAAACCACCGGCGGCCAGCCCCGATTAATCTCGCCAGCGCGTGTCGGTGCGGCGCGCGATGACCAGCCCACTAAATGGCATCTATCCTCGCTCCGTGGGCGTGCACGAGATAGACGCGCTACTTAATTAAGCAGCGAGTGCAAGCTGCGAGTTCGCAGTTACAGTGTTTTCCATCGGATTATCGAGTCGATGGTGCTCGGCATGCCTCCTACGATTCCGCTACCCCCGTCGAAGCCTTGACGCCCCCATACGAGAGGTTGGACCGTATTTGTTCAATTTTCATTGTAGCAGGTACTTAGTCAATTGTTGGTCCTTCGACAGGCTCAGGACGAAGGCCACGCAGAGTGGAGCGAAACTGCGGAGAGCGTTCGCGTATAATTCGGTCCCCTGATGACCCCATTGTCCGTCTCTCTCCGGCTCGCCCTGCTCCCCGTCCTGGCGGTCGCCTGGGCCTGCGGCAGCGAGCCAGAGCCCACTGAGCCAGTGCCGACAAGCACGGCGCGGCTGTACGAGGGCGCGCTTTTCATCGCCGGCGATGATCGGGAACCGATTGCAGACTCGGCCTTCCTCGTCGACGACGGGCTGATCATGGCGATCGCTCGACGCGGCGAGCTGGGTCTGCCGCGGGGAGCGGCACGGGTCGATCTGACGGGCAAGACGGTGATGCCGATGCTCGTGAGCTATCACGGCCACGTCGGCTATCAACGCGGACTGAGCTACGAGGCGGAGAACTATACCCGGGACAACGTGATCGACCATCTGAATCGATACGCCTACTACGGCGTTGGCACGATCCTGTCTCTGGGCACCGATGCCGGGAGCATCGTTTTCGACATCCGTGCCGACCAGGCACGCGGTGCGCTGGGTGGGGCCCGTCTCCTCACAGCCGGACGGGGTCTGGCGGCTCCGAACGCGGGTCCAGGCGCAGCGGCTTTGCGCGACTCAGCCTACGGCGTGAGCACAGAGGAAGAAGCTCTAGAGTCGGTGCGGGAGCTGGCGGCTCTCGACGTCGACGTCGTCAAGATCTGGGTCGACGACCGGAACGGGACTGTCGAGAAGCTAGGACCGGAGCTCTACCGCGCAATCATTGATGAGGCGCACGCACGTGACCTTCAGGTGATCGCCCATGTTTACTACGCCGCAGACGCGGCCGACTTGGTCGACGCCGGTGTCGACGGCTTTGCTCACCTCATTCGCGATCAAGAAATGACGAGCCAGCTGGTCGGCGCCATCAGCAGCGGCGATGTCTTCGTCATGCCGAACCTCGGTATCTCCGAGCGGGGGACACACTTCGAACCGCCGGCATGGCTGGATGACCCACTCTTGTTCCACAGCGTGTCCCCAGACGTAGTTGCCCGCGCCGAGGAGTCGTTCGGGCTGAGAACCGAAGACGGGGTCGATCGGTCCCGTGCGTTGTATGCCGGAATGCAACGCAGTGTCGCCAGGTTGGTGGCGGCCGGTGTGCCACTCGTCCTCGGTGCCGACTCGGGTGTTCAAGATCACTTCTTCGGCTATACAGAGCTCCGTGAGCTGGAGCTCATGGTGGAGGCCGGGTTGACCCCTGCACAGGCGGTTGAAGCGGCAACGAGTCGGCCCGCTAACCTGCTTGGTCTCGACGACGTGGGCCGTCTGACCGCGGGCAGGCGCGCTGATTTCATCGTCTTGAACGCCAGCCCGCTCGATGACATCTCCAATATCCGGTCGATCGATGATGTGTTCATGAAAGGCGTGCGGTTGGACCGAGAGGCGATGCGAGCGGAGTGGACCGGGCGATAGAACAATGCGAGGCGCCCAAGGTCGGGGGTACCTGGCGCCCTGGGTCGAGAGGTGGGGGCGTCGGGCTGCGCAAGCGAGTCAGGGACTACGGGCCAGCCTCGGCGATTCTGTACAGATGCCTGTCGGTTCGGATGAAGACGGACCCGTTGGACACCGCCGGGGTCGCCAGGCTGCGGCCGTCGAGCTCGTTCCTCGCCAGCTCACGGAACGTCGTCCCGGGCTCGATCACCGTCGTGAAGCCCTCTTCGCTCTGAAAGTAGATCCGGCCGTCAACGAACAGCGGCGACGCCGAGTAGTTCCCCCAGAGACGTTCCCGCCAGCGTCGTTCGCCCGTCCCAACGTCGAGGCACGTCGCGATCCCGGTGTCGCTCACGACATAGACCTCGTCGCCCACCACGAGGGGTGACGGCGTGAGCGGGGCGCCGCGTCCTAGCTTCCAAGAGATATGGGTCGGCGTGACGTCTCCGGTGCCATCGACACGCACCGCAAGCAGAGACGGCTGCTGAAACCCGGTTGTAATAAACACCATCCCGTGGTCTCGACTGTACGCCGGCGCCGGCACGTTCGAGAACCCCTCTGGATACCCGACCCGCCAGATCTCCTCGCCGGTCGCCGGGTCCAACGCGCTGGTGCGAAACGCACCGATACTGACAACTTCATCGCGGTCGCCCACCTGTATCAACAGCGGCGTCGAGTAGGCCTGCGAGATCGGGTCGGGACGGGCCGTCTTCCAGCGGACCTCCCCCGTCCCGGTGTCGAGCGCAACAACGAACGCCGTGTCATAGCCATCAATGTTGAGTATGAGCACATCCTTATAGAGGATCGGAGACCCGCCGTTGCCGTGCTGGGAGTCGTACGGGAAACGAGTCGACCAGAGAATCTCACCCGTGGTCGCGAGCGCCGCCGTCCCATACGCGCCGAAGTGAACATACACGCGTTCACCCGACACCACCGGAGTCGGTGAGGCGAGGCTGTTCTTGGGGTTCGGAGAGCGCGTGTCGTCGGTCCTGAAGACCTCGGTGTCGACGACCACTTCACCGGTTTCGACCGCGAACGCCCGGACGCGAAGAGACCCCCCTTCGCCCGCATCGTCGGTCACCGCGGTCGTCAGCCAGACTCGGCCATCCACCACGACCGGCGACGACCAACCGAGTCCATCCACCGGCGTCTTCCAGACGACATTCTGTGACTCACTCCACTCGAGCGGTATGCCTTGCTCTGCAGAATGACCTTGACCGGTTGGACCCCGGAATCCGGGCCAATCGTCGGCATGCACAACGGCAAGAGAGGCCGTGAGCAGCGAGAGGATGGTGATTCGAGGAATCACAGTCGACACCTAGCCGATTATAATCGGCTCACCTCTCACCGCGGGTTCAGGGCTGAGAAGAGGTCACCCGCGGATGCAGGAAGAATCGGAATAACCGACCGTGCAGATGAATCGCTTCTGGCTGAACCTGTTGACCCTGCTGACCCCGCTGATTTTGGTCGTCGGCATCCTCATCTTGGTCTTGGTCGGTTCGCCGACCGCGCAGACGCCTGACCAACACACCGATGGCGACCGCGCGCCGTTTCTCGACGACTACGTAGGGCGGTACGAGCTCACACCTACCTTCATCCTCAACGTGATGCGGGTGGGCGATGCGCTGTACGTGCAGGGGCCCCGCCAGTCGGCGGCGCAGATGCTTCCGCGGTCGGAAACCGAGTTTGTCCTCGTCGGTGGCAGCCTGCGGATCATGTTCGGGTTCGATCCGATTTCAGGTGACGTCGACCACCTGATCTTCGAACAGGCCGGCGTCGGTCGCCGAGCCGCGAAGCTCGATGGGATCACAAGTGCAACCGACGTCCGTGAGGTCGCCGACATCGCTCCGGAATCGTTGCGGCGATTCGTCGGGACCTATGAGGAGCAACCAGGTTTCGCCATCACGATCTCGCTGGATGATGGACGGCTGGCGGCGAGCCGAGGGGACCAACCAAAGCGGACCGTCCTCCCGGAGTCGGAGACCGAGTTCTTCTACGAGGACTCGAACGCCCGCCTCTCGTTTCAGGTGGGCCCGAACGGAGACGTCGAGCGCCTCATCTTGCACGAAGGCGGGAGTGACCTGCTCATGGATCGCGTCAAGGACTAGACTGATCCTGACCAGCCGGTCGACACCGGGCGTATCGGATGGCCTGCCGGACCGGTAGCGAACTGCAAAGCGGAGTCATGTCGTCACGACGAGACTTCATCAAACGAGTGATCGGGGCCGGCGCGGCGATGGCCGCGGGAGGGCCGCTGTCGACCCGCGTGTCTGCGCGAGGCGCGGGACGAATCGCTGGTTTCGACCACGTTGCCGCACCGATGCGAAACACGGCGGCCATGGTCGCGTTCTATCGTGCGCTTGGGTTCGACGTGCACGAAGGCGAGTCGATCTGCTCGGTTCACGTCGGCGACCACAAGATCAATTTTCATCGACCGAACCTCTGGCAGCGCAAGACGTTCGTATTGCGTGCGCACGGAGCAGTGCCACCCTGCGGGGACTTCTGCTTCGTGTGGGACGGGACGGTGGCGTCGCTTCACACGATGTTGAACGAGGCCGGCGCGACGGTTATCGAAGGACCGGCATCGCGCCGCGGTGGTCGAGACGGAGGCCGGGCCACCGGCACGAGCATCTACGTGCGAGACCCGGATCAGAACCTGATCGAGTTCATTGCGTATGGGTGAGTGGTCGTGAGTCGTGAGTCGTGGGTCGGGGGTCAAGGGTCGTCGGTCGAGGGTCGTGAGTCTGACGTTGTCGGTCATCCAGTATCCACGATTCCCGACTTCATTCCCGCCAGCCGCTCGATCGCTGCTTGAAACAGCTCAACCACCGGACGGCCTTGCAACAGGGCCAGCGCGGCGTCGGCGGAACACCACCGACGCTGACGGACGTCCTGCTCGTCCCACGTCTCATCCACCTGGGAAACATCCATCAGATACATCTCGACCGTGAACTCGGTGCCCCACTTCGTCTGTTGAAACGTCCCGACTCGAGGGCCAACGAGCGTGCCGTGAAGGCCGGCCTCCTCGAGCGCTTCTCGGAGCGCCGCCCCGCGAACTGTGTCACCCGGATCGACGATCCCCTTGGGCAACGTCCATTTCCCACCTCCCGAAGTGGTGATGAGACAGAAGTGTGTCTCGCCCGCCTGCCGACGGAACGGAATGACTCCGGCCTGCCGAGACCCGGCCACCATGGGACGACTATACTCGGGACGATCGAGGCGTCGAGGGTCATGGGTTGGGGATGAGTCGAGGGTCGAGGGTCGTGGGTCGTGGATGAGTCGAGGGTCGTGGGTCGAGGGTCGGGGTCGAGGGTCTTCGGTCGAGGGTCGTGGGGCGGTTCGTAGACAGGGAGGATTGAATGACGTTCGTGGCAACACTTGAGCCAACAGCGCTCTGGGAACACTTCGACACGATTCTCACAATTCCGCGCGGGTCAAAGAACGAAGACCGGATGCGCCGGACGGTCGTGGGGATCGCCGAGCGGGCTGGACTCGACCACGACGTCGACCCGGCCGGGAACGTGGTCGTCCGGAAGCCTGGAACATCGGGGCACGAAGACGCGCCGACAACCATTCTTCAATCGCACCTGGACATGGTCAACGAGAAGAACACCGACCACGAGCACGACTTCACGACCGATCCGATCATCCCGCTGCAGGCCGGAGAGTACCTGACGGCGGACGGGACGACACTCGGGTCAGACAACGGCATCGGTGTCGCGACGATGCTGGCGGTCATGGAGGCGACCGACCTCACACACGGTCCCCTCGAGTTCTTATTCACGATCGACGAGGAAACCGGACTCACGGGAGCGGCCGAGCTCGATGCTTCGCTGGTGAAGGGACGCCAGCTGATCAACCTCGATTCCGAAGAAGAAGGGATCCTCTATGTCGGCTGCGCCGGTGGCGGCGAGAGCCGGCTGACACTCGATCTCGTGACCGCTCCGGCGACGCCCGGCACAGTGACCCTCGGCGTCGCCTTGAAAGGGCTCAAGGGCGGGCATTCGGGGTGCGACATCCACCTCCAGCGCGGGAATGCGATCAAGCTGTTGAGCCGACTGCTGTGGACCGCCTACCTGGACACGCCCTTCCGTCTGGCCGGCGTCGAAGGCGGGAGCGCGCACAATGCCATCCCGCGTGAGGCGTTCGCCCAGGTGGTCGTCGAGCATGAGTCCAAGGACGCCGTGCTGGCAGCCCTCGAGACCGACCTGGCGGCGGTTCGCACGGAATACGGTCCCGCCGATCCCGGGATGGAACTGAGCATCGACGATGCGAGCACCCCGGTCGCCGTCTGGGACCAATCGACGAGCGAGAGGGTTTTGAGTCTGCTCAACGCGCTTCCCCACGGCGTCGCGGCGATGAGCTACGACATCCCCGATCTCGTGGAGACCAGCATCAACCTGGCGACGGTCAAACCGGCCGGGAGCCACGTGACCGTCAGTCTCAGCGGTCGGTCGTCGATCGATTCAGCGCTCGAGTCATTGCGCCGTCAGGTGCGCGCCCTCGGGGCGCTGGCTGACGCCAGGGTCGACGAGGACACGCCGTATCCGGGCTGGAAGCCCAATCTGGAGTCGCATCTGCTCGATGTGGTGAAGGCGGTTCACACCAAAGAGTTTGGACGGGAGCCAGAGGTCAAGGCGATTCACGCAGGACTCGAGTGCGGCATACTCGGGAAGAAGACTCCTGGGATGGACATGATCTCGTTCGGTCCGATCATCGAATTCCCGCATTCACCCGACGAGCGCGTCCAGATCCAATCGGTCGGGCGCTTCTATCGGCTGCTGACTGCGACACTCGAGTATCTAGTGCAATGATTCGTTCGACCGCCGAGCCTCAAGGATCTGCGTGACCGTCGGGCGGTATCCCGAGCCGGCGCCGACGTGGTGAAATCGGACGACGCCGTCCGGGTCGATCAAGACGTCGCCTCCCTGCTGCGTCGTATCGGCCACAGGCCGGCGGGGGAAGGTTCCCCGCAACGCCTCCTTGGCATAGGCCAACAATGTCCGGGGTCCAATGAGGTGATACCACCTCGCCCGCTCCAGACCGTAGGCCCGATAAAGCTCCCGCTGCTCGTCTACCAGAACTGGCCAGCGCATCCCGATGTCGGCCACATAGTCGGCCGCCGCCGCCTGGTTCTCGAACGTGACCACGAGCACGCGGATCCCGAGCTCGCGAAGCGTAGAGTCCGACTGCTGCAACTGCAGCAGGTGTCGTCGACACGGGAGTCAGCGCAGGTGACGGTGCAACACGAGCAGCAGCCAGGTGCTGGCGTAGTCATCCAGCGAATGCACCTGCCCTTCTGCATCTCGGAGACGAAACGGGATGGCGGGCCCTCCGAGCCGGGTCACAGGGTGAGTGTATCGCGAGGTCGGAGTACTGAAAAACCTTGTGGTAGGATGCCTGGACAACGCGTCTACGCTTGGTCCTATGCCGATTTACGAGTATCGCTGTCGCAAATGCCACCACGCATTCGAACAGATCGTGCCGCAGAACAGCACGCCGCGCTGCCCGACCTGCCTCGGCGAAGACCTCGAGCGGATGCTGTCGTCGTTTGGTGTGAGCTCCGAAGGCACACGCCGGACGCATTTGCAGTCGGAGAAACGAAAGGCCGCCAAGGTTCAGAGGGACAAGCGGCACGCCGAGCACGAGCAGATGCATAACCATCAACACTAGATCGGGCCTCAGCCTCCGGGCTGTGGGCCTCGACGTGAAAGGAGTGCCCCATGCGCAACGCTCCCAGACGATTCGTCTTCGCCGTCCTTGCGGTTGGCTTGGCGCTGGGTCTCTCGGCGGCGGCCGAGCAGACGGCCGGCGCGCAGTGGGTCACCGCCTGGGGTACGTCGCAGCATCGGCTCGGCGACACCGCTTTGACCGATGCCACGGTTCGTCTGATGGCACGGGTCACCGCGACAGGCGAGTCGATTCGTATCCGGTTGGACAACACCTACGGAACGCGCCCCCTCGTCGTCGGCGCGGTGGCGGTCGGCGAGCCGATGCGCGGGGCGACACTCGCTCCCGGGTCGAGCCGACCCGTTCGTTTCGATGGAGCGACGCGGGTGACCGTCCCGGCGGGGGGTAGCGTGCAAAGCGACCCGGTCGTGATGCCGGTTCTCGCCCAGCAGGACCTGGCTATCAGCCTACATATTCCAGAGGCCGATGTGCGACCGAGCCAGCACAACGGCGCAAGAGTCACGTCATATCTCACCGCCAACGGCGGCGGCGACCACACGAGTAACGAGGCGGCCGATGCCTTCACCGAGACGACCACGGCGATGTTCTGGCTGAAATCGATCGACGTGCTCAGCTCGACATCAACGGGGACGATCGTCGCATTCGGCGACTCGATCACCGACGGATCGTGCGCAACCGACGACGGCTACGACCGCTGGCAGGACTGGGTTGCGGTGCGGCTCCAACTTGAAGCGATGAACGGAGCGCACAAGGCGGTGGTCAATGAAGGGATCGGCGGCAACACGGTCACCGGGAAGGTGAGCCCCGCCCCCTCCAGCACGCCAGGCACGGAACGACTCGAGCAGGACGTGCTCTCACACAGCGGGGTAACCCACGTCGTCTTGTTCATGGGGACGAACGACATTCGTCGCGAGGCCTCTGCAGCTCAGGTGATCGCCGGCACGCAGGAGATCATCGACCGCGTGCATGCCAGGGGAATGAAGATTGTCGGCGTGACGATCATCCCCCGCCACAACCGGGCCGCAACGCAGAACAACAGCGGATGGACGCCCGCCAAGACCGCGATCCGAAACGAGGTCAACGACTGGATCAGGAAGGCGCCGTTCGACGGGATCCTCGACTTCGACCTGGCGGTTCAGGATTCCGAAGACCCGAACCTGATCAACGCCACGTTCAATTGCGACGGCATCCATCCCAACCCACGCGGGTACTACGAGATGGGGTCGGGCGTGAAGCTGGATCTATTCAAGAACTAGGAGAGTCGAGCCTGGAGGTCGTGACTGTTCTTCGTAGCGTCGGGGTACTGCTGCTCGGATTGTTCACCGGTCTTGCCGTCGGCTGCACCGCCGGACCGGACCTCGAACCGAGTGAGGCTCTTCTGACACCGACCGACGCACAGCCCGGCGCCGGCGCCGTAGCCAACATCGTTGGTCAGGGGCCGCCCGCCACCCAAGGCAGCCCGGCGGTGATCATTCTTCAGCCTCACGCAGCCGTCGATGTGCCGCCGCCGAGCGAGCCGGTCGAGATGGACCAGTTCGGCCGCGACTTTATCCCGCGGCTGATCGTGGTTCGCGAAGGGCAGCCGGTGCTGTTCAAGAACAGCGAAGATGAGCTCCACACCGTCCACGTGCAGGACGAGGACGGCGAGTCGCTGTTCAACGTAGCGATGCCGATCCAGGGGGGAAGGCACGATCACACGTTCGGAGAGGCGGGAGACTACGCCGTGTCGTGCAACGCTCATCAGGAGATGCACGCAACGATCCTGGTCGTCAAGACCCCATGGGCCGTCGTGGCCGAACGCGATGGGGCGTTTGGGCTGTCGGGCGTCCCGCCTGGCAGCTACGACCTGATACTCCGTCGTGGCCCCCAGCGTCACGAGCAGGTCGTCGAGATCGTGGCCGGCCCCAACGAGCTGTCGATCGACTTCCCGTCGGCCGGCTAGAGGTGAGATCCCGCGACCTACCACCCACGACCCCAGTACAATGTGGCGGCGTGAAAGTCTGGCCGGGCAAGCCCTACCCGTTGGGGGCGACATGGGACGGGATGGGCGTCAACTTCTCTCTCTTCTCCGAACACGCGACCGGGGTCGAGCTGTGCCTGTTCGATTCGATCGACGCAACGCGGGAGACAACGCGCATTTCGCTCACCGAACAGACCAATAGGGTCTGGCACGGGTACCTTCCCCACGTTCGACCGGGCCAGCTGTACGGCTATCGCGTCCAGGGGCCGTACGACCCTCGGGCCGGCCATCGATTCAACCCTGCCAAGGTGGTCCTCGATCCGTACACGAAGCAGGTGGGGCGGCCGGTGCGGTGGAGCGACACGACGTTCGGGTACCCAGTTGGTCGCCCGGAACGTGACCTCGTACCCGACGACCGCGACAGTGCGGCATATGCGCCGCTCGGGATAGTCGTTGACCCCGCCTTCACCTGGGACAAAGACGAGGCGCCACACGTCCCGTGGCACGACACGGTCATCTACGAAGTCCAGGTCAAAGGGTTCACGATCCGCCATCCCGAGGTCCCACCTCACCTTCGCGGGACATACCTGGGACTGGCATCCGAGCCGGCCATCCGTCACCTCAAGCAGCTTGGCGTGACCGCGGTCGAGCTGATGCCGGTGCACCACCACACCCACGAAAAGGCATTGGTTGACCGTGGCCTGACCAACTACTGGGGCTACAACAGCCTGGCCTTTCTGGCGCCCGATATCCGCTACGCGACGTCACCGAAACATGCCGTCACCGAGTTCAAGACGATGGTCCGCGCGCTCCACGACGCGAAGCTGGAAGTCATCCTCGACGTCGTCTACAACCACACGTCGGAAGGCAACCGGTACGGACCTACACTCTCGATGCGTGGCATCGACAACGCCGCCTACTACCGCCTGCAGGCGGACGACCGGGCCTCGTATCTCGACTTCACCGGGTGTGGCAACACGCTCAACATGACCCACCCTCGTGTGCTGCAGCTGATCATGGACAGTCTCCGATACTGGGTGCTCGAGATGCACGTCGACGGGTTTCGGTTCGACCTCGCGAGTGCGCTGGCCCGTGAACTCTACGAGGTCGACAAGCTCGGGGCATTCTTCGACATCATTCACCAGGACCCGGTCCTGTCTCAGGTGAAGCTGATCGCCGAACCCTGGGACCTCGGCGCGGGCGGCTATCAGGTTGGAAATTTTCCGGTGCTCTGGACCGAGTGGAACGGGATGTATCGCGACAACGTGCGCCGGTTCTGGCGAGGTGACGGCGGGCAGGTCTCCGAGTTCGCCACCCGTCTCGTCGGCAGCAGCGACCTGTACGAGGGGGACGGTCGGCGCCCCTCGGCGAGCATCAATTTCGTCACGGCCCACGACGGCTTCACGCTCGAAGACCTCGTCAGCTACGACGAGAAGCACAATCAGGCAAACGGTGAGGACAACCGAGACGGCACCGACGACAATCTGAGCTGGAATTGCGGCACCGAGGGGCCGACGGCCGACCCGTCGATCACCAGGTTGCGGGAGCAGCAGAAACGCAACTTCATCGCGACGCTCCTCCTCTCGCAAGGGGTACCGATGGTCTGCGGCGGAGACGAGATCGGTCGAACGCAGCACGGCAACAACAACGCCTACTGCCAGGACAACGAAATCAGCTGGTTGGACTGGGACCTGCCGCCGGCCAGCCGCGAACTGCTGGCGTTCTCGCAGGAGATGCTCCGGTTTCGCGGGGCGCACCCGGTCTTGCGACGGCGCCGATTCTTCCAGGGTCGAAAGATTCGAGGGATCGGCGTGAAGGATCTCGCGTGGTTCGACCCTGACGGAAACGAGATGACCGACGCGGTCTGGCATGCCCAGCATGTGCGATGTCTCGGCGTACGTCTCGCCGGCGACGCGATCGAGGAGACCGATGACCGCGGCCACCGCATCGTCGACGACACCGTGTTGATCCTGCTCAACGCCCATCACGCAGTCGTGCCGTTCACGCTTCCGCCGGCGGGCCGTCGGCGAACGTGGACCGTGATGTTCGACACGGCCGAAACCCACACGAAGAAACGGCGGATCCGCAGCGGGCACGAGTACGAACTGCAGGGTCGGTCACTCGTCGCGCTACTGGCACCACGGGAGTCGCCACCGGACACGAGTTACGGGACTCGTCAGTCTTGACGTCGACCTCACCATCGGCAGCCGACCGACAGCTCCGACATCTCGCGCGAGCGTATCGTCTTCAAACGATCTACACCGATGGACGCGGGCAGCGGCGGCACGCGTCGCGCGAGTCTGTGCTGGCCACGCTGCAAGCGCTGGGCGCCCCCGTCGCGACACCTGAGGACGCAGCCGACGCCGGTCGAACCCGTGACACCGAGCGCTGGTCGCGCCCGATCGAACCGGTCGTCGTGGCGTGGCAGGGACGCGGCCACTTCGTGGTGCGACTCCCGTCGGCCAGGGCCGCGACCCGAGTGTCGTGCCATCTCCGACTCGAAGACGGCACCGCGCTCACCTGGGTCGTCTCGCCTGCGGACGACCCGGCGACGCGAACCGTGGATGTCGATGGTGCCCGCTATGTCTGCTCGCGACACGCGCTGCCGTCCCGACTCCCCCACGGCTATCACGAGCTGCGAGTCGACGGCGGTAGCCAAACGTTCACGGCGGTCGTGATCTCGGCGCCACTTCGTGCGTTCGAGAGTCACTCCACGACCTGGGGATGCTTCTTACCGTTGCACGCGCTCCACACAAAGCGGAGCTGGGGACTTGGCGATTTCTCGGATCTCGCGGCATTGGTGCAGTGGACGAGCTCCGAGGGCGGGCAGGTGGTTTCGACGTTGCCGCTGCTTGCCTCCTTCCTCGGCGAGGCGCCGTTCGAACCGAGCCCGTACCTCCCGGTCAGTCGGCTGTTCTGGAATGAAGCCTTCGTCGACCCCCGTGAGGTGCCAGAATTCGCTGACTGCACCGCCGCGCGTCGCCTGGTCGAGTCGTCGGTCTTCCGGAAGGAAATCGCGGCCCTCCGACGGGCGCCGCTCGTCGACTATCGACGGGCCATGGTCGCGAAGCGTCAGGTGCTCGATCTCCTCGCGGGGTCACTGACGCGGCGGCGTGGACGCCGGCATCACGAGCTCGAGCAATGGACGCAACAACGGCCGCTCGCCACGGAGTACGCGACATTTCGTGCCACCGGTGAGCGATTGGGACAGCCCTGGTCGTTGTGGCCACACCGCCTCACGCCTGAAACGCTGCGCAACACTCGAGCCGACCGGGCCGCAGTCCGCTACCACCTGTACGTGCAATGGGTTGCCGAGACGCAGATCAACCGTGTCGTGGCCCACGCTCACACCGCCGGGCGCGGTCTCTATCTCGATTTCCCGCTCGGCGTGCATCCTGAAGGCTTCGACGTCTGGCGATACCCGGGGCTCTTTGCCCGAGACGCGGAGACGGGCGCCCCCCCGGACGAGCTCTTCGTCAACGGCCAAAACTGGACGGCTCCCCCACCGCATCCCGAGACGGCACGGGACGAGGGGTATCGATACCTACGGAATGGACTCGCACGTCAGCTCGAGAAATCGGGCGCGCTGCGTCTCGACCACGTCATGGCGCTGCATCGGCTGTACTGGATACCGCGTGGGTTCGAATCGACCGACGGCGTTTACGTGCACTACCCGGCCGACGAGCTCTACGCCATCGTCTGTCTCGAATCGCACCGGCACCGCACGCCGGTCATCGGCGAAAACCTGGGGACCGTCCCGCGCGACGTCAACCGGACCATGGCCCGTCACGGTCTTGGTCAACTCTATGTCGCCCAGTTCAATGTGACCGAACGGTTGCGGCGCCCGTTGCGACCGGTGCCTGCGGGGGCCCTGGCCTGCGTCAACACACACGACACGCCAACCTTCAAGGGCTTCATCGAGGGTGCGGACATCGACGAACGGGTCTCGAGGGGAGTCGTCGGGGCGAGTGAGGCACGGCAGGCTCATCGGCGGCGGCGCGCAGCCGTCGCGGTGCTGGCACGGCTTCCTCGCGGAGCTATCGCGGGCAAGCGCCCGTCCGAACCTCTGGGGATGCTGCAAGATTGTCTGGCGCAGATGGCACGGAGCCGCGCCAGCCTCGTCATCATCAACCTCGAGGATCTGTGGTTGGAGCCCAGGCCCCAGAACGTGCCGGGCACCGACCGGGAACGACCCAACTGGCAGCGCAAGGCTCGTCATTCTCTGGAAGCCTTGACCGCTCTGCCCGAGGTATCCGAAACGCTCCAGCGCGTGGCGCGGGCCCGAGCCGTGCGTCAACGAGGAAGACCCCAGCCAAGGTGATGCCGTGTCTGAACCGTTCCTGACCGACTACGACCTCCACCTGCTCGTCGAAGGCCGCCACTTCAGAGCGTACGAAAAGCTCGGCACACACCTTGGCCAGGTCGACGGCGTCCGCGGCACACACTTCGCCGTCGTCGCGCCGAACGCGTCCGCCGTGTCGGTTGTCGGAGACTTCAACGCGTGGAACACTGAAACGGACCCGATGCGGCGAATTGATCGCTCCAGCGTCTGGCATCGGTTTGTGCCGGGAGTGAGTCAGGGCGCCCTCTACAAGTTTCGTCTGCGGTCGCAGCAGGGTGACGACCTACCGGACAAGGCTGACCCATTCGCGTTTGCCGCCGAACTCAGACCACAGAGCGCCTCAGTGGTCTGGGATCTCTCGACCTACAGATGGAGCGACGCGACATGGATGCGAGATCGCGCGCAACGTCACACCCACGAGGCGCCGATCTCCGTCTACGAGGTGCACCTCGGATCCTGGCGTCGCGTCGCGGAGGAAGGGGCACGCTGGCTCACCTACGGCGAGCTCGCGTCCCAGCTCGTCGACTACACGACCGAGATGGGCTTCACGCATGTCGAGTTGCTCCCGGTCACCGAACACCCGCTCGACGCCTCGTGGGGGTATCAGACCATCGGATACTTTGCACCCACGAGCCGGTTCGGCACGCCGGACGACTTCAGAGCATTCGTCGACACGCTGCATCAGGCGGGAGTCGGTGTCATTCTCGACTGGGTCCCCGCACACTTCCCCGACGACGAGCACGGCCTTGCCCACTTCGACGGCACCTGTCTGTACGAGCACGCCGACCCGAAACAGGGCTGGCACCCGGAATGGCAGACCCAGGTGTTCAACTACGGCCGGTGGGAGGTTCAGAGCTTCCTGATCAGCAACGCGCGCTTCTGGTTCGAGCAGTATCACATCGATGGCCTGCGGGTTGATGCCGTGGCCTCGATGCTGTATCTGGACTACTCCCGTGAGGAGGGCGAGTGGATCCCGAATATGCACGGCGGCCGCGAGAACCTCGAGGCGATCGACTTTCTCAAGTCGCTCAACACCTACATCTACGGTGAGTTCCCCGATGTGATGATGATCGCAGAAGAGTCGACGGCCTGGCCCGGGGTCTCGGCACCCACCAATACCGGCGGACTCGGCTTCGGCTTCAAGTGGAACATGGGCTGGATGCACGACATGCTGGTGTTCATCGCCAAGGACCCGATCTACCGTCGTCACCACCTCGACGACCTCAGCTTCAGCCTGATATACGCCTTCTCCGAAAACTTCGTCCTTCCGCTGTCGCATGACGAGGTGGTCCATGGCAAGGGGTCGATCCTCGGCCGGATGACCGGCGACGACTGGCAGCGCTTCGCGAACCTCCGGTTGCTCTACGGCTTCATGTTTGGCCACCCCGGAAAGAAACTCCTGTTCATGGGCAACGAGTTTGGCCAGGAGGAGGAATGGAGTTTCGAGCGAAGTCTCGACTGGCATCTCGCGTCGCGGCCACCGCACGAGGGTCTGCAGCGATGGGTGCGGGACCTCAACCATCTCTATCGGTCTGACCCACGGCTGTACGCGTCGGACTCCAGCGCGGAGGGGTTCGAGTGGGTCGACCGCAGCGATACACACTCGACGATCGTGAGCTTTCTACGACGTGGCGGTGCCTCCGGCGAGGGTCCGCTACTCTTTGTGTGCAACTTCACGCCGGTGGAACGGAACGGCTATCGCATCGGCGTGCCGGAGGGCGGCGACTGGACTGAGCTTCTGAACTCGGACGCGCAGCACTACGGGGGCCACGGTCGCGGGAATCTCGGCACGGTCCGCGCCGACCCGGTTCCGATTCACGGACGGCACCAGTCGGTCGACCTCACGTTGCCGCCGCTGAGTGTGCTGGTTTTCGAACACGCGACGTCAGTCACCTAGGGTCCAGGAGACGGTATGAAGGATCAGCCTCATGTCCTCGCGATCGTCCTCGCTGGCGGTGAAGGCAACCGTCTATTCCCGCTGACACGCGAGCGCGCGAAACCGGCGGTCCCCTTTGGCGGGCAATACCGACTGATCGACTTCGCGTTGTCGAACCTCGTCAACGGCGGCTTCCGGCAGATCGTGGCGCTGACGCAATACAAGAGCCACAGTCTGGACCGTCACCTGGCCCGGACGTGGTCGTTATCCGGATTGGTCGACGAGTACGTCGCATCGGTGCCGGCCCAGATGCGGATGGGACCGCGATGGTTTGCCGGCTCGGCCGACGCGATCTATCAGAACCTGAACATCGTCCGGGACGAAGCTCCTGAGTACATCATCCTCCTCGGGGCCGACCACATCTACCGAATGGACCCCCGGCAGTTCCTGGCCGCCCACATCGAGGCAGGCGCTGGCGTGAGCGTCGCTGCCCAACCGGTACCGTTCGCGGACGCCGGGGCGTTCGGAGTGATCGATGCTGACGCGAGTGGGCGGATTCGTGCGTTTCAGGAAAAGCCGGCTGAACCGGCGGCGATGCCCGGCGACCCCACACGTGTTCTGGCCTCGATGGGCAACTACATCTTCACCACCGAGTTCCTCATCGACGCGGTAACCAGGGACGCCGCCAACGAGAGCTCGAATCACGACGTCGGTGGTGACATCATTCCGCTGCTGGTCGACGATGGGTCGGCGCACGTGTACGACTTCACCCGTCAGGTGATTCCAGGTCTGTCACAACGTGAGCGCGGCTACTGGCGCGATGTGGGGACGCTCGATTCCTACTACTACGCCAGCATTGACCTGGTCGCTCCTCTGCCCATCTTCGACCTGTACAACGACCAGTGGCCGATCCTGACCTGGCAGTTCCATCAGCCCCCCGCCAAGTTCATTCACAGTCACAGCGGAGCGGATGGTTACGCGCTGAACTCCCTCGTGTGTAGTGGCGCAGTGGTCACCGGAGGACGTGTCGATCAGTCGATTCTCGCACCGGGTGTCCGGGTCAACGCCAGAGCGGAGGTCAAGGACTCGGTGCTCTTCGACCGAGTTGACGTCGGCGAGAGGGCCATCGTCCGTCGGGCCATTCTCGACAAGAACGTGCGAGTCCCGGCTGGCACCCGGATCGGCGTCGACCTCGACCGGGACCGGAAGCGATTCACCGTCTCACCGGACGGTGTGGTCGTAGTTGGCAAGAACCAACAGATCGACTGAGCCAGCCTCGGCACGATGTCTCGCTTCTTCGTCGTGCGACAGACTCCGATCACGCTTTCTGGACACCCGGACATCGTGTGCCAATCGCCCTCAGGGCGGCCCGTTGCTCGGCGAGGACGGTCCTGGTCCGCGTCGTGCGACGGTGGTAGACTGCCTTGATTCAGGAGTGGGTGTCCGGTGAGGCTCGGCCGAGGGCCGAGGGAGAAGAACCATGGAAGGACCGTGGAAGCTGATCGGTGCGGTGTGTGTCGCGGGAGCCGCCGCCCTCTGGGCTCCGGTCGCGGCCGCGGGTCAGGCACCGAACGATGTCACGTTCACAAAGGACGTGCTGCCGATTCTGCAACGGTCATGTCAGAAGTGCCACCGACCGGGAACCGCGGCGCCGATGTCGCTGCTCACCTACGATGAGGCGCGACCCTGGGCCCGCGGCATCAAGGACCGGGTCATCGCACGACAGATGCCCCCGTGGCACCTCGACCGCTCGATCGGCGAGTTTGACGCCGACCCGTCGTTGACGGACGAGGAGATCGCGACGATCTCAACGTGGGCCGACAGCGGAGCGACGCGCGGCAACCCTGCCGATGCCCCGCCGCCCTTGGAGCTGGCCGATCTGGAGCAGTGGACGTATGGTGATCCTGATCTGATTGTCAGCATGAAGGACGGGTTCATGATCCCGGCCGAGGGGCCCGACTTCTATCCATCCGAAGTCGTCGACCCGGGAATGACCGAAGACCGCTACGTCAAGTGGGTCCAGATCATCCCGTCGGCCTGGTGCTGTGTGCACCACTCGCACGTCTACGTCAGCGTGCCAGAAACGGCGGAGGACCTCGAGGAGTTCAAGCTCGGCACGGGGTCAAACACCGAAGAGATCGACCTGATCGAATACGCGATGGGCAGCAGCGGGCAGTTCTATCCGGAAGGTACCGGGAGAAAACTTCCAGCCGGCGGCCTGTTTCGCTTTGCCCCGCACTACCACCCCTGGGGCGAGGAGACCCGTGACATTCAGAGCGTCGGTATCAAGTTCTACCCGAAGGACGAGGTGCCGGAGCTGATTGTCACTGCACATCGCCTCCGCACCGGCATCGGAAATGACTGGGTGCTCAACCGTGAGGCGGTTGAAGACCGGCTCCTGCGTGCCGGGTACGACCTCGACCTCAACGAAGCCGAGATGCCGGCCGACGCGTGGGTCGACGACAACACCCTGAACGGCATCGCGCTGATGAGTATCCCGCCCAACACGGTGGCCAAGCACGAGCGCTTCTGGCCACTCCCGGACCCTGCGTTGGTTCTGAGTTTCCAGCCGCACATGCACTTCCGGGGCGATCGAATGCTTCTCGAAGCGATTCACCTCGACGGTCGACGAGAGATCCTGATCGACGTGAACAAGTACGAGCAGACCTGGCAAATCGTCTACCCGTACAAGGAGCCGCATCTGTTCCCGAATGGCACGGTGCTCCACAGCGTGACCTGGCACGACAACACCGCGAACAACAGACACAACCCCGACCCCTCGGCTTGGATAGGGTGGGGCGGTCGAACCATGGACGAGATGGGTCACGGCTGGAGCGATATCGCCTTCATGACCGAGGAGCAGTACCAGGAGCGGTTGAGCACACAGCAGAAGCAACGAACCCAAGACCAGTAAGCGACCCACGAACCGCGACGATGCGAGCGGTGGAGGCCTGTATGACGGGATCGTTGAAAACACTGAGCCTGCTGGCGGCGGTGGCTGCGCTGGGCAGCGTGCTGCCGGGCGTGGCGCAGGCAAACGAGGACAGTCCGACCTTCACGAAAGACGTGTTACCGATCTTGCAGCGCTCGTGTCAGACGTGCCATCGCCCAGGCACGGCGGCACCGATGTCGCTATTGACCTACGAGGAGACACGGCCCTGGGCGAGGTCCATCAAGGACCGTGTGACTCAGCGGCAGATGCCACCCTGGCATCTCGACCGAAGCATCGGCACCTATAAGGATGACCCGTCGTTGAGCGACGCGGAGATCGCCACGCTCGCCGCGTGGGTCGACGATGGCGCCGCCCGGGGTAACCCTGAAGACGCACCGCCGCCGCTCGAGCTCGCTGCCTTCGACGAGTGGGCACGGGGAGAACCGGACTTGATCGTCAGCATGAAGGACGGCTTCACGATCCCGGCCGAGGGCCCCGACATGTTCCCCTCCGAGATCGTCGACTCTGGACTGACCGAGGACCGCTACATGCAGTGGGTCCAGCTCATCACCACCGCAAACTGCTGCGTGCACCACGAACACGTGTACGCGTTCGTCGGGACCGACGACCCCGAGGCGAACGAAGATGACGCTGTCGAGACGACCCACGTCACCGAATACGTGATGGGCAACAACGGCGATGACTTTCCGGCTGGAACGGGCAAGCTCGTGCGAGCCGGCTCGAAGTTCCGGTTTGCGCCACACTACCACCCCTGGGGAGAGGAGACTCACGACATCTCGCGGGTGGGTATCAAGTTCTACCCGAAAGGCACCAAACCCGAACTCGAGGTCACATCGCATCGCATTCGGACCGGCGTGGGGAACCACTGGGCGCTCAACCGAGAGAAGGTCGAGGACCATCTTCTCCGACAGGGCTACGATCTGGACCTCGATGGCGACCCACCGGTCGAAGAGCTCATGACCGAGGCCGACGTCAACAGCCTGTCGCAGCTCAGCATTCCCCCGAATACCATCGCGCGGTCCGAACGCTTTCTGAGGCTGGACACGCCCGCGATGGTGATCAACTTTCAGCCGCACATGCACTTCAGGGGTCGTCGGATGCTGCTCGAGGCCATCCACCTCGATGGGCGCCGAGAAATCTTGACTGACGTCCCGCGGTACGAACAGGTCTGGCAGTTGACGTACACCTACGAGAAGCCGCACATCTTCCCGACGGGCACCATTCTGCATTCGGTGGCCTGGCATGACAACACCGCGGCCAACAAGCACAACCCTGACCCGTCGGCCTGGATCGGCTGGGGCGGACGCACCATGGACGACATGGGAAACGCCTGGACGGACATCGCTTTCATGACCGAAGAGCAGTACGACAGGCTCCGCGAACAGCGCAAGCAGGAGGCGAGCGCACCAACCAACGACGGACAGTAGGACAGTGATGGGACGAGGCGTCCGAGAACGGTGTGCCCTGTTTGGGGCCGGGCTGTGGCTCGCTCTGGGACCGCACGGGACCCTGCCGTCACACGCCCAGACTCCGTTCTTTGACGCCGGTCAGGAACGGCAGGCGATCTACCCGGCATATGAAGGGTTCACACGGAACGAGGACGGATCGCTCACGATCTCGTTCGCGTACTTCAGTCACAACTCCACGCCCGTCACCATTCCACCGGGAGCCGAGAACTTCTTTGCTCCGGGTCCTGGCGACGTCGGTCAGCCGACCACGTTTCATCCGGGTCATCACCGGTGGGAGTGTATTGTCGTCGTCGAGCCAGGTTTCGACGGCAACCTTCGGTGGACACTGTCGCATGCCGGCATCACCACATCTACCAGTGAATCGATGCTCCAGTACAGCTGGGAATTCAGCGCGAGCGACCACCGCAACGCGCTGCGCGCGATCGAAGACCCGACCGCGATGCCTCGAGGGGTCTGCCTCAATCGTCCGCCGATTGTCCGCGTACTGGGCTACGGCGGCAGTCGCGGTCCGCACGAGCTCCACGTCGCCGTCGGTGAGGGATTGAAGCTGTTTGGCAGTGTTCGCGACGAAGGTCTGCCCCGCAGCGGCTCACTGACGTCGTCGTGGAAGAAGGTCAGTGGCCCCGGAGACGTCGCCTTCGAGCAGGCGGACCAGCCCCGGACGCTGGCAGTCTTCACCCACCCCGGCGAGTACGAGCTCGAGCTCAGCGGGAGCGACTCCGAGCTCGACGGCACCGTCTCCGTCACCGTCATCGTCAGCGCGTCGTAGACCGGTTTCGCCTGAGTCTGATGTCGGAGACCGCAACCTCCATCGATCCATTTCGCGTACGCCGCTCGTCTTCTACGGCCTCGGCACGATGGTGGGCGCTGGGGTCCGGATCAGACCGACCCAGACCCTGACGGTCGCGGCCCGCGGCTTCCGGCGTGGCTGCCGCTCAGCGGCGCCTGTTCGTGTGTGACGGTGCGACTGTTTCAGGGTTGGACACTCCTGTCGGGTCTGGGATAGCCTCTCCTCGCTTCACGATCAGTCATGTCAGAATCCAACAGTGTGGGTGTCGCGGTCTTCGGCCGCCTTCTGTGTGGCGCGGCGGTCTGCGCAGCTGGGCTGATCGCGGTGGTGCCGCACGAGACCTCGCTCATGTGGCAGTCGAGCGTCATCCTGACCGAGTGGGGACACTGGCTGGGACTGCTCAGCATGCTGCTCCTGCTGAGATGGCGGCGGTCGTGGCTTCACGGAACCGCGGCAACCCTGACGGCGGTGGGGATCGTCATGCTGTTCACGCCCCTTACCCGCGCGTATCGCACTGCGGAATCGCTGCCCACCACACTCAATCAGGCGTTTGGCGTCCCGCGCAGGTTGTCGGTCACCGACGCGCCACCTCGTCCGCAGCCGCTGGTCGTCTCGGACCTGCTGTTCGGCGTCTCGGCCGGCGACGTCTTGGTCGACGAGCATGTGTATGACGTCGTCGACGGCGAGAACCTGACGCTCGACCTCTATCGACCGACGTCCGGGGTCGAGAGCCAACCGGTCGTGATGATCATCCACGGTGGTGGCTGGACGGACGGTACGAAGCGGGAGTTTCCACAGCTGAGTCGGTATCTTGCCGCGCGAGGCTACATCGTCGCCAGCATCGACTATCGTCTGGCCCCGCGGTGGAGATTCCCAGCACCCCAGGACGATCTGACGTCGGCCATCCGTTACGTCAAGGACCTCGAGACGACCCACGGGGTCGACCCGACCCGGATCGCGCTGCTGGGCCGTTCCGTCGGTGGGCAGATCGCCCTGCTCGGCGCGTATACCTCGACCGACCCGGCCATTCGCGGGGTCGTATCCCTGCACGGACCAGCGGCGATGCGATGGGGCCATGTCAACCCCGCCAAGGAACGAGTGACCGACTCTACGGCCGCGCTCGAAGACTATCTCGGCGGACCGCCGGCCACCCATGGCGCGCAGTATGACGCGGCCGAACCCGCGCGCTTCGTGACCCAGGACTCTCCTCCCTCATCTTTCAAGGGTTCCGCGACGAGCACGTCGCTCGGTTTCATGGCGACCTCGTCAGTGCCCGCCTCATCGAGGAAGGCGTCCCCCACATGGTGGTTCGCATGCCGTGGGCGACGCACGGATGCGACTACGTGTTCAGCGGTCCCTGCGGACAGATCAGCACCTTCGCGATCGAGCAGTTCCTCGGAGCCGTGCTCCGGGCGCCCGACCGCCCAGACCTGACCGACGCACCGGTGGCAGACGCCGCCTCACCGTGATCACGACGTAGCCCCAGCCACCTGCGGGTCGGCAATGATGAACGTTCACCTGATCGTGCTGTTGTCGTACGCCGGCATCCTGATGGGTGTCGGTCTACTGATCGGACGGCGTGTGCGTGACGCGGGCGGGTTCTTCGTGGCCGGGCGTCAGCTTGGTCCATTCCTGTTGTTCTCAACAATGCTGGCCGCAAACATCGGTGCGGGCTCTACCGTCAATGCGGCCGGGCTCGGATACCGCGACGGTCTCAGCGCCTGGTGGTGGGTCGGCTCGGCCGGACTCGGATCGATCGTCCTGGCGTGGTGGATCGGCCCACGGATCCGCGCCCTCTCTGAACAGCACGGATTGCGAACCGTCGGCGATTTTCTCGAGCTTCGATACGGTCAGAGTGTCCGGGCCCTGATCGCCATCCTGCTGTGGATTGGGACGCTGGCAATTCTGGCGGGGCAGCTGATCGCGATCGCCTGGGTGCTCAACGTGGTCACCGGGCTCGACCGGTGGGTCGGGTGCATCGTCGGTGGCGTCGTGGTCACCGTCTACTTCTCGGCGGGTGGACTGCTCACGACCGTCTGGGTCAACGTCCTCCAGTTGGTCGTCCTCCTCATCGGATTCGTCGTCGTCTTCCCGCTCACCCTGGGCGAGATCGGAGGATGGCGCTTCGTGGTGGCCGCCACGCAACAGATCGAAGGGTACTGGAGCCCGTGGCAAGGCGGAGGATCGGGCTGGTTCTATCTCGCGATGCTCGGCCCGGCGTTTGTCGTATCGCCAGGGCTTCTGCAGAAAGTGTACGGTGCACGAGACGATTCGGCGGTTCGGATCGGTGTCGGCCTGAACGCCGCGGCGCTGCTCGTGTTTGCCGCCGTTCCGCCGCTGCTCGGTATGTTCGCGCGGGCGGCGTTTCCGGATCTCCAGGATCACGACCTCGCCCTCCCGACGTTGCTGATGGACAGCCTTCCCCCACTTGTCGGTGCCCTGGGGCTCGCGGCGCTCTTCTCGGCAGAGGTCAGCTCCTCAGACGCCATCCTCTTCATGCTCTCGACGTCGTTGTCGCAGGATCTGTATCGCCGATTCGTGCGTCCGTCGGCGACCGACGCCGACATTCTTCGCGTCGCTCGTTGGGCCGCCGTCTGCGGCGGCACGCTCGGCACCGGATTGGCGATTGTGTCGGAATCGATTGCCGGGGCGCTCTCGTTCTTCTACACGTTGCTGACGGTGAGCCTGTTCGTCCCCGTCATCGCAGGGCTCTATCTGCGACGTCTGTCTTCACCGGAAGCCCTCACGTCGATCGCCGGCGGAGTCACGCTCGCAGCGGTCATCCAGATCGCGAGTGCCGGCCGAGGTCTGGCAGGGCTGACGCCGGCGATGTTCGGGCTGGGTGGCGCAGCGCTGGGTTGGGCGGTCGTCTCGGTGGTCAGGATGCGATCCGCACCGTGAGTCTGCGGGCCGCCTGGCGAACCTCCGACGGAATCTCCTGAGCCTGGATATCTCCCGACTCGGCGTACCGCTCCAGCCGGTCGATCTCGGCCACGAGCCGTGCCGCGAACTCGGTCGGACTCCGGTCGAGCGCCCTCGCCGCGCCACCATCCGGAGGGCAGGCGCGCACGCGAATCTCGCTACAATGCTGCGCAAATGTCGCGACGGAGCGGCGCATGACGAATCCCTTGGCCACGAGGAGCGCAGTGGTCGGCATCCGACCGACCCGCCGCAGCGTCTCGATTCCGAGGCGCACGTTCTCAAGTGTGTTCGTGGCCACCGACTCGGTCAGTATCGCCGAGGGAGGGACACCGGCCTTGACGAGGTGATCCCGGAAGACCAACGCCTCAGGTTTGGGGAAGACGTTGCGCGTCATCCGTCCGTAGCTGCCAGTCACCAGCACCCGCGGCGCATGTCTCTCGTGAAACAGCGCGGCAGCCCGGTCCGGAACCGCCAGATCGCGGCTGCCAAACACGAAGATCACGTCGGCCGAGCACGGGGTCTCGGCCAGCGTCAGATACTCCCACAGTGGTTGGACGAGGTGCCAGAGGTCGGTGTCGGGTGGCGGCGCGGAGCTCATCGATGCTCTCGACGCGGTGCCGGAGGCCACCGGGTCGGCGCCGTCACCGGAGCGTTGGTCCTTGGCACGGAGTGGCGTCGCGGGCCGGCTGCCCGATCTCCTCACGAGTGCCGCACCACGAATACGACAGCACCACCTCGTCCGGGGTCGGCAACACCACCTCGGGCGCTTTCTCGCGAGTGTTCAAGACGTCGTAGAAATCCAGGCGGAGGCGAACCGGGTCGACCGTGACAAGCGCAAAGCCAAACGTTCTCGAAAAGAAACGCTGACGCACGTGCGGCTCGTTGCGTGGATTGTTGCCGCCCTTGGATCTCGCGGCGGCCCCCTGGATCACCTGCTCGAATCCGTTCGCCGACAGATGTTCCTGATGGTGGGCATGGCCCGACAGGTACAGGTGGATGCCGCACTCGAGAATCAACGGCCGCTCCACCAGCGCACGGGTACGCCGCTCCTGACCGTCGTTCCGGTGATGCCCGCTGTTGTAGACGGGGTGATGACCGAACAGCAGCTTCCAGCGATCCGGGTCGTCATCTCGACACATCTGGCGACGGATGGACGCGACCTGCAGGCCGTTCAGGTCGCGGCGTTCATCCGTGTCCGTATGCATGGCGTGCATCTGAATCCAGTCCGGCAGGCGGGGAATCTCGTAATGCGGCGCAGGCAGCCGCCACAGATCGCTAAACTCCGAATACGTGACCATCGCCCCCGGCGCGCGGCCACGGTAGTCGTGATTCCCGAGGACCCCCCAAAAGTGAAAGCCGGTCAGCGCACCGAACGACGCATATGGCTTCGCAAATTTGTCGTCGAACTGGGCCAGAATCTCTCGGAAGCTGGCCTGCTCGTCATCACGACTGTTGACTTCGATCCCGTTCTCATAGATGTTGTCGCCGAGCATCACGGCAAAGTCGCATCCCCGTGCTCGACAGACATCGAACATCGCTTGACCGACGCGATGTTGGCCGGCGTCGCCGGTGCCGGCGTCGCCGAAGACAAGGATCGTCAGCGTTCCTCGATCCCGAAGATCGGTGACCTCGAAGGGCCACTCCTGCACCGCCCCTCGGGCTCCCATCGCGGTGACGAGGACCAGCACGACCGCGATCGGCATGGCGGCTGTCGTCCACCCCTTCATCTCCACCATTGTACTCACCGCGGCGGGTCGAGTTACGGTAGGCCGGTCCCTGTGCCTGGCGGCTCTCCCCACGCAGAAACGGTACGAACGGTGCTATCATCGATGTCAAGTGCGGTCGATCCTGACCAGGCGCGGTCGACGCGGACTCCTCCAGATGGCGCGCGTGTTTCTGTGTGTCTTTGCGCTCTGCTTCCTGTGGCCCCGGTGTGCGCCAGTATCGGCGCAGTCGCTCGACGAGCCGCTGACGCTTGTCTCGTCGGACGGTCGACAAACCATCCGCACGGTGAGGACGCGCCAGCGCGATATGGTCGCGCTCAATGACCTCGCTGGGATCTTCGGACTCGAGATCAACGACTCGGGCGATCGGACCGCCAGCGTCACATCCGGCGGTCAAGTCATCATCCTCACGGCAGACCAACAGCTAGTCTCAGTCGCCGGACGTCTCGTGTCGCTGAGGGTGGCACCGCGACGGGCTGACGGCGAGTGGCTGGTGCCACTCGACTTCCTGAGCCGCGCGCTGGATCCGGTCCTCGATGCGTCGCTCGAGCTGCGGCAGCGCTCGCGACTCGTGTTGATCGGCGACGTGGTAGTCCCTCGTGTCAGCGGGCGGTATCGCCCCCGTGGCGGTGGCGGAGAGCTCGCCCTCGAGGTGATACCCACGACACCCTATACGGTCGACCGGGAAGACGGCCAGCTGGTGGTGCGTTTCGAAGCTGATGCCCTCGACCTGGAGCGGCTTCCGACGCTGCGAGGGGAGCTCGTCACCGGAATGACCCCGCATCCCTCGTCCGCAGGTCTTCAGATCGATCTGGGACCGGCGTTCGAGGCGTTCAGCGTATCGAGTCGCCCGATCAGAAACGACGGGGTGGAGCTCGTCATCGAGATCAGCGCCGGCGCCCGGACCACCGAATCCGTCCCGACACCGACACCCCCGGCGCCCGAGTTGGGCCCGTCGGCCGGTGGCGACCCGCTTCCGGACCTCACCGCCCCACCAACCGTCCGCGTCGTGGCCATCGACGCAGGCCACGGTGGCGCCGATGATGGCACTCGCGGTGCGAGCGGTACCCTTGAAAAGGACATCACGCTGAGTATCGCCCGACGGTTGCGCGACCGGATCGAAGGACAACTCGGTTTGCGGGTGATCCTCACCCGTAATCGCGATGATGACGTCCCGCTCGATGCTCGCGCGGCCGTCGCCAATAACAACAAGGCGGACCTTTTTGTCAGCCTGCATGTCAACGCCTCGATTCGACGATCGGCGACGGGTGCCGAGGTGTCGTACCTGAGTCTCGAGGAGTACGGCGAAGAGGCCAGAGACCTGGCGGGGCGTGAGGCACAGCTGGTCCCGATCATCGGGGGAGGCGTGAGGCAAATCGACCTCGTCCAGTGGGAGATGGCCCAGGTTCGGTATCTCGATCGATCGGCCCGACTCGCCGATATCGTGCATGAGGAGCTGAGCCGGAGGGTGCCGATGAGCACTCGGGGCGTGCAGGAAGCCCCGTTCCGAGTGCTCGTGGGGGCAAACATGCCGGCCGTGCTGATCGAGATGGGATTTGTCTCGAACGAAAGTGACGAGCAACGACTCAGAAGTGCTCAGTTTCAGAATGCGGTCGTCGATGCGCTCACCGACAGTGTTCTGCGATTTCGAAGCTATATCGAGACGGTCGGTGATCCGCTGTCCGACGCTCCCGGCAGCGACCAACCTGACAACACACAGGTGCGCAACGAGTGACGGAACACGCTCCACCTGAGCCGACACGCCGATATCTGGCGTACGCCGCCGGGGCGATCTTTATTCTCATTGTCGGGGTCAGTCTGTTCGTGCTCGGCCAGCGACGCGGGTCAGAGACGACACCTGACGTGACGACCCGCCTCGATGGGCCTGGGGATGTCGACGTGCGCACCGGCGCGGCGATATTGTTTTTCGTAGCGGAAGACGGCATGGCCCTCGTCGAGCACGAGCAACTGGTGGAGATCGATGCCGCCGACGATAGCCTGACACGCGCGCGGGTCATCCTGGAGCACCAGCTGGGTGAGGCGCCGTCACCGCTCGAGTCGCCGTTTCCAGCGGGAACGGAGCTCCGTGCGGTCTATCTCACACCAGGCGGCGATGCCTTTGTCGATCTGAATCGAGAGGTCACACGGGAGCATGGTGGGGGCTCGATCGACGAGCTGTTTACGGTCTACGCGCTGGTCAACGCGCTCACGACCAATCTGCCAGAAGTCTCGGCGGTGCAGATTCTGATCGAAGGCCAGGAGGTCGACACGCTGGCGGGACATATCGATCTGCGCCATCCGCTGCAAGGCAACATGAAATGGGTCGCGGGAGCCACCCGGGGCTCTCAATCCGAAGCTACTTCCGACGAGGGATGATGACAGTTTCCGAGCCTCCGACCAGCCAGCCCCGCCCCGACAAGCGTGACCCCGCCGAGCTTCGCCCGACGCGTTTGATCCCGAACTGGGCGATGCATGCCGAAGGTTCGGTCCTGGTCGAAGCTGGCCATACAAAGGTCATCTGCACCGCCAGTGTCGAGGACCGGGTGCCCGCCTTCTTGCGTGGCACCGGCAAAGGCTGGGTCACGTCGGAATACGGGATGCTTCCACGCGCCACGTCGACGCGAACCACCCGCGAAGCATCCCGGGGGCGCGTGGGGGGCCGGACGCAAGAGATTCAGCGGCTCATCGGCCGTTCACTACGCGCGGTCACCCAGCTGGATAAGCTCGGTGAACGCACTGTCTGGATCGATTGCGATGTGCTGCAGGCCGACGGCGGGACGCGCACCGCCTCGATCACCGGTGGTTTTGTGGCACTGGTTCTCGCACTCGAAAAGATTCGCGCAGCGGGGAAGATTAACGCCCTGCCGATCGCCGACTACGTCGCCGCGATCAGCGTCGGGATTGTCGGCGGACAGCCGGTGACGGATCTGGCCTATGAGGAAGACTCCCAAGCCGACGTCGATATGAACGTCGTCAAGACCGGCACCGGTCAGTTTATCGAGGTACAAGGCACCGCCGAAGGTGCCCCCTTCGGACCGGACGCACTGAATCGCCTCCTCGAACTTGCTGACACCAGTATCACCCACCTTGTCAGCTTGCAGCGCGAGATCGTCGGTTCGTCTCTCGCGCATCTGAACCGACCGGCGTGAGACTGCTGGTCGCGACGACGAACCGCAACAAGGTGATCGAGATCCGGGAGATCCTTGCCGGCCTGCCAGTCGATATCGACTCGCTGGACCGGTACCCGGGGGTCGAAGTGGCCGAAGAGCCCGGTACCACCTTCGCCGAGAACGCTCGGGCCAAGGCCACGCACTACAGCCACCACACCGGGCAGCTCGCCGTGGCCGACGATTCCGGTCTGGAGATTGACGTACTCGGCGGCGCACCGGGTGTGAAGTCTGCCCGGTTCAACGGGACATCGTATCCGGAGAAGTTCGCCGCCATCAGTCGGTCGCTGGATGCGAAGGGTGTCGCCACCAGCGCGGCGCGGTTCGTCTGTGCGCTCGCTGTCGCGGATGACCGCAACGTGGTCTTCGAGGCGACAGGCGTGATCGAGGGAGAACTCGCACGGGAACCGAGAGGCACCGGCGGGTTCGGCTACGATCCGATCTTCTTCTACCCGCCGTACGGACGCACTCTCGCGGAGGTCTCACCCGCGGAGAAGACGTCGGTCAGCCACCGGGGCCGGGCCTTTCGAGCGCTGCGGGCACATCTCGAAACGCTCCGACTCTGACTCGACGCACCGTGATTCTGCTCGGCGACGCGTCTCGATCTCAGTCTGGAATCCCCGGACCCCTATCGGCGACGGTCAGCACCAGCAGACCGTCGGACGCTCAGAACCGCGCCACGATCGCTACGTGCAAACGCGCAAGCAGGTCGTTGGAGGTGTCGTCCGGCACCACCAGCCTCTTCGTCAGGTGCAAGGTGACATCGAAGCTCAGCCCGTTCTTCGGAATGTACGAGGTCTCGATCATGTGGAGACGGAGGTTCGTCCCTGGGATATCGCTAAAGACGAACGCGGATGGAGAGACGTCTTGCTCAATCCACCCAAAGGTATAGGTGGCCCCCCAGGTGTTTATCGCACCCGGACGACCGTACTCCGCTTCGAGCCAGAACCCGCTGTCGCGGTCGTTGGCGGCGCGTGTGTTGTACGCAAAGTCGGCGAGAAGCCTGATCGGATAGTCCGGTCGCGCGGTCTGGATTGTCGTTTCGGCAATCACATCGACGACGTTGAATCGGGACGCGAAACCGACGATCTCACCCGCTGTGTTTGTGATGAGATCATTTGTCAGGATACTCCGGAGCACACCGTCGGTGTGACCTGCCACGATGAGGTCGGGGTGTCCCCATCCGTAGTTCGCAGCTGACACGCGAAAGTCGGCACGGCCCCCTTCAACGCTCAACTCCCCGTAGCCGGCCAACATGAATGAGTCGTTATCCCGTGACACCTCGGTCACGGCCGTCTGTAACGCCACGAGGTTGATCCCGATTCCTTCGGAGAGATCCCAGGAGACCTGTTCCCAGCCACCCTCGAAATTGAGGTCATCGTCAAACATCATCTGTGTGCGATTCTGCGGAAATCCAAACTTCCCCATGCCAAGCGTGAGCGCGGACGCGGCCCGAGGGTTATAGGCCAGGTAGGCGCGGTCGAGATTGAACGGCTTTGGTCGGAAGAAGCTCGTGAAGGTCTGGTTCGTTGACACCGGGGTTCCGGGGTCGCCACTCGCGACCTGCAGTTGAAATCGGGCATCATCGTTGATATCAGTATCGACTCGAAGCCGTACCCGAAATCGAGCCCGGTTCCTCGTCTCGCGATCGGTCTGATAGAACCCTTCATATCGCGACCTGAAATCACCGCTGAACCGGATCCGGTCGTACCACGGGGTCTCTGCGCTCGAATCCTGCGCAGGCTCTTCCTGGGCTGTAGCCTCTACGACGGGTGCGCCGGCGGGCGTCGCTGCACCATCAGAGCCTTGGGCATGAAGCGTCTCACCCACGAGAAGCCCCGCGAAGAAGACGACCAGGGCGCATCCTGCTGACCACACAGGCTGCCCTGTGCCATACCGAGCTCGCAAGAAGTTGATCATACCTGTTTCGACGAGGTTAAATCTGTGTTATGGGGTTCGGCGTGCTCGGCGATCGGGATAGGAGAACGCCGCGTCGCAACCGTATTCACAGCGTGCAGCACGACCGCGACGAGCAGGGCCCAGCCACCGATCCCGACGACCGTGACCTGCTCCATGCCATCCCGGTCACAAATACCGGGACACCCACCGTCCAGAGACCGAAGACGGCGCCACGGAGGGTCTGCGACGTGGACCACCCCGATCATCAGGGGATGGTAGAAGTAGCCGGAAGCCATCTCACCTGTGTGCGCGATGTGCGACCAACCCCTCGAGCACCATCCGCACGCCATCGGGGTCGTTCAGGCGAAACCGAGCGAACGTCGACCGTCGGTCTTGAGTCCCGGCCACGACGACGGTGGCACCGTGTCCCGCCAGTGCCGCGAAGACGGTCTCGTCGGTGAGGTCGTCACCCACATACAGCGCCGCCGCTGGATCGATACCCATCCCGTCGAGGAGCCATCGCACCGCCGTGCCTTTGTCCCAGGCGATGTCAGGTCTCAACTCGTACAACATCTTGCCCCTCTCGCGTCTCAGCGCCGGATGGGCCCGTCTCATCTGGTCCACGATCGCCTCCACTCGGGAATGCCATCGCGGGTCGACCTGCCGGACATGGATCGAGATGCTGAACCGTTTCCGTTCGACCAGAATGCCTTCGATGCCATCGGTCGCCCGGCGGAGCGCGGACTCGACGGCATCGAGCTGGGGGCCGAACGCTTCGGCGACTTGATGGCGCAGACCGCTCTTCGGAGGACCAACGATGTCAAGTCCGTGACTCCCGACATACCCGAGCCGATCGATGGCGACGAGCTCCCGTACGACGTCGACGTCTCGACCGCTCACGATCGTGACGGGACAGGTTGCCGAGAGCCGGCGTACGAGGTCCCGGACCGAATCGGAGAGAACCGCGAGCTCGGGTCTCGAGACGATGGGCGTCAGTGTTCCGTCGTAGTCGAGAAAGACCGCCTCACACTGAAGGATCGGCCGCACGATGCCTGGCGACCGGCGTAGATCGAGGGCACTCGGGAGCCGGTCAGCGCGGGTCGAGGTTGATTTCGGATCTGTCATTCCGATCTCAAAACCCCCCCTCGACGTTCGGTCGGAGGATCTTCACAACTATCCCATTATGAACGGGTTGCGACCCAACGCCTATGGCCTCTCGCGTGGCGCTCGCCTTGCTTCACTCTTCGCCAGAAAGAAACGGAGTCGTCTTGCCGGCCACCACTGCTCCCCACGCCACAGGTCACAGACCCGATACGACACGCACCGTCCTCATCGCTTCTGAGGACCTCGTGGCCCGATGGAGCGAGGCGACCTCCGATCCGACAGGTCTCATCGCCATCGCCGACACCAACGCCAGACAGGCGCCCGAGATCATCAGACGACACGACGCTCACCTGGTTATTCTGGAACAGATCTTCGCCGCTTCGGCACGCGGGCGAGCGCTCGTGCGAGACCTCCGGTCGAGCCCGCAGCTGGACCATCTCGAGATCCGAATGCTGCCGGAAGATCGCGCGGCGCTCGCGGCCCGCGCGGCGACCGAGCAGGCTCTCTCCAGCATGTCGAACCCGCTTGGGCGCCAACCCTCGCGCCGGGCCCGGCGTCTCAAGATGCGACTCGGCACGACGGCGATCGTGGATGGAACACAGGTCGAGATCGTCGAGCTCTCGACTGGCGGTATTCATGTCGTGTCGTCGAGGATCGTCAAGCCACACCAGGCGGTGCGGGTCGTGATCCGGCGAGAGGATGAGGCGCATCGGGCAGACGGTACCGTGATCTGGTCTCGTGCCGAACTCACCCAAGACCGGCTCTGTTATCACGCCGGTATCGCATTCGACGAAGACCGACCCGAGCTTCTGGCCAGCGTGCTCTCAGACGTCGAGGAGTGACGCCCCTACTCCAGCGCCGCCTGCAGGTCTCGCGCGACGGCCTCGACCTCCCTCCACACGCGGAGGAGGTTGCCTCCCCAGATCTTGGCGATCTCGTCCTCACTGTACCCGCGACGGACGAGCTCCAGGGTCACGTTAAACGTTTCGCTCGCATCGCTCCACCCCACCACGCCACCACCACCATCGAAGTCGGAGCTGATGCCAACATGGTCGACCCCGATGAGGCTCACGGCATAGTCGATGTGGTCGATGAAATCACGGACGGCGACCGGGGGGTCGTCGCGGCTCGAGACGAAATCATCCAGGGCCACGGTCTGCATCACGCCGCCGGTGTCGCGCAGCGCCAGGAGCTGTTCGTCGTCCAAGTTGCGCGGATGGTCCCGAAGCGTGCGCGTACTCGAATGCGACGCGATCACCGGTGCCACCGACAATCGGACCGCGTCCAGCATGGCCTGCTTCGAGATGTGAGAGACGTCGACCATGATGCCCAGCCGATTCATCTCGGCAATCACCGCTTCACCGAAGGCACTGACTCCGTCGTGCTCGGCCTCCGTGTCCCCGAGGCGCTGCCGGGGTGCGGCCGAATCGGCGATGTCGTTGTGGCCGTTGTGTGCCAGCGTGATGTAGCGAGCTCCGCGCGTGTGGTAGTCCCCGAGAAGCGATAGGTCCTGTCCGATCACATATCCGTTCTCGATCCCGATGGCGGCAACGAGCTTGCCCTGCGCCGCGATCCGATCGACATCGTCGGCCGAATAGGCGAGCTCGATCCGATCGGGATACATCTCCTCAGTCATTCGATGAATCGCGTCGAACTTCGCGTCTGCATCGGCCTTGGCCTGCGCGTAGTTCTGGGAGGTCCACTGCGTCTGTCCGACAAAGACGATAAAAAAGGCGGCGTTGAGTCCACCCTCTTCCATCTTTGGCAGGTCAACCTGGCGTTCGCCACGCAGACCTGGATCGACATCGGGAGTCGCGAAGTCGAGTGGGATGTCATCGTGGCTGTCGATCGTCACCACACGCTGATGAATCGCCATCGCTTCCGTAACCAGTGTGGCCTCGGCGACCGCGGTTTCCTGGGCGGACGTCACACCGTCACTCCCGTTCCCACGGCAGGCCGGCATGATCCCCAGGACAAGAAGAAGCATCGTGTCGATGCAACGGTTTCTGGCTATCTTCATCTTCATCGGTCTGGATCCGGGGAACGTAGGAATTCTAGTGTCCCGTCAACGTGATACGTGGAAAAAGTTCCTGGCTCGGCACCAAGGGCACCGAGGCTGGCACGGGCCGTCCCGAGGGGGTCGTGGGCGCCGGCCGAAGGGAACGACCTGCTTGCAACTGAAACACTCCAGTCAGTGGACCTGGCGAGCAAGCAGCGGTCAAGAAACGACCTCACGATAGCGAGTTCAAAAGTAGTTGACCAGTCGTTCATCAGCCACTACTCTCTTCACCATGGGTCGCCAGAGTGATGCAAAGGATCGGCTGCTTGAGGCTGCCGACACCTTGTTTCGGGACCGTGGATTCTCTGCGGTCGGGGTGGCAGAGCTCTGCTCCACCGCACAGGTCAACAAGGGAAGCTTCTACCACTTCTTCCCGTCGAAGCAGACACTGCTGCTGGAGGTGATCGACGCCGCCTGGGACGAAACGGGAATGCTTGCCGAGTGGGAGCGTCAGATCCCCCACAGACCGGTTGACCAGCTCCGACGGTTTCTGGAAGAGCTGTTCGCGTTTCACTATGCCGACAAGGAGGTGGCAGGCGTCGTCCGAGGATCAATCCTGGCCAATCTCGCCCACGAGCTCGGTACCCGTGAACCTGAGATCGCGAAAAAGCTCGGTGGGCTGTTTGAACGCGAGACCGCAGCCTTCGAATCACTCCTGACCGAGGCCCTCGACCGCGGGGAGGTCTCCCTTGGGCATCCCCGTCACGCCGCGGAATCACTGGTTGGGTGCATCCATGGGCTACTCATGCTGGCCAAGGTCCGCAACGACCTGTCGGTCCTGCCTCAGTCGGAAAACGAGCTGCTACGGCTGTCAGGTGTTACTCAGCCATGGCTTTAACATCTTGACCGGTCAACTATATTGGAGACTCAGCGTCATCTCTTTGCCATTCCGCCAAATATCCACTATCTGAACTGCGCCTACATGGCACCCATCTCTGATGCGGTCGCCGATGCCGCCGACCAGGCGTTAGCCCGTCTACGAGTTCCGAGCCTGCTGCAGCCGTCTGATTTCTTCGAGCGCAGTGACACCGTGCGGCATCTCTTCGCACGGCTGATCGGCGTTGACGACCCAGACAGAATCGCGATCATTCCGTCGGTCTCATACGCGATGGCGGCGCTAGCTCGCAATACCGCGGTCGGACCTGACGAGAATGTGGTCATCGTTCACGAGCAGTTCCCGAGCAACGTCTACACCTGGAAACGACTCTGTGATGCGACCGGCGCCGAGCTACGCGCCGTCGCGCCCCCTGCGACGAGCGACGTCCGTGGTCTCGCGTGGAATGCGGCGCTCCTGAGCGCCATCGATACCTCAACAGCCATCGTGACCATCCCGGAGCTGCACTGGGCCGACGGGACCCGGTTCGATCTCGAGGGGATTGGTGCGCGAGCACGTGAGTGCGGTGCCCGTTTCATCCTCGACGGTACGCAGTCGGTCGGAGCGCAACCGTTTAGCGTCACGCACAGCCAGCCCGATGCGGTCGTTTGCGCCGGCTACAAGTGGTTGATGGGACCGTATTCAATCGGGGTGGCCTACTTTGGTCCCGCCTACGACGAGGGCGTCCCGCTGGAGGAAAATTGGATCACGCGGCGCGGAAGCGAAGACTTCTCAGGATTGGTGCGCTACAGCGAGGACTAGCATTCTGGCGCTATTCGCTACGACGTGGGCGAGCGGTCAAATTTCATCTTGCTCCCGATGCTCGAGGCCGGCCTTACCCAGGTCACCGACTGGGGTCCCAAAGCGATTCAGGACTACTGCCGGCAACTCGGCGGCGAGGCGGTGGGGCGACTCCGCCGGCTCGGCTGCTGGGTCGAAGATGACGACCGGCGAGCCGCACACATGTTCGGCGTGCGTTTGCCAACCGGCTTTGATCTCGACGCGCTGCAGATGGCTCTCTCGGAACGTAGAGTCAGCGTCTCGATGCGAGGGAACGCCATCCGAGTCTCACCGCACGTCTACAACGAGGCCGGCGATCTCGATGCCCTCGTCGCTGCCGTTGGCGCCGTCATCGATCCGTCTCGAACGGTCTGAGCTGCTCCGCGGTCGGTGGACGGGAGGCTGTACACTGGCTGGATCTCATGCGTTCGTCGACAGGCGTTCTCGGCGGGTTTGTGGCGACGGTGCTCGCCATCGCCCTCGCACCGGTGGCACCCCACACGCAGGGCCTGATCGGCCCGCTGACGCTTGCGGCGACTGAGGCTCGGACCCTCGATCAGACGAAGGACGTGATCCGCCGTATGCAACTCAACGGCAACCTGCGTCTGGTCGAGGTCACCTCCGACCCGCTGGCCCCAACCAGAACCCACCAGCGGTTTGTGCAGCTCCACCGAAACGTTCGGGTGTTGGGTGGCGGCGTCTCTGTGCAAAGCGAGCAAGGGTCCGCGACGTCCGTCTTCGGCCACGTGTATCCCAACATCGAGGTCGACACCGAGCCGGATCTGTCTGTGCAGGACATCGTCGCGATGGCCGATCAGGCGGGGAGCACACTCCTCACACCGCCAGAGCTCGCGGTGGTCCTCGATGCCTCGGATGTCTACCGGCTCGTGTATCACGTCCGCACCTTCGGAACGAACGGCCTTCGCGTGAGCGAGATCGACGCGATCACCGGAGAGGTGGTTGCTGAACGGAATGCGCTGACCACGCAGGGGCCGCCATCGCCCTGTCTCGATTGCGCGGTGGGTGAGGGAATCGGAATCAAGGGCGACCGGAAGAAGCTCAGCGTGCGCTCGGTCGACGGCACGTTCGTCACGGACGATGGACTGCGACCCGGACGGGTGTCGACCTACGACATGGGGGGCGACTGGCGTCGGGCGTTTGATGTGCTCGTCGGACTCACCCCGCTCACCGATACCGACCTTGCCCAAGATACCGACAATGTCTGGCAGGACGCGGTCAGTGTCGACGGTCACACCGGGTCGGGATGGACGCTCGACTATCTGTATCATCGGTTCGGCCGGGAGGGACTCGACGGCAACAACGGACCGATCGTGGCGATCGTCCATCCGGCCGACCGCGCGGACTTCCTGACCGTGCCGAGCTCGGTCGCCGGCTTGTTTTATCTGAACGCCTTCTACTGCGGGTCGTGTGGGACATCTGGCATCGTGGTCCTGGGCGAGGGGCTGCCACCGGAACTCACGCTCGGCGGCACCGGGCAAACGTTGAACTTCTTCGCGGCCGGCATCGACATCGTTGCGCACGAGCTCGGGCACGCCGTGACCGAGTTCACGTCCCGGTTGATCTATCAGGGAGAATCCGGTGCCCTCAACGAGGTATTCTCGGATCTGATCGGCGTGGGAACCGAGTTCTTCATGGCTGAAACGGGCCGTCATCCCCCCGAGGAAGCCGACTATGTCGTCGGCGAGGACGTCATCATACCGGGCGGGGTGCGTTCGCTGGCCAATCCGCTTTCCCGCGGCGACCCGGATCACTACTCGCTGCGTTTTCTCGGTCAGCTCGATAACGGTGGTGTTCACACGAACTCGACCATTGCGACTCACGCCTACTATCTCGCAGTAGAAGGTGGGACCAATGTGACATCTGGCGTTCGGGTGTTGGGACTTGGACCCAAGAATCGTGCACTCGTGGATCAAATCTTCTACCGGGCATTCACGTTCCTCCTCACGGAGAACGCAACGTTCTCGATGGCTCGTGCCGCCACGCTGCAGTCGGCACGGGACCTCATGGCGGGGGCCACCGTCGAGCAGACGATCGCAACCGCCTGGACCGCTGTCGGCGTGGAGTAATCATCCTGTGTCATTGCGAACCGCCATCGTCATCGGGTGCATCATCGGGTGCACCAGCCACGCGTCTGCACAGTCCGCACAGCGTCGGTTTGTCTTGAGTGCGAACGCCGGCGTCCAGGCGCAGTCGGCGTCTCGGACTGACGTCGTACTCTTCAACCTGAACCGAGAAGTCGGTATGGTGCGCGCTTCGCAGACGCTCGGACCGTACCTCGTATTCGACAGTGGCGGATCGATCCGTGTCTGGAGACGGCTGGGCTTCGGGGTCGCCGTCTCGAACGCGCAAGGGAGCGCCACTGCCACGATCGAGGCCGATGTTCCTCATCCCTTCTTCTTCGAATTCGATCGCACCGCGACAGGGTCGAGGCACGGGCTCCGGCATCGGGAGCGTGGGTATCACGTCTACGGCCAGTTCCGCGTGCCGCTCTCGACAACAATGCTGCTGACCCTGTCTGGAGGACCATCGTATTTCGATGCCTCCCAGGAGCTGATCGCGGAGCTCGAAACGAGCGAACGTGGCTTCCCATTCGACGAGGTGGACATCGTGTCGACCGGCGTCGAGAGGGTGTCCGGTACGGCCTGGGGATACAACATCGGCCTCGACGTGTCCTACTGGGGCTCACGGTTCAACCCCTTCCGGCGCGTCGGACTTCCAGACCGAGTGGGGGTCGGCGTTGGAGTGCGATATAGCTGGGCCAAGCCCGATCTCGAGCTACGGGGTCTCCGACAGGTGCAGGCGCTCCAGGTCGGGGTGGTCCATGCAGTCGGGGGTGTTCGGGTCGGGTTCTAGGTTGTGAAACCGGTTCTAGTGTCCTGCGTTTGACGGAAAGAGCGCCATCAGCGAGAGCGGATCGACCCTCGCGTCGTTCAGCCGGACCGTCCAGTGGAGATGGGGCCCTGTGACGCGACCGGTCGCGCCGACAGCCCCAACGCGCTGTCCAACTTCGACGGTCTCTCCCTCCCCGACGTCGATCGACGAGAGGTGGGCAAAATAGGAGTAGAGTCCCCATCCGTGGTCGATGATGACGACGTTGCCCGAAAAATAGAGATCGCCGGCCAGGACCACCGTGCCCGCGTTGGGCGCGGCGATGGGTGTCCCTTCACCGGCCCGGAAATCGGTCCCGCTGTGTGGACTTCGAGGTTCGCCGTTGTAGACACTGCGGCGGCCGAAGCTGCTGGTCGAGTCACCAGGCACCGGCCGAAGGAACCCACCCTCCCACTGGCGCTCGGCGCTCGATGTTTGAAAGATCTCCCGCTGGCGCGACGCTTCGCGACCGATCCGATCGAGGACGTCCGCCGGAGGATTGACGAAGCTCGGGTTGACGCTGAGGCGACGGGTCGGAAACTCCTTGGGTGCCACACTGAGCACATACGTCGCGCGGAGCGTGTCGCCGTTCCCGAGTGTTGCTCGGACGGCCACTGGGTAATCGTCGGGACGTGCCTCGAGGTCGATGCCAACCACGCCGCGCCAGACGTCGCCGCTCCCATCCGAGAAGAACCGGATCGTCGAACCGAACGCGGTCGCCTGAACCGTGACCACCGGCTCAGATGGCCGCACCTCGAGCACCACGACTTCGCCAGGCTGGACCGACCGGGCTTGATGCCCGACATCGAGCGACGGCGCCGCTGCACTCAGACCAGCGCTGGCGATGACGGTCAGCGCGACGAGGCGTAGCCCTGACACCACCCTCCGAATCATAGTCATGTCGGATACTCTCTTGCTCCGCTTATCGGTCATTCACCGCCGATCCATTGTGACTCACCACCCACTTCGTCGCGCCTTGTCACTAGACTGCCCCATCGCTCCGTGCCGCTTCTGTCTCCGCGGCGGTCATGCCTATGACAGTCTGCAGTATCTCTTCTGTGTGCTCTCCGAGCAGCGGAGAACGCGTGACCTCGGCCGGTGAATCCGACAACTTGATCGGGTTTCCGACGGTGAGATACGGGCCGCGGGTCGGGTGATCGACCTCGACGACTGTCCCGGTGGCACGCAGCGAAGGCTCCTCAGCGAGCTCTTTCATCGAGAGCACCGGCCCACATGGAACATTCAAGGGATTCAAGGTCTCCATGACCTCGAACTTGGTCTTGGTCATCGTCCACCGCTCGATCTCGCCGAACATACGATCGAGCTTTGGCAATCTGGCCTCCGGAGTGTTCCACTCAGGATCGTCAACCCAGTTGCTGTGCCCGATGGCCCGCGCGAGATCGTTGAACGCCGCGGCCTGCGTGATGATGTAGATGTAGGCGTTCGGGTCGTCCTCCCACCCTCGGCATTTGACGATCCACCCTGGCTGACCGCCGCCCGACGCGTTCCCTGAGCGGGGTGCCGCGTCTCCAAACGTCCCGTGCGGATACTGCGGATACTCTGTCAAGGGGCCGTGCTTCAGACGCTGCTGGTCACGGAGCTTGACCCGGCAGAGGTTGAGCACCGCATCCTGCATCGCGCAGACGACCCGCTGGCCTTTACCTGACCGCTCGCGTTGAAACAACGCGGTCACGATCCCGAGCGCCAAATGCACGCCGGTCCCAGAATCGCCGATCTGCGCGCCGGTCACGGTCGGCGGTCCGTCGTCAAAGCCGGTCGTGCTCGCGCCGCCGCCGGTACACTGGGCCACATTCTCGTAGACCTTACACTCCTCAAACGGACCGGGACCGAAACCTTTGACCGACGCGTAGATCATGCGTGGGTTGATCGTCTGGATGCGCTCCCAGGAGAACCCCATCCGGTCGAGCGCACCTGGCGCGAAGTTCTCGACGAGCACATCGCACGCCTCGATCAGCTGTGTGAAAATCGCCTGGCCGGTCGCATGCTTCGTGTTCAGCGTGATGCTGCGCTTATTGTGGTTGAGCATCGTGTAGTAGAGGCTGTCGACGTCAGGTAGGTCTCTGAGCTGACCACGTGTCGCATCACCCGCCCCCGGGCGCTCGACCTTGATTACGTCAGCACCAAACCACGCCAGCAGCTGTGTGCAGGTCGGACCCGATTGAACATGGGTCATATCGAGAATTCGTACTCCGTCCAGGGCTTTCATCTCAGTCTCCGTCGGCATGAGTCAGTGCTCGGTTGTCACGATTTGGGAGCACCTTTCACGCGGATGTGCTCCGTCTGGAGGGTCTTGTTCAGGAGGCTCACGCAGGCATAGAGCGCCCGTAGTGTCGGCACCTCGACACCTGTCAGCTCAGCCAACTCGACGACGGCGCCGAGCATCCCGTCAATCTCGAGAGGCTTCCCCGCCTCCACGTCTTGCAGCATTGACGTCTTGTGCGTGCCCACGGCCTCTGCGCCCGCAATCCGGCGCTCCATCGGCACCCGAAATGACGCGCCGAGTCGGTGGGCCACGGTCTGCGCCTCGGTCATCATTGTCGCGGCAAGGTCCCGCGTCAGTGGAAACTGGCAGATGTCGACCAACGTCGAATGGGTCATGGCGCTGATCGGGTTAAACGTCAGGTTTCCCCACAGCTTCAGCCAGATCTCGGACCGGATGTCGTCAAGCACCCTCGACTTGAAGCCCGCCTGCGTTAGAGCGTCCGCCACACGTCGCACCCGCTCAGAGTCGCTGCCATCAAGCTCCCCCACCGGGAACCGGTTGCCTTCGACATGGCGAATCACGCCGGGCGCTGCGATCGCTGCCGCCGGATACGCGACGCACCCGATGAGCTGGTCCGGGTCGATACTGGTGAACAGCACACCGGTCGGATCGACCGCGGTGATCGGCCGATTGGCGTAGTCACCCTCGAGCTTCTGAAAGTACCACCACGGAATCCCGTTCTGCAGCGTCACCATGACTGTGGTCGGCGCAAAGAGGGCCGGTAGATCGGTGACGACCGCCGCAATCTGATGGGCCTTGAGCGCGAGCAGCACGACATCCTGCGGGTCGAGATCGCGAATCCGGTCTGTCGCGACAAGCCGATCGGCCACGAGCCTGCGGTCGGCCTCGACCAGTGCGAGCCCGTCGGCCCGAATGGCAGCCAGATGCGGTCCACGTGCCACGACCGACACATCGTGGCCAGCATCGGCCAGACGCACGGCCAGATAGCCGCCGATCGCACCGGCGCCGACAACACAGATCTTCATGCCATTCTCGCCTCCATCATCCAAACAGCGTCAAGCCGAAGACCCGAGCGAGGATGACGATCAGAGTCAGGCCAGTAAACACGACGAAGCTCAGCCAACCGAACCACTTCGCAAACGGGGAGGGGTAGAACACGTCATCGGTTCGCGGGATGACCGTCACGCAGTAGTACAGGTTCAGGAAGTAGACGACCGGGGCCACAAAAAGCGCCAGCGCCGACGCGACCAGCACGAGCCACACGGGCCGCTGGACACCTGAGATGATCGCCACCGACGCCACCAGGGAGTACAGCATCGTGATCCGATAGATGTTGTACTCCGAGTACCATCGACGACGACGCACGGAGTCGAGATCGTCACGTCCGATCCCAGACAGGTCGGCCGTCGACCGAAACAGGTTGCGGCAGCAAGCGCCCACGACGCGCGGCCAACCATCAAAATAGTTGAAGGCGGTTGAGAAGGTTGCCGCAAACGCGCCAACGAGGAACACCAGCATCATCCTCGGACCAACGCTTCGGGTGAAGACGCCCGCAATCTCTCCGATCACCGCGTTGCCCTCGACCGGGCTGGGATAGAGCCAGACCGCCGACAACAGGAGAAAGATCACCGCGATGACAAACGAGACGGCGTGGCCGATCCCGAAATCCCACTCGCCAATCCGAAACCACCGGTGGCAGTACTCGCGCGTATGCGCGGAAAGTCTCGTCGTATCGACCCGCAGATCGGCAGCCGGCGACGTCAACGGGTCAAACCGGGGTGCGAGACCGATGCGCTCCAGGTGGCCGCGAATTCGGCCCATGCCCACCCTCTTTGCCTTGCCCCACTCTGACGCCTGGAGCGAGACATCGATACCTGTCGGGAGCAGGCCGAGGAAGGCCGCAATGACCAGCCACGAGCCCTCAGGAACTTCGACCACGAAGAATCGACCGAGCGCCGCCACTGGCGCTGGCTCGGCAAAGTAGACGGCCACAGTCGACAGGAACAACATCGCAGCCAGCACCTTGGTCGCCAGCTCGAGCGCGGCGTACCGTCCCGCCAGGATCAGCGTGACCGAGAGAACACCCAGGGCGATGCCGTAGAGCTCAATGGGAGCGCCCAGCCCCAGATACTCGGCAAAGAAGTAGTAGAGCACTGCCGAGGCAGCGGCCAGACGTCCGGCCTGGCCGATCGCGCACTGCAGCAGCGTCGTAACCAGCACATACCAGAGCGGCCATTTGCTCGGCGCCGTCGCGTAGGCGTCCAGCATGCTACGCCCGGTCGCATGAGTGAACCGGAACGCCATCTCGAACCCGTAATACTTAAAAATGTACGCGACGGGAATACACCAGAGCAACGCGTATTCGAAACGCCCGCCCGCCGCCGGCGCGGTGACGAGATGGCTGGTCCCGATGCCGGTCATCATCAGGATGAGGCCAGGGCCGAAGCTTTGGACGATCGACCGTGGGTCGGTCTTCGGAAGTTCTAGCTGGTCGAGGGTCTCCTGGTCACCCGGCATGGGAGATGCGGGCTGGCTCTGGAGTCGGCGCCTGATAGATCGCTTTGCCGACGAAGAATGGTCCCATCCCTTGGATGAACTCAGCCGTCTGGCGTGTCGCCCGCATATCCTTCACGAGCTTGGACAGCGGCAACAGGTCGGACCCGATCAAACCGATCACAAACTCGTTGTCATCGCGGTCGATTCCATGGCACTCCAGCCTGACGTCGACCGCATATCCGGCTTCGCCGTAGCGGCGACCCAGCATGCCATGCTCCATCATGATCCTGCCCTGGTCTGCGCGGGGTAAGCGGTTGTAGGCTCCAGTTCTCCGGAGGGGATACCAGACCGCCCACGGGTAGTCCGGGTTGAGGACGTTGCGCGGCACTTTGTGAAGCAGAAAATCGGACAGATCCGGTTCGCGCCCCTGGGCATATGTCCGACCGACCATGGTGAAGCTCGGTACCGGTGTCAGCTGCCTGAACGGTGCCGCGACCAGCAACGCTCGAAACGACTCGGTAAACATGGTGGGGTCTTCGTCCATGGCAACGACGCCGATACCTCGGGGGTCGTTCAGGTTCGCGTAGACCGCCGCAACCAGACCGCTGCGCCTGACCGCCTCAACGACAGGCTCCACGTCGAGACACTCCGTGAATACCTGGAGCTGTACGAACAGTCGAGTGTCCAATACCTGGGGGTGTCCCCGGACGGGCGCGCCATGCTCCAACAGGTCGGGGGCACCCTCCGCATCGTCGCCGCGTGCCGCCGCCTGAGGCCGCCCACCAGCGGTTACGTCAACCTGATCAGCCATGTCCATCGGATTCTATACCAGCGGCGTGCATCAACTGCTAGTGTCCTGGCCGCGTGATTCGCAACACAATTCCCGGGCGGGCATCCCGTCGCTCCGGGACCTTATGCTACGAATTACGCGGTCAGGACACTCGCCCATAACCGAGTCGACACTACCAGTGTCCTGAGTTCGATCTACGTGTACACCGAGGGCGGCGATGCGCCCGGGTGGCCAGGCGCGAAGTGAGCATATCGGGAATTCGAGCGCGCTAGAAGAAAGTCTCAGTGCCGGCCGATTCAAGGGTTGTCCGGAGTGCGCCAGACCCAGCCAAGCGTGTCGGCGGTGGCCTCGAGCAGCCGGGTCGCGGCCGGGTCGGGGACGAGCTGCTCGCGGGCCAGGAACTCGAGCACCGCCACTACCGCGTCACCATGCTTGACCGGAACCGCACAGGCGCCACGAATCCCGACCATGGCCGACCGTACCTCGGTGTCGATCGAAGGGTCGACGGCCACATTCGGAATCCAGGATGTGTGGCCGGTGTAGAGAGCGCGACCCGCGGTGCCCTCCCCGCGCTTCAGCTGCCGGTGTTCAACGATGGTACGCAGCCCCAGGCACGTGTCCATGGCGTCGGCATCAGCGAACCACGCCGACATCGGATCGAGTCTCCGGTCGTCGCCGTGCCCGGATACACGGTAGGCATATCCCACCGGCCAGGCCGCCCACGCGCAGACCACCTCGACGATCGCGGCCGTGGCAGATTCCGGAGTCGTCTCCGTGCTCGCGATCCGGATCGCGTCGGTCAACAGCGTCAGATCTGCCGACTGCCGCGCGAGCCGCTCGCTGCGGTCCGAAAGTGTGGCCTCCGTCTCACGCACGTGAGTGGTGTCTGTGTACAGCAGAAGCACCTCGCCTGAGCCGGTGGGCCGTGTATCGATCTCGAGCCACCGCCCATCGGAGGTCCGGAACAGGTCGTGCCCCACGTCGCCGAAACCGGCCAGCCGGTCCTCCACCCACGTCTCCATCTGGTCCTCCGGTAGCTGGATCAGGCCGCGGGTCGCCGTGAATCGGGTCAGATCCTCAAACACCAGACCCGGCTTCAACTGGATCGTCGGATAGAACTCGCGAAACCGCTCATTGCACGCCATCAGCCGACCGTCGGGATCCCACACGGCAAGACCCGTGTCTGAGGCTTCGAGCACCGACGCGAGACGCGACTCCATGCGGTCGAGTCGCTCACCGGTGGTGTGCAGCCGTCGAGCCACCAGTGTCAGCGCTGCCACCAACGCAACCACGGCTACAAGCAAGACCCAGACCATTGCCAAGGTCATCCTAGCAGCTTGCCCCTTGACAAGCTCCAAAGGCAGTCGTAGGGTGACAGAGAGCCATTCAGCGCTGCTCGAGGCCCCGTGGGACTTATGCCCAGAAAGTGGTTTGGTATCGTTCTGACGCTCGCCCTCGTCGCGGGAGCGACCGCGACGGCGACGGCGACGGCGCAAGAGACCGTCGACGAGAGCTCGGCGGAAACCGAGGCGTTGGGTGTTTCATTCGACCGGATCAAGTACAAGCTCGACAGCCTACCCGAACGAGACGAAGTGAGCAGCCTGCTGCGGCTGGACTTCTACGTCGAGGTGTACGCCAAGGCCCCCGAGATCGACTACTTCCAAGGTTTCGATCTTCAGAACAGCCCGGTCGCGGACGGCGTCCCGATGGCGGACGAGTTGCTGCAAACGATGCGCGCGGGAGAGCCACCACTCGTCCCGCCGGCGATCAACCTCAACAACCTCCTGAACTGGCTGCGAAACTACGGACGCTGAATCTCCGCTCAGGGGACGGTGCCGACGATGCCGTCCTCACGTTCGTCCTGACTGACCGCCCATCGCTGAACCGGCACCGATATGAGGATGTACTTCTTCCGAAGTGCGACCACGTGGGCCGCATAGTCCTGCTTTTTGATCTCGCCCCGTACCTGCCGCTTCCTCAACCGACGCAACTCGAATCGATACAGGTCGCTGACGAACTCATGCACCAACTCCGGCGGCGTCGCCGGTGTCGGCCGCACGCCGTGCCGTTCCAACTCTTCAGAGACCTGCGGGCGATAGTGAAATCTCACACCACGGCGAGGGCATCTGCCGAGCTCACGTCGTAGGTCGCGAACCAGGAGCTCGCGGCCTTCAGACGCTCGTTGACATTGCCGATATTCGTCGCACCCTCGGTCTGGAGCCAGCGACTGAAGGCATCGACCCCCTCCTTCGCGTAGACCGGAATGCCGTCCTTCCATGTCGCGCGGCCGCACAACACACCGGCCCATCGAACGTTGGACTCGGCCGCCATCTCGAGTGACTCTGTGAACTCTGCGTTGCTGACCCCCGCGGAGAGGTAGATGAACGGCTTGGTCGCGACCGCCGCAGCCGCCCGAAAATGGTCGAGCGCCTCAGCCTTGCTATAGGCGCGCTGGCCTGTGAAGCTTGCCGTGCCATCGACGAACTTCATGTGGATGGGAATCTCGACCTTCATCACGTCGACGCCGTACCGCTCCTGCGTGAACTCCGCCATGCTGCCGGTGACCACCTCCGGCTTGATCTTGGCATACTCGAGACCCTTCTCATCACCTCCGTCGACGTCGTAGCCGACGAACTCCAGAAAGAACGGGATGTCGTTTGTCCGGCATTCATCACCGATGCGCTCGACAAAGGCATGCTTTTCTTCGTTGACCGCCGCCGTGTCGCGGGGCGTGTAGTAGAGCAGCACCTTGACACAGTTGGCGCCGGCTTCCTTCAGCCGACGAACCGACCAGTGCGGCAGCAGGTCTGGCAATCGACCGGGGCGCGAGTTGTCGTACCCACTCTCCTCGTAGGCCAACAGCAACCCCGCATTCTGACTGCGTCTTTTCGACGCCCCAATGCCCCACTCGGGGTCGAGCAGGATCGCAGACGCGTGAGGGGTCAGCACCTCGGTGACGGCGCCCTTGAACTCCTCCATCATGGCGTCGGTCACCTCGCGACCACTCTCTTGTGCCAGTGCTTTCTTGAGTGACCCGCGCTGGTCCATGGCGGCGGCGGCAATTGTGCCGGTTTCGGTCGACACGGCCTTCAGGCCGGCGAGTTTTCCTGGGCTGATTTTCACGGTCCTCTTGCTCCTCTAGGTGTCTTGTAGGTGTCTTGGTTTGAACGGAACCACGTATGTTAACGCAATCGGGGGACGTTGGTCGGCGAAATCGACCGGCCACGTCCAAGACCGTCACCCCGAGACGGAGGAACGCAGTACTCTAGAGCCGTGCGGGTCAGCTGACGATAAGGCCGCAAGAGACTCATGCCATCGAGGTTTCCGGTCAGGCGCGAGCCCACCACGCTGTCCATCCTACTGCTCGTCGCCACCACGACGCTGTGGGCAGGAAACGACGACCTCCGTCTTCCTCCGCCCACGTTTTCGGAAGCGACAGGCGCGTGGCGGGACGGAAGGGCGCACGACGCACTGATCGTGCTCGAAGACGAGCTCGTGGCCGCCAACGCCGAGACTCCAGACCAGGAATATCCGCAGCTCGAAGCGCTCGTGCTCAGAGCGACCCTTTACGGTCAGCTTGGTCGGCACCAGGACGCCGAAGCGGATTGGCAGACGGTGATCGAGCGCGAGGCATGGATGCGGACGTTCGCGCGTCGGGCCCTCGTCACGAGCCTGCTCAGCCGTGGAGCGGCGGCGCAGACAGAACCGATCCTCGCAGAGCTGAGCCGTCCTGATGCGTCCCGCCACATCGACCTCACGCTGCAGGTCGCCGACACCTATCGCGAATCGGGTAAGACGAGCGACGCCCGACGCCTGTATCAGGACGTGCTCAGCCGCCAGGACCGTGGAGCATTTGGCGATGCAGCACGTCTAGGGATCGCCGCATCGTGGGAACTGGACGGCGACGTCGCCGCGGCCCTCACCGTGCTGCGCGAGGCCCAGATTCACCATCGCAGCCCGAATACATTCGAAGCGGCGGCGGCCGCCGAGCGCCGACTCCTTGCGGCTCACGGAGGCGACCCGACGCCGTTCAGCGAGACTGAATACCGAACCCTCGTGCGCAGGCTGCGGAACGGATCGCGGTTCACGCCGGCGCTAGCACTGATCGATGAATGGCGCGCAGCGCACGCGCCAGACGGCCGGACGGCCGAGATCGCGGCCGAGAGGATTGCCACGCTGTATGTCCAACGGGCGAACGCGGATGCGATGGCGGCGTGCCAGGGGTTCTACGAGCAGTTCCCGAATAGCCCACGAGTGCCCGAGATCAGGCTGACCGACTACAGACTCGCGGTACGGATCGTTGATATCGACCGCGCCCGTCGACTCGGCCTCGACCTGTGGGAGGGACGGGTTCCAGGAGCCATACCGAGGCAACGCCGCGACGCGGCCACCTTGCTGGCGGCGTTTCTCGTCGCCGTCGGCGACGTTTCAGGAGGCCTCGACCTGTATCGCCAGCTCTTCGAGGCGGCGCCGTCGGCAGATGACCAGCGCGCCGTGCTGTGGCGCGCGGGCGTCGCCGCGCTGCGCGACGGACAACACGAGCGGGCACTCGCCAACCTCCGGGGCTTGATGGGCCGTGACCCGAGCGGGGACCTGCTACCGGCCGGGCTGTACTGGCTCGGAGTGGCAGAGAGCCAAGACGATATCGCTACCGGAACTCGCACGTTGGAAACGGTCGCCCGACGCTTCCCCTACCACTACTACGGCATGCAGGCACGCGAGCGGCTCCAGCGCCTATCCGGCGACGCCGGCGTCGCGTCCGGCGAGACCACGCTGACATTTCCCCAACTCGCTCTGAATCAGGCAACAGAGGAACGCGCGGAGTACCGAGCCGCGATGGTGCTCGCCCGGGCGGGCCTCGTCCACGACGCCGCCTGGTATCTTCGGCGACTTCTTGCGGATCGCGGCGACCGCGGACTCGCGCTGCTCGCAGCCCGGGCTTCGGCCGACGCAGGCGACTACGCCAGCGTCGCGCGGATTCTCGTCAATCATTTCGGTCAATTCCTGCAGCAACAAGCCCACGGACTGCCTGATGACTTCTGGACCCTCGTCTATCCGCGACCGTTCTGGGACGATGTGCGTCGTGCCGGTACAACGCATGGCGTCGACCCGCTGTTTCTCGTGTCGCTGATGCGACAGGAGTCGCGGTTCGACCCCGACGCGCGTTCGACGGTTGGCGCCGTCGGGCTGTTCCAGATCATGACCTACACCGCCGAGACGCTCGCGCGACGCGCAGGCGTGGCGGACGTGCTCGGACCGGAGACCATCGATGAGTCGGTCCTGGCACAACCCGCGGTCAACTCTGCGATCGCCGCGAGACTGACCGGCGACCTGTTTGGTCTGTTCGATGGCGCGGCCGCACCAGTTGCGGCGTCGTACAACGCCGGAGAAGAACGAGTCGCCGTCTGGTGGGCCATGTCGCGCGGGCTCACCGCAGACTTCTTTGTTGACACGATTCCGTACTCGGAGACGCGACGTTTCGTGCGGAAAGTGCTGGCGAACCGGGCCGCCTACGAACGTATCTACGGGGATCAGTAACCCAGCGCCGTACTACCGGCTCGCCGTCGGTCGGGTGCCCCCTCCAGTAAGTCGGTCGTCGCGTTGTATCGAATCGCCTGCGCGGCACCCTGACTCGCACGCACACCAACCCGATGACCCCGAGACTCGAGCAACGCGATCGTGTCAGGTGACAACCCGTAGCGCTCGTGACTGATCTGATCGGGTAACCACTGGTGATGAAAGCGCGGCGCGTCGACCGCTTCCTGGACGTTCATCCCAAAGTCGATCACGTTGACGATCGTCTGCAAGACGGTGTTGATGATCGTGCGACCACCTGGGCTCCCCGTCACCATGAACAGCCGTCCATCCTTGGCGACGATCGTCGGGGTCATGCTGGACAGCATCCGTTTGCCCGGGGCAGCCAAGTTGGGCTCGGTGCCGATGAGCCCGGCAGCATCGGTCAGTCCCGGCGCCGCGTTAAAGTCGCCCATCTCGTTGTTGAGGAGGACCCCGGTACCAGGCACGACGATCCTCGACCCGTAGAGCTGTTCGAGGGTATAGGTCAGGGCCACCGCCTGACGGTCGGCGTCGACGACCGACAGGTGGGTCGTCTCTTCACCCTCAGCTGGCCACTCGAACGACGCGGGTGAGGAGGCCGAGGCACGATCGCTCCGGATCGTCGTGCGCAGCTGCTCCGCATACGACTTCGAGACGAGCCGCGCCACCGGCATCGTGGGGTTGAAGTCGGGGTCACCAACATGGCGCGCCCGATCGGCGAAGGCGCGTCGCATCGCCTCGGTCATGAGGTGGACCGTTCCGGCAGACCCGAACCCCGATGCGGTCAGGTCGTAGCCCTCGAGGATGTTGAGCATCTGGACGAGCGCCGTCCCTCCAGAGCTGCTCGGTGGCATCGAGATGATCTCGTGGCCCCGGTACGTCGCTTGGATCGGGGCGCGCCGTTGCGGCCGGTAGGTCGCGAGGTCGGTCTGCGTGATGAGACCGCCATTCGCCTCCATCTCCGCCTCGATCAATTCAGCGGTGCGGCCGCGATAGAAGCCAGAGGGCCCCTGATCGGCGATTCGCTCGAGCGTGCGCGCCAGGTCTGTCTGGCGCAGACGGTCCCCGGCCTGATAGGGATCACCGTTACTCGAATACTGCAACAATGAGGCCTGATACGGAGCCATCTGCGGGAGGACGGCAGCGAGGGAGTCGGCGAGCTCATGCGACACGAGGAAGCCATCGCGAGCAAGATCGATGGCTGGCTCGACGAGACGTCGCCACGGCAGCCGGCCGTGCTCGGACCAGGCGAGATGCAGCCCGGCGACGGTACCCGGCACGCCGACGGCAACGTGGCTGGCGTGGTGTCGCTCGCGGTCGTACACTCCGTCGACCAGAAACATTTCCGGCGACGCGCGGGCTGGCGCTGTCTCACGGAAGTCATATGCCACAGGCGCCCCGATGGCCGGCCGGTAGACGATGAACCCGCCGCCACCGAGGTTGCCGGCCCTGGGATAGGTCACCGCCAGCGCGAACGCCGTCGCGACCGCGGCGTCGACGGCCGAGCCTCCGACACGCAGCACCTCGCGACCGACAGCGGTGGCCTGTGGCTCCGAGGCCACGACCATCCCGTGGCGGGCCGTGACGGGTTGGGTGCTCGCGCTGAGCGTCGTGACGACCAACGCGACACCGGCTACCAGCGCCGTCATCCGGAGCCGAGGCAGAAACCGTGTCCACGGCTGAGTGTTCACTGACCTCTCCATGACCTGTGTGAGATGGAGACCCCCAACCATGAGAACCGCGAGGATCCGACCCCTGGGCAACCCGACGGTCGATGACAGATCATGGTTCCGCTCCGACGCGAGCTCCCATCTCTTTCAACAACTCTTCCGGTGAGTGCGGAACCCAGCAGTGCCCCTCTCCAGGTCCGTATACGATCCGCGCGTCGAACCTCGGGTCGCGGTTTCGCAGGAAGGTGTCGAAGAGGTGAACGGCGTCGTTCAGATAGTAGTCATCCATTTCGCCGACCCAGATATTGAGCTTTCCGTCCAGTTTCGGGGCCAGCGTCGCCCAGCTGCGGGCGAGGACCAGCCGGAGGTCGTAGCTCTCCCAGTACGGCGTAACGTCCCGATCGATCAGCCCGGTCGTCGGATCCCACAATGGCACCGGGCGCCCGTCGGTGCCCCGCGGCCCGTAGGCGGCGTTCCAGGCACCCCACTGGCGACCCGACTGGGTCCAATTGTCGCCACGACCGAGGACGTTCTCCATTCGGAGTTCGTGTCGCATCGTGAACCGAATCGTACCATCCGGGCCACGGCGGCTGGGTCGCTCGCCGCCCTCCTCGACATAGGCGTCGTCGTCGTCGTAGATGTTGATGCGCTGTAACGCGCGAAAGTCGACCGGGTCCGGACAGTACGACCAGGCGCCATTGAACGAGTCCGGATAGAAGATGTGCAGCGCCAGCGCGACCCACCCACCGGTTGAGATCCCGTCAATCACTCGCGCCCTGGGAACGCCAAGGCCACGAAAACGACTTTCGATATACGGGATCAGCTCCAGCACCAGCGCATCGCCGTAGGGACCGTTGTTAGGCGAGTTGACCTGGTACGGGTCGCCGTAGGGACCGACCCCATCGAGCAACACCTGCAGCATTCTCGGTGCGTCGTCCGCGAGCCACGCCCGTCGAAACGGGCTGCCATCACGCATCAGCCGGGTTGCCGCCGTGTAGCGCCGGCCGTATCCTCCCACCGTTAACCGAATCGGATACTGTCGCGACGGTTCTCGGTCGAAGCCGCGCGGAAGGATGACCGCTGCGCGAAGAACAACTGGACGACCGTGATAGCTCGACAACCGCTCAGATGACAGCTGAACGTATCGCACGTACTCCGTACCTGACGGCGCCCGTTCCGGCGGGACCCGGTCGGTGAGCGCCAGTGACACGACGAGGTCACGGTTCGGCTCGACTGAGATCCGCTGGGGTTGGCTATACCAGTTCCCGGGCGCGCCAGGCATTCGTATGTCACGACTGACGTCGAGCACCGCTTGCACGTCGTACTCAGCCGGGGACAAATCAGAAAGACGTTCGAACGGAAATGCCACCGACGTTTCGTCGACGATCACGATCTGGCCGCTTTCAATCCGGTCGACGTCGACCGCGGCGATCTGGATCGCCTCGGCGCCCACAGAACCGATTCGATGGCGCGGCTCCGACGTCTGGCGACCGGCAACGGGTGCCGTCACAATGATCAGGTGCCCAGTCAGCGAGCCCGACTCGACATCCGGCGGCGCCGCAACCTCGAACCGAAGCGACCGCGCGGGCTGAGCCCACAGATCTCCAGCCGTACCACGGATGCTGACGCTGATGAGGATCAGCACGAACAGAGTCCGTGTGACACGGTCCATAGGAGCATCATATGCCGTGCCCACTCACTTCAGCTCCTACGAGCCTGGCGGCGTCAACAGGTAAGATACGACTCATGCCTCGGGGAATCGGATGGGTCGCGTGGGTCGCCGTCATCGCGCTGGCGGCGGGGTGCGGGTCCCCACAACGGGACGGACTGACTCAGCGGTTGTCCATCGCCACAGGCGGCACCGGTGGCGTCTACTACCCCTATGGTGGAGGTATCGCGAAAGTGATCAGCGACCACCTGGGGGATGTCGAAGCCACAGCCGAGGTGACGGCCGGCACGGTCGACAACCTGAAGTTCATCGGTAACCGGTCGGCGGATGTTGCCTTCGCCCTGGCTGACTCGCTGGACGACGCGTACATGGGGGTCGGCGCGTTCGCAGAGTTCGGCGCAGTGCCCGCCCGAGCGATCGCCGTTCTGTACGACAACTACAACCACGTGGTCACGAGTGCCGACAGTGGCATCGGGTCGGTCCAGGACCTCGAAGGTCGCGTCGTTTCCACCGGGGCGCCGGGAAGTGGAACCGAGATCAGTGCCTTCCGAATTCTGGAGGCGGCGGGCGTCGACTACAACGCCGGATTTCGGCGCCAGAGCTTGGGCGCGGCCCAATCGGTCGATGCCATCAAAGACGGAAAGATCGACGCGTTCTTCTGGAGTGGCGGCATCCCAACTGGGTCGCTGCTCGACCTGGCGACGACTCCGGGTCTGACGATCCGGCTGATCGCGACCGAGACGCTGCTCCCCACCCTGGAGGAGCGATACGGCGCAGAGGTCTATCATGTGGCGACCATTCCGGTCTCGACCTATCCGGGAATGACGGACGCCGTTCCGACCGTCGCTGTCGCCAACGTCTTGGTCGTGCACGAGGCGATGGACGCCGACGTGGCACGCCGAATCACCGAGGCCCTCTTCGTGGGCTATGACGAGCTTGCGGCGATTCACCCGATGGCCGCGCTGTTGTCGCTGGAGACGGCGGTGACCGGATCGCCCGTCCCGTTCCACGCGGGGGCCGTGACGTACTACCGCGAGCAACGTGCCTGGAGCGAGGAGCGGTAGGTCCTGGAACCCCGTGCCACTCCCGTAGCCGATCACCACCCCGATCCCGAGTCGGAAGTCGCAACCCGTCGTCTCACTGGCCGGACCTCCCACCTGACGACCGCGCTGGCGGCCGGACTGTCCCTCTACGCCTTCTACTGGGTGGTCGGCATTGTCCAGCCCCAGGTCTATCGGGTGAGCTTTCTGCTGATCACCCTGACCTTGACGTTTCTCCTCTACCCAGCGTCTCAGCAATCGCGATCGCGGGTGACACCGGTCGACTGGCTTCTCATTGGGGTGGCCGGCGTCGCCCTCGGATGGCCGATCGCCGACTTGAACCAGTTCGTCTACCGGGCGGCGACACCCGGCAGCCTCGACCTCCTTCTCGGGATCGCCACGACAGCGCTGGTGCTCGAGGCAACGCGCCGAACGGTCGGACCAATCTTGCCGATCACGGCGGTCACGTTTCTGGCCTATGGCTACTACGGACCGTGGCTCGAGCTGATCGGCCTCGATCTCATCGCCCATCGAGGCTACGAGACAGCGCGACTGGTCGGAACGCTGTACATGACCCTCGAGGGCATTTTCGGAGTGCCGCTGGACGTGGCGTCGACGTATATCGTGCTGTTCACCATCTTCGGGTCGGTGCTGGCCCACTCAGGGGCCGGACAGTTCTTCATCAACTGGACGCTTTCCGCATTCGGCCGCTCGGGCAGCGGTGCGGGACCAGGGCGAACCGTGACCCTGTCCGGGTTTCTCCTCGGGACTGTCTCCGGCAGCGGCGTGGCGACGACAGTCACGCTCGGTGCAGTGGCGTGGCCGCTCCTCAGACGCGCGGGGTTTTCGCCGGAGGTCGGCGGCGGCATCCTGTCCGCGAGTGGTATCGGCGCCATCATGGCCCCACCCACGATGGGGGCGGCGGCGTTTCTGATCGCGGAGTTCCTGAACATCTCGTATCTGCAGGTCGTCGTGATGGCCATCGTCCCGGCCACCCTGTACTACCTGTCGATCATCCTGATGATCGAGGCCGACGCTCGGCGACTGGGGACACGGGGGGTTGATGTCGACCTGCCACCGGTCGGCACTCTCACGCGCACATCGGGCTATCAATTTCTCCCGCTCCTCGCGATGGTCGTGTTGTTGGCCACGGGTATCACGCCGTTTCGCGCCGTGTTCTTCGCGACCCTGCTCGCCGTCGCTCTCAGTTTTCTCCGCCGGGAAACGGCGCTACGGCCTGGCCGGCTCGTTGCGGCGCTCGAGGCCGGGGGAAAGGGGGTGCTCTCGGTCGCTGCCACCACGGCGACGGCTGGAATCATCGTCGGCGTCGTGACCTTGACCGGCCTTGGACTGAAGATCTCGGGCGTCATCGTGACGCTCGCCGGCGGCAACGTGTTTCTGACGGTTGTCTACGCCGCGATCGCCGTGTGGATGCTCGGCCTGGCGGTTCCCGTCACTGCGTCGTACATCATCGCCGCGGTCATGATCGCCCCGGCACTCACGCTGGTCGGGGTACCCGCCGTGGCCGCGCACATGTTCATCTTCTACTATGCGGTCCTCTCTGAAGTAAGCCCGCCGACAGCGTTGTCGCCGTTTGCCGCCGCCGCGATCACGGGAGGTAACCCGTTCAAGACCATGATGCTGACCTGGAAGTACACCTTGCCAGCGTTCCTGGTACCGTTCGCGTTCACACTGAGCCCGGAGGGCCTCGGCGTGCTGCTGTTGGCGCCGTGGGATGACGTGCTGCTCACGGTTGGAACGGCAGTGATCGGGGTGAGTGCCCTGGCGATGGGCCTCGGGGGATGGCTGATACGCCGGACGAGTCCCGTCGAACGGGTTCTGGCCACCGGAGGGGGTCTGCTTCTGTTCTCTTCGGCGACGGTCACCGATCTCGCCGGTCTCGGGCTTTTCGGGGGAGCGGTGGCACACCATCTTCTTCGGAGACCCTGACCTCGAGCGGATCACGGCACGTCTCGTCTGGTCCGTCTGCTACGATTCCGGTTGGGTGCCACGCGTGTCGGGCACGCGATGCCTGACCGGCGGCACCTCCAACACGCCTGGGCGGTCCCGACCGCTCTGGGATTTCTCGCGTCACCACTGGAGGACTCTTGACAAAAGAAGACCTAATCGATCGACTGAACGAAGACCTCGCGAGCGAACTTGCCGCGGTCATCATGTATCTCACCTATTCCGCGCGAGCGACCGGGCCATATCGTCCGCAACTGTCTCAATTCTTTCTGGCAGAGGTCGCGGACGAACAGGCGCACGCGCAGTTTCTTGCCAACAAGGTGGTCGCGCTCGGCGGTGAGCCAACCACCGTTCCCAAGCCCGTCCCGCTACCCGACTCCAACCGCGCGATGCTCGAGGCGGTCCTGAAGGCGGAGCACGAGGCCACGAAGAGCTACACGCAACGGGCCAAAGAAGCCGAGGAGTACGGCGACAAGGGATTGGTCGTCCAGCTCGAGGACTTCATACGCGACGAGAGCAGTCACGTCGAAGAGACCGAACGGATCCTGAGAGACTGGCCGCTTTAGAGTCGGGGGTCGTCGGTCACGGATCGTCGAGGGTCGAGGGTCATCCCCGGGGTCATGAAACCGAACACCCCTACGTCCTGACGAGCTTCCGGTACTTGATCCGGTGCGGTCGGTCAGCCTCGGCACCGAGGCGGCGGCGGCGGTCGGCCTCGTAGTCAGCGTAGTTACCCGCGAACCAAACCGCCTGCGAGCTTCCTTCGAACGCCAGGATGTGAGTCGCGATACGGTCCAGGAACCAGCGGTCGTGACTGACCACGACGGCGCATCCGGCGAACTCGAGTAGCGCGTCCTCGAGCGCGCGAAGCGTGTCGACATCGAGGTCGTTCGTCGGCTCGTCGAGCAGGAGGAGGTTCGCCCCACCCTTGAGCAACTTGGCCAGGTGCACGCGATTCCGCTCGCCGCCGGAGAGAGTGCCGACCAGGCGCTGCTGATCTCTCCCCTTGAAGTTGAACCACGAGACATAGGCGCGCGATACCACCTTCCGGCTACCGAGGGTGACGTCGTCCTGCCCTTCGGAGATCTCCTCCCAGACGGTTTTCTTCGCGTCGAGCGCGTCGCGGCTCTGGTTGACGTACCCCAGGCTGACCGTCTCACCTAGACGAAGTGTCCCGGCGTCGGGCTGCTCCTCGCCGGTAATGAGCCGAAGCAGCGTCGTCTTTCCGGCACCGTTGGGACCCACCACGCCAACGATGCCCCCCGGCGGCAACGTGAACGACAGGTCGTGCATCAGCACCCGATCGTCGCTGTAGCTCTTGCGAAGGCCCTCAGCCTCGACGACAACGTCGCCGAGGCGCGGACCAGGCGGTATGTAGATCTCGACCGACTCGAGCTTCTGCGCCGCGTCCTCGGTCAGCAACCGTTCGTAGGAATTGAGCCGGGCCTTCCCCTTGGCCTGGCGCGCCCGAGGTGACATCTGTATCCATTCGAGCTCACGTTGGAGGGTGCGTTGGCGCTTGGCCTCCTGCTTGGCCTCCACCTGCAGCCGCTTCTGCTTCTGTTCGAGCCAGGATGAATAGTTCCCTTCCCAGGGAATCCCCGCCCCGCGGTCGAGCTCGAGAATCCATCCCGCGACGTTATCCAAGAAATACCGATCGTGCGTGACCGCCACCACGGTCCCTCGATACTCGGCCAGGAAACGCTCGAGCCACGCCACGGTCTCCGCATCCAGGTGGTTCGTCGGCTCGTCCAACAGCAGTAAGTCGGGCGACTGGAGCAGCAGACGACAGAGCGCCACGCGTCGCACCTCTCCGCCGGAGAGCGTGCTGATATCGGTGCGTGGCGGCGGGAGACGGAGTGCCTCCATCGCCATCTCGACACGTGAATCGAGGTCCCAGGCACCGGCTGCCTCGATGCGATCCTGTAGCTCGCCCTGCTCGTGAAGCATCTCCTCGAGATCGGAGTACCCCTGAGACAGCATCGCGGTCACTTCGTCGTACTTCTTGAGCAGCCCCCGCTGGGTCGCGACGCCCTCATCGACGTTTCCCGCCACCGTCTTCGACGGGTCAAGCGTCGGCTCTTGCGGAAGATGCCCAATCGTGATCCCCTCCGCCGGAAACGCTTCGCCCTCGAACTCGGCAACCTCACCGGCCATCACCCGCAGCACCGTACTCTTGCCAGCACCGTTCGACCCGATGACCCCGATCTTGGCTCCCGGAAGAAACGACAGCCAGATATCCTTCAGCACGGCCTTGTCGGGCGGATAGACCTTGCCGAGTCCCTTCATCGTATACACGTACTGCAACGCCATACGCGGTATCCTACCCCGTCGGCCGTATAATGTGCCCTTCCGTCATGGCGGACACTCCCCCATCGGCTGCATCCTCGGAACCCCGGCGGCGGCGGCGCGGGCCGAAACCGGTGTGGGCCAGCTGGCCGGACGAAAAGCTGTTGGATGTCCGGATATGCGATCTGGGTCTGACGATCGAAGGCACGCCCCTGGAACGACGGATCGCCGAGGTCGATCAGGAGCTCGACGCGCGCGAGATCGTGTTCCGCGCGCACTACTGGCTGTCAGACGACTGGTTCACACCCGACGGCGTCCCTGGAATTGCCATTCCGTTCTATCTTGCCCATCCACGACTCGCCCGGCTCGAACTGAGTCAGATGCTCGAGGTCGAGGGCGGGACCCGCGCATGGTGCACCCGCATTCTCCGCCACGAGATCGGGCACGCGATCGACAACGCGTATCGGCTTCAGCGACGGCGGCGGCGGCAGAAACTGTTCGGAAAGTCGTCGACCCCCTATCCTGAGGTCTACATTCCGAAGCCGCACAGCAAGAGCTTCGTCCTGCACCTCGACCCGTGGTACGCGCAGAGCCATCCCGACGAGGATTTTGCGGAGACGTTCGCGGTATGGCTGACGCCGCACTCGCTCTGGCGGAAGCGATACGCAGACTGGCCGGCACTCAAGAAACTCGAGTACATGGATGAGGTGATGGGAGAGATCGCGGGGAGGACGCCACTGGTCACGACCACCGGGCCGGTTGAGCCGATCCGCCGTATTCGCCGAACCCTCCGTCAGCACTACAAACGGAAACGCAAGCACTACGGTCTGGAACACCCACATTTCTACGATCGTGACCTGCGGCGGCTGTTCTCGGACGCGACGGAGCACGCGAAGAACATCCCTGCCGACCGCTTCGTCAAACGGGTGCGCCGAGACGTCAGGCGACTCGTGGCACGCTGGACCGCCACCTACCAGTACACGATCGACCAGGTGCTTGAAGACATCATCACGAGGTGCGGCGAGCTCGACCTCCACCTGCGCGCATCGGAAGAACGCACCAAGGAGGACTTCACGGTCCTGCTGACCGTGCAGACGATGAACTACCTCCATGGCGGGCGGCATAGGGTGGCGCTGTGAAGAAGCTCAGGATACTGGCGTTGATGCACGACTACATGGTGCCGCCTGCCGATGTGTCGAGTGTCGATCTCGCGACGGTTGAATGGAAGACCGAGTTTGACGTGACCAGCACCCTCAGCGACATCGGTCACGACGTCCACATGCTCGGCGTGAAGGACGACCTGGGTGTCATCCGCCAGGCGGTCGACGAATTCAAACCGCACATCGCCTTCAATCTGATGGAGGCCTTTCACGAGATCGGGGCGTTCGACATGAACGTCGTCAGCTATCTCGAGCTACTGCGGCTGGCCTATACGGGATGTAACCCACGCGGGATGGTGCTCTCCCGAGACAAGGCGCTCTCGAAACAGCTCATGACGTATCACCGCATCCCGGTGCCCGAGTTCACGGTGTTTCGTCGAGGCCTGGCGATCAAGCCTCCTCGCCGCCTGAAGTTTCCTGTGATCGTGAAGTCCCTGACGCAAGAGGCGTCGATCGGGATCGCCCAGGCATCAGTCGTCGAAGAAGAAGCCAAACTGAGGGACCGGGTCAAATTCGTCCACGAGTCGATCGGCACCGATGCCATCGTCGAGCGCTACATCGATGGCCGGGAGCTGTATGTCGGTATCATCGGGAACGAGCGCCTTCAGGTGTTCCCTGTGTGGGAGATGGAGTTCAGCAAGATGCCTGAAGGCGTTCACCGTATCGCCACCGATCGCGTGAAATGGAGCGTGAAGTACCAGAAGAAGCATGGGATCAGTACGAGCGAGGCCAACTTGCCGGAGGCAACATCCGAGGCGATCAAGCGCGTGGCGAAACGGGTCTACCGCACCTTGAATATGAGCGGTTACGCTCGAATGGACCTTCGGACCGATGCCGAGGGTCGATTCTTCGTGCTCGAAGCCAATGCCAACCCCCAGCTGGCGTTCGGTGAGGACTTCGCCGAGTCAGCCGAGCGGACCGGACTCCGGTACGACGACCTGCTGCAGCGGATTCTCAATGTCGGGCTCAAGTGGAGGCCTGAGCAGGCAGGGTAGCGTCTTACTGCAGAGTGAAATCCGCTTCGACTGTCGCCCCGGCCGCGACGGTCACCGTGTGCGACGTCCCACCGAACCGTTCGTGCCAGATCGTCAGATCATACGTTCCAGGCGGAACGTCACCGATTTCGAACCGACCATCGGTCCCGCTGACGGTCGCGATGTCGTCGGTCACGTACACCCACCCGCGCATCCATCTGTGTGAGTCGCATTCCACCCGCACCACACCGGGCCGGCGAAGCGGGCGCTCGATCGACAGGCCAGGGATCGGAATCGCGATATTGAACATGGTGCGGGCACGGTCGTCGTAGGCATGAGTGGTGTGAAGCGTCTCGTCCTCGCTGGTCACCGTCGCCAGACTGCGAGTCTTGGCGACCTGGACTCGCGGCGCGAAGTAGCAGTCCTTGTTGTTGATCGCCGGAGGCGTGGGATCGACCACCCACGGCGCGCCGGTCACGACAATCACTGCGTTCGCGACACCGCCGGAGGGGTCGACCACGGTCGCTCGGTCCTCGACTTCGTCGCCACACACAGCCTGGTCGGCATCGACCGGGACCATCACGATGTCTGGAACCTCATCAACCGTGACCAGTCCCGTGATCGTGCCTGTCACCTGTTCGGAACCGGCCGTCACGCCGAATAGCAAGACCGACACCGTCAGGACGGCGCCTGCCGCACACGTCGGTTGCCACGTCATCATGTCCTTCTCCATATCCATTGGTAGTGTAGCCCGGGGTTCGTCCCGGGGTCATGAAACCCTGGCGCGTCGAACCGCAGTCTCTGCGAAGAAAACCGTAAAGGCCATCCCTCGATGTACGGTCGTGGGTCGTAGGTCGAGGGTCGAGGGTCGTGGATGGTCGCCGGTGTGGGTGTCAGAGGTCGCTGGAACCCCGAGAGGACGCGGGGGCCGCGACAGCGGGGAGATCCGGCGTGAAGTCCTCCCCCGGATTGATGAACTGGTCACGCTCGAATCGGTATTGCTTGTCGTACAACTGCTTGTATCGGCCGTCGACCTCCAGCAGTTGACCATGGGTACCCCGCTCGACGATCTGCCCGTGCTCGAGCACAAGAATCTGGTCGGCACTCTGAATCGTTGAGAGCCGGTGAGCGATGACGAATGTCGTCCGCCCACGCCGCAGCGAACGGAGACCGTCCTGAATCAACGCTTCACTCTCACTATCCAGGCTCGACGTAGCCTCATCGAGAACGAGGAGCTTGGGGCGGGCCAGCACCGCGCGTGCGATTGCGACGCGCTGGCGCTGTCCGCCCGACAGCTTGACGCCGCGTTCGCCGACGATGGTGTCGTACCCATCCGGAAACGCCGAAATGAACTCATCGCAGTGCGCGATACGGCTCACTTCTCGAATCTCATCTGCGGTGGCCCGTGGATTCGAGAAGCTCAGATTCGCCGCAACGGTGCCGTCAAAGAGAAAGTTGTCTTGAAGAACCACACCCAGAAGCGACCGGTAGTCCCTGAGTCGAATCGACTGCAGATCCTGTCCGTCCAGTGTCACCACACCCGTCCGCGGACGGTTGAACGCCATGATGAGGCTGATGAGGGTGCTCTTCCCCGAACCGCTCGAGCCGACAAGCGCTGTCGTGGTTCCGGCTGGGGCGATCAGTGAAACGTCGCGGAGGACCGGGACACCGGGCTCGTATTCGAACGACACATGGTCGAGTCGAATCTCTCCGTCGACGTGGGTCAACGGCTGCCGACGCTCATCCTCCTCGTCCTCGGTCACCATCGACCTGATCTCGCGAATTCGATCAAGCCCGGCGAACGCCTCCGTGACCTGGGTGCCGATCGACGACATCTGAATCACCGGTGCGATCACGAGACCGGTGAAGAGGATGTATTGCACGAGCGCGCCGGTCGTCCATGTTCCCGCGATGAGCGCTTGCCCGCCCAGGAGAATCATCAGCGCACCGATGCCGCCCATGACGAGAGTCGCGACCGACGCGACCGCCGACACGCCGGTCACTGCCGTCGCCACGTTTCGAAACAGCCGATGCGCACCTTTGGCAAACACCAACTGCTCTCGCTTCTCGACCGCGTAGGCCTTGACGATACGGATTCCGCCCAGCGTCTCGCCAAGCCGACCGGTTACCTCGGCGTTGATCTTGCCGCGTTCACGAAAGATCGGGCGTAGCCTTGAGAACGCGACCGACATGCAGGCGCCAAAGGCCACCAGGATGACCAGGGTCACAGTGGTCAACTGCCAGTTGAGATAGAACAGCACCCCGAGAGCAAAGCTCGCGGTCACGACACCGCCCACGAGCTGGGCCAGTCCGGTCCCCACGAGGTTTCGAATGCCCTCGGCGTCGGTCATGATGCGCGAGATCAAGACGCCGGTCTGGGTGGAGTCAAAGTACGCAATTGGCAGGCGGGACACGTGAGCCATCACGTTCTTCCGCATCTCTGTGATCGCCCGCTGGGCGGCGACACCGAGGACCTGAGACAGCGCGAAACCGGTGCCCGCTTGCACGACGGTCGCGCCAAGTCCGACGCCGGCGAGCAGCATCAGCTGGTCCGCTCGTCCATTCGGGATCACATCGTCGATCACGTACCTCGACATCGCCGGCAGCACCAATCCCGCGCCGCGACTCATCAGCATCATGACCAGTCCGAGCAGCAGCCGAAATCGATGGCGCCACACGAGCTCACGAGCTTCTTGCCAGGCGGCGCCGGTCAGCCGTTTCTTCTTGTCTGGATCGGCCATGGGGAAAGCGTTCAGTTTAGTAGACTTTCGGCGTGGTTTCACAGTCGCGACGGATCGTCCACATCGACATGGACGCGTTCTATGCCTCCGTCGAGCAGCGCGAGGCGCCTGATCTCCGGGGACAGCCGGTGGCGGTCGGTGGACGACCCGAGGGCCGTGGCGTGGTCGCCGCCGCCAGCTACGAGGCGCGTGCGTTCGGTGTCCACTCTGCGATGTCGATGGCCAAGGCGATACGACTCTGCCCGCAGCTGAGGATCGTCCGGCCAGACTTCAAGAAATACCGGTCGATCTCGCAGCAAGTCTTCGCGCTATTCCGGGCTGTTACGCCGCTCGTGGAGCCGCTGTCGTTGGACGAGGCGTATCTCGACGTGACCGAAAACGCGTGGGGAGAGACGCTAGCGACTCCGGTGGCCCGACGACTCAAGCAGCAGATCGCTCACGAGACCGGGCTGACCGCGTCGGCCGGCGTCGCGCCCAACAAGTTCCTGGCGAAGGTCGCGTCGGCGTGGAGGAAGCCGGACGGGCTGACTGTCGTGCCGCACGAGAGAATCGAGGCGTTTCTCCACGAGTTGCCGGTCGGTGCGCTCTGGGGTGTGGGGCCCGTGACCGCACGCAAGCTGCGTGCGAGCGGGATCGAGCGGGTCGTGGACCTCCGGGCGGCGGAAGACACCTTACTGCGCCAGCTCGTCGGCAAACAGGCCGACTGGCTGAAACGCCTCTCCTACGGCCAGGACGACCGTCCAGTGACCCCCAATCGCACCGGTAAGTCATCAGGGTCTGAGCGGACATATCCCGAAGACCTGGCCGATCTCGACACGATCCGCGATGAGCTCGACCGAATGGCGCGGCAGGCCGCGAGCCGGCTCGAGCGGAGTGCGATCTTTGCCCGCACCGTCACGCTCAAAATACGCTATTCGGACTTCACAACGATCACCCGAAGCAGCACGAATGACCCACCGACTCGGGATCCTGAGCTGCTGGTCGAGCAAACTGCGGTACTCCTGACGAAAACCGAGGCAGGCCGCCGACCGGTGCGTCTCCTGGGGGTCAGCGTCGCCAACCTGACAGATTCCGACCGGAAGGAGTCGCCTTCCCGCCTCGAGGAACCACGGTTATGGGACGAGTGACGGAGTCCTCCTGAGGTAGTCTTGACAACCGATGACTCCAGACACCGATCGCCTGGCACGACTGGGATGGAACCAGCACTTTGCCGACGCCTTCGATAAGCTCGCGGAACTCGACCTGGTGCCGGCCCGGGTTGGTGTGGAGCACAATCATCTCTTCCGCGTCTACACCGCGTCGGCAGAGGTGCTGGCGAGCGCCGCAGGACGACTCAAACACATTGCTGAAGCCCCATCCGCGCTGCCGGCCGTAGGAGACTGGGTGGCTATGTGCCCCACCGCGGACGGGCCGGCACAGATCCGGGCGATCCTGCCACGAACAACCTGCTTTTCTCGCAAGGCCGCCGGCGATACCACCAAGCGCCAGGTCGTGGCCGCGAATATCGATACGGTGTTCCTCGTCTCCGGTCTGGACGGTGACTTCAACCCTCGACGAATCCAACGATATCTGGTGGCGACATCAGACAGCGGTGCTGTGCCGGTGATCGTCCTCAACAAGGGAGACCTGGCCGAGGACGTCGAGGCCGCGCTGGCGACGCTTCGTGAGATGGCGGCCGAGGTTCCGATTCATGTGACGAGCTGCGAGGACGGCCGCGGAATCGACGAACTGGCACGGTATCTCACCGACGGCCACACCGTCGCTTTGCTCGGGTCATCGGGAGTCGGCAAATCGACGTTGATCAACCGGTTGCTGGGGTACGATCGCCAGCGCACGCGGACGGTGCGGCGTCAAGACCGCCGTGGACGCCACACAACAGTGCATCGCGAGCTGCTGCTGCATCCGGACAGCGGCGTCATCATCGACACCCCCGGCATGCGCGAGCTCCGGCTGTGGGACACGAGCGGAGGCATCGAAACGACATTCGACGACATCGAGGCCCTTGTGGGCAGCTGCCGATTTCGCGACTGCCAGCACCGAACCGAACCGGGCTGCGCGGTGAGACAGGCGGTCACGAACGGTAAGATCTCCGTCGGACGACTGGCCCAGTACCATCAACTGCAGGACGAGCGGACGACACTGGGCCAACGGCGTGACGAGTTAACCCAGCTCGAGGAGCAACGACAACAGAAGCGGACGCATCGAGAGTCTCAGCGTGCACCAAAGCGATAGACCGTCCCCCATGCCACAAACACGACCGCCCCATCTCACTCTCGGTGTGGCCTGCCTCCTGGTGCTCGGCACGTTGGTGGGTGCACAGGACGGCGCCACAACCATCCGCGCGGGCCTCCTGATCGACGGAACTGGCGCGACCAGACGGAACGCCCGGATCTTTATCGAGGGCGGCACGATCACCCGGATTGACGGACTCCGCGGGGCGGTCACCCACGACTTGTCGGATCTTGTGGTGATGCCCGGATGGATCGATACACACGTCCATCTTGCCGCACATTTCGATCGGGACGGAAAGACCCACCGGAGCACGACCGACGAAACCCAGGGTCAGGCGATGCTCTATGCCGTCGCCAACGCCTACCGGACGCTGATGGGAGGCTTCACGACCGTTCAAAGCCTAGGAAGCCCACTGGATACAGACCTCAGGGAGTGGATTGCCCGGGGTGAGCTGCCGGGTCCGCGCGTGCTGACCTCGATCCGTCCCGTCACCGCCGAAACCGGTGATGTCGAAACGATCCGCCAGTTTGTTCAGGCGCTGGCAACCGATGGCGCGGACGTCGTTAAGGTCGTGGCTTCGGCGAGCATCCGAGACGGTGGCGAGCGGACGATGAGCGATGCGCAGATCCAGGCGGCGTGCCGGGAAGCGACGTCCATTGGACTGCGGACGGCAGTCTATGGATACGGCACCGACGTCATCCGCGCGGCGATCTTGGCTGGCTGTACGTCGATCGAGTATGGGAACCAGTATGACGATGACGTCATCGAGCTACTGGCCGAGCACGAGACGTATCTCAGCCCGCAGATCTCCCTCGTGTATCAGAACTATTTTGACAACCGGGACCGATTCCTCGGGATCGGCAGCTACACGTCGGTCGGGTTCGCACGAATGGAGGAGGCCCGCAGGGACGGGATCGACACCTTCATCCGCACCCTCGCCAATCCGTCGGTCAAGATCGTTCTTGGAACCGACGCCGTCGCCGGTGCCCATGGCCTGAATGCAGAGGAACTCGTCGCACGGGTCGAAGACGGGCGCCAGGATGAAATGGGCGTGATCCTGTCGGCAACCTCCGTGGCCGCCGAGTCCCTCGGGCTGGGCGACGAGGTCGGGACGATCGCGTCAGGGTTCAACGCTGACCTCGTGGCGGTCGACGGCAACCCGCTCGAGAACATCACGAATGTTCGGAACGTGCTGTTTGTGATGAAAGACGGACAGGTCTATCGCAACGAAGTGCCACCCGTCACCCCGCCGGCTCCACCGCGCCGACGACGCTAGTGGACGCTTTCGCCACCCATCTGCAAAAGAGACGGGTCGGCACCAAGCCGGCGTATGGTCGTCTCCCACATGTCGGTCGGCTGAGTGCTGAAGATGATGTCCGGGTCGGCTTCCGCCGTGAGCCAGGCCGACGACGAAAGTTCGGCATCGAGCTGTCCCGCGCCCCAACCGGCGTAGCCGGTAAGCAGACGCGTTCGCGGTGGCGGCGGGACAACCAGTAATCGGCGAAGCAGCTCCTGAGAGGTCGACAGGAAAACCCCGTCGCTGACCCTGACCGACTCTGTGTCATCGGGCTCGGTTCCCGTCAGGATCCATCCACGTTCCGGCTCGACCGGACCGCCGATCCAGAGCTCGAGCCCGTTGTCGATCTCGACGGGCGGCGCCAACTGAACGACCGACGCGGCGGACATCTCGGTGCGACGATTCAGAACCAGGCCGAATGCGCCATCCACACCATGTTCGCAGAGCAGGATCACGGTTCGATGAAAGTTGGGGTCGGCCAGCTGCGGCATCGACACGAGCAAGGCGGGCGCAACACCGACGATCTCTGGTGATTCGTCGCTCATGGGTCGCTCGAATCTGGGGAGATTCTCCTCACCCTATTACGTCGGCGCGTCGCCACGCGGTCCCGCGCCCACGCGACATGTGACCCCACGAGCGGGTCACGCTTCGACTCATCGGCGACCGGCTCCGCGAGTGCCGCATCGGCTTCATCCGACCCCAGGTTGCCCAGGGCAACCGCGATGTTTCGTCGGAGGCGCCGGAGGCCCGTGTGCGATAGAGCGCTGTGCGACACGATGGGTCCGAGCACCTCGTCTCGTTGTCGCCACAGGTCGGTCAATCGCGGTCGGTCGAACACCGACAGCGGCTGCCAGCCGACGTCACTCGACTGCGCGGCATCGGCGTTCCACGGACAGACATCCTGGCAAATATCGCAGCCGTAGACATGTGACCCTAGGTCGCTGCGAGCGGGATCCGGCACGGCGTCCTTGAGCTCGATCGTGAGGTAGGAGATACACCGTGTTGCGTCTAGAACCCACGGCTCGACGAACGCACCGGTCGGACAGGCTTCGAGACAGAGGGTGCACGTCCCGCACTGGTCCAGCGCCGGCACGTCGGTCGCCAGCGGTAAGCTACAGATGATCTCTGAGAGAAAGAGCCACGAGCCAAGGTCGGGGTTGATCACACAGGTATTCTTGCCGATCCAGCCGAGACCGGCGTATTGGGCGTACACACGCTCTTGGACCGGACCGGTGTCGACGTAGGCCTTGGCTTCGAATGTCTCCGGGTTGGCATCCCGCATCCACTCGAGCAGGGCTCGGGTCCGTTCCCCAATAACATCATGATAGTCGGCGCCCCACGCGTACCGGGCAATCCGTGCCTCGTCCGGATCGGCGCGTTCGGTCGAGTACGGCTGCTGGGTGTTATAGACGGTACCCAGCGCGACCACGGTTTGGGCCGACGGCAGCAGCTGTCTGACGTCAGCACGGCGCGGCGCAGTGCGCGACAGATACTGCATCTCGCCGGCGTAGCCGTTGTCGAGCCATGTCTCGAGAAACTGGAGCTCGGCAAAGTCGCTCGCCGCCGCGATCCCGCACAGGTCGAACCCGAGGGACCGGGCCTGCGTCTTGATGTCGTCTGCCGTCAGCATCAGAAGCCACAACGAGATAGGCGGGTTTCGAGATCGAGTGTCCCATGTTTCTGAGACGGGACACTAGCCGCGAAGTATACTGCTGCGGCCCTTGAACGAAGGAGGCACGACATGCACACTCGCTTCATTGTTGGACTCGTGATACTCCTCGGCGTGAGTGTCGTGACGTCGCCCTGGCCCCGCACTGCGTCGGCGAGCACCACCGTGCTGGCAGCTCAGAATAGCCCGGTTCCCACCTCGGAAGAATCGATCGCGGCGGGCCGCACCGTCTATGTCAGGTTTTGTGCCTCCTGCCATGGCACGCGCGGACTTGGCGATGGCGCGGCAGCGATCTCGGATACCCAGCCGGCAAACCTCGTCGACGACGAGTGGGATCACGGCAGCTCGGACGCAGAAATCTTCAAGACGATTGCCGAGGGCGTTCCGCCAGAGTACGCGATGGAAGAGTGGTTGGGACGAGTGTCGGAAGACGACATCTGGAACATCATCAACTACCTCCGCGACCTCAGCGAGGAGTAGAACGGCCGCACGGGACCTAAGGACCCGTGCGGGTCCTAACCGAAGAACCGTCGACCCGGCGCCGAGGCACCCCGAATCATCACGTATTCTGCGACGTTCTCCGCGGTCAGCAGACCAACGACCCGGCCGCCGTCCAGAACCGGGAGAACGGGACACCTGGCCTGTTGCAGGCGTCCATACGCAGCGTCGAGCATCTCCCGCGCATCAGCGGTGTCAAACGTCGTGGTCATCGCACGGTCGACCGTCCCCGACGGCCCTTGATGGCCAAGAGCCGACATCAGCTGCTCACGAGTCAGAATCCCGACGATCTCACCGGCCTCGTCCACCACCGGGAAGTCGCGCTGGTCACCCATCAGGACGAGCTCGGCCGCCTGACGGAGTGGGCTCCCCATGGGGACGGTCCGATAGTCGGTGACCATGGCCCGACTGACCGGCACACCCGCCAGCGCACCACGCATACCGGCCGCTGTGGCCTCGCTGCTGGCCCCCATCCAGACAAAGAGAGCGATGAACACGAGAATGGGATTGGCAAACAGACCGACGAATCCGAAGACAAGTGCCAGCCCCTGTCCGATACTGGCAGCGATCTCGGTGGCTCGTGTGTAGTCGACCCGTTCGGCCAGAACGGCTCGGAGCGCCCGTCCGCCATCCATCGGAAACGCCGGCACCATGTTGAAGATGGCCAACGCGAAGTTCACCGACGTAAAACGACCAAGGAGCCCGGTGGCAGAGGGATCAAGGGTTAACACCGGCGCTGCACCGGTCGCAGCGAGCAGCAGCGCATAGCAACCGAGCGCGATCACCAGATTCACCGCCGGACCCGCCAGGGCAACCCAGAGCTCCTGCCGAGGCACATCGGGCATCCGCTCGAGACGAGCGAGCCCTCCGATCGGGAGCAGCGTAATGTCGCGAGTCTTGATACCGAACCGTCTGGCGGTAAGCGCATGACCAAGCTCGTGCAGGATGATCGTGACGAAGATCGCCAGGATGAACAGCACGCTTGACACGGCTGCGGCGATCCCGCGACCTGACGCCAGCCCGCTCACCAGAAGGAAGAGAATCAGCACGGCGAACGTCCCGTGAACGTTGATCGGAATTCCGGCGATCGTCGCGATGCGCCACGACCAGCTCATCGCGCCCCGCCGTTCCCCGCCGACCGTGCCACCGCGCAGATGGCTTGCGCGGCCCGCCGACTCGCGCCAGGGCTCCCCAGCCGCTCCCTCACCTTGCCGAGAGCGACGCGTGCCTGTTCGGCCCGTTCCGGATCGCGCAACAACGTCAGCACGGCATCGGCCACGGCGTCCGGCGTCAGGTTGTCCTGGAGCAGTTCGGGCGCAACGGTCTCCCCGGCGATCAAGTTGACCATGCCGACGGTGTCGACATGCGCAAATCGCCTGACCATTCGGTAGGTCAGGGGCGATAGCCTGTAGACGATGACCATCGGCCGGCCGTGCAGCGCGGTCTGCACCGTCGCCGTGCCGGAGGCCGTGACGACAACGTCCGAGGACGCAACCACCGCGTCGGTCTGCCCCTCCACGATCACAAGCGGACGGCCATCGGTGGTCCGTTGGGCGGCATTCGCAAGGGAGAACAATTCGTCGTCGAGCCCAGGAGCTCGAGCAACCAGGAACTGCACCTCCGGCACCGTGCGGCCAATCAGCGCCGTCGCTCCGACAAGCTCTCGCAAGATCGACCGGACTTCATTGGGTCGGCTGCCCGGGAGAAGAGCCACCGTCGGGGCGGTCGGGTCGAGCCGATGGTCGGTGAGGAACTCCTCCCGAGAGCGCACCGTGTCTATCAGCTCCACGAGCGGGTGACCGACAAACTCCACCGGAATCCCGGCCTGCCGATAGATCGTTTCTTCGAACGGGAAGATCACCAGCGCCCGCGTGGCGAACTTCTTCATCGTCTTGAGGCGCCCTCGGCGCCACGCCCACACTTGCGGACAGACATAGTAGACCACCGGAATCCCCATCCGGTGCATGGCCGTGGCGAGACGGAAATTGATCTCAGGAAAATCGATCGGAACGAACACGTCAGGTCGATCGCGTCGGGCCAACGCCACCAGTCGGCGATAGGTGGCCAGCGACCGGGGGAGCACCGACAGCGCTTCCGACAACCCCGTGACCGTTAGACCTCCGAAGTCATCGACAACGTCGGCGCCCGCCTCGCGCATCCGCTCGCCTCCGAGACCGAACACACGTGTGGAGGCATCCAGAGCGTGCAGCTCGCGTGTCAGCGCCCCCGCGTACAAGTCGCCAGACGGTTCACCACACGAAAGCAGGATGTTCAAGAGTGTGCCTGAGGCGATCGGTGCCGGGAGTCACGGATCGGCCGCCCGACGTCGCGAAGCAGGAGCTGGTCGGAGGGCGCCACGGGCGGAGGGTCCTCAGTACGACCGACCTGGACACCGCACTTCGGCAAGCGCAGGACGTGACGAGCGTGTCGAGGTGTGCGGCGCGATATGCGCCCGGACGACAAGGCGGGAGGTGCGAAAATACCGGGAAGACTCTGGCGATGCGCAACGTTCCGAGGCCGGATACAGCGCCGGACGATGGTCCAGCAGGTCTGTTGCGCTCATCTGCGCGCCGGGACGCTGTCCGAGCCGGGGCGGCTCGTCGGCAGTCGGCCGCCTCACGGCCGCCTGCGGTGCTGGGCTTTCTACCTCATTCCGCTGCGCGACTTCTCTCCCGCCCAAGAAGTCGACCGCAGAGATGTCCAGCTCGGTGATCGGGATCAGGTCATACGAATCGAACCCAACGCCGGACAGGTCGTTGACAAAGGTTGACGCATCGCCGACCAGCACCATCGAGAGAAGGCCCGGCTTCAGATACTGTCTGGCCACGCGCTGGATATCGTCTGCGGTCACGGCGTTGATCCGCTCGGGATACCGTTCCAGGTCATCCAATTCCAATCCGAACAGAATCGCCTCGAGGACTTGCGCGGCAATGGCGTTCGGAGTCTCGATCGTCAGCGGAAAGTGGCCGGCAAGATAGTCCTTCGCGCGGCGCAACTCGCGCCGACTGACACGTTCGCGCTGCATCCGAGCGATCTCATCGACGGTGAGCCGAAGGACCTCGGCCGTAGCAGACGAACGCGTATCCGTCCGGGCCATAAAATCGCCACCGAACTGCCGCCCGGCCATCTCAGCCGAGGCGGAATAGGTGAGCGACCGATCCGTACGCAACACGCTGCCGAGGCGGTTGCCGCCCTCACCGCCAAGGATCTTGATCGCTACGTCGAGTGCCAGGTAGTCCGGGTGGGCGCGCGGGAGAGCCAAATGCCCGACGCGTACCGCAGTCTGCACCGCCCCTGGCTTGTCGACGATGACGAGCCGGTTCGAGGGCGGCGGTGGCTCCGTGAGGTTAGGCGTCGGCAGGTCGCCCCTCGGCCAATCGGAGAGCGCGCGGGCCGCACCGGCGAACGCCTCTTCCGCGGTCACGTCACCCACGACCGCCAAGATCGCGTTGTTTGGTAGATAGTGTTTCCGGTGGAATTCTGCCAGGTCGTCCCGGGTGATCTGCGTCAACGACTGGGGCGTGCCGTTGTGGGGCATTCCGTAAGGATGGGCTCCGTACACCAGCCGGCCGAACACCATGCCTGAGACATAGGCGGGGTCGTCGTAGTTGACCTGCATCTGGGACAGCAGTTGCTGGAGTTGCCGGTCGATCTCGGTCTGCGCGTACGCTGGGTTCCGCGCCACGTCGGAGAGCATCGAGAGCGCCACATCGAAACTGTCCTTGAGGACCAAGATGTTGACAAAGCTGAGGTCGGTGCCGGCTCCGACGGACAGGCCACCGCCGATGCTATCGATCGTCTGCGCGATCTCCTGAGCCCCACGCATGGTGGTGCCCTGATCCAGCAGCTGCGCAGTCAACGCCGCGAGACCAGGCTTGCCCGTCGGGTCGCTCGATGTTCCAGCCCGAACCAATAGTCGCACGTTGACCGCAGGCTGCTCGTACGCCCCTACGTAGACGACTTGCAAGCCGTTGTCGAGCCGACGGAGCTCGTACTCTGGAAACTCGACTTCAGGGGCCAGGAGCGGGGGCGGGGGTGTCTCGCGTGGCCATTGGACCCGCTGTGCGGCGGCGGGCAGCGCCGCGGTCAGCATCAGCGTTCCGACCGCGACGAACGCACAGCAAGACCGAATCATCTCCCCCCCGACCGACCCCCACCTGAGCCACGGGGAAAAATCGTCATGACCAGCCGATTGTCTTCGGTGAAGTAGGTGCGGGCCACTCGGCGGACATCTTCTTTGGTCACGTTCATGAAGATGTCAAACTCGCCGTCGGCAGTCGTGATGTCGTCATGGATGACCGCGGCGTGCGCCAGATGGGCCGCCTTCTGGGAGTTCGTGAACCGGCCGATCACGTAATCCCTGGCAAACTGATTCTTTGAGCGCTGAAGTTCCTCGTCAGTGATCGGCTCATTCTTGAGCTTGTCGAGCTCGTCGATCAATGCCGCCTCGGCCTGTGCCGGTGTCCCGCCCGGTGGGATGAGCGCGACGGCGTAGAAAAGATTCGGGTCCTCGATGATGTTCCCCGCTCCAAACGCCTGAATCGCGACCTGCTCGTCGTAGACCAGGCGTCGATAGATGCGCGAGCTCTGGCCGTCAGAGAGGATCTTCGACGCAATGTGGAGCGGATACGCATCAGGATGTCCGTCATACGTAATGTGGTGCGCGATGATCACGGCCGGCAGCGGCCAGTTGTCGGCTTCGAGTGTTACCCGCTGCTCGGACTCGCGTGGCGGCTCGCGCGGGATTTCTCGAGGCACCGGACGCTTCGCCTTGGGAACCCGCCCAAAGTAATGCTCGGCCATCTGAAGCGCGTTGTCGGTCTCGAAGTCACCGACGACAATCAGCGTGGCATTCTCCGGAACGTAGTAGGTCTCGAAGAACTCTCGGACGTCGTCGATCGAGGCCGCCTCGAGGTCGACCATTGACCCGATCGGTGTGTGCTTGTACGGATGTGCGGTGAACGCGTTGTCGTACAAAAGCTCGTTCAAGAGACCGAACGGCTCGTTCTCGTACCGCCAGAGGCGCTCTTCCTTGACGACGTCGCGCTCGGCGTCGAGGGTCCGCTGGTCGATACGCAGCGTTGCCATCCGATCGGCCTCAAGCCAGAAGACGAGGGGCAGATACTGTGAGGGCACCGTCTGCAAAAAAACGGTGGCGTCTTCGGTTGTATAGGCGTTGCCATCTCCCCCGACGCCAGAGATGAAGCTCAAGTGCTGGTCGGACTGAACGTTCTGCGATCCCTTGAACATCAGATGTTCGAACAGGTGCGCAAAGCCCGTCCGCCCGGGTCGCTCGTTCTTCGACCCCACCCGATACCACAGCTCGACGTGAACAATCGGCGTCGAGTGATCCTCTGACATCACCACCGTCAGGCCGTTCTCGAGCTTGACGATACGGTAGTCGAACTTGGGGGGACGGACCGCGCTGTGCACCGTTGGAGCCAGGCCAACGACGGCCACCGCCAGGAGCGCGATAGCCGCCACCACCGCCGTACGGCGGCGCGTCGGTGTCATGAGGCTGATTATGTCACAAGGATGTCTGCGCGAGACTGTGAGGGACGACGTGAGTACACCGGAAGAAGTCGAGCGACGCAGCGGCACCGAATGCGTCGGCCGCCAAAAAGCCGGCGCCGTTGCGAAACCGGCTCTAGAATAGGGGGTCGTGTCGGCGGTCAGCCAATGGTCACTCACAGCATTTCGATGGGCGGGCGAGCATCCCAACGCCCTGGCGTGGGCCTTTGGTGTGTCACTGGTGCTGTTCGTGGGCAGCTTCGTCTTGATCCCGGTCCTGATTGCCCGCATGCGACGAGACTATTTCGTGGCACCTGACCCCGACGAGCACACCTGGCTCGGTCGGCATCGGGTCGCCCGGGCGACCGCGCGAGTCGTCAAGAACGTCCTCGGCGCTGCCTTGCTACTGGCTGGGATCGCGATGATGGTGTTGCCGGGACAAGGGATCATTACGGTGCTCGTCGCGCTGTCGTTGTTGGAGTTTCCTGGTAAGCGCGCCCTCGAGCTCCGTCTGATCCGCCAGCGGCACATCAGCAGCGCGATCAACTGGATCCGTGCACGGGCCGGCCGCAAGCCGCTGATCGTTCCCGATACCGACCACGGCTGAGTCTCCTCTGCCACAGATCGCGGGATGTTGTCGCCCCGAGTCCAGCGACGTATGATACCGGCGAGTCGGCGGCTCCCTACCGTATGTGTCGCGTGTCGACGGGCGTCATCCCGTTCCGGATTGCTTGCGTCGTCCTCCTCGCGCTGCTCGTCAGTGTGATTGCGTCGGTGAGTGTGAGAGGCACTGCGCAGGAGCCACAAGACGCGCCGACCACCACCCCTGAGACTGCCGACGGTCACTCCATCCAACCGATCGATTTCAGCCACCGCCACCACGTGACGGAGATCGGTCTCGACTGCCAGATGTGCCATGTGTATGCACGTCGCAGCCAGGTCGCGGGGATTCCCTCCGTTCAGCGATGCGCTGGATGCCACGAACAGGTTCTCGCCGACGCCCCAGAGATCCAGAGGCTGCTGGAGTTCTGGGAGAACGAAGCGCCGATCCCATGGGTGCGCGTGCACGATCTGCCCGACCATGTGCGCTTCTCCCATAAGCGCCATGTGCTTGGGGGTGTGGATTGCGCGGAGTGCCACGGCGACGTCGCCCAGATGGAGGCCGCCGTCCAGGTTGAGTCGCTCAGGATGGGCTGGTGTCTGAACTGTCATCAGGAGCGGGAGGCGTCCCGCGACTGCCTGGTCTGTCACTACTGACGGGGAGCATCGGCACGTGAGCCACGAGCACAACACCTCCGACGGACTGACCGAGACCGTCGGCCGACGCACCTTCCTGAAGGTACTGGGCGGTGCGGCGCCGGCGGCCGCGGTGGCCGCCTGCTCTCCAGTTGCGCCCGAGCGGATCATTCCGTACGTGGTGCCGCCTGAGGACGTCATCCCGGGCGTCGCCACGTGGTACGCGAGCGTCTGCGGCGAGTGTCCCGCCGGATGCGGCACGCTGGTGCGAACACGTGAGGGGCGGGCGGTCAAAATTGAAGGCAACCCCGAGCACCCCATCAACCGAGGCAGCCTCTGTGTTCGCGGACACGCATCCCTGCAAGGTCTGTACAACCCTGACCGCATCGCGGGGCCCCAGCAGCGGCGGACGACCAACCCCTCGACCGGGTCCAGTGTCCTCGAACCCGTCGACTGGGAACAGGCTCAGCAGCTGCTGGTCGATCAGCTCCAGACGGTTCGAGAGTCTGGACCGCCGGGACGAATCGCCATTGTCGCCCCGCTGACGACCGGCACTCTGGATCACCTGATCGCCACCTGGGCCGAGGGGGTTGGCGCGCGCCGCGTGACATACGAGCCATTTGCCTACGAAGCGATTCGCGCCGCGAACCGTACCACCTTCGGCCATGAGGCGGTGCCCCCTCACGACTTCTCGTCACCCGATGTGGTGGTGTCCTTTGGCGCTGACTTTCAGGAGACCTGGTTGTCGACGGTCGGTCACACGCGTGACCTTTCCGAGGGTCGGCGCGTTCAAGACGGACGGAAGTCACGCTTCATCCAGATCGAGCCGCGGATGTCGCTCACCGGTGCCAACGCTGACGAATGGATCGAGATCCGGCCCGGCACCGAGGCGCTCGTAGCGGCGGCGATGGCTCGCACGATCGTCGAGGAAACGCGCGTCCAGGGGCCGGCGCGCGACGCAGAACCGGCCCTGCAACTCCGCGAATTGCTCGCGGACTACCCGCCGGAACGGGTCTCGAACGTGACCGGGGTCTCCGCGGACCGGATCCGAGAGCTTGCCCGGTCGTTCTCGGATCCGGCGGTTGGCGCCGGGCGGTCACTCGCGGTTGGCAGCGGCATCGCCGCCTGCGGAGACCAGGCAACCGCGGCGCAAATCGCCATCAACCTTCTCAACTACGTGGCCGGCAACATCGGTTCGACCGTCGTGTTCGGACCTGACATGAACTGGGGCCGGGCTGGCACCTATCGCGACATGGTCGAGTTGACGAATGCGATGCGCGCCGGAGACATTGAGCTGCTGATTCTGCACGACGTCAACCCCATCCACACAATGCCGGGCGGAGCGGCCTTCGCCGCGGCCCTCGACCAGGTCCCCTTTGTCGTCAGCACGTCCAGCTTTCCTGACGAGACATCGACGCTCGCGGATCTGGTGCTCCCCACCCATACGCCGTTGGAGAGCTGGGGGGACAGCGTGCCGAGAAAGGGTGTGCGTGGCCTGATGCAGCCGGTGATGCGCCCGGTATTCGATACGAAACATCTCGGCGACATTCTGTTGGACAGTGCTCGAGCGCTGGGCCAAGATGTCTCCGCCGGCCTGCCACGACGTGGCGATTTCCTGGCTCTGCTCCAAGCGACGTGGCAAGAGCTGCAGCCGACCCCAGCGGCGGACTCCGAATCAGTCAACCCGCCACCCGCGGTGGACTTCGACGATTTCTGGGCCGAGGCCCAGCGGCGGAGTCAAGCCCATTCTTAGTTGAAACTCTCTACGGCTCCTGATTCATCACGCGGCTTTCTTCTTCGACGTCGTCGTGTCTATCTTCAGTTCTCGCTTCAGCGCGGCACGGAGCGTGGGCAGGTGGCGGTAGCCCATCACCTTGCGCAAGCGCGGTTCGATGTCGAGGAGCGCAGTGGCCAGCCAGCGGTGGCGTTGGCTCGAGTTCTGCCAGTGATCGACCTTCGCACAGCGTTCCTCGACGAGCGCATTGATGGACTCCAGACAGTTCGTCGTCTTCAGTGACCGGCCCAGCACCCCGTACAGCCCGAGGCGATGCAGCGTCAGGGTCTCGTCCAGGCCTTCGGCCAGGCTGCCGGCCGCGGATTGGTTCCGGTCCTCCAGCTCGCGATGGAGCGTCTCGAGCGCACCCAGAGCCTCTGGATACGCCGGGCGGTTGTAGGCGCGCTGGAGGCGCTGGCGCCACACCGCCTGCTCGCGCTTGGCCAAGTGACTCACCACGTTTTCACGCTTGTGCCACTGGCACCGGTGGACCAGGGTCCGGTCCCGAAAGGCCTTCCGGACGGCCGCACGCAGCCCCTTGCCGCCGTCGAGGATCACCAGCACGCCCTGGGAGAGGTCGAGGCCCCGCTCGACCAACGACCGCAGGAACGGCGTCAGCACCCGCTCGTTCTCCGTGTCCGTTTCGACCAAGCCGAGGAAGCGTTTTTCCCCGGACATCGTGATGCCTAGCGCGATGACCATCGTGGCCTCGGCGAACGTCTTGCCATCCAGGACCACGGCCACCACGTCCTCACCGGACAGGTCCCGCTCTTGGAACTCCCGGAGTTGCGCCGCGCTGGCCTGGATAAACCCCCGGGACACCGTCGACCCCGACAGCCCGATCGCCCGGGAATCGCCTCGGCGGCAGCCTCGTAGTTGCGGCATGAGATCCCATACAGCACGCGCTTCAGCAGCAAGTCGTTCACCGCACCATCGCCATGCAACGCCGCGTACGACCGCAGCGGAATCTCGCCGCCCGCGACACGACGAATCCGCGGTACACGAATCGGCACGCGCTGCCCCGCCAGGCCCACCGTCCCGGGGTTGCCGCCGTGACGGCGTCCCCCGATCGACGCGTCCTTGCGGGCGTAGCGCTCGCCGGCCAGCGCCGTCACCTCCGCGTCGAGCACCTCCTCCACGTGCATCAAGCCCAGGGGGACCAAGGAGCGGATCAGCTCCACCTTGGCGTCGAGCTCCAGACCGGCGTAGTCCTCGCGGCGGACGATGTCGACCGGACCCAGCGTGCGACCCTTCTTGCGCTTCCTGACCGGACGTAGGACACTGCTCATCTCGGCTCCTTTCTCTCGTGGGGTGATGTCCGTTTGTGTCAACGTCATCAAACCACAGGGTTTGGAGCCGCTTCAATTTCCAACTAACTTTCGCTCACCCTCCAGCGGCGGGGTGGGGTCTTTGAAGCGGTTGACCCCATTCCCGTCGAGCTGACTCCGACGCTGATCGACGAGGGGCTGGAGATCGTTCCGCCAGCGACCGACCGGGCGCTGGAGCTGATGGTCTATCCATCGCTCCACCACTATGATGGCCGGGGCGCCAACCGTCCGTGGCTGCAAGAGATCCCCGACCCCCTGATGAAAACAACCTGGAGCAGCTGGGTCGAGGCGTCGACTTCAACGGCCGAAGCGATCGGGGCCGAGGAGGGTCAGCTCGTACGGCTGACGTCGGAGCATGGCACGGTCGACGCGAGTCTGTTGATCAACGACCAGCTCCGAGAAGGTGTCGTCGCGATGCCGATCGGGCAGGGACACACTGGCTACGGCCGTTATGCGACCGGCCGCGGCGTCAATCCCCTTACCTTGCTCAGCGGAGATCCAGAACCAGATTCGGGTGGACGACGTTGGCTGACAAGTATCGACGCGATTCCGCTGGAGGTCACCCGCGCGATCCCACGGCTGCAAATGAGCTTCGACCAGCGGGACCGGGAGATCGCCCAAACGGTGTCGCTGGCTGCGCTCGTCGCGGGCGACTTCGAGCCGGAAGCGGAACACTTCAGCCTGAGCCCCGAGCACGAACACCCGATCCACAAGTGGGGCATGGTGATCGACCTGGACGCCTGTAACGGCTGCAATGCCTGCGTCGCAGCGTGTTACGCAGAGAACAACGTGCCGGTGGTCGGCCCGGACCGGATACGCCATGGACGGACGATGTCATGGCTCAGAATCGAGCGGTTTGTCGAGCGACGTGACTCCCAGGTTGACAATCGGTTCCTGCCGATGCTGTGTCAGCACTGTGATCACGCACCGTGCGAGACTGTGTGTCCGGTGTTTGCTACGTATCACACTGACGAGGGCCTGAACGCTCAGGTGTACAACCGGTGCGTCGGGACCCGCTACTGCGCCAACAACTGCCCCTACCGCGTGCGGCGTTTCAACTGGTCGCACCAGCAGTTTCCTGAACCGTTGAACCTGCAGCTGAACCCTGATGTGACGGCCCGCGTCGCAGGGGTCATGGAGAAGTGCACGTTCTGTGTTCAGCGCATTGCGGACGGAAAGGGCGAAGCCAGGGACGAGGGCCGCGCGGTGCAGGATGGCGACGTGACGCCGGCGTGCGCCCAGACGTGCCCGGCTCAGGCGATCGTGTTCGGCGACATGAACGACCCTGAGAGCCGAGCCTCACAATTGTCAGACGACGCGCGAGCCTATCACGTGCTCGGTGAGCTCAACACGCGTCCCGCCATTACATATCTGAAGAAGGTCACCCAGACATAGGTTCGGAAACGAGATCATGACCATTCGCAACAAGCGCGTCGCGGCGACCCTGCTGGCGGTCGGGCTTACCGGAGCCGTGCTATCGGCCTTCCCGTGGACCCGCGACATGTTCGTGGGCCCGGTCGTCACGCCCTACGAGCGGCTGATGATGCCCCCGGAGGATGTGCTGGCGGTAGACGGCCCACGAATCCTCGGTCGCCGCGATGCGCGAGAAAAGCTGACCAATCCGCTTCCCCCATCGACGGATGTGCTGGCGGAGGGAGCGGAACTGTATCGGATCTACTGCGCCTCGTGCCACGGAGCCGACGGATCTGGCACCGGCCGACTGGTCGAGTTCTTCGACCGAACCAGCGATCTCCGGGACCCGGACGTACAGGATACCGCCGACGGGGAGTTGTACAACACGCTGCGCGAGGGTGGATTCACGATGCCGGCGTTCGCGAACACGCTCAGTGTGAACGAGCGGTGGGCGGTCATCCACCACATCCGCACCTACAACACCACGCGGTGATCGAGTGTTCGATCGAGCAATCCCATGACGGACGGAACCGCAAACACCGACACGCTGGTTTCCGGTCGAGCGCACCCGTCACTTCTGGTGATCGGTCTCGTCGGCGGGCTGGCGTTTGTCTACGGCGTCGTCAGCGGCAACGGCACCCGGGCGTGGCAAGCGTTGCTGGTGAATTTCCTCTTCTTCGCTGGGCTCGCCTATGCAGGTGTGGCCATCTCGGCGATCCTGCAGGCGACCTGCGCACGATGGGGACGCTCGCTCAAGCGCCTCTCCGAGGCGACCGCCGCATTCCTCCCGGTGGCGTTCGTTCTGCTGTTGGTGCTGCTGGTCGGGATCACGAACTGGGCGCCCTGGATTCACGCGCCGGTCGAAGCCCGGCGCCTCTGGCTCAATGTCCCATGCTTTGTCGCCCGACAGGCACTGATGTTCGTGCTCCTGAGCGGACTCAGTCTCGCGTACCTCTACCGCTCGCTGCGACCCGATGTAGGTATGCTCGACGAGTCTGGCGAGCGGACGGCCACCGGCTTCGCGCGGCGTCTGATTGGCGGCTGGCACGGACTGGTCGACGAGAGGGCGCGCAACCAACGGTCTCAGGATGTGCTCGCGCCGTGCGTGTTGATCGCCTACGGCTGGATCGTCTCGCTCGTCGCCATTGACTTCGTCGTGGCCCTCGACCCAGACTGGTTCTCATCGCTCGCCGGCGCGTATTACTTTGTCGGTAACCTGTTCGTCGGCGTCGCGTTCCTCGCGGTGGCCGCTATCTGGGCCCGTAACCGGTTGCGTCTTCAGGCGTACATCGGTGAGCGGCAGCTGTCCGACGTCGGGAAGCTCCTCTTCGGATTCTGTATCTTGTGGGCCTACATGCTCTGGTCGCAGTATCTGGTCATTTGGTACGGCGATCTCCCGGAAGAAACAGGGTTCATCGCCCATCGCATGTACGGCTCGTGGGCACCTCTGACATGGATCGCCCTCATGATGGTGTTCTTCATTCCGTTCACGCTCTTGCTCAGCCGAAACGTCAAGACCCACGCGCGGGGGTTGACGACGATCGCGCTGCTGGTTCTGGTCGGGATGTGGCTGGAACGATTCATCCTCGTGGTGCCGTCGCTCTGGCATGAGAACGGCACCCCCCTCGGCGTGCTCGAGGGGCTCATCACTGCGGGTGTCTTCAGTCTATTCTGGTGGTGTTACTGTACGTTTCTTCGAGCTTTCCCGGTGCTTCCGGTATCCGATCCGCGGCTGGCGCCAATCGGCTAGTGTCCTGAGTTCGATATACCTGTACACCGAGGGCGGCGATGCGCCCGGATGGCCCGGCGCGAAGAGCGAGCATATCGGGAATATTCGAGCACGAGAAGAAGGTCTCAGCGCCGGCCTCTACGGGATGCAGCGCTGGCCGAATGTACAGGTTTATCAAACTCAGGACACTAGTGGGGTGTTCTTAGGGTGACAAAAAGGAGACACGCAGCATGAAGATAGCGGTGATCGGTCTTGGAACGATGGGCGCACCGATGGCGGAGAATCTGATCAAGGCCGGGTTCGAGATCACGGTTCATAACCGAACGCGCAGCCGAGAAGAACCACTGGAGACGCTGGGCGCCGCGCGTGCGGAAAGCCCATCCGCAGCAGGGGCGGACGCAGAGATCGTCCTGACGTGCGTCTCAGATACACCCGACGTCGAGCGGGTCCTGCTCGACCCCGACAGAGGCGCGATCAATGGGCTCAAAGAGGGCGGTCTCGTGATCGACTGCTCGTCGATCGCACCGGAATCCACACGGCGGATTGCCGAGACCTTTCGAACAAGGGGAATCGGGTATGTCGATGCGCCGGTGTCGGGTGGCTCCGAAGGCGCGATAAACGGCACGCTCGCGATCATGTGCGGTGGGTCAGAAGAAGACTACGAGCGCGCGCACCCGGTGCTGCAGGTCATCGGGAACAAGGTAACCCGGATTGGCCCGGTCGGGTGTGGCCAGATCGCCAAGGTTGCAAACCAGGTCGTGATCACCGGCACCTTCATGGCTCTCGCCGAGGCACTGACGCTCGCCTACCGTGCGGGCGCCAATCCCGAAAAGGTGGTCGAAGCGATCGGCGGCGGCGTGGCTGGTTCGTGGATCCTGAACAACCGTTCGGAAAAGATGCTGCAGGACGATTACCCCCTCGGCTTTAGGCTGCGGCTTCACCGCAAGGACCTTGGGATCGCCCTCGACACGGCTCGGGAGTTCAAGGTGCCGGTCCCGATCGCCAGCCTGGTTGCGACGATCGAAGACGCGCTGATCGCGCAGGGTTACGGGGATGAGGACATGTCAAACCTCGCCCGGTTCGTCCGTCATGGCGCCGGCATCCCTGACGGACCATTGAAGGCATGATGGTCGCTGGTGGCACGGTTGATGAGGTTTAGGCCACCACCGGGCCCGAGCTTCGCCTGTCCGGAGCGGTGGCGGGATCGGGATTGAGTCGGCGCGCGCCTCAGAAGAACCAACTCACCGACAGATACGCCGGCGCCCCGGCGAGACCGTACTCGGACGGCATCGGACGATCAGGAGTGATCTGGTCGTCACCGAGACCGATCAGGAGACCACCGGCCACACTCGCCTCTTCGCTTTTCGAGCGGGCCATCGGCGTACCGAGTGAACTGTGTGCGTCCACGGAGCGCCCCTGCGGTCGGTGAAGTTTCGCGTGATAACGAGATGATGATTAAACACCCCCCCGTGACGGGACGCCTTGTAGGCCTCATGGAACACCGGTGCTCCAACCACGTTTCGAGGAAGTCGGCCGCGTCGATCCCAGGGAGGGGACCAGGGGTCAATACAGTAGCACCGCCACCACGAAGGTCAGCACCGCCAACGCCAGCACCCACTGCCAGACTTCCTGCCGATCGTCGGCGGGAATCAACTGAAACGTAATGGCGCGGTGAGAATTGACCGCGTTGCGCAAGAACGGCGTGGCCGACACGCCGGCGCTGTCGACCATGAACGACCGCCCGCCGGTTCGCTGCTCGAGCATCACCAGCCCATCGCTTCGGAGGCGAGTACGAATCCCCTCGAGATCGATGACCAGGGTCTGGTCGTAGTCGATGCCCGGGACGTAGTTCAGCAAGACACTATCCAGATCCGTGCCGGTGGGTGACCCCACGCCCAGCGGGTACACGACGAGACCCCGGCGCTGAAACTCCCCCAGGGCCCGGTCCAGTCGAGCCACCTGCTCGCGGTCGCCGAAGAAATCGCCATCGGTCACCAGAATCACCATCCGGTCTGAGCGGCGCATAGGCACCCAGTCCTCCTCGCCCGCTTCAAAACGGTCCTGGTTGTCGATCGACGAATACACATGCTCAAACGCGGTCGCGATGTCGCTGTCCCAGGGAAAGGCGTCGCCCGACAGGGTCGGGGGCGGAGCGATCCGTCCGACCTGGTTGATAAACCGCTCGGCGTCGGACGACAGATGGACCTTGCGCACAGCGGTGGTGCCGAACACGAACAACGCCACGCGGTCCCCCGGCGTCAGAATCTCCTGTGTGTAGAGGTTCAAGATTTCCCGAACCCCGACTTCGAGACGTGACAGTCCGTTGAGATCCTTGACCCACATCGAGGCCGAGACGTCGACCGCAACTGCCACGTCGACATCACCACGCTTGAAACTCGACGCCCCATAAATCCAGAACGGGCGAGCCGCCGCTGCCGCCAGCAGCACGAGGGACAGAACGAGAAGGAACCAGAACTTGATGGGGCCGATCAGTGGATAGGAAGACCCGTGGGTCTTCACCGGCCGGAGGAAGTATCGCAACACGAACACCACGAGGCCAAAAACCAGTAGCAGTGCCGCAACCGGCACGACCATCAGGTATTCGGGGTTCGCAAACTCGACGCTTCCTTCGAAGGCGGCGAGAAGTTCAGACATCTGAGACTATCCGCGACGCCGACGCACAGGCGTGCCTTCGCCCTTCATCTGCTCGAGCTCTGGCGGCTCTAACTCTGGCGGGGTCTCCAACGCCCGGCGCGTGGCCTCCGCGTCGCTGGTCAGGTCGTAGTTCCATTTGTATTCGAACGGTCCATCGGTGTCCGCCCGGAGGGCCCGCTCGTAGTCGGCATTGACGTCGTCAAGCACTTCCTGAATGATCGCCTGACGCAACTCCTCGGCATCGGGCGCATCGGCCGGAATCGCTCGATACCGAATTCGAGCCAGCTGAAATTTCGCGCTCGCGAGCAGGTATGATGCTCGCGGATCGTCAACGTCGTCCGCCAGATCGTTGACGACCGTTTCATAGTCGCCGGTCAGGTAGCTGTAGGACGCCTGCTGGAGGAATGCTTCCCGGAACAAGTAACTATCAGCGAGCGCCTGCAGGCCCCAGGTGCGACTGCGCTCATAGAATGCCGTGGCCTCTGACAACTTCGCTTCGGCCTGCTCGAAGTCGTTCCGGCGCACGCTGTCACTCAGCTCGTCGAGCGTGAGATAGAAGCCGGACAGACTCCGCGAGGGGACCGCCACAACAACGAGGAACACCACCGCAAGCACGAAGCCGATCACGTACTTGAAGGCATGGTCCCGGTCGACGAGATCAGTCAGTCTCATATCACCTTCCTCGAGGCACTCGTTAGGGGCTCGTGCCCCAGAGCAGCTCCGACACGAACCCCATCGGGATTCCCACGACCAGCATGGCCATCGCGACGAGGAGAAACCGCGAATAGATCGGCACCTTGAGCGCCCGATGCTTCATCTCGACCCGCACGGCCTCGCGCTCGTCGATCGCTTCGTACGCCCGTGCGAGGCTGTCCTGATCCGTCACATCAAAGTAGTCGCCGCCATACTCGCGAATCATCTCGATCAGCCGAGGCGTCGAGGACCGCCCCATCATTCTCGTCCTGATATCGCTGGTGTTGATGTAGATGATGTATGGAACGATGTTACGACGGCTCAGCTCGAGGAACTCCGAATCGGGAAAGTCGTCGACGGCGGCGTCTGTGATGATCAGCACCGCCCGATTCAAGTTCTCGTTGCCGCCCATCGCCGCTTCGTCCTGATCGAACGCCTTCACGATCGAACGGAGCGGTCGGATGATGTTCGTGTCTCCTTCCGCCGGAATGATCCGTACCTTGTCGTGAGGCACGACCATCGCTTTGTCGAGCCGCTGGGTCATGACATACGGCGCATCCCAGACCTGGAAGTAGTAGAGCTCGTCGTCCACAACGAAATCATCGACCATGTACGGGTAGGTTGAGAACAACCACAACGAGACGCGGTCGTTCTTCCCGGCCCGCATGTCGAGGAAGCGAAGATGCGCCTCGCGCGCGACCTCGGCCTTCGACTTCTCAGAGTCGGGAAACTCCCACGCCATCGACCCGGACGTGTCGACCAGGTCGACCCGAACCCGCGACTCGACATACCCGCTGACCTCTTCCGTCGCGGTCAAGAACGGGTCGGCGGCCGCAACCAGAATCAGCGCGAGCGCCCCGACGATCAGTATCTTTGGCGCGGCGTGCACGACCGTGACCCACGCCCGTTTCTGGTGGGCCGCTGCGATCGCATGCCCGGAATGATGACGGCTGTACTTCCGTCGCCACAAGGCGAGTCGGGTAGCCGTCAAGAAGAGGGCGAGCGCGATCAGCACCGCCAGCGAGATCGCCATGGCCACATCGCCGTACCGGACCTGCGCATACTCCGTCTCGGCCAGCTCTTGCAGTCCGGCCGCAAGGAACGCGACGAACTCGGTCCAGGTCAGAAGCATGTCGAATCCCTAGACGCCGAACAGTCCCTTCAACCGCGTCCACAGGAGGATGTGCGGTCGTAACTGGGCGATCGACGCCGTCAGCTCGCGCGCTTCACCGGGCGGATCGTCGATCGGTGCCGGCGCATCGCGCTCCAGACCATGCTGATAGGTCACCAGGCGGCCGGCAAGCGCCAGCAGCGCGTCCTTCCGCGCATCGTCATGCAGTCCCTCGACGTGCCGCTGAATATCTTTCGGCGTGTCCCCAGAGTGGAGCTCTTGAATCTCAGCTTGTAAGAACTCCCGGCCAGAGATCAGGAGGGTGCGCTGCACGTCGGAGAGGGACGATCCGTTGGCGCCTGGCACGAGGTCTTCCAGCGCACGGATGGCGGCGAGCAGTGCCCGTCGGGCCTGCCAGATCGACGGTGCCCGTGGAATCTGGGCCTCCAGTCGGTCGAGCTCGTCGGCCTCCCGCTGCTGGTCTTCAGTCACGGTGTTAGGCCGGCGCGCGTGCCGGACCAGCAAAACAAACCACACCAACAACGGGAGCGGCGCCACGCCCCAGGCCAAGATCCGAAAACCGGCCGCGCGGGTCTGAAACTCCCCCAGTTCGATCGTGTCGCGGATGTCGAGCACCGGCACGTCGTTAATGGTGGTGACATATCGAACGAAGCCACCCTGGGCATCGACCTGCTCGACCTCGGCATCTTCCACGTCCTCACCGAGATCACGGGTCAGGTAGTAGAAGCTGAATCCCGGCAGCACATAGAACGCCTTCTCTGGGGCGATTAACCGGAGTCCGTACTCGAAGTCCCAGATGTACTCGTCGCCGACCTGACGCTTGTCGACCTCGAGGGAGATCCCTTCGAACGGGTACACCGGAAGATTCTCAGGCGCCATCCGGTCCTCGAGGATGATGATCTCTTTGCCCTCGCTGATCAGATCGGGAAATCGGACGCGATAGGTCTGGGTGATCACATCGCCCGTCTTGACGACGGTCGGCTCGAGCTCGAGCGTCTCCACCTGGACAACTGATGCCTCCGCCGGCATCTGCTCCGTGTCCGATGCTTGCCGGGCCACGAGCATCGGCATCGCGACGCAGACCACCGCGACGGTCGTTGCTGCCAGGGTTGGAACGAGCTTACCGCGCTGTCTCATCTCAGTCAGTCTCGACCCGCGTGCCCGCCAGCTACCGGGCGGTGCGCGAGATCAGAAATTTCGGTAACTCCTCGGCATGGTTGTCCGGCGTCAAGACCACCGAATCGATCCCGCACCGGTGCTTCAACGCGTACTGGAGCGTGGCTCGAGACTCCTCGATCTTCCGCCGGATTGCGCCAGCTTTGCGAGCCGAAATCACGGTCTGCTTTCCCGTCTCCATGTCCGAGATCCGGATGTACCCAAGCGGACGTCTCACGTGAAACTCCTCCGGGTCATCCAAGATGAAGAACATCATATCGTGCTTCGCGGCCAGCATTCTCAGGAGCTTGAAATCGATTGAGGCGTGGTCATTCAGCATGTCGACCACGTCGGAGATCACGATCACCGAGTGTCGCCTCTTGAGACGGCTGGCCATGAACTTGAATGGCACCGAGAAATCGGCCGTCCGCCGCGTCGGAAACTCTCGCTCCAAGGCGAGTTTCTCGAAGATCTGCTGCGCCATGTAGAAGACCTGAGACGTCCCCAGCTTTGGTTTGAGAAACATCTCGACCTGGTCCGAGAACCCCAGCAACCCGACTGGATCTCGGAGATTGGCACGGGTCAGGCCGATGTTGCCAAGCAGATCCAGCAGCAAGAGCGCTTTGTTGGCCTCCTGCGAGATCTGGAACAACGTCGAATGCGACAAGTCGACCACAAGCAGTGTCCGAAGCTCCTTCGGCTCCATCCGCTCGATCTTGAACAGCTTGTCCGGGTAGGTACGAAGGCTGATGTTCCACGCAATGTCTTTCAGCGGCTGGCCAGGGCGCCATCGCTCGACGCCGACGATGTCGTATCCGGTGCCCTTGAATCCGCTCTTGTGCTCGCCGTAGTGAATGCTGGTCGACCGCTTCCTGGACCTGATGCCATGCTTGATATCGCGGAACCTGGCAAACACCTCCTCTACTTCCACGGCGGAATCTCCATGTCCTGGATGACCTTCTGCAGGAGGTCTTCTTTCACTACCGAGAACTCCATGCCTTCCCTGAGGACGAGACGATGCGCGAGCACCGGCTCGGCAACGGCCTTGATGTGGTCTGGCGTAATCACGAGGTCGCCGTTGAAGAACGCAAACGTTCGGGCCACCGCTTCCAAGTGGAAATGGACGCGCGGCGAGATACCGACTCTGATGTACTCCTTGACGGTTCGTGCCGCTCGGCCCTGCACACGATGGGGTCGCGTGTTACGGATAAGACGCACCTTGTACTGCTGTGCGTAGTCCGACATCGTCACGGTGTCGAAGATGTAATTCGCGATGTCGAGCACCTCGTACAGATTGGTCAGCTTGTCGACCCGCTTTCCGACGACGTTTCGCGCGCTGATGTTCAGCTCGTCCTCTTCATCGTCGGGGTCCAACATGTTGATCGACAGGGTGGTCCGGTCGAGTTGCGCCACAGGATTTGCGAACGTCCCCTCCTCTTCGCCAAAGATGTTTTCGGTGCAAATCACCATGAAGAACCGGGGGCCGGTAATGTCGTTGAAGTCGCATGACAGCGGGAACAGCGGCAGCATCTTGCCTTCGGTCAAGTTGCCATAGTCGGATGCAAGCGTGGCGGAGCTCTCCTCCATCCCCTCCAGCACCGCGGCCTTGGTCTTGCCAGAGAGACGGTTGTCCTCGTCAATGAGAACGATATGGGCCATCAGCTTCCCAGGCTTGAAGTGGATCTTCCGCGTGCCGTCGAGCTCCTCGATGATCGTCTCGTACCCGAGGATGTCCTCGGGCATATAGGTCGGGAGCCCCTGGATCCGCTCGAACTTGGCATCGATCGCCATGGCGCACGCACTGACCAGGTCAGTCTTTCCCGTTCCCGTCGGCCCCCTGAACATGACGTGCGGCTGGCGTAGCGCTTTGGCTTGGCTGAGCTTGTCGGTGTAGGGCAACAGAGTGAAGAGCGCCCATGACAGTATTCGGGCGGCATCATCGAGCCCATACAGCCATTTCGTCGACTCGGCTTGGAAACGCTGGACAACTTCCTTCGCGTGATCGAGATCGATCGCCGGCTTGGCTTCCACGGTCATTTCAAGAGTCCCCCAGCTTCGCGTTGATCGTTGTACTCGAGGCACGATTCCGGTGCGCCTGGCAGGGCGTAACTGTAACAGATCATGGTAGATAGCGCTACGAACCTCCGCCGATCTTGGCTCAAAATCTGACCCGGGGCCCTACAAACGCGCTCCGAGGCGAAGCGGGGCTCACGAAGCGTGGGTCATCCGCGCCCGGCGCCTCCTCGAGCGCGAGCTCAACTTCGGCCAGGACGCCGAATGTCGCGTAGTCAGCGTCGAAGAGGTTGTCGACCCGGCCAAAGAGCTCCACGGACTCGGTCATCGCATAGGCGGAGCGAAGGTTGACGCTCTTGTAGCCATCCAATGGCGTTTGGTCGTTCCCCTCGTCGCCGACGAAGATCCGACTCGACGCCACGATTCCGTCAAGTGAGATGCTCCACCCAGAGGTCACGTCGTATCGCCCACCCACCTTGAAGCTATGACGGGGAATACCAGGCAGACGATCGCCGGGCGCAACGGAGATTTCACCGTTCTCGCTCGCGGCATCGTTCGCGGCGACGTTGCTCGGCAGTAGCAGGGACGACTCGAAGGTTGCCTCGACGAGGCCGTAGCTCGCGTACCACTCGAAGCGGTCTGTGTTGCCGCTGAGCTCCGCATCGAGACCCACCCGACGAGTGTCGCCGCCGTTCTGAAAAAAGCCGGTGCCGAGCAACTCTGGCGACGCGACGAACAAGATGTCGTCCCGTATCCCGGTTCGGTAGGCGACGAGCGACCAGCTCTGCTCGCTCCCACCGATGCTGAATCGCCCCCGGGCACCGCCCTCAACCGAGCGCGCGACCGCTTGTTCGAGAGGCGGATCCGACACAAAGGCGTTCGGCACGCGACACGGCTCCTGAGGATCGGCACAGCTCAGCTCGGCTGCAGTGGGGGCTCGATTGGCTTCGGTATAGCGCCCAACGACAGACAGAGCATCCGAGGCCTGGTAGACCAGACCCGCGGCGGGATTGAACCGCGAGAACGAATGGTCGCCATTCAACGATGTGCCCAGCCGGTCGATGATGGTGATCTGCGAATCATTGAACCGGCCCGAGACCGTGACATGCCACTGATCCGAAAACGACACGGTGTCCGCAAAATACACCCCGACCGCGCGGTTCTCGGTCTCGAGCGAGGTGTTGAACAGATCGTCTGGCGACTCCCGGAACAGGCCGACGAACAACCCGGAGCCCGCCACCGTACGGTCCCGGGTCAATGTCCCGACTTCGCTGTTCGAGCGGAAGACAACATCGGCGAGATCGACGGAAACGCCGAGGACCAACGTGTTGACGTGCCGGCCAGGTCGGTGGGTGCCGGTGAGCTGTACGGAGCTTCCGTACCCTTGCGACCGAGTCGTCGAGCGGTTGAAGGCGGCATCACCCTTGGCGTCGTCGGTCGTGATGAATCTCCCGGTCACGACGTCGACCAGCGGGGTCTGGCCTGACGCGTCGCTGGCGCTGTCGTCGCCGTCGCTGCCGTCGGCATCGTCGTCACCGGCCAGGCGAGCGACAAGACCAGCGTCAGCACTATCGTCGCCACCATCGTCATCCCCGCCGCCGGCGCACAACGTGTTGGCCGGAGCACCGAGTGGCAGTACGTCGTCGTCGCAGGCGCTGAATTCAGCTTCGTCGCCGTTCAGGGTCTGGCGGTCGAGGTCGCGGTAAAAGCCGTTTGCCTGGAGGGACCACGCCTGGGAGAACAAGATGTTGACGCGACCCTGGCCAAAGGCAAGACGGTTCTCGGTGATGTCAGGAAAGGTAAAAACCGCCGACCGGTCCACGTCGAGCAACTCGATCGGGGCCGGGCCGTTTCCGTTGAGCACGCTGCCGGCATACGTGAAGCTGGCGCCGGCATCGACACGACTTCGTCGGTACCCGAGATCTGCCACCGCCTGGGTGACACCGGACCCGGACTCGGTACGCCAGCCGGCCTCGTCAAACCTGGTAGCACCGAGGTAGATGGCCCACGGTCCACGCGCGCCACCGAACTCCCCTGATCCACTGAACCGCTCGAAGGAACCACCCTGGGCCTCACCCCTGAACCCGGTGGCCTCGAACCCGTTCTTGAGACGCAGGGCCAGGGCGCCGCCCAGCGCGTTGAGGCCAAAGGTCGGTTCGACGCCCGCTGCAAGTTGGATGCTCTCCATCGCAAACTGCGGAATGAGATCGAACTGGACGATATCGCCAAACGGCTCGTTGATGCGCACGCCGTTCTGATAGACCGCGACGCCTTGTGGTAGGCCCAGCAGCGGAGAGGCGGTGAACCCGCGAAACCGCAGCGTCGGCTGCACCGGATTGCCGGTTGCGCCCTCCAGCGTCACGCTGCCGAAACGTTGCTGCAACGTATCGGCGACGGACGCGGCTCCTCGCTCGGCCAGTTCGGTCGACCCGATCACGGATACGGCGCCGGGGATCCGACTCCGATCGACCCCTCCACCCAGACCGGGGGCGACCCCGACGACGTCGACCTGCTGTGCGAACGGTGAGATGGCCAGCTCGACGTTGAGGACTCGCACCGCTCCGGCGGCGAGCTCGACCGACTCCTCCACCGCCCGGAAACCAGGAATGGCGAAGTGAACCGTATACGGGCCTGGGGGGAGCAAGGCGAGCCGGTAGGAACCGGTCGCGTCGGTGATTTCCACCGAAGGAGTTGACTCTACCGATGCGGTGACCGTGACGGTCGCCCCGGCCAGAGCGCCACCCTGCTGATCGGTGACCTGGCCTTCAAGCGTGCCTGTCGTCTGAGCGGCCACCCCAGTCGAACCGGCCAGACACAGGCCAGCAACTACGACGGTGGACGCGATCCGTCTCACCGCACCCCGAACCCTATCGTCAGGCCGCCGTAGACCTCCCGCCCCGGGGAGGGTTCGTAGTACCGCCCCCCGAACGCATTGGTGATCGCTGACGAGTTGTAGCGTTCGTCGAACACATTGTCGAGCCCGACGAACGGGCGCACATCTGTGTCACCCCACCTGGTCTGATACCCGAAACGGAGATCGACGACAGTGTGCGCCCAGTTGAAGACGGTGTTCCGGTTGTCGAGGGTGTACTCGTCGACCCACCGGACGGTGGCGCCAGACCGCAAGCCGAACGGCGCCGTGTAGTTGAAGCCGGTGAAGACCCGGTGCGGCGGTGCGCCTGGCTCGAGCTGCCCTGAGAAATCATCGTCGTCGGTCACGAATTCCTCGAACACGAAGTCCTGATAGGTGTAGGCAAAACGGGCATCGAAGCTCGGATTCGGTACCCACCGGAGCAACAGCTCGACGCCATCCCGCGACGACTTGCCAGCGTTCTGGAAGAAGTCCTGGGAGAGGGGGTTCTGGAACGTGACCAGCGCGTTATCCACCGTGGAGACGTAGACCGCAACCTCATACCGGAGACGTGCCGGCTCGATGAGCCCCCGGAGGCCGACCTCGAAGCTGCGGAGGTCCTGGGGCCCGAGATCTTGATTGAACCCGCCCTCGCCCGTCGGAGTGTTCGACAACTCCACGGTGGTCGGCGTCTCGTAGGCGGTCGCGAAGTTGGTGAAGATGTTCACGCTGGGCGCGGCGACAAACGTCGCGCCGACCAACGGGCTGACCGCATCCATGGTCCGGTCACCGGACTGGTCACCGTCGTCCAGCCTCCGATCGCCGGCGCTGAAATCGTAGTAGTCCCACCGAACCCCGGCCGTGAACGCCACGCGGTCGTTCGGAACGATGGTGACCTGCGCGAATGGACCGGCGGAGCGCACATCCTCCGTCTGGTCGACATTGAGCTCTCCGTTGGTTGAATCTCCGCCAGAGCTGGCGGGTGGCACCTGGTCGAACTCCTGCCGATCGTCGTTCTGCGACAAGAGGTCGAACCCAGCGGCCCACTCGACACCGACCGCCCCGACCTGCGTCCCCCCGAGATACTCCGACCGGAACCCGAATCCGACCCGGTCCAGCTCGATGTTCTGGAAGGCGCCGATCGCATCCAGGCTGCGCCACATGCCCCAGCCGGTGGCCCTGAACAGCTGTGTGGCACTGAAACGGTGCTCCACGGTCAGACCATATTGCCCCTGGGTAGTCCCCTCACCCCAGTGTCGACTCAGCGCGACCCCACGGGCCAGACACGAACCAGACAGACAATCACCGCTTGACGACCGCACCGGATCGGCGCGGGCATCGGCCTCGTTGAGGAAGCTGGCGCTCTCGGCGAACGGCGCATCGTAGAGGTTGAACACGCCGCGAATCTCGGTGCTGGCCGACGCCTCGTGTCGGACGACGGCATTCGCCTGAGTGATCTCGGCGGCACTGTTCTGGCGGAAGCCGTCGGTCTCGAACCGGCTGACGCTCGCCATGAACTGAGTGCGGTCGTTCCCCCCGTCCGCTCTGATCTGCTGCCGGTTGTACCCATCGCTCCCGAACTGGATGTCGGGCGTGATGGTCAGGGGACGAGAGGTATCGAACGTGGTTTCCATGCTGATCACGCCGCCGGCCGAGTTGCCATAGAGCACGGAGCTCGGACCGCGGACCACGTCGATCCGTCCGACCGACCCGAGATCGACATTTCCCGGTTCGGTCGTGCCGTCGGCCGTCGTGATCGGGATGCCATCCTGAATGATCGAGAGCCCACGCAGACCAAACCGTGGCTGCGGCGAGCGGATACTGAGCCCGATGCCACCAGAGAGACCGTAGTTGCGTCGGTTCTGGACGAACAGCCCCGGAATGCCGCGGAGCGCCTCATCGAGTGAGGCCCGACGCTGCGCGTACTCGATCTGGTCGCGCTGAACCACGGCCACCGACTGCGGGACGAACGAGAGCTGCTGGTCGGTTCGAGTGACGATCACGGTCTCGGCCAACGGGGCGATGGTGAGCACCAGATCGAGCGTCGCCGTCTCGCCGGCGGTGACGGTCACGGTAAACGGCTGGCTGCGGAAGCCAGGGAGCAAGGCCGAAACGTCGTATTCACCAGCATCCAGCCCCGAGATCTCGTAGTCTCCGCGGCCGTCGCTCAGCGCGGCCCAGGAGCTCCTGGTGTCCGCGTGGGTTGCCGTGACAACGACGCCAGGTAGCACTCCCGCGCTCGTGTCTCGAATGTTTCCCCGAATCGCGCCGCCCGACTGCGCAGCCGCCGCCGAGACCCCACCGGTCACACTCAGCACCAGCGCAATCGAGAACACGGCGAGTGGACCCGCCACCCTTCGCGCCTTCGTCGTCATGACTGTTCCTGTCTGCATCCTCGCGCACCACAACCACCGAGAAGTAACCCAGCGTCACGCCACTGAAACTCCGGTGCAATGGTGAGCACTTGTCTCGCCAGCGCCGTTCTCACCAACCAGAGTCAGAGCGTCACCCACGATACTCCAAACTTGGAGAGTCTCCTGCACGGCATGGCGCAGAAAAAAGTACCCGCCAACTCGACCAGCCTGGTCGCTCAGGCGGTCGACTCTCGCTGCGGCGGGCGCGCCATCGAGATCGACGCAAGGGCCACGACCGACAGACCGGCGGCGATGAAGAACGCGTAGCGGTAGTCGTCGAATGCGTCGAAGACGAACCCGGCGATGAGCGGACCGAGCACTCCGGCCACGCCGTATGCTGTGAACAGCAGACCGTAGTTGAGTCCCAGGTACTTGGTGCCGAAGAAGTCGGCCGACGTCGTGGCAAACACCGAGAGCTGTGCGCCGAAACACCAGTAGACGACCGCGACGAGGAGGTAGAAAAGGATCGCCTGCTCGCGCCAGATGAACAGTGCAGGCATCGCGATCGCCGACACAAAGATCATGATTCGGAGCGTCGTCAGCCGACCGACCATGTCTGACATCCACCCTGAGAGAATCCGGCCGCTCGCGCTGCCAACCGCACCGAACAGCCCTGCAACTGCGGCGGCCTTTCCGGCGCTGGTGGCGAACGGGACGAGCTGGCTGATGGTCATGAGCCCGGCCGTCGTGCCGAGACAGTAGGCCACCCACAAGAAGTAGAACCCGGGGATGCCCAGCATTTCGCCGGTCGTGATGTCGCGTTCGGAGCGTTCGGGCGCGGGTGTCGGAGTCCAGCCCTCGGGCTTGTAGCCGGCCGGCGGGTTCTTCAGAAACAACGTGCCAACCATGCACATCAGGAAGAGCACCACCCCCAGGATCCGAAACGTCGTCCGCCAGCCGACTCCTTCGATCAACGCATTCGCCACAGGTATGACGATGGCGGACCCTCCGCCATATCCCGCGACCATCAGGCCCACGACGAGACCACGCTTGTCAGGAAACCACTTGGACCCAACCGGAATCGGCGTGGAGTAGCCAAACCCATTGCCGAGGCCCACAATGAACCCGAACACGACGTAGAGGTAGGTCAGGGAGCTGGTGAAGCTGGTCAGGACGAATCCGATTCCGACGAGCGTGGCGCCAGTAACCGCGCAGATGCGCGGGCCACGCACATCCTGAATGCGGCCGGCCAGAATGAACGAGAGTGCAAACGTCACGATCGCGATGGTGAAGGTCCATGACGTCTGGGTGCGTGTCCAGCCGAATTCTGCTTCTAAGGGGGCGACGAAGACGCTCCAGGCGTAGAGTGAGCCCAGCGCGAGATTCATCGAAACGCCCCCGACGACGGAAAGCCAGCGGTTCATAGTTAGTCCTCGATCGAAGAGAAAGTGGAAGTGGTGCACAGAGTATCCGGCCTCGCCAGGGTGGTCAATACCAACGACTCATAGGCGGCTCGGTCGGCACGGGATAGGATCAGACGCGCCACGCCAAGACCGCGCGACCGGGCCGAGGCCTCAACCGGCCGTCTGACCCGGACTCGGGTCGGTCCGCCCGACCCAGAAAGTGCTGACCCTTGCCAGACCCACGTTCATCTTCATCCTCATCCTCTTCCTCGTCGTTCGTCGTCCTCGTGGGGAATCTCGGGGACCAGCTGTCGCGCTTCACCCAGCGGTGGATCCCTGATTCGTGGGTCGTGTGTATGGTCCTCACGATCGTGGCGGTTCTCCTGGCCGTGGTTGGCGCCGGCGCCAGCCTGAACGAATCGGTCCTCGCCTGGGGGGGCGGTATGTGGTCGCTGCTGGAGCTGGCGATGCAGTTCTCGATCGCCATGATTGCCGCACACGCCTGCGTCTCCTCGCGACCCGTATTCCGGCTGCTCGACCGACTGGCCGGCCTTCCCGATCCGAACCGGCCACTGCAGGCGATCGCCCTGATCGGCGCGTACTCCATGGTCACCGCCTATGCGAACTGGGCGCTGAGCGTCGTGGCCTCCGCACTGTTTGTCCCGTTCGTGGCGAGGCGCAACCCCCGAGCCGACATCCGGGTGCTCATCGCCGGCGCCTATCTTGGTCTCGGCACGGTTTGGCACGGCGGTCTCTCAGGGTCGGCTCCGCTCATCCTGGCGACGCCGGGAAACCCGTTGATCGCGCCGGCAACCGGGGAACCGGTGATCGACCGGCTGATTCCTGTCACGGAAAGCTTGTTCAACCCGTTCAACCTGACCTACGTCGTGGTGATCTTTATCGTGGCGCTGGCGACCGTGGTCGCCTTGCATCCGCGCGGAGTACCCCAAACGCTGACGGATGATCAGATTGACCGGATGATGCCGACCCTCCCGGAGGGAGGAGTGGCCTCGGACACGCCGGCCGGTGGAATCGAGTCGTTCCGTGGCTGGATCATCCTGGCCGCGGTCTTGATCGGGTACCCGCTGGGACACTCGATGGTGACGAACGGGTTCGGGGCGACCTGGACGATCAACGCGTACAACGCAGTGTTTCTCGTTGCCGCGCTCCTGCTGCAAGGACGCCCGTCCAACATCGTGCGCGCCTTCTCGAACGGCGCCCGGACCGCGTCGGGTGTCATCCTGCAGTTTCCGTTCTACGCTGGGATTTTCGGGGTGATCAACAACACCGAACTGGGCGCATGGCTGGGTGAACAATTCGTGCGGGTCGCGACTACCGAGACGTATCCGCTTGTCGTCTACGTCTACTCAGGCTTCATGAACCTGTTCGTTCCATCAGCGGGGTCGAAGTGGCTGATCGAAGCGCCGTATCTCCTTCCGGCTGCGGCAGAGCTGGGCGTCTCCGCGACGACGACCGTACTCGCCTATGCCTACGGCGACTCGACGACCAACCTCATTCAGCCGTTCTGGGCGATTCCGATCCTCACGGTGACAGGGCTCAGATTCGGCGACGTCCTCGGCTACACCGGCATCGTGGCGATTGTCTGCATGATCACCAGCATCGTAGCGATGCTCTTGATCCCCCCGATGCTGTAGGGCTGGCGGTTTACCCATCGGGTTCTGAAACGACCCACGACCCTCGACGTCGACCCCCGACCCTACGGCCGATCCAGGATCAGCTCGATCTCGTCCATCACCCGGTCCATCCGGGCAATCAGGGCGTCGTAGGGGGCATCGGTGGCGAGGTCGATCCCATACTCCTGCAGTAGCTCGTAGGCATAGCGGAACCCACCGGCTGACAGCACGGCAAGATAGTCGTCACGAGCCTTTTCGTCTCCGTCGAGAAACCGCTCGGCGAACATCGTCCCGCCGGCGATCGAGGTCGCATATTGGAAGACGTAGAAATTGCGGTAGAAGTGCGGGATGAACGCCCACTCGACCGCGTAGGCCGGATCGTAGGTGAGCACCCCCTCGTCGGACCCGTGATACTGACGGACCAGCTGCTCGTAGAGCTCGGTCATCCTCGCGCCCGACAATGCTTCGCCAGCCTCGACAAGCTCGTGAATCTTGAGCTCGAACTCCGCAAACATGACCTGGCGAAAGAAGGTGCCACGCACGGCCTCGAGAGCGGTACCCAGGTAGTACAGGCGCTCTTGGTCTGAGATGTCCTTCGACAGCATGTGCTCCTGGAGCAGCACTTCATTGGTCGTCGACGCAATCTCGGCCGTGAACGTCGCATAGCCTGACGTCTCGTACGGATTGTGCGCTTGGGACAGCAGAGTATGGACGGCATGTCCCCACTCGTGGACGAAGGTGGAGACGTCGTCATAGACACCGTTGTAGTTCAGCAAAAGATAGGGATGCACGTCGTACACGGCGCCGTACATGTAGGCGCCAGACGCTTTCCCCTGCTGCGGATAGACGTGCATCCAGTTGCCCGACAGCCCTGCCCTCAACACGTCAACATACGCGTCGCCGAGCGGCGCCGCCGACACCAGCGCCAGCTGTTTCGATTCCTCGAGGCTGAACGTGCGATCTGAGGCAACCAGCGACGGGTAGATGTCGTAGTAGGCCAGGTCGTCGACACCCAGCATCCGCTCGCGGAGCCGAAAGTAACGGTGAAGCGATGGCAAGTGCCGGTGGGTAGCAGCGATCAGCGTGCGGTAGACCTCGACCGGGATATTCGGCCCGGACAACGCCGCGTGTAGCGCACTGTCGTATTTGCGGGCCTTCGCCTCGAACACGTGAGCTTTGACCTGGGTGTCGAGCGTCTGTCCCAGCGTCGCCTCATAGCCCTTCCAGCTCTTCCAGAAGCTGTCGAAGACATGCTTTCGGTCGTCCCTGTTCTGGGACGCTCGGTGAAGCGAGTACGCCGCCTGGTTCAACCGGATTTCCTCTCCACCCGAGAGCGTGATCGTCGGAAACGGCAGATCCGAGCTCGACAGCATGGCGTAGATCCGTTCCGGTCCCTGCACGACCGGACCGGTCGCCGCGATGATCTGCTCCGCCTCGCTCGAGAGAGTGTGCGGTTCCTGCCGCAAGATATTCCGAAGCCTGAACGCGTGCTTCCCGAGACCCGGGTCGCCAGCGATATAGCGCTCGACCGTCTCCGACCCGACGCGGAGCAGCTCCGGTGATACGAAGCTCGTGGCCTCGCCGAACTCTGAGAGCAACGACGCCGCAACGCTTCGTCTCTCCTGGTGTTCGGCGACCCGGCGGTCCTCGTCGGCTTTGAGAAACGCATACACGTACAACCTGGCGAGCTCCTTGTCTGCCGCACTGATCGCGTCGAGCGCCGTGCGAAGGGCCGCAGCGCTCTTGCCCAGCGTGCCCTGGTACCGGGACAATCCGTCGACCTCGCGCTCGAGCCGCTCCTTCTCGGCGCTCCACACTTCGTCCGTGGAATAGATGTCGGAGAGGTCCCACACAATCTGCTTGGGCTCGGCCGGGTCGCTCGGGTTCTGGGCTGTCGTTGCTGCCGGTGTCGTCGTTGTCATCGTTATCACCATGACCAGGCCAAACGCGGCCATCATGTGCAAGATCCGCTGTGGCATCGTCGGGTCCTAACCGCGGGCCAGCTGCCGAAGCACATACGGCAGGATCCCGCCGTGGTGGTAGTAGTTGAGCTCCTCGGGAGTATCGATCCTCGCGGTCGCGAGAAATTCGGCCGTCGCACCGTCAGGGGCGACCATCCGGACACGAACATCCGAGCGGGGCGACAGTCCGTCGGCGATGCCCGTCAGCTCGAATCGCTCCTGCCCGGTCAACCCGAGGCTGTCGGCGCCGTCGCCGTCCTTGAACTGCAGCGGCAGCACCCCCATGAAGACGAGGTTGCTCCGATGGATCCGCTCGAAGCTCTCGGCGATCACTGCGCGTACCCCGAGCAACATGGTGCCTTTGGCGGCCCAGTCGCGTGACGACCCGGAACCGTACTCCTTGCCGGCCAGCACGAGCAGCGGTGTCGCTTCGGCCCGATATCGCATGCCCGCGTCGTAGATCGACATCTGCTCACCATCGGGCTGATGGCGCGTCCAGCCACCTTCGGTCCCGGGCGCCAGCTTGTTGCGCAGGCGTATGTTGGCGAAGGTTCCGCGCATCATGACCTCGTGATTCCCGCGGCGGCTGCCAAACGAGTTGAAGTCCTTGGGGTCGACACCGCGTCCCACCAGATACTGACCCGCCGGGCCATCGACGGGGATGGCGCCGGCCGGGGAGATGTGGTCGGTCGTCACGCTGTCGCCGAGTACGGCCAACACGCGGGCCTCGACGATGTCACCGGGGGGCACCGGCTCAGCCTCGAGGTCCGCAAAGAACGGCGGGTGCTGCACATAGGTGGAGTCCCCGTCCCATGCAAACTGCCGACCGCCCGGTGCGGGGAGCTCGCGCCAGCGCTCGTCACCATCGAACACGCTGGCGTACTTCGACACGAACTGCTCTCGGTTCACGGCGGAGGCCATAGCGTGCTGCACCTCTTCGCTCGTCGGCCAGACGTCCTTCAGAAACACATCGGCGCCCTGGGCATTCTGGCCGAGTGGCTCGGTCGTGAGGTCGACCGTCATCCGTCCAGCCAGTGCGTAGGCCACGACGAGTGGCGGTGACGCCAGGTAGTTCGCTCGAACGAGAGGCTGGACGCGCCCCTCGAAGTTCCGGTTCCCGCTCAAGACCGACGTGACGATAAGGTCCTGGTTCTTGACGGCCGCCGCCACTTCGTCAGGCAAGGGGCCGCTGTTCCCGATACAGGTGGTGCATCCGTAACCCACCAGATCAAAACCGAGCTGCTCGAGCGGCTCCATCAGTCCGGCCGTCTTCAAATACTCGGTCACGACCAACGAACCTGGCGCCAGGCTGGTCTTGACCCAGGGCTTCGGTTTGAGACCGTGTGCAACCGCCTTCTTTGCGACCAGCCCGGCCGCCAGCATGACGCTTGGATTCGACGTGTTGGTACAGCTGGTGATCGCCGCCACGACCACTGCGCCGTGACCGAGCCCGTTGGTCGGGGCCGGCCCCGCTTCCGCGCTCCCAGATTCGGCACGGCTCGAGAGCATCTCGTTCAGAGTCACCGCGAACGCAGATTTGGCCGCGTGGAGGGGTACGCGATCCTGCGGTCGCTTGGGGCCGGCGATACTCGGTTCGACCGTCCCCAGATCGAGCTCGATCACGTCGGAGTACAACGGGTCCGCAGAGCCCACGCCGAAGAGATCCTGATCTTTGGCGTAGCTCTCGACGAGCGTGACCTGCTGTGCCTCCCGCCCTGTGAGATTCAGGTAGTCGATCGTCATCTCGTCGATCGGACAGATGGCGACGGTCGAGCCGTACTCCGGCGACATGTTCCCCAGGGTGGCGCGATCGGCCAACGTGAGGGACGCGAGCCCCGGTCCAAAGAACTCGACGAACTTGCCGACGACACCGTACTCGCGAAGACGAGCGGTGATTGTGAGGACCAAGTCGGTCGCCGTGATCCCCTCGAGCAGCTCACCAGTGAGCTTGAAGCCGACGACCTCGGGAATCAGCATCGAGACCGGTTGCCCGAGCATCGCCGCTTCGGCTTCGATCCCACCGACACCCCATCCCACGACCCCGAGGCCGTTGACCATCGTCGTGTGAGAGTCGGTGCCCACCAGCGTGTCCGGATAGGCGACGGTCTGTCCGTTGACCGTACTACGACACACGACGCGAGCCAGGTGCTCGATGTTGATCTGGTGAACGATGCCGGTTCCGGGAGGGACAACCTTGAAGTTTCGAAAGGCTTCCTGGCCCCACTTCAGGAACGCGTAGCGCTCCCGATTGCGGGAGAACTCGAGCCCGACGTTCTGCTCGAATGCACGCGGAGACCCAAAGTAGTCGACCTGAACGGAGTGATCGATGACCAGCTCGGCCGGCTGCAAGGGGTTCACGGCATCGGGGTCACCGCCCAGCTTCACGATGCCGTCCCGCATCGCCGCCAAGTCGACGACCGCCGGTACACCGGTGAAGTCTTGGAGCAAGACCCGCGCCGGCATGAAGGCGATCTCTCGGGTCGCACCCGGGGACCATCGTGCGAGGCTCTCGATATCGTCTGCGGTGACGAAGCGGCCGTCCTCGCGGCGGAGCATGTTCTCGAGCAGGATCTTGAGTGAGTAAGGCAACCGTGCCACATCGGGGTACCCGCTGTCCGCCAGGGCGCGGAGGCTGAATACGTGCACGGCGTCGTCGCCGACCTGCAGTGTCTGTCGTATGCCGAAGGAGTCTTGGCTCATGTGTGTCTCGAACGTCTGAAGAAACAGTCTAAAGAATAGAATGACGATGAGATGGGCCTGGTGAACTGCCTATGATCGTTCACGCGCGGCCAGCGGGGCAAGCCCATCCGTGCCTGGGCGCTCATATATCGATCGCAGGCGGGTTCACGCGCGCGGTCGACCGGGCCGTGGCGACCGGCTGCGAAGCGGTCCAGATCTTCAGCAAATCATCGAACCAGTGGCGAGCTCGTGCGCTCACCGACGCCGAGAATCGCCTGTTTCGACAGCGGGTTGCCGAGACTGGGATCGGGCCGATCGTGGCGCACGCCAGCTACCTCATCAACCTGGCGTCACCCGACGCGACACTCAGGCGCCGCTCGACCGACGCGCTCGAGGACGAGTTGCAACGGGCAAACAGCCTGGGACTCGCCGGGGTTGTTCTCCACCCCGGTGCCTACACGACCAGCACGGAGGACGAAGGATTAGCCCGGATCGCGGATGCGATCACCGACGTCTTGGCACGGCGCCCCTCTGGATCGGCCCGTCTTCTCCTCGAACACACCGCTGGTCAAGGCACAGTTCTCGGTCACCGATTCGATCACCTTCGGTCCATCATCGATCGCGTTGCTGACGTGTCACAGCTTGGCGTCTGTCTTGATACGTGTCACCTGGTGGCGGCCGGCTACGACATCATCTCACCCGCCGGCTATGTTGGCGTCTTCGACGAGTTTGAGACCGTGGTCGGCCTCAACTACCTCCAGCTGTTTCACCTCAACGACTCGAAGCACCCGCTTGGCAGTCGGGTCGACCGCCATGAGACCATAGGCCGCGGGTACATCGGCACCGAGCCATTCGGCCGTCTGTTGCGTGACGAACGGTTTCGCGAGCTCCCGATGGTGCTGGAGACTCCAAAATCGGGTCGCGGCGTACCGTCGTCCGTGGAAGCGGACCCTATGGACCTTCAGAATCTGAGGCTACTACGTCAGCTTCGCTGAACACGTCGGCTTCGAACATCGAGAGCGCTGCGGCGCGGGTCCAGGCGTTCGGTCTCAAGCCGGCCTTGACGCACGTTTTTGACACGAACGTGTGGGCATCCCAGCCTCTCTCAACCGCCACTTGTGGCAGCAAGAGTCCACGACGGGAGCCGTCGTCGATGACCAACCCGTGCCTTCCAATCTCAATCGCCTGCGGTCCCGAACACGGCTCGAGCGGTCCGAGCACAGAAATCTCGATCACGATCTGTTGCAGCTCCTCGACCCGTACCGGAGGAAAGCGCGGATCCTCGGTGGCGGCGGCGGCGGCGACCTGTTGCACTGTTTCGGCCAGAGATCCTCGACCCTCGATGTGTCCGATACACCCCCGCAGTGCGTCCGAGATGTGCAGCGTGACGAACGCCCCACCGGCACGTGTTGAACGCATCGGCGTCACATCGATGTCCCGGCCAGTCACGATCGCCGTCGCGGATGCCCGTGCCACCCGCAGCAAGAATTGACGCTCGTGCTCGGCGAGCAGTCTGGTCATGACATCACCGCGGCCAGGTACCCGACAACCTGGGTCTTGTCGCCCGACACATCGCCCGAGTCGGCCCGCTTGAGCACCATGGCCTGCGTGGCGCCGAGCGCACCGGCGGCCCGCATCACCGCGACCACCGGTCCCCCACCGCACGCAACGCATCGCCCCCGATCGGGTCCGGGATATCGCTCCATCTCGTCGAGAAGCCCTTCCCAGTCAAAACGATTGACATGGTCGACCACGCGTGAGTCGAGGCGCTCGGCGCGTTCCGAATCGAAGTAGTGAGACAGATCGGTGCTCGCCACCAGCAGGGCCCGAGTCCCGGCGAGGGTGTGCGCCAGGATCTCAGCAAGTTCGACGCTGGCTGCGCGACTCTGCACGCCCATCACCAGTGGCACAATCGGCGTATCGGGCAGCACACGTCGCAAGAACGGAAGTTGCATCTCCAAGGAGTGTTCGCGCTCGTGAGCACGGGGATACTCGATCATGAGGTCCGATTCCGCCAGCAGTTGCTGGGCAATCGGGGCGTGAACCACGGCTGGTCCGAAGGGTGTTGCAAAAGCACCACGTGGATAGACCGACACGCCGTCGAAGGCCACAAAATGCGACGGACCGAGCAGAACCGCAACATCGTACGACCGCCCCTTCACCGCCCGATACGCATAGGCGCCAACCGGTCCCGAATACACCAGGCCCGCGTGTGGTGCGATCACGGCCGTCACATCGGTGCGGGACAGGATATCGACCGCATCCAGGTGGGCATCGACCTGGTGGGTCAACGTGGCAGGGTCGGCGGGATACCAGGTGCCCGCGACCGCCGCGCGGCGCGTTGGTGCGGTCGGAAAAGAAGGGGCACCTTTCACAACGACTCGCTCGAAACGGGCGATTGACGCGTACCCACGAGTCCACTATTCTGCATGGGAATCCCAAGTGCCGCAAAGAATGAGGTGTGGCGTGCGACGTTTGCCTACCGTCTGTTTGCCGGCTGTGCTCATCCTTCTGACGCTGAGCCTTGGCGTTCCGACGGTGGTCGGACAGCAGGGCGACTACCAAGCCTCGCAGGAGGCCTGGCGCGCCACACGCGAGGCCGATCTCGTGGCCGACGGTGGGTGGCTCACCATGGCGGCGCTCCACTTTCTCCGCGAGGGGCCGAACAGTTTTGGCGCCAGTCCCCTCAACGACCTGGTGCTCCGGGAAGGTCCGGAGCAGGCCGGCGTGTTCGTCCTCCACAATCATGAGGTCTTCTTGCGCGCGCCTGAAGGGCAAACGCTGACCGTCAATGGCGAACCGGTGACCGCGACGCAGCTCTACCCGACCGAGGGCACGCGTCAGAACCTGACCATCGGCGACCTCACCCTGTGGATCCATTACAGCGGCGACCGACTGGCCGTCCGCATGAGCGACCCGAACAGCGAGATCCGCACCGGATTTACCGGTCTAAAGTGGTTTCCCATCGACGAGCGGTACCGCGTGCGTGCGCGGTTCGTGCCGCACGATGAACCGATCACCGTGACGCTTCCGAACATTCTCGGCGACATCGAACCGTTCATCAGTCACGGGTCGGTCGTGCTGACCATCAACGGGCAGGAAACGACGATGCTCCCGATGACGTCGGGCGACCGGCTGTGGTTCATCTTCCGGGATCTGACGAGCGGCTCAGAGACCTACCCAGCCGCGAGGTTTCTCTATGCGGACGCGCCCGACGAAGAGGGGTGGACCACCGTCGATTTCAACCAAGCGTACAACCCGCCGTGCGCATTCAATCCGTATACGACCTGCCCCCTCCCACCGCAGCCGAATCGGCTCAAGGTAAGAATCGAAGCCGGCGAGCTGAACTACCACTAAATCATGTAAGCGATTCGCAACGCCGCCGGCCGGGATGCGGCGCCGACCGAATGTAGAGATCTGTTGAACACACCGCGCCACGATACGAGTCTTGTCGATGTCTTCTCCACTCACCAAGTCTGACGTCAGACGGATCGCACGGCTCGCCCATCTCGAGCTGACCGACGACGAACAGGCACTGTTCACCCAGCAGCTCGCTCAGATCCTCGAGTACGCGGAACGCTTGCAAGACGTCGACACGACGGGCGTGTCGGCGACCTGGCACCCAGGCGCGGAGGTCGGACCGCTACGTCCGGACACACCTCGCCCCTCCCTTGCGACCGACGATGCGCTCGCGAACGCACCCGCTCCTGGTCCGCACGGTCTGTTCCGTGTGCCAAAAGTGATCGGCTGATGACGGGTCGCGACTGGACGGTCACTGAGCTGCGCGACGCCGTCGTGTCTGGAGCAACGACTGCGGCCGACGTCTGCGACCAGTTGCTCGACCGCATTAAGACCGTCGACCCACACCTCAACGCGTTTACGGTGGTCTTTGAAGATGCCGCACGGGCTCGCGCCGACGACATCGATCGTCACCGCGAAGAATGGCGGGACCGACCGCTGCTGGGTGTGCCGATCACGGTGAAGGACGTGATTTGTACGCGCGGAACCCCGACGACGGGGGCGTCGCGAATACTCTCGGGCTTCCGTCCGCCGTACGACGCCACCGTCATCAGGCGGTTGCACGACGCTGGGGCCGTCATCGTTGGCAAGACGAACTGTGACGAGTTCGCCATGGGCTCGTCGACCGAACACTCTGCCTACGGACCAACCCACAACCCGTGGGCCACGGACCGGACCCCCGGGGGGTCGAGTGGTGGCGCCGCCGCCGCTGTTGCGGCTCGTTTGGCACCGGTGTCTATCGCCTCCGACACCGGAGGGTCGATTCGTCAACCGGCGGCGTTCTGTGGAATCGTCGGGCTAAAACCAACGTACGGTCGAGTGTCACGATACGGCTTGCTCGCGTTCGCATCCTCACTGGACCAGATCGGACCCATGGCGCTCACGGTGGCCGACACCGCAACGGTGTTCGAGGTGATAGCGGGGCACGACCCGTGTGACGCCACGTCGGTGTCGCACGCCATACCGGAGACGTCGACACTTTTCCCCGGTCATGCGGATGGCGGGCGTGTCGGCGTCCCGCGGGCGATTCTCGAGGGCATCGACGACGACGTCAGACACGCTTTCGACGCCGCGCTCGACACCCTCGCGCAGCGGGGCGCGACCATTCATGACATCGAGCTGCCGCATATCGAGTACGGGATTCCGGTGTATTACCTGGTCGCGCCAGCCGAAGCCAGCTCCAATCTGGCCAGGTACGACGGCGTGCGATATGGGTTTCGGGCAATGTTGGATGCGGACGACGCACACCTCCGAGCGATGTACGAGCGGACCCGCGACGAAGGCTTCGGCCCCGAGGTGAAGCGTCGCATTATGCTTGGGACCTACGCGCTCAGCGCCGGCTACTACGACGCCTACTACGTCAAGGCTCAGCGTGTTCGCAGTCTGATCAGGCTTGATTACGATCGTGCGTTTCAAGACGTTGATGCGATCGCCATGCCGACGACCCCGGCGCCGGCGTTCCGGATCGGTGAGCATCTCGATGACCCGCTCGCTATGTATCTCGGGGATATCTTCACTGTCAGTGCGAATTTGACGGGGCTCCCGGCGATCAGCGTCCCGGCCGGTTTCACACGAGCGCGACTGCCTGTCGGTCTACAGCTGATGAGTCGGCCCCTAGACGAGGCGACGTTGTTTCGATTGGCGGACGCGTACGAGCGAGACGCGCCATGGTGGCGAGAGCCGCCACTGATGGCGACCTAACGCCGCGAGTACCACTGCCGCTCTGTGCTACTGCTGGCGACCGGTCTGTTCGAGCAGTTCCGGAGTGCGGAGCTGGTCGGCCGGTCCGCGAGGCGCGTCGGGCGGGAGGTAGTGGGTCTCGCCAGTCATCTGCTCACCGAGGTTTCTCACCACCATCGAGCCTCGGGTCGGCTTGCGAAGCTTGGGAAGCCCGGCCAAGAAACAAAACCCGATAAACAGCGCCAACAGGAAGAACGTCGACGAGAGCAGACCGCCAATGGTGGCGAAGAGAATCGATTGGATTTCGGAAGGGCTCACGAGGTTTTCTCGGAGGGGGCGGCTTCTTCGGCCGAATCCGCTCCCGGGTAGTCGTAGACGATCAACCCGTCTTCGACCTCCTGCATCGCAATACGCTCGAGCTTGTGTGTGGGCACGGCCTTGTCGATCTCGATCTCGTGGCTCGGCAAGGTAACTCTGGGCAGCGCCCCTCGCCGAAGCTGCTTGGCCCGCAGGGCCGCGATGTCGACGAACATGAACCGGCTCCGCACCGGCGGCATCGGCTCGCGCCGTTCAATTGGGACCTGGTTCTCAGCGGTCTCACCCGCCGCGTCGGTCTCAGTTGCTGACTCCGACTCCGGCACGTCGCTCTCTTCAATCATAAGAACTTAGAATACGCGAAACCCCGTCACGAAGTCGACATGGTCTCATTCGCCTGGAGGTTGCTAATCGGCGACTCGCTGGCCCACCCATCGCTGGACCCGGAGGACCCCGCAGGACTCTGGACTGCTTGAAACCACTCGCCGTTCAGCACGTAGTAGGCGGGCCGGCCGTTGAGGTAGATCACCGTTCCGCCGATCTCGTCGCTGACCGGAACGAGCTGACGCGCGTCCGCTTCGAACCGCCTGGTCACTCCATCAGTCGTCCTCGGGAAATCCACCATCAACCGCCTTCCGGCTCTTCGGAGATATTTTCAGGTTGCTCGATCCGTCCTCTCACTCGGACGCGACCGTCGCGCCAGCCCCATCTGACTAACGACACCATTAGTATATATCAATAACTTAATATTAGTGTGTCTTGCTCATATTATGTAAGAGATCCTACCTGAGTTCTTAGACTATTTGTGCTCTCTGGAGACTCCTACCCGCCTCGCGCAAGTCGAATGATTCCGGCCAGACGATCCGAGTCGGATCGAGTCATCACCGACTGACACAGCTCTGACACGGACGCCGGTCCCAGAGGGCCGACATCCGTCACGAACATCGCAGCCAGCTCGTTCGGAACTCGCTCAAAATACGGGTTGGCGACCGCCACACCCGGAGGCGGATGCTCCCAGACCTCCTCGGGTGGGCCCTGACTCGCCTCGAGTTCGTCCGCGAGAGCGTCACGGATGAACTTGTCCCGGCTCCCAACCACGTAGCTGGGGACACCAAGACCGGCGGCGACGTCAACGACATGGCGTGTCCCGCACTTGTTGACGAACCAGCCTGGAGCCACGGCATCGGCTCCGACGATGACGCCCTCAAGCTGCGGCCCAGTCGCCTCCATCACGGCACCGATGCCGGCGTCCGTACACACCGTTGCAGGAATGCCGGCGTCGACAAGATTGGTCGCCATCTGACGGCCTTCCATCAGGGGCCGCGCCTCCGTGCAGATCACGTGGAGACTGGTGCGCTCCGAGAGGGCCTCGAGACAGACCCGCACCGACGCGCTCGCTGAGACCGTCGCGACAACGAGCGTCCTGGATTCGGCATACTGACGTTCGCTCCGAGTCAGCAGGAGATCCGTCAGTACACGCGCGAGGATTGGGGGCGCCCGCCTGACCTGCTGGTCCAGTCTCTGGAGACGATCCAGACCACTGGGTCCAACCGCCACGGCGGCGGCATTCCACACCGACGCCATCGTCGGTTGTGCCGCACAGAGCGCGCACGCCGCAGCGTCGACAGTGCCCGCACCGGCACGCAGAGCGTCGATGAGGATCTCCATCGCCACGTGGGTCAAGCTCGATGCTCCAGACAGATGATCGGCGGCCACGGCGTCTACGCGTGCGGCGAGCGCGGGATCGAGATCAGCAGCCATCGTGAGCGACCGGTTCACTTCGAACAGGAGCCTGTGCGATCATGAGCACGTGCAGATTCTCTTCATCGGTGACATCGTGGGCAAGCCCGGGCGACAGTGCCTCCGCCGCGCGCTGCCCGTCCTCGTCGAGCAGCACGCCATCGACATCGTGGTCGCCAATGTGGAGAACGCGGCTGGCGGCATGGGCGTCACTCGCGAAGTTGGGGATGCCATTCGCGATATGGGTGTCGATGTCATGACGTCGGGCAACCATATCTGGGACAAGAAAGAGGCCCTCAGCTACATTGACGTTGAACCTCGATTGATTCGGCCGGCCAACTACCCCGATGCGCCCGGGTCCGGCCACTACGTCGCCAGAACTCCGGCGGGCGTCGCGCTCGGGGTCATCAACCTCATGGGACGGGTCTTCATGAACCCCCTCGACAACCCGTTCCAAGTGGTCCGCCGCGAACTCGAGCGCGTCCGAGAACAGGCGTCGGTGATTCTGGTCGACTTCCACGCCGAGGCGACATCGGAAAAAGTGGCGATGGGGTGGTATCTCGACGGCGACGTGACCGCAGTTGTCGGGACCCACACCCACGTGCAGACGGCGGACGAACGGGTGTTACCGAACGGCACGGCCTATATCACCGACGTGGGTATGACCGGGCCTCACGATTCGGTCATCGGCGTCGAGACTCGCCCGGTGCTGGCGCGTTTCGTGAACGGGATGCCATCACGATTCGAGACCGCATCGGCCAACCCGCGTCTGAACGCGGTCGTCATCACCGCCGACCCCACGACTGGGCGGGCGCAGGCCATCGAGCGAGTGAACCTCTCCGCCACGGCGCCGGTGACACCCACCTCGACCTCGGTGTCGATCCCGTGACCGATCCCACGACACTGCCGTTCGACGACCCGCCAGCCTCGACGCCGCAGCGGAACCGTCGGGTGTTCACGGTCACCACCCTCACGGCCGCGATCCGTACGATGCTCGAGACAACGTATCGTGAGGTTTGGGTCGAGGGTGAGATCTCGAACGCACGCGTCTGGAAGACGGGACACCTCTACTTCACGCTCAAAGACACCGGCGCCCAGATCAACGCCGTGATGTTTCGGTCGACGGTTCGCTATCTCCGGTTCAAGCCGGAGAACGGCCAGCACGTGGTGGCACGGGGCCGGGTGAGCGTGTACGATCCGAAGGGTGAGTACCAGATCGTCTGCGAGCACCTCGAGCCGCAGGGACTCGGCGCATTACAGCTCGCCTTCGAACAGCTAAGAGAGCGGCTGGACCACGAAGGGCTGTTCAGCGCCGGCCGCAAGCGCCCGCTACCGGCACTCCCGAAAAAGATCGGAATCGTCACGTCGCTCGATGGGGCAGCGGTCAAAGACATCCTCAATGTCCTTGGACGACGGCACCCGAACGCCCACGTGATCATCAGCCCGACGCGCGTACAGGGTGCGGAGGCGGCCAGGGAAATCGTGCGGGCGCTCGGACACATCGAGCGGGTCCCAGATGTCGATGTCATTATCGTCGCCCGGGGAGGCGGCTCCATTGAGGACCTTTGGGCCTTCAACGAGGAGCCGGTCGCACGCGCCATCGCGGCAGCACGCGTCCCGGTGGTGTCGGGCGTCGGTCATGAGACCGACGTCACGATCACCGACTTCGTGGCGGACCTCCGGGCCCCGACGCCGTCGGCGGCGGCCGAGCTCGTCGTCGCCCGCAAGGATGAACTCGCTTCCCGGATTCGACGAGCGGAGGACCGCCTTCGCAGGGCCGTCACCGCGAGCCTGCAGCAACGTCGAACCACGATGCATCGCCTTGAAAGACGACCCGGGCTGGCGGCGTGGCCGACTCGACTCGCTGGTCACGGTCGATACACCGCGGAGCTCACCCATCGCCTGAACAGCGCCGTCGCCTCGACGGTCGGGCGGCGTGTGCGCGAAACCCATACCATGCGTCTTCGCCTGGAGGCGCTCTCGCTCGGGCGGCGGCTCGGGCGGATTCGCGCCCGGCTGGTTTCGGCTCGGATGCGACTCGCGCACGCCACGCGTCACGCGCATGCCAACCGGGCCACACGACTCCGCGCCGCCGCCGGTCGGCTCGAGGCCTTGAGTCCACTTGCGGTACTCTCACGCGGATACGCCGTGTGTTGGACGGCCGACCGGTCGGTGATCCGCGAGGCGACCGCGGTCCGACCTGGTCAGTCAGTCACGGTGACGCTGCACCAGGGCGAACTCGATTGCGAGGTCAGGAGCACAAAGTGACAGACGCACCCGAACCCAGCATCAAGGACTTCGAGTCGGCACTGAGCGAGCTCGAGTCGCTCGTCACGACACTTGAGGACGGCAATCTCACGCTGGAGAAGTCACTCGAGCTGTTTGAACGGGGCGTGGAGCTGTCACGCTACTGCCATACCCGTCTTGAAGAAGCCGAGAAACGGATCGAAGTCCTCACCGACCACGGTGAGGCACAAACCGCCCCGAGTTCACTGAGCGATTCGCCGTCTGAGACCGATTAGAACCGCCTGCGACCGAACGACCCGTCCATGAGTATCGACGACCTCAACACGGGCGACACGACCGAGATCGAGGCGTACATGCGTGCCTGTCGCTGCGAGGTGGACGAGACCCTCGGGCGCCTGCTCCCCACTGAGACCGAAGCTCCACCCGTCGCCATCGAGGCGATGCGATACAGCCTGTTCGCTGGCGGCAAGCGACTGCGCCCCATTCTGACGTTGGCGGCCGCGAACACCGTCGGTCGAACGACGCCAGAGGCTCTCCGAACCCTTGTCCACCCCGCCGCCTGTGCGATCGAGATGATCCACACCTACTCGCTCATTCACGACGACCTCCCAGCCATGGATGACGATACGCTGCGCCGGGGGCGACCGACCGTGCACGTGGTGTACGGCGAGGGGTTGGCGATTCTGGCCGGCGACGCGTTACTCACCGAAGCGTTTCGGGTCCTCGCACGATGGCCCAACACCCACGACCCGTCTGTACTCCACCGAAAGCTGAGGGTCGCGGAACGCATCGCCGCGGCGGCGGGGGTAATGGGCATGGTCGGCGGTCAGGTGATCGACCTCGACGCGGCCGGACAGCTCTCGCCGTCTTCCTCGGTCCAGCGGGATTCGTCATTCGGTCCCGCGGAGCTCCGTGCGATGCACGAACGAAAGACCGGTGCGCTGATACGGGCGGCCGCTGTGGCCGGAGCCCTGATGATTGGCGGCTCCGAGCCGGAGATTCAGGCTGTCGATGACTTCGCCGGCCACCTTGGTCTGGGGTTTCAGATTGTCGACGATATTCTCGACGTCGAGAGCACCGCTGACCAGTTGGGCAAGACGGTGGGCAAAGATGCCGCTGCAGGAAAGCCGACATATCCAGCGATGTTCGGTCTCGAAGAATCGCGCCGCATGGCGCTGTCTGCGATCGAGCAGGCCAAGGCGTCGCTGGAAGCCGCTGAGCTCGGGGGTCATCTTTCCGGCATCGCCAACTGGGTCGTCGCGAGAAGGCACTAGTTGAGTGTCTCCCCGAGTAAGGCTGGACGCGCTCGTCGTCGAACGCGGCCTCGCTGAGACGCGGGCAAGGGCTCGGGCGCTCGTCCTCGCGGGACAGATCAGCGTCAACGGCGAGGTCGTGGTAAAAGCCGGCGCGCCCACACTGGCGGACGCGATCCTCACCCTCGCGTCACCCGACCATCCGTATGTCGGTCGGGGCGGGGTCAAGCTGGCACATGCGCTCGACATCTTCGGCATTGACCCCAAGGATCGGGTCGCCCTCGATATCGGAGCCTCGACCGGTGGATTTACCGACGTCCTGCTCCAGCGAGGCGCCGAGCGGGTGGTCGCACTGGATGTGGGACACAATCAACTCGCTTGGAAGCTCCGTCAGAGCCCCCGGGTCGTCGCGCTCGAGGGCCTCAACGCCCGCGTCCTGCGAGCCGACATGCTGCCGACCAACAGTCGACAGTTCGACGTCGTCACAATCGACGTCGCCTTCATCTCCGTGACGCTGATCGTCGACCGCGTGCCGCCACTGCTGCGCCCTGGCGCAGACGTTGTCGCGTTGGTCAAGCCCCAATTCGAGGCCGGTCGGGGCGAGGTTGGAAAAAGGGGAGTCGTCACCGACCCCGCCGTGCACCGACGAGTTGTCGACGAGGTGGCCGCCGCAGCCGATAGAATAGGGCTGAAACGAATTGGGATGACTCGGTCGCCGATCACCGGTGCCGAGGGGAATCAGGAGTTCTTTCTGCATCTCCGAATATGACCGCGACGTCTGAGCCAGCTCCGCCGCCACGCGCGATCCGCACCGTCGGCATCATCGCGAAGGCCCGACTGCCGGAAGCGGCCGAGGTCGTGACCGGTATTGCGAACTGGCTATCACAGCGCGGTGTCGCCACGGCGGTCGAGACCGAGACGGCGCGGCTGGCCCATCGCGACACCGGGGGCGGCACGTTTTCGACAGACGCGCTGCCGGCCCACGTCGACCTACTCGTCGTGCTCGGTGGCGACGGCACGCTCCTTGGCGTGGCACGGATCATCGCCGACGCGGGGGCCGGAGCGGACATCCCCGTCCTCGCCGTCAATTTCGGAAGTCTCGGCTTTCTCACCGAGGTCACGCTGCCGGAACTCTATCGAGCACTGGAATCAGTCTTGGCCGGCACGGCCGGTATCGATGAACGTCAAATGCTCCGCTCGACAGTGATCCGGGACGATCAGATCATGACTGATCGCGTCGTCCTCAACGACATCGTGATCGGCAAGGCGGCCCTCTCGAACATCATCGAGTTGACGATCAGCGTCGGAGAGCAATTCGTGACGCGTCTTCGTGCGGATGGCTTGATCGTCGCGAGCCCGACCGGCTCGACGGCCTACAACATGGCGGCGGGTGGGCCGATCGTGCATCCACTCGTAGATGCACTGCTGCTGACACCGATCGCACCCCACACCCTCACCAACCGACCGATCGTCATCCCCAGCACGACAGCCGTTCGCGTGACGCCCGCCCTGGATGGTCCCCACTGCTCAGCCTACACCAGCTTCGACGGTCAATCAGGACTCGAGCTCGTCGATGGAGATGTCGTGACCGTGGAAAAAGCGGCCCGCCCGCTGAAGATGATTCGTGCTGAATCAAGGGGCTACTTCGCCGTCTTGCGTGAGAAGTTGAAATGGGGCGGGCGATGACGACGCCAACACGCTGTGACTGAACCGAGGCCGCGTCAGATCACGCTAGACACAATCCGCGAGGCGGCCGCGACGATCTCTGGCGTCGCCAGACGAACGCCTCTGATACCGGTCGACCTGGCCAGTCCGGCGAAGCTGTTCCTCAAGCTCGAAACACTCCAGCCGATCGGGTCGTTCAAGATTCGTGGTGCCTACAATGCCGTTCGGGGCCTGACCCGGGACGAGCTTGGTGAGGGGGTGTGGACGGTGAGCTCCGGCAATGCGGCCCAGGGGGTCGCGTTCGCGGCCAGATCGGTCGGGGCCACGTGCGCAGTGCTCGTCGTCGACACCGCCCCACAGACAAAAATTGCCGCGATCGAGCGGCTCGGAGCTCAGGTGGTGCGGGCAAGCTATGACGACTGTTGGCGCACAGTCGAGCGACATCTCGACCGTTTGCCGGGACACCTCGTCCACCCGTTCGACGACGACCGATTCATCAGCGGCAATGGAACCGTTGGGCTGGAGATTGTCGAAGACCTCCCTGACGTCGACGCGGTCGTGGCGTCTGTCGGCGGCGGCGGGTTGCTCGCGGGCCTCGCGACGGCAGTGCGGACGCTCAGACCCGGCACGAAAGTCTATGCCGCAGAGCCCGAGACGGCGGCGCCCCTGGCTCGTTCCCTGAAACGCAGGACGGCGAGCCGCTTCGACGAATGGCAGCCGTCGTTTGTCGACGGATGTGGCGGACAATCCGTCACGCCGACGATGTGGCCACTGCTCCGTGACCTCGTGAACGAGTCGATCGTCGTCGGGCTCGACGACATCAAGACGGCGATGCGCCTGGTTGCGGACCGGACCCACGTCATCACCGAGGGGGCCGCGGCATGTGCCGTGGCGGCGGCGCGCAGCGGTCGAATAGGCACCGGCAACATCGCGGTCGTCGTTTCGGGCGGGAATATCGACCTCTCAACATTCGCTGGCCTGGTGGTCGGCCAGCCAGCCACAGATCAATGAACTCACGGATACACGGCTCAGGCACTCCGCTGCCGAAACGGATCGCGCGGCTCGGTGAGATCGCGCAAGACCTTCGCTGGACGTGGAATGTCAACGCCCGAGAGTTGTTTCGACGCCTCGACTATCCCATGTGGCGACAAACCGCCCACAACCCGGTGCGGATGTTGCGGCTACTCTCGCCGAGACAGCTGCGACAGGCCTCCGAGCATCCGACGTTTCTGGCGTTCTACGACCAGGCCATCGCGGACCTCGAGGCCGCCCGCCACGCCCGCCACACATGGTGGACGCATACGGCCGGCGACATACCCGGTCGGTGCATCGCCTACTTTTCTGCCGAGTTCGCGCTCCATCAGTCGCTGCCGATCTATGCGGGGGGTCTCGGTGTGTTGGCGGGAGATATCTGTAAAGAAGCGAGCGACCTCGGTCTTCCGTTTGTGGGCATCGGCTTCATGTATCCCCAAGGGTACTTCCATCAATTGGTCACGCCCGAGGGACTGCAACACGAGGAGTACGAACGGATCGACTGGGAGAGCGCTCCGATCGAACCCGCTCGGACACCCGACGGTGCCAGGTGCATCGTCGAGGTGCCGCTGGGTAACCGATCCGTGCGGGTCGGCGTGTGGCGTGTGCGACTCGGTCGCACCAAGCTCTATCTCCTCGACACGGGCCTCGCAGAGAACGCACCGTGGGACCGGGAGTTATCGGCTCGTCTCTACGGGGGAGATCAGGAAACGCGTATCCAGCAAGAGATCATCCTGGGCGTCGGCGGGGTTCGCGCCCTTCGAGCGCTAGGCAGCGCGCCTGCGGTGTGGCATCTCAATGAAGGCCACGCGGCGTTTGTGGCGCTGGAGCGAATCCAGGAACTCCTCACAGAGGGTCGGAAGTTTGCCGGCGCACTCGAAGAGGTCAGGCGCACGACCGTGTTCACCACCCACACGCCGGTTCCGGCCGGCCACGACGCCTTCCCTTTTAACCTCGTGGAATCCCACTTGGAAGGATGCTGGGGGTCGCTAGGACCCAACCGACGGGCGTTCCTCGAACTGGGAAACTACGATGTCGGCATCGGTCCCCAGTTCAACATGACGGCGCTCGCCTTGCGCACCGCTGAGCACGTCAACGCGGTATCTGCGGTGCATGCGAGAGTGACCCGGAAGATGTGGGCGCCTGTGTTGACTGAGTCGCCGGCACCCACCGGCGCGAATCCGCCGGGCAACTCCGTCCGGGCGCGGAGACCGGTCGAGACGGTCACGAACGGAGTCCATCTGCGAAGTTGGGTCGGACCCGAAATGGCGCGTTTGTTCGACCACTACGTTGCGCCCGACTGGGACCGACAAGACGAACCGACGCTCTGGGACCGGATCCATGACATCCCGGACGCGGAGTTGTGGGGCGCCCGTCAGGCTCTACGCAACTACCTGTTTACGTTCATCCGAGAGCGTGCGCGCCAACGGTGGACCGACGAGGGTGTCGGCGCCGGGCGAGTCGTGGCTGGTGGCACGCTACTGGATCCGGCGGCGCTGACGATCGGATTCGCTCGGCGCTTCACCGGCTACAAGCGGCCCGACCTTATCTTCCGAAACCTCCAGCGACTGGCGGCGCTCCTCGGCGCTGTCCGGTGTCCCGTCCAAGTCGTCTTCGCCGGCAAGGCGCACCCGGCCGATCACGAGGGGAAGCTACTTCTCCAACGGGTGTATCAGGCTGCGCTGGACCCGGTCCTCGGTGGCCGCATTGCGTTTGTCGACGACTACGAACTGCACGTTGCCCACTTCATCGTCCAGGGCTGCGACCTGTGGTTGAACAATCCGAGGAAACCACTCGAAGCCAGCGGTACCAGCGGAATGAAGGCATCGGTCAACGGTGTCCCACACCTGAGCGTTGGGGATGGATGGTGGGCCGAAGGCTACACCGGCCGGAATGGATGGTTGATCGACGGCGCCGGCGAGGACGAGGACCCGGGCACGGCGGACGATGCCGATGCGCACGCGCTGTATGAACTCCTCGAGACCCAGGTGGTGCCGATGTTCTACGACCGTGACGAACATGGCATTCCGCAGCGCTGGCTCCAGGTCGTGAGGGAGGCCATCCGGACGGTTGCTCCGCAGTTCAGCGCCCGACGAATGGTCAAACAGTACGTCCAGGAGATGTACGCGCCGGCGCTCGCCGCAGCCCGTCAGCCTCACCCGACGTCGCCCAAAGAACGTTGACCACTGATCGGTGGATGGTGAATGAACTGGATGCGGTTCCCATCCGGATCGTCCACATAGAACGACCGGGCGCCGTCACGATGGGTGCGAGGCTGAGTGGCCAGCGTGACACCGTTGGCCTCGAGAAACCGCGCCCAGGCATCGACATCATCTGCCTCGCGCACGAGCAGGCCGAGATGGTCGAGGGCTGTTTCACGGGACGATCCCTCCTCCGTCGCTCGGTGCAACGCGAGATTGTCACTCCCCGATGTCAGGTAGATGTTGTCGGGATCGGGTTCCCACTCGACGTTGAACCCCAACATGTCAGTGTAGAAACGCTTCGTGTCTTCGAACGCGACGACGAACAGCGCCAGATGGCGGAGTCCCAGGTGTGGAGGAGGGCGGTTCATTGGCACATGTTAGCAAGAGCGAAGCCGCGCCGATCGTGTTGCGAATCGCGGGATCGGACACTAGAATCCAAGCATGTCACCCCGGTCGGCGGCCCAACCGCAGTGTGCGTTGTGCGGCGCCAAGGACGTGTCGGAGCCGCGCGGCGAGGAGAGGTACTGTCGCGACTGCTGGGACAAGAAAATTGCGGTCGAGGACATCGTCGCCCGGGAGTTCGCGCTCAAGCGCTACATCCGGGCCCACAGTGCGGAAAAATATCTGGTCTATCACTCGACCCAGAAGCGCCCGTGTGGCCAGCTGATCGTTGTCGATGACGGATACGACCTGTTCCTCAGTTTGATCCTGTATCCTAGCTTCGCGTGGGATGAGCCCGCATACTATCTTGAGGGCGATCCGGAGGGTCGGGCGTTCTCGGAGCTCCTTGTCGATGTGATCGCGGCAGAGGTAATCGAGCCGTGGGGCGGGGGTAAATGGCATCTTGAAGTCTTCAGGTCGATGAGCCCAGAAGCCGAGGACTGGAACGGGGAAATGTGACCCCCCAGGGTCTCGGTCCAGAGAGTGTTGAGATTTCTGGTCTTCCGGGCCTATAATCTCCGTCTTCGCACCCAGGCGGAGGCACTCGGAGGAACGCAATGATGAAACTCACCAACGCGGCGTTTGTTGTCTCACTGGCTGGCGTTTTGGCCCTGGCCGCGTGCGGAGGCTCGGATTCTCCAGAGGCCCCAATGGCCGGAGAGGAGGGCGAAGGCGTCCCGGAACCGACCAGACCGGAAGCCAGCCCAGAGGCTGTGGCCGCGGCCACCGGCCTGACATCCAGACTTGAAAACAGCGAGGCGGCGCTCGTTGCGACCATGCGTGGGGCCGCCGCTATCGGCTACACCCAGCCGCTGGCGACACGTGAAGCCGACTTCATCGTGACGACCTTCCTCGTGCAGAATCAGGCCGACAACGCGCTGGCAGGATTCCAGGTCGATGAGTTCTGGTTTGATGCCGACGGCAACACGGTGACCGGTGACCGCGTCCGGTTCCGCGAGCCGCTCCTTCCTGATGAAGTCGTCAGGATCGAACTCCGTGTGCCGAGAAACCCGGCGATGGACCGGAGCAACTACGAGTTCACGCACCAGAACGGTGACATCGAGCCCACGCTAGTCGATGAGCTCCCTGAACCCCCGGAAGAAGAAGAAGGAGAAGAAGAAGAAGGAGAAGAAGGGGAGGACGTTGAGCCTCCACCCGCGGCGTAGCCGCCGGCTGGTGACACCGGGCCGTCGTCTTTGATCGCGTCACTCAGTCGAAGCTGAGCGACCCGCCGGCCGATATCGCGCCAACAAGCGGGTCAACCACAGCAGCGACGTGCGTCATACACTTCGGGGATCTGTTCGGCCGCGGGTCGCTATTCCGGACGGTCCGCACCTCCCTGGCACACTCGTTCCTCGAGGCGCTCCGGCCCGCACGGTCGAAGAACTCCAGCGCCATCTCAAACCTTCTCAGGCCTATCTGCGTCCAACCTCATAGTGGGACATCTTCTGACCAGCGACGTGGCCTATACTCAGCCGGTGGTGCTCGATATCGTTGCGGTTCAGGCTGCTCTCCAGGAGGATGACCTCGACGGTTGGCTGCTCTACGACTTCCACGGATCGAACCCGATTGCCCGCGCTGTGGTCCAGGTCGACTCGACAACAAAGCTGACCACGCGGCGGTGGTACTACCTCATTCCAGCGACCGGCGAGCCGCGCTCCCTCATGCATGCCATCGAGCCAACGAGCCTTGCGCACTTGCCAGGAACCCGCGCGCTCTACGCGGGCCATCAGCAACTTCAAGACGGACTCTCCCAGCTCGTGACCGGATGCAACGTCCTCGCGATGGAGTATTCGCCGAACGGCGCTATCCCGTATGTCTCGCGGGTCGACGCAGGAACCGTTGATGCGATCCGGGCCCTTGGCGTCAGGGTGGTCTCATCTGGCGACCTGGTCCAGCGGTTCGAGGCGGTGTGGGATCGTGCGGCGCTCGCGACCCATCAAGCGGCCTCGGATCGCCTGTACCAGATCAAAGATCGGACGTTCGCACTGATCGGCGAGCGCCTTGAATCGGCCACGCCGGTGAATGAGTTCGAAGTGCAGCAAGCGATGGTGGATTGGTTCAGAGACGCGGAGCTTGTCACCGATTCTCCGCCGGTGGTTGCCTCTCAAGGCAGCAGCGCGAACCCCCACTATCTGCCGACGGCTCAGCAGTGCCGACCGATCGAACACGGCAACCTTGTGCTCCTGGACCTGTGGGGCAAGCTGAACACATCGGGCGCGGTCTTTGCCGACATTACCTGGATGGGATACGCAGGTGCTGAGGTGCCTCCCGAATACGCCGCGGTGTTCGACCTCGCGCGGGCGGCCCGGGACGCGGCCGTCACGCGCGTGAAGGACGCCAACGCGCGCGGCGAGGATCTGCGGGGATGGCAGGTCGACCGCGCCGCGCGCGACATCATCGACGCGGCAGGGATGGGACAGTTTTTTGTCCATCGGACCGGGCACAGCCTCGGTGAGGCGGTGCATGGAAACGGTGTGCACATGGACGACTACGAAACCCGCGACGATCGGAGATTGCTTCCCGGAACCGGGTTCACGATCGAGCCGGGTATCTATCAGGACACGTTCGGGGTGCGAACTGAGATCAATATGTATGTCGGCCCCCATGACGCGTGGGTAACGGGGCCAGTTCAGACGGAGATCGTGCCGCTGGTGTCGGACCGAAGCGACTAGTCCCAGGATGACACGTGGGATTAAGCCCCTCAACGATGGGTGGGAACCGGGTCATCCAGACGAGACACTAAGGTAATCTATAGAGGTAGCGGAGTGCGGGGTAGGACCCGGGGTTCGTGAAGCCGTTGGAGGAGATGATGTCGACACGAAGGAGCACGCTGTTTTCCGCCGTCCTGATCGCAGTGACGTCGATGGCCATCGGGTTGGTCATTGCGTCTCGCTTCGACATGGCGCCGGCCCCGTCCGCACAGACCTTCGCGGCCCCGCCGATGAATAGCGACCCGCTCAACGGGCCGATCGACGCCGGAACGTTCAGAGAGATCGCGAAGAACCAGACGGCGATGGTCGTCAACATCCGGACGGAGTCCCGTCAGAGCTCGCAGCTCAACGATTTTTTCGGTGATGACGACCTCTTTCGGAGGTTCTTCGGGCAGCCTCAGGAACAACTGCCACAGCAGCCACGAGAGCGAACCGTCCAGGCGGCGGGCACCGGGTTCGTCATCGACGCCAGCGGCTTGATCCTCACCAACAACCATGTGGTGGAGGATGCCACCACGATCGAGATCGACTTTTTCGGCGACGAAGACGGTCTGTTCTACGAGGCGGAGATCCTGGGACGCGACCCGCTGACCGACAGTGCGTTGCTCGAGCTCACCGAGATCCCCACCGACCTGGATCTGGCGGTGGCGAACTTCGGTGACTCGAGCCAGATGGCTCCTGGTGACTGGGTGATGGCCATCGGCAATCCGTTCGGGTTCGGCCACACGGTGACCGTCGGTGTGATCTCGGCCATCGGTCGACCGTTTACTGCGATCCCTGGCCGGTCACAGAACGTGCTTCAGACAGATGCGGCTATCAACCCAGGCAACTCCGGCGGCCCACTCCTCAACATCCGCGGCGAGGTCGTGGGAATCAATACCGCCATTGTCAGCGACCGGCAGTCGAATGTGGGGATCGGCTTCGCAATTCCCAGCAATACGGTTCGCGAGCTGTTGACCGAGCTGCGCGGTGGCAAGGTCACCCGCGGACGAATCGGCGTCCAGATCATGAACGTCGCGCGGGAATCGTTCGAAGACCTAGGGTTGACCGAACGAATGGGTGCGATCGTGTCGTCCGTCCAGGAAGGTGGGCCGGCCGACGCCGCCGATATGCAACCGGGCGATGTCATCTTGCGGTACAACGGGGATCGTGTCGAAAACACCGAAGACCTCCAGAGCAAGGTGGTGGCGACGCGCCCGGGGACAACGGTCCCCGTGATCGTGCTGCGGGCCGGAGAAGAGGTCACGCTCAGCGTCACGATCGAAGAACTCGACCTCGAGACGGAATCCGAGCCTACGCAAACGGTTCAGGATAACTTGAGCGAGGGCTTCGGGATGACGCTGCAAGACCTGACACCGCAGGTGTCTGGCCGTCTGCGGGTCCCGGACGGCACCGAAGGCGCGGTCATCGTTGATCTCGAAACCGGTGGCGCCGCGGAGAGCGGGGGAGCCCGGCCGGGCGACGTCATCGTGAGCGTCAACCGCGTCGAAGTCGCGACTTCCGCCGACGCGATCCGAGAGCTCAACCTGGTTGAATCGGGCCGCGCGGCATTCCTGCTGGTCCAGCGAGGACCGAATAGGGTGTTTCTGCAGGTGCTCAAGGAATAGCCGAGACCCTCGGTCCATGTCGTTGCTCCTTGAGATGATCGGTCGGCGGATTCGTTCCCGCGGTCCGCTCCCCTTCGCGGAGTTCATGAACCTCGCGCTCTATCACCCGCGTCACGGGTATTACGCCCGGGTCGATCGCCGGTCAGGTCGATCGGGCGACTTCTTCACGAGCGTCGACGTCGGGACACTCTTTGGCGAGCTGCTTGCCGCGCAGTTCGCTGAGATGTGGCAATACATTCCGCCAGAGTCAGATCTCGACTCGGGTGGTCATGATCTCGTTGAAGCCGCAGCGGGGAACGGCCGCCTCGCTCTGGATGTCCTCGACGCGACCGCCCGTTCGCACCCGGAGCTGTACGAGGCGATCCATCTGACGCTCGTCGAGCGGAGCCCAACCGCGCGGGCGGCACACGTCGACACGCTTGGACCGCACGCACCGAAGCTGCGCCGCTCCACCGAGACGGTCCCCGCCCACATCAGGGGAATCGTGTTCGCCAATGAGCTCCTCGATGCTCTCCCGGTCCATCCCATCGTCATGACCGAGTCGGGACTCGCCGAGGTCTATGTCGACCTCGATGCAGGCGACGGAAATCGATTCGTGGAGCGCCTGGCGCCACCGTCCGCAGAGGTACTGGCGCACGTTGCACGATTCGCCATCGAGCTTGAACCAGGCTGGCGCGCCGAGGTCAGCCCGGACGCGGTCAGCTGGGTCGAACAGGCGGGCCGGTCTCTCGACCGCGGCTTCTTGGTGCTGGTTGACTACGGGCACGATGCGGCCGAGCTCTATTCGGCAACCCATGCCACCGGAACGCTCACGACCTACCATCGGCACGTCGTAGGGACCCGCGGTGACCACTCCACGCCGGCCTGGCTCCTCGATCCTGGAGCTGTCGATGTCACCGCGCATGTCGACCTGACGGCCGTTCGACGAGCTGCCGAAGACGTTGGCCTCGACACACTGGCCGTCGTGGATCAAACCTATTTCCTGCTAGGAATCGGAGCCGCCGAATGGCCGGAGCCGGTCGGCCAGGTCGAGGCCCTCAAACGTCGGCTCGCACTCAAGACGCTCCTCATCCCTGGGGGCCTGGGGAGTAGTCATAAGGTCTTGGTTTTCGGGAAGAACGTTGGTACCCCACAGCTGCGTGGCTGCTCCTTCAGCCAGCGGTCGACGTAGGAGTGCACTCGCCAACAAAATGCCGGCGGCTATAATCGCGCTCCACAGTCGCTGGTGTCCGGCATACGGAGCGCCGGGACACCAAGGTTGGTGATGCGCCCGGTTGCCGAGGGGTGAAGAACAAAAGAACCGGGACCGTTCGAGCGATGAGCAATACCGTCAGGTGGGATGGACCAATCTGCGGCAGGCCCAGGACCCCGGGAGGGTCTCGAAGGGCGCCGGCCGAACATCCGGGTCTGTCACGCGCAGGACAGCAGCAGCTGCATGGCCACCAACGTCGAACGGGAGCTCGGTGACGTGGCGCTCCCGCCAGCCATCGTGCTGACCGCTGGGCTTGGCACCCGGCTGGCCCCGTTGACTCTGGTTCGGGCCAAGCCGGCCGTGCCGGTGGCCGGCATTCCCCTCGTTCTGCGTCTGCTGCGATGGTTGGCGGACCAGGGTGTCCGGTCGGTGGTCTTGAACCTTCACCACATGCCCGACACGATCACCCGGGTGGTTGGCCACGGTGACGGAACGTCCGTTCGGGTGCGATACTCCTGGGAGCCGACGATTCTCGGCAGCGCCGGAGGACCCCGGCAGGCCCTCCCGCTTCTGGGTCACCGCTTCTTCGTCATCAACGGCGACACGCTCACCGATCTGGACCTCTCGGACGTGCAGCGCACTCATGACCAGACTGGAGCCGACATCACCCTGGCCACCGCGGCTCACCCCGATGCTTCTCGCTATGGAGGCGTGGCGATCAACGAGGCCGGTTTCGCCGTCCGTTTCTGTCCAGTTGGTACGCCGTGTCAACATTTCGTCGGCGTGCAGTTGGTCGAATCATCGGTGTTTCAGAACCTCCCTGAGGGAACACCGGCCTCGACCATCGGCGGAGTGTATGACGCGTTGCTGGCAGGCGGACCCGGTCGAATCGCGACCCACCACGTGACCAGCCGGTTTCATGATGTTGGGACCCCCGCTGATTACCTCGCCGCGTCGCTAGAAATCGTCCGGACAGAGGGACTCGACACGCTGCCGACCGGCAACCGCAATCGCGTCCATCCGACGGCGATCCTGACGCGAACCGTCCTATGGGACGATGTCGTGATCGGAGAGCACTGTCGTCTCACCGACTGCATCGTCGCCGATGGGGTGGAACTGCCAGCCCACACGATCGCCGCGAGGACGGTGGTCATCGCCACGCCCACCGGACCGTTGCATGTGTCGCTCGACCACTCCCGGTCCCGGTGCTGAAATGTGGCGCATGCCATGACGAAGCAGACGCCATCGAGCGGCGACCGTGTCGCCACCTATCTCAAGCGAACCGCCGCCGTGCCGGGCACCCGGCTCCAGGAACTCCCAGGCGACGCGTCGACCCGACGGTATGTGCGGGTCATTCCGCCATCGGGCCGGTCGCGGATGCTACTCGTACACCCAGAGCCGATCGACCCCGAGTCGCTGTTGTTTCTCAGCGTGGGGCGTCTGTTGGTGCAGATGGGGATTCGAGTTCCAGCGGTCGAGGGATGCGCCGCCGACCTGGGAATCGTAGAGCTCGAAGACCTGGGCGATAGGACGCTCCAGAGGTTCCTGGTCAGCGCCACACCTGACGAGCGAGCGGACCGCTATCGGGAGGCGGTGGAAGTCATCGCGACGATGCAGTGCCGAGGCCAGGAGCTCGAATCCGCTGAGTACGCCCCGTTCCACTTGGCCTTCGACGTCGACAAGCTGATGTGGGAGCTTGACTTCTTTGTCGATCACTTCCTCGTCGCAGCGCGCGGTGCCACGCTGGCCGCCGAGCAGCGCGCCGAGCTCCGAGACGAATTCAGGCCGCTCGCGACCGAACTGGCGGGTGAGCCTCGCGTGTTCTGTCACCGTGACTATCACAGCCGCAATCTCATGGTGTTCGAGAATCATCTCTATGTCATCGACTTCCAGGACGCCCGCATGGGCCCTGATACCTACGACTTGGCCTCGCTCCTGAGGGATTCGTATGTGGACAACTCGCCCACTCTCGTCGAAACGCTGATCGATGAATACCTCCGACTGGCGGAAACCCGCGACGCGGCTGGCTTTCGTCGACGCTTCGATATCATGTCGGTGCAACGACAGCTCAAGGCGCTGGGTACATTCGGCTATCAGTCAGCCATCGCCGGAACGACACGGTACGAGGAAGACGTACCCAGGACGTTGCGCTCTCTTGCCACGTTGTTCGACAACCATTCCAGATTCGACCGGCTTCGCACCCTTCTGTCGTTCCACGTAATGGAGCTCGGGTGAGTTAGACTGCTGTCCCATATGGCGACCTATATCGAAGACATCGCCTCGCACGAGGGCCAGGAGGTGACACTCAAGGGCTGGCTGCACAAGCGTCGCTCGAGCGGCAAGATCCACTTTCTGACCGTTCGCGACGGAACCGGCTTCATTCAAGCAGTGATGTCGAAGTCGGCCGTGGGGGACGACGTCTTCACACAAGCCGACCATCTCGGTCAGGAGACCGCACTCGTCGTGCGGGGCACCGTCCGAGCCGATGCCAGGGCGCCAGGCGGCTACGAGATCGATGTCGCCGATCTCACTGTCACCGGTGAGTCACACGACTACCCCATCACCCCCAAGGAGCACGGGGTCGACTTCTTGCTCGACCATCGGCATTTGTGGATCCGAAGTGCGCGCCAGCAGGCGATCTTGCGAGTGCGTCACGAGATCATCAACGCGATCCGCGACTTCTTCAACGACCGCGGCTTCGTGCTGGCCGACACCCCGATTCTCACGCCGGCCGCGTGCGAAGGAACGACGACACTCTTCCCAGTTCCTTACTTTGATGACGCAACCGCCTATCTCACACAGAGCGGTCAGCTCTACAACGAGGCCAATGCGCTCGCCCTCGGGCGGGTGTATGCCTTTGGTCCCACCTTCCGGGCAGAACGGTCAAAAACGCGGCGCCACCTGACAGAATTCTGGATGGTCGAGCCTGAAATAGCCTATGCCACGCTCGACGATGTCATGGCGCTCGCCGAAGCGCTGGTCGTGTCCGTGGTCGGCCGCGTGCTCGAGACGCGACAACGCGAACTCGCGACGCTCGAGCGAGACACCACGCCACTCGAGGGCGTCCAAAGCCCGTTTCCACGTCTGTCCTACGACGATGCCGCCGCGCTACTGAAGGAGGAGGGGCTCCCGTTCGAGTGGGGCGGTGACTTCGGCAGCCCCGACGAAACCGCCCTGGCGAAACGGTTCGACCGACCGGTGATCATTCATCGCTTCCCGGCCGCAATCAAGGCGTTCTACATGAAGACAGACCCGGACCGGCCTGACCTGTCGCTGTCGGTGGATGTGCTGGCACCCGAAGGTTACGGGGAGATCGTCGGCGGCGGTCAGCGATTGGATGACTACGATCTCCTCTCCGAACGGATTGACAGCCACGACCTCCCCAGAGAAGCTTTCGAGTGGTATCTGGATCTCCGCCGCTACGGCTCGGTTCCCCATGGCGGATTCGGGATGGGTCTGGAGCGGGTGGTGGCCTGGGTCTGTGGCCTCGAGCACGTCCGGGAGGCTATTCCTTATCCCAGGATGCTCTACCGACTGACGCCCTAGGATCCCCTCGCGGCGCCCACCCCCACGGCACTGTCCGCGTTGCCGGTGCCGTTTCCAACATGATATATTTTCGGGTACGTCGATCCTGCAAAAGTGGGCGTTCGCCCACTTTTTGTGTTTAGGGCGCCGCAGGACGCCCCATGAGTGACGGTGGGCCACGACGATCTCGTGCTCGAGGTCCGGGCTATTGCGGAGCGGGTTGCCCGCGGTTTCGGGCTTGAGATTTTTGACGTGCAGCTCCGTCGAGAATCAATTGGGTGGGTGCTCCGAGTTTTCCTCGACGGGCCACAGACGGATCGTGAGGCCGCCACTGACCCGACTCGGGAGTCGGTCAACCTCGACGATTGTCAGCGAGTCAGCCGGGACCTGAGCGCGGTTCTCGACGCTGACTTCACGTTCGACCACGCGTACACGCTTGAAGTGTCGTCGCCGGGTCTTGACCGCCCGCTCCGACACCTGGACGATTGCCGGAGGTTTGCGGGACGTCTTGCGAAGATCGTCACGCGCGAGGCGGTTGACGGCCTGAACTATGTGGCGGGTCGAATCACGGGCGTCGTCGACGATCATGTGATCGTCGACACGGGCCACCGCGTCCATCGGATCCCGTGGTCATCGGTGTCGCGAGCCCGGCTCGAAGTGGAGTTCTGAAGACAGACAATGGCGATGAACAACCCGTTGCAGCAGACGATCGAGGCGCTCGCCAAGGAGAAGGGCATCGAGCCTGACGTGATTATCACGGCGATCGAGGATGCCGTGTTGACGGCCTCGCGGAAGTACTACAAGTCTGACGAGAACCTTCGCACTAAGTTCAACCCGGAAACGGGACAAGTCGAGCTCTTTGCGGTCCGTCAGATCGTCGAAGAGGTCACCGATCCCACGACCGAGATCGCGCTGAGCGAGGCCCAAGAACTGTATGGCGAAGAAGCCGAGGTCGACATGGAGATCGAGTTTCCAAAGCCGACCGATGTATTGGGACGGATCGCGGCGCAGACCGCCAAACAGGTGATCTTCCAGAAGGTTCGAGAGGCCGAGCGGGAAAACGTCTACGAGGAGTTCAGCGACCGGGTCGGCGAGGTGATGTCGGGCACGGTCAAGCGTTTTGAGAACGGTGACATCATCGTCGAGGCGGGCCGGGTTGAGGCCCTGCTGCCCAGAAGAGAGCAGTCGCGCGCGGAGAACTACACGACCGGCGACCGGGTCAGGGCGGTGATCCGGGAGGTGAACAAGAGCACAAAGGGACCGCAGCTGATTCTGTCCCGCACCGACCCGGTCCTGCTGATCAAGCTCTTCGAGCAAGAAGTTCCGGAAATCTACGACTCCACCGTCGTGATTAAAGGGGCGGTACGTGAGGCGGGTGACCGCGCGAAGGTCGCAGTGTACTCGCGCGAACGAGATATCGATCCCGTGGGCGCCTGCGTCGGGATGAAGGGTACCCGGGTCCAGGCGATCATCCGAGAGCTCCGGGGCGAGAAGATCGACATCGTGGAGTGGTCCGAGGATCCCGTCACCTTCGTCACCAGCGCCATCAGCCCGGCCCGGGTCCAGCGGGTGACCGTGGTCGACGACGCCGACCGGGTGATCGAGGTCGTGGTCGAGGACGCCCAGCTGTCATTGGCCATCGGGAAGAAGGGGCAGAACGTGCGACTGGCCGCCAAGCTCGCGGGCTGGCGCATCGACATCAAGAGCGAGGAAGAGAAGCGCGCCGAGGTCGAGGCCCAGTTCGCGGGATTGGAAGCGGTTGATGATTCTGCGGTCTTGACTCTCCCGAGTCTCGATGACGATCAGCTTCGCAAGCTGAGTGAAGCTGGTCTCGACACCGCGGACCGGATCCTGGAAGCAACAACAGCCCAGCTCTCGGACACCGTCGGTACCGACGAAGCAACAGCCGAGACGATTCAAGCGGCAGTCAGAGAACAGGTCGAGGCCGCGGAACGCGCGGCGGTCGAGGCCGCCGCGCAAGCGGAGCGCGAGGAGACGGAACGTTCGACCGCTTTGGACGAAAGCGGTGGAACCGTCGTGACCGATGCGAACGACGTGACCCCGGAAGCCGTGTCGGACGAACCTCCCCCAGCGGCCGAGCCGGACGACGTGCCGCCCGCCGACAAGGCCGCGGTGGACGTACCCATCCAGGACCCGACGCCGACTGAGATACCAGCAGAAGAGGCTGAGGACGGAGACAAGACCGGAGATTCTGTCTAGACGATCAATCGGACCTTGAGCTGAGAATCAACGTTGGCCACTATACGAATCTACAAAGTCGCTGAGGTGCTTGGCCTTCCGAGTCAAGAGGTCATGGAACTGCTCAAACGCGAGCATGGAATCGAGGTCAAGAGTGCCTCGAGCACGATCGAAGAGATCGTGGCCAGACAGTTTGCCGAGCGCGTAGCCCGAGAGCGCCAGATCGAGCTTCCACGAGGGCAGATTTTCAGCGGAACCTCTGCGCGGAAAACCACCGCGAAGAAGGGGCGCTCTGGGAAGCAGGCGGCGCCAGCGCCACCGAAACCGGCGGCGCCTCAACTCGGCCCGCCCAGGCTCATTAAGTCCGCAAAGGCGGCGAAACAGGCGGCGGCGGAAACCGAGGCGGCGGTGGATGTCGACCCTGCCACGGAAGCCCCGGTCGAGACGATGGAGCCTGAGGCGATTGACACCCCTGCGGCGGCGCCACCCTCGGCACCGCCTGTCGAGACACCCCCCGCCATCGAGACCAAACCGCCACCGCTCCCACCGGGGAAAGTCGAACGGATCGTCGAGTCCCCACTCGAAGTGGTCGAGGCCGCGACGCCACCCGCACCAGTCGGGCCACCCCCGGCCGCGCGTGAGCCTGAGGTGACGCCGCCAGCCACGACTCCGGTCGAGCAGACGCCGCCAGCGCCGCCGAAGGCGGCAGCGTCGACAGTCACCAGGCCAACCGGGCGCTTTGTCCCACCGACGTTGCGACTGCGGGTCGAGGAACCCAAACCACGACCGCGCCCACGCACGACGGACGGCATGGAGCCGCAAGTTCCGGCTGCCGCACGGCCGACACCCGCGCCACGGACACCGACCAGCCAGCCCCCCTTGGGCGGGCCACGGCCGTTGCCATCGCAGCCAGTACGACCGCCATCATCACGGCCACTGCCAGCACGCCCCGCTGTGGGGTACCGGCCGCCGCCAAGGCCGTACCGATCTCCAGGGAGACGCGGCGCCAGACGGACCAAGCCGTCCATTCCGGTTGCCCCAAAGGCCCTGCCGCCGATTACCCGAACGATCACGACCGCAGAAGGCATGACGGTGAAGGACCTCGCGGATCGACTGGAGGTTCGCGCAAAGGACGTGTTAAAGAAGCTGATCGACAAGCGTCTGATGATGACGATCAACACCACGCTGGACCCGGAGACCGCGACCATGATCGCGCGCGAGTTCGGCGCGGACGTGACACTGCGCACCTTCGAAGAAGAGATCATCCAGCTGGAGTCCGAAGAGATCAAGGCAGAGGACCTCGTTCCGCGCGCGCCCGTGGTGACGGTCATGGGACACGTCGACCACGGTAAGACCACTCTGCTCGACGCCATCAGAAAAACCCACGTCGCCGAGGGCGAGGCGGGCGGGATCACGCAGCATATCGGAGCCTATGCGGTCGAGGTCAAAGACCGGCGAATCGTCTTTCTCGACACGCCCGGCCACGAGGCGTTTACGACGATGCGGTCGCGCGGGGCGAGTGTGACTGACGTGGTCATCTTGGTCGTCGCAGCCGACGACGGCGTCATGCCCCAAACCCAGGAGGCCATCGACCATGCTCGAACCGCCGATGTCCCGATCCTGGTCGCCATCAACAAGATTGACAAGGCGGACGCCAACCCGGACCGGGTCAAGCAAGAGTTGGCGGAGCGAGAGCTCGCCCCTGAAGAGTGGGGCGGGCAAACCGTCATGGTTGCGGTATCGGCAAAAAACCAGGACAACCTCGATGCGCTGCTCGACATGATCTTGCTGATCACGGAGATGGGCGAACACAAGGCCAACCCAAAACGGGTCGCGGCTGGAACCGTGCTCGAAGCCAAAGTTGACCGCGGGCGAGGGCCGGTGGCCACCATCCTGGTCCAGGATGGCACGCTCAACGTCGGTGACAACTTCATCGCCGGCACCGTGGTCGGCCGGGTTCGAGCCCTGATCGACGATCGTGGAAACCAGATCAAGTCTGTCGGGCCGTCGAGCCCGGTCGAGGTGCTGGGGTTGACCGGTGTCCCGCAGCCGGGTGACGCCTTTCAGGCGGTGGCCGACGCCGCCAAGGCTCGACAGATTGCGGTTCTCCGTCAGAACCAGGCAAAGCAAAAGTCGATCGGAGACCGTGGCACGCGTCTGACCCTCGAGTCGTTACAGCGGCAACTCTCCGAAGGAGGCGCGAAGGAGCTTCCGATCATCATCAAGGCCGATGTGCAGGGATCAGCGGAGGTCCTGGCCCAATCGCTCGAAAAACTTGGTGACGAGCGGGTCAAGATCCGGATCATCCACACAGGTGTGGGAGCCGTCAGCGAGTCGGACGTGCTGCTCGCCTCGACCTCCAACGCCATCATCATCGGATTCAGCGTCCGGCCAGACCGGAACGCCCAGGTGGTTGCCGAGCGTGAGGGCGTGGACATCCGTAAACACTCGGTCATCTACCACGTGACGGACGAGATCAAGTTGGCGATGGCCGGTCTGCTCGACCCCACCTTCCGCGAGCAGCAGCTTGGTCTTGCGGACGTGCGCGAAGTGTTCAAGGTCCCAAAGTTCGGTGCGGCTGCCGGCTGCATCGTAACGGATGGTCGAATCACCCGGGGTGGTGAGTCCAAGGTGCGCCTCGTGCGAGACGGGGTCGTGATTCACGAAGGGAAGATTGGCTCCCTTCGCCGGTTCAAGGACGACGTCACCGAGGTCAAGACCGGAATTGAGTGCGGAATCGCGTTCGAGCGATACGCCGACATCAAGGTCGGTGACGTCATCGAAGCGTTCACCATCGAAACGGTGGCCGCCACCGTGTAACGGTCTGGCCGATGCCTTGTGTCGGGCTTCTTTCGCTTGAGCTTCACTTTCCAGGTTCCCGGTCGCTCAAAGACAAGCGCGCGGTGCTACGAAGCGTCAAGGACAGGCTGCGCAAACTCAACGTCGCCTTTGCCGAGGTCGATCATCACGACCTGCTACAGCGTTCTCGCCTCGCCGTCGCCGCGGTGGGGTCAGAACAGCACCTCGTCCAACAGTCGCTCTCAAGTGTCGTGGCCGAGGTGGAGCGAAAAGGGGCCGGCGTCGTCGTGAGATCTGAGGTGGAATGGCTCTCGTGAGATCAACCACAGTCAGGCGACATCGCGGGAAGGAACATGGCCCACGGCTCACGACCTGACCGCGTCGGGGACCTCATCCGCAGCGAGCTCAGCGTGCAGCTGACCCGTCATGTCCGTGACCCGGGTGTTCGTCATGTCACGGTCACGCACGTTCGGATGTCCAAAGATCTGCAGCAGGCGCGGGTCTTCTACACGGGTCCGGATGATGCCAGCGGGCGGCGCGAGACCGCGCGTGCCCTTCGCCGGGCCAGACCGTTCCTCAAGCGACAACTGGGACAGCGGTTGCAGCTTCGCCACGTTCCAGAGCTTCGATTCGAGTTTGACGACACCGTGGCTCAGCAGGACCGGGTGGCCGGCCTGTTCGAGCAGATCGCGCAGGATCCACCGGTGAACCCCGAACCGAGCGAACCCGAGCCGTGACCCCAAACACGTGTCGCGATCACCAATGCACCATGTCACATATTCCTGAACTCAACTCTATCGTCAGCGCGATCGCACAGCGCCAACGCTTCGTGATCGTGTCGCATGCTCGACCGGACGGCGACTCGCTCGGCTCCGAGCTGGCGCTGGCCCTCGCCCTACGAGATCTGGGAAAGGACGTTCGCGTGATCAACCACGACCCGGCCCCACAGTATCTCGCGTCCTTCCCGGCGGTCTCGGACGTCGAGGTGCTCGATGCCGTGGACGGCGCATTCGACGCCGCGATCGTGCTCGAGTGTGGCTCGCTCGGTCGCACGGAGGTCGCGGGCCTGGACCGATACTTCGTGATCAACATTGACCACCATGTCGGGAACACCATGTACGGGAACCTCAACTGGTTCGACGCCAGCGCGGCGGCCTGTGGGGAAATGGTGTTCGACGTCTTGCAGGGGCTCGGGGCCACCCTGACGCCGGCCATCGCCACCCACCTCTATGTGGCGATCCTGACCGACACAGGATCGTTCCGTCACTCGAGCATCACGTCGCGTACGTTTGGAATCTGCGCGGCGCTCGCCGAGGCGGGTGTCACCCCTGCCGAGGTGGCCGACCGGGTGTATCAGAACAGCAGCGTCGGAAAGCTTCGGTTGACCGGAACGCTCCTCGACGCGATGGACCTGCAGGGCGGCGGCCACGTCGCCGTCCTCAACGTCGACGATCAGATCCTGGATACGACCGGGTGCGCGCCCGACGACCTGGAGGGCCTGATCAACATGCCGCTGGCCGCTCAGTCGATCAAAGCGGTCGTGATGTTCAAGGCGGTGGACGGCCAACTCCGCGTCAGCCTTCGCTCCAAGGGCGCGGTCGACGTCCGCGCGGTTGCGACACGCCGTGGCGGCGGTGGCCACCAGAATGCCGCGGGGTTCTCGATCCCAGAACCCGACGAGGCGTCCCGTCCCGATGTCGTGGCGGCGGTCATCACGGCCGTCGAGAGCGCCGCGTAAGGCCGTTGCGACCCGATACCCAGACCGGCCCGGACGGGGTGCTCGTCGTCGACAAGCCCCGGGGCATTACGTCGCACGATGCGGTCGCCCGTTGTCGACGTATTCTCGGCATGCGACGCGTTGGGCATGTCGGAACGCTCGACCCGCTTGCGACCGGGGTGCTCCCGCTCGTGATCGGCCGGTCGACCCGCCTGGCAGCGCTCCTCTCGGAGGGTGACAAGGTCTACCGTTCGGTCTTTCGACTGGGCGTCGTCACGGATACCTACGACGTGACCGGCACGGTCGTCGCCGATGGCATGCGCCGCGGGGGCACGACGGCCATGACCCTTGACGAGGTCGAGGCGATGAGCCGCCGCTTCGTGGGCACGTTCACCCAGGTGCCCCCGCCCTATTCGGCCAAGAAGATTGCCGGCATCCGCGCGTATCGACTGGCGCGGCGGCAGGAACCGGTCGAACCGAAGCCCGTAGAGGTCACCGTTCGCCAGTTCGAGATCGAGTCGGTGACAGACGACCAGCTCTCGTGCCGGATCGTCTGCGCCCCAGGCTTCTACGTCCGTTCTCTCGCGCACGACCTTGGGCAGGCACTGGGTTGTGGAGCCTGTCTCGAGGACCTCCGGCGGGAGCAAAGCGGCGCCTTTGGACTCGACCAAGCCGTGTCGATGGACCAGCTCGAGCGCGATCACGAGTCGGCCGAACGGCATCTACTGCCGATGGCAGAACTGCTACCGAACTTGCCGAGCGTGGTCGTCACCGAGCGGGGAGCACGTCTGGCGGCGCACGGAAATGCCCTGACGCCGACACAGTTCGCGCCCTGCTCGGACGCCGTCTCTGTCAGTCTCGACTCGCCTCGGTCGGAAGGGGCATCCTCGGTCAAGATCAAGGTCTATGATCGCAACGGCTCTCTTCTCGCAATCGCGGAGGGAAGTATGGCCGGCGTTTTGCACCCGAGGATCGTTCTAGTGTAAGCTCGTTCGGTTAAAGACAGAGGAGATTAGTACGTAGGCGGTGGGCGGCGGTCTGGTGCACATGAGTTGTCATGTGATATGCGTCTGGGCCGTTCGCGGAGGTAGATAGTGGCGTTTCCCAAGGAGCGGAAGTCCGAGATCATCGATTCATATCGCACCCACGACAGCGACACGGGATCACCCGAGGTCCAGGTAGCGATTCTCAGTGAGCGCATCCGCTACCTGACCGAGCATTTCAAGACTCACGCCAAAGATCACCACTCGCGGCGCGGGCTATTGAAGCTCGTAGGCCAGCGGCGACGGCTCCTAGACTACCTCAAGGGCAAAAACACCGGACGATACGCGGATTTGATCAAGCGCCTTGGAATCCGCAAGTAGGCGAACGGAAGTTACCCGCCTGTTTCGGCCCACAATTGCGCTCCTCGACGCGCCCTCGTTTCCGTGATTAGGAGCAACACTCATGAATACGGCCCACGTGAAGGTCGGTGGCAGCGATCTATTGCTCGAGACCGGAAAGCTCGCCAAACAGGCTGACGGTTCGGTCATCGTCAGATTCGGTGAGACGGTTGTGCTTGTCACCGCGTGCTACGCGCCGACCGCGCGCGAAGGCATCGATTTTCTCCCCCTGACGGTCGACTATCGAGAGAACACCTATGCCTCGGGGAGGATTCCTGGGGGCTTCTTCAAGCGTGAAGGAAAGCCACCGGAAAAGGAAGTGCTCACCAGCCGGTTGATCGACCGGCCAATCCGTCCGTTGTTTCCGTCGGGTTGGAACCGCGAAACCCAGGTCGTCGCCCTCGTGCTGTCGGCGGACAAGGACAATGACTCTGACGTCCTGGCCCTCACCGGGGCTTCCGCCGCGCTCGCTCTCTCACGCATCCCGCTCGAACAGACGATCGCAGCTGTCCGGGTCGGCCTGATCGACGGCGAGTACCGGGTCAACCCGACGTATACCGAGCGTCGGGCAAGCCGACTGGATCTCATCGTCGGTGGGAGCAAAGATGCGATCGTCATGGTCGAAGCCGGGGCGACGGAAGTATCGGAAGACGAGATGCTGACCGCCCTGGAGACTGGTCATGCGGCCATTCGAGAGATCGTCAAAACCATCGACGAGTTGGCCGCGACGGCCGGTAAGCCGAAGGTCTCTGTGGCCGCGCCTGCGGTCGACGACGCGCTCGCCAACACCGTCGCGGAGAGGGCCCTCGGACCACTGGGCGACGCGATGCGGATCTCAGACAAGCTCGAGAGCTATGCGCAGGTAGACAAGGTTCAGGATGAGCTGGTCACGTCGTTTTCGGAAGAGGAGAGCGAAACACGCGCACAGGCCAAGCGCCTCTTCAAGTCGCTCAAGGAGAAGGTGCTTCGAGATGAAGTCCTCGATCGGGGACAGCGGCTCGACGGCCGGAAATTCGACGAGATCCGCGATATCTGGTCGGAGATCGGTCTGCTCCCGAGAGTGCACGGGTCAGCGGTCTTCACGCGGGGTGAAACCCAGGCGCTTGTGACCGTGACGCTGGGCACCAGCGACGACCAACAGAAGGTCGAGATGGTCGATGGCGAAATCTACAAACGCTTCATGCTGCACTACAACTTCCCACCATTCTCGGTTGGTGAGGTCAAGTTCCTACGGGGTCCAGGACGACGAGAAATCGGCCACGGAAACCTTGCTGAGCGCAGTCTGCTTCCGATGATTCCACCCGAAAGCGACTGTCCGTATACGCTTCGTGTCGTCTCCGACATCCTCGAATCGAATGGCTCGTCATCGATGGCGACCGTGTGCGGCGCATCACTCGCACTGATGGACGCCGGTATTGCGCTGAAGTCGCCCGTTGCGGGCGTGGCCATGGGACTCATTCTCGACGAGGCGACCAATCGACACGCCGTACTGAGCGATATCGCCGGCGCCGAAGACCACTACGGCGACATGGATTTCAAGGTCGCGGGCACCCGGAACGGCATCACCGCTCTGCAGATGGATATCAAGGTCTCCGGCATCACGACCGAGATCATGCGTGCCGCACTGGCGCAGGCCCAAGCCGGCCGGTTCCACATCCTGGATAAGATGGAGGCCACGATCGAGTCGCCGCGAGCGGCGATCTCGAATTACGCTCCCCGGATCGTCACCATCAAGATTCCGGTCGACAAGATCCGGGACGTGATCGGACCGGGCGGTAAGATGATCCGTAGCATCGTCGAACGCACCGGCGTGAAGATTGATGTCGAAGACGATGGTCGCGTCAACGTCGCCTCAGCCGATGAGGACTCGGCGAAGAAGGCCATTACCATCATCGAAGAGCTGACTGCCAGCCCCGAGCTGAACAAGACCTACCTTGGCAAGGTGCAGCGGATTACCGACTTTGGCGCGTTCGTCGAGATTCTGCCCGGCGTCGATGGCCTGCTGCACGTCTCTGAAATCGCCCACTACCGCGTGGGCGACGTCAGAGACGAGTTGCAGGAGGGAGACCAGGCGCTCGTGAAGGTCATCAGTGTGGATCCCTCGGGCAAGGTCCGGCTCAGTCGGAAGGCGTTGCTCCCGGTTCCAGCCGACGGAGATGGGGCCAGTGGTTCGAGCAGCACATCACAGCCGACCTCATCGGATGGTCCCCCCCGTGGACGACCGCGGTCGCGCGGGCCGCGGAATCGGGGCGGACAGTGAGACCAGACTAAGCGCTAGTGTCCTGCGTCGCGGCCTCGGCCGCCGACATCCGTTCAGCCATGGGCGCCCACCCGGCGCGTCAACGCATCAAGGCGCGCCTGCAAACCTGGCCGGTCGAGCGGTCTGAGCTCGTAGAGCCAGGGAAAGATGACGACCGGCCCCAGAGATCCAGACCGCGGCGTGGGGCCAGCCACGGTGAGAATCCGAAACCGATGCGGCCGACGAGTGCGACCACACGGGCACATACCGCCAGTACTTCAGGCCAGCGGCGGTACCGATGATAGCGAGTCGACCTATCTTCGTTCACGAACGGCGCGCGCGACCCGATCGGCATCCAGACGTGACGGTCTCAGTCACAGAGACCCCGGGACGCCAGCCAAGGGCCTAGTTCAGTTTGACGGAGATGAGCTTGGACACCCCAGGTTCCTCCATCGTGACGCCATACAGCCGGTCGGCGATCTCCATCGTTTTCCGATTGTGAGTCACGAGCACGAATTGGGTGCGATCCTGCATACCCCGCAGCATGGAGACGAACCTCCCAATGTTGGCGTCGTCAAGCGGAGCGTCGATCTCATCCAGAAGACAGAACGGGCTTGGTTTGAACTTGAAAATCGCAAACATCAGTGCCATGGCGGTGAGGGCCTTCTCACCACCAGACAACAACTGAATGTTTTGGAGTCGCTTGCCCGGCGGCTGGGCGATGATATCGATTCCACTCTCGAGTACATCGGTCTCATCAATCAGCAGGAGACCCGCGCGACCGCCGCCGAAGAGGGTCGAGAAGATTTCCTGAAAGTACCCGTTCACGGCGGTGAACGCCTCCTTGAAGCGCTCCCGTGTTGTGACGTCGATTCGCTTGATCGCCTCGCCGGTGGCCTGGATCGAGTCAAGCAAATCCTTCCGTTGAGTGGTCAGAAAGTCAAAGCGCTCCTCAAGCTCATCAAACTGATCGATGGCCATCATGTTGACCGGCCCGAGCCGTTCGATCTTGTCACGTAGCGTGGCAATCACCTGCTCGGGGGCTGCGGGTCGTGAGAGATCGGCGACGGTTGACTTGGGCTCCGACCCGGCCACATTCACAGCCAGATCTTGCTCATGATCGGCACCGTCATCGTCTGGATCAGCTGACGGGTCGTGAGGCTCTAGCGAACCGATCGGCGCGGAGTCTGGAATCATAAGTCCGTCGCACTCGCGCTCCTCGACCTCACGACAGACGTCGCGCAAAACCAGCTGCAGCGCTTCCTGACACGACGATTCCAAGCTGACAAGATCCGCTTCGGCCGTCGCCCGACCGACGGTAACCTGGGCGACATCGGCGCGCACCGCTTCGAGCACTTCCCTCGCCGCGCGGAGCTGGCCCACCTGCTCCTCTATTCTGCGCCGCACGTCGACCGCACGGTCGTCGCAGGTTCGCACCTCGTGCCGCAGAGACTCGAACCGAGCGACGTCACGTTGGAGCTGAGCCTCGGAGGCGGCGATTGCCGCCACCAGCGCATCGCGGCGTTCCGCCGTGTGCCGGTTCTCGTTGGTGTGGACCGTCATCCGCTCCGAAAGATCACGGATCACGTCGTCGATCCGCTTGACATCGGCGCTCAGTGCGGCCGAACGCTCCGCCAGTGCGGCATGGTCGGCCTTCGCCTCGGTCACCTGGTGCCCACGTGACTCCACCGCTTCGCGCGTCTCCAGCAAACGCCGTTGGGATGACATGAGACGTTCGTCGGCCGTTCGCTGCTCGGTCTCGAGGAGCACGATCGCTTGGTTGGCCTCAACCTGCCGCGCGTCGAGGGCCGCGCGTTCCTGCTCGGCCTTTCGGCGTTCGGTGCCCACCACTCGCTGCTTCTGCTGGAGTCGATCGAGTTCCTCATCAAGGCGAGTGAGCCCTAGCTCGAACTCCAGGAGCTCCTTCTCGGCACGATGCTCCTCCGTCTGCAGCGTCTTGAGCTCGGCCTCGGCCCCTGCCGCGCGGCTGGCGTACTGCGCCAGCTCGGCCCGAAGCCGCGTCAAGGTGGCTTCCTCCGCCACCATCCTCGACTGCAGCTCCCGGGTCTCGCCCTTCGTGGCAAGAATCCCTCGCGCCTGTGTCTTGCCGCCACCTCGGACAATGGCCGGTCCACAGAATACCGTTCCGTCTGGAGTCGCTATGGGGTCGGTGGTGGTGCGTGCCGCCGCCACTGCGTCTTCGAACGAGAGCGCCAGCCAACGTCGTCCGAGTACACCTCGAACCGTCTCGGCCGCCACACCGTCGACCTTCACATGCTGGTCGAGCGGAGTCAGCGCGGGGTGCGGTGGTCGAGCGTGCAACGATACGGGGGCCGAGTCGACAACGATGAAGCCGCATCGGCCGGCGTTCCCCGTGCGAGCGAGCTCCATCCCGTTTCGGGCCTCTTGTGCTGACGGCACGATAACGTACTGCACGAGCTCGTCCAGACTGGCTTCAACGGCGCGCTCGTATCCGCGGTCCACGTCAAGATGATCGGCCACCGATCCGAGGTGCTTGATCTCGGCCGGCATCGAGAGCACGAGCCGTGCGGCATCGCTGTACCCCTCGCGGGCCGCAATCAGCTCCTCGATTGAGCGGAGCCGGGCGACCATCGAGGCCAGCGACCGCTCCCCCGAGCGTACCTCGTCCGCCCGTGACGTCACTGAGGAGCGGGCCGAGGCCAGCTCGGCCTCGCGGTCGGCGTGGCGGAGCGCGATCGACTCAAGGGTCGCCCGAACCCGTTTGACCGACCGGCCGAGTCGACTCCGGTCCGCCGTCGCCTTCTCACCTTCGGTGGCGAGGTCGGATAGCTCGGCGTCTAGCTTGGCGAGCTCGTCAGCGATCCGCGTGCGGGACGCGGATGAATTCTCGACGACGTGTCGTAGTGTGGTAGCCGCATTCACAGCGGCGAATACTTCGCTCCGTGACGCCTCAACGTCGCCTTCGAGCCCTTCGATGGCCTGCTGCGACTCGGCGTAGAACGCGGCTGCCTCTTCCAACCGCTGCGCCGCGGTCACCTGCGCAGACTCGCACACCTCGGCGGCGGCCCGCTGCTCCGACAACTCCGCCCGCAGCGGAGCCACACGCTCCTCGAGCTCACGCACCTCGATCTCACCCGACACGACTGCGGCGGCCAGCGCGGTGACCTGGCCATGGTCAAACTCGATCTGCTGCTGCCGGCGACCCAATTCCAACTCATGAGCATGCGCCGCATCACGAGCCTGGGCAGAGCCCTGGTCGGCTTCCGCCAGCTCGATCTGTAGACGCGCGTGAGCACTCTCCAATGCCGCCAGTCGTGCTGCGGCGCCCTGTTCACGCTGACGAGTGGAGTTCAACCGCGCCGTGGCATCCTCGATCGCGCGAGTCAGCACCACGCTCTTCCGAGCAAACTGGATCTTTTCCCACGTTCTCAACTCCTCGCGCAACCGTCGATACCGACGGGTCTTGGCCGCCTGCCGTTTGAGCGCGCCCCGCTGCTTTTCGACCTCGAAGACGATATCGTCGACCCGAGTCAGGTTCTGCTGAGCGGCCACGAGTTTCAGCTCGGCCATCCGGCGGCGACTCTTGTACTTGGTAACGCCCGCCGCCTCCTCCAGCAGCTGACGACGCTCCATCGGACGAGCGCTCAGAATCTGTCCAATCTTGCCCTGCTCGATGACCGCGTACGCCTTCAGACCGACACCCGAATCCATCAACAAGTCCTGAACGTCTCGAAGCCGACAGACATGACCGTCGATGAGGTACTCGCTCTCACCTGATCGGAAGAGGCGACGCGCCACCTCAACGTCTCGAGCGATCGTCGGAATGTCCTCATCATCGTCGTCAAAGATGCCCTCGGGCGGTTCGAGCACGGCGGGAGGAGATGCGCCGCCGGCCGGCGCGTCGATCCTCACGACATCACCGTGATGGCGGCCACGACGACGACCGGATTCCAACACCGTCGTTGCGGTCGTCACTCGACTGAGCCCGGCCAACGCGGCGGTGACCTGAGAGAGCTGTAACCGCACCTCGGCGGTGGACGTCGGTCGCCGCCCTTCGCTCCCGCTAAAGATGATGTCTTCCATGCGCTCGCCGCGGAGGCTGCGAGCGCTCTGTTCCCCGAGAACCCAGGAAATGGCGTCGATGAGGTTGCTCTTGCCGCACCCGTTCGGGCCCACGATCGCTGTGACACCGCCATCGAAGGCGAGCTCAGACCGCTCCGGGAAACTCTTGAAGCCGGATATCTCAATATGATTCAGCCGCATTGATTTCTTTAGTTGGCGTGTGCGCTGTACAAGAAAATGCCGCCCTAAACAGGCTGCTGTTTCCAGTGCCCGTCGAGCGGCTGGGATCGCCCCGACCTGGTCTTCGTGTCTCTCTTCAGCCCCGCCTCAGAACGCCCGGGTGCGCTTGCCGGGCAACGGCCCAACACCCACGCGATCCGCATGATCACCAGGCTTCCCCGTGGGCCGGTCGGAGTGTAGCAAGGCGGACTAGCGCTGCGCAACCAATGATCGTTGACCGTCAAGCTGCAGGAGGCGCTCAGCCTGGTCGAACAAGGTCATCGCATACTGGGCCTGTGGGTCGTGATCGAACAAATTGCGACGGGCTTCCTCCAGATTGAACACGGCGATGTCAATCTCGAGATGAATCATGGCGCGGATGAACTCGAGATCGGCGGAAAAGGCATCGTCATCGACGGTCAGGCCACGGCCGCTCAGATGCGCCTTGAACGCGTCGAGCATAGCCGCATCAACGGTAAAGCCTCGTGCAACAAATTCACGCCCCTGACTCTCACCCGAGATCCTCGTATCGCCTACGGCCGAGAACCGCTCCGCGAAGCTCGCGAACTCCTGCCGCGCCGCCAGCAGGCGCCCAAACCGGGATGGATCAAACCCCTGCAGCGGACCCGCGATGCGATGGTCGGGCTCAACGCCATCGCCACTGTACACCTCCCGCCCACTGTCGGTGTACTTCCGATCCGCAGGTGCATGTGCGCTGGGCTGCTGATCGCGCAGCGAGTAGGTCAGATACTCGTCGAATGTTCCATCCCAGGGCCGTTGAATCATGCGGCCGCTGGGTGTGTAATAGCGAGCCGTCGTCAGCGCCAGTCCAGCACCGTGACTGACCCGGTAGATCGATTGCACCAGAGCCTTCCCGAACGTCGTCTCGCCCACAATAAGACCGCGATCGTGGTCTTGAATCGCTCCGGATACGATCTCTGACGCACTTGCGCTGTTCCGGTTCACCAGGACAACGAGCGGCAGCTCGGTGTACTCGCTCTCCTCACGGGCATGGTAATCCTGATCTGAATTACCGACGCGACCTCGGGTATACACGATCAAGTCGCCGCGGGGCAGAAACTCGTTGGACACCCGAATGGCCTGATCCAGCGGACCGCCCGGATTGTCACGCAGGTCGAGCACCAGTCGCTCCATACCCTGTGTCTTCAGGTCGTCCAAGTTTCGGCGCAGCTCGCGGCCAGTCGTTTCGGAGAAGTCACGCAGCCGGATGTAAGCCGTCCGCTCGTCCGCCATGAATGCGCCCTGGATCGACGCGATTCTGATCTCGTCTCGCTCGACGGAGAGATCGATGAGCTCGTCGTAGCCAGCGCGTCGGATGGCAATGTCGACTGAGCTTCCGCGCGGCCCGCGCAAGAGACTGACCGCCTCGTCGCTCGTCATGTCGGTGGCGTCCTCACCGCTGATCTCGGCGATCACGTCTCCTCGGCGCAGCCCCTTCAGGAACGCCGGTGACCCTTCAAAGATGCTCATGACCGTGATGCCACCATCGATGACGTTGATGGTGATGCCAAGACCGTAGTAGCGACCCTCTTGTCGCTCGCGCAGCTGCGCATACGACCGTGGGTCCATGAAGTTGGAGTGAGGATCCAGTGTCTGAAGCATCCCCCCGATGGCCTGATACACGAGGCGCTCCGTGTCGACCTCGTCGACGTAGTTGGCCTCAACGGCCGCGAGAGCCGATGCGAACGACTCGAAGTGCTGCGGCATCTCTTCTTGAGTCGCCAGCACACGACCGCCGAACACTCCCCCGACCAATCCGGACAGCACAACGGCACCCGCACCAAGAGTCAACGACGACATACTTCGCATGTTGGCATGCTATCAGATAAGCCTCTGTCCAGCAATGACTTCGAGGCGTTTCGGCTCCCTGCGACGCTTGACCCTGTGGGTCCACGTTCCTATAATGCGATCAGTTAGTTTTGGGCTTCGGGGCGGCCGTTTTGGCCTTTCCGAGAAGCGGGTTGAGATAGCCGCAAGGCAAGGAGCGCTACTATGTTCGGCTCAATCGGGATGCCTGAGCTGATGATTATCTTCGTCATTGCTCTAATCATCTTCGGCCCGCGAAAACTGCCCGAGCTTGGTCGGTCGATGGGCCGAAGTTTGTCGGAGTTCAAGCGTGCCTCTAACGAGCTTCGCAGCACGCTGGACGAAGAGATCCGAATCGAGGAGAAGGATCCCGCGCCGCCGGCCGCTCCCAAGCGCCAGGAACAGACCCCTGAAAATACGTAGTGTCCTGAGTGCAACAGAGCTGGATGCCGCCGGCGATGCGCCCGCAAGGCGCGACGAGCGAAAATTGCACCCAGGATACTAGTATCGGGTTGCGTCACCCCGCACCGGTGTTCCCCTTCGCAGGCGATCCTTCATGGCGTTAGTCCCTTTCCCTGACCCGTCGACACCCGACGAAGAACCACTGGGCGCCGCCACTGAAGCCGACCCAGGAAAGATGTCCTTCCTGGACCACCTGGACGAGCTCAGGAAGCGACTGATTGTCACGGCGATCGCCTTGCTCGGCGGGTTTCTGGTCTGCTTCGCCCTCATTAGCCCGATCTTCGACTTCATCATGCGTCCGTTGCAGGAGATCCTTCCCGACGGCGGACGGCTTGTCTACACTGAGCCGACGGAGGCGTTCTTCCTTTACATCAAGGTTGCAGCCCTTGCTGGACTCATACTGGCGACGCCCGTTGTGCTCTCGCAAGTGTGGCTCTTCGTCGCACCGGGCCTTTACGCACACGAGAAGCGGTTTGCGATTCCGTTTGTGGTCTTCGCTACCGCCTTCTTCGTGGGCGGCGCGCTGTTTTCACACTTCATTCTCTTCCCGGTCGCCTGGCGTTTTTTCGCCGGCTTTGCCTCGGACTACATGGAGTTCATGCCGCGGATTCAGCCGGCATTCTCTCTGTACGTCAAGCTCTTGCTGGCATGCGGCGTCGTGTTCCAGATGCCGACAGTGGTCTTCTTTCTGGCGCGGGTCGGGGCCGTCACCTCGGGATTCCTGGCTCGCAACATCAAATACGCCATCCTACTGATCTTTATTTTCGCGGCCATTCTCACGCCAACCGGAGATCCGGTCACACTCACTCTGATGGCGAGCCCGATGATCGTGTTGTACCTCGTCAGCATCGGCATTGCGTGGGTATTCGGGAGGGAGCAGGACAGCCCGTCATAGCCAGACGGTGTGACACCGGTTGACAGTGCAAAACGGCCCGTGTTTTGGGACTCGTTCGTTGACTTGGACCAGCGTGAGGCAATAGTATTCGAGAGGCTTTCGTTTGGCCCATCTCCATGTGCTTTCCAACATTTCGATCACTGAGGTACTCGTGAAGAGGACGTGCGTTTCAATGAAGATGATGCGGGGCGCGGCGGTCGCATTGGCATGCACCATGGCTGTTGTGGTCACACCGGCGGAGGCCCAAAATGGTGAGACCGAGACGACTCGTCAAGCCGGAGCGACGTTCCTCGGCGACACCGGGCTTTGGTTCGTCCCAACCGCGGAGATTCTTCCGCGTGGGAAGTTTTCGGGAAGCGCACAGCGCGCAAACTTCGATCGCCAAGAGGGCATCACCGACATCGAGCACAACCCGGCCACGTTCGCTGTCGGTGTCGCTGATCGGTTTGAGCTCTTCGGCTCTTTTCGGGTGCTGACACGAGTCGACCGAGACGCCCGGCCGCTCTTTGATCCGTCCAATCCAGACCTCGGCGGGCCAGCCCTCGAAGTACCTCTCGCCCACGATCAGTACAGCGGTAACAAGGTCGGCGACCTGGTGCTCGGCGGAAAGATCAATCTCCTCTCTGAGGCCAATCTCAGTCCCGTCGCGTTTGCCGTGCGCGGATTGGTGAAAGTCCCGACTGGTGACGAGGACGTCGGCAACACTACCGGCAAGCCGGATGGCGAGTTCGATGTCATCATCAGCAAGGATCTGGGAGCCCTCGAGGCCGCCGCCTATGGAGGCGTTGCGTTCCGAGGAGACCCCGATGGTATCGATCTCCCCAACAGCGTCCGCTGGGGAGTCGGAACTGGAATCCCGATGGGCAACAGCTTCAAGCTGTTCGGCGAGGTCAGCGGCGAGTTCTTGACCGACGATACATTGACGCTCGACGCGCCGATCATCGCAACGGACGGTAGTCAGTCGGCGCTGGTCTCACCCCTGAAGAACCCGGTCGACCTCACGCTCGGTTTGCAGTGGAACGACCCCAGCGGCTTCTACATCGGAGCTGGCGTCAACCTGGCGGCAGTACACGACGAACGGCAGCTGGCGGGCCGGGTGTCCAAGACTGGGGACCGTTTCGGACTGTTGATCAGAATCGGGTATCACCCGGGCGTAAACGTGTATGTGCCGCCGCCCCCACCGCCGCCCCCGCCGCCTGAGAACCGGCCACCGCGGGTCACCCTCGCGTGCGATCCCTGCGAGATCATGGTCGGTGAGCAGTCGCAGTTGCGCGCCGACGCGAGCGATCCGGACGGTGACGCTCTCGAGTATCGATGGAGTGCGCCCGCCGGCGAACTCCAGGGCGAGGCGAATCGCGCGACGCGGCCGTGGCAAGCGCCCGACGAAGCGGGGCGTGTGCCGGTCACCGTGACCGTCGACGATGGTCAAGGTGGCACAGCCTCTGATACCGTGACGATCGACGTCAGCGCACCGCCGCCGCCACCGGCGCGAGAGTACGTGTTCGAGGACGTGCACTTCGACTTCGATCGGTACACCTTACGTGCCGGCGCGGCCCGCGTGCTCGATGAAGTCGTGGCGGCCCTGCAAGACGACCCCAACCTGTCGATCCAGATTGAAGGTCACACGTGCAACATCGGCACGGCCGAGTACAACCTCGCCCTAGGAGAACGGCGGGCGAACTCCGTTGAGGAGTATCTCGCAAGCCGAGGGGTTGGTGGCGGCCGGCTACAGACGATCAGTTACGGCGAAGAGCGTCCGCAGCACGACAACACGCGAGAGGAGACGCGTCGTCTGAACCGTCGGGCGGCTCTCGTCGTGCGCGTTCAGTAGCCAACCTGTCACGCTGACGACTTCCATCTCGCTTCGTATTCTGTACTCCCGGTATTCTTCCTCCTCGCGCCTGGCGGGACCGGCGCGTCGCCGCCCTTGGTGAGACGCGGCGGGTCCGTAACCGGTTCTAGTAGCCTGTACCGACTGAATCAGTGGCGGGTCGCTGGCGCGGGGCGCCCGCCTGGCAAGGCGCGACGAGGGAGCATACCGGCCGTATTCGACCGAGAAGCAACGCCGTCAGACGGGATGCCCCGCCCTGCGAACGGTACTGATTCAGTCGATACAGGACACTAGTAGGACTTCGCGAAATAGACGTCCGTCTGACCGGGGCGACCACACTCTATGCAATTGCCCGATGCGGGTGACGGCTCGAGGTCGATGTTGCGAATCGTCGCCTGCGTCGCCGTCTTGATCGCAGCCTCGCAGTCCGACCGGCCGCACCAGGGAGCGATCACGAATCCGGGGCGCTCTTCAAACAGCTGGTCGAACTCTTGGCGGGACGATGTGTGGGTGGTGTGATCATCGCGAAACGTTCGCGCACGATCGAGCAGGTCAGCCTGAATCGTCACCAGGAGCTCCTCAACCCGAGCACTCAGCCCCTCGATCGGCGTCGGGAGCTTCTCGCGTGTGTCGCGCCGCACCAGCATGACCTGGGACTTCTCGATGTCCTTTGGCCCGATCTCCAGCCTGAGCGGAACCCCGCGCATCTCCCACTCGGCGTACTTCCATCCGGGCGTGTAGGTGTCTCGATCGTCCAGCCGCACGCGGACCCCGGCCGCGGTCAGCGTCTCGGCGATGTCGCGAGCTCTTGGTAACACGGTCTCCTGCCAGTTGCCTCGCGGGATCGGAACGATCACGATCTGATGTGGCGCAACTCGGGGGGGGAGAATCAGGCCACTGTCGTCGCCGTGGGTCATGATGACACCGCCAATCAAACGGGTCGTCATCCCCCACGACGTTTGCCAGACGTACTGCAGAGACTTGTCGCGGGCCTGGAACCGAATATCGAACACCTTTGAGAAATTCTGTCCCAGCATGTGTGACGTCCCGGCCTGCAGCGCGCGTCCGTCACCCATCAACGCCTCGATTGAGTAAGTGTGCTGGGCTCCGGCGAACTTCTCGCTCTCAGACTTTCGACCGTCGAGCACCGGCATCGCCAGCTCGGTCTTGGCAAACTCCTTGTACACAGCGAGCATCCGGAGGGCCTCATCCTCGGCCTCGGCCTCGGTTTCATGGGCCGTGTGTCCCTCCTGCCATAAGAACTCCGTTGTGCGCAGGAAGAGCCGCGTCACCTTTTCCCATCTCACGACATTCGCCCATTGGTTGATCAGCACCGGCAAGTCGCGCCAGGACTTGATCCACTTTGCATACATCGTCCCGATAATCGCTTCCGAAGTTGGGCGAACGATCAGCCGCTCGTCGAGCTCTTCGTCCCCACCGCGCGTGACCCAGGCCACCTGAGGCGCAAACCCCTCGACATGGTCGGCTTCCTTACGCAGGAGTGACTCCGGGATGAACAGCGGGAAATAGGCGTTGACGTGCCCCGTCGCCTTCAATCTCGCGTCCAGGGATGCCTGCATGAGCTCCCACATTGCGTACCCGTACGGTCGGATGACCATACTACCTCTGACCGGCGAGTAATCTGCGAGCTCGGCACGCCGAATGACGTCGGTGTACCACCGAGAAAAGTCCTCGGACCGAGGCGTGATCTCAGTTACAAATGCGTCCCGTTTCGCCGACATCCATGCCTACCCTCAGACGCAATCCGCGTCATGTTTTGAGTCTCCGACGTGCCGTGACCAGTCTATATCGTTCCGCTCCGGAAAATCGGAACGGTAGTGCGCACCGCGGCTCTCCTCGCGACGCAGTGCGGCGCGCGCCACCAGTTGCCCCGTTGTGATGAGACTGACAATGCGCCATGTCGCCTCATCATGGAAACGATGCGGGAACGCAGTGGCCCACCGATCAAAGGTCGTGACAGCTTCGGCGAGGCCCACCCGATCCCTGAATAGCCCAACGTGCCGCCACATCACGTCGCGTACCTCCGCTGCCGTCGGCAATGTCTCCCGCGCCTTCGCATCCGAACCAGGTGTCGTGACATCGGGAAGAAACGGCGCACGAGAGGGTATCGGAACTGCGCGTCGCATCGCGCGCCCGGCGGCGGCACCGAACACGAGTCCCTCGAGCAACGAGTTGCTCGCCAGGCGGTTCGCGCCGTGAGCACCTGTGCAGGCCACTTCCCCGGCGGCAAACAGCCCTGGCACCGACGTGCGACCGTCCAGGTCTGTCTCGACGCCGCCCATGGCGTAGTGTGCCGCGGGTCCCACGGGAATGCGATCGCGGGCCAGGTCGAGACCCATCGAGCGACAGGCTCCGGCAATCAACGGAAACCGCCGCTCGACGAAGTCCCGTGGTAGGGAGTCGAGCGACAGATAGACCGGATGACCAGTGCGTTCGATCTCCCGGGCAATACCGCGAGCCACTCGATCGCGTGGCGCAAGGTCACCGGCGGGGTCAAGCGACGACATGAACGCCTCGCCGGACTCGTTGATCAGTCGGGCACCCTCGCCGCGCAGCGCCTCCGATAGCAAGAACCGTGGCTGGCCGGCGACGGATAGCGCGGTGGGATGAAACTGGACGAACTCGAGGTCGATGACCCGTGCGCCTGCACGATACGCGATCGCCACGCCGTCGCCGGTGGCCACCGACGGATTGGTCGTCTCCCGATATAACTGACCCGCTCCGCCGGTCGCCAGCAGCGTCGCCGTGGCGCTGGCCACCAGCACCTGACCCATCGGGTCTGAGAACGTCGCCGCCACACACTGCCCATCGACCAGCACGACATCCAGCACGAGGGCATGCTCGATCACCCGAATGCGAGCGTGGCGACGGACCTGCTCCCACAACACACGGCAGATCTCTCGACCCGTCGAGTCGCTGGCATGCAACACCCGCCGAACCTCGTGTGCACCTTCCTGCGCCAGAGAGACGTGCCCGTTCTCATTCCGGTCGAATCGAGCGCCCCAGTCGATCAACTCGCGAACCGAGGCAGGTCCTTCGTGAGTGAGAAGATGAACGGCATCGTGTCGGCACAGGCCATCGCCGGCCGCCAAGGTATCGGCCGCATGACGGTCCGGGGAATCTCCCTCCCCGATCGCTGCGGCGATCCCACCTTGCGCGTAGACGGTACTGCCTTCCTGGGAACCGGCCTTCGTCAAGATCAACACGTCGCCGGCCTCGACCAGCTCAAGTGCCGCCCTCAGCGCAGCGATGCCGCTACCAATGATGAGAAAGTCGCTCTCGACGTTGCGCACTCACGCTCCACTGTAGCGGCCCATATAGCCAGCGTTTGCTGTATCCTACCAGCCCATTGGTGTACTGGTTCACGCCATGAGCCGCAGCGTCCAGATCGATGTCCCAACCGCCTCTCGCACGTATCGGGTCCACGTGGGCACCGGTATCGTTCGTCGTCTGGGCAAGCTCGTCAAGGATGCCGGCGGCACCGGACAGTGTTTCATCGTCTCCAGCCCGCCCATTTGGAAACTCCATGGAGACGCCCTCCAGGCGGCGCTCCGGGGCGCCGAGACCATCCTCATTCCCGACGGCGAACGTTCGAAGACGCTCCAGACCGCGGCGCGCCTGTACGAACCGTTGATCCGGGCCGGCGCCGACCGAAGCATCACGATTGTGGCGGTTGGCGGTGGGGTGATCGGCGATGTTGTTGGCTTTGCCGCCTCGACGTTCCTGCGAGGTGTCCAGCTGGCGCACGTGCCGACGACGCTGCTCGCCCAGGTTGACAGTGCGATCGGGGGGAAGGTCGGCGTCAACCACGCACTTGGCAAGAACCTGATTGGTGCGTTTCACCAGCCGATCGTCGTCGTGGCAGATCCGCGACTCCTCGAGACGCTCCCCCGCCGAGAGTTCAGGGCGGGCCTGTACGAGGTGGTCAAGTACGGTGTCATTGCCAGCCGCGACCTCTTCGAACGTGTGAGCAATGACCTCACGGCGATCTTCGCGCGGAAGCCGTCTGCGCTCATTCCGATTATCGCCGCATCGTGCCAGATCAAGGCCACGGTTGTATCCGAGGACGAGCGCGAGCAGGGTCTGCGCCGCACGCTCAACTTCGGTCACACGGTTGGGCACGCGATCGAGGCCGTGACCCGCTATCGGCGGCTTCGGCACGGGGAGGCGGTCGCGTACGGCATGCTCGCGGCGGCGCATATCGCTGTTGCGCGCGGGATGTTTTCTGATGCCGACCGCGCCGCCCTTGCGGCGCTGATTGCTCACCTCGGGCCGCTCCCGTCGGTGAGCGATCTGTCCATCACATCGATCATGGAGGCGGTGCGCCGGGACAAGAAGGTGCTACGCGGTCGTCTGCACATGGTCCTGCCAACCACCCTCGGCAAGACTGAGATTCTTCCCGACGTCGCGGACCGGGAGATTATCAGAGCCCTCGCCACCATCGGGATCCGCCGGCAGAACTGAACGGACGGACCCACGTCCTGATCACCCCTCGAGGTGATACTGCTTCATCTTGGCGACGAGGTCGGCGGGCCTGATCTTCAGGTGGGCAGCGGCCCGTTCGCGGTCACCCTTGACCTCGCGCAGCACCAGGGCAAGCTTGTGACGTTCGAAGTCCGCGTGAATCCGGACCGACGCCTCCTCCAGAGTGCCGGACAGGTTGAGGAGATCCCACGGATCCTGAGTCTCGCGACCACTCCCGTGTGTGTCTGAAAACAGATTCAGGTGGCGAGGTTGGATCTCGCGGGTCTCGCACAGAATGACCGCGCGCTCGATACAATTCTGGAGCTCTCGCACGTTACCCGGCCACGGGTACTCCACGAGCGCCTCTTCGGCGAGCAACGATAGATCCAGTGCCGGTTTGTTGAGATCCTTGCAGAACCGATCGATGAAGTAGCGCGCCAAGATGGGGACATCTGCCTTGCGTTCCCGCAAAGGAGGAACGGTGATCGGAAAGACCGAAAGCCGGAAGAACAGGTCCTCTCGAAACTGGCGGGCGGCAACCGCGGCACGAAGGTCTTTATTCGTCGCCGCCACGAGTCTCACGTCAACTTGCAGCGGCGTCGTACCACCGACCCGGTCAAAGCGCCGCTCTTCGATCGCGCGTAGGATCTTGGCCTGCAGCGGGAATGGGAGGTCGCCGATCTCGTCGAGAAAGAGCGTGCCACGGTGGGCCACTTCAAACTTCCCCGGTTTGCGGGCGACCGCCCCGGTGAATGCGCCCTTTTCGTGGCCAAACAATTCAGATTCTAAAAGTGTTTCCGGAATTGCGGCGCAATTGATTGCGACAAAGGGCCCGTCGGATCGGCTGCTGAACACATGCAGGGCGCGCGCGAACAGCTCCTTCCCCGTCCCGCTCTCGCCTCCCAGCAGCACCGTCGCATCGCTCTCTGCGGCCCGGCGCAGGGTGGACACGACCTGTTTCAGTGACGCATCTTGACCGACGATCTCCGGGAGGCCGCGCTTCTCCGCCAGTTCCTCTTTGAGTACGATATTCTCGGTGAGAATCTGGCGCCGCTCGAACGCGCGCGCCACCAGTAACAGAAGGTGATCGGGGTCGACAGGCTTGGCCAAGAAGTCAGTGGCGCCCTCTTTCATGGCGGCCACGGCATCCTCAATACTCCCATAGGCCGTCATGACGATCACCGAGATCTCGGGGTCAAACTCCTTCGCCGAGCGGAGCACGCCGAACCGGTCACCCTGAGGCAATCGAAGATCGGTCAACACCACCGCTGGACGGTGGGCGCGGAGCGCCGCGTGAGCGCCGTCTTCGTCGGTCGCCTCAACGACCGAGTATCCCTGTCCTTCGAGCGCGTGGCGAAGCATCGCACGGAGTGAGTCCTTATCTTCGACGATGAGCGCCTGAGGAGGCGGGGCGGTGCGCTGGGTCAACGACGGTCTTCCTCAGCGGTCGAGCACATTGCAGAGAGTCTACACCAGCAACCACGGCAGCCTGGCGACTCATCGTGCAACCCGCCACGACGTGACCTCCACCCAGCCTTCGACATGACGACGAACTGTTGCCTGCACGGCTCGGTGGGATAACCCCGACCCGAACGCGGCGGCATAGGCGACTAGTTGGCTGGGGCTGTCGCCCAGACCGTCGACGTCGATCGCGCGTGGGTCGTTCGCCAGCCACACGGCGACGACCTGGGTTTCGCTCCAGGATCCGACCGGCGCCACGGCCCCGAGCTGCGCGTGACCGACCAAGCGCCACCGTGACGAGTCCGTGGTATCGCCACGGGCGCGTTGGAGGTCGACGGTGACTCGCCGGAGATCGAGTACCGTGCCATCAACCATCCTCACCCGCGTGTCGGTCGACCAGATCCGAGACGGCGAGTCGCCGCGCAACGTGTGCTCCCAGGAACCGACATGCCCAAGGTCCTGCACCACCAACTCGAGAGCGGCCTCGGCAGCATACAAGAGCTCAAGAGAACGCCGATAGTTCGCTGCGATCGCCGTCTGGGTCATGGCCAGAGAAACCACCGAACCGGTGAGTCCGACAACTACCAGCATGACCATCATGATGATGACGAGACCAACACCGCGATCGCCCATCGTGACCGCAGTCATTGATTGCGGAGCGCGAGGTCGAACCGAACGGTCGCGTCGGGTACGAACCGACGGCGGTCGACCGCGGGTCCAGGACGAGCAAACAGCCGGCGGTCAGCACCGCGGTGTTCAGCGGCAGCTGCCTGCAGGCGTAGGGTGACGCGCACGCGGTGAACCCGAAACAGATCGACGTCGAAGAGCGGTCGATGTCCACACCATGGCCCGTCAGTCAGCACGCTCGGGGAGAGCTCTGCCTCCGGGCCCGGCAGGCCGGACAGCGACCGAGAACGGCCGGGACACGTCGAGTGCCCGCCGGAGGATTTTCGCACCGCTGCGTAGGGGGACCCAAAGTACTCAAACGAGAGCGCTACGACGTCGTCGAGGACGGGGACGTCGGTGAGCCAACCGTCGTGGTGCCGGACCTGCCCTCGAGCGCGATCGAAATAGTAGCCGTGCACATCGACCGGAATGATCGACGACCCGGCCGGATACGCCGGGAGCCCGCGACCTTCCATCGCGACAACCGACATGACATCGCCGAGCACGTCGGTAACACGGAGCAGGTCGGAACGCCCCAGATCATCGAATATCAGGACCGTCGCGCCGGGTCCAAGCCCGCAGACGGATCGGAATGGGCGGCAGCCTGAACCTGTCCGAATCCGAAGCGACGCGGCGCGCCCCTGAAGCGGGACATCGGTCACGGCCCGGACATCGAGAGCCGGCGTCGTGATCAGAGTCACAGCGTCGGCCTCGAAACGGCCATGCCTTCCCCACCTAAACGGAAGGACGGCCGGACGCAGGGAACCGCCCGACGGGTTCGTGATCCCGGCATCGGTAGCGGCGCTCAGAAGCGCCCCGTGGAGGGCGATAAACCCAACTCTCGCTCGTTGATACAGCTCGTCGTTCTGTGCGTGAACGGCGAGAGCCCGGTGTGCAGGGTCGAGGAGGCTCACGGCCGTGCCGACGACACACGCGGTGAGGGCGAGCGCAAGGAGGATCTCACTCACGGTCATCGACGTGACATCGCACCACCGGCGGCTTCAGTGGCGCCCTTTCAGCGTAGTCAGCCACACCACGCCTGGGTCGTTCGGCTGCAGTGATGTGATTGAGCCTATACGTTCGGCTACAGAGATGTGCATCACCACGACCTGCAACACCAACAGATCGTCGTTGGCGGCATCGAGTCGACGGATCGACCATCGGCGAACGAACGATGTCCCACGAGCCGGGAGTGTCGCGCCGAGCCATTGGCTCTGTCGATCGAGGAAATCAACAAAGCCACTTACATTCCGCTGCAGGCTCTCCGGCGGTGACAGCCGCAAACCGAGCCCGTCAACGCCGGGCGGGTCTACCGCTAGGCGGGTCGTGAAATCCGACACCTCACGACCGTCACGGTCATACGTCCACGTGAGTCCGCGAAGCTGTTCGATCTTCTGAACCGCGAGGAACAACGCGGTGGACTCATCGGCGGCCGAGCGAGTGGCGGCGCCCGACATCACCATGAGCCGTCCGAGACCTGCGACGAGGACAATCATAAGACCGGCCGAGATAACGGCTTCGATCAGCGCAGAGCCGTCGGAGTGACCCGGAACCGTCAGTCGGGAAAGGTGCGACATGTGGCTTCATCTTCACTGGTGCAAGCTCCGATCCGCCGTGCTGCGCCATTGATATATCAAGACGAGCGACCATGGGTGAGAACGACCTGGCGAAAACCGCCACTACGAGGGCCGCTACGGTAGGTAATCTCTACACGACGTGCGACACCCGCTGAAGGGGGAGCACGACTTCCATGCGAGCACCGCCGGACGACGAGACGGAGGCAGTCACACGACCGTTGTGCGTGACAATGATCTTCTGGGTCAACGCAAGGCCCAGGCCGATGCCTCCGCTCTTGGTCGTAAAGAACGGGCGGAAGATCTTCTCACGCTGCCCCGGTTCGAACCCAGGACCGTTGTCCAGGATATGTGAGAGATGACAGAACGAGTGCCCTCACCCCCTCTCCGCATAGTCTCCGTGCAATCACCACAAAGCATGGAGGCACACATGAAACAGGATGAGAGGCACCACACGTCAGACGATTTCTTCGTGGGTATCGATCTGGCGACCCGCCAGCACCAGGTCGTCGTCCTCGATGCGCAGGGCTGCCGTCTCACGAGCTTCAAGGTTCCACATTCCCGGCAGGGTCTCCACGAGCTTGTGGAGCGCTGCACCTCTCCGCGTGTCCGCCGGGGACGAGGAGAGGTGCACTTCGCGTTCGAGGCGACCGGGCACGTGTGGGAGGCGGTCGGTGCCTTCTTTGAGCAGCACGCACTTCGGTATCACGTGGTCAATCCGCTGGCGACCTTTCGGGTGCGCGAGGCCCGGCAGATGGGTCGAGACAAGCGAGACCTCACCGACGCGGAGCAGATCGCACAGCTGCTTCGCACGGGAGTCGTCACCCAGTGCCAGCTCCTCCCCGCCAACTACATGCAGCTACGGCGGGCCTGGGGGGAATACCATCGCCTTCGCCGCGAGCGCGCACGACTCAAGACCCTGCTGGTGCATCAGCTCTACGGCGTCTTCCCGGAACTGGTCGGCGAGTGGAAAACAGTCGCGGCTCCGGGATGCCTCGCGGTGTTGAGGGCTGGCTTGCCTCCTCAACGAATTGCCGACCTGACGAAGCCCGATTTCATACGAATCGTGCAGGCGCACCGGCGCGGACGGCGGATGTGGCGCTTCAAGATTGAGCAAGTCTGGGAGAAAGCCGGGAGGACGGTGGCGGCGCCCCATGAGCATGAAGCCGCCATGCGGGAGGTGACCCGGCTGGTGGAGCGCATCGACTTCGTCGGGGACCAGCTCGCGCAGGTCGCCGGCGAGCTCCAGACCTTCCTCGAAGCGTTCGACGAAGCCACGTATCTCGCCACGCTGCCGGGGATCGGGTGGATCACCATCGCCGGGCTGATCGCCGAGATTGGCCCGTTCGACAGATACCAGCATGGCCGGCAGTTGGTGAAGTTGGCCGGCCTGCAGCCCTCGAGACGGGAAAGCGGCCAGCACACTGGACGGACGCCGATCACCAAGCGCGGGCGGGCCCAGCTGCGCGCCGTGGTCTACATGGCCACGCTGTCGTCCCTCCGCCATAACCCGCGCCTCAAAGCCCACTACGAGCGCCTCACGCAGCGAGTCACGCGTCCCCTACCTCCGATGCAGGCGATCGGGGCCTGCATGACCAAACTGCTGCACTACGCGTTCGCCGTCGTCAAGAACCGCACGGCGTTCGATGCTGACCACGTGTGGAGGGACGAATCGATCGCCGCGTAGAAACCTGAGGCTCCGGCTCCAACCGGAGAGGAGGCCATGCCCACCGTTGTCCTGAGCCCTTCGCGTCGAAGACAGCTCGACGTACGTCCGCCTGGCACCCTCCGCTCCTCGGGTATGAGTCCGGATGACGCACGATGGGCCGGCTCCACTGAGCCTGAGCCCGTATCTGTCCCTCGATTGGACGGCCCAACGGCGCCGAGAGCCTTGACAACTTGTTCATAGCACGCGGTCACGGTCAGCGTCGTCTGGCCATGTTCGTGATCGACCGTCCCGTCCAGCCTCACTGCAGGGGGACGATCCCCATCGAGACACGCATCTGCCGCGTTCCGACACAGATTACTAAAGCGCTTTTCAGATAGCCCTTGTACTGCTTGGGCTCGTCGTGGTACTTCTGCATGCACCAATGCAGGAGGACCGATGCAAGCCTATTCGATGGATCTCCGAGAACGGGCCCTGCTCGACAGTGATGCCGGGATGAAGGCCGCGGACGTTGCGGTGAAGTACCGCGTGAGCGGGTCGTGGGTGCGGCTGTTGAAGCAGCGTCGGCGGGAGACGGGCGAAGTCGCGCCGCGCGTCCAGCGGCACGGGCGGCGCCGGATGTTGGAGCCGCACCTGCACACCCTGGCCGCGCTGATCGCGGAGCAACCGGATCGCACCGTAGCCGAGCTGAAGGACGCGCTCGGCACGCCGGCCAGTCTGGCGACGATCTGGCGCGCGGTGGCGGCTCTGGACGTGACCGTCAAAAAAAACGGTCCGGCCCTCCGAACACGATCGACCTGACGTCGCGGCCGCGCGGGTCGTGTGGCACGCCGCCGCGCCGACCTGGGATCCGACACGCCTGGTTTTTCTCGATGAAACCGGCATGACGAACAATCTCCTGCGGCGGTATGGTCGGGCCCTCCGCGGGGCCCGCGTCCACGACCACGCGCCGTGCGCCCGGTGGCAGACCAGTACGTTTCTCGCAGCGCTGCGGGTGACTGGCCTGACCGCGCCCGGGGTCTTCGACGGCGCCATCGACGGGGCGAGCTTCCTCGCCTATATCGAACAGATCCTCGTGCCCACCCTGCATCCCGGGGACATCGTCATCGCCGATAACCTCAGCGCACACAAAGTGGCCGGCGTCCGCCAGGCGATCGAGCGCGTCGGCGCCACGCTCTGCTATCTGCCGCCCTACAGTCCGGACCTCAATCCCATTGAACTCTGCTTCGCGAAGCTCAAAGCCCTCGTGCGCGCCGCCCGCTGTCGATCCACCGAAACCCTCTGGCCTTTCCTCGGCGCCTGTCTGCCGCACTTCAGCCCCGAGGAATGCCGCAATTACTTTCGACACTGCGGCTATCCGGGCACCACACGGTCATGAAAAGCGCTTTAATGGCCTGGCGCAGCAGCACCTCGTCGCCTTCGACGTTGGGAAACATCCCGCTTGCGGTGACATCACCGCCCCGCTTCTGGAGCTCTCCGCGGATCTCCTCTGCAGCGCGGTTCACGAGCTTCTGGAGACTGACCGTCGAGACGCTGATCTCAACGGGACGTGCGAAATTGAGGAAATTATCGACGACCTCCCGCAGCGCGATCGCCTCTTGGCGGATCCCCTCGACATAGGGTCGAAACTCGCTCTGCAGCCGCTCAGGGGCGAGTAGACGACTATATCCGTGGATCGTCGCCAGCCCATTGCGGAACTCATGCGCGATTCCGGCGGTCAGCTCCCCGACCTCCGCCAGGCTCTCCTGGAGCCGAAGCCGATCCTCGAGGTCGACCACGGCACTCAGGTCAGCGAAGAGACAGATGGCTCCCTGGAGGTGTCCCTGCTCATCACTCATCGGTGACACCGAGACGCCGAGATGTGTCACCTTGCCGGGCTGGGTCTCAGAATCGAGCACCAGAGTCCGGCGGACGATCGGTCGTTGTCCCGCAAGACACTCGTCGACGACGTCAGCAAGGAGACCGACCGAGGTTCCAACGGCGTCACGTAGGATTAGACCCTCCGCAGGCGTCGCCAAACCGAGTAGTCGTCTCCCCACGGGGTTGAGGATCCTGACCTCTCCGGTCACCGCGACGACGAGCAGTCCTGATGACAGGCTCGCGATAATCTGCTCGCTCAGCCGCTCCGACGCGGCAGCCCGCGCATGGGTGACCCGCTCCTGCTCACGAATCCTCGTCACCGCCTCGCCGAGAGCGACGGTCACGAGCGCTGAATCGTCACCGCGTTCCCTCAGATTCCGACTCGCTCGTCGTGTTGCTACGCCAAGCCGGACCATGGCCAACAGGAGCACCGCACCCAGGGCTCCGAGGACCGAGACGAAGACGAGTAACAAGAAGTTGGGCTGCATCTGAAGTGGTGTGCCGCGGCGTCAACGCGAGCGTCGCAGCGACACTAGTGTCCTGACCGCGTAATTCGCGGCATTATTTCCGGGCGGAGCATCCCGCCTGGCGGCGTTCCGCCTCGGCCACAAATGCCCAATTTGCTCCCTCGTCGCGCCTTGCCATCCGGGCGCCGCGCTCCGGGACGTATGCTGCGAACTACGCGGTCGGGACACTAGTAGAACCCACCGTACCACTGGACAACCGGTCCGCCCGTGGCTGTGGTGACAACCGCCGCCAGCGCCAGAAACGACCCGAGTGGTAGCGCGTACTTGCTGTCGCCGAGGCCTAGCGCGATCATCCCGATGCCGACAACCGATCCAAGCAAAGACGCCAACAGCAGTGTCACGAGCATCTGTTGCCAGCCCAAGAACGCCCCGATCATCGCTAGCATCTTGACGTCTCCCATACCCAGACCCTCTTCGTGCCGTATCCGATAGTAGGTTTCGGCGATGAGCAGAAGCCCGCCGCCGCCGATCACCACTCCGAGCACGGCCGCTCGCCATCCCGGCTCCACCACCAGTGCCGCCGCCAGACCCACGCCGATCCCAGGCAAGGTGATGAGGTTCGGAAGAATCCGATGTTGCAGATCGATGACGAATAACACGACCATTGCGCTGATGAACACGAGCCGCACCACGAGCAGCGCGCTCCACCCCACGTGCGAATACTGCACAAGAAATACGAGCGGAGTCACGAGCTCGATGATCGGATAGACGGGTGAGATCGGCGCGCGACAGGTACGGCACCGACCGCGGAGCAGTGCCCAGCCGAACACCGGAATGTTGTCGAACCACCTGAGAGTTCCACCACACCCCTGACAATGGGACGCGGGTGTCACGACAGACTGGCCCAACGGAAGTCGAACGATACACACGTTGAGGAAGCTGCCGACAGCAAGACCGAGCACCGACAGCATCAGGATCGCGACCGGGTCTGTCATGTGATCACGGGGCCGCCATTCGCGGCGGCTCGTTCGGCAGCGGTGAAAGAGGGGACGCTGGCGATACCCTGACCGTCCGCGTCGAAGGGTCGAGGAGATACCCGTGACCAAGTGGGTCGACGGGCGGCCCTAGAAGACGACCGGCCTCCACGAGGGCTGACCAGGCCCCGGGCCAGCGCCCGGTAGTCACGGAGAACTGCTCCGATTCCGTCACGAGGCGGTCGATATCGTCGAGAGCATCCAGCTGCATGAGGCGCCGCAGGGCCTCACCCCTGAGCCACTCGTCATTGGCCGTCTCGTGGATCTGTTGCCACAGCACACGCGAGTCGCGGCGGTTCCCGCCCATAGCCATCGTGTTCGCCGCCAGCGACTGCAGCCACCACGGCGACCCAGGGATCGCACCGGCTCGTCGGAACCAGGAGGCGGCCTCTGCGTAGTCGTGCAGCGACCAGTATAGACGAAGCCGGTGTCCATCAGATACTCCCACCGCTCAGGCATCTGCCGCGCGCCCTTCTGGAGCAGCGTCACGGCCTGATCCGGTCGGCCGGGACCGTCGGGGAAAGGCTCGGCCAAAAAGATAGCCCCGAAGCGATACGCGATGCTAAACCTCGGGTCGAGTGTGGTGGCGATGTCCAAGAGCGGATACAACAGGTCGTAGCGCTTCTCGGTGTGGTCGGAACGGCGGGTCGTGCCGAAGTGCTGAAGCGCCCGGATCCAGTACACATCAGCCACGACGGAGTCGAACGACAGTGCCATCCGATCAAGTGCGGCAGCAGACGGGAGATACAGCTGCCGAGCCTCTGGAGTCGTCTGCGTCTGCGTCTGCGTCTCCGGTCCTTTGAGGGGTTGCAGCACGACCGCGAGCAACAGCAGTGAGACGACGACAGCGGTCACCGTCCCGGGGCGACGTAGCCAGCGGCCGATCCGTTCCGAAGGGTCGACGATCACGTGAAATCCCGCCTAGAAAACACCGCCATCGCCCCCACCAACAAGGCGACGATGTACGCGAACCCATAGCTCACCGTGAGCAGAACATAGCCGACCGTCACCGGTTGGGCGTGGACCACCTCGGCCGACACATCAAAAGCCGCCAGGTCCGGCAACATGTACGACAGCGCCTTCGCCACAAACCCAGCGATCGGAGCATCGACAACCTCCTGCAGTCCGCGCAGATCAGCGTTGAAGTGCCCAACAACATACAGACCGAATGTGAGTCCGGCGGACACGATCGAACCAGCAAAGGTCGAAAAGAACAGGGCGATCGCCGTGACCAGCATCAGCTGGACGAAAATCAGGAAGAACGCCGTGAGCATCGCCGGATCGGTGGCCGGTGCATCCCAGCCGTGCTTGAACTCCTCACTTTCTGTCACAGACATGTATCCGAGCACGGCGTACACCGCAACGACCATGACCGCCAGATTGGCGGCCAGGGTGAGCACCAGACCCACGTACTTCCCGAGAACGACCTCGTGACGACGAACCGGCTTGGAGAGGATCGTGTAGAGACTGCGACGCTCGACCTCCTTGGATACGAGTCCGATGCCGATGAAGACGGCGATGAACAGCCCGAAGACCGCGGTCGCTCCCAGACCGAGGTCCTTGATGATCTTGACCTCCTGGCCCGCACTGAGCAGGCCGACGAGATACGACGCCGAGATCAACAGGACCGCGAACAGGACGAGGTTGTAGAGCACCCGGTCACGCACCGATTCCCGGAAGACGTGAACCGCGATCGCTCTTACGGCTGACATACTGCTGTCGGACTCAGGCGGACGCTCGTCGCCCCTCATCCTGTTCTCGTTGCCGCGTGACCCGATCGACGAAGAACTCTTCGAGCGTTTCGTGGTGAGGGTTGAGGGAGAGGATGCGAGCACCGCTCCCGACGAGCGCTGTGATGACCGGCTCGGGGGGACAATGGGCGGGAAGCTCGATGACATGCCGGCCATCGGCGATGCGAGTGATGCTGTCGGCAGCCGGCGCCAGGGTCCCGGCGCGGCTCTCCGTCATACCGGTCACGACCAGCTCCCAGCCCCGAACTCTCAGGCCCAGCTCCGACAGCTTGCCAGAGGCAATGAGCCGGCCCTCAGAAAGAATTGCGACACGGCTACAGATCGCTTCGGCGTCACTCAGGATGTGAGAGCTGAAAAAGAGGGTGCGACCCTCGTCACGCAGCGACAAGAGCAGATGACGAATGTCACGACGCCCAAGGGGATCCAATCCGGACATCGGCTCGTCAAGAAACAAGACTTCCGGATCGTTGACCAAGGCCTGGGCGATACCGACTCGCTGAAGCATTCCCTTCGAGTACTTGCGAAGATGAAGTTTCCGTTCGTTCCCGATCCCGACCCGATCCAGCAGGGAATCTGCGCGCCGATCCGCCTCGTGCCGATCGCACCCAAATAGCCGGGCGAAGTATCTGAGTAACTCCTCGGCAGTCAGGTTGTCATAAAAGTACGGGCTCTCAGGAAGGAAACCAAGGCGCCGGCGGACGTCAAGGTCTCCGGCCGGGTGACCAAGAATCTCGGCACTGCCTGAGGTCGGGTAAATGAGCTGCATCAGTAGCTTCATGGTCGTGGTCTTTCCAGACCCGTTTGGACCGAGGTAGCCGAGGACCTCGCCCGAAGCCACATCCAGGGTCACGCCGTCAATCGCGCGCCTGGGACGGGGGCGCCAAAAACCAACGCGGAAATCCTTCGTCAGTTCCCGCAGGCGTACGGCATGCATCGTCTTCCGTGACCGGCTATGGCACAACGCTGGCGCGTTCGAGTTCCAGGGCAATCGCCTGGTCGAAGAACTGGGGCGCCAGTCCACCCTTGAGCACTACGCCGTTGAGAACAAATGTCGGCGTCGCCTCGACGGGAAGGGCCACACCAACCGCGATGTCGATCTGGATTTCGTCGACCACATCGGCCCGCCGCATCTCGAACTCACCCGGATCGACGCCGGCGATCTCCGCCAGCGCGGCTGTGATCGTGTCCCGGCTCAACACCTCCTGGTTTTCGTACAACCACTCCTCCATTCGGCGGGCCTCGGCGTCACCGACTCGCCGAGCGAGCCGAACGGAGACGGCTGCGTCACACGCCGCCTCGTGCGGTCCGGTCGGTGACGAATCGTTGCAGTCCGGGTCGAGCGGAAAATCTCGCGTCACGAGACGCACACTCCCAGGATGGCTGGCCTCGTACTTCGTGAAGATCGGGTCGTACACCAGATGGGTCTGCGCACAAGCCGGACACTGATAGTCGTTGAACTTGACGACCACGACCGGGGCCTCGGTGTCGGTCAGTCGAGACTCCGTGCGAGGTTGGGCACTCCAGAATCGCTCGAACTCTGACCGCTGTTCGTCAGCCTGTTCCGTGTTCTCCGGGACCGTCACTGCTTGAGCGATGGACCCTAGGGGTCGAGGCTCTGGAAACCACGCGGCGGCGGCCACGGAGCCCGCGACGAACACCACCGTCACGAAGAATCCAACCGGCCGCTGAACCAGCACTCTCAGGTCATGGATGAGCGCCGAGGGGAGGTGTCGAAGCGGCGTGGCAGGTCCGGAGCCGGTCATCAGAAAGATCCCGACGACCGCGACATAGACAACCCCACACAGGAGGCAGAACGTCCCCAACACGAAGAACGACGCGTACGCCATGTACATCACGACAGACAGCCCGACCGTCGACCAGACGAGTAAGTACGACGTAATGTTTTCGCGGGAGCTCGCCGGACTTCTCGCATCAGCGAGGACCAAAAGCAGCACCGCCCCGAACCAGACCACACCACCCAGCGCCACTGGAACGCCAGCGACGCTGCCATAGCGACTCTGGTAGAGCTCCGTACAACTGACTCTCTCACTGATGTCGCAGAAGCTCGTATAGGCGGGGTCACTCACCAGCTGGAGGTGCATGTAGCTGGAGCTTGCCGCGGCCATCAGACCGGCCACAGCCAGCAGCGTGATCAATCGTCGAAGAGGTGCACTCATTTATCCCGCTCCGGGCGGTCGTTGCCAAGGCCGCTGTCGCGCCCCCGGCTGTGTCAATGCTACCCCGATGGTCCGCACACCTGGGAACACAAAAAGAAAACGGGATGCCGACTCTGGGCATCCCGTCGATTTCAAACCTGACAGTCTTGAAGACTTCTACTGGATCGGTGTGGCCCCGTTCGGAGCTCCCGACTGCGTGACTCGAACCGCTCGGTTTGCCTGAAATATCGTGCCGCCCTGATTCGTGCCAAAATAGCGCGCGCCACCACCCGTGGCAGGATCGGCGCCCACGAAATAGGTCGAGACGACCGAGCCAACAGCCGCACCGTTGCACGACGCCGGTGCCCCTGCTGCGGCCGCCCCACCCGTCATCGCCACACTGTAGCTGCTCTTGAGCGACGGATCGGTCCCCAAGTCTGGGCCGATAAATCCATCACCACCACCGCGGGTGGGCGGTGTGGCCAGGTTGGCGAGACTCGGGGCGTAGAATCCACTCCCGCAGCTCGCCGCGTACGTCGATTGTGCGCTGTTGACGGCTCTCAGTGACCCGATCGCGGACGCTTCGTTTCCCGCCATACGCGCCCTGAGCAGACCGGGAACGGCGATCGCTGCGATGATCCCGATGATGGCCACCACAATCAGCAGCTCGATGAGTGTGAAACCGTCTGCGCTGTTCTCTTTCCTCATGACTCTCTCCTTGAGGAGTTTATGAGCAACCGGCGTGCCAGAAACACGACAGCTTGGCCGTGTTCGTAATTAGCTGGTAAACATAAGTTTACACAAATGTGCCACCGTCGTCTGGACTGGAAGCTTGGCAAATCCGGGCCAACTGACATTAATCGTCATATATTGACGTATAGTGTCCATAGATGTTCAGCCGAGATCGTATTTCTTCATGTAGTAGCGAAACGAACGAAAGCTCATCCCCAGGAGCCCAGCGGCCTTGGCTTTCTTTCCTCCGGTTTTCTCCAGCGCCTGGGTGATAAATCGTCGCTCGATCTGCTCGACGTGCTGTCCCAGGTCGAACCCGGTCTCGGGAAGTGTGTCCGCGACCGATTCGGCGACACGCCGGCCGTTCTTGGATAACGATGGCGCAATCTGATGTCGTGGGCCACTGACCGACCGCGTCGGACCCAGGTCAAGACTCTCGGCCTGGACGACGTCGCTCTGCTCCAGGGCGACGGCACGCTCGATCACGTTCTCGATCTCTCGTACGTTGCCCGGCCAGGAATACCGACCCAGGGTGCGTCTGGCCCCCGCCGAGAGACCCTTGAGCGGTCGGCCCAGCTGCTGGCTGAAGCGCTCGACCGCGCGCTCGGCAAGGGGCAGGACGTCCTCGCGGCGCTCGCGCAACGGAGGAATATGAATGGCGATGACATTGATCCGGTAGAAGAGATCCTCCCGAAACGTTCCGTCGGCCACCATCGCGCCAAGATCTTGGTTGGTGGCAGCGATCACCCGAATGTCGGCGTCCAGCTCCCGCGTCGTACCGACCCGTCGAAACCGCCTCTCCTGCAGCACCCGCAGCAGCTTGACCTGCATGACGGGTGACATCTCGCCGATCTCATCGAGAAGGATCGTGCCCTGATCCGCAACCTCGATCAGCCCTTTCTTGTTGCGGTCGGCACCGGTGAATGCCCCCCGAACGTGCCCAAACAGCTCAGACTCGAGGAGCATTTCCGGCAAGGCACCACAGTTCACCGCCACGAATGGCTTCGAACGACGGGTGGAGTAGGCGTGGACGGCCCGGGCGACGAGCTCCTTGCCCGTACCGGACTCGCCGGTGATGAGCACGGTGCTACGTGTCGGTGCCACACGACGGATTCTCTCCTTGAGCTCCTGGATGGCCGGACTGTCACCAACGATGTTTGCAAGGTCACCCGAGCTGGCCAGGGCATCCTTGAGCGCAGCATTTTCCTCTCTGAGGCGCCGGTGCTCGAGCGCCTCACGGACCTTTGCCTTCAGCTCATCCACGTCGAATGGCTTGCTCAGGTAGTCATGGGCGCCGAGACGGAGCGCTTCGACCGCCGATTCAGTCGATGCAAACGCCGTGATCATGATGCCGATCACCAGCGGGTCGATTCGCTTGGCCTCGCGCAAGAGATCGACACCATTCATGTCAGGCATCCGCACGTCGGACACGAGGATGTCGACCGGCTCCTGCCTGAGAAGCTTGACCGCCGCTCGACCGCCGTCGGCCAGCAAGACCCGATGTCCCTCGCGCTGAAGCACGATGGACAGCATTTCCCTCATCGAGGGTTCGTCATCGGCGACGAGAATCGTTGCCTGTTGACGCGCGTCGGGCAGCGATGTTGAAGACGATGACATCAGTGCGTCGTCTCCTCATACTCGCGAGGGGCGACCGAGTGCGGTTGTGCCGGCAGCTGCACCTCGACCGTCGTGCCGACCCCTTCTGTCGACTCCACGCACACATCTCCGCCGTGGTCACTGACGACCCGGTGAACAATCGCGAGACCCAGCCCCGTGCCCTTTCCAAAGGTGCCGCGGAACGGCTGAAATACCTTGTCGACCTCGGCGGACGGGATGCCGACGCCGTCGTCCGACACACGGAGCACGACGCCACCCTCCGATGCGCCGCTGACGGAAAGCGCCAGGCAGCCGCCATCGGGCATGGCATGCAGGGCATTGGTGGCAAGATTCCAGATGATCTGACGCATCTGATTCTCGTCGGCCTCCACCCACACCGGCTCCGATGGTACAACCACGTCGAGATGGTGCTGCTCGCCGAACGCGGAGTCATGACGAAGCAAGAGCGCTGTCTCGCTCACCACGCGGGCAAGATCGAGTCGCTGGGGCTCGCAGCGTCCGGGTCGCGCGTAGGCAAGAAACGCGTGGATCGTGTCGTTGAGACGTTCCGACTCCCGCAGCACGATATCCATCAGCCTCTTCTGCTCCGCGTTCAGCGGGAGATCGTGACGGAGAATCTGAATCGAGCCAGACATCGACGCCAGAGGGTTTCGGATCTCATGCGCAATCCCGGCGGCCATCTCGCCAACGGCGGCCAACCGCTGCTGCAACCGAGACACCCGCTCCAGATGGCGCCTCTCGGTGACGTCGTCGAAGACGACAAGACGTCCGCCCTGACCGCTGGGCGTGAGAAGTGGAGCACACGTTACGGCAATCTCTCTCTTCGACCCGGAGGGATGGGTGTAGAGGATTTCGACTTCACACCTGCGCGACGGTGCCTCAGTCCACCCTGTACCGACGTCGTCAGGCAGCTGCAGGAGCGCTGAGATATCGCGACCGACGGCTTCTGGGGCGCTCCAACCTGTGATGCGCTCCGCCGTCGGATTGAACGTCAAGATCCGTCCCAGCGGATCGGTCGTCGCCAATCCGCTCGTCAGGCTCTCGATCACGTGCTGGTTGAACGCTTGCAGGTCGGCGAGCTGGGTCGACGCCTGTTCGAGGCTTGCGTCTGCTCGGCGAAGACGCTCGGCGAGGTGGCCGCTCAGTCCGGCCACGGCGATGAACCCGAAGACCCCGAGTCCGGTGGTGTACAGCGCGACACTGATGGGCGGCAACTCGATACCGATCACAGACATGTCAGCCAGTGCAAGCGGGTCAGCGTACTGGGTTAACACCACTCCCACATACAGCACGCTGCTGAGAAACCCCACCAAGATCCCGGCCTGGCGGTCCTGAACGGCGCTGGCCGCCAGGATCGGGAGCGCGTAGAGTGAGGAGAAAAAGCTCGTCACTCCGCCGGTCATCAGCACCAACGCAGAAATGAGGTACGTATCGAGGCCGAACTGCAGATCGATGAGCCAGCGTTGACGGGCGGCACGATGCAGGGTCAACGCATAGACAACGGTCAGTGCGTACGTGATGCCCAACAGAAAGAAGAACGGATCGCTGACCCACGTCGTTCGAGCCTGGACTTGCGCCAGCACGCCGGCGCCGAGAAGGATGGTGACGATCGCGACCCGCAGGCCGATCAACCACAGTAACCGTCGCCCCAAGGGCAGCATTGACGCAGAGTCCGCGCTCATGTCGGTTACCCTGCCATCCGACTGATCAAATCGAAGATCGGCAGATACATGGCGACGACGATGCCACCGACGACAACCCCCAGGAACGCGATCATGAGCGGCTCCAGTAGCGTCAACATGCCTCCAACCGCGGCATCCACCTCGTCTTCGTAGAACTCGGCGATCTTCTCCAGCATGGCATCGAGCGCGCCCGTTGTCTCACCGATGTAGACCATCTGGGTCACCATCAGCGGGAACACGTTGGTGGCCTGCAACGGTGCCGAGACTGACTGGCCGCCCTCGATCGCGTCGCGGGTGGTCAGCACTGCGTCCTCAATCACGGCGTTCCCCGCCGTTCGAGCCGTGATCTCGAGCCCTTCCAGAATCGGCACGCCGGCCCCCAGCAGTGTCGACAGCGTGCGACAGAACCGGGCCACTGCGATCTTGCGTAGCACGATGCCCAACACCGGACTCTTCAGCAGCAAGCCGTCCACGACGCGTCGTCCGCTTCTGGACGCATACAGCTGGCGAAGTCCGAACACCGCAGCAAGAACGCCGACGGAAAGGATCGGCAGCATCGCCACAAACGAATCGCTCAGCCAGATGACGAAGCGGGTCGGAGCTGGCAGCGCGGCACCGAGGCCGTCGAAGAGTGACGAGAAGGTCGGGATCACCTGCCACAAGATGGCCGCCACGACGAGAACGGCGATGACGAGCACGGCGATGGGATACATCATCGACGACGTCACCTGCGATCGGAGCTTGACGTTCTTCTCGATGAACCCCGCCAACCGGCTGAGGGTCACGTCCAGGATCCCCCCCGCCTCGCCGGCCTCGATCATGCTGGTGTAGAGGGCATCGAATACCCGGGGGTGTTGACGCATGGACTCGGCGAGACTGGACCCGCTCTCGACGGCGTTGCGCACACTGAGAATCGTCAGGCTGAAATTCGGATCGGCTTCCTGCTTTCCCAGGATCCCGAGGCATTCCACCAGGGGGAGCCCAGCATCGATCATGACCGAGAACTGCCGCGTGAAGACCGCCAGACTCTTGGTCGGCACGCGCCTCCCAAGCCTACCCGTCGCGCCCCGCGCATCGCGGGTGGAGGTTGCTGCGTCGATCTTGGTCACCAGGATCTCGTCACCTCGAAGCGCCGCAACCGCGGCGTCTACGGTCTCAGCGACACGCTCACCACTGACCGCCTCCCCGGTCCTCGTCCGGCCCGAAAACACAAACGTCGTCGCCATCGATCTGGATGTCCTCAGCGAGAAGATGTCACTCGCCCGTTCGCGTGCCTGTCGCCTGGTCGTCGGGGGTGCCGCTCAACGCCAGCCCGACCTGGGCGACGCGTGATCATCGCCTGGAGCTCTTCCCGATCTGACGATGCGGCAGCCGCCGACTCGCGCGTAATTCGGCCATGACGATATAACTCCGCCAGCGCCTGGTTCATCGTCTGCATGCCAACCGTGTGGGATGCAGACTGCATCGCAGAGTACACCTGATGCAGCTTGTCCTCTCGGATGAGATGGCGCACGGCGGATGTCGGGACGAGCACCTCCACGGCCGCAACCCGGCCGTGGCCATCAGCTCGAGGCGCGAGAATCTGGCAGGCGATCCCTTGAAGCACCAGCGAGAGCTGCGCCCGCACGTGCCCCTGCGTATGCGCCGGAAACAGATCGATAATGCGGTGAATCGTCTGGACGGCCGAGTTCGTGTGCAGGGTGGCCAGTGTGAGATGACCCGTCTCGGCAATACCCAACGCCGCCTCCACTGTCTCGCGGTCACGCATTTCACCGATCAGGACGACGTCTGGGTCTTCACGCAAGGCCGCCCGCAACGCCGGGGCAAAGCCTGCGGTGTCCGTCCGAACCTCTCGCTGATTGACGACGCCCATCTTGGGCTGGTGGACGTACTCGATCGGATCCTCGATCGTCAGCACATGGCTTCGCCGCTCCGTATTGATCGTGTCGACCATCGCCGCGAGTGTCGTCGTCTTCCCGCTGCCAGTCGGACCGGTCACCAGCACGAGACCGCGGGGAAGGCGGGCGAACTCCACCACCGAAGACGGCAGCCCGAGGTCGTTGACAGCGGGGACGTGCTTCGGTATCAAACGGAAGACTGCCGCGGCGCCACCACGCTGCCTGAACAGATTCCCGCGGATGCGTACGATGTCATCGATGTTGGTGGAAAAATCGAGCTCGCACGTCTGCTTAAACTGCGCCTGTTGACGGTCGCTCAGATGGTGACGCACCATCTGCTCGATGTCGGCGCTGGTCAAGACCGGCTGGTCCTCCACGCGCAGGAGGTCACCATGAACTCGGACCAGCGGCGGCTGACCAGCGGTAAGATGGACATCCGATCCGTGTGCCTCGACAGCAACCGCGAGTAGTTCAGACAGTGTCATGGGTCTGCCGGCTCCAGATATCTCGCGGTCTCACGGGTCACCTCTTCGACCGTGCTCACACCCGCCGCGATCTTCTTGAGACCGCTTTGCCTGAGGCTCAGCATCCCTTCCTTTGTCGCCTGTTGCCGGAGCTCCCGTGCCGATGCGCGCCCGATGATCATTTCGCGGAAACGTTCGCTGATCTCCATCACTTCGAAGAGACCAATTCGGCCTCGATAGCCGGTGTCGCGGCAGCTCTCGCAGCCCCGCCCCACCGTCGGAATCACTCGGCCCGCGTCCTCCTCGGAGAAGCCGAGGCGAACAAGCGCCTCCGGCGACATCGGTTGGGGCTCGGCACACCGTACACACACGCGGCGAACGAGCCGCTGCGCGCAGATTAAGTTGACGGACCCGGCCACAAGAAACGGTTCGATCCCCATGTTCATGAGGCGAGAGATCGAGCTCGGCGCGTCGTTGGTGTGGAGCGTCGACAGCACAAGATGGCCGGTCAGTGCCGCCCGGATGGCGACCTCGGCCGTTTCGACGTCTCGGATCTCTCCCACGAGAATGATGTTCGGGTCCTGCCGCAGGAACGAACGAAGCGCCGCCGCGAAACTCAGACCGATGCTTTCGCGAACGTGCACCTGATTGACGCCGGGAAGGTTGAATTCGACCGGGTCCTCGGCGGTCATGATGTTCGTGTCCGGCGAGTTGATCCGAGAGATCGACGAATAGAGCGTGCTCGTCTTTCCGCTGCCCGTTGGCCCCGTCACCAGGACCATGCCCCAGGGCCGTCGAATGCTCTCCTCGAATCGTCGGAGCGCCTCGGGGTCGAATCCGAGATTGCGCATGTCGCGCATCAGCGTTGACCGGTCGAGCAGGCGTAGGACGATCTTTTCACCGAACAGCGTCGGGAGACACGACACGCGGAGGTCAAGTTCCTTGGTCGCCCCAGCGTCCCGGAAACGCATCTTGATACGCCCGTCCTGCGGAAGCCGCTTTTCGGCGATATCGAGCTTCGCCATGATCTTGATACGAGACGTCACGGCGTCTTTCATTTTCAGCGGTGGCACCATGACGTTGTAGAGCACGCCATCGATCCGAAACCGGACTCTGAACTCTTTCTCGTATGGCTCGATATGCACATCGCTCGCCCCCTTGTGGATCGCCGAGGCGAGCAGCACATTCACCATGCGAACGACCGGGGCTTCGCCGCTCTGCTGCTCCAGAGTGACGACATCGAGCTCCTCGGAGTCTTCCAAGATCTCGAGAGCCTCGTCGTGAACCCGTGACATGCCGGCCAGCTCACGCGTCGCGATCTCGAGGGTGCTTCGGCCGGACCCGTTCCCGGTGGTGGTCCCGGGGTAGTACTTGTCGAGCGCCGCCAGGACGGCGGTTTCCGACGCCACGACCGTCTCGACGTTGTAGCCGGTCATGAACTTGATGTCGTCCATGGCGAACACATCGGTTGGATCTGTCATGGCGATCGTGAGCGTCGCGCCCGAGCAGCTCACGGGAATGACCTGATACTTTCGTGCGGTTTCGGGTGGAATGATCCGTGCCACGCGCTCGTCGATCTCGAACTGCGACAGATTGATGAACGGCACTCCATACTGCCGGCTCAGCAACGCCGTCAGATCCTCATCCTTGACGTAGCCGAGACCGATCAGGATGGGGCCAACCTTGCCGCCGTTCACCTTCTGTTGGCTGACGGCCTCCTGGAGCTGCTGAGTCGTGATCAGCTGCTCCCTGACGAGCATCTCTCCGATTCGAACCGGCATGACCCTCTCTGCCGCCGCCCGGCCGGCGTGGCCGCCGACGACGGGACTGTTGCGCCGTTTCCGCGTGTGTGGGGACGCCGCCTCGACGGGACCCCGCCTCAGAACCCGACGCGACCCGCGATGCTCCAGCCGTGCTCGACTTCGTCGCGACCACGCGTCAACTGCGCGTCGAGATACAGACCGGAGGTCAGCGACACGCTGAGACCGAAGGCCCCGACGATTCCGGGGTCGTCGTCCCCGCCTTGCAGGTTGAAGCGAGCACCGCCACGAACGCCAAGCCATGCGCCAAACCACTGCTCTGCGCCGATGGCAACGTTTCGACGGTCACCGTGGGCGGTTGAAAGACGGCTGAGATCGATATCTGCGGCCACCAACAACCGACCGACGGGACGAACCGCCAGTCCTGTCCGGACCAAACGATCCAGACGAATACTGCGTCCGTCCGGGCCATCAATGCTAGGCTGAAGCAAGTTCCGGGCCACAAGACCGACCTGGAGCTTCTCTCCGCCAATCTTCAGGCCCATGTCCATGTCGACCTTGTGCCGGCTGTTCCGTTTTAGGTCACCAGCCTCACCCAGCCACCCGTCGGTCGTCGAATCCGGGCTCCCGGTTCCAACGCCGTACGAACCTCGGACGTAACGGAGTGTCGTGCCCACGCTGACACCGGGGTACACCAGCTGAGCGCCGGTCAGGGCCACGTTGTCCGTGACGACCGACCGGAGAGTCGCTTCTCCCCATTGATCTTTTCGGGCGGGATCGAGAGAAGCTGCAGGGTGCGTGGGTCTTTCTATCTGATTGATACGTAGGCGGTAATAGGATAATGCCGCGGTATTTGTCGAGAGCGCGACGATGATGCCTCCCTGATCGGTGCCGGGGGAGTCGGGTTGCGCAGGATCGAGGCGCGTTCGAGTAAAGGTTTGGTCGACCAGGAGGCTGAAAAAGGCCCCCGTCGTCAGTCCCCCCGGATTCCAGTACGCCGCGGTCGCATCGTCCGCAACCGCGACGAAGGCCCCACCCATTCCGGTTGCCCGTGTGCCGATTGATTCGAAGACCTGCGCCGACGCTGGAGAACCGGCCTGAAGGATGAGGAGACAGGTGTACCAGGGAATCGTGCGCACGGGTTCAATAGGATCGGGACGCGAAGGTGGCTAGGATCCAAGCGGGCACACTAGTGTCCTGAGTGCGATATACCTATACATTCGGCCGGCGCTGCATCCCGTCTGGCGGCGTTGCGTATCGCTCGAATATTCCCGATATGCTCGCTCTTCGCGCCTGGCCATCCGAGCGCATCGCCGCCCTCGGTGTACAGGTATATCGAACTCAGGACACTAGCCGACGATAACCGCTGCCGCGATCACGGTCGTCCAGAGTCCTGTTTTGCTCCCCACGGCCGTCTGGGTGATGTTCTGGGTCCGGACGATCTTGTTTGACAACCGATAGACCTCACGTTTCTCGTCCCAGCTCTTGTCAGGGTCGAAGTCGAGGCCCAGCGTCGTCGCGAGCATCTCCGCTGCCAGATCTTCGGCATAGTCGCCGGCGGTCTTCTCGTTCTCGCCAAAGCTATGGTGCTCAGATAGATACCCGAACAGCTCTTTATCACGGGGAATCGCGACGCCCACCGTCGCCGCGATCAGCCGATGGGGTTCACGTGTCGCGGTCTCCGACATGACGACAAACGTCACCTGACCGGGCTCGAGTCGACGCATCCCCTGCCGTCGCGACAGAATCCGGCAGCCTGGCGGAAAGATGCTGGAGACCCGAACCAGATTGCACGCAGCGATACCCGCCGCTCGGAGCGCCAACTCGAAGGACGTCAGCTTCTCGCGATGTTTGCCGACCCCTTTTGTAAAGAACAGCTCTGCGGGAACAAAACCAACCACGGTGTGCTCCGAAGTAGGAGATCTATGGAACCGGAAACCCGGCACGCCGGCGAGCAAACGGAACGCATGCTAGTCAACCGGACGCACGCTGTCAAGGAAACCGATGAACCTTCCGGCAAGGTGTCACGTAGGAACGAGATAGATGAACCAACGTAGAATAGGTACACGTGGTGTTGGCAACATCTGGTAGCGCGGATACGGTGCGGTCGGCGCCCGACGGGGGGTAGCCGTCGGTGGTCAACGGGCTTCGGCCCCGCTCGCGAATGGGTCTAGCCTGGTCCCTCGTTCGCGCCGATACCCGTACCGTCTACGAGTGTGTCCACGACGGATTCTGAGGTCCACAGAGGAGCGTGTGTGACGTGAGTGGGGGCGTACGAACGGCGCTTATCGCAGGGGTCATCGTCGCGGCGGGCGTTGGTGCGTACTTCGGCAACCAGTACTTCCGGGGCTCGGAAGCGCCGGAGGTCGACGTCGAGCCGATCCAGCGGCGGGATCTCGAGGCGCTCGTGTCAGCATCAGGCACGATTCAGCCTCAGGTCTCGGTGGACATCAGTGCCAGTGTGATGGGTCGAGTGACGAAACTGTCGGTCAACGAGGGCGACCGGGTCACCGCCGGACAGTTCCTGCTTCAGATCGATCCTGAATCGCGGCAGTCGGCGGTCTACCGCAGCGAGGCCTCTCTGGAGGCGTCCGCATCAACGCAGGACCAGGCGAGGGTTGCGGTCACGAGCGCCCAGGTCAATCTCGAGCTCGCACGAGACAGCCTCGAGCGGCAGCGAGAACTCTGGGATCTCCGACTGATCTCTCGCGAGGCGTACGACCAGGCCGTCTCGGAAGTGGAGTTGCGCGAAACGGAACTCGAAGCTCGCGAAGTTGACGTCGCGACCGCTGAACAACGTATCAGGCAGGAGCGGGCTATGCTCGACAGCGCACGTTACGACCTCTCCCAAGTCACGATCGTCGCTCCCATGGACGGCATCGTCACGCGCCGTAACATCGAGGAGGGTGAAACGGTTGTCGTTGGAACGATGAACAACGCCGGCACTGTGTTGTTGACGATCGCCGACTTTGCAGTCCTCGAAGCCGAGCTCGAGGTTGACGAAACCGACATCCCAGATGTGCGCCTGGGCCAGGAGACCGCGATCGAGATCGACGCGCTGCCGAACCGCACCTATCGAGGTCGGGTCACCGAAATCGGCAACAGTCCGATTCAGGACAACGGGCAGAGCGCGTCACAGGCGACGAATTTCAAGGTCGTTGTGACGCTCGACCAGGTGATCCCAGAGGTTCGACCCGGGTTCACCTGCACGGCCGACATCACCACCGCGGTGCGAACGGGCGCGGTCGCCGTCCCGATCCAGGCCACGACCGTCCGGGAGATGACGGTCGACGCGGAGGGACAGATTGTCAGAGACACCCTCGATGACGACGGCGCGGGCGTCGCTCCATCCGTCTCCGCGGCCATGCCAGCCGAGCCCACCGGTCCGACGGAGGAGATCGAAGGCGTCTTCGTCATGCGGGATGGCCGGGTGCAGTTCACCCGCGTCGTGACCGGTATCGCGGGTGAGCGCTACTTCGAGGCCGTGGCCGGTCTCAGTGAGCGAGACATGGTCGTGACCGGCCCCTTCAACGTCGTCCGGTCGCTCGACGACGGAGATCCCGTCCGACTCAATGAACAGCCGTCTGATCGGTGAGATGATCCGGGTTGCGCTTGGCGCGATCTGGGCCAACAAGCTTCGCTCCTTCCTCACGATTCTGGGAAACGTTGTCGCGGTCGGGTCAATTGTCACTCTTGTGTCGCTGATCCAAGGCATCACGGAGGAGGTGACGAGCGTCATCCTGACCGAGGTAGGCGCCGATACGTTCCTCGTCGAGCGCGTGGGCATCGTCACCAGTGAAGAGGACCAAGAGCGCACCCGAGGCAACCCTCGGATCACACTCGACGATTTTGAAGCCCTGCGCGAGTCGGACGGCGCGTTCTCAGCCGTGTTGGCGCAGGGCACCCGGCGTGGCGAAATCCGAGCCGGCGAGAAGCTACTGGAGAGCGTGAGAATTCGAGGCGTCACCGCGGATCTCGCTCGATTCCCAGAATTCGATGCTGAGCGTGGCCGGCTCCCGACCCGCAGCGAGGTCGAGCACCGCCGCAACGTTGCGCTGTTGGGCTGGTCAACGGCAGACCGGCTGTTCGACGGAGCTGACCCGCTGGGACGTTCGATCACCATTGAGGGCGTGCACTTCACAGTGGTGGGCGTCAGCGAAACAAAGGGGTCGATGTTTGGCCAGTCCCTGGACGAATTCGCGGTCATCCCGCTGGGCGCCTATCAGCGATTGTTCGGGAGCCGTGTCGGGCTGTCAATCATGGTTCGACCGACCGACCCGGACAGAATCGAGCGCGCGATGGATGAGGCGATCGTCGCGCTCAGGATTGAGCGACGCCTCCGGGCTAGGGAGGACAACAACTTCGGCCTGTTCACTTCCGACACCGCCCTGGACCTCTACAATCAGGCCACGAACGGAATTTTTGCCGTCCTGGTGGGAGTCGTGAGCCTGGCCCTCGTCGTCGCCGGGATCGTGATCATGAACATCATGCTGATGGCGGTCTCTGAGCGAACACGCGAGATTGGTCTCCGGAAGGCTCTGGGGGCTCGCCGACGAGATGTCATGTGGCAGGTGCTCTCTGAGTCGGTGGTACTATCGTTACTGGGCGGCGTGTTCGGGACGGCGCTCGGCGCGGGCGCGGCAGACATGATCAATCGGCTCGCGCCGGTTCCGGCCTCGGTTCACGTGTGGTCGATCGTGCTAGCCATTACGTTGACGGCGATCGTCGGTCTTTTCTTCGGGCTCTACCCCGCGGCGAAGGCGGCCTCGCTTGACCCGATCGACGCGCTCGGCCGGGTGTCCTGACGCGGCGAACCATCATGCGGACCGGACTGTTGCGCGAGATTGTTTCGATGGCGTTCGACACGGTACGAACGCAGAAGATGCGCTCGGCTCTGACGATTCTCGGCATTCTCATCGGCATCACGTCGATCGTAGGCATGACAGCCATCATCAGAGGGTTCGACGAATCGCTGCGCGAGAGCATCCGTGAGATTGGTCCCGACACGATCTTCGTCGCTCAGTTCTCTGGCATCAGTCTGGCGGCGGGCGAAGATTTCGCCGAGCTGTTACGACGGCCGAGTCTCACGCCCGGCGATGCCGATGCCATCGCACGTCAGGCGCCATCAATCGCCAGTGTCAACCTGATCCTCGGAGAGGGTGGACCACCGACCCAGTCCCGCCTGTATTACGACGGTCAACGTACCAAGGCTCTCAATATCCTTGGCTCCACAGAGAACTACCCTGACGTCTTTCACATCGATGTGGAGATGGGACGCTTCTTCACACAGAGCGAACTGAGACATCGGCGACGCGTGATCGTGATCGGGCAAACGGCCTTGCAGGCCTTGTTCCCGCATATCGACCCGATCGGACGGACCGTTCGCCTCGGCACTCAGCCCTACACGGTCATCGGTGTGCTTGGACCACGCCCGAGCCCCGGAGGACTCAACGTCGGACAGGACGACTTCGCGGTCGTTCCGCACACCACCTACCAGAAACAGTTCGGCATCCGTGTGACTCGGGCTCGCCGCGGCCAGATCCAGAGCGTCGTCATCGCGGCGGTCCCAGATGAGGACGTCGCCCTCAACATCGCGATGCGTGACGTCGAGAGCGTCATGCGAATTCGCCACGGTCTCAGGTTGGACGAACCAAACGATTTCGATCTTATGACCCAGGATGCCGCCCTCAGACTGTGGGACCAAGTCAGCCAGGCGACCTACCTGGCCCTGGTCGCGATCTCATCGATCGCCTTGATGGTCGGTGGGATCGGCGTCATGGCAATCATGACGATCTCTGTCAAAGAGCGAACGAGAGAAATCGGCACCCGACGCGCGCTCGGCGCGCGGCAACGAGAGATCCTGTGGCAGTTCTTGCTCGAAGCGGTCTTCTTGACCGCGGTGGGAGGCGTCCTGGGTGTGGCGCTGGGCAGCGGTGTCGGTGTGGTGGTCCACTTCGCCACCGGCTTTCCTATCTCTCTCCCGTGGTGGTCCTTTGCCATCGGCGTCGGCTTCTCTGCGTCGGTCGGCATCATCTTTGGCCTGTTTCCTGCCGTCCGTGCCTCCGGTCTGGACCCGATTGAGGCCCTCCGGTACGAGTAGGCACAGCGTGTGACGAGGGTGGTGAGTGCCACGGACCCGTATACCCGAGGTGAGCGACTCGCCAGGCTGCAAGGCGCGAGGAGCAGGCATTCGGAATAGGTGAGCCCGCTAAAAAAGTGTCCAACTGGCCTTTGCGCGATGCAGCGCCGGCCAAATGTACGGATCGGTGGCACTCAGCGTGTCGGGGCTTGAGTCGGCTCTCCCGGTCGACTACGATCAGAAGCTCGCTCGTCAGAAGGGAGTCCATTCATGAAGGTGTATGCCGGGGCAAACATCCGTAACATCGCATTGGTCGGCCACAGCGGATCCGGCAAGACGCAACTCGCGTCCGCCATGCTATTCGATGCAGGCGCGGTTACCCGTCTGGGTACGGTAGATGACGGCACCACCATCACTGATTTCGACGAAGAGGAGATCGAGCGCAAGCACACCTTGGCATCTAGCGTAGCGTTTGCGGAATGGGACAAGGTGAAGATCAACGTGATCGACACGCCCGGAATGTCGAACTTTATGAGCGACACCCGGGCGGCCATGCGGGTCGTCGATGCCGCCGTGGTCGTTGTCGACGCCGTGGCTGGTGTCGAGGTTCAGACCGAGAAGGTCTGGACCATCTCCGAGGAGCTCGAACTGCCCCGCCTGATCGTACTCAACCGGCTCGACCGTGAGCGAGCCAGCCTCGAACGGTCGTTGGCGTCCCTCCGCGAGGCCTGCGGCCGGGAAGTCGTCCCTATTCAACTGCCAATCGGCGACGAGAAGTCGTTCTCAGGTCTTGTCGACTTGGTCGCCATGAAGGCGGTGAGTTTCGCCGCGGATGGCAGCGGAACGTCATCTGAGAGAGAGATTCCCCCAGAGATGGCGGACGCGGCCAACAGCGCGAGGGAAGTGCTGATCGAGATGGTCGCCGAGGCCGACGATGCCCTGATGGAACAATTCTTCGAGGCCGGCACCCTGACCCAGGCCGAGCTGGAACAGGGACTGCGGGGCGCTGTCGCCGGTCGCCGCATCTTTCCTCTTGTCTGCTCGTCGGCCGCAGGCAACATCGGGATCCAGCCGCTGCTCGATGCGGTCCGGACGTACGTTCCGTCACCCACCGACCATCCGCTCGCTGCGGTGGACCGTGAGAGCGGTGACACCGTCGTGTACAACAGCGGCGATCAGGCGCCAGCGACCACGTTTGTCTGGAAGACCATCGCCGATCCGTTTGCCGGTCGAATCACCTTGTTTCGTGTCGCCTCCGGTTCGCTCAGATCGGATACGACGGTCTACAACCTGACCAGGGAGACCAGCGAGCGCCTGGGGAGTCTGGCGGTGCTGCAGGGAAAGAACCAGACCACGGTCGAAACAATTGCCAGCGGCGACCTGGGGGCCGTGGCCAAGCTGAAGGAAACACAGACGGCCGACACGCTCGCGCCGAAAGATTCGGCACACGCCTTTGCGCCCATCAAGTTTGCCGAACCAGTATTGTCGTACGCGATCGAGCCCAAGAGTCGCGGCGACGAAGAAAAGATTAGTGGGGCGCTGCAGCGACTCGAGGAAGAGGACCCGACGATCCGGTATGCCCGGGACCCCCAAACCGGCCAGCTGCTCCTGTCGGGCCAGGGCCAATTGCACATCGAGGTCACGGTGGCCAAGCTGAAGCGACGGTTCGGTGTTGAGGTCAACCTCAAGCTCCCGCGGATTCCGTATCGCGAGACGGTGACGGCAGCCACCGAAGCCCATGGACGACACAAGAAGCAAACTGGTGGCCACGGTCAATTCGGTGATTGTCGAATCAGGGTCAAACCTCTGGGACGCGGTGAAGACTTCAAGTTTGTCGACGAGATCTTCGGTGGCTCGATCCCTCGGGGCTTTATCCCCGCCGTCGAAAAGGGCATTCAGGAGGCTCGGACGAAGGGCTATCTAGCCGGGTACCCGATGGTCGACTTCGAGGTTGCCCTCTACGACGGCCAGTACCACGCTGTGGACTCGAACGAGATGTCCTTCAAGATGGCCGGTCGTTTGGCGTTCCGAGACGCCATGTCGAGGGCGAGGCCGACCATCCTCGAGCCGGTCATGGATGTCGAGGTGCGTGCGCCCAGCGACTTTGCCGGTGATCTGATGGGCGACCTGAACGGCCGGCGCGGACGAATCGGTGGGATGGAAACTCGTGGCGCCACGACCGTCATCAAGGCGCAGGTGCCGATGGCCGAGATGCTGACATACGAGCAGCAGCTGACATCCTCGACCAGCGGTCGAGGGTCGTATCACATGGAGTTCTCACACTACGAGGAGGTGCCGTCGCATCTGCAGACAAAAGTCATTTCGGAAGCCAAGGCGGAGCGCGGAGAGGAACAGGCCGACGACGGTCACTAGTGGTCTGTATCGGCTGAATCAGTGGCGGTCGCCGGCGCGCGGCGCCCGCCTGGCAAGGCCCGACGAGGGAGCATACCGACCGTATTCGACCGAGAAGCAACGCCGTCAGACGGGATGCCCCGCCCGGCGAACGGTACTGATTCAGTCGATACAGGCCACTAGTGGAGTGTTCTCGGTTCTAGACCTTGTCCGAGTCCGAGTCAGCCGGCGCACCGCCCCGGATGCGTCTGGCGGCGCGGCGAAGGCGACCGCCCACGCCCTTGCCAGAGCTGGCCTCCGCAGCCTCCGCGTCGGGTCCGGCCGGCGAGTCAACTGTGTACTCACTGCCGACCAACTCGACCTGGGCGACTTCAGCGGCATCCCCTCGACGATACCCCGCTCGTAGAAGCCGGGTATAGCCTCCGGGCCGATCCGCGAATCTCGGGGCAATCGTCTCAAAGAGCTTTCGAGTCACATCACGATCGGCCAGATCACGTGCGACAAGCCGCCGCGCGTGAAGTGCACGACTGCCCTCAGCCCCGTCGGTCAGGCCACGTTTGGCGACGGTGATCAAACGCTCGACGAACGGCCGGAGTTCCTTGGCCTTCGCGACCGTGGTCTTGATCCGCTCATGCCGCAGGAGTTCCTGCGCCTGGTTACGAAGCAACGCAATGCGGTGCTCCGTGACGCGCCCCAGTTTCCGGTGTGCAACTCGATGACGCATCGGTCTCTATTCAGGCTGAGCCGGCGTCGCGGCGGGTTGGTCGAGCCGCATCCCAAGATTCAATCCCATCGTCAAGAGGATCTCCTTAATCTCGTTGAGCGACTTCCGACCGAAGTTTTTGGTGCGCAACATCTCAGGCTCGGTCTTCTGCACGAGCTCACGGAGAGTCCGGATGTTTGCGTTCTTCAGACAGTTGTACGAGCGCACCGACAGCTCCAGCTCTTCGACGCTCTTGTCGAGGTGCTCGTTCACGATGACCGTCGGCTCGTCCGTCGTCGGCTCCTTGGCGGGCTCCGCTGGCTCGTCGATGTTGATGAAGATATTCAAGTGGTCACGGAGCAGCTTCGCGCTGAGCGACATAGCGTCACGCGCGGATACTGCACCATCAGTCCACACATCGACCGTCAGCTTGTCGTAGTCCGTGGTCTGTCCCAGTCGGGCTGCCTCCACCAGGTAGTTGACCTTCTTGATCGGCGAGTGAACCGAGTCGATGGGAATCCATCCGATACCCAGATCCTCGTCAAAATTCCGATCGGCGGAGACATACCCACGACCACGATTCACACGCATCTCGATGTCAAGCGCGCCACCCTCGCCAAGGGTGGCGATGTGCACATCGGGGTCGAGGATCTCGAGGTCGGCGTCGGTCTCGATGTCAGCGGCCTTCACCTCTCCGGCCGTCGTGGCCTTGAGCCGCAGCGTCTTCGTGTGGTCGACATGCATTCTGAGCGGAACCTGCTTGAGGTTCAGAATGATGTCGGTGGCGTCCTCGACGACTCCTGGAATCGGCGAGAACTCATGGAGTACCCCTTCGATCTTCACCGCTGTGACCGCCGCGCCTTCGATCGACGACAGCAGCACGCGACGTAACGCGTTCCCAATCGTCGTTCCGAACCCTCGTTCGAACGGCTGCGCATGGAAACGCCCGAAGCGCTCCGTCAACGTGTTGCGCTCGTAGTCTAGCCGCTTGGGTCGCTGGAAACCTTTCCACAACATCGAGTTCTGTCCTTTCAGCGTCGCGGGTAACGCGCGATCATTTCGAATACAGCTCAACGATCAGCTGCTCCTGAACCGGGAGGTTCAGCTGGTCGCGTGTTGGAATAGCCGTCAGCCGACCGGTCAACCGTTCGGTATCAAACTCCAACCATTCAGGGATCCCTCGCCCCTTCACCTCTTCCATCGCGTATGCGATCGACGGGTTCTTGGCGCTCGAGGTGCGTACGGCAACTTCGTCGCCGGCGCGTACCGAGTACGACGGGATGTCGGCGCGCCGACCATTCACCGTGAAGTGGCCGTGCCGGACGAGCTGACGAGCTTGCGACCGCGATGTGGCCAATCCAAGGCGGTAGACAACGTTGTCCAGCCGCCCCTCGAGGAGCTGGAGTAGGGTTTCGCCCGTCACACCCTTTCGGCGATCGGCCTCTTTGAAATATCGGCGGAACTGGCTTTCAAGTACTCCGTACATCCGCTTCACGCGCTGCTTCTCACGGAGTTGGAGACCGTAGCCGGCCATTCTGGCCCTTCGACCTTTTCCGTGCTGTCCGGGCGGAACGTTGCGCCGCTCGATGGCGCATTTCTCGCCATAGCAGCGCTCACCCTTCAGGAAGAGCTTCATCCCTTCCCGACGACACAACCGGCATACAGGACCTACGTATCGTGCCATGTCAGACCCTCCGCCGTTTCGGAGGACGGCACCCGTTGTGCGGAATAGGCGTCACGTCTTTGATCGACTTGACCGTGAACCCTACCGACGTCTGCAGGGCTCGAATGGCTGACTCCCGCCCAGCCCCGGGCCCCTTGACTCGTACTTCAACCGACCGCATGCCAAACGCCCTCGCCCCCTGACCGGCGTTGATTGCGGCCTGGGTGGCCGCGAACGGCGTGCCCTTCCGAGAGCCCTTGAACCCGATCCCCCCGGCACTCGACCAGGAGAGGACACTGCCTTCCAGGTCGGTCACCGTAATAATGGTGTTGTTGAACGAAGCCTGAATGTGGACGACGCCGTGCGGGACGGCGCGCTTCTCACCACGCTTCTTGAACGACTTCTTCCGTTTGGTCCGCTTCGCGGGTGTCGGAACACTCGCGTCCACAGTCTCGAGCTTGGCCATGTTCTATCTTCTGCCTTCCACGTCTTGACGTGACACCGTCCTACATCGTCTTCTTCTTGGCGACCGCTCCCTTGCGCGGCCCCTTGCGAGTCCGGGCGTTCGTGCTCGTCCGCTGGCCCCGCACCGGCAGGTTGCGACGATGCCGCAGACCGCGATAGCAACCGATCTCTATCAACCGTTTGACATTCATGGAGATCTCCTTCCGGAGATCTCCCTCGACTCGACCCTGCTCCTCAATCACGCGGCTAATCTGACGCACGTCATCTTCGGTCAGGTCCTTGACTCGGGTATCTGGACTGACACCCGACGCTTCGAGCACCCCGCTCGCCCGCGCCGGCCCAATCCCAAAGATGTACGTCAGACCTACCTCGACCCGCTTTGTGCGGGGAAGATCAACTCCTGCGATTCGTGCCATAGCGTCTGCCTATTGCGGTCCTCAGCCCTGACGCTGCTTGTGCTTGGGGTTGCTGCATAGCACCCGAAGTACGCCGCGGCGTCTGATGATCTTGCATTTATCGCACAACTTTCGAACTGACGTCCGGACTTTCATCTCTGGCCTCTCCGTCACCACGACCGTTGCCGCTGCGTGATCCGGCCTCGCGTTCGATCGCGAGCGGAGACGGCAACTGTGACGCGGTCTCCCATTAATATCCGCACGAAGTTGCGCTGTGGCTCATGGGACACATGCGCGACGACCTGCTCCTTCGACTCAAGCTCAACTCGATACAACGCATGGGGCAGCGTTTCAATGACAACCCCGTCCACTTCGCCCGTTTCTTCCTTGGCCATCGGTCGGCCCCGTGTCGCTCCTGGGTCGGTCGAAATAACTCCGCGTCAGCCGTCTGCCGCGAGTGTCCTGAGTTCGATATACCTCTACATTCGGCCGGCGCTGCATCGCCGCCCCCGGTGTACAGGTATATCGAACTCAGGACACTAGTGGCGCTCTCCAGAGAACGAGTACCGGCGCGCCGCAGCATCATCCACGTCAGCCACCGTCTCGTCAGGACGGCGGCTCAGCACCTCTGGGCCGCTCGCGGTCACCGCCACGGAGTGCTCAAAATGTGCCGAGAGCCCACCATCACGCGTCACGGCTGTCCATCCATCGTCCAGCACGCGGACACCGGGCTGCCCGGCATTCACCATCGGCTCGATCGCGAGGACCATCCCTTCTCGCAACCGGGGTCCCCGCCCGGGTTCGCCGTAGTTCGGTATCTGGGGCTCCTCGTGAAGCTGGGTCCCGATCCCGTGACCGACAAACTCTCTGACCACCGAGAACCCCTGCGCCTCGACGTGCTGCTGCACAGCATGACCGAGATCCGACACTCGTCCATCGACCTGCACCATCGCGATCGCGCGTTCGAGGGCCTCTCGGGTCACCGCCATCAGCCTGGCGGCCTGATCGGACACCTGTCCAACTCCCACTGTCAGCGCCGAGTCACCATAGTAGCCGTCCAGCACCACACCCATGTCGATCGAGATAATGTCGCCGTCCTTCAGCACATCGTCGGACGGAATGCCATGAACAACGGTATCGTTGACCGAGGCACACAGCGTGGCCGGGTATCCTTGATACCCCTTGAACGCCGGAACGGCCCCGACCTCACGAATACTCGCTTCCGCCACGGCGTCCAGATCCTGGGTCGTCACGCCGGACGCGACCATCGCCTGTAGCTTGCTCAACACATCGGCCACGAGCTGGTTGGCGGCCCGCAATCGACCGATCTCGTCAGGTGATTTGCAAACGATCATCCGGTCGTCCCCACGGCGGAATCCACCGCCTCGCCGACGGCACTGGCCACGAGATCCGGCGCCTGGCTCCCGTCAAGGCTGCGGAACTCTGCCCGACCGCCATAAAACTCAACCAACGGCGCAGTGTGTTCGTGATACACGCGAAGCCGCTCTCGCACGACATCCTCTCGGTCGTCGCTGCGCTGAACGAGTTCGCCACCGCACGTACCGCACGTCGAAGACGCGACCGCATCGGGCTGCCGTCCGACGATGGCGCCACAACTCGCGCACACCCGTCGCTGCGAGAGCCGGCTCACGAGATCCTCGTCTGGGACCGCGAGTACCACCACGACCAACGGAGCTCGCCCCTCCAGAATCGCGTCCAACGCAGACGCCTGAGCCGCGGTCCGAGGAAAGCCGTCGAGGATAAAACCGTTTTCGGCGTCACTCTGGGCGAGTCGTTGTTGGACGATCCCCACCATGATCTCATCACTGACGAGTTCGCCAGCATCCAGAACTGCCTTGGCCTGCCGTCCGAGCGCAGTCCCAGCCTGCACAGCTTCTCGAAGAATATCGCCAGTCGAAATCTGCGGTATCCCGCGCTCGGCAGCCAGCCGACTGGCCTGAGTTCCCTTGCCTGCGCCGGGCGGTCCGAACATCACAACATTCAAAGCCACAACTGTTCCTAACCCAGCCGTCGCTATCCCCGTCGCCCCTTGATACGAGTCTTCTTCATAAACCCGTCGTAGTGGCGCATGATCAGCTGCGATTCCACCTGCTGAACGAAATCCATCGACACCCCGACGATGATCAAGAGCGAGGTGCCACCGAAGTAGAACGTCACGCCCAGACCGTCGGTGATGAAACGCGGCAATAGCGTGTCGAGTTGGTCTCCGAACAATGGCACCGCGTCGGCGCGAAACCCGACGATCATCAGATCGGGAAGCACCGCCACGAGCGCGAGATAGATCGAGCCCACAAGCGTGATCCTCGTCAGAATCGTATCGATGTACTCTGCCGTCCGCTTCCCGGGCCGAATCCCAGGGACGAAGCCTCCGTACTTGCGCATGTTATCGGCGACATCGTCCGGATTAAAGATAATCGCCGTGTAGAAGTAGGCGAAGAACACGATAGCCGCCATATACAACAGGTAGTACAGCGGCATCCCGTTCCTGAGCTGGTCCGTGATCGCCTGGGCCCATCCACCCGTCGCCATGCCGATCGTCGCGGGAAACGCGATGATCGAGGACGCGAAGATCACAGGAATCACGCCTCCGGTATTCACCTTCAGAGGAATGTGGGTGCTTGATCCGCCGTACATACGACGGCCCACGACACGTTTCGCGTACTGCACAGTCACCCGACGTTGCCCGCGCTCGATAAACACCACCGCGCCGATCACCACGACCATGAGCACGACCAACAGCAGGAGACGAATCAGGCCAATCTGCCCGGTTCTGAGCTGATCGAACGTGGTCAACACCGCCGCGGGCAGGTTCACGACGATACCGGCAAAAATAATCAACGACATCCCGTTGCCGATACCACGCTCGGTGATCTGCTCGCCCAACCACATGATGAAGCCGGTTCCGGTGGTCAGCGTCAACACGGTCATCAGCCGGAATCCCCATCCCGGGCCGTATACGAGCGGGAGCCCCCCGGCGATGTTCGTTTGTCGTTCCAGAAACAACGAGATCGCCATCGCCTGGACGACACACAGCAGAATCGTGCCGTAACGTGTGTACTGCGTGATCTTCCGGCGCCCGAGCTCTCCTTCCTTTGATAGTCGCTCGAGATACGGCCAAACAACAGTCAGCAACTGGAGGATGATCGAAGCGCTGATGTAGGGCATGATGCCCAGCGCGAAGATCGTGACCTGCGACAGGTTGCCTCCCGAAAACATGTCGTAGAGCCCGAACATCGTGCCCGCCGCTTGTTCGGAGAGGATCGCCAGCGCCTCGGTGTTGACACCCGGCGTGGGGATATGACTCCCGACCCGATACACGGCGAGGATCATGAGTGTAAACAGCATTCGTTTTCGCAGATCCGGAATCGCGAAGATGCTCTTGAGACTGTCAATCATCCGGAGGACTCGCTCCCAGCCTTGGCGGGCAGCACTTCAGCCAATCCGCCCGCGGCCGTGATCGCCTCGCGTGCCTTGGCACTAAATCGGTGGGCCTTGACCGTGAGCTTCTTGGACATCTCGCCGCGAGCAAGCACCTTGATCAACGCGCGTGCCTTGCGCACGATCTTGCGCTCTCGGAGCAGCTCTGGCGTAACTTCCGTCCCAGCATCAAAGCGCTCAGCGAGGGTGTCGAGATTCACCACGACATACTCCGTGCGGAACGGATTGTGAAAACCCCGTTTGGGTAACCGCCGATGGATCGGCATCTGGCCACCTTCGAATCCGCGCTTACTCTTGTACCCGGAGCGGGACTTTTGGCCCTTGTGACCGCGGCCCGCGGTCACGCCTGTCCCCGAGCCCTCACCCCGGCCAATTCGCTTCTTCTTGTGCTTGGCTCCCTTGGGCGGTCGCAGCGTGCTGAGATCCATCGACATTACCCCACCCTCACGAGATGCCGGACCTTGTGAATCATGCCGCGCACCGACGGGTTGTCTACGACATCAACGGAATGTCCGATTCGGCGTAGGCCGAGTCCCTTGACGACCAGGGCCTGGCGCCGGTCGAACCCAATCGGGCTCCGTACCAGCGTCACGGTGACCCGCGGCGCGCTGTCGTTGCGTTGTCCTCGTCTGGTCATGGTGTCACGAGTTCGTTGGCCGCGTGGTCGGCGACTGAGTGCCAGGCGAGGACCGTTCCAACTGTTCGAGCTCCACGCCCCTGAGACGTGCAACCTGAACTGGATCTTTTAGCTCTGCCAGGCCCGCAAATGTCGCTCGCACCACGTTTTGAGGATTGTCTGACCCGATCGACTTGGTAAGGATGTGGTGAATACCTGCCGCCTCGACCACGGCTCGGACGGCACCACCCGCGATGATCCCAGTTCCTTCAGGCGCCGGTTTCAGCAGCACCCGTCCTGCCCCGAATCTTCCTACGATGGCGTGGGGAATCGTGGTTGCCTGAAGTGGCACGCGGATCAACTCCTTCTTCGCAGCCTCGATGCCCTTCTTGATGGCCGACGGAACTTCTTTGGCCTTCCCCACGGCGTAGCCAACGTGCCCGAGCCCGTCACCGACGACCACAAGCGCACTGAAGCTCAGGTTCTTGCCGCCCTTGACGACCTTCGTGACGCGGTTGATCGATACAACAGTGTCCTTCAGGTCGAGCATCGTCGGATCGATCTTCTGTCGTCGCTCACTCATCACTCAGAACTCCAACCCCGCTTCGCGTGCGGCCTCCGCCACGTTGCGGACGCGGCCGTGATACAGGAACCCCCCGCGGTCGAACACGACGTGCTTGACGCCCAGCGCAATCAGCCGTTCCGCCACCGCCTTACCGATGACCCGCGCGCCAGCCGCATTCCCGCCACGTGCGCCATTCTGCAGCAACGCCTTCAGCGCCGGCTCGGCGCTGGACGCCGACGCGATCGTGCGTCCAATCTGGTCGTCAATCACCTGTGCTGAGATATTCGCCAAGCTCCGGGACACCGCCAGCCGAGGTCGCTCCGCGGTCCCGCGAATACGCTGTCGCTGCCGCAGCCGCACTCGCGTGCGGCGCGCCTTCTTCGTCTTGACCTTCATCCGCTACGCTCCGGTCTTTCCAACCTTCTTCTTGAGCACTTCACCGGTGTACCGCACACCCTTCTGCTTATACGGGTCGGGCTTCCGCAGCGACCGAATGTCAGCAGCAACCTGACCGACTCGCTGACGGTCGATACCGGTCACGGTAATATGCGTTTGCTTCTCGACAGCGATCTCTATACCAGGCGGAACATCGAACACGACCGGATGCGAGTACCCGAGCGCGAAGATCACCTGCTGGCCCTTCACCTCGGCCCGATACCCAATGCCTACGATATCGAGCTCCTTCTTGAAGCCCTCGGATACGCCGTGGACCGCGTTCGCCACGAGGCTGCGCGCCAGTCCGTGGAACTTCCCGAGTGTCCGGTCATCCTCGCGAAGGAGCAATGCCTGAAGCTGGCCGTCGCTGAACTCGAACCGGACGCCGGGGGGGAGCGCCTGTTGCAGTTTGCCCTTCGGCCCCTCAACATCCACACGGTCGGCGGTCACGTTGATGGTGACGCCGTTTGGTACCGGAATCGGTTTCTTACCTACTCGTGACATCGATATCACTCACAGTCTGGCTTACCAGACGTTGCACAGGACCTCGCCTCCAACGCCCGCCTCGGCGGCCTGACGCCCGGTCATCACGCCGTGCGAGGTGGTCACAATACTGGTGCCCAACCCCGCCAACACCGAGGGTGGTTTGTCCTTCGCACAATACACACGTCGCCCGGGTCGACTCACCCGTTCCAGGCCTGAGAGCACGCGTTCGCCGCGCGGTCCATACTTCAGAAAGATTCGGATCATCTTGTCGGGATACTCTCGCCGGTCAACCGGCAGCTCCACGAACTTGAAACCCTGAATATATCCTTCGTTCTGGAGAATTCGGGCGATCTCGGCCTTGAGTTTGGACGTCGGCACATCGACACGCGGCCGCCGTCCCGCCGTCGCGTTACGAATCCGCGTCAGCATGTCGGCAATCTGATCAGGCATAGCTCTCCGTCTTCACTTGTCCCCGTGGGCGCCGCGGTGTGTCCGGTTCGACACCTGACCCCGGCCACCGCTTACCAGCTGCTCTTGGTCACACCTGCGATCTCACCCTCAAGGGCGAGCTTCCGGAAGCACAAACGACACAACGCAAACTTCCGGAGGTAGCCTCGCGGCCGGCCGCACAGCCGGCAACGGTTACGCAATCGCACCCTGAACTTGGGTGGCCTCAGCTCTTTGACCTTCTTCGCTATCGTGGACATCTCGTCTCTATCTTCCAGGCGGGGCCTGCGGCCCCGAACCCCGCCGCCGTCGCTCGCGGGGCCCCTGTCTAGTTCGCCCTGAAGGGCATCCCCATCAGCTGCAGCAGTCTCCGTCCTTCCTCGTCAGACTTCGCGGTCGTGACCACGGAGACGTTCATCCCCCGTGTCTGGTCCACCTTCATGTAGTCAATCTCGAGAAAAATCAGCTGGTCCTTCAACCCCATCGTGTAGTTGCCGCGACCATCGAACCCCCGGGGCGACACACCCCGAAAATCGCGAACACGAGGTAGCGCAATGGCAATCAGTCGGTCGAGGAACTCATACATGCGCTCCCCGCGCAGCGTCACCATCGTGCCGATCGGCACCCCCTCCCGCAATTTGAACTGCGCAATCGACTTGCGCGCCCTCCGGGTCACCGGTTTTTGTCCAGTGATCAGGGTTAACTCACCCGCGCCGACCTCGATCAGCTTGGGATTCTGAGTCGCGTCGCCGAGCCCCATGTTGACAACGATCCGCTCGATCTTCGGCACCGCCATCACGTTCGGGTACCCGAACTCCTTGCGGAGTGCCGCCATGACCTCGTCTCGATATCGATCCTGCAGCCGGCTCACTTGTCCACCGCTCCATCACACTTGCGACACACACGAACCTTTCGCCCATCACCCAGCAACGAGTGACCGATACGGGTCGGCGCCCCGCACTCAGGACAGACAATCTGAACGTTCGATGCGTGCAGCGACGCCTCGCGCTCCACGACCCCGCCCTTGACGTTCTTTTGCGGATTGGGCCGAGTGTGCCGTTTGATGAAGTTGACGCCTTCGATGATCACTCGATTACGGTCCGGCAGCACTCTCAGCACACGACCGCGTTTTCCGCGATCCTTACCGCCGACCACGACGACCGTGTCGTTCTTTCGAACCGGAGTTTGCAATCGGGACATGGCCCTACAGCACCTCCGGTGCCAGCGAAACAATCTTCATGAACTTCCGCTCCCGAAGCTCACGTGCAACCGGTCCGAACACGCGGGTGCCAACCGGTTCGTTCTGTTCGTTTACGAGGACGGCGGCGTTCCGGTCAAATCTCACGTAGCTCCCATCGCGTCGGCGTTGTTCCTTCCGTGTGCGCACGATGACCGCCCGAACAACTTGCCCCTTCTTGACCTGAGACGACGGAACCGCCTCCTTGACGGACGCCGTGACCAAATCGCCGAGCCGCGCATACCGACCGGTCGAGCCGCCCAACGGGTTGATCACCGAGATCTTGCGCGCGCCGGAGTTGTCGGCGACGTCAAGCACAGATTGCATCTGAATCATGGTTGACTCGCCTCACTCATACGCTCTTGGCTCGCTCGACCACTCGGACCACCACGAAACGTTTGCGGCGACTCAGCGGCCGTGCTTCGACGATCGCAACGCGATCCCCAACCCTGGCGCTATTGCCCTCATCGTGCGCCATGAACGTCGATGTCCGACGCTGGATCTTTCCATAGGCCGCGTTCCGCACCCGCCGCTCCACCGCCACCACGACTCCCTTGTCGAGCTTGTCCCGGCGGACCACGCCGATGACTTCCCTCTTCCCGGCCATCAGCGTCGTCCCTCCGCGGCTAATTCGCGCTCCCGCAACAGCGTCTTCACGCGTGCCCGTTCGCGACGGATCAATCGCATCTTGTTCGGCGCGTCTCCCTGACCCGTCCCCTGCTGCATCCGGAACCGGAATACCTGGTCGTCAAGGTCAAGCACTCGCTTGGCGAGGTCGTCGGTTCCCAGCTCGCGAAGATCAGCGATGTCGGTCATGGTCTCGCCTCACCGAATCGAGTCGTGAACTTGGTGTGGATCGGCAGCTTGGCCGAGGCCAGCTGCATCGCCCGTTCCGCGTCGGCAGCACTCACGCCCTCCATCTCGAACAGGATCCGTCCAGGACGAACGACCGCGACCCACTGTTCGGGTGCGCCCTTCCCCTTGCCCATTCGCGTTTCCTGCGGTTTCTTTGTGATCGGTTTGTCTGGAAAGACCCTGACCCAGATCGTGCCGCCGCGCTTGATGAATCGAGTCATGGCCACTCGGGCGGCTTCGATCTGACGGTCGGTCAGCCAGCATGGCTCCAGAGCCTTCATGCCATAGTCGCCGAACGAGACCGAGGACCCGCGCCAGGCCTTTCCGGTCATCCGTCCCCGGTGCTGCTTCCGATATTTGACCTTCTTCGGCATCAACATGGCGAAATATCCTCATGTCCCCCACGAGCCTGCCGCCCGCTATATCCGGCGACGACGGGGTGTTCGGTAGTCTTCCTCGCGACCCGTCTGCGGCTCGATCCGTTCACCCTTAAACAGCCAGACCTTGACACCGATCACGCCGTACGTCGTTCGGGCTTCGCCGAATCCGTAATCGATATCTGCTCGAAGAGTCTGCAGCGGTAACTGTCCGTGCAGGTACCACTCCGACCGGGCGATCTCGGCGCCGTTCAGCCGACCGCCGACGCGAACCTTGATCCCCCGAGCCCCAAACCGTAGCGCCGACTCGACTGCCTTTCGCATAGCGCGCCGGAACGCCACCCGCTTCTCCAGCTGCAAGGCCACGGATTCGCTGATCAGCTGCGCATCAAGTTCAGGCTTCTGGATCTCCTGAATGTTGATGAACACCTCTCGGTTTGTCCGCTTCTGGATCTCTGTCTTCAGCTTGTCGACTTCAGTCCCCTTCCGACCGATGATGATCCCCGGTCGAGAGGTGTGAATGTCGAGCTTGAGCTTGTTGGCTGCCCGTTCGATCTCGATCTTCGAAACCCCGGCGTGCGAGAATCGCTTCTTGAGATCAGTCTTCAGCGCGAGATCTTCGTGAAGCAGCTTGGCGTAGTCGCGGTCCGCATACCATCTGGACCGCCAGGTCTTGTTGAACCCGAGCCGAAACCCGTACGGATGAACCTTCTGCCCCATGGGTTGTCTCTTTACGTGTCGGCCTTCTTGGCCGACGTCGCTTTCTTGGCGGCTTTGCCCGTTGCCGTGTTGGCTGTCTCCGGCTTCGTCGTCTTCTTTGCAGTCGTCTTCTTCTTCGCTGTCTTCTTTGCGGTCGTCTTCTTCGCCGTCTTCCGCCTTGGCCGAGCGGTCGCCTTTGACGCGCGGCGCGGCGAACTGGCGGCTGTCGCAGGTGTCGATTCGTCAGCCGTGACCGCAACGACCGTCGCCTCGGGACGCTCCCGCACAGTGACCGTCAGATGCGACGTCCGCTTGGCAATCCGAAACGCCCGGCCCATCGGTGCCGCCCGAATCCGCTTCAGCGACGGTCCTTGGTTGGCGTAGCAGCTCCCGACAAACAGGCGGTCAACATCACTGACGGCACCTTCTTGCTGTTGGGCATTCGCGATCGCCGACCGGATCACTTTGGACACGTGACGGGCGGCGATCTTTCGACAGAACTGGAGGGTCGCTAGCGCCGTATTGACGTCCTTTCCTCGGATGAGGTCCAGTACGAGTTTGGCCTTCTGGGCCGAGCCGCGAACATACCGCGCCGTCGCGCGACCTTCGATCACCGCACGCCTCCCCTGGACATCGAGGCGACCTTGTCGCCCTTGCCGGTATGCCCCCGAAACAGCCGTGTCGGCGCGAACTCGCCGAACTTGTGCCCGACCATGTTCTCGGTGACATAGACCGGTATGAACTTTCTACCGTTGTGCACAGCGATCGTGTGCCCCACCATTTCTGGCACCACCGTAGAGCGACGGGACCACGACTTGATGACTTTCTTCTCACCACTCCGGTTCATCACCTCAATCTTCTCCAGGAGTGGAAGATCAACGAACGGGCCCTTCTTGAGTGATCGACTCATCGAGCGACTTCCTCGTGGCGGCGCATGGACCTACCTCTTTCCACGCTTCCGCTTGCGTTGCAGAATAAAACGGTCCGACGGCTTCTTGTGACGCGTCTTAAAGCCCTTGGCCGGAACCCCCCACGGCGACACCGGATGCCGTCCTCCGGCGGCGTGGCCTTCGCCACCGCCAAGGGGATGATCGACCGGGTTCATGGCGATACCACGTACGTGCGGCCGTCGACCCAGCCACCGGTTCCGACCCGCTTTGCCGATTGAGACATTCGCATGATCAGTGTTCCCGACCTGACCAACCGTCGCCACGCATTCCGGAAACAGCAGCCGGGTCTCGCCCGATGGCAGCTTGACGGTGACGTACTTCCCTTCCTTGGCCACAACCTGCACGGACGAACCGGCGCCCCGGGCCAGCTGACCACCCTTCCCCGGACGCAACTCGACGTTGTGGACCAGCGTGCCGAGCGGGATGTTCTTGAGCGGCAACGCATTGCCGGGCAGAATATCCACCTTCTCGCCTGAGACGATCGTGTCACCCACCTTGAGCCCAAGCGGGTGCAAGATGTACCGCTTTTCACCGTCCGCATAGCTCAGGAGCGAGATTCGGGCCGACCGATTTGGGTCGTACTCGACCGTCGCAACTTTTGCCGGCACGCCGTACTTGTCTCGCTTGAAATCAATGACGCGATACGCGCGCTTGTGCCCGCCGCCACGCCACCACACAGTAATCTCGCCACGGTTATTCCGGCCACCGGACTTCTTCAGCGGCTTCGTCAGCGGCCGATACGGCCGGTCGGTCGTGATCTCGTCGAACACCTGAACTGTCTGAAACCGTCGACCCGCTGACGTCGGCTTATGTTTACGAATGGCCATCGTATCTTCTCGTCACCCGTGGCACCGGCGTACAACTGGCACCGAACGCTCTACGCCCCTTCGAGGAACTCCGGCGTCTTCTCACCTGGCTTGAGCCGGACGTATGCCTTCTTCCAGTCCGGTCGCTGACCGAAGTAGCGCCCCTGGCGCTTCACCTTGCCGTGACTGATCGCCGTGCGCACGTGTGCGACCTTGGCACCAAGCAACTGCTCGACCGCCCGCTTGATATCGACCTTGGTCGCCGACTTGGCAACCTCAAACACCAGAATCTGACCGTCCTCGCGGAGGATCGACGACTTCTCCGTGATGACCGCCCGGCGGAGCACGTCGGTCTGCTTCATGACCCCACGACCTGTGCGAGATGCTCGACCGCGGCCTTGCTCAACACCACAGTCCTGGCCCCCACGACATCGCGTGCCGTCAGTCGCGCTGTCTCGACCATTCGTACGCGGGGAAGATTCTGAACCGCCAGCTCCATGTTGTGGTCAGGTGCGACATCGACCAGCACCGTGCGCCCGCTGAGCCCCAACTGGGTCAGGCGTTCGACCGCCAGCTTGGTGCGCGGTTCGTCAATGACCAGTGTGGACGGACCGTCTACCACCAGCACAGCGTCGTCCTTGATCTTCTGAGACAACGCGGCCCGTAACGCGCCCCGGACCATCTTTCTCGGAAATCGGTAACCGTAGCTGCGAGGCTGGGGTCCGAACACGGTGCCACCCGCGCGCCACAGGGGGTTCCGCACGTCGCCGACCCGGGCGCGACCGGTGCCCTTTTGACGCCACAGCTTCCGGCCAGACCCCTGCACGAGTCCGCGGGTCTTGGTCGCGTGGGTTCCGCGCCGATCCGTGGCGTTCTGGTGCACGACCGATTCCCAGATCAGCGACGCGTTGACGGTTCCACCGAACACGTCATCGCTCAGTTCCACTGAGTCGACTTTTTCTTTCTTCGAATTGACGACGTCAAGAGTCATGAAACGTACCGCGGCCTTACCGAGCGGCCCCCATTCATTTGCCCCGCTTCTTCGGCGCATCCACAGGCGTCGGTTCGGCATGTCTGCGTGGGGCAACCGCTTTCCGAATCACGACATAGCCACCGGGCGCGCCCGGCACGGCGCCCCGAACCACCAGCTGATGGTTCTCGGCGTCGACCTGGATCACGCTGAGGTTTCGCGTCGTCACGCGGTCGCCACCCATACGTCCGGGCCCCCGCATGCCTTTCAGTACGCGGGACGGATACGACGATTGCCCGATCGAACCCGGTGCCCGGTGAAACATCGAACCATGGGTCGCGCGCCCACCACCGAAACCGTGGCGCTTGACGACGCCCTGGAATCCTCGACCACGGCTGATGCCGATCACGTCGACCTGGTCTCCGGCCTCGAACAGCGAGACCAGCACCTGCTCGCCCTCGTTCGGAGCATCGCCGTCGTCAGCCTCCAGCGCGACCTCTCGCCGAACCCGCGTTGGGGGGACGCTGGCCCGCGCATAGTGACCGGCCACCGCCTTGGTCACCCGCGCCGGCTTGTCCTCAACGAGCCCGAGTTGGACCGCGTCGTATCCGTCGCGCGCACGGGTCTTCTGTTGCACGACGACGCAGGGACCGGCCTTGAGCACCGTCGCGGGCAGGGCGGCGCCGTCGTCAGCGAAGACCTGAGTCATCCCGATCTTCTTTCCGATGATTCCTCGTACCATCGTCAATCCCAACGTCCGGAGCCCCGGTCTAGTTGTGTTCCTTCCCAAACGCCTTGATCTCGACGTCCACACCGGCCGGCAGATCGAGCTTCATGAGCGCGTCGACAGTCTGGATCGTCGGCTCGAAAATGTCGATCAGTCGTTTGTGCGTCCGGATCTCGAACTGCTCCCGAGATTTCTTGTCGACGTGCGGCGACCGCAAGACCGTCCACTTGTTCTTTTCAGTCGGCAGCGGGATGGGTCCGGCAAGCCGAGCGCCGGTCCGTCGTGCGGTATCGACGATCTCCGTCGTCGACTGGTCCAGTACGCGATAGTCGTATGCCTTCAGTCGGATACGTATCTTGTCGCTGAACGTTGCCATGTCGTCTCCGTATCCACATGGGGCTGCGCCCCAAACCCCCGTGGCCCCTCCGCGAGGACCCCGCATGCCCCACGCCGGGGCCACGAGGCGCGCCGTGCGCGCCTTCGTGCCCTATTCGATGATCTCGGTAATGGTGCCCGAGCCCACCGTGCGACCACCCTCCCGTATCGCAAACCGCAAGCCCTTCTCCAACGCAACCGGCGTAATCAGCTCCACACTGATCGCCACATTGTCCCCCGGCATCACCATCTCCACGCCCTCTGGCAGATTCGCAACGCCCGTCACATCCGTCGTCCGAAGGTAGAACTGCGGGCGGTATCCGTTGAAGAACGGGGTGTGCCGACCGCCTTCATCCTTCGACAGCACATACACTTCCCCTTTGAACCTCGTGTGCGGCGTAATCGACCCCGGCTTCGCCAGCACCTGCCCCCGCTCCACATCGTCCTTCTCCGTGCCTCGGAGCAGCACGCCGATGTTGTCCCCCGCCACGCCTTCGTCCAGCAGCTTGCGGAACATCTCGACGCCCGTCACCACCTTCTTCTGGGTCGGCGTGAACCCGACAATCTCAATCTCCTCGCCCACCACAACCTTGCCGCGATCCACCCGGCCCGTCACCACCGTCCCGCGCCCCGAAATCGAAAATACGTCTTCAATCGGCATCAGGAACGGCTTGTCGATGTCGCGCTCCGGCAGCGGCACATACTCATCGACCGCCGACATCAGCTCGTCAATCGACGTCTCGCCCGTCGCATCGCCCTCGAGGGCCTTCAGCGCCGACCCTTTCACCACCGGCAGGTCATCGCCCGGGTACTCATACGAGCTCAGCAGCTCCCGCACTTCCAGCTCCACCAACTCCAACAGCTCCGGGTCGTCCACCATATCCACTTTGTTCAGAAACACCACCAACGACGGCACGCCCACCTGCCGCGCCAGCAGTATGTGCTCGCGCGTCTGCGGCATCGGGCCGTCCGTCGCCGCCACCACCAGAATCGCGCCATCCATCTGCGCCGCCCCGGTGATCATGTTCTTGATGTAGTCCGCATGCCCCGGGCAGTCCACGTGCGCATAATGCCGATTCGCCGTCGTGTACTCCACGTGCGCCGTCGCGATCGTGATCCCCCGCTCCCGCTCCTCCGGGGCGTTGTCGATCGAGTCAAACGACCGGACCGCATTCGTCGGATCGTGCTTCGCCATCACCGTCGTGATCGCCGCCGTCAATGTCGTCTTGCCGTGGTCAATATGCCCAATCGTCCCGATGTTCACGTGGGGCTTCGACCGGTCAAATTTCTCTTTCGCCATCGTTCCAGACCCTCATCCTTGCTGCGCCGTCACTTGCGGGGACCCCGTCGCCCGCGCGGTTCCGGCGGGGCCACGCCGTGCGTGGCTTGGCTCACCTACCCTGGATTCGTCCGATGACCTCTTCGCTCACCGTCTGAGGTACCTGCTCGTATCTGTCAAAGTGCATGGAGTAGGTTGCTCGACCCTGGGTTCGCGACCGTAGGTCGGTGGCGTACCCAAACATCTCCGAAAGTGGTACTCGGGCATTGACGATCTGGGTGCCACCGCGGGCCTCCATCGACCGTACACGACCCCGACGCGAATTCAGGTCGGTGATGATGTCTCCCATGTACTCTTCGGGGACGACCACCTCAACCTGCATGACCGGTTCGAGCAGCTTGGCGCCGGCCTTCCGCGCCGCCTCCCGAAACGCCATCGACCCCGCTACCTTGAATGCCATCTCAGACGAATCGACCTCATGATACGACCCGTCGTACAGCGAGACGATCACGTCCTCGATCGGGTATCCGGCCAGCACCCCAGTGGTCATGGCGTCGCGAATGCCGTCCTCGACGGACTTGATGTACTCGCGGGGAACAGCCCCACCACGGATGTCGTTGACGAACTCGAACCCATGACCTGACTGTGCCGGTGCGACACGAATCTTGACGTGCCCGAACTGACCGCGACCGCCAGACTGCTTGACGTACCGGCCTTCGCTTGCGGTCTGGTGCGTCAGCGTCTCTTTGTACGCCACCTGTGGACGGCCCACGGCAGCGTCAACACCGAACTCGCGCTTGAGCCGGTCAACCAGAATCTCGAGATGCAGCTCGCCCATTCCGGAGATGACGACCTGGCCAGTCTCATCATCGGTCTTCACCTGGAAGGTCGGGTCCTCAACGGTGAGCTTTGCAAGCCCCTGTCCGAGTTTCTCTTGATCGGCTTTGGTCTGGGGTTCAATCGCCAGACTGATCACTGGACTCGGAAAATCCATTGACTCCAGCACAACCGGGTTCCGCCGGTCGCAGATGGTGTCACCGGTGCTCACGCTCTTGAGCCCAACCGCGGCCGCGATATCGCCGGAATACACCTGCTTGATCTCCTCACGCTTGTTCGCGTGCATTTTGAGCAGCCGGCCGACACGTTCGCTGCGATCACGAACGGGATTGTAGATCGTCGCCCCTGACTTCATCACTCCCGAATAGACGCGAATAAACGTGAGCTGACCCACATGGGGGTCGGTCATGATCTTGAAGGCGAGCGCCGAGAACGGCGCATCGTCGTCCGCGCGGCGCTCAACCGGCGTCTCGTCGGACGAACCGGGATCGACACCCACGATCGGCGGAACATCATCGGGTGACGGCAGATAATCGACCACGGCGTCGAGTAACGGCTGAACGCCCTTGTTCTTGAACGCCGAGCCACACAGGACCGGTACGAAGGGCGCATCGTCGTGTCTCACCGAATCGAGCACGCGGCGCCGAATCGTGTGTCGAATCTCCTCCTCGGCGATCGGCTCGCCGCGCAGGTACTTGCCCAGGAGCTCGTCGTTGAACTCGGCCACCTTCTCGATCAGCTGCTCGCGTAACTCCAGGGCCCGTGCCTGGTACTCGTCGGGAATCTCTTCAACCACCGACTCCGAGCCAAGGCTCTCATCCGTCCGTCGCACCGCCTTCATGGCGACGAGGTCTACGAAGCCCTCGAACACATCCTCAGACCTCATCGGAAACTGCACCGCTACCGGGTTCGCCTGAAGCTTGGTCCGAATCTGTTCAAGTGTTCCCATGAAGTCCGCGCCGACGCGGTCCATCTTGTTCACAAAACAGATGCGGGGCACGCAGTATTTGTCCGCCTGCCGCCACACCGTTTCCGATTGGGGTTCGACGCCGCCGACGGCGTCGAATACAGCCACCGCACCGTCCAGAACCCGCAACGACCGTTCGACCTCGGCCGTGAAGTCCACGTGGCCGGGGGTATCGATGATGTTGATCCGATGATCACGCCAGAAGCAGGTCGTCGCGGCCGACGTAATGGTGATGCCACGCTCCTGTTCCTGCGCCATCCAGTCCATGACGGCGGTCCCATCGTGTACTTCACCTACCTTGTAGGTGATCCCCGTGTAATACAGAATCCGCTCAGTCGTCGTCGTCTTGCCGGCATCAATATGGGCCATGATGCCAATGTTCCGCGTGCGGCCGAGTGGCACCTGCCTGGTCATGATGTCTCTGTGTCGACCGCTGGACCCGTCCCGCGTCTTTACTGACTGCGATACGACCGGCGTCTCAGCAGTCGTCACAATTTGCTCCCTACCACGGACAGTGGGCGAACGCCCCAGGCGTGCCAGCGGCAGGCCGTCCACACAGTGTCCGCCGCCGCCGCGGAGGCGAAGAAAGCGTGCATAGATCTCGTCACCACCGATAGTGGGCGAACGCTTTATTCGCCTCCGCCATTCGATGTGTGTCCTCTCTCTTCTTGACTGAACCACCACGAAGGTTCGAGGCGTCGATCAACTCGTTCGCGAGCTTCTCCTTCATCGTCTTTCCATCGCCACGGCTGCGGGCATAGCTGGTGATCCAGCGAATGCTCAGCGACAGTCGGCGATTCGGTGACACATCAATCGGCACCTGATAGTTCGAGCCCCCCACCCTCCGCGACTTGACCTCAAGACTCGGCTTCGTGTTGTCAACGGCCTTCTTGAAGATCTTCAGCGGATCATCACCGGTCCGGTTCTTGATGATGTCCAGACTCCCGTAGAGGGTCCGCTCAGCCACGTTCCGCTTCCCACCCTTCATCAGCATCCGCACGAACTTCGTCACGAGGGTGCTGTTGTAGAGGGGGTCGGCGGGAACTTCTCGCTTTGGGACTTCGCGTCGACGCGGCATGTTCTGTCTTCTCCCGCCTTTGGGCTTCGGGCTCTACGCTGTGAGAACCCGCCTACACTTTTGGTCGCTTCGCACCGTACTTCGAGCGACCCTGTCGACGCTCAGAAACACCTACCGTGTCGAGCGTTCCGCGGACGACGTGATATCTCACGCCGGGGAGATCCTTCACCCGCCCGCCCCGGATCAGCACGAGAGAGTGCTCTTGCAGGTTGTGCCCCTCGCCCGGGATGTAGCTCGTCACTTCGATACCGTTCGTCAGACGCACCCGTGCAACCTTGCGGAGCGCCGAGTTGGGCTTCTTCGGCGTCTGCGTAAACACGCGGACACACACGCCGCGCTTCTGCGGGCACCGCTGTAGAGCAGGACTCTTCGTCTTGCTGAGCACCCGCTCACGCCCGTTCCGAACCAGTTGACTGATCGTCGGCAAGACGACTCCTGACTCTGGCACCACGTCACACGCTGCGCGAGTGCGTCGTACCGTCGCGGGAAGCGGCCAAGGCCTAGAAGCGTCGATGTCCCGACGGCTTGGCGCCCGTGGCCAGGTTGACCCTATTTCTGTATGCGCGCCGTGTCGGCGATCCAGATGCGAGTGCCTGGTTCACCTGAGCTGGAAAAAGACGCGACAGCGACTCTTTCGGACGGGTCGAAGCTAGATAGGGTTTCCCAACTCCGACAAAACCTTACGAAACTATCACATAACGGCTATTTCAGTAAACCCGTCGACGGGGAAACTCAGGTCTGCCCAGCGCGAAAATAGCACTCCATCCCAACCGTCATTCAATAAAACAATAAAAAAATCACTCAATCACTCAATCACATCAACTATTGCGGTCGCGGCTGATGTCCTACCGCCCGAACCTGCGAGCGGGCCATGTGCTTTGCTGCCCTGACGCCCGGCACCGTCGAGCATCATGAGCGCCTGTTTCAACCTAACCTACTGGCCTTCAACGACTTCCGCGTCTGGGCGACCCACCCGGTCTTCTGGATCGGCGAAGTAGTCCATCTCACGCTCCAATTCGAGCTCTTCGAAGGACATCGGCGGCGGCGGCGGCGGCTCATCCGGCTCGATCTTTACCTTCTTGTAGAAATCGAACCCTGTGCCGGCCGGAATCAACCGACCCATCGTGACGTTCTCCTTGAGACCCCGCAGGTGATCGACCTTCCCGGAAATTGAGGCCTCGGTCAGCACCCGCGTTGTCTCCTGGAACGAGGCAGCGGAGATGAACGACTCGGTCGACAACGACGCCTTAGTGATACCGAGCAGGAGCGGCCGACCGGTCGCCGGCCTCCCACCGTCGGCGATGATCCGTTCGTTTTCCTCGGTGAACCGAATCTTGTCCACTTGCTCGTCCACGAGGAACTCGGTATCACCCACGTCCTCGACCTTCACCCAGCGCATCATCTGCCGAACCATCACTTCGATATGCTTGTCGTTGATATTGACGCCCTGCAGGCGGTAGACCTCCTGGATCTCGTTGACGAGGTAGCTGTGGAGCGCCTTTTCACCCAGCACGCTAAGAATGTCGTGCGGATTACTCGGTCCATCCATGAGCGGTTCGCCCGCGCGCACGCGATCGCCTTCCTGCACGTTGACGTGTACGCCACGTGGCAGCGAGTACTCGCGCGGTTCTCCCTCTTCGTCAGGGATGATAATCATCTTGCGCATCCCTTTGACGATGCCACCATGTTTAACGATCCCGTCGATTTCGCTAATGATCGCCGTCTCCCTCGGCTTGCGTGCCTCGAACAACTCTACAACCCGCGGGAGCCCACCGGTGATGTCCTTCGTCTTGGTTGTCTCGCGTGGAATCTTCGCGAGGACGTCACCACCGTCCACCTGATCACCCTCCGTGACCATCAGATGCGCATGTGATGGCATGTGATACCGGCGAGCGACTTTTCCTTTGTCGTCGCGGATTTCGATCGTGGGCTGCTTCTTTTCGTCCGGCGAGTCGACGATGATGAGCCGCATCAGACCGGTCACTTCGTCAATCTCTTCGTGGACGGTCATACCTTCGATGATGTCCTTGAACCGGACCGTGCCAGTCTGTTCGGTGAGCATCGAGAACGTGTAGGGATCCCATTCCACCAGAACCTGACCAGGTTCGACCTGCTGCCCGTCTCGGACCAACAGATGTGCGCCGTAGACGAGCGCATAGCGCTCACGGTCGCGCCCCTTGGAATCCTGTACGACCAGCGACCCCGTGCGGTTCATGACAATGAGCGCGCCGTCCTTCTTCTCCACCACCTGGACACCCTGAAACTTCGACGTCCCGGCATGTTTACTCTCCAGCGTCGACTGCTCCGAGACACGCGAGGCCGTCCCACCGATGTGGAACGTCCGCATGGTCAGCTGCGTTCCCGGCTCGCCAATCGACTGCGCGGCAATCACGCCCACGGCCATGCCCAGCTCAACGAGTCTCCCGGTCGAGAGATCGCGGCCGTAGCAGTGCGCACAGACTCCGCGACGCGACGCGCAGGTCAGCACCGACCTGATCTTCACCCGCTCGATTCCTGACTCCTGAATCGTCGACGCGAGCTCCTCACTGATTTCGGTATTGGACTCCGCGATCAGCTCATCTGTGAAGGGATCCTTGACCCGCTCAAGAATGACTCGACCGATAATCCGGTCGCGCAGGGGCTCGATGATCTCACCACTCTCGACGATGGCCCGTGCCTCGATTCCGTCCAGCGTGCCACAATCGATCTCCGAGATGATCACATCCTGGGCCACGTCGACCAACCTCCGCGTGAGATATCCGGAGTCAGCGGTCTTCAAGGCAGTATCGGCGAGACCCTTGCGAGCACCGTGGGTCGAAATGAAGTACTGCAGCACCGTGAGTCCCTCGCGGAAGTTCGAGGTGATCGGCGTCTCGATGATCTCTCCCGACGGCTTCGCCATAAGACCTCGCATACCGGCCAGCTGGCGAATCTGCTGCTTGCTCCCCCGCGCGCCGGAATCGGCCATGATGTACACAGGATTAAACGAGCGACTCAGGTTTTCGGTGTCCTCCATTTCGCTGAACATCGCATCGGCGATCTTCTCGGTCACGTCCGACCAGATCGCGATCACCTTGTTCTTGCGCTCACCGTTCGTGATCGCACCGTCCAGATACTGCTGCTCGACGCCGATCACGTCACTGTTGGCTTGCTTGACGAGTTGCGCTTTCTCCTGCGGAATCACCAGGTCATTGATCCCGATGGACAACCCAGACTTCGTCGCATAGAAGAAGCCGAGGTCCTTGAGGCGGTCAAGCATCGACACCGTCAACTTGAGACCGTGACGGAGGTAGCTGTACTGCACGAGCTGCTGCAGACCCTTCTTCTTCAGGAGACCGTTGACGAACGGAATCCCGTCAGGCAGCTCGTTGTTGAACACCACTCGGCCAACCGTGGTGTTGATAATCTCGCGCTCGAGCGTCTCGACCGCGGTGTGGAGCACGTCCTGGTCGTCGCGGCCCACAGTGAGATCCATGAATTCACCGCTGAGTCGGAGTCGAATCGGCGACAGTGTCTCGACGTCACCGGCTTCCAACGCGAGGAGCACGTCATCGCGGGTCCCGAACACTCGGCCCTCGCCCTTGGCACCCGGCCGTGCCTTGGTCAGGTAGTAGCACCCCAGCACGATGTCCTGGGACGGTACGGCGATCGGCGCGCCATTGGCGGGCGACATGATGTTGTTCGACGACATCATCAGCACGGAGGCCTCGATCTGCGCCTCGGGTGACAGCGGGACATGCACGGCCATCTGGTCGCCGTCGAAGTCGGCATTGAACGCGGTGCACACCAGCGGATGAATCCGTATCGCCTTCCCTTCAACCAACACCGGTTCGAAGGCCTGAATCCCGAGGCGGTGAAGCGTCGGCGCCCGGTTGAGCAACACCGGATGCTGTCGGATGACCTCCTCGAGGATGTCCCAGACCTCCGGCTCGTGCTGCTCGACCATCTCCTTGGCCTGCTTGATCGTTGCGACCAGACCGCGGTCCTCGAGCTTGTTGTAGATAAAGGGCTTAAAGAGCTCGAGGGCCATCTTCTTGGGAAGGCCGCACTGATGGAGCTTCAGCTCGGGGCCTACCACGATGACCGACCGGCCAGAGTAGTCGACACGCTTACCAAGTAGGTTCTGCCGGAAGCGTCCCTGCTTACCCTTGAGAGTATCGGATAGCGACTTGAGGGGCCGGTTGTTCGCACCCCGCAGCACTCGTCCGCGGCGGCCGTTGTCAAACAGCGCGTCGACTGCCTCCTGCAACATCCGCTTTTCGTTGCGAATGATGACGTCTGGCGCTCGGAGCTCCATCAGCTTCTTCAGCCGGTTGTTCCGATTGATCACGCGTCGATACAAGTCGTTCAGGTCGGACGTCGCGAACCGCCCGCCGTCGAGTGGGACGAGTGGCCGGAGCTCGGGCGGAATGACGGGAATCACATCGAGGATCATCCACTCCGGTCGGTTCGTGGACCGGCGAAACGAGTCGACAACCTTCAATCGCTTCGCGAACTTCAGCGTCTTCTGGGCCGAGGTCTCGCTGCGCATCTTGACCCGCAGCTCCAGCGAGAGCTCCTCGATATTGGCCCGCTTGAGCAACTCCTTGATCGCCTCCGCCCCCATCTGGGCCCGGAACTTCGAGCCGTACTCCTCGCGCGCTTTGCGATACTGCTCCTCGGTCAACAACTGGTTTTCTTTGAACTCGGTATCGCCCGGCTCGATCACGACGTACGCCTCGAAGTAGAGGACGCGCTCCAGCTCTCTCAGCGAAATGTCGAGGAGGTGGCCGATACGACTCGGCAATCCCTTAAAGAACCAGACATGGCTCACTGGGGTCGCCAACGTGATGTGCCCCAACCGTTCTCGACGAACCTTGGCCTGGGTGACTTCAACGCCGCACTTGTCGCAGATGACACCGCGATGCTTCATCCGCTTGTACTTGCCGCACAGGCATTCCCAGTCCGTAACCGGACCAAAGATCTTTGCGCAAAACAAGCCGTCGCGTTCGGGCTTGAAGGTGCGGTAATTGATCGTCTCTGGCTTGGTCACCTCGCCATGAGACCAGGACAAGATCTTCTCGGGCGAGGCCAAGCTGATCCGTATCGCGTCGAAGTCGACGGTCAGCGAGCTCCGTTCAGCGTAACTTGGTCGCATGGAGTTCCTTTCGATCACCCTTTAGGTTGTCTCTGGGAGAACGTCTTCGAGCGTTGGGGCATCTTCAGCGTCCGGCTCTGGCTCTGGGAGTTCGATCGGCTTCTTCGACTTGATGAGGTCGACGTCCAGGCACAGCGCCTGCAGCTCGCGAATAAGGACGTTGAACGACTCCGGGAGACCCGGCGTAAACGACGCATCCCCTTTGACGATCGCTTCGTAGATCTTGGCGCGTCCAGTGACGTCATCTGATTTTGCCGTGAGCAACTCCTGCAAGATGTGCGCGGCACCATACGCTTCGAGCGCCCACACTTCCATCTCACCAAATCGCTGCCCACCGAACTGGGCCTTGCCGCCCAGTGGCTGCTGCGTAATCAACGAATACGGGCCGATCGATCGGGCATGAAGCTTGTCGTCGACGAGGTGAGACAGCTTCAGCATATAGATGTACCCGACGGTCACCTCTTGCTCGAATGGGTCGCCCGTCATCCCGTCGAACAGCACCGACTTCCCGCTTTCTGGCAAGCCGGCCTTCTCGAGCCACTGCTTGATCTCTTGTTCCCGGGCCCCATCGAACACCGGCGAGGCGAAGAACAGACCCAGCGCATGCGCCGCCCATCCGAGGTGGGTTTCGAGAATCTGTCCAACATTCATCCGGGATGGCACCCCGAGGGGGTTGAGCACAATCTCAACCGGTGTCCCGTCCGGGAGATGGGGCATGTCCTCTTCGGGAAGGACCCGTGCGATCACACCCTTGTTGCCGTGCCGCCCGGCCATCTTGTCCCCCACCGACAGCTTGCGCTTCATGGCAACGTAGACCTTCACGAGCTTGATCACGCCGGGTGGCAGCTCGTCACCCCGACGAATTTTTTCCTTCTTCTCCTCGAACAGCTGTCTGATGACCTCGACCTGCCGTTCGGTTCGGTCTTCCACACTCCGCAAGTCACTGTCGAGTTGGGAGCCATTGCTGTCCACCCGAGCTCTGACCAGATTCACGTAGGACAGCTCGCTCATCGTCTCGGCGGTGAGCACGGTCCCCTTCGTCAAGAGCGCCGCGGTGCCGTGCTCGTCAAACAGGTCGCGGGCCAATGTCTGTCCGTCGACCATCTCCGCCACCCGCTTCTTGACCTCGTCGTGCAGGATCCGAATCTCATCCTCGAGGTTCTTCTCCATCATCTCGAGCTCGTCGGTCTCAATGGCCTTCGCGCGGTCGTCCTTCTCGATGCCCTTACGCGAGAAAATCTTCACGCCAACGACGATCCCTTCGATTCCCGGTGGGGACAACAGCGACGCATCGCGCACATCACCAGCCTTTTCACCGAAGATCGCCCGAAGCAGTTTCTCTTCGGGGGTCAACTGGGTCTCACCTTTGGGCGTGACCTTGCCGACCAAGATGTCGCCGGGTTTGACATACGCACCGATCCGGATGATGCCGCTCTCGTCAAGATCCTTGAGGAATCCTTCCGATACGTTCGGAATGTCTCGGGTGATCTCCTCCGGACCGAGCTTGGTGTCACGAGACTCGATATCGAACTCCTCAATGTGAATCGAGGTGTAGTAGTCCTCCTTCACGAGACGTTCGGAGACCAGAATGGCATCCTCAAAGTTGTAGCCACGCCACGGCATGAACGCGACCAGGACGTTCTGACCGAGAGCCAGCTCGCCGACCTCCGTACTGGGTCCGTCCGCCAAGACCTGACCCTGGGTCACCTTCTGGCCAACCCGGACAATCGGTTTCTGGTTGATGCATGTGTTCTGATTCGAGCGCCGGAACTTCGTCAGGTTGTAGATGTCGGCGCCCATATCCTTGGAAAGATCCGGAGCCGTCTTCTCACCCTCGACCCGCACGACGATGCGCTGGGAGTCGACGTAGTCGAGCGTGCCACTTCGACGGGCAACCACGACCGCGCCAGAGTCGCGAGCGGTGATGAACTCCATCCCCGTGCCAACGAACGGCGCCCGCGCCCGCAGAAGCGGCACCGCCTGTCGCTGCATATTTGACCCCATCAACGCTCGGTTCGCGTCGTCGTTCTCGAGGAACGGCACCAGCGACGCGGCCACCGAGACAAGCTGCTTTGGCGACACGTCGATGAACTCGACCTTGTCGCGGGGAGCCAAGAGGAAGTTGCCCGCCTGCCGGCAGTTGATTCGCTCGTCAATCAGATTGCCGCTCTCATCGAGCCTCGCGTTGGCCTGGGCGATCAGATACTGATCCTCTTCCCATGCGGACAGGTAAAACGAATACGGCTCGAACTCCGCGATGCGCTTGCGTTTCTTGGCCTTGACGGCCTCGTTCTCGGCCTCGACATTTGCTGCCTTCACGACGTCACCACTCTTGAACTTCGTGCCACCCGCGTTGATGACCTGGACGAAGTCCAATGCGCGACCATCTTTGACACGCCGGTAGGGCGACTCAATAAATCCGAACTCGTTGATACGTGCATAGCAGGACAACGACGAAATCAATCCGATATTCGGACCTTCAGGCGTCTCAATCGGACAGATGCGCCCGTAGTGGGTCGGATGGACGTCCCGCACTTCGAATCCGGCCCGCTCCCGTGACAGCCCGCCTGGGCCCAATGCCGACAGGCGGCGCTTGTGGGTAATCTCAGACAGCGGATTCGTCTGGTCCATGAACTGCGACAGCTGCGAGGATCCAAAGAACTCCCGAATGGCCGCCATAACCGGCTTGGCATTGATCAGGTCGTGAGGCATGGCCGTGGCCATCTCCTGATACACCGACATCTTCTCTTTGATCGCTCGCTCCATCCGAACAAGACCGATCCGGAACTGGTTCTCGAGGAGTTCGCCGACCGACCGCACTCGGCGATTGCCGAGGTGGTCGATGTCGTCAACATTCGTCGGGTTCCGGCGGAGCTTGAGCAGATACCCGATGACCTCGTAGAAGTCCTGCGGATGCAGAATCTTCTCGTCCAGCGGGGTGTCGAGACCGAGCTTCGTATTCAGCTTCAGCCGGCCCACGCGCGAGAAGTCGTACTTCTGCGGGTTGAAGAACATGTTCTCGAAGAGCGACCGTGAGCTGTCGAGTGTCGGCGGGTCGCCCGGTCGGAGCCGACGGTAGATCTCGATCAACGACTCTTCGTGGGTGCGGATGGGATCCTTCTTGAGCGTCGCCGAGACAACCGGGCCCACCTCGTCCCGCTCCGGAAAGAAGACCTCGAGCTCCGGCACCTTCTTCTCTTGGACCATCGAGATGATTCGAGGGGACACTTCCTCGTTCGCTTCGAGAATCACCTCGCCGGTCGCCGGATCGACAACATCAGCCGCGGCAAACGCACCTTCAAGCTCAGTGTCGGACACCTCGACCGTGTTGACCTTGGCGTGACGCAACGCCGCGATCGCAGCCTTGGTGATCTTCTTGCCGGCGTGAATCGTGACGTCCGACTTCGGAATCGCAAACTCCTTGGCGGCCCGGAGCCCCACGAGACTGTTGCTGACAGCCCAGTGCAGCGTCTGCTTCTTGACAGAGATTCGCTCGACTGAGTGGAAGGTACGAATGATCTCGTCGGCCCCCCGAAGTCCCAGGGCCCGGAGAAACACCGATGCCAAGAATTTCCGCTTCCGGTCGATGCGGACATACAGCAGGTTCTTCGCGTCGTACTCAAACTCGACCCACGATCCTCGGTAGGGAATGATCTGCGCGACGAACGCCGCCTTGTCTTCTGAATGAAAAAAGGCCCCCGGCGAGCGATGCAGCTGCGACACGATGACGCGCTCTGTCCCGTTGATGATGAACGTGCCGTTGTCGGTCATCAGCGGAATGTCGCCGAAATACACCTCTTGCTCCTTGATATCGCGAATCGTTTTGACCCCGGTCTCTGGATCCTTGTTCCAAACGACCAGCCGGATCGCGACCTTCAGCGGCACGGCGTAGGTCATTCCGCGCTCTTGGCATTCTTCGACGTCGTACTTCAGCTTCATGCCGACCGTGTTGCCACACACGTCGCACACAGCCCCACGCGCCTGGTTGGACTTTCCGCAGGCATGACACACGACCTCGTGTTCACCCAGTGAGTCGACCTCCAACATGGTCCCGCAACTGCCACAGGGCTGCCGCAGATGATGCAGGCCGGCCAGCCGTCCGCACTTACACTCCCAGTTGCCAATCGAGTACTCGATGAACTCGAGCGACGAGTTCTCCCGAAAGTCACTGATCGGGAACACCGACTTGAACACCGACTGCAGTCCGGCGTCCTCACGCTCGGCTGCGAGACGGTTCATCTGTAAGAACCGCTCGTAGGATTTCTTCTGGATCTCGATGAGATTCGGTATCGGAACGGTCGTCATGATTTTTGAAAAGTTGATCCGCTCTCGATAGGCACTTTCGGGAAGGGTGTACACAGCTATATCCTCGTCCTGGATCGGGTTCAGTCGTGGTGAATGCCGCGCGTATCCTGTACCAACGAATCACCGCGCCGGGGTCGAGCCATAGTCGCTCCCCCGGTCGGTACGTGTGGTCGTGCTTGCAAGGGCGCTCCCCCCTGACGGACGAGCACAACGGCGCCGAGCTGCTCGGCCGGGTCTTACTTGACCTCGACCTTCGCGCCGACGTCCTCAAACTTCTTCTGGATCGCTTCGGCTTCGTCCTTGGGGACGGCTTCCTTGATGGCCTTGGGCGCCGACTCAACCAGATCCTTCGCTTCCTTCAACCCAAGGCTGGTGACTTCGCGCACAACTTTGATCACGTTGATCTTCTTTGCGCCAACCTCGGTGAGAGTCACTGTGAACTCCGTCTGCTCCTCGGCCGCCGCCGCGCTGCCACCGGCGGCCGCAACGCCAGCCACGGCGACGGGCATCGCGGCTGCTGCCGACACGCCCAGCTCCTCTTCGAGCGTTTTGACGAGCTGAGACAGCTCGAGAACAGAGATTCCCTTGATGTATTCGACAACTTGTTCCTGGGTCACGTCAGACATTCTTACTCCTTCGCCTCACTCCCTCGCTACAACGATCCGCTTATTCCTTCTTCTTCTCCACCTGGGTCAGCACACTCAGCAGGTCGCGCGGAACCGCGCTCAGCACGCGAACGAACTGAGTGGCGGGAACCTGCAGGAGCATGAGCAACGTGGCGTAGAGCTGGTCCTTACCCGGCAGCTCGGCGAGATCCGACACCTCGTTGGGCTGAATCGTCTGTCCCTGGATGACCGCCGCTTTAACGGTCAGCGTGGGCGCGGTCTTCGCGAACCCGACGAGCGCCTTGGCGAGCGCGACCGGATCATCGCTGCTGTAGGCAATCGCCGTCGGGCCGATGAAATGCTGAGTCAGCGACTCAAGCGACGTGTCTTTGATGGCGCGCGTGGCGATCCGATTCTTCACAACCCGATAGCGCCCCTGCGCTGCGCGCACCTGTCGGCGTAGCGCGGTCGCTTGCGGCACATCAAGACCCTTGTAGTCGACGACGATCGCGCTGCTGGCCTCGGTCAGCTCGCCTGCGAGCTCTCGAAGCTGGGTTTCCTTGACTGCTCTGGTGACTGCCATGAACTCGATCCTAGACCGCTTCGATGCTCGCGCTGTCCACGCGTACGCCGGGACCCATCGTTGACGAGACGGCCATGCCCCGCACGTACTTGCCCTTGGCAGCGGCCGGTTTGGCCTTGATGACACTCGACACGAGCGCGAGTGCGTTCGCCACCAGATTCTCCGTCGCGAACGAGGCCTTGCCGATCGGGACGTGGACGACACCGGCCTTATCGACTCGATACTCGACCTTGCCGGCCTTGATCTCCCCTACGGCCTTCGACACGTCAACAGTCACCGTCCCGGTCTTGGGGTTGGGCATCAGACCGCGGGGGCCAAGAATACGACCCAGCTTTCCGACCGAGCGCATCATGTCCGGTGTGGCGACGACGGCATCGAAATCCATCCACCCCTTCTGGATCTTCTCGACCAGCTCTTCGCCTCCGACCGTGTCGGCGCCGGCGTCCGCGGCCTCTTGCTGTTTCTCTGACGACGCGATCACGACCACACTCTTCGTCCGACCGAGACCGTGCGGGAGCACCACGGTGCCACGCACCATCTGGTCCGCATGTTTGGGATTCACACCCAAACGCATCGCCAACTCAACCGATTCATCGAACGCGGCGAACTTGATGCTCTGCACCAGCGGAATGGCTTCCTCGAGTGGGTAGAGTTTCTCGTCAACCTTGGCCTTCGCGGCCGCAAACTTCTTTCCGGTCCTCGCCATGACTGTTCTCGATTATCCCAGCGCTTCAGCCTTCGACGTCGATCCCCATTGACCGCGCCGTGCCGGCCACGATCCGTGCGGCCATCTCGATCGTGTCGGCGTTCAAATCTGGCATCTTCGTCTTGGCAATCTCTTCGACCTGTTGCTGGGTTACCGTCCCCACCTTCGACCGGTTCGGCTCCCCCGACCCTTTGGCGATATTCGCCGCCCGTTTGAGCAAGACCGCCGCCGGCGGTGTCTTCGTGATGAAGCTGTAGGACCGATCCTGATAGACCGTGACGACCGCCGGAATGATGAGGCCCTCCTGCGCGGCGGTCTTGGCATTGAACGCCTTGCAAAAGTCCATGATGTTCACGCCATGCGGGCCGAGCGCGGTCCCGACCGGGGGCGCGGGTGTCGCCTTACCGGCTGCGATCTGCAGCTTCACTTGACCGATTGCCTTCTTTGCCATCCGACTACAGCTTCTCCACCTGGAGGAAATCCAACTCGACGGGTGTCGAGCGACCAAAGATCGTGACCATCACTTTGAGTGTGTTGCGGTCGATGTTGACGTCATCAACTACACCGTTGAAGCTCGTAAACGGGCCTTCATTGATCCGAACCTGGTCGCCTCTGTCGAACGAGTATTTTGGCTTCGGCTTCTCTGCCGCCACCGTCACCTGATGCAGGATTTGGTCGACTTCCTCTCGTGTGAGTGGTGTCGGCTTCGAGCCCGCCCCGACAAAGCCGGTGACCTTCGGTGTGTTTTTCACCACGTGCCACCCATGGTCGGACATGATCATCTCGACGAGGATGTACCCGGGGAAGAATCGCTTGGAACTGACGACTTTCTTCCCGCCACGCAGCTCGACGACGTCCTCGGTCGGGATGAGCACCTCACCGATCTCGTCTTGGAGACCGTACGCCTGCACCCGCTGCTGCAACGACTCCGACACCTTCTTCTCGAAGCCCGAGTAGGTATGAACGATGTACCACTGCTTCGTCGCGACGTCCGTCATGATGCCCCGAAGGTTCTGAAGATCGTTCCCGTCACGGTGCTGAGGATCAGGTCGATCCCCCACAGATACACGCCAAAGAGAACCGATGTCAGGATGACGACCAGCGTGGTCGCTTGAACCTCTTTCCATGAGGGCCACGTGACACGCTCCATCTCGTTGCGAACCTGCGAGAGAAAGACGCGGCTCCGGCTCCACCAGCCCAGTACGCCTTTCGAACTGATCGCCGTGTCTCTCGCTCGCTCGAGCATCGCCGATTTCACGTTGCACCCTCGTCAGACTTCAAGCAGACGTCGCGATACACCATCTCAGGGCTACGAACTGGCAGGCCAGGAGGGACTCGAACCCCCAGCCCCCGGTTTTGGAGACCGGTGCTCTTCCAGTTGAGCTACTGGCCTTCGCTACTACATGGGGCTTCGCCCCAAACCCCCGCGGTCCCTGCGCGGGGACCCCTGCGCCCCACTCCGGGCCCGCGAGGCGCGCCGTGCGCGCCTTCCCTCCGTCATCGCTCGCTACTCAACGTCGGGTCCCTGGGGCTTCGCCCCAAACCCCCGCGGCGTGCGCGCCTTCCCTACTTCGTCTCTCGATGCGGGGTGTGCCGCCGGCACCACCGACAGTATTTCTTCATCTCGAGACGATCGGTCATCTTCCGCTTGTTCTTCGTCGTGTTGTAGTTACGTCGCTTGCACTCGGTGCAGGCGAGGATGATGATGTCACGCACAGCTGGAAACCCTTTGTCTCGGTGAGCGGCCTATTCGATGATCTCGGTAATGGTGCCCGAGCCCACCGTGCGACCACCCTCCCGTATCGCAAACCGCAAGCCCTTCTCCAACGCAACCGGCGTAATCAGCTCCACACTGATCGCCACATTGTCCCCCGGCATCACCATCTCCACGCCCTCTGGCAGATTCGCAACGCCCGTCACATCCGTCGTCCGAAGGTAGAACTGCGGGCGGTATCCGTTGAAGAACGGGGTGTGCCGACCGCCTTCATCCTTCGACAGCACATACACTTCCCCTTTGAACCTCGTGTGCGGCGTAATCGACCCCGGCTTCGCCAGCACCTGCCCCCGCTCCACATCGTCCTTCTCCGTGCCTCGGAGCAGCACGCCGATGTTGTCCCCCGCCACGCCTTCGTCCAGCAGCTTGCGGAACATCTCGACGCCCGTCACCACCTTCTTCTGGGTCGGCGTGAACCCGACAATCTCAATCTCCTCGCCCACCACAACCTTGCCGCGATCCACCCGGCCCGTCACCACCGTCCCGCGCCCCGAAATCGAAAATACGTCTTCAATCGGCATCAGGAACGGCTTGTCGATGTCGCGCTCCGGCAGCGGCACATACTCATCGACCGCCGACATCAGCTCGTCAATCGACGTCTCGCCCGTCGCATCGCCCTCGAGGGCCTTCAGCGCCGACCCTTTCACCACCGGCAGGTCATCGCCCGGGTACTCATACGAGCTCAGCAGCTCCCGCACTTCCAGCTCCACCAACTCCAACAGCTCCGGGTCGTCCACCATATCCACTTTGTTCAGAAACACCACCAACGACGGCACGCCCACCTGCCGCGCCAGCAGTATGTGCTCGCGCGTCTGCGGCATCGGGCCGTCCGTCGCCGCCACCACCAGAATCGCGCCATCCATCTGCGCCGCCCCGGTGATCATGTTCTTGATGTAGTCCGCATGCCCCGGGCAGTCCACGTGCGCATAATGCCGATTCGCCGTCGTGTACTCCACGTGCGCCGTCGCGATCGTGATCCCCCGCTCCCGCTCCTCCGGGGCGTTGTCGATCGAGTCAAACGACCGGACCGCATTCGTCGGATCGTGCTTCGCCATCACCGTCGTGATCGCCGCCGTCAATGTCGTCTTGCCGTGGTCAATATGCCCAATCGTCCCGATGTTCACGTGGGGCTTCGACCGGTCAAATTTCTCTTTCGCCATGTGAGCTCGTCCTAACCTGCTGTATCCAAGGAGACCTGACCTTCAATCCTCAATCGTTCTTGACACCCTGAGCATGTCACGCGTCCGCTAACCACTCGTCGAGACTCGCCGCGGCCGCGCCTGCCCATGGCGCAGACTCGGCCGAAAGGCTGGAGCCGATGACCGGGCTCGAACCGGTGACCTCGTCCTTACCAAGGACGCGCTCTGCCTACTGAGCTACATCGGCTCATCATCAAGACGGGGCCGGTGGCCCCGAACCCTGCCGCCGTCGCTCGCAGGGACCCGGTCACCCCGTGCCGCGCCGGCGTGGTGCCGCGCACACCCAGGCGAAACCTGCTCAAGGGGCCTTGCGGTCCACGGTAGGCGAAGACTGGAGCGGGAGACGGGGATCGAACCCGCGACCAACAGCTTGGAAGGCTGTGACTCTACCACTGAGTTACTCCCGCCTTCGCAGATGACCCTCACGTGCGCGTCGACGAGGCGAGCCCGCCTGTGTGCCTCGCTCTCTCGCGTTCGTCTGGTGCTCTCGCTGTATCTCCGTCGCCGGCGTGCCGACCGTAACCTCGACATCGCTCACCGTCGGCACTGAAGCCCCCTCGTTCTCGGCGTCTCACGCGCGGCGAGAATTGTGGTGGCGAGGGGAGGATTCGAACCTCCGAAGCCACTAGGGCGACAGATTTACAGTCTGTTGCGTTTGACCGCTCCGCAACCTCGCCGACGTTCACATGTCCGCCCGCAGCCCTCTTACCCCTGACACGCCCTCCCAGCACACATACCGGGATGCTGCCCGACTGCCGCCGAACGTGGCATCAACTGTTATTTGGAACAACCCGTGTATCGTCTGGATGGCGCCGATTTCACGCTAACTCTTCGCCCTTACGTTGGAGCTGGCGAAGGGATTCGAACCCCCGACCCGCTGATTACAAATCAGCTGCTCTACCGGACTGAGCTACGCCAGCCGGACAAAACATTGATTCTAGCACACGTGACGCGTCCCGACGGGCCGACCCACGAAAAACACTGTCTGGCGTCTCGAGCGACGCTCGGAGCGGCAACCCACCAACACCGGTACCTGGAGCATTCAGGCCGCGTCCGAGGATCATTCAATCGCCGATGTGAAGGTGTAAGGCATTTAGAATAAATGTGTTACGAAGTGATCCGATATTATGATGGCTGTTTGGACCGCTGTCGGAGTGCCTCGTACAGAACCACGCCTGCCGCTACCGAAACATTCAGGCTCGAGACCTCTCCTCGCATCGGAATCGACACCAGCCAGTCGCAACGATCACGAACCAACCGTCTGATCCCCGTCCCTTCAGACCCGACGACGAGCGCTGTCGGTTGGCTGAAATCGATATCCTGGTACGCGTCTCGTTTCCCGGCTTCCAAACCGACGGCCCAGACGCCCGCGGTCTTGAGCTCCGTGATCGCGCGACTGATGTTCACGACCGGCGCCAGCCGGACATGGGCCAGGGCGCCAGCCGACGCCTTCATGGCCGCCGCACTTGCGGGTGACGCGCGCCGGGTTTGATAGACGACTCCGTCAACGCCGACGGCCTCGGCGGTGCGGATCAAGGCGCCGAAGTTCTGCGGGTCCTCGACGTTGTCCACGACCAGAAGCAGCGGAGGTCCATCGGCGTCACGCACGAGCTCTGCAACGCTACGCTCCGCCAAGCCCGCAACCCGTGCCACCGCGCCCTGGTGAACGCCACCGTGGGCCAGGCGATCCAACTCCGAATGCTCGACCCGTCGCACGGTCGCCCCGGCGCGTCTTGCCGTCTCAAACAACTGTTCGAGCCGCCGATTGCGGCGCGTGCTGATCCATACCTCCGAGACCGAGTCCGCCCGCAGCGCTTCGGTAATCGGATGAATACCGTAGATCAGCATGAGGCCCGACCGTCGCGACGGACGAGCGCGACGGCGTGAACGGCGATCGCTTCGCCTCGGCCAACCGGACCAACACCTTCACTCGTCTTTCCCTTGATTGCCACAGCGTCTGGACTCACGCGGAGCGCCTGCGCGAGCCGTTGGCGCATCGCTTCGGCGTGATCGCGAATCATCGGCCAGTCGGCGATGACCACGACGTCGACGTTGTTCACGTCAAACCCTCGATCGCGAATCAGTGCGGTGGCGCGACCAAGCAGATCGATGCTCGACGCGTTCTTCCAGCGCGGGTCATCATCGGGAAAATGCTCCCCGATGTCGCCGGCGTTGGCGGCACCAAGTATGGCGTCGGTGACGGCATGGCAGACGGCATCGGCGTCGGAGTGACCCAGCAAGCCACGGTCGCCAGGGATTGTCATCCCGGCCAGAACAAGGGGGCGACCGTCCACCAACCGGTGGAGGTCGTATCCCAACCCCACCCGAATCTGCGACATGGGTTCGCTGTGTAGTGTCATCGCTTCCGCCAGTGCCAGGTCGGCCTCCGTCGTGATCTTTATGTTGCGCGGGTCCCCCTCGACGAGGCGTACCGGATAACCGGCTTGCTCGGCGAGTGCCGCCTCGTCCGTCCCAACTGCTCCTGCGCGCCCGAGCGCGATGGCCTCGAGCAAGATCGGGCGGGTGAAGGCCTGCGGCGTCTGCGCCAGGAAGATCGTCTCTCGCGGCACCGTTCTCATCACCATGTCGAGCCCCGACTGCACGTCACCCTCCTTGACGGTATCCTGCGCGGCCACTGCCGCGATCGCCGCACCGGATTCACTCGCCGCATCCAAGGTGCGCTGAGCGAGATCGGATGTGCAAAAGGGTCGGGCTGCATCGTGGATCATGATGACGTCGCTGCTGGGTGACACCGCATCGAACCCAAACGCGACAGAGTCCTGGCGACGGTCGCCCCCGGCGACGATTTGCAGGCCGGTCCGGAAGCGGCTCAGACACGCTGGCGGCGGTGACACCATGGCCGGCGGCAGGACGACGACGATCTCGTGTATCGCCTCGACCTCGTCGAAGGGGCTGATGCTCCGCTCGAGCAGGCTCAGGCCGCCCACACGACGCAGGTGTTTGGGGAGCGCGCCGCCGAGACGCTCACCCCGTCCGCCGGCCACCACAATGACTGATACTCGCATCGATCGGCTACTCCATCAGGAGGCCCAACCCGAACGTTCTCATGCCCGACCTTCACCGGCCGCGACACCCGACCCCGACAGAACCTGGCGCGCGTGCTCGACGCCGCCCGTCGTCTCACTCACACACGCGGCGGTCTGCCTCAGCACGTCAGTGATGGCGTCTCGGCCAATCTCCATCGGTGCAAAGACCACGACGAGTGCCCGGGCCGTCTCGGTCGTCACCATCGTGCGAGCCGAGTCCGACGTGGGATTGCCGAATGGGCCGACCTCGTCGAACAGCGCCGGTCGACCCGCGAGATAAACCATGGCTTTTCGTATGCCCTCGTACTCCTCGCCTGGACCGCCGCGGCGGAAGACGATATCGCCCACAATCCGGTCCGCGTCGTAGAGGCCGAAGGGTAACTGTGCCGCGAGCGAGCATGCGTTGCAGACATCGACCAACGAGTTAACGGCTGGCCATGGTTGTCCACGCCGCACCCTCCGCAAGAGCGCCTCTGACGACGGTCGAATCTTGGTCGGATCGATCCCGAACCGTCGATACAGGCCGCGCACCATCGCGGTCCGGCTTCGGATCGTCGCAGTATCGGGCGGGACCGGTGGCCTCGAGCGTGCGGCGTCAACGACGACTCTGACACGGTCGCACCACAGCACCCCCAGGGCCGCGTATGGCGCGAACTCGTTGGCGACCCCGATGGTCGTCACTCTTCCAACCCCACGTGACGTGACACCGGGTCGAGCGGCGCGACATTGAGACCATCAACATGGACAGTGCGACTCGACACAGTCGCCGCGATCACCGCATGAACACGCTCAGCCAGACTCCGCACGTCCTGCCGGCCCAGCCCTGCCGTCGGGATCGGCTCATGAACGACAAGCTCAACGTCGCCTGGACACGTCGTCAAGCGCCCTTTTCTCATCACGTGACGACTCCCGATCACGGCGACCGGAACCACCGGAAGCCCTGATTCGACAGCGACCAGAAACGGCCCTCCTTTGAACCGGCCGACCCGGCCGTCGACACTCCGCGTACCCTCCGGAAAGACAATAAGCGAGTGACCGTGCAAGACAAGCTGCGCAACCTGTCGCAACGTTGACACGCCGGCGCGCGACCGATCAACCAGGAGATGACCGGTGTATCGAAGGTGCCATCCCAGCACCGGGAACCCTCCCAGCGACGCCTTGGCAATGATCCGAAGCTGAAACGGTATGTTCCTGAACAGAATCGGGATGTCGTAGATGCTCTGATGGTTGGAGACGAACACGTATGAACCGTGGGGCACTCGGTCGACACCACGGGTTCGAACCCGCACGCCCGTTGTGGCCAGGATCAGCCATGACCACGTGCGCGCGCACCAGTGGGCCGTGCGACCCCGCCGGTCAAGCAACGCCGACGCAAGCGAGATGGCACCGAGGACGACGGTGTAGACCGAAATCGCGGGGATGAGCCACACGACGGTCCGCCACCAGTGAAACGAGGGAATCATGAAGAACTCGCGCCACCGTTACCCAATCAACGCCTCCAGCGCTTCTTCGACCGTCCGCACGCCGACCAGCTCCACGTCACCATCTCCGGGCGACGCCGGTTCGTTCGTGTGGGGCATCACACAGCGCGTAAAGCCTAGCTGAGACGCTTCCTTGACCCGGAGCGCGGCGCGAGTCGTGCCGCGGACCTCGCCAGCGAGGCCCACCTCACCGAACATCGCGGTTCCCTGCCGCACCGGGCGGTTCCGCAGACTGGACGCCACCGCGGCAATCACTCCAAGGTCGGCCGCCGGCTCGGTCACGATCAAACCACCGGCAATATTGACGAACACATCGTCTCCGGCTACGGCAAGGCCCGCGCGCTTCTCCAGCACCGCCAGCAACAACGATAGCCGGCTGTGGTCGATCCCGCTGGCCGTCCGCCGAGCGGTGCCGTAGTTGCCGCTACTGACAAGCGCCTGGACCTCGAGCAAGATCGGCCGGGATCCTTCGATCGAGCACAACACCGCCGAACCCGGTACGGTGGAGGCCCGCTCCGACAAGAAAAGCCGGGACGGATTCGGTACAGCGTGAAGGCCGTCCCCCGTCATTTCGAACACACCGAGCTCGCTTACCGCACCGAAGCGATTCTTAACGGCGCGGACCACGCGGTGCGAGTGGTGCCGCTCGCCCTCGAAGTACAGCACCGTGTCGACAATATGCTCAAGAGCTTTGGGGCCGGCTAGACTCCCGTCCTTTGTGATGTGCCCGACGAGAAAGATCGGAAGATTCGTCCCCTTCGCGGTGAACAACAGATGGGTCGCTGCCTCCCTGACCTGGCCGATACTTCCCGGAGCAGACTGGAGCTTGAGCGAAAACACCGTCTGTATCGAGTCAACGATCAGCAGCGCAGGATTCAGCCGTGTGACCTCGTCGAGGATCCGCTCGAGACAGGTCTCGGCCAGCAAGTACAGCGGGGCATCGCCGATGCCAAGTCGATCGCCGCGAGCCTTGACTTGATGCTCAGATTCTTCTCCAGAGGCATACAGGACAGGGCCAATCGCATGCGCCACTCGCGCCGCTGCCTGCAGCAGTAAGGTCGACTTACCGATCCCGGGCTCGCCGCCCAGGAGCACGACCGACCCCGGAACTATGCCCCCCCCAAGGACGCGGTCGAATTCGTCGAACCCGGTGGCCAGACGTGGCGTATCCGCGACGTCGACGTCGGCCAGCAGTTGGGCTGACGATGAACCCGTGGGCGAGAGACCATAGCGTTGCGCCGCCGTCTCGTCCACGCTCGGCCGGAGCTGCTCCTCGGCCATCGAGTTCCAGGCGCCGCAATCGGGACACCGTCCGAGCCACTTCTGCGCTTGGGCGCCGCAGGTCTGGCAGGCGAAGATCGTCTTCGGTGGCTTCATGTCGCGCCGTTAACTCGCATACCGGCGTTCGATGCGACTTCCCATGCGACACAAGATGTCGTGGGGAACGGTGCCGATCCAGCGGGCGACCTCATTCGCATCGATCCGATCGCCGTCCTGGAATCCGATGACGACCACCTCATCACCCGGCTCTACCTCGACGTCGGTGACATCAATCGTGATCGAATCCATGCAGACTGAACCCACAATCGGGGCGCGGTGTCCGCGAATCAGAACCTCGCCCACGCCAGCGAGTCTGACGTCGAGACCGTCGGCATACCCCGCCGGCACAATCGCAACCCGAGTGCGACGCTCGGCGGCGAACCGCGCACCGTACCCTGACGTCTCGCCAACGCGCATCCCTTTCACGGCGACCACTCGACTTCTCAACGACATGACCGGCCGCACGCCGAGGGCGCCGGGCACGGTCACCTCGGGGGGAGCCACGCCGTACAACAGCAGCCCAGGTCGCACCGCGTCATGCCAGCACCCGCGACCCGCCAACAAGGCAGCACTGTTGGCCGCATGGCAGCGCACACCGTCGAGCCCCAGCGAGGCAAGTGTGTCGAGGGCGGCGCGAAACCGCTCACGCTGCTCGACGAACAGTGGGTGCGTCGGGTCCTCCGCGGTCGCGAAATGGGTGTAGACCCCGTCGAACACCAGGTGCGAGCCGCCAAGTACCTCAGGCATCATGCTGTGCAGATTGTCGTATCGAAAGCCGAACCGGTTCATACCGGTATCGATCTTCAGATGGCAGTGCAGGGGCGCGGCGCGGGCCGATGCGGCATCCTGGAGCGCGCGCGCGGCCGATGGTGAAGATACTGTGGGGGTCAGGTCGTAGTCGAAGATGCCGTTCAGATCGCTGATACTCAGCGCACCGAAGACGAGAATCGGGCGACGGATACCGGCGTCGCGCAGTTGTACTCCCTCTTCGATATCGGCGCACGCCAGCATCGTCGCCCCAACCGCCTCCAGCGCCTGAGCCACCGGCACGAGACCGTGACCGTAGGCGTTGGCCTTGACGACGGCAATCAGCTCGGGTGGCGGTGCTGGCCGGTCCGACGCGAGGAAGTCGCGGAGTGCGAGGTAGTTCGCCTTCAAGGTGTCCAGGTCGATCTGCGCGAAGGTCGGACGGACCACGTGGAAGCCGATCACTCCTGAGCAGGGCTCAGGTTGGCGAATCGCGTATGTTGTTTGAGGAACGCGAGCCTGACGGTCCCGGTCGGACCGTTCCGCTGCTTGCCGATGATGAGCTCGGCAAGGTTCTCGTTCTCCGGAGTCGGGTCGTACTGCTCCTCTCGAAAAATGAACAAGACGACGTCGGCATCCTGCTCGAGTGCGCCCGACTCACGGAGATCGGCCAGCTGCGGACGGCGGTCGGAGCGTGACTCTGGGGCACGACTGAGCTGCGAGAGCGCCAACACCGGAACGTCGAGCTCTTTGGCCAGCGCTTTCAGCGCCCGTGAAATCGAGGCCAGTTCCTGCGTGCGGTTCTCGAAACGGCCGCGACCCTGCATCAGTTGAAGGTAGTCGATGACCAGCATGTCAAGGCCGTGCTCCGCCTTCAGTCGGCGCGCCTTGGCCCGCATCTCGAGCACGCCGAGCCCGGCCGAATCATCGATGAAGACCTTCGCGTCGGCGAGCCGCCCGAGCGCCGTGGAGAGCCGACCGTAATCACGCTCGCTCAAGAACCCACCGCGAAACCGATGCGAATCGACTTCAGCCTCAGTCGTCAGCATCCGCATGAACAACTGTTCTTTGGACATCTCGAGGCTGAACAATCCGACTGACCGGTCGGTCTTGACTCCCACATGTTGCGCGACATTGAGCGCGAAGCTGGTCTTGCCCATCGACGGACGGGCCGCAATGATGATCAGGTCGGCTGGTTGAAAACCTGAGGTCAGGTTGTCAATGTCGACAAAGCCGGACGGCACTCCCGTCACCAGCCCCTTGTGCTCCTGCAGCTGCTCGATCGCGGTGAAGCTGCCCTGTACAAGATCGCTGAGCGGCACGAACCCCGTATGAATACGACCCTCGGCGATCGCGAAGATCTCCTGCTCGGCCCGGTCGAGCAGGGTGTCCGCATCCTCTTCGGCCCGGTAGGCCATCCCCAGAATGCGGTTGGCTGACTGGATCAGATTGCGGAGCGTGGCCCGCTCTTTGATGATCCTCGCGTAGTGCTCGACATTCGTTGAGCGGGGGACACCATCGACGAGTGCCGCGATGTAGGCTGCCCCCCCGACGTCGTCCAAGTCACCCGAGCGACCCAGCTCATCCTTGAGCGTAATCAGATCGATCGCCTGGCCTCGCTCGTTGAGGTCCACCATCGTGTCAAAAACACGGCGATGCGCGTCGCGAAAGAAGTCGCCTGAATCAACGAGCTCCGCCGCGACGTTGAAGGCGTCGTTGTGTATCAGAATCGCCCCAAGGACCGACCGCTCGGCCTCGAGGTTATGGGGAAGGGTTCGCTCGGCCGCTGGGACCGTGCCGGTATCGGCCATCGACTGCCACTCGAGCCATCTGCCGGACCGCGTCGGTCCGGACACTTGCGTGCGACAGAGGACCCTAGTGCCTGATGCCTCGTGCCTCAGGCATCAGGCATCGTCCATCACGCGTCGTTCCTCGTTCATCAGACATCAAACATCAAACATCAAACATCAGAGGCGCCTTCGTCGCTCGCCTCATCTATCCCCTCTTTGATGACGCTGACCCTCAGTTGGGCCGTGACAGAGCGATGTAGCTTGATCGGCACCATCGACTCGCCGAGCACCTTGATCGGGTCGCCCAGCACAATCTTTCGCCTGTCGATCTCAATCTGCTGCGCGCTGAGATACTCTGCAAGATCCGAGGACGTCACCGATCCGTACAACGTCTCGGTCTCTCCGACCCGGCGGGTCATGACGCAGTGCACCGCTTCGATCCGCGATGCGAGTGCTTGCGCCACCACCCTCTCTTCTGCCTCGAGGGCCGCGGCCGCCACACGCTCGCGCTCGACCTGTCGCTGGTTCGACTTCGTGACCGGCAAGGCGAGGTTTCGTGGCAACAGGTAGTTACGCGCATAGCCGTCAGCCACCTTGACCACCTCACCTCGATGGCCCAGATGCTCGATCGTCTCTCTCAGGAGGACTTCCTTCACACTGGCCTCACTTAGTCCGTCACGTAGGGGATCAGCGCCAACTGTCGGGCACGCTTGATCGCGGTTGTCAGTTTGCGCTGGTGCTTGGCACAGGTTCCAGAGATGCGACGTGGCTGAATCTTACCCCTCTCGGGAATCGACATCATCAGCTGCCGCACGTCCTTGTAGTCGATGTAATCGATCTTGTCGACACAGAAACGGCAGACACGACGGCGGCGAAACCCGCCTTTGCGGAAACCACCATCGTGACCCTCCTTCGATGGGCGTCGACCACGCTCAGCACTCATTCCTGCACCTCCGACTTGTCTGGGGCTCCATCGGTCTCAACGACACCCAGAGCCGACGTCTCGGACACCTTGGGATCCGCGGGTGGCGGCGCTGCTTCGTGCACCACAGGCACTTCGGCCGACACCGGCGCGGACGAGCCCCGGCGTCGCTGCCGGCGGGTCTGACGACGCTGACGGGCGCGGTCGGCCTTGCGCAGATCTTCGTCGACCCGTACCACGAGGTGTCTGAGAACGCTGTCGAGGACCTTCAGCTTGCGGTCCAGCTCTTTGACGAGCTCGCCGGGGCCCTCGATGAGATCCACGACGTAGGTCCCCTCGCGATGCTTGTCGATCTCATAGGCCAAGCGGCGGCGACCCCAGTTCTCAGTCTTCTCGATCGTACCACCCAGATCGCTGACGATCGTCTCTATCTGGGCATGGAGTTCGGTCACGCCCTCTTCCCCCACCTCGGGGGAGACGACGTACACCAGCTCGTATTGTCGTGATTCAGGCATCAGACTCCCTTCGGACTCAACGGCCGCCACGACCGGGCGGCAAGGAGTTCGTGTTCGTTGGTTAGGTGTGTCTCTCCGGCACTCTCTGCGTGATCCCCTCGACAACCGCCATCACGCGTCGTCTTCCGTCGTCTGCTCTGGCCGGTCGGGGGCATTGAAACGGTTCATCACCGTCGCAATCCCACTCTCCACGAACAGCTCGGCTGCGTCTGCGGCGCGCGTCGTCATCTCATCGAGTGTCGCGATCTCGTCGTCAGCGAACCCAGCCAGCACGTGGTCAGCCAGATCCCGCTGTGACTCGCCGCGGCCGACTCCGATCCTCAACCGTGGAAACTCGCGCGTCGCCAACGCAAGGATAACGGACCCGAGTCCATTGTGCCCACCGTCTGAACCATTCGGACGGGCGCGCAGTCGACCGAGCGGAAGATTCGCGTCATCGACGACAATCAGAATGTCAACTGACTCAACCCGAAAATACCGGGATAACACACCTACGGCCTCGCCGCTCCGGTTCATGAAGGTCATCGGCTTGGCCAGCATCAGGGGCACGTCAGGGCCACGCTGGCGAGCCATGACGGCGTCAGCCGGACTGGACTCGAATGTCAGGCCCCGACGCCGCGCCACCTCGTCGACGACCGCAAAACCGAGGTTGTGACGCGTGCCCCCGTATTTCGATCCCGGGTTCCCGAGCCCGACAATCAGTTTCACGCGATCTCTTGTCTCGCGCGGTGCATCCACACGGACACCGAATCACGACTCGGAAGAACCGTCGCCCTCCTCGGTCTGCGCCGCGGCCTCCGACTCGTCTCCCTCGGCCACGCCTTCGGCCACCTCTTCCTCGGCCTTCTCCTCCTCGACCTTCGGGGCGATGACGTGAACCAACAAGGTATCGGCGTCGCTGACCGGCGTCCAGGACACATTCGTCGACACCTCCCGAAGACGTACACCCTGGCCGATCATCAGTTCACTGATATCGACCTCGATGTGCTCGGGAATCTCCGTCGGCATGCACTCGACCTGAACTTCGCGGTAGATGAAATCGACGATCCCACCCTGCTGTTTCACACCGACTGCCTCACCCTTGAGCAAGACCGGCACCGTGATCGTGAGTGCCTTATCCAGAGCCAGCTGGTAGAAATCGACGTGCAGCAGCTCGTTGCTCACCGGGTCGAGCTGAAACTCCTTGACGAGGACCTGGTTGGCGCTCCCGTCATCGACGGTAAGGCCGATCAGTGTGTTGACGCCAGACTCCGAGTGAAAGATCTCCAGCAAGGCCTTGGGATCAACCGACACCGGCACTCCCGAGTGCTCACCACCGTAGACGACAGCAGGGAGCTGTCCCGAGCGGCGCAGCCGCCTCGCTTCGTTCTTGCCTCGTCCGGTCCGCGCGACGGCGGTCAGGGTTGCTTCCATAACTCTTCTCTATCGGTGCGGACTCGTCTCACCCCGCCGTCAGACGAACAGGGATGATACCGATGTCTCCTGATGAATACTCTGAATGGCCCGAGCGAGCAGGGGGGCCACCGACAAGACGTGGAGCTTACGTGATGCTGCGCACTCTGGTCGGAGGGGAATCGTGTTCGTGACGATGACTTTCTCCAGCTCCGAATTCTCGATCCGCTGCAAGGCCGGCCCCGACAACACGCCGTGGACAGCACACGCCACGACCTGCGACGCGCCGTTGGCACGCAGCGCCTGCGATGCCTGCTGGAGCGTGCCGGCCGTATCGACAATATCGTCCTGAATGATGCACAGCTTGCCTCGAACATCACCGACGACGTTCATCACTTCAGCGTGACCATCCTCCGACCGGCGTTTATCGATGATCGCGAGATCGGCGTCGAGACGCTTGGCGTACGCGCGCGCTCGCTCGACACCACCCGCGTCCGGCGAGACAATCGTGACCTCCTGGCCAGGATGCATGTTCACCAGGTGATCGATGAAGATCGGCGCCGCAAACAAATGGTCGACAGGTATGTCGAAAAACCCTTGAATCTGGGCCTTGTGAAGGTCCATCGTCAGCACACGATTGGCCCCAGCCGCGCCCAGCAGATTGGCCACGAGCTTGGCAGTGATGGGCACGCGCGGTTTGTCCTTCCGGTCCTGCCGGGCATAGCCATAGTAGGGGATGACCGCCGTGATTCGCGCGGCTGACGACCGACGAAATGCGTCGATCATCACACACAGCTCGACGAGATGCTCGTCAACCGGAGTGCAGGTCGGCTGCAAGACGAAGACATCGGTTCCTCGAATGTTCTCATCGATTTGAAATGAGACCTCACCGTCGGAGAAGCGCTTGAGGCACGCGCGGCCGAGAGCCCCACCGAGCCGCTCGGCGATCTCCTGGGCGAGCGCTGGATGCGCGCTCCCAGAGAACAACTTGAGCTCACCGTTGTGCGTTGGCACGTCCTCACCCTATCCCGTGTTGGTTGGGGCGGAAGGATTCGAACCTTCGAATACGGGATCCAAAGTCCCGCGCCTTACCGCTTGGCCACGCCCCATCTCATCGATGTAGCGCACGAAGACACCTTGGCCCGCTGTGCAATCAAGTACTGTAGCCGATGACCGTCGGAGCGGGCAAGGGTCGCGTCGTGCGCCTGTCGAGCCGCGCCTCGATGGCCGTCAGCCGGCCAAACTCGGCAGACCCGAGCGTCCAGGTCAACACGGTTCGCCACCGCGGCAAGCGGACTGACCGACGCGCCGCGACGGCATCCACCCGGCGCCGATATAAGGCAAACACCGACGATCCACTCCCGGTCATGGCCGCGTGCGCCGCGCCGGTGGCCCGCAGGCGTTCGACCATCACTCCGATGTCTGGGTACCGCGTGACGACGGGTGGCTGAAGCGCATTGTGCAGCGCACTCAGTCGGCCGCGCCAGCCACGCGGGAGACCGCCCGTCGATCCCTGACCCGATCGATCGAACCACGCATACGCTGATGCGGTCGGTACGCCAACGCGCGGAATAGCCAGCACGATCCAATGGCGATCCAGGTCGACAAGCCGCCGAAGCCGTCCACCCCGACCGGTACCGAGCGACAGGCCGCCGGTGAGAAAGTACGGTACGTCGGCCCCAACACCGGCGCCCAACTCCCGAAGACGTGCCAACGACGGCGACACGTCCCACAGTGCACACAGCCCACGGAGGGCACTCGCCGCATCACTGCTTCCGCCGCCGAGACCGGCGGCCATCGGGATCCGCTTCGTGATTGTTACGGCCGCACCCTGCGGATCGCCTCGATGGCCCAGACTGTCCCACAGCATCCTGGCCGCGACCCACACCAGATTCATGTCGTCGCGCGGAACACCCGGAGTCCGGCTGCGAACAGTCAGGCGTCCTGGCCGTCGTGTGAATTTCAGCGTGTCATGCAGGGCGATCGACTGAAACAGGGTACGAAGCTCGTGGTAGCCGTCGCGCCGGCGGCCCAGGATCCGAAGGTCCAGATTGAGCTTCGCCGGAGCACGTAAGACGGCCGACGTGATCGGCATGCGGAGTCGGGTCACTGGAGCTGCGAACGCCGATCGGGCGGACCTTCGAGCGGCCCAACCGTACGGCGAAACTGATCCAGGGTTATGGGGACATACTCATCGCGGATCTGGGCGACGAAGACCTCTGGACTCAGCTCCACGTTGATGCTCACCTGCGAGAGTGTCGCGGTGAGAACGGTCGTCACGCCGGCTGCGTCGGTCGCCCGGATGTCGATCCGACGAGGCAGACCGCGAACGTGGTCCGAGTACCACACAGTCAGGCCGGGACGGCGTCCAGCGACAACCACGAGCGCACCCTCAACTGTCTGAAGGTATGCGGTGGTCTCCGCATCGATCGACACTTCGATCCAGCCGTTTTCATGAACTCTGGCCCCCAGCGGACGTGGGTTAGGGACGATACACCCGGTTAGCACGGCCCGAAAATCATCGGCGCCCAGCGCTACGCCAGCGAGGGTTGCGAGGAGATCGCCGGCGGTCGCGCCGATGACTACTCGCTGGTCACGCGGAAGCACGAGCACCGCCGCCGTCGGCTCGGCCACGAGGACAAAACTCGGCGCGCCGAACGGCGTCACGCCGACCAGGCGGAGGGAGGCGGGCCGGGCCAGGGCACCCAGCAGATCTCCTCTGAGCCTGGAATCCCCGGTCTGCGCATTGATCCCCATCGCCAACTGCATGGTCCGCACGCGCTGACACGAGTCGGTCGCACGATCGAAGCTGGCCTGGTAGTCAGGAAAGGGAGTGCTTGGCCCCTGGGGGAGCGTGAGCCCCGTCGAAGCACAGCCGGCCTCGAGGACGACGACCAGCAGGATCCAGCCGAGCGTTCTCGTCGCGGACACGCGTCGAGAGGGTCGACGAGCGGCGACAGGAGGCGGCACCGTCACTGAGTGGATCAACGGCCGAGGTGCTGGCGAGATTCTTGAATCTTGCGCTCGATCTGTGACACGTCGATCTCCTCGCGATCACCCGCGAGCGCAGCCTCCCACGCCGCGATGGCGTCGTCGTGGCGACCGAGCTTCAACAACAGATCACCGAAGTGGTCCTGAATAACGGAGTTCCGCACCATCTGCTCACTCGCTTGTCGGAGGTGGGTCTCTGCAAGTTCGAGACGGTCGAGCTTGAGATACGCCCACCCCAAACTATCCAGATAGGCGCCGTTGCGTGGATCAATCTCGATGGCCCGGAGGAGAAGATCTACCGACTCCTCCAACCGCTCACCGCGGTCCGCCAGCATGTAGCCAAGATAGTTTAACGTCGCCGCGTGGCTGGAGTCGCGTTCGAGGACACTTCGAAACGCGCGCTCCGAGTCGACATAGCGACCGTCCTGCTCGAGCACGGCGCCCAGCTGAAAGAGAATGGACAGATTGTCAGGAAACATCGCACCGGCCGATTCGAGGACATCAACGGCATCGTCGAACCGGTCATAGTTGCTGTAAAACGCCGCTAGGGCAAGATGCACGGTCGGGTCACGGTCGTTCCTATCCAGGGCGTCGCGGAGCACCTCGAGCCCGCCGTTCACATCGCCACCGTCACCGAGGATTCTGGCTTCCAGCCTGATCACCGTCAGATCGTCTGGATGATGCGGTCGTAGACTCTCCAGCGCAGTTTGCGCATCAGCCACACGGTCCGCCTCAAGATACGCCTGAACGAGACGAGCGCCGTACGCCAAAGACGTCGGGACCAGATCGACGGCCCGCGTGTAGGCATCGATGGCCGGGTCGTGCTCTTGGAGCCGTTCATACGCAAATCCAAGCCGACCGAGCATCCTTGCGAGCTGGAGCCGCCGACCCTGACCCTGAGGTGCCGCTGGGCTACCGCTCTGGTCCTGAGCATCGACCGCGGCCTTAAGTGTGGCGACCGCATCGCGATAGTTGTATTGACGAACGAAGACCTCGGCCAGCGCATACGGTCCAAGGAGGCCGTTCGGCTCCGCCTCGATGAGGCGACGCGCCGCGGCGCTCGCCGCGTCGAAGTTGCCGAGATCGCGCTCGATCTCCGCCAGCTGGTAGAGCACCGCGACGTCGTCCGGTCTCACCGTGGAGAGTTGGTGTAGGACGTCTCGAGCCCGTTCAGTCTTGCCGTCCTGCAAGAGCGCGTTCGCCAGCCCGCGCTGGGCCCCGCCGCTCCGTGGATTGCGAGCAGTGGCCAACTCGTACGCCTCGACCGCGTCGCTCCAGCGGTCGACGCGGCCATATAGCTCGCCAAGACGTCGCAGCGCCCGGGACGAGGGACGACCGCTGGCGATGACGCCTTCAAGCATGGTGACCGCTTCCTCCACGCGACTTGCCCGTTCATAGGCGTAGGACAGCAACAGGCCGCCCTCGGTAAAACCGACCTCCTCCTCGATGAGCGCTTCGAGCAGTGGGATCGCGTCGTCACTCTGATTGGCCGTCAAGTAGACGCGAGCGAGGGTCAACTCGACGTTGAGGTCAGGAAGAATTGTGCGCCGAGCCTGTTCGAGGTGCTCGATGGCGGCGGCAGTTTCCTGAGGTGAAGGATTCTGCTGACCCAGCCGTGCCGCATAGATGAGTCCGAGCGCTCTGTGAGCCGTGAGATTGTCAGGCTCGCGCTCGAGCGCTTCGTTGGCAGTGCGAATCGCCTCGTCGAATCGATCTCGAGTGCGGTACAGTTCGGCCAGCTCGGCCAGCATCTCCCCACTGGCCACGTCACGGTCAGCCGAGTCACGATAGGCCTGAACCGCTCCATCGACGTCACCGTCACGAGCGAGCGAGCGTCCGAGCATGAAGAGCCGATACGCATCGGCCTGTGTCTCCGCGACCGCGTCGTCGGTCTGTCGGATCTGGGCCAGGGCGTGATTCGACGCGAGGAAGCTCAGAAAGACAACAACGACGCCGAACATTCGACTGCGCATCGCAACTCGATTGTTCCACAGGATGCCTGCAGCGACAAGCGACCGCCCCTCTGGGCGTGGTTGCGGAGACCGCGGAATAAGGCACTCTTAACAACTTTTGGTATATTGACCCAGGAGGCCAGACCGTGGGCGTCGACCCAGAGCTACTCGAAATCCTCGCCTGTCCCAGCTGCAAGACGCCGGTCGTGCTCGTGCACGATGAGACGGGGTTGAAGTGCAAACAGTGTCACCGGGTATATCCAATCAAGGACGACATCCCGGTCATGCTAATTGACGAAGCCACGATCGAACCGTAGGTGTTCGCCATGAGAGTCTCGCTCGATTCGACCGGCGGGCGGTTCCGCTTGACGACGCCGGCCCTCCCCCACCTCATCACGACCCGGGCCTGGTCAAGGTAGGAATGTCGACAACAGCGTTCACCGCTGCGGCCGCACCGACGGCGCCGCGCCTGGAGGGCGCGGCCCTCGTGGCGCTGTGTCTGTTGGTTGGGGCGCTCCAGCTCTCGATCGCGGCGTCGGCCGTGCTGCTGACGCTAACAGTGGGGCTCTGGGTTGGCGTTCTGCTCTCACACCGAGAGCGCGTGCAGGTCCCAGACATGTTCTGGCCGCTGGTCGCCTACTCCGCGCTCACGATCACGTCGGCGGCGGCCTCGCTCGACCCCGGAGCCAGCTTGGTAGACGCGAAGGAGATCCTGCTCTTTCTGATTGTGCCGGTCGTCTACCGATTGGCGCGCGGCCAGTGGGCCTCGACTGTCGCCACCATCATCATTAGTGTCGGCGCGGTCACCGCCGTGGTCGGAATCGTGCAATACGCCATTCTGGAATACGACTCTCTCGGCCAGAGACCACTCGGATCCATGGGACACTACATGACCTACTCGGGTCTGTTGATGCTGGTCATCGGACTCGCTGCGGCGCGGCTCCTGTTTGGGTCGGTTGATCGCGCCTGGGCCGGTCTCGTCCTACCGACCCTGGTGGTTGCGTTGGCGCTCACGCTGACCCGAAGTGCGTGGGTCGGAGCATGTGTCGGCATCGGTCTACTCCTCGTGATCCGAGACCGTCGGCTACTGGCGGCCACTCCGGTGGTGGCCGCGATCCTCTTTTCACTGGCACCACAAACGGTTATCGACCGCGCGTACTCCACGTTCGACCTCCAGGACCCCACCAATCGGGACCGATTCGCGATGGCGCGGGCTGGAGCGAGGATGATCCGCGACCACCCGCTGACCGGGGTAGGACCTGACATGGTGCAGGAGGTCTACGCCGACTATCGGGACGCCGGCGGAGTCAATGAGGTCAATCCCCATCTGCACAACGTACCGTTGCAGATTGCAGCAGAACGTGGGCTGCCAGCGCTCGCGGTGTGGCTCTGGTTTGTTGTGGCGGCCACTCGCGAGCTCATCGCGTGTCTGGGAGATCCCAAGTCCCGGGCGCTCGCCGCTGGCGGGCTGGCCGCCATGGCCAGCATGCTTGCGGCGGGGATGTTCGAATATAACTTCGGCGATTCAGAGTTCCTGATGCTACTGCTCGTCTTGTTGACGCTACCGATCGCGGCGCGCCAGGCAGGCACGACTCGCCCCACCGGTGCGGTCGACCCCGGTCTCAGTGCCTAAAGTGGCGCCGACCGGCGAACACCATCGCCATCGCGTGTTCATCGGCCGCCGCGATGACCTCATCGTCTCGCCGCGAGCCACCCGGCTGCACGACGGCTGTCGCGCCCGTGCTCGCAATCGCATCGAGTCCATCGCGGAACGGGAAGAATGCGTCAGACGCTGCGACGGTACCCTCCAGCCCGCCGCCGGCTTTGAGGGTGGCAACATTGACGGCGTCCACTCGGCTCATCTGCCCGGCGCCCACCGCGGCCGCTCGGTCGGCGCGGGCGAAGAGAATCGTGTTCGATTTGACGTGGGCGCAGACGCGCCACGCGAAACGGAGCCCGGTCCATTCTGACTCCGTCGGCTGGCGTTTGGTGACCACGCGGAGCCGGGTCTCCGGCGCCACCTCGATGCCGTCACGCCACTCGGATGACGCCTCGATGACGCGGTCCCGCTCCTGAACCAGAAAGGCTCCGAGAATCGAGCGGACTTCCCGCGTCGTGACCGCCGCGCGACCCGCGGCTGAGAGGTCGGCCAGCACCAGGCGCAGGTTCTTCTTGGTCTCCATGATCGCGCGTGCTGCAGGTGTCACGTCAGGCGCGACAACGGCCTCGATGAACGTACTGGCGATCGCTGTCGCCGTCTCGGCATCGAGCGGACGGTTGAGCCCGACGATACCGCCGAACGCCGAGAGCGAGTCGATGTCGCGGGCCGTGACGTACGCCCGGCTCAACGTCTCGGCGGTCGCGACGCCACAGGGGTTCGTGTGCTTGATCACGACCGCGGTGGGTTCTTCAAACTCCTCCGCGAGGCGGGCGGCCGCGTCGAGGTCGAGCAGGTTCGTGTACGACAGTCCTTTTCCCTGTACAACGCGCGCCGTGCCAAACCCCCACGCGCCATCATCAGCGTAGATCGCGGCGAGCTGATGAGGGTTCTCGCCGTACCGCAGATCATTGAGCTTGGGCGCTGACACCATCAGGTGGTCGGGTGTCGGGCCATCGACGCGCAGGGGGACATGTCGGAGGCGCCCATCGTCTTCCGTCACGCGGGATAGGGCGGTCGCAATCGTGGCGTCGTAGGAGGCGGTATGGGCGAACGCCTTTCGGGCCAGCTCGAAACGAAAGGCCAAATCGGGACCATCCGGACGGTCGAGCACCTCAAGCACCCTCGGGTAGTCGGTGGGATCGACGACAATCAGCACGTCCGAAAAATTCTTGGCGGCGGCTCTGACCATACTCGGTCCGCCGATGTCGATCTGCTCGATCAACTCATCGAACGTCGTCTCCGCCGCGGCAGCGGATCGCGCGAACGGATAGAGATTGACGACGACGAGATCGATGGGGTGAATCCCGTGCGCGGCGATCGCGGCGAGATCGTCGGGACGGTTTCTCCGGGCCAGGATCCCACCGTGCACGGCCGGGTGTAGCGTCTTGACACGCCCATCCATCATCTCGGGAAAGCCGGTGACCTCCGAGACGCCGAGCACACTCAGTCCGGCATCCGACAGCGCCCGAGCCGTGCCGCCGGTCGACACCAAGTCGACCTCTCGTTCGGCAAGACCATGCGCCAGATCGACCAGACCAGTTTTGTCAGACACGCTCAGCAGTGCTCGCATCGCTCTACCTGCCTCTCAATTGGGTGAAGACACGCAGGTCACACACTCGAGAACGGTGGGACCACGCAGCCGTGTGGTGGTGTTTGTCCGTCAGTCACGGGGAATCAGCAGCAGCCACATGAGAGGCAGCCAGAGCTCCCTGGCAAATGGCACAGCCCGGTCGTCGACCAAGACCTGGCAATCATCGTAGCGTCCCACAATCTCGAACAGGTCCCTCAGTGCAAGGGCCTGATCCGGGAAGAACCTGGCGCGATGACGCAACGCGTCCCCGATGCCCACCTCTCGGTACTCGGGAGCCGTCCGCGCCAGTGCGACGGCTCGCTCGTAGTCATCCGCATCGAATCGAGGGAAGCTCAGGGTCATCGAGAACGGACGCTCACGTGGCCCGAAGAGGGCATCGTGGAGGTCGGGGTCGAGCGCCGCCAACTCCTCGGGACTTGGATCTTCCGAGGGCTCGACGTAGGGCCAGAACCGCTCCGACGGACGAAACTCCGGACGCGATCCACGCCACGGGAATTCGTCGTCGGCCGGAGTGCGCGTCTCGTTCATCGGGGGAAAGTGAGCGTGATGGTATCCTGAACGCTCGACGCCGGCAAGGCGCGCAACCGATGAGCAAGTTTCGAGTCATCCCGTCGATCGATCAGCTCCGGCAGCGCGATGCCGTGCGTGACCTCGAGACCCGATATGGGCATCAACCCGTTGTCGCGGCCCTGCGCGACGCGACCGAAACCCTTCGGTCCAGCCTCACGCTCGGGTCAACCGACGTACGCCTGAGCGAAGACGCCGCCCGGGCCATCGAGACCAGCGCAGAAGCCGTCCTCGACGGTTCGCTCTCGCCATCGCTCCGGTCGGTCATCAACGCGACCGGCGTCATCATCCACACCAATCTGGGTCGGGCGCCGCTGGCTACGCCGGCCATCGCCCGCGTTGCGGCAATCGCGGCCGGGTACTGCAATCTGGAATACGACCTGGCCACAGGTGACCGGGGGAGCCGGGCGACTCATGCAGCCGGGTTGCTGAGGCAGCTGACCGGAGCCGAGGCCGCGGTGGTCGTCAACAACAATGCGGCAGCGCTCCTCCTCGTTCTCACGGCTCTGGCATCGGGTCGGGAGGTCATCATTTCGCGCGGCGAGCTGGTCGAGATCGGAGGCGGATTTCGGATCCCCGATGTCCTGCGGCAATCCGGTGCCCGGCTGCGCGAAGTGGGGACCACGAACCGAACCCGGCCTGAGGACTATGCGGCGGCGATCAGCGACACCACGGCGCTCATCCTGCGGGTGCATCCATCAAACTTCCGCATCGAAGGATTCGCTGAGCGACCGAGTCTGAGGGCCATCACCGACGTGGGTCACCGATACGGAATTCCGGTGGTCGAGGACCTGGGCGGCGGAAATCTTTATGACCACCAGGGGCACTCGTCCGTGCCGTTCGAGGAGCCGACGGTGCAGCGCAGTCTCGCGGACGGAGCCGCGGTCTGCTGCTTCAGCGGGGACAAGTTACTGGGTGGACCGCAGGCCGGGGTCATTGTGGGACGGGAGGCCGAGCTGCGATTCGTCACCGAGCACCCGCTCATGCGCGCGGTCCGAGTCGACAAACTGATCTACGCCGCACTCGAGGCGACGTTGCTCGAGCATCTGGCGGAACGCGCCGCTGAGACGGTCCCTGTGACTCGAATGCTCACAACACGCGTCGATCGACTGGCCGAGCGAGCCCACCGACTCATCTCGCGGATCACGGCCCTGTCGGGCATCAACGTGACAGTGACTGACGGTGAGTCGACCGTTGGCGGAGGAGCGGCGCCCGGAACGAGGATATCGAGCCCGCTCCTCGAGGTCTCCATCCAGGGACTCACACCAACGACCGCGGCGCGGCGACTGCGGGAATCAACCCCTCCCGTGGTGGCACGAATCGATCACGACCGCCTGCTCATCGACCTGAGAACCGTCGCACCACACGACGACGATCTCCTGGTGGGGGTCTTGACTGGTGTGGCAGGGGTGGAGGAATCGCCGCGGGGCTAGTGGGGCGCGCGGCGAAGACGGTTCGGACAGGTCGCACAAGACAGCGCTCCGCCGTCGGGTCCGACCACGTCTGCCCCCCCGCACGAGCCACGGAGACACGGGTAGCTGAAGAGCACGCCCACGGCCATAGCCAGCATGACCGCGGCAATCACGGCGAGCGACAGGAGGAACAGTCCCATAGTTCTCCTGCTATTCTAACGCGCCAACAGTCCTGCACGGGCCGAAAAGGCCGGAGTTGACCGTTCTCGGTACTGGCCCGCGTCGTCACGGATGATCAGCAGCGCGGCCCAGCCGCGCTCCGAGGCAAGCGCATACGCTTCGTCAGGACCGAGCACTTCGAGCGCGGTGGCCAGCGCATCGGCCCGAACGCACAGGGCGTCGATGACACTGACCGAAGCCAGCGCGTGCGTGACAGGCCGCCCGGTTCTGGGGTCAATCGTGTGCGAGAGTCTCACTCCATCGTGCTCGATGTAGTTCCGGTAGTCACCAGATGTCGCCAGAGCGGCGTCGCTGAGGGCGATCACCCGCTGCAACGAAGCCGGTCCATCGCCCGGCCGCTCGATGCCGACCCGCCACGGTTGCCCATCGGCGCGGTGACCCCTTGTTCGAAGCTCGCCGCCGATCTCAACCAGATAGGCGTCGTGTCCTTCAGCGTCGAGAAGATCGGCCACGCGGTCGACGGCGTAGCCTTTTGCCACGGCCGAGAGATCACTCCGCACATCGGCACTCGCCTTGCGAAGAGCCGGGACGGTCTCGTCGACGTCGATCAGCATGAAGTCGACCGTCGCGAGCAGTCGCTCGATGACGGCATCTGACGGCGGTGTCGGTGACGGTCCAGCCGGTCCGAATCCCCACGCGTCCACCAGTGGGCCCACCGTGACATCAAACGCACCACCGGTCACTTCACTGATCTCCCTCGCCCGCAGAAACACCGTCGCGGTGTCGGGCGAGACCTGGAACCAGTCGCTCGAGGTCGATGCGTTGAAGCGCGAGACCTCTGACCCGGAGTCATAGGTCGACATCATGGCGTCGAGACTCGTCAGCCGGTTGTCGATTGCGGTGCCCAAGTGATCGGCCGCATCGACCGACAGTAGCCGGCCCGCGACCGTCACGGTGAAGGTGGTACCCATCGTCCCACCTCGAAACGTGTACTGCGGAATCGGGTCGGTGGACGTGCAACCAACGGTCAGGAGAACGACGAGGGCGACGAACGCGCGGCGAGCAGGAGCACGAGTGGCCTGTATCGACTGACTCAGTGGCGATCGCTGGGGCGCGGCGCCGGCCTGGCAAGGGGCGACGAGGGAGCAGACCGGCCGTATTCGACCGTGAAGCGACCCCGTCAGACGGGAGGCCCCGCCCGGCGAACGGTACCGACTCAGTCGATACAGGCCACTAGCCAAAGTCATCGAACAAGATATTGTCCGGTTCGACGCCCAGGTTGTCGAGCATAACCATGCACGCTTTCAGCATCATCGGTGGCCCGCACAGGTAGTACTCGACGTCCTCAGGTGCCGAGTGGTCCTGGAGATACTTGTCGAGCAAAACCTGATGGATGAACCCGGTGTCACCGTTCCAGTTGTCCTCCGGTAGCGGTTCCGATAGGGCAAGATGCCATTTGAAGTTGTCGTTCTCAGCCTGGATGGCGTCAAAGTCTTCGATGTAGAACGCCTCACGCAGGCTCCGGGCACCGTACCAGAAACTCACCTTTCGATCGGTGTGCACCCGTCGAAACAGGTCGAAGATGTGAGAGCGCATCGGAGCCATTCCAGCGCCGCCACCGATGAAGACCATCTCCGCGTCGGTCTCTCTCGCGAAGAACTCACCAAACGGCCCGGAGATCGTGACCGAGTCGCCCGGCTTGAGACTGAAGATGAAGGCCGTCATCTTGCCCGGTGGCGTGCCCTCCGGTGCGCGGGGCGGAGGTGACGCGACCCGCACGTTCAGCATGATCATGCCCTTTTCATCAGGGTAGTTCGCCATCGAGTACGCGCGGGTCACCGGTTCGTCGAGTACGGCCTCGTACCGCCACAGCTTGAACTTGTCCCAGTCCGACCGATACTCATCTTCGACTTCGAAGTCTCCGTACTTATACAGCCCGGCGGGCGCCTCAATCTGAATGTAGCCCCCGGCGCGGAACGGCACGTCCTCTCCCTGTGGCAGCTCGAGAATCAGCTCCTTGATAAACGTGGCGACGTTGTAATTCGAGCGCACCGTGCAGTCCCAGCGGCGAACGTTGAAGACCTCGGCAGGAATCTCGATCGACATGTCCTGCTTGACCTTGACCTGACAGGAGAGACGGACATGTTCCCGGGCCTCACCGCGACTGACATGGCTGGTCTCGGTCGGAAGGAGCGCGCCGCCACCTGACAGCACCTTCACTTTGCAGACCCCGCACGTCCCCTTGCCGCCACACGCCGACGGAATGAAGATCCGGCTGTTGGCCAGGGTCCCCAGGAGTGTGCCGCCGGCCGGTGTATGGAGACACTTGTCCGGATCATCGTTGACGGTGATCGCCACGTCTCCAGTCGCCACCAGCTGGCGCCGGGCCATCATCAACAACCCGACCAACGAGACGATCGTCAACGTGAACATCGCGACGCCGAGGCTGATCGTGACCATCGCTAGAGTTGGACTCCCGCGAATGCCATAAACCCAATGGCCATCAGGCCGACGAGGACAAACGTCAAACCGAGACCGCGCATACCGATCGGCGGATTGCTATATCGAAGCCGCTCCCGAATACCGGCGAGGGCGACGATGGCCAGCGCCCAGCCCACACCCGACCCGAAACCAAAGACGGTGCTCTCGGCCAGCGTGTAGTTGCGCTCGACCATGAACAGCGACGCCCCGAGGATGGCGCAGTTCACGGCGATCAGCGGCAGAAAGATTCCGAGCGCTGCATGTAGAGCCGGCACGAACCGGTCGAGCGTCATTTCAACGATCTGCACACTCGCAGCAATTGTTCCGATGTAGGTCAAGAAGCCCAGAAACGACAGGTCGTAGGCCTCCAGCGAAGGATGCAACCAGGCGAGCGCGCCGGGCTGCAGCGCATACACAAAGATCAGGTTGTTCATCGGCACGGTGATCGTCAGCACGAACACCACGGCCAACCCCAGTCCAAGGGCGGTCTTGACTTGCCGCGACACCGCGATAAACGAGCACATCCCCAAGAAGAACGCGAGCGCGATGTTCTCGATGAAGATCGACTTGACGGCGAGGTTCATGTAGTGCTCGAGCATTACTCCTCCTCGACCTGCTCAGGCTTCCAGACCCGCAGGGCCCAGATAAAGAAGCCGATGATGAAGAAAGCTCCGGGTGACAGCACCATCAAGCCGTTGGGCGTATACCACCCACCATCGGCCGCCAGCGGCAGCAACTGGGTCCCAAAGACCGACCCCGATCCGAACAGTTCGCGCAGGAGCGCCGTCCCCATGAGAATCGCGCCATACCCCAAGCCGTTCCCGAGTCCATCCACCAGGCTCAGGCTCGGCGGATTCTGCATCGCATAGGCTTCGGCCCGCCCCATGATGATGCAGTTGGTGATGATGAGGCCGACGAACACCGACAACTGCTGCGAGATCTCGAACAGGTATGCCTTGAGGATCTGGTCTACCACAATCACCAACGATGCGATGATCGTCAGCTGCACGATGATCCGAATGTTCGTCGGGATTTGATCTCGAAGCGCGCTGATAAAGAAGTTCGACGCCATCAAGACGCCGATCACCGCGGTCGACATCACCAACGCGGTATCCATCTTCGTGGTCACCGCGAGCGCCGAACAAATGCCGAGCACCTGGAGGGCGATCGGGTTGTTGTCAAAGATCGGGTCGATCAGGACGTCCTGAGGCTTGGCCGCCGCCATTACGCCGCTCCTTCCTGCCGGAGGCGATTCAAATAGGGACGGAAACCCTCGTCGCCCAGCCAGAAACGCAACAGGTTCGTCACGCCGCGTCCGGTCATGGTGGCGCCGGCAAGGCCATCAACCCGGTAGGGATCCTCATCCGGCGATCCGGCTCTCCCCCGAATGACTTCAATCCGCGGATCGTCGCCCTCAAACACTCGTCGCCCGGGCCACAACGACTTCCACCGAGGGTTATCGACTTCTCCTCCGAGGCCTGGCGTCTCGCCATGTTGATAGAAGGTCAGTCCCCGAATCGTCTCGAGGTCGGAATCGAGGGCCACGAACCCGTACAACGTCGACCAGAGCCCCAGCCCCTCGACCGGTAGAATCACCAGTTCGAGCCGGTCTCCATCTCGCACCTCGTACACCAGCGCCTCGTTCGCTATTCGAGTCAGCCCGGCGTCGTTCTCCGGTGCCTCTCGGCTGGTCTCGGCGTCCCGTGTTGCGGCGCGCGGATCAAAGAGGGTCGGGTCGGTCGCCTCCGACTCCTCGCCAGTGCCAAGGTCGATGACCACCTGTCGAATCGGGGCGAATCGGGCGGCCACATCGTCACGCTCGAGCGACTCATCCTCGGTGGCAAAGCCGGCCGCCACCAGAACGTTGCGTTGCTTTTCCAGGAGCCGGTTCGCCTCTTGCCGCTCACGCAACGTCACCGCGGACGACGACACCACGACGGCGCAGACCACACACACGATGGCCGCGAAACCAAGGTTGTATAAGACGCTACCCTGCATAGCGGGCCCTCCGCCGCTTGATGTTGGCCTGAATGAGGAAGTAGTCAATCAGCGGCGCGAAAAGGTTCATGAACAGTATTGCCAACATCATCCCTTCTGGATAGGCCGGGTTGACGACTCGGATCAGCACCACGAGCGCGCCGATCAGCAGTCCATAGATGAGATGCCCTCGTGGCGACGACGGCGCCGAGACCGGCTCGGTCGCCATGAAGACGGTTCCGAACGCCCATCCGCCCATCACAAAGTGCCAGACTGGCGGCACCGAGAAGAAGGGGTTGGTATCGGAGCCCAGTGTGTTCAGCAGCATCGCAGTGACAAGTGTGCCCATCGCCACACTGAGCATGATGCGCCAGGACCCGACGCCAGTCAGGACGAGCACCGCCGCTCCGGCCAGACACGCCAGCGTCGAGGTCTCCCCCATCGAGCCAGGGACGACGCCGACAAACGCGCTCCACCAGTCAAAGCTCTCCACCACGCCGGTTGGGCCTGCCAGCGTGGCCTGGGCCAACGCGGTCGCCCCACTGACACCGTCGGCCGACGTCTGGGCCGCAATCCACGCACTATCGCCCGACATTTCAGCGGGATAGGCAAAGAAGCAGAACGCCCGAGCAACCAAAGCGGGATTGAGCACGTTCATTCCGGTGCCCCCGAAGATCTCCTTCCCAACGACGACGCCGAACGAGATACCAAGGGCGACCTGCCACAACGGAATGGTCGCCGGGAGAATGAGCGGAAACAACATCCCCGTGACGAGGAAGCCTTCGTTGACCTCGTGCCGACGAACGACGGCGAACAACACCTCCCAGAGTCCGCCGACAGCGAATGTCACCGCCAGGACCGGTAGGTAATACAGCGCGCCGTGAATGAGACACGCCATGAGGTTCTCTGGGGCAAAGCCGATCCCAAGGGCCTCGACCGCACCGGTCTGCCAGTTCGTGAGCGGGAGTGCGCCCCGAGCCACAGCGAGATTGGCCTGATACCCGGTGTTGTACATCGCCATGTAGACGCAACCGGCCAGGGAGGCCACGACGGTGATCATCAGCCGCTTCAGGTCCAGGCCGTCACGCACATGGGAGGGTCCGCTGGTGACAGAACCAGGAGTAAATAGGATGGTGTCCTGAGCCTCCCAGAGGGCGTAGAGCCGCTCGAGTCTTCCGCCAGGCTCAAAGTTGTGGGCCTGCGTGTCGAGCAGGCGACGGAGGAAGCGCACTATCCCTCCCTCTCGATCGTGTCGAGCACGTCGCGCAGCAAGGGGCCGTAGTCGTTTTTGCCCGAACAGACGAACGAACAGACCGCGACGTCCTCCTCGTCAAGCTCCAGGCAACCAAGCTCTTCCGCGCGCTCGACGTCGCGCATGATCAACGAGCGCAGCAGCGGAGTGGGAAGGATGTCAAACGGCAGGACTTTCTCGAACATCCCGATCGGCACAATGGCCCGCCGAGATCCGTTGCTGGTGGTCGTGAACGGAATCAACCGCCCGGGACGCAGTCGGGAGACGAACGTCGAGATGACGGAGTACTTGTCGATACCGGGTCCGAGCCAGCCAAGGAACTCACGCTCGCGCTCCTCCCGAAGCACAGAGATTTGCTGATGATATCGCCCCAGATAACCTTCCACCTCCCCAGACGCCGTGCGCCCGGACAGCACAGAACCAGAGATCTGTCGCGTTTCGACCTCATCGAGCTCCCCGACGAGAAGCTCATCGAGGGACGCACCGAGACGTGTCTCGAGCAGCCGCGGGCGCTGCACCGGTGGACCACCCAGCGCCACGATACGTCTCACGTCCAGCGACCCCGTTTCGAACAATCTTCCGACCGCCACCACGTCCTGGACTCCGATGTGCCAGACCGTCTTCTGACGATCGACTGGATCCAAGCGATGAATGTGAAACCCTGGTGTCCCGGACGGATGCGGTCCGGAGAACTGCTCGTGGTGCACGCGGTCCAGTGTGGGGATCGGGATGGGAGTCTCCGGACCGGTGCACACGAACACCGGGCCATCGGTCAGGCGGGTCAGCGCGACGAGACCGAGCTCGAACGGTGCTGACGTGTCCTGCATCACGACGTCAAGCGGCGGCGCCATAGGGTTGGTGTCGACAGCCGTGACAAACATCGAGTGCGGCCGCGTCTGTGGCGTCGCGACGTGGCCAAACGGTCGCTCTCTGAGGCTCGTCCACAGCCCCGACTCGGTGAGCAGCTCGACAACCTCATCGGGCGTGAGTCCGGTCGGGTGCCGTCCCGAAAACGACCGAAAGGTCGCCTCCGCAGGACTCCGCCCGGCCATTTCGGCCGGACTCATCTCGATGACAACCGAACGGAGTGCGCGCCGATCGCCGCGGTGAACCGCTCGCACCGTGCCCGCGGCCGGTGCGGTGTGCCGCACGCCCGGCAGCTTCTTATCTTCAAAGAGAACCTGCCCTCGCCTTACGTCATCACCGACCGACACCTGCATGGCCGGTCGAAGACCGAGATAGTCATCCGCCAGTAGGGCAACGTGCCGGGTCGAACGCGGTCGCTCGAGGTCGCGCCTTGGACCACCGGAGATCGGGAGACGAAGCCCCTTGCTCACCTTGTGCAGACTCATCGCCTCAACCCAAACACGAACCCGGCGTTGTGACCCGACTGCACGGCGGACACACGACCACATACCGCAATGCTTGTGAAATATTTCTCAAGTCCACACCAAAAAAGACGGGGCGGCCTGCCCCGCTCTTAGATATTGTGAAAAATGTATCAAGCGTGGTCAAAAAAAACGGCCGTCGGCCCAGCCAACGGCTTCCTCACCCACCCGAACATCCGGATCGTACCGCCTGGCTCGAACCAAGTCAATTTCAGGCCCCACCGAGGGCCGGTTTCTCGAGGGACGCATCGTTTCTGGTACCATGACGCGCAACTGTAGGATGTCAATTCGAACGGTTGTCGTGTGCGAGGCTCAGGTGCCGTTCGTCACCGGAGGTGCCGAATACCACGTCCGGGCCCTCGTCGACCAACTCAAGAAGCACGGTTTCTCGACGGAGCTTGTCCGCCTGCCATTCAAGGAGTATCCGAAGGAAGAGATCCTCCCCCACGCCGCCGCCTGGCGCCTCATCGACCTGAGTGAGAGCAACGGCAGCCCGATTGACCTGGTCATTGGCACCAAGTTCCCGACATATTTCGCCCGGCACCCTAACAAGGTCGTCTGGCTGATCCATCAGTGTCGAGCGGCCTATGAGCTCTGCGGAACGACGTTCAGCGACTTCGACCACGCCGATACAGATGTCGCCGTACGGGAACGGATCATCGATCTGGACCGTCGGATGCTGGGAGAATGTCAGAAACGATTTACCAATGCCGCAAACACTGCGACGCGTCTGCGACACTTCAACGGACTCGACGCAGAGCCGTTGTATCATCCGCCGCCGCTCGCGGACCGATTGCGCCCAGGTGACTACGGCGATTACGTGCTGTCCGTCGGGCGGCTCGAGCCGATCAAACGGATCGATCTCGCGCTTCGGGCCATACAGCACGTCGATCCACCTACTCGCCTGGTCGTCGTCGGCGACGGATCTCAACGCGAGGACCTCGAGTCACTCGCGGCAACGCTCAAGGTGTCGGATCGTGTGACGTTCCTCGGGCTGGTGGACGACACGCAGTTGATCGACCTCTATGCTGGGGCGCTGACCGTCGTCTACGCTCCGTATGACGAGGATTATGGGTACATTACGCTAGAGGCGTTTCTGTCGAGGAAGCCGGTCATCACGGCTACGGACTCGGGAGGCACACTCGAATTTGTACGCGACGGTGTGAACGGTATCGTGTGTGAACCGACCGCTGAGGCGATCGCGTGCGCCGTCAACGTGTTCGCCTCGGATCGCAGGCAGGCCGGCGAGTACGGTGGCACTGGCTTCGAACGGGCTCGCACCATCAGCTGGGACGGCGTCATCGAAAAGCTCACATCCGCATGACGAAGTTAATCATCCAGATCCCGTGCCTCAACGAGGCGTCGACGCTTCCGACGACGTTGCGAGATCTGCCGACTCGAATCCCCGGGATTGACCGAATCGAAGTGCTGGTGATCGATGACGGGTCCACAGACGATACTGCCGACGTGGCGCGAGGCTGCGGCGTCGACCACGTCGTACGGTTTCGCGCGAACAAGGGCCTCGCGGCGGCGTTCATGACCGGTCTCGACACCGCTCTCAAGCTCGGAGCCGACGTCATCGTGAACACCGACGCCGACAATCAGTACGTCGGTAAGGATATCTCGACGTTGGTTCAACCGATTCTTCGTCTTGAAGCCGACATCGTCATCGGCGACCGCAACGTCAGAACGCTGCGACATATGCCGCGGCTCAAGCGGTGGCTACAGCTCTTTGGAAGCTGGGTCGTCCGGCAGGTCTCGAACACACGAGTCCCCGACACCACGAGCGGATTCCGTGCGTACAGCCGGGAAGCCGCGCTGCGTCAAACGATCGTGTCCGACTTCTCGTACACCCTTGAGTCGATCATTCAGGCGGGAAAGAAGCGAATGGCCATCGCACATGTGCCGGTCGCCACGAACGAGAACACGCGGGACTCACGATTGTTCGACAGCGTATTCACCTATATCAAGAAGTCGGCAGCGACGATTGTCAGGATCTACACGATGTACGAGCCGCTCAAGGTGTTCACGGTCACGGGTGGCACCGTGTTCCTGGCCGGATTTGTCGTTTCTCTTCGCTTCCTGTTCCTATACCTGGGCGGTCAGGGCCAGGGGAACGTCCAGTCATTGATTCTGTCGGCGGTGTTGATGATCGTCGGGTTCCAGGTGATTCTGATTGGCCTGCTGGTTGCCGATGCCATTGCATCCAACCGCAGACTGACGGAAGAGCTATTGTTCCGTATTCGATCGATCGAGCTGAGCACCCCCGCAGAGAAGTCCCCCAACCTCGATACCATCGAGGAGCCGATAGAGATCGGAAAGCCATAGGAATCTGTGGTGGCTACGCCGTCCTCGACGTCGGTCCTGATCCCCGCCTACAACGAAGCCGAGAGCATCGGCGACGTCGTCCGGTCGATGGCCGAGGCTGGCGATTGGCACGAGATCCTGGTCATCGACGACGGCTCGGACGACGCCACCGCGGCGCGCGCCCGGGAGGCCGGCGCCGACCTGCAGCACCCGTACAACAAGGGAAACGGCGCGGCGGTCAAGACCGGTCTCCGTCAGGCTTCAGGCGAGTTCATATTGATAATCGACGCCGACGGCCAGCACCGGGCGGCGCTGGCTCCCCGCTTGGTCGCGCACCTGGGGGAGTACGACCTCGTGGTTGGCGCCCGACCCGACGCGACGCAAGCGACACTCGGACGCCGGGTCGGCAACTTCGTCCTCGCGCGGCTGGCGTCGTTCCTCGCGGGTCGAGCTATTCCGGACCTGACCTCAGGGTTCCGCGCGGCCCGCACGTCCTGCCTCCTGGAGTTCATCCACCTGCTTCCGAACGGGTTTTCAACCCCGACGACGACGACGCTCGCCTTCATTCGGGCGGGTTACAACGTGGGGTTCGAGACCGCCGACGCGGATGCGCGGGTAGGGCGGTCAAAGATTCGTTTTGCCCGGGACGGGTTCAAATTTTTTTTGATTCTTTTGCGAGTCATCACGATTTTCAGTCCGCTCAGGATCTTCGTCCCGATAAGCGCGCTCTTGCTGGGTCTCGGTGGCGGCTACGCGGCGTGGACGATCGCGACGCAGATGCACATCACCAACTCGTCGGTGTTGCTGATCGTGCTCGGGGTCATCGTCTTCCTCCTCGGCCTGGTGTCGGAGCAGATCTCCACGCTTCGGTTCGAGAAACGAGACTGAATGCCCCGGCGGATCGTCATGCTGACGACCTCTTACCCTCGATTTCCGGGGGACGGGGTTGGGACGTTCGTTGAGCCAATCTCCAAGGGTGTGGCGGCACACGGCTACGAGGTTCATGTCCTCGCGCCATGGCACCCGCTCGTCGAGCGATCGGCTCATGAAGGCAATCTGCACTTCCATTTTTTTCGGTATGCCCCGACGACCCGACTCCACGTCTTCGGCTACGCATCCGCCTTGAGGGCCGACGTCAGTCTGCGCAGCTCGGCGTATCTGGCAGCCCCGCTGGCCGTGACTGCTGGGTGTTGGGCGCTTCATCGCCTCCTGCGCGCCACGAACCCCGCCCTCGTCCACGCCCACTGGGCGGTACCCGGCGGCTTTATGGCGGTGCTGGGTCGCTTCCGGGTCCAGGTGCCGCTGTTCGTGAGCCTTCACGGGTCAGACGTCTACCTGGCCGAAGCCAACCCCCTCGCCCGTGCTGCCGCCCGTTTGGCGTTCAACCAGGCGGCGTGGATCACAGCCTGCACTGACGACCTGGCCCACAGAGCCGTCCAGCTCGGCGCCGATCCGAACCGGATGACGGTCGTCCCGTACGGTGTCGATACGGACCGGTTCAAGCCCGACGCGAGCGTGCGCATGAGGCTCCGTGAGCAGTAGCGGCTGGCCCAGGACGACCCGGTGCTGCTCATCGCCGGACGATTGGTTCGTAAGAAGGGATTCGAGTATCTGATCGACGCGTTGCCCAGGTTGACGGAACGCTTTCCGCGCATGGTCCTGATCGTTGCGGGGGGCGGAGACCTTGAAGCCGAGCTGCGTCGGCGCGCCACCGACGGAGGCGTAGTGAACCACGTCAGGTTTCTCGGACCGGTCAAACAGGGAAACGTGGCCGAATGGCTCGCTACTGCCGATCTGGCCATCGTCCCGTCGGTGAAGGACGACTCGGGCAACGTTGACGGGCTCCCGAATGTCCTCATGGAAGCACTCGCGTCGGGGACGCCGGTCATCGCGACGGCGGCCGGTGGCATGGGAACGGTGGCGAGGGAAGGCCAGACGGCGCGCGTCGTCCCCGAGCGAGACCCGAGCGCTCTGGCGGACGCGGTCTCGCAGCTGCTCATGCAGCCGGCCAACGCGAAAAGCTTGGGGCTGCGTGCACGCACCGAGATGTGCCGCGCCCACAGCTGGGACCGCACCGCCCAGCGCTTCCAGGACGCCTACGCCTGCGCCTTTCGTGGTGTGTCGGGGACTCCAGATCACGTGTAGGCGCCCGCCGCGCGCGTTGCCGTCTCGCTACATCTCGTGGTACGGTTCGGCCGATCCTCCATGTGGAGCACCGCGCTCTCCGCCCTCCTCGTCGCCTACATCCCTGGTGCTGTCATCTTTCGGTTACCGATTGCGCAGCGGGAACGGCGCGCCGGCCTCCGCGCAGAGGAGCGACTATTCTGGTCAATCATTCTTAGCCTGGCCCTAACCTCAGTCATCGGTTTTGGCCTCGCGGCGGTCGGGTGGTATCGCTTCGACCGTCTTCTCCTGGTGAACGCCGCGCTGAGTGCGATCCTCATCGCGGTTACGCGAGCCAGACTGCGTCTCCCAACCGCTGCCGCGCCCCTGGGCTGGAGCGCGGCCGTGGCGGCCGGACTGGTCGCCCTCTCGACCTCGATCATCTTCTCCGTGCCACCAGCGGAGTATGTGATGGGCGGCAAGGACCCCGGCACCTACTTCAACGAGGGCATCCAGATCGCCCAGCGGGGCACCTTGACGATCCACGATCCATTGGTCGAGGCGATCCCCCCCGAATTCCGCGATCTCTACATGCCGCATCTGGGCTTTGACACGTACTACGGGAGTCGCTTCATGGGGTTCTATCTCATCGACCCTGACGAGGGCGCGGTCCTGGGGCAGTTTCCACATCTATTTCCTCTGTGGATCGCCATCGGCTACGGAGCTCACGGCCTCACGGGCGCGCGCTATGTCGTCAGTCTGCTGTCAGTCCTTGGGATCATCGCGGTGTACTTCTGCGGGAGCTGGTTGCTGGGACGCCCGGCAGCCGCGGCCGGAGCCATTCTTCTTACGGTGAACGTTGCCTCGGTGTGGTACAGCCGCTACCCAAATGCAGAAATCATGATGCAGGTACTTGTCTTCGCGGGGCTTCTAAAGCGCTTTTCATGACCGTGTGGTGCCCGGATAGCCGCAGTGTCGAAAGTAATTGCGGCATTCCTCGGGGCTGAAGTGCGGCAGACAGGCGCCGAGGAAAGGCCAGAGGGTTTCGGTGGATCGACAGCGGGCGGCGCGCACGAGGGCTTTAAGCTTCGCGAAGCAGAGTTCAATGGGATTGAGGTCCGGACTGTAGGGCGGCAGATAGCAGAGCGTGGCGCCGACGCGCTCGATCGCCTGGCGGACGCCGGCCACTTTGTGTGCGCTGAGGTTATCGGCGATGACGATGTCCCCGGGATGCAGGGTGGGCACGAGGATCTGTTCGATATAGGCGAGGAAGCTCGCCCCGTCGATGGCGCCGTCGAAGACCCCGGGCGCGGTCAGGCCAGTCACCCGCAGCGCTGCGAGAAACGTACTGGTCTGCCACCGGGCGCACGGCGCGTGGTCGTGGACGCGGGCCCCGCGGAGGGCCCGACCATACCGCCGCAGGAGATTGTTCGTCATGCCGGTTTCATCGAGAAAAACCAGGCGTGTCGGATCCCAGGTCGGCGCGGCGGCGTGCCACACGACCCGCGCGGCCGCGACGTCAGGTCGATCGTGTTCGGAGGGCCGGACCGTTTTTTTTGACGGTCACGTCCAGAGCCGCCACCGCGCGCCAGATCGTCGCCAGACTGGCCGGCGTGCCGAGCGCGTCCTTCAGCTCGGCTACGGTGCGATCCGGTTGCTCCGCGATCAGCGCGGCCAGGGTGTGCAGGTGCGGCTCCAACATCCGGCGCCGCCCGTGCCGCTGGACGCGCGGCGCGACTTCGCCCGTCTCCCGCCGACGCTGCTTCAACAGCCGCACCCACGACCCGCTCACGCGGTACTTCACCGCAACGTCCGCGGCCTTCATCCCGGCATCACTGTCGAGCAGGGCCCGTTCTCGGAGATCCATCGAATAGGCTTGCATCGGTCCTCCTGCATTGGTGCATGCAGAAGTACCACGACGAGCCCAAGCAGTACAAGGGCTATCTGAAAAGCGCTTTAGCGTTCAGCCGGGCCAGCGTGGATAAGGATACGTTCTTTGCGCCCGTCGCCGCTCTGTTGCTCACGTTGTCCTTTTTCGCCCATTTGACCGGCATTCTGGTGATCGGGACGATAGGCATCGTCGGGCTGCTCGGCCTCTACGATCGGCGCACTCCGCAACTCTCGTTCCTCGTTCCGTTGACGATAGGCACCGCGGTCGCCGCTCTGTATTACGCGACACTCATGGCGCCGTACATCGAGATCCAGCTCGAGTTCGTGCTAAATCGTCTTCCACTGACCGCCGCCGTGGCGGCGCCGGTCGCACTCGGCTTAATCGTGGCGCTCGTGAAGACGCGCGCGGCAACCCATATTCGTCGCTATCTGCCCTGGGGAGTCCTGCTGGTCGTGATGCTCCTGGCAGGCTACGCCTACTTCATCAGGGTCGCCGGCGGTCGACTCGCTCCGCATGATGCCGATGCACTACGCACGTTCGCCCGGCTCTATGTGTCACCCCTCGGTGTCGCGGCGGCGTTGATTGGATTGGCGGTGGCCGTGCGGCGTGCGTTCTGGCCCAACCTGGCTTTTCTGGCCACAGTGATCGTCTTCTCGTGCGTCTTCTTCTACAAGATACGAATTATTCCGGAGCACTTCTGGGCCGCGAGGCGATTCCTCGCGGTTATCCTCCCGGGCACATGCCTGCTCATCGGGGCAGCGGCATTCGTCGGATCGACACCCGGTCCCCGTGCCTTCTCCGACCGCAAAGGGGTCCGAGCCGGCTTCTTCGCAGTAGGGGTCATAGTAACCGGACTGTTCGCGTACCAGTACTACGAGAGAAGTCGGCCGATTCTGAACTATGTCGAGTATGCCGGTCTGATTCCCCGGCTCGAAACACTCAACGCGCAGCTGCGGGACTCCGACCTCGTCCTTGTGGAATCGCGTCAGATCTCCGACCTGCACACTCTCGCGCTTCCTCTCGGGTATATCTATGCCCGTGATGTCTTGGTATTTTGGGAAAGAGATCCTGACAAAGATTCGTTTCGCCGTTTTCTCTCGTGGGCCGAAGGGCGCCATCGGCGGGTGCTCTTCATCGGGGGCAGCGGAACCGGTCTTCCATCCAGGTCGATAACTGCTGTCCCTCTGCTGCTCGATCGTTTCGAAGTCCCCGAGTACGAATCGGCGTACAACGCCTATCCTACTGAGGTCAGACAAAAGGCGTTCGAGTTCGGCGTTTACGAGCTGTTACCTCGTCTCAGCTCGAGCATGGGATTCGACCTAGATGTCGGTGCCGGTGACGACCTCTACGTCCGCCAGTTCTTCGCCAAGGAAACGATGGCGGGGCGAGACGTGACATTCCGGTGGTCAGGCAAGGTTTCGTCGGTGCTTTTGCCGGCGGTCGATAGCGAGAATCGCTCTCTTACATTGTGGCTCAACGTTGGCGGCCGACCCCAAGACGCTGCGCCCGCACGTGTCGACGTGTATGTGAACGAGAACTACTTGGGCGGCGCGGCGCCGACCAACCGATTCGTGCCGTTCGTGTTCCAGATTCCCCTGGACGTCGCATCTCAGATCGAGGCGGGAGAGGATGCGCCCTTGCTCCGGTTAGAAAGCACTACGTGGGTTCCGAGTGCGGCAGCTGAAGGCGACGATACTCGTGAACTCGGTGTGATGGTGGACCGCATCACCCTCGACTAGCGACAAGCTGTTGGTACAGCGACAGGTACTGCGGTGCCACGACGTTCCAGCTGAAGCGTGACTCGCAGCGCTGCTGGCCCGCCGCTCCGAAATCGTGCGCATCGACGGACGCGAGGTCGACCAGGCGAGCCGACAGCGCCTCCGGATCACCAGGCACCACCAAGAACCCCGAGACACCGTCGACCACTTTGTCAGGCAATCCACCGGTACGAGAGGCGACAACTGGAAGCCCATGAGCCATCGCTTCGAGGGTGACCAGGCTGGAACCTTCGTAGCGAGTCGGGTGCACGAACCAGTCGGCGACGCGATACAAACTGTGAAGATCGGTCTCGTTGACGCGACCTGTCAGACAGCAATGCGACTCCAAGCCAGCCTCGCGAATCAAGGCCCGGATGCGCGATCGCTCGGGACCCTCTCCGGCCAGCACCCAGGCCCACGCCGGAGGAAGCGACTGCGCGACCATGGCCAGCGCCGCCACCATGACATCGAACCCCTTGTTGGCCTCGATACGTCCGACCGACAGGAAGATCGGCGACGCCCCCTCATGTCCGTGTCGAGCCAAGAGCGCGCACCCTTGCTCGATCCTGCCGAGCTGGCGACATCGATCGGGGGCGACGGCGTTGGGAATGACGACCTGGTCGCGGTCAGCAATACCGAGGTGCTGACGAACGACTGGCCGGAGCGCTTCGTCGGTGGTCACGACGGCGTCGCTGGCGGCCGCGACGGTCTTCATGCCTTGTCTGAACGGCAGATAGGCCCAGTGCTTCAGACGCTGATGGGATCGAAACTCCTCGAGACCTTGCGTTGTCACCAGAAGCGGGCATCCAAGCTGACCCCGGCGCGCCGCCTTGGCGACTCCCCATCCGGCCAGACCGTGCACGTGAACGACCCGGCCGGTCGGACGTTGATCACAGGGGATCCGCCGGGCAACCCGGCCAGACCAGATGAAGTAGTTCGTGATCCGGTCCAGAACGATCGTACCCTTGCGAACGCCGATCGGAAGCCGCCCCCCGGGAATCCAGTGCGGCGTGACCACTGATGACAACGTCTTGTCGGCGCGGGCTAATCGATCGGGATCGGTTGGTGTCTCAGCGAACAAATCAATCTCAACGCCGCGGGCGGCCAGCTCAGTCACCAGCTCGAAGACGTGGCGTTCCAGCCCTCCGGGCCCGTGGGCGGGGTGGATACGGCGGGAGACCATGGCCACCCGCGGAACCGGACTGTGACCTTCATGAATCATGTCAGACGCCTCCGCCGGAGCGCGGCCGAACGCGTCGAGCGTCTTCGAGGGCGCCCGCGTACGCCGCCGCCACCGCCGGATACACGGCGGCTGGCGAGTATCGCTCAACCACCCGCGTCAGGGCGGCGCGACCGGCCTGAAGGCGACGGTCCTGTGACTCGAGTTCGGTGATCGCCCGGCGAAGGTCGGACGGATCGCGCACGAGCCATCCCGAGACGCCCGACTCAATCATCTCGACGTTGCCGCCCCGGGCCCAGGCAACCACAGGCGTGCCGAGTCCCATCGTTTCCAGGACGAGCCTCGACAACGGCTCGTCCCACGCACTGGGCAGAATGACGGCATGGGCGTCACGCTGCAGACCGAGAAGACGACTGTGGTCGACCCATCCCAGAAACGAGACCTTGACACCCATCGCCGCCGCCTGAGCCTCCAGTGTGGATCTCAGCGGACCATCGCCGGCGACGACGAGTGGTAGCTCGACATCGATCTCGCGGAGCGCGCTCAAGAGTAGGTCGAACCCCTTGGTTGGCTGAAGCTTTCCTGCCGTCAGCAGATACGGCGCGATACCGCGGCCGCGGTCCGGGGACGCCGCCGACCTGACGGCGTCCGGGTCTACGATGTTGGGAACGACCGACACGTCGGTCTCCGGTATCGCGCGTTCGATTCGTCGTCGCACGGCCTCGCTCACCGTCAGGACCTTGTGGGCACCGCCGAGCCCCGTCGCCCGCGCGTGGAGGCGACCACGGGCCCACCCGACCATCACCCGAGACATAGGCCTCGGCCACCGCCAGTACTCCGCCATGCAGCCCTTCAAATTCGACGTCGTACACCCATCGCAACGAGCGGAGTTCCACCAGGAGGTCCCGTGCAGACAGACCGGCCAGTAGTCACGGACGGTGGCGAGCGTCGCCCGGTCATGTGAACGTCCCACCTCGACCGTTGGAGGACTGCTGTGAAGATGCTGCGCATGGAGGATGTCGACATCAGGCTCCGCCCGAAGTCGTGTCTCGAGATACGATGCGATTGCCGCATGCGAGAAGTCGCGGGCACCCAGGCGGTTGCGAGCGGTCCGAGCCTCACGAACCCCGACGTTCGTGACGGCGACTCCCTCATACTCCCGCGTGGTCACGTCGTTGCGCGACTGGTCGATCACGATCACAGCCACATCGTGTCCGTAATCGGTCAACACCCGCGCCAGGGCGTGCGTGCTCCACCCGCTCCCGCCGCAGCCAGGCGGGTACACGTCGGTCACCAGCCAGACGCGCCAGGCTGCCGCATCGGGAGTCAGTGGGGAGGGAGCCACGTCTCGCATGACACCGCCGCGATCTATGACCGTGTCCGGTACAGCGATGATCGATCGAAAACGAACCGCCAGGCGATCCCAGCGATGCGAGGGGGCACTTCGAAGATCTGGTTGTAGGCGACCTGCGTCATGCGGACTGGTTCGTCACGTGGAATCAACCCGATCGAGTACTGCACGGCCAGACCAAAATTCCACAGAATAAGCAACACGATGACCGCGCCGGCTACTCGAGAAGACGCACTACGCAGCTGGCCGAACGCCACCGAGACGCCGACCGCAAAGATTGCGGTGCAGTTGACGAACCGGCGCGCTCCAAACGACGCGCCACCCCACCAAATCTCGTACGACCCGATCACGATAACCTGAGCGGCAAAGACCGCCCCAAACGCCAGCGCCAACGCGGGCGAACGTCGCCACATGAGTGCAAGCCCGATCACGCCCACGAGCGTAACCGGGTGCCAGGAGAACAACCCATGAAAGCCCGAGAAGAGCACTTCGACGGCGTGGACCGGCAGCAGAGAGAACTTTTCGACCACGAACGGGGTGGGTCCCAGGGTCCCGTTCAAGGTCTGGTAGACGTAAAACTGTGGCGCGACAAGTGCGACCACCGTCAGTCCAAAGACAAGATAACCTGCACCGCGATGTACGAGCTCGGCGAACCACGCCGCCGGTGCGGTCCCTCCTTGCGCGCGCACGTCCACGTCGGCCCCTCGACGGATTGAGAAGAGCTCGTCGACCGCCACGACCAGAAGCACGAGCCAGTTCAGCTCACGAACGAGGACCATCAACGCGGCGCTCACACCGAGTACCACCCATCCCAATAAAGTACGGTGGTGACGCGTGACGTGCCACACCCACAAGAACAGCGCGACCGCAAACAGCGAGTTGGCGTGGGACATCGCCGGAGTGATGTAGAGGTAGAAGACCACGGGCGAGGCAAACCAGACCGCTAGTACGCCCCATGTTGCTTCCGCCCGACCGACGTACGCTCGGCACAGGCGATAGCAGAGGAACATGCCGCTCGTCCCCCACACCAAGGAGGCAATACAGACCGCCCAGACGTAGGGCCAGCTAAAACCGTCTCTCGGAACCGCCGCCCCGAGCGCCCGAGCCACGACGACGAGGCCGTCCGCCACGATATACGCCGGTGCCCACATGATCGCCGAACCGATCGGGGCGTCGTTGAGTCGGTAGCCCGTCGGAGTGGGTTGCTCCATGAAAGGACGCAGACCAGCGTGGGCCACCGGGTCCCGACTGACAAAATAGGCGTACTCGTTCTCGTAGTGGAGATCGCGGTCGAAGTACACGGAACGGAGCCCGGCGAAATATTTGATCTCGTCGCTGGCGTAGATACGGGGCGTGAACAACGGCAGCGCGAGTACCGCGAGAAGAGCCAGCGCTCCCCACTCCTGCACCCACTCTTTCGAAACGGTTTTTTTTTTTGAGCCTCATGGACGTCGTGCCTGAGCGAGTCGAATAATGTCAGCGGCACCCCTATCCCATCGGTACCGCTCAGACACGCGTTCGTGCCCCGCCTGCCCCATAGTCCGGCCTGAATCCGCCGACCTCAGGATCGTTTCGACTGACGCCGCGAGCTCGAGAGGACTGGGAGCCACCAGAAATCCGGTGACACCATGTTCAACCGTCTCTTGCACTCCACCTTCATCGACGGCGACGATGGGGCTCCCGCAATACGCCGCCTCGATCACCGACAGACCAAAGCTCTCCTCGACCGCGGTGTGCACGTAGCAGCTCGCCGCCGCATAGTACTGCGGAAGCTGGTCGTCTGGCACGAAACCCGCGAAGACGACATCGTCGTCCACTCGGAGCGCGTGCGCCAGTTTCTCAAGACGATCGCGCTCGGGTCCGTCACCCACGACGATCCACCGCGGGCGAGGGGTGGCGTCGGTCCACCGGTCACGGCACCGTGATGCGGCCTCGAGAAAGAGCTCGACACGTTTGCGGGGATGCAGGTAGTTCACCGTCAGCACGACCGGCGGGGAGCTGTCTTGCACGCGCCGGACAGCGTCGAGCCGGGCGCGGTCCACTCCAAGGGTCACCACCGAAGCCGACCGCCCATACGCAGCCTCGATTTGCGACGCGGCAAACGGACTCGAGGTGCAGACGTCGTCAACACGTCGGACGAACCAGCGATCGAGCGCGCCGTAGAGACGGAGCGCGGGTCCGACCAGCACCTTCGACCACCCCAGCCGCGACAGCACACGACCCCGATCCTGGTACAGCGCACGCGGCGGTTCCCAGCAGAAATAGAGGACCCTGGCTCCACCCGTCCGCCGAGGCCAGACGAGCGGCAGGGACGGACCAAAGAGCACCAATACGTCTGCGGCGTCATCTAGCAGGTGCTTCAACCCAACGCACCGCAGGTAGTCTGATCCCGCATTCAGATACCGATTCGTACTCCAATCGAGGCGCGCATGGCTACACGCGAGCGTCACGTCTGGCGGCAGTCGGGGACGACACGACGAATCGAACTGATGGCACACGACTCGGACGTCATGGCCGTCTGCCGTCAAGGCGCCGGCGAGTCCCAAAATCGCGCGTTCGGCGCCCGACAGCAGTTTGAACCGCGGAAACACAAGATCGACACGTAACGCCACGTAGTTACCTTGTGGGACCGCGACATGCCGACCGTGAGGGTTGGGCCACGCGGTCGGTCTCAACGTCATCGTGCGCCGTCGAAGGACGGAGGACTCGCCTCACTGGACAACCGTCATCAGAAGGTTCTCGACCGCCGCGGCCTGATGGTCCCACGTGAAACGTGACTTTGCCAACGACCGGGAAGCCAGCTGCATCTGTTCGAGCGCCGCTCGGTCAGCGGCAAGAGCCTCGATTGCATGGGCCAATCCGTCCACGTCACCCGGCGTATAGAAGCGCGCGACCGAGCCTGGAAGAAGCTCGCGCAGTTCTTGGATGCCGATCGTGACGACGGCAAGACCAGACGCGAGGTACTCGAATATCTTGATCGGAGACCAGAACCAGCCCAACCGAAGCGCCGGAAACGCAGCAGGGCTAAACGGCGCGAGCCCGACATCGGCCTGCGCCAAGTGCTCAGGTACGTCCTGAAACGGCACATTGCCAACGAACCGCATCACCTCGAGCACACCGGCATGCTTCGCTGCTTCGTGGGCCTTGCGCCAAAAAGGACCGTTGCCCAGACAGGTCACGCGGAGATCGATCCCGCAGGATACGCACTTCGCGACCGCCTCGACAAGGTCGATCGCCCCGTGCCAAGACCGGAAGCTACTCGCGTACACACATCTCAACGGGCCGCCGGGCTCACGGCCCATTGACGCTGGACGAAACCGCCCGATGTCGACACCATTTGTCACGACCGCTACCGATTCCTGCAACTCGGGAGGAAGGAGACGCTTGGAGGTGGCGTAGATCCCATCGCTCCATGCGAGCTGTCGGCGCCGCCACCGGTGAACTGGGCCGACCAGGCTCAAGCGGTCAATCCGGTCTCGCCACGAACCTGGATACCGCCGCGCCGGCGAGTTCACTTCGAGCACGGCTGGCAGCCCCAACTTGTGCGCCGCCCAGATGCCCCCACCACCAAACGTGTAGAAGCGCTCGACGAGGACGTCGGGCTGCACGACCTCAGCGACTTGACGAATGTCAGTGACCGCGGTCCATTCGAAAAAACGGCGGGGCCTGGGGATCCGGACGATGGGCACCGGCACAGTTGCGTCGCCTCCCGCACCAGGTGACCTGACCTCGGAGGCATCCGCGCCCCGCGTCTCGAGCTGGGGAGCCACAATGTGGACGTCGTGTCCGCGCTGTGCCAGTGCCCGGCACAGCTCCAAGACATGAACACTCCCACCATGGGTTCCAGGTATCGGAGTGTCGACAGCTGTGTACAGAATTCTCAAGCGGCGGTCGCCCACGACGTCCCGTGGTTGTTCGGGGTCGCAAACAGGATAGTTCAACACGGTAAGATATCCGAACGTCGACGGAATCGGCGCCTGCCAAGAGGTACGGCGGCGAGGGTCAGTGTCGTGCGAAACCGCTTCTCGATTGTTCTCTCATCTTGGCGACGAATTGACTCCGCTTGGCGACGCACCGCACCCGGCTCCCCCGGTTTCAAGCATCATGGCCGTCCTGTTGTCGAGCGAAGGGATCAGTTGGACGCCGATCGCGCCCCCGAACGCGAAGCGTGACCCAGCATGACGCGAATCGCCTGGTTCAGTCCCCTGCCATCATCGCCTCCTGGCCTCCCGTGTCACCGCACGGCGCTTCTGGCCAAACTCCAAGATCGGCACCTCGTCGATCGGTTTGTCGGAACGGCCCCTCAACATGTTCACAACGTTCCGCCTCGAACATTCAGCGCGCACGACTTCGTCTGGAAACAGCTCCGTCATCCGTATGACCTGACGGTGTACGACGTCGCCGACTCACCGCGCTACGACTTCGTCTGGCCCTACCTCGTGCGCTATCCAGGACTCGTGGTGTTGCACGAGGGGAGGCTCCATCGCTCGCGGGCGAGGATACTGGTCGCCCAAGGACGCGACGATGCGTACCGCGCCGAGTTCCACTACGACCATCCGAAGGCCAACCCCGACATACCCGAGCTGGGAATCGCAGATCTGCTAGGCGCGACGGGCGGGGTGTGGCCTATGCGGCGCGTCGTCATCGAATCGAGCCGACTGCTCGTGGCCCCAAATGCGTGGATGGCAGAAACTCTCAAGAACGAGGCGTCGCACGATCGGATAGCAGTCATCGAACCGGGCGCACCCAAGATCGACCCGTCGCGTGAGACCCGCGAACAGATCCGCTCCCGACACGGCATCGCCGCCGACACCGTCGTCTTTGTAATGGTTGGTCCGATCACACCGGAGTGCAGGGCCGATCCGGTGTGGTCGGCGATGGCGCTACTCCGGCACGAGGTACCGCCGCTGCATCTCCTGATCCGCGGAGAGGACAACGACATCCACCGCAACATGGCCCGTGAGCTCGATATCACCGACCGCGTGACCTGGGTCAGCAGCACCGAGGCCCCTGCTCTGTCGACAGTCGTATCGGCCGCCGACGTCTGCGTCTGTCTCGAATGGCCGCCTGGCCGTCATGCCCTGATGGGCCTGGTGGAGTCTCTGGCCGCGGCTAAGCCGGCGATTGCGACCGACCTCGCTGACCAGGTCGATATTCCTTCGTTGGATCCTCGCGACTGGCACTGTCGTCCACCCGCGAGTCCTCACGGTCAACCGGAAGATTCCGCGTCTGACGCCGCGTGCGTGAGCATCGACATTCTCGACGAGAATCACTCCTTACGTGTGGCCATGAGTCGGCTGGCCCGTGATCCAACCCTGCGCGCGACGCTCGGTCGGAGCGCACAGGCACTCTGGGAAGGCCGCTTTTCCTTCGACCGTCTCGTGCGGGACGTCGAGTCAGCCATCGCGCGAGCGCTCAGCGTCTCGCCGTCAGAAGTGCGGCCAGCGGCACTTCCCGCCCATCTGCAGGCGGATGGAACTGCACGTGTTCGGTCACTCCTCGCACCGTTCGGCGTGTGGCCACCTGGGCTCTCCGATCTAGCGTCCGCTGCAAGTCCTGAAGTACCCTCAGACTCTTGACAATCACATTCAATGGCGATTCGTTCCAGCTGGTCGGCCCGCTGACGATCGCCGCGCTCCTCACCCAACTTGATCTCGACGCGAGACGGGTGGCGGTGGAGCACAACCTCGTCATCGTGAAGCGGGCAGTGTACGATTCCGTCGTCATCAACGAAGGTGACATGGTCGAAGTGGTCAATTTCGTTGGCGGGGGCTCACGCGGCCACCTCGACCGCGATGAGAGCCTGATGGAGACAGACCCGCTCACGATCGCTGGGCGCACCTTTCGCTCTCGACTGATCGTCGGGACCGGAAAGTACGCATCACACCCGTTGATGGTGCAAGCCCATGAAGCGTCGGGGACCGAAATGGTGACCGTCGCCGTCCGTCGCGTCAACATCTCGGATCGGTCGAAGGAATCGCTCCTCGACTTCATCGACACCGAGAAGTACGCCCTCCTGCCAAACACCGCCGGCTGTTATACGGCTGACGACGCAGTCCGAACGGCGCATCTGGGGCGCGAGGCTGGTCTGTCGAACTGGGTGAAACTCGAAGTCATTGGTGACGAGAAGACCCTGTTTCCAGACAACGAAGCGCTGCTGGACGCGACCCGCCGGCTGGTCACGGACGACTTCGTCGTGCTGCCGTACACCAACGACGATCCGGTCGTCTGCCGGAAGCTCGAAGACGCAGGTGCGGCAGCGGTGATGCCACTCGGAGCGCCGATCGGTTCGGGTCTGGGTATCCAGAATCCCAACACCATTCGGATCATCAAGGAGTTCGCGTCGATTCCGGTCATTGTCGATGCCGGTGTTGGGACACCCTCCGATGCCGCCCTGGCGATGGAGCTCGGCGTCGACGCCATTCTGATGAATACCGGGATCGCCGGCGCTCAGAACCCGGTGGGCATGGCGACCGCCATGCGGTTGGCCGTCGAGGCGGGACGTCGAGGGTATCTTTCGGGGCGGATACCACGCAAGAGGTACGCCTCAGCCAGCAGCCCGATCGAGGGCGTCGTTGGCCAGTAGTTACTGAGATCACAACCGACCTGCCGATGTTCACACGATCTGTCTCAACCGATGACCTCACCCGTTTTAAGCGGGAGCGAGAGGACGCTGACCGTCAGTACAACGACGCCCTGACTGCGCTCGACCGGGCGCTGCAGCGCCTACGCGACGTGCCACATCCGCCGCCGCCGTACGACGAGCATCAGCTCACGCCACTCAACGAGCGGTGGGATCTGCTGGCGGTGAAGCCGGTTGACCGTGGATGGCGAGGGCGCCTCCGGTCGGTCATCTGGTCAGCGGTGGCACCGCTCTTTGAACGCCAGCATGCATTCAACGCGGCGCTCGTCGAGCATCTCAACCGGAACACCTCGGTTCACCGTGAGGTCGCCGCCTCGGCGGCGACCACTCTGGCGTTCATGTACGAGGAACTGGGCAAGGCGATCGAGTTTCAGTCGAGGATCGTTCAATACCTTCAAACCATCACACCGTACGTGGACACCAAGGATCGCGAGATCGCCGGCCTCATGCGGCGGATCAACGAGGACATTGGCGAGTTCGTCGACGAGTTCTTCACGCACCGGGTCGCACCGCTGGATCAACGCGTTGCCGGGCTGGCGGGCGCACTCGGGGACGTGGCCGAAGAGCTGGACAAACGGTCAGAATCGATGACCGCGCGGGAACGGCGTTACGACGCCCGCGAGCAACAGTACGTGCGCCAAGTTGAGGACGTCCGCGCCAGCTTCGCCGTGGTGAACCAAGTAGCGCAGACGCTAAAGCGTGAGCTCGAGCGACTCCACGAGGCGTCGCCGGCGGCGGTCACACCCGAGAACGACGCCGAGACCGCCGGCGGGCTCATCGTCTCGTCGCTCGACAGCCACAAGTATGTCGGGTTCGAGGATCTGTATCGCGGATCGACGGAGGACATTCGGAATCGCCTCAGCGGCTATCTCGAGGACTTCGTGGGGTCGTCCGATGTCGTCGACATCGGCTGTGGACGGGGCGAGTTCCTCGAACTCTTGCGAGACCGCGGGATCGCCGCTCGGGGCATCGACAATAACCACGAGATGGTTGAAGTCTGCGCCGAGCGTGGTCTGGTCTGTGAGGAGACGGACGCCCTGAGCTTTCTTCGTGCACAGACTGACGCATCGGTGGGCGGCCTCTTCTCGGCCCAGGTCGTGGAACACCTCGAACCGGCGTATCTGCTCAAACTGCTCGACACTGCCTACTTAAAGCTCAGGCCCGGCGCGACCATGATCCTCGAAACCATCAACGCGGCGTCCTGGTCGGCGTTCTTTCACAGTTACATCCGCGACATCACCCACGTGCGCCCGCTCCACCCTGAGACACTGGAGTATCTCGTGAGCGCCAGTGGGTTTCAGGACGTTCGCGTGCGCTATCTCTCGCCGTACCCAGACGATTTCAAGCTGCACTCGATCCCGGTGCCCGCTCAATCGTCGGACGGCGCGCCATCACCGTCTGTGCCCTTCGGCGTCGCGGTGACACTGAACGAGAATGTGGAAAAGCTGAACCACCTCTTGTTTGCGGACCAGGACTACGCGGTCATTGCCGAGCGGCGCTGATCTGGGCGTCGACGTCGCCAGTGCGCTGGAGACGTCGAAGATCGGCATCAACCATCATCCGCACCAGGTGGTCGAAGTCGATGGAGGGTGACCAGTCGAGGACCCGCCGCGCTTTCGAGGAGTCACCGATCAGATGCTCGACCTCTGCGGGTCGCAGAAGGGAGGGGTCGGTTTCGACGTGGTCATGCCACTCGAGACCAACATGTGAGAACGCGATGTGAACCAGATCACGTACCGAATGGCTGACTCCGGTCGACACGACATAGTCGTCGGCCGAGTCCTGCTGCAGCATCGACCACATCGCTCGAACGTAGTCCCCTGCAAACCCCCAGTCTCTGTGCGCGTCGAGATTCCCCAGGTAGAGCGTGCTCGCCAGCCCGAGCTTGACCCTGGCCACGCCATCGCTGACCTTTCGGGTGACGAACTCGAGACCGCGCCGGGGCGACTCGTGGTTGAACAGAATCCCGGACGCAGCAAAGAGATCGTAGCTTTCGCGGTAGTTGACGGTGATGTAGTGGGCGAACACCTTTGAGACGCCGTAAGGGCTTCTCGGATAGAACGGAGTGATCTCGGATTGTGGAGTCTCCCGTACTTTCCCGAACATCTCACTCGATGATGCCTGGTAGAACCGAATCGACGTGTCGACCTGACGCACGGCCTCGAGCATCCGGGTCACACCCTGTGCGTTGTATTCGCCGGTGAGCATCGGCTGGTCCCACGATGCCGGCACAAACGACATCGCGGCGAGGTTATAGACCTCGTGGGGACGCACATCCTCGATGACGCGGATCAGCGAGAGCTGGTCGAGTAGGTCGGCTGGCCGGAGCTCGATACGGCCGAGTAGATGCTCGATTCGCCAATGATTCGGGGTGCTCAAGCGGCGGACCACCCCGACGACCTCGTATCCATTCTCCAGAAGGAGCTCAGCGAGATACGAGCCGTCTTGCCCTGAGATGCCGGTGATGACGGCGCGTTTGGACATAGGTGGGTGGCTGGATTCTACACCCCTCCAGGCTGGACATGGGGTCTCATCCAAAGCGGACGGGATCAGAGTTTGAAGATATTGCCGGCGTCGATGTCCTTCAGCGCGTTGCGGGTATCGACCACGACCGGCGCCCGGCGGGCGATGTCCGCGTAATCGAAGCCACGGTGATCCGTGGTGATCACCGCGCAATCGATACCCTCGGTCAAGGCGGTCTCTTGATCGATCGCCTCCAGCGCCAACGTCTTCTCGGACAGATGAGGCACGTACGGATCGCTATAGCTCAGTACCGCGGCGCGCTCCTGAAGCAGCAGCGCGATGTCGATGGCCGGAGACTCGCGAACATCACTGACACCCGATTTGTACGCCACACCAAACAGGTGTACCCGCGATCCGTTGATGGCTCGAACTTGGCTGTTGAGGGCGTCGGCGATACGCTCGACGACATATCGTGGCATCCCGGCATTGATGTGTCCGGCGAGCTCGATAAACCGGCTCTCGAATCCCTTCTACTTGGCCTTCCAACTCAAGTAGAACGGGTCGATGGGAATGCAGTGCCCGCCGAGACCGGGTCCAGGGTAGAACGGCATGAACCCGAACGGCTTGCTCTTGGCCGCCTCGATGACTTCCCAGACGTCGACGCCGAGTCGTCCGCACATCAAGGCCAGTTCGTTCGCCAGTCCGATGTTCACCGCACGAAATGTGTTCTCGAGCAGCTTGACCATCTCGGCAACCGTGGTGGAAGAGACCGGCACCACCGAGTCGACGATCTGTTCGTACAGCAGCACGGCGATTTTGGTTGACGGGTCATCGACGCCGCCGACAACTTTCGGGATGTTCCGCGTCTTCCACTCGGCGTTGCCTGGGTCGACCCGCTCCGGGGAAAACGCCAGATAGAAATCAGTGCCCGCCTTCAGCCCGCCCGACTCAAGCTTGGGACGCACGACTTCTTCGACGGTACCTAGATAGGTCGTCGACTCGAGGATCACGAGCTGACCGGGGTGGAGGCGTTTGGCGATTTCGTCGACCGCCGAGACCACATACGACAGGTCAGGGTCGCCAGTCTTCCTCAGCGGTGTCGGGACGCAGATATCGATCGTATCGACGTTGGCGAGCTCCGAGAAATCGCTCGTTGCGATCAAATGTCCCGTTGCGATGACCGCCTGGAGCTCATCATCGGACACATCACCGATATACGAATCGCCACGTCTGATCTTCGCGACTTTTTCGGTATCGACATCGAACGCGATTGTTTTCAAGCCGCCTTTGGCGAACTCAGAGGTGGACCCCGAAATTCGGACAGGTTGCTAAGGTGGATTCCGACCTCAGAATGGAGAGATCGGAATCATGCAGAAACGGAAAAAATACCCCGCTGAGCTGAAGGCCCGCGTGGCACTGCAGGCGCTTCGCGGCGAGCAGACGATGGCGGAGCTGTCGTCGCGCTACAAGATCCACCCGAACCTGATCGCGAACTGGAAGAAGAAAGCCCAGGAGGCGCTTGTGGACGTCTTCTCGGACCACCAGCAGCGCCGAGAGGCGTCTCGCGATGCGGAGATTCAGGAGCTGCGAGCGAAGGTCGGCGAGCTCGTCATCGAGAAGGATTTTTTGTCCAAGGCCTTCGGCCGTTGAGTCACGGTCGAAGGCGAATGCTGATCGACTCGAACCACTCCGAACTAAGCATCTCGCGACAGTGTGGCTTGGTGTCGATCTCGTGCTCGACGTTCTACTACGATGGTCTCGGGGAGAGTGAGTTGACTCTCGAGCTCATGCGCCGGATCGACGAGCAATTTCTGGAAACCCCGTTCTACGGATCGCGGCAGATGGCGCGTTGGCTGCGCCGGGAGGGCTTCGCCGTCAGTCGGAAGCGGGTGCGTCGTCTGATGCGAAAGATGGGCCTCCAGGCGCTGTACCAGCGCCCGAGCACGTCGGTTCCGCACCCGGAGCACCGGGTCTACCCCTATTTGCTGCGCGACCGAGCGGTCGAACGTGCGAACGAGGCCTGGTGCGCCGACGTGACGTACATTCCGCTGCACCGCGGATTCCTGTACCTGGTCGCGATCCAGGATTGGGCCAGCCGGAAGGTGCTGTCGTGGCGCTTGTCCAACACGATGGATGCCTCGTTCTGTGTGGAGGCCCTCGCGGAAGCCCTCGCGCAGTACGGACCGCCAGCGATCTTCAACACCGACCAAGGCAGCCAGTTCACCAGCCTGGAGTTCACTCAGACGCTCAAAGACGCAGGCGTGCAGATCTCGATGGACGGCAAGGGCCGCTGGATGGACAACGTCTTCATCGAGCGGCTGTGGCGCTCGCTCAAGTACGAGTGCGTCTACCTGCACGACTTCGAGGTTGGCTCCGAGGCGCGGGCCAGCATCGGCCGGTGGATCGACTTCTACAATGCCGAGCGACCGCACTCGTCGCTCGATGATCGCACGCCTGATGAGGCGTACTCGGATTTGGGAGGTGCGCCGACCTCGTCGCTGCGCTCCTCGTCAGCGCAGTCGGAAGCGGCTTAGAAACATGAACCTGGAATCCACCTTAACTTGGCCGCTGAGCTGTCCAAAGGATGGGGTCCACCTCTCTCTACAGCCAGGGGCAGACCGACATAGCCCAACCCAATCACACTCACGATCGCCTCACGCGCCCGAATCTTCTCGATTAACAACTCACTCATAGCACTCGTGTCTTGGGGCGAACGACGTACGACGCTCAGACCGGTGTCAGTCGCGCAGACCGTCCACTAGCAGCCCGTGGTGAAAGTCACCGAATTAGATCGATCGCCAGAAGTGATCATGCGTACTCCACTGACGCGCATGGCCATGGGCAAACGACGGCGACGTCCCAAGCAGACGTCGATGTGGGTCGCCGCACAAGATCTGCCTCGCAGCGCCGCGCACCCGTTCTACACGCGACTGAATCACATTCTCGAGAGAGCGGATTTCGACGGGTACGTCGAGTCGCTCTGTCAGCGATTCTACGCGGATGAGATCGGCCGGCCGAGTTTGCCGCCCGGCCGGTATTTCCGCGTGTTGCTGCTCGGGTACTTCGAAGGGCTCGACTCCGAGCGGGCGATCGCGTGGCGGGCGGCCGAGTCGTTGAGCGTGCGGAGCTTCTTGGGGCTGGAGCTGCACGAAGCGCCGCCGGATCATTCGACGGTCTCGCGGACGCGTCGGCTGATCGACCTGGAAACGCATCAGGCTGTCTTCGCGTGGGTGTTGCAGCGACTGGCTGAGGCGAAGCTTGTCAAGGGCAAGACGATCGGTATCGATGCGACGACGCTGGAAGCGAACGCCGCCCTGCGAAGTATCGTGCGGCGCGACACCGGCGAGGCGTATCAGGACTTCTTGATCCAGCTCGCCCAGGCCTCGGGGATTGAGACCCCGACGCGTGCCGATCTGGCGCGCATCGATCGGAAGCGGAAGAAGAAAGGCTCGAACGACGACTGGACCCATCCGCACGATCCTGACGCAAGAATCACCAAGATGAAGGACGGCCGCACGCACCTCGCGCACAAGGCGGAGCAGGCGGTCGACCTCGACACCGGCGCGGTCGTGGCGGTGACGGTGCAGGACGCCGATGAAGGCGATGTGGCGACGAGCCGCGCGACGCTGATCACCGCGGCGGAGCACATCGAGACCGTGGTGCCTGCGGGCCGTCTTGCCGAGGTCGTCGGGGACAAGGGCTATCACAGCAACCAGGAACTCGTCGATCTTGAAGCCATCGGCCTCCGCAGCTACATCTCGGAACCAGATCGCGGCAGGCGTAAGTGGAAAGACAAGGCGGAGGCGCGCGACGCCGTCTACCGAAACCGTCGGCGTCTTCGCGGCGCGCGCGGGCAACGCCTGCTGCGCCGGCGCGGGGAACGACTCGAACGCCCCTTTGCCCATCTCTATGCCACCGGGCGGCTACGCCGCGTATACCTGCGGGGGCACGACAACATCCTCAAACGCGTCCTGCTGCACGTTGCTGGACTGAACCTTGGGTTGCTGATGCGGACGCTCACGGGTGTCGGGACACCCCGCAGTCTTCAGGGGCATGCGGTGGCGTGTCTTCGGCTGTTGTGGTCGCTCATGCGACTCCCGGAGACGCGTTGGGGCGCGCCGTGGATCTTATCTCGACCTACCATCGCCGCCAACGACCTCCGCGTGGGGCACTGCCATGTCTGGGCCGACCCGTCGTTCGGTGGTGCTTTCACCACGGGCTGCTAGTGGCCTGTACTCATTGAAGTAGTACTGGTACCGTGACGCGCTATATGGCGCTGACACTGACGTCCGATGAACGTACCGAACTGGAACGACGCGTTCGCAGTCTCAAGATCCGCGCGGAGGACGCGCGCCGCGCGCGCGTCATTCTGATGCTGGCTGACGGCGCATCGTACTCGGCGATCGAGGCCGCGGTGCCTTGCTACCGCGACTACGTCAATCGCTGGCGACGGCGCTTTCTGGCGGACCGCGTGGCGGGCCTGCAGCCGCGGTATCGCGGCCAGCCCCCGACGATTCTGACGCCGGCGATGGAAGCGCGCATTCTGGCGAAGACGAGGCAGCGTCCGCCGGATGGCAGCACGCATTGGAGCACCCGCAAACTGGGCCGGTTGCTCGGCATCCATCACAACCTGGTCGCGAAAACGTGGCGGCGGGCCGGCCTGCAACCTCATCGGTTCGAGCGCTACATGCGGTCGGACGATCCGGACTTTGAACAGAAAGCCGCCGATGTGATCGGGCTGTATCTCAATCCGCCGCAACACGCCGCGGTGTTCGCCGTGGACGAGAAAACGGCGATTCAAGCCCTCGATCGCTTGGTCCCGGTGCTGCCGCTGTCGCCGGGGCGCGCCGAACGGCACGGGTTCGAGTACTACCGCCATGGCATGTTGTCGTTGTTCGCCGCGCTCGATACCCAGTCCGGCGAGGTGTTCGGCCAGCCCGTGCCGCGCCACACCAGTGCCGCCTTTGTCCAGTTCCTCGGCGACATCGTCGCCAGTCAACCGCTGGGCCGCGAGATTCATGTGATCGTCGACAACCTCGCGACCCACAAAACATCGGCGGTCCGGGGGTTCTTGGCCGCGCACCCTAACGTCCAGCTCCATTTCACCCCGACGTACTCGTCGTGGCTGAACCAAATCGAACTCTGGTTCGCGAAGATCGAGCGCGACCTTTGGCACGAGGGATCTTCACCTCCGTCGCCGACCTCGCTCGCAAGATCCGGCGGTACATCCGCCATTACAACAAGACGGCAAAACCGATCCGTTGGAGCTACCGAAATCCGATGCATCGAATTGGTAGTACTTCAGCGAGTACAGGCCACTAGTCTACGATCAAACTCATCGTGGAACGGATCGACGTCGCCGTGGTCGGTGGGGGGATCGTTGGGTTGGCGACCGCGTGCGCTGTCGCTGCGCGCGGACACTCGACGTGTCTCGTCGAGCGGTGGCCCCGGCTCGGGCTCGAGGCCAGCACCCACAACAGCGGCGTCATCCACGCGGGAATCTACTACCCGCCCGGTTCGCTCAAGGCCCGTCTCTGTGTCGACGGGCGCGAGCGGATGTACCGCTTCTGCCGGGACCACGATGTCCCGCACGAGCGGTGCGGCAAGCTGGTTGTCGCGGCCACCACAGCGGAGGTCTCTGGTCTCGACGCGCTCGCCGCCCGAGCACACGACAACGGAGTTGAGGATGTGGAGGTCATCGACCGGCCGTTCCTCCGTCGACTCGAGCCGCACGTGGAGGGCGTGGCGGCGATCTGGTCACCTTCGTCCGGCATCGTCGAAGCCGAGGCGCTGGTGCGAAAATTGACGCACACGGCCCGGGACCAGGTCCATCTTCTGCCGGGGACGTGGGTCATCGGGGGCACGCCGAGGTCGAGCGGTATCGAGATCTGTACGAACCGGGAGCGGCTTCTGGCGCGGGTCGTCGTGAACGCCGCAGGTCTGTATGCGGATGATGTCTCGACGATGCTCGGCGGCGAGACGTTGACCATCTATGCCGTGCGGGGCGAGTACGCCGAGCTCCTCCCACGAGCACGCCACCTCGTCACCAGACCGGTCTATCCCCTTCCGGACACGTCAGGACACAGCCTGGGGGTCCATCTCACACGTACGACCTGGGGCAGCGTGATGCTGGGACCGACAGCTCGATACCAAACCGCGAAGGATGACTACGAGGGTGAGCGATTGCCGATCGAGCATTTCCACAAATTGGCAACCCGACTCCTGCCGGAACTCGACCTGGCCGATCTGCGTCCTGGTGGCACAGGGATCCGGGCGCGTCCTGCGCCGTCGACCCAAGCCTTTGCCGATTTCATCATCCGTGCCGACACGCGGGTGCCGGCGCTCATCCACGCCGCCGGCATCGATTCGCCCGGACTCACGGCATGCCTGTCAATCGCCCAGGCGATCGTCCCCCTCGTCGACAACGTCGTCAGCTAGTGTCCCGTCTCAGAAGTTCGTTAGCGAAGTCGCGGAGCGCGGCGCCCGGCTGGCAAGGCATGAAGAGCGAGCATATTGGGCATATGTGAGCGATTCGCAACGCCGCCAAGCGGGATGCCCACTCGTGACTTCGTTGACGAACTTCTGAGACGGGACACGAGGCTCACGCGTTCGCCAGACGCGCCCGCGCGTAGCGGCTCAGCGCATCCTCCCACGTCGGCATGGTGATACCGACCGACTTGAGCTTGGCGTTCGACAAGGCGCAAAACTGGGGCCGGTTGGCTTTCATCGTCATGCTGGCCATCTGTACCGGGATGATGTGGGCCGGACACCCGAGCTCCGCCGCGAGGTACGTCGCCACTTCCATCCACGTTCCCATGCCGGAGCCCACGCAGTGGTAGATACCGTGCGGAGCTTCGGATGTCAGTAACGCCATAGTCGCATCGACGACATCATCGACGTAGCTTGGCGTGACGGTGCGATCCGTGAAGGCACGCACATCCTCACCGGCGAGGATCGCGTCGGCGATCCGGTCGAGACTGCTGCCACGGGACCGCCCGTCCAGACCGCGTCGCAGCCCGCCGCCAAACAGGCTCTCGACCCGGAGGACGTAATGTCTCGACTCACATGCGAACCACTCCCCAAGGAGCTTCGATATCGCGTACGCACTCTGGGGATTTGGCGACGCGTCCTCAGTGTATGGACGAACGGCCGTTCCATCAAAGACGAAATCGGTGCCAAAGTGAACAAGGGTGGCGTCGACGGCGGCAGCCGCGCGCGCCAGCGCGCGCACACCGAAAGCATTGACCGCCATGGCGGCGGCAGGCTCGTCCTCGGCGCCATCGACCTTGTTGTATGCGGCGCCGTTGATGATGACGTCGGGACGCTCCCGCGAGATCGACTCGACCACATCGGAGGGTCGTGTCACATCGAGCTGCGCGCGGGTCAGCGACACCACTCGATGCGCCGTCTGCATCCGCGCCGCGGCCGCGTGCGCCAGCTGACCGCCGGCGCCGGTGATGAGTACCTTCATCGCGTCCGCCCCTTCACCATCGCCCGGGTCTCACGGTCGACTTCTCGCCGCCGAATCGTCTCTCGCTTGTCGTAGTTCTTCTTTCCCTTGGCCACGCTGATGACGATCTTCACTCGGCCATTCTTGAAGTACATCCGCACAGGAACAAGCGTCAGACCCCGCTCGACCGTCTTTCCGACGAGCTTCCTGATCTCGGCCCGATTGAGCAAGAGCTTTCGGCGACGCAACGGTTCGTGGGTGGCATACCCCCGATGGCTGTACGGACTGATGTGCACGTTGTAGAGGAACACCTCGCCATGCTCCACGCGTCCGTAGCTATCCTTGAGATTGACCCGTCCCTCACGAATCGCCTTCACTTCGGTTCCGAGCAGCACGATCCCGGCCTCGAAGGTCTCGAAGAGGTGGTAGTCGTGCCGGGCTTTCCGGTTGTCAGCGATGAGGTGCTGGGATGGGTGGTCAGCCATGAGACATGGGCGCAGACGCGAGCCGCGCGGCGAGACAGACTGCCTCGACCATGCTGGAGGGGTCAGCGGTATGTGTACCCGCGATATCGTAGGCCGTCCCGTGGTCAACCGATGTGCGAATGATGGGAAGCCCCAGCGTCACGTTGACCGCCTGGCCAAACGCCACCATTTTGATCGGAATGAGACCCTGGTCGTGGTAACAGGCCACGACTGCATCGAACTCCCCGTTCAGCGCGCGGACGAACACCGTGTCCCCAGGTAGCGGACCCCTCACGTCGATACCGCGCGATTGACAGGCCGTGACGGCTGGCTGCAATACGGCCGTGTCCTCCTGGCCCATCAGGCCGTCTTCACCAGCGTGGGGATTCAACCCGGCGAGCGCAAGTCTCGGAGCCGCAACGCCAAAGCGTGGCAACTCTGCTGCGGCGAGCTCGATCGTCCGCTGGATCCGTTCTCGAGTCAGAAGTGCTGGCACCTCGGCAATCGGCACGTGGACCGTCGCGAGCACAACGCGCAGTCGCTCGGACTGAAACATCATGGCCACGTGCGGCGCCCCGGTCAGAGAGGCAAGCAGGTCGGTGTGACCACGCCACGAGAGACCGGCGGCGGCCCACACCGCCTTATTGATCGGCGCAGTGCTGATCGCATCCAGACGGCCCCGCAGCGCATCGAGCGTGGCGGCCTTGACCGCCTCATACGATGCACGTCCTCCCTCTGGCACGCCGACGCCCGGTTGGAAGCGTCGACGCTCGGAACCTGAGGGGCCGTACAGAACCGGTTCGCACACTGCGCGCACGCGGGGATCGGCGGCAGCCTTGTCTGCAATCTCGGGCCCGATACCGGACGGGTCGCCGATAGTGAGACCGATACGGGGAAGGGACATCGCGTGGCCTTGACGGTGCCGGCTGTCAACTGCCGCAGCCTGAACAATCACCACCGCAGTTGGTTCCGCATCCGCCACCAGCCCGACTACAACTACCTTCGTTGCCACACCCGGCAAACTGCTCCCCGGCGGCGTTCGGGAGTTCGTAGCGGAGACAGCATTTGAGACGCCCGCACAAACCAGACAAACGCGAGGGATTCAGACTCAGGTTTTGACGTTTGGCCATCTTGATCGAAATCGGATCGAACCCTGGGAGCCAGGTCGTACAGCACAACGGTCGCCCGCAGGTACCGTACCCCCCCAGCAGCCGCGCTTCGTCTCGGGCCCCGATCTGGCGCATCTCGATTCGGCAACGAAACTCCGCCGCCAGCTCCCGGACCAACTCACGGAAATCGACTCGATTCTCGGCTGTGAAGGAGAAAACAAGTTTTGGGCCGGCAAACTGCTGTTCGACCTTGACCAGTTTCATGGGCAGGCCACGTTCCTTAATCTTCATCAGCCCCACGCGATGCGCCGCGCGCTCGCGCTCCTGCTGTTTGAGGCGCTGCAGAACATCCTGTTTAGAGGCCCGTCGGACGACGCGATTTCGGGACGTCGCCGACGGATGTCGTGCGGCATCGAGCTGTGGAATCGCCCGGGTGACCGTGCCATAGGCACGCCGGTCCCCCTTCGTGACCACGACTTCCTCGCCCGCACGGAGCGGCGGGTCGAACGCCGCTTCCGGCAGCAGAAACCGATGGGCTCGCCCAACGGTGTCGAACTTCACGCTGATGAATGCGCTCGACGCGTCGGCCATTGAGTCAGTCTCTCTACAGTTGACACGCCAGCCAGTCAGCGACGACCTTTGGACTCACGTTGCGGTCCACAGCGTCTAGCGCTGTGCCAACAGAGGCGAACGCCTGGACACCACGCGCGCCACCATAGGTCCGAGACAGCGTCCCCAGACCATCCGCAACGTCGGCGTTGGCCAACCCCTGGGTCGACTCCGCGGCCAGCAGCTCCACGTCGCGGAGCAATGACATCAAAGCGGCGAGACGGCGGGTCAGGTCTTGCCTCGCAGTCGCGCCGGCGCGGCTCTTCCCTACGAACTCCTTGGCGGCGTCAAGACGGGCTCGGGCATCACGCGCAGTCGACACGTTGCGCAGCACGCCGACCGCTGCGTCGCGAGCCGCGACCAACTCTCCTGAGACGAGCGCCAGCGCCCGACCCGCACTGCCACCAGCCGCCGCGGCTGCCGCTTGGACTGCGCTCGGGTCAATCCCTTCTCGGCCGACGACGTCGACCACCTCGCCGACCGTGAGCTGACCAAAGCTCAGACGCTGGGTTCGAGAGCGCACGGTCGGAAGCAGAACATCCGGACGGGACGTCACGAGAACAAACTGCGAGGCTTCGGGTGGCTCTTCGAGTGTCTTGAGCAGGGCGTTTTGGGCCGGCGGCAGCAGCCGGTCGGCATCTCGAATGATCACAACGCGTCGACGCCCCTCGAACGGGCGATATGCCGACTGACTGACGGCGTGCCGGACCTGGTCGATCGCGATCGAGCCGTTCTCGCGGGGCTCGACGAGTAAGACATCGGCGAACGATCGACGGGAAATCTTTCCACAGGCCGCGCACTCACCGCACGCATCGACTGCGAACGGCGGGGTCTCGATCGTGGCGAGACAGTTCTGCACTTGGGCCAACGCAACCGCGACGAGCTGTTTGCCGACACCCTCCGGCCCGACAAACAGGAGACTGGGGGGCAGCGTGTGGCGGCTGACGGCTCGTGCAATCAGGTGTAGGAGGCGGCCATGTCCGACGACATCACGAAACGGCATCAGTGTTCGAATCGTAGCACGGCGGGGGCCGAGAACCGCTGCGTGGTGACCTCGACGCTAGTCCTGACCGCGTCAGGACACTAGGACGGGGCGACCGCGTGGGACAGCACCCAGCCTACCGCCTCCAGCAGGTTCTCGAGAACCGCGTCGGCTGTCTCGCCAGGAGGAGGGTCGGCCAGCTGGGTCACGCCGTAGCCGGTCTTCACGAGGACCGCTTTCGCGCCCACCGCCCGGGCCAGCTGGATATCCGTCCAGCGATCGCCGACGACGTAGGAGTGCGAGATGTCCAGGTCCAGCGACGCCACCGCCTGATCGACCATCCCCGGCAAAGGTTTGTGACACGAGCACCGGCGGCGGTAGGACTCGACCGGTGCGTCGATCAAGTGCGGACAGTAATAATGGCCGTCCAGCCGCTCGTCGATCGCGGCGAGCCGCTGCTGGATCAAGTCGAACACATCCGTCACCGTGTGCTCACGGACAAACCCGCGCGCAACTCCAGCCTGGTTCGTCACCACGACGACCGCGAACCCCGAGCGACGCAGCAGACGCACCGACTCGAGGCTCCACGGATAGAGCCGCAGCTGGTCGAGTCGGTCGACATAGCCGACATCCTCGATGAGAGTTCCGTCGCGATCGAGAAACACAGCCGGACGAGACACTCCTACTGGCAGACCTCCGGAAGCTGCTGGCCGGCACCCGTATGGTGAGTGTGTACTATTTCACAGCCATGGGCCTATACATCCTGGGGACCGGAATTCTCGCCGAGGAACTCTGCGCGCTGGCGGAAGACATAAACCGGTCGGTCGAGGCGTTTGTCGAGAATCTCGACCCGGAGAAGGACGGCGGGACGCTGTGCGGCCGTCCGATGATGTGGGTTGACCGACTCCCCGCAGGCGCTGAGTAACGTCTGAGCGTTGTCAGTCGACCGAGGCCACTCATATCCTGACACGAGTGTCCTGAGTTCGATATACTTGTACATTCGGCCAGCGCTGCATCCCGTCTGGCGGCGTTCCTCATCGCTCGAATATTCCCGATATGCTCGCTCTTCGCGCCTGGCCATCCGGGCGCATCGCCGCCCTCGGTGTACAGGTATATCGAACTCAGGACACTAGACGATGATATCGATGTTGGTCCCGGTATCCTCGTCCGGCTGCTTCTTGGATGGTCTGGTCGTCGGCGGAGGCTGTTTCTTCTTCTTTGGTCCGCGCTGACGTCGAACTTGCGGCGGCGATTCGCGGTCGGTGTCTTGCCAGCCGATCGGGGGAATCGCGGTATCGAGACCCGTTTGCTCAGGCATGGCTACCCCCATGGGAAGATCTCCTATCCTGGAAATCGGCATGAACCGGCGCTGACATCAGCCTACCCGCGTGGAAACCGCACGGCGCCGTCGTCAGATCACCGACGGGATCGCTAGAACCGGTTTTATACGGGCGGTGTGCCGAGGGCGGCGAGGCGAAGAAGTCTCAGCGTCGCCTCTGACGCGACGCATTGGCGACCGAATGCCGGTGCGGTTGTCAAACCGGTTCTACAGTCCGGCCGGGGTGGGAGCCTCGTCCAACTCCAGCGGGTCCGCTCCTGCGCCGTCCGCAGACGGAGTGGTGGTCTCGTCTGCAGTCTCGCCCGCGGAGGTCGCGTCGGCGGTGCGCTGCGCCTCATCGTCCGGAGGCGCCGCGCGGATAAACACGAATTCGACCCGGCGGTTTGCCGCGCGGTTTTCCGGTCCATCGTTGGGTGCGACCGACCGCTGGTCCGCGTAGCCCGCCACGCCGATACGGTCCGCGTCGACATTGTGGTCGACCAGGAACCGCATGGCGGCAATCGCGCGAGCGGTTGAGAGCTCCCAGTTTGAGGGGTAGCGAGCCGTCTGAATCGGGATGTCGTCGGTATGCCCCTCGATCATGACTCGATGTGCCGTGCCTCTCACCAGCGACGCAATCCTCGCCAGGATCGCGTCCGACTCTGCCTTGAGGGACGCATCCCCCTGCTGATACAGCACCTGGCCGTTGATTCGCACGACAAAGCCACGCCCATCGATTTCGGCACCGATCTCGTCGTCAAGACCCTCTTCGGAGATCGCCGCATTCAGCTCGTCCAGTAGCGCGCGGTCCTCCCCAAGGCCAGTGGCCGCCTCGAACTCGTCGAGCTGGAGCGGAGACGACGCGATCGCTTCAAACTCCCCATCATGCAGGAACTGAACGCCCAGCGCTTCCTGGACCGATCCCATCGCGTCGCGAAACTTGACGACATCCATGGTCGCGAACGACAGCAGCAAGATGAAGAAGCAAAGCAGCAACGTCATCATGTCGGCGAACGTGGCCATCCAGGCAGCGCCGTCACCAGATGATTCGTCGCCTTCAGGTTCCAGATCTGTCATGAACTACTCGGGTTCCTCTTTGGCTTGTCGCTGCTTTGGCTCCAAGAACGAATCGAGCTTGTCTCGCATGAAGCGCGGGTTCTCGCCCTTGAGCAGGCTGTCGACACCCATGATCACGACAGACATGTTTCGCGCTTCGTCTTTTGTGCGGCACTCGAGCTTGTCGGCCATCGGGATGAAGACGAGAAACGCGAAAAGCGCCCCATACAGGGTCGTGAGCAGTGCCACGGCCATGGAGGGACCGATCGAAGCGGGGTCGTCCATGGTTTGTAGCATCTGAACGAGACCGATCAAGGTGCCGATCATGCCCATCGCCGGTGCCGTCGACCCCATGAAACGAAAGATCCGGTGACCCTGGCGATGGCGCTCCTTGAACGAGCGCATCTCGGTCATCAGTGCCCCATGCACCTCGTCCGGCGCGAGACCGTCAACCGCCAGTCGCACGCCCTTGGCAAGAAAGGCGTCCTCGATCTCCTCGTTCTCGAGGGCGAGCGCGCCGTCCTTCCGCATGAGGGTGGCCAGCTCGACGAGGCGAGTGATCGTCTTGTCCACGAAAACCGGCTTCGAGAAGAACGCCTTGAGCGCAACCTTCGCGGCCCCGATGAACACCGCAAGCTTCTCTGAAATCAGCGTGGCGGCCAAGGTCCCCCCAAGGACGATGACGAGTCCAGGGACGTTGATGAACGCGCTCAGCGAGCCACCGAGCAAGATGGAACCGATGACAAGACCGAACCCGACCACTATTCCTACGATTGTTGCAAGATCCATTGCGGCGTCATCCTCACGATCGCGGGCTCCAACCCCTCAGTTTAGGCTGACAGGACAGCCGGCAGCAGCGATACCTCACGAGAGTAATCGGCATGACAGCGCGGAATTTGAGTGGTGTCGAGAAAGATTCAGGACCGCATCTGAGCGGTCGATTACGGGGTCGATGGCCGATCCTCAGTTCGCTCACGTCCTGGCCGACAAGCTGGCCAGCGATATGTCCAGAGCGTGGTCAGACGGCTGGAAATCAGTCAGAACACGTCCCATCGAACCTGAAAAGACCGCCGCGCGCGCGCGACGAGGTCTGACCGATCACCTGGGCGGCTCTCCTCAGTCGTGCGTCACCGAGGCAGGTTGTGAGGTCAGATCGGCACTGATACTGACTTCGCATCAGCGCGAGGCCCTGTCGATGCTGCGGGAGCTGGGTGCGCCACTCAACGATGACTTCGACCGGGCGCAGCTGAAGAGGGCCTTCCGACAACTCGCGCTCGTCCTCCACCCAGACCGACATCCGGGCGCCAGCCCACGCGACCGGGAGCAGCTGAGCGTACGCTTTGCCGGGCTGTGCGAGGCGTACCGCACCCTGAGTCCCGCACCTATCTGAGACCCGAGGGCCTCAGCCCGACGCGAGGCCGGTTACGCGGCCTCTTCCACGACCTGGATGACCTGCTCGACCAGCTCGTCGCTGGAAAACGGCTTCCGAAGGAGTGAGACCCGACGGCCGATCAGGGTGTCGTCGCCAACCTCGGCCTCAGGATGCCCTGACACGAACATCACTGATGTGCCTGGCCGCATGCGAACAAACCGCTCAGCGAGCTGATGACCGGTCATCCCGGGCATCATCATATCGGTCAACAGCAGATGAATCGGCCCCTGATGCTCGGTGCAGCGGTCGAGCGCCGCCGTGCCGTTCGCCGCCTCGAGCACCTGACATCCACGCTCTTCCAGGGCATCTCGGATGATCTCTCTGATCTCGTCCTCGTCTTCGGCCAAGAGTACGGTCAGTCCGGCGAGCGCCTGGTCAGGCGACCTCGCGGTGAGCTCAGTCGTGGCGACCGACGGCCGAGACACGCGATGGAAATAGACCTCGAAGGTCGTACCCTCGTCCACCCGGCTCGATACCATGATCTGCCCGCCGCACTGCTGCACGATCGCATACACGGTCGACAGCCCCAACCCGGTGCCGTCACCCAGCTTCTTGGTGGTGAAGAACGGCTCGAACACTCGGCTTTGCGTTCGAGCGTCCATGCCTCGACCGGTATCCTTGACCCACATCAGCACGTACGGTCCGGGCGTCAGTAGCAACCGACGGGCGGCCGTGACCGAGAGGTTCACGTCCCTGGTTCCGACCTGTGCCACCCTCCGGCATCGCGTCGCGAGCGTTGAGCGCCAGGTTAAAGAGAATCTGCTGCAGCTGTCCTTCCCCGACTCGAGCCGGCCCCACCGTCGGAGACAGCGCGGCCTTCCAGACGACGCGGTCCCCCAGTTGCTGGCTCAGCAGTCCGGCCGTGCTCTCGATGACTGCGTTGAGATCAACAATAGACACCCTTCCCGCTTCGCGACGGCCGAAGGCCAAGAGCTGACCGGTGAGAGCCGATGCCCGTTCTGAGACCTTGAGAATCGACTTGACCCATTTTCGCCGAGCGTCGTCTTCGGTCAGATTCTTGACGAGACGCTCGGCCTGACCCCGAATCACGGTCAGGAAGTTGTTGAAGTCGTGGGCAATCCCGCTGGCTAGGACGCCGAGCGACTCCATCTTCTGAGCGTGATGGAGTGCCTCCTGAAGGCGCTCCTGTTCGGTCAAGTCCCGCACGCAGATGCTGAACCGAGAGGGACCGTCTAGAGGGATCCGCGTGATCGACAGATCAACGGGAAACTCTTCATGCGTCGTGCGCATGAAACGCACCTGTATCCGCCGCCCACTGATGGCCGGGTCATCGATTCGGGTCAGTTCGGTAAGCTCAGCTCGGAGCTTCGCTCCGTCATCCGGGTCGACCGCGAACGCTGAGAGGTCCCGTCCGAGCATCGTGTGGTCATAGGATCCGAATGTTCGCTCGGCCTCGGTATTAAAGCGCTTTTCAGATAGCCCTTGTACTGCTTGGGCTCGTCGTGGTACTTCTGCATGCACCAATGCAGGAGGACCGATGCAAGCCTATTCGATGGATCTCCGAGAACGGGCCCTGCTCGACAGTGATGCCGGGATGAAGGCCGCGGACGTTGCGGTGAAGTACCGCGTGAGCGGGTCGTGGGTGCGGCTGTTGAAGCAGCGTCGGCGGGAGACGGGCGAAGTCGCGCCGCGCGTCCAGCGGCACGGGCGGCGCCGGATGTTGGAGCCGCACCTGCACACCCTGGCCGCGCTGATCGCGGAGCAACCGGATCGCACCGTAGCCGAGCTGAAGGACGCGCTCGGCACGCCGGCCAGTCTGGCGACGATCTGGCGCGCGGTGGCGGCTCTGGACGTGACCGTCAAAAAAAACGGTCCGGCCCTCCGAACACGATCGACCTGACGTCGCGGCCGCGCGGGTCGTGTGGCACGCCGCCGCGCCGACCTGGGATCCGACACGCCTGGTTTTTCTCGATGAAACCGGCATGACGAACAATCTCCTGCGGCGGTATGGTCGGGCCCTCCGCGGGGCCCGCGTCCACGACCACGCGCCGTGCGCCCGGTGGCAGACCAGTACGTTTCTCGCAGCGCTGCGGGTGACTGGCCTGACCGCGCCCGGGGTCTTCGACGGCGCCATCGACGGGGCGAGCTTCCTCGCCTATATCGAACAGATCCTCGTGCCCACCCTGCATCCCGGGGACATCGTCATCGCCGATAACCTCAGCGCACACAAAGTGGCCGGCGTCCGCCAGGCGATCGAGCGCGTCGGCGCCACGCTCTGCTATCTGCCGCCCTACAGTCCGGACCTCAATCCCATTGAACTCTGCTTCGCGAAGCTCAAAGCCCTCGTGCGCGCCGCCCGCTGTCGATCCACCGAAACCCTCTGGCCTTTCCTCGGCGCCTGTCTGCCGCACTTCAGCCCCGAGGAATGCCGCAATTACTTTCGACACTGCGGCTATCCGGGCACCACACGGTCATGAAAAGCGCTTTAAGCTCGATAATCCGACCGGCGTCGTCAACCGTGATGATCCCGTCCAGCGCATTGGAGAGGATGGCCGCCTTCTGCGCATCGCTCTCCCGAAGCGCCTGCTCCGTTTGGAATCGGTCCGAGAACTGACTGACGTGATTGCCGACGATGGCGACCGTGCGGAGGAGCTCGACACTTGGGGCTTCGATGGCTCGGCTCGCGAACTCGAAGACGCCAAGCATCCCGAAGCGACTGCCGACCGGAAACGCGAATCCGCTCCGCAGCCCTCGGCTGAGACCCGCCGGCGCCAGGACCGGGTGAGCATCAAGACCGTCACACGTCGACTGGGCGCTGCCGTCTACCCAGACACGGCCCGCAAGCCCCTGGCCCCGGGGTATCGACAGACTGCCGTCAACGGCGGACACTCCAACCAGCCCTGCGCCGCCTGCCGTGACACCCCGACGACAACGTAATCGGGCCGAGGCCGAGTCAGCTTCCCAGTACAACCCGACCTCCCAATCGAACGCGTCACACATCGCGACCAGCGTCCGCGTGATGAGGTCGTCGACGTTCTTCGCGTCGAGCGCTCGAACAGCGTGCCCCAGCCTGTCAGGAGCACCACCGGGACCCCCGGCCGGAGTGCGCGGACCCGTTTCGCGACATCAAGACCGTCCATCCCGGGCATCCGAAGATCGGTGACGACGACATCGAACGTCCCCTGCTGCACGAGCTGCAGCCCGGCTTTGCCGTCCGCGGCGACCCGCACCGTGTGCCCGAGCGCTTTGAGCATGTCGCTGACGCTTTCTCTCACATCCGGCTGGTCATCGATGAGCAGAACTCGACGCGTCTGCGTCCGCCCTGCCGACTGCGCGTGCTCCGCGAGCGCGATCTCCCGAGACTCCGCCGGCAGCGTGAGCGTGAACGTCGTGCTCTCCCGGACACGACTCTCGACCTCGAGCCGACCACCATGCTGATTGGCGATGCGCCAGCACATGCTCAGTCCAAGACCACTGCCTCTCTTCCCTTTGGTGGTGAAGAAGGGTTCAAAGATCCGAGCGCGAACGGCGTCGGAGATCCCAACCCCCTGGTCGCTGACCAAGAGCTGAACGTTCCCCTCGATCTCACGTACCTTCAGCAGCAACCGCCCGCCCGTGTCTTCCATCGCATCGATTGCATTGAACACGAGGTTGAGGAGAAGCTCCCGAATCTCGGGTGCGCGTGCGCGGACCGGTACGACGGGCGGTGCATCGACGACAAACTCCAGAGGCAGTCCCCGGTCGATGATCGGCGACCATCGTGGGCGAGACAGCGCCCGCATGTGGCTCGCAATCGACGACAGATCGACGCATTCCGTGCGATAGGTCTGCATCGGCGTGTCCGCGTCGACAGGGACGGGGTGAAGCCGGCCGGAATAGGCCGGTATCTGTTGGGCGGCCAACTGGAGACGATGAGCGTGGACAGCGGCATCGGTCGCCGCGGTTCGAATGTGGGTGAGGTCTTCGCGCGCCTCGTCTTCAATCGAGGCGTTTTGTAGTAGCCATTCCGCCGTGCCCAGAATCGTCGTCAGCGTGTTGTTGAAGTCGTGGGCGACGCCAGAGGCCAACTCGCCCAGCATGTAGAGGTGACCGGCTCCAGACAGCTGCTCCTCGAGCTCGGCAGTCGACTCCCGAGCGGCCTGAAGACGGTCCTCGAGTTCGACACGCTTCACGGCGCTGCGGAGCACGTCAGCCGCGAGTTCAACCTCGGCCTCATCGCCGACGCCGTCGGCATACTCACCCTCGGCATCCCACCCAAGAAGAATGAAGCCACGGCGCTCGGGCTCGGCACCGAGGGACGCCGACCGCTGCACGGCGATGCCCTCGCGGGTGAGGAGCGACTGGAGGTCTGCTAGTCGAACCGGCGTGGAGTCTTGGGCACCGACAAATGGGTCGGGAAACTGGCCGGAGCAGCTCGTGTCAGGTTGCGACCCGTCGTTCCAGATCACGACCAGGGCTACCGCCGCGTGGAACGACTCGCGCAGCGCGTCTGCACTGACGTCGACCAGGTCGCCCGGCTCATGGCTCTCTGCGACACGTCGGCCGAAGGAGATCAGCGCGCGGGCGTCCATGAAGGTCTCAGTGAAACGCGCTCACACCCTCGGTCAGCAGCCACGCGAGCAGCACGTCCGGGTCGAAGAGGGTCGATGTAGACCGGACCGCAGACGTGGCGTCGGTATCGAACGGAGACGCGTCGCGGCCGATCAACGTCGTGAATGCGGCCTCCAGCGCGGCCGCCTCGGCCGGCTGTACGCAGTCAACGGCCATGACCTCACCGGTAAACCGCCGGACGCCGCAAGAGGTCACAAAGCTGCGTTTCGACGTGACAATGATTCGAGCCGCCGCCGCCGCATACAGATCGGCAACTTCGCCACCGGTGCGGAGAGGCTCCGGTCGTCGAGCCGCCGAATTGGTTTCGAGCACAGCACCATCCATCACAAGGTGAATCGGCGATGCTGCGAGAAACTTCACTACCGCCCGAGTATCCCGGGCTACGCTGCCAAGAGCGGGAAGACCCGTGAGGCCTGACGAATGTCGAATGCGTCGAGCGCGGCCCGCCGCCGCGCGTGCACGTCATCGGCGGCCCCCGCATGGTTCAAACAGTCGGCCACAGCTTTGTGACACACCACCTGCTCGAGGACATCGAGGTCGCGAGATCCTGAAATCGCGAGGAGACGGTCAAGCGCCGGACCAAACTGCCGGTCACGTGCCAATGTCAGCCCCTCCTCGAGGAGCGGGTCGGTGACCACGACCGGCCGAGTCGGGTCAGCGGCGGCATCTTCGTCCTCGTCGAAGATCGTATCGAGCAGAGTCGTCATGCGATGGTCGTAGGTGTGCCATCGCAGCACCTCCTGGCGTCCCTGCTCGGCGATGACTTCCCGCTCGTTGGGGTGGGCCAGATAGTGCTCGCGTAGTAGACGAGATGCTCACGGTCGACGAACATCTCGTCGAGTCCGCTGGCCGGGGCCCGATCAGTCAGCAGCATCGACCCCGACGCCAACGCTTCGAACACCCGCATGTTCAAGTCCTCGTTGATGGCGTCGTTAAACACGATCCTGGAGGCCGTGAACGTCCGCGCCATGTCGCGTAAGAACGACCGCTCCACGTGCACGTCGAAACGCTCGACCAAGCGAGCCAGACGACGCTGGCGTTGACCGTGCTCTGGCGTCACGCTGCGAACGAATCCGACATCGTGGCGCTTGGGCAACGCGGCCTTCCCGTGAATGGCGACATCGCAGGCCAGTGGTAACCAGTGGACACGGCTGCATCCGGCCGCGCGGAAAGCGTCGAGATAGGCGCGCTGGGCGGCGAACACCCAGTCGAATCGAGTGGCCCATTCGAGATGCTCGGGGAGGTTGAGGTGCGAGTCAATCAAATAGGCAGCCGTTGGGCAATCGAGCCGCGGTATGTTCAACGGGTGATACCCCTTGACCGATTCCACCCAGAGCATCAGGTCGGGCTGCCACGAACCCGGCAGTGCGCGGACCACCTTCTCGAGGTCGACCCGTGCCTCACACGGAAGGTCGTGTGGCCGTATCGGCTCACGCATCCCCTGAAGGTTCCAGGCCTGGATGATCTCGGGACCGATCGCTGGCCCGACCGTGACGACGTCATGCTGCTTGCGAAGGCTGGTTTCGAGATACCGGGCGGTCGTCGCCGGATAGGACACATACGCGAGCAGCACCTTCGTCCGACGGGTACGCCGCGGCCCGGGAATGGCCCGTCTGACAGCGCAGGGTCTGGCGACGCCAGACTCAACATCGACGTCGAGTACGTGGTTCCAGCGCCTGACGAAGTCGTCCAGGGCGAAGCGTTCGCCTACGGTTCGACGAGCCTCCGCGCCAAGCCGGATAGCCAGGGCCATGTCAGACAGGAGAGTCTGGATCCGCGATCGGAGTATGCCGGGGTCGTCCGACACGAAACCGTTCACGTCGTCCACGATTGGTGAGGATGAGTTGACACACGATACCACTGGGGCACCGGTTGCCATCGCCTCGAGCATCGAGAGGTTGTAACCGTCCTCGTAGGGGTCGCGCGTCGTGTTGAGGTAGACCCGGTGACGCTGGTAGCACTGTCGGAGATCGTCCCAGCTCCGCGTAAACCGACCGCCATCACCCGGTTCGTTGAGTCCCAGCAACGTTGATGGGATCTCGTCTCGGAGAACCTGCTGCTGGAGTGAGAGTCCCAGCATCAGGTCGCGCCGCCGCATGAAGTTTCCAACCCGCAGCACCGTCGGTTCTGACCCGTGATACCCGGCGTACTCGTCCAGGTCGATGCCCGGCGGGACAACACTCCCATCAAGCCCCCAGTCCTGGCGCTTGGACTCGGAGATGAACACGAGCTGGAGATCGGGGGTCGCGGCCACTTCTGCGGCTACCTCGCGACGATATTCCTCGAGGTCCACGGTATGGTGACCCAACGCGATCTCGGTCGAGAGCTTGTTGTGAAAAACGAGAACCTTCCGGACCGGCCACTCCTGAATCCACAGCAGGTCCTGTACGTTGTGGCAGACGACGGCGTCGTACTGGCGAGCGCGGAGCGCCTGCCGGGCTGTCGCCTCCTTGACGATTCTGGCGTTCGCGGGAAGCGGGCGCGTCGCATAGAACCAGACCTTGCTCCCGCCCTTGTCTCTCTCGACAATGTCGATGGCGTGCCCGGTCTTGGCCAACAGACAGATGTAGGCCTCGTGCCAGTTGAAGGTCAGGAGTCTCACCGGACCTCCCGTGCGACGAGATCGGTTGCGCGCGGCATCAGGCTGCGCGGCGAACCGAATCTGCGCGTGGCAGGTCACGAGCAATGTCGACCGCCACGGGGCTGGGCTCGAACTCAGGCACGTGTGTCGTGAGGAGTTTCAGCGCCGACGCGGCGTCGGCGAGCGCGACACACCGCTGTAGTTCTCCCACGACATGCGCCGGCTCCGTCGGCAGCGCACTCGTGTCGGGCAATCGGTAGATCAATGACGTCCGCGTGGCGCACGGCACCACATCCGACGTCGGAAGCTCCCCGGTCAGCCTCTCGCCAGGCCGGAGACCCGAGAATTCGATCGGGACCGGTGCGTAACCTTGCTGCTCCGCGAGGGCCAGCAACCGTCGAGCCAGCGGGAGAATCTCGACGGGGGTTCCCATGTCGAGCCAGTAGACGCTCGCGACCGGACGCATGGCGTCGATCAGCACAACGAGTGATGCCGCTTCATCGGCGCTCACAAAGAAACGCGACGTCTCGGGATGGGTGACGACGAGAGGCTCGCGGCGACGGATGCGCTCCAGCATGAGCTCGACGACGCTCCCGCTGCTGCCCAGAACGTTGCCGGACCGGACCACCGCGGGTTGGAATCCTTCTTCGGCCAGCGAGAGCGTCAACCGCTCGGCTAACCGCTTGGATGCTCCCATCACACTGACTGGCCGGAACGCCTTGTCGGTGGACACCAGCACAAACCTCGACGACGCATCACGCGCCGCGCGCGCCATGTAGTACGTCCCCAGACAGTTGGCCTGAACCGCTGCGCCCACGTCACGCTCGAGCATCCCGACATGCGAGTACGCTGCGGCGTGATACACGACGTGCGGCCGTTCGACCCGGCAGATCTTGCGCATCGACCGCCGCCGCGTCACGTCCGCCAAAATCGGACGTACCTGAAGTCGAGGAACGGTCTGATTCAGCTCACGTTCAAGACTGAAGAGGCCACTCTCGGATTGATCCAGAACGGCCAGCGACGCGGGAGCACAGGTGGCGATCTGGCGGGCAAGCTCGGAGCCGACCGACCCGGCAGCCCCGGTGATCATCACGCGCTCGCCGGCAAGTGACGCTCGGTCGTCGGCGCGGAGTAGCGTGCGCCGCGGTCGATTCAACAACGATTCCAGTAGTGCCGGGTCTCTCAAATCAAGCATCGCCATCCTCGTGCTCAGGCCGGCTCCTCGGTTCGCGCAGTCTCGCTACTTAGCACGACGATATCGACTCGTCGATTCCTCGCTCGATTCGCCTCCGAGTCATTCGGCGCCAGTGGACGAAACTCGCCGTATCCCGCGATCGCCATCCGATTCGCCGGGATTCCCATCCGATCAACGAGAAACGAAACCACGCTCGTCGCGCGAGCGGTCGACAGCTCCCAGTTCGACTGGTACCTCGACGTGAGGATCGGCACGTCATCGGTGTGGCCCTCGACCCTCACGATGTTCTCAAGATCCAGAATCGCGGCACCGACCGTGGCAATGAGATCCTCGGCGTTGGCTGAGAGATCCGCGCTGGCGGTCGCGAATGCGCCGGCTTCGTGTAACGAGATCACCAAACCTCGTCCATCCAGCCGCACATCCACAAGGTCTGACGCGATGTCGTCGTCGAGGTGGGTCGTGAGCTGTTCACGCAGGCCCGACAACTCTCTGGCCCGAGCCGCCGCCTCCAGCACAGTCGGGTCGGTCCGGTCACTCAGCGGGGCCGGAGCGTCGGCCGGTTGGTCAAACGCCTCACTTAGGGAGTTGGCCATCGAACCCAGCTTCTGGGCGTCGACTGACGAGATGGCGTACAGGGTCGTGAAGAACGCGAACATCAGCGTGATGAAGTCGGCGTATGACACCAGCCACCGATCGTGGCTGGGCCTCGAGCGTTCGATGAAGCGCCGGCGTTCGAACCGGCGGGTCATTCGTCACTCCCCAGGAGCCAGTGGCTCACGCGGCTCGCCCTCTCATACGCGGGCCGGGAACCTGAACGCCCTCGTCCAGAAACCCTTCGAGCTTGGCCTGAATGAACCGTGGACTGAGGCCACCTTGAATGCCCATGATGCCTTCCATCATGAGCTCGCGGTGTCTGGACGCGCGACGCGACCTCGCCCGGAGCTTGGCCGCGATCGGCAGAAAGATCAGGTTGGCCGACCCAACACCATATACGGTCGCGACAAAAGCTACGGCGATCCCCGCACCGAGACGGCTTGGATCTGAAAGGTGCTCCATGACCTGGATCAGCCCCAGCACCGCACCGAGAATCCCCAGTGTTGGCGCATACCCGCCGGCAGACTCATACACCTCTGCCGCCGTTGACTCACGGTAGGCGATGGCCTCATCCTCGACTGCCAGCAGTTCCCGTACATCCTTCGGGTTGTTCCCGTCGACCGCAAGCATCAGACCCTTCTTGAGGAACGGGTCGACGAGGCCGTCGACCTCGTTCTCGAGCACGATGATGCCGTTCTGGCGCGCCTTTGTGGACAATCTGACGATGGTCTTGACGAGCCTGTCGGGAGCTGGCTCAGCGCTAACGAACACTGTCTTGAGTCGCTTGATGGCATAGTGAACCTCGTCGAACGTGAAGCTGACCAATACCGCGCCACACGTCCCTCCAAACACGATGACGGCCGCGGTCAGCTGCAGCACCGACTGTAAGGCGCCACCCTCGAGCAGCTGTCCGGTAAGAACCAGCCCGACACCGATCGCAATGCCAGCGATCGACGTGGGATCGACGCGCCCCCGACGCTTCTTCATCGCGCCATCCCCTCGACGATCACCGCGCGCTTGAAGACCCGGGTCCGTTCAACCAGCTCGTCCGGTGTTTCCTTCACGATGAGCTGATTTCCATTGGCCATCACAATCAAGGTGTCGGGCGTACGTTCGATCCGCTCGATCAGGTCAACATTGACGACTCCGACCGAACCATCGAGGTGGGTAATCTCAATCACGCGGCCTCCGCACCGTGTGAGCCTGTCCACCGTCCGGATGATTTCCTCCAAACGGGACGATGCCACACCGGCCACCCGCCGCGGCCAAGACGGAGCGCACGTTGGCGGCGTCGGCCGCCCACGTCAAGTCGGAGTTCGGCATTGCGGTCCTAGTGTAGTGTTCCGAAAATAGATTTACAATACCGGCGATTCGTACTATCCTGCCGTGTATGTGGAACGCGGCAGAGCCCATCGCCCTGAGTACGGCGCAGCGATCGGACATTGAGGCCTTGGTGCGGAGCGGCAAGACGCCCCAGCGCGTCGTCACGCGCGCGCGCATCGTCCTGGCCTCGGCCGACGGCACTTCGATCAATGCGATCGCTAGCGATCTCAGCGTCAGTCGCCCGACCGTGTATCTGTGGCGGCAGCGGTTCGAGCAGGCCGGCATCGCAGGGCTGCTGAAAGACGCGGCGCGTCCCGGACGGCGGAAGGCCGTGTCGCCCGAGAAAGTTCAGGCGATCGTCGACGCCACGCTGCACACGACGCCGCCGGATGCGACGCACTGGAGTGTGCGGACGATGGCCAAGGCGCAGGGCGTCAGCCCCAGCATCGTGCATCGCATCTGGCAGGCGCACGGGTTGCAGCCGCATCGCGTCGAAACGTTCAAGCTCAGTCAAGACCCGGACTTCGTGAAGAAGCTGCGGGACGTGGTCGGCATGTACTTGCATCCGCCCGCGAAAGCGCTGGTCTTCTGTGTCGACGAAAAGCCGCAGGTCCAGGCACTCGACCGGACCGAGCCGGTCTTGCCGCTGCGGCCGGGGATTCCCGCGCGTCAAACCCACGACTACATCCGCCACGGGACGACCAACCTGTTCGCGGCGTTGAACGTGCTGGACGGGACGGTGCTCGCGCGGTGTGCGCCGCGGAAACGGCATACCGAGTTCCTCGCCTTCCTGACCCACCTCGACGCCTCGGTCCCGAAGCGGCGCGAGATCCATCTCATTCTCGACAACTACGCCACCCACACGCATCCCAAAGTTGAGGCGTGGTTCGATGCGCATCCGCGGTACCACCGCCACTTCGTCCCCACCAGTGCCTCCTGGCTGAATCTGATCGAACGCTGGTTCGCCGAGATCACCCGCAAGCGGATTCGTCGCGGCACGTTTCGCAGTGTGCCGGCCTTGATTCGCGCTATCGAGGACTACGTGGCGCACCATAACCGCCACGCCTCGCCGTTTCTCTGGACCGCCCCCGCCGCCACCATCCTCCGGAAGGTCCGGCATTGTAAAGAAGTGTTAAAGACAGCACACTAGCTCGCCGGTGACACGCCGGCGCGCTCGTGGAGAGCGGTGAGTAGCTCCCTCCAGTGCCCAAGCGTCGGGGAGACGTCGTACTCGAGCGTGTCAGCCACCGTGATCCAGTCTTGGTCCTGTTGTGCCTGTACGAGCGATCCGATCTGGGTGCCGGTCTCCTCGAACAGGGCTTTTGCGCTGCCACCCGACATCGCGAAAGTACTGAAGTCCACATCGAGAACCTAGCCTACGACACCGATGAGGGTGACCAGTGTCCCAAGACTCTGGGCGAGAGAAACGAGCTCCCTGCTGGCGCCCTTCACGTCGTGGCCACGAAAATCGACCCCGATTCGGCACGCGGCCACGCAGAGCGTCTCCAGCGCACCAGCGGCCTCGTTCAGCCCCTGACGGAGCAACGCCGCCGTCGGCACAGTCTCAATCTCGATAGACGCCAAGGACTCCAGTGGCTGGGCGAGCTGCTCCGCACGTCGGTATGTCGGCGTCTCGACACCGTCGAATCGGGTGGCCGTCACCGCCTGTCCGGCGCTCGCTAGCTCACTTTCGATCTTGGCGAGCAGTTCGCCCCATGTTCTATGGTCGGCCGTGGCCGACCGGTCAACGCCGTCAACGACTATTCGTGTCATGGTTCACCTCGGAACAAGAGTTGCTAGCCAGAACCTTGCCATGTGCCCACAACGCCGGATTCTCAGCTTTGCCTGGAGTGACCGCCTGATCGCCTTGCTCGCGCGCCAAGGAGACGACTGGGAGGTCGTGCCACGTACAACCCTCGACCGAGAGCCCCCGTGGCGGCTGGCCCGGAAGCTGCCGCCCAACGTCACGGTCGTCAGTCGGGCCCAGGCGGGTGAGCGCCTCAGCCGAGAGGACTACGACCTCATCGTGTGCCACGGACTTGCAGATCTCGACGAGGCGTTGAGCTCCGATGCACCGATCTTCTTCGTGGTGAGTGGCACCCCTCAGCTGGCGGAGGCGCTCGGCCTTCACGGAACCCTCAGGGACAGGCTTCGGGAATCGTCGGCGACGCCGGTTTTTCTGTCGAACGATAGCCGGCGGGAGTGGGGATGGGGTGGCGAGGTCGTGCCGCTGGGTCTCGACGTCGCTGACTACGGACCATACTCGGGAGAACGACCTGAAGTACTCGTCGTGGGTCACCTTAGTTCTCTGCTCCCTGAGATGGTCGACGCTCCTCTGCTCGAACGCGCGACCGCAGGATTGCCGGTCAGGCGTACCGACAGGGCGGTCGGCGAGAGGTCGGACGAGCGTGCCTCGGGACGCAGCTGGGTTCTCGAGGCGTATTCGACGTATAGGGTCCTACTCGATACGTCGCCACCATGGTGCCGCGATGGGCAGCACCTGGGATTGCTGGAAGCGATGGCCAGCGGCCAACCTGTCGTGACCGTCCCCAAGCCGAACAGCCTGATTATTAGTGGCACGAATGGAATCGTCGATCCCGACCCGGCACGGCTTCATCAGAGCCTCCTGGAGCTGCTGTCAGACCAGGCGTTAGCCTCGACCTTGGGCGCTGCCGCCCGTCGAACCGTCGCCGCGCAGTTCCCGGCGTCAATCTTTCGGGACTGCTGGCGGGACCTTGTCGACACAGCCGCACCTTCCCCTGTGGTCGCCGCCTGATGTGGAGCTCATCGTTCGTGACGTGAGGTCTGGACTCCGGCCAGCAGAGATCGCGTCACGAGTCATGAGAACACCGCACTAGACGGCCTCGGCCGGACAGGCTGGGGCCGACGCACAGACCTCGAGCCGCTCGGCCAGCAACTGGGCGCGCGCTGCCGCCTGTTCGCACTCCTCCACGTAGACCCGAGACAGCTGGGGTAGGTTCGTGTCGGCGGTCGAGTCCAACCGAACACGAAGATAGGCCACGATCGACCGGCAGGCCGGGTCGAGCTCGGCCTCGAGGCGGAGCGCGTCGAGCTCGCGACCGATCTCCATCAGGCACGTATCACGACCGTCCGGGTCAATGCCTGGAAGGTGCCTCGTGAGCTCGGCCGCATGTCGGCCACGGCGGGCGACCCGGATCAGCGCTGAACGCGTCGAATCGATCGCCTCCGCGGGCAACTCGCTGAGCAGTGAGTGCTCCTCGGGTTGCGGTCCTGCGCCAACACCAGACATCACGATCTCCGACCCGACCGGATGAGTCCGGGCGGGCGGGAACAATGTCGGTTCCCAGATTTCAGCCGTGAGCGGTCTGACGAGGTCTTGCACGTCACCGGTCGGACTCCAGAGTGGTTTGTACTCGAGCCGGCCGCTGGTGTGGAACCTCCCCTCGAGAATTCGGGCGCCGGCCGGTCGTGGAATCGGACCCCGGCCAAGCGCGTGTCGAACCAGAGTAGCAATGTCGTCGGGCTCAAACGCTTCGAGACAGGCGAAATGGTGGCATTCAGATCCACCCGCGCACGGAAAGCACAACATCTGGGGCTCGATCACGAGGTGACCCTCCCCGTAAGGACCGGTCTCGTGGGCGAATACCGGGCCGGTCGATACATCAACGACCTTGGTGCCGACAGCGGTCGCGACGTGCATCGTCCCGGTATCGTTGGTCAGCAGCAGCGACGCCGATTCGAGCAGCGCGGCAAGCTCGACGATCGACGATTGCCCGAGGCTGTCATACACGGTGCGGCTGATTCGGGTCTTGGCTCGATCACCGAGAACCCGTTCGGCCGCGGTCCCAACAAGAAGGATCTCGCCAAGTTCCGGTTCCAGCCGGTTGATCGCCTCTCCAAACCGCTCGGGCGGCCATCGCTTACGCTCATCGCTTGCACCGAGCTGAACCGCAATATAGGGACGACCCAGGAGCCCGTGGTCGGATAACCAAGCGCCCATCCGCTGCCTGGCGTCGTCAGGAATCTCGACTTCGAGGCCAGACCGCTCCGAGGGCACACCGGCAGTCCAGTTGTGCAGATCAACGAGATTGAAACAACCCTGAGCTCGCGAGAGCTGGCTCGCCCAGAAATAGGTCATGACCTCGCCCTGCACGATCCGGGTCCGGTCCGGCGCCACGAGACCGCCACGTACGTCGCGTGATGGAATGGTGGCCGCCAGGAGACTTGCCAACTCGCTATGCGTCAGGTTCAAGGTGAGGTCGAACGGCTCAATGCCGAGACTCTCGACAAACGTCCCGAGCCGAACCACGGCTGCCGGCCAGGCGTCGCGGTCGGTGGCGAGCATCTCGGCGATCTCGGTGTACGGCAGAAACAGAAGGGAGTCATAGAGCGAAGAGGGAATCGGCACATGACGGAAGGCGTCATTGACCACGAAGGTCACGTCTGTCTGAGGGAGATGCCGCCGGATTCCCCGAAGCATCGGTGTCGTCTGAAGAATGTCCCCGAACCGGCACATCTGCAGGACCAGGACACGTTTCATCCTGACACTCCAGCCATCTGAATCTCATGAACGGCCCGCATGAGGGCCTCTTCGCGTTCCAGTGTCGGCGAGGCGGTCATTCTCTGCTTGAGGACTTCTGGGAGGGGTGCGGGCGCCGGTGACGGCGACGCAGCGGCCGCGGCGAGCTCTGGTGACAGCGTGTCGCGGAAGACCCGTCGCATCCGGTGGACATAGGTGTGGTCTGCGAGGACGCGTGTGCGAGCCCGTGTCACGACCGCCTCGCGTCTGTCGGGGTCCGCGAGATAGTCGGTAATCAACGCTCGAAGCTGACGAACGTCTTCAAAGGTCACCACCTCGTCCGGCGTGAACAGCTCGGGCAAAGGCTCACGGCGGTCGACGAGCTGAAAGGCGCCGCTCGAGGCGAGCTCGAACGTCCGAGGATTGACGTAATCCGGATCCGGGTCGCACGTTTCGACGTGGTTCGCCGAGTGCAGATTGAGGTTGATCCGAGTCGCCGCGAAGATGCGAACCATCTGCTCGAGGTCGAACGATTGTCCGCCTTCGGCTGCCAGAGGCGCGAGCGCGGCGTCCGTCCACCCGGGTCCCCAGAGTCTCAACGGAAGGTCGGTCAGCTTTGAGAAGGTCCGGCGACGGTTGAGATAGGCCGACCCGGCGAAGCTGATGTCGGCGCCATAGCGTTCCCGCTCTTCTGACGACAGGTCCCGTGGGTGGTGCTCGGCGGGGTCGCACGCGACCGGCAGATAGGCGGTCCGCTTCGCACCGGCCTCGTCAAGTTGCTCGAGAAACCGCCCAGGCTGAATCGCGTAGAACCAGTCATACAAACCGGCCACGTGGCGCCAGTACGTCAGGACCCGTCCGTTCTCCACAAACCAAAAGGCGGTGCAGATTCCCAGAGCCCTCAGCCGGCCGAGCGCGGCTGCATCCAACGGAGCCTGCGCCAGCGCCAGCACGAGGTCAGGTCGCCACTGCTCAGTCGTCGACACGACCGCTCGACCAATGAGCTGCGCGAACTCACCCTGAAAAGAACGACGAACCTCCAACGACGTGGGGAGCCCGTCGAACGCCCGATTCGCATCGGCGTACTCGGCCGCATCGAACAAGCGCGTGTCGGCACCGGCCGTGACGCAGGCTCTGGCGGCCGCCCGCGCGGTACCGAGTGACCCGCCCGCGATGGGACCCACCACAAGCACCCGGGGCAACCGGGAGGCGACACGAATGTCGGACCAGCGCTCAACCAGCGCGGCCAGGTCCCCGTGACCCGCGACGCTGGGTCCATGCGGAACCAAGGTCTCAGACTGAGCCCGAAGAGTCGCCAGTTCTGCCGGGCGTTGCAGTGCGCGGGTCAATACGACCGGCACGTCGTCCAAGACCAGTGTGAGGTCGCGCCGCGTCATGGCGGCCGCCAAAACGTGCGGCGATGGCTCGATGACCGCCACGACGCGAGTACCGCGTCTCACCAAGGCCTCCGTGAGGTAGCCGGCTGCGAACCCAGCGACAACAACTCTGTCTGATGTCACCGGTTCGGCAGCTCGTTCGGCGGCGGCTCGAGGGTCACGTCGGCTGTCGAGGGCTCGCCCCCCAACCTCCACAACGACGTCGCCGCTGGCTGCGCGAGATAGTCCGACCTCGGCCAGACTTTCAGCCGCGCGGACCGCCGCCGCGGTCTCGGGAGAGGTTCTGGTCAGCGCCGCCAGGTTGCGTTCGAAGAGGTCAGACATCGTCCGAATCTCCAGCATGGGTGTCGATAGATCGGTCCACCCTCCGCCCGTCCGACTCGGGTCGGGTCAGAAGAAGCCCGAAAACAGGGCGCGAACGAACCCGGCGGTCAAGATCTGTCTCGTGTGAAGCAAACGACGTGCCCCACAGCCGAGTTGGTTAAAGAAGCCTTTCAGGTATTCCGATTACCGGAATGAACGAGCGGGACCAGGTGGTCCAAGGCCGGCAAGGATGCCGCGCCACTCAACACAAGGAGGGTCAGCTTTATGGCTTCATTTTCAGTCGTCACCAACATCTCTTCGGTCAACGCCCAAGCAAACCTGGAGACAACCAATATCGGGTTGCGTCAGGCTCTCACGCGGGTCTCGAGCGGGTTGCGGATCAACTCGTCGGCGGACGACGCGGCGGGCCTCGCGATCGCCAACCAGTTTCGGAGTGGCGTCGCCATCCTGAACCAGGGGATCCGGAACGCCAACGACGGCTTGTCGACGCTCCAGATCAAAGACAGTGCGTTGAACAACATCTCGACGCTGGTCGACCGGCTCGCCACCCTGGCAACACAGGGCGCCTCGGGAAACACGACCGATGCCACGCGCGCGATCTTGAACCAGGAGTTCCAGGACGTGCTGACGGAAATCACCCGTGAGTCGAATGTCGCCACTCTGGCAACCACCTCGGGCTTCTCGGTGTTCGTGAGCAACAACGGCTCGAACGGGGTGATCTCCGGATCGATCGGGGCGGTTACCACGACGTCGCTCACGCTCGCCGGTCACGTACTGACCAGCCAGGCACTGGCCCAGTCAGCAGTCGAGGCGATCACCTCGGCGATCACCGCGATCGGTGTCGTCCAGGGCAACGTCGGGTCAATCGCGAACCGACTAACCTTCGCCGTCAGTCTGGCCCGGTCACAGGTGGTCAACAACCGGGCCGCCGAAAGCCGGATCCGTGACGCCAACATCGCGGAGGAGTCGGCCAACCTGACCCGGTTCAGCATCCTGAACCAGAGCGGTATCGCCGCCCTGGCCCAGGCGAACAGTTCATCGGGTTCCGTACTGGCGCTGCTCCGGTAAGAACGTTCCGTGAACGCGGGGCTTCGGCCCCGCGTTCCTCTTGACGTCCGTCGACTATGGGCTCCCCAATCTCCTTCAGCGGATTCAACAACATCGATTTCAACCTGATCCTGAACGCCATCATGGGTCAGGAGCGAATTCCGGTCACTCTCCTCGAGAATAACCTTCGTAATCTCGAAGGGCAGGACGCAGAATACGGCCTCCTCGCAACCAAGCTCGCCGAGGTAGAAACGGCGGCCAAGAAACTGTCGACCACGGACGGGTTTTCGGCGCGCACGTTGACCAACAGCGATCCGGACATCCTGACGGGCCGGCTCGAGCGATACCGCACCGATCGGAGCCTATGAGGTCGTCGTTTCGACGTTGGCCCGGAACCAGGTGACCGCGTCGACCAGTACCTATGTCGACAGCGACACGACGGTCGTGGCGAGTGGCGGAACGCTCACGATCGGTGGGATCGGCGTGACGATCAGCGGTGATGTGACCTTGCAGCAACTGGCCGACGCGATCAACGGCACCGCCGACATACCGGTCACCGCCTCGGTCCTCAGCTCTGGAACAAACAGCTATCAACTCGTGCTGACCGGCAACGACACCGGTGTGGCCAACGCGTTCACCATTACGAACGGACTCACGGGTGGCGCCGGGATCACGTTCGGGGCCAACGCCGTCGAGGCGACTGATGCCAGCCTCACGGTGAACAACATCGCGATCACCAGCGCAGACAACACGATCGAAGGTGCGATTCCGGGCACGACGCTCACCCTGCTCAAAGGCGACCCGGCAACGACGGTGACGCTCTCAGTCGGGCGCGACAATCAAGAAGTCAAGACGCTGGTCGACAGCTTCATCACCGCATACAACGACCTGACCGATTACCTCGATGCACAGTTTACCGCGTCTGCCGAGGGTAGCGACACGGCGATTGGCCGAGACGGTCTCGTCCGTGGGCTTCGTAACTCCATGCGCCAGACACTGACTCAGGCCTACAGTGTTGGGGGAACCTTCGGCTATCTCGCCGAAGTGGGTATCGGCGCTGATGCCGCAGGTGACCTCACACTCGACGCGACCCTGTTCGACGCCGCACTTCAGGACTCTCTGACTGATCTGGAAAGCCTCTTTACTGGCGGAGCGGGCGCGGACGGCGCGTTTGACACGATCGGGACTCTGATCGAGACCTACACCAAGGCCGGGGGGTTGTTGCCGAACGTCCAGGACCGGCTCGACACGCAGATGCAGGGTCTCAGTGACCGAATCTTCGACCTGGAAGAGCGGCTGGAGGTTCGCCGCGCGTCGCTCCAGTCTGAGTTCATCGCCGCCGACCTCGCCATCACCCAGCTCAACAGCCAGCTGGACTCGCTCGGAGCACTTGGGAATCAGTTCCGTCTGTTCTAGTCGAAGGAAAGGTACGTCATGCACACAGCCGCGATGGTCGCCGACGCATATACCCGGACCGCGATTCAGTCTCGCTCGCCACTCGAGCTCGTGGTCATGCTGTACGACGGCGCCGACAAATATCTGTCGCAGGCTCGTCAGGCCATCGAACGGCGGGACGCTGTGGCCAAGCGCGAGGCCATCTCACGGGCCCTGGCCGTGGTGTCCGAGTTGCAGAACAATCTGAACCTCGAGGCCGGCGGTGAGATCGCCGCGTCGCGATTCGCTCTACTCCTTTGTCAACGAAAAACTGGTCGACGCGAACGTGAAGGATGATGCGACGGCGGTCGACCAGGCGATCAGAGTCATCACACCGCTGCGCGACGCCTGGACCCAGATCGCAAGCCCCGCTGAGACCGAGGCATCGGGAGAGGTGCGGTGACGACAGCCGAGCTCTCCGCGACGCTCGCGGAGTATCGCACCGGTCTCGAGGCCGAACTGCAGCTGCTGGCGGAGCTCAAGCAGCTGTCGGGCGACCAGCACGAAGCTGGCGAGAGTCGGTCGGTCACGCGTCTGACGTCGATCAACGCCGAGCGCGACCACGTGATGAATGCCTTGATGGCGGTCGAGGAGAAGCTCAAACCGCTCCGACAGACGCTCGCGACCCACCGTGAGGCGATCGCCGGACTAGACGGTTACGACGATACGATCGCACTGCATCGCCAGGCCGAAGCGCTCGTCGCAGAGATCGTAGACGGCGACCGTCGAACGCTCGATGCGCTCGAGAACGTCGAGAGCACGCGCCGTCTTGCCCACGAAATGATCGAGAAGGGCCGCGCATCGCTGACCGCGTATCGCCGGGTCATCCTGCCCGAGTCGATTCCTGCGGCACTATTCAACCGAAAGAGTTAGCGTGCAAACGTCGGGTCTGGAAGGTCTTTCAGGCCGCCGCCGACCGAGGAATCGGTCGGGTTCTCCACCCGAATAGAAACTGCGACCGCTCATCGAAGCCCGAGCTGCGATACAGCGCCAGAGCGGCCTCGTTGTCTTCGGAGACCAGAAGCGTCACGGAACGGCGCCCCTCGGACGCCGCCACCGCGCACGCCCGATCGAGCAAGCGTCGGCCGATCCCCTGGCGGGCGTGGTTCGGTGAGACGACCAGCTGAGCCACATGTGCCGCCGACGGACCGATCGATGTGGTGAGGACTACGCCACAGAGGGATCCGTCGGGTGCGAGTGCCGAGAAACTACAGGTGGGAAGCAGCACGCCACAGGCCGGGGTGCGAATCAGCTGGCGAACGTAGTGCACCCAGCCATCCAGCCGTTCGCCGGGGGCAAAACACCGCGCCGCGGTCGTAGAGTCGTACGCCAACGCGAGGAGCCTCACCGTGTCCGGTGCGTCATCGGCCTGCCAGGCCCGTACCCGTGTCGACTCGGTCAACGATGGCATCGGCAACGGGCCGCCGATGGAGCCGGTCGCCGGCTGGGTCCCACCGATCGGCCGCCGAAGATAGAGGAACCGCAGCGCATCGAAACGGCGCTGGACGAACGCCGAGGACGCCGGCCTATCGGGAAGCACAAAACAGGACACATCCTTCGCACGCCCGGCCTCGGGCGACCGCATGATCGTATCGAGCAAACATCTGGCCACAGACGCGGTCCGACCGGTCAGCCCACCAATCTGCAGTACATCCTCGTGAAGGTAGTAGAAAGCCCACCCGGCGACGGCGCCCGCTCGGTCGAGTACGACGTACCCTGGAAGGGTACCTTGCGTGCGGGCCGCCTCCACAAGCAACCAGTTGGCCGGGGAATCCCAGTCGAGCAACGTGGCCCATCGGGCACGCTCTGCTGCATACAGCGGGGCCATACGCTCCGGCGCAAGCTCCCTCCAATCGGTCGCGTTCATTGGTTCGTCGACTCTCCGTCGTCCGCCGCGGTCGTCCATGCCCGAAGGCGTTTCGCCAGCGTCTCAGCGCGCGGTGTGGCCTGTGCCGCCGCACGGTTCTCTTCTCGAATCTGATCGTAGATCTCACGTCTATGCACGGCTACCTCCAATGGGGCTTCGATACCAATCCGGACCGCATCCCTCCCCACCCGCAACACAGTGACCTGGATTCCATCGCCGATCATGATTACCTCGTCACGTCGGCGCGTGAATATCAGCACGCTGCCTCCTTCCTCTGGCCTGCCCGGCTAGGCGGCCAGCGCGTGACGAACTGGGTACTGCGCGTCGTCGAGGACACACTGGCACCCTCGCATCGATGTCGGGTTGATGACCACCGGCGCTCGCAAGTTGGCCGTCGGAACGTCTTCCCCGTTACCCACGGCGACGAGTGCGAGCCGGACCAGCGGGGTGTCTGCTTCGGCACCCATCTTCGCGCGGTGATCGACCGGGAGCGAGCACCGGTAGTCTGGCATGACCGCTTTCGGGTCAACCGCGAGAAACGACACCGACCCATCGACCGCGTGCAAACAGCGAAGTGGCGCGAACGTCGTATGCGACAGCAGTACGAATCGATGGCAGTGCTCGAAGCCGGGGAGACCGCCCGGAAAGGTCACGACATCTCGAGATTCCACGTCGAAGGCGCCAAACGGTGTCTCAACTGTGATCCGATGTTCCGACATCATTGATGCTCCAGTACCTATGTCGCTACTTGATGAAGTCCATGAGGCTCAGAGGCAGGCGGATCGCGATCGCTCGGATTGCAGCCTGATAGCCGGCTTCAGCGCGCTGCAGCGCAGTGATCGACTCCACCAAATCCGCGTCTTCATGACGAGACACCTGCTTCACGCCTTCGACCCGCCGCGATCCCAGCCGAGAGCGCTGCTCGATCGTCGTGCGCAGGTCGATCCCGACCTGACTCTGAAGCGCCGTCGCGCGGTCAAACGCGCGGTTCAGCGCGTCGGTCCCCGCATCGATACCCACGGAATCACCGGCTCGCACCGCGATGATCAGCTGGTCGAGCTCGACAAAGAGGTCGTTGGCGTCGCTCCCCCGCAACAGCTCGTCGCCATTCCGCGACACCTGAACCGCGGTGGATTGGTCGATGTCGATGTCGACACCGACCGTGGATCCCTGATACGCCGACACGACACCGCCGGTCTTCGTATAGGGCTCGGTCGTCGAGGCGGCACCGGAAAAGAGATACGTCCCGTTGAACTGGGTGTTGACGTCCGCCAGAATCGTGTCCCGTATCCCCTCGAGCTGGATGGCATGCGCCTCGCGTGCCTCCGGCTGCACCTCGGACCCGCGCGCACCGATCGTCGCGGTCAATCCGGCCGTGAGCTGTGTGATCACGTCGTTGAAGACGGAATCGACGATGGAGAGACGTGCCTCGACCGAATCGGTCGCCCGCACATAGCTGTCGATTCGCCCCACCTCGGCGCGGCTGGTGATCGCGCCCACGGTGGATGAGGGATCGTCGCTCAACGCGTTGACGCGCCGACCGCTCGACAGCTCGCGGGTTCGGTTGGCGATCTGTTCTTCGGCCCGCTGGAGCTGCGCCTGGGCGTCCCGAATGGCACTGGTCAGCGGGACCCGCATTACACACCCACCATCCGCATCAGCGTGTCAATCGTGTCGTTGACCGTCCGGAACAGGACGGCGTTGGCCTCGTAGGCGGACTGGAACCTGGTGATCTGGAACGCTTCTTCATCCAGCGACACCGCAGAGACCGAGTCCCACGCCGCCATCGACTGGCGCGCAGCCTCCGCGCGGCCGTCGAGCTCGACATTGGCGGTTGCTGCGTCGCTGCCGACCTGGAACGACAACTGTCCCCATGCATCGTGAAACGTCGCCGTCCCGCCACCGAGCAGGCGCTGAGCCCGAAGATCTGAGATCTGCCTGGCCACCTGATTGTCACCAGGTAGCGGAACGGCAGCGGCGGCGATCAGACCCACGTCGCCCGCCAGGGTCACGTCAACTGTGAAGGCCGATGCCGCACCGGCCACCGCACCGATCGGTGTGAAGAAGTCCCCAGCACTGTTGCCGCTGAGGTCGAACCCCGTGGCGTGCACGATGTTGACCTCGTCGGCGAAGGTGTAGGCGAGCTGATCCAGCCGGTTGATGTAGTCGGGAATCTGGACGTCTCGGACATGGAGATAGCCGCCGAGGTAACCGTCAGAGATCTCGCCCGCCACGCCGACACCCTCGTGCTCGACGTCAGCCAAGCCACTCGGTCCGGTCGACACGGCGGCCAGCGAAAAGGTGTTGTCACCGACCACAAGGGGACGCCCGTTTCCGAAGTAGACATCCAGCGCCCGATCCTCCCCACGCTCGATCACGACGACGTCGAGATGCTCCGAGAGCTCCCGGATCGCCTGGATCACCTGGTCGCGCTCGTGAAGGGGCTCTCGATCGGCCGGAACCTTTGACATGTCGCTGTTGAGCAGCGCGATCCGTTTCGCGAGCTCGTTGATCGCGTCAACCTCCTCGCGAATGTAGCGATCGGCCTCACGCTGCGATCGATCCAGCTCCGCGGCCATCGACCGAAACGCTGAGGTAAGCGATTCGCCCTCCGTCAGGATCTCCAGACGAACTCCCGTCGAGGTCGGGTCCTCGGCCAGCCGCGCGAACGCATCGAAGAACCGCAACATCTCTGCGTCGATCGATTGTCCCGGCAAGCCGACCGCTGCCTCGACCTGCGCCAGGATGCTCGAGGACGCCGAGTAGAAGTCTCGAGCCGACAGATCGCCCCGCACCCGGCGCTCGAGCAACGCGTCACGGACCGCGTGTACGCCATCGATCGTGACGCCCCGCCCGGCGCGCTGCGAATCGGTCGGTGGCAACGCGGAGAGCTCGGCCGTGCGCCGGGCGTAGCCAGGAGTGTTGACGTTGGCGATGTTGTGCCCCGTCACATCCAACCCGAACCGCTGCGCTTCGAGTGCGCGGGCAGCCATCGAGAGCGTACTGAACAGGTCCGACATCAGGCTCTCACCCGTAGCATCGACGCCGCCCCGGTCGCGGTCTTCTCACCGACCGCGTTGTAGCTATCGGTTTCACCGAGCGCGTGGGCGTGAAATCGGATCAACTCGGAGAACGACGCGCCGAGACGACGACACCGCCCGAGGGCATTGGCCGAACGGGCCAGCTCCTGAGCCAGCGCGCGCCGAGTAGAGTCATCGAGCGGGGGAAGCACGTCGAGCTGGAGCGCGGCGACCGCATCCTTGAGGTTGCCTTCCAGCGCTTCGATCGTGCCGAGGCGCCAGGAGATGAGTGCGTCACCCAAGGCATCGAGAAGCACGCGGACGCGTGCCACCGCCTCGAGCGGCGACGGCTGTGACAGTTCTGGCGCGGGTTCACCCATCGGTCCCCCTTCGGACACGGTCACCTGTCCGTACAGGTCACACCGTGCTGTTGACCCATCCCTCCGAACGGTCCTTACCGTTCGAGAAGATGGTCGATCATGCTGTCGGCCAGTCGCGCAACGTCGTCGCCCACTTCTCCGCGGGCCAGGCGTGCTTGCATCTGCCCGACAAGATCCTGTCGCACGTCGGAGGTCTGCTCCGCCACGCGTAAGGCCTCGGCCAGCAACTCGGCCTCAGTTGACAGTTCAACGCGGTCGGCACCAGGTTGGGGCGCGCGCTGCGCGCGCGCCGAGTCCTTGTCCCGATTGGCCTCCACCGGCTGGGCGGCCGCCGACTCCTGACTTGCTGCGCTGTCAACCTTCATGATCATCAACTCCTGCGCCAAGCCGGACTAGGTCCGGGTATTGGGTTAATCGGCAGCCAGGCGCAATTCCTTTAACAGCCCGTCGAGCCCGCCTGTCAGCGTCCTCGGATCAACCGGCTTCCCGTCCTGAGTCACCTCGAAGTGGAGATGCGTTCCGGTCGCGCGTCCGGTCTGACCGGCCCGACCGATCGCCTGTCGCGCGGCAACCTGCTCTCCCGGTTGAACAAGTATCGAAGACAAATGCGCGTATCGTGTTTGAATCCCTGGACGATGCTCGACCACAACGGTCAGCCCATATCCGCCTTGCTCACCCGCCTGGACGACTCGACCGGTCTGCGCGGCGCCCACCTCGCGCCCATACGCGGCCCGAAGATCGACACCGGCGTGGAATCGTTGTTCTCCGACGATCGGGTCCTGTCGCCACCCGAAGTCAGACGTTACGGTGGTCAGGCTTGACGTCGTGTCGACCCCGGGCCCGGATGCGGCGCCCTCAGACACGCCCCCTGCGAGCGACGGAATCAGCGCCTCGGCCAGCCCCAATCCTCCGCCCATGGCTAATTGTCGTGCCAGCTCGACATCGATGGTCTCCATGAGACGAGTGCCGAACAGCTCGCCGTCCTCGTCGTCGTTCCAGCTCGCTGCCGCCCGCATCTGCTGAAGGAGCTGGTGGATGATGATCGACTCAAACTCGCGGGCGACCTCCATCAACCGCTCAGGTGAGTCACCCGCGGCCCCCTGCGGCAGGTCGAGCCGCAGGGCCTGACCGATCACGCTGTCGAGATTCGTCTCCATGACTGCTAGATGATCACCAGTTCCGCCCGCAGCGCGCCGGCCGCCTTGAGGGCCTGCATGATGGCGATGACGTCGCGAGGCGTCGCGCCTAAGAGATTCAGTGCGGCCACCACATCCTGGAGCGTCGTACCTTCTTCGAGCTCAATGAGTCGGGCGTCTTGCTCTTCCAGCTGGACTTCTTGCTGAGGCACGACAGCCGTATCGCCGCGTCGAGAGAACGGTGCCGGCTGAGACACCTCGAAACGGGTCGCGATGCGGACCGAGAGATTCCCATGGGCTACGGCTGCAGATCCCAGTCGAACTCCGGCGCCGACGACGACCGTCCCGGTCCGCTCGTTGATCACCACGCGCGCCCGGTTGTCGACATCGACCGAGAGGAGCTCGAGTCTCGCCATCAAACTGGGAACCGATGCCTGATACTCCTGCGGAATCTGCACGGTCACCGAACCCGGGTCGACCGCCGCCGCATTGTCACCGCCCAATTCGGTATTGATCACCCCGGCGAGGCGTGTCGCGGTCAGAAAATCTGGCTCTCGCAGCGAGAAGGTAATGGTGCCGTTCTGAGAGAACTGAAGCGCTGGCGCCGAATCGATCAAGCCGCCGTTCGGCACGCGCCCAACGGTGAGATGATTCGCCGACACCGAGTTGCCGTCGTTGCCGGCGCCGAATCCGCCGATCGACAGCGGGCCTTGCGCGACGACATAGACCTCGCCACCGGGGCCACGCAAGGGCGTCGCGATGAGTGTTCCGCCCTGGAGACTACGGGCGTCACCGACGGATGACACGACCACATCGACCCGTCCGCCCGAGCGAACAAACGGCGGGAGCTCGCTCGTCACCATGACCGCGGCCACGTTCTCGATCCGCATCTGGTCGGCCGGCACCACGACGCCGAAGCGTCGCAGCATGTTGGCTACCGACTGCGCCGAGAAGAGCGTCTGCCGTCGGTCGCCGGTCTTGTTCAGGCCGACGACGAGGCCATAGCCGACCAAGGGAGTCGGACGCACACCGATCAACGTCGCGAGATCCTTCACCCGTGTCGACTCGCCTGCATTCACCGGAACCGCCGAGATGGCAGCACCGATACACGCTGCTACGATTGCCTGTCGCCACACTTGGATCATGTGTTGCTCCATCTAATGTCTAGAAGATCTTGTTCAGGATCTTCGTGAGCCACCCCGGCTCGAGAGAGTCCTTCATCAGACCTTCACCAAAGTACTGAATCCTGAGTTGGCCTACGGCCGGGGACAGCACGACGTTGCTGGGCCCGATATCCTCCTGCCGAACGATGCCCGTCAGCAACACCATCTGACGATCGCCATTGACCACGATTTCGCGGACGCCTTCAAGGACAAGGTCGCCGTTCGGCAGCACCTCGGACACTCGCGTCGTCACCGTGGCGTTCAGCGTCCCGGTGCGATTCGTCGCTCCCCCACCTTCGAAGTCGGTCTGAGTCAGGGTATTCACGAGATTGGTCGGGTCGATCGAGGCTGGAAACCGGTTCTCCAGTCCGAAGAAGTTGGACAGCGACGCCACGCCGCTTCCACCCTGCGAGACCGCGGAATCGGCGGCACCGGAGCCGGAGATACTCTCAATGACGCGGACCGTCACGATGTCGTTGACCCGACGCGCGCGCACGTCGAGCGCCAGGTCACTCATCCAGCTGTAATCGACGCTCGTCTCCGTGGCGGTACCCTGCTGTCGGGCCACCTCGAGGAAGCGCTGAAACAGCTCGTCGTAGTCTTCATCGGTGAGCGGTTTGGCTTCGGCCGCTGCCGCGGTCTCAACGTCCTGCGCCCCGACGGGTGTCGCCACGAGTACAAGCGATGCCACGAGCACAGCGATCATGGAACGTGTTTCGGCAAGCCTCACTGCACCACCTCGACCTCTCCGAGCGCAACCACCCGACCGGTGAGCCGGCGGCCGCTCAGTTCGTTCACCAATGCGATCACGTCACCGAGCTCCCCGCTTTCCTTCGCGGTGGCGTGGCCGGACACGGTCACACTCCCGACATGGACCGTCACCACAACCGACTCGCGCGCTCGGACCAACTTCGGCAGCCTAATCACGGTGCTGGTGATGAGGTCTCCCGAACGGAGATCTCTCGAGGCCATGGCCCCGACAAGGTCCGGATGAGTCGGCAGGGGTCGCATCAAGATGGCCCCGACGTCACCCTCGATCGCGACGAGATCGTCCGCGGCGAGAACGGTGCCACGGCCGATCGGTCGGACGGCGTGCACATGCCCGACCTCGACGTGGGTCTCGGCAACCGCGTATCCGATTCTCGCCGCGACGCCAGACAGATCGGTGGGCTTCTGATAGAGCGTGAATCGCGTCGGGCGGCCGAGACGTGCCCCCGGCGCAGGACGCGCTTCGAGGTCGTTGAACTCGCCATCGAGCAGTCGTACCTGACCAATCGTCACGCTCACCTCGGCCATGTCTCCCATACGGCTGCGAACCGCCGCCGCGATGGCGAGCTCGACCTGACGTGCCGTGTCCCCATCGGCCGCGGCCGCGGTGATGGCCACACCGGCCGGAGGCACGGCGACCATCATGGTGACGATGGTGGCCATGGCGACGAGCCAGACTCGCCGCGCCGGGGCGTTACTGAATGAGACTATTGATCTGTTGGAGCATCTCATCTGCGGTCCTCATCACCTGCGCGTTCGCCTCGAAGGCGCGCTGAGCGCGAATCATGTTCACCATCTCTTCGGCGACATTGACGTTCGACTCTTCCAAGAATCCCTGGGCCACCGACCCGAGCCCATCGGTGCCGGGCACGCCAACCGTCGGTTCACCTGACGCTTCAGTGGCGACAAACAGGTTGCCCCCAAGTGCGCGCAAACCGGCTTCGTTCTGAAACAGCGCGAACTCGATCGTCCCCACCTGCTCTGGCGCCGTTTGTCCGGCGAGAGCGGCGGCCACAATGCCATCCTTCGAGATCGAGACCGCGATCGCATCGGGCGGAATCGTAATCTGAGGCTCGACCGGGCTTCCCTCCGCGGTCACCAAGAGGCCATCGCCGTTCAAATGAAACCCGCCAGCACGCGTATAGGCGGTCTCGCCACTGGGCAACGTGACCTGGAACAGCCCGCGCCCCTCGACCGCCACGTCGAGCGGCGCGCTCGTGGCGCGCATGTTTCCGCGACTGAAGTCGCGAGCCGTGCCGGAGACTCGCACACCCTGCCCCACTTCGATCCCGATCGGATCTTCCTCCGTGGGTGACGTCGGGCTGCCGGCCGTGGTGAGCTGTTCGTAGACCAGGTCTTCGAACTCCACGCGGCTCTTCTTGAAGCCGCTGGTATTCACGTTGGCCAAGTTGTTGGCCAGGTTGTCCATGTTGGTCTCTTGGGCTTCCATTCCGGTCGCCGCTGTATAGAGGGCATCCATGCTCTAGCGTTCCTTTCGTTTCCGCAGACTAGCGGCGACCCAACTCGGCGATCGCCCGGCCATCGATGTCGTTCATCAAGACAGAAAGCCCGCGTTGTAGTGCCTCGAACGTCCGAGCCACCTCTGCCACCTGGACGAGTTGCTCCGCCATCGAGACGTTTGAGTCTTCGAGGGCTCCACCCCGTAGCTCGACCTCGGTCGCGACACTGGGCGTCACCCCTTCGGGGACTGAAAAGCGACTGGCCTCCTGGCGGGAGAGGGCGCCGTAGTCCGCGAAGTCCGCGACGCGAACTTTTCCACTGGGGAGCCCATCGATCAAGACGGTTCCATCCGGATCCACGCCCACCTGACCGCCCGGCAGCACCAGGGGTCCATACTCGTCCGTTCCAGTCTCACCCTGCACGGCGAACCCGTCGGCTGTGACCAGTGTGCCGTCGGTCGTCGTGTTGAAGTGGCCGTTGCGCGTGTACTGCAGTCCCTCTGGGGTCTCAATGACGAAGAACCCCCGACCATCGAGCGCGAAGTCGAGGTGTCGACCGGTGCCGTTGATGCTGCCTGGCCGAAAGTCAATCTGCTTCTCACCGGGCGCAACGTCGATTGCCGCCTGCAACGCCCTGGAGAAGCTCGGGCGCTCGCTCGCGACGCCGGTGGACCGCTCGCTCTTGTACCCCGACGTCGAGGTATTCGCGATGTCCGAGGCGATCTGATCGAGCTGCTCGGCATGGTGCCGCATCCCGCTCAACGCTACGTAGATACCGCCAGGCATGGCACCTCCTCGTTGGACGCGCTGGATGTGTCGATGTGAAGCAACAGATCCTTATGTCGGTCTTGGTTTTCGATCCGGACCAGGATGAACGAGTCCACGCGGGCCATCGTCATCTCGCGTGCACGCGTATCACGAGCCATCTGTGCCGTTAGCGCCGCGGCGGCGGCGATATCACTGACCGGAATCGCCTGGGGCCGGTCCTTCTGTGCAAGCGCGATGGTCAGCTTCTGCCACTCGGTGTCAGCGACGAGGAGCGGCTCGGCGGTCCAGCCGGTGACGCGATAGATCGCACGTAGAACCGGCCACGGTACCGGTGCGATACAGGCCACCTTCAAACGCTGATCGGCGGCGTTGACATCGACGGCGACCAGACCCAGCTCGGTCAGGGTCGCCGACGACAACGGCTCGGAGATCTGGCGGACCTGTGAAACATCGATGGTGGCCAGGTAGCTCACCCCGGCCTGACGCGACAGGGCGCGCAAGACCACGGCCTCCGACACAAGCCCCATCTGCTCCAATTGACGACCGAGCGGGAGGTGCGTGACCTGCTGACTCCGCAGGGCCAGACGAAGTGATGCGGCCGACAGGGCCTGCTGATGCACGAGCAGTGACCCGATCCGCGGGCCGGTCGTTGGCCATTGGCGGGATAACCGCATCTCGTTGAGATGCTCGCTCGCCGCGGACTGGAGGCACGCCGGTGAGCAGTACCACTCTCCGTCCAGCTGGCATCCACTGCGACCCCGTCGGACCAGGGCGTCTGGGCGCCACCGCTGACACTCGTCCCGACTACATCGCGCCAAAGCTGTTCTCCTGGGCGGCCGGCACCGCCGCCGACTTCGCCATGTACAGGCGGAGCTGCGCTTCGCCTTCTGACAGGCCTTCGTGACCCGCAATCTGTGCCACCGAACCGCCCAAGGTCGCCGCGCGCTCGAGACGACGTTGCACCTCCAACGGGTCCTCGCTGTGGCGCTGGACTGCCGCGACGCGCTGGAGCTCGGCGGCCGTCGATCGGAACCCCGATTCGGTCGCCTCGGTCAGCAGCGCCAGCGCGTCATTGAAATGCTCGACTCGTGCCTCCATCTGGCGCAACGCCATGACTTGTCGGATCAGCTTGACCGACAGCGCAGACTGCGCCACGCCGAACACCAGCAGCGTCACCATGAAAGAAGTCAGAATCAACACGTCACCCTCCAAGTTCGGGAATCCGTTCAGCGGGACTCACGATGTCCGTGATACGCACGCCGTAGTTGCCCGACACGGCGACCACTTCACCACGCGCGATCACCTTGCCGTTTACCAAGACTTCAACCGGATCGCTGGGCGACCGATCCAGGCTGACAACCGAGCCGGGCCCAATCTGAACCAACGCGCCGAGAGTCATCTGCGTTTGCCCGAACCGCACCGTCAGCGGAAGATCGAGGTCGAGAATCACGTCGAGGTTACGCGTGGTCGTGTCGGCCGACGGCATCGGCGCCCCCGCGGGGGCGGCCTCGGTTGTGCCTGACTCGGGCGTGGCTTGCTCTTCGCTCATCTCACTCACTCACAACGGTTTGGACCGCGACACCAATGCCGCCTTCGGTCCGGGTGAGAGTCCCCTGGAACTTCTCCGTACCGCAGACTCTGACCGCGACCGGTGATCGGATGGGCAGTCCCAGCGAGATCACGTCGCCGGTACTCAGCTGGAGCAGATCCGCCGCCGGCAGCGGCGTCTCCAACACGACATCGGTCGCGAGCTCGACGCGACTGAGATTCCGGAGCAGCGGACCACGGTCTACCTCGAGCGGCCGATCACTGCTGGGCGACCGCCAGCGGTCGGCAAATCCCGGTCCCATTTCCTCGAGCAGGGCCGCCGGAAGACAGAAGTTGAGACTCCCCTCACTTTCGCAAGCTTGACGCCGAGGCTCAGTGCGACGACGGCATCGTTGGGTGCCGCGATCTGCAACATCTGTGGCCGGGTTTCACGTCGCTGAATCGTGAACTCGACCTTGCCGACTTGATGCCACTCTTCAGTCATTTGTTCCAGGATCAGCCGGACGACGTTGTCAACGACCCGCTGCTCGATGTCGGTCAACGCGTGATCGACGTTCAAGCCTTCACCCCGTCCGCCCAACATGCGGTCGATCATCGCGTAGGCGGCGGTCGGGCTCACCTCGAGTCCAGCCGCACCGTTCACGGGGTGCAGTCCAACGGCGTAGAATACGGTTTGCTCTGGCCGAGTGGTTACGAACTCGCCATACGCTGTCTGCTCGACTGATGTCAGGGCGACCTCCGTCGCGATCCGTAGATAGGCCGACAGGGACGTTCGCAGGTTCCGCGCAAAGCGGTCATAGAGAAACTGCAATGACCGGATGCGGTCCTTCGGTATCCGGTCGTGGTGCCTGAAGTCGTATCGCTCTGGACCGCTCGACGACTCCTGAGCCTGTGGCCCGGGCGTCTCGGCGTCGACCGCGGGAGAGGTCTGCGACTCACTCATCAGACGGTTCCTCAACCCCCAGCGTCTCCCGCATGGTCACCCGAAGACGTGACACCGCCAGCGCCCGCAACTGAGAGACCCGCGACTCGCACACGCCGATCACTTCTCCGATTTCCTTCAACGTCAACTCTTGCTCGTAGTAGAGGGACAGGATCGTTCGCTCCCGCTCCGGAAGACGACCCAATGCGTCACCAAGCATCTCCCGCATCTCTGTGCGCTCAAGCTGGGCGTCAGGATGCTCGTCGTCGCCGATACTCAACGCAATGAGCGGCTCGCCCTGGTCGTCGGTCACGTCCGGTTCGCGCATCGCTCCCAGCTCCACGCCGCGGAGCTGTTCGACCGCTTTCTGATACTCGTCATCCGACATGTCCATCGCGTCGGCGATTTCGGCTTCGGTCGGGTCCCGCCGCAGCTCAGACCGTAGTCGCGCGATTGTCGATTCAACCTCTCTACTCAACCGGCGCAGCGAGCGGGGGGGGCGGTCGAGTGACCGCAGCTCGTCGAGCATGGCGCCCAGTACTCGTCTCCGCGCAAAAGCGTCAAACGGCACACCGAGCCAGGGCCGATAGCGTCCTGCAGCGTCGATCAGCCCCAACATGCCGATGCTAATGAGGTCATTGGTCTCGACGGAAGGTGGGAGACGACGGGCGAGACGGTTGGCGATCGACTTCACGACATCAACGTGCTCGATGACCAGCTGGTCTCGAGTCGGTGCTTCGGGCTCGGCCTCTCGCTTGGCTACGCGCATTGCCGAGCCTCCATCTGCGGAGCCGTGGCCACGGCCGTGTCTGGCTGAAGCGGTGCGAATCGGCTGAGACCACTGCCGCCCGAGGGGCCGGTTCGGACGACCTGACTGGCCAGCGCCTGGAAACACCGGCTCGAGTTGGCTTGGGGCCGGCACTCGTCCAACGGCCGGGGTCGGCTGCTGTGACAGGCCCAGCCGCTGGGCCAGCATGCTCGATCCGAGAGTCGCGTCGAACAAGACGACTCGTCGCTGCGACCGAGCAAGCGCAGCCGCCAGGTTGATGGCCACGGTCGTCTTTCCCGCGCCAAATGTTCCGCTCGTGACGGCGATAACTGCCATAGCTACGACCTTCGCCGGGATGACGCCATACTACGCGGCATCAACGGTGCTCCCCGGCCGTTCACCCAAGACAGATTCCGCCAGGAACCGAGCGGAGCCCGGATTCAAGTCCTCGGGGACACGCTGCCCCGACCCGACATACGACACAGGAATCTGAACGTCGCCGAGCAAGCCCAACAGCGGGCCCAACCACTCGATCTGGTCAACCTTTGTGACAACGATCCTGTCCAGCCGGAGATCGCGGTAGATGTCGATGACCCGCGACAGCTGCCCCACGGACTGACCGGCGTCGAGGACCAAGTGCATCCGTACGTCACTCCGGTTTGTGAGACACGCGAACAGGTCTCGAGCCACTGGGTCATGTGGTGATCGTCCAGCGGTGTCAACCAGCACCGGCTCTGACCTCGCCCCTAGCGCACGCTCGAACTCGCTGGTTGTCGTGGCGGCCGTGAACGAGCAGCCGATGATGCGGGCATAGATGCGCAGCTGCTCGATGGCACCAACTCGATACCCGTCGGCCGCAACCAAGCCGACCCGCATCCCATGCAGTGCGCGCGCACGCGCGGCGACCTTCGCGACCGTCGTCGTCTTGCCTGCGCCGGGAGGGCCCACAAAGACCTCGATCGGCTTGTGTTGCCGATCATCCGCAACGAGGGATTCGAATCGCTCGGACAAGGCCTTGACGAGACCGGCGTAGCCCATCCCCCGCCGTCGCCTCGCCGGAATGGCCGACGCGATCTCCAGCGCCAGTTCGGGCTCGACTCCTCCCGCACGTAGTCTCGCGGCGAGCTCCGAGATGCCAGAGTCAGCCAGGCGAGTGTCGGTCTCCGGCAGAGACGGTCGGTCGGCCGACACCTCTGACTCGATCGCAGCCGTCACCTCGACCTCGCGCCCGCCAAGCCAGGGAAGCCAGGACAGACGGTTCACGTTGCGGCTCGACAGCACCACGGCGGCGGGTCCAAGCTCAGTGCGAGCCCGAAGAAGCCCTTCATCTTCGGTCGTCGTTCGATAGCGTCGTAGTTCCATCAGTTCAGCCCCACCTAATCCAGGACCGACGTTGGCGCGATCCGCACATGCGGTGGCACCTCATCGTGCGAGAGAACTGCCAGGTGCGGCAGCACTCGAGAGAAGAGTCGCCACAGGTGCGGTCGCAGCGTCGAGTTACAAAGAAGCACAGGTTGTGCCAGCTTGACTTGCATGGCGCGTGAGATACGCGTCGCCAGATCGTGCGCATCTGGCGGGTCGAGGGCGAGCACCGAACCCTCCTCACTTCTGGTCACGGCCGACAGCAGCCGTTGCTCGGATGGTCGTCAGGTCGCGGATGGGCACACGCTCTCTGAGTAGCTGGCGAAGCGCTCGTTGGATATCGCCGATCCCGACCAGCTTCGGCACAAGCTCTTCGATGAGCTTCGGATCCGTCTGAGCGATGTGGTCAAGCATCTCCTTGACCTGCTGACGCGTCAGCAGGTCCGGAAGGAAGGCGCGAACGGTCTCGGAGAGGTGGGTCGATACGGCAGTCGTCGGGTCGACAACCGTGTATCCGGCCTTCGAGGCCACCTCCCGCTGACCTGCATCAACCCACCACGCAGGCAGCCCAAAGGCTGGCTCCTTGGTTGGCGAGCCTTCGAGCTCGAGCGTGGCGGTCCCCGGATTGATCGCCAAGAAGCGCTCTGGATGAAGCTCGCCCCGACCTACCTCGATCCCCTTGACCGACAGGGTGTAGCTGCGCGGTCCAAGCTGTAGGTTGTCGGTCACCCGAACGGGGGGGACGACGACGCCGGTCTCACTCGCGATCTGCCGGCGAATGGCTCGGATCCGGGACAGCAGGGAACCGCCCTGCTTCTCGTCGACCAGGGCGATCAATCCGTAGCCGACTTCCACGCCCAGTGCGTCGACATCGATGACCGACTGCAGCGACTCCTCCTCGGTTTCGGGCGGCGGCGCTGACGGCTGAGTCGCCTCAGTTTCTTCGCGACTCGCCAGAGCCGCCGCGCCGAGAACGAGCGATACGATAAAGAACGGCAGCATCGGAATCTCAGGAATCGCGCCGAGGCCGAACAGCACACCCGACGCAATCCCGAGGCTGCGAGGGCGAGCCATCAGCTGAGCGGCCATGTCGTCACCCAGGTCTGAGCTTGACGCCGCTCGAGTCGTGATCAAGGCACCCGACACCGACACCAGGAGCGCGGGAATCGCTGTCACCAGACCCTCACCCACCGTGAGGACCGTATATGTGCGAGCGGCCGTCGCGAGGTCGAGACCGTTCTGCATCACGCCGATGATGAGGCCGGCGATAATATTGACGGCAGCAATCAACAATGCCGCGACAGCGTCACGCTGTGTGAATCGGACGGCTCCGTCCATCGCCCCGTAGAAATCTGCCTCGCGTCGGATTCGATCGCGACGGTCGCGAGCCTCGTCCTCAGCGATCAGACCGGCATTCAGGTCGGCGTCGATCGCCATCTGTTTACCCGGCATCGCATCAAGCGTGAACCGTGCGGTGACCTCCGAGATGCGGACGGCACCGTGGTTGATGACGACGTACTGGATCGCGATGAGGACCAAGAACACGACGACCCCAACCACGAAGCTCCCGCCGATCACAAACGCGCCGAACGACGCGATGACGTGCCCGGCGGCGTCGGTACCTTCGTGACCGTGAAGCAGAACAAGGCGAGTCGATGCAACGTTCAACGACAGCCGGAGCAGCGTCAGCAGCAACAGCAGCGATGGAAAGACCGAGAACTCGATCGGCTCGCGGACATAGACGGCAGTCAGCATCAGCACCACGGCCAGCCCGATATCGATCGACAGCAGCAGGTCGAGCAGCATCGGCGGCAGCGGCACGACCATCACCATCACGACCGTGATCACGATGACCGGTGTGATCAGGTGGGCCGTTCCGCTCGTTGGCCTTGTGTCCACGTGGAATCCCTCGGGTTCTAGAGCTTCAGTTGCTTGAGCCGGACGAGGTAGACCAGCACCTCGGCGACCGCGTCGAACAGCTCGGCCGGAATCAGGTCGCCAACTTCCGTCGCCGCGTGGAGGGCCCGGGCGAGCGACTTGTTCTCGACGATCGGAATGCCGTGCTCGCGGGCGATTTCTCGAATCCGGCGGGCCATCGCATTGCGTCCCTTGGCGAGGACCCGGGGGGCCGGCAGCAACTCACGCTGATAGTCGAGGGCGATGGCGTACTCCGTCGGGTTGGTAATCACGACGGTCGCCTTCGCGACGTCGCTCAGCATGCGCCTTCGTGCGATGTCACGCTGAATGCGCCGGACGCGCGCCTTGGTTTCCGGGCTGCCCTCAGTGAGTCGCGTGTCGTCCTTCACTTCACGCTTGGTCATCTTCAGCGACGTGTTGTGCCGCCAGCGCTGTAGACCGTAGTCCCCGATCGACACGATCAGGAGGATGATCACAGCCTTCCAGATCAAGGCACGTGCGCTGTCCCACGCCAGCAGGGCCGCATCGACCGGCGGCATCATGGCGAGCCGCGGGCCTTCGGCCAGAATCGCACTCACAGCTTTGACTGCGAAGTAGGCCACAGCCGCGACGATCGACATCGTCTTCAGCATGTCGACCCAGCCCCGCGATGCGCCCAGCCGTTTGAGACCCGTCATCGGACTGAGCCGTGACAAATCCGGCTTGAGGGCTTCTGGAGCGAAGACCCAGCCGCCTTGGATTGACTGAGACGCGACGACTGCGACGCTCACGAGGAGCGCCATAGGAGTGCAGAAGTACGCCAGGGTCAGCCCGGCGGTCGTCACGATGCCAAACATCGTGCCCGCGACGATCTGCGTCGGCTGATCTCCCATCAACTCGATATAGTCGGCCATCGAGGCCATCACGCGTCCCAGCCCAGCAGAGCCGGTCCACACGAGAGCCGCGACAACGGCCGCCATCGATGCCGCCTGGCTGAGGTCACGTGTTCGCGGAACTTGCCCCTTCTTGCGGGCGTCCCTCTGCTTCTTCGCAGTGGGTTTCTCGGTACGTTCGCTCTTGCTGCTGGTCGTCGCCATCGTCGCGTTCCGGTGCTACTGGAAGGCTCCAGCCGTCGCGGCAGCGAGGTCGAGCGCGACCGGAGCCATGGCACGAATGACAGGAGGTAGCACGCCGATCGCGAGCCCTAGGGCAACCAAACCGGCCATGACCCGAATCGGAAACCCGATAACCATCAAGTTCATCGCCGGCGCCGCGCGCACGATCAGTCCAAGTCCAAGCTCGACGATCAGTAGGGCCAACACCACGGGCGCCGCAAGTCGGACGCCATACGTGAAAACGAGGCCGAGCGCGCTCGCCACCGACGGAATCAGCGATTGGTCGACGGCGCCGGGTCCGATCGGCAGCGCGGCATACGAATCGACAAGCGCGACGAGCACCGCATGATGTCCGTCGACCGCAAAGAAGACGAACAGGGTCAGAAGCCCGTAGAGCGACGCGATCATGTTGTTCCGAACACCCCGCTGAGGATCGATGATGGCCGCCACGGAGAAGCCAGCCTGAAATCCCGCGAGATACCCGGCTAGCTCAGCCGCGGCCACCACGATCTGAATCGCCAAGCCGATCGACACGCCGATCACCAGCTCCCGCGCGACAACGAACACCAAACCCGTCCCGACCACAGGCAGCGTGACGACCGGCGCGACGATGAGGCCCAGGAGTACGCTCAGACCGATGCGGACCATGGGGGGCACGTGGGTGCCGCCAAAGAGCGGCGCCGAGAAGATCAACGCACCCGGTCGGATTATCAGGACCCCGAGTCGAACAAACGAGGTCAGTTCCATCAGCGAATCAGCTCCGGCAGACGAACGATCAGCTGCGAGGAGAACCCGATCACGGTCCGTAACATCCAGGGGAACGTCAGCGCAAACACGATGAAGATGGCCGCCGAGCGCGGCATGAACGCGAGGACGTTGTCCTGGATCGACGTGACCGTTTGAAAAATGCTGACCAGGATGCCGACAATTAGACCGGCGGCGAGCATCGGCAGACTCACGATAACGGCCGTCTCGATCGCCTGTCGAATCACACCAACAATCAGAGCTTCAGACATGTATCACCTAGAAGAAACTTCGAACGACGGAGCCCACCAGCAGATTCCACCCGTCGATCATCACGAACAACATCACCTTGAACGGCAGCGAGATCATCATCGGCGGGAGCTGCATCATTCCCATCGAGAGCAGAGTGGTGGAGACAACCAGGTCGATGAGCAGAAACGGCACAAACAGAAAGAACCCCATCTGAAAACCGGTCTTGAGCTCGGAGATGACAAACGCGGGGATCACAATCCGCATCGGCAGCTCTTCGACGCTTGAGACCTCGCCGGTGTCGTCCAGCTCCGCAAACAGCGAGAGGTCGTTCTCACGTGTATGCAGAAGCATGAAACCCCGAACGGGTGGGACCGCTCGGCTGATGGCCTCACTGAGCCCGATCTCGCCAGCCACCACCGGTTGCAGTGCGTCCGCGTTCACCTGTGCCGCCACTGGGGCCATGACGAACATGGTGATAAAGAGCGCTAAACCGAGAAGAATCTGGTTCGAAGGCATCTCCTGCGTTCCGAGGGCCTGTCGCAAGAAATGGAACACGATGACGATGCGAGTGAACGCCGTCATCGTCACCAAGACCGCCGGGATGAACGTCAGGAACGTGAGAAGGATCAGGATCTGTAACGGCGCTGAAACCGTTCCCACATTCGGAATCTCTAACTCGATCGTCGGTGGCACACTCTGCGTAAGCTCCAGAGAGGGAGCGGGCTGCGACTCTTCGGCGGCCAACGCCTGCGGAAGCTCAGGGGACGGTACCGTCTGTGCCACCGCGGGCATCGAGCCACACAGAAGGAGTAGAGAGATGAGGAGAGTGTGTCGCATCAGCTCGCGTCTGCGGTCGTGTGTTCTGCCCTCTCGAGCGCCGTGCTGAAGCCGGTGCCACCAGGTTCGAGATTCGTAACCAACGACACACTGGCGGGGGTCAGACCGAGCAGCAAGCGCCGGCCTTCAATCGACACAATGACGAGTGAGCGCCGCTCACCAAGCGGGACAGCAGTCTCGATCGTGACGGCGCCCTGTTGCCGCTTCGTGAATACGCCACGTCGCATCAGCCACGCCCAGAGTCCAAGAAGACCCAGGACGACGAGCGAAGCGAGAAGCATTCGGTAGCCGCTGCCAGAACTGGCAGGCAGCCACGACTCGTCGGGCTGCGCCAAGGAGAACAGAGATCCGATCCCGAAGACCACGACTACTGCCCCGCTCCCTCGGCGTGCGCGAGCTTCGTGACACGGAATGACGTCAGGTCCTCGAGGATCAAGACTTCGCCGTAGCCGATCAGTACCTCATTGACCCTCAGTTCAAGCTCGTCGCCAGCATGCTGGCTCAGTGTCAGAACGCTGCCGGGTTTGAGCTCGAGGCACTGACGGACGGTGAGGCTACCGGTCCCGAGTCGGATTGCAAGGGGACACCGCAGATTGTGCATCGACTCGAACGGACCCGGTTCAAGGCTCTTCACATCGGGCGAGGGCGGGACAATCGGCAGAGACATCGTTCTGGCTCGGAGAAGAACTGAGCAAGTGGGATGCCATACGCGAGAGGAGGAAAAAGGTGGGAATCACGCCTGTTTCACGCGATCGTGATCGTCCGACAGACCGACGGACCGACACCGTGACGACTGACCGACACTTGTACGCGGGTAGCGCTGACGAGGTCTGCAGCGGCAGAGTCGACGATATCGGTCTTGGACTCTCACTTCGAAACGAGCCTCCGAGGTCTGGCGAGGCCGACGGCGGCGAGGCTCGTCGAACTCCCGACCGGGCTGTTGGTCGGCGTGGCCATCCTCTTCGACGACCAACTCATCGAGCCGCAAGCCTTGCGACTCGAGCGACGATTTCAACTCGTGCTGATGGGCCCTGATCCAATCGCGAACGATCTCGGAATTGGCGCGCAGCACCGCTGACACCGACCCCTGACGAACCTGCAGCGACACCAGCACCTCTCCGAGATGCTCAGGGGTCAACCGAAGCTTGGCGTCTCCGACGCCATTGCGCCACTGCATGCGAATGGCACGAACAAGCTGGTCGGGGAGTTCGAGCTGCTCGGCGGCTGAGAGGACCGGCGGAGCGAAGGACGACCTGACGGCCGCGCCTGTCCAGTCAGAGACCGCCTCGAGCGGCATGACTGCTGAAACCGCGACTGACGTCCGGGATCGTTGAGCGACGCGACCCGAATCCTCAAGGAGACGAGCGACCTCCTCATATCGCCAGGCTTCGGCAGGTCCAAGACTCATCGAGACCGAGACCTGTTGTGCCACCGTCGTGTCGGTCCCTATCGATCCGGGGAGCGACGCGACAGGGTGTGTCGATGTGCCATCCGCCGCGGGGAGGTCAACCATGATCGGTGTGGTCTCGCGTGCACCGACCACCGCCACCGACTGCTGAATCTTGTCCTCGACCGGACCGCCGCGCCCGAACAATCGACCCAACCCAGTCTTCTCGTTGAGAACGGTCTCAGGAGAGACGGCGCCCGCCTCCACCGCGGAAGCTGTGGCCGGCGGAGCCGGCGAAGTTAAACTCTTTCCGTCAGGGCTCACTCGTTCGGTGGACTGAGCCGAGCGCAGCAGCAGGTTGGACGTCTGCGGCTCCGTCTGAGTGGGAGGCGTGGAGCCCACGATCGGTCGAGCCGGAGTGGCGGGCTCCGCGACGCCGTCTCTCGGGAACGCTACCTCTACGTCCGGCAGGCCTTGCGCGCTTCCAGGTGGTACCGCATGGATGACGGTCTCTTCGGCCGCCACTGGCATCGCGGTGGTGGCGTTCGGGACTCGCGCAGGCCGAATCACCGGAACATCTGGCCCGGCGTCGAGGTCGACCGACGATGCGTTCGTCGGTATCCTCGCAAACGTCCCGGTGCTCTGTTCGATGTGGTCGCCATCAGGAGACGTGTGCAAAGGTACGTGGTCGCCTCCGGCGTCCGGAACTGACGCCGTCACGATTCCTGGGGCAGACTCGGAGAGTCCAGGTGTCGGAGCCGGCCTTAGGTCGGCTGAGACCGGCGATGCGGCCGCAGTACTCAAGGTCTGGGGTACGGGACCAGTACTCTGTTGGGCAGCGGCGACGTTCAACGCCGCCGGCTGTACGCTCGCGGTGGGCGCGAACGATTCGACAGGAGTTGGCACCCGGTTGGACGCGGCGGGTATCTGGCTGTTGGGATCCCGACCCTCGACACCTTCGACGACCGTGGGAGTGCCGGGAACTGTCTTCACCGCCCGGATTACGCTGTCGGGCAGAACCTCTCCAGTTGCTTCGACTGTCGCGCCCTCGACCAGGACGGTTGCACGCGCGTCGACAACCCCGTCTTCAAGCAGAAGTGAAATGTCCGTCTTTGGAATCAGCAGTGAAGGGTCGGTCTCTGGAATGATCCCGGTTGTCTCGGCTAATTCCAGTTCGGACTCAGAAAGCTCTCCAGCGGGATCCCCAGCGGCGCCCGGTGGACGCTCGGCCGGGAAGCCGGCAACAGGAATCGGGCGTTCGCCGTCGGTCTGCGCCGCCAGTGCCTCGGAGAACGAGCCAGCCACGGTTGGAGACAAGGACTCCTCACCCGTCTCGACCGAGCCGGTCGGCAGGGGGCTCACACCCCCTGCCTCCGAAGCGTGTGCAGCGATGTCAACACCAGTCATCGTTGTGTTGGTCGCAAGTTATGCCGTCGTCCTCAACTCACTATCGCTTGAGGTTCAACGTCTCGAGGAGCAGCTCGTCTGACACCGTGATGGTCCGCGAGCTCGCCTGGAAACCTCGCTGGGCGAGGATCATCTTGGTGAACTCTTCGGCGATGTCGACATTCGAGGTCTCGAGCGCACTGCCGATCAACGTGCCCTTCCCCCCAAAACCGGCCGTCCCGATATTTGGGAGACCAGCCGCGCCACTCTCGCCGTAGAGATTGGCGCCCAGCTTGAACAATCCTTTCGGGTTGTTGAACGAGGCCATCGCCAGCTGTGCCAGCTTCACACTCTGGCCGCTGCCAAACGTCGCGACGATGTTGCCCTGTTTGTCGATGCTGATCGTCTGGAGCTGCGCAGCCCGATTACCGTTCTCCGCGATTGACGACGTCGATGAGTCGGTCGCGAACCCGCTCAGATATGAGTCGCCGTTGGCATCCACTAGATCCCACGACCAATTCGACGCCGCGGCGCCGTTCAGCCAGGTGGGAGTCACAATGGCGACATCGGCTGGCGCACCACCGTTGACAGCGTTCAGTACGCCAAGTGGGTCGAAGCCGATCGTGCCGGTCGCAACGTTGAACGGCGTGCCGGCAACGCCACCGGTAATCTCGGCACCGGGGACTGTGACGTCATAGCTCCACGCGCCTGGGCCTGTGTTGGTATAGGTAATCGTCGCAAGATGCGGCGCACCCAGCGAGTCGATGATCTGAATCGTCGTCGTGAACGTATCAGTCACCACCGCGTCGGCGTCCAGATTGCTGATCGCCTGGAACGACGTGGTCGGCGTCGGTGCACGGAGCACGCCCGGCGGGATCACGATCTCGTCAGGCTGCGACGCGGTGAGAATGTCGCCCGTGAGGGGGTCAAGCGCGGTCCAGCCCTGAACCGCGTCACCATCGGACGAGACAAGCCGCCCATCGGCGTCGAAGCTGAAATCGCCAGCCCGCGTGTAGGCATAGCCGTCTTCCTTGGCCACCATGAAGAACCCGTCACCCTGAATCGCGACGTTGGTTGGTTCACGAGTCGACTCGATCGAACCCTGGCTGAAGACCGGCGAGATCGTCCCGGTGATCACACCAAGACCGATCTGGACAGGATTTCCCCCGCCACCGCCGAGCTTCAGTGTCTGGCTCACCAGATCGTGAAACGTCACCGTGCTGGCTTTGAAGCCGATCGTGTTGGTGTTCGCCAGGTTGTTGCCGATGACACTCAAAGCGATCGCGTTGGCATTCAACCCTGATAGTGCTGCTGAGAATGAACCAGCCATTAGACCTCACCTCCCGTTGGATTCGTGACCTGTGTGGTACTGTTGACGGCGGTCTCGATCCGTTCGAGAATGGCCGCCATTTCGGTGAGTTTTTCGAGCGAACTGAACTGCGCCAGCTGCGCGATAAACTCTTGGTCTTCAAGCGGATTGAGTGGGTCCTGATGCTGTAGCTGTACGACCAGCAACTTCAAGAACGCATCTTGCCCGAGCTCGCTCCGGCCGGTCAGCGATGCCGTACTCGTCGGAGCCGCCTCGGTCCCGCTATTCCCTACTGGCTGTACTTCCACCTAGCTCCCTCCCTGCGCGCGGTTGCGCGCCACATACCGAAGCGCTCCCATCTCGTCGAGCTCCCGCTGTTCGATCCGTCGCTGCGCCTGCTGATGTCTGCGCCAGACCCGTTCGAACCAACGCTCGAGGGACCGCAGTGCGCGCCGTGCATCCTGCGCGCGCTGCCGAGCCAGCTGTTCTGCGGCACGGGACTTCGCCAGTGCCTCTCGTCGAACGGCCAGCTCCTGCTTCCGAGATACGATCCAATTTCGGTGCCACACGTGTAGATCGCCCGAAGCCACTGATTGAAGGGCCTTTCGTGCGTGTTGCATCGATTCATCGACAGCGGCCGACGCAACATCGACGCTTGTTTCAGCCAGGAGGCGTGTGCGGGTGGCGTCAGCCAGGTTGCGCTGGGCCTCGTCGTCCTGCCGCTTGCGTAAGTCGAGTGCGGCCTGGGCCCTGAACTTGAACGGTGGCATATGGGCCTCTTCGTATGGCGGGCTGTCGCGTCGCCTTCGCGGTGGCGCTCCTATAACGCGTTCAGCGCTTCGGCGGCGGCCGCAAACGTCGTCAGCTCCGACGACTTCTGACGAAGGAACGTCTCGATCGCGTCGCGGTGAGCGAGGGCGTCATCGACTTTGGGATTCGAACCGGCCACATAGGCCCCGACACTGACCAGGTCTTCGCTGTCTCGCGCAGTCGCGAGCCACTCGCGTACCTGGCCCGCCTTTGTCCGATGGGCCTCATTGGTGACATCCGGCATCGTTCGGCTGACACTCTGGAGAATGTCAATGGCTGGATAGTGGTTCCTTTGGGCCAGATCTCGGGACAGCACGATGTGTCCATCGAGAATCGCTCTGACGGCGTCAGATATCGGCTCGCTTGTATCATCCCCTTCGACCAGCACCGTATAAAAGGCGGTGATGCTTCCACCATCCTTCAGATTCCCTGCCCGCTCAAGCAATGCGGGTAGCATCGCGAAGACCGACGGCGGGTACCCCTTCGACGTCGGCGGCTCGCCGGCCGCAAGTCCAACCTCCCGCTGAGCCATGGCCAGCCGGGTGACCGAATCAAGCATTAGTAGAACGTTCCGACCGCGTGCACGGAAGTACTCGGCGATCGCCGTCGCGGCGTGGGCCGCACGAAGACGCAACAGCGGTGGGCTGTCTGACGTCTCAGCCACCACGACCGCCTTGGATAAACCCTCCGCGCCGAGATCGTCTTCGAGAAAGGCACGCACTTCCCGGCCACGCTCGCCAACCAGACCGATCACGGCCACGTCGGCGGCGGTTCCGCGCGCCATCATCCCCAGCAGCGTGCTCTTGCCCACCCCGCTGCCACCGAACAACCCCAGTCGCTGACCGCGACCACACGTCAGCAGCGAATCGATCGACCGAACACCGGTGCCCAGCGGCACCTCGATCGTGGCCCGCGCAAGCGGGTTCATCGTCGGCGGATGCAGTGGGTAGTCGGCAGAGACGTTCACCGGGCCCAGTCCGTCCAGCGGGCGCCCGAGACCATCGATCACTCGACCAAGCAGCCCATCACCGACCGGAACCGAACCGGTGCCGCCGCCGGTCACGATGATGTCGCCAGGGTGTATCCCGCTGGTGCCGCCGAGCGGAACGGTCAGCAGTTGATCATCTCGAAATCCGACGACCTCGACCATCACGCGCCGACCATCACGCGCGCGCAGTTCACAGATCTCCCCGACGCCCGCACGGGGACCGTGCGATTCGACGACGAGGCCAACCGTTCGAGCGACGTTTCCCATCAGAGGAAGGGGATCCGCTTGCTCGGCGCGGCGGAGATAGCGCTGAAGGGAAAACTCTGCGTCGGTCATTCCTGAGGAAGCTCAGCTGCTGTGGACACGGCCGGGGCCTCCGGGGTCGCCGTGGCGTGGCTCGGCTCCTCGGCCAGGACGACCCGCTCGATCTCTTCGAACTGGGCCTCGACGCTGGCCTCGATAAACCCGAAGGCTGATTCGATACGGCACCCACCCCGGCTGACCTTGTCATCCGAGATGACCGTTACTTGTTCACTCTCCCATTCATCCTTCGCGCCGGCCACAGCGATGGCGTAGTCCTCGGGATGCAGACGAATGGTGGCGCCCGACGACTCGCCCAGCCGGTCGAGCGCGACTCGAGCCATGGCGATCGTGAGGTCGGGATCAAGGGTGACCTCGCGCCGAAGGATCCGTTTGGCGATCGTCAGTGCAAGCTGCACCATTTGACGCTCGGTTTGCTGGATCATCTGCTGTCGCAAGGCGCCCAACTCTTCCAGCGTCGAGGTCATCCGTCGCAACATCGCGTCGGCGCGGCGGCCACCGGCCTCCATACCGGAACGTTCGCCTTGCTCGTATCCCTTCGCGAACGCGTCGCGCTCGACCTCCGAAAGACGTGCGGATGAGCCCTGGGCTGACGCGGGCCGCACACTCTCTACGATTGGCATCGTCGCGACGCCAGGCACCTGCGCGACCGCATCGCCGCCCCACGGAAACGGCGTGGTCTCCACCGTGGCGGTGAGACGTCTCGCCCTAGACAACGTAGGCCTCTCCTGCCGCAGCGCCGGTCGTCAACAGACCCTCCTCTTCGAGCTTTCGGGCAATCGCCACCACTTCCTGCTGAGCGGCCTCGACTTCGCGCAGTCGGACGGCGCCGAGCACATCCATCTCTTCCTTGAGTACGCCGGCCGCGCGTTTGGACATGTTGTTGAAGAAGCGCTCACGAATCGCCTCGCTCGCACCCTTGAGGGCTACCGTGAGGGTCTTGCGGTCGGCCCGTTGCACCATTTCGCGCAGCGCGGTGTCCTCGACGTTGATCAGGTCGTCAAAGACGAACATGAGGTTTCGAATGGAGACCGCAAGATCTGGAGACTCTTCTTCGACCGAGTCGAGAACGGCCTGGCTGACCGAGCGGTCGAGGCGATTGAGGAGCTCGGCGACGGCCCGGACGCCACCGTAGGCTTCGTGACTCGCGCCGCCGAGCGCCTTCAGGCGTTGCTCGATGACCGACGATATTTGTCCCACGACCTCGGGCGAGATCTCATCGAGGCTGGCCATACGGGAAATGACATCCGTTCGCAGCTGTTCCGGGAGCAAGCTGATCAGCTGTGCCGCATCGCTTCCCTCCAGGTGGGCCAGGATGAGCGCGATCGTCTGCGGCTGCTCTCCCAAGACGAACTTGGACAGCTGCTGGGGATCGGTCATGGTCAACGACGTGAACCCCGCGGTCGTCCGCATCGACTTGGTCACCTTCTCGTAGATCGACTGTGCGGCACCAGGTTCCAGAGACTTATGGAGAAACCGCCTGACCGTATCCGCTCCACCACGGGCCATGAACTCAGCTGAGGCCATCTCTTTGTGAAACTCGGTCAAGACTTGCTCGCTGTCGCCCAGCTGGACGGTCCCGATCGAGGCGATCTCGCGGGCTAGCTTTTCGACTTCGTCGTCGTGCAAGCACTTGATCACACCGGCGGCGCCGTCTTCGCCAAGCAATAGCGTCAGAATGGCTGCCTTCTTACCACCAGACAGTGCGGTGACCGTGCCCATCGCTACCGTTTCTCCTCGCCAAGCCAGGCGCGCACGAGTCGCGCGGCGTTTTCTGGCTCCTTGCTGCTCAGCGTGTTCGCGTGCGTGTTCAGAGCCTCGAGCCGACCTCGCGGACTCATCGCTTCAGCTTCGTTCAACTGCGCCGGAGTCAGACCACCCTGAAGGCGCCCCGCCCCGGCGCCCGCCGCTTGTAGACTGCTGACCCGGCGGACGAGCGGGCGGACGCCAAAGAAGAACGCCACGACCGCCAAGAGCAACACACCCAGGATGCGAGCCGCCTCAATGACCTGTGGGAGATACTGCTCCCAGACCGGGGGCTCGATCACTTCCGCCTCGAACGTCTCTTCGAACGCGACGTTCTCCACGGTTAGCAGATCGCCACGGGCTGGTTCGAGACCGACAGCGGCGGCAACCAAACTTCGAATCTTCTCGACGTCCTCGGGTGCGCGAGCGGCCGTGCTGAACGTCTGCGCGCCGTCCGCGTCAGTTTCCTCGACAAGCTGGTCATCGAGAATGACGGCAACCGACAACCGTTCGATGTCGCCGGCAGGTCTGACGGTGCGGGTAATCGACTTACTGATCTCGTAGTTCGTCGTCTGGGTTCCGCGGGCCGCCTGTCCGGTATCGGCAGAGGCCAGCTGGAGCTCGGTGGCGCCCCCAAATGAATCGGCGTCCGGAACGGCGACGGCATCGGCCGCGTCCGGTTCGGGTGGCGCGGCCAGCAGATCGGAGCCGTCGTCTACCGCGACGGCTGCCGGGTCCGGGGCGTCCACCGGCGGCGGAAGATTGGCGCGAGATCCGGCGACGCCTTGCGCGGACGCAGACAGGAACTCGCTGTCCCCACTGACGTGGCGACTACGCACCACGGCCGTCTGCGGGTCCCACAACTCCTCTGTCGCTTCGGCAGTCTCAGACCTCAGCGACACGGCCACGTTGGCCCGCACTCGGCCCGTCCCCACGACCGGCCCCAGGAGACTCACGACGCGACCGGTAAGATCGCGCTCGAGCCGGTCACGTCGCTCGGCGGAGATCCCGGGCGCAACATCATCCTGGGCACCACTCCCGGCACCCAGGGCGCGACCGTAGCTGTCGACGATGACGACGGCCTCCGGTTGAAGACCCTCAACAGCGGCGGCTACGAGATTCGAGATCCCCTGCACCGAATCGACGGAGACCGGCCCACTATTCCGGAGCTTGAGTACGACTGACGCCTTCGCCGGCGTTTCCGTTCTCCCGAACACCGCCTTTCGCTCCATAGAAATGTGGACGCGGGCGCCGCTTACGGCCGTCAGCGTGGTGATGGTGCGAGCGATCTCCCCTTCGAGGGCTCTTCGGAAGTTCACCTGCTCGAGGAACTCCGTGGCACCGAATGCGGTCCGATCGAAGATCTCAAAACCGATTCGCCCCGATGCGGGCATGCCCTCGCTGGCAAATTCGAGGCGCAGCTGATCCAGCTGGGTCGCCGGCACGCGCACGGTTCGCCCCCCGGGATCCAGTTGAAACCGAATCTCACGAGTTCGCAGCTGCTCGACGACGGAGGCGGCGGACTCGGGGTCCAAGTCCGAGAACAGCACACGATAGGTAGGAGCAGATATCCAGTACGCGGCGCCCACCGTCAGGCCAACGACGGCCACAAACGTCAGCACGAGCGAGAGCAGCTGGGTGGGTGTGAGCGACTGAGTGACCGCGCCGCCGAAATTCTTGAACCACGAGATCAGGCGTTCTGGGTTCACGGGTCTCGAAACCTCCTAGTCAACCTTCTGACATCCCGGTCGCCGGAATTAGACCGGCATCCGCATGATCTCTTGGTAGGCCTGAACGAGCTTGTTCCTGACCTGCATGGTCATCTGAAAGGTCAGTTCGGCACGCTGCAAGGCGATCATCGCTTCGTGAACGTCGCCGGATCCGTCCAGCATGCGAGAAACTGCGGAGTTTGCTTCCTGTCCAGACGTATCGACGGCGCCAATGAGACGGTTGAGCGACTCCCCGAACCCGGGGACATCCTGCCGACTCGGCGCGGTCGACGGATCGGCGATCGGTGTAACGAGACCACTAATTGGTGTCGTAGACATAGGCTTATCTCGACAGCTCCAGCGAACGCCGTATCAGGTCGCGGACGAGTCCGATCGCCGCGAGGTTAGCCTGATAGGCACGCGCCGCACTGAGCATGTCGACAACCTCCTCTGATGGGTTGACGTTGGGCAACGTCACGAACCCAGCGCGTTCGCGTCCGGGTGTGACGGTTGATATCGCTGTTCGAGCGGGCTGTCGTCTTCGACGATTCCAGCAACGCGAACGCCGACGGCGCCCGCCCGCCCCAGCGCAGCCTCAAAAGGATTGGTCGGGTCGGCCGCCAGGACGACCTCACGTCGTCGATAGGGACGGCCATCTGGACCGCGCGTCGACTCGGCGTTGGCCAGGTTCGACACGGCGGCCTCGATCCGTGTCCGCTCGGCGGACAGAGCGCTTGCGCTCGCGTCAAGGGCGTCGGAAAGTGTAGGCATCGCTATTGACCTTCATTGATGGCGTACCGCACCAGGCGGAACTTCGCCGCCAACGCGGTCTGAGCCTGAGCGAATTCTCCGGAGGCTCTGGTCATCTTCAACAGCTCCCGGTCAAGCTCGACATTGTTTCCGTCCCGTCTCGGGTCGAGCCCCGCAGTCTCTTGGACGGCGGCAGTCGACTCCATAACCTGGAAATGCACCGGGTGAGTCGCCGCCGGCTGGTTCGCTGCACCCAGACCCCTTTCGAGGACGTCGTCGAACCGAACCTCCCTCGTCTTGTAGCCCGGGGTCTCCGCGTTCGCGAGGTTGCTGGCCGCGACGGCCTGCTTTGTCGCGGCAACCGTCAGTTGGCGACGGAGCGCTTCGACGACCGCGACATCACTCAGCTCATCCACGTGGCCCCCTGCCGTCTGGCAACGTCACTCTTCAGAAACTCACTACGTCCCACTTTGGCCCAGTTTGTCTAAAGTCTCGAGCGTCAACGACCGATGGGATGCTTGACGCCACACCGGTCGAAGAGGCATGAGCAACTTCGGTGCCGAATTGGCAACAGGCCAATCGACCTGGAAACCACGGAGTCTGAGAGAACGATGCAGGACAAACGGGGAGAATGGGGCGTCGGCCGGCCGACGGTGCAGACGTCAGTCCGACGGTATCAAGAGTCGAGGACCCGTCTATCGATCGGAGGCGACGCGGTCGGACATCTGCTCCACCAGACTCTCGAGACGCTCGAGTCGCGCACCAATGGTGTCGAGTCGGCCGAGCACGTGGTCTTCGGACCGACGACCGCGGACATGGTCGGTCAGCTTCCGATTCTCTTGTTCGAGGTTCAGACGCTCGGTGAGCCGCCGCACCATGACCTCGATTTGACCAAGCGTAAACGGTTTGGAGAGGTAGTCGGCGGCTCCCAGTCGAACCGCCTCAATCGCCGTATCGAGCGAGGCGTACCCAGTAACGATGACGACCTTCACGTCAGGGTTTGCGGTTCGGGCCGCCCGCAACACTGCCAGGCCGTCGGCGCCAGGCATGATGATGTCGGTCATCACCAGCCAGTACCGACCCGGCTCGCGTTCGAGCGCGGCAATCGCCGCTCGTCCATCCGCGGCACTAGCCACCGTGAAGTTCAAGTCCCGAAAGAACTCCACCAACAACTCGCGGACATCAGTGTCGTCGTCGACGACAAGCACTTCATGCGAACTGTCGATCGGCTGTTCCCTGGGCATAGTCCTTGCTTATCTCAGGTCCCTAACGTCGTAATCGGCCGGGACATGTCAAGGGCGGAGCAAAACTAGACCACCGTGGCGGAGGAAAACTAGACCATCCGGCAGTGGGTCGGAGTGCCTGAAAGCGGCGTCGCGGGGGGAAGCTTCAGGATGCCGGAGCGGCCGCGGGCTGGCGGGCTTTCTTGCTGTGTTCGAGGCGATAGCTCTCGCCGTTCAGCTCCAGGATGTGGACGTGATGCGTCAGCCGATCGAGCAGCGCGCCCGTCAGCCGTTCGGAGCCGAAGATCTCGGTCCATTCGTTGAAGGGCAGATTCGAGGTGACCAGCGTCGACGCTTGCTCGTAGCGCTGGGAGAAGATCTCGAATAACAGCTCGGCGCCGGTCTTCGATAACGGCACGTAGCCGAGCTCGTCCACGATCAAGAGGTCCTGTTTCGCGAGCTGTTTCTGCACACGCAGCAGGCGCTTGTCATCCCGGGCCTCGAGGAGTTCGTTCACGAGCGCGGCGGCGGTAGTGAAGCGCACCCGATAGCCTTTCTGACAGGCCGCGAGTCCCAACGCGAGCGCGAGATACGTCTTGCCCGTGCCGGAGTTGCCCAACGCCAACACGTTCTCTCTGCGGTCGAGATACTCCGAGCGGGTCAGCTCCAGCACGAGGCGTTTGTTCACCGACGGGATCGCACGGAACTCGAAGGTCTCGAGACTCTTCAAGACCGGGAACTTCGCGGCCTTGATGCGGCGCTCGGTGGCGCGCTGCTCGCGATCGAGGAGCTCGAGCTCGCAGAGGCGGAATAAGTAGCGCGAACAGTCCAGCCCTTCTTGGGCGCAGTGCCGCGCCACTTTGTCGTACTCGCGCAAGAAGGTCGGCAGGCGGAGGGCCTTGAGATGCGCCTCGAGCAGTAGGGTGGGTTTCGTCATCACTCGGCCCCCAGGAGTGCCAGGTAGTTCGCGGCCGCGGTCGTGGCCACGCGGGCGACCGGCAGATGCGGATACTGCGCCAGATTGAGGCGGGCCGGCCGGGGGTCGAGGCGGCACAGCACGAGATGCTTGACGGCGTCGAACCCGATCGCCCCCAGGCGCACGGCGTCCTGGACGGCGCCGCGGACGTGGTCGAGCCGAAAGTCCTCGAGCAGCCGCAACACCTGCACGTACTCGCGCGTGCCCGGCTTACCCAGCCGCGCCTCTAAGAGACGCCGCAGCCGGAGGAACTCCTCTGGCAGCGCCCACCCGGCGAGCGGTGCCGCTTGATGGAGTGCCCCCGTCTTGCGCTCCAACAAGGCCAGGTAGTGCCGCGGATCGAAGATCAACTCCTCCCGCCCGTAGCTGCGCCGATGCCGGGCGATCTCGTCACTCCCGCACACGATCACGACGTCGTCCACCGAGCCCTTCACTAAGACCTCCCGGTGGCCGTAGGCGGTCGGCACCGAGTAGTCGTTGCGGCGGTCGCGCACCAGGGACAACGACGTGACCCGCGTCGGGCGCGTCTCGCGGGCGTCATATGGGACCGGCGGCAATGGCAACAACGCCGCGCGGTCGCGCGCGAAGCGCTCCCCGATCGTCTCCGTGTGCCGCCGCAGCCGGCGCCCGCGCCGCGCGCGGCACTGGCACGCGAGGTCGGCGTTCAACGCGTCCCAACTGTCGAACCGTGGAATCGGCACGAAGAAGTTGCGCCGGGCGTAGCCGACCAGCCCTTCCACTTTCCCTTTGTCGTTGCCCTTGCCCGGGCGTCCGAAACGATCGTCGAATAAGTAGTGCGACTGGAGCTCGCTGAAGACCTGCGTCCGCTGGCGCGTGCCGTCCCCGAGGATCCGCGCCACCGCCAGCTTGGTGTTGTCATAGACGATGCGCCGCGGCACCCCACCGAAATAGCGAAACGCGGCGTTGTGCCCGTCGCAGAACGCCTCCGTGGTCTCAGCCGGAAACGCCTTCACGAACCCGTCGTCGCTGTGCGGGAGATCGACGACCAGGTAGTGCGCTTTGCATTCGACGCCCGCGATCACGACCAGTGCTTCGCCGAAGTCGGCTTGGGCGTCGCCCGGCGGATGCGCCAGCGGCACGAACATCTCCTGCCCGCCCAGCCGCCGCTCGCGCACGTAGGTGTTGACGATCGTGTCGCCGCCCGTGAAGCCGTGCTCCGCCCGTAAGCGCTCGCCGATGCGCTTGGCCGTGTGCCGTTGCTTCTTCGGACGGGACTGATCCTCGCGGAGGATCTGATCGATGATCCCCGTGAAGGCGTCCAGCTTGGGACGCCGGATCGGCTGCGCCCGGCGATACCCGGGCGGCCGGCGGTACCGCAGCATCTTGCGCACCGTCTCGCGGGCCAGCCCGAAGTGGCGCGCCGCCGCGCGCTCGCTCAATCCCTCCACATACACGCTGCGCCGCACCGCCGCATAGAGCTCCACTCGATACATCCCTCCTGTGTTCCACAAAACACCCTGGGAATGCTCGGTGGACCACGCGAGCGGTCTGGTTTTCCACCGCCCTCAGGCGGCTTCATCCCGCCGCTCTGTAGTCTATTTTTGCTCCGCCGTTCTCAGACTGTCCCGGCCGAGATCCATTGCGTCAATGAACTGCTCGAAGAAGGCTGTGGAATTGCTGGCTTCGTGTCGACGTTGGGACGCCTCGGTTCGGGCGCTGTTGAGCACGAATACACGGTCAAACCACGCTGGGTTCTCGGAGAGCGCTCTCTTCGCGACATGCGGAACGTGCCGCGAAATCGACAGCTCGAGCAACTGGCGTGCGGTAAACTCGCGGTAATCAGCTCGGCTGACGAACGGCTTCAGAATCTTGTATCGTGCCCCCCCGGCGCGAACCGGCGACCCGTCCGGACCGAACCAGTCTTCGAACCAGGGTGTTGGCATGATCGACGTCGCGTCGATGGCGTAGCCGGCTCGATTCAGACTCGCGAAGACCGACCCTTCGGAAAAGGCCTGGCGTACGAACTCCCGTACCGGCTGCCCATTTCGATATTCCTTCCCGGTCAACATCGCGGGCATGCTGAGCGAAGTGCTAGGGAACGCACCCAGATGGTCTTCGAAGAACGTGAACCCGGTGAATGTTCGATCGAGCCAGGCACGGTCTTCCTCGAGCATCGCAGCGAATACGTCTGACTGAAATTCGTCGAGCACGACGTGAATGACGTTCCGCTCTGGTGAGAACTGGAAGAGCTCGGGTGGGGGTTCCGCCCCACCGGCTTGACGCTCGTCGGCGACACCGCCCCACGTGATGGCCAACGCTCCAAGCTGCAGCACGAGAAACAGTTGTGCGGTGAACGCGGCGAATCGACCGACCGATCGCGAAAGCACGACCGCCAGGAAGGGAACCACCGCCCACACGGCCAGCTCGTACGGTACTCGGCCCGCCAGGCGATCCCACTCGATCGCCCGACCGTCCAGCGTGCCGTAGTCGCCCACCCACAGATTCCCCTGGGCCCAGAACAGGACGCCGAACGCCAGGAGCAACGCGGCATAGAAACGCGTTAACCGGAGAGACAGTAGAGAGAAGAGACAGCCGATGCCCAGCAGAAGAGACCAGCTGGCGGCGACCGCCAGCAGCAGCCATGGCCAGGCGATGTCCGTGAACCCACTGCTGAACTCACCGCAGTTGGCGTGGTAGATGGTATGGGGGCCCAGCAGGAACAGCACGAAGGGACTGAGCAGAGCGGGGAATGCCACGAGATGGAGGCGGCGTCCGAAATCGACGGCCGTTCGCGGGGCGCCAACGGCACGCCAGACCCGCACAATCCGCAGCCCTGCCCATCCCCCAAAGACCAGAAGCAGCCCGGACAGCAGAACGAGCCAGAGAACAGCGACGACACGAATCAGCCAATGGCTTCCGGCCGCCAGCAGAAAGCCCACTGTCCCCGGACGCTCGGGAAACAGCTGGGTGAGCACCAGGGGGCCCGGAGTCTCCCCCTCGATGGCGTGCTGGATGTTGAGACTCGCGCCTCCACCGTATTGCCGGTACCGCACCAGGATTTCATGCGGACCCGCACTCAGTGTGATCGTCTCGCCAATCGTGTGCATGCCCAGGGCGATGTTGCGCCGCAGAACGCGTTGACCGTCGACCGCGACATCAACCCCGTCGTCCCCGCCTGCGTACAGTTCGACCGTTGTCGCTCGAGGTAAGTACCAGAATCCGTCCCACTCCACGCTAAAGAAACGCCGTGGCAGCGTCGGGTCCTCATCCAGAAAGGCGAGGCTGACCTCAGTCGTGCGATCCTGAAACAGGGGTTCGCCGGAAAAGTCGCCGTTGGAGTAGACGGTGCGAACCAGACCAATGGGCGGCACGATTAGGCCATGAACGGCTCCGCTCAGGACCGTCAGCGTCACCACGACACACAGATACCACCGGACCAGACGTCGTCCGGTGACGTCCACCATCAGCGCGCGCACTCCATCTCCCGACACGCTACTCCTCGTGCCCGGCCACCCTCACTCGCTCAACGCGCATGCTTGGGGCGGAGGTAGTAGATCGTTCGCGTTCCTGACTGCAGACCTTCCGTCTCGGCAATGACAAAATGCTCCGCCACGCAGGCTTCAAAACGGTCCTGAGTGTAGCCGAAGTCCAGCTCGTCCCGGTTTCTCAAGAGCTGCTCCACCATGGCATCCTCAGGCGCAACGAACTCAATGACGAGGTCGGCCTCGAAACTCGCGAACCATGCGACCAAGTCCGGGAGCGGCACGTTCCGTCCGATTGACAGATGGTGTATGAGCGCGAGGGCCAAGATCAGATCGGGGCGGGAACGCTCGTCAAGTGTTTGACGCTCTCGGTGACGCCAGCCCAGACCGGGGGAAGGGTCGGTGAGGTTGCCGACCAACGGGAGGATCGTCGAATGCTGCTCAGCCTTCAACGTACGGTACAGGTGTTCGATCGCCAAATGGTCGGCGTCGACCGCGACAACCTGATCGGCGCACTCACTGACGGCGCGCGAGTACTCACCGGTGTTGCACCCGAGGTCCCATACGCACGCGCGGCGGGCCGACGCGGCCGCCCGGAGGATAAACTGTTTCTTGCGCTCACGATCCGCTTGTTCGTACGTGTTGCAGTTGGCATAGTCCGACCACGTTGAACGAGCACGGCTCCATGTTAGCCGTTCGACGATCCGGCGCATGCGCCTCACATTGTGCTTGACCATCTCGGCGTTGAAACCAGCCGAGCGCAGATCTTTCCGAACGTTGCGTTGGGTTGCCTCATAGCGTGACTGGATCTTGGATAGGAGGTACACGTGGGTGAAGACTCCCGGCCGGAGTCGATCTCTCGCCGACATGAGACTGTTGATATGCTCGGCCTCCACACCCTCGAGGCTGCCTCGAAGCCACGGGTGAAACGGGACGTCCTTGTACGCCTGCAGGAACAGCGGATAGAGGAACGTCTCGCAGAACTGCCGATACCCGGCCCACGGCTCACCCGGCTCCGCCGCCTTGAACGACCCGATGTCAATGAATACCGGACGCGTACCGACCCACTGAATATTGAACGGCGTCGCATCCTTCAGCGTCATGCCCTCGTCGAGCGCTGCGACCAGGATGTCGAGCTGCAGGAGCGCTGCATCCTGCAACATGGTGAAGCACCATTCATACGGATAGGACACGACGGGGATGGTCTGATGCCGCAGCACCGCAACCCATGGGTCCGATAGTGGTTGATTTTGTGGACTGCTGGCGAGCTCCGTGGCCACGAGCCGACCCGCATCGGTGAGTTCTCGGTAGAATCTCGTGGACGATAGCGCCTCGAAGTCGCGCAACGCCGCCGAGGTCAGATACCGCAGAATCTGTCCGTCATGACGCAGCACCCGGGCGCCCGGGTCGCGAAACGATGCCGGCTCGAACTGAGCGACCTCGGCAGGCGACATGCCGATCAGGGCTGCGATTGATCCCCGTCGGTCGACTGTCGTCTGCGAAACGGCGCGCTGAGGCTGTGCCAGAACAGCTTCGCGAACACCCCGGCGGCCGCGAACCCGCCGAGTAGCACCTGGAGCAGGATGCTGCCGGCCCCGGGGTCGAGATAGGCCTCAGCTGGCGCTTCGGCCGCCATGACCACCAACACCACCAAGACAACGAACCAGGTTGTTCGACCCATGTTTTTTACGCTCCCTGTCGGGCAGGCGAACGGCTGCGGCCTTCACCTCTCGCCGGACAATTCAGTCACCTATTCTATCGTCACCTCCGCCCCCAGTCCATCAATCACGATGACCTCGCCCCCACGCTTGTTGTCGACCGTTCGATCGCCTGTGGGCCGAAACCACGGCTGGCAACACCTCCGCGGCACTCCGGTCGTTTATCGCCCGTCCGACCTCTCTCGCCAACGGGGAGGTAGCGAGTAACGCAAGCACTGCGAGGCCCAGCACCACGGCGACTGACTCGTATACAGCGAGACACCTCGCGGACCACACGGAGCATCAAAGCATCCTGCCCAGTTGGCGGTGCCCGGACACCGCCAACTCGCGACCGCCATGTATGATCTTGACGCCGATGCGCTTGACGGTTGTGATTCCGGTCTTCAACGAGATAGAGACACTCGAAGAGCTGCTTGCGAAGGTCGAGACCGTCGACATCGACAAAGAAGTGATCATCGTGGATGACTTCTCCACCGACGGGACTCGGGAACTTGTGACCTCGATGAGTCAGTCCAGTCGCATCATCGTGTTACACGAGTCCAACGCCGGGAAGGGTGCGGCCCTCCGCACCGGGTTTCGTCGTGCGACCGGCGATTACGTGATTGTGCAGGACGCCGACCTCGAGTATGACCCCCACGACTATGTCCGCCTGGTGGCGGAGGCCCGCAAGCACGACGCAGATGTGGTGTATGGCTCCAGATTCGCCGGCTCGCGGCCCCAGATGGCTTTCAAGAACTGGATTGGCAACCGGGTGCTGACCTGGCTGACCAACCGGCTCTATGGGTCGGCGCTCTCGGATATGGAAACGTGCTACAAGGTGATCCGGCGCGATGTGTTGGCCGATCTGACGATCGAATCGAATCGATTCAACGTCGAGCCAGAGCTAACCGCGAAGCTGCTGATGCGTGGGTCGCGCATTCTCGAGGTCCCAATCTCCTGCGTAGGTCGGACGCATTCCGAGGGGAAGAAGATCTCATGGTTGGATTTCGTCTCGGCGGTCTGGACACTCGTACGATTGCGGGTGCGTCGTCGTTAAACCGAGTGCTAGCAGCCCGTGGTGAAAGTCACCGAATTAGATCGATCGCCAGAAGTGATCATGCGTACTCCACTGACGCGCATGGCCATGGGCAAACGACGGCGACGTCCCAAGCAGACGTCGATGTGGGTCGCCGCACAAGATCTGCCTCGCAGCGCCGCGCACCCGTTCTACACGCGACTGAATCACATTCTCGAGAGAGCGGATTTCGACGGGTACGTCGAGTCGCTCTGTCAGCGATTCTACGCGGATGAGATCGGCCGGCCGAGTTTGCCGCCCGGCCGGTATTTCCGCGTGTTGCTGCTCGGGTACTTCGAAGGGCTCGACTCCGAGCGGGCGATCGCGTGGCGGGCGGCCGAGTCGTTGAGCGTGCGGAGCTTCTTGGGGCTGGAGCTGCACGAAGCGCCGCCGGATCATTCGACGGTCTCGCGGACGCGTCGGCTGATCGACCTGGAAACGCATCAGGCTGTCTTCGCGTGGGTGTTGCAGCGACTGGCTGAGGCGAAGCTTGTCAAGGGCAAGACGATCGGTATCGATGCGACGACGCTGGAAGCGAACGCCGCCCTGCGAAGTATCGTGCGGCGCGACACCGGCGAGGCGTATCAGGACTTCTTGATCCAGCTCGCCCAGGCCTCGGGGATTGAGACCCCGACGCGTGCCGATCTGGCGCGCATCGATCGGAAGCGGAAGAAGAAAGGCTCGAACGACGACTGGACCCATCCGCACGATCCTGACGCAAGAATCACCAAGATGAAGGACGGCCGCACGCACCTCGCGCACAAGGCGGAGCAGGCGGTCGACCTCGACACCGGCGCGGTCGTGGCGGTGACGGTGCAGGACGCCGATGAAGGCGATGTGGCGACGAGCCGCGCGACGCTGATCACCGCGGCGGAGCACATCGAGACCGTGGTGCCTGCGGGCCGTCTTGCCGAGGTCGTCGGGGACAAGGGCTATCACAGCAACCAGGAACTCGTCGATCTTGAAGCCATCGGCCTCCGCAGCTACATCTCGGAACCAGATCGCGGCAGGCGTAAGTGGAAAGACAAGGCGGAGGCGCGCGACGCCGTCTACCGAAACCGTCGGCGTCTTCGCGGCGCGCGCGGGCAACGCCTGCTGCGCCGGCGCGGGGAACGACTCGAACGCCCCTTTGCCCATCTCTATGCCACCGGGCGGCTACGCCGCGTATACCTGCGGGGGCACGACAACATCCTCAAACGCGTCCTGCTGCACGTTGCTGGACTGAACCTTGGGTTGCTGATGCGGACGCTCACGGGTGTCGGGACACCCCGCAGTCTTCAGGGGCATGCGGTGGCGTGTCTTCGGCTGTTGTGGTCGCTCATGCGACTCCCGGAGACGCGTTGGGGCGCGCCGTGGATCTTATCTCGACCTACCATCGCCGCCGCCGACCTCCGCGTGGGGCACTGCCATGTCTGGGCCGACCCGTCGTTCGGTGGTGCTTTCACCACGGGCTGCTAGGAGACACTCAAAGGCTTCACTCGGCTTGAACGTCGAGCTATCGTCGACACGCGCGGCGTTCGGCGACTCCTGGGGCCGCTCAGCGCCCACGGATTCAATGGTCCGAGGAGGGTAGGAGCATGGGAGCTACGAAGGGTCGAGGTGCGGCCGTGATCGCGGCGGGTCTTTTAATGGCCGCCTGCATCGGCGATCCAGCCTGCGTCGGGAGACGTAGCCTGAGTCCGATAGAGGTGGAGAGGGAGATAAGGGAGCTGAGGGTGGAGATGAGGGAGATGGAGAGGGAGCTGAGGGAGATGGAGAGGGAGATGGCGGGGGAGACGACGGCAGAAGACTACCTGTACCGTTTCGGTCGTTTCGCTGAGAGGTTCATGCCGATGGATGTTTTCAGAGACCGATGGCCGCCTGAAGTGGTCTTCAGGCCAGCAGGGCGGAACGGGGACGAACAGGAATTTCGTGCAACCTTTCCCGACGGGAGCTCGCTTGTTATAGGGGCGAGTCCGTGTCCCTCTGGGATTGAAGCCGAAGGTCTCTGTGTCCTCGGTTTCGCCAGCGCCGAGTAGCATTCGGTTCTTACTGATCTGCGTCCGCGACCGTGATCAGTTCCGCCCCGCCTTCGATCTCCTCCCAGATCGCGCCGCAGACATCCTTGACGGCGTTGCCCTGACGTCGCCGCCATCGCCACCGCCCGTGCCTCGCGGCCGGCCGCCGGGGCCGCTGTTGCCGCGGCGTCGCCGACCTGCGAGCTCCTGAGCGTCTCCGGTCCGGAAGCGATCACGGCTTCGACCGAGACGTTCACGGCGCACATCTTCTCGCGGGCTCGCGTAGCAACCACCAGCCCCTCCCTTCGGAAGCCGCGCGCTCGGCTACCGCACTCCGTGAACGTCCCCAAGCGGACGTTCACGCCGTTTGGTCTTCTGCGTCTTCAGAACCCGCAGCAACGCCCACCGAACGGTGCGTCGTCGAACGAGCAGCCGTCCGAACCGGCAAGAATAGTTGACGTTGAGCGGCAGAAGTACTTGACGCCAAACAACTACTACCCCAGTTCGCGCTGTTCGTCCAGTTAACCCCGTTGGTCGCGTCGTACAGGGCCATGAGCGCCGCGCGGTCTTCTTCCGCCGCAGTCTGTGATGTGGCCGTGTTTGGTGCGAAAAGTGCGACCGCGAGGATGGCGATAAGAACCCGGAATGACACGCGGGTGCCGGTCATAACTTTCCTTTCACGCGCGGCGGCGTCATCGAGGCGGCTCGACCCGCCCGTCGGTATGCTGCGAGGCAAACTCAACGAGGTAGCGCGCTCCACGATGGCCTCGGCCAGGGGCACGTCAGTGCCAGCCGGCCGCACCCACCGCTTGGTGCTCCTGGGCTCCTACCTCGACCACTGCATGCAGACCGACACGGAATCGAAGCCGCGAGTCATGAAGGGGCCTCGATGAGTTCTTAACCCGCGACCAGGACCGGGCCGTGTTCAACCTCGCTCCACGTTTTGAGCTGTCAGCTCCGGCCCGTTTACACGGGCCGGAAGGGAACCTGACGGCCCCGGACTGCGGAGGCTATCCGGCTTTCTCACAGCATCCCGTCGCCTGTACTTGTTACGTAGCTACTTGATCTTTACTACTTGTACGTACCGGGGGCGTTTGTACGGTCGTTTCGGCCCCGAAAGGGGGCGTTTGTACGGTTTGGAGGGGGGGTGTTAGTACCTGCAAAACTCCCTGGAATCACAGGATTTTGTGGAAAAGCCCGTCCGAGGCGATGAGCGGCCCCAAGAGCCGCGTCCTGGCGGGGAGGGGCAGAGGGTGACCCGGCCGAGGTGCGGCCTCCTGTGGGCATCCTCGGGGCGCTACGCTTTGGGTGAACGCGCCGCCGGCGATACAGATGCCGCGCGCCACCACCCAGCTCATCTCGATGCTGTTTCTCTGTTGCGGCGGCATCGAACTGCCCCAGCCCCTACCCACACGTGTTTTGAGGAGATTCAGTTCGTTCCGAAGAACGGCGACCGCCGAAGCACCGACTTCTCGTCGTCACGCAGATAGGTGTTCGGATAGCTGGAATAACCCTCCCACATAAGTGCTGAACGATCACAAGCGGCTTGCCCCTCCTCGCAGCCAGGCGGATGCGGGAGTCCAAACGAGTGGCCCAATTCATGGGCAAGTCCGCCGAACCAACGACCAAGAGACCCGTAGTACGGTCCTTCGTCACAATCGTAGTAGTCTCCCGGGTTCGCCAATCCCTCCAGATCCCAATGCGGCACCATAGTGAGGCCCAGATCGCCGGCCCCGAGTTCATAAGGCTCCCCGCAAGCTTCAGACACATCGACGTAAAGCGCCCACGTGAACTGCGAGGTACCGCGGCGCACCGGCGCACACGACTGTACGTCTTGCAAGACCTTATCCCAGGCGTCGCCGTGGCTGTAGTAGTCGTGCTCTCGGGGGAGTTGGCACCATTCCGGCACGACGCTGTAGATCGAGAACGTCAAGCCGTCCAGTTGGTTGCGGTACCACGATTGCACGTCCACGATGGCGCGCGCGATGCCGGCGCTGTAGTCGGCGCGGAACTCACGGTCAGCCGGCGCGACGTACATCACGCGCACCGACCCTTGGCTGTGCGAGGAAATCCGAACCGACATCTCCAGCTCAGCCTCCTGCTGCTCGTACGTCGCGGAGATGGTGGCCTGACCCGCTCTGATGGCCGTCACCACGCCGTCGGAAGCGACCGTGGCGACTGCAGGGTCGGACGACCGCCACTCTGCCAGGGTCGGGTCGATGTCTCTGGTCGAGCCGTCCGACAGCGTAGCCACCAGCGACAGGCGAACCGTTTCCCCAGCCCCCATCAGCACGGTATCGCCCATCACTGACACGGACGTGATGGTCGGCTCTGTCGCCGACGGTGGCTCGACCACGGTCGGCGCGGTCGGCATCTTAGGTCCGTCGTCGCCACACGCAGCGGACAACGCGGCGATGACCCCGACGAGCAGCAGCCTATTCTTCTTCCGAAACGGCCACGCGATTCCTATAGCTATCGCGGCAATGCGCTGCAGGCTTTTCCGTGACATGGTCTGTGGCGCTTTACTTCTCGAGCTTTGAGCCCGACGAAACGGGCGGCTATTCCACGAGCCGAAACTGCGTCGGCGCGATGCGTGGACGGGACGGCGCGACAACGAGCCGGCCCTTGACGGTGCGACAGTTGAGGTTCGGCTACGCGCGCTGAATCTTGTTCAGCTCCGCCACGTTGCAGTTGTATTGGTCAGTATAAGCTGCTGAAGGAAAAGGTCTTCTACACCTCTGGCCTAATAGAGATAGGCCAAGTGGCATCCGTCTTTGAGACGGGGGCGTAGCCGATCAGGATGTGTCCCAAACGACCCAGGCCGTGTGAAAAGTCCAAGTCGTGGGTCGCTGATCCGGCAGCATCGAGGCTTGAGCACGGTGGCGGGCTCGCGACGGCGACGCCGATCAGTCGGGGCGTCGGTCGTGTCGGTCGCGTGAGGGACTGCTGCGAATCGCCTGCCGGCCAGATTCGGGCTGATTGTCGCCCGGGAAGCGGGCGAAATAGGGGTTCAGCCGGCTGCCGCGGCGATCATCGTGGGAAGTCCCGCGAGATTGATCGCGCGTCGCATGTTGTAGGCCAAGGCGGTGAGGCTGAACTCCCCGTGGACGGTGTCGAGTCGACGCGTCAGGAACGCGCCCTGGCCCATCCACTGCTTGATCGACCCGAAGGGATGTTCGACGGACTCCCGACGACGGTCCATCACCTCGGGCCGAGCCGCGAGGCGATCCGCCATCCGATCCATCGTGGCTTCGTTCTCGTAGCGGACGAGCCGTCGGTGGGTGCCTTTGGTGCATCGGTCGCGTAAATCGCAGGACCGGCAGGCTGCGCGATTACCGTCGCTGATCACCCAGATCCCGTCGCGGGTCTTGCCGGCCCTGCCCCGATACAAGGGCACCAGACGCTGGCTAGCCGGACAACGGTAGGTGTCGGTTGCGGCGTCGTACTGGAACTCGGACTTGGTACAGTGGCCGCTGCTCCTGGCTGGGCGTCTATCGGGCTTCGGCACGAAGGGCGTGATCCCCCCAGCTTCGCAGTCCTCCATGTCCTCGATCTTGTAGTCGCCGCCGTCCGCGACCGCATCGATCTTGTCGACCGCGAGGTTCTGCCGCGCCGCGGTGGCCGTCTCCGCCAGCAGGCCGAGGTCCGAGACCTTGCTGTGGACCTGCTGCTCGGCGATCAGGTTGTGCGTGCTGTCGACCGCGCGCTGGACGTTGTAGCCCACGCCGACCCGTGTCCCGGAGTGCATCGACCGGGAGTCCGGATCCGTAAGCGACAGCTGTGCCTCCCCGGTCTCGTCCAGCTTCTGCCGATGGCCCTCCAAGATCTTCTTGCGTTTACGGATCGACGTGATCTTGTCCTGAAGGTCCGCTACGGAGTTCCCTCCGCCGCTGGCTTCGTTCGCATCGGCCTCGTTCATCTGGTCGAGGTAGCGTTCCAGCCGGTCGTCGATGCGCTGCAGGTCCCTCGTCAACGTGGCTCGCGTGAAGTTGCGGTCACGGGTGTTCACCGCCTTGATGCGCGTGCCGTCCACCGCGATCAACTCGCGCCCGTACAGGTCAAGTGCTCGGCACAGCCGCACGAACTCCCGAAAGACCTGCCGGAAGGCGCTCCGGTTGTCGCGGCGGAAGTCGGCGATCGTCTTGAAGTCGGGGCGAAGCTGGCGCAGCAGCCAGATCACCTCCAGGTTGCGGTGCGTCTCGACCTCCAGGCGCCGGCTGGACCGAACACGGGTGAGATACCCGTAGATGTAGAGCCTCAGCAGATTCGCAGGATCGTAGCCCGGGCGGCCCTTGTCGTTGGGCCGAACGCGCTGGAACCCCGTCTCCTCGAGATCGAGGCTATCGACGAAGGCATCAATGAAACGGACCGGGTTGTCCGGCCCCACATAATCGTCCACAGCGTCGGGGAGAAGCAGAAGCTGGGAACGGTCTGCACCGGATATGTGTCCCATGCCGCATTTTACTGAACGCCGTGGTGACTCGCCGCTGGCTGATCGACCCTAAGCACTCCTGTCGACGACTTTTCACACGGTCTGGGCCGTTTGCGACACAGCAATCCGTTCCTGAAGTCGGAGAAGCTCAGACCACTAGCGGGCCACGGTGCCGACCCGTTCCCACCGGTCGACATTGCGCAAGTCGAGCTCGACCGACTCAATCGGCCCTTCGATCAGCCCACGCGCATCGTCGTTGCCGAACACGGCTGAGACTTCATCGCTCGGAAAGATCTTTTCTGCGGTTCGCTCACGTAGTTGAATCCGTTGCCCCGCGACTCGAACGTTGATCGTGTTGACGTCGTCCTCTTCGCTCAGCTCTGGAGTGGTCGAGAGCGTCGCGATGACATCTAACTCGTTCTGAAACAGCCGCTGCACATCGAAACGGAGAGTGGCGACCAGTTCGCCGTTGTCCGTCACGCCCTGGAATACGTTCTCCTCAAGAAACGACGCCGTGGTGGTCGCACCGGCCCTGGCGAGGCGCTCCTCGATATGGGGATGCGTCGCGAACAGCCCGCCGCCCCCTTCACCAAACGGGTCATGGGCGTCGCGGGCGAACTTGAGCTTGCGGAACGAATTCAGCAGCGGCCGGTCGCCGACATCCGTCTCGGTAAGGTAGAAGCTTGCGAACAGGTCCGCTTCGCGTTCACGGTCTCGCCCGTGACCCGCCATGAACAGGTTGGCGGTAAAGGAGGTCATGGTGGCGACGATGTCGTCAACGTTGTTGTCGGTGCCCCCGGCGAAGAGGCCCACGATCCCGGCAACGGTCGATGCCAGTTGCGCGTTTCGCCAGATGCGGTAACTGTGCCGGCTCTCCACGTGGGCAATCTCGTGGGCGAGGATCGCCGCCACTTCGTTGTCGCTCTCAAGCGATTGCAGCAGACCCCGAGTCATGAAAATGTACCCGGTCGGCACCGCGAACGCATTCACGTCGTCCGAGTCGACAACCTGGAACCGGTACCGGTAGCCCTTGAGCGGAACCGGCCAGCTGTCGAGAACCCGTTCCCCGACACCCTCCAGGTACTCCTGCAACTCCGTGTCGACGAGTGGAGAGTAGGTTGACTGTACCTGTTGTAGTGACATCATCGCGAGTGACCGCTCGGTCTCGTAGTCCGAGACATCGGGCGTCGGGACAAAACAGACACCGCAAGGGGTATAACCGCTGGCGAGGGCATCGGTTTCGGTCGCAAACGGCTGCCGGTCAGCCATCTCCGGTAGGTGATTGGCCCCGCGGATGTGGAGCGTCTGGCTTTGCCGGTTTCCGATGTACCGCTGGAAGTCAGCCTCGGCCGTCGTCACCTCGAACACCTCGTCGAGCCAGCGCTCAAAGTCCTGCGCCGACGGCGCCGGGCCGTAGACGTCCACACGGCCACGGCCGAGACGGGCACTCTGCAGCTCGAGTTCGATGTGGTCGTCTTCCGGGTCCGCGTCGGTAATTCGCACCGTCTCGCTTTCGCGCAGTGGGAAGAGGCGGTCCCCCCGGTGGAGCACGAAGACGCGATCGTCCTCCCCGTCGAGGTAGACCTTTCGGCGACCCTCGAAGGTGGGCCGGAGGACCAACTCACGACCTTCGAGCGCGTCTTCAAGATCGTTCCATCGCTGTGCTGCCGCTGGCGACGGCAGGAACAATCCGGGCAGCGAACACAAAAGAGCGAACCGCAGAATCAACATGGCATGTCCTCCAAGACTGGCCGAAGCTACCCTCAGCGCGCCAGCGGCATCGTTGGGGCGATTGTGAGCGTTAAGCCGCAGGCCAACATCAGCCGTAACCACCTGGACCCGTCGCGCAGCACAGATGCTCGATCCCGAGCGTGGTGCGCACGTCGCCGTCGAGCCCCAGCGCCCCCGCGCGACCGGCGAACGACGACTGCGCCCACCGGCTCCAGAACGAGAGGGTGCCGCCCTGGCGGGTCTCGCGGGTGACCGCGAAGGACGAGCCGGTGAGCAGCTGCCCGCCGGCCGCGACGGCCCGCCCGTGCAGTGGCGCGCCAGCTCGCGCTCCATCGACACGCCAGGACGTCTGATCTGGCGTGCGAGGACGGCGCCGCTGCGCCTTCAGTCCGGGACCGTAGCGCTGGACCCAGCGCCAGAGGGTCGTGTGGTCCGCCTGCAGGCCTCGCGGAACGGGAGCGAGGACCGCAGATACCCGCGCACGGCGCACCGAATCACCTCAGGATCGCTTTGTCGACACTTGAAAATTGCCGGCCGGGTGGTCTTCTTCATGATCTCTGCAGGCTGCCCGCCGGCCGCTGGCCACGGTTGCAACGCACTTCGGACTAGGCTAGTGCTTTCAACGGATGTGTTGCAACCTTCAAAAAGCGACAGGAGTGCGATTGGTCGAGTCGCCCCGGCTTCGTCTCATGCCGCCACTTCGAATAATTTGTTAATGAACTGAATCTGTCGCCGAACATCCGAACCGCTCACCCACCTCGCCTGTCCCTTTCGGATCATGTGTATAGCCTCGTATCCTTGGATTATTCGCCGCGCCGCCTGAAACTCACGGAACCCCTGCTTGGCTTTCACGCGTTGTTTAATCGCTCGATGATCCTGTTCCACGATGTTGTTCAAGTATTGGACTGCCCGGTGGCGGCAACGGCGTCGCAGGATCCCTTCCTTTTTCACTCCTGCAATGGCCGGGCCGTAGATGCGTGCCTGGTCCGTGTTGATGACGCGAGGCTGAGGATGCGACGGATCAATCAGCGCCTTGCGGAACAGGCGTGTGGCCGCCGCGGTATCGCGTAACCCCGAGAGCACGAAGTCAATCGTAGCGCCGGTAGAATCGAGGGCTCGGTAGAGGTAGCACCAGCGCCCCTTGACGCGAACGTAGGTTTCATCGACACGCCAGGACGTGTTGGTGGGCTTGAGATGACGGCGCAGCCGCCCCTCCAGTTCGGGACCGTAGCGCTGGACCCAGCGCCAGATCGTCGTGTGGTCTACCTCTAGGCCGCGTTCGCGGAGCAGTTCTTCGACATCGCGGAACGAGAGCGAGTACCGGAGGTACCAGCGCACGGCGCACAGAATCAACTCGGGATCCGTTTGTCGCCACTTGAAGATCGCCGGTCGAATTGCCTTCTTCACCATCTCTTCAGGCTACCAGCCGACGCTGGCCGAAGTTGCAACACAACCGTCGGGAAACCCTCTATCAATATCTCCGCACGGACGACTAGTGCGTTTCACGATGCCGTGGTGACTGTGTACCCTCACGGGCGATTCATCGAGACGCGCTGGTTGGTACGCGGCGAATCCCTCCAATCCTTCCCGCGCCGATGAAGACCACCACGACTTTCGACTTGGCGGGTGCCTCCCTGCCACACGGGCATGACACGCGCTTTCGTGTCCGTGCCAACCTGGGTTTTGCCTGCGCGATGGTGAGCGATTGTTCGTCGGCGCCGCCGTTCTGGACGGCTCGTCCCCGTCGCCTCGTCTCTTCGGATGGCGCTTTACACGAGGCTCGCAAGCCGGGACAATGGCCCGAAAGAGATCCGACATGACGACCGCCGGGCCAGAGAGAACCGAAGAGCTCAATCCGTTCGCGATCGCGCAGCGTCAGTGCGACAACGCGGCCCGATACCTGCCCGCGCTTGAGCCCGGACTCTTCGAGTTCCTGAAACGACCCGACAAACTGACCATCGTGGAGTTCCCGATCGCGACGAGCGCTGGAACGGTCCTGAACTTCGTCGGGTACCGGTGCATCCATAGCCGGAGCCGCGGCCCCGGCAAGGGTGGCATCCGATACCATCCCGCCGTGACGGCCGACGAAGTGCGCGCGCTCGCTTCGTGGATGACCTGGAAGTGCGCGATCGTGGGCGTCCCATTCGGGGGGGCCAAGGGCGGTGTGGTGTGTGACCCCAAGGGGCTCAGCTCCGAAGATCTCGATCGCATCACGCGTCGCTACGTCGCCGAGCTCGGCGACAACATCGGACCCTACACCGACATCCCGGCGCCCGACGTGAACACGAACGCGCGGATCATGGCACTGGTCTACGACACCTACGACATGATGCATAAAGGCGCGAACAATCTCGGCGTCGTCACGGGCAAGCCCGTGCATCTGGGAGGATCCCTCGGCCGGGAAGCCGCGACGGCCCGGGGCGGGCTGTTTGCCACTCTCCGTGCGCTCTCCCACGGCATCCTCCCAGGCTCGACAGCCCTGCAGCGGCTCTCGGTCGTCATTCAGGGATTCGGGAACGTCGGCGGGATCGCCGCCACCCTGTTCCACGAGGCCGGCGCGCGGATCGTCGCCGTGAGTGACACGCGGGGTGGGATCCATTGCGCGGACGGCATCGACCCGGCCGTCGCCCACCGGCACAAGCGCGAGACCGGGTCGCTGACGGGCCTGGCGGGCTGCCAGGACGTGACCAACGAAGAGCTCCTGACGTTACCCTGCGACATCCTAATCCCCGCGGCGCTCGAGAATCAGTTCAGGGGCGACAACGCGCGCGACGTCCAGGCGCGGCTGATCGTGGAGTTGGCCAACGGCCCGACCACCCCCGAGGCCGATGCGGTCTTCCACGCACGGAAGATCTCGGTGCTGCCCGACATCCTCGCCAACGCCGGCGGCGTGACCATCAGCTATTACGAGTGGGTGCAGAACAACGAGAACGAGCAGTGGGACGAAGACGAAGTGAACGGCAAGCTCGAACGGATCATGACGAAGGCTGCCGACGACGTCATCGGAACGCAGACCAAGATCAACGGCTCCTTGGTGGACTTGGAGACTGAGCGGCAGCGCCTGGGTCGGGGCGGCGATCCGCTGGCCCCTGTCGATCTACGGACGGCCGCGTTCGTCCTGGCTATTGAGAAGGTCGCGCGGGTGGCGATCGATCGAGGGATCTGGCCGTAGACGAGAGTCCGCGTCTCGGGCGGCCTGATCCACCGCCGCGGCGGCGCAAGACCCGCGCGGTCACCACTCACTTGCACGTGCGCACTGTCGAACGCAAGAGAGGGGCCCGTGCGTGTAGTACCCTTGACCACTTAGGCGTGAGTCTCTGTTCGGTTGCGCGGCGCTCCGAGAGACAAAACTCGACGAGCCCGGCGACAGCACGGAACTTCGCAACAAGGCGCCGCTCAGCCTTTGAGACGGCGTCAACTGCCGGCGACCGGCGCCGGCGACTACTGGGAGGCATCGAACGACTTATGCTGAAGAGCAACAGCGCCCGCTGGGCGATCATTCTTTGCGTTGCGCTGATGGCCGCCGGGTGTGGTGATGACTCCGGTCCGACGGCGCCAACGGTGGTGACGCCGCCGACTGTCGTGGCTCCGGAGCCCGAACCGGTAACGCTCACCGGAATCTGGTCGGGACGCGTCGTAGGCGTCTTCGTCATCGGCGACGCCCGTGCGGAGCTCACCCAGGACGGAACCACCGTAGCCGGCGACTGGTCGATGCCGATGCCCCTTGCACTCATCGCTGCCGGCGCGCCGGCAGACCTCGACATCGCCGGGCCGGTTTCGGGAACGGTCACGGACACGACGGCGGCGCTCTCGTTCGGGTTGCTGGACGAACTGGCCCTCCTGGTCGGCAGCGTCGAGTGCGCGGTCGACGTCTCGGTCACGTCGTTCGACGAGACGACGATGGAAGCCACCTGGGAGACCAACGAGGCGTGCCAGATGCCGTTCGTCGATCAAGGGACGTTGAGCTTCATGCGCCAGTAGGTGCTGCGACGTGGCGCGGCAGCCGGGCGCCAGCGGAAATCTACGACGCGGCCATCGCCGCCCGCACCGAGTTTCAGGCGACCTGATGATATATCCGGAGGTCGATTGCGGACCCCGGGGCAGCGCCGCGATGGTGGGGCGGTCTGGGCACCGGTCTCGCGCGACTTGGGAGACCACCAGTGACTCAGGACAAGGGTGCATTCGTCATGTGCCTGTTAGCGTTGTCCTCGCCGGCACCTGCCGCGGCTCAGGACGGCGGGGGTTTCGGCCGGGTCGTCGACAAGGCCGGGGCCGTCCTTCCGGGCTCGACGGTCGCCTTGAGTGGTCCGGAGGGAACGCGCGTCACACAGTCGGACGGCAGCGGGGGCCATCCGTGGTAAGCAAAACGGAAATCCCAGTGTCATGATTCGTCACACCAGCGCACGGTGTCTCCTGCTGATCCTCCTGTGGCCGGCGACCGGGTCGGCGCAGACAGGCAGCCTCCGCGGCAGCGTTGTCGACCAGACCGCCTTGGTGCTGCCTGGCGCCACCGTGACATTGCGTGGCAACGGGGTCCCGCGCACCGCCTCCTCGGACGAGCAGGGCACCTTCGAGCTGGCCGGGGTCGCCCCCGGCACCTATACGCTGCACGTGTCGCTCGCCGGGTTCTCCGACGCGACGGTCGAGGACGTGACGGTCTCCGGCGCGCCGCTCACGCTGCCGCCGGTGGTGCTGCAGCTCGCGAGCTTCGGTGACACGGTGGTCGTGACCGCCTCGCGCCACGAGGTCCGGCTGATCGATGCGCCGGTGTCGACATCGGTCATCTCGACCGCCACGCTTGAAACCACGTCGGCCCAGAACTACGGCGACCTCCTGCGCGCGACGCCGGGCGTCAATGTGATTCAGCTCTCGGCGCGCGATGTGCAGGTCACCAGCCGCAGCCCCGGCAACACGCTGACGAACTCGCAGCTCGTCCTGGTGGACGGTCGCAGCGCCTACCTCGACTTCTTCGGCCTCGTCCTGTGGGACCTGCTCCCGACCAACTTCGACGACGTGGAGCAGATCGAGGTGGTGCGGGGGCCGGCGTCCGCGGTGTGGGGCGCGAACGCCATGACCGGCGCCGTCAACATCATTACCAAGCCTCCACGGGAATCGGTTGGCACGACGGTCACGCTCAGCGGCGGGTACGTTGACCGGAATGACGGATCGGGCACCGGACGCGGGGCGGGCTCGCTCTTCGGCGCGAATGCGACCGTGACGCGGGCGCCGAACGACCGGGTATCGTACCGCGTCAGTGCCGGCTACTTCACATCCGCCGCGTTCGCCCGGCCGACCGGCCGGATCCCGGTGATCGACGACCCGCGGCAGCCCGGACAGACCGTGGGCGGAGCGTTCTACCCACTGGACTCGGCCGTCGCCGCCTTCGGGACCGGATTCGCGAACCGGGGCACCAGCCAGCCGAAGTTCGACGTACGGGTCGACCAGGAGCTGTCCCAGGGCACCCTGACCTACGCGGGCGGCGTGGCCGGTACGGACGGGCTTATCCACAGCGGTATCGGCCCGTTCGACATACAGTCGGGCACCTATCTGGGCTACGGCAAGCTGACCTACACGCGGGGCGCCCTGCGCATGCAGTTCTTCACGAATGTCCTGAACGGGCAGGCGCCCAACCTGCTGCTGCCGGACCTTGCCACCGGGAGGCCGCTGCAGCTCGACTTCAGGACGCAGACCTATGACGGCGAGATCGGCCACTCGGTGTTCCTCGGCACCCGGCACCGGCTGACCTACGGCGGCAACGTGCGGCAGAACAACTTCGACATCACGCTCGCCCCGCTGGGCGAGAACCGCCTCGAGGTGGGCGCGTACCTGCAGGACGAGGTCTTCTGGGAGCGGGTCCGGCTCGTGCTGGGCGGGCGCGTGGACAAGTTCGGCCACCTCTCCGATCCCAAGTTTTCACCGCGCATCGCGTTCCTCGTCAAGCCGGCCGAGAATCACTCCGTCACGCTGTCGTACAACCGGGCCTTCCGCGCGCCGTCGGTCATCAACAACGCCTTGCAGGCAAATATCGTCAGCCCGGTGGACCTGAGCGCCCTCGCGCCGCTGCTGCCGGCGGGGCTGCAGCCGGCGGTCGCCCAGCCGTTTCCGCTCGTCGTCGCCGGGGTCGGCAGCGACATCCCGATCGGCGGGATGTCCCAGGACGATCTGACGGAAGAATCGCTGACGGCGTACGAAGTGAGCTATGCCGGCGTGCTCTCGCGCGGGACGACGCTCGGCGGCTCGTTCTTCGTCAACCGGCGGGACGACGCGATCAACTTCACCGCCCTGCCGCCGAGCCTCGACCCGTACACCGCGGCCAATCCGCCGCCCGGCTGGCGGCTCCCGCCGGTCGTGCTGGCCCTCATGGCGCAGCGCGGGATCTTTCTGCCGCGCACCGCGTTCACCTACCTGAATCTGGGTCCGGTCCGCCAGACCGGCGTGGAGCTGTGGCTCGAGCAGCGGGTCTCACGGGCGGTGGCCGCGTCCATTAACTACTCGTGGCAGTCCGAACCGGAGATTCTGGACGATCCGAACCCGCATCTGCCGGCGGAGCTCAACCTGCCCCCGACGCACCGATTCAACGCCGGGGTGACGTGGAACGGATCGCGGCTCCTGGGTTCCACGTCGGTGAACGCCGCCACCGACGCGTTCTGGAGCGATGTCCTCACGTCGGCGTATCACGGCCACACCGACGGGTACGCGACGGTGAATGGTAGCGTCGGGGTGAAGTGGCAGGACGGTGCCGTCACGACGACGGTGAAGGTGACCAACCTGTTGAACCAGACCGTTCAGCAGCACATCTTCGGCGACCTGCTCCGGCGGACCGTGGTGGGCGAGGTCAAGTTCAAGCTCTGACGCGGTGGACGAGCCGGACGAGACCTTCACGGTGACGCTGCGCGCGCCGAGCCACGCCACGGTGGTAGCCTCAGCGCCGGCTCTGGCAGCCCAACGTGGACGACATGCGCCAGAACCTGGCGGCCACGACGAGTCGTGTCCATGGTCTGACGTGGAACGCGAATCCACCGGTGGCTACCCGCCTCGGCATGGCGACCGACGCCTGAAGCCGATCGGCCGTCGGGAATCCCGTGCGGCACACAACCGGCTGCCGCGTGGCCGGCAGGAGGAGCCAGGGGCGAATGCTGGGGCTGACACCGAACCCGCTCAGCGCCGGCGTCGGCATGCACGTGGCCGTCGCGGGTCCGTACGGCCACGAACGGGTCACCGCGTGGCAGGACGATGCAGACGCGCAACGGAAGAATACCGCCGGGGGTTCCGTTTCGTCTGGCCGAGCACGCGCGCCGGACGGCGCCCTCGCCCCCCTGTCGCAAACGACCGTTTACGACACATGCGGATCGGCGACGCCCGCGTGTGGACGGCTCCCAGCTGATCTGCGAACGCACCCTGGCTGGGCTCAAGGGCGCGCGGCCGCAACGGCGGCAGGACGTTCGCGCTGGCGAAAGCCCAGGTGCGGCTGGCCCAGGCCGCGATGGCGCACCGCGACACCTCAGTGTCCGAGCTCTGCCGTGAACTCGGGATTCTCCGCCGCTGGCCGATGCACCGACGTGTACGTGTTGGTGAGGATCTCGACCTTCGACGTTTCATCGTGCGATACGTAGACGACGGCACTCGCGGGCTCCAGATCCTCAGGGAACTCGATGAAGCTGTGGTCGATCAGGTCGGGACTGCGTCAGCCCCGCCGCGCACAGCGCCTTCGGGAACGCGGACGCGCTGCTCGATTTCGTCGAGGCCATCGCGGCGGCAATCGGGCTACCGGGCGGCATCAAGGCGGCGGTCGGCGACGCCACCGTCTGGATCGACCTCGCGCAGCGCATGGCGACCGGCACCCGCGGCGTCGACTTCATCGCCATCGATGGGGGCGAGGCGGCACGGGCGCCGGTCCGCTCGTGGTCGCGGACCATGTGGGCAGGGATGCCCTACGCTTCGCGGCCCGCCACCACGAAGCTCCGTTCGACCACCGCCGAGCCAGCCGCATCGCCGAACACGTTGACCGTCGTCCGGAACCGGTCGAGCAGCCAATCCACCGACAGGATCAGGCCGATGTACTCGAGCGGCAAGCCGACCGCGTTGAGGACGATGACCATCGTCACCAGTCCGGCTTCCGGAATGCCCGCCGCGCCGATCGCCGCCAGCGTCGCCGTGACGGCAACCACGACTTGCTGGACGATCGACAGCTCGAAGCCGATCGCCTGCGCGATGAAGATGGCGGCGACCGCTTCGTACAGCGCGGTCCCATCCATGTTGATGGTCGCGCCCAGCGGCAGCACGAAGTCGACCGACCGCCTCGAAACCTTGGCGTTGCCCACCGCGCATTCCCGCGAGATCGGCAGCGTGGCGCTCGAACTGGCGGTGGAGAAGGCGGTCAGCAGGGCCTGCGCCATCTGAGTCATGAAGCGAAACGGATTGCGCTTGGTGAAGATCCAGAGAATCAGCGGGAGGGTCAGCAACGCATGGACCGCCAGCCCGAGCAGCACCGTCACGAAGTAGGCCCCCGTCTGGACAAGGACGGCGACCAAGCCGCCGCCCTGCTGGGCCTCGCCGAACCGGGCCGTGACCAGACAGAAGATGCCGACCGGTGCCAGCTTCATCAGGAACAGCACGAACGACAGGAGCGCCTCGTTGACCTGCACGATCAGGGCTGTGATCCGGCTCACGCGGTCGCCCATCGTCGTCAGCACGCCGGCGAACATGATCGAGAAGATGATAAGGGGCAGGAGACTGCCCTCGGTGGCCGAGCGGAAGAGGTTGTTGGTGAACAGCATCAAGGCCAGGTTTCGGAGAATCGTGCCGAACCCCATGTCTTCGCGGCCAGCCGCCACCGCCCCGCCCTCGGCGGCCCCGGCTTCGAGCGTGGCCGGGGCGACCCCGGACCCGGGTTGGATCAGGTTGACCAGGATGAGGCCCACCAGCACGGCGAGGACGGTCGTCGTCACGTAGTAGGTGATCGCGAGTCCGCCGGGCCGTCCAAGTTTGCGGACGTCGCCCAAGCCGATGATCCCGCTCATCACGCTGGCCACGACGAGCGGGACGACCATCATCGTGAGGAGGTTCAGGAAAATCTCGCCCCCGATGGCGAAGCGCATCGCGAACGCCGGCGCCGCGAAGGCGAGGGCGATGGCGGCCACGATCGCGGCGGCGATGTAGACCGACAGGCGACTGGCTGGTGTGGCTGTCATGGGTGTCCTCCCTATGGATCGTCGATATCCGACGGCTCTACAACTACCGGGCGCTCGACTCGCGGCAGGAGCTGGTTGCCGACATTTTTAACCTTTTCGACAATCAGAACGCCATCCGGAATCAGGACCTACTGGCCGGCACGGACGGCAACGAGTTTGGCGACGGCATTAGATTCACCCCGCTCCGGCGGGTGGATAACGTAACATTTCTTTCGCACGTTCGGAGAGGGGGCCTCGGTCTGGTTGCATGGCTAAAGCGCTTTTCATGACCGTGTGGTGCCCGGATAGCCGCAGTGTCGAAAGTAATTGCGGCATTCCTCGGGGCTGAAGTGCGGCAGACAGGCGCCGAGGAAAGGCCAGAGGGTTTCGGTGGATCGACAGCGGGCGGCGCGCACGAGGGCTTTGAGCTTCGCGAAGCAGAGTTCAATGGGATTGAGGTCCGGACTGTAGGGCGGCAGATAGCAGAGCGTGGCGCCGACGCGCTCGATCGCCTGGCGGACGCCGGCCACTTTGTGTGCGCTGAGGTTATCGGCGATGACGATGTCCCCGGGATGCAGGGTGGGCACGAGGATCTGTTCGATATAGGCGAGGAAGCTCGCCCCGTCGATGGCGCCGTCGAAGACCCCGGGCGCGGTCAGGCCAGTCACCCGCAGCGCTGCGAGAAACGTACTGGTCTGCCACCGGGCGCACGGCGCGTGGTCGTGGACGCGGGCCCCGCGGAGGGCCCGACCATACCGCCGCAGGAGATTGTTCGTCATGCCGGTTTCATCGAGAAAAACCAGGCGTGTCGGATCCCAGGTCGGCGCGGCGGCGTGCCACACGACCCGCGCGGCCGCGACGTCAGGTCGATCGTGTTCGGAGGGCCGGACCGTTTTTTTTGACGGTCACGTCCAGAGCCGCCACCGCGCGCCAGATCGTCGCCAGACTGGCCGGCGTGCCGAGCGCGTCCTTCAGCTCGGCTACGGTGCGATCCGGTTGCTCCGCGATCAGCGCGGCCAGGGTGTGCAGGTGCGGCTCCAACATCCGGCGCCGCCCGTGCCGCTGGACGCGCGGCGCGACTTCGCCCGTCTCCCGCCGACGCTGCTTCAACAGCCGCACCCACGACCCGCTCACGCGGTACTTCACCGCAACGTCCGCGGCCTTCATCCCGGCATCACTGTCGAGCAGGGCCCGTTCTCGGAGATCCATCGAATAGGCTTGCATCGGTCCTCCTGCATTGGTGCATGCAGAAGTACCACGACGAGCCCAAGCAGTACAAGGGCTATCTGAAAAGCGCTTTAGCGCCAACCAAGCCATGACCAGACCGATAACGATCCACCTGCTCGGCGTGCTGCTGCAGTTGCGCCTGCAAGGCGGTCGCGTGTTGCTCCAAGGCCGCAGATTCCCGTGCGGGTCGCGTAGACCGATCTGCGGGACGAGCCGTACGAAAGCAACGACCGCACCTACCTCGGGCGGGAGAACCGAGGTAGGTCGCAAACGACCGTTTACGACACAGGCTGATCGGCTACGCCCGCGTTTCGAAGGCGGACGGCTCCCAGTCGCTGGACCTACAGCGCGACGCGCTGCGGGCCGATGGAGTCGACGCCGGCCACGTCTATCACGACGTCGCGTCCGGTGCAGGCGCTCGCGTAATGACTGACTCCCCGACGCGGGTCGCAGCGCAGCGGTGGCACCACTGGGTTCCCGGCGCGGCCGTGGCGGTGATGGCGGCGGCGGCGACCCTGCTCCCAGGACTGGCCGTCGCGCAAGACATCTACCTGCGCGCCGGACTCGACTTGAGCCGTCCCGCCGACACGCACTTCACCGACGCGGACTGTGCGAGCCTGGTCCCGGCCGCGCTGTACGGCTGCGGCGTGGGCGGTGACGGCGCGCCGCTCCGGTCGGTGGGGGACGTCGGCACGGTCGCAGGCGTTGAGCTTGGGTTCGGGTACGCCGTGGCGCCAGCCGTGCGCCTGGAGGCCCTTCTGACCTCCAGGCCGCGATTTACGTTCGATGGTTACGCCAACTTCTTGGCCCCCGACCGTGAGCAATCCGTGTCCGTGGATCTGTCCTCGCTGTCCGGAATCCTGGCCGTGTATGTGGATCTCCCCGGCGTGGGGGTGCGCCCGATCGGCCCGTTGAGCCCCTTCGTCGGCGGGGGCCTCGGAGCGACCCGCGTGGCCAGCGGTGAGACGCGCATGACGTTCCCGAAGACGAGGACCCTCGTGCCGGGCACCCGCCGGACGGCGTTGACCTGGAGGCTGACGGCCGGCGTGGGGATGTCGTGGGGCGAGCGGGCGACGCTCGATCTCGCCTGGCGGTACACGGATGCCGGCGTCAGCGAGACCGGCGCCGGCCCGGGCCGGGTCGAATGGCTCGACGGCAGCCGGGACCCGGTGGGGCTCGATCTGGCGCCGACCCAGGCCCCGTTGCGGAGCCACGGGTTGCACCTGTCTCTGCGGTATGAGCTCTGATCCCTCACTTGCACGACCGCGACTTGGCGCGGCGGAGTGGCTGCGCAAGATACGAGCAAGGCGAGAAGGTCCTCGCCCCTTTAATCGGAGCGCGCCGGACCGTGATGCCGCTCGGGAGTGTCGCAAACGCAGAGCGTTTTTTGTGTGGCGCCGCGGCGCGACGGCGCCGGGGTGAGGCCCACTGATCACCGCCGCGACGGGAGACAAAAAACGGGTTGGACGAAACCGCAGCGAGATCCGTCTATGGGGATTCGATCGTCGGAGGCATGCCGTGAGCAGGTCGTGTGGCACGGCGGTGGACCCTGGGTGCGTGGGCGGAGCCGGCGATGGGGTGTGGCCGGACCGCCCGTGCCGGTGTGGTGGATGAAACGCGCACACGACTCCTGACACGGGTGCTGGCCGCGGTGAAGCCGGCACGGGCGGCCGTCGAACAGTGTGCGGTCATGACGAATCCAGAATCGCGGGGCGACGAGCGGTGGCGACCAGGCCGTCGACGAGCGGCATCTGCCCGTCGTGACACCGGGGACAGAGGCGCACCGACCGTCCGGTCAGGGCGTGATAGCGATCCCGATAGTCGAGGGCCACCGGGGTGGCGTCCGGCCGGGTCGCTGACCGAGTGCCGAGGAGCTGTCGGCACTGCGCCACGTGCTGGTGCCGTGTCCGATTCGCGAGCAGGCCGTCATACCGCATGCGGTGGAAGCCGCGCGGGAGCACATGCAGGAGGACGCGCCGGATGAACTCCGTCGCGGCCAGGGTCATGGTCTTCTGACCCGGTGCGTGGGGACGGCGGTCGTCGGTGTAGCGGAACTGGACCTGTCCCGCGGCGAGGGCGAGGAGCCGCTGGTTGGAGATGGCGATTCGATGCGTGTACCGGCCGACGTCATCGAGCACCTGGTTGGGCCCGGCGAAGGGCGGTTTCGCGTAGACCACCCACTCGGTCTGCCTGGCGGGCTGGAGATGGTCGGCAAAGTGCTGCCGATCGTTGAGGGCGTCGAGCGAGCCGGCGAAGGGCAGCTGTCCCGTCTCGAACGCGTCGCCCACGGCGTCTAAGACCCGGCGGCGAAAGAGCCGGGACAACACCCGGACCGGGAGGAAGAACCCGGGGCGGCACGACACCCACTGCATGCCATCTGGCGAGAGCCCCCCGCCGGGGACCACGCAGTGGAGGTGGGGATGATGCATCAGGGTCTGCCCCCCGGTGTGGAGCACCGCAAAGAACCCGATCTGAGCGCCCAGATGGCGGGGATCCGCCGCGATGGTCCGCACCGTCTCGGCGACCGCCCGGAAGAGGAGGCCATAGACGACGGCCTTGTTCTGGTAGGCGATGGCAGCGACCGCCGGGGGGACCGTGAAGACGACGTGGAAGTCGTCGACGGGGAGCAGGTCCGCTCGGCGGGCGTCGATCCACGCGGCGCGTGCCAGGGACTGGCACGTCGGGCAATGGCGATGACGACACGAGTTGTACCAGACCCGCTGATGCCCGCATTGGTCACACGGCTCGACGTGGCCACCCAGGGCGGCAGTCCGGCACTCCTCGATCGCGGTCATGACGCGTCGCTCGGCCGTCGAGAGTGAGCCCCCGGCCTCGGCGCGATAGGTGTCGCCGTACTGACGGAAGACGTCCGCCACGTCCAGCGTCGAACGATCCACGAGCCACCCTCAGTCGGTTGGCGGCGGAGTGTGTGCCCCGGGACGGGGGAGCAGGTCGAGCGGGCTGGAAGTCGAGCAGACCGTCGTCGTGGCGATGCGCAGGTAGCGGGCCGTCGTGGCCAGACTGCGATGCCCCAGCAGCAGTTGAATGGTGCGGGCGTCCGTGCCGGCTTCCAACAGGTGCACGGCGAAGGCGTGTCGGAGCGAATGCGGCGTCACCGGCTGAGAGAGACCGCTGCGACGACGGGCCTGGCGGCAGGCGCGGTCGACGACCCGGCTCGTCGTCGGGCGCTCGGGGTGATGACCGGGAAAGAGCCAGTGCTGAGGCTGGCTGACTCGCCACCAGTCGCGCAGCATCGCCAGCAGCGTCGGGGAGAGCATCACATACCGGTCCCGCTGCCCTTTCCCTTGGACGATGCGGAGCACCATCCGCTGGCTGTCAATCGCCGGCACGGTCAAGCGCACGGCTTCCGAGATGCGAAGGCCGGCGGCATAGCAGGTCGTCAGGATGGTGCGATGCTTGGGGTTCTTTACGCTGTCGAGCAACCGCACCACCTCGGCCGGGCTGAGCACGACGGGTAACCTCTGCGGTTTCTTCGGCGCGGGGATGACGGCCTCGATCGACCACGTCTTCTGCAGCGTGACCCGATAGAGGAAGCGGAGGGCCGCGACCACGATCACCAGGGTCGAGGGCGTCAGCTGTTTCTCCTTCGTCAAATAGAGCTGGTAGGCTCGGATCTCCTCCGGTCCCAACTCCGCGGGCGATCGACCGCAGTACCGGGCGAAGCGGGAGATATGCTGCAGGTACACCTGCTGCGTCCCCGCGGAGAGATTCCGTACCTGCATGTCCTCGAGCATGCGGCGGCGAAGGGCGGTCATGATGACTCCTCTTAAAAGGGCCTGGTGGATGCCAGACGTCGGTGAGGAGCGTATGGGAGGAGTGGAGATGCCGAGTCGGAAGGACAACCCGGATGCGCGTCTTACGATCGGGTTGTCGATTCACCGTCTACCGCGAAGCGGTTTAGTCCAACGGCCGTTTACGACACAGGCGGATCGGCGACGCCCGCGTCTCGAAGGCGGACGGCTCCCAGTCGCTGGACTTGCAGCGTGACGCGTTGCAGGTCGCGGGCGTCGATGCCGGCAACGTCTACCACGACGTCGCGTCCGGCGTAATGCGACGACCGCCCGGGACTCGACAGCTGCGTGCGCACGCTATAGTGCTGCCTGGGCGAACCACGCGTCCCGTGTCGTTCGCCGAACCCATGGTGCCGGCGCGCGGCCGGCGATCGCGGAGGTGACACATGAGCGAGTTGTCGAGTGGCGAGTTGCGGTTCATCTTCAACACGTTTTCGTTCCTGCTGTGCGGCGCGCTGGTGATGTGGATGGCGGCCGGCTTCACCATGCTGGAGGCCGGCTCGGTGCGCACCAAGAACGTCTCGGTCATCTGCCTGAAGAACATCGGCCTGTACGCCATCTCGGGAATCGCCTACTACGTGATCGGCTACAACCTGATGTACGTCGACGTGGGCAGCGTCCTCGGCTCGTTCACCCTGCTGCGCACCCCGTCGGCCGACGAGCTGGCGCTGCTGGCTGGCGCCGAGGGGGCGCGTGAGGCGGTGATCGCCACCGACTACGCCGTCATGTCCGACTGGTTCTTCCAGATGGTCTTCGTGGCGACTGCCGCGTCCATTGTTTCCGGGGCGCTGGCCGAACGGGTCAAGCTCTGGTCGTTCTTCGTCTTCACCCTGGTGCTGACCGCGTTCATCTACCCGATCGTCGGTGCCTGGACGTGGGGCGGCGGCTGGCTGAACCAGATGGGCTTCCAGGACTTCGCCGGCTCGACTATCGTGCACGCCACCGGCGGCGCGGCCGCGCTGGCCGGAGCGTTCATCGTCGGCCCCCGGCACAACAAGTTCCGCGACGACGGCAGCGTCACGAGCACGCCGCCGTCTAACGTGCCGATGGTGACGCTGGGGGTGTTCATCCTCTGGTTAGGCTGGTTCGGCTTCAACGGCGGGTCGCAGCTCGCCCTCGGGAGCGCCGCCGACGTGCTGGCGATGAGCCACGTGCTGGTCAACACCAACCTGGCCGGGGCGGCCGGCGTCATCGCCGGGCTGGTCTCGATCACCGCCGGACCCGACATCACGAGCCACTACTGGGCTATCGTGATTGGCGCCGTCGGCGCCGTCCTCTGCACCGCGGGGCTCAAGCTGCTGGAGCGGCTGAAGATCGACGACGTCGTCGGGGCGGTGCCCGCGCACCTGTTCGCGGGCGCCTGGGGTACGCTGGCCACGGCCATCGCGGCCGGCGCCGATATTGGCGTGCAGTTTCTCGGCATAGTCTCGGTCGGCGCGTTCGCGTTCGCGGCCTCGTGGCTGACGTGGCTGGCTCTGGAGAAGACGATGGGTGTGCGCGTGTCCCCCAGGGTCGAGGAGATGGGGCAAGACGTGGTAGAGCTGGGCATCGACGCCTACCCCGAGTTCGTGCTCATGCCGGAGCAGGAATAGAAAGCCCGGAAGGGGCAACAGGGCGTATCTGGACTCCTCTGTCAAGCGTAAGAACGAAACCGAGGTTCAACCCGTCGTATGAGCGACGATGGTTTACCTTCGTCGCGTCTTGGTTATCCGCCGCCGGTGCGAGCACGGGTCAAGGCAGCGCGCAGCGCTCCGCCGGAGGCGGCGTGGCCTTGACGCGCGCGGAGCGGGGCGGCATTCGGCGTCTTGGGTTTCGGTCTCCTTCCACTCTCATTCTGCGAGGCGGCACGGCGTCAGACTGCAGGCGTATCTTCGGCCCCTCGAGGGAGCACGCACGGCTCCGGGCCACGATGGTAAATGCGCGCGGGGATGCCAATCGTTGGTACGGCCCTGTCTGGCCAGCCCCTGTCGTCGGCGTATCCCCGCGCCGGTCTGACCGGTGTGCCATCCTGTCGCGCGGCAGTCCTCCTGGAGAGATTACGGTTCAGTGGTCACCACGGGGCTACGCCGCGATGCGGGTTTCAGCCACAAAGGGTCGGTCGTCACGCCACACCCGCCACACCATCCGGGCCAGCCGGTTGGCGATCGCGGCGGTGGCAATGTTCGCCCCGCGGCGCGCGGCAATCGCGCGCGCCCAGGTCCGGAACGGTGTGGTCTTCTGCGGGTTGCCGCTGTGGGACAGCACGGCCCGGGCGCCATGCATGAGCAAGGTGCGGAGATAGCGGTCGCCTTGTTTGCTGATAGCGCCCAGCTGCCGGCGATTCCCGCTGGAGTGTTCGCGCGGCGTGAGCCCCAGATAGCTGGCAAAGTGTCGGCCCGACGGAAACCGCCGCACGTCGCCGACACACGCGACCAGCGCGGTGGCGTTGAGTAGGCCGATGCCCGGGATGGTGCGGAGGTGCGCCACGTGCGGCACCTGCTGGGCGAGCGCGGCCAGCTCGCGTTCCAGTCCGTGTATCCGCTGCTCGAGCGTCCGGATCTCGTCACACAGCGCGGCCAGACTGGGGCGCAAGGCCATCGGGACGGACGCCTCCGCATCTTCGACCAGCGCGCGGACCTGTGGGACGACGTGGCGCGCGCCCACTGGTATCGTCACGCCAAACTCGCGGAGCAGTCCGCGCAGCGTATTGAGCCGCGCCGTCCGGGTCCGGACCCACGTCGTGCGCACGCGATGGAGGGACGCGACGGCTTGCTGCGACACCGACTTGACCGGCACCGGATGGATCTCCTCGTTCCGGGCCGCTTCGAGCAGCGCTTTCGCATCCGCGCGATCGGTCTTATTGCGACGGACAGACCGGCGGGTCTCATGCGGGGGCAGCAACTGGACGGTGTGGCCGAGTTGTTCCAGGGTGCGCGCCCAATGGTGCGCCGACCCGCAGGCTTCGAGCAACACGGTCGCGGCCGGGCGCTGGGCGAAGAACCGCAGGAACCGGGCCCGGGTCAACCGATGCTCTTCATCCACACGCCCCGTGTGATGCGAGACCGCCACTTGAAACACGGACTTGGCGAGGTCAACGGCGATCGTTGTATGTTGCATCTGGACTCCTCCTCAGCTGTGGCCCGTAGAGGCCGTTTTACCACTGGCACGATGATGCCGCACCAGCGGGAGGAGTCCATCCCATCATTGGTGCATGAATCAGAATTCGCCCGCCCCGATCCTGACCAGAGGCGTTTTACCGACCGATGCCGTACGACTCTGGCCTGCCCAGGGCGGTCATCTGATTCAGGAGGTTGCACGCGAGGAGTGCCTCGGCCACTCGCCCTTCTGGAGTGCGGGCTCGAAGGCCATCCCCGATGATCGATTTGTACCGGAAGAAGGCGTTCTCTGCCCGAGCTTGCCGCTGGTAACCCGCCTCCTGCTTCCACCGTCGCCGCCTGAGTTCCTTCACCATCCTGATCGTGCGATCGCGGGCGCTCGACCGCCGTCCTCGTCGAGACACGCTCGAAGCCTTGGTCGGTGGAACGACCACGGTCGCGCTACGTGCACCCGCAGCATCGTAGAAGGCGATCGTGTCGTAGGCCGCGTCCCCCGTGACGCTCGCGAGGTCGCCTTCGACTGCCTCGATCAGCGTGAGAGCCGGCGTCGCGTCGTCGGCATTCCCTTCGGTTAGAGAGGTGGACCCCATTCTTTGGACAGGTTTTCGTCACAGCTAAGGTGGAATCCGGTTCATGATTCAAGCTGCTTCGTCTGCTGGTTTTCGAGCAGTCCTTCCGTCAGTGTACGCTTCCTGCGGCGTCCGGCCGTTGCGCGCCGAGTGGGGCCGTGTTTCACGGCGGCCCATTCACCTTCGCCCACAATCGAGAGGCCCGTGCTGTCGACGATGAGATGCAGGCGTTCGTCGGTCGGAACTCCACGAAGCGTGAGGTCGAGGTGCTGGCTGCGCCGGGAGAGCGTCGTGTGATCGGGCGCGGAGCGGTCGATGCCCATCATTCCGAAGAGCGAGTTCAAGAAGCCCTCGGCCTGGCGCAGCGGCAGGTGGAAGATGAGACGGAGCGTGGCCATTGGGACGGCGACACACTCGTCGTCGAAACCACCAACTTCCTCCGTGAAACGGCCGTCCTTCGTGGCCAGTCCAGCGCGAATCTGCACCTGGTCGAACGCTTCACGCGGGTCGACGCGGACACGCTCCTCTACGAAGTCACTGTCATGATCCGACGACGTGGACGATCCCCTGGACCTATGCCGTGCCGATGACGAAGAATTCGGATCCGATCTATGAGTACGCATGCCACGAGGGGAATTACGCCATGGAGGTGATTCTCGCTGGTGCGCGTGCCAAAGAGCGGGCCGCGGAAGAGGCTGGGGAGCACAGGTGAGTCTCGGACGTTGAGCTCATCATGAGGGACACGGCCCACGTCTTCGGGCGGAGCGGACAGCTGTAGAAGGCCACCCAGCAGGTGCTGTGCACGACCTGGCGCACCTCTCGCAGCTCGTTCTGCAGGTCGCCAGGAAGATCAGCGTTCCTTAGGGCAGCGGTCCGTACCTGTGTCAAATCGTGCTCAAACTCAATCACAGCTGTTCATACCTGATCTCAGGTAGCGGTAAGAGCCTGCTTCCAGGTACGTAGTGATGCCCACGTATGGGTATATCAAGCTCGGCCGAGGTCCGCTATCTTAGACATCTAATGTCCGGGCTGCGTCGCTCGCTTAAGCAAGTGGCGCGGCCTGAGTGTTGTGCGTCCGTTGAGCGAAGCGACGCTCATCGGCGCTTTTGGTCCAGACAAAGGGGTTCGGATTCGCGTGATGCTCAGCAATGAATTCGCGGATCGCAGCGTGAAGTTGCTTGACGCTGCGGTGCGCGCCCCGGCGCAATTGTTTGTTGGTGAGTTCCGCAAACCACCGCCCCACGAGCTTAAGCCACGATCCGCAGGTCGGCGTGAAATGGACATGGAAGCGCGGCCGCTTCGCCAGCACTTGCGGATGAGCGCGGCAAACCAAGGTCGTCGTGCCATGGCGCGGGTAATCATGCGTCCGCCGTTCAGCCTGGCCGGGCCGCATCGGCAACAGCGGCTGGGTGCGGTCCAGGGCTTGAGTCTGCGAGTTCTCGTCAACACAGAAGACGGCGGCGTGCGCCGGCGGATTCATATACAAGCCGACGATGTCACGCACCTTGTCGATCAGCAGCGGATCGGGCGAGAGCTTGAATGTCTCGCTGCGGTGGGGCTGCAGGCCGAAGGCGTGCCAAGTCTGCTGGACGGTCGTCCGGCCCATGCCGCTCGCCTTCGCCATGTCTCGGCTACTCCAATGGGTTACCCCGCGCGGCATCTCTTCCAGCGTCCGCACGATCACCTGCTCAATCTGGTCGTCGGTGATGCGGCGCGGCGCCCCCGGTCGCGGTTCGTCATACAACGCGTCGAGCCGATCACGCACGAACCGCGCGCGCCATTTGCACACCGTCACCGGCGACACCCGCACGCGCCGGGCCACAACCGTGCGGGGTTCGCCCTCAGCGCATGCCAAGACGATGCGCGCGCGGCGCGCCAGGTGCGGGGCCGTCCGCGACCGATGGGCCATCGAGGTCAACTGCACGCGTTCGTCGTCCGTCAGAATCAGAGCAACTTTCGGTCGTCCCAGTCGCATACTCGCCTCCGTGTAGACGAGTACGACGAGAGCGCGCTACTTGTTTCACTTTCTTCACGGTCAGGACACTAAAGCGCTTTTCATGACCGTGTGGTGCCCGGATAGCCGCAGTGTCGAAAGTAATTGCGGCATTCCTCGGGGCTGAAGTGCGGCAGACAGGCGCCGAGGAAAGGCCAGAGGGTTTCGGTGGATCGACAGCGGGCGGCGCGCACGAGGGCTTTGAGCTTCGCGAAGCAGAGTTCAATGGGATTGAGGTCCGGACTGTAGGGCGGCAGATAGCAGAGCGTGGCGCCGACGCGCTCGATCGCCTGGCGGACGCCGGCCACTTTGTGTGCGCTGAGGTTATCGGCGATGACGATGTCCCCGGGATGCAGGGTGGGCACGAGGATCTGTTCGATATAGGCGAGGAAGCTCGCCCCGTCGATGGCGCCGTCGAAGACCCCGGGCGCGGTCAGGCCAGTCACCCGCAGCGCTGCGAGAAACGTACTGGTCTGCCACCGGGCGCACGGCGCGTGGTCGTGGACGCGGGCCCCGCGGAGGGCCCGACCATACCGCCGCAGGAGATTGTTCGTCATGCCGGTTTCATCGAGAAAAACCAGGCGTGTCGGATCCCAGGTCGGCGCGGCGGCGTGCCACACGACCCGCGCGGCCGCGACGTCAGGTCGATCGTGTTCGGAGGGCCGGACCGTTTTTTTTGACGGTCACGTCCAGAGCCGCCACCGCGCGCCAGATCGTCGCCAGACTGGCCGGCGTGCCGAGCGCGTCCTTCAGCTCGGCTACGGTGCGATCCGGTTGCTCCGCGATCAGCGCGGCCAGGGTGTGCAGGTGCGGCTCCAACATCCGGCGCCGCCCGTGCCGCTGGACGCGCGGCGCGACTTCGCCCGTCTCCCGCCGACGCTGCTTCAACAGCCGCACCCACGACCCGCTCACGCGGTACTTCACCGCAACGTCCGCGGCCTTCATCCCGGCATCACTGTCGAGCAGGGCCCGTTCTCGGAGATCCATCGAATAGGCTTGCATCGGTCCTCCTGCATTGGTGCATGCAGAAGTACCACGACGAGCCCAAGCAGTACAAGGGCTATCTGAAAAGCGCTTTAGTGCCATCAGAGATCCCCTTGCCGAACGTCGGGCCGTCACGCCAGAATCCGGTCGATGCCAATGCGACTGACTCGGGCGACGCTGCAGGAGGCCGCGGTGCGCCTGGCGAGCGACGATCCGGACCTCGGCCGCGCCCTCGACCGCTACGGACTGCCTCCGCTGTGGGCGCGACCCGCGGGTTACGCGACGCTGGTCCAGATCATTCTCGAGCAGCAAGTCTCGCTCGCCTCAGGTCGCTCAGCGTTCAACCGGCTCACCGGGGGGGACGATCTGATCACACCCGCGCACGTCCTGAGACTGGGTCCGGACAGACTTCGAGACCTCGGCCTGACTCGCCAGAAGGCCCGATACATCGTCGAGTTGGCGGCGGCTGTCAGTGATGGACGAATCGATCTTCGTCGCGTCGGCCGGATGGACGATGACGAGGCCCGAGACACGTTGATGGCGATACCTGGAATCGGACCCTGGACTGCGAACATCTACTTGTTGATGGCCCTCCGCCGGAGGGATGTGTGGCCACTCGCCGATCTGGCACTGCGAAAGGCGGTGCAGGACCTTCGTGGGTTGCCTGACACTCCGTCCGACGACGGTCTACAGGAGTTCGCTGAAAGGTGGCGTCCGTACCGGTCGGTGGCGGCGCGGATCCTCTGGCACTACTACCTCTCTTCGCCGAGACGCCGTCGTGCCTAGAACACTCAGCGTCCGGATGCGAGAGCCGGTTCCCGCCCGGTCGTTGCGTCTCTGCGCGGGGGTCTTGCCGGAGACGCCCAGCGCTGGACCTTGTCGCAGGCAGAGTGGAACCGTGTCAACAGCTGACGTCCTTCATCTCCAAAGATATCGCCAAGCCGGCGACAGTCGGCCCTGGCCCGCTTGACCTCCTCCAACGCCGATCGCCGCTCGGCCGCCTCGTCGACACGTGCCCCCATGAGGTTGCTGGCAAGCGCATCCCGCCACTTGGTAGCGAGGATCTCGGCCGGCGAGGCACCTTCTTGTCCCAACGCGTCGGTCGGTTTGAGGGCCTCGACACGCTCGCACAGCTTCTCGAGACGCTTGAGCTTGCGCGCAGGATCGAGCTCGGTGCCACGGAACGCGTCAGGATAGGTCTCGACGAGACGGGCGATGACCTGTCCGAAACGTGCGGTGAGCTGTCGGCTGAACGTCTGCGGAACCTCGGGTGCGTCGCGCCAGCGCTGCTGAAGATCCCGAATCTTTGCGGCGAGGTCCTCGGTCGACTCGCCGGCCGTCTCCAATGGCAGCAACGACTCCGCCTCGACACACAGCGCCTCGCGGACGGCGGCCCGCGCATGAGAGTCAGCATCCTGCTTCGCCTGCACACGCTCAAAAACTGTGTCACAGGCGGTGCGGAACCGTTGCCACACGTCCTCAGATCGGTTGCAACGAACGGGACCAATCGCCTTCCACTCCGCCTGCGCCTTCTTCGCCTCGGCCACCGCGGCGTCGAGGTCTTCTGCTTCGGCGAGGGCAATCACGCGGGCGCAGAGTGCCTCTTTTAGGGCGAGGTTCTTCGACCACTCCTTCTTGCGTTCGACCAGGTCGGCCTTCCGGCGGCCAAAGAACGTGTTGCACGCACCGCGGAAACGTTTCCAGAGCTCCTTCTGTTCCCGTCTCGGCACCGGTTTGAGGTCTTTCCACTCGGCCTGGAGATCGGTAATTCGCCGCAGGGTCTTGAGCCAGTCGGTGGACGAGGCCAGGCGTTCAGATTCTTCGACGATGGCGCGTTGCCGCGCGAGGTTCTGTTCGCGCCGCCTGTCTTGATCATCGAAGTACTTCTGGCAGCGAGGATGAATCTTGTCGTGGGCCGTCTTGAAACGCTCCCACAGCTCGGCCCCGCGATCCTTCGGCACGTCAGACGCCTGACGCCACTTCGCCATGATCTCCTGAAAGCGGTGTGCAAGACTTGCGTCGTCACCATCATCAGAATCAGAGTCAGAGTCAGAGGTCTCCGCGAGCCCCTCCATACGACGGCAGAGCTCTTCCTGGATGCCAAGATTCGCCCAGCGCTGCCAGTCGGCAAAGTCACGGAGCTCTCGAACACGGGCCAACAGTCCGGCGTGAGCATGCCGGAGTTTTCGGGTGACCGACTCCTGTTCCCGTCGTGGGATCGGTCCCGGGTCGTCTATCAGCCGCCGAATACTCCGCAACTGACGTTCGGCTTCAACAAGTCTCAGCTTGTCAGACGACACCAGGCCCTCGATCGTCCGGGAGCGCTGTAAAAGCTGGGCAAGGTTCTCCTGCTCCAGGCGTTCCTGTTCGGCTCGGGCCTTTGCCGACAGGGCTTGGCGGGCGTCCCTGATCACGGTATAACGTCGACGCAAGGCTTCGACGGCGTCGGCTTGGTCACTCCCTGCTGCGGGTGACACGAGCCGCGACCATGACCTGTTGACTGTCTGACCGAGTTGGCGCTCGAGGGTGCTGTCGAGCTCCGACCATCTCTCTGTCGACGATGCGTCGGCGGCCTTTACCAACGTTTCCATCTCGGTGATGACTCGTTCCACCTCAATCAGACGCGACTGAGATTCACGCACGTGACGCTGACGCTCCTCGACGGTATCCAGAGCTCGCTCGAACCGCTGATCGAGTGCCGACAGCTGATCGGCAATCGATGCCCCGTCTGCGAACTTGGGGTCAGACGCCGCGGCGGCGGCAACGGTGGCCCATTCGTCGCGTAGCTGCTGAACGCTCTCAGCCGACACGACGCCTGAGAGCGACTCCACGCGACGACAGATCGCATCGCGGTTCGCGATCGCCCGGTTCGCATCCGATTCGACCTGCCGTGCGGCCGTTTGCGCCGACTCCAACTCGGCTAATCGAACCTCCGCCTGGTCGCGCGCGCTGGCAAAACGTTTCGAGAGGGAGGTGTCGGCCGTCGCATCCAGGGCCGACCATTCCGTCAACAGGCGATCGAGGTTCTTCCGGCCGCGCTCAAGGTCTGTCTCACCGGCCATCGCCTCGAGTGCGCCGCAGACAGCGGCATGACCGAGATCGGCCGGCGGATCGGGCAGCGCCTGGTCCAGCGCTGCCAGCGCGGCCTTGGCCCGGCGCTGCACCGCCTTCTGCTTGGCCCGCTTGCTGAGCTGCTCTAAGATGTCTCGGGTCAGATGACCTGCCGTCAAACGCTCGAAAGCCCCGACCGCAATCGCCTTGTCGTCAGACTTCAAGGCAACCGCCAGGATCTCGGCGGAATCGTCGAGCCTGGACAGCGCTTCCTTCGCGATCTCACCACGTGTCGCGCGGCGGGCAACCGACCCGATCGCGCGGGGGTCCTTCAGCCTGGCGAGCGCGACCCGACTAACCGACTCCAACCGTGCAGAGCGCGCGACCGCCACCAGATCCCGCTCGTTCGAAACCGCACCAAGGCCTGACTCGATCGAGCTCAGCTCCTCTGCCTCGATCGCCAGCTCGCGAAGTATGCTCTGCGCTTCGCTCCGAACCGTCGTGTCGCCGTCGTCGCGTGCGATCGACGTGAGCGCGTCAACGTCCTCGAGTCTCACCACCGCCTCGAGCCGGACGGACGGGTCGTCGTCGTGACGAGCAATCTCAGCGAGAAGCTCCTGCTCGTCGTCGACGTTCGACAGATCTCGGACGGCCGCAGCACGAACAGCGGGATCTTCACTGCGCCACTCCGGTCGGGAGCGGAACTTGTCAAGGAGTTTCATTGTCGGTGCGCCGGAGAAAACTGGACAGCTGCTAGAGGATTATGCATACTCGGGACCGAGTTTTCGGTCAGCCTGGCTGGCCAAAAACTGGCCAAGTTTCTTGTGTTCCTGTGGACACTCAGAAAACGCAGCGGTAGGAAATTCTGACAATTGGATCGAGGATCCTTAATTTTGGATAACTAGGTCAAATGGGCCAGCTTAGGCCCAAGGAGCGCATGTCATGTGGTCTCGTGCGTCTGTCTTTGTTGGCGTCTGTGTCGCGATGACACTGGGCGCACCCAGCGCCGCCGCCCAGGACAACCCGATCGTTGTCGTGGAGACGAGCCTTGGAAGCATCACCATTGAGCTACTACAGAGCGACGCGCCAAAGAGCGTCGAGAACTTCCTCGCGTACGTCAACGACGGGTTCTTCGAAGGTACGATATTTCATCGCGTGATCCAGCAGGCTATTATTCAGGGCGGTGGAATGACGGCGGATCTGAGCCCGAAACGTACCCGCCCGCCGATCGAGAACGAAGCCAGGAATGGCGTCACCAACGCGCGCGGCACCGTGGCGATGGCGAGAACCAATGTCGTCGACAGCGGAACATCTCAATTCTTCATCAGCATCGTCGACAATGCCAGGTCTTTGGACCACCGCGGCCTCGAGCCTTCTGAATACGGCTACGCAGTGTTTGGTCGGGTCATAGACGGCTTGGACGTCGTCGATGCCATTGCGGCAGTCGAAACCGAGAGTCGAGGAGCGCATCAGTACGTTCCCCTAGAACCGGTGATGATCAACTCGGTAAAGCTCCAGTAAGGTGAAGGTTCGAAACTCATGAAAGCAAGATATCTTTCGGTGTATGTGGTGTTTCTCGGGATCGTCCTTCTTGGTACGAGTGGTGCGAACGCTCAGCCTCCCCAGCCCCAGCCCAACCCGCAAGTCCTGATCGAAACGAGCGAGGGGAACATCACGGTCGAGCTGCTCCGTTCCGAAGCGAGAGTCTCCGTTGTCAACTTCCTGACATATGTGCGCGACGGCTTTTACGATGGCACCGTTTTTCACCGGGTCATTCGCAACTTTATGGTCCAGGGTGGAGGGTTCGACGCGGAGCTCACACCGAAGATGGAGGGTCTTCGTGGAGGCGTTCTCAACGAGGCCACCAACGGGCTGAAGAACCTGCGTGGCACCGTCGCTGTGGCCCGAACGGCGAACCCGAACTCGGGTTCAGCGCAGTTCTTCATCAACACATCCGACAACGCAGCGTTGGACCACAAGGACACAACGGACGCGGGCTATGGCTACGCCGTGTTCGGACGGGTCATTGATGGGATGGATGTCGTTGAAACGATCGAGGGGAAGCCGACCTACAATACGGTAACCGGGATGAACAACGTCCCCCGGCAGACGATCACGATCACCCAGATTCGGCGTATCGAATAATCCCAGGATGCACGTGGGTTGGCCGTATCTGGCGGCGGGCTGGGCAACGAGGGCAAGGCGCGACGAGGGAATTTGGCGGGCCCAAATGACCGAGGAGCAACGCAGCCGTCGGTGGCCAGGACACGTCAGATGCGTCAACCCAGTTCAATTCTGGGATTAGTGGTCTGGTGTCCTCCAACCCGCGGCCGGTATCCGATCGACTCGAGGACCGCGTCCTCCGCATCGTCTCTGATCTCGTAGGTGAGCTGCGAGGGCAGGACCCGCCTCGAGGAATCGGTCTTGGCGAATCGCTGGAGCGGGAGCTCGGGATCAGCAGCCTTGAACGGGTCGAGCTGCTCGTTCGACTGGAACGCGTCTTCGGCGTTCGGCTTGGCGATGTCGTCATGTCCGAAGCGGAGACACCGGGTGACCTTGCCACAGCCATCCTGACCGCCGACCCCGACGTCACCGAAACCTGGTCCGACACCCGTCCGGATCCGACCATCGCCATCCCCGCCCCTTCGACCGCACGCACGATCGTCGACGCGCTCGAATGGCACGCCGAACGCAACCCCGACCGTGTGCACATCTACTTGCGTGACGACGACGGTCACGAGACGCCGCTCACATACGGTGACGTCTGGCGGGAGGCAACCACCGTGGCGAACAGCCTTGTCGACCGAGGACTCGGACGACGAGACGCCGTGGCCGTGATGCTGCGAACGGAGCGAGCGTTCTTCTCGGCGTTCTTCGGAGTACTGATGGCCGGTTGTGTCCCGGTCCCGATGTACCCACCGTTCCGCGCCGACCGAATCGAGGAATACGCTCAGCGACAGGTGCGCATCCTTCGCAACGCCGAGGCAAAGCTGATGATCACATTTGCCGAAGTGGAGCGGATCGCCACCGTGCTGACGGGCCAGGCCCCCTCGCTGGACGCCGTCGTGACCCTCGACCGCCTCACCGGGCACGGTCATGGGCCGGCCGCCCTCTCAACGGCGCACCGACTGGCGAGCCGGCAGAACGATGGTGAACCGGCACTGATTCAGTACACGTCTGGCAGCACCGGCCAGCCAAAGGGGGTGCTGCTGTCACATGCCAACCTCCTGGCGAACATACGTGCCCTGGCGGCTGGACTCGAGGTCGGCGCCGACGACGTCGGCGTCAGCTGGCTGCCCCTATATCACGATATGGGCCTGATCGGAGCATGGTTGGGGTCGTTGTATGTCGGGTCACCGCTAGCGCTGATGTCGCCGCTCGCATTCCTCGCCCGCCCTTCCCGCTGGCTGTGGTCACTCCACGCCCACAGGGGTACGTTCTCTGCCGCGCCGAACTTCGCCTATGACCTGTGCAGCCACCGTATCGACGACGCAGAGCTCGAGGGACTGGACCTGGGCGCCGTTCGGGTCTTGCTCAACGGGTCAGAAGCGGTTCGACCAGAGACACTCGCGCGGTTCATCAGCAGGTTCGAGCCGTATGGCCTCAGCCCGACAGCGATTGCCCCGGTCTACGGGCTGGCCGAGTGCTCCGTCGGACTCTCGGCGCCGCCGGCCGGACGTGGCCCGCGTATCGACTCCATTCAACGCCGTCAGTTTCAGGAAACTGGCCGAGCTCGTCCCGGCGGTGAAGAGGAGGGAGACGTACTGCAGTTTGTCTCATGTGGACGCGCGCTTCCGGGCCACGAGATACGCGTCGTCGACTCGGAGGGACACCGCGTGGCCGACCGGCTCGAAGGACACGTCCAGTTTCGCGGACCGTCCGCGACCGCGGGCTACTACCGCAACCCCGACGCGACCCGAACACTGGTGCACTCCGACGGATGGTTGGAGACAGGAGATCTCGGGTATCTCATCAACGGAGAGCTGTTCCTCACGGGACGACGGAAGGACCTCATCATCAAGGCGGGCCGCAACCTGCAGCCCCACGAGGCCGAGGAGGTGGTCGCGGGAGTGTCAGGCGTCCGGAAGGGCTGTGTCGCGGCGTTTGGAATCTCAGACCCGACCCGTGGAACCGAGCGGTTCGTCATCGTGGCCGAGACGCGCCTGACCCAGGCCGAGGCCAGGGCCAGGCTCGAAGCGACGATCATCGAGCGCGTCGCTACCGCCCTGGGTGTCCCACCTGACGTGATTGTCTTGAGCGGGCCCGGATCTGTGCTCAAGACCTCCAGTGGCAAGATTCGCCGCGGCGCCACGCGCGACGCATACGTGAGCGGAAGACTCACCAGACGGGCGCCGTCGCTCCTCGTGCAGTGGACCCGTCTGGCCTTCCAGGCGGGTCGGGGCCATCTGAAACGCTGGTCTCGGCAGGTGAGCCGAATCGCCTTCACTGGATGGGTGGCGACCCTTCTTGTCCTGACGGGGCCGTTCGTCTGGCTCACTCTTGCGCTCGGCCCGGCCGGCCCCTGGGTCAATCGTCTGATAGGACGATGGACCCGTCTGCTGTTCAGGCTGGCCCGGTGCCGGGTGACGGTGGTCGGCCTCGACCACCTGCGCGGGGTGGGCCAAGCCGTCTATGTCGCCAACCATGCGAGCTTTGTTGACCCGGTGCTCATCATGTCTGTGCTGCCGATCCAGCTTCGGTTCGCAGTCAAGGCCCGCCTCGCCAGCTATCCGTTCCTGGGTACGGCGATCCGAAAAGCCGGACATATCATGATCGAGAAGAACGACCTGTCACAGCGGATCGAGGGCGCAGGCGCGGTACTCGCGCCGTTGCGAGCTGGTGAGTCGCTGTTCGTGTTCCCGGAGGGAACCTTCGTTGCCGCCCCTGGTCTCTTACCGTTCCGGCTCGGGGCATTTCGGGCAGCGGTCGACACCGGCTGCCCGCTCGTGCCGATTGCGATCCGGGGCACGCGGCGGATGTTCCCGGCTGACACGCTGCGCTTGAGACGGACCGCCGTGACCGTCACCATCGGACGACCCATCTCACCCAGTGGCACAGCCTGGCCTGAGATCGTTCGCCTGCGCGATGCCGCACGAGAGATGATCGGTCGGGAGTCAGGCGAGGCCGCGTAAGATCCTGGCGGTCGCCGGCGCGGGGCGCCCGCCTGGCAAGGCGCGACGAGGGAGCATACCGGCCGTATTCGACCGAAAAGCAACGCCGTCAGACGGGATACCCCGCCCGGCGAACGGTACTGATTCAGTCGATACAGGCCACGGAATCACGGCGCGTCCCGATGTTACCGACCTGCCGCTCCGTCGCGAGGAGATGGCTCCGCGGCGAGTGCCTCGAGTGCCGCACCAGTCAAGCGCCAGGTGGTCCACTCGTCCAATGGTGTCGCGCCCACCCGGCGATACGACTTCATCGCGAGCTCGTTCCAGTCGAGCACAGACCATTCCATTCGACCGCATCTCCGCTCAACCGCCAGGCGGGCGACCGCAACGAGGAGCTGATGGCCGGCGCCTCGGCCGCGCCATTCGGGTTTGACGAACAGATCCTCAAGATACAGGCCGGACCGACCAAGAAAGGTCGAGAAGTTGTGAAAGAACAGCGCAAACCCGACGGCATCGCCGCCAAGCCAGGCAATCAGGGCTTCGGCGGACGGTGGATTCGAGGACAGCGCGCGACGAATGTCGGCTTCCGTCGCGACGACCTCATCGGACATTCTCTCGTATGCGGCGAGATCCTTGATCAGCGACAGCACGACGCCCGCATCGTTCTCGGTGGCCGTCTCGATTCTCAAATCGGGATGTCTCGTCATACGGCTGGGACACCGGCCAACGCCTGCTCGAGATCCGACACGAGGTCATCAGCGTCCTCGATCCCCAACGACAGCCTAATCAGGTCGTCTGGGACAGTCGTCCCAGGGCCCTCAACCGGTGCGCGGTGCTCGACCAGGCTCTCAACGCCACCGAGGGACGTTGCGTTTCTGAAGAGCCTCAGTGCACCCACTATCTGTTTCGCGACCGCCTCACCACCCGCAGGGCGGAACGACACCATCATCCCGTATCCACCGCGCATTTGCCGAGCAGCAACGGCGTGGCCAGGATGTCTCAGCAGGCCCGGATACATCACTTGAACAATACCCGCATGTTGCGCGAGCATCTCAGCCACACGCTGAGCGGTACCTGCCGCAGCCGGCACGCGGAGAAACAGCGTGCGCATCCCTCGCAGCAGTAGCCACGCCTCGAACGGGCCGAGCACGGCACCTCGATACGACCGATCGTGACCGACCTGTCTCCACAGTTCATCGTCTGTCCGGGCGACCAAGGCGCCGGCCAGCACGTCGGAATGTCCGTTGAGCTGCTTCGTGGCGGAATGCATGACGAGGTCGGCCCCCAGCAACAGCGGGCGGCACAAGACCGGGGTGGCGACAGTGCCATCAACCACGAGGCGTGCGCCGGCCGCATGTGCGATTTCCGCGCTCGCCGCAATGTCGGTGATGTCACACGTAGGGTTGGACGGCGTCTCGACCCACACGATCTTCGTCTGCCCCGGCCGGATCGTGGCCGTCAGACTCTCGAGGTCACCGTTCGGCACGAAATCGAGAGCGATGCGCCCGGCCGCCGACAGCTGTTCGAGCCACCGTCGAAGGGTCCAGTACATCTGCCGTGGCGCAATCACGTGGGCACCTGACTCCAGCGTCTCGAAGACCGTTGTGGCCGCAGCCATTCCCGAGCTGAACAGCATCGCTCCGACCCCGCCTTCCAACGCCGCCAGCAGCGCTTCGGCCTGTTCGTATGTCGGGTTCTGGTCGCGGGTGTAGGTGTGACCGCCGGGATAGCTCCCATCTGGCGCGCGCTCGTAGGGGGCCGACGGTATCACGGAGGGGACGAGCGCACCCGTCGACGGATCACGCCAACCCAGCGCCTGTGCCGCAAGCGTCGAAGGTTTCAGATCGGACATGGGAGTATCGAACTACGCGGCAGATTTACCGGATCACGCCCGGGCTGTCCCGATATCAACGGCGATGTTCCGCCATTTACCTTGGCGAAATCGGACCACGCTCAAGCCTGCGCGCGCCATGTGCCCAAGCACAATGGCCAACCAGATATCCGCAGGCAGAAGATCGCGGGTCACCGAGAAATAGGTACAGAGTCCGAGCGGGATGACGACCTGCGACACGATCGAAATATAGAGCGGGCTGCGTGTGTCCCCGGTTCCTTGCAACCCACCGGTGTACGTCAGGGCGAGCGTGACGAAAAAGCCCGAGACCGCCAGATATCCGAGCAGCTGGCGACCCAGCTCATAGGCCACACCATCATCGAGCGAAAAAACCGCAAAGAGCGGACGTGGGAACATGACGAACACAAGGCCGACAACCGCCGCGACCGCGAGACCCATGCCGCCGGCCACCGTCACGGCCCGGGCGCTGCGGTCCGGATGGCCGGCACCCAGATTCTGACCGGCGACCGCCGCCGTGGCTCCCATGAGCCCGACCGATGTCCATGTGATCAAGGCAAAGAGCTCAGAGTACCCAACCGCGTAGGCAGCCTGCGCCTCTGCGCTGTATTCGAGTGCCCCGATGAACCTGAGCATGAACACGCCGGCCAGGTTCATGACGATGCCCTGAAACCCGGTGGGGAGCCCGAATTTGAACAGCTCACGGATGATCTTCCAGTCCGGTCTGAACGACATCGTTCGCGAGAAACGTACCACCAGCCGTCCTGAAAACAAGAGCCACACGAAGGCCATACCGGTCAGACCGCTCGCGATCGCGGTGCCCATCGCGGCCCCCACAGTTCCAAACGCAGGGATTGGGCCCAGGCCGCCAATCAAGATGACGTTGAGGACGATGTTGAGCACCGTCATCACGATCCCAAGACGCAGCGGCGTTCGCGCATCACCCGCCGACCGCAGCGCGCCGCTCATCATAAAGAAGATCAGCATCCCGATACTGAACACGAACATCGTCCGAAGGTACGGTAGCGCTTCGACCTGGACCTCGGGTGCCGCGTTGATCATCTCGAGCAGCCACGGTGCGAAGAAGTACCCGACCGGTGCCAGGATCCCGACCGCCATGAAGACTGCGGTCAAGAACGCTTGATACACGACCCGGTTGACGCTGTCCGACTCGTTGGACCCGGCGAAACGTGCCACCAGCACCCCCATCCCCGAGAAGACGGACGCGACAAACACGATGACGAGGATGAAGATCTGAACACTCACCCCGATCGCCGCATTGCCCGCGTGACCGACGTAGTGGCCGACCATCGCCTGATCGATGATGCCCTGAATGCCGCCAACGACGTTCTGCAGCATCGTCGGCCACGCGATCTTCCAGACGGCCCTCGGAAGCGAGCCTTCAACGATCGACCGATCGAAGCGCTTCTGCGGTTTCTTGCCGTTGCTCATGTAGTGCGGGGAACGGTGGGTTGGGCTCGCAGTAAACTAGTGGCCTGTATCGACTGAAGCAATGGCGGTCGCTGGCGCGCGGCGCTCGCCTGGCAAGGCGCGACGAGGAAGCATACCGGCCGTATTCGACCGAGAAGCAACGCCGTCAGACGGGATGCCCCGCCCGGCGAACGGTACTGCTTCGGTCGATACAGGCCACTAGTGGCACTGCACAGTGACACGACAGTTCCGGACACTCTATCAGATCGAAGAAGACATTCGAGACGCGCTCAATCAGCCGCTTCCCGGGGCGGACGCGCATCTCACGTTGGCCCCACGCCCTCGGCGCGGCTGGCGTCCTGGAGAGATCCCACAGCGTGCCCGAACGGCTGCTGCGCTGATCCTGCTCTACTCGATCGCCGAAGAGCCACATCTGCTGCTCACGGTGCGGGCCGGCCAGCTCGCCCAACACGCGGGTCAGGTCTCGTTCCCCGGCGGCGGTCTCAAGCCGAACGAGACCATCGATGACGCCGCGCTCAGGGAAACCCAGGAGGAAGTGGGCATCGACCCGAACCAGGTTCGGCTGATTGGAGCGCTGTCGCCGCTCTACATACCGGTCAGCGATTTCGCTCTGCATCCGGTCGTCGGTGTGATTCATGATCCTCCGGCGTGGCAGGCGGCCGCCGCGGAAGTCCGGCGGGTTCTGGAGACCCCGGTGGCCGAGCTCCTCTCCACGGCGGGTCCACACCGCGGCTATCGCTGGGACGAGGACCGCCGCTATCAGGTGCCGTATTTTGAGGTCGGTGGCGAGCGAGTGTGGGGGGCGACGGCCATGATCCTGGCTGAGTTCATGACGGTGATCGGCGCCTCAACGGAGGATCCTTGGGGACACCTGGACGTTGAGGAGTCGGTGACGCAGGAGAGACCGGTTGGCGAAACGTAAGAAGACCCGACACGCCGCACCGCTCCTGGACGCCCTCGAGGCAGATCCGATCGAGACGGGGTCTGGCGCTCCCGGTGTTGGCGGCGTCACCCTCCATGAAGCGGCGCAATCCCGCTACCTGAACTACGCGCTCTCGGTGATCACCGCCCGGGCGCTCCCCGACGTTCGAGACGGACTCAAGCCGGTCCAGCGACGGATCCTGTATACGATGTGGCAGCAACGCCTTACGTCCGACGCCAAACCCCGGAAATGCGCAAAGGTCGTCGGCGATGTCATGGGCAACTACCACCCACACGGTGACGCAGCGATCTACGACGCGCTGGTGCGTATGGCGCAGCCGTTCGCCCTTCGATATCCGCTCGTTGAGGGCTCCGGCAACTTCGGATCACTTGACGGCGACAGCGCCGCCGCCATGCGGTATACGGAGTGCCGACTTGCCACGCCGAGCGCCGAGCTGCTGGCCGCGTTGGACAAGCAGACCGTCGCCTTCCGACCGAACTATGACGGCACCCGGCAGGAACCGGTCGTCCTTCCGTCTCGACTACCGACGCTCCTGGTCAACGGGGCGACCGGCATCGCCGTCGGGATGGCGACCAACATCCCCTCTCACCATCTGGGCGAAGTCTGTACGGCTCTGCTCAAGCTCATCGACGACCCCGACCTCAGCAGCACCCGCCTGTGCAAGTACATCAAGGGGCCGGACTTTCCGACCGGCGGGCATCTGCTTAACACCCCGGACGAGCTGAAGCAGATCTACGAAACGGGGTCTGGCACGTTGCGGCTGCGTGCGACGTGGCAGAAGGGAAAGCTCAGCCGTGGCACCAAGACGATCTACGTCACGAGCATGCCGTATGCCACGAACAAAGCCCAGATCGTCGAGCGGATCGCCGAGATTGTCCTGGCACGCAAGCTGCCGCCGCTGCTCGATATCAACGATGAGTCGACCGATGACGTACGGGTGGCGCTCGAGCTGAAGGCCGATGCCGACGAGCACATGGTGATGGCGTATCTCTTCAAGCACACCCCACTTCAGACCAACTTCGCCGTCAACATGACCTGCCTGGTGCCGAGCGAACGGGAGGACATCGGACGCCCCGAGCGGCTCGACCTCCGCCAGATCCTGCGGCACTTCCTCCGCTTCAGACTGGAGGTTGTCACGCGCCGACTCGAGCACGAGTTAGCCACGCTCAAGCGGCGTATTCACATCCTCGAAGGCTTCGAGAAGATTTTTGATGCCCTCGACACGATCATCAAGCTGATTCGCGCCTCGGACGGCAAGGCCGACGCCGCCACGAAGATCATGGCGCGCTTCAACCTCGACGCCGAACAGACCGATGCGATCTTGGAACTGAAGGTGTACCGTCTGGCCCGTCTCGAGATCTTGATCATCCGAGACGAGCTCGCAGACAAACGGAAGCGCGCGCGGAAGATCGGTGGGCTCCTGCGACACGAGACCCGGCGATGGAACGTCGTGCGCGACGAGGTCCACGAAGTTCGGGAGGCCTACGGTCACCCCAAGCGGCATCCACGGCGTACCAGAATCGAAAGCGTGGCGGGCGAGCTCACGTATAGCGACGACGACTTCATCATCGAAGAGGACTGCGTCGTGCTGGTGTCCAGAGACGGTTGGATCAAGCGCCAGAAAGAGGTTCGTGACGCCACCACGACTCGCTTGAGAGAGGGCGATTCGCTGCTCGCCGCGATGGCTGGGAGCACCAGAGCGACCGGCGTCTTCTTCACGAACTTCGGCACCGCGTACACCTGTCGTCTGATCGACGTCCCGGCCTCGACCGGATACGGCGAGCCGATTCAGCGTCATTTCAAGCTCAAGGACGGCGAACGTGTCGTCGCGGCACTCAGTCTCGACCCTCGGGTGACGCCAGCGATCACGTCCAGAAGGCGCGATGCCGTCCCGAGGACACACGCCCTTGCGGTCAGTAGCGACGGGTACGCCTTGCGTTTTAGCATCGAACCGTTCGTGGAGCCCAGTACCCGGGCCGGGCGACGGTTCGCACGACCGGCGAAGAACGCCGAGATCGTCGGGGTCGCGAGGGTCGACACCGCAGGGGTTGTGATTGCCGCGACGAGGTCAGCGCGGGCGATCCTCTGTGATTCCGACGAGATCAATTTTTTGTCGGGGCCCGGCAAGGGCATTATGTTGCTCAAGTTGACCAAGAGTCCCACCGGGAGGGACGACGTACTCGGCTTTGTCGTGTCGGGCGGGCGCCGCCAGATGCTGACGGTTGCCACGAGTCGGGGAGCGACGCAAACAATCAGTACGGCGAAATACGAAGTGAGCGGGCGCGGAGGCAAAGGGCGACAGCTGCTCCGGCGGGGCCAGTTCCTCCGCGTCGTACCAGCTGCGGTGGAGGTCCCTTCACTCGGTGGCGACACCGAGTAAGGCCCAGGCCACGAGCGCCCAGTGTGTTACAGATCTGGAGATTACGTGCGGAATCCCGCCGCCTGGAGCGCGACGGTTACTTGATCCAGTAGCTCGACGGCCTGGTCCGGTAGGGAACCGGCATAGGCACCAAGCTGACGGCGGAACCCGAACAGCCGAAACCTGACGCCCTCGATATGGGAGGCCTCGACGGCCGTGATGACCTGCTCGGTCTGCTCGACGAAGCCGGATAGGTCACTCGGACCCTGGCGTAGACAGTCGCGCAACTGCCCCAGACGCTCGATCGCCATTGCACGCGAATCGTCAGGCACGGAGGAATTATACGTGGGAGGACGCTCGTATACCGCGAAGGATATCACCGTTCTCGAAGGCCTCGAGCCGGTCCGCAAACGTCCCGGGATGTACATCGGCGGCGTCGGCTCGACCGGTCTTCACCACCTCGTGTGGGAGATCGTCGACAACGCGGTCGACGAGGCGATGAACGGACACGCCCAGGACATCCGGGTGACGCTGCATCGAGACGGCTCGTCCATCACCGTCGTGGATGACGGCCGTGGTATTCCGGTCGACCGGCACGCGAAGACGCAGAAGAGCGCAATGGAAGTGATCTTCACCACGCTTCACGCCGGAGGAAAATTCGAGCATCGCACGTATCGCACCGCAGGAGGGCTGCACGGCGTCGGCGCCAGCGTCGTCAACGCTCTCTCGAAGGAGCTCGTTGCGCGCTCGAAGCGGGACGGCGTCGAGTGGCAACAGACGTTCAAACGGGGCGAACCATCAGGAGGTCTCAAGCAGCTACGCCGCGCCCGTGGCACCGGGACCACGGTGTTCTTCCGTCCAGACCCTCAGGTGTTCCCACGGTGCGAGTTCGAACCGGAACTGATCGCGGAGCGTCTTGAGATCGCCAGTTACCTGCACAAAGGCGTGCGTGTCACGTTCAACGACGAGACCCAGGACCAGCGCCACGAATTCCATCACGACAAAGGACTCGTCGACTACCTCGCCCATCTTGTGGGCACTCGCGGGTCGACGCCAGTTCACGAAGCCGTCTTCGCCGTCGCGCGCGATCACGAAGACTCAGGCTCGAAGCTGGAAGTGGTTCTGCGCTGGACCGAGGCGACCGACGAGCACGTCAGGAGCTACGTCAACGGCATTCCCACCGCATCAGGTGGCACCCACGAGAACGGTCTTCGGTCGGGGATCGGCAAGGCGGTTCGGAACTTCATCGACACCCACGGATGGGCGCCGAAAGGCGTGACCGTCACGTCTGATGACATTCGTGAGGGTCTGACCTCGGTCCTCAGCGTGTTCATCCGCGACCCGCAGTTTCAGGGGCAAACCAAGGACCGTCTCAACAATCTAGAGATCGGGTCAGCCATCGATTCAATCGTCAGGCCGGCGCTCGAGCACTGGCTCCACCACAATATCAGTGCGGCCGAAGCGATCGTCGCAAGAATCATCTTGGCCGCACGCGCGCGCGAGGCAAGTCGCGCGGCGCAGGAGCAGGTCACGCGTAAGAGCGTGGCGGCGTCCCGACTCAATCTGCCTGGGAAGCTGACCGATTGTACGGCCCGGGCCACCCGCGACCGCGAGCTGTTCATCGTCGAGGGCGACTCCGCGGGTGGGTCCGCCAAGCAGGCCCGGGACCGACGAGGCCAGGCGATTCTGCCGCTCCGGGGAAAGGTGCTCAATGTCGAAAGCGCCCCGCTCCAGAAGGTGCTCGACAACAAGGAGCTCTCGGACTTGGTCACCGCGCTCGGCTGCGGATTGGGGAAGTCGTTCGCTCTCGACGCGCTGCGGTATCAGCGGATCATCATCCTGGCCGATGCTGACTCGGACGGCAACCATATCGCGACACTTCTCCTGACCTTCTTGTATCGTCAGATGGCACCGCTGATCACGACCGGACGCGTCTTCCTCGCGCAGCCGCCACTCTATCGGATCGACGTCGGCCAGCAGACGTTCTGGGCTCTCGACGACGACGACCGCGACCGCCTTCTTACCCAGCACAGGGGCAACCGTTCGGCCGAGATCACGCGATTCAAAGGCCTCGGTGAGATGATGCCAAAGGTCTTGTGGGACACGACCATGAACCCCAAGACTCGCCGCCTCTTGAGGGTCGACATCAACGATCAGATCGGGACGGACCGGGTGATTCACGAGCTCATGGGTAAGGACCCCGCGGCTCGGTTCCGCTTCATCATGGACCGCGCAGACCAGGTGGAAGGGCTTGATTTTTGAGGTCGCGTCGTTATCTGTGGGTCCCGCGTCAGGGACCGTCATCGGTCGTCGGTCGTAAGTCAGCAACAGGTCGGGCCTGATACGATAGCAAGGTTTGGGCCGCATCCTCGGACCACGATGTGCGGCGTCGACCACCCTGAAACAGAGATGACTCGAATGACGTCCTTAATATTCGTGCGGCGAACCGTCACGGCATTCTGTGCGGTCTGGCTGTGTGCCGAGGGGGTGGCGCTCGCCCAGACCCACCTCGGCACGATCCGCGGCTCGGTCCTCGATCCGTCAGGCGCGGCAGTCAGCCTCGCAGCCTATCGGCTGGTGTCAGAAGACACGACGGTGATACGCAGTGGGTCGAGCGGATCTGATGGCCGCTACGTCGTGGCGCAGCTCGAGCCCGGTTCCTACCGGCTCGAGGTGGAGGTCCCCGGATACAAGCTATCGGTGAGCCAGGCCACTCTGGCGGTCGACCAGCGCCTCCGCCTCGATGTGCGTCTCGAGCTCGGAACGCTCAGCGAACAGGTGGTGGTGACGGCACCTGAGCCCGCGCTGGACCGGATCTCGACCGGGCTCGGCACCATCCTCGACGGACAACAGGTGCAGACACTGCCACTGGATGGGCGAAACTTCCTGGAGCTCACCCTGCTCGCGCCCGGAACCGCACCGGCCGCTCCAGGCTCAGCCGGCTCCGTCCGTGGGGATTTCACTTTCAGCGCCGGCGGGGGCCGAGACGATGCGAACAGTTACCTGCTCGACGGTGCGTACAACGTCGACTCAAAGCTCAACACACCGGCGGTGCGGCCGCCGGTCGACGCTATCGCAGAATTCAAGGTACTGACCACCGGCGCCGACGCATCATTTGGACGCAATGCCGGCGCCCAAGTCAACGTGATCACGAAATCGGGCACGAACACAATCTCGGGAACCGCGTATGGCTTCTTTCGAACCGCGGGAATGAATGCTCGCAATTCCTTTGCGCCACCGAACGAACCGGTACCCGACTATGAACGGTCACAAACCGGATTCTCTCTAGGGGGGCCCCTGGTCGAGAGCCGTACCTTCTTTTTCTTGGACTACGAGGCGACACGGCTGTCCGAGGGCATCACACGAGTGACAAACGTGCCGACGGATCGCGAGCGCCAGGGCGACTTCTCGAACAGCCTGCTGCCGCGACCCCGCAACCCGTTCACGGGACAACCGTTCCCAGGCGACCGACTGCCTCCGTTTTTGCTTCACCCGGTGGGTGTTGCGCTCGCGAATCTCTATCCGTCGCCGAACCGGGATGTCCCTTTTCAGAACTATGTCGCCTCACCGATCCTCGAGGACGACGTCGACCACTTCGACGTCAAGGTCGACCACAACGTCACCCCCTCGTCGAGACTGACGGCACGATACAGCTTCAGTGACCGGCGACTGTTTGAACCGTACTCCGGGGCCGGCTTTGCGGCGATACCAGGTTTTGGTGCCGAGGTGCCACGCCGGGGCCAGAACCTTCTCGTCAGCGAGACGCACGTCGTCTCGCCGAACCTGGTCAACGATGCCCGAGTCGTGTTCAACCGAGTGTCGAGCAGTGTGCTGCAAGAGAACCTCGGTCGGTCGTTGAACCAGCAGGTGGGATTGCCCGATCTATCTGGTGATCCACGAACCTGGGGGCTCAGCTTCACCACGGTGACCGGATTCTCGCCCCTCGGAGACGAGTTCAACAATCCGCAAGAGACGGAACTCACCACGATCCAGGTGCTGGACTCCGTCACCTGGACACGCAACGCTCATATGGTCACGGCTGGGGTCGATCTACGCTTCACACGCCAGAACGGTTTCCGGGATATTCAGTCGCGCGGTTTCCTCACCTTCTTGGACTTCGGCTTCACCGGCAACGGGCTGGCCGACATGCTCTTGGGGCTGCCAGTCACCACCGGTGGCGCTCGACTCGACAACCCCCAGAAACTTCGCACGGATAGCTACAACGTCTTTGTCAATGACACCGTCCAGGTCACGTCGAATCTCACCCTCTCGGCCGGGCTTCGATACGAGGTCAACACGCCCCCGGTCGACGCCGACGATCGCGCGAACATCTTCGACCCCGACACCGGCGCTCTCGTTCCAGTCGGTACGGGCGGCATTCCCAGAGGCGGGTACGAGACCGACAAGAACAATGTGGCGCCGCGCTTCGGCGCGGCGTGGTCGGCCGACGAGGGCCGCACGGTCGTACGAGGCGGATACGGCGTCTACTATGACCAGTCGGCGTTGGCACCCGGCGAGGGACTCTATTTCAACCAGCCCTTCTTCGACTTCAACCTCTTCTTCCCGCTCCCGGGCCGACTCCTGACACTCAATGATCCGTTTCCGGACGACTTCCCGTTCCGGTTCCCCCCGTCGGCTTTGACGTTTCAACGGGACCTGCGAACGCCGTATCTGCACCAGTGGAACGTCGGCGTCCAGCAGGAGCTCGGCCGCGGGCGAACCGTCGAAGTGGCCTACGTCGGCTCGCGAGGTCGGCACCTCATTCGAGGGCGAGATATCAACCAGGCCGAGCCCAGTCGGATGCCCGTCAATCTCCGCCCGAATCCGTTCTTCGCCGACATCATTTCTGTCGAGTCGGAGGCCCGGTCCACGTACGATGCCATTCAGGTGCAGTTCAACGAGCGAATGACGCGCGGGTCGGTGCTCGCGGCCTACACGCTCGCTGAGTCGCAGGACGATGCCTCAGGGTTCTTCTCCAGCACCGGCGACCCCAACTTTCCACAGGACAGCAACAACCCTGGCGCGGAATTCGGACGCTCTGGATTCGACGTCCGCCACCGCTTCACGACGAGCTTTTCATACGATCTCCCGTTCGGCCCTGGGCAGCCATTCGCCACTCAAGGCTGGACGGCGGCGGTGTTTGGCAACTGGCAAGCGGCGGGCATCGTGACGCTTCAGAGCGGGCGGCCGTTCACGGTCGCATTGCTCCGCGAGCTCGACAACAGCAACACCGGTCGTGCGGCCTTGGGTTTCGGAAACAACGACCGACCGAACGTGGTTGGAGACGCGGACATCGAGAACCGATCGGCCGATAGATGGTTCGACACCGAGGCGTTCGCTCGCCCACCCTTTGGGAGCTTCGGCGACGCGGGGCGCAATAGCCTGGAGGGACCGGGCTTCGCGAACGTCAACCTCGCGCTGATCAGGCATGCCACGATCGTTGGAGGGGCACGCCTCCAGTTGCGAATCGAAGCGTTCAATCTCCTCAATCGCGTCAACCTCGGCCTCCCAGACAGCTTTGTGGGCTCACCGACGTTTGGACAGATCCTGTCGGCGGGCGACGCTCGACGGATGCAACTGGGCGTCAGGCTGCTGTTCTAGGGCGCGGCGCACCATGGAATCGTTCGACTTCGAGCTCCGCACCCGCCTCGTCTTTGGAGCGGGATCGGTTGGTCGTGTCGGCTCACTGTCGAGGGAGCAGGGATTCACCCGACCGTTGCTCGTGGCCGACCACGGCCTGCGGGAAGCCGGCCACGTCGACCGAGTGAGTCGGATCCTGCGTGACGCCGGTCTGGACGTCGTACCGTTTCACGATTTCGACGTCAACCCCGACTCCGAGATGGTCGACCGGGGCGCCGCATTCGCCCGGCAACGCGCGGTCGATTCGATCGTCGGTCTCGGCGGAGGTAGCTCGCTCGACTGTGCCAAGGGAATCAACTTCCTGCTGACCAACGGCGGAACGATGGCGGACTACCGGGGCTATGGAAAGGCGGCCAAGCCGATGCTGGCGATGATAGCCGTGCCCACGACGGCGGGAACCGGCTCTGAGGCACAAAGCTACGCGGTGATCGCCGACGCCGCGACCAAGCTGAAGATGGCGTGCGGCGACCCCAAGGCGGCATTCCGCGTGGCGGTCCTCGACCCGGAGCTGACGCTCTCGCAACCGACGGCGGTCACCGCCGCTGCAGGATTCGATGCCATCGCCCACGCCGTCGAGACGGTCGTCACAACGCGACGAAACGCGGTGTCAGCCATGTTCTCGCGTGAGGCGTTTCGCCTGCTGAACACCCATGTCGAGGACGTCCTGCGCCACCCCGACCGCATCGCGGCGAGGGCGGCGATGCACCTCGGCGCGTTCTACGCAGGCGTCGCCATCGAGCACTCGATGCTCGGAGCGGCACATGCGTGTGCGAACCCGCTGACCGCGGGTTACCAGATGACCCACGGGGAGGCCTTGGCAATCGTCCTTCCACACGTCGTCCGCTGGAACGCCGAGACGAACGACAGGCTCTATCGCGAGCTGATCAGCGATGGCGTGACCCCGGAGGCGGAGGTCGCCACCTCGGAGGTCGGAAACCGATTGGCAGCGCGACTCGTCCAAATCGGTACCGCCTGCGGCTTTCCTAGCCGGTTGCGCGACACTGGTGTCGATTCAGGCGACCTGGAGGTACTCGCAGAGGTGGCTGCTGAGCAGTGGACCGGCTCGTTCAACCCGAGGCCATTCAGCACCCCGGAAGCCCTGGAGGTATTCCAGTGCGCCTACTAGTCCCAGGATTGGTGTCCGGTGATCGCAATGCCCTGAGACCGTCCTTCGACCGGCCCAGGATGCGCCGAGCCCCTTGCGACGCGAGAGTCGCTGATACGCCTGACCGGGCTAAGGGAAGCGCCCTCAAGAGAGCCAGGCATCTCGCACTCAGAACACTCGTGTCGATCATGATCACTGGGTGGCCGATCGTCGGGCAGCCAGCGGTGGCCTCGGGTCAAACTCCGGACGGCGGGCCGCAGGTCGCTCCACCCGACAGCTGGTCTCAGTTCAGGGGCACACCGGCCCTCACCGGTATAACGTCGGCTGATGTCCCAGAGAACCTCGAGCTCCTCTGGACGTTTGACGCAGGGGAGTCGATCGACTCCTCTGCGGCGATCGTCGACGGCACAGTCTATGTCGGCACGTACCTGGGAGAGTTGATCGCCGTCGACCTCGAGACCGGGGAAGCGAAGTGGCGGTATCAGGCCACTCCGGACGTGGGCATCGGCGAGTCGTCACCCGCAGTCGGGCACGGACTCGTGTTTGTCGGCGATCTTGCCGGACTGTTACACGCTGTCGACAGTGCCACCGGTGAAGGTGTCTGGACGTTCCAGACCGATGGCGAGATCAAGTCGTCACCGGTGGTCGTGGGCGAGCAGGTGTTGGTCGGGTCCTACGACGGATACTTGTACAGCCTGACGGCGACCGACGGCACGCTGGTGTGGAAGTACGAGACGCTCAACTACGTTCACGCGACACCGGCCGTCGCCAACGGCGTGGCCTATTTCGGAGGCTGCGACGAGGTCTTCCGAGGTGTTCGAGTCACCGACGGCGAAGAGGTGTTCAGCGTGTCGGCCGGCGCGTACACGGCCGCATCACCAGCGGTCGTCGGGAATCGGGTGTACTTTGGCACGTTCAACAACGAAGTGCTCGGACTCGATCTCGTGAATCAGGAAGTCTTGTGGCGCTATGAGCATCACACGCGACACTTCCCGTTCTACTCCTCAGCGCTCAATGTCGATGGCAAAGTGATCATCGGAGGGCGAGATCGTATGGTCCACGCCATTGATGAACAAACGGGCCAAGAGGTGTGGACATTCACGACAGGGGCACGGGTCGACTCATCGCCGGCGGCGTCCGACGGGCGCGTCTACATCGGATCGGGTGATGGTCGGCTCTACATCCTCGACCTCGAGACCGGCGAAAAGCTCTGGGAATTCGACACGGCGGCACCCTTGTTCGCCTCGCCGGCCATCGCCGAGGGCAAGGTCGTAATCGGGTCGCAGGACGGGGTCCTGTATTGCTTTGGCTAGCCCGCACGGCAGCTGTGTCCTTCCGCTATAGTTGACTCCATGAGCGAGTCTGCGCGGTCGGTGACAGCCGAAGAGACCGAGGTCGGCAGCTACTTCGTCGCAAACTACCCTCCGTTTTCAGTCTGGACGACCGAGCACGTTCAGAGCGACGCGTTGCCCGCACTGGCCGCCCCACCGACCGATACACCGCTCGGGCTCTATCTGCACATCCCGTTCTGCCGCAAGCGTTGCCACTTCTGTTACTTCCGGGTGTACACCGATAAGAACGCGAGCGAGGTGCAGGACTACCTCGATGTCCTGGGCCGGGAGTGGGAGCTGTGCGCCGAGCAACCGGCGCTCGTCGGACGACCGATCGACTTCGTCTACTTCGGAGGTGGCACGCCGTCATTTCTCTCTGTCCGACAGCTGCAGGGTCTCGTCAAGCGATTGAGCGGTGTCACCCCGTGGTCGACCGCCGAGGAAGTGACGTTCGAGTGCGAGCCTGGCACGCTCACAGAGCCGAAGCTAGCCGCGATTCGCGCCCTCGGGGTGACTCGTCTGAGCCTTGGAGTCGAGAACTTCGACGATAGGATCTTGGAGGTGAATGGCCGAGCCCACCGTTCGGCCGAGATCTTTCGCGCGTATGCCTACGCCCGTTCGATCGAGTTCCCCCAGATCAATATCGATCTCATCGCCGGCATGCTGGGGGAAACCGATGAGAACTGGCGGCGGTGCGTCGCCAAGACGGTGGAGCTCGAACCGGACAGTATCACGATCTACCAGATGGAGCTGCCGTTCAACACGACGATCAGTGCCGATGTGCTCCACGGCAAAGGGCAGTTCGCCGACACCGTGGCGACCTGGGCGACGAAGCGTCGCTGGGTGGCGGAAGCGTTCGAACAGCTCGAGCGCGCCGGATATTCCGTCGGCAGCGCCTACACCGCGGTCAAGGACCCGGCGACCACGAAGTTCATCTACCGGGATCGCCTGTGGCAGGGGGCCGACCTCGCGGGATTGGGGGTGGCGTCGTTTGGCCACATCAACGGCGTACACATGCAGAACCTCGACTCGTGGGGCCCGTACGCCGCGGCCATCCGGGAGGGACGCCTCCCACTGCATCGCGCCTATCGGCCAACCGAAGACGAGCGGCTCATCCGCGAGCTGGTGCTTCAACTCAAGCTGGGCTCAGTCCGGCCATCGTACTTCGAGCAGAAGTATCGCGTTCATGTCCGCTCTCGGTTTGCAGAGGCCTTGGACTCACTCGTGGCGGACGGATACCTCAGCGCCGTCAACGGCGACCGGATCGCGTTGACTCGCGAGGGGCTGCTCCGCGTTGATAGTCTGCTTCCGCGATTCTTCCTCCAGGAGCACACCGACATCCGGTACACGTAGCGCAGGCGGGTCACGTATGGCACACGCACGCTCCCGACCGAATCAGAACGGCCTGCTCTATCCCCTGGATCTCGTCTACACCCGCGCCGGCGTCGCGATGCCAAAGGTCAAGGTGGTCGCTCCCGACCAGATCCCACTGCCGTACCGGTCGCTGCTGGTCCACGACAGCGACATGACCCTGACCTTGGAACGGCACTTTGGTGGCAGTGTGGCGCTGCGCCCGTTGTCAACGTTCACGAGCGGCCGCTCGTACTTTCGCCGAGTGCTCCTGGTGCAGGAGTACTCAGGTCACCCAGTCGAGATGGGGGCCATCCGGATGCGGCTGGACGTCTTCACTAAACGGCTTCGGTCGAAGATCCTGCGGAACGAGGTCCCGCTTGGCCGCCTCTTGCGCGACGGCAAGGTCCAGTATCAGAGCCGGGTGAAGTCGTATCTCAACGTGACCCCCAACGCCGAGATGATGGGTGTTTTTTGGATGCGTGAACCGCGACAACTCTACGGACGTCGGACCGAGGTCATCCGTCACAACACGAAGATCGGTGACATCGTCGAAGTACTGCCATTGGTGTTTCGATAGCGATGGCTGTGGAGTACGACGGGATCGTCGTGGGTGGTGGACCGGCCGGGGCAACCACGGCGACCGTGCTCGCCCAGCACGGTCGGACGGTGCTGTTGCTCGAGCGTGAACAGTTTCCGCGATATCACATCGGTGAATCGCTGATGCCGTATACGTGGTTCACGTTCGAACGGCTCGGCGTGCTCGACTGGTTTAAGACCGCCGCGTGTCCGCAGAAACGTTCGGTTCAATTCGTGTCAACCTCGGGTCAGGTCTCGCAGCCGTTCTACTTCTTCGAGACCATCAAACATGAGTGCGCCACGACTTGGCAGGTGCTCCGCAGCGACTTTGACGAGATGATGCTCGGCAACGCCGCGGCACACGGCGTCGAGGTGCGCCACGGGGTCACGGTGCGCGATGTCGTCACCGATCGTGATCGGGTCGTTGGCGTCCTGACGGACACTGACGGCAGCCGTGAGACCCACCGTGCCAAGGTTGTGATCGATGCGACTGGACGTGACGCGTTGCTGGCCTCAAAGCTCGGCTGGAAGCGGCGCGACCCCGAGTTAAACAAGATCGCGATCTTCACCTACTTCAGAGGCGCAAAGCGGGATCCGGGCATCGACGAAGGCGCGACCACGGTGGCCTACATACCTGAGAAGGGGTGGTTCTGGTATATCCCGCTGCCGAACGATCTGGTGAGCGTCGGCGTGGTGGCAGAACCGGACTATCTCTATCGAGACACCCGCGACCCGGAGGCGATCTTCCGTCGTGAAGCCGACGGCTGCGCGTGGATCAAGGATCACATCACTCAGGGGACTCATCTCGGCCCGATACGGGTGACCGGTGAGTTCAGCTACCGAGCGACACAGACCGCCGGCGACGGCTTCTGCCTCGTTGGTGACGCGTTCTCGTTCCTTGATCCGGTCTTCTCGTCCGGCGTGTTCCTGGCCCTGAAGAGCGGTGAGATGGCTGCGGACGCCATCCATCAGGGGCTCGAACGGACCGGTCGGGTGACGCGGGCGACGTTCACCGACTACGAGCGCGACCTCCGTTGGGCACTGGACCAGTTCCGTCAGCTCGTGCTTGCCTTCTACAGCGAGACGTTCAACTTTGGCGCCTTCATCCGGACCTACCCTGACCTCCATCCCCGACTCGTCGATGCGCTCGTCGGTAACGTGTTCGTGGATCTCCAACCGCTGTTCGACGCGTTAAAGGAGTTCTCCGCGCGCGCAGGCGATACCAAGACCCCAAGGCGGTCAGAACAACACACGTGAACGCCCGGGTTAACGTGTCGGCCATGCGACAATAGGCCGTGCCGAGCCGGTATCGTCTCAAGCGTCGAGTGCTGTTCTACGAGACCGATACCGCTGGTATCGTTCACTTCAGCTGGTTCTATCGCTATATGGAGGAGGCAGAACACGCACTCTGGCGTGAGGCTGGCCTCAGCATCGCGCCTCGCGGCGCGCACATCGGGTTTCCCCGCGTCTCGGCGTCGTTCGACTTCCGCCGCCCTCTGTACTTCGAAGACCAGTTCGAGGTCGCCATCGAGGTGGTAGAGATCACGGCCAAGACGATCCGGTATGCGGCCACGGTGACCCGTGACCAAACCGAGATCGCGACCGGCAGCCTGACCGTCGCCTGCGTGGAGAAGAGTCCAGGGGGACCGATGAAAGCGATCGAGATTCCACGCGAGATCGCTGACTGTTTTCAGGTGGTGGACTAGTGTCCTGCGTTCGATATATCTGTACATTCGGCCGGCGCTGCGTTCCGGAAAGGCCGGCGCTGAGACTTTCTTCTCGCGCGCTCGAATATTGCCGATATGCTCGATCTTCGCGCCTGGCCACCCGGGCGCATCGCCACCCTCGGTATGCAGGTATATCAAACGCAGGACACTAGAGCCGTGAGTACGACATCCCTTTGCACATCGAGACCGGCGCTCCGCTCGGGTGGCACGGCGCAGCGCGCGAGAGTATCGGGAATCCTCGACCGATGAGCAACGCGACCACTCGAACGGCTGCTCCAGCCGAATGTCTGCCCCGACACGAGCTCGAAACCCGCCAGGCCTCTCGACTCGCGACACTGCTCGGCCACATCGATGGCCGAAACCGGTTCTACACCGAGAAGCTTTCTTGCGCCGGGATTCGGACCTCCGATCTGGATCTCCCAGAGGATCTTGGCCGGCTGCCATTCACGGCCAAGGCCGAACTGATCGCCGACCAAGACGCCAACCCGCCTTGGGGCACGGCGCTGTCCGAATCGCTGGCCGGGTACACACGGTACAACCAGACATCGTCGACGACCGGACACCCTCTGCGCTGGCTCGATACAACTGAGAGTTGGCAGTGGATGCTCGAGTGCTGGAAGGCCGTGTACCGGGCGGCACGGGTGGGACCGGCTGATCGGATCTTCTTTCCATTTTCGTTTGGACCGTTTCTTGGTTTCTGGACCGCCTTCGAGGCTGGAACTCAACTCGGTGCCCACTGCGTGCCGGCCGGCGGAATGACGAGCGAGACGCGCCTCGGTTTGATCGATGTTCTCCAACCGACGGTGGTGTGCTGTACGCCGACGTATGCGCTTCGGTTGGTCGAGGTGGCACGCATGCGCGGCCGTGCTCTGGCCGACAGCTCGGTGAGGGTGCTGATTGTCGCGGGTGAACCCGGAGGAAACATTCCCGCGACCCGCCGGCAGATTGAGGCCGGCTGGGGGGCGCGCGTGATCGATCACCACGGTCTGACCGAGGTTGGTCCGATCAGCTTCGAGTGCTGGGAGAACTCCGGGTTCGTGCACCTGAACGAGTGCGAGTTCATTTGCGAGGTGCTGGACCCAGAAACCGGGCACGGGGTGCCCGACGGTCACCAGGGCGAGCTTGTGGTGACCAACCTGGGCCGTCTGGCCAGTCCCGTCATCCGCTACCGCACGCGGGACATCGTCGTCAGGGTCTCCGAGCCGTGTCCGTGTGGCCGAACGTTGTCACGTTTGGCGGGAGGGATCTTGGCTCGTGCCGACGACATGGTCTGCGTACGCGGCGTGAATATCTATCCGGCCGCGATTGAAGCGATCGTTCGGACGGTGCGCGAGGTCGTGGAGTACCGGGCCACGATCCAATCAGCCGGCGCGCTCGGAACGCTCTCTGTAGAGATCGAGGTCGATGCAGCAGACCCGAAGCCGGTGGCCGGACTGGTCGAATCGAAACTGCGCGATGCGCTCGGCCTGACTGTGCCGGTGACCGTGGCTGAGCCCGGAACGCTCCCTCGCTTCGACATGAAGGCGAGGCGTTTTATCGTAGAGAAGGACGAGACCCACTGATGACTGGATTCCGCATCGGCAACATCATGCTCGGCACGGCCGACCTCGAACGCTCGCTGAAGTTCTACAACACCGTGTTGGGACTGCCGGTGCAGTTTCAGTCAACCGAGATGGCGTTTCTCGACGCCGGAGCGATCACGCTCTGTCTCAGCATCCCACACGCGCGGCTCAGCACGCCGGTCGCGGGGGCTACGGAGGTCGTCTTCGTCGTGGAGAGCGTGCGTCAGGCGCACGCCGACCTCAGTGCGCGGGGTATCACCTTCTTGAACGCGCCGCGGAACGTCACCGGTGACCAGTGGGCCGCGAACTTCCGGGACCCTGACGGCCATCTCCTCTCCATCTTCGGCCCCGAGGACGCGCCGTCCGTAGTACCATAGGCGGCTGCTCCGTCGAGAGTCGGTTTCGTCACCGCAGCGCAGCAACGAGGGCGTTGCGACGCCCGTCCCGGAAGACGCGAAGAGGAAGAATACCGTGAGTATTCGACCGACGCGCAACGCCGCGGAACCGAATGTCTCGCCCTTGGGTCGGCTCAGGGCGTCCCGAGTGTGTCGAGGGGGCGGCGGCCGAATGCCGGTGCGGTCGTGAAACCGGTTCTACACCTCTCAGGGAGGGTCTGTGTACCGCGCGCTACTGATGTCGTCCGCGATCTTCGTCTCGGCCGTGCTCGTCGCCTGTGGTGCCGGAGGCGATGAGTCGGGCACCGCAGAACCCTCTCGTGTCTTTTTGAGCTTCGGGACCGCACCACCCGGTGGTGCCTTCTTCCCGGTTGGAAGCGCACTGGCGGAGGTCGTCAACGAGACCGGTACGGCCGATGGATTCAGCGTGACAGCCGAAGCGACGAGTGGATCTCAAGAGAACATTCGCCGACTGGCGTCCGGCGAGCTCGAATTCGCCCTCTCCAACGCTGCGATTACCTATTTTGCCGCCCGCGGCACCGAGGGCTGGGACCGGGCCTATCCGGTACGGTCGGTGATGACACTCGCACCCAACGTCGCCCTCTTCATCGCTCCATCAGACTCTGGCATCGACGCGATCGATGACCTCAGAGGGAAGCGCGTCACGGTCGGCCCCGCAGGTGCGGGGTTCGAGTACTTCGTGGGACCGCTCCTCGCAGCCCATGGTGTCAGCTACGACGACTTCAACCCAATGAACGCGACCCAGCAGGCGGCCGTCGACATGCTCGCGGACGGCTCGGCGGATGCCGCGTTTCTCGGTGGGGCGGTGCCCACCGCGTCGATCACGCAGGCCTCGGCCTCGATGGATGTGATGTTTGTCCCATTCGGTGAGACCGAGAAGCAGCAACTGGTCGACGACTTTCTCTTTTTTCGGCCAGCGACGATCCCGTCCGAGACGTATCGCAACCAGGCCGAGCCTTTCGACGGTCTCGATGTCGGCTCGATGCACCTGATCACGTCGACCGATGCGCCGGACGAGCTCGTCTACACCGTCACCCGTCTCCTCTACGAGAACCGCGAGCTCGTCGTCGAGAAGCACGCTGCCGGTCGCGCCATCAATCCCAGCAACGTCGTCCGCGACACCGGCACCGAGTTCCATCCCGGCGCGATTCGCTTCTACCAGGAGATCGGAATCTGGCCCTAGTGGAGTGTTCTCCACTAGTCGAGCTGTGACTAGCCGTTCGGCCTCTGCCGCCGTGGACTTCCGCCAGGTCGCCACCCAGATCATCGCCGTAGGGCTATGTGGGTTCACGCTGGTCGAGGTGAACTACCCGTTGATGGCGCCCCAGAGCCGGCTGAGCGTATTCGCCATGCTGGGGCTCGTCCTCTGCTTCCTCAACGTACCGACACACCCTCGGCTCAAGACACACCCGGCCGCGGGCGCCTTCGACGTGACGCTGGCGCTGCTCGCCATCGTCTGTTGCGGGTACATCGTGTTACACACCGACCCGCTCTTCGCAACCTTCTGGGTCGACGGTCAGTCGCTGGGAAACCGCGCAGGATTCGAGACCGCACTCGACACCACGATCGGACTCCTCGGTCTGCTGGTCGTCATCGAGGCGGCGCGGCGATCTCTGGGCTGGGCGCTGCCGATCCTTGCACTGGTATTCCTGCTCTACGCATCGTTCGGCTCGGTCCTCCCCTCCTGGCTCTTTCCCCACCGTGGGTACTCGGTGTCGCGGATTGTCGCGCAGACGTTTCTCCACAGCCAGGGCATTTTCGGGGTCGCGTTGAGTGTGATGTTCACCTACGTCTTCTTGTTCGTCATCTTCGGAGCGTTCCTCGAAGCGACTGGTGCCACTCGGTTTATCGTCGACTTCGCGCAGCGCATGTTCGGGAAGAGCGCGGGCGGTCCGGCCAAAGTCGCGGTCGTGAGTAGTGGGCTCATGGGATCGCTTTCAGGCAGTGCCGTCGCTAACACCGCCACCACCGGAACGTTCACGATCCCGATGATGCGGAGCGCCGGATTTCAGCCGGTGACGGCGGCCGGTATCCAGGCCGCGGCGAGCTCCGGTGGGGCGCTGATGCCGCCCGTGATGGGCGCCGGCGCGTACATGATGCTCGAGATTGTCGAGCCGCCCGTGACGTATCTCGAGATCGTGCGCGCCGCCGTGCTCCCGGCGCTGCTCTACTATCTGTCGCTATTGCTCATCGTCCATTTCCATGCTCGGCGCGTGGCGATCGCGACGGCTGATGTCTCGGAGGACGGGCCAGCTCAGCCCTCCAGCACGCGATTCGAAGGGGTGATCTTCGCAACGGCACTCGGAAGTCTGATCGTCTTCCTTCTCTTGGGATACACGGCCTTCCGAGCCGTAACGCTCTCGCTCGCGACGATCGTGGTGACCAGCAGTCTGCATGCAAGCACCCGTCTCCAGATCGGTAGAACGATCCGGGGATTGATCAGCGCTGCCCGTGGCGTCGTCCCACTGGTGGCCGCAGCGGCATCTGTCGGGATCATCATCGGAACGGTGACGTTGACCGGAATCGGAACCCGGTTGCCGGCCACGATCATCCCGCTCGCTGAGCAGAGTCTGTTTCTGGCGCTGGTCCTGATCATGGTGTCCTCGATCATCCTCGGGATGGGGCTGCCCTCAGCCGTCTGCTACCTGTTGATGGCGACGCTCATCGGACCGGTGCTCGGTAACCTCGGCGTCATCCCACTCGCCGCCCACCTGTTCATTTTTTACTTCGGGATGATGTCGATGGTCACACCACCGGTGGCGTTGGCCGCCTATGCCGCATCATCGATTGCGGGCACCGCGATCATCCCTACCGCCCTCGCCTCCTTCCGATACGCCCTGGTCGGATTCACGCTCCCGTATATGTTCATCTACCGCCCGGAACTGCTGATGCTCTCCGCCGACGGGACAGCGGCGAGCTGGGTCAGCATGCTGATGCCGCTCGGGATCGCCACACTGGGCGTGACCTGCTTCGCGGCCGGAATCGCCGGGCAGCTCCGCAATCCGCTGGGGCCCGGCCTTCGGGTCGCCGTCTTCGTCGCCGCCGGATTGCTGCTGGCACCCGGGCCGTCAGTCTGCCTCGTCAACGTCTGTATCCCGGTCCTGGACGTCACTGGAATCGTCCTCTTTGGCGGCATCTTGGCCACCAATCGGTAGGCTCACCCAACCACCCGATCAGAGAATCTGCGAGCGCGCCGTCTCTCGAGAGGGAGTCTCCTGGCCTCGCAACGATTAACCACTTTTTGGTGAACGAAAGCCTTCGCCGGGGGCGACTTCCAGCGTGTTCCGATGTCTCATCCCGGCATTTTGTTGAGCATGCGGTTTGCACAGATAGCGGCTGCATCGTAACCAGCGCCCGAATCGTTCTCGACGCAACCATTTTGTCGGATGGTCGCAACGAGGATTCGGTCTACGAATCGATGAAGCCGCCGACGACGATTGTGGTCGGCCGGCCATAGCGAAACGTGACACGCACAAGACGAAGGCCCGAGACGGGCGATGTGGTTCTACGGTGGGGTCTCGCCGTCTGCGTAGTGCTCTGGTTCTGCACGTAGACCGGAGCAACAGAGGACGTCGCAGGCTCACAACTCGTTAATACGTCACTCGAAAGGAAGAAGTACATGAAAGCGCTAATCAAGAATCTGATCGTAGAAGAGAGTGGGCAGGACCTGATTGAGTACGCCCTGCTTGCCGGTTTCATCTCGCTCATCGCCGTTGGCGCGATCGAGCTCGTCGGCGGTGGCGTTCTCCAGGTCTTCACGGACATTGCCAACACGGCGCCGCTGGCCGCCCCGTAAGCCTACCATCGGGTGGGGCGCCCACCGCCCCACCCCTTTTTCTGGTGAGTGAGCCCTGAAGGCACCAACCTTCCTTCAGGACGATCTACGCCAGCGGTCGATGAGGTCAGGACCCATCCACCTGCAGGTCCTGAACACGCACCTCCAGGTTGTGGTTCACCCGAACGCCGACCACCCCGAGCGTGCTGAGATCGCCGACCGGTATATCGGCGACCGACTCGCCGTTGCAGGAAAAGCGCACCCGGTCTCCGTCGACGGTGATTGCGAGCTCATTGGCGACGTCTCGGGACTCCGAGCTGGGAACACGTACCGCACCAGACTCCTCCCATCCGTCCGTCATATCGAACGTGGACGCGCCGTCGCGGCGCTTGATGAGAAACCGCCCGTCGCCCCGGACGAGAAAATAGGTATACCGCTGGCGATCGCCTTCCAGGTCCTGACCACCAAAGAACAACCCGAAGCCCTCGCGATGCCCGATCGGCGCTCCGATCTCGGTGAATCGAGCCCGTACGGTATACCGCGCCGCATCGACCACCTGGTCGGGCCGATAGATGATTCCCGCCGGACCCGTTCGAACATGGAGCGCGCCTCCATCCGACATCGTGACGAACTCCGTCGGGTCGCGGTTCGGCCGATCCAACCGCAGAGCGTACCCGTCGGGAAGGTGTGGTGCCGATGCGAGCGCCGGATCCTGACTCGGGCCGGAACCGCCACAGGACCCGACGGGCAGGGCAGCCGTCAGGAGCATGAGCCCGATCGCGACACGACCTACCACCCGCCAGCTTGGAGTGAATCGCCTCATCCTGAAACCCCTTCAGTGGACAACAGCTCGGTACGAATCGGACGCGACTCGGGGAGTCGCGACATCACCTGTCTATGAGACACCCGCTCGAGGAAGATGCCCTCTACCGTGAGCCCGGCGACGGCCGAGGCCACGCCTAGCGTGGCGCCGGCGTATCCCAGGGGACCTAGTCCGGCGACCGCCACCGCGAAAACGGTGGCAACACGAAGCACGGCTCCCCATCCCACCGCATCAGAACGACCGCAACGAGTAAACAGGCCCTGGTAATACTGCCTGTGCCCATACAGCAGTGGGTACGCCGCCGCGAACGGCAGCGCCGCCCCGATGTCTGAGAGGAGGCCGGAGTCAAGTCCGAACACGGCGCTCAGCACGGCCTCCCGCACTCGCGGCACGGCGACGAGGGCGACGATCGCCGCCACGGCAGCCGCCAAGGTGAGCGACCACTTCTGCACGGCCCGGTGTGCGCGTCTACAGTCGACCAAGCCGATGCTCAGGAACTGATACTGGCCAACCGGTGCCGCCAGAAACCAGGCCACCGCCTCGACCACGAAGAACGCCGCGATCGCCTCGGCCGGGAATGGCGAGCGCGCCAGGACGCTGTTGATCAGAACCGGCGTGCTCCACCACAGCAGCACATTCAGCATCAACGGCGTCGAGAACCGCAGCAGCCGATCGTCGGCCACGATCGGTTCAACACCCTCGACGGCGACCGGATGATAGGCACCGTCCGCACCGGCGCGCGCTCTGGTGACCAGAATCGTCTCCACCAGGAGGCCCAAGCTGAACGCCGCGGCACCCACCCACGCCCCACCTGGAGTCGTCACAGTCAGCGCCACGGCGACAAGTGCGAGTACGGCGGTCCGCGCACCGGTGGCCAACGCGATCGGATTGGTGCGATGACCAGCGACGAGGCGTCCCTGGTGTACGGCTCGGACGGCGGTCAGGAGCGGAACCGGGGCCAGCAGAACGATCGCCGCGCGCGCTTCGTCGAAGATGTCTCCTGACACCCCCATGATGCTACTGAACACGACGACTCCAAGGGGTGAGAACCCGACCGCGGCTGCGACGAGAGACAGTACCATGCCGATCCGGAGCCAGACACGCTGAATCGGTCCAAAAAGAGAGCCGGTCAGAAGCTTGGTCGCGGCCACCTGCTGGCCAACCAGCAGCGGACTGTACAGGACACCGCACAGCGAGAACGCCACTCCGAAGCCAGCCAATGCGATTGCTGGGTTGACGCTCCTTGACATCGCGCTGGTCAGGAGCGGGTTGGTGGCAGTCAGCAGCAGACTCGTCGCCGCGAGCGGCGCGTAGAACCGTGTGAAGCGGCGCAGTGTCAACGACGAGCTGGGCATTCACTCCCCCGCGCCAGTCGCGATGGGTTGTCTAGTGTCCTGACCTCACCCGCATAGCGGGCCGCTGCGCAGCGGCATGATGCTGCGCCCACTGTCACGAACACATGAACTTCGCTGGACAGCGGAAAGGTCCCGCTCGTCGGCTTGAGGCGCAGTTCTTCGTTAGTATACGCACGTACGCGTGGACAGAAGCGACCACCCGAGCATGACACCCTCAGGAGGCATTGAGGCGACGGTGCAGGCTGCGGAACGCCAGGACGCTGAGTCCTACGACGGCCAGCCCGATCCCGATCAGTAACACGCCCCGACGCTCGAGAAAGCTGTCCCCGAGATAGACCGTCGCGACCGCGTACGGCAGCTCGGCGAGCGCCAGCGCCGCCAGATAGGTCACGAACGGGTATCGCAAGACACCGAGCACATACCCTGGAATCTCAGACGGCAGGCCAAGCTGAAATAGGAGAACCAGACGAAACGGAGCCCGCGCGGAGATACGGTCACCATACGCGAGCGCTTCACCCGAGGTCAGGGCGGTCACCACACGGCGACCAAGAAACCGGCTCAGGGAGTACGCAACGATCCCCCCGAGAACCCACCCAAGCCACAGCAGCACGAATGTAACTTGAGCCCCCCACGTGACCAGGGCAACCGGCACAATCACGCCGGTCGAGAAGAACGCGACCATCGCTGATGCCGCCGACAACAGCACGAACAGCACCGCACCCCAGACGGGGTGGGTCGAGACGATCTCGCTGACCACCGTGACCAGACCGAACAAAAAGGAGTGGATGCGGTCTGAGGAAACCGCGACGTACAGGACGAACCCGAGCCCAAGCAGCCCGACCAGACGTCCCCACGTAAACGCCGGTCGTGCTGCGGCCGCTGGTGGGTCGTGCTCGTCAGTCACGACGGCTAAGAGGAGGCGCGCCAATCTGGATCAGAAAGGCGCAACGGTCCCGAGAGACCCTAGCAGCCCGTGGTGAAAGTCCCGCGGCATTCGACCGGCCATCCATCCCGCAAGGGGCGACGCTGAGACTTCTTCGAGCGGGGGCGAATATACCCAATATTCTTCCTCGTCGCGCCTAGCCAGGCAGGTGTTTGCCCGGTCTCGTGCCACGCGCGACTTTCACCACGGGCTGCTAGGCCGACGCGCAGGTGATACAGGTGGCCGCATGCGGCACCGCTTCTAGACGTTTGTCGCCGACGGGCCGACCGCAGCGAAGGCACGTGCCGTAGGTCCCAGCGTCGACCCGCTCCAGGGCGTCCTGAATCTGCTTCACCTCTTCGAGAGTGCTCGAGTCCAGAGTCTCGAGTACTTCGTCATTCTCAACCTCCGTGGCCCGTTCCTCCCAGTCTGGGTTTTGCGGTTTGCGGAGATTGCTTTCGATCTTCCCGGCTCGTTTGGTGAGCCGAGACAGTCGTTGCTGGAGTTGATCGCGGGTTGCGGCAAGCTCAGCCGATTTCATCGTGTGGTCTCCTCCAGCACACCCGTCTGACCACGGTCCGTGCCGAATCTGAGCTCGGCGCGGGCGCGGGCACGGGCGGCGACCTCTTCTCGGTCGCGCGGTGGCGCGGCGGTCACCAGCGAATCAATCAACTGTCGGGCCGCGACCGCGACGTCGTCGACGGCACGATCAAACACCGTCTGATTGACCTTTGACGGCTTTGTGAACCCGCTCAGCTTGCGGACGAACTGGACCGACGCCTCATGGACTTCGGCTTCCGTCGCGGACGGAGCAAAGTTAAACAGGGTCTTGATGTTTCGACACATGGCCCCTGATCATACCAATCTCAGACTCTGCGACGAATTGCCGCCTTCGGCCGTCTCCTGAAACAATAGACCCGGTTTCTCGGCCGCAGCGTGGTGCCGGATGTCAGGCCGTCCGACCCATCAGGCACGAGGAGGAACGATGCCGGGCGCGTTTGACCCACGAGCACGCCGCGGCTGAAGCGTCTTGACGCCCGACGAGCGTCCTATGTCGCACGAACAGAGGGAGGCCATCCGCAGATGAAGATTCGCTCGATCGGCGCACTTGAGGTTCTCGACTCCCGCGGCAACCCGACCGTCGCGGCTCGTGTGCAGCTCGAGAATGGCACCACCGCTTCGGCGCTCGTCCCGTCAGGGGCCTCGACGGGCGAACGAGAGGCGGCGGAGCTACGAGATGGCGAGCAGAGCCGGTACGGCGGGAAAGGCGTTCGACAGGCGGTCGCACATATCCGCACGGAGATTCAGACGGCGCTCGTCGGCTTTGACGTGACCGACCAGCAGGGCCTCGACGCACGCCTCATCGAACTCGACGGCACTCCCAATAAGTCGCGACTTGGCGCCAACGCGATTCTCGGTGTCTCAATGGCGGCGGCGCGCGCCGCTGCCTATGCGACCGGCCAACCGCTGTTCAGGTACCTCGGAGGAGGCAGCGAGGCGACGCTGCCGGTCCCCTGTCTCAACGTCATCAACGGCGGCCGTCACGCGGACAACACGGTGGATTTTCAGGAGTTCCAGATCGCACCCCACAACGCGCCGTCGTTTGCAGAAGGACTTCGAATGGGTGTCGAGACATTCCATGCGCTCAAGAACCTTCTCCACGCCGAGGGCAAGGCGACGGGTGTCGGGGACGAAGGTGGCTTCGCACCCGACCTTGGCGACAACGAGGACGCGGTCGCATTCATTCTCCGAGCGATCGAACAGGCGGGCTATCGGCCCGGTGAGGACATCGTCTTGTGTCTGGACCCGGCTACGAGTGAGCTGTGGGACGAGGACTCGTACGTGTTCTTCAAATCGGATCGCCGATCCAAGACAACCGACGAGATGATCGGCCTGTGGCGACGTTGGGTCGACACGTACCCGATCGTGTTGATCGAGGACGCCCTCGCCGAAAACGACTGGGACGGTTGGAAGCAGCTGACGACGACACTTGGTGGACGTGTGGAGCTGGTTGGGGACGACATCTTCTGCACGAACCCCTCGATTCTTCAAGAGGCGATCGATAAAGGAGTCGGGAACTCGATCCTGATCAAGCTGAACCAGATCGGCACGGTCTCGGAAACACTCGAGTGCGTACGACTGGCCCAGCGGCACGACTACGGCGTCTACGTCTCGCATCGGTCTGGCGAAACCGAGGATACGTTCATCGCCGACCTCGCGGTTGCCACCGGCTGTGGACACATCAAGACCGGCTCCGGATGCCGCGGCGAGCGGATCGCGAAATTCAACCGACTCCTCAAAATCGAGCACGACCTCGGCGCATCGGCGCGATACGCGGGCCTGGGAGGTTTCCGGCAAACTGTGGTCCCGATCAAGAGCTGATCGGCGTTCCAGGTCACGCACACGCTGCACTCCGGATCATGACGACCGTGTGGGCCATGCTCGCCGTCGCCCTCGTGCTCGTGGGTCTCGTGGGGACGATACTGCCGGGGCTTCCCGGAGCGGTGCTCGTTCTCATCGGACTCATCTGGCTGGCCTGGCTCGACGACTTCGCCCGTATCGGCACCGGTACGATTGTGATACTCACGACGTTCGCGATCGTCACCTACGCGGTCGATATCGCCGCAACCGCGCTCGGAGCCCGGACAGTCGGCGCGAGCCGCTGGGCGGTCGCAGGTGCATTTGTCGGCACGATCGTGGGACTCTTCTTCAGTCTCCCCGGTCTCCTGCTGGGTCCATTGGTCGGTGCCGTGGCCGGCGAGTATCTGTCGCGCCGGACTCTTCAGGAGGCGACATGGGCCGGATTCGGCACATGGATCGGCATCATCGCTGGAGCCGCCGTCAAACTGGCACTCGTCGGGACGATGATCGGCATCGGCGTTGCACGTTTCCTCGGTGGTTAGCCCGTTGTCCGGCTCGCGACGGGAACTTGGTACTCGTTGTGGAGAGCCGCGTGACGGGCAAGGCGCGCACGGCGCGCCTCGCCGCCGCGGAGTGGGGCCTTCGGGGTCCCCGCAAAGCGGCCGGCGGGGGTCCGGGGCGAAGCCCCGTCTAGTCAGATGAGCCAGGCGGCAGACGCCGACATCCTCAAAAGTATCGCCTCAGTGTGACCTCGCTCGGACGGGGTGTCAGCGACGACACGACAACCATGAGCAGCGCCGATCCGACGGTCATCGGAACCACCGGCATGAACCCCAGGACGTCCGTACCGCCCGGTGTTCGCGTGATCACGTCGACACCGGCCATGGTCCAGTACGACACGACCGTCCCCGGAGCGGTCGGTGGCACGACCGCTTGAAACAAGGCGACAGCGGCGACCGTCGTCGTCGTCCAGACGGTCACAGCGAGCGCCCCCCATTTCGTGCTTCCCTTCCAGAAGAGCGCACCCACGAGCAGTGGGAAGAGTGCCGCGTAACCAGAGAACGCATACTGCACCGCCAGGTTGAAGATGCCGGCGGAGGCGCGGAGCGCGATGACGTAGGCCAGCGCCGCGATCAGCACGACGAACAGGCGGCCCGTCTGAACCTGAACGCGTTCGCCGAAACGGCGCCTGCCGCCATAGAACGCGAAGACGTCTTCGGTGAACATTGTTGACAATGCCAAGATCTGGGAGTCACTGGCCATGACCGCCGCCATGATGCCAGCGCCAAGCAGGCCTGCCATCCATAGCGGCGCGTAGTGCTCCAGCATCAGGATGATCACATCGTCCCCGGCCGCGAGCTGTTGGAGGTTGGCCGCCACCCCAGCCGACAGGGCGCTTCCCGACGCCAGTACCGCGCGCGCATCAAGCTTGGCAGCGATGCCAGGAACATCCAGCATCGCATTCGCTGCGACACCGAGGAACACACAGGGCAGCCAGATGGCCAGGATGCAGAGCGGATAGTAGACGACGGTTCGCTTGAACTGGGCCATCCGGCGGGCGGTGAAACAGAAGATGATGATATGAGGGAAGACGATGGTCGACAACGGAATGAACGTGTAGCTCAAGAAGAACCGCGGTGACACACGCTCGCGGGTCAAGAGCGCGGCCGTCGCTTCGGAGTCGAGCAGATGCTCCATGGCCTGCGCGTACCCGCCGATACTCGATCCAATCAGGAGCAGTGCGGCGACCCCGAACACGAGAAAGAGGACTGTCTGAAACGTGTTGACCCATGCGGTTCCGCGCATACCTCCGAAGAACACGTAGCTCATCACGACGACGGCGACAACGGCGCCGCCAAGCCAGTACGGCACCACACCGCCGCTGACCGCGTTCAGTGTGGTCCCCCCGCCCATCACCGCAATGATGATGTACGGCAAGAGCAGCGCGGCTTGCAGGGCGAAGATCAACGTCCCGATATGTCGGCATTCCCAGCGGTCACGAAACATCTGGACGGGCGTGATGAAGCCGTGACGCTTGCCCAGCGCCCACATCCGCGTGCCGACCAGAAACAGCGTCACCGGGATGATGAGCGCCGAAGACGACGCCATCAGACCGTAGGTGACAATGCCGTTGGAGAATGCGTGACCGGCCGAGCCCAGGATCGTGAACGCAGTCATATTGGTCCCGAACAGCGACAACAGGAAGACCGCCGGGCCCAACGAGCGGCCCGCAAGAAAGTACCCTTCGGCACTGCCCTGGTCGAAGCGGCGGGCCGCGAAGATCCCGATGTAGAGAACCACGCCGAGGTAGGCGAAGACGACGAGCGCCGGGATCACGGGCGCCCCCCGGTCGCATCAGGCGAGTCGCCCTCGACCTCACGTTCAAGCGCCGCCGGCCACGCGTACACGACCAGGACCACCATGAGAAGGGCGACCACAATCGAGTACGCCGCGTGGTAGAAGAGCCCCACCGGTAGGAAGCCAAAGATCAGCGGCCGCGCCAACTCCCAGAACCAGATGTCCTGATGCAGGAGATACAGACCAAACACGGCCAGTCCCAGCAGCCAATTCCGCATCCTATGTCGAGTCCGTCGCCGGCCTCGCGGCGGCGCCGCCGCCCGCGAGCTCCAGGAGAAACGCGTATTGAAGCGCGGTCTCGCGGTACCGGTGGTAACGACCCGAGGCGCCGCCGTGGCCAGCTTCCGTGTTGGTCTTGAGGAGCAGGAGATGGTCGTCTGTCTTCACGGCCCGGAGCCGAGCGACCCATTTGGCGGGCTCCCAGTATTGCACCTGGGAATCATGAAGCCCCGTCATGACGAGCAGATGTGGGTACGCCTTGGGGACGACGTTATCGTAAGGCGAGTACGACTTGATGTACTCGTAGTACGTCGGGTCATGTGGATTCCCCCATTCATCGTACTCGCCGGTGGTGAGTGGGATCGTGTCGTCCAGCATCGTGGTCAAGACGTCAACGAACGGTACCTGCGCCACGATGCCATGAAACAAGTCTGGTCGCATGTTGCAGACCGCACCCATCAGCAGACCACCGGCGCTGCCTCCCATCGCAAACAGCCGCGCCGGAGACGTGTAGCGCTCGGCCACGAGATGCTCCGCGCACGCGACGAAGTCGGTGAAGGTGTTCTTTTTGTGGAGGAGCTTGCCGGCGTCATACCACTGTCGGCCAAGTTCTTGACCGCCGCGTACGTGTGCGATCGCGAACGCGAACCCCCGGTCGAGGAGGCTGAGTCGGGGCGACCGAAAATCAGCATCCATGCTTATGCCGTAGGACCCGTATCCGTAGAGCAGGAGGGGGGCCGATCCATCCAGCGGCGTGTCGATGCGCGACACCAACGAGATCGGGACCTGCACGCCATCCGCGGTGGTCGCAGAGAGCCGCTGGGTCCGGTAGTGATCTGGGTCGAAGCCACCCAGTACCTCTTCGCGCTTCAGCAAAGTCCGTTCACGCGCGACCATGTCGTAGTCGTAGTCCGACGCCGGGGTGCTGAGCGAGCTGTATCCGAAACGGAGCACCGTCGTCTCCGCGATCTTGTTGTGTGCATCGATATAGGCGTCATAGGCCGGTTCCGGAAACGCGATGTCGTGGGCGGCATCTCCGTTCCACGGCCGGACCCGGAGCCTCACGAGACCGCCGGTGCGCTCCTGTAGCACGAGGAAGTCTCGGAACAGCTCGAACGTTTCGATCAGGACGTCGTCTCGATGGGGAATGAGCTCCTGCCAGCGTTCCGACGGCCACTGGTCGGGGTCGTCACCCGTGTCGAGGAGGCGGAAGTTCCGGGCCCCGGCGTTGCTCCGGATGAAGAATCGGTCGCCAAAGTGGTCGATGTGGTACTCGTGCCCCGACCGCCGGCTCACGAACGGCCGCGGGGGGTCTGCAGGGCGGTCCGCATCGAGCACGTAATACTCCGTGGTGAGTGTCTGGTAGCAACCGATCAGAATGTGGCGCTTTGAACGACTCTTGCCGACGCCGCATCCAAACGTCTCGTCGCGTTCCTCGTAGACCAGCTCGTCCTCCGACACATCCTGGCCCAGACGATGACGATACACCTGAAAGGACCGCAGGGTCGTCTCGTGCTGCTTCGTGTAGAAGATAGTGAGGTTGTCGTTGGCCCACACATAATTTCCGGTAACGCTGCGGATGACGTCGTCGAGCCCCGTCCCGGAGGCGAGGTCACGGAACCGTATGTCGTACTGGCGGCGACCCACCGTATCGACGGCGTACCCGAGCAGTTGCTCGTTCGGGCTGACGACCAGCCCACCCACGTCGCAGTACTCGTGTCCTTCGGCCAGCGCGTTGACGTCAAGTGTCACCTGCTCCGCCGCGTCGGCCGCGGGTCTTCGACAGTGCACCCGATACTCCTGGCCGTCTTCGTAGCGCCAGTAGTAGAGATGGGTCCCCTCACGGTACGGCACCGAGACGTCAGTCTGTTTGATCCTGCCCTTGATCTCCTCGAACAGCGTGTCCTGCTGGTCTCGCGTATGCCCCAGCCGCTCGGTGAGATAGTCGTTCTCGGCTTCCAGATACGCCAGCACGTCGGGATCCGATCGTTCTCTCAACCAGTAGTAGTCGTCGATGCGAACGTCGCCGTGCGTCTCGAGATGATGTGGGCGTTGCTTGGCGACGGGCGTCGGCATCGGAGTTGACGAATCTATTCGGTGCGGAGTGCCCGCAGAAGAGGAGATCGCACGGCCGCCCACGTCGCCACGAGCGACGCGGAAAAGCCGGCGACGGCAACGACGACGAGCAACGCCGCCAGTGAGAACACCGGCAGCCCTCCCCCTCGGGAGATCCAGGCCGGGGCGATGGCCACCAGCGCAGAGGCCGTGCCGGCGAACAGACCGGAAAACAACAAGAAGGCGTTTTCGGCGACGACCATCAACGACAAGTGGCGGGCGTTGAAGCCAACCGCGCGCAAGAGGGCTAACTCGCGGCGGCGCTCGAGCACGTTGCGCAGCAACACCGCCCCGAGCCCGAACGTGCCGAGCACCAACCCGAGACCGCCCAAGGTCTGAAATGTCGCCAGATACGTATTCTCGACTCTGTGGAACGCCGCCAACCGCTCGCTGGCCGAGACCACATCGAACCCGTAGTCTGACAATCGATCCTCGAGTGCGGCGGCGACGTCGCCGGTACGCTCAGGCTGCGCGTCGATCAGGAAGAACCGGTAGCCGTCGTATTGCGGGAAAACGCGCTCGAACTGATCCTCGGCGATCAGAAGCTCTCGCTGGAAGATACTGTCTGACAACGCCGCAACGATGCGCAGACGGATCGGATTGTCGGTGTCCCGATTGAGTACGAAGTCGTCACCGACGGCGAGATGTAACGCGTAGGTGAGCGAGGTCGCGTCAGCGATCGCCGGAATCGCGTCGTCGTCGAATTCACGATGCAGTAGCTGCCACGGGTTCTCGATTTCGTCGGGCGTCTCGGCCAGGGTCCCGGCGAACGAGAAGCGCCCCTGTGAGGCGAACGCGTCGGTTGCGGCCAGGACCCTGGGGTCTTTCGCCTGATAGAGGTTGAGGCAGCTCGCGTCTTCCCCCGGTCTCAACCGAAAGCGTGTAAAGGTCACATCCTCGAGCGCACCGCCCGGCGCATAGAAGTCGATCACATTCAGCGCATCGCGACCGGCGGCAGTCGACGGATCGTGCGCGATCGGGAGCAGTGTGTCAGCCAGCAGCGTGTACCCACCAGTCCCCGATCGCGGATCGCGCTCGCCCTCCCCGCCCTCCCGGTGGAAGGCATCGACCGCGACGATAATGAACGCGGCCGAGGCGATCAGCGCGATGCACAGCACGCTCCGCCCCGGGCGAGAGGTGGCGTTTCGGAGGCCCACCTGGGTCACCGACCACGGACCGCTCGCGCGACGTCGCGGTCGACCGTAGAGCCAGGCCCAGGCGGCGGCGAGGAGACTGCCGAGCAACAGCAGGCCGCCACCAAAGAAACCGGCCGTCGCGCCCAATACACCCCACGACGCGGCCACAACCAGCCCGACGCCCAGAACACCAAATACCGCCGATGCCACGACTCCGCGAGACTGACCGGAGGCGACCTGAGCTGGAGCGCCCTCGGACAGGACACCAGACAACAGGCTTCGCGCCGACGCCGGTGCCAGTGACCGCAGGGTCAGAGCAATCGAGAAGAACGCCGCCAGCACGCCACCGGACGCGCCCAGCACCAGCGCCACCGGCGAAACATGCAAACTGAGGCGGGTCGTCCCCACAGCATCGACCCACCAGGTCCGAAGTCCCCACATGATGAGTTCGGCGTAGACAATCGCTGCGCCGACGCCGATGACACTCCCGAGCAAAGACAGGAGCAGCGCTTCGGCGCTGAAGACACGCCAGATCGTCGCAGGCGGAAACCCGGCCGCGCGCAGGAGTCCGACTTCTGCCAGCCGCTGTTCGACGCCCAATCGAAAGAAGAGGCTCGCCAGCAGGAGGGCAGAGACGACGAGGAAGAAACTGAAATAAACGAAATACAGACCAAAGTCGGTCGCCCCGGCCGACGCTTCCACCGCCAGCGCGCGGGCCGGATACACGACAAACCCGACCGCGAGGGGATCGATCGCCGCCCGAAGGTCCTGCCCGAAACGATCAGCCGCCGTCTGCAGATCGCCAGGTGGGGCGAGCCGAATAGAGGTCAGCGAGCCCCACCGCGACTCCCACAACCGTTGGCCCGCTTCCAGCGGGATAAACGCCTTTGGGGTGGTGCGATACTGGTCCCAATAGGCCTCGTCCTGCGGCCGGATGAGCCCGAGGTCGATCTCGAACGGCGGGTCCCAACCGACGAGATCCAGCGCCTCAGTGATACCTGGGTAGTCCGGTGCCAGCGTTTGATCATCGGCCGCACCCTCGATCGGAATCACATCGGCCACCTGGAAATCGGCACCTCGGGTCGCAAGACGACCCTCGTCCTCCCAGACGTAGTACTCGACCTCCAGCGTGTCACCGACGGCGACACCCAAGTCATCGGCGGCCCACTCGTTCAACACGATCGGCGCCACGCCGGCTCCGGTGACGGCGAGATCACGCTCCTGATCGCCGACCGCGCTGAGGTCGAGCGCAGCGACGAGCGAATACGGCATGACCTGATCGCCCCGGCGCAGCTCGTTGACCAAATAGGTCAAGACCGGTCGAGTGTCGAACCCGTTCGCCCGGGCCGTCGAGTCGACCACCTCGGCAGTCGCATCGTTGATCAGACCGGCGGCCGCTTCGACCGCGAACGCTCGTTGGTCCGGCACGACACGCAGGCGTAAACCGAGGTCATCGAGTGACGCGACGTCGCGAACGGCCGACTCCGCCTCCGCGAGCTGCGAGCTCGGCTCAGCGGGGGCATCGACTCGCTGACCCCGACCGCCAAGGAGCACGGTGTTGGCACGTCCGTCTTGCTCGAGTGCCTGCTGCAGACGCGTCAGTGGAACGAACACCGACCGCGCCAGTCCTTGCTGGGGGCGAAACGAAAACTCACCTTGTTCACCGGGCGCGAGAACGCGCTCGATGCCGAGTCGGAGCGTCCGACCGACGTCGTCGCGGCGCCCGTGCAGTGAGCTGATCGGAATCGCGGATGGCAATTCGAGCCGCACCAGCAAGCTGTCGTCAATGACCGCGTCCAACTCGCGGGCCAGACCTTCACTGACAAAGACACGGTTCCGGTCCAACGCGAACGAATCGGGTTCTGCGCCGTGGAATCGCCAGAATCGATCATCGACCCCGTAGACCTGCACGCCCGACGCGCGCCGGCCGCTCTCTTGATGGGTCACGAAGCCCTCGACCGCGACGATCGGGGCGGCGGTGGCGAACCACTCGCGCATGGTACCGGTCTCGAGCAGCTCGTCAGCGAGAGATTCCCGAACGAAGTGGGCGCTGGTTACCACAACGTCGACCGCGCCTAGACGCTCCAGCGCGAGAGTCCGAAGACTGGCCCGCACCGACGACCCGACGAGCAAGGCACCGGCCAGCACCGCGACCGCCACCCCGACGCCGATCACGACAGCCAGGTTGGTCTGCCAGTAGTGCAGGACGCTACGGCGCACCAGCGTGAGCAGCGTCATGGCGTGGTGTCCGCGGACGATGCCGGCGCGAGGCGCTGACCGCTCAACCGATACTGGACGGCACACCGCTGCGCGAGGGCCGTGTTGTGGGTGACGACGACCAGAATCGCTTTTTGCCGTGTGTGGAGATCGAACAGCAGCGAGGAGACGATGTCGGCCGAATCACCATCCAGGTTACCCGTCGGTTCGTCACACAGCAGTAACCGCGGCTCCCGAATCAGCGCCCGAGCCAGCGCCACCCGCTGACGCTCGCCGCCGGACAGCTCAGCCGGACGATGTTCGAGTCTGGGCTTCAGGCCGACCTGTTCGATCAGGTCGACGGCGCGATCGGTCACGCCCGGTTCTGGCTCGGCGACCAGCGTCGGCACGAGGACGTTTTCGAGCACGGAGCACTGGGGCAATAACAAGTGATCCTGGAAGATGAACCCGACCTGGCTGTTGCGAAACACTGCGAGCTCTCGATCGGGAAGGGTAAACGGGTTCTTGCCGTCGAGCGTCACGGTCCCCGCGGTTGGCGGCTCCAGTGCACCAACGATATACAGCAGCGTACTCTTGCCACTGCCGGAGGGCCCCACAATGGACGCAGAATCGCCTCGGTCAAGGCTGAAGCTGATGTCCGAGAGGATCTGTAGCGCCCCGTGGGGCGTGGAGTACTGCTTGCTCAGATTCTTGACTTCGAGCACGGACCCACACTCCCCGACGACCGCCGTGTCCAACACGGCGACCGGCGTCTCGCCGGCGTCCGGCTAAGACGCCACTTGGAACGCACGCGGCCGGAAGAGGAAGTCGACGATGTTGCCTTCGTGAGGCTGGAGCCAATTGAGCTTGATGGTGGGAATCGGACCGACATTGAGGCGGTCGATGTTCCTGGCATCAAGCAACGTTCGCGTGAAGGCTTCGTCCTCCGTGATCGCAGTCGCCACCAACGTCTGCCCGATCGCGGACAGCATCTTCTCTTGTGAACACTGCACGACCGTCACGAAGGGAAACATGTATTCCTTCTTCGACGCGGCAACATCGGGGGACTCACAGTGCAACACCGTCGGACGGAGATAGTCGCAACGTTCGCGCGCAATAAGCCGATCATCGTAGAAGGAGGCGGTCATGTCTTCAACGTCAGCCTCTCGGACGACGCTGTCGATGTCGGCAGAAATCGCCGTGGCTTGTCCAGGCACGGTGAACGCGGCCAGCGCCGCATCCGGATCGTCCGGTGGGAGCGGAGCGATGGGGCCGAGACGCTCGGCCAGCGCTCGCGCGATCGCCGTCGTGTGTCGGGAGGCCCAAATACCGGAACAGTTGATGCAGCTTCGCCCACTGTTGACCAAAACGCTGTCGACCATCAGATCGAGGTATTGCTCCCAGTCGTCAACCTGGTCATCGCCGAGAAGAATCTTGCTGAATCCCGGTCCGTGCACCTGCACGCCGGGGTGACCAGCGTACTGCTCGACCGTCGCGGCGCCGCCGAAAATCAGACTCCGCGAGCAGCTGTTGAGCACCGCGGCGCCAACCTCGCCCGGACCCGGATAGAGCGACACTGACTCCCGTGGGATCCCCGCCTCAAAGAAGGCCTGGACCATTCGCCAGGGGGTCCACGGCTCCTGCGGGCCCGGTTTGAGCACCAGCCCGATCTGCAGTGGAATGATCGGGAGCCACAGGCTGTGGACACCTGGCGAGTTGGACGGCAGCACCATCCCGAGCACCGGAGTGGTGGCTTGGTAGCTGCGCATCACGCCATCCTCTTCCCCGTACCCGCGGGACAGGATGTCGGGATCAAGACGCCGGGTCAGCGACACCAGAATGTCGTCGAGGTGATCGAGCACGAACCGGAGCTTCTCCATGTTCATCCGACACATCTGCTCGGACAGACCGGTGGTTGCCGACTGCTGGCGAACAAAGTCGGCCGGTGTCTGCGTTCCGTCGCCCAGTGGGAGCTCCGCCGACGAGAAGAGCTCGGCCGCCTTCTTGACCATCGCCACGAGGTCAGGAATCGGCAGATCCCGGAGGACTTCCCGCGCCCGCTCGGCTTTCCGCATGTCCCGGGCAACCAGGCCCGGATTCGCCTGGCTCACCTCGGCCACCGGCTCGCCCGTATCGAAGTGGACGACCTGGTCCAGCTCGAGGCTCCTATACGGGCTGCCCCACCGAAGGATCGGAAAGTGGATCACCTAGATCCCTTCTTCGAGCATCACCGTGATCGTTTCGCAAAGTCCCTCGAGCGTCCGGTGCTCGTCGTCGGCCATCTGCACGGAGAATCTGTGCTCACCAGGCTCGAGCGACATGTCGATCGTGTTCGAACCGTCACCAAAGTGAATCCACGGGTCGGCCTGCGGAACGATTTCCCCGGCCGGGAGGCATTCGGCATCGACGCCGAGGTGGTAGTGTCCAACGCCCTCACGAATCTGTTCGACCGTCTCCGGGACGGCACCAATCTCGAAGTTCTCGGCCCCAAACTCAAACGACACCGGAATATCAACGGAGATCTCTTGTCCGTCCGCCGGCGCGACAAAGAACACGCGCGGCTCGTCCATCGGCTCCGGCGCGGCCTCGGGCTCCGCCATTTCCATCTCCATCTCCGCTTCAGGCTCCGCTTCGCCGCCGCCACATGCGATCGCCGTCGCCGTCAACACCACAATCACCCCGATCCAACTCCGTTGCATCAGAAGACTCTTGATATTGCTCATTGCAGTTCCTCTCCTTACAAAGAAATGTCTCACCGAAGCGGGCCATACACCCTCGGCGCGTGAGATCCCACAGCTTCAATACACACCGACTGTTGTCCCGGTGGCTAGACCGCCGAACGGACGAACTCCACTGACCCCATCCCACGGGTAGAGACGGCACGGCGGCTCCCTCTCACCCTCGTCACGCTCGAGGAACCGGGGGACGAAGAACTCCCTCGTCAGGGTCGTGAGCATGACCCGTCCCGTGTCCCCGTATGGCTTGAGCCGACCCGGCTCGTCTGGATCAACCACCTGAATCACGGCCCGAGGCTGGGGTGCGTAGTAGGTGATCTTGTATCCGTCGTCGGCACCGCTGGGAGGACTGGCAGCCAACCCCATTAAGGTATTGCCATAGGTCGGAGTCATGTAGACGCCGTCGAGCAGCTCCTCCTGCGCGAAACGGTTCCACTGCGGCGTGAACTCCGTGCCGCCGGCGAAGATGCCGCTGATACCGGTTTCCGCAATGCTCGACCCCTCGGTCTCGAGACGATTTGCTAGAGCTTCGATCAGTTTCGGTGTCGAGAACAAACACTTGATCTCGTGACCCGCTGACAGCACCGTGAGCGCCTGGTCGATGACGTGATCCTGGTAGGCCTTCAAATGGTCCATCCAGCCTTTCCTAATCAGCTTGATCACCCATCGGGGATCAAGATCGACGCAGAAGCAGATGCCGCCCCTCTGCTGCGCCAGGTGCTCGACCGCCAGCCTCAAACGCCGCGGGCCACTCGGCCCGAGCATAAGCCAGTTGGCCCCTCTGGGGAAGTGCTCGTCCGGCAAGGTTTCCGAGAATAGTTCGTAGTCGATACGAAAATCTTCGATGGCGACGCGACTCTTGGGAATACCGGTCGTTCCGCCAGTCTCGAACACGTAGACGGGCCGGTCTGCGAACCCCCGAGGAACCCAGCGCCGCACCGGTCCCCCGCGGAGCCACTCATCCTCGAAGTGTCCGAACTTGGCGAGGTCGTCGAAACCAGCGACCTCGGCCCGCGGATCCCACCCCGCCTTCTCTGCCCAGCTCAACCAGAACGGACAGCCAGTGGCCGGGTCGAAATGCCAGGCGACAACCTCCTGGACCCATGCGTCGAGCCGAGCACCCGCCGCCTCTACGTCACCGTCGGCTGCGGTCACCTCGGTTTTCATCAACCGCTGATCTTACACTAGTGTCCCGCGCGCTCCGCTGCGCGAGATCGCCGCCGCGGGCGTGATCGCCCGGGAAATGCCATCACGGGCGCCGCGAGGTCAGAGGGCGTCTGCCTTCGCGGCAAAGACGAAGTCACTCTCTGTCAGTCCGTCGATCTTGTGGGTCCAGATCGTAACCCTCACTTTTCCCCAGGTCAGCAAGATATCGGGGTGGTGGTTCTGCTCCTCAGCCATCTCGCCGACTTGGTTCGTGAAGTCTAGCGCCTGCCGAAAATCATCGAACCGATACTCCTTCTCGAGATGATGCTCGTCGGCGACCGTCCATCCCCCACCCAACTGCCCACGCAGCGCCTCGAGCTCCGGTCCCTTCAAGGGCGGAACCCCGCCGCGACACGGCACACACTGTTTCTTCGCGAGCTCGCTCATCGTGTCCTCTCATCGCCGGCGCTGGTCGCCGACGGGTTGGTCAAGAACTATGACTCGTCCGAGGCAGAGTAATACACTTGATCCTTCACCGCTGTCACTGGAGGATACATGGCCGAGAAGACGCCTCAAACGTTCGACAACCACGCCAAGCTCGTTCCCGTGTTTCACTACGTAGCCCTCCCGATATTCCTGGTCAACGTGCTCCTGGCCCTCTATCGCATGTTTACCGGGTTTTCGTTCGACACCGCGTGGGGCGTCGCCTTGGCGATCGGACTCATGGTGGTCGCCCTCTTCGCACGGGTCTTTGCGCTGGGCGCCCAGGATCGCGTCATCCGTCTGGAGGAGCGGCTCCGGATGCAGGTCCTCCTCCCGGACGAGCTGAAGCCGCGTATTGACGACTTCACCATGGACCAACTCGTCGCCCTTCGGTTTGCGAGTGACGCGGAGCTTCCAGGTTTGGCGAAGAAGGTCATCGAAGACGGCATCGCCAACCGCAAGACGGTCAAACAGATGGTCGTGACCTGGCGGGCCGATTATCAGAGGCTGTAGACCAGCGGAGCCGGGGTCAGGAGTCTATTCCTCCGCCACCCGACTCGACGCGAGCCAGAGGCCACCATCCACCACCAGGGTGACACCGGTGATGAACGCTGCGGCGTCCGAGCATAAGAAGAGGGCGGCGTCACTTACGTCGGCAATCGCTCCGAGGCGCCCCAGCGGAGTACGCTTGATCGCGTGTTCCCGCGAACGCCCGACCAGGAGACGCTTCACGCCCTCGGTCTCAGCCACGGGGCCCGGCGCAATCCCGTTGACACGGATCCCGTACCGACCCCATTCCACCGCGAGCACTCGTGTGAGTGCATCGACGCCGGCCTTGGCCGCCGAGACGTGCAGCTGAGCCTCCGTTCCCAGATAGTGAAGCGTCGCGCTGATGTTGACCACGGCACCACCGGTCGCCCTGAGATGCGGAAGGGCCGCCTTCGACATATGAAACGTGCCCTTGAGATCGATGTCGACGACGGACCCGAACCCGTTCGGAGAAAGGTCCTCCGCCAGGCACAGGAAGTTGCCCGCGGCGCCGTTCACGAGAATGTCCAACCGACCGAGTGCCGTCACGGTCTTGTCAACCGCCGCCTCAACCGCCGCCGGGTCCCGAACGTCAGCCGCCACGGCCAGCGACCGGCGCCCCAGGGCCTCGATATCCTTTGCGGTCGGCTCCAGGTGTGCCCTGGTGCGGCTGGTAATCGCCACATCACATCCGTGCGCTGCAAGCGCGAGTGAGAGACCGCGGCAAATCCCGGTCCCACCGCCCGTCACCAGGGCCGTTTTGCCAACGAGCAGATCCGGTTGAAAGGTCATGTCCTAGCAGCCCGTGGTGAAAGCACCACCGAACGACGGGTCGGCCCAGACATGGCAGTGCCCCACGCGGAGGTCGGCGGCGGCGATGGTAGGTCGAGATAAGATCCACGGCGCGCCCCAACGCGTCTCCGGGAGTCGCATGAGCGACCACAACAGCCGAAGACACGCCACCGCATGCCCCTGAAGACTGCGGGGTGTCCCGACACCCGTGAGCGTCCGCATCAGCAACCCAAGGTTCAGTCCAGCAACGTGCAGCAGGACGCGTTTGAGGATGTTGTCGTGCCCCCGCAGGTATACGCGGCGTAGCCGCCCGGTGGCATAGAGATGGGCAAAGGGGCGTTCGAGTCGTTCCCCGCGCCGGCGCAGCAGGCGTTGCCCGCGCGCGCCGCGAAGACGCCGACGGTTTCGGTAGACGGCGTCGCGCGCCTCCGCCTTGTCTTTCCACTTACGCCTGCCGCGATCTGGTTCCGAGATGTAGCTGCGGAGGCCGATGGCTTCAAGATCGACGAGTTCCTGGTTGCTGTGATAGCCCTTGTCCCCGACGACCTCGGCAAGACGGCCCGCAGGCACCACGGTCTCGATGTGCTCCGCCGCGGTGATCAGCGTCGCGCGGCTCGTCGCCACATCGCCTTCATCGGCGTCCTGCACCGTCACCGCCACGACCGCGCCGGTGTCGAGGTCGACCGCCTGCTCCGCCTTGTGCGCGAGGTGCGTGCGGCCGTCCTTCATCTTGGTGATTCTTGCGTCAGGATCGTGCGGATGGGTCCAGTCGTCGTTCGAGCCTTTCTTCTTCCGCTTCCGATCGATGCGCGCCAGATCGGCACGCGTCGGGGTCTCAATCCCCGAGGCCTGGGCGAGCTGGATCAAGAAGTCCTGATACGCCTCGCCGGTGTCGCGCCGCACGATACTTCGCAGGGCGGCGTTCGCTTCCAGCGTCGTCGCATCGATACCGATCGTCTTGCCCTTGACAAGCTTCGCCTCAGCCAGTCGCTGCAACACCCACGCGAAGACAGCCTGATGCGTTTCCAGGTCGATCAGCCGACGCGTCCGCGAGACCGTCGAATGATCCGGCGGCGCTTCGTGCAGCTCCAGCCCCAAGAAGCTCCGCACGCTCAACGACTCGGCCGCCCGCCACGCGATCGCCCGCTCGGAGTCGAGCCCTTCGAAGTACCCGAGCAGCAACACGCGGAAATACCGGCCGGGCGGCAAACTCGGCCGGCCGATCTCATCCGCGTAGAATCGCTGACAGAGCGACTCGACGTACCCGTCGAAATCCGCTCTCTCGAGAATGTGATTCAGTCGCGTGTAGAACGGGTGCGCGGCGCTGCGAGGCAGATCTTGTGCGGCGACCCACATCGACGTCTGCTTGGGACGTCGCCGTCGTTTGCCCATGGCCATGCGCGTCAGTGGAGTACGCATGATCACTTCTGGCGATCGATCTAATTCGGTGACTTTCACCACGGGCTGCTAGGCTCCGTATACAATCTCCGCACTTTGAAGCTCCTCGCCACCCTCACCAACGCCTTTCCGCTCTGGGTGCTGCTCGCCAGCTGTCTTGCCCTTCTCGAACCAGGACTGTTTACCTGGTTCAGCGGCCCACTCATCCCGATAGGGCTCGGCGTCATCATGCTCAGCATGGGCATGACAATCGGGTTTGACGACTTCCGGCGGATCGGTCGCGAGCGGACCAGTGTCTTGCCGGGCGTGGCGCTCCAATATACGCTGATGCCGGCACTCGGGTGGTCACTGGCGGCCCTCTTCGACCTGCCAACGCCGTTCGCCGTCGGCCTGATTCTCGTCTCGTGCTGTCCAGGAGGCACGGCATCAAACGTGATCTCGTTCCTGGCGCGCGCCGATGTAGCCCTCTCGGTCACGATGACCGCGGCGTCGACGCTGCTCGCCGTCCTGATGACCCCTCTCCTCACCGAAACCCTGGCAGGCAGCCGTATCGACGTTCCTGCCGCTGGGTTGTTGCTGGATACGGTGCAGGTCGTCGTCCTCCCCGTTGTTGCCGGAGTCGTCCTCAGATGGAGGTTTCCACTGGTGAGTGCCCGGGTGCTTCCGGTCGCACCGCTGGTGGCCGTCATTGCCATCACGCTGATCGTCGCGTCGATCATCGGGGCGGGACGCACTCAAGTGCTCGAGGCCGGTCCTCGACTGGTGGCAGCGGTCTTCTGCCTGCACGTCGGGGGATTCCTGCTGGGGTATCTGGCAGGACGCATACTCCTGGGCCGCGAGCTCGCCGCGCGGACGATCTCGATCGAAGTCGGCATGCAAAACTCGGGACTCGGGGTGGTGCTGGCCCAGCAGAACTTCGCGAGCCCGCTCGTCGCAATCCCGTGTGCTATCTCGGCCGTCTTTCACTCGCTGCTTGGCAGTGCAGCGGCTGCCCTCTGGCGGACCCGACCGCGGTGAGCGCACCGAACGGAGATTGATGGACCCGCAGCGCCCGCGCGGCGGCCGGCCACGATGCGAGGAGGCGTTCGAGCGTTTCGACCTCGCCAACGACGAAGACCCCAGTCAACTGGTAGTCGATGGTGTCCCCCAGCCGAAGGCGCTGGTGTATGCCGTCCGGATGACTGACCGCCTCGAGCGCTTCGCGCCTCAGGCGTCTGAACTGATCCGTCTCGCGGCACGGTGCCAACACATCCGGCGCTGGACGATCCCACGAGCCAACTACGCGTCGGGTCGGACTGGCTATCGCCTCTGGAGGAAGACACTCGGTCGGTTTCACGCAGACGTGGCCGCAGAGATTCTTCGTGCGGTGGGCTACGATGAGGCAACGGTCAGTCGCGTCGGAGCGTTGTTACGGAAGGACCATCTCAAGAGCGACCCGGCCGTACAGACACTCGAGGACGTCGCGTGTCTCGTCTTCCTCGAGCACTATCTCGCGGAGTTCGCATCAGACCGCGACGAGGCCACGGTGGTCGACGTCCTCCGCAAGACTTGGCGAAAGATGTCCGAACCGGGACGGGCGGCAGCGCTCACCATCGACCTTCCGACCGAGTTGAAGGCGCTCGTCACGCAAGCGGTAGGCTAGTGCTGACCGCGTGATTCCTAGCACAAGTACGGTCAGAACACTAACGGTCATATATCGCCTGCGACGTACCCCTCCTTCTCGCAGTGCAGCACGATCTGCTGCGCGGCCTCCTCGGCGGTGAGCTGGGACGTGTCGATCACGAGGTCGGCGTCAGCAGGCTCCTCGTACGGATCGGAGATGCCGGTGAATTCCTTGATGATTCCCGCCCTGGCTTTGGCGTAGAGGCCCTTGCGGTCGCGCTGCTCGCAAACCTCGATCGGAGTCGCTACGTGCACCAGCAGGAAGCCGCCCTCCGGTTGAATCATCGCTCGAACATCCTTCCTTACTGCGTCGTACGGCGCGATCGGGGCGCAGATCGCGACGCCGCCGTTCTTGGTGATCTCAGAGGCGACATACCCGATCCGCTTGATGTTCAGATCACGATGCTCTTTCGAGAAGCCGAGCTCGGACGAGAGGTTCTTCCGAACCAGATCGCCATCCAGGAGAGTCACCGGTCGGCCGCCCATCTCGAGGAACTTAACGAGGAGCACATTGGCGATCGTCGATTTACCCGAACCCGACAGACCGGTGAAGAAGACGGTGAATCCCTGCCGGTGACGGGGTGGATGACTCCGGCGGAGCTCCGTCGCCACGTCCGGGAACGTGAACCACTCCGGGATCTCCTTGCCCATGGCCAGCCGATCGCGAAGATCCGTTCCCGAGATATTGAGCGTCCGCGTCCCCTCGGCTATCTCATCGATCGGCGCGTACGTGTCGTGCTCTTCGACGTAGACCATCAGCTTGAACGGCACCATCGCAACGCCCAGCTCGTCCTCGTGCTTCTGGAGCAGCTCCTGAGCATCGTAGGGACCGTAGAAGGCCTTGCCGCTCGAGTCGCTTCCGGGGCCAGCGTGGTCGCGGCCGACGATCAGATGCGTACACCCGTGGTTCTTCCGAATGATCGCGTGCCAGATCGCCTCTCGTGGACCGGCCATCCGCATGGCCAGCGGCAACAACGACAGCATGGCGGTCTTTCGTGGATACCGATGGAGTAGCGACTGATAGCACCGAACGCGTGTGTAGTGATCGACGTCACCCGGCTTGGTCATTCCGACGACCGGATGGATCAGCAGGTTGGCCTCGACCTCCTTGGCCGCACGAAGCGTCAGCTCCTGGTGCGCGCGATGCATCGGGTTGCGGGTCTGAAAGGCCACAACCTTCGTCCACCCGAGTTTGGCGAATTCCGAGCGGAGCTCAGCCGGGGTGTGCCTCAGCAGCCTGTAGTCGTAATGCGTCACCGGGCTCAGTCCGGTAATCGTCCCGCCGACGTAGTACGGATGGGTGCGGTCCGTGAGCTGGGCCACGCCAGGATGCTCACGATTGGTCGTACCGAGCACCGCCGCGGCCTCGGCCTCCCTGTCCGGCTGCCACACGTCCTCGACGTGGAGCGCCGCGATCATCACGCCCTCAGCGTCGCGCAGAGCCAGATTGGACCCAGGACTGAGGGTCTGGCCCAGCTCCTCTGGCACATCCAGTGTGATTGGAATCGGCCAGAGCGTGCCGTCGGCCAGCCGCATGTCACTGCACACCGGGTCGTAGTCGGCACGGGTCAGAAAGCCTGTGAGGGGAGAGAACGCTCCGCTCATGATCAGCTCGAGATCACAGAGCTGGCGCGGAGTCAGGTTAAACGACGGCCAATCGCGCGATTCGGCCTTGATGGTCGTCGTCCGGTCGGTGTCGGCGATGAGGTTGACGAGCGTCCCGCCATGGGGCGCGATGAGATGGTCGGTCAAGGGAAAGGTCTCCTGTTAGGTGTGGAATCAGTGTGACGAACCGTATATGTTATCACGAAGGTGACGAGTTCGCCTCGTGTTGCGGCGGCAAGGCATAGGTCCCGGGGGGCAGCCCGAGGACGAAACGGTCGTTTCGCAACGATTCCTTGTTGTAGGTGAGGGGGCTTGGGTGAGGTACTCCATCGGCGGCCGAGTAGCGATAGATGCAATCGCCCGCCGCGACGTCCCATTCCATCGTGGGTCCGAGCCGCGGATAGAGATCAGCCGCCCCCTCGGCCAGCAGACAGAACTTTAAGGAGCTCCCGACCTTGAGTCTGTCTGAGATCTGGAAACTCTCGAGAAACTGTTCGAGCTCTGGACTTGGGTGTGACACGCTCTCCACGATTCGCAGCGGCCGGCCGACATCGGCAAGGCGAGAACGGAGCGGCTGGGGCTGACCACGATCCTGCTCTTTCCAGGCGCCCTGATACTTCGAGGCGTAGTACACCGCCCCGACCGCTGGGGCCACGATCACGCCAAGCACCGGTTCGCCGTCCTCGATCAGCGCAATGTTGATCGTGAACTCGTGGGTCCGCTTGATGAACTCCTTGGTGCCGTCCAGCGGGTCGACCAGCCAGAAGCGCCGCCAGTCTCGACGGGTCGCATAGCTCAGCTGCGCCGATTCCTCGGACAGGTACGGGATCGATGGATCCAGGGGACGAAGCGCAGCCTCAATCACCTGTTCCGAAGCCATGTCGGCCTGAGTAAGCGGTGAGCCATCAGACTTCTCCCGCACCCACGCGTCTTGAGCTCGATAGATTTCGAGCGCTGCCTCGCCGGCGCGAACCGCGATTCCTTTGACCGTCGCCAGCGGTATCTCGCTCGTCTGCACGCGCCCAGTGTATCTGGTTCTTCCGAAGCGCCGGAGCGAGGGTTCTCGCCCCCAGCTACCTTGACCCGCGCCGGGAATCGGTCGAAACTGTGGCGATTGGCAACTGGATTCTTCAGCCGCCTGTTTAGGCGCACACGATTCGAGCACCCGGTCATCATCGTCTCCGGGTTGCCGCGATCGGGCACATCGATGCTGATGGGGATGCTTTCGGCCGGAGGCGTCGAGCTGATGGTTGACGGCGTCCGCACGGCTGACGAGGACAACCCGAAGGGGTACCACGAGCTCGAACACGTCAAGGCACTCGACAAGCCCGGTGACAAGACCTGGCTCGGCGCAGCACGTGGGAAGGCCCTCAAGATCATCTCGTTCTTGCTGCAGCACCTGCCCGACACGTACGATTACAAGATCATCTTCATGCGGCGGAATCTGCCGGAGGTTCTGGCATCACAGCAAAAGATGCTCGAGCGGCGCGGAGAGAGTCCAGGCGGTGTCAATGATGACGAGATGGCGCGGATGTTTGCCGCGCATCTCGCCAAGATCGAGAAAGTGCTGGCGGATCGCGAAAACTGTGACGTGTTGTATGTGGACCATCGTGATACGGTCGACGATCCCTCGGCCGTGGCCACGGCAATCAACGAGTTTCTCGGCGGGCACCTCGACACGCGAGCGATGACGGCCGTGGTGGATCCTCGGCTCTATCGAAACCGGGCATGAAACCGATGCCTACGATGTCACGGATGCCGATGAGCATGCCGCTGCTCGTTGCAGCATTCGTCGTGGCGGCGCCGTCGGCGGCATACGCCTACGTCGGTCCTGGAGCAGGGTTCGCGTTCGTCTCCTCAATCTTCATCATCATCTTCACGACGTTCCTTGCGGTGCTGACCTTGTTGACCTGGCCGGTTCGGTGGATGATTCAGCGTATTCGTGGCAGTCAGGCCCTCGCCGCGGCGCGGGCTCGCCGAGTCGTGGTTCTGGGGCTCGACGGACAAGACCCCGAGCTCACCGAAGAGTTCATGCAACAGGGTCTGCTCCCGAACTTCGCCCGTCTCCGAGAACGAGGAACGTTCGTGCCCCTGCGGACGACTCTCCTGGCCGAGTCGCCGGTTGCGTGGACGTCATTTCAGACCGGCTGCAATCCTGGTAAGCACCGGATCTTTGACTTTCTGGTACCCAACCGAAAGTCCCATCTTCCAGAGCTGTGTTCGGCCCGGGTCGATCCTCCCAAGCGTACACTTCGGCTGGGACCGTTTCGGATTCCGCTTGGCAGACCGGTGATCCAGGCGGGTCGTCGCAGCCAGCCGTTCTGGAAGATGCTGGGCGACCACGGCATCTTTAGCACCGTGCTGCGAGTCCCGATCACGTTTCCCGCAGAGAAGTTCAACGGCGTTCTGCTGTCCGCGATGAGCGTGCCCGACTTGAAGGGCAGCCAAGGGACGTACTCCTACTTCAGCAGCGACCGGTCCGAAGAGGGCGAGAACGGGCTCGCGGCGCGTATGACCAGTGGCGAACGGTTTCGGCTCGAGGTGAGCGGTGGAGTCGGTCGGGCGTCGATCCTCGGTCCGGAGAACAGCCTTCGCGACAGCGCCGGCCCGCTCGAGATCCCGCTCGAGATCCACGTGAAGGATCAGAATGCCGAACTGTCGATCGACGGCGCGCGCTACCCGATCACGCGCCGCGAGTACACTCCCTGGATCGAGCTCGGCTTCAAGGCGGCACCTGGCGTCTCCGTGAGCGGCATCGTCCGCTTCTATCTGCTCGAGACGTCGCCGCACATCAAGCTGTACATGACGCCGATCAACATCGATCCAAACAAGCCCGCGCTCCCGATCTCTCATCCGTTTACGTACGCCATGTATCTGTCGAAGACGCAGGGGCGCTACTCAACCTTGGGGTTGGCGGAGGACACCTCCGCACTCAACGAAGACGTGATCGACGAGGACGCGTTCCTGAAGCTGACCTACCTGATTCATGCGGAGCGCGAGCGGATGTTTTTTGACGCGCTCGACAAGACGAATCGCGGCGCGGTCGTGTGTGTGTTCGATATCACCGACCGGATCCAGCACATGTTCTTTCGACACATCGACGACGCCCACCCGGCGAACCAGGGTCGCGACACGACGACGCATCGTGATGCCATTCGAAAGCTGTATCAAGACATGGACGACCTGGTCGGCCGGACGATTGACCGACTGGATGACGACACGGTACTCATGGTGATGTCCGACCACGGCTTCAAGCCGTTTCGACGTGGCGTCAATCTCAACAGCTGGCTCTACCGACATGGTTTTCTCGCCCTCAAGAACGGCGGCCCCACGGGCGCCGATTACTTTCACGACGTCGACTGGTCACGGTCGCAAGCCTATGCGGTCGGGTTCGGTGGTATCTACATCAATCAGGTCGGGCGAGAGGCGCAAGGAATCGTCGCCCCCGGCGAGGAAACCGACCGGGTCAAGCGCGAGATCAGTGAGGGCCTTCGGCAGCTCTATGATGACAAGGAAGAGACGCATCCGGTTCGTGCGGTCTACGACTCGAGGGAGGTGTACTCGGGGCCGTACGTCGGAGAAGCACCCGATCTCATCGTTGGGTTTAGACCGGGTCACCGCGTCGGTTGGTCGTCGGTGACCGGAGGTGTGAGTGAACGCGAGATCGAGGACAACGTTCGGCCGTGGAGCGGCGACCACAACTTCGACCCGCCAGACGTCCCGGGTATGCTGTTTGTCAACCGCAAGATCGACGCCACGAACCCGAGCATCATGGACATTGGCCCCACGGTGCTCGACCTCTTTGGCGTGCCCGTCCCGCCCTATTGCGACGGCGAATCGCTGATGCCGGCCGTACCCCCAAGAACTCAGACAGCGGTTGCGCCGGTCGCCGAGCCGGCCGCGCGGCGCGCAGAGGCCAAATGACCGGGCGCCGGGCACGCACCATTCCGATCGCTCTCGTCATGGCGACGATCGGGACGCTCCTGGTCAGCTCGCTCAGCGATTCGGTTGACGCCCAGAACGACCGCCGGGTGATCGTGCTCGGTATCGACGGGATGGACCACGGTCTCCTGCGCCAGTTCATTGCCGAGGGTCGGTTACCGAATTTCGAACGACTCGCATTGACCGGCAGTTCGGCCCCGCTAGAGACCACGATGCCCCCCTTGAGCCCGGTCGCCTGGTCCACCTTTATCACCGGTATGGACCCGGGCGGTCATGGGATCTACGACTTCCTCCACAGGGACCCGCTCACGGCAGAGCCGCTCGAATCGATCTACCAGGTCGCCCCGCCCGGACGGAGTGTCTCACTCGGCTCATGGGTCATCCCGCTGTCGGGCGGTGGCGTCGTCGCGCAGCGTAAAGGGACAGCCTTCTGGGAGCTCCTTGAAGCGGCTGGCGTCGACACGACCGTGTTTCGCATGCCGGTCAATTTCCCGCCGGTTGAATCGTCGGGACGTTCGTTCTCAGGGATGGGTACCCCGGACATCCTCGGCACGCATGGAACGTTCACGTTCTACACCGACTACCCGCCTGAGAACATGAACGACATGACCGGTGGGACGGTCCAGCTTGTCGATGTCGTCGACAATTCCGTGAGCGGACACCTGACCGGACCGCCGAACACCTTCCGTCGATTTCCTCGGAGCGATGCGCAGCTCCGGCCGGCAACAGCCGCTGTCGAATACGACAACCCCGAGCTGACAGTTGATTTCCTGGTCCACCTCGACCACGAGGCTGGCGCGGCCAAGTTCATCGTCCAGGACACTGAGTTCATCCTGAATGAGGGAGAATGGAGCGACTGGGTCAGTGTGAACTTCGAAGCGGTCCCGCTTCTTGTCAATATCGGAGCGGCGGCGCGGTTCTATCTGCAGGACCTTGATCCCGATTTCAAGCTGTACGTGACGCCGCTGCAGATCGATCCGGCCAATCCGGCGCTGCCTGTATCGACGCCGGCTGACTGGTCGGCAGAGATTACTGATTCGATCGGGCGCTTTTACACTCAAGAGCTTCCGGAGGACACCAAGGCCTTTCAGGAAGGGGTCTTTTCCGGGCGCGAGTTTTGGGAGCAGTCTCAGTTCGTCTACCGCGAGCAGCGCCTCGCACTGGACTACATGCTCGAGTCGTTCGACGACGGACTGCTCTTCTTCTATTTCTCCAGCGTGGACCAGGGCGCACACATGCTGTTTCACTACATGGATGCGGACCACCCGCTCCACGAGCAGGACGAGCTGCTGGCTGCCGGCATTCGGACACTCTACGAAGAGATGGACGGGGTGGTGGGCCAACTGCTGGAGTTCATCGAACAAGACGAACGAGAGACGACGCTGATGGTGATGTCCGACCACGGTTTCTCACCCTTCTACTGGGGAGTCAATTTGAACTCCTGGCTGCTTGCAGAGGGGTATGTGACGCTGCGCGACCCATCGCAGCAGGGTCAGATGCCGTTGTTTCTCAACGTCGACTGGGACCGAACCACCGCCTATGCGGTCGGCCTCCAGGGGCTCTATGTCAACCTCCAGGGACGTGAAGGTCGCGGCATCGTGCCCCCTTCCGAGTACGAGCAGGTGCTCAACCAGCTGGAACGCGACCTGTTGGCGATGCGTGACGAGCGTACCGGGCATTCGCCTGTCCGCCTCGTCTTTCGGCCACAAGAGGAGTGGCATGGCACCGACCCGAATACGGCGCCCGACATCGTGGTCGGCTACGACTGGGGCTATCGGACCTCTTGGGATAGTCCACTGGGCCAGTTCCCTCGGGAGGTGTTCGTCGACAACGATGAGACGTGGAGCGGTGACCACTCGATTGATTACCGGCTGGTGCCCGGCGTCTTCCTGAGCAACCGTCGGATCACGATCGACGACCCGGCCTTGTACGACCTGACGGTGACCGTCCTGGACGAGTTCGGTGTCGCTCCGTTGCCAGAGATGATAGGAGAGGATGCTCTAGAGTGAGGACCCCATGTTTGGATCCAAAGTAAAGATCGACAAGGCGCTACTTGAGAAAGCGGCCACGTACTCCAAGATTGCAGGTTATTCATCGGCCGAAGAGTTCATCAACCACGCGCTCGAGAAGGAGATCGCCAAGCTCGAGGGGGCGGACTCCGAAGACGAAATCAAGAAGCGCCTAAAGGGACTGGGCTACATCTCCTAGAGTCCGTGATTCGGGTTCACCTTCCGTGGTCACCGTCATCGACTTCACCAATCGGGCACTCACCCCGATCTTTGATCTGGTCTGCTGGCCGTTTTTGGCGCTTCCGCCGATCTGGGCTATGACGGCCATTTCCCTCGTCAGCGGTATCGTGATGGTCTGGATTTTCGGCAAAGTCTCCGACCAGAAAACGATCAAGCAGGTGCGCGAACGGATCCGCGGCAATCTCATCGGCGTCCGACTGTTTCAGAGCGATATAGGCGTCGTGCTCCAGCTGCAGCGCCGCATCTTCGGCGATACGTTCAGCTACATGCGATACGCCCTGGTCCCGATGGTCGTGTTGCTGGTTCCGGTCGTGTTGATCATGACCCAGCTCAACTTGAGGTTCGCGGCCCGACCGCTCGAACCCGGAGAGTCAGCGTTGATCAAGGCCTATGTCCGAGACGCTGGGGTGCTGGACGGCGAGGTTGGCCTCGAGGTGCCGGATGGGATGACCGTAGAAACCGCGGCGGTGCGAATCCCCTCGGCTCGTGAAGTCGCCTGGCGCGTACGTGTCGAGACCGGGGGTGGACATCGGATGAGGGTACGGGTCGGGGGCCGGGTGCTCGAGACCCAGCTCATCGCGGGAGACCAGTGGGGAGCGGTCCCCCAGCGGCGGACGGGTCGGGGCATGTGGGACACCCTGCTGTATCCGGGCCAGCCTCCCATTCCCAGCGACCATCCGGTCGAGGCGGTAGACATCATCTATCCTCCGCTTGAACTTGGCGTGCTCGGGTGGTCGCTCAACTGGCTTGTCGCCTTCTTTGTGCTATCGCTTGCCTTCGGTTTCGCCTTCAAGGGCGCGCTGGGTGTCGAGGTCTAGCAGTCCGGGGGCGACAGGAGGCAGATGACCGTTTCCTCGGGCTGCGCTTGACGCCGAGACCGTGTTCCGGTAAAGATATCCGTTACATGAGCATTCGCCGTGCGGCCGCTTGTTGCTGTTGTATGGAGGCCCGAAGGGGCCCCCGTGCCGACGGACGTGTGGCGTTGACGCTTGCTCACCAATAGACATTCGACATCACGACGCACGAGACCGAAGGCCCGGGAGGCAGACGCTTCCCGGGCTTTTTTTGTGGAGGCGAGCAGGTCATGTTTGAAGAGACTTCGACGCGGTCTGTCGTCAAGGCGCTGTCGTGGCGGATCATCGCCACACTGACCACCACCGGACTGGTATTTGCTTTTACCGGCCGTTTTGACCTGGCGATCACGGTAGGAGTCTTCGAAGCCGTGGCCAAGATGGCCCTGTATTTCGCGCATGAGCGTCTGTGGAACAGGCTTGGATTCGGACGGAGGCCTGTCCATCAGGCGCTCGCAACCTCGGAGAAACTGGCATCGTGACACAGTTACAGCCCTTGGACTCGAAGAAGACGACCAACCCGGTCGATAGCCGTCTCGCCACTGACGACGTGGGGGCGTTCGCTCTCGCCTTGGAGCACGCGTCGGTGCTGGAGACGCTCACGTGGGCGGTTCAACGCTATGCTGACGGCCTGACCTTCGCCACCGGCTTTGGTCCTGAGGGGTGTGTGCTGATCGATGTGATCGGGCGCCACGGATTGCCGATCGATATCTTCACACTCGACACCGGTCTACTGTTCCCTGAGACGCGAGCGCTGTGGAAACGACTCGAGGACCGATACAGGCTGACGATTCGTGGGACTCGACCGAGTCAGTCGGTCGACGAGCAGGCCCAGACCCACGGCGACAAACTGTGGGAGCGCGCGCCCAACCGATGCTGCGAGCTTCGCAAAGTCATTCCCCTGAAAGCCGAGCTCGCTCGTGCCGATGCCTGGGTGACTGCAATCAGACGGGATCAGACACCCGAGCGAGCCAACGCCCTTGTCGTCGAGTGGGATGAGAAGTTCGAGATGCCCAAGATCAACCCGTTGGTTCGATGGACGAAAGAGGACGTGCGGGCATACATCCACACTCACGATGTGCCCTATAACCCGCTCCACGACAAGGGGTATCCCAGCATCGGATGTCTGCCGTGCACCACACCGATCGCGCTCGGCGAAGATGAACGGGCAGGTCGCTGGCGCGGTATCGCCAAGACCGAGTGCGGTCTGCACGGTCCGGTGCTCCCCACTGCCGAGCTGAAACACGAGGGTTCGTAGTCATCCCACGGGTTGTGATGACGACCCACAACCTGTTCCCTATTTTTCTAAAGCTGGCTGGGCGCTCGGTTCTTGTGGTCGGTGGTGGTCCCGTCGCCACGAGCAAGCTGGGTGCGCTGATCGACGCCGGAGCCCAGATCCACGTCGTGGCGCCTAGGATCAATGCCGAGATCGAACGGATGGCGGTTCGGCTCAGTCGGCGGGAGTTTCGACCGTCAGACCTGGCTCAGACCTGGCTGGTGGTAGCGGCGGCCACGCCAGACGTCAACCGGCAGGTCGCCGAAGAAGCCGAACGGCGTCACGTCTTTGTCAACGCGGTCGATGATCCGGGTCATGCGACTGCCTACCTTGGCGGCGTGACTCGCCGAGCCGGTGTGACTTTTGCGATCTCAACCGAGGGAAGAGCCCCGGCATTGGCTGGTCTGCTTCGTGAGGGACTGGACGCTGTGCTTCCGGAAGCCGACCTCGAGGCTTGGATGGCTGAGGCAGCTGAGATGCGTACGCAGTGGGGTCGAGACGGCGTGCCTATGGCTGACCGACGGCCACAACTGCTGCGCGCGTTGATGAAGCGCTACGATATAGAGGCCTAGCGAGATTACGTGTCTGGATTTGTATCTTTAATCGGGGCGGGTCCTGGAGACCCCGAGTTGTTGACCGTCAAGGCCGCCCGGCGTCTCGAGACTGCCGAGCTGGTGCTCTACGACGCGCTGGTTGACCCCGACGTGGTGGCGATCGCCCACCGCGCCCAGCGGTTCAGCGTTGGCAAACGGGCGCGGCAGATGGCCTTCGACCAGTCGACGATCAACAGGCTGATGATTCGTGGGGCGCAGCGTGGACAGCGTGTCGTGCGACTCAAGAGCGGCGATCCTTTCGTGTTGGGCCGTGGCGGGGAGGAAGCTCTCGCACTGGGCGCAGCCGGTGTCGCGTTCGAGGTCATCCCCGGTGTCACCAGCGCGGTGGCCGCACCGGGTTTGGCAGGTGTCCCGGTCACCCACCGGGGCGTCGCGTCCGCATTCTTGGTACTTTCGGGACATTCGGAGGACACGTTCGGGCCACTCCTGGACGACGTCGCACCGCATAGCATGACGGTCATCGTGCTGATGGGCCTGTCGGCGCGGGCCAGGATTGCGGCGCGGCTCCGCCGCCGCGGGTGGCGGGCGAACACCCCAACCGCGATCATCCTCTCCGCGGGAACGTCTCGAATGCAAACCTGGACCGGCACACTGGATGAGCTGGGTCAGGCCGACCTCCCCGCTACCGGCGAGGCGCCGGGGACGATCGTCGTTGGCGACGTCGTCGGGCTCCGACCATCGGTCGAGGCGAGGCGAGCCACCGTTCGTCTGGCCGAATCCATCGCGCTCGGACAGAACGGTTGAGGTGTGATGTGACGTGGAAGAACGTGCTGTCCGAGCGGATGCCGTCGGAGTGGGCTGACGAGATCGAGACATTCGAAAGCCAGATCGCGCTCCGGCGCCAGGGAAAGATCGACGAAAAAGTCTTCGCAGAAACCCGCCTCCGTCGCGGCGTCTACGGCCAACGCTACGACAACGGCGAGCGCAACGATGGCACCGGAGCAAAACCGCTGGCGTTCCCGTCGAGCGGGCTGACCAAAGGACCTGAAACCGTTTGGGATGCCCCCGGGATGATGCGGATCAAGATCCCGTTCGGAGATCTGACACCCGACCAGATGGATGTCCTGGCCGACGTCGCGGAGGAGTACAGCGACGAAATCTGCCACATCACGACCCGCCAGGACGTACAGCTCCATTTTGTGCATATCGAGGACACCCCCGACCTGATGCGTCGGCTCGCGGCCGTCGGCATCACGACGCGCGAGGCCTGTGGAAATACGGTGAGAAACGTCACCGCATGCCCGCTGGCTGGCGTGTGCCGAGATGAAACCTTCGATGTCACACCCCATGCCAGGGCCTGCATGCGTTTCCTGCTGGGTCATCCTGACACGCAAGACTTCGGTCGGAAGTTCAAAGTCGCCTTCTCCGGTTGCGCCGAGCATGCGTGCGGCCTCGTGACGATGCACGACCTCGGCCTCATCGCCAGGACGCGGGTGAAGGATGGCATGGTGCAGCGCGGATTCGAGACCTACGTCGGGGGCGGTCTCGGCGCCGTGCCCCATCAGGCCAAACTGTTTGACGATTTTCTACCAGAGTCGGAGCTGCTTCCGACCGCGCAGGCGATCGCTCGCGTGTTTGCGCGTCTGGGTGAGAAGAGGAACCGGGCCCGTGCCAGGATTAAGTTCCTTGTCGCCCAGCTCGGACTCACGGAGTTCAAGCGCCTGGTGGGTGAAGAACGCAAGGCGCTCACGTTCGACGAGCGATGGACCGCGCACCTTCATCCCGCAACGACTGCCGAGGAGACCTCGCTCGAGCGGGGCGAATCTCTCGGAGACGGGAGGCATCTCGACGACTTCGATCGGTGGTACCGAACCAATGTCTATCGTCAGCGGCAGCCGGGATACACAGTCGCGACGGTCGCGCTGCCTCTGGGGGACCTCACGTCGCATCAGATGCGCGCGCTCGCCGCGATGACCCGCCGTCATGTGGGGATCTCGGTGCGGACAACCGTTGAGCAGAATGTCGTGCTCCGATGGGTCAGCGAAGCTCGCCTCCCCGAGCTGTATGCCAACCTCAGGGCCGAGGGTTTGGCGGAGGCTGGGGCCGGCACCATCGCCGATGTCACCGCATGTCCCGGCACCGACACCTGCAAGCTAGGGATCGCATCGTCCCGCGGACTGGCCGCGACCCTCCGAACCGATTTCGCGAGCGCCAACGGCGGTCTGGACCCGAGTGTCGAGGGGCTCCGGATCAAGACCAGCGGCTGCTTCAACTCGTGCGGCCAGCACCACATCGCAGATCTCGGCTTCTACGGTGTGAGCCGGACGATCGATGGATACTCGGTGCCGCATTTTCAGGTCGTCCTCGGTGGCAAGTGGGTCGACAACGGTGGCGAATACGGTCTCGCGATCGGTGCGGTCCCATCCAAACGGGTCCCGGAAGCGATTCAGCGCATCAGCGACCGGTTCGTAGCCGAGCGTCAGGCCGACGAGACGTTTCAGCAGTTCATCGCGCGCGTCGGCAAGCGCTCTTTGAAGACCACGCTCGACGACCTCACGAAGGTCCCATCCCATGACGAGAGCCCCGAGTTCTATTCGGACTGGGGCGACCCTCGAGAGTTCACGCTGGGCGACATGGGTATAGGTGAATGCGCGGGCGAAGTGGTGTCGCTGGCCGAGTTCGACCTGGCGGCCGCGGAAGCGCAGGTCTTCGAAGCGCAGCTGCTGATGGAAGAAGGCCAACACTCCAAGGCCAACGAACTGGCGTATCAGGCGATGTTGTTGGCCGCCAAGGGCCTGATCAAGACGGAGTTCATCGACATTACGGACGATCCGGACGACATCGTCCGTGAATTCAAAGTGCGGTTCTTCGACACACAGCTGTTCTTTGACAAGTACGCCGGGGGCAAGTTCGCGATGTACCTCTTCCGACGCCACGACGCAGTGTCGCAACCGGGAACCGCTGAGTCTGCCCGACAACAAATCGAGGAGGCCCAGCTCTTCCTGGAAGCCAGCCATGCCTGCCAGGCGCGCCTCGCGACACGAAGTGTTCAGTCGGGTCTGCCAACGGGCTCCCCACAGTGACGATGGGTCAGTCCGTCGATGAGCTCTACCGGTTTGGTCTCAAGCTCTTTGTCGAGCCTGGTCTCTCGCTGAACGGCGGCGACTGCATTCCGATCTTCCACCGATGGATTCAGACCGCGGCCCTCGATCGGCTACTGATCGACGTGGCCGACTATACCCATCTCGTCAGTGGCCCAAGCGTGCTGCTGGTGGGATATGAAGGAAACCTGTCGGTCGACCACGCAGACGGCCGACCCGGAATCGTGTGTACGTCGAAGCGACCGTCCACAGCAGGTTCACTCCCCGAGAGGATCGTGGGCGTCGCCAAAACCTTGTTCATAGCGGCCCGGCTCCTGGAGTCGGACCCGGCATTCGAGGGACGGCTCAGGTTCGTGCCGAACGAGCTACAGTTCCAGGCAAACGATCGCCTGCTTGCTCCCCCCGGAGAGGACTCCGACGCTGCGCTGACACCGCCGTTGCAGGTGGTTATGGAGACGCTCTACCCGAACCAGTTTCATCAGATCGGCGCTCCAGGCCCCGCAGACCGCGTGAAGATCGGACTCAAGACATCTGAAACGGTTTCGATCGACTCTCTTCTCAAGAGAGTCGATCAAACGGTCGAAAACGCGTAACTGCCAACCCACCACTCTTTCTGGGCTTTGCCCCAAAAACGACGCGTTAATACTATTTGTTGTCCTTATAGTGTCTTGCCGTCATATTAGCTAGAGTGTGATACAGTGTCGGTCCCATGCATCTCGAGGCGCTGAGCATCTTCTGTGACGTGGTCCGCCATCAGAGCTTCTCGCGAGGTGCAATTGCCAGCGCCGTCAGCCAGTCCGCGGCCAGCCAGGCCGTGCGGCAGATCGAGAAGCGAATGGGCACGCAGCTGATCGACCGGTCGAAGCGACCGTGGAAGCTGACCGATGAGGGCAAGATCTTCTTCAAGGGGAGTCAGGAGATTATCGAACGCTATCGCGAGCTGCAGGACGCGATTCGGCGACGCCAGCAGCCGTCAGGCTACACCGTTCGACTCGCGTCGATCTATTCGATCCGCCTCAACGACTTGAGTGGCTACGTCGAACGGTTTCAGGCCTCGGCGCCCGGCGCAGATGTGGAAGTCGCCTATATGCACCCCGACCAGGTGTACGAGCAGGTCCTCAACGACCAGTGCGACCTCGGGCTAATCTCCTTCGCCAACCCTGGACGCGAGCTCACGGCGATTCGATGGGAAGACCAGGCGATGGTCGTGGCCTGTCTGCCGAGTCATCGGTTCGCGTCACCCGGGGTCGCAGCCGATCTGAAGCCCAGCGATCTCTCCGGTGAGGCGTTCGTCAGCTTCGACCGCGGCCTCCGGGTGCGTAAGGAGATCGATCGGTTCCTTCGCCGTCACGCCGCCGACATCAGAGTGGTCGCCGAGTTCGACAACATCGAGAACATCAAGCAAGCCATCGAGGATGGAGCGGGTATTGCGATCCTCCCCGAGCCGACATTGCGTCGAGAGGTTGAGGGGATGACGTTAGTCAAGATCCCGCTGCGTCCCGACGCGGATGCCTCTCCCCTCGTGCGCCCGGTCAGCATTCTGCATCGACGGGGACGAAGGTTGAATCCGGCCGTGACGGCGCTCATCGACCTGCTCGTGCCCGAGCGGGGGGACCGTCCATCAGTTCCAGTTCGATCTCGAGAGCCGCGAAAGATGGGGGCTGCCGTATGAGCCACTCCGACCCGCGCACCGCCCGGAGCGTCGCGGCCTCTCGAGGATTGTACGACCCGGCGCACGAACACGACTCGTGCGGAGTGGGCTTCGTCGTGAATGTCAAAGGACAGAAATCCCACGCGCTGGTCCGGCAGGCGCTTGAAGTGGTGATGAACCTGCTTCACCGTGGAGCCTGCGGCTGCGAGGTCAACACGGGCGACGGGGCCGGCATGCTGATTCAGCTTCCGCATGGCTTCTTCCAGTCCGAAGCCGACCGCATAGGTATTGTCCTGCCGGAGCCTGGAGCCTACGGCGTCGGCATGGTATTTCTCCCGCGCGATCCGGACGAGCGTAGTCGGATTCAGGACCTCTTTGCGCACATTGCCACCGAAGAAGGCCAGCGCGTCCTGGGCTGGCGCGACGTCCCGACCGACGACTCGCAGCTAGGGGAGACGGCCCTCAGCGGCGAGCCGGTCATTCGCCAGGTCTTCATCGGCCGCGACGCTCCGCTCGCGCATGACGCCGATGCGCATGCACGCTTCGAGCGAAAGCTCTACGTGATTCGAAAACGTGTCAAGTTTGCGGTCGATGCCCTCTCACTCGGTCCGGAGCATCTCTTCTACGTCGCGAGCCTATCGTCGAACACGATCGTCTACAAGGGCATGCTGATCGCCGACCAGGTAGAGCGGATGTTCCCCGACCTCGTCGACCCATTGGTGGAATCGGCGTTGGCGCTGGTGCACCAGCGCTTCTCGACGAACACGTTTCCGTCCTGGCCGTTGGCCCATCCCTACCGCTACATCGCTCACAACGGGGAGATCAATACGCTGCGCGGCAACACGAACTGGATGCGCGCCAGAGAGGCGCTCTGCCAATCGGAGCTGTTCGGTGCCGACCTCCAGAAGCTGTTTCCGATCATCCCGGAGGGGCAGAGCGACACCGCAACGTTTGACAACGTGCTGGAGTTCTTGGTGCTGACGGGACGCCCGATCGCACACGCGATCCTGATGATGATCCCGGAACCCTGGAGCAACCACGCATCGATGGACCCGACGCGGAAGGCGTTCTATGAGTATCACTCCACGTTGATGGAACCATGGGATGGCCCAGCCTCGATTGCGTTCACCGATGGCAAGGTGATCGGAGCCGTGCTGGACCGTAACGGACTGCGACCGTCGCGCTACTACGTGACGACAGACGACATGGTGATCATGGCGTCAGAGGTCGGAGTGCTGGACATCCCGCCCGAGAACGTCCGCGTCAAGGAGCGACTCCACCCGGGAAGAATCTTCCTCGTCGACACGACGCAGGGTCGCATCATTGACGACGAGGAGATCAAGGCCGGCTTGGCGGCCGAGCGGCCGTACGGAGACTGGATCTCGACGGAGCTCGTACACCTCAAGGACCTCCCGGCGCCACCCTACACACCGCCGACACCTCACGAGACTGTGCGACGTCGACAGCGTGCCTTCGGGTACACGGAGGAAGATCTCCGAATCCTTGTCGGACCGATGGCCGATGCTGGAGCCGAGCCAATCGGATCGATGGGGACCGATTCGGCGCTCGCGGTTCTCTCGGACCGCCCGCGACTGCTCTACGACTACTTCCAGCAGCTATTCGCCCAGGTCACGAACCCGCCCCTGGACGCGATCCGGGAAGAGCTGGTCACGGACATGAGCTCCACACTGGGGTCCGAGCGCAACCTGCTGGCTCCCGAACGGCGGTCGTGCCATTTGATCAAGATCGATCACCCTGTTCTCGACAACGAACAGCTGGCCACCTTGCTCCACGTCACCGACCCCGCGTTTCGGTCGATGACGCTGCCGATGCTGTTCTCACCGGACGACGGAGCGACCGGGCTCGAACGTGCAATGGACGAGCTCTGCCGGCGCGCGAGCGTCGCAGTGGCGTCAGGTCACACACTTTTGGTGCTGTCCGACAGGGGAGTCGACGGCGAGCATGCTCCGATTCCGAGTTTGCTGGCAACAGCCGGCGTTCACCACCATCTCGTCCGGGAAGGCACACGGATGAAGTGTGCTCTGATCGTCGAGTCGGGCGAGGCGCGCGAGGTTCACCACATGGCCTTGCTCTTGGGCTATGGGGCGGCCGCAGTCAACCCGTATCTCGCGTTCGAAACAATCGAGGACCTGATCCTCGGGAACGAGCTGAGCGAGCGTGACCTCGCTGAGGCCATCCGCCGCTACATCAAGGCCTGTACGAAGGGCGTCCTCAAAGTGATGTCGAAGATGGGCATCTCGACCCTGCAGAGCTACCGGGGTGCCCAGATCTTCGAGGCGGTCGGGCTCGATGGGGCCTTCGTCGACAGATATTTCACCTGGACCGCCTCGCGGATCGGCGGTATCGGCATCGAAACGGTCGCGGAAGAAGTGGCCCGGCGGCACGCGCGGGCGTTTCCGCAGCGCGGGCGCGAGGATGATGAACTCGACTCGGGTGGCGAGTATCAGTGGCGCCGCGATGGCGAGTACCACCTCTTTAACCCGGAGACAGTCTTCAAACTCCAGCACGCTGCGCGTTCCGGCCAGGTCGAGGTGTATCGAGAGTACGCGGAGCGGGTGAACAACCAGAATCGACTACGGGCAACGCTCCGTGGCTTGTTCACCTTCAAGTCGACGCGACCATCGATACCGATCGACGAGGTTGAACCGGTCGAATCGATCTTTAAACGATTTGCGACCGGCGCCATGTCCTACGGGTCGATAAGCGCCGAAGCCCACGAAACGTTAGCGATTGCGATGAACCGGATAGGTGGGAAATCGAACACCGGTGAGGGCGGCGAGGATCCCGCCCGGTTCACGCCAGAGCCCAGCGGCGACCTCAGACGAAGTGCGGTCAAACAGGTCGCATCAGGACGCTTCGGAGTCACCAGTGAGTATCTGGTCAATGCCGACGACCTGCAGATCAAGATGGCTCAGGGAGCGAAGCCAGGAGAGGGGGGTCAGCTACCAGGGTTCAAGGTGTACCCGTGGATCGCAAAGGTCCGGTACTCGACACCCGGTGTCGGCCTGATTTCGCCACCGCCACATCACGACATCTACTCGATCGAGGATCTCGCGCAGCTGATTCACGACCTGAAGAATGCGAATCCCAAGGCCAGGGTTCACGTGAAGCTGGTGGCCGAGGTCGGCGTGGGTACGGTCGCCGCGGGCGTCTCGAAGGCTCACTCCGACGTGGTGCTGATCTCGGGTCACGACGGCGGCACAGGTGCCTCACCGTTGACGAGCATCAAGCACGCCGGGGTGCCCTGGGAGCTTGGACTCGCTGAAACCCAACAGGTGCTCGTTCTCAACAATCTTCGGGACCGGATCGTCGTGCAGGTGGACGGTCAGATGAAGACTGGACGTGACGTCGTCATCGCCGCGCTCCTGGGCGCCGAGGAGTACGGGTTCGCCACCGCCCCCCTGGTCGTGTCGGGTTGCATCATGATGCGCGTCTGTCACCTCGACACCTGTCCGGTGGGGATCGCGACTCAGAATCCTGAGCTCCGCAAGCTTTTCACCGGCAAGCCGGAGTTCGTCGAGAACTACTTCCGATTCGTGGCCGAGGAAGTGCGCGAGCTCATGGCAACGCTCGGGTTCCGCACGATGGATGAGATGATCGGCCGCTCAGACGAATTGGACGTCACCAAGGCGGTTGATCACTGGAAGATACGGGGTCTTGATCTCTCGACCATTCTCCACCAGCCCGACGTGGCACCGGACGTAGGACGACGGTGTGTCCAGGCCCAGGACCATGGTCTGGCACACGCGTTGGACAACGAGCTGATCCAGCGGGCACACGATGCGCTCGAACACAGGACGCCGGTGGCGTTCGAGCTCCCCATTCGAAACGTCAACCGAACGGTCGGGACGATGCTCGGTTACGAGGTGACGAGTCGGTGGGGCGGGTCGGGCCTTCCCGACGACACGATACAGATCATGTTCACTGGATCGGCCGGTCAGAGCTTCGGCGCCTTTGTCCCCCGCGGGATCACGTTGACGATCGCCGGCGACGCCAATGACTACTTTGGCAAAGGGCTATCCGGGGGCCAGCTCACAGTGTACCCGTCTGCGCGGTCCACCTTCGTGGCGGAAGACAACATCATCATCGGCAACGTGGCCCTGTATGGAGCAACGGCTGGAGCTGCGTTCATCCGTGGGATCGCCGGAGAACGCTTCTGCGTGCGGAACAGCGGAGCCCACGCCGTCGTGGAGGGCATCGGGGACCACGGCTGTGAGTACATGACGGGCGGCCGGGCCGTGATTCTGGGCCGGACGGGGCGGAATTTCGCAGCCGGGATGAGCGGAGGGATTGCATACGTCTTCGATCAAGATGGTGACTTCGATCGGCGCTGCAATCTCGACATGGTGGATCTCGATCCGATCGATGCCGAGGACGCAGCATTCATTCGCGGTGTGGTCGCGCGTCACGTCGAACTGACCGGCAGCCAGCGCGGGCAATGGGTCCTTGATCACTGGGCGTCGCTCGTCGAGCACCACGGCGGGGGCTTCATCAAGGTGATGCCACGAGATTACAAGCGTGTCTTGCTCGCCGAGGCGCGCGCGCGGGCGGAGTCTCGCGAGCCGGAGTTCGCCGAGCTCATCGGCACGCCGAGCTCCTAGTGTCCTAACGGCATGGGCAAGCTCAAAGGGTTTATCGAGATCGAACGGCAGACGCCGCCAGCGCGTCCCGTCAACGAACGAGTCAAGGACTGGCATGAGGTCTATCTTCCGTACGCGGCCTCCGATCTTCGGGACCAGGGTTCACGGTGCATGGACTGCGGCATCCCGTTCTGTCACGAAGGATGCCCGCTGGGCAATCTGATACCCGACTGGAATGATCTCATCTATCGCGGCAGATGGCAGGCCGGGATCGACCGCCTGCACAAAACGAACAACTTCCCTGAATGGACGGGACGTCTCTGCCCAGCGCCGTGCGAAGGTGCGTGTGTGCTGGCGATTGACCGTGACCCGGTCACCATCAAGTCCATCGAGCTCGCACTTGTCGAACGGGCGTTCGACGAGGGGTGGATCCGCGCGGTCCCGCCCGAAACGAGGTCCGGCAAGTCGGTGGCCGTTGTCGGATCGGGTCCGGCGGGTCTGGCGGCCGCGGACCAACTCAACCGAGCCGGCCACATGGTGACTGTGTTCGAGAAGGCCGACCGCATCGGCGGTCTGCTGCGATACGGCATCCCGGCCTTCAAGATGGAGAAGCGATTCTTATCGCGGCGGCTGTCCATCCTGGAGGAGGAGGGTGTCCAGTTCCGCACCGGCGTCAATGTCGGTGTCGATATTTCGGCCGAGCAGATGCGGCACGAGCACGACGCCATGCTGTTAGCGGGCGGCGCCGGCCAACCGCGCGACCTCGAGGTGCCAGGTCGCGACCTCAAGGGCATTCACTTCGCAATGGATTACCTCACCCAACAGAATCGGCTCTGTGAGGGCGACGTCGTCCCCGAGGCGGAGATTGTCTCGGCCGCCGGCAGGCGTGTCGTGATCATCGGCGGTGGAGACACGGGAGCCGACTGCCTGGGCACGGCCCACCGACAGGGCGCTGCCTCGGTGGCACAGCTCGAACTGCTCGAGCGGCCGCCCGACCGACGCTCGCCGACGAATCCCTGGCCAAACTGGCCGAATGTCTTTCGGGTGTCCGCGGCCCATGAAGAAGGCGGTGATCGTGTCTACGCGGTCTCTACCCAGCGCTTCTCGGGCAACCCGTCTGGGTGCGTGTCGGTCCTCCACGCCGCGAAGGTCGACGTTCGTAGTGATGGCGGGCGCCTGAGCTTTGAGTCAGTCCCCGACAGTGAGTTTGAGATCGAGGTCGACCTCGTGCTGCTCGCGATGGGGTTTCTCGGGCCGGTTCGCGAAGGCCTGCTGACGGAACTCGGTGTCACACTCACCGACCGTGGAATGGTCTGGCGAGACGAACACTGGATGACAAGCGCGCCCGGCGTCTTCACCGCGGGGGACATGCAGAAAGGTCAGTCGCTCATCGTCTGGGCCATCGCCGAGGGCCGGAGCGCGGCACGAGGTATCGACACGTACCTGATGGGTTCGTCGGACCTTCCGGCACCCGTGTGATGCCCAGTGGCGCGGTGGCACTCGAGACATGAAGAAGGTTTCGTCTGAGGCCAAGTTCCTGACCACCCTCGTCGAGGTCAACCAGGCGTTGGCCGCGGCGCGCAGCCCACGGGCCGGATTGCAGCGCGGTCTCGATATCCTGGGTGACCTCTACGGGGTCTCGCGGACGTCCGTCGTTCTCCGGAACCCCGATACCGATCGTCTCGAGATCGAGGCATCCGAGGGTCTGACCGCCGAGGGACGGCGGGCCACTTGGACGGGCGGCGAGGGCATTACCGGCCAGGTTGTTCAAACGGGTCGTCCGGTCGTGGTGCCCCGGATCAGCCAAGAACCGACGTTCCTTCACCGCACCGGGCGGCGCCTCAAAGCCCGGACATCGGAGACGACTTTCATCTGCGTGCCGATCCCTGGGCACCGAAAACCAGTCGGCGCCATGAACGTCGATCTGCCGTTCGTCAGGGACCGGGACTACGACCGAGACCTCAAGCTGTTCCAAGTCGTCGCAACCATGTTTGGTCAAGCGCTCCGGGTCAAGCAGCTCGTCGAGGCCGAGCGTCAGCGTCTGCTCGACGAGAACATCCACCTCAAAGAGGAACTCAAGGAACGTTACGATTTTTCCCACATCATCGGCACGAGCGGCCCGATGCGACAAGTATTCGAGCAGATCGCACGAGTGGCCTCGACGAACACGACGGTGCTGATCAGGGGGGAGTCAGGTACGGGCAAGGAGCTCATTGCACACGCGATTCACTACAACTCCCCGCGCTCCAAGAAGCCGTTCATCAAGGTGAGCTGCGCGGCGCTGCCAGATTCGCTGATCGAATCGGAGCTCTTTGGCTACGAAAAGGGGGCGTTCACCGGTGCCACTGAGCGGAGAAAGGGACGGTTCGAGCGAGCCGAGCGTGGCAGCCTGTTTCTCGACGAGATTGGTGACATCAACCTCTCCACCCAGGTCAAACTCCTCCGGGTCCTCCAGGACCACGAGTTCGAGCGCCTGGGCGGGACGGAATCGCTCAAAGCGAATGTGCGCCTGATCGCCGCCACCAACGCTGACCTGGAGAAGGCGATCGCGGCAAAGACGTTTCGCGACGACCTTCACTATCGACTCAATGTCTTCACCATCTTCGTGCCACCGCTGCGCGAGCGGAAGACCGACATGCTGCTGCTGGCAGACAGCTTCCTCCAGAAGTATGCCGTTGAGCACGGCAAGGCGATCAAGCGCATCTCGACACCCGCCATCGACATGCTGATGGCATATCACTGGCCGGGCAACGTACGGGAGCTCGAGAACACGATCGAGCGCGCGGTGCTCGTCTGCGACGGTAGTGTCATTCACGCCCACCATCTGCCCCCAACGCTTCAGACGGCGGAGGCGTCGGGCACGCACACCACCACTTCGCTTGCCGATGCAGTGGGAGCCTATGAGAGAGACCTGCTCCAGGACGCGCTCAAGACCACCCGAGGCAATCGGGTTCAGGCCGCCAAACTGCTCAACTCGACCGAGCGCATTGTCAGCTACAAGGTCAAGAAATACGGCATCGACGGTCGCCGCTTCCGGGACTAGTGGACTCGCACGACATTTATGTAGAGACTTGAGGAAACCCTACAACAATGTATGTGTGTCGGCGACCTCCCGGTGAGTCGATCTTTTTCAAAGTGTGGAGGCTCTGACGTGGTGCCCTCGAGACCTCTACATTAATGTTGCGACCCTATTTACGAAGCGACATTTTCGTTGATTCGTGCCAGCCGCAGTATCGCCTAGCCACGAATACAGCCCGGTTTTAGGGTCTCCGGATCGTGGCGCCCCGAATCACGGGGTTGGCTTGGCTCTTGCTAGAAGAGTCATACGCGGCGTGGTGCTCCCGTCACAGTCGCCTGGAGATTCAGCTGATGAAACTGATCACCGCCATCATCAAGCCCCACATGCTCGATGGGGTTCGCGACGCGCTCTCAGACTCAGGCATCCAGGGTCTCACCGCCACCGAGGTCAAGGGGTTCGGGCGCCAGAAGGGTCATACCGAAGTCTATCGAGGGGCCGAGTACACCGTGGACTTCGTTCCCAAGCTCAAGATCGAGATCGTGACTGACGACGACCAGGTTGACGCGATCGTTGCCAAGATCACGGAGTCGGCACGGACCGGCGAAATCGGCGACGGCAAGATCTTTGTGAGCGATATGGGTGAGGCGGTGCGGATTCGAACTGGCGAGGTCGGTTCCGCCGCGCTGTAGACCTGACTCACCTAACCACGCTGGATAGCCTTGTAGGGGAAAAGTCATGAGAATTGGACGTTGTCGCTTTCTCGGTCGTGGTGTCGCGCTGCTCGCGATGATGATGTTGCCCGACGCGGCGTCGGCCCAAGAAGTGGACGCGACCGTGTCGCAGGAGCTGTTCACTGTCAACAACACCTGGATGCTCGTCGCTACGTTTCTGGTGTTCATCATGCATCTTGGTTTCGCCTGTCTCGAGAGCGGGCTCACGCAGTCCAAGAACACAGTCAACATCCTGTTCAAGAACACGGCGATCGTCGCGATCGGGCTGGTGACCTATGCCGTGGTCGGTTTCAACCTGATGTATCCGGGTGATTTCGCCATCGGCCAGTTCTTTGGGTTCGCGGGCTTTGGTCTCGACCCGGGCCCTGACGGCAACACGGTGGCCTACGCCGACGGCGCGTACACCTACTGGACCGATTTCATCTTCCAGGCGATGTTCGCCGCCACAGCTGCGACGATCGTCTCCGGTGCCGTCGCAGAGCGAGTCAAGCTTGGCTCGTTCCTCGTCTTCACCACCTTCTACGTCGCCATCATCTACACGATCGCCGGGTCGTGGAAGTGGGGCGGCGGCTGGCTCGACGCCATGGGCTTCTACGACTTTGCCGGCTCGACACTCGTCCACTCTGTGGGTGGCTGGGGGGCGCTGGCGGGTATCATCGTTCTCGGCCCGCGAATGGGCAAGTATGCGGGTGGGCAGATCAAGGCGATCGCCGGCCACAGCATGCCACTTGCCACGATCGGGGTCTTTCTGCTCTGGCTGGGGTGGTTCGGCTTCAACGGAGGATCGGTCCTGAGTGCCGACCCGGAGTTGGTGTCCCTTGTCTTCGTCACCACCTGCCTTGCTTCGGCGACGGGAATTCTCGGTGCGATGGCCACATCATGGGTCTTTCAACACAAGCCTGACCTCAGCATGGTGCTCAACGGGTCGCTTGCCGGTCTCGTCGGCATCACTGCGGGTGCCGACGTGGTGAGCGTCAACGAAGCCATGATGATTGGGCTGGTCGCGGGTGTGATTGTGGTTTTTTCGGTGCTCTTCATCGACCGGGCCCAACTCGATGACCCGGTCGGTGCCGTGTCGGTCCACTTGGTGTGCGGGGTCTGGGGCACCATGGCCGTTGGAATCTTCAGCGCCGACCATTCCGTCGTCACTCAGGCCATCGGCGTGCTGGCCTATGGCGCGTTCTGCTTCCCCATGGCACTTGCATTCTTCTTTGGCCTCAGAATGACGATGGGATTGCGGGTGAGTCCGGAAGAGGAGAGCCTGGGGCTCGACGTCGGGGAACATGGAATGGAGGCTTACGGAATCTCCAGGTGAGAGTCTGGGCCCACGACGCTCAGGTCGGGCAGATCTCGACGCCAATGGGCGAGTTGATTCTCCGGACGATTCTCATTGGCGGCGCGCACTTATTTGGTTGAAAGGGGTCGAAAGAGCATGAAACGGAATGAAATCTTGGTAAAATACGTCGGTTGAGCGCCTGGGCAAATCGGAAGCGGGGGTCAGCATCTCCAGATGTGCTGTGCCGGCCGGCGGCGTTTGTGACCCACGGCACACACGGATGGCACGATCGGACGACCGATCTTCTCTTCGATAGGGGAACAGATGATGACACCTGCTCGGACCCGCAGCGCGCGCTGCTTGATCTGCGCTTTCGCACTGATCTTGCTCAGTGGGCTGACGACGGGCCCGGCCTATGCCCAGCCGAATACTGGCAAGGTCTCGTTTACGACCGGCGTGGACTTTTCGCACGCGTACTTCTTCCGCGGCATCAAGCAGGAACGCGAAGGCTTCATCGCTCAGCCCTACGCTGACATCAACTTCAACGTCTACTCCGACGACGACGGGTCCGGCCTGAATGGGGTGACGTTCACGTTGGGACAGTGGAACAGCCTGCATACCGGCCCGTCCGGTCAAGACGGATCGGCCGAGAACGTGGCGCCGTGGTACGAATCGGACTTCTTCACAGGCTTTACGCTGGCTATCGACAACTGGGAGGCCGGAATTACCTACACGTCTTATCTCAGTCCGAACGATGCGTTTGGAACCGTGCAAGAGATCTCGTTCGGGTTGGCGATGGACGACACCTCCCTGCTCGGGAGCTTCTCGCTCCAGCCGCATGTGTTGATGGCTGTCGAGATGAACGGTCAGGCTGACGGGGGCGACGGCGAGGGCGTCTATCTTGAGTTTGGGGTCGAGCCTGGTACGAATGCCCTGGGGGAGTCGGTCGGCATCACGTTCCCGGTCACACTCGGTCTCAGCCTGAGCAACTACTACGAGAACGGTCTCGATACCAGTCTCCCGGCGGCCTTCAGCGACACGTTTGGATTCTTTGACGTCGCAGCCGTCGTCGCTGTGCCGCTGCCGATACCCGAAGACTACGGCAGCTGGGAGCTCACGGGGGGACTCCACCTGCTGGCACTCGGCTCGTACCTCGAGACCCTGAACGAGAGCGACGGCGTCCAGGTGCTCGGGACGTTTGGCGTCAGCATCGGGTACTAGTAGGCTCCGCCCGGTCGTCGCGGCGCCCTGGGCGCTCGCGCTCGTCCGGTGCCGGCCGGCCATCAACCGAGCGAACCATCCACACGACACGTTGGCCTGGGTTGATCTCGAAACCCGGGCCGGCGTGTTGCTATTCGCGTGTGGCGCTGCCACTCGCTGCCACTCAATGATGCCATCTGAACGCCGGGCGTCAAGACCGCCAGCGAGCTCCGCATCGTCTCTTCGGGACGAGCTGGGCCGCGCGCGTGAAGAATTGGTCGAGCGGGTGCGGACGGCCAGCGCCGGAATCCCCGCCGTCCGAGGCTACTCCGAGCGACTCGACGAACTGCTCCGTCGTATCCACTCCGAGGCCCGCGACCTGACCCAGACACCACATGCCCTCCTGGCGGTCGGTGGCTACGGCAGAAAGCAGATGTCGTTGTGGTCTGATGTGGATCTGCTCATCGTGTTCGGCGGCTCCGTGGGCGCTGCCGAGGAGCGTTTTCTCAAATCGATGCTGCATCCACTGTGGGATTTGCGACTCGACGTAGGCCACCACATCCGTGAGCTCTCCGACGTCAAGACCGTGGACAGCGATAATCCCGAGTATCTGGTCGCCCTTCTTGACGCCAGGTTCGTAGACGGCGACAGAGATGTGTTTAACACGTTCTCTGACGCCTGCCTTCGACCGGGCACCGCATGGAGCGCGCCGACACTCGAGGCGCTGCGGGATCTGATCAAGCGACGTCACGCCCAATTCAACCACACCCTCTACCACCTCGAACCTGACGTCAAGGACGTACCCGGTGGCCTCCGCGACGTCGCGGCCGCCCGAATGCTGCGACGCCTGGCACGGCCAGATCTGCCGCCGCCCTTCGAGGTGGGACGGCTTGCGGAGGCAGAGGATTTCATGTTGCGAATCCGCTCGATTCTGCATCTCGAGCGCGGTCGCAACCTCAACGTACTGACTCACGAGCTACAGGAAACCGTGGCGTCGGCGTTCGGCCTTGAGGATTCGGCTCCGCAGCGGCGGGTGGAAACGCTGATGAGCACGTACTTCCACCATGCCCGCATCGTGAGTCGTTCGCTCCGGGTCTCGATGAAGTCGCTGACGCCGCCCCCCGACACGGAACCGGTGGCGATCGGCCGCGATCTGATCAAATGGGGTCACGAAGTCTCGTTTGGCGACGGGACTCGGGCGTCGTTGCGCCCCTCCATGTGGCTCGCGGCCTTCGAGACCGCGCTCGACGAGGACTGCGAACTGTCGTCACAAGTCTTGACCTGTATCGAGCGGCACGGCGACCGGTACTCGCCCGAACGGTTCTTTCCAACGGAGGAGGAACGGGATCGATTGCTCCGTATCCTCAGACCGAGGCCAGGACTCTATGCGCGCCTGTCAGACATGCACGAGAGTGGCCTGCTCGGCCGGATGTTTCCGGAGTTCCAGAGAATCTACTGCCACGTCATCCGGGACTTCTACCACAAATTTACTGTCGACGAGCACACGCTTCGGACCATCCGAAACCTCGAGTCGTTATGTCACCCGGCCGAGCGCAGCCGGAAGCGTTTTGCGGAACTGTTGGCGGAACTGCAGGCCCCGGAGCTACTCGTCCTCTCACTGATTTTTCACGACGTTGGAAAGTGGACCAACAAGAACCATGCGGAGGAAGGCGTGCGGATGGCGCTCGGAGCGCTACGACGAATTCGGCTCCCCGAACCCGATATCGCGACCGTCGCGTTCCTCATCCGCCATCACTTGCAGATGTCGACTGCAGCATTTCGGCGTGATGCCGAGGACCCTGACGTGGTTCACCGCCTCGCCCAGCTCGTCGGGACTGAGGAACGGCTCAAGCTACTGTGTCTGCTGACACTTGCCGATGTCGAGGCGGTCGGTCCAGACGTCATGACGCCGTGGAAGGAAGAGCTGCTCTGGCAGCTCTACGTCGACACCTACAACCGACTAACGCTGGGATACGGTGACGAAGTCATCGACCCAGCAGAGGCCAGCCTCCGCGAGCTGCAGGAGGAACGTCCAGCGGACATCGATGCTCGTGAGCTTGAGCGGTTTGTCGACGGGCTGCCCCGTCGGTATCTCCGTTTCGTCGACGCGCCGCTCGTCTACCAACACATCCGGCTCTCGCGGAACCTCGACGCGTCGACAGTCAAGTGTTCGCTCGAGGTCAAGGACACGATTTGGGAGTTGACCGTCGTGTCGGTTGATCAACCCAAGCTCTACGCAAAGATCTGTGGCGTCTTGTCGTACTTCGGTATGGACATCCTGCGCGGTCAGGCGATGTCGAACGAGCAAGGCGTGGCGCTCGATATCTTCCAGTTCACCGACGCTGAGAGCTTCTTTCGCCTGAATCAAACCGGCCAGGACGAGTTCATCCACCGACTCGAGGATGTGGTGGCCGGCCGTGAAGATGTCGACAAGACCCTCCGGCCCAAAGAACGCGGCCTGGCCCGACGTCAACGTGGACGGGTCAGGGTCATCGTGCATATCGATAATCAGTACTCGGATCGGTTCAGCATCCTCGAAATCATTGCCCAGAATGCATGGGGACTGTTGTACCGTATCAGCCGCGTGATCTCGCACCACGGCTGCGATATCGAGCTGGTGCTCGTGTCGACTGAGGGCAGTCGTGCGGTGGACGTGTTCCACCTGACGAAGAGTGGTGGGAAGTTGGCGAGCGAAGAGTCCGCGCGCCTGTGTGCCGATCTCGAAACGATGCTGAAGGATGGCCATGAAACTGATCAAAGCGGTCGTACGTCCCAACAAGGTTGACGACGTCAAAGAACAGCATCTCGGGCATGACGGTCAGCGAGGTTCGTGGACACGGCCGACAGCGCGGTCACTCGTCGGTCTACCGAGGGAGCGAGTACGAGGTGAGCCTTTTGCCGAAGATGGAGATCGAGGTCGTGGTTCCTGACGACATCGTCGAGGACGCGATCGACGCGATCATGGAGGCCGCCCGAACCGGTGAAATCGGTGACGGACGAGTCTTCGTCATCCCGGTCGAGCAGGGCCGCATCATTCGGACGGGTGAACAGGACGTGGTCTAACCCGAAACCTACAACCAAGGATTCAAGTCCATTCAGGGAGGAAATCGGATGCAACCAAGAGACGTCATAGAACTGATCAAGGAAGAGGGGATTCAGGCGGTTGACGTGCGATTCGTCGATCTGCCAGGCCTGTGGCAGCACTTCACCCTGTCGACACGGGAGTTCTCTGAGGACGCGTTCGAGGAGGGCCTTGGGTTCGACGGGTCGAGCATACGGGGCTTCCAGGAGATCCAGGAAAGCGATATGTTGCTGGTCCCCGACCCGGCGTCGGCGTTCGTCGACCCGTTCGCAGCGGCACCCACACTTGTCCTGATCGCCAACGTCAAGGACCCCGTGACCGGTGAGTCGTACTCGCGCGACCCCCGGTACATCGCGCAGAAAGCCGAGTCGTACCTCAAGTCGACGGGCATCGGCGACACGGCGTTCTTTGGACCTGAGCCGGAGTTTTTCATCCTCGACGACGTGCGCTTCAGCCAAGGATACGATCACGGCTTCTACTACATCGATGCCAAAGAGGGCTTTTGGAACTCGGGGAAGGAAGAGAACCCGAACTTAGGCTACAAACCTCGGTACAAGGAAGGCTATTTTCCGGTTCCTCCGATGGACAGTCACCAGGACCTCCGAACCGAGATGATGCTGACATTGGAGTCGGTGGGCGTGGACGTCGAAGTCCACCATCACGAGGTGGCCACCGCCGGGCAGGCCGAGATCGACATGCGGTTCGACTCGCTTGTCAGCATGGGCGACAAGCTGCTGAAGTACAAGTACGTCATCAAGAACGTGGCGCGGCGTCATGGCAAGACGGTGACGCTGATGCCAAAACCGTTGTTCCAGGACAACGGATCGGGGATGCACGTCCATCAGAGCATCTGGAAGGGCGACTCGAACACCTTCTTCGAAGCCGGAACGTATGCCGATTTGAGCAAGACGGCGCTCTACTACATCGGAGGGCTGCTCAAGCATGCCCCGGCACTGCTCGCGTTCTGCAACCCCACAACCAACTCGTATCGCCGGCTGGTCCCTGGGTATGAGGCACCTATCAATCTGATCTACTCGCAGCGCAATCGGAGCGCGGCGGTCCGGATTCCGGCCTACTCGCGAAGCGAAAAGGCGAAGCGAGTCGAGTGCCGTTTCCCAGACCCCACCTGCAACGGGTATCTTGCTTTCAGCGCGATGCTCATGGCTGGACTCGACGGCATCCAGAACAAGATCACTCCGCCGGGACCTCTCGACAAGGACCTCTACGACCTGCCGTCCGAGGAGATGGCCAAGATCGAGAGCACACCCGGAAGCCTGGCAGAGGTGCTCGACGCCCTCGAGGCCGACCACGAGTTCCTCCTCAAGGGTGACGTGTTCACCCCGGACGTGATCTCGAATTGGGTCGATTACAAGCGAGTGAATGAAGTTGACGCCATACGCCTGCGGCCGCATCCGTGGGAGTTCGCGCTGTACTTCGACATCTAGTCTTAGGCTGACGGTGGCCGGGCAGGAACCACCTGCCCGGTCGCCGTGTTCTCGAGACCTACCCACGAGCCGCCTCCACGGCCACCCCACACCATCATGCCGACGGACGCTCCGTCCCCGGTCACACCGCGAGACCTGTTCCTCGCCCGCGACCTGTCAGAGCAGGCCGCGCAGGAATACCTGGCCACACGCGGGTTCCGCGATCCGGTAGCGGCCGACACCCACCTCCAGCAGCTGGCCGAGGACCTCCCGACCCGCCTGGCGCTTGGCGATCTCGCCCAGTCGCTGTTGAGCGCCTTGGGCGAAGCCCCGGATCCGGATGCCGCCCTTGTCGGACTGTGTCGCTACCTGGCAACGCGTGCGCCAAAGAGTTCGTTGATCCGCTACCTCCACGCAGACCCGCGGGCACTGCAAGTATTGACGACGCTGCTCGGTGCCTCGCCGTTCCTCAGTGAGGTCCTCATCCGCAACCCGGAGTACTTCCACTGGTTACAGCAAGAGCTCGATGTGGCAGCGCCCGACCTCGTGGACTACCGAGTCGAGCGTGACCAGATTCTCAGCCGCGACACCGACTTCGAACGCCGCCTCGATGCACTCAAACGCTTCAAGCGACGCGAGATGCTTCGAATCGCCGGACGCGACCTACTCGACAAGGACACACTCCGATCGTCGACCCGACAGCTCTCGAATCTGGCCGACATCGTCGTCGATGGCGCAATCTCAATACTGCGCGACCAGATCGCGACTGAGCGGAATGAAGTATTGCCGGATTCATTCGTCGTCATCGGCATGGGGAAGCTCGGCGGTGGGGAACTCAATTACAGCTCCGACGTCGATCTCATCTACCTCTATGACGCACCCGACGAGACGGCGACGTCCACGCATGAGCGATTCCAGAAGTTCGGTCGAAGGCTGACGTCCGTCCTGAGCGAGCACACCGGCGAGGGCTACCTGTATCGGGTCGATCTTCGACTGAGACCGATGGGCAAGCGCGGCAATGTCGTGTACTCCCTCCAGCAGAGCGCCCAGTACTACGAGACGATCGGCGAGACGTTTGAGCGCTTCGCGATGATCAAGGCCCGCCCGGTCGCGGGGGATCTCGATCTGGGACGACGTTTCCTCGAGATGGTTCGCCCATTCGTCTATCGCAAGTACCTTGACCACGCGGCAATCGAGGAGCTCGCGAGGTACAAGGCTCGGTCGGACCGGGAGCACGCCAAGACCGAAACGGGCGATCGGAACGTCAAGGTGGGACGTGGTGGTATCCGAGAGGTCGAGCTCTTCACCCAGGTCTTCCAGCTCATCTATGGGGGCACTCACACCGAGCTGCAGAACGCCCACACGATCTCCGCACTCGAGACGATTCATCGTCTCGGCTATGTCGACGACATCACCCTGCGGGAGCTGCGGGATGCCTACGACTTCTTGAGAAGACTGGAACACCGCTTACAGGTCGTTCAGGAAGGACAGACGCACACGCTCTCAGACGACCCTGTCGAGCTCGTGGTCACCGCTCGGCGTCTCGGCTTCGAAACCGAGACCGGATTGCTCTCCACGCTCGCGATGCACCGCGACACGGTGCACGCGGTGTACTCCAATCTCTTCGAGCGACGTAGCGAGGATGCCGAGTTTCAGGGGCGGCAGCTCTTTCGACTGCTGTCAGGCGAGCTATCGGAGGCTGAGGCGACAGCGCACGTGCGCTCGCTCGGTTTCTCCGATCCGGACGCGGCGTTGGGCGCCATTCGCGGGCTGGATGACGTGACGTCGGTCAGGCACTCCAAGACGGCGACGCGAAACCTCCTCGCGAACCTGCTGGCCGCGGTGTCGACCGAGATCGCGGCGTGCGCCGCGCCGACCCAGGTTCTCAATCGCCTCGAACAGGTCGTGAGCAGAACGGGTGGCGCATCGTCTCTGTATCGGAGCCTGCTCGAGGACGATCATCTGCGTGCGCGACTACTGCGCGCGCTCGATGCGGGTGATCTCTTTGCTCAGCGTCTCGGCCGATATCCAGAGCTCCTGGACTTCCTCGTGACGGCGTCCCTCGACCTGGATGAGTTCCGCCGTGCAGTGGCCGAGGGACTGTCACAGCTGAAGGGCCACAAGCTTGCGGGGCTGGCGGACCCGTTCCGGCGGTTCAAGGCGATCGAAGAGTTCAAGGCGATCGTCGAGTGGCTCGGGAATCGGTCGCTCCCGACACTCAACCTGAAGCTCTCGCTGATCGCGGACGCGGCCCTCGTGTGGTCGGGCGACCGTGCCGCGGTCGAAACACTGCTCGCCGATGACGGCTCGGGTGGAAGTGACTGGGCCATCTACGCACTCGGTAAGCTCGGAGGACGCGAGCTCACGGTGCACTCAGATCTCGACCTGGTGTTTCTGTATGACGGCAATCCAAGCGACTCGCGGTCGTTCGAGCGTCACCAAGCATTCGTCCGAGCGATCCACACGTTTCTCGAAGAGCCAACCGCCGCTGGCTTCGCCTATCGGCTTGACACCCGGCTTCGCCCCGAAGGCACGAAGGGCGCCCTCGCCGTCCCGGTGAGTTCGTTCGGTCGCTACCTGGAGACGCGCGCTGAGATCTGGGAACGGATGGCCTGGACGCGCAGTCGGTTCGTTGCCGGAAGCCCAGCCGTCGATCTTGATGTCTCGAAGGCAGTCGAGCGTTTTGTCTATGGACCGTGGAATACCGACATCCCAGCATACGCCCGTCACATCAGAAATCGGATGGAGCACGAGCTCGCGAAGGAGCTGTCTGGAGACCGTCTAGACCTCAAGGCTGGCATGGGCGGACTGGCCGACATCGATTTTCTGCTACAGCTCGTTCAGTTACGTGAGGGCGCGACCCGTACCGAGTTTCGGGTCGCCGGTACCCGGCAGCTCCTCCGCGACCTGCCATCCAACGACGTTGTCGATGGAAACGATGCTGAACGACTCCGGGTCTGCTACGAGTTCCTCCGAACCCTGGAAACGGTACTGCGGATCCAATCGGACTCATCGCGCGGATGGATGTCGACCGACCCGGTCGAGCTGGAGCCAGTGGCCACAAGGGTCGGCGTGGAGCCCGCGACCGGCGAGGGGCTGTTGCTCCGCTGTCGCGAGGTCACGCGCGAGGTTCGTGACATCTTCGAGCGGGGGATGAAGCGCCTTGAGGCGTCATAGGCAGCCTCCTGCGTGGCGAGTCCTCTGCGGCGCCTTGCGGACCGTGGTTGCCGGGACCCGCGTCACCGAGAACCGTCAGGGGATGTTGTGGTAGTGCCCGTGATCCGGATCCCACACCTGGCGAGATCCCGAGCCGCGCTCAGCCGTGAAGCTGTAGACAAGCACCGCGGCCATCGCCACGATCACGCCGGCAATGGCGAATAGGCTCACTCGCGACATCTGCTCCCGCTTGCGCTCGCAGCACTGCTTGTACTTGAGCCCGCTTCCGCACGGGCAGGCATCATTTCGTCTGACCTCGGCTACAGCCATCGCTCACACCCCACTGGACGCTGCGTGTTGTCCCCGGACTTCCGATTATAGCGTCACCCGAATCAATCCTCGCCTGCGTGGCCTATACTGTCCCGGACTTTGATGGCGAATCAGGAGCAACGATCCTTCATCTTCGATACCGAACTACGGCTTGTCGTCCTGACCGGTCTCGAGGCCCACAGCCTCTCGGAGCTACGTGAGCTGCTGGTCACGGTCCCACGATCGTCGATCTTCTTCCACACTCATCAGCAGTATCTGGCCCACAACTTCCGGCGGCCGCTCTACTACAACGATTTCGCGCTGTGGGTCTCCCAAGCCCTCCGCGAGGAGGCGCTTGCGGAGAAGCTCGCCGCAATCGACCTCCTGGCGTTCACGACCGTGCGAGAGCTCCGGTCGGCATTCGTGGAGGTGATCGACGAATACGCGTCCAGGAGCACGACCCCGCCGCCAGTGTGCCTGAGAGACGAGGCCTTCCATTTCTGCCGCTCGAAGAGCTTTGTGCTCCCGACGGGCATCGTCGCCGATGACGTTCCGGACTTCTTCTCCAAGCTCCCGTTGATCACCAACGCCTCGCTCTATTTCCATTTTTTCGAAGCTCGTCTACGGCTGGGACGTCGGACGAGCGACTTCTCGAGATGGCTCCAGGACCGTGGCCGCGGAGACCTCGCGACCGCGATAGATACACTCAATCCCTACATCCGTACTCTGGACGAGCTCAAGCAGGACATCATCCAGATCGGTCGGGAATCGGGGCCGGACGCATGAACACGTCACTCGACGACTACCGCGGCGTGGTTGGGCCTGAAGTGGTGGACGAGCTCCTGCGACTGGCGGATCGGGTCAAGCACCGACGACTGCAGCACATCAACTCGACCGCTGTCGGAGGGGGCGTCGCCGAGCTCCTGACCCGGCTGGTGCCGCTGTTTCGCGAACTCGGCATCGAGACCACATGGGACGTCATCAAAGGTGACGAGGCGTTCTTCGCGGTCACAAAAGCCTTTCATAACGCCCTCCATGGCGGCGACGAAGCGATCACATCAGAGATGTTCGACGTCTATCGCGAGACCACGAAGATGAACCTCGACGAGCTGGGGCCGGTCGGGAACTTTGTCGTCGTTCATGACCCTCAGCCCGCCGGCTTGATCGCGCGGCGGACCGAGTCTGGTGGCCACTGGGTCTGGCGGTGTCACATCGATGTGTCCACGCCCGACCCACAGGTCTGGGATTTCCTGCGGCCCTGTGTCGAGGCGTACGACGCATCGGTGTTCTCGATGCCGGAGTTCTCTCAGACGCTCCCCATTCCGCAGTTCATGGTGCCGCCGTCAATCGACCCCCTGAGCGACAAGAACCGGGAGATCCCGCGTGGTCAGGTCACAGCCGTGCTCGAGAAATACGGGCTCGACCCCGAACGACCGATCATCACCCAAATCTCCCGCTTCGACCGATTCAAAGATCCCGTGGGCGTCATTCAGTCGTATCGATTGGTCAAGCGTCGGTATCCCTGCCAACTCGTGTTGGCGGGCGGTGGCGCCACGGACGATCCTGAAGGGGAGGAAGTACTGCGAGAAGTCCACGAGGCCGCCGACGACGACCCCGACATCCATGTGCTACTGCTCCCGCCGTTCAGTGACCTCGAGATCAACGCGCTGGTTCGAGGCTCGACGATCATCATGCAGAAATCGCTCAAAGAGGGCTTCGGTCTCACCGTCACCGAGGCGTTGTGGAAGCGACGACCGGTAATCGGTGGATCGGTCGGAGGCATCAAACTACAGCTCCTGAACGGTGTCACCGGGTTTCTCGTCCATTCACCTGAGGGCGCGGCCAACCGAGCGATCGAGCTACTCGGAGACGAAACTCTGCAGCAGACGATTGCGACCAACGGTCACGAGCACGTCCGAGAGAACTTCCTGACGACGCGCCACGTTCGCGACTACCTGCTGATGATGTTGGCGGCCGAGCACTCGGATACCGACATCGCCCTGCTCACGACGAACACCCGCGACCTTCGGCCATCGATCTAACTAGACGGGGCTTCGCCCCGAACCCCCGCCGGCCGCTTCGCGGGGACCCCGCACGCCACACGCCGCGGCCGCGAGGCGCGCCGGGCTGGGCAGCGAGGACAAGGCGGGACGAGGGAGCAAATTGGGCATTTATGACCGAGAAGCAACGCCGCCGGCGGGATGCCCCGCCCGGGAATAATGCCGCGAATTACGCGGTCGGGACACTAGTGGCCTGTATCGACTGAATCAGTGGCGGTCGCTGGCGCGCGGCGCGCGCCTGGCAAGGCGCGACGAGGGAGCATACCGGCCGTATTCGACCGAGGAGCAACGCCGTCAGGCGGGATGCCCCGCCCCAGCGAACGGTACTGATTCAGTCGATACAGGCCACTAGGGCCGGAGCAAGAGCTTGCCGATGTGAAGGCTGGCCTCCATCGTGCGGTGGGCCTCGGCAGCCTCCGCCAATGAATACCTCTCGTGAACGACCGGTGTGAACCGCGCGTCGGCGATCCACGGCCAGACCTGCGCCCGGACTGAGTCCGCGATCGTAGCCTTCTGTCTGATCGAACGAGACCTGAGGGTCGAGCCGGTGAGTGTCAGACGGCGCGACATCAGGGCGGCCAGGTTTACCTCCGCAGTCGCCCCTCCCATGAGACCGATGAGCACGAGGCGTCCCTCGACCGCGAGACTCTCGAGATTCGACTTGAGATATGGCCCCCCAACCATGTCCAGGATGACGTCAACACCGCGGCCGTCGGTTGCCACTCGGAGCGCCTGGGCAAAATCGGTCTCACGGTAGTTGAACACCCGCGTGGCCCCCAACCGCTCGCACGCGGCGCATTTCTCTGCCGTCCCCGCCGTCGCGAATACATCGGCGCCCCAGAGTCGCGCAAGCTGGATGGCGGTCGTACCGATGCCACTTGACCCCCCGTGCACGAGAAGGGTCTCGCCGGCCTGAAGTCGACCACGGTCGAACACGTTGGTCCACACCGTCATACAGGCCTCAGGTAGCGCAGCGGCGTCAGCAAGCTCGACCCCGGCGGGCACCGGCAGACACTGCGGCGCCGGAATGACGCAGTACTCTGCATATCCCCCACCGGTGACAAGACCGCATACCTGGTCTCCGACCTGCCAGCCTGACACGCCGTCGCCAACGGCGGCCACCGTCCCAGACACCTCGAGTCCCAGGAGGTCGGAGGCACCCTTGGGGGGCGGATAGTGCCCGCGGCGCTGCATGACGTCGGCGCGATTGACTCCGGCGCCCGCCACTTCGACGAGGACCTCGTCGGACGACGGCACCGGAACCGACCGCTCCGCGACCGCCAGACCCTCTGGCGGACCGAAGGAAGTAATCTCGATGACCCGCATGGTCGGTGGAACTGTTCGCGACATGTCTCCTCGGCCCTGTGCCGGTGAACCCTCGAAGGTCGACAACTATACACGCCTGGCGGCGCTCACCGAAGGGAAGGCCCAGGTATAATCAGCCGTACGCCCTGCTGGACGGCCAGCAGAGCCTCCTCTCTGCGACACGATTCACAATGGCGGTGAAAATCAGGCGCGTCCAGATGTGGCAGACGTCGATTCGCAACCGGCCGGGTGTGCTCGCGGCTACGCTGGAACCGCTCGCGCACGCCGGCGTCGACTTGAACGTCGTCATGAAATACAGCCTGCCTGGGCAGTCGAATCGTGCCACCATCGAAGTCCTAGCCGGGTCCGGACGTCGTGCCGCCCGCTCAGCACAGGCGGCCGGATTCACGCTCTCACCCACGCCGGTGCTGCTCGTCGAAGGAGACGACCGGCCCGGACTCGCATATGCCGTCACCGCCGCTGTGGCGTGGGCCGGTATCACCCTACGCTTCCTGTCGGCGCAAGTCGTCGGCACGCGCTATTCGGCGCTCCTGGGATTCCGGACCGACACCGACGCCCGCAAGGCGCGGACACTGATTCGCAGAGTCGCGGGCGCGACCACAAAGACTGAGGTCTGACTCTGACCAGCCGACCGAGAACACCGAGAAGACGATGAGCCTCCGCATCCTGATCATCGGCTACGGCCGAATGGGTAAAGAGATCGACGCCCTGTCTGGCACATGCGACTGCGACGTGGCAGAACGGCTCGATATCCACAACAACGCATCGGGCGAAGGGATAACGGCCGAGCAGGTCCAGGATGTCGACGTCGCCGTCGACTTTTCGACGGCGGCCGCGACGCTCGACAACCTCCCGCGTCTGGCGGCCGCCGGGGTCAACGTGGTGATTGGAACGACCGGCTGGAACGCTCAGGAGGCGGCCATGCGACAGGTGGTCGAGAACGCGGGGATCGGCGTTGTGGTAGCCGCCAATTTCTCGCTCGGCGTCAACCTGTTTCAGGGCATCGTCGAACGGGCCGCGTCCCTACTGCGGCACCACGTCGACTTCGGTGCGTGGATCCACGAATCACACCATGCGGCCAAGGTCGACGCACCGTCGGGAACCGCCCTGGCGCTCGATGCGGCCATGCGCACGTCCGGCTACACGGCGACAATCAACATCGCCTCGACCCGAGTCGGATCGGTACCCGGCACGCACACGGTCGGATTCGACGGACCATTCGAAACGATCACCTTGACCCACACGGCCCGGAATCGCGCGACGTTCGCCCGCGGCGCGCTCGAGGCTGCCCGATGGGTCAAGGGACGGCAGGGCTGGTTCACCATGCGCGACGTGCTGGGCCTCGACTCGCGACTGGAATAGGACACTGATGAAGACACGGTGGTCGGGCTGTGGCACGGCACTGGTGACTCCGTTCACGGAGACCGGGGACCTCGACGAGGCCGCCATCCGTCGCCTCGCGAAGAGGCAGATTGATGGCGGTGTCCACTTCCTCGTACCGTGTGGGACGACCGGAGAGAGTCCGACGTTGTCGCACGCAGAGAAGCTTCGCGTCGTCGAGCTCGTCGTCGCCGAGGCTGAGGGCAAGGTTCCCGTTCTGGGCGGTGCGGGAGGCTACGATACGACCGCGGTCGTCGCGCTGGCCAGGGATATGGTTCGAGCGGGAGCCGATGGCATCTTGTCGGTGACGCCGTACTACAACAAGCCCTCCCCGGAAGGTCTCTATCGTCACTTCTGTGCCGTGGCCGAAAACCTTGATCGTTCGGTGGTTGTCTATAACGTACCGAGTCGAACCGGAAGCAACATCACTCCGGAGACGTTGACACGGCTCGCATCGGTCCCAAACATCGTCGGTGTCAAAGAGGCATCGGGTGACCTGGGCCAGATGTGTCAGGTCTGTCGGAACGCGTCTGACGACTTCAGCGTGCTGTCTGGCGACGACGCGTTCACGCTTCCGATGATCGCCATCGGTGCGGTCGGTGTCATCTCGGTCGCTTCCAACGAGGTGCCGTCGGAGATGTCCGATCTTGTCAACGCGGCGCTGGCCGGCGATTTCACGACGGCCCGCTCGACGCACGAACGACTCCTTCCGCTCATGCAGATCAACTTTGTGGAATCGAATCCGATCCCGGTTAAAGCGGCGCTGGCGGAGATGGGACTGATGAGCGCACGCTATCGCCTCCCGCTCGTCCGCCCGCAGGAACCGGCGCGTCGGCGCCTGGCTGAGGTTCTGCGGGACCTCGGGCTCCTCGATGGCGGCGCCACGCGCGCCCCTTCGGATGAGCCGGCGTCTTCCGGAGCGTGATGTGTCGATTGCCGAGCTCGCCCAGGAGATCGAGCAGCTCTACGATCTCGGTGCCGACGCCGACGAGGACCAGGCCCGCGCCGCGTTCGCTTGGCTGCGCGGTGAGCTGTCGGCCGGGCGGGTTCGAGCCGCCGAGCCCGACCCCTCGGCCACGACCGGCTGGACCGTCAACACCTGGGTGAAGAAGGGCATCCTCGTCGGGTTCCGGGTCGGGAGGACTGTGCCCCACCGCTCGGCCGATAGCGCAGTCCCCTTTCTAGACAAGGACACGCTCCCCCTCAAGTCGCTGGACCCGGCGTCCGGTGTTCGACTGGTGCCAGGCGGATCGTCCATTCGAGACGGTGCCTACGTTGGACAGGGCGTGATCTGTATGCCGCCGATGTATATCAACATCGGCGCCTACGTCGGTGACGGGAGCCTGATCGACTCGCATGCCCTCGTCGGCTCCTGTGCCCAGGTTGGAGCGCGGGTGCACGTCAGCGCGGGGGCCCAGATCGGTGGCGTTCTGGAGCCAGTCGGAGCGATGCCGGTCATCGTCGAGGACGACGCCCTGGTCGGTGGGAACACGGGACTGTATGAAGGTACAGTCGTGCGTCGTCGGGCCGTGATCGGGGCCGGCACGGTACTGACCGGTTCGACCCCAGTCTTCGATCTACCGCGAGGTGAGCTGATTACGTCGCAGCCTGGAGTGCCCACCGTGATCCCCGAGGGCGCCGTCGTCGTGCCCGGGGCCCGAGCAGTCAACACCTCGCCAGCCAGCAACTGGGGCGTCTCGTTGGCGACGCCTATCATCGTCAAGTATCGAGACGACCGCACAGACACCCGCACCGAGCTCGAGGCATGGATTCGGTAGAAATCATCGGCCTGGCGCGCTCCCTGATCGACATCGACTCCACTTCGGGCCGGGAAGCCGAGGCCTGTCGATGGCTCGCGGGATGGCTTCAAGATCGTGGCTATGACGTCGTCGAGCAGCCGGTTGCCGACGACCGGTTCAACGTCATCGCCACACTAGACCCACCCGACGTGGTGTTGTCGACCCACATAGATTGCGTGCCTCCGTTCTTTGCGAGCCGTGAGGACGATGACTTGCTCTACGGTCGAGGGGCGTGTGACGCCAAAGGCATTCTTGCGGCTCAACTGGCGGCGCTCGAACGACTCCGTGCGGCGGGCGAGCGCCGAGTCGCACTGCTCGTGGTGGTTGGTGAAGAACGTGGTAGCCAGGGTGCACGCGCCGCGAACACGCGAACGCTTGGGTCGCGGTACCTGATCAACGGCGAGCCGACCGACAACCGGTTGGGCGCAGCCACCCGCGGCGTGTACCGGATGCGGCTTGTGGCCCGTGGCCGGGCTGCTCATTCCTCCCACCCGGAGTTGGGCGAGTCAGCGATTGAGAAGCTCCTCGACGCGCTTATCCGCCTCCGCACACTCACGTTGCCAGACGACCCCCGGCTGGGCCGAACCTACTACACGATCGGATTGATGTCGGGCGGTGTGGCCCCAAATGTGGTCCCGCCCGGTGCCGAAGCCGAAGTGAACTTCAGAACGGTCGGGAGCGCTGCCGCGGTACGGACCGCACTCGAACCACTCACCCCGACGGTCGACCTGGAGGATGTGGTCGAGGTGCCACCGGTCGTCCTGGAGACCGTACCCGACTTTACCGCCGAAGTCTTCCCATACACCACCGACATCCCGTTCCTGTCGGCGTGGGGCAAGCCCTTGTTGCTCGGCCCGGGCTCAGTCCTGGTCGCCCACACCGACGAAGAACATATCAGCATCTCGGAGATGGTGAGGTCCGTCGACTTGTACGTGACCCTCGCACGACGCCTCCTCGTCAGCTAGCCTGGCGTCGACCGTTCAGCCTACCGGCGGACCACACGTACCGCTGTGACTTCAACGCGGTCAATGGGACGCTCTCCGTCGGTCGCGACAGATTCGATCGAGGAGACGACATCCAGACCGTCGACCACGACACCAAACGCGGTGTACTGATCGTCCAGCTCTGTAGCCACGTCGGTGCAAATAAAGAATGAGGTCGACGCGCTGGCCAGCTCTTGGCCACGCGCCATCGAGAGAATCCCACGCACGTGGCGGGTCTCGTTGAATTCGGGCTCCAGGGTCTGAATCAGACGCTGCTGCCGCTCGGTCAGCGGGTCACGCCGGCTCGGCACATAGCCGGTTTGAATGACAAAACCTGGCACGACGCGATGGAACGACATCCCGTCGTAGACACCGGCCTCTGCCAGGCGGAGAAAGTTTCGCACGTGGTCGGGGGCCCGGTCAGGATACAACGCGACGGTGATCGGCCCGAGGTCGGTCTCAATCACCGCCCCATACGCCGCCAGCGCTTCGGCGGTCTCGGTCGAAAAGGGGAGCGGTTCGGGTGGGGGCGTGTCCCGGACTGTGACGCGGCGAATCGCTACCCGTTCGGTGGCGCGGCCGTCTGGGTCGACGGGCGTCTCCGAGATCGCGGTGACCACGTCCATCCCTTCGGCGACCCGACCCCAGATCGTGTACTGCCCGTTGAGCGCCAGCTGGTCGACGACCGCGATAAAGAACTGCGACCCACCGCTGTCGGGGCGCCCCGGGACGACACTGCCTGCCACGGCTCCGCGAGTGTGAGGCTCGCCGCTGAGTTCGTCGCCAACCCGCTCGAGACCGCCCTGACCGTATCGGGCGACTTGCTCCGGATCCTTCGTCAAAGGGTCACCGCCCTGAATGATTCCGTGTCGAATCATGCGGTGGAAAATTGTTCCGTCGTACTCACCCTCCTCGGCGAGCTCCATGATCAATCCGACGTGATTCGGCGCGAGATCCGGAAGGAGGTCGACGATGATCGGGCCCAGGTCGGTGTCGAACACGGCCTGCTTCCCGGTCATCTCCTCCAGCGACAGCGGCGTCACAAACGGCGCCGGCGGCTCAGGGTCCTGAGCGACGACGGGGAGCGGCAGCAAGGGCAAGAGGCACCCGAGCAGGACGAGCGAGCGAAAATCCATCCGCGTCAAGGGTATCATTCGAAGGTCGCCGACAGCATCTCTTGACGATGTTTCATCCGAGGAACGGCTGCCCTTGTACGAAACGAAAACGATGATGCCACGCTCCCAAACCCGATGCCCATGGGGCGACTCTGACCCCGTCTATTACGTGCCGTATCACGACGAAGAGTGGGGAGTTCCGACCCATGATGACCAGAAGCTATTCGAAATGCTGACCCTCGAAGGTGCACAGGCCGGACTCAGCTGGATCACGATCCTCAAGAAGCGTGAGCACTATCGTCGCGCCTTCTCCGGATTCGACCCCCGCGTGATCGCGCGGTACGACTCGCGAAAACGCCCGGAACCGTCTCAAGATCGAATCGACGATCAAGAACGCCCGGGTGTTTCTCGCCGTACAGACCGAGTTCGGATCGTTCGACCGCTACATCTGGCAGTTTGTGGATGGTAGGGCGAAGCAGAACGCCTGGACACAGATGGAGCAGATCCCGGCGAGCACGCCTGAGTCCGATTCGATGAGCACCGACCTCAAGCGCCGCGGGTTTGGCTTCGTCGGATCGACCATCTGCTACGCCTTCATGCAGGCCACCGGAATGGTGAACGACCATCTGGTCAGCTGCTTTCGGTATCCGGCCGTGCGCGCACTTCGCTGAGGCTCCGGATGTGGTGAAGGATGATCGCTGCGGTCGTCGCCACGTTCAGCGAGTCGACCATCGACTCGAGCGGGATGCGCACCTTGGCGTCCGCGGCCGCCAACGCGTCGGGGGACAGCCCGTCCCCTTCATTTCCCAACAACAGCGCGGCGCTCCGACCATGCGCGAAGAATCTGTAGCGATCCAGACAGGTCGCCTCGGCATCTGGCGTGAGGGCGACAAGGTCGTAGCCCTGCCGACGCACCACGTCGAGCCCCCCCGGCCATTCGTCGACAACGGCAAACGGAACCTGCAGGCTGGTGGCGATCGACGTCCGTACAGCCTTGCGATACAAAGGGTCGCAGCACCCCGGGCTCAACAGCACGGCGGCCGCACCAAAGGCGGCCGCGTTGCGAAAGATCCCGCCAACGTTGTCAGCGTTGCCAACCTGTTCCAGGACGACAACCGGTTGGCGTCGGTCCAGCCGGCACAGGAGTGACGCGAGCGTTTCCGGCTGCGGGCGGTTCGCAAGGCCCAGGCACCCCTGATGGAAATCGTAGCCCCCGATCTCCTTGATCAACGGGCGACTCACGACGTAGACGGGAGGCGCGTCTCCGTCGAGGCCGGGGGCATCTCTCAGAGACTCGAACGCTGCCGGCGTGACAAGGAGCGCCCGCACCTGAAAGCGTGGGTCGGCGATGAGCCGACGGACGGCAAGCCGGCCCTCGGCCACGAAGGTACCCCGCTCGCGGAGCCGCACAGGGTCTGGAATATGTCTGAAATCGGCGATCCGTGAATCGTCGAGCGTGTCGACCCTGACGCCTTCCACGACGAGATCTCGCTGTGGTCGAGTCGCGGGTCAGCCTGACTGCACGACCGACCGTTTGCTCCGATGACGGTCGACCACCTCGAGCCCGAGCTGCTTACTGAGATAGACCTTTGAGTCCCGGTTGTCGTTGTCGTTCGGCTCGAACTTGACGACGTTGAACTCCAGATGGTCGAGGGTGCCGCGCATGTCGTAGAACCGATTCTTCGTCTTGACAAGGATTTCGTCGAAACCGTTGTCGAGGGCCCAGGCCTCCTGTTCCTCGGTGAGCGCACGGAAGAACCCCTGCCCGCGCCAGTCTCTCCGCGTGCCCCCGATCCAGCTATACAGCACCTTGCGATCTCGCAGCTCGACGCGCCCTTCGAGCCGGGAGACGAGATCGACGAGCTTCGGATCAGTCTCGTTGAACCGGAGTTCGTGGGACACCTTGTAGGCCACCGGCACGACGGTCGACGGGTCGTCTGGGAGTGACGCCTCCGCCATGAGGATCTGATGGTCCCGCTCCACCAGCCGCTCGACGACGTCGGCGGCCCGCTTCCGACGCCGGTACTCCCCGAAAAACTCCTCGATGTACTCGATTTCCAGTGCGCCCTGCTGAAGTGCGTACTGCCGAATGTGATATTCCAGATGACTCCCAGACCGCATCCGCCACTCTCCGCAGACGGCTGCCATCATACACTTGGTCGCGCGCCTCATGACGGTGAAGGGCCAAGATGGCCGCCGAGTAGGCTGAATGCCCGAATTGCCCGACGTCGAAGTCTACGTCGAATGTCTCAGGCGGCGGATCTACCGCCGCACGTGCCAGCGAGTCCGGCTGATCAACCTGTTCGTCCTGCGCTCCGTATCTCCTCCCCTCGACGCCGTCGAGGGGAAGACCGTCACCTGCGTTGATCGCCTGGGAAAACGGATTGTCCTATCGATGTCGGGCGACCTGTTCGTCGTCATTCACCTGATGGTCGCCGGCCGACTCAGGTGGCAAGAGTCGGGCTCAAAGACTCCCAAGAAAACGGGGCTGGCAGTCTTTGAGTTCCCGACAGGGATGCTGCTCCTCACGGAGGCCGGGTCGACACGACGTGCCTCGATCCACCTGGTCGAAGGCCGCAGCCAGCTCCAGGAGCACGACCGGGGTGGCCTGGAAGTCATGGACGCAGACCTCATTGCATTCCGCGGCGCTCGGGTCGACACGACGTGCCTCGATCCACCTGGTCGAAGGCCGCAGCCAGCTCCAGGAGCACGACCGGGGTGGCCTGGAAGTCATGGACGCAGACCTCATTGCATTCCGCGGCGCTCTCCAACAGGAGAATCACACGCTCAAGCGCGCACTGACAGATCCTCGACTCTTCTCCGGTATCGGCAACGCGTACTCAGACGAAATTTTGCACGCGGCACGCCTTTCACCGTTCGCGCTTACCCAGAAGCTGAAGCGCGACGAGGTCGTGCGGCTCTTCACCGCGACCCGCGAGACACTGTCCCGATGGCTTACGCAGCTGCGCGCGGAGGTTGGCGACGGCTTCCCTGAAAGGGTCACGGCCTTCCGCCCGGGCATGGCCGTTCACGGCCAGTACCGCCGACCCTGCCCGGTGTGTGGGTCCCCAGTTCAGCGGATCGTGTACGCCGCCAACGAGGCGAACTACTGCGCCCGATGCCAAACGGGTGGCAAAGTACTCGCCGATCGCGCCCTGTCGAGATTGCTCAAGAAAGACTGGCCCAAGACGCTCAGCTAGTGTCCCGAGTTCGATAGTCCTGTACACCGAGGGCGGCGATGCGGTTATGAAATCGGTTCTATGTCCCGACCGGGTCGTAGGCCAGATTCGATGCCAGCCACCGTTCGGCCTCTTCGAGCGCGATCCCTTTGCGGGCGACATAGCTCTCCATCTGATCATCACCCACTCGGCCGACCGTGAAGTACCGGGCATCAGGGTGAGCGAAGTAGAGGCCACTGACGCTCGCCGCCGGCACCATCGCGGCTGACTCCGTCAGCTCGATTCCAGCCGCAGACGCGTCCAACAGCTCGAACAGCTTGAACTTCTCGCTGTGATCGGGACACGCAGGATAGCCGAATGCGGGCCGGATGCCACGATACTCCTCAGCGATCATCGCCGCGAGGCTCGACGGTTCGTCGGCTGCGTAGCCCCACTCGCGTCGCACTTGGGCATGGAGGTACTCGGCACACGCCTCGACCAGGCGGTCGGCGAGCGCTTTCACCATGATGGCATGGTAGTCATCATGGTCCCGCTCGTACTGCTCGACGAGGTGGTCGACCTCGGTTCCGGTGGTGACCGCAAAGGCGCCCACATAGTCGGCTCGGTCGGCGGCGATCGGCGCGATGAAATCCGCCAGCGACCGACTTGGCCTTCCGTCGTCCGCCTCCTGGCGGCGCAACATGTTGAAACGCAGTACTTCCGAACGATGCGCGTCGTCAGACGACGTCGGGGAATAGACGACGATGTCGTCGCCATCGCTGGCCGCGGGCCAGAAGCCGTAGACACCGCGGGCCAAGAGGAGGCGGTTTTCGACGAGCGTCGACAGCAGTGTCGTGGCGTGGGTGTGCAGCTCACGTGCCGCCGCGCCAAGTGTGGGGTCGTCCAAAATGGCCGGGTAACGCCCTTTGAGCTCCCAGGCTGCGAAGAAATAGGTCCAATCGATAAGTGGGACGAGCCTCTCGAGATCGACCGACACCTCTCGCCGCCCGGTGAATGACGGTACCGGAATATCGACGGTCGACCAGTCGGTCTTGAATCGTCGCGCGCTGGCCTCCGTATACGGTCGCAGGACCCGATCTTGCCGTGTGGCGTACTGCCGGCGCAGCGTCGCTTGGTCCTCCCGGTTGGTGGTGTCGAACGCGTCGTGTTGGGTCGGGCTGAGGAGGCTCGATACGACGTCGACAACCCTGGATGCGTCTGGAACGTGGGCCACACTCCCATCGAAGACCGGTGCGATCTTGACCGCGGTGTGCTGCCGGCTGGTCGTCGCGCCCCCGATCAAGAGCGGGACCCGGAGCCCTCGGCGCTCCATTTCGGCCGCGACGAACACCATCTCATCGAGAGACGGTGTGATCAACCCGCTGAGGCCAATGACATCCGCCTGCTCGTCCACGGCCGTCTTCAGGATCGCGTCGCACGCCACCATCACTCCGAGATCGACGACATCGTAACCGTTGCACCGCAGCACCACGGCCACAATGTTCTTCCCGATATCGTGCACATCGCCCTTCACCGTGGCGATGACGATCTTGGGAGCCGACGTCGCGCCGCTCAGCTGATCCGCTTCCATGAACGGCTGGAGATACGCGACCGCCTTCTTCATCGCACGCGCGCTCTTAACCACCTGCGGCAGGAACATCTTGCCGGCACCGAACAGATCGCCAACCACCTTCATGCCACCCATCAGCGGCCCTTCGATGACATCCAGCGGTCGCTCGCTTCGTTGCCGCGCCTCCTCCACGTCGGCCTCGATGAAATCGACGATGCCGTGCACGAGCGCGTGACTCAATCGAGCATCTACGGTGCTCTCTCGCCATCTCAGATCAACCTGACGTTTCTGGCCGCCGCCCTTGACCGTTTCCGCCAGCTCGACCATCCGCTCGGTGGCATCCGGACGTCGGTTGAAAATAATGTCCTCGACATGGGTCAACAGCTCCGGCGGAATGTCCTCGTAGACCACGAGCTGACCCGCGTTGACGATCCCCATGTCCATGCCGGCCTGAACCGCGTGATATAGGAAGGCCGAGTGTATCGCTTCCCTCACGCCGTCGTTCCCGCGGAACGAGAACGACAGGTTGCTCACACCACCGCTCACCTTGACACCGGGACACGCGTCTTTGATCTGACGCGTCGCCTCCATGTAATTGACAGCGTAGTCGGCGTGTTCTTCGATGCCGGTGGCGATCGCCAACACATTCGGGTCGAAGATGATGTCGCAGGGGTCGAAACCCGCCTGCTCCGTCAGCAACTGATAGGCCCGAGTGCAGATCTCGACCTTCCGAGCGACGGTATCGGCTTGCCCCGACTCGTCGAACGCCATGACGACGACACCTGCACCATATCGCCGCACGAGCCTGGCCTTCTCAAGGAAATCGGTCTCGCCCTCCTTGAGGCTGATCGAATTGACGATTCCCTTGCCCTGGATACACTTGAGGCCAGCCTCGATCACGGACCACTTGGAACTATCCACCATGACCGGGACCCGAGCGATCTCTGGCTCAGTCGCGATGTAGTTCAGAAACCTCGTCATCGCCTGTTCGGAGTCGAGCATCCCCTCGTCCATATTGACGTCGATGATGTTGGCGCCGCCACGGACCTGACCGACGGCCACTTCGACCGCGTCGGCATAGTTGTCCGACGTAATCAGCCTGGCGAATCGACGGGAACCGGTCACATTGGTTCGCTCGCCGACGAGGATGAAGTTGCTGTCGGGACGGATCGTCAGCGTCTCGAGACCGCTGAACTGTGGGTGCGGCTGCCCCGCGGCTGGACGCGACCGAGGTGAGATCCCTTCGACGGCCTGCGCGATGGCCCTGATATGCTCGGGCGTCGTGCCACAACACCCACCGACCATGTTGACAAAACCGCTCGCTGCGAACTCCCGGAGTAGCTCGCTGGTCTCGTCGGGACGCTCATCATAGCCCCCAAAGGCGTTCGGCAACCCGGCGTTTGGATAGCAACTGACATAGGCAGTGGCAATTCGCGACAGCTCTGCGATATACGGTCTCATCTCGCTCGCCCCGAGCGAGCAATTGATCCCGACCGAGAACGGACGGGCGTGAGCCACCGATACCCAGAAGGCGTCGATCGTCTGACCGGAGAGCGTCCGGCCGCTGCGGTCGGTGATCGTGACCGAGATCATCAACGGAAGGTCGACACCCTTCTCGTCTAGGACCTCGCCGACCGCGAGGATGGCAGCTTTGGCGTTGAGCGTATCGAAGATCGTCTCGATGAGAAGTACATCGCATCCGCCGTCGACGAGTCCGCGCGTCTGCTCGGCATACGCGTCACGCACGGCGTCGAAGGTGACCGAGCGTGCCGTGGGATCGTTCACGTCAGGAGAGATCGAGAGAGGCTTGTTGGTCGGTCCGATCGCACCCGCGACGAATCGCGGCTGACCTGGGGTTCGCCGACTCCACTGGCCCGCAAGATCTTTGGCGATCGCGGCCGCCTGACGATTGAGCTCGTAGATCACCGCCTCGAGACCGTAGTCAGCTTGAACGACAGCACTGGCGTTGAACGTACCTGTCTCGATGATGTCGGCACCGGCTGCGAGATAGGCATCGTGGGTCTCCGAAATAACCGACGGTTGGGTCAATACGAGCGCGTCGAAGTTGCCCTTGAGGTCGTGCGGGTGGTCGGCAAAACGCTCACCGCGAAAGTCACGCTCCTCTAGCTGGCGACGCTGGATCATCGTGGCCATGGGGCCGTCCAGCACGACAACTCTCTCGGCCAGCGTGGCGTCCAATTGCTGCCGCACACTCACGGCTGGAGCGTCAGATCTATCGGTCATGATGTTCTCGTATCCTTCTGTTAGCGTCGGGACGAACGTCCGGTAGAAACCGGTTTGGTCCCGACCGCGATCACAACACCAAACGGATTCTCATCGAGGCCAGTCTCGACGTGGATGTTCATCAACCCTGCGCCGGCCATCAGTGTGGCCAGGCGCTCTCGACCAAACCCCAGCCAGCGATCGCCCAAGCGATCCATCACCCAGGCCTGATCGTGCTCGACAAGGTCAAGGACCAACACTCGACCCGACGGTTTGACGACCCGCGTCGCCTCGGCCAGGGCCCGTTCCGGCACCGTTGTGTGATGCAGCGCCTGAGACAGCACGACGAGGTCGAGTGCGTTGTCCGTCAACGGCACGTCTTCGATCTCGCCGTGCTTCCACTCGACGTTGGACACCCGCCGTTTCTTCGCCAGAGCCCGGGCACGCCTCAATACTTCCCGGGACCGATCGACTCCCACGACCCGCGCGGACCACACCGCCATCTCCACAGTGAGATGTCCGTCGCCGCACCCGAGGTCAGCTACCGTCAACTCGGGAAGTAGGAGACCCAAGGCCCGAGACCACGCCGCCCAGCTTCGACCAGGCACCAGCTGCCGGTCGCCCCGACTGGCTCCGCCGTGAGTATCGCGCTGCTCTCGTCGTTGGCGTACGATCTCGTGTAGTCGCGCATCGTCGTCTCGCAGCACGCTGTGACCGGCACCTTCCTCCGCGGCCAGCTGTTCCTGAAGTGCAGGCCATATCGCTGAGAGCTTGCCTCCTCTGTCGTCATCCGCTGCACTGTAGAATGTGAACCCTCCCTCGCGGTCCTCCCGTACGACACCGGCCTCCCGCAGCATCCCGAGATGGCGTGAGACACCAGACTGAGCAATGCCGAGGATGGCTGTCAGCTCCGAGACGTTGAGGCGTTCGGTCATCACAAGACGCAGCAAGCGCAGGCGGGCATCATCACCAAGAAGCCGACAGAGCGTGGCAGACTCAAGCATGTATCTCAATATGTATATATGTAGATTTAGAATAGGTCAAGTGTGTCGGCCGGGGAGGGTCGTGAGTCGAGAGTCGTGCGTGGTCGAGGGTCGGGGGACAGACGGGTCGACGTCGGGAAGACTCGGATGTCTGACGTCGGGTGTGGGCCGTGAGGCCCCGAACCCTTCTCACTCCCCTGTATAGAGTATCCGCCAGATCCGACCGCCAACGTCGTCCGTGACAAAGACGGAGCCGTCGGGTCCCTGGGCGATCCCGACCGGCCGGTGGGCGGCGTCCTGAGGCGCCATCAGGGGTGTCGCACCTGTGAAGCCATCGGCGAACGTCTCCCAGTCGCCGGTGAACTCGCCGGTCGCGCGTGGCGCGAACGCCACCTGATACCCGCCCTGCTCCAGCGGCGCTCGATTCCAGGAACCGTGGAACACGACGAACACCCCGTTTCGGTACCGGTCCGGAAACTGGTCGCCCGTGTAGAACAGCAGATCATTCGGCGCCCAATGCCCTGGGAACGCCACGAGCGGTTCATTGTATTGGGCGCAGTCACCCACCTCGAGACCATCACCGCCGTATTCGGGCGCGAGCAATCGCTTGCCCTGAAAGCGATCGTGATAACAGAACGGCCAGCCAAAATCGGCCCCATCAGTCAACCGAAGGAGCTCTTCCGACGGAATCTCGGCGTTTCCCTCGTCATCGAAGTCCCAGAGGGAACCGAGCGAATCACGACCGTGCTGGACAGCGTAGATCCCACGGGTCGAAGGGTCCCAGCCGATGCCAACGATGTTCCGGGTGCCCGTCACAAGCTGGTATCCGTCGTCCTCCTGGGTCTGGCCAAGCCGATCGGCATCGAATCTCCAGACACTCGCCTGGCGGACCCGCTGCGGGCAGGGATCCAGCCCCGTGGACCCACGGGTGCGAGCAATTTCCATGCATGCGTTGGAGGGTGCTCCGACGTTCACATAGATGTTACCGTCATCATCGAACGCAAACGCTTTCTCTGCATGGCTCCGCTGCTCTGGGAAGCCGCCGATCACCAGCTCGGCCTCGTTCGGTGGAACGAGCTCACCCGCCATCATCGCATAGCGGTACACCTCGGTTGTCGTCGAGAGATACAGATGGCCCCCGCGCAACTGAAGACCGGTCCCGTAGTGATCGGAGAACCGCTCGATGACGTCAGCGCGCCCGTCGCCGTCCACATCGCGAAGCGCGACAATGCCACTGCCAGGCATGTTCTCACCATCGCCGCGGGTCCCCCGATCATGAACGTAGATGTCGCCGGTGGCGGAAACGTCGATCAAGCGTGGGTGCCCGAGGTTGTCGGCGACGACGACGGCACAGAATCCATCAGGAAGCACTAGACCGCCGTTGTCTGGGTCACAGGCGGGCAGGATCGACGAGCGCGGCTCGGATTCCACCGGTGGCAGCTCAGTCGAACACCCAACCGCGAGGAAGGCGGCCACAAGCGCGGTGGGGAGCCGGAGAGTCATCGAGACCTCCGGTTTGCAGAGTCTGTCACCGGGATCGCAGACGCTGCCTCATCGCCACAATCGTCGCAGCCATGACACGACTGTTGCGATCCTGACCTGGTGCTGCCAATCATGCTCCGCAGGTGACGATAGAGTGACACCACCGCGAGACCGACGACAAGCGCCACGACCGGTTCTTGCCACGTCATGAGAGCCCCCAGCCAAAGAACAGACCGGTCTGGTACACCGTGAGCGACGCCGCATAGGCCAGCACCGACATATACGCGAACATGAAAAGAGGCCACCGCCAGGTGCCCGACTCCTTTCGCACGACGACAATCGTACTCATACACTGACACGCTAGCACGAAGAAGACCATGATCGACAGACCGGTCAACGGCGTCATCAGCGGCGAACCATCCTCCCGCTGCGCGGCCTGCAGGGACGACCGGAGCGTTCCGCTCTCCTCATCGGCCTCCTCGATACCGAACACGATACCGAGCGTGGAGACGAAGACCTCGCGGGCCGCGAAAGCACCCAGGATTCCGACACCGATTCGCCAATCGAAGCCCAACGGCTCAAGCAGTGGCTCCACCGCTTGACCCACGCGGCCTGCGACGCTGAACCGGATCTGCTCGGCCGATTCGAGGCCGTTCAGTCTCGACAGTTCGGCCGTCTGGCCGGATGAATCGGCGAGCACCGTGAGACCTGATCTCGCTTCAGCGTAGCGGGTTTCGATCTCGGCACTCTGGGGAAACGAGAGCAGGGCCCAGAGAATGATCGTCATCGTGAGAATGATGGTGCCGGCATCAGAAAGGAACTTCTGCACTCGGCGCCAGGTCACCAACACGATGTTTCGCCAGACCGGGACGCGATATGGCGGAAGCTCGAGCACGAGGGGCAACCGCGGACCTCTGAGCACCGTTCGCCGAAGGACCGCTGCGGCACCCAGCGTGGCGATGACCGACAGCCCGTACATCGAGAAGAGCACCACCGCTCCCGCACTCAGAATGCCAAACACTCTTTGGTCCGCAGCGAAGACCACCGCGGTCACCAGGGCATAGACCGGCAACCGCGCGCTACACGAGACCATCGGGAGCGTCAGCATCGTGATCAATCGGTCCCGACGGCTCTCGATCGTCCGGGTGGCCATCACCGCGGGAATCGCGCACGCAAAGCCAGACAACATCGGCACGAACGCCCGACCATGAAGCCCGACCTGACCCATGAGACGGTCGATAACAAAGGCAACGCGCGCAAGATATCCGACATCCTCGAGCACCGCGATGAACAAGAAGAGCATCGCGATCTGCGGGACAAAGACGACGACGTTGCCGACACCGGCGATGACACCGTCGACGACCAAACCTTGAAGCGGACCGGCCGGAAGAGCAACCGTCGCGGCACCCTGGAGGTTTGAGGTCAAGGCCTCGATAACTGCGATCATCGGCTCAGACCAGGAAAATAGCGCTTCAAAGAGACACGCCATCACGACCGCGAACACGGTCATGCCGGCCACCCGATGTGTCAGCACGTTGTCAATCCGATTCGTCCAGGTGCGAGTGTCTGCCCTGGCCATCGTCCGAACATCCCGAACGACTGTTTCAATCCATACGTACCTGGCCCCGATGATCTCCTGGTCGATGTGGCGCTGTTGCGCGGCCGACCGGCGTCGGATCGTCCCGACCGCTTCCCGAACGACGATGGGGAGACCAGAACCCGACGGGTCGTCAGCGTCGAGGGACAGCAGCGACCAGACGGCCCACGAGCGCCGGGCAGATCGGGTGCTGCCGAAACCGGCATCGGCCAACGACTGTTCGACGGTCGAGACCTCTTGCTCCACTTGTGGTGGGAACCCGGTCCACGCCGCGTCGTCCCGAGGCGCAACCCGGGTTGCGGCCAAAACGGCGTCGCGCAGCGCATCGAGCCCTTTTCCTTTTGAGGCGATGGTGGGAACGACAATGGCGCCGAACCAGCCGGCCAGTCGGGAGATGTTAAAATCGGCGCCGCCCGCGCTTGCTTCATCGATCATGTTCAGCGCAACGACGACCGGCACTCCGGTCTCGACGATCTGCAGCACCAGGTAGAGACCTCGCTCGAGCGCACCGGCGTCGACAACAACCACCGCCACGTCCGGTCGATCTCCATGACGGCCATTCACTGCGTCGACCGCGACCTGCTCGTCAGGGGAATGCGCGCTGAGTGAGTAGGTCCCGGGGAGGTCGATGATCTCGGCTGGTGAGCCATCGGGTAGCGTGACGCGACGTGACGAACGCGTCACCGTGACTCCCGGGTAGTTGCCGACCTGCGCGCGGGCCCCGGTCAGGGCGTTGAAGATTGTGGTCTTCCCCGAGTTCGCGTTCCCAGCGACCAGGACTCGTGACAGTGGGCCCGGCGAAGGCGACCGCTCGACGTGCGGCGGAAATCGATACGCTGCAGCGGCAGGCTCGACCGAGGCCTCAACCGCCTCGGTCGCTGACCCGGGAGCCAACGCGATCTGGGCGGCGTCAGCTAAACGAAGCGACAGCAGGTAGCCCCGCAGCCGGATCTTCAGGGGGTCGCCGAGCGGTGCCCTTCGGATCGTCTCGACCCGAGTGCCAGGTAACAGGCCCATCTCCATGAAACGGCGCGCAACCTGACGTCCCCCGCCGACATGATCGACCACGGCGCTCTGGCCGATCGGTAACTGGTCGAGAGTGCGGAAGCGCTGGTGCAAGCCGGAGACAACTCCTGAAACCCACAGTGCAAGGTCACCATGGCGCGCCACAAAAAATGAGACTCGATCTCATTTTCTATGTCTCCAGTCTATATCCGACCAATTTGGTCGGTCAAGAAAGCACCGCCGATGCTTATTGAAAGGAGCCAGCCCGGCGGAGTCGGCGTACTCGATGAGCGCGTCACTCAGCGCACCAAACGCCTCTCTGGCCGCCTCGATGTCGTCGGCGGCGGCAAGCGTCTCGGCCGCGTCGGCCGCAAGCTCTTCTGCCGCATCGGATACGCCCTCCGTCGAATCGCCGGCGAGCGCGACCTGGACCCATAAATACGGCGACGTAATCGACGACACCAGCTCCGCGGCTACCGGCGAGGCCAGCAGCAACATCAGAACGAACCAGCTCAACAGCTTCATGCTTCTCCTCCAAGTATCCCTGGCCTACCCACAGAACACGGCGACAACCACCCACATTGCGCAAGCCGATACGGTTTGACTAAGCTCGATTGGTACGTGTGCACCGATGCGAAAAGAGCGTTGCCGCCGGTTCTGGCTGCAGTCCTGACCCTATCTGGAAACACCACCGCTCAGCGACCATTGTTTGGAAGCGAAACGGAGATGGCTGATCGTATCGAGCCTGACCGCGCTGAATGGAGTCGAGGGTCGTCGAGTCATCCTCCTCTCGACGGACGGGGATGAGTCATCGTTCCGACACGGCCGCGAATCTTGAACCACGGAAATATCTGAATGTATTCCGCCAGATTCGATGACGCGATCACGACGATGCTGGAGGCCCACGGCCTCAGCCGGCGCAAAGCCGGTCGGGCTTTCGAAGCCTCACACGCGTTCTCGGTCGCGACGATCGTTGCTGATTACGGATTCGAGGAAGACACGATCATCGCCGCCCTGCTGCACGACACGCTCGAAGACACGGAACTCGACCCTGCCGTGATCGAGCGGCGTTTCGGCGAGCTCGTGCTGGAGATGGTTCGCGACGTGTCCGAGCCTCTGGTGCCGCGGCGGTGGCGCGATCGGAAGCTGTCGTACATCGAGCAGCTTCGTACAAGCCCCCGTCACGGCGCCCGGGCCGTGGCGGCGGCCGACAAGATCCACAATCTGTCGAAGATGACTGCGGGTCTCCGAACCCACGGTACGACCTACATCCGGCCTTTCACGGCTCCCGTCAAAGACATGATCTGGTATCACCAGGCCGTCCTGGACACGCTGCGCGCAACTTGGGACCATCCGATCCTGATCGAACAAGCGACTCAGATCGACTCGTTCGTCGAGGCTGCAGCGCTCGCGCGGACGGTCTCGTGAACACCGGGAGCGGTCGGGTCCCGTCAGGACGATCGTCGATACCAGGGGAACGGTCGACCTGTCTGTCGGCAAACACCGTGACGTTTCGAAGGTCGGCGTCGGTGGTGCTGGGCAGGCCGGTGAAGATCGTACCGTAGACGCCGCGTAGACCCGGAGCGTCGGAATGGGCGACGCTGATCACCAACTCCACCCCATCTTTGATCTGCCTCCCGAGCTTTCGTAGTTCGGGCGCGCGACCTCACGCGTGGATTCGCGAAACTGATGAACGACGACCGTCTCCGCATGTTTGGAGAGGACGAGATGTGGCTGCTCAAGCGAGGAACGGCCAGGGTTGATCTCTCGAAGCTGGACGATGCACGGGCAGACTTGGAGGCGGCCCGGACCGGTCCCACGACTGGATGGGTGCAGGGTCGCGCGTCACTTGAACTGGGCAAAATCGCCGACCTTGAGGGTGACCGGCCTTTGGCTCGGTCAGAATACGACCGGGGCCGAAAACTCTGCGACCGCGCAAACGACCGATCGCTCGCGAAATCGCTCAAGAAGTACGGATACTCCGCCAACTAGCGTCAGGGTTGGACCTGCGACATTCGCCGCAACCAGATCCTGATGAGTCAGATCGCGGAAATACCGGTGAAGATGTACCTTCGCAGGAACACCCAGTTGAGCAACGCGAAGTACAGCGCCACATACGCCAGGCGGAGGCGCGGCTGGTCGGAGCGGCACAGGGCCGGTCCCATCCCGAGAAAGAGGCAACCGAAGCCAATGACCGGCGCAACAGCGTAGACGCAGAGGCAGAACCCGATGAGGACGGTGTGCCGCCATCGTGCCAGGGACGTGCGGTCGGGAGCGAGGAAGACCACGGCCAGAGCACACTCCATCACCAGTGTGCCGACAGTCATCAACCACGCCGCCGACCGAACGCGGGGCGGCGAGTGCAACGCGGCGACCTCCCCCGCCGCGTCCCACCGGTTGAGATCAGCTAGCATCTGGGAGTTGTTCACAACCATTTCCGGACTGAGTCCTCCCACGGTCGCCGTAATGATCTCTCGGAAGCGATAGTCGATCAGTAGGGTGTAATGAAACAAGGTACCGTCCAGGAACTCAGGCGCTCGTATTTTGGCGATCACGGCGAACGTGAAACACAATCCGATCAGCAGCCTCGCGTTCGTCCGAAGCGTCACGAGGGGGTCGGCAGAGAAGCGAGACAGACCCAGGGCGAAGCACCAGTACACACCCAAGTAGACGTGATCCTCATAGCGGAACCACCGTAGGAGCAGATCCGGCACCCAACACGCCGCCAACACCAGAAAAGTCCATCGGTGTCGCCGCACCGCCGGTACCCCGAAGATCGCCGCCGCAAACGCCAGGTTGAGAGACAGGAGGTAGGGCGTGTCGACGCTGTTGACCATCAGCACAACCGGCAAGAGATAGGCCGCTAGCTCGACGCCGTCGAGCTGGTGCCTCACGGAACGCTGGCTCGGCTGCTGCACCATGTGGTCACCTTGGCGGTCACGGGGTCGAAGGCCCGGCGCCACAATTCCACGTCGACGCGGTGGACGATCACTTCACTCCCATCGGCCACCTCGGCTCGCGTGAAGCGGGGTCCGTCGGCCTCGGTAGCCTCACTCCACCGCGCCTCGAGCAACTCGTGCGCAAGTGCGTCGATGTTCGCCTGGGTCGGCAAGACCCTCGCCCGCCATGCCGAATCGCTTTTCACGTCGACACGGTGGGCGCCGTCCTCGGTGTGGACGGTGACCCGCAAGGTCCTCGAGCCGTGGTGGTCGAGCATCGTGTACATCGCGAAGCCGGCACCGGCACCCCACCACGACTGGTCGCTCACCGTCGTCCGATACTGGTGCACGGTGGCGATGGCGATGAGGAGGACCGCGGGGGTGAATGAGAGGACCGACTCGCGGAAGGAGGTCGCTGGCATGTCTGTGCTCCCCATCGAGAGTATCGGCCGCTGGGCCCCACTACAGAAGCAACGTCCGTCGTCCGATCACTAAGGCAAGCGTTCAAGCCAGTGTGACCATGGGCGAACGAGACATTAGTACTGCGCGATTGTTCGCAGCCTTGTGGGCACTGTACGTCCTGGTACACCAGCTCAAACAGATCCCGTGGGGTCCTCACTATTCGCTCGCGTTGATGGTTTTCGCGGTCGCGATGAGTGGGTTGGCGTTCGCGGTACTGTGCAAGCCGGGCAGCACCAGCCTGTTTCTGACGTTGATCGCGGTGCAGCTCGCAGGCGTCGCTGCCGAGCTGCCAGCCATGTCCAATTATTGGCTGTTTACTGGGTTTCTCGATGTAGGAATACTCGGTGCTGCAGTGGTCGCGATGCGGAGGGGTTCGGGTCGCTGTGGTCTCGAGGATATCTATCGGATTTCAGCACCGTTTCTCCGCTGCTCGCTCGTCGCGATCTACGGTTTCGCTGTAGTGGCCAAACTCAATAGCGACTTCTTCGATCCGGACGTGAGTTGCGCCACCCACTTGTATCGTGTGATGGCCTCCACGGAGACATACCTTCCTTCGTCGGTATCAATGGAGCGTGCCGCGATCCCGATGGCGTTGCTGGGAGAGGCCAGCCTGCCTGTGCTGTTCCTGTTTCGGCGGACGCGGACGTACGCCATCGTTGCGGGGATGCTGTTTCACACGCTGCTTGCAGCGAGTCCTTTGGTCAGCGTCTTTGATTTCAACGCACTGCTGTTCGCTCTCTACGTGACGATGGCACCTGAGAACTTCCCCAAGCTACTCATGCAACACCGAGCATCACGTCTGGCAGTTCGAATTGCGAGGCACCGTTTCGTCGTCTTCGGAATTCTCGCGGTGCTATCGCTGCTCGTCGTGACCCTCTCGCTCACCTCCGGGAATCTCGTCCCCCTCATCGTGTATCGATCCAAACTGTGGCTGATTCTTGGCCTCGGCATGACCGTCACGACGGCGGCAGTCTTGTTCACACCGGGCGAGACGCTCGTGCCGATTGTCTCACCATTTCGAATGCGCAGTGCGTGGCTCGTGCCAGGACTAGTGCCTCGTAGCGAAACTCATCTTGTGTTTTTCCCGGCGTTTGACGAGCTCGGTGTGGCGATGCCGGTTGCGCCACACGACGTAAGCCAAGATCGCCCGGCGGCTGTGCTCATGGTCCGGATAGTCGGAGTTGGCAAGCGCGAAATAGCGGACGCCCGAGAAGATCGCTTCGATCCGATTCAGCCACGAGGCGTAGGTCGGCGTGAACACGAGCTCCACGTTGTGGTCGGCGGCCCAGTCGGTCACCTCGCGTCGCTTGTGGGGCGAGAAGTTGTCGAGGACGAGGTAGAGGCGCGTTGGGCGTGGGTAGGTCGAGCGAATGTGCTTGAGGAACAGCAGCACTTCGCGACATCGCTTGCGTCGGTAGCACCGCATCATGAGTCGGTTGTCCGCGACGTCGTACGCCGCGAGGTATTGGCGGGTGCCATGGCGGCACCGGTACGTGGCGCGCAACCGCGCCGGGTGCCGGACCCTGCGCCACGCACGGCCATGGTAGGGGCGCACTTCGATGGGCCCGAATTCGTCGAAACAGATCACGCGGGCGTTCGGCGGCGCGGCGCGGTAGAGCGCACAGAGGCGTTTTTTTTGGCGGCAAAGTCGGGGTCGGGGCTCTCCTTCCAGGTCTTCGTGCGTTGGAACGAGAACCCCTGGTCGCGCAGGATGCGGCCCAGCGTGGTGGCGTGCAGCTCCTTGACCACCCCGCACCGCACAAGATGGGCCGCCAGTTTCCGGAGGGACCACACGGTGAACGGCAGGCCCAGGTCGTGCGGCCGCGTCCCCGCGACCTCCAGCATGACGCTGATCTCTTCCGGCGCATACTTGGACGGCCGGCCGGACGCTTTCCGCGGCCGCAGCACCGCGAAGCCGCCGGCGTTGAACCGCCGAATCAGCTCCCGCACATACTCTTCGTGGAGATACAATCGCCCGGCAATGGCTCGCGCCCGCATCCCCTGCCCCGAGAAGGCGACCACCTGGGCGCGCCGCAAATACGCTGCCGTCTTCGTCGTCTTCAAGACCCGCGTGAGCCGCCGGCCCTCCGCGAGCGTCAGTTCTCGAACATACAGACACACGTGAACCTCCTTTGGCTCTCACGTCTGTCCGTATTGGATACGAAGTGCGATTAAAGTACAAGATGCTTTTCGCTACGAGGCACTAGTACTCATCATCATCAATGGCGCCTCGCCGTATCTGGGTCTGAAGACGGGTGTCGCCTACACGATGTTCAGCAACCTCCGCACCGAGCAGGGTTTCGAGAATCATCTGTTCATCCCAAGCGCACTCCGCGTGTTCTCGTTTCAGGATGCGCCGGTGCGTATCCTCGAGTCGACCGCACCGGCGTTGCAGCGAATATCGGATCGACACGAAGCGCTGACATTCTTCGACTTTCGACAGCGGGCGTACGAGAACCGCGAGGCCTCGGTGCGTTACCAGCGTCACGAGACCATTGTCGATGTGCCGCGTATCGCGGACGACACCGCCTTGGGCCAAGCGCCAAACGGTCTGCTGTCGAGGGTGCTCTACTTTCGGACGGTCGAAACAGCTGAGCGAACGTGCCAGTGGTAGAGTCAGTCGCGAGACCGGTCTCGCCAACCTCTCGTCGCAGGGCCGTGCATGGCCACCGCTCCAGTCAGCTGTCTACGGAGCACCAACCTCTTGCACGATCGACCCACAGACTGAACCCCGCCCGTTGACGAGTCAGACGCTAACCCGTTGAATGACCTCACGTTAAGAACTGGTAGCGGTACGGGGAATCGAACCCCGGTCTCATGGCTGAGAACCATGTATCCTAACCCCTAGACGATACCGCCTTGTAGAGGTCCGATCCTCGTTTTTATATCATAGACGCGTGATTCGTGTACTGATGGGCTTCACGCTGATCGCCGCCGTTACTCTGGGCGGCGGGTTTTACATCGCCGAGAACGCCTCGGGGCCAGAGATCGCGATCGTTCAGCCGTCCCGACTGGTCGGACGCTCAGCCGTCTTCGAGGCCCTGGTCACAGCGCCTGGCGGAAACCTGACGTCACTTGACGCGATCATCGAGCAGGACGGCCGGGAATTTACGCTCTACTCTCTCGATACTCCGCTCGAGGGAGAGGTCCGGCAGGATGGCCCCGACCGTATCCGTGTGACCCGCCGCTTCGACCAGACGTCGCATCCGGAGTTGGCCGGGGGCACAGCGCGGGTCATCGTGTCGGCCGCGCGTCCAGTCCTCTTCGGCCTTCGTGAGGCGAGCGCCACGACCGAGCTCGATGTGGAGGTCCGCGTTGACCCACCGCGCCTCCAGGTCATGTCGGACTTTCATCACGTCAACCACGGCGGCGCAGAGATGGTCGTCTACCGCGTGACACCGCCAGACGCTGAATCGGGTGTGCGGGTCGGTGACCGGTTCTACCGCGGGTATCCGGCCTCAGGTGCTGGCGTGGATGGTGACGACAGCCTGCGTGTGGCGTTCTTCGCCCTCCTGTATGACCAGGATCTCGGGACCCCGATCGAGCTGTACGCCTCAGACGAGGCCGGCAACGAAACGAGTGCGCCGTTCGATCACCAGGTGTTTCCCAAGTCGTTTCGTCGATCACGGATCTCGCTCAGCGACCGGTTCCTCCGCGGAGTCGTCCCACCGATCGTCGAGCGATCCCCGGAGCTCGCCGACGAAGAAGTCGACGCGTCGACTTCTCTGGAAGACCTCGCCGAACTTTACCTGTTCATCAACCGCACGTTGCGACAGCGGAACCGTGAGACCGTCGCGGCGTTTGCGGGCGGGACCAGCGCGCACCTGCAGTGGGACGGACCGTTCGCGCAGCTGTCGAGCTCTCAGGTCGAATCCGGATTCGCCGACCATCGGACGTACGTCTACGACGGCGATGACATCGATCAACAGGTCCACCTGGGATTCGACTTGGCCTCGACGGCGAACGCTCCGGTGTCGGCGGCCAACAGCGGAACGGTCATTCATGCCGACTATCTGGGCATCTTCGGAAACTGCGTCATTATCGACCACGGCATGGGACTCCAGTCGCTCTCCGCGCATCTGTCGGCAATCGACGTCTCACCCGGACAGAAGGTGACCCGTGCACAGCAGATTGGACTGAGCGGTCGGACAGGGCTGGCCGGAGGCGACCACCTCCATTTCGCGATGCTCCTTCAGGGCCGCCCGGTGACGCCGGTGGAATGGTTGGATTCCCACTGGATTGCAGATCGGATCGAGCGAAAATTACGCGAAACATCAGAGGTCTCCTTGCCCTGAGGCAGCCTATAAATGAGATTGATCCTCGTGGCACAATCGACATCGGTATGATATGTTTGTCGGGTTGGACTCATGAGAGAGCTGTCATCAGGCAGCTGTCCGTCGGGCTTCTCTCGATCCCAAACTTCGCACTAGGAGACTTTAGATGCAGCACCGAATATTGTGGGCGTTCGCCTCAGCCCTGGTCATCGTGATTGCCGCCGCCTGTGGCGGGGGCTCGGAGGCGCCGGCCGAGATGGCGGCCCCAGCGGCACCGGCGTTCGACCCGGCAACAGCCGGAAACGTCATGGGCACGATCACGCTCGAAGGCACTGCGCCAGCCGCCGACTCGATCCGGATGAACTCTGATCCTGTCTGTGCGATGGAGTCACCCGACGCCATGACGGAGTACTTCGTCGTTGGCGACGCCGGCGGTCTTGGCAACGTCTTCGTGTATGTCAAGGAAGGCCTCGAAGGCCAGACCTTCCCTGCGGCCACGGACGCGGTCGAATTGCAGCAGGATGGATGTCGGTATATTCCGCACGTGTTTGGCATCCGCGTCGGTCAGTCCTTGTCGATCGTCAACAGCGATCCGACCCTCCACAACATTCATGCAACGCCTGCCGCCAACGATGAGTTCAACACGGGGCAGCCGATTGAGGGGATGGTGTTCGAGCAAACGTTCACCACGCCCGAGGTTATGGTGCCATTCCAGTGTGACGTCCACGGCTGGATGAACGCCTATGTGGGCGTGTTGGATCATCCGTACTTTGGTGTCACCGGCGCCGACGGCGCCTTCGACCTCAGCGGCCTCCCACCGGGAGACTACGTGGTGGAGGCGTGGCACGAAAAACTCGGAACCCAGACACAGAACGTGACCGTCGGCGAAAGTGCGACGGCCGAGCTGAACTTCACATTCACGGCCGGCTAGCTTTCGCGCGAGGCGGGCGCTAGGACGAGTGCGCGGAGCACCTAGGGGCCCGGTCAGCAGGTAGGGCGGGCGTCCAGTCGTCTGGCGTCTGCCGCTTTCACCGTCTAAGCTATCTAGTGCCTCGTAGCGAAACTCATCTTGTGTTTTTCCCGGCGTTTGACGAGCTCGGTGTGGCGATGCCGGTTGCGCCACACGACGTAAGCCAAGATCGCCCGGCGGCTGTGCTCATGGTCCGGATAGTCGGAGTTGGCAAGCGCGAAATAGCGGACGCCCGAGAAGATCGCTTCGATCCGATTCAGCCACGAGGCGTAGGTCGGCGTGAACACGAGCTCCACGTTGTGGTCGGCGGCCCAGTCGGTCACCTCGCGTCGCTTGTGGGGCGAGAAGTTGTCGAGGACGAGGTAGAGGCGCGTTGGGCGTGGGTAGGTCGAGCGAATGTGCTTGAGGAACAGCAGCACTTCGCGACATCGCTTGCGTCGGTAGCACCGCATCATGAGTCGGTTGTCCGCGACGTCGTACGCCGCGAGGTATTGGCGGGTGCCATGGCGGCGCCGGTACGTGGCGCGCAACCGCGCCGGGTGCCGGACCCTGCGCCACGCACGGCCATGGTAGGGGCGCACTTCGATGGGCCCGAATTCGTCGAAACAGATCACGCGGGCGTTCGGCGGCGCGGCCCGGTAGAGCGCACAGAGGCGTTTTTTTTGGCGGCAAAGTCGGGGTCGGGGCTCTCCTTCCAGGTCTTCGTGCGTTGGAACGAGAACCCCTGGTCGCGCAGGATGCGGCCCAGCGTGGTGGCGTGCAGCTCCTTGACCACCCCGCACCGCACAAGATGGGCCGCCAGTTTCCGGAGGGACCACACGGTGAACGGCAGGCCCAGGTCGTGCGGCCGCGTCCCCGCGACCTCCAGCATGACGCTGATCTCTTCCGGCGCATACTTGGACGGCCGGCCGGACGCTTTCCGCGGCCGCAGCACCGCGAAGCCGCCGGCGTTGAACCGCCGAATCAGCTCCCGCACATACTCTTCGTGGAGATACAATCGCCCGGCAATGGCTCGCGCCCGCATCCCCTGCCCCGAGAAGGCGACCACCTGGGCGCGCCGCAAATACGCTGCCGTCTTCGTCGTCTTCAAGACCCGCGTGAGCCGCCGGCCCTCCGCGAGCGTCAGTTCTCGAACATACAGACACACGTGAACCTCCTTTGGCTCTCACGTCTGTCCGTATTGGATACGAAGTGCGATTAAAGTACAAGATGCTTTTCGCTACGAGGCACTAGTTACGTCGGCGGCTGCATCTGACCATGCTCTGGCTGCACCGCTACAACAGGCTGCTCGCCGCCGTGTCGTTATTGCTGATTGCGGCCGGTGGCATGGTTACCAGTACCGGTTCGGGACTTGCTGTCCCGGACTGGCCGAACACATACGGCTATTTCATGTACTCCTTCCCCCTCGAGATGATGGTGGGGGGAATCCTCTACGAGCACGGTCACCGGCTGATCGCCAGTACCGTCGGCCTGATGACGATCGTGCTGGCGGTGTGGCTGACGCGCGTCGAACCGCGACGCTGGGTTCGACGGCTGGGCTGGATCGTGCTGGCCGCGGTGGTCGCACAGGGACTGCTCGGCGGTCTCACGGTACTCTACTTCTTGCCACCGCCGGTCTCGATCAGTCACGCGGGATTGGCCCAGGTCTTCTTCATGCTGGTCGTGAGCCTCGGCGTCTTCACGTCTCCCGGTTGGCTGAACACATACGGCCGAGATACTGTCACGACACGCGGTATCGTCAGCGACGGCGCGCTCCGTCGGTTGGCCATATTGACGCCGATCGTGGTCTACCTACAGATCCTGGTGGGTGCCACGATGCGTCACACCGGTGCCGGGCTAGCGATCCCTGACTTCCCACTCTCGTTCGGAGGCCTCATCCCGCCGACATGGGATCCTGGAATCGCGGTCCACTTCGCGCATCGAGTCGGCGCCGTCGTTGTTGTCGTACTTGTGGTGGCCCTGAGTGCGCACGTCCTCGCCCGGCAGCGAGCCCGACCGGAACTGGTCCGGCCCGCCCTGCTCCTGCTGCTGGTCGCCCTGACCCAGTTCACGTTGGGTGCCTGGACCGTGCTCAGCGAGAAGCACGTGGCGATCAACACGGCCCACGTGGCGACCGGAGCCTTGTTGTTTGTGACGTCGGTCGTCCTGGGTCTTCGCGTGCATCGTGACCGGTTCGACGATCGCACTCTCCGTGCCCACGGCCCACCGATCCGTTCCGCGGCTTTGACGCCACACCGCTCGCCCGGAGCCAGTGCATGAAGACCGGTGCGGCCGCGATTCCGACCAGCAGATCCCGCACCATCGATTTTCTCGCACTGACGAAACCGCGGCTGAACACCCTCGTCGTGGTCACAGCCGGCGTTGGCTACTGCCTCGGTGTCAGGGATCAATTTGACGTCCTCACGCTGCTCCACACCCTGCTCGGGTCTGCGCTTGTCGCCGGCGGTGCTGCGGCACTGAATCAGCTCGCGGAACGCGACATCGATGAGACCATGGAACGAACTCGCCGCCGACCGATACCGTCTGGCCGCGTTCAGCCCTGGGAGGCCAGGGTGTTTGCGGGGTTGCTCTCCGGTCTCGGTCTCGCAGAGCTGGCACTCGGAGCCAACGTCTTGGCCAGCACCGTGGCGCTGGCCACACTCGTCAGCTACGTCGGCATCTACACCCCACTGAAGCGCCGGACCCCGTGGTCGACACTGATCGGAGCGGTGCCGGGCGCACTCCCACCCGTCATCGGCTGGTCGGCAGCCCGCGGCACCCTCGGCGTTGAAGCGTGGGTGTTGTTTGGGATCGTGTTTCTCTGGCAGCTTCCGCACTTCCACGCGTTGTCGTGGATGTATCGGGAGGACTTTCGGAGAGCCAACCTACCGCTGATGGCGGTCGTTGACCAGGGGGGACGTCGAACCGCGAGGCAGGCGCTGATCTTCACCATAGCGCTCCTTCCGGTGAGCCTGGCACCGTCGGTCGTCGGTCTCACCGGGCGGCTGTATGCGGGAGCTGCGTTCGGTCTGGGTGCCGCGTTCCTGATCCTCGCGTGGCGTTTCGCCGAGCACCCGTCCACCGTACGGGCCCGATCGCTGTTCATCGGATCACTTGTCTATCTGCCGCTGTTGTGGGGGCTGTTGGTCATCGACGGTGTCTTCTGAACTCCGCGCTCTCGACATTTCCGCGCTCGGCCATCGATACGGCAACCGAGAAGCCCTGATCGATGTCAGCTTCTCGGTCGAGACCGGGAGCATCTTCACGCTGCTCGGACCGAACGGGGGTGGCAAGACGACGCTCTTTCGGATCGTGACGACGCTACTGCCAACGGCGGCTGGTCACGTGTCGGTCTTTGGCCGAGACGTCGCGACCAACGCAGATGATGTGCGGCGTCTCATGGGCGTCGTCTTTCAGTCGCCGGCACTGGACGGTCGGTTGACCGTCGTGGAGAACTTGAGGACCCACGGTCATCTTCACGGTCTCCGAGGTCGGCGGCTCACGTGTCGAATCGAGGACGCGCTCGGTTTGGTGGCGCTCGCGGATCGCGCCGGCGACCTGGTCGAGACACTCTCGGGGGGACTTCGACGTCGAGTCGAGATCGTCAAGGCCCTCCTCCCCGGTCCGAAGTTGCTGCTACTGGATGAGCCGAGCACGGGCCTTGATCCGGGCGCTAGGAGAGAGCTGTGGGATCACCTCGCTCGCCTGCGCCGCACGCTCGGCACGACGGTCATACTCACGACACACCTGATGAATGAAGCCGCCAAATCGGAGCGGGTGGCGGTGCTGCATGAGGGTCGTCTCGTCGCGCTGGGCTCTCCGACCGATCTGGTCTCAGAAATTGGTGGTGATGTCATCCTGGTCGCGTCGCACAACGTGGACATGCTTGCCGAAGACATACGAAGCCGGTTTCGGCAGGCGGTTGATGTCGTCGATGGCCACGTCCGAATCGAGCGCGCGAAGGGCCATGCGTTCATTGCGGAGTTGGTTGAGGCCTTCCCCGAACAGATCGACGGGGTCACCTACGGTAAGCCAACCCTCGAGGACGTGTTCCTCCATCACACGGGACAGCGATGGAATTGATGCTCGCCACCTGTACGCTCTGGCGCAGAGACATCACTCGGTTTCTCCGACAGCGCTCGCGCATCGTCGGGGCCCTGGGGACACCCCTCGTCTTCTGGGTCCTCCTCGGCTCCGGCCTCGGCAGCTCCTTCAGCGTCGGAACACTCGGAGTCCCCGCCGGAGGGTATCTCGAGTCCTATCCAGGCACGCTGGCGCTCATCCTCTTGTTCACCGCGATCTTTTCGACGATGTCAGTGATTGAGGACCGGCACGAAGGGTTTCTGCAAGGCGTGATGGTCGCACCGGTACCCCGGGTGGCCATCGCGTTGGGCAAGATTCTTGGGGGCACCACGCTGGCGCTCCTCCAGGCCGTACTCTTCCTGCTACTCGCGCCGCTGGCCAATGCTGCAATCAGCCTGGCGACGCTGCCCCTCTTGTTGATCGTCTTGGCCGTTTTCGCGTTTGCACTGACCGGGCTCGGCTTCGTCTTGGCCTGGATGCTCGATTCGACCCAGGGGTTTCACGCGATCATGAATCTGCTGCTGTTCCCGATGTGGCTGCTTTCAGGTGCGGTCTTTCCGCCAGACGGCGCCGCCGGCTGGATCCGTGTAGCGATGCTGGGCAACCCCATGACGTATGGGGTGGCCGCGCTCCGGGCGGTGCTGAGCGACGCTGACACGAGCGGCGGGGCGGTCTCGATTAGTGGCCCGCTGACCTTTATCGCACTTTTTGGCCTCGTCACACTGGCGCTGAGCAGCTGGAGTGTGACGTGCCGCCGGACGTAGCTCGGAGCGACGTCTCGATGGATGTGTCGAGCCTACCCACCCTCAACGCGATGCTCAACAGCATCTCGGGTCTGTTCCTCGTGACGGGATACCTGATGATTCGCCAGCGGCGAATCAGGGCGCACCGATCCTGCATGCTCGGGGCGTTCACGACGTCGACGCTGTTTCTAGTTTCCTACTTGATCTACCACGCCAACGTCGGCTCGGTGGCGTTCGCCGGCCGTGGCGCGATCCGGGTCGTTTACTTCACGATACTGATCTCGCACATCATCCTGGCCGGATTGATTCTGCCCCTTGCACTCGTGACCCTCGTTCAGGCGCTGCGGGAGCGGTTCGACCGGCATGCACGAATCGCGCGGTGGACGTTACCCATCTGGCTGTATGTGTCGGTGACCGGAGTGGTGGTCTATCTGATGCTATACAGGCTGTAAGCGTCCTACGGCTCGTACAAGAGATACGGGGCGACCCGTTCCCGCCACTCGCGTTCGCCCTCGGCCCAACTGGCCGCGACTTCAGAGGGGTCGTCTCCCGCTTCGACACGATCGAGCGCCTGTTGAGAGCCCAGCAGTCTTGTGGCACCGTCAAGGTCAAACTCGTTCGGATACAGTCGATGCAAGGCGGACGCGATCTCGAGACCCAGACGCACCGGTCGCAGCGCGTCTCGATTGGTCACCGTGATCCGCACACCCTCGCACAACTCGCCCGCGTACGTGCTACTCCCAGGCGTGAACTCAACCGGATAGAATCGCACGCCGTCCAAGCCCCGCGCGGTGAGGGCCGCAGCCAGGTCACTACCGTCGATCCATGGCGCTCCGATCTGTTCGAACGGCGTATCGGTACCCCGCCCAACCGATAGATTGGTCCCTTCGATCGCACCGATCCCTGGATAGAGACCGGCCTGGCCGACCGAGCGCAGGTTTGGTGAGGGGTTGGTCCAGAGCAACCCCGTCTCGTCGTACCAGGATCGGCGGCGCCAACCCTCCATCAGAACGACCTCGAGATCGACGCCGATGCCGCGCTCGGCCTTGAAGACCTGAGCCAACTCGCCCAGCGTCAGACCGTGTCGGATCGGCATCGAGAGATAACCGGTAAAGCCCTGGAGGGCCTCGTCCAGAAGAGGCCCCTCGACGGTATCGCCGGTAATCGGATTCGGCCGATCCAGGACGATGACGGTGACGTTCCGCTCGGCCGCCGCCTCCATCATGTACGCCATTGTCGTCGCATAGGTGTAGAAGCGAGCGCCAGCATCCTGAAGGTCAACGACGATGGTGTCGACTCCGTCGAGCATGATGGGTGTCGGTCGGCGTGAATCGCCGTACAGAGAGTAGACGGTCAGCCCGGTAGCCGGATCGACGGTGTCGGGCACACGGGCATCACGATCGCCCCGAATCCCGTGTTCAGGACTGAACAGCCGACGCAGATCGACATTCGGTGCGTCATGGAGTACATCAATCGTGGTCGAGCCGCTCGACGCACGGCCACTTTGGTTCGTGAGGAGGGCGACCCGCTGTCCCTCAAGTCGAGCGAACGCCTCTTGCCGAAGACGGTCAATCCCGGTCGTGACCCTGGGAGATCTCTCGCTCGCGAGGCTCACGCCCTCGACCGCCGCGGCCGCCAGCGTAGCCACCCGCCCCCGAAGTGCGACGACGTCACCGGTCCCGTCTGGGTGCACTCGGTTCGAGAGAAATATGACCACTGTCTGGGTTGCCGGATCGACCCAGATCGAGGTCCCGGTGAACCCCGTGTGGCCGTACGAACCGGTCGAGAAGAGGTCTCCCCTGTTTGATGAGTATCGGGAACTGATGTCCCAGCCCAGTCCGCGTCGCTCGGCCATCCCCGGCGGTGTGGCAGGGCGGGTCATCCGCGCGACGGTCAATGGCGCCAGGACGCGCGTCTCGTCAAGCGCGCCACCCGCCAGAAGCATCGCGCCGAACCGCGCCAGGTCGTCTGCGGTTCCGAACAGCCCAGCGTGCCCGGCGACACCTCCCATCCGTCTGGCCGTGGGGTCGTGTACCGTGCCCCGCAGCATCGAAGCGCCGGCGGCGGCACCGCACGGCCATCCGAGTGGTCGACAAGGCTCAGTTGGAGCGATTCTGGGTCTCTCTTCTCTGGCAGGCAGGAAGCCAGTCGTGCTCATGCCAAGCGGCTCGTACAACCGGCGCTCCACGAACTGATTGAACGGCTCGCCGCTGATGCGCGCCACGAGCTCGGCGAGAACGATGAAGTTGATATCGCTATAGACGACACGTGTGCCAGGAGGATCAACCGGGCGCTCATCGATCGCAAGAGTGACGGCGGTCGCATAGCCCTGGAACTCCTGCTCGAGCGGAAAGTCAGGCCTCAAGCCCGACGTGTGTGTGAGAAGGTGCTCGACCGTGATCCTCGCCTTGCCGTGGCGGTCGAACCCCGGGAGGTAGCGCGCGACGGGGTCTCGCAGCCGGATCAGCCCATCCTCAACGAGCATCATCACGGCCGGAGCCGTTGCCACCACCTTGGTCAACGAAGCCAGATCGAAGATGGTGTCGGGTGTCATCGCCTCGGGCACCGGAGTCACCGAACGCCGTCCAAACGCCCTGCGATAGACTGTTTCCCCTCGGTGCCAGACGAGGACGACGGCGCCGGGGAGCTCGCCACCCCGAATCGCCGACTCGACGAGCTGGTCGATTCGGTCGAATCGGTTTGCGTCGACCTGAACGGCGGATTCGAGAATCCGGGCTAGAGGGGCCTCAGCCTGTACCGCGAAGGGACCAAGGGCGTTCAAAGCGAAAAGGCAGGCGGAGGCGAAAAGAGTGCGGCGAGGAGCGGCCCCATTCGTGGAGCGCATTTGATCTGAATTATACTGTGGGCTGCACTTCCAGCTGGCAAGCTGGATTCCCGACACTCAGGGGGTTCGATATGCCACGACGCTGTCTCGTTATTTTTCTCGCGCTCACGGCAGTGTGGCTGCTTTCTGCCTCGACCGCCTTAGCGCAAAGATCCGTCATACGGGGTGTCGTTCGTGACATCGTCGGCGAGCCAATTGCCGACGCGAGTGTCACCGCGGAGAGCCCCATCTCGACCCGAGTCGTAGAAACTCAAACGAACAGCTCGGGACGATTCTCCTTCATTGGACTCGAGCGGGGCCGGTGGCTCTTCACGATCCGGAAACGGGGCTACCGACCGGTTCAGGGCTTTGCGCCTGTCCGGCGCTCGGGCAACAGCGGGACGGTCTCGTTGACAATGGAGATCGACCTATTGAATCCGCCAGTCTCGTCGACCGGTCTCCTCGCCGGCATTCGAGCCGATGACCTCCAGACGCAAATCGATGCCGCTCACAACCTGTTCGACAATGGGGAATACGACAGCGCCATCTCTACGTACCAAGCGATTCTGGCTCGGGTGCCCCAATTCACCAGCTTGAATCTCCAGATCGGTCATGCCTATCGGGAGAAGCGATCCTACGATCTGGCCCGAGAAGCCTATCAGAAGGTACCTTCTGAAACGCTTGCTCGGGCAGAGGCCGATTCTGCCCTGGTCGAACTCGACACCATCGCGCCGTCGCGGTGAGGTGGGCGGGAGCGGCATCGGCTATAATAGATGTTGAGTTTTCTGTCATTTAGGGAGTCTCCCATGAGGTTTTCATTCGTGTTCCGAGCCCTGCTAGTTTTCACGCTGTTGCTCGCGGTGGCTGTTCCGGCTGCGCTGGCACAGGCGGCTCGAGGTCAGGCCAGCGGAAGAGCAGCCGACGAAGCCGGTGAAGGGGTCGGCGGCGTCGCGATCGTGGCCGACAATCCAGACCGGTCCCCGCTCGAGACCACGACCGATGACAATGGTCGGTTCTCGCTCATCGGGTTCACAACCGGATTATGGACCTTCACTGCGGAGGTTGAGGGGTACCGAGCCCTACCCCAGAGCGTCCGCGTCACTCAGCAGGGCGCACCCCCTGTGAATTTCAGCCTGCTGAGGATTCGCTCGCCATTCGAGCAGCTGGTCGGTGACGAAGCGTTGGAGGGTCTTGATGCCGACGCACTGGAAGCCGATCTCAGCGCGGCTGATGCGGCGTTCAATGCACAGGATTACGACGCGGCGATCGCCACCTATACCGAACTGTTGACGGTGCTCCCAAGCCTCACCTACCTTCACCTGAACATCGGCAACGCCCATCGATCGAAGGGCGACTACGAGACGGCGCTGTTGTCCTACGAGAAACTGGCTGGAGATCCCGAGAGGGCCGAACAGGCCAAGGTCGAAATCGCGAGGACTCGACTGGCGATGGGAGACCTCGATGCGGCAGCAGGAATCGTAGCGGCCGGGGCCGACGCGTCGCGGGAGGATCTCTACAACCTGGGCGAGGTGGACTTCGCCAAAGGCGACATTGATGCCGCTGCCGGGTGGTACGAGAAGGCCACCATGGTAGACCCCAACTGGGAGAAGCCGTGGTTCAAACTTGCGCTCGTCGCTCTCAACAAGGGCGATATCGAAACCGCAAGACAGAACTTCCAGAAAGTCGTTGATATGGCCCCGGACTCCGAGGATGGAGCTCAGGCCCAGGCGACCTTGTCGGCGCTGCCGTAGAGTTCCAGCGACAGAGTCGTCACGAGCGCAGAATGGCGCAACCAGGTCTCGGTTGCGTCTTTCCTGTGTACAACACCGGACGGTCGTTGACCTTGACGCACCGACCGATTACGGTGATAGTGAATGAACGTTCATTCATTAACGGCAGTGGCTACCCTGACATCAGCGCGTCGCGCCCCCAGCCGGAGCGGAAACCCGAGCGACAAGCGCGCAGCGATCTCCAGAGCTGCCGTCAAGGTCTTCGCCCAGCGAGGCTTCTTCAATGCCCAGGTCGCTGACGTCGCCCGCGCCGCTGGCGTCGCCGCCGGGACGGTCTATCTGTATTTCCGTAGCAAGGACGAGATTCTCACATCGATCTTCGAGCGAACGATGAAGGAGGGGATCTCGGAGAGCCGGTTGGCACTCGAGGGTGTAACCGATCCCGTCGAGCGGCTCACGTGCCTAGCCCGGCTCCACCTGCGACGACTGGGTCGCGACCGCGATCTGGCGGTGGTCTTCCAGGTGGAGCTTCGCCAGTCGACCAAATTCATGGAGCAGCTCTCGTCTTCTCAGCTCCGCACCTATCTTGGTCAGCTGCGCGATGCCATCGCTGACGGACAGGCCTCGGGTGCATTCGCGACGCACATCAACCCGACGCTGGCCGCCAAGGCGCTGTTCGGAGCTCTGGACGAAATGGCCACGAACTGGATTCTGAGCACACGACGCTACGACTTGGCCGGGGAGGCCGATGCCGTCGTAGATCTCTTTGTCAACGGCCTTGCGACCTAGCAGCCCGTGGTGAAAGTCACCGAATTAGATCGATCGCCAGAAGTGATCATGCGTACTCCACTGACGCGCATGGCCATGGGCAAACGACGGCGACGTCCCAAGCAGACGTCGATGTGGGTCGCCGCACAAGATCTGCCTCGCAGCGCCGCGCACCCGTTCTACACGCGACTGAATCACATTCTCGAGAGAGCGGATTTCGACGGGTACGTCGAGTCGCTCTGTCAGCGATTCTACGCGGATGAGATCGGCCGGCCGAGTTTGCCGCCCGGCCGGTATTTCCGCGTGTTGCTGCTCGGGTACTTCGAAGGGCTCGACTCCGAGCGGGCGATCGCGTGGCGGGCGGCCGAGTCGTTGAGCGTGCGGAGCTTCTTGGGGCTGGAGCTGCACGAAGCGCCGCCGGATCATTCGACGGTCTCGCGGACGCGTCGGCTGATCGACCTGGAAACGCATCAGGCTGTCTTCGCGTGGGTGTTGCAGCGACTGGCTGAGGCGAAGCTTGTCAAGGGCAAGACGATCGGTATCGATGCGACGACGCTGGAAGCGAACGCCGCCCTGCGAAGTATCGTGCGGCGCGACACCGGCGAGGCGTATCAGGACTTCTTGATCCAGCTCGCCCAGGCCTCGGGGATTGAGACCCCGACGCGTGCCGATCTGGCGCGCATCGATCGGAAGCGGAAGAAGAAAGGCTCGAACGACGACTGGACCCATCCGCACGATCCTGACGCAAGAATCACCAAGATGAAGGACGGCCGCACGCACCTCGCGCACAAGGCGGAGCAGGCGGTCGACCTCGACACCGGCGCGGTCGTGGCGGTGACGGTGCAGGACGCCGATGAAGGCGATGTGGCGACGAGCCGCGCGACGCTGATCACCGCGGCGGAGCACATCGAGACCGTGGTGCCTGCGGGCCGTCTTGCCGAGGTCGTCGGGGACAAGGGCTATCACAGCAACCAGGAACTCGTCGATCTTGAAGCCATCGGCCTCCGCAGCTACATCTCGGAACCAGATCGCGGCAGGCGTAAGTGGAAAGACAAGGCGGAGGCGCGCGACGCCGTCTACCGAAACCGTCGGCGTCTTCGCGGCGCGCGCGGGCAACGCCTGCTGCGCCGGCGCGGGGAACGACTCGAACGCCCCTTTGCCCATCTCTATGCCACCGGGCGGCTACGCCGCGTATACCTGCGGGGGCACGACAACATCCTCAAACGCGTCCTGCTGCACGTTGCTGGACTGAACCTTGGGTTGCTGATGCGGACGCTCACGGGTGTCGGGACACCCCGCAGTCTTCAGGGGCATGCGGTGGCGTGTCTTCGGCTGTTGTGGTCGCTCATGCGACTCCCGGAGACGCGTTGGGGCGCGCCGTGGATCTTATCTCGACCTACCATCGCCGCCGCCGACCTCCGCGTGGGGCACTGCCATGTCTGGGCCGACCCGTCGTTCGGTGGTGCTTTCACCACGGGCTGCTAGTGGACGAACGAATGATCCACATTCACTCGGCGGCCGTGCTCGGAGCCGGCACGATGGGGGCTCAGATCGCTGCCCACCTTGCAAACGCCGGCGTCCCGGTGCTCCTGCTGGACCTGGACCGCGAGACCGCAGCCGCGGGCCTGCAGCGCGCGACGAAACTCAGGCCCGATCCGTTGTTCACCCCTGACGTCGCTCGTCTGATCTCACTAGGGGGATTCGACACCGATCTTCCCCGACTCGAGGAGTCGGACTGGATCATCGAAGCGGTGATCGAGCGGCTCGACATTAAACAGGCCTTGATGTCGCGAGTGGAGCCGTATCGGTCACCCGAATCGATCGTGAGTTCCAACACATCCGGCATCCCGATCGCCGGCATTGCTGCGGGGCGCTCCGACGCCTTTCGGAAGCACTGGCTAGGCACACACTTCTTCAACCCGCCCCGGTACCTGCCGCTTCTTGAAGTCATTCCGACGCCAGACACCGACCCCGGCGTCGTCGAGGCGATTCGGCGCTTCGGCGACCATTCGCTGGGTAAGGGTGTGGTGCTGGCGAAAGATACCCCCAGCTTCATCGGGAACCGCATCGGAGTGTACGGCGTCATGCGCGTGCTGGATCTGATCGCTGACGGACAGTTCACAATCGAAGAAGTCGACGCGATGAGCGGTCCGGTCATTGGGCGACCCAAGAGCGCAACGTTTCGCACCATGGACATCGCCGGCATCGATATCCTGGCCCACGTCGCGAGCACACTTACCGAGCGACTTGAGACCGAGAAGGAACGGTCTGTTTTCGCCAGGCCCGCGCTCGTCGACGACTTGGTCGAGCGCGGTTGGGTCGGTGAGAAGGCGGGCCAAGGCTTCTACAAGAAGGAGCGTGGCCCCGACGGGACTCGCATTCTAACACTCGACCCAGCCACGATGGCCTATCGGGAGCGCCAATCGCCGCGTCTCCCTGCACTCGATGCTGCCGAGGCCATCGATGACTTGCCTGAACGACTGCGCACGCTCTTCTTCGGAAAAGACCGCGTGGCAGAGTTCCTTCGCGCTACCTTGGGTCAGACGTTGGTCTACGCCGCCCGCATGGCACGAGACATCGCACACTCGATCGACGATGTCGATCGGGCGATGCGTTGGGGCTACGGGTGGGCGCTTGGCCCATTCGAACTGTGGGATGCGATTGGAGTGGATAACGTGCTGGAGGCGTGCGCGGTTTCCGACCCGCCGGAGCTGGTCCGCGAACTGAAGGTCCAGGCGACATCGACCGACGGCCCGGTGTCCGCACGCCGCTTTCGTGACGGTCACCTTCCGCCTCTCGACGCGAATGTGTCGATTCTGGCGCAGGCTAAGGAGGCCCGCCCGGTCGTCAAGCGGAATCCAGGTGCCAGCCTCATCGACCTGGGTGACGGCGTGCTCGCGGTCGAGTTTCACTCCAAGATGAACGCTCTCGGCGGAGACACGATTGAGATGCTCAGCGCCGGGGTCGCCGAGGCGGAGCGGAACTTTGAGGCCCTGATCGTGGGGAATGAGTCACCGGCGTTCTCGGCTGGCGCGAACCTCATGCTGGTTCTGCTCGAGGCCCAGGAAGAGAACTGGGATGAGATCGACCTGATGGTTCGATCGTTTCAGTCGGCGGTTGTCGGACTTCGCTACGCCGAGGTCCCTGTCGTCATCGCCCCGGCCGGCCTCACGCTGGGTGGCGGGTGCGAGGTCGTGCTGCACGGCGACGGCGTCCAGGCCGCGGCGGAGACCTATATGGGCCAGGTCGAGGTCGGGGTCGGACTGATCCCGGCCGGCGGGGGCACCAAGGAGCTGCTGGTTCGCAGCATCGAGCGACAGCCCCACACAGTCGAGGACTCGCTGCCGTTCGTTCGGCAGGCGTTCGAGCTGATCGGGTTTGGACAGGTCTCGACGAGCGCTCCGGACGCGAAGCGCCTGGGTCTGCTTCGGCCGATCGACCGAATCACGATGAACCGTGACCGCGTCCTTGCCGATGCCAAGAACCTAGCCCTTGGGCTCGCCCACGCCGGGTATCAGCCGCCGCTGGCGCCGATGATTTCGGTTGGGGGTGACACCGTGCGCGCGGGGCTCGAGCTGGGTGTTCACATCGCATGGCGCGGCGGACACATCAGCGACCATGACGCACTGATCGGTCGAAAGCTGGCACGCATCCTTTCTGGCGGCGACCTGCCACACCACACATCGGTCTCCGAGCAGTACATGCTGGACCTCGAGCGAGAAGCGTTTCTCAGCTTGTGTGGTGAACCCAAGACCCTCGAACGGATCGCTCATACGCTGAAGACCGGCAAGACACTACGGAACTAGTGGAGTGTTCTCGTGAATCGTAAAACGATCTACGGCCGGGGCATCCCGCCTGACTGCGTTACTCCTCGGTCACATATGCCCAATATGCTCCCTCGTCCTGCCTTGCCAGCCGGGCGCCGCGGTCCGAATCTCACTTCACAATTCACGAGGACACTCCACTAGCATGGTTGACCGGGGACACGGACCGGCCGTTCTCATGATTCCTGGCATCCAAGGTCGATGGGAGTGGATGAGTCCGGCTGTGGAGGCGTTGGCCGTTCGTTGTCGGGTGATCTCGGGTTCACTTGCGGGCGACCGCGGAACCGTCCGGAGTATCGACTCCGCCGATGGATTCGACAGCTTTCTCGAGTGGGCGGACGAGCTACTGGATCGGGCCGGACTCGAGCACGCAGCCGTGTGCGGCGTGTCATACGGGGGACTCGTTGCCCTGCGCTACGCGGCGCATCGTCCAGAGCGGGTTGAATCGCTGGTCCTTACGTCGACTCCCTCCCCCCGGTGGAAACCGAATTGCCGCATCGAGCGGTATCTTCGTGCCCCGAGACTGATGAGTCCGGTGTTCGCTCTCTCGTCGCCGTTCCGTCTCTACTCTGAAATCGCCCGCGCATTCCCCAATCCGTTCGCACGCGCCTGGTTCGCGCTCACCCACCTACACCGCGTCACTCGGTACCCCTTCGCACCCTCGAACATGGCTCAGCGTGTTCGGCTGCTTGAAGGCATTGACTTCCTCGGGGACTGCGATCGCGTGAAGGCGCCCACGCTCGTCGTCACCGGCGCTCCGGGGCTCGATCGGGTCGTTCCTGTCGAGAGCACCCGCGAGTATCTCGAGGCGATTCCTGGAGCGGCGCACGCACAGATCGGCGACACCGGTCATATTGGGCTCGTCACAAAACCCGAGCCATTCGCCGCGGTCGTTGGGAGGTTCGTGGCGACTCATGCGAAGCGCGGCCGGCTCCCGCTGCAGGTGTCGGCGTGAACGACGCCAAGGCATGGACGGTTCGTACGATCGACGGCCCAGCCGGACGTCTGGAGGTCCTACTCGACGTACCAGTCGCTCCTCCGCGAGCGGCGGCTGTCTTGGCACATCCGCACCCGCAACATGGTGGCACCATGCACAACAAGGTCGTCTACCGGTCGGCGAAGACGCTCAGCCAGATAGGGTGTGCGACCTTGCGGTTCAACTTCCGAGGTGTCGGGAAGAGCGACGGCAGCTACGATGAGGGTCGGGGTGAAGCAGACGATTACCGCGCCGCGATCGACTGGGTAGACCGCCAGTATCCAGGCATCGGAGTCTGGGCGGCCGGTTTTTCGTTTGGCGCCTGGATCGCACTCACGGTCGGCCCAACCGACCCCCGCGTGACGCTGCTGCTTGGGATCGCCCCGCCAATCGACCTCAAGCTGACCGACTTCCGTCGTAGCGTGAAACCGAAGTTCTTGATTCATGGAGAGGCCGACGAGCTCATCCCACTCCAAGACATGTGGCAGCTCTACGGGGAAATCGAGGAACCAAAGGAGCTCGTCGTCATCGACGCCGCAGACCATCTGTTCGATGGCAAGGTATCTGAAGTCGGCGACGCGATCGCGGACTTGCTAGGAGACTTCGAGACATGAGAGACGCTGTGATTGCATCGGCTGTCAGAACCCCGGCGGGCAAAGCTCCGAAGGGCGCGCTTCGCAACACCCGACCCGACGAGATGGCCGCCATCGCCATCGCAGAAGCGCTCCGCCGGGCTCCAGGCATCGAGCCCGGTGAGATTGACGATGTCATCCTCGGCTGTGCAATGCCGGAGGCTGAACAAGGGATGAACGTGGCCAGAATCGCGAGCCTGTGCGCCGGCGTCCCGGTCGAGAGCTCGGCGGTCACGATCAACCGCTTCTGCTCGTCAGGGCTGCAGGCAATCGCCTTCGCGGCCGAACGGATCATGTGTGGCACGGCCAACACCATCGTCGCGGGTGGCACTGAATCGATGAGTATGGTTCCGATGGGGGGCCACAAGATCGCCCCAAACCCGGAACTCATCACCAACTACCCTGACGTGTATCTCAGCACCGGCCTGGTCGCGGAGAACCACGCTCGCGAGTCCGCCGTGTCGCGTGAAGATCAAGACCTCTTTGCGTATCGGAGTCACCAGCGAGCGCTCGCGGCGATTGACGACGGCCGGTTCGCGGACGAGACCGTCCCGCTTACGATCAAAATGATCGAACCGGCCAAGGGCAACGGAGCGCCGCCGGAGATACGTGAGATTGAGTTCACAACCGATGAAGGACCAAGACGTGACACCTCGGTGGAGGCGCTCTCACAGTTGAGACCGGTCTTTCTCGCCTCAGGATCAGTGACCGCAGGCAACTCGTCCCAAACCAGTGACGGGGCGTCGGCCGTCGTCGTGACATCGCTCGATCGAACTCGAGAGCTCGGATTGCAGCCGCTGGCTCGGTTCGTCACCTTCACGACGGCTGGCGTCAAGCCTGAGATGTTCGGCATCGGACCGGTGCCAGCGATGCGGAAGGCTCTCAGACTGGCCAACCTCACGATCGACGACATCGATCTCGTCGAGCTCAACGAGGCATTTGCCGCGCAGACCCTCGCGTGCCTTCGGGAGTTTCCAATCGATCCCGACAAGCTCAACGTCAACGGTGGCGCGATCGCGCTGGGTCATCCACTCGGCTGCACAGGCGCCAAGCTCACGACGACACTCCTCTACGAGCTCCGTCGTCGGAAGGGCCGATTCGGAATGGTGACCATGTGCGTCGGCGGAGGAATGGGCGCCGCGGGAATTTTCGAACGACTGTAGATACCGATGCAACGGAGGCACCTATGACGACCCAACCCACATCGATGGTCCAGAAAGGTGGAGCGTGGCTCTTCGAGGACACACCTCGGGAAACCATGTTCACCCCCGCCCGCATGACCGAGGAACACCGACTGATCGATCAGACGGCCAGGGAGTTCGTCACGAACGAGGTCCTGGTGAACATTGACCAGCTTGAAACCAAGGATTGGGAACTGGCACGGCGACTCCTCCGCCGCGCCGGAGAGCTCGGGCTCCTCGGCACCGACGTCCCCGACGCCTACGGCGGAGTGCAGCTGGACAAGGTCAGCGCGGCCATCATCGCCAGTCGACTGGGGGAGGCTGGCTCGTTCAGCACCGCCTTCGGTGCGCAGACCGGCCTCGTCGTGATGCCGATCCGGACGTTCGGAACGGAGGATCAGAAGCAACGGTACCTCCCGAAGCTCGTCAGTGGCGAGTCGGTAGGCGCGTATTGCCTGAGTGAGTCCGGCTCCGGATCGGACGCGCTCGGAGCCAAGACCCGGGCCGCGCGTCAGGATGACGGTCGCTTCGTTCTGAACGGCGAGAAGATGTGGATCACGAATGGTGGCTTTGCCGACGTGTTCATCGTCTTCGCGAAGGTCGATGGAGAACAGTTCACGGCGTTCATCGTCGAACGCGGTTTCGATGGTGTCAGCAGCGGCCAGGAAGAGCGCAAGATGGGCCTGATTGGCTCTTCGACGACACCGGTGATCCTCCAGGATGTCAGGGTGCCGGCAGACAATCTACTGGGCGAAGTTGGCCGGGGCCACAAGGTCGCCTTCAACGTCCTCAACTATGGTCGGTTCAAGCTCGGCGCCTCGACGGTTGGCAGCTGCCAGGCGGCGCTTGGCGAGTCAGCGCGATACGCCGCGGAACGACACCAGTTCGGGCAACCGATCGCCGCCTTCGGGGCGATCAAGCACAAGCTCGGTGAGATGGTGGCCCGCACCTACGCGATCGAGTCGATGGTCTTCCGGACCGCTGGACTCTTCGACGCGATGCTCGGCGAGCACGACTCGACCGACGACACCGCTTTGCTGGCCGCCCTGGAGGAGTATGCAATCGAGTCGTCGATCCTGAAGGTGACAGGCAGCGAGTACCTTCACTACATCCTCGACGAGAACGTGCAGATTCACGGCGGTAACGGATTCGTCAAGGACTATCCGGCCGAACGGCACTACCGCGACTCACGGGTAAATCGCATTTTTGAGGGCACCAACGAAATCAACCGGTTGCTCATCCCGGGCATGCTGGTCAAGCGGGGACTCCAGGGAGACCTACCCCTCGTCGCGGCGGCCAAGGCACTCCAGGACGAGATTCTCAGTCCCGGTCAACGACCTGATCTGGGTGATGGGCCACTCGCTCAGCAGGAAGCGACGGTCGGCATGCTCAAGAAAGTGGGGCTGGCAACGCTGGGGCTGGCCATGCAGACCTACGGTGAGAAGCTTTCAGACCAGCAGGAGGTCCTGTCCTTCGTGTCGGACATCCTGATGGACACCTATGCCTCGGAGAGCGTTGTCTTGCGGGCCCGGAGCGCCGCCGAGGCGACAGAATCGACCTTGGAGCTGCAGAGCGACGCCGCGTCAACGTTTGTCAACGACGCCGCCGTGCGGGTTGACGTCTCCGCGCGGGCGGCCGTCGCCGCCGTGGCCGAGGGAGACACGCTCCGCACGCACCTGGCTGCGATCCGAAGGCTACTCAAGGTCACGCCCGTCAACACGGTCGCCCTGCGACGAAAGCTTGCAGAGAGGGCGGTGCAACAGGCAGGATATATGTTCTAGTGTCCTGCGTTTGATATACCTGTACACCGAGGGTGGCGCAGCGCCCGGGTGGCCAGGCGCGAAGAGCAAGCATATCGGGAATATTCGAGCACGAGAAGAAGGTCGCAGCGCCGGCCTCTACGCAGCGCCGGCCGAATGTACAGATATATCGAACGCAGGACACTAGTGTCAGTTTTGCCCCCAGCGATCGCACCGCCGACAACGTGGCCTTGGTGGCATCTGTTCAGCGCGCGCGCCGCGCTCGCAGTGTTGCTGACGTTCGGACTGATCAACCTTGCGTGCAGCCCGCCGCGACCAGATGAGGAGCGGTACCTGCAACAGCTGATCGAAGATCGCGAGATCAAGGATCGGGAGTTCGGCGGACCCAGTTCGATCGTTCCGCTCGACCGGCGCTCGTGGATGGTTCCATTGCGCTACTACGACCCAGACGTCGCGTACCGGGTTCCGGCGCAACTCAACATCGGAGAGGAACAACCGGTCTTCGAGATTCCGACTTCGACCGGTCAGCTCCGCACCGTTCGTCGCGTCGGCACGCTCGAGTTCGTTCTCAAAGGCGAGCCGATGACTCTCGCCGCTCTCGTTGAGATCCCCGCCCAGAACGCGGACCAGCTGTTTGTGCCCTTTCGGGACGAGACGAGCGGGAGCGAGACATACCCGGCCGGCCGCTATCTCGACCTTACGAACACACGAACGGGCATCTACGATCTGGACTTCAATCGGGCCTATCATCCGTACTGCTACTTCAGTGAGGAGTACGAGTGTCCGTTCCCCCCGCCCGAGAACCGTCTGGCAGCGGCGATACGAGCCGGCGAGCGCTTGCCACCGGAAGACGAGCAGCGAATCCCACTGACTCCGAAGACTCAGGGCGAGACCGGGGTTCCGGAAGCGAGCGGCACCGCAGCCCCCGGCGGGGACTGAGCCACCGGATGCCGCTGATGGGTGTCGTCTTCGACTTCGACGGTGTCATCGCCGACACAGAGGCCCTGCACCTCCGGGCGTACCAGGACACCTTGTCAGAACGAGGGCTCTCGCTTTCGAAGGCCGAGTATTTCGAGCGGTATTTGGGATACGACGATGTCGGCGTCGTGGCCGCGGTCGGCCGAGACCAGGGGGTCTTCCTGGCGGATTCAGAGATCGCGCGACTGATCGAGACCAAGTGTCACAGATTCGAATCGCTAGTCGGCACCGATCGTGTGCTCTTTCCCGGGTCCGCGGAATGCATTCAGCGCCTGGCGGGCCACACCAAGCTGGCCATTGCGTCGGGAGCCTTGCACGACGAAATCGAGCGCATTCTGACGGCGAACGCGCTCCGCCAGTACTTCGAGGTGATCGTCGCCGCGGACGATGTCGAACGACCGAAACCGGCCCCGGATGGATATCTGCGGGCGGTGTCTCAGCTCGGTCAGGATCGCGGAACGCCCTCCCCGAGCTCCTACGCCGCCATCGAAGACTCGCAGTGGGGTCTCATAGCAGCGCGCGCCGCGGGACTCAAGACCATCGGGATCACCAACACCTACCCGGAGTCGAACCTGACTGACGCCGACGTTGTCGTCGACTGCCTCGACGCGGTCGACCAGCGATTCCTGGCTGCACTGTGCCCGTAGCGTCGCGCGGCGGAGTTGACAGAGTTGTGGTAGCGTTGCCGTAGTGGGACAGTCCAGGACCGAACGCCATGGTTTCCTCTGAGTTCGTCAGGACGTTCACCAAAATCGCGAAGACACCAGATCCTGATCTGGCGACCGTCGCCCTGTTGATTGCTCGGCTCGAGTACCCGAAGCTCGATGCCTCGCCGTATCTGGACCAGCTGGACCGGATGGGGGAGGCCGCTCACACACGTGTAGCTGGCTTGTCGAATCTCACCGACCCGCAAGAACCGATTCGGGCGCTCAATACGTATCTCTTCGATGAACAGGGGTTCGCGGGTAACGAGCACAAGTACGATGACCCGCGCAACAGCTTCCTCAACGAGGTCTTGACGCGGCGTACGGGGATTCCGATTACGCTGGCTATGGTCTACATCGAAGTGGCGCGACGGGCCGGGTTGTCGTTGCAGGGTGTAAATTTTCCTGGGCACTTCTTGCTGCGTTTTCAGAGCCGGACGGCCACGGGCGGGCTCGGCAGCGAACTGATCGTCGATCCCTTTCATGGTGGCGCAATCCTGTCAGAGACCGATTGCTGCAACCTGCTCCGAAAGCATGTCGGGCAATCCGCGGCCTTCGACAAACGCCTGCTTGTCGGTGCCACCAAGACCCAGATTCTGATTCGAATGTTGGTCAACTTGAAGCGGATCTATGTCAACATGCGGTCGTTCCCGCAAGGGCGCGCGGTCACCGAACTGCTACTCGCGCTCAACCCGTCCGCGATGGCTGAGCTTCGCGACCGCGGGTTGCTGGCCTATCACCTCAACGACTTCTCCGCGGCGCTCAGGGACCTGGAATCGTATCTTCGGTTCACCTCCCGGGGCGAAAAAGGAACACCCGACGAGGAGCACGCCGAGATCTGGGAGCACGTCAAGACGCTGCGGCGACGGGTGGCCAGTCTCAACTAACTAGACGGGGCTTCGCCCGGACCCCCGCGAGATCGGCCGCTGCGCGGGTGGGGACCCCGAACGCCCCACTCCGCGGCCGCGAGGCGCGCCGTGCGCCCCTTGCCCAGACTCGCCACGTGCCTCGGCCCCTGAACCCATGCGACGACCAGCGCAGCGAGGCCCCCGACCCTCGGACCGACACGCCCGACGCACACGCCACTCTCGACACCGATCTGCCTGCGCCACAGGGTCCCGACTTCTCGGCGACTCAGGTCAGCGCCGGGCCGAGGAGATGAGTGCTCGCATTCTACGGACGCAGCTTGCCGATCTCGCTATACAAGACGGCCGACGCAACCACCCCGTTGTGAAAGTTCGACAGGTCGAGTTTCTCGTTTGGTGCGTGCGCGTTCTCGTCGGGTAGCCCCACCCCGAACAACACCGAAGGAAGACCGAGCGTTTCCTCGAACGTCGATACGACCGGAATCGATCCGCCCTCGCGGTTGAATACCGGCGGCCGACCGAATCCTCGCTCGATTGCCCGCGCCGCCGCCTGCACGAACGGGTTGTCACAATCGGTCATCCACGGCTTGCCAGTGTGCATCTGAGTCACACTGAGCTCCACGGTGCGCGGAGCCACCTTCTTGACATACGACTCGAACTGTTTGGCGACCGTCACCGGATCCTGATCGGGAACCAGCCGCATGCTCACCTCTGTCGCGCTGTTTCGATGAGCCTGAGGTTCTCAAGACCCACACGAGCTCGTCGGCCGTCCACCGAGGGTGAGCGAAAGTTAGTTGGAAATTGAAGCGGCTCCAAACCCTGTGGTTTGATGACGTTGACACAAACGGACATCACCCCACGAGAGAAAGGAGCCGAGATGAGCAGTGTCCTACGTCCGGTCAGGAAGCGCAAGAAGGGTCGCACGCTGGGTCCGGTCGACATCGTCCGCCGCGAGGACTACGCCGATCTGGAGCTCGACGCCAAGGTGGAGCTGATCCGCTCCTTGGTCCCCCTGGGCTTGATGCACGTGGAGGAGGTGCTCGACGCGGAGGTGACGGCGCTGGCCGGCGAGCGCTACGCCCGCAAGGACGCGTCGATCGGGGGACGCCGTCACGGCGGCAACCCCGGGACGGTGGGCCTGGCGGGGCAGCGCGTGCCGATTCGTGTACCGCGGATTCGTCGTGTCGCGGGCGGCGAGATTCCGCTGCGGTCGTACGCGGCGTTGCATGGCGATGGTGCGGTGAACGACTTGCTGCTGAAGCGCGTGCTGTATGGGATCTCATGCCGCAACTACGAGGCTGCCGCCGAGGCGATTCCCGGGGCGATCGGGCTGTCGGGGTCGACGGTGTCCCGGGGGTTTATCCAGGCCAGCGCGGCGCAACTCCGGGAGTTCCAAGAGCGGGACCTGTCCGGTGAGGACGTGGTGGCCGTGGTCCTGGATGGCAAGACGTTCGCCGAGGCCACGATGGTCATCGCGCTAGGCATCACGATGTCCGGGGAAAAACGCTTCCTCGGCTTGGTCGAAACGGACACGGAGAACGAGCGGGTGCTGACGCCGTTCCTGCGGTCGTTGGTCGAGCGGGGCCTCGACCTCTCCCAGGGCGTGCTGGTGATCCTCGACGGCGGCAAGGGGCTGCGTGCGGCCGTCCGGAAGGCCTTTCGGGACCGGACCCTGGTCCACCGGTGCCAGTGGCACAAGCGTGAAAACGTGGTGAGTCACTTGGCCAAGCGCGAGCAGGCGGTGTGGCGCCAGCGCCTCCAGCGCGCCTACAACCGCCCGGCGTATCCAGAGGCTCTGGGTGCGCTCGAGACGCTCCATCGCGAGCTGGAGGACCGGAACCAATCCGCGGCCGGCAGCCTGGCCGAAGGCCTGGACGAGACCCTGACGCTGCATCGCCTCGGGCTGTACGGGGTGCTGGGCCGGTCACTGAAGACGACGAACTGTCTGGAGTCCATCAATGCGCTCGTCGAGGAACGCTGTGCGAAGGTCGATCACTGGCAGAACTCGAGCCAACGCCACCGCTGGCTGGCCACTGCGCTCCTCGACATCGAACCGCGCTTGCGCAAGGTGATGGGCTACCGCCACCTGCCCACGCTCCGTGCCGCGCTGAAGCGAGAACTGAAGATAGACACGACGACGTCGAAGAAGAAAGCCGCGTGATGAATCAGGAGCCGTAGAGAGTTTCAACTAAGAATGGGCTTGACTCCGTCCACCGCGCGCATCGCTGCACATCCTCGGCGTGCTCTGGCAATGCGCTGATACTCGGGATGGCTAGGTATTGCTGCAACTCGCCGACGTATCGGTCGCGGTTGGTGTGAATGAAATCGATCACGTCCTCCATCTGATATCGCCTCTATCCGTTGTGGTTGCAATGGGTTGCAAGCATTCCAACTACATTTGAGGGTGCTCGATCGGGAGGTCTTCCCGGTCACCCCACTCCTTCCAGGAGCCGATGTAGTTGCGGACACGTGGGTATCCCAACAGTCTCAGCGCGAGGTAGCTGTGCGCCGCGCGGTAGCCGCCCTGACAGTACGAGACGACCTCCTTGTCGAGAGTGACGCCCTTGTCGTTGTAGAGGTCTTGCAGATCAGCAGCGGCCTTGAACGCACCCGCGTCGTCGAGATTCTGGGTCCATTCGATGTGAACTGCTCCTGGGATCGCACCACCTCGCTTGGCCCTGACGTGCGATCCGTAGTACTCGCCGGCGCTGCGTGTGTCGAGTATGACCACATCGTCACGCTCCAACCTCGTCGCCACATCGCTCCACGTGGCCAGTCGCTCATCGACGCGACCGACCTCCCATGTCCCCTTCCGGGGCGACACAGTCTTCGTGGTCGTGGTCAACCCATGCCTCATCCAACTGCTGGCTCCACCGTCAAGCACACGTGGATCTGGATGTCCGAAGAGCTCCAGGAACCAGAAGGCACGGGCGGCACGAATACCCGACTGCTCGTCGTAGACGACGACACTTCTGTCAGTCGATACTCCACGAGTGACCAGCAGATGGCCAATCATCCACAGAAACGCATCCAGGGGCGCCGGACTCGTATCAGTGAGGCTGACACCAAACAGGTCGAGGTGGACCGCTCCCGGCAGATGCCCTTGAGCAAATACCTCCGCCGGACGCAGATCGATCAGCGTGGGCGGTTCAGCATCACCGAGTCGTCGGTCGAGCTCGCCCGGCGCGATCAGAAGCCCAGGGTTCGCGTATCCCTTTGAGATGACGGACATCTGGTCATTGTTCCACAGCCTCCTCGCGGACACCACGACGTCGTGCCCTCAGGTAAGCACGATGTAGCGAGCCAGAAAGAGACCCGCAAACAGAAAGATCAACCATTCGGTTTCGGCCGCGCGCCCGGTGAGAAGCTTGAGCGTCGCGAACGAAATGAAACCGAAAGCAATCCCCTCTGTGATGCTGACAGTCAGCGGCATGATGACAATTGTCAGAAACGCTGGAATCGCCTCGGTTGGGTCATCCCATCCTATGCGACGGACGCCGCGTACCATCATCGTTCCGACCACGACGAGTGCTGGGGCGATCACGGGATACAGGGTCACGTCGTCACTGACGCGATAGCCACCGCCGACCATCGCCACGAGCGGCGAGAAGAACAGGGCGAGAAAAAACAGTCCGGCCGTCACGACTGCCGTCAGACCGGTCCGGCCACCGGCAGCAACGCCGGTCGAACTCTCAACGTAGGCCGTCACGGTCGAGGTGCCCAACCCTGCACCCAACACCGTGCCGACAGCATCCGCCAGCAAGGCGCCACGGGCGCGCGGAAGCGTGCCGTCCCGCATCATGCCGGCCTGCTCCGCGACGGCAACGAGTGTGCCGACCGAGTCGAACAACGCCAGAAAGAGAAACACGAAGATGATGGCGACCATGTCGGGGTGCAGCGCGCCCAACACGTCGAGCTCCAAGAACGTCGGTGCCATCGACGGCGGCAGGCTCGCCAGCCCTTGGTACTCGCTGAGCCCGATCAGCCACGCGACAACACTTGACACGAGCAGACCCACGAGCAGCGCCGACCTGCGGTTCCAGGCCGTCAGCACCGCCATCACGCTGAACCCGATCACCGCCACCATGACCGGTGCGGTCCGAAGGTCCCCGAGCGTAACCAGCGTGCCTGGCGCGTCGACGATCACACCCGCCCACTGCAAGCCAACCATCGCGATGAGTAGCCCTATCCCCACCCCAATCGCATGCTTGAGTGAGTCGGGTATCGCCGTGATCAGACGCTCGCGAAGGCCGACACCGGCCGTGAGCACGAAGAGCATCCCGGCCACGGCAACGCCGCCCAGCGCCAGCTGCCACGGAACACCGCCGGCAATGACGACTGTGAATGCGAAGTAGAAGTTGTGCCCCATGGCGGGCGCGACCGCGATGGGGTAGTTGGCGAAGAACGCCATCATCAAGGTCGCGATCCCACTCCCGAGGCAGGTGGCGACGAACACCGAGCCAAAATCCATCCCGGCGGCACTGAGCACCGTGGGCTGTACGAAGATGATGTAGGCCAGCGTAAAGAAGGTGGTGCTGCCGGCGAGGACTTCAGTCCGAACTGTGGTGCCGCACCGGGACAGATGGAACAGGTCCTCGAGAACTCGGCTCATGTTCGCGCGGTGAGTCCACACTAGTGGAGGGTCCTAACCGGACTCCACGCTTCGCTCTCTTCTCGCACTCGGCCCTCGTCACGAAGCTTGACCAGGTGAGCCAACACGCTGTCGGCCGCCATGAGCCGCAACGTGTGTGTCAGGTCGCCGTAGACCCGGCTCACGATCGCGTCAAGAGTCACCGGTCCAGCCTCGAGCGCGTCGAGGACTTCAGTTTCCCGGCATCGCCGATGGTCGATATAGCTGGCCACGAGAGCCGGAAGATCTGTGATCTCCGGTCCGTGCGCAGGTAGTACTCGCGCGGGACGCAGCGCCCGTATCACGTCGAGACTGCAAAGATACGCGGTCAGGCTGCCACCCTGAGTGGCCGGGATGACGACGCTGCCGCCTGCAATCACGAGATCTCCGCAGAACAGGGTGCGGCTATCCTCGTCGAAAAAACAGACGTGGTCCGGCGCATGACCTGGTGTATGGATGATACGCAGACTTCCGTCGCCGGCGACAACAAGATCCCCGTCAGCCGCGCCCGCCCACACGACCGCAAACCGCTCATCATGGCCGACCCAGGGCATCTTGACGAACTCCGCCTCGGGCCACTCGGCGGCCAGCACGGCGGCTCCAGACGCATGGTCTGGATGACCGTGGGTCACCAGCACACGCGTGAGCCGCGCCCCGGCCAGCGCCGCGCGAACGGCGGCCACGTGCTCAGGCCGACCGACTCCGGCGTCGATTAACGTCGGCTGTCTTCCGCTGATCAAGTAGGTGTTGTTCCCGTCACCCGTATGCGGGCCTGGATTGAAACCTGGAACGAGGGTGATGGTCACGAAATCGACGATCCCAGGTAACGGCCGGCGGTTGACGACGGCCTCGGCGCGCGTCAATTATACTGTGTGCCCAATTCGGCTTCCGTCCCCGAAACCTTCACCTCTGACCAACGTCGGCGCCTCGAACCGTACTTCGGCAACGTGAGCAGCCACGTGTTCGTGCTCACCAATCTACCCGAGGTAGTCAAGGGCGCGTTGTTTGCTCGGTACTCCAGGTCCGCCAAGACCGTTCGTCGGCTCTTTCTCGATGAGTTCGCGGACCACATACCCAGCCAGACGTCTCAGGAAGAGGTGGGGCTCGAGCGCGCCGAACGCCTGTACGAGCGGATCTTCGGCCAATACGGTGACGATTCCGTTGCGCAACTCGGCGGCGCCCATCTCGCCTGCGAAGGCGTATCGAATGTGCTCACCAAGGTTCTCGAGCGCGGGCGCCTCATGTCCTATCTCGAGCAGTCCACTCGCTACGTCCCATACACGGACCGTCCGGGCGGGCGGTGGAAGTACGTCGTACCGACGGAGCTCACCACCGGCAATAACGTGTCGCTCCGGTCTGCCTTCGCAGGGACGCTCGACCGCGCGTTCGAAACGTACGCGCGATGGATCGATCCGGTTCAGGCCCACTTCCGCTCCGTCTACCCAAAGTCACCCTCCGATCCGGATGGTGTCTACAACGCCGCGATCCGGGCCAAGGCTCTCGACGTGCTGCGCGGTCTGTTGCCAGCGGCGACCCGCTCCAACGTCGGACTGTACGGATCCGGTCAGGCCTACGAGGCGCTGTTGCTGCGCATGCGTGCCAATCCTCTTTCGGAGGCTCGCGAGGTCGCCGACCTCATGCTGCCCGAGCTCCGCAAAGTGATTCCGGCCTTTCTGGTGAGGGTCGATCGACCCGACCGTGGGGTGCGATGGAGCCGCTATCTCGCGGAGACCCGAACCGACACCGAGCGTCTGACCGGAGAAGTGGTCGGCGGTCTCGAACCGGAGCCAAGCCCAGAGGTGACACTGACCGACTTCGATCCCGACGGCGAGATCAAGGTCGTGGCGGCGGCGCTGTACGCCGGCTCTCATCTCCCCGAGGATCAGCTCCTCGACGTGGCTCGATCGATGGAGACCGACGAGCGGATTCGCGTACTCCGCGCGTATGTTGGCGAGCGTGTCAATCGGCGACACCGCCCCGGGCGGGCGTTCGAGCGAGCGACGTACTGCTTCGACGTGTTGGCGGACTACGGGGCGTTCCGCGATCTCCAGCGTCACCGCATTCTCTCGATCGACTGGCAGCAGCTCGGGCCATCTCATGGCTACGCCGCGCCCGTCGCCATCGAGGAGGTAGGAGCGATAACGGACTGGCGCCAGGTGATGGAGGAGTCAGCCGATCTTCATCGTCGGCTGGCGGGGGCAGTTTCGCCGTTGGTCGCCCAGTACGCAGTATCGATGGCGTATCGAATCAGGTTCTACATGCACATGAACGCCCGCGAGGCGATGCATGTCATCGAGTTGAGAACCTCACCCCAAGGACACCCGGCGTATCGGCGTGTCTGTCAGACGATGCATCGTCTGATCGACGAGCAGGCCGGGCATCACGCGGTCGCCGCGGCCCTGACGTTCGTGGACCACTCTGGAGTAGAGCTCGAACGCCTGGAGGCGGAGCGCGCCTCCGAGCAACGGCGCCAACAGACCAGCTGAGACGTCAGACTGCTCTCTGGTCCTCGGGGCTCAGGCAGCGGCTCGACTATGACCCGCGACCGACGACCCTGGCCCCACCTCAGGCATCGGCTGACGCCTCCGCGTTGTCCCAGAAGCGGTCGTACTCGGCAAGATAGGTGAGACTCTCGAGCGAGGTCATCCGATCGAGGAACAGAACACCCTCAAGGTGGTCGGCCTCGTGCTGAAAGACCCGCGCGGGAAATCCTGACACCGTCATCGTGTGCTCCCGCCCGTGGCGGTCCAACGAACGAACCAGAATCTCGGCCTGACGCGACACCCGGCCCCGAATGTCTGGGATGCTGAGGCATCCCTCCCAGTCGTCCTCGGCTGCCTCGCCGAGCGGTGAGATCTCCGGGTTTACCATCACGACGGGTAGCACACCCACCTCTGGATCATCGACGCCGGCAATAAACAGACGCAGACCCATATGCACCTGCGGCGCGGCCAAACCGATCCCCTGATACTCGTGCATCGTCTCGAACATGTCGTCGATCAGCTGCTGAATCGCCGAATCGCTGAGCTCGGACGGGGTAACCTGACGCGCCGGTTTTCGGAGCACGGGATGCCCAAGACGCGCCACTTTGAGGATGGACATGCTCGACGATTATACGATACGGTGCTGCGTCGACCATGTCGTCCCATCTTCATGACGACGTCCCCCGATTCTGCTCGCGCTGCGGCGGGCCTCTCGTCCCGACCCTCGTCAAGTCCGGCGAACCAGAGCGACCCGTGTGCCAGGCATGCGGTCACGTCATCTACCTTGACCCGAAGGTCGCGGTCGGGACAATCATCAGCAACGACCACAAGCAGGTCGCCATGGTCCGACGAGCCATCGAACCCGGCTACGGCAAGTGGGTCTTCCCCGGTGGGTATGTTGATCGGGGAGAGGAGCTGATGGCCGCCGCCACCCGCGAAGCCTGGGAGGAGTCCCGCCTGCGCGTTCGCATCGATGGACTGGTCAACATCTACTCGTATCGGGGTCGGGTCCCAGTCATCATCGTCTATGCGGCGACGTCGGTTGGTGGCGAGCTGCGAGCTGAGGATGAGTCATTGGACGCCGCGTGGTTCGCTGAATCTGACCTTCCCTGGTCGGAGCTTGCCTTTCCAAGTACACGGCAAGGCCTGCGCGACTACTTCCAGGGAGTCCTCCACCCCCGCATCGTGTAGCCATCCGGTCCGGAACTTGCAATCTGGAACGTGCAAGATGTTCAGTATGAATCGCTGCGCCCCAATCTTTGCAGCGCCGGCGGCACAGGCGGGAAGAAAGCTGATCGCGATGTCGGCGTGCCTCGTGACGATTCTGTTCGCCGGGTGTGAGCTCCGCAGCGAGAGCGGCCTGAATCCAAGCGCCCCATCAGCGTTCGCGTCGCTGCTGGTCGGGGAATGGCGCTCCAGCTCCTCGACGTCCCTGCCGACATCGAACTCCTGCACCGATCTGCAGTGGTCAGTGTCCCAGGAAACCGCGTCAACGTACTCAGGTTCGTTCCGCGCAACGTGCGGCGCCGGAGTGCAAGTGGAAGGCACGCTCACCGGTATCCTGGTCGACGACCAACTCGCCCTGACCGGTGTGGGCACCGCGACCCCGCTTGGCTCGATCGGCTGCGACTTCACGCTCGACGGAACTGCCCGTGTCGTAAGCGACACCATTCAGCTCGACTACACTGGGAGCACCTGCCTGGGACCGGTGAGCGGAACGGAAGTGCTCGCCCAGTTCTGAACCGCTACCTAATACGATCAGCTCAATCTCGCTGACTCTGCGACGTTCCGCTCGACGGCTGGGAAGGTGAAGTCCTCCACCTCGGCAGTATCAACGGCACGACTGACCATCTCGTCGACGGGAAGGGCGGCTTCGGCATCCTCAACCTGTTGGACTCGCGCCCGGGTCGCTGGATTTCGTGGTGTGAACAACTGGCAGCAGTCTTCGTCGGGAATGATCGACACGGGATACGACCCGAGCTTTCGTGCCTCGTTCGAGATCTCGTCCTTGTCAGAGCCGATCAACGGACGCAGCACCGGAAGAGTTACGGCGGCGTTGATGACGACCAGGTTCTCGATCGTCTGAGATGCCACTTGTCCGACCGCCTCTCCGGTGACCAGCGCGCGGGCACGGCACCGCTTGGCCAGGTGCTCCGCGATCCGCATCATCACACGTCGGTAGAGCACGACACGCAGTGGTGGTGGCGCAGACAAGACGATCTGCCGCTGAATGTCAGCAAATGCGACGAGATACAGACGCGACGTCAGCTGATAGCTCGTCAACAGACGGGTCAGTTCTCGCACTTTGTCCACCGAGGCGTGAGACAGTAACGGATAGCTGTGAAAATGCACGAACCGGACGCGACACCCGCGCTTCATCAGACGGTACGCCGCGACCGGGGAGTCGATGCCTCCCGACAGAAGACTCATGACGTGGCCGCTCGTCCCGGAGGGCAGGCCTCCCGGGCCGGAATGCTTGTCGAGGGAGTAGTACGCCTCTGTTCGAAGTATCTCGATCCGGATGACCAGGTCTGGGTGGTCCAGGTCGACTTTCCAGCCCCGGGCAACCTTGACGCGCCCCCCCACCTCGCGCTCGATCTCCGGCGACGTCAAGGGATGCGCCTTGTCGGCACGCCGCGCCGTGATCCGAAAGCTCCCGACATCGAGGTCGGACCGGGTGGCGAGCTCGTCCAGAATGGACGTCGCGAGCTGATCGACCGATCGCCCTGCACGTTGGGCACGGGCGAAGTTCGCAACGCCGAATGTCCTCGCGATCCGCCGCTTGACCTCTTCCCAGTCGGCATTCGGACCCAGTGCCAGCTCGAGACGCCCCATGAGCGCACGCACCCGAACGACGTCGAGGTCGGCAGTCGCGGTGCGAAGATTTTCAACCAGGCGCTGAACGAACCAGGTGCGATTGCGTCCCTTGAGGGCGATCTCTTGATAGTGAATGATGACGGAGTCCATCCGGGTGAGTTACCTCTCGAGCTCGCGGAACGCCAGCTGGGCCGCACGATGTCCGCTGACGACGGCGCTCTCGATCGTACTGGGCAGGCCGGTCTCGATCCAATCACCCGCCAGGTAGAGGCCTCGGATCACCGTCTCAGAGTCCGGCCTCGCCGGCTGGCCGGGTGAGAGCGAGAATGTCGCCTGCCGCTCGCGTATCACCAGCGCATGTAAGAGTACGACGTCGCGGGCTGCCGGCACCGCTGACCGAAGGTCCGATAGGGCCCGGTCGATCAAGACGCCATTCGAGAAGCGCACGACGGTGTCCGCACCGCTCGACACCAGCGTCAGATGCGAACCGTGACGTCCAAATGCCGCCCGCTTGTCGAACACCCAGTGCATCGTCGTCCCCAGCAGACCGAGGAACGGCTTCTCCAGCACCGGTGACTCGAACCACAAGTGGACGCTCACGATGGGCGCCGAACCCATCGCTGCCGCCCGTTTCAGCACAGGGGCTAGTGGGGATGGAGGAGGGTTGAACACCGAAGATAGCGCGAACCACGGAACTGCCGAGATGAGCACCGGCGCCGTGATGAGCTCGCGCCGCGCCTCGACCCCGACGAGGCGACCGTCAACGAAGGCGGCCCGGCCAGCTGCGCCGGTCCACACTGCCCCCCCGCGAGCCTCGATGAACTGACGGGCCGGGACGGCATAGAAGGCCTCAAGCGGGCGACTCGGAATGCCAATAGCCGAGTCGGTTGTCCGCGGTCCGCACAGCTCCGCGAGCACTCGTGTAAAGGGGCCAGCGGCGGCCACGCCAGCGCTTTGATTCAGGGCGGCCAGCGCCAGTGGCTCCCACAAGAGCTCACGCAGGCGCGGGCCTTGGCCATGCCGCACGAGCCACTCTCGCGCCGTCTCACCTTCGCCACCGACAGTGTCGGGCAGGGTGCCGGCGGCCTGCCGCCTGAGCTGTCTGAGGGGGCGCACCATCCTCAGGCCCGCCAGCTTCTCAGTGACGCTCAACTCGTCCCACTCGACAACGCCGCCAAGCAAGTGCAGCGGAGCCGGCAGGTCAGGGCATCGATACCGAATCGTGCGGCCATCCCGGTCGACATAACTGACGTCCAAACGCGGCTGGAGACATACGTCCCGGTCGGCGCCGATGGTGCGCAAGAAGCGGAACGTCTCTCGATAACAGCCAAAAATGATGTGCTGACCGTTGTCAACGTCTTCGCCGGTGACACGGTCCCGGTAGGACGTGGCACGGCCACCCAGTTTGGGACGACCTTCGACCACGATCACCCGGGCGCCGCGGGCGGTGAGGTCCACGGCTGCGCTCAAACCTGCAAAGCCACCACCGACAATGACCGCGTCGCAGGTGGGCATCAGTCAGGACTCGGAGCGCGCGGTCGTCAATCCGAGAGCACGGCGGAGCATCGTGCGAGCCCACACCGCCGCGGCGATTACGGCCCGCCGCGGGCGTGGCACGCGAACAACTTCCGAGAAGACATCGTAGTCGCGTCGTTGAATCCGTTCCAGAATCTCAAGATAGATCGCGCCCATGATCTGCGCGGCCACGAGATTTGTGGCATCCTCCGGAGGGAGCGCCCGCGTTGCTTTGCGATAGAACCCATGCGCCCGCTGACATTCGAACTCGAGGAGGTCGTGAACCTGCGGCGACATCCCGTGTTCGAGATCCTGATCGGTGCATCCGAACCGCCTGAGGTCTTCCACTGGAAGATAGACTCGTCCCCCAATCAGATCGGTCGGCACGTCACGGATGATATTCGTCAGCTGCAGCGCCACCCCGAGGGCGATCGCGTAGTCGCGCGTGCCCGCGTTGCGGTACCCAAAAATTTCGATACAGATCAATCCGACAGCTGAGGCCACCCGCAGGCAGTACTGGTAGAGGTCGTCAAAGGTTTCGTACCTGCGGTCACCAACGTCCATCTCGACACCGTCGATGAGATCCTCGAGAGGCTCGCGTGGGAGTCCGAACCGTGCGATGTACGGCTTGAGGTGGCGGCCCTGCTCGGTCTGGGGTTCCGACTCGCCAAAGCAGCAATCCAGCTCGTGTCGCCAGTGCGCGAGCTCGGCCTTGAGAGCTGGTACGCCTGGAACCGCGGCTCCGTCGACCGTCGGCGCATCGACCGCATCGTCAACAGCCCGACAGAAGTCCCAGACAGCGATAATTGCGCGCCGCCTGGCGGGCGGAAGGACGAGAAACGAGTAGTAGAAGTTTGTATCTCGACTCACGGCAGGCGCCGCCAGCTGGCAGCCTTCCACAGGATCGGCAGGGAATCGACGAGCCCCAATGTCGGACGGCTCACGCGTGGATCGTAGCCGTTCGACTCGAGTCGGTCGAGGATTCGGCGGCCACCCAGCCATGTGAAGCGCAGCTCAAGTCCCAGGCGCCCTCCCACCGCATCGCACACCGACCGGCCTCCGTCGAGCATTTGTCGAGTCCGAACGACCATCTCCGCGACCGCAGCCCGCCACGGACCCGACAATCGCTCTCCGGCGAGGTCCGATTCGCGGGCGCCACAGGCGTGGCTCATATCGACCGGAACATAGAGACGCCCCCGCCGCCAATCGATATCGAAGTCCTGTAGGAAGTTGGTGAGCTGAAGCGCCGAGCAGAGGCTGTCTGACGCCGCATCCAGATCCTTACGTCGATGCCCGGCGATGCGGAGAACGAGTCGACCGACCGGGTTCGCCGACCGTCGGCAGTAATCCAGCAGCGCGGCCCAGCTCTCATACCGATTCACCGTCACATCCTGGCGAAATGCGCTCAGCAGCTCCTCGAAGAGGCAGACTGGCAGGTCACGGCTTCTCATCGTTGCAGCCACCGCAGCAAACACCAGGTCGCGCTGGTCGTCCGAGTCGCCGCTGACTTCACCACCAGCGGCGGCGTGGAGCCGTGTCAACCAGTCGTCCAGCAGAGCCAGCCGCTCGCTCGGCTCACGCTGACCTTCGTCAGCGAAATCGTCCGCATATCGCGCGAAGGCATAGACCGCGGCGACATGCGGCCGCATCGGTGCCGGTACGAGCCACGACGCGACGGGAAAGTTCTCGTAGTGGTTCCGGGCAATGCCGAGACAGGCGGCATACGCCCGCTCGAGGGACCGATTCGACGCTGACACCGTTTGATAGCATAGTGTTCCATGCGTGATCTCGTCGCGGTCTTCGTCGTTTTCCTGCTGATCGCCTTCGCGCTGAGCATGGCCACGTCACTCCAACGGTACAAACGGGGTCACTCCAGGCTGCGCCGGGCGATCGCCGACTCGGGTCGATCGGTGATCGCCGAGATCCCAGGCGATCGCGGCATTCAGTTCTTTACAGAGGATGCCGCAGCATTTCACTGGTTGGATCGGGTGATTCCGAAGAATGACATCCGCTCCGCTCGCGTCCTGATCAGCGGCGCACCAATCTCCGTCTGCGTGTCGCGTCGCTTCCCGGAGGGAGCGCCGCCGCCGTCAGGCACCACCGACCCGTCCGACATGATTGAGCGCGAACGGTGGGACGTCGCGATCGATCTCGCAGAGACAACGGTCCTAGTCGAGTGCGGTGCCATTCGTGAGCGGGTCTCACAAGAACTGGCACGACAGGTCTTCGAGGCCGTGAAGACCGACATCGAGCTCAGGCACTAGTGGGGTGTTCTCCACTCGTGTCCTGCGTTTGATATACCTGTACACGGAGGGTGGCGATGCGCCCGGGTGGCCAGGCGCGAAGAGCGAGCATATCGGGAATATGCGAGCGATGAGCAACGCCGCCAGACGGGACGCAGCGCCGGCCGAATGTACAGGTATATCGACCGCAGGACACGAGTGTCGACTCACCACTCCCGCTCCGCAACCTGACCACGGTGGTTGGTCACCCGCGCCAGAACGAACAACAGGTCGGAGAGTCGATTGATGTACTGCAGCACCTGGGTCGGGGCGTGCTGCGTCCCCAGGGCCACGATGCTTCGCTCGGCGCGCCGGCAGACGGCTCGCGCCAGATGAAAGGCCGACGCCGCCTGGTTGCCCCCCGGAAGCAAGAACCGCCGCAGGGGTGGAAGCTCGGCGTCGTACTGGTCGATTGCATCCTCAAGTCGACGAACGCTGCCCTCCCCGAGGTCTGCCTTCTCAACGCGCTCCGCGATGCGCTCCCGAGGATCGGCTAGACGCGCGCCGACAGCGAACAGATCACTCTGAATATGACCGACGAGCGTGGACAGGTCGTCGTCGACGCCCGCCGCTAAGGCCAGGCCGAGGGTGGCGTTCAATTCATCGACGTCGCCGTAGGCAGCAACCCGCCCTTCGGACTTGAGAACCCGCGTGCCGTCAAACAGCGCCGTTTCACCGCCGTCGCCAGTCTTTGTGTAGAGTGTCATCGTCATCCAATCGCCCGCGTGTCCAGAGTTGAATACCTCGACGCTGCGGGATCGGTCTTTCGCCCCCTCGGCCGGGCGCGAAGAGCGAGCAGCTCAGGATACTCGAGCGATTCGCAGGACGGCCGGGCGAGGCGGCACCGGCCGAATGACCGCGCGATTCATGCTCTACACGTTACTATACTGCCCTGTCGCGAACCGTGTCCCTCGCCACCCGTCATACACCCCAGCCTCTCCCTCCACCTCCTGACCGCCGGCGCTTTCGCCGCCGGCTGTTGAGCTGGTATCGCCAGCACGGCCGAGACCTTCCGTGGCGACACACACAGGACCCGTACCACATTCTGGTTTCCGAGGTCATGCTGCAGCAGACCCAGGTCGATCGCGTCGTACCGAAGTACGAGGAGTGGCTTGCGGAATACCCGACATTCGAATCGCTGGCCGCCGCCACGCCGCGGCGCGCCTCACGTACGTGGTTTCCCCTCGGATACAACATCCGCCCCCGGCGCCTCCACGCGATCGCGCGCGAAGTCGTTCGCCGCTACGACGGGCGTCTGCCGTCTGACGAGGCCAGTCTGAAGTCATTCAAAGGCCTGGGTGACTATACGGTGGGAGCGGTCCGGAGCTTCGCGTTCGGGATACGGGCGCCGATCGTCGATACGAACATCTCGCGTTTGCTCTTCCGGATGTTCGTCGCCAGAGGGAACCCCAAGGACCAGGGAATCAAGCGTCATCTATGGGCGCTGTCAAGCGCGTTGCTGCCCCGTCGCCATGCTTTCGATTTCAACCAAGCCCTCATGGACTTCGGAGCCATGGTCTGCACGCCGCGAACGCCTCGCTGCCCCGAGTGCCCCATGCGGCCGGACTGTCGGTCGTTCGCATCCGCCGAGCGGCGACGCGGCCGCGGCGCTAAGAAGCAAAAAAGGGTAGCGCGGTAACCACCGCTGAAACGCGCGTCGGGCCGATAGCGACTTCGAGCACTGTGCCGGGCTCGAGCCAGTCCCGCCTCACATAGCCGAGGCCGATCACGGTACCCGCCGCTGGTGAAAAGCCAACGCTGGTCATTTCCCCAACCACCTTATCGTCGTGCCACAGCGGTGCCCCGGACGAGAGTGAAGAAGGATCAGTCGGCCGACTCATCGTCAGGCCGGTCAGCTTCCGTGACACGCGTCCGTGACCGCGATGAAGGACACGAACGATGACTTCCTGGCCGACGTAGCAACCCTTTGTAAAACTGAGTGCCCGACCCTCTATGCCGGCCTCGAGAGGAATGGTCTCAGCGTTGAGGTCGGCAGGAAACGCGGGCCGTCCCTGCTCGATTCGAACCACTTCGGTCGCGGCGGCATCAACCTCTGTACATCCAGCCTCGAGCAGCGTGCTCCACAGCTCCGGCGCTCCCTGGCGTTCGACCCACAGATCGAACCCCTTGGCACCGAACGGGTCGGTCCGGCCGACCACCAACGCACCCCCAGCCCTCGACAGGAGGCGGCACTCATGGTCATCAAACCCCCGCGAGGTCGACCCGCGGCCGATGGCGCTGGACGATCCGGCCAGCACGGGCGCCAGGCACTGCTCGGCCCTCGGGCCGACTACGGCGCAACCAACCCATGCTTCGGTCCAGTCTGCGATCTCGACCTCCTCGGTAAAGACGAGGTCACCAAAGCGCTGCACGAGCATATCCTTCACACTTCCGTGTACATCAAGCAGGAGCTGATCGCCCACGTTGAACAGTTCAGCGTCCGCCAGGATACGTCCCTGGGGCGTCAGATATGCCGCATAGCAGCCCCGGCCATCGTCGAGGGCCACGATGTCGTTCGTCAGGAGACCCTGTAGGTAGTCGGATCGGTCGGCTCCCTTGAGGGCGATCCGCCCGCGGTCCAATCGCCGGACAAGACCGGCGGTCTCTTTCAATGCGCGATAGTGGTCTGGGTTCATGTCCTTGGCTCAGATGATATGCTGAGTTTCGGACACCTTGAGGAGTACGATTCCTCTCTGAGTGCCGGCGGACCTCACCACGTCAACCGAAAGGGTCATCCCGCCGCGCGGGTCCTGAACGATGTGGATCCTTCGATCAACCAATGAGGAGACGGAACGGATCCTCCGCGTCACATCCGGCACTCCGCGAACGGTCGGTCGGGGTCCGAGGGCAGACTTCGTGGTTGATACGGCTCTGTTGTCGAGAGTGCACTGTCGTCTCCAGGCCACCCAGACCGAGCTCACCGTGGAGGATCTTGGGAGTACGAACGGAACGTTCGTCAATGATCACCGCGTATCGCAGTCACCTCTCCAGAGCGGTGACCGGCTGAGGCTCGGACGACTGGAACTCGTGATCTCGCAGGAATAGGCCCTACTTCCGAGGGCGGGACGGTCGTATCTCGACCCGGCTCGGCAAGCTCCGAGGGTGGTGACACAGCAAGTCGAGGACCACCTGTGCCACATCGTCCCGATCAAGTTTCCAGGTGGCCGATGAGCCATCGTGTGCACCGCCGAATCGTGTGTCGACCGAACCAGGTGCAACGCAGCTCACCCGGATATCGTCATCGCGCAATTCCTGCATCAGTACCTCACTCAGGGCGTCGAGACCGGCCTTTGACGCGCAGTACGCGGCGCCGCCCGGGAACGGATGGTTGCCAGCCAGACTGCTCATGTTGATGATCCATCCGCCGCCGCCGCGTCGCAGCAGGGGAATGGCCGCGTGACACGCAAAAAACACCCCGCTCAGATTCGTCTCGAGCACCGTTCGCCAATCCTCAACCGACAGCTCGGCCAGCGGCTGAAACCGTCCAACGCCGGCGTTGTTGATGAGAATGTCCAGGCGACCGAACGTGTCGACAGCTCGCGCCATCAGCGAAGCCATCTGGGACGGGTCACGCACGTCGGCGGCGTACACCTCGACCCGGCCCTGTCGGCGACCCGATTGGGGCGCGTTGGCGACCCGTTCCACCGCCTCAGAGTGGGCGTCCACCGAGCGGCTACACATCACGACATCGACACCCTCCGAGGTCAGCGATGAGGTGATGGCCTGCCCGATACCCTGCGATGCCCCGGTGACGACCGCCGCCTTTCCCTGAAGTTGTGCGTTACGCATGTGCAATAGAATACCGCTCGAGAGAGCCGATCATGTCGATTATCGCAGTCGTTGGCGCCGGAGCCCTCGGGGGTTCGCTCGCGCACGTCCTCGCTACACACGAGCGCGTGCGTGAGGTCCGACTCATCGACTCGGCTGATCGCGTTGCCGCCGGGAAGGCGCTTGACATCCAGCAGGCCGGAGCCATCGAACCATTCGACACGACCGTGGTGGCGCACCGCGACTTGCAGGCCGCCGTGGGTGCCGACCTGATTGTGCTGACCGGACCGGCCGACCATCCGGACGCGGAGTGGGGAGAGGACGACGGCCTTGCGATGCTCCAACGACTAGGCTCTCTCAATCGGCGAGCAGTGACGGTCTGTGCGGGCAGCGGTCATCGCCGGCTGATCGAACGGGGCGTGGCGGAGACGTCACTCTCACGACGCCGGCTGATCGGTTCGGCGCCACTAGCTCTCCAGACCGCGCTTCGAGCGATCGTAGCGATCGAGCTACAGTGCTCAGCCCTGGATGTGTCGTTGGCCGTGCTGGGCGCGCCTCCCGAGCGCTTCGTCGTCCCCTGGAGTGAAGCCTCGGTGCGGGGAGTCGCGCTATCCCGTTTGCTCTCCTCCCAGCGACTTGCTGTGCTGCAGCAGCAGATCGTCCGCGGGTGGCCAGCTGGACCCTATGCCCTGGCCGCAGCGACGGCACAGCTGTGCGAGTCGATCCTTCAGGGAACCAGCAGCTACGGAGTCACGTGCTACGTGGTCCTCGACGGGGAGCTCGGGGTCCGGGGGAGAGCGGTCGCGACGACGGTTACGCTCAATACGTCGGGCCTCACGAGCGTTGCCGAGCCGGCGCTGAGCGTGCGCGAGCGTGTGGAACTTGACAACACCCTTCACGGCTAGTGTGCTGACCGCGTGATTAGTAGCAGAAGTCCCGGAGCGCGGCGCCCGGCGAGCAAGACGCGACGAGGGAGCAAATCGGGCATTTGTGACCGAGACGCAACGCCGCGCGACGGGATGCCCCGCCCGGGAATTATGTTGCGAATCACGCGGTCAGGACACTAGCGTCCCGTCACCGCGACAGGACACGAGTCCCGTCACTTTCAGTACGTCGGGTCGATCAGTCTAGGCCCTGAGTGAGCGTCTCAGGCGGCTGGGCGATGCAGCGCCAGACCGTGTGAGAACTCAGCTAGTCGGTCACGCAGAAACAGCCGACCGCGATGCAAACGCGATTTGAGTGTCTGCGGCTTGAGTTTCAAGACGGCGCTCGCTTCTCCGGTTGAGAGACCCTGGACGTCACGAAGCAGTACCGGCGCTCGGTAGATCTCGGGAAGCTCCTTGAGCGCCGCCACTAGTCGCTTGCGTAGCTCAGCTCGGTGGAGCGCGTCGTCGGCCAGAGACGACCAGTCGGCCGCTTCGGGAGGGCGTGAGGGCACGCCCTCTAGGGCATCTTTCGAGCTCGTCAGGTCGGCCTGCAACACCTCGAACGGGCGACTGAACTTCGCGCTCCGCAGCCTGGACATAGCTGCGTTGAACGTGACCCGATAGATCCAGGTCGACAGGGCGGAATCACCACGGAACGCGTCGACCTTTTGGTGGACCCGAAGCAGCACATCCTGCGTCACCTCCTCGGCGTCCTCCGGGTTCTTCATGTATCGCAGCGCCAGCTGATAGATTTTTGAGCGGTACGCCTTCTGCAGATCGCTCACGGCGGCAGCATCGCCGTCCCTCAAACGAGCCACCAATACCCGGTCCGTGCTTCTGTCCTGCATATCCTCGCTCCTGTGTTTCTGTCTTCTAAAACACGCGGAGGGAGGTTTCTATTCCCGTCGAGGCCTCTCCGGCACTTAGTACTGCGTTTCACAATGACGGCAACGTATCGACTACCGCCCGAATCCGTCACCATCATTGTGAAACGCAATACTCAGGTGGTGACCAGGGGACGGGCGCCACGGGTCACAACACGCCCAAACACGGCGCTAAACTCCCTGACGAGCACATCTTCGACCGTGCGGAGGGAAATCGGAACGCCGGTCAGGCGCGCGAGCGAGGTCACGCCACGTCCTTCGATTCCACACGGTCGAATCAGATCGAAGTACGAAAGATCGGTCTCGACGTTGAGCGCGAATCCATGGCTCGTCACCCAGCGCGACAGCCGCACACCAATCGCGGCGAGCTTGTCGTCACCGGCCCAGACGCCGGTCAGACCGGACACCCGCGTCGTCCGGACTCCGAACGCAAGGGCGGTGCGCATGAGCACCGTCTCCAGATCTCGCACGTAGCGGTGGACGTCGCAGCGGTCAGGACACAGGTCGAGGATCGGGTAGCCGACGAGCTGGCCTGGCCCGTGGTAGGTGATATCGCCGCCCCGGGGCGCGTCGTACCACTCGACACCCATGGCGTGCAATACCGGCCGAGACACCCGAAGGTTCGAGAGGCTATGACGGGCGCTCACACCCAGAGTCACGACGTGGGGATGGTCCATGAGAAGCAAGAGGTCGGGCAGCCGGCCTGCGCGACGGTCCACGACCAGTGCCTGTTGGAGCTGAACGGCTTCGGCGTACGGCATACGGCCCAGCCGACGCACCTCAAGGTAGGGCTGACTGTCCATAGTCATCAGGCGACCGCCTCGCTGCCACGGGCTACAGGAGACTCTCGTCGAACGCTTCGAGACGCCGCTTGAGTGTGCTCATGAAGCGGTCTGCCACCGCACCATCAATCACGCGATGATCGAACGCCAGCGTCAGATAGGCTCGGTTCTGGGCGACAACTTCACCGTCTACGACAGCGGGGCGAGCTTCGACGGCACCCATACACAGGATCGCCAGCTGCGGCTGGTTGATGATCGGCATTCCGAAGATCGATCCGAAGCCACCGGGGTTCGTGATCGTGAAAGTCCCACCGTCGACATCCTGAGGCGTGAGCTGCTTCGACCGCGCTCGGTCCGATAGGTGGGTGATGGCCTGGCCCAGCTCCAACAGATTCTTGTCCTGCGCGCGTTTGACGACCGGCACGATCAACCCCCAATCGAGGGCGACCGCGATGCCGAGGTTGACGTCGGAGCTATAGACGATGGTGTCGCCGTCGAGCGACGCGTTCACGACCGGAACCTCACTGAGCGCCCCGATCGCCGCGCTGGCCACGAAGACCAGGTAACTCAGCGAGATCCCAGCTTCCTCGTAGCTGGCGCGCCCCGCGGCACGAAGCGCCGCGACGCGCGAGAAGTCGACGTCGAACACCGTGTGTACATGCGCGGAAGTTCGACGACTCTCCACCATGCGCTCGGCGATGATCCGACGCATGACACTCATCGGCTCCGCTCGACTCGGGCTTGCCTCAGAGTCGCTCACGGCGCGCAGCACATCGGCCTTGGTGACCCGCCCTCCAATGCCCGTCCCCGGGATCGTAGCGGGATCGATATCGTACTTGCGGGCAAGCTTACGAACCACCGGTGACAACGCGTCCCGCTGACCGAGGTGACTACCCGCTGCCGCAGGGCGGCTCGACGATCCGGCATCCGCCTCGAGAGCAGGCTGGCCTGCCGTCGGAGGTGACGGACCCGCCTGCGCAGCTTCGGCGACGACGTCATCGGCGTGACCGGCGTGACCAATGAGTGCAACAACACTGTCGACCAGCACCGTCTCGCCTTCGCCGGCCCGAATCTCGGTGAGAACTCCGGCCGCAGGCGACGGGATCTCTGCGTCTACCTTGTCGGTCGACACCTCCAGAAGCGGCTCGTCCAGTGCGACTGTGTCACCAATATTCTTGTGCCAGCGGACGATCGTCCCCTCGGCAATCGATTCGCCAAGTTGTGGCATTAGTACGGAGGTGGGCATAGCGCGCGATACGTTAACCTTCGACCTTGGGCGTGTCAAGAACGGCCTGACGCGTGCCTTGCTTTCGGTCAAGTGGGGTGCCTACAATCGGTTCGCTCTCCCTGAGGTCAAATGAAGCCCAAGAAAACGATTCTCGTCGTCGACGACGACGAGGGCATGCGCGACACGCTGTCGGCGATTCTCAAGAGAGACTACGAGGTACGAGTCGCCGCGACCGGCGAGGAGGGCCTCCGGGTGCTCAAGAAGGCAGACGTCAATCTGATGCTCCTCGACGTCCGGATGCCGGGAATGAGCGGCCTCGACGTGCTTAAAGTCGTTCGCGAGAGCTACAGTCTGGTCGAGGTCATCATGGTGTCGGCCATCAGTGAGATCGAAGTCGCCGTGCAGGCGATGAAGGATGGTGCCTACCACTACATCACGAAGGAGTTCGACTACGACGGTCTGAGGTCGCTGGTTCGCAACGCGCTGCAGCGTCAAGACCTGAGCCGACAAGTGATGTCGCTCAGCGCGCAGGTCGCCGACCAGGACAAGCGAGAGTTGGTGCTGGGCCCGAGCGACGCCATGCGCGCCATCGCCAACGTCGTCCACAAGGTCGCCACGCTCCCGACGACGGTACTCATCCTCGGTGAGAGCGGAACCGGAAAGGAATTGCTTGCCCGGCAGATCCACCGCGAATCTGGACGGGAGAGCGCCCCGTTCATCCCCGTCAACCTGGCGGCCATTCCGAAAGAGCTCGTAGAAAGCACCCTGTTCGGCCACGAACGCGGCGCATTCACCGGAGCCCACAAGCAGCAAATGGGCAAGTTTGAGCTTGCGTCCGGCGGTACGCTTTTTCTGGACGAGATCGGGGACCTGGAGCTGGAACTCCAAGCCAAGCTCCTGCGGGCGATTCAGGAAGAGGAGATCGAGCGGGTCGGCGGCACCAAGCCAATCAAGACCTACTTCCGGCTGGTCGTGGCGACCAACGTCGACCTCGAGAAAGCGGTCCGAGATGGACGATTCCGGGAAGACCTCTTCTATCGAATCAACGTCGTTCCGCTCAAGGTTCCACCGCTCCGGGAGCGGAAGGAGGACCTGGCAGATCTCATCCAGCTGTTCCTACGGCGCTACATCACCAAATTCCGGAAGGAGATCGAGGGGATCACCGACGGAGCGATCAAGACGCTCAAGGAGTATCACTGGCCAGGCAATGTCAGAGAGCTCGAGAACTTGATTGAGCGCCTGGTGGCGGTGCGGGACAAGGACTGGATTACTGAGGAGGACCTCCCCTTCGAGTACCAGCTCGCGCGAATCAGCTCCGAGACCAAAGATAGTGAGGACCTCCTCCAAACCGCCTGTGAGTCGTTTGAGCGGACCTTCATCTTGCGAGCCCTCGAGTAAACCGACTGGAACGTCTCTGCGGCGTCCAGATACTTGGGCGTTCCGCTGAGCACACTCAAACACAAGATGGGGCGCCTGCAGATCCGGGAAGTCGCGAAGCGCCTTCGACGCGCCTGAGCTCCCTGATGTTGCAGAAACTGCACACTTCTTCCGCGGATCTGCGCGCCGAATTGGCTGGCTCCAGTCAGATACCTTCTCTCTACCAGATTGTCTGGCGACTCTGGCCAGAATCCCTTGTAAGGGCCAGAACTCCGCTCACTCCGAAGACCCGCCTAACAATCGGCCCTGATAGTTCCACTCTGTCATAAAAGGCTGCACGCCTTTCCCTCCGATACGCGTACCAAGCAGACAAGAAAGGGCGCCCGCCTCACTCCGGCACAGGTGAGGAACGCCGGTTGCACTACCCGACCACATGAGGCAGTCGATCTTCAACACGCACGTCCCGTTGGCCGACGACCAGGTGTTCTTGATGAACACCTTCAACGACGCCCAGATTGTCGTCTCCTCAGATGTCCTCGCCCTGCTCAACCGGCTTGGTGAGTCATCGACGTCTGCAACGAGCGACGACGCGGCTAGTGCCGACGTGGAGACGTGTACCGACTTCTCTGAAGCGGAGTTCGTGGTCCTCCGGGAGCTCCGCGAGCACGGCTTCGTGGTCGACACCCGCGAGAGCGAACGGGCCGCCTTGGACAAGTTCTTTGTCGAACATCGCAACAACGGCGACGAACTGCATCTCACGGTGCTCACGACGCTGCAATGCAACTTCGCCTGCGACTACTGCCTGCAGGGTGACCACGACGAATACAACAAGTCGGTCACCAAGATGTCGCTGGACACCGCCTCCCGCGTTTGTGACTGGCTTGCGGAGCGTCTTGACACCGTCAAGCCCGGCAAGTTGGTGTTGACGTTCTTCGGTGGCGAACCACTCCTCAACCTCGATGTGCTGTATGCGATTTCCGAGCGCGCCCATACGGCGACTCAGGAGCGTGGCATCGAGGTGGAGATCAACATCATCACCAACGGTCTGCTATTGACGCCAGAGGTTGTCGACCGCCTCAACCCGCTCGGTCTCAACGGAGTCAAAGTCACCCTGGACGGAGATCGGGAGACGCACGACCGGATGCGTCCGCTTCGGGGGGGACAAGCCACGTTCGACAAGATCATCGACAACATTCGGCGGGTTGCCGACCGGTGCAGCATTGCGATCGGCGGAAACTTCGACGAGGACTCCGTTGACAGCTACCCGGCTCTCCTGGACTTCCTCAGGGAGCAGAGCTTCGCCGATTCACTGGTCAAGGTGGCCTTCAAGCCGATCATTTCGACCACACCGAAACCTCAGAGCGGTGGTCTAATTCCGCTCACCGCGGTCGACCAGAATGGAAAACCGCTCGGCGGAGGATGCATGACAGTCGCAGGATCGGGTGGCGGCTCCCCATGCGACTCCTGCCACTTCCTCGACGAGAAGATGTCGTTCCTCCGAGAGGAAACCAAGCAGCGCGGCTTCCACACACTCGACGGTGTTCACATGGGGCCCTGCGAGATTCACATGAAGCACGCCTATACCGTCGGCACCGACGGTTCTCTGTTTGCGTGCCCGGGCTTTGCGACCGAAGCGAGTCAGTCGGTCGGACACATCGAGATCCAGCACCACGCCCAGGAGTCTCGCGGCGCCGCGGCTGAGCGCTTTGACGCGCTGAGCCCGTGGCAGCACTGCGGCGACTGCAGCTTTATTCCGGTCTGTGGGGGCGGGTGTTCGGTTGCCTCTCACAACGAGCAGGGAGACATGAACCTCCCCTCATGTCACAAAAGCAGTTTCGAATCGGCGGTCGTGTCGATGGCACACGACGCGGTCGGCGTCGGTTAACAGCACTCGAACGAGGGAAACCACAGAGCGAAAGAGGAGGAGCCAACAAAGCCAAACCTGGCGTCCTGCGGCCGTGGCTGGTCGACGTGCCACTCGACCACATCAAGTGAGGTTCGGAAACACGAAACGATTCGTCGGCAGCGAATTGGATAACCAGAAAGGAAGGACCATGAAGATCAAAGTCATCAAGAAGGGTACGACCCAAGGCAAGCCCAGTAATTGGTGTCCCTGGTGGATTGACGACTGGAAGAGCCCCTCGAAGTAGTGTCGTCTGCCCTCAGAGAAGCAACAAGATGAAGTGACGCGCCGAATCGCGAACTCACCGACGACCGGGGCACAACTGCCCCTTCCGGAGGCCGCGCGCTGGGCTCCCCCGCCGTTGACGGCTCACATCAGGCCGCATATCCTGGTCCCCGGGTCGGTGCTGTGTGAAGACCACGCTTCATTTTCTCTTGGCCGCGGGCACACGCTGTCCTCTCCTCCCGGGCAGCGGGTGTCCGCGGTGTGTTGTTGTGAACGCCCCGTCGGTCTTGGTCCTCGTCGACCCGAAACCCTCTCTCCCATCTAGACTCGGCTCTCCACGGTCACCGGCCGAACGGCAGGTAAAGACGTGCGCCTTGGTATCACAGCGCGCTTCGTCGCTGCCGTTGTCACGGCCGCCGTCGCACCTCTGCTGGTCTATGGTCTCGTCTCCATCTATTCGCTCAGGACCGGCAACGAGACGTCGGTCGCGGAGGGCAATCTCAATGTTGCTCGGCGGGTGGCGCAGCAGATCGAGCAGTACATGGACAGCAACGTCAAGGTCCTGCGGGCAGTGGCGGCTGAGCTCCGTCATACCGAATTGCGCACATGGCAGCAAGACCGGATCGTCAAGAACTACGTGCTCGACTTACGTGAATTCCGCGAGCTCACGCTATTCGCAGCCGACCGCACTGTCGTGGCCAGCAGCCGTCTTTCGGCGACAAGTTTGAGAGTGCCGAGCGACGCCGACCGAGACACGCGGACAATCGCACCGATCGCGGTCGATGACGACTTCCTCCCGACGACCACCATCACTATTCCGCTGTCGCGTTTGGGCCGGCGTGATGGATGGTTAGTGGGAGAGGTCAGCCTCGAGGAGCTCTGGCGTATGGTCGACGGGATTCGGGTGGGCGCCGAAGGATTCGCTCTCTTGGTCGCCGAAGACGGCCGATTGCTCGCCCACGGCCGGCCCGACGAGAAAGCACGAGTCGCGGCCGGCGAGAACCTCAGCGACCACGAGCTCGTGGCCGCCATGACCGGCAGTTCCAGGATCTCCGCCTCACCGACCCTCGCGACGGCGCAGACGTTGCCCGCCGGTGACCGTACGCTGCACCTCAAGTACGAAGCCCCAGATGGACGCATGCTGCTCGGCGTCGCGGCTCCCGTCGCATCGCTCGGCTGGACGGTCATTGTCGAGCAACCGACGAGTGAGGCGTTCGCATTGGCCGAGCAGCTTCAGCTGGAGCTGGTATTCATCATTAGTCTCGCACTGATCGCGACGGTCACACTCGGCTATTACTGGGGTCAGTCGTTCATTAAACCGATCTTCGCGCTGATGCGGGGCACGGAAGCGATCTCGGCCGGGCGACTGGACGACCGCGTGGCCATCGGCGGTCACGACGAGTTCCATCAGCTCGGCGAGGCCTTTAACGGCATGGCGGATAACCTGATTGAGCTCAAAGCGGACGTTCGCAAGCAGGAGCGACAGGCGATGTTCGGTCGGATCTCAGCGGGGCTCGTCCATGACATCTCCCATCCCATTCAAAACATCGCGAACAGCTGCCGGCTGATCCTCAAGCTGCGTGAGGACGCCGAGTACCGTGGTACCTTCCAACGAACAGTTGACCGCGAGTTCGCGTCGATCAAACGGGTGCTCGACGACCTTCGAAACCTTGCGCGCCCCATGCCGCTCGAGCGGTTTCCTGTCGATGTCAATCGGGCAGATCCAGGATACAGTCGACTCCATGGCATCGCTGGCCGAGACCGGCGGCGTCGTCCTCAAGAGCGGGTTGAGCCCGCACCCACTGTATGTGGAAGGAGACCTCTTCGCGCTGGGGCGGGTGTATCGAAACCTGATCGTCAATGCCATCGAGGCGACCTCGCCCGGCGGGTCGATTACCGTCACCACCACCGACCTTGGTACTCGAGCGCGAATTTCCGTCAGCGACACCGGGCTCGGCATCCCACCCGAGCGCCTCGGTGCGATCTTCGAGGACTTCAGCACCACGAAACGACGAGGATTAGGGCTCGGCTTGGCGATCTCGCGAAAGATCGTGGAGCAACTCGGTGGCACGATCTCGGTCACCAGCCAAGTCGGAGAGGGCACGACCTTCGTGATCGAGTTCCAGAAGACGGAAAGCCGCCCGTTTCCGAAGGCAGTCGCGGCCAGCTAGTACTTCAGCGGAACCTCGACACGACAACCTCTTGGGGGCGTGTCTGGGCCTTGACTTCGGTGCGGGCCGTCATGAACGCGACACGAAGCCGACCGGGGGATTACTCCGCCAGTCGGCTCCGGCCGACACGGACATGGGTGTGGACGCGGCTAGCCCGGCAGGACTGAGTCCTTCAGTTGCTTTGCGATACGCGCCTTGACGACGGTCTTTGCCGGTATCTGGATGGCCTCGCCCGTCGCAGGATTTCGACCTGTCCGCGCCTTCCGATTTTGAACGACCAACTTCACCATTCCCGGAATAACGAACTCACCGCTACGCTTGAGTTCACTCTCGGACAGTTGTTGGAGCTCGTCAAAGAACTCACGTGCTTGCGTCCGCTTGAGATCAAAGCGCTCCGCAAAATGGTTGAAGAGCTCGGACTTGCCCATTCTTCGGGCTTCGACCATCGGCATCCCCCTGGCTGTAGGCGCACTGTTAAGATCCGCAGAACCGGCCGCGCACGCCACGGACGACCGTCGCAGAGAAAACCCAATAAAAACGCGCCTGATGCTAGCGCGCGGGTGTCCTGGTGTCAATGATTCTTCTCGTGCCCCCTCCGCGACCCATCCGGAAATCCCGGTTAGAATCAGGCGATGCTGGAGGGTCCACTCGAGACATTCCCCAACCCACGTCCAGAGCGCAACTACGAGATCGCGATTCGCTGCCCAGAATTCACCTCTGTCTGTCCGAAGACTGGGCTACCTGACTTCGGCGAGATTCGAATCACGTATACCCCGGATGAACGCTGTCTGGAGCTCAAGGCATTGAAGTACTACCTGATTGAGTTCCGCGACAAGGGGATCTTTTACGAGCATGTCACCAATCAGATCCTCGACGACTTGGTCGGCGTGTGTCAGCCAAGACGGATGACGATCGTGGGAGACTTTTCCGTTCGGGGCGGTATCAGCACGCAGGTCACAGCCAGCTACACTAAGGATGCCTCATGAGGTGCCGGTCGACGGAGTGCTAGATCTGCACTGCTTCGCCCCGCGCGACGTCAAGTCGGTCGTTGAAGAATACGTTGAAACCGCAGCGGCAGCGGGCCTCACGGAGGTGCGTTTCATTCACGGTCGCGGCGTGGGCGTTCAGCGATCGGTCGTGCACGCGGCGCTCGCACGTCATCCTGCCGTCAGCGAGTTTTGGGACGCTCCCGAGTCCCACCTGGGCGCCACCATCGCCGTGCTTACCCTCACTCAGACGCCCGGCGACTAGTGGAGTGTCCCCCCCCCGCAAAGAGCACTGAAACGGAGGACCCAGAATGGACGGCGCGGCGCTCCTCAGCTTTGACTCGTTGATCGCCCTGGTCACCCTGACGACCCTCGAGATCGTCCTGGGCATCGACAACATCATCTTTCTGGCCATTTTGACCGACCGGCTTCCAGAGAACCGACGTCGCAGAACTCGGAATGTAGGATTGGTCCTTGCCATGGTGATGCGAATCGCGCTTCTCCTGGCCATCTTCTGGGTCATGCGTCTGACGGCCCCGCTCTTCGAAGTCCCGTTCTTCACGGAAACGGTTGGGGACGGCGCTGACGCTGCAGCAGTGCCGCTTGGCATCAGCGGTCGAGACCTCATCCTGGTCCTGGGAGGACTGTTCCTCCTCGCCAAGGCGACCTTCGAGATCCATCACCTCCTGGAGGGATCCCACGAACCGGGGGCCCGGCACGGAGAAACGCCATCGGTCGGCGCCGTGTTGACCCAGGTCGTTCTCCTCGACCTCGTGTTCAGTCTCGACTCCGTGATCACGGCGGTCGGGATGGCGGACCGTGTCGAGGTGATGATCACAGCTGTGATGGTCGCTGTCGTGGTGATGATCGCGTTCGCGGGCACGGTCAGTCGGTTCATCGCTCGACACCCCTCGATGAAGACATTGGCGCTGGCCTTTCTCGTGATGATCGGTGTCTTGCTGGTCGCCGACGGTCTAGGCCAGCATCTTCCACGTGGGTATGTGTACTTCGCGATGGCCTTCAGCCTGCTCGTCGAGCTCATCAACCTGAGAGTCACACGACGACCTGTGGCAGAGGCAGCCGGATGACGAAATGACGAAATGACGAGATGACGACCCCGCGACATCGGTCAATCGTCGTCATTGCCGTCCTGGCTGCCTGTTGCATCGCGACCGCGGTACCGGCGCAGCCGCTTGCATCGATCGAGCTCGTGGTCGAAGCCCCAGGGGATCTTGAGAGCGTCGCGTCGCAGGTGCGTGACTTTGACACCACACGGCTGGTCAGCGTGATGAGGCTGACCGGAATTCAGGCCACGGCACCGATCCGAATGGTCCTCCTGCCGGAGCAGTCAGCCACGGCGCTCGACACCCCAGAGTGGGTGGCCGGGTTTGCCGACTCGGCAAATGACCTCGTCGTGCTTTTTCCCAGCCGCATCGGCTCATATCCCTACGACACACTCGAAGGTGTCGTGTATCACGAGGTGGCGCACGTCTTGATCAACCGGGCGGCAAACGGGAGGCAAGTCCCACGGTGGTTCAACGAAGGGCTGGCCAGCGCCGCTGAACGAAGCTGGGGCCTCGGGGACCGGTCACGTTTCACGTGGGAGCTCGTGGTCGGCGTCGCCCTGACCGCGACGCAGCTCGAGACGCTGTTCGAACAAGGCCGCCGGGAAGTGGCTCGAGCGTACGTCCTGTCTGAAGCCCTCGTTCGCGACATACTCCAGCGTCATGGTCCCTTGACTTCCGCACGCCTTTTGGGCCGCATGGGCGACGGTGCGTCGTTTGAAGCCGCGCTGTACGCCGCCACGGGACTGACCATCTCGGAGCACGTGGGGTTGTTCTGGGACCGTCACGCCGTCTGGAAGCGGTGGGTCGCCCTGGCTGGCCACCCCTTTACGCTATGGAGCTTCGCGACGGTTCTCGCGCTCGCCGCCATCTGGCGACACCGACGGCGCCGGTTCCGACGGAGGCAGCAGTGGGAGATGGAGGAGCGAGCGGAAGACAAAGCGTGGGAGGAACAGCGACGGCGGCATCGAGTGCACTAGCGTGGTGCGCGCCAGGCTTTCGTGGAACCGCCCCAGTCCCGGGAGCTCTTGTCGCGACCCCTACGCGATGGTCAACAGCGTATAGGCGGCTATGATCGTCCCCAGCAGCGCGGCACCATAGCAGAGGATGGCAATCGGCGGCTGGGCTCCGTGTTTGACCTGAAAGAGATCGTACACCGTGTATCGGAAACGGTGGGCCCAGTGGAAGAGCGGCAAGAAAATGAAGATGAACAAGTACAGTCGCGTGATCGGATGAATGACCAGACTATGAAGTGACTCGTAGTCCGGTTCGTCAACCCACCCCAAGGGAAACGCGAGGCCGATCAGCAGGATGTGGACCGGGAACAGGAGGGCGGAGACCATTCCCCCGGCACCGAACAAGAACCACAGAAACGGTGTGATGCCTCTGGTCATCTATCTGAGCAACAGAATCCACGCAACGACCGCGGACACCACCATCCACCCGACGTAGTGCAGGCCCGCGATCACCTGGCCCGGGACACGCGTCTCGCCAACCCGGACGGTCATCGTTGTGGGAACAGCCTTGAACCACGTGACGGCGTGCAAAAGCAGGGCCACGAGGCCGATCGTGTTTAACAGAATGAAACCCGGTGTCCTCAGCCGGTCGATGAACGCCGCATATGCGTCCGGACCGTTTGCCAGGGCTCGAATCTGCAAGAGTGTGAGGACAGCAAAGATCCCGACGAAGACACAGGTCAGCTCGCGGACGATGAAGTTGAAGTACACGCGCTTTTGTAGCCACCACCAGAACGACATCGGGCGATGGTACGGCTGCGGGCCGGACGGGCCACGGGTCGTGTCGCTCACTTCGCACCCCATGGCAACAACACAGATTTGAACCAGTCGGTCGCGGTCGCCATCTTGTACAGCTGGATCGCGCCAGCGGGGTCGACGTTTTTGGGACACACTTCGGTACACTCACCAACGAAGGTACAGCCCCACATCCCGTTGTGCTCGTCCAAGACGGCCATCCGCTCCGCCGCCCCTTGATCACGCGAATCAAGATTGTAGCGCTGCGCCAGAGCGATAGCGGCCGGCCCGGTGAACTCGGGTTCAAGACCCACGACGGGACATGCCGAGTAGCACAGCATGCAGTTGATACACATGCTGAACTGCTTGTAGACGTCGAGCTCGGCAGGTGTCTGAAGGTATTCGCCTTCGGCGGGTGGCCTCTCGTCGTCCCTGAGGATCCACGGCTTGACACTGGAGAGCTTGCCGAGAAAGCTGTTGATATCGACGACGAGGTCGCGGACGACTGGAAAGAACTGCAACGGTTCGATCCGAATCGGTCCCGACAACAGATAGTCGGACAGCGGAATAGCGCAGGTGAGTTTCGGCGTGCCGTTCACCATCATCCCACAGCTACCACACACACCCATCCGGCACGACCAGCGGAAACTCAACGAGCCATCGAGCTGATCCTTGACGTAATTCAGCGCGTCCAGGATCACCCAATCCTTGTCATAAGGTACGTCGTAGGTCTGAAAGGTCGGTTCCGACTCTTCCTCGGGACGGTACCGCGAAACAACTAGCTGGATGGTCTCTGCCATGTCGTTATCTTCCGTAGACTCGGTCGGCAGGCGGCCACTTCGTGATGGTCACCGGCAAGTACTCAATGTGCGCTGGGCCATCCGCCGTGCGTCGCGCCAGGGAATGGGCAAGAAACCGCTCATCATCCCGGTCAGGATAGTCCGTTCGCTGATGCGCTCCACGCGATTCGGTCCGCTGCGCCGCAGACCGGAGAATTACCTCGGCCAAATCGAGCATATAGCCGAGCTCCAGCGCCGCGACCAGCTCTGTGTTGAAGGTTCGGCTGCGGTCGTCCAGCCTCAGATGACGGGCATGCTGACGCAAACGGCCCATCGTCTCCACCGCCGCATCGAGGGTGGTGCCAGTACGGTAGATTCCCGCGCTCTCCTCCATGGTCGTTTGCATCTCGGCCCGCAACGCGGCGATTCGCTCCGTCCCACCGGTCGCTCCAAGAAGGTCTTCGTTCAGCCGTCGCTCCTCGTCACGAACCTGAGCCTCCACCGCCGTGCCGACGGGCCCCGACCGATCTACGAACTCCGCGGCCGCCCGGCCGGCCCTCGCGCCAAAGACGAGACATTCAGTCAGAGAGTTCGAACCAAGACGATTGGCGCCGTTCAAGCTCACGCAGGCCACCTCGCCTGCTGCATACAGTCCGCCGAGAGGCGTTGCGCCGTTGATATCAGTGTGAACACCACCCATGATGTAGTGGACGACTGGTCGGACCGGGATCATCTCATTGACTGGATCGAGGTTCGCGTACTTCAGACACAACTCGCGCACGAAGGGGAGTTTCTTGTCGATGACTTTCTCACCGACCTGACGGATATCCAGACTGACATAGTGACCGTACGGACCTTCCAGCGTGCGACCCTTCTCCTGTTCCCGGACGAAGGCTTGCGACAGCCGGTCTCGCGGACCGAGCTCCATCGACCGCAGCACCGGTTCGGGCTCCGGTTTGCCGAGATCGTAGTCCTGCAGATACCGGTAGCCGTCCTTGTTGACCAACCACCCCCCTTCGGCCCGTGCGGCCTCGGTGATCAGGATCCCGGTCGCAGGCAGTCCCGTGGGGTGGTATTGGATGAACTCCATGTCCTTGAGCGGTGCGCCGGCTCGATAGGCGAGTGCCATCCCGTCGCCGTTCTTAATGTTCGCGTTGGTCGTAAACGAGAAGATCTTGCCGCAGCCACCAGTACACAGGATCACGGCCTGTGCGGTAATACTGTGGATCTGCCCGGTGGCCAGCTCGATTGCGACAACGCCCTGGCAACGCCCATCATCGACAAGCAGTTTGGTGACGAACCACTCGTCGAATCTAGTGACAGCCTTGTACTTCAGCGACGTCTGGAACAGCGCGTGGAGCATGTGAAAACCGGTCTTGTCCGCGGCGAACCATGTCCGCTTCACCTTCATCCCGCCGAACGGGCGGACAGCGACACTCCCATCCGACTCTCGGCTCCAGGGACAACCCCAGTGCTCCAGTTGCACCATTTCACCTGGTGCTTCGTCGACAAACGCTTCGACCACGTCTTGATCGCACAGCCAATCTGCCCCAGACACGGTGTCGTACGCATGGGCCTCGGCACTATCTCCCGGTTTGATGACAGCCGCAGCGCCGCCTTCGGCTGCAACTGTATGGCTCCGCATTGGATACACTTTGGACACGACGGCGATGTTCAGATTCGGTCTCACTTCCGCAGCCGCGATGGCTGCGCGCAGACCAGCCCCGCCACCACCAACGATGAGAACGTCACACGAGTATCCAGCCATTGTGGGTTCAGTAAGAGGCCCGACGCACGACGACAATAGTCCGACAGAATAATCGATACCGCTATTGCACATCAAGTCGCATCAGCCACGAGCCCTGGTTCACACGCGGGCAGCTGGCCGTCGTCCACGCAACCGGCTCACATGAGAGTACTCGGTCGCACTTAGACGCCGAGGACTACATGGAAAGCGTTACGCCGAGGCGCAAGAGTAGCCGTGACCGGACCGTTCAGGAAAACGACAGCGCGGAACGAACCACGGGCGCGGCAATGAAAGGTTCATCCTGGGCCGCGACCACGGATTGCCGATCGTCTTTGCAGAAAGTCGTCTGCCATCTGAGTGGAAGGGACGCCGAAACGATCTATCAAGGCTACGAGAAGGTGACTCGCGATTCCGCGACCGCTATCGTGACCGCTCGTCGGGCGTCTTTCGCCCAGCCGATATGCGAGTGGACTTCTTGCGACGGCTGCGGGCCCGAGCGCTCAACGCCTGCAGCTGTTCCCCACCGTCGATAACGAGCAACGGCTGGCCCGGGTCCCGAAGCAGATTGAAGAATGCGCCTGCAGAGGTCTTTGCGTACACCTCACGACCGTCGGTCAGCAGTGTGACTTCCCCGCCCTCGCCAAGCGCGTCAAATAGCCGCACGCCGAACCGATCACGGAGCACCGACAGAATCGTGCGAATCTTCTGGACGGTGAACCCCTTGCGCCTCAGATCCGCAAGGGCGAGCAACTCGTAGAGATCAACCGGGGAGTAGCGGCGTTCGGTGAAACCGCCCGCCTCGGTCGGTCGTGATGCTACCGCCGCCGAAAAGAGACGGCGAGCATCCCACCACTGCAGTTGGCGGGCCGTCAGGCCTGTCAACGCAGCAACCTCGCGCGCGCCATACGAGCGCTTCAGTTTCACGTGGCGTCCCCGAATGGTCCGTCGTCAGCTCGCCGCGAAACGGCTCAGCGACGTTGCATCGAGTGCGGTGTCGCGCTTGCCATCCAGCACGTAGTCGGCGACGAGCTGGGCCGTGAGTGGTGCAAGCAACACACCGTTCCGGAAGTGTCCGGTTGCGTAGAACAGGCCCGCCAGACGCTCGGACGGACCGATGGCGGGTAAATCATCCGGTGTCCCGGGGCGAAGGCCGACGCGCACGCCTTGAAACCACGCCTTGCGCGCGGCTGGGACAAGCTCGCACGTCATCTCGATCAATTGCTGAACGCCGGCGACCGTCGCACGTTCATCGAATCCGACATTCTCAACCGTCGCACCAACGAGCACGGATCCATCGGTCCACGGGACCAGGTAGCACCGGTCGGTCCAGATAACCCGTTCGGGAGGCGACTTCGGCCAACCCAGATGAAGTAGCTGACCGCGCACAGGTCGAACGGGTACCGGTTCCTCCCCCTCGGCCTCGACTTGCCCCGACCAGCTTCCGGCAGCCATCACGACCGCGTCACACACCACAGTATCGACCGGTGTTTCCACCTGCAGTCCCTCGCCACGGCTCGAGACCTTGGCGGCCGACGTGGACGGTGTGAATGTCACACCGTAGGCACCGGCAGCTCGCCGCAGCGCGTTCGTCAGGTCGGTAGCGCCGACGAAACCATGCGACGCGACGACAAGCCCCGAGACGACCGTGTCTGACAGCTGCGGCTCGGCTTGCCGAACCGCCGTCTGGTCGAGGTAGTCGGCACTCACACCGAGATCGCGGTAGACACATGCCGTCTTCTGGAGCCGCTGTGCCGCGTTCGCGTCACGTGCGACCTCGAGCGTGCCGCGGCGAACGTACTGAACCGCCGACCCCGAGTCCTCGACGACCCGAGCCACGAACTCGTCGTAGAGACCGAGACTCCGCCCACCCAGCTCGAGAAGCTGACTTCCCACATGGGCCGTGATGTAGGGAGCCAGGACACCGGCCGAAGCCTGGGTCGCACCTTGACCCACTTCCCTCCGGTCGATGACGTTGACACGGCCGCCGCGCCTGGCGAGTTCGTACGCCACGGCACATCCGATGACGCCGGCGCCGACGACGACGACGTGCGATGTCTTCTTCACGATGGCATGACCAACCAACAAGTGTACGAAGGCCCGGGGCCGTATGTCTAGTGGCCTGGGTCGACGTCACGAGCCCGACGGTGATGTGCCATCCTCGTCGTAGTAGTCGACCTCGTCGAGCGGTACCACGACGCTCGACAGGACATTGAGCACGTGCCCGCCAATTCGCTTGTAGTACCGCGTGCCAAGAATCAGCGCGGTGGTGGTCGCGGCGTCGTGGTCCCCACGCCCGATCTGAGCGATGAGGCGCTCGCATCGGCGGGCGGTGTCTCGGCCCTGCTGAATCAACTCCAGCGCCTCATCTTTTCGCGAGCGGCTGAACACGTCGGCACACGAGCGAAACGCGTGCTCCACTCTCTCTCGGATCGCGACCAGGCTGGTCAGCTCAGGGCCCTCAGGAAGGGGATCCGGTCGGATGTCGACGATCTCAGAGAGGTTCTTCGCGTAGTCACCAAGGCGTTCGACGTCCTTGACGAGACTCATCAGCAACAACGAGTACGGCAAGTCGGCCCGGTTGCCCGGAATCGCCAGGTGGGTGATGACCTGGCGTCGGATGGTGCGTTCGAGCTCGTTGACCTGCCCGTCCCACTCGTAGATGAGTTTGCGTTCCGCGGTGCGGTCTTCCCCACCGAAGAAGATCTGCCCGGCGGCGATGTTCATGTCATACGTCAATTGCAGCATCCGACCAAAGTTCGCACCCATTTCAGACAACGGGTCGCTGGCGCGAAAGATACCGAGCAGTTCGCGAAGCATGGTGTCTTCCTTTCTCGACTACTGGAGGAGCCGACTGATGGCGATGCACAGCGCCGGCAGTCCATAAAAGAGCAGCGCAATCCACACGACCGTCAATCGCCGGGACCGAATCGCTAGCCGGGTCAACCCGCGGGCCAGGCTGAGTGGCACACGCCGGATCGTCTGTACCGGATAAATGAGGACAAGGCCGCTGAGATTGAAGAACAGATGGACAAGCGCGATCTCCAGTCCGGCTCCGGTATTCGGTCCAGAGACGGCCAGCGCGGCCAGCAGTGCGGTGACCGTCGTGCCGATATTCGCCCCGATAGTGACTGGAAACGCCTGCTCGAGCTTCAGCAGACCGGCGCCCGCGAGCGGAACCAGAAGGGAGGTCGTGATCGAACTCGACTGCACCATCACCGTGATCAGGACCCCGATCAGGATGGAGACAAGAGCACTCGAGCCCAACACACTGTTGACGACACGCTCCACACGTGAGTGCATCGCCGTGCGCATCACCTTGACGAGAAAGAAGAGCGCAAAGAAGATGAAGAGCCCGCCGACCGCGATCAAGAACACGGACCGCGACCCATCCGCTGGGAATAGCGTTTCGCCCAGCGCGAGTACCGGGGCAAATCCAAGACTCAGGGCCTCCCGCAAGGGGCTCTGATACTCGACGCCTCCCACCCCGCTCAGAAACTCGCTACACGCCCCCGCGAGTCGCCGCAAGTAGCCGGTCGTCATCTCGATCGGGAGAAGGACCAGAACCGCAAGATAGTTGAAGACGTCGTGACACACCGCCACAGGGAATGCCCGCTCGAACTCCTCACGCCGACCAAGGTGGGCCAACGACACGATCGTCGCCGTCACCGTCGTGCCTATGTTGGCGCCCATGACCATCGGAATCGCATTGGAGAGCGGTAGGGGATTCTCTGGGGCCGCGACCAGCCCGACGATCATCGAGGTCGTTACCGAGGAGCTCTGAACCAGCGTCGTGGCCAGGAGACCCACGACGAGCCCGATGAAGGGGTTCTCGGTCGCCGTGAAGAAGGTTTGGATCAGATCCTCGCCGAGGAGCCTGAATCCGTCGCCCAGGCCCTTGACCCCAAGGAGAAAGATGAAGAGAAGGCCCAGGGCTGACAGAAGACGCGGGGCCAGAGCGACCTGGGGGCTTCCAGGTGGTGGGGCCAAAGTGGACAATTCGACTCCGAAGCTGACGTCCTTGCGGTTCTTCAGCCGAGTTGACAAGCCCGCGGAGCCAGTCCCCACCGGCTGGGCGATGGTCATTCTAACTCATGCGACGTGTCGCCCCCTGGACTCTTATGGTCCCCACGGGGTGACACTGCGTCTCGTCGCAGGACGGCTGGCCCGAACGGACTACGGAGAATGGCCGAAAAAGGGTCATAATCTAGTAAGAGAGTCGGCACATCTCTTGCTCCTACGACAAGGAACAGGAACAGGAGCCTCTCCATGGTGGTGAAACCGATAGCTTTCGTGGCGCTGGCGACCCTCGTCGTCGCTGGAGCCGGCACCGGGGCGTATCTTGCGGTCCGGGACAACCGGGGCCCGGTCACGGCAGCAACCGAATCGATGTCGCTCGACACACTGTCTGAAGCGACGGAAACACAGCCCGGGGCGGCTCATCCGGTCGAGGCCACCGAACAGCTCATCACAGACGAAGTGACGTCTGGCAGCGAAGCGACCGACCGGGACCTCGTCAACCACACAGAGATCGCGTCGGCGGCGGCCACCGCCGAGGACACCGCACGACCATCTGAGCTGAACTCACCGCCAACTCCACCCGCAAACACCGGAACCACGCCGGCGGCCGAGCTCGCCCGGCGCTCTCCTCAGTCCGGTTCGGCACAATTTTCGGCACAATCGAGCGAGGGCACCGTGGGTGCGATCGACAGCCGATCCGAACCACCCATACTGATCGAGACTCCGAACCTTGTCGCATTGAGGATGGTCGAACCGGCGGCGGTCGGTCGCGCGGTCGACGCTGAAGAGCGCCCGCGCATCGTTCGGGACCTCGTGATTGCGGCTGACTCGGTTGTCGGTCTTCAGGTCGATACGCCGGTCTCGACCGAGGACGCCCAGGTCGAAGACGACGTAGAGGCCCGCGTCACACGAGACGTGATTGTCGATGATCAGATCGCTGTTCCTGCCGGGACGCGAGTACTCGGTTCGGTGGTACTGGTGGAGAATGCCGGCGAACTCAGGGGCGCGGCGCGGCTGGGGGTGCGGTTCCACACCGTCGTCCTCGATGACGTCTTCGAGCTTCCGATCGTCACCGAGACGGTCTATCGGGAAGGGAAGGGACGCGGGAGCGAGAGCGCCGCGAAGATCGGTGGGGCGGCCGTTGGTGGCGCCATCCTCGGCGCCATCTTCGGAGGACGTCAGGGTGCGGCGATCGGTGGCGCAGCTGGTGCAGCCGGTGGCACGGCCGCGGCCATGGCCGGCGACGGCCAGCCTGCGACTCTCCCCGCAGGATCCACGCTAACCGTGCGGCTGTCGCGCCCGGCAACGGTCACGATCGAGTATTAGCGACTCGGGCCCCATGGTATAGTGCGCGCGTGCCGCACGACGAGATTACGCAGGCGGTGCTGGGGCGCGAAGAAGTAGTTCGATACCTCCAGGGAAGCGAAGACGAGAGTCCCCTTCAGGCCCAAGAACGCGTCTATTCATACCTCGAAGAGCTTCGAACGACCCAGCGGTATCGGATGTACCGCGCCCTCCAACACCCGCTCTACCCGTTGCTCCGGAAGATCGACCGACAGGAGGCTCAAGTCGGAATCGCCCAGGCTGCGACGCAGCTGGGTCGTGTCATCTATGCGTCGAATCACAAGAGTCACACTGACTATCTCGTCCAACCGCTGGTGCTCGACGACAACGGCATTCGGCCGCCGGTGATCGCCGCGGGCATCAACCTGTTTGGTGGAGCGCTAGGACTGATTCACAAGCACGTGACCGGCGCGATTCCGATACGCCGGGAAATGAAGGACCCGGCCTACCTCGCGACGCTCAAGGCCTACGTCGCCGAGGTCCTGCAACGGCACGACCTGTTTCTCTACTTGGAGGGGGGTCGCAGCTACAGCGGAGAACTGAAGCGATTCAAGACCGGCCTGCTCCACGCCGCCGCCCAGGCGCGAAGAACCGACGTCGTCGTCATTCCGGTCGCGATCGCCTACGATTTGGTACTCGAAGACTTTGTGCTGGCGCGTCAGCGGGTCAAACGTCAACAGCGACCGTTCGCCCGTGAAGTCGCCGAGATGATCAGATATGCCGTGGGCTATCAGAGCCGGGCGATCGTGAGCTTCGGAGAGCCTATCCAGCTCTCGGACTACGACCCGGATGCCCGACGGTCCATGGTCCAGCTGAACCGCCGCCTCCGGGAAGACATCGGTCGGCTGTACACGGTCGTCCCGAGCGCCCTGGTGGCAGCCGCCATGCGGCCGTCGATCCGACGTGATGAGCTGGAAGACCAGATCGACCGGCTGATCGAGCTCCTCCGTGCCGCCGGTGCTCGGCTCGACGTCGGGACCGGACGAGAAGCCGTTGGGGCCGCCATCGAGCCGCTCGCGACACGCCGAATCCTCGTCGTTGAGGGGGACCGGTATCGGATTCGTGAGCGAACGGTCTTGCGCTACTACGCCCGGACGATTGAGCATCTCCTCAAAGACCGAGGCCGGTCAGCTCTGACTCACTGACGCGCTCCACCCTCCCCCGGACCGCAGCTGTGACGCTTGAGGTCTGACATCAAAACTCTGAAGTCTGAAGTCTGAAGTCTGATGCTTGAGTCGATTTCACGGGCCGTGTTTCTCTCGGCGTCGAAGAGCCGGATCCTCAAGCGGGTAGTGTCCCGATACGGGATGCGGGGGCCGCATAGCTTTGCGCGACGGTTCATCGGCGGAGAATCACTCGACGACGTGATGCCCACCCTCCACGCCCTCGGCCACCAGGGCTTCAATCACACCTTGAATCACCTCGGTGAGCACGTCACGTCACGTGATGCGGCGCACGTCGCGACCGCAGAGTACCTGGACACCGTCCACAGAGTCGGTCTGGCCGGCCTGTCGTGCAAGATCTCGATCAAGTTGTCTCAGATCGGCCTGGAGATCGACCCCGACCTTTGCGTCGAGAACCTCCGAACGATCGTGATCGCCGCCAAGTGCCATGGTGGGTTTGTCCGAATCGATATGGAAGGGTCCGCCCTCGTCGACCAAACCCTGCAGATCTTCGAGCGGGTCTGGGCTGACGGACATCGGAACGTCGGTGTCGTGCTGCAGTCGTATCTCTATCGAACCGCCGCCGACCTCCAGCGGGTCCTCGACCTTGGGGGGCGGGTCCGCCTTGTAAAGGGTGCCTACAACGAGCAATCCGACGTCGCCTATCCGCAGAAGGTCGATGTCGACGCGGCTTTCGTTCGTCTGGCGCATCGCCTGCTGGCAGAGGGCTCGACACCGGCGTTCGCGACACATGACCCGCGGATGATCACCGCGGTCCGGACCTTCGCCCGGGACCAGGGCATCGGCAGCGATGCGTTCGAGTTCCAGATGCTGTATGGCGTGCGGCGAGATCTACAGAGGACGCTTCTCGAAGCAGGCTGCGGCGTTCGCGTCTATGTGCCGTTCGGCTCGGAATGGTTCCCGTACTTCATGCGTCGGTTAGCCGAACGACCCGCAAATGTCGGGTTCGTTTTGCGGAGCGTGCTCTACGAACAGCGCGGCGGGTAGCCGCGGCGCGTGAGATGTCCAACGTGTAAGGGCCCAGGACACTAGTGGCCTGTATCGACTGAATCAGTACCGTTCGCCGGGCGGGGCATCCCGTCTGACGGCGTTGCTTCTCGGTCGAATACGGCCGGTATGCTCCCTCGTCGCGCCTTGCCAGGCGGGCGCCGCGCGCCAGCGACCGGCACTGATTCAGTCGATACAGGCCACTAGTCGACCCACTCTGCGATGAAGATGTTTGTGTCACCTTCGGCTTCGCCATCGCGATTGGACGCGAACACCAGGTGCCGACCGTCGGGTGAGAACATCGGGAAACCATCGAAGGTCTCTCCGAACGTGATCTGTTCAAGACCGCTGCCGTCGATGTTGATAATGAAAAGATCGAAGTTCCGACCGTCCGGATTGTGCCAGTTGGATGAGAAGATGATTCGCTCTCCGTCCGGATGCCAGAACGGACCGAAGCTCGCACCGCCGAGGTCGGTGACCTGTTCGAGACTGCCGCCGTCCGCATCCATCACGAAGATCTCGAGCTCGGTCGGGCGCCACAGCCCCTCATCGAGCAGCCGCTTGTAGTCGTCATACTCCGGACCGTCAGGAATCTCACGACCGCGAAACACGATCTTCGATCCGTCGGCTGAGAAGAAGGGCCCACCGTCGGGCCCCTGCCGGGTTGTCAGGCGGCGGAGGTCAGAGCCGTCCCCGCTCATCGAGTAGATTTCCATATCGCCGTCGCGCACGCTGGTGAAGACGATTCGACCATTCGGACCGATTGTCGCCTCGGCATCGTAGCCAGGCGTCTCGGTCAACTGCATCAGTCCGGAGCCGTCGGGGGCGGCCCTGAAGATGTCGTAGGTGTCGTAAATCGCCCACACGTACCCCATCTCGAAGCTCGGCGGTGGAGGACACTCGGCGCCGCCGAGGTGCGTCGACGCGTAGAGAATCGACTCACCATCCGGGTAAAAATAGCCGCAGGTGGTCCGACCGTCACCGGTCGACACCATCCGCAGGTCAGAGCCGTCCAAACCCATTCTGAAGATCTGGTCGCAGGGGACGCCCTCGCGAGTCGACTGGAAAATCAGCTCCGACCCGTCCGACGCGAAGTACGCTTCGGCATTCTCGCCACCGAACGTCAGCTGACGCAGGTTTGCGAGATGCACCTCGATCGCCGCAGGCTCGTCGACCTCAGCCACTGTTGCCTCGACGACCGACTCGTCGGAACTCGGGGCGCCGCACGCCAGCATCAGCGCGGTCAACCCGGGGACAAGCACGAACCTGCTCGAGTGCCATGGCATCGTTCCCTCCAGTGAGATCTCTCGAAGTGTCATGCCCTGTGCACACTCGTCATCGGCGGCCCAGCAACTCCAGGAGTCCCAGGGAGAGCCATGGTACATAAGTGATGAGGATGACGCCAAACCCCAAGATCGCCAGCATCGGCAACGCAGCACGGTACACGTGCAGAATGGGACGGTCGAATCGATACGACGCGAAAAAGAGGTTGAGACCGACGGGCGGAGTCAGATATCCAAGCTCGAGGTTGGCGATAAAGATAACACCAAGATGAATCGGGTCGATTCCGTACGCGGCGCCCATCGCGCTGATCAACGGAACAACCACGAAGATCGCCGAGAAGATGTCCATGAGGCAGCCGACGACCAGTAGAAAGACATTCAGAGCCAGCAGAAACAACAGTGGCGACTCGATTCGCGCCTGCGTCCACTCCAGGAGCCGAAACGGAATGTCGGCATCGAGGGTATACGCGGTAAAGCCCTTCGCCGCAGCCAGGATGATCAGGACCCCACCGACCAGAATGACCGACTCGTTGAAGGCCTCGTGAAGACCGCGACGCAACGGAAAGTCTCGATGGACGAGTCCCGTTGCGACCACGGCGTAGAGCGCCGCCAGCGCCGAGGCCTCGACCAGCGTCGCCCGCCCACTGAAGTACGAGACGAGGACGACGACCGGCAGGGCCAGCTCCCATTTCGCCGCCCACACGGCCGGCCAGACTTCGGCACGCGAGAACGCATGACGCCCGGCAGCGGTCACGACCCCTTCTCGCATCCCCCAAGCCGAGACGAGTCCGATGAGCAGAATCCCCGGTAAGAATCCGCCTACGAAGAGGTCTTCCAGGGGCGCCTCCGCAACCACTGCATACAGAATCAGTGGCAGCGCCGGTGGCAACAGCAGCCCGAGGGACCCGGATGCAGTCAGGAGACCAACCGAGAAACGGTCGCGATACCCATCCTTTAGCAGTGCCGGGAGCAGCAGCCCCCCTAGCGCCAGAATCGTCACCCCTGACGCGCCGGAAAAGATCGTAAAGAATGCACAGACGACAACGCAGACAACCGCCGTCCCACCGGGCACCCATCCGACCAGCGCGCGGAAGACGCGAAGGAGGCGTTCGGAGACCTGCCCTTGCGCCAAGACACACCCAGTCAGTGTGAACAACGGAATCGCTGGCAGGAGAGGCTCGGTGGCGAGATCGTATGCAGAGAGCACCACCTGGGCCGGTGGCACGAAGAAGGTCATATACAGGAAGACGCCGGCACCGGCCAGTACGGCAAAAATTGGGGCTCCCGCCAGGGCAGCGGCGATGACGAGGACGACCCAGGGCCAGCCCGCCGTCCCGTCCAAGAACTCATAGCTCGTGCTGAGCCACAAACCGGCTACCAGTCCGAACGCAGCGACGGCTCTGGCGCGCAACCCGCCGGCACGCCACGCGAGGCGCAACGCGATGACCGCGAACGTAAACGGCAGCACGAGCAGGATTACCCAGACTGGTACCCCCAGGGCGATCTCGGACCCGATGTCGCGCTCAACGGCGACAACATCTACGGCGCCTCGCGCAAGGATCGCGCAGACGGCCGAGCCGAACATCGCTGCGACGACAGCGGCAGTGCTGCGAAGCCGGCCATCCGGCATGAACGTCGCGCTCGCCAGCGCGATCAGCTTGCCCTCTCGAGCCGCAAGTGCCGCCCCGAGAAACCCGACCCAGAGTGTCAGGTGCTGGACGAAAGGGATTGAGCCTGGTATGCCACCGGCCAGAAATGGACGAACGACGATTTCCGCAAGAGGAAGGATGACCATGGCGGCCAGGGCAACCGCCGCGATGATTTCTTCGCCGACGTGGACGGCCCCGAGAATCCTCCGTCCATGAGACACTGAGGTTGCCGCCACCTCCGTCTTGGGGAGTTCGATGCGGCTCATCTACCCTGAGAGGAACTCAACGGGTCATCCACGACTCGGCCGGTTTGCTACTGGCGCCGGAACGTGGCGCGCGCGCGTACAGCCAGATCGTACACGGCCGCCGGCACCATCGATCCACGCATCGACGCCGTCAACTCATCGGCGGTCCGTCGAAACTCCGCCGTCGCGGCCTCATCGGGAATCGAGACCGAGAGACCCCGACTGCGCATGGCGTCTATGGCCTCGCGATCCTGTCGTGGAACCTCGTCCCACTGCTGGTCTTCGAACTCTTTGCCGATCGACAGAAACGCTTCCTGGTCCTCGGCACTCAGACCCTCCCACGCCCTCGCGCTGACGACCAGCGCATTGATGACCGGTGCCAGCGGAACGTCCAGCATGTGAGGGGCCGACCGATAGTACTGTACCAGCATGACGGCATACGGCGGCAGCGGATACGCATTGATCAACCCGGTATTCAGCCCCATCGCAACATCCGTCACCGCAAGCGGGACCGGATCGAAGCCGTTCTCCTTGTACCACTGCACCATGGCGTCGTCGCCAGCCGATGTGAAGATCTTGGCACGCCTCAAGTCATCCAGAGTCTTGACAGGATCGGCGGTGAAGAAATGGGCCCAGCCTGTGTGCCCCCAGCTGACCAGGACTAAGCCCTGGTCCGCCAGCGCCCGCTCGAAGGTCGACCCAAGGGCCGCTAGGACGTGGCGGGCTTCGGCGTCGGACTCGAAGAAAAACGGCATACCCAAGACGTTGAATGCCGCGTCGACCTCACCGAGGGCGGGCTGAGAAAGGAGCGCCGCCTGTGTGGAGTTCAGCTTCAGGCGACGAACAATCGTCGCCTCGTCCCCCTGGGAACGGGAGGCGATGCGCAGGCGGACTCTTCGGTTCGTTACTTTCTGGAGATCCGCTGCCATCTCTTTCAGCGCCTTGTCCCAAAGAGAGTTCGGAGGCGCGATCGAAGCGAGGGTGATCGGCCGCTGGGCCAATAGTACGGCGGGGATGACCAATAACGTCATCAGGGCGGCAATTCGGAGAGACCTCATCGTTCTTCTTCCTGTTCAAGCGGCGCCTCGAACAACTCGTCTGCATGGTCGAGCAGCAGACGAGCTCGTTTCTGCGTCACAAGATTCAACAGCCGGATACCGATATCGGCTTCCGGGTCAACCGCCAGCGCGGAACCGAGCAGCGACTCGAACTCCTCGCGGTCCTGTGTTGCCAACGACACACCGGTCGCCATGGCGACATACGGCGATGCATCGAGGCCACCCGACAGCTCCACCGCCCGCTCGAAATGGGCACGCGCACGGGTAGGCGAGCCACCCAGTAACTCTGGCACCGACTCGAGTGTGATGAACGCTCCGTGCAGAGCGCCCCGGTTGTAGTCCTCGTCCAATTCGAGTGCCCGTGCCAGTAGCGCTCTGACGACCGGAAGGTCTGCAGCCAGGTCAGGCTGGTCGAGACCGAGCGAGATCGCAGACCCCCAAGAGCCACCGAGCCAGTACATGGTCTCGGTATCCTCGACACCGAAAACGGACACTGCTTCGTCAGGCTCGAGACGCAGCCGACCCGCAAGACCTGGGTAGTCGACGTCCACCCGACGCAGACAGTAGTTGCGCGCTCGGATATACAAGTTGAGGGCACGCGCCTTTGAGTTTTCGGCCGCCGCGTAGTCGAAATCCTCCCACTCGGCCACTTCTGCGTCAGCCTGAATGAACGCGGCCGCGTACTGCGTAAAGGTGCTGCACGCGAAGAGCAGGAGCCCGGGGTGATCGGGCGACGACTTCAGTAGCGTCTCGATCGTCTTGAGGTTAAACGGCAGAGCCTCGCGAACAAGCTCAGGGTCGTCATCCGAGGCGTATACGCTGGCGCCCTCGGCGAGGGTTTCCGATAGGGCATTGACCGCCATCGACCGAATGGAGCAGCCGGAGCCGAGGACGACCGCAACGATCACGACCCCCCGTGCGACCGGTTGCCGCCTGCGATCAGTTGTGAACGTCATACGCGGATACAGATTCCGAGTGTCCACATTCGATCATATCAGTCCTAGCAGTTTCGTCCGGTTTGGTTACTGGGGAACCTCGATTCCGTGCCATGATCGATAACGTGGAAACGTTCCTCCCGATCCCGAGTGGCTGGTTCGACATGGGAAGCGATACCGGGCAGGCTGACGAGGGTCCGGTCCACAGGGTCTGGGTCGACACCTTCCAGATGGCCGTCTTCCCGGTCACCAGACGGGAGTACTCGCGCTTTCTCGACGCCACCAAACGTGACCTCCCCCGCGAGTGGGACACCCCAAAGTTCAGCGAACTGGATCAACCGGTCGTCGGGATCAGCTGGAACGACGCTGTTGTGTACTGTCTGTGGCGCTCTTCGAACGGTGAGCTCGTCCGTCTTCCCACCGAGGCCGAGTGGGAGCGGGCCGCACGTGGACGACGCGTTGCTTCCGCCTACCCGTGGGGAGACGAGATCCCCGCGTGGATCCCCAACGGTGGGCGTGGACCACTCGAGGGACCATGGAAGGTCGGGCTCGGAGGTCCCACCGACTTCGGCCTCTACGGGATTGCCGCCAACATTCATGAGTGGTGCGCCGACTGGCACTCGCCAACCTACTACCGCGAGTCGCCTGGCCGAAACCCACGCGGGGCTGGCTCAGGCGTGCGACGTGCCTCTCGCGGTGGCTCCTGGCGTCACGCCGTGACGATCAGCCGCACCGCCGCGCGGAGCAAGTTGGACCCGTCATACCGCTACACCGACTATGGGTTTCGCCTCGCACGCTGAACACACCGGACCCGAGTTTGACTTGGCCATGCGAATCGTCCAGGCGGTTCGGGCGACCAACGGACGGGCCCTCTTCGTTGGGGGCTGGGTACGCGACCACCTCTGCGCGCGCCAGTCGAAGGACATCGACCTCGAAGTCTACGGCGTGCCGGCCGAGGCCCTCCGATCGCTGCTCGAGCAGATCGACCGGGTCGACACGGTTGGTGAGAGCTTCACCGTCTACAAAGTCGGTCCGCTCGATGTCTCACTCCCCCGCCGCGAATCGAAAACGGGCCGCGGACATCGTGGCTTCACTGTGACAGGAGATCCCGACCTCCCGGTCGACGAAGCGGCCCGCCGCCGAGACTTCACCATCAACGCCATCGCCTGGGATCCACTCACCGACGAGTACCTCGACCCGTACCGGGGACGCGACGATCTGGCGCGGGGCATCTTGCGCATGGTCGACGCTGGGACCTTTGGGGATGACAGCCTCCGGGTCCTTCGAGGGGTTCAGTTTGCCGCGCGCTTCGGTCTGGCGATGGACGACGCGACCAAGGCGACCTGCCGGACGACCCCGTTGAACGACCTCCCACCCGAGCGCATCTGGGGAGAAGTCGAGAAGCTCCTGCTGAAGTCACCGCAGCCGTCGATCGGCCTCAGGCTCGCGCTGGAGCTCGGTGTGGTCGAACGCCTCTTTCCAGAGCTTGAGGCGCTGGTCGGGTGTGAGCAGGAACCTGAGTGGCATCCCGAGGGTGACGTGTGGACCCACAACCTGCTTGTGATCGACCAGGCCGCGTCGCGCCTCGACGGCCTTTCGTATCCGAAACAAGTCGCGCTCATGGTGGGGGCTGTGAGCCACGACTTCGGCAAGCCGGCAACCACCGCCGTCCTCGACGGACGCATCCGCTCGTATAACCATGAGGAAGCCGGCGTCGAACCGACCGAGGCCTTCCTCGAGCGTCTCAACCTTCACTCTCTCGGTGGGTATGACGTCCGTCGACAGGTGCTCGGACTCGTCGCTCACCACCTGAAGCCGGGTATGTGGCACAAGGCTCCCGATGGGGTCGGTGCCGGGGCATTTCGTCGATTGGCTCGGAAGGTCGACCTCAAGCTGCTTGCCCGCCTGGCCAAGTCCGACTGTCTCGGACGAGCCTGCACTTTCGACTGTTCGGCGATGGACTGGTTTCTCGAGCGTGCCCAGGCTCTCGGCGTCGAGCACGAGGCGCCGGCACCGCTGCTGCTGGGGCGACACGTCCTCCAGCTTGGACTGGATCCAGGACCGAGGGTTGGCAAGATTCTCGGGCAGGTCTACGAGCAACAACTCGACGGCAACGTGCGATCGCTCGACCAGGCGATCGCCGCCGCGCGGTCGCTCATCGACAACGACGTCGAGAAGGAATCGTGCTAGCTCCGGTCGGGCCCAACTCTCTCGAGAATCCCGCTGAGTGCGGCTCCTGAGATGTTTCCGCCACTGACCACAGCCACGATTGGCTCGTCCAGGCTTGACGCCGGTGTGGCGAGCGCTGCGGCCACGCTCGCAGCGCCGCTGGGTTCCGCAACGAGCTTGGCGTGTCGAAACAGCCAGGCCAGCGCCCGCTCGATCGCGTCGTCTGAGACCGTGACGACCGCATCGATAAAGGCGTGGGCGTGCGCGAACGTGAGGTCTCCCGGTCGTACGGGGAGGAGACCGTCAGCCACGCTGCCCACCGTTTCGAGTGTCACCGGCCGTCCGGCGTCGAGTGACGCGGTCATCGTCGCCGCGCCCACGGGTTCCACACCGATGACGTGGACGGCCGGACGGACCTGTTTGACCGCCGCCGCCACACCGGCCGCGAGCCCGCCTCCGCCGATCGGGACATAGACGCAGTTCACGCCCGGGCAATCCTCAAGAATCTCGCTGCCCACCGTCGCCTGGCCGGCAATCACGTCCAGGTGGTCGAACGGCGGCACGATCGCGAAGTCGCGCACGATCGCTTCGTGCTCCGCTCGCGCCTTTCGCTCGATCGATGTCGTTCCCTCTATCAAGACCTCGGCACCGAAACGCCGGGCACCGGCGATCTTCACGTCAGGTGCCGTGATAGGCATGACCACGACCGCAGGAACTCCCAGCGTGCGGGCTGCGTAGGCAACTGCTTGACCGTGGTTGCCTGATGAGTAGGTGATCACGCCGCGCGGCCGAGCGTCGACGGTGAGGCTGGAGATCATGTTGCACGCGCCACGAAGCTTGAACGAGCCCGCCATCTGCAGATTCTCCGCCTTGAGCCACAGTCGACGACCCGACTGGCGGGAGACGTCGACGAGCGGCGTTCGAACAACCGTTCCGCGAATCTGCTTTGCGGCGCGCTCGATGTCAGGCAGCGATGTGAGAGGGGGAGCCACCCGGGTCACGTCGTACCAGAGCATATACTCATGGCCATGCTGGACCGGCGACGGCTGTCACTGTTCAGCGGCACCCCGCTGGTCTTGGCGCTGTGGCTCTCGACGGTGGGATCCGCCGACGCTCAGGAGGGAGTCGACCGGCCGATCGGCCGGTTCGTGGTCGACGTTCGTGGGTCGACCACACCGTTTGGCGACACCACCGAGTTCGCGGCTCTCCGGGGGTTCGACGGCTCCGTGACGCCAGGCCTCGGCCTCGGATTCGAGGCGGGCGCGCACGTCTACGTGTACCGATGGCGGGTCGTTACCTTCGGCCTCGGCGGCAGCGTGCACGCATCGCTGGGTGACCGGGGTGCTGGTGAGCTCGACGCGAACCCAGACGGGCCGACCGTTCGCAAACAGTTGGTCGCGGTGTCGCCACAGTTGTCGTTCAATTTCGGCGGCCGTGACGGCTGGAGTTACGTCAGCGGCGGGCTAGGAAACTCCCGACTGTCACTCTTCGCGCTCGGAGCGGACAGTACCGAGCGCCAAACGAGAACCCTCAACTACGGCGGCGGCGGGCGGTGGTTCACAAGTGACCACCTGGCCTTCTCCCTCGATTTCCGCTTCTACGCGCTCACGCCTCTCGAGCAGACCGAGACCGAGCCCGGCTCACCACGCATGACCGTGGTGGTGTTCAGCATCGGCGCGTCGTTCCGCTAGATCGCATGCTCTTATGAAGCGGGACACGTTGCTCGACTTTTTCGCCGACCGGATCAATTCGCCGGCGGAGTTTCTTGTATATGACGACGGCTACCGCACGTACACCTATAGCTACGACGAGATCTGTCACGCTGCTCGCCGATTCTCACAACGGCTCGTTGCAGCGGGCATCCAGCCAAACGACAAGATCATCATCTGGAGTGAGAACCGCCCCGAATGGGTCGTGGCGATGTGGGGTTGCTGGCTCGCCTCCTGTGTGATCGTTCCCGTCGACTACCGTGCCTCCCCCGACCTGCTTGCGCGGGTGGTCTCGATCGTCGAAGGACACGTCGTGCTCGTCGGCAGCGAAGTCCCTGCGCCGACGGGCGAGGTCGATCCGTGGCCCTTGAAGGACCTCCTGGCCCCGGAGCGCGTCGCCGGGAGAACACCGCTCCCGGAGCACCATACGCAGGCGTCGACAGCGCCCGGCGGACTGGCCGAGATCATCTTCACGTCAGGCGCCACCGCAGAGCCTAAAGGCGTACAACTGACCCACCAGAACATCCTCGCCAATATCGTCCCGGTTGAACGAGAGATCGTGAAGTACCGCACATATGGGAGACCGTTCTTTCCCCTCAGGTTTCTGAACCTGCTTCCACTCAGCCATATGTTCGGTCAGGCGATGGCCACCTTCATACCGCCGATGCTGCCTGGGGTCACGGTGTTCATGCACGGCTACAACCCATCGGAGATCGTCAGACAGATCCGAGGACGACGGATATCGGTCTTGGTCTGCGTTCCGAAGATGCTGGAGGTCCTGCGTGAGCACCTGCGGCACGCAGTTCCGGCAGCCCTCGAGCCCCCCGCGAAGACAGAGCACGTCGCGCTCCGGTGGTGGCGCTACCGTCGGGTTCATCGTCTGTTCGGGATGAAGTTCTGGGCGTTTGTCGTTGGGGCCGCGCCTCTTGATCCCGATCTCGAGGCATTCTGGTCACGTCTGGGCTTCCTGGTGATCCAGGGTTACGGCCTGACCGAGACCGCACCTATCGTCACACTCAATCATCCGTTTCGGGCCCATCAAGGGACCGTCGGAACACCGCTCGGGGGCGTCGAGGTCAAGATCGCGCCAGATGGCGAGATCCTGGTCCGGGGCGGAAACGTGACGACTGGCTACTACAACGCTCCGGGCGCCACCGCGGCGGCATTCGAAGACGGCTGGTTTCACACCGGTGACATCGGTGCCATCGATACCGCTGGCCGGCTCTCGGTTCGTGGTCGGAAGAAGGAGGTCATCGTCACCCCGGAGGGACTCAACGTCTTTCCGGAGGATGTCGAGAGGGTGCTGCTCGACATCGATGGCGTTCGCGATGCAGCCGTCGTGGGCGCGACTTCCGACGGGAACGAACGGGTTCATGCCGCGCTCGTCCTCGAGCCCGGCACAGATGCGGCGCGCGTTGTGCGCAACGCGAATGCGAGGCTCGAAGACCACCAATCGGTGAGAGGGTACAGCCTCTGGTCGGGGAACGAGCTCCCTCGTACAGAGGGCACGAAGAAGCTGAAGCGGGGAGACCTGCGCCGGTGGGTTGAAAGTGGTGGCGCCTCGTCAACGGCGAGATCGGTGCAGGGCGATAGAAACGCGCAGGCGATCGTTCAGCGCCTCGCCGGTGAACGCGAGATACGAACAGACACCACCCTCGAAGAGCTCGGCCTGAGTTCACTCGAACGTATCGAGCTCACCATGGCCCTCGAGCAGCAGTTCGACCGGTCGATCGACGAGCAATCTCTCCGAACGGCCTCGACAGTCGCTGACCTGGAGGCGCTCGGGGCCTCTGCGAGCGCTCTGTCAGCGTCTCCGACCGAGCAACCCTCAGACTTCCCGAGTTGGAACCGACGGTTGCCGGCCAGAGTCGTACGCCGAGTGACACTCACGGCGTTTCTGCTCCCGCTCACCCGGATGTTCGCATGGACCAAAGTGGAGGGCCTCGACCGCCTGGTTGCGACGTCGGACCCTGTCGTGTACGCGGCCAATCATCAGAGTCACATGGATGGACCGGTTATTCTGGCCGCCCTACCGGCGATTCGACGCAGGCGAGTGGCGACCGCGGCTGCCAAGGAGTTCTTTGCTCCACACTTTCATCCCGAGCAGTTCTCGTGGCGACAACGCGCGACAAGCTCACTGAACTACTACTTGGGCAGTCTTTTGTTCAATATCTTTCCTCTGCCGCAGCGAGAGGCTGGCACACGCCGGGCCATTCGATACCTCGGGGAACTCCTTAGTGACGGTAATTCGGTGCTGATTTTCCCAGAAGGTCGTCGGACCGACACCGGCGAAATCGGCCGTTTTCAGCCTGGAATCGGCATGATCGCTGCTCGGCTGCAGGTTCCTGTCATCCCGGTTCGAATCGATGGGCTCGACCGTATTCTTCACCAATCGTGGCGAATGGCGAAGCCCGGACCGGCGCGGGTCGCATTCGGCCAACCTCTGAGACTCGAGGGTGAGGACTACCGGGGTCTGGCCGCTCGGGTCGAGGCAGCCGTCCGGTCCCTCTGACCCCTCATTCTCGGCCGGCACGAAACTAGTGCCTCGTAGCGAAAAGCATCTTGTACTTTAATCGCACTTCGTATCCAATACGGACAGACGTGAGAGCCAAAGGAGGTTCACGTGTGTCTGTATGTTCGAGAACTGACGCTCGCGGAGGGCCGGCGGCTCACGCGGGTCTTGAAGACGACGAAGACGGCAGCGTATTTGCGGCGCGCCCAGGTGGTCGCCTTCTCGGGGCAGGGGATGCGGGCGCGAGCCATTGCCGGGCGATTGTATCTCCACGAAGAGTATGTGCGGGAGCTGATTCGGCGGTTCAACGCCGGCGGCTTCGCGGCGCTGCGGCCGCGGAAAGCGTCCGGCCGGCCGTCCAAGTATGCGCCGGAAGAGATCAGCGTCATGCTGGAGGTCGCGGGGACGCGGCCGCACGACCTGGGCCTGCCGTTCACCGTGTGGTCCCTCCGGAAACTGGCGGCCCATCTTGTGCGGTGCGGGGTGGTCAAGGAGCTGCACGCCACCACGCTGGGCCGCATCCTGCGCGACCAGGGGTTCTCGTTCCAACGCACGAAGACCTGGAAGGAGAGCCCCGACCCCGACTTTGCCGCCAAAAAAAACGCCTCTGTGCGCTCTACCGGGCCGCGCCGCCGAACGCCCGCGTGATCTGTTTCGACGAATTCGGGCCCATCGAAGTGCGCCCCTACCATGGCCGTGCGTGGCGCAGGGTCCGGCACCCGGCGCGGTTGCGCGCCACGTACCGGCGCCGCCATGGCACCCGCCAATACCTCGCGGCGTACGACGTCGCGGACAACCGACTCATGATGCGGTGCTACCGACGCAAGCGATGTCGCGAAGTGCTGCTGTTCCTCAAGCACATTCGCTCGACCTACCCACGCCCAACGCGCCTCTACCTCGTCCTCGACAACTTCTCGCCCCACAAGCGACGCGAGGTGACCGACTGGGCCGCCGACCACAACGTGGAGCTCGTGTTCACGCCGACCTACGCCTCGTGGCTGAATCGGATCGAAGCGATCTTCTCGGGCGTCCGCTATTTCGCGCTTGCCAACTCCGACTATCCGGACCATGAGCACAGCCGCCGGGCGATCTTGGCTTACGTCGTGTGGCGCAACCGGCATCGCCACACCGAGCTCGTCAAACGCCGGGAAAAACACAAGATGAGTTTCGCTACGAGGCACTAGCAGGTAAGAAGTGAGCTGTTATACTTCCACAAGCGGGAAGTACGTTGGCGAAAGACGACCTCATTGACGTGCAGGGGACCGTGGTCGCCGTCCACAGCGGCGGGCTCTACCGAGTTCAGTGTGATCCCGGTCACGAGGTCCTGGCCCAGTTGAGCGGCCGAATGCGGCGCTTTCGCATCAAAGTCGTGCCCGGAGACCGGGTTACCGTGGGGGTTTCGCCCTACGACCCCGCCCGGGGAATCATCACGTTCCGGGCTCGTTGAGGGTACCGGGAGGAAGAGGGTCCTTCAGGCTGTGATCGACTTCTACGACGATCCGGTTTCTTCTTCGACTATCGACTCCCAGGCCGTCTCCGAACCGGCGTCTGTAGACACTGCGGAGGCCGGGTCGGAGACGACGATCGACCCCGAGAACGCTGACCCGTCTCCGTCTCCGGAGGCGAAACAGGAGCCGGAGGCAAGCCCGGCCGTGGCCAGATTCAAGTCGTGCCGATGGCACGAAACTCCGGACGCAGGAGCTTCGTATTGTTCGCATCGGGACGTCTTGCCGTTTGCTGGTCGAAACGGTTTCAATTCCGAAGCCTGGTGCCCAGAGTGCGCATTCTTCAAGGTCAAACGGACCGTCAAGAAGCGCGCGACCACCGACTACGACTACTACTGAGGACTCGATCCGGCGCCGCTGCCCCCGAGCTACTCGCTGAACTCCTTCGCGAGATCAAACCACTCCCCATCCGGCGCCAGTTGCTGGTAGGAACGCCAGTGCTGCTTGGCTTCACGAGAGCGGCCCATCTTCTCGAGGGTGACCGCTAGATAGAAGTGGGCGTCGGCGTAGGTGGGATTCAGACCGAGGGCGCCATGGTAGTAGCTCATGGCCTCCTGATACCGACCGAGATCGTGGTGGATATTGCCAAGGTTGAAGTGTGCCTCGAAGCATTCCGGATCGAGCATTAGCGCCCGACCGTAGAGCGCTTGCGCCTCAACAAGATCATCTTGCGCGTAGTGCAGGTTGGCCAGGTTGACGATCGCAGGAACGAGATTCGGATCGAGGAGTAGGGCCTTTCGATAGGCCACCCGCGCGCGCGCGCGGTCACCATCGCCGCCTTCGTCGAGCGCGGAACCTTCCAGGAAGAAACGCGCAGCCAGTGCGCTCTGGGCGCTGTTGGTCTCCGGGATCGCCGCCGGCGGCATCGTGATCTTGGTGGCCTCTCTCCGTCTGAGCGCTACAACCTTGGCCGGTCGGGCTTCGCTGCGAACCGAGCTGAAGTCGAGTGTCAGCTGGCCCTCTCGGGCCGCGAGACGCCTCCGCACGGCTCCCTGAAACGAGCTGTTCTGCTCGAGCTCGTCGTGAATCTGTTTGAGCACGGCGACATCAGTGAAGCTGAAGTAGGTGTCGGTGTTCGTGCGAGTCACCGGACGGACAAGACCCCACTTCTCCAAATGACGCAACTGGGGCTCTCGAATAAGCGGATATCGCTCCCGGATTTGGCGAAGGCTGTGATACAGGCGGTCGAGAGACTCGCTGGACTGCAGCGCGGCTCGGCGGCAGAACTCGTCCTCGCTCAGGATCTGAATACGGCCGGGAGCGTGGGCATTGACCGCCTCGGCCTTCTTGAGCTTGTTGCTTCCGCCGACCGTATCTAACGCTGAATCAGTGGGGTCAACGAGCCTCTGCGCGGTGCGCGCTGCCCCCCCCGCACCAACAACGAGCATCGTAGTTCGTGACGTGATCTCGTCGTCCGCCGCACCACCTTGTTGCTCGACCACGGCATGCGCTTCGCGCCTCCCGACAGTGGCGAGCTTGCCGGTGAAGACAACAACCTGATCTGAGAATGCGGAGGCGGGGGGCGCTTGATCGCCGTGCGCAGACGCCTGCGTCATGTTTCGTGGCTACAACGGGTCGGCGACGTGCCAACCGCTGGAAAGATGCTTGAGAATGGATACAAAGTCAAGCTGGCACAAGACACGGTGTCGCCTGTCGATCCTGTCGGCCCGCGGCGTTTCGGGACTTCGCCTGAGGTCAGGCGTCGTCAAGCTCAACATCGTCAGCCCCGAAGGCCAGGAGCTCATCCTCAGCTTCCTTCACCCCGGCGTGTCTTCGGCGACTCTCCCACACCCATCGCACGGACGTGTGACGGCCGCCGTTCAGGCTGGGCCGAGACGGGCTCACCGGGGCCTGTTCGCCGACCCGATTCGGCGCCGATTCGGTGATAGAGTGGTGATCGTGATGCTGCCTTGGGCGGGGCTCGGGTCATCGGCAGAGCCGAGTCCTGCGCGGTACACCGTTCGGACGGCTCTCCTGACGCTGCTCGTGGTACTTGCGAGCCTTTCGGTCGCGGGTGCCCAGGCCGTCGAACCGATTGCCTACACCCTGCGATTCCCGGAACCCCATAGCCACTATCTCGAGGTCGAGGCCGTCATCCCGGCGTCGGGTCAGCCTGAGGTCGAGTTGATGATGGCCGTGTGGACTCCAGGCTCGTATCTGATACGGGAATTTGCGAGGAACCTCGAGGACATCACGGCCCGCACACCCTCCGGCTCCCCGCTCACCGTCAACAGCACGCGAAAGAACCGGTGGCGGGTCGCGACGGGCGGTGCCCGCTCGATCATTCTCACGTACCGCGCGTATAGCCGTGAAATGTCGGTTCGAACCAACTGGGTTGACGGCGACTTTGCGCTGGTCAACGGTGCTCCCACGTTCATCACCATTGCCGACGTGACCCCGCGACCCCATGACGTGACCGTTGAGCTCCCGTCCGGGTGGGACCGCAGTGTCACGGCGCTGCCGCCGGCCCCTGGCGGTCGTACCAACAGCTACCGCGCGGCCGACTTCGACACGCTACTCGACTCGCCGATCGTGGCGGGCAGTCCAGCAGTCTATGAGTTCACCGTAGCCGGGACCCCCCACTACTTGGTGAACGTCGGAGAGGGCGGTCTGTGGGACGGCGCGCGCGCGGCCGAAGACATCGAACTGCTCGTCCGCGAGCAGCGCGAGCTCTGGGGCTCGATCCCCTACGACCGGTACGTTTTCCTGAACCTGATCACCGAGGCGGGCGGCGGCATCGAACACAAAGACTCGTCGGTGCTGATGACGAGCCGCTGGCAGATGCGCGACCGCGAACGGTATCTCGATTGGCTCACCCTCGTCAGCCACGAGCTGTTCCACGCCTGGAACGTCAAGCGGCTGCGCCCGGTCGAGCTCGGGCCCTTCGACTACGAGAACGAGGTGCACACCCGCAGTCTGTGGGTGGCCGAGGGGCTGACCGCGTACTACGGCGCGCTGATGGTGCATCGCGCCGGACTGTCGTCTCGCGACGAGTATTTCGCCGAGCTATCGGACGAGATTCGGAGACTGCAGACCACGCCGGGCCGGTTGGTCCAGACAGTTGAACAGTCGTCGTACGACGCGTGGATCAAGTATTACCGTCAAAACGAGAACAGCCGAAACACGACCGTGAGCTACTACACGAAGGGCGCCGTGATCGGTTTCCTGCTCGATGCCAAGCTCCGACGGACCACAGGCGGAGCCCGGAGCCTCGACGATGTCATGCGTCTGGCCTACGATCGCTATTCTGGGTCGCGTGGTTTTACTCCTCCGGAGTTCAGAGCCACGGTCGAGGATGCCCTCGCAACGGACGCCGACCTGGACGCCTGGTTCGATCAGGTGTTGGCAACGGTCGAGGAACTCGAGTACTCCGAGGCGCTCGATTGGTTTGGCCTCGACCTCGCACTGTCAGACTCGTCAGACACGGCCGGCGATGACGACACGCCGCCGGCATGGGTTGGCCTTACCACCCGGACCGACGGAGAGCGGCTGTTGGTCACCGAGGTGCGACGCCGAACCCCGGGATTCGATTCTGGGTTCAACGTCGGCGACGAGATCCTGGCCGTTGACGACTACCGGGTTCGGGCGAACGGCTGGGCGAGTCGCTTGCGCCTCTATCGAGCGGGCGAAGCGGCCTCGGTGCTCGTCGCACGCCGGGAGCGGCTCCTCCGATTGGACGTGACATTTGGCGCGAGACCAGAGACACAGTGGGAGCTCGGCCCACGGAGTGTCCAGACGGCCGCGCAGCATTACCGTGTCGATGCATGGCTCGGAACTGGACCGTAGGCGTCGACGTTCCGCGAGGAACGATCGCCGTCACCAGGATGGGGCAGCCCGCTGGTCGGGCTGCCGCCGTTGGCGACGACTGCATGCGATCTTGGTGCTCCCGGCTGGATTCCTGATGATGTGCTCGTTTGGCCCCGCCGACCCGTTAGTCTCTGCAACACCCGGCAACCAGGACCAACCGCAGGATCGGTCTGACGAGCGCCGCGCGATGGTCGAGCGTCAGATTCGGGCCCGAGAGATCAGTGACCCAAAGGTCCTCGCGGCCATGGAGGAGGTGCCTCGCCACCGATTTGTCCCGAGCAGCGCGGCGCTCCAGGCCAGTGCCTACGGAGACACGCCCCTACCGATCGGCCACGGACAGACGATCTCCCAACCGTACATCGTCGCCTACATGAGCGCGGCGCTTCAGCTACCGCCAGATGCCACCGTCTTGGAGGTAGGGACCGGATCCGGATATCAGGCTGCCGTCCTCGCCGAGCTTGCGCGCGAGGTGTACACGATCGAGATCGTGCCAGAGCTCGCGACGACCTCGCGGGAGCTCCTCCGTGACCTTGGATACGACAACGTGCACGTCCGGCAGGGCGATGGGTACGGAGGATGGCCAGACCAGGCACCGTTCGACGGCATCATCGTCACAGCCGCGCCTGACCATATCCCACCTGCGCTCGTCGAACAGCTCGCCGAGGGCGCCCGTCTCGTCATCCCGGTCGGCGAAGATTCCCAGTCGATGACGATCATCACCAAAGAGGAGGGCGGCTCCACGGTCGAGGTGACGCTCCCGGTCAGGTTCGTACCGATGACCGGCGAGGCGCAGCGGTGAGGTGACCACACCCAGACGACGCGAGCGCGGTTCAGGTCGTCGCAGCGGGCGCGATGGTTTCGTAGCTCGCGATCGAGACTTGCGCAGCGGCACGTTCTGCGACATGCAGGAAGGCCTGTGATGCCGGCGATTCCGGATCGGACATGACGAAAGGTGTACCGATGTCACTGCCGACCCGTATCGGTTCATAGATTGGAATCTGCCCGAGGAACGGGACGCTCAACTCGTCAGCCAGCTGCGCGCCACCACCTTTTCCGAAAATGTCGCTCTCGTGACTACAACTCGGGCAGATGTAGTGGCTCATGTTCTCGACGATTCCCAAGGTCGGGATTTCGAGTTTCTTGTACATGGCGACCGCGCGACGGCTGTCTGCCAGTGATACCGTCTGGGGCGTCGTCACCACGATCGCTCCCGATACCGGCACAGTCTGACTGAGGCTGAGAGCCACATCCCCGGTTCCGGGCGGCATGTCGATCACGAGATAGTCCAGCTCACCCCAACGCACATCCTGAAAGAACTGCCGCACAACGCCGTGCAACATTGGGCCGCGCCAGATAATGGGTGCCCCGGCGCTGGTCAAGAAGCCCATCGAGACGACCTGGAGACCGTACTTCTCGGCGGGCACGATCTGCTTTCCGTCACTCTCGAGCTGTGTCTCGATCCCCAGCATGATCGGAACGTTCGGCCCATAGACATCGCCGTCAATCAGCCCGACGCGACCACCGTACCGGGCGAGCGCAACGGCGAGGTTGACGGCGACCGTCGTCTTTCCGACTCCACCTTTTCCGGCACCGACTGCGATGATGTTCCGGACGCCTTGAATCGGTGCTCGACCAACCTGGGGGGCGAGCGCCGAACGGACGCTCGCCGTCATCGTCACGTCGACCTTCGCCACTCCGGTGAGCGCCAGGACCGCCGCATGAGCCTGATCCCGCATCTCATCCTTGACCGGACACGCCGGTGTCGTCAGCTCAATCGTGAATGACACCTGATCGCCATTGATGACAAGATCCTTGACGAAATCCAGGCTCACGATGTCTCGACCCAGATCAGGGTCGGTCACGGATGTAAGTGCCTGGAGAACCGTCGCTTCGGCAACAGAAGACATAGAGCGGCCTCACTGAATGGCGATGCGGAGCTCGACGTGAGCCTCGGCCGAAAACGGTGGTGTCACGGAATACCTGAGACACACACCGTGGCGGACGCCGGGCGGAACCGGAAGATGGAGTCGATGGGACAAACGGCCGGCTCCGGTCCCGGCACACACACCGCAGGGCTCCGTCCAGATCTCTCCTCGGCCGCCGCACATTGGACAGATGGGTCGGACCGAGAGATGGAAAGGAATCCGGACGCCCTTGAGTGCCTCCTTCGGGGTCAGCGCGACGTGCGTGGTAAGAGTTTCGCCGACCTCGGCCTCGGCGCCGAAGAACGCCGCCCGCATCCGCGGCACGATGCGGGCCATGGCTGCCATTGAGGGGAAGTCGTTGGCGACGTCATCATCAAGAGCCGGGGCGACGTCGTGGATAGCGCGCACACCTTCGGCCGATGACCTGCGCGTCGCACGGTATCGTGTGTCGTACATCTGCCGGCGCGCCGAATCTCTCAGGGTGTTGTAGGCGCGCTGAATCTCCGTGAGATCAGCCGCGGCAGCGTCCTGTCGAGACTTCCGGTGAATACGTCTCGCCCGGGACCAATAGGCTCTTCGGATCTCGCCGAGGCCTGCGAATCGCGACACTCCCAGAACCCGGTAGTAACTGGACATCGGATTTTACGATAGGGTCGGAGTACGTTGTTGTCAAGGAAGGTAACGGCCCTCGTACCCGCAGGACCCGCTCCGCTTCGCGGGCAACGGGAGAAGACAAGATCCGTCGGCTCTACCGGGCTCCCAGACTGTGTAGCACTTCGCGTCGGACCTCCTCGTCAGCCTCGCGAAGATCCAGCTCCGACTCACACTCATCACACAACACTTCGAGAACTGCCGGCCTGCCCTCTTCGGAAACACCGACATGCTCGCCCTCCACCTGGACGACATGCATCTGCAGTGTCTTGACCTGAAAGCTCCGCTCGTTACCGCAACTCGGGCAGGTGAGCCCCATCGTGTATGACTCCTCTCGGCTCCGCGTTTTGATCACGGGCCAAATAACGATTGTACGGGATGCCGTGACAGCGACGCAAATCACTCGCGGCACCTCGCGAGGACGACTCGCAGCGCCCGCGGTGTGAACCAGCGACCGTCCGCAGCCGGCGAGCACCTGGCACCTGGGAGCAACGCTGTTGTAGGATAAGTCGGTTCAGTTTTCAATCGTGGTCTGAACATGAACAGCATCCCCAGCTTCACCGTTCACTGCGAGCAGCGAGCCGGCCACTGGACCTCATGGGTCACCTCCGGCAACGAGACGAAGGCAGCCGGATCGGTAGTCCTTGTTGGTCAAACGCAAGAAGAGGCCGAGACCAACGCACGCCAGTGGGCGGATAGACTCGCGGCCGACCCGCGATTGCTCCGAGACTAGAACCGGTTTCATAGCCTCACCGGCATTCGGCCGCCGACCTCACGCAGCTGTCGGTTCCAACATCAGGTTGTCCAACTGCCGCGTATCGACCTCACCGCATTCACTCAGACCAATGACGTCCTCGGTCCGATGACCGTCGAGATAGCAGTGGGGACCCTTGGCTTCGAGCGAAACCATCTCGACGTCCAAAACCGTCGCCCGGTAATCCGCGACCACACACCCACACGGTAGCGCCGTCAAAGCCTGCAACTCGAACGGCAACAACTCGTGAACCGCGGTGGAGACGAGTCTCTTCATTGCCGACCTCCGATCGTGGATCGGCAGACGCTCTGGTACCTATTTAGACCCCCATCAGGTCCGATTGGTTCCCACCGACGCGTATACGATTCGACCGTCGACGTGTGCAGTGGGAAACATCGTTCGGGCCGCGACGATATACGATTCCAGTTGCCGACGATGCTCGGGTCGTGCGGTACCGGTCTTGAACTCGACCACCGTGAACCGATTGTCCGGGCCCTTGGCCAGGCAATCGATCGTTCCGGTGGAGATCTCGGCAACGCCGGAGGTTGGCGGTGACGAAGGGTCGTGGAAAGAGAAAGGCACCTCGAACAGAAGCTCCCGGTCGCGAAGTGCGACCACATCGGGTTCCTCGCGGAGGCGGTGGTACACCCGCACCGCTCGATGAGCCAACTGCTCAATCGTTTCCGCCTGAAGCGGTAGCTCTGGCCGAAGCCGCTGTGTCGCATAGGCGGCGATGACCGAGTCGGGAACAGTTCGACCGAGAAAACGCTGTAGAAGCTGATGCACGACCTGTCCGCACAGCCGACGGTCTGCGGCTTCCTCTCGGGTGGCAGAGTCCGTACCCGCACCGTCGCTGTCGGAATCGGCGTGAAGGCCCACGGACATCGTCACCGCATGGCGTGTCACGCTCCCGCGTTCAGCGACAGGTGTCAGATCGATACCAACGGTCAGTCTCTGGTCCCTATCGGCATCGGCTCCCATCGGTGCTCGAGGAGGTTCTACGACAACCGACGACAGCGCCCGCAGCTCATGAACACGTCCCCCGGGTCCTCGCCATTGGACAACATCCGCCTGCCGATCGGCAGCGGCCTCGAACATGCTGGTGAATCCATCTGGCAACACCTCCCCAAAACTCCCGCGATTGAATGCGGCGGTCCCGTCGCTCAGGACGGTCGAGAGATACAGCCGGTCGCGAGCTCGGGTCGAGGCGACGTAGAGCAGACGCTTCGTTTCCTCCGTCTCACGCCAGCGCTCTGCCTCATCGGCCTCCGAACGGTACGGCCACACGGTCACTGACGGCCGTTCATCGGCCTGGCCCGTCACCACCCGTACCGCGGGCGTGTGTGCCCCGGTACCGCGACCGAGGTCGACGAGAAAGACAACAGGGAACTCGAGCCCCTTGGCCGCGTGGACGGTCATCAGGTGAACGGCATCAAACGCCTCGACAATGGCGGTTGCGATGTCACCCGACAGGTGATCGATCTGCTCTGCGATCCGGGCCATCGTTGCGTAGCCACGGTTCTGCAGCTTCCGAATGAGTGCCCGTATCTTCTTTAAGTTCTCTCTCGCCTGCGCAACGTGTGGACCGTGCAGCTCTCGTGCGTATGCTGCATCAAGCAGCACCTGGTCGATGACTTCCGCGGGGGGGAGTCGGTCGACGAGGTCGAGCCACACATGCAGGCCATGGCGCAACAGACGTAGGTGGTCCGCGTCGTCCGGCGGCAGCCGATCCGCCTCTTCTGGGATGGTGTCTGCAATCAGCGACTCGGACAAGCGACCGGCGAGGGCGACCAGCGTGGGATCGGACAGGCGGGCGAACCGTGACCGCAGCAGCGCCGCGGCCCTCAGCTCTGACGCCGGATTCGCCAGGAAACGAACCAGGGCACGAACATCCTTGATCTCGTCGGCGTCGAAGAACCCGAGCCCCTTGTAGACATATGTCGGAACGCAACGTTGCTCGAGCGCACGGTCGAATTCTCGGTGGCTCTGGCGAGCCCTGAACAAGATCGCGATGTCACCAGGCCGGATCGTTCGCTCCCCGGACCCATCTGTAGACCGTACTCGCCCCTCACGCAGCAGACACTCAATCTCCGACGCCACCATCGACCCGCAGGTCTCGACGTCATCGGCCACCGCAACGCCAAGCGGTCGAGTGGCGACGACCTCCCCGTCGGTTGGCGCACCGAGCGTGGCGGCGCTACCCACCTCTGCCACCTGGAGCGGAAAGCGGTCGTGAGACTCGTAGGTAAACCCATCCGGCCGCTCAGCCGCCGCGGCGACCGCCGTGAAGAGATCATTCACGAAGCTCAGCAAGCCAGGCACCGCGCGGAAGCTGTGGGTAATCGAGCGACGCACCTCGTCGCCGGGACGAAGCGACGCGATTTCACGAGCCGCAGAGTGGAGCACTGAGCCGTCCGCGTCACGAAATCTGTAAATCGACTGCTTCCGGTCACCCACGATGAAGATGGTCGGCGGCACCGGCGCCTCGTCGACCAGACCACTCCCTTCGCCCCACGCCTGCACCAAGAGTGATACGAGCTCCCATTGGGCGCGGCTGGTATCCTGAAACTCGTCGACCAACACGTGCTGGTATCGTGCCTCGAGACGGTACCGCGAGCGTGCAAACTCATCCATCTGCCGAAGCAGCTCGATGGCACGTTGGAGCACGTCGGAAAAATCTAAACGCGCCCGGGCCTCCAGGTCCCGCTGATACTCGGAAACGGCGATACCGAACAACCGCTGGACCGCCCTGACCATCACGACATTGACGTCGCGGTCGAGGCGCTGCACGACCTCCTGCACGTGCGGCGCCAGCGCCGCCCCAGCCTCCCGATACGTCCGTTTCGCCCGGGCCGGAAGACTCGCGCCAGACCGGAACTCGTGTCGCGGAGTCCCTCGCTGGGTCAGAAAGAACTCCCGGATCCGATCGAGGCTTCCCCTGCCCGCACCTGGGTCGAGATCGGATACCGCGGCGAGATGCTGAAGATCCCGCACGACGAGAGCAAACGCGGCATCGTCGCCGGGACCCGCCGCCATCATCAGGTCGAGGTGCCGGCGCTCCGCAGCCATCCGGTCAGCCAACCGACGACACGCATCGCCGCACACGCTGTCCACCGTCAGCTGGCGCGGCGCCGCGGTCAGGAAGCGGTGGAGCACCGTTGGTACAACGAGCCGGCGCTCAAGCATTCCAGTCAGAGCCGTATGCGCTCGCCAGTGACCGAGCCGCGCCAGCAACGCGGCCACACCGGAATCGTCTCTCGCCACTCTAGCGCCGACCACGAGTGCCCGCTCGACGGCATCGTGAATGAGCCGAGGGACTTCCGTCTCGTCGGCCAGGCTGAACCCAGGGTCCAGATCAGCTTCCAGCGGAAACTCACGGAGCAGAGCCAGGCAGAAGGCATCGACCGTGCTGATCGAGATCTCGCCCAGGCGATCTCGAAGCGAGTTCCAGCGGGTGCGCGCGGGTGACGACTGGGCGGCATCCGCCCGCAGCTGAGTGATGATCCGCCCGCGCATCTCGGCAGCGGCCTGACGGGTGAACGTCATCGCCAGGATGTTGGACGGCTCAACATCTGCACGCAGCAGATTGAGATAGCGCTCTACAAGTACTGACGTCTTGCCGGTGCCGGCTGACGCTTCGAGCACTACGTTGTGGCGGGGATCGGTGGCAAAGTCACGTGCCGCTCGATCAGCCGGCGGCGACCTCCGACCCGATTCGTCGCGACGGCGACCCAGGCCCGAAAATAAAGACAGCTGGCGATCACTCGTCTCCGACATAGTCCTTCCGGCACACGGTCGGATACGGGCAGTACGTGCACCGATACAACTCGGCGGGCCGTACCGGATAGTCGCCGCGCTCGATCTGGTCGAGAACATCCAGCGCCCGACCCTCTCCGTCAGTGACGGCCTTCACAAACCCCCGGCGTCCGAGCGGCACCTGCAGGCGAGGCTCGCCAAAGGCGACATACGCGGCGTCGACCGCTCGCCACGGCCGCCCGTCACGTGTGCCCAGCTGCTGCTCGACGCTGCGAGCGTAGAGGGGGAGCTGAAGAGATCGGGATCGACTTGGGGCCCGATTGGCTTTGTAGTCGACGACCCTGAATGTCCCATCGGAGAAGAGATCGACCCGATCTACGACACCACGCAGGCGCACGCGACGGCTGCGTTCGCCGGTGCCGACCACGAACGTTCCATCCACACGAAACTCGGTCAGCCGCTCGACCACGTCTGCTGGTCGACTGACCTCAAGCTGGAACAGTCGGTCAGCCAGACCCGGGGCGGCGGCTGACCCGAATATCCATGACCGGGAAACGGCCTGATCAACTGCCGGAAGCCGACGTATTGCATCTTCCGCCAGCCGCCCGAACATCAACCGGGCTTCATCCAGATTCGTGACGGTGATGGACCGATGGCCACTGTCGTGCCACTGTCGAAAAAAGGTCTCGAACACGCGATGTAGAAGTAACCCGCGACGAAGCGGAGCGGCCAGCCGTTCGTCATCGGGTGCTTCGCCCAGTTTCAGAACGCGGTCGGCGAAATACTTGAACGGGCAATCGAGATACTGCTCCAGCGAACGAACCGCGTAGGTGCCGGGCTCACGAGCCCCGACCGCCCCTCGAAAGCGCGGGGCCCGCCACTCGTGGTCTTGGGTCCGCATCGCCCACCATCTCGCCGCCGGGCCAGGCAGGTCGTCGGGAGTCATCGCGGTATGCGCCAGTGCGTCCTCCTGTGTGACACAGACCGATGAGTCGACGTCCGAGCCCAGGCGCGATAGCGCTGGGTCGTCGGCCTCCTCCAGAAAGCTTGACGGCGTGACTCTGGCGTCGTTCTCGAGTGAGACGGTCGATAGAGTCACACCGTCGATGGGCAGCGCCAAGAGGTCGCGAAACGTCGCCCGCGCCGCACGAAGAATGTCGCGTTCGCGCGGCCACCCGAGGGGGATCAGCAGGACCGACGGGTACAGTACGCTCCGCCGCGGTCGCTCCGGCCACTCTCCATCAACGAGGCCGATGATGAACAGGTCGTCATACCGACCGTAGGCCGCAGTGCGGGCGTCAACGAGCTGAACACCACCGCTGCCGGTCTTGGGCTCGAACATCTGAGTCTCGATCCAGCGCCGAAGCATGGCGACGGTCGCAGGAAACGAGGTCGACGTGTCGTCGATCGAGGTGTGTGCACGCAGCAGCTCGTCCACCGCTGTCCAGACCGCACGTCGAGCCCGCATCTCCCTTTCGCGGATCGGCTCCGGCGGCACGCGCCGTGTCGCATGCCGCGTGAGAAACGTGGCCAACGTACCGAGCAGATCGGACGGGCGGTCATCATTCTCGAGCGGCTGCAGCTCCTGAGCCAGCTGTAGCACCAGACCGGCGGCGTCGGCAGCACGGTGGTAGGCACTGGCAGCATCGCCGGCAGCCTGCGCTCGCCACCGTGTGACCAGATGACTCAAGGGTGCCCGCCCGCCCGAATAACAAGCGCCTCTCAGCATCTGGTCGAGCGTCTCGACCGACGCGCTATCCAGCGCTAGACCACGACTCTCAAATTCGAAATGCGGAGACCGGAGCAACGCCACGGTAGCCGGTCGGTCATACTGCGATGTCACAAATGAACAGACCAGGTCGAGTGCCGCAGCATACGGCTCGGCCGCCAGGGGCAACGCATCCAGCGTCTCGAACGGTAGGCCGCCCTGCCGAAACAGGTGTCTCGCAAGATAGAGATACGGAAGTGGCCTGCGAAACACGACGCCGACGCGCCGGTTGAGAGTCAATTGGGCTCCTGGACCGTCGCGACCGTTTCTCGCTGACGCCCTCACACTTCTGGCGACGGCAAGGAGCTCCTCCTCGCGGTCGCGCCAGACGAAATGGTTCTCGTCACCCTCCGGCGGGGTCACGACCACCGGGGGCCGGTCAGATTCAGCGTCGACGCGTTCCTCCTCTACACCCGGGAGCAGGTCAACGATCCGTTCGTACATACCGGAGTCGAGCACACGTTCCGTCGCCACAACGTCGAGCTGCTCGAGACCCGGGAGCCTGGTCAGTAGGTCATAGTCGGCCGGCCACAAGCCCGAGGGGTCGACGACATGGTCCGGAACGGTCACGATCACTCTCGTAAACGGGGTCGTCGCTCCTCTCGTGAGCAACGACCTGAGGCCATGCTCGTCAACACGCCCCAGCGCGGCCACCCTCGCTTCGTATCGTCTGAAGGTGGCGACGAGGAATCTCGTCTGCCGGAGCAAGCGGCGTGCGCCGCGATCCAGGTCGATACTCGGCTCCAAGTCAGTGGTCACCGAGCGATCAAAGGCGTCAACCGATCTTCGATGACGTCGCAGCTGGTCATAAAAGCTGACGACAGCCGGAATGAGGCCAGGCCGGAGCTTGAAGGGGGGCGCCGCATCATCGGCCTGGGCTTGTCGTGCTGAGCCCAGCATGCAGACATGACGCTCGAGCGCGGACAGAAAGGACGCCGAACTGTCGAGACGAGCGTGCATCTCTCTGTACCACTCGTCTCGGGTCAAGAGGAAGGGAGCGACACGCACGCTCGGCGTGGCCGCACCTGCGATCATGTCAGTCTCGATCGTACGGCGGAGCTGGGTCCCCGCCGCTGCGGTCGGAACCAAGACCGCCGTCTGGCGTGCCCGCCACGGGTCGGACTCGGCCGCAAGTGCAACGATGGCCTGCTGAAACGACACCAGACCCGGCGTTCGGATGAGGCGGAAGTGGCGGGGCGTGCTCAACATAAACCGCCGTCTGTGCAAAACATGTTGAAACGCTGTGCATGCGGTGTGGAGATTGCGACACGACATCTATTTCGTGCGCGTCGTACTGGAGTCCTCCGCCAGGTCGGTACCTGTTGACGCGGTCTTCGCGTGTTGCTTCGCTTGACGGCACCGCTCATCGCGATAGAATTCCGCGTCTACTGAGGTCTGTCCACAAGGCGGCCTCGAGCCCTCAACACCAAGACACCTCGGCGACGTGAAGTTACACCGTTTCGAAGAGACCATCAACGGCCGTGTCTACGAGATCGAAGTGTCGGCCGTACGGCCTGACCGCTGGAGGGCGTACCTCGTAACACTGACGGGCGGCCCGACGGCCTTGATGCCGTTCTACGGCCGCACGCCGTCTGAGGCCGCCGACCTCCTGGTCGGCTTTCTCGCGAGGGCCCACCGCGTGGCATCCGACTCAGCCTAGTCCGGTATAGTAGGCTGCTGGTGTGACATCCAGTGATCCTCGGCCGATGCTGACAGCCCGTAGCCGTTGCCGCCCAATCCGAGCGTCGCTGCTCGCTCTTCTGGTCATCCCGCTCCTGCTAGACGCGCCGGGCGTCTCTGCCGGTCAGCCGAGCTCGTTCCCAACGATCCGCTTGATCGCCACCGGCGGCACCATCTCGAATCGACCTGGCGGACGTCTCACGGCTGAGCAGCTGATCGACTCGATCCCCTTCCTCGATCGGTATGCCATCGCCGAGGCCGAGCAATTCGACAACGTCGCGAGTAGCATGCTGACCCTCGAGCAGTGGCTTGAACTCTCGCGCCGGGTCAACGAGCTTCTGTCTGGTCGTCCCGATCTTTCGGGCATCGTGGTCACAACCGGAACAGACACCCTCGAGGAGACTGCCTACTTCCTCCACTTGACGGTCCGCAGCGACAAGCCGGTGGTCGTCGTGGGTTCCATGCGCCCCCCCCAGTCCTTAAGCTACGACGGCGCGGCCAACCTTCTGCAAGGATTTCGGGTGGCGGCCGACAGTGCGTCGCGCGGAAGAGGGGTTCTGGTCGTGCTCAACAACGAGATCAACTCCGCGCGTGAGGTCTCGAAGACACACGCCCAGCGCCTGCAGACGTTTGAAGCACGAGGCTATGGCGTGCTCGGCGCCGTAGACGCCGACCGGGTCGTGTACTACCGCCAGACTGAACGTCGACACACGGCTTCGAGCGAGTTTGATGTCGCCGCGATCGACCGACTGCTCCGGGTCGACGTCGTACTCAGCTACCAAGACGCGCCCGGTGATTTGATCACACGGGCGGTCGAAGCGGGCGCTGCCGGTATTGTTGTCGCCGGCGCGGGAGCCGGGTCCGTGAGTCGCGAGCAACGCGAAGCGATCGCCTCGGTGAGCGACGCCGGCACGCCCGTCGTCGTCACCAGCCGGACTGGCGGTGGACGTGTGCCCGCCCGGCGACAATCTGGGCAAGACGCCGCGGCCGGGCATGCGCCGGTCACACCCCCACGTATCGGTGGCGAGGATCTCTCTCCGATCAAGGCGCGGATCTTGTTGATGCTAGCCCTCACCGTGACCGCCGACCCACAGGAAATCCAGCGGATGTTCTCGCAGTACTAGTGGCCTGTATCGACTGAATCAGTACCGTTCGCCGGGCGGGGCATCCCGTCTGACGGCGTTGCTTCTCGGTCGAATACGGCCGGTATGCTCCCTCGTCGCGCCTTGCCAGGCGGGCGCCGCGCGCCAGCGACCGCCACTGATTCAGTCGATACAGGCCACTAGAGTAAAGGAAAGAAATGGTGGACCAGGCCGGGATCGAACCGGCGACCTCGTGAATGCCATTCACGCGCGCTCCCAACTGCGCCACTGGCCCATCAAGTGGAGTGTCCTCGTGAACCGTAAAGCGATCTACGGCCGGGGCGCCGCGGTCCGAATCTCACTTCACAATTCACGAGGACACTCCACTAGTTCATTCTATGCGCGGCACTGACGACGATCAACGAGTCAGCCGCGGCGAGGAACGGGCACCGGTGGAAGGTCTCTGTGGAAGATCCGCATGTACTCTTCCGGTGTGTCGACATCGAGAAACGGCCCGTCGGCCTCCACGGTAAGTTCCACGGCGTCTCCGAGATGGGCGTGGACCACGGCCTTCGCCCCGGCGGCCGGGTCGGCGTTTCTCAACTCCTCAAAGACGGTGCGATCGAAGATCACCGGATGCCCATGCCGTCCGTTCTGGACGGGCCGCACGACCGGCGCACGGGTTCGTTGGTGTGCGTCTCTCAATCGAGACACGGTCTCGACATCGATCAAAGGCACATCGACCAAGGTCACGAGGACTCCGCCCACACCGGGCCGGTCGACTGCGCCCAACCCGACCAGCAGCGATGAAAGCTGCCCACGACCCGGCGACGGGTTGAGAACCACGCGTGGGGGCGGATTCTCATGTGCAAGCGCGGCGTCGAGCGGCGGAACATCGGGACCGACAACGACAACCACATCATCGACACCACTCTCGCGAAGTACACGAACGATCCGACCAATGAAGGTTTCGTCGCGCTTCGACGTTGGTAGGAGTGCCTTGGGTCGGCCCATGCGACTGGAACGCCCGGCACACAGCACGACACCCGGAACGATGATACTCATTCGGATCAAGACCCAACTCGCCGTGAGATCGGAGCCTCAGCAGCGAACTAGCCAAGTCTAACCTCGCGCTGTAGAATCCGCGCATGCATGACGTCCAGATTCAGATCCGGTGCCAGCGCTGTGGCCACCAGATGGAGCTCAAGGACCCTGGGCCTGACGACGCCTGGACCGCTCAGCAGTTCTGGGAATGCCAGGAATGTGGGCGGCATTTCTGGACGACCTATCCACCACCGAAAAAGCCCGCCCCCCGAAAGGCCGCCAAACCGCCGGCACCTGCGTCTGACGGAACGGCGCCGCCGGCAAAAGGCGCGGCAACCGAGGCCAAGTCGGTGGCATCAGCTGCACCCCCACAGACCAGGACTACTCCCGAGGCACCCTCCGAAGAGCGAACGGGACCGGCCACGCCAAAGCCCGAGAAGGCTGGGCCGTGAGTTCCCCTAAACCGGCGTAAATGGTTGACTTCTGGCAGATACCTCAATAGACTGGCCACCTTCGAGTCTGGATTCCACCCTGAGCCTGAGGTGGGCTAGGAGCCCGTGGCGCGCGGAAGACCGCATCGGACGGGTGTCAGGGAATGGACGCCCACGGCTCACGGAAGCGTAGTATTGGCCTACTCGATGGCCGGCACTGCGAGCTTCGGAGGGACGGCATGCCGAGTGGGACGATCGCACGTCTGTTGATTGACAAGGGGTTCGGCTTCATCCGCGACGAAGGCGGTATTGAGCATTTCTTTCATCGCAGCGCGGTCCGTGGTGCTGTTTTCGAGCTCCTTAGAGAAGGTCAGCGAGTAGACTTCAGCATCGAGGAGTCACAAAAGGGGCCACGCGCCGGGGAAGTCCGGTTAATCGAAGGCTAGGCCTCCGAGGCCGGGAGACCGGTTTCACGCAGCTCGATTTTTCCCTCCAGCCCACGGGGCGGAGCGAGTTGATCGCTACGTTCTGACCTGAAATCCCTCCCATCTGTCTGGAGAGACCCGTTTGGGGTAGCGGCGTCATCTGCGAGGGATGAAGATCCGGAAGCGAACGGGGCCCGGTGGCCCTCCCGGTCTTCAAAATCGGTCGCTCCCCGCCAACGCGGGGGGGCTGGGTTCGACTCCCAGGCGCTTCCGCCAGTTCATCGAGCGGTCTGTTTGTTACTCACTCCGTTGATGTTAGGCTAGTCGCCCTATCGGTGTCGGTTTTTTTCGTTGATTAACACCGTTTCTCCGAGCACAATGTGGGGGTCACGCAGAGATCTCATCGCCATTCGTCGATTCTGTGAGGTGCCTATGACCCCCATCCAGCCACCCGGAATGCGTGATGCGCGGAGCCCCACTACCGTCCTCACCCACACGTGCTCGCTGTGTGCCTCACATCGTCTCATCGGCAGCCTCCTGACTTTTCGTCCTGGAACCGGTGAGGGGATGGTATGGGTGTGTGACGACTGCCAGCACAAACTGGCCCGTCGGGTTGACGATGAAGGGGCGCTGGGCGGGTAAACACGAACGGCGAGGCCAGCATGACGCCCACCTCGCCGTGGATTTCGGGATCGAAGCTCCGTCGGCTAACGTATTCAGCGGCTAGGCTTCAGGCCCTCCTCGAACCGCTCGTTTCACGAGGTTCTTCATCAAGGACACTTTGAAGCCGTTGTGTGTCAGCGGCTCGACGCCACGAATGGCGGTTTGGCCGACACGCTCGGCCAGGTCCTCGCTGACCGTCTGCCCGCGGAGTGAATCCTCGACTTCTGTCAGCCGAACCGGGTAGGGTGCCACGCCGTTGACCACCACGCGCGCTTGATCGATGACACCGTTGTTCTCCACCATGGCCGACGCAACGTTGACCAACGGGAAGTCCCAGCTCCCGCGGTCCCTGACCTTCTCGTAGTACAGCCGGGTGCCGGCCCAGGTAGACGGCAGGCGAATCGCCGTCAGCAGATCGCTAGGCTCCAGAACAGTCATCCGAGTGATGTCGATGGCCGGACCAATGAAGAAATTCTCGGCATCGACGACTCGCTCTGTGCTTCCCCGCCGGATGACCATCTTGGCATCGAGCGCCACGAACACCGGAGCGGTGTCGGACGGATTCACAGCCACACAACGACTGCCTCCAAGGATGCAGTGCTCTCGGTTCATCGCCGTCGATGGACTGGCGTAGCAGATGTTTCCACCTGCTCGGTAACAGGTCCAGCCATCTCGGTAATACCAGCACCGGGTGTCCTGTGAGACGTTTCCGCCGATCGTGCCCTGATTGCGAATCTGGGGCGACGCCGCAGCGCGCGCCGCGTCAGAGAGGGTCGAGTACCCTGATCGGACCTCCGGGTGGTTGATCACGTCGATCAACGTGGCCATCGCGCCGATCTCCAGGCCGTCATCGGTTGAGCGAATCTGCTTCAACTCGTCGACACCGCCCAGCGAGACGACCACCTTCGGCCGCTTGACTCGATCTTTGAACCAGTCGAGGCTGTCGAGCCCACCAGCGAAGACCCAGGCGTCGGCCCCATGCTCGTCAAGCAGGGCAACCGCGTCGTCTGCGCTTGCTGGTTGGAACAGCTCGAATGGGGGCATCACATCGCGAATAGTGGCCATGCTGTATCCCTCCTACACGTGCGTCGTCAGGCGGCCGTGCGCCGCCGGCAGCTGCTCGAGCTCTGTCAGAATCATGTCGCGGGACACCGGCGAGCGGTGGAAGTACCCGTCGCCGACTGCCTGCATCGCGTCGGCGATGGCGCATACCACCGCTCCGGCCCCCGCCCCAACCGGCGGCTCACCGATCCCCTTGGATCCCACCGGTGTGAACGGGTCGGGCTCGTCGACGGCCGCCCACTGCATCGGCCGGTCGAGCGGAATGTCAGTGATGCCGGGAGGCCGGTTCGAGTAGAACCTCTTGGCCACCAGCAACCCCCACCGGCGGTCGAACACCCATTTCTGGCTGAGCGCAATCCCAAAGCCCTGAATACCGCCACCAAGAATCTGAGCACCCAGCGTGGCCGGATGCAACACTCGACCACAATCTGTCGTGGCTGCATAGTCGACGAGCTGAATCTCGCCAGTCTCCACGTCGATCTCGACCTCGGCCAAACCAACGACGAACGACATCGTCCGTCCACCAAGGCCATAGTTGTCCTTGGCCACGCCCATCAAGCCCTGTCCGGCCAGCGACTGGGCGGAGGTGACGGTCATGGCGTTAATGTCCTCGGGTAACTCGTGGCCGTCGTATCGACCACCGAGGGCGATCGCGCGCTGCGCCGCCCGTGCATAGGTCATACCCTGGGACCGATTACCACGGCGATAGACGCGCTCGCCGCCCAACTCGTAATCGTCCGGTGACCCGCCGAGGTCCCGGGCCGCGACCTCCTGAAGCTTGCGCTTGGCATCCTGACCTGCCGCCCAGTTCGCACGCGTATGGGCATGGGTCGTCTGGCTGCCGCCCTGTGACGCGCTCCACGGCAAATGCTTGCCCGTGTCGCCCCACGCAATCTCCACCTTGTCCCAGGGCATGTCGATCGCTTCCGCGAACGCGCGTGACGTGTCAGCGAAAGACCCGGTCCCCAGGTTCCCGATACCGGTGTGGATATACAACTTGCCGTCCGGCTTGATGACCGCCAGACCGTCATAGCCAGAGCTTCCACCTGAATAGGTACTCAGGGCGATCCCTGTTCCGGTGACCTTGGAGCCGCGACGCTGACCGCTCCGGGCCTGCCGCTCGCGCCAGCCAAACAGCTCAACGCCCTTATCGATCGCCTCCTTGACGAACGCACTCGACACGTTGACGCGTGAACCGTCACGCTCGTTGTACTCCGCCTGACCTTCAGGTGCGTTGATCCGGAGAAGCTCGGCGCGGTCGATCCCCAGGCTGCGTGCCGCCTTGTCCAGCACCGGTGACAGCATCGTGATGCACTGCGCGCCGCCCGGCGCTCGCTGTGCACCTCGGGGTGGCGTGTTGGTGAACACCGTGACACCACGAGCACGCATGCTCAGGGGCTGGTAGGCCAGCGAAGCGATGCGCCCTGCCGACAGGAAATCGCCAGAGCGACCGTACGGGCCTCCGTCCTGGATCACGAACAGATCCAAGGCGGTGATCCGGCCGTCACGTCGCAACCCGATCTTGACGCGGCCTTGCAGACCCGGCCTGGACCGTCCAAAGAAGTTCTCCTCGCGACGAGTCACCCGCATCATGACCGGCTTCCCCGACTTCTTGGAGAGCAGAATCGGAAACACCAGCTGCGGATAGCCGCTGATCTTGCTGCCAAATCCCCCGCCGGTGAACTCGTTGACCACAACCACATCGTTTGGGCTCACGCCGGCCCACCGGGCTACTGGACCGAGGGCCCGGGCGGTGCTCTGCACCGACGGGTAGACGTACACCTTGCCGTTTTGCCAGTACGCCATCGTCGTACGGGTCTCCAGCGGCTGGTGCGACAGCGACTGATGGAAGACCGTCTCGTCGAGGACCAGATCAGCGCCAGCGAGGCCGGCCTCGACGTCGCCAAACTCCCACTGATCCGTCGGCTCTCCCATCGGGAGCGTCCCGTCCGCCGCGGCGGCGAAATCTGCATCCGTCCACTTCACGGTCGTCATTTCGCCGTCAACTACCGAGTTGCCGTCAAGCCGAGCGTCCGGGCCACCCGGACGGAGGCTTTCGAGCGGGTCGAGGCAGAACGGCAGCGGCTCAAGGTCGACCCTGATACGTTCGATCGCCTCTGCCGCCGTCGCCTCATCGACGGCGGCGACTGCCAGAATCGGTTCACCCTCGTACAGCGGCTCGTTGGTCAGTCCGGCCTCGTTGGGGGCCTCCACTTCCGGCAAGTCATCGGCCGTCAAGATGGCCTCGACGCCCGGCATCGCGAGCGCAGCGCTGGTGTCCAGGTTGCGGACTCGCGCATGCGGCATCGGACTCGACAACAGCTTCGTAAAGAGCATCCCTTCCGCGCGAAAATCTTCGGCGTACTTCGCGCGGCCGGTAACCTTGGCTACCAGGTCGGGGGTACTGAAGTCCTTTCCGATCAGTTTGTAGTCAGCCATCTAGGACCTCCGCGTGTATTCGGCCGCCCGCATGACGGATGTCAAGATCTTCTCGTAGTCCGCACACCGACACAGGTTGCCTGAGAGGGCTTGGGCGGCTTCCTGCCGGGTCGGGTTCGGATTGTCGTTGAGCAACGCGACGGTGGTCATGATGAACCCGGGCATGCAGAACGCACACTGAAACCCCTGTTCGTCGACGATCGCCTGCTGCATCGGGTGCAGCGTGCCATCCGGCTGCTCCAACCCCTCGACGGTCGTGACCTGCCGCCCACGGACATTGTGCGTCAGCACCGAGCACGCGTAATGCGGCACGCCATCGAGGAGAATCGTGCAACTGCCGCACTCGGCACGGTCACAGCCGATCTTTGTCCCCGTGAGGCCCAGCTTGTATCGAAGGGTCACGACCAGCGTCTCTTGCTTGGTCACATCGACCCGCCGACTCTGACCGTTCACGTTCAAGGTGATCAGTCGGTCGACCGATCCGGCGGCCGACTGGGCTATCGCGTGGCCCCCGTCCCGCAGCATATAGCCGCTGGACGACACGGCCGCGCCGGTGGCAATCACCCCTTTGATGAAGTTGCGCCTGGAGAAACCGGGCTCGCCGGTAGACGTTGTCTCGATGATCTCCATCTCTGCCATTGGGGGATCACCTCCTTAACAAAGGTTATTCTTCTGAAAACGGCACGAGAAACTCTCAGCTAGACTACCACTGTCTACTGAGAGATCAAGTCCAAAAGCCGCGATTCTTCAAGGGGTCGCCATGAATGGCCGTAAAGTCTTCGTACTCATGAGCTTGGCACGGAACATCGCCGGCCTTGCGACCCGCCGGCCACCGCGAGCGGTCGGCGCACGCGTCGCCAGGATCGTCGGCACAGTCGTGGTATTTGCAGCCGGTCTGCAATCCCTAGGGGCTCAGCCGTTACCGGCGCAGCAAGCCTCCCTGATCGACCTGACGTCCGTTCGTGTCGAGGTGCAGCTGGTGGGCGCTGCCGCGACGATCGGGTTTACGGAACTGTCGATCTCGGCAGCGGTCGAAGAGCGGCTTCGCCGCGGCGGGCTGGAGGTGAGAACCCTCGATGACCGGGATGCGCGCGGTGACCCTCGACTCAGGGTTGCGGTCCAGGCGGTCAATGCGGCCGGAGGGTATGCGTTTCTCGTGTCCGTACAACTGGTCGAACGCGTCGTCAACTACAGACGCTACGGAGAGCTGGTCCTTGATGGGGCGCTACCAACCGCGCCGACCGACTCGGTCGAGTCGCTCGACATCGCGCCCGGGATTAAGTGGGAGGCACAGGCGCTGGGCACAACGAGTCGCGAGAACGCGATCAACTCGGTTCCGAACGCGCTCCTCGGCTACGTGGACCGATTCCTGGAAGACTATCAGGCTGCCAACCGGCGGTAGACGGATCGTGCGATCTACGCCCGCGCCCCCCCGAGTGCCGCCATCAACGCGTCGATACCGGCCTGAGCAACCTCCTCGTCTTGATCCGGGTGACCGGAGCTACATCCCACACCACCAACGATCTGGTTGTCGACGAAGATCGGAAGGCCACCGGCCACGATCATGAAACGTCCTTGATGGCTCACGTGGATGCCGAAGGCCGGACCGCCCGGTCCGCTCACCTCTCCGTAGGCACGAGTCGACCGGCGTGCGGCGGCGGAAACAGGCTTCCGCTGTCATCCGTGACGGCAATATCCATGTCGACACCGATCTCGCGTGACTTCGTCTCGGCGGCGGCCATGATGACGCGGGCATCGTCCAACGTCAGCTTCGTCACTGTTTTCATTCGTTCTCCCTCAGGCTAGTACTCGACGTCGGTATATCCCTCGCCTGCCGTCCATTGAACACGTCTCATCGGCAGCTCGCCATTGCCGGCCCGATCGTAGAAATAGACGAGCACTTCGGCGTACTGTTCCTTGATCGGTTCGATCAGCTGACGGCCGATCGCCTGGGTGTCGGCGCCGGCATCGACTTCGACCTCGAGGGTAAAGGCGCCGTGCGCGGTCGCCATCTCGAGGATCGTGTACTGCGGGTTGTCCAGGGGCATCTCGGTCGGACCACGTGGAGCCTCAGTCTGATCGGTCACCTCGACCGCCGGCGCCAATTCGCGGCATCCCGTCGTAATGACGAGCACCGCCGCAATGACGGTCACCGTCAGAGGCCGACTCTGTCGGAGCTTCACCCGCGCAAGGTACCATACACGACGGTCAGATCGACATTATGATTGGCAGGATGAGACGAGCAACACGACCGGTGGCGTTGTATCTGGGAGCGGCCTGTCTTATTGGATGTGTCGCGACGACCGTTGCTGCCCAGGCCCAGCGATCCGATACCGACGCGCAGGCGGTCTTTGACCAGGCGACCCGAGATTTCCTGAATCACGACATCGCCGAGTCGGTGAGCGGCTTCGACGAGTTAGTAGCCCTTGCCCCTAACTTCAAGCCCCGGCTCTGGCAGCGCGGCATCGTCTTGTACTACGCCGGGCGCTACGACGACTGTCGAGAGCAGTTTGAATCGCACCGTACGGTCAACCCGAACGACGTCGAAAACGCAGCTTGGCATTTCCTGTGTGTCGCCCGTGCTGAATCACCCGAAGAGGCCAGGTTGGCCCTTCTTCCCGTGGGGCCAGACCCGCGTGTTCCGATGCGAGAAGTGTACGAGATGTTCTCGGGCTCGCGGACGGCCGAAGAGGTGATGGCCACCACCGACGGCAGGCCGAGCGCCGAATTCTTCGCCCATCTGTACCTCGGTCTCTATGCTGAAGCCCTGGGCGATTTTCAGGAAGCAGTGGAGCACATTCGGGCCGCGGCGAGCGACGACTACGCACAAGTGGGCGGATTCATGCACGCGGTCGCGCGCGTGCACCTTGCGCTCCACCTCGAGGGTCGGTGACGGCCGGCCATGGCTGTCAGAACTCGTCGAGAATAGCGAGGAACGCCTCTCGGGCGCTGAGATCGGCAAGCACCGCGGTCGCGCCCTTGCGATCGAGGGTCTGCACATCGAATGAACCGGTGGCCACGGCGATCGACCGCGCCCCGGCCGCTGTCGCACAGCGAATGTCGAGCGGCGTGTCGCCGATGACCACGACGTGTGCTGGTGAGCGCACGACGGCGCCGGCCGTGCGAGCGCGGCGCACTGCAACCGGGACCAGCTCGTCACGCTCGGCCGCATCGTCGCCATACGCGCCACACACGAAGAAGGGCCAAAGTCCGAAATGCTCCAGCTTGATCTGCGCCGCGCGCGCGAAGTTGCCGGTCAACAGGCCGACACACAACTCTGGCTGATGATGCACATGCCGGAGCAACTCTTCGACACCGGGCATGAGGCCCTTTCGCGGTCCGGGCTGGAGGATCTCGAGTTCGAGTAGGTCGCAGTATCGGTCATGGAACCGCCGTCGCTGCACCGTGTCGAGTGCGATCCCCACCCGAGCCGCGGCGTCATCGAGCAACAACGGATCGGTGCGACCCGCAACCGGGATCCCGTCGAACGCGTTCGCGGTCCCGAACAGCTCCAGAAAGGTCTGGTTGAGCGCACGTAGACCCGCACCTCCAGAGAGCAGCAGGGTCCCATCGATATCGAAGAGGAGAAGTTTCAGGTGCCCTGGGCGGTGGCCGCTCACGAATGTGATGTCGACTCGGTTGCAGCCAGAAGCGCATCGACCTCAGCCACGACGCGCGAGCTCGACAGCATGGCCCCGACCTCTGTCCGCAGTGCCATGACATTGGCCGCGATCGCCGAGACGGCAAGCATGGAGTGGATGCCTGCGGGAAGCGCGCCGGTGTCGACAGCGCCACCGATGATCGCCGTGGCCATGGTCAGCAGCATGGCGATCGTCGCGATCGAGAAAACCGGCTTGCGCGCACGCGCCACCGTCGCGTAGAGCTCGGGCGACAAGTCACCTTCCGTGACCGCCTCGCGGACCGCCTTGCCCTTGCCGATGAGATAGAACATCGTCATCGAGTGGGCCAGCAACGTGATCAACGTGAAGAAGATGCCGACGCTGATGTGACGGAAGACCTCGGCGGAGCTCACGGCCCCGAAGCCGATCCCGGCGGAAAAAATAAGGCCCGACAGACCGAGCACCGTGGCAGTGATGAGAGCGGCCGACACCTGTCGATCATATCAGTCGCCGTCTGGCCGCCGTGCGAGGAGGCCGGCCTCCGCCGCGGGCGTCTCGCGCTCCTCGTAGACCCACACCTCCCAGTCGGCGAACACCCCGCGCAACTCTCCCGGTGTCAGAAGATGCTCGGATGACCGCGGACCCCAGTCGTAGCGGCACTGCCCGACCGTGAAGGTCTCATACAGAACGAAGCCGCCTGGAGCAACCGCCTGTTCGAGGCGAGACCACAACGTTCGCTGCAAGTATCGCGTGCAGAGGACCAGGTCGAATCGCCCGTGGGGAAGGGGCCACGACTCGAGGTCGGCCACCCAGAAACCTGGCCGTGACCCGCCCTCTCGAAGCCGGCACCGCGCCTGCTGGACTCGCTCGTAATCGCGGTCGACACCGAACACCTGAAACCCGGACTCCGCGAGAGCCGACACATGCCGACCGGAACCCATTGCGACATCCAGGGCCGCAGGCCGAAGCCCGAAGACCGGACGAAGATCATGCAGACACCGCAGCACAAACGGCGAAGGCTTCGGCGTCACTGCCCCCCATGAACGACACTGTGAGCGACGACCAGCCGCTGAAGCAACGGAATGAACGCCTCACGCGGAACGCCGACCGCACCGAGGCTGGACGCGCGATGATGGTCATCGCCGTGATAATCGGAGCCGCCAGTGACAGCAAGATCGTGCTGGACGGCCAGTCGCCGATAACGGGTCTGCGCCGCGTGGTCGTGCTCGGGGTGATACACCTCGATCGCGGCCAAACCGGCCTTGGCGAGACTAGGTACCAGATGGTCGCGATTCACCAGCCCCGGGTGGGCGATCGAGCAGACTCCTCCGGCTCTCGAGACCAGACGCACAACATCGGCCGGCGACGAACCTGTGCGCGGGACGTACGCGGTACCGCCGTCCCCAATCCAGCGATCGAACGCCTCACGAAGACTGCTCGCATGGCCCGCGTCGACGAGAGCGCGGGCGAGCAGGGGGCGCGCCACCGACCGCCCTGCCGCGACGGCTGACTCGACGATCGGCTCGATCGCGATCGGAACACCGAGTCCCTCGAGCCTCTCAGACATCGCACGTGCACGCGTAATCCTGTCGTCTCGCTGTGCTTGAAGAAACGATTCAAGCGCCGGAGGTGAAGGGTCGAGGAAGTAGCCGAGCAGATGGACATCCCGTTGCTCGAGTACGGCGGTGATCTCGACTCCGGGCAAAAACTCGAGTCCGAGCGTCGACGCCGCCTCGGCCGCGGCCGGGACCCCCGACATGGTGTCGTGGTCGGTGACACTCAGGGTGCGAACGCCGGCGTCATGAGCCCGGGCGACAAGGTCGGCGGGATCGAGCCGACCATCCGAGGCGGTCGTGTGGAGGTGAAGATCGATCACCGGTCTCGGGCCTACGCCGTGGCGCTGCGCGGCCTCTTGGCCGGCCGCCGCCGCGCTGGGCGCTTCGACTGACGCTGGGCAAGTGCCCGATACTCGCGGATGAGCAGTTCGAGATGCTCCCGCTCCTCGTCGGCAAATTCGAGAAAGATCTGCTTTCCCTCGGAGTCCTCGAACCGCTCGCCATAGCGTCGAAAGAAGCGGTGGGAGCCGCGCTCGCATCGGATCCCGATCATCAGCGCCTCTTTGTCATCCACGCCCTTCTTCAGCTCGTCGGCGCCGGCCGCGAACAGCCCGTTCGCCGCACCCTTGAAGAACAGAAACGTAGGACGAGACTCCAGCCCAGGGTCTTGGGCCAACAGCTCCTGGTAACGCGCTTCGAGCTTGCCGAGGTGCTCCTGCTCTTCATCGGCCAACCGCTTGAAGATGCGGCGACCCCGCGTGTCCTTTGTCACCCGAGCGGCGCGCGTGTAAAACTCCAAGCCGCTGCGTTCAGTGGCGATCGCGATCCTGAGGGCGTCACGGGCGAAGAGAAGCTCGGTCGGCGCCGCGCCTCCGGGCTGCCTCCGGCCCGTCTGGCACTCGTCACAGGTCCCGTACACCTGGACAACGCTCTGGCGTGAGACAAACCGGCGAGCGCTCGCGACCTCCTCGATCAGCGACTCGATGTCCGAGCTCAGAAACTCAAACGACCGATTACACGTCTTGCAGATGAGGTGGAAGTGCCGGGGATGGCGGTACGAGTGCTCGAAACGAAACCGGCCTTCGCCGAAATCGACCTTCCGCGCGATTCCGGCCTCTACCATCCACTGGAGCGTCCGATAGACCGTCGCGCGACTAATCTTATGGTCCTCCGACTTGATGAGGCCAACCAGGTCGTCGGCGCTCAGGTGTCCTTCCTGGCGAAGGAATACATCGACGATCAACTCGCGCTTGGTGGACCGCCGGCTGCCGGGCGGTCTGAGACGCTCAATGTAGTCGGACTGCGGTTCCATCTCGGTTGACGGGAAAGGTCGCCGAGCGCCGCTCGGCACGAATACCGAGGAGCGCCTCGACGGGACGACAACCTCCGGTCGAACTGGCCGTGGCCCGCGCCCTACTCCGGGTGACGAGGTGCGCCGAAAAGACGCTACACGCCGAACGACTGACCGCAGCCGCACGTCGTCTTGGCGTTGGGATTCTTGATGGTGAACCCACCGCCCGTCAGGTTGTCGACAAAGTCGACCTCTGCACCGGTGAGATACCGGACACTGATGGGATCGACAAAGATCTTGACCCCATTCGAGGCAAAAATCTGATCGGCCTCGACGTCGCCAGCGCTCTCCTCGATCATCAGGCCATACTGAAACCCGGAACATCCGCCACCCTGCACAAAAACTCGGAGCCCGGCGGTACCCTTGTTCTCCTCAGACAGCAGCTGCGAGATTCTGCCCGCTGCGGCATCGGTCACACTGATCGGTCTCTCTATCGCTGTCACGGCCATGTCGATTCCTTTTCCTGCTTTCCCTGATTATACCGACGGGCTTCCAAGACCTACAAGGTCACTCCGGAAACAGTCAAGGCCCGAGTCATGTTAAGTTCTTTCCTGGAAATGACTTACCAACCCTCTCACGCTCGAGACATCGAGACGGCCGAACAGCGCTGGCGCGAAACTGTGGACCGGCGGCCCGATCTCGAGCCAGCGGTCGAGCTCCAGCGTCGCATCGTAACTCGAAGCCGGGAGCTGGCCGTGATCATCGACCAGAAGCTACCTGCGACCCTGGATCTCAACCCCGCACAGGCCGCGGCAAAGCTTCGCTCTGATATGCCCGTTCTGGTGGGTGAGGCGATTCTGGTCGACGCTCGGGCGGTCGTTCCGTTCGTGTTGGGCTTCTGCGAGGATCTGTCATCGGGCGCGGCGGGTGGGGCGGCGGGCCGTCTCGGCGACACCCTGGACGGCGAAAGGATCGACATCGGGTCACTACTGGCGGCGTCGCTGGGACGCCAGCAGGACGCGATCCGCAGCAAGGCGCATCATGTCGGAATCGCCCCCGATCTGCTCTGGCTCGTGGCCGAGCTGGCATCCGGACCGATCGCCCACCGCCTTCAACAACAGCTCCTCACCGACCTCGCCGAACCGGCCGGTGAACTCCAGCGAGTGATCGACCGGTGGAGTCATGGATACTGCGCGGCCTGCGGGTCGTGGCCTGCCTTCGGAGAACGGATTGGCCCAACGACGCGACGGTCGCTCCGCTGCTCCTTCTGCGGCTCTGCGTGGACACCGGCGCGCCAGCACTGCATCTATTGTGACGAGGCTGGCGATTCGCTCATCACTGCCGCCGTTGAGACTGAGCAGCCGTCGCGACACCTTGAGCTGTGCCGACAGTGCGGCGGGTATCTCAAGTGGATCGACGTCCCGCGACCGACGCCGTTCCAACTGCTCCCGGTCGAGGATCTCTCGACCTGCGATCTGGATCTTGGCGCCGTTGAACAGGGATACACCCGCCCGCCCATGCACACCTTTGCGACGAGTAACGATCTGCCCTGTCCCCCTCCTCCCATGGCATAGACGAGAACCATATAATTCGGAGAAGGGTAGAAACGATGATGCGACACCTCCCGACCGGGCATACGGCCGGCGTCACGGTTGCGGCCGTCGCGCTGCTGGTCGCTGTTGCGTCTTGGTCCGAGGTGGCTGTCGCTCAGGACCGCGTGCCACACGGACGGCTGTTCCCACCGGAGGACCTCGGACTGCTCGAGGGCCCGGACCGCGACGCCTGGCAACAGCCTGAGCAGGTGATGGACGCGCTCGGCATCGCCGACGGTGCGAGAGTTGCCGACCTCGGCGCTGGTGGCGGCTGGTTCACCGTTCGGCTCTCACGCCGGGTTGGACCGAACGGGCGTGTCTACGCGGAAGACATCCAGCCTCAGATGATCGAATCGATTGCGAGACGGGTGAGTCGAGAAGGCCTCGCGAACGTGATGACGGTCCTGGGAACGCCGAACGACCCACGACTACCGACCGGCCTTGACGCCGTGCTGATCGTCTCCACATACCCTGAGATGACCGACCCTGTCGCCCTCCTGAAGAATGTCGTGGCATCACTGAAGCCGAACGGGCGCGTCGGGATCATCGATTTCAGACTCGAAGGCGGAGGCCCCGGTCCTCCCACCGACGAGCGGGTAGAACCAGATGCTGTTATCCGCGACGCCGAAAGTGCGGGTCTCCAGTTGCTCGCTCGCGAGGAGTTCCTCACGTATCAATACTTGCTCGTCTTCGGCCAGCCCGGGTCCAGTCGCCCGATCTCGTAGCATGACTCTCGTGCCCACCCATCGACAGCCATGACGACGGCGTTGACGATCGCCGGTAGTGACTCCGGCGCCGGCGCGGGAATTCAGGCCGATCTCAAGACCTTCGCCGCCCACGACGTGTATGGAGTGTGCGCGGTCACCGCGATCACGGCTCAGAACACCGTCGGCGTCACGGCCGTGCACCACGTTCCCGCCGACGTCGTCGGCGCCCAGATCGCGGCAGTCATCGATAGTTTCGGCGTGACGGCTACCAAGACAGGGATGCTTGCCAATCGAGGCATTGTCGACGCGGTCGCGACTTGCCTCGACGAGCTTGACGTCCGGTCGGTCGTGGTCGACCCGGTGATCACCTCGACGAGTGGGCGCCGACTGCTGGATGACGATGCCGTCGAGGCACTCCGGACCAAGCTGTTGCCGAGGGCTCGCTGTATCACGCCGAACCGAATGGAGGCCGAGCTGATGACCGGCTGCGCCATCGAGTCGGTGGCTGACGCGTGTGAGGCCGCACGGCGAATCGTCGACCTTGGCGCTGGCGCGGTCGTCATCACTGGTGGACATCTCCCGACCGAGGAGGTGATTGACATCTTCTTCGACGGCCACGATCTCATCGAGCTCCCCGGACCCCGGCTCGTGAGCGCGAGCACCCATGGCAGTGGGTGCACGTTCAGCGCCGCGATCACGGCGGCCCTCGCGCGCAACCGGCCCCTCGCCGAGGCCGTCGATGCCGCGAAGTCCTACGTCTGTGAGGCGATTCGACACGGGTCGGCAGTGAGTGCCGGAGCGAACGTCCTCGCGCACTTCCCGAATGGCGTCAAACAGTCGTCAGGCGGAGGGCGGCTGCCGCGACAGTGATGTGAGGAGAGCCAGGCGTGGGTGAGGGGTGTCGGGGCGGCTGCTATACTCCGAAAAATGGCCACGCCGCAGTTCCTCATTACTCAGGAGCCGCTCGACGCCAACCGGGTCGTCCAGACGGTTTGCGAGATGGTGCAGGAAACATCGACACCGAATGGGGCTGTCACATCGTTTCTGGGTCAAGTCAGAGGCCAGAATCTTGGAAAACACGTTCTGCGACTCGAGTACGAGGCGTACGAACCGCTCGCGATCAAGGTCTTCGAACAGATCGCCGCGGAAGCTCAGGACCGATGGCCGGAGATCGCCATCGCTCTGCATCATCGACTCGGGACGCTGGCGGTCGGCGAGACCAGTGTCGCCATCGCGGCCGCCTCTCCGCACCGGGCCGAGTCGTTTGCCGCGTGTCGCTATGCGATCGAGCGGATCAAGCAGATCGCACCGATCTGGAAGCACGAGTTCTTCGAAGGTGGCGATGTGTGGATTGAGGGTGCCACGGCAGATCCGGATGACGAGGGCGCGCGTGAGGACGCGTATCGGCGCGCATGCGTGTGACAGTCCGACTGTTTGCGCGTCTCAGGGACATCGCTGGCTCCAGCGAGTTGCATCGAGAGCTCCCGGACGGTTCGACCGCGAGAGTCCTGTGGGATTCGTTGGCGGCTGAACACACCGAGTTGGCGGGATATCGAGATGCCGTCTCGACCGCAATCAATGAAGAGTACACGAAGATGGATCACGCCCTGTCCGATGGCGACGAGGTTGCGTTCTTGCCCCCGGTGTCGGGAGGATAACGACACCACTCGTACGTGAGGCCCGGACCTACATGTTGGACAAGCTCAACGCGGTCGAGGCGAGATACGAGGAACTGATGACCCTGGTCAGTGACGCCGCGGTGCAGGCCGATCCGAACGAGTACCGCAAGCACACCAAAGCGTTGTCGGAAATCCAGGACCTGGTCGAGACGTTCAGGGAGTACAAGGCCGTCATCGGAGAGGCGGCCCAGGCCCAGGAGCTCGCCGAGAGCGCCGGCGAGGACCCGGAGCTCCGAGAACTCGCCCGCTTGGAGCTGACCGCACTAGAGGAGCGTCGAGACGCGCTACTCGCAGAGATCAAGATCCTTCTCCTACCGAAAGACCTAAACGACGAACGCAACGTCGTTCTGGAGATCAGAGCCGGAACAGGCGGTGATGAGGCCGGGTTGTTTGCTGCCGACCTGTTTCGAATGTACTCGCGGTTTGCTGAGACGCAAGGGTGGCGGGTCGAGGTGCTGTCGTCACACGAGACGGGCGTCGGCGCGCTCAAGGAGATCGTGGCGCTGATCGAAGGTCAGCGCGTCTACAGCCGTTTGAAATACGAGAGCGGCGTCCATCGAGTCCAACGGGTGCCGGCGACCGAAGCCAGTGGCCGCATCCATACGTCGACGGCGACGGTCGCGGTGTTGCCCGAAGCCGAGGAGGTCGACATTCAGGTCGACTCCAAGGACCTTCGGATCGATACGTTCTGTTCAAGTGGACCAGGAGGACAGAGCGTCAACACCACCTATTCTGCGGTCCGAATCACACACATCCCGACCGGGCTGGTGGTGTCGCAGCAGGACGAGAAATCGCAGATCAAGAACAAGGCAAAGGCGATGAAAGTGTTGCGGTCTCGACTGTACGAGATCGAGATGAAGCGACAACAGGACGAGATCGCACAGGATCGCCGGACGCAGGTTGGGAGTGGCGAACGGTCGGAGAAGATTCGCACCTACAACTTTCCGCAGAACCGTGTGACCGACCACCGGATCGGTTTCACGACCCACCGATTGGCACAGATGCTCGACGGCGATGTGACCGAGATTATCGATACGCTCGCCACGCATTACCAATCCGCACAGCTCCGGGAAGACGAGGTCGCCACGTGACAACAGTCCGGGGCCACGTCGACGCGGCCCGAGCGCGCCTCGTTTCGGAGGGGTTGGAATGCCAGGACGCAGCGATCGACGCCGAGGTGCTGGCCCGGAGTGTGCTCGGATGGGATCGTGCGACCTATCTCTCGGATGGTCGACACGAAGCGCCCGGCGACTTTCTCGACCGGTATCACCGGTTGCTGGAACGACGGGCACGGCGGGAGCCGGTCTCGCTGATCACCGGGCGCCGAGAGTTCTGGGGACTCGACTTCGAGGTGACATCGGAGGTGCTCACGCCACGTCCAGAAACGGAGCTCCTCGTCGAGGCGACCCTCGCGCGGATCGAAGAGCACGGCCACGCTCGACCGCACGTCGTTGACGTCGGCACCGGCTCGGGATGTGTGGCCATCGTCATCGCGCAGAACACCGGTGCGCAGGTGACAGCGACCGATATCTCGCCGGGGGCGATCGCCGTCGCCCGGCGAAACGCCAAGCGCCACGACGTGGGCCACCGGATTCGATGGGTGTGCGCTCCGCTCCTGAACCGCGTCCAGGACACGCCGGACGTGATCGTGGCCAATCTGCCCTATATTCCCAGCTCAGAGATCTCAGACCTACCACCTGAGGTTCGAGCATTCGAACCGCATACCGCGTTGGACGGCGGACCTGACGGCCTGCAGTTGGTCACGCAGCTCGTGGACGTAGCCTCTCACCGCCTCGCCGTGGGCGGCTACCTGATCGTCGAGCTTGGTTTGGGGCAAACAGTCTCATTGTCCCAGTATCTGGACGCACGGACCGGGCTCGAGATCGTCGATACTCGGGACGACCTTCGGGGTATCCCGCGTGTCATGACAATGCGGAGAGTGTCGAGGTCAATCAGCCATGTCAGAGGACTGCCTGTTTTGCAAGATCGCTAGCGGCGACATTCCGGCCGCGATCGTCTATCAGGATGAACGGCTGGTCGCGTTCAATGACATCAACCCTCAGGCCCCCACTCATGTTCTCGTGATCCCACGATCACATATCGCGACGCTCAATGACCTGTCAGCCGACCACGACACCGTGGTTGGCGATATGGTGAGACGGGCGTCACTGATCGCGAATGAGCTCGGTCATGCAGAGGGCGGCTACCGAGCGGTGCTCAACTGTAACGCCGACGCGGGCCAGACAGTGTTTCACATCCACCTCCATCTGCTGGCCGGGCGTCCCATGACCTGGCCGCCAGGATGAGAGCCTAGAGCCCCCGAAGCACCTCAGGTAAGTCAGTGAGCGTCCGGATGACGCGAACTCCATCCAGCGTCTCCGCGTCGCGTGTCGCTGAACGCTCGATCAGTACACCTTTCATCCCGACTTGCCGAGCCCCACGGATATCGTGATTCAGACTGTCACCGACCATGACCGATTCGGTCGGCATGGCGTCGACGAGCTTGAGCGCAGCCTCGAAGATACTGGGGTGCGGCTTCATGTAGCCGTGATCGGACGAGGACAGCGCCGCGGTGATGTACGGCTCCAGCTCAAAGTGGCTCTGAAACGACGCCAAACACCGATGCGTGTTCGAGATCAGACCGATTCGAATGCCGGCGGCGTGGAGCTGCTCCAGGGTTGCCTGGACATCGTCGTAAAGCGAAAAGTGCTGGCAGGCGGCCCATTCGTCGTAGATTTCTCGCGCGCACGGATCGAGACCGGAACCGGCGCCCCCCATGTACTCCAACACGCGACGCGCGTATCGAATGAACAGCTCTGGCCGGTAGATGTCATCTTGGGCCCGGTCGAGCTCAACCGACGCCGACGCAACCGCTGCCGTAAATACGGACGAATCGACCTCGACGCCGTGGCGCGCGGCAAATTGCCGATAACCGCCGCCGTCAAAGGTGGGGCCGGGGTAGATGAGCGTGAAGTCGACGTCGAAGAAGACCGCGGTCGTCGACACTCGTGTCCTGACACTAGACGCCCAGAGCGCCCTCGTACGGACCCGCGACCACGACCGCGGCGCGGCCCGCGTCTAGAGTCCGCCGCGCCGCGTCGTTGACCGCATCGCGGGTGACGTCGTCAATCAGCGTCGGCAACCGCCGGTCGTAGTCCAGACCGAGATCGAACTGCTGCACGTTCTGGAGGAACGCGGCAATCCCAGCGTTGGTTTCCAGCGTACGGGGCAGTGAGCCGGTGAGGTATCGTTTCGAGTTGTCGAGCTCGTCGCCGGTGACACCCTCGCTCGCCAACGCCGTAACCTCGGTGTCAATCGACGCCACCGCCTTGTCGACATTGGTTGCACCGACACCGGCCCGCACGATCAACGGCCCCTCGATCAGGCCCGCCTCGAACCCGCAGAACGCGTAGTACGCCATACCCTGCCGCTCTCTGATGCTGGAGCCAAGACGACCACCCATCCCGTACTGTCCGAAAATGTTACACATCAGCCAGTACGCGTAGTACGCGGGATCTCCGCGAACGATGGTGGTGAAGCCGTACGCGATGTCGGCTTGCGACTTGTTCATCATCGGCACAACGAGACGCTGTCGCTGGGTCGCCATCGGCGGCGACGCGAGCGAAGGCTCCGCGACGCGCTCCTTCTGCCAGTCGCCAAAGGCCTGTGACAGGGCATCGATGGCCTCTGACGGCTCGACATCGCCGACGACGACCACCGAGAGACCCGCCGGGACATATCGCGTGAGATGCAACTGTGTGAGCACCGGCCGATCGATCTGTTCAACCGATGCGGTCGACCCCCTCGTGGGGCGACCAAACGGATGACTGGCTCCGTACAACAGCGTCATCAACCGTTCCACGGCGGTGACGGCAGGATTGTCGTGGTCCTGCTGAATGGCGGTCAGTACCTCCCCCCGCCGCGTTTTGATCTCCGCCTCCGGAAGCGTCGGATTGCGGATGATGTCCGCCAGTAAGCCAACGATCGCCTCGAAGTCCTCGACCAGACAGTCACAGCTGACGTTCAAGGCATGTCGGGTCACTGCGACGCGCAACGACACGCCTCGAGAATCGAGGTCTTCTGAAATCGCCTCGGCCGACCGCTCGGTCGTTCCCCGATCGATGACCCGAGACAGGAGGAACGCCGCCCCAGGTGTCGCCTCGGGATCGTGCATCGACCCCGCACCGAGTGCGAGGTTGATCGTCACGGCCGGTGTCAGGGATGTTCGCACGGCGAGTGCCCGCACGCCATTGGGTAACACGATGGGGACGGGCGCGAGACCAACCGCTGCGGGCGTCGCCATGCGTCAGGACGGTTCGAACCAGCCGACCGTCCGATTGGTCGGCGCGAGATACGACCCGGCAACCCGAGTGACCTCGTCAGTTGTCACGGCACGAATGCGCTCTGGAAGAGCCGCATACGTCTCGAGGCTCGACACCGTCTGAAAGTATCCGAGCTGGTGAGCCAGGTTGGTCACGCTGTCATTCTCGAACACGATTCTCGCGCGCAGCTGACGTTTCGCCCGCTCGAGCTCCTCCGGACCGATGCCGCCGGTTGACACGGCATCCAGCGTCTGGAGCGTCGCATCCTCGACGACGCGCATCGCCTGACCGGCGGCCGCCGTCACCGAAACCATGAAGAGATACGGATGCTCAGTTGCCACACACGCGCCGCCCACGGCAGCGGCAAGCCTCGTATCGACCAGGGCGCGATACAGTCGTGAGCGACGCTGTGGCGGCGCGCTGCGAAAACTCGACCACAGGTTGAGGCCCTTCGCGCCGGTGAGCACGGCGTCGAGCACCAGCATCGGGGCGAAGTCGGCGTCATCCACCGCTGGGGCATGGTAGGCGACCTTCAAGTACGCGGTCGAGCCGTCACGTCTTACGGTCACGCGACGCTCTTCGTTCTGCACCGGCTCTGTGGTCTGCACCCGCTCGGGCAACGACCCGGCTTCGATTCCACCAAACGCCTTCTCACTCCGGCGCAAGACATCATCGGTCTCGACATCGCCGACAATCACCAGCGTGGCGTTGTTTGGACGGTAGTGGTGACGGTAGTACCCGTAGAGATCCTCACGCGACATCGTCTCGAGATCGCGGAGCCATCCGATCGTCGGATGACGATACGGGTGACTCGTGAAGGCGGCGGCGGTCACCTCGGTGTCGAGCAGTTGATCGGGATCGTTCTCGTTCCCTTGCAGTTCGGAGATAATCACGGTTCGCTCGGAGTCCACGTCCGCTGGATCGTAGAGACACCGCTCCATCCGTTCGGATTCGATGAACAGCATCTTGTTCAGCGCGTCCGGCGTTGCCGTCTCCATATACGTGGTCTGGTCGATCCAGGTGTATCCGTTCCAGAACCCCCCGAACCGGTCGATAATCCCCTTGACCTCGTCGCGCGGGATATTCGTCGTCCCCTTGAAGTTCATGTGCTCGCACCAGTGCGACACTCCAGTCAACCCCGCGCGCTCGTCCTTCGACCCGACCTTGTACCAACACCAGACCGACACGAGGGGTGCCGTGTGCACTTCGCGAACCAGCACGCGCAGACCGTTGTCCAACAGGGTCGAGTACGTCTGAAGCTCGGCCTCCGCCGATGTCGAGCCCGCTGAGCTGAGAACCCTCGTCATTACGGGCCATTATACAAGTGGACTCGGGCGACCCTCTCCATCGGCGGATGGCTCAGGCTTTGCACTACAATTGAAGATCGCTCGCACAATGACCGACTGGAAGCACACGCTGAACCTGCCGAGGACAGGCTTTCCGATGAAAGCCAGCCTCCCCACCGCGGAGCCCAAGGCCATCGGACGTTGGGAGTCGATCGGTCTGTACGCGCGCATCCGAGAGCGCCGGGCTGGTGCCCCACGGTTCGTCCTGCACGACGGTCCGCCGTATGCCAATGGGCGGATTCACCTCGGCACCGCGCTCAACAAGATCCTCAAAGATTTCATCGTCAAGGCGCGCACGATGGCCGGCTTCGACGCGCCGTACGTGCCGGGTTGGGACTGTCACGGCCTGCCGATCGAGCTTCAGGTCGACCGTCACCTCGGGAAGAAGAAGCGCGAGCTCAGCGTCGCGAGCTTCCGCCGTGAGTGCCGAGGCTACGCCGACAAGTATGTCGGCCTGATGCGCGAAGACTTCAAGCGGTTGGGCATCCTCGGACAGTGGGAGGCCCCGTACCTCACGATGCACTTCGGGTACCAGGCGGCAATCGTGCGCGCGCTCGGGACGCTCGTCCGGAAGGGCATGGTGTACAAGGGCAAGAAACCGGTGCACTGGTGTATCCATTGCCGAACGGCGCTCGCCGAAGCCGAGGTTGAGTATGAGCCGCATACCTCACCATCTATCTATGTCGAGTTCCCGCTGTCGAAGGACAGTGGGCCGGCCCTGGCGCAAATCGCCCCATCCCTCGCCGGACGACCCGTCTCGGTCCTGATCTGGACCACGACGCCTTGGACGATCCCGTCGAATCTCGCGGTCGCGTTTCACCCTGAATTCGACTACGCCGCCTACGAGACCGACGGTGTCATCCTCATCGTGGCCGAGCCGCTGGCCGAGCGAGTTGGCGCGATCGGGGGGCGCGCGCTCACGACCCCGATCGCGAGGTTCAAGGGCCGCAGACTCGAGGGGCTGCGCTTTCGCCATCCGCTTTACGACCGCGATTCGGTGGCCGTGCTCGCCGACTACGTCACGCTCGAACAGGGCACCGGTGCTGTGCACACTGCTCCAGGGCACGGCGCCGACGACTTCCTGACCGGGCAGCGGTACGGTCTCGACGTGTACGCGCCGGTCGGCCCGAGTGGACGCTTCACCGACGACGTGGAGCGATTCTCGGGCCTGCAGGTCTTCGACGCGAATCCGGAGGTTGAGGGCGCGCTTCGCGACGCGGGACGCCTGTGGCATCGAGACGACCTCGAACACACCTATCCGCACTGTTGGCGCTGCCACCATCCGGTCATCTTTCTGGCCACACCACAGTGGTTCATCGCCATGGACGCCGACGCGAACGCGGACAGCGGCCTGCGTCCGCGGGCGCTCGACGCCATCACCCGGGTCGAATGGTTCCCGCGTTGGGGAGAAGAGCGGATTCGTGGGATGCTCGCGACCCGACCCGATTGGTGCATCTCGCGACAGCGCTCATGGGGTGTGCCGATTCCGGCGTTGCGGTGTGAGGCCTGCCAGGAGGCGTTGCTGAGTCCGGCGGTGATCGACCAGACGACCCGCGTCTTTGCGGAGCACGGTGCCGACGCGTGGTACGAGCGCGACCTGTCGGAGTTCATCCCGGCCGACTTTGTGTGTCCGGCCTGCGGGGGACGCAGCTTCGAACGTGAGGAGAACATTCTCGACGTATGGTTTGATTCGGGCACCAGCCTCGAGGCCGTTCAGACAGACAACCCGACACTCGGATGGCCGGCGACGCTGTATCTCGAGGGCTCTGATCAGTACCGGGGATGGTTTCAAAGCTCGTTGCTCATCGCCGTCGGTACTCGTGGCCAGGCTCCATACCAGCAGGTGATTACCCACGGGTTCGTCGTCGACGAATCCGGCCGAAAGATGTCCAAGTCGCTTGGCAACATGATCGAGCCACAAACGATCATCAAGCAGAGGGGCGCCGAGATCCTTCGGCTCTGGGTTGCGATGGTCGACTACCGGGAAGAAATCAAGATCGGAACGGAGATCCTCGCCCGCGTCGTCGAAGCCTACCGCAAGATCCGAAATACCCTGCGGATCTTGACAGCGAACTTGTACGATTTCGACCCCGCGTCGGACCTTGTACCTACCGACCGCCTTCCAGAGGTCGACCGGTATGCGTTGGCTCGATACGGCGAGGCGACCCAGAAGATTCTCAGCTCGTACGACACCTACGATTTCCAGACGATCTCACACACGCTCAACAACTTCTTGACGGTCGATCTGAGTGCGTTCTACGTCGACATCTCGAAGGATCGACTCTACACCTTCGGCGACACGTCCCCCGAGCGACGGTCAGCACAGACGGCGATCTATCTGATCACCGACGGACTGACGCGCCTCCTGGCTCCGCTCCTTCCGGTCACGGCCGACGAACTCTGGCGACATCTACCTGGCGAGCGTGACGACAGCGTGCACCTGGCTGAGTTCCCAGCGGACACGGCACAGCTCGTCGACGGTGGGCTGCTGCTGAGGTGGTCTCGATTGAGGGCGATTCGGGACGTGGTCAACGTCGACCTCGAACATCTACGGCAACAGAAGAGTGTTGGCACCTCACTCGAGGCGCGCGTGGTGTTGCGAGCGTGGGGCACGACGGCGACACTCCTCGAGCAGTATCGAGAAGACCTTCCGATGCTTTTGATCACGTCGGAGGTCGACCTGTCCACCGACTCTGAGGTGCCCGACGAGTTGGATCTGGCCGACACGGCGGGTACCGTTTGGCGGGAGCCCGATGGCGCACTCGAGATCGCCGTCGATCGCGTCGACGGGGTGAAGTGCCCGCGCTGCTGGCGGTATGTGCAATCGGTGTCGAGCGACGCCGAAGTCGAGGGACTGTGCGAACGCTGCATCGGATCCCTGTCGGAGACGGTCGGTGCCAGCTAGCGACACCGGCGCGCCGGGCACCGAGTCCACCGGGTCGAACCGAGTGGACTCCAGCGCTCGATCGGACCGCTCGAGACTGATGCTGGGCGCGCTCGCGGGTCTGGTTGTGTTGTTGGACCAATCCACCAAGGCGATCGTGCGCGCCACGCTCCCCTTGCACGACAGCGTCGAGCTGGTCCCAGGCTTTCTGAGCTTCACACACGTGCGGAACACCGGTGCCGCATTCGGGTTACTGAACGGGGTCGATTTCCCGTTCAAGACGGCGGTGATGACCATGATCGCCTTGACGGCATTGATTGCCATCGGCGTGTACGCCTCGAAGACGGCCATCCCACAACTGGCTGCCCAGGTCGGTCTCGCTCTCGTCATCGGCGGTGCCGTGGGCAACCTGATCGACCGCGTCAGGGTCGGCTACGTCGTCGACTTCATCGATGTGTACTGGCGCGGCTGGCACTTCTGGGCGTTCAATGTGGCCGATGCAGGTATAACGATTGGCGCGTCGTTGCTGATTCTCGACATGATCTGGATGGACCGGCATGTTTCCGAAACTGTTTGATCTTGGCCCTGTCGGCATCTACACCTACGGCGTGCTGCTCGCGGCAGCCTATCTCGCGGGGCTGTGGTACGCGACGGTCCGAGCGGGGGCACGGGGTCTCGACCGTGACCGCATCATGGACCTCGGCATCTACATCATCATCAGCGCGCTGGTGGGTGCCAAGCTGCTTCTGGTCATCGTTGAGTTCGACCATTACCGGCAGAACCCCGCCGAGATCTGGACGATCCTTCGCTCGGGTGGGGTGTTCTACGGAGGCTTGATTGTCTCTGTGGGCGTCGCCTTTTGGTACATCCGTCGCCACCGTCTTCCCGTCTGGACGACCTGCGACGCGTTTGCCCCCGGGATCGTGCTCGGGCAAGCGGTCGGTCGGATCGGGTGCCTCATGGCGGGCTGTTGCTACGGCAAGCCAACCGAGTTGCCATGGGGCATCACCTTCACGAATCCACTGGCGGCGGCGAACGTCGGGACCCCACTCGGGGTGAGCTTACATCCCACCCAGCTCTATGAATCCGGGGCGGCACTGCTGATCCTGGGAGGGCTGCTGCTCGCCGAGCGTGGCGGCAAGGGGTTCGCCGGCCGAACTTTTTGGACCTACCTGCTGCTCTATCCCACGGCACGATTCATCATCGAATTCTATCGCGGTGACCCCCGGGGGACCGTGTTCGACCTGGTGTCGACATCACAATTCGTCTCGCTGCTACTGATCCCGACAAGCATCGTGATGCTGATCGTGTTGGGGCGGACAGGAACCCCCGCACCGACTCAGACCGAGGCTCACGCGCGAGCGGCCTAGGAGCCCATGGTGAAACCACGGGCTCCTAGCGGTCTGTGGTGAGGGTTCGATGGGTCACAGAGGCGGGGCGAGACGCCAGGCTGGCAAGGTGCGCTGAGAATGGGATACCCGTGACGGTCTCTTCGCACGACAGTGCCATCGTGATCCGCCTGCGGGTCACGGCGGAGTTCGACGGCCAGCGGCTCGATCACGTCCTCTCAGCGCAGATCGCGGACCACACACGCTCGCAGATCCAGCGTCTGATCAAGCTGGGCATGGCCCACATTCGTGGCAAGATTGGTCACGCCAGCACCGCGGTTCGTGAGGGCGACCTTGTCACGCTGGAGATCCCACCACCGGAACCGGCCACGCCCCAACCCGAGGCCCTTCCGGTCACGATCGTCTATGACGATGTCGACCTCGTGGTCGTCGACAAGCCGGCGGGCATGGTCGTGCATCCGGCCGCCGGTCATAGCCAGGGAACGCTCGTCAACGCGCTCTTGCATCACGTGAAGAACCTGAGTGGAGTAGGCGGCGAGCGCCGACCAGGTATCGTTCATCGACTGGACCGCGGAACGTCCGGACTGATGGTCGTCGCCAAACATGACCGGTCGCACGCAGATCTCGCGCGGCAGTTCCAGGATCGACGAGTCGACAAACACTACCTGGCCCTCGTCTGGGGGGTCGTACAATCAGGCCGACGAATCGACCTCCCCCTCGGCCGTGACCCGGTCGAGAGAAAGAAGATCTCAACTCGCTCACGACGAGCGCGCGCAGCCGTGACTCGCGTGACCTCTGCAGAGCATCTTCAGGGCGTATCCTTAGTTGGGGTGGCCATCGCGACCGGCCGGACCCACCAGATTCGCGTCCATCTCAGTGCTATCGGTCACCCCGTCGTGGGCGACGCGGTCTACGGCGGTCGACATCGGCATCCGCCGCCGCACCTTCGCGCGGTGCTGCGTCTGGAGCGGCCGTTCCTCCATGCGGCTCATTTGTCGTTCCGGCATCCATCGGACGGGCGAGTCGTGAGCTTCGACGCAGAGTTACCACCAAGCTTGCAGACCGTACTGGACGAGTTGAGAGCTGCCAGCAAGGCCCGCGAGGCTCGACCGGGCCAACCCAGATCGTAAGGTCGACTCGTCAGGAGACCGGTGATGTCAGAGCGCTCGGCAACCGTACTCAGCACTCAAACCGTCCACGTCGGAAGGGTCTTTACCACCACTCGTGACCGGATACGGCTGCCGAATGGTCGAGAGACGACGATGGATATCGTCAGACACCGGCCTTCGGTGATACTCCTCCCGATGCCCGACACTGCCCATATCGTGCTGGTACGGCAGTATCGCTACGCAATCGACCGCTGGATCTGGGAGCTGCCCGCGGGAAATGTCGAGCCCGATGAGGACATTGAGTCGGCGGCTCGCCGCGAGTGCCACGAGGAGATCGGTCAGGTGCCAGACCACATCGAGCGTCTCGCAGAGCTCTATCCGACGCCTGGGTATTCTGACGAAGTGATGGTCTTCCTTCGCCTCGCCGGACTTTCCATACCCACCGAGCCGGCCACCCACGACGAGGACGAGATCCTCGAGCCGCAGTTGTTCGCGCTGGCCGACGTGCGGGCACGGATCGAGCGAGGAGAGATTCGCGACATGAAGACGGCGCTCGGGGTGAGAATGTTGCCGCCTCCTGGCCTCTAACTTCAGACGGCTTGCGCTCTTGCCTCGTGCCTACTGCACCGTCCCGTGCACCTGCGAGCCGTCGCGCGGTGCCTCGTCAGGCGGCTGTGCTCCTGGCACCGGGAGAAGGGCAAGCTTCAGCGCCTCGTCGATCGTCGAGATGTAATGAACGTTGATCTCACGTTGGAGCTCAGGACTCAGATCCTCGTTGACGTCCTTCTCGTTCTGCTTTGGCAACGCGACATCGAAGACACCCAGTCGCCGTGCCGCCAGCACCTTCTCCTTGATCCCGCCAACCGGAAGGACGTGACCTGACAACGTGATCTCCCCGGTCATCGCCAGGTCGGAGCGGACTGATCGCCCGGTCAGCGCTGAGACCAGAGCGGTGACCATCGTGACCCCGGCAGACGGTCCATCCTTCGGAATCGCCCCAGATGGCACATGGAGATGGATCTCGGCGTCCTGATAGAACGCCGGATCGACGCCGTAGGTCGCGACATTGGCCCGGAACCACGACAGCGCGGCCCTGGCTGACTCCTTCATGACTTCGCCTAGATGGCCGGTCAATGTGAGTGAGCCACTCCCCGACATCCGGGTGGCCTCAACAAACAGGACCTCGCCACCCACGGGTGTCCAGGCGAGCCCCAGCGCGACACCAGGATTCTTCGTCCGCTCGACAACCTCTTCGTCCAGAACCTTGGGTGCGCCTAGCATTTCCACGACCGTATCGGGTGTCACGTCGACCGGATCCTCGATGCCCTCGGCCCGTCTCCGCGCAACCTTTCTGCAGATCGCGCCGATCTCGCGCTCCAGGTTTCGCACGCCAGCTTCGCGCGTGTACCCACGGATAATGGCCCGTAGCGCCTGCTCGCTGAACTGAATCTGCTCCGCCGTGAGTCCGTGGTTCGGGATCTGACGACCGACGAGATGGTCGGTCGCAATCAACAGCTTCTCGTCCTCGGTGTAGCCGGGGAGCTCAAGCACCTCCATCCGGTCACGCAGGGCCGGGGGAATCGGGTCAAGCACGTTGGCGGTCGTAATAAACAAGACCTCGGACAGGTCGAACGGCACATCCAGGTAGTGATCTCGAAACGTCGAGTTCTGTTCCGGATCGAGTACTTCCAGTAGAGCCGAGGCCGGGTCACCTCGGAAATCCATGCCCAGCTTGTCGATCTCGTCGAGCACGAAGACCGGGTTCTTCGACTCCGCGCGTCGCAGCCCCTGAATGATCTGTCCGGGCAACGCGCCAATATAGGTTCGCCGATGACCACGGATTTCGGCTTCATCGCGCATGCCCCCAAGCGACACGCGAACAACCTTGCGGTCGATCGACGACGCGATCGATTTGGCCAGCGAGGTCTTGCCGACGCCCGGAGGACCCACAAAACAGAGGATCGGCCCCTTGACGTCCGGGTTCAACTTTCGCACCGCGAGATACTCGAGAATTCGATCCTTCGCCTTCTCAAGGTCAGAGTGGTCGGCGTCGAGGACCTCCTTGGTGCGCTTGAGCTCGATGACCTCGGCGGTTCGCGTGTCCCACGGCAGCGCGACCATCCAGTCTAGATAGGTCCGAGAAACGGTGTACTCGGCGGCGGCCACGGGCATTCTGGAGAGACGGTCGAGCTCGCGGAGCGCTTCTTTCTTGACGGTCTCCGGCATACCAGCTGCGTTGATCTTCTCCCGTAACTCTTCGGCCTCTTTTGTCTGCTCGTCGGTTTCGCCCAGCTCTTTCTGGATGGCCTTGAGCTGCTCCCGAAGCAGGTACTCGCGTTGGTTCTTGCCGACCTCGGACTGGACCTCAGACTGGATCTTTGAACCGAGTTCGAGCACTTCGAGCTCGTTGATCAAGATCCGATTCAGGTCCGAGAGCCGCTCGCGAATCTCGAGCGTGTCGAGCACCTCCTGTTTTGTCGCCGTCGGAATCGTCGTCAGGCTCGACGCGATGAAGTCGGCAAGCTTGCCAGGCTCAGAGATGTTTGCCGCCAACGACTGCAGGTCATCGGAGAGCAGTGGCGAGAGGGACACGACTTGCTGAAAGTTGTTCTTGATATTGCGCTGCAGCGCATCCACCTCGAGCTCGTCCTCGCCACCCAGAGCTTCGTCCGCCGCGTGGACCTCGCCGGTGATGTACGGATGCGTGGACACGATGCCATCGAGGTGGACCCGCGTGAGCCCCTGCACGATCAGCCGGAGGCTCCCGTCGGCGAGTTTGAACATCTTGTGAATGTGGGTCAGCGTTCCGATCGAGTACAGGTCGTCGTGATTCGGTTCCTCGACCGATGCATCGCGCTGCGTGAACACGCCGACCGGACTCCCGTCGGCCACTGCCTGGTCGATCAGACGAATCGAACTCTCGCGGGCCACGGCCAACGGCATGAAGGAGTTGGGGAACAGAACCGTGTCACGCAGCGGCAGAATCGGCAGCTGCGGCGGCACCGACACCGGCGGTTCGGCGCCAGCGTCCTCATCGCCCGCGAACTGGGAAGGCTCGTCACTCATCTGCTCTTGTCTCCGCTCCCGTATCCCGGCCTGAAACACGACGACCCCGCACACGGGCGGGGTCGGCGCTACAACTCATCACGAAACGGCCGGCCGACTTCAGCCAATCATATCCGCAAACAGCGATCCCGCACCCCGGCGTCCCGCCGCGACCCGCTCGCGATTCTGGGCAGTCTCCCGCTCCTCCTCACACCCGGTGCACCGAACCGCAAACGGCAGGGCTCGCAGGCGCCGCTCCGCAATCTCCTCGCCGCACTCGTAGCAGTACCCGTAGGTTTGGGCTTCCAATCGCGAGAGCGCCTCTGTGATCTTGCTGAGCGTTTCGGCCTTCATCTGAAGGAGCGCGAACTCGATATCATCCTGGATCTCTGCCTCGGAGCTCTCCGCCTCGTCACGAACCCCTTGACCGGTCGCCGCCGCTCCTTCGGTGCGGACGTCGCGCATCTTGTCTTGTACCTCGCCGATGATCTCAAGACGACGGTCTTCTAGAATCTGCCGGAGTTCCTCGTATCTACCCTGCCGCATCTTCTTCTTTGTCTTAGCTGCCATGATGACGGCTCCTTCCGTCATGGTCCGTCTCGTTACCAGGTCGCGTGATCTTTCGGATCAACCGACGCATCTCATTACGACTTATTGCAAAGTCGGTGCCCGTACCTTTGCGTCCTGGAACGAGCCACGTCTGATGCTCGAGGCGAAAAAGCGAAGTGGATTGACCGGCGGAGGAACTTAGGCGGGAGGGGCAACGTCGACTATCTCCCGTCTTAGGGCCAGCCAGCGGTCAGGACAATCGTCTCTAACGCACTCAGTAAAAATAGCTTACATAGTTTCAAGTCGACACGTTCAAACGTCGGTTCACCGTGTATTCAGTCTGTTAGACGACAGAACAAGCCCGACGGTTTCGCGGTTTGTCGGAGTGAGGTGTCACTTTGAAGGGACGATTCTGGCCGGTGTACTGTCACCTGGTGCTGTCTTCTCAACAGAGTACCGACCCAAGCGCGGTATATTTACGCGCTCGGCGCTGGCGTTGACCAGCTTCCTCTGAGTGTGCGAAGCTGACGGTTTTCCGACGATGGGTCAAAAGTGCTCTCTCTGTCGGCGTCGTCGAGGGCGGCGGGCCTGCCCGGCCCTGGGTGAGTCGATCTGCGCAGCCTGCTGCGGCACAAAACGGCTTGTGGAGATCAGCTGCCCTGCCGATTGCGCATATCTGCGCTCCGCACAGTCCCACCCCCCAGCCGCGGTTCAACGGCAACGCGAGCGGGATCTGCGATTCCTCATCCCGCTCCTCGAGGGCATGACCGAGAGGCAGCACCAGCTCACTCTCCTGATACAAGGCTTCTTACGGCAAGACCGACCGGACACACCCGCCATGCGGGACGACGATGTTGCTCAGGCGGCGCGGGCGCTCGCAGAGACCTACGAAACCGCAAGCCGGGGCATCATTTACGAACACAGCGCGGGCACTCCGTCGGCCGAGCGACTGGGCACAGAGTTCCGGACGCTGATCGAGGCCCGGCGAACCGAAGGACTTCAGCTCACCGATTCGGAAGTGGCACGCGTCATGCGCGGAATCGACACGGGGGCACGCGAGGCGCGCACGACGCTCCCCGGTGAGAAGACCGCCTATCTGGAGTTGTTGAAGCGGGTGCTGCGGCCATCGACCGGAACCGAGGACCAGCCTTCGGACGGCCAGACGCCCGAGCGGACGGATACCAGCCGCGGGCCAGGTCTCATTGTGCCTTGGCGCTAGCCGACAGCCGACGTGCCGCAAGGGCGGATGGTATAGTTGTTGTTTGGTCCGGATGCGAGGGGTGTGAGTCGATATGGCGAGACGTTGTGAGATTTGCGGGAAGGGACCGGCGGTGGGGCGCAACGTCAGCCACGCTCACAACGTCACCCGACGGCGGTTCGAAGCGAACATCCAGTCGGTGCGAGCACTTGTCAACGGCAGCGTGAAGCGGGTCAAGGTCTGCACTCGCTGCATCCGCTCGAACAAGGTCACCAAAGCCGCCTAAGTACTGCGTTTCACGATTACGGTGACGTATTTCTGTCGCTGAGGCGCCCGGATCGCCAGGGCGAGGAGCGAGAATACCGGGTGTATTCGACCAACGAGCAACGTAGCGAGGCGGGATGGATCGGCGGCAGATAGTGGCCGTAATTGTGAAACGCAGTACTCAGGCCGCGAGGCCGTGACTGAAGCGGAACAGATCCGAACGTCAGCCGCCGCATCAGCAATCGGCCCGTACTCGCAGGCCATTCGTTCCGGCCAGTTTCTCTTCGTGTCGGGCCAGATCCCGATCGACCCTACCACCGGCGACGTCGTCTCTGGGCCCAAAGATGGTGACGTCGGTGCCCAGACCCACAGAGTGCTGCAAAACGTGGCCGCCATCGTCGAGGCCGCAGGAGGATCGTTGGCCGACGTAGTCCGGACCACCGTCTTCCTAGCCGACCTTGCCGATTTTGCTGTGATGAACGAGATCTACGCCACGTACTTCGCTGCTCCGGCGCCAGCCCGGTCAACCGTTCAGGTCGCCGCACTTCCGAAAGGTGTGCGTCTCGAAATCGACGCCATCGCCGTGCTCCCGGCTGCCAGGTAGGGTGCGGCGAGTCGTCAGCTGACCTGCCGTAGCACCCGTTCGACGTCGAGTACTCCCGGCACGCTTGTGACCACCTTCACCACGCGTTGAAGGTGCTTGAGATCGGTGATGTCGAGCGTGATACTAATCCGACCATGACTGCCGCCGCTCGAAATGGCTTCGACCTTGCGTACGTTGATCTTGATGTCGGCGATTCGGGACGTCACATCGGCCAGAATGCCCCTCCGGTCTTCGACCTGGATTGTCAGACAGACAGTAAACGCGCTCGCTTCGTCATCGCGTGGCTTGTCCCAGACGACCTCGATTCGGCGCTCCGGGTCATAGAGAAGATTGAGAACATTTGGGCAGGTCGCCGAATGGACCGAGACGCCCTTCCCTCTCGTGATGTATCCGACGATCTTCTCCCCGCGAATCGGGTTGCAGCAGCGGGCCCGAAATACCACGAGATCGTCAAAGCCTTGCACCTTGATCTTGTCCTCGGATGGCCGGAGCACACGGCGGACCACTGACCTGAGCGCGGTCTCGCGTGGGTCCGTGAGCTGGTCCTGGGGCACCAGTTTGGCCAAGACGGCTCGAGCCGACAGCTTCCCATAGCCGACGTCGGAAAACAGGTCGTCTATCTTCTTGGAGCCAAATACACCCGCAATCTCGCTGAGCTTGTCTGTCTCGAGCACTTTATTCGCGTTCAAATTGAAACGGCGAATCTCCTTATCAACGAGCTTCCGGCCAAGCTCCATCGCGCGGGTTTTCTCACCGGCGTGTATAAAGTGCTTGATCTTGTTCCGAGCCCTCGACGTAGAGACGAAGTTCAGCCAATCCCGGCTGGGCGTGTGACCCGGACCCGTGACCACCTCGACAATGTCTCCGCTCTTCAGCTTGGTTCGGAGCGGAACCATCTTCCCGTTCACGCGGGCACCGACACACGTGTGTCCCACATCGGTGTGAACCGAGTAGGCAAAATCGACCGGCGTGGCACGCCGGGGGAGCGCTTTGACCTCGCCCTTCGGCGTGAAGGCGTACACCTCTTCCGGGTAGAGGTCGACCTTCAGGTTGTGGATGAACTCGCCGGGGTCACGCACCTCCTGTTGCCATTCCAGTAGCTGTCTGAGCCACCGAAAGTACTCCTCGTCGGCGTTCGCCCCGACCCGACCCTCCTTGTACTTCCAGTGCGCCGCAATCCCGTCCTCGGCCACCCGATGCATCTCCTCGGTGCGAATCTGCACTTCGAACGGGAATCCTCGGTCGCTCACCACAGATGTATGGAGTGACTGATAGCCATTGGGACGCGGCATCGCCACAAAGTCCTTGAAGCGCCCAGGAACGGGCGACCAGATCTGATGGATGATGCCGAGCGCGGCATAGCAATCCTTGACCGACGGCGTGATCACGCGGAGGGCAATCAGGTCATACACCTCTTCGAGCGTGATGCGCTGACGTTTGACCTTCTCGCGGATGCTGAACAGGCGCTTGATACGGCCCTCGATCGTCACGATCGGGATCTGGGCCTCTGACAGCTTGGCCTCGAGGGACCGCTTGAGCTCTGCGACGGTCTGCTCGGTGGCACGGCGCCGCTGATCAACCCAACCCTGCACCTGCTCGTAGGTGTCAGGCTCCAGGTGCTTGAACGCCAGCTCCTCGAGCTCGTTCTTGATCTTGCTCATCCCCAGCCGGTTCGCGATGGGGGCATAGATATCAAGCGTCTCCTGGGCGATCTTCACCCGCTGCCCTTCATCGAGATGCTCAAGGGTGCGCATGTTGTGTAGCCGATCGGCCAGCTTGACCAGAATGACCCGGACGTCGTCGACCATCGCCAGAAGCATCTTGCGAAAGTTCTCCGCTTGACGCTCCTCGCTCGACGAGAACGGAATCGTGCTGATCTTCGTGACCCCTTCAACGACAAGCCCGATCTCCGGGCCGAAGAGCTCCCGGACACTGTCGATGGTCGTCAGCGTGTCTTCCACGACATCGTGGAGCAACCCCGCCGCGATCGCGACATCGTCCAGCTTCATGTCGGCGACCAGCAAGGCCACCTCGAGCGGATGAGTGATGTACTGCTCCCCGGACCGACGTCGCTGACCCGAATGTTCGACAGCCGAGAACTCGAACGCGCGGTGAAGGAGGTCGGTGTCGGAATCGGGATTATGGGTCCTGGCGCTTGCCGCCAGGTCGTCAAAGCTGGTCATGCCGACAGGTACAACAGCCCGTACCGTGCACGAAAACTCTAATCAGAGAGTGAGATACGAGGACCGAATCCCACCGATGTCATCATAGGGCGGCCGAAGAGGAGGGTCAAGGAACAGTCACGAGCGATGAGGGCAAACGTAAAGGCCGGCTGCCGTACCCGCCGGCAACCGGCCTTTGCAGAATCACACGTATTCGCGAGGACGGATCGACGTTACGCCCCCGCTCTCTGTTCCCTCTGAAGCTCCTCGGCCATTTCACGCAGCTCGTCGGCTTCCGCGATCAACGCCGTCTGTTCGTCGAGGTCTTCAGTGTCATTCGCCCGCATCCTGAGGAGAATGTTCTTGTAGATGATCGCATCCACGTACCGGTCATTCAGCGCCAGTGCCCGGTCGGCCGCCTCCAGGCCCGCTATGACGTACTCCCGCTTCTCGTCCAGGGTAACCCGGAAATCACGAAACGCCTTTTCCCAGTAGAAAGTCGAGATGGTGTAGTACGCCTCCGGGTTGTCTGGCTCGATCTGGGCGCGCTCCTCAAGAGCCTCGATCGTCTGCTCAAATTCGCCCGCGCGGTTGAAGAACCCCGCCAGCTGAAGGTACACGACTGGATCCTCAGTTCGGAAGGTCTGAACCGCTCGATAAATCGCCTCGGCTTCATCGAACAGTCCGGCTTCCTCATAGAGCTGCGCAAGCCGGAAATAGTTATCGGGGTTCTCGGGATCGTCGAGGATCATCGCTCGAAGCACAGGCTCCGACCGCGACGGATCATTCGCCTTATCCGGACCGAACGCGGAAACCAGATACTGCATCGACAACAGCCTGAGAGACGGTTCGGGAATCCGCTCGACGGCCAACTCGTAGTATCTGATCGCCTCGTCCAGGTTGTGCAAGTTCTCAGGGTCGGTGCCGCCAGGCTTGTACAGACTGTCGTAGGAGTTTGCGATATAGAAGTAGGCCGGCGTCAAATTCCGAGCTAGGTCGCTCTCGCCTCCGCTACTGTCGATCACGGTCAGGACCTCTTCGTAGAGCTCGATGGCCTCGAGGTAAAGGGCTCGCTGGTACTGGGTGTTGGCATCCTTGAACGTCCGGATCGCACCCAGCTCTTCAAAGAACGTACACCCAGAGAGCGGAATCGCCGTCAGCGCGACGACAGCCAGCCTAACGAGGTTGCGTTGCGTGAACATATGCACTCCTGAAACAGTCTAGTTTCCGACCGGCGCGGCGCCCCCGGCACGACGCATCGCCTCGGTGACGATCCCCACCTTTGTGACGCCAGCGCCTTTGGCCGCGTCGATGACATTTATGATGTCGAGGTAGCTGAGGGTGCCAGCACCGGCGATGAACATCGTCTTTTCCCGACGATCCTCAAAGATATCCCGCAGCCGTGTTTCCAGCTGAACGAGCGACACCTCCTGATTGTTGATGGAGATCCGGCGGTCAGCGGTGTATTCGAGCATGATCTGGCTCGAGTCGGTCGACGCCTGGGTGTTCCCCTGGGTCTCGAGTGGCAAGTTGATGTCCATACCGCGCTGGCCCAGTGGTAGTGCCGCCAGGAAGATGACGATCAACACCAGCAGCACATCGATGAACGGCGTGATGTTGATTTCGTAGTTCTCTTGCGGCTTTGCGACCTCGACGACGGATTCGGCGCCATGGTGTTTGTGAGCATGTGAAGCCATAGGGTTACTCTCCTGCAGGCTGGCTACCGGCTGGCGTCTCTGCGATCAGCCCGATGTTCTCGATGCCGGCCCGCTGCATCTGGTCGAACACGACCATAACCTCGGAGTACCGCGCATCCTGGTCAGCCTTGATCAACACAAGCCGCTCGAACTTCCTGGACATTGCGGTCTGGATGGCAGTCAACAGGCCCCTCTCACCATTAGGAACGAGTATTTTGTCCACATAAAAGCGGCCGTCCGAGTCGACGTGGACGACGGTATCGTTGTCGTTGTCGATTCTTTCCGCAGTGTTGGTCGCTTCGGGCAAGGTGATGAGGATGCCTGCCTGCAAGAGCGGCGCGATCAACATGACGATGATCAGCAGCACCAGCATCACGTCACAGAGCGGCGTGACGTTGATCTCGGAATTAAGACCGTCCTTCTTGCCGCCAGATGTCATTCCCATGGGGAAACCCTCCTCAGTTATTCGTCATACGTCTGCCGTGGGCCTTTACACGGTGCGCCTTGGAGCAGCGCACTGTGCAGACACCTCGCCGGCTAGGACTTCTTGATGAAATAATCGACCAGCTCGGACGATGAGTTGTCCATCTCGACGTTGAAGTACTCGATCTTTCCGGTGAGATAGTTATAGAACCACACCGCCGGAATCGCGACGAACAGCCCGATCGCGGTGCCAACCAGCGCTTCGGAAATACCACCCGACACGGCACCCAGACCACCCGACCCGGTTGCGGCGATCCCCTGGAAGGCGTTGATGACACCCAACGTCGTCGCCAAGAGACCGACGAACACGGCGGTCGACCCGATCGTCGCCAACGCGGCCATCCCCTTCTTCAAGTCGGCAGAGGTCAGTGCCGCGGCGCGCTGGATCGCCCGACGGACGCTGTCGACGATGTCGTCCTTCTCCATCTCGACACCGGTATCCTGCTGGAACTGATACTCCTGCAGGCCAGCCAGGACAACCTTGCTCAGATGGCTGTACTTATAGGCCTTCGATTGCGACACTGCAATCGCGTCCTTCAGCTTGGCGTCCTTGAGATGCTTCGCGACCTGAGGGGCAAACGTCCTCGACTGTTTCGTGGCCTGGAAGAACGTGAAGAGCCTCTCAAAGAAGACCCCGACCGACCACATCGACATGATGGCCAGAATCCCCATCAGAAGCTTGACCGGCATGCTCATCTGTTCCCAAAGTTCAAGTAAATCCATCTAATCCTCCTCGACTCTTTGCCTAGTCACGAAACCCGGCGCACGGAAGCCTAGTACCTTACTGCATACTGAAATTCACGGTGACCGTCATGATGACCGGCACGGGGACGCCGTTTAGCAAAGTGGGCGTGTAGACCCACTGACGAACGGCCTCAATCGCGGCGTCATCCAACAACGGCACCGAGCGGAGAACCTTCACGTCGGTCACATTGCCGCTCGGGCCGATCACCGCCTCGAGAATGACCACGCCCTGCACGCGGGCTGCTTGAGCAACCGGCGGATACACGGGCTGTACGTCTGTCACCTTCGCGGGTGGAGAGATGTTTCCCCCCACCCGGACAGGCTCCGGTGGCGGCGGGGGGGGGGCTGGAGCTGAAAGGGTACCTATTCCCCCAACGATACCAGCTGCAACGTTGCTTTCGACGCCAGTCACGTTCGCGGGGTTGAATGCAGGCTCCGGCGCGATCACTTCTGGGGCGATGATCGGCGCCGCATTCGGGTTGATCTCGACCACCGGCGCCGGAGCGGCTTCCGCTCTTGGAGGGGGTGGCGGCGGGGGCGGCGGGGGCGGCGGGGGCGGCGCGGCGACAAACGCCATGATCGAAGAGGGCGTGGGCAGCGCGTCAGCAGCCATCAGCGGCACAATCACAGCTGCGCCGATGAAGACCACGTGTGCAAGAACCGACACCGGCACCGTATACCATTTCTGCGACCCCAACTTGATCGTTGGATTTGCTATCTCACCAAACATTTGACCGGCCACGGAACCTCCTCCCGCTCACTCTTTGGGTACCCTCACAGGGAGCGTAGATTATATGTATGCCTCGAAACGCTGTCAACGAACGAAATCGACAGGCGCAAACTTACCAGAAACGCAAGGAAATCGCCGTGCGATCAGCGAGTTTCGAACGCCTTTCCGTTAGACCCCGACCGAACAGGAGTGGTCTCATCTCATCCATGCCACGACAAGCGGGGCGAAGATGACCGCAACAATGCTCATGAGTTTGATCAAAATATTCAAACTCGGGCCCGACGTGTCCTTGAACGGGTCGCCGACGGTGTCACCGATGACCGCGGCCTTATGTGGCTCGGAGCCCTTGCCGCCGTGGTGCCCCTCTTCGATGTACTTCTTGGCGTTATCCCACACGCCGCCGGCGTTGGCCATCATGAGCGCCATCAGCACACCCGTGACGAGCGCCCCGGCCAGCAAGCCACCCAGCCCTGACACGCCAAGGAGAAACCCGATGAAGACCGGTGCAAAGACCGCCAGCAAACCCGGAAGGATCATCTCCCGAATCGCCGCCTGGGTCGAGATGGCGACGCACCGTGCGGAATCTGGATCCGCCTTGCCTTCCATGAGGCCCTCGATCTCGCGGAACTGTCGGCGGACTTCCTCGATCATCTTTGCCGCAGACCGGCCCACCGCGTTCATCGTCAGCGCCGCGAAGATGAATGGCAGCATGCCTCCAATCAACATGCCGATCAAGACATTCGGGTTTTCGAGCGAGAGGCTGAGGAGACGATCGTCAAACATCTCTGCTCCGCCGGCGGCCTCAATCGCGTCGGCGGCCTTGGTCCTGAAGGTACTGAACAGCGCCAACGCGGTCAGCGCCGCCGATCCGATGGCGAACCCCTTGCCCATCGCCGCGGTGGTGTTGCCAACCGCGTCGAGCGCGTCGGTTCGCTGCCGAACATACGGCTCGCACTTGCTCATCTCGGCGATCCCGCCAGCATTGTCGGCCACCGGACCATACGCGTCGACGCCGAGGCTGATACCAAGGGTCGACAGCATGCCGACCGCTGCGATCGCGATGCCATAGAGCGCCGCGAATGCAAAGCTGAAATAGATCGCTGCTGCAATGACCAGGATCGGCAGACCGCACGACATCATCCCAACACCAAGACCCGCGATGATGTTGGTCGCCGGACCGGTCTCAGACTGCTGCGCGATGTGATGGCACGGAGGTTTGTCCTTCCCGGTGTAGTACTCCGTCAACTGGCCGATAGCGACACCCGCCCCCAGTCCGAGTAGCACGCACCAGAGCACGGCCACCGGAATATTCAGAAGCACGACCAGACCGGCGGCTGCCACCAGGACGAGAGCCGACGCAACGAGCAACCCACGGTGCAGAGCACCGCCGATCTTGCTCTCGTCGTCGGTACTGACCGTGAACGTCCCCAGGATGGACGCGACAATACCGACGCCGGCTAGCAAGATGGGGAACAGCACCAGCGACCGCTGCAGCGAATCGAAGCCCGCCGCTTCCGTCCCCCAGAGCGCAGCTGCCGCGGGCGCCCCGAGCGCCCACGCAAGCGCGATCGACGAGATGATGCTGCCTACGTACGACTCGAACAGGTCGGCCCCCATCCCGGCCACATCGCCCACATTGTCGCCCACGCTGTCGGCGATCGTCGCTGGGTTCCGCGGGTCGTCTTCCGGTATCCCGGCCTCGACCTTTCCGGAGAGGTCGCCGGCGACATCGGCGGCCTTCGTATAGATCCCCCCTCCCACGCGGGCGAACAACGCGATCGACGATGCGCCGAGAGAGAATCCGAACAACTGCTCGATGGCAACCGGTCCGTTCCCGCCGAGGCCTCCGAACAGGTAGTAGAGAACCGAGATGCCGGACGTGCCCAAGGCCACCACAGTGAGGCCCATGACCGCTCCACTCGAGAACGCCACCCGAAGCGCTGGGGCCAGGCCTTTGGTCGCGGCAAACGTCGTCCGTACCGCGGCACTAGTGGCCGTCCGCATGCCTACCCACCCCGCAACGGCCGAGAGGGATGCTCCGATGAGAAAGCTCACTCCGGTCAGCGCGGCGTTCTCCGGAAGGAAGAAGACGAGAACCAAGAACATGACCGCCACGAACCCCGCCAGCACGGTGTACTCAGTGCGGAGAAAGGCCATGGCGCCCGAACGGATGAGCGCGGCGATCCGCTGCATGAGCTCGGTGCCCGGATCCTGTCGGTTGATCGATCGAATCAAAACGAAGGCGAAGACGGCGGCCGCCAAGGGCGCGCCCCACCCAAGTGCAAAGTACAGTTGCTGCTCCATTTACTCCCCTATGGATTGTCGGTGACTATGTTTCGTCGACAGGAAACCCGACAACTTAACAGCTCACTTTTCGGGCTGTCAAGATATATGTGGCTTCGAACGCCGATCCGCCGCCGGTGGTGTTTTCGATAGATCCGGCTGCGCTCCGCGCACCCGGACGTTGGGTGACAACGCCATCCCGCCCGTGAGAAAGATCTGGACGCCCTCCTGCACTGAAAGATCTGGGTAGGACACGACCTCGCTGGGATAAATGTGAATGTCACCGAAGTAGATATGATTGGTGGGAACATAGACGGAAACGAGCTCTTCTGGCCCCCGTCCCCGGTCCAGAACGAACTGCTTCGTCAGGAAGCCCAGCACGAGCCCCCGGCGCGGGTCGTCCAGCAAGACGACCCGCTTGAAGCCCATCTGATTGTCCGGTGAAAACGCGGTCACAAGCTGCTTTACCGGGCCGTACACCGCCCGGAAAACCGGAAGCCTGAGCAGATAGGCCTCCCCTCGCTGGAGGAGACGACCGCCCGGAACGTTCGTGGCGACTGCGCCAACCAGGATGACAATCGCGAGCAGCGTCATCAGACCCAGTCCCGGAATCTCCCGGCCCAGCCAACGCGCATACACCGGAACCATCACGCCATCGATCAGCTGAAAGAGCCAAACAAACGCCGCGACACTGATAACGAGCGGAACGGTGACGACCAGACCCGTCACCAGGCTGCGCCGGAGCCGCTGCATGACCTTTAATCCTCACGCCCGTGCGGGCACTCTCGTGTTCCGAGACTAGCCAACGAGCACCAAGAAGATACACGCTGCCAATCCAAGACGATACCCCGCGAATAGGTCCAACGAATGATTCGCAAGATACTGGATGAAATACTTCACGGTCAGGTAGCCGACCACGGCCGACGTGACGATTCCGACCGCGAACAGGCCTAGAGCGCCGGGCGGAAGCCCCTCCACCACCAGGTCCAGGGCCTGACTCACGGCGGCCGCCATGATCGCCGGTATGCCGAGCAAAAACGACAACCGTGCGCCTCGCTCTCGTCGTACGCCGAACAACATGGCGACGGTGAGCACCGCGCCCGACCGCGACACGCCGGGAATCAGAGCCGCGGCCTGCGCTAGACCAAGCCCGAAGGCCTCGGGGCTCGTCAACGACGTTTCGGCTCTCACTGGGTGTCGTACCCGCTCGGCCGCCAGCATCACGAGAGCCCCAACCGCCAGTGCGATCGCCGCGACGCCAGGCGTCCGGAACTGTGTTGTGATGAGATCGGCAAAGAGCAGTCCGATACCGATGATCGGCAGCGTACCGACGACGATGCTCCGGACAAGCCTGGCACTGTCATCAGGCGCGCCCCGCGCCGCACCCGGCACCGCCACCAGCATCGCCACGATGTCCCGTCTGAAGAACGCCAGAACGGCGATGAGCGTACCGACGTGGCACGCGACGTCGAATGTCAGACCAAACTCACCGGCGTCCCAGCCGAAGAGTGCCCGCGCCAGAATCAGGTGGGCAGAGCTAGAAATCGGCAGGAACTCGGTGAGCCCCTGAATGATCCCGAGCAGGGCAGCTCCAAGGGCGGTCACACCTGGTGGCAGCCGCTCAAGACGCGCGGGCGTTTCGGCCCTGTCGTTTCGAACGCGGCGACCGCGTTCGACGCTGGGATCGTGAAGGACCCTCGGTGCGCTGAGGCCGATCAGTCGCGCGCGTTTGCACCGGCGCTGCGTGGCTTCGCCGCGCCGCGCGGCTTTGAGTGATCATGATCGCCGTCGAGGTCGCGATGAAGATGGTGGAGTAGGTCCCGCTGATGACTCCGACCAGCATCGTGAAAGAGAAGCCGCGCAGCACTTCGCCACCGAAGACAAACAGGGCCAACACGGCAAAGCCGGTGGTCCCTGACGTGATGATTGTGCGAGCCAGTGTTTGGTTGATGCTGGTATTGACAAGGTGCTCAAACTCGTCCCGCCGCATCGACCGGAGGTTCTCGCGCACTCGGTCGAAGACGACGATCGAGTCATTGACGGAGTACCCGGTGATGGTCAGCATCGCCGCCACGACATTCAGCGACAACTCGTACCCAAAGATGGTGAGCAGCGCCACCGTGACGAGGATGTCGTGCGCGACCGCCACGATCGCCCCGACTCCAAAGCTGAAGCGGAACCGCAGGCCGACGTAGACCAGAATGCCGACCATCGCAAACACGAAGGCGCTGATCCCTCGTTGCTGCAGTTCCTCGCCGATCACCGGACCGACGAGCTCTCGCGAAACGACCTCGAACGCGCCAAGCCCGCTCGCTTCCAATGTCACAACGACCTGTTCGGCGCCTTGCTCGAGGCTGGTCCCCTCCTCAGGACCTGCCTGAGGCAGGCGAATGAGGATGCCGGCGCCCGAATCGCCGTACTGCTGCACGACCTTTTCGTCCACCGCGACCAGCGCATCCCGCACCGCATCTTCGGTCATCGCCTGCTCGAACTCGAGGACCATCAGCGTCCCACCCGAGAAATCGATACCCAGGGGAAGCCCCCCACGAGCGACGACCATCGCGGTACCGGCGACGATGACCACCAGCGAGACAGCGACGGCGTACCATCGATTTCCGATGAAGTCGAAATCGGGCTGCTTCGAAAAGAATGGCATTATTTATATGCTGAGCGTGGCTGCACGGCGGCGCGACAGAATCACCTCGAACAGCGTTCGTGACACAAACATGGCCGTGAAGACGTTCGAGATCAGACCAATGGCCAGGGTCGTGGCAAAACCGCGAATCGGACCGGACCCGAACTGAAACAGGAAGGCTGCCGAGATCAGTGAGGCAATGTGCGTGTCCAGGATTGTCAGGAACACGCGATCGAACCCGGCGCTCACGGCCGCCTTCACAGCCTTTTGGGCGCGCAGCTCTTCTTTGATCCGCTCAAAGATGAGTACGTTCGAATCGACACCGATTCCGATCGTCAGGATCAACCCAGCGATCCCCGGCAAGGTGAGCACAGCGCCCAAGTACGCCATGAACCCCATGAGAATGAGCAGATTCATCGCAATCGCCACGACTGCGTTCACACCGGACAGCCGGTAGTACACGAGCATGAAGATCGCGACGGCGACCATGCCCGATACCGATGCAATGAAACCGGCCCGAATCGAATCGGCCCCGAGTTGTGGACCGATCGTCCGTTCCTCAAGATAGGTGAGTGAAGCCGGCAGGGCCCCAGACCGAAGCACGAGCCCGAGGTCAGCCGCTTCCTGTTGCGTGAAGGTTCCGCTGATCTGACCTTCGTCAGTGATCCGTCCTTCTATCGTCGGGGCCGTCTCGACACGACCGTCCAGGAGAATCGCCAGACTGCGGCCGATGTTCTGGCTGGTGACCTCGCCGAACTTCCGGGCCCCTTCTCGATTGAGCGAGAAACTTACCGCTGGCTGGTTGAACTCGTCCAACGTGGGCCGCGCGTTTCTGAGGTCGCGTCCTGTCACCGCCGCCACACGCCGGACCATGTAGTACACCGTCTCGGGTACGCCCCCGCTGAGCAACTCCGACGTACCGGTCACGACCTCCATGTCGGGCGGCAATACGCCGTTCCTCGTCTGGAGGAGCAGCTCCTGGCTCATCGCGGGGCCCGCCTCAACCAGCTTGAGCTCCAACAGCGCCGTGGACCGAATGATCTCCTTGGCACGCGCGACATCGGAGACCCCGGGCAACTGAACCAATATCTGATCGCCACCCACCGAGTAGGGAGCGACGATCGGCTCAGCAACACCCAGCTCGTTGACCCGTCGCTCAATCGTCTGAAGGGCCTGCCGCACCGACTCGTCGCGAAGCGAGCTCTCGATCGGAGGTCGCATCCGATATGTATAGGAGCCGCTGACGCCAGACTCGCGGTCGTACGAGAGAGTCAACTGGTCTTCGGCCATCTGCCGAAACTCCGCATCGCGTTCCGGCGGGACGCCCTCAATGCGGATCGTTGTCGGGTCGACTGCCACCGCCGACGTCACGTCGATACCCTGGAGGCTCAACTGTTCGCCCAGTTGTTCCGCGGCGGTCTCGGATTCGAGCTGGAGGGCGTCGTCAGTCTGCACCCGGAGCACCATGTGCACACCGCCCTCGAGGTCGAGACCCAGGCGAATCTGCTCCTGGGGCGGGTAGGCGGCCAGCGCCGACAGCGCGACGACCGCGATAATGGCCAGCAGCTTCCACTGGAGATTCTTAGTCATAGATCTGAGCCAACATCGCTCCGATGTTCTCGGTGGCCTACGAGCTCCCCGACTCCGTGACGACCGGGTCTTGTCCCTGATAACCTCCGACGGCCGAGCGCGCCACCTCGATCCGAACCTTGTCGGCCACCTGTATCTGAACCGATTTGTCTGTCATTTTCGCGATCACACCGTACATCCCGCTGGTCGTCACGATCTTGTCACCCACCTTGAGCGCCGCCTGAAAGTCCTGAACCTTTTTCTGACGTCGCCTCATCGGCAGCAGAATGATGAAGTAAAAAATCGCCAGTATCATCGCAAACGGCAGAAACTGCACGAGCAGGCTCGGCTGCCCCTGGGCGGGCTGAGCCATAGCGACGAGAAAAGCGATACCGTCTACGAACATCAACTACTGGCCCCCAGTCCAGCCCCGCAACGTTAGGTCTGACGACTCCAATTACGGGACGACGGGGAGGTACACACGCGCGCCTGAGTCGGCAGTCGCGTCGATTCACACCTGCCGCCGGCGGGAAAACGTCTGGTGGAAGGCGTGCCTAAACGTTTCGAACGAGCCAAACACTATAGCCTCCCCAATCCCCTTCATAGTGTCAAGGTAAAAGTGTAGGTTGTGCAGGGTGTTAAGCGACAGTGCGCTGATCTCGTTTGCCATATACAGGTGTCGAAGATAGGCACGTGAAAAGTTCCGGCAGGTGTAGCACTCACAGCCCGGGTCCGGCGGATCCATATCCTCAGCGAACCGAGCCCCTTTGATATTGATCGGGCCGGTGCGCGTGAAGAGCTGACCGTTTCGGGCATTGCGGGTGGGAAGGACACAATCGAACATATCAACCCCGCGTGCCACCGCCTCGACGAGGTCGTCAGGCATACCAACCCCCATCAGGTATCGAGGCCGGTCAGGCGGGAGCCACGCTGCCGTCTGCCCGGCGATGTCGTACATCTCCTCAGCTGGTTCACCGACGCTAAGTCCCCCGATGGCATAGGCCTCGAACCCGACGGCCACGGTCGCCTCGACGCTCTCTCTTCGCAGATCGGGAAAGACACTGCCCTGGACGATGCCGAACTGCGCCTGGCCGAGGTTCGTCACCCCCTCGCGATCGTCATCGCGGAGCTCGAGGAAACGCTCGCGAGACCGCCTCGCCCAGCGGTGAGTCAAAGCCATTGACGCCCGGGCCTGATCGGCCGTGACGGGATAGGGGGTGCATTCGTCGAACGCCATCGCGATGTCGGCGCCGAGCCGAGCCTGGATCTCGGTCGAGCGCTCCGGTGTCAGCAGGTACTCGCTCCCGTCAAGATGCGAGCGAAAGCGGACACCCTGCTCGTCGACCGTCCGTCGGTCGCTCAGGCTGAACACCTGATACCCCCCACTGTCGGTCAAGATCGGCCCGGACCACCCCATGAATCGGTGCAGTCCTCCGACCCGTCCGATCAGCGCATCGCCGGGTCGCAGTAAGAGATGGTAGGTATTGGCGAGGAGAATCTCTGCGCCCAGGGCCTGGAGGTCGCGATGAAGCAACGCCTTAACGGCCCCGCTCGTGCCGACAGGCATGAATGCCGGAGTCTGGATGAGGCCATGCGGCGTTTGCATAACTCCGCGACGCGCGCGTCCATCTATGTGGCTCACGTCGAACCGAAACGTCTCCGACATCGCGGTATGTTACTGTCCCCGTGGTTTTCGTTCGCTGGTACACCAGAAACGAACGACTCGTGTTGCGATGAAGCGCGTGCGTGTGGGGGTAATCTACGGCGGTCGGTCAAGCGAGCACGAGGTCTCGGTGGCGTCGGCCGCTGCGGTTATGGCCAACCTCGACCCGGACCGATACGACGCGCTACCGATCTATATTCACCGCGACGGCCGCTGGTCGCTGCCCGAGCGTCCGCCCACGAGCACCTCGGCGGCTGATGTCATCGATCAGTCTCGTTCCCAGCCCGAAGAACCGCAGGGGACAAACGCCCGGAGCGTCCATCTCGTCTCACATCCTGGAGAAGAGACTCTCCTCACGATCGAGCGCGAGGGCGCCCCGTCGTCCGCGGGAACCTCGGCCATCGTGAGAGGGCTGACACTCGACGTGGTGTTCCCTGTCCTTCACGGTCCATACGGTGAGGACGGCACGCTCCAGGGACTGCTGGAGTTGTCAGATGTTCCGTACGTGGGCGCTGGCGTGTTCGCCTCCGCGGCGGCAATGGACAAGACGGCCGCCAAGGTCCTATTCGAGGGTCACGATCTCCCGGTCGTGGAATACGCCGTCGTGTCGGGACAGGATTGGGAGGCCCGGCAGCGGGACACGCTCGATCGCCTGGTCGAGCGGCTGTCATTCCCCATGTTCGTGAAGCCGGCCAACCTCGGATCCAGCGTCGGAATCAGCAAGGTCAATGACCGATCTGGACTGGAGCCGGCAATTGGCCTGGCGCGACAGTTCGACCGCAAGGTTCTCGTAGAGGTCGCGGTGCCGCGGGCGCGCGAGCTGGAGTGCGCCGTCTTGGGGAACGACGATCCGATCGCATCAGTGCCCGGAGAAATCGTTCCGGCTGGCGAGTTCTACGATTACAACGCCAAGTATCTTGACGACGATTCCACCCTCATCATCCCCGCGGCGCTGACCGACGACCAGACGACCCAGATTCGGACCATGGCGCTCACCGCGTACAGCGCGATAGATTGTGCCGGCATGGCACGTGTCGACTTCTTGATGAACGGAACCAACGACCAGTTGTTCCTCAATGAGCTCAACACGATTCCCGGATTCACGACGATCAGCATGTACGCCAAGATGTGGAAAGCGTCGGGCCTCGAATACCCTGCATTGCTCGATCGCCTGATCGAGCTTGCGTGTGAGCGGCATGCTCGAACGCATACGCTTCGAACAAACGCACGTTGATCCCACGCTCTCGAGATCGTGTATCCGTGCGCCCACTCATCCCGATTTGTGCGCGCTAGAGAAGTCGGTCCATCGTGCCGATTCCCATAGAAGAGGAGTCGGTCGCGAGCACTCGAGGTATACAGTTTTGCGACGAAATGCCGATACAGTCTCACGTAGCAGTGAGAAATTTTTTGACTTTTCGTTTACTTTGTGCTTGACACACTTATTTTCTCACCCATAATCTACATCTGGTATGAGGGTGGACGGCTCAGCCCACCTGTTGTGACCCCAAGTGAGTCAAAGATGGGAACCTAGCTGAGCAGCCACATTCCAAGGAGGAAGAATGGCGAAGAAGAAGGCAGCTAAGAAGAAGGCCACCAAGAAGAAGGCCACCAAGAAGAAGGCCACCAAGAAGAAGGCCACCAAGAAGAAGGCCACCAAGAAGAAGGGCGCCAAAAAGCGCTAGATTCGGCTTTCGAATCGAAGAAGGGGGCGTGACGCCCCCTTTTTTTTGCCCACAGCCCCGACTCGTCCTGGCCACGTCAGCAGCCGCGCCGCCGGGGTCAGGGGGGTGCCACGCCGTCCCAGACCAAGACGCGGCGAATCACGTCCCCCTGCCTGATCTGGTCTACGACGTCCATACCGTCCACGACGCGCGCGAACGCTGTATACCGTCCGTCGAGATCCGGTTGCGGAGAATGGGTAATGAAGAACTGGCTGCCACCCGTGTCTTGCCAGTCGAGCGCCATCCCAACGGTGCCACGCAGATACGGGATCTGGTTGAGCTCGTCTCGAAGGGTGTATCCGGGGCCGCCCTCGCTGTCCCCTCTGGGGTCACCGCCTTGCACGACGTAGTTCGGAACGACCCGGTGAAAAGTCAGCCCATCATAGAAACCACTGCGGGCCAGCGTCATGAAGTTGTCGGCGGTCACCGGAGCGTCAATGACATTCAGCTCCAGCTCGATCGTTCCATAATCAGTCTCCACGTAGACATGCGGGGAGACGGTGGGCCGGACCAATCGGGGTGACGTGAAGTCCACGCTGCGTCGTCCCGGAGCCGGACGAATCGCATCGGTGTGGGACCTGTCCGGTCTCAGGACATCCAGGCCTTCCACCGCCCGAAGCCGGGCAGCCCAGTCGGCGTCACGCAGCGCATCGCTCAACGTCGACTCAGCTTCGGTCCCACCGATCGCCGTCAACGCATCAAGGATCGCCGCGCGGGCCAAATAGCTGGCGTCGTCTCTGGCGCCCTCGAACGCCCTGACCAAGGCCGATACAACCGGAGACTGGACCTCCGCCGAGCTTGCCTCCGCTCCAAGCCCACCAAGCAGTGTCGCTGCCGTCTTTCGGACAACCACGTCATCACTGCCGAGCTGGCCCAGCAGCACCTGTTCGACATCTGGCACTCGATGCGTTGCGAGCGACTGCAGTACGGCAGGAATGACGCGCGCGTCCTCATCCTCGAGGAGCAAGGTCAGCTGATACGTCGCCGCCTCAGGTTCGGTGAACGCCAGGCCTTGTGCCAGCGCCGACCGTACGCGCCAGTCCGGATCGCGCCCAAGTCCAGAAAGCACGAGCATGAACGTGTCCGGGGCCGTTCGTGCGAGGGCCTTGAGCGCCGCGGCCCTCATCGGAGGCCACGGGTCGGTCATCAACTCCACAAACACTTCGGTGACTCCGGAGGCCGGCTGCTCCTGCAAGGCCGCAAGTGCCTCGAGCCGTAGAGTGGGTGACAGCTCTCGCCGGATGGCAAACTGGCGGAGTTCATCACCTATACGCGGGTCATCGAGATCGGCCAGCGCGCGAATCGCGGTTGCGATCACGTGCTCGTCGCGCCGCTCCAGATCGAGGAGGGAGAGCAAGGCGCCGGCGGCCGCTGGTGCGTCCGTGTCACCAATCGCGCCCAACCCTTGGGCGGCAAATGCGACGCCGACGCTCCCCTGCACCGTCGCGAGCGTGACAAGCGCGTCAAGGGCTCGAGAATCGCCCGTCTGCTGGAGGGCGTGGGCAACCGGCCACCACCACAGGACAGGCTGTCCATTCTCCTGAAGTACCGCGTCCGCCAAAGGCTCGTACGCCTTGAGGGCGCCAAGGGCATAGAGGCCGAGGCGAAAGGCTTCAACTTCAGGAGCGAGCGGAAACGACACATCGTCGGGGTCCAGATCGAACGCCGAAGTCACGTGTCTCCGCACCAGAGCGCCGATTGCCGGAGCGGCGTCCGCCGCGCCGATCCGCCCCAGGGCCTCCGCGGCTCGTCCTTGCACGACAGGCTCGGTGTCGTCGAGAGCCGCGAGGAGTGCCTCGGTCGCGGTCTCGTCCCCAAGCAGTCCCAAGGCAAACGCCGACATCTGACGAACCTCAACCTCCGGATCGGAGAGCGACGTTGCAAGCGGCGCGACTCCTTCTGGTAGACCGATGCGACCGAGCGCCAACGCCGCCCGCCGACGAAGTTGAGGCTCTGGGTCGGAGAGCAATGCGACCAGGTCGGGCTCTTGCCGCAGAGATGCCGCGGCCTCTCGGGTCACGGGCTGGTCGCCCTCAGCGACGTCCGGAACCTGTGGCATCTGGGGTGCATCGCGGAGCACCCTTTGGTTCTCGAGACGCAAGATCCAGGCGACCTTCTCGTCAAACGTCGGCGGTGGGGAGGGGACAACTGTCGGCGACCGGGTGCATCCCGTCGCGAGGATGGCGCTACACAGGGTGAGTACGACGACGCGCGGCGGTGTCATACGCCGGTGAGATACGTGGGAGATGAGAGACTCGAACATGCGGCCGGACGGCATCATAGCATGCACCTTTCGTCCGGGCGTGGGCTGCTATACTGCCGAGTATATTGGACTTCCGTTATATCGCCATCGAGGGTCCGATAGGCGTCGGCAAGACGGTTCTCGCACAGCACCTTGGCGCTCGACTCAACTCAGCGGTTATTCTCGACGAAACCGACAATCCGTTCGTTGGAGATCTCTACAGCGGACGGCCGGGGGCGGCGTTCCAGAGCCAGCTGTTCTCTGTCCTCACTCGACATCGGCAGCAGGCCTCGCTGCGTCAGACGGATCTGTTCGATCAGCTCACCATCTGCGACTACCTCTTCGACAAAGATAAGATCTACGCCTACTTGAATCTCGACGACAACGAGCTGTTCATTTACCAGCGTCTGTATGACCTGCTGGCCGCGGACGTCATCGCCCCCGATCTGGTTGTCTACCTGCAGACTCCAACGAATGTCCTGTGCCAGCGCGCACGGGGCCTTCGACGCTCCGGCGGCGACCTGCCGTTTCCCGACGACGACTACCTTGGAGAGCTCAACGAGGCGTACACCCACTTTTTCTACCACTACAACACCACGCCGCTACTGGTGATCGAGACGTCCCAGCTCGATCTGGAGTGGGGCGACACAGATCTCGACGAGCTCATCAAGCAGGTACAGGACATGGGACGGGGTACGCGGTACTACGTGCCGAGAACGGGTAAGGTCTGACCGATGGCCTGGTTCAAGAAAGCGCGCCGGCCTATCGCCGCGCCGTCCGGTCCAAGCCGAGTCCCTGAGGGGCTCTGGGTCAAGTGTCCGGAGTGCGACCGGACTCTTTATGGGAAGGACCTCGTCAAGAACCTGCGCGTCTGCACACGGTGCGGCCATCATCTTCGGATGAACGCCACGCAGCGCCTAGAGTCGCTGCTGGACGGGTCGACATGGACCGAGTATGACCGTGAGTTACGGTCGACTGATCCGCTGGGTTTCCATGACACTAAGCCCTACGCGGCCCGACTCAGCGCCAGCGAAGCCGCTAGCGGGACCCAAGAGGCCGCCATCGCCGCGGTGGGAACGGTGGATGGTATCGACGTCTCAGTCGTGGCCATGGAGTACGGCTTCATTGGTGGCAGTATGGGCGTCGTTGTTGGCGAGAAGATCACACGTGCCGTGGAGCGTGCGCTGGTACAACGGATGCCGCTGCTGATTGTGAGCTGCTCGGGCGGGGCCCGGATGATGGAGGGCACACTCTCGCTGATGCAGATGGCCAAGATCAGCTCCGCGCTGGCCCGCCTGGACCGTGCCGCCCTGCCCTACGTTGCCATTCTCACCGATCCGACCACCGGCGGCGTGACCGCCAGCTTCGCGATGCTCGCCGACGTCAGTATCGCCGAGCCGAACGCACTCATCGGCTTTGCCGGGCCTCGAGTCATCGAACAGACCATCCGACAGAAGCTGCCCCCCGGCTTTCAGCGAAGCGAATTTCTGCTCGAGCACGGCATGCTGGACCTCGTGGTCAGTCGGCGCGATCTGAAGACGACGGTTGCGCGAGTCCTCCGTCTTCTCGGGACCGAAACGGTGCAGAACTCAGCGAATAACGCGCCGGCCACGCCGGACACGGCTCAATGACCCAGGCGTCACCTCTCGACTATCTGTTCGGCCTCGAGCAGCATGGCATCAAGCTCGGCCTCGACAACATCCGAACCCTATGCGCCGCCCTCGGACATCCGGAACGATCGTTTCCGTCGGTGATTGTGGCCGGTACGAACGGAAAGGGCTCAGTCGCCGCCATCATCGATACCGCGCTGCGAGCGAGCGGCCTCGTCACCGGGCGGTTCACGTCGCCACACCTCATCCAGCTCGAAGAACGCTTCTGCATCAACGGCCGGCCGATCTCCCACGACACCCTTTCCGACGCCGCCGCCCGCCTTCAGGACATCATCGGCGAACTGCAGGAGTCGAGGCGTCTCGAGACGCCACCTACGTTCTTCGAAGCGACGACGGCGTTGGCCTTCACCCTGTTCCAGAGGTCCGGGGTCGAGATGGCCGTGGTCGAAGTAGGCATGGGCGGTCAATATGACGCCACCAACATCGTGACACCGATCGCCGCAGTCATCACGACGGTCGACCTCGACCATCAGCAGTTCCTGGGGCAGACGCTACCCGAGATCGCGTTCGAAAAGGCTGGGGTCATCAAGCCCAGGATTCTCGTCGTGACGGCCGAAACCAAACCAGCCGCGCTGGACGTCGTGCGTCGAGTCTGTCGCGAGCGGCACGCCCGGCTCGTCGAGTCGCCACAGGGGGTGACGACGATGGTGGTGCTCCGCGATGGGGTCACCGAACTCGAGTTGACGACTCCGCGTACGAGCTACGGCCGGCTGCGGCTATCGCTCCGCGGTCGTCACCAGGTCGACAACGCCTGCGCCGCCGTCCGCCTGCTCGAAGAACTGGACGTGGTCCCACCCGTGCCCCCGACCGCCATCGAAACGGGACTGACGACCACCCACTGGCCGGGTCGGCTCGAACTCTTGCCGGGTACGGGCCACCGCAGTGTCCTGCTCGATGCCGCCCACAACGGTGCCGCCGCGGCGGCACTCGCCCGCTACCTGTCCGAGGTATACCCGACCGGCCTACCTCTGGTGTTCGCGGCGATGCAAGACAAGGATGTCGCCGGCATCATTCAGACCCTCGCGCCACATGTCACCCGTGTCGTGTGCACCTCGCTCCAGAACCCACGTGCGTATCGGGCACACGAACTGGCCGAGATCATCGCCGGCGCGTGCCCCGACATCCCCACCGGGGTGGAGGATTCGCCCCACGTCGCGCTGGAATCTGCGTGGGCGAGCGGTGATGTCGTATGCGCCGCCGGTTCGGCGTACCTGGTCGGGGAAGTGACGAGCTTCCTCTCCAGACGTGCCGAACGGGTTGGCGCGTCAGCCGACCGACCGCAGTAGTATGTCTTCGATGATGAGGGCCGTCGTCGTTCTGGCCACGCTTCTGGCCGCCGTGTTTGGCGTCACCCCTTCGGCATCCGCCCAGCTCTTTCCGGGACTGCCCTTCGACTCGCGTCAGTTCACGTTCGAGGTCCTCGCTGACAACCATCTCCGTCTCACCGGGGAAGTCGAGCTCGAGGGCGAAGGGTGGGAGTTCTACGCCGACCAGGTTGACCTCTTCACCGACGAGAGCCGGTTGGACGCGACCGGAAACGTCGTCTATGTGGCCGAAGGCGCGCGTCTGGCCGCGGAGCGGGCCGAGATCAATACCGAGGATCTCACCGGGATCTTTTACAGTGCCTCGGGCTCGGTCAACATGGGCGAGGAAGTCGAGCGCAGCATGTTCGGTTCGCAAGAGCCCGACATGTACTTCTACGGCGAGACGATCGAGAAGGTGGGCCCCCGGACGTATCGGCTGTCGAACGGCGGTTTTACGAGCTGTGTTCAGCCCACACCCCGCTGGGAGCTGACCTCGAGTTCAATCACGATCAACCTCGACGACTACGCCCTACTGCGAAATACCGTGCTCGAGGTCAAAGGGGTTCCGGTCTTCTACTTGCCGGTCATGTACTACCCGATTCAGGAGGACGGACGTGCGACCGGCTTCCTGATGCCGACCTATGGCACGTCGACGTTTCGAGGGACCAGCCTCAGCAACGCGTTCTTCTGGGCGATGGGGCGCAGCCAGGATGCCACGTTCCTTCATGATTGGTTCACCAGCCGGGGCCAGGGTAGCGGCGCCGAGTACCGATATGTGCGAGATCGAGGATCCGAGGGCAACGTACGGACCTACTTCCTGAACGAGACCGAGACCACGATCTCCCGAAACGGATCCGATCGAATTCTCCCGGCTCGCCGGAGCTACGAAATCCGGGGAGATGTCCGCCAGCAGCTCACGCCGAACATCACGGCCCGTGGAAACATCGACTTCTTCTCCGATATCACAGTTCAGCAAACGTATTACAACAACATTCTCGAGGCCTCGAACCGAGATCGGAGTCTGAGCGGAAACGTCGCCGGGTCGTGGGGCACGTATCAGCTCAGCGGGACGTTCGACGCCAATGAAACGTTCTTTGGCGATGAGTCGGCGACGCTGTGGGGCGGCGGCCCCCGTCTCAACTTCGGACAGGGACAACTGGCGATTCCCGGCACACCGTTCTACTACTCGTTTGACACCGAGTATGTGAGGCTGCTCCGGCGAACGACGTTTGACCCAGGTGGTGACGAACGCCAGACCGACACCGGACTTCACCGAGTCGACGTCAACCCGACGCTCCAGATTCCCTTCACGCGATGGCCGTTTCTCACGGTGAACTCCGCTATCTCGTTTCAGTCAACCTACTGGACGGAACGCATCGATGTGAACAGCGGCACCCAGGTCCCGATTGGTGTCGTCAGAAATTTCGTGGACATGCAGTCGCAGATTAGTGGACCGAGCTTCGTCAAGATCTGGGACACACCCGACAGCTCGTACTCGGAGCGGATGAAACATGTGATCGAGCCGTATGTCACGCTGCGGCGAGTGAGCGCGATCGACCGATTCGACGAAATCGTCCGGCTCGAGAGTGTCGACTCAATCGTGGGCGGCGTCACGCAGGTCACATACGGCGTCAACAACCGTGTGTATGCCCGTCTCGCCGGCGGACGAAGCGCCAGTGCCGCCCGGGAGATCTTGACGGTGGGGCTGACCCAGACCTACTACACGAATGACCAAGCGGCCCAATTCGATCGTCGCTTTTCGACCAGCTTCAATGACACGTCGCCCTCGAACTTCTCCCCCGTGGCGCTCACGGTTCGGGGCGAACCGACGGACACGCTGAGCGCCTCGCTGCGAGCCGAGTACGATACCGACTTTGGCGCCATCAGAACGATCGGTGCCGACGGTACCTACGACTTCAGAGGCTTGGTGCAAACGACCGCAGGCTGGAGCCAGCGGCGGTTCATCGAGGGACTCCAGGGATTCGACGATCCTGCCCGGCTCGATCACTATCTGAATGCACTGACTTGGGTGCAGAACCGCGGCAATACGTTGGGCGGCGCCTATCAGTTTCACTACGACGTCCTGCGGGATCGCGTACTGCAGCAACGGGTCCTCGTGTACTACAATGCGCAGTGCTGCGGCGTCAGCGTCGAGTACCAGACGTTTGATTTTTCAGGACTCGGCACTCGCGCACCGGTCCCCCAGGATCGTCGGTTCAACTTGTCGTTTACCCTTGCTGGCCTCGGTACGTTCGCCAATGTCTTCGGTGCCTTCGGCGCCGGAGGAAATCGGTGAAGGGCCCGACCCTGAGCGACGGCTGTGCTATCAGTGGCGAGACGGTCAGCGCGCCTGACTGGCGCTTTTAGGAGCCCGTGGTGAAACTCCCGCGGCATTCGACCGAGACGGCATCCCGCCTGGCGGCGTGGCTCGGTCGGATATGCCCAATATTCTCCGTCGTCACGCCTTGCCAGGCGAGCGCCTTGTCGGTCTCGGTGACACGCGCGAGTTTCACCACGGACTCCTAGACTGCGTGATGTTGAACCCCGTCCTCGTGACCGGCGCGGCGGGATTCGTCGGCGGCCATCTCCTCCGCGCGCTGACAACTGATGAGTCGGCACCAGCGGTGGTCGCGTGGCGGCGCCCATCCCAGCTCCGCGCCGGGGCATCGCCCTCGCCACCGTGTGGACCCGACAACCTAACAGGCGTCCGATGGCGAGACGTCGACCTCCTCGATCCCGCGAGGGTCGCCGAGTCGATTCGCGAGATTCGGCCGACGCGGATTTACCACTGCGCCGGTGTCGCGAGCGTCCACGGCTCGTGGAACCAGACCCTCGCGACCTTGGAAGGAAACGTCCGCGGCACCGACAACCTCCTGCGCGCCGTGGCTGCGACAGGAAGACCGTCAAGAGTTCTCGTTCCTGGGTCGGCCCTCGTCTACCGCCCTTCCGACCGGGCGATCCGTGAGACCGACCCGATTGGCCCGGTGAGCCCTTACGGCCTTTCCAAGCTCGCGCAGGAGATGCTCGCCCAGCGATACGGGGAGGATAGCGTTGCGGTGCTGCTGACCCGGTCGTTCACCCATATCGGACCCGGCCAGGCTGCCGCCTATGCCGCGTCGAGCTTTGCTAAGCAGATCGCGGAGATCGAAGCCAGACGCAGCGCTCCTGTCATCAAGGTCGGAGCGCTGGATGCGCGGCGCGATCTGACCGATGTTCGAGACACCGTACAGGCCTACATGGCGTTGATGGAACGTGGCAGACCGGGCCGACCCTACAACGTCTGTTCGGGACTCGCCCACCGAATCGGCGAGGTGCTCGATGGCTTGATCGCGCTCGCGAGGGTCACCGTTCACGTCGACATCGACGCGTCGCGCCTTCGGCCGAGCGATAGTCCGCTGCTCCTTGGCGACCCGACGAGACTCGCCAGCGAGATCGGCTGGGAGCCACGCATTCCACTGACGCAGACTCTCAAAGACCTTCTCGACTTCTGGCGCGGCACTTCGAGCTAAGTACTGCGTTTCACAATTATGGTGACGTATTGGGGCACCGAGGCGCCCGGGTCGCAGGGCGCGAGGAGCGAGAATACCGGAGTATTTGACCGACGAACAAGGAACGTACCCAGCTTGACACCGTGCTGAGAATCGCCGATCCTGTGAATGCGAAAATAAAGCGAATGTCTATGGAGCAACTTCCTTTGTTTATGCGCCAGCTCCCTGAGCTACCGACGACGCGCGCCGTTGCCGACCGCGTCAAGGCTCTCGGCATCAACGGACTCCCCAGCGGGGTGCGGCGAGCGGACGACACCACCTACCAGGAGGTTCAGTGCCGTAGCGCCCTGAACCGAGTTCGCGGCATGCCGTTTCAGTGGACGCTCAACCCCTACCGCGGCTGCACTCACGGGTGTCATTACTGTTTCGCCCGGCGGTATCAGACGCAACTCGAGCTTGGAAGCGGCGACGACTTCTCGTCGGTCGTGCTGGTGAAGGTCAACTTTCCGAGCGTGGTACGTCGGGAACTGTCGCGGGAGACCTGGCAGGTGAGAAACCGAGACACACCCGACCTCGTCGCCTTCGGTACGGCGACCGACCCGTATCAGCCGATCGAAGGCCACTATCGGCTCAGCCGACAGACCCTGGAGGCACTGGTCGACAACCCAACACCAATCGGGCTTATCACCAAGGGACCGATGGTCGTACGTGACAAAGACCTCCTATCGGAGCTGTCACGACACACCCGAACGACCGTCAGTATGAGCGTTCCATCAGTGGACGAGGAGGCCTGGCAAAGACTCGAACCAGGAACGGCACATCCACTTCAGCGACTGCGTGCCGTCCGTGATCTTCGGGACGCTGGAATCGATGCGGGTGTCTTGATGGCACCGATCGTCCCGGGAATCACTTCCCAGCCAGCCAAACTCGAACGAACCATCAAGGCTATCGCCGACCATGGAGCGACCTACGTTGGTGGGTTCGTCATGCACCTGGAGGGTGGAACCCGTGACCACTTCATGGCGTTTCTCAGCCGGGAATTCCCTCACCTGGTCGAACGCTACGGACGACTCTACGCAGGAAAATACCCGCGCACCGCGTACGCGCAGCGGGTCAGAACAGTGCTGGGAGCGATCAGGGCACGCTACGGGTAAGCGCAATCCGAAATCCGATAAACGGACGGCGTGCGCCAGGATCGGCACCGCCTCGAATCGCCGCACGAACGTTCCGCGCGGGGTCGCCGTACGACCCGCCTCGCATGACCCACAACGCATCCTCGTCGAGGTTCGGGGGAGCCCGGGGGTCGTAGGGATATGGCCGGTGCGCGCTCCGCGTCAGCTCCCACACATTGCCACTTGCATCGGATAACCCAAACGAGCATTCGGGACAATCGAAGCTACCCACCGGAGTGGTGCCGGTACCATCGTAGTTCGCCCGGTCTCGTCTGGGCTCATCTCCCCACGGGAAAATAGGGCCAGCGGTTCCTCGTGCGGCCTTTTCCCACTCCGCTTCGGTCGGTAGAGTCACGCGCCAACCGTCGCTGATGAGCTGGCGCAGCCGAGGCGGCGTCGACGACGAGGCCGCCAGGGTCTCCCCGAGCCATCGGCAATACGCCAGCGCGTCTGGCCAGGAGACGGCCACCACAGGATGATCGGCGGGTCCCGAGAGTGCCCTGTCGTCGACGCGGAACCCCGTGGCTTGGGCGAAGTGACTGAACTGGGCAACGGTGACCTCATACCTGCCGATGTAGTAGAGCGGCAGATCCACCTGGCCCACACCGCCAGACGGGGCCCAGCGCTCGTTGTCGAACAACATCGGGTCATGCGCCGGATCGCTTCCCATCGAAAATGGTCCGGCCGGTATCTCGACGAAGCCCAGGAGGTCGTCATCGGGCAGAAACCAGGCGTCCGGCCGAAAGCCAGCGCGCGCGCTAGCGCCAGTGGGAAATGCACCCGACGCTGTCGACACCGCTGACGGCGGCTGTGGCCGCTGCGTCTGCAGCCATCCGGCAACGGCGGCAACGAGCACGACGACCACGGCGCCGCCAACAGCGCTGCGGCGAGCCGAGGGATCAGAGACCTGGGTACGGGGACCCGGCACCTGACTCATTCCTCGAGGCCCTCTCACAGGCGAAAATCCATTGATGGTCGCATGCGCGTGCGTAGAGGTCGAACTCCGACATCTCCATCAGGTTGGCACCACCCTCACGGAGCAGCAATCGAAGGTCAAGAACCCGCGGGTCTGCCTGCGTGCTCCGTTCGGGGGTCAGCAGGTTGACACATCCCGCGGTGAAACGGAGCTCGCAGGATCTCGAGAAGTAACCGAGCGCCAGTTGTCCATCGGTGGGCGTCACGCGTCCTTCGGTGTAATGCCGACCGAGTTCGTTGCAGGCCCACCCCGAGCTATCGCCGCAGTACGAGGATTCAATCTGAAGCAGTCGCTCGCATGCGCCGCGGCGCCCATCGGCACACGCCTGTTCCCAGAAAGGAATCGAATCGCCCCGGTGCATCCCGTCGGTCGATCCCACAAGGGTCATCACGCCAAAGAACATAGCCCACACCGCCATATACACCAGATTGGCCCGCTCAGGTGCCCAGTCGACACGCCAACGACTCAACACGTCCCGGCCGTCGATCGCCCGCGCGAGGCGGTCGATCCCTTGGACGCTGAGGTTGAGCAGCGGCACACACAGAAGCTTGTCGTAGAAGGTGGGCACGCCAATGGCGCCAAGCAGCGCGTAGAGCGCGAAGACACCGAGCCCGTACAACAGTCCGAACATCAGCTTGCCAAGCTGTGTCCGAGGCGAGGTTGACGGATCGGTGACGAGGAGATGCAACCCGAGAAACACCGCCGTCGGGACCTCAGAATCGATAAAGTACGGCGTGCCGGTCAAGGCCGAGTACACGGCGCTCGATCCAAACAGCACGGCCGCCGCCGAGCCGGCCACCAGCGTGATCGAAAAGAAGTACATGACGACCGCGCCAACCAGAAACAAGAACAGATAGATCTGAGGAGCAAGACTCAATGTGGTGGCAATCTCAGGTCCCCACGTCAGGCTCGTGGTATTCGTTCCGATCAGAATGACCGAGAAGAGTGCGAGAGAGAACGCCGACGGATTGAAGATATGGACCCGTCGACCGGATCGGTTCCACCGCACGAACTCCTTCCCGAGAAACCCGACCGCAATCATCACGAACTGAAGATAGAACCAGTCGTCCTTGAACCAGAGGAACAGATTGGTGCTGAAGATGATCGGGAACGGGCCAAAGCCGAGCACGTACGCGTCCCGACGAGACCACGAGAGCAGCAGGTCGAACGCGTAGGCGAACGCGAGCTGAGCTACCAGCAGCCACACGTGGTCGTAGACTGGTTGCCAGTAGTAGCCCCAGTACGCGAACACGGCTGCTTGAACCGCCGCCTGAATGTAGTGCTGCGAACGCAGCTCCACACGCAGCGACCGGCCGACACCCGCTGCCTTCAGTCGCAGGTAGATCACCGCCTGCCACGCGAGTAATACGATGGCCGCCGACCACACGGAACGAACCAGGACCAGGCTGTCGCCGACCCGCGGGACAACGGACACGAGGACGAGCCCGAGCGTCAGCCCAGCCGGGACCCAGAACCACGAGTGAGGCGCCGAAGGGGCTCGGACCAACGCAGGATCGATCCGATCGGGCGTGTGCCGTCGTCGTCCCCGTGATGTCTGCCGTCGTCGTCCAGATGCCATCGATCCCCGTCTAAGCTGAGTGGTTGTACAGTAGGGCCCCGTCTCGTGCAAACTGGAGCGCACGACCTCTGTCGCGCCGTGACCTGAACCGCAGCGTCTCTGGAACGATGGAGGCCGAGGTCCACCGCGGAAGACCGGTTGCGTTCCCGCGTGTGTTTAGACCGAGCCGAGAAGACGCCGGATGCGCTGCTCGGTCGGTGGATGCGTGCTGAAGAGCGCCATCATCCCACGACCGGAGAACGGCTTCATGATGAACATGTGGGCGGTGGCCGGGTTCGCGTTCATTGGGACTCGGCGCGCGATCGATTCAATCTTTCGTAGGGCGTCTGCGAGCCCGTAGGGGCTTCCCACAATCTCGGCTGCGCCTCGGTCAGCGGCGAACTCGCGCGACCGGGAAATCGCGGCCTGGATCAGCATGGCCGACACCGGGGCTAGAACGATCGTCGCTATCAGCGCGATCGGATTCGAGCCGCCCCGTTCATCTCGCCCACCAAAGCCCCCGAAAATCGCGGCGAACTGGGCCATCCTCGCGACCATCATGATCGTCGCGGCCACAGTGGCTGCGACAGAGCTGATGAGAATGTCTCGGTGTTTCACATGCGCCAGCTCGTGCGCGATGACGCCTTCCAACTCCCACTCGTCGAGCGCGCGCAAGATTCCCTCGGTTGCCGCCACGGCGGCGTGTCGGGGATTGCGGCCGGTGGCGAACGCGTTGGGCGACTCGTCAGGAATGACGAAGACCCTGGCGGGCCAACCGGGCCGTCATCTGGTGGAGGGGGTGCTCGGGACCAACTTCACCGGCGCGGTACATCCGCAGCACGATCTTGTCGGAGAACCAATACGACCCGAAATTCATGACGACCGCGAACACGAACGCGATCACCAGCCCGCTCTGGCCGCCAAGCAGCTCCCCGATGACGAGGAGGAGGCCGCTGAGCAGGCCGAGCAGGAATACTGTCTTTACCGTGTTTCCCATTGATGTGATCTCATCGCCCTTTCTGGTAGCAGGCGACTACGCGCGATCAAGCCGGTGGACGAGACCGGCAACCAGAGCTGCCCTCCAGGGTAGTTCACCGATCTCGACATACTCGTGGAGCGCGTGAGCCCCGGCCCCTACTGCGCCGAGACCGTCGAGGGTTGGCACACCAAGCGCGGCCGTGAGATTCCCGTCGGAGCCCCCGCCTGTGCTCCCCTCGCCCAATTCATGGCCAATCTCTGATGCCACATCCCTTGCTATCTGGTATAGACGCACTCCAGCCTCAGTTCGTTCAAGCGGCGGACGTGAGAACCCCCCGCTCACATGAACTGACGTCCCGCCGAGCGCCGGTGTCAGGCCGTGTAACAGATCCTCGACCCGTGTACGCTCGGCGGCCGTTGACACACGCACATCGATGACGCAGCGGGCTTGTTCCGCCACCACGTTGGGACGACTCCCGCCCTCGACCAAGCCCACATTGACCGAGACGCCTGAGTCGCGCAACGCCTCCAATGCCACGACCTGACGGGCAAGCTCATGAATCGCGCTCGCCCCCTTCTCCGGCTCGATGCCGGCGTGGGCGGCAACACCGTGCACCTCGAGGCGAAACTCACCTCCACCCTTCCGTCCGGTCTTGAGCGCCCCGCCCGGAAGGGACGGCTCCAGGACCAAGACCGCGTCGCTGCGGCGCGCCTCCTGCTCGATCAGTGCTCGGGAAGTGAGACTGCCACACTCTTCATCCGACGTCAGCAACACCACGATTCGCTGTCGCGGCAGTGCGTCCGTCGACTGGAGCACTCGAATCGCCAGCATCGCGATCGCGATTCCGGCCTTCATATCGTAGACGCCCGGACCACGGAGCTGGCCGTTCCGCTCGACGATCGGCATCCGGTCGACTTGCCCCACGGGCCAGACAGTATCGAAGTGCCCCAGGATTAACAGCTGCGCAGAGCCATCACCGACGGTGGCCCGGAGGTGGTCGCCGGCCGCATCATTCGAAATCGCCTCAACCTCGGCCCCAATCCCGTTCAGGCGAGTAATGAGCTCCGCACCGCACCGGTCGACTGCTGATTTGTCGGACGTGGGCGATTCTAGTTTGGCCAGGGCCGTCGTCGTCTCGACCATCCAAGGCCGCTCCGCCACACAGAACTCAAGCACTCGATTCAGATCTATCGGCATCGTCTCGGTGTCCAGACTTGCGAAGCCGAGCATCGCTCCGCATAATGGTTTCGTGGGCCATCGTCAACTGACCGTCGGAGGCAGCCTCGCGCTGATCGGTGCCACGTTGGTTGCCAGCACCGCCGCGCAGGGACGCCTCGTGCCTCCGCAGGCGACCGCGATCCACGCTAGGGCCGCGGCGATGCCCGCGGCGGCGTCTCAGCCCCCGGCGAACCAGGCGACTCCCGATGGGGTGCCGACCGAGGCGACGCTGGGGGCCCCTGTCTACCCCACGGCTGTCTATCTCACCAACTATGACGCCGGGCGTGGCCAGACGTATCACATTTTCGGGACGGGCTCGAGCTTCGAAGAGATGGTTCGATACTACTCCGTAGTGCTGGATGAACGAGGCGACTCGGTCTTCACCGCGCCGGCCGTGCACGTGTTCGAAACCGGCCGCTTCCGGGAAGAAAGCATGGCGTTTCCGCCCAGCGTGACCATCAAGGACTACACGTGGAATGGGTCCGAAGGCTATCTGAACCCAACGCCTGGCGCGAACGAGAGATTCCCAACGATCATTCAGATCGTTCCTCCACCCGCCGGTCAGCCCTCGCGCTAGCACGACACCGGTCGATACCGTGGGCGAGGCGCGCGCTCACTTGTTGGTCGGGATGTAAAGCTCGTGACGCTCGCCAAACTCCGACGACTTCTCCTTGAGACCGGTCTTGACGGCGTCGGCGTCGGTGAGTCCGCGCTCGGTCGCAAAGTCTCGTAGCTGCTGGGTCAGCTCCATGCTGCAAAACTTGGGGCCACACATCGAGCAGAAGTGCGCGACCTTCGCACCGTCCGTGGGCAACGTCTCGTCGTGGTACGCCCGGGCCGTCACCGGGTCAACCGCTAGGTTGAACTGGTCGTCCCATCGGAACTCGAACCGAGCCTTGGATAGCGCATCGTCCCATCCCTGGGCCCTCGGATGCCCCTTCGCGAGGTCGGCCGCATGCGCCGCGACCTTGTAGGCGATCACACCCGCCTTGACGTCGTCTCGATTCGGAAGGCCGAGATGCTCTTTCGGCGTCACGTAGCACAGCATCGCCGTGCCATACCACCCGATCATAGCCGCGCCGATGGCCGAGGTGATGTGGTCGTACCCCGGCGCTACATCGGTCGTCAGGGGGCCCAGGGTGTAAAACGGGGCCTCCTGACACCACTCGAGCTGCTTCTCCATGTTTTCTTTGATCATGTGCATCGGCACATGACCCGGTCCCTCGTTCATCACCTGCACGTCATAGTCCCATGCGATTCGAGTGAGCTCGCCCTGCGTCTTGAGCTCGGCAAATTGGGCCTCATCGTTCGCATCCGCGATCGACCCCGGCCGAAGGCCGTCGCCAAGTGAAAACGATACGTCGTACGTCTGCATGATCTCGCAGATCTCCCGGAAGTGCGTGTACGTGAAGTTCTCCTGATGGTGGGCGAGACACCATTTCGCGAGGATCGAGCCGCCACGCGACACGATGCCAGTGACTCGACGTGCGGTCAGCGGGATATAGCGCAGCAGAACCCCCGCGTGAACGGTAAAATAGTCGACACCCTGCTCGGCTTGTTCAATCAACGTGTCTCGATAGATCTCCCACGTCAGGTCTTCGGGCCGCCCGCCCACCCTTTCGAGGGCCTGATAGATTGGAACCGTGCCGATCGGGACCGGCGAGTTTCGAAGGACCCACTCGCGCGTGAGGTGGATGTCGTCGCCGGTCGACAGATCCATCGCCGTATCAGCGCCCCACAACGTGGCCCATCGCAGCTTCTCAACCTCATCGTCGATTGACGAGCTCACGGCGGAATTGCCGATGTTGGCGTTGATCTTGACCAGGAAGTGTCGACCGATCGCCATCGGCTCCAGCTCCGGATGATTGATGTTCGCCGGGATGATCGCTCGGCCCCGGGCCACCTCCGACCGGACCAACTCAGGGTCGAACCCTTCTCGTATGGCGACGTACTCCATCTCCGCGGTGATGACGCCTTGTCGGGCATAGTGCAGCTGGGTCACCGCCCCGGTGCCTCTCAGCACCGGGCGGCGGAGAGCCTCCGGTACCCGCTCGGGCGGAACCGACGCCGCCCGTACCTGAACCGCGCCACCCCGCTCCTCAATCCATCTGCGCCGCACAGCTGGCAGACCTACGCGCGGATCGACGCCGGTCGGTCCGCTCGTGTCGTAGAGGCGCACCGGCGACTCTCCGCCCGACAGCGTCACCTCCCGCATGGGCACACGAACCCGATCGCCTTCCAGATAGACTTTCTGCGAGTTGGGGTAGGCATCGCCGTAATCAGAGGTGTGGCGCGGCGAGGTGGAAGTAGGACTGGCCATGGTGCTCCAACTCCTTGGACCGGACGGGTGGGAGGGCGTGCGCCGCTCTCCCTCCGCCGGTCTCAACCGGATCAGGTTCCAAGGGTTGTTTCTCAATCCTGTGCCGGTGCGAGGTCGCTCACTCGCGCTGAAGCACCGATACCCCTGGCGGCTATCCACGAAAATATATCACGGCCATTGCGTATGCCTCGTGACGTCTGCCAGCCCTGAACGAAACCGGACGGCCACTATAGTAGAATCGTTCGATGCGTATCGCGCTGGGCTCAGATCACGCGGGTGTCGAGCTCAAGGCGCGGGTCAAGCAGGCCCTCGACGATCGCCACCTCGAGTATCACGACTTCGGACCGTCGACCGACTCTCCGGTGGACTACCCAGACTATGCGGTACGTGTCGCTGAAAGCGTGGCCTCTGGACAGTGCGACCGAGGCATTCTCATGTGTGGGACCGGTGTGGGAATGGCGATCGCGGCGAACAAGATTCCGGGTATTCGTGCGGCGCAGGTGGCCGACCGCGACGCGGCGCGCCTGAGCCGAGAACACAACGACGCGAACGTGCTCACCCTCGGGGCTCGCACAACGTCGGTCGACAGCGCCCTGGACATCGTCGATGCCTTCCTCGCGACGCCATTCGGAGGGGGGCGACACCAGCGGCGCGTCGACAAGATCATGGCCCTCGAGGAAGGCCGGGTCGCCCCGGTCACCCATTCGGGGCCCTTCCCGGTTCGGGGCGACGGCCCGCAGAGATGAAGACATGACGCACGCACTCGACACCCTTCCACATGACTTGATGCGGACGGTGGCCGAAACCGACCCCGAGATCGCTCAAGCGGTTCGAGACGAAGTCGGTCGCCAGAACACCGGCCTCGAGCTGATCGCCTCGGAGAACTTCGTGAGCGCTGCTGTCCTTGAAGTGATGGGATCGGTGCTGACCAACAAGTACGCCGAAGGGTATCCAGGACGTCGGTACTACGGCGGATGCGAGTTCGTGGACGTCGCGGAGCAGTTGGCCATCGAACGGGTCAAGACACTGTTCGGGGCCGACCATGCGAACGTTCAGCCTCACTCGGGCGCTCAGGCGAACATGGCGGTGTATTTCGCGCACCTCAAACCGGGCGACACCGTATTGGGCATGAATCTGGCGCACGGCGGTCATCTGACCCATGGCCACCCGTTGAATTTCTCGGGGCAGCTCTACGAGATCGTGCCGTACGGCGTGCGTCGAGAGGACGAACAAATCGACTACGACGAGTTGACCCGGCTGGCCCACGAGCGACACCCGAAACTGATCGTCGTCGGGGCCAGCGCGTACCCCCGCGTCATCGATTTCGAACGTATCGGCGCGGTCGCGACAGAAGTCGGGGCCGCGGTCATGACGGACATGGCCCACATCGCCGGTCTGGTCGCCGCCGGGGTCCACCCAAGCCCGGTTCCGTATTCGGACTTCGTGACGTCGACGACGCACAAGACACTGCGTGGTCCTCGGGGAGGGCTCGCGCTGTGCCGGGAGGAACATGCGAAGAACCTCAACCGCTCGGTCTTTCCCGGCATGCAAGGTGGTCCGCTGATGCACATCATCGCGGCTAAGGCCGTCTGTTTCAAAGAAGCCGCCGAGCCAGGGTTCGTCGACTATCAGAGACGGGTCGTCGCCAACGCCCAGCGACTCGCTGGCGCACTCGCCTCGCATGGCTTCAGGCTCGTCAGTGGAGGCACAGACAATCATCTCCTACTCGTCGATGTCTTCTCGCAAGGATTGACGGGAAAGGTTTCTGAAGCCGCGCTCGGGCGGGCGAGCATCACCGTCAACAAGAATGCGATCCCGTTCGACCAGAACCCTCCGATGATCGCCAGCGGCATCAGGCTCGGGACCCCGGCGGTGACGACGCGGGGGATGGGTGAGCCTGAGATGGATCAGATCGGCGAGCTCATCAGTCGGGTCCTCGCTGCGCCCGATGATGACGAGGTCGCGCGTGCCGTGCGCGCCGAGGTCGAGGATCTGTGCCAGAGGTTCCCGCTCTACCCCAACTAGTGGCCTGTACTCACTGAAGTACTACCAATTCGATGCATCGGATTTCGGTAGCTCCAACGGATCGGTTTTGCCGTCTTGTTGTAATGGCGGATGTACCGCCGGATCTTGCGAGCGAGGTCGGCGACGGAGGTGAAGATCCCTCGTGCCAAAAGGTCGCGCTCGATCTTCGCGAACCAGAGTTCGATTTGGTTCAGCCACGACGAGTACGTCGGGGTGAAATGGAGCTGGACGTTAGGGTGCGCGGCCAAGAACCCCCGGACCGCCGATGTTTTGTGGGTCGCGAGGTTGTCGACGATCACATGAATCTCGCGGCCCAGCGGTTGACTGGCGACGATGTCGCCGAGGAACTGGACAAAGGCGGCACTGGTGTGGCGCGGCACGGGCTGGCCGAACACCTCGCCGGACTGGGTATCGAGCGCGGCGAACAACGACAACGTGCCATGGCGGTAGTACTCGAACCCGTGCCGTTCGGCGCGCCCCGGCGACAGCGGCAGCACCGGGACCAAGCGATCGAGGGCTTGAATCGCCGTTTTCTCGTCCACGGCGAACACCGCGGCGTGTTGCGGCGGATTGAGATACAGCCCGATCACATCGGCGGCTTTCTGTTCAAAGTCCGGATCGTCCGACCGCATGTAGCGCTCGAACCGATGAGGTTGCAGGCCGGCCCGCCGCCACGTTTTCGCGACCAGGTTGTGATGGATGCCGAGCAACCGGCCCAGTTTGCGGGTGCTCCAATGCGTGCTGCCATCCGGCGGACGCTGCCTCGTCTTCGCCAGAATGCGCGCTTCCATCGCCGGCGTCAGAATCGTCGGGGGCTGGCCGCGATACCGCGGCTGCAGGCCCGCCACGCGGTCCGCCAGAAAGCGCCGTCGCCAGCGATTGACGTAGTCGCGGTAGCAAGGCACCGCGGCCTCGATCGCCGAGTACGATGCGCCGTCAGCCAGCATCAGAATGACGCGCGCGCGGCGCGCGTCCTCCGCGCGGATCTTGAGACTGCGAACGCGTCGTTCCAGTTCGGTACGTTCATCGGACGTCAGTGTCAGCGCCATATAGCGCGTCACGGTACCAGTACTACTTCAATGAGTACAGGCCACTAGTGTCCTGTCACGGTTCTGACACCGAGGCCGGCGATGCGGGCGCCGCGCCCCGCGCGCCTCAATGACCTGGCGCGCGAATCCGACCGGCACGCCAATGGAACAGGACCTTCCGTCCGGGAACCGCATCGGGAATGACAACGAGGGCACGCTGGCGGGGAGCGTCGCGCACGCGTTCGCGGACGACGGACCCCTCGCTGCGATGCTGCCGTCATTCGAGCCTCGCCCCGGCCAGCGGGAGATGGCGGCTGCGGTGGCTGATATCCTTGAGGACGGGGGCATCCTCCTTGCGGAGGCCGGCACGGGGACCGGAAAAACCCTTGCATACCTGGTCCCGGCGATCGTGAGCGGACACCGCGTGCTGGTCTCCACCGGAACAAAGAATCTTCAAGATCAGGTCTACTACAAGGACCTCCCGGCCCTGCGGGCCGCGCTCGATGTTTCCTTCACCGCCACGTATATGAAAGGACGAGCCAACTATCTCTGTCTGCACCGTTTCGCCGACATGCGCAACAGCGCCGAGCTTCGTTCGCCGGTCGAGCGTGCGTATCTCGAGGTCGTGGACCAGTGGGCGGGACAAACTGACACCGGCGACCGCGGGGAAATTGAGGATCTCCCGGACGACGTCCCGATCTGGAGCGAGATCTCGGCCACGTCTGAGAACTGTCTCGGAGCGGAGTGTCCAAGCTATGACGACTGTTTCATCACCCGCATGCGACAGCGCGCGATCGAGTCGGACATCGTCATCGTGAACCATCATCTCTTGTGCGCAGATGCGGCGGTCCGACAGAGTGCATACGGCGAGGTGATTCCGGGCTGCAGTTACGCCGTCATCGACGAAGCGCACCAGCTCGAGGATGTGGCCACCCAGTACTTTGGCGTCGCGGTCAGCAGCTACCGGCTCGACGAGCTCGCGCGCGATGCGCACCGTCTCCTCGCATCCGACCCGGGCGGCGACCCGCTGTCCACCGGCGAGGTGCATCGAATCGTGGACGAGACCCAGGAACGGGCTGGGACGTTCTTCGGGTCGTTGATGCGGCTTGGCGTGACGGGTGACCGGACCCGGGTCACGACCGCGGCGCTCGCCCCGACCGACGAGGCGGCGCGTCAGCTCGTGGCATCTCTCAGCGCATTCGAGGGCGCTCTGGCGGAGATCGAGAATCCTTCGGAAGATATGCAGACGTTGGCACGGCGTGCCGCCGAGCTTCAGGACCAGCTGACGTTCCTGTTGCGTGCGAACGACCCCGACTACGTTTACTTTCTGGAGCTCCGGGGCAAGGGCGTCTTCTTGCGCGCGTCGCCGATCGACGTGTCGGCGATCGTCCGCGACGTGCTGCTTCAGCGCAACGAGGGGTCGATCCTCACGTCCGCAACGTTGACCGTTGACGGTTCGTTCGACTACATCCGCGGGCGACTCGGTCTCGACCAGGCCTTCGAGGTACGTCTTCCGTCAGAGTTTGATTTCCATCAACAGTCGGTGCTGTACTTGCCACGACAGATGCCAGAGCCGCGGAGCGAGCGGTTTGCCTCATCGGTGGCCGACGAGCTCACCCATCTGCTGGCGATCACGGAGGGTCGGGCCTTCGTGTTGTTTACGAGTTACGCCAACCTGCGCGCGGTGCGGGACCGGCTGGTGGCAACCCTTCCCTATCCGCTACTCGTCCAGGGATCGGCCCCTCGAACCACCCTGCTCAGAGAGTTTCGTACTACGCCAAATGCGGTACTTCTCGCAACGTCGAGCTTCTGGCAGGGTGTCGACGTTGCCGGTGAGACACTCAGCTGCGTTGTGATCGACAAGCTCCCCTTCGCCTCGCCTGGGGATCCGATCACCGCGGCGAGAATGGAGGCGATCGAGGCGCGAGGGGGCAACCCGTTTGCTGAATACCAAGTGCCATTGGCTATTCTGACGCTGCTCCAAGGCCTGGGCCGACTGATCCGCCATCGCCAGGACCGCGGGGTACTGGCGCTGCTCGACCCCAGGGTCCGGACGAAGGGGTACGGACGACGGTTCCTGGCAAGCCTTCCCCCAGCCCCCATCACCCACGACCTCTCGGACGTCGCGACATTCCTCACTGAGCCCGAGGAATCCAGGAGTGCGGTCGACACCGGGTCTGCGGTAGACTGAAGCTCATGTCAGGTGTCCCACACGGCGCGCTCACCGTTGCGGCGCTGCTGTTTCTCCCGGTGAATATCGCATCGGCCCAGCCAGGTGGTGCGGTCCGTGGTGTCGTCGTCGATGAATCGGGTCGTCCGATCAGCGAGGCGACCGTCGTCGTCAACAGCTTCGGCACAGCGGAGACCGAGGAAACACAGACCGCCAGCGACGGGGGGTACACCTACAGCGCGATTGCCGCAGGCCTCTACACGATCACGGCGACAAAGGACGAGCTGGGCGGTGAAGTCTTCCGGATTCGAGTGCGCAACGGTCGTACGGTGTCTGTCAATTTCGAGTTGGCACCCGGTCAACGGGTTGCGGCGTACCTCGTCGAGGCGGGTGAACGCGCAGCGCTCTCGCGAGCGTTTACAGCGGGCATCGAAGCCAGTCGCTCCGGGAACTATGATGTCGCGGTCGACGCCTTCCGGAGCGCCCTTGAACTGAGTCCAACCTGCCTGGAGTGCCACTACAATCTGGCGGTTGCCTTCACCGAGCTTGGTCGCTTTGCGGACGCGGAGGTGGAGTTTCAGAGTGTGCTCCGGCTCAGGGAGGACTACGCTGCCGCGTACTATGGGCTGTCGAGCATCTACACCCGCCAAGGTCGAGAAGCCGAAGCGGCCGGAGCCCGCAGTGAGGCAAATCGCCTTGCCCTCGAGCGAGTGGCCGTGGGCCGGGCCCAGGCCGAGGACGCGGTCGCGCGCGGCGTCACGTTCTTCAATGCAGGCAACGTCGTCGACGCGACCAGGCGGTTCGAAGCTGCGGTCGCACTGGACCCGACCCTGGCGGTTGCACACTACTGGCTGGGACTTTCACTCCTGCAATCGGGTCGTGACGATCCCGCACGTTCCGCTCTCCAACGCTATCTCCAACTGGCGTCAGGCGGAGAGTTCGCTGCTGAGGTCCGGCAGCGTCTCGAGGACCTCGAACCCTAAGACCGCTCGTGCCGGCCGATAGCACTTGCGCCGACACCATCGCCCTGAACGTGGCACGGGTGCGGGACCAGATCGCGCTCGCCGCGGCGCGAGCTGGCCGTGAGCCTTCAGCGATCAGACTCGTTGGCGTGTCCAAGAAGTTTGGGGCGCAGCCTGCGCGGGCCGCGGTCACGGCGGGTCTGACCGATCTCGGTGAGAACCGAGTCCAAGAAGCGGTGCAGAAGATGAACGCGATCAATGCGGAAGACCGCCTCGAGATCACGTGGCACCTGATCGGTCATCTGCAGTCGAACAAGGCGCGGAAAGCTGCACTCGCATTTGACTGGATCCATTCGATCGACAGCCTCGAGCTGCTGACACGACTCGAGGCCACGGCCAGAGCAGCGGGGACCCATCCTCAGCTCCTAGTCCAGGTCGACCTCGCAGGCGAGGCCACGAAGCACGGTGCGTCGGTCGATGACACACGTCGGATTCTCGACGCTGCGGGTGCCTGCACCTCGGTCAAGATGTGTGGGTTGATGGTGCTCCCGCCATGGTCAGAGGACGCCGAGCTGGCCAGACCCTTCTTCGCGCGGCTGCGTGAGCTTCGCGACGGACTGGTCCAGGATGGAGCCGATCCGAGAATGCTCCGCGAGCTGTCGATGGGGATGAGCCACGATTTCGAGGTCGCGGTGGCGGAGGGCGCCACGATCATTCGAGTTGGCACGGCGATCTTTGGACCCCGTCCCCGCTGACCTCATGCCGGCACGCTCGAGTGCACACGCTGCACTCACCCTCATCAGCACCTCGTCTGGCACCCGGCTCAGCGTGCGGGTGATCCCGAGAGCGGGGCGCACGACCGTGGCAGGGCTCCGTGGCGATGCGTTGCTGTGTCGGCTGGCTGCCGCGCCGGCGGATGGCGCGGCCAACGATGCCCTCATCACGCTGTTGTCTGAGGCCTTCGGGGTGAGTCGGCACGCGGTGCATATCCACAGCGGCACACGCGCGCGGACCAAGGCTGTCGAGATCGAGGGCCTGTCGACATCAGAGGTGCGGACCCGCCTGACAGCACTGTTGAAGGGGTAACGGCTGTACTGGCGCTACGTCACCTGCCGAAACATCCGGCTCCAGCGAGTACCGCTGAAGAAGTGCAGAAAGACCGATCCAACCCGACGAACGGTCGCTGCGGGGCCGGTTTCCGGCACGAGCGGGCGGGAGTCCTCATAGGACCAGTAGATGATCATCGCCTTGCCCTTGACGTAGGCGTGGGGGAGTGGGCCCCAGAACCTACTATCCTCGGAATTGTCTCGGTTGTCGCCCATCATGAAGTAGTGGTCGGGAGGTACGGTGATCGGACCATAGTTGTCACGACGGTCGAGCGCGATCGCCCCAGGCTCCAGCACCGGTATCTGGTCTTGTAGGTAGGGCTCATCGAGCTTTACGCCGTCAATATACAGCTGCTTCTGGCGGACCTCGAGGGTCTCGCCCGGGAGTCCGATCACCCGCTTGATGAAGTCGCGCTCCGGCTCCTGCGGATACTTGAACACGAGGATGTCGCCACGTGTCACGGCCGTTGTCGGCACCACGATCTGCTCTAGGCGGGTCGGCGCTGGACCGAAGACGAACTTGTTGACCAGTAGGTGGTCACCGATGAGGAGGTTTTCCTCCATCGAGCCTGTGGGGATCTTGAAGGCCTGCACGATCCACGTCCGGATGAACAGCGCCAGGATCACCGCGATGACGATCGACTCGAAATACTCGCGGAGCGTTGACTTGCGAAATGCCGTCGGCGACGTCATCACTCTGTTCCGATCTTGAGAACGGCCAGGAAGGCCTCCTGCGGGATCTCGACTCGACCGACCCTCTTCATCCGGCGCTTGCCTTCCTTCTGTTTCTCAAGCAGCTTTCGCTTCCGAGTAATGTCGCCCCCATAACATTTTGCCAGGACGTTCTTGCGAAGTGCCCGAACTGTCTCGCGCGCGATAATCCGGGTCCCAACCGCCGCTTGGATCGCCACGTCGAACATCTGACGTGGGATCAACTGACGCATCTTTGTCGCCAGCGTGCGGCCACGCTGAAACGCCGTGTCCCGATGGACGATCACCGACAACGCGTCGACCGGCTCCCCATTGACCAGGAGATCAAGTCTCACCAGCGGCGATTCCCAGAAACCCGTCACATGATAGTCGAGCGAAGCGTACCCGCGGGAGATCGTCTTGAGGCGATCATAGAAGTCGAGCACGACCTCGTTGAATGGGAGCTCGTAGGAGATCATGACCCGGTTGGAGGCATGGTACTCAAGCGCCTTCTGCACGCCCCGCTTTTCCTGGCAGAGCGTCAGGATGGCGCCAACGTAGTCGGCCGGCGTCAGGATCATCGCCGTGATGATCGGCTCCTCGACCTTGGCGATCTTACCCGCGTCCGGGAGCTTGGCTGGGCTGTCGATCTCCGTGACCTGGCCGTCGGTCGTCGTCAACCGATACAGCACGCCCGGCGCGGTCGTGACCAACGACATATCGAACTCCCGTTCGAGCCGCTCCTGCACGACTTCCATGTGCAGGAGCCCTAGAAACCCGCACCGAAACCCGAATCCGAGCGCCGCCGAGGTCTCGGGTTCAAAGAAGAAGGAAGAGTCGTTGAGCCGGAGTTTCTCCAGAGCCTCCCGCAGTTCAGGATACTGGTGGCTCTCGACAGGATAGAGCCCGGCAAAGACCATCGGCTTCAGCTCCATGAAGCCCGGGAGCGGATCGTGCGTGGGCCGAGCGCTCTCGGTCACTGTGTCACCTATCTTGGCGTCGCTGACGTTCTTGACACCGACGATGACAAAGCCCACCTCCCCCACACCGAGCGTCTCCACCGGAGCCGGTTTTGGCGAAAAAATTCCAACCTGCTCGACGTCGTAATCCAGTGCGGACGCGATGAATCGAACCCGCATCTTTGGACGAATCTCGCCGTCGACGACACGGATCAGTACGACCACTCCGCGATACTCGTCGTACCACGAGTCAAAGATCAGAGCCTTGAGCGGGGCATCGGGTTGGCCGTGAGGCGGCGGGACGCGGGCGACGATAGCCTCCAGGATCTCTGGAACCCCCGTCCCCTCCTTGGCACTCGCGAGAATCGTGGATGACGAATCAAGGCCCACGAGGTCTTCGATCTGCAGCGCCACGGCGTCGACTTGCGCCCCTGGCAAGTCGATCTTGTTGATCACCGGAATGATCTCGAGGTTGCTGTCGACCGCCAGATAGGCGTTGGCGACCGTCTGCGCCTCGACCCCCTGGGAGGCATCGACGAGGAGCAGCGCACCTTCACACGCCGTGAGCGACCGGGTCACCTCGTAGGAGAAGTCCACGTGGCCAGGGGTGTCGATCAGATTCAGTACATAGGTCTCACCGTCGCGAGCGGTGTACGACAGTCTGACGGTCTGGGCCTTGATCGTGATACCGCGTTCGCGCTCGAGGTCCATACTGTCGAGCACCTGGGCCTCCATCTCGCGGGGGCGCAACGCCCCGGTCGCTTCCAACAACCGGTCGGCAAGAGTCGACTTGCCGTGATCGATGTGGGCGATGATGGAGAAATTTCGGACGCGGTGATGATTCATCGATGGTTCGTCGAAGACGTGCGCGTGATCCGGGTGTCACGGCTACCGGGCGTCGAGCTGCACAAACGGCTGCGGATACTCCGGGCCAACGTACTCAGCGCGAGGTCGAATCAATCGGTTGTTGGCGTACTGCTCCAGAACATGAGCTGTCCACCCTGAGACCCGGCTGACGGCAAAGATCGGTGTGAACAACGAGATGGGAATCCCGAGCAGATAATAGGTCGAGGCAGAGTAGAAGTCGACGTTCGCGTCGATCTGTTTCTCGGCGCTCATCACCGCTTCGATCCGCCGCGACATCTCGAACCAGCGCGTGTCGCTAGTGCGTTCCCCGACTTCCTGCGACATGCGCCGCAGGTGGGTCGCGCGTGGATCCTCTGTGCGATACACACGATGCCCAAAACCCGGAACCTTTTGCTTCTGTCGCAGTTTCGTCCGGATGGCCTCGTCGACCTGCGCGTCTTCGGCATCCCGTCCGATGCCGAGGAGCATCTGCATCACCTCCGCGTTGGCGCCGCCGTGCAGAGGACCCTTGAGTGCGCCCACCCCGGCGACGATCGCCGAATAGACGTCGCTCAGAGTTGCCGCTGTGACTCGTGCAGCAAACGTCGAGGCATTCAGTTCGTGGTCCGCGTGCAGGATCAGCGCGATATCGAGGGCCCGCGCCTCGACCGCGGACGGGCGGTCGCCGTTCAGCATCAGTAGAAAGTTCGCGGCGTGGCCAAGGACCGGGTCCGGGTCGACCATGCCACCGCCCGCTGCAAGCCGCCCGTAGGTTGCCACGAGGCTGCCCATCCGGGCCGTCAGTCGAACGGCCTGCCGATACCTGGCACTTGGCGAAGTGTCACCCGCTTCCGGATCGAAATGCGACAGCGCAGAGGTCAACGTGCGCAGCGCGTCCATAGCGTTGTCGCCCATCCCAAAGGGAAGCGAACGCATGAGGCGGACCACGCCGTCCGGGAGCGGACGTGCAGCAACCAGCTGTGACTCGAGATCCCCAAGCTCGGCCCGCGTGGGAAGCCGGCGATGCCATAGGAGAAAACAGACCTCCTCAAAGGTGGCATGACTGGCGAGATCGTGAATATCGTGGCCCGCGTACGCGAGCACGCCGTTGGTGCCGTCGAGGTAACAGACGGCTGAGGACGTCGCGACAATGCCCTCGAGTCCCGCCTTGGGTCCGGACGCTGTTGCCGTCATCGCGTTCGATGCCTGGGTCGGTAGATACTGCCGACAATCATGCCGTAGATCGCAAACTCGACCACGTAGTCTATCGCAAGTGCCGCCGCGAGCCCGCCGGAGAGCGGGAAAACAATGTACCCCCACACGGCCGCAAGCGTGATGAGCATCAGTGCCACGAGCACCCCGAACCGCATGCCTTCTTGCAGGCCCGACCCACCTTCGTAGCCCTTCGCGTACGTATAGGCAAAGGCGAAGAAACCGATGAGGGCCAGCCCGAACCCGACAGCCGGACTGATCGGGTCACCCCGAACCCCGGTCGCCTGCCGAGCGTACAGATCGGTCAGGAGTACACCGTGCACGACAGAACCGATCAGGAGAAACGCAGCCCAGGCCGTCAGCGCCGCGACCACGAGACGCGAGAAATTCATGACGCAGGCTGAGGCTATTCCCCTGCGACCTGTGTCGTGAGGACAAGGTCCGGGTTCGCCGATTGCTGCAAGAGTGACTGCAACCCCGTGTACAGGAATCCTGCTTGGAAGAGGATGAGAAACGGGAGTGGCGCGAACAGCCCGCTGGAGACGGCGTAGACGACCCCCACGGTGAAATAGAGACCGAGCCCGAGCTCGACCACCGGTTGTCCGATGGTAGACCGCCGATATCGTTTGGTGAGCCACTCGTCGCCCCGCCGAACCACGCCGTACTTCGCCGTCCGCCTGAACGCCGTCCCGCGATCGGTGCCTGCACCGAACACCGCTCGCGTGTTGTTGACCGATAGGCCGATGCCAACGGCCATCACCGCGGGGATATAGCGCATGTGAGTGATCCAGTCGGCCCGCAGGGCGCGTTGGCTGACCGTATAGAAAGTGACCACCGAGAGCGTTGCGGCACAAAACAGCGGCAAATCGACCAACAGAACCGAGGTTGAGCCCATCGTCGCGCGCACAAACAGCGCCGGCACCATGATCAAGGACAAGGCCAGCATCAGCGGATGGTTGAGGTTGGCGGTCAAGTGGAAAAACCCCTCGAGTTTCACACGGAGCGGCACACGCGCACGTAGCAGCATCGGCAGAATCTTCAACGCCGTCTGGATCGAACCTCTGGCCCACCGATGCTGTTGGGTCTTGAACCCGTTCATCTCGACCGGCACCTCGGCCGGCGCCACAACATCTGGCAGGAACACAAAGCGCCATCCCGCGAGCTGGGCTCGATAGCTGAGGTCCAGATCTTCGGTCAGGGTATCGTGGTGCCAACCACCCGCCGACTCGATGGCCTGGCGACGCCACACACCGGCAGTCCCGTTGAAGTTAAAGAAGAGGCCGCCACGGTTCCTGGCCCCGTGTTCCAGAATGAAATGGGCATCGAGGAACATCGCCTGCACGCGGGTCAGAAGTGAGTAGTCACCATTAATGTGACCCCATCGCGCCTGCACCATGCCAACGGCAGAGTCACGAAACGGGTGCAGCATCCGGGACAGAAAATCGGCCGGTGGGACAAAGTCCGCGTCGAAGATGGCAATCAGCTCTCCTCGCGACTGCCGGAGCCCCGCCGCCAGTGCGCCGGCTTTGAATCCAGTGCGATGCGCTCGATGCAGGTATTGGATGTCGACACCCCGGGTCGCCGCCCGGTCGACGGCATGGCGCGCGATGCGCTGGGTGTCGTCGGTCGAATCATCCAGCACCTGGATCTGCAGCCGATCATGCGGATAGTCCAGCCCGGCGACGGCGTCAACCAGCCGGTCCACGACGTACATTTCGTTGTAGATGGGAAGTTGGACGGTAACGAACGGTACGTCTGAGCCTGGGGCCGTACGGCTGCTCGAGTTAACGTCGGTGTCGGCGACCGCCGAAACCGGCCGTCGGTATTTTGTGTAAAGATACACGAGGTAACAGCGATGGAGACCGTACACGCTCAGGCCCACGAGGATGGTGAAGTAGAGCCCGAGCAGTACTGATGCGGGTAAGGTCATCGGCGGGACGTCGATGAGGACGCTCGTTGACTCACGGTACAGTTCGGTGGTCCGCAAGTCAAACCACCCCGTCTGGACGAACGGAAACCCTCCACTCGGTCGAATGAATCAGCAACAAGTACGCGACATTCTGGAGCGCGTCGAGGATGGCAAGGTCAGTGTTGACCAGGCGCAGCACGAACTGGCTCGCATCCTCCGCAGAGCTCCGTTCGAGGATCTCGGGTTTGCTCGCATCGACCATGACCGCTCGCTTCGTACGGGCGTGCCGGAAGTGGTCTACGGAGCTGGCAAGACACCGGAACAAGTTGCTGCCGTCTCCGAACGGCTGGTATCGGCAGGACAGAGTCTTCTCGTCACCCGCACCGACGAAGCGGCCTACTCGGCAGTACGGCAGGTGGTTCCAGACGCCTCGTTTCACCCGGTGGCGCGAGCAATCACACGCGCCCGGCCGGCGCGGCCAACTGGACGCGGCGTGGTGCTGATTGTCGCGGCAGGAACGTCTGATCTTCCTGTCGCTGAAGAGGCGCGAATCTCCGCCGAGACTCTGGGTAATGAGACCGATGCCCTGTATGACGTGGGCGTGGCGGGTCTGCATCGGCTACTGGCCGAACGTGAGCGGCTCGAGTCGGCTCACGTCATCATCGCCGTGGCCGGAATGGAAGGGGCATTGCCGAGCGTCGTGGGTGGACTCGTGAGTGCCCCGGTGATCGCGGTCCCAACCAGCGTCGGGTACGGTGCCAGTTTCGGTGGAGTCACGGCACTCCTTGGAATGCTGAACAGCTGCGCGTCGGGAGTGGCGGTCGTAAACATTGACAACGGGTTCGGCGGCGCAGCCATGGCCAGTGTCATCAACCATCTGGTCTGAGGAGTCGAGGTATGAACGAAGGGGCGATCCGGTCGCTCGAGTTCGACCGGATCGTCGAGGCCGTCCAAGGCTTCGCGCTGACGCCGCTGGGCACGACAGAGCTGGCGAGGTTGCGCCCCCTCACGGAGCCCCGCAGCGTCCGCGCGGCGCTGGCGGCGACCAGTGAAGGAGTTCGGTACCTCGAGGCAAACCCGCCGTTCACCCTGGAAGCGCCGCCGGACCTCGAGGACGCGTTGACCGCACTCGCGGTCGAAGGCCATCCACTCGAACCAAGACAGCTGCTCGGCCTTGCTGACGTGCTGGCGTCGGTTGGTGTCGTCCGCCAGGCGGTCGCCCGGGCTACGGGTGGCCCCTTCCCGTCCCTTCGAACGCTTCTCGATGGCTGCCGTTCGTTCGAACGTGAAATTGCAGAGATCCGGGCACGTATCGACCGTGTAGACGGCGTCGTGGACGGCGCGTCGACACAGCTCAGGGCCATCCGGGACCGACTCCGCAAGCAGAGCGATCGCCTGCGCGGCACACTCGATTCGTATCTGCGGGGCAAGGAAACCAGCAAGTATCTTCAGGAACAGGTCGTCACGGAGCGCAACGGCCGATATGTGCTGGTGGTGAGGGCCGAGCACCGAAACTCGATCCCTGGCATTGTGCATGGGAGCTCCGGCAGCGGCGCCAGCTTATTTCTCGAACCGCTGAGCACCGTCGATATCAATAACGACATCGTCGCCACGGAGCAGGATGAGCGGGCCGAAGTCCGCCGTATTCTGCTGGCTCTCGCAGACCGCCTGCGCGCGCGGGCACTCGATGTTCGAACCACCCTGACGGCCGCAACCGACATCGACGTCGTGCAGGCCCGCGCCGGGTTCTCGCTACTGGTTCAAGGCGTTGAGCCGTCGCTCTCATCTGACACCCGGATCGAGTTTCTGGATGCTCGCCATCCCCTGCTGATCCCGGCTGTGCGGGCCAGACTCGGGGCACCGCGCGGAGACTCGGACGGAGCGGGGCCGACACCCAACAACGTGCGGATCGTCCCACCGATCGGTGCGCTGATCATCACCGGCCCAAACACCGGTGGAAAAACCGTCGCCCTGAAGACAGTCGGCCTCCTCGCGCTTATGGCCCAGGCCGGATTGCATGTGCCGGCCGGCCCCGGATCGACAACGACGGTGTTTCGGACGATCTTCTCGGACATCGGCGACGAGCAATCGATTTCCGCCAGCCTCTCGACCTTCTCGGCCCACATTGCCAACATCGTCTCGATGGAGCGACGGCTGACCCTGCCGGCGCTGGTCCTCCTCGATGAAATCGGCGTGGGTACCGACCCAGTGGAAGGTGGTGCGCTCGGGACTGCCGTGATTGACCACTTCAGGCAGCGCGGTGCGCTGGTGATCGCCACGACACATAACGACGCGTTGAAGTCGTACGCATCGACCACTCCTGGCGTCACCTGTGCCGGCTTCGGCTTTGACCCGGTGACGTTTGCACCGAGCTATCGCCTGACCTACGGGTCGCCCGGACGCAGCCTCGCGCTCGAGGTGGCTGCTCGACTTGGTCTGACGCCGTCGATCATCGAGGCTGCGCGACGGCGTCGAGGCGAACGGGAAGCGCAACTCGCGGACCATCTGGCCAAGCTGGATGACGACCTGCGGCGGCTCGACGCCGATCGACAGCAGCTGGCCGAGGATCGACAACGGCTCGCCAGCGCCCATCATCAGCTCGCGGTCGATCGCCAGGCATTCGAGACTCGGGCGACAGCGCTCACCCAGCGCGGCACCACACGCCTCGATGCCCACGTTCGCGCGGCGCGTGCCGAGATCGATTCGGTGGTCCGGGATCTCAAGTCTCGGGCGTCGGAACTCGCACGCACCGCAGCGGCACGCACCCGTGGACAGGTCGGTCTCTCCACCGGAGACACTGGGGAGCTGAGGGCGAAGGCCCGCGCGGCCCTGGACCAAATCGCGAACGAGGCACAGGTGATCGTGGAACCAGAAGCCGCTCGTGAGGATCCACAACCGCCCGACCCGTCAGTCCGGGGACCATTGTCGACGCCGACATGTGTCGGAGCCCGCGTGATAGTGGGCATCCTGGGGGTCGAGGGCCGGGTGCTGGCCCTCCACGACGAGCAGGCTGAGATAGATGTGCGTGGTAAGCGCCTACGCGTCGCGATCCGAGATCTCAAGGTCTTGGGCGGGGGCGGCGTCGACCACCCGTCCGGAGGCTCGTCGAGTGGTCACGTCACCGTGCAGGCCGACAGCACCGATGGTCCGCTCCTAGACCTCAACGTGATTGGGTGTAACGTTGACGAAGCTCAGGCACGCGTGGAGAAGTATCTCGACCAAGCGATGCTCCAAGAACAGCAGCACGTTCGCATCATCCATGGCCACGGCACCGGTCAGCTCCGCCGGTCGATCTCAGACCTGCTCGAGCACCATCCGCTGGTGGACCGGTTCGCGCCGGCGCCGCCCGAGCAGGGCGGACAGGGCGTGACGCTTGTCGAGCTCAAGGAATAACGGTGGGTCGGTTTCCGCAAGGCTTCGTCGACGACCTCAAGGCACAGGCCGATATCGTACAAGTGGTCCAGGACTCTGTGCCGCTCAAGAAGGCCGGGACGAGCTACAAGGGACTCTGCCCATTTCACACCGAAAAGACGCCTTCCTTCCACGTCAACAGCGAGAAGGGATTCTTTCATTGCTTCGGCTGCGGAACCGGTGGTGACGTCGTCAAGTTCGTCGAGCTCCAGGAAAAGCTCAGCTTTCCTGAGGCGGTCCGCTACCTCGCCCATCGGTTCGGGTTGCAGGTCCCCGAGTCGGACGATCAGGAGCGTGACAGCGCCGCGGAGGCCCGTCGTGAGGCGTTGCTCAAACTCCACGAGCTGGCCGCAGCGTATTTTCGAGAGCAGCTCCAGACTCCGAGCGGGGAGCGCGCGCGGCGCGCACTCGAGCAACGGGACATCTGGTCGGAGACGATTGATCGTCTCGGTCTAGGGTATGCTCCTTCCCAACGGGAAGGGTTGACGCGGCGGCTCCTCGACACCGGTCATCCGCGAGACCTGCTCGTGGCAAGCGGGCTGGTCGTTGAACGGGAAGGCGGAGCGATCATTGACCGGTTTCGAAATCGGCTGATGATTCCCATCTGCCGCGACAGCGGTTCGGTTGTCGCTTTTGGGGGTCGGGCCCTCGAGAGTGAGCAGCAGCCGAAATACATCAATTCCCCCGAAACCGATCTCTACATCAAGGGTCGCACGCTCTACGGTCTACATCTGACGAAGACCGAGATCCGGCGTCTCGGATATGCGGTGATGGTTGAAGGCTATTTCGATTTCGCGCAGGCACTCCAGGCCGGAGTCACATCCGTCGTGGCCACCTGTGGCACGGCCGTGACCGGTCGACAGACGCGCTTGCTCAAGCGATTCACCTCGAAGGTCATTCTGAGCTTTGACCCGGACGCGGCCGGGGAGGGCGCTTCCGCTCGTTCCGGTGAACTGCTTGTCTCTGACGGGTTTCACGTCAACGTCGCGATCCTGGCACAGGGCGAGGACCCGGATACCTGTGTACGACGCCACGGCGCCGCTCACTATGTCAATAGGTTGCAAAAGTCGACGCCATATCTGGATTATGTGATCGAACGAGCCGCTGCCCGGCGTGACTTCTCTCGCGACGACCAGCGACGGGCGTTCCTCACGGAGATGCTCGGCGTCGCGGCCAAGATTCCAGAAGCGGCGGCGCGCGACCAGTTCGCTGACCGGCTGGCCCACAAGGCGCGCGTCTTGGAGGATGTCGTACGGACAGAGATCCGACGCACTGCCGTGGCCCGACGAACAGACCTCGCCACCCCCGACCGGGTCTCCGCCGTGCGGGTGACGCCGGCGGAACGGGGACTCATCTGGACCACGATGTGTGACACGTCAGCGGCCCAGCGCGTGCTGGCGACCCTCGACGCGGAGGATGTCGAAGGTCTCGCTACCTCGTCCATCTTGGAGGTCGCAAGAACCCTGGCCGAGTGGCCCGCCGACGGCGTCAGGACCACGTTGCTCGAGCGGGTCACCGAGGAAGAGGCGGCACTGGTGACACGGATCGCATCTGAACCGGAGGCACCCGCCCAGGTGGAGGACTGTGCCGTAGGGCTCAGACGACTCCGATACGAACGAGAACGAAGCGCGCTCCAGCACGAGATCGATCGTCGGCAGCAGCTCGACGCGTCCGCCACCGACCGGGGAGAGACGGCCGTCGACGATTTGCTGAAGCAAAAGCATGACCTGCTGCAGCGCATGGCTGCGCTGGAAGGGTAAGATCGGCTCGCGCGCTCGCGTCATGGCCACGGTCGTGATGGTCAACGCCGGAGGATGCTAGGAGGCAACGGCTTGTCGATTGAAGAAAAGTACGACGAGATTCGTCAGCTCATCATCATCGGCAAGGAGAAGGGCTATCTGCTGTACGACGAGGTCAATGAGGCTCTTCCGGCCGATCTGAGCTCGTCCGACGAGCTCGAAGACCTCTTCGGTGTATTAGGCGCCGCTGGGATCGAGGTCGTCGACTCCGAACAGAAGTACCGCGAAGACAAGTTGCTCGATCGACGCGGTGAGGACAACGACGAAACCGAGATCGAGATCGCGGCCGTCACCGTCGACAAAACGAACGATCCCGTCAGGATGTATCTACGGGAAATGGGCACTGTGCCCCTGCTCACCCGCGAAGGCGAGGTGGTGATCGCCAAACGAATCGAGCGCGGCAAGCTCTCGGTCATCAAGGCGATCTCGCGCACTCCGACCGTCTCCAGACTCATCATCCGGTTGGGTGAGCAGTTGCGAAGCGGCGAGCGAACCATCCGCGAGCTTGTCGTGTTTAAGGACGAGGAGTTGACCGACAGCCGGATCGCAGATCGCGGTCGACAGATTCTCAGGCAGATCGACGCCGTTCGGACGAAGCGGACCGAGGTCGGCAAGAAGGACGCGAAGCTGGCGACGATCTCCAAGCGGGAACGTCGCAAGTACCGACGGTACTGGTGGCAGGCGACACGGGCTCGGATTGAGCTCTCCGATCTGATTCGCCGGATCGAGTTCACCGAGCCGGTCAAGCGCAACTTGATCGATGTGATTAAAGATGCCGTGGAACGGGTGCAGCGGGTGCAGCGTGAGATCGAGCTCCTCGATCGCCAGGCCAAGGGAAAGACACGACGCGGTCGACTGAGTGAGGAGGAACGGAAGCGATTAACTCGGCGCCTACGCGAGCGGCGGGCCGAGCTCAGATCTCAGGTGAACGAGCTCGAGGCCACCCCCGAAACGCTCAGCCACACACTGTCGATCATCTCGCGTGGGGAAATCGAGGCTGAGCAGGCCAAACGGGAGCTGGTCGAAGCCAATCTGCGGCTGGTCGTCTCGATCGCCAAGAAATACACAAACCGCGGGCTGCAATTCCTCGACCTTATACAAGAAGGCAACATCGGCCTGATGAAGGCGGTCGACAAGTTCGAATACCGCCGTGGTTACAAATTCTCGACCTACGCCACGTGGTGGATTCGTCAGGCCATTACCCGCGCGATCGCCGATCAGGCCCGAACCATCCGGATCCCGGTTCATATGATCGAAACGATCAACAAGCTCATCCGAACGTCGCGAGCGTTGGTGCAAGAGCTCGGGCGAGAGCCGACGTCCGAAGAGATCGCCAAGCGAATGGACATTCCGGTGACAAAGGTTCGGAAGGTTCTCAAGATCGCCCAGGAGCCGATCTCGCTCGAGACACCGATCGGAGAGGAAGAGGACAGCCACCTCGGCGATTTCATCGAGGATCAACAGGTCGTCTCGCCAGCCGAGGCCGTCATCAACTTGAACCTCAAGGAACAGACCGACTCGGTGCTCAAGACACTGACGCCGCGGGAAGAGAAGGTCATCAAGATGCGGTTCGGGGTCGGAGACGGCAGCGAACACACCCTGGAAGAAGTCGGCCAGAACTTCGCGGTGACGCGCGAACGAATACGCCAGATCGAGGCCAAAGCCTTGCGCAAGCTGCGGCATCCCTCGCGGAGCCGGAAGCTTCGGGCCTTCCTCGAAGACGGCCCCTAGTGAGTGCCCTCAGGGCCCATAGCTCAGCGGTCAGAGCCGCCGGCTCATAACCGGCTTGTCCCAGGTTCGAATCCTGGTGGGCCCACCATTCTTCATCTTTTGCTGTTTCTCCCGAACGATCCGATGCCGCACCGATGACCGATGACCGATGACGTTGTCGGTCTCCGGCACGGACGTTTCAGTCAAGCCATCCCAAAGACTGAATCGTCTGGATGAGTGAGCGAAGCCGGCTCACCTTGAGCTCAACCATGCTGTGGAGTTTGGAGTGCTCAAGGGTGATCCCGGTCAAGACATCGACCGGAAAGTCGTCTCCCGGGGTCATGAAGGCCGAGTACTCCGTCGGGAATCGCTGCGCAAAACGGGCGAGTCGGTCCTCAACCCGTTGGTGCCATCGACCGTAGTCGCGATGCAGCTGGGCCTCCTCTGCCGCGTCAAGAACGTGGAGGTCTCGAAGATGCGTGATCGCCCAGTCGGCTTCGTGGTTGAGCTCGGATCCGACCTTCCGGTCCGAGAACGGACGTCGTGCCAGAAAGGCAAGCGCGCAGAGGCCCGCGCTGCTGACGACGACATCGAGGTGGGTCCAGAATAACAGTCGCGTCACCCAGAGGTTCGGGTCGATTGTGGCCCGAGCGAAGTCGACGATACCCACAGCGTTCACAATCCACGACAAGGGGTTCCACGCCAGCGCGAGAATCGCCGCGTAGGCAGTGAGCGTGCGTGCCTGCATCAGCTTCATGTCCCCACGCGTGGAACCCCCAGCCGAATGACACCGGGTTTCATACGCGGGACACTAGCAGCCCGTGGTGAAAGTCACCGAATTAGATCGATCGCCAGAAGTGATCATGCGTACTCCACTGACGCGCATGGCCATGGGCAAACGACGGCGACGTCCCAAGCAGACGTCGATGTGGGTCGCCGCACAAGATCTGCCTCGCAGCGCCGCGCACCCGTTCTACACGCGACTGAATCACATTCTCGAGAGAGCGGATTTCGACGGGTACGTCGAGTCGCTCTGTCAGCGATTCTACGCGGATGAGATCGGCCGGCCGAGTTTGCCGCCCGGCCGGTATTTCCGCGTGTTGCTGCTCGGGTACTTCGAAGGGCTCGACTCCGAGCGGGCGATCGCGTGGCGGGCGGCCGAGTCGTTGAGCGTGCGGAGCTTCTTGGGGCTGGAGCTGCACGAAGCGCCGCCGGATCATTCGACGGTCTCGCGGACGCGTCGGCTGATCGACCTGGAAACGCATCAGGCTGTCTTCGCGTGGGTGTTGCAGCGACTGGCTGAGGCGAAGCTTGTCAAGGGCAAGACGATCGGTATCGATGCGACGACGCTGGAAGCGAACGCCGCCCTGCGAAGTATCGTGCGGCGCGACACCGGCGAGGCGTATCAGGACTTCTTGATCCAGCTCGCCCAGGCCTCGGGGATTGAGACCCCGACGCGTGCCGATCTGGCGCGCATCGATCGGAAGCGGAAGAAGAAAGGCTCGAACGACGACTGGACCCATCCGCACGATCCTGACGCAAGAATCACCAAGATGAAGGACGGCCGCACGCACCTCGCGCACAAGGCGGAGCAGGCGGTCGACCTCGACACCGGCGCGGTCGTGGCGGTGACGGTGCAGGACGCCGATGAAGGCGATGTGGCGACGAGCCGCGCGACGCTGATCACCGCGGCGGAGCACATCGAGACCGTGGTGCCTGCGGGCCGTCTTGCCGAGGTCGTCGGGGACAAGGGCTATCACAGCAACCAGGAACTCGTCGATCTTGAAGCCATCGGCCTCCGCAGCTACATCTCGGAACCAGATCGCGGCAGGCGTAAGTGGAAAGACAAGGCGGAGGCGCGCGACGCCGTCTACCGAAACCGTCGGCGTCTTCGCGGCGCGCGCGGGCAACGCCTGCTGCGCCGGCGCGGGGAACGACTCGAACGCCCCTTTGCCCATCTCTATGCCACCGGGCGGCTACGCCGCGTATACCTGCGGGGGCACGACAACATCCTCAAACGCGTCCTGCTGCACGTTGCTGGACTGAACCTTGGGTTGCTGATGCGGACGCTCACGGGTGTCGGGACACCCCGCAGTCTTCAGGGGCATGCGGTGGCGTGTCTTCGGCTGTTGTGGTCGCTCATGCGACTCCCGGAGACGCGTTGGGGCGCGCCGTGGATCTTATCTCGACCTACCATCGCCGCCAACGACCTCCGCGTGGGGCACTGCCATGTCTGGGCCGACCCGTCGTTCGGTGGTGCTTTCACCACGGGCTGCTAGGCTAGCATGCCCACTCTCGGAGTCGCTCACCCGGCCAGTGTTCCCACGGCGTGATTCTTAGCACAAGTCCCGGGCGGGGCATCCCGTCCGAGCAGCATTGCGCCCAACGTTGCTCGTTCTATGGATCCTGGGAGGACGCTTCAGCCCGGCACTGCTCCGCCTGCGGTGAACGCCTGCGGTGAACGCCTACGGCGACGGCCGGCGTGATGAGGCGACTGATCCGGTTGGCACTGATTCTCGTCGGATCCGTCCTCATCGGAACGAATCTCCCGAGCGTCGTTCAGCCACTCGTCAATTCGAGGGCCGCGGCCGACCCGCCAGGCCCTCGCGTCATTGGCGGCCGGCGCCCTGCTACTCCTCATCGGGTTCGGCTGGCGGTAGCCCCGACTCCAACCGTGGCGATCATGCTAGGATCTGGATTCCGATGAGCCCAGAACAGATGGCGACCCACCGACCGGCCTGGCGGAGAACGTCAGGATCGCGGCATCGTGAGCCATCAGTTGTCACAGCGCCCCGCCCACGCGGGGCTTTTTTTTGCCCAGGACAGAGACCATGCTGCCCGAGCTCGAACAATTGATTCGTCTGCAACAGTTAGAGAACGGCTCGACTGAAGCACGGGGACAACTCGAAGACATCCCGGCCCGGCTCGAGGCACTCGATGCACGTCTTGCCGAACACGCCGAGGGTGTGGAGGCTGCCACCCGGGCCCTCAACGAGCATCGGACTTCACGAGCGACGCTGGAAAAGGACGTCGCCGAGGTCCAGGGTCGGCTCAGCCGGTTCAAAGAGCAACTGATGGCCGTGAAGACCAACAAGGAGTATCAGGCGATGCAAACCGAGATCGCGGGTGGGGAACGAGAGGTCGGACGGCTTGAAGATCAGCTCCTCGAACGAATGCTCGAGGCCGACGACCTCAGTCGGGACGTCGCCAAGGCCGAGCAACGCTTGGTCGAAGAGCGGTCCGCAGTCGACGCAGAGCGCCAGCGAGTCGGGCAGGAACGCACCGTGCTCGAGGAGCAGCTGACGACGTTCGATGCCGAGCGAAGTACGGTCGCTGGGCAGTTACCCTCCCACGCGATGAGTCTGTTCGATACGTTGGCACGGGGACGCAAAGGCGTTGCCGTGGTCGAGGCCAGACAGGGCCGATGCACCTCTTGCTATGTTCGCCTCCGACCCCAGCTGTTTAACGATGTCCGTTCAAACAGCGCGCTGATTCAGTGCGAGAGCTGCCAGCGGATTCTGTACTTCGCCGAACATCAACGCGTGGCCGGGTGATGATGGGCGGTCCCATCGTCGCGTACATTGACGGGGGAGCGAGAGGAAACCCCGGACCGGCTGGATACGGCGTCCGGGTCGAGACGGCCGACGGCGTTCTGGTCGAGGAACTGCACGAGGCAATCGGCGTCGCCACGAACAACGTCGCCGAGTATCGCGGCCTCATCGCCGCCCTTACCTTTCTCGACGAGCACGGCTGTCAGGACCCGACGATCCGCTCGGACTCACAGCTGCTCACCAAACAGATGGTGGGTGAGTATCGGGTCCGTAACCCAGGGCTGGCACCGCTGTACCGGGAGGCGTCACGGCTCGTCGCGCGTCTGGGTCGCGTCAGATTCGAGCATATTCCCCGCGCGGAGAACGCCGAGGCAGACCGCTTAGCCAATCTCGCAATGGATGGGGGCAACGCCGACGTCTTACCCGCCGCCGACGCGGCTGTTCCAGACCAGTCGATCGACGTCGCGCCAGGTCCCATCCCGCAGGGGTCGGTGCTCTCGATTGGCGTCGACTTCGAGTCGATCAGCCGAGTCGATGCGCTGCTCCAACGATACGGAGACCGTTTCCTCACACGGGTCTTTACTGACCATGAGATCGCCTACAGCCAACAGCGGCGGTTCCCAGCTCAGCATCTCACGGGTCGGTTCTGCGCGAAGGAGGCGACGATGAAGGCGCTGGGCACTGGACGGTCGCTCGGCGTGCTCTGGCGCAATGTCGAGGTGATGCGCGTGTCGGGTCCGCCGCAACTCCAGTTGCACGGGGGCGCCGCCAAGCGTTTCCATCAGTTGGGAGGCCACCGCTCACTCGTTACCATCACCCACGCCGGAGACTTCGCTTTCGCCCAGGTGCTCCTGCTCAAGGGCTGACCGGTGCCAGCCCGGCCCTAGCAGCCCGTGGTGAAAGTCCCGCGGCATTCGACCGGCCATCCATCCCACCTAGCGGCGTCGCGCGACTTTCACCACGGGCTGCTAGACGTCATCTGCCGATGACGACGCCGCCGTCCTGCGAGGTTGGGGACGTCAACCACAGCCGACCCTCACACGCAAACCGGCGTGATCGCAACGACTTCGAATCGCAGTCTCCGCGCGGCATCGGTGTTGCCCTCACTGACGCTAGGAGAACCCCCGAACTGGACAGGAGGCTGAAAATGCTCGTACACATCGTTTCGACGACCAATGGAGCCCCGGCGGGAAAACTGGCGGAAGCCGAGTTGTGCTTTGACGACGGTCCGCTCTCAGGATTGAAGCTGGTTGGGTTTGCGATCTGGAGGGACGGAACGGCCGCGGCCGGAACGTCACGTTCCCGGCACGCCAGTACTCCGTGAACGGGGAACGTCGGCACTACGTGCTGCTCCGAGCGGCCCAAGAGACCGCCACGACAGAACCTCTACGCGACCGGATTCTTCGGGCCTACGCCGACCACGAGGACAGCGTGTCCACTTCGCAGGACGTGTAGCGGCGACGCGACCGCCGCTCTCGCAGAACTATTTTCCTGGTCGTCGCAAGAACGCTGGAGTCTCGAGCGACGTATCGAGCTCGAGCCGCTCGCCGTCATCGTGTGGTGCGCGCGCCGGAGGCAGCGCGGGCAACCCAACCACCGGACGGCGTGCGATCGGTACGTTGCCGCCGACCGACCGCGACATCGGCGCGTCCGACTGCCACTCGGTGTAATTTTGTAGGTCAACCGGAGTTTGAATGGACGCGGAGGCCGGCTGGGTCTCTGCCCGAGGCTGACCGAACCCGGTTGCGATCACCGTAATCTTGACACGGTCCTGCATGGCCGGATCGATCACCGCGCCAAAGATGATGTTGGCTTCTTCGTGTGCCGCTTCGTAGATGATCGACGTCGCTTCGCTCACTTCGATCATCGACAGATCTGACCCACCCGTCACATTGACAATGACCGCTCTGGCGCCCTCCACCGACGCGTCCTCGAGGAGCGGGCTGGACACCGCCCGAGTGGCGGCGTCGATCGCTCGATTCTCACCCTCGCCAAGGCCGGTGCCCATGATGGCCAATCCCATACCCGACATGATGGTTGTGACATCGGCGAAGTCGAGGTTAATCAGGCCAGGCATGACGATCAGGTCAGAGATGCCTTGTATCGCCTGATGCAGTACGTCGTCGGCTCGGGTGAACGCATCTGAAACACTCGTGGTTCGATCAATGTTGGCAAGCAACCGTTCGTTCGGGATCGTGATCACCGTGTCGACGCACTCTTGCAGCTCCTCGAGACCCCTTGTCGCCTGCAGATCCCGTCGCTTTCCTTCGAACTTGAAAGGCTTCGTGACCACCGCCACAGTGAGGGCGCCGAGCTCGCTGGCAAGGTTGGCGATCACCGGGGCCGCGCCGGTACCTGTTCCTCCACCCATCCCGACCGTGACAAACACCATGTCGGCGCCGTCGAGTGCCCCAATCAGCTGCTCCGTATCCTCAAGGGCGGCCTGACGTCCGATGTTCGGGTCCGCCCCGGCACCGAGCCCCTTTGTGAGCTTCGCACCCAGTTGGAGCCGCACCGGCGCGGAGGCCTGCGCCAACGCCTGAGCGTCGGTGTTGGCGACGATGAAGTCGATCGACTCTAGTCCGGCGGTGACCATGCGGTTGACCGCGTTACTCCCGCCACCGCCGACACCGATCACCTTGATGCGTGCCCCGGGCTTGAAGTCGCTCTCCAACGTGAGCCGCGGCTCTGATTGGTCGTCTGGGCTGATGCCGTCGCTGGGGCCTTGGAAGTCTGTCATGACTCAATCCTCCTCCAGACTAGAAGAACTCCTTGAATAGCCCGCGCAGCCGGCCAGCCACGCGACTGAGTGCCCCGACACCGATCGAATGGCCACGCTCACGCATCTGATTGCGACGGGCATACATCACCAGACCCACCGCAGTGGCGAACGCAGGGTTGTTCACGTGGTCGTTCAAACCGCCGATCCCCACCGGGCATCCGCGTCGAACAGGCAGGTCAAAGATTTGGTCGGCGATTTCGGGCATCCCGTCCAGAACGGACGCGCCACCCGTCAGCACAATCCCCGAGTTGAGGGAGCGTTCGTAGCCGGCGCGGCGGATCTCGTCCCACAACTGATGAAAGATCTCCTCGGCGCGAGGCTGGATGACCTCCGAGAGAATTCGCCGGGACATCACTCTGGGCTGTCGACCGCCGACGCTGGCGACCTCGACGGTTTCGTCGTCATCGACCATCGCAGCCAGCGCACAGCCGGCGCGGCGCTTGGTCTTCTCGGCCTCAGGAATCGGCGTTCGGAGGCCGACGGCAATGTCGTTGGTGAAGTGGTCGCCACCCAACGCCACAACACCGGTGTGCCACAGACTGCCCTTTTCGAGAATCGCAAAGTTAGTCGTGCCGCCACCGATATCGACGAGGGCCACGCCCAACTCCTTCTCATCAGGGGTCAGCACGGCCTCGGCCGCGGCTAATTGCTCGAGTACCGTATCGATCACGGCAACACCGGCCCGGTTGACGCACGCCACAACGTTCTGGGTCGTTGATGCGCTTCCGGTGACCACGTGGACATTCACCTCTAGACGCGCCCCGGTCATCCCTACCGGTGCGCCGATGCCGTCTTGCTCATCGACGACGAAGTCCTGGGGCAGCACATGCACGATCTCTCGGCCGCTCGGGAGGGCCACCGCCTTCGCAGCATCAATCGCTCGGCGCACGTCCTCGCGGGTAATCTCACGGTTCTTGCCGGCGACCGCGACGACCCCCCGACTGTTGAACGCTTTGACATGTGAACCCGACAACCCGAGGTGCACTGAATCGATCTCGACCCCGGCGGTCAGCTCGGCTTCTTCGATCGCCTTCTTGATCGACTCCACCGCCGCGTCCAGGTTGACGACAACGCCACGACGGATGCCGTTGGCCTCCGCGAGGCCGATCCCGACGATATCGAGACCATCGTCGTCCTCGGTAGCCTCCCCAACGATCGCGACGATCCGAGATGTCCCAACATCCAGACCGACGAGATACTGCTCCCTACGCACGACACACCCTCCGATACGAACGAACTCTGATCACTGAATCTCGACCCTCCGCGCATCGTTCGACACGACCAGTGGGGCGTGTGCACCCGGCTCGGCGGGTCGAATGAAGACTCTCCGATCGAACCGCAGGTCGACGTAGTCAATATCTGCGACGTGCGCACGCAGCGCCGGCGCCAGCTCGAGGTAATCCCGAAGTCGCTCGGCAAACTGTTCGTGCCCCAGATGAATCAGCGTCGGACCATCGTTGAGGAGTACGACGGCGTCGTAGGGGTCCTCGACGTCGATCTGCGAGATTCGAGACAACAGCCCAGGCATCACCTCCAGTGCCTCCACCAGGCTCGATACCAGCTGCGCCCGAGTCTCGTCGACGGCTCCGTCGGTGCCGGTTGACAGCCCATCGATGATCGGCAGACCGCCTTCGGTAAATCGCGGGCCGTACTCGTCAATCACCGTGCCATCGCCGTCGATGAGATACAGTCGCCCTCCGACTCGGGCGAGACCGATCGGGACCCGCTCCTCGACGCTGACCTCGATGGTCGACGGCAACACCCGCCGCAACGTTGCGGTCTTGACCCACCCCGACGCCATCAGATGCTGTCGTTGCGTCTCGAGGTCAGCCATCAGGATGTTCTGTCCTCGTAGCGGACCAATCAGTGCGAGGATCTCGCCTGGCGACACGTGCTCGTGCCCCTCGGCGGTAATCGTTGTGACCTGGAGGAAGCCCGCACGGCTCAGCGCACCGGGAAGCAGGAATGCCGCCAGCGCAACCCCGCAGAACACGATGCCCCCCCCAGCCAGTCGTCGTCTCACCGCAGAGGTGCGTCGACGCCTGGAAGGCTTGACATGAGCACGTCGAAATCGTCGATCGGTCCGAGTCTGGACAGCCACTAGTGGCCTGTACTCATTGAAGTAGTACTGGTACCGTGACGCGCTATATGGCGCTGACACTGACGTCCGATGAACGTACCGAACTGGAACGACGCGTTCGCAGTCTCAAGACCCGCGCGGAGGACGCGCGCCGCGCGCGCGTCATTCTGATGCTGGCTGACGGCGCATCGTACTCGGCGATCGAGGCCGCGGTGCCTTGCTACCGCGACTACGTCAATCGCTGGCGACGGCGCTTTCTGGCGGACCGCGTGGCGGGCCTGCAGCCGCGGTATCGCGGCCAGCCCCCGACGATTCTGACGCCGGCGATGGAAGCGCGCATTCTGGCGAAGACGAGGCAGCGTCCGCCGGATGGCAGCACGCATTGGAGCACCCGCAAACTGGGCCGGTTGCTCGGCATCCATCACAACCTGGTCGCGAAAACGTGGCGGCGGGCCGGCCTGCAACCTCATCGGTTCGAGCGCTACATGCGGTCGGACGATCCGGACTTTGAACAGAAAGCCGCCGATGTGATCGGGCTGTATCTCAATCCGCCGCAACACGCCGCGGTGTTCGCCGTGGACGAGAAAACGGCGATTCAAGCCCTCGATCGCTTGGTCCCGGTGCTGCCGCTGTCGCCGGGGCGCGCCGAACGGCACGGGTTCGAGTACTACCGCCATGGCACGTTGTCGTTGTTCGCCGCGCTCGATACCCAGTCCGGCGAGGTGTTCGGCCAGCCCGTGCCGCGCCACACCAGTGCCGCCTTTGTCCAGTTCCTCGGCGACATCGTCGCCAGTCAACCGCTGGGCCGCGAGATTCATGTGATCGTCGACAACCTCGCGACCCACAAAACATCGGCGGTCCGGGGGTTCTTGGCCGCGCACCCTAACGTCCAGCTCCATTTCACCCCGACGTACTCGTCGTGGCTGAACCAAATCGAACTCTGGTTCGCGAAGATCGAGCGCGACCTTTTGGCACGAGGGATCTTCACCTCCGTCGCCGACCTCGCTCGCAAGATCCGGCGGTACATCCGCCATTACAACAAGACGGCAAAACCGATCCGTTGGAGCTACCGAAATCCGATGCATCGAATTGGTAGTACTTCAGTGAGTACAGGCCACTAGTGGAGTGTCCTCCTCCTACGACGCGCTCGCAGTTCGTCGACGATTCGTGACGGAACAGTGCCAATCGATCCGGCCCCAAGCGTCACCACGACATCACCTGGCTGCGCGTCGCGGGTCACGACCTCCGCCACCTCGTCGAGCGTACCCACACGTCGTACGGGAACGGGACCGACACGGGCGACGGCCTGCGCCAGGGCCTCGGCAGTCGCACCGGGAATCGGGGCTTCGCTCGCCGCATACACCTCAGTCAGAATCACCTCATCGGCCGCGGCCAGAACCTCACCGAACCGGTCGAGCAGCCGGAGGGTTCGACTGTACCGATGTGGCTGGAAGACGACCCGTAGCCGACCAGGGGTGCGTAACCGTGCGGTCGCCAGTACCGCCGCGATCTCAGTTGGATGATGCGCGTAGTCGTCGATCACGACCACACCGTCAACCTCTCCACAGATCTGGAACCGGCGATCGGCGCCAGAGAAGCCGGCCAGCGCCAGTGCCACCGTGTCTCGCGGCACCAGGAGTTCCGTTCCCACAGCAACCGCCGCCAGCGCGTTTTCTACATTGTGCCGACCGGGCGAGGCCACACTGACCTCAACCCCTTCCGCGTCGTGACGGCCGCCGGACACCCGCGCCCGGAAACGCGACCGGGTCGGCTCGAGGTGGATGTCCGAAGCGCGGACGTCGGCCGACGCGTCGTCAATGCCGTATGTCACGACCCGGCCCTCGACCTGGGACATAACACGGCGCAACCGCGAGTCGTCGGCGCATGCCACGACACAGCCCCGCTGGGCCGTACGCTGGGCAAACCTGAGGAACGCCGCCTCGAGATTCGCCATGCTGTCGTAGGCCTCGAGATGCTCGTCATCGATGTTCGTCACAACCGCGATCTCAGGTGAAAGTCGGAGGAACGACCGGTCACTCTCGTCGCCCTCGACAACCATGAAGTCACCACGCCCGAGACGCGCGTTACTTCCGAAGGCGCTCAACCGGCCACCGATGACTGCAGTCGGGTCCAGGCCCGCGGCCTCGAGCACCACCGCCACCATCGCCGTGGTCGTCGTTTTTCCATGCGAGCCGACGACCGCCACCGTCCGCTTCAGGCTGGTCAACTCTGCGAGCATCGCCCCACGCGAGACGATCGGAATCCCGCGCTCGGCGGCCGCGACCCGCTCGGGATTGTCGATTGGCACCGCTGTGGAGACGACCACGAGCTCGGCACCAGCTACGTGCCTGGCATCGTGACCCTCCGCACACTCGGCCCCGAGGCTCTCCAACCGTGACGTAATCGGTGACAGCGACAGATCCGAGCCCGTGACCTCGTATCCCAAGTTGACAAGAAGCTCCGCGATCCCGCTCATCCCGATGCCGCCTATTCCCACGAGATGGACATGTCTGGTGTGGGTGAGCACATGTTCGTTCACAGCCAGCCGTCAGCTCTCTTCGCCCGCGATCAAGCGTTCCATCCGATCAACGATCGTCCTGGCCGCGTCCGGCATGCCGAGCCGGCGGGTCGCGCCCGCTCGCGCCAGGCGTCGTTCGTCGTCGACGATCAGGCCCAGCAGCCGCTGCACCAGCAGAGCCACCGTCAGCTCGTCAGGATCGATCACCTCCGCCGCACCCTGCTTCTGGAACGCGGCGGCGTTGAGACGCTGATGGTCATGCGTGGCGTGGGGATACGGCACGAGAATCGCCGGTCTCCCTGCGGCGGCAAGCTCGGCGAGGGTCGTGGCGCCGGCCCGGCATACGACAACATCTGCGTCTGACATCTCGGTGTCCATCGACTCGAGGAACGGCTCAACCCGCGCCATCACGCCTGCTGACCGATATCCATCTCGCACCATCTCAAGGTCAGCCTCGCCCGACTGATGTGTCACCCGAAGCGGCCCTGATGCCTGCGCGAGGGCCAGAGCCGCTTCGACCATCACGACGTTGATCGCATGCGCCCCCTGTGAACCACCCAGCACCAGGATGCGTGGCTCGGTCACCACCGGCCGGGGCCGTGCTGCGTCGAAGAAACCCGCTCGCACCGGATTGCCGCTCACGAACGCTTTGGCACCGAAACAGCTCCGCGTGTCGTCGTAGGAGACCGCCGCCGCCTGCACGACCCGCCCCAGCAAGCGGTTGGTAACACCTGGCACGGCGTTCTGCTCCATGAGGAGTGTCGCAATCCGTCTCAGGGCCGCCAAGAGCACGACGGGACCGGAGCTGTACCCGCCAAGTCCGACGACGATGTCGGGCCGGAACCGGTTCAGGAGACGCCGCGCATCGAGAGAGGCGGCCGGCAACTGAGCGAGTCCCTTCAGCACAGCGAGCGGCGAGCGACCGACGAGTCCGACCGCGCGCACTCGCTCCAGCGCGAGTCCTTCTCGTGACAGGACTCGCAGCTCCAGCGCACGGCCGGCGCCCGCAAACATGACCTGCGACTCCGGATCGCGGCGTCTCACCTCCCGCGCGACCGCGATGCCAGGAAACAGATGTCCACCCGTTCCGCCACCAGCGAGAAGCACGCGCACGGACCGACCGTTCACTGTCACATCCGGAAGCCCCGTCTTCGAGCACCCGCCGCGTGGCCGTCATGCCTCCGCCGACGCGTGCTGGGAAATGTTCAGCAGCACTCCCATGCATAACAGACTGACCAACATGGAGGAACCCCCGGCGCTGACGAACGGCAGCGGAATCCCCTTGGTTGGCATCAAGCTGAGAACGACGCTGATGTTCAGAAATGCCTGTATCGAAATCATCATGGTGAGCCCCAGGGCCAGCAACGATCCGAAACGGTCGGGTGCCAGCACCGCAACCCGCAGACCACGCCACGCGATCACCAGGAAACAGAGCAGAATGAGCGTCGCGCCGACGAGGCCGGTCTCTTCCGCGATGACGGCATAGATGAAATCGGTGTGGGGCTCCGGGAGGAAGAAGAGCTTTTGCACGCCCGCCATCAGCCCTTGACCAAAGATGCCACCCGTGCCGACTGCGATCAGGGACTGGATAATCTGAAAGCCGGACCTGAGGGGATCCTCCCACGGATCGAGAAAGGCCAGAAGGCGCTGCCGTCGATACCCTGCGCTAGCGAGCACGACATACAGGAGCGGACCGAGTGTCACCGCGACGCCGAACAGATAGCGATAGCTGAGTCCGGCCGTGAACACCATCGTCCCGACGATCATCAGCACCGTCATCGCCGTACCAAAATCGGGCTCCAGAACGATCAGAGCGGCGACCCCTCCGGCCACGACGGCAATCGGCAACAGGGAGTACGACACTTCATCGATTCGGTTCATGCGATGCTCGAGCACCGCGGCTGTGAAGAGGATGACCGCGACCTTTGCGAGCTCTGACGGCTGGACCCCGACACCGCCGATCGCGAACCACCGTCGGGTCCCGTTGATCTCCGGTCCGATTAGGAGGACCGCGACCAGCGCGAGAACCGACGCCCCCAGTGCCGTCAAGATCACGGCCGGCTGCTTTAGATGGCGGTAATCAACTCGCATCGCCATCAATAGCAGACAGAGGCCGAGCACTACCCATGTCACCTGCTTGAACAGGAAGTAGTACGGCTGCTGGTACCGGTCCATAGCGAGCACGGCCGAGGCGCTGTACACCATCACGACGCTGCTGCAGACCAGCAGCAGGGTCGAGAGAAACAACAGCTTGTCCGATTTCAGTTTTCGCGCCATACTCGGCGTTCCCTTTGGCCGTGGGGCCGGGCCGGACTAAAGCTGCGGGGCCTCCCGCCCGAAACCACCAGTGCACGTGAGCAGTCAGCAGTCATCAGCCAGAGCCGAGGGTGAAGACACTCGCCTCGCAGACCGGGGCAGCCTGCGTTCCCAGCGGCTTGCTCTCCACCGCATCAGTCCGGCTGATGACTGCTGACCGCTCACCGTGCAGCTCGTTCCTGGGCAAGGCGTCTCACCTCCGCTTTGAACACCTTGCCGCGTTCTGCGTAATTCGCAAACATGTCGAGGCTGGCACACGCCGGTGCCAGCAATACCGTTCCTCGAGGCCGCGCTAGGGTAAACGCCCGACGAACAGCGTCGGGCATTCCGTCGGCGTCGTGGACGGCCACAAGACCGCCGAACACCTGGCGGAGTCTCGCCCGGGCTTCGCCAATAGCGACGACGGCATTCGCCCTCACACGCAACGCCGGCACCAGGTCCTGGAGGTCACCGCCTTTGAAGCGACCTCCCATGATGACGACGAGATCACGGTCGAAGCACTCCACGGCCGCGCGCGCTGAAACGACGTTCGTCGCCTTGGAGTCGTTGACGAACTGGACCCCGTCGACGTCCGCCACCGCCTCCAGCGTGTGCTCGATCCCCTCAAACGCCTCAACCGCGGAACGCATACCTGGGATCGACACACCCACGACGGTGCCGACCGCCGCCGCCGCCAGTACGTCACTCAAGAGATGCCGGCCAGGCAGACGCACCGCCGAGAGCGGGAACAACGTCTGATCGCCCGTCCCGGTGCGGGAGGTCACGCTGTTCCCGGCAACGACGACTCCTTCATCGAGCGGTTCGGTCACCGCGAACATCAGACGCCTCGCGCGACTGCGGCGTGCGACTTCCAGGACGTGCGGGTCATCCGCATTGATCACCATCGAGTCGGAGCTGGTCTGATTGGCGAAGATTCGGGCTTTCGCGTCGACGTACTCCTGGAAGCTCGCATGACGGTCCAGGTGGTCGGGTGACAGGTTGAGTAGGACCGCAATCCAGGGACGAAACGTCTCGGTCAGCTCGAGCTGAAAACTGCTCAGTTCGACGACATGAATCACATCCGGTGACGAGACCTCCACCTGGCTACTCAGGGCGGTGCCCACGTTGCCCCCGACCAGCGCGTGATGGCCGTCGGCTTCCAGCATGCGTCCGGTGAGGACGGTCGTCGTCGTCTTCCCCTTCGTACCGGTCACAGCCACGATCCGACCGCGTAGCCAGCGTGCCGCCAGCTCGACTTCGCTGATCACCGGAGTACCCTGCTCTCGGGCGCGGTCAACTGCCGGAAGCTTCGGGGATACACCGGGACTTAGCACGATCAGCTCCGCGTCCGCGAGCGTGTCTGCGCGATGGCCGCCGAGCTCCAGTGTCACGCCGGCGCCTCTGAGCCGATCCGCATCGGCGATCGAATCCCGAATATCGCTGAGCACGACGTGCGCGCCGCGGCGGGCCAACAGGGCGGCGGCCGCCACCCCGCTGCGGGCGGCGCCGAGCACCACAACTCGTGCTCTGTCGACCGAAAACTCACCCATTCCGCCGTCTCTCATCGGTCACCGAAGTTTCAGAGTCGTGAGACTGAACAACGCAAAGACGATTGCCACGATCAGAAAACGGCTGATCACTTTCGGCTCGCTCCATCCAATGAGCTCACAGTGGTGATGGAGCGGGGCCATCCTGAAGACCCGCTGGCCGGTCAGTTTGAACGCACCAACCTGGATGATGACGGAGAGGGCCTCGAAGACGAACACCGCACCGACGATTGGCAAGAGCAGCTCTTGCTTGATCAGCAGTGCCACGGTCCCGAGTGCGCCGCCAAGCGCCAGTGACCCGACGTCGCCCATGAAGACGTCGGCCGGGTAGGAGTTGTACCAAAGGAATCCCAGACCGGCCCCGACCAGCGACCCGCAGAAGATCGTGAGTTCAGCGGCGGGAGAAAACCTTACGAGCAGTAGATACGCGGCAAAGACGGCATGGCCGCTGATGTAGGCGAGCGCCGTGAACGCGACGGCAGCCACCGTGAAGACACTGATCGCCAGCCCGTCGAGTCCGTCGGTCAGGTTGACCGCATTGGAGGCACTAACCAACACGAGCACGGCGAACGGCACGTAGAACCATCCCAGATCGGGCATCAACCCTTTGAAGAACGGGAAGATCAGTTGCGTGTTGTACAGTCCACTTTCGCTCAGCAGCAACAGCGACACACCGACGGCGGCCGATGCGACGCATTGCCACAACAGCTTGTAACGCGGACGCAGGCCATGGTGTGACTTGTGCACAACTTTCAGATAGTCGTCAGCGAACCCAATCATCCCGAACGCAATCGTGGAGAGCACCGCGACCCAGACATACAAGTTGCGCAGGTCTGCCCAGAGCAGCGTTGGCGTAATCGCCGCGCCGAGAATCAGCAGCCCTCCCATCGTGGGCGTTCCAGCCTTGGGTTCATGACTCTCAGGGCCGTCGTCACGTACGATCTGGCCGATCTGGAGACGTTGGAGCAGTCGAATCGCCGAAGGCCCGAGAACGATCGAAAACAGGAATGCCGTGATACTCGCTGCGGCCGTCCTAAAGGTGATGTACTGCGTCACGTTCAGCAGCGACACCTCCGTGTGGAGTGGGTACAGCAGGTGATACAGCATTACCCCAGCTCCGATCTGAGACGGTCGACGATTCGATCGGTCCCGATCCCGTGCGACCCCTTCACCAAGACCACATCGCCAGCTCGAACCAGCCTGCCGATCTGGTCGGCCGCCTCGTCGCTGGTCGTACATCTGAGAACCGACGCGGCCGGAAATCCAGCCTCGATGGCAGCATCGGCGAGCGAGTGCACCGGCGCCCCACCGACGACGAGCAAGATGTCGAACCCAGCCGAAACGACCGTCCGACCGCACCGCCGATGCAACGCCTCAGAACGTCGGCCCAGCTCGAGCATCTCTCCCAGCACGGCCACGCGCCGCAGGCCGTCCCCCGCCTGTCCAATCGCGGCCAGCACCCGGTCAAGCGCCATCGGGTTGGAGTTGTAGGAGTCGTCGACGATCGAGACATCACCCACCTGTATGACTTGGCCCCGCCGCGGCTGCGCCTTGAACGTCGCCACGCGGGCCAGCATCGCCTCGAGTGGCAGCTGAAACTGCAGGGCGACGGCGATCGCCGCCAGGATGTTGGCGACGCTGCCCTCGCCCAGTAGGCCGGTGCGCAACATGTGTGACCCCGCCGAGGTCTCAAGCGCCGCTTCCATTCCAGCCAGGCCCAGACATCGAAGCTGGCTGGCCCGTACGTCGGCGGTCACGTCGATGCCAAACGTCGTGAGCTCACCCGGAAAACCGGTCACCCTGGCCATCACTCGAGGGTCGGCGGCGTTCGCGACGAGACGTGTCTCGGCGGTCGATCCCTCGAGGATCTCGGCCTTGGCATCGGCGATCGCGTCCACCGATTCAAAAAACTCGGAGTGCACTTCAGCGACATTGGTCCACACACGAATCTCGGGCTCCGCGATCCCGACCAGAGTGCGGATCTCTCCCGCGTGATTCATCCCCAGCTCGACCACCGCGACGTCCGGACAACGGCGAAGATCGAGAAGCGAGAGCGGCAGGCCGATGTGGTTGTTCAAATTCCCCTCGGTTCGACTCACGTCGTACGCATCTGCCAGCAGGGCGGCCGTCAAGTCCTTCGTCGTCGTCTTGCCAACACTGCCGGTCACCGCCACCACTCGTGTCCCCGAGGCCCGGCGCACGAAGCGCCCCATCAGCTGCAAGGCGCGGGTGGTATCCGGAACGACGACCACTACCGGGCCCTCGCGGTCGGCTCTATCGGTGACCGATGCTCCAACCGCCGCGCGGTCACTGATGACCACCCCGGCCGCTCCCTTGTCGGCCGCGTCGTTCACGAATCGATGTCCGTCGAACCGCTGACCACGGATCGCCACGAACAGATCACCTCGGCTCACCCGACGACTATCGATCGTTACACCGCCGATCTCGATGTCGGCCCGCCCCGCTTCGACCTGCCCGCCGGCGGCCGCGGCGAGTTCGCCAGCTCGCAACACGAGCGGGGGCCGCGTCGACACCGTCCCTTACCCCACCCGGGAGCGTGATCGCCGGTGCGCCAACGCGGCGCGCACGACGGCGACGTCCTCGAACGGCAACGAGCGTGTGCCGACGACCTGATACCGTTCGTGTCCCTTGCCAGCCACCACGACCAGATCGCCTGATCGCGCCTCGCAGATGGCGCTCGTGATGGCCTCTTCCCTGTCCACCACCGTGCTCCACGGCGTGTCGCCGCCGGTCAACCCGAGCTCGATGTCCTTCACGATCGCCGCCGGGTCCTCGGAGCGCGGGTTGTCGGACGTGAGCACGACGAGGTCGCTCAACCGTCCGGCGACTGTGCCCATGAGCGACCGCTTCGTCGTGTCCCGGTCTCCGCCGCAGCCGAAGACGGTGATCAACCGTCCCTGGGCCAGCGGACGCACCGTCTCGAGCAAGCCCCTCAGCGCGTCATCGGTGTGTGCAAAGTCAACGAGAACACGGACGTCGTCAGCGGCCCTCGACACGACCTCCATCCGCCCTGGAACCCGTTCGACCGCCGCCACGCCCTGTTCAATCGCGCGGAACGAGAGCGAGAGCGACGCCCCGGTGGCCGCTGCGGCGAGCACGTTGTAGGCGTTGATGCGCCCGAGCAGCGCGGACCGAAGACGCAGCGGGCCCCGTGGGGTGCGGACGTCCAGTTCCATCCCGGTGAGCGACAGACGGAGTCGCTCCGGCTTCACATCCGCCGGTGCATCAATGGCGTAGGTCACGGGTCGCGCCACGGCCGTGGACAGCTCCCGTCCATACTGGTCGTCGACATTGATCACGGCTGGCGACGTATCAGCGAGCATGTCGAAGAGCTGACGCTTGGCCGCGAAATAGCGAGACATGTCTCCATGGAAGTCGAGGTGGTCGCGGGTCAGGTTCGTAAAGACGGCAACGCCGAACCGGATCGCATCGGCTCGCCGGAGATCGAGCGCGTGCGAAGAGACCTCCATCACACAGGCCTTGCAGCCAGCGTCGACCATCTTGCGCATCATCGCCTGGAGATGCGGTGATTCCGGTGTCGTGCGCTCGGCTGACTGTTCGTCATGTCCGACGCGATACGACACCGAACTGACACGCCCGCAGGCGATTCCGGCGGCCTCGAGAACGCCTTCAATGAGATACGTGGTGGTCGTCTTGCCGTTCGTCCCCGTCGTGCCAACGACCAGCAGCTCGTGACTCGGATCACCATGGAACGCTGCGGCCAGAACCGCCATCGTCGCTCGAGCATCATCGACCTGAATCCATGGCCCATCGAAGCCGGGTGGCCGGACGTCCTGCGCCACAACCGCGACCGCACCGCGGACGCGGGCATCCTCCACGAAGGACGCACCATCGACGTGCTCTCCGCGAACCGCGACAAACAGCTCACCCGTCTTCACGACACGCGAGTCGCACACGACTCCCGTCACCGGCGCGTCGCGAGTGTCGTCCGCCGAGGCTCGACCAAGACCGCTGCGCTCACAGAGTTGCCCAAGTGTCACTGGCGCGCCTCCGCTCCGGGCATGCGTCGTCTCTCCATCCAGAGCCGTGCGGTTGTGCCGCGTTCGACGGCGGTCCCGGATACCGGCTCGTGGTGAGTGACAAAACCGTTCCCTTCAAGATGGGCTGTCACGCGGAGCGGTGCCAACGCCTCGATCGCCTGCCGCGCACTCATTCCCCGCAGGTCAGGCATCAACCGCACTTCCGGACCGCCGCGGATGGACACTGGCGCCACGGCCGGCGCCTTCAGACGGGCGGCGACCGGTATCAGGCGCGGCGTCGCCGTCACCTCGATGAGCAGCGGCGGGGCTGGGTTGAGCGTGCGCGGAATCGCGAGATGCCGAAGTGCCTCTTCGGCGATGCGCCGAAACACAGGTGCCGCAACGCTGCCCCCAGAGGACGGACCATCGCGGGGCGTGTCGATCATCACCAAGATCGTCAGGGCCGGTCGTCGCGATGGTACGAACCCGACGAACGAGGCGTTGTGATCGGTGTCGGAATAGCTACCGTTGACAAGCTTCTCTGTGGTCCCGGTCTTCCCCGCCACCCGGTACCCTGGCACCTGGGCGGAGCGAGCAGTTCCCTCTTCCGTGACTTGCTCCATGATCCGGGTCAGATCGGACGCCGTTTCGGAGCTAATGGCGCGACGAATCGTTCGGACAGGCGTTTCGGCCCTCATCCCGTTCCGAATGACGGCACGAACGAGCCTGGGCTCCACGAGCTCGCCCCCGTTGGCCACAGCGCTGACCGCCGCCGCCATCTGAAGGGGCGTCACCGAGATGGCATACCCGATCGACACGGAGGCCATCTCCCGCTCGTTGTCCAGGTCGGTTGGCGGGTGCACGATGCCACTGCCCTGCCCTGGGAGATCGCGCGCCAGCGCTTGACCAAAGCCGAACCGGCGAATGTAACGGCTCAAACGCTCGGGGCCGAGGCGCAGCCCGACCATGGCCGCGCCCACATTGCTTGACTTGACGATGATCTCGTCAAACGTCAGTGGTTCGCGATGGACGGACATGTCAGTCACGCGCGTACGGCCGACACGCAAAGAGCCGGCGCTGACGTCAAACCGTTCGTCTCGGGTGACGACACCCTCTTCGAGCGCGGCCGACGCGGTCACCAGCTTGAAGGTCGATCCCGGCTCGTAAATGTCCTGGATCGCCCGGTTGCGTCGGGCCATGGACGGGAAATCGGCGAACGCGTTCGGGTTGAAGGTCGGCCAGTTGGCCATCGCCAACGTCTCCCCGGTATAGGGATCGAGGACAACGACCACGCCGGCGTCGGCCCGGTGGTCGAGAACGGCCCGCTCCAGTTCGCGCTCTGCGATGTGCTGCAGATGCCTATCGATGGTCAGCTCGAGCGTGGCGCCGGCCGTCGGCGGGCGCTCAACCCGGCTGAACGCGCGCCCGCGCGCATCGGTTTGAACGAGGATTCTGCCGGGACGGCCTCTGATCTCGTCGTCGTAGGTGGATTCGATGCCACTCAGACCTTGATTGTCGATGCCTACGTAGCCCAGAACATGGGCTGCCAGCTCGGCATTGGGGTAATACCGACGATTCTCCGGCAGAAAACCGACGCCGGCCAGATTCAATTCGGCCACCCGATGAGCGATGTCGGGGGGAACCTGACGTCGCACATACTCGAACAGGCTCGACCGGGTGAGTCGGGCCACGAGGCTGGCCCGCGTCTCATCGGAGCAGTCGAGCGCCGCGCACAGATCGGATGTCGTACCCACGGCGTCGCCAATCTGGTTCGGCACGGCATAGATTGCGTCCCCGTCGACGCTGTAGGCGAGAACCCGTCCGTCACGGTCGAGGATCTCTCCTCGTTTCGGATGGGCTTCGATGCTGCGCCGCTGCTGGCCTTCGGCCCGGGCCGTCAACTCCTCATGGCTGACAACCTGCAGATAGACCAGCCGGGCTTCGATTCCGACCGCCCACAGGGCGAAGCACAGCCCGGCCGTCAGCAGTCGGCCGCGGACCGTTTGCCGCCACGTCGGTGCGATCCGCTCGCGCCCACGTCGGTTCCGACGGTCGGGGCGCGCCGGACGCGCACGATGAATCACACCGCGTAGCCGCTCGAGCCAACTAGCGCCGTACGTCCAGGCTGGGCGTTTCGGCTTCGGTTTCGTCAAAGGTCTCCTCACGCCGCACCGCGACGATTCCCGGATCGGGCGCCGCGGATGGAACAACACGCTCGAGGACGATCGCGTCCTCACTGCCGGGTGCCACCAAGTTCAGTTGCTCGGTGGCGATTTGCTCAATCCGCTTGGGTGCCTTGAGGGTTTCAATCTCCAAGCGGAGATGTCGATTGATCTCGAGCTCTCGGGCTCGCTCCTGCTGCACCTGCTCGATGCGGTAACCGTGTCTCAGTAGCTCGAAGTGCTGCCAGGCCGAAAACAGCAGAACCACCACGAGGAACACACCGATTCCGACCGAGCGCCAGAGCTCCCGCTGGCGGGCCTGGTCGATCTCTCGAACGATCGGGTTGTTGCGAACGTCCCGCTTGATATCGCGCTCGAAGTCCCTTCGGTGGCCGCTCACGCCAACCTCTCGGCCGCCCGCAGTTTCGCGCTTCGTGACCGAGGGTTGCGAACAACCTCCTCACGGGCCGGGCGAAGCGGGCGCTTCGTGAGGACACGTACGGGGACGTCACTCCCTGTGCCAAGCTCCCGAAAGACGGTCTTGATGATACGATCCTCAAGCGAATGAAACGAAATGACAGCAAGACGCGCGCCGGCCTGAAGGCGTCGACAGACGGATCGGAGAAACTGGTCCAGCCGGTCAAGCTCCCCGTTAACCCAGATGCGCAAGGCTTGAAATGTCCGGGTCGCGGGGTGGATACGCTGACGGGACTTTGTCGGAACGACTCGGCGGACCAGCGCGGCGAGCTGCGCCGTGGTCACGAGCGGATCGTGTTGTCTCGCGCTGACGATCGCGCGGGCGATCCTGCGGGAAAACCGCTCCTCCCCATATTCGAAGATGAGGTCGGCTAACGCCCGTTCGGGTACGTCACGCAACAGGTCGGCGGCGGTCGGACCCTGCGACCGGTCCATCCGCATGTCAAGCAGCTCGTCACGCCGAAAGCTGAACCCACGTCCCTCTGCGTCGAGCTGCATCGACGACACACCGAGATCGGCGACGGCGCCGTCGACGGTTACGATCCCCCGTTCATCGAGCACTTGGTCGATCTCGCGAAAATCGGCGTGTACAAGTTCGACTCGATCAGACCAGGGTGCCAGTGCGGCGCGCGCAAACGGCAAGACCTCAGGATCGCGGTCCAGACCAAGAACGTGACCGGCACCCGCTTCGAGTAGGGCCCGGGCATGTCCCGCTGCGCCGACGGTACAGTCGAGGTAGCGGCCGTCCGGTCTCGGCTCGAGGTGGGCGACGACCTCTGCCGTCATCACTGGTTGATGAACGAGACGCGTGGAACCGTCAGATCTCAACACGCTTAGATCCCAAACTCGGACAGTGCTCGTGCATCGTCGTCCGTGTACGGGTCGCGGTCGAGACGCTCGACGAACCGATCGTGATTCCAGACCTCGAGATGGTCGTATTGACCAAAGACGTCAACCTCCCCTACCATGCTGGCCGCCTCGCGCACCCGGCCATGAACCAGCACGCGTCCCTGTTTGTCGAACTCGGCTGGCTGACCGAAGAAATTGACTCGGTCGAAGAACCGGCTGCGAGAAGGATGGGTGGAGGGTACGCGTGAGAGCTTTTCTTCAATTCCGATCCACACCGGCATCGGATAGATCCGCACCGATTCTCCAGTGATACTGGTGACGAACAACGCTGAGCCGTACGTCTCCTCGATCGGCGCCCGAAAGGCGGTCGGGATCTTGAGACGACCCTTGTTATCGATTTTTGCGGAGAAGTTGCCCCGTAACACCAAACGACTCCACTTAAGTCCACATCAGTCCACGGCGATAGTAGGCGGGCGGAGTGATCGTTGTCAACGGAAAAGGCTCGATACTGGAGGGATTGCACGAATATTCGTCCTTTGACTATTCGGCGACCACATGGGAACGCTACGCGCTGGACTCATAGGACTCCCGTCGACGGGAAAGACAACCCTCTTCCAGCTGCTCACTCGCGGGGGCGAGGGCTCGGCGGGCGGCAAGTTGGGTCGGACCGAGGCCCAGATCGGCGTGGCGACCGTCTTTGATGATCGTCTCGACCGCCTGAACGAGCTCTACAAGCCGAAGAAGCAGGTGCCGGCCACAGTCACATTCGCGGACATCGGCGGGACAACGGCCACGCGGTCGCTGGTTGACGTCGCAGCGTATCGCGAGGCGGATGCTCTGCTTCATGTCGTGCGGGCGTTTACTGCGGAGGACATACCCCACTCGGAAGGTACGATTGACCCCGCTCGCGATGCCCAGGCGGTCGAGGTGGAGTTGATACTTGCCGACCTTGCGGTCACGGAGAAGCGCCTCGAGCGTATCGCTCGCGACCGAAAGAAGGGGGTCAGTCGTGAGCTTGACCTTGAGGCGCAGCTTCTCGGCCGGTGTCAGGAGCGACTAGAGGCGGGGTTGCCGATCCGGAGCATGGAGCTGGACCTCGGGGCGGCCAAGACGCTGCGGGGTTTCCAGTTCCTATCGGCGAAGCCGCTGTTGCTGGTTATTAACCTCGACGAGGCGAACATCGGCTCGGCTCACGACGCGGTGGAACTGACCCATCTCGGAGAGATGCTGGGCCAGCCCAACACGGAGGCGGTAGCGGTGTGCGCCAAGATCGAGCTGGAGATCGCTCAGCTCGACCCGAGCGATGCGCAGGTCTTCCTGGAGGACCTCGGCCTCGACGCACCGGGACTTCACCGGGTCGTGCGAGCGGCGTACAGCCTGCTTGGCTACATCTCGTTCTTCACGGTTGGCGAGGACGAATGCCGTGCGTGGTCGATACCCGCGAGCACCCGGGCCCAACAGGCAGCGGGCGAGATCCACACCGATATCGAACGTGGGTTCATCCGGGCCGAAGTCGTCGAGTATGGCCGGCTGCTCGAGCGCGGCTCTCTCGCCGCCTGCCGTGGCCACGGGGAAGTTCGTCTCGAGGGCAAGGACTACATCGTCAAAGACGGTGACGTCATCAACTTCAGGTTTGCCACCTAATCCAGGCCTCACTTCAGTTGCCGGGACGTCGGGCTCGAGATGCCCCGGGTCGGGCTGCTGACGGCCCTCTGTCCGGATGTCTGACGCGTCCGTCGTCGGAGACTCGCCGTGCTCGTCGTCGCATCGCTCAGTCCCATCATGACCGGCACGCGTGCTTGTCTTGGCGTCAACAGAAGTGAGTTCCTGGTTCGTGGCCACTAGGACGGACGATCAGGCGGTTCGGTGGCGGCACGCTGAGAATACGCGACCGTCACCCGTGACATATACTGAAGGCGTGCGCGGTGTTATTCACACGATTGCACTGACTCTCTTGGTAACTGGTTCGCCGATCATGGCCGCCGACGACCTCGAGCTGTCGTTCCGCGACGGACGGGTGACCCTCATTGCCACCGACGTATCGGTGCGGACGATCCTGCAGGAGTGGTCAAGGGTTGGAGAGACCGAGTTTGTTGACGCTGACAAACTGACCGGGCAACCGGTGCGACTCCAGCTCGTCGACGTCCCCGAGGCGACGGCACTTCGCGTCCTACTCCGCCAGGCAGCCGGATATGTCGCAGCCTCCCGAGCCCAGCGCACACCGGACGGCTCCCGCTTCGACCGGGTCCTGGTGATGGCCACCAGTCGACCGGTCTCAAGTTCATACGCACCGTCGTTCGGCGCAGGCGCGCCCGGTCCCGTCCCCGCGCAGAGAGGACCGACTTCGTTCCCAGCTTTCAGTCCGGAATCTCTCGACGAGCTCGAGGGTGACGAGCTCGAAGACCTCCGGGAGCTGCTCCCACAGCCGTTCGACCTATTCGACGGCTCTGCCCAACCCGACGACCAAGGGTTCGGCGACGCAACCGCGTCGCGTCCCGGCATGGTCGTGGCGCCCTCCGACGATCAGCCTGCGGTGTTCATCCGTCGCCCGATTCGACCTCAGGCTCCGGACGATCCCCGTTAGTGATACCTATCCGCAACCAGCGGCCGGGCTCCCCACTGTCGTCATGATTGGGCGCCTGTTTCACGCCTGGGAGCGACGTCTTGCCGCGGTGACGTCAGACCGAGTCGTCCGTGGGTTCGAGTGGGGCACCGAGTGGCTGGATGACGGCGAGCATCCACCCGCGCCGGCGCGCGAGATTGTCGGTGACTGGTCGGCCAAGGTGATGGAGGACACGGACCGATTTTTCGAGACCCCGGCTACCGACAAGTATCACCTCCAGAAGGGACTGCTCAGCTTTCCCAGCGCCTTTGAAACACCTGACCCCCACAACAACACCGTCTACGCCCGATACCAACCGGCCGCACCCGAGGAGGGCCCTCGACGCGCGGTCGTGGTGCTTCCGCATTGGAACGCGGCACCGGACGAGCACATGGGCCTCAGCCGCCTGATCGCCAGGTTCGGTATCAGCACGCTGCGACTGAGTCTGCCGTACCATGACCGTCGGATGCCCGCTGATCTCCACCGCGCCGACTACATCGTGAGTGCCAACGTCGGCCGAACGCTGCAGGTGTGCCGGCAGGCCGTGCTCGACGCGCGCCGCGCGGTACATTGGCTGGCCGCTGAAGGGTACGAGCGAATCGGTATTCTCGGCACGAGCCTCGGTTCGTGTCTCGCGATGTTGACGGCCGCTCACGAGCCGCGGATCACCGCGGCCGCGCTCAATCACATCTCGCCATACTTTGCCGACGTGGTGTGGGAGGGGCTCTCTACGGCTCACGTTCGGGCCGGACTCGAGGGAAAGATCGCCCTCGACCACCTACGCCGACTGTGGCTCCCGATCAGTCCGGAACCTTACATTGGACGCATGCGAGGCAAGCGCGTGCTGCTGGTCTACGCTCGCTACGACCTCTCGTTTCCGCTCCGGCTGTCCCGGCAACTGGTAGAGGAGTTCCAAGACCGAGATATTCCGCATCGCGTGTTCGTGCTGCCCTGCGGCCACTACAGCACGGCCCGCGCGCCGTTCAGCTGGATGGACGGATATGCCCTGGTGAAGTTTCTCCGAACCGAGCTCTGACCGGTACCCAACGCGCGGCTCACAGATATCTCAGAAGTCCGCGCAGCGCCTCAAAGATAATGCTTGCCAGTTCCCTGACCACAGGCGTGATGTCTTGTTCGCTGACGGCGTCCGCGACCGTGACGGGATCGGTCAGGACCAGCCAGATCGTCGCCGTCGCCAGCGTGGCCGCCAGCAGACCCACGATGCCGAGCAGGCTCATCCCGTAGCGGCTGAAACTCATGACGACCCCATCACCCACCCACCAAACGGATGGGCAGCCGAGCGTTGGACGTTCAAACGTGCGGAACCATCGGGCCGTGTCCGAACCGACACGGGGTTCGAGCCCGACCGCCCTCACGGGGTCAGTCTACCAGGGCAGGTTCGCCAAGGCCGAGACGGCCCAGGGACGGCAGCACGTCGTCGGGTGAACCCACGACGACGGCCAACAACTGGTCAGGGTGCAAATGGGCCTCTGCCGCAGCGACGACGGCGTCAGCATCGACAGCCATGACGCGCTCGACAAAGCGATCCATCTCGTCGGCAGGAAGCCCGTGGAGGGCGAGCGTCGTGCCAGCACGTGCCACCTGAGTCGCCGTCTCAAGCCCAAGGGGAAAGCCGCGGGTCAGGGCGTCTCGCGCAACCGCCAGTTCTCTCTCAGACGGTGGACGGGCTGCGCGGATGTCTCGAAGCTCCGTGATAGCTTCGCTCATGGCGTCGGCGGTCGCGCCGGTTTGCACGCTCGACCGAAACACGAACGGTCCGCGGCCGACTCGGTAGTCGAACGATGTCCGCGCCCCATACGTGTAGCCCTTGTCCTCACGAAGATTGAGGTTGATGCGGCTCACGAACTGGCCGCCGAGTACCATGTTCAGCACAAGGAGCGCATGGTAGTCGGGGGACGTTCTCGACACGCCTGGATGACCAAGTCGCACCTCGGACTGAACCGCATCCTTCCTCGACACAAAAATCAGCCGACCACCGGTCGAGGGCGGTTCTTGACGCCGCGATGCCTTGTGAAGTGCCTTTGCGGTTGTCACCCGCGACACCGGCTCCAGCTCTGTCTTGGCGATTCCGAGCAGCGCGTCATCAGAAAGATCGCCCACCGCCACGAGCGTCCACTCCTCCGGCCGATACCAGCGGCCGTGAAACGCTGAGATGTCGGAGGAATCGAGCGCACGAAGCGACATGTCGGTGCCGACCGCAAGATGACCGTAGGGATGCGCACCGTAGAGCGATTCGATGAACACTCGGTCAGCCACGGCAGCTGGAACCTGCCGCATCTGCAGGAGACGGCTCAGGCGTAGGTCGCGCACCCGTTCGCAGTCGTCTGGGTCGAAGCGGGGTTTCACCGCAACGTCAACGAGCAGGGCCATCGCCTCGACCGCGTGCTTCGGCAGCGTCGTCAGCGTGAGGATCGTGGCATCGCTGGACACTCCGATCCCGAGATGTGCGCCGATCCGGGTAAGCGCTGCGTGCAGCCCCACATCAGTGAGGTCGCCAGTGCCTTCGTCCAGGATGTCGGCGGTCAACGCCGCCAGACCCGCCTGGTCAACCGGATCGTCCGCAGATCCGACTGGCAGGAGCAGCCTCAGCGTGAGGACCGGGGCGCGATGGTGAGCGGCCGTCCAGACACCAACCCCGTTGGCCAACGAGGAGCATCGAAACGCTGGTGGATGAAACGCTGGGTGCGGTCCAAGAGCCGGGAGCCGCTTGCGGTCTATGGTCATCACGCAGCGTCCGCCGGTGTCGAGTCGGACAACCCAACCGACTGATCGCTACCGGCCGAGATGACGCTCAGGGCGACGCGCCCATCTGCAGTCAGACAGCTCTGTGCCACCGACCGGATCGCATCCGAGTCCGACTCCCGATAGCGATCCAGATCAGCGTCGAAGTGACCGGGATCCTCGAGATAGACGTTGTACGCGTTGAGCTGGTCCGACCGCCCGCCAAAGTCACCGACACTCTGAAGCCGATACACAAAATCGGCCTCGATCGTCGTCTGGCTCCGCTCCACCTCGTCGTCGCGAGGTCCGTCATGCAGCACCTGGTTCAGCTCGTCGGTGATCGCCGCCTCGATCTCGGTCAGCGAATGCCCTGGGGCCGCGGTCGCGGCAATGCTGAAGACGCCCGCAAGCTCTCGCGACCCCTGGCCTGCGCTCACGTCCGTCGCAATTCGGGTGTCGTGGACCAGTCGCCGATACAGGCGAGACGACTTGCCGCTCGACAGAATCGTGGCGAGGAGGTCAAGTGCTGCGTCACCTTCGCCGAACAGGCGGGGGCTTCGCCATGACAGATAGAGTCGCGGCAGCTCGACCCGATCGTGCAGCAGGAGGCGCGGTGAGCCGGAGTTGGGCGTGTCGGAGACCGTGATGCCAGGTCGCGATGGACCGGGTGGAATCTCGCCAAAGTAGCGTCGCGCCAGCTCAAACCCCTCGTGCGTGTCGATGTCGCCAGCCAAGACGAGCGACGCATTCCCGGGATGGTAGTACGTACGAAAAAATGCCAGAACGTCGTCGAACGACGCCGCTAGCAGGTCCGCGGGCTCGCCGATCGTGAGCCAGCGATACGGGTGCCCAGGTGGAAACAATGCCGGCATGAGCACCATCGGCACCATGCCGTACGGCCGGTTCTCATAGTTCTGACGGCGCTCGTTCAAGACCACCCGACGCTGTGTCTCGAGCTTCTCTGGGGTCAGAGCCGGAAGCAAGAATCCCATGCGGTCCGACTCCATCCACAAGGCGCGCTCGAGTGCGCCAGTCGGCACGACCTCCCAGTAGTTCGTTCGGTCGGCGTTCGTCGATCCGTTGAGCGCCCCCCCCGCTTCCTGCAGCGGCGAGAAATAGCCCTGGTCGTGATGCTCTGATCCCTCGAACATGAGGTGCTCGAAGAGATGCGCCAACCCGGTGCGACCCGGGTGCTCGTTCTTCGAGCCGACGTGATACCACAGGTTGACCGCGACGATCGGGCAGGAGTGGTCGACATGAATGATCACGTCGAGCCCGTTGTCCAGGGTCTGCTTGTCAAACGGGACCTGCACGGTGTCACTCGCCAATCAACTGCACCACAACCTCCCGGATCCGAGCACGGGTGTCACACTCGACCAGCACGAGTTGCTGCCAGGTGCCGAGGGCGAGCTGAGCGCTGCAGAACGGTAGCGTGACCGACGAACCCAGCAGCGCGGCCCTCACGTGGCTCGACCCGTTGTCGTCTCCCCATCGTTCATGGTGCGCATACTGACCGGCCCTCGGTGCCAGCTCATTGAGGAGCCGGTCGAAATCGGCGACCGCTCCCGGCTCGAACTCGATCGTCGTCACTGCCGCTGTCGAGCCAACGACGGCGACCGTCGCGACCCCGTCACGCAGCTCCGATTCGTCTACCGCCGCCGCGACTGCACTGGTGATGTCGCGAACGTCGCCCTGACCCGTCGTGTGTACCGTGCATCGAACCGTGGTCACCATGGAATCGCCCGGACGCGCTCCGCACGAGGCAGGAACGTCATTCTAGCCGATACGGTCGGTCAAGAACGCGGGGAGCAGTGCTAAGATCTCAGGGACTGATGACCCTGACCCGATGGTGGTCCGTCGTGTTCGCGCTGGCGGCCTCGGCCGCGGTGGTCGCGCAGGGCTCGCTGCAGTTTGAGGCGCCGCTCGAATGGGCGCAGATCGACACCTCGTCCCCGCTGAGAGTCGCACAGTTCGGATTGCCCAGGGCGCCCGGAGATTCTGAGGACGCCGAGCTCGTCGTGTTCTATTTTGGCGGTGAGGGCGGGGCCGTGGAGGCCAATCTCGAGCGCTGGACCAACCAAATGTTGCAGCCAGACGGACGGTCCTCGTCGGACGTGGCCACGACGACGAGCTTCGACGTGGCCGGAATGTCCGTGACTGTCCTCGACGTCCCTGGGATCTACTCCGCCGAGGTGCAGCCAGGATCGGGAATGCGCTACTACAAGCGGGGCTTCAGACTCAAAGCCGCGGTTGTGGAGACATCAGCCGGTCCGTACTTCTTCAAGCTGACAGGTCCGGGTCGAACCGTACGCGAGTGGGAGTCTGGATTCAACGCGCTCCTCGCGACGGTGAGCTTCCAGTAGCGCCCCCGCCACGTCAGACAGGACCAAACCCGTTGGGGTGCATCGTACGCCACGGTGTAGCGCGCTCGTAGACGGCAGCCAGCTGGAGCACCGTCGCCTCCTCATATGGCCGACCCGTAATCATCAATGCCGCTGGAAGCCCGTCCCTAAACCCGGCCTTGAGCGCCAGTGCGGGGTGTCCAGTCAGATTGCTTATGGTCAGGCTCCGGCTGAGAGTCGGACTGAGCACCGCATCGTACTGAGTCATCAAATTGTGCATCTCTTGCACGAGCAGGGTCCGGGCCCTCTGTGCGCGGATGTACTCAACCGCTGGAATGAATCGGGCCGATCGAAATCGGTTGGGCCAGTCACCAGGCCCCTGCCGTGTGAGCTGGTCAACACGACGGTCGCGGGTGAGATCATCGAATGCCGTCGCCGCCTCGGCATTGAGAATCAGTCGGAGCGCATCGGCCGGGAACTCAGGAAGCTCAATCGGCTCAAGCGTCATTCCGGCGTCGCGAAGCGTGTCCAGTGCATCCAGGAGCACCGCGCGTTGTCCGGTCCAAGACCGACGCTGCGAGGCCGACGCGCCGTCGGGTGGAGTATCCAGCTCGGAGGCCACGTACCCGATCCTCAGCCGAGCGGGCTGGAACTCCGCGTCCCACTCGAACGGTGCGTCGACAACGGTCTTGTCCTGTCCGTCAGCGCCGTAGATAGCGTTGAACACGAGCGCGCAGTCCTCGACACTCCGACACATCGGCCCGATCTTGTCCATTGTCCAGCTGAGCGCCATCGCCCCGTGTCGGCTCACGCGACCGTATGTCGGACGCAGTCCAGTCACGCCGCACGCGGCCGACGGTGAGATGATCGATCCGAGGGTCTCGGTCCCGATCGAAAATCCGACGAGCCCTGCCGCGGTCGCCGACGCCGGTCCGGCCGACGAGCCGCTCGAGCTCCGCGATAAGTCCCACGGGTTACGCGTAGAGCCGCCGAACCAGACACCGCCCTGCGCCAGCGCACCCATCGACAGCTTGGCCACCAGCACGGCGCCCGCCTCCTGGAGGCGCCGTACCACCGTCGCATCAGCGTCGATAATCTGAAATTCGTATGGTTTGGCGCCCCACGTCGTCCGCACCCCGCGGGTAGCCAGGAGATCCTTTGCGCCCCATGGAATCCCGTGCAATGGTCCGCGATACCGGCCCGCTCGAATCTCTCGGTCCGCCGTCGCGGCCTGCGTCAGTGCGAGCTCGTCGGTCAATGTGATCACGCAATTGAGCCGGTCGCCATAGCGCCGCAACCGATCGAGATACATCTCCGTGAGTTCGACGGACGTCACCTCACGCCGCTCAAGCAGGCGCGACAGAACCGTCACCGGCTCGAATGCCAATGACTCGATCGCATCGGGCGCCGTTGAGGCGTCAGCGCGGGTGATCGGAAGGTCCGCATGCGGTGTCGATGCACCTGTGGGTCGCTCACCCGGCAGATAGGGACAAAAGGCGACCGCGGGCTCCGTGTCGTCCGGAATCGGCAGGTCCCTGAGGGCGGCGTATCGCTCCCTGTCCCGCTCTACGGCGGCCTCCATCAGCTCGTGCTCAGCGTCGGTGAAATCCAGACCCGACAGTGCGCTGGCGCTCCGCAACCGACTCGTCGTGGTCGCGTCCGACGGCTGTGCCTCGGCGGCAACGGTCGGAAGCATGCCGACCGCCAGACTCGTCGGCGCGACCCGCAAGAAGTCTCGTCGCTTCACACCGGAACCTCGGCGAGGTGAGGGCTTCCTGATCATCAACGTCTCCTGCGTGGTCGGAGGATAACCCAATCCCAGAACTCACATCGGTTGCTCGCAATGCACGCGTGCGCTGACCGGTCACGCTCCAGATGTCGACATCGGTCCTGATGTCGCGCTGTCGGATGACTTCGCATATCTGGCGGAGCTGCACACTTCGTCACAGACGATTCTGATACTGTGGCAGGTCACCGATGGCTACAACGATACAGCGTGGAGTCGTTGGGCTCGCCTGCACACTCGCGGTTGTCTCCTGGCCGTGGTCGACCAGTGTCGACGCGACCACGCTAGCCATTATTCGGACCAGCGATCAGATCGTGATCGCAGCCGATAGCCTGATGACCCTCTACGAGCAGCGGCCCCAGCTCACGTGCAAGATCGGCCGACACGGGAGTGTCGTCTTTGCCACGGCAGGACTCGTCTCGACATCGGGTGGCGCCATCGAGCTGCACGGCACTATCACCAACATCTTGAGACGAGGGTTGCCATGGAATGAACAAACACGTCAGGTCGCGGAATGGATCAGAGAACCGCTCTTGCGAACGTTACGCCAGATGGCACGACGTCTCCCGGACCAGTTTCAGGACCAGCTCAAGCGGAGCTTCACCTTCCACGTCAGCCTGGCCAGCGTCATTCACGGTACGCCGTCCCTTGAAATGCTCGAGCACTTCGTTCAACAGGAGGAGGACGGATCCCTCAGCCTGCGCGTGGAGCGGTTCTCGTGCCCCGGGGAGTGCACGAACACGACGGAAGTGTTTGGGATCGGTGAAACCGAAGAGATGATGGCGATTGTCACCCAGCTCAGACGGCTTCCAGACGACGTCACGGGACTGGCCCACGATCTCGTCACGACTGAGATCGCCCACCGCCCGGACTACGTTGGGCCGCCGGTCGACGTCATCAGGCTGAGTTCAGAAGGCATTGAGTGGGTGGCCCTCAAGCCAGCCTGCACATACGACACGGCCGCGGCCGACTAGAACCGGTTTCACAACCTCACCGTGGCACCGAGGACGTCGAGGCGCCGTCCCGCACGGCGCGACGAGGGAGAATACCGGGAGTATTCGAGCCGGCCGAAGACGTCTCAGCGCCGCCTCTGGCGGGATGCATCGGCGGGTCCCACTCTACTACGCGTTCTGACTCGCCCAGGCCAGCGCCCGTGCCAGCGCAACCGCCGTGTGCGCTAGCTCATTCACGCGTTCCAGGATCGGTGCCCCGAAGCCACCATCGGCATCCAGGTCCGCCTTCGTGCAGTAGACGAACCGGGGGATGATGAGACAGCGGAAATCAAACATCAGGTTGTTCGCGAAACCAATCGGCGACATATAACTCCGTTCGCCTCCAGCCGCACACAGAAAGCCGACTGGCTTGTTCGTCCACGACTGCCCGGTCATTTCGACGAGGTTCTTTGCCGCCGCGTTGAGATCGTAGTTGTAGACCGGGGCCGACAGGAGAATGGCCGATGCGCGGTCAACCCTCTCGGACAGCGGCTCGACCGACCGATGGCGAAAGCTGCCGCCCCCGTCACAGATCGGCAGCTCCCACTCGCGGAGATCCAAGAGGTCGGCCGTCGCGCCCTCGGCTCGAACCGATGCCTCGGCCGCCAGCGCGAGTCGGTGCGACCGACTTGCCGTGTTCAGAGAACAACTGACAATGGCGACGGTAATCGGGGCGGTCATGAGTGGGAGAGTATACGGCGGGTGACGCATCAAGACCATCGACGACACGTGCCGCCTGCTAAGATGCGATCATGCGTGTCCGAGTCGCTGTGCCGATCCTGGCAGGGATCATCTTGATCGTGGTCGTCCTCGCGGTGGCGCGCCCACGGCTCCAGACACCGGCCACCACAGAGATCGCCGCCCCGCCGACGGTCGGGGAAATCATGCGCCGCGCGGTCGCTCGCGCCGCGTCACAGGACGAGGCCGAGGCCGAGCTCCGGTTCGAGTCCCTGGTGGCGACGACGGTCGAATCGCTGAACGACGAGGCAGAGGTCACAAACACCGAAACGACCCTGCACCGTCGATACGCCCTCGAGGGCGCGGTCTATGAAGAACTGATCGAACGCGATGGAGAGCCGCTGAGCGGGCCGGCCGCCCGCAACGAGGCAAAGCGCCGCGCAGATTTCCGACGTGAGGTACAAGCAGCCGAGGAGCAGGGCAAGGTTCTCGAGACGAATGACGAACGGCAGGTGCGTTTTGACGAGGATCTCATGGCTCGATACGAGGCGGAGGTCGTCGGGGAGGAAACGGTGCGAGGAGAGCGCTGCTGGGTGATCAGCTTTGCGCCACGCGACGGCGAACTCCCGAGCGACACGCGGATCGATAAGGCCCTGAATCAGTCAAGCGGCGAGCTGTACGTCTCGCAAGACGACTATGAAGTGATGCAGATCAACTTCAGACTCCTGCGACCGGTGCGGTACGTCTGGGGCCTGGTGGCGTCCCTGAGTCGAGCGACCGGGCAACTGGAGTTCGAGCGGGTCGAGGGAGATAGCTGGCTCCCGAGAACCTTCGACATCCGCATCGACCTCCGAGTCTTCTTCGTCACCCAGCGACGGCACATCGTCCGCAGATGGGTCGAGCGCCATCGAGTCTCTGGCGACGCCGGATAGGGTCCGACCCTACCGGTTCTCTACGCCCGGCGCCGCTCCCACCCTCAAAGGCTCGGAAGCTGTCCACCCTGCCTACCGGGGCGTCAGACCGCGCAGCTCATATCCTCACCGCAGCACATCGGCGACTTGACCTTTCCGTGCCCATCTGGACACTTGGCGATGTCGACCTTGCCACCGTCGTCCTTGGTCAAGGTGTCGTGGACCAACTCTTTCCCGCAGTGACCACAGGTCATCGTGCCAACACTCATCCCGCACTTCTCACATGTATAAATGGCCATTCGTCTACGCTCCTCTTGTCTAGTGACCTGTGTTCGCGCTGCCACATTCTAACGGAGTGTCCAGCACATTCGTGAAGGGAGACGCTACTCGGCGACTCCCTCCTGCTGCAGGCTATGGAGGTAACATCGCACGCGATGCCGGTCTTTGACCTCAACCAAGGCTGGTACGGCTTGACGACAGGGTGGGATCATTTCGTCGCAACGATCAGCAAAGGCGCATTCATCGCCGAGGTCGAGCGAGATCGGAACGGCACCGCGGACCATAGGTAACCGTCGGCGGCGCTGGCCCAGCCGCGGCACCGACGCCAGCAACCCGCGCGTGTAGGGATGCAGCGGCGCGGTGAGGATCTCGCGAGCGGGTGCCGCTTCCACAATTCGCCCCAGGTACATCACAGCGACCTCATCACAGGCTGCCTCAACCAGGCCGACGTCGTGGGTGATGTAGAGGACCGCCATCCCAAAATGGGACTGCAGATGACGAATCAGCTCGACGATCTGGTGCTGGAGCTCAGGGTCGAGGGCGGTTGTGGGTTCGTCAGCGATCAGCACGTCCGGTTCACCACAAAGCGCCAACGCGATCGCGACCCTCTGGCTCCTCCCGCCCGACAGCTGATGAGGATACTCGCGCAGGCGGCGGTGAGGCACCGGCACCCCGACACGGTCAAGTAACTCAGCCGCCGCGCGGTCGGCGTGACTGCGACTCATCGGTCGGTGGATCCGGATCGCCTCGCGAAGCTGACCGCCGACGGTCCGCACCGGCGAGAGGCTCGCGGCCGCGTCCTGAAACACCACCGCGATCCGCCCGCCGCGCACCCGTCGCATCTGCTCACCGTCGGGATCGAGGGCAGACAGGTCGGTCGCCGCCTCGCCTGTCCCAGGGTGATGCAGCATGAGCCGACGAGCGCGGACCCGACCCGGTGCCGGCACGAGACCGACGATGGCCTGAGCCGTCATCGTCTTGCCGCAGCCGCTCTCTCCAATGAGCCCGAGCGTGCGTCCAGATCGCAGGGTGAGACTGACATCATGAACGGTGCTCCGCGTCGTGCCCCCAGGACGGGATGAGTGGTCGGGGGGAAACGACACGTGGAGACCATCCACCTCGAGCACGGGCGCCACCGCCTGGCCTGGCATCTCCCGGACGGACATTACTCAGCCCAGGATCACGGTGTCGCGAGCGTCATTGTCCGGGTGGCGTGTAGGTCACGCCTCGACTGGCGGCGTCGTCGATCTCTTCTGGTGACAGCAGGACCGTCGTCCTGCCCGTCATGGCTCCGGAGCTTGCGGCCGCCAGCGACGCTGCCGCCGCCGCCGCATGGTCGGGAAGGTCGACAATTGCCACGACGTCGACCGCGCCAAATGCGAAGTACATACACTCGATGGTGCCGCCGAGACTCTGAAACAGCTTCTCGGCCGCGACTCGTCGTCGGTTCCCGCCATCTTTAAGTACACCGGCCGACCCGGCGGGCGTATATGACACCTCGAACAGGTACTTGGGCAACCCACACCTCCTCATGATCAACGTGCGAAAGAGGCTAGAGCATACCGCCTTCAGTGCATCGGTGGAAGTGCGTCGGCAACTCGGTCGGTACGGCACGCCAGGAGCGACGAGGTAGAATGACGGCCATCGACCTCAGATGCGACCGCTCACACACGATCTGTTCTCCGATCTGCTTGATGGCTTGACGTTCGACCGTCTGGCAAGTGCGCTCTTCTTTGTCGTGGTCACGACAATCGCCTGTCTGATGCCGATCCAGAACGACACCTGGTGGCAGCTGCGGGCAGGTCAGGACTTCTGGCAAACCGGCAGCGTCGTGCTGGAGGAGACGTACTCGCACACGGCCACGGGACGATTCTGGATGAACCACGAGTGGCTCAGCGAGGCCATCTTTTACGCACTCTACCAGCTCGGGAACCTGCCGTTGTTGGTGGGGCTGGCCGTGCTCGTGGCCGTCGCCAACATCGCTGTCACCTGGTCGCTGATGCGGGGGCCAGTTATGGTCCGTCTCCTGTTGTGGGCCGTAGCGCTCAGCGCAGTGAGCATAGCCTGGACGCCCCGACCTCATGTGTTCACACTCTTCCTCGTCTCCGTCGCCGCCTGGCTCATAGTCACGGCTCGACACGGCTGGTTACCCGTGGTCTTTCTGGTGTGGGCCAACCTCCATGGTGGCTTCACGCTCGGCGTCGGTCTGCTGGGCGCCTTCTGGTTGACCGGACTCACATCCGGCGCTCGCACCATCCTTTCTCGAAGCGTCCTCGCCGCCGTCTGTCTGGCCGCCACACTCCTGACGCCGCTGGGATTCAGGTTCTGGGAGGAGCTTCCGGCGTCACTTGCGCGTCTTCAAGCGTACGAGGTGCAAGAGTGGCAGGGGGCCACCCTGACGAACCCCGCGGCGATACCGTTCTGGCTGATATTCGCGGCCCTCGTCGGGCTCTTCTATCTCAGGCGACGCACACTCTTCGACGACCCGGCCGACCGGTTCCTGATCGTGGCGAGTGTGCTGTTCATTCCGTTGGCCCTCACCTCGCTCCGAAACATTCCGCCGTTTCTCGTCCTCGCTCTTCCGACGATTAGCCGATTGCTCCGTATGGAGATGCCGGAAACCGTCACTCCCCTGCCTCGGGGCCAGACGCGCATCCACGCCGGTCTTCTCGCCGGCGCGTGTACCGTCGCCGTGGCGGTGGTCGCACTGGCCTGGAGTACCCCTCTACCGCGTCTACAGTGGAGCCCGCTGTCGGCCGACGTGGTGGCGGCGGTCGACGCATGCGACGACCCGATCTACAACAGCTACGATGACGGCGGGTTCCTCATCTGGTTTCTTCCACATCGCAAGGTGTTCCTCGACAGCCGGCAGGACCCATACCCCGTTGAGCTCATCCAGTAGGACATTCGTGCGCAGTTCGAGACCGAGTACCGTGACCTTTTCGATGCGCACGGGATCCGATGTGCCTTTGTCAGATCCGGGGTGCCGCTGGACCGCAGGCTCCAGGCAGACGGCTGGCGGCCTCGATATCGCGACGACGTCTGGACCGTGCTAGAACCGGTTTCATAACCTCACCGTGGCACCGAGGACGTCGAGGTTATGAGACCGGTTCTAGAGCCAGCCGAAGCCGGCGCGTCAGCGGAAAACCGGCGGCGCGGGAGCGCCTCGGTGCCGCAACGGCCGCGTGGTCTTGGTGTTGGGCGCCGAACCTGGCGAGTGCGGCTCGACTCCGGTCGGGAGACTCAGTACTCAGGCTGGGGACGGCGTCGCCGATTGCGGGACCGGCTTCGATCGCCAGATGTAGCCATCAACGATGAAGTGGTGGAGGTTGAGCGCCGCCACGACCATCAGATACACGTGCAGTAGATCCCACTGTTGCCCAAACGCGAGACCCGCCGCCGCGATGAGCATGGGCAGCGCGATGAACAGCACGGGGCCCGTGAACACCGAGAGCAGATAGAAGTGCAGCATCGGACGCCGCTCGACGCTCTGCCCGCCGCTCGCGACAGCCGTGTCCTTGCTATGGGCATAGCTGACGATGAAGAGATACTGCACCGAATGAGCGACGGTCGCCCACACGACGGCATCGAAGAGAGAGAACGCGGTCAACCACAGCGCATTGACCAAGACGAGCGCCAGCGCGACGAAGGGCAGCCGGGCGCGACCAAAGCATGCGTAGGCGATCGGCAGGATATAGACCAGCGGCGTCATCCCCGCGACCAGCCAGCGTAGCCCTTCGGCGAGAACGCTGCCGTCGGTCAAGAGCGCTTCCGGAAGAACCCACAGCACGCCCTTCACGCCCATCATCTCCACCATCGACGTGTCATCGATGTTGATAAGCGCTCGAATGAACGGCAGCATACAGATCCAGAAGAGCCACCGCTTTTCAACCGGGGAAAATCTGGTCCCGGAACGGTAGCTGTACATCAGTGCCAACCCGTAGGCCTGCGCGGCGTAGTGGTAGGGCGACCAGGTCAGCACGAGTGCGGTGAAATGTTGTCCGATTCGCTCGGGAAACCCGATGGCGAGAAAGGTCACCGCGAGCGCAACGAGGGGAAACCCGTACGCCAGGAAGCGGTGACTCGCGGCCGCGCCAGGCTTCGTATAGAGCCGGACGGTCGACGACGCGAAATGAGCGTAGTTGAAGACGACGAGGAGAGCGACCATCCCGGCTCCCTGGAGCTCGATCGCCAGCGTGTCCGACTGCATCACGAGCAGCAGCGGAAGTGAGAACCCTCCGCAAATGAACAGCAGGTCGACTACGGGATGAAAGAAGACGCGACCAAAGGCAGGGAGCGCGAACGGCGCGCCCACGAACGATCGGGTCCCGCCAGAGTCCTCATAGATGTCGGCAGAAGAAGTATCTTGCAGCCCGTGGGCGCTCTGGAGTGTCGACATCAGCGGAACACAACGAATGCGGCAACGAAACAGGCAAAGGAAACGGGTCGCCCGCCAAAGGTCTAGAGCCTGAGGCCGGACGACCCGCAGTGAATCCAGATTTGGGATCGACTACGGTGCGGGGATCAGGCCAACCTGGGTGTTGAGGTTGCCATACACGGTGTTCACGCCCGTGCCCACACTCGTGATCGCAACAACCGCCACGAGCGAAATAAAACCCGCCAGCAGCGCGTACTCGATCAGATCCTGTCCGCTTTCGTCCTGCACGAAATTCTTGAAGAGCTTATTCACCAGACTACCTCCTAATGATGAAGCCGGCCCACCCAGCTTCGTTCTGGCTCACATATGAGCATGTCCTATGCCAAGTCCTACGAACTCGGTAAAGGGCGTGGAAACGGGCCGGACATTCGGAACCGATCGATCGATCACCGTCGGAAGTCTGGGACGGACCAGAGAACCTTTCCGGGGGACGCAGATTACCCCACATGGGTAGACGGATCGGGGCAGTCCGCGCTGGAGTGGGCCGCCTGCCCGAACAGTCGCCTCCTTCAAATCTGTAACTCAAGACCGGAGATCGTATCGACCCGGGCGACCATGGGCGGTCTCGTTCCACCCCCTTCGCCTTTTGAGGCCCCCAGCGGCTGGTCTATCATGACGCCGTGACGGAACGGTTTCGTCGGCGCCTGAACAACGCGCCTGTCATCGCGGTGCTCGTCGCCCTGACCGCGCTGAGTGTCGCCGCTCTCACCAGCCGTCCGCGGGCCACGCCAGAAGCGGAAATCGACAACCGTCCAATCCAACTCCCTGAGGGCGGCTTCGTCTCATCGCAGGCGTGTGAGGCCTGTCACCCGGCGGAGTACGAGACCTGGTACGGCTCGTTTCACCGCACCATGACCCAGGTCGCTTCACCGGGCACGGTTCAAGCCGATTTCGACGATGTGACAGTGTCCGACGTCGCCGGTCGGCCGATGCAGCTAGAACGCCGTGGCGACGAGTTCTGGGCGGAATTTGACGACCCGGGGTGGGAGGGCCCAGGGTTCGAGCGGGAGCGCCCAAGGATCACTCGACAGGTCGTCATGATCACCGGCTCACACTACCAACAGATCTACTGGTATGCGACCGAGCAGGGCCGTGGCCTCAATGTCCTACCTGGAGTGTTTCTCCTCGATGACCAGCGATGGGTGTCGCGAAGCGCGGTGGTACTCCATCCCCCGGACCAATCGGTTGCGACGCTGGACGGTCACTGGAACGCCATCTGTGTCGCCTGTCACACCACATCACCCAAGACCAGATTCGACACGCCCTTCCGCGCCGAACCGTTCGACCAGCAGACCATCGACACGACGACCGCCGAGTTCGGCATCGCCTGTGAGGCCTGCCATGGACCCGGCGGGGAGCATGTTCAGACCAACCGGAATCCGATCCAGCGATACCTCAGCCACCTCAGCGTTGGATCTGACAGCACCATCGTGCAGCCGGCATTGCTCGACCCGCAACGTTCATCCCAGGTCTGCGGACAGTGTCACAGCGTGTGGGAGTTCTACAGCGTGGCGGACGAGCGTGTGGCCAATCAGGAGGGGTTTCCGTATCGCCCGGGGGATGAGCTGACCGACACCCGTTTCATCGCCCAGCCGATGCGAAACCAGAACGGCCCGACGTTCCAGCGCTTCCTGGAGCAGGACCCCGAGTTCGTCAGAGGTTCCTTCTGGCCCGACGGTATGATCCGGGTCTCGGGACGGGAGTACAACGGGCTGATCGACTCGCCGTGTTTTCGCGACGCGACGGAACCCGAAGAGACGCTCAGCTGTTTCTCTTGTCACTCGATGCACAAGACAGCAGACGACCCGCGCTCGATCGAGACCTGGGCCGAGACCCATCAGGTCTCGTCCCAGCGCGACGGCGACGAGGCGTGCGTACAATGCCACGCGACGATCGAATCTGACGTGCGTGCACATACGAACCACCCGGTCGAGTCGACCGGGAGCCGCTGCTACAACTGTCATATGCCCTACACCTCGTACGGCCTCTTGAAAGCGATCCGAAGCCACACCGTCAGCAGCCCGTCCGTGGCCGAGACGGTTGACGTCGGTCGCCCCAACGCGTGCAACCTATGTCATCTGGACAAGACGCTCTCCTGGACCGGTGACGCGCTGTCCGAGTGGTATGGGACACCATTCCCGGTGTTGAGCGAAGATGAATCGAGCGTGGCTGCGTCACTGCTCTGGATGCTCAAAGGCGACGCCGGGCTTCGCGCCTTGACGGCATGGAATCTTGGTTGGGAACCGGCCCAAGAAACGTCAGGAACCAGCTGGATGGTACCCCATCTGGCCGAGCTGATGAACGACCCGTATGAGGCCGTCCGGTACATCGCGTACCGCTCACTGCGCAGCCTGCCCGGGTATGCAGCGTTCGACTACGACTACGTGGCGGTGGAGCCGGAGCGAGTCGCTCGCGTGCTCCCGGCCCTGCAGGCGTGGCGGGCCAGTACGCTATCTCGACAGCGTCGTGAGCCCGAGCTTCTCGTCGATGCCGACGGGACCCTTCGGGCCGACGTGATGCGGACACTTTTCGACATCCGTGACCACCGGCGGCTCTTTCTGCGAGAGTAAGGGCCTGAGCCGCCGCGAGACGCCTTGCCTGACATCACACACGACCCACTCCTCTACGCGAAAAAACACGTCCGCTTCGGATGGTGGTCCCTGCTCATCTTCTTGACGCTGGGGCTCGTGCTCGAAGTACTGCACGGGTTCAAGATCCGGATGTATCTCGATGTCTCCAACGAAACCCGGCGGTTGATGTGGACCCTGGCCCATGCGCACGGGGCTCTCCTGAGTCTGGTGCACATCATCTTCGGATTGTGCCTGCGGGCGATGCCCGAGCTCGGTGACGGTAACCTCGGCCTGGCCTCCTCGAGCCTCGTAGGAGCCAGTCTCCTGCTCCCCGGCGGTTTCTTCCTGGGCGGTATCGCCTTCTACAGTGGGGACCCTGGCCTCGGGATTGCTCTTGCTCCGGTCGGTGCGGCGATGCTCGGAATCGGGGTCTACGCGATGGCGCGGGCGACGGCGGGAGTCCGAAAGACGCAGGAGTCAGGCAGCAGGCGGAAGAAGTAGTCGCCTTCTCGTTTCCTGTCTTCTGCCTGACCGCACGGTCTAATTAGACCCGGTGACCACGACCTCTGTGTCGGCGGGTGTCAGTATCATCCCGTCACTGGCTACTGCCCGCAACACGTACGTTCCAGGTTCGCTGAACGTCGCAGTCGTCGTGAAGACCGCGGACGTCTTGCCGTCACCCTCATCCCCGTCTTCCCACGCGACGTACTCGTCAGAATCGAAAGTGACCTCAGCTGGGCCCCGATACACGATCCACTGAACGGCCAGCCCGTTGCGCGGCGGCATCGGCTTGGTATAGGTCACGATGTTGTCCGGAATCTCGGGCGCGTCGTCCGGACGTTGGAGGGTCGGATCCCGGATCCGTGGTTTCCGTTCCGGAAGGTCCACCGGCAGACCGTCGTCTGTCGCGCGTGCCATCAGTGTCAAGGTGTTTGGCAGTGTCACCGGCGGAACAGGATCGATCGTGACCGATGGGGAACCATCCGCATACAGGTCGTCGTTACTCCGACCGCGCTGAAGATTCAAAATCGACGCAATGTTTTTCCGGTCGATCTCCCACTCAGGCTGCAGCCAGGCATACAGATGTTGTGTGCTGCCGTTGTGGGTCAGCTCCCAGATCAGCTCTTGCGTCGGTCCCCAATCCGCGGGAACGGTCACACTGAATTGGTACCGTTGGGTGCGCGGGTAGAAGTAGGTTGGCTGCCCTTGATCCGGCGGTCCGGGTGACAGGAAGTTGTTGGGCCCAATAGGTACATGCGGCTGCTCTGCATAATTTCGATTCAGGTAGCCCATGTGGAACGTAAACGTGCCATCGTCGTTTCGCACCCAGCCCTCGTAGATCGGCTGGAGGTCCTGTCCGCTGTTGAAGCGCTGCTGGGGTTGCGCCACGATCGGCACGTCACGGGAGTTCACCTGCGCACCGACCATGCCTGGCGCGCCGATGACGATCAGGACCATCAAGAGCCACACGGCAGTTGTGCATCTGGAGAATAGATTCATGACTACCTTCCGTGCTATCCGAAAACCATGGTGCGGCGCGGGGACCATTGGCGCGAATGGCGAGGATGAAACCTAATCGAAAGGCCCTCTACGGAACGCCGTAGAGGGCCTTTCATATACCTACTACAACTCGCGAACTAGTTGTTGTTCGTAGCGTTCTTCTTCGCCTCGATCTCAGCCGCGTACTCTTCCTCACTCAGGTCGAACCAGCTGATCCAGGCGAACCCCATCTCATCGATCGTCCGATCGCCGCCGCCGGTCCAATTCTTCGGGTCGCGGTTACCGCGATTGGCGCTGGTGTTGTCGTGATAGCTGATCACGTGCAGTGTCGTTCCGGCCGGATAGACCGGCTGGACGCTGTCCTCGTAGTTGTAGACGATGTGCCAGTTGAAGTCGAAGTTGGCACAGTTGACCATCTCTCGCTGGCCGGCCGGGTAGATGAGTTCAAGACACTGCCGCGTGCCGAGCGTATGCATGTGTGGCTGAAACCCGGTCAGCTTGCCCGGCAGGTTCATGCGGGTATATCCATCATGCCGTACGACCTGACCCGCCGGGATGTCGAGCTCGCCACCCTGACCAAGCTGGCGGGAGTAGAGCGAATACTTGGGATCCTCTTCCTTCGGATGAAACACCAAGCCAAGCTCGGTCCGGTCGGTGACTTCCTCACCAATCGAGTGATAGTGGAAGCTGAAACGAATGCCGGTGTCGGCTTCCAGCAGCTTGCCGGTGTTCTCGGGATACGTGTCGGCGTTCTTACCGACCGCATACTCGTTGAGGAAAAAGTCTCCGCTGCTGTCCCCAGCGGGCGCCTCCGGATCCGTGACGGCATAGGTCAGGACGTGATGCACGACCCGCAGATCGCCGGCCTTGGTCTGGATCGCCTGGATGTAACGATCCTCCTCGAGGCCTGAAGGCACGATGTAGTCGCCCCACCAGTCGCCAGCCTCCGCGGGCACCGTGTGAGGCGTCGAGCTCACGATCAAGTCGGGCTCGATGGTCCACGCCCCAAAATCTTGGAACTCTCTTGGCTCTGGCATGTCGGCCGGATTCCCCATCGGCGCACCGGCATCGACCCAGCGGACGATCGTGTCGATCTGCTGATCGCTCAGTGACCGGTCGCCCTTGAAGCCCTGAATGCCAACCTTCTTATCGATATGCCAAGGCGGCATCTCGCGCGCCACCACCTTCTGCTTGATCGAGCGGGCCCACGGCCGTGATTCCTGGTAGGTCAAGAGCGACATCGGCGCCATATTGTCGGGCCGGTGGCACACCTGACACGACTGCTGGAAGATCGGCGCGACATCCTTCGCGAACGTCGGGGCAGCCTCGGCATTCTGCGCGCTCGCGATGCCTGGCACCATCAACGCCAGCGTCGCAACGACGAGCAGGGACAAACCGAATGTGGCACTTCGCATCAGAGTACCTCCACGATCTGGCTGCGGCCACACGCCCCAACCGACCGTCGGGAAGAGAGAACAGGTAGTCTGGTAAATTTATCGCCTATAGCTGAACCTGTCAATAAACATCTCGCAGGACACGACAGGGCCGGAAGCGGCCCAAATTCAGGCTTCGAGTGCTGTTTCGTGTCGAAAAATGTCCTTTCCTGTGGCACTTGCCGTCAACCAGGAGTCGAGCCGCCGAGCTAACGGTCCGAGACAGACATTTCGGTTCTATGCATCCTATCCGTTACGATCCGGGACCTGCGTATGGACGACGACCTCCTGGAGACGATCGACTTTCACCACACAATCGTCGCCGAGGGCGGTAAGGCCCTGGTCGGGTACGAGACAGAGAAGGCACTGGCCAATATGGTGCTGCTCGCCGAAATCCCGACCACATACGACCAGGAGGAGAAACGACAAGTCAACGCTGGGAACCTTCTCCTGCGGGGCGTCCCCGGAGTCGGGAAGACCTTCTTTGGCGTCATCCTCGCGGCCATCAGCGGCGCGAGATTCGCCCGACTGCAGGGCCGAGCCGACCTGCAGCCGACCGAGGTCGTGGGGTTTCAGATGGTCAACCCCGCAACGGGCGATCTCATGACCGAAATCGGTCCCCTCGCGTCGGCTGAGGTGATCCTGCTGGATGAGATCAACCGGATCCCCCTCAAGTCACAGAGCGCCTTCCTGGAAGGCTTGCAGGATCGCGCGGTCACTGTTGGCAAGGAGACGTACCAACTGCCGGCCTTTAGTTTCGCGATCGCCACGATGAATCCGGTCGAGCTGGGCCAGGGCACATTTCCGCTCTCGGAGGCCGCTACGGACCGTTTCGCCATCATGGTCACAATCGGATACCTTCCGCCGGAACAGGAGCAGCGGCTGGTGAGCTTCGATTTCAAGAAGGTCCACCTGGACAGTCTCATGTCCAAAGAACGGGTGATCGAGCTCCGGTCGATCATCACTGAGCGGGTCTTCTTGCACGAGGCACTCGGGAAGTACATCCGCCGACTCGTCTCAGCGTCACGACCATACAACCCCGAGACTGAATGGTTCGAGCGTTCCCCCTCCGCCCTGGTTGAAGAATTTGTCGAGCTGGGCGGCTCGCCACGCGCAACAATTTGTTGGGGACGCCTGGTCAAGGTGTGGGCGCTCATCGCCCACGGACGGTCCGAGGTCTACCCGGAAGATATTCAAGAACTGGCCAAGTACGTTCTGGGGCACCGGATCTGGCTGGTCCCTCAGGCCACCGGACAGGGTATCCGGGCCGAGACGATCATCGACGACATCATCACGCGGGTACCGATTCCATGAGAGGCCGGTCAGAAGGAGCCGCCGGCGCATCTGACCCCCTCATCAAGTGGGCCGAGCTCGAAGACATCGAGCTCGTCGTACGCAAGCGGATGAAGGAGTACGCCGTCGGTGCCCACCCCAGCGTCTTCCAAGGCGTCGGCTTCGATTTCGTCGGACTCCGCGACTGGCAACCGGGTGACCGACCGGCCGACGTCGACTGGGCCCAATCGACGCTTACCAACTTCAGCCCGCTCGTGAGCAGAGAGTTCGAGCAAGACAGCACGGTTTCGATGATGATCGTGGGCGATACGTCGGCCTCAACCCGATGCGGCGTCGATGGCGTCTCGATCGCCACGGTCGTGGCGCGCGGAGTCGCCACGCTAGGAATGGCCGCAACGTTCTTCCAGGACCAGGTCGGCCTCGTGACACTCGACGGGCACTCCCGACGACTGGCGATCCGGCCGCGGGTCGGCAGGAACCACGCCGTGCACTGCATCGAGACATACCAGGCGCATGTCGTCGAGCCGCCCACGCCGGAATCGGACGTCCGCAGCGGCTTCGCCGGCATGCTGAGACGCCGGTCGCTTGTCCCGGTTGTGTCCGATTTCCTGTTCGAGGACGCGGCGACGCTCATCGAGGAACTCGGTCGGCTCGGAGCGGTCCATGACGTGTTTCTTGTGATGGTGGATTGCCGCTTCGCCTACGAGTTCCCGACGCTCTCGGCCGGATGGGTCGAAGCGTACGACGTCGAGACAGGCCAGACGCGGCTGCTGTCAGTGCGGGAACTTGACCAGCTGGTACGGGATGTTCGTCGATGGCAGGACAGGGTTGTGGATCTCGCAGACCACGCCGGGCTGGAGGTGGTCCACATCGAGCCGGGCCACGAGCACAAGGCTCTGTCGGACTTCCTTGGGCAGAGGCGGCTGCGGAAACGATGAGACACACGCGACGCCCGGGAGTCATGGCGGTCTGGGTGATGTGCCTTGCCGGGCAACTCGTCTTGGCAGCGCAGCCGGCCGAACCCGAACACGTTCAGGTCGACGCCCTTCAGTGTTGGCGAGACCTTGGGAGCCATTCGGTCCGGGTCGGCGAACGGTTCACGATGATGGTGACCTGCGGCGTCATCGAGACCGACACCGCTACCACCGTGCCCAACGAGGTCGCCCTCTCCGCAGACACGATCGACGTATCACCGTTCGAGGTCGTCGAAGGGCGGCGCTTTCCCGATGTTCGTGATGCTCCCTGGCGGTTCTTCCAATATGAGTACACCCTGCGGGTCATTGACGAGAGCGTGTTCGGGCAGGACGTCGAGATTCCTGCGCTGGAGCTTCAGTATCACATTGAGCGTACGCTCGACGGAGGCCCAACCCTTCCAGGTCGCGAGCTGCGATACGTCCTCGCGCCCCATCCGATTCGGATTATGTCGCTGGTGCCGGAGAACGCCGAGAACATCCGCGAGCCTGCTGGCGAGACGTTTGGCGCCGTAGACGCACGGCTCTTTCGGGCCAATCTCGCGATGCTGGTCGCCGTCGCCATCGGTGTTGTCGCGGTCGGTTTCCTGGTGCTGGCACTGCTCCGCCTGCGCAGCGACTGGCGGGAGCGTGCCCCAAAGAGCCAGCAGCTGATTCCGGTCTCGGCCATCGTCCGTCGAGCCCTGACGGAGCTCACTGCGATCCAGGACGCTACCCAGGAAGAAGGATGGAACCCGACCTTCGTGGGTCGTGCCCTGGCCGCCCTCCGGTTGGCCGGAGCGGCGGCACTGTCCACTCCGGTCGCCCAGGAGTCTGTCCGCCCAGGCCGGGCCGATCGGGAGGGCCAACTCAGCATCAGACGTGGCCTCTGGCAGCGCCGGACGACCGCCCTGTCTGCGGCGGTCACGGCGGGCGCGATCGTGAAGGAGATCGAACACCGGCGCCGGCGCCGTCCCGATGACGCCTCGTTGGACTGCCTCGAGAACCTCCAGGCCGCGTTCCGTACGTTCACCGTCGCCAGATACGCACCACACGGCAGCATACCGACCGACCAGATGACGAACGAACTCGACCGAGTCATCGGCGCGGTTCGGCAGCTGCGCCTTCGCGCTTCGGCGCCGGTCCAGCGCACCACTCGACTCGTCGAGTCGGCCCGTAACTGGTGGAGTGAAGTATGGGCGCGCTGACGGATCTGTTCGTCGGCGTTCGGGGGACTCTGTCCCAGCTGAGTGGTGACTCACGCGGACAGCTGACCTACGTCCATGGCCAGGAGGCGGTCCTGGTCGGCATGGCGCTGGTGGTACTCGTCGTGAGTATGCTCGTGCTGCGCTACATCCGGAGCCGCCGGCCCGGCCGGACCGACATCGCGGTTCCGGCGCTTCCGCCAGGCCGCCACCAGCTCCGATCCCTACGCGCGCTGGCCGGCCTCCGTCACGGGGCGTTCATCCTCTTCCTCGGGGGCCTTCCCTTCTTCTTCATCGCACTGGCTGCACCGCAAGCCGCCCTGGTGCAGGAAGAACGGACGTTTCCTGGACACCGGATCACGATCCTGATCGACGCGTCACTCAGTATGGATACCGCGTTCTCGACCGAGCGCCTGAGGGCCGGCAACACGTTCCTCGCAAACGTGGCGGCGGCAGAGTATTTTGTCCGCCGTCGCATGGAGGGGCCCTACCACGACCTGATGTCGCTGGTGCAGTTTGGCAGCCAGGCCTACATCGTCACGCCGTTTACAAACGACTACGAGAACGTCCTCCTCAGCATGGGTCTGATTGGAACGCCGGAAGAATACGACCGCTTTCCGGATCACGGCACGCTGATCATGGAGGCGATCAATCGCGGCGTACAGCTGTTTAGAACCTTCAATTTTCTGCGCGCCACGGGGAATCTCATGGTGATCTTCAGCGACGGCCAGGATACGCACGCCGTCTACGAGGGCATGTCGCTCGATGACATCCTGCAACAAGCGTCAGACAACGAGATCCCGGTCTACTTCATTCGCACCAGCTACAACCAGGAGCTTGGCGACCTGTTGCCCGACATCACGTGGAAGCTAGCCGTCGAGCGGACCGGGGGGAAATTCTTTCCAGCCGCCAACGAGACCGCCATCATCGATGCGATCGAGGAGATCGACCGGTTGGCACCAGGCCAGATCGAAGTGCAGCAGTATGTTACCCAGCAGCCCGAGTTTGCGCCGTTTGCGCTGGTTGCGGTGATCGTGTGGTCGCTGGCCTTGGTCCTCGGACTGGGGTTCAGACAGTTCCGGAGGTTTCCGTGACACCGCGTGTCACCCTGACTCAATGGCGTGAAGACACGGAGGCATGATGAAGAAAACCATCGCCCGTCACCTGGTTGTGGCTGTCGTGCTGGCGCTCCTTGCCGGCGTCATCTTCGTCGGCGCGGTGGTACAACGGGAGATCGCTGAGGGCCAGCGTCACGTGGCCACGCTCAACCTCAATCGGGCGGCGACGGTTTTCGACGACGTGTACGACCAGCTGCGTTACACGCAGAACGTGCCATGGCTACGCGGCACGCGACGCGGGGTGGAGGGTCGCCGGGCGACGGTCCGCTACTGGCGGCGTGAGTACGAGACCCTCGTGGCGGAGTATCCCGATATCGGACGGCCCGACATTCGAGATAACCTCCCATTGCAGCTCGCGCTCGCGAGCGCGTATGTTCGGGCCGGCGAGGCAACGGCCAACGGCGACCCTCAGGTCATGCTCGGTGAGCTCGACCGTGCCATCAATGTCTACCTGCAGGTTCTCCAGAACACGGACGGCAACCGCGACGCAGCCTTCAACTACGAGTACCTCGTGCGACTTCGCGACGACATTGCTGCTGGCGGAGAGGTCCCGCAGCAGCGTCCGCCCAGTCCCCTAGGCCGCCCCGGCAACACCGACGAGATGGACATGGAGGACATCAGCGACATCAAGGTGTACGTCCCGACCGACATGCTGGACCGCGAGGCGAGCGACGAACCGACGCTTGGCTCGGATGCCCCCCTCCGGCGGAGGGGCTGAACCGACCGATGCTACCCCACGCCATTCGGGTTCTCGACCCTGAGTTTCTGTGGCTTCTGATCATCCCAGCCGGCCTGTCGCTTGGCTGGATTTGGCAGCTTCGGAAGCGACGTCTGGACGTCCGAAGGTACACGCATGCGCGCACCCTGCCGGTCCGCGAACGCTACTCCTTTGCGGGCGGGCTCTCATTCTGGCTGTGTCTGATCCTTGCGCTGACCTGTGTGGTGGGCGCTCTCGCGAGACCTCAGGCCCTGGTGACCACGGTCCAGAGCGCCGGTATCGATTTCGTCATCCTACAGGACGGGTCGACCTCGATGCGGGTCGACGACGTGGCGCCGGACCGCTGGCAACGATCCACGGCGTGGCTGCGCACGTTTGCCGAGACCCTCAGCTGGAGCAACGAGCGGGTGGCGCTGGCCCTGTTCGCCTATCGTCCCGCCCCTCAGGTCCGTCTCACGAAAGACCCCAACGCGTTCTTTTTCTTTCTCGACCACCTCCAGACAGAGCCACCGTTTCGGCTCGAAGACGACACCAGCTGGGATACCAACATCGAAGAGGGCGTGTACTGGGGGGTCAAGATGATCGACCTCGACGCCGAGCTCTACGGACCGCGACGTACTGCCAAGGCCTTTGTGGTGATCTCTGATGGCCAGGACTGGAGCGGCGAAGTTAGCAAGTCCCTCGAGCTGGCACGTGACCGGGGCGTTCGCGTGTACGTGGTGGGTGTCGGGACGACCGCTGGCGGCCTGATTCCCGACCTACCGCCTCGGCCGTTTCAACGTCGTCCGCCGCCGATCCACTCGACGCTGGATCGACGTTCACTTCGCACGATCGCCGAAGCTGGCGGAGGCCAGTACTTCGAACTTGGTACGGAGCGTGACGAGGTCATCGCCCTCAAGATCCTGTCTGACGTGCAACAGCGAGCCCAGGTGTTTCAGCAGGAGGAGATCTTTGCCGAGCTGTACTGGCTGCTCCTGGCCACCGGCGCCGGGTTCATCGCGTTGGGTACGCTCCTCGTCAAGGAGCGGACGCAGCTCTGGTGGCAATTCGCGGTCGGCCTGGCGGTCATTGCGCTGCTGCTATGAACCGGTTTCATAGGACGACACACCGGGTGCGCCGCCTCACGTCCTACTGAGGTGGGACCGCGTCGAAGCTGATCGTCCGCAGCCGGTTTGTCCGGTCTGCCAGCTCCTCGACGCCAGCGGGCACGTCGTTTCGTGAGAGGACAAACGCAAGAACGTCGGCCTTCTGCGCGCGGCTCATGTCGGACGGATTTCCCTCCGGCATCGAGATACGCAGCCGCTCGAACAGGTCACCGACCGACAGACCATTCCACGCCCACAGGAACTCGCCGCCTACCAGTCCGGGGGCCGTTTCGCCGCCCTCGAGCTCTCCGCCGTGGCACGATGCGCACCCGACCTCGTACAACGGTTCACCCCGCTCGGCCTGCTCGCGCGTGTAGACACCGTCCCAGATCGACGGAGTTGATTGCGCAACGACCGAACCAAGGTCGCCGGCGACCACCGCCACACACAGAGCGACCAGTGCCACAATCAAATGCCTGACGTTCATCTGGTCCTGTTGATGGGACAGCCGTATGGTCGCGGAGTCATGGCGCCTACTAGCGGGCCGGAGCGCCCTCGATCGGCGCCACGCCGGCAGGCGCATTCTCGAGCGACGTTCGGGCGCCGAGTCTGACGAGGGCGGTCGCACTCGACCCCTGGAAGAACGAGAATCCCTCACGATCCATCCATGCCTGTGGCCCGCCGAGCTTCCGACCTGCACCGAGCGTCGCGTCTCGAATGTAGGTGATGATCTCTTCATACTCAGGTTCGCCCTGGCTGTGTCCCGAGAAGCTTCGGATGTCGGAGCTTGCGGCGAAGACCACGTCAACTCCGGGGACGGCCGCAATCGCTGCAGCCTCTTCGGGTCCAACCGGTGCCTCGATCATCGCTACGATAACCACGTTGTCGTTGAACGTCGCCCGGTAGTCCCGTCCCCACAACGCGCCGTATTGACCACCACCTTGGCTCCGTCGGCCGGCCGGCGGGTATTTCGCAAAGTTGACCGCCTGTTTCATCTTCTCGGCATCGAACACCATCGGAACGATGATGCCAAGGGCGCCGATATCGGTTGCCTTCTGGATGGCACCTTCCGATGCATCCGGGACGCGGATGAACGGTATGGCCGGCGCGTCGCGACAGGCCCAAATCATGCGTGCAACCTCCTGGTAGCTCAGAGGGCTGTGCTGCATCTCGATCCAGAGAAAGTCGTACCCGGCATTCGCCATGGCGCAGTAGATGTCCGGATCAGGTGTCGACACGGTCCCACCGACGACCCTCTCGCCGTCCATTAATTTCTGCTTCACGGTGTTATACACGCGGGCCGGACCCTGCTCCGCGGCTCCAACAGTCGCGAAAAACTGACTGATTACGCAGGCGACGATGAAGACGCCGCCGATGAATGCTCTGGTCGACCGTCTGGCCATCAGACTCTCCTCTCAGGGGATACGGGCAGTATAGGACCACCCGGGCGCATCGTCACCCTCGGTGTACAGGTATATCGAACGCAGGACACTAGAATGTCGCGATCGGATTCAGCGGCGATCCCATTCCCATCTCGATCCGAAGGGGTGCGGCCATGAACAGGAACTCGTAACGACCGAGGCGCTGGGCGACATCTGCCACATCGCCAAAATCGAGGTTGTCGAAGATGCCCACTCCGAGCGAGACCAACGCCAGACGGTGAAGGGGTAGGCGGACATCATCGGAAAACTCGTGAGGGAACGCGTCATTCCACATGTCGTGACCGATAAACGAGACCCCACGTTCCTTCATGAAGTACGCCACGTCGGCGTGATACCCGGCCACGCCTTCTGACGACGCCCACGGCCCAAGGGCTGCGCGGCGCTTCCAGCGCCCGGTGTGAAGGAGGATGACGTCTCCTGGTTCAACTCTGACCCCCTCGATCTCCTCCAGCGCCTCCAGATCGGCCTTCCGGATGGCGGTTCCGGGTTCGAGCCATCCGTCTGGCGTCGCCATTCCGGGCAAAAGCGTTGCATCGAACAAGATTCCACGGGTCACGATTCCGTCTCTGAGTGCGTGAATGCTGCCACGGGGACACCCGCCGGCCGCCTCGATCTCCTCGAGTGAGACCCCGTTGTATCCCTTGCCATCAACCATGATGTGGCAATCGATCGCATCCAGATGGCTATGGATCACGCCGTGATAGGACCCGGTGTACTGAAGCTGGTCTGATGCTCCCGTCGCGGTCGCCCGCAAAACTTCCCGATTCAGGATCGTCGTCGCATCGATCGCTTCTTCCTGCACGATGTCGTGCGCCAATGAGACGCTGATCCCTTCCTGCACGAGCGCCGCCGCTTGGGTCCGCTTCTCCGACGTGATCAGATTGGCCGCACCCAGCTCATCGTCCTCACCCCACCGCCCCCAGTTGGACAACTCATCCATGGCGCGCAGGTAGTCCGCTTCGGTCTCCATTCGCTCATCGACCTGCGTCTCGACGCCGCAGGCGAAGAACGTCATTGCTAGAAGCACCACCCCGCCGCCAGTGGTCAGCGTCTGCAGATTCATTCTAGTCATGAGGCCTCCCTCAGGTTGCAGCGGGTCACATCAACCCACCGTGGACGGAATAGGCCCGCATTATATCGGTCTCGAAGGCCGACCGGCAGACCGAACCGCAGGCGTCACGGGGAGTCTTCGCGGGTCTTCAGCCGCTGGGCGAGTCGGCGAGCGACGCGTCGGACCATGTCGACCCGGTGCCGCCGCCGGAGAGAATCAACGGCAGCGACCTCTCACACCTGCGATAGACTGATTCGTTCGGAGGAAGAGCTGGTGAGGATTCGCCCGAACGGTTTCTGCGTCGTGGCGGGTGTCGCGGGTCTGGGCCGTTGAGTATCTTGACCGCAGCTCGTTCGCCCGATCCTGAGAGTCCGATGGAATCCCCGACGTGGTGGGCCCAGGGCCTTCTCTTTGAGAACTGCAGCTGCCACCTCCTCTGCCCCGCCCATGTCTCGTTCAAAGAGCGATGTGATGGTAACCGGTGTGTCGGTCTCTGGGCGGTCCACATCGCCGAGGGTCGGTTCGGCGCCCTGGTAATCGATGGCCTCAACGTCGCGGTTCTCTACGAAAGTGGTGCGGTCATGTCCGAAGGAAACTGGCGGCAACGCCTCTATATCGACAAGCGGGCGGATGGGGCGCAGCGCGACGCGCTGGAATCGATCTTCTCGGGTACCGCGGGTGGACCGTGGGAGATACTCGGACAGTTGGTCTCCACGCGAGTCGCGACGACCTTTACGCCGATCCATTTCGAAGCGACCGACCGCATCAAGCGAATGACCGTTCCGGGTGTGTTTGACACGACGGTGCAGGCCATTCGCGGCCGGGATGACCAGAAGGCCGTCCTCACCAACCTGTTCAACGTCATCCACGGCGTCGTCCATGTTCTGTCCCGGGGCACGACCCGTTGCCACGACGACACGTTCGATTTCACAACCCAGAAGACCCACGGCCTGTACTCGGACTTCTCCTGGACTGGAACGGCACGTGAGAATCCGGTCGAGCAACAGCGTGTCGACACGCCCTAGGAGTAAGATGGGCCATGGGTTTTTGTGAGCACTGTGAAGGTCAACGTTTCGACCGCGCCCAGGTCTTGCGCGTGCTGCGAGCGACGCGTCGTCAACTCCGAGGTCAGACGCGGCTGACAAACACCGACGACGTGCTGGCCATGGCGATCAACGTCGTTCGCTCCCTTGAGATCCCGCATCTCGACGTCCTGGATGAGATGCCGGACGAAGTGGTCCACTAGTGGAGTGTCCTCGTGAACCAGTTTCATAACCGCAGCGTGGTACCGAGGGCGGCGAGGCGCCCGTCCTGTCAGGCCTTTACATGGTCGGTCTGCTGACTACTCGTCTGGAAGTGCGAGCAGCTCGCCTCGAGCGTCGCGGAGCGGACGAAACCCGCTGACACGGTCGCGGGCCTGGTGAGCTTCACTGTAGAAGCCGGCCGTGGTCAACCGAACGGTCACGTAGTCTGACCCAAGATTCTCCCAATACCACCCGTGGATACCGGTGAACGGCGCGGTGTAGGAGCCGTTCGCCCGATCCACCTCTTGGGAATCGAAGCTCTCGGCATACCCGGCGGGCGCGCCATCGGGCGCGCTGTGGAAGTTAAAGCTCACCGCGCCGGTCGCCTCCCACGAGAACAGCATGCTCGACCCTTCCTCGAGTCGGTAGGTCGATTCGGCCCACTCCGTCGGGGCGAGCTCGAGCTCGAGGATGTCGGTTTTGTAAGTGTCGTTCTCGGCGCCGATCGGCTGGACACGCGACAGTCCCAAGAGGCCGAACGCGCCGCCGGTTCCAAGCGGGTCGATCCCATACTCGGCCGGCAAGACGATCGCCACGACCACGACGACGGCGACGAGGAACGCCGCGCCGGTTGCCCACGCGATGTTCCGGGTCGAGGGTGTGTCGTTCGACTGAGTCACCCGAGTCCCTCCACTCACGAATAGAACACGTATCCGAGCATCTGGTTGCCGGCGAGAATAAACCCCGCCGTCATCAGGGCCACATTGGTCGCAAACGCGTGCCGCTGAAAGCTGCTCCGACTGCGCCAGTAGCCGAACCCGATCAGCACGAACGTGAGCGCGAGAATCTGTCCGAGCTCGACGCCGACGTTGAAGCTCAGCATATTGGCGATCAGGCCGGTCTCAGACAGCGTGAACTCCTGCACCTTGGTGGCCAGCCCAAAGCCGTGAAACAGGCCGAACACGAGCACCGCGCCCTTCGGGTTGGGCCGAACGTGGAACAGGCGCTCAAAGCCGCCCATGTTGTCGAACGCCTTGTGGGCGACCGACAGGCCGATGATCGCGTCCACCACGTACGCATTCGCGCCGACGTCGCCCAGCACGCCAACCAACAGAGTCGCGCTGTGCCCCAACGTGAAGAGGCTGACGTAGAGGACGACATCCTTGATCTTGTACAGAAAGAAAATGACACCCACCAGAAAGAGAATGTGGTCGTACCCGGTCACCATATGCTTGGCACCCAGATACATGAACGGAAAGATGGCCACGCCGTCCACGGCCTGGACGAACGCGGCGTTCTGCTCGTCCATGGGATGCGCCTGGAGCGGCGCCAGCGCCGTTGCGAGAAGAATCAACCCGGCAGCCAGAAGTACGTGCCAACGATCACACATCGGTGTTACCTCCCCCCGCCTCACGAACACGGATAAACCGTCATCAGCGCCCGAAGAATCAGCACCGTGTCCCATTGATCGAGCTCGGCCGGATGGGTTTGCAGATAGCGATTCACAATGCGCGCCATCTCGCCGGCACTGATCGAGGCGGTCGGGCAAAACGCCGACCGACCGTCAAACTCATCGACCATCATCATATGTGTATGCCATACCCCGGACACGAGACCAAGACACTGCCCCATGTCGCTGCCGCGCCCGATAAGGTTCGATGCTGTGGGTTGGACCCAACGCGGGTGCCCTCCTCGGCGTGGACGGGTCACCAGCCGGCGAGGACGACCCAGAAACGGGTCATCATCGACGGCCCTCAACGCCGTGGTACATTCACGCTGCAGGGCGTTACCATCGTTGACGTTCGGGGTTGGTCCCTGAGCCAAGATGCCAACTGGCGTGAGACCACACATGAGCAACAGAAGGGCAAGCCGCGAAACCATCACCGTTACCTCCACCCACCAAACATGACCGACATTGACAGTGAGAGGCAACCTGTTTGCCCGCATCGATCATCAGGACAGCATCCAAAAGCCCTCCAGAAGCGATCCAAGGCGAATCGGTTCGTTGGAGAACCGAGATCTGAGTCAAACAGATTCTTCGCCCTTCAGAACCGACGCCACGTCCTCTGTCCCCGATCCCGTCCGGCGCGGCGCGGCGCATCTTGGCGCTCCTCAGGAGGTACTACCGTTCGACAGCCTGATAGTAGGTCGGGAGACCAGGTTTGGTGTCCCCGAGGATCGCGATGATGGCCTGACGGTCGGCACGGGTCAATCGCGCGTACCGCGCCTCGGCAGCGCGACCCGAGAGCACCTCCCACATCCGCTCATAGACGGCAGCCTGAGCAATCTCCGGCAGCGCGTCGAACGCCTCGGTGTAGATCATGTAGCTGCACGGGTACCGAAAGAGCCGGTGTTCGAGATCGAAGTCTCGCAACGACCGACCGTATCGATCGCGGGGCGCCCTCTCCGAAAACTGAGCTGCGAAGCCCGATGAACCGGTCACCGGGACAGCCAGCGGGACCTCGTCGACGAAGAGCAGATAGTCGACCAGTTCCGCGGCGACGTCGGCGATGAGCTCATCGAACGCGACCGGGTCTGCGGCCTCACGAAACATCACTCGACGGGCCTCCCAGCCGAGTCGGGTGATCAAATTCGTTATGTGAGCCTGATGCTCGAGCACCATCAGCGCCACCACGTCGCTGTGGGGTGAAAGATATCCGTCGACGTCGAGACGAGACCTCAATGACTCCAGCGGCGGAGCTGGCGCGACCCGCGACGCCTGGGGGTCATCGACGTCGGTGACCTCGACATTGCCCATGTGCCGCAGCGGTCCCGACCGCGCGGTCATATACCAGCCGCCCCAACGATGCTCCCACGACGTCCGATGGTCGGAGACGAACCCCCCGGCATACGCGTTCGGATCGGACGACAGTGGTAGCACGCTCAGCACCTGCAGACCCGGAACACCCAGGGTGTCCCAGGAGAGATGACACGCAAGACAGCCGTCGTTCCGCGCAAACTGTGGTGTCTCGGTCGACGCTTGGTCAAGCGTGTAGAAGACGGCGCCCTGCTGGCGGTCCTGCGCAGCGACCTCCAGGATGTCGCCGCCCCGCACCCAGGCAACCGCAACGCTGTCGGTGAAGTAGATTACGCGGGGATTCTTCGAGCTGATCCGCCGGGCCTGAAAACTTGTTTGCGAAAAGACCGCGACCTGAGACTCGATGGAGATCTCAAGCGCCTCAAGGACCGAGCGGAGGTACGCTGAAGGCCCGGCCCGCTCGAGTCGAACGACGCCGTCGCGAATCCGCTGGTTCAGGTCGGCGATCACGTTGTCGACCGGTCCGGTGGTATAGGCGATCGCCGGGTGGTCGCGGGAGGCCCGGAAGGCCCCGCCCCGTTGGCCTGAGGTCACGACCGCGCTCGCCACCACAAGCCCGACAATAGCGGTCACCAGCACGACGCCCCGACGCATAGGCTGACTCTACCATGGAGGTTTGCGGCCGGTTGGTCACCGAGAGCGGAGGCACCGGTCACGCGGAACGGTTCTGAAACACGGCGTAGCCGGTCAACAGCAACACCGAGTACCACAACGTCAACCTGACTTCGAGCGAGCGCCCGGCGATCACGCTTCAGGCTCCCGCGCGCTAAAATCAACGCCTCGCACGGTTTGAATCAGCGGGATGTCGCTGGCCCCATCGACCTTGCGTCGCAAACTGCTGACGAAGGCATCAACGGTGTTTGGCTTCACATCGGCGGTGTGACCCCAGACCGCCTCGATGATGACGTCTCTCGATAACACGCGGCCCTTATGCCGCATCAGAAGTTCGAGGAGTCGAAACTCCTTCGGAGTCAGCTCGAGCCGCCGTGCAGCTCGCCGGGCCTCGTGGCCGGCGGAGTCGAGCGTGAGGTCACCGACCGCCGAGACGACCGCTCGAGGAATCGGTCCTCGCCGAGCCACTGCCCGGAGCCGGGCCAGCAGCTCGTCAAAGGCGAACGGTTTGGTAAGGTAATCGTCGGCTCCAACGTCCAGGCCATCAATCACATCGCGGCGCCCGTCTCGAGCGGTCAGCATCAGGACCGGTGTTTGGCAGCCCTGACGTCGGAGACGCCGAGCAACCTCGAAGCCGTCGATCACGGGCAGCATCACGTCGAGGACTATGACGTCGTACGACCGCGCCAGCGCGTAGTCCAAACCCTCGGCTCCGTCGCTCGCGACCGCCGTGACGTGGCCTTCGCGCTCAAGGCCTCGCTTCAGAAGGACCGCGAGCTGCCGGTCGTCCTCGACGATGAGAACCTCCATCATGGGGAGTCTAGTCAGATCGGACCTCACCAGTTCGAGACTACGGTGACTTTCTGAAAGGTTTCTGAAGGCGACCTTCAGAGAATCCTCATATTTTTCCCATACGATGCGGATGAGGAGTACGACAGATGACACTCTCTCACCAGCACGGGGCACAGCCGCTGCGGTTCGATGCCACTCTTCCCGCTCGCGTGTCGGCAATCGATGACACCATGGACCGAGTCATGACGGCGATCCGCCAGGCGGGGTGCGTCAGAGGAATCGAATCGGATATCGATCTGGCCCTGCGTGAGGCGATCGCCAACGCGGTCACGCATGGCTCACGGGAAGATCCGCGCAAGACGGTGAGGATCTCGGTGGTCTGTGACGAGCCCGACGGGATATTGGTGACGGTCCGGGACTGCGGGAACGGATTCGACCCGGCCGCAACCCGCGACCCGGCCACCGACCAGGGGCTCACTGCGCCGAACGGACGGGGGCTGTTTCTCATCAGGCAGCTGATGGACGAGGTTGAATTCGCGGCTGGCGGCGCTGAAATCCGGACGCGGAAGCTGTCGACCGGTTGATCGCCAGCCATCGCCACTTGTCCGACGGGAGATCGCAGATGATGCTCTGGACCCAGCGCCTGACCGTACTGACCCTGTTGGGTGTTCTGACGTTCCCGGCCCCCGGCTGGGGACAAGAAGCACAGGCCGAAACACTCGTCGCTCAAGGTAACGACGAACAATCGCAGAGCTCATCGCTGCTGCGTGATATCGGCACCGACCTGTCGAAGTTCTTCACGTCCCGCGACACCTACATGGTTCTCGGTCTTGGACTTGGCGCAAGCGCGGCGCTGCGACCGCTCGACGATAACATCATCGCCAGTCGAATGAACGGAGAGCTGTATCAGAGGCGTGGTCTCGACTCGGCGTTCGAATCCGGCGAGATTCTCGGCGGCGCCTTGGTCCAGTTCGGGAGCGCCTTTGCCGCCTACGGGGTCGGAAAGATTGCCGGACACTCGGGGATGTCCGAGCTTGGACGGGACCTGGTCAGGGTCCAGCTACTCAGCGGCGGAATGACCCAACTGCTCAAGTACACCGTGAGGCGGACGCGGCCCGACGGATCGAACCGCGCCTCATTCCCGTCCGGTCATGCGTCCGGCACGTTCGCGACGGCGGCCGTCCTTCACCGTCGGTACGGACCCAGAGTGGGCGTTCCGGCTATCGCCGTGGCGTCGTATGTCGCGGCGTCGCGACTGAGCGAGAACAAGCACCACCTGAGCGACCTTGCGTTCGGAGCTGCGATCGGACTCGCCGCAGGCCGAGTTGTCGCGGTCGACCGAGGCTCCACGAGGTTCGAGCTGACACCAATCGCCGTGGCCGGCGGCGGTGGGGTTCAGGTATCGATCTCTACGCACCGGTAGCAGACTGCGGCGTACGAGCTACTTCTTCTTTCCCTTGCCTTTTCCGCCACCGCCGGCGGACAACCTAGCGCAGTGATCTCGAAATAGCTCGGGCATCGAGGACGCCGAGGCGACCGCCCAGCAAGGCGCGACGAGGGAGCAAATCGGGAATGTGTGACCGAGGAGCAACGCAGCCGGGTGGGATGCCTCGGTGGCCGAATGCCGGGTTGTTTCGAGATCACTGCACTAGTTCGTCTTACCCGAGCAGCCGCCGGCCAGGACCGCGTTGTAGAGGGCCTCGTGCGAGGTGTGCATCGCCACCGTTGTATACCGTGAGAGGAAACGCTTCCGAGCCAACGCGGTCATTCGTTGACGTTCGGATCGTGGCAGCGTGAGTGAGCTGCGTATAGCGGCGGCTAGGGCCGCGGACGAGTCGGAGATGAACGTGACTCCCAGATCAGGTTCCGACACCAGCTCGGTGAGCGCGGGCGCGTCGCTGACAACAACCGGAACGCCGGCGCGAAACGCCTCGAGGACTACAAGCCCTTGACCCTCGCTGCGTGACGGCACGACGAGCAGGTCAGCCTTCGCGAGATACGACGCAGCGCTGGGACGGTGACCGAAGAATCGCACGCGTTCGGCGAGCTTCAAATCGCGTGCGAGCCGTACGAGTCCGGCGATGCCAACCCCCTCGCCAATGAATGCGCAAAACACCGCCTGGTGCCGATTGACGGCTGTCAGTGCTTCCAGCAGGAGCTCCTGATTCTTGTTGCGGGTCACGGAACCGAGGCACAGTAGCGTGCACGCGCCGCACGCGCGCGCGACTCGGAACGCCCTCGAGACCTCGTCATCGTCATCGGCCGCGCCTGGCGGCTTCACGGCCAAACCGCAGGGAATCATCTCGACACGCTTGGCGACAAGGCCCATGGTCCCCAGCTGTCGACTCGAGGCCTCGGACGTCGTCACGACCGCGTCAAGCTGTGCCATGACAGCGAGATCGGCGGCTGCCTGTTCCGGCGACTTCCGCATGCCCCACCCGTGCATCGTCTGCACAACCGGCGTGCGACGGGGAGTAGCGGCCGCGAAGATCAACCCGATGCGTGCCGGTGTCGCGGCATGCGCATGCACCAAGCTCACGTCGGTGGCGGGGAGCATACGCGACAACGCCCCCGCGACCGACCGGTTTCGCGTGAGATCGCGGTCGAAGAGCGAGTCGACAAGATGCACTGAGATGCCAGCGGCCCGTAACAACCTCAGGTACTCCGGGTAGTTCTGATAGCCGCCCTCACCTGACGCCGCCGTCACGACGATTGGGCGAATGCCGTGCTTCGCCTGTGTCAGCACCAGGTCGACGACGCACCGCCCGGCTCCCCCCTGCAAATAGGTTGTGAGATGAAGAACGATCATCCGTTCGCGTCCGCGACAGTGCCGGTCCTCTCGGAGGTCGCGCTACCGAACAGCTCCACCGGAGTGAGCCAGCCACGCCAGCCACAGGTAAGGCATCGGTCGGGGCGGATCGTCGGCACCGGCTGCGACGTTCGCTCGGGCCCCGACTTCACCGGTGAGCGATAGACAGAGTCCGAGGCACAGGCGGGGCAGATTTGCCCCGGACAATCTGGCAGCGCGGCCGCTCCGGTCGGTCGGCGGCCAGCGGCGGGCCCGGCCGCCATCTCCTCCTGCACGACCTGCACACGCTCCCGATTCTGGCGAAACGCCGGCACGATGGCACCCAGAGAGTCCATCACCGCCTCGGCATCGTTCTGCCGGGCCCGCCGCTCGAGCTCTAAGATCCGGGACGCCAGGTCAACGCGGTCGACACGCCCGACCGGCTCGACCTCCATGATCTCGTCGCAGGAGGACGGTGAGGTCCGTTCATCGACGCCAACGAGCTCCTCGAACAGCTTCTCCCCGGGCCGAAGCCCAATGAAGGAAATCGGAATGTCGGTCTCCGGAATGAAGCCGGCCAGACGGATGAGATCCCGGGCCAGCTCCACCACCTTCACCTGTTCACCCATCTTCAGCACGTACAGTTTGCCGGGGTCACCGAGCGCTGCGGAATTCAGCACGAGCTGCACCGCTTCCTGAATGAGCATGAAGAACCGACGAACATCCGGGTGTGTCACCGTGACCGGGCCGCCACGGTCGATCTGCCGAACGAAACGCGGCACCACGCTGCCACGTGACCCGAGCACATTGCCGAAGCGGACAGTGACGAACGCGGTGTCGCTTCCGGCACTCCGTCTTTGCAGCAAGAGCTCGCCCACGCGTTTCGTGACGCCCATCACGCTCGCCGGATTGACGGCTTTGTCGGTCGAGAGCATGACGAATCGGTCGACGCCGTACCGCTCGGCCGCTTCCGCCATGACCCGGGTGCCGGCCACGTTGTTCGTGACCGCCTCGCAGACGTTCTCCTCCATGAGAGGCACGTGCTTGTGAGCAGCGGCATGAAACACAACCTCGGGACGGTACCGGCCAAACAGATGGTTCATCCGGCCGGGATCGGCGGCGATCCGGCGTCGGGCGCGATCGCTCGCCAGGCCTCCGAGGCTCCGATGTAGGCTGGTCCGAGATACAGCCGCAAGTGGGCAACGCGCACGAGGTGCCGGATATCACGCCACTCGAGCCACGCACGAGCCAGGAGTGGATCGGGCTCGAAGACGATGAGGCGTGCCTCCGGCGCGCGCTCGACCACCGCATCGACAATGTATCCGAGGCCCACTCCGACCAACACAACGGTCGACGGTACGACGCGCCCCAGGGCTCGCTCGACTGATCTCCGCGCTTCGGCGACCGGGTCGCGTCGACTGTGGACCGTGCGCCATTGACCGGTGTCGGCCCGGAGAAATGCCGTGGGGCGATCGGCATCCCATTCGATTCGAACGCGTTCGGAGTCAGAAGGCGGCAACACCACGGTCCTTCCGTGCGCTTCGGCCAGCGCCTCTAGATTCTCGTCAAGCCACAGGTCCATTGGTCCGACTGCCCTCGTGGTATGATCTGCGACTCCTCGCAAGTCGCGGGCTCTGTGTGATTAGCCTCGTCGTTCTCGTCCACGACCGGATCGAGCTCACTCGCCGCTGCCTCACGTCGCTCGCTGCCGTCACGCCACCAGAACCGCTCGAGCTCATCATCGTCGACAACGCCTCGCGTGAGAGTATCATCCCGCTCGCGGACGAATTTCGTGATCGGTTCGCGAATGTGATCTTCGTCCGCAATCCCGCCAACGATCCCTTTGCGGTCGCGTGCAACCGCGCGACGATGCGGGCGGCCGGCTCGTGGTTGGTCTTCGTCAACAACGACGTCGAGGTCGAAACCGATTGTCTGCTCGCTTTGTGGCGCGCCCATCGTGCACGTCCCGATGCCGGCATACTTGGAGGGAAGCTGCGCTACCCGAGCACCGGACGGATCCAGCACGCCGGGATGCGCCAGATGCTCTGGGGTTACGCAGGACACTAGTCAACCGTCGGCATGATCGGCTGACGGTCCGCGAGCCGAACGCCGTCTTGGTGTGCGGCGGGTCGCACGCCTCCGCGGTTCCCGAAGAGTGCACCGTCGAGGATGAGGCGGGCGCCAACAACGGCTTCGATTATGTCGTGGCCCTGGAGGGGGAGATCGCGTTCGTCGGGCTACTCGCGCGCTGGCAGGCGGGCGGTCTGCCCCAGCGTCGGTCGAACGGCGAGATCGTCACGGGAATGGCGCTCGAGCCACTCGACGCGTTGCCGTTTCCGGCGCGAGACATGCTGGATTTCTCACGATATACACGTCTGATCGCCGGCGAGCGGGCAACGAACCTGGTGGCGTCACGAGGCTGTCCCGCGGCCTGCAACTTCTGCCAGCAAAGTCAGTGGGGAGACGGCGGGCTACGTGCCCAGTCGTCCGCGCGGATCCTCGCCGAAGTCGACGACATTTTCACCGGCACTGGGATCCGGAACATCCTCTTTCTGGACGATTCGCTGACAGCTCGCAAGGTGTCGGAGATGCACCTCCTCTGCGACGGACTCGCGGAACGCGGTGTGAAGTGGCGCGGGTGGACACGGGCCAACCTCTGCGTGCGGGGAGGTGACCGCGAGATGCTGCGACATATGGCGGAAACGGGGTGCCAGGCGATCTGTATCGGAGTCGAGGCCGGCACGGACAAGGTGCTTGCGGCCATGGCGAAGGGAACGACGGTCGACGTGAACCGCCAAGCGATCCGGAACGTTGCCGAATCTGGAATCCGCTGCCGCGTGTCGATCATGGTCGGCAATCCGAGCGAGACGTGGGATGACGTGCTCGCCCTCGTGGACTTCATCGAAGAGATGAGCCTTTGGGTTGAGGACTGGATCCTTTCGTCCTTCGTTCCCTTACCCGGCACGCCGTCGTGGGATCATCCAGAGCGATACGGCATGATCATCGACAAGGAGCAAGCGCGGCGGGACCGCTATCGGCACTTTTTCGTGGTCGGCGGCGACGAGAAATCGGGGCACGTCCACAGGTACGTCGACGGCACCGGTCCTGATGACATCCAGCGCCGGCACGACTACGTCCAGGAGTCGCTTCTCCGACTGGCCCCGCGCAACCGACTTGCCGTAACGGCCGGTCTCTACAGGAACGCCGAACAAGGCGCCGTCGCACTGGCGTAAGCCGGAGGCTTGGAAGAGGTCCTCTATTGACCAATATGATCCGCCCGAATGCAGAAGGCCGTGTCTTCGGCACGACGTACCCCGCCGATCGTGCCCCCGCCGGCTCGGTACCGCTGGGTGACGACCCACCCTTGAGCCTGCGCGAGCACGTCGCGAGTTGGCTCACCGGCGTGGCGTTGCGCGTGCTCCGAGTGCGACCTGGCGACGTCATTGTGATTCGAGGTGAGCGTCCCGACTCTGAACGGGTCGCCTCGATCGTGCGCGCAATCCACAAGGGCAACGATGGCGATCCTGTCGCAGTATTTCTCCCATCGAACTGCCGGGTTCACATCGAGGGGCGGCAGATCAACGCCGAAGATCGCGGAGGGTATCGCGAGACGGCCACCTACGCATCCGACAAGGCCGCACTGCCCCCCCGGGGCGTCTTTACCGGGGTCCAGGACGCGCGAGATCCCCCGTCGGATCAATGCGCATAGCGATCAGTCGAGCGAGCTCAGCGCAAGATCCAACCGGCCCTCAACCATTCGGGCCGCCCCGACCCGATCGCTGGCACGACGTCTGCGGGAGGAGTAGGATGCCCAGACATGTGTGACGGGATTGCTCGGCCCAAACGTGTGATCTCCATCACCGTGCTCAGTACTCTGCTCGTGGCATGCGCTCTCTCGACTTCGCCGACGACCCTGGCCGCACAAGACGACGGAATGGCGACCGAGTGGCGGCGGTGGGGGGGTCCAAACGGTAACTTCGTTGTTGCCAACTCACCGCCGCTGGCCGACAGCTGGTCCCCGGGCGGACCACCGGAGATCTGGAGCCGGCCGCTCGGCGCGGGCCACTCGGCCATCCTCGCCGGCGATGGCCGTCTGTTCACGATGTATCGCGTCGCCCACGGGCAGGGTGGCACCGGGCCATTCGACCCTGAGGAAAGCGTGATCGCGATGGACGCCGTGACCGGTGACACACTCTGGGAGCACACCTATCCATCGAAAGTCCAGGACTTCGGTCAGGGTGCCGGCCCACACTCCACACCGCTGCTCGTCGACGGTCGCCTCTTTACAATCGGGACGAACAAGGAGCTGTTCGTGTTCGACCCGGCGACGGGAGACGTGCTCTGGTCACTGAACCTCGTCGAGGACTTTGACGCACCACCGCTGCTGATTCGCTCGATGGTCAAGCCGGGGTACGGCGGAAGCCCGCTGGCGTACAAAGACACGATCATCCTTCAGGTAGGCGGACCGGAGCAGTCGGTCATGGCATTGCGGCAGCGCGACGGAACCGTCGTGTGGAGGAGCGGGAGCTTCATGGTGTCGCACTCGCCGGTAGGGCTCATTTCGGTCGATGGATCGCCTCACCTCGTGGTTTTTGCCGGCCAGGCCGTACACGGGCTCGATCCCGACACCGGAGAAGTTCTCTGGGTCCACCCGCATGACGCGGGCAACGATTTCAACTTTCAGGTGCCGATGTGGGGAGAGGACAACGTTCTGTTCATGTCATCGGGGTATATCGGGGGAAGTCGTGCCATCAAGCTGACGGGTGACGGTGACGTGACCACGACCGATGAGCTCTGGTACGACCCGCGGCTCCGGTTTACGTTCTTGAATCCACTCAGGCTCGGTGATTTCGTCTACGGGACGAGCGGCCAGAGTGCGACCGCCATCATGACGGCCACGCACGTGGCCACCGGTGAGACGGCGTGGCGGGCGCGCGGCTTCAGCCGTGCCAACATGCTGTATGCGGACGGAAAGGCCTTCGTCCTTCAGGAAGACGGCACGCTGAGCATGGTGACATTGGCGCCCAGCGGGATGACGACTCTTGCCGAGACGGAGCTCTTCAATACGACGTCGTGGACAGTGCCGACTCTGGTTGGCAGCACACTGTATGCCCGCGACCGGGAACGGATTGTCGCCCTCGATCTTCGAGTGCGCGAGTAACGGACTGCACGAAGCCTAGAACCTATCTCCTACACCCGGCGTGTGTATGAGATAGGTTCTCGTGTCCTGCGTTCGATATACGTGTACACCGAGGACTGACAAACTACTGCCGCCGCACGTCGTACTCCGGGAAGTCTTTACAGGGCATCGCCCAGTCCTTGCACGGGCCCACCGGTCGGTCCTTCGTGTAAACCAACCGGTTCATCGTCTGGCCTTGGGGAGTCGTCGTCATCACCTCGATCGTCAGAATTCCCCCGTTTGGACTGAGCGACAGCACCTCGTGCATCTGCATGTCGCCCTGACGCCCCTCGACCACGAGCCGTGCGCCCTCCCAGCGCGACGCGGCCATCATCGTCGTGTCGCGGCCGACGGGAATCGACAGCTCACGACCTGGCGAATACGACCACGCCTTCGACGCATTGGTCTCGGCCCCGATCACCAATGTGCCGTTCTTGGCGTGTGTGATGAAGAGCCGTCCGACATCGGCTCCGCCACGTCCACCGCTGAACGCCGGTGGGCTGAACTCGCTGGCGTCCCGGTCGAGCGTCCACATTCCAGAGAAGTCGGGTCGTTGAGCGAGGGCCGATCCAGTGCCCGAAAGTAGCCACACCAAGGCGGTGCTCGTCACCAGACGGTTCACTGCGATCTCCTCGCCATCGTCGATGGCTCAAAGGGCGTGCGGCCGTTCCTCTACGGCTTCAGGGCGAAGACCCAGATGACACCACCCTGAGGTACTTGCATGTTGGTCCCGCGGCTGCGATTAATGACCCCTTGCATCGACTGGGCGTCGACACCATAGCCCGACTGCACGGCGATGTATTGCACGCCGTCGATGGCATACGACGACGGTACGCCGGTCACCCCGGAGTTGGTCCGCTGCTCCCACAACACGTCACCCGACGCCGCGTCGAACGCACGGAAGTACCGATCGCTGGTGCCCCCCGCAAACAGGAGACCTCCACCCGTCGTCAGAATCGGCCCCCAGTTGTGCGAGGCAAACTCGTGTGTCCAGACCTTCTCACCGGTGTCGAGGTTCCAGGCCTGAATCTCACCAAGGTGGTCGGCACCGTCCTGCACGAAGGTCTGCGTCGATGCGCCGGTGAACCCCCGCCCCGGTTCGTACTCGACCGGCACACCCTCAATGCTGGAGCAGAAATTCTCATTGGCCGGAATGTAGAGATACCGTGTCTGCGGGCTGTACGCGGCTGGCGGCCAATCCTTCCCCCCCCACAGCGACGGGCAGAACGTCGCCCGCTTGCCGAGGCCCGGTTTGTTCTCAGCGTTGTAATCCGGTCGGCCGGTGTCCGGGTCGATGCTCGTGAAGACGTTCTGATAGACGTACGGTTCGGCGTCAACGAAATCGATGGCGTCCGCGGTCCGCTCCAACAGCCACAGGTAGCCGTTGCGCGCTGGATGCACGAGGCCCTTGATGGTCCGGCCGTCGCGGTTGACGTCGATGAGCAGCGGCGCCGAAACCTCGTCCCAATCCCACGACCCGTTCCAGTGATACTGGTGAAACCCCTTGAGCTCCCCGGTATCGGCATCAAGCGCAACCACCGAGTTCGTGTAGAGGTTGTCACCAGGACGCGCGTCGCCGATCCACGGGCCGGGATTTCCCGTCCCCCAGTAGGTCAGATTCAGCTCGGGGTCAAACGACCCGGTAATCCAGACCGGGGCGCCACCGGTGCGCCAGGTGTCTTCTGGCCAGGTGTCGTTCCCGGGCTCGCCGGGACCTGGCACGGTGTACGTCCTCCAGATTTCCTCACCCGTCTCTGGATCGAGTGCGGCCACGAACCCCCGGATTCCTCTTTCGCCGCCCGAGACGCCAACCAAGACCTTCCCGTTGGCTATCAGCGGTGCCATCGTCATGTAGTACCCGAGGTGATAGTCCTCGACCGGCTCGTCCCAGACGACATCGCCCGACAACGCGCTGAGCGCCACCACGTGGGCGTCCTGCGCGGTCACGAACACCAGGTCTCCATACAGCCCGACGCCCCGGTTGGTCCGGTGCCCTCGACGGATGTCGTCGGGTAGCTGGCGCACGTAGCGCCAAAGAAGCTCACCGCTTCTGGCGTCGAGGGCCAGTATCTGTGACTCGGGCGTTGTGACGAACATGATGCCGTCGTTCACCTGGGGCGGCGCCTGATGTCCTGACACAACACCGGTGGAGAACGACCAGACCGGAACCAGGTCGGCAACGTTGTCAACGGTGATCTGATCGAGTGGGCTGTACCCCCAGCTGTCGTAGGTTCGGCGGTACATCAGCCAATCGTCCGGCGACGGATTCGTCAGCCGCGCGTCGGTGACAGGCGTATACGCCAATGGCGGCGACTGACCCGTTTGTTCCCGGGCCTCAAGCCGCGCCTCCGGCTGTGGCGGCGCTGCGCACGAGAGCAGGAGGAGCGATGTAACGAATGCCGCTGAGAGAGAGGAGAACACCGTGACTGAGCATTTCCGCATATGAACCTCACCCGGGTCGGTGCCATTCTCTCACGCCAAGCGATCGAGATGCAGGTCCGGCCCGGTGATGGGGGAAGTGCGACAGGAGAACAACGACCGCCGGGGGGAATCTCTCAGCTAGCCCGTGGTGAAAGGCGCGCGTGGCACCGAGACCAGGCAGACACCTACCTGGCTGACTTTCACCACGGGCTGCTAGTGTCCTGAGTTCGATATACCTGTACACCGAGAGCGGCGATGCGCCCGGGCCAGGCGCGAAGAGCGAGCATATCGGGAATATTCGAGCCAGCGAGAAGATGGTCTCAACGCCGCCAGACGGGATGCAGCGCCGGCCGAATGTATGAGTATATCGAACTCAGGACACTAGGGCCAGGTAATCAGGACGACATTCGACCGTTCGTTGGTCGGACCCTCGGGTCCGAATCTGGCCGGCGTGCTTACCATCAATCCAACAATATCGCCAGACTTTGGCTGCCAGCCATCGAGCGGCGCCTTCTTGGTATTCGCACCGATCTCTTCGGCCGAGATCTGCTTCTCCGTCTGACCTGGGCGGAGCCACTCGTAGGTTGCGGCATACCATTCGCCATCGACATTGGCAAAAACCCACGGATTCCCTTCAACGACCGTCCCACCCGCGGTGATGGCGGGCCACTGCCCCGCCTTGGTGTGCTCGATAGCGATGGGAGGGGAACCGATGGTGACACCGGTGATGGCCGACGTCTGCGCCCAATCACTGACGTTCGTGTCCAGCCAGTTGACCGTACTCAGGTCGATCTGATCGGCCGCGTTACCGACCGGTGCCGACTCCGCCGAGCCGGTCGACCCGGTGACTGCTCCTGACGCAGCCTCCGCATCTTGCGTGACGGCCGCCGGCCCCTGCTCGATGAGCGGCGCGAGGCGTGTGGCCAACTCTCCGAGGAACGCCCACTTCTCGGTGCCGGTGATGGCCCCGTCTCGGTTGCCATCGAACTGTCGTCCAATATCCTGGACAACGTCTGAAAGGCTTGGTCCCGTGACGGCCATAGTGGTTTGAGTTGCAATCCCATTGCCAGCGCCAGAAGCAAAGGAAACGGCTGTGTTTCCGGAGAATGCTCGGTAGAGCCGGCCGTCTAGGCGTCAACACCCGTCGGAAGTTCGGACGTTCACCTGCCTAATCTCGAACAGCCGCGCGACCGTGCGCGCAGTGTGGATTCACCAATGGAAACGGTGTAAAATTGACGCGAAGAGTGTTACGATGATCGTTCTGGACAGGTTCCAAAATGTCCAGGATTGCGTCACTATCGAGGAGGGGCTACATATGCAGCGCCTGATCGGAATTGCGGGCATGACTCTTGTGGTGATGACGGCGGTGATGCTGCTTCCGTCCGTTGCGGTGGCTCAAGACTCGCCGACGTATGCCAAAGACGTCGCCCCGATCTTCAGGGAGAAGTGCGAGGCGTGTCACCGACCGGGATACATCGCGCCGATGTCGCTCCAGACGTATGAGGAAGTCAGGCCTTGGGCACGGTCGATCAAGAATCGCGTCGAGACCCGCCAGATGCCGCCGTGGCATATCGACCAGAACGTCGGCATTCAGGACTTCGAGAACGACCGGTCGCTCAGCCGAGAGCAGATCGAGCTGGTCGGCCGCTGGGTCGACAACGGCGCACCCCGTGGAAACCCGGCCGACGTGCCGCCACCGGCGGTCTTCGCTGACGATGATGTCTGGAACTTCGCCGACCGCTTCGGGGGCGCGCCCGACCTCATCATCCATTCGATCCCGTACACGATTCCGGCCCTGGCGCAGGACCGCTGGTGGAAGCCAGAAGTCCCGACCGGTCTGATCGAAGACCGCTGGATCCGGGCGATAGAGATTCGCCCGTCGACTGTCGACGGACGGCGGATCACCCACCACGCGCTTGCGCGCTTACAGCAGGAAGAGGAAGAAGACGATGCGCTCGGTGCCGCGTCAGACGTCGGCCCCGGACTACTGATGGAATGGGCGGTAGGCAAGCAGGGCGAGATCATGCGCGAGAACAGCGGTAAGCTGATCAAAGCCGACTCCAGTATCGTCTGGGACATCCACTATCACGCAGTTGGGGAGGAGATTACCGACACAGTCGAGCTGGGTCTCTACCTCTACCCCAGGAATTCGCCTCCGAAGCATCGGCAGGTTCTGTCTGCATTCAGCTCGATCGAAGGCGGCAGTGACGCGCTGTCGATCCCACCGAACCAGATCACGGCAACCGAACGGTTCCATGTGCTGAAACAGAACGGTCGCGTCGAGAACTTCCAGCCGCACATGCACCTCCGAGGCCAGGGAATGCAGATGACCGCCGTCCTTCCAGATGGAACAAGCTGCGTCATCAGCAGGGTGAGTGACTTCAACTTTAACTGGCACAACAATTACGTCTATTCGGACGTCGCCGCGCCGCTGCTGCCGAAGGGCACCGTCATCCAGGTCAAGTCCTGGTATGACAACACGTCGGCAAAGCGGTCCAATCCTGACCCGAACCAGTGGGTCGGATACGGAGACCGGACCGTGGACGAGATGGGCCACGCATGGGTTAACGTCACGTATCTGGACGACGAAGACTTCCAGGTAGCGGTCGCAGAGCGCGAGCGGCTGCTGGGTAGCCCTACCGACGACGGTGGCCAGTAGCTTCCAAGACGTCGAAAAGACAGTTCGGAAAACGGGAGCCGCTCTTTCAAAGAGGAGCGGCTCCCGTCACGTACCAGGAGGATTTGCCATGCGGGTGTTTCATTCAGCAGGGGTGACTGTCGCCCTGGCGGCTACCCTGTGCGGCAGCGTCGGAGCCATATCGACAACCGCACAGGTTCCAGAGACGCGGACGGAGTTTGGCGGGCCGGTCTATCCGGCGTATGAGGGTTGGTACCACAATCCGGACGGCGGCTACACGCTGCTGGTCGGTTACTTCAACCCGAACACAGAACAAACGCTCGAGGTGCCGGTCGGAGAAGCGAACTTCCTCTCCCCGGGTCCTCCAGATCGGGGTCAGCCGACGATTATCCCTCCGGGACGCGGCTACGGTGTGTTTACGATTCAGGTGCCGGCCGACTTCGGTGACAGTCAGCTCAACTGGACACTTACAGTGAACGACCAGACAGTGACGGTGCCGATGCACCTCGACCCACAGTGGATTGTCGAACCGTTCAGAGACGCGGCCAACGGCAATGAGCCGCCGACGCTGCGCTTCTCACCCGATGGCGAAGGTCACACGGGTCCGCCGGTTGGCATCGCTCACTCGTTCTCTGGGTCAGTCGGGACGCCGCTGGAGTTGAGCGTGTGGACCACCGACGTGAAGCCGTCAGACAATCTTCGCGCGGCATCGAGGTTCCAACGACCGGCTCTGATCCTGAGGTGGCATCTGCTCCGCGGGCCAGGTGACGTCGACTTCTCTGAGACCGAACAGGAGTTCGAGGCGTCGTCGGACCAGAACCCCGTAACGACCGCGACGTTCAGCGAACCAGGTGAGTATCTCCTCCGTGTCGAGGCGCTCGACGAAACAGGCGAGGGGGGTAGTGGATTCCAGTGCTGCTGGACGTCAGCCCATGTTCGAGTGACTGTGTCGTGAGCCTCCGAACGTAAGCTCACACTCACCACACTCATCCCGGTTTTCGCCTGTGTTGGCGCGACAAACCGGCACGCCACGTGTTTCTGCGAGGACTCAATGATGCGACGACGAGCGCAGCGAGTCGCCGCCCTGGTGATGTTCGCTCTCGACCCCAAGCGCTGAATCCCAACTGATGCGCGCCCGGTCCCGGCGTCGCGGCGACTCAGCTGCGCGCCGGATCAGATGTCGACGAGACTCAGGAGTAGAGGCTGCTCGATACGCTCCGCAACCCAGCGCAGGAACCGCACGGCATCCGCCCCGTCGATCAGCCGATGGTCGTACGAGAGCGAGAGCGGCATCATCAACCGGGGCTCGAACTGCTGGTTGGTAAGCACCGGGACGTAGGCCGAGCGTGAGAGACCCAGGATGGCCACTTCGGGGTGGTTGATGATCGGCGTAAAAAGCGTCCCGCCCAGCGCTCCAAGGTTCGTCAACGTGAAGGTTCCACCCTGCATCTCTTCGAGAGTCACCGCCTTTGACCGCGCCTTCTCTGCCAGCGCGGCGATCTCCAACGAAATCTGAATCAGCGTCTTCCGGTCGGCCTCCTTGACCACCGGTACCAACAGGCCGCGATCGGTGTCGACGGCCACCCCGATGTTGATGTACTGCTTGTAGACGATCTCTTCACGCGCGGTATCCAGCGAGGCGTTGAACTGAGGGAACTTCCTGAGGGCGGCCGCGAGCGCCAGCACGGTGAAAGCCGTCACCGTCAGTGGGATGTCCGGTGATTCCTTCTTGAGGCGCCTGCGGACCGCCTCGAACTGCGTGACATCAGCCCGGTCATGTTGAGTGACATGCGGAATCGCCCGCCAGGACCGGCTCATCTGGCGGACCGTCGCGCGGCGGATGCTCCGCATCCGCGTCCGCTCGACCGTACCCCATTTTGTGAAGTCGGGGAGCTCCGGCTCCGCCGGGGTGGACGGGGAGCTGTGACGTGCCGCCTGCAGGACCCGCCGAGCGTACGCTTTGACGTCGTCCGCCGATACCCGTCCGCGGGCACCCGAACCTGGAACGTCCGCGACGTCAACGCCGAACTCCCGCGCGAGGCGCCGGACCGAGGGAGCCGCCAGTGTGGTCCGGCTCGAGCGAGACATTGGCGGCGAGGGCGGCGAGGTCGAGGGGAGCGGCGGCGCCCGGACCGGCGGCACTTCGGCCGGCGGGGGAGGTGTCTCTACAGAAGATCGGGGTGCAGACTGCGCCGTGGATCGATCGGGTGCGGGCGACGGCTCGGCATCGGGAGTCTCAATCGTAAGGATCAACTGACCAACGGCAATCGTCTCTCCACTTTTCACGGCAACCTGCCCCACCGTTCCTCCGGCCGGGGACGGAACCTCGATCGTCGCCTTGTCAGTCTCGAGTTCGAGCACCGGCTGATCGGTCTCGACGGGGTCACCCGGTTTGACGAGTACCTGGATGACGTCGCCGGTTTCGATGTTTTCGCCGAGCTCAGGAAGCTTGAAGTCAATCACCACGTCGTTGCTCTTCGTCGGTTAAGTACTACGCGGTCATCGGGGGGGCCTTGTCTGGATCGATCTCGAGATCGATGATCGCCTGCGCGACGATCTGAGGTGCGATGGCACCGTCACGCGACAGGGCTCTGAGTGTGGCCAGCGTGATGAATCGCGCGTCGACTTCAAAAAAATCCCGAAGGTCCGCCCGACTCTCACTCCGACCAAATCCGTCGGTGCCAAGGGCCACGAGTGGTCTGTCCAGCCACTGGTTCAGTGAGTCGGGCAGCGCCTTCAGGTAATCACTCGCCGCCACCACGACACCCGGTGCCGTCGCGAGACGCTGTGTCACATACGGCTCCCGCGGCGTGTCTAGCGGATGCAGCATGTTCCAGCGATCGCAGTCGTGTCCGTCCCGATAGAGCTGAGCCCAACTCGTCACGCTCCAGACGTCGGCGGCGACTTCGTACCGTTCCAGAAGCCCTTGCGCCTTGATCGCCTCCAGCAGGATCGCACCACTGCCGAGTACTTGCGCGCGGTGCGGTAGGGTCGGCGACGGGGACGGCTGGAACCGATACAAGCCACGTAAGATCCCCTCTCGACATCCGTCAGGCATCGCGGGCATCGGATACGGTTCGTTCTCGACCGTCAGATAGTAGAAGACGCTCTCCTGCTCGACATACATTCGGCGGATACCGTCCTGAATGATGACTGCCAGCTCGTAGGCGAATGCCGGGTCGTACGCCAGCAGGTTTGGCACCGGGTAGGCTAGCAGATGACTCTGACCATCCTGATGCTGCAGGCCTTCTCCCGCCAGCGTTGTCCGTCCCGCCGTGCCACCGATGAGGAACCCTCGACACCTCGCGTCAGCCGCAGCCCATATGAGATCACCAACGCGCTGAAACCCGAACATCGAGTAGAAGATGAAGAACGGAACCGTGTTGATCCCGCGCGTGGCATACGCCGTGCCTGCGGCGATGAACGAGGACAGCGAGCCGGCCTCGGTGATCCCCTCCTCGAGGATCTGACCGTCCTCCGCCTCTTTGTAGTACAGCAGCGTGTTGTGGTCTACCGGCTCATAGAGCTGGCCGCTGTGCGCATATATCCCCACCTGCCGGAAGAGCGCCTCCATGCCGAAGGTGCGAGCCTCGTCGGGCACGATCGGAACGATTAGCTTGCCGATCTCCGGATCACGCAGGAGACGCCCCAACAGCCGAACAAACGCCATCGTCATCGAGGCGGCGCGCTCTTCCGTACCTGCCAGAAGCTCGTCGAACGCGTCCACTGGTACCTGCGCAAGCGGCTTCGCCCGGACAACGCGCTGAGGCATGTATCCTCCGAGCGCCCGACGGCGCTCATGAAGGTAGGTCATTTCGGCACTATCCCCGGGCGGACGATAGAACGGAACCTCCGTTACCTGCGCGTCAGAGAGCGGGATCGAGAACCGAGTGCGGAACAGCTTCAGCTCGTCTTCGTTGAGCTTCTTCTGTTGATGGGTAATGTTGCGACCTTCGCCGGCCTCGCCGAGTCCATAGCCCTTGATCGTCCGGGCCAGGATGACCGTGGGTGAGCCGGTGTGTTCCACAGCGGCCTTGAACGCGGTATACACTTTCGCCGGGTCATGACCGCCCAAACGAAGCTTCTTCAACTCCGAATCGGTGAGATGTGTGACCAACTCGAGCAATTGTGGCGACCGACCCCAGAAATGCTCGCGCACGTAGGCGCCCGACTCGACCGCGTACTTCTGGTATTGTCCGTCGACCGTCTCACTCATGCGACGCACGAGAAGACCATCCTGATCTCGGGCCAGCAAGGGGTCCCAGTCGCGTCCCCAAATGACTTTGATGACGTTCCAGCCGGCCCCTCGGAACGCTGCCTCGAGCTCCTGAATGATCTGTCCGTTCCCACGCACCGGCCCATCGAGACGCTGTAGGTTGCAGTTGACGACGAAGATCAGATTGTCGAGCCTCTCCCGAACCGCCAGCGTGATCGCGCCAAGCGACTCCGGCTCGTCCGTCTCGCCGTCACCCAGGAACGCCCACACCTTTGCTGGCGAGGGCGCTTTGAGGCCGCGGTCTTCAAGATACCGCTGGAATCGGGCCTGGTAGATGGCCGTGATCGGGCCCAACCCCATCGACACGGTCGGGAATTCCCAGAAATCTGGCATCAGCCAGGGGTGCGGATACGACGACAATCCGCCGCCGCCGGCCAGCTCCCGTCGGAAGTTCTCCAGATGCACGGCTGATAGCCGCTCCTCGGTGAACGCCCGCGCATAGACACCTGGGGCAGCGTGTCCCTGGAAGTAGATCAGGTCGCCCTCAGAGTCGTCGGTCGTGGCGTGAAAGAAATGATTGAAGCCGACCTCGTACAACGTGGCCGCCGAGGAGTAGGTCGAGATATGCCCGCCGATCCCTGCCTCGCGTTGGTTCGCGCGAACCACCATGGCCAGCGCGTTCCATCTCACGATGCTCTTGATCTGCTGCTCGAGATCCCGGTCCCCCGGATACGGGGTCTCTTCTTGAGGTGGAATCGTGTTGATATACGGCGTGTTCGCCGTGAAGGGGAGGTGAACGCCCGCACGCTCGGCGCGACGCGTCAGCTGCTGTAGGAGCCGCCCGGTCGCGGTGAGACCATATCGGTCGATGACCGCATCGAGGGAGTCGACCCACTCCTGTACCTCGGTGGCGTCGATCTCGCGTGCATCATCGACCGGCTCATGCATAGAATGTCGTCCATCCCCGGAACATCCAACAGACTACAACAGGAGAGCGCGCCGGTGCTGACAGCCGGGCGCCTCCGAATCCCCACATCGCCTCTCGTCCGTCGTCCGACGGGTCGACACGGCAGGGATCATAGTTTGCAGGTTTGCAGAAGACTGACCTGGTGAGAGATCGTTGTCTGACGTCAGTCGCGAGTCTCCTTGACCACACGACTCGTGACGACATCAGGAGGAGACAAGGATGCAGCTGAACGTGATCCTTCACCCCACGGATTTCTCCGACAGCGCGTCCCACGCGCTTCGGCTCGCCGTGCACCTTGCCACCTCTCATGAGTCGAAGCTCCTCCTCTTTCACGCGACGACGCTGCACGGGGAACACCTCGACGCCGAGTCGGGAATGCTGGAGACGTATACGCAGACTGCGCGGGAGCTGATGGAGAAGGCTCACGCCGGTTCCGCATCCAGGATCGGGGTGTCCGAGGGACGTACCGTGCTTCCCTTCGACGGCATCATGGAGGCGGCCACCGACCACAAACCGGATCTGATCGTCATCGGCACGCACGGCCACAGCCGGTTCAGTCGACTCCTGATGGGCAGCACGGCGGAGAAAGTGCTGCGCCACGCACCTTGTAGCGTGCTGACGGTCAGAGCCGGCACACCGATCCCGGCGGATGGTCGGTTCCGGAAGATCCTGGTTCCGGTCGACTTCTCCGAGTCGGCCGGCTGCGGCCTCGACGGCGCCAGGGCAATCCGGTCGGACGACGAATCGACGTTGTATCTCGTTCACGTGATCGATCCGGCACCGCCGATGTACCTGGCCGGTAACGTGTCGAGCTACTTCGAGCTTGACCCAGATCTGAGGAACCGGATCGCAACCAACCTCCGAGCGTGGTCGGGCGACATCCCAGGATCACAGATCGTCATCGCGGAAGGAAACCCCGCACTCGAAGTTGCGCGCCTCTCAGAGGAACTTGGAGTCGACCTGATTGTGATGAGCACAAAGGGGTTGACCGGTGCCCAGCACCTACCCGTCGGGAGTGTCACCGAGCGAGTCGGCCGATTCGCCCCGGTGCCGGTGTTGGCGATGAGATAGGCGACGAATCACGAACAATTCGGGCGCGGCCCGGTCACCGATGTAGTGTTGCGTCATCTCGAACAGGCCACGGGGATTGACCATGACCGACGCCGAACGCTGGATTCGAGATCTGCGTCTGCAGCGCCACCCGGAGGGCGGGTGGTTTCGCGAGGTCTACCGTGCCGACGAGACCATTCCTCGTCGTTGCCTCCCGCCGCGCTTCGCAGCCGACCGCTCGCACTCAACCGCGATCTACTTCCTTCTCGAGGGAGAGGACTTCTCGGCGCTCCATCGGCTGAAGCAGGATGAGCTGTGGCACTTCTACGACGGTGACCGCCTGACCATACACATGATCGATCCTGGAGGTCGCCACAACACCGCGATGCTAGGGCGGCACCGCGACGGAGGACAGCGGCCGATGGCGGTCGTCAAAGGTGGGTGGTGGTTCGGCGCCACGGCCGAATCTGAGTCGTACGCGTTGGTCGGGTGTACGGTCGCTCCAGGTTTCGACTTCGACGACTTCGAGAGTCCACGTCGAGACCAGCTTCTGGACAAGTTCCCGCAGCACGCGACCCTGATCCGCCGCCTGACGCGCTGATGTCCCGAGTGCGACACCAGCGTCCCCCCTCAGGGTCGCTCGAGCGGCACAAAGTCCGCCGGCCGGATCTCCCGCGCGCGCGCCGCCATCGCCAGCGCCTCACGCTCCCGACCGGTGTGCTTGAGGAGGTCGGCATACCCTTCCAGGATCTCCGCCACACCAACGTCATCGAGTCCGAGCCGCTCCCGGATCGTCAGTGCGCGCCGGTAGAGCGGCTCAGCATCCGCGTACTCAAGCTGGTCGTGGTAGAGCGCCGCCAGCCCTCCGAGTGTCGTCGCCACGTCGGGATGGTCAGGTCCAAGATTCGCCTCGGAGATCTCCAGGGCACGCCAATACAGCGGTTCCGCGGCGGCGTACGAGCCCTGATCGGCGTAGAACCTCGCGAGGTTGTCGAGGCCGACGGCGACCCGCTGATGTTGCGGCCCCAGAATCTGGCTTCTGACCTCCAGGGCCTGACGGTACAGCCCTTCGGCGTCACGGTCGCGTCGCTGAGCCCGATAGACGTCGGCGAGATTGTCGAGGGTGACCGCCCGGCGGATATCGTCTGCACCGAAGGCTTCGGCGAATTGAACCGCCACCAAGAACATCTCCTCGGCTTCCCGCAGGCGGCCAGACTGCTGCGCCTCATACCCAGCCTCCATGTACTCCTCCCAGCCCTGCGAGCTGCAGGCGAGACACGTTACCAGGAGGCTGCACAGAAGGATTCGACCACACTTCTCAGTCATCTCCGGACGCCGTTCTCACTCCGAGGGCTGTGCAGAACGACCGGCGCTTTACGTGATCTCTCACCGACCACCACCGCGATCACTCGGGTCACTCGTCGGTGATCGTCGACCAGTTGTCGATGAGGTGGTCCGCCGTCCGCCAGGCCAGGGCCTGCGCCGTGAGCGTGGGATTGTGCGCACCGCTCGTGCCCATGGCCGACGCCCCGAGCACGCCCAGATTCGGCACTTCGTGTGAAAGGCCAAACCGGTCGACAACGTTGGTTTCCGGGTTGTCACCCATCCGCGTACCCCCGTACGCATGGGTCGAGACACCCATCTGACCACTCAGTCCGCCGCGAACGATCTCCACCGCGCCGGCCTCACGGTACCACTGCTCCATCTTGTCCTGCATGAAGTCTGCGAGCGCGAGCTCGTTCTCTTTGTATTCGCCGGTGATCCGAATCACCGGAGCCCCAAGCGGATCCTTGACCGCCGAATCGAGGTCCAGGTAGTTCGTCTCGTATGGCAGGGTCGTCTTCTGGATATACGCACTGGACGACCGGTCGGCGTTCTCCTTGATGAACCCTTTCCAGGCCGTGCCCCAGCTCGGCGCGCGGCCAAACGTGTTCATTCCGGCCGCCTGAATGGGTCGCCGTTCGGAGTACACCCAGAGGTTCCCTCCGCCGATAAAGTCGAACCCGGAGTGGTCGAAATTGTCGTCCGCCCAGTCGTCGACCGCGACACCCTGCGCCGGTAGCCCATACCAGGCCTTGAGGTCGAACGGGAAGAGCGCCGACACACTCGCGCCGGTATGGTGGCTCAGATAGTGTCGGCCGACCTGGGCGTGGTTGTTCGACAACCCGATTGGAAACGGGCGAGACTTCGAGAGCAGCAACAGTCGCACGTTCTCATAGGTATAACTCGCCAGGAGGACGACCTTCGCCGGTTGGAAGAACTCCCCGCCATCGCGCAAATAGGTGACACCGGTCACCCGGCCGGCGCCGTCTACCTCGATTTTCGTCACGTGGGCGTGGGTGACGACGTCCAGACGACCTGTCGCTTCGGCCCGCGGAATCGTCGTGACGGCGGTCGAGTTCTTTGCATCAACATGACAGCCACCCTGGTTGCAGAATCCGTGATACTGGCAACTCGAACGGCCTTGGTAGAACTCCGAGTTCACCGACGCCGGTCCAGGAAACGGCTTCCAGTTCAGTGCCCGGGCCGCGTCCCCCATCTTCTCCAGAAAGCGGGTCCACCGGAGCGGCGGCATCGGATACTCCCGCTGCCGGGGTCCCTCGAACGTGTTTCCGCGCGGATCGATCCGGCCACCGAGATTCCCAGCCTGGCCGGACACGCCGACTTGGTGCTCCACCCGGTCGTAGTATGGCTCCAGCTCGTCGTAGCCGAACGGCCAGTCCTCAACTGTCGATCCCGTCGGAATCCGCGAGGCGCCGTACCGGCGGGTCGTCTCAGACACGACCTTGAAGTCCCACGGATTGAGACGCCAGCTCTGGCCCCAATAGTGGAGCGACGTACCGCCCACGCCGTTCATCATCGGCTGACTCGGACTCCGGAATGCCTGTGCCGACCGGTTCCGTCTCAGAGTTGGCGTCTCGCGCGTCGCCTTTTGGACGGCGAACGGCCAGTCACGCACGTTGTTTCGGATTTCATCCGGCGCGAAGTCCTTTGAGGTCAATCGGCTACCGGCCTCGAGTCCGACGATGTCAAGTCCCGCGTCGGCGAGGGGTAGCACCGCCACGCCACCGACCGCGCCGAGGCCAACGACGACCACGTCGGTGCCCGACAGCCTAGTCACCATGTTTGGTCTCCTGACTCGTGACCCGGGCACTGGCCTTGTTGAACGTCCCCCAGTCGTACGCGGACCGGTGATTCGGCCGCAACTCTCCAGCCTCAAGCCGGCGCTGGTCCGCTTCCGTCACCCGGGTTCGAACCCCGGGATAGCCCAGCAGGTCCCACCCGACGAACTCCGCATTCCCGCCGTAGTAGGGATCCCCGAATGTTCCCTGCAGCACGTGGCCCCTGACCATTCCAAAGAACGCGGCCGAGCTCCCGACAAAGCCGGTCGCGGCCCCGGTGGCAGCGCCGATCTCGACATCGATCAAGGCAGAAACCTGGTCGCGGTGGGATAGCTCCAAGAAGGGGGCGCCACGCGACGCACGACAGTACCGATCGAACGCGGCGAGGCCCGACCGGTAGTCGTCGTGCGAGCGGGACAGAGCGCCACCGAGGGCGCGGTCGATGTATACCACCGCGCGCGCCTCCCGAGCCCCTGGTCCGTGTTCGTCCGAGGGAATCAAGTGGTCGGCGATCGCCTCGAGTAGCTCCGCCTCCTCGGCGGTCAGATACTCATAGGTCGGCTGCGGGGCCGCTGCCGCGGGCGACTGCTCCGCCAGCGGCACTGGTGCCGGCCCGGGCGAGGCGGAGAGCCCCACCGAACCGGCTGCCGCGGCGACACTAGCGGCGCCGGCGCGCCGGAGCAATGCTCGTCGTGAGATCGTGTGTGGCGCCTCGTCAGCCATCGTCCACTCCTCTCCAGAAGAACCGTCACCTCACCGTCAGCGCTACTGATTCGCAGTTCGCGCGAAGCGTTCGTAAACCGGGACGAGATCGCCCTGGCCAATGAGGTGTCCCTCCATCGCCTCCAACAACTCAAGACGAGTCAGCCCCGGTCCTAGCTCCAGCGGTTCGTCCAGTGCGTACACGGTGAAGTGATACAAGTGTGGCGTCCCCGCAGGCGGCGCCGGCCCTCGATAGTACGGACGCCGCCACCCATTGAGGCCCTGGAGAACACCAGCCAGTCCGGGCGGCATGACTTCGTGAGGTTCAATCGGCAGACCCTCTGGCAACCCGGAGACGGTCGCTGGGATGTTGTAGATGATCCAGTGCACCCAGGGAGGCGGGTTGCCCGCGCCGAAATCCGCACACACGATCGCCAACTCTTGAGTGCCCTCGGGGAGCCTGCTCCAGGTCAGCGGCGGGGAGAGATTACGCCCATCGGGTGTGTAGTCCCGAGGGATCATCTTTCCACCCTCGATGGCCGGGCTCTCGAGGATGATATCTCGTGAGAGCCCCTGCCCGGAGGCCGAGCCGACGCACACACCGACGAACACCCCAGTAAGAATCGCAACACACCGCGGCGGTCGATGCATAGTAAGAGCCTTGTAGGTGGTCGCTACGTTAGACCATTGTGCTCTTCCGCCGCAAGAACCCGATCGCGTCGAGCAGATCGCTCGACCTGAGACAATGGTCGGACCACGGGCTCGTGGTTGTGTGGGGTCGGAGCGCACCACGCTGACACACCGCACCACCAGCCGCTTGCATTCGGGATCTGCCGTTGTGGACGGGCTGACCGTCGCCGAACTCCGCCTGGACGTACAATGAAGAGAGCGCCAGCGGCACTCGGAGACGCTCAGTGAATATGCGAAAGACGCTACTTATCGTTCTCGCGACGCTCGTGATCGTGCAGGGACCGCTCACAGGGCGGCAGCAGCCGCTGTTCAGGAGCGGAATCGAGCTCGTGGATCTGTACGTGACGGTGACAGACGACGACGGACGACTCGTGCCGGCCCTCGTACAGGAGGACTTTGCCATCTTCGACGAAGACCAACCGCAGGAGATTGTCCTCTTCGAAAACGAGGTGCGGCCCATCACGGTGGTGGTGATGCTCGATTCGAGCATCAGCACGACGAATGTCATGCATCTGATTATGGGCGGAGCCGAGCAGTTTCTCATCAGGATGCTGCCCGATGATCGCGCCCGGGTCGGAGCCTTCAACGACAAGATCGAAGTCTTGCCAGGAGAGTTCGTCGGCGACCGCGACGCACTGATCGCGGCCTTGGATGAACTCGACTTCGGCAACGAGACTCGCTTGTTCGATGCCATCGCCGCCAGTCTCGACGCGCTGAAAGGGATTGAGGGCCGCAAGGTCGTCCTGGTATTGACCGATGGCCAGGACAGTTCCAGTCAAACGGGCTGGCGTGACGTCCTCGAGCAAGCGATCGCCGAGGACGTCATGATCTATTCGATCGGGTTGGAGGTGGAGTATTTTAACGGCGCTCGAACCCAGCGGACGAGCCCCGACAACAGCCTCCGAAGACTGGCAGAAGAAACTGGGGGCGGCTACTTCGAGCTGGAGGAAACGGACGAGCTTGGCCCAACGTTCACCCGTGTCTCTCAGGAGCTACACAGTCAGTACGTTCTCGGGTTCGCCCCTTCAGTCCGAGACGGGCAGGTTCACGAGCTTGACGTACGGATCGCCGGTCGGGGTATGACGGCTCGCGCCAGACAGAGCTACGTCGCACCATCGGAATGATGATCCCGTCGCTCATCCACGAGACCGACCGTCGGGAGACGGCCTTACACCTGCTGATATAAAATAGCCCCCCTCGGAAGGAGGGCTGGTGGACTTTGTCATCTCCGCAACCGACCCCTGGGGTCGGCCCGTTCTGACCCACGTCTCGTGGCAAGCGCTGTGGGTGTCGATTTTCGTCGGTGTCACGTTCTTGCTCGCTCACGCGGCCTACATGGTTCTGTCGGCCAATCAGAAACACGGCACCGCCGACCTTGACAGCCTCGAGGCCCAGCACCCGCAGCTGCCTGACCGGATCACTCGGCACTCGCTCATGGCGCGGCTGTTTCACTGGGTCATGGCCGGAGCAATGTTCGTGCTGCTTGTGACGGCTTTCTTTCCGATCATGGGCATCCAGTTCGCATGGGTCACCTGGCACTGGATCGCTGGACTCGTGCTGACCGGCTCGATCGTGTTTCACATCATCCACACGATCTTCTGGCTGGATTTCTGGTCGATCTGGGTAGGGCCCAAAGACATTCCCGACTTTCGAGCGGAGCTCCTACGCGAGGTGGGCTACGACGTCTCTGGTCCGAAACCAGGAAAATACCCACTTGGGAATCGGCTCTACCATCTGGTCCTCGTCTTCGTCGGCTTGACGGTGGTCGGCACCGGTGTTCTGATGCTGCCACGCATCGACACCCCGATTCTGGGACGGAACCCTTACCTGCTTGCCGAGGCGACCTGGGGCTACGTCTACGTCATCCATGGACTGGTTGGCGTCTCGCTCATCGGCCTGACCATCGCCCACATCTACTTCGCCGCGCGACCTGAGAAGTGGTGGATCACGAAGGCGATGGTCGTCGGCTGGGTCACACGGCGACAATACCTGCAGAATCACGACCCGAACCGGTGGCGGGTCGGCCCCGGAAACGTGCGCTGATCACGCTGGTGTCCCGACCGCGTGGTTCGCAACATAAGTCCCGGAGCGCGGCGCCCGGATGGCCAGGCGCGACGAAAGAGCACATCTGGCATTTGTGACCGAGGCGCAACGCCGCCTGGCGGGATGCCCCACCCGGGAACAATGCCGCGAATTACGCGGTCAGGACACTAGCCTCGGCGCACCAGCCGGGCCAGCGCCCCGAGCACCCGCGCCCCGGTGCGCCAGGTGAACACCAGGGTCGTCGACATCAACATCAGCACCGACGTGGCCATGGCATCGACCGTCACGACCCAGCGGCTGAGCCACGGGATGAGCGGCATCGCCCCCATCGCACCAGCGACCACCGCCACCCACTGGAGGGACGTGAGCGATGGGAGCGCTAGCTGCGCCACCCCGGAATGCAGGCCCGCCAGCGCCCGTAGGTACTCAATGCCACCCGACATCGTGTCGGTCCGAAAGAACACCCAGCCCACGACAACAACCAGGAGCAGATACACGTGGCGTAACCAAACGGGTAGCCATCCAATGAGACCGGCGAGACCCACACGCTCGAGAATCACGACGACACCGTGAAAGAGCCCCCACCGGACAACGTTCCAGCCGGGACCATGCCAGACCCCGAGCAGGACGAACAGCAGCATGAGACGCCCCAGGCGTGAGGCCAGACCTCTCACCTGGCTATCCAATGGAAGTCCGACATACGTGCGCATCCACTGCATGAGCGAGATGTTCCAGCGACGCCAAAACTCGTGCAGTGAATCGGCGGCGTACGGCCACCTGAAGTTCTCCAAAAAGCGGAATCCAAGGATCCGGCCCAACCCGATGGCCATGTCCGAATAGCCTGAGAAATCAAAGTAGATCTGTAGCGAGAAACACACGGCGCCAAGCCAGGCCCGAGCCGCGCCTAGCTGATCGACCGGCAGGGCGAAGATGCTGTCCGCGGGCCCCGCTAGCAGCCCGTGGTGAAAGCACCACCGAACGACGGGTCGGCCCAGACATGGCAGTGCCCCACGCGGAGGTCGTTGGCGGCGATGGTAGGTCGAGATAAGATCCACGGCGCGCCCCAACGCGTCTCCGGGAGTCGCATGAGCGACCACAACAGCCGAAGACACGCCACCGCATGCCCCTGAAGACTGCGGGGTGTCCCGACACCCGTGAGCGTCCGCATCAGCAACCCAAGGTTCAGTCCAGCAACGTGCAGCAGGACGCGTTTGAGGATGTTGTCGTGCCCCCGCAGGTATACGCGGCGTAGCCGCCCGGTGGCATAGAGATGGGCAAAGGGGCGTTCGAGTCGTTCCCCGCGCCGGCGCAGCAGGCGTTGCCCGCGCGCGCCGCGAAGACGCCGACGGTTTCGGTAGACGGCGTCGCGCGCCTCCGCCTTGTCTTTCCACTTACGCCTGCCGCGATCTGGTTCCGAGATGTAGCTGCGGAGGCCGATGGCTTCAAGATCGACGAGTTCCTGGTTGCTGTGATAGCCCTTGTCCCCGACGACCTCGGCAAGACGGCCCGCAGGCACCACGGTCTCGATGTGCTCCGCCGCGGTGATCAGCGTCGCGCGGCTCGTCGCCACATCGCCTTCATCGGCGTCCTGCACCGTCACCGCCACGACCGCGCCGGTGTCGAGGTCGACCGCCTGCTCCGCCTTGTGCGCGAGGTGCGTGCGGCCGTCCTTCATCTTGGTGATTCTTGCGTCAGGATCGTGCGGATGGGTCCAGTCGTCGTTCGAGCCTTTCTTCTTCCGCTTCCGATCGATGCGCGCCAGATCGGCACGCGTCGGGGTCTCAATCCCCGAGGCCTGGGCGAGCTGGATCAAGAAGTCCTGATACGCCTCGCCGGTGTCGCGCCGCACGATACTTCGCAGGGCGGCGTTCGCTTCCAGCGTCGTCGCATCGATACCGATCGTCTTGCCCTTGACAAGCTTCGCCTCAGCCAGTCGCTGCAACACCCACGCGAAGACAGCCTGATGCGTTTCCAGGTCGATCAGCCGACGCGTCCGCGAGACCGTCGAATGATCCGGCGGCGCTTCGTGCAGCTCCAGCCCCAAGAAGCTCCGCACGCTCAACGACTCGGCCGCCCGCCACGCGATCGCCCGCTCGGAGTCGAGCCCTTCGAAGTACCCGAGCAGCAACACGCGGAAATACCGGCCGGGCGGCAAACTCGGCCGGCCGATCTCATCCGCGTAGAATCGCTGACAGAGCGACTCGACGTACCCGTCGAAATCCGCTCTCTCGAGAATGTGATTCAGTCGCGTGTAGAACGGGTGCGCGGCGCTGCGAGGCAGATCTTGTGCGGCGACCCACATCGACGTCTGCTTGGGACGTCGCCGTCGTTTGCCCATGGCCATGCGCGTCAGTGGAGTACGCATGATCACTTCTGGCGATCGATCTAATTCGGTGACTTTCACCACGGGCTGCTAGGGTCTGGGCGATGAGCAGGGTTTTTCCCAGCCCGACTGCGAACCGCCGCACACCGTACGAGAAGGCGGCCATTCCAACCTGTCGGTTCAGAAACTGGTCGCCGACATCCCTATGACGCAGGATCGGACCGGCCATCACTGTCGGAAAGAACATCAGGTAGAGCAACGCCGTGAACGGGTTACGGTTCGCGACTGCGCGGCGCTGGTACACATCGACCAGGTAGGAGACCGCATGACAGGTCACGACGACGACCCCGATTGGGATGAGCAGCTGGGGTGCCGCGAATGCCAAGCTCGACGCCGGGTCAGCGGCACCCGCACCGAGCGAGGCGGGGAATGCGTACTTGACGGTCCCCATCAGCACGACGTTGCCGGTCACGGCCAGTGTCAGGAGGGCCTCGGGAATCGCCCCGGCGTCCGCACTCTGTGCGCGTTCGATACCGAGGGCGGCGGCGTAGTTGAACACGCCGGCGGCAAGGACCAGGGCCGCCAGAGTGCCGGTACCGGTCGCATAGAAGGCGAGGCAGGCCATCGCCAGCAGCCAGTTCGAACGACCGGCATTCCTCCGACCGGTCGAGGCGTCGCGGGGAGTGACCCACACGGCAAAGAAGTACGACGCCAGGACGAATGGCAGGTAGAAGAGGAGAAACCTGGAATCAGTGAATAGCACGGGTTTCGGGTCGGCGTCCGGCGCCTCGCAGTCTCACGGACGAACGACGGGTTTCTCCGCAGACGGCTGTGAAATCTTTACGGCGGTCAGGAGCAACGGGAGAATGATGGGGGAACCCTTTGCTTGCGTGCAACGCAGGCGAGACATCCACCTCCCAAAGCTCACAGCCTGTTGGTGACTCGAATCGTACCGGTAGGGTGTCCAGACGATATATTGTCCGCCGATGGTATCGGTGCCCTACGCAGGCCCGGGCGAATACACCTGTCGAAGCGTCGCTCGAACACCGAGGTAGAGCGCCAGGCCGATTGGGCCCAACATGAAGGTGAGCAACAGGCACGGTACGACCAGTAGGTGATTGATCTCGAGCCGCCGCGCGTCCCGTACCTCCCAGGCCCCGATGAAGAGATCGAAGGCGAGATAGTGGACCCATCCCGCCAGTAGGAGATAGGGATTCTCAAACAGCCGGGCGACGTCTGCAAGCGAGCCGAACCCGCCTTCGGCTCGGAGAAAGTTCGTCGCCATGAGACCGCCGTAGAGCAGGCCGAGCACGGCGGGAATGATCACTCCCGGCACCAAACCGGTCGACCATCGCCACCAGGGAAAGAACACCAGCAGCGCCCAGCCTGGAAGGACCACCAGGCCTGCGATCGAGAAAAGGGATTCGGCCAAGGTTGGCATCAGATATCTCCTGTCGTGGGTCCGATCCTACCGCGAGCGACTGCACGGCCAATCTGGACAGCCGACGGTCGAGGACACGGCCGCGGCCTACCCCGGTAGGGTGCCGAGGACGGATCGGGAGGTATAATCCCACCCGAAAGTCACCGGTGAACCCCTGACCCGAGGAGACTCGCTACATGCATCGTTACGACCCCCTGGACGACCTCGACGCGCTGATTCAGTCTCGCTCCATCCTCCAGCATCCCTTTTATGTGGCATGGCAACAGGGCGATCTGACCCGTGAACAACTCGCCACCTATGCCCGAGTCTATTGGCCGCATGTGTGCGCGTTCCCGTCCTATCTGGAGTCTGCGGTGAGAACGACCGACGATCCGGTCGCCCGGGCCACGCTCCAAGACAATCTCGACGATGAGCGGTCCAATCCGAAAGCCCACCCAGAGCTGTGGTTGGATTTCGCGGAATCGCTGGGTCAGTCGCGTCAGGCCGTCATCGACTCTGAGGCGCACGACGCCGCAGAGCGTATAGTCGAGATGTTTTCGCGGCTCGCCCGTTCCAGCACCGCAGAAGGCGTGGCCGCGCTCTATGCTTACGAGTCGCAGCAGCCAGACGTCTCGTCGCAGAAGCGTGACGATCTCCGCGGCCACTACGGCATCGACTCCGACCCGGCCCTGGCCTATTTCGACATCCATGCCAAGGCGGATGTGGTTCACAGTCAGGGTGAACGTGACGTGCTGCGGCGGTGCCTCGACAACGGAGTGGATCTCACGACTGTTCTTGGTGCCGCCGTCGAAGCGCTTGACGCCTACTGGGGTCTGCTGGACGGCGTGTGCGAGGAGGCGGATATCACTGCACTAGGTAGCGGTCTCTACGGTCAGACCCCGCGGTCATCGCGATATCCAGAACGTCGTCTTCACCGCAAGGATGTTGTCACCGGGAACCGACAGTGACTCAAACAGATCGCCGGGACCGACAGGCTGCCCCCCGTCGACCCGGCTCTCTCGGTTCTGCTGCCAGACCACGAACAGGGTGCTCCCCGGTCGCCATTCCCAGCGCATTACGATATTGCTTCGGAACGACCGGACGTTGAACTCGTAGTTGTTCAGAATGAACGTGTCGCCCCCGTCCGTCACCCGCGAGCGTCCGTCGGGGAGTCGCTCGATCGTCGTTCCATCAGTGCCGTAGATTCGCAGCCCAGAATCGCGGGCCGCCAACGTCTCGCCGAACTGGTCATACCTTCCGCTCGCCGCAAACGGCTCTGCGTACACGTCGAGGGTCATGTCCGGGTTGAAGGTGTAGCTGGCCCGGAGCTGCATCGAGAGCTGGGTGTTGTCCGGCACCCCAAAGATGTAACGGTGACCGAACACCTCGGTCCGCCGGCCGGGCAAGGTGGTCAAGTACTGCCGGTTGATTGGACCACTGAACGTACCACGGGTCCCCCGCTCGTTCCGGTACTCGGGCTCGACCGATAGCTGCAGCGACGGTGAGGGCCTGATCGACAACCCACCGCTGTACCGAGACGTGTAGTCCCCTAGCTCATTTGACTGATAACTGGCGTTCGCGCTCCACTGGGTCTCGGAACTCGCACGATTGCGCAGGGACCAGTTGACGCTCCACCCGAGCGGCACTCCCATGACTGGGCCGCCCCGGGTCAGCTGGGCATCTTGACCGCGAAAGTACCGGGTCACGCCGAGGTCCGTCTGCCAGAAGTTGAGGAACGTGAAACTGCTATCGCTCGTGAGGTTGTACCGGACACCCAGGTCGCGGTCGAAGTAGTTGTAGGAGGCGAGCTGGACCGCGAACGAATAGGCACGGAACAAGCGACCAGGAACCGTCTCCCGGTAGGTTACGCGGTATCGCCCGGATACATCGCCGGCGAAGTTCAGTCGGCCGAAGTCGCTCGGCTCGAACTCGGGTGATTCGATCATGACGTTCACGCGCCACAACCAGTGCGTCCCGGCGATCTTGCTGAGCGTCCCGGTGACCTGGGCGCCGTCCATCGAGCGGCGAGTCGGGTCGAACCTGACAGTCGGCTGATCGATCCGCTGCAGCAGGTGTGAGTTCCGCTGCTGGTATCCCGCGACCGCCGTCTCCTCCCCATCGATGTGCGTGATGCCCACGTTGAACAGCGCTTCGTACGCACGATCGGCGAATCGCAGGCGGGTGTCGGCGCCAGCCGTGATCGCGTTCCGACTGAGTAGCGCTGCAAGTGGGTCGTCAGGAGGCAGGCTGCGATGTACGGCGGTGAGATGGGCCCCTACCGTCGAGCCCTGGGAGCCGATCTCCTGAATAACGCGTGCCACGCCCCAGGTGGTCCGCGGCGTGACCCGAGCATCGGACCGCTGGGCATCGATCGACGTTCGAGCGAACTCCTCATCGGTGACGGCACCCAGCAGACCAAGCGACGTGCCGGACGAGAAACGGCCCGTCAGCTTCGCGGCGCCGAGAATCGTCGTCGTGCTTGGATAATCGACAAAGTCTCCGGACGCCGGTCCAACGGGACGGGCCCCGATCCGTCGCGAGTGGTAATAGTTGCCCGTACCGGCAGTCAGAACATTGTTTCCTTCGAGGAAGAACGGTCGACGCTCCGGAAAGATCGTTTCAAACACGGTGAGGTTGACTTCGGCCGGGTCTGCGTCGATCTGGCCGAAGTCCGGGTTCATGGTCGCATCGAGCGTCAGGTTGGACCCAAAGCCGTACTTCAAGTCAGCGCCTATCCGGCCTCTCAGATTCTTGCCGTCGTCGAACGGATCGGAAAGATCGCGGTCGCCGGCCATCCGTGTCGACCCGGCCACGTACGGCAACACCTCGATTCGACCGGGCTGTGGAAGATCCCGGATGCCACCAAGCTCGCCGAACCGGGATGCCCAGCCACTCTCTGTGCGTCGGACGAGCACCCAGTAGTTTTCCTCGTCTCGCGACGGCACGGCGCGCTTGACGTTCAGACCCCACACCTGCTCGTTTCCAGCGTTAAAACGTAGCTGCGAAAACGGGAGCCACAACTCGGCGGTCCAGCTAGCGTCGGTCGACGCGACCCTCGCCTGCCAGACCGGGTCGTAGTCCCAGTCTTCATCGCCCTCGTCATCCGTCGGGTGGTAGTGGTCGAGCCGGCTTCCGGCCGCGGTCACGCCGAACATGTACGCGGTGCGGCGATCACGATAGGTATCGAGCTCGACCTGGAGATACTCCACCTGCTCGGCATCGTCGCGCCTGCCGAGCGGGGACTGGACCGCACCGGAACTGAACATGCGGGCGCCGACGTAGAGAGCAGAGTCGTCGTAGACGAATCGCACTTCGATCCGATCGGTCGGTACGGCACCTTCGTCGGGTTCCCTCTGGATGAAGTCGCTGATCGGAACTGCGGTCGTCCAGATCGCCTCATCGAGGCGACCGTCGAGACGAACGGCGCCTTCTGAGACTCGCATGGCCTCCACGCGCTTGGGGAGACCACCCGGCTCCTAGCCGTGGACTACCGCAACCGTGTGGGCGGAGACAACGCCGAGGACGCAGAGAAGCAGACCGACTCGGATCGGCGCGCAGGTACCCCCCGGACAGAGACAGGGGGACCGTGCGGTGACAGCGGTACAGTCCATGGACGAGGACAGGTGGACATCGGACCCCGCCGTGTCGACACGACGATGGGCACCATCTTAACCGCGAGAGACCGAGTGAGGATAGCGCTGCCGCGACGCCGGCTACACGACCGCGTCACGGCGAACGTGAGCAGGCAGATCCCGGTCACGACCGTAGCCGCTGAGATCTCCATGACCGCGGCGCCGGATCCAGACTGCCAGCCGATCGCCAGACACCCGCCACACCAGCTCAGACCTGCGAGATGGACCAGTGGTCGACGCGTTGAACGATCGGCGTTGCCCCACTGGAAGAGCAGGGCCACCAACGGAACTGCCTGGAGGCCGTGGAATCCGGCGGCATGAAGGACGAGCAGGTTGCCCTCGTCGCCGACGTAGCGTCCGTTGATCGCGCTCATCAAGATTCCAACACCAAATGCCGTGTAACAGGCCAGCGTGCCGTACCGAACAGCGATGACGAGAGGGGCCGACGGAGCCCGAAAATACTTGACGGCAAGCAGCGTAAACAATCCCATGATGAAGATTGCGTCGAGGAGGAACACGCCGCCGAGCGCCTGGTCAACCGGTCCCGCGACGCGCGAGAAGCGAGGATCCAGTCCCCGCATCGCCTGGACTGTCTCGATGCCGTACGCATAGACCATCGCACCGACCATGAGACCTGCCCAGTGACGCCGCCCGCGGCGTGTCCACCCGACGCCGGGGACGAGCACCGCGAGCGTGAGAACGAAGATGCCGAGGGAGCCGTTGAACGTGGCGGTTTCGATCAGGCTTCCCTCAGGTGGCACGATGTCACCACCGACCATCGCGCCCCCCAGGCAGAGGGCGCCCAGGACGACGCCCAACAGCCCGACGCCAGTCAGTGCCGGTGACAACGCCAGCTGGTGCCGCAGGGTCTTCCACAGATCGGCAATCAGATCCGTCACGTTGACTTCTCCCTCATCCCCCCGGGGCGCGAGTGCGGCCAGCAGCGTAGACGTCAGGCGGCGCTAAGAGGTTCCGCTGGGACACGGCCACTAGCAGCCCGTGGTGAAAGTCACCGAATTAGATCGATCGCCAGAAGTGATCATGCGTACTCCACTGACGCGCATGGCCATGGGCAAACGACGGCGACGTCCCAAGCAGACGTCGATGTGGGTCGCCGCACAAGATCTGCCTCGCAGCGCCGCGCACCCGTTCTACACGCGACTGAATCACATTCTCGAGAGAGCGGATTTCGACGGGTACGTCGAGTCGCTCTGTCAGCGATTCTACGCGGATGAGATCGGCCGGCCGAGTTTGCCGCCCGGCCGGTATTTCCGCGTGTTGCTGCTCGGGTACTTCGAAGGGCTCGACTCCGAGCGGGCGATCGCGTGGCGGGCGGCCGAGTCGTTGAGCGTGCGGAGCTTCTTGGGGCTGGAGCTGCACGAAGCGCCGCCGGATCATTCGACGGTCTCGCGGACGCGTCGGCTGATCGACCTGGAAACGCATCAGGCTGTCTTCGCGTGGGTGTTGCAGCGACTGGCTGAGGCGAAGCTTGTCAAGGGCAAGACGATCGGTATCGATGCGACGACGCTGGAAGCGAACGCCGCCCTGCGAAGTATCGTGCGGCGCGACACCGGCGAGGCGTATCAGGACTTCTTGATCCAGCTCGCCCAGGCCTCGGGGATTGAGACCCCGACGCGTGCCGATCTGGCGCGCATCGATCGGAAGCGGAAGAAGAAAGGCTCGAACGACGACTGGACCCATCCGCACGATCCTGACGCAAGAATCACCAAGATGAAGGACGGCCGCACGCACCTCGCGCACAAGGCGGAGCAGGCGGTCGACCTCGACACCGGCGCGGTCGTGGCGGTGACGGTGCAGGACGCCGATGAAGGCGATGTGGCGACGAGCCGCGCGACGTTGATCACCGCGGCGGAGCACATCGAGACCGTGGTGCCTGCGGGCCGTCTTGCCGAGGTCGTCGGGGACAAGGGCTATCACAGCAACCAGGAACTCGTCGATCTTGAAGCCATCGGCCTCCGCAGCTACATCTCGGAACCAGATCGCGGCAGGCGTAAGTGGAAAGACAAGGCGGAGGCGCGCGACGCCGTCTACCGAAACCGTCGGCGTCTTCGCGGCGCGCGCGGGCAACGCCTGCTGCGCCGGCGCGGGGAACGACTCGAACGCCCCTTTGCCCATCTCTATGCCACCGGGCGGCTACGCCGCGTATACCTGCGGGGGCACGACAACATCCTCAAACGCGTCCTGCTGCACGTTGCTGGACTGAACCTTGGGTTGCTGATGCGGACGCTCACGGGTGTCGGGACACCCCGCAGTCTTCAGGGGCATGCGGTGGCGTGTCTTCGGCTGTTGTGGTCGCTCATGCGACTCCCGGAGACGCGTTGGGGCGCGCCGTGGATCTTATCTCGACCTACCATCGCCGCCGCCGACCTCCGCGTGGGGCACTGCCATGTCTGGGCCGACCCGTCGTTCGGTGGTGCTTTCACCACGGGCTGCTAGACAAGGCGTGTCACCGTCTAGCGTGTCGATCGGTCGCGCAGTGCCGGACCTTCTGAGGATGACTCGCGGATGGCCTGGCTCAGCATGTTTCTGATCGCGCCGGTCGGGACACTCACCGGTAGTCAACGATCAGCGCGCCATCCTTGACGACAGCAACGACGTTCCGTAACGCATCGAGGTCGGCCAGCGGGTCGCCTTCGACGATCAGCAAGTCTGCGCGCTTCCCGACCTCGATCGTACCGAGTTCCTCGGAACGCCCGAGATAGGCGGCGGCGTTCACGGTAAGCGCTGCGAGTACCTGCTCAGGCGTGAGCGGCGCTTGCAGGAGCGAATCTATCTCAGCGGCAAGTGCAACCCTCACCGGCCGATCTCCGGCGTTATCGGTCCCGAAGGCGACCAGCGCGCCGCGCCCGACCAGTGCGGCGACGTTGGCCTTGCGTGGTTCGAACGTGTGGCTCTCCGGCTGTCCCCAAAACGGACCCGAACCCGAGATCGTCGTAGCGACCGGCACGCCAGCTTCCGCTACACGATCCACGAGTGAGTCCGGCATCCGGGCCTGCGGTGTGTGGACGAACCGTGACACGCCGGCACCAAGCGCATCGCTGATATCCTCAGGCCGGTGCGTGTTCATCATCACCGGCAGGTCATGCGCCTTCGCGCGGTCGACGATGGCACGAATGAAGCCGGGACCGAAGTCCGGATCATCTCCGTCAGAGTCGTAGTTGATCTCGATGCCATCGGCACCGGCCTCGGCGATCCGATCGACAGCCTCTCGGGCCTGCTGTTCGTCGGCTACTTTCACCGCGATGTGTTCCCAGCACCACGGATTGTCCGTGCACACGGTCATCGTGGGAAGTGGGTCGGGCGGGGTGAGCAAAGGTCCGAGGACGAGGAGCCGCGGGCCTCGAACCGCACCGCTGTTGACCCGAGCTTTCGCATCGGCCACGGCCGGCCAGAAGTCACCGTTCGAGAGGACGGTCGTAAACCCGGCAGCGAGGTATTCGTCGAGCAAGGCCGGCAGGGTCTCATCCAGATAGGCCGTCATCGTCGCGTCGCTGTCGACCCGAGGTGACTTGGCGAGGAGGTGCACGTGGGTATCAATGAGGCCGGGCAGGATGGTATAGCCATCGCCCCTGATGACGGTCGCGGCAGCTCGTTCGGGACCTCCCACCGCGACATCCTCGATATGACCATCCGACACGACGACTGAGGCTCGATCCAACACGTCTCCCGTCGCCGTGACGACCCGGGCATCCAGGATCAGGAGGTCAGCCTCACGCGGTGGAGACACGGGTGCGGCACAGCCACACGCAGCGGCAAGAGCCGCCGCCACAACAACACCCAGATAGGTCGCCGCGTTCTGTGCCATCGATCGCTGCGCGCCGTGCCGATCGCTCCGACGGCGACGGCGTGACATGACGTCGAACAAGCGAGCGCCGCCGCGTCATCGCATGAGGGCGGTCGTCACATTCGGCCACCCACGAAGCCTTATGCGAGTGGCAGCGTATACTAGCATGCAGGCGCCGGCCCAACATGTCCGAACATGTGACGCCTGCGCGGGTGGCTGCGCCGATCCCGAGCGAAACGGACACATTCTTGAACGGTGTCGTCCGGGCGCGGCAAACGAACGGGTGCGGTAGGGGGCAAACCTTCACGAAGGGGGATACGAGCGATGGGAGAGATGTCAATCGGAGCGTGGCGCACGGCGTCGGTCGTGTCGCTCTTTCTCATTGGCCTATCGGGTGTCGCCGATGCTCAGGACGAGGCCCCACAGGGTGTGCGTAATTTCACTCGAGTCGACGCGACGGTCGCCTGCGCGGGTGCGACCCCACCGGAGGCGATGGGCGACCTGAAGCGACTCGGGTTCACGTCGGTGATCAACTTCCGCACAGCGCAGGAGGAAGGGGCCGAGATCGAGGCGAGCCAGACGGCGGCCGCGGATGCCGGTCTGAAGTACTTTCATATCCCGTTTCGAGCTCCGAGCCCTGAAATCGCCGAGGAGTTCCTGGGTGTTGTGGCCGACGCGTCGAACCAGCCGGTGTATATCCACTGTGGGTCCGCGAATCGAGTCGGCGCGATGTGGTTCATCAAGCGTGTCAAGCAGGACGGATGGGACGATGCGCGCGCCATGCAGGAGGCTGAAACGATCGGCCTCCGGAGCGAAGCACTCAAGGAGTTTGCGCGCGCCTACGTCGCGCAGTAGTCAGTTGCTCGCAGCGCTCCCCGGCCGGACTCAGCATCCTCGCGCTGTCGGCGATCGCTCGACCAGCATTCCGAACGTGGGCCGCAGCCGGGTGCCCACGACGCTGCCCGCGAAGGCTGACACCAACCAGAGCCATCCGTGCAACGACCCCGACGCCACTCCGCTGAAGTAGGCTCCGATGTTGCACCCATAGGCGAGACGGGCACCATATCCGAGAAGCAGTCCACCGCCGACCGCGGCCACCAGCGAACGCCTCGATAGCGACCAGGCCGGCTTGAAACGCCCGGCCAGACCAGACGCCATCAACGCCCCGAGCAGGATCCCGAAGTTCATCACCGACGTGGTGTCCGTCAGCAAACTGCCAGCCAACGCGGCCTGCCTGGCCGGAGACGACCAGTACGTCCACGTGGCCGGGTCGAAACCGACGGCGGCTGCCGCCTTCGAGCCCCACAATGCAAAACCTGAGGTGATTCCCCACGGCCGGCCAGCAAGCGCCAACGTCGCGAAGTTTGCGAGGGCCAGACCGACCGCACCCGCCACATACGGCCAGGGTCCCCTGATCAAACGAGTCCAGCCATGACGTTCAGCGCCAGGCGCTGCGAGACGTTGTCCGTGGCGTTGTCGCTCGAGCGCGACGGTCGCCAACGCGATGCCGCCAAATACACTGAGACTCATGCCGAGAGCGAGCCATGGACCGAACGAGTCGACCAAGGACACCGCCTCTAGCTCTGGAAACGACTGCCACCACGGTGCGTGTGCCGCGCCGACCACGGAACCAGCGATGAAGCCCGCAAGCGTGACGAGCATCCGCGTGTTCCCACCACCGACCGTGAAGAGCGTGCCCGAGGCGCATCCACCGCCGAGTTGCATCCCGATGCCAAAGAGAAAGGCACCGACGATCACCGAGGTTCCCAACGGGTTGACGTTGCCGCGGATCGTCTCGGTGAACAACGGTGCACCGGACGCCAGCACCGGAAAGAACAGTGCACACGTGATGGCGAGTAACAGCATCTGACCCCGGAGGCCGGCGCCGCGGCGATCGCTGATGAACACGCGCCACGATGACGTAAAGCCGAACGCCGCATGATAGAGAAACAGCCCCAAGACACCGCCGACGAGAAAAAGTGCGCCGTGACGCCAGTGGACGAGGCGACCGAGGTAGACACTGCCCGCACCGAAGAGAATGAGGGCCGTCGAGACAACCCGGAGGTTGACCGCTGACACCGGGGTCGCAGCGGTGATCGGAACCTCGACGACGCGGGGTCGGTTGGTCATGACGGGCTCTTGCCGCACGGCTTCGGCATTCCGGTCGGCACCCGAAGGGCTATGGGAGCCGGTACGCCGCGACCGTGTCGGTAGCGGCGACGACAACGTATTGCCGGCCGTCGCTGCCCAGATACGTCATCGGGTTGGCATTGCCTCTCTGCTCGAGTCGGTCGACCCACAACTCTTGGCCGGTCGCCGCATCAACCGCCCGAAAACGGTTGTCATCCGTCGCGGCAACGAACAGCAGGCCGCTTTCCGTCACGATGACACCGGCACGCCCCGGCCGCCCGGTATTCTGCTTGTCATCGGGAAGCTGCTCGGTGATGCCAAGAGGTCGCTCCCAGGCGACGTCACCAGTCGAAGCGTCGATGGCCATCAGACGACCCCAGGGCGGTTTCTGACACGGCAGGCGCCCTCCCCCGACCTCGACGTCGAAGGTGTTGGGGCGAGGACCCACTCGCCGATAGGGCACGGGCGAATCGTCGTCGGCATCCTCCAACCAGCCAAACGAGCCGAGATCCTGGCTGAACACAAACAGATATCCCGAGCTGGGGGCGAACGCGGCGCCACCCCAGTTAGGGCCGCCCACGAGACCTGGAAACAGAAGCGTGCTCCGAGGCGGCACCCCGTCCGCGCGGTACACCCATGGCGTGAAAGGACCAGCGTTGTAGAGCTCGCCGTGGGTCTCGGTCAGCTCCGCGCAGGCCATCGCGTGCTCAGCCGTCGTGTCAGCTGCGGTCACCAAATCCTCCGGCGTGTAACTCACGCGGGCGACGGGTGGCGGTTTCACCGGTATCGGCTGTGTCGGGTACGTGACCTCGCCAGGCACGTCGCTTTGGGCGACCGTGCGTTCCTCAACGCCGAAGACCGGTTCCCCTGTTTCGCGGTTCAAGATGTACAGATACCCGGACTTTGTGGTGACACCCAGCGCTGGAATTGGACCCGCATCCGCCACGATGTCGAAGAGCACCGGTGGCGCAGGCGGGTCGGCGTCCCACAGGTCGTGGTGAATGGTCTGAAAGTGCCAGCGATATTCGCCGGTCTGGATCTCCACGGCGACCACTGAGTTCCCAAACAGATTGGCGCCCTTCCGGTCACCCCCAAAGGCGCCAGGAACGGGCGATGCCAACGGCAGATACAGCAGGCCGCGGGTGGCGTCCATTGTGAAGTAGAACGGCCAGGCGTTGACGCCGAGACGCCCCTGCCAGCTATCCCCTTCCCACGTATCGTGGCCGACTGTGCCTGGCTGCGGCACGGAGCTGAACTCCCACAACTTGGCGCCGGTTCGGGCATTAAACGCCCGCGCATTCCCGATGCCACCGATCGCGCCGCGCGGCGTATTCGCACCAACCACCACGACGTTGTCATAGACGAGAGGCACCGAGTTGTACGGCACCACCATATCCACTTCTCCGACTTGCCCAAACTCGGCCACGACGTCGCCAGTCGCCGCATCGAGCGCGACCAGGCGTTGTCCGGCCGTGAAGATCACCCGGGGCGGCGTGCCGTCGGCACCCGGCCAATACGCCACCCCGCGCCTCGACGGAGCACCGCCGGTGACGGTGTGACGCCACACTTCCCGGCCAGTCTCCGGCTCCAGTGCCACCACGCGGTCGGCGGCCGGAAGATACATCACGTCATTGACGACGATCGGCGTCGCCTGGGAGTTGGGTTCTCTCGGTGCGGGATCGCCTGCGGTCGCAGTCGCCGCCGGGGCAGGCCGAAGCGAGTATGTCCATTGGCGGGTCAGCGTCGATGCATTGGCCGGCGTGATCTCGGCGAGCGGCGAGTAGCCGGTCCCTGCCAGATCGCCCCGATACATCGGCCAGTCGGTCCGGATCGCCTGATCATTCGGAGGGCTCGGAACGCTCGTCTCAGGGGCGCCGCCGCACTCCGCGAGTAGCGCGACACCGAGCGCGGTCGCGGATAGCCGTATCAACAATGCGAGAGGCATGCGGCTCAGTACCCCTCCAGCTCCGGAAACCGCTCGTCGTCTGGCAGAAGCTGGACACCGAATGCATTGAGCGTCATCGACACCCGTCGATACCGCGCCGCAGTCCAGGCGATGCTCATCATCTGGTGGGTGTCATACCGCTCCGACAGGGTCTGCCAGGTCTCATCCGAGATCGTGGTGTCGCGATACATCTCGTTGGCCGCGTCGATGAGTGCGAGCTCGTTCGCGTTCCAGCCCGTCGCGTCGGCGCCTTGGGCAATCCAGAGAGGATCGAGTCCGTGGTCGCGTGCGCGGCCCACGCTCCCAACATGCTTCGCCCACTCGTAGACCGCCTGTGCGTTCCACCCGGTGCGCAAGATGAGGAGCTCGCGGTCGTGCGGCACCAGCCGTGAGTTCTCGGGGTTCAGCACGTAGCTTTCGTTCATAGACCACCGGTCCGCAAGCGCAGGATGGCTGCGAAGCGTTCGCGTCACCCTGAGTCCATCGCCATCCACCGGATCGATGCGTGGTGTGGTGAGCGGCGGATCGCGGTCGGGAACGACCACGCGATAGCCAACCGACGTCGTCGGCAAACGTGCGGTCGTGTCGTCATCGGGTTGAATCCCAAGCGCATTGAACAAGATCGCCTGTGCCGTGATATCGGCGACCGTCACGACGGCATCTGCCAGGTTGTAGAGGTCGTACTGGTCCGAAAGCCGATCCCATGTCGCGTCGGTGATCGACGAGTTTCGAAAGAGCTCGTCGGCCATGCCGATCAGGACCGCCTCGAACTCGCTCCAGCCCTCGCCCGGTCCCTGGGCGACACGGAGCACCTCGTCCTCCGTCAGCTCACCTCGGCTCGCATACGTCGCCCAATGGTTCGCACTCTGTGTGAGCCAGGCGGTCCGAAGAATCAGAATCGCGCGGTGGCGCGGCGACAGCGTCGACTCATCGGCGAGGTAGGTCAACAACGGGAGCAGACGGTTGGCCAGCGCCGGCACCCGGATCAACGTGCGGAGCGTGTTGCCCGGATTACCGTTGGGCGCATACTGCTCGACGATCGCGCGCTGCTCGGCAGTCCACTCCGACTCGGGGAGCGGAGGGACGCGGGGCTCCGCAACACGCTGTATCGTGAGAACGTTTCCGGGCGGATCGGAAATCGCCCGCGCCGGCTCGAGCCTGAGCAGAACCCCGTCTTCTTCTTCGGTCAGAACATAGAGGAACCCGTCAGGACCCTGTCGGACATCCCGAATCCTTTGCTTGAGCTCGGTGAGCAGCCACTCACGGCCGATTTCTTGGCCCTGCCGATTGAAGACGACCCGTTCCAGATGTCCGGTATGTCGCATCCGGCCAACCCGCATCGCGCCGACAAACAGGTTTCCCTTCCACGCAGGAAACTGGTCGCCGCTGTAGAACGTCAACCCAGACGGAGCGATCGATGGCCACCACACGATTTCCGGACTCTCGAACTCCTCGAGCCACGGCGTCGCCGTGACCGGTACACCGGAATACTCGCGGCTGTATGACGCCAGTGGCCATCCGTAGTTGGCACCCGGCCGAATGATGTTGGTCTCGTCGCCACCCTGCGGCCCGTTCTCGGTCGCCCAGAGGTCGCCGGTGTCGGGATGGAAGCTCACACCGAGCTGGTTTCGATGGCCCAGTGAGTAAATCTCAGGCAGGTAGTCGGCGTTGCCGACGAACGGGTTGTCGTCGGGTACCGACCCATCGTCATTCAGACGCAGCAACTTCCCGAAGTGCATCATCGGGTCCTGGGCATACTCCCCGGTGTTTGCAAACTGGTAGGCACCACCGACGGTCATGAACAGTGTCCCATCGGCGGCAAAAATGATTCGCGACGCCGCCACGCCGCGATCGACACCATCGGCGACGAAGATGTCGCGAACCTCCGTCAGGGCGCCCGCGTCCAGACGCCCCCTCGCCAGCGCCACGGTCGCACCACTCTCGCCGTCGCGCTCCACGGCTTTGGAGTAGGTCAAGTAGACCAAGCTGTCGTCGTCTGGGTGGACGGCGATGTCCATCAGACCCGCGCGCTGTGTTTCCGCGTAGACCTCTGGGACGCCGGGGACTGGGCGCTCGAGAAGCTGTCCGTTCCGAATAACCCGTAGCGTCCCCTTGTCGCGCTCGGTGACCAGGATGTCGCCGTTCTGCCTGAACGCCAGGCCCCAAGGATGGTCAAGGTCGGTGACGACCGGCACCACGCGAATGCGAGCAACGTCCGAAGTGCGGAGCACTACAGGTCGGTCCGGCGGTGGGACCGCCGGAACACCCAGTCGATTCTGAGCAAACGCCGAGACGCCGGCCAGTGCAAGCGCAAGAACGAACAGGATCAAAGTACAACGGGCTCGTGACAGATTTCTCATGGGTCCTCCAGCGGGGTGATCGACAATCTACCGCAAAGGACGGCAAAAACCCAGCGCCGAACACCCTTTGGCTCAGGTTCTCATCGAGGAGGTGCGGACGACCGTGGTGGAGCGGTTAGGGTGGGAGCTCGAAGACGAGCTGAGGTAGAAAGAGCCTAGCAGCCCGTGGTGAAAGTCACCGAATTAGATCGATCGCCAGAAGTGATCATGCGTACTCCACTGACGAAGGCCCGCGTGGCACTGCAGGCGCGCATGGCCATGGGCAAACGACGGCGACGTCCCAAGCAGACGTCGATGTGGGTCGCCGCACAAGATCTGCCTCGCAGCGCCGCGCACCCGTTCTACACGCGACTGAATCACATTCTCGAGAGAGCGGATTTCGACGGGTACGTCGAGTCGCTCTGTCAGCGATTCTACGCGGATGAGATCGGCCGGCCGAGTTTGCCGCCCGGCCGGTATTTCCGCGTGTTGCTGCTCGGGTACTTCGAAGGGCTCGACTCCGAGCGGGCGATCGCGTGGCGGGCGGCCGAGTCGTTGAGCGTGCGGAGCTTCTTGGGGCTGGAGCTGCACGAAGCGCCGCCGGATCATTCGACGGTCTCGCGGACGCGTCGGCTGATCGACCTGGAAACGCATCAGGCTGTCTTCGCGTGGGTGTTGCAGCGACTGGCTGAGGCGAAGCTTGTCAAGGGCAAGACGATCGGTATCGATGCGACGACGCTGGAAGCGAACGCCGCCCTGCGAAGTATCGTGCGGCGCGACACCGGCGAGGCGTATCAGGACTTCTTGATCCAGCTCGCCCAGGCCTCGGGGATTGAGACCCCGACGCGTGCCGATCTGGCGCGCATCGATCGGAAGCGGAAGAAGAAAGGCTCGAACGACGACTGGACCCATCCGCACGATCCTGACGCAAGAATCACCAAGATGAAGGACGGCCGCACGCACCTCGCGCACAAGGCGGAGCAGGCGGTCGACCTCGACACCGGCGCGGTCGTGGCGGTGACGGTGCAGGACGCCGATGAAGGCGATGTGGCGACGAGCCGCGCGACGCTGATCACCGCGGCGGAGCACATCGAGACCGTGGTGCCTGCGGGCCGTCTTGCCGAGGTCGTCGGGGACAAGGGCTATCACAGCAACCAGGAACTCGTCGATCTTGAAGCCATCGGCCTCCGCAGCTACATCTCGGAACCAGATCGCGGCAGGCGTAAGTGGAAAGACAAGGCGGAGGCGCGCGACGCCGTCTACCGAAACCGTCGGCGTCTTCGCGGCGCGCGCGGGCAACGCCTGCTGCGCCGGCGCGGGGAACGACTCGAACGCCCCTTTGCCCATCTCTATGCCACCGGGCGGCTACGCCGCGTATACCTGCGGGGGCACGACAACATCCTCAAACGCGTCCTGCTGCACGTTGCTGGACTGAACCTTGGGTTGCTGATGCGGACGCTCACGGGTGTCGGGACACCCCGCAGTCTTCAGGGGCATGCGGTGGCGTGTCTTCGGCTGTTGTGGTCGCTCATGCGACTCCCGGAGACGCGTTGGGGCGCGCCGTGGATCTTATCTCGACCTACCATCGCCGCCAACGACCTCCGCGTGGGGCACTGCCATGTCTGGGCCGACCCGTCGTTCGGTGGTGCTTTCACCACGGGCTGCTAGTACAGAATGGTGGGTACGGAGTCCGATTCGACCTAGTGGCCTGCGTTCGATATACCTGTACACCGACGGCGGCGATGCGCCCGGATGGCCAGGCGCGAAGAGCGAGCATATCGGGAATATTTGAGCACGAGAAGAAGGTCTCAGCGCCGGCCTCTACGGGATGCAGCGTTCTAGAGCTCGATGACGATGTCCTCCAGCGCATCCGATGTGAGTTCGGCGCCCGGTGGATAGCCGTTCTGTTGCAGCAGATAGGAGAGTACGTCGGTGTATTCCCCTTCGGTCAAACCACCGGGGTTCTCCTCCGGCATCGTATCCGTCATCAGAAGCATGAGCTCGGCCAGGACTTCGCCGTCCCAGCCTTCCAAGAACTCCTCACCAACCAAGGTCGGACCTTCCTCGGAGCCTTCAAGGTTGGGAGCGTGACAGCTCTCGCAGGTCGTTCGATACACACGCGCGCCTCGATTGGCCTGACGTTCGCTGTAGACACCATCACTCAGCGGCACGTCCTGGCCCGCCGCCTGTGGATAGTCGCGTACGAGGACAACCGCTGCGATAGTCAGGATTCCCGACAGCACGACACTGGCGCGCCACACGCTGATGGCTGCTGACATGTCCCAATCTTTTCACCGGGACCCTGAAGAATCAACCTGACAAACTCGTCGGGTCCCGCGAGCACGAACCGACGACGCGGGACCAATCCCCGCGCGGCGAGGCCCTAAGCGAGACATGATATCGTTCGTCCGCGTCATGTCACCTCGCTCGCGACCACGCTCACGTCGACTCTTCGCCCGTGCCAAACGGCTCATTCCGGGTGGTGTCGATAGCCCCGTCCGGGCGTTTGGTGCGGTCGGGGGGAACCCCCCCTTCATCCACCGTGCCCGGGGTGCACGGATCGAAGATGTCGATGGCCAGGTCTACATCGACTACGTCATGTCTTGGGGTCCCCTGATTCACGGCCACGCCCCGCGGGCACTGATACGCGAATTGGCGACGGTGGCCCGGAACGGCACCAGCTTCGGAGGCCCGACGGCGGTCGAGGTCGAGCTGGGTCGCCTCGTGTGCCGTCTCGTGCCATCCATCGAGCGCGTGAGATTCGTCAACTCCGGCACCGAAGCCGCCATGAGCGCGCTACGCTTGGCGCGGGCTGCGACCAGGCGCGACAAGTTCATAAAGTTCTCAGGGTGCTACCACGGTCACGCCGACTCGTTTCTCGTGCAGGCCGGGTCAGGCGCAACGACATTGGGCGTACCAACCAGTCCGGGAGTCTCGGCGGCCACCGCCGCCGAGACACTGATCGCCCGGTACAACGATCTGGATTCGGTGAGCCAGCTGTTACGCGAGTACCGTCGGAGGGTCGCCGCCATTATCGTTGAGCCGATCGCCGGCAACATGGGCGTTATTCCGCCCACGCCAGGCTTTCTGGCGGGGCTCCGGGCCCTCGCCGACCGACATGGAAGCCTTCTGATCTTCGATGAGGTCATTTCCGGATTTCGGGTTGGCAAGGGTGGCGCACAGGCCCGGTACGGCGTGCGCCCAGACCTGACGTGCCTCGGCAAGATCATCGGCGGAGGATTGCCGGTCGGGGCCTACGGAGGTCGCGCTGACCTGATGAATCACGTTTCGCCGTCAGGGCCGGTCTATCAGGCCGGGACCCTGTCGGGAAACCCGCTGGCTATGACCGCGGGCGTATGGGCGCTCAAGAACCTTTCAGCCGCTCTCTATACCCGTCTGGCGGCGCTGGGCGTCAAGCTGGCCGCCGGACTCAGTGAAGCGGCCCGCGACGCCGGTGTGCCGCTCCAGGTCAACGGCATCGGCTCGGTTCTCACGCCGTTCTTCACCGACCGAACCGTCACCGATTACGAGTCGGCCACCGCCGCCAACACCGAATCGTATGCGACGTTCTTCCGCAGCATGCTTGACCAGGGCGTCTACCCGCCTCCTTCACAATTCGAAGGCTGGTTTCTGTCGGCGGCGCACACCGAACGCGACGTTTCCCGCACCGTCCGGGCGGCGCGAAACGCGATGTGCGAGGTTCGTACTCGCTGACCGTACGGGCGTCACGCGGACGACTCCCCGCAAAGTCGGATGGTATGATGCGATGACAGGTCTGTCCCCACGATCAATGACTCGAGCAGGTAATCGAACGGTTGAGGTACGCGTCGGCGACGTGCGAGTTGGCGGGGGTGCGCCGGTCGCCGTGCAGTCGATGACGTTGACCGACACTGCGGACGCGGCCGCCACGGCGGTGCAGTGCGTCGAGCTGGTCGACGCCGGCTCGGAATTGGTGAGAGTCACCGTAAACCAGCCAGGTGCTGCGGCAGCGGTCCCAGAGATCAAGCAGCGTCTCCTCGACGCTGGATGTACCACGCCGTTGATCGGGGACTTCCACTACAACGGTCATCAGCTCCTCACCCAGTTCCCCGCGTGTGCCGCGGCGCTCGACAAATACCGGATCAATCCGGGGAACGTCGGCACAGGTCGACGACGGGACGAGCAGTTCAGCACCATTTGCCAGGTCGCACGCGACCACGGCAAGCCGGTCCGGATCGGTGTCAACGGCGGCTCGCTCAACCAAGAGTTGGTCATGGCAAAGATGCAGGAGAACACCGACCGCCAGCTCGGTCGGTCGTCCGACGACATCATCAATGACTGTATGGTGCTCTCCGCGCTTGAATCGACCACGCTGGCACTGGACACCGGTCTGAACAGGCACCAGATCATCATCTCGTGCAAAGTCTCGCGCCCGCGTGACCTCATCGCGGTGTACAGACAGCTGGCCAGCCAGACCGATCAACCGCTCCACTTGGGCTTGACCGAAGCCGGGATGGGTATCAAAGGACTGGTGTGGTCGGCATCGGCAATAGGCATCCTCCTGAACGAAGGCATCGGCGACACGATTCGAGTGTCACTCACACCGCGACCGGGCGGTGACCGACGGGACGAAGTCTACGCGGCGTGCGAGATCCTCCAGGCGATGGGCCTGCGCTCCTTTGCCCCGAGTGTGACCGCCTGTCCGGGGTGTGGCCGAACGACGAGCTCCACGTTCCAGGAGCTCGCCGAACGTATTCAGAACTACGTACGAGACCAGATGCCGGAGTGGAAGACGCGCTATGAAGGCGTCGAAGATATGACCGTCGCCGTGATGGGGTGTGTCGTGAACGGACCGGGCGAGTCCAAGGCGGCCAATATCGGTATCAGCCTGCCTGGGACCGGGGAGGCGCCGAGCTGCCCTGTGTACATCGATGGTCGTCACGCCACGAGCCTGCGTGGGTCGTATGAGCAGCTGGCCGACGCGTTTCGCGCGCTGGTCGACCAGTACGTCGACGCGAGATACTCCAAGAAGACCAGCACGCGACCGGTGGCGAGCAGCCGTTTGCTGCCGTAGCGCGACTGTCGGCCACCGCACTTCCGAGAACTACCGCGCGTGACGCTGCCCATTCGACTGATCGCGATCGATATTGACGGCACACTGCTCGACAACCGGGGTCACATGCCGGCCGTCAACCGGGACGCGGTACGCGAAGCCGTCGATGCCGGTATCGAGGTCGCGCTGGTCACCGGGCGCAGTTTCCATCATGCCCGGCCGGTCGGCGCGGCGCTGTCCGACCGTGTTCCACTCATTGTGAGTAACGGGGCACTCATGAAGCGGCCCGACGGACAGACGGTGCACCGTTACGTGCTCGATCCAGCGGTCACCAAGGAGATCATCGTCAAGGTGCGGGAGCATCGGAGCGGCGCCGCTCTTATCTTCGACCGTGATGGGCCCGACCAGTACCTCTATGAGGGCATCGACTGGCAACACCCCAACCGACGTCGGTACTACGAGCTGAACCGGCAGTTCATGACCGAGCTGTCACCGCTCGAAGACGGACTCACCGACAGTCCACTCCAGCTCGCGTTCACCGGCGGCGTTGAGGAAATGCGACACCTGGCGGCCCTCGTCCGCAACCTGGACGTCGCCAAACGAATTACGATCACGCGCACCGAGTACGAAGCGCGGGACTTTTCACTCCTCGATATCACGGTCAACGGATGCTCGAAGGGCGCCATGCTGACGACCTGGCTCGAGCGTCGGGGTGTCGATGCCCACGAGGTCATGGCCGTGGGCGACAACTTGAACGACCGGGAGATGCTGGCACTCGTGGGTCACCCCGTGGTGATGGGCAACGCCGTTGCCGAGCTCAAGGCCTTCGGGTGGCCCACCACCGCCGGACACGACGAGGGCGGCCTGGCCCAGGCGATTCGGAGAGCGCTCGACGGGGTATAGCCCCACGGCGTTGCGGTCAGCGGTCACGCCGTGGAAACGCGTCGGTCGACCGTCGTTTAGCGCCACGGCATCAGACGCTCAATCCACGCGATGCGCGTGAGATCGTTGTAGATCACGGTGACCATGAGCGTCATCAGAATGACGAAGCCCACAAGCAGCATCCGCTCTTTCGCCCGGGTGCTGAAGTCGTGGCGCGACACGCCCTCCAGGGCCATGATGACGATGTGTCCGCCGTCGAGCACCGGAACCGGCAGCAAATTGAGAATACCCAGGTTCAGCGAGATCATGGAAAGCAGACTGAACAGCGCAACCAGACCCAATTCGGCCGCGCCACCCGAGAGCTGAGCGATGCCAACCGGCCCAACTAGCTGTTTCGGAGACGTCTCGGCCGTGAACAACCCAACCAGCGTCTCAAAGATCAGCCCCGACCACTGGTAGTTGCGCTCGAGACTCAAGGTGAACGCCTCGGCGAATCCTGGCTCGACGATCCGGACCGGAAACGGGCTGATTGAGACACCGATCAGACCGATATCGCCGACCTGGGCCGGCGTGACCTCGACCTCTCTCAGCGCATCGGCGTGTCGGATCGTGAGGTCTAACGGTTGTCCAGGACTGGTGTTGATCCGTTTAATCAACTCTTCGCTGGTGACCGCGTCGCCGCCCACGGCAACGATGACGTCATCGACCTGAAGACCGGCGAGCTCAGCAGGCTCGCCCGGGGTGACACTCCGGATCTGCGGCTCCATGACCGGGCCAACGCCGAGGTCACCCATCTCAAACTCGGTTTGAGAATCAGGGGTCACCTCGATGGTGCGCTGCGCGCCGTCAGTACTCACGACGACCGATATGACCCGATCCGCTCGTGGCATGACCGCCACAAACAGGTCCGACCACGTCGCGGTGGCCTGGCCCTCGACGCTGACAATCCTATCCCCGACCCGGATGCCTGCCCCCTCCGCGGCCGACCCTTCGACGACCGTCCCCACGACCGGCGGCTCTTCTTCGTAGGCCGGCATCTCTGCTCCCTGATAGAGCACGAGGGTCATCACGATGATGGCGAGCGCAATATTCATCACCGGTCCCATGATCAGCACCTGGAACCGCTCCCACTTCGACTTGGACATGAACTCGTCGTCCGCGCCGGTGCGCTTGTCATCCGGGTTCTCGCCGGCCATCTTGACGTAGCCACCCAGGGGAATGACGCTGATGCAGTACTCAGTGTCGCCGCGGCGGAACTTGGCGATCTTGGGGCCGAAACCCAGGGAGAACGTCAACACACGAACGCCGATGCGGCGCGCAGCCAAGAAGTGGCCGAGCTCGTGAACGAACACAAGAACGCCGATTACGAAAATGAAAGCTACGAGACTAGTCAGCATCAAGACTCCGAGCCGGGTTATGAGTAAGCAAACCCCGCACCAGTTACGACGGTTCTAATTTTACCTTGCCGACGAGCTCGTGCGAAAACCGGCGGGCCCAGGAATCGGCCTCACGGACAGCCGCCAGGGACTCGACCTGAGACCACCCCTGGTGCTCACCTGCGTCGAGCGAGCGCTCGATCAACGTGGCAATCCCCGGAAATGAGAGGCGCCCGGCAAGAAAAGCCTCAACGGCAACCTCGTTGGCGGCATTGAGGATAACGGGGAGTGCAGATCCCCCTTCGAGGGCACGATAGGCCAGCCCGAGGCACGGAAATCGACCTGTATCGGGTTGGGCAAAATCGAGACGGCCGCACGCCGCTAAATCGAGCGGGGGTAACTCCGTCTGCCATCGCTCGGGATACGACAGCGCATACTGAATCGGGAGCCGCATGTCGGTGACACCGAGCTGAGCGATCACGGAACCGTCCCGAAGCTCGACGAGCGAGTGCACAACGGACTGGGGATGAACGACGACATCGATTCGGTCCGGTCCCACGTCAAACAACCACCGGGCCTCGATCACCTCCAACCCCTTGTTCATCAGGGTAGAAGAGTCGACAGTGATCTTCGGGCCCATGTCCCAAGTTGGGTGATCGAGCGCTTCCCTCGGCGTCACGCCAGGCAACTTGTCTGCCGGCCAGCGCCTAAAAGGCCCTCCAGAGGCGGTCAAGAGAAGTCGCGTAACCTCCGTGCTCACCCGGCCCTGCAGGCACTGATGAATGGCGTTGTGTTCGCTATCGACCGGCAGGATGGTCGCGCCGTGGGTCCGCGCGGCCTCCATCATCAGGGCGCCCGCCATCACGAGCACCTCCTTATTGGCCAGGGCGATCGTCTTGCCTGCCACGATCGCAGCGAGAACCGCCTGGAGCGCCGCCGTGCCTGAGGTCGCACAGACGATGACGTCGGCGTCTGGGTGCGTGGCGACCTCCTCAAGCCCATCGGCACCGGCCGGCGCACACGCTGGAGGATCGGCCGTGCCGTCAGACAGCGCGTGGCGGACCTCGTCGATCGCGGTCGTCGACGCCATGGCGACCAACCGCGGCTGGAAGCGCCGCGCCTGTTCGATAAACCGACCGACGTTGCGCCCAGCAGCCAGACCGACGATCTCCAGTCGATCGGGATGTGCCGCGACAACCGAGAGCGCGTTGCGGCCTATCGAACCGGTGGAGCCAAGGATCGAGATCCGTTTCACGTCGGTGATCTACCTCGTCAGCACGACGACCGCGTAATAGATCGGTGCCGCGAACAAGAAGCCGTCGAGACGGTCGAGCACGCCACCGTGTCCGGGAATGACCGACGAGGCGTCCTTGAGTTTCGCTCCCCGTTTGAGACTCGACTCGAACAGGTCTCCGGCGATGCCCAGACCCGCAACGGTCCCGCCAAGCACCAACCGCCACACCAGGTCGACTCCTGGAAGCCACCATCGACCGACGATTCCGATGACGACAGTCCCCGCCACGAGCCCGAACACGGCCCCCTCGACCGTCTTCTTTGGACTCATGACTGGCGCCAATGGACGTTTGCCGACGGCTCGGCCGCCGTAGTACTGCGACGTATCGCTGGCCATGACCGTCGCGAGGAGCAGCAACAAGACTTCGGGCCCGGCCTCAGTTCTGAGGGCTGCCATCGATCCAAGTGGAATCGCCAGGTACAGGAGGCTCAGTGCGGCGACGGACATCGACGCGAGGACCGACTGCTGAGTCCGCCGGGCCATCTCAACCAGGGCGATGCCCACTGTGGCGGTCATCAGCACCAGAGGCAGTCGAGATGGAGCGAGGCTGAACGCCGCGCACGTCGCCATCGCCGCGGTGGCTGTAGAGACACGCGAGAAGGATATGCCGGTTCGGACGCTGATCTCAGAATACTCGACGATAGCGCGAAGGAGAATCGCCTCGACGACGATCAGCGTCCCGATGGGAGGAAGAAACCAGATGACGCCGACAACGATGGGAAGGAGCGCCAGGGCGCTGAGGACACGCGTCATGCGAGCGCCAGGGAACTAGTGGGGTGTCCTCATGATGCATGACGTAGAATCCGGACCGCGGTGCCCGGCGCGCACGGCGCGGCGAGAGAGCGAATTGAGCATCTGCGACCGAGAGCCAGCGCCGTGAGGCAGGTGCCCCGGCCAGAGCTCGCGTGACGAATATGAGGACACGTCACTCGTGTCCCACGGCAGCTGGTTCCGGCTTGATGCCACCGTACCGGCGATCGCGCTTCTGATAGGCAAGAATGCCTTCGAGAAGGTGCCGGGACCGAAAATCGGGCCACAGCGTCTCCGTCACCCAAATCTCGGAGTAGGCGATCTGCCACAGCAGAAAGTTGCTCACCCGCATTTCGCCGCTCGTACGGATCAAGAGGTCCGGGTCAGGTTGTCCCGCCGTGTACAACAGTCGACCGAAGCGCTCCTCATCGAGATCGTCTGGATTCAGGCCCGCTGCGATCGCCTCCCTGGCGGCCGCCACAATCTCTGCCCGTCCCCCATAGTTCAGGGCGATGTTGAAGAGCAGTCCGGTGTTTGCCTGCGTCCTCTGCTGCCCGACCAAGAGCTCGTGGCGAATGTCAGGTGAGAGCTCCGCATCCCGGCCGATCACGTTGAACCGGATATTGTTGCTGACCAGGGTGGCAAGCTCCAGCCGCAGGTATCGCTTGAGCAGCCCCATCAGCATCGTCACCTCCGCGGCCGGTCGCTTCCAGTTCTCGACCGAGAACGCGTAGAGAGTGAGGACCTTGATTCCGAGCCGCGCCGAGATCTCGACGACGTCACGCACCGAGTCGATGCCGGCACGGTGCCCTTCGACCCGGGGCAGGTGGCGCTGGGCCGCCCAGCGACCGTTGCCATCCATGATGACGGCGATATGGGCAGGAAGACGGTCGAATCGCACCTGCCTGGCGAGCTCGGCTGCGGCCGACCCCCGGGGAACCCACGCCAGAACCTCCTGAAGACTCATAGTATGGAATGCGAGACAACTCTGATTAACTCCCTATGATACAAGGTGTTAGCGAGGTGTTCAAGGATCCGGATAGTCGACGGATACTAGAAAGAGCCCATGGGGAGGTGCGGTTGGTCCCGCTCGGTCACGTGTCCGGGACATCAGAATCTTCGCCGTATCGTCGACTGGACGGTGCCCCAGCCCGACCTCGACGAGCGTACCGACGATCGTGCGAACCATGTAACGGAGAAACCCGTCACCGACGACGTCGATTGCCACGATGTCGTCCGCCTCGGGATTGATTCTGAGATCGAAGACCGTGCGGACGGTCGTCCGGACCGTCGCGCCGGTGGCCGCTGTCCGAAAGGCGGCGAAATCGTGTTGGCCTATCAGTGTCGCCCCCGCCTGACGCATCGCCCCGAGTTCGAGCGCGTCGGCAACATGCCAGGAAAAACGACGCTCCATCGGATTCGCCACCGGTGCATGGTTGATCCGATAGCGGTACGACTTGCCACGGGCCCGGAAGCGCGCATGAAACGACGGCGGCATCGTCTCCACCCGCCTGACGCGCACATCGTCGGGTAACTTGGCATTGAGGGCACGACCGAGCGCGCGGGTGTCGATGCCGTGCTCGAGCTCGAAGCTCGCAACCTGGCCCCACGCATGCACTCCGGCGTCCGTTCGCCCCGCGCCGTGTACCGTGACATCTCGACCCTCGATGTCGGCCAGCGCTGCCTCCAGTCGCGCCTGTACCGTATCGACGCCGGTTTGACGTTGCCATCCGGCGTAGGCGGTTCCGTCGTACGCGATGGTCAGCTTGAATGTTCGCAAGACACAAAGGAAAGCTGATCCGGGCTTACGGGCCGGGGCGAGACCCGGGCTGTGTAATAGGGCGACCGTCAGCACAGAGCGGACAGGCGCTCGGGTCATGCGTCGGCCACGACACCTCGGCGAGGGTCTCGACACGAACGCCCACGTCCACATCTGGACCGCCCCGATTGATGACCGACGCGGCGCCGACAACCTCGCCTCCCTCGTCGCGCGCGACGTCGATCGTCTCCCGGGTCGACGTGCCGGTCGTGATGACGTCCTCGACGACCAAGACTCGCTCACCGGGGTCGAACCGAAACCCGCGTCGCAGCGCCAAACGACCGTCGCGGCGCTCGGCAAACACGGCACGAACGCCGAGTGCGCGCGCCACCTCGTGTCCGATGATCACACCCCCGAGAGCAGGCGACAACACCACCCGCGGTGTCCAGCCTCCCGCGTGGTCGGCCACGGCTGCCCCGAGTCTCGCCGCATGTTCGGGGTGCTGGAGGACCAGCGCACACTGGAGATATCCGGGGCTGTGAAGACCCGAGGACAGCCGAAAGTGCCCTTCGAGCAGCGCCCCGCACCGCCTGAATATGTCGAGCACCTGAGCGGAAGTCATGGTCGGAACGATCGTCGCAGGGGGTGTCGTGGCTCGCTCAGTATACCGCCTTGCCGCGTCGAAGCGCACCGGGAGATCGGTGATAGACTCGCTCGCGTGGTCGACGTTTCGGTCGTGATCATTGCCAAGAACGAAGCGGACAACATCGCAGGAGCGCTCGAGTCGGTACAGTGGGTCGAGGACGTGGTCGTCGTCGATTCTGGGAGCTCCGACAAGACGATTGAGATTGCGAAACGTTACACCGACCGTGTGACGACGCGGACCTGGGAAGGGTACGGCGCCCAGAAGAACTACGCCACCGGCCTGGCCACCCACGACTGGGTGTTGTCGCTCGATGCCGACGAACGCGTGTCGCCCGAGTTGGCCGAAGAGATCCAGGCACTCATGCGGTCTGCCCCGCCGATGCAGGGGTATCGCATTCCCCGGACAACACGCTATCTCGGTCGATGGATTCGCTCTACCGACTGGTATCCGGACCTTCAGCTTCGATTGTACGACCGCCGCGTTGCCCAGTGGAACGCCCGGTATGTTCACGAATCGGTCCGGGTCGACGGACGGGTCGGCACGCTGCGGTCCGAGCTGTATCACTATTCGTATGGTGACGTCGCCGAGCATCTCTCGAGGATGAATCGATATACGACGCTCTGGGCCGCTCAGATGGTGGCCGACGGGCGACGCGCCAGCTGGGTCGACCTGATCGGCCAACCTCCCCTCGTCTTCTTGCGAAACTACCTCTGGCGCCAGGGGTTTCGTGAGGGCCTGCCGGGCCTCATCGTTTCGCTGATGAACTCGTACTACGTGTTTTGCAAGTTCGCCAAGCTGTGGGAGCGGCAGACCGAATCGGAGAGGACCCAAGACTGACTCATGGTGTCGCTGCACGTGGACACCGCGCGGACCTGGCGCGGCGGACAGAACCAAGTCCTGCTGACCGTACTCGGACTGCGTTCCCGTGGGCATCGGGCTGCCCTCGTGGCCCACCCCGACGGTGAGCTCCGAAGGCGAGCGTCGGAAGGCACAGACCTCTTGCCGCTGGCACCGCGGATGGAGATGGACCTTCATGCAGCATGGAAGCTCTCGCGGCTGATGCGCGACCTGCAACCCGATGTCGTGCACGCGCACGACGCGCACGGCGTCGCGATGGCGGCGTTGGCGGTCTCGCTGGGGGGCTCTGCACTGCGCACGAGGTTTGTGGCAGCGCGCCGCGTCGATTTTCACATCGGGAAGAACGCTTTCTCCCGGTGGAAATACCGGCAGGTCGACCACTTCGTCTGCGCGTCGGCGTTCATCAGGTCGATGCTGATCGATGATGGGCTGCCCGCCGACCGCATCACGGTCGTATACGAAGGAATCGACCTCGCCCATGTGGAAGCGGCGCCGCCGCTCAACGTGCACAAGGAGTTCTGGCTCCCCCACAATGCGCCGACCGTCGGAAACGTGGCAGCCCTCGTCCCACACAAGGGCCAGCGGTATCTGATCGATGCCGCCGCTCTCGTCGTGCGCAAGATCCCAGATGTCCGCTTCCTCATCGCTGGTGAGGGTGCACTCGAGGACGCGCTCCGCCATCAGATCAAGCACTTGAACCTGGAAAAGCATGTCATCCTCACGGGGTTTCGCCCCGATGTGCTCTCACTGCACAAAGGGTTCGACGTCTTCGTGATGAGTTCGGTGAGTGAGGGACTCGGCACGTCAGCGTTGGACGCCATGGCGTGCGGGCGACCGGTCGTGGCGACCCGGGTCGGTGGCTTGCCAGAGGTGGTCGACCACCGGGAAACCGGACTGCTCGTCTCGGCACGTGACCCGGAGTCGCTGGCTGAAGCGATCATCGAGCTGCTCCAGGATCGACCGCTCAGAGAGCACTATGGGAACACTGCACTCGAGCGCGCAACTCAGCGCTTCAGCGCCGACCGGATGGTTGACGAGACCGTCGAGGTATATCGGCGCGTGGCACACACACCCCGCGTAGCGGACAGCGCTGGTCCCCCTGGGGCCGGTTGAAACCGCATGCGTTCTGCATCCCTACGTGACACAGTGAGAAGTCGTATTTCACCGGATCGTCAGGGTCCAGCCGCCTGAGCGACCGCGTGATCTCTCGCGCCATGGGCCAACCCAGGCTTCGATACCTTGTGAGCTGGAGGCATTGGCCAACCCGAATGACATGCGTATCCAGCGGCACCACGAGCTTGGACCGGTCGACCCCCGACCAGGTTCCGAAGTCGATATGGTCACGCCGAACCATCCACCGGAGGTAGAGATTCAGACGCTTGCAGGCGCTCCCATCGGACGGTCGGGGAAAGAAGTACCAGACCCCCTGGCGTGTCGCCCCGCGGCGATACACACGACCGAGGTCAACCTCACGGGCACGGGTGCAGAAATCGTCAAGGGCCGAGCCGATGTCTTCAGCGTCAGGGCGGTATCCGCTGAGAAAAAACCGTTCGATCGAACCCGCCGTCTCGACCATGTGACGCAAGACGACAAGGAGCGCGACAAGATCACGCCCACCGATCCACCGGTGCCGTAGGATCCGGATCGCCCGATGGCTGCGGCGGGGGTCGAACGCGCGAACAAACGCCGCGGGTGACGGTCCCATCGCGGACAGGAACGATTCGACCGAGCTGAGAACACTGGCGACTCGCCCGAACGCCAGTCCGGCTGCACAGAAGCCAGCGATCTCCTGGTCCGCTGGATCAGCGTAGCGGCGGACAACGTGGACAGGGTCAGCTACATCGCGCTGGTCATCGAACTCGAGATACAGCCGGTCAAGAGCGACCCTCGCCGCGCGCACGGAGGGTTCACCGCTGCGCGGTGGGTGGACTGTCGCCTCCTTCGTCCTTGCCACAAGCTAGTGGCCTGTATCGACTGAATCAGTACCGTTCGCCGGGCGGGGCATCCCGCCTGACGGCGTTGCGTCTCGGTCGAATACGGCCGGTATGTTCCCTCGTCGCGCCTTGCCAGGCGGGCGCCGCGCCCCAGCGACCGCCACTGATTCAGCCGATACAGGCCACTAGTGTCCCGACCGCGTGGTTCGCAGCATAGGTCCCGGAGCGCGGCGCCCTCGGTGTACAGGTATATCGAACTCAGGACACTAGAACGTCGTGATCGGCGTACCGGCCGCACACATCGGGCACGCGTCGGCCGGACAGTTCGCAGGGGCCTTGTACTCGGCAAGCGCTACGTGCGGGACACCAAGCTCGACGATCGACTCTAGCCTGTCGTGGATCGCCACCGACCCGATCACGACGCCGCCGGCGTCCGCGATCAACTGAGCGCACTGGTCCAGCGTCTTTCCCGTGTTGCGCACATCATCGGCCAGGAGAACTCGCTTCCCGGACACGATCCCGGCATAGGTCTGTCGGAGCGCAAGACCGGTCGACGGATCAGCGGTGAACGGTGCGAACTGCGAGCGGGCGTGTGACAGACTCCGCCGGCCATCCATCAGGCCTGCGATTGTGTGAGCCAGCAGCGCTCCACCCGTGACCGGCCCGGCGACCACCTCGGTCTGGTCGACCAGGACGCCTGGTAAGAGGTCGATCAGGTCCTGGGCGAGGCGCCAAATCAGTGAGGGCTCCTGGAACAGCTGATGGGGGTTGACGTAGACACGCCCATGGTAGCCATTGCCGTAGTCGAAATGGCCGTCGACCATTAACACGTGATAGCGCTGGAGGTCGCGGAGGGCCTTCGCACGGACATTCTCTTCACGGACCGATGTCGTTCGTGGCGAAGGCTTCGACGGTGGGATCTCCCTTGGCGTCTGCATCTCTACCTACCTACCTGCTCGAGCGCGTCCAGACCGGCGACGTCGTCGCTGACGTAGACCGCACGGCCCTGGATCACCGTGGCCGCCACGGCGCCGCGAAGGCTCCAACCATCAAATGGCGTGTTGCGACCCTTCGATCGAAACGATGCCGCTGACACATCGACCGAGGCGTCGGGTGCCAGGAGTGTGAGGTCGGCCGGCGCGCCCACTGTCAGGCCGCCCCCTTCAAGGCCCAGAACCCGGGCAGGGTTGACGGCCAGCAACTCGATGATCCGCGACAACGCGAGCGTGCCGGTGTGCAGCAGCCGGTCGAGGACCAGCGGGACTGCCGTTTCAAGACCGACGATCCCAAACGGCGCGGCGTCGAACTCCACCGCCTTCTCGTCGGCGTGATGCGGCGCGTGGTCCGTCGCGATCACGTCGATACTGCCGTCAACGAGTCCTTCGATCAACGCATCTCGGTCGGCACCCTCGCGCAGCGGCGGATTCATCTTGAAGTTGGTGTCGTAGCTCAACTGCTCGTCTGTCAAAATGAAGTGATGCGGCGTGGCCTCACATGTCACACGAATGCCGCGCTCTTTGCCCGACCGGACCGCTCTGAGCGAGCCCTGCGCGCTCATATGTGCGATGTGTACGTGCCCTCCGGTAAGCTCGCTGAGTGAGACATCACGCTCCACCATGATCGACTCTGCGGCGCCCGGGATGCCTCTGAGACCAAGCACGGACGCGTGATATCCCTCGTGCGCCGAGCCGTCGCCCTTCAGTGATGGGTCCTCGCAATGATTGACCACCGGGATATTGAACATTGACGCGTACTCAAGCGCTCGACGCATCATGAGGGCATCTGCGACCGGGTGCCCATCATCCGAGATTGCGACACACCCCGCCGCCTGCAGCTCGCCAATCTCCGTCAACTGCTCACCTTTCGAACCGATCGATACCGCTCCGATCGGATACACACGTGACAGTCCGGCCTCGGCTGCCTTTCGCAGAATCAACTCGGTGACCCCCGCGTGGTCGTTCACCGGGTCGGTGTTCGGCATGCAGGCGACGCCGACAAACCCGCCGGCGACGGCCGCCTGGACGCCCGTCGCGACCGTCTCTTTGTGCTCCTGCCCCGGCTCACGAAGGTGCACGTGAATGTCGATCAGACCCGGACAGACCACAACGCTGGACGGCACCTCAACGACCCGGTAGCCATTCGGTGGCACGTCCTTCTCGATCTGTGCGATCAGACCGTCCTCGATTCTCACGTCGAACGTGCCATCGCGGTGATGCATCGGGTCGACGACACGTCCGCCTTTGAGCAGGATCGAACTTGGGGTCGAGGATCCATCGGGCTCGGCCATCATGCGGTGCCCTCCTCAGTACCGGCCAACAGATAGAGGACGGCCATCCGAACGGCCACACCGTTTGACACTTGTTCCAGAATCACCGAGTCGGGCCCGTCAGCGACGTCAGAGGCGATCTCGACACCGCGGTTCAGCGGACCAGGATGCATGACGATCGCGTCGTCCTTCGCCAGACGGAGTCGCTCCCGCGTCAACCCGAACAATCTGAAGTATTCACGCAGCGATGGGAAGAAATGTCCACGCATACGCTCGAGCTGAATTCGTAGCATCATCACGACGTCGGCCTCGCTCACGGCCTCGTCGACCGATGTGGTCGCAGTGACCCCGAAACGGTCGATCCCGCGGGGCATCATCGTGGACGGACCCGACACCCACACGTCGGCGTCCAACGCGTTGAGCAGAATCACGTTCGAACGCAGCACCCGGCTGTGCGCGAGGTCGCCGATGATCGCGACCTTCCGACCGGCAATCGACGGCTTGTGCTCACGAATCGTCAGGGCGTCCAGCAACGCCTGGGTGGGATGCTCGTGCATCCCATCGCCAGCATTGATGATCCTCGAGCTGCCGATGCCGGCAAGCAGATGACATGCCCCGGACGACCCGTGCCGCACCACGATCATGTCGGGGGCCATCGCCTCGAGGTTTCGAGCGGTGTCAGCGAGGGTCTCCCCCTTCACCAGACTGGATGTCAGCGCTGCGACGTTGAGTGCATCGGCGCTCAGACGTTTCTCGGCGATCTCGAACGACGTGCGTGTCCGGGTGCTGGGCTCGAAGAACAGGTTGACGACCGTCTTGCCGCGGAGCGTCGGGACCTTCTTGATCGGACGCGTCCCGATCTCCTTCATCGCCTGGGCGGTGTCCAGGATCAAGAAGATCTCGTCCGGTGTCAGGTCCGCGATACTCAGGAGGTGTCGCGACCTCAACCGCACGGGAATCGCGACCGGCTCGCGTGCTGCCCCCGAACTCGGATTGGCCTGCGCACTCACGTGGCGTCCCCCTCGACCACAGTGACCTCATCGGTACCGTCGATCTCGACCAATTTGACTTGCACACTCTGCTTCAATGACGTCGGAAGGTTCTTGCCCACGTAGTCGGCCTTAATCGGCAATTCGCGGTGACCTCGATCGACCAGCACCACAAGCTGGATCGATTCCGGACGTCCGAAATCGACGAGGGCATCGAGCGCCGCTCGCACCGTGCGACCGGTATACAGCACATCGTCGACCAACAGAATTCGTCGGTCATCGATGGAGAATGGGATCGCCGTCTCCCGGAGCACCGGCTGCGGCCCGACCGTGTGGCGCATCAAGTCATCGCGATACAACGTGATATCGAGCGCTCCGGTCGGAATCGCTCGCCCGACGATCTCATGCACATTGTTAGCGATCCGTGCGGCGATCGGCACTCCGCGCGTGCGGACGCCGACGAGTGCCAGCTCGTCGATCGCACGGTTGCGCTCGACGATCTCGTGCGACATACGCATCAATGCGCGTCCGATGCGATCCGCCTCCATTACCGTCGGCACAATCGACCTCGCGCCGCCTGTCGTATTTCGGGAGTAGGAAATTTGAAGGGGTTGGGCGTTGCCCGCCCGCAATCTAGACAGAAGAGGTGTGTGTGCGTAAAAAGGCTGGCAGCGTGCACGATTCCCTCTTCGCGACCTCACCGGGTCGCCGTTAAAGAGATCTTTGTGATCCTATCAGGTTCGAACGGGCTGAGGCCACCCTTTACCGCTCGTAGGACGCGACGAACGTGATCGGACGTGTCTCCGTGAACGTGGTCGTGAAGATGTCTGTGCGGGCCACGCCATCGACATCGCGAGCGACCGGCACCCCAAGGTAGTACAGCACGGTGGGAGCGACGTCGACGACCGACCCGCGGGTATGCCGACCGGGCTCGACCTGCGCCCCATACGCGAGGAGGAAACCATCCGGAGCATTCTCATGCGTGCCTGTCGCATCCGGGTCGCCGACGATGCGGGCCAGAAGCCGTTTTGTCGCACTGACCGGTTCCATCCCGAAGCCTGACACGACGAGGAACAGGTCATCGGGACCCAGAAACTCGAGGACTGCACCGACCTCGGCGTCGACCTGGCGATAGTACGCCTCAAGACTGGCGGCATCGCCGCGATCGTTGCCGCGCCCCATCAGCGGCAGCGGGATCTGTGTCGGGAGAAAGCTGTGGCCTGCAAGGTCGAGTCCACGATACCGGACGGCGAACAGTCGAACGTCGTCAAAATGAGCACGTAGATCGTCGGCGATCCGACCATACACCCGGTCCTGCCAGATGGGTGCCGCTTCCGGCGGTGGCGCCTGGGCACCGTCTGTATCCGCGGCGGTGGTGTTCAGGACATCCCGACCGCTGACCTCGCGCATCGCTCTCGCACCGATCGACACCACTTCCGCCGGGTACGCTGCCTCTGCCGCCAGAGGGTCGAATCGCGGGTCGGCCATCAGATGGAATCGATCGCTCACGAGGAACCCTCGAATCGGCTGAACGGGGTGGGTGAGCGCCCAACCGACGATCCCAACTGGAACACCCTGCCCGCTCAACACGCTCCACAGAGGGCGAGACCTGAGTTCAGCCGACGACGCCGGAGACTCATCAAGAAAGCCCAGGTACACCAGCGCCTGAGCGAAGCAATGGTCAGGCAGGAGTTCTAGACGGGCGAGGTCCGGGCCGACCTCGTAGGTCGAGGTCGAGATCACACCATGGCGCGGCGGGTACTTGCCGGTGGCCACCGTCGCCCACACCGGCTCTGGCTGCGTCGGACGGAGTGTGGCCAGGTGCATCGCCGCACCCGAGTCGAGGATGCGGCCGAAGTTGGGTAGACGTCCGTCGCCCGTCGCCAGCGACACGTAATCGAGTGACGCGCCGTCGAGCAGCATCATGAGGACCCGCGAGCGTTCGGAACTCGGCCCACTCCAGCTGCCAACGTCGAGCGGATACGAACCGAGGTGCCGCGGCACCGCCGCCCCTCGAGCGACAACGGGCAGGGTCACAGATGCCACCACCGCCATGCCAAACAGCGACGCGCCAACGATGCTTCCCCGTCGTCCGAACGAATAGTGAACAACCGCGATCGCGAGCAACGCCAGCGCGCACAACCCCATCGCGAGGGCGCCGACACCCAGGCGGCGAGCCGCCTCTTCAGCGAGAGCGGTACGCAGACCGCGAACGTTGAGCCACATCAGCAGCGCCGCACCGCTGGCGGCCGACGCGCTCAGCCACGACAAGAGTCGGAGACTGAGCCAACCCGGCGACAGGAGCTCCGAAGAAAGCACCTGGCGCAGCACGATCATGGTGTAGAACAACGCGGCGGCATGAACACCATAGAAGCCGATCACGACAACGAGCAGAGGCCAGAGGGATCGAAGGTCGAGCGGCAAGTGGGGATTGAGTTGCAGAAACAGAATGGCGATATACACCGCCGCCAGCAGTCCTGCCAGCACGGCGTTCGTCAGCATCCGAAAGTATCGCATGAGCTGTTAGTGTCCGGCGCGGGGAGCGCCAACGCGTCCATGATGTCAGAAAACCATCGGGTATACTCCCGGGAATGCCGGTGGACATCGACGCGGTGGTCTTGTCGAACGATCGGCTCTCCCCGGATTACAACGTCGTCGCCCTTACCGCCCCGGAGATTGCCACCCAAACTCGCCCCGGACAGTTCGTCATGGTTAAATGCGCTCTGGACTCTGAGCCACTCCTGCGGCGACCGTTTTCGATCTTCGAGGTCCTCCGCAACGAGGACGGAGCGGTCGCAGGCCTCTCGCTGCTGAACAAGACGGTCGGTGTGGTCACCCGAGCGCTGTTTGCGCTCGAGCCCGGTCAGCGTCTTTGCTGCCTGGGACCACTGGGGCAGCCGTTCTCGGTGGTCCCCCCGCCAGGCGAGGCCTGGATGGTGGCCGGCGGGGTCGGTCTGGCTCCGTTCCTGACCCTGGCCGAAGCGCTGCAGGCACGATCAACAGCGACGACCCTGTTCTATGGGGGCCAGTCCTCACGTGATCTGTACTACCTGGACCGCTTTGAACAGTTGGGAGTGCGTCTCTTCCTGACGACGGAAGACAGCAGCCTCGGCGAGCCGGGCTTCGTGACGGCGCCACTCACCCGCGAGCTCGAGGCAACACCCGCGGGCCGGCCGGTCACGGTCTATGCATGCGGTCCAACGGGGATGATGCGCGCGGTGGCCGGGTTGGCCCACCAGCATCAACGAGCGTCGGAAGTCTCGCTGGAGCCGGTCATGGGATGCGGGCTGGGCGGATGCTATAGCTGCGTTGTGCCTGTTCGATCGGAGGACGGGTCACCGCACCTCGTGCGGTCGTGTCTGAACGGTCCGGTGTTTGCGGGCGACCAAGTCGAGTGGAATGAGCTCGCCTAACCGCGATTCGATGACGCCTTTAGTCGATCTTGCCGTTCAGTTCGGGCCGTTGCGATTGAACAACCCCCTGGTCGCCGCCAGCGGGTGTTTCGGATACGGCCTCGAGTACGCAGACGTCGTCGACCTGTCGACCCTTGGGGGGGTGGCAGTGAAGGGTCTGTTTCTGGAAGAGCGAGAAGGGCATCCTCCGCAGCGAATCGTGGAGACACCGAGCGGAATGCTCAACGCGATCGGGCTGCAGGGCATCGGCGTCCGCCGGTTCATCGATGACAAGCTCCCCTCGCTGCGCGCACACCGGGCAACAGTCATCGTGAACATCTGCGGTTCAACGGTCGACGAGTACGCCGAACTCGCCAGGATACTCTCGGACGCGGACGGCGTTGCTGCCCTGGAGCTCAACATCTCCTGTCCCAATATCAAGGAGGGCGGAATCACCTTCGGGTGCGATCTGGGCGGGACGCACGACGTCGTGGCGGCCGTCCGACGGGTCACCAGCCTGCCGATCATTCCCAAGCTGACACCCAACGTGACAAACGTGGCAGCGTTTGCTCGAGCCGCCGAAGAGGCCGGGGCCGACGGGGTCTCGCTGGTCAATACGTTTCTGGCGATGGCCATCGACGTGGAGACCCGCCGACCCAGACTCTCGAACGTGGTCGGCGGTCTCAGCGGCCCCGCGATCCGACCGATCGCGGTGCGAATGGTTCATCAATGCCGGCAAGCGGTGAGGATTCCGATCATGGGCATGGGTGGTATCGCCACCGCTGACGATGTCGTCGAATTCATGATTGCAGGTGCCGCAGCGGTGCAGATCGGAACCGCCAACTTCGTCGATCCGTTCATCTGGCCAAAGTTGCTGAGCGGCTTGACCTCCTACATGGAACGCCACGGCCACGCGTCGGTCGGCGATATCGTCGGCTCGATTGATCTCTCACAGACCGATGTCACATGGACCAGCTCCTAGTTGCCCTCGACGTTGATTCTTCCACACAGGCGTTCGATCTGAGCGACCAGCTCAAGGGTGTAGCAGGCGGGTTCAAGATCGGGAGTCGCCTCTTCTGCGCCGAGGGTCCGCCTCTGGTGCAACGAATGGTCGCCCAAGGCCATCGGGTTTTTCTTGATCTCAAGTATCACGACATCCCAAGCACCGTCGCTGCGGCCGTGCGTGTCGCTCAGGACCTCGGTGTCTGGATGGTGACGGTCCATGCCACAGGTGGGTACGATATGTTGGCGGCCGCGAAGGAGGCCGCGGGAAGTCGAGACCGCGGTCCGCAGATCGTAGCCGTCACCGTCCTCACCAGCTTCGACGACGCCACGCTGGGGGCACTGGGTGTCTCCCGTTCGGTGCCGCAACAGGTTGAGGCCCTGGCCCAACTCGCACAATCAGCCGGCGTCGATGGCGTCGTCGCCTCACCCCTCGAGATCAGGTTGATTCGGGAGGCGTGCGGGGACGACTTCGTCGTCGTGACGCCGGGCATTCGGAATCGCACCACGGATCAGATGAACGACCAGAAACGAACGATGGATGCCGCCGGCGCGATCAGCGCTGGTGCGAGCTATTTGGTCATCGGTCGACCGATTACGGCGGCGCCAGACCCTCGTGCTGCGGCAACCGAAATCGAGCGACAGATCGCCCTGGCATGACTGAGCTGACGCTGCTCACCCGCCCGGGATGCCACCTCTGTGAGACGATGAAGACAGTCGTGGCACGAGTGCATCGACGGTACCCTATCGTGTTGAACGAGATCGACATCTCCGCGCGGCCCGACCTCGAGCGCGAGTTCGGAGACGACATTCCCGTCTTGCTAAACGACCACCAGATTGTTGCGCGGCACCGAATCTCAGCGTCGCAGCTGACCGCTGCGCTCGTCCGGGCGTCGGAGTCAACCGCCGAAACCAAAAAAGACGGATGATGAGCCTCGGTCAGCTCACCACCCGCCTTGAGATCTATCCGACTAGAACCCGCTACTTCGACGTCACGATGAAGTGACCGCGCCGGTTGCGCGACCAGCACCCCTCCTGGGAGTCATTGCAGAACGGCTCCTCCTCGCCCTTGCTGAGGGTCTGGACTCGGTTACCGGGGATTCCGAGACTCACCAGATAGTCCCGGACGGCGGTGGCCCGTTCGTCACCCAGCGAGAGGTTGTATTCGTTCGTCCCTCTTTCGTCGCAGTGCCCCTCGACCATGATCCGGGTCGACGACCATCTCCGCATCCAATCGGCGTTCCGCTGGAGGACCGTTCGACCCTCCGGCAGAATCTCGGCCTCGTCGTAGTTGAAGAAGACCGGACCGAGCGGTGACGTGCCGTTCAACTCATCCAGACTCATCCGCGCAAACAGCTCTTCCTCCGTCGGCGGCGGTGGCGGCGGCGGCGGCGGTGGTGGTGGTGGTGGTGGTGGTGGTGGTGGTGGTGGTTCCGGCGCCGGTGGTGGTGGTGGCGGCGGCTCAGGTGGTGGATTCGAAGAACACCCTGCGGCGCTGAGTACAAATACCGAGCAAAGGGCCACAGCCATCAGGTTTCGCCATACGGATTTCATAGTTCTCTCCATTCAGAGACCTGGAGACATCCTGCCAATATTCTCGATTATCGGCACTTCGTTACGGAGACGATACACTCTAACCGCGGGTCAGCGTACAAAGTTTGGCGGAAATCTGTCAATGATTTACCGGACCTAATCGTCCATCTTCGTGTCCGATTCCTCGTCCTCTTCCCAGTTCTTCACGTGACGGCCAGGTGCCTCACCGTCATCCAGGTCGTCCGCCGCGTCGTCCGACTCAACCGTCAGTTCGACCGGGGCCACTCTTACGACCTCCAAGCTGGCCGCGCAGGCGGTGCAGGCCAGGCGATCGCCGATGTCCACATCGAACTCGTCAAGTTCGTCGGGCTCAATCTCGGCTTCGCACTCGGGACATCTAGGACCGTGACTCAGAAACGCCCCCTGCACCGAGGACGCCGATGCGCCCAGCTAGTACCGCCCTATTCATGACACTATTCACTATTCACTATTCACTATTCAATATTCAATGACCCGCGCGATCGGCGAAACTATCGGCCGACGCATTCTAACGAAAATTTCATGGCGCAGCCTTCAGCCGCCCCCAAGACGGTGATCGTCGCCGTCGATGACCGCCGCACTCGCGAGCGCTTCGCCGCCGCCCTTCAGCACGCCGGGCACCTTCCGGTCGAGGTTCGGACCCAGGCGGAGCTCCTTACCCACGTCCAGCCGCCGTTCGGTGTGGCCGACCTCATCGTGCTCGACCTCCGCCTTGGAGGGGCCGAGGCCGCACGCGAGTTGCGAACGCACGAATCGAGAGCCAGTATCGTCGTCCTGAGTGGCTCGGTCAGGGATGCGGGGGAGGTGCGAGAGCTCGCGGGACTCGGTATCGGCTCTTACGTCAACGAGTGCTGCGCCGACCAGCAGATCCTTCCGTCGCTGGCTCCGTGCATGTTCCCTGACAGCTTCAACCGGCGTACGAGTACTCGCGTCACGCTTGACCTTCCGGTGGCGTTCCGGTTTGCCGACACGATCGCGACGGCTCCGACACTCAACCTGAGCAAGGGTGGCCTCGGGGTTCGGACCATGACGCCCCTCGAGGCTGGCACGAAGGTGCACGTCCGATTCCGACTGCCGGGGTCGCCACGCGACCTCGACGCCGATTCACGCGTCGCATGGAGCGACCATCGAGCCGGTATGGGGCTTCAATTCGAAGAGGTGGGGATGGCGGACCAGTCGGCCGTCGACGAGTTCGTCGACCGGCACGCGGTTGGGCACTAGTGGCCTGTACTCACTGAAGTACTACCAATTCGATGCATCGGATTTCGGTAGCTCCAACGGATCGGTTTTGCCGTCTTGTTGTAATGGCGGATGTACCGCCGGATCTTGCGAGCGAGGTCGGCGACGGAGGTGAAGATCCCTCGTGCCAAAAGGTCGCGCTCGATCTTCGCGAACCAGAGTTCGATTTGGTTCAGCCACGACGAGTACGTCGGGGTGAAATGGAGCTGGACGTTAGGGTGCGCGGCCAAGAACCCCCGGACCGCCGATGTTTTGTGGGTCGCGAGGTTGTCGACGATCACATGAATCTCGCGGCCCAGCGGTTGACTGGCGACGATGTCGCCGAGGAACTGGACAAAGGCGGCACTGGTGTGGCGCGGCACGGGCTGGCCGAACACCTCGCCGGACTGGGTATCGAGCGCGGCGAACAACGACAACGTGCCATGGCGGTAGTACTCGAACCCGTGCCGTTCGGCGCGCCCCGGCGACAGCGGCAGCACCGGGACCAAGCGATCGAGGGCTTGAATCGCCGTTTTCTCGTCCACGGCGAACACCGCGGCGTGTTGCGGCGGATTGAGATACAGCCCGATCACATCGGCGGCTTTCTGTTCAAAGTCCGGATCGTCCGACCGCATGTAGCGCTCGAACCGATGAGGTTGCAGGCCGGCCCGCCGCCACGTTTTCGCGACCAGGTTGTGATGGATGCCGAGCAACCGGCCCAGTTTGCGGGTGCTCCAATGCGTGCTGCCATCCGGCGGACGCTGCCTCGTCTTCGCCAGAATGCGCGCTTCCATCGCCGGCGTCAGAATCGTCGGGGGCTGGCCGCGATACCGCGGCTGCAGGCCCGCCACGCGGTCCGCCAGAAAGCGCCGTCGCCAGCGATTGACGTAGTCGCGGTAGCAAGGCACCGCGGCCTCGATCGCCGAGTACGATGCGCCGTCAGCCAGCATCAGAATGACGCGCGCGCGGCGCGCGTCCTCCGCGCGGATCTTGAGACTGCGAACGCGTCGTTCCAGTTCGGTACGTTCATCGGACGTCAGTGTCAGCGCCATATAGCGCGTCACGGTACCAGTACTACTTCAATGAGTACAGGCCACTAGTGTCCTGCGTTTGATATATCTGTACATTCGGCCGGCGCTGAGACTTTCTTCTAGCGGGCTCGAATATTCCCGATATGCTCGCTCTTCGCGCCTGGCCACCCGGGCGCATCGCCACCCTCGGTGCACAGGTATATCAAACGCAGGACACTAGGTCAGCGCAGCTCCTGGCGACAATCGTCATCCGCCTTTCCGCGTCACTATCTGGCGATTCCCTTCAGGAGGGTCGATACGATCAGTGATTCCGGTGTGACTGTGTGAGGAGGACCGTTGGTAACTGTTTGTGGCGGGCGGGTGATCGTCGGCTTGATTGCAGCACTCGTGGCGTTCCCGGCATCGCCAGCGATTCCGGCTCCTGCCGTGGACACGTTGGAAGCCACGGCACCGACACAGCGGCGGAGCGGCTCTGACGCTCGCCGAACGAGCCAAGGATTCCCGTCCGAGTACCGGCAGATCCAATCGCGCGCAGCAATCACGCGGGCTGAGCTCGCGGTGGTGATGAGCGTGCGCCTCGAGAGCCTGCTGGGACGGGCGGCCCAGGATCGGGTGGTGATTCTGACGGACACCCGCGATCACTGGGCGGACCGCTGGATCCAGACCGTCGCACGGGCCGGGGTCATGCGGCCCACACCGAGGCATCAGTTTGAGCCCGACCAGTTCCTTCAGCGTCGAGACCTAGCCGAGGCCGTTTCGGCAGTCGTGCATCTGGCGGCCGAGCGTGATCCCGCTCGAACACCGCGGTGGCGCAACCGAAAGCCGATGTTTGTTGACATGGACCCGACGCACATCAACTATCAGGCTGCCGCCACGGCGGTCTCGGCCGGAGTGCTGGATGTGGGTCGAGGCGGAGTGTTTCGTCCGACCGCACTCGTGAACGGCGCGGAAGCGGTAGACGTCGTGCGACGCCTCCAGCGGTTGGTCCCGCGCTAGTCTCCTGCGTTTGCCTGCGTCGCGACATATCGGACGTCGCCGCCACGGACGGCTCGGGTTCCGTCAGGCGCGCCGTGAAACCGACGCGCCCTGCATCGACGCCACACAGCGTCGGAGATGTTCACGCATGACCGCCGGATGGGCGTGATGAATCCGGCCGTGGCCCGGAAGGACCCACTCAAACGAATAGGTGAGCAGTTTCTCCATCGACCGCGTCTGCGCCGACCACGAGTCCCAGCACACGTCCTTGAAGGCCACGAGCGTCTCACGTCGCGGTGACCAGGCGAGATGGTCGCCGGTGAACAACACCCGGTTGCGATACAGAAACACCTGGTGCCCGCGGGTATGCCCAGGGGTCGGGACGCACAGTAACTCGTCGTCGAGGGAGAGGGTGTCCTCGCCGGTCACGACGTGTTCAATCCCTAACCGCGCGGCCCCGTCTGCGCCATGCATCACCCGTGGGCACTGAAAGTGCGAGGCGAACTTTGCGTGGTCGGCGATGTCGTCTCGGTGCGTGAGCACCATCAGCCGGATGCCTCCCAGTCGTTCGATCTGCCGCGCCAAGGGCGTGGTAAACCGGGGCGAGTCGACGAGCACATTGCCGCCGTGACGCTCGTCCCGAACGATCAGATACGACCAGGCCCCAAAGCTCGCCTCCGCCGTGAAGCCACAGAAATAGACACCGTCCACAATCGGCTCGGGGAACGCCTGCACCGCTGCGCGCGCGTTCAGATGTGACGCAGTGCCAATGGACGCGGTCGGGCAGGCGACCAGCGCCATCAGCGCCCGTTGGGTCGTGGACGCGGTGGGTGGCTGGGCATAGACACTCGACTGCCCCCCATGGTCGTAGAACGTTGCGGGAGCGATCTGCCGGCAGGCATCGCAGTCGATGCAGGTATCATCGACAAAGAACTCCCCGGGAACGTTCTCGGGCAACCGACGTTCGATCTGGGCCATTGGCGGGCTCCGCGTCCGACACGACGACGCCTCCGACGGTCGCTTTTGCCCTCTCGTGTTCAGGGGAGGGGTCCTGTACGTAGAATACCCTCCTACCACCAAACGCACCCGCCGCCGAGCGGACGGGGGGCTAAGGTTCAGACCTTTCCCACGAGGAGGCGCCGATGTCATCAAAGGACACTCAGGCAGAGAGCGATGGTCGGGACCCGATTATTGTCGAGGCACAGCGCTACCGCGCTCAGCGCGACAAGACCTATCGGGAGCAAGCGCTCAAGATATATCCCTGGATCTGTGCGAAGTGCGGTCGCGAATTCAGCGGCAAAAAGCTTCGTGAGCTCACGGTGCATCACCGGGACCACAACCACGACAACAATCCACCCGATGGGAGCAACTGGGAGTTGCTGTGTCTCTACTGTCACGAAAACGAGCACGCGCGGGATCAGGTAGCCGACGCGTATAAGGCGGCGACCCCGGGCGAGGCGCGAGAGCCTACGTCGACCTACAAGCCATTCGCTGATCTTGCTGATGTGTTGAAGCGCAACAAATAGTCGCCTGAACGATTGACCGACCCAGCAGCTGCCAGATGTGCCTAGCCGGCACACGGCACATCGGCCGGTTTCGAACAAGTTAGACTGTCGGCGACTCGGGCGCGTCGTCTCTGGCCTCGAAAGGAATTATCGTGCGAGCTATCGCCTGCTTCTCCTCGCTCTGTTGTGTGTGTCGTCCGCCTGCACGTCGGAGTCCATGCCCGATGCCGGTTCCGCCGGCGGCTCCATGGGCGACGCCGCTAGCGTGCCGGAGACCGAAGACCAGAAGATCCTCAACGCGCTAGGACAGGCGATCGCCCAGAATGTCCTCAGTGCCGGTCTTTCGGAGGAGGACCTCTCGTTCGTACAGCGCGGCCTGAGCGACGCGGTCCTTGGTCGGGACGCCCTTGTCGAGTTGACTGAATATGGGCCCAAGATACAGGCCTTCATGGAACAGCAGTCCGCGGGAGTTGCGGAGGGTGAGTTGGTCCTGGCGAACGCTTTCATGGAAGAACAGGCCGGTGTTGAGGGGGCGGAGCGCACGGAGTCGGGGATTGTCATCCAGGAAATCACAGCCGGCCCCGGGGCCAGCCCGACCGCCGAAGACACGGTGCAGGTGCACTACCATGGGAGGCTCCGTGACGGCACCGTATTCGACAGCTCTGTGGACCGAGACGAGCCCGCCACCTTCCCGCTGGCCGGGGTAATTCCGTGCTGGACCGAAGGCCTGCAGCACATCAGCGTTGGTGGCAAGAGCCGGCTGGTCTGTCCCCCGAATCTGGCGTACGGTCCACAGGGGACGCCGGGGATTCCGGGAAACGCGGCGCTGCTGTTCGAGGTCGAGCTGCTGGACATCGTCGAGAACTAACGGAGCTGCGCCTCAAACCGACGAGCGGGACCTTCTGGGGCTAGTGTCAGGACACTAGGGCACGAGTTCTCGGATCGTGCTGTCGTGCTTGTTGAGCAGAAAGATCCGGCCATCGGGCCCCGTGCCGAAGCGCAGATCCACCCGCAGCGCTGGGTCCTTGCCTTGTTCCCGGTTCCTGGCTTGAACAAGCTGGAGTAGCGTCTTCGGCTCACCACCATCATTGAAGAGCACCCGGCGGATGGCGCTCTGCCCGCCGCTGGGCAGTTGGTCGGCCTGGACATAGAAGACTTCGCCGCTGGGCATGTCACCGAACAGCACCAGGTTCGCCAGTTGGGGAATCCTGGTCTGGCGGTAGACCACGACGCCGGTGACGGCAGCCCTCGACTGAATGAGTGGATCGATGTGCGCGTATTCCGCGACGGGGCAGATGAGCCCAGATTCACCTCGAGAGTCGGCGACACTCACATTGCGCCGATCGATGAATCGAAAGCTTCCCTCCCAATCGTTCCAGCCGAGATTGGCGCCGCGCTCGACGAGACTGATTTCTTCAACGACGCCCTGCCCGATATCGGCGACGAACATGTTGCCGTTGTTCGGGTCCCAACCAAAACGCTGGGGATTGCGCACACCCAAGGCATGGATCTCGCCGAGTGTGGTTGTGTCGGCGTCGCCGGCAAACGGGTTGTCGGCCGGGATGCCGTACTGGCCGTTGGCGCTGTCGGAGCCGAGGGGGTCGATCCGCAGAATCTTCCCGAAGACCGAGGCGGGGTTCTGTGCAAGGTTGAGCGGGTCGCCGCCGCTCCCGCCGTCAGCCGAGCCGACATACATCAGTCCGAAGTCGGCATCGCCGGATGACACGAGTGGGTTGAATCCGATCTGGCCACCGTTGTGATTGCGAAACGGCTGCTCGACCCGCATGAGCGTACGGGGCGGACCGCCATCATAGGTCGCCGCGCCAGGCGTTTCGGCCGTCCATTCAAGCAGGACGGTGTCCTGCGCGCTGTCGTCGCCACCCGGGACAAAGTCGGGTGTCGGACCGGTGTTGCTCGTATCGAGGTATGTGTAGAACCGACCGAAGCCTGGCGTGCCGGGCCGGCCGAACTCCGGATGGAATGCGAAGCTCTGAAACCCGCGCTCCCGGCCGGTCGCCTCGACGCTCAATCCCCGCGTCGCGGCGGTGAGATCGAGATAGGGGGTCACAGTCTGTCCGTCGTAGCTGACGCCGTAGAGGAGTCCCCGCATGTCGCTGACGAACAGGCGTTCCGTTCCCGGCTCGTCCATGAAGTGCATCATGCGCGCCGCCTCTCCATCGACGTCTGGAAGCGAAGCGAACTCCTCGATACCGACCGAGATCACATCCTCAACCTCGGCGATCGGCGAGGGAAACGGCTCGCTGCTTGTTTGTGCGAACGTCGCGGAGACCATCGGCAGGAACACAGCGGCGGAAACCATCAGCAGGAACACACTGACGCCAGCCATCCAGATCACGATGTGTGCCCTCACCGTCGACTCCTCACGACGCCCACTGGAAACCGTGCTTGGAGAGGGGCAGCGAACGGACCCTCGTTCCGGTCGCCGCAAAGATCGCATTGCACACCGCTGGCAGAATCGGTGGAAGCGCCGGCTCGCCCAACCCCGTCGGAGGGTTGTCGGTCCGCTTGAACGACACCTCGATTTCGGGCGGCGCCTGTCTCAAACGGATCAGTGGGAACTGGTGGTAGTTGCTCTGCTCCGATCGTCCACGATCGATCGTGATCTCCTGGGCCATGAGCTGGCTCAGTCCATCAATGACCGCACCTTGTACTTCGTGTTCTGCGGTGCTGGGGTTGATGACGTGGCTTCCGATGTCGGCAGCCACCCAGACCTTGTCCACTCTAACCCGACTGTTCGAATCGACGGTGACCTCGGCCACCTCAGCGAAATATCCGCGGTGGCTGAAGTGGAAGGCGACGCCCATCGCCGCATCCGCCGCCAACGCGCGTTCGCCCCAACCCGATTGCTGCGCTACGAGCTCGACAACGCCCCGCATCCGGCCGGCATCGTAGCCACCCCGTCCGCTCGGATTCGCCACGAATCGCGGTTCTCCCAGAAGCGCCAGTTTGAACTCCACCGGGTCCTTCCCCGCGGCGTGGGCGAGCTCATCGATGAACGACTGGAAGACGAAGGCCTGGCCATTGCTGCGCGGCGCACGGAGCGCGCCGGTCGGCACGCCCGACGGCATCACCGATGCGTGCAGCGCGTAGTTCGGCACAAAGCCGGCCGGAAACTCGTCCGCCCCGATCTGAGCCATCGGTGCGAACTGCTCGCCTTCACCAAAGCTGACGAAATGATTACGCCAGGCCACGACCGCTCCGGACGGGTCGACGCCGGCTCGCAGGAAATGGAAGCCTGCGGCCCGGTAGTTGTCGTGCTGCATGTCGTCCTCGCGGGTCCAGAGCAGCTTGACGGGCACGCCGACGATCTTGGCGATCCACGCCGCCTCGACCATGTAGTCGTTGGTCAGTCGACGGCCGAACCCGCCCCCGATGCGGGTGATGTGGATCGAAATGTCCGAGGCGTTCATCTCCAGCGTCTTCGCCACTAACTCCAGGCCGCTCTGTGGCGTCTGACTGGGTGCCCATATCTCGAGCTTCCCGTCGGCATAGTGGGCCGTGCAGTTTTGCGGCTCGAGGGGGGCGTGGGACAAGAACGGGTAGAAATACGACGCCTCGAGGACGGTCGCCGCGCCGGCCAGTCCGGACTCGACATCGCCATCGGTTCGCAGCGACCACCCGGGTGGCTGGCTCGACAGCTCTTCGGCTTCTTGCGCAAAGCGTTCGCTGCTTTACTGAGCGGCTGCCCCCTCGTCCCATGTCACCTGTAGCTTCTGCCGCGCACTATGGGCGCTCCACCACGTGTCGGCCACGATCGCGACACCGCTCAGGAGCCCCGTTTCGCCGAAATTGAGTCCTGGCCCGGGGAGCAGTGGCTCGGGCCGGCCTTCGACGACGAAGGCATCGCGTATGCCCGGCTCGGCCTTGATCTCGTCGAGATTGGCGCTCACGACCGTGCCTCGGAAGACGGGGCACTTCTCGAACGCCGCCCAGAGCATCCCCGGCGGTCGGACGTCGATGCCGTAGAGCGGTTTGCCGGTGACGATGGCAGGGTTGTCGACCCCGGGGATCGGGGTGCCGATGATCTTGTAGTCTTCCGGAGCCTTCAGCGCGACCGTTGCCAGGTCCGGAGGCGTCAACGTCGCCGCCAGTTCGCCATAGCTCAGCGTCCGGTTGGAGGGTCCGTGCTGCACGCGACCCGACGCGGTGCGGCACTCGGCCTCGGGTACCCCCCACGTCTGCGCGGCTGCCGCAACCAGCATCTGTCGGCCGGCTGCGCCAGCCCGGCGCAGTGGGTCCCAGTTGGTTGGCGTCGAGGTGCTGCCCCCGGCCCGCTGTCGGCCGTAGGTCGCCTCGTCGAGATCCGCTTGCTCGATCCTGACGTCCTTCCAGTCGACATCGAGCTCCTCTGCGACCAGCATCGGCAACATCGTTTTGACGCCCTGGCCGATCTCTGGATTCTTGGCCATGATCGTCAGGCCACCGTCTGCGGTGAGATGGATAAAGCCGTTTGGCACGAACGAGGCCGTCCCGGCGGGCTGGCCGAGCGCCTGGGCGAGCGGTTCGAGATAGGTGGCCAGCACGAGCCCTCCGCCGGCCATGGAACTGACGCGCAGAAAGCAGCGGCGATCGACACGAACGGAGGTCGTAGTCATACGGCCTCCCTGCGGGCCTGGTCAGCCCCGTCATTTCGCGCTGGGTTGGCCCGAGCCGCCTGACCTGACCTGGAACCCAAGGCGCTGGCCGTCTCCGCGGCCTGGTGAATCGCTTGTCGGATTCGGAGATACGTACAACATCGACAGAGATTGCCGTTCATGGCCCGGTCTATATCCGCGTCCGTCGGTCTTGGGTTGCTGGCGAGCAGTGCCGCTGCTGACATCAGTTGTCCAGCCTGACAGTACCCGCACTGTGGCACGTCGACGTCTTGCCAGGCCTGTTTGCAACGGGTGGGAACCGTCGGGAGAAAGTCCCTCGATGGTCGTGATTTCCGCGTCAGCGGCGGCTGAAACCAGGGTCTGACAGGATCGCACGGAGACACCATCGAGATGCACCGTGCAGGCCCCGCACTGGCCGATGCCGCAGCCGTACTACTACGGCCTGCCGGCGTTGCTGATCGGCGCTATGACGGACCGGTGACGTTCCGCATGAACGGGGAGGAGGTTCAGGTCATTCCGATTCGACGAGCGCACACCGACGGGGACACCCTCGTCCGTTTTCGAGAGGCCGACGCGCTGATGACCGGAGACTATTTCCGCTCGGTAGGCTACCCGAATATTGATCGGAACAACGGCGGCACGCTCGAGGGGATGATTGCTGGCCTCGGCACGACGATCGGGTTGGCGGGGTCGAACACCAAGGTAATCCCCGGACACGGTCCCGTCACCGACCGTGCCGGCGTGATCGCCCACCTCGACATGATTCACACCCTCAGGGATCGCGTCATCGAGATGATTGGCGACGGGAAGACCGAGGAGGAAATCGTGTCTGCGCTCCCAACGGCCGAGTACGATTCGACCGTCCAGCCCCCAAATCCGGAGAATGCGGAGCGATTTCTCCGACAGTTGTACGCCGAGCTCACGCCGGCTGAGTAGCGCACACTGGGCCCGGCGCCACCAGGCACTAGCGCCACCGCCCTGGGCGGAGTCTCGTTCGTGGTGGCCGAAGCCCGGACCTGCGTACTAACACTACCGCGACTCTGTCGTCGCGGCGTCGTCTCTCTCTTCTGCGCGCACGCCGGAGAGGAGGTTCGTCAGACCGTAGTTCCCCTCGTGACAGGCGTACTCGTAGATTTGGCCCTGGCTCTTCGGCATCGGTAGCGCCGCTGTCCATGGCTGCGTCCACGTCGTCGGATCGTCAGTCGGAGTCGTGCCCCACCTTATCTCGACCGCGTGTCTTCGCCGTCCGAGGCCTTCTCTTGGATGCGCGCTCCAGCAAGGAGATTGGTCATCCCGTAGTTCCCCTCGTGGCAGGCGTACTCGTAGATCGGCGCGTCCGTCTTCTTCATCGTGAACTGGACCGTCCACGGCTTCTCCCAGGTGGTTGGATCTTCGACCGTGAACTCGTACCCCAGGGTGGCGGCATCGACGAGGCTAAAGCGCTCGACCAGCCGCGTGTTCGGGCTCGACCCGCGGAACGACGTTTGTGCGTAGAAATTCACGGTCTCGATGACCAGCGTGCCGCCTTCCCAGTGGGCGCGAGAATCGCCTCTCCACTGCCGCAGGTGCTCGGGGACATGCGGCCGCCCATCCATCGGAATGACGCGGGCGTCGTGGACCATCTCATTCAGGATCACGACATGGTCCGGCGTCTGCAAGATCTGGATGTTCTGGTTGTAGCCGCCAGGTGTGATCGGCGGTCCCGCATTGAACCCGAGAATGCAGCGCTCACCCACGCTCCGGTCCTCTGGGCCCTCGGCCGGGATGTTTCTGGCCGCCCGCCGGGACTGCGCCCTTTGTTGTCCGTCAGCTGTATAGGGAATTCTCCCGTCCGGAGGATCTACGATCAGCGCTGTGCGACCGTCCGATGTGCCCCGGTCCCACCAGAACTGGTTGTAGGCGAGGCCGACGTCGCGCTCCCGCGTGAGATCGGATCGACGCTCCGCTTCGGCGCGTGTGGCGGCGTCGAGGTCTGCGGCAGCCACCTCCTCGTCGGTGAGCAACTCTCTTCCCGCGTACTCATCGGGTCGTTCGAGCGGCGTGATGTTTCGAAAGTCCCAGATACCCTGGAGATTCGGTACCCCCCAGGCTGTTTGGGCTGCACTCGAATCAACCGTTCCGGCTTCCCGAGCCTGGCCGGCGACCGGTAGCGGCGTCAGTAACACCACCACGAACATCGTTGCGAGACTGCCGAGAACTCGATCACTCATCTCAAACCCCCATGTGCGCCTGTTGCGATACCTTGAAGATAGACTCGATGGCGCTCCTGCACAAGCTCTCTTGCGGGTTTCGGTCGAGGCGCAGGTGCCGTTTGCCGCGCTCTGTCTACAGCAGCGGCAAAAAGGGCCGAGCCATCCGGGCTCGACCCTGGGGTCAACGCTCACCAACTTGCAGTGAGCTACTGGCCGTTTGTGTCTTGCGCGCCGACCGGGACGCTATAGTAGATCCCCGTATACTGCATCTCCTCCCACGTCTGCTCGCCCCATCGCACCGGTACGGTCGGGTCTGGGTTCGCTTTGTTCGTTGCCGAGTTGTCGTACCAGGCCGATGCCTCGAGCTTCGCACCCTTGGGGACCACCAGCGGTCGTTCCAAAATGTAATAGGTCTGCCAGTCGAAGTCGTAGTTCGGGACGGACAGTACCTGCTCGCTGCGTCCATCGGGGTAGGTGAGCCGATACTCCCATCGCTTGCCTCGCAGATGGGTGTGCGGCAAGATCGCAAAAATCTCTGCCTCCTCGGTGAACTCGATCATCGTGTCGACCCGCTCGTCGGCCGCGCCTGCCGGAATCTCGAAGGCCGGGTTGAGAAACTGGTCGGCGCGCACTTCGCGGCTAGGCGGCCGATCGGCCAGGATCAGGCCGACCATCGATTTGTCGGCCGCCGCTGTTCCGGTCGCGGTGTAGTGCACCTGGAACACCACCTCGGCTCCCTTCGGAATCCGCAGAGCCGAACCAGGTTCAAACACCATCGGGTTCGAACCAGGCGCCATCGTCCCGATCAGCACACCGGGATCCCGGTCGCCGCGCGCGGGCGCCTCATCACGATCTGCGCGTTCCGCCGCGCGCGCGCGGCGGCGCTCGATCAACGCCTTGTAGCGCTCGTCCACTGGTACCTCCGTGTACGCGCGGCTACGACCGGCACCGTTTGGGTCTCTCACGTACACCAAGACGTGATGTACGACAGAGCGCGCGCCGGCGCGGACCTCGATCGCCTGCACCCAGGTGTCCTCAGCGAAGTTCGTCGGTGATGAGAAGTACTGGTATGCCACCTCGCCTTCGGCCGGGACCTCGAATGACTCCTGCATCTCGATGACCACGTCTGGGGTCCCGGCCTGCCATCCGTCCGAGAACGCCGGCACCGGCGGGAGTTTGGCCGGCTCACCCTCGGGGGCACCGCCGTCGACCCATCGGACGAGCGTGTCCTTTTCCGCCTCGGTCAGTCGCCGGTCGTTCGCGAATCTCCCGATGGCCGGATCGGCGTGCCACGGCGGCATCGCTCCGGTCAGAACCTGGTTCTTGATCGACCGACTCCACGGTCGCACTTCCGCATACGTGATGAGCGACATCGGCGCGATCTCGCCAGACCGATGACACGTGACACAGTTGTCATAGAGGATCGGCGCAACCTCCTCCGCAAACGTTGGAACCGCTTCGGGACCCTCGGCGGATGCCACATCCGCGCAGCCGCCCACCACCATCACGACCCCGATGCCAAGCATTGCTGCCCGTGACCACCCGCTCTGCATTCTGCCCCCTCGCGCTCAAGCCTTCTTGCGCCGTTTCACTTCTCGACACCACCCATCAATCGTAACGCCGAATGACTCCTGGCTCCAACGACATGACATCCACATAGACGGCTCATGTTTACTGAAGGTTCCCACCGTCAGGTGCCCCCGCTCTCCCATTGGGACACCGATGAATTGTACCTGCAATCCTGGGGTCGGCCGGAGGTTCCGTGGCAAGTCCAGAGCGCCGCCGGTGCCCGTGGCTCGGGAGGACGCGAGAGGACTGCCGAGGTAAGATCGACAGACACACGTCTCCATGCCTCCGCTCCAGAATCGCGTCCTGAGGACGATCCAGCGGGAGTCGCTGATCACCCAAGGGGATCGGGTGGTGGTCGCATTGTCGGGCGGCGCCGATTCCGTCGCCTTGACGCGACTCCTCTCCGAACTTGCCGAGACGGCCAGTTTCGAGGTTGCCGGTGTGGCGCACCTCAATCATCAACTCCGCGACGCGGCAGATGAGGATGAGCGGTTTTGTCAGGCACTGGCCGGGCGCCTGTCGCTGCCGTGCCTGGTTGGCCGGGCCGATGTGACGGTACTGGCGAATCGCGAACGGATTTCCATCGAGGAAGCCGGCCACCGCGAACGCCACACGTTCTTGCGGCACGCCGCGGCTGCCCTTCAGGCCGACTGCATCGCGACTGCCCACACACGGGACGACCAGGCCGAAACCTATCTGATGCGCCTCCTCCGAGGGGCTGGTCCCGTTGGCCTATCAGGTATTCATCCCCGTTCGGGGGCCGTCGTTCGTCCGCTGCTTGACATCTCGAAGTCCGAGCTTCGCGAGTACCTGTCAGCCCACGGGCAGGAGTTTCAGGAAGACGAGACCAACCGAGACATCACCGTGACTCGGAATCGGATCCGTCACGAACTGATCCCGTTCCTCGAGCGCAAGTTTTCTCCGTCGATTGTCGACGTACTGGTTCGAGAGACTAAGATCGCGCGGCACGACGCCGCGTGGCTTGAGGATCAGGCGATCGCGGCAGCGTCTCTCATCGTCGATCATACGGACGGCGTAGCGGTGCTCGATCAAGAAGGACTGTTGGACCAACCGGTGGCCTTGGCTCGACGCATCGTGAAGCGCGCGGTGGAGCGGGTGGCGGGCCGGCGCGTGGGATTCGACCAGGTCGAGCGGCTCTTGGCGATCGTGGCAGAGAACGTGGTGAGGACGACCGAACTCGATCTTCCCGGCTGTCGCGCCGCGATCGCGCACGGACGCGTGACGATTAGTCCGCCCCGGCCCCGGCGACCGAGCTCGGCTCCGTCGACGGGGTTCACATACCGGCTGCAGATCCCGGGAGAGGTTGAGATTCCGGAGGCCAGCATGACAGTCGCAGCTGAACGGGTCACCGGTGGGTCTCCGGCCGCGGGGTTGTCGGCGCGAGGCGAGGCGGTGTATGTGGCCGGTGGCCAGGTGACAGCCCCGCTGATCGTCCGCAGCTGGCGTCCCGGTGACGCCTTCCGCCCCCTCGGACTGGGCGGTCACAAGAAGCTCCAAGATCTGTTCGTTGACCGCAAGATCGACCGGATATCCCGCCAGAAGGTTCCGATTGTTGCCGATAAGCAGAGAGGAATCGTCTGGGTGGTGGGCCACTCGGTGTCAGACGATTTTCGGATCACGCCTGACACCGAAGGCATGCTACTCTTGAGAGCAAGGAAGCTGTACCCAAATTAGGAGGAGCTGGGTGAATTCGACCCTGCGAAGTCTCGTTTTCTGGATGGTTCTCGTCGTCGTTGTGGTGCTGATCTGGAACGTCTCCACCCAGTTTCAGGCGGCCGACGACTCGGTCACCTTTAGTGATTTCCTCCGGCAAGTGGATGCCGGCGAAGTCCAAGCCGTGGAGCTTGCCGGTAACGAGATTACAGGCTCACTGGCCGGAGGTAGCCGGTTCCGTACGTACGCTCCACCTCAATACGAAGGATTGGTCAACCGCCTGGTTGAACGCGATGTGGCGGTGACGGCTCGAGAAGCCACCTCGAGTCCGTGGGCGACCTTGCTGTACTCGTGGGCTCCCATTCTCCTGATCATCGGGTTCTGGATCTTCTTCATGCGCCAGGTGCAGAGCGGAGGCAACAAGGCGCTGTCGTTCGGCAAGAGTCGGGCGAAACTGTCGTCGAGCAGCCAGAAGAAGGTCACGTTCAAGGATGTGGCCGGCGTCGATGAGCCCAAAGAGGAGCTCCAGGAGATCATCGAGTTTCTCAGAGAGCCCCAGAAGTTTCAGAAGCTCGGCGGCCGGATTCCGAAAGGTGTGCTGCTGATGGGCCCGCCAGGAACCGGCAAGACACTGCTCGCGCGTGCGGTGGCCGGTGAGGCGAACGTCCCCTTCTTCTCGATCAGCGGCTCGGACTTTGTCGAGATGTTTGTCGGCGTCGGCGCGTCGCGCGTCCGCGACCTGTTCGAGCAGGGCAAGAAAAACGCGCCGTGTATCGTTTTCATTGATGAGATCGATGCCGTTGGCCGCCATCGCGGCGCCGGTCTGGGTGGCGGACATGACGAGCGCGAGCAGACGCTCAATCAGCTGCTGGTCGAGATGGACGGGTTTGAATCGAACGAAGGAGTCATTCTCGTTGCCGCGACCAACCGCCCGGACGTGCTCGATCCCGCGCTACTGCGTCCCGGCCGTTTTGACCGACGGATCGTCGTCAACCGGCCGGATGTAAAAGGACGCGAGGGCATTCTCGGTGTGCACACGCGGAAGATCCCTCTGTCCGACGACGTCGATGCGCATGTCCTGGCCCGTGGCACGTCCGGTTTCTCGGGCGCCGACCTCGCGAATCTGGTCAACGAAGCCGCGCTGAACGCGGCCCGGTACAACCAGAAGGTCGTTCGGATGTACGACTTCGAGTTTGCCAAGGACAAGGTTCTGATGGGCTCGGAGCGCCGGTCGATGATCATCAGTGACGAGGAGAAGAAGGTCACGGCAGTGCACGAGGCCGGTCACGCGCTGCTCACCGTTCTCCTGCCGAATGCGGATCCGATTCACAAGGTGACGATCATTCCCCGGGGGATGGCGCTGGGGCTCACGCAGCAACTTCCGACGGACGACAAGCACAACTACTCTCGCGATTATCTTGACGACCAGATCGCCATATTGCTTGGCGGCCGGATCGCAGAGGAGTTGACCCAGGACGACATCACGACGGGCGCCGGGAACGATCTGGATCGCGCAACCGACCTCAGTCGCAAGATGGTATGCGAGTGGGGCATGAGCGACAAGCTCGGTCCGCTCACCTTCGGAAAGAAGGAAGAGCAGATCTTCCTAGGTCGAGACTTCTCGCAACAGTCTGATTACAGCGAGGACACGGCGATCGGGATCGACCAGGAGATCAAGCGGATCGTGACGCGGAACTACGACCGCGCGCGCGAGGCGCTCGCGAGCCATCGACGCGAGCTCGACCTGATTGCCGAGGAGCTGTTGGTCCGTGAAGTCCTGGACGCCGACCAGGTTATGCGGATCGCTCGTGGTGAGGCGCTCACGGAGCCAGTTGTGACGCATGACTCCTCGCAGCGTCCACCCGACGGCCACACTGAGCGCCCGGAGGATGAGCGTCCCCAGGTCGCGCCCCCCGTGCCGTCGCTCGACGAAGCCGTACCTCAGGAATAGTTCGCGCGCTGGCGCGAGATCCGAGTGGACCCGCCGGCCGCTCCCAAGGTCGGCCCACGATCCCTGATGATCCACACGCGAAGACCGTACGTGCTTCGCCTCCCCGGCGGGCGTGCGCTCAGTCTGGGAGACCGGACCCTCGTTATGGGCATCCTCAACGTCACACCTGATTCGTTCGCCGATGGCGGGGCGTATATGGACCCCGGCCGAGCGCTCGAAGCCGCTCACCGGCTGGAAGCCGATGGCGCCGATCTCATCGACATCGGTGGCGAATCGACCCGGCCGGGCGCCGGACCGCTGCCTGTCAGCGAAGAATTGGACCGGGTGTTGCCGGTGCTCCAACGGGTGGCGGCCGGGGTATCGGTCCCGATTTCGGTCGATACCTACAAGGCCGAGGTGGCGCGGCGAGCCCTCGATGCCGGTGCGGTGATGATCAACGACGTTTCCGCCCTGAGCTATGATTCAGAGCTCGCACGTGTCGTGGCGGCGGCGGGAGTTCCCGTCGTGTTGATGCACAATCGCGGACGGTCCAGCGAGATGTATCGAGAGGCGCGGTACGAGAACGTCGTCACCGAGGTCCGAGACGAGCTCTTGACCGGGATTCAGCGTGCGACCGACGCCGGCATTTCGCGGGACCAGATCGTTGTCGATCCGGGACTCGGGTTTGCCAAGCAAGCCCCGCAGACCCTCACGGCGCTGGCCAATCTTTCGGGCCTGATGCAGCTGGACCGACCGATTCTCGTCGGTCCGTCGCGCAAGTCGTTTCTCAAGCGCGCTCTGGGTGACGCGCCACCCGACGCGCGCGAGTGGGGCACGGCCGCGGCGGTGACGGCCGCCGTTCTGCTTGGTGCTCACATCGTACGTGTGCACGGCGTTGGCGAGATGTCGCAAGTTGTTCGGGTGACCGACGAGATCCGGGCGTCGTGGGACCCAGGGGGAAGCGAATGGGCGACTACTTCCTGACGGCGTGGCCCGATGTCGGTCTGGAGTGGCTGGACCTCGTCGACATCGCGATCGTCGCGTTCCTCATCTACGAATTCCTGAAGTTAATCCGGCGTACGCGCGCCGTCCAGATGGTCCTGGGTGTCTTACTTGTCGTGGGTCTCTACTACGCCTCCGAGCGCGCCCCGCTTCCAACAGTCAATTGGCTGATTCGCGACATGTTCGGCTATATCGTGTTTGCGGCAATCGTGCTGTTTCAAGCCGATATCCGCCGGGCGTTATCCACTCTCGGGCAAGCGCCCTTCTTCCGGTATCTGGCCCGGCCGACGACAACTGACGAGACGATCGAAGAGGTCGTGGTGGCGGCGACGATGCTTGCATCGCGTCGTATCGGCGCCTTGATCGTGATCGAGCGCACCGTCGGCCTGCGTAACTACATCGAGAGCGGCATCCCACTGGATTCGACGGTAACCTACGACCTCCTGTTGAGTGTGTTTCAGCCCGATTCGCCGCTCCACGACGGGGCCGTGATCATCCAAGAGAACCGCATCGCCGCGGCGGCCTGCTTTCTCCCCCTCACGGTCAATCCACGCCTGAGCAAGGAGCTGGGGTCCCGTCATCGGGCTGCGATCGGTCTCACCGAGGAATCAGACGCCGTTGCGCTCATCGCGTCGGAAGAGACCGGGACCTTGTCGCTAGCCCTGGATGGTCAGATCGAGCGCGACCTCGACCCGGACCAACTGCGGTTCCGCTTGGAGGCGTTGATGCTCAGAATCCAGTCGACACCGTCACAATCGACGAACCGCGGCGGACTGGAGTCGTAATGGCGTACCATCCGTTTCGCGATCTGTGGCTCAAAGTCGTGTCGGTATGCCTTGCAGTCCTCCTGTGGATGACGGTGGCTGGAGATCCCGTGGTCGAGCGAGGACTGGAGATCCCGCTCGAGTTCGAGAATGTTCCGGTTGGGTTGGAGATCGCCGGGAATCCCCCCGATTCCGTCAGCGTGCGTGTTCGGGGTACCTCTCGCGTGGTCGGCCAGCTGGATTCGGACGAGGTGGCGGCCATCCTGGACCTCGGTGAGGAGCGCCCGGGCCGCCGTCTGTTCGACATGTTCGCAGGCCGGGTCGAGGTACCATCTGGTATCGAGATTACGAGCGTCGTTCCGGCGACCATCACGCTGCTGCTCGAACGTGCGGGCACTCCCCGGACGGTTCCGGTTGTGCCCGGCATCGAAGGGGAGCCGGCCGATGGCATGATCGTGGGACGGATCCGGACCGACCCGGCCACCGTCGAGGTCATCGGTCCGGAAACCTCGTTGGCTGAACTTCGAGAGGCCTTCACGGAGCCGGTTTCCGTCGCCGGGGCGACACGAAACGTCGAGACGGACGTGACCGTAGGTGTGGCGGATCCGACGTTGCGACTCGTCGCGCCGGTGTCCTCTCGGGTGCTGGTCGAGATTGTGCCGGCCCCGGTCGAGCGGACACTCCATGATGTGTCGGTTGTGTCGCGGGACCCACGGGACGCCGAACGGGTCGTCTTTCAGCCGGCGCTGGTGACGGTCGGTGTTCGTGGTCCCGATGGCGCGATAGGCGATGTCGACGACGATGCTGTACGGGCATACGTCGACCTTGCTGGTCTTCGACCCGGTCGGTACAATTTGCCGGTGACCGTCGAATCGAGCGACAACGTCCGCGTCACGAATATCGATCCACCGTCGGTTCAAGTCAGCGTTCGCTGATCACTCCCGGCATACGGTTATTCTGATGTCTACCTCGATCTTTGGTACCGATGGTGTGCGAGGAACGCCGGGCGAGTATCCGCTCGATCACATGACGATCGCTCGGCTGGGCGCCTCGACCGTGCGAGTTGTCGACGCGAGCCGCCCGCGGTTTCTCGTGGCCCGTGACACGCGGGAATCAGGGCCCTGGATCGAACGACAACTCGCGGCTGGCGTGGCGGCTGAGCACGGAACCCTGATCAGTGTTGGCGTCATGCCGACGCCAGCAGCTGCCTTTCTTTCGGCATCTGGGGGGTTCGACGCCGCGTTTGTGATCTCCGCCTCCCATAATCCATTCCCCGACAACGGTATCAAGGTGCTGACCGGTGACGGCGCCAAGGCGTCTCCCGAGCTCGAAGAACAAATCTCCGAGGTCATCCGGGAGACCTCGTGGCCCCCTTCGTTCAGCCCGGTCGAGGCACTCGAGACGCGCGACCTGACCGACGCCTATCTGGCCCATGCGCGCTGCGTGCTCAGTAGCGCCGGGGCCCTCGCCACGAGCCGTATCGCAATCGATTGCGCCTATGGGGCAATGAGTGTGGTCGCCCCGGGCCTGTTCCGCCAGCTTGGTCTTGACGTGATCGCGCTCAATGCGGATCCGGATGGGCGAAACATCAATGAGGCGTGCGGCTCGACTCACCCGGAAGGGCTACAGGAGGTTGTCCGCTCCCGAGACTGCCGCCTGGGGGTCGCGTTCGATGGCGATGGCGACCGGGCGATCCTCGTCGATGAACGGGGCGACGTGGTGGATGGCGATGCGATGCTGTTCGTCTGCGCCACCCACTTGGCGTCAAACGGGGCCCTTCCCGGGAGTGCCGTCGTCGCGACGGTCATGAGTAACATCGGCCTCGAGATTGCCCTCCGACGGGCCGGTATCGTCGTGCACCGTTGCCCGGTGGGTGATCGGCAGGTGCTCGAGGAGATGCGGCGGCGCGGGACGGTGCTCGGGGGTGAGCAGTCGGGCCACATCATCTTCTCCGACCTTCTCCCGACCGGCGATGGATTGCTGACCACGTTGTCGGTGCTCAAGGTGATGATCGAGACTCGTCGTGGTCTGTCCGACCTGACGACGGGTCTCGAGGCTTATCCTCAGGTCCTGCTCAACGTGAGGGTTCGAGCCAAGCCCGAACTGGAGACGGAGCCGGACATCACCGAGGCTATTAGGCACGCGGAAGCGACCCTCGGTCGCGATGGCCGGGTGCTGGTACGTTACTCAGGAACGGAGCCGCTGCTGAGGGTCATGATCGAGGGACGGGACGGAGCAATGGTCGACGAGCTGGCTGGCGCGATAGCCCAATGCGCCCGCGATCGGCTCGGGTCCCTCGTCTAAACGAACCGAGGACACTGCTGATGCGACTAGGGGTCAACATCGACCACGTGGCCACCGTGAGGGAAGCGAGGAAGACCCGCGAGCCGGAGCCGGTTGCGGCGGCCGTGCTCGCCGAGCTCGGCGGGGCCGACGGGATCACGGTTCATCTCAGAGGCGACCGGCGACATATCCAGGAGCGCGATGTGGAGCTGCTTCGGCAGGTCGTCTCGACACGGCTCAATGTGGAAATGGCATCCACCCGGGAGATGGTCGAGATTGCGACACTGGTGAAACCGCACCAGGTGACGCTGGTTCCGGAGCGTCCGAACGAGCTCACGACCACAGGAGGTCTTGACGTCGTTCGCCACGCCGCCTCGCTCGAGAAGACCGTTACACGACTGCAACGCGCGGGCATCGGCGTGAGTCTCTTCATCGATCCGGACGGGCCGCAGGTAAAGCGCGCGGCCTCGGTTGGAGCCACGGCCGTCGAGATCAACACCGGCCCCTATGCCGATGCCGCGGCGGACCGACAGCCCAAGCAGCTCCAGCGCGTGGCACGTGCCGCCAAGACTGCGGCCCGCCACCGACTGGACGTCTTGGCCGGGCATGGGCTCACGTATGTCAACGTTGGCCCGATCGTCGAGATCGACGAGATCGCCGAGCTCAACATCGGGCACAGTATCGTGGCGAGAGCGGTGCTGGTCGGGATGGAGCGTGCGGTCTTCGAAATGGTTGATATGCTGCGCCGCTGAGAGGTCGCCCCGGGGCGACCGCCACGATGTGACCCGCACTCGTCGGGTTGCCCGTCGGGCCATCGCCAATTTCGTGTGTAGATCTGTTGCACTCACCACACGAAGCCACGGTATCATCGCTGGGACAGTACCGGCTCTGGCTATGAGACGCGAATCACTGATTCTGGGGTTCTCGGTCGCCTGCTCGATGGCGATCATGGGGTGGATTATCTGGGCCGAGCGCCCCGTTCCGCCCGAGCCACCTGCCGTCGCTCCGACCGATACATCGGTGGGTGGGGTGCAGGTGCCGCCGCTGGACGAGGCTCGGGTCGCCGAGCTCGTCGCCGCGGCCGAGGCTGACGCCGAGGATCTCGACTCGCGGGTCTCGCTGGCCGCTCTGTACTTTGATTCCCACAGTTTCGAGCAAGCTATTCCATGGTACGAGGAGGTCCTGACGTTGACGCCGGACGACGTTCAGGCCAGTACGAATCTGGGGATCAGCTACTACTACGTCGGTGCTCCGGAACGGTCGGTGGACCAGTTTGAGCGGTCGCTCGAGATTGAGCCGACCCATGCACAGACGCTGGTCACCCTTGGCATCGTGAAGGCGTTCGGTCTCCAAGATCTCGAGGGGGCGACGGCTGCCTGGGAGCGGGTTCTCGAGGTGGCGCCAGACGGTCCCGAGGCCCGCGCCGCCCGCGATGCACTGAGTCGACTTCAGACCGCCCATGAGAATACTGATGTCGGCAGTCAGGCGCCGGGATCGAGTGCACCGTAGGGGCGCGTGACGGTCGCTGGAGCCGATACTCGGGAATAGAGGTACAGCGGGCAGAGAATCATGTTGGTGGGGTGGGTCATCCGTGTGCTGGTGGCGGCGCTCATCCTGCGTGCCATCGTGAGTTTCATCAGGGGGCTCGCATCCGGTGTCAACGGTTCACGCTCGGCGGAGGCTGGCGTCTCCAGTGAGCCCCGCAAGAGTGTCCCGCTCGTCAAGGATCCGGTCTGTGGTACGTATGTCGAACCGTCTCACGCCGTGTCGACCCGAACCGGTTCGACGGTGCACTATTTCTGTTCCGAAACCTGCCGGCGGGCGTTTCGGCAGAGTGCCTAGTGTCCTGAGTTCGATATACCTGTACACCGAGGGCGCCGGCCGAATGTATAGGTATGTCGAACTCAGGACACGAGAACCGGTTTCGTAACTGCAGCGTGTCACCCAGATCCGCACGGCGCCGCGTGGCAAGGCGTGACGACGGAAAGTAGTGTGCATATTCGACCGAGGGCCAACGGCGCCACGTAAGCTCCGAGGTGGTGGCCTCAAGACAGATGCGACAAGAAGAGCAACTGCGCGCCGAGATCGTTGAAGTGGGTCGCCGCCTGCATAGTCGCGCCTACGTGGCGTCGAACGATGGCAACATCAGCGTCCGCCTGTCAGACGACCGTCTGCTGACGACTCCGAAAGGGGTGTCGAAGGGGTTTATGACCCCTGACATGATCGTCGCGACCGACCTACAGGGTCGTAAGGTGGCTGGCGACCGTGACCCCTCGTCTGAGCTTCTGATGCACCTTGCGGTCTATCAGAACCGACCCGAAGTGATGGCGGTGGTGCATGCTCACCCGCCCGCGGCGACAGGTTTTGCGGTGGCAGGGATTCCACTCGACCGCGCGGTCCTGGCCGAAGTGGTCACGACACTCGGGAGCATTCCAATCGCCGAGTACGGGACGCCCTCGACTCCCGAGCTCGCCGATGCAGTCCGCAAGTACATCAGAGCCCATGACGGGCTGCTGCTCGCCAACCATGGGGCGCTCACGATCGCGGATGAGCTATTTGCGGCGTACTACAAGATGGAAACGATCGAACATTTCGCACGTATCAGTCTGGTGGCCCGCTTGCTTGGGGGCGAACGAATGTTGTCGCGAGAGGAGGTCAACCGCCTCCAGGATCTGCGGGGCATGTATGGCATCGCATCGCCTGCCCCGATCTGCGCTGATGGTGATGAGGGGCGGGACGAGACGAGCTCGGGCGACAGCGATGACGTGACGTGTCAAGTCCTTCAGGCGCCGTCGTCACCGGATGATCGCCTGGTCAGCGCTCCTGCGCTCCCACCCGACCTGGCGGCGCTAGGTAAAGACGGAGAAATTCGATTAACATACGGCGAACTCACGGCACTGATTGAGGACGCGGTGAAGCAATTGCGTTAGCAGCTCCTACCCGTCACGGGAGTTGCCAAAGAGGGGACAAAATGGGTGAGGCGCTGGGATTGGTAGAGACCAAAGGGCTCGTCGCGATGATCGAAGCGGCGGACGCCATGGTCAAAGCCGCCAAAGTGACGCTCGTGGGCTGGGAGATGATCGGTGCGGGGTACGTCACCGCCATCGTTCGAGGGGATGTGGCCGCCGTCAAGGCCGCGACCGACGCCGGTGCCGCAGCCGCTCGCCGTGTTGGAGAGCTCGTGTCAGTTCACGTCATTCCGCGTCCGCACACCAACCTGGAAGATACCCTCCCGATTGGTAAGTCAGGGGCCAAAAACTAGCCTGTCGGATCCGCGACGCTTCTCGCTGGCCCCGCATACGCCTCCATGATTCTGGCCAAAGTCGTTGGCACGGTGGTCGCCACTCGCAAGGACGAACGTCTGATCAGCTCCAAGCTGCTGGTGGCGCAGCCGATCGACCCAGCCGGGAAGGCGCAGGGACATCATCTTGTGGCCGTGGATACCGTCGACGCGGGCTTCGGCGAAACCGTGCTCATCGTGAGCGGAAGCTCAGCACGCATGGCCGCCGGTCTCAAGGATACCCCCGTCGATGCGGCGATTGTCGGCATCGTTGATTCGGTGACCGTCCAGAACTGACGGCCCGTCGTGGAAGCTCGATGCATCTTGCTCGCGTGACTGGTACCGTCGTCGCGACCCAGAAGGACCCCAACCTTCGTGGTCTGAAGCTGCTCGTGCTGGAGCCGTTGACCGCCGAGCGGCGTTCGTCCGGCCGTGCCGTAGTCGCCGTCGACACCGTGGGCGCAGGCGAGGGCGAGGACGTCTTCTTCGTCCGCGGCCGAGAGGCCGCCCTCCCGTTTCTGCCCACCCAGGTTCCGACCGACGCAAGCGTGATCGGCATCGTCGATCACCTGAACACAGACTATGACCTACCCGCGGCATCGCGGCGCAGACGGCGGTGAGATGCGGCTGGGACGTGTGATTGGCAACGTCGTCGCGACCCGCAAGAACGAGAAGCTTCACGGCGCAAAGTTGTTACTGGTTCAGCCGGTCTCGTCGAACGCTGAGCCGTTTGGGACCGTCGTCCTCGCGGTCGATGCGGCTCAGGCCGGTGTCGGCGACACCGTCCTGCTCGTGGTCGAGGGGCGCGCCGCCATCTCTGCGCTGGGTCGTCCGGGCGCTCCAGTCGATGCTGCTGTGCTCGGAATCGTCGACCAGATCGAGCCGCGCGGGGTCACGGCCGAACCCGGACCGGTGCGAGCAGAATGCTGACGCATGGGTGGACGTCTTCACACCGGCGCCGACCGTATCCCGGTCGGCCGGGTCATGCGAAAGCTGGGACCGACCATCGACCGGATGGAGGTCCCCGCTATCGAAAAGATTGGCGACGATCAGCGGTCTGACCCGTTTCACGTGCTGATCGCGACGATGTTGTCAGCCCAGACCAAGGACCCGGTCACGTTCGAAGCCTCCACCCGCCTGTTTGCATCTGCCGCGACGCCTCAGGCGATGGTACGGCTGAAGGTCTCGGAAATCGAACGGTTGATCTACCCCGTAAGTTTCTACCGGAACAAAGCCCGGCATGTGAAGGAGGCCTGCCGTCAGCTGATCGCACGGTTCGACGGCCGCGTGCCGACCGCAATGGATAAGCTGCTGACGCTGCCAGGCGTTGGTCGCAAGACCGCTAATCTGGTCCTGATCGTCGCGCTGAGAAGCACCTCGAATATCTGTGTCGACACTCACGTACATCGGATCTCGAACCGGCTGGGCTGGGTCAGTACGAAGACGCCAGAGCAGACGGAATCGGCGCTGTACGACGTCGTGCCGCGTCGCTGGTGGGCCTCGGTCAATCTCTACCTCGTGACGTGGGGGCAGAACGTGTGCCGTCCTGTCTATCCTGTATGTGGCCGGTGCGTGATTGCGACGCTGTGCCCGAGGATCGGTGTGACTCGCGTCGGTCGGTGAGCGAACCGAGCGTCATCTGGTGCCGCGTCACGTTCAGTCTTGCGGTAGCAACGATGTCGGTCGCGTCGCCAGGCTGACGATCCCTTCGACTTCTGGGTATCGTGCAACGAACTCCTGTGTGTATTCGCCTTTTACCGGAATCCCAAGTTGGTGCTTGAGCACCGCGGCATTGGCCACCGCCTTGGCCGAGAAATGGTTGTTCAAGTAGACGTACAGCTTCTTCACGAGGTGACGTGCGGCATCAGCAGTCTCCGAAAATTGTCTCAGCTCGGTTGAAGAGTAGAGGTAGTCGTATCGGTCTTCGGCACGGTCGTGACGCCACCACCTGTCGGCATTTCGCCCATGTAGGCGCATGTAGTACAGGCCTCCGACGTTAGGCAGAAAGTTTTGCGCGATTGAGAAGCGGAACTTTGGCTCGTCGATCTGGACCCATGCGGCACCGAGGCTGTTGAGGAGTGTCAGCGTCGCACCCACATCGTCGCTCCAGCTGCGGTGTCGGAGCTCGACCGCGACCGAACAGTCCGTGAATGCCGTGAGCAGCCACTCGAGATAGGCCTGCGTCGACGCGTCGTTCTTGAAGCTTGGCGGAAACTGCGCAAGGAGCGCGCCGAGCTTGTCCGCGCGGCGCAGCGGGTCGATGGCGCGTCGGACCAGGTCCACATCGGCCGTGTCCACCGTGACGTCGTCGGTGCGGCTCGCGGCCCGGAACATCTTCGGATGGGTGAACTTCTGATACAGCTTGATTGAGAACTCAAACCGGCTCGGCGTGCGCTCGACCCATCGCTGGGTGACGCTCGGATCCGGCACTCTGTAGAACGTCGAGTTCACCTCGACTGTGTCGAAGTGTTCCGCATAGTACGAGAGCTCGTCGAACCCGCTGGCGCTGCGGCGTCGGCCCTTGGCGGGATAGAAGACACCGTTCCAGGTGCCGCGGCCCGATGGATAATTCCAGCCGCTGGTTCCGATTCGGATGGCGCCCGCGGACATCGTGAGGTGATTGTATGTCCAACGCGCGACCGTGCAACGCGGTCGCCGCAGCAGGAACTTATTCCACGAATCACGACCTCAGGACACTAGAATGTTCTTTTCGGCTCGTGTGAATTGACGATGCTGACTGTCAACGAGATCTTCTTCTCCATTCAGGGCGAGTCGAGTCATGTAGGCCGGCCCTGCGTCTTTGTCCGGTTGACCGGATGTGACCTGCGCTGCGTCTGGTGTGACACGTCCTACGCGTTCGAGTCGGGGCAGAAGCAGCCAATGGAGGCGGTGGTGACGGCCGTCGACGCGTATGGATGCTCCCTCGTCGAGATCACCGGAGGTGAGCCTCTGCTCCAACGCGACGTCTATCCCCTGATGGAGACCCTGCTGGCTGCGGGCAAGACGGTGCTCCTGGAGACGGGTGGTCATGTCGACATCTCGAACGTGCCGCACGACGTGGTGAAGGTGGTCGACGTCAAGTGCCCTGGCAGCGGCGAGGCTGGACGAAACGACCTGGCCAATCTTGACCGGTTGGCCAGTCACGACGAGGTGAAATTCGTTATCCGCGATCGGTCGGACTACGAATTTGCCCGCGCGCTCATCCATGAGCACGCGCTTGAGGATCGTTGCGCGGCCGTGTTGTTGTCCCCGGTGCACCGCGTGCTCGACCCCGAGCGGCTGTCTGAGTGGGCGTTGGCTGACCGTCTTCCGGTGCGTATTCAGGTGCAGCTCCACAAGTATCTGTGGGGCGACGCGGCGCGCGGTGTCTGACGCCATGAATGCAGTTGTGCTGCTCAGTGGCGGTCTTGACTCGTTCACGGCGGCGGCGGTAGCGCGTCAGGAAGGCTTTGGTCTCTACGCGCTGACCGTGCGCTACGGTCAGCGGCATGTGCATGAGATCGAAGCGGCCCGGCGGGTCGCTCGTGCGCTGGGGGTTGTTGACCACGTGGAGTTGGTGGTTGACCTCGGCGCGATCGGCGGGTCGGCCCTGACCACGGATCTGGCGATTCCGAAGGACAGGCCGCTCGACGAGGACGTGATCCCCGCCACGTACGTGCCGGCCCGGAACACCGTACTGCTGGCCCTCGCGCTTGCATGGGCCGAGGTTCTCGGCGCACAGGACCTCGTGATCGGGGTGAACGCCCTCGACTACTCAGGGTACCCAGACTGTCGACCCGCGTTTATCGAGGCCTTCGAGCGACTCGCGCCATTGGCCACCAAGGCCGGTGTCCAGGGTGCGGCCATACGGGTGCACACACCACTGATCGCGTGGAGTAAGGCCCAGATTATCCGTCGGGGCATCGAGCTCGGTCTCGACTACGCCCTGACGCACAGTTGCTACGACCCCGAGCGGGACGGGCGACCGTGTGGCCGCTGCGACAGCTGCCGACTCCGTGCTCGTGGATTCGGAGAGGCCGGCGTGCCTGACCCGCTGTTGACCTGAGGCTCGGCCGCGTGGGCTACCCATCAACGTGTGAAACTCGCCAGGTACTCGACCGCCCGGTCGATGATTCGGTTGATCTCGCCGGAGCCAGACTGATAGTTGTTGGCCAGAATAGCAAAGACGAGCGTCTCGCCGTCCTGGGTGTCGACGAAGCCGGCGAGGGTGCTGACGTTGGACATCGTCCCCGTCTTCGCCCGAGCGTTACCCGCCGCAGCTGTTCCGTCCATTCGAGCGGCTAACGTGCCGTCGCGGCCGGCCACGGGCAGTGTCGCTTCGAATACTGCGGCCGATTGATCGTTGGACTGCATCTGCTCCAGCACGCTGACGAGCGCCGCTGGTGTCAGGTAGTTGTAACGCGAGAGACCGGACCCATCGGCAATGATGAACTGGTCGCTGCCGATCGACCACGAATCGAGCAGGTCGCCCACAGCGTCCTGGCTGCCCGCGACGGTGCCGTCACCAGTTTTGGATCCGAGAGTCCGAAAGATCGCCTCAGCGTAGAGGTTCTGGCTCCGTTTCATCATCTCAACGGCCAATTCGGACAGCGGTGGCGACTGATGGCGAATCAGGACATGTTCGCCTCGCTCTCGTTGTGTCGCCGCGGCATGGTCTACGCGGTCGATGTCGACCACGTCGCCGTCCACTTCGATTCCTTCCCGCACCAGTGTTTGACGAAGCGTCCGGAGAAAGAAGAGCGTCGGGTCGTCAACCGACACCGATCGTCGTAAGGGATTTGAGCCAAGCGGAATCGATCCGCGCAACTCGAGCGTCGATTGGCCCGGCAGGCGCAAAAGGTGAAGCACGACATCGCCGTCAGCGGGTCCGGTCACGATGTGGTTGACCAGTTCGAGTCCACTCTCTGGCTGCTCGACTCGTGCTGTGGCCGGTCTCTCGGCCGCGGCACCTGGCTCGATGACCAGGTCGGCGACATTCTCATGAAACGTCAGTGCACCCCCAGGCGCGGCGAAACCGAACGCCAGGTCGTTCCAGGTCCACCCGTCTCCCAGGTGACTGCCTGACCAGGTTGCTCCGCTGTCCATCGCGCGGTCGTCGCCAACGACACGGCCAGAGACACGGCGTATACCGGCGGATTGGAGCACGGTGGCCCAGTCAGTAAAGAGGGAGTCCGGATCGTTGGCAGCGAAAGACCCACGGCCCCCGATGGTCGGGTCACCCGTGCCTCTCACCACGAGATCGCCCTTGAGCACGCCATCTTCGATCGGCCCACCGGCGAGCAGCAGGGTCTCGAATCGGAAGTCCCAGCCGAGACCGGTGGCGGCGGCGGCTAGTGTCACGAGCTTGGTCGTCGATGCCGGGATGAGGAGCGTGCGGTGGTTCAGACTGTAGAGCGTCTCGTCCCGTTCGGATGATCGGACCTGCACGCCCCAGACCGCCGGCGGTGCCGAGGCGTCGCCGAAGAGTCGAGTCAGATCTCGCTGCAGACCGAGTACCGCCCGGTTCGTGGCGGTACTGGTCGGTGCCGCTGCGGGTGCGATCGTGGGCGGGAGCGGCGTGCGAGCGGCACAGCCAGCCATCGCCACGAGCGTCGCGAAGATGGTTGCGCGGGCGAGTGTCAGACGCGCCTCCCGAGCTGCCCCGCCTGGTCTCCGATGTTCCAGGCCGGCGTTCAAGACTCGTCGCTTTGGACCGTCGCCAGTGCTTCGAGCGCATCATCCACGGCGCTCGTGTCTAGCACCGCCGCGCCGGGCTCATCGCCGTGCACGCCGTATGTCGCGTCTCCGGACCGCCACAACGTGACCCGTTCTTCCTCGTCGGCATCCTGGGCTCCGTCGGCATTGAACCTGACCGCGACAGTGGCGAGCACCATCGTCTCGTCGAGTCCACGTTCGGCGCGTGATTCGATGAACGATTCGGCCCGGAGGTTGGAGAGCTTGGCAAGAAGGTCATCCATCTGACCCCGGTCAACATCTCCCGACTGCGGCGATACCCTTGTCCACGACGGTTCCGATTCCTCGCCTTCGGACCCGGCCTTTTCAAACACCACCGTCGTGTCCGACCGTACGACCTCCAACCAGGATGCGTTGAACGGGCGAAAATCGAACAGCGCCTTGTCACGGTACTCGTCTGCTGATCGTTCGAGGTCGGTCGCGAGGGAGGAATCGATCGTGAAGACGACCGACCGTGAGGCGTCTTTGGCGTACGACGTGCCATCCGGCGCCTGGTCACCCACCAGGAGTGTCGCGGTTGCGCTTCCCAGCCGGATGGTTGCGGTCAATCTTGGTTCAGACAGACCGTACCCAGCGAAGACATCCTCTTCCGTCTCCGTGTCCGGCGTGCCTTCTGTGGCCACTGAGCGCATCTGCCCCGTACTCAACCGTCCGACGGCTCCCTCCACGGTACTGAAATCCGCACGGACATCCCACGGCTCCTGCAGGCGCCATTCGTCAGCGTTCTTGGCGAGACGGAACGACCTGCCATCCAACTCGATCTGGAACTGATCGACTTCGGACGTGTCAAACCCGAGAATCGCCTTGTCACGCAGATCGAAGGTCGACTTGCCGAACGTCGTATCGAGGTTCGATGCGATGAGCACGACACGACCACTATCGGCCAGCATCGCGTATCGCTCGCCGCCAGTCGGGGTTGCGTCACCAATCAGGAGTCGTTGCTCCTGCGCATCGCCCGACCGGAGGAAGCCGACTTCAACCAGCGGCTCGATGAGGCCAAAGGGTGCGAGGTCGACGGCCGCCTCGTCGATGACGCGGCGGATCTCGAGTGACGCGAGGGCCGATGTGACCGACGAGACCTGGACGTCGTCGGCCGGCGCTTCGACTGGCGCAGTCACCTGCCAGCCCGTGCCGTCGTCGGTTCGCGTGACCACGGTTTCTTCATTCTCGACGTCGATCGTCAGCCGGCTGAACTCTTCAGCTGGCGTCCCGAGCAGCGACTCGTTGGGAGGGGTCTCTGAGGCCGGCGGACGCTCGAGCTCGACCAAGTACACATAGGCTCCGAGCGCCACGAAGACGACGAGCAGAATTAGCGTGGATCGTGCGCCTCGCATCGGCTACCGTCTCCGCCACCAGGTGAACAGACCGGCTCCGATAACCGCGGCCGGAATCATGAGGAGCGACAGCCACGTGATCCGCAGCTGCTGGTCGGCCGTGAGCGTGATTCGTCGGTCTTCAGGCTGTCTTGGTCGAATCGAGATCAGGTTCTCCTGCTGAGCCAGCCAATTGATGGTGTTGAGGGCGAGATCACGGTTCCCCTGGATACCCAGTGATCCGTTCGCGGCGAAATCAGAATCGCCGATGACGGCGACGCGAGCCTCCGTGGGCAGGTCATCTTCCGCGTCCTCTGCGTCTTCTGCCAGAGCGGTCGACGCCGTGTCTTCTTCCGCAGGGTCTGGTGTCTCTGGCCCTTCGACCTCGACAGCGACCGCCACGCCGATCGAGATCGGTCCAGGGATGTCGTCGTCATCCATCTGGACCTCGCCGGCCTCGAGTTCTGTGAGGTCGGTCTCGGCCCAGCTCCGCGCCGACGTCTCGACAAACGCCTGAGCGACTCGGTCACCCGCGCCGCTCGAGCCCGGGCTCACCGAGCGAGCCAACGGGAATGCGGTCAGTAGCCCGAAGTCGTCCGTGATCGGATGGGGGGGATACGTGGCGGCGACCGGAACGGTCGCGTCGGTACCCAGCAGCTGTCCGACGCCACTCACGTCGACGACGACGTCGTTGCCGAGCTCGATGTCCCACTCTGCGATGAGCGAGATCAGGTTGGGCTGGGGTGAGGCGGCGGGACCATCAGCCGGATCAAGGAGAAACAGCGCTTTTCCGCCCTGTTCGAGATACGCGCGGAGGGCATCGATTTCGCCGGGCAAGTAATCGGTGGTCGGGCCGGCGGCGACGACCACGGACGCCGCAGAGGGCACCTCTCCCGTCTGTGCGAGCACGACGGTGTCGACGATGAGGTTGTCGCGCTGGAGCGCCTCGCCCAGTCCCCCATAGTCGTCCCGGTCAGTGCCGGTTGGCGTCCGTTCACCATGCCCCTGAATGAAATACACCCGCAGCTCTTCGCCCTCAACAACCTTGATGAGGCCGTTGGTCAGCGCCTGCTCTTCGTCCGAGATGACCCGTTCGATCCGATCCTCGTATTCGAACACCACCGTGCCATAGGACTGCACGTCGTATTGTCTGGCCCGGAGTGGTTCCTTGTCGACGTCCACGAACTCGAGCGACACCTGAGACGACCGGTACTCATACTCCGCAAGACGATCCCGATACGCTGGAAACTCGACATCCCGGCCGAACACAATGACGCGAATCGGCGCCTCGAGGGACTCCAGAATCCGGACGGTCTGATCCGACAGCGAATACTGACCACCGGCCGTCAGGTCCCACCGCCGGTTCTGGCGGAGCAGAACAAAATTGATCGCCACGAGGATCCCGAGCGCAAGAACGACGCTCGACGTGGCCAGCGCGCCATATCGTGTCTGGCGACGACTGAAGGACCCGACGATGTCACGCCACTGGGTCAGCGCATACAACCCGATGACGACGATTCCCGCCACGGCCGACCACCACCACACTTCCTGCTGGGCCGGCATCGTGAACCGGACCAACAAGGCTCCCACGACCAGCGCAATGCCAACCCAACCAAGGATTCCCGACAATCTTTCAGACATTGCGCGTTACCCTCTCCAGCGTTCACTGTCGACGGATTTGGCGGTCAGAAACAATCCGAAGGTAATAAAGCTGATGTAGTACGCCAGATGGCTCGTATCGATGACTCCCTTCGAGAAGTCGTCGAAGTGGTCGAGCACCGACAGGTAGGCAAGGACCTGGCTGGTGGTCGACCCGCCGGCCGGGTCGCCCAGCCAGCTGATCACCCAGAACAGCAAGAGCACCGCGAACGTCACCATGCCTGCCACAACCTGGTTCTTGGTTGCACTTGAAATCAACAGGCCGATCGAGATGAACGACGCGCCCATCAGCAGCAGCCCCAGATAGCCGCTGAGAATCGGCGACAGCTCGGGCTCGCCGTACCAGAACAGAAACGAAATATGGATGCCGGTGACGGCCAGCATCAAGATGAAGAGGGAGAGGGCGCCGACAAATTTGCCAAGGATAATCTGGACGTCGGTCAGCGGGGACGAGAGAAGAAGCTCAATCGTTCCCGAGCGCTTCTCTTCTGCGTACGACCGCATCGTGATCATAGGAAGGACAAACAGCATGATCACACCGGTGTTGCCCAGCAGCGGACGAATCATATATTCGTTGATGTTAATGGGCGGCGCTCCCTCCATCATGCCGGCCTGCAGACTGATCCGGAGCAGAAAGCTCAGCGAGCTGACGAAGAAGACGCCGAACAGGACGGCAAACAAGCCGATCACGACGTAGGCGATCGGTGACACGAAGTATGAGCGAAGCTCTTTTTGAGCGATGGCGAGGATGTTACTCATCGGCTGCCTCCGGGGTCGTCTGTTGGCCTGTCTCTCCGTCAGGTTCTCCTGGCACGGCCGCTTCAGTCGTGGACACCGCCTCATCCTGAGTGGTGAGCTCGAGGAAGATATCTTCCAGGCTCATCTTGAGCCGGCGGAGCTCCAGCAATCCCCAGCCGTTTGACACGATGGCGTTGGCGAGTTGCCGCCTGACGTCGCCACCCTGTGCAACCTGCACGTCGACGACATTTGTGCCGTTGGCCCCTGGGTTCACCGACACACTGACGACACCGGCGAGTTGCTCGAGAGCCGGCACTGCGTCACCCCCCAGCGTGTCGATCTCCAGACGGATCGTCTCTGAACCTCCGAGGCGTCCGGTCAGGTTCTCTGGCGTGTCAACGGCCACGACACGTCCTTTGTTGATGATGACGACCTGCAGACAGGTCTGGGCGACCTCTGGCAGGATATGCGTGCTGAGGATAATTGTGTGGTCGCCGGCCAGGTCCTTGATCAACTCGCGCGTCTCGATAATCTGCTTCGGGTCGAGGCCAGCGGTCGGCTCGTCGAGAATCAGCACATCGGGATTGTGCAAGATGGCCTGAGCCAGTCCGACCCGCTGCCGATACCCCTTCGACAGCTTGCCGCAGTGTCTGCCGGCGACATCGGCGATGCTGGTCCGTCCCATAGCGAAGTCGATGCGGCTGGCCCGGTCTGAGGCCTTCACTCCGCTGATTCGCGAGGCAAACGTCAGGTACTCACGCACGGTCATATCGGGATAGAGCGGGGGTGTCTCGGGGAGGTACCCCGTTCGGCGTTTGGCTTCGACCGGCTCGTCGAAGACGTCGAAGCCCGCGATCAGCGCTCTCCCGTCGGTGGGTGGGATACACCCGGTCAAGATGCGCATCGTCGTTGTCTTGCCGGCGCCGTTTGGTCCCAGAAACCCCAGGATCTGCCCGGGCTCGACCCGAAAACTCACGTCATTGACCGCCGTGATCGGACCGTATCGCTTCGTGACGTTCTGTACCTCAATCACGAGGTGACTCCTTCATTTTGTCGTTGATGCGGGGACGCTTTACTTACCTTTAGACGACTGCAGACCGAAAATGGCCGGCTAGCAGGGCCGAGATGACTAGCTGTAACATGCAGAAGACAAGCGAATTACATCGGCAGTTCGCCAATATAGACGGACACGGAAGTGCTGTCAACAGGGTGCCGACCACTAAAGCGCTTTTCATGACCGTGTGGTGCCCGGATAGCCGCAGTGTCGAAAGTAATTGCGGCATTCCTCGGGGCTGAAGTGCGGCAGACAGGCGCCGAGGAAAGGCCAGAGGGTTTCGGTGGATCGACAGCGGGCGGCGCGCACGAGGGCTTTGAGCTTCGCGAAGCAGAGTTCAATGGGATTGAGGTCCGGACTGTAGGGCGGCAGATAGCAGAGCGTGGCGCCGACGCGCTCGATCGCCTGGCGGACGCCGGCCACTTTGTGTGCGCTGAGGTTATCGGCGATGACGATGTCCCCGGGATGCAGGGTGGGCACGAGGATCTGTTCGATATAGGCGAGGAAGCTCGCCCCGTCGATGGCGCCGTCGAAGACCCCGGGCGCGGTCAGGCCAGTCACCCGCAGCGCTGCGAGAAACGTACTGGTCTGCCACCGGGCGCACGGCGCGTGGTCGTGGACGCGGGCCCCGCGGAGGGCCCGACCATACCGCCGCAGGAGATTGTTCGTCATGCCGGTTTCATCGAGAAAAACCAGGCGTGTCGGATCCCAGGTCGGCGCGGCGGCGTGCCACACGACCCGCGCGGCCGCGACGTCAGGTCGATCGTGTTCGGAGGGCCGGACCGTTTTTTTTGACGGTCACGTCCAGAGCCGCCACCGCGCGCCAGATCGTCGCCAGACTGGCCGGCGTGCCGAGCGCGTCCTTCAGCTCGGCTACGGTGCGATCCGGTTGCTCCGCGATCAGCGCGGCCAGGGTGTGCAGGTGCGGCTCCAACATCCGGCGCCGCCCGTGCCGCTGGACGCGCGGCGCGACTTCGCCCGTCTCCCGCCGACGCTGCTTCAACAGCCGCACCCACGACCCGCTCACGCGGTACTTCACCGCAACGTCCGCGGCCTTCATCCCGGCATCACTGTCGAGCAGGGCCCGTTCTCGGAGATCCATCGAATAGGCTTGCATCGGTCCTCCTGCATTGGTGCATGCAGAAGTACCACGACGAGCCCAAGCAGTACAAGGGCTATCTGAAAAGCGCTTTAGTGGCCTGTACTCATTGAAGTAGTACTGGTACCGTGACGCGCTATATGGCGCTGACACTGACGTCCGATGAACGTACCGAACTGGAACGACGCGTTCGCAGTCTCAAGACCCGCGCGGAGGACGCGCGCCGCGCGCGCGTCATTCTGATGCTGGCTGACGGCGCATCGTACTCGGCGATCGAGGCCGCGGTGCCTTGCTACCGCGACTACGTCAATCGCTGGCGACGGCGCTTTCTGGCGGACCGCGTGGCGGGCCTGCAGCCGCGGTATCGCGGCCAGCCCCCGACGATTCTGACGCCGGCGATGGAAGCGCGCATTCTGGCGAAGACGAGGCAGCGTCCGCCGGATGGCAGCACGCATTGGAGCACCCGCAAACTGGGCCGGTTGCTCGGCATCCATCACAACCTGGTCGCGAAAACGTGGCGGCGGGCCGGCCTGCAACCTCATCGGTTCGAGCGCTACATGCGGTCGGACGATCCGGACTTTGAACAGAAAGCCGCCGATGTGATCGGGCTGTATCTCAATCCGCCGCAACACGCCGCGGTGTTCGCCGTGGACGAGAAAACGGCGATTCAAGCCCTCGATCGCTTGGTCCCGGTGCTGCCGCTGTCGCCGGGGCGCGCCGAACGGCACGGGTTCGAGTACTACCGCCATGGCACGTTGTCGTTGTTCGCCGCGCTCGATACCCAGTCCGGCGAGGTGTTCGGCCAGCCCGTGCCGCGCCACACCAGTGCCGCCTTTGTCCAGTTCCTCGGCGACATCGTCGCCAGTCAACCGCTGGGCCGCGAGATTCATGTGATCGTCGACAACCTCGCGACCCACAAAACATCGGCGGTCCGGGGGTTCTTGGCCGCGCACCCTAACGTCCAGCTCCATTTCACCCCGACGTACTCGTCGTGGCTGAACCAAATCGAACTCTGGTTCGCGAAGATCGAGCGCGACCTTTTGGCACGAGGGATCTTCACCTCCGTCGCCGACCTCGCTCGCAAGATCCGGCGGTACATCCGCCATTACAACAAGACGGCAAAACCGATCCGTTGGAGCTACCGAAATCCGATGCATCGAATTGGTAGTACTTCAGTGAGTACAGGCCACTAGTGCCCAACAGTAGTTGGCCTTCACCATGAACGCATGTGTGCCGTCAGCCCCGAATGCGTCCCTCAGGTCCTGCCTGGGCGAGAACACACCGGGGCGAGAGGCGTCCACAGCTGAGAGATTCCACACGAAGAAGAGTGTGCTACCCCGCACGTACTCCCATCGCAGTACCACGTTGCCCCGCAGCGACTTGAGGTTGAAGTCGGGATTCGTCTCAAGCAGCGCCGGCTGGAACTCGAACGACCGAGGGCGGGCGAGACGCTTGATGTCCATGTAGTCCCCCACTGCCACAAACGGCTGCAGAAACGCCTGGAGTGTCATGTCCCGATGAACGGCGAACGTCGATCGGATCGTGAGATCGACCACATCCTTCGCAGCCGCCCATACACGTGATCGTCCTCCCCATCGCCGGTGACATCGGTGTTCGCGATCCATTGGGCCATCTCGTCTGCAAACGTGTAGTTCGCTGAGACGCGGATCTGGAGCCGCGGTGACGGCTGCACACTGATAGTCGGTCCGATCCGCGCATTCCAGCTCCCGTCTCCTTCACGTCGTCCGTTGCCACCAAACCCGATCCGCCATGTCTTCCGCGAGTCGCTGTTGACGAAGATGTTCATGAAGAGAGGTGGACCCCGAAATTCGGACAGGTTGCTAAGGTGGATTCCGACCTCAGAATGGAGAGATCGGAATCATGCAGAAACGGAAAAAATACCCCGCTGAGCTGAAGGCCCGCGTGGCACTGCAGGCGCTTCGCGGCGAGCAGACGATGGCGGAGCTGTCGTCGCGCTACAAGATCCACCCGAACCTGATCGCGAACTGGAAGAAGAAAGCCCAGGAGGCGCTTGTGGACGTCTTCTCGGACCACCAGCAGCGCCGAGAGGCGTCTCGCGATGCGGAGATTCAGGAGCTGCGAGCGAAGGTCGGCGAGCTCGTCATCGAGAAGGATTTTTTGTCCAAGGCCTTCGGCCGTTGAGTCACGGTCGAAGGCGAATGCTGATCGACTCGAACCACTCCGAACTAAGCATCTCGCGACAGTGTGGCTTGGTGTCGATCTCGCGCTCGACGTTCTACGACGATGGTCTCGGGGAGAGTGAGTTGACTCTCGAGCTCATGCGCCGGATCGACGAGCAATTTCTGGAAACCCCGTTCTACGGATCGCGGCAGATGGCGCGTTGGCTGCGCCGGGAGGGCTTCGCCGTCAGTCGGAAGCGGGTGCGTCGTCTGATGCGAAAGATGGGCCTCCAGGCGCTGTACCAGCGCCCGAGCACGTCGGTTCCGCACCCGGAGCACCGGGTCTACCCCTATTTGCTGCGCGACCGAGCGGTCGAACGTGCGAACGAGGCCTGGTGCGCCGACGTGACGTACATTCCGCTGCACCGCGGATTCCTGTACCTGGTCGCGATCCAGGATTGGGCCAGCCGGAAGGTGCTGTCGTGGCGCTTGTCCAACACGATGGATGCCTCGTTCTGTGTGGAGGCCCTCGCGGAAGCCCTCGCGCAGTACGGACCGCCAGCGATCTTCAACACCGACCAAGGCAGCCAGTTCACCAGCCTGGAGTTCACTCAGACGCTCAAAGACGCAGGCGTGCAGATCTCGATGGACGGCAAGGGCCGCTGGATGGACAACGTCTTCATCGAGCGGCTGTGGCGCTCGCTCAAGTACGAGTGCGTCTACCTGCACGACTTCGAGGTTGGCTCCGAGGCGCGGGCCAGCATCGGCCGGTGGATCGACTTCTACAATGCCGAGCGACCGCACTCGTCGCTCGATGATCGCACGCCTGATGAGGCGTACTCGGATTTGGGAGGTGCGCCGACCTCGTCGCTGCGCTCCTCGTCAGCGCAGTCGGAAGCGGCTTAGAAACATGAACCTGGAATCCACCTTAACTTGGCCGCTGAGCTGTCCAAAGGATGGGGTCCACCTCTAAGGTCACGGGCGGTCAGAGGATTGGCGGCCCGCCCCGCGTGTCGAGATCGTCCTCACGTTCGGTCTGATGGCCGACAAAGGCGTTGAGCCGCCAGCAATTGCGGAACTGGATATTGACGCCGTTGTTGAGCCCTGTACCGAGGCGGAGCCTCTTCGTGTTCCAGCTCCTGCCCACATTCCCAAACCAGCGGATGCTCCTGACGATGCCCCACGGGTCCGGCTGGCCCACATTGATCCCAAAGTTGGCCCCTTGGAAGTCGATCCGGCTCCGTAGGAATCCCACGTCGTTGACTCGAAAGTCGGGTCCAATCCGCGAGGTGAAGGCATTCAGGCCGAAGCACTTGCCCGAATAGGACAGATTGGACACACCCCCCAACCCGGTCCGTACCCCACCCTTACCAGGCGCACGCGTCGCCGCATACGAGCCATTCCACCGCCAGCGACTATCACTCCACCGGAGGCTATGGTCGATGCCCGCCGTGACCGCATCCTCGACCTGTTCGCGGTTGACGACCGTGACCAGGCCGCCGATGTTTGAGGAGCTCCCGACGTCGCGCTGGATTCGGCCGACGCTGTATGAGGTCAGCGGCTCAATGAGCCGATCAACCTGAGATCCACCGGCTTCCACTGTCGCGAATTCCGGCGACGTGATGGCGCTCAACCCGCCATACGTCCATCCGCCGCTCTTTCCCGTGACCTTCGCGGCACCCAGAATGGTCGTCTCGGCTGGCCGGTCGACGACGACGTCGCTGGATTCCAGGGCGATCCGATCGGGACGCCGCCCGATTCGTCGCGAATGGAACAGCTGAAAGAGCTGCTGCGACGGACGGAAGGTCCGGGCATCTTCCAGGAAGAAGGGGCGACGTTCCGGGAAGAACGTCTCGAACACGGTGAGGTTGAGCACAGCGGGATCCTGCTCGACCTGAGCGAAGTCCGGATTCACGGTGGCCGACAGCGTGGTCGCCGGCCCCATCCCGATACGCACGTCGGCACCCACGCCTCCCAGATGATCGGCATTGTCGGAGCCCGCCAACTCTGTCCGACCGGCAAGCACGTACGGCAGCACCTCAACCCGGCGCGGCGGTGCGAGCGAGTCTGCTTCGAAGATCAGGTGGCCCCAGCGAGAGACGTTTCCCCGTTCACCCCGCGGTCGCCCCACCCACTCACCGGATTCACCGTTCCGCTGGATCGTGCGTCGGATGTTGAATCCCCACACCGCCTCCGACTCGGTTGGGACGGTAAAACGCATCTGGGAAAACGGCACACGGAACTCGGCTGTCCAGCCGTCCGACGTCACCTGCGTTCCCACTTCCCAGACCGCGTCGTAATCCCGGTCCGTCCTGGTGTCGTCAAAGCGACGCATGTCACCCTGGACACCGGACGGGTTCGTCTCGAAGATATATGCCGTCTGGTGGTCGTGGCGTGGATCGAAACCGACGCTGATCTGGTCGGTAGGAGGAAAGTTGTCGCGGCGACCGAGGCCCGCCGTGACGCCGGCGGGCGTCTGATCGAAACACCGCACGGCGACATAGAGGTAGCGGTCGTCGAACGCGACCTGAGCCATCGTCCGTTCGGTGGGGCGGGCCATGTTGTCTGGCTCCCACTGGACAAGGTCGTCAATCACCGCCGTTTGCGACCAGACCTCGTCGTCGAGCTGCCCATCGATCATCGGAGCCGACTCTCGGATCCGGTAGGCCCGGAGGACTTTCCCGGCCTTTGCCATGACGAACGGCTCACCGCCATCGTCGGATCGGCCTCCGGCGTCCTGCGCTAAGACCTCGCTCAGCATACCGAGCAAGATGATCACCACACTGATCCCGAAGATCGAGCGCGATCTGTTCACACGTCCCCTCTCCGCCACATCTCGCCGACACCCGTACGACGATAGTTGGATTCGAACGGCCGGTACGGGCAGGCGGCATCGATTCAGGGAACGCGCCGACCGTCGAGCTCATGAGACCACGCTCGGACCAATTGGTTTCTGAAAATATCAGAGGGAGCGGGCAGTGACTGCTACCGCCGGTGGGCGGAGAACGGAGTCGATCCGGACGACTCGCGGAAAAGCCGTAAGGACTACAGATCGTAATCTCAGTTGCCAGGCTCAGTGGACGTTTATGGCAGACCAAAGTCGATCCTGACGCGCCGCCAACTGCTCCCCCCACGGGCTCCCGGTGATCCTTCGGTCATCCAAGTGTGCCCAGGGCAATCACAAATATGTTGAACGGCATAGCGTTGCTCGACTAGTCTGAGCTAATGTACCTCGTCGTCGCGATGGGGCAGACGGAAGATCATCGGAGGATTAGATGAAGAACATTCGTGGGTTCATGTACCTGGTTCTGGTCCTCATCGGGCCGCTGGTCGTCGTCTCCGGCTACGGTAGCGATACGCCGATGAGCCCGTCTTCGTCCGGTCCCTTCACGCTCACGAGCTCTGCCTTCTCCGCCAACGGTGTCATTCCGCTGATGCACGCCGCACCCTTCGCGACGGGTGGTGGGAACGTCTCGCCCCCTCTCAGTTGGTCGGCGTCTCCGACCGGCACGATGAGCTACGCGGTCATCATGAAAGATCTGACCGTACCAGGCACACACTGGGTGATCTACGACATCCCGGCCAGTGTCATGAGCTTGGGAGCCGACATGGTGCCCGGCGGAGCGAAGGAGGGAGTGGAGCTCACCGGCAGAAACGACTACACAGGTCCCTTCCCGCCGATCGGTCAAACCAATACGTACGAGTTCAGGCTCTACGCGGTCAGCGTTTCGACACTCCCGGGTGTTCCCGCACCTGGTGCCGGCATGCCCACGGTCGCGCAGGTAGAAGCGGCATTGGCAGGTCAGACCCTTGACACCGCGACGCTGAGGGGTGTGTTCACCGGGGTATAGACCCGATCGACCTACCACGTGAGTGACGTGCAAAGCCCCACGCCCTAGAAATTCAGGTTCCTTGGCGGTACGGTCGGTGCGCCTGGCTCTGTCGGCCACGGTGATACCGAGCCACCCCCTGCGAGCCGAGTTCCTTGATCAGTTTCTCTGTCAGTTCTCTCGACCAACTGGTCGTGTCCGAGGGCGGGGGTGTGGTATGGCACGCGAAGGGACTAGGTCAGGTTCATCGCCGCAAACAATATGGGCGCGAGGACGATCAGGGCGAGAACTAGTAAGACCAGCGCGGCGTTCGTCAGCGGCAGGACGGTGACGGCCGAATCCCTCTTACCCGTCACAGTCAATCGGGTAGCAGCCCTCTTGGTGCGACGACGTTGAATCAGACTCTTCATAGTGAGGCCCCGGCCGTGGCCAACCCCTCGACCGCTGAGCCGTTACTGTCCCGTAGGTACCCGCGCCTTCAGTTCCTCGACCCCGGTCGATCACGGCGTGGGCAGGAGCCGTTGCAGTTCGTCGAGCCAGTTCTCGACGACAATGATGTCGGGCGGTGTGGGGGTCTCGTCAACCGGTGTCGCGCCTTCCCTGGCCCACAGGAACCGCTGCCCGTCGGGGGCAATATCGAAAAGTCGAGGTCCGGGCTGCAGGAGAAAGGCCGACGCGTTGAACAGGACCTCTGGGTTGCCGGGAGTAAAGGTCGGCTCGGTCTCGACCGGAACCACCATCATCGCCACATTGGGCGGAGTCTGCAGATAGAAGAGCTCACGGCCATCGGGTCCCCACACCGGGAACGTTCCGCTATCGCGTGAGATTTGCCACTTGCCCGCGTTCACGTCCGGGAACGGACGAACGTAGATTTCCTGCCGTCCCGACTCGGTTGACGCATAGGCCAACCACCGGCCGTCCGGTGAGAGCTCCGGGTAGAAATCTTGGAACTCCGTCTGGATCAGCAGGTCTGACGCGCGCTCGTCGTCCATGGAGAGGACCGCCGTGTCCCACTGCGTGTCGGGATGCTGTTCGGCGATGAGCAGCGTTGCCCCATCGGGTGACCAGGAGCTGGGGAGCTGCGGCGTCGCATCGGTCCCCAGCCGCTCGACCTCCCCGGTGCCGTCCGCCGCTTGCCAGTACAGGGTGTTCGGTCCATCGCGTTGAGAGGCAAAAACGACTCGCTCCCCGTCCGGCGTCCACACGGGGTAATTGTCCGCGGCCGGGTCGAAGGTCAAGCGCGTCGGGATGTTGCGAGCGAGGTCATAGACCATCAGGTCTGGATTCTCGTCCTGGCCCGCGACCACCACGGCTGCCCGGCCGCCATCGGGCGAAACCCGAACCGCTCCGTAGCGACGTGGTTCGGCAGCCAGAGGTTCCTCCAGCCCCGCCCGATCGACCCAGACAAGCGTGCGGGTGCCAACCTCCACATTGTCCCCCCGCTGGTACACGAGTGTTCCGGTATCGCTCACATCGACGTTCGCCCCGCCGTCGAGCGGCGATCGCACCCCTTCCACGACCGGGATCGGATCACTCACCACCTCGAGCCGGTCGGCATCAAACCGGACGGCCCGTAACGTGTTGGCTACGCTGTAGACAAGATGCCCCGACGAGAGGTACTGGGGATGTGTTCCACCCTGCAACAACACGCGCTGCTCGCCGGTGCTGAGATCGAGCACCGCCAGGTCACTCCGCTCACCCGTTTCTCCGTCCGCGACCCGGACAATCGTGAACAGCACGGCACGCCCGCTCGGTAGCACCTCAGGCCAGTAGTGCCGCTCCGGCAGTTCGGGCATGGTGAGCGCCTCCGGCTCACCCCCCGCCGCCGGGACGCGAAAGAGCCCCCCGGCATCTGCCGCGAAGACAATGGTGTCGTCAGGTCCCCAACTCGCACCCCGGGGGGGAACCAGCATGGGGCACAGCGTGAGGGCGGGACCACCTGAGACCTGGACCTTCTTGAGGGTCTCATCGGAAGGGGTAAAGAACCCTACCCAGGCCCCATCGGGTGACATGAAGACACTGCCGGCCGGCTCGCTCACCAGCCGCTCGGCCTCCAGGCGATCCAGATGCCGCACGTAGAGACCGTCTTCGCCATCAACTACGGCGCGGTAGATAACCACCTGGCCGTCCGGGGAGATGGCAAGCTCCGTCCGCCTGGTGAGTGGGACAGGCGCTGGACTGGGAGACGCCGACAGCACGAAGAGCGCTGGTGATGTCGGCACTGGGGCAGGACGGAGGGTCCACATAGTGAGGCCGGTGATGATGACGGCGACCGCAGAGCTCGCGAGCGCCAGTGGCAGGGCCTGCCGCCACCCGGGCCGTGGCGGAGCGGCCACTCCGGCGGGGAGAGTATCGGGCTGCGGGTCGCCTTCGGCAATCCATTTCAGCTCATCGTGCAGGTCGTGGGCGTTATGCCACCGCCGCTCAGGGTCTTTCGCCAGGCACTTCTTCACCACCCGATCCAACGCCGCTGGTGAGACAGGCTGGAGATCCGAGATGGGCGTTGGTTCGCGTTCGAGGATGGCTGCGATCATGCTCGCTTGGCTCTTCCCCGAGAACGTCTTCGTCCCGGTGATCATCTCGTAGACGACCGTCCCGAACGCAAAGATGTCGGTCCGAGCATCCACGTCCTCACCTTCCAACTGTTCGGGAGCCATGTATTGCAGCGTGCCGAGGATCGCCCCCTGGCCCGTCAGGCCCTCGCTCATGGTCGGCATCGCCGAATCAGCACCCATGGCCATGGCGGTGGGCTTCGCCAACCCAAAGTCCAGGAGCTTCGCCCCCGCCTTGGTCAGCATGATGTTCCCGGGCTTCAGATCCCGATGCACGATCCCCTGCCGGTGCGCCTTGTCCAAGGCATCCGAAATCTCGATGGCAATGGTCAGTGCCTGATCCAGCGGCAGCGCACCCTTCTCCAGCCGCTGCGCCAGCGTCTCGCCTTCCAGGTGTTCCATCACCAGGAAGTTGACGCCGTCCTGTTCGCCGACATCGAAGACTGGACAGATGTGGGGATGGCTCAGGGCCGCGACCGTCTTGGCCTCACGCTCGAACCGCTGCTTCAGATCGGGATCAGCGGCAACATGCTCGGGCAGCACCTTGATGGCGACGGTGCGGTCCAGGCGGGTATCGCGAGCTTTGTAAACCTCACCCATGCCCCCAACGCCGAGGGGGGCTTCGATCGTGTACGGGCCGAGGGTCGTGCCAGACGCGAGTGGCATAGTGCTATTCGTCAGAGTCGGGTGGTCAGCCGCATTCTACCCCTCCGGCCTGGTCGGATCGCCAGGAATGCGGTCGTCAGCTGAATGTGCGATTGGCGGGATATTTGAACCGTAAAACCGCTCCTGAAGGGGTCACCCCCAGAACCCTGATTTCGGCCTCGATTGGGTCAATGTTTATAGGGGGTTGGTCTCGAGGAGCACGAGCGCCACGACCGGGACCAGCACGAGTTGGTGCATCTCGAGAGAGGGAAACATCTCGCTACTCAACCAGACACAGGGACGATGTCCGGGGACGCGGCGTCTGTGCGGAAGGTAGTCGTCCGACACGACTAGGCGAGATACTCGGCGTTCTACTCCCACCGCTCGGCGTCGAGAGCATGCGATGCCGTTTGGCGGCGATCTTGGTTCAGCTTGGTATCGGTGGCCTGATAGACTTGGCCCATGCCGCCCTCGCCGATGAGGGCGACCACGTTGTAGTGGCCGAGGCGGGAGCCGACTTCTAGAGTCATGAGTTATCGCGGGCGAGGTCGGGGGCCTTCTTCCGCTAGTGCCCCTCGACGAACGCCGCAATCTTCATCATCCCCGCGTCGTGGTCCTCGCCCATCTTGGAGTTCACGCTGCCGTGGGTGCGGTCCGCGATCTGCTCCAGGGATACCTTGTTCCCATGACCCACGAGCTCGGCCCGCAGGCGGTCGTTCTGCTCCCGCCGCCAGAGGTCGTCACCGTCCGCGTAGATAAACAGCATCGGTGGCTTGCCCGAACCGATGTAGGGCGTCACGGATGCGCGCAGCCAGACGTCCTTGTCTGTGCCCCAGACCGTCTTCGGGCGGCGCGGCGCGACGTCCGGCTCCTCGACGTAAAGGAAGGGGCTGATCGGAATCGTCCCGCGGATATCGGACAGCTTCATGCCGTGGGCGGCCAGATACGAGGGGTCGACTGACATGAGGGCCGCCAAATAGGCCCCAGCCGAGTGACCGGCAACGAACACGCGGTTGGGATCGCCACCGTAGGTCCCGATGTTCTGCTTCGCCCACACGAAGGCGGCGGTCGCATCCTCCATGTGGGCCGGGTGCATAACGGCCGGGGAGAGCCGGTAGTTCGCGCTCACGACGCCAATCCCACGCGCGGTCAACTGCCTGGCCAGGCCCTCACCGATCGCCTTCGTTCCGTTTTGTAAGCCTCCACCGTGGAAATAGACCACGACCGGCACATTCATCGCGGTCTGTGGCATGAAGACGTCGAGCTTGTCTTTGTCGTCGGCGTAGTCAGTGCCGGCGACGTAATCGATGTCACGATGCGCAACAGCGCTTTGTGCTGAACCTTGCGCGGCGGCAAGCGTGGCAAACGCCATCACAGCCGCGAGGGCGAACCTGCGGACTAGCCATCGCCTTGATTTGATGCTTCGCATGACTTCCCCCTCGATTCGTTATCGCTACCTTCGTTGGTGGGTCCTATCACAGCGATTGGGACGGTCATCCATCTCCATCGACGCCATACGTCTCGTTGAAACCAGGTGAGCCGTGTCGACGAGCGCGCCGACGAGCGCGCCATGGCCCTCGCTGGCTGGCATGGAACTGCCGCATCATACCTCGCACGCGCCGGACTCGCGGGTTCATTCTCGGGAGAGGTCAGAAAGGTCCCGGACTTCCAAGAACGGGCCGATTCAAGTCAATAAACATAGGGGGTTTTGAACGTGATCTTGGCGTTCTGAGGGGCAACTCCCTGACCCTCACTTTTGGTGTCCCCGACGACCCTGGGAGGCCGGAATGACCGGGCACGAAGTCGGCCCGGCTTTACCACGAATCGGTAGGGGTTCTTTGGACACTACGGGCGTATACTCGGACCGCCAGGACACGAACACCGGGCTACCTGATCGACGAAGGAGAGACCATGGGTTCGACACGACCTGATCGAAGAGGATTCCTCAAAAGCAGCGCCGCCTTAGCCGGTGGTTTGACCTTGGGAGCTGCAGGGCCCGCGCTCGGCCAGCTCCCGGACCCAGAAACCTTCATCAAGGGCAGCGACGACTTGGTCGCCTACGGTGGGCGCTCCCGTTTCGTGACCTCCGTCCGCATCGCGCACCCGCCAGGCAGTCGGCCTTCGCCGGACAATTTTGGGCTCGTGTTCCATGTGGCGTCTCCGCTTCAAGATTCGGTGGGGATGATTACGCCATCGTCGCTCCACTTCGTGGGGACCACCCGTGGTTCCTTTGTTCCGAAGATCGATCCTCGCGAGCATCGGCTCATGATCCACGGGTTAGTGGATCGTCCGCTGGTCTTCACCATGGAGGACTTGAAGCGTCTCCCGTCCGTCACCCGCCCTCATTTCATCGAGTGCGCGGGAAACCGTTCGAGGGCCGAGCACAAGACGGTCCAGGAGACACACGGGATGACCAGTTGCGCCGAATGGACAGGCGTGCTCCTGTCCACCCTGCTCAAGGAAACGGGCGTGAAGGACGCCGGGAAGTGGATCGTCGCGGAGGGGGTGGAAGAAGTAAAAGGCGCGTCAAGCATTCCGATGGAGAAGGCCATGGACGACTGCCTCGTTGCCTACGGCATGAACGGCGAGGCGGTTCGTCCCCAGAACGGGTTTCCGCTGCGGCTGCTGGTTCCTGGTTTCGAAGGAATCTTCAACTCGAAGTATCTCAGGCGAATCAAGGTCGTGGACCGGTACTACATGACCTACAACGACTACGGGCATCTGACTCGGGACCCGGACGTCGCGGCGCTCGGATACCAGATCGGACCGAAATCGGTCGTGACCTTTCCGTCCGCGGGACAACAACTGCCCGACCGAGGATTCTACGAGGTTAGCGGCTTGGCCTGGTCCGGCGGGGGCGCCATTCGCCGGGTGGAGGTCTCCACCGACGGCGGCCGGCGCTGGATGGACGCCGAGATTCAGGGCACGGCCCAGCGCATGGCGCATACGCGGTTTCGCTTCTGGTGGAACTGGGACGGCAACGAGACAGAGCTCCTGTCGCGCTGCACGGATGAGCTGGGTCAGGTGCAGCCGACACGAGCCCAGGTCGCCCAGTTCTTCAACGTGCCCGCGGACCCGTCATACAGGGTGCCAGGCCAGGACAATTCTATTCAGCCGTGGAGGATCGCGAGCGACGGGAGCGTTCACAATGGGTTTGCTTAGACTTCTGTTGTTGATGATGCTCCTCGGGGGCTCTGCCGCGGCACAGTCGCCTACGTATGGTGTCGGACGGACTCCGACCGAAGAGGAAATCCGTGCCTGGGATATCTCCATCAGTCCTACGGGCGAGGAGCTCCCGCCGGGGCGGGGCACCCCTGAGGAAGGCGAGCTCGTCTATCGCAGCAGAGGGTGCGCGACGTGCCACGGAGCAAACGGGGTCGGGGGCAGCGCTCCCAGGTTGATCAAACGCGAAGCGGAGCTGGGCGCTCACCCGTGGGACTACGGCAGGGTCCTCCCGATTCGCGCACCATACGCCACGGGGGTCTGGGACTACATCAATCGTGGTATTCCCCTCAATCAAGAGGGGACGCTCACGGCCGATGAGGTCTACGCGCTGACAGCCTATCTGCTGTATCTCAACGACGTCATCCCGGAGGGCAAGGTGCTCGACGCCGAGAGTCTGCCTGAGGTCGAGATGCCCAATCGTGACGCGTTCGCTCGCGTTCCGGATTGGGAGCCCGGGACGCCAAGGCTTCTGGGGTACCCCCACTAGGCCGAACACTCAGCATAGGCCGTCAAAGCCTTTTGCAGGATCTTCAACCACCAACCACACCGGTAGCGGTAGCCTGGTACACCTCACCCATCCCGCCTTCGCCGATCTTGGCGGTGACGCTGTAGGGCCGAGGGTGGTGCCGGGTGTGAGTGGCATGGTGACGAATGCCCTATCTACTCGACTCTCGTCCTCAGGAGTTCCTGACCAAACGCAAATATCGTCAGAGTGTCCACGTTCCCAGCAGCATCCGCATTGAAGCCCACGAGGCTGTCGCTGTCCTCCATGAAGAACTTGCGGTCCGACATGGGAAACAGCGGGGCGTCGTCGAAGAACAGCTGACCGCCCTCAAGCCGAACCGTGAGAACATCATCGGCCGCTCGCTGATACCGCCCGACGTATGTGGCCAAGGTTCCCTGCGGCACAACCACATCGGGAAGCAGAGCGGCAACATCAACGCCGTACTCTGCCAGCCTCGTCTTCGCTACCCTACTGCCCGGATTCGCCTCCAGGGCCAATCCGTAGTACTCCCGTGCGAGGTCGTCGTCGTTGCGATCCGCATACGCGCTAGCCACCGCGACGAGCAGGTCAGACGGTGGCGGGTGGTGCTCCGGATCTCGCATCGCGACGCGAACCGCATCTTCAAAGCGGTCCGCAAGGAACAGTTGGTAGGGTGACGTGTGCCTACTGCACGGTGATCGAAACCGAGTCGTCGTCACGCCCTCTTCTCGTCAACCTGACAGTGCCCTCTGGGTCGCCTATTCGCGTTCCCGCAACTTGTGAAGCTCTTCCGTGACCTGAGCCAGGGATTCCCGCAACGACTTCACCTCTTTCGCGATGGCCGGCAAACGCCCGAACAGCGCGTTCAAGCGCTTGAACTCTCGAAGAGGCCGGACAGGAACCCCCCAATACACGTCCCCGCCGCGGACGATCTTCCCTGGCAAAACTCCCGCCTTCGAACCGATGATCGCGCCCTCCTGAACGCGGGCGTGATCTCCGAACCCGACCTGGCCGCCGATGATCACGTGATCCTCGATGACGGTGCTCCCCGCAATCCCGGTTTGAGCCGCGATGACAACACTCCGTCCGATTCGGACGTTGTGCGCAATCTGCACGAGGTTGTCGATCTTGCTCCCCGTCCCAATGTGCGTGGTACCCAACGACCCTCTGTCGATCGTCGTATTGGCGCCGATCTCGACATCGGCTTCTATCAGCACTCTACCGACCTGGGGAAACTTGATGTGTGTCGAATCATCCGGGACATAGCCGAACCCATCGCAGCCCACCACCACGCCGGCGTGAAGCACAACTCGATCTCCCAGCTCCGTTCCCGGATACAAGATGACTCCGGGGTGAAGCGTGCATTGTTCGCCGACAACACACCCCTCTCGGATCACCACTCCCGTGTGCAGAACCGATTCCTTGCCGATACGCACCCCGGACTGCACGGTGGCGTAGGGCCCGATATCCACGCTGGAACCGACCGTTGCGTCCGGCGAGATCGTCGCGGTCGGGTGATGTGAGCCGTTGCCTATCGCGTGTGGATACAGCAGCTTCGCCGCACGTGCAAAGTCCAGCTTCGGCCTGTCGGAGATGATGGCGTTCCAGTCCGATCGGACGCTCGAGCGAGGGGCTATGACACACGCGGCCGAGAGCTCGCGAAGACCCGACTTATGTGTCGACGCACCCTGGAGGAATACCAGAGACGCGCTGTCTGCCTGTTCCCATCCCGACACCTTGGATACCTGGCGGTCGCCGTCGCCTTGGTGTGGAAGCTTCAAATATCGCGCCAGCTCGGAAACGGAACAGGCCATGGTTGTCTTGGCCGCAAGAGTCAGCCGAAGTCGGTGGTCACGCGGCGCCGGACCTTGAGTATCGCACGGTGCAGCCTTTCACATCGACCCAACGGCAGTAGCCTAGTCTAGTCAGTGTTCTGAGTACGAAATAGCTGCACACAAAGTGCTGCACTTTGCGTGGCCGCCTTGGTCAGGAGCTGGCGGGGCATCAAAACCTCTCCACCACGCAGCGGTATATGCACCTGAGACCGGCGGCGATCGAGGGGGCAATCCGGTTGCTCGATCAGAGCAAACTGCAGGGACTTGAACCCTAAAGATGTGTTTCTCTAACACAGTGATGGGACACGACTTTTGGTCACAGGCGTTTGAATCCCTGGCGGTTACGCCGGTGGCTTTGTCTACTGGAATCCCCGTGAGTCTCCAGGACTAGACCTGAGTAGTGGAGAGATAGCGGAGACGGATAGAGGCGTGTGTCGAGAAGTTGGGAAGTGGGTGACCATCAGTGGGAGAACGAAGTGGGAGCATACCCACTTGACCTGCTTGCCGTTTTTCGGACCAGCTGACGCTTGAGAGAATGGCGTCCTGAAGGGCCCTGGCTTCAGGAGCGGATCGCTTTAGAGTCCGGCGGTTACTTTTCGCCGTCTCCGTCCGTGTCGTCAACTGCCGGGCGTAAGCGGTCGGTGTCAGCCCGCCCAGCGCCTTCTTCGGTCGTTCGTCGTTGTACTCGCGTCGCCAGTCTTCGATGATGGCCTGGGCGTGCGTCAGGCTGGTGAACCAGTGTTCATTCAGGCACTCGTCGCGGAACCGCCCGTTGAACGATTCGATATACGCGTTCTGCGTCGGCATGCCCGGCTCGATCAGCCGGAGGGTCACCCCATGCGCGTGCGCCCACGTGAGCATGGCCCGCCCACAGAACTCCAGCGCGTTGTCGGTGCGCAGGACGCGGGGCAAACCGCGTGTGATCGCCAAGTGATCCAGCACCCGCGTCACCGGGAGGCCGCCAAACGCCCGCGCGGGAACGACGGCGACGGCTTCCGTCGTGGCGTCATCGACGATGGTCAGACACTTCAGGACGCGCCCATCTGCCGTGCGATCGAAGACGAAATCAGCCAACCAGACCTCGTTGCGGTGCTGCGGGCGGATCACCGGCTGGCGATCGACGACCGGCACTTTCTTGCGCCGACGGCGCTTGACCTGCAGTCGGGCCTCGGCGGGCAGCCGGTCGACCCGTCTGTGATTGACCGTGCGCCCCTCCTGCCGCAGCTTGAGGTAGATCAGGCCGGCTGTTTGAAATATGCTCGGCACTACCGGCTCTTGTTGGTAGAAGGGCATCTGACCTGGCGGCTCTTCGGCGACATGCTACGGAGGATCTGGGTGCTGCCAGTTCCGGAAGGATAGCGGGTGACCGCTGACCGAAGAACTCCCGCGAAGAAAGGGCACAGGGTGAAGTGATGCCTCAGGAATGCCTGAAAGCAGGGGCTCCCGTTGGTCGCACGTCAGCGCGGGCTGAGGTGACGGTCTTGGGGAGCTGGACGATTGTGCGACACCAGACGTTTCGTTCGCTGGGCGGTCCGCGGGTGTAGAAAGGTGCCATCAGGGGCAGGCAAAACGGAAATCCCGACTCAAGTGAGTACTGATGTGAACCGTCAAGTTCAGCTCGCGGCGCGCCCTCACGGATTTCCGAAGGATACCGACTTCCGTCTCGTCGACGGCGAGATACCGAGACCCGGCGAGGGTCAGATGCTCTGCCGGACGATCTACCTTTCGCTCGACCCATATATGCGTGGACGAATGAGCGCGGGTCTTTCCTACGCCGCCGGGATCGAGATCGGCGACGTCATGATCGGTGGAACCGTGTCGTCGGTCGTCGAGTCCAACCTCGATGGCTTTGCGGTCGGCGACTTCGTGTTGAGTGGGAATGGGTGGCAGGAGTATGCCGTCTCGGACGGACGCAACGTCCGAAAGCTCGACTCGTCTCACGCCCCGATTTCGACTGCGGTTGGGGTCCTCGGCATGCCGGGTCACACCGCCTATGTGGGGCTGCTCGACATCGGCAAGCCGCAGCCTGGCGAAACCGTGGTCGTATCTGCGGCATCCGGTGCGGTGGGTGCGGTTGTCGGGCAGATCGCGCGGATCAAGGGATGCCGGGTGGTTGGTGTCGCCGGTGCTCCCGAGAAGTGCGAGTACGTCGTCGCTGAGCTTGGGTTTGACGCGTGTGTCAGTCATCACAGCGATCAGTTGCCCACTGAGCTCAAGGCGGCATGTCCGGAGGGGGTCGACGTCTACTTCGAGAACGTCGGAGGGAAGGTGTTCGACGCCGTGCTCCCGCTTCTCAACACATTCGCGCGCGTGCCGGTCTGTGGACGGATCGCGACGTACAACCTGACGGCGCCACCGCCTGGCTCAGACCAGGTGCCGAAGGTCATGGGTCTCGTATTGGTCCGTCGGCTGACCGTTCGTGGGTTCATCGTGTTCGACCATGCCGACCGAGAGCCCGATTTCTTGCGCGATGTGGGTGGATGGATTTGTGACGGTGAGGTCAAATACAGAGAGGACATCGTCGAAGGTCTCGACCACGCCGTCGAAGCGTTTCAAGGGCTCCTGGAGGGGAGGAACTTCGGAAAGCTCCTCGTTCGTGTGTCGGACGACCCGACGCGCTGAGCCTGACACGTCCGCATCGAACCAGCCATGGTCGCCGGTTCTCGCCTGTCCAGATTTTTAGACTCGTTCGTCCTGTTGTTCGCACTCATTGTGCTGGCGTAGCTGGCAACCTACGTGTTGCCGAGCAACCACAATAGAGACCGATGACGGCGCACATGACCATGTACGACGCCACGGTCCGTGACAGTCGGGTGAAATCCTTGACCACGTTTAGTGATGAGTACGTGGTCCTGGTGGGAGGATTGGTCGGTCATGAACGAGTACTGCGGTTCGACACCATAACCGCGTGCGCGAAAATATTTTGGTAGGAGCCGCCGGGGAGTCGAACCCAAACCCGCAGATTAAGAGTCTGCAAGAGCATTGTCCGCCCGTGTACACCCACGTCCACACATGTTATTTCCTTAGGAAATTTACGACTTTCGCCTCCACGGGTGTCCACAGGCTCCGCCCACGTCCGTCCGTTAGGGTGTCAGTTAGGGTGTCAGCTGACGAGCACAGCTGTCCTGGCGGAGTTGCGTGACGTGGGTTGTGTACGTCAAGTTGTGAATCTATGTAGCAAGCCCGAAGTCGCGTAGCCTGCGACTGGTGCTCGAGCCGAAAGGACGCTTGCTCTGCGGTACGTTGGTATGGATGCTCAACCTGAGACAGTCGACCTTCTGTGTTCTGGATTGTAGGAAATTCCGACCTCGCTGGACACATTGTGTAACCGTAGGTGTCCAGAATCTGGAGGTCGGTCATGAACAAAGCTCAGCGGGACATTCGGCGCAAGAAACGGGTCTTGGAGCACGCGGCGCGGATCGGCACATCCATTGACGAAGACGGGGAGTGGGTTCTCGACTACCTGGAAAATGTTTAGCAGGACCGCACTGGGCCACCAATATTCGACTGGCTCGAGCGGCACCGCGACGTCGTGGCACAGAAGCTCAAGGAATTCGCATCGGACGCCAAGATCCTGGCCAAGTACCAGTGGGTCGCACGCTACCACAACCATACCTGTGCGCGGCTCCCCGGATGCGAGGAGTACGCACTCGACGTGCGGTCTTTCGCTCTAAACGGGTAAGTCCGTCCCTCCGGCCTGGGATGCTGGAACACCCCCTGAGATCGCGAACAACCAGGAAAACGAACTGGGTACTTCCGGACGGGGCGAAGCCGTAATACTTAAAGCGCTTTTCATGACCGTGTGGTGCCCGGATAGCCGCAGTGTCGAAAGTAATTGCGGCATTCCTCGGGGCTGAAGTGCGGCAGACAGGCGCCGAGGAAAGGCCAGAGGGTTTCGGTGGATCGACAGCGGGCGGCGCGCACGAGGGCTTTGAGCTTCGCGAAGCAGAGTTCAATGGGATTGAGGTCCGGACTGTAGGGCGGCAGATAGCAGAGCGTGGCGCCGACGCGCTCGATCGCCTGGCGGACGCCGGCCACTTTGTGTGCGCTGAGGTTATCGGCGATGACGATGTCCCCGGGATGCAGGGTGGGCACGAGGATCTGTTCGATATAGGCGAGGAAGCTCGCCCCGTCGATGGCGCCGTCGAAGACCCCGGGCGCGGTCAGGCCAGTCACCCGCAGCGCTGCGAGAAACGTACTGGTCTGCCACCGGGCGCACGGCGCGTGGTCGTGGACGCGGGCCCCGCGGAGGGCCCGACCATACCGCCGCAGGAGATTGTTCGTCATGCCGGTTTCATCGAGAAAAACCAGGCGTGTCGGATCCCAGGTCGGCGCGGCGGCGTGCCACACGACCCGCGCGGCCGCGACGTCAGGTCGATCGTGTTCGGAGGGCCGGACCGTTTTTTTTGACGGTCACGTCCAGAGCCGCCACCGCGCGCCAGATCGTCGCCAGACTGGCCGGCGTGCCGAGCGCGTCCTTCAGCTCGGCTAAGGTGCGATCCGGTTGCTCCGCGATCAGCGCGGCCAGGGTGTGCAGGTGCGGCTCCAACATCCGGCGCCGCCCGTGCCGCTGGACGCGCGGCGCGACTTCGCCCGTCTCCCGCCGACGCTGCTTCAACAGCCGCACCCACGACCCGCTCACGCGGTACTTCACCGCAACGTCCGCGGCCTTCATCCCGGCATCACTGTCGAGCAGGGCCCGTTCTCGGAGATCCATCGAATAGGCTTGCATCGGTCCTCCTGCATTGGTGCATGCAGAAGTACCACGACGAGCCCAAGCAGTACAAGGGCTATCTGAAAAGCGCTTTAATACTCCGAGTTCCGGCTTTCCTGGGCGTGGTTTAGATTGACGACCAAAGTCGTCCGGAAGATCGAGTTTGGAGAAGCTGGGCCGAAATCAACTGTGTTCATGCGGCAGCGGACGAAAGTTCAAGCATTGCTGTGAACTGAAGCGTCAAGGAATGAGTCTGGCCATGAAGCTGGCCCTTCTCGCTGGAGCGGGACTGCTGATTGGAGCGATCGCTGTTGGCGTGGCGTCACTCAACGCCGACCCAACAGCCGGCGGGCGCGTGTGGTCGCAGGAGCACGGCCACTATCACTGACAGCTACTTCACTTCGCGCAGACGCCCTGTCTCTACCTCGTACACGAATCCGCCAATCGCGTCCTTGTGCGGCACGAATGGGCTCGCCTTGATTCGCGCGACCGACTGCCGGACGTCGTCTTCAAGATCTGAGAAAGCTTCCATGGCAAAGGGTGGCCGGATCCCCGTGTCCTTCTTGATCGCGTCCTTCACGTCGGCGTCCTGGAATGTCAGCATTCCGCAGTCGGTGTGGTGAATCAGCATGATCTCGCGCGTGCCCAAGAGACGCTGGGAGATCGTGAGAGACCTGATCACGTCGTCGGTCACGACACCACCGGCATTTCGAATGACGTGAGCCTCGCCTTCGGCAAGGCCGAGCAAAGCCCCCGTCTCCAGTCGGGCATCCATGCACGCGACGATCGCGATCTCCCGTGCCGGGGGCATGGGCAAGTCTCCCTTGGAGAAGCCGGCCACATACTCAGCGTTGTTGCTCAGGTAACGGTCGATTGCGCTCATCTTCTTACTCCTTGTGTGTCTCGTCCGCAGAGCCTAGCAAAGAATCAGAAGTTGGGCCACTCCTCCGCAAGCCCGCGGCTTGGCTCGTTACAGGTGAAGCCGTCGAATGACATCCAGGATTGACGAAAGCCATCGCTCGAAGCCCGCCGGGTATTGTCAAGTTAACTCTCCGCCCAGCACAATGCCGGGATGAACACTCGCCGGCCCCGCTACCTTCGGCATCGCGTTCCGCCCGAAATCATCAGCCATGCCGTCTGGCTCTACCACAGATACTGCATGAGCTTCCGGGATGTTGAGGATTTGCTGGCCGAACGAGGCATCATCGTGTCGTACGAAACCATTCGGCAGTGGTGCGGGAAATTCGGCCCCGACTACGCTCGGCAGTTGAAGCGCCGACAGGGTCGACTTGGAGATACGTGGTTCCTGGACGAAGTCTTCGTGACGATCGACGGTCTACGCCAGTATCTCTGGCGCGCAGTGGATCAAGACGGCGACCTGATCGACATCCTCGTACAACCCCGTCGGGACGCGCGTGCAGCGCGGAGATTCTTTCGCCGACTGTTGAAGAGTCAGCGACAGGAACCAGTGCGGGTCGTGACCGACAAGCTGGGCAGCTACAGTGTCGCACATCGGGACCTCATGCCATTGGTCACCCATGACACGACGCAATACGCGAACAATCGCGCCGAAGTGTCGCACCAACCCACGCGGCAACGGGAGCGCCAGATGCGCGGCTTCACGTCATCCGACCACGCGCAGTGTTTCTTGCACGTTCACGGCATCATTCAGAACCTGTTTCGAGTGGGTCGGCACCGACTGAGATCGGTTCATCATCGAATGTTGCGGGCACGAGCGTTCACAGTGTGGACCGCGGTGACGGCAGCCTGATCTCTGATGAGCCTGCCCTCGTATGTCCCGGACTCGTTAACTTGACTGTGAGCATCATTCCGCTGCCTGCCGAGGTCGCTCGGTGACACTGGTGGGTGCCGGCGGGTGGTGGCCTGACCCGCAACTTGACTGACCTACGGTCCTCGCTACTGATCTGTCGGTCATCGTCCGTCGGCGATGGACACGGCAACCCGTCTGACCGGATGGGCAGTGACCCAATAGGGGCCTGCGGCAACGTCGACCCATCACAGTCCTGTCCGCCCATCCGGCCGACGCATCAGCACCCGAGGAGGCCACCCGGTGACGAACCCAAGGACTATCCAGCCCGACGCGCGGAAGGTGATCGTCGGCGTGGACACCCACAAGCACGTCCACGTGGCCGTGGCGATCGACACGTGGGGGATCCGCCTCGGCGATCGATCGTGTGCGGCCGACTCAGACGGCTACCAACAGCTGATCACCTGGGCCGAGCGTCACGGACGTGTCGCTGCGTTCGGCATCGAGGGCACCGGCAGCTACGGGGCGGGACTCGCGCGCGCGGTCCGGCGAGCCGGGCACCAGGTGCTCGAAGTGAACCGGGGCGACCGGCGCACCCGTCGAATCGCCGGGAAGTCCGACGCCGTGGATGCCGAGACCGCCGCGCGGTCGGTCCTGGCTGGCCAATCGACCGCTATCCCGAAGACCGCGGACGGGGCGGTCGAGATGATGCGCCACCTCAAGGTCGCGCGCCGGACGGCGGTCAACGCCCGCACCTCGGCGATGATCACGCGGAAGCAGATCGTCGTCACCGCGCCGCCCGCGCTGCGAGAGACCCTCCACCCGCTCGCCGACCAGGCGCTCCTCAAACGCTGCCGCGGATGGCGCTGCGGCACGATCGATACGCCGACCGCCTCGGCGAAACATACCCTCCGGGCGCTCGCCCGTCGCTGGTTCGCTCTCTCCGTCGAGATCGTGGACCACGACCGTCACCTGGGTCGACTCACCACCCAGACCTCGCCGACGCTGCGTGAGGGCTTTGGCATCGGTGCCGACACCGCCGCCGAGATGCTGATCATCTTTGGCGACAACCCCGATCGGATTCATTCGGAAGCCGCCTTCGCCAAGCTCTGCGGGGTCTGCCCCATCCCGGCGTCGTCCGGGATGACGACGGGCCGCCACCGTCTCTACCGCGGCGGGCATCGACAGGCTAACGCCGCGCTCCACCGGGCCGTCATCGTGCGGATGCGGTACCACTCACCAACCCTCAACGACGTCGAACGACGCACCGCTGAAGGGCGGCCCAAACGGGAGATCATCCGCTGTCTCAAACGCTTTCTCGCCCGCGAGATCTTTCAGCGCGTGATGGCAGACGACCGAGCGCGCCAAGCCGCAGACTTGGCTGCCTGAACGAGTGTCTTGACATATAGGGGCGTCAGTGCCGCCGCGAGGACCTTCATGCCCGACGCGACGACCAGCTCTTGGAGCTCGGCCTGTGCATCGACCAGGATGTCGACCAATGGAAGGTGCCGTGGTGCCGGCAATGCTGATTGGCGCCCACGAATGCCTGTGCCAAACTTCTTCATGGCGGCTCCTTTCTGGGGGCTTCAGCCCCAGGTTTTCCCACCGGCCGTCTATCACGACCAGCAGGGAGCCGCCCCTTTAAATTTCAACAGCTAGAGGGACATCCCCCGTGGCCGCCACAGATCAGGGATCGCCGAGCAGCGACCAGCACTCCGCAGGGCGCCGTGTCTCCTGGCGGACGCGTGCGCGACAGGCGCTTGTGACGGTCGGGCTCCTTGGACTGGTATTCCCGCCGCTGCTCGTGCTGCCGCTCCGTTGGATTAACCCGGCAACAACGGCCTTCATGGTGCAGCATTGGGTCACGTCCGCCGCGCCCTACTACCACTGGACCGACTGGGACGATATCTCACCGCACGCGCCTGTGGCCGTGATCGCCGCCGAAGACCAGACGTTCTTCGAGCATCGTGGCTTCGACGCGGACTCGATCCAGGACGCACTCGCCGAGGCGCAGCAGGGCGGTCTGGTCCGCGGGGCAAGCACCATCTCGCAACAGGTGTCCAAGAACCTGTTCCTCTGGCCGGGTCGCAGCGTTACTCGCAAAGGGCTTGAAGCCTACGTCACCGTGTTTGTAGAGCTGTTCTGGCCGAAGCGTCGCATCCTGGAGGTCTATCTCAACGTGGCCGAGTTTGGAGACGGGATCTACGGGATTGCGGCCGCGAGTGATCACTTCTTCGATACGGTGCCCGCACGCATCGATGCGGATCAGGCGGCCTTGTTGGCCGCTGTGCTGCCGAACCCGAAGAGGCTGAAGGTCGACGAGCCGTCTGTCTACGTGCGCGAGCGGCAAGCCTGGATCCGCACCCAGATGATCCAGCTCGGAGGGACAGAGCTGCTGAGCGCCACGGAACCTTGAGCGCCGCCCGCTGCATCAGGAGGAAGGTGCTACAGGGTGAGCGCGACATCAGGCGATTACGGAGTCACGATCCCGTCTGCGCCCACGGTGAACGCCAACCCCGGTGCCGTGCCAGACCCGGGCGTCGGCACGATGTCCACGAGCAACACGTCGTTGGCGAAGACGTTCTGCGTCGAGGCGCCGGTCGCGGTCTCCGTGCAGACGTTCGGATCACTGACGCGGATGGAGAGCCGCGTCTCGATGGGCACGTCGGTGAACGTGATCTGCCACAGGTCGGCGCCGTCCGCCGCCTACAACCTCCCCCTGTTTTGGCGCAAGCTAGCCCGCTCGAGGGCGTATCTGGACTCCTCTGTCAAGCGTAAGAACGAAACCGAGGTTCAACCCGTCGTATGAGCGACGATGGTTTACCTTCGTCGCGTCTTGGTTATCCGCCGCCGGTGCGAGCACGGGTCAAGGCAGCGCGCAGCGCTCCGCCGGAGGCGGCGTGGCCTTGACGCGCGCGGAGCGGGGCGGCATTCGGCGTCTTGGGTTTCGGTCTCCTTCCACTCTCATTCTGCGAGGCGGCACGGCGTCAGACTGCAGGCGTATCTTCGGCCCCTCGAGGGAGCACGCACGGCTCCGGGCCACGATGGTAAATGCGCGCGGGGATGCCAATCGTTGGTACGGCCCTGTCTGGCCAGCCCCTGTCGTCGGCGTATCCCCGCGCCGGTCTGACCGGTGTGCCATCCTGTCGCGCGGCAGTCCTCCTGGAGAGATTACGGTTCAGTGGTCACCACGGGGCTACGCCGCGATGCGGGTTTCAGCCACAAAGGGTCGGTCGTCACGCCACACCCGCCACACCATCCGGGCCAGCCGGTTGGCGATCGCGGCGGTGGCAATGTTCGCCCCGCGGCGCGCGGCAATCGCGCGCGCCCAGGTCCGGAACGGCGTGGTCTTCTGCGGGTTGCCGCTGTGGGACAGCACGGCCCGGGCGCCATGCATGAGCACGGTGCGGAGATAGCGGTCGCCTTGTTTGCTGATAGCGCCCAGCTGCCGGCGATTCCCGCTGGAGTGTTCGCGCGGCGTGAGCCCCAGATAGCTGGCAAAGTGTCGGCCCGACGGAAACCGCCGCACGTCGCCGACACACGCGACCAGCGCGGTGGCGTTGAGTAGGCCGATGCCCGGGATGGTGCGGAGGTGCGCCACGTGCGGCACCTGCTGGGCGAGCGCGGCCAGCTCGCGTTCCAGTCCGTGTATCCGCTGCTCGAGCGTCCGGATCTCGTCACACAGCGCGGCCAGACTGGGGCGCAAGGCCATCGGGACGGACGCCTCCGCATCTTCGACCAGCGCGCGGACCTGTGGGACGACGTGGCGCGCGCCCACTGGTATCGTCACGCCAAACTCGCGGAGCAGTCCGCGCAGCGTATTGAGCCGCGCCGTCCGGGTCCGGACCCACGTCGTGCGCACGCGATGGAGGGACGCGACGGCTTGCTGCGACACCGACTTGACCGGCACCGGATGGATCTCCTCGTTCCGGGCCGCTTCGAGCAGCGCTTTCGCATCCGCGCGATCGGTCTTATTGCGACGGACAGACCGGCGGGTCTCATGCGGGGGCAGCAACTGGACGGTGTGGCCGAGTTGTTCCAGGGTGCGCGCCCAATGGTGCGCCGACCCGCAGGCTTCGAGCAACACGGTCGCGGCCGGGCGCTGGGCGAAGAACCGCAGGAACCGGGCCCGGGTCAACCGATGCTCTTCATCCACACGCCCCGTGTGATGCGAGACCGCCACTTGAAACACGGACTTGGCGAGGTCAACGGCGATCGTTGTATGTTGCATCTGGACTCCTCCTCAGCTGTGGCCCGTAGAGGCCGTTTTACCACTGGCACGATGATGCCGCACCAGCGGGAGGAGTCCATCCCATCATTGGTGCACGGTGCGACCAGGCAAGGCTGGTCAAAGGGGAGTGACGATGCGGTGACGTCATGAAACTTTGTTTGCCGTCCAACGGGTGCGAAACCCGTCCGGTGAAGGGCGACCCCCCCACACCGGTAGCGAGCCTTGCGGCGTCCGCGGTAACGAAGACGTCGATGCGTAGGCACGCAAGCGAGTGGGCCGTAGGGTGTACAGCCACGAAATAACGCTCATTCTGGGTGCCCAGGGCATTGTGCAGCCTGAAGGCGATGGCGGTCTCGACGCGCTGGGCACGCCGAGACGCGCACCCAGCGGGGTCTGAGCCTACGGCACGCTGGAAGAGGACGGCCCAGGCACCTGGGAGGCCCTTCTTCCTCCTTGTCGCAGAGGGACAGGGTAGGCCACCGGCCAGGGACGACCGGAGCCGCGGCCGACGGGAGGGCGGGAGTCGGAGGGCTGCATACGAGCGAGGACGTCGGGGAACGGGTTGGCCCCCGGACCCGGCCGAGCAAAGGCGGCCCGTGTTGGTGTGAGCTTTCGAAGGGACCCATGACCGGCGCGTTGACGTCGGGACTCATGTCACCAGAAATTCGAAAGGTAGTGGACCCCTGGCCGAGGGTCGTTGCGTTGTTGGCACGATATCCTCTGCCCGTGCCTCGGATTCGCGTGTGAATCTGGGGCGCATCGCCATGAGCCACATCAGCGGAAGAGCCGGATGGTGGAAACCTCCTAGTCCGGTTCTGGTGAGGGCCTCGGGGGAGCAATCCCCCGGGGCTACTCGACGTGCGCCAGGCATGGCGCGTAGCGCCCTGTCTGGCGCTGTCAACCGGAAGGCGAAAGCCGACCGGGAAGTGACTTGAGGGTGCAAGTCCCTTGGAGGCCTTGATGACAGGAACTCCTAGCCGAACAGCAAGGGTGCCCATCGTGAGGTGGGATCTGAAGGAAGCTGAAGGCAAAATTCTGACCCGAGGCACACGAATCGCATGTGAGGCATCGTGCCGTGGGGCGAGGAAGCGTCGGTGTCCGAAGCCCTCTGTCATCCGGAACGGCCCGGTGTATATGCGGCGGGTATGGAAGGAAGGTCACGCGTCTTACCCTGGGAGATCTGCGTGCTTGCCTCGTGCGAGGGCTGCCGAGAGGGAGTCCGATGGGCGCGCAGAAGTCAGCAGAGGGCAGAAGGGTCGTCGCAGCGACCCGAGGCCCGAACAAGTGAACCCGGCCCGATGCCGTGGTCTCGAGTGCCGACGGAGGCGCAGTCATGGGAACTGAGACGCCCCAACGACCCCGGAAGGAGGCGGCCGGAAGTCGCCATGAGCCGGGACTCGTGCGTCAAACGGCACCGGCGAGCACGGACCCGATCGGACCACAGACCCAGACGTTGCTGGAGGAGGTGCTGCGGAGAGAGAACCTGCGAACAGCCTTGAAAGGACTCGAGGCTGCGCGTGCGCGCAAGGCCACCGCCACCGGGCGAGCGCCTGGTGGAACGCGGGGGCCTCGCACATGCATGCGGCCGTGAACAATCGCTTGCTTGCGGTGTGGGGACTCCTGAACCTTCTGACTCAACTCCGGGATCTGCAGCGGAGCACTTGAACCGCCGTGTACGGAACCGTACGCACGGTGGTGTGGGCGGACGGGAGGGGTAACCCTCCCTCCGACCCAATGATCCCGCGCCCTCGGTGAGCCACGATCGACCTCCTGGCCATCGTGGCGACAGCAGGTGCATGATCTCGATATGAAGTCGAGCGTGCACCCGAAGTACAAGACAAAATACCACGTCGGAAATTGGCCGGCATACGACCGAGCGCTGGTCCAGCGAGGCGATATCACCGTGTGGTTGGCCCCGGATGCGATCGCCACTTGGGAGACCGTGGGCGTCGGCAAACGTGGCGGGCAGCGGCAGTATTCCGATCTCGCCATCGAAACCGCGCTGACGCTCCGGCTCATCTTCCACCTGCCCCTGCGGCAGACTGAAGGCTTCTTGACGTCGATCTTCGGGATGCTGGGTCTCGAGCTGTCCACGCCCGATCACACCACGCTCTCCCGGCGTGGCCAGCATCTCGACCTGTGGGTGGCGAATTCGTAGGAATCCGACATCGTTCGATCTTCGGGTCCCGTGAGCCGGGAGTCCCCCGCGAAGTTGTCGCGATGGCATGAGTAAGGCGTGCAGCTGACGCACTGCCCTGCTGTGTCGCGATAGACGTCGAACGCGGGCGCGTCGACCCGCTCGCCACCGTCTTCGCTGGTCAGATGTCACGCCGCGATCGGCGTCTGATAGAGACCACGGCAATGCGCGTCCCATCGGTAGCGGTCGAGCCGTGCGACATCCTTTCGTATCGGGACGGGCGTCCGCCCGTCCAACGACGCATGGGCCCGATGCGCATTGTAGAAGTCCTGGAAGGCCACCAGTTTGTCTTCCAGGTCCGACGCAGACCAGAACAGCAGTTGATCCACGCATTCTCGTCGCAGCGTGCCGATCAACCGTTCGACAAACGGATGCGACAGCGGCACAGACGGCACACTCTTCACCTCGGTCACCTGCAGCACCCGCAGGTTGGCGCACCATTGGTGAAACCGATACAGCGGGTCGTGGTCGGAGCTGAGGCGCTTCGGACGCGAGAGCCCTCGAATCGCATGGTTGAACATGCGGCACAGGGCGCGGCCATCCACGGTTCCAGCATGGATGCCAAAGCCGACGATCCGCCGCGTGTATTGGTCCATCACCACCAGCACCCAATGGCTTCGCAGGGTCGCCGACTCGCACCGGAACAGGTCGATGCTCCACAGGCTATCTTTCGCATGCCCCAGGAACGTCAGCCAGGACGGACCACCCGAGCGGGGTGCCGGTCGATCGTGCGTGGCGAGCACTCGGCGCACCACGTCCTTGTCGATGTCGACCGCAAAGGCGAGCGCGATCTGTTGGGCGATCCGCGGACAGCCCCACCTGGGGTTGCGCCGCTTCATGTCGACGATGGCGTCGACCAGTGCGTTGGACGGTCCTTGGGGGCCGGTGCGACGGCGCTTGGGTGAAAACAGCCAGCGGTACTTGCGGGTGCGCAGAGCCCGATGGAACTCCAGGATCGTCGACGGTCTCAGCACGATCGCTGAGCGAATCACCCGGGCCGGGCGCATGAACAGTGCACACACGCCGGCGAGGATCCGATCCGACACGCAGAGATTCGGCGCCCGGTGCCGCGAGCGATTCAGAATGAGCAGTTGCTGCTTGACCAAGACCGATTCAGCCACGACAGACCGCAGGCCGCCGGGGCCCATCAGCCGGGCCAGGGTGGCGATCAGGTGCACTAGCAGGATGATCGGGTCGCGCATCGGAACATCCTAGCGACCACTCCCAGGATCACCAAACTTGATAATCTCAACGGATTGCGGGCTGAGTAGTAATTCGCCACCCACACGTTACGCTGTGAGCTCAGGGAGGCCGTCAAGACCGAGGATGTCAATCGCGTCGTCACGGTCTGTGAGAACATCCTGAAATGGGGCGGCGTGGCGGCGCACAACGTGCGCTATCTGCACCGACGGCAACCGGTTCTCGTGCGTGAACTCCAACACCTACACGATCTGTTGTCGAGAAACCGCACGCCGTCGAAGCGCGATCTGTGCCGCGAACCCGACAATGGGCGTTCAGCGCATGGCCGAAAGACCGTTCTACGTCGTAATCTCCGTCTGCACCGTCGCCACGTTCTGGATGGCGGTGTAGAGTTGAACATCGGCCTCGGTTTCTAGGGTGACGATGAGGCAGTAGCGAGCGTCGCTTTCCGAACGTCCAAGTTGCTTTCGTTCCCGCCACCAGCCGGTGACCGGGTAAATGGCGAGGAAGCCGGACGCAGCGAGGTCAGCGGCGGCGCCTTCCCAGCAGTCGCAATGAATCGAGCCGTGTGATCGGCCGTTGGGGCCGACAACCCACGGATGTGCCTGGGTGCTGGCGGTGGACGTCTCTTCGCCATCGTCGTGAGCGGTCTCGCTCAGCCGCTGGAGAAACTGTTCACGTGTCTCGGTCGGTCGTTTCACTTCGAAACGCAACCCGTGACTTGCATAGCGGTGCCTCCTGGTCCAGCCTCGTCGTCCCGGGCTTGGTTCCACGAAGTAGGAGAGTGTCACGTTCATTCGAACGGTTTCTCCCCCCAAATCCTCTAACACCTGCTGTGGCCATGGGAGTTCATGGACGTGCATCTCCTTGGTCTTGACGTCCGAGCCATCACGCGTGTAAGGCTGAAGCTGGCCTTCGAAGAGCAGCGTCGCCGAGTTTTCGGCACTGTAGAGGGCGTTCTCAAGGTTCGGCACACCGTATCCGTAGGCGCGAAGCCGTTGCTGAATCACGCTCTTTGCGCTGCCCGGGAACCGCTCGTACATGGCTGGGGTCCAGCGCGCTGAGTGGACCACGAGACCACGGATCGTTTCGGGCCAGAGGCTTGGATATTGGGCCCACACGAGGGCCGACAATCGCGCGGCCGCTGCTGTCGCCGGGCTGGTGTCGCGGGTGACCGTGAGCAGTCGGCCACTCGGGTGAACGATCGTGGTGAGCAAGCCCAGGTCGTCGGGGCAATCGCGGATGCCTCCAGTGGTCGCCGCCCAATTACCGCCTTCCATGACGATGTCTGGCTTGAGCGGCCACCCCTTCTGCTTCTCGTCCGGCCACGCCAGCGACGTTCTGCTCGTGGGAGAAATGTCACCGGCGGGCGCAATCGGCTCGTAACCATCGAAGTCGGCGTCTTGGATACTCACGAGTTCAGTGAAGGCACCGACCGTCATGGCATTCCAGGCCTGGCCCGGGTCCTCGACGCCGCTCGCGTCTCCATCGAGCACCGGATACTCGAATAACGGGCTCACTATTTCGTCGCGGAGGTTCCCCGCGGCGACGCAGATGAGCTTCGGTTCACCGACGAGTGACCCACCTGCGCACATTTGATCGAGTGCACCCGACCACGAGGAGGGAACGCCACCATCACGGCTGTCTGCGGTGACCGCCAGACAGCCCACTCGTTTTCGCTCGGGGGCGGTGGTCTCGGCTCGCGCGACGGCTTCCTGTGTAATGTTGCCGTAGAGCTGGGGATCGTTCCCGCCTACGCGCGGCAGAATCTTCACGGATTCGAGCCGATGCGTGAGAATCACGGGGCCGCCTGACATGAGCGATCCCGTCAGGTGTCCGAACAGGGCAATGCCGGCCATGCCGGTGCCATGTTTGTCCTGGTCGTGGTCATCGGAACCCCATGTGGGGTTGACGGCCTGTGCGTCTTCGGCGGCCAGGGCTACGTCCAGAAGAGGATGTTGGCGGTCCACGCCGGTGTCGAGGATGCACACGGCCGGGGCGTCCGCCGGTGGAGGTGCGATCCCGTCGAGAGCCTCCGCGACAATCTCAGCCTGTGCTCCGGGTCCAAGGGACACATATGCTCCGGCGAGTGCCTTTGCTCTTCGAAGTTCTGCCACAGAAAGCAGCAGACGGGGGTTCGATTGCCACGATTCGAAGGTGCCATGCACCAACACGACCACGCGGTCGGGAAAAACAACGCGCCGGGGATTTACGCTCAGACCGGACGTGCTCGCGACGTCCTCAAATTCTCGCTGTGTGGTCTCGGGAGGGGCCGTGCTATCGTGAAAGAGCCAGACTTCCCACCACATCAGCTCCGTTGTTTCAGGAAACGCCGTGTCATCCGTCCAGAGGTCGTACTCGGTCGCGAGTCGTAGCTGATCGATGCTCTCGACAAGGTCTTGGTGGCGTGGTCTCTTACTTGTCTTATGCTCTTTTGTCTCGTAGCGGTGGAAAACGGCCTCGACGATACGCAGCTTACCCGCAGGCACTCGTACCGACGCGACGATCTTCTCCGGGTGTCGGACGACACTCAGCAGTTCAATGCCGCTCTGTTGCCGTTCGAGGGATTCGACAACCTCCATCGCGTTCGGCTGAAGCTCGTACGTGATCGGTCGCGGGTCCTCATCGAAGAACCCACGGTCTTGAGCGTCGCGGTCCGCGGCTGCAAGCTCACCCTTCAGTGTGGTCGCATGCAGCGCCCGGTCTCTCACCGGCCGCTGGAACTCGCCGCGACCTCCGCCTCCACGAGATGTGTAGTCGTAAGATGTGTCGGTTCCTGAAATGCGAAGGTGAGGAAGGTCAGCCAGAGCATCTCCTCTAACACGGCTCGGGTTGTCGTGTCGCGCTGCGTTCCTGTAGTGCGCTGACGAGGTCCTCCGTCAAGATGGGCTTGCGGTGGGCAAGGACGGTCGTTCGAGCCGCAGATTCCGCTGCCCGAACGATGTCCGCGTGGCTCAGCCCTCGAGCGGATTCGACGACTCGCGTCCACCCCAGTCGGTTCACATTAAACGTCGCTAGTCGATTCTTGACGAGTGGGCGGACCTCGCGATCTTGGGGAAGCGCATAGCGTAGGGTGGCGTCAAATCGCCTAAACAATGCGGGGTCGAGAATCGGCATGAGGTTCGTCGCTGCGATCACGAGGCTCTCCGAAGTATGGTGCTCGAGGAACTGAAGGAACGAGTTGAGCACACGACGGATTTCCCCGACATCGTTGTCCGCTCGTCGAACACTGCCAATCGCATCGAATTCATCGAAGAAGTAGACGCCGGGCGTCTTCTCCATCGCCTCAAAGATGAGATGGAGCTTCGCGGCGGTCTCGCCCATGAACTTCGTAATAAGTGAGTGGAGTTGGACGAGCATCAGCGGCATGTGGCACTCGCCAGCCAGTGCGGACGCCGTCATCGTTTTTCCGCAGCCGGGCGGGCCGACAAGTAGGAGCCGGTGCCGAGGTTCGAGCCCGTGTGACCGAAGCCTCCCTCGTTGTCGATGCTCCGTGACGACGCGTGTGAGCTCACCACGAAGCTCATCGTTGAGCACCATGTCGGAAAGCCGAGTCGTCGGATAGGAAGCGGCGAGTAGTCCGGCCAAGTCGCGATTGGGGCGGGCCAAAGGAATGGCTCGTGCGGGTCCCACGTGTAATTCACGCCGAGCTGTAGCCTCATCGAGTAATCGTCGGAGTTCTTCGGCGAGCTGCTTCCTTCCGTGCTTGGCAGATCGGGCCGCAATCTGCATGGCCACAGTGCGAAAGCGACTGTCGTCTCCGCTGACATAGCTTTCAACCAGTGCCTTGATCTGCTGTGTGGTGGCCATCCGTGGACCTCAATCCAACAGCAGCGATGCGGCAGTGTCAAGCTGTTGGTGAGAGGATAGGTTCTGCCGCGGGTGAGGCGACGACTCATCCCGCCAGGCTCGTGTAACGGGCCGACGATTCACGCGGTCTCTCGCACGAGGCCCAGCGCCTGCGCGGCGACCGAGAGACCCTTCTTACTGGTCCGGCTGCTGCACCGGTTGAACGGCGGGGTGTTGTTGCATGGTGCGACCAGGCAAGGCTGGTCAAAGGGGAGTGACGATGCGGTGATGTCATGAAACTTTGTTTGCCGTCCAACGGGTGCGAAACCTGAGGGTGGCGAATTCGTAAGAATTCGATCTATCGCTCGATCTTCATGTCGCGGGAGCCGGAACCATCCGCGAAGTTCTCGCGATGGCGTGCGTGAGATGTGTTGCTGAAGTACTGCCCTGCTGCGCGATGGCGGGAACGCGGCAGACTCTGCAGGCGGGCGCGTCGCCACGCTCGCCAACGTCTTCGCTGTTCAGATTCACGCCGCGATCGGCGTCTGATAGAGTCCGCGGCAATGCGCGTCCCAGCGGTAGCGGTCGAGCCGTGCGACATCCTTTCGTATCGGGACGGGCGTCCGCCCGTCCAACGACGCATGGGCCCGATGCGCATTGTAGAAGTCCTGGAAGGCCACCAGTGTGTCTTCCAGGTCCGACGCAGACCAGAACAGCAGTTGATCCACGCATTCTCGTCGCAGCGTGCCGATCAACCGTTCGACAAACGGATGCGACAGCGGCACAGACGGCACACTCTTTCCCTCGGTCACCTGCAGCACCCGCAGGTTGGCGCGCCATCGGTGAAACCGATACAGCGGGTCGTGGTCGGAGCTGAGGCGCGTCGGACGCGAGAGCCCTCGAATCGCATGGTTGAACATGCGGCACAGGGCGCGGCCATCCACGGTTCCAGCATGGATGCCAAAGCCGACGATCCGCCGCGTGTAGTGGTCCATCACTACCAGCACCCAATGGCTTCGCAGGATCGCCGACTCGCACCGGAACAGGTCGATGCGCCACAGGCTATCCTTCGCATGCCCCAGGAACGTCAGCCAGGACGGACCACCCGAGTGGGGTGCCGGTCGAGAGTGCGTAGCGAGCACTCGGCGCACCACGTCCTTGTCGATGTCGACCGCAAAGGCGAGCGCGATCTGTTGGGCGATCCGCGGACAGCCCCACCGGGGGTTGCGCCGCTTCATGTCGACGATGGCATCGACCAGTGCTTTGGACGGTCCTTGGGGGCCGGTGCGACGGCGCGTGGGTGAAAACAGCCAGCGGTACTTGCGGGTGCGCAGAGCCCGATGGAACTCCAGGATCGTCGACGGTCTCAGCACGATCGCTGAGCGAATCACCCGGGCCGGGCGCATGAACAGTGCACACATGCCGGCGAGGATCCGATCCGACGCGCAGAGATTCGGCGCCCGGTGCCGCGAGCGATTCAGAATCAGCAGTTGATGCTTGACCAAGAGCGATTCGGCGACGACAGACCGTAGACCGCCGGGGCCCATGAGCCGCGCCAGGGTGGCGATCAGGTGCACCAGCAGGATGATCGGGTCGCGCATCGGGACATCCTAGCGACCACGCCCAGGATCACAAGACTTGATAATCTCGACGGATTGCGGGGCTGATTAGCAATTCGCCACCCACACGTTCCTGCAGGCGCACTGGGAGGGCCTCACGGCCTGCGATCTGTTCACCGTCGAGGTGCTCACGCTGGCCGGGCTCCAGCGGTACCTGGTCTTCTTCGTGATCGCGCTGCAGTCCCGCCGCGTGACCATCGCCGGGATCCATCCGCAGCCGTACGGCGCGTGGATGGAGCAGATGGCCCGCAATTTGACGGACCCGGTCGATGGCTGCTTGCGACGCGCCCGCTATCTGATTCACGACCGCGACCCGCTCTCGCTCTCCACGCGGGGTTTTGGCGAGATCCTAGAGGGCGGGGGTGTCCAGCCGATCCGGCTCCCGCCGAAGAGTCCCAATCTCAACGCCTATGCCGAGCGGTTCGTCCGCTCAATCAAAGAGGAGTGTCTCAGTCGCGTCGTCCCCCTCGGCGACGGGCACGTGCGTCTCCTCGTGCGCGAGTACGTCGAACACGACCATCGCGAGCGAAACCACCAGGGACTCGACAACCAGCTCCTGCAACGACCGCCACCGCCGGTGAGCCTGGCCGCCGACGTTCAGCGGCGGGAGCGTCTGGGCGGATTGCTCAATTTCTACCACCGGGAGGCCGCATGAGCGGTCGGCCGATTAAACGCACCTTACGCCGACGATCACCGTCCGCGCATCAGGCGGCGTGGGTATGCGGTTGGTCACAGGTATACCTCCTCGGGTTGCGGCCCGAGCTGGCCCGGGTGGGCGGACAGGACTGTGACGGGCCGTGGGTGCAGCAGGCCCCTATTGGGTCACGGCCCATCCGGTCAGCTGGCCGCCGTACGAGTGGCCGGTGGGCGATGACCGACAGATCAGTAGCCAGGACCAAAGGTCAGTCAAGTTAAGGGTCAGGCCACCGCTCACCGGCACCCACCGGTGTCACGAAGCGACCCCGACAGGCAGGGGGATCATGCTCACAGTCAAGTTAGCGACCTTGGGCCGAGTCTCTTCCGCGCTCGCCGACATCGCCCGGGCTCAGTGGGCAGGGGGCACCTCGTCCCAGACGTGGAACGAGCGCGCCCTCAATAGACGGTGGTGGGTGCCTTCAGAAGGTGACGGCCCAGCCGAAGGAGATGCTAAACGGGCCCGTGCACCCAGAGAAACCGTGGCGCGTGGGCGGCGGATTTGAACCGCCGCAGCTGGCTCTCCCGCTACCGGGTCGATTGGTGGGAGACTTCCGCCCGATTGTTCGCGTGCTTGTCCGTGCCGTGGACCACCGACGGCATCACGGTCCGGCAGGACGCGGGGGTAACTCCGTAGCGTGTAGCGCTTCTCACTGGTCTGGACACTGTAGCTCAGGATGTCGTCGCCGCGCACCAGCAGATTGCGCCCTCGTTGAGGGCGAACTCCGCCTCGAGCAGATCGTGGTAATGGGCCAGCAGCCACTGCATGCCGAGTCCGTCGGCATCACGCGTCTCCTTGTCAGCCTTGAGCACCAGGACCAGATCCCGATCCGGGAGTGTTGTGCTTGGAGTTATCCACAGATAGGCTCGCTCTGTGAGGAAGCGAAGCAGGTTCACCTCGAAAGGCTGGCTGAAGTGGCAGGTGCGTAAAGGTAAGAAAATCGTGTCCCGCCTGGTTTCCAGCCTACGCACACGGTGGCGCGTCTGGTTTCCGACTCAGCTCTCGGATGACGAGTTCTACGTGACTCTCCAGAGAGACGTGAAGGACGTCCAGACGCACCTCACGGATGCCTTTCGGCACCGCAAGATCTTCTTGGACACGACAGAGATACTGAAGAAACACCCCACACTGCGGAACAGTACCGATGCAGGCTACTGGTACGACTGGCTTCGGACCCTTTACGCGCACTACATCATCATGGCCGTTAGGCGGGAGCTAGACCGTGGGGCCACATCGCCGAATCTGTACGATCTACTCCACCGCATCAGAAAGCGACCCCAGGTGCTCTCAAGAGATCGCTACGACAAGCTCTTTGAGGGCAGCCGCTTGAAGCAGTCCGACCCGGACGTCGCCAACAAGCAGTTTGCTCAGATGGCTGGCTCTGACGAGTTTATTGATCCGAAGATTGTGCGGAAGGACCTAGATGAAGTTAAGAAGCAGGCGAGGTTGGTTGTTTTGTACGCGAACAAGGTTGTCGCGCATCGGACGGCGGAGTCTGTTGAGGTCACCTTGCGCCACGTCAACGATTCGCTCGAGACCATCGAGAAGGTCCTGCAGAAGTACTATCTTCTACTGACTGCAAGTAGCCTGCTTAGCGCAGAGCCGTCGATCATAAGTCCCTGGCAACGTGCTTTCACGGTGCCATGGATCCTCTCGGAATCGGAAGAGGATGGCCGCGACTGAACACCACGCCGAACGTGGTGTTCATCAACGTCCTTGGTTTCGCGAAGCAGGTACTTCAAGGACGGTCCATAAACGTGCGACACACGTGAATGGGACAGGTGCACCGGCGATACTTGGACTAGGTGTGCGGGTAGGACTCGACGTGCTTCCGGATGAGCTCAAGCTTGAGTTAACGGCGAGGAGTTCGTCAGTGCAGCAATGGATCTGTGGGCCGACACGAACGGCGTCGTGCTCGACTTCAGTCGGCGCGGCAAGCCGACCTACAACGCGGCGATCGAATCGTTCAATAGTCGGTTTCGGGAAGAGTGTCTCAACGTGCACTGGTTCGCATCGATCGAGGACACGCAGGCCAAGATCGATGCCTGGCGTTGGGACTACAATGAGCATCATCCTCACCGGGCTCTCAAGGGTCTCAGTCCTCGGGAATACGCTCGACGAGTGTGGCAATAGCTGCAGCCTCACCGTTGTAGTGGACCAAGAAGCCAGGGCCCTTCATTCAGCTGGGCTCTCTCAAAAGAACTGGATCGCTAACTGGGGGCAGGTCAAGAGCACCACGTCGTCTTCGCCAGCTTGACAGTGCCCGGTGACCTGACCGACCTCCTCGTCCAACTCCGCCGGGACGGGCGTGCGGCCCGGAGATTCTTTCGCCGACGGAGAGGCCGACACCGCTATAGCCCAGGCGCTCGGCTACCGTGAACGCCGTGTGCCAGCCCGGCGGCCGACGGGCGGCCGGTGGGATGTCCTCGGGCCGCGCGCGGACCTCCTGGACGCCGACGATATCGGCGCCGGACCGGTCCACAAAATTCACGAACCCGTGCCGGACACCCGCACGAATCCCGTTGACGTTCCAGCTCACGACCCGCATTCGTTCCGCCTCCGAGTGGTCGGTGATCGTCTCCACTGGTCGCCTGCGCCACAATCACCGGTGGAGCGCGGTGATTCGTTGCCAGAACACGGGCGACGGCGTGCGTTTCCGCGCCTCCCATTGATAGACGACGGCCTTCCGCGCCGCGCCCACCAGCGTGGCCAATTGCGCCTGGCTCAGGCCGCGCGCGCGACGAAACGCGCGAATCTGCACATCGTAGTTGTCTGGCACACTCGCCCAGCTCGGCGGCTCTCGTCGGTCTGACAGCCGCACCTGTCGGCCATAATAGGCGCGGCGAAACTGCGTGCCGGCCGCGCGCGTTGCACGCGCGCGGAGCCGGCGAAAGGTGGTCCGGGTGTCATAGGTCACCGGCAGCCGCCCGTCCCGCGCCGCCGCTCGCAGCGTCTTGACGTGCACGCCAATGAGCAGCGCGAGCACGGATAATGGAAGGAGTGCGTGGTCGTCGCGATGCGTGGCAAGCGCCTTGGCTCGCGCCATGACCTGGGACGGCGTTACCCGCCGCCCGGTATCCCACGTCCGGTACGATTCGGGGGACACATTGAGCAGGGCGGCGAACGCCGCCTGCGACTGGCCCAACGCGATCCGGCACTCACGCAGCGTGCGGGGCTCCACGACGTCACACCATGCCATCGGCACCGGCCGCCGGCAAGCGTGGGGGTGGGCTGGGTGTACTTCAGTCAGCCAATCTTGGAAGGTGCCCGGTCACTTTGTTCGCCTGCACCTTCGCCCCTGGTGCCCAGGCAGAGGGCACAATCGGCGAATTCTCTAGGAAAATGGCGCGCCCGGCAGGATTCGAACCTGCGACCCTCGGCTTAGAAGGCCCGATGTCGGATCGGTTATACCAGGACGGTTATATTCAGGCGCTATTTCATCGGTCTAGATGGCCAGAATCTGGCCAGATTCAACACATTCGTCCCCGTTTCGAACGGTAACCCGATAACCGATCTGCGATCGGTCCCTCTATGAATAAGGAGCCGGTGACGTTCGCCTGATTGTCGGCCAGTATCGCCAGCTGGAATGTGCGCAGTCCGGCCAAGTGCGGAGTAATCCGCGGCTGGCTGGATAGGTCTACAGATCGGCGTTTATCAGGAGTGATCACAGTCACCCACCGCCTCCACGACGGTATGGCCAGCGAGGCTAGTCCCGCCAATGGGTTAGGGCGATGGGCTCTGCGCCAGTCGCAATAAGTCCTCTGTCGGCATGGCGACGAGGTCCGCTGCTGACTTCCCCGACGCCCGCATGGCTCGGTCCACGAGATAGGTTCCCGCGCGGTAGCCGATCCAGCGTGTCCCATCTGGATGCTGGCGCAGGACCAGGCACACCTTCCCAGCCCACCGACGAATGGACGAATACCGAATCAAGGCACCTTCAAGAGTGCAAGGCTTGCACCGGGTGGTGTATTCGCGCTCGAACCGGCAAGATCCGGCTTGTTTACGGGAGCAGAAACGGATACTGCCCGACACGACGTCCCGCTGTCGGATTGGTGCTGCGTCCTGGATCGAGCGATATCGCTCGCAGGTGGGGGGGATTCTTCCAACCACTGTGGTCGACGCGATGGAGGACGGTCGGACCACAAGTGCCTCGGCGCAGGCTTTCGTTCGCCGCCTGGGCGGGTAACGGGTGCCGTGTTGTGACCTAGATTGGCTCGAACCGACCTTGATCATCGGCCAAGGACTACGTTAGAGCGAAACAAAGACGAAACCTATAAGATAGTGGTGCTTCCGTCATCAAGTGTTGTTACGCTGCGACCGGCATGTACATGACGGCGGCAGCGGCCGTCCTACGCAAGTCAGCGAACGCCCGCACGTCGCTCAGCCACCAGACAACGCGCCGCAGGGACACGAAGATGTCCCGCAGGGTCAGCCGCCGCGTGGCGAGCCCCGCCTGCATCGCGGGAGTCCGCGTCTCGCGTCCGAACCTCAGCGCCCGATGCGGTCGAACGAAGTTGTAGTAGCAGCGTAGCAGCTCGAGATGCGCGTCGAGCGTGTCCGTCGCGCGCGCATGGGACAGCGTCCGTCGTGACAAGTAGGCGGAACTCTGCCGGATGGTCAGATTCAACCGTTCGATGAACGACGTGTTCACCGTCGAGGAGTCCTCGGAGCGCGCGCGCGCCTCGTCAAATCGCCAGGCGGCGCCGATCACCGCCCGTCGGTCGACCCGCACCACGCGATCATGGCGGCGGGTCTTGATCACCTGCGCGTAGAGCGCCGCGGGACCGAAGACCCGACGGATGACCGTTCCGTAGAACTCGAAGCCATCGGTAACGATCACGGGATATGGGGTGAACGTCATCCGCGACGCCACGTCGCGCACGAGTGCCAGGGTGTTCCGGTAGCTGCGTCGCCCGACGACGGTCGACGTCCAGAGACGCGACCAGACCTCCATCGCCGCGAATACCCACGTCGGCCGGGTCTTGCCCCCAGTGAACGAGCGGATCTCGTCGGCTTGTAGCTCGGTGGCGACGAAGCCGGTGGTCCTCCCGTCGGTAAATCGGCGACACACCGAGGCAGCCCGCTCGAGCCAGCGGGCCACGGTGTTCCAGGCTAGCCGTTCGACCCGGGCGATCGCCGACCGACTGACACCCTCAACGCTCAGCGTGACGACCGTGTCGAACGTCGTCCGGCGATGCTGGAGGCGGTAATAGGGGGTACCTTTCGTCGTCGAGAACGTCTGGCCGCATCCCACGCACCGGTAGCGGCGCCGTTTCCCGGCCGTGGTTCTGTAGAATCCGTAGCGGATGATGTGGCTGGACCTGGCGTTTCCGTGCAACGGACACTCGGGATTGAGACAGCTTGGTTTCTTCACGGTGCGTGGGCCTTGTCGGCGAGAGAACTATGACGCTCGAATGACGGCCCAAACTCCAGCATGTAGGTGGGTTAGCGACAGGACACAAACAGTTGATTGCGGAAGCACCGACACATGAGCAAGTTGGTCACGACACGGATTCTAGTCGCCGGCGTGGTGCTGCTGGTACTAGCCGTTGTTGCATTCTCTAACGTTGACAGTACGGTCATCGCGCAGCAGGCAGTTCAGCACTACGTTGTGCCAATTCCAAGTGGCACGGAGGCGATCCAACGAACGCTCGACCAGGCCGGGCGGGAAAGTTGGGTGCTCGTGGCTCTTGAAGAGGCTAGGGGCAACCACTTCATCTTCATCCGGTAGGTGATGTGAACCCGGGTCATGGAGCGACATGGCAAGAGTGACTAGGGGAAGAGAGAGTGGTCCCGGTTAAGTCGATTCTCGTGCCCACAGACTTCAGTGAGACATCCCACCTGGCGCTGAACTACGGGCGGGTACTTGCCGATCGGTTCTCGAGCACGGTGCATGTGCTGCATGTGGTCGCCAATGTCGTCGTCGGTGTTGGTGGAGCCACGTTCTGGGGGTTTTCGGAATCCGAGGTGGACGCCCGTCTGGAAGAGGAGGCAAGGCACCATTTGGAGGCGCTCCTCCCCGAACTGGTTGGACTGCAGGCCAGCCTCGAGACGCGCTTCGGGCATCCCGTCGTGGAGATCGTACGCTATGTCAGGGACCGGAACGTGGACCTGATTGTGATGGGAACCCATCGGCGCGGTTTAGGTGCGCACATGCCATGGGGTGGCGTCGTGGAGAAAGTCGTTCGGAAGGCGCCGTGCCCAGTCCTGACGGTGCGCCTCCCAGAGCATGAGGTCGTCCGGCCCTGACGTGATACCGATGGTGGCGAACTGGCGTGGCTGATCCAGTTCCCCCTCGGCGCTGGGGACACGGGCGAGGTCGATCGGTGCGGGCCTACGCGGGCGCAAAGAAGTCGACGTTACGAGATTGCCTCAAACAGCCAGACCACGAGTCGCTTGAGCCGTGGGGGCAGGGCCTACGGTGGCCTGAACCGTCAGAAGACCCAGCCGCTAACTAATAGAGCCTCGACGTCTTCAGAGGATGGCAGAGCACCTCAACAACCTCGTCGCCATCTGGCCCTGGCCAGCGCTTGTGGCAACGATCGTCGTCGCCATTGTCATGCTCGCTAAGGGAGCTGAGTGGTTAGTCGCGAATGCCGTGGCGCTCTCGGTCCGGTGGGGCGTGCCGCGGACCGTGGTCGGTGCGACGGTCGTCAGCCTTGGCACCACAATGCCTGAAGCCGCCGTTTCCGTACTGGCCGCTGTTCAGGGTCAGTCGGGAATGGCGCTTGGGAACGCCGTTGGTTCGATCATCTGCGATACCGGGCTGATCCTGGGGATTGCGTGCCTCATTGCGCCTCTACGATTCGACCCAGGAGTTGTCAACCGCCAGGGGTGGGTTCAGTTCACGTGCGGCTTCCTGCTGGTCGTCGCGTGCTTGCCCTGGACCGCTCCAATCACTGCCTTCACGGCAGGTGGGAGCCTGCCGCAGATCGGGGGCTGGCTCTTTCTTGGGCTCTTGACACTCTACATGGCGTGGTCCGTGAGGTTGGCGAGACAGGCAGCGGCGGGCGAGGAACCGGCAGTCGATGTACTTCACGTCGGTCTGGCCGGGGTGGTGTTCAGTCTGGTTGCCGCCGTCGCAATCGTGGTCATTACGTCGTCAGTCCTCATCACAGCCGCGGCAGAGTTGGCACACAGAGTCAGTGTCCCACCCAGCATCATTGCAGCCACGTTGGTGGCGTTCGGGACATCACTCCCCGAGTTGACCGTTGTGGTGACCGCGACGTTGAAAGGACACGGCGAGTTGGCAATCGGTAACGTGATTGGAGCCGACATCTTGAACGTACTGTTCGTTGCTGGCGCGGCGGCTGCAGTGACGCCGGATGGGCTGGCCGCACACAGCTCTTTCTTCTTCATACAGTTCCCGGCAATGCTCTTTATCCTTACGGTCTTCCGGCTGGGAATCTGGACGGCGCGGGACGGCACCCTCCGACGCCCGCTCGGATTCGTTCTCTTGGGAACGTACGTGTTCGTGACTGTGATCAGCTATCTCTTCTCCGGAGCGGCAGCCAGGTACTAACCGAGAGGAGTGAAGCGTGCCAGACTCTAAGCCGTCGAACAACGGAGCATCGAGTTTTTGCACGGCGGTGACCTGTATCGATGGCCGAGTACAGTTGCCAGTGATTCACTATCTGACTCGGCGGTTCCACGTAGAGTTTGTGGACATCGTCTTGCCTTGTGCGTAAGATTGTGCGTTTAATCGGTCGCCCCCTGCAGGATGTCGGTCCCTCTCGATACTGTAGAAACTGACCAGTGAGACATCCTCTTTGATCGACCTGACGCGTACCCGCTCGGCGATAGGCGTTGAGATTGGGACTCTTCGGCGGCAGCCGAATCGGCTGAACACCGGCGCTCTCCAGGATCTCGCCAAAGACCCGCGTAGAGAGGGGATCGGTCGTGAATCAGATGGCGCGCCCTGCGCAAACAGCCATCGACCGGGTCGGTCAAATTGCGGGCCTGCTGCTCCATCCACGCGCCGCCCGGCTGCGTGGATCCCGGCATGGAGATCTCAGCTCGATCACGAAGAAGACGAGGTACCGCCTGAGCCCCGCCAGCGTCAACACCTCGACGGTGAACAGATCGCAGGCCGCCAGGCCCTCCCAGTGCGCCCGCAGGGCATGTGCCGGCTCCGCTCGGGCGCCGGGTCGACTCCGTGGTCGTGCAGGATCCGCTTCACCGTGGTCCGGGCGACGTGTGGCCGTTCGAGAGCGCGCCGCGGATCCGCGTGTAGCCCCACCGCGGATTGTCGACCGCCATCCTGACCACGAGTTCGGCGACGTCTTGTCGGGTCATTGGTCGACCCGACGTCGGCGGGCGCTGCCATCGTATTTCTTGGCGATCAGTCTCCGGTACCAACGCAGGATCGTATCCGGGGTGACGATGCCCGCGACCTGCGTCAAGACCCGCCGGCCGAGTTTGTGACCGCGCACAGCGAGTCGACGACGCTGGGCGTCCGTCAGGCGAAGCGGCCGAGGGCCCAGGTGTTCTCGGAGGACCCGATTCTCCTCCCGGAGATAGTCGATCAGATCGTCTTGGTGACGGTTCACCCAGCCAGCGAACGTGAGGACGAGGAACTGCAGCGCAGGCGGCATAGCCTGAGACTACTTGGGAGACTCGACCAGCACCGACCTAGCCTCGGCCGCTTTTTCGCACCATACGCGGTCATCGGCAACAAGAGCAGAGCCACATGGCTGTGTGCGGCCATCGAGGTGTGTTCCCGATTGTGGGCCGGGAGCGTGCTCGGCCGCCGCGCCTCTCGAAACGCCACGGCCGTCCTCAACGACGTCATCCTCCGCGGACGCGTGGTGGGATTCCCGCTGATCGCGACCGATGGGTTCGAGTACTACGTTGGGGTGATTGAGCGCCTCTTTGGGTCGGCGTGCGTCTATGGTCAAGTGCTCAAGACTCGGCGGAACCGCGTCGTCCGAGTCGAACCGCGCCGGAGGATGCGGGTCGGCTGCAGGCTGCGCTGTGGGAGTCGGAAGATTCCGAGACCCTGCACACCTCGTTCGTCAGCGTCTCACCCTCACGAGTCGCCAAGGCTCGGCGTCCTTGCGCGCCGATCAGGCCGCCGCTCGCATGAGAGCGGCGGCGAGTGTCGACGATCGCCACAAACACGCGCAGAGTGACAAGCCGCCCTGTGAAGATGTCGCTCAGGGCCAATCGCCTGGTCACCAGACCAGCCTGCATGGCTGGGGTCCTCGTTTCGCGCCCGAACCGCAAGGCCCGGTGCGGTCGGACGAAGTTGTAGTGGCACCGCACGAGCTCGACGTGGCTGCAGAGCTGGTCTGCATCACGGGCGTGGCAGGGCGAGCGCCGGCGCAAGTACGCCGACGCTTGCCGAATCGTGAGGTTGAGGCGCTCGACGAACGAGGTGTTCAGGGTCTCGGAATCCTCCGACGCCAACAACGCGGCTTTCAGTCGATTCGCCGTGCCGACCTTCACGCGGCGCTCGACCCGGACAACACGATTGTTCCGCCGTGTCTTGAGCACTTGACCATAGACGCACGCCGACCCAAAGAGTCGCGCAACCGCGCCGAGGTAGTACTCGAAGCCATCGGTGGCAATCAGTGGACATCCCACGACTCGCCCCCGGCGGACGACGTTGTTGATGACAGCGCTGGCGTTTCGATCGGAGCGGCGGCCCAGGACGCTCCCGGCCCACACGCGGGAGGAGACCTCGATGGTTGCAAAGAGCCAGATAATGTTGCGCTTGCTGCCGATGAACGTGCAGAGCTCATCGGCCTGCAGCTCCATGAGGTCGAAACCGCGCAACATCCGATGATTGAAGCGCTTCGCAGCCGTCGAGGCCCGTTCGAGCCAGCGCGCGATCGTGTTGCGGGAATGGCCCGTGACTCGGGCCGTCGCAGAAATACTCATGCCCTCGACGCGCAGGCTTGCGACTTGATCGAACTCCCGTCGCGTGCAGCGAAGCCCACTGTACGCAGTCCCCGTGTTCGTGCTGAGCGTGCCCCTGCAGACTGTGCAGCGGTACCGCTGCCGTCGGCCGGCCTTGGTCGCAAACGAGCCGTAGCCCACGATGTTAAGGCCCGGCTTTCCACGGTTGTCACACCCGGAGGTAGCGCACGCCATCCCATCGGTCGGGTTCATGGCTCAAGTGTACCGGCGGGTGAGACTCCTCGTGTCCCCCACGATTGTAGGGGTGCAGCTGACCGATCAACAGCGAACGGCGCAAGTGGTACCGGAGATTGATCGCCCAGACATACGACGGCAGCGCCCGCCGCGGTCGAGGCCGGCCGATGACGCGACGTGACGTGGCCGCGCTCGTGGTCCGGATGGCGGTCGAGCATCCCCAGTGGGGGTACACACGGATCCGCGGGGCGCTCTCGCACCTCGGCCACGAGATCGCTCGGACCACGGTGAAGCGGATCCTGCACGACCACGGGATCGACCCGGCTCCCGAGCGGAGCCGGCGCCTGCCCTGGAAGACGTTCCTGCAGGCGCACTGGGAGGGCCTCACGGCCTGCGATCTATTCACCGTCGAGGTGCTCACGCTGGCCGGGCTCCAGCGGTACCTGGTCTTCTTCGTGATCGCGCTGCAGTCCCGCCGCGTGCCATCGCCGGGATCCATCCGCAGCCGTACGGCACGTGGATGGAGCAGATGGCCCGCAATTTGACGGACCCGGTCGATGGCTGCTTGCGACGCGCCCGCTATCTGATTCACGACCGCGACCCGCTCTACCGCGGGGTTTTGGCGAGATCCTAGAGGGCGGGGGTGTCCAGTCGATCCGTCTCCCGCCGAAGAGTCCCAATCTCAACGCGTATGCCGAGCGGTTCGTCCGCTCTATGAAAGAGGAGTGTCTCAGTCGCGTCGTCCCCCTCGGCGAAGGGCACGTGCGTCTCCTCGTGGGCGAGTACGTCGAACACGACCATCGCGAGCGAAACCACCAGGGACTCGACAACCAGCTCCTGCAACGACCGCCACCGCCGATGAGCCTGGCCGCCGACGTTCAGCGGCGGGAGCGTCTGGGCGGATTGCTCAATTTCTACCACCGGGAGGCCGCATGAGCGGTCGGCCGATTAAACGCACCTTACGCCGTGGAGCGCTAGACGACGTCCTTCTTAGCGATTCCCGTTGCCAGGGCGATCATCGAGGCGATGTCTGACAGGTTCGAGGGAACCACGAATGTGTTGCCAGCCTTCGCCAGCCGACCGAATTCCTCGATGTACTGCTCGGCGATCCTCAGCTGCATGGCCTTGTCCCCCCCGGTGGTCTGCAGCGCGTCCGCCACCCTGCGGAGGCCCTCCGCCGTCGCGGTGGCCACAGTGAGAATGGCCTCAGCCTCCCCCTCGGCCTCGTTGATCTTCTGCTGCTTGGAGGCCTCCGACTCCTTGATGACCTGCTGCTTGCCGCCCTCGGCCTCGTTGATTTTTGCGTCCCGCTCACCCTCGGATGTGAGGATCACCGCCCGCTTCTCCCGCTCCGCACGCATCTGCTTCTCCATCGCCGAGAGCACGTCCTGCGGGGGATTGATGTTCTTGATCTCGTAGCGAAGGACCTTGACGCCCCAGGGGTCGGACGCCTTGTCGAGTTCCATGACCACCGAGGCGTTGATCGTGCCGCGCTCCTCAAACGTGCGGTCGAGATCGATTTTTCCGATCTCGCTACGCAGGGTCGTCTGGGCGAGCTGGCTGATGGCAAAGATAAAGTCACCGATTCCGTAGGAGGCACGCTGGGCGTCGAGCACTTTCATGTAGAGAACCCCGTCCACGCCTACCTGGACGTTGTCCCGGGTGATGCAGATCTGCTCTGGGATGTCGACGGCGTGCTCCTTGAGGTTGTGCTTGTATGCGATCCGCTCTACGAAAGGGATGAGAATGTGGAATCCCGCCTGCATCGTCTTCCGGTACTTGCCGAGGTACTCCACGACGTACGCGTTCTGCTGAGGAACGACGATGGCGGTCTTCGCAATGACCACGAGAGCCAGCACGACGACGACTCCGGCGGCGATTAATGTTTCCATGGCGTTCCTCCCGAGAATTGTTTACAAGTCCTTCCGGATCGAGAGGACTAGACCGTCGACACGCTCCACTCGGCATCGATCTCCAACCTCGAGATCCAGCTCGCCGATATTCCGGGCGCGCCAGGTCGAGCCCCGCAGTTCAGCCTGTCCCGTGCCTCCGGCGGCGAGCTGCTCGGTGGCGACGGCGATCTCGTCCTCTAGCTTGTACACGTCCTGCTCGCGCGTCTTGATCTTCTCCCGAAGGCGAGCCCGGAAGAGGACGAGCATCCCAATCGACAGCGCGGCGAAGAGGAGCCACTGCGCGGAGACGGGGAGGCTTACCCCGAGCAGGACCAGCAGGCCGACGATGACGGCGCTGGCGGCAAAGAAAACAAGATAGAAATCCGTCGAAACGATGATTTCGGAGATGAGGATGACCGTTCCGAGAACTATCCAGCCCCACCAGGGCATGACTCACCTCGCTTCGGGATCCGTACGTGGGATGCGGACACGCAATGTACGCGCGCCTTCGGGTTGCGGCTCATCGTACACCAGATGGGCGTGACGGAAGGGCTGGTCAGGCGTCGGTGCGTGGACTTCGCCCGAGCGACTCTGCGTCGCGAAATCCAGGGATTCTGACGATCTCGATCACTCAGGATGAACGCCGCTGCATTCGGTGAAGACTCATCGGCACCCAATCCGGGATTTCCATTTTGCCTGTCCCGGATGGCACCGTTATACACCCGACCGCCTTGATGTAGACGTGCTGAATGCCCTGATCGGCCAGATGCCAATGGAACTGCGCCTGGAACTCGTGGCCACGGTCGGTCCGGACGGTGTGAATCCGGAACGGGAACTTCTTGATCACGTGGTCGAGGAAGTGGATGGCGTTCTTCTGGGTATGCCGTGGGTAGGAGCCCCGCACGCTGCGTGAGTGCCGGATCGCGTTGGGCCAGTCGCAGGCGGCGTTCGCCGCCATGCTCGGTGTGTCCCCCGAATCGTACCGGACGTGGGATGCCGGACGGCGGGCGCCGCCGCCCCAGGTCATGGCGCGAGCCAAGGCGCTCGCCACGCATCGCGACGACCACGCACCCCTTCCGTTACCCATGCTCGCGCTGCTCATCGGCGTGCATGTCAAGACGCTTCGATCAGCGGCCCGAGACGGGAGGCTGCCAGTGACTTATGACACCCGGACCACCTTTCGCCGGCTCCGTGCGCGTGCAACGCTCGCGGCCGGCACGCAGTTTCGTCGCGCCTATTATGGCCGACAGGTGCGACCGGCGGACCGACGAGAGCCGCCGAGGTGGGCGAGTGTGCCAGGCGACTACGATGTGCAGATTCGCGCGCTTCGTTGCGGCCGCTGCCTGGACCAGCTGGACGGACAGGACTGTGACGGGCCATGGGGAGCAGGCCCCTATCGGGTCACGGGCCAGCCGATCAGGTAGCTGCCGTAGGTTCGCCGATGGCCGATGACCGACAGATCAGCAGCGAGGACCAGAGGTCAGTCAAGTTGAGGGTCAGGTCACCGCCCACCGGCACCCACCAGTGTCACCGAGTGACTCCGGACAGGCGGAGGAATCATGCTCACAGTCAAGTTGACGCAAAGCACGTCGATCGACCCCCAGGATACTGCGCCCTAGCTCGTCGCGAGCCCACCATGCTGGGCATCAAAAACGGCCGTCAGCTTCAACTTGACAATACCGTTTGGGACATACGGGCGAGGGCGCCAGCCGGCAAGCGCTGCCGTGTATCGTAGACCGGAAGCATCGCACACACCGAGGCAACGAATCGGCGCGCCAACGGCGAGCCAGGAGGCGACGGGGCCGAAGAAGTAGCTGGACTCGGAAGCGGAGGGCAGGCGATTGGTAGACTTCGACAAGCTGCGGAAGAAGGGGCAGAAGCCGGCGATCATCGAACCGCGAGAGATTTTCCGCCGTCTGCCCAAGCCCGACGGGATCAACGATCTCTACGCCAGCCAAACGGAGGTTCTTGACGCTTGGTTTCGGCGGCGCACCGATCGTGATGTGGTGATCAAGCTCCACACCGGTGGCGGCAAGACACTGGTCGGCCTGCTTGCCTGTCAGTCGACGCTGAACGAAGCTAGGGAACCTGTGATGTACCTGGTGCCGACGAAGCAGCTCGTCGGGCAGACCATCGAGCGCGCCAGGTCGTATGGCTTGCCCGCCGTTGAGTACGGTGGCCAGTCGCTGCCCAGCGAATTCGTGAACGCACAGGCAACACTCGTCGCTACATACAGCGCGCTGTTCCACGGCTTCCACAACAAGTTCGGCCTACGCGGGCAACGTCCGGCAGTGCACGTTGGAGCTATCGTCTTGGACGATGCACATGTGGCCTTCTCGGTAGTGCGCGACGCCTTCACGATCGAGATTGATGCGAAGGAAGCTCAGGAGCAGTACCAGAACCTGGCAGGTGTCTTCCGGCATGTCTTCGACCAAGCGGGCCAGCTTGGAACTTTCGACGACATCGTACTCGGTGCAGACCCGACGGTGCTGGAGGTGCCGTACTGGGCGTGGCGAGAGAACATGCAGGTCGTCCGAGACTGCCTCGCCTCGGATTCCGACCCCCACAAGTTCGCATGGCCGTTGATCCGGGACCGGCTGCACATGTGCCATATGCTTGTCAGCAGGAACGGCTTCACGATCACCCCGATCCTCCCTCTGGTCGACATGCTTCCGACGTTGACCGACGCCACAAGGCGGATCTACATGTCGGCCACCATCGTCGACGACAGCGAGATCGTTCGGACCTTTGACGCTGACGCCGAGCTCGTCGGCAAATCGCTCACGTCACGTTCTGTCGCTGGGATCAGCGAACGGATGATCCTGGTGCCTGGACTGATGCCGTTCGAGTTCGACGAGAAGGCCGATGCCGCCAAGCTCATGGAGTGGGTCGCCAAAAAGCGCCATGGCGTGGTCGTGCTCGTACCCTCCAATGCCGCGGCGCAGGAGTGGAAGGATCACGCGAAGGTCGTCGAGGGCTCGGACCAAGTCGACAAGGAAGTCGCACAACTGCAGGCGGGCGAGATATCTGGACCTGTGGTCTTTGCCAACCGCTACGATGGTATCGATCTTCCAGGACCCTGCTGCCGTCTTCTCGTCATGTGTGGGCTACCGCAGGGAACGTCATCTTACGATCTGTTTCGAGCCGCCGTACTCTACGGGGGCAAGTCGATGGCGCGGCTGCTGGCGCAGCGAGTAGAGCAGGGGATCGGAAGAGGAGCCCGCGGATCTGGAGACTACTGTATCGTGCTGCTGCTCGGTCACGACCTGTCCGGATGGGTGGCCAAGGATGCCAACTTCCGTTTCCTGACTGCCGCTACCAGAGCACAGCTCGATATGGGCATCGATGTCAGTCGGACGGTCGAGAACGCGCAGGATCTCGCCAAGACAATGGTGCTTAGCCTGCGGCGCGATAGCGAATGGACGACCTACCACGCTGAAACCCTCGCCGAGGCGCTTGACCAGGAGTCTGCCGTGGAGCAGCAGCTTGAACTGTCCGCTATGGAGAGGAAGGCCCTGGGATTCTGGTCAGGCGGGTACCACGAGAAAGCGGTCGGCTGTATCGAAGCCTACCTAGGCAAGGAAACTGAACTCGACAGGCAGACGCGGGGGTGGTTACAACAGATGGCGGCAAGGATCGCCGCCGACTGGGGTCAGAATGAACGGGCGGACGACTTACAGCGAGGCGCCTACGCGAACAACCAAAACTTGATCCGTTCCAGAATCAAGCCTGCGCATGTACAACTCCACCCCCCCGGGAAGCAGGAACAGGCGATCGTTGAGCGCATGTCCGACTACCGTATCCGGCGTGGGTACGTGAATAACTACGATGCTCTGGTGTCCAAGCTCAACCGGAATACGTCGTCCAACCAGTTCGAGCAGTCGCTGATGGAGCTTGGCCAGGTGTTAGGCTTCAATGCTGAGAGGTTCGACGACCACGGCGTCGGTCCGGACGTACTGTGGCTGTTGCCCGGGAAGAACGCGATCGTGTTCGAGGCCAGGAGCAGAAAAAAGGAGCGGAATGCGTTCAATAAGGAAGATCACGGCCAGTTGCTCGTAGCCGACAGGTGGTTCGTTCAGCACTACCCGGACCACAAGTACGTCCTGGTGTCCGTGCTCGCGACGAACAAGGCGACGAAGCCCGCGATGGCGGTCCGCAGCGACTCTCGTGCCCTTACGTACGGGAATCTGAGTCGGCTCGTCGCGGATTGCCGGAAGCTACTCGCCGACCTCAGCAGCCGGCAGGTCGACGGCGCGAGCCTCGTGGTCGAGTGTGCCACGTTGCTTGAGGACTCCGATCTTCGGGCAAATCGTATTGCGGATTCGTACCTGGTACCGTTCGTTGAGGCGGGCTAATCCCGGTTCCCCACTTGCGTGGCCGTCCCCAGCAAGGGCGAATTGCTGACGATAGGACAGATCGTTCGCGGACGAGAACGGCAGGGCGATGGCGGCCGACGGCGGAAGGCCGCCTACCTTAGAGAAGCTCGCGAAACGTCTTCGCCTTGCCGCGCGGTCTGTCGCCGGTTCGATCTGATCGAGATCGTCGTCTTTCGCGTCGTACCCGCAGTTCTCCTAGGATTTCAGACTCGTCGAGATTTCTTCGTACAGTGTCTTCAGCACCGCCTGGAACTCTTCCGCGGCTAGTTTTTCCTCATGGCGTGCCTCCAGCATGAGATAAGCTATTGCCCGTTTGCTCGGAGAGTTGATGCCCTTCGTCTGACACCATTTATCGAGGGTGTTGGCCCGGCCGGTTCTCGGTATCTCCGCTTCGTCTATTTTGCAGCCATCTCCATGCGAGCGACGAAGTTCCTCATTGATTGCACGAACGTAGCTCTTCGGTTCGAGGAAGTCCTCAAGTGCCGTGTCGGCCCCGTCAATTTTCGGAAGAGAATGGACTAGCCTGTCAGGTATGCCAGCAGTTCTGATCTTACTGTGCAAACTTCGACCTGATTCGTCGTTGTCTGTTAGGAACGCCATTCTTGGTGACTCGTTCTTAACTAGCGCAAGCTGCTCGCCGGTAGCGCTTGACAGCCCAGGTGCGACTTGAAATCCAAGATGCTCGACCGCGAGCACTTCTTTCAGGAGCGCAGGTAGAAGAATCATGTCTGTCGCGCCTTCAGTGAGGACAGCGAATCGCATCGGAAGAAACGCCAATGTGCTGGCTCCCATGCTAAACAGTAGTTGGGAGAAACCAGGATGATCACTATTCCAGAACCAATTGTTTATCCGACTTAGGTGGTCTCCGGCTTTGGCTTCGACCACTCGAACACCGAGACCGAGATCTTCGGGAAGGCAACCGAGAGAATGGGTCGTGTACACGATCTTCGCTGCAACTTCTTGGCGTGCGAGCATCTGCACGAGATCGGCCTGTGCGTCGTAGTGCAGGTGGCGTTCGGCCTCATCTATCAAGACTATCGGCGGAACATCAAGCCCTGGTTGCCTGGAGAGAAACATGAGGAGCGCTAAGAATTGGCGCAGCCCATCACTTCTCTCTGCGACACGATCGAACTGACCACCCGGTGACTGAGCAAGAACGTATAACACTCTTCCGTCTAATCGGAGCCGAACGTTGATTGGTGACTGCGACCAGTTTGTCTTCAGCAGAACTCTCAGTTGTTTATTCGCGTTGTCCAAAAGAGTTTCAGTGAGGCCCGTGTCGCCGATGGTGGCAGCGTCGTAGAGTGTCCTGAGCACCAATCCCGCAGTACCCGCGAGATTGTTCAAAGCGGTCGGAATTGGTAGCGGACTCTTATCTTTAAAGAATTCCTCCAAGTTGTACTCAGATTCAAGTAGTCGATGGTCGTCGCTGAAGAAGAGGATTCTCGGCTTCAATGCAAGGAGGGCCTCTCCCGCAGAATCCACTGGGTGTGCTAGCGACTCAGACTCGGCCACAGCACGGAGAATGCCCGGGATGGCTTGGGTCTGCTTGGAACCACCCTCAACGATTGGGTCGAGCATGTTTGCTTGACGCTGGAGGATTTTTATTTTCGTGTTCGGAAGAGTCTGATCCTCGTCGGAAAGGACCTCTCGAACGGCGTTCAATTGTAATGATTTCTTCGTGGCATCATCTTCCGACGACTCTCCAGTCGTGGATTCCGAAAGTGTCTCTATTTCAGACCTCGCTGCGTCAAGCGCGGTGATCGCCAGTCTTCGCGGCTCAAGATCCCTTTCGGGCTCTGGGATCTGGCGTGTCTCCAGACCGCCACGAGCTTTCTTGAACAACGAAAACCACCTTACTTCTGAGGCTTCCGGAATGTGGCTGATCGCTTGGCGGTCTTCGTCTTCGAGCAAAAAACTTGCTTCGATGATGTAGTCCTCTGGACTGACAGATTGTCCCCGTGTCGTTTCCTGCGACGAGCCCGATAGGCGAAATGCGGTCTGATGATTCAGGTGCTCCAGTGCGGCAAGGATGGAAGTCTTACCAGCCTCGTTCGGGCCGACGATTGCAACGAGTTTGGTATCAACGTTGATCTTGGACCGAGTCGAAAAACGTCTAAACCCTTCGATTGTGAACCATACTAGCTTCATACTTCTGTCTCTCTGAGCCGTACCGACTGCAGACTCGCGTAGAGAACGCGGTCTTTCGATACAAATCGATCATTGGACCGGCTCTACGAGCCCGGACGGCAAGAGGCCGACAGACAGCAACAGCAACGCTCCTCGCGTGCAACGTGCTGAATCGGATTCCCGAGCTCGGTCGGCCTGCATCCTGAAGCATTCGTCGTTGAGCGGCGCCGTGTCGGTTTGACGCGCCTTGATGCGGCCATGTTGCAACAACGCCAGCTAATGACTTGGTTGTTTGCTCCCTCTGGCTGCGAACCAGTACGCCAGGATGCCACTACTGATTGGCAATATTGCCATGAAGATGTCCTTGGCGTCATTCACGCCGGACGGGTTATGGCTCGCGAGGGACGGCGGGCCACAGGAGTTGACCGTATGCGACGACCGATGCGACCCACTGGGGCTCCAGCCGCATCGTGTGGCTGCGATCTGGCGAGAGCTGGTCCACCGGGTACAGGTCGCGCTCACGCACGAAGACGAGACGCCCGCTTGCCATGCCGGTGAAGCGCATTCCTCCGAATCCGACCTTGGCGTAGCCGCCGGTGTCGTCCGCCGAGACGACTTGATCGGTGGGCAGCGACACTCGGAGCCGGCCCGGGAATAGGACGAACGTGCCGGGTGGACCGTTGCCCAGGATCGGGAACTGCGAGGGGCGGTCGCGTTCCACGACGAGCGACGACGGCGCGGCGAAAACGATCAGGAGGGGAATGGCCACGCGCGCGGCGTCTGCGGTGCGCGAACGTGACGGTCCGGGCGGCTCCATTCGCGTTCGCAGTCCTGAGGTGCATGATCTTGTTGCGAGCCATGTCTGATTCATGCAACAAGGCCGTTCGCTGCCAGTGTAATGGACGCGGCCAAAGGATTCCGGCGGGTGAAGCGCGCAACACGCGCCTGGGACTCGGAGATTCGTCAGAGATGGTTGCGTAGCTGGACTGACCGTCATGGTCCTGTGGAGGAGGCGGAACCCGCACCCGTCGCCAGACGGATCGGGAACAGGTTCCCGCCTCCTCCACTATTTCTCCATGAACCGGGTCGACTCCAGTGGACCCCAGTAGACTCGACGGGTGCCAACAAACGGCTTGCATTCGAACGTGTTAGACCACAAACTACGCGTCGTCAGTCAGTTACCGAAACACGTGCGCACGGGTTCGACTCCCGCCGCCCCTACCAGTCTAGTTTCCACCACGCCACCGTGTTGACGATCGCCGGCGACAGCTACCGGCTCAAGGCCGCCACACGCCACCAGGCATCCCGCACGCCACAGGAGGTGCCACGGCAATAGCGCTCATCGGGACGTGGCCTCCCGTCGCTCGGCTCCGTCCGGCCACGTCCCGATGGCCACGACAACTCAACAATGGGGGGTCCCTTTTCAGGTTGTCATTTCCATGTACAGAGAAGGCCGCGGCGGGGAGCGGTCCCGCCGCGGCGTTTCGTGCGTTAGGCGGCGCCGGCGTCGTCCTGCGGGTTGCGGAATTCGATTGCGTTCTGCAACTCGTAGATCCGCGTGTTGGCGAGGTCCGCGACCTTCGCGACCGTCAGCAGGTCATCGCGGCCGAATGCGGGAGTGCGATCCCAGGTGGAGCCGCGGCGGAACAGGCGGGTGATGTGGACGCTGTAGAACACGTCTTCGTCCGTGGGGGTGTTCTGCCAGATGGTGGCGACTATCCTGCCGACTCGGATCTCCGCGACGGGCTTGCCGTTGGTGTTGTTTGCCATTTCGTTTCTCCTGTCCGTTGTGGGCGTGATTGCCCTTCCGCTCATGTAGAGCTGGCGGAAGGGAATGAGCGACGTGGACAGGAGGCCGTGCGGGAGCGGTGGCAGGAGGCACAGGAGCGCGGGGGCAACGGACGTGACAGGGACCGAAGGGAAGCGGAGCGTCCTGGCGCGGTGCGGTGCGCGCTACCCGACTGCCGCCGCGGAGCGGGGCTGATGGCAGACAACATGAGGCGAGATGGGCGGGGTCGTGTCGGTGGATAGGTAGCGCTAGATGCAGAGTCATGGCGGCGGTTGGGGGTGTAGGCCGTCCGGGTGTGGAGCGTCGTCGGGGGCGTTGGGATCGCGCTCCCGCGTTCGGCCGCGTAGCGGCGGGTGCCTCTGTCCGCCGGCCACGCGTACGCGTGGCGGGCCGACGCGCGATCGTCGTTCGGTGACAACGGCGGGGGTGGCGATGGTGCCCCGCAGTGCCTGATCAGCGCGTGGTCGTCTCTGCGGTCCACGATCTCACGCCGTCCACAGAGGGTCTTCAACGCCCTCGGACATCATGATTGCGAACGAGGGGTGCGATGAGGGGAAGAGATTACATATACAGTTGTAAGATATTGCTATAGAATGAGTTACATCGTCTCGATGGCAGAGGCCCAGTCGTCCATCAGGCGGCGCCGACGCTCGAAGAGATCACTACGCGCGTAGGCGGCCTCGGTGGGGTTTTGTACCGTATGGGCGAGCGCGGCCTCGACCACCTCGCGGGGTGTGCTGGTCCGTTCCGCGGCCCAGTCTCGGAAGCTCGACCGGAACCCATGCGGCTCTCGCCTGCGCGACGCTGCAACACGCCCTGAATCCCGACCTGTTTCGCTTCGGAACCGCGTCTCGCCCGGACGTTGGGAAAAAATCCTGGCGGGCACCTCTCCCGGCGTCCGAGCTGGTGACCGTGCATTGTCGGACGCCGGGGATCGCCCGGGGCTCATCATCGGCGCAAGTTCGTTAACTTGATAGTGCCGCGGAGAGGGCTTTAAAAGGTCAGCTGAACCGGCGAGCAGCTTGGCGCAAGCAGAAGATTTGGACAATCTCATTAGTTTGGAGAACCTGATCAGTGGTGGGTTTACAGTCAACCTTGTCGAGAAAGTTAGCCGCAACATCGGTGTCGTTGAACGGCGCGCTTCCGGCAGGATCTATGAGCGAGTCCACGTACCGAACCGCAGTCACAAGCATCTGAGCATAGTTCAAGAACGCCGTAGCCCGCGGCTCGCTCGTAGTAACACGATTTGAAATGTGGACGTCCATGAAAGCAGACGAAATGGCATCGAGAGCAGCATGAACAGCGTCGAGTACGCTCTGGACCGAGGCAAGGGTAGTCGGATCCAAAGACTCCGCATCGGGATCGATCTCCAGGTTCAGATCCGAATGACTGATACGTCGATTACGCCAGTCACGTGCCGATTCAGCGCTTTTAGCCGCAGTAGCAGCAAGAGACTCCACCCGAGTACGCAACTCCGGGTCGTCACAAACATCCGGGAACCGAGCACGCAACTCTAGGTCGTCACGAAAGTCCTGGAGCCGCCGAACAGTGATGTTCTGTTTGCCTCCGCTCTCGCCAGGGTCGGTCAGCCGGGTGATGTGAAGCAACAGATCGCGCCAGAAGACTTGCTGCACGTCCAACATAAACGGACCACTAAACGTATTGATGAACTCGATATTGGCCGGGTCACCGAAAAGAGCCCGGTACTCGTTGAGCCTGACCAATCCGTTCGCCCAATCGTACGAGACGCCGTTGAAGATGGCCCCAAACTTCTCGCCGAGCTTCTCCTGATAGTCGCGCTTCAGCTCATCGCTCATGTGGAAGACCTCATTACTTGACACGTGAACCCGCCATGCTGGAGATCAGAAACGGCCGTCAGCCTCAACTTGACAATACCCGTGGAACAGGTGCTCTGGGAGGTCCTTGTCGCGCCGCTTGAGCGTCAACCCGTCCGCTTGTGTTCGGCGTTGAACACGGCGTAGCAGCGGACCATCGGCGGGCGGCTGCGCTCGCGCTCGGCCGGCCCATCTGGCGACGCGGCCGGCTTGTCGACCGCGCCGGGCTGTGGCTCCTTCCGCTCGTCGTCAAACTTGTAAGAGAGCACATGGGTGGCCTTCTCGCTTTGGCGGACCTGACCGCCCATGTTCTTGATCTGCTTGTAGGTGGCGAATCTGGTCTCCGAGAAACCCGGTACGGTTCAGGCTTCATGCGTGCGTGATCGGGTGAGAATCACTCTGATCGATGACTGACACATCGCTCTTGGATTTTAGCTGTCGGTTCAGGCGGCCCAGCGGTTCCGAGAACGCCTCTTCCAGTTTGACAATGTGCTTGCAAAGCCACTCGATCATCTCCGGCCAATTCTCGTCGTTAAAGCCATCGAACGGGTACGTATAGGGTGCTTCCGCCATCAACTGTTGCTACCACGCCATTATCTCGTTCTAACCAAACCGCTTAGACTAGATATTCAGTAACAGAGATGTGCCACCGTCAAAATCGGCTGGAAGTATCTGGATGATTAGGGCTTAAGCTCTCTTCACCAACACTTGATGACGGAAGCACCGGCGGATGCGCCAGGCGAGGCAGGCCACGACGGCCGGACAAGCGCGCGGGCGCATCATTGATGCGGTGTCCCTCCGCGAGCGTCCGGCGGAGGCGGCGGACCGGGCCGTGCCGGGGCACTGGGAGGGCGACCTGCTGTCGGGCGCCCGAAACTCGCACATCGCGACCTTGGTCGAGCGGCGATCCCGCTTCGTCCTCCTCGTCCGGCTGCCGGGGAAAGACACCGTCCGCGTCGTCCGTGCGCTCTCTCGGGCGGTGCGCGCGCTTCCCGCGGGCTTGATGGCCTCGCTGACGTGGGACCGCGGCGGTGAACTGGCCGCGCACCGGACGTTTACGGTCGCGACTGATGTGCACGTCTACTTCTGCGACCCGCAGAGTCCGTGGCAGCGCGGCACCAACGAGAACACCAACGGACTCCTGCGCCAGTATTTCCCGCGCGGCACCGACCTCTCGACCTACACGCAAGCGGATCTCGATGCCGTCGCCCAGCGCCTCAATTCACGTCCGCGCAAGACACTGGGCTACCTCACGCCTGCTGATACACTGGCCGCGACTGTTGCATCGACAGGTTGAATCCACCACGGGCTACCATCGGCAGGCGCGCGTGGAGAACGTCTTCTTCCGGTATAAGTCCATCATCGGAGAGGGCTTTCGCGCGCGGAGTTCAGCAGGGCAGGGGGCTGAGGCGGTCCTCGCGTGTAACGTGCTGAATCGGATGAGGGACTTGGGCAGGCCTGCGTCGTACGCGATCAGGCGGTGACCAACAACAGGGTCGGGATCGTTGCGGGCCACGTTCGATTCATGCAACAAAGCCTCATCGACCCGCCGGCGCCCTGCCCACCGAACGGCGGCAGGGCGCGTGTCAACAGGCCCTGCAGCACGGCGTCGTCCGCCGGGACGGCCGCGCCCAGGACCCCGCCCGTGTCGACCAGGCCCTCGCCGGTGCGCAGCAGGGCCAGGGCCCGGTCGTTTGCCGCCGCGATCCGCCCGCGCCCGTCCACCTGGATGATGCCCAGCCCGGTGGTGGCGAGCAGGTCGGCGAGCGACGCGCCCAGAGCGCCGGCGCCCGCCAGCACTTGCCGGACGCGGACGAACTGCTGGATATGGGGCAGCAGCCGCTCGACCATCGTGATCCGGGACGACCCCCAGCCCGCCGCGTCGACGGGATCGTTCAGGCCCCAGCCGATGTGGGAGCCGGCCAGCCCGGGGAGCTGGACGTTCAGGCCGTCCTGCATCCCGGCCCGGCGCAGGATCTCGTTGTAGGTCCGGGAGGTCTTCAACTCCTCGGCCGTGTACAGGTCGGTGATGTGCACCAGGCGCCGGGCCGGCAGGTGCCGGAAGCGCGGCACCCGTTCGTCGATGGGATGGTAGGTGATGAGGTACTCGCGCTCCAGGTCGTCGCGGCGCTGCCCCCGATAGTAGAGCCCGACGAAGAGCGCCCGGACGTCGTTCGTCGGGCCTTCACCGACCATGAGGCCATTACCGGTCAGGCCGCAGGCCTCGTCGATCAGGGCCGAGGTGGCCGGCCAGCGGGTCTCGTCGAGCGTGGCGGCGTGCACCGCGGCCAGGACTCGATCGAACACGTCGTGTTCGCTCATGACCGTGCGTGCCCCCCTCAATATGGAAGGGTACGCAAACGACCGCATTTTGTAACCCATCCATAATAGAGGGGCATTGGCGGACTGGCGGGAAACCCGAAGGGGATGGCAGGTCCCGGGTGGCCGCGGCCTGCAGCGCGTCGCACGGCACGGCCAGCGACTGGGAGCCGGCGGCTGTCGAGACGCGGGCGGAGCCGATCAGCCTGTGTCGTAAACGGTCGTTTGCGACAGACGGGCAAGGGCACCGTCCGACGCGCGACGCCGTGTGTCGTATCCTGTGTCTGATTCTATGTCTTGCATACGTCTGGCGCGTGGTACATCGCCCTAGGGTTTTCTTGGACACTTGATTGCGAGAAAGTTCTCGCAGGAGGAGTGTCGAGATGAGGAAGCACGATCAGAGTTCGGCGGCGGCGGAGGGAGCCCGGAGGGCGACCGGAGCGGCCGCCGAGCGTGACCGGAAGGGGCGGTTTTCGGCCCGACGTAAACGCGCGACGGTGCTCCGCCTCCTGCGGGGCGAGGATCTCGAGTCGGTGTCGCGGGAGTTGGGCATCACGGCGGCGCGGGGATCCCGTGCCCTGCAACGGATCAGATCCGCAGGCGGGACACTTCCTTACAGAGGGCGTCGTATTCCTGCGCACCCCTCGAACTGGGCGCATAGGCGACGACCGGGCGGCCCGCCAGGTTGGCCTGGTTGAGCGATTCGCTCTTCGAGACCACCGTGCGGAGGAGCTTCGACCGGTGATGGTCGAGAAGCCCTTCAACCAGCGCGTTCGTGCGGGTCGTGCGAATCTCGAACATGGTGGTCAGAATGCGATAGTTGAGGTCCTCGACCGCCTCGTCGCGGAGTTCGGCGTCTGCCTGGAGCAGGCTGTCCAGTCCGGTGATGGCGCCGACGCCCGGCTGCACCGGGATCAGAAGCAGGTCCGCGGCGACGAGCGCGTTGTAGGAGAGCACGCCCAGGACCGGCGGACAATCCAGGATGATGTAGTCGTAGTCGTCCTCCACGTAGGCAAGGGCGCGGGACAGCCGTTCCTCCCGACGAATGCGCGCCTGCAGAAGCTCGGCCGTTTCGGTGAGCCGGTCGGTCGCGGCGACAATGCGCAGGTTCTCGTAGTCGGTCGGCGTCACGCACTTCGGGGCCTGCGACGGTTTTCCCATGATCAGGTCTGTCGTGTCGCGTTCGGGCTCCTCCGTCAGGAAACACCGCGTCGCGTGGCTCTGCGGGTCCGTGTCCACGATCAGGGTCTTTTTGTTTCGGGTCGCCAGGGCAGTCGCCAGGTTCACGCACGTCGTGGTCTTCCCGACCCCGCCTTTGGTATTCGTTATCGCAATGATCATGGCCGTGCTCCATCTTGAGGGTTAGGGACGATTCGTATCAGTGAGTCTAGTCCCGCTTGTCTCTAGTACTAAATCGCTGTTGTAGACCGCTCGTCGTTATCCGCGGTTTCGAGAGGGGATGTCCCAGTAGCTGTTGAAATTTGAAGCGGCGGCTCTTCACTGGTCGTGCTATACGACCGGTGACGAAACCGAGGTGCAAGCCTCCCAGTAAGGAGCCGCCATGAAGAAGCCGTCTCGCACAGTCCCTCGCCGTCGCCAATCGGTATCCCCGACGCCACGGCACCTGCCGTTGGTCGATATCCTCATTGATACGCAGGCCGAGCTCCAGGAGCTGGTCGTCGCGTCTGGCCTGAAGGTACTCGAAGCCATGCTGGAAGAGGATCGGGCCGCCGTCTGTGGGCCACGGTATGCGCATCAACCTGCGCGCCAGGCGTATCGAACGGGGCATACGCCGAGTCAGGTTGTGCTGGGCGGGCGGAAGGTGGCGATTCGTCGGCCCCGTGCGCGGCGCGCCGGCGAGGAGGTTCCGTTGCCAACGGCCCGGGCATTCGCGAATGCGGACCCGCTGAACCGGCGCGTGGTCGACCAGCTGCTGATCGGTGTGGCGACCCGCCAGTATGCGCGGAGTCTGGAACCGCTCGGCGCCGACGTCACCACGCGGGGCACGAGCAAGAGTGCGGTCAGTCGACGCTTTGTCGCGCAGACCCAGGCGCAGCTGGATGCGTGGCGGGCGACGCCGCTCGACGCGCTGGACCTGGTGGGGCTGCTGATTGATGGCGTGCACGTGGGTGGACACTGTATCGTTGTCGCCCTAGGCATCGATAAAATGGGCGCGAAACACCCGCTCGGCCTATGGGAAGGGGCCACGGAGAACGCGACGGTCTGTCAGGGGCTCTTGACTAATCTCGCCAGCCGCGGGCTGCGCACCGACCGGAGCCTGCTGGTGATTGCCTTGGTGCACAACTCCATTGAGGGCTGCGAGTCTCCCGTGACTCCGCCTGCCGGTCATCCGATCATCTCGCCATCGGGTATCCCGAGCGCCGTCATGGTGTTCAGGATCTTGCACCCCAACCTCACCTCGACTCTCTGGGACGCCAGTCCCCTCGCTCGCATCGCTGAGCCCAGGATGGCCTTGTAGCGGTGGAACGTCGTCTCCACCTTGCTTCGCCTGCTGTAGCCCGATGCGACGTACCACTTCCGTTTCCCAACACGTGATCGTGCTCGGATGTTACGATTCCGCTGTCGCGTGCCCGCGGAGTCGAGCGCGAGCTGAGCGCCCTTTCGTGGCGGTATCAGCACCTTCGGCGATCGATGAGCACGGTGATTCTCCAGCGTCTTCTCGACGTCGCCGGTGTCGTACGCGGCGTCGGCCTTGGCCGAGGCGATGGGACGCTCGATCTGGCCGACGAGTGACGCCACCCGGGAAGCGTCTCGAGCCCGCTTGCTCGTGAGCTCGCAGGCGACCACGTCACTGGTTTGCTCATCCACAGCGAGGTGCAGCTTGCGGGAGTCCCTGGCTTTCGGCGGAGTGCGCAACTGGCCGACGTGCACTGAAAGACCGCTGCTGTCGATGCGGAGGTGGACGGGCTTCACGGTTCGCCTCTCGTAGGAAGCAACCTTCCCCAGCCTCGCCTTGCGCCTCGAGATCGTGCTGTGGTCGGGCACGTCGTTGTCCAGACTCAGGAGCGTCAGCAGCGAGCGCAGGAAGCCCTCAGTCTGCCTGGACGCCAGGCCAAACACCAAGCCCAAGGTGACCGTCGTCTCGATGGCGTGGTTCGAGTACTGGCGTTGTCGGCCTGGCTTCCTGCGCGTCGGCCTCGGCGAGTTCCAGTTGGCGAGCTTGCCATCGGTGAGTCCGAGCCCGACGGTCAGACTCCCGCGAGCGCGGAGACCCGTCTCGTACTCCCGCCAATTCCGGACACGGTAGGCCTTCTGGACGTACTTCCGCTGGGTGCGCTTGAAACTCGTCATGCGGGACCTCGGATCTCGGGGTGGAGGGCAAGTATTGACCTCGCCCGCAGCTGCGCGCTCAACGAGAGCAACGGCTACTCCAGAAGATCCACCTCAACGCCGCCGGCATCGACATTGGCAGCAGGAGCCACTGGGTGTCGGTACCCGACGATCGCGACCCACAGCCAGTGCGCGAGTTCGCGAGTTTCACGCACGATCTCGAGGCACTGGCGACCTGGCTCGAGGCCTGCGGGATCGACACGGTCGCCATGGAGTCGACGGGGGTCTACTGGATCCCCCTCTACGAGGTCCTCGAGGCGCGCGGGATCGAGGTCCTGCTCGTCAACGCCCGCCACGTGAAAGGCGTGCCCGGCCGCAAAAGCGCCATCCTGGACTGCCAGTGGATCCAGCAGTTGCATACCTTCGGCTTGCTGCGCGGCAGCTTCCGGCCCGACGCGCCGATCGCCGCGCTGCGCAGCCTGATCCGGCACCGCGATCAGCTCGTGGCGTCCGCGGCGGCCCATATCCAGCGCATGCAGAAGGCGCTGGTGCTGATGAATCTCCAACTCCACCACGTCATTACCGATGTCACCGGGGTGACCGGGCTCGCCATCCTGCGCGACATCGTCGCGGGCGAGACCGACCCCGCGGTACTGGCCCGCCACCGCGACCCCCGCTGTAAGGCCACCCGGCAGGAGATCGCCGCCTCCCTCACGGGCCACTACCGCGCTGAGCAGCTGTTCGTGCTCCGCCAAGCGGTCGAGTGCTACGACTTCTACCAGGCCCAGATCGGCCACTGCGACGACGAGATCCAGACCCAGATCGGCGCCCTCGAGGCGACCCGCTCGGCCCCCGCCGAACCCCTGGGCCAGCCCGGACACACGCGGCGTCGGAGCGCCAACGAGCCCGGCTTCGAGATCCGCGATCCGTTGTATACGGTGTGTGAGGGCGTCGACTTGACGGCGCTCCCCGGCCTGGGGCCGTATGGCGCACTCAAGCTCGTGTCCGAGATCGGCCTCGACATGCGTCGCTGGGCGACCGAGAAGCACTTCGTCTCGTGGCTCGCGGTCGCGCCGCGGAACCAGATCTCCGGGGGCAAGCTCCTCGGCTCGCGGACGCCACCCTCGGCCAATCGGGCGGCGAAGATCCTCCGCATGGCGGCCATGAGTCTCGGGCGGAGCGATCATGCGCTGGGCGCCTTCTACCGTCGCTTGGCCGCGCGTACTGGCAAAGCCAAGGCGATCACGGCCACGGCCCGCAAGCTTGCGATCCTCGTCTACCGTATGCTCCGCGATCGCATCCCCTATCGAGAGTCCTCTGCGGCTGACTACGACCAGCACCACCGATCGCGTGTCCTGCGCGGCCTCCGCAAGCGTGCCGCATCGCTGGGCTGCGAGCTCGTCGACACCCAGACGGGACTTGTCATGTAGCTAATGTTTTCTCAGGAGACTCGACCAGCACCGACCTAGCCTCGGCCGCTTTTTCGCACCATACGGGTACGGGGCCACCACGTTTGGACGGCTCGCGGCCGCGCGACGTGGCACGCCGACCGTGTTGCACGAGCACGCCAACCTGACCGATACGCCCTGGTTTCAGAAAGTCGCCGACCGGCTGCTGGCGCCCTACACCGACTTGGCGATCGCGGTGTCACGCTCGACGGCCGAGTTCGTGATCAATGCGCGCCTCATTCCCGAAGCACGAACCCGGGTGGTCTACCTCGGGGCACCATATGACGAGTTCTCCCGGGACCGGACGCCGGACGATGTTACGGCCGTACGGGCCGCGCTCGGATTGCCGCTGGATCTGGACCGGCCGGTGGTCGGAACGGTGACCCGTTTGATGCCGTCGAAGGGTAATCAGTACTTCGTCGAGGCGGCCCGGGATATCCTGGCGCGTAAGCCGGACGTGCATTTCTGTATTGTGGGCGAAGGAGAACTGCAGTCCGACCTCGAGGCACAAACCCGGGCGCTGGGCTTGGGTGAGAGGCTCAGCCTTCCGGGATTCACCCGCGACGTGGCTGGAGCCTTGTCGGCGTTCGACGTGGTCGTCTTTCCGTCCCTGTGGGAGGGAACACCGCTCACGGCGTTCGAGGCGCTGGCGGCCGGTCGGCCGATCGTCGCGACCGATGCAGATGGTCTCCTTGACATCCTGCACGACGGGGAGGACTCTGTCATCGTGCCGAAGCGGAATAGCGCCGCGATCGCTGCGGCCGTCATTGACCTGCTTGACGACCCGACCCGACGGTCGAGACTGGGAGCCGGTGCCCGTAAAACGGGCGCGGGCTACGACATCGATGCGTTCGTTCGAAAGATGGAGCAGCTCTATCTTTTGATGCACGAGATCTCGCGCCAAACCGGTCGGACCGGGGTCGCCACCTCCGACCTGAGTTTCCTGTCTGGGGGGCCAGACCGATGACAGCGGGCGTCGCTCCCAAGACCACACGCGGCGTCGATCCGGGTGGATTGGCGGCAGTCGTGGTGCTCGTCGTTGGTGCGTATGCCGCGCTGTCGATTGACGTCGTCCGGACGGGGTTTGGGATCAAGGGCGACGAGGCCACCTACGTCGCCATGGCCCTGAGCGCGGCATACGACGGCGACCTCGCGTTCGAGGCACGTGATCTGAGGCGCTTCTATCAGATGTACAACACCGGTCCTGAAGGAATCTTTCTCAAGCGGGGGACCACCGCCACCTATCGTTTCGACGAGGCCTTTCCCTTTGTCCGCCGGGACACCGAGCCCGACGACCAGCCAAACCGCGTGTACTTCGGGAAGGCCTTCATCGCCTCCGTCGCCGCGGCACCCTTCGTGCGTCTGGCGGGGCTCAACGGGTTCCTGCTGTTTCACGTGGTGCTTTTTGCCGGGATCATCTGGCTCGGATACCTGTTCCTCGCGGCCCAGTCACCGCAGGGGCTTGCCCTTGGGTACACCGTTGTGTTCTTTGGAGCCTCGATCACGCCCCTGTATGCGATCTGGCTCACGTCCGAGGTCTTTCTCGTCGCCTGTGTCTTCGTTGCCTACTTTCTCTGGTTCTATAAGGAGGTGGCCCCACGTCCCGCAGGACGGCTGGGTGGCTTTCTCTTTGGCTCCGGATCGGACATCGTCGGGGCCGTCGTGCTCGGGCTCGCGGTCTTCGCCAAACCGCTCCCGAGCGGCTTCTTGATCGTTCCGCCGGTGGTGTGGGCGCTCACCCGGGGACGACTCCGGTCGGGCGTCCAGATCGGCGCCATCGCCGTGGTGGTGGCGGCGGCAGGATTCGCGGTGAACGCCGGGATCAGCGGCGAGTTCAACTACCAGGGTGGCGCCGAACGCCGGACATTCTACGGTGGGATGGAGAACGGGTTCCCATTCGGGCCGCCCAATCTGCCCTTCGAAGAGAAGGGGTTGGAACGGGCGACCAACGAGGTCATCGTGGAGGAGCGATTGAGCCCCGTCGGGCTCGTGAGTCTGCTCGGTACCAACCTCGGCTACTTCCTCGTCGGACGCCACTTTGGCTTCATCCCTTTCTTCTTTCCCGGCGTCGTCGCGGTCGGTCTGTTCCTCTGGCACCGTGCGTCTCGTCGAGCGTGGCAGTGGGCAATCCTCGGCACAGCGGCACTGAGCGCCATCGGGTTGGCGCTCTACATGCCCTACACCTGGTCGGGCGGGGGAGGACCGCCGGGCAACCGGTATTTCCTCAGTGTCTACCCGGCGATGTTCTTTCTGACGCCGCCGCTGACCTCGTTGGTAGCGCCGGTGCTGGCCGGTCTCGGTGGGACGCTTTTTATCGTCCAGATTCTGGTCAATCCGTTCGTCGCCGCGAAGCGTCCCTATCTGAGTGTCGAGCGTGGCCCGTTGCGGGCGCTCCCCGTCGAGTTGACGATGGTCAACGATCTGCCGATCATGAACGACGCGTCTCGGTCGCGCGTGCCGTATGGCCGCGACCCACGGCTGCTGCTCTACTATCTGGACCACAACGCGTATCCACCGGAGTCGCCGGGTATCTGGGTGACGGGTGGTCGCCGGGCCGATGTCATCGTGAGAACCAACCACCGGCCGTTCGAGGAGGTCGAAGTCACCTTGTTGTCCCGCGTGGCCAACACGGTGACGGTGGAGCTCGGTGGCGACCGTCGAGAGGTTGATGTCGAGGCCGACACGCCGACCTCCGTTACGCTCGTTCCTCGAGGCGTGTATGCGCGTCGGAGCTGGGCGTATTTACTGTCGGTAACCGCTCGCGCAGGGTTCACCCCTCGTCTCGTCGAATCGGGCTCACGTGACGGGCGTTATCTCGGTGTCGCCGTGACGCTCGATGCCCGGCCCGCACCGGAGTCCGCCGCGCGGGAACAGTAGCGTCTCGACTGTGTTCCCTCGAGTCTGGAAATGACGTCGAGCTTACCGTAGTCTTTAGGTGATTCTGGCGAGGCAGACCAATGAGTGCGGATGAACACGTGAAGCTGCTCCAGTTGGTGAGCTCGGATGCATCTGGCAACCAGACGCTGAGCCTCAACCGATTTGGTGCGGATCCTCGACAGGGGCGGCCGTGGTGCGCCTGGCCGCATAGCACCGTGGTCCTCACCTGCGATGGAACCGTCGTGTGTGGGTGCGGCGACGCCTTCAACGACAACCCGATGGGGGATGCCCGGCAGCAGAGCGTGCTGGATATCTGGCGTGGCGAGGGGTTTCAGGGCATGCGACGCGGCATGCGCGACGGTCATCCGGCACCCTTCTGCGAGCGTTGTGGGCTCATGGAGCTCCATCCACCCGACTTCGAGCCCCCAGACCTCCCGCTCGTGCCGGATACCTACCCCCGTGTTCTCTATGTCGAGCCGACGATTATCTGTAACCTTCGGTGCCCACAACCCGCCTGCGTCCCTGAGGAGGTGTACGACACGCGCTCGGACCGAATGCTCTCGTTCGACCTCTACAAGAAGGTGCTGGACGAGCTCGGACCCCATCTCGAGCGCATGGTCTTTTACAACTACGGAGAGAGCTTCATCCACAAGGATGCGTTCCAGATGATCCGGTACGCGAAGGACGTGAACCCCAAGATCTGGATCTGGACCTCCACGAACGGCCACTACTTCGACAAGCCCGAGAAGGTCCGGGCGCTGGTCGATTCGGGTATCGACGAGATTCAGTTCAGTATCGACGGGGCGACCCAGGAGGTCTACGAGCAGTACCGCAAACGCGGTCGTCTGGACAAGGTTTTGGATGGGATCCGGGCCGTGGTCCAGGAGCGCGAACGCTGTGGCACGCCCGGGCCCTGGATCCTCTGGAACTACATCCTGTTCCGATGGAACGACTCCGATGAGGAGATGGAGCGCGCTCGTGCGCTGGCGATCGAGCTGGGCGTCGACCGCCTCACGTGGACGACGACCGACCAGCCGCTCGGCATGCCTTCCACTCGCTTTGTGCCGGGTACTCCCGACTACGAACGGATCCGTCCGGGACTGCTCGGGGGCGGACGGGACACTCCCAGTGCCGTTCAGTGGCGTGCAGGGATCGAGGTGGTTGACCTACCCGCGAAGGTCTCCGCTGGCGATGCGGTCGTGGCTCGCCTGCGCGTTCGCAACGACGGCGAGGTCCGGTGGCCGTCTGGGCTCGAGCAGACCACCCGACCGGTCCGATTCCACGGCCGAATGCAACCGGCGGGCGGCGGACCTGACGGCAAGATTTGTCTCGTGGGAGTCCTTCCCCAGGCCGTGGCACCAGGGGAGACCATCGATCTCGAGATGCTGGGGTTCGCCGGCGGCCCCGTCGGAGCGGGCCGGGTCAAGCTAGATCTCCTTTTGGGGGAGCGGTGGTGGTTCGAGGAGCTCGGGAGCGAGCCGCTGGTCCGAGACCTCGAGATCGGTGACGCGGCTGGCCGTCCTCCCCTCCTCGAGCTGGTTTCAAGTCCCTCGATAGTCAGCGCAAGCGACGGGTTCGAGATCGCGGTGCGCGTCCGTGGCCGCGTCAACGGTCCGATCGATGGGTCCCCGGCCGTGATCCATCGCGGTGGTGTCGGCATCCGCTGGGTCTCCGGCGAGGCCGACGCGAACCCCGCGGAGGGGCCGCGGTGCTACTTCGAGCCCCCGCTGAGCCCCGGGGAGGTTCGAGAGCTACGTCTGGCCGTTCCGGCAGGGTCTCTCACGCCTGGCCGCTGGACAGCCAAGCTGGATCTCCTGCAAGAAGGGCTGACTTGGTTCGAGACCCTGGGGTTCGAGCCGTTGCATCTGGATCTCACGGTCACCAGGGCACTCCACTAGCGTGGCACGCATTACGGTCGCGACCTCCCATCCGCCGTTCTCCCAGGGTGGTCACCTCGTGATTGCCAACGCGCTGGTAGCCGCCCTCAATGACGCGGGGCACAAGGCGGCGCTACTCCTGACGCCGCAGAATCGATTCGGCCGGCAGGCGGCCGCCTATACTGCGACCTGGTTGACCGATGTTGGGCTCGCCCACGATGGTCGGCCGGTGGTAGCGCGATCCGGCATGCACGCAGCGTACGGGGTTCCACGACGTCACACCATGCCATCGGCGCAGGCCGTTGTGAAGCGCGGGGGTGGCGCTCGGCGTACTTCAGTCAGCCAATCTTCAGGCCTGACCGGTCACTTTTTTCGCCTGCACCTTCGCCCCTGGTGCCCAGGCAGAGGGCACAATCAGCGAATTCTTTAGGGAACTGGCGCGCCCGGCAGGATTCGAACCTGCGACCCTCGGCTGAGAAGGCCGATGCTCTATCCAACTGAGCTACGGGCAAGCTGGATGACGATTGGCAGGGCTCGGACTTTCTCGCGTTTCATAAGGATGGCACAACCACGCGCAAGGTGCCGCGTAAGGCCCGCGTGGTCATCAGGAAGACATACCACGGTAAGGACCTGTGCCTCAGCCGCGACGCTGAGAGCCCGGTGCCGCTCACACACGACTGACGCGTACATCGCTTGGGGCGAGTTCATGGACACGGATGATTTGTTTGTGACGGTGCGAACGACCGAGGGGACTTCTCAGATCGGCGTTTTCCGGACTTTTACCATCGGTGCTGACATATGAGCCGCCGTTTCGCACTTTCGCTTTTTGTTGGTCTGTGCACCGTCAGGTCGCCACAGATTTCGGCGGATTCCACCCCGATAGAGCACCCTACCAGTGACCTACAGCCCTGAGTCGGGCAGTGTTGGGGTCAGAGTGACCTACTTGTAGGTAGTAGAATGACCTACATTGCACTATCATGGTGCAATACGCAGACCCACGCTACCTACATCTACTAATCCGCCTACCTACGAGATACAGACACCAATCAACACGACTCGGACACTGATGTAGGTTGCTGTATCCCGCGGAATGTCCTCGTGAGCCCTCGGCTCGGCCTCATCGCACACGTGGACCGCATGGAGTGGAGGTCCTGGAGCTGGGTGGGCGGCCGGTGGGCACCGGGCCTCATCGAGCTGGCGACTGGACGAGAAACCAACCTGGATCTGGTGTGTCGTAAACGTTCGTTTGAGACATACGACACATCACCGCCAACCAGGGGCGAGAACCTATGTCGTATTCCATTCCATATTCATACCTTCATAAACGTCTACCTACTCATTGAATAAGTAACACCACGTTTCTCGGCCTCCGACCGGCCATCGGTGCACCAGCTCGCCACCATCTCAGCCCCTCGCCATGACCCCATCTCGAACAGAGAAACGGCCCCCGCTCGGCCCCCTGAGAAAAAATGCCCGCGTTCGATCCGACCCGGCGAAATATCTTAAGACTTGTCGTGTTCTCGGGGGGCAAAATCGGGGTGAAAAAGGCGTGGTGTAGGTATCGGTATGGAAACGTCGAAAATCGCGTCGTGTGACCGTGCAAAGTGGTAAAGAGGGTTGCCGCTCCTGCATGGTGACGATCCCGTGCTCCACGATGAGCGCTTTGGCGCGGCTGGAGGCGTTGAATTCGACGGGAAGCGTCACAACCTGGAACAGCAGCACGGCCGAGAACAAGACCGCCCCGAGCAGCACCAGGTTGGTCGAAGCCATGAACATACCGAGTGTGAGCGAAACTTAGTTGGAAATTGAAGCGGCTCCAAACCCTGTGGTTTGATGACGTTTGAGAAGACGGACATCAGCCCACGAGAGAAAGGAGCCGAGATGAGCAGTGTCCTACGATCGGTCAGGAAGCGCAAGAAAGGTCACACGTTGGGCGCGGTCGACGTCATCGACCGAGAGAAGTACGCCGAGCTGGAGGTCGATGCCAAGGTGGAGTTGATCCGGTCGTTGGTTCCGCTGGGCTTGATGCACATCGAGGAGTTGCTCGACGAGGAAGTGACCGCGCTGGCTGGCGAGCGCTACGCCCGCAAAGCCCCGTTAGTCGGTGGGCGCCGTGGCATGGCAGCAACCCCGGGACGCGTCGGGTTGAGCCGAAGCCAGCGCGTGCCGATTCGCGTGCCGACGCGGATTCACTTTGTGTGCGCATGTCACGGAGAGCTCGAGATGCCACTGCGCGTCGTACGAGGCGTTGCATGGCGATCGCGCCGTCAACGACCGGTTGCTACCGTTTTTTTTGCGCGTGCTGTAGCCGGGATCTCGTGCCGCAGCTCGGCTACGCGTGCGCCGCTCCGCGATCAGCGCGGCGGCTCCAACATTGCCGCTGGACGCGCGGCGCGACTTCGCCCGTCTCCCGGCGCGCTTCAACAGCCGCACCCACGACCCGCTCACGCGGTACTTACGTCCGGGCCTTCATCGATCACGGTGCCCGTTCTCGGAGATCCATCGAATAGGCGCGGTCCTCCTGCGTGCATTCAGAAGCCGAGCCCAAGCAGCGACTAATCTCCGGTGGGCGCCGTCATGGCAGCGACGGTCGGGTTGGCCGGCCAGCGCTGCCGATTCGCGTGCCCCGGATTCGCCATGTCACGAGCGGATGCCTCTGCGGTCCGCGTTGCATGGCGATCGCGCCGTCAACGACCGGTTGTAAGGCGCCTGTATGGGATCTCGTGCCGCAACTACGCGGCGGCCGCCGAGGCGATTCCTGGGGCGATCGGCCTATCGGGGTCGACGGTGTCCCGCGCGTTCATTCAGGCCAGCGCGACTAAACTCCGCGAGCTCCAGGAGCGGGACCTCTCCGGGGAGGACGTCGTGGCCCTCGTGCTGGACGGCAAGACGTTCGCCGAGGCGACGATGGTCATCGCGCTGGGCATCACGATGACGGGGGAGAAACGGTTCCTGGGCGTCGTCGAGACAGACACCGAGAACGAGAAGGTGTTGACCCCGTTCCTCCGGTCGTTGGTCGAGCGGGGCCTCGACGTCTCCCAGGGCCTTCTGGTGATCCTGGACGGCGGCAAGGGGCTCCGGGCGGCCGTGCGGAAAGCCTTCCGCCACCGCGCCCTGGTGCAACGGTGTCAGTGGCACACGCGCGAGAACGTGGTGAGTTACGTGGCCAAGCGTGAGCAGCCGGTGTGGCGGCAGCGTCTCCAGCGCGCCGACAACCGTCCGGAGTACGACGAGGCCCTCGCCGCCCTCCAGTCGCTCCAGCATGAGCTGGAGGATCGGAACCAATCGGCGGCCGGCAGTCTGGCGGAAGGCCTCGACGAGACCCTGACGTTGCATCGCCTCGGGGTGTACGGTGTGCTGGGCCGGTCGTTGAAGACGACGAATGGCCTCGAGTCCATCAACGCGCTCATTGAGGAGCGCTGTGAGAGGTGGACCCCGAAATTCGGACAGGTTGCTAAGGTGGATTCCGACCTCAGAATGGAGAGATCGGAATCATGCAGAAACGGAAAAAATACCCCGCTGAGCTGAAGGCCCGCGTGGCACTGCAGGCGCTTCGCGGCGAGCAGACGATGGCGGAGCTGTCGTCGCGCTACAAGATCCACCCGAACCTGATCGCGAACTGGAAGAAGAAAGCCCAGGAGGCGCTTGTGGACGTCTTCTCGGACCACCAGCAGCGCCGAGAGGCGTCTCGCGATGCGGAGATTCAGGAGCTGCGAGCGAAGGTCGGCGAGCTCGTCATCGAGAAGGATTTTTTGTCCAAGGCCTTCGGCCGTTGAGTCACGGTCGAAGGCGAATGCTGATCGACTCGAACCACTCCGAACTAAGCATCTCGCGACAGTGTGGCTTGGTGTCGATCTCGCGCTCGACGTTCTACTACGATGGTCTCGGGGAGAGTGAGTTGACTCTCGAGCTCATGCGCCGGATCGACGAGCAATTTCTGGAAACCCCGTTCTACGGATCGCGGCAGATGGCGCGTTGGCTGCGCCGGGAGGGCTTCGCCGTCAGTCGGAAGCGGGTGCGTCGTCTGATGCGAAAGATGGGCCTCCAGGCGCTGTACCAGCGCCCGAGCACGTCGGTTCCGCACCCGGAGCACCGGGTCTACCCCTATTTGCTGCGCGACCGAGCGGTCGAACGTGCGAACGAGGCCTGGTGCGCCGACGTGACGTACATTCCGCTGCACCGCGGATTCCTGTACCTGGTCGCGATCCAGGATTGGGCCAGCCGGAAGGTGCTGTCGTGGCGCTTGTCCAACACGATGGATGCCTCGTTCTGTGTGGAGGCCCTCGCGGAAGCCCTCGCGCAGTACGGACCGCCAGCGATCTTCAACACCGACCAAGGCAGCCAGTTCACCAGCCTGGAGTTCACTCAGACGCTCAAAGACGCAGGCGTGCAGATCTCGATGGACGGCAAGGGCCGCTGGATGGACAACGTCTTCATCGAGCGGCTGTGGCGCTCGCTCAAGTACGAGTGCGTCTACCTGCACGACTTCGAGGTTGGCTCCGAGGCGCGGGCCAGCATCGGCCGGTGGATCGACTTCTACAATGCCGAGCGACCGCACTCGTCGCTCGATGATCGCACGCCTGATGAGGCGTACTCGGATTTGGGAGGTGCGCCGACCTCGTCGCTGCGCTCCTCGTCAGCGCAGTCGGAAGCGGCTTAGAAACATGAACCTGGAATCCACCTTAACTTGGCCGCTGAGCTGTCCAAAGGATGGGGTCCACCTCTGTGGAAGGTCGATCACTGGCAGAACTCAAGTCAACGCCATCGCTGGCTGGCCACTGCACTCCTGGACATCGAGCCACGCCTGCGCAAGGTGATGGGCTACCGGCAACCTGCCCAGGCTTCGTGACGCATTGAAGCGAGAGCTGAAGATCGACACGACGACGTCGACGAAGAAAGCCGCGTAAGCAATCAGGAGCCGCGGAGAGTTTCAACTAGGAATGGGCTTGACTCAACATACCGATCAACATCAGGAAATATCCGATACTCGAGCCGATGTTCGCAGTGGGGACGAGCGTCGACCGCACCCAGAGGGGGGTGTAGTGCTGTGCGTGCTGAATGGCATGCCCGGCCTCGTGTGTCGCCACGCCCACGGCCGCAAGGGAATCCGAGGCGTAGACCGACTCCGACAGGGCCAAGGTCTTGGTGAGCGGGTTGTAGTGGTCCGAGAGCACGCCGTGCGCGCGGACAATGCGGACGTAGGTAATGCCCGCGCCGCGCAGGAGCACCTGTGCCGCCTCCGCGCCGCTGAGGCCCCGCGCGGAGCGCACCGTGGCGTATTTCTTGAACGCGCTCTTGACGCGCCTGCTGGCCCACATGGAAAGCGCCAGCCCGGGAAGGACAAAGAGCAAATACACCGGATCGAAGATCATCGCCGCTCATCCAACTTCTTCATATTCCCGCCTATTTTATCATCGGTCTAGGTGCTGCATTGAATGATGGGCCGTATCGGGTGGCGACTCCACTCGATGCTCCAGACCCCGGGTGCACGTCGAGAGGACAGGCTTCGGGTGCTCGGCCGCTGCCTAAGAGTTTGAACGCACGTCTCTCACGATGACCGTGACACCCTCCTCAGCCAGGCGCGCCATGAGTTTCTCGCCCACTGGCCCTGGCTCGAGAAAAAACGGCTTCTTGTCTGTGGAAGCCTCTGTCTCCACGCCGACGAAGATGACGGCGCGGCCGTAGCGGGCGGAATAGATGAGTGCCTGGCCGATGGCGGTGGCGAAGCCCTGGCCACCGCTGGTCTTCAGGAGCTTGACCTCGACCGGAAGCACCGGGCCCGACTTCCCGGGTGTCTGGCGTATCAAGATGTCGGGCACAAAGTTGACCCCGTGGACAGCTATCCACTTGTCGTCCTGGGACGCGGCCCACGCAGCTTTGTCCTCCGGGGTCGGTCCATCCCGAAAAGGAATGTGGCCGGGCAGTGCCGCCGAATCGGCCTCCAATCCGAAATGCTCCATGAACTCCTTGCGCAGACCCAACGCCAAGTACTGGGTCAGCGCCTGTTCGTCGGGGAACCCCTGACCGGCACCGTGAGAGAGTGATGCTCCGCGCAACCAGTCCACCGCATTTGCGACAAATGTTTCCCATGCGCTAGCCATCTTGGTTTCCTTCCTCGGGTCCCGCTCGCCCAAGCACAATATGATCGGAATCAGGCTGTCGCCGTGGTGGCTAAAGCGCTTTTCAGATAGCCCTTGTACTGCTTGGGCTCGTCGTGGTACTTCTGCATGCACCAATGCAGGAGGACCGATACAAGCCTATTCGATGGATCTCCGAGAACGGGCCCTGCTCGACAGTGATGCCGGGATGAAGGCCGCGGACGTTGCGGTGAAGTACCGCGTGAGCGGGTCGTGGGTGCGGCTGTTGAAGCAGCGTCGGCGGGAGACGGGCGAAGTCGCGCCGCGCGTCCAGCGGCACGGGCGGCGCCGGATGTTGGAGCCGCACCTGCACACCCTGGCCGCGCTGATCGCGGAGCAACCGGATCGCACCTTAGCCGAGCTGAAGGACGCGCTCGGCACGCCGGCCAGTCTGGCGACGATCTGGCGCGCGGTGGCGGCTCTGGACGTGACCGTCAAAAAAAACGGTCCGGCCCTCCGAACACGATCGACCTGACGTTGCGGCCGCGCGGGTCGTGTGGCACGCCGCCGCGCCGACCTGGGATCCGACACGCCTGGTTTTTCTCGATGAAACCGGCATGACGAACAATCTCCTGCGGCGGTATGGTCGGGCCCTCCGCGGGGCCCGCGTCCACGACCACGCGCCGTGCGCCCGGTGGCAGACCAGTACGTTTCTCGCAGCGCTGCGGGTGACTGGCCTGACCGCGCCCGGGGTCTTCGACGGCGCCATCGACGGGGCGAGCTTCCTCGCCTATATCGAACAGATCCTCGTGCCCACCCTGCATCCCGGGGACATCGTCATCGCCGATAACCTCAGCGCACACAAAGTGGCCGGCGTCCGCCAGGCGATCGAGCGCGTCGGCGCCACGCTCTGCTATCTGCCGCCCTACAGTCCGGACCTCAATCCCATTGAACTCTGCTTCGCGAAGCTCAAAGCCCTCGTGCGCGCCGCCCGCTGTCGATCCACCGAAACCCTCTGGCCTTTCCTCGGCGCCTGTCTGCCGCACTTCAGCCCCGAGGAATGCCGCAATTACTTTCGACACTGCGGCTATCCGGGCACCACACGGTCATGAAAAGCGCTTTAGAGCCCGACCCGGGGCGGTTCAGCGAGCATTCGATGCTGGGCGTCTCCTTGACCGCGATCGGGTTCCCTGATCCCAGCGGCGTGGTGACATAGCAGTGACACGATATTTTCAGCCGACTCATCATATATCTGTAAGTGGTTGAAAAAAAATGGTGAGCCGCCGGGGAGTCGAACCCCAAACCCGCAGATTAAGAGTCTGCAAGAGCACTGTCCGCCCGTGTCCACTCACGTCCGCACAGGTTATGGAGCGCCCTAGGGTTTTCTTGGACACTTGATTGCGAGAGAGTTCTCGCAAGAGGAGTGTCGAGATGAGGAAGCAGATGGAGGTGTGGGTGGCGAATTACTACTCAGCCCGGCAATCCGTAGAGATTATCAAGTTTGGTGATCCTGGGCGTGGTCGCTAGGATGTTCCGATGCGCGACCCGATCATCCTGCTGGTGCACCTGATCGCCACCCTGGCCCGGCTGATGGGCCCCGGCGGCCTGCGGTCTGTCGTGGCTGAATCGGTCTTGGTCAAGCAGCAACTGCTCATGCTGAATCGCTCGCGGCACCGGGCGCCGAATCTCTGCGCGTCGGATCGGATCCTCGCCGGCGTGTGTGCACTGTTCATGCGCCCGGCCCGGGTGATTCGCTCAGCGATCGTGCTGAGACCGTCGACGATCCTGGAGTTCCATCGGGCTCTGCGCACCCGCAAGTACCGCTGGCTGTTTTCACCCAAGCGCCGTCGCACCGGCGCGTACCCTGTCACTTGCGGCCTGAAGTTGACAATGCCTCGCTACCGGTTGTTGCGGACGCGCATGCTGCTGGTTTGGTCGGAGGTGACGTATGCCTGCTAAGATCTGGGCGAGGTTGTCGATAAAGGGACGAGCCTCGCGCTGAGTCCGTTGACAGTGCACTGAGGCGTTCACGTCGGGAGGAGCTTGGATCGCAGTCGAGGCCGGAAGCACAAAGCTGTGCTCTTATCAATTAAGGAACCCCAATGATCGATCAAGTCAAACAGCTCATTGCGGTTGCGTCGGGCAAGGGTGGCGTGGGTAAGTCGACCGTGGCGTCGAATCTGGCGTTGGTCTTGGCGGAATCGGCAGCGAAAGTCGGACTGCTGGATGGAGACATTTATGGTCCCAGCGTGCCGACCATGTTTGCTGTTAAAGACGCTAAACCTGGAATGGGAACCACCCAACAGTCATTCTTGCCGATCGAGGCATTAGGGTTAAAGCTGATGTCCATCGGTTTCTTGATGCCGCAGGAAGAAGCCGCCATTGTGCGTGGGCCGATGGTGCACAAGTACTTGAAGACCATGTTGGACCAATGTGAGTGGGGTGAGTTGGACTACTTGGTTATCGACCTACCACCCGGTACCGGCGACGCCCAGTTGACATTGTGTCAGGAGACACCACTGACCGGTGGTGTGGTGGTCACCACGCCGCAGGATGTCAGCCTGATTGACGCCCGCAAAGGTTTGCAGATGTTTCGCAACCTGAAGGTCCCGATTCTTGGCTTGGTAGAGAACATGAGCTTTTTCGAGTGCCCCAACTGCCAGCATCGTACGGAGGTGTTCCGTCACGGTGGCGGCAAGAACACTGCTGAGCAGCTGGAAGTACCGTTTTTGGGCCACGTTCCCCTGGATCCGGCCGTGGTGTTGGGCGGCGACGAGGGCCTGCCGGTGGTTAAACGCGACCCCGAATCAGCGGCGGCCAAAGCCTTGGTGGAAGTGGCTCGTAGCGCCCGCGAGCAGGCTGCCGGTCATGAATCCTCAAAGATCCCCGGGATGACATTTTGATGGATTCGCTGAAGCCTCTCAAACTGGAAAAATGGGAAACCCAGGGCATCAAGATCAACTGGAGCGACGGCCACATCAGCCAATACCGATCTGGTTGGCTCCGCGCTCGCTGTCCCTGCGCTTCTTGTCAAGAGGAGGCGAACAAGCCCGTCGCGCAACCGACCGGCCTCAACCTCTTGCCGGTCTTCGACCCTTCCAGCGAACAACTCGCCAGCCTGAAACCAACGGGTCAATATGCCTACAGCATAGCCTTCAAGGACGGCCACGCTACAGGAATCTTCGCATTCGAGTATTTGCGATCGATTTGCGAATGCGATGAATGCCGGCTGAAGGCTACATGACATAGAGGTGGACCCCGAAATTCGGACAGCTTGCTAAGGTGGGATCCAGACCCAGGAAAAGGAGTCTGGCATGCCACGCGTTATACCGCATGGAACTGCCCAGGACGGCGAAGTACTAGCGGGAGAAGCTGCCGTCTTGTACGTGGGAATGACTCACGCTCGCGATCTCTTGTACATCTCGCATTCAGACGAAGATACGAAGGGATCTCCGCGCAAGCGTTCGGCTTTCATCGACCGAATAGTGGCGGCTGTAGATGAGGTGATCTTCCGTCACTAGCCGGTTTCAAGGGGTCGTCGCAACACGTCCTCGCTGGTGTGAGAGTAGCAGTTCGTTGAAGGCTTCGGATGGCGTTCTCCAACCGAGAGTCTTCCGCGGTCGGCGGTTGAGTGTGGTCGCGACAGCAGCAATGTCGCTAGCACTGTGCCTATTGAGGTCAGTACCTTTGGGGAAGTACTGGCGCAGCAAGCCGTTGGTGTTCTCGTTCGTGCCGCTACCGGCGGCCGACCAGGCGAACGCATCGCAGGCCGACCCGCCCGGTCTGACCTTCTCCGTTTCCGTTTCTGCATCGCAGCACCTCATCATCGAGGTGTTGCGACGACCAGTTGAATTCACCCAATATCTCTCGATGCGGTACACGGATCGCCTCGTGGACGCCGGCATCGCGCCGTCGGTCGGCAGCCAAGGCGATGCCTATGACTGTGAGCATGATCGTGCCGCTGCCGGGCACGGTCTGACCCCTGTTACGACCGACCTCGTGTCCTTGCGTTGATCTGTCGGCCGGGTCAGGGGCTGTCCAAGAAAGACATCATCCGCTGCCTGAAGCGATTCGTCGCGCGTGAAATCTACAACGCCCTCATCGACGACCACCGCTCCCGCACAGCGCGCCGCGAGGTCGCCTGACGAGCAGCCACAACAATCTTGACATATAGGGGCGTCAATGCCCGCGCCGAATCGGTGATCGGCTTGTACAAGACGGAGGTGATTCGACGGAAGGGCCCGTGGCGCACCCTCGAGGCCGTGGAGTTCGCCACCTTGACGTGGGTGGACTGGTTCAACACACGACGACTGTTGGGGCCGCTCGGGGACATTCCACCAGCCGAGTTCGAGGCGCAGTACTATGAGCAGGCTGAGGTGGCCTGATTCAACGAATTCGGTCTCCGAGAAACCCGGTACGATTCAATGAGGGATTTGGGCAGGCCTGCGTCGTACGCGATCAGGCGGTGACCAACAACTGGGTCGGGATCGTTGCGGGCCACGTTCGATTCATGCAACAAAGCCACGAGACAGCGACGGCGCGGGGTGCGACAGTCGTCATCCCACCGGCCAGGACGGCGAACGTCTCTGGGCACGGCCGGCGGTCGCCCGCGCGGGATCGGACGATCACGGTGGCGAAGCAGCTCGGCCGGCACCGTTGGAAGAAGGCGTCAGGGTACCATCGTCAGGGCCGGGTGGAGAACACGTTCTTCCGCTACAAGTCCATCATCGGAGAGGGCCTTCGCGCCCGGAGTCCAGCTGGGCAGGGGAGTGAGGCCGTCCTCGGCTGTGAGATCCTGAATCGAATGACCGCCCTCGGCCGACCAGTGTTATATCGCATCGGCCGGTGAGGATCCTGTCGAGTGGCATCGTGCGGGCCCGTGACGATTGTCGAGTAGCCCCGGAGGATTGCTCCCCCGAGGCCCTCACCAGAACCGGACTAGGAGGTTTCCACCATCCGGCTCTTCCGCTGATGTGGCTCATGGCGATGCGCCCCAGATTCGCACGCGAATCCGAGGCACAGGCAGAGGGTATCGTTCCAACAACGCAACGAACCTCGGCCAGGTGAGACGCGTGCGGTTGCTTCGACGGCGAAGCCACGTGTACCAGTGCCGCTCCGTGGCGTCGACCAGCAGCCCCAAACTGCGAGCATTGCCACTCACGCCAAAGTAATTGAAGTGCCCCTGGATGCGTCTCGTGAGCGCGGCGTGTTGCACGGCCACCGGCCGGTGTCGATGGCGACGACACCAGGTGGCGGCGACAGTAAGCGCTCGCTGCAAACGCGAGGACCGTGTCTTACACCACATACCCCATCGACCACTGCGGGCTCGTCGCCAGTACAACGTGAACCCCAAGAAGTCGAAGGAGGCCGGACCTTTGCCCCCCTGTTGCCGTCGAGGCGGGCGCCCAAACGGCAGCAAACGGGTCTTGTCCGCATGCAGTGTGAGGCCGTAGCGTCCCAGCCGCTTGGGCAAGACGTCCATCACGCGCTCCGCGTCGTCGCGTCGCTCGAAGCCGATCACAAAGTCATCGGCATATCTCACGAGCGTCGCCCGACCACGAAGACGCGGTCGCACGACCTGGTCGAACCACACGTCGAGCGCGTAGTGGAGATAGACGTTACCCAACAACGGCGAGAGCCCGGACCCCTGTGCGGTGCCCCGGTCCGGCGTGGTATACGCCTCGCCGTCGAGCACTCCCACACGCAACAGTTTGCCGATGAGTCGCAACAGCGAGCCCTCGGTCACCCGAACCTGGAGCATCTCTTTCAGCTTGGTGCGATCCAAACTGTCGAAGAAGGACACGATGTCGGCCTCCAGTATCCAGTTCACCTCGCCCCGGTGAACCACCTTGTCCAGAGCTCGGATGGCCGCATGGGCATTCCGTCCCGCCCGGAAGCCGAAGGAGCAGTCCAGAAAGTCCTGCTCGTAGATGGCCTCCAGCACGTGACGCACGGCGCTCTGGACCATCTTGTCCTCAAGCGCCGAAATCCCAATCGGTCGTGTCCGACCTCCGTCTTTGGGGATGTGCACCCGACGAATCGGCTGATGCCGATACCGCTTGGACCTCAGCCGGGCGTACAGGTCCTGAAGATTGCGCTCCAAGTCCTGCCCATACTGGTCCTTGGTGACCCCATCCACCCCGACTGCCGCATCCTTGCGGATACGCCAGTAGGCGGCCGCCAGCGCCGGCACATCAATCAGATGCGCCAGTGAATGGAACCGTCCTTCGGGTTCCGCTCGCGCTCGGTCCACTACCTTTCGAATTTCTGGTGACATGGTGCCCAACGTCAACGCGTCGGTCATGGGTCCCTTCGAAAGCTCACATCAACACGGGCCGCCTTTGCTCGGCCGGGTCCAGTTGCCACGCCGTTCCCCGACGTCCTCGCTCGTATGCAGCCCTCCGACTCCCTCACTCCCGTCGGCCGCAGCTCCGGTCGTCCCTGGCCGTCGGCCTACCCCGTAACCATCAAGGAGAAATGAGGGCCTCCCAGGTTGCCGGGCCGTCCTCTTCCAGCGTGCCGTAGGCGCAGACCCCGCTGGGTGCGCATCTCGGCTCGCCCGCTCGCGTCGAGACCGCCATGGCCTTCAGGCTGCACGAAGCCCTGGGCACCCAGAATGAGCGTTATTTCGTGGCTGCCACTCCTCCGGCCCACTCGCTTGCGTGCCTCCGCATCGACGACCCCGTTACCGCGGCCGCCGCCAAGCTCGCTACCGGTGTGGGTGGGCTCGCCCCTCACCGGACGGGTTTCGCACCCGCTGGACGACAAACAGAGTTTCATGATGTCATCGCATCATCACTCCCCTCTGACCAGCCTTGCCTGGTCGCACCGTGCAACAACGCCGCAGAGCGCCGCGATGCTCTCTTCCCCGCGGAGCCCCTCCAGCACGATCCGAATCTTTTCTTCGGCCGAGAACCGCCGGCGGGTGTCCGCCGAATCTCCCGAACCACCTTCTCCGTCGATCCTGCCTTCGCCATGGGGGGCCTCCTCCCCTGGCAGGAAAGTGTCTCTTACTTCACGACCCTACGTGGTCCACGTTGGGTTGACGCCACACACAGCTAGGTCGTATACATCACAGGTTTGAACTTCCATGGGTCATCCGTATCTCGCATTCTGTCCGTACCTGCCACTACATGGAACGATCGAGTTCGCCGGCTGGGAGTGTGGGCCGCTAAAGTCTTTTGACGGTCGGTGGAGCGACCCGAGCTTCGAAGCACGGGCAAAAGGATTTCTTAATAAGTTCGTCGACGGCGCCGGAGCACCAATCGAAAACCCGAGCATTCTGTGCCGCCAAGGACATCCGCTCGACGGTGTGCTCCCACATCCGCACGAAATCAGTGCGCTCGAAAGCGCCGTTGCATTCGGGTTTCTCGATCAGAACCCTCGGCACAGACCGAGTACTGTGCATGACTCATGGGCTGTCATCACAGCAGACAACACGGAAGTGTACTTCTGGCCGATTGACGTGGAGGCTGGTTACATCACAGTCTGCACAGGACGCATGGTGCAGGTGCTCGGCGGTGGCTACCAGATTGAAGATCGCGAACTCCTCATCAGACCTCCCCTGGATCTACATCTGCCGCTCGGCACGCAGACGGCCGATCCAATGGTTCTTGAGGCCGTCTACAAGACGGTTTTCTCGTCTGCGACAACTCCCAGTGCGAGCGCCACGAGCGATCGGATCAGTGTTGCGATCAGATGGCTCGCAAAAGCGTGGAGGAATACGAGCACCGTTGATTGGAGCGAACGGATCGTGTTTCTCAAGACCGCTTTTGAGGCCATTACGGCAACCAACAAGAGCCACATCAGCGCTCGGGTTCTTCGAGACTTGTTTCGAGCGGTGCCAGCCACGTCTGCGTCCGACTGTGACCTGCTCATATGGTCTCCCACGGAAACAGCGAATCGAACTCGACACTGGACGGACCTTAAGGGCGTGACCCATGCCGACAAGCTTACAGATCTCGAGCACTGGTTCATGGAGTTCTCCGACACTCGGAACTCGATCATTCACAACGGAATCGTTCCGACGTTGACCTACAGCGAACCAGAATCGGAGTACAATGGCTACCTCGTTTTCACGGCCGAATTCCTAATTCGCACAGTCATCAAGGTGTCCCTCGGCTCACTCGGATACCCAGATCTGTGGCGATCTGCGACTTGGCGGACCGTTAAGGCAACCTACGAACAACTTCGCCTTCAGGAAGAAGCCTCGAAGGAACTGCCGGAGCCGAGTCGGCCCGGATAGAATCAGGAGAAAATCATGGGTCGCCAGCTACTGGAATGAGCACACCGCCCGCACACTCACCTGGCGTCGCTAGTCAGGCCTACGCATATAGGGAATCGTCACGCGATGTTCTGCTTCGATCCGACGTGTCTGCTACAGGTCGATATCGACCCCGACCGGGCAATGGTCGGAGCCCCGTTCGTCGGGCCAGAGAAAGGCCTCGTGTATGCGCCTCATCGCAGCCGGCGATGCGAAGACGTAGTCGATTCGCCATCCGACGTTCCGCTCGCGCGCACCGCCCCATTGCCGCCACCACGTGTACTGGTCAGGTGCCTCGGGATGCAGAGCGCGAAACGCATCCACCCAGCCCGCGTCCAGCCAGCGGTCGAGTTCGGCCCGCTCCTCGGGAAGGAACCCGCTGTGGGTGCCATTCGCCTGCGGGCGCGCCAGGTCGATCGCGCGGTGCGCCGTGTTGTAGTCGCCGATCACGAGCACCGGGCCCCGGCGCCGAAGTTCTTGCGATCGGGTGAAGACCGTCCGCGAGAAGTCGAGCTTGTAGCCGACCCGGCTGTTGTCCCGGTCCGGGCCGCTTCCCTTGGGGAAGTAGCCGTTGACCACCACGAAGCGCCCGCGGGCGGTCTGGAAGTGCGCGGCCATGAACCGCCCCTCTCGGTCGAACCGCGGCACGCCCAGGGAAGTGTCCACCCGAACGGGCTGGAGCTTCGAGTAGAGGTCGACACCGCTATAGCCCCGGCGCTCGGCGACCGTGAATGCCGTGTGCCAGCCCGGCGGCCGACGGGCGGCCGGTGGGATGTCCTCGGGCCGCGCGCGGACCTCCTGGACGCCGACAATATCGGCGCCGGACCGGTCCACAAAATCCACGAACCCGTGCCGGACACACGCGCGAATCCCGTTGACGTTCCAGCTCACGACTCGCATTCGTTCCGCCTCCGAGTGGTCGGTGATCGTCTCCACTAGACCTGCCGATTCAACCGGTCGATGCAACAGTTTCCGAGAGTGTAGCCGCAGGCGTCCGATAACCAAGTGTCTTGCGTGGTCGGGTGTTCAGCGTAAGGCAATCGCATCGAGCTGCGCCTGCGTGTAGCCGGAGAGGTCGGTCCTCCTCGGCAGATACTGGCGCAGTAAGCCATTGGTGTTCTCGTTGGTCCCGGGTTGCCACGGACGCCGCGGGTCGCAGAAGAACACCTGCACGCCCGTCGCGATCGAGAAGGTGCGATGGGCTGCCAGCTCCAGCCCGCGATCCCACGTCAGTGTGGTTGCCGCAGCGACGATCCACGGGACACGCCGCGGGCGATCGCCTCCCGCTCGGACAGGGTCAACGCCTGACGCGCGCGCCGCCGGGGCACTGGGGGAATGCCGCCCGCCCCGGCGACGATGTCGTGCACCATCTTGGGTGTGCGGCCGAGCGCCCGGCCGATGGCATTCAACGATTCCCCTTCTCGCCAACGGCGCCACACTTCCGCCTTCTGCGCCGCCGTCAAGCGCGGGCCACGTCTTCGCACCATGAGTCCTCCATCCTTGGCTCATGTTGCATCGACCATCTGAATTCACCCCATATGGAGAGACCGACCTCGGCTTTGCATCGGTCGCGGGTTACGTTGGACCTGCGACAGCTCAACGCAGAGCCGCATACAAAGGAGGTCGGTCATGGGCGAGTCTACAACCATCATTGCGTTCGATCAGCACGCCGCATCGGTGATGGCCGCAGTGTTGCTGCCGGAGCATCAGACAGCGGCGACGCAGGAGCTGAGTTCGGACGTCACGACGATTGGTCGGTTCGTGAAGCGTGTGCAAGGGCAAGGGCCGGTGCGGTGCTGCTACGAGGCGGGACCGTGTGGCTTCGAGTTGCAGCGGTATCTGAACACGAAGGACGTGCCCTGTGAGATCATCGCGCCCACGCTCATCCCACGCCGGCCCGGTGATCGCATCAAGACTGACCGGCGGGACGCGCGGCAGCTGGCCGTGTTGTACCGCGCCGGGGCCCTGACGGCGATTCATATCCCGACCGAACAGGAAGAGGCGGCGCGCGATCTGCTGCGGTGTCGGGAAGCCTTCCTGGCGGACGTCGTCCGCGCCCGCCATCGGCTGTCGAAGTTCCTGCTCCGGCATGGCCGGCGCTTCACGGCCGGCACGGCGTGGACGCAACGGCATGCCGCCTGGCTGCAGACGCAGCGCTGGGCGCTCCCCGCCCTCGACCAGACGTACCGGGCGTATCGGCGCGCGGTTGAAGACGCGGTGGCACGGATGCAGGAGGTTGAAGCGGACCTGCGCGAACTCCTCGTCCTCGAGCCCTTGCGGGACCGGGTGATGCGGCTCCGCTGCTTCCGGGGCATTGATGACCTCACGGCGTTGACGGTCGCGGCCGAGCTGGGCGACCCGCGGCGGTTTCCGACCGCCCCGAGTGTGATGGCCTTTGTCGGCTTGGTCCCCTCCGAACACTCGAGTGGGGGGAGCCGCGCGCGTGGCGCCATCACCAAGACCGGCAATGCCCATCTGCGCCGAGTCTTGATCGAGGCGGCGTGGCACTACCGCCATCACCCGTTCGTCGGTGAACGCCTCCGCAGACGGCAACAGGCGGCGGCTGCGACGAGCGTCGCACTTGCGTGGACCGCCCAACAACGGTTATGCCGACGCTTTCGCCGACTCACGGAACGCGGCAAGTCCCGCCCGAAGGTCGTCACGGCGGTCGCACGCGAACTCAGCGGCTTTCTGTGGGCGGCCTTGACGCCGTGATCTGATCGGCCGACGTCGAAAGGAGAACCCTCGAGGCGACTATGCGATAGACGACTCCGGTCTCGAACTCGCGCGACTAGAGCGTTTTTCATGACGCTTTGGCGGCCGTGTAGCCGCAATGATGGACGTAGTTGCGGCATTCGGTGGGGGTGAAGCGCGACAGACACGCACCGAGGAGCGGCCAGAGCGTGTCGATCGAGCGGCAGCGGGCTTGGCGGACGATAGCTTTGAGTTTGGCGAAGCTCAGCTCGATGGGGTTGAAGTCGGGACTGTAGGGCGGCAGGAAGCGCAGCGTCGCGCCGGCCGCTTCAATAGCGTGGCGCACGCCGTCGACTTTGTGCGCGGCGAGGTTGTCGGCAATCACCATGTCACCGGGCTGCAACGTCGGTACGAGGATCTGTTCGACGTCGGCGAGGAAGCTGGCCCCGTCCATCGGGCCATCGAGGACCCCCGGCGCGGTGAGCCCCGTCACCCGCAGCGCGGCGATGAAGGTACTGCTCTCCCACCGACCCTGGGGCGCGTGATCGGCGACCCGCTGGCCGCGAAGGCTGCGCCCATAGCGCCGCAGGAGATTGGTGGCGACCCCGCTTTCATCCAGAAAGACGAGGCGAGTCGGGTCGAGCGTCGGGGCAGTCGTCGCCCACTGCGCGCGGGCGGCCGCGACGTCGGGGCGATCGTGTTCGGACGCGCGTACCGTTTTTTTTTACGGTAAAGCCCAGCTGTTTCACGGCCCGCCAAATCGTCGCCAGACTGGCGGACGTACCCAGGGCGACCTGTAGGTCGGCGAGGGTGCGGTCCGGTTGCTCGCGGATCAAGGCCGCGAGCGTGTGCAGCTGGGACGCGAGCACCGGATGCCGCCCGTAACGCTGCTGGCGCGGGGCGACTTCGCCGGTTTCCCGCCGCCGGTGTGTGAGCCGCCGGACCCAGGAGGCACTGACGCGGTATTTGCTCGCGACCGCGGCCGCCTGCATGCCCGCGTCGCTCTCGTGGAGCACTCGTTCGCGAAGATCCATCGAATAGGCGCGCATTGATCCTCCTACAGGACGTTGCACGTAGGAGTACCATGAACCGCCTATCGAGTACTAGAGCTTTTCGAAAAACGCTCTAGAGCGAGGCAGCTCCCGACGAATCATGGACATGCGGTTCTGACCCGCGAATATCAGACTGATTCATCGTCGTTGCCGCTCGGCCGATCAGCTGACGGAGTCTCAACGGACCGACACGAAAGGACTCAAATACGAACACTTGACAACGGTCTCTCCATATCAGTCGCCTGCGCCACACTCACCGGTGGAGCGCGGTGATTCGTTGCCAGAACACGGGCGACGGCGTGCGTTTCCGCGCCTCCCATTGATAGACGACGGCTTTCCGTGCTGCGCCCACCAGGGTGGCTAATCGCGCCTGACTCAACCCGCGTGCGCGACGTAACGCACGAATCTGCTCGTCGTAGTCGTCGGGCACGCTGGCCCAGGTTAATGGCGCACGACGGTCCACCGGCTTCACCGGTCGCCCATAGTACGACCGTCGAAACGCCCTGGCCGCGGCGGGAGTCGCGCGGGCTCGAAGGCGGCGAAAGGTGGTCCGGGTGTCATAGGTCACCGGCAGCCGGCCGTCCCGCGCCGCTGCTCGCAGCGTCTTGACGTGCACGCCGATCAGCAGCGCGAGCACGGGAAGTGGAAGGAGTTCGTGGTCGTCGCGATGCGTCGCCAGCGCACGGGCGCGGGCGAGTATCTTCAGCGGCTGTGCTCGCCGCCCGGCATCCCACGTCCGGTACGACTCTGGAGACGCACCGAGCGTCGCCGCGAACGCTGCCTGCGACTGGCCCAACGAGATCCGGCACTCACGCAGCGTGCAGGGTTCCACGACGTCACACCATGCCATCGGCGCAGGCCGTTGTGAAGCGCTGGGATGGCGCTCGGCGTACTTCAGTCAGCCAATCTTGGAAGGTGACCGGTCACTTTTTTCGCCTGTACCTTCGCCCCCGGTGCCCAGGCAGAGGGCACAATCGGCGAATTCTTTAGGAAAATGGCACGCCCGGCAGGATTCGAACCTGCGACCCTCGGCTTAGAAGGCCCTGTGTCTGATCGGTTATCAGTAGACGGTTATCACCCACGTCGCCTCGATGGTCTGGATCTCGCGAATTCACGCTGATTCTTGCCGAACTTCGTCGTTTCATCGCCTCACATGCGATAACCGATCGCCGCGACGATCACGTGAACGTGGCCGACCGCACCCGGAGCCGGCCATGAGGAGCCCGTGTTCCCTTGGTCGCGTGCCGACTGCCGTCACCACGTCCTCCGCCTCGTGCGCGAGTACGTGCCCGCGATCATGGAGGAGCTGCACACGATCGTCGACCTCAGCGATCCAGACGAGATTCGGCGTGACATCGACGCCTGCGCCACGCGGTGGCAGCGTGAGAAGCCGTGGATCACGCGCACCATGCACCGTACCGTGCGTGTCTGGCGCCAGGCCCCGGCCATGCGGGCCAGTCGGCAGTGGGGCCCGTGCTTCCTGAGGATGGCTGGAGGCACCGGCGTGCGTGGCGACGCCGCAACGTACCCCAGTACCGAGGATTCAAGCCGACGCCCACGAGCCAGATCACAGAGGCCGAGGTGTTCGACTGGTGGGAGCGGCACGACATGCTGCACGAAGGATACGGGACCATCGCGGGCGACCCAACTCGTCAGGCCGCCGTCCGTATCGCCGTCAGTCGGCTTGCGCATGCGCTCGATCGTCCCCTCCGCAAGGGCCGCACTGGGCGTCCTCGGACACGCCAGATCGGACGCTCGGACGCTGAATTCCTTCGGAAATCTCGCGATGCCTTTGTTCTCTTTTTTTCACCTCTCCGTTCTGCTTCAATAGGGACAGGCTCGTCACGAGACGGGCACCCAACGACCCTGGTCTACCCGACCGTCTATGGCTACCGAACCAAGGAATGAGGAGCGAGTCTGCAAAGCCGCAAAGCGCTTGATCGAAGAGCGTGACGGTGGGCCGCTCGTGGACACGGAGTGTCCCGACAAAACTGAACATCGCAAGCAGGCCGTCGAGCTGCTTTTCGAGTCCCCTACGAAGCGCTACGCGATAGAGCACACCCGGATTGAAAGCTTCCCGCAACAGATCGCTGACGGCAAGGCGTTCTCTTGTTTACTGGAGCCCCTTGAGACGGATCTGGCCGGGGAGTTGCCAGGGATCTACACGCTTGTCGTCGCCGTTGGGGCTACTAATGGCATTCCCGTGTTTGACCACGAGCGAATCCGCACGCTGGTGAAGCAGTGGATCCTGGCGAACGCATCGAAGGCGGCGGAGGGCGGGGGGAACCACGGCAGTGTTTCAGAGCAGCCGCCAGGCGTCCCCTTTCCGCTGACGTTGCATGGAAGAGTTGGGTCCGCGAGCTGCCTGCTTGTGGCCCGCTGTACCCCCGACGAATTGGAGACGCAGCGCCTTCAGCGTGTGCAGACTGCGCTCAATCGAAAGATTCCCAAACTGGTGGCTCACAAAGCCGACGGGCGAGAGACAGTGCTGGTTCTTGAGTCGTGCGACACCGGCCTGGGCAACTTCAGCGATATCGGCGTGGCCGTCTCCAAGGCGCTGGCCGCCTTTAGTAACCAGCCGGACTCTATCATTCTGGTCGAGACTGAAACGACGCCATGGTATGTCTGGCCCCTAAAGGACGGCGCCACAGTACATACGAGTCAGGACTGCATCGAAATCGACCCGGACGAACTGGAGTAGTGACCCGGCGGGATGTGTTGCAACCTTCAAGAAGCGACAAGAGCGCGACTGGTCGAGTCGCCCCGGCTTCGTCTCATGCCGCCACTTCGAACAGCTTGTTGATGAAGTGAATCTGTCGCCGAATATCCGACCCGCTCACCCACCTCGCCTGTCGCGCCCGACCCCGGTCGTGCTTGACGATGGTCATCCGGCCGACCTCGCCCGTCGGAGGGATCTCTTTCGCGTCCTCCGCGTGATCGGCGTTGATGTCGGACGATTGGTCCGTTACCTGAGGCAGCGTCCAGACCGTGCGCTGCTGATCAAGGAGCGGCGAGCACACGTGTACGAGATGCAAGCGAAGGCCGGACGGCCATTGTACCGAGTCCTCCTCACAGGGTTTGAGCGCTACGCGAATCGGCTGAAGGCCCAGGGGTGCCCCCTCCCGCCCAGGGTGGACAACGCCGTCTTCGAATTATTCAACGCGCTGGAAGCCTCCGTGAATGCCATCACGGACCGCTTCGAGGGCGAGCCGCCTGCTTCGGCACCGTCCAGCTACGACCGCACGGCCGCTCGCTACGCGGCTGAGCGGCGCCGGCTCCAGCGATCCTCCGGCGTTCACACGCGCATGCCGGCGCCGCAGCCGCCGCGCGTAGACCGGACCGAACCGCTGGCACCACTGCCGAATCGTCTCGTAGGTGACCGTCACGCCTCGCTGCGCGAGGAGATCTTCGGCATCGCGGAAGCTGAGGCAGAACCGATGGTAGAGCCAGACCGCGTGGCTGATGATGTCGGGCAGGAATCGATATCCATGATAGCTGGCCGACTGGCTCCTCATCGGCCTACTCTGCCACTCGTCGCCTCAATCTGACAATACCGGCAAAACGGCAATTCCTGGTAACGTTTGCTTGGCGAAACTTCACGGGCCCGGATATGTTGGGGCTGCCTCGAACCCCACTGACCCCGCCATCGATCGGAGGACGACACATGTCAGAGCCGCGTGCCCATTGGCGCTCGAACACCGGCTTCATCCTCGCCGCGACCGGGAGCGCGATCGGCCTCGGCAACCTGTGGAAGTTTCCGTTCATCACGTGGGAGAACAACGGCGGGGCCTTCGTCCTTGTATACCTCGTGTGCATTGCCGCCGTGGGCCTGCCTATCATGATGGCCGAACTGCTGATCGGGCGGGCGACGCAAAAGAGCGTGGTCGGGGCGCTCAAGGAGGCCATCGGGCCGGCGTGGGGCTTCGTTGGCCTCTGGGGCGTACTCTGCGGCTTTCTGCTGCTCAGCTACTACACGGTGATTGCGGGCTGGTCGCTCTTCTACTTCGCCAAGTCCACGGGCTGGATGGTCGGTGGATTCCCGGCGGGCACCTCGATGGGCGAGCTGTTCGGGGAGCAGTCAGCCAATGGCGGCCTGCAGCTTGGCTTGTCTCTCGGGTTCAGTATCACGACGGTCTCGATCGTCTACTTCGGCGTCCAAAAGGGCATCGAACGCATCGCGCGTGTCTTCCTGCCGATCCTCTTCGGGATCCTCGTCTTGCTGCTCGTCTCCGCCTTGGGGATGGACGGGGCCGGCGAGGCGATCGGGTTCATCTTCCGGCCGAGCTTCGGTGAGTTGGATGGCGGAAGCGTCCTCGAGGCGCTCGGCCACGCGTTCTTCACGCTCTCGCTCGGCATGGGCGCAATGGTGACGTACGGCTCGTACCTCGCGAAGACTCAGTCGATCGTGAAGGCCTCGGCGATCATTGTCGTGCTCGATACGCTGATCGCACTCGTGGCCACGGTGATCATGTTCTCGGTGATCTTTAGCGTGCCGGGGATGGACGAGCAGGTCAGCGGCACCGGCACCGTGGGGATGCTCTTCATCGCGCTGCCGCAGCTGTTCTTCACCGAGGTCCCGTTCGGGTCATTCCTGGGACCACTCTTCTACGTGCTCGTGGCCCTCGCGGCGCTCACCTCGACGATGTCGCTGTTGGAAGTGGTCGCCGCCTACGTGATCGACGAACACCACATGCCGCGGGCCAAGGCGACGCTGCTGTGTGGCGGCGCGGTGTTTGTCTTCACGATCCTCGCGGCGTTGTCGTTCGGGGGTGTCGGTGCGATCACCGAGTTCCACCTCGGAGGTGCGCTCGGCCAGAGGCTCTTCGGCGGCAAGGCGAGCTGGTTCGGCATGGTCGACCACTTCGTGTCGAACTGGATGCTCCCGACCGGTGGCTTCGCGATCACGATCGCGGCGGGCTGGTGCCTGACACGCGAGTACACCGAGCGGGAACTCGTGGATGGGACAGAGCCCGGGTGGTTCAACTATGGGGCGTGGCGGTTCTTTATCCAGTTCGTGTCGCCACTGGCCGTGGCGGCGATCATCATCGCGGTGCTGTTCTTCGGGGTGGACTTCAGCTAGCCGACAAGACCAGAACCCCCCCGCCCGGATCACGCGCCACGCGGGGGGGTCTCGCTCGCGACCTGCGCGTGTCCAACGCCTTCTCGGGTGCTTGCGCCGCTCGCTGTTGATCAGGCCGCCGCTTGTTGTTCGTACGAGCATGAGAGCGGCGGCGACCCGCCCGCGGCAGTGTCGACGATCGCCACAAACACGCGCAGAGTGACAAGCCGCCCTGAGAAGATGTCGCTCAGGGCCAATCGCCTGGTCACCAGACCAGCCTGCATGGCTGGGGTCCTCGTTTCGCGCCCGAACCGCAAGGCCCGGTGCGGTCGGACGAAGTTGTAGTGGCACCGCACGAGCTCGACGTGGCTGCAGAGCTGGTCTGCATCACGGGCGTGGCAGGGCGAGCGCCGGTGCAAGTACGCCGACGCTTGCCGAATCGTGAGGTTGAGGCGCTCGACGAACGAGGTGTTCAGGGTCTCGGAATCCTCCGACGCCAACAACGCGGCTTTCAGTCGATTCGCCGTGCCGACCTTCACGCGGCGCTCGACCCGGACAACACGATTGTTCCGCCGTGTCTTGAGCACTTGACCATAGACGCACGCCGACCCAAAGAGTCGCGCAACCGCGCCGAGGTAGTACTCGAAGCCATCGGTGGCAATCAGTGGACATCCCACGACTCGCCCCCGGCGGACGACGTTGTTGATGACAGCGCTGGCGTTTCGATCGGAGCGGCGGCCCAGGACGCTCCCGGCCCACACGCGGGAGGAGACCTCGATGGTTGCAAAGAGCCAGATAATGTTGCGCTTGCTGCCGATGAACGTGCAGAGCTCATCGGCCTGCAGCTCCATGAGGTCGAAACCGCGCAACATCCGATGATTGAAGCGCTTCGCAGCCGTCGAGGCCCGTTCGAGCCAGCGCGCGATCGTGTTGCGGGAATGGCCCGTGACTCGGGCCGTCGCAGAAATACTCATGCCCTCGACGCGCAGGCTTGCGACTTGATCGAACTCCCGTTGCGTGCAGCGAAGCCCACTGTACGCAGTCCCCGTGTTCGTGCTGAGCGTGCCCCTGCAGACTGTGCAGCGGTACCGCTGCCGTCGGCCGGCCTTGGTCGCAAACGAGCCGTAGCCCACGATGTTAAGGCCCGGCTTTCCACGGTTGTCACACCCGGAGGTAGCGCACGCCATCCCATCGGTCGGGTTCATGGCTCAAGTGTACCGGCGGGTGAGACTGCCTCGTGTCCCCCACGATTGTAGGGGTGCAGCTGAGCAAGCACCGATCAACAGCGCGGAAGCAACGACTTGCCGCCGCAGTCCACGAAGCACGATCTGAGGCCGAATCGAGGCGGGCTCAGGCCGAGGCGGATTGGGCGCAGCGGCACGAGGCCGAGTTGCGGCGGGTCGTCGCCAGGAGCGAGCAAACGCTGGTCGCTCAGCTCGAGGCGGCCAGGAAGGAATCAGAGCGTGCGCGTGACGACGCGACGCGGTGCAGGCCGCGACGGAATCGGCCGAGCTCGCGGCCCAACGGACGTCTAGAATCTACCGTCGCCCAGGTCCGCGCGGAAGCCGAGCGAGCGGTGGCCAAGGAACTCGAGGCGGCGCACGCCAAGGCCGAAGAGCGCCGACGCCGCGCAACGGAGAAGGCTCGGGCCGTCGCCGAGTTGGAAGCGGCTCAGGCCCTTGAAGATGCCCTCGAACGAACAATCTCAGACCGCGAGCTGCGGGCTCGAGTGAGGGAGCCGGAATCCTCCGACGAAGAGCCGAACGAAGGCAACGTGGTCCGTCTTCTGAGAGACGTCGACGGCGCCTGAATCTCAGCGCCAGCCCCTGGGCCTCTGCCTCAGTCTCGCTCTCCCTATCGGAGGTTGGGTTTCGCACGAACGTCGGGTACAGGAGGACTGGCCCTACCGAGAAACCGGCACGCCGGTCGTGTCGATTTCTGTACGGATCGTCTCAACCGGGCCCATGCCCATGACCTGCACCACCACGTCCTCGTCCTTGGCGCCGTCGTAGTGGCGGAAGCCGGCTGGGTGATACATCAGGCCGCCCTGACGGATCGGAATCATCCTCTCGGCATCGAACACATCGCCCTCACCGGTCCACCAGGTGCCCTCGAGGACGGTGACCCAGCGATCCTGTGTGTGATAGTGGGGTCGAGTGTGTCGGCCGGCCTGGAATCGAATGCGCGTGACATACATTCCAGGCTCTGAGGCGGAACCAAACACGCGTCCACCGTCGACTGTCTCCTCTGGCTGGAGCCGCAACTTGGCATCGTGGACCAGCGCCTCGGGGAGGTCCTGCTGGACGCGGCCCATGCTGACCGGCGTGAGAAGAACGACGCAAGAGACAACACCGACACACCACGTCACGGTTCGAGAGTCCACGTCTACCTCCTCCGGTGAGCCCTATCACGTCACGGAACGCCCACGACACCCACGCCGTACTGGTATACAAGCCGAGCACCGCGTTCGGCGGTGGCGGTCAGAAGAATGACTCCGCAGGTTCCAGCGATCAGAAAGACACCGCCCAACCCACGATGACCTCGGGACAGTCGCCCGTCCAGCAGCCGAGCACCAGTCAGCGCGGAAAAGTAGAGGGTCGTCCACATTGCCCAGGCCCAATGCTCCTGGACGATCGCGTGCGCCATGCCCGGGGTGAATACCGTTGCGGCCGCATCTCTCCCCGAGAGATACGTCACCAAGAGGAATGTCGAGCCAAGTGCATAGAAACCGGTGGCCCGCCGAGTGTGTGTCGCGTCGCGCCTGAACACCGCAATGGCATCGACGACGACCGCAGCCACCAGCAGAGCAATCGGAAAATGGACGAGCATCGGATGCAGGTTGGGTGCCCAGTCTGGGAGCCACAGTCGGCCGAATGGCATCAGGGGGCCACTCGCCAGGCCGATACGTGTGGCCACGCCCTCAGTTCATCGATAGCCCACTGATTCGACTCCTCGACATGACATCCGGTGCACGGATTGGGCACGCCGTAGCGCTCGGTCATCGCCGGTGAGATGAAACTGAAGGTGTGGCTCCGCACATTCACGCTGCCAACGGTACGTGCAATCTGCGGCATATGGCACGCCACACACCGACTCCCCTCGGAGTCCGCCGCATGTTGAGTGTGACGCGCAAGTGATGCGACTGGACCGGGCTGCAGCTGGGGATCATGACAGGTGAGGCAGACCTCGTTGCCCGGAGCGATCAGGTCGGCGTCGAGCTCCGTCCCGTGGACATCGTGGCACCCGGAACAGGTCACGCCCTTCACATACATCTGGCTCTGGACGTAGTCGTTTCCCTGCATCCGATTCTTATGTGCCGAGCCATCGGGCCAGTGAGTGAAGCTCTCCTCGCCGAGGTGATGCTCGTCAAGTCGCCAGTAGTCACTGAGCTGGGAGCCCGGTCGATACCCGACGGGCCAGTCGTAGTACAAGTCCCCAACGGGATTGATACGCGGCTGACCTTGGGAGTGGCATTGGATGCAGATGTCGGTCGCCTGAAGCGGATCGAGACGGGCGGGATTCACGATGTTCCCGTTGACCGGTTCCGAAAGGTGTCGCTCACCTGGGCCATGGCAGGCTTCACACCCGACGTTCCACTCGGTCGGCGTCTTGGTCTCGATGTCGTAGTTGACGGAGTGACACCCATCACACAGCGGTCCGGTGGGGCGTTGCATCTGGTCGTCCGGGTAGAAGTCAGCCCACCAGTCTGCGCCCGGCTGCGGATGATACCGTCGCCACTCTCGGTTGCGAACATCCCACTGGGCCGGGAACACAAACAGGTCGTCCCCGATTCGGGTGAAGTAACGCTGCTTCCACTTGCTCCCGTAGGTGAACGCAACATCATCTGGACGAAACGTGACGAGTGGATTGTCGGTGTCGAAATCGGCCAAAATCGCCGATGGCCGTTCGCGCGGATCTTGCAGCACGTTTGCCATGAGCGTGTCTTGCCACCGCGTGTAGATGTCGAGGTGACAGTCCCTGCAGGTAGACGACCCGACGAATGCGCCGATGGTATCCTGCGCCACGGACGGGGTCTGTGCTGGCGAACACCCAGATGAGAAGAGGAGCAGCAGAAGTGCAGGAGCGACGAGTCCTGACCGCGCGCTCGCGCGGTTCGAAGCCGTGGGCATATGGCGCATCCTACCATCGGGACGTCCGCAGCCGGGACATTCGCTGGGGCGCGCGCATGCGAACGACGTGTTTACCGGTGATTGTCCTGGCGATCGTGGGCATCACGGCGGCGCCGGTGTTCGGTCAGGGGAGCGAAGGACGTTGTCTCGTCCTGTGTGCTCCCGACATCAAGATCGAGCCGACGCTGACGTTCGAACCGATCTTCCGACGTCCGAGTGTCGAAGCGCTCGAGGACGGAAAGGTGGTCGGAACCGATCAACCCGAGACAGAGAGCGTGTTCGAGCTGATCATGGCTGTCGGAATCCCCACTCAGATTCCGCGTGTCGGGTTTACCGTGGAAACAATCTTCATTCCGTCAGGGGAGGCCAGCGCTAATCCGTTCACCGGAGCGACGGCCGACGAGCTTGGACGACCGTCCTTGCGGGGTAACGAGATCGAAGTCGAGCTCGAGCTGAACCTTGGGGTGCTGGAGCCGGAACAAACCGGTGGCTGGGTCGAGTCCCACTTCGACGTCGTCGACAAGATCAGCGCCGCCGAGCGGCCCAGCGACACGAGTGCCTACACCCACAAGCTGAACTTCGAGTGGGACACGGCATTCCTCGTCTTCAACTGGTTGCCCGAGGGCAACTGGCTCCGCCACGTCGAAGTAGAAGGGTCGTTGGACTATGTGGCGACCGGCCTGCCGAGACGTGGCGACGTTATCGACGGTCGGGAACGGTTTCTCGATAACGACAGTCCTTGGTCGTTTTCACTGGTGGTCGTCTTTCCGCTCGCACCCCTCGTTCCCTGAGTGGTGTCGAATCCAAGACCCTTTCGGTGGCAGCGGTACCAAAGCCCAAGGCTCGAACGAGTCCGTTGCGGAACAGGTCGCGCCGGCTCACGATTCCGACCACGCTCCCCTGCTCATCAAGGATCGGCAGATGACGGATTCGATCGATCTTCATCAGATCGCCGACCGCCGACAGACGTGATCGTCATGTCCTCAATGTCGGCAGCGGCTCGCCGGAAGGCACAAACCTGAGGGCCACGCCGTTGTTGCACCATCGCTGCCCGGTCGGAGGCGGACCGTCCGAGAAGAGGTGGCCTTGATGGCCGCCACATCGGACACAGTGATACTCGGTGCGGGGAATAATCAGCTTCCAGTCTCGTTTGGTCTCCAGTCGACCCTCTATCGGGGCGAAGAAGCTGGGCCAGCCGGTGAAACTCTCATACTTGGTGGCTGCATCGAAGAGCGGGAGATAGCATGCGGCACAGATGTAGTGGCCCAGCCGTTTCTCGTCGTTCAGTGGGCTACTGTTCGGCCGCTCGGTCGCCTCCTTGAACAACACCGCATAGGCGTCCGGAAGCAGCAACGCACTCCATTCGGAGAGCGGCTTCTCGAGTGCGGTAATCGTCTGGCCGAACGCGTGAATCGATGTCAGAAAGGGCGCCACCACGACACCCGTCAGCGTCCCGAGAAGATGCCTGCGGGTCACATTGACCTCCCTGCTGAACGCGTCAGTCGTGCCGACACACCGAACACGCATGCGTTCACTGCCGTTTGACGTTCCGGAACCGACCGAAGTTTCAGCCCAAGTGCCCCAATCCCAGAAACCGGCCCCGCGACAGGCAGGCTGAGGGCCGCACACAGTGGATACTAGCCGGATTCAGGCCGTTTTTCACCGATCCACCCGGCCTTGCAACACGCGGCCGGACAACGTCTCAACGATCGGTTGCAGGATCATCGCCCCGCGAACTCGGCCGGGCGGATTCGTGCTAAGTTCACCTGCTGTGCCCCCCGACTCAGAAGAGCCTCGGCGATACGTCGATCTGGAACGCCGAGAGGACCGGTTCATCATCTACGTCCGCGACACACGGGAGCTGATCGAGGCGTTGAACACCCACACCCGCCAGCTGACCTTCCCGGACACGCCAGTCACCCGGACGGTCTATTTCGGGGATGTCGCGCGAGGACTCCCACCTGGCCTGTCGATCAAGGCCCGCTCCTACGAACGTGAACGTCTCCCTGGACGATGGGATCTGGTCTCCGAATCAAGGTTCGAGCTCCTCGAAATCAAACGGACGGTGGACGTTGGCCAGACGCCGCGAGCGTCGTCGAACCAGCGGCGCCAGAAGCGCGCGAAAAGCAAGCATGAGAGAACGCGGGACACGATGGTTGAGATCCTCAAGCTGTCGGGATCGATCCTCGGCCGATCGATATACAAGTCGAAGAAACGCAAGCCAAGCATTACCCTCACCGACCTGATGCGAGTCATCGGAGACCCGAAATCCGCCCGTAAAACGATCGACAAAGAACTCTATGTCCACCTGCTTGAAACCGTCGGTCCGTTTGAGGATTTCAGCTGGCTCCCGGTGATCGGGACGGAGTACGAGCGGACTCACTTCGTCACACGGGATGAGCAGTACCAGGATGTCTTCCGCGCCACCCTGGATACCCGCGTCACGCACTATGCGTTCGACACGAATGGCGACGGTCACGTCGGCGTGCCGGTCGGCACGGAGGACTTCTCCCGCTTCGAGGTCAAACTGGACGAGGCGCGCCTCGCCGACACAGAGCTTGGCGACTGGCTCGACCAGACGATCGTCGCTTTTCGCGCGTTCCGGATCCCGTCCAAGAAGTACCGCGGTATGACCCTCCGCTCGGTATACCAGACCCGGCGCGAGGGACTGCGGAACGAGCTCCCCGGATTTCGTGTCTACGCCGAGTTCGCGAGTCGCCCCGTCCGATATCGGGACCATGAGCACTACGTCAATCTCGCTCGATACATTCAGAGCTCCAAGACCTTTCGGCTCTATCGCGACGAGCCGCACCTGCTGGAACAGCACGAACACTATGTCGAGGGAACCCACAAGGGCCTGTCCGTCAAGATCAGCGGCAGTCAGCTCGACTACTGGAGGAATCGGAAGCAAATCGCAGACACACCGATCGCGATCTTCCGAGAAGACGCTCGGCCGGTGACGAGCGTCCCGCTCACGTCACGCCAGGATTTCGACAACGCGACCGGCGTCGCGAAGATGAAGAACCGCGAATCCCACTACATCCGCTCGCGCTGGTTCCTGGTGGAGAACCGGCGCTCGGGGCGAGTCTACAAGGTAGGCCTCGAGCGACGGATCCGCGGCGGAGGGCCGGCCATCTACTTCGCGACGGTCGAGTACGTTGGACGTGCGCGCGGCCGCCCGCTCTTTGACCAGACGCCGATCATGAAAGATCTCGCGGCACTGTTTCGTTTTCTACGCCGCGACCCGCTCTTGAAGCCGTCCTAGTGTCCTGTTCCATCGTGGGCGTCGCGAAAGACCTGCATGGCGTCGCTCAGGCTGTCTGCGTCACCGACCAGCACGACGGTGTCACCCGCACGATAGTGGAAATCTGACTCGTGCTGATAGATCGGCTTTCCGTCGCGGACGACGGCGACCTGGACGGCACCGGTTCGACGACGGAGCTCCAGTGTCGTGGCGCTGGCACCGATCGCCGGCGCGCCTTCCTCCACTTCGACGAGCTCCAGGGCATCGTGAATCGCGAGGTGTTTCAACGCATCCAGCCGGAGATCGGGTGCGGCCGTTCCACGGAGCAGTCCGTAGTGCTCGGTCCGGACCGATTCCAGTTCCCTCCAGATCCGGTTGATCGGAATCTCGTAGCTCTCGAGCGCCTTCGCGAACAGTTCGAGCGACGCCTCGAATTCCTCGACCACGACGTCATTCGCCCCAAGGGTTCGGAGTTCGTCAATCGCGCGGATGTACCGAGTCCGTACGACGATCCGGATGGAAGGATTGATGTCGCGAGCCAGGACTACGCCTCGCCGCTCTTCGGTTGGCGAGGAGATGGCAAACACGATGGTGCGGGCCTGGCGCAACCGCACGTGGTCGAGCACCGAGTGACGTGTGCCATCACCAAAGACCACCGCAACGCCATCGTCCCGTGCCTGTCGCACCAGCCGTGCGTTCTGTTCGCATACGACACACGGGATGCCGGCGGCCTGGAGGACGCGGGCGAGATACCGGCCAGCGAGACCGTACCCCACGACCACCGTGTGGTCGTTGAGAGCCTCGACAACCCCGGCATCCGGCACGCCTTGAAACCGGTCGGCCCCTCCAACGCGCCCGGCCAGATTCTCTGCCAAGGGCCGCGCCAGTTGAATGAGGAACGGCGTCGCCATCATCGAGAGCACGGCTGCGCTCAGAAACAGCTGGTAGTCGCCCTCGCGGAACAACCCCAGCGGGAGACCCACCGCCGCCAGCAGAAAGGAGAACTCCCCGATCTGAGCCAGGCTCAATCCGCTTATCAGCGCGGTGGTGAACACTCCACCCAGTGCCAGGACCGAGACAAAAACGAAGGAGACCTTGAGGACACACAGCAGCACCGTCAGGGCACACAGCACCACGAATTGATCGACGACCGTCGGAATATCGAGCAACATCCCGATCGAGGTGAAGAAGATCCCGCTGAACAGCGCACGGAACGGCAGAACGTCGGAGAGCGCCTGTAGCCCGTACTCCGACTCTGAAATGATCAACCCCGCGATGAACGCACCGATGGCGATCGAAAAACCGGCAGAAGATGTCACCACCGCTGCCCCAAGACCGAAAAAGCCGACACAGAGCGTGAAGAGCTCTCGGTCGCGGAACAGAACGACCCGGTCGAGCGTCCACTTGACGAGGAACCGCCCGCCGACGACCAGCACCGTCACCATCAGCAGCCCGCGGGCCAGCTCACCGCCCGCGGTGGCGACCTGCGACCCGCCGAGCCCGGCGAGAAGGGGCACCAGGAGCATGAGGGGCAGGACACACAGATCTTGGAACAGCAGGATCGAGATCACCGACCGCCCGTGGGGAGTGTCGAGCTCGGATCGGTCGGCGTAGGCCTTTGTCACGATCGCCGTCGACGACATCGCCACGAGCGCCCCGTAGAACAGGGCATGGCCGAACGGAATGCCCACCGCAAGCGCAAGCGCGGCGACGGAGCCAAGCGTCCCTGCAACCTGAAGGCTGCCTCCGACGAAGACTGAACGGGCCCACTGGCGGACGTGCGACAGCGACAGCTCGAGACCGACCGCGAAGAGCAGCAGCGCCACGCCCAGCTCTGACAGGGTGCCGATCTCTTCGGGACTATCGATCAGCCCGAGCATATGGGGTCCAACGACGACCCCTGCGAGGAGAAAGCCGACAAGCGGAGGGGCGTTCAGGTGGTGGGCTAGAGCGACGATCGGTATCGCGAGACCAACGAGGAGCAACAGGTCTCGGAGCAGTCCAACTTCAGGCATGATCCGTAGGGTCCCCTTGGTCTTGGAGGCAGTCTACCCCGGCTACACCTCGGGTCGCGCGGTCAACGACAGGATCCGCCACTGTCTGACGGAGGCGCAGATGCCAGGACGGTGTTGAAGAGTCGGCTAGTGTCCTGTCCCCGTGATTCGTGGAATAAGTTCCTGGCGCGGCGCCCGGCTGGCAAGGCGCGACGAGGGAGCAAATTTGGCATTTGTGACCGAGGAGCAACGCTGCCAGGTGGGATGCCCCGCCTGGGAATTGTTTCGCGAATCACGGGGACAGGACACTAGCAACTCACACCGTTCTGGACGTCATCAGAGACCCATGGTGGCCAATCGGTTGCCTCGGTAGACAACATGTTGGCCACGCGAACACACTACGGCCTACTTGAGGCATCTGCGAACTCTGCCGGTTGTTGCCAAAAACGGCCCTCGCTCGGCGATGCGTATGCCTCCTTCACGGTCCTCCATCCGCAAGTTCCGTTCCTCGAGAGGCTGGCAAGCTATTTGCGTTAGACGGCTGCAAAAGAATGGGTAGTCGACAGCAGAAGAGCGGTCTGCGAGATGACCTGAGAAACGCCATGGCACAAACGGAACGTCGTGAAGCTGAACGTCGAGAGGACGCGACACAGATCTCAATGGTCATCGCCGATTCGCAAGAACTCGAGGGCAAAGCGGTGAATCTCAGTGCGCGCGGCGTGCTCCTCGAGGCCCAGGGGGACATCAGTGTCTTCCTGACCATCAACGGCAAGCGGTATCGGGGACGTTTGGTGCGGGGGTTTCCGGTCGAGCGCGGGACGACGGCCTGGGCGGTACAGTTGGACCAGCCGGCCGAGGAAATCTAACCTTCCGGTGTCGGTGTTTTCAGCCCAGGTCTACCTCTCGCGGAACGTGATGAGCCCTTTCGTGGGATCGTACGGTGACACGCCGACCTTCACGCGGTCACCCGGAACAACCTTGATCCGGAACCGTCGCATCCGACCACTCAGCTGTGCCAGCACCTCGTGTCCTGGATCGCACTGCACCCGATACAGACCCCCGCTGTGAACCGCCGTGACCTGCCCCTGTAAACTGATCAGATCGTCCTTCGCCACATCCACTCCTCTCGAACCGCCGCGAGTCCACGTCGACAGCCGGCTCGCCCGTACTCAATCACGATGATCGGGTCCACTACACGTCGTAGACCCGCAACTCATCACGGTTCGTCCCACTGCCAGGTGCCTGAGCACTATGCCGGCCTGGCAGATCCACCTCTGGTCCGGTGAGGCATGCGCCTTCGACCCGATCCATGACGCAGCCGGCCTGCACGCGCGGCGGAGGCTGGCTTGAATTGGCGCGGCGAGCGACCCGCTGACTCCGCCGTCGGCGTGAAGCCGGTCACGTGTTCCTGGCGAATCGGCTTGCCGACCAGCCGTTCTATTGCGGCGAGCTGGGTGTGTTCCTCGGGCGCGGCCAGGGAGATGGCATCACCCTGTCGACCGGCTCGAGCGGTGCGCCCGATCCGGTGGACATAGTCCTCGGGCACATGCGGGAGATCGAAGTTGACCACGTGGCTGATCCCATCCACATCCAGCCCCCGAGCGGCAATATCGGTAGCAATCAGGGTATCCAGGTCACCGCGCCGGAACCCCGCGAGTGCACGCGTTCTTGCATTCTGGCTCTTGTCACTATGTATGGCAGCGACGCGACGGCCCGAGTTCTCCAAGCGCCGAACCAGCTGATTGGCGCGTGCCTTCGTGCGGGTGAAGACCAGGGTCTGCCCTACGTCGGTCCGTTGCAGCAGCACCTTGAGGAGGTCTCGCTTTCGGGCCATCGCCACAGGGTGAACCACCTGTCGGACCGCGGTGACCGGGGTTGAACGTCGCGAGACTTCCACGAGTACCGGGGTTTTGGATGATTGTCGGATGAGAGTCTCGATCTCCTTCGGCATGGTTGCCGAGAAGAACAGGTTCTGACGGGTGCTCGGGAGGTGCTGGAGGATTCGACGCACGTCAGGGAGAAAGCCCATGTCGAGCATCCGGTCGGCCTCGTCGAGAACGACAATCTCCACGGCGCCGAGATTGGCCTGCTTGCGACCGAGGTGATCGAGGAGTCGGCCCGGGGTTGCGATGAGCAGATCGACGCCCGCCGCCAGGCGACGCTTTTGCGGCTCCATGCCAACACCGCCATAGATGACGGTGCTGCGCAGTCGCAGGTGTTGGCCGTACCGTCCGGCCATCTCCCCGATCTGGGCACCGAGTTCTCGAGTCGGCGTGACCACGAGCGCGCGCGGGCGACGTGCCCTGCCTCCATCGGCCAGGTGGTGCAGCACCGGCAGAAGGAACGCCGCGGTCTTGCCCGTTCCTGTCTGGGCGCAGGCAATCAGGTCGCGTCTGTCGAGGACGACCGGAATGGCGCGCTCCTGAATTGATGTGGGGGTCGTGTAGCCCGCGCTGGCGACGGCGCGAACGAGTTCCGGGCGTAACCCCAGTTCGTTGAAGTTCATCCGTTTCGATGGCTCCCTGTCCGCGCTCACGCTATCGCGGATGGTTATCTGTGACACCCGCAGGGCGGGCGTTCATTCGTGGCTCAAGACCCTCGACGGGCGTGTGTCCGTCCGGGTGCACGCTGCGCTGCGCTCAAGAAACCGCTGGACGCATGTGCCACCACGAGGTGCCGTGCCGTCCGGCTCAGGCCGGCGGTCGGCGTCGCGGAGATTGAATAGGGCTTTGGTGAGGTCTGTGGGCTTTCGGCCCGGCAAAACGCCGAGGGTCAGCGGCAGGTCTCAAGAAAGCGGTACTAGACAGCATACACGATTCAGGATCTGAGGGGTGTGAGGACCGGGTCACACGGGGCGCTCGGCCCCGGACAGCCACGCCCTCACCCGGTCGATGGCCGCCGTCACGTTCGAGCAGTGACGCCGCAGGAATCGTTCGTCCAGCTCTTCTGAGGGATCGGCGTGCTCGATGGCCTCGAGCGCAGCGCCGCCATCAAAATCGACGTAGGCCATACGCAGAGTGAGCTCGGTGGGGGGACGGCCAAAGCTGGAGCCGGGGAGCGTCGCGACACCGGTCTCTTCAAGGAGGCGCTCACTCAACTCGAGACTCGACCGGATGCCTCGCCCGGCGAGCCGCTGTCGATGCGGGCAGAAATCGGGGAACAGATAGAACGCGCCCCCAGGAGCGGCCACTTCGACGTCGGCTTCCCGGAGGACCGCTGCGCAGTGTCGTCCCAGCGCGCGCAACACCCGACGACAACCGACGAGATAGCGATCGATGAACGGGCCGCCGGCGAACGCCGTGACCGCGGCGCACTGAATGGGCGCACTCGTGGCGGTATACGTCTCGCTGGCTACGACGGCCATGGCGTCGAGCAGCCAGCTTAGATGGTCAGGAAACGTAAAGGTGCCGAGACGCCATCCGCCTGCGCCGCACCATTTGCTCAACCCGGTGCTGATGATCGTGCCCTCCGGATAGAACTCGGCCATTGAGACATGGGTGCCAGCATGGTGGATTTCGCCGTAAATCTCGTCTGAGAGCATCACCAACCGGAATCGTCGCGCCACCTGGGCCAGGGCGTGCAGCTCGTCGGCTTCGTACGTCTGCCCTGTCGGATTGTTCGGGTCGTTGATGATCACGATCCGCCGGCCGTCCCGGGTCGTGAGTGCACAACCGCTCGAGGTCGCTTGCCTGGAGCTTCCAGTGCGTCTGCGCGGTGGTCGAGACCCACCGGACGTGACGCCCGATAATGCTGGCCTGAGGAGCGTAGGAGACCCACGACGGTGTCGGGATGACGAGATCGCCGTAGTACACCATCTGGAGCAAGAACATCAGCTCTTTGGAACCAGGTCCGATCAAGACGTTCTCGGCGCGACGCGTGATCCCTTGAGCTCGACGGTGGTAACCGGCGACAGCCTCGCGTAGCTCGGCCAACCCCCGGACGGCCTGGTACTCCCTACGATGGGCGTTCTGGCGGAGCGCCTCGACAACGGGCTCTGGCACCGGAAACGGCGACTGACCGAGACCGAGTTTGAAGACTTCTCGTCCTTGCTGGATGAGCCGTTCGCTCAGCTCGTTCACCGCGAGAGTCGCCGACGATGCGAGACCACGGACGTTGAGGTTCAGATGAACATCTGGGGCGGAGAGCTGAGTCGCCGGGCTCGCGTCGGGGAACGCAGCTGCGTCTTTCGCCGGATCGGGCGGCTCCTTCGGCTTCATGAAACGGTCCCGCTCGTCATCGCGACGACGGTGGTCTGCGAGGTGA